>CAVRTD010000011.1:0-24303 GCA_963724105.1 Terriglobia bacterium | reverse complement strand
AATCACTTCTGCCGCCGTCTCACTCCGCTAGCATCCTGCGCCACGCGCGTCTTCACCAGCTGCTTGATCAATGCAACCGGCATGGGCTTCGACAGCGGAAAGTGGATCGTCCCTTTGGATGTGGAGAAGCCCTTCAGCTCGTCCTTGAACGCCACAATCACCGCGTTGGTAGGAAACAGGCTGCAGTGGTTCGCGAACGCCGCATACCAGACCAGCACTCGCTTGAGCTTGAACGCCGGAACCCCGTAGCTGATGAACTCCACGGCTTCCGGTGGCACAGTGGACCGGATGGCCTCGCGCATCTTGTATAACGCGCTCAGGCCGGGCTCCTGCAGGCGGTCAAAATATTCGTCAACGGTCTTGGGAGCCGCCAGCTTCGGCAATGCAGGCTTTGGGGTGCGATTCCTGGCAGCGCGTTTTTTGGGAGCGTTGTTCTTAGCTGCTGGGTTGCGTTTGGGGGAGTTGGCCTTCTTCATGCGGCGATGGTAGCAAGGATGGATGTTTGGAGTCCATGCGATCTAGGACTAGAAATTTGTCCTTTTAGCTCGTGATCCTGAGGGCACGCGCATTCATCTGCAATTTGGGGCCGTTTCGTATCACGGCAGGGCATCCCGGTGTTCCTTTGTGTTCCTCCGTGCCCTTTGTGGTTAAAGGTTTTGCTCTTATGTTCTTATTTTGTTACAAACCCTCGGACAAGCTCTGCAATCTGGTCTGCGGCTGTGTCCAGAGCGAAATGGCCGCCATCCACAATATGTACCTGCGCATTCGGTACGTCCCGGCGATATGCCTCAGGCTCTGATGGATCAAACGATTGTTCATATTTACCCCAGATAACCAGAAGCCTGGGCTGCGTTTTGCGAAGCCATGCCTGCCATGTCGGGTAGGACGTGACATTGGTGCGATAGTCATAAAAAAGATCGCTCTGAATATCTGCCTGGCCGGGCTGGTTGAGAAACATGAATTCATCCGTCCAGAGATCTGGATCATAGCGTTCCACATTGGGATCGTTTCCCACGTGGCGCGTCCGCGTGGTCTGCAATGACAGCAGATTTGTGCGGAGAGCGCTTTCATTTGCCGCGCGGTCTGCCCAGAAAGCGCGTCGCGTCTTCCAGTTTGCGCCCAGACCCTCATTGTGGGACACGGCGTCCTGAATAATGAGCGCTTCAACCCGCTCAGGGTGCGCCAATATCATGCGGAAGCCCACGGGACCGCCATAGTCCTGCATATAGAGCGTGTATTTTGTGAGCCCAATGGCCTGTGTGAAATGGTCGGTGACGGTGGCAAGATGGTCAAACGTGTAGGCGAACTCTTTGGGATTGGGCCAGTCACTGTGTCCAAAGCCAGGATAGTCAGGCGCGATCATGTGATAGCGATCAGAAAGGCGGGCAAACAGCGGCTCAAACATACGGGATGAGGAGGGAAGCCCGTGAAGCAGTAGAATCACCGGCGCATCCTTAGGCCCGGCCTCTCGATAGAAGATGGATAAGCCATCCACTTTTACGGTGCGATAAGAGACATGCTGGTCCATGGGCGTTTCCTTTCGTTGCGCTGTCAGTTGAAGCGGGACAAGAGTGGCACAAGACAGCAAAGCTATCCAAAGGAGATAGGATGATCGGGCGTTAGGACGCGGCATGATGAGACCTCCTGGTTCGCTGTTTGCTATAGGGATCCCTCGCAGGCTCGGGATTTCAGAAAAAGCTTCAGAAAAGAGCTTAATCCAACTCCCGCAACCCTTGCTGTCTCCAGTAAACCCCCAAACTTCCCAGGAGCGCAAGCGCGGACATTCCGGCGATGACGTGAGGAACGCTGATCACGCGCGCCAGCGAGCCGGCGATCAGGCAGCCGATGGGCGGCAGCCCGAGAAAGGCCGTGGAGTAAATGCTCATCACGCGGCCGCGCATCTGGTTTTCCGCCAGATGCTGGAGCGACGAGTTGATCGTCGCCACGGAGATGATCATGCAGTAACCGGCAAGGGTCAGAAAAAATCCGGAAAGATAAAAATTACGCGAGAAGGTAAACGCGATGATGCTGGCATAGAGTCCCGCGGAAGCGCGAACCACGAACAGGCCGCGCCGGCGAATGAGCGTGACGTAAGCAATGGTGATGGCGCCGAGAAACGCTCCTGCGCCGGAGCAGGCCATAAGAATGCCCAGGCCGGGCTCGTCGCTGCCGAGCACGTCGCGCGCGAAGTAAGGAACAAAGGTGAGATACGGGATAGCCAGCAGGCTGCCGATCGCCACCAGCAACACCAGTGAAGACATGGCCGAATGCTCGAAGACATAAGCAAAGCCCTGCTTCATCTTCTCCCACAAGCGGCCTTCCTGGTGGACTCCAGGTTCCACGTATTTGATTCGCGTTAAAGCAACCAGCACCGCCAGAAAGCTCAGTCCGTTAAGAAAGAAATTTCCGGCCACGCCGACCAGCGCCATGGCAAAGCCGCCGATGGTTGGTCCCAGCACGCGCGACATATTGAACTGCGCGGAGTTGATGGCGATGGCGTTGGTGAGGTCTTCACGCGGAACAAGCTGCGGCATCAGCGCCTGATAGCTGGGCGTGTTCAATGACATGGCAATGCCCGTGCCCAGCGCCAGCAGCACAATTTCATGCACGGTGATGACTTTAAAGTAAGCCAGCGCCGCCATGATGAAGGCAAAGAGCATCATGGCCGATTGCGTCACCATGAGCAGCCTGCGTTTGTTTACGTGATCGGCAATCACGCCGCCGATAAGCGCAAACAGCAGAATGGGAAATGACGCGGCAAAACCAACCACGCCCAGCCAGAATGCGGAGTTAGTGAGCTGTAAGCACCAGCCAGCCCTGGGCCACGTTCTGCATCCAGGTGCCAATGTTGGAGAGGAAATTGCCGGCCCAGAAGAGGCGAAAATCGCGATGGCGCAAGGCGCGGGCGATGCGCGGAATTTCTATGACGGTAGTCTCAGCCGCGTCAGTAACTGCGCCGTGAGCCAGCCCGTCTGTGGCGTCCGCGCGAGGCAAGACCGGCTCGTCGATTACCGGCGTGACGGCGCTGCCGCCACCTGTCTCTTTCTCCGAACTCAATTCCCGTGGCCCTGTGTATGAACGATTCGAATAAATACCACTTTATAGTGTAAGCTTTTTCGTTTCCCCCACAGTTCGTATTCCGTTGGCCGGGAAACCGGGCAGTAACCGAGCAGTCAGGAAAAGTCGTCAAAGAGAATCAGGAGCCCATACATTGAAACGCGCCAAACTTCTTATCGTCTTATTGTCATTCCTTGTGCTTTCCAGCTTTGCCATGCAGACCCCTGCACGCACGGGCCAGTCCGCGCCAAGTGCTTCCCCACAGGCTGCTCCTGCCGCTTCTCCCCAGGGCACTCCCACGCCGAGCGTGCCCACGCAGGGCGTTCCTTCGCAGATCTTTGGCTTCAAGGATTTCAGCAAGCAATACAAGATTGACGAGCAATTTCTGGCCAGCCCCAGTACAGAGCGCGCCGAGCAGCATTTAAAGATTTTGACGGCGAAGCCTCACATCGCCGGTTCGCCGGAAGACTGGGCCACGGCGCAACATGTGGCCAAGCACTTCAATATTGCCGGTCTGGAAACAGAAATTGTGAAGTACTCCGTATGGATGAACCGTCCTTCTGAGGTCAGCGTGAGCATAACGGCTCCGCCCAATGTGAAGATGAATGGCCCCACGCCCGAGCACGTGGACGGTGATCCGCTGGCCGATGATTCGCACGTGGTGATGCCGTTTAACGGGTCGTCGCCTTCAGGCGATGTCGAGGCCGAAGTTGTTTACGCGAATTACGGGCGTCCTGAAGATTTCAAGAAGCTTGAGGAGACTGAAGGTCGACGTAAAAGGGAAGATCGTGGTTGTTCGCTATGGCGACAATTTCCGCGGCGTCAAAAGTTTTGTGGCGGAAGAGCACGGCGCGGCGGGCGTGATCATCTATTCTGATCCCATTGACGACGGCTATTTCCGCGGCGACGCTTATCCCAAGGGCCCGTGGCGTCCGGAGACTGGCGTGCAGCGCGGCTCAATTCAGTACATGTTCAAATATCCCGGCGATCCCACAACGCCCGGGTTTGCTTCCGTGGTCACGCTGCCGGAGTCGCAACGCGTTGCGCCGGAAAAAGCCGGCGACATGCCTAAGATTCCCACCATGCCGCTCTCCTATGGTGACGCGCGTCCGATCCTGCAGAACCTGGCTGGCCCTGAAACGCCACGCGACTGGCAGGGCGCTCTGCCGTTTACCTATCACGTTGGCCCTGGGCCGGTGAAGGTAAAGATGCATCTGAAGCAGGATTACCGCTACTGGACGATCTGGAACGTGATCGGAAAGGTCAAAGGCACCAAATATCCTGACGAGTGGGTAGTGCTGGGGAACCATCGTGATGCCTGGGTCTACGGCGCGGTTGATCCCAACAGCGGAACTGCCGCCATGCTGGAGGCAGTACACGGCATCGGCGATTTGCTGAGAAGCGGTTGGAAGCCGGACCGCACGATTGTCTTTGCTTCGTGGGACGCCGAGGAAGAGGGTTTGATAGGCAGTACGGAATGGGGCGAGGAGCATGAAAAAGATCTGGCTCACGCCGTAGCTTATTTCAATTTAGATGTAGCGGTTTCAGGCTCCAATTTCGGCGCATCGGCTGTCCCAAGTTTGAAAGGCTTTGTGCGTGACGTGACCAAGGTAGTGCCCAGCCCCAAAGGCGGCATGCTTTATAACGTGTGGAAAGACGAAAGAATGGGCCGCCCTGTCACCGATCGCCGGCAGGGAAATCGCGGGCCAAACGCGCAGGTGGAAAATGACGTTCCGGTCGGCGACCTCGGCAGCGGATCAGACTACAGCGTTTTCATCCAGCACCTGGGCATTCCCTCCACGGACATGAGTTCCAGCGGCTCTTACGGCGTCTATCACTCGGCGTTTGACAACTTCAACTGGTTCAAAAAATTTGGCGATCCCACATTTGTCTATGAGCAGGAGATGGCGCGCGTCTTTGGGATTGAAGCGCTGCACATGGCCGCCGCCGATGTCCTGCCTTATGACTATGAACTTTATGGCAAGGAAATTGGCGTTTACATTGAGAACTCACGCGATAAAGCTACGCGCGTGCTGGGCGCCAGCGCGCCTGATTTCACCAAGGCCTCTGAGGCAGCCAAGCGATTCATGAATGCCGGCGCAAAAATTCTGGCCATCCAGAAAGAGCCGCCGCCAGATCCAGACAAGCTCAACCAGGTCTTGATCGCCGCGGAACGCGCGCTGCTGTCACCGCAGGGATTGCCCAACCGTCCATGGTTCCGGCATATGATTTATGCGCCCGGACAATACACCGGCTACGCCGCTGTGGTGATTCCGGGTGTGAATGAATCCATTGACGCCAAGGACGCACAGCTCACAACCGCTCAACTGCAGGTATTAACGGACGCACTAAACCGCGCGGCCGGAGTGCTGGAAGCGTATAAGTGAAGCGCTTAGGCTTTCGCCAGCGCTCGTTCCAACTCCGCGATTTCACTGATAGGTGGCTGGCAAGTAAAGTTGCTGCAGATCACGGCAACCGTGTGCCCTTTTTTCACCGCTGGCAGGTTGGGAATGGTCTCTGCCAGCGCCGGCGGCAGCATCTGCGGAGTCACCTTTCCCTGCGTTAGATGCACCACGGACTGATTCAATCCAAAGCGCTTGAGCGCCGTGGCTTCCAGTTGCGCGGCTCTTTCTCCGCTGCCAAGAATGACCACCTGCGTATGCGGATGCAGGTACATTCCCAACGCAATTCCATACGTTGAGGCAAATAGTCCGTAGTGAGCGGCAATGCCGGCAAAAGCTTTCAGCGTGCCTTCCGCCAGTTTGCGATGGCGCGCGTCATTCGTGTAAGCATGCAACCGCAGCAGCGCAATGGCAGCCGCGGGATTACCCGCAGGAGTCGGCGAATCCTGCAAGGGCTTGCGCCGTGCGGCAAGCGCGCCCAGTATCAATCCGTCTCCCACGTCAGGCCCTGTCGCCATATCAAAGAAGCCGCCTTCATGCGGATCATGGAATCGCGCGGCCATGGTTTCTGCAATCTTCTCGGCAGAATGAAAATACTTTAAGTCCGCAGTGGCTTCATAGGCGTCAAGGCAGGCAATCAGTGTAAAAGCGTAGTCTTCCAGGACGCCAGGGACTTTGCGCTTGGCCGCCTGCGGATCTGAATACGCGATTACATGCTGCAATCCGGATTTCGCATCCCATGCTTCGCCCAGAATGCGGTCCAGTGAGAGCAGCGCAAAGCTGCGGGCGCTCTCAAGCTTGAGCACCCGTGCGGCTTTTAAATACGCAGAGATGCAGAGCGCGTTCCAGCTCACATAGACAGTCTTGTCCACAAAAGGCGTAGGCCGCTGGAGCCGCGCAGCGTACATCTTCTTTTTTGCCGAATCAAGAATCGCCCGGACTTCCTCCGGCGTCTTCTTCAAACGCCCGGCAATCTCTTCCACGCTGGCGCGAATGTAGAGCACGTTCTTGGCGGGGTTATGGTGCATCTCGCCCACTTCGCCAATGTCATAGTGCAGCATGGCCACTTGCAATTCATCATCGCCAAGCACGGCTTCTGCTTCGTCCAGCGTCCAGGTGAAATAATCGCCGTCATCATCCAGCGTGACATCGGCGTCCTGTGAACCATAAAAGCCGCCGCGCTCCCGGTCAGAGAGCCATTCATCCATCCAGCGAATCATGTCGCGGGCAACAAACGCAAAGAATTCATTGCCCGTGAGCTGGTAGCCGTAAACATAGTTCTTCAGCAGCTCGGAATTGTCATAAGACATTTTTTCAAAATGCGGAACAATCCAGTGCTCGTCCACTGAGTAGCGATGAAAGCCGCCCGCAAGCTGGTCATAAACGCCGCCGTGCGCCATCTTATCGAGCGATACCGTCACGATGTTCAGCAATTGCTCGTTGCCGGTTTCGGCTAAGCGCTGCATCAGCAGGTCCATGCCGCTGGGATGCGGAAATTTCGGCGACGATCCAAAGCCGCCATGCTCAGGATCAAACAACTTGACCGCCGCGTCCACCATTGCGTCAATCAGCTCCGGTTTGAGCGAGCCTGATTTCCCCGCGAACCCTTCTGCCTGGCTGATGGCGCCCATCACGCTCTCGGCTGATTCCAGCACGTCGCCGTGTTTCTCACGGAAAGCCTGCGCCAGCGTCAGCAGCACGCGGCGGAAGCTGGGACGCCCCTGATAATCCTGCGGCGGGAAATATGTCCCCGCATAAAACGGCTTTCCTTCCGGAGTAAGAAACGCCGTCAACGGCCAGCCACCCTGCCCGCTGATAGCCTGGACTGCGGTCTGATAGCGGCTGTCCACGTCCGGGCGTTCGTCGCGATCGACTTTGATGGCGATGAAATGCTCATTGATGATCGCGGCAATTTCCGGGCTCTCATACGATTCGCGGTCCATCACATGGCACCAGTGGCACCACACCGCGCCAATATCCAGCAGGATTGGCTTGTTCTCCCGCTGCGCGGTTGCAAATGCCTCCTGTCCCCACTCATGCCAGTGGATGGGCTGGTGCATGGCGGAGCGCAGGTAAGAAGATGAGGCTTGTGCCAGGGAATTAAGAGTCTCAGTGCTCATTCCAATAGTGTATCGTTTCATCGACTATTTCGTTGTGTCGGAAGATGAGGCCGGAAATTGGCATTTTGCCTGCAAGTTTATTTCAAGGCCTCCGTTCTAGCTTTGGATATGGCAGAACTTCACGGAAGAATTGGAGCAAGTATGGTTCGTCTCTACAAAAATATTTTTTTGCTGCTAAGTATTTGTGCCATTGGTTTTAGCCAGTGTGCGCAGGCCCAGGAGAACAGGCCAGATGCAGCAAGTCTCTTGCAGCAAGTCAGCGAAAAGTACCGTAACGCCAAGGCCTACCGCATTGAGGCGGTTGAAGAGCGGGAGTTGAAAGGCGATCTTTTCACAAACCGGGAAAAGCTAACCCTGGTTGCCGACGCCGCTTCCGGCCAGCGTTACCGATTTGAGGTTCATGGACCGTTGGGATCGGTCGTGAAGGTATCAGATGGAAAGGCTGAGACCTACTACTATCCCGAAGGCAACGAATATACGCGAGATCCAATTCCATTGTCGTCCGCCGGACGCCCAACGTATCACTGGGATGCTGAATTGCCATCTGCACTCGGATTGCTGAAGACACTTTCCCAGGGTGACACGCTGCTTGCCCCTGTGTTTTTGCCGCAAGATGTCATTTCAATCGAGGGCAAATCCATTCCATGCTATGTAATTCGGGGGACGAGCAAATATCGCGGGGGGACCCCAGATGCAATCACCAATGTTACTTATTGGATTGATAAGGACAAGCTGGTCATTCGCAAAAAACAAGTTCACTCGGAAGGATCTCTCCGGTCTTATGCTGGCCATTCATCGGAGGTCCGCACCACCGTATTCCCGATCATGGAACTCGGAGAAACCTTTGTCCCAGACACACTTTTCCTGTTTCAACCACCGGCGGGAGCAAAGTTAGTAAAGCAGTTTGTAGATCCGTGGAAGCCGCGAGATCTGTTGGCAGGCAAGCTGGCTCCCTCCATTACCTTAAGGGACAAAGGTGGTGCACAGGTAACGCTCCAGGACTTCCATGGTAAGCCCGTTCTGCTGGATTTCTGGGCCACATGGTGCCCGCCGTGCGTTGCGGAATTGGATAATCTCAAAAAAATCAAAGAGGAAAGCCCGCAAAAAGATCTTGTCATTCTCAGCATCGACGAGGATGAAGGCGCCGATACCGGCAATAATTTTCTGGCGAAGCGTGGAGTTACCTGGGCTAATTTCCATGACGATGGCGAGATCTGGCGTGCTCTGCCCAGTAACAGTGGTATTCCTTATTATGTTTTGATGGATGCCAATGGTCAGATCACTTTTTCCAAACCTAGTGCTTCGGATTTGGAACTGCGCGACGCTATTGCAAAACTTGCAACAGGCCCGACGAAAGGCCCTGGCGAATGAGAGCAGACCCGCGCATCGCCATCATCTCTGAAGTTATGTGCCACCACCGGAAACGCCATAACAGCAGCTAGCCTTTTGATTCACATGAGAACGCACTAAAAAACCCGTCATCCCGACGGCCGTCAACGAGCACGCGCATTCTTCAGCGTGCGAGTAGGTCGGAGGGACCTTGTGTTTTCTTTATCTCTTCAGCGCGAGATCCCTCACCCCTACTCGGACGCTGATGAAAGCGCGCCCTCGCTGACGGAGTTCGGGATGACGAAACTGCTGAGCCCTAGGCCTTCAATTCCGCCGCTTCCTTCTTCAATCGCCCCAGCTTGCTCATCAGGAATAACAGATAGCCCAGATAGATGCCCCACGCTGCCAGATATCCGCCCCAGAGATACGCATGCGGATTCACGTGACCCGGCGTGGCAAAAAACATTGCCGGCAGAATCATCATGCCGGCAGCGCCACCGGCAGCCCGCTGAATATGTGCCGTATCGATCTTCTGCGCGGTCCGCTCCATCTCATAGCGGAACCAGCAAATCAGTGCGCCAAAGCAGAGGAAGGCCAGCATGTTGATGAACAGGATATTCTGCATCCGGGGATCGAGGTTCGGCGTGCCAATCATCGGCGGCGGATGGTGCGTGCGGAACCAGCGGTTCGCCATGTAAACAATGGGCACGTCGAGAAAAGCAAAAATCGCCAGTGCAGAAGCCAGAACTGAAGTGGAACCGGCAGTCGAAGAGCGGCGCAGGATCAGATAGCTCACGTAAAGCAGCCACAGCATGAGCGTGGTGTTCAGCCGCATGTCCCACGGCGACCACCAGACTCCCCAGGCGTAGCGCGCCCAGATGGGGCCGGTAATCAGCACCACCGAGCAGAAAACCACGCCGACTTCAGCGGTAGTGACAGCCAGCGCGTCCGCCTTGGGGCTACGCTTCCACAGGTAAACAATGGACGCGAGAAAGTTGACGAAAAAAAGCGTGAAGCCGACTGTGGCCGCGGGCACGTGAACATAAAAGATTCTCTGCACGTCGCCCATGGTTTCTTCCGTGGGCGCCACGACCAGTCCCTGGTAGGTTCCATAAGCCAGGAACAGGCAGCAAAAGGCAGCAAAGGCGAAAAATAATTTGGTTTTCATTCTGCGTTCAACACCGTTTCAAATAGCAGGAAGCATGCGGTAGTAAAGATCACGCAGAATCCTGCCAGGAATTTCAACTGTACATTGGGGGAACCTTCACCGCTCAACACCTGCGATGTGCCGGTGACCATACTGAGCACCGCCGGGATCGAAATCGGCAGCAGCAACAGCGGCAACATAAGTTCGCGGTTGCGCGTCCGTATGGACATGGCGGCAAAAAATGTTCCGTTCACTACCAGCGCCCACGTCCCCAGCATGGTAATCAGCACCAGCTGCCAGAGCGGCCCCACCGAATTAAGATTGTAAAAGACGACAAACAGCGGGGCCATCAGGCATTCGAGTAGTGTAATGAGAATAAAGTTACCTAGACACTTGCCCAGAAAGAGCGCCTCGGCGGGGGCCGGGGATACGCGATAGGCGTCCAGCACGCCGTTGCGCAGCTCGCGCGCCCAGGATTGGTTCAGCGCCATGGTGGTGGAAAACAGAAACGCAATCCAGATCAGGCCGCCCATCACGGGCTTTGATTCTTCGCGCTCAAAAGCAAAGCTGAAGACCACCACCACCACCAGGGCAAAGAACATCATGGAGTTAAAAACGTCACGCGAGCGCCACTCCAGCCGGAGGTCCTTGGAGACGTTGATCCACGCGAGTTTGGTGATGGGCATACTCATGAGGCAGCCCCGGGCATGGCGCCGCGATCGACCAGCTGTCCGTGGGAGAGCATGAGATATTCGTCGGCCAGATTTGCCAGCAATCCTATCTGGTGGGTGACCAGCAATATGGTAGTGCCGCTGGATCGCATGTCCGCCAGCAATTTAGCAATCTGCAAAGCCGAATCAGGATCGACGTTGGAAAATGGTTCATCCAGCAGCAACAACTTTGGCTCATGAAAAATGGCGCGCGCCAGTGACAAGCGCTGCCGCATTCCCTGAGAGTACTGCCCAATGCGCCGTTCCAGCTTCGGATCAAGCCCAACGCGCTCCATGGCTTTAGCTAATGGTTCGTCATTGCTGATGCCGTACAGCTGCGCAAAAAAGCGCAGGTTCTCCATGCCGGAAAGCTCGTCATAGAGCAGCGGAGCGTGGGCCATGTATCCCATACGGTTGAGAGCTTGTTTGTTGGGAATTCCGTAAATCAGGATGCTGCCTTCAGTCGGCTCATTCAGCCCGGCGATCATGCGCAGCAGAGTGGACTTGCCCGCGCCATTCTCACCACGCAGGACGTAAAACCGCCCGGGCTGCAATTCAAGCGAAATTCTTCTTACCGCAGCCGTGCGGCCATAAATCTTGGAGACGTTTTCTGTCCGGACAGGAGAGGCGTCACGAGTCGTCAGCGGCGGACCTCAGTATCCTTTTGACTGGGGTTGAGCGGCGGGCGCTGCTCCCGGCTGTTGCTGCTGAGGAGCGTATTTTGAAGCGCATTTTGCCTGCAGCTCATTGGCGTAAAAAACGCCATCCCGTTTGAAGCCGCCAATCGCCAGCGCCTGGGCATTGTCTTTGAAGGTGTCCGGCGGCGGCTCACTGCCTTTGTAAATCACGCGCAATGTCTGGTCATTCTCTACAAGAACGAAATCAGCGTTCGGGCCATTCATCTTAATGGATCCCGGCTGCACGTTCCCGGCGACCCGCAAGTTTCGGGTATACGCAACGTCACCCATTCCGTGGAGTTCTTTGATGGTGACGTAATAGCTCTTGCTCTCCTGAGCGCCCAGAAACGCCAGGTAGGCCAGGGTCAGCACGATTATGGAAATCGCGGCCCCAAACTTGAGGTACTTTTTAGTTGCTTCTGACATGGCTATCCAAAGGGTATCCCCGCTTTGAACGTGGGTCAAGAGTCTTAATGTTGCTGCATGACCCTAGGTAACACGCGCGTTTCCGTGGCGCGTATAATAAAAGGGTTCCTGATCATAAGGTGGACTTTATGAGCACAACTCACAGTACTCCGCAAAGCCAAGGCGAAACCCAACTCAAGCCACGTGAAGAGTGGATTGTCAGACGGCGTGAACAGGCAGCCCGCACGGGAGACAGCAACGTCTCGCAGATGCATTTTGCCCGCAAAGGACTGATTACAGAGGAGATGTTGTACGTCGCCGACAAGGAAAAGATCAAGCCGGAACTGATTCGCGACGAAATCGCTCTGGGGCGGATGATTATTCCGGCCAATATTAACCATCCTGAGCTTGAGCCCATGGCCATTGGCGTGGAAACGCTGTGCAAGATCAACGCCAATATCGGCAATTCTGCGATTACTTCCAACGTGGATGAAGAGCTGAGAAAGCTGCATACGGCAGTCCACTTTGGCGCCGATACGGTGATGGACCTTTCCACCGGCGGCGGGATCCATGAAATCCGCGAAGCCATCCTGCGGCATTCTCCGGTGCCGATTGGCACCGTGCCGATCTATGAAGCGGTTTCACGCGTAAAGCGCATTGAAGATCTGAATGCCAGCCTGATGCTGGAAGTAATTGAAGAGCAAGCCCAGCAGGGCGTGGATTACATGACGATCCATGCCGGCGTGCTGGTTCAGTATCTGCCGCTGATTTCAAAACGCATCACGGGAATCGTGAGCCGCGGCGGCGCGATCCTGGCGCAGTGGATGGCCCACCACCACAAACAGAATTTTCTCTATGAGTGCTTTGACGACATCACCAAAATCCTGAAGAAGTATGACGTGTCGTACTCTCTGGGTGACGGGCTGCGTCCGGGGTGCATCGCCGATGCCAGCGATGAAGCGCAGTTTGCCGAACTGCGCACGCTGGGCGAGCTCACCAGCAAAGCCTGGGAACACGATGTCCAGGTCATGATCGAAGGCCCGGGACACATTCCGATCGACAAGATCAAAGAGCAGGTCGATAAAGAAGTGGAGTTCTGCCATGCAGCGCCGTTCTATGTGCTGGGGCCGCTGGTCACGGACATTGCTCCGGGTTACGACCACATCACTTCCGCGATTGGTGCGGCCATGATCGGCTGGCACGGCGCTTCCATGCTCTGCTACGTCACGCCGAAAGAGCACCTGGGACTGCCCAACGAAAAGGACGTAAAAGACGGGATCATCGCCTATAAAATTGCGGCGCACGCAGCGGATATCGCGCGGCACCGCCCCGGCGCGCAGGACCGCGACAACGCTCTCAGCTATGCCCGCTACACCTTCGACTGGGAAAAGCAGTTTGCTCTCTCACTTGATCCTGAAACCGCGCGCTCCATGCACGACGAAACTCTGGCGGACGACTACTACAAAGACGCCAAGTTCTGCTCCATGTGCGGACCGAAATTCTGCTCCATGAATTACTCGCAGAAGGTGGATGACTTCAACAAAAAGGTTTACGGGATCGAGAAGACGGATTACTCGCAGTTGGTGGAGAAGCTTGCGGGAGTGAAGTAGCTAGACCGTCGGACAGACAAAATTGGAATCACAAAACAGCCCTCACAGAAATGTGAGGGCTGTCTTTTGTGCCAACTATTTTTCCGGCAAAGCGCCAGTTATCTAATGCTAGTTATCTAAATCAGAGAAATGCTTCAAGCCGGCTTGCTGGCCTGACTGTTTAGGTTTCTGCGTAGGCACTGGAATCTTGAAGCGGCGGATAACCACGTCATCGCCAATAGAGGTTTCAGCCTGCTGTGCAACTAATTCCTGTGTCCGTTGGGTGCGTGGTGAAGGCTTTGCCGCTACCTGAGCGACCGGCTGAGATCCTGTTCCTGGCTGGGGCTTGGCTATAGCTTGAGTTGTTCTGCCGGTTGAGGCTGGCAATGTAGCGCTTGCGGCCTGTGCTGCCACGCTGCTGGAAGCATGGTTGGCCGGGCTGGCCAGCGGAGCGCCTGAATGAAATAGCCCCAGAGCAATGCCCATCACAAACAGCGCGCTTACTGCAGCCGCGCCGGTAAGCACCGCGCGCAATGGCGGGTTTATCTTGCGCCACAGAGCGATCGGGGTGGCATGAATCGCATCCCGGTCCAATCTGGGAGCAGGGGCAGGGGGCCGGACGGAAGCTGCCGCGGGCGGAACTTCTCGTCTGTAGTTTTCTTTGGGTCTGGGAAGCTTCGGCAGGCTATGTGCGTATGTGCTTTGTTCCGGCTGCCACAGGCCATGCTCAGGCTGACTCTGCTCTTGAAATCTCTGGTCAGACTGGCTTTCATGTAAGCCGGGTTTGCGCTGCTGCAGCAACTCCATCAGCCGGACTGAGGCCGCAATGCGCGCGGCTTCCAGCTCTGCTGCCCGTTGCTGCGCTTCTGCCCGGCGCTGCTCCAGATCAAGCAGCCGCGCGGTGTGCGCTGCCCGTGCCTCGGCTGAGCGTACCTGAGCGCGCTTCTTGTATTCCTGAAAATGATCGCGGACGGAAGCAGCCGTGGAAGAGGTCAAGGCCAGCGCGCCAGCCCACGTCCGGGCGGCAATCTTCGCGCCATCCTGCAAAACTTGTTTGCCCTCAGACACGGTAATGCCAGACGCCGGTAAAGGCTTTTTAGTATCCTGGGCCGCGGGACTTACTTGTGGCGTTTCCGTACGTGCCGCTGGTGTGCTGAATGGCGTCAACTGTGACAGGTAAGGCATGGAATCCGAGCTTACCGGCTCCGGAACTAACGTTGGCAGATTTTCTGCGATCCTGACTGGTCCCATTGCAGCCGTTGGCTCTTCCATAAAGGCCACGGGCGGTAGCGGCGCCTGCTCCATCACGGGTATCTCGACTAGCTCCGGCGCAGCCTGCATGGCGGCGGGCATCTCAGCATTAGCAGAAAATGCGGCTTCGAATTCGCGCTCTGCCTCGGACTGTATCTCTTTGTGGGAAACTATCTTTATTACGTTTTCGGCGGCCGGCTGAACAGCGGCTTGCGGGGTGAGCTCGACGATAGGTTCTGGCGCGGATTGCAGAATGCCAGGGGCGACGGCAATATCGGCTTCAAGTTCGGTCGCCAGATCGGCTGCACGGTCCAGCACGTCAGCCCGTTCGCACATTTCAAACTCAATTTCCAGATCGGCGGGAGCAAGGTTTGCCTGGTCCGGACGCACTACCTCAACTTTATAGCCTTGTTGACGTAATTGACTGGAAAGATCAGCGGTTCTTTCAGGGTTGCGCGTAAGTATTCGAGCCAGTGGCATGGGGAAGCCACCTCCCAGAGATTTGTGACTACTGCGCCCGGAGCCAACAAGGTTCCGGCCACACGAGTCCATAGTACAGCAGCGGCGTGATTATTTAGACGCAAATTGCGCGGTAAGGGGTGCCTGGCAAGTGACTGGTTAATTCACTTCGGCAAAATCCATGCCGTCAGCAAACTGCAGGCCCGTAATCTGCCGTGCATGGTGCTGTACTTCCAGGTACGCCGTCATAATTGCAATGTGAATCGACTCGCGTTGCGCCGGGCTGGTGCATTCCGTACGAATGCGGTCAAGCTCCAGGTACCGGTCATGGGCTAGCACGAATTTGTTTACGACTCTATTCATAGCTTGACCATTGTTCTAGCAGGAAGGCAAACCGCGAATCACTCAAAGACCTTAGAACTCTACTTGGTATCCCGTAGCTCAGTAACGTTACTTGGATAACGTTACTTCATGCGAATCCAGCAGCTCTGCAGCAAAATTTGCGCTGAGGGTGAAGAAGCATGGATCTAAATCGTGTCAGAGAAGATGGTTTCTTCCGGCACGTCCGTGGGACTTTCAAAGTCGATCTTGTAACCATCAGGGTCTTCCACGGATGTGACCCACATGGCATTTCCCACGAACGGCCGCCTGGCCTGAATCCCGCGCGACGTGATCTCACGGTAGATTGCCAGAGCGTCATTGCATTGAAAGCAGATGGAGACGCCCACGCCAAGTTTGCCTTCCGGCCGCCCCGAGTTTGGGTGATGGTCTTTCTTAAACTCCTGCAGCATCAGGGCGGCGTTGCCGTGCTGCAGCCAGCACCAGCGAACTTTGTCCGGACCATCCGGCGTCCACTTTTTGGTCATCACAAAGCCCAGGCCATCCACATAAAAACGGAGCGACGCTTCCATACTGGACACGCCAAAAAACGGTACAGCCTGCTGTACGTTGGCAACAGCTTTGGCTTCTGCTTTTGTTTGGGTTTCCATGTTGAATCTGCCAGCAGATGGTTTGACTTAGCTTTTAGCCTAGCCTGCACACACAGCTTTGCTTTTGGCCAGAAGCCAAAAGCTAATAGCCAATAGCCTTCGCAATTACTAATAACTAACTACTAATTACTGCCCCCATACGCCTCGTCCAAAACTTCCATCACATGCTTCACCGGAGTCTTCAGCCCATTCTTTTCCATGCCGGCGCGCAACTGGATCATGCAGCCCACGTTGGCGGTGGCCAGCATGTCAGACGAGACAGAAGTCACGTCTTCCATCTTCTTTTCCAGGATCTTCATGGATAGCTCATTTTGCGCTACGTTATAGACGCCGGCGCTGCCGCAGCACTGGTCAGGATGGGGCAACTCTACTAGCTCGCACCCAATCGCCGTCAGCAGCTCGCGCGGCTGTGTGCGGATGCGCTGAGCATTGGCCAGATGGCATGGGTCCTGGTAAGCCACTTTCTGTCCGATCTTCTTTTTCGGCGCTCTCAAGCCAATGCCGGCCAGATATTCCGTCACGTCGCGCATCTTGGCTTTGAATTCCTCGGCACGCTCCAGATACACCGGATCGTGCTCCAGCAGGTCGTCATACTCTTTCATATTGGAGCCGCAGCCGGCGGCGTTGGTCACAATCGCGTCATACTCGCCGCCCAGAAAAATGTCGATGTTGTTCCGAGCCAGCTCGCGGGCTTCTTCGCGCAGTCCGGCGTGGGCGTGCAAGGCGCCACAGCAGCCTTGCCCCTCAGGAATGTGGACTTCAATGCCGTTCTGCGTCAGCACATTCACGGTGGCGCGGTTCAGATGCGAAAACGCGACGTTATTAATGCATCCGGCCACGAAGGCGACCTTACCGCGCTTCTCGCCTACCGCGGGAAAACCTTGCCAATCTGGTCAAAGAAAAATTCCTTGTCAATCTGGGGAGAGAGCTTATCCAGATCGGCCACGCCCAACAGCTTCAGCAGGCCAGACTTCCGCACCAGCGTTTGCAGTCCGGAGCGCTGGTAGAAACGCATCAAGCTGGCGACCAGGCGCAACATGCCAAAATTCGGAATCACCTTTTTGTAAAAGAAGCTCCGCAGCATACGCTGAATGAACGGGCGTTTGTAGCCTTGCTCAATCTGCGCGCGCGCGCGTTCCACAATGCGCCCGTATTTCACGCCGGAGGGGCAGGCAATTTCACAGGCCACGCAGCCCAGGCAACGGTCAATATGATTTACAAATGTCTCGCCCAGCGGCATCTTGCCTTCATTGACCTGCAGGACCTGAAAGATGCGTCCACGGGGAGAATCCATCTCCATGCCCAGTACCTTGTAGGTTGGGCAATGGTTCAGGCAGAGCCCGCAATGCACGCAGGTAGAGAGCAGCTCCCAGGTCGGCGCATCTTTGCTTGCGCCAGCCGGCGGCTTCAAATGCGGATCGTGCACATGAGGTTCGAATGCGGTGCTCTCAGACAATGAATCTTCCCCTGTTCAGAATATTTTTTGGATCAATGGCTTTCTTTACCGCGCGCATCATCTTTACGTCGGTCGGCGTGGTGCCCCAGACGTCAAAATGGTTCTTGGCTTCTTTCGGGCATTGCGCCACCTCGGCAGATGAGCCCTGAGGCAGCAATCCGCGAAACGCCGAAACGCAGTTGGCATACTGCATCGCAGAAGGCGGGTCCACCGACAAAGGCATAAAGGCCAGCACCATGTTTCCGGTAGCGGCGCGGCCCACGGCGGCAGGAATCATATTGTAATCCGGGGCGGCGCGCTCAAAGGCCTGCAATGCCGGGCCAACACTCTGGATCGCCATGTGCGTATACATCACCATGGCATTTCTGTGGCGCGCCAGAACGCTTTGCTCAAAGTGTGAAATCCAGCTCCAGAATTGATCTTCCGCCGGGCCTTCCAGTGAACGTGTGACGGCGCTTCCCAGTTCGCGGGCATAGCGGGCCAGCACGTTGTCACTGCCCACCGCGCGCAGAACAATCTGCCATTCGACGGCAGGCAGAGATAAAGGCTGTTCCGGCGCGTAGTCATCCGGATCATGCACCGTTCCGGCATCGCGCAGATACTCACCCGCCCGCGGCGAGATGATCTCCATGCACATGGGCGTAAGCGGCGACTGGAAAAGATGCGTGCGGAATTGCAGCGCTTCGTCGAGCGAGTGGAACGAGCAAATAAAAGTCCGTGTCTGCCGGGGACGGGGGAAAACTTTAAAGTTCGCTCGCGTCATTACGGCCAGCGATCCATAGCTGCCGGTGAGCAGCTTCATCAGGTCATAGCCGGCAACATTTTTTACCACGCGTCCGCCGCCTTTTACGACCTTGCCGTCCGTGGTGACAAACTGAATGCCAATGCAGAAATCGCGCATGTGGCCGAAAGTTGATTTCAGCGGCCCGGCAGCGCCCGTAGCCAGCAGTCCGCCGATGGTTGCATGGTCCAGGCTTGCGGAATCACACGGGACCCACTGATGGTGCTCGCCCAGTTTGCGCTGCATTTCGGCAAACGGCATGCCTGCACCCACGGCAATGGTTAAATCGCCCGGATCATATTCTTCAATCTTGTTCATGCGCGTGGTACTGAGCAGAATGTCCACACGTTCCGGCACGCCGCCGATCTGCTGCTTGGTCAGGCCGCCCGCTGGAG
The DNA here is from genome assembly GCA_963724105.1 of Terriglobia bacterium. Classification (GTDB taxonomy): domain Bacteria; phylum Acidobacteriota; class Terriglobia; order Terriglobales; family Acidobacteriaceae; genus Angelobacter. The sequence goes on along the minus strand of CAVRTD010000011.1, from coordinate 5,536 downwards.
CCACCACCAGATCGCGCTCATTCGCCAGATGCAGCACGGCCGCGACTTCTTCGGGCGAACCAGGGAAGACCACAACGGACGGAGCCACGCCGTTAATGTCAAAGCCTCGCAGGTCATGGGTGATGATGCGTTTCGCCCACAATCGCAGCCAGATCGCGGTCCACACTCGCTGGACTGACCACCGAACTCATGCGAAGACTCCCTCAACCGGCTCAACTTTGGCTTTCGGCAGAGGCCCGGTAATTTCGCGGCAGAAGTGCAATTCAGGAATCATCTTCTGCGGATTCAAAATGGATTCAGGATTGAAAGCATTGCGCAATCGAATCATCACTTCCAGATCGTCTTCGGTAAACATGGCAGTCATCAAGCCCATTTTTTCCAGGCCCACGCCATGTTCGCCCGTGATGGAGCCGCCAAACTTCAGGCAGCAGGCCATAATCTCTTTGGCTGCTTTGCGGCTATTTTCGGTTTGCACTGGATCACGGCTATTGAAAAGGATCAGCGGGTGAAGATTGCCGTCGCCGGCGTGAAATACGTTGCCGATAATCAGGTCGTACTTTTTGCTGATGCGTTCAATCTCCGCCAGCGTGTACGGGACCTTGGTGCGGGGGATGACTCCATCCTGCGTGTAATAAGAAGGTGACACGCGGCCTACGGAGCCGAAAGCCGTTTTGCGGCCCAGCCAGAGCAGCTGGCGTTGCTTTTCGTCCTTGGCATGGCGAACTTCGCGGGCTTTTTGTTGCAGGCAGACCTCGCTTACGGCTTTGGCCTGCTCTTCCACAACTTCCCGCATGCCCTCAAGCTCGATCAGAAGCACCGCCGCTGCGTCTTCCGGATAACCCGCATGCACGTTGGCTTCGACGCAACGCACCATCCAGCCATCCAGCATTTCCAGCGCAGCCGGCGTTACGCCGCTCTGCGTGATGGCCACCACCGTATTGGCGGCATCTTCCACGGTGTTGTAAATTCCCAGCAATGTTGTGACATGCTCCGGAAGCTTGGTCAGCTTTACCGTGATGCGTGTCACCACGCCCATAGTTCCTTCTGAGCCAACGAAGAAGCCGGTCAGGTCCAGGCCAGTGGAGTCCTGCGCTTTACCGCCAAACTCAACAACTCTTCCGTCCGGCAGCACAATTTCCAGACCAGTTACGTGATTTACCGTAACGCCCAGTGCCAGCGTATGCGGTCCGCCGGAATTTTCCGCCACGTTTCCGCCGATGGTGCAGGCTTTCTGGCTGGAAGGATCTGGCGCGTAATAGTAGCCATATCGGGCTGTGGCGTTACTCAGCTCCAGATTTACCACGCCCGGCTGGACCACGGCCCTTTGGTTGGGTACATCAATCTCAAGGATTTTGTTCATGCGCGCCAGTGAGAGCACGATCGCTTCTCGTCTGGCGATGGCCCCGCCGCTCAGCCCGGTGCCAGCTCCGCGCGGCACCACGGGAATCTTCTTCTCGCTGGCCATCTTCATGATCTGCGAGACCTGCTGCGTGGTCTGCGCAAACACAACGGCCCCCGGACGATGCGTGTCCACGCCCGCATCGTATTCGTAAAGCATGAGTTCTTCCGGCTTATCCAGTACTGCGTCTTTACCTGCTATTTTTTTGAGTTGGCGGAGAATTGAGGAGTCCATAGATTTTGTCCCGAAGATTTGTCCAGCCCTGTTGGCGCTAATTGCAGTCTTTGCCGACCGTCTAAATTGTAAACCTTTAACCTGCCCCTGGTTTGATGATTTGGCGCCGGTTGATTTGACGCCTGTTGATTAGGGCGTCTGTCTGGACGGCCAGAGGGAACTCACCTTACCAAACCACGCTACTCCCGGAAAGGCCCATTCAGCCCTGGGCGGGCCATTTTGGACGGGGCAAAGCCACTCAGGAGATAATGCTAGTTGCTGTCCAGGAGCACCAGCTGGCTAGCGCGGGCAGCCCGCATCCAATTCTGATGATGAAAGCATCCACAGAGCGATTTAGCGACCGTGTAGACAATTATGTACGCTACCGGCCAGGGTATCCGCCGGAAGTGTTGGAGTTATTGCGGCGGGAATGTGGGCTCCGGCCCGAACACATCCTGGCGGACATCGCCTCTGGCACCGGCATTTTCACGCGACTGTTGTTGGAGAACGGCAACAAGGTATTCGCGGTCGAGCCCAATGCTGCAATGCGGGCGGCGGGCAGCCAGTTGCAGGAGTCTTTTAAGAATCTAGTGCCGGTCGCTGGCACGGCCGAAGAAACCACGCTTCCTGCCGCTTCCGTGGATTTTGTTACGGCAGCTCAGGCGGCCCATTGGTTTCACCTCAAACTGGCGCGCGCTGAGTTTGAGCGCATCCTGAAGCCGAATGGATGGTGTGTGTTCGTCTGGAATGAGCGCCGCACGGATGGCAATCCTTTTTTAGAGCAGTATGAGCGAATCTTGCAGACGTACTGCGCCGATTACAAAGAAACACGGCACGGGCAGACATCAAGAATTATTCAGGAGTTTTTCGCGGGTGCGCAATATCAGGAGCGGGTCTTTCAATACGAGCAGGGATTCGATTTTGAAGGTCTCTCAGGGCGACTGCTTTCATCTTCCTATAGTCCCTTGCAACAGGACCCCCGCCACGCGCCGATGATGAGGGAGCTTGAGCAAATCTTCCGTGACCACGCACGGGATAACATGGTCCGGTTTGAGTACAACACACAGATGTTCTTTAGCAAACTGAATGCAGGGCCGCGCTAGCACGCGGGGATGTTGAGCGTCATAGCTGCCATGTGAACTAGAAGCCATGTGAACTAAAAGAGCCGCACAAACCAAAAAAGGGGGAGCCGATTTGGCTCCCCCTTTTTGGTTAAGTAGATGGTTAGAAAATGAACTTCGCAACGAGCTGCATCACGCGAGCATTGTTGGAGAATGCCTGTGAAGCATCGTTAAATGCGCTGCTCTGGGCACGGACAAAAGCCGTGATGCCCGTGAATCCGATTGAGTTCACTGTGTTGACACTACCCGGGAGGAACTGGGAGTGGTTGAAGATGTTGAATGCCTGGGCCTGGAATTCCACTGAGGTTCTTTCCGTGGTGTTGAAGCGTTTTACCACGGTCATGTCCCAGTTGTTGGTGCGCGGGGTTGCCAACGTGTTGCGTCGCGCTGTCGCCAACGCACCATTGGCAGCCTGGATGTACTGGGCGTTAGGATTCACAGCAACATAACCCACGATGTTACCTGTGGGGCATGGGTTACCTGCAACAACGGCAACGTTACAAAGTGTGGTAACTGCACTGCTCGTACCCGGGACGCCAGACTTGTTAAAGATCGTACGGTCTGGAGCGGCATCGCCGTTCTGGTTGGCATCATGTCCAGCGCCAGTGCTGCAAGGCACATTCGCGGTGACAGTTAAGCAGCTCGGATCGCCAGTTGGGCCGCTGCTCTGAGGTGTGTAGAACTCAGGAGACTGCAGCTGCCACTGTGGAGCGAGCTCCCAGTTGCCGAGCAGGTTTTTGGCCATCCAGTTCGATGAACCCTTGAAGAACGGGACGTTGTAGATGGCTTCCAGGCTCAAACGCTGACGGCGATCGAGAGCGGAAGTGGACATGTCAGCCGTGAAATTCTGCGAGTTCTGCGGACGACGGGGCGTCAACAGGGTCGAGAATACATCCGCGGTTGAGTTATCAAACCCATGGCTATAGGTGTAAGCAGCCAGTAATTGCAGACCGTTGCTGTAGCTGCGTGTCACCTGTGTCTGCAGTCCGTCGTACTTGGACTGTCCGTAGGGTTGGAACGAGGTGATAGCGTCTTAAACCCGGCATTGAAGAATGCAGGAAGGACGCGTGGAACGGCCGCTCTTACGCTGGCCAGGTTCTGAGTCAAGCTCGCAATCGTGGCCGGATTTGGCGTGGTCAGGAAGGTCGGCAGGAAGTTCGTTGCCGTTACCTGAGGTTGAATGTTCAGCTGCTGCTGTACCGGCAAGTGAATGCCTTTTGTGCCTACGTAGCGAATTTCCGCCGTGTATTTCTTGGCAAAAACGTGTTCAATACCCAGGTTCCAGGATTCGGAATACGGGAAGCTTCTGCTGAATCGGCAGGAAGTTTGCCGTTGCAGCGATTTGATCGGCCGCTGAGGCAAAGGTCTTCAAGCCAGAACCTGCTCCGGCAGGCAGTCCGCCACCAGCCAGGAAGCCGGTGGTAGCCCAGTTGCAACCGCCGACTCCGTTGATGCTGTTGTTTACGTCGCAAGTACCACCAAATTGCGGAGGAACAGCCAGAAGACCGAGGTTGTCATACAACACATCGGTCGCCATTCCGAAACCGCCGCGAATCGAGGTGTTTCCGGAAGTACCCGGCGAATACGCGAAGCCGATGCGCGGAGACCAGTTGTTGTACTGTGGCTGCGGTGCGCCGAAGGTAATCAGGCCCGGTACGCTGGCAGCAGAGTTCAGGCTCTGGAGCCGTTCGCTGGTTGGCACCGAGGTGAATTCATAACGCAAACCCAGGTTAAGGGTCAGGTTCTTGGTGATACGGAACTCGTCATTGCCGTAGACATAGATGGCTGACTGGTCGCCGTAGTATGTATTGCTGCCAGTTGACCGTTGACCAAAGTCAGAAGGAACCTGATCGAACAGGAATTCTTCCGTGCTCCCGTAATCATAGTCACCGCGTGCACGCTGCGTGAAACCCTGCGGTGAGATGTATTTGCGGCCTTCAAGACCGAACTTCATCGTGTGCTTGCCTTTTACCCACACGATATTTTCGGTGGCCTGATATACGTTCTGAATTCCAAACTGCGGAGCGTTCGGATCAGGTCCGATCTGGTTCTCCGTGTCATCAAAGGTGAGGTTCGGGAAAGCAGCGAGACCCGGGAACGAGAAGTTGCCGGCCGTCAAAGTCGAAGCATTGCGGTTAAAGCCCAGACGGAATTCGTTGCTCAGGGTCGGAGTAAACGTGTGGTATTCGCTAAACGTGATCACATGGTCACGAGTAGGAACCGTTGTGAAGAATGAAGGAATGTTCGGTGTCGGATCAGTGGCATCGTTCTTCTGGTAAATGTAACGAGCGCGGATCTGGTCCTTATCCGACAGGTTGTAATCAAAGCTATTTACAGTGGTGTAGGTGTTGTTGTGTGCCTTGGGCGTAAAGTCGATTTCGCCCAATTGAGCGCCGCTACCCAAGGTGGCTGCGCCAATTGCTGCGCAGTTGCTGTCCACACCTGCAGGCGCCGCTGCGGTACCTTCAGCATTTTTCAATACGTTGAGGTTCGTGGTGCTGACACCGGGAAGGGCCGCCAACGTAGCATATCCAGCCGCTGTAGGCGCGCAGATAAAGCTGCTGCCAATCGTCTGGTGGCTCGGATTGTATTCCTGGTTGGTGAAGAAGAACATCTTGTCCTTCCAGATGGGACCGCCAACCTGGCCGCCGAGCCGATTATTGTCAAAACCAGGATTGGTGAAATCTGGTCCGGGATGAGTGCGAGCATTCGATGCGTCGATGGCATTCAGATTACGGTTTTGCATGTACTCATACACGCGACCATGCCATTTATTGGTGCCGCTGACGATCGTCTGGTTGAA
>CAVRTD010000010.1:0-1764049 GCA_963724105.1 Terriglobia bacterium | reverse complement strand
TCCCGGCCTTCTGATTCGTAGTCAGACGCTCTATCCAGCTGAGCTAAGGGCGCGTACAGGGGAGACCTGCAACTCATTCATTCTAACAAAGCCTCTCAAATCTGTCCTGCTGGTTGGGAAAAGCACATCCAAAAAAATTCAAATATGAAATTTGCAGCCAAGACTTTACAATCGGCGCAATGCTCACAAACTGGCATGCGATCTTAGAAATTGCGCTACGTACCACGGTCGTTTACGTCCTGGTTCTGGTGGGTATTCGTTTAACCGGCAAGCGTGAAGTCGGGCAGATGACGCCTTTTGATCTCACCCTGCTGCTCCTGCTCAGCAATTCAGTCCAGAATGCCATGACCGGTCCGGACACGTCAGTAACCGGTGGCGCAACGGCAGCCCTGGTGCTGCTGGCACTAAATTTTCTTCTGGCCGAAGTTTCCGGGATAAACCGGCGCTTCCGCAAGCTGATCCAGGGATCGCCTTCTCTCCTTATCCACAATGGCCAGTGCATTACGGCGCATATGGCAAAAGAACATATTTCCATGGACGAACTCAACCGGGCCCTGCGGGAGCACGGCGTTTCCTGCACTGCCGAAGCGGCATTGGCTGTGCTGGAAGTGGATGGCTCTATCAGCGTCTTGAAGTATGACGATATCCCGGAGAGCTCCAAGCCACAAAAACGGCTCAAGTTTCTGCAACGGCATTAAGACATTGATCACTCCACATTCGAGAATAAGCAAAAATGAGTATTGAAGAAGAACTTAAAGAAGGCGTGGAACACGCGCATAGCAGCGGCGAGAAGGGCGTTGGGCTAACCATGGCTGTTGTAGCAGTGCTATTAGCTATGGCGACTCTTCTGGGCCATCGTGCACATACGGAAGAAGGCCTGCTGCAAGGCAAGATCGTGGACGAGTGGAACTTCTACCAGGCAAAACACAGTCGCGCCCATGAATATGGCGCGATTGCTGAAATTGCTGCGTTACTGCCTAATCCAACCGCAAAAGATCTTGCGCTCAAGGACTACAAGAAATCGCAGGAGGAAGAATGCGGTACGCCAACAGAACATGGCTGCAACAGCCCGGCCAAAGACTCAGCGATCTTACGGCCACTATTAGCGCCGGCTCCCGCACCCGGCAGCAGTGAAAGCAAGGCAGGTCAAGAAACTTCAGTCAAAGAAGATGTGGCCAAGGACCATGGCAAAGAAACCACTGAAGCCAAGGATCAGCACGAAAGCAAACCTGCTTCTCATAAGCCCGGCGCAGTGAATATCCAGGACGACGCCAAGGAAATGGAACACGAAAGAGACCTGGTGGAACAGCGGGCCGATTTTTACGATGCCGCGGAATTATTTCTGGAAATTTCTATCGTCCTCTGTTCCATTGCGCTGCTGGCGGAGATGAAACTTTTCTGGAAGCTTTCTTTCATCTCCACCATCCTGGGAATCGCGATCACGTTATGGGGATGGGCGGGAGTCCGCTAGCGCGGCGCCCCATCCGCTCCAAAAGTCCTGATTACCGTGTGGTATCTAGCGCTATTCCGTTAATGGCGTTAACAGCGAGCCCCGTGCTGGCTCCGTTGATGACACGTGCCGGCGCCAGATTCCCGGTGACTGTAGATGTATTGGTGTAAATCAGAATGCTGGCAGCCACTGGATCTACAACGTAAAGCTCGCCATTTAAGATATTGCCATTCAGTACCATCTGTTGTGGCGATTGCAACTGGGTATTGCTGCCGCTAATGTTGGCAAAAGGAACGACATCTCCTGTCGCTACGCCAGCGCTGCCGTAAGTGGTGATACTGACCGGTGTGGCAGAGTTCCCCACAAGCAACCTCCCTGATAGATCCAACGCCAGCCCGCGGGGTTGCGAAAGCTGGGTGTCAGTACCAGCGATAGCTCCTCCCACAATCCCAACCGTGTTTTGGGCACTCGCATTGTCCAGCCGGTCAACCGCATTGTCTGCTGGATCAGAAACGTAAAGCTGGTCATTGGCGGCATCCAGCAGCAAGCCTCCAATGGTAATGCCCATATTAATAGTGGTTGGCACAGCATTTCCATTCGCGATGGAAGCCTGGGAAAACAACAGAATTGTCGTCCCGTCCGCCACATACAAAAGATCGTTGTTCGTATCAACGGCCACATCGATTGGATTTGCGAGCCCCGTCCCGGCGCCGGCGATGACGCGCGTTGGGGTAACGTTCCCCGTGAGAGTGGAAGCGTTGTCAAAAATCAGGATCGATCTTCCACCCCGGTTGGCAACATACAGGCGATCATTCGTTGTATCTACGAATATGTGCTGTGGCGCAGAGAAAGCTGATGATGTAATGGTGGCTGTGGGCGCAGTGTTGCCATTTACGGCTTCCGCATTGCTGAAGCGGAGAATTGAGTTCGGGGTTGAAACATATAACTGTCCACCTGTACCGGGAGTTCCAGTGCCAGGGGTACCGGGGCCACCGACTGTCCGTCGGGGAGAGATCACACAGCCAGAAATCATAAATGCCAATGTAAAAACCAAAATTGCGTAGAACCGCTTCATTCCATAAACTCCTATAATTTCCTGGTCTTCATAAATGTTTACAATTCCAATAAATCAATGCCCACATCCATAATCTATCTAGCAACCTCTAATCCAGGCAAGGTACGAGAGTTTCGTGAAGCCGCAGGTGCACTCACTGTCGGCCTGGCCCCATTGCCTGGACTCTCGGACATCGTACCGCCGATTGAAGATGGCATTACATTCGAACAAAACGCACGAATCAAGGCTGAATATTACAGCCGCCTCGCGCCCGGCGAGCTGATATTGGCGGAAGATTCCGGTCTCTCCGTGGATGCTCTCAACGGCGATCCAGGCGTCTATTCCGCCCGCTACGCCGGCATGCTTCAATCCGGCATCGCGTCGCATCAAAACTCAGACGATCAGGCAAATAATCTAGCTCTTATTGCACAGTTGGAACGTTTATCGCGCGACCAACTTGCAGGAAAATATGTGTGCGTAATTGCCCTGGCGCGCGATGGTAAGACTATTGCCACATTTACCGGCGAAGTCCACGGAGTGATGCTCACTGTTCCACGCGGCACACAAGGGTTCGGATACGATCCACTCTTCTACTTCCCCGCTCTGGGTAAAACTTTTGCCGAACTTCCTCTGGACCAGAAGCGCGAATATAGCCATCGAGGCAAAGCATTTCGCCGCTTCCTGGAGTGGTACATGCTGCAGCCCCACTAGCAGGAAGTGTCGTCACTTCAATTAGAATTGTTAGAACAAGTGCTGCCTACCAAATTCGTGCCAATATCCTGATTTTTGCGGGGCTTTGTTAGAGTGCGTTTCAAAACTCCCTCTTCAGGACGGCTCTCTCTTCCGGTGATGACTGTAAGAACGGACAAAGACGCCGTACTTGCCCCTGCTAGGACTTACGCGATGCTCACAGCCCCTGCCGCGGCTGGTTTTCAAACGTTCGGTGATACACTTCGCTCGAGAAGACGGCGAATCCATGAAACCACCATCGAACGTCAAGACGCCAGCGCAATACATCGCCTCACTCCCCGCCGATCGTGCGAAGACGATCGCGACGGTGCGCGCACTCGTGAACAAGCACATTCCGAGCGGCTACGATGAGTGCCTCGTCTGGGGCACAATCGGCTGGACGATCCCCCTGTCTCGATATCCGGACACTTACAACAAGCAGCCGATCTGCTATGTCGCGCTCTCGTCGCAGAAGAACTACTGCTCGCTCTACCTGATGGGCGCGTTTTGGAGTGCGAGTCAGCTCGAGCAGCTGAAGGCGGCGTTCAAGGCGGCGGGGAAGAAGCTCGACATGGGGAAGTGTTGCGTTCATTTCGAGTCGCCGGACGATTTGCCGCTCGCAGCGATTGGCAAGCTGATCTCGGGGATTTCGAGCGAGAAGTGGATCGAGATCTACGAAGAAGCGCGCTTGATGACCAAGGCGGGGCAGGCGCAGATGGCGAAGCAAGGCGCCCCATCGGCGAGCAAGGTGGCCGCCAAGCGCGTCGACACAAAGCGTCGGCGGTAGACTTTCCCAGCATGACTCGCCGATACCTGGCCACCACGTTTTCCATTACCAAGTCGACCGCGCAAGTACAAGAGATCAGTCAGAGGTTTTGAAACGCGCTCCTGGTCCTGGCTGGCCGATTTGGCCAGAAATTAGACGTTGCGCTACCCTGTAAATCCAAGTAAATTCAAGGTTCTCTCATGGCGAAACGCCCCTCACAAGCGGCTTCACGGTCGGCAAACGGGACTTCAGATAAGTATCAGCGCATTCTGGATGCGGCTATTGAAGTCATTGCAGAGCATGGCTTTTTTCACTCCCGTGTGGCGGAAATCGCCGACCGTGCAGGCGTGGCCGATGGTACGATTTATCTCTATTTCAAAAATAAAGACGAGCTGCTGATGGCCGCCATTGACTCGGCTTTTCACCGGTTTATCCAGAGGGCGCGAAGTTCGCTCAAGCAGGTTACTGATCCCAGAGAAAAGCTTCGTCGCATGGCTTTTCTTCACCTTGAGGCCCTGGGTTCAAACCGCAGCCTGGCTATCGTTTTCCAGACTGAGTTACGGCACAGCGCCAAGTTTCTTGGCCAGTTTTCTCATAACCTGCTGGTGGAATACTTTGACGTAATCAAGGGCGTTTTGCGTGAAGGCCAGGAAGCCGGCGTATTTCATGCCGATATTTCCATCACCATTGCGGCCCATTGCTTCTTCGGCGCTGTGGATGAGATAGTAACTACGTGGATCCTTTCCGACCGCGAGCGTGATCGCGATTATCACCTCTCCAGCCTCACCGATTCGGTTGTGGCAATTGTGCTTAAAGGGGTAGAAACGGGCACTTAAAATATGGAAACCAGGACCCTGGTTGACATTTTCTTTACATCGATTGGGCATGACATGGAACGCCACGTCATGTTTAAGCGCGGCTCCGTCTGGCAGGTTATCTCCTCTCGTCAGCTTTATGGATATGTGGTCACGCTGGCCCGTGTTTTGAAGCAATGGGGCGTCCAGAAAGGTGATCGCGTTGCCATCCTGAGTGAAAACCGCCCGGAGTGGATGATTGCAGACTTTGCCAGCGTAACCAGCGGTATTGTTGACGTGCCCATCTACGCCACGCTTACCGCGGAGCAGACTCTCTACCTTCTGCAGAATTCCCGTGCCAAGGTTATCTTTGTTTCCACACTGGAGCAGCTGCGGAAAGTCCAGTCCATCCAGGCAAAAACCTCGCTGGAAAAAGTGGTCGTGATGGACGACATCGCCGAATTGAATGTGATTCGCATGTGGTCGCTCATCGGCGATGCGGCTATCGATCACGATCCAGAATTCGACGAGCAGGCGCACCTGATCAAGCCAGACGATCTGGCCACTCTGATCTACACTTCAGGAACTACCGGTACCTCAAAAGGTGTAATGCTCAGCCATGGCAATCTGACTGCGTGCGCCCTGATGGCCAGCAAGCAGGCTGAGTGGACGACGGAAGACGTATATCTTTCCTTCCTTCCCTTGTCGCATGTGACGGCACGCCACGTAGACTACGTTTGCTACCTGGACGGTGTGTCTCTTGCCTACTGCGCTGTTTTTGATCAGCTTCCACAGATGCTTCAGGAAGTAAGGCCGTCAATCATCATTGCTGTGCCGCGGGTCTATGAAAAAATCCGCCAGGAAGCCGAACGTCGTGCCGGCCGAGGCATAAAGCGAAAGATTCTTGACTGGGCGCTTCATGTGGGCCAGAAGCACATGCAGGAAATATCCAGAGATGAAACGCCCACAAGCCCGGCATGGAAGCTGGCGAACAAGCTGGTCTACTCCAAAATCCGCCAGGGCTTTGGCGGACGGAGCAAAGGTTATTTCTCCGGCGGCGCTCCCCTGGGAAAAGATATGGCAGAGTGGTTCTGCGCGATGGGAATACCCATCATGGAAGGGTACGGACTTACAGAAACCTCGCCGACGCTCTCTGTGAACCGGCCGGGCGCGTTCAAGATTGGCTCTGTAGGCAAGGTCAATGAAGGTCTGCAGCTCAAAATTGCTGGCGACGGCGAGATTCTGGTAAAAGGTCCCACTGTATTCAAAGGTTATTGGGAGATGCCGGAAGAAACGCGCGCTTCATTTGTCGATGGCTGGTTTAAAACCGGAGACATCGGTGAGTTGGATAGCGAGGGCTTTCTCAGCATTACAGACCGCAAGAAAGACCTGATCAAGACTTCCGGTGGAAAGTTCATTGCCCCGCAACCCATTGAGAACGCCCTGAAATCCAACGTGCTGGTGGCCCAGGCCGCCGTTATTGGAGACACGCGCAAATACGCTTCCGTCATCATCTCGCCGCATTTTCCGATCCTGGAAGATTGGGCCCGCGCCAACGGTGTTGTCATTCACCTCCCACCAGGAACTGGTTGCATCCAGCAAAGTGCGCGATCTGTATAAAGGAATCGTAGAAGATCTGAACAAGAAGCTGGCGCACTTTGAGACCATTAAGAAAATCGTGGTTGTGCCGGATGAATTCACGGTGGCCACCGGCGAGATCACTCCCACGCTCAAATTGAAGCGACGGGTAATTGAGGCCAAATACAAGCAGCAAATTGACCAGCTTTATCAGGAACCGCATCCCATTGAAATTGCGCCCGTGGGCTAAGCAAGCCGGATCATGCCTTCTGGATTTACAATGGTCAAAGTATGACCATTGACCCCCTCATCATTGCAGGCCGGCAATTTGGTTCACGACTGATCGTCGGCACCGGCAAATATAAATCTGGGCAAGAGACAGCCCGCGCCATTGAGGCCAGCGGCGCGGAAATGGTTACTGTGGCCGTCCGCCGCGTAAACCTGGATCGCAGCAAAGAATCTCTGCTCGACTTTATCGATTCCCAGAAATATTTTCTGTTGCCCAACACGGCAGGCTGTTACACGGCTGAAGAAGCCATCCGCGCCGCCCGGCTAGGCAGAGAAGTTGGGATTTCTGACTGGGTCAAGATTGAGGTCATCGGCGACCAGAAGACGCTCTATCCTGACGTGCAGGCAACGATTGAAGCAACCCGGGTTCTGGTGAAAGAAGGCTTCACCGTTCTTCCCTATACATCCGACGACATTGTGGTGGCCAGGCGCTTGATTGACGCAGGAGCCAGCGCGATCATGCCGCTGGGTGCGCCCATTGGGAGCGGTATGGGCATCCAGAATGCCGCCAACATTCAGATCCTCCGCGAAATGATCACCGAAGTTCCCCTCATTCTGGATGCAGGCGTTGGAACAGCCTCTGACGCCGCAATAGCCATGGAACTGGGAGCAGACGCTGTGCTAATGAATTCGGGAATCGCCAATGCTGAAGATCCGGTCTTAATGGCGGAAGCCATGAAGCATGCCGTGATCGCCGGCCGAGCCGCTTATCTGGCGGGCAGAATGCCCAGAAAGCTATACGCTACGGCCAGTTCACCCATTCAGGGCGTGGTTCGATAACCAACGAACCACGCAAAACTCAGCTATTTAACGTGTAGCGTCGAAAGCCACGCCTTGAGGCCGTCCGGCTACGGACAGACCTGTGCTAGCTCCAGAGATCGTCCGGGTTGGCGCGATATTGCCGGTTGCCGTGCCGGTATTAGCAAAAATGGCGACCCTGCCAGCCCCGGAATCAGCGTTGTAGATGGTGCTTGTTCCAGTTTTATCCACCACGAGCTGATCAGGAACGATCAAGCCTGTAGTGCTTCCTTTGATCTCTCCGAGTGGAGCAATATTCCCAGTAATGGTAGCTGCATTCGGGTAGATTGTGATGCTTGATAAAGTCGTGTTCGTGGGTGAATTGCTCACTACTAATCTTCCAGCGCCATCGATCTGAAGGCCTCCTGGATTCGCCAGGTGAGTTGCGGCGCCCTGGAGAGTTCGATTGGCAGTAACGGGACCATCCAGCGTGCTGGCGCCGTTATAAACGTGGATTGCACTATTCACTGTATCGGCAACGTAAAGAGTGTCACTCGCGGCGTCAATCAGAATTGCCGATGCGTTAAAATTCACCTGAATATCGTGTATCGGAGCTACATTTCCAGTTGCTGTAGAGGCTTGCGCAAAAACATAGACATCAGCTTCGTCCGCTACATAGAGCAGGTCTTTTGTAGTATCCACTGACACATCCGTAGGACCCACCAAATTCGTCGCAGTGCCGGAAATGGTCCGCTCAGGCGCGATATTGCCACTTTTCGTACTGATTTTGTCAAAAATCAGGATCGAAAGGTCGCCATTGTTGGCGACATACAACCGGTCGTTTGCTGCGTCCAGTGTTATAAATGCTGGCGTATTCAGCGTGGTGGCGGCCCCGGTGATGGTAACCGCGGGAGCAACATTGCCGGTGGCGGCAAATGCGTTATCAAACCGCAATATAGAATTTGCAAGACTGTTCGACACATAAAGTTTGCCTGTTGGCACGGCAGGAGTTGGCGTGGGTGTCGGCGTAGGCGATGTTGTCGGCGTAGGGGTGGGTGTCGGAGTGGCGCCTCCACCAAATGTTCGTCGGGGTGAAATCACACAACCCGTAGAAAGCAAAAGCAGACAAGCGACGGCGCAAAGCCATACCGGAATTAAGCCAAGTTTTTTCGAGGACATTGTTCCGCAATCATAACCCAGTTTTTGCGGATGCCAAGGAGTGACTAGCACCAAAGTAACCTCGAAAATTACCGCTGCGGCCACAAAAAATGGCGACCAACTCGGCCGCCATTAAAAATTCCGGAACATTCAGGTGGGGTTACTTCTTTGTGTCGTCAGATTGCTTGAGCATCGCCACGTTATCCACATGAAGTGAGCCGCCATCCATTTTTCCGCTTACGCTGACAAAGTGCCCTTCGTGCCCCTTCAGAGCGTCAGGATTATCCACGTTGATAACACTCTTGTCTTTTTCGGAAACAAATACCAGTTTTGATCCGCCATCGGCGCACTTTTTGGTGCAAGCGGCGTTGTCAATGTCCTTTGCTCCACACTTTTCATTGCTTACCCAACCGCTCATCTTTACGGATTTGGGTTTGCTGTCCATGGCAAAAGACCCATACGTTGCAAACATAGTTGCGAAAAGAACCAACAGAAATTTCTTCATCAACGGTTTATCTCCTCGGAGGGTTTTCGTCTGGCAAGCTATTGCATCTCGCCTTTCGATTGAGATCATAGAGCTCTCACGGCGAGAAAAGTTACAGAAGATCCTACTAGTCAAACACTACTTCTTCTCGCGCGTGGTCGCAACTGGCGCGGCTGGCAGGGTGTAAACGTATTCGCCTGGGCGTGCATATCGAAGCCTTTCGCGGGCTTCTTTTTCAATGGTTTGCGGGTCACTCTTTAAAGCCTTATTTTCAAGTTCCAATCCATTGTTTTGCTGCTGCAATGCCTTAATCTGGCGATCAAGTTCCTGGGATTCCTTGCGTTTCTGCTGATAGACCAGTAAACCGTTGGCGCCGAAAACGGTATGATAGCCGACCACACAAAGCAGAATGCCAATGCCTATTGTTGCCAGCCTGCGCCGCAGACCATAGATCAATTCCCTTCCGCCTTTTACGATTTGCTGCACTATTGATTGATCCAATCTCTCGCCGCCTCTGCCAGCTTCTTCAGGCCCGGCTCGGACTTGGCTTCTGAGTAAATTCGCACGACCGGTTCGGTTCCGGATACGCGGTAGCAAACCCACGATCCATCATCCAGAATTACCTTTAGCCCGTCTGCTCTCACCAATTCCTTCACCTTGCGGCCGGAGAGCTCAGCAGGCCCGCTCTTCATCTTACTAGTGAACTTCGCTTTCACTTCCGGCGTCAAGCGGAAGTTTTCACGTTCAGCATAAAAGGAACCTACTTTGCCAAATAAATCCTTGATCTGTTCCCCAATCGACTTCTTCCGCCGCGCCACCGCCTCGCAACATAGCAATCCGGCAAGCACTCCATCTTTTTCCGGGACGTGATGCCGGATTGAAAGCCCCGCACTCTCTTCCCCGCCGATGGCAATTTTGTCCTGCTTGATCAGTTCGCCGATGTACTTAAACCCTACGGGAGTTTCATAGAGCGGCACACCATGATGCTCCGCCAGAGCGTTAATCATGTTTGTGGTGGAGACCGATTTTGCCACTCCATTTTTCCAGCCGCGGGTTTCCACGAGATAGTCAAACAAAACGGCGATGATGTAGTTCGGCTGAATGAAAGTTCCGTCTTCATCCACGATTCCAAAGCGGTCCGCATCTCCGTCTGTGGCAATGCCTATCCGAGCACCAGTCTCTTTCATCTTTTGCCGCATCTCGTTGAGCAAGTGCCCTTCCGGCTCCGGCGCATGGCCGCCAAAAAGCACGTCACGCGTGTCATGGACCGTGGCCACAGGAATGCCGGCGCTACGCAGCAGTTCATCTGAATAGCCACGAGCGGCGCCCCAAAGCGGATCAAACACGATCTTTAGTCCTGAAGCTTTGATAAGCGGAAGATCAACAATTTCTTTGAGTCGCGCCAGATAGGCAGGCTTTGGATCACTTGTTCCTGCGGCTACCTTGGCAGATGCACCTGAGCCTGTTTTTCCATCTGCGGCAATCAAAGCCTCAATGGCACTGGTAGCTTCAGGCAGCGCTGGCGCGCCATCTGGCGTGGAAAACTTGATGCCGCTGTATTCCGGCGGATTGTGTGACGCCGTAAAGTTGATGGCGCCATCTGCTTTGGCTCGGATCACTTCGTACGAAATTGCCGGTGTTGGAGCTGGCTCCGCAATGATTAGAGGTTTCACACCCCCAGCAGAAAGCACCTCAGCAGCGATCTCGACGAAGCGCTCTCCCATGTATCTGGGATCTCTGCCGACAATTACCTGGGCCCCGCGTGGATTCTTGCTGGCGACGTACCCAGCAATCCCGGCCACCGCCCGCCGGACATTGGCAACAGTAAATTCCTCGGCAATGATGGCCCGCCAGCCGGATGTACCAAATTTAATAGCTGTACTCATAACAGAACCTCAGTTAGTTGCAGTTTCATCGGCAATGGTTTCATGGCTTTTCTTAGGGGCGATTCTTAAGAACTGATAATCCGCAGCAGCACGCCAATTGGTACAGTCGAACCGAGGTCACCATGAGCAACGCTCGCATTGTGCTCACCACAACAGGATCGCAGGAAGAAGCCAGGAAGATTGCCCGGGCGCTGGTTGAACGCCGCCTGGCTGCCTGCGTCAACATTGTGCCGCAGATTGAGTCCATCTATCGCTGGGAAGATACGGTAGAAACATCTACGGAGTGGCTGCTCCTGATTAAAACTCAGGCGGATTCGTTTGAACGCGTCCGTGATGCCGTGAAAGAGCTTCATTCTTACGATCTTCCGGAGTGCGTAATGCTGGAGCTGGCTGCGGGCAGCAAAGAGTATCTCGATTGGATAACTGAAAACACGACATAACCACAGAGGACGCAGAGGGTCCTCAATGTTCCTCTCTGATAAAGCTGTTAGATGGCAGCCAGCGCCTGATCCAGGTCGGCCAATAGATCTTGCACATCCTCAATACCAACCGAGATGCGGACCATGCCATCCGTGAGCCCGATTTCTTTTCGTCCCTTTTCACCCAGCGCCGCATGCGTCATGGTGGCTGGATGTGAAATCAGCGTTTCTACGCCACCCAGTGATTCTCCCAGCGTACACACCCGCACCTTGGCCAGCATCTTCTTGGCATTGTTGAGTGAGCCGGTTTCAAACGTGATCATGGAGCCAAAGCCGGTCATCTGTTTTTTGGCCAACGCATACTGCGGATGATCAGAGAAGCCGGGATAAAGCACTTGCTTTACTTTGCGATGGTCACGGAGAAAATCCGCAACGATGCGGCCGTTCTCATCATGCCTTTCCATGCGAACGGCTAATGACTTTACGCCACGCAGAACCAGCCAGCATTCGAACGGCGAAAGAATGGCGCCTGAAGCCTTCTGTATGAACGCCAGCTTCTCCGCGTGAATGGGCTTGGTGGCGGCAATTACGCCTCCAAGTCCGTCGCTGTGGCCGTTTAAGAATTTTGTGGTGGAGTGCATTACCATGTCCGCACCCAGAGCCAGAGGCTGCTGAAAGTAGGGCGACATAAAAGTGTTATCGACTACCAGCTCCGCTCCACCATCGTGCGCGATTTTGGCAACTTCCTTGATATCGGTGAGCACCATCAGTGGGTTGGTCGGTGTCTCTATCCAGAGAATGCGCGTGTTCCGGCGCATTGCCTTCTTCACTGCGTCCAGATCAGACGTATCAACGTAACTGAACTCCACGCCGTAATTGGCCATCACCTGGTTGAAAAATCGAGGCACACCGCCATAAACGTTATGTCCGCAGATCAGATGGTCACCCTGCTTGAGAAAGCACTGGGTCACGGCTGTTACAGCGGCCATGCCGCTGGCAAACACATGCGCGGAAGACGCGCCTTCCAGCGCAGCTAGATTAATTTCCAGCCGCGTACGCGTGGGATTGGAGACGCGGGCATACTCATAGCCCTTATTTTTACCGATCCCTTCCTGCACATAGGTGGACGTGGCGAAGATGGGAACAACGACAGCGCCGGTCGAAGGATCCGGCTCCTGGCCCACGTGTATGGCGGCGGTGGAAAAACCAATTTTAGTGACATTCCGCTTCGTCTTGTCTGCGGATTTTTTCTTTGCCATCTGTAATTCGCTCCTGAATCACGCGGTGCCTGCGACATTCGCCGCGGTTATTCCCCGCCCTCAAAAATGTTTTTTGACATATACCGCTCGGCCGAATCCGGGATAATCGTGATCACGCGCTTGCCCTTGCCGAGCCTTTTGGCGACTTGCAGAGCAGCAAAAACGTTGGCTCCTGCGCTTGATCCGCCCAATACGCCTTCAAGCCGCGCGAGCTGCGCGACTGTATCGAAGGCGTCTTTGTCTGTGACCAGAATAACTTCATCACAGACGGCCGGATCAAATGTCTTGGGAATAAAGCTGGAGCCAATGCCCTCCACTTTGTGCGGTCCTTTGGGGCCGCCGCCTAACACTGAGCCTTCTGTTTCCACGGCCGCGCAGAAAACTCCCGGAAGCTTTTCCTTCATGAAGCGGGACACACCGGTAAATGTGCCTCCGGTTCCCACGCCGATTACCACGGCGTCCACGGCGCCTTGCATCTGCTCAAATATCTCAACGGCAGTTGTCGCTTGATGAAAGTCAGGATTGGATGGATTTTCAAACTGGAGGGCGGTAAATGAATTCGGGATAGTGGCGGCAACTTCTCTGGCTTTATCAATCGCGCCTTGCATCCCCGCTGCATCTGGCGTTCGAATGACCTCAGCGCCCAGGGCCCGCATGATCTTTACTTTCTCTTCGGCAAACTTCTCTGGCACACAGAGAACCACGCGATAATTCCTATTCACACCAATCAACG
Source organism: Terriglobia bacterium (assembly GCA_963724105.1). GTDB lineage: Bacteria > Acidobacteriota > Terriglobia > Terriglobales > Acidobacteriaceae > Angelobacter. The sequence continues at coordinate 1,750,713 of CAVRTD010000010.1, read as the reverse complement.
CCAGGCCAACGCCGGTATTGCCGGCCGTAGCTTCCACAATGGTTGATCCGGGCTTGAGCAAGCCCTGCTCTTCTGCTTTCTTGATCATGCCGATGGCGGCCCGGTCTTTTACGCTGCCGCCGGGGTTAAGGTATTCCAACTTGGCGAACACGTCACCCGCGCCCTCAGGTACTAGACGGCGAAGACGCAGCAACGGCGTCTGGCCAACCAACTCAGTGATGTTTTCCGCTACGCGAAGTCGAGACATATCAAACTTTTTTAGAGTACGGGACGGAGAGGGATATGGTCAAACCAACCGGGCTTTTGTGCCCATATTGTTCAAAATACGACCCTAACGGGGTTCCAGTAGGGCAAATGCTGAATTGACAGGGCATGGGTAACGGAGTACCGTCAGAGTTGAGCAAGTAATCCTTCCTTACTTTCCAGGCATGCTGAACTAAGTCAGTAAACTCTGGAGTTCTCTTTCTTAGCCACAATTCCAAAAAGGACCGTTTATGTTTGTCGCCCATACGCCGTTCCAGGCAAAATCCGGCGCTCAGACGGAACTGCCGGAAGACCACTGTCTTGATTTAGAAGATCCGGAAGACGATCAACAAGAAACTCAGCAAGAAGATGAAGAATAAGCAGCAAACCTATGAAAATAAATACGACTACGCGCTCGTCAAAAGTCTTTGCCGCAGGCTGCACGATTGCCAACCCGTTTCTGCTTTGCCGGGTAACCGCGGTTTATGCACGTCGATTGCAGAAGACGCGGGTACAGTTTGCGGAAAGTATTAATCAGTCCCTGCGCCTTATCTCTGACCTGCCCAAGGGGCACATGGATACAGCTAACCTGCCGGCGCCGATGCATCAGGATGAGATTCCAGAGCTTCAGCCAGCGGCTGCGATATCGCTCTAAATCGGCAATGATTTATGGTTTGGCTGTAGTAGAAGCCGTTCGCTTTTCGTCAGCAAAATAGCCGTCACGGGTGCGTGCCTGCAGGTCTTTGTAACCCGGAGCTCGCGCCTCCACTTTTACATGGCGATAGCCGCCATTGCTGCGAGGATTCGTCGGCTTGTAAGTAATGCTGTACTGATTGCGGATATCCTTGGCAACTTCCTGGCTGATTTCATCCACTTCTGTCAGGTCTCGGGGGAAGAAAGCCACGCCGCCTGTCTGATCAGATAGGCTCTGTAAAGCGCGCCGGGCTCGCTTGATTCCCGGCTCATCACCCAGAATGCCGATCGTATAAATGGCTGGCCCTTTATCGTCCTGCACTTTTCTAATGGCCTGCTCCAGCGATTCCCGGCTCTCGTTGTCCACGCCATCCGTCACGATAAGCAGGGCCTTCTTGTCTCTTTTGGCGCCCTTGGCCAGATGGTCAGCAGAGGCAATCACCGCGTCATAAAGAGCTGTACCGCCGCGGGAATCCACGCGATCCAGTGCTTCGCGCAAGGGCTCAATCTTGTTGGTGAAATCCTGGTCCAGATAAGGATCGTCATTGAAGTTGACGACAAAGACTTCGTCCTGAGGATTGCTCGCTTGTATCAGGTTAATCACAGCCTTGCTTACTGCGGCGCGCTTGGTCCGCATGGAACCGGAATTGTCTACCACGATGCCAATGGAAACTGGAATGTCTTCACGGCTGAACCGGACGATCATCTGCGGTTGGCCATCCTCAAAAACGGCAAAATTATCCTGCGTCAGATTTGTGATCAAGCGCTTTCTGGTATCAACCACTGTGACCGGCAAATTCACTTCATTTACCTGGCTTATGAAAACGAATTGGCCTTTGGCGTCCTTGCCGACCGTCCCCACGGTGTTCCCTGGAGCTTGCGGCTGCTGAGGCTGGTTGCCGGGGACAGTGCCCGGTGCTGCAGGTTTGTTGGGTGTATTAGGCGCAGCCGTAGTGGCTGTGGCAGCGGGCGTACCGGGTTTGGCCCACGCCGGTAATGCCGGATCGGAAGGATCGATATCCGATGGTATTGGCGTGGCCTGTACGCGTTGCGAACTTTGCTGAGGCTGCGGCGCAGCAGCACTCTGGGTGCCTTGGGCGCCCCCAAAAGAGACCGCGCCCAGCAGAATGAAACAAAAAGTACCAAATACCTGTTTATTGCGAAGGCGCATAATATCCCGTTCTGGCATAGACGTTTAGATGCGGCAAACCCTTTGGTGGATTAAGTTTCACTTTGATCTTGCGCCAGTGGCCATCCTTAACCTTGTTGTTTGGACGATAGCCGAGTACATATTGGTTGCGCAGCTCTATTCCGATCTTTGTAGCGACATCCGCCAGTTCATTAGGATTGTTAATTGTGAACATGCGTCCGCCGGTCACCTGTGAGATTTCAGTCAACAGGGCCGGACCGGCAATCTCTTCCTGCTGTGTCGGGGACAGGCTGAAGATGCCGATGGAATAGATCTGCACATCGGCCTCTTTCACCATGGATTTGATTTCATTTTCGGTATAGCGGCTGTGGTTGTCACCGCCGTCAGAGATAATGAGCAGGGCCTTTTTGCTGTTGCGCGCGTCTTTCATCTTGCTCACGCCCATATAAATGGCGTCGAGCATGGCCGTGCTTCCCTGCGGCACCGTATAGACCAGCTTGCCCTGTATATCTTCCACCGATTTCGTAAAATCAGCGCGAAGCTGCGGCCGGTCATTAAACGTGATCATGAAGAATTCATCCTGCGGGTTCGCCGTCTTAAAAAACTCTATTACGGCCTCTCTCGCTTTTAGGATTTTGTCATTCATGCTGCCGCTCATATCAAAAATTACGCCCAGGGAAATGGGAGCATCCTCGCTGGAAAAGTGCCGAACTTCCTGAATTTCACTGCCTTCAAGAACGGAAAAGTTTTCTTTGTCCAGTCCAGTCACAATCCGGTTCCAGTCATCTGTTACCGTCACGTTGACCAGAACAAGGTTCACGTCCACCGCCACGTTTGGCTTGCCATGGTTCGTTGGACCCGCAGCTTCTTTTGTATCAGCGGTTTTAGGAGGTGCAGGAGGCTTGGGTTCAATGTGGACGTTCACATCCTGGGCGCCGGCATAGATCATGAGGGCAAACAAAATTGCCAGCGACAGTGTGAAACGAATTAGAGCCGAGCGGTACGCCTTAAAAGTAATCACGGGGGAACGGTTTGCACCATACCCGCGGTGTTCGGAGCGGGCCATGTTGGAACCTCGTTTTGACGCGATATTATCTCATAGCAATGGCACGCCTTAATACAGGAACTAGGACATGTTCCCATTGGCATTTCAGTGCTGCTTAGTTGGCTTAGATGACAATTATCAGGAACCAGGTTATCCGCCTTGCTTGATAGAATGTTTTAGGCATTCCGTCACATGGCTGAAATCATTCCATTTAAAGCGTTTCGCTACGATCCGGACCAGGTCAAACTGGAGGATGTCCTCACCCAGCCTTATGACAAGATCACGCCCGAAATGCAAACAAAGTACTATGAGCGGAGCTCGCATAACCTTGTTCGCATCATTTTAGGGAAATCCGGCGAAACCGATACCGAGGCCTTTAATGTCTACACCCGGGCAAAGGAATACTTCTATGACTGGCGCTCGGCCGGCACTCTAAAACAGGACCCTGAGCCGGGTATCTATGTCTATTCTCAAACATTTACCATTGCTGGCACCCGCGACCTGGCGGAGCGTCGGGGATTGATTGCGCTGGGGCGTATCCACGATTACGCCGATGGCGTGGTTTTTCGGCATGAACAGACTCTAACCAAGCCTCGGGCGGACCGGCTGAATCTCTTGCAGGCCACCAAGGCGCATTTTGGGCAGATATTCATGCTGTATAGCGATCCCCAGGCTGAGATCGAGACGCTGCTGCAATCAAGAACTGAAGAAGATCCTGACACCTCTGTGCTGGATGAGTATGAGACCCTTCACCGCCTCTGGCGCATTCACGATCCGGCGCTCATCCAGGCAGCGCAGCAGATCATGCGCGAAAAGAAGCTGCTGATTGCCGACGGGCACCATCGTTATGAAACTGCTCTGGCTTATAGAAATGAACGCCGGGAGCAGAGCGGCAACGCAGACCGCAATGCCGCCTATGAATTTGTGATGATGACTCTGGTCCCAATGGAGAGCCGCGGTCTGGTGATTCTGCCCACGCATCGCATTGTTCACGGCCTGAATTCCTTTGATCGTGAGCAGATGCTGGAGGCAGCGGCACAGTTCTTTGATATCGAACGCATTGATATGCGCACGGAAAGCCGCAGTGCGACAACGCTACTATCGCAAGCAGGAGAGAATGGAACATCATTCGTTGCCATAACCCGCCAGGGTCCCTATCTGATGCGAGCAAAAAAAGACGTAATAGAAGACGCTCTGCGCCACGTCCCTGAATTGCAGCGAAGCCTTGACGTGGTGCAATTGCACAGAATTATGTTGGAGAGGATATTAGGAATCTCCGAAGAAGCTATCCTCAACCAGGAAAATATCCGCTATGAACGGGACGCATTTGAAGCCATCTCATGGGTCAGGCAGGGCGCAAATGTGGCTTTCCTCATGAACCCCGCGAAGATCGAACAGGTACGCGATATTGCTTTTGCCGGAGAAGTCCTGCCGCAAAAGTCCACCGATTTTTACCCCAAGTTGCTGAGCGGCCTCACGATCTATGCGCTGGAATAGAAAACTTTTAGCTTTAGCCATTATCGTGTCGTGCAGCGCCATGCCTTTTTCTGGCGCTGCTCCGGAACAACAGCTCACGGTCTATGCCGCCCATGCCAGCTATTCTCTTCCCGTGTTTGACCGCAGCGGCCAGCCATACATTGCTGTACTGGATCTGCTCTCGCCGATGGGAGCATCCTCCGCGCAATTGAAAGGCAAAGAATGGAAGCTGGAACTTAACAAAGCGGAAATGCGTCTTACGCCAGACAAGGACAAAGCCATTATCCGCGGCCGCCAGGTTGATTTGAGTGGCAAGGTGCTATTGGAAGATGGCCGGCTGCTGGTTCCAATGGACTCCGCGCTTCCTCTCTTAAGCCGGCTGTTAAATACAACCGTGGATTTTCATCGGCCTTCACGGCGTATTTTTGTGGGAAACACGCTCGTTCGCTTTCATGCCGAGTTCAAGAACCAGGAACAGCCATCCCTGGTGCTGAACTTCAGCCAGCCGGTCGAGCCGGAAACGAACCATGAGCAGGGCCGCACAACTCTGATCTTTCGCAAAGAGCCCTTGATCGGATCGGTCGGAGAAGTTAACAAACAACAGTTTGGGGACGGAGCTATCCGGTCGCTGACATACAGCGAAGACAACGGGGCAGCTTCACTCACCGTCACCGGAAATACAGCTTTAAATATCACGCGCAGTGAGGATGGCAAGACCATCACGCTGCAAGCCGAGCAACCAGCAGCCGAGGCCACGCCGCAATCGGACTCCGCAGGGCACACCCACAGCAACGGAAGGTCCACGGCATGCACCGGAATTTTTTGTGATGATCGATCCCAGTCACGGCGGGTATGACAAAGGCGCAAGCTTTGGCGGGAAGCTGATGGAAAAAGATATTACGCTCCGGCTCGCGCGAGAATTGCACAAAGAACTGGAAGAGCGTGGCATTGCTTCGCGCCTCCTTCGCGATGGGGACGTTGAACTTGCCCTGGAGCGGCGGGCAGAAATCACCAACGAGCAGCATGCGGGTGTCTATGTGGCGCTTCACGCCGGCAGACCAGGAAAAGGCGTGCGCGTCTATGCACCGATGTTGGCAGATCTGCAGCAGCCAGCCACTGGACGCTTCCTGCCCTGGGAAAGTGCGCAGTCCGGAGCATTGAATCGCAGCCAGACAGCGGCACAAGCTGTCACCGGCGAACTGCGCAAAAAAGGACTGACTGTGACGGCCATGGGGCTTCCGCTGCGTCCTTTAAACAACATTGTGGTCCCCGCCATCGCTGTAGAACTTGTGCCTGACGGTGACGATATGCAGTCACTGGAAAGCCAGAAACTGCAAAACACCGTAGCCACGGCCATTGCTTTAGCGATTGCGCAAGTCCGGAGCCAAATGGGAGCCCGCCCGTGATCCCTCGCCATTTTCAAATCACCGTGGGGCTTGTGCTGCTGGCGATTCTGGTAAGTGGCGTAGTCATCATTCGCATCACGCATAAAGAAGAAGCTATGACATTGCAGGACGCCGAAGCAGCGCCGGTCGCGCCGGTGAGTGGCAAGCAAGAGCAGATTCAAGTGCTGGTAGCCTACGATGACGATCAAGCTTTACGCTGGCGCACTGCGGATGTTTTTTTGCCCGCGGACCGCGGTTTGCGCGCCCGGGAAACGTTGCGCTCCGTGCTGGCACAGTATCTGCAGACGCCTTCACCTCATCCACTGGCTAAAGGTGCAGACATAAAAGACGTATATTTCATTAATAATGACACCATGATTGTGGATACCACCCCACAGTTTGCTGACGGCCATCCTTCTGGAATTTTGCTCGAAGAGATGACTCTCACCTCGCTCATTGAAACGCTCACCGCAAATGTTCCGGGAATAACCAAGGTCAAGTTTTTGGTGGACGGTAAAGAGCGTGAAACGCTGGCCGGCCATGCTGATTTGATGTCGTTTTACCAGACGGCCGCAGTGCATGAAATGGCCAAGGAGTTCGAATAGCATGGCTCCCACGATTGGGGTGTTTGATTCAGGCTTTGGCGGCTTGACCGTGCTGCGTGAGCTGCGCAAAGCGTTGCCGGCAGCGAACTATCTTTATTTTGGCGATACTGCCCATCTGCCTTACGGCGCCAAATCCGTTCGTACCGTGGCCAAGTATGCCAATGCGGCAGCGCATTTTCTGGAACAACACGGAATAGAGATGCTCGTGATCGCCTGCAATACAGCCACGGCTCTGGCGCTGGCTGAAATCACTGCTGCCGTTCGGGTGCCGGTAGTCGGCGTAATCGAACCGGGAGCGCAGCGCGCCGCGGCCATCTCAAAAACAAAGAAAGCGGTCGTAATCGCCACGGATGCCACAGTCGCAAGCCACGCGTATCAGCGCGCCCTGCATCAGTTAGGAATGGAGGCCACGGAAAAGGCCTGCCCTCTATTTGTGCCTCTGGTTGAAGAAGGATGGGTGGAGCATCCTGTTACAGAACAGGTGGCTCACATATATATTGATCAGGTTTTTCCAGACGGAGCGGGCTCCGAACAGAATGGGGCCGACGTTTTGGTTCTGGGATGCACGCATTATCCTCTGCTGCGCCCGCTGTTGCGGAGAGTTGTCCCGCACCATGTGGAGATTGTGGATTCAGCGGAATCAACTGCGGCCAGGGTAGTGGAAATATTGGGAAAAGAATCAGGACAAGGCAATCCCGGTAATTTGCGTTGTTATGCCACTGACTCGGTTGAGAAGTTCAGACGGCTTGGTGGAAAATTTCTTGGGCATCAGATTGAAAATATTGAGTTGGTAGACATTGAAAAATAATAATAAAGACACGTTTTTTCGCACAGACAATCGGACGCCGGAGCAGATGCGTCCAGTGAACATCATCCCCGAATTCATCTCAACCGCAGAGGGTTCCGCGCTGATTGAGGTGGGTAACACGCGCGTGATCTGTACCGCTTCTATTGAAGAAAACGTGCCCGGCTTTATGAAAGGCACAGGCAAAGGCTGGATCACCGCTGAGTACAGCATGCTTCCCCGCTCCACCTTGACACGCTCCCCGCGTGAAGCCAGCCGTGGACGACAGAGCGGGCGCACGCATGAGATCCAGCGGCTTATTGGACGCGCCATGCGCGCCGTGGTCGATCTGAAACAGCTCGGTGAGCGCACCATCACGCTGGATTGCGACGTGATCCAGGCAGACGGCGGCACACGCACAGCTTCCATCACCGGCGCTTTTGTGGCCATGGGACTGGCAATGCAGAAGCTGGTGGAAGCGGGCACGCTTTCCGCCGCTCCGCTCCGCGACTTTGTGGCTGCCACCAGCGTAGGCCTTGTGGAAGGAACAATCCTGCTGGATCTGTGCTATGAAGAAGATTCGCAGGCAGAGGTTGATCTCAATTTCGTGATGACCGGTGCGCGCAAGATTGTGGAAGTGCAGGCGACCGCCGAGCAACATCCGTTTGAGGAAGCGCAACTTAAGAAGATGATGGACTACGCCGCCAAAGGCATTGAGACTTTAATTGCCAGGCAGCGCAGCATTCTGGCACAGTTACCACTCAGGCAGTGAATGATCGCCAGGCGCTAAAACGCTGAAAGAGAGCAGCTTACGCCGCAGTCGTTACCGCGCCGGGTTTGACTTGCCCGGAAGATTTCAATTACGCTAAAACTTCGAGTTAAGAAATGGCACAAATTACTTCACCCGCAGCGTCATCGTCGATTGAAGGTTATCTCGGCGACAAGGCAGAGCACCTTCTAGGATTTTCCAACCCCAAAATTTCCAAAGAGCGGCTGCATCTTCCTGGGCCGGACACGGTCAATCGAATGCTTCGTGCATCAGACCGGAACAACCGTGTCCTGGTAAACCTGGAAAGAATTATGAGCCATGGCAGGCTCGGTGGGACCGGCTACGTGTCCATTTTGCCGGTGGACCAGGGAATCGAACATTCCGCCGGCGCCAGCTTTGCCAAAAACCCGGATTACTTTGACCCGGAAAAAATTGTTGAGCTCGCGATTGAAGGGGGCTGCAACGCAGTTGCCTCCACTTTTGGAGTGTTAGGAATCGTCGCCAGAGCGCATGCCCATAAGATTCCTTTCATCGTCAAAATCAACCACAATGAGTTGTTGACCGTACCCAATCGCTTCGACCAGGTCTTGTTTGGCACGGTTGAGGAAGCTTATGAAATGGGTGCCGCTGCGGTGGGTGCAACGATTTATTTTGGTTCGCAGGAAAGCACCCGGCAGATTGTTGAGATCAGCCAGGCCTTTGCGTTGGCCCATGACCTGGGAATGGCTACCGTGCTGTGGTGCTATCTCCGCAACTCTGAATTTAAGAAAGACAAGGACTACCACCTGTCCGCCGATCTTACCGGGCAGGCAAACCATTTGGGCGTGACCATCCATGCCGACATCATTAAGCAGAAGCTTCCTGAGAACAATGGCGGATATCTGGCGCTAAACTCCAACGGCGCAACCTATGGAAAGTTCGATAAGCGCATGTACGATGAGCTCTGCTCGGACCATCCAATCGATCTCTGCCGCTATCAAGTTGCCAACTGCTATATGGGAAGAATTGGCCTGATCAATAGCGGCGGCGCTTCAGGAAAGAATGACATGGCGGAAGCCGTAACGACTGCGGTGATCAATAAACGCGCCGGCGGCATGGGCTTGATCAGTGGCCGCAAAGCTTTCCAGCGTCCGTTTGGCGACGGCATAAAACTTCTCAACGCCATTCAGGACGTTTATCTGGATAAGACGATCACTATCCCCTGATAGGCGGGCAAATCAACGCAAGGGTCGGCAAAAGGCACAGTTTCTTACGGTCCAAGTGCCTGATTCCCATTTTGGGAATCGGGCACTTTTTTTTGCTTTACCCTGACCTCCATTAAAACTTTCAAATCTATAATGGCTCGCAAAAGTATTGCTCTGTAAGTTGCACTGACCTTTGGATGAGGAGGTTGGCGCGATAACTGACGGAGGGGCCAATGGCTTCCGGGGCCAAGCCCACCATGGGGAAAGACGAGCGCCGCCCCATGTCTGGGAAGATTACTCTTTATGTTGAAGATCCAGCGCTCAGGATTGTCGGCGAGTTAAAAGACGCAAGCCCTGGTGGCTTCCGCATTACGCATAATTGTGCCTTACTCAAACCGGGCGCTGTCGCCCGTATTCGCTACGCTGATCTGGAACAAAAAGTCAGTATTGTTTGGGTGCGCAACCAAGGCGACAGAGTTGAAACAGGTTTGTTACACCATGAGACTTACCTGATCAAGCGCGCTCTTGCGGGAGAGGACCCCGCGTTCACTGAACTGATCAACCCCTATCTGCATGTATTGCGTCGGACCATCCATTCAATTCTGCCCAATCGGGCAGATGCAGATGAAGCCGTGCAAGAAGCTTTGCTTAAAGTTGCGCTTCATATGGACCAATTCCACGCTGGAAGCGATTTTAAACCCTGGCTGTACCGAATCGCGACGCGCGAAGCCTTCAAGTATCTGCGCTGGAAACGCAGACATATCTATGACCTGCTTTTTGTTCAGGCAGAAGAAGATTCAGAACAGGCACTGGTGGAACGAATCGCCGATCCGGGTGGAACGCCGGCAGAAATATTTGAGCGAAAAGAATTTGCGGTTGAGATTTCCACGGCACTGCGGTCACTGAACCAGATTTACCGCCAGATTTTCATTGCCTGCGACATGCAAGAGCTACCGGTCACGGAAGCTGCCCGCCTGTTTGGTCTCAATATTGACACGGCAAACACCCGGCTACATCGTGCGCGTCTGCTCATGCGCAAGCAACTGCGCGGGATACAACCGCCCGCAAAACTTCCGGCTGGCGGTTGACCGTGATTTGGTCCTTCTCTATCTTCCGGGGCCATGCGCAATGACTTCGCCAGCCTTTTCTGTCGGTGGCGTATTTGTTTCCGCAGCCTTTTGCGTATCTAGATAGTCGATCAATGCTTTGATGTCCGGATCACCAAGCCGCAAGTTTGGCATGTTTACCTGTTTGTATTTTTTAAAGAGCTCCACAGCAATCGGATCTCCGCCAGCAATCATCTGGTCCGGTCTCAGGATGAAGCGAGTAAGCCATGTGCGGTCGCGTACTGTGCTCACCCCCAGCAGGTCCGGGCCGATCTTGTCGCCATGGCCGATTGTGTGGCAGGCCGCGCAATGGGTTGCAAAAATGTATTGCCCTTTGTCGCTAATGTTGATCGGCGCCGCCTCAGCATAGCTCTTCTGCGCTTCGCCATTCCGGTTTTTCCAGCTGTTCAGCGTGTCACCAATCAGGATGGCGAGAAATCTGGGGTTGTCCGTGGCCGAGTTTCGTTGCCACTGACCGGTGCTCTCATTTCCCAGCAGGACGGCCGGTGAGTGGCCATCGCGGTTGCGCTGGTTGAGAGGTGTATATAAACCCAGCTTTTTGCTGATCAGGTCAATGTCTTCCTGCTTTCCCGTCAGAAAGAGCCAGCCCGGCCCTGCGTGATACTTTTCCGCATAAGCCTTGAGCACCTCTGGCGTATCCTGCGCGGGGTCAATACTAATGGAGTAAAAGAAAATGTCTTTGCCCACTCGGTCTCCCAACATCTTCTGCACCTGGGCCAAACGCGCCGTCTCCAGAGGACAGGCGTCGACGCAGTGGGTGTAAATCAAGTCGATCACAACGATTTTCCCCTTGATCAGGTCGTCATAGAAATGGACAGTGGTTCCGTCCTGTGTGATCAGTGGTACGTTAGGGAAATAATTCCCTCCCCAGTGAGAGTTATCGTAGGCCGCAGCTGTGGCTGGGCCAATAAAGAGAAGAACAACGGCCATGAGGAATAGCACGCGGCAATCGCGACGCTCATCCAAGATCTTTTCTGCATTGTGTTCGCTCCCTGTACTACTGCTAATTCCGCTTTTTGGAACAAAGCCCGGCGGCCTGTCGTCTTCTCTCTTCCGAAGACGACCAGCAAGAGAAAAAAGACGCAGACCGCCGGTCTCAGGTCGTCTAGCTGCCGCCATTCCCTCCTGTAAAAGCCGTGGGCAGGATGTCGTCCGGGCTTTCAAATGTGACCCCTTGCGGCGTCGGGATCGGCGTTGGCAGCGGCCGCAGGAACGGCGCACCGCTGTCATCGATTTCCCAACGAAGGAGCATGGCATTGTCTTCATGCACGGTATTGTGGCAATGCTCCATGAACATCCCTCCCCAATCCCGGAACTGCATCGTGAGTTTCACGCTGCCAGAGGGATGCAGCCGGTAAACGTCTTTGCGGCCGCGCTCCGTTGCTTCTACATTGTTCAGGCTTCCGTTGCGGGCAAGTATCTGGCCTTCCTCAAAATGGATGTGGACCGGATGATCCCACTCGCCTCCGTCATTGACCAGGGTCCAGATTTCACGAGTACCAAAAGCAGGCGCTGCTGAAACCCGGCCGAAATCCGCATTGAGTTTGTCCCCGCCACCGGTCCCGATGCCCCATGGCCCACGGAACGATGTGACTGGGTCTCTTGTTGTCTGGTCGGCACTGTCGCCAAAAACAAAGGTTCGCTCTCGCGCTACTGGCACGTTTGATAGATCAGGATTCGGAATCATTACCGCCGGCACCTGACTGACATCAGGCTGCGCCGGATTGCGGACAATGCGGAATTCCAGGCAGGCTCCCACGCATGGATCGGACGAGTTGCCGGAAAGAGCCTGCGCCAGCGATACAGGCCCTGACGGTATGGCTCCATTTTCGTGCGCCAGGATGTTGACCAGTTGTACCTTTGCCCCGAGGCTGTAACGGGAGAAATCAATCACAATGTCATAGCGCTCGGCGATGCCCAGTTGGTCAGTCTGCGTAAGAGTAACCGGTCCGGGGAGAAGATTGCCGTCATTGGCGATCTGCTGGAAAGAAGAGCTGTCACTCAACATGAGCTGGAAGAAGCGTGAAACAGCAGCATTGAGAATGCGAAAACGATACTTCCTGCGCTCCACTTCAAAGTAGGGCCGATAAGCAAGGTTCACCGTCATTGCATCACCCAGGAACCCTTGGAAATTGAAAATATCGAAAAACAGCTGACCGTTCTGGTCCCAGGCTTTGTCCGCCAACATGAGATTCACGTCATAATCCAGATTGCCTGAGTCATTCGCGGTTCCGCTGGGCAGGCGCAGATTCACGCCGTCATTGATCCCTTCATTACCACGGTCCAAAGCGCTATAGATATTGAACATCCCGGCAATTCCCTTGTAAACATTTTGCGAAGTAAAGCTGAACATGTGGTCATGGAACCAGTGCGTGCTCATGGTTTCATGCCAGTCACCAGGAATTTTGTTGATGCCGCCGCTGCCGTTGGGGCCGCCGGCATGAGGATCAGTCGCCGTGGTGTTGATACTATTGCGACCCGCCAGCACGATTGGGTAGTGGTAATCGTAGAACTGCCCCGGATAGAAATAAGCCCCGGTAAAGCCGTCATTCTCAGCACCATGGTGGCCATTGTGCTCATGTGTCGAAATCGTGTGCCGCCCAAAGCCGCCATTTTGGCTCACGTCCGCAGGCAGGTTGTTGTGATGACGAAACAGAATAGGTTCGCCATACTTCGCCATAATCAGCTTCGGTGGGAGAGTCCCGTTATGGGTCCACAACGCCAAAGGTCCCTGGTCCGGCAGGTTGGGATGAAAGGTAGGATGCAAGCCAACTGTGGGATCAATGCCGGAATTCAGGCTTGAAGAAACTCCCGGGTTATAAACGATGTTTATGGTAGCCCCTTGCTGTACAACTTCGATCGCCACTTGCGGCGGCAACTGGGCAAATTGCTGGTGCGCCCAGATGGCTCCTGGCGGCCTCCCTTCAATGGGCCCGGTTCCCCCACCTAAAATTGCCGGAACAGGTTGCTGTGTCTGGTTGGACTGGGCCTGAGGCGCGGGAGTAAGTGAGGAAACGGGATTCCGCGGCAGGACATCAAAGCGCGGCATCGGTTGGGTGAATGGCAGGGCGCCGAACAACGGGCTTCTGGGTGCTCCTGTGGGAATACCGCCGCCGTCATCAGCAACTGCGCTCCGCACAAAAGGGTTCAAGCCGTGAATGGGCGCCAATAGCCCACCTGTTGTGATCAAACCCCACTTCACCAGCTCACGGCGTGAAACTTTTCCCTGGGAGTAGGCCCGAACAATTTCGGCCCGGTTCTCACGTGCTCTCTGTGCTTCTTTAAAACGCCGCTGAGAAGTATTTTCAGTCAAAAAGAAAAACTCATCTCGATTGCTTTTGCTATTCATGGCTGCGCTCCTATCGCCCTTGCAATCTGCGGGCCGTACTCATCCGGAAACGGTCGGCTTCGCGGTTAAGCAACGTTTGCGACTTCCGTGGATGGATATTCATCCCCAAACGATGCGTTGATGTAAGTTTTGTTGGCCGATAAATCTATGCGATCAACAAGGCGTACAAATGGCTTGCTCTTGAGGAGTGGGTGGCTTTCGCCGTGGAACCAGCCCGGAAGAACTAGCTCTCTTGAAGAACGCGAGATTGCTGCTACTCTCTAGCCCGAATACAACCTGAAACTTTCAACTTTGCAGATTTTTTTTTGTAAACAAGGAAACAAGAAGCTATTAAATATCGCAGCACGTCGTGATGCGATAATGGCTATGGAAATTTTCCCGAATCGGGATTTCGGCAAGCTTCGTCGAAGCTCGACCGGAAAAAGGAGAGAAACAACAATGCCTGTTGAATGGAACCACGATATTGACGCTACGCTCAGCAAGGCCAAGGCGGAGAACCGTGCAGTGTCTGATGGACTTTAGCTCTGCCCCTGCCTGAGGCGGATGTGCTCGGCTGGATGCCGAGTCCTATGCTGATCCGGAACTTTCAAAATGGATCCAGGAAAAGTTCGTTCCTAACAAAGTCCATATCAAAGAAAATGGCGCTGGATTCCACCGCATGGACGTGCTCTGGACGCCCACCGCGCTGGTGCTGGACGAGAACGGCAAAGAGCGGCTCCGCATTGAAGGCTATCTGCCCAAAGATGAGTTTGCCGCACAGTTGATGCTGGGTCTGGCGCGCGTCTCATTCATGCAGAAAAAATGGGCTGATGCGGGAAAGCTGTACGACGAACTCCTGCAGAAATATCCCAATAGCGCCGCTGCACCTGAGGCGGTCTACTGGAAAGCCGTCTCCCACTATAAAGCGACAAACGATCACACGGTGTTGGGCGCTGTGCCAAAAATACTGCAGCAAAACTATCCTGCAAGTGTTTGGGCGAAGAAGGCACTGCCCTGGGTCGCCTAACGGAAGCTGCCCATAAAAACTAAAAGCGGCAGTCTCTCTGCCGCTTTGCTTTTCATTATTCGCGTGCCACAGCGCTATCTATTCCCACTCAATGGTTCCCGGCGGCTTTGATGTAATGTCATAAACCACGCGGTTGATGCCGCGCACTTCATTCACGATTCGGTTGGATACCTTTTTGAGGACTTCGTAAGGCAGTGGGACCCAGTCAGCCGTCATGCCATCTTCAGAGTGCACCGCTCGGATGGCGCAGGTGTAAGCATAGGTCCGCTGGTCACCCATCACGCCCACGGACATTACCGGCAGCAGCACGGCAAATGACTGCCAAATCTGGGTGTAGAGTCCGGCGCTGCGAATCTCATGGACCACAATCTCGTCTGCCTCTTGCAATAGCGCCACTCGTTCGGGCGTGACCTCGCCAAGAATACGCACCGCGAGCCCTGGGCCCGGAAATGGCTGACGCTGTAGAACCTCTTCCGGCATACCCATTTCGCGGCCAATGCGGCGGACTTCGTCTTTAAACAAATCCTTTAAGGGCTCAATGAGCTTCAGCTTCATCTTGTCCGGAAGGCCTCCCACGTTGTGATGGGTTTTAATCGTCTGCGAGGGGCCGCGAACACTGCGCGATTCAATCACATCAGGATAAAGGGTTCCTTGAACCAGCCAATCTACCTTGCCGATTTGCTGCTCAAGCTTGTGCGCCTCTTTATCAAAAACTTCAATAAATTCATTGCCGATAATCTTGCGCTTCTTTTCCGGATCAGTCACGCCGGCAAGCCGGTTCAGGAAACGGTCAGTGGCGTCAACGGCAACCACGTTCAGTCCCAGACGATCACGAAGGTTCTGCTGGACTTTCTCAAACTCATTTTTACGCAGCACGCCATTGTTGACGAAGACTGAAACCAGCCGCTTGCCAATCGCTTTATCCACCAGCACTGCCGCAACGGCGGAATCCACTCCGCCGGAAAGCGCACAGATCACAGTTCCCTGCTCGCCCACGGTCTGTTGCACCTGGCGTATGGTTTCGTCAATAAAGTGTTGCGGCGTCCAGTCACCGCGCGCGCCGCAGATATTCACCACGAAATTCCGCAAAAGATCGATGCCGCGCTTGGTGTGATTGACTTCCGGGTGAAACTGCACTGCCCAGATTCGTTGCGCCTCATTCTGCATTGCCGCCAGTGCGTTGCTGCTCTGTGCTACCACGCTGAAGCCAGCGGGCAGTTCCAGGGCTTCATCCCCGTGCGACATCCAGACGTTCAAAGATGGCGGCAGCCCATCAAACAACTGAGACTGGCCTCCGACCGTAATTTCCGCATGGCCATATTCCCGCTTAGGCCCCGGACGCACCTTGCCGCCAAGCTTATGCGTGATGAAGTGCAGGCCATAGCAGATGCCAAGCACGGGCAAGCCCATGGCAAGCACACGGTCGTCCGCCGGAGGAGCGTCCTGGTCATACACGGAAGACGGGCCGCCGCTCAGAATAATGCCGGCAGGCTTATAGCTCTTTACTTCTTCCAGTGGGGCTGTGCAAGGCAGGACGACGGAAAATACTTTGAGTTCGCGGATACGGCGCGCAATGAGCTGTGTGTATTGCGAACCGAAGTCAAGAATGACGATGGATTGATTTTCCACTGACAATTTTCTCTGATTCGCGGCAGCGTGTAAAGGCAAATCAGTGCGACGAGGAATTCTCTGTTGGGAAGCCGGCAGATGAAACCACCAATTTCGGGCCAACAACGTCCACACGCGCAGACGCCAAAGCCAAATACGCGGCCATTCTGGACATATAAAGAAAATCTGAAACAGCAAAATATACCGCAGCAACAACCATCACCAGGGTGAAATACGCCTGCGGTGACGATCCTGCCGACCGTGAAGCCAGGCCGCTGATTGCCAGAGCAACCAGCAAAATTGCCAATCGCATTAAAAGGAACACAAAGCCTGTTCCGGCAAAGTCAGAGCGCTGCCTGGCGACCGTTTGCCGCGCCTGCTGGAATGCTCCGAGAAAGCTCTGCACGTCGCGCCCAAAAATGACCGCCAGGGTGAGATACCAGTTCAGCACCAGCCAAACGCCACTGATAAGGATGATTGACGGCATCGCCATCAGGTAATAAAGCACCAGGTCGGGCTTTGGGCCACGGGTGGCGATCAGCGCTTCTCCAAAGACGGCCGCGAACAGAAGAAGCAGTGAAAACCATGTAAGAAAAGCCCGCAGGAACTGGAGCGCCATGATGCTGCGAAAACGCAGTGACGTGACTCCAACGCGAAGGCGCTTAACCGTGATGCTGCGGCCCAGGGTCGATAAAAGGGCCCACAGCAGAGCTATCGCGATAGGCACGGCAATCGCTGCAACAATTAGCTTGCTCCCCAGCATTAGAACCGCCATCAACGCCACTTGTCCAATTCTTCTGGGGTCCTGGCTATGCCACGCAGCGGCCCATGCGTCGCCTATCGACAATGGACCTAATAGCATCGCTCCTACACCAAATAGCAGCAGACAAACGAGCAGAGCGAATGACCAGCGCCACAGAATTTCCAGCATGAAAATCAGCGGGTCCCGGGATACGGTACGCAGTCCCTGGGTAATCGGGTTGAGTGTGATTGGGTTGGGCGGTTTGGTCATCAGTCCTTTAGAAATCAACTTGAAATTAACGCACGACTATATTCACTAACTTGCCCGCTATAACAATCACTTTAACTATTTCTTTGCCTTCCATGGCGGTACGGATTTTTTCGTCGGCCAGCGCACGCTCACGCACCATGTCTTCAGCACTATCCGCCGGTACCACTACATGACTGCGGAGCTTGCCGTTGATTTGTATGACGTAAGTCGTCTCGTCTTCCCTGGCCAGAGCGGGATCAAAAGCAGGCCATGGATGGCGAAGTAGATTGTCCTTTTCGCCCAATACTTCCCAGAGTTCAGAGGCAAGAAATGGTGCGAATGGCGCCAGCAACAATGCAAGCTTACGCTGCACGTCCGCCAAGAGCGCAGGCTGGAATTTGCCGGCAGCGATCTCTTCTTCCGCGCCGTAAAGCTGATTCACAAATTCCATAATGGCGGCCACGGACGTATTGAAGTGCCAGCGTCCCTGAAAGTCTTGTGTCACACGCTTAATGGTCTGGTGAAGCTTGCGCTCAATCTGGCGTGACTTGGGCGTCCGTTCAACGGTGGGCGCAGCCGATCCAGCGCCGTTGCCAGATTGAGATTTTTGCGCAGCACCTGCATGGCGCATCACAAACCGATAAGCGCGGCCAAGGAAACGATGCACGCCTTCAACGCCTGCTTCCTGCCATTCAAGCTCGCGATCGGGCGAGGTGGCAAAGAGCGAATACATGCGCGTGGAATCCGCGCCGAACTGCGCCACCATGTCGTCCGGAGAAACCACGTTGCCTTTGCTCTTGGACATTTTGGCGCCATCTTTAATCACCATGCCCTGCGTAAAGAGACGGAGAGCGGGTTCGTCGTTCTTCACCAGCCCGATATCACGCATGAACTTGGTCCAGAAGCGCGAATAGATCAAATGCAAAATGGCGTGTTCAACGCCGCCAATGTACTGATCAATGGGAAACCAGTAATTGACGGTTTCAGTATCCAGCGGACGGTCCGCAAGTTTCGCGTTGGTATAGCGATAGAAATACCATGAAGAATCGACAAACGTATCCATGGTATCGGTCTCACGGCGCGCGCTTCCGCCGCACTTGGAACACGTAGCATTCACAAATTCTGTTACACGCCCGAGCGGTGAGCCGCCTTGCAAAGTAATGTCAACGCTTTCCGGCAACAAAACAGGAAGATCTTTTTCCGGCACCGGCACCACGCCACACTTCTCGCAATAAAGCATGGGGATAGGCGTGCCCCAATAGCGCTGGCGGGAGATGCCCCAATCCTTCAAGCGATAGGTGATGGTTCGCTTGCCGAAGCCCTTCTCTTCCGCAATGGCCGACATCTTCTCAATGGCTTCCTGGTTAGGGAGTTGGCTGAACTCTCCGGAATTGATCAGTAAGCTATCTTTTTCCGTGTATGGAAGAATGGGCGACTCACGCTCACCGGCAGCAGGCGGCTCGCCAATTCTGCGCGGCAATATGACGATGCGAATTTCCAAGTCGTATTTCTGGGCAAATTCGTAATCACGTTCATCATGCGCTGGAACTGACATGATGGCGCCGGTGCCATAGTCCATCAAGACATAGTTGGCCACCCAGATCGGGACCTTCTCGTCGTTAAATGGATTGCAGGCGTAGCGACCGGTAAAGACACCGTGTTTCTCAATCGCGCCTACGTCACCTGCTTCCCTGGCGCGGGCCTGCTCACGTAAGAGGTCTTCAACCTTGGAATACAAATGCGGATCGTTGCCCACCAACTCCGCGACCAGCGGATGCTCCGGAGCAAGCTGGATGGAGGTTGCACCGTAGATGGTGTCAATCCTCGTAGTGAAGACGGTTATCTTCTCACCGGCGCTAACAGCTCTATCAATCTTGAAATCAATGAGGGCGCCTTCGCTGCGTCCAATCCAGTTGCGCTGCATGGTGCGGACTTTTTCCGGCCAACCCTCAAGCTTGTCGAGCCCGGCGAGCAACTCTTCAGAATAATTGGTGGTGCGGACGAACCACTGCTCAAGTTCGCGCTGCTCAACCTGCGTTTCTTCATGACGCCAGCAGCAACCGTTTACCACTTGTTCATTGGCGAGTACCGTTGCACATTCAGAGCACCAGTTGACCTTGCTCTTTTTGCGATAAGCCAAACCCTTCTCGTAAAGCTTTAAAAAGAACCACTGGTTCCATTTGTAATAGTCAGGAAGGCAGGTGGTAACTTCACGCGACCAGTCATAGGCAAAACCCAGGCGCTTCATCTGCGCTTTCATGTGCGCAATGTTGGAAAGCGTCCACTGGCGGGGCGGAACATTGTTCTTGATGGCGGCGTTTTCCGCGGGAAGACCGAATGCGTCCCAGCCCATGGGATGAAGCACGTTGTAATCGTTCATCCACATGTAGCGAGCAAGCGCGTCTCCAATGGCGTAATTGCGCACGTGTCCCATATGCAAAGCGCCGGAAGGATATGGCAGCATTTCCAGGACGTAATATTTCTTGCGCTTGCTCAGATGGGATTCCGCGGCATAAAGTGTGGGATCAGACTCCCAGCGGGCATGCCACTTTTCTTCAATACGCTTCGGCTCGTAGCGAAGCTCGCGCTGCTCAGGCGGGGCGGTGATATTTGTTTTTGTCGTCTCAGACATCTCTACTAGGCTCTCTTCCGCGTTCCGGGTGCTTTTACCGTGTCTACTGTTTTTGCCACATCAACCAATGACTTCAATGTTTCTATATTGCGCAAATCGTCGCCGGGTTCTTCAATCGGCGTTTCCGCGATGAAGGCCGCGTGTTCCGTGCGCGGATCGTTTAACAAACGGCGAAATGCTTCCAATCCGATTGTGCCTTTGCCAATGTGCTCATGGCGATCGCGTTTGGAACCGCGCGGATCTTTCGCATCATTACAGTGCCACGCCAGCACATTCTTGATGCCGATGGTTTCATCCAGCTTCTGCATCGTCTCGCGCCAGCCTTCGTCGGAAACAATGTCATAACCGGAAACGTGGGTATGGCATGTATCGATGCACGCTCCTACTGGACAAACCGGCCGCAAGTACTCCAATAGATGCCCAACCTGGTCAAACGATCCGCCCAACGAAAACTCCGCTCCGGCTGTGTTCTCAATCAGAACACGAAGGTTCGATTTCTCCAGGTCCAGCCCTTGCGCGGCTTCGGCAATCGAGCGCGCAACCAGTTCCAAACCCTCTTCACGGCTGCGTCCGCGGAATGAGCCGGGATGCAGCACTAAAAACTCAGCGTTCAAAGCCCTCGCCCGTTGCAGCTCGCCGCGAAATGCTTCCACGGACTTGCGATGAAACTCAGGAGTCGCGCTGGCCAGATTCACCAGATAGCTGCTATGTATGGCCATAGGGCCAATACCATATTGATCCCGCAGTTTGTGCAGAGCCTCACACTGCTGCTGCGTCAGCTGATATGGCTTCCACTGCCTTGGGCTGGAAGAAAATATCTGAAAAGTATTCGCCCCCAGCCGATAAGCGCGCTCGACCGCCATTTCAACGCCACCCGCTGTCGAGGTATGTATGCCAATGCGCCTCGGACCAGGCTTGGGCGGCTCGCCTTCAGCCCACAGCAGCACGTCTTTCATGCTTAGCCGTTTGCGTTCGGGAACGCTAAGCAATTTCTGCTTAGGAATCGTACGGCTCCTGCGCTCTGTCTCCTCGGTTGGCATGTTGTTAAATGATTGATTTTAACATGGCAAAGTAAACAGCTTTTGATTGCTACCAGCGGCTAAAGCAAAGTAAACTAAGGATTAGCGAGGGGCCAAAAGTTTATGTTAGTCGTGATGAAGGCGCATGCCACTGAGGAGCAGGTAAGCGCCGTCTGTGAACGTATTGAATCACTGGGATACCGTGCGCACCCCATCCCTGGGGCGCAGCGCACGGCCATAGGCATTACCGGCAACAAAGGCGCCATGGAACCGGGCGCACTAGATGAGATGTCCGGCGTGCAGGAAGTGATTCAGGTCAGCAAGCCGTACAAGCTGGTAAGCCGCGACGCCAAGGAAGAAGACACAGTCATACGTTTTGGAGACAGCGACGGCAGCTTTGGCGGCACCGATCTGGGAATTGTAGCCGGCCCCTGCTCCATTGAATCTCGCGAACAGGCTTTTGCAGTGGCAGAGCGCGTGGCGAAAGCCGGCGCACGGTTTTTCCGCGGTGGAGCTTATAAGCCTCGCACGTCACCCTATGCATTCCAGGGCATGGGTGAAGCCGGTCTGAAAATTATGGCGGAGATCCGCGAGCGCTTTGGCTTAAAAATCATCACTGAAGCGCTGGACGATGAATCGCTTGTGCTGGTTGCGGAATACGCCGATGTGATTCAGATTGGCGCGCGCAACATGCAGAATTTCTCATTGCTGAAGAAAGCTGGGCGCCTGCGCAAGCCCGTGATGCTCAAGCGTGGCATGTCTGCGACGCTCGAAGAGTTTCTGATGGCAGCGGAATACATTCTGAGCGAAGGCAATTACGAGGTCATTTTATGCGAGCGCGGCGTGCGGACCTTCGCCGATCACACCCGCAATACGCTGGACTTGAGCATAGTCCCAGCAGTGCAGCGGCTGAGCCACCTGCCGATTGTTGTTGATCCCAGCCACGGCACGGGAAAGCGCAACAAGGTCCTGCCGCTCTCGCGGGCCGCAATTGCTGTGGGAGCAGATGGATTGATGGTGGAGGTCCACCACGATCCTGAGCACGCTCTTTCTGATGGCATACAGTCTATTTTTCCTGATCAGTTTGATGAGTTGATGGGTGAAATACGGCAGATAGCCGCCATACTGCATCGCAATGTTCAGGAGCCCACGACGCAGCCGGCCGTTGCCAAGGCTGGCAGATAGCTTGCGCACATTTACCTCAGCAATTTGTCTCGCTCTTGCCCTGCTCTGCGGCTGCAAGGAAACACCAGAACCCATCGCCAATTATCACGAGTACGCATATGTGGCCAATGGCGGGAGCAATAGCGTGACCGTGATCGATCTCCGCGCGCTTGGGATTCTGACCACGGTTTCCGTGGGACACAGCCCGACCGGGCTGGCCGTGAACCCCAGAAAAAACGAAGTTTACGTTGCCAACACGGAATCCAATACCGTCAGCGTGATTGAAACCGAAACCAACAAGGTGGTCTCCACCATTGGCGTACAGCGCGCGCCTTTTTTTATTGACGTCTCGCGCGATGGCAAGCGAGCTTACGTGGCCAACTCCGGCTCGGCCAATCTGTCAGTGATTGATCTGGACCAGCGCAGAGTCATCAAGCACATTCCCACCGGCAATGGCAGCAACCTGGCCCGCCTGACACCGGACGGCAAGCTGGCCGTGGTTGCGCTCCGCGATGAAGATTCCATTGCAATTGTGGATACGGAAAAGCTCGCTGTACGCAGCAAAGTGAAGGTATGCGCCAAGCCGGTTGAACTGGCGATTGTGCCTGATTCCAGCAAGGCTTTTGTGGCGTGTAGTGCGTCCAAGCAGCTAGGTGCGGTGGATTTGAAAAGCGATAAGCTGCTGGCGCTGCTTGATGTGGGCAAAACGCCCGTGGACGTGCAAGTGAAGCCCGATGGCGGCGAAGTTTTTGTCAGCGATTATGACGCCAGCTCCATATCAGAAGTAATCACGGGCACCAACGAGGTCAGCAATACGTTCCAGATTGGCGACCACCCGGTGCACAGTCTAATTTCACCGGACAATTCCCTGCTCTATGTCGCGAACTTTGGTTCTGATTCCGTGGCGGTATACAGCATTGACAATGGCAAGCGCACAAGCTCGGTCACAGTCGGCAGCCATCCGGAATCCATGGCGCTTTCTCCGAACCAGCTTCTGCTGTTGGTGGTGAACACCGCAAGCAGCGATATGACGGTGCTTTCTCTCATTGACAGCAAAGGCCGTCCTCAGCCAGAAGTGCCTACCCTTGAAACCATGATTCCGTTGGGAAAAGATCCACGGTCGATTGTGGTGAAGGCCTTTGTCAGCCAGCAATAAGATCAGCTCAGGCCAAGACCGCCGTCGACGGTAAGAATCTGCCCGGTAATGAAATGCGGCGCGGTAGCAAAGTACATTACTGCGCTGACCACATCCTGCGGTGTACCATTTTTTTGCATAGGCGTGCGCGCAGCCAGCCTCTCCAGCAGGCCGGGATCACGCTCATCTTCGGCGACAATCATGCCAGGGGCCACGCAATTCACAGCGACTTCCGGCGCCAATGCCTTGGCCATCACCTGCGTCAGCATATGCAGAGCCGCCTTGGACGAACAGTAATGAGCGTGCGTGGTCCAGGGCTTCTCCCCACCAAGAGACCCCAGGTTGATGATTCGCCCATGGGAAGCGCGCAGCGCGGGGATACAACTTTGCGACATCAGAAATGGCGCGCGCACGTTGATCGAGAATACTTCGTCCCATTGTTGTGCGGTGATGTCTTCAATTTTGGCGGTCTGAAAGACACCGGCGTTGTTGATCAGAAGATCAATCTGTCCGAAATGGCCGAGGACAGTTTGGATGGTTTCTTGTGCGCTCTTGTCCTTGCGAAGGTCACAGTCAATGGCAAGGCCCTGTACACCAGCGTCTTTCACTAACTTCAGTGTCTGCTCAGCTTCCTTGGCTGACGACAGGAAAGTAAAGGCAACGTTTGCTCCAGCCTGAGCCAGGGACACGGAAATGGCACGGCCCAGACGGCGCGCCGCGCCGGTGATCAAAACCGTTTTGCCTTTCAAATCAGCCACGCAGGAATTGTAAATGGATACAGTCCCGATTGAGATTGGCATGGCTTTCCACCCTTGAATCCTTTGCCTTGCTCTCGCTATCCAATGGGTTGATGAGCAGCAACCCTTATTTAATATCTTTTCCGGAAGCGGAAACGCAGGCGGTTTCGGCACAGGCGGTTGAAGCAGAAGCCATGGACGCCTACTCCCGTGTTGTAACGACGGTAGCAGAGTCAGTAAGCCCGGCAGTGGTTCGGATACAGGTGGAGAACAAGCAAGGCCGCGGCGGAAGCGGTTCCGGGTTCATTTTTACCCCGGATGGATTCATTCTGACCAACAGCCACGTGGTGCATGCCGCTGAAAAGATCACGGTATGGACGCCGGATTCCGGTGACTTTAAAGCACAGCTGATTGGCGAAGATCCGGATACAGACCTGGCGCTTTTGCGGATTGATGCGCCGGTTCTGCGCAGCGTGAAGCTGGGCGATTCACGCAGAATCCGCGTGGGGCAACTGGTGGTGGCCATCGGTAATCCTTATGGCTTTCAATACACGGTGACGGCTGGCGTTGTCAGCGCGCTGGGCCGTAGTTTGCGGTCACAGTCTGGCCGGCTGATTGAAGACGTAATCCAGACCGATGCAGCGCTCAATCCGGGCAATTCCGGTGGCCCGCTGGTGAACTCGCTGGGCGAGGTGGTGGGCGTGAATACTGCCACAATCCTGCCTGCGCAAGGGCTTTGCTTCGCCATTTCCATCAACACAGCCCAGTTTATTGCCACCAAGCTGATCCGCTATGGGCACGTGCGGCGCAGCTACATTGGGGTGCAGGCACAGACAGCCTCATTGAACCGGACCATCGCAAGGCACTATGACCTGCAGACGTTTACGGGCGCGCTGGTGCTCTCCGCGGAGCCAGGGAGCCCCGGGCAGAAAGCCGGCCTACAGGAAGGCGATGTAATTACCGCGCTCAATGGCGATCCCGTGGAAGGTGTGGACGTGCTGCATCGTTTGCTGGACGAAAACAAAATCGGCGTGGCGACTGCCTTGGTTGTTCTGCGCGGCTCACGCAGATTGGATATGACGGTGGTCCCTGAGATACGCCCCAGCTAACTGGGGTGTATTTTAAGTTACCTTTGATTAATAAGCTGCCTCTCTCAAACTCCAAACGGGCTTAAAATTGAGCCACGTTATACGAGTTATGCCACCGTCCGGGAGGAAGGCAGCTCTTGCCAGATATTTGTACGGAAACCGTAAGCACGCCTGCGGGCAAAATGAGCGTGGTGATCGCCTCTGATGCCACAGCCTTGCGGCAGCATTGGGCCGATCTTGAAGATCTTTGCTCCAGCGTGGCGGAACCGAATGTGTTCTATGAGCCATGGATGCTTATCCCAGCGGTAGAAGCATTCGGCCAGGGAAAAACATTCACCTTCATTCTTGTTTACGCAGAGAGTTCCCAACCAGGCGGCAACCCAACCTTATCCGGATTTTTTCCATTTGAGCGGCGCCGCCGGTATGCGCGCATGCCGGCAAATCTATTACTGCTGTGGGAGTACCGGCATTGCGGCGTCTGCACGCCGCCAATACGCCAGGGTCATGAAAAAGCGTGCCTGGATGCACTTCTTAATTGGGCACACGGCGATGGCAATGGCGCAGACGTAATTGAATGGTTTCAGGTGTCCACGGATGGACCGGTGTTCCGTGCACTGCTGGCCTGTATCGAAGAGCGCAAGCTACGCAACCAGTTGGCTAAGCGAGAACGTCCGATCATGCTTCCCCGTGAGAGCGCCGAAATATTTTTGAACGAAGCGCTTTCATCAAACCGCAAACGAGGCTTGCGCCGGTGGGAACGCCAACTGGGCGAACTTGGCGCAGTGGCGTACAACGAACTGGAAGATGACCGCATTGATGAATGGATCGACGTCTTCTTCGAGATGGAAGCCAGCGGATGGAAAGGCCGGGAAGGCGTGGCAGCCATCCTTGATGAAAACACTGAGGGATTTGTGCGGCATGCACTACGCGAAGCTTTTCATCGTGGACAATTGCTAACGCTTGCGATGACAGTAGGCGGCGAACCTGCTGCATCACGATTTATCCTGACTTCGAACGGAGCAGCATTTGGCTACAAGATCAGCTATCGCGATAAATATGCGCGATATTCACCGGGAAGCCTGCTGGAAGTTGAAAGTATCCGCCGCGTGCACCAGCATCCGGAAATCAAATGGCTGGATTCATGCGTAGCGCCGAGCTTCAGCCACTACCTGCCCTGGCTGGACAAGCTGGGTATTGCAGACATCACTTTCAGTTCTGGCGGCCTGAGGGGAAATACTGTTCTGGCTCTTGCGCCAAAACTGCGGTCACTCTGGACTAAGTTGAAGCAGCTGAAGGAGCCCAGGAAAAGCTCGACTGCCGATGCCAGGCAGGCTCCGCCGAGTTCGGAAGCGTCGACAGATCCCAACTAAAGCCCGAAGAGTTCTCTGAGCCTTTTGGTCTGGGCGCGGCTGACGGGGATTTCCGTTTGCTTGCGATCGTCCATGCGGAGTTGGTAAGAGCTCTTGAACCACGGCACTACTTCTTTGATCCGATTAATGTTGACGACAAAGGAGCGGTGTGCGCGCCAGAAAGTCTCCGGATCAAGACCTTCAAGTAATTCTTCAAGTGTGCGGCAATTGGATTGGCCATCCAGGGTGGTGGCAACCACGCTGATAATACCGTCGTCAATGGAAGCGAAGCACACGTCCTTTTGATCGATCAGCAGCAGGCGGCCCGCACTGCGTAGAAGGACTTTGGAATTCTGCGGGCGCTGGGATTCAAGCAGCTTGACCAGCGTGTCCAGTTTTTCCGTTCCGTTGGTTGCGCCCTGAACTCTCTTGCGCGCCTTTTCCACGGCCTGGCTGACACGTTTCTTGTCAAAAGGCTTCAGAATGTAGTCGATGGCGTTTACTTCAAAAGCTTTCACTGCATACTGATCAAACGCAGTGGCAAACACGATCTGCGGCATGGGCAGCTTTTTATCAATTAGTTTTTTCAAAACGCCAAAACCATCAAGCCCGGGCATCTGCACATCAATCACCAGTAAATCCGGGGAGAATTCTTTAACAAGATTCACGGCTTCCAGTCCGTTATGGCCTTGCGCCACTACGGTTACATCGCCCATCGCCTTGAGCAAATAGCTCAACTCGTCGCGGGCAAGCTGTTCGTCATCCACGATTACTACGGAAAGCGTCACAAATCCATTCTCCGCCTATAAGTATAGAGACTGCCGCAGGGTATCTCAATAAGGACGGGCCAATTATGTCTCCTGCCTCGCAAAAATAAATATTGCATCGATTGTCGATTTCAGCGGCATTGCGCGTCGTTACGGTGAGCAGGATAAACAACTCCTGCCTGGCAATCTAAAAGGAGGAAGTGATGAGCAACATTCGATCAATTTCAATCTGGGCTATGGGCGTGTTTGCAGCAGGAGTGATCTGGCTAGGTCTGGCCGGAACCGTAGCGCAGGCGTCCGACAAAACTGACACCAACGCCGTGGCAGCTTTCAACAAATTAAAAACACTAGCCGGCACCTGGGAAGCCACGGGAAAAAACGGCGGCAAGGTGACCAGCTCTTATGAAGTAACTTCCAACGGCAGCGCTCTGGTAGAAAACATAAATACCCCTGAAGGCGCGATGGTTACCGTCTACCATCTTGACGGCGACCGCCTTGTGCTCACGCACTATTGCACCGCCGGCAATCAGCCGCACATGCAGGCGGAAGCATACGATCCGGCAAGCAGCCGCATTGTGTTCGACTTCGCCGGTGGCGGAAACCTGAGCGACCCTAATGCAGGCCACATGCACAATGCGTCGTTTAAATTTGCCAGTGCGGACGCATTCTCTGCTGCCTGGACCTTCCAGGAAAATGGCAAACCGCGTTTTACTGAGAATATTGAATATCACCGCGTAAAATAGTTGGCGACGCATGTCATTGCGGAAGCGTGACCGCGCAATCGGGCGCGCTTCCCTTCACCACTTCATAGCTACCAAGCCAGGAGATATACCGATGCGTTACATGTTACTGATTTACACGCGCGAAGAAGCCCTCGCCCGCAGTTCGGCGGAAGAGATGCAGCAGCTCATGAACAGCCATATTGCGGCCATGCAGGAAGCGCATGCCAAAGGTGTGATGCAGCAAGCTGAGCCGCTGCCGAGAACAACCACGGCCAAGACTGTCCGCATGCAAAATGGCACGCCTATCATCACCGATGGCCCATTTGCCGAAACCAAAGAACAGCTTGCCGGCTATTACATTCTTGACTGCAAAGATATTCATGAAGCAATTGCCTGGGCGGAAAAAATCCCTACAGGTTGCGGCGGCGGGCAAGGCTCCATTGAGATTCGCGCGCTGCAGGATATTCCCTCCAGCGAAAAGATCAAGCACCCGGGGTACAGTTCAGCCGCTCGCAATGGATGAGCTTCAGACCACCATCGACTCGGTCTTTCGACACGAATCAGGCCGCATTCTTGCCACCCTGATTCGCATTGCCGGATCGTTTGATCTGGCGGAAGAAGCGATGCAGGAAGCGTTCGCCACGGCTGTCACCAACTGGCCGGCCAAGGGTGTGCCGGATAATCCTGGGGCGTGGCTCACGTCCGTGGCCCACCGCAAACTCGTCGACCACAGCCGGCGCGAGCGCACGCGCCGCGAAAAACAAGCGCCGCTGCTCTATGAAACGCCCACTGCGTACGAACTGGATACCACCATGGATGAAGCTGAGACACTCGCGTTCCCTGACGACCGCCTCCGCCTCATCTTTACCTGTTGCCATCCGGCGCTGCACCAGGAAGCCCAGGTTGCGTTGACTCTGCGCACACTGGGCGGACTCACCACTCCTGAAATTGCCCGCGCGTTTCTTCTGCCCGAGCCTACGCTGGCGCAGCGGCTGGTCCGAGCCAAACGCAAGATCAGTGAGGCGCGCATTCCCTATGAAGTTCCACCGCGCACACAGCTGCAGGAACGCCTGGACTCCGTACAGTCCGTGATTTATCTGGTCTTCAATGAAGGTTATTCGGCTACCGCAGGCGATTCGATTATTCGCCGTGAGCTGTGCGCTGAAGCCATTCGCCTCTGCCGGACCCTTTGCGAGCTTCTGCCGGACGAGCCGGAGAATCTCGGCCTGCTGGCGCTCATGCTTCTGCATGATTCGCGTCGTGACGCGCGCATGGACAAGCAGGGCAAACTCGTTACCCTGGAAGATCAAGACCGCTCATTGTGGGACCATGAACGCATTCGCGAAGGCGTTGCGCTGCTCCATCGCGCCTTGCGTATGCACCGTCCGGCGCCATACCAACTGCAGGCTGCTATTTCGGCAATCCATGCAGAAGCGGCTTCACCAGCAGAAACGGATTGGCATGAGATTGCGGCACTCTATCTGGAGCTGATGCGGCGGACGCCGTCTCCCATCATCGCGTTGAATCATGCCGTTGCCGTGGCGATGAGTGATGGTCTGGAACGCGGACTGGCGCAGATCGACCAGGTCGGGGCATCAGGCCAACTAGAGGAGTACCATCTGTTTCACGCGGCGCGCGCAGACATCCTGCGGCGTCTCGGACGGAAGACAGAATCAGCCGAAGCCTACGCTGCTGCATTACGACTGGTGACGAATCAAGTTGAAAAAGATTATCTGCGGGATCGGCTGAAGCAGGTGGCCCAGTAGCCATCTGCGTTTCAATTGCCAATTTTGGCAATTCCGGCGATTCTGGCAATGCCTCTTAGCTGCTTCTCTCCACAATAAAATCCGGAATCGAAAGCAGCGCTCGCTTGATGTCTGAGTCGGCAAACGAGCCCACGGCCTTGCGCGCGGCTTCGGCGTGCGTGGCGGCAGCGTCATAAGCGTAAGGAATAGAGCCGTAGCGATTCAGCATCTCAAGAATCTGTTCATGCTTCACGCTCACAAAGGCACGCTCTTCCAGAACCGTCTCCACCAGTTTGCGCTCTTCGGCAGTGCAATGCTGCAATGCGTGGATCACCGCCATGGTGACCTTGCCCTCGCGCAGATCGCTGGCCACGGGCTTGCCCAGTACTTCTTCTGAAGCAGTCAGATCAAGCACGTCATCCACAATCTGGAACGCCAGGCCCAGGTTGCGCCCATATTCTCCCAGGCGGCCTTCCTGCTCATTGGAAG
The DNA here is from genome assembly GCA_963724105.1 of Terriglobia bacterium. Lineage (GTDB taxonomy): Bacteria > Acidobacteriota > Terriglobia > Terriglobales > Acidobacteriaceae > Angelobacter. The sequence continues at coordinate 1,720,451 of CAVRTD010000010.1, read as the reverse complement.
CATCACCAATGATCGCGCCCAGCCGCGTGGAAACAGAAAACAGACACGCCGTCTTGCGGAAGATCAAATCAAAGTGCTCTTCCAGAGAGATGATCTTGCCCAGCTTCTCCATCTGGAGCAGTTCGCCTTCAACCATCTGCTGGGTCAGATCAGTCAAAACGTCCAGCACGCGGAAATTGCGTTCCTGCACCGCAATTTTGAAAGCCTGCATGTAAAGCCAGTCGCCCGCCAGGACGCACTTTGAATTGCCCCACTGCGTGTTGGCTGCCGGACGCCCGCGCCGCGTCTTGGCTTCATCAATAATGTCGTCATGCACCAGCGTGGCTGTATGGATAATTTCAACCACGGCGCCCAGCCGGACCGCGCTCTTATCGTCGTGCGGGAAAAGCTTGGCCGCAAGCAGCAGCAATACCGGACGTATCCGCTTGCCTCCGCCCGCGCGCAGATACTCGCCAATTTCGGTGATGGCACGAACAGATGAAACCGTGTCCCGGCCGAACTCGCGCTCAATTGCGGCAAGGTCCTCGCGCAGCAGCTCAAAAACTTCTTTAGCGGTGGTTGTGGCCGATGAACTCAATATGTCCTTTAATTCCGGTAATTCGTGAACTGCATATCAATGCCAAAGTCATGGCCCCGTAGCAGCGCAATGATCTCCTGCAATGAATCGCGGTCTTTTCCGCTTACCCGCACGGTGTCACCCTGGATGGAAGCCTGCACCTTTTTCTTCGAATCCTTGATCAGCTTCACAATCTCTTTCGCTTTCTCAATCGGGATTCCCTGCTGCATGGTCACCTTCTGCCGGACGGTCGATCCCGCCGCCGGTTCCACCACGCCATAGGTAAAGGCCTTGATTGAGACACTGCGCTTCACCAGCTTGCTCTGCAGAATATCATTCACCGCTTTCAGGTTGTAATCATTCGCGGAAGTCAGAATGAGCGCTTCTTTGCCTTCCAGTTGGATATCGGACTTTGAGTCCTTTAGATCAAAACGCGTGTGGATCTCTTTGAGTGCGTTCTGAATCGCGTTGGATACCTCTTGCAGGTCCACTTTACTAACGATGTCGAATGAGTTTTCCGATGCCATGTCACTAATAGCTTACTAAGAGTTGCGATTTGGTGCACGTTTTTAGAAGAAGTGAGTTTCGTCAATGTATCGTGACACAGATTTTGCTCTTGATTTTTGATCACCCGCTGTCCCGATCACGTGCGAGCATCCGATCTCGCACTATTTCCCTTTTCAACTCCAGCACGTGCAACGGGCACTCCGGCCAATTGTGTATCCAGCACACAATCACGTCACACTCTTTCGCCTGATGAAAGTGCTTTAAGAAATTCTTACTCTCGTATTCGAACTCCACCCTCACCCTCTGCCATTTGTCCGGCTGTATCTCCCACATCGCCTCGCAATCCGGAAATTCGGTCTGTACTCTCGTCACCACAAATCCCAGCTTGTCCGCCATCATGCCAAATAGATAAACCACGCCAGCTTCATTAATTGGCCCATGCGCCAGCGCCGCCGGCACCAGTGAAGGACCATACACCGGACGGTCTGTAAAGAGCGCTGGTTTGGAAGTTATGCTGATCGGCTTCCTCGACGTATTACCCCGTCCCACCTTGCCTTTGTAATACGTCTTGATAACCTCCAGCACATCCCCATACTCCCTTTCGAGCCCCTCCTGTTCCGCAAAAAGAAGCAATCCCCGCGGAACGTGTATCCAGCTTCCATATCGGGTCAGCAAAGGCCTGGGGCTATGTTTGCTCCGCAGTGAATATTCCGCCATCGTGGGGATCAGTTTGAGCTCACGCACCATCTGCGCCCATTCTGTAAACAATTTCATCAAGTCCACCTTGTAGCCGGGGCCTTGCCTTTCCAGACCGCATTCACGCAAAGCTCTGGAATACGTCCCAAAATTCTTTCGCAGTGTGGGCAGGTTGATCTTCGCCTTTGCGTTTAGTTCGGGAATACTCGGGCAATGCCCTAGCTTCCTTGCACATTCCTGGATGGTCGCAATGACTTCTTCTTTTGATAGTTGGATTTTTGGCATTTTTGCGCCTCGCTGACTGTTTTTCGGATGGATGAACACTTTTGATTTCAAATAAAAAAGCCACCCGTGGGTGGCTTCAGCTCTGATTTTTGATTTTTAAACCGCTCTATCCGTGAAAATCCGTTTTATCTGGTTGATCAGTGGTAAGGTTTTGCTTTTCAGATTGTCACTTTTGGCAATTCCGGCGATTTTGGCAATCGTCCAGGCACACTTCTCCGGCCTATAGTTGTGGAAATCTTTGACGGGAGAATACCGCCAAAACTTACACAGAGGTTGCAGGCCGTTTTGGGTTTCCCCTTGTCTGCAGTGGCCTATGCGCCAACCGCAGCGTTCCACCGGCGCCGCTCCCGGCAGAGTACAAGCGTAAATATAGCGAAAGTCGCGTAAACTGTCAAGCAGGAAATCACCTGGCCAAAAATCTGCGCTCATCCGAGCAAATCAGCGGCAAGTGGCTTCCCTCCGCGTTTCCGTGGTGAACATTACTTCCTCTTCTGGTTCCTCTTCACTCCGCTGCACAGCTTCTTCCATCGCTCTTTCTCCGTCCGGCGGAGATTTGGGTCCACTTGCGTCTGCGCATGCCGCAATTCCCGCCGTAGCTTGAGATAGCTGCGCCAGCGCGCGTCCTCAATCTCCCCGGAAGCCAGGGCGCTCCGTACGGCGCAGTTGGGCTCAGCTTCATGCATGCAATCGCGGAAGCCGCATTGCTCTGCCAGCGCGTCGATTTCCGGGAAGGTCTCATCCACAGCGGTGGCCTGCGGAGATTGTCCGCTTCCCTGCCGCAGCTCCTGTGACCACAATCCCAGCTCGCGGATACCTGGGTTATCAAGGACCAGCCCGCCGTTGGGGAGAAAAAATAGCTCGCGATGCGTGGTGGTGTGGCGGCCGCGGCTGTCGGATTCGCGGGTCGGTTGTGTGGTCTGCGCGGCGGCTCCCAGCATCTGGTTCACGATTGTCGACTTGCCCGCGCCTGACGACCCTACCAGCGCGGCAGTCTTTCCCGTTGCAATGAAGGGCAACAGCGCGTTGGTTGCGGCGCTGAGAGCAGAGATCGCCACAACCGGCACGCCCGGCGCAATGGCTGCAACTTCCGCGACTCGCGCGTCAACGTCAGCGCATAGATCGGCTTTATTTAAGACAACCACGGTTTCTGCGTTGCTCTGTCCCGCAGCCACCAGGTAGCGCTCCAGACGCCGCAGATTGTAATCGTGATCAAGCCCGAAGACGATGAACAACAGGTCGATATTGGCAGCAATTACCTGCTCTTCCGTGGCTTTGCCGCTTACCTTGCGGGAAAAGGTCGTCTTGCGCGGCAGAATGGCAGTAATAATCCCCATATCGCCGGGGGCATATTGGCGAACCGCCACCCAGTCTCCGACTGCTGGGAAGCCGCCCTGTTCAGCACGAAACAAGAGCGCGCCGGCGACCTCAGCATCGATTTCGCCGGCCTCGGTCCACAGTGAATAGGTATGCCTGCGTTGCGCCAGAACGCGCGCGGGTTTCAACTCTTTGACGGCGGAGTCATTTAAATGCTGCGCGAAATGCTCAGCCCATGATTCGTTCCATCCTGCCAGTTGCAATTGCATTCGGTACACTCCAGATTTGGTTGCGGAAACGGACGCAGTCACGCGTAATAGGCGCAGAGACACGTCGGAAACCTGTTGGCCGGGGAGCTGCTACAGAAAGCGCCGAATTAGAGGATGGCAGTCATAGGCGTGGTTAGAGTGTACTGCATTTTCAGCGTTTAAGGGATCGCCGGAATAATCTAAGGTTTATTCCTGACGGCGCTTATTGCGATCCCCGCATTTTGAGCGCCTGGGCGCTGATTGTAGCCCTCTCACGAAATAAGACGTCCCGCTGGTTACCTCTGTACTCTTGTTGGATTTCGGGACTGCTGCGATGATCACTGTGCATGAACAATCTGGTTGGTGGTTTCGGGGGAAAGCACCCGGCCAGATTTGGGCTCTTAAGCAGGCCTCGGTAAACGCCGAGGCCTGTAGTACTTTACGGACCAAATCCTTCCTTACATGTTCCCTTCATCAGCCGACGGCCCGTAGATCGAAGGCACAGGAACGTCATTCAAGCGCAGGTAGACGCCCAGCTGCGCGCGATGGTGGATGCTGTGGTTCATGATGAAGCTGCGCAGCACGGCCACACGCGGCATGGTCAGGACCGTCTGGCTGCCGGACTTGAGCGTCCAGGGTTTTAGCATGTGCGCGTCGTTGGATCCTGCAATGGCTTTCTGCGCAGTGGCAAGGTTCTTGTCAAATGCTGCCAGCAATTCGGCGCGCGACTTCAACTCAACCGTGGGCGGCGCGGTGCTGACATCGAATGTATCCTGGCCAACAATGGCCTCGGCCCATTGATTGATCGTAGCTAGATGCGTCGCCAGGGCCCCTAATGACATCGATTTAGTGTGTGGCTTGAAACTTAGCTTGTCTTCTGGAACGCGCTCCAGCGATTTGCGGGTGTTGGCCATTTCATGTTCCAGCTCAGGAAGCATGGATTGGCTAATTGCTCTGCTCTCAAGCGGTATTTGCGGCTGTGCAGCCATAGTTATTTCTCCTTAAGAAAGCTGATCAAAACTAATTGTACCCATTCCACAACGCAGAATACGCGACGGGCTAAACAAGATTTTGTGGAAGAAATGTTTCTTAGAAATATTTCACAAAAGGAAAAGTCGAAAAAACTGGGACGAATTGCATTCAAGAAAATGTCCAGACCCGAGAGCTTCCAGGTCTGGACAAATGGTTTTGTTTTTATGCAACTTTAGCTTTGGTCTTTTTGAATTTTGCGAGCAGTTCGACTCCCTCGATGGATCCCAGTCCGGTCGTCGCGTCCCATCCGCTGGCGGCGTTGTAAGCGCCATTGGTGCCTTTCACCACATCATGGCAAACGCCGGCATTGGCATAAAGCACTGGATTCAGGAAGCCACAGCGGTTTCCTATGTCCTCATTCATCAGCGCCACAAGCCCCGCATACAAAGGGGCAACTGCGCTGGTTCCCCCGATTACCGAACTCACGCCGTCTACCAGTACCTGATAGCCGGTTTGTGGATCGGCATCGCCAGCTACGTCAGGCACACCGCGTCCCTTGAAATCCTTCGGCAGGACACCGTGTTGATAAGTGGGCACGGGGAAATGCTGGCTCACGCCTCCGCCGCTCGCGCCGTCCTGAGGAACTCCACCCCAGGCCGTTTCACTGGTAATCGTGTTGCCGCTGGCCATAAGCTGTGTGCCTCCGCAAGCCAGCACAAATGGGCTGGACGCAGGAAAGTCCACGTGCAGACCACCATCAGTCATCCCGTCACTGGATCCGTCATCGCCGGAAGCAGCCAGCACAGTCACACCCAGCATGGCGGCATCCTTAAAGACTTCGTTAAAGGAATCCATGGACTGCTGCGTCCAACTGGCCTCAGGGCCTCCCCAACTGATGGAGACGATGGACGGACGGTTCTTTGTGTCATGGATTGCCGCGGTAATCGCGTCCAGAAAGCCTTTGTCAGTGTTCTTAGTGAAATAGACCACAATATTGGCGTTTGAAGCCACGGTCCCCGAAACTTCAATATCCAGGACCACTTCACCATCGGGCCCATCTGCATTGCCCGTAGGATGGTTTGTACCGCCATCCACGGCCACGGCGGAAACCTTGGGATTGACGCTAAGCTGCTGGAAATATTTGCTCAGATTAGCGGCTTTGTATCCGCCACCAAGTTCAATCAGAGCAATGGTCTGGTTCTTCCCCGTGGCATCTTTAGGAAAGTTATAGGCGCTGGCGACTTGATTCGGGGTAAAAGCCTTGAGCTTCTTGGCAGCATGAACTTTGCTTTCAAGTCTTGGCTCGACCGTCTGCCGCGCCACGCGAAAATGTGGTTTTGCCTGCTCGCGATTGTCCAGGCCATGGACACTCTCCACGATACCCTCAAGCGGAGCTGGCAGATGGATTTCTCCAATGCGGCCGCGATACGAGCGTTTACCGCTTGCATCCTGGTAAACCTTTAGATCAACACCAAACGCTTTCTGCATGGCTGCAACGGTACCGGAAAGCTTGACCGTCCTGGCCGGAAGACTTTGCTCCACCACCGCAAGGCTGTTGGCGTGGGCGAATTCAACCACTTTGTCCACGTCGTCTGGGCGGGCGCCGTGGCTCTTTGCCAGTTGTTCATGTGTCCAGTACTTGCGCGCAGACACGGGCTCCGACGACATTTTAATTACGTCTTCATCAGACACTGTGCCGGCGCGGCGAAGCACCAGCGTTGTTTCCACTATTTCATCTGGATTGGCAGACCGGACTGCGCGAAAGCCAGGAACCGGAACTCGAGTGCTATGGGGAAGAGGCTTGCTCATCGAAATTATCCTTTCAGCAACCGTCTTAAACAGAGCGTGCGCCAATCACTGATGTCTCGTCAATGTCTCTGCCAGACAAATTTTGTTAAGAAATGTCCGTGGTGTAAGGAGCCTCTTGCGGGCGCAGAAGCGCAAGCAACAGCGCTTATTTCGAACTACACGCTGCCGTAATTTGTTAGTGCTATGAGTTTGCGAATCGTTTCAGATAAATGCAGAGGCTTTAATAAATATGGGGGAATTACTAGAGATTAGCTTACGCTCAACGCACGCAGGCTCGCCTGCTGCGCACCATGCGGTGACTTGCTCAGCTTGGCGGTAATCGTGCAATTCCGGCCTTTGGCTTTTGCTCTGTAGAGTGCCTGGTCGGCCATCCGTAGAACTTCGGTTGGCGTAAGCCGATCACCGTTGGTTGAAGCCAGGCCGATGCTTACCGTCACGTTGGTTTGCTTCTTGCTCCCGCGTCCCACGCCGCTCTTGCCTTTTCTGCGCCGGTCATTACCGCGGACGGTGAACACAGACGTTTCAATCACCCGCCGCATCCGGTCAAGATAAACAAATACTTCTTCTGACGGCTTGTGCGGAAACACAATAGCAAACTCTTCTCCACCATAGCGGTACGCTTTTCCACCGCCGGTAATATGTGCCAGCCGGGATGCCACCAGACGCAGCGCCTGATCGCCCGATTCGTGTCCATAGCTATCGTTAAATTTCTTGAAATGATCCACATCGAGCATGGCGATTGAGTATGATTCGCCCAGTTTCAGCAGTGCTTCATTCAGTGCGCGACGGCTGGGCAGCTGCGTCAGTTCATCCAGATACGCCATGGCGTAAGAAGTTTCAATCAGTGCGACAATCAGCGCTAATCCACCGGCGGCAAAGTAGACTCCATCCAAGTGGCTGGCGGTCATCTTAAGCGCGATAAAAGCTGCAACCACGCTCCACAACAAGCTGCTCTCCACAGCTTTATATCGGCGGATCAGCATAACCATGATTACCGCCGTGGCCAGAATGAATGACAGCAGCGCAGGCTGAGAGAGTCCGCTCCATTCGGAGAAAACCAGCGGGACAAACGCGCGCTTAAGTTGTGTGGCAATTTGTGCCAGCCCGGGCATACACAAGATCGCTACGGACATTACCTGCAGGGCCACAATGGCGAGCCGGCGACGCCCTGCTGGTGAAATGATTCCGCGCTCGCGCAGAAATGCCAGAACAAGAAGGTTGAGCGGCAGCAGGATGGCAATCGCATTCGCGACGATTTCCACCGAGTTCGGCGACAATAGCGGCATGATCCAGGCAAATGTGCTCTGTGCCAGGGTCAACGCCAGCAGTGCAAAGAACAGCCGGCTGCGACGGAAGAAGGCGCTTAATGCCAATCCCGCGCCGAAGGCCACGACCGGAAAGTAGCGCACGATCGGCGAGTTCGAATCCGCCAGCACACCCACTCGAATCAGCAACGCGGAGAACACCAGCAGCAAACTTCCCGGCAGAAAAAGCCGGTACAGGATTGTGAATATTTTCCGGTTAACCTTGATCACTCGCCGTGCTCCGGGTGTCAGAATCCAGTCGCTAGTAGCGCGTAAGTTATTTATATACAGCGACTTACGCTTTTTATCCAGTTCGCCTGGTGGAAAAACTATATAGATACGGTTCAAGCCTGGAATAGATGCCATTGGTGCGATGGCCTTTTTCTTCATCTTATAAACCTTGGGTGTATTAGCCCGGACTGGGATGGTTGGCAATACGCCAGTTACCTCGGCTAATACGTGCCAAAACAAAAGCGCCCATGTAGAATTGCCCGCTGATATCGCAACTGAAGCTTTGCGGACTGGATTTTTTGGCACCCGTTACCGACTTGTCCGCTCCTGCCCAATCAGTTAATTTGGAGAACGAAATTTCTCGAGGTGAACGTCGAATGAAATACGCTGCAGAGTTGTTTGGCACATTTGTCCTGATCTTTGCTGGGGTGGGGACCGCCGTACTTGCTGGGGCAAAAGTTGGTAATGTTGGCGTCGCCCTCGCTTTTGGACTTGCCTTAATGGCGATGGCTTTTTCGGTGGGGCCAATTTCTGGCTGCCACATCAATCCTGCGGTCACCTTGGGAATGGTGGTCAGCGGGCGCATGCCGGCTAAAGAAGCCATTGGATATTGGGTTGCCCAATGTGCCGGTGCGATTATCGCCAGCGGCATTATTCTTTTTATTGCCACGGGCGCGCCCGGGGGTTCTATTGCCTCCCTGGCTGGCGCCGCTAATGGCTTTGGCGATCACTCTCCAACAAACTATTCCATGGCAGCGTCATTCGTGGCTGAGATGTTCCTCACCATGCTGCTCGTATTTACCGTCCTCGGCGCCACGGATGATCGCGCGCCAGCGGGTTTCGCCGGAATACCTATCGGCTTCATTCTCACAACAATCATTCTGGCTGGCATTCCCGTAACCAACGGATCTTTCAACCCTGCTCGCAGTGTTGGTCCTGCTGTGTTCGTTGGCGGATGGGCGCTGCAACAGTTGTGGCTGTTTATCGTGGCCCCCATGGCCGGCGGTGTTATCGCTGCAGTGCTCTATAAAGGCATTCGCATGCCAGGCCCACTGATCTCAGCCAAACAGGCAGAGCAAGTATTGCCTGGCGACCAGGCGCAACGCAGACAGACCAAGTAACCGAAATAAAGCGTGAGACGCAGCAATCGTTGCGTCTCACGTCACACCCAGGCTTCCCGTCCGCCAACACTCCCCATCCCTCCAACTTCACCAAACCTCTTGCATCCATCCCGTCGCCATACTAAACTTGTACCCCTATTTACTCTATGGCTGTTTGCGTGATGCCTTATCCCAGTTGAGGTTGAATGAAACCACAAGACCAACGCGATCTTTTTCCCGGAGCCTTGGAGATGATGATTCTCCAAACCCTTAAGCGCAAACCTTTGCACGGATATGCATTGGCCCAGCACATCAAGCAAATGTCAGATGATTTGCTCCAGGTGGAAGAGGGGTCCCTCTACCCCGCGTTGCAGCGAATGCTCAAAGCCGGGTGGCTCAAGGCTGAATGGGGAATCTCATCCACGAATCGCCGCGTGCGCACGTACCAGCTCACGCCTGCGGGGCGCAAGCATGTGGAAACCGAAGTTTCCAGATTTGAGCGCATGCTGAAAGGCATCACGCGCGTTTTAGCTCCAGCGAAGTAGCGGAGGTATTCGGAAATGCATTGGCTTAAACAGCTGATCTCGCGACGCCAGGAACCCAGTAATGTCCAGGACGAACTGGCGGAACATCTTCAAGAAAAGGTTGAGGAGTTAATGGCCAACGGCCTGGCACGTGAAGAGGCCACACTAGTTGCCCGGCGTGAAGTTGGAAACATTACGCTCATCGAAGAACACAGCCGTGAAGTGTGGCAGTGGGCAGCGATTGAATCCACTCTGCGTGACGCCAGATATGCTTTCCGCCAATTACGGCGTAATCCGGGCTTTACCGTTACAGTACTTCTGACTTTAGGGCTGGCCATTGGCGCCAATACAGCGGTCTTCAGCATGATCAATGCTCTTTTGATCCGTCCGCTCCCATATTCTGAACCAGACCGTCTGGCATCGCTGGTTCGTCATAAGGGTTTGATTGACAATAAAAACAACGCGATTTCAGAAGATGACGACGGGCAAGATGGTGAAACCTGGGAGCTCGTACGCGATAACGTTTCTGCCGTTCAGGCGGCGGTTTACTCTTACGATGCAAGCGGCGTAAACCTTCAAGCTCAATCAACCGCAAGGAACGTACAGAACCAGAGGATATCAGCCGGCTATTTTGAGGTACTTGGCATTTACCCGATTTTAGGGCGGACATTTACTTCCGAAGAAGACAAGCGAAACGCCCCCAGGGTCGCAATTCTTAGTTTTGAGACGTGGAAGTCAACGTTTTTTTCTGATCGATCCATTATAGGCAAACCCATTTTCCTGAAAGGTGAGCCTCATTTAGTGATCGGCGTGATGCCGCCCAACATACACACAACCTCTCCTGCAGACATTTGGACACCGCTGCAGCCCACGCGTTCTGGCGAAGGTGAGGGCGATAATTACCACATTGTTCTTCGCTTAAAGCCTGGCGCAACCTGGATCCAGGCCGATACGCAGTTGTCCGCTCTGCATCCTGCGCTGTTTGAGGGGTTCAAGCAGGATCATCCACAAGGAGAGGAATATCTCGTGAGCCGTCCATTGCAGAAAGCACTGGCGGCTACCGCCCGCAAACCCGTATTTATCCTCATGTCGGCAGTCGCTTTGATTCTCTTGATTGCCTGCGCCAATCTAACCGGACTGATGCTGGTGCGCGTGATGCGCAGAAGTGGTGAACTTGCTACACGGCTGGCGCTGGGCGCCACCAGGATATCCATCTTTCGCCAGCTCATGATGGAACCTGCGATTCTCTCACTGGCCGGCGGCTTACTAGGCGTCGCATTGGCAGCGAGCAGCATTGATTTGTTTACCCAATTTGTTCCGCCGGACATACTACCCATTGGCGGCCTCTCCATCGATGGCCGCGTTCTTTCTTTTGCATTGCTGGCGTCTCTGGTCACAAGTCTGCTGATCGGGATACTTCCCGGTCTGGAGATTCGCCGTGCAGAAATCCGTCCCTCCATGGCCGCAACCGCAAAAACGAGCATAAGCTACAGTCGCGTCCGCCAGGGCTTGATCGCCGGAGAAGTAATGTTCACCGTAGTTTTGCTGGCGAGTGCGGGACTTCTCGTCCGCACCCTGGTACATCTGCAAACTCTGCAACCTGGCTTTGACGCGACCAACGTAATGACTGCACAGGCTTCTCTCGATGACGCCAGATATCACAATTCTCAATCATTCCTGCGGCTGATGCAGCAGAGCCTTGCTGCCATGAAGAGCATTCCGGGCGTGGAATCTGCCGCCTTCGGCCTGAGTCTTCCTTTTGAGCGTGGGCTTAACGATGGCTTCCATGTGGTTGATGGTCCAGAAAAAGGACCGGACCAGATGAGTAGTTCAGCTTACGTGACGCCAGAATACTTTCGCGCACTTCGCATCCCTGTGCTTGCCGGCCGCGCATTCACTGAAACTGATACCGCCAGCAGCGAGCCAGTCGCGATTGTGAACGAATCTTTTGCACGAAAATTCATGGGCAATGTTGACGTAGTCGGACGCCATATCGGGTCTGGCAAGTCAACTTACCTGATTGTTGGCGTGGTCAGCGATGTTACAAAACGCCCCGGGCTTTTTGCAGATGCGCCCCTTGCCAGTGAGGTCACCTACTATATTCCGGCCGCACAGGCGGAGCAGCCAATGCTGAACCTCGTCCACGTATGGTTCCAGCCCAGCTGGATTGTCCGCACGAAGGGGCCTATTGTGGGCCTCACGGAAAACATGCAAAAAGCGATAACGGGAGTAGATCCAGCTCTGCCCATTGCCAGCTTCCATCGGATGGGCGACCTTCAGGCTCTGGCTTTGCGACAGCAAAGATTTGAAGTGATGTTGCTCGGAGTGCTGGCCGCATTGGCCCTGCTGCTCTCTCTCGTCGGCGTATACGGACTTGTTTCCAATATGGTGGCCCAACGCACGCGTGAGATTGGTATCCGTATGGCCCTGGGATCGAGTACACGCCAGGCAATGTTGGAAATAGGCAGATCTGGGATTACGGCTGTGGCTTTTGGCTTGGCAGGCGGACTGGGCTTGTCTGTGCTCTCTTTACGCTTAATCAAGAGCGAGCTCTACGGTGTGAAAACCTACGATCCACTAACGTTTGCCGCCGTTCTAGCTCTTCTCATCCTTGCCGCCACGGCAGCCACGTTCCTCCCCACGCGTCGCATTGCCCGGATCGACCCAGCTTCAACCCTGCGGGCGGAATAACCGATTCCCAGCAGGAGCATAATCCTTACAAAAAGGGGTTTCAGGTGGGCGGCTCAGGAGCATAGCGACAAAAAACAAAAGACGGCCAAAGGCCGCCTTTTCGTTAGAAAACTGTTGGGACTAGAGAGCGCGAACGTTCTCAGCCTGCCAGCCTTTCTTTCCCTTGGTCACAGTGAATTCAACCGCCTGACCGTCTTGCAGGCTGCGGTATCCGTCAGACTGGATAGCGGAGAAATGCACAAAAACATCTTCTCCATTTTGGCGTGAGATAAAACCAAAGCCTTTTGCGGCGTTGAACCACTTAACTGTTCCTTGTTCCATTTTGCTTTTTCCTAATGTATTGATTTTTTTGACGCTGGAAAGATTTATCGAGTTTCGGCAGGTAGCAGAGCTCTTGCTGAGAATCAACAATTCTATTTCTAACGCGGTTCTAAGGTATCATACTGACGAAAAAAATGCACTCATCGTTTTGATATAAGGTTTATCTCCTCCCCGCTGAAACTAAAGGGGTAAGAGTTTTCTTAGCATCTAAATAAAGGTCTATCTACTCTCGATTTTTGCTGGTTTCATGGGAATGACAGCGTACAATCCCCACAGGAATCCTCTCAATTGCGAGAATTACCACCCAGTCCGGTGACCGGTCCAACCTTGGTGTATAAACGCACCAAAAGCGGCGACGCAGGCTTTTATTGCTCCCGCTGTGGGATGGATTTTGCCACCACCGATCCTCTGGAAGCCTTTCACGGCTTCTCCCACCATCAGCACAGATGCGCCCGTCAGCCCAGACGACACCGTAAAGTTAGGGCCGTAAGCTAGATCCGCCGCAGCCCGCTATCGGTAGTATCCCTGTTTCGCCTCAATCACAACATTCCCAACTGTCTGCTTAGCCTCAGGCGCTAGCTTCACCTTGATCGCACAATACTTGCCTTTAGGCTTCTGAGCAGATGCATGGTAGCCCAGGCTGTACCGCATCCGCAGATCGTCAATCATCATTGCCAGTTTTTCCTTCAATTCCTTCTTCTTGAACTCGATCACCTGACCACCCGTGGCCGCCGCGTATTTTGACACCTCTCCTGGTGGATACATCATTCTTGCCACAACCTTTGATCGCAGACTCGATTCACCCTCATCCGACAGCTCGCTTTTCTTGACCAGTGAACACACAACAGTGGAGGTCTCTAAAGCATGTTTCAGAGCATCCTGCTGGGAGTGCAGTTTTTCCAGCGGCATGCTTCTGTGATATCGCAGCGGCACTTCGCTGTCTGACGGCACGTTGGGCACGTCATCCGTCAGCCAGATAATCACGCGCCGGCTGGACGGGTTCTTCCCTTTTGTCAGTTGTTCCGCGGCCTGAAAAATCCCCTCGTTAAAGAACGCAGCTTCGTCACTTTTCATGCGGCTGGCTTTTTCGATTGCCGCAACCGCCAGGGCTCGGTCCGTCGTTGCCTCCTGCAGCACCTGGGTTGACGCAGCATAGACCATCACTGCTACTTCATCTTCCGGCTTTAAGTGCTGTAACGCTTCCGTGGCGCCCTCCGCCAGTGATTTCAATACCGGCCTTACGCTGTCAGTTAAATCGAATAAAAGGACGATCGAAAGAGGCAGCGTATCCTGGCTGAAAGAGGTGATCTCCTGGCGAGCATTATCTTCATAGATTTCAAAATCATTCTGTTTGAGTTCCCGCGCCGCATGCCGCGTTTTTTTGCTCAAGACTTGCGCGTCAACAACCACCATTCGTACGTTAACGCGGTATACCGGTGCCTGTGCCTCGGCAGATTGCGCTAGAAGACCTCTTGAGGACGTGCTTCCCAAAAACACTAGAATGAATATCCATCTACGCATGGTTCGCCCCTGCCACCGCATCAATAATAGATAAAAGATAGGCTGCTTTGGCGAGTGAGTCCAGCATCATTTCCCATGGCGAAACTTAACCTTCGGTCAAAATTCTGGCATGACGCTTGCTCTTCCCGTGGCTTTTACATAAGTGAATGAATTACCGTTTAACTGATGAGGAGATGCCATCCATGCGCAGGCACTATGATTTTTGGTCGGTTTTGGTAATTACCATTACGCTTATCCTTTTTACCGTCGCGTTGTTGGTCAAGGGATTGACTCATGACATGCTGCTGGAAGCTGGCGTATTTCTAGTCTCAGTCAAGTTGATTCTGATGAGTTACAAGAACAGTGTTTTGGCCATCAGGACAGAGGAGCATCTGGAACAAATTCATGCTCTATTGCGCAACATGCACGATGGGACTCGCGCTTAGGAAACCAATTCACCTTTTTGTTCTTCCGGCGGAGCCACGTGACGGAAGGCCCGCCACAACAAGCCGTCATAAATAACCTTCAAGCCCCCACCCAGCAGCAGAGGCGCAGCAAATGCCACTTGCTGCATAAAAACTCCTGCCACCGCTGAAGCCGCCGCCCAGGCCGTATTCCGGACAAGATTTGTCACACCCGCTGCAAAAGTCCGCTCCTCGGGCCGCACCACGGCCGCAACGTAAGATTGCCGTGTGGGCACATCCATTTCCACCAGCGACTCGCGCAGCAGAAAGAGCACGACCGCCCATCGCGCCGAGGGCATGAGTGCAGAAGCAATCAGGAAGAGGCTGGAGGGCAAGTGGGTAAAAACCATGGTTTTGATCAAGCCAATCCTTTTTGCCAGCCACGCCGCGCCCAGATGAGAGAGTGCGTTCAGCACGTGTACCGTAAAAAACAGCAGCGCTAGCTGGCTTTCGGTAATACCAAAGCGCCGAAAGAACCAATATGAAACAAGAGCATCCGTCAGGAACCCGCCGCCGAATGCGTCGATGGCAAATAGTGCTGACAGCCGTGCCACCGTTGACTTTGTTTCTTCGGATACTCCTGTTTTGGTGGCCAGCGGCAGATTGAGCCGTGCAACCTCCACATCCGAAGAGAGGAACAGGTAGAGTGCAGCACTTACAACGTTGATCCCCGCGTATCCGATAAACAAAGTGCGGTAAGCAGCGGCAAGATCAACGCCCCATAGTCGTTGCTCCAGGAGCGGAAGCCCCGCTGCCAGCGCGCCAAATGCTCCGCTTGCATCCAGGACCACGCTGTACCAGGCCAATGCCCATGTGCGCCTCTGATCTGTAACCAGCCCGGGGATCGTTGCTTGCTCCAGCGCGAATGCAGGGCTTCTGTCCGTGCCCATTCCATTCAGCATTCCCAGAAAGGCGAACACCAGCAACGCCGGCAGGCTGAAGTGAAAGATAAGTGGAACCACTCCCATGGCACTCATCAACGAGAAGATGAAGAGCGTCTTACGGCGTCCCAGACGGTCTGCCCTGAAGGTGATAAAAACTGTGCCGGCGGCAGAGCCCGCAATTCCCGCAGCGATGACCATGCCGATGGCAATTGAGGAGTAGCCTTCGCGAAAAAGAAATACCCCAAGGACAACGCCCAGAAGCCCAATACCAAATGACCGCAGCCACGCAGCAACATAGATGATCGAAAGACTACGAACTGGTCCGTGCGCCATAGCTGTTACTTATACACACTTCACTATCTGGTTTTAAGCTGGCACGCGATATCGCGTTTCGCTCAAGTCCAGTTCCTGTAGCAACTGGCGCAGCACCTCATCGTTGATGCGTCCACTGTTGCGCAACCTAACGGCGGTCTCACGCTCGACTTGGAGAAGTTGCAGAGAAAGCGCAAGAGACCTGGCATACGCTTCCGGATCGGAACCGTCATCATGTTCGCCTTCTCGCGGCAAGGCAGACAAACGAAGACGATAATGCTCCTTCAAGTCGTCAAATAACGTTCCAAAATCTTCTTCAGCATCTCCACTGATTCTCTCTAACTGTTCCAGGGCCGATTCCGCCATAATGCGGCGCGCTTCTGTTTCCTCGCAGTTTGGCCCGCTGGCGCCAGCCAACCCCAGCGCCCGTATCAGCGCCGGCAGAGTCAGCCCTTGCAGAACCAGCGTGACCAGAATCACGCTGAAGGTCAAAAAGATGATCAGGTTACGTTGCGGGAATGGATTGCCATTCGCCAGCTTTTCCGGCAGAGACAGCGCAGCAGCCAGCGCAATCACGCCGCGCATGCCAGTCCAGCCGGTTACAAAAATCTGGCGGATTGGCGGGCGGCGCTCATTCTGATGAAAAACGTTCCTGCGGATCCAGTAAGCAAATGCAGTGCCGGGAAAAATCCACAACAGCCTTAGACTTATGACCAGCAAACTGAACAGACCGCCATACAGTAGCCGTTCCATTGTGCTATAGGTTTTTATCCCTTCCCTCACGATAGGGAGTTGCAGGCCGATTAACACAAAGACAAATCCATTCAGAATAAACGTGAAGACGCTCCACACGGCGCCGGCTTGAATTCTTACCGCCGGCGAGAAAAAGTGTGCGCTGGCGCGACCCAAATAAAGCCCACATGCCACGACAGCCAGAACACCAGACGCGTGTATGGATTCCGCGGCAAGATATGCCGCATAGGGCACCATGAAGCTCATGGTGATTTCAATTGGTCCATCGTCAATATGGTGCTCCACCCAATGGATAAGGCCGCCAATCAGTAAGCCCACCCCGATGCCAGCCACAGTCAGGTAGGCCAGCCGCAGAAATCCTGAAGTAACCGTTGGCGTTTGACCTGCGACCACGATGGCAAGTCCGAACTCAAGAGCAAGCAAGCCCGTTGCGTCATTGAGAAGGCTCTCACCCTCCAGAACGTCAACCACTCGCTGCGGCAGTCCAACGCGTTTGGCGATTGATGTAGCAGCAATGGCATCTGTGGTTGCAATCACGGCGCCCAGAACCAGTCCCAGTCGCCAGTCAAAACCAGGAAAAAGAAAGTGGGCTGCCCCGGCAACGCCGATAACAGTAAAGCCCACCAGCCCAAATGCCAGAAATGAAATGCTAACCAGGTTGTAGACAAAATCCCGCCATGAGGTGAGCCACGCGCCGGCAAAAAGCAATGGTGGCAATACAACCAGAAAAGCAATCTCAGGATTTAGAGCCACACGGGGAATGCCAGGCACAAAACTTAACACTAACCCGGCCACTACCAGCACAATCGGGTAAGGGGTCTGCAGCTTGCGGGCCAGCGCAGTGAAGCCAGCCACAAAAAGCATCAGGAGCAGAAAAATGATCTCGACGGATTGAATGCTGCTGCTCCCGTGCATTGAGCCTCCGCATTTGAAGATTAGCGCGTTGGGCTGCTACTGCTCAAGCTGGCAACCCTCAGCCAGCAAATCCGTAAGATGCACAAGACAGAAAATTTGAAGCAATACAGGCTAACAGACTAAAGACAAAGACTAGCGGAGACCGGTGCCGTGTCCAGGAACCAGCCATAGGACGAGTGCCAGAGCGGTCAGCACTACAATGAAATATGCGGTAATCGCATTGCTTGGCTCCGGCGGCTCATCGCGAGTGAAAAGCCTGATGCCCATACCGAGCGCAACCAGCGCAAACACCCATTCTCCCAGCGCATATCCAAGGGCCGCACTCACCACCAGGACCACAGCGCGTTCTATCTTTCTGAGAGCATTGGTCGCGCTGCTGCCGTCAAATATCCAGAGCGGGATCAAGTTAAGCGCGTTGAACCATGCGCCAGTCCGCGCCAGCGCCGCCCAGAGACCATATCCAGTCTTGAACCACAACACGGCGCAGACGGCCGCTGCAAATCCTCCAGCCAACGGCCCTGCCAGGCTGATTGCGGAACGTGTCTCCAGGGAAACGCCAAGTGCATTCCACTTCACGTAAGCGCCAAGCCCAGGCAGAAACATTGGCATGTCCGCGGGCAGGCCACGGCGCTTGACATCAATAAAATGCCCCATTTCGTGGACTAATATCAGCACGGCAAAGCCGATGCCAAATCTTGGTCCCCACAGTGACCAATAAAAGCCAAAGAAAGCGACAAAGCTCAGCAACGACTTGAATTTAAGCAGCGCGAGCACAATTGGCCCCACCGGCCCCAGGCGCTTGGCCCACTGCGGTGTGGCGTTCGCGCTTGAGCTTGCGGAAGCATTAGAGGGCGTCCCGGACTCCAGTTCGCGAACGTGGTTGCGGATCCAGTCCGCCTGCAATGAATGCGGTGGAAGTAATGGCAGACATGCCAGCCAGCGATCGCGGGCTTCCTGAATGTCGCCGTGAGCCTCCAGAGATCTGGCATGGGCCGCCAATTGTTCCATCTGGTCGCTATGGACAAGCGTGCGGCACTGCGGACACTCCAGCGCTCCCGACGGAATCTCTCGCGCGCATCTTGGGCAGTTTTGTACTACTTCAGAGGTGAATGGGGACACGGAATCAGCAACTGCCTCCAGCTGGCATCATCTCATACTGAGGCAGCGAGAGACTTGTCATACGGTCCTTGAATGTTCACGCCTCTTGACCCTGCAGTGATTTTCCAGGCTATGCGTATACCGACTATCAGGATGATCAATCCAATAATTCCATGCATCGGATCTTGCAATTCCAGAAAAGGTGAAGCAAGACCGATCATCAGTAACTGTAAAAGAGCTGCTCCCATGCTCGGCTTATGATATGAAATAGCAATTGGCACGGCGGCAATTGAAACAGCAGCATAGGTCAAAATCACGGCGGCGATCTGGTAACGTCTCCCACCGATCCCCTTCGAGCCCAACATAATGGCTTTTCCCACCAGCCAGCCAACCGCCAGCGAAACATACCCAATGTAAAGACCCGTGGCGATAGTAAATGCTGCATAAAGAATCATGCCAATAATTGCGGCGCCCACTCCAAAGAGTATTCCGCGCACATATGCGCTGTGTGAATCTTTTGGGAATCTGTGCGCAACCTGCTGCATGCAGCTCTCACATGCGATCTTGCTATTGATGCTGTAGTAACGTCCGGTAATGGGTTGCTTACATGCAGCACAATGACCGCTCTTTGTACCTGGGTACTCTGCGGTACTAAATTGTGGTGTAGTTGAAGACAAGTTTGGATCTGACATTTGCCAGAAGATAGCATGGAAAGCATTTT
Organism: Terriglobia bacterium; assembly: GCA_963724105.1. GTDB lineage: Bacteria > Acidobacteriota > Terriglobia > Terriglobales > Acidobacteriaceae > Angelobacter. Next base: position 1,701,246 of record CAVRTD010000010.1, on the reverse strand, counting down.
CGTCAAAGATAAAACCCGGCGAGCTGGACCTCGGGTGTAAATCGTTGGAACGATGATTCCTTCAGTTTGTTGCGGTCTTATTCCAATTCCGCACTGATCGTATATTCCGCCGCCGACATATCCCAGCTCACGCGCAATAAGTTGGGCTTGCAACATACCTGGCAATCTTCTACATACTCTTGGCGGGTTCCGGCAGAAGAGTCCACGGTCGTCTCATTCCACTCGCCACATCCCGCACATTGAAAGCCTGCAGTCATTGCTTAGATGTTAGCGCAAAAAATTGGCGGCTACCTATTTCTGGCAGCCGCCGTTGAGTCGAGCTAACACCACTTAAAGTCGATTCGTCGCATCAGCGTAATGACGCTCTGCTTAGACATGCGCTCCCGCGGCCACACCGCTACTGGCCTGTCTCTCTACGCTCGTCTCTCCAGCAGTTACTGCTGCCGCCGCGAAATAACGCCTGTAAGATTGAAATATTCCCGCCATCACCGGCAGCACGGCCAAGGGAACCTGCCACGCGATCTCCGGTGCGATGGTAATAGCCAGCCCAGCTACGCCGGCGCTCGCCACCAGATACGGAAACGAAAGCTGCAGCATCTCGGTCCATGTCCGCAACGCGCTCACAGCTTCAGTCAGTCCAATCACAATAGCGATTGGGATAGTATTCACCAGCGAATATCCGGCCGCTGCAATCGCCAGCCGCAGATGAGCAGAAGAAACCGCATTCGCTAACTGAGGTGAAGCGAAAATCAATCTGGTCAACGCCACCGCCAGCAAGATCGTTCCACAATTAAACGCCACCTGTACCGGATTGATCTTCTGTTTGCCCTGGTGTTTCCCCCGCGGCAAGCATTGAACCAATGTACTGATAAGGCCTACAACCAACGCTTCGGCAAGGCTCATTTCCGCCACTGCCAGAAGAATGAATGGCAAATTCACTGACATGGTCCCGGTAAGTCCCGGAAGCTTGATCTTGAGTCTCGCAGCCAGACATGCCACCAACAGGAAAGAAACAAACCGTCCTGTGGGCGCCACACTGGCATTGAATACAACAACTCCAAGTACCAGGAGGCCCGAAATAACAATCAACGCCACGAACATTCGCGCTGAAAACGACGTCGGCATAACTAGTTCTCTCCGTCCTCGTTGTCGCTGAGCGCGGTGATCGAATTGGTTCCTGTCGCAATCGACTGGCCCCAGATAATGCTGTTACCGGTAATACTGGTTTGTCCCCAGACAATCGAATTGCCCCAGATGATGGAATCGCTCAGCACGGCATTTCCACCCCAGACGATTGAGTTACCCCAAACGATAGAACTACCCCAGGTAATGCTATTGCCCCAGGTAATCGAAAGGCTGTTGCTCAGCGTTGCCTGTCCGGTTGTCGGGTTGAAATTGACCGTTGGTGAAGGCGATCCGCCGTTGACCACGTCAGTACTCTTCATCGAGGCGTCAATATCCAGATAGCCTGCGCCAATTGTGAACACGTCATATTGTGAGAAGTAGCTGCGGTTCTGCGTGTCATAAGCCCAGCTGTTTCCCGGATAGCCCTTCCACGCAGTTTTCATCATGCGGGCTTTGATCGTGTCCGGTGTGAGCGTTGGATCTTTCTGGAGCATCAGCGCCGCGGCGCCGGCAACGATCGGCGTTGCCATGCTGGTCCCGCTCAAACGCATGTACTTTCCGTTAGCTCCCGTAATGCAAATGCCAAGGATACATGTGCTGATCGGCTGCACTTTCAGGCTGCCAGACGCAGTGATTAAAGCATTTCCGGGCGCATTCAGTGAGACGATTCTGTTTCCTGGAGCAACCAGGTCCGGCTTCGCAACGTGATCGAGAAGAGTTGGCCCTTTGGAACTGTAGCTGGCAACCGTGTCATCCAGCCGGCCTGGAGTGCCGTTGGTCTTGGTCGCTCCAACGGTAATCACGTTCGGATCATTTCCAGGCACCTGAATGGATGAGTAACCCTGCGTTCCATAGCTATTGGTGCGTCCGCCATTGCCTGCGGCCACAACTACTACAATGCCTGACTTCCACGCTGCTTCAACTGCCTGGCAGAGGGGATCGAGCGTGTAGGATTCAAAAATGTTGCGCCCCAGGGAAAGATTGATGACGCGAATGTTGTAGGTATTTTTCAATACGATGGCGCGCTGAATTGCGGCAATTACCTGGCTATCACTACCGGAGCCAGTTGCGTCCAATGCGCGCAGGTTAATGATATTGGCGTTCGGCGCTACTCCGATGTATTGCTGAGGATAGCCGTTTGCTGAGTCGTGCCCGTTGCCCGCGATGATTCCTGCTACGTGCGTTCCATGGCCATAAGCATCATTCGTGCTGGTATCGCCAGGAATGAAGCTCTCGCTGTACACAATGCGCGATCCCGTCCCGCTGGTTTTTTGCAGATCGTCATGATTGAAAACGCCGCTATCAATCACGGCAATTCCCACGCCGGTTCCATCCACTCCATATTGCTGCCGGGCAACATCTCCGGTGACTGCAGGAATGTCATCATCGGACGCGACTTTGTTAGGCCGGTCCGGGCTAACGTAAGCAACATCAGGATGAGTTTCCAGCCAGTCCAGAACTTTCACCGGAATCCTGTAAGCGGCTCCATTGATGTGCTCAAGCGAAAATTTCAGCTTGCCACCGCGCGCTGCAAGGTCGGCAAAATGCTGGGCCTTGGGCGTCTGGTTGAACTGGATGATTACGCTCACGGTGCCGTCAGAATTCAACGGAAAGTTCGCCAGATCGGCGGACAGTTTATGTCCTTGTCCGCTTTGCGCTTCGGCTGTCAGGGAAACCATCGAACCCAGCGCAAAGGCCAGCACAACCACAAAGAGATGGAAGAACCGAAGCCAGCTCAAATTTTGTTCCGTTGCAGGATTTAATTTGTTGAATCGCATTTTGTTTGTTAACCCCGGAAGTTTCATGTAAAGCAGTTATTCAGCTGCTGCTAGTAACCCCAGACCGCGGATGCAACTAAAATTACCGCGCTGTGGAGCGTTGCTAATGTGAGGCCCAATCCGGCGACAGTTCCAACAATCACACCGAACATTGCTACTTGCTTTCTTGCAGACATACTTGCCTAACCTCCGTACGTATTCCTTTATTGCAAGCGTTAAGCCAAAGTAGGTATCTCTGTAAACAACTGATTTAAAAAATTTACACTGAATTCCGCATTGGCGTAGATGCGACACGGCCAGCCGAGAACTACTGGCATTTCCCAGCAGTTGATGGTTAAGTGTATTTTTATCAATGAGTTATGTGGATGCGACAAGCCCGTCACAGCGTGGGCGCCCTGGCTGTCACAAAAAGATGAAGTGATCTAAAAGACGATGAATAGAGGCTATAACGAAGATTTAAAACCAGTTAGAAGCGTAGTGCCTGTTCGATTTCGGTGGCGCCAGGCACGGTGGGTATGGCTGCAATCAGCTTCTGCGTAAACGGGTGCTGCGGGCTGAAGAAGATGGCCTGCGGGGTATTACATTCCACAATCTTACCAGCGTGAATCAGAGCAATTCGATGGCAAAGCCCATAGGCCGAAACCAGATCGTGCGAGATGAAAAGCAGGCTCATGCCAAGCCGCCGATTTAACTCGCCAAAAAGCGCCAGGATCTCGGCCTGGGTCACTGCATCCAGAGCGCTGGTGGGTTCATCGGCAATCAACAATGCCGGCCTGTGGAGAATGGCCATGGCAATCAATACTCGCTGCGCCTGTCCCACACTGATCTCCGCAGGATAGCGCCGGATAAACTCTTCGGTCGCAGGCAGGCTAACATCGAGCAAAGACCGAAAGATGGCCTCATCCATGTGCGCTCGCCCACCCTTCCCATGTAATTTCCAGGCTTCTTCCAGTTGCGTTTCGAGCCTCAAGGCCGGATTCAAAGATGACATGGGACTTTGCGGGACGAAAGCAATCTCTTTTCCGCGCAGCTTGCGCCATTCGCGCTCCTTGAGCGTCAGCAGTTCGCGTTCATTCCAGCGAATCGATCCCTGCGCCTTGCCGCCTTTCAGATTGAGCAATCCCAGAATGGCCAGAGCCAGCGAGCTCTTGCCGCAGCCGCTATGTCCCACCAGACCAAGGACCTCTCCCGGCTGCAAGTCCACGCGTAAGTCATCCAACACGGGTGGCTTGTCTTTGTAACTGATCGTGAGCCTGATAGAGAGAAGATCCATAATGTTCTTAGTGCGCTAGCGCCAGAGTTAACGTCTCAACGTTCCAAAACGTTTGCGGACGAAATACGCTCGGCTCGGCATTCTTCACCGTGGGTGAAATTGCCACCAGCGCATCTTTGTTCACCAGATAGATAAAAGGCTCCTGCTCCCACGCTATCTGCTGGACGCGGTCCCAGGATTGTTTACGCTTATGCTCGTCGCCTGAGGCAGCCTGCGCGCGCATCAGCTTATCTATTTCGGCTTCCCACGCGGTTGCCGGAGTTTTCTGATTGGGGTTCCATTGATGATTGTCAGAGGAACTCAGCCACACAGCCATCTGCGAATTTGGATCCAGTTCAACGTTCTGGAAGCCCAGCAAACATGCTTCATAATTGAATGTTTGCGTCATGCGTTCCAGCAGTGAGTTGAAGTCCAGCGTGACAACATTCACCTTGATTCCAATCTTCTTCAGGTCCTGCTGGATCATGGTGGCCATGCCCTCGCGCGTGCGATTGCCTGCATTGGTCACGATGGAAAATTCCACGGCGTTCCCGGCTTTATCGCGCAACGTTTCACCTTGCAACTGGAAACCATCCTGCTGGAGTTTACGCAGTGCGCTGGCAGTGTCGTAGATATGCGGCTTGAGACTGGTATTGAACCAGAACTTATTGCTTGGCGAAATAATGCCGATTGCCGGAACGGCGTGGCCGTGATAGATAATACGGGCCATATCTTCGCGATTGATGGCCTCAGAAACCGCACGACGAAAATTTGTGGAGGTAAACCACACCTTTTTATATGCTGGCAGAGGCGAACCGGGAACCTGGTTAAACCAGAGTTGCTCTGTATCAGTCGATGCGCCTGCATCGCGTACAGCAGCGTTGTCGGCCGATAACTTCTCAAAGATCGCGGGTGAGACCGTATTGATCAAATGGACTTCGCCACGCTTAAATCGCAGCGCTTCAATTTCAGGGTTCTGTTCAATATCGATGTGCACGGCATCCAGATATGGGAGCTGCTTCCCTGCCGCGTCTTTTTTCCAATAGTAAGGATTCCGTTTCAGCAGTAGATACGATCCGGCTTTTCTGTCCGCCACATAAAACGGTCCCAGGGCCGCCATTTCTTTCTGGGGTGATTTTGCGGACAGAATTGCCACCGTATCAAAGAGATTCACCAGATTCGCAACCGGCGCTGGGAAGTTGATTTCCACTACGTTCGGAGAAATCACCTGCGTCACCAGCTTGCCCTCGGCTGAGCGGAATGCATCGCCGGTGCTGGAGTGCAGCGCGGGGTCCATCAGTTGTTGCATGGTGTAAGCGACGTCTGCGGCCGAGAAAGGCGTGCCGTCAGAATATTTCAGGCCTTCGCGCAGTTTGAATCGAATGCGCTTGCCACCCTCAGAAACCTTCCACGCGGCGGCCAATTCGGGCTCTGCCTTCAGCGTAATGCGATTCACGCGCACCAGCACGCCGCCGGTGAGATACCGGATTGTCTCTGAAGCTTCGTCTTCCACCAGCAACGGATTAAATGTCTTGGGTTCAGAGCGAAGGCAAAAGCGCAGCTCTCCTCCGCCCTGGGCCAACGCAGAAACAGCACCCAGGAACAGCACAGCGAAGAGTAAAAAAAGACGCTTCATGACCGAACCTCTTGTTTGTTAAGCAGTACCTGTTTATTAAGTAGTACCTGGAATGAGCTGATTACCACTATAAGTACAACAAGAGGAAGCAATCGCCAAGGTTCCGGACGTAACGTAACGGAATCCTGCAGTTCTCGCAGCAAACTGCCCAGAGACGGCAGCGGTTCTGCCACACCCAGGCCAAGAGCGCCCAGATTGGCTTCCGCGATGATGAAAACGGGAATCGAAATCCAGAACTGCGCCAGCAATGCTCCGCGCAGGTTCGGCAAAAGATGGAGTCTTATCAATTTGAAGCCGGAAAAACCGGAGGCGCGCGCCATCCATACAAATTCTGACTTCATCAGATCTTTTGCGCCGGTACAGATCACGCGTGCTGAAGCCGCCCATCCCAGCAGTCCCAGCAATGCGAACGTGACGGTGACGGAAGCTTCCGGTGAAATATTGAGCGGCAACACCGCCCTCACCGTGATCAGAAGAAACAGCCAGGGTATGGACAGAAAGAAATCGATCAGCAACTTGCAGCAGCGTTCCGTCCATCCACCAAAATATCCGGCAATGCCACCGACGAGTCCGGCCAGGACGGTGGTAAGCAGTGCAGCCAGCGGCGCCAGCGTCAAGGAAACGCGCATTCCGTAAAGCAGGCGTGCCCAGCGGTCGCGCCCCACATCGTCTGTCCCTAACGGATGATGTGCGGAAGGAGCAGCTTGCGGCATCTCGCGAAATTGGCGTTCATATCCAGCAGGAGCCAGATAGTTCGCACCCAAAATGGTCAAGTGCCGTCAGGCACAGTACCGCGATGGCGGCAATGCGTATGGTCTTCATGCTGCGCTCCGCGTAAAGCCACGCTGCGCCGCGTCTGAGATCAGAGTGGAACACACGGTCACAAAAGTCACAACCATCGTGAGATTCACCAGAAGCGGGAGATCGCGCGCCTCGGCGGCCTGCCACGCCAACTGTCCAATGCCGGCGACGTCACTCATTACTTCAATCGGCAGGAGCACGCCAATTCCAATGCTGATGGAAACGCCTACCAGAGCAATCAACTGAGGCATAGCAACTGGCGCCACATGCCACGCCAACACGCGCCATGGGCCAGCACCCTTTGCGCGCGCTGTAAGAACGTGCGGCATTTCACTGCTCTGCTGCAACAGGTTTTGCGTGTAGCGATAAATCTTGGGAAAGACCAGCAAGGCGGCTGCGAAAGCTGGCGGCCATCTTAACAATAGAAAAACCAATGCCAACGCAGCGGCAGGCGTGGAGATAAAAGTTCCGCTCAATCCATTGGCCAGGAAAGTCAATGCGCGAATATTCCAGGTTTGAGCGGCGATAGCCAGCGCCAATCCAAGCAGCCATCCCACACCCAAGGCAAAAGCCAGGTTAGCCAGCGTTACAGGCAGGCGTTCCCGCAGAAGGTCTTTTACTGGCTGGTTCAGCGAACGCGAAGTGCCCAAGTCGCCCTTCACCAGCGACATCAGGTAGCGCGCATAAAAGTGCGGAATATTTGCATCCGCCAGGCGTGCTTGACGAACCGCTTGAATGCTCTGCGCCGACAATCCTGAATTCAGCTCCTGATCGTCAGAAGAAAAACCGGGGGCAACGCGCATGAGCATGGCGCCCGCAAAACTCGCCATGAGCATGACCGCCGCTACCCGAAGCACGGCCCAGCCCCAGAATCGAAGCATTATCCAGCCACCACATCACGGATAGCATTGAGGCGGCGCCCGTCTACCGCCAAATTGAAAACCTTGAGAATCTTGTGATGCTCCTGTTTTTGTATGTACATGCGCCGGTCCGCTTCAGCCAATAACTTCTCCGCGTCCACTCCGTCTTCAGGATAGATAGCGCAGCCAACGCTCAAAGAAAGCCATTCCACGCCGCAAACTTCACGCCCTGTATTCCCAGCCAGTTCACTCAAACAAATACCGCGCGCTTCCGCGGCAGAAGTGCTCAGGCCCGGCGCGACAATCACAAACTCATCACCGCCCATGCGGGCCACATAGTCATATTCACGGCAAGAGCCCTGCAAGGTATCAGAGAAGTGCCGCAAAATTCGGTTGCCTTCAAGATGGCCAAATCGATCATTGATCTTCTTAAAGCCATCCAGATCGCACACCATCACGGTCAAAGATGTTTCCAGGCGCTTGCAGCGGGCCAATTCACGATCAAGATGGATGAACAAGGAACGAGCGTTTGGCAATTCCGTAAGGTAATCCGTTGTGGCCGAGCTTTCCGCTTCCTGGAATGCCAGCGCATTTTCCACCGATAGCGCCACTTTCGAACTGATTGCCAGCAGAATGCGAAGATGGTCTGACGTATAAACATCCGCATCAGAATGGTAGAGCGTCAACACGCCTACAACACCGTGCAATCCTTCCAGCGGAACTGAGATAGCCGAGCGCAGCGGGCTATACTTGCCTGGATCGTTTTCATAGCCGTGTTCCAGTGCCGGATTTGCGTTCAGCATGGGCTTGCGATTTTGCGCGACCCATCCTGAAAGCCCCTCACCCATGGGGATTCGCAGAGCAGCAAACATCCGGAAGTTATCTCCGTTGACATATTCAGGCAACAATTCATTGCCGCGAACAATGTAGGTAGCGATCGCGTCATACGGCACCAGGCGCTTCAGCCGTCCGCTGAGCACGGAAAGCGTTTCGCTCAACCGCAGTGAATTGCCCAGGTCTTGCGTTAACTCAAACAGAGCCTGCGCTTCCTGTCTGGCGGCGGCGATTGAAGATAGAAATGCGGCCTGGTTACCCGGTTCTGTAATCTTGTCGACTTCAAACCCACTCGCCGGAGATTTGCCGCGCGCTACCTTGAGGTCCGTTGAAAGTTTCTGACGGTCCGGCAGCTGTGACTGCTGGCGCACAATGCCTTCCAGTTCTCTGTAAGTGGCTTTCAGCAAGCCGACTACTTTAGGATCAAATGCTTTGCCGGCCTGGTCGGCCACCCACTCCATGGCGTCATCCAACGGCAACGCTTTGCGATATTGGCGGTCTGTAGCAAGAGCATCCAGACAATCCACGGCGGAAAGAATTCTTGCTCCAATAGGAATCTCTTCACCCATCAGGCCATCGGGATATCCTGTGCCATCCCAGCGTTCATGGTGTGAACGGACAATTGGCACCACAGGATAGGGAAAGTTAACGCGCTCCAGGATTTCCGCGCCAACAATCGGATGGATCTTCATCTTTTCAAACTCTTCAGGAGTAAGCCTGCCCGGCTTGGAAATAATGTGCTCGGGCACAGCCAGCTTACCGATGTCGTGCAACAGGGCAGCAGCGCGCAGCGCTTCTATCTCTTCTGGTGCAAGGTTAAGCCTGCTGGCCAGTTCCACGGCATAAACGCGTACGCGCTCAAGATGGTCATGCGTGGTCTGATCTTTCGCTTCAATCGCCAAAGCCAATGCCTCAATGGTGCGCATATGCAATGAAGCGATTTCAGCTACGTGGTTCTTTTCGTTGGCCAGTTTTCCCAGATAGAGTCGATACGAGCGGTAGATTACGAACATTGCCGGCAAAGCAAACAACGTTGGCTGCCAGCCTACCCTTTGCGTGATCCAGCCAAACAAAGCGGCCAGCGCACCGCCGGCAAGGTAATACGGCAAGGACCAGAAATAGCAATCGGTCCAGGTTTTCTGCATTCCCTTGTTTTCCGTGAGCGCAATGATCGTGGCCACAGGAAGCGTATTGAAAAGAAAATAAACGGCAGCAGAAAGCATCAACAGGAACGCAGCGTTCGTATGCAGCCGGCTATACAAAGGACCGTGATAAACAAAATAGGCCGCAGCAATGGCCACCGCGGCACTGGACATATTGAATAGAACTTGTTCGATCTTTGGCCATCCACGCTTTGTGGCCAGGCACTGAACAAAAATTGCAGAGCAACCTAAAATCAGCGTCTCAGTAAAGCTCAATTGAGCAATGCCGATAAGAATAAAGAGAAAGTTGACTGAGATTGTGCCTGTAATTTCGGGCAGCTCAACTTTCAGCCTTGAGGCCAGCAGGGCCGTAAACAGGTAAGCGCCAAACTTTGCCGGGGCGTCGATTTTCCACACAATGCCGCCATACACGGCGGTCACAAGACCAGCCAGGCAAACTGTGTAAAGGAATAATCGGGCTTGCTTTGACATAGCTTTTGCTAGCGTCTCCACCAGATGTACAGGCAACTGCCGGGCCAAACGCGGCGCAAATCCTATAGAGATAACTGGCTGTATTAGCAATAACTTACGATACCTAAACTATCCCCGCTTCGTTTAGCTCCACGCTTCTCTGCGACACTCCTGTCGCACCTGCAGCATGAATCGCGTGCCGAATTGTCACAGGCAGTTGGCGCGCTGAATCTTGAAGAATTGTGCTCCGCTCCTGCCCTTTCCTCCTTAAATACAAGCCGGAGATTGAGGACTTTAGTAATCACTCCATGTCCCTTCTCGATTGCCGGGTGTGACTGATTTGTCACATCATTGCCATAACAGCGACACATATGCCCTTGTGTCGTGACCTGTATAAGGAGAATCACTTGCCAACAGCGGTCCACAATCCGTGCGACCTTAGCAGCCAGATTGTCCGCAGTGACGCGCTGAAGCGCGTAATGCATCTGGTGGAGCAAGTGGCCTGTCATCCGGCTGCGGTGCTCATTGTGGGTGAAACCGGGACTGGCAAAGAAATGATTGCCCGCTCTATTCACAGCCATTCGCTTCGCTGCAACAAGCCGCTGATCGATGTAAATTGCGCGGCCATTCCTGAACATCTTGTAGAGAGCGAGCTCTTTGGATACGAGAAAGGCGCATTCAGTGGCGCTGATACACAGAAGATCGGCTATTTTGAAATGGCCGATGGCGGAACACTTTTTCTCGATGAAATTGGCGACCTTGATCCAAGAGTGCAGGTGAAGTTGCTGCGCGTGCTTGATGGCGCGCCTTATTATCGTCTGGGCGGAAGCAAAAAAGTCAGCGTCAACGTGCGTGTGGTGGCGGCCACCAACCAGAATCTTGAAGAGCTGGTCCGCGCCGGCCGCTTCCGTAATGATCTTTATCATCGTCTGGCCGAATTTAAACTGGAACTGCCTCCGCTCCGGGAAAGACCGGAAGACTTGTTGGCGATTGCCGAGCAGATCCTTCATCAGCATTATCCCGAATCGCATTTTTCGCACGATGGAATTACCGCCCTCCTGTCCCATGAGTGGCCAGGCAATGTGCGCGAACTGCGCAATTCCGTATTTCGCGCCATTATGCTGGCCAAAAACGCTCATGTGGAAATTACCGCCATCGATCTAAAACTGAATCAGGGCCCGCAGCAGAACAACGGTAAAGCGTTAAATCGCGATCTGGACCAACTGGAACGGCAAATTGTGTTTGACACTCTGGAACGTTTTGGCGGAAACCAGGGCAAGGCAGCCGATGCGCTGGGAATTTCCCGCCGCACTTTGTTACGCAAACTCAAAGCCTATCGAGAAAACGAAAATGATCCCGCCGTTGGCACGTTGGGCGACGAACAAAAACTTTATTACCGCAAACAGACCAGCGCTCCCGTGAAGCTGAAGCATGCCGACGAATGGCTGGATGCAAACCTGCTTAATATCAGCCTGGGCGGTGCAGCAGTTTCCGTACACAAATCACTCACTCAGGGCGCCCCAGTAACCATCCGATTCACCATTCCCGGAGCCGAAATTCAGGCTGAGTTATACGGACGCGTTGCCTGGGCCAACAATGAAGGCCACCACGGAATTCAATTTGGCGAAATACCTGCCGACATCAGTACCCACCTGCAGCGCTGGTTCCAGTCAGAAAAGAAAAAAGATGGCTGGCACGAAGAATTGGCCGGCTAAACGTTCCTTTTTTCTTTCTCATCAAAATTTCGAAAAGTCAGGTTTGCGCCGTTGCATAAAAGCCATCATGGCTTCTCTTGCTTCAGGCCCTTGCAACAACGCAGCGAATTTTCCGGTCTCGGCTGTCATGGCATCGGCAATTGACTCCGTCGTGCCGCGTTTGAGCAGCGCTTTGGTCGTCCGCAAAGCTGACGGAGGTTTTTCCGCCAACAACTTCGCCTTCGCCATGGCTGTCGCCAGTAATTCGCTGACCGGCAATACGGCGTTCACAATCCCTAAAGCATGAGCCGCTTCGGCATTGAACGGCTCGCCAAAGAACAACAGCTCCGCCGCACGCCGATGCCCCATCAGTGCCGGCAGAAGCATGCTGGAACCTGCTTCCGGACACAGCCCCAGGTTGACGAACGGAAGCTGGAAGCGCGCATCTGACAGCGGCGTAAACCAGATCACAATGCAGCAGCATGGTGGTGCCGATTCCAACCGCCACTCCGCCCACGGCGGCAATCACCGGCTTTTGCGCGGCTGCCAGCGCCTGCAGATAGAGTATCGCCTGGCTTGTCTCGCCTGGCTTGGCGTTGGCAAAATCCATCAGATCATTCCCTGCCGTAAAACAATCCTGCGTACCAGAGATCAGCACCACGCGCACGTTCGGATCTGATTCCGCCTGCTGCAGAGCCTCAATCATTCCCATGTACATGCCGCGCGTTAGCGCATTCTTTTTTTCCAGCCGGTCCAGCTGTATTGAGAGGACGCGCTCCTGGACGGAAACAACAATGTGCTCTGCCATTTTTGAATCTCCTTGGAAACAATTCCTAACGCGGAATCTGGTACTTAAAAACTATCACGGCTTATGGCTTAAAGAAGCTTGAGCTGCTTATCACCCTCGTCCGCCGCAACCTCTTCCGCGCACTCAGGACCATCATTCGCCACGCGGTTCACTGCCGCGCTGACAGGATATTTCCTCATCAGGCGGGCATCAAACGGCTTGAGCAGGTCGATCACTTTTGCAGGGTCAGTCACTCCCGGATCAAGCCACAAGTCATAATCTTCCGGCCGGAGAATAACCGGCATTCTGTTATGCACATCCTGGACCAGCGAGTTCGCCGCGGTCGTCAGGACGGTACAGGTTGCAACTTCCCGGCCTGCTGTATCTTTCCAACGGTCCCATAGTCCTGCGAAGGCAAACAGCCCACCGTCAGTTAATCCAATGTTGTATGGCTGCTTTGATTTTGTGCCGGTGCGCTTCCATTCATAAAATCCGTCAGCCGGTATCAGGCACCGCCTTTTGCGCATGGGATCGCTAAATGTCGGCTTCTCCGCGGCTGTTTCCGCCATGGCATTGATCGCCTTCGGCGCCATCGACGCATCTTTTGCCCAGTACGGAATCAACCCCCATTTCATCAATCCGAATATTCGCTTTGGCTCTCTGGCATCCTGCCGGACGGTTGCCACTTCCTGCGTGGGCGCAACATTCCACCGCGCAGCCCAATCCACATCTTCCGGATCAAGATTGAAGAAGTCGCTCAGCCACCTCTCACGCGCCGTCAATCTGTAGCGTCCACACATTTGTCATCGACCTGATCAAGGCATTGCAGGCAACTTTCCGTCCTCGATCGGTAGAGAGTTGCAACCACCCCAAACCATGGTGATTCTCAGCCCAATTTCGCCTCAATCTGTATTATTTCATCGCACTGGCAAAACGGTAACCGTATGAAAAAACACAAGGTGTCTTTTATGGGGAGTTAAAACCACTAAAAACCGTGCTACCCACCCCCTGCCCCCCGGCTTTCACCCAATTTCACCCAGGCTCACCCATGCCACCCAGGAATCGGCAGAGGGTCGCAAACCTTGTTTAGCTAAGGGCAAAAGGCTAAGAGCTAATAGCTACGCACGCCTGCGTGCGCTTAACATAACGAGATCTCGCATACAAATCAATGGCGAAGTAGTACATCTTGACAAAGCGGGCGCCTGATTATGTCAGTTATTTCCGTATTGCCCGTCATCCGACCGAGCTGGCTATTTTTAATTTCCTAGAAGTCGCTCAAACGAGTTCCAGGGATGGTAATCCGCAGTGCATTAAGCACGGCTAGAAGATCAATCACCTCCTGGGTAATCGCGCCCGCCAGTGGCGGGAGGTAACCGAAGGCCGCGAACAGCATTCCGATCCCGCTCAGCGCCATCCCTCCTACTGCCGTTTGAAGTGCGATAGAACGTGTTCGTCGTGCAATGTGCATCAATTCATCTACTTTGCGCAGTGACGAGTCCATCACTACTGCATCCGCAGCCTCGGCCGTTACGTCACTGTTCTGGCCGCCCAGGGCGACGCTGGCCGTGGCTGCAAGCATGGCCGGTGCGTCGTTGATGCCGTCGCCCACAAAGAGTGTTTTGCGGCGGGCAGTTTCTTCCGTGACCAGTTTCAGCTTTTCCTCCGGAGTGGCTCCGGCATAGATGTGCTCAATTCCCACGATTTGGGCCAGATGTTGGACCTCAGACTGGCGGTCGCCGGAAAGAAGAATGATCTGGCCAGCCCGATGGCTCGGCCGGAGATGGCGAACAAAAGAACCACTGTCCGCACGCGGCTCGTCGTGAAACCGCAACAGAGCCGCAAATCGGCCGTCAACCGTGATGAGACATTCCAACCCGGATTCGATGGGCGGCAATTCTGAGCTCGACACCAACCCTCCGGCAACGGCTTGGTTTCTGCCGGTAATGTGAATGCTGTGTCCGTCCACGCTGCCCGAGAGCCCTTGGCCCGGCTTTTCGCTGACTCCCTTTGGCACCTGAATTACCAACTGCAGCGCCTTGGCCGCAGCCACGATGGCTTGAGCAAGTGGGTGCCTTGAGTACTGCTCCAGGCTTGCTGCGTATGCCAGCACTTCGGATTTGTTGCTGCCAGGTTGGCAAAGGACATCAGTTAGAGCCGGGCGGCCATAGGTGAGCGTTCCGGTCTTGTCAAAAAAGAAAGTCTGGCAAGCATCAATCTGCTCCAGGATCTTTGGGTGTTTGATGATAACGCCGCGTCGCGCCGCAAGTGAAATTCCCCCGATGATCGCCACTGGAATACCGATAAGGAGTGGGCAGGGTGTTGCGATGACCACGACTGCGAGGAATCGCTCCGCACTCCCGCCGAGAAGCCAGCCAAGAATCCCTACACCTAAGGCGATGGGCGTGTACCAGGCGCCTAACTGATCCGCGATGCGCCGCATATTCGGCCGGTTCTGTTCCGCCTCTCCCACCACCCGCAAGATACGAGCATAGCGGGAGTCGACGGGCAGCTTTGTTGCCCGAATCTTTAACAGACTATTACCATTAACGGCTCCAGACAGGACCTGCGACCCGGGCGCTTTCGCCATCTCGAAGGGTTCACCGGTGAGATAGGATTCGTCCATCTCTCCGTGGCCCTCGACGACGTCACCGTCCACAGGGCAGACCTCATGGGGAAAGACAGCAAGAACGTCACCCGGAGCAATGTCCTGCGCGTCGATGATATCGGAGCCGGACTCGGTTACGCGATGTGCTGTCGTTTGCATTCTTTTGGCCAGCGCGCGTAGAGCAGATGAAGCTCTCCGGGTTGCATACTGCTCCAGGGCCGAGCCGCCGGAAAGCATAAGCACGACGATGGAAGCGACTAAGTATTCGTGCAGCAGAGTGGCGGTGACGATGGAAATGCCGGCCAGCCAATCCGAGCCGAACTCAAGCCGGAAGGCTTGGCGCACGAGCCCAAGCAGAAGAGGAATTCCGCCCGCGGCCAAGGATAAATAGAGGGGCACAGCGTCGAATGGACCGACTCGCCACACATAGCGCAGCAGGAGGTGCGCGAAGATGGCTAAGGCAGTAAATATGGCGATGGGGGCGTCTTTACCATATTCCTTGAACCAACCATTGGATGCTTCTTTTTGGCCGGACGCGGTGGCAGAAGGTCGTCCGGTACCGGAAAGCGCCGGCTGTCTCAAGGGTTCACCGTCGTGCAACATGATGTCACTTACCCCGGTGCGCGAGTACCTTCACCGAACTGCGAGCAACTAGCATCAATCGAGCCCGTGTCTTTGTAGGCCATCCCGAGCCTCGCAACGCTCTTCGCCGTCAACTCGTACACAAGGTGATTTTAGTGCAAATTGCGGCATTGGTTTGTGAGCGGTCATCACGACGTGTGACGCGTACCTCTTGGAACTCATCACGACGTAGGTCAACTCTTCAAAGCTGCCAATTCATCTAGTCCAA
Organism: Terriglobia bacterium; assembly: GCA_963724105.1. Classification (GTDB taxonomy): domain Bacteria; phylum Acidobacteriota; class Terriglobia; order Terriglobales; family Acidobacteriaceae; genus Angelobacter. Next base: position 1,685,411 of record CAVRTD010000010.1, on the reverse strand, counting down.
CGCCACAATGGCCAATCACCATGAACTATTGGTGACATGGTGGTGTCACGGTATCCTAATTTTAGGTGTCGTAGCGCGCGAAGCCGCTTAAAGATTGGCTGCCCCCCAGGGATTCGAACCCCGATATGCTGAGTCAGAGTCAGCTGTCCTGCCGTTGAACGAGGGGGCAACAGTGTTTGCGTGGCCGGTCCGCCAAACCGGCACAATTGATTTTATGATGCGCTTTGAGACAGGTCAAATTTCCAGCGAATATGGCTTACCGAAGCTCAGCAAATGCATATCGGTGTTGCATCAACCTTGATCAGCCAATCATCGCGATAAAAGTGTAATGAAGTCCCATTACTTGCGTCCTTGCTTCTCCAGAGTTGTCGTTGCCGGTGATGCTTCCTTGCCGCTGGGCGTGTATTCCACAATGTAGCCAGCAACCGCGCTTGCCGCAACTGTATACGGACTCGCCAGGTACATCAGCCCGGGGCCGCTGCGTCCGGGGAAATTGCGGTTCTGCGCGCTGATCACCACCTGGTCCGGACGCGTCGAGACTCCCGGCCCTGCGTTGATGCATGCGCCGCAGCTTGGCTCAATCACAATGGCGCCAGCCTGCTTGAATATCTCCAGATAGCCTTTGCGCACGCAGTACTCGCGTGTCTCCTGCGAGCCAAACTGGATATAGAACTTGCAGGAATCGGCGATGCGCTTGCCCTGCTGCAACGCTTCAGCCAGCACCTGCGCATACATATCCATGTCTGCATTTTTGCCCGCAGTACAGGTTCCGCCGTAAGCGATCTCCACCGGCACCGGCGTATTCAAGTCGCGGACAAACTTGCCGTTGCCCGGATCGCCCGGTGTGGCGACCATCGGTGTAATGTCGTCGGCATTCAACTCAATCACATGGGCATACTGCGCGTCCGGATCGCTAAAGAGACCTTCACCAAACTTTTCCGCCTCAGCCCGCGACATGCCTCGCCGCTCCATCAGAAATTCCACTGTCTTCTGATCAGGCGCAACGATGCCGGTAAAACCGCCAATCTCCGCCGCCATATTTGTCATGGTGGCGCGCTCGTCCACACTCAACGCCTCAATGGCTTCGCCGGAATATTCCATCACCTTGGCCAGCGCCTTGCCGCTGCGTATGTACTCCATGCTGAGCAGAAGCAGAATGTAATCTTTGGCCGTGACGTTTGGCTTGCGCTTGCCGCGCACAATTACCTTCACTGATTCCGGAACTTTCACGCGGACATCTTTCGTAATCCATGAATTGAATACGTCCGTGGTCCCGATCCCAAACGCGATGCAGCCCACCGCGCCCACATGCGGCGTATGTGAATCTGAGCCCACGTTCAACTGTCCCGGCAAGGCGTAAGTTTCCGCCACAATCGAATGGCAGATTCCCTCAGAGCCTTTGCGGTCTTTCAATTCACCATGCAGCTTGATCCCCTGCTTGACCGCAAAATCTTCCTGCTTATTTTTAAGCTGTCCCGCCAGATCCAGCAGCCCCATCTTTTTCTTTTCTTCGGAAATTACCTCGTCAAGAAAAGTCAGGTGGTCGCGGAAGAACAAAATGGTGGCCGGATCATTCACCTTGGCGTCCTTGCCCACAAAATGCTCAAAAAAGATGGCAGACATCGGCGTGACATATTCATGGCTGAAGCGCAGATCGGTGCGCGCAAAGCCTGAATCGTCAGGTTTAACGTAGCTCACGCCCTGCTCATTCTGCGGGTTGAGCATGTGCCGGGCAAAAATCTTTTCCGCAATCGTCATTGGACGCTTCGCCGTTGTAATGGGCGGCAGAAAAACCTTCTTTTGCATGCGCGCCACATTAAACGGAAACAGGCCCCCGTGCTCGATCACCTGGCGCGTAATATCGTCTTCGCCCTCAGTAAATTTGCTCAGCGGAATTTCCTGGCCGGCGCGGACTTTATCAATCAGGCTGAAATCCGTGGAGGTCAGCACGCCCAGGTTCTGGCAGTTCTGCTTGTAAATGCGCTCAATGTTTTCCGCGATCACCAGCTTGATCCCGGCACAAAGCTCAGCGTATGGCGACTGCTCCCGGCTCGATCCCTTGCCCCGGCGCTTCCCGCTCACGGCGGCAACAAAACCGCCTTTCTTCACGTCGCCGCGCTTGATCGGCACTTCATTGCCGCACTTCAAGCCGGTATAAGGCCACTCGCCCAGCTTCTCGTCAAAGAAAAAGCAGATGTGCGCCGGCGTGATCTCATCGGTCGAGATGTCATCGCGCAGCTTGGGATTATTCTGCGGGTTCTTCGTGTCCCATGGCAGGTCTTCCCCGGCAAGCTGTCGGCGGATCAACTCTGGGTCTTCAGTAAGAAAAAGGATACGTCCCTCAAACTTGCACTTATCGGGGCGCTTCTGGATGGCGCGGGTGAGTAAAGAAGGTTCCACAACAAAATTCTAACAAGATTGGCGGCAGTTTGCAGGGCAGCCCCGAATACTAAATGAAATTATGCAAACGCCCGCGAGGGACGCCACTTAAATCTCCGCAGAATCATGCATTCCCTTTCTCTCAGATCGACATTCGATATAACGCCTATCTTCTGGACGGAATACTGAAAGGCCAACAGCTCGCTTCGCTTGCGGCATATATCCACAACTTAGACTTCCTTGTTATCCTGTAACAACGATGCCTAGTTGCCTGAAGTGTGGGACGGCCCTTGCCGTCAATGAAGAAGGAGTAGCTCCGGTTTTATGTGACCGTTGCGCCGGTGTAGCCACCGGTCGCGCACGCAGAAGCATGGCCTTGAGTGGTATGGGCCATTTTCCGGTCACAACATTATTGTTGGCCATTAACATTTTTGCCTTTCTCGTCGATATGGTTCCCGGCATTAACCTGCGTGAATGGGGCGTGAACTCTGGCCCACTCACTATTAGCGGCCAATACTGGCGTTTATTTACTGCTGGTTTCCTGCACGCCAATATTCTTCATATCGGCTTCAATATGTGGTGTCTCTGGAGTCTTGGACGGCTCTCAGAACGGTTGTTCGGCAGGTGGCAGACGTTTGCCATCTACATGGTGACCGGCGTTGGTGGCGCTCTATTGAGCATCGCCTACAATCCCCACCATTCGGAATTGGGAGCGTCCGGCGCGATTTTCGGGCTCGTCGGGGCCGTCATGGCTGGCGTTAAATTTGGCGACCTGAACATTTCCGCAGGTGAAAAGCGGTCTATATTCAGCAGCGTTGTGATCTTTGCTGTGCTCAACTTTACCCTGGGCATGTCCGGCGGCGTCGACAATATGTGCCACCTTGGTGGGTTTGTCACCGGACTGCTAATCGGCTTGCCCATGGGAGCATTCGCCCGCACGAACAAGATGCTGCAGCTTGGAACTTTGGTGATCATATCCACTGTAATTGCCGCAGGCGCGCGCGAGCTTGTGCAAACGAACGGGCAGATGCTCAGAAAATTGCGGCAGTTACCGGCGTGGCAGAAAAGAGACTACGCTCAAGCGCTGCGACTCTTCAGAAATACACGTAGCGAAGCCCGATGACGACGAGGGCCTGATTATGCTGGCTGCTGCCTATGAAAACAACAATAAACAGACAAAGCGATAGGCGTTTTGGAACGGCGCTCAAGGTAAATCCCAATTCCGATGATGCAAAACACGCGCTGGATGAATTGAGATACCACAACTTCGCCAGAAAATGACGATAACCTTCCGATTCCTCACAAGAAGAGTAGACTCCGGAATCGTTAATTCTCTTCTGCTTCTTCAGCAATCTCAGAGACGCCGAACTCGTATCCAACGCCGCGGACGGTCCGGATCAATCTGACCTTGGCGCCTTCATCAATCTTCTTGCGCAGATAATTCACATAGACATCCACCACGTTCGTCATCGTGTCCGGAGAGAGTTTCCAGACGTGCTCAATAATCATGTTGCGTGTAATCCGGCGTCCGGCGTTACGCATGAAGTATTCCAGAAGTCCGAACTCCTTCGGCGTAAGCTCAATGTTCCGTCCAGAGCGATGAACGGTACGCTGCATGTAGTCCAGTTCCAGGTCTGCCACTTTCAAGTGCGGCTGCCCTGCCTGGCTCTTGCGTCTTAACACAGCGCGTATGCGTGCGGAGAGTTCTGAGAAAGAGAAAGGCTTCGTCAGATAATCATCAGCGCCTGCGTCAAGACAGGCTACGCGCTCTGCCACTTCGTCCGTCGCCGTGAGAATCAGAATAGGTATGTCCGCATTTCCACTTCGCACTTTGGAAAGAACTTCAGTGCCGGAAATTACCGGAAGGTTTAAGTCAAGAATAAGCAGGTCAAATGCACCCATTTGCACACGCTGCAACGCTTCATCACCGCTGGGAGCGATTTCCGTAGCATGGTCTTCAGATTTGAAGGCCTTGGCAATGAACGTTGCGAGTGGAGCGTCATCTTCTGCGATTAGAATTCGCATCCGCGATTGTTCTCCGTCGGGTAGTAGGTCCCGTATCTAAGCAAAAGCGAAACCCATTCTAAATGAGGCCAGAACAATTACAACCCCTATACTTAAAGACAACTCATAAGAAATATCTTATCTTGACTTATCGCCTAACTACTCACAACTAGGCTCCCTAGCTCATGCGTTAGATTGTGAATAGCAGAAGTGGATAGACTCTTCATCAATCTATGCTTTCCCATATTGACACTCTCACTCCACGCGAGCAACGCTGCGAGTATGCCGGGCAATCATCAAGTCCTCATCTGTTTCAATCACCCGAACCACACAACGTGAGGAAGGAGAGCTGATTATCTCGGCATTCTGGCCGTTGGCCGAAGGATCAAGAGTAATACCCATATACTCCAGACCAGCGCATGTTTCCGCTCGAATGGGAGCTGCACGCTCTCCAATCCCGCCTGTAAACACCAGAGTATCCAGCCCGCCCAGAACTGCCCCGAATGCTCCAATGAATTTCCGTACCTGATAGCAAAACATTTTTACAGCCAGGGCGGCAGCGGGATCAGCCTGCCGCTTTTCTAAAAGAATTTTCATCTCGCTGCTCTGGCCAGAGACGCCTTTCAGCCCCGATTGATGGTTAACTACCTCCTCTAGTCGGTCAGCGGAATATCCTTTATTCATCAAATAGAGAAGCACGCCCGGATCAAGATCGCCACTGCGCGTTCCCATCATGAATCCGCCGGTAGGAGTCAGGCCCATGCTGGTATCCATGGGCGCGCCATCTTTCAGCGCCACCATGCTCGATCCATTTCCCAGATGGGCGATTATGGCGCGACGTCCAATCTCTTTCCCCAGCTTGCCCACCACAAACTCATAAGAAAGACCATGGAAGCCATAGCGCTTGATGCCCTGGTCCCAAAGCTCCTGCGGCAGCGCAAAACGTCGTGCGACCTCCGGCATGCCACTATGAAACGCCGTATCAAAGCAAGCCACTTGCGGCAGATCAGGATAGTGCGCCGCCACCGCTTCGATCATCGCAATCTGGCTGGGCAGATGCAGTGGCGCAAACGGAACAAGAGCTTTTAAGCCTTCTTTCAGTTTTTCATCCACCCGTTCTGGCGAGACAAAATACGGGCCTCCATGCACAATCCGATGCCCCACCGCCGCCATGTCTTTTGCGCCTTGCTCTTCCAGCGCGGCAAACATTGCCCGGATAGCTTCCGCATGGTCCAGAAATGAAGTGCTCTTCTCAGCAGAGCGTTTTATTACCGGCGTGGAGCCATATCTTTCCGCCTGCCGCGCCAATGGCCTCAATAGCTCCGGAAAAAACAAGTTTTTCCGCTGGTCCGGAAATGCGGTAGACAGCAAACTTCAACGAAGACGAACCGCCATTCAGGCAGAGGATGGCCGGCTCCATCTATCTAACTCCAATATTCAAACGCATCTTAGCTTTTGCCCCAGCGCCAGTTCGCCACTTCAGGCATGTCTTCGCCATGAGCAGCAACGTACTTTTTGTGTTCAGCCAGCTTGCTCTGGAAGAGCGCAACCGCTTCCTCAGCCTTCAGCCCCGGAATACGACGAATTGTGTCGATGGCGAGCTGGAAGCGGTCCATGTTGTTCCGCACCACCATGTCAAACGGAGTGGTAGTAGTTCCCTCTTCTTTATAGCCGCGGACGTGCATGTTTTCATGGTTCCGGCGGCGGTAGCACAGCCGATGAATCAACCACGGATATCCGTGATACGCAAAGATTACCGGCTTGTTGGTGGTGAACAGCGCGTCAAAGCGTTCGTCCGTCAAGCTATGCGGATGCTCCCCGGCCACCTGCAGCGTCATAAGATCAACCACGTTGACCACTCTGATCTTCAAGCTGGGAACATGTTTTCGCAGCAATGAGACAGCAGCCAGAATCTCCAGGGTCGGCACATCGCCCGCGCACGCCAATACAGCGTCGGGCTCGCCGCCATCGTCATTGCTCGCCCATTTCCACACTCCGATGCCGGCAGCGCTGTGCTTCACTGCCGACTCCATATCCAGCCACTGCAATTCAGGCTGCTTGCCGGCAACAATAATGTTCACATAATTTTTGCTGCGCAGGCAGTGGTCTGCAACAGAAAGCAGCGTGTTGGCGTCAGGCGGAAAATAAGCGCGCACCAGCTCCGGCTTCTTATTGACTGCATTATCTAGAAATCCCGGGTCTTGATGGCTGAAGCCGTTGTGGTCCTGTCTCCAGACGTGTGAGGTAAGCAGGTAGTTGAGTGACGCAATCGGCTTCCGCCACGGAATGCGACGCACCGCCTCCAGCCACTTGGCATGCTGGTTATACATCGAGGTCACAATGTGAATAAAGGCTTCATAGCATGAGAAAAAACCATGACGCCCCGTGAGCAGATATCCTTCCAGCCAGCCCTGGCACATATGCTCGCTCAGGATCTCCATCACCCGGCCATTCCGGCCCACGTGATCATCGTTGGGTAAGATCTCAGCCTCTGAAGTGCGGTCCGTCACCTCGAACACAGCCGAGAGACGATTCGACTCCGTTTCGTCCGGCCCCATGATGCGGAAATTTGCGCTCTTCTCATTTAGCTTGAGCACATCACGCAAGAACCGCCCCAGCACGCGGGTAGACTCGTCAACGGCGCTGCCGGGTTCGGTGACCTTCACCGCGTACTCCCGGAAGTCCGGCATCTTCAGCTCTTTGAGCAGCAAGCCGCCATTCGCATGCGGATTCGCGCCCATGCGCCGGTTCCCTTTCGGCGCAAGCGCGGCCAGACCAGGAAGGAATTTACCGTTATCGTCAAACAGCTCTTCCGGTTTGTAACTGCGCATCCAGTGCTCAAGGATCTTGAGATGCTCGGGCTTTTTGAGGTCTGTTACCGGCACCTGGTGAGCGCGAAACGTTCCTTCGATCTGCAGACCATCCACAACTTTTGGCCCGGTCCATCCTTTAGGACTGCGGAGAACAATCATTGGCCACAGTGGACGCGGCCCATCAGGATTCTTCCGCGCTTCACTCTGAATGCTTTTGATTTCGGCAATCACTTTGTCCAGCGTTGCCGCCATCAACTGATGCATCAGCGGCGGATCATTCCCTTCCACAAAATAGAGTTTGTAGCCATAGCCTTCAAAGAGATCGCTCAGCTCTTCTTTTGGGATACGCGCCAGCACCGTGGGACCGGCAATTTTGTATCCGTTGAGATGCAGCACAGGCAGCACGGCGCCATCGCGCACTGGATTCAGGAATTTGTTTGAGTGCCAGCTTGTGGCGCAAGGGCCAGTCTCGGCTTCGCCATCGCCCACAACGCAGCAGACCAGCAGGTCAGGATTATCAAATGCGGCCCCGTAAGCATGAAGTAGCGAATATCCCAGCTCACCGCCTTCGTGAATCGATCCCGGAGTATCCGGCGAAGCATGGCTGGGTATGCCGCCCGGCCAGGAAAACTGCTTGAACAAAAGCTGCATGCCGGCTTCATCCTGCGTGATCTTGGGATAAAGCTCCGTGTACGAACCTTCCAGATAGGTATTCGCCACGATACCCGGGCCGCCGTGGCCGGGGCCAGTAACGTAAATCGCGTTGAGATCATTCTTCTTGATCACGCGATTCATATGCGCATAAATAAAGTTCAGGCCCGGCGTGGTGCCAAAGTGTCCGAGCAAGCGCGGCTTGGTGTGCTCCAGTTTGAGCGGCTCGCGCAAAAGAGCATTGTCGCGAAGATATATCTGTCCAACAGAAAGATAATTTGCAGCGCGCCAATAGTGATCGATATTCTTGAGTTCTTCCTGGTCCAGAGGGCCCGCGTTGGCAACTTCATCCGGCGTGAGAGTCTTTGGCATAGGCACCATCCATTACGCAGTCACATTTGTCTTTTAAATTGTAGTCCCCGGGAGGCCCATCCATTTCCAGCAGCTCGCGATTATTGCTAGCGATCTTCCATGGTTTAGTTTTTCATTTACCAACAATTCATATTCATCTTCATCAATTCCCTGTGGATATCTCTACCAATCAGCCTCATTTCGCTGCTGCTTATCTCGCTCTTCTATTTGTGCTTCTTGCCGATCCTCAGCCTTATCAGTGCTATCAATGCCAATTAGTTGGTCTTGCTTTAGCTTTCGGTTTTCAATTATCAATTTTTGGCAATTTCGGCGATTTTGGCAATTTCCTACCCCGCCCCTCCCCCCGGTTTCACCCAAGTGTCACCAAGGTGTCTCACCCTGTCCCCCAGAATTGGCTGAGAGATCAAGCAGAGGGTCGCAACCCCAAAATGACAAAACGCAACGGATTCTCCGTTGCGTCATAAAACTCAAAATTCTCTCACTCGCGGTAAGTCAGCAAATTTCCTCTGGCAGCATAGCTCCTAATTGTTGGATGAAGCAATACAAAAGTTTTTGGCGATACCCGATTCCCAATCAGTGTCGTCAGTGCAAATCAGTGGTAAACGTTTTTTGCTTCCTCCGTGCCTCCGCGAGATCCGTGTTCATCCGGGGTGAGATTTTAGGTTTTTATCCGCGATTATCCGCGCAAATCCGCGGTAAAGGTTTTTGAACTTTTCCAATCAGTGTCATCAGCGCAAATCAGTGGTAAAAGGTTTTGCCTTCTCCGCGCCTCTGCGTCTCCGCGGTGAAAACCCAGCCTGCTATTTCGGCACGCCATTCGGAAACAGCTTCTGTAGAAAATTCCTTATCGGCAGCCATCGGTTTGAAGCGATCAAAGTCCACTTCTTCCTTCCACTGTTTATCGAAATCATTCGGGTTGAGCGTTCTGGCTTTGCCGAATTCATCGAGCGACGCCGTTTTGTCTCCAACCAGATAATCCAGGAAGGCCAGCCGCATGTGGCTGCCAAAGCTGTTCGGCGCATATTGCACGGCCTTCTGTGACGCAGCGCGCGCCTTCTCCATATTGCCGGCGTCCAGCGATTTGAACGTGAGATCGCCGTAATTGTTGGCCAGGTTCAAATCCAGCAGACGCCGCAGCTCCGTAAACGGATCTGGATTGTCGTCCACATTGATATAAACGTAGCGATCATTATTGATGTTGCGTCCGCCAAGCTTCTTCACCACCAGCATTGACGCGGACTGGCGGCCGCGCGCGTCGCCGCCCACAGCGTCTCCGGCCTTGAGTGCGGCAAATAATTTTTCCGCCAGCTCGCCTTGCGTGGCGTCAAAGGCCTTGCCCATGGCTTCCGGCACCTGCGCGCCCACAAGAATGTTTCCCTGCGCCGACCACGTTTTGCCCTGGCGATCGCCTGCCCACTTGGGAGCATTAGGGCCCGTGTACGCAGCTACATTTCCTTTGGCATCGACGATAGCGACCTGCCGTCCGTCTTTGCCTTCAAATTTGTCATCGGCAAGTATCTTTTTCAGGACTTCCGGCGCGGTAAGCCCCTGGCGCAGCAGATCAATCGCCTGCTGTCCATAGCCGACGTTGACATTGGCCTGCGTCGCCACCGCGCCCACATCCGCCATGGCCCAGGGCACAACCGAGCCCACGGAGAAATAGCGCGAAGCCACCGCCACGCCCATCTCACCGGTCTGCGGATCAATGGCGACAATGGAAAACGTGGAGACCGTAGGCAGTGTTTCTGCCACGGCAACATTCCACATCGCGCATACAACGGCGAGCGACCACAAAAACTTTTTCATGTTTTTCTCCAGAATTTCCGTTTTCGAGCAGCGAGCAAAACTTGAGCGCAGCTAAGTCCGTATCCCAAGAAAATATGCCAGCACCACAATGGCCAGTACGCCAAATGACACCAGAGCATACCTGAAATCGCGTTCGCGCAAAAACTGTATGCAGGCCACCACAATGCGCAGCACTGGAGTCGCCAGCAGAACCAGCAAGCCGGCAGCGGCCACTTTCGTGCCCCAGTTTGCTACCCACTGCAGTAATAGTCCGGCAACAATCAGCGCCCAGGCGGTGTAAGCTCCAAACTTCAGCGTAAGGGCCAAAGCCCGGTCGGCAGCAACGTCCTCGCGGTTCATTGGAACCCTCCTGTAAGCAGCTTATAAATCATCTGCAGGGACAGCCAGCCGGTAATGCCAACCACCAGCATAAGAATATAAAACGACCGGATCCTGGGCGAAATGCGTGCGCCCAGCAGCGATCCGGCAAACACCCCTGCCACCAGCGGCGCTGCGATGTCAATGCGAACGTCCCCATGTCCCCAGTAAATATAAGCGCTGGTGGCGGCCGTTACACCGATCATAAAATTGCTGGTCGCTGCAGCCACTCGCAATGGCACTTTCATAAACAGGAACATCACCGGGACCTTGATGGGACCTCCGCCAATCCCCAGCAACCCGGAAAATCCTCCGGCAATCAAGGAAGCAGCCAGCCCCACCGGATAATTCTGCGGCGTGTAGTCAGGAATCGTCTCTTCCCTTTTCTCGTTGCGCGAGGTCCATGCCTTCTTCATCAGGGAGCCACAGCTATAAAGAAGGAAGCAGGCAAATAGGATAGCCAATGTACGGCGATTGATTTCATGAGCCACGAGCGCAGCAATCAGCGCGCCCACCGTGGTTGCCAGCTCCAGCGTCATCCCCAGACGAACGTCAGTGACATGGCGCTCAACATACTGAGAAGAAGTGGCAGTCGATGTGGCGATCACGCACAGCAGCGTCACGCCGATTGCCTGATGCATGGGAAGCCCGAAATAAATAGCCAGCAGCGGCGTGACAATGATGCCTCCGCCAACTCCTGCCAGCGCGCCAAAGCAGCCGGCAACAAACCCAATCAATATGAGCAGCAGGGCTGCTGCCAATGTCATTGTGTTCTATCTCGCAACATCAGAATATCGTCACCCTCAGGCTCTTTTTCTTTTTCCGCGCGTAAGACGGACCGCACCGATCCCAGCACCACCACCACTGCAACCAGCATCATCAGCGGGATACGCTCCCCGGCAAGCAATCCTTCCAGCAAAGCAATCAGCGGAACAATCAGGCTGATCGTCGAAAGCTGGTACGGCTGTAATTTTTTGAGCAGCCAATAATATATGACGAAAGCGGCGGCCGATCCGAAGATCGTGAGGAATGCCATGGCAAGCAGAGCTGTCCTGGTCCATACGGCATGCCTATGCGCCTCTAAAGCCCACGTCCCCCAAAACAAAACCACTGATCCCAGCAGCAACTGCAGCCCGGTGGCGACCACCGAATCAACTTCATGCAGCCTCAGTTTTGCGTAGACCACGGACCACGAACTCAGTGACATGGATACCAGCACGGCCACGCCACCAATAATCGCCCATCGACTTGTGCTCAAATTGGTATAGAAAAGCGTGAGCAGTCCGCCGAACGCAACCACCATGGCAAAGACGGCACGGCGCGGGACTTTACGGTGCAGCATGGCCGGCGTAACCAGTGAGACAGCCAGCGGCATGGCGGAATATAAAACAGCTGTCATCGACGACGTTACGTGCTGCTCGCCCCAGAAGAGCAAACCATACGGCAGGGCCATGATCGTCAGGCTCAAAACGAAAATCGCATTCCATTGCTGTGCGCCCGCAGGCCAGCGTCTTTTCTGTGCCAACGCCATTCCCAGCAGCAGGATGCCGGCCACAAAAAAGCGCAGAGCAGCCGCCAGAAAAGGTGGCACGTCTCTCACTACGAGCCGGATCGCCAGCCATGTGCTGCCCCAGATCAGGCACAAAGCGATATAGCCGAATAACTGAGCGCGATTGAAAGACGGGCCAGCCTGAGTTTCTGATGCCATGGGCACCAACAGTCTATCTGATAGCTCGTCCCGACATCGTGCGCGCAAAAAAGAAAAGGCACGGTGACCCGTGCCTCTCTGATTTCATTCTTCCCAGATTTAGCGGCGCTTATCTATTGTGAGGTTGCACCGTGGCTCGGCATCTGTGTGGTCGCCACATTTTTCGGCGTGGAGAGATATCCGGTCACTGTATTTTTGTCCACGGTGTTGACCACCACTTCAAAGAGCGCGCGTTCACGACCGCTATAAAACTGCAGCGGCTCGTTGATGGTGCGGTCTTTCTTTTCAATCTTCTTGTCTTCAGCCAGCACGTACAACGTGAACTTGCTCTTTTTAGGATCGGTCTTTTTAAGCTGCAGGCTGACGATGGAAAGATGCGTGGGCTCTTTGTCTTTCTTCAGCGTAAATTCAAAATAATCGCGATCGCCACGATGCTTCAGCATTTCCAGTTCGTCGTGAGAGGTCGCAATCAGTTCGCTGTGCTTATTAAGATCGCCAATCGCGTGGTCCAGCTTTCCTTTGGTTACCGCCAGATCGTTCTTTGTATCGGTAACGTCAGCGTTTACTTTTGTGACATCACCCTTCACTCCGTTCACTTCCGTGGCAACTGCCCCAAACTGCTGCTTGGTGGCGTCTTCATCGGTCTTCAGACGCTCTTGCGTGGCTTGTTCCTGGGCCTGAAGAACGGATGTCTTTTTGCCCAGGTCCTTCTGGGTAATGCCGGCTTCGCGCGCCAGAACATTGATAGAAGCTTTCAGCTGAGCGTTAGAATCCGTCATCTTCTTGGTAAGTTCTTCCTGCGCCGCGGCCTGCTTCTTCTCAAGGTCGCTGATATGGATTTGCGCCTGGACCATAAAGATTACGGAGCCGATCAGATAAACCACGGCAACGCCCATAAGAATGGTGCGAACTACCGGGCTTCCGCCATCGTTCTGCGGGACATCAGACATAGGTGTCTCCAGTGATAGTGATTGGGTTTCCGAATCATTGTTGAGCAGAACTGCTGCTCTGTCAATGAAAAGCCCCGCCTAATGGGCCAATGTCAGCCTTTCCAGAAATGTTTGACCCGACGATCTACCGCCGCAAAGCTCATTAAATAAGGCTCTTACGGCCCACAAGGCCAAATCCTGCATCCAAGCTAACATGGGATTCTCCGACCAATTTCCTCGCGCCGAGCAGCGTGCCCAGTCTGTCATCAACAGCCTGCGGCCCATTCTGCAGCGAAGAATTGTGTCATTGGCGCTGATTGTGTTCGGCATTTTGCTGCTGGGTTATGTAGGCGGCGAATACTGGAAAATGTATCTCAGCCAGAAAAATCTCGAGGCCCAATGGGAAGAGCAGGCGGCTGCATTGAACGCCTCCAACCATCCACCGCTACCTCCGGAACAGATGCTCACGCGGCTCGTGGTCCCAAGAATCGGAATTGACGCCATTGTGATTGAGGGCGCATCGCGCAAAGACCTCTCCGAAGGGCCCGGACACATGTTGCAGACCGCCCAGCCTGGAGAAACCGGTAATGCTGTAATCACAGGACATCGAGATACCTTTTTTCGACACATCTATGAACTCACCAAAGGCGATCGCATACAGGTCCAGCGCAATGGGCGAACTTTTGTTTATGAAGTCACCTCGCAAAAGATCGTAATGCCACAAGACATCAGCGTGATCGATCCCACAAAAGACCCGGAATTGACGCTCATCACCTGTTATCCCACGTACTATATTGGCCCTGCTCCCAAGCGGCTGGTGGTGTTTTCCAAGCTGATTGAAAGTGACGGCCAGCCGGTGGCCCAAGCGGATCCCGCAGTAGAAACGCACAGCAGCAGTCAATAAATCTCTTCCTTCCTTATTACAATGGAACGGTGAAATCCTGGGACGCTATCATCAGCGGCGCCGGAATTATCGGTGTGTCGCTCGCCTTGGAACTGCGTGAGCGCGGAGCGCAGGTCTTAGTCTTAGACAGCGGCGATCCCGGTCGTGAAGCTTCGTCCGCCGCAGCAGGAATGCTGGCGGCAACAGATCCGGAGACACCGTCTGCATTGCGTCCCCTCGCAACGGCAAGCGCCAAGATGTTTCCCGCATATGTGCAGAAGCTGGAAGCCGCAGCCCAAATGCAGGTGGACTTCCGACGACTGGGAGCAATCGCGCTACTGCAAGAAGCTTCGGTACCGCGCGAATACAAAAATCTTTCTGCCAGCGACCTTCAGCAGCTGGAGCCGTCTCTAAATCAACAAGGCCTCTCCGCTTTCCTTGTCGAAGAAGATAGCGTTGATCCGCAGCTGCTCATGCTGGCTGCGCTTTCTGCCGCGCAAAATCTCGGCATTGAAATCCGCGGACACTCTGCCGTAAAAGCCATCCGCGCACGGGACGGCAAAGTAGAAGTTTCAACCGCTGCAGGAGAGTTCATTGCGCGTTCTGCCATCAACTGCCAGGGCGCATGGGCCGGAGCGCCAGTCAGACCGCGCAAGGGCCAGATGCTTTACGTCCAGCCGCAGGCCAGCGTTTTACAGCACGTATTGCGCACGCCGGAGATTTACATTGTCCCTCGCAGCACCGGCAAACTTCTGGTTGGCGCAACCGTGGAAGACGTTGGTTTTGATAAATCGGTACAGGCACCGACCATTCACAATCTGCTTAGCGCTGCGGCAAAATATGTTCCCGAACTTGCGGCCGCGCCAATCACTCAAAGCTGGGCTGGATTGCGTCCCGGAACGCCGGACGATCTACCAATCCTTGGCCCTACTGACGTTCCAGGCGCGTTTGTTGCCGGCGGCCATTTTCGCAACGGAATCCTTCTTGCGCCCGTTACCGCCCGAATTATGGCGGAACTGATTGAAGGCCGTACTTCGCCTTTTGATATCACCTCATTTTCTCCAGCCCGTTTCGGCCTGTAACAGGAAAATCTCCCCGGCCTAACCTCGCCTGATCTATGAAACAATAGCTTTGTGGACCTAGAGTTCCTGCTGATACAACTTCTGCTCAAGATGGGCGTCGCCACCGCCGTGGCCAGCGCTCTGGGCCGTTCGCATGAGTTCAAGAAGCTGCTCTTTGCGCCGCGTCGCTCACGCGGACGCAACATTCTCTTTGTCCTTTTCACCTGTATCCCATTTGCATTGGGCGTGTATTTCCGCTTCCGCGTAAAAAACTTTCAGTGTGCTGATCTGGCCTTTGAGGCAGCCATTCTTGTGGGTGTGCTCGGCGGACGCGTGGCCGGCACTCTTGGCGGTTCCATTATGTCTTTGCCTGCCCTGTTTTACGGAGAATGGCTCACGTTACCCGTGAATGCTGCTGCAGGTATGATCGCCGGCTCATTGCGCCACTTTTGCCGCAATGAAGAAGAAATCTGGACGTTCTCTCCTTTCGTCGATCTCAGCATATACCGCTGGGTAAAGCGGAACCTGCGCCAGCCGCGCATCGATTGGCAGACCGCATTCTTTTTGATCATTATTGCGCTGCAGGCTGGGCGATTGGTATTGCAATATGCTGCGCCCAAGTGGATATGGGCTCTTTACCTGCCCTCTCCAGTGGCAATACTTGCGGTATTTGCCACGGTTGTCGCCACCATTGCCATTCCTATTAAGATCTGGAACCTTACCCGTATTGAGATGAAGCTGGAAGTGCAGGAGCGTCTTCTGCTGGAAGCACGCCTGGACGCCTTGCAGAGCCAGATCAATCCGCATTTTCTCTTCAACACTTTGAATTCGGTCTCTTCTCTCGTCCGTTTTGACCCGGACCGCGCGCGTGAACTGATTGTGAAGCTTTCCAAAATTCTGCGCCGCCTATTAGGTAAGCACGATGAATTTGTACAGCTGCGCGAAGAGATTGAATTCGTTGACGACTACCTGGATATCGAAGTAGTGCGTTTTGGCCGTGACAAGCTAAGGGTTTACAAACACCTTGATCCTGAAACGCTGGACATCGTAATCCCGGCAATCCTTTTGCAGCCCCTGGTGGAAAACAGTATCAAACACGGTCTCTCTCCCAAGGTCGATGGCGGATGCATTACGATCCGCAGCCGTATACAGGATGGCAAGCTAATGATTCAGGTAGAGGATGACGGCGTAGGCATGAGCGCTCCTCCTGCTGTTGCCGCGGAACACATGGGCTCAGGCCGCGGCATTGGCATGCTCAACGTGGCGGAGCGCCTGCACGTCCTTATTTGGCGACGAAGGCAAGATCACCGTCCGCAGCCGTGACGGCCAGGGCACGCTGGTCATGCTGGAAATACCTATCCTGAATACAGAGTTGCCGCCGCATGGCGCTGCGGCAGCTATCTATGCTGCGCGTTCCAACACTCGCTCATAAAACCTTTCGTACTCAGGAATGATCCTGGTGGAGCAAAAGCGCGATTGTGCTTCCCATCGCGCCACTTTCCCCATCTCACGCAGCCGCTTTTCATCGGACAGGATGTCGATCGCATAACCGGCCATGGCGTCCACATCGCCCACGGCAGCCAGAAAACCACTGCGACCATGGTCAATCACCTCAGGGACGCCGCCCACTAAAGTCGCTATCGAAGGCAGCTCGCAGGCCATGCCTTCCAGCGCCGCCAGGCCAAACGATTCCATCTCGCTGGGCATCAGCATCAGATCGGAAATAGAAAGCTTTTCGTAGACGCGATCCACCTTGCCCAGAAATTCCACACGGTTCCGCAAGCCCTTCTTGTTGACCAGCCATTCCGCGCGGGAGCGTTCAGGGCCATCGCCCATCAGTAAAAGCCGTGACGGAATCTTCTTGTGTACCAGATCAAAGATTTCAATCACGTCACAAATCCGCTTGACCGGACGGAAGTTTGAAACGTGCACCAGAATCCGCTCATCTTTGCCCGCGAATTCAGCTCGATTCTCTTCGGCCTTGGGGTCACGTTTGTATATGTCACAGTTTACAAAGTTGTGTATGACCTCAATCGGATTGCGGATCTCAAATTCCTGCACCGTGACCTGTTTCAAGTATTGGGAAATAGCCGTCACGCCATCGCTCTGTTCAATCGAATAGCGCGTTACGGGCAGATAGGAGCGGTCCGCGCCCACAATCGTAATGTCAGTGCCATGCAGCGTGGTAACAAATGGCAGCTTGCGCGACTTGCCGTTGGGCTGGGCGGCCAGCATCTGCCGCGCAAGCAAAGCGCTCACCGAGTGCGGTATGGCATAGTGCACGTGCAGAATGTCCAGGTTGTAAATTTCAGCCACCTCGGCCATCCGCGTGGCCAGAGCCAGGTCATAGGGCGGATATTCAAAGAGCGGATACTGCGACACCGTGACTTCGTGAAAAAAAATCCGTGGCTGCTTGGTATTCAGGCGGATTGGCTGCTGATATGCGATGAAATGCACCTCGTGGCCGCGCTCCGCCAGCTCAATTCCAAGCTCCGTACCTACAACTCCGCTGCCGCCATACGTGGGATAACAGGTTATGCCGATTTTCATTAGGGCCGGTCCATATCGCTTTCAGGAATGAATACTTCTTAAGTCGAGCGGGATTAAAAGCATTGCCGCAACGTCTTTGATTCAAACCACGGTTGCAGGATTCAATGGTTACAGCACTATTGATCAAATAAGCCGTCTCTATCTTCTCATGTCATGCACAGGGTTTATTAAACTGGGATGAACTGTCCGGGCGACATATTGCGGTGAGATAGCGCGCTTATAATCGCCATTGGCCGGACGCTGACCGTATTGCGGTCCCGCATCCAAGGAAACAGGAGTTCGCGTTGAAATATCCCTGCGATTCCGTCAGCCATTCCCCTGGCGCAGGAGTTGCGCCTGCTGCTTCGCCAGCGTGTGGCGGCTGGATACTGGCGGCGACGATTCTCGGTTCCAGCATGGCATTCATCGATGGAACTGTGGTCAACGTTGCACTCCCAAGTATCCAGCACTCGCTCAATACCACCGTCTCTGGCGCGCAGTGGGTGGTGGAATCGTATGCTCTCTTTCTGGCAGCCCTTATTTTATTGGGAGGCACGCTTGGCGACCTCTATGGACGCCGGCGCATCTTCACCAGCGGTATTTTTCTCTTCGCCGCCGCCTCAGCCTGGTGTGGCTTTGCACCCGACATTCGGCACTTGATCGCAGCACGGGCCTTGCAAGGGGTTGGTGGCGCACTGCTTGTGCCCGGAAGCCTGGCCATCATCAGCGCCGCATTTCCAACGGCCGAGCGCGGCAAAGCAATCGGCACATGGTCCGGCTTTACCGGAATTACCGCCGCCATCGGCCCTGTATTGGGGGGATGGCTGGTGGAGCATCTATCCTGGCGCTGGGTCTTTTTTATTAACCTGCCGATCGCTGTTGCCGTCATTGCCATTTCTTTTCGTTTTGTTCCAGAAAGCTATGGAGATCGCGGCAAAAACAGGCTTGATATTCCCGGAGCATTATTAATCACTCTGGGACTGGGATGTCTTGTCTTCAGCATGATTGAAGCTCCCGGGCTTGGCTGGGCGAATCCTGAAGTGTGGGGCACCGCCGTTGCCAGTTGCGCTGCAATTGGCCTCTTCCTATGGCGGGAATCCAAAGTAGACTCTCCCCTGCTGCCCTTGCAGCTTTTTCGTTCGATGAATTTTAGTGGAGCAAACCTGCTCACCCTGCTTCTTTACGCGGCATTGGGCGCGGTGCTTTTCTTTCTTCCTTTTAACCTGATTCAAGTACAGGGCTATACACCCACACAGGCTGGCGCAGCCAATCTGCCGCTGATCTTCATTTTGTTTTTTCTCTCGCGCTGGGCCGGCGGATTGGTGGCGCATTATGGTGCAAAACTTCCTCTGGTGATCGGGCCAGTGATCGCTGCTGCCGGCTTTCTGCTATTTGCTCGACCGGCCATTGGTGGAAGCTACTGGACCACATTCTTCCCTGCTATGGTGGTTCTGGGGCTGGGGATGAGCGGCGTGGTGGCGCCTCTTACTACCACTGTCATGGACTCTGTGAGCGAACACCAGGCCGGAGTAGCTTCAGGCGTGAACAACGCGGTTTCGCGCGTCGCTTCGCTGTTATCGATTGCCGTCCTCGGCATTATTGCTTTACATGTTTTTAATACCCAGCTTGAAAACAGGCTAGCCACCGCGAATTATTCATCGACGGTCAAACATGCAGTTTTGGAGCAGCGAAATCGTCTAACGCAAATCGAACCGCCAAAAGATCTGACCTCTGACCAGCGTGCGGCGTTAAAACGTTCGATCGATGAATCATTTCTCGCAGGCTTTCGCTGGGTCATGATCGTCTCCGCGGGATTGGCCCTGTTAAGCGCTCTGAGCGCATGGGCCCTCATTCAAGGCAAGACTGAAGGTAAGATTCAAGGTAAGACTGAAGGTAAGCCACGGAAGCAGCCGCAGTAACTCAGGCGTGTCCTCCCAGGAAATCCATGGTGATGCGCTGCGAAGCTTCCGGCTGATCGGTGGTAAAGATGTGGCTGGCCTGCGGGAGCATCACCAGCTTCGCTCCGGAAATTTTTGTGGCAATCAGTTCTCCATTGCCCGGAGGCACCAGTTGGTCTGTCTGGCCATGGATCACCAGCGTGCGCGCGGCAATCCGTTCAAGCCGAGTGTAAGCTTCCCAGGCAAAAATTCCCTGCACCTGCGCCATATATCCTTCCGGCTTGGGAAACCACTGGCGGCGAATCGCCATATCTTCTTCAATACGGCCCAGCGGCGTTGCCGAATCGTAAATAAAAGGCCGCATGGCCCTGGCCGCCTCTTCCGGACTCATATTGCGGGCCATCAGAATTTCCGTAACTTGCTTCTCCGCCCGCACGGCATTCGGACCGCCAGGGGCGGTGCATCCCAGAATCAACGAGCGCACGCGCGCTGGATACTGAAGAGTAAATTCCTGGGCAATCATTCCACCCATCGATAAGCCAAATACATGCGCGCTCTGCACTCCGGCTGCATCCAGCGCCGCCGCGGCATCGGAGGCCATCAGTGCCATCGAATACGGCCCTGCAGGAGCATCGCTCTGGCCGCTGCCGCGATTATCAAGCGCAATCGTGCGATAGCGCTGATTGAGTACTGGGCGCATGCGATGCCACAGATAAGAAGGATAGCCAAGCCCCATGATGAGCAGAACAGGATCGCCCTGGCCCTGCTCATCCCAATAGATTTTTGCGCCCTGGTTGTGAAGAAATGCCATTGCAAGCTCCTGGATAGCCGGTCAGATCGAACGGCATTTCAAATTATTTGGAATGTGGATACTGTTTTCTCAGTCCGGCCACCGGCACGTGACAACTTTTGTTTCCGTATAGAAATTCACGCCATCTTTGCCGAGAGCATGCAAGTCGCCAAAGAATGAGTTCTTCCAACCGGAGAATGGAAAGAACGCTACCGGAGCAGGCACTCCCACGTTGATTCCGACCATGCCGGCGGTCACGTTCTGGGTGAAGTGCCGGGCCGAGCCGCCGGAGCGCGTAAAGATGGAAGCGGCGTTGCCGTATTCTGAGCGGCTTACGATCTCCAATGCTTCATTGAGATCTTTGGCGCGAATCACGGAAAGCAGCGGACCAAAAATCTCTTCTTTGGCCACTCGCGATTCAGGATTTACCTTGTCCAGAATTGTGGGTCCCACAAAAAAGCCTTTGCCGTTGGCGACGGCATCTTTACGGCCATCGCGCGCGACCACCGCGCCTTCTTTTTCTCCCATTTCGATGTAGCTCAGGATGCGCTTCTTGGATTCATCGGTAATCACCGGCCCCATGCCGGTATTCACGTCGCACCCGTTGCCGACGTTGAGTTTGTCAGCGGCCTTGACCAGCTCTTTTACCAGCGGATCGCCAATTTCTCCCACAGCCACAATGGCGCTGGAGGCAAGGCAGCGCTCGCCGGCGCATCCGAAGCCTGAGCCCATGATTGCCGCCACGGTTGATTTCATGTCCGCGTCCGGCAATACCACGGAGTGGTTCTTCGCTCCGCCCAGCGCCTGTACGCGCTTACCGTTGTTGGCGGACGTTTCATAAATGTATTTGGCTACCGTGCTCGATCCGACAAAAGAAACTGCCCGCACCCGCGGGTCCGTAAGAAGCTGGTCGACCGTGTCTTTTGCGCCATGCACCAGATTTAAAACCCCCGGAGGCATGCCTGCTTCATGCGCCAGCTCAACCATGCGCGCCGCGGTGCGCGGAACTTTATCGGACGGCTTCAGAATGAACGTGTTGCCGCAGGCAATGGCGAGCGGAAACATCCACAGCGGCACCATGATGGGAAAATTGAATGGCGTAATGCCAACGCAAACGCCCACCGGATAGCGGGTAGACCAGCTATCCACGGAAGTTCCTACGCGATCCACCGTGTCGCCCATCATCAGCGTGGGCGCGCCGCAGGCAAATTCAATGCACTCGATGCCGCGATCAAACGATCCCTGCGCTTCGTCCCGTGTTTTGCCGTTCTCTTCCGTAATCAGACCCACCAGCTCCGCTGCGTTTGCTTCCATCAGCTCGCGAAACTTGAACAGCACCTTGCACCGCTGCACTACCGGCGTCCGGCTCCAGGCAGGAAAGGCCTTGTGCGCGGCGTCTACGGCTGCTGCGATTTCTTCAGCCGTACAACGCGGAATCTCCGCTACCGCTTCTCCCGTTGCCGGGTTGTATTGAATGTCCTTGGGGCCGCGCGAGATGACACGCTCTCCATTGATGTATAGCGGGCAAGCTTTAAGATCGACGGCGGTGGCGCTGGGTGTCATTGGGTAACCTCGCTGAATAATCCTTTAAATTTTACACTGCCGGGCAATGAATTTCTCTCATTCTGAGGGTTTCACTTGCCTGCACTGCCAAAACACTGCTACCTGTTCCAACCCGGAGCGGGATTTCTGGTTCCTACTCTGGTATGACGAATTCTTTCGCCACTTTGTGGTCAAAAACCAAAACCTTCTCTCTAGTGGCTGCTCTTGCTCTCGCGATCTGCTCAATGCTGCTGGCTCAGGAGAATGCTCATCCCGCGGCAAATAACGGTGCGGTCCAGGTGCAGATGCACAATGTGATGTACCACTACTCAGACAACGCCAGCGTGCATTTGCGCGACCTTGGCGGCATGCTGGTCCCCACCACAGCGGGCCAGATGCCCGTCTTTGACGACAAAAAGTCCTTCAGCATACAGATCGCCGCGGCGGAAATCGCCATGACGCCGCAATCGCTGGCCAACATCCTTAATGCCAATGCATTCTCCGGCAACGATTCACCGCTAAAAGATATTGATATCCGTATTGAAGATGGCCATCTCAAGGTAAAAGGCAAACTACATAAGAAAGGCGACGTCAGCTTTGAAACAGACGGCATGCTAAGCGCCACACCGGACGGCAGAATCCGTCTACATGCGGAGAAGATCAAAGCGCTGCATCTCCCGGTGAAAGGACTGATGGACCTGATTGGCCTGGACATCGCAGATCTGATCAAAAACGGCAAAGTTCAAGGCGTGCAGGCAGAAAAAGACGACCTCATTCTCGATCCCGGACAGATCCTGCCGCTGCCGCGTATTTCCGGCAAGGTCACAGCCGTCCGCCTGGAAGCCAATAATATTGTGCAGACCTTCGGTGACCCCAAAACATATACATGGATCAAGGTTCCTGCACAAAACTATATGGCTTACCACGGCAATCGCCTGCAATTCGGAAAGTTGACCATGGATGATACGGACCTTGTTCTGATTGATCCTGCCCCCCAGGACCCTTTTGATTTCTATCTTGACCATTACGGTGAAGAGCTGACCGCTGGATACACCAAGATCACCCCACAAAATGGGCTGCGCGTGTACATGGTGGATTTCAATAAGCTGAAGAAGAAAACCGAATTGGCTTCAGCGGCCAAGAAAGCTAAACAGACCGCGGCAAAGTAAATTTCGAATCGTACCGGCTAATAACCATGCAAGTTTGCCTCCCGATGCCGTTCTGGTATTGGGGGAAACACTCATGGGCTTTTTTTCAGGTTTTCTGCGCCACGCTTCCAAGCCAATCGAGATAAACCTTACAGATATACGCATCGCCTCGCCATGCCCTGCCGAATGGTCAAAAATGACCGGCGACGACCGCGTACGCCATTGCGCTGAATGCCATCTCAACGTCTATAACCTCTCGGCGATGACTGAGCGCGAGGTGAAAAACCTGCTTGCAGCCAATCAAGGCCAGCGCTTATGTACGCGCTTCTACCGCCGCGCGGACGGCACGGTTCTCACCCAGGATTGCCCCTGGAGTCGTGCGAGCTGCGGCCAGGAAAATCTCGCGGCTGGCCACAGCAGTCTTGACAGCCGCATTGAGCATCAACTTTGCCGCTGCCAAAAGTAAACCAAAAGAGGCCAGCTGTGATTGCCAGCAGACCCAACAAAAAGATTCAGGCCTTAAGCTCACTGTGACGGACCAGCATGGCGCTCTGATCCCTAATGCAGAAATAACTCTGGAGAAAAAATCAAGCAAGGAAGCCGTAACCGGATCGACAGGGCCGGCAGGGGAATGGAATCAGTCTAAGTTAGCTACGGGGCAGTACAGCCTAACCGTTAAATCGCAGGGCTTCCGTTCGTTCAATGGCGCCATCAATGTGCACGACGGAGTGTTGCTGGCGCTGAAAGTTATGCTGCCGGTTGCTGTGGTAAATACTACAGTCAAGGTTGAAGCCGAGTCTGTGGCTATGCAAGGCGCGGTAACGATAGTAGAAAATCCGACTTCCTTGCCCATAAACTTTTCCAATGGCGGGACCCACTCTCCATTGCGACGGTAGAAGATGCCGTCGCTCACTCCGCATCGTGGTAGACAATCCCCAGGGTATGCCGTTTGCCACGCGTCACCCTGCTTACGCCGTGTTTGATGTTCACACGGTAGTGGCCTCTGCTTCCCTGCACAGGACGCCATCGAGTGGTAAAAATCACACCTTCCCCCTGCTTTGGCGCGATCACATGCGCCGCGGACTGCGCGCGGGGCCGCTGTTCCACCAGCACAAACTCGCCGCCTTCAAAATCCGGTCCGGGCTGGTCCAGCATGAAGACCGTTTGCAGCGGGAAATAAACCGCGCCATAAAGGTCCTGATGCAGGCAGTTATAGCCGCCGCTTTCATAGCGCAGCATTAGCGGTGTTGGGCGGCTTTGTCCTTTGGCGCGGCAAAGCGCGACAAATTCCTGATGCGTACCGGGATACTCCGGCTTGCCTCCCAGTTTGATTGCCCAATCATTGGCGACCTCAGCCAGATGCGAATAAAGAGATTCACGCAACTCTCCGGCAAGATCAGGCAATGGATACGCAAAATATTTGTATTCACCCAGCCCAAAGCGATGTCGTGCCATCACCACCTTGTTGCGGAATAACTCATCATTGCCATACAGTCCGCGCAGTTCCCGGCATTCGTCTGCGGTAAGAACCACTCCGGTCCGTGCCCATCCCTGCTCATGCAGGTCCGATGAGAGTTGCGGCCAGTTGAGAGCGCTAATCCGTGATTCAACGTTGCTTTGTTTTGCTTTAGTTAATAATGGCGTTTGGACTTTTGCTGCTGACATAACCTCTCCCAATGTTGATCGTCCGACATCTACGTTCCTATATATGCTTCGCAAAACTTTTCTGCGCCCCGAATCTTGCTTTGAAAGTCGATGTCTCAGATAAAAAAAGCCGGGCGCCCCAGCCCGGCCTCCTGCCCAAGTGCAACGTGGCAGAAAAAGGAGACAACAACTTAAAATCTCGGTTTTGTAATTTGCAGTGGTCGGAAACTCGTTTCCTTCTTTCGTTATCTCCCTCTTTTTCCCGCCGCTTTGCCACTCGGGGGCAATAGACGGCAGGCATACCTGGGCTGCACATTCATTGGGCTGCACATTCATTTTTGTGACAGCGCATCCATGGAATTGGTGGCGTTTAACCGTTTTGCGAGAGTGACTGTTGCAGGCAATTTGCTGCAATTCTGGAATCTGCTATTCAAAGCAGCTCAGTTCACTGAAAACAGTTTTAGATTTGAGGGTGAGCTAGGTACGCAAAGGAACTATAAGTGGCAGGGATGGTGTTTCCGGCGCGTGTACGTCTTGTTGGCTGAAGCCTGTAACCTGTCTGGACGGCTCAATCATTACAACCGTTGCCAAAGTTGCACGCTGGGCCTTTTCCAGGCTGGCTACTTTCTCAGACGGAAGAGCAAAATTCAGTTCCACGGTGACAGCGGGAGTTGCATCATCACCATCGTTATCGATAGACAAGCAGGTTGGGTTTGTTCCCACGGCAAGCAGGAAAACAAGGCTTAGCAGGGCGCCGTGAGCGAATTTGCGAGCATAGTAAAGCATTTTCTTAAAAACTGCGCAGCATCCTGATGGATACGATACACAATTCAACTGGAAATGTATGGTGAAAAACTTAGAGCCACCTTAAAAAATCATTAGAGATTCTAATGTGACCCAGGATCAGGCTCGGCCGCACATCTTGGCCCACCACCACCGCACACCCACCAGCAGAAATCGCCAGTCATGAAAAAACTCCGGCTCTTTGTGCTCAAAAGCATGCCCAATAAATTGCAGGACCCACCCAAAGATAAATAGACCTAATGCGTACATCCAAAGCGGGTGTAAGAAAATTGCCGCTAGGGCAAGCGCCAGTGACAGCACAATCAGCGGAATACCTAACGTATGGCAAATCCGGTTGATCGGATGCGTATGGCTGCTCGCGTACTGTGCGATCCATTGTTCGTTGGTGCGTCCACCGAGCATGCGCTGAATTATACCTGACGGTTTCCCTATTGCGGCGTAAGCAGGAAGACGCGTGTTGGTCCCGCGTGGACATGGCTGTCCAGGGTACTTTCCTGATGCTTGTTAGCATTGCGATTTTTCAAACCAAAAACGACGATCTGCCCGTTGTCATTGATAGCAAAGGCGCCGGTAAGCACCACGTCTCCAGGCAGATTTGTGACCAGATCATTCAAGTCAATCATTCCGCTCTGGCTGGTCCATAGGAAAGCCCGGTTGCCAAGTGAACCGGCAAGCTCGCCCACAATCTGGCCCTGATTGTTTACGCCGAAAGCTTCGCTATAAATGCTGCCGGAAGATGAATCCAAAGGAACTAATCCTGTGGAACTGGTCCACATAAAAGCGCGGACACCACCGCCGCCCTCAGATGCTCCTACTATCATCCCGTTGTCATTGATATGGTCCGCACGGCTGCTGAAGTCGCCCGGCAATGCTCCCAGATTTTGCATGGTTCCGCCTTGCCACAAAAAAGCGCGAGGGCCGCCGGGGGCATCGGAAACGCCGGCGACCATGCCGAGCTTATTCACGTCATGGGCTTCGCTGGTTGCGCCGCCAAGCGTTCCCAGGTCCGTAATACTGCCATTACTCCAGAGAGTGGCATGCCCTCCGGAAGCTCCGGCAATCTGGTTCTGATTGTTGATGGAGTATGCAGAGCTGGAATTTGATCCCGGCAGCGTGCCCAGATCGTGCAATCCCTGGCTCTCAGTCCAGGAGAATGCGTGCATGTTGGTGGACGTATTCGAGGTGCCGACCACCACGCCTGTATCGTTGATGGAAAATGCCGCGCTATAGTCTCCGCCGGGCAACGTGCCCAGATCGCGTATACCGCCCTGCTTCTGCCAGAAGAATGCGTGCGTCTCCGCTCCATGAGGATGTCCGGATTCGCCTACTCCTTGTCCTAATGAGTTAACGTCATGCACGCGAGCGCTGCCTGCTCGAAGAACGCCCAGATCTTGCGCTGTATAGGTCTGCGCCTGGGCGCCAAGCGCAAACAGTCCGAGCATGACAAACATCAACAACAATTTGAACCTACCACTGCGAATCATTTCAATCTCCTAAAAGCCGGTAAACGTGACGGTGCTGGTGACCCCGCTAGTAACAGTGACCGTTTTAGCTCTGTGTGGTGTGCCCGGTCTTGGATACCGTGACGGTGTAGCTGCCAACTGGAATAAAGGCAGTTGTAAATGTTCCGGCAGTGCTTGTAGCTCCGGTCACGGTATTGGCGATAATGCCACCCTTGATAGTTACACTGGTTCCGCTGACCACTGCCCCGCTCGGGGACACAACTTTCACCGTGATCTTTCCTGCGGTGGCTAGTTGTAGATTGAGAGTGGCTGTGGCCCCGGCTGAAACATTTACAGTTCCCGACCTGGCCAGGAAGCCGCTTTTATTCGCGGTGATGCTCCGGCTTCCCGTGGTGACATTGCTCAGCGTATAGATTCCACTGGCATTCGCAGTGGCGGTCCCGCCGCTCCATGTGACTGTTGCGCCAGCAAGAATTCCTCCGTTGGAGATATTTGTGATTTTGCCTGTAACTGTCCCTGTGGCGCCCACTGCAGGCAAAGTGAAATTAGATGTAGTAACGGCGCCGCCATTCACCACAACACTCTGGGTTACGCTCTGGAACCCAGTTGCCGAAGCCACAAGTTGAACAGTTCCTGTCGGGACACCGGTAAGAGAGTAGGCTCCAGTAGCGCTTGTGGTTGTTGTGCCGCCGCCAAAGCCGACTGAGGCCCCGGCAATCGCCGCTCCGGCAGAAGTCTTCACTGTGCCGCTGATAGTTCCACTGCCTGAGGCCAGCGTAATCACAGGCGCAGTCGTGGTGGCGGCAGCTACCACGGTTACACTTGCCGATGCCTGTCTGAAATCCGGTAAGCGATGCTGTAACTGCTGTTGCACCCGCAGGCACGTTGCTGAGGGTATAAGTGCCATTCGCGGCCGAAACTGCCATCACGCCTCTTGCCGTGACCGTTGCACCGGCAAGCCCGACGCTGGCGCTATTGACCACCTGCCCCGCGATGTTTCCAGGATTCAGCGGCGTAATCACTAGTGTGGGAGCAGCCGTGCTTTGACCGGCAGTTACGGTGACGGTGGTTGAAGCGCTCTGATATCCGCCCAACGCTGCCGTAATAACGGCAGAGCCGGCCGGCGCTTGCAGAGTGTAAGCCCCGTCAGCGCCGGTGACCGAGCCGTTGCCGCCAGAGGTGACTGAAACACCCTGCACGGGAGCGCCTGCTGTATTCGTCACATTGCCAGTTACATTTCCGGTAGTAATTGGAGCTGACGACATCTGCACCATGCTCCCCACGGAAGGAACTCCGGCGCTATTCAAGATAAAAAGCATGTAGGTTCCCGGCGGCGCAAGATTAGCGTTCGCCGGCATGGTCACATTTAATCCAGTGCTGGTTGCAGTGAAGGTCAGATGCATAAAGCGCTGACTCATGTCATTGGTGTGCGTGGTTGAGCCGGCACGTAACCAGGTGACCTGGGTGATTGCGGCTGCGTCTGGAGTACTGATGAACACATTTTGGCCATAACCAACCCCGGTTGGCGCAGAGGAAATCGTCGGACGTGCTCCGGCAAACAAATAAGGCGGTGAAAATAGCTGGGCGTTCGGTCCGCCAACATTTCCTCCAGCAGAGAGCACGCGGCCATCCGGCAGCAGCAGGGCCGTGGAGTGATATCCGCGATACTCGGCTATGCTGGCCATGACCGTAAACGCTCCAGTCGCTGGGTCCCACATCTCCGTGGGAAAGACTGGAGAGGTTGAAGTATCAAAGCCAGCAGCGCTGCTGCCACCCACGACAAGCACTTTTCCGTCTGGCAAAATCACTGCATTGTGCTGGCGGCGCGGAAAATGCATGCTGCCGGTGGATTTCCATGTAGGCGCTGCCGCGTTCAAATCTATGGTCTCAGCCGTGGCGGTAGGCGGATCGGCGCCACCGATCACCAGCACTTTGCCTGACTCATACATCATTGCTGGCCCATAATCGCGGGACGCTGGGAAAATATGCAGAGCCACATTGCTCCACGCGCCAAGACCCGCGGTTGATAGATAGCGCGATTGTTTGCTGGGACCGGCTTCAAACACTTGTCCATTGGGAGCTACCAGCATGTTCGGATAAAGCGCCAGCGCTAATTGCGCGGAGGTCAGGTTGCGCCATGTATTCGTTGCAAGCTGCAAAACCTGAGGCAGGGGATCCACATTCGTGTTCGAATTCACATCGCCGGAGACCACCAGCACGTCACCGTTCGGCAGGGTTGTAGCGGTGGGATACCATCGGCCTTCATTCATATTGGGCGCAGAAGTAAAACCATTTGTCGCCGGATCATAGATCACAACATTTGGATAGCCCACATAGTCGGCAATGTGTCCGCCTGCGATCAGCACTCTGCCGTCGGCCAGAATCGTGTGTCCGGCACAGAAGAGCGCGTGAGTTGAGGACGCGGTTGTAGTAAACGTGTTACTCCCCGGGTCCCATATATGCGGCTGCAATGATTCCGTGTAATACGAAACAAAGAAAACCCGTCCATCAGGCAATAAGGTAGTGTGAACCGCGCGTGTGGGCCAGGTAGCAACAGCAGACCATTGGCCTTGGGTGGTGGCTTGGGCGTTACAGTGGACTGCTCCTGCTAAGACGTACAGAAGTAATACAGTGGCGAGCGCCCCTCTACGAGCAAGGGTATATGAATGGCGCACAATGAAGGCTGAGATTCAGCAGCATGGAGTGTGGGTTGCGCGATTCCCGCATCTCACTTTCATGGCGCGAAAAAATTAAGATTTACTTTGTTATCGGCTGGTCCAAGCGCTCATGGAATCTTGCAGCAAGATGCTCGGCAGCATCCACCAGATTGTTTTCCTTGGCTTTTTCCTTCACGGCAAACTTTACCGGCTCAATGGCAGACCAGAGTACGCGCTTGTTACGGGCGTCTGACACTATCATCGTTATATCTGTTGGCGAAATATCTTTCCGGGTTGAGTTGGACTTCTCTTCATGTCCGCTATCCGGCGAGGTTTGTGAAGTACTGGAAACCTGGACGCCCGAATCTCCGCTGGAAGATATTTGAATAATGATATCGGCCTTGTCCGGAGACGCTACCACCGTAAACTTCCCCCAGCCTTCCACGGTGGATTGAATCACGTCAAAGGGGATCCTGCTCCCGCGTGCGCGATTCATAAAAACGTTCCGTGCCGACACCAGCCGCATGGCGGGTGTTTCCATGACAGGCTTCTTTTCCGGCGGCTGCTGCCCGCGCGAAGGTGCTCCACCCATCCAGATAACGAACGCCAGGCCGCAGACTGCCAGATATCGAACACCGTACATCTTAAATTTCCTCCCACAATTCCTTCACCACGAATGGTTACTCTAGGCAAACCAGCATCGTAAATCAACGACTGTTTGAGTTCTATCTGCCTGCGCGATTTTGCATCTGAGATTACAATATTGTTTGCGATCGTTATTTTGCAACCATGGCTGACCGTCTCTATCTAAGCATCTGGTTTCCCAGCTTCCACGAACAGGAAATGCTGTCTCGCCTGCTCTCTGTGCTGAAGCAGTTCCCTTTCTCCGCCGAGCGTACCGGTGTGGGCTATCTGGCGATCCGCAGCATCTCCTGGGACCAGCCCATTATCTTCCAGCAGACTTTTGACGATCGCCTGGATCCGGCGCGCGCCATGGAGCTGGCCAGCGAGTTTCTGCATGAGGATAATGCCTACGAGGTCGACGTTCTCTGGGACCTATGGGTCCCAAAGCAGGAAGGCGATTTGGACCAGACCTGGACTCTGCAACCGCAGACCGTAAAATTCATTGCCTTTGGAACTGAATTTGAAGACGCCACCTTCCAGGAGACTGGCCATATTCAGGTTGATTTCGGCCTGGACGCTCCGTTCCTTTTTGAAGAAGCGGAATATACAGAATTTCTGGAACAGCGCATCAAGTCGAACGTGCAAAAACTCGTAAGTTTCACCAGCGCTATAGAGCAAAATGCCGGCATCAGCGGACGCGTGTTGTGGTCAGAGTCAGAAGACAATCTGGCCCAGAAGCTGATTGAGCGACTGCAGAAGGTTCAGTAAACCTTGAAACACAGAGGAACTGAGGACACAGAGGTCGGGGGGCTAACCGTGTGCCGCGGCACCGATCTGATATTTGTTATTCAAAACGCGCTTAATACCATCGCGCAAATGCACAACATTGAAATTCAATAGCAATCCGAGAGGCTTATTCGCCAAGCGTAGGTACGTCAATAATTGAGCTTTATGAATAGGCAAAAGAGTTTCTACGCATTTAAGCTCGACAATTACTTTGTCTTCAACAATAAGGTCTATCCGATAACCCGAATCAAGCCTCAAATTCTCATAAACAACTGGAAGAGCAACTTGCGATTTGACGTTTAGTCCACACTGTTGGAGTTCATGGAGTAAGCAGGTTTGATACACACTCTCAAGCACTCCCGGACCAATTGCCGAGTGTATCTTGAGAGCGGCACCAATAATCTGCCCCGATATCTCATTTAATTCCAATTTCCTCTGCTTACTCCATTCCTCTGTGTTTCAAAGGTTTTACTTCGTTCTACCGCCTTCGGTCTTGAGCTCTTCCGCCGCTGATGCCTGAGCCGCCGCCAGTCGCGCAGTAAGCACGCGATAAGGTGAGCAGGAGACATAGTTCAATCCGAGCTTGTGGCAGAACTCTACAGAGGCAGGATCGCCGCCGTGTTCGCCGCAAATTCCGATTTTCAATTTTGCCCGGGTCTTGCGTCCCTTCTTCACCGCAATATCCATCAACTCGCCCACGCCTTCCTGATCGATGGTGGCAAATGGATCGCTCTTCAAAATGCCCCGTTCGATATAAGCCGGCAGGAATTTGCTGATGTCATCGCGCGAGAAGCCGTAAGCCGTCTGCGTGAGGTCGTTCGTGCCAAAGCTGAAGAACTCAGCGTCAGCGGCAATCTGATCGGCCACCGTGCATGCGCGCGGCAACTCAATCATGGTGCCAACCATGTATTCAACCTTGGCGCCTTTTTCTTTGAATACCTGTTCGGCCACCTGGCGGATGATGGCGCTCTGGTTTTCCATTTCCTTCATCATGCCGACCAGCGGAACCATGACTTCAGGAAATACTTTCACGCCGGCTTTTGAAACATTCACAGCCGCTTCAAAAATGGCGCGCGCCTGCATTTCAGAAATCTCAGGATACGTGATGCCCAGGCGGCATCCACGATGTCCGAGCATCGGGTTCAATTCGTGCAGCTCTTCCACACGACGCAACAGCTCGCGCGCTTCATGCAGCCGCGGCGATTTCGGCTCTTTGATTTCCAGCTGCGCAATCTCCACCATCAGCTCTTCACGGCGCGGCAGGAATTCATGCAGCGGCGGATCGAGCAGGCGGATGGTTACCGGGAAACCGTCCATGGCTTTGAAGACGCCTTCGAAATCTTCACGCTGGACAGGCAGCAGCTTTGCCAGCGCCGCTTTGCGATCGGCTTCCGTGCGGGCCAGAATCATGGCGCGCATGTGTCCAATGCGGTCTTCCGCAAAGAACATGTGCTCCGTGCGGCAGAGACCAATTCCCTCTGCGCCAAAGCTGCGGGCAGCAATGGCATCGCGAGGAATATCTGCGTTGGCGCGAACACCCAGCTTGCGGAATGGCTCAGACCATCCCAAGAGCGTCTGCAGATCTGGATCGTCTGGTTTTGCCGGGACAGTTCCCAACTGGCCTTTGATCACGCGGCCGGTTGTTCCATCCAGTGAAAGCCAATCGCCTTCTTTGAATGTGTGCGAGCCTACGCGCATGATCTTTTTCTTGTCGTCGATTTCCACTTCACCGGCGCCCACAACGCAGCACTTACCCATACCGCGCGTGACCACGGCAGCGTGGCTGGTCATACCTCCGCGCGAGGTCAAAATTCCGGCGACCACTTCCATGCCGTGAATATCTTCCGGCGTGGTCTCACCACGCACCAGGATCACAGGATTCTTCTGCGATCCGCTACCTGCGGCGGCGACAGCGTCATTGGCGGTGAAAACGATGCGTCCAACGGCTGCTCCCGGCGATGCCGGCAGACCTTTGGCAATCACTTCCACGTCGCCACCTTTTTCATCGAGCTTGGGAACCAGGAAGTCATACAGCTGGTTCGGCTCAACGCGGAAAATGGCTTCTTCTTTCTTGATCAGCCCTTCATTCACCATGTCCAGGGCCACGCGAACAGCGGCGCGTCCAGTGCGCTTGCCGTTGCGGGTCTGCAACATGTACAGGCTGCCCTCTTGAATGGTGAATTCAAAATCCTGCATGTCACGATAATGTTTTTCCAGGCGCGTCGTAATGTCCCGCAGCTGGTCATAAACCTTGGGCATCAGCTTGTGCAGTTCCAGAATATGAACCGGCGTACGGATACCGGCCACCACGTCCTCGCCCTGCGCGTTCATCAGAAACTCGCCGTAAAATTCTTTGTCTCCGTTGGCAGGATTGCGCGTAAAGCCCACGCCGGTTCCGCTGGTCTCACCCAGATTGCCGTAGACCATGGCTTGCACGTTGACGGCGGTGCCCAGATCGTCAGAGATATTGTTGATGCGGCGATAAACCTTGGCGCGATCGTTGTTCCATGAGCGGAACACGGCGTTGCGCGAGCCGATCAGCTGTTCCAGCGGGTTCTGCGGAAAGTCCTTGCCGGTATGTTTTTTCACCAGCGCTTTGTACTGCGTGATGACTTCTTTCAAATCGGCGGCGGTGAGTTCGGTATCCAGCTTTACGCCGCGCTTGTGCTTCAGCCCGTCAAATATTTCTTCAAATTCCGGCTTGGGAATTTCCAGCACCACGCTGCCGTACATCTGGATCAGGCGGCGATAGGAGTCGTAGGCAAAGCGATCATTGCCGCTCTTCTTGGCCAGCGATTGCACGCTCTCATCGTTCAAGCCCAGGTTAAGGATGGTGTCCATCATGCCGGGCATGGAAAACTTTGCGCCCGAGCGGACGCTCACCAGCAACGGGTTCTCTCCCGCGCCAAGCTTCTGTTTTTGCAGCTCTTCCAGCCGCGCCAGGGCTGTGGTCATCTGCTTTTCCAGCGCGTCAGATACTTTGGCGGTCTTCATGAATTCACGGCAGCCCGCTGTCTGTATGGTGAAACCCGGCGGGACCGGCAGACCGGCATTCGTCATCTCAGCCAGACCAGCGCCTTTGCCGCCTAGCTCGTCTTTCATCTTGCCATTTCCTTCAGCCTTGCCACCGCCGAAGAAATAGACATATTGGGTTCCCTGTTGTGGTGGTTGCTTGGTTGCTTCGGTCTCTGGTTTGGAAAGAGGTGTAACGCTCATTTTGGCCTTGTCTCCATTGAAAGGTGAAAGTTGAAAAGCTGATCTGAGCCGTAAGCTGTCTTGTCTGCTTGCTGGCTGCTGGTAATCCCTTTATTTTACAGCCCGGAAACGGAATCACGCGAGAATGCAGGTTAATTTTGTTTAATGCCGTTGGCGAAACAGCATCTCTCGAAATCGAGGGTTGCTGTTCAGAATCGGGACACACCCGCAGCACGTTGCCACATCTAGGTTAGTGAAAGCTAAAAGAACAATTCACGAGGGGGAAAAAATCATGGACATGGAATCCTTGAAAGACCTATTTGTCGAAGAACTGAAAGACCTTTACTCGGCTGAGAATCAGATCCTGAAGGCCCTGCCTAAGATGATCAAGAAGGCAACGTCGAAAGAGCTGAAGGCCGGTTTCGAGAAACACCTGAAAGAGACTGAGGTGCATGTGGAACGCCTAGAGACAATCTTCAAAGAACTTGAAGAGAGTCCTAAGGGCAAGAAGTGCAAGGGCATGGAAGGCGTGATCGCGGACGGAAAAGAGTTGATGGAAGAAGAAGCTGAGCCGGAAGTGATGGACGCGGGGCTGATCGGAGCGGCGCAGCACGTGGAGCATTATGAGATGGCGGGGTATGGGTGTGTCCGAACGTATGCGGAGCTGCTGGGACACGACAATTTCGCCAAGATGCTGCAGAAGACTCTGGACGAAGAACACGCTACCAACGACAAGCTGACCGAACTGGCACGGGGCATCAACGTGGAAGCAGCAGAAGCGGCGTAGATTTCAAATATCTTTTATGGGCTGCCCTTTGTGGGCAGCCTTTTATGTTGCGCGCAAGCCTTCTGCAGTTTTCACCAGATTACCTAATCCATTCAACGCAATCAGGACTAGGTACGAAATCAGCAGCACACAATTGCAACGCCGTAAGTTCTCCCACATCTATTTTCTAGAAACACAAAAGCAAGCCCAATTTTTATCCGCGCGGGAGGGCGAGAATGATTTTGGTCTTAAATATTGTGACGACCCTTTGTATTGGATTGCTGATAGGAACGGAATTTGCCGTTTCTGTTTTCATCAATCCCATTCTGCGCAAGCTGGACAATCGCGCCCAGGCCCAGGCGATTCGTTTGTTTGCGCGAAGACTCGGCACCGCCATGCCTTTCTGGTACGCGGCCAGTTTGCTGCTGCTCATCGGTGAAGCCATTGTCCATCGCCATGAGTCTGGCGGCTTGTTGCTCATCGCAGCCTGCGTTATCTGGGGTGCGGTGATTATTCACACTGTTCTGGTCCTTGTGCCAATCAACAACCGGATGACCCAATTGGATCCCAACGCTTTTTCTCAAGAAGCGCAGCGCGAGCATAAGAAGTGGGACAGCCTGCACCGTTTGCGCGTTGCGGCTCTGGTGGTAGCTATGGTTTGCTGTCTGGTGGCCATTGGTATGTAGGGTCCGCGGATAGTATGAATTCTTCCCTCCGCAAAGAGCGCGAAGGAAAGTCACCGACCCAAGGCATCGAGCGCCGCAGGCGCGAAACAGCCTAGCCCAGGCACGTGAGCCCTGGGTAAAGGTGCTATAAATGGCGAGCCCCGGAGGGGCGGCACATGGCGCACAGCTACGCACAAAATCACATCCATCTAGTCTTCAGCACAAAAGAACGCGCAAAGCTCATCACCAAAGAACTCCAGCCACGACTGTGGGCGTATATTGCCGGCATCTGCAAAAATCAGGACATGCTGCCATTTGCCGTAGGCGGCATGCCTGATCACATTCACGTGCTCTTTCGATTGCCGCCGAAACTTACGCTGATCAGAGCAGTTACATTAATTAAATCCAATTCATCAAAATGGGTCGGTGACCATGGAGTGAAGTTTGCATGGCAGGAAGGCTATGGGGCGTTCAGCGTGAGTTCGCCAAATATATCTAAAATTATTCAATACATCGACAATCAGGAAGCGCGTCACCGCAAGTTTACGTTCGAACGGGAATTTATCACGATGTTGAAGAAACAAGGCATTCCGTTCGATCCGAAATATGTGTTTGGGTGATGTGTCGCCACCTACGGGGCTCCAACATTTTCCATATGCCTACCCAGGGCTTACGCGCCTGGGCTAGGCTGTAGCGCGCCTTTGGCGCTGGCGTGAGGATTTCAAAGAAGCCGGTATCCGATCTGCTGAAGGTCCAGCCCCACCCGAGAAGCCATAAAAAACGACCAAGAGCTAGTCGCTTCGATAAGGATGCTCAAGAGAACATCTTCCTGTATGACTCAAATGCTCAAAATGATTGGGCTGTCCGTTGGCTTTTCGTTTGATATGAAGCCGGACAGATTTGCGACACTGCGGGCAGAAGGCTCTTTTTTCATTTCTCACAGCCGCCTCATTTGCTGTGATTTCCTTCTTGTCGCTTACCCTGAGTAACGCGGTTTTCATGCGAATTCAGAGTACCAGCCTTGGTGGGTTTGTAAAAGGGATAAATCCCGTTCTTTTCACTTGCAATTCGCTCCATGTTCGCTTAAGATGAGGGCTGGGATGACCGAGAGCGGCGTCGGTGGGGAGACCCAGAAAGGCCAGCAACCGGAAGCAGTCAGTAATCAGCACTCGGTGTTCAGCCGGAGCTTTATAGCTGCTTTCCCCCTTCTTTTTTCTAAGATGGGACCTGCCGGGAAGAAGTGTATGTAAGCGATTGCCAAAATCGCCGAAATTGCCAAAAATGACAATTTAAGAAACTACAGGAGCCACCCACTGGGTGGCTTTTCTTATTTGGAGAGAAAGAGTGACCAGAGAAGAGATGATTGCAGCCATACAGGAATGTGCCACCAAGCTGGGCCACGTGCCAAGCTTTCCAGAGGTGCAATTTGCCACCAAAATTACGACCCGGATGATGCGGATGAACTTTGGAAACTATTCGCGCACGCTCGAGGCTTGCGGCCTGGAGCGCGAAGGCGCTGGTTTCCGGGTAAGCATGAGAACCCTATTTGTTGACTGGGCCGGGATAGTCCGCAAGCTGGGAAAGATACCGACGATTATGGAGTACACGCTGCACAGCAAGTTCAGCGTGCAACCATTCATGGGCCGCTTTAAAGGATGGATGCGCGTGCCGGAGGCGATGCACCTTTACGCCCGACGAGAAGGCCTGGCCGAGGAATGGAAAGATGTCATGGACATTATTGCTACATATCTGGAGATGGAACCGGAGCGGACCAGTATATACAGGTCAACATCCCTGCCGGGCGGCGAAGCAGGAAGTTTGAGCCGGCGGACGACTACGGTTTTCACTGATCGTCCAGTTTGCGGGCCACCGTTGCGACTTGCTCCACTGACCTGCGCTCCGACGAACGAGCTAGGGGTGGTTTTTCTGTTTGGCGCAATGGCACTGCAACTCGGCTTTTCCGTGACCCAATTGCAGGCTGCCTTTCCTGATTGCGAAGCCCTGCGTGAGGTGGAGCGTGACAAATGGCAACGGGTGAGGATTGAATTTGAATATGAGAGCCGAAACTTTTTGTTGCATGCCCATCCGCTGACGGGGTGCGATTTGATTGTGTGCTGGAGCCATAACTGGGTGGATTGTCCGCTGGAGGTACTGGAGTTGAGAAGCGTGGTGGGACGGGAGAAACTTACCGCGGATTGACGCAGGAAAACCCACCACGGAGACACGGAGGCACGGAGAAGAGCAAGACTTTTGCCGCAGATTTGCGCAGATGAATGCTGATTGAGCATTGTCTTAACAACGTGCCATCAACAAAGTTCGTTTTTGGCTCACGCAAAGCGGCAGCGGAGCAGATCCCTCACGCTGCGGTCTCACTAAGGCTCGACCTTGGTTCGGGATGGCACCTGGGTTCGGGACGACACGTGGGTTCGGGATGGCACGTGGGTTCGGGATACAGGTGGTTTCGGAATGACACGTGATCTTTGTTCATTTTCTCCCGCTTGCGAAAACCAAGTACAATAAAGGATTCAGCCTCACTCACTGGGCCTGCCTGTAACCCTACTGGCTTCCCTGCCGATGCGAGCCCTCGAGACCCGAGATCGCGACAGAGCAAGTGCTTGTGGATGAGAACTGATTGGAATCGGGTAACCATGGCTGTATCAGATCACAGTTCGGAAAAAGTAAAAATCGCGGAGAGCGAGAGCATCGTTGTCCGCGGGGCGCGGGTGCATAACCTCAAGAATATTGATTTTGAGATTCCGCACAATGCGCTGACGGTGGTGACCGGGGTCTCCGGGAGTGGCAAGAGTTCCCTGGCCTTTGACACGATTTACGCCGAGGGGCAGCGGCGGTATGTGGAGTCGCTTTCGGCCTATGCGCGGCAGTTTCTGGAGCGCATTGAGAAGCCGGACGTTGACCTGATCGACGGCATTGCGCCGGCGATTGCCATCAAGCAGAAAAATTCCACACGCAATCCGCGATCGACTGTCGCCACGGCCACGGAGATTTACGACTACCTGCGTCTGCTGTACGCCAGGGTGGGCCGCACGTTTTGCCGCAAGTGTGGACAGGAAGTAAAGAAAGACACAGTGGACGAAGTGGCGCAGACCATTCTTGCGCTGGGCGAAGGCACGCGGTTGAATGTGCTCTTTCCGGTACAGGCTGTGGCTGTGCCGACGCAGGCGGAGAAAGCAAAGAAGGGTCGGGCAAAGAAAGCCGCCGCCAAATCCGCCAAGGCCCCTGCCGTCCCTGAGACAGTGGTAAACGCGTTGCGCGAACGCTTATTTGATCTGCGCAAAAAAGGTTTTGGACGGTTGTTCCAAAACGGACAGATCTTTGAGTTCGCCACGCCAGAATCATTGCTGGACATCGATTTCAGCCAGACGGTCTATGTGCTGGTGGACAGAATCGTTGTGGCGCCGGACCAGCGGTCACGCATTGTGGATGCGCTGGAGACGGGTTATCGCGAGGCCGGTGAAACCGTATTTCAAACCGCGCCACGTGAAAGCGAGACTGTCCAGCAGTGGCGCTTCTCTCACCGGTTCGAGTGCAAGAACTGCCACATTAAGTATGAAGAGCCAGAGCCGCCGCTGTTTTCATTTAACAATCCTTTTGGCGCGTGCGCAC
Organism: Terriglobia bacterium; assembly: GCA_963724105.1. Classification (GTDB taxonomy): domain Bacteria; phylum Acidobacteriota; class Terriglobia; order Terriglobales; family Acidobacteriaceae; genus Angelobacter. Next base: position 1,646,313 of record CAVRTD010000010.1, on the reverse strand, counting down.
GATGCCAGGGCTTTGGCAACACCATTGATTTTGATTTGAACCTGGTGATTCCGGATGTAACCAAGTCACTGGGCGATGGCGCGATTGAGCCGTGGACCAAGCCGAAGTATCGCGCACACATGGCTGACCTGAGAAAGATGGCCAAGCAGAGCGGCGTGCCGATGGATGTCCCATGGCAGGACCTGGACGCGGACCAGCAACAGCTGGTGATTGAAGGCGAAGACAAATTCCCCGGCATACAGGGATTTTTTGCGGCGCTGGAACGGAAGAAATACAAGCTGCATGTGCGCGTGTTTCTGAGCAGGTATCGGGGGTATGCGGTGTGTCCGGAGTGCGGTGGCGGGCGGTTGCGGGCGGATGCGCTGCAGGTAAAGATTGAAGGCAAAAATATACGCGAGCTGACGCAGCTGACGGTCGAACAGGCAGCGGAATTTTTTAAGACGCTGAGTCTGTCGCGCGAGCAAGCGGAGATCGCTGGAAAAATTCTGGAGCAGGTCCGCGAGCGGCTGAAATTTTTGAATGACGTTGGACTGGAATATCTCACGCTTGACCGGCTGGCTTCAACGCTGAGCGGCGGCGAAGCGCAGCGGATTCAGCTGGCAACGTCTCTCGGCTCGCGGCTGGTGGGTGCGCTCTATGTGCTGGACGAACCATCGATCGGGCTGCACAGCCGGGACACCGCGAGGCTGGTGACGATCCTGCATGAGCTGAGGAATCTGGGGAACACGATCCTGGTGGTGGAACATGATCCCGAGGTGATGCGGGCGGCGGACCGCATACTGGATCTTGGCCCCGGCGCGGGCGAAAACGGCGGACGCGTGATGGCTTCCGCTACCTATGACCAGATCAAGCAGATGCCGCAGTCGCTGACGGGGAGATATTTGAATGACGAGCTGCGGATACAGATTCCGCAGAACCGTCGCACACCGGGCGTGCCGATGATCCGCATTGAAGGCGCACGCGCGCACAACCTGAAGAACATCAACCTGGAAATTCCTCTGGGTATGCTGGTGGCGATCACGGGAGTGTCGGGGTCAGGAAAATCGACGCTGGTGCATGATGTTTTGTATCAGGCGCTGGCGGCAGAGAAAGGCATCACCGCAGGCGCGGGCCCGGCAGCGAATGGATTCAAGCGCGTTACCGGCGGCCAGTACATTGCTGACGTGGTCCTTGTGGATCAATCGGCCATTGGCCGGACTCCCCGGAGCAATCCCGTAACGTATATCAAGGCATTTGATTCCATCCGGGAAGTCTTTGCCTCTGTCCCCGAAGCGCATAAGCACGGTTACACCGCGGGCCATTTTTCATTCAACATCCCCGGCGGCCGATGTGAGACGTGCCAGGGCGACGGCACTGTGACGGTCGAAATGCAGTTTCTGGCGGACGTGGAATTGGTTTGTGAAGACTGCAAAGGCATGCGCTATAAACCCGCCATCCTTGACGTGCGTTATAAAGCTAAAAATATTCATGAAGTCCTGAACCTCACAGTGCGTGAAGCGCTGCAGTTTTTCTCCGGGCATCCCAAGATCACTGACAAGATGCGTGTGCTTGAAGAAGTTGGACTGGGCTATCTGCGCCTGGGACAGTCTGCCACCACGCTCAGTGGCGGCGAAGCACAGCGCATGAAGCTGGCCGCGCATCTCGTCCCCAGCGGCCGCGCGCAGGGATTTGATCCCGCCACGCCGGAAGAAAAAGAGCAGCGCAAGAAAGCCCGCGCCGGCAAAGGTGCGCTCTATATTTTTGACGAGCCCACGACCGGTCTCCACTTCGATGACGTAAGCAAACTGCTTACGGCATTCCGCAAGCTGATTGATGCCGGCGGATCGGTGCTGGTGATTGAGCACAATATGGATGTCATCAAGGTGGCCGATTGGGTAATTGATCTCGGCCCTGAAGGCGGAGGCCGCGGCGGACAGATTGTTGTGGCGGGCCCACCGGAAACCGTGGCAAAATCAGCAAAATCTTACACCGGTAAATGGCTGGCTCGCATCTTAAAAAACGAGAACTCTGTATCCAATGGGCATAAATAAGGCCATCGCGATTACAGTGCTGGCAGGTTGCGCAGTGCACGCGGCGGCGCAGCGTCCCGCCCAAAAATCGCACCCGCAATCAACGGCTGACCGTGCGGCCCAGGACCGTGCAGCGGACGATCTAAAAGATGCCGAATCCCTTTTGCAGAAACAGCAGTTCCCTCAAGCGGAAGAAAAGCTGCAAGCTCTGGCAAGCAAACATGCGGAGAATCCTCAGGTATGGTTTGATCTTGGTTTTGCGCAGAGCCACCTGGGCAAGATCGCCGAAGCAATCACCGCATACAAAAAGGCCGCAGAATTGGACCCAAAGTGGTTTGAGGCGCAAAAAAATCTTGGACTGGCATTAGCCAAGTCGGGCGATCTCGCCACTGCCGCAGGCGTATTTAGGATAGCCGTTACTTTGAAACCAACTGTCGGTGGGCAACAGGCTCTGGCCGATGCATGGTTATCACTCGCGCAAGCGGTAGAAGAAAGCCAGCCACAGGAATCTCTGGCCGCATATCAAAAGGCCGCTGAGCTTGATCCGTCAAACTCTGAGGCGCCGCTAGGCATAGCCAAAATGACGGAACGCACCGGCAACCTCCCCGCTGCTGAACAGCAATACCTCAAGCTCGCAGAAGCCGGAAACAGTGAGAGCGTGGAGCATCTCATTGGCCTCTATCTGAAACAAAAGCGCTATGCTGACGCGGAGACCTGGCTGCGCAAGTACATGGCTGCCAACCCGCAGAGCACTGCCGCACAGCTACAGTTGGGAAAGCTGCTTGCTGCTGAAGGAAAAACGCAGGAAGCCATCGCGCAACTGGAACCTGTTTACAACGCGTCGCCTGACCCCAAAATTGCTCGCGAATTGGCCAGCTTGTATCTGAACGCAAAACAATATTCCGCTGCCGCCACGCTGCTGCAACCGCTGGCCAGCCAGAATCCCCAGGACGCGCAGCTTCATCTCGACTATGGCACTGCTTTATTGCGCCAACTAAAATACTCTGAAGCACAGGCAGAATTGCTTAAAGCTGTACAGCTCAGGCCCAGCTTTGTGGAGGCGTATCTTGATCTCGGCTATGCCGCGCAGGAAAACAAGAATTATGAGCTGACTATCCGTGTGCTTGACGCACGCGCTAAGCTGCAGCCGGAGACGCCAGCCACATATTTTTTGCGTGCCACTGCTTACGATAGTTTAAGAATGTACAAACCTGCTGCGGCAAACTATAAGCTTTTTCTGGCGGCCGCCGGAGGGAAATTCCCAGACCAGGAGTTTCAAGCTCGGCATCGTTTAAAGGCGATCTTACCGGACTGAAAATGCCAAAAACTCTTCCCATCATTTTCGTGTTGCTGCTCACGCTTGCGGCTGTTGGCGAAGTCAAAACCGTTGATCAGCTAAAGGCTGAGGCCGAACACGCGGAACCCGGGCAGCAAGGCAGGCTTTATGCTGAAATCGCTGCCAAGCTGGTGGCCGTTGCGGATAAGCAATTTACTGACAGCGAATCAATCAAAGGCCATGCCACCGTGCAGGAGGTCCTGCAATATGCCACCAAAGCACATGATCTCGTCCTGCAGACGCGCAAGAAAATGAAGGAAACCGAAAAGGACCTGCGCCTGTGCAAGCATAACCTTGAAAACATGCGGCGGACTCTGGCAGCGGAAGACCGGCCTAAAGTGGAAGAGGTGGAGAAGCAAGTGGAACAGCTCACTCAAGACGTTCTTGAAGCCATGTTCGCTCCGCCCGCGAAAGGCCAGAAATAAGGAACCTAAATGAAGATCGCAACCAAATTAATCTTGATCCTGTTGCTGCTGGCCATGACCGCCAGCGCAAAAAAACGCGATCCCCTGACTGAAGCTGAAACTGATCAGCTCCGCGAAACCTCCCTGGAGCCCGACAAGCGTATCAAGCTTCTTATCAACTTTACTGAAGCCCGGATCAACGCAATTGACCAGGTCCGCACGGATACCAAACTGGGCGACGGACGCGGCCCACGCATCCATGATTTGCTGGAAGATTTCACAAGTCTCCTGGATGAAATGGATGACAATCTGGACCAGTATGAGGGGCGCAATCTCGATAAGGATGCGGTCAAGCTTTACCACAAGGCCCTGAAAGAATTGATTGACGCTGATGCGCGCTTTGATCTGAAACTGAAAGCCATTAAATCATCCACGGAAACTGACCCGGTGATGAAGAAGTTGGCGCCTGATTTTCGTTTTGCGCTTCAGGATGCGGAGGAGGCGCTGCAATCGAGCGCCAATGCCGCGCGCGAAGACATAGAAACCACGCACGACCAGAAGGGCGCGGATAAAAAGAAATAGCGCACGTGCTCCGGACTCGCTGCCTCGTTTTGCCCGGGAATTTTAAAAAAATGACTTCAATTCTCCCCCAGATTTTTGAGCAGGCCTATAGTGAGCTGCGTCCGCGCACGCCCATGCCCGAGTTTGAAGTCCATTTCTATCGCTTCGCCAACATTAATTGCACGATCCGGCTTCGCCAGGGACGCATCTTTGTCCGCCTGTCTGATCTATTGGAAGGCGCGCCTGAGCCGGTGCTGTACGCCATCCTGCATATTCTGATCGCCAAGCTTCACCGCAAGCCCGTAGATCCAGCGCATGCCACGCGATACCGCAAATTTACCGGCAGCCAGACCATGGCCGCCCGGGTACACCTCATCCGCCAGATGCGTGGACGCAAGCGCATTGAAGGCCCCAAAGGCCAGCATTACGATCTTGACCAGATTTTTGACGACCTGAACCTGCGCTTCTTCCATGGATTGATGGCGCGTCCGCAAATGACGTGGAGCGGCAACCGCTCTTTGCGCAGCCTGGGACATTACGATCCTGCGCACAATACCATCGTCGTGAGCCGCGTCTTTGATGGGCCCAGGGTGCCTCAATACGCCATCGATTACCTGGTCTATCACGAGATGCTGCATTTGCGGCATCCGGTAAAGCTGCGCGGCAGCAGGCGGCTGGTGCATCCGGCGGCGTTCCGCGAAGAAGAAAAACTATTTCCGCAGTTGGCAGAGGCACAGCAATTTCTCAAAAAGTTGGGGACACTGGATTAGCGCAGCGTACTTCGTAGCCGCCTGGGCCGATTTTGGAATTTAACGAACGTCATCCCGAGGGCCTAGGACGAGCACAAGCTTTCTTCATTGTGCGAGGGCAGGCTCGAGGGACCTTGTGCTTCTTAGCCCGTGAAATCTACCCTACCGCCCTCAACTCTGGAGTGCTCTCAGCCACAGCAGCCAGTTGCTCCGTCGTAGCCCGTACTCGATACAGCGGCATTGAACTGGTCGCCAGGCGCATCTTGTAAGTCTGCTCACCGGTCATGTAGTCGCAATCAAGACCAGCAGCCAGCGATTGCCGCGTAATTTCATAGATCAGCGCCAGCGCCGGTGAATGTTTTTCATACTCAGGGGCAAACCATCCGGTATAAAAACGCCGGCAGCCCCGATCAAGAAGGGTCACTACCGCTGCAGTGGGCACGGAATCTTTTTCTAAAGTAAAGATTTCGAATCTCTCCGGCATGAGCGCCGCGGCGCTGATTAAGAACTCAATCCGTGCAGAATCATGGAACAGGCTGGAAGGATGCTGTGCGGCTTTGCCTGCATAGATTGACCGCAAAAGTTGCGGATTGTCGCCATTGTAGCTGCGGCGCTCCAGGCCCAGCCTCTCCAGGCGGCGCAGATTGCGGGCCAGCCGGCCGTGAGCGGCCGCAAATTGCACGGCTGAAGTCTCGGCGCAACGCACTCCGGGTGCAGCAGCAAACGGGAGCACCTGCAATTCGTCGATCACAGTTGGGCTCACCCTGCGGTCAGCTTCACGCATGGCAACAATTTCCAGCGAACGTCCCAGAGATGACAACGCTTCTAACGCCGCGCGCAGAGCCTGGTCATCACCACCGTGGAGAAAGCAGCGATAGTCAAAAAGCTCTTCCCCCAGCAGCCGGATGGAATGATCGCTATCGCGTAACGCAGCGGGAACAATTGCTACACCGTTTGAGGTCTCGGCACAGACCACGTAGGGCTGTTCCCTGTCGGGGAATCTCTCCGCCGCCAGCAGATTTAACCAGAAATCCTGAAAGATCGTGCAGCTGCCGCTGGCGTAAATCGATTCCCAGAGTGGACGCAGCCGCAGGAGTTCCCCGGCAGAGGTGCAGACGGTAATTTTCAGGTTTTGTCCCACGCTTGGTATGACGCTGCAAGGTAAGTACCGGGATGTGCGGGTCTGCAAGTCTTAAGCCCTGTCAATCCCTGGCTCAATTCCCGTTTTTGTTCTGCATTTTCAATTTGTTGACTGCCTTAGACAGGCTCGGTACAATTTTCTTATTGAAATTGAAATTGAAATTCATTTTCATAATAAGGCGATAATTTAACACTCATTTCATGTTCTCAGCCTTGGTGGTGACATTACGTGAAGGGGTTGAAGCCGCGCTTATCGTGGGCATCACCCTGGTTTACCTGGCTAAAATCGGCCGTCTGGACCTGCGCCGGACCGTCTATTTTGCCCTGGGCGCTGCCCTGCTGGCGAGTGTAGCCGGCGCGGTGGCGCTTTCCTATCTTCCCATTCAACAGGATAGCTTTGAGGGCTGGATCATGCTGGTGGCCGCCGTTATGGTGGTCGGCATGATCGTATTTATGATGCGAACCGCCCGCAAACTGAAAGGCCAGATTGAATCGCGGATTGAATCCCTGGCTGGCGCTGGTTCGCAATGGGGCCTCTTCGCTTTTGTCTTTCTCATGGTTTTCCGTGAAGGCATTGAGACCGTAGCCATCCTTGCCGGAGTGTCATTGAATTCCACCGAGCTTATGAGCTTTCTGGGAACGTTGCTGGGTGTGGCCTTTGCCGTAGTTTTTGGTGTGATGTTCGTAAAAGGCAGCGTGCGCATTGATCTACGCAAGTTTTTCCGCGTAACTGCCGTGGTGCTGTTCTTTGTGGCCGCACAGCTTTTGATTTCCGGCTTTCACGAGCTTTCAGAGACCGGCTTTCTCCCGCCCAGCAAGCGTGAAATGGCTGTGATCGGGCCGATTGTCCGCAATGATTTCTTCTTCCCTGTCACCATGCTGGCCCTGGTGGCGCTGATGATCTTGCTGGAGTATCGCCGGCGCAAGCCAGAGGCCGCGGTCGCCACGAACAAAGCCGAAGAAAGAAAGCTGGAATGGACGGCGCGCCGCGAACGCCGTTGGGCTATTTTGGCCTGCTCCACCGCCTTTCTCTTCATCTTTATGGTCACGGCGGAGTATATCTACGCCAAGGAACCAACCATCTCACCCGCCACGGAAGTCACTTTTAACGCGAGTGGCAAGGCTGTGATCTCCACCAAAGACCTGCCGCAGGGTGAACTGCAGCGCTATAGCGCCAATGTGAAAGGCACAAAGGTGCGGTTTCTGCTCTATCGTAAGCCGGATGGCAAAGTGGCTTCCGTCTTTGACGCCTGCCAGATTTGCGGCGGTATGGGTTTTTACAAAGGTTCTACCGGGATCATCTGCAAGAACTGTGCCGCTCCGGTAAATCCGCAGAGCGTGGGCCAGCCGGGCGGCTGCAATCCCATTCCTTTACAATCAGCTCAGGATGGCGATTCCGTTGTAATTTCCATCACAGACCTGGCCCAGCAAGTTGGGCAATTCTCAAATTAAATGTTCCTGCGATTGTTGTTCGAATCATTCCGTAGGCAAAAGCGGCGCAAGACCGTGGCCCTGCTGGCCATTGCGCTGGGCATGAGCATTGCCACAGCCATGATCGCCGTGGGCACCGATATCGGCGACAAAATCAATCAGGAGCTGCGCAGCCTTGGCGCCAACCTGGTCCTTACGCCGATCGAAGACACGCTGGATGTAAACATTGGCGGCGTGAATCTGAAGCCTGCCACGGAAGGCGCTTTTATCCCCGAGCAAGACCTCATTAAGCTCAAAAGCATTTTCTGGGGACACAACATCAAAGGCTTCGCGCCATTTCTTTCTGATCCCCAGATGATCAAAGCTGGTTCTACTAAAACAGCTGATTCTAAAACAAAGACTACGGAGATCAAGGCCGACCTGATCGGCACATATTTCGCCCAGCCGCTTCGCTATGGCAAAGAAGATTTCACCACCGGCGTGCGGACGTAAATCCATGGTGGAAGGTGGAAGGCGAATGGCCTCCAGACTATCCCGCATGGCCGCAAAATCAACCACCCGATGTGCTTATCGGGAGCAAGCTGGCGCAGCAAAACGGATTAGCCATTGGCGATCAGATAGAAATTGGCGGCAAGAGCTTACACATAAGCGGCATTCTGAATTCTGGCGGCGCGGAAGATCAGGCAGTTGTTGCTCCGCTGCATATTGTTCAAGACATTCTCAAACAGCCCAATGCGGTTCGCCGGGTGGCCGTGAGTGCCCTGACCAAGCCGGAAGATAATTTCGCGCGCAAAGATCCGAATAAGATGACGCCGGCCATGCGCGACCGCTGGTACTGTTCGCCATACGCGAACTCCATTGCATTCCAGATTCATGAAGCGCTGCCCAATGTCCGGGTGGAGCAGGTTCGCCAGGTGGAACAAAATCAGGGCAAGGTGCTCTCACGCGTCTCCGGACTCATGCTGCTGCTGACGCTTGCCGCCCTCTTCGCCGCGGCGCTGGCGGTCTCTGCCGCCATGGCGGCCACGATTATTGAGCGGCGGCAGGAAGTTGGCCTGATGAAGTCTCTGGGCGCGGGAAACGCTGCCGTGGCTTCCCTGTTTCTTGCTGAGGCCAGTTTGCTTGCGCTGGCAGGCGGGCTGATCGGCTTTCTTGCCGGCTCGGCGCTTGCCCATCAGATCGGACAAAGCATTTTTGGCTCCTCGATTGTCGTTCATCCTGTTGTGCTGGCGGTTGTGCTCTGTGCCGCGGTGCTGATCACGTTCTTAGGCAGCGCCGGAGCAGTAAGAAAAGCCATGAGCTTTGACCCTGCCGTCGTTCTGCGGGGTGATGCATGAGTGTCCTGCGGGGTGACGCATGAGCCGCATGCAGCTTCTATTCCGCCTGCTGATCAAAGCCGCATGGGTCCGCAAAGACCGCGCACTCACTGCGCTGGTCTCTGTTGCCGTCGTAGCGACCATCGCCACCGCCGCGCTTACCATTTACTCTGATCTGGAAGGCCGTCTCAGCCGCGACTTCCGTGGCTTCGGGGCCAATGTGGTCGTGAGCCGGCCTCAGGGTAGCCTTACGCAAAATGATTTCGCTGCTTTGCGGACTGTCGTGAATACAAAGCAGAATGTGGTCCCCATCGCATACGCTGTTGGTACTGCATCCAGCGGCTCGCGGGTCATCGTCGGCGGCACCGATCTAGTCAGTCTCGCGCAAATGAATTCCTGGTGGTCTACAAAGCAGGTCAGTGCAGATGGTTCCGCGCTCATGGGAGCGCGCGCGGCAGAACAACTCTCACCATCCGGGCAGCCGTTTACCGTTACTTTCGGTTCCAAGACGTTATCTGTGCGTCCGCAAACTGTTTTTACTTCTGGCTCTGACGATGACAGTCGAATTTACGTGAGCATCAGTGATCTAGCCAATGCAACAGGCCTTTCACCCAACGTAGCTCTCTTGCGCGTGGAAGGCAGGCCGCGCGAAATCGAAGAAGCCATCGGCAAACTCAAAGCATCCGCGCCGGAGCTTGATGTCCAGCCCGCCCGCCAAATCACGCAGGCGCAGACTGCCGTCGTCGGCAAAACGAGATCCATCGTGCTGGCGTCTTCCGCTGTGGTGGTCGTGTTAATCATGCTCTCGATGGTTGCCACCTTTACCAGCTCAGTTCTGGAACGCCGCAAAGATTTTGCCGTGATGAAAGCTCTGGGAGCATCCAACAGGACCGTAAATTTCCTGTTTGCCGCTGAAGCCGCACTGCTGGCATTGGCTGGATCGACCGCCGGTTACGTGCTGGGCAGCGGTATCGCTTTCTGGATCGGCAAGGTAAACTTTGAAGCCGCCATCCTGCCGCAGCCTGTGCTTTTGCTTCCGGTATTGCTGGGGTGTGTCGCGCTGGCGCTGATCGCTTCCACGGCTCCATTAAGATTATTGCAACAGATACAGCCCGCAGGGATCCTGCGAGGAGAATAATGCCGATCGAACTCAAGAACGTCTCCCGGATATACAAGAGCAACGTCGAGGTCTGCGCGCTCAATGACGTTTCGCTCTCCGTGGCATCGGGAGAGTGGCTCGCGATCATGGGGCCTTCCGGCTCGGGCAAATCCACGCTGGTAAATCTACTCGGCTGTCTTGACCAGCCAACCTCGGGCGAGATCTGGATCCACGGCACCAACGTTTCCAAAATGTCACCGGCGGAGTTGAATCGTTTCCGCGCGGAAAAGATCGGATTCATCTTCCAGCAGTTTCATCTCATCCCTTATCTCACGGCCCTGGAAAACGTGATGCTGGCGCAATACTTCCACAGCATGACGGACAAAGCCGAGGCCCTGGCCGCGCTAGACCACGTTGGTCTGAAAGACCGCGCCGGCCATCTGCCTTCGCAGCTTTCCGGCGGCGAGCAACAACGCGTCTGCATTGCCCGCGCTCTGATCAACGATCCGCATATCATTCTGGCGGACGAGCCCACCGGCAACCTGGACGCCCAGAATGAAGAAATAGTGCTGCGTAAGCTGCGCGAGATGCACGCCCAGGGTCGCACCATCATCATGGTCACGCATGATCCTGTGGTCGCCCGGCTGGCTGACCGCAGACTTGAACTGCATCATGGCAAGATCGCCGCGCAGGAAATCTTCTCTCTTTCCGACGAAGAGCAGTTCGATGAAGTCCTGGAAGAGCTATGGGTGCTGGCGGAAAACGGAGAGCCTGCCGAGCTGGGCCGTGTTGAAGTAGAAGGCGCTTTGCCGATGCGGCTGGCGCTGGAACGCATGCAGAGCCTGGGGCTGGTAAACCTCACGGAACATACGCTGGAGCCACACACGCACAAACAGGTGCTCAACCGCTGCCATGTGGCGTTTCGTCCCGTAAGCGAAACCACCGGCCACGGCGATCACATGATTATCTTCACTGAAAAAGGCCACAAGCGCGCGGAAGACGTGATCCGCCGGCATCGTCTGGCGGAGCGGCTCTTCACCCAGACTTTCCATATTCATGATGAAAAAGAGATTGCGGAACAGGCCTGCAAGTTTGAGCACATTCTATCGCCGGAAGCCACAGAGCATATCTGCTCTTTCCTGGGCCATCCGCGGACCTGCCCGCATGGCAGCCCGATCCCACTGGGTGAGTGCTGCGTTGCAGCCGATACTGCTGGCACTCAATCAACCATCAGCACTCAGTCGTAAAGCATTTGACTAAAACCTTTGAAACACAGAGGAACAGAGGGAGCAGAGGAATGGAAGAGTGATGTGCTTTTCCACGGCTTTTATTTTCAATCTGCCTTATTTCTATAGTGTCATTCACCTTTTAACCGACTTTCAAATTCCTCCGCTTACTTTTTTCCTCCGTGTTTCAAGGTTTTTGCTCTTCATCACATAACTCTTCAGAGGGGGCGAAGCTGACTGCGGATCGCTGAATGCTTGCCCTAAAAATCAAAAAGGAGAGGCAGGTTCTCCTCTCCTTCTCAAGTTTGTGGATAAACGCGGTTAAAACAGTCGAAAATCCACTTCAAAATTCATGGCTACGGCTACCGGTGTGCCATTCTTCTTGCCGGGCTCAAACAGCCAGGTCTTTACCCGTTCCACGGCTTTTTCATCCAGGCCCATGCCCAGTCCGCGGACGACTCTGATGTTGCGGGGTTTACCGTCCGGCCCAACGATTGCAGCCAGAACCACCGTGCCCTGATACTTGGCTTTACGGGCTTCTTCCGTGAAGTCAGGTTCAGGGGTGAACTTGGCTACCGGCGCCGATACACCGATATCACCCAGTTTGTATGTACCGCCGCCAAAGCCGCCGCCCTGTCCAGGACCGTGTCCCGGGCCGGTGCCGGAGCCGATGCCATTGCTGGCGCCAGAGCCGATGCCGCCGCCTGTGCCGCTGCCATTGGAAGCCGGTCCAGTCACCCTGGCCGACATGGGATTACCCAGGTTCGGCATATTGGGATTATCGGGCAGTTTCACGTTAGGAGGCGCTACAACGGTTGCTTCCACAGCAAGCTTAGGTTTGTTGTTCAGCACTTCCACTGTAGGAGGCGCAACCTGTACCGGAGCAACCTTAGGCAAGTGCCCCTTGCTTTCAAAAATCTTAGACGCGTTACCGCCACCACCACCGCCGGCTAATGCCTTAGGCGCAACTGTGGGCTTCATGACCGGTTGGTAATCCGTTAGCGGCGGAGCAATCAGGGTAACGTGCTCTTCCGGTTTCACGATTGAAGCGGTGCGGCCACCCCAAATGGAAAGAGCGATCAGCGTGGCAACCGCCAGCGCATGGATCATCAGGGTTCCGCTGGTTGCTTTTCTGGGACGAGTTGTGCTCCAGATCTCACCTACTCTCACTGGACGCGAGGTGAGTCTTAGAGGCGGTAATTTCTCTGGGAATAACGCTTCCTTGACGTTGATAAAAAGCGACGTCAGCATCGTTTGATGCATCTGCGGAAGGTTGAACCTGGGAACATCCTTACCGTAGAACTGATTGGGAACAATTACGTGATTCGCCATTGGACTGACCCGTGAAACCTTTTCGCCACTTTCATGTGGTCTGCTTGCATTCATAAATGATGAGCGAAACAACTTCAGAGTTGTATTTGCGAGGCAAAGTTTCTGTGCCTGATCTTCGCCTCAGCAAATTCCTCGCCGAAGAATGAAGAACGTTTGTGAAACACTGCCGGTCCCCGTTGCCTGCAATTCAACTCGTGTGTAGGAGTATTAGATTCCTATTTTGCCTCAAGCTTTGTAAGGAGTGAGTAAATTTGCCTGTAACTTTCGTAACGTTAGGGCGAATTGTCTATTGGTCTTTCGGGTTCAAACGGCAGGCGGGTAGGCAAGACTGTTTATAATTGGATATTAACCCCTCTTACGGAGTAAAAATGCGGCCGCCGCTCGAACTCAAGAAGACCCTGAATCTTCCCCGGACAGATTTTTCCATGAAGGCCAATCTTCCGCAGAATGAGCCCAAGTGGCTTGAACGCTGGGAAAAAACCGGCATCTATCAAAAAATTCGCGAGTCGCGCAAAGGCGCGCCTATCTACCTGCTGCATGACGGGCCTCCCTATGCCAATGGCGCCATACATGAAGGCCACGCGCTCAACAAATGCCTGAAAGATTTTGTCGTTAAATCAAAAACCATGGCTGGTTTTGACTCACCCTATATTCCCGGATGGGACTGCCACGGCTTGCCCATTGAAATTAAAGTAGATGAAGCTTTAGGCCGGAAGAAGCTGGAAATGCCAGCTCTGGCTGTCCGTAAAAAGTGCCGTGAATATGCGGACAAATATTTAAATATTCAGCGCGACCAGTTTAAGCGGCTGGGCATACTCGGCCGCTGGGACCAGCCGTATTCCACCATGACGCAACAGTATGAATCGGTGATCGTGCGCCAACTGTTTGATTTCATGGAAAAAGATGCAGTCTATAAAGGTCTGCGTCCGGTGTATTGGTGCATACACGACAAAACCGCGCTGGCGGAAGCAGAGATCGAATATTCCAACCACACCAGTCCAAGCGTCTGGGTAAAGTATTCACTCACCAGCGATCCAGCAAAGATTGACCCAGCGCTGGCAGGTAAGAAAGTTTCAACCATTATCTGGACCACCACGCCCTGGACGCTGCCGGCTTCCATGGCCGTGGCTTTCCATCCTGATCTGGAATACGTTGCGCTCGAGCACAATGGCGAGTTGTATATCGTGGCTGAGGCACTGGCCAAAGCGACCATCGAATCATGCAAACTGAGCGATGCGACGGTAGCCGCACGCTTTCCTGGCCGCCAGCTGGAATACGCAACGTTTGCTCATCCATTCCTCGATCGATCAATCCTGGGCGTGTTGGCGAACTACGTCACCACCGAGCAAGGCACCGGCGCGGTGCACACCGCTCCATCCCATGGTGCGGACGACTTTTACACGGGAACAAAATACCAGCTCGATCAGAAAACCAAGGTCGATGAAGCGGGCCATCTGCAGGAAGGGCTGCCTGAGTACGATGGCAAGACGGTCTTTCAGGCCAACCAGCCGATCATCGAATTGCTGAAGTCGCGCGGCGTGCTCATGGCTGAGGCCAGGATTGAGCACTCGTATCCGCATTGCTGGCGCTGCCACAATCCGGTAATCTTTCGCGCTACCGAACAGTGGTTTATCTCCATGGAAGCCAAAGTGGAAGACAGCACGCTGCGGCAGCGCTCGCTCGATGAGATCAAAAAAGTTAAGTGGATCCCTGCCTGGGGCGAAGAGCGCATCAGCAACATGATCGCTACGCGGCCGGACTGGTGCATCTCACGCCAGCGTATATGGGGCGTGCCCATTGCTGTCTTCTTCTGTGAAGGTTGCGGCAAGCTGCTGGAGTCAAAAGAATCTCACACCGCCGTGGTGGATCTCTTTGCGCGCGAAGGCGCCGATGCGTGGTATTCGCGTGAAGCAAAAGACATTCTGCCTGCCGGAACAAAGTGTTCCGGCTGCAGCGGCACGGCATTCCGCAAAGAGATGGACATCATTGACGTGTGGTTTGAATCTGGTTCCAGCCACGCAGCAGTGCTCGGCCATGAACCCGGAGTTCCCTGGCCCGCCGATCTTTATCTTGAAGGCGGCGACCAGTACCGCGGCTGGTTTCACTCTTCCCTGCTGGTTGCCGTGGGCACGCGCGGACACTCGCCGTATCGCGCTGTAGCCACCAACGGCTGGACGCTTGATCCTCAGGGCAAGGCCACGTCTAAGTCACTCGGTAATGGAATTGATCCAGTTGAGATCGCCAAGCGCCTGGGTGGTGAAATCATCCGGCTCTGGGTGGCCTCGGTTGATTTTCAAGAGGACGTAACCGTTTCAGAAGATCTTTTAAAGCGCGTGAGCGTTAACTATGTGGATCTGCGCAACAGATTCAAGAATATCTTAAGCAACCTGCCTGATTTTGATCCGGCCGCAGACGCGTTGGATTTTGAAACGCTGTTGCCTCTGGATCAATACATGCTTTTGCGCACAGCTGAAGTCAGCGAGCAGATTTGCCAATGGTATGAGAGTTTTGAGTTTCACCGCATCTATCATCAGGTAAATGAATTTTTCAGCGCAGAGCTGAGCAATATGTATTTTGCCGCGATCAAAGACCGGCTCTATACGGCTGCTCCCGACTGGCGAGCCCGGCGCTCCGCCCAGACCGCGATCTGGCGCATCGGAGAAGCCATGGTGCGGCTGCTGGCGCCGCTCATGAGTTTTACCGCGGACGAAATCTGGGCATCGCTGCCAAAGATTGCGGGAAGACCAGAGAGCGTTCACATGGCTTACTTTCCCAAAGCGGAAGAAATTACCGGAAAGATCGGGAAGGCGGACACGAAATCAATCCGGGCAGATTTTGACGTTCTGCTTTCCGCCCGCGACGAAGCCTTAAAAGCTTTGGAGATTGCCCGCCAGGAAAAAGTGATTGGCCGCTCCGAGGATGCCACCATTACAATTCATGCTCCAGAAACAACCGTGAAGCTGCTGGAGCGTTACCGCGACGATTTTCGCTTCCTGCTGGTTGTCTCGGGCGTTGAAATTGTTCCGTCCACGCCAGGGAACGGAAACGCTCCGTTACGCGTAACAGCTATGAAAGCGCCAGGCGGAAAGTGTGAGCGCTGCTGGTTCTACTCAACCCATGTGGGAGAGAGTGAACGCTATCCGACAGCCTGTGAGCGTTGCTTGAAGGCGCTGGATGAGATTGAGAGCAAGCTGCCGGTGTAAAAGGCGTTCGATCACCCTTTACATAAGCAAATGAAACTGCACGAGTAAGAGAAAACGTCTAACTGAATGACCATGCGGAAGTACCACATCCTGATTGCCGCTTTGATCCTCATCTCTGACAGGATGACGAAATGGCTGGTCCTGCAGAAAATCACGCTGCATGACAGCATTGACGTGGTCCCGGGCATCTTCCGTCTGACTCATGTCCAGAATCAGGGCGCGGCATTTGGGCTTTTCTCTGAATCGCCATCGGAATGGCGAGTGGCGTTGCTGGTCATGTTTTCACTTGCCGCACTGGCGGTAGTCTCCGCTCTGCTCTGGAAAAATGGCAATGCTTTGAATGCCACGGCCATTGCGCTCTCGCTGGTCTTTGGGGGAGCGCTGGGTAATCTGTGGGACCGGGTGATGAGCGGCCGCGTGATTGATTTTCTGGACTTCTACGTTGGCGCCCATCATTGGCCTGCGTTTAATATTGCGGACAGCGCCATTGTGGTCGGCGCTTTCCTGCTGCTGAGCGAGATCTTTATGACCCCACAGGAAGAGAAAGTGGCCACCCAGTAAGCTCCACCATGCTCAAGCGCCATCTTCTGATAGCACTCGCCGTAGTCGTTCTGGACCGGATTACCAAATGGGTAATCGTGCGGACAATCGCGCTGGATGACGCCATCTCCATTATCCCGGGAGTCTTCCGCTTAACGCATCTGGAGAACACCGGCGCGGCCTTCAGCCTCTTTGCCGACTCCACTTCGCCTTTCAGGACAACGCTGCTCGTGGCATTTTCTCTGGCTGCCCTGGCAGTCATCGGTTTTCTCCTGTGGAAAGACCGTAATTTGTTCAATACCACCACGCTAGCGCTGTCGCTCATTCTTGGCGGTGCATTGGGCAACTTGTGGGACCGGCTGGCCGTCGGCAAGGTCACAGATTTTCTTGATTTCTATCTGGGCGTTCACCACTGGCCGCCTTTCAATATCGCGGACAGCGCCATTGTGGTGGGTGCGCTCATGTTGCTGGCCCAGATGATGCGCAAGGAAACACCCGCAAAAGTTACCAGATGATGCGCCTTCGATCTGAAAAGTTCAAACCCAAGAGCCAAACGCTAAGAGCTAAAGGCCAGCCGCTAATTTTTCGAATACAGCAGCTTGTAAATCATTGCGTTGCGCATGATGGCCTGCACGTATTCGCGCGTCTCGGTGAATGGAATCGATTCCACGAACTCTTCCACGGTGGTAAAGTTGCCGTTCTTGCGCCAATCGTCCACACGATCTTCACCGGCATTGTACGCGGCCAGCGCGTATTCCACCTGGCCATCGTAATGGTCCACCATGTGCTTGAAATAGCGCGTGCCCAGCTGCAGGTTCGTATTCGCGACCAACAGTTCATCGGGAGAGAAATGCTTGATCTTCATCTCCTTAGAGAGGCCTTTACCGACTTTTGGTAGAAGCTGCATCAACCCCATGGCATTGGCATGCGAGATGGCTGCAGGATTAAATTCAGATTCCTGACGTATCAATGAAGCCACCAGATGAGGATCAAGCTGGTTGGCGGTTGCGTCTTTACGCAGCTCATCCCAGAACGGCCGGGGGAAAAGCTGCTCCCACACGGGCCGGGGAATCTGTGGGATCTCCACGGCAAAGTAGCCGGGGACAGCGCGTTTGAGCGTCTCAATGGCGTGAATGTAACTTCCCTGTTCGCTATAGATGTCCGCCACGGATTTGGCTTCCCACGGAGGCGAGCCTGCACTGGCAGCCTGCATCTCCGCGATGGCAAAGTCATAGAGTGCGGCATTGGACAGGAGCTGCGCTTTTTGCGCGCGCACATTGTCGGCCGGGGGGTCCCAGTCACGCGGAGGCGCGGCAGGAGGCGGAAGCTTACCGAGCGATGACGGCTCCACAGCCCCATCGCCAAGATTGGTCACACGCTGGCGGGCCAGGTTCGCGTAATAGTAATAGCGATAATTTTCTGTGAGCTTCTGATAATAAGCGCGGGCCAGCGCTTTATCGCCTTCATCCTCGGCGACCCGTCCGCGCCAGTAGATAGCTGCGGTAACTTCCTGCGAGGCCGGATACATCTCAATCTGCTCTTCAAACAGGTGCTTGGCATCGTCCTTTTTACCCATGCGATAGGTCAGCCAGGCGGTCTTCCAATGCGTGTAAGGCGAGGTGCGGCCATTTTTCTGGCGCTGATAAATCTCAGCATAGAACGGCACTGCCACTTCATAATCGCGGCGCAGCATGTACATGTTGCCGGCGGAGAGCAGCGCGTCCATCATCCATGTGCTATCTGGCGCAAGAGTGCGGAGCTGCGAAACGTAATCCCGGTTTTTCTCTCCGTCGTCCTTGTCACGGGAGATTTCCGCCAGAAAATACAGTGCCTGGGCTTTCGCGTCGACGCCTGCCGCCTGGTTTTGCACGATGCTTTCAAAAAGATGCTCGGCGTCATCGCGCTTACGGGCGCGATAAAGTGCCGCGGCAAATTCAGTCTGCAGGTCGAGCATCTTATCTGGCGGAGCCTGCTCTACCAGCGGACTCAATTCGTTGAGCGCATCCTGATAACGCCTGGCTTTGGTCAACAGCCCAGCTCGTGTATGGCGCTGGTCAAAGCTGCCAACGGGCTGCTGCTCGCCAAGGTTCCGTAATTCAATGGCCGAAGCATCCGCTTCAATGCTGGTCGGCATTTCAAAATATATTCTGTGGAAGATATCTTCCGCTTTGTTCTTTTCTCCGGCAGCAAGATAGGCCCGCGCCAAAGTGATTTCGATATCGGGCTTGATGGGCTGGCGATGCTTTTCAAGATAAGCAGCCGCGCGCTGCGGAGCGTCCGTGGCCAAAAGCGCATTGGCATAAAGAATGGCAACGTCATGCGACTGGAGCGAATCAGGATATTTCTGCTCAAAACCTTCCAGCGTTTGCAGGACCGCTGCTTGATTGCTTTCACCCTGGTAGGCTGCGGCCTGCAAAGAGTCCAGATAGTCGCCCAGCAGCGGCTCCAGGGCCTTAGCGCGTGCCCAGGAGGATCGAGCGCTTACATAGTCCTTATCGAGAGAGTGGGCATACCCGATTACCAGCCACGCCAGCGGACCGGCATCATCCTTAGCGTGCTTGCGGGCATAGGCTTCCACGCCGGCATATGCCTGCGGCGTTCGATTTTCCAAAAGCTGCTGCGCCATGGGCCGCAGATCGGCAGAGGCCACGAACGCGCGCTTGATGTGCCCCAGCTTGCGTGTGGTCTGAGCATTTTTTGCTGCAGAGGACGAGGGCTTTTTCTTGGTGGAAGGGTTCTTGGTGGAAGGGGTTTGCTTTCCGGACGTCTGGCCGGAGAATGCCGCCGGCAACGACACCACTACGATAGCGAGAGAAAATAAAAAACGTCTGACCAGCACTGATTTCAACTACCGTGAAAAACCGGCGCCCATGAGCGTTGCGTCATTGTCCGCCAGAATTCTGATTAATTCCTGAGTGAAATAATTCGCGGACGCCACAGCAGATTCTGCATAACGCTTGTCATACATCGCACGGCTCTTTTCGATGTCCTCTTTCAAGCGATCATACAGATCTTTGTTGCGTCTACCTTCATCGACCTTGGCTTGATTGTATAGCCTGATTTCTTCCACCAGCAATTTGGCGAAACGTCGGGCTTTCTTTTGCAGTTCGTCTTCTTCTGAAACCGGAGCTGCAGAGGCCGGCACTGCTGCCGGAGCGGCCGTCGCCGCCATGGCTTCTGCCGGCTGCGCCGCTGGCGTGTCTTCTATCGCTGTACCACCCGCTTTACGCAGCGCTGCAAGTTCCAGCCAGACTGCGGCAAAGCGCGTAAGAGCCTGAAGTCCTGATGCATCCAGCGTGCCGCCTTTGGCGGTGCCACCATCGGCGTAAATCACCGCGGCAACTTTGTCTTTTACAACCAGCGGCAACACCATGCATTGATTGTCAGCCGGAGACTTCACCGAGCTTATGAAGCCCGGATCAAACTCCCGCGTGGGACCGCCTGCTGGATTGCGGGTTTGTATCGCCCTTGCCAGCAGACCAATGCCGGTATTCAAGCTGAGGCTTTTGATGACCTCATTTTCGTCAAAACCAATTCCCTGCCAGCCACTCACGGTGGCGCCTTTGACCACGAACAGGGCTACGCGCCCGGCGAAGCGCGCCTCGCCTTCCAGCAGATGGCGAAGGATCTCTGCCTGCGTGGCAGACTCATGGATGGAAGCTGAAGCGGCATTGAGCAGGTCACTGGGAGATGAGCCCGGCGAGGGCGCCATCAGCTCCAGCACTTCGACCGCACGGCGGACGATTTCTGTGCGCAGTTTGGGCAGGGCTGCGTCAAATACCTCTGCAACAGCCTCTTCAATGATGTTTTGGATTTCTGTCGGACGTGGCATTCCTGGCGCGATTATAAGGGTTCCCCGGTCAGTATCAACCGGTGAGATTACTGAAGTTTTATGCTTCTAGTATCTTAGTCGTTACCCAGAGCGCGCGAGGCGCTCCAGGCAAGGAAACCTTTTACTCCACCACCAGCTTGGCCACCATGTCGTCATGATGCGGGCCGCAGATAATACCGCAGACAACCTGGTATTCGCCCTTGGGCGGCGATTTTAGAGTCACAATGGCCGTCTGGCCGGGGCGTACCGGCTCTTTGATGCTGAGGCCTGGAACGTCAAAGCCATGCTGCACATCAGGCGTGGATACCTCTAATTCCGTGGTCTGGCCCGCTTTTACGTGGATGATGGAAGGCTCAATCGAATATTTCTTCATCACAACTTTGATACGCTCAGCAGAGGGGTTGGAGTGGCTTCGACACCCTACCATCAGGACCAAAAAGCTAAGTAGCAGCAAGGAAAGAGAGCAGGTTTTCTTCATATATGGAATCAGAGTTTTTGGGGTAACAAAAAGTTACATTTAGAGTCTTATTAAGTCCTGAACAATTATTTCGCGCTCGGGCCCATTTGGGCCGCAGAACATAGTAAATTAATTTTGAGTCGGAGCGGCATGGAAACCATCCAAAAGAAGGCCGAAGAAGGTATCACCAGCGAGATGGTGCTTGTCCAGGCTGCCAAAAAAGGCGATCTGGAAGCATTTAGCGAGTTGGTGAAGCGGTATGACAGAAATGTCTTCCGCATAGCGCAGCACATCACGCATAACGAGGAAGACGCCCAGGACGTGGTCCAGGACGCATTCCTTAAGGCGTATCAGAACCTTGAGCAGTTCCAGGGAAATTCAAAGTTTTATACCTGGCTGGTTCGGATCGCCGTAAATGAAGCGTTGATGCGGCTGCGTAAACGGCGCAATGACCGGACTGTCTCACTGGACGAAGACGTGGAGACAGACGAGGGGTCTATCCCGCGGGAAGTTGCGGACTGGTCCCCGAATCCGGAGCAGTTGTACGGAACTTCAGAGTTGGGCGATATCCTGAAAAAGACGATTCAGGGGCTTTCGCCAGGGTTTAGAACGGTGTTTGTATTGCGAGACGTGGAAGGAATGTCCACGGAGGAAACGGCGGAAATGCTGGGATTGAGCGTACCTGCGGTAAAATCCCGGTTATTGCGTGCCCGCTTGCAACTTCGGGAGCGTCTGGCAAAGTATTTCAAGAATAAAAAGGGCGGAGACGGCCAACAGTGAAATGCACTGAGTTCTTAAAAGAGTTGACCGATTACCTCGATGGAAAGATCACCGAGGACCTGAAGGTGGAACTGGACGAGCACCTGCATTGGTGCCACGAATGCCATGTGGTCATGAATACGACCCAGAAAACCATCGAAATCTACCGTGACAACAAGATTTATGAGCTCCCAGAGGACCTCAGAAACCGCCTTCACCAAGCCATTATGACAAAATGTCGCAAGAGCGGCACCGGGAAGAAATCAAACACTTAAGATTATCCTTATTTTTATCAACAACATAGGGATAGTTATGTAAGTTTTACGTCCCTCCTGCCCCGAAAAATATATACCAACCAGCCTCGAACCTTTTCCGGGTACCCCGAATCTAATGTAACGGTACAGCAGACATGTACTAATATGTACATTAGGACATGTCCTGTAGTACAATATTGCCTGAGTCGGCAAGTAAATGCTTCCAAGGAAGAACCCGAAGTTGGGTTGGTGATTTTATGGCTAGTCTGCTTGAAGTTTTATTCGGTTGCAGCCACAAGAATTTCAGCTTTCCGATCACTAAAAGACCGGGCCAGCGGCTCTCGCCTGCTGCTCAGCTTACCGGCACTTATGTAGCCTGCCTCGGCTGCGGAAAAGAATTCGCATACGATTGGCATGAAATGAAGATTGTTGAATCTAACAATATCAAACCAAATACGTTAGCTGCGAATGCGGCAGAGTCTTTTGCCGGCAAATAAGGTATTTGGCTTCCAGTTCTGGTCCAGGTAAGCCACCTGGAGCCTCCGGCAGGCCGAAGCTTGGTTCTTCTGCCTGCTCGGGTAAGTCTTCCACTCCGGATGGAATCCCTCTCTCGCTCAAAATTGGGATTAGAGTACCCTCATACACCCCATAATAAAAACTTTAGGACATTTCCCGGAATTAATCGTTCCTTCCAAGTATCTTTTGTGTCATGATGCGTTCAGCTTCCGGAGAAAAAACCATGAAGACTTCCCCCGGCGGACAAAAATCGTCCCCTGATTATGGCGTATTCCGACGCAGCATAAGCCGCAACAATAAGCTTATGGAATCCACTTGCAAAAATTGCAGCTCCTTTGTGGCCGCCAGTGTGCGCCCTGAACTGCTGGATTTCATTGAAAAGCTTCATCTCTGCATTCTGGGGAACCAATTTCCAGCCAGTCGTTCGGCCACTTCAGCCTAAAAAGTTACGTCCCAT
Organism: Terriglobia bacterium; assembly: GCA_963724105.1. Taxonomy (GTDB): domain Bacteria; phylum Acidobacteriota; class Terriglobia; order Terriglobales; family Acidobacteriaceae; genus Angelobacter. The sequence goes on along the minus strand of CAVRTD010000010.1, from coordinate 1,623,692 downwards.
AAAAGCAAAACAGGCGGCCTTTCGGGCCGCCTTGTTCATTTAGCTTACTGTGGCTTGTTACTGATCGCGCCGCTTCAGCGTTGGGCGATCATCGTCTTGTTTGTTGTCTCCATCCTTGGAAGTCGTTGAAGCTTGCCCGCGCCGCAGGCTGGGTTTATTCGGGTTCGCGCTATCGTCAACCTTGTGCCGGTTTTCAATCGCGGCGAGCCTCGCTTTAACGTCATTGAACTCTGAGGTCGTCTCAATGTACTGCTCTCTAGGCGGCAGAATCGTGGCGATCTCTTCCTGTGACTTGGTAATGCGGTCCGGCGTCTGCGGATGGTCTGCGAAAACCTTGGCCATTGATCCTGGCTTTTTCTTTTCCTGGGCCTGGATCTTTTCAAAAAAGTTCACAAACTCATTCGGATCGTAGCCCGCTTTATACATGTACTGAATACCGAGATAATCTGCCTCGGCCTCAAAACTGCGTGAGAATTTGAGGAAGGTCATCGGCACGCCGATGCCTACGGCTTCTCTGGCTGCAAGACCAATGCCGCCACCAACAAAGATAAGCGGAAGGCTCGCGTAATTGATGAACTGGGCGCGCGTAAGTTGACGGGTGGTATGCCGGGCAGCCACGTGGGCAATTTCATGCGCCATCACTCCGGCCAGTTCCGCTTCGTTATCGGCAGCCAGAATCAGCCCTGAATTTACGTAGAAGAAGCCGCCGGGAAGGGCCATGGCATTAATCACGTCAGAATCCACCACTTTGATGGTGAAAGGCACCTTGGCGTCTGAATTACGTACAAGGTTTTGTCCTACGCGATTCACATATTCATTCACCACGGGGTCGGTCACCATTTTTAAGCTTGCTTCAATCTGCGTGGCATATTCTTTGCCCATGCGGATTTCGCTCTCAATGGAGTACCAATCCCAACCGGCTACTTTACGGTTGCCAATGGCATCCACGTCCTTCTTACTGCCATCGTGCTTGTTCTTGGCGTCTTTGTCTTTGTCTTTCTTGCTATCTTTTTGATCCTTGCTATCTTTTTGATCGCTAGCGCTCTTGTCCTGATCGGCGGCAGGCTGGTCCTGATCGGCCGCCGGCTGGCCCTGAGTCTGGCTTTTATCAGTAGCGGCTGGCTGGACTTGCCCCTGACTCTGGTTCTTGTCTGCTGCAGCAGGCTGGGTTTGACTTTGGCTCTGATCAGTTGAAGGCGCCTGGGTTTGATCTGCAGGCTGCGTCTGGCTGCTGGGAGTCTGTGTCTTTTGTTTATCGTCCTGGCCAAAAGCTGAGGTGGACAGAGACAAGCCCACAACCAGGATGGACGAAAGTATCAAACGAAATTTCATAAGGACACTCCTGCACGAACGGGCCTTCTACCCACGTATTATACCGCTGGACCCATCGGGTACTTTAATTAGATTTGTCCGTTGACGGTGCGATGCAAAATCCACCTCTCCGGGTTATCTGAGTAAAGAGCAGAAAAGTGATCAAAATCTGGTAAAGATTTGAGCTGCGGAGGTATTTCCGCTATTTTGGTGGTGATTTTCAGGATTTCCACCTGTTTTGCCTGCCACTCGCCAGACGTATCCTGGTGCGCTGTAACCCGTACTTCCTGTCCGGGACTAAGGCATTCAGCATTACATTTGCGCCGCTGGCTTGCGGGGACGTCCTCTCCGAAGAGAATCACGGCGTGGGCCACTTGCACGCGACGCAGCATATTGTTCTTGCCCTGGACATAAATCCAGCCGGACGCAACCGGGGCGCCGGCAGGCGGATCAATGACTTTGCCGAGAAAAGTCCCATCGGCCGCAAACGCGGACTGGAACGCAAACAGCATCACGAACGCCAGACTCAGCACCCGCCAAAGCTTCATATTCATTCTGATGCCAAGCTGCCGGACAGCGTGGGCTCTTAGTCGTAATACTCAAGCCCAAGATGAGTAATGAGTGACTCGCCTTTCAGGTGGCGCAGCGTGTTTTTGAGCTTCATCGACTGGATAAATAAATCGTGCTCAGGATAAAGTCCCGGCACCGTCATGGGCGACTTCAGATAGAAGCTCAGCCATTCCTGCACGCCTAGACCGCGCAATTCTTCGCTGCGCTTGGCCAGATCGAGGAAAAGAACTAAATCGAGCACAATCGGCGCAGCCAGGATTGAGTCGCGGCACAGGAAATCCACCTTGATCTGCATTGGATAGCCGAGCCAGCCGAAGATATCAATGTTGTCCCATCCCTCTTTATTGTCCCCGCGCGGCGGATAGTAATTGATGCGGACTTTGTGATGGATATTCCCGTAAAGATCGGGATACAGCTCAGGCTGCAGAATGCGATCAAGCACGGAAAGTTTGGATTCTTCCTTGGTTTTGAATGAGCCCGGATCTTCCAGCACTTCGCCATCACGATTGCCCAGAATGTTCGTTGAAAACCAGCCATTCATGCCGAGCATGCGCGCTTTGAAGCCAGGCGCCAGAATGGTCTTCATCAGCGTCTGACCGGTCTTGAAATCTTTGCCGGCGATCGGCGCGTTGTTGGCCTTGGAGAGCTCCATCATCACCGGAATATCCACGGTAAGGTTCGGTGCGCCGTTGGCGAAAGGCACGCCCTCCATCAGCGCCGCATAGGCGTAAATCATCGACGGAGCAATCTTCGGGTCGTTCTCTTTCAGGCCACGCTCAAAGGCGTCCAGGGATTCATGGACTGCGCTCTGCTTGATAAACGTCTCCGTGGACGCACACCAGATCATGACCAGGCGGTCAGCCTTGGATTTCTTCTTGAAATCGCGGATATCGGCGCGCAACTGCTCCGCCAGATCTTTCTTGTTCTTCCCTTTCTTCACGTGTTTGCCATCCAGCAGCTTCACGAAATTGCGGTCAAACACCGCCTTGCGCGGCTTAATCGACTTCATAAAAGGCTTGATCTGGTTGAGCAAATCTTTTTCAAGCACGCCGGCGTTCATGGCAGCGGCATAAGCGTCTTCTTCAAAGATGTCCCAGGCCGTGAACACCAGGTCTTTAAGATTTGCCAGCGGAACGAACTTGTTGATCTTGGGCGAGTTATTATCCGTGCGTTTGCCCAGCCGGATGGTGCCCATCTGCGTGAGTGACCCAATAGGCTTGGCAATTCCCTTGCGAATGGCCTCTACGCCGGCGATAAAAGTTGTCGCCACGGCGCCCATGCCAACAATCATGATGCCGAGTTTGCCTTTCGCCGGCTCAATTTTGGTCGATTTTGTCTTTTCAGCAGAAGAAGCCATGTATTTACAGCACCATCCTTATGTTGAGTGGAAACTTATTATCTTCTCGTATTGAGAGCGGTTTGTAAACCTTTGTTGATCACCTTAGGTTCATGCCGCGGCGCGCACACGGCCCTTCCAGTGCGACCACACAAACCATGTAATGCCTGCCAGGATGACGAGAATAATCACCGCGTCCATCCGATGGAACCATTCTTTGAGTCGCGGATCTTTATCCCAATGCTCTCCCAGCTTCATGCCAATCCATGCCAGCGCAAAGCACCAGGGCCACGAGCCAACAAAAGTAAAAACATGAAAACGGAGTCGCGGCATCTTTCCGACGCCTGCCGGCAGCGCAATAAATGTCCGAATCACTGGCAGTAGCCGCCCGATCAATACAGCAGCAGCGCCAAAACGGTGGAAGAAGCGCTCCGCCATCTCCAGTTCATGACGGCCAAGAAAAATATACGATCCATAGCGCTCAACCAGCGGCCGCCCGCCGTAACGCCCAATTTCATACGCCACAATTGAGCCAATATTGCAGCCAATCGCGCCTGCCGTTGCCGCCAGAAAAAGATTAAACTGGCCTCTGTAAACCAGATATCCCGCAAACGGCATGATGATCTCTGAAGGCAGCGGAATACACGCCGACTCAATCGCCATGAGCAACATCACGCCGAGATAGCCGGTCTTTGAGATTACGGCGATGATGAACACGGCTAATTCTGAAATAATTTTAGAGATCATTTTTTACGGATCAACTTTTCAAGAATACTTTTCAAGCTCAACTTCTCAAAAGATCGACTGTTGAGATTATCAGGCGGGTTCTTAGAAATCCTGTGAATCCTGCGTGAAGGTATAGCCGGGCAGCGTCATGCCGCTCTCAGCCTTGGCAATTTTCACGCGGATCGTTTCGGCTTCCGGCGCGCTTACCTTTGCCGGACGCAGCATCGCATACTGGGTAAATAACTCCCCGTAAACCTTGGTGACCAGAAAATTGTCGCCGTTTTCGTCGCTGCGCCAGACCTGACCGGCTTGCACCGATTTAACCATGGATCGTTTTAACCATGAATGAAGATTACTGAGTCACACATCTGCGCGTCAATCCGGCAATTTGCCGCTGAACAAAGCTTCTAACCCCGCTCCCGGGCAGCGCACACCCACATAAAACGTGCCGAACAGGGCATACACGGCGCTGACTTCGTCAAAACGCATCTCATAAATCAGCTTCTTGAAGATCAGTGGATCGTCGGCAAACAGGTCCACACCCCACTCCCAGTCGTCAAAACCGATGGAGCCAGTGATGATCTGCCGGACCGTTCCGGCGTAGCGGCGGCCCACCAGCCCGTGCTCTTCCATTTGCCGCTGGCGCTCTTCAATCGGGAGGCTGTACCAGTTCTTGTCTTCGCCCCGGCGGCGATCCATGGGATAAAAACAGATATAGCGCGCCGGAGGGATCTGCGGAAACAGCCGCGGGCGCATGGCCTCCGTCTGGCGTTTGACCGTATCACTGACAGCGGCATTCCATTCCGCCGAATGCGGCTCAATTCCCTTTTCCCGCAGCTCACGATAAAGCTTTATGGAAGACTCATACAGGCCAAGCTCCACCACGGAAAGATACGAGGTAGTTTGTTCCAGATATTCATTCAGGCGCAGTCGGGAAATCTCCAGTTCGGCAGCCTTTAGCTGATCAAATGAGTTGCGAAAGTGCACCACCAGCAAATCGCCTTTGTGTCCGAGCACGGAAAACAGGGCCGTCTGGCCGGCAACGTCATTTTCCATCTTCAGCAGCGCAGCCGATGCTTCCGCCGCAATCTCATGCTGCTGGGATTCCTTCAGCTTGCGCCATTCCGCCCAGCGAAAACGAAACATCTGGTGCAGCACGCTGGAACCTTCAAGAGTAATCGGTACCGCATGCAGCTCATTGCCCATGATTTTGACCTCAGCCTTACCGGTGGTTGCCATTCTCTTTCTCTCTGCCTATTGTGATTGTAAGCCCGCTGCTTTAAATTTTGAGTCTATGCCCGCGGTAAAAACGACTGTTACAAAAAAGCCTGTGGTGAAAACCAAGCCCGCAGTAAAGGCCGCCAAAGCTTCCAAGGCGGCGAAAGCCACGCTTGCTAAAACCAAACCGACAAATGCTGGATACGACCCGTTGGCTCCTGAACGCGTTGCAGACATTCTAAATCGACTGGACGCGCGATATCCCAATGTCAGGTGTGCTCTGCATCATAACAGCGCCTGGGAGCTGGTGATTGCAACCATTCTATCCGCGCAGTGCACTGACGTAATGGTCAATAAAGTTACGCCCGGACTGTTTCAGCAATACCCCACGCCGCAGGCCATGGCCGCCGCCACTCCGGAAGAGCTGGAGCCCATTCTTCGTCCGACGGGCTTTTATCGTAACAAGGCAAAGTCAGTAGTTGGCGCGTCCAGGGCGATCGTGGAAAATTTTGGCGGCCAGGTGCCGGACGAGATGGACAAGCTGCTGACGCTGCCCGGTGTCGCCCGCAAGACGGCAAATGTGGTCCTGGGTTCATGGTTCGGAAAAGCCGTCGGCGTCGTGGTGGATACCCATGTGCATCGCATCTCGCGGCGGCTGGAACTGACCAAAGCTGACGATCCGAAAAATATCGAACAGGACCTGATGAAAGTGGTTCCGCAGAACAGATGGATTGATTACTCGCACCAGATCATTCATCACGGGCGCGCGATATGCATTGCACGCCGTCCAAAATGCGCGGAATGTCCATTGGAAAATATTTGCCACGCCGCGGATAAGACGTGGTCGACGGTGGAGATACATAAGACGGCAGAACCATAAATTCACCGCGGAGACGCTGAGCGCGGAGGCGCGGAGAAAATGAATCGCACACAGATAACAGGAATACTATTAGTCGTCCTAATCGCCACAAGCTCGGCGCTCTCGCAAACCTCTGCTGCGTCACCCGCCTCTACCACCGTCATCACCGACCCCACCCAAATCACGTCGAAGCAAAAATTTGATATCCAGCCCTTCACCATTGAAAAGCTCTACATGACGCGGACCATTGGTGACAGCTCATGGTCGCCCGATGACAAGCAAATCGCTTTTGTCACCAACATCAGCGGACGCAACAACATCTGGCTGGTGCCATCGCAGAGCGGCTGGCCCGTGCAGCTTACCGTCAGCAATCAGAGGCAAAATAATATTGCATGGTCGCCCAAAGGCCGCTGGATCGCCTACAACTCTGACTATGACGGCAATGAGCAATGGGACCTCTTTCTGGTTTCGGCCAGCAACGGGCAGGTCGTGAACCTGACCAATACGCCTGAGGTTTCCGAAGAAGGCGTCGCGTGGTCGCCTGACGGAGAAAAGCTGGCTTACAGCGTGAAACCCAAACAATCACCCAACTACGAAATTGACATTATTGAAATTCTCACCAAGAAGGTCACGCACCTTACCAGCAACACGCCGGCACAGTTGAGCAACTCCAATCCCATCTGGTCAAAAGATGGCAAATCGATTGTCTTCACGCAACAAAACTCCGCGGGTAAGGACGCAAATATTTTTATCGCCAGCGCAGGCGGCGGCAAGCCGACGAACCTCACGCCGCATGAAGGCGAGCACAACTTTATTGCCACTGACGTCTCCCCGGATGGCAAGACCGTGCTGATTACCGCGAACGCCGCCAATGGCTATGAAAACGCCGGCTTGCTGGATGTGGCGACGAAAAAGATTACATGGCTGACCAGCGATAAATGGGAAACGACTTCAGGCAAATTTTCTCCCGACGGAAAACGCCTCACATGGACCGCCAACGCTGACGGCAATGAGGATGTCTACCTTCACGAACTGGCGACCCACAAGGCACAGGCCTTGCCTCTTGCCAAAGGCATTAACTCGCTGGCCGGAGCCGAGACGCCTTTTAGCCACGATGGCTCTCGTCTGCTTTATGCACACGATGGTCCCAACGCGCCGAATGACCTGTGGGACTTTGATTTCGCTACACAGAAGTCGCACCAAATTACACACTCGCTGGTGGGCAGCATCCGTGGGGAAGACATGGTCGAGCCCTTCCTGATTCACTATCCCAGCAAAGACGGTAAATGGCAGATCTCCGCTTTTGTTTACGTCCCATATAACGCAGAGAAAAATGGTAAGAATGCAGCTGTGGTTTATATCCACGGCGGCCCAACCGCGCAGACTATCAATTCTTTTAGCCGCAACATTCAATATCTGGTGAATCAAGGCTATTTCGTGATTGCGCCGAATTATCGTGGCTCAACTGGCTATGGCAAAGAGTTTGAAGACGCCAATCGCCTGGATATGGGTGGAGGTGATCTGGAAGACGTAATCTCCGCCGCTGAGTGGATCAAGAAAACCGGCTTCGTCGACCCCAAAAAAGTTGCTGTGATGGGTGGCAGTTATGGTGGCTATCTCACCATGATGGCCGTAACCAAAGCGCCCGATCTATGGGCCGCTGGCGTGGCCATCGTTCCTTTCGTCAACTGGTTTACTGAGATCGAAAATGAAGATCCGTTGCTGCGTGAATATGACATGGCAACCATGGGCGATCCCGTCAAAGACAAAGCCCGATTGCAGGAGCGTTCACCGATCAACTTTGTCGACCAGATCAAAGCGCCGCTGTTACTGCTGGCCGGCGGTAACGATCCGCGTTGCCCCAGGACGGAAGCCGAACAGGTGGCCAGCGCCATCAAGAAACGCAAAGGCGTGGTGGAACTAAAAGTTTATGAGAATGAAGGCCACGGTTTCGCTAAAGTAGAAAATCAGATTGACGCTTACACGCGCGTAGCTGAATTTCTGAAGAAGAACGCTGAGCCCGCGAAGTGCGGCTGCAACGTTAACGATTAATGTCGCTGCGCTCTAAAACTACTCGTCCGGATGTACCGTCAGCACATGCTTGGCGATCGCCAACGCCAGGCCTTCCATGGTGTATTCCCTGGCTTCGATATTCGGCTTAAAGCCGGCTTGTTGCAGCGTTGCGCTGGTGACCGGGCCTATCGATGCCAGCCAAATCTCCCGCAGTGCGTGGTAATGCTCCTTGGCAAGAAGGTCCAGAAAGTTGGTTGCCGTGGAAGAGCTGGTAAAAGTCACAATGTCCGGGCGGGATGAATCATTCACAAATAGCCGGTTGAGTTTTGCTTTTGCGCCCACGGGAACATGCGTTTCATAGGCTTCGGCCACATCTACTTTCGCGCCAGCCTTTCTTAGCTCGGTAGGCAGCACGTCGCGGGCAATCTTGGCGCGAACCAGCAGCACGCGCTTCCCTGCGGTCTTGCCCTTCAACGCTTCAACCACGGATTCTGCAATGTACCGCTCAGGCGTTACCGTAACCTGCAGGCCGTGGTCTTCAATTTCACGCTTTGTGGCGGGCCCAATGGCTGCCACCTGCAGATGCTTGAGATTTCCGGGCGCGATTTTCAACTTCTTGATCCGGGCAAACAACGCCTCAACGCCGTTAACGCTGGTAAGAATAAGCCAGTCATAGTTCGCGATCTTGCCCAGTGCAGCATCCAGGGACTTAAAACTACTTGGCGGCTTAATCACGATGGTCGGGATTTCAACAACCTCGGCGCCCATTTCACGTAGAGGCTCCGCCAGACCGCCGGATTGCTTGCTGGCGCGGGTGGTCAGAATGCGCCAGCCACTCAGCGGCTCTTCTTTACTTTTATTACTTTTCTTCATGGCTGCTTTGGTACCGCCACTTCGTGGGCGTATACATCCGTAAGAATTTTGTCACCGCCGCGCCCCAGCAATGTTTGCGCGACTTCTCGCCCCAGTCTTTCGCCGTCGTCGCCATCGGCCTGCTCACGCAGAATCAAGCTGCCATCTGGACGGCCCACCATCGCTCGCAAATGCAGCTTGCTGCCACGCTTCTCAGCATACGCTCCAATCGGCACTTGGCAACCGCCTCCCATGGACCCCAGCAATGCGCGCTCGCATTCAATGGCGGCTCGCGTTTCAGCGTCATTCAGAAAAGCCAGCAAGGTGCGTGTCTGCGAGTCATTGTGGCGAATCTCGATTGCCAACGCTCCCTGCCCCACGGCCGGACACATGATATCCGCGGAAATCCGTGAGCGCACATGCTTATGCAGTCCCAGGCGGTGTACGCCGGCCGCCGCCAGAATAATGGCGTCATATTCGCCGGACTCAAGTTTTTTGATCCTGGTGTCCACGTTGCCGCGCAGTGGAAACGTCTCCAGATCGGGTCGCAATGCCTTCAACTGGGCCTGCCTGCGCAAACTGCTGGTGCCGACCTTTGCGCATTGCGGCAGCTCTTCCAGAGTCGCAAACTTCACGGAGATAAATGCATCGCGCGGATCTTCGCGCTTCATGATCGCGGCCAGCTCAAATTCCGGAGCCAGTTCCGTGGGGACATCTTTCAAGCTGTGGACTGCCAGATCAACGCGCTTGTCGGCCAGGGCTTCTTCAATTTCTTTGGTAAACATGCCCTTGGTGCCGACCTTGGCCAGCGCAACGTCCGTAATTTTGTCGCCCGTGGTCTTGATGATTTCGATCTCAACAGTGTGGCCCTGCTCGCGCAGGAGTGCGGCAACATGATTGGCCTGCCATAGAGCGAGCTGTGAACCGCGTGAGCCGATGCGAAGTCTTGCCATTATTCCTTGTTTTTTCCGGTATTCAAATTGAACAACCGCCGAATCATCTCATGGATCGTAGCAGCTTCCGGATGGTCCGTAGATGATTTGAGCGTGGTAATAGGCGTATGCAGCAGCTTGTTGATAATACCGCGCGTCATGGCCTCAATGGCTGCTTCCTGGTCCGGCGTTATCGTTCCCAGCTTGCCTCGAATGCGGTCAATCTCCGCCTGGCGGATTGTCTCGCAATATTCCTGCAGTGAAAGGATCGTCGGCACCACGGCCAGCGACTTCATCCGCGAAGCAAAGCGGTCTACCTCAAGCTCAATAATTTTTTCCGCGCGCTCGGCTTCCTTCTTGCGCTCGCCAGCGTTGTCAGAAGCCACGGACTGCAGATCATCCACGTCATACACAAACATTCCGTCCAGCTTGTTCATGTCGGGATGAACGTTGCGCGGCACTGCAATATCAATAAAAAACATAGGGCGGTTACGCCGGCCTTTGAGCAGACGCTCGCCATGTTCGCGGCGGAATAGCGGCTCAGGGGCGCCCGTGGAAGTCAGGATGATGTCCGCGTGGTCCGCTGTCTCTTGCAGCAACTCAAACGGGACAGCGCGTCCGCCAAAGCTCTCTGCCAACTCCACTGCGCGCTCATACGTGCGGTTGCTGACAATGATGTTCTTTGCTCCGTGCGCGATCAGATGCCGCGCAGCCAGTTCGGCCATCTTGCCTGCGCCGACGAGATAGACAGTCCGGTCTTTGAGCGATCCAAAAATCTTTTCCGCCAGCTGCACGGCCACAGACGCGATGGAAACGCTGGAGCTGCCAATCGCGGTCTCTGAACGAACACGCTTGGCTACGGCAAAAGCGCGTGAGAGCAGCGCTTCCAGGGCCGAATGGACAGCGCCCAGACCACGCGCAATGGCGTAAGCCTCTTTTACCTGGCCTAGAATCTGCGGCTCGCCCACCACCATGGAGTCCAGGCTGGACGCCACACGAAAAATATGGCGCACAGCTTCACGCTGCTCAAATTCGTAAATATGAGAGTTAAGCGCCGTAGGGCTCACCCCAAAATAGCTGCCCAGAAAGCCGCGCAGATCGGCGCCCTGTTGCGTGCTGGTAAGAACTTCCACACGATTGCAAGTAGAGAGCACCATGCCCTCATCCACGCCGGGATGCTGAACCAGCCTGCGGATAGCATCCGGCAGTTGCGCTTCGCTCACAGCAAGCCGCTCACGCACCTCAAGAGGTGCGCTGTTGTGGTTCACGCCGATGACGTAAAAGTTCATGGAGCAATAAACCTGTGCGTCTGGCTGAAATTATTTGCCGCCCAGGCCAGTACAGCCGCGCCAAAAGCAAATGTCGCCAGATATGCCGCCCGGCGTCCACGCCATCCGGCGTTCCAGCGCGTATAGATCAACACCGTGTACACAACCCACATCAGGCCGGAGAGCAGAATCTTGGGGTCGGCAAAATATCTGGTTCCGTAACGCGCTTCAGCCAGAATGGAGCCTGCGATCAGCCCCAGCGTCATGAAGGGAAAGCCCCAGACCAGGCACTTGAAACCAATTTCATCAATGGTGGCCAGCGCCGGCAAGCGCGACCATACGCCGCTCATCCCCGCTTTGCTCTTGAGATTGCGTTCCTGGATCAGATAAAGAATGCTGGCAACAAAGCTGAAAAATAACGCCGAATATCCGATGAGAATCAATGCCACATGGATATAGATCCACTGCGTGCTGACAAATAACGGAGCAGAAGGTTCCGTGGGCTCAGCATAGGATGAGGCCGAAAACGTAAGCCAGAAGACCAGCGGGAAAACAGCCAATCCGGGCGAAGTAGTGCCGTATCTGGCATAGATGATAAAAAAGAAGACCATCAGCACAAAGGCCAGCAATGACTCCAGTCCGTGCATGGCGGTTGGCGCCCATGTGCCGCTAAACATTGCGTTTTCTACGATAGAGACAAAATGAAAAACCATCCCCAGCCCCACGGCGGGCAGGGTAATTCTGGTCAGAACTTTCCTTCCACTCCAGAATGACGCCAGAGCGTAAATCAGGCCCACCCCATACAGACTCAGGGCCACGCGTAGCCAGAACAGTGGAAGCATAAGTTATTGGAAATTATAGTCGCGAGAGCTCACAACCGAGCGTGATAAAGCGCACGAAGGTACTCATCAACCTGTTTGCGGCGTCCGCATAAGGCCTATCCCTTACCTGATTAACGGATTCCAAGTTTGCGGTATTTATCTGCCGCAGCCTCAGACGAGATGTGCGTGTAATACACCTCTTTTAAAAAGTAAGGCTTGGCCTTGGTACCCATGATCGGCAGGATTTCAATATGCCAGTGGTAGTCCTCGTCCACGGTCTTCCAATACTGCAGGATATTCGACTTCTGGTAGGTATTGGGGACCGTGTGCAGAACCAGGTGAAACGATTCTGAAATGCTCATCACCCGTTGCAGCGTCCGGCGGATCAGCCCTGCCAGCTCCGGCAACTGGGCTGACTTGGAAGTAGAAGTAATGGCGCGTTCAAAAGAAGATTCGTGCTTCCGCGGCATGATCCAGATTTCATACGGCACGCGCGATGCAAACGGACACAGCGAAACATAGCTGTTGAGCGCTTCCACAATCCGCACCGGAGAGCGCAACTCCTGGCTCAGCGTGTCACAGAAGACGCACCGTTCCTTATCCAGGTAATAATCGCGCGAAGCTCGCAGCTCATACAGAACGCGCCGCGGAACAAACGTTGTGGCTGTGAGCTCTGAGACCGGATGGTCGAACTCCTGTCCTGCGGCAGCGCCATAATTCTTGAGCATGGTCACATACTTGAAGCGAAGGTCGCCCTTCAGGTCCTGTATGCGCTGTGCCGTGAGCTGAAGAAACTGCAGGATCTCGGCATCCGACGACTGCCACAGCTCAATATCATGGCGAATACTCTGTACCAGCACCTCATGCGCGCCCACGGTATTCATGGCGTCATAAATGCCCTCAGAATGGCGATGCGGCTCACCCTCAATGCGATAAAGCGGAGACGGATGCACCATGGCCGTGACCGGGCCGGCTGCGTGATCTGCGGAATTCAATGTTGCAATCACCTGCGGCGCGTGCGGGGCTCCGGGACAAAAAGGACAATAGGCGGGCTGGCTGGGCCGCTCCACGTCATCACCCACGATGACCCAGGAGCGTGTAATCGGATCTTTACGCAATTCCATGCTACGTCTAGGAAAACAGAGCGAAGGCAATAGCGTCAATAGAGGGCGTATCCTTCAGCTGCCAGCTGCACAAATTATTCCTGCGCAGGGTGGTACCCCCTGCCCCCCGGCTTCCACCCAATTTCACCCAGGCTCACCCAATTCACCCAAGAACCGGCAGAAGGTCGCAAACTTCCGTTCAAAGATGAACAGATCATCAGATCACCCGATATTCATAGTTGTTTGGCTGAGTTTATCAAAGAACATTGGTTCAACCGCCTGAGCGGATTTTGGCAATATATCGTTTTTTGTTCGCCTTTGCAAGGGGGAATTAAATACTTATCAGGCACAGACGAAACGTACGCCGTCGCGTTCTTATCGCGAAAGACGTTTGGATCCAGGGAATCGAGCTGACAGCAAAGAAAACGTAACGGTTTATCCCCTGGCGCATATCAGGCGCCCCAGCACTCCCCGGACACATAAGCCATCGGACCGTTCGCTGAAATAGCGTGAGTTGATCGCGCTTCCATCTAAATCTTCAAGGTGTTGGAACCCCATCTTTTGCAGTTCGCGGGAAAGCTCTTCCGGATCAAAGAACCCCACTAACGGTTCCCCGGCCATGGCTACCCGGGCGGACAGTGTGTCAAAGGCAATACGGTTAAAGGAATTGAGCGACTCTCGCGGCACGGCATAATCAAAAGCGACTCCGTTTTGCTTACACGCCGACGCAATCCATCGCAACGTCCCCAGCACCGTCTCTTCGGCCAGATAGGGCGTAACGCCCAGCCATGAGAAAAATGCCGGCTCATTCGTCTGAAAGCCCACGCTGGCAAGTCCATGTGCCAACGTGTCTCTTTCAAAATCCACAGGAGCAAAAGTCAGCTTTGCCGGAACGGCAATGCCCCCGGCTTCCAGCAGATTGCGTTTCCATGCCTGTGTGGCCGGATAGTCCACTTCGAAAACATGCAAATCTTCAAACGGGTTGCGACAGGCAAACGTATCCAGCCCCGCCCCCAGCACCACGTACTGCTTCACGCCCCGCTTGACGGCAGTGGCCAGGTGCTCTTCAGCAAAGCAGCTGCGGGCCACTAAAAATGCGCGCAGATAGCGCCCGGTGTCGGAGTCCGGCATACCTCTTCCTTGCAGCTCGGCCGCAGCTTCGTGGCCAATGATCTGCAAAGCCACCGGATCCTCGAACACCCGTGGATTATCCCAGAGCTGGTGCGCGGCCCGGCGCAAAGCCACGCGATGTGCAGTCAGGCTAGGCGTGTCCTCAATCATCTCAATTATTCAATCAAACTCAGCCGCCGCGAACAAGGCGCGTTAATGAAATACATATTGAACTGCACCATTTGAGTGCAATATTTCGGACATTTTCGTGCCTCCGCGCCTCGGTGATGGATTTTTACGCTCTCCGCAGGAGAGGCTCTATAATTCACACACGCTGCATGACAGAACCCTCCACCCCGCTGATGCGGCAATATGCCGCGATCAAGAAAGAGCACCCCAACGCCCTGCTCTTTTTTCGCCTGGGCGATTTCTATGAGCTTTTCTTTGAGGACGCAGTCGTGGCCGCGCGCGAGCTTCAAATCACACTCACCGCGCGTAACAAAGAAAAAGACCACGCCATCCCCATGTGCGGCGTGCCGTATCATGCGGCGGAAAATTATCTTTCCAAATTGCTGCGCAAGGGCTTCAGAGTCGCGATCTGTGAGCAGATGGAAGATCCCAGCGTCGCTAAAAAACTGGTGCGGCGGGAAGTAACGCGCGTGCTCACGCCGGGAACGGCCATCGATTCCAGCGTCGGCTCGGAGGAAAATAATTTTCTGGCGGCGCTGGCGCGCGCTTCAGGTGCTGTAGGACTGGCAGCGCTCGATCTTTCCACCGGCGAATTTCGCGCCACGGAGTTTCGCGGCCCGGATGCCGAACGCCGCATTCTGGAAGAGTTGCAGCAGCTGCGTCCGCGAGAAGTGTTGTATCCCGCGGGGCTGCCGCTGTTTGATCCCGCGCCCCTAACCAGCCCAATGAACAGCGTGGACGCGCAGACCACACAGAACCCGGCTTTACCACAATCCAACTCTACAGCAGACCGGCTTCAGCGTGCGCTTTACTGAAACTCCTCTGGAAGACTGGGTCTTTGCCCCGGATTACGCCGTGCCATTGCTGGAAAATAAATTGGGCGTGCTGTCACTGGAAGGATTTGGATTGCAGGGGCGTCCAGCGGCGGCAACGGCGGCTGGAGCCATTCTGCATTACGTCCGCTCCACGCAGCGTGGCACGTTGCAGCACGTGGACCGCATCGGCTTTTACGATCGCCAGGAATATCTGGTTCTGGACGCCGTAACTGTACGCAACCTGGAGCTGGTCGAGCCACTGTTCGCCAACACCAGCAGTGAGGTCACTCTCTTCCGCGCCCTGGACGCCACGCTCACGCCCATGGGCAAACGCCTGCTGCGCTCATGGATGCTGCGGCCGTCGATCGAAATCGGCGAGATCAACCGCCGCCTGGACGCCGTGGAAGCCGGAGTAAAAGAGTTTATTGCCCGCGAAGAGCTGCGCCGGGCGCTGGAAGGCGTACTGGATATTGAACGTCTGCTGAGCCGCGTAACGCTTGAGACGGCCAATCCCCGCGACGTGCTGGCCCTCTGCGCCAGCCTGAACCGCATACCGCGCGTAAAAGTCGCGCTGGCAAGGCTGGACTCTATCCGGCTGACGGAGCTCAATTCCCTGCTGGACGAACTCGGCGATCTACGCGAGCGCATCGAGAAAAGTGTCGTCGCGGAACCGCCGCTCACCCTCGCCGATGGAGGCGTGATCCAGCCGGACGTCGACAAAGAACTGGATGAGCTACGCGATCTCAGCCGTAACAGCAAGCAATACATCGCGCAGATTGAAGAACGCGAGCGCAAACGGACTGGCATCAATTCACTCAAGGTCAAGTTCAACTCCATTTTTGGCTATTACATAGAGATCAGCAAAGCCAACTTGCATCACGTGCCGCCGGATTATGAACGCAAGCAGACACTGGTCAATGCCGAGCGCTTCACCACGCCAGAGTTAAAAGAGTATGAAGCCAAGGTCCTGGACGCGCAGGAAAAGATCGTAGAGATCGAGCGGCGTCTGTTTACCGAGCTGCGCATGGCCATTGCCGCCGAAGCCCGCCGCATCCGACAAACATCACTGGCGCTGGCGGAAGTGGATGTGCTGGCTTCGCTGGCGTTCATCGCACAGAACCGCGGGTATTGCCGGCCCAAATTCACGGCAGATACCGGCGAATTGGAAATTATTGAAGGCCGTCATCCTGTCCTGGAACAACTGGGGATTACCGGCAGCAATGATCGCTTCGTGCCCAACGATCTTTATCTCAATTCAACCAGCCATAGCATTTTGTTGATCACCGGGCCGAACATGGGCGGCAAATCAACGTATCTGCGGCAGACTGCGCTTACGGTACTGATGGCGCAGATGGGCGGCTTTGTACCGGCACGCTCCGCACGGCTGCCGGTAGTAGATCGTATCTTTACCCGCATTGGCGCCAGCGACAATCTTGCGCGCGGACGTTCAACCTTCATGGTGGAGATGACGGAGACGGCGGCGATTCTCAACACCGCAACTCCACGCTCGCTGATCCTGCTGGATGAAATTGGCCGCGGAACAGCAACCTATGACGGACTGGCGATTGCATGGGCGGTGGTTGAGTACATTCATTCCACCAGTCGGGCCAAAACGCTTTTTGCCACGCACTATCACGAGCTGACAGAACTTGACCGTCTGGAAGGTGTAAAGAACTTTCATGTGTCGGCGAAAGAGAATGCCGGCGGGATCGTCTTTCTTCGCAAAGTTGAAGCGGGCGCAGCCGACCGCAGCTATGGAATCGAAGTGGGCAAACTGGCCGGCCTACCGCCGGAGGTCGTCGTCCGTGCGCGCGAGGTCCTGCATGAGCATGAAAGCGCGGAGCAACAGACCACGGCGCATCTTTCTTCCGCCGGAAAGGAATCCGCACCGCAAATGCAACTGACCATGTTCACGCCGCTCTCGCAAAAGATTGTGGACCGTTTGAAGGAAGCGGACCTGAACAATCTCACGCCGCTTGAGGCAATGAATCTGTTGTGGGAGTTGAAGAAGCAGATCTAAGAATCCACTCATTTTATCCACATACTTTTTCACTCCCCTTAACACTTCGCCTTAATGCTTTGCTGATTAATTTTCATTTTGCGTTTACTCAAATGTCATTCCCCGCACTGCTATACTTTTGGCAATCGTCTTTCGGGTATACAAGGTTTCTGTAGCCCAAAAAGCGAGATCGATACGGACCCAACTAAAGTCTGATTCGTCATAGCACCTTGGCAAGGAAGCCGTATGAAGTTCGCGCGTTTTTCCCTCCCCTCCGCGCTGATTTTGGCACTAGTGTCCTGCATACCTCTGGATCCTGAGGTCATCTCACAAGACTGCGCAGTTCCTGTAGTGCCTGCAAACTTCACCCGCATTTTCATTGGATCCCCGGCGCGCGGCGGCCAGCAGGCCGGTACCAGCGCAGACGATCCCCTGGATGGCACCAGTGCGGATAAATTTGACACTATTCTGCGCACCATCGCAGAAGGCCAGCAGCCAACCTGGGGTACACAGAAAAACATTCCTCAGGAAAACCTGATCGTCTGCCTTGCCAGTGGGACTTTTCAGACGAATGGCCAGTCTGACTGGATCATAGATGTGGGCCACACCAAGGGCGCTCCCCGCGGCTTCACTGTGGAAAGAAATTGGAAGATCCACGGGCGTGGCGTTAACCACACCAAATTGCAACTTGCCAGTTACGTGGAGGACCAATATGTGGATGACCAGGGAGCTTCCTTTACAGGCGGAAGTAATGTAGTGATCGGGGCGCATTCAGATAACGCGTCTGGAGTTGAGCTATCCAATATGACCATTGACGCCAACCACGATCAACTAACGTTTCCCGGCGGCGCTCCTTTGAATCTGGAAGGAGTTGTCCTGCGATCAATTGCAGGAAAGCACTGGATCCATGACATAAACGTGATTGGTGCATCCGGCGATCTGGGATTCAAAAATATCATTTATGAATCCTTTGCCCTGCAAATCTGGGGAAGCGCCCCTGTTGCCAACTCAAACCAAAGCACGGGAAATCTGATTGAAAAGGTAAACGTTACCAAGCCGGGCCGCCCGATGACCAACAGCTCTCCACCAGGCGGATCAATGGATGGCATTGTTGTGAATAATGCAGCAACAGAAATCCGCAACAACGTGGTAGAGGGCTACTACATCGCCTATGGCGGCTGGAACATGAACGAGGTCTGGTTTCACGACAACATCTCCAGAAATACCGCCTATGGCTTCAATGCTGACGCCTTCACCAACATTGGCGTAACTCTGCAATCCAACCAATTCATCCATCCCACAAAATATGGAATTATCATTGGAGGCGCGGGAGCGGCGCAGACATTCTCCGACTGGCATGTCTTGAACAACACCGTGACATTGCATGCTTCAGGAACCATTGCTCTTGGTATACGCGGCCAGGTGCAGAATTCCAGCTTCACTGACAACACTATTCAGCCCGATGGCGGGACGGCACACAATTTGACGGCTATCTTGAGCTTTCCCTCGGCTAATGGGGTGGCCAATTTCAGCAATAATTTCCAAGATAACCACATTGATGGCTCAATGCATGTTGATTTTTCCCAGGACCCCAACTTCAATACTAACTGCCGCTTCCAGAATCGCGACCTGCAAGGCCGCCCCATTCCGAGTTTTCCAGATAACAGCGGTAGGCAATGCAAATAATATTCATCGTCAAGCGGTAATCCTCGTCTTGCGAGTTGCGGTCTTGCGGGTTGCGCTGCGGGGCTTTTCGAAAGACTCGATTCCTTGGCTCTGTAGTTCGTATAATCGGTGAAGCATGTCTAAGACTGACACTCTTCGCCAGCAGGTCGGGCAACTGCTGATTCTCGGTTATGACGGGCTTGCCATTGACAGCAAGCTGCGCACCACGCTCAACACGCTTCAACCCGGCGGCGTCATCCTGTTTGCGCGCAATATTGAAGAGCCGCGGCAGACATGGAAACTGTTGCGTGACTCACAAGCTACAACGCGCGTCCCCATGTTTTTATGCGTTGATCTTGAGGGCGGCACGGTCGACCGGCTGAAGAAAGTAATTGCTCCTGCTCCTTCCGTGGCGGACGTGTTTGCCACCGGCAATCGCAAGCTGTTTCGTATGCATGGAAAAATCCTGGGGCTGGAAGCTCGCGCGTTGGGATTTAATACCGATTTTGCGCCGGTCTTTGATCTTGGCTTTGAAGCATCTCGTTCTGTGTTGACCAGCCGCACGGCATCCTCTGACCCGAAAGAGACCATAGCCTACGCGCGTGAATTTCTTCGCGGACTGAAGGCATCCAAGGTCCTTGGCTGCGGCAAGCACTTCCCGGGCCTGGGAGAGGGCAATCTTGACAGTCATCACGATATGCCAGTGGTGCAGAAGAGCTGGAAAAAAATGTGGGCGGAAGATCTGGTGCCCTATCGTGAACTGCGCCGGCAGATTCCCTTCGTGATGGTGGCCCACGCTTCTTATCCCGAGGTCACGAATAACAAGCTGCCAGCTTCCCTTTCGCGCAAATGGATGCAGGACGTATTGCGTAAAAAAATCGGCTACAAAGGCCTGATTATCTCGGACGATCTGGAAATGGGCGGCGTGCTCTCAACCGGCGAGATTGAAGACGTGGCAGTTGAGACGTTGCGCGCCGGCGCTGACATGTTTCTGGTTTGCCACAATCAGGAACTGGTCTGGCGCGGCTATGAAGCCGTAGTACGCACAGCGGAGCGCGACAGTAAATTTGCGGCGCAGGTGGCCAAAGCGGCACAGCGCGTACTGGCTTTTAAGAAGCGATCGGCTGAGCTGCGCGGATTTGCCGCAGAGCCAAAAGCTAAAGTCGTGGATAACTTGAAAAAGATTGTGACCGATTTCTCACGCATTGTGGGCGGTGAAGTCATTGATGACCGCTTGCACACTACCAAGGAGATCAACGTTTGATCGTCGCCGGAGTGATGAGTGGAACTTCAGCGGACGGCGTGGACGTTGCCGTCGTACGCCTGCAAGGGCGCGATTCCTACCTGCACTACGAACTGCTTCTGCATGACCACACGGAATATCCCAAAGCAATCCGGGAAGCCGTGCTTGCGGCGATGAATGCAAGCCAGATCAGCGTGGCTGCGCTTTCACGTTTGAATTTTCGGCTGGGTGAGTTCTACGCCGAAGCCGTACGCAAGGCGGAAAAGAAGATACGCGGCACACAGCTTGACCTGATCGGTTGCCACGGACAAACCATCTACCATCAGGGCGCGGCCGCGCCGTATCTGGGAAAAAAGATTGCGTGCACATGGCAGACCGGAGAGGCTTCTGTTCTGGCTGCCCGGTTGGGAATACCCGTAGTCTCAGATTTCCGTCCGGCAGACATGGCTGTAGGCGGCAAAGGCGCGCCGCTTGTCCCACTACTCGACTATGTGATCTTTCGCTCGAAGGAACGCGGACGAATTGTGCAGAACATCGGCGGAATTGCCAATCTCACGGCAATCCGAGCAGCTGCCAAGCCCCGCGATGTATTTGCCTTCGATACCGGTCCGGGAAATATGGTGATTGACCGCCTGATGCAGACGCTATTCAACAAGCCATACGATCGAGACGGCGCTGTTGCGCGCGTCTGGAACCATCCTTCAAGCAGTGCTTGAAGAGTCGCTGCGTGCTCCTTACTTCAAGCTCAAGCCGCCCAAGACCGCCGGACGTGAAGAATTTGGCAGCCAGTACGCACAGGCATTTCTCCGCCGCTGCGGCAAGGCCGCAAAAGCAGACGTGATTGCCACAGCCACGGCGCTTACAGCAGCTTCCATGGCGCACGCGCTGGAGCATTTTGTTGTGGGCAAGGGAAAATACCGCGACTGGGTCGTCTCTGGCGGCGGCACACAGAATTCAACTCTGATGGAAATGCTGAAACACGAAGCCGGCAATATGGAACTCCGGCTCAAACACTCTGACGATTTTGGCGTTCCCAGCCAGGCCAAGGAAGCGATGGCATTCGCTCTGCTTGCCTATCAGACCTGGAATCGACTGCCGGGCAATGTGCCTTCAGCAACCGGGGCGGAGCGGCCGGCGATATTGGGAAAAATCTCCTATGTTTGAGCGTAACCACAAAGGACACGAAGGAACACAAAGTGTGGTCCGATCTGGAACGAATCACCTTTGTGCCCCTTCGTGTCCATTGTGGTTTAGGATTTTCTGTCTATTGCTGTGCGCCAGCCTTCTTTCCTGCTCCAAAAAGCCAGACGCGAACACGCTGGTCATGATTATTGAGAGCAGCCCGTCCAATCTTGATCCACGGGTGGGCACGGACGCTCAATCAGAGCGCATTGGCGAATTGATCTTCGACTCTCTGGTTCATCGCGACGAGCATTTCAACATGGTCCCCTGGGTAGCAGAGAAATGGGAAGTTCCTGATCCCAGGACTTACATTTTCCATCTGCACCAGGGCATACACTTTCACGATGGGCGGCCGCTGACCTCGCGCGACGTTAAGTGGACTCTGGACAGCATCCGCGACGGTTCAATCATCACCCTGAAAACCACAACCTACAAGCTGGTGGACCACGTGGATGCACCGGATGATTCCACGCTGATCATCCATCTTTCCGAGCCTGACGGGACGTTGCTTTATAACTTATCAGATGGCGCATTCGGTATTGTGCCGTATGGCAGCAATAAGCAATTCAACCGCAATCCCATTGGCTCCGGGCCATTCCGATTTGTGTCCTTGGACCCCGATAATCAGGTAGTCCTGGAGCGGAATGATAGTTACTGGGGCCAGCATGCTCAGGTGGAGCACGTGAGGCTGGCGATTGTTCCAGACGCCACAACGCGCGCTCTGGAGCTGCGCAAGGGCAGCGCCGACATTTCTCCCAGTGGTTCGTTGAGCGCGGACATGATAGGCACGCTCCGCAGCAATCAAAATCTTGCCATCGACCAGCAGCCGGGCACGGTTCTTTCCTATCTGGCTTTCAATTTGCGCGATCCTATTTTGAAAGATGTCCGCGTGCGCCAGGCGCTGGCCTATGCCATTGATCGGGGCGCCATGCTGCATTACTTATTTGGCGATCAAGGCCGGCTCGCGGACAGCGTGCTCCCGCCGCAGCATTGGGCCTACAGCGGTGATGTGGCGCACTATCCTTTCGACCCGGCCAAGGCAAACGCTCTGCTGGAATCTGCCGGATACCATCGTGGGAAAGCATGGCACTCGGTTTCACTTGACCATGAAAACTTCCACGGAAGAAACCACGCGTCTGCTGGCGGCTGTATTGCAGGACCAACTGCGGAAAGTCGGGATCGCGCTCGATATCCGCAGCTTTGAGTTTGCCACTTTTTATGCCGACGTGGTGAAAGGCTCATTCCAGCTCTACTCTCTGCGATGGATCGGCGGCAACGAAGATCCGGATATTTTCTATTATGCCTTCCACTCCTCCAGCTTTCCGCCGAAGCACGCGAACCGCAGTTATTACGTGAATCCTGAAATGGACCGTCTTATCGAAGCTGGGCGCAGCACTGTGGACCAGGAAAAGCGCAAGCAGATCTATGCCCAGATACAGCAGATCCTGGCCCGCGATCTGCCTTACATCAATCTCTGGTATTTCGACAATGTCGTTGTGCACTCCACGCGCGTGAGAAATCTGCATGTGAATGCGGCCGGAAATTATGACTTTCTTGCTCAGGTGAATTTAGCTCAATAATCGGCTTGCCAGCTGCCTCTCCAACGCATCTGTTGTAAATGTTAGTATCAGAGATTCGGAAACCCATGCAAATCCTCTTTATCGGCGATATATTCGGCAGTCCCGGGCGCAAGATCGTGCGCGACCATCTGGGCCACGTAGTTGAAACCAACAAGGTTGACCTGATCATTGCCAACGCGGAAAACTCCGCCGGCGGCTTTGGACTCACACCGGCCATCGCCGACGAGCTGTTTGACCTGGGATGCCACGTACTCACTACCGGCAATCACATATGGGACAAGCGCGAGATCGTGGAGTACTTCAACTCAGCCAATGGCGATCCGAAAAGCAGAGCGCGCAAGGTGCTGCGTCCGGCAAATTATGCTGAGGGCGTCCCGGGTGTTGGTTTGTATGAAGGCTCGTTGCCGCAAGGCCAGAGTTTTGCCGTCATCAACCTGCAGGGCCGCGTTTTTATGCATGATACTGACGACCCTTTCCGTAAGGCTGATGCACTGCTGGCGAAAGTTACCAGCAAAGTGATCCTCGTGGATTTCCATGCGGAAGCCACTTCTGAAAAAGTCGCTATGGGCTGGTATCTGGATGGCCGCGTGACCGCCGTTCTGGGAACGCACACGCATATCCCCACGGCTGATACACGAGTTTTGCCGAATGGCACTGCTTACCAGACCGATGTGGGCATGACTGGGCCATACGACAGCGTCATCGGTGTGCAAAAAGAGCAGGTCCTGCAACGGTTTCTTACCGGCTTACCCGGACGCTTTGAGGCAGCGAAAGGCGATCCGCGTTTCTGCGCGGTGCTGATAGGTTGTGATGGTGCAACCGGGCGGGCACATTCAGTACAGCGGCTGATGCTGGGAGAATAGCTTCAATAAAAAAGGCAGCCTTTTTACGGGCTGCCTTTTCTGATAGTTTCTCAACAAATTCTATCTCGTTGGGCTCTTTTTCGCCGGGCCCTTCTTGGCTGGAGCCTTGGACGGCGGTTTGGCCACAGGCAGCTCGCCTTTGGTCATGGTGAACATGAACGGATCTGGAGTGTATTCAGAAATCACTCCAATGACGTCAATCATCGCTCCCGGCGCGGGCGGCTTGGTCATGGGCTTTTCCATCACCACATGCATGTCTGCCTTGTTGGCCGTCTGATTGTCGTCGCTAAGAGCAACATCGAGCGAACTTGGATCGGCGTTGGCAATCACCTTGACAGGAATTTTCAACTTGGCTTCGCCGTTCTTCTCTTTCGCCTGCACTTCTGTCCAGAGCTTCTCAGCTGCAGCTTTATTTGCAGGGGACTTATCACGGCAGGAGAGTACGAGTTCCCAATCACTGAAGGAAAGATCAGTGGCGGCGTTCTGCTGGGCTGCCTGAGCGGCCAGATCGCATGGTGTAGGCGCCAGAGGAATGCTGGCGACAAAGTCAGCCGGCGGAGCGGTCTGGGTTGCAGCCGTTGCTATGCGCTGGTCCCAGTCGTCCGTGTTGCCATGATATTTCTTGTACTTTGACAGGAAATAAGGCGACCAGGCCTGGAAGGCCTGCGGGTTGGATGCTTTTGCGGCACTAAGCGCTTTGGCGCCATACCAGAAACCAAGCGGGTCAATCGGATTGGGCTGAAGCATTGAGATGGCCAACTGGTAATTGTTGGCCAGATCGTTGGGATCAACTTTCAACGCCTGCAGATAATACTTGCGCGCAGCGGGATAGTCCTGTTGCTGCAGGGCACCGAAGGCGGCTGTGCCGGCAAAGATGTTCTCCATCTGGTTGCGCATTTTTTCGAAATCAGCGGGAGTCACGCCATCTGGCGCCTTCCAATTGGGTAATTCCTGCAGGCCGCGTTCAGCGTCACCACGAGCTTTGGCTCCGGTAGCCGCGTCCTTAATTTGATTGCGCTCAATGAAAACCACAATAGCCAGGGCACGCACATTGTTGGGCTCAATGGTCAGAATCTGTCTGGCGATTTGCTCAACTTTAGCCTGGTTGGAGGCCTGCTGGTAAGCGCCCATTGCCTGTTCCAGCGCGTCTATCTTGACGATGCTGTTGGGGTATTGGGTAACAAACGCTTCCATGGCTTGACCCTTGGCTGCAGGGTCCGTGGTGTTCAGCGCGGCAATATAGGCGTTATATTCTGCCGGGTCTTTAATGACTTTTTGGCTGGTGGGAACATCTGCCCCCGCGGGCTGTTGGGCGGCGGGTTGCTGAGCGGCGGGCTGTTGTGCCGGCGGCTGTTGTGTAGGTGAACTTCCCTGACCCCAGGCTGCCGTGGTTAGCGCAAGCACAAGCGTGACAAGCACTCTTTTCATTGAGTTTTGCTCCTTCAGTCCTTCTCTGCCAGATTTGTGGCCCGATCTTGCAAACCGTCACCTGTTCGGGCCGGTCTTGATTGCTAAAAACTCAGAGTCACGGATTATAAAAGACGTACCCCTCATTTAGGCAAGCTACATTCCAAAGTGGCACTTTACCCTTCAGATGCAGAGATGCTTCTGCCAGTTATCCAAAAGCTATCCCCTGCGTGAATGCGCCCTTATGGCTTAAAAAATACAGCACTCCTGTTTAGATTAGACACCACAGGCAGAGGATCGTTCCGTCAGATAATAGAAAGCTGTCACTTTTAACCAATATGCGCTTTTTGGGCTTTAATGATGCAAAGGAAGAAACCTCAATGAATAACGCTCTGAACGGAAAAATAGCTCTGGTAACCGGCGGCGGCCGCGGGATTGGAGCCGCCATCGCGTTGAAACTTGCCAGCCTTGGCGCAACCACCATCGTCTGCGGACGCACGCTTGCCCGGCTGCAGCACACCGCTGGGCAGATCCGGTCTGCCGGCGGCCAGGGTGAAGCCATGGCTTGTGACGTTGCCGACTGGAGCTCCGTGGCCGCGCTGGCAGAGAAGATTCAAACCACGTTTGGCCGGCTCGATATCCTGGTTAACAATGCCGGAATTGGATCGTTCAGCGGGCCGCTTCATACCATGCCGCCGGAGAAGTGGGACCCGATTCTCAATACCAACCTGCGCGGTGTCTTTTATATGATCCGTGCGTTTGCGCCCATATTGATTGCGGGCGGAGGCGGCGACATTGTGAATATTTCGTCCCTGGCCGGCAAGAATGCGCTGCCCAACGGCGCTGCGTATTCGGCTTCAAAATGGGGACTGAATGGGTTGAGCTATTCCGTGGCTGAAGAGCTGCGCGGACACAACATTCGCGTGAGCCTCATCTGTCCTGGATCGACCCATACAGAGTTCTCTCCGCATGAAGGTAAAAGCCCAGACAAGATGCTGGCTCCGGAAGACATTGCTCATGCCGTGGAGATGCTGGTGACTTCAAGACAACAGGCGTTTGTGAGCGAGATCAATATCAGACCCACAAAGAAGTAGAAAAAATTGGTAATTGAGTAATTTGGTAAATGGGTAAATGAAAAACCAGGGCAGCCTTTTGAGACCCGTTAAGGCATTTATTTAATAAATGGAACAAATGAAAAACCAGGAATCAGCCCTCTGAAGGATTGATTTCCTGGTTTTCAAATTACCCATTTACCAAATTACTCAATTACCAAATGCTTTTACTCAATTATCAAATTTCCTAAGCTCTTTTTTCCGGGACCATGACCGGCTCCTGCGGATCGAGCGGCTTACCGGCATTCGCAGGAATCGGCACCAGCAGGGCTTCCTTGCGATATACAAGGTTGCTGGCGTTGAACGTGGCAAGTTTGAAGCCGTGGCCGTGCGTGATGGCGTCCGTGGGGCAGGCTTCAACGCAATAACCGCAGAAGATGCAGCGGTTATAGTCGATGTTATAGATCTTGGCGTACCGCTCGGCGCCGCTGATGCGCTTTTCTTCAGTATTGTCCGCCGCTTCAATATAAATGCAGTTGGAAGGGCATGCCGCTGCACATAGAAAACAGGCTACGCATTTTTCCAGGCCGTTTTCGTCGCGCTGCAACTCGTGCAGTCCGCGGAAACGTTCCTGAAAAACCGCGCCCTCATTGGGCAGCTTCTTGTTGGGATAGTCCTCAACAATGGTGGGGGCAAACATCTCCCGAAAGGTGACCGACATTCCTTTGGCAATGCCGAAAATATCTCTGAAGACCGACATGCCAACAGTATAATTCGGAATCTCAAAGGACACAAAGGTCTTGAATTAATGGTCTGTTCAAGCTGAAGCGTGCTCTCACACTAGCGACAGCTACTTCCCTTCACCCAATACTTCACTCACATACTGCTTCCACACCACTGCCTGCGTGAGTGTTTGATGTCCGCGGGTTTTATCACTGGCGGGGACGAGCACAAAGCGTCCGTTCTTTACCTTGGGGACTTCCCGCTCCATGACGCCGAGTTCGGGCGGATTCAGTTCGTCGTCGGCAAAGTTTACGGCCAGCAGCTTGGCTTTGATCTGGCCGAGTTGCGGCGCGGGATTGTAGTCAAAGGAAGATTCGAACCAGTAGAGGAAATCATTGGCGTCTATTTTGCCAAAGTTGGCCACATAGCTGTCATAAAGCTCATTGGCCTTGGCGCGAGTGGGCGCCTGTTCTTGTAGGCGAACCGGACTATCGATCATGAAATTGAAGACAGGTAGAAAGTGTTCAAAATGGGTCGGCTCTTTCTGGTATTCACCGTTGTTCCAGTCAGGATCGGTGCGGATGGCTTCAATCACCAGCCGCCGCCAGAGCATGTTACGTCCGCTGACCTCAATAGGCTGACTGGCGATAGGCATGAGCGCGTCCATGGCGTCAGGATATTTTTCTCCCCAGAGCCATGACTGCATTCCACCCATCGACGTGCCCAGCACCAGCCTCAGGCGCTTGATGCCAAGGCCTTCGGTGACCAGGCGATATTGGCCTTCCACTCCGTCAAGGTATCCGTAATGCGGAAACTTGGCGTGCATACCGTCTGAGGGCTTGCTGGAGCCGCCACGGCCGATTCCATCCGGCATGATCAGATAATATTTGGTGGCGTCCAGGGGCTGGCCGGGGCCAAAGAGCTGGCCGCCGAGCGACGGCGAGAGAAAGTTCTTGCCTGTGCCGGTGGTTCCATGGAGCAGAAGCACCGCGTTGTCGATCTCGCCCTGCGCGTTCTTATGCGGCGTGCCGACCGTGGTGTAATGCAGCTTGAGTTCAGGAAGTGTTTCACCGCTCTGGAACTTGAAATTCTTGATTGTGAAGTCGGCTTCTTTCTGGTTGGGATAGCTCGGCGGAGCAGCCTGCGCCTGGAGCAATGCGCTCATCGACAACACGGAAATAAGGACTGCGACCAATTGTTGTTTCTTCTTCATAAATAAAAAACTCCTTCGTTGTTTTCAGTTGTTGTCTTACTGAGTGGGCTGTTTTCCGTAGCTTGTCTCAAACGTCTGCCCCAGAACCTGGTTCAAGTGATGCTTTAAGTGTGCGACATAATCAGAGGCAATCCATTCCAGCGTGGCCGGCGGATTATTGCCAATATTGCAGGTGATTTTGGCGGCATCGACGGGAAGATTATTGATCACGTGTGCGAGAAAGCGATTGTAAGAGGCCCAGAAATCGACCAGGAAATTCCAATCCACGTCATTGAAGCGCTGCAGCTCGACCAGCGGGTTCTGATCGTAGCCGGGGAAAGTAAAAGTTGTACCTTGCGTAGTACGTTGCAGAGTGGCGCGGACGAAACGCTGATGATTGTTCGAAGCCGAATCCAGCAGATGGCCGAGGATTTCCTTCTTTGACCATTTGCCTTCGCTGGGGCTGGTTGAGGTGTCGGCGTTATCCAGATTCATCAGCAGCGGCTTGGCCTGTGCGACCGTGCGGCCGAGATCGGAGGCGATGGAGGTAAATGGATTCGACAAAGATTAGACTCCTCTCACAAAATGTCTATCCAGCCGGTCTCGCTGGCTGCTTTCAGCCTTCCGGGAATCGACCTGCTGGCCAAACCTTAGAACACGCGTAAAGCTTGCGCCGGCATTGACCGGTTGCCGCATTGACATCGCAGCATGCGCGGCGTATCAAGTTTCCCGTACCAAAAAATGTAAACCCAAGAACGCGTACCAGAAAGATTTCCCGAGGAGGCAAGACCCTATGCGTCGAATCATATTAGGTTTGATAGCGCTTGTATGTCTAGCAGGAATGTTTGAGCAATCTTATGCCAAATCAGCTCCGGCTGCCGTGATTGCGGCACGGCAGAGGTTCTTTGGATCAGACAATGTTGATCCGCAAAGTGCCAAGGTAGATAAAGACAAGGTAATTTTCTCATGGCTAACGAATGCCACCTTTGCGGCGGCCATGCGCGGCCATGTTGTACTTCTCGATTCTTTTGTTACCCGGCTTGAAGTAGTTCCCGGGCGCACTCCTTTTGTTATACAAGACCTTGTTGATTTGCAACCCGAAGCCATTTTCCTTGGCCATGGACACTTTGATCATGCCGATAACGCAGCCTATATTGCCGCCCAGACCGGAGCTGCCATTTATGCTTCGCCTGAAACCTGTGACAACATGGCCATTGACGCGACCAACAATTTCAATAATCACTTCACCTCAGTCGCAACAGTAAAGTGCGTTTCTCTGACTGACCGCTCATCGCTACCAGGAGCGCAGGTTGTCAACGTGAGGGATTTTGAGCCAGACGTGCAAATCAGCGTCTTCAAACACCTGCACTCAACCAACACAGGCGTGACAGATCCTGACGCAGTGCCGGTTGCAGCAACGGTGGGCGGCGTCTGCCAGCCTACCGTCTCCAAGGGCAATACCTTCCCATGCAATCTGCAGGACCCGCGTGATCCGCTGCTCTTCCCTGCCGGCACACTGCTTGAGCCGGCAACGCTGAATATTGCCACCTCACGCCAAGGTGCGGGCGGCCCAATCTCAATGTTCTATGTATTCACCTTGACGGGCGGCGATCATCCGTTCAGATTTGTCTGGCATAACACAACAGGCGATATCGTGGACAGCTGCGCGCTTCCCAACAACAATCCAGCAACGGGCCAGCCGTTTGAACCCGGACAGGCCGCCACTGGCTGCTTCCCCGGCATCACCGTCAACAACAAGAGCGTTGGAGCAAACCTTGCCGATATTATGGCTTCCTTCGCGCCGGTTGATGTTGAAGTGGGCTCGGTTGTGAGCCTTGGCTTTAACCAAAACGGCGAACGCGATGTAGTGAGCTATATGGAGCAGCTCAAGCCCAGGGTCTTTATTCCAAATCACGTGACGGCCGTTGCCGTGGAAGGATCGTCACTGGAGTGGAAGGTGGGCTTCTTTAACGCGCTCAAAGCCCGGAACTTCCCACTGGATTCCGTACAAGTGGATTGGCTGGTTGATCCGAATGACTATGCCAGACCGCTGGTATTCGATACGAAGGCAAAGAACTAGCTTTTTGAACGCTGCGAACCGCGGAGTTAATGGCTCCGCGGTTTTTTTGTGCGCGCCTAAAGGGCCCATGTTCTTTATTTCAGTTAGCACGGACTAGTCGAAAAAAATTAAAAGGCTGGAACCCGGCGGCTTAAGCAGTATGGACACAGAGGTTCGCGAAGCTAAGGATACAATTGAAAAAAGAAGACAAGAAATAGAAATGACAACATATCTCCAAGTCCAAAGAGGGGGTAAATGGAGGGTTCAATGTCTTGGTTAACTATCGGGGCAACCCTCTTTATTCTTCGATTTGTTGCCAGCGAAGCGCTTTTTGAAAAGTCGCTTTCCAAGAACGGAGAGCTGATCTTCCGCCCCGTGCTTGGCATTAGAATTATCTTTGGCTTGGGCATTCCGGGCTCTCTCTTTGCTGTAGTGCGTTTCGCGCAGACCGAGAATATGAGACATAATTGGCTTCTTTTCCTCTTTGGCCTCTCTATTCCGATTTTCGCGATCGCTTTTACACCTGGAACCATAACCGTGGACAAATTGGGTGTAAGCGAACAAAAGTGGTTTGGTTTAAAAAAGACTTCGATTAATTGGCCCAATGTGGCCTATGTTTTTAGTAGCCCTTCTGAGCGGCTTTTTACGATTGCAAGTGAAGATGGGAAACAAATCAAACACACTGCTTACCACGTTGACCGTGAAGCTTTTCGCGAATCATTGAAGCGTTATTGCCAGAAATACTATGGGACCTAATTTGTTTCGCGTTTTTCGCGTTCATTCGCGGATTTTTTTGATCCGCGGTTATCTGCGCAAATCTGCGACGAATTTTTTTTATTCAATGCCCAGCTCTTTCCATTTCTTGTCCACCTGCGCTTTGGTTTTTTCGTCCATCAGGATTTCATCGGGCCAGGGGCGGGTGAAGCCCTCCGTGGGCCACTTGCGCGTGGCGTCAATCCCCATCTTGGAGCCGAAGTTGGGCAGGCGCGAGGCGTGGTCGAGCGAATCCACCGGGCCGAGCGTGAACTGTATATCGCGCTCAGGATCAATATTGTTGAACACTTTGAGCACGATTTCGCCAATATCCTGCACGTTCACGTCTTCATCGACCACAACGATGCATTTGGTAAACATGGCCTGGCCGAGCGCCCAGATTCCATTCATGACTT
The DNA here is from genome assembly GCA_963724105.1 of Terriglobia bacterium. Lineage (GTDB taxonomy): Bacteria > Acidobacteriota > Terriglobia > Terriglobales > Acidobacteriaceae > Angelobacter. Next base: position 1,592,435 of record CAVRTD010000010.1, on the reverse strand, counting down.
TGCGCGCGTGTCCGGGATAGGACTTGCGAATGGAGACGATCATCAGATTGTGAAAGACGCCTTCGACTGGCAGGTTTACGTCAACGATCTCCGGCAAAGTGAGCTTCATCAGCGGCAGGAAGATGCGTTCCACAGCTTTGCCCATCCAGGCATCTTCCATGGGCGGCTTGCCCACAATGGTGGTGGAGTAGATAGGATTTTTGCGGTGCGTGATACAGGTCACGTGAAGAACTGGATACTCGTCTTCCAGTGAGTAGAAACCGGTGTGATCGCCGAAGGGGCCTTCGGTGCGGAGTTCATCCAGCTTAACGTAACCTTCCAAGCACGATTTCCGCAGTGGCTGGAACTTCCAGGTCGACGGTTTCACACTTCACCAGCTCAACCGGCTTCTGGCGCAGAAACCCGGCAATGATGAATTCTTCAATCTCCGGCGGCGCTGGGACGATGGCGGAAAAAGTTAGAGCAGGATCGGTGCCAATGGCGACGGCTACTTCCATGGTCCCACTGGGGCGATCGCCGGGGGCGAGCATGGAGCCTCCGCCAGAGCGGGCCATGATATCGACTCCGGAGCGGCGCGCCGCAGGCGAGGGTGCGCCATGAGTTCCACGAGTTTTTTGATTTTCACTGGAGACGCCACGTAGCAGGTCGCGATAATGCTCTGCCGCAACTTTCTGGCGCTGCCAGTGCATGCCGGCGGTGGTCTCATCATAAATTTGCACACGATACATACCCATGTTGCGCTTCCCTGTTTTTGGATCGCGGGTAATCACGCACGGCAGGGTGATGAAACGGCCTCCGTCCTGCGGCCAGCACTGGAGAATGGGAAAATCAAGCAGTGAAAAATTATCTTTCTTGATGACCTCTTTGCATGGGCCGGTGGGAACAGTCTTGGGGAAGAACTTACCCATATCGGCCAGCATGGGCAGCATCTTCAACTTTTCCATGAAGCCCTCCGGCGACTTCATGTTCATCAACTGGCGGATGCGTTCGGAAATTTCGTCGAGCAGGTCAACGCCTAAAGCCATCTGCATGCGTCGCTCCGAGCCAAACTGATTGATCAGCACGGGCACACCGTGAGCGCCTTTTACGTTTTCAAAGAGCAGTGCAGGGCCGCCGGGACGCGAGTATTTTTTGGCCGCGCCTTTGGAGACACGGTCGGCAATTTCGGTGATTTCCAGAATGGGGTCGACTTCAGTGCGAATTTTCTTCAGCTCGCCGGCACGGTCCAGCTCGGCGATCCAATCTCTTAAGTCGTTATATGCCAATCGTTACTCCTAATCAGGAAGCTCAAGTGAACTGGCGATTATATAAGCAATCAGCATTCGGCATTCAGCGGTCAGCCCAGGAAACTCACCACTGATTTGCATGGATGCCAATGATCAGAATCGCCGGTGCCAAAATTGATGATTGAAGATATAGCGGCTAAGCGCGGACGGTGGCGGATCAAGGGCCAAGCCTTACCTCGGCTTAATGCAAATACGACTCAGTTTGCTGACTTCCCGATGGTTGGAATTTACCAGTTATTCAGGGCATCATTCCGCTACAACCCGCTCCGCAGGAACTCTCATCATACCCAGCGAGTAAACATCAGGAGCTCTCCGTCCCATGGCTACAGCAATCCAAAATGAGACCCAATATATTGACGCTTTTCTAAAGCTGACATTGCGGCCCACGTCCGCTGCCGACGTCTTTCCCCTGTTGACGTCACTCACGCCGCAGCAACGCCAAGATTTTGTTGAACTGGCAGATTCCAACCACGTTGTGGTTCGCGCTTTTGAGGTGATTAACCGTGTAGCCGGCAATCGGGGAAACAACGACTTGCAGGCGTGGGCGGTGGAAGTCCTGAGCAAAGAGCGTGCTCGCATTGCCAATGCATTAAGCAAATTAGAGCAGGTAGTGAATGTATTAGAAGAGGAAAACTGCCCTACCGTGGTGATGAAGACACTGGATCACTGGCCGGACCTGGGCAATGATCTTGATCTGGTTTCTACCGGCAGCAAAGCCAAGATTGTGGAGGTTTTCACCAAGCGTTTTAGCGCGCATGTGGAAGCCAGAAGCTGGGGAGACCGACTGGCCTGCAAGTGGAACTTTGCCCTGCCCGGATTGCCGGAAGCCATTGAGTGCCATGTGGGGCGCCTGGGCCAGACGGGAGAACATATTGGGCTGGCACATCGGTTCATCGATCGGCGAGTCAGGGTGAATGTGAGTGGTCATACATTTTTGGCGCCCGCGCCGGAAGAGCGCGTTTTTGCCGCGACGCTGCAACGCATGTATCGCCACTTCTATTTCCGCGTTTGTGACATCCTGAACGCCGCGTCACTGGTAGAGTCAGGCAAGATTGACTATCCCGAGCTGCGCGCTGCGGCGATTGCCGCCGGCATCTGGCCTGGTGTTGCCAGCTTCCTGAAGATTGTCTCTGACTATGTAAAGCAGTATCGCGGAACCGGCTTGAACCTGCCGGTTACCGTTCTGGCGGACGCGACTGTGAGCGGCGACAAAATCTATACACGCGCACGCTTCCTGCGCCTGCCCATTATGCCGTACGGAGCCAGGCTGTACACGCAGCAGATCACGCAGGCGGCTTTCCGCGGTAATGTTCCAGCAACGTTCCGCCTGAGCCTGCTGCCTCCGCTCGCTTCTGCTGCTGCCGTGGCTTTCAGAATTACCGGCAGTGACAAGGGAGTCTGGTAATTTTCTAATCGTTTCATCCTGTAATGCAGAAAGAGCGACGGATGGTTTTCCGCCGCTCTTTTTGTTTAACTGCGGTTTTTAAACCGCGGTGTTTTCAACTGCGTTGTTGTCGCTCTGACACCGCCCGCAGCGAAAAGCTGATTAGTGTTTGCCAGAGGATTTCGGCTCGCTATGTCCCCCACCCGATTTGCCGCCTCCACCGCTGGACCTTCCGCCACTTGGCGCTGAGCGTGAAGAACCGGAGGAACTCCGCGGTGGCGGAGGTGAATACCTGGGTGCACTATGGCTTTCCGGCGGAGGCGAATACCTGGGTGCGCTATGGCCTTCCGACGGTCGCGAAGAAGAAGGAGGAGCGCTTCTGTCTGATCCGCGCGTATCCGGCTGCTGCCGCGGCGTCACGATAGGCCGATGCAATTCCAGCGGCGGCTTGCTTCCGCCGTTCTCGCCCCGGCTTGACTGGGAATCATTCGCCCGCGTGCCGTTATTTGAGGCTGGCGTTGGATAATGATGCCAATTGCTGCCGCTCTCTTCCTGCGAACGCGGAGACGAATTTTGCGATTGCATTGCGCCACGGTCATTGGATCTTCCGGCTTCCGAAGGGCCGTCTGTACGCGAAACTCTTCCGCCATCATTTGACCTGGAGCCGGGCGCGCCTGAATCCGTGCGTCCGCTTTCTCCGCTGGTGCGTCCGCCGGGAGAACCAAAATGACTCCAGCCGCCGTTGTTTCCCGCGTTTCCGCCCGAGCTGTTTGAAGCTCCGCCAGTTCGCGGAACTTCCGTATTGCCGATTCTTTCGTTGCCACGGGCAGCCGGTTCATTTCCACGCGCATTCACATTGTTTTCGCGACCAGACGGTTCATTTCCGCGAGTCGCGCCAGCATTGGCATTTCCGCCAACGTCATGACGGTCCACTTGCGTGGATGCACGGACGTCACCGCCGCGTCCGCCACCTTGCATGCCGGCAGATTGTGGTCCTACCACATGTTGAACTCGCGCTGCCTGATCATGAAATGATTCTGGCCCAGCAGGCGGCTGGTGTTGCGTGAAGAAATGCTCCGAATTGCGCGTCTTTACTCCCGCAGGCACAGTGCTGCTGCCAGTGCGCACACTCTCGCGCGTCGGAACGACCGGCAGGTTCGCCGTCATTACGCGCGATTCGCGTAATTCATTTTCTTCCACGCCACGGCGGAAGCCGGTGCTACCAACGCCATGTCCAAAATTAGCCGCAGATACGCTGGTCACAGAAGCTCGCACACGCGGATTGGTAAGAACCAGATTGGCATTGGAGAAAAACGGCTGGCGTCCGCGGACAGCCAGCGGAGCAACAAATCCGCCGCCGCGGTTCACCACATTGATATTGGTGATGCTGACCACGTTTACGCGGTTGAAGCCGCGCCCATACCAGGGATAGAAGGCATCATGCGGTCCCACGGGGAACCAGCCAATGGAGCCAAATCCAAATCCCACGTGCACGCCAAAGCCGATAAAGGAGACAAACGCCGGCGACCATAGTGGACGATATCCGGCATAGACCGGTCCAGGCCACCAGCACCAATTGTTTCCGTAGTAAAACCAGCGTCCGTAATGGTACGGCGCCCAGCCCCAGGGCTCGTTGGAAACCCATGTCCACCCGTAATAAGGCTGCCAAACCCAGCGTCCCGCTTGATACGGAGCCCAGTTCGCCTGCTGATAAGGCTGCCAGACATTGCCATATCCCGGAACATTGTTCCAGCTGCCGTAGCCATCCAGATCAGCCGAGCCGGTGTAATAACGGTTGGTGCGCCGCGGGCCATCGGCTTCGCGGATCACATTGTCGCGATCATTATTCCAGCGGTCCCAATCATCTTTTTGCGGCGCGGCGCTTATCTTGTATTCCGGAGCGTCCGTCCCGCGAATCGTAATCAACTCGCCTGCATGCACGCGAGTGCTACCCTGCGGCGTGGTGATTTCAGCTTCGCCTTCGCGGACAATCACGTCCGTTTCCGAATCTGAATTTACCTGTATGCGATACGTCCCCGGCTTCAGTGGATGTACCGCTACGTTGGGCGAATCAATCTCCACGTCAGACTCGCTGCCTTTTTGCATCGTGAAATTGGTATAACCCTGCGCCACCTGTACCTGTATGCGATTGCGCGAGAGATCGGCAATCTTTACCTGGCTGCGCGCCGCCAGACGCATAATGTCGGCATAATCCAATTGGATTTCCGTGCGCGACTGCTCTCCTGTAGCTATCTGGTCGCCAACCATCACCGGAGAGTTCACCGTCGTCACTGACCACTCACCGGTATCGCCGCGCTGCGTGGTCACATCGCCATAAATCAGACTGAGACGCGCCACATTGGGCGCCGGACCTTCACTCTTTTGCTGTTCGCCGTTAGGTCCCACATTTGGACCGCCCGGCCCGCCCGGCCCTTGATCATTCGGATTGCCCGGACCCTGATTGCCCGAACCCTGATTGCTCGGTCCTTGGTTGGCTGGATATTGATTGCTGGGATCCTGCCCATTGGGATCTTGATTGCCCTGGCCTTGATTGCTTGAGTATTGATTATTTTGGTCTTGATTTTGACCACCCGGCCCCTGAGGCCCGTCCTGGCCCTGCGCATACGGAGGCTGCTTCGGATAATCATCCGACTGCGCCCATGCGCCGGGCACTAAACCTGCCAGACCCGTTACCCCTAAACTTGTTACCGCCAATAACCCCACAGCCAGGATTCGTCCCAATCTCATAAGCTCCTCAGTAGTCATTAAAAGGCGCGACGCCACCAAAACGCCGCGCCTTGACTCATCTTCCCTTGTAAAGCAACTTCAACCGTTGCCACTTACTAAGGCAAGCGGCATGCCAATCTTGGCGATTTCTAACTCTATGATTTTGTGCCGTTTAGCAGAACGGAAATTGGATGGCGCGGTGAAATGGTGGTTTTCAACCAGTTGGAACGGTGGATTTGGGCCGGGAGCAGAACGTGTGCGAGGTTGATCTCCGCAGTTTCTCAATCAGTATTATCCGTGTTCATCAGTGGTAAGCCTTTTTGCTTTCCTCCGTGCTCCTTCGTGTCCTCTGTGGTAATAGTCTTTATGACTTTCTCCGCGCCTCCGTGTCTTCGTGGTGAAATTAGTCTCGATATCGCGCCGATTGCAGCCCTCTGCCGGTACTCTCAGCCGACTACCCCTGCCCTACCCCTATGTTCATCCCATTTCATCCCAAGGTGTCCCATCCTGTCCCAAGGCTCATGCAGAGGGTCGCAATAATACTTCCGCTAGGCACTTTTGTTGATGTTGCCAGCCCATTCCAACGGCAATCAATACGCAGTGGGTTGCAAAACCTACGTCGCGCGGCGGATAAACCGCCGCGCCTCAACCTGTCATCGTGAGCGACCGGTGTAACCGGGAGTCGAACGATCTAAATTAGGCGAAGCCTAACCCAAATTGGCTGACTACTGAATACTGATTGCTGAATGCTAATTTTCAAAGATCGCTGACCCTCCCACCCTCGGGCGCAGTCGTACTATAAAGAGTTTACTGAAGCGAATCAATTAGGAAATAGTACATCTTGACAACATCCATGCCACGGACATATATCGCTTCGCACTGCGACAACCGCGAACCCAGTGTTCAATCTCCGGTGCAAAGAACGGCTCTTAAAGGCCGCGTAAAATCTACTCCTGTCATTCCCATCGCCCCTGGGGAACCCTGAGCGAAGCCGAAGGGGTCTGAGGGGAGTCGAGGAACCCCGAGGACACTATCTCTAGCGATGCTGCTTCAGGGAGTTCTTGGAAGAGGCGTATACTGACAGCTGGGGTGGTTATCACCTTCTCCTCTTTCAGGTCCTCTGAACTAAGCAGTCCATCTGAAGTTTCCTTCCACTTAGCCCGAAAGGAGCAACATGCCTTTTGACGCTATTCTCAAAGAAGTTACTCAACTGAATAATATCGGAACACGTCTTGAAGACCTGGCTGATCAACACCCGCCCATCTCTGAGGCGCTCATTAGGATCGCGGTAGGTGTTCGCAGCACTGCCTCACTGCTGGCGGTTCTTGTAGCCACGAAAATGCGGGGCGTTGATGGGAATACTCTTCCGATTTAGCGAAATACCGCATCGCTTCCTCTAATCGTGAAGAATTACGCTCAGCAGAGACGGACGAACTTCGATAGTGCATTTTCGGCTAACAGAAGCTTTGGCCGTGGAATCATCCAGAGAGCGATTTCGCCTCCTTCAGAGCAACTAGGAAGCTGAGACTGCTTACAGTCAATCGCTGGGTGCCAACGGACTGTGCCAGTGCGGCATTCGCACTGATGACTGGCTTACACAACCATCAGCCGTTTCAGCGCGTCGCGCAGTTTCTGCGGATCACCCGATTTCACCAGAAAATCTTTGACCCCAAGATACTCGCTGAACATTCTTGAAAGCTCGTCGCTATGTTTTGTCCAGACCAGAATCGGGACCTCGCGCAACCTCGGCTCCGCGTGGCATTTCCGCAATAAACTAAAACCGCTGTCCATGCCAAGGCCAAGGTCCAGAATGATTGCCGCTGGCGGCTCGGTCAGGTTTGACACAATGTCGTCCAGATGCTGCTCTGCTTCCAATGCATGGGTGATTAGCTGCACGCCGTCATAACCCAACTCATGCAGTGCTTTGGTGCAAGTGTCAGAAAAGGCGTCCTGGTCCTCTATGAGTAGGATGACCTTATGAAAGTCTCGCATCTGTTCATTGAGTTGCTCCAAGGATGCCTGGATCACCTCACCACTCTTGTAGTTCACGATCTTTACAAGCGGCTTGGGAAAATATTCATCGTTGCGTTCCCTCTTCGTTAGTGCGGGTGTCGCCATGCCCGGCTCATTTGTATCTTTCGTAAGCGCTGCAATGTCCTCTGCGTGAAACAGTTTGTTGTCACTCATGCTGGTGGAGTTCGTCTTCTCGCGTTTGCCCATCGCTGGTGTTGGCACCTTTCTAATGAAGCCTGCTGAATCACATCGCACAAAAATGCGCTGGTCTGGCCTAACGGGTATGTTGCTGGCTGATGCGAAGAAGCCTTCATCCGCATTGCGGTTATCAATGAGCGCTCGTCACACGTTGTTGGTACGCGGGGCGAATGGATGGAAACGCAGCACCAGGCGTGATCTGGGCGCCTGTCGCTATTTATGAGGGCGATTTTCGCCTTGCCCAATCTTCTTCAAGGATGGCTGGTGGATTCTCTTACGACCGTCATCATCCCATTTGACCAGTGCGTCGTCTTCATTAGTTTTCTCAACTGTGCCAAACTCTCCGGTCAGTCTGCCAAAATCGCCGCGACCTTCAACGCGATCCCCCCGAGTTAATTCCTGGTCCGTTGCAGGAGGATCGACGAGCGGTGGACGCTTGGCACGATCTCTATCAGCGGGCGCTCCGGGATATGACAAGGGGGCTTGAGGCGCTTTGCGAAGGTTTGTGTTTTAGATTCGTGATAAGAGGCATATCTACATTCTAGCTAGGAAAGAATGGCTCCGCTGACCCAGACTGCACAGTTCAATCGGATTGGGCAAAAGGAGAGTATGTGCAAAATGGGACAGACACCATGGGGTACCCTGGCTTATAGTAAGCACGATAATCCGAAATTGAAGACCTCTCTCTGCTGAATCCTTCAGCACCCTCTGTGCCTTCGAGCCAAGAAATTCGGTTCCCGTCGAAAGAGGTAACATATGACAGCTCCAAAATCCGTCCTGGCCATTAGCCGCGACAAAGCCCTGTTAAACACACGGAGGTTTATTTTGGAACGCGCGGGCTACCATGTTTCTGCCGCTCACACGGATGACGAAGCAGTAAGGTTCATTGAAGCATCGAATGCATTTAGCTTGGTTCTTCTTTGTCATTCTGTGCCCGAAAAGAGCCGCCTGTTTCTCGTTGATATATTGAAAGAGATACAGCCCTCACTGCCAATCTTGATGCTCTATAACAGCTACGATCCCACGGACGCAAAAGTGGACGGCATACTGCACAGCTTGGATTCACCTACTGCCTTATTGAGCATGGTTGGATTTTTTACGCAGGAAGTTAGATTGGCAGAGGCCAGTTAAGAGGGTCTCTGCCTTCTTTTGAAGACGTAAGGCAGATATCACGTACGTCTCTGATATCGACTAACCCACATACCAGGAGACTATTATGGCAATTCACAGTGCAAGCACATTTGATACCGGACAGAACGTTTTAATAAGCGGGCACTATAAAGTGTTTCACAAAGCTCACCATTTACGCAGTGACATTGGCCTGCTCAAAGGTAAGTCTTTTCCCGCGTGTGGAAGCTGCAATGCGCCCGTGCATTTTCGGCTGACAAAAGGCCTGCTGGTGGAATCAGCAAGCGAACGGTTCCGGCTGCTCACAAGCAACTAAAACACGGCAATCATTTTTTCTATCGAGCTGATCGATAGACATTTTGACCTAGCAATCTTACCGTTCTCCATCGCCATTTGCGTGAATCCGCGGTAAGTTTGCCTTTCTCCCATTCGTGGTCCACCCATGGTAAGCCTTTTGCTCTTCCTCCGTGCTCCTTCGTGTCCTCTGTGGTAATAGTCTTTTGACTTTCTCCGCGCCTCCGTGTCTTCGTGGTGAAATTAGTCTCTATCGCTGCCGCTCATCACGCTTACCTATATATGATAATATATGAATATTCAATTATGACCGAAATCAGTCAGTTTAAGGCCGAATTCTTCAAAGCTTTGGCTCATCCCTTGCGAATCAGGATATTGGATCAACTCCGAAAGGGTGAATTAGGGGTCAATGAGCTGTCCGCTTGCCTGGACGTTGAGCAGAGCAATCTGTCGCAACAATTAGCAATTTTGCGAAACCGCAACATCGTGACAACCCGAAAAGACGGACAGAATGTGTATTACTCGGTTCGTGATCCTGAACTGTTCAACCTTCTGGACGTAGCCAAGAAGATATTCAATAACCACTTAATCGACGTGAAAGACCTCTTGTTGCAACTTGTTGTAACTAAGGGGCGCCGATGATCCGTAATTAGAGCAAATGGGTAACTGGACACCAAAATCTGTCTTGCATCTCAGAGGCTATACGCCTCGTCTATTTTTGTCTGATCTTATTGCAGGAATAACGGTCGGACTCGTGGCGCTTCCTTTGGCCATGGCCTTTGCAATTGCATCGGGTGTCCCTCCTCAAGCCGGTCTTTACTGCGCAATTGTGGCAGGCTTTGCGATCTCCGCTCTGGGCGGGTCATCAACGCAGATTGGCGGTCCAACTGGTGCGTTCGTCGTGGTGGTATTCGGCATTGTCGCCAAGCACGGCATTGACGGATTGTTCATGTGCACGTTGCTGGCGGGAATCATCCTGTTGGTGCTGGGGGTAACGGGTTTAGGCACGGCTGTGAAGTTTATTCCGCGTCCGGTAGTCGTAGGTTTTACGAACGGTATAGCGGTCATCATCGCCAGCACCCAAATCAAGGATTTCTTTGGACTGAAGATTGATAAAGTTCCTGGCGAATTCGGATCGCGAGTTCTTACGCTTGTGCACAACTTTCGATCCTACTCTCCACTGGAAACAACTATGAGTGTTGCCGCACTTGTGGTCATTATCCTCTTCATGGTCTTTGTGAAAAAGGTTCCCGGATATATCGTCGCACTTTTTGTAGGAACTGCTGCTGTTGTCGTTTTCAGACTGCCCGTCGAAACAATAGGCACACGTTTTGGAGGCATTCCTTCGGGATTTCCCTCATTTAGAGTCCCCCACTTTCGGCTGGATTTGGTGCGGCCCCTGATCTCGCCTGCCATTACGGTCGCAATGTTAGGGGCAATCGAATCATTGATGTCCGCAGTGGTCTCTGATCGCATGAGCGGAGGCAGGCACAATCCAAACGTCGAATTGGTAGGCCAGGGTATAGCCAACATAATGTCTCCTTTGTTTGGAGGGCTGCCAGCGACTGGTGCGATTGCTAGAACGGCAACCAATATACGATCTGGAGCCAGGACCCCCGTCGCTGGAATGGTCCATGCGCTTACCCTGTTGGCGATTGTTGTTTTTGCTGCGCCATTGGCCCGGTTCATTCCTTTGTCGTGCTTGGCGGCCATTCTGCTGGTTGTCGCCTACAACATGGGCGAATGGCATGAGATTCCTGAACTTTTAAAGTTGTCCAAACTGGAAATTGGGACATGGCTCGTAACATTTTTACTGACAGTCTTTGCTGATCTGACGGTTGCCGTTGAGGCAGGCATGATCTTGGCCGTGCTGGTGTTTATACGGAAAGTCACACAAACGACTACTGTCTCAGAGGTAACACGCGAATATATTCGCGACGGGCATGTTCATATCTTGCAGCACAAGGAAATACCACCATACGTCAGCATCTTTAGAATTCATGGTCCTTTCCTGTTCGGTGCAACCGACAAGATCGAAACAATTGTGTCGCGTCTGTCTGATCTGCCACCCATCATAATTTTGCGCCTGAGAAATATGACCGCCATCGACTCTACTGGTATTCAGGCACTCGAAAGTCTAGCCGACCGGATACATCTGGCAGACAGACAACTGATTCTCTGCGGAGCCAGAGAACAGCCTGGAAGGCGAATGCGTCAGGCTGACTTTCAGCAACAAGTTGGAGCCGCGAATATTTGCAGTAGCATCGCCGAAGCCCTGGAGCGGGCGAAGATTGTTCATAGCCGAACTTTGAAAGAGGTTTTCCCCAGATAAGCTCCATTTTTGCTTTAAGGCGTAATGAATCAGTGCGATCACGAGAGAGTTATCAAGGAGATTGAATGCATCTGGCAAAAAAGGCGAGTGATTACCGTTCTCAAATCAACTTGCGGTTGGTGACGACTAGCGCTTTTTCACCTGAAGCGTTGACTCCGATGTTGCAATGTGGCCTGACGTGGTACTGGAAAAGCGGCCATACAGAAGGCACGTTTACTGGCCAACCGGAGGTACTTCCCAGGAAATCGGTGAGTCATTTAATCCGAAACAGCAGAGTTCTGATGCGGGACCTGGAAGAGGTAGTGGGGAATGGGAACGGCGCTGAATATCGAAATCTCCTCATTTGCGGCCTCACTCATTGTTTGGAATCACCGCTCCGCGCCAACATGGACAATGCGATTGTCGATTTCCTTTATAAACATCAAGGACCAGTGCAGGTGTTGATGATCCGCAAGTCAGATCGTCGGGGTAAGTCGATTCTCTTTTATGAAGACGCTTTTACCGAAGTAAAGTATCTATTGAATCACTGGCATCAATATATTATGACTCCTCCCACAGGGGTCTCTCAGCAGGATTTAGAGGCTTTGTATCGCACCGTTACCAATTGGTAAGCAATAGCCGGGGCCCGGCACGTCGAAACAATTTTTGCATGTGTAATTGTCACCCAGAACTTCCGCTTCCGACGCGTTAAATCCCTCTAGTGGGTATTCGTTCAACTACATGCAGGGCACGCTGACCGCGCTTCCGGGCTCGCCACTTGCCAGCGGACCAGGCACACGTTCCATGATCTTTGTTCAGGTGCCGTAACGAAACATTCGCCAGACAAATTACAATTAGGGGCGCGAGGTGAGTGCCCCTTTTTGCATCGCCTAATCAGTTGCTGCTGGGCGCGGGCGAGTCGGTTCGGTCTTTGGCCAAGGGGAGTGGCTAAATTTAAGGCGGCCTATTTTTTCAGGCAGCCTGGGACGAATAAAGGTTCTTATCGAGCCAGTCTGCGACTGGGGTCTTCAAAGCAAAATGCAATTGGATTTCATTCGTATCCAGCGTGTGCCATTTGCCGTTGGCATAACCATAGGGTTTGCCATTGGCGTCCAGCGCGCGACATTCAACCGAACGATCTTGGATACGATATTCATTACCCGGCGCCGCGCCGTCTCGGGAGGCGATCCTGAGGCTGCGCAGCCCAGTGAGCACGATGAGTGGGCCATCCTGTAACATTTATCCTCCTCACTGACTTTGTTTGTCTAAACCATGGTTCGTCTAACTATGGTTCGTCTAAACCACGGTTCGTATAAACCAGGCTGAATTCCATCTCGTTCAGGATCAAGACGTCTGGTCATATTAAGTTTGATGAAGGGGTTACTCACGCGATGTTGTACGCTAAATCGCACAACGCTCGATTATCCGGCTGAAAAAAGATTATTAACAAAGATTCATGCGGCAAAAAATATTCGAAAAAGGATACATCTTTACCCATCGCAATGGATTTATCTCTCTCACAACCTGCGAAAACAGAGAAGCCCGGCGGGAAGAACCGTGAATCAGGCCGGGTGCCGGGCATAGATGTTCTGCGCGGGCTCTGCATTGTGGCCGTGGTGCTGCACCACATCAATCTCCGCATACATTTTCGCGATAGCAGCCTGGGCCACTGGATGGGTCCGGCAGCCAACCGGGCGCTCTTCTGGAGCGGATATTACGGCGTGAGGGTGTTCTTTGTGATCTCCGGCTTCCTGATCACCACCTGGTCGCTCAAGCGCTGGAGTATCTCAGAGAAGCCAAACCTTGCGCAGCTCAATCTGCGCCAGTTTTACCTGATGCGCTTTGCCCGCATCATGCCCTGCCTCCTGGGACTGTTGCTGCTTCTGGCCGTCCTTGACCGTTTCAGCGTGCCCTATTTCACCATTAACCCGCAGCATACCTCGCTGTGGCGAGCGTTGCTGGCCGCGCTTACCTTCCACGTGAACTGGCTTGAGGCCCGCACCGGCTACCTGCCCGCCAACTGGGACGTGCTCTGGTCACTCTCAGTGGAAGAAGTCTTCTATGTTTTCTTTCCGCTGTTGTGCACGCTGGTCCGCAAACAGGCGCTGTTGATTGCGCTGCTCTGCTCCCTGATTTTGATCGGACCATATGCGCGCGTCCACACGCAGAACGAACTCTGGTCTGACTACGGCTACCTCTCCTGCATGGATGGCATCGCGTTCGGCTGCCTGGCAGCCATGGTGTCGGCCAGGATCAGATTGTCCCGGAAGATGATTCTGCTTCTGGGATACGGCGGCGCGCTGCTCTGTATCTTTATTGCTGTTCTTCGCGGACCTGCGGCCAGCCTGGGGCTCTACAAAATTGGTCTGGATGTGACGACGCTGGAGATTGGGACGGTGCTGCTGGTGATCGCGCTACAACAGAATTTTGAGAGACAGTCGCGCGAAGCGGCCACGCTTTCCGCTTCCCCCACAAGCAAAGCCGCTCAAGCTCTGTTCCATTCCACGCCTTTTCTGCGCTGGTTTGGACGCAACAGCTATGAGGTCTATCTCACGCACATGCTGGCCGTCTGGCCCATGGTGATTCTGTTTTCCCACTTCAAGCAGAACATCAACACCGCCCCGCTGTGGTTTCTTGCTACCACCGCATTGGCAGGTGCGCTGGGCTACCTGGTTGCGCGGTTTTACTCCGAACCGGCCAACCATTGGCTGCGCCAGCGACTTTCACCCAACCGGGCAAAATCCTTGTCCGCCACAGGGGCTAGCTGAACCAATAACTCTGGTTGCGCGCGCGCAGCAACTCTGGTTGGCGGCAAAAGTTGCGCCCCGGAATGAAAAATATTGTTTAGAAATGTAACGCAACATTCCGGAGCAAAGCTGGTTTAAGCGCAGTGACTGAAGCTGGCAAGCGGCTTCCACCCTGGAGGAAAGAATATGAAACGGACTTACATCGGGATTCTGGCAACACTGTCACTGGCTGCAACGGCCGCTTTGGCCCAAACCACAACCCCTTCCACCAACAGCGGCACGCCCGTCACCGGCGCAAGCATTGAACAGCGTAAAGACAATCAACAACAGCGCATTGGTAACGGCGTGGAAAACGGATCGCTCACGGCGAAAGAAGCCGGCAAGATTGAGAGCCAGGAAAAAGGCCTCAACACGGAAGAGCGCGGCATGCGCCAGGAAGACGGCGGCAAACTGACCGCCGCGGACAAAGCCACGCTGAACGGCCAGCAGAACCAGCTCAGCAAAGAGATCTATAACCAGAAGCATGACGCGCAGGTACAGCCCAAAGCCACGAATGAAGTGAATGCGCGCGATCGCGAGCAGCAGCAGCGAATCGGCCAGGGGATCAAGAGCGGATCGCTTACCCCCGGCGAAGCTGCCAACCTCGAAAACAAAGAATCCAGGCTGAACAAAGAAGAGCGCAATGATCGCGCGGCCAACGGTGGCAAGCTCACTGCCGCGGAGAAAAACAAGATCAACCACCAGCAGAACAAGGTGTCAAAGCAGATTTATAAAGACAAACACAACGGACGTCGTCAGAAATAACGGATGAGCTGCGGCACGCCGATCCTCCGGAAGATCCATTCCGGAGGATTCATTTTTATAGAAATCAATTTCATTGCCAAAGCGCAATTGATTATTGAGACTTGTGATTCTTGGCAAGGAACTTCCCGGTTACTTTGGGGTTCCATCCAACGGAACCAGGCTCATGGCTTGACCCGCTACACAAGAAGCCCCATGATGAGCACGGTCCCACATCATTGATAACTAATCTTAGAGGAGAGCATTTACACATGAAGAAGGTTCTGGTTTCGATGTTTGCAATTGCCCTGGCATTTTGCCTTGCGCCAATGGCCCACGCGGAAAACTGGGTTTATCTTGGCCAGGCGCACGTTGACGGCCAGCATGACCACGACAATATTGAAGTTGGAAGAGCAGCCGGCCACTATCGCTTTCTGCAGGTCCGCGTAAACAACGCGCCAATCGAGTTTGACCGCATCGTTGTCCACTATGGCAACGGTCAGGCTGAAACGCTGCAGGTTCGCGACGTAATCCGCAATGGAGCAAGAAGCCGCGCCATTCCCCTGGAAGGTGACCGCATCGTGCAGAGCCTGGAACTGTGGTACGGCAAAGCACATCCGTTTTCGCGCCGTCCGGAAGTCAGCCTCTTCGGCCAACAGTAACAACAAGTTCAACGAAACGGCCATCTGCTCTATCAAAGAGTGAGCGGATGGCCGATTTCTTTTTAGCTGAGTTCTTTGAGAAGCGACTTCGCCTTGCGATGGCCCAACTTGGCAGCCTTCTTCAACCAATACTTCGCTAGCCGGCTATTCTTGCGAATGCCTTCTCCATAAAGATAGGCCAACGCCAAATTGTATTGGCCTTTGTCATCTCCACGTTTCGCGCTGGCTCGAAACCAGTGCAATGCGTGCCGTTCATCACGCCGCACGCCGATACCGTTTGCATATATCGTACCCAGATTGCATTGGGCCCAGGGACACCCTATGAGGGAAGCTTTCAAGTAAAGCTTTTTCGCAATGCGCAAATCTTTCTTTATCCCTGTGCCATGTTGATAACTGAGCGCCAGATTTCCTATAGCCTCAACGTGATTCTGCTTGGCGGCCTTTGCAAACCATAACACTGCGGTTTTATCGTTGCGTTTAACTCCTAGTCCTTCGGAGTAGCAATATCCCACCAAATTTTGCGCATGTGCGTAACCTTCTTTGGCGGCAATTAGCAGAAGAGGAAATGCTCGCCGGTAGTTTTTTATCTTGCCGTACGCATTCAAAAGCCGATCGTATTCCTTGGTCTCGGGAAAGTAACGTTTCATTCCGCTCTCACTCCCCTTCGTCCGCCACGCCCAGCTTTGACAATCGATAACGCAGCGCATTTCTTGAGAGTCCCAGCAATCGCGCGGCCTGGCTCTTGTTGCCGTTAGCACGACGCAGAGCTTCGCGGATCATGTTGTCCTCCCACTGCTCCAGAGTCATGCCTTCAGGCAGAAACTGATCGGCGGCGGAAGAAGACGCTGCACCGGTTCTGCCCGGCGCGGTATCCAGATGAATGTCCTTTGCGTCAATCACCGGCCCTGAAGCCAGCGCAACCGCGCGCTCCACGCTGTTCTCAAGCTGGCGGACGTTCCCCGGCCAGTGGTAGTCCATCAGCGCAGCCAGCGCGGCTGGCGTAATGGTCTCAATCTCTTTCTCACTATCAGCGGCAAAACGTGCAAGGAAATGGTTCACCAGGTCAGGAATATCTTCCTTGTGCTCGCGCAGCGGAGGAATATCGATTGGCACAACATTCAAGCGATAATAAAGGTCTTCGCGGAATGTCCCTTCTTCCAGCGCCGCACGCAAATCACGATTCGTCGCGGCGATCATCCTGATATCAACCTTCAGCGTCTTGGTGCCGCCCAGGCGCTCAAACTCGCGCTCCTGGAGTACGCGCAGCAGCTTTACCTGGATCTGCGCGGGCACATCGCCGATTTCATCCAGAAACAGCGTGCCTTTATCCGCCAGCTCGAATTTACCCGGCTTGCTGGCCAGCGCACCGGTAAACGCTCCGCGCTCAAAGCCGAAAAGCTCGCTTTCAAACAGCGTGTCCGGAATGGCCGTGCTGTTGATCTTGATGAACGGCCCGGACGCCCGCCGCGAATTCTGGTGGATGGCCCGCGCAATCAGGTCCTTGCCCACGCCGCTCTCACCGCCGATGAGCACCGTGGAGTTAGTAGGCGCCACCCGCTCCACCAGCGCCAGCACCTCCTGCATCTTTTTACTGTGGCCCACAATGTTCTGGAAGTGATAGCGCTTCCCCAGCGCTTCTTTCAGACGCAGGTTTTCATCGCGCACCTGCTGGACATCCAGTTCTTTGTTGATGACCAGCTTCATCTCCGCCATGGTGAAAGGCTTCAGCACATAATCGCTGGCGCCGGCCTTCATGGCATCGACGGCTGTCTCCACGCTGCCGTAGGCTGTCATTACAACAAAGGGCAGCGCCGGGTTGAAGCGCTTCCCTTCCTGCAGAAACTCCAGTCCGTTCATACTGGGAAGCTTTAGGTCTGTAACAACAAGATCCATGGTCTCTTTGCGCAAGTACGCCAGACCTTTTTCCGCATCTTCCGCCGAATGGACATTGTGTCCATCCTCGCCCAGACTGATTTCCAGCAGCCGGCGCATGCGCGGTTCGTCTTCAACAATAAGAATATTTGCCATAGGTTAAGGGTCTTGATAATGAACATCGATAATGCTAAATGAAATCAACGACTGCGCTTCGCTCAGGATGACAATCGCTGGGAATCATTCTGCTGTTCCAGCCACGGGAAACGTGACGCGAAAGCACGCTCCATGTCCCGGTTCGCTAATCAGTTTTACCGATCCTCCGTGTGCATCAACAATCTTTGAGACAATCGCCAGCCCCAGTCCAACACCGGATTTCTTGGTAGTCACAAATGGATTGAAGATCTGCTCCTTCATTGCCGGCGCAACTCCCGGACCGCTATCTTCAATTTCTACCACCACGCCTGCCTCTCGATTTCTTTCGTCTGCAGAGTGGATCCTGACCCATAATTCTCCGCCCTGTTCGCCCATCGCCTCGCAGGCATTCATCAGTAGGTTGGTAAATACCTGGTCGCACAAATCATAGTCCAGCATTACCTGCGGCAGATTGTGAGCGAAATCACGATGCACGTTCGCTCTAGCGCATGCGCCTGTATCAGAAACCGCTTTCAGACTTCTCTCCACCGCGCTGCCCAGATCTCCCGGCGCAAGAGCAAGGTGTGACGGCCGCGCAAAATCAAGAAAACGGCTTACCAGCGCACTCACGCGATTGACCTCAGCGTAAATATATCCGGCAAGTTCTTTCGCCAGTTCGTCTGCCTTACCCAGCTTCTGTACCAGAATTTCGGCGGAGCCTTTGATTACTCCAAGCGGATTGCGTATCTCATGGGCCAGACCGGCTGAAAGCTGCCCCAGGGCCGCCAATCTTTCCGCGCGCTGCGCTTCTTCCTGCGCCAGCTTCAAGCTGCGATTGGCTTCGCCCAGGCTTTCTGAAATCTCCTGGTAGCGGCGCACCTGCATCCGATACTGCACCACAAACCGGTTCACCGTCATCGCCACAAAAAAGAAAAACAGGACCCGCATCAGCAATTCAGAAATGCTGTCCGCGGTAATGGTAAAGCTGTGCTGTGCCTGGTAAAGGTTTGAGCTGTAGGCCGCGGAAGCAGCCAGAGTCCACAACAAAGTCCCGATAGGACCGAAATACATGGCTGCCGTCATCACCGGCAGATAGTAGATAGGGTAATAATCGCTGTTGATGGCAGCCGTTTCGCCCGTGTGATGAATGAGTATGGTCGCGAGTGCGATCTTAATCAGCACAACCAGAGGTGGTCCGGCTTTGCCTGCCAGCCGCACAAACTGGGTTTCCAGCAATTGCAAAATGCCAATGGCCAGCAGAATGAGCTGCTTATGCAATTCTTCAACCGGCGGAATAAGCGCAAGTCCGCCAAGAAAGATAAGCCAAAGAACGTCGAGCCAGCGCGGAGTAGCGCGTTCTTTCATAAGAGACAATTTGAATGTATCACGAGAGTCGGCTGTTAGCCTCCAGCCATTGGCTCGTAGCGGTTGGCCTTTAGCTTGCCGATTTATCCAATATTCCTCTGATCTTGGCGCCCAGTGTCTGGAAGCTAAAGGGCTTTTGCAGGAAACAGGAAGGGTCAAGAGAGATACCGTGGCGCGGCACCGCATCATCGGTGTAGCCGGAAATCAATAGAACGTTGGTATTCGGACGCGTTGAGCGCACATGCTCCACCAGTCCGCGGCCGCTCAGCTTGGGCATGACAATATCTGAAATAAGCAGCGAGATAGCTCCGTCATAGCGATCAGCAATTTCAACCGCCTGCTTGCCGTCTCCCGCGGTAAGGACGCGATAGCCACATCCTTCAAGATACTCAGTTGCGGCATTGCGCAGGTCCTCTTCGCTATCCACCAGCAAAAGCGTTTCATGCCCGCCCACACGAGTTGTCTTTCGGGGCTCCGCGGGAGCCGGGCCTAAATCAATACTGGAAAATACGGGCAGAAAGACGCTGAATGTCGACCCCTGCTGCGGCGCCGACTGCACCGTAACATAGCCGCCGCTCTGCTTAATAATGCCGTAGACAGTGGAGAGTCCCAGCCCAGACCCCATTTTCTTGGTCGAAAAAAATGGCTCAAAGACCCGCGATTGCGTCTCTTCAGTCATGCCGATTCCCGTATCACTCACCGCTAGACGCACATATTTTCCCGGCGGCAGGTCCGGCTGGTCTTTGTTGCTCTGGAATTCGTCGATCGTAATTGTCAGAGTGCCGCCTTCCGGCATGGCCTGGCGGGCATTGGTAGCCAGGTTCATAATCACCTGCTCCAATTGGCTCTGGTCCGCCCGCACCAGTCCCAGGTTTTTTTCCGCCTGAATGCTGACCTGGATTTCCGGAGTCATCAGGCAATCCACCATGCTGTTCAGGCCTTCCACAATCGTGGAAAGGTTCAACAACTTGAGTGACATGATCTGCTTGCGGCCAAAAGCCAGCAGTTGTTGGGTTAAAGAAGCAGCTTTTTCCGTCGCGGCTATGATTCGTTCCGCGCGAGCGCTGTCTGCCTGGTTCGCACTTAACTGCAGCAGTTCAGCGTGGCCGCTGATAATGCCAAGAATGTTGTTGAAGTCATGCGCCACGCCACCAGCAAGACGGCCCACCGCCTCCATTTTTTGTGACTGCCGCAGCTGTTCTTCTAAATCCTGCTGCTCCGTAATGTCGCGCAGCACGGCAAGATGCTGGCCGGGAAGAATATTTGTTTTAAAGCAATAATCCACCATCCGGCGGACGTTATCTTTCAGCTGGATCCAGCACCGGCCTCTTCCACTATCGGTCTGGCTGAGATCTGCCCATGCTTCCTCAAAACCTCGATCGCAAAAATCGCACAACCTGCGACCGACCAACTCATCGCGAGGCACACCCATCAGGTCAGAGGCTGCGGCATTGGCTTCCACGCAAGCACCGGTACGGTCAAAGATGACAATCCCATCCAGTGAGTTTTCAAAGATGGCGCGGACCGTTGCCTGGCTGTTGCGCAATGCTTCTTCAGATCGCTTACGCTCGATGGCATAACGGATGGAACGCAAAAGCAGCCTGCCGTCGAAAGAACCTTTTACCAGATAATCCTGTGCGCCTTCGCGCACCGTCCGTATGGCCAGCTCCTCATCGTCTGATCCACTTAGCACCAGGATGGCCGCCTTGGTTGCTGCCTGTCGCACAAAATGGAAAGTTTCATAGCCGGAGCTGTCTTCAAGATTCAGATCAAGCAGGATGACATCAGGTGGGTGGATCTCCATATGGTCCAGCGCCTCAGCCAGCTGTGTGACGTGGCAGCAGTGCAGCGCGGCTGAGGGTGAGCGCAATAGCCCTGTAATCAACTTTGCATCGATTACATTGTCCTCAACCAGCAGCACCCGAAGGAACATCGTATGCCGCGTGTCCATGACCAGCGTTGACATTTTCTGAATCCGTCTAGCTTATCTACGTTTCTACCTCAGCCCACCGTGCTATTGCGTTGTATCACTGTATGCCATCGCGTTCAGCGATTTCTGCAGCAGCTCGATTTCCTGCTTTAATTCGTACGATAGCTGTTCGGCTCCAGCCACCAACCCGCACTTTCCTTTTTCTTCCAACTTGAATGCTACCGAAGCGGCAGCGCTGGCGGAAAACTGAAGCGCTGAACCTTTTATTTTGTGACTGGCCTTTTCCAGCTCCCGTGCCGAACCACGGCGAATGGCATCATCAATCCGCGCCAGCATCCGTGGACCTTCTTCAGCGAATGCCTCTACGAGTTCACGCAGTAGTCCCAAATCGCCGTCGACGCGGTTCCATAACGATTCGGGATCAAATCGCTCAGTTTTCAAATGATTGAACCTTGAACTCTTACTGTGCAATATACCGCCAATTATCTCCTGATTCATCCCGAAAATATTCTTCTTTTCACACTCCGAGATAATTCTTTTCGCCAGACGGTCTTTTTTACAAAAATGGCGCCATGCTTCGGCAAAATTATATTGAATAAGAAACAAAAGCTGCGACTATTCGCCACAGCTGCGTAGGAAAATTCTAATTTCTAAGAAAAGATTTATTCACCGTACGATCGTTGATTACTTCGAATTCTAAGAGATTCCAATAAAGCACTACTGCCTGGCCACCACAACAATGTCTGTAGGCTGGTTCATGCTTCCCGAAAAAGGAGAGCCGTTCACGGGAGAAGCCATGCCTGAAGTCATGTTTACCGAGAACTCAGAGACAGTGTTGTCCACGTTGTTGACCACAAAAAGAAATGCGCCGCTGGGATCCAGCGCCACACCAAATGGATGCTGGCCAGTTGGAACGTCACCAATAGAAGTAAGCGCGCCGTTGTTTACTTTGAAGGTGGAGACAGTCCCGGCCTGCACATTCGTAGCGAAAACGAATTGACTATTAGGATGGACGGCCACGCGCAGAGGATTGTTATGGCAAGAGCCGTTGCAGCTTGGCGCGGCAGCAGGCAGGGCGGAAACAGGCGTCAATGTTCCGGTTGAGCTCACGTTAAACGGGACCACCGCCTGAGCCATATGATCGCCCACGAACAAAACATTTCCCATGGGATCCATGGCAAGTCCAATCGATGAGGCAAAGCCCGACGAGCTCGCCGTAGCAAAAGGAGAGCCGGCGACTGGACTTAGAGCGCCATCCATACCAATCTGAAATGAAGAGACAGTATTGAGATCAGCGGTTTGAGAATCAGGAAAATTGTTGGCAAACAAAACTGTTCCCGCGGGGTTCACGGCCACTCCAAAAGGATTGGTGGCAGCGAAAGGTGATCCTGCAACAGGTGTCAACGCGCCGTTCGCTCCAATACTGAAGACGGAGATACTGCTGGATGCCTGGTTCGCGACAAAAACAAATCGGCCCATGGGATCTACGGCTACTCCGGTTGGTCGCGCACCTGTAGGAAATGGAGATCCAGGAACGGCAGTCAACATCCCCGTTGCGGTATTCACGGAAAACGCTGACACGCTGCCTGCACCTTGATTGCTCACAAAAAGAACTTTATGCATGGCATCAAACGCCAGAAATTCTGCTCCTGCGCCGGCCGCGAAGGGGCTGCCAGATACAGGTGACATCATTCCAGTGTTGCTGACTGTAAACACAGACACTGTGCCGGAACCAGAATTCGTCACGAAGGCAAAGCTCATCGCCGTGCCTGGTGACATCATGCTGCCATTCATCATGCCGCAACCGTTCAGCAGCAAAAGAGCCAGCGCAAACAGACCAGAGAAGATTGACCAGAATGTATTTTGAAAATGACGGGATGGATGTTCTAAAGAGAGCATGGCTTTCATCTCCCACTGGTAATTATAAGCACAGGAAGAGCAACGAGAGCTCTTTAATCAAGGCTAAGCAGCTGCAGGTTCTTTATGGTCTCGCAAGATGCTACAATTTCGGCAGTTAGACCTCTCAGAAGCGGGAGTAATTCAGTGGTAGAATGCCAGCTTCCCAAGCTGGACGTCACGGGTTCGATCCCCGTCTCCCGCTCCAATCCTTATCTATCGCACTTCCGATTCAAAACTGTCCTATAATCTACTTACTTTGAGAAAACCAGTTGGTATTGTTCTCTCATGGCTGTTGTTGGCCGCCCTTGCCGTCCCTTTGCGCTCTCCTGCCCAGCAGCAACCCGATGCCGCGCATGTGAGCCGGCTGCTGTTGATCATTCCTTTTGAGAATGCACCGAACGCTGCAGGCGTTGACTGGATTGGCGAATCGTTTCCTGAAGTCCTGACCTCTCGGCTCAGCCCCAGTGGATTCTTCATCATGGGCCGCGAAGACCGCCTCAGCGCTTTTGACCGGCTCGGCATTCCTGCCGGCGCCAGACCATCCCGCGCCACGCTTTACCAAGTTGCGCAGCAGCTCGACGTTGATTACGTGCTCATGGGCGACTATCGGGTGGAAGGTTCCAACATCACCGTGCATGCCCGCTTGATGGACATGGAACGCCTTCATCTAAGCCCGGAGCTGACTGAGTCCGGTCCGCTTACAAGTTTAATTTCGATTCAGACCGCTCTGGCCTGGGACGTGCTCAAATCTCTCAACCCCTCGGAGCCGGTGGCTAAAGCAGATTTTGTCGCCAAATTCCCTGCCCAGCGTCTGGACGTTTTAGAAAACTATGTCCGCGGGCTTACCGCCGCCAGCGAGCAGGAAAAGATCACCCGCTTCAAGGAAGTGGCTCGTCTGGATCCGGCAAACTCACTGGCGATGCTGCAACTGGGCAAGAGCTACTACAAATCGCGCGATTACGAATCCGCCGCAAGCTGGCTTGCGCGTATCCCCAACGCCGATGTCAATGCCAATGAAGCCCAGTTTTATCTTGGTCTAGCCACGTTCTATGCTGGACACATGGAAAAAGCAGATAGCGCGTTCCACGCCCTAGCCGCCCGGCTTCCGCTGACTGAGGTACTGAACAATCTTGGCGTCATCGCTGCGCGCCGCGGACAGAAGAATGCCCGCGACTATTTCGAAAAAAGTGTGCAGACCGATCCTAACGATCCTGACTATCGCTTCAATCTGGCCGTTGAGTTATATCGCGAAGGCGATAGCCAGGGTGCATCACGCCAGCTGCGCGAGTTACTGGCGATTTACCCTGATAGTGAAGCGAAGAGTTTTCTTGAGACCATTGCAACCGGCGCACAGCCCGCGCGCTTGCCGCTAGAGCGGATCAAGCGCAACTATGATGAATCCACCTTCCGCCAGCTGGCCCTGGAAATAGAAAATTCCAATGAGGAGCGACTGGCAAAATCTGATCCAGCAAGCCATGCAGCTTTTCACCTCCAACACGGTCAGGAGTTATTGCAGGCAGGTCTGACTGGAGAGGCGGAAAAGCAATTTCGTGAAGCCGTGGTGCTCGATCCAGCCAGCGCGGAAGCGCATGCCAGCCTGGCCCACGTGCTTGAGGCCAGCCAGGATAACGTTGGCGCCCGCAATGAAGCCCGCACATCACTCCAATTAAAACCCACTGCCGAAGCATATCTCGTGCTTGCGCGACTGGATCTGGCGGAAAATAAATCTACATCAGCCGCACAGCACGTTGAACAGGCGCTGACGCTTGATCCGGCCAACGCCGCAGCCGTCGCGCTAAAACATGACATTGCCGCTGGACTCACCAAGACACAGTCTCAGCAACCTTGAGGTAGAACCATGCGCATTAATTTCATTTCGAAAACCAGCTTCTTCAGAATCGCCATCGTGCTGGCGCTCTGCTTTGCCTCGCGCGCAGCGTCTGCTGATGTGGTGAAGATCGTGGTGGATGACACGATTCATCCCGTCGTCGCCGAACATATTGACCGCGCCATCCAGGAGGCTACACGCACTCACGCGGATGCCCTGCTGATTGAGCTGCGGACACCCGGCGGCCTGATGACCTCGATGGAGCAGATCATCCAGAAAATCCTGGCTTCGCCCGTTCCAGTCATTATCTATGTGACCCCGGCCGGCGCCGACGCGTCCTCAGCAGGGTTTTTTATCCTGGAATCCGCCGACATTGCCGCTATGGCCCCGGGAACAAATACCGGAGCGGCGCATCCTGTCCGTGGCGATGGCGTTGCCATGGAGCCGGTGATGAAAGAGAAGCTTGAGAATTACGCAGCTTCGCTGATGCGCTCTTATACCGGCAAACGCGGACGTAACGTTGAGGCCGCGGAAAGCGCTGTCCGCCAATCCAAATCGTTTACCGCAGATGAAGCTTTATCCCAGCATCTGATTGACTACATCGCCAAAGACGAAAACGATCTCTTTCGCCAGCTAGACGGCAAGACCATCACCCGCTTTGACGGAACCAAGACCGTACTGCACGTTGCAGGCAAGCCCGTGCATGTATACGAAATGACGCTGAAGCAGCACATCCTCACCTTTCTGATGAATCCGAATATCAGCTTTTTGATCTTTGCCATTGGCATGCTGTGCATTTACTTCGAATTCAACCATCCTGGTGCGGTCTTACCGGGCGTTGTCGGTTTTGTCGCGGTTGCGATATCGCTGTATACCCTGAACCTGCTGCCCTTGCGCTCCATGGCCGTGGTGCTGATCATCGCCTCATTTGGAATGTTTATTCTGGAAGCCAAATTCCAGACCCATGGAATCGTTACCACTGGCGGCATTGTTCTGATGGTGCTGGGTGCACTTCTTTTAGTCGATGGTCCTATTCCTCAGATGCGCGTACAGCTCTGGGCAGCCCTGGCTGTCGCTATCCCCATGGGATTTATCACGGTCTTTCTTATGTCGATCGCCCTCAAGGCGCGCAGAGGTAAAGTTGTTACGGGCGAGCAAGGTATGATTGGCGAGGTGGCCATTGTATGTGCCCCGCTGGCGCCTCAGGGAAAAGTCTTTGTCCGTGGCGAACTCTGGAACGCCGTTGCTCCCACAAATATTGAGGCTGGCGAAAAAGTTGTGGTTCGCAGGGTTGAAAACCTTGTGCTCCACGTGGAGCCGGTGCACCAACTGGTTACCCAGACTTCGGTTGTGGGATGATTTTTTGCTTTTGGGAGCCATGTACCATAGAATCCGTTCGCATTCGCACATGAGTTAGATGGAGGCGCCATGATCCCCGTTCTCGCTGCAGTCGTTATTGTTCTTCTGTACGCCCTTAACTGCATCAAAATCCTGCGTGAATATGAGCGCGGCGTAATTTTCTCTCTGGGCCGCCTACTCCAGGACGCCAAAGGGCCCGGCCTGATCTTTGTATTCGCGCCGATCCAAAAGATGGTCCGGATCGACCTGCGCCAGCAAGCACTGGAAGTCCCACCGCAGGACATCATCACCCGCGATAACGTCACGCTCAAGGTAAACGCCGTTATTTACTGGCGTGTGGTCAACGCTCCGCAGGCCGTAGTCCAGGTGCAGAACTATTACTGGCAGACGCAGCAATTTGCCCAGACCACACTGCGCTCAGTGCTGGGTGAAGTGGAGCTTGATGAACTGCTTGCCCATCGCGACAAGCTGAACACGCGCATCCAGAGCATTCTTGACCAGCACACCGCACCATATGGCGTAAAAGTCTCCAACGTCGAAGTGAAGCAGGTTGATCTTCCTGAATCCATGCTTCGCGCCATGGCCAAGCAGGCTGAGGCCGAACGTGAAAAACGCGCCAAGATCATCCATGCGGAAGGCGAATTCTCCGCCTCACAGCGGCTCATGGAAGCAGCGCACATTCTCTCTGGTGAGCCAATCGCCATCCAGCTCCGCTACCTGCAGACCCTGACGGAAATCGGCGTGGAAAAGAACACTACAATTGTCTTCCCCTTGCCAATCGACCTGCTTTCCGCACTGACGAAAGCTGCTGACCATCTTGGCAAGTAAAATTGGAGAAAATCGGGTTACACTGGGGCGAGCCAAGGGCTTAAACCGGGGGACAAATGGCAACTGGAACGCAAATGGGTGAAAAAGAAACCGACGAGGTACGCGACACAGAGTTTACTTTAAGCACCAGTAAGCTTCTGGGCATCTTCTTTGCCCTGGTCATTCTCTGTGGCGTATTTTTTACGATGGGTTACCTGCTGGGCAAGAGCACCAGCGCAGGCGGCAGGACTGAGATAGTCGCCACCGTTCCAAGCGGCAGCTCGGCGAGCAAACCATCGGGCGCGAATAAAACACCTGAAGCAACACAGTCCACAAATCCCGACGCGAGCACTGGCGGCAAGAATTCTGATCAGCAATCAGCCGCCAAGAGTCCAGACCAGTCTAAAGACCAATCCAAAGATCAATCGAAAGACCAATCCAACTCGTCTGCCGGTGACGACGCAAAGAACGCGGGTTCTTTCATGGTCCAGGTGGCTGCCGTATCAAAACAGGAAGATGCGGAAATCCTGGTAGCCTCACTGCAAAAGAAGCAGTATCCCGTCTTCATCGCCAATTCTCCCGGCGATCCTCTTTTTCATGTGCAGGTAGGCCCGTTCAGTGACAGAAAAGATGCCGATGCCATGCGTACCCGGCTGGCCGGCGATGGTTATAACGCGATTGTGAAATAAGCTTTTCTCTGAAATCCCGAATCCCGCGAAGCGGGTGAGGGATCCCTATTGGTTTTGAGAATGTGTAGGGCGCACCATCACCTGCAAGAAAGTTCCGATCGGACCTACGCTACGCCCAATTTCGGAAATGCAAATGATCTTTTGGAAATCTATGGCTGATCATAGGGATAGGGTTCCCTCGCTATGCTCGGGATTTTAGGAAAAGGCTAATCAGTATCAAACCGTTGCTCCAGGAACGGATCGCCGTACATGTGATACCCATTCTGCTCCCAGAAGCCCGGGACGTCGCGCTCGCGTAAATTCCATCCCTCGCACCCATTTCACTGACTTCCAGGCATAAAGGTGAGGCACAATCAGCCGCAATGGATAGCCGTGGTCCGCGTTCAGCGGCTGGCCGTCATGATGCGTAGCGAAAAGCACGTCATCGCGGTCCAGGTCAGCCAATGGGACGTTCGCTGTAAATCCCTGCTCGCCATGGACCAGCACAAAGTTTGCTTCGGGCTTGAGCTTGATCAACTTCAATACGTCTCGAAATGCCACGCCTTCCCAATCATTATCAAAGCGGCTCCAGCGCGTAACGCAATGAAAATCACTGTGCGTCCTGGTTTTAGGAAGCCGATTGAATTCATCCCAGGTCAGGCGTACTGGCTGCTCCACCAGGCCGCGTATGCGGAAGTCCCACCGGGCCGGATCAAAACTCGGTACCGATCCGTAATGCAGTACAGGCCATTTCAGGGTCAACGATTGCCCCGGAGGCAAACGGCCATCCTGCCGCATCTGCTGCTCTTTCTCTTTGCGTTCATTCCCGGAAAAGATGCTGGAATCATCCATAACTAGATCATATGTGATGCTGCCGGCCGGATAAAGTTTCAGCTCGCTCGACCTTGAATTTCTCTTATTTATTCTTGTGGCTCAACTAGTAGATTTTCGCATTGGCCGATATCGATCTTTCCGTGTATAGATAGAAATATGTCACTCTCTGAGAAGCAGTTCGTGGCGGCGCTCAAGGCGGTGGCCGATCCAGCCCGGCTCAAAATATTGCGCCTGCTAAAGCAAAAAGGCCAATGCTCCATCGGTAAGGGCGTAGGCATGTGCGCCTGTGATGTTCAGGACCACGTGCCTCTCTCTCAGCCCACCATTTCACACCACATAGCTATCCTGCGGAAAGCCGGCCTGGTTCTGGGTGAGAAACACGGTCTATGGATGTGGTACCGGCGGGATGAGAAGGCACTCAAAGAGCTGGCGCGGACCGTAGGCGCCGATCTTTAGTTTTGAAACCAAGCTTGAACCCCAAATTTTTAAATCCAAAACACAAAGGACACAAAGTAGCACAAAGTTTTATAGCTTCCCTTTGTGTTCCTTCGTGCCCTTTGTGGTTTAAGACTTCTTGTTATCGCACGACTGATGCAAACATTGGCGACTCAATCAGCTGCTGGAAATTCCTGTCATCAGCCTTGAAATGAACCACCAATTTATTCGTGTCATTGTCCACGGTGGTTCCGTCGATGGCCGTCTTCTCCGTGGCTGTTGCGTTCATCTTCTTGAACAGGATTCCCGCCTTCAAGACAGAAGACAGAGTGGACGCCGTCATGTTGTCTGAGGTAACAACGTTCAGGTTAAAGTCCACGCCATGATCAAAGTCCATGGTGTAGCGCGAGCCAATTAGTTTTTTCTTCATGGACTCAAAATCACCCAGGTCAGCGGCGCTGCCCAGTGCAGACTTCAACATGGTCTGGGTGCCGGCTGCATCAAGCACGCTCCAAACCGTTCCCTCCTCCACGGAAGGAATCATGTCCGTAATGTCGTGATTGGCATTCAGGCTCAAGCTGGAGTTGTCGCGCGCGTCCAGGGCCGCCTTCACGGCCGCAATGTCGCCGAATAGCATGGTCCAGTCATCCAGAAAGGTCATCTGCATCCCGCCGGACATGGGATAAATGAGGGAGCCATTCTTCTTTACGCCTTTGATATTCTGCTTGGCGATCTTGAGCGCAAGCTTCTTGCGGGGAAATTGCCCCTGCGCGATGCCGATCATCTGCAAGCCGTGGTCTTTCTGACGGAAAGACGCCAGAGTGATCTGGTCAACGTCTTTGTCAGGATTTACGCCAATGTCTTTCAGAGCATCTTCAAACTGCTTCAAGTTGGGCGGAAGCAATTTGGCTTTCATGTCCATGGCTGTTTCAGAATTCCGCATGCGGCGGTAATCCACGTTGATGATCTGTTGGACTTCAACAGGAATGACCGTGCGTGCGGCAGTACCCAGAGAGGCGGCATAGCCTGGAAGGCCGCTCGCTATAAAAGCTAGCAAAATAACAAAAGTGCGTTTCATGTTCATATTTTAATCCGGTTTTGCTTTGTCTGATGCGTTCAGGTGCAGCTCAGGATGCTAATTCCCCGTTACTTAAGGCATTCACCTCTGGAGCTGCCCTACTCTAGAACGTATCTCCTCGGCAAAACGAGCATCTTTTAGTGAAGAAAGATTGATTTCCACGTTGGCCAGGGCGCCCACAATGGCCGCGCTTGCCAGCGCCGAAGCTACCGTAAGATCGGAAGCCATGTTGGGGCTCGTGATCGGCTTCAGGGTGGCAATAATATCGGCCACTTCGCGAGCCATCTGCGCCGTTTCCATAGGGACGCTGGTTGCGCCCTTCATGGCGGCTTCAATCGCCACCTCACGCTCGCTAGAACCCTTGTCTAGTTTGTAGGCACCCATTACCTGGGTATAGCTATCAGCGTCCGCATCAATGCCTGCCTTTAGCTCTTCCCGGAGCTGGTCTAGCCGTGCCAGGGCCTGGCTCAACTGCGCTTCATACTGCACATAAGCTTTCTTGGTCCGGGACATCGCTGCGACCATGCTACCCAGTCCAGCCGCCATGGCCGCAACGGCAGCCACAGCGCTTCCGCCTCCGGGAGTAGCCGTCGGAGCGGCAAGCTGTTCAATAAACGGCTCCGTTCCGGCACGCAGGCCACCGACGGCCATCTTGCCGCTGGTCACGGCAGCCAGACGGTTCTCAAGGATCATGGAAGAATCAAAGTTTTCTACCTGCAGGAACCATTCGGCTGCCTGCTCCAGCGCTTTCTTCGGAATCAATCCGACAATCTCACTGCTTACCGGCTGAACGCCATATCGGGCCGCTTCACGCTTCACAAACTCAAAGACGCGGGCGATTGGCGTCTGTTCAAAATCCGTTAGATTCATGGAAACCTGCGCCAGTCCCCGAACTTCAAAGCCTGCCCCTTTCACAAACCGCAGACCGCCGGAAGAATAGCGCACGGCCTTGGCAATCTTCTTGGCGATATCCACGTCTTTGGTGTTCAAAAACACGTTATAAGCAACCAGCGCTTTGCGCGCTCCGACCACGGTTGCACCGGCCGTGGGGTGCAGTTGGGCATTGCCAAAATCCGGCTTACGTGCGGGGTTGACCTTGATGTCGTCACGCAATCCTTCAAACTGGCCGCGTCGTATGTTTTCCAGGTTCGTCCGGTCTGGATGAGTCGCCGCCGACTCATATAGATACACAGGAATCTGAAAGCGCTTCCAAACCTCTTCCCCGACCTTGCGTGCGATGGCCACGCAATCTTCAATGGTGACGCCCTCAATCGGGATAAACGGAATCACGTCTGACGCGCCAATACGCGGATGCGCGCCCTGATGCCTGGTGAGATCGATCAACTCAGACGCCTTGCCGATGCCGCGAATTGCCGCCTCAGCAATGGCCTCGCGATTGCCGACAATGGTGATCACGCAGCGGTTGTGGTCGGAATCCATCTCGCGATCAAGCAGCGAGACGCCGGGGATTTTCATGGCATCAACAATGGCGTCAACCACCGCTTTGTTGCGGCCTTCAGAGAAATTGGGAACGCATTCAACCAGTGTGGACATAACTGGCAAGAATAGCGGTGGGCCCTAGCAAGATGCAACTTTCGTGACAGATAAAAGTACTCTGGGCGGCAATTAGCTTTACTTGCTTTTCGAGCTGGTCGCCGCGTCTTGATTTGTACTCATTCCGCGGCCGTGAAGATCACAGGGCTTGTGTCCTACTATGTTTGAGAAACATTCCATCCATTCCTGAGGGGTCGTAGTTTCACTGGCGCGAGTTTTCAGTGTGCCATCCGCCAGGAGCGGAGGACCGGATGCGCCCTGTATGTCGATCTGCGGGAAAACTTCACCCAGCACGCCTGCGGTTTCCAGGATCACTACTGAGTCATTGGGAACATTTAATTCGTATGGAGTCTGAAGAAACATTGTCACTTCAGCCGGATGGTCGCGCAGTTCGGGGCGCACGCGAACACTGGTAACCGATCCCACTTCAACGCCGGCCAAACGTACCCTGGCGCCGGGGCGCAGACCGTGCGCGTCCTGGAAATAACAGCGCACCGTAAGATGGTGTTGGGAAGGCCTGGCGAGAGCAAGCATAAGACCCACGGCAACCACGACTACCGCAGCAATGATCAACGAAGGATGTTTACTCATCAACCGCTCCAGTTGCAGCAACGATTTCGACAACCAATGAGCTAAGAGCCAATAGCTGGTTTACTTAAACCAATTCAATCCAATCTGAAACTGTACGGTATTCACGCCCGGATTCGGGACCGTAAGGCCGGCGTTGGAAATATGTTCATAGAGGATGCCGGTCGTGATAGCGCGCCGGTCATTGTTGAAAAACTGGAAGCCCAAAGTGGCATGCGTTACGAAGTTTACATGCGAGGTATTCAGCGGCACCGCATGGCTGGTGAAGAGCACTCCGCTGCCCAATTCAAGATAGGGCACAACACGCGCGGAGCTAGTAAAGTTCCACTTTAAGTTGATTGGGTTAAAACCTTCACCATAAGCATTCTTGGCGGGGGCAGGCTGCCACACAAAGTACAGAGGCACAAGGTCAGCGGACCACTCAAAATTACCGCGCAGGAAGCTCGGAAGATGATCGGCGGTCAGGACCTTGCCCAGGCGACCACCGGCACTGATGATCTGCGTGTCTTTGGTCCCGCCAGGAACACTAAAGCCGCCGTCCGCCCAGACGCCAAAGTCCCAGGGTTTGCCATCGAGCGGCTTAGAGGATTGCGCCGATTGCGCTCTGGCGAGCAGTGAGCTTGCTGCAAGCACCAGAACCAACATCGCACCACGCAGACGACACGTAGGACAGCGACTGCCAGAGGCCCTTTGGGCGCATTTAATCTCTCCCGGGAACGAAGAGAGGGTATCAGGTCATGACCAAAACAGAAAATATTTCGTTAAAGGCGTAAATCACCAAATCTCAAGCTCGCTACATGGGCAGCGTAAAATGAATCGGCTTGTCATCAAACAATACCCTTGGGAGCTTTCGCGGATGCGTGATTGGCAAAAACTGCTGTGCCTTCTAGCTTGGGGCGTTTTCTTACTTTTTTTCATTAGCCCGTTGGCTTTCTCACAGGCCCCTGACGGCATTCCACGTGACCTGGCGCGGCAGCGTACCCAGCAGATAAAAGATGTCCGCTACGAGCTGGCATATAACCTTCGGCCAAAAGCAGACTCCATTGTGGGCCATGAAGAGCTGCGCTTTGTGCAGAATGCAGACGACCGCGGCATTCTTCCGGAATGGCTGGATTTTCGAGAAGGCTCGCTCAGCATTTTGACGATCAACGGCCATGTTGCGCCGCCTATTATCCAGAATGGACACATCGAGTTGCCAGCCAGGTTTCTTCAGCAGGGCGAGAACGTGGTGGAGATTGACTTTATCGCGCCTGTCGCGCCGGCCGGCAAGGCCATCACACGCTTTGAAGATAAAGACGATGGCAGCGAATATCTATACACGCTTTTTGTCCCAATGGACGCCGATATGGCATTTCCCTGCTTTGATCAGCCCGACCTTAAGGGAAAGTTCAAACTCACCATTACCGCGCCGCTGGATTGGAACGTAATATCGAACTCGGTTGGACAGGAAGTGATGAAGCAAGGCAATGACGCCTTTGCCATTCACCGTATTGAATTTGCTGAGACCAAACCCATCAGCACATATCTTTTCGCATTCGCCGCAGGACCATTCAAGAAAGTCCACGATACGCCGGGGCTGCCCGGGCTTTACGTCCGCAAGTCAAAGTTCGAAAAAGCTGAAGCCGAAGGCGGAATCCGTTCAGCAGGTAACCGCGGACGGGATCAAATATCTTTCGGATTACTTTGCCCAGCCGTTTCCCTTCCCAAAGTACGACCTGGTGATGATTCCCGGCTTTGCCTATGGCGGCATGGAGCATGCCGGAGCGACGTTCCTGCGGGAAGAGTCGATTCTCTTCCGCACCGCGCCCACGCACAGCGACCGCCTGAACCGCGACATTCTTCTGCTGCACGAACTCACCCACCAGTGGTTTGGCGATCTGGTGACCATGCGCTGGTTTGACGATCTCTGGTTGAA
This sequence comes from Terriglobia bacterium, assembly GCA_963724105.1. Classification (GTDB taxonomy): domain Bacteria; phylum Acidobacteriota; class Terriglobia; order Terriglobales; family Acidobacteriaceae; genus Angelobacter. Next base: position 1,558,638 of record CAVRTD010000010.1, on the reverse strand, counting down.
AGAAGGATTCGCGCAATACATGGCATACCACGCGCTGAATTCGCTCAAGCCCAATGAAGACATCTGGAAACGTTTTTACCAGGCCATTAAGCCCGCGGCGTATGCGATTGATTCAACTCAAGGAACCACGCCCATTTATCAGGACATTCCCAATCTAAAAGACGCCAAGTCGGCGTATGGGGCGATCGTCTATTCCAAAGCGCCCGGCGTGATCAAGCAGCTTGCATTTGTAGTGGGTGAAGATCCCTTCCGCGACGGCCTGCGGCTTTATCTAAAAGAACACGCTTATGCCAACGCTGAATGGAATGATCTGGTGAAGGCGCTTGAGCGCACTTCGTCGAAACAGTTAGGCCCGTGGGCCGACGCATGGATCAAGCGCAGAGGCATGCCGCAGGTGGATGTGGAGTGGACGTGTATGGACCATGGCGAAATGAACGTCACACACGTAACGCTCAAACAACATCATGCTTTGGGGGAGGCCGGTATCTGGCCTATCGCGACGAAGATGTTGTTTGTTTATGACCAGAGCGAAGTAGAGTCGCGTGTTGAGTGGCAAACCGCCTCAACAGAAACCGCGGATGGAAAAGCAGGCGCGTGCCCACGTTATATCTTTGCTAACGATCAAGACGAAGCTTACGGCCGCTTTCTACTCGATCCGGTCAGCCGCAAAGCGGTGATGGAACGCCTTGGCGGAATCAATGATGTTTTCGAACGCACGCTGCTCTGGGGCTCGCTGTGGGATTCCGTTCGCGAAGCCGAGATGGATCCGCGCGAATACATTGATCTGGCATTGCGGGACCTGCCAGCCGAAAAAGACGAATCTCTTGCCCAGAGCATCATTGGACGAACGATTGGGGCGCTGCATCGTTATGTAAGCCCGGCAGTTCGTGCACAGTTTGTACCCAAAATGGAAGCGCTTGCCGCAGACCAGATGCTGCATGCACAGTCGCAAGACATGCGCATCACATGGTTTCGCGCACTACGCGGCGTGGCTGAAACGGCTCCGGCCCGCAGCCAACTCAAAGACATGCTGAGCGGCAAGCTTACAGTCCCTGGTGTGGAATTGCGTCCGCTCGACCGATGGAACATTGTCGCCTCGCTGGTCGCTCTGCATGACCCGCAGGCGGAAACAATCCTGGCCGAGGAGGAAAAGCGTGATCCTTCTGGCGATGGAAAGAAATACGCTTACATGGCTGAGGCGGCGCGTCCGGACGCGAAAACCAAGAAACAGTATTTTGACGAATATCTTCACAACGGAACGCGTCCGGAAGACTGGATTGAGCAGAGCCTGGGCAGCTTTAACTGGTGGAACCAGACCGAGCTTACCGCGCCCTATCTTGGCCCGGCGCTGGACGCTTTGCCCCAGGTAAAACACGATCGGAAGATCTTTTTTATGCTGGCATGGCTGAATGCTTTTATTGGCGGGCAGCAGTCGGCGGCGGCGCAAAGCCGAGTCCATGACTTCCTGAATACAACGCCTTTAGATCGTGATCTAAAGCTGAAAATACTGGAAGTTGTGGATGAACTTGACCGAACTGTAAAAATCCGTGGCAAATATCAATGATGGGATAGTGAACTTTAAAGAACTGGCATACTTTTCGGTATTTTCAGGTGCCCAAGGCGTTAATAAGGGATGTATAATTTTAGTCGATGACGAAGTACTCGATCGTAGTCCCTTTTCACAACGAGCAGGAGAGTGTGACCGCGCTCTATGACCGTCTAAAGGCCGTCATGGAAGCTACCGGTGACCCATTCGAGCTGGTGTTTGTCGACGATGGAAGCATTGACCGCACGTACAAATTGCTGCGGGAGATTGTGACCATTGACAGCCGGGTGATTGTCGTAAAGCTGCGCCGCAATTTCGGACAAACCTCGGCACTGGCCGCGGGATTTGCGCACGCGCAGGGTGAATATGTGATTGCCATGGATGGCGATCTACAGCACGATCCTGACGACATCCCAAAATTTCTGGAAATGCTGGAACAGGGCTATGACCTGGTAAGCGGCTGGCGCAAAGAGCGTGTGGACAATTTTGTGATGCGCCGGATTCCTTCACGCATAGCCAACTGGGCCATGTCCAAGTTGAGCGGCGTAAATATTCATGACTTTGGCACCACCTACAAAGCTTATCGCCGCGAAATTATCCAACAGCTTCCGCTTTATGGCGAACTGCATCGCTTCATTCCAGCGCTGGCTTCCTGGTATGGCGCTTCCATCTGCGAGATTCCCATCAAGAATATTGTGCGGCCCAAGGGCAATTCGCACTATGGCATTTCCCGGACGTTCCGGGTTTTCTTTGATCTCATCACGATCCGCTTCCTGTTGAAATACATGTACCGGCCTTTGCATTTGTTCGGCACGGTTGGCATGCTGTCATTGATGAGCGGACTGGGCATTGCCTGCTGGCTGATGCTTTCCAAAGTGATCTGGCACCTGAGCGTGATGGGAGAGCACGGCCCTCTGCTGATCTCTGCCGCTGTTCTGATCGTATTTGGCGGACAGATGCTGGCACTCGGCCTGTTAGGCGACCTTCAGGTACGAAATTTTCAGGAACCTTCGCGCCGCGTGCCTTACACCGTGGCCCATGTATTGCGATCGCAAAGCCAGGAACAAGCGGTCAACGAATAATCCAGCACCAGTAAAAGAGCATAAAAATAATGAGCACAGTTACCACCCCCACAGAACTCCGATTGGCCAAGCGTATGGGCCGCCTGGGTACGGAAACCGCCTTTGAAACTCTTGCCAAAGCACGCGCGCTTGAGGCCCAGGGTAAGAACATCATCCATCTGGAAATCGGCGAGCCCGATTTTGATACGCCTGCCAATGTAATTGAGGCCGGCATTGACGCCATCCACAAGGGCTACACTCATTACACACCCTCTGCCGGATTGCCGGCTCTGCGCCAGGCAGTGGCTGAAGAAGTCACAAAGACACATGGCGTGCAGGTTGTTCCAGAAGAAGTTGTGATTGTTCCGGGCGGCAAACCCACAATTTACTTCACGTTCATGTCATTGGTGGAAGAGGGCGATGAGGTCATCTATCCCAACCCCGGCTTCCCGATTTATGAATCGCTGATCAACTTCACCGGCGCCAAGGCCGTTCCGTTGCAGATGCGGGAAGAAAGAAACTTCCGCCTTGATCCCAATGAGCTGGCTGATCTGATCACGGACCGCACCAAGCTCATTGTGCTGAACTCTCCGCACAATCCCACCGGCAGCATGACAACGGAACAGGACATAAAAGATATTGCGGCAGCCATTGGCGATCGCGACATCATGGTGCTCTCCGACGAAATCTACAGCCGCCTGATCTTTGAAGGCGGCCACCTCTCCCTGATGTCACTGCCGGGCTGGAAAGACCGCGTCATCATGCTGGATGGCTGGTCCAAGACTTATGCCATGACCGGATGGCGCCTGGGCTACGGCGTGATGCGCAAAGAGCTGGCAGCACATTTTGGCCGTCTCATGACCAACGTGAACTCTTGCAGCGCCGGCTTTACTCAGGTAGCAGGCATTGAAGCGATCAAAGGCGATCAGACGTCAGTCGATCACATGCGCTCGCAGTTCATGGCACGCCGTGACAAGTTCATTGGCGGTCTGAACAAAATTCCTGGCTTCAGCTGCCTCTTGCCGCATGGAGCGTTTTACGCCTTCCCCAACATCAAGAAGACAGGATGGGATTCACGCAAGCTGGCCGAAGCCATGCTGAATGAAGCTGGCGTGGCCTGCCTGGCTGGTACGGCCTTTGGCAAATTCGGTGAAGGCTATCTGCGCTTCAGCATCGCCAACTCCATGGAGAACCTGGACGAGGCGCTGAACCGTATTGGCAACTGGGCAAAGAAAAATCTTTAGCCGCAAATACAGATAAGAATTGGGCCGCGAATTTCGCGAATAAACACGAATCATTTTTATCTCGATTCGTTCAATTCGTGTAACTCGCGGCTTAGTTTTTGCCCCGCCAGCTTTGCCATATCCACGTACATCTGTGAAAATCAATGGTTCGGTATTTCCATGCCAAAAAATAAATTTAAAGTTTTTGCCACCTGCCACATCGGCGACGCTGCCGAAAATCAATTGCGCGAAAGAAGCTGCACGCTTGAAGTTTATCCAGGTCCGGAAGCGCCTCCGAAGAGCCTGATCCTTGAGAAAGCCGGCAGCGGCATTGACGGCCTGATCACCACCTTGCGCGATCCCATCGACGCAGAGGTCTTCGAGGCTGGCAAAGGAACGCTCAAGGTCGTCTCGCAGATTGCCGTGGGCTTTGACAATATCAATCGCGCGGACGCCAACCGCTACAAAATCCCGTTCACCAATACGCCGGAAGTCCTGAATGACGCCACTGCCGAGTTTGCCTTTCTGATGATGGGCACGCTTTCCCGCCGGATGTGGGACAGCGAGAAGCTGGTGCGCGAGCAGAAGTGGGGCGCGTGGCATCCATTTTTGCCGTTTTTGGGCGACGAAATTACCGGCAAGACAATCGCCATTATCGGCACAGGTCGCATTGGCCTGGCGATGATCAAAAAATGTCTTGGCTTTGATATGAACGTGCTCTGCTACGATCCGGTTTATCAAAACAAAAAGTTTGTGGCCGACGTGCAACTGCTCATGGACATGCGCCACCGCCTTGGCATGGTGAAAGAAAATACCTGGATCAAATACGTTGCTCTGGAAGAAGCGCTCAGCCAGGCCGATTACGTCAGCCTGCATGTTCCGCTGGTCCGCGAAGGAGAGGCGCCAACCTATCATTTGATCAGCGAGCGCACACTCAAGCTCATGCGCAAGGATGCCTATTTGATCAACTCCGCGCGCGGACCGGTGGTAGATGAGCACGCTTTGGCCAAAGCATTAAAAGAACGCTGGATTGCCGGTGCGGCGATCGACGTGTTTGAGAAAGAGCCTCTCGCGGCTGATTCCCCGCTGCTGGATCCTGAAATTCAGGATCGCTGCCGTCTCTTCCATCACTTTGCCAGTGGCGGCCGCGCTACGCGGCTCTCACTTGATCCTGAAAAAGGTATGGCCGGCCGCTGCATTCAGGGATTGCTGGATGTCCTGGAAGGAAATTACGGCGGAGACACAGCCAAAATGCCCTACGTAGTAAATAAAGAAGTAGGGATACGTACGGGTGAACACGGCGAAGGAATTTGATTATGAAATAAAAAGGACGGCACATTTGCCGTCCTTTGAAAAAACGATCTGCCTGATTACATTCCGGATGGTTTCTTCTTAGCGCCTTTTACATCCAGCTCATTCACAACCTGTTGCACGTTGGGAACGTCTGCAGCAAGTTTCTCAACTTGCGCGCGCTGGCTGGCATTGTCTACATCGCCCTTCAGGGTGAGGACGCCGTTCTTGGCGTCAAAGCGGATGTGCTGTTTCTCCATCCGATTGGCAATAATCACTGCCTTAAAATCTTTTTCAATCGCGCTATCTAAATTGGAATCGATTTTCCTGGCTGGACTTTCATTGCCTTCAGGGCGCACGCCAATTTCATCTGAAACAACGTAGCCGGCAGCGGCAGTCTTGGCCAATTCTTCCGCCCGGTTTTTGTCTTCCTGAGTCTTTACATCCCCGGTCACTGTCAGGAGCTCTTTGTCATGGTTCACGGCCACTTTTAGATCTTTGTAGCCGGCGTTATCCAGAGCCTTGGTCACCTGGTCTTTTACATCCGGAGTGCTTGCTTTGTTGGAGGTACAGCCAATTGCCACAGTAAGCAACAGAGCGGCCAAGGTTGCCATGATGGTTTTTACACGCATTGAAAGTCTCCTGGTTAACTGAGAACGTCAATTGGGAACGTCAATTGGGAACCCATGCAGGGTCTCTAGGCTTGGATGCGTGCTTCTACTCCGGGGAGGGCTGCCGCTTATCGCGCGCCGACAGGTGATGTAATCATGGAGCGGAATATTTTTGCGCCATCGGCAGACCCCAGCAGCGCTTCACTGCTGCGATCGGGATGAGGCATCATTCCCAGAACGTTGCCGCCTTCATTGCAGATTCCGGCAATATTGTCGAGCGATCCATTTGGATTTGCCTCAGCCGTTATGCTTCCTTCCGGCGTTGTGTAGCGGAAGACGATCCGGTTCTGGCGCTTCAGCGTCTCCAGCGTCTGCGGATCGCAATAATAATTCCCTTCCATGTGGCCGATGGGAATCCTCAGGACTTCGCCCTTCTTGCAGGCGTTGGTGAACGGAGTGTCAGTGTTTTCCACGCGCACGTCGACAAATTTGCAGATGTACTTTAATCCCGCGTTGCGCATCAGCGCGCCGGGAAGCAACCCGGCTTCGCAGAGAATCTGGAAGCCATTGCAGATGCCGATAACCAGCCCGCCAGCAGCGGCAAATTTTCCGACCTCCTGCATAATGGGCGCAAATTTGGCGATGGCGCCCGTACGCAGATAGTCACCGTAGGCGAATCCGCCGGGCACAATAATGGCGTCACAGCCCTCTAAGTCATGCGAATCATGCCAGAGCATGGCGGCCTGCTGGCCGGTAGCGGTAATGGCTGCGTTGTAACTATCCTGATCGCAATTGGAGCCGGGGAAGATGATGACGCCAAATTTCATACTTTTATTTTAACCACAAAGGACACAAAGGAGCACGAAGATAAAATCCAGGCTTCGCCGGTCGACGTAAGCTTCATTCCTGTGCAAAGCATCCAACTGTCGACGAAGAAGGTACACGACCGGAAAATATTACCGCGCTTTTCTCCTTTGTGTTCCTTCGTGTCCTTTGTGGTTAACTGAAGCTTATGGATTTACGCGATCACGCACGCACCACCGGCAGCGCTCTCAAGAACTGGTTTATCGCCCAGTGCTATGACTCTCTGGCAGTGGCGCTTATGTGGCTGGCGGGACTGTGGATCATTCATATTCCCTGGGCGCCGCTGTGGGCCGTTCTGGCGGGAATTCTTCAGTTCATCCCGAATTTTGGCGTAGTACTCTCATTGATCGGCCCGGCATTATTGGGCGCGTTCAGTTCAGATCACATGCGGTTCTTTTATGTGCTGGGACTGTTCGCGGTCATCATGGTGGCAGACGGCCTGTTTCTGCAGCCATATCTGATGAAACGGACCGCCAAAGTGCCGTTCTGGGTGGCGCTCTTTGCCCCGATAGCACTCGGCATCATCATTCCCTTCTGGGGAGTCCTGCTGGCGCCTCCGCTGCTGGCGGTGATTTATGCCTTTCGGAAAGAGAAGGCAACTTAGCCAAAATCCTCGTGATTTTCCTCTTCATCCGCTTCTGATGGCGCAGTGAGCGCAGACCAGATCATTCGCCTGCCCAAGGTGAAAAACAACAGGAACCAGCCCAAACCAATCACGGATAGCAGGCCTTTGGCGATTAGGTCCTCCTTCCGCATCGCAACAAAAAAGTAGACCGCTATTGCACAGGCAGCGGCCACAAGAACCCCGCCTACAATCAGAAATCCAGCACGATGAATGGGTCTGAGCGGCGTTTTGCCGGAATAGAGTTCGCGCTCCGTACGACCTTTGGTCAACAAATAGTTAGGCGGCATCATGGTTGTCCTGTCTCTTATGTGCTCTTACCCGTGGAGCGATAGCCGCGTCTGCGCTTGCGGACCGGTGTCTGAGGCGGAAATAGAGCCTTAACCGTCAGAAATATCCAGAAAATCAGCCACACTAACGAGATCAGAGATGGCCCAAGGTTCCATGTGCGAACTGCGCTCTTGTCTCCGTTTACGAACACGCCAAATGCACTTGCAAAATCTACCGCATTCACGACGACAAAGAACAAAACGATCATCAGCAGACTCACCTTCTGCCCAGTACTGAAAACCGCCTTCCCGGAAGCGATATTCCGGTAGAATCTGCCCTCGTTTAACACCGTGTCTGGAAACACGATATTGCGCTGCCGGTTAAGGATGTCCCGCTCCCATTTCTGCTGGCTCATGCAGCGGAATAATAGCAATAGCTCGTGCTATAATCTATCTTGTTTTTCTGCGCTTTGTAGCGCTTTGACGCCTCTCCTGTTGGCCGTCTAAATCTTTGATTCTTTGAGGTTACCCACATGTCCGGCCACTCAAAATGGGCCACAATTAAGCATAAGAAGGGCGCGCTGGACGCCAAGCGCGGCAAGATCTTTACCCGTCTGATTAAGGAAATCACCATGGCCGCCAAGAGTGGCGGAGGCGACGCTGAAGGTAATCCGCGTCTGCGCACAGCCATTGCGGCCGCCAAAGCGGAGAACATGCCTGCCGACAATATCAAGCGGGCCATCCAGCGCGGCACCGGCGAACTGGAAGGCGTGAACTATGAAGAAATCACCTTTGAAGGTTACGGCCCCGGCGGCGTGGCTCTGCTGGTGGAAGTAACCACTGACAATCGCAACCGCACCGTCAGCGAAATCCGCCATGCCTTTACCAAGGGCGGCGGGAACATGGGTGAAGCCGGCTCGGTCGCCTGGATGTTCCAGAAAAAAGGCTCCATCGTGGTCCCCAAAGCCAAGGCCAAGGAAGATGATCTGATGAACATCGTTCTGGAACAGGGTGGCGAGGACCTGAACGATGATGGCGATAACTGGGAAATTACCACCCCGCCCAACGCCTTTGAGACCGTTCTGGAAGCAGTGAAGAAATCAGGCGTTGAAGTGGCGCACTCCGCAATCGGCATGATTCCCCAGACGTACGTGAAGCTGGAAGGCGCTGCCGCCAACCAGATGATCCGCCTGCTGGAAACTCTGGAAGACGGCGACGACGTGCAAAACGTGTACTCGAATTTTGACGTCGACCAGGAACAGCTTGAGCAGGTTGCTGGATAGTTTCAGATAAAGCTGATCTTAAAAGGCGGTCCTTAACGGATCGCCTTTATTCTTGCCCACCAAAAAACATTTCGCCGCAGATTTACGCAGAGCATCGCTGAGCAGAGTACTGGAAGACCTGTACAGGAAAATCCGCGTTGATCCGTGTTCATCCGCGGTAAGGTTTTGTTCTTTTAGCGAACAAAGCTTTTTGACCGCGTGATGCTGGCAACATCCATGTCGTAATACTCATACCACTTTTGCCGGCCGGTCTCCTGGGCTTCACGATGGCGCATCAGGTTCCGCCACTCAGCCAGCGACTTTTCGTCCCGCCACCAAACCACGGTCAACCGCTCGCCATCGGCAGCTGTGTAACCTTTAACGGCAACAAACCCTGGATTCTGCCGGACCAGCGTTTCCAATTCGGCGTCCATGGCCTTGTAATCTTCACCGGCTTGATCAGTGAGTTTTGAGCGAAACAGAATGACGATGGATGGTTTGTCTTGATTCTCAGTGGTTTGCATTCCCATTGGAGACCTCCGATCAGGTGTCGGTTACAAAAATATTTGGTGGTATTTTTGCATTTCGATTGCTGGCCGCAACGAACTTCAGTCGTCCCTACCGGGAAGTGATATTTTCTGCTTACATGGCAAAAAGCGCCGACGGCGCTTTGCTATTGAACTAAGAATGGATCACCGCCGCCGGGACAGTGGAAATAGCCCGGTATGCCGAGCGCCCGCACGGCGCGCCGCGCTGGCGATCAAATGCCGGGAACAGGAACTGAAGTTACGATGTGCGTTCCCCAGCCATCGCTCTATTCAATTGTCAAAGATTCTGATTTCTCGCCGCCTGGGCAGCCCCATTTTTCCTGATCCGCGACTATCCACGCTCATCCGCGGTAAGTTCCTTTTTCCTGATCAGTGTTTATCTGTGTCAATCAGTGGTAAGACTCTCTCGATTGTTCTCAAAATCCACCCTGCCAACGTTGCTCAGCGCCAGCTGCAGGTAATAGCCCAGCAATGCTCCTTGCTTCTGTTCAATCTTCCCGTCCAGCACCGCCTGCGCTCCCCGCGCTATCGCCGCCTGGATCGAGTTCGCATCGCTCAGCACCGGTAGGCTGATCTTTTCCGGACGCGCCTCTTCCATCATCTGGTGCATATGGCAATATTTCTTTCCGCGCATCCGGGGTGCCCGGCATGTCAGGCCATTGGCTTTTTCAAACCGGCATCGCGGCGCGTTGTTGGCCCGGTCTACCGTGTTTCTCATTTTGTTAAAAATCTTCTGGTTCATCTCGTCAAATGCCAGCCCTTTTTCCTGCAATCGCGGGTCCTGCTCCAGGCACTCCCGATACTCCGCAAAGCACTCACCCAGCTTCTTCAACAGCTGCCCCGCCTTCGTCGCCGGCCACGCTTGCCTTTCTTGCTCCTTCTCGCGCTCCTGGTGCTCTCTAAACCGGCGCTCATCCCGCTGTCTCTGTATCGCAGCGCGTTGTGGGTCGGTGTATGCTTCGGCCCATAACGCTCTTTCTTCCTCATTCAGACCCAGCACATCTTCCCCCGGCGTCAGGCCAAAACCATCTTTCGGACCGTACGCCTCAGCGAATCTCTCTCCCCAGATTTGGTGCATATTTCCCTCGCTTTATTTTCCGATCACCCGATTACCCGATGTCCCGATCACCGATTTCTAAGCCGCGCGACGTAAAATCGTCGCGCCTCAAACTGTCATCGTGAGTGAGCGGCGCAGCCGGGAATCGAACGATCTAAATCGGCGAAGCCAACTTGTGGCCCTCTGCCTGTGTCCTTCAGCCAGACCCCCACCCCCCATAGACGTTTTGTTGCAAACACAGCTCAAACCTCAATTCGACCGAGCGGTGACCGAGCGGTCGAACCCTCTTTTTTGCCTTATTTCGATCCCGAATCACGTTGCTTCTGATCTACCAGCTTCTTGCCATCTTGCCCTAAATTGCCTCGCTAGCGAACATGGAGCGAATTACGCCAAATCCTAGCGCAATCACGAGCGAATGTAAAGCGAATTCAACAGAAAAGACTAAAGAACCGACTAGATCAAAAGGAGCACCGTCAACTTAATGTGTTCTGGGTAGCTCTCAACTTTGTTAGGATCAACTCTGAAATCAAGCAGCGTATGAGAGATGCAGGCTATCCTCGGGCTTTCGAGCGTGGTACCGTGCCGGCACAGTTCATTTCTTTTAGGAAAGCAAGTTGGATTATAGCGGTGGGGTGCACGCACTAAAAACCCATGCCGCACCTGCTAGAATCGCAACTGTTCTTACCAACGAACCGACTGGAATCTCTAAGTGACCGCACCATCGTTGCATCAGCCAATCGCCCAGACTTGCCCGGAATGCAACACATCTCTTGTGGGCACATACTGCCACTCCTGCGGAGAAAGGCCGGCAGACGCCCATGATCTCTCACTGAAACATTTCATTGGGCATGGCATTCACGAGCTCACGCATTTTGACTCAAAAATCTTTCGCACGCTCAAAACGCTGATCTTTGCTCCGGGAATGTTGACGGCCGACTATCTGGCAGGGCGCAAGAAGCGTTATGTTCCGCCATTGCGCCTGTATCTGGTCCTTTTTGCCATCAGCTTTTTTCTCTACACGCGGCCTGGCGTCGCCTTGTATGACGTCAGGGTTTTTAATGCCGCCTATACGCATGGAAATGCCCTGGAGAAAAACCTGGAAAGCGCCGCCGAGCAAAAGCACATCAGCAAAGAAATGCTGTATGAGAGATTCAATGAACACTGGCAGCACGATGTTTCATTGTTCCAGCTGGGTGACATAGTTATTTTTGCCTTGATCCTGGCGGCGGTGAATTGGCGCAGGTATTTTGTGGAGCATCTCATTTTTTCTCTGCATACGCTCTCTTTTGCGCTTTTGTATGAATGCGTCATGTGGTTGTATTACGCTCGCTTTGGATTCAAGCAGAACCTGCCCCTGATTGGGATATTTATGTTGGTGTTGTTCCTGTATCTATGGCGCGCTCTGCCCCGGGTCTATGCGACAAGTGGATGGAAGACAGTTCTTAAACCTGCCGTGCTGGTGGTGGGACTGGAATTTGCCCGAATCTTTTTCCTGAGCTTTACGCTGACTTTGGCCGCGTACCAGACGGTAAATTGATCCAACAACATCGTAGGGGGTTTCCCTTCCTGGGTTGCAAATCTACGTTGCAAAAACTCTGCCCGAGCCTTTTCAATCGCGTAGTAATCCGCCAGTGGCGATCCCCCCAAAAAACACTTTTCATGCAATTTTATCGAATGGTAAACGTGAAGAATCTTGCTGCTTTTCTCTGCGTTCTCTGCGGTAAAAACCCCGAAACTTCTGGATATTTGCAGCATTTAAACGCTTTGAACAAATAAAGCGTATGATCGGAACCAATGACAACCTCAACTAAAGCTTCAACGCGGCTATGTCCAACCTGCCACGGCTCAGGCATCTTATACGGAATGCGCTGCTCACCTTGCAGCGGCAGCGGTGAAGTTTCACCTGCTGCAAAACTCAAGTAATCAAACCGGCACCCTTTGCGAAAGCATTGACTCAGCCTTAATCCCCGTGTAAGCTAAAAACCGTAAATGCACCGTTCATTCACCAACCCGGCTTCCACCTCCAACATGGCCATGTGTTGCTGCATGTGTATGTGTACAGGAGAGCGGCCGGTGCTGAGCAATTTTTCTTAAGTTTTAAACTCAGATTTCACTACCGGGGCCGCTCAAATGAGCGGCCTTTTTGTTTTGGCTGCTCACGGGACAGATCGGCCCCCTGAATCGAAGATCGAATGCCAGATCGAATGAAAGACAGAAAGATAACGAGGAAGGGTATGTCAAAACTGAAACAGCCAATCGCCATTTATTACGAACATCCGCACTGGTTCGTGCCGCTATTTAAAGAGCTGGAGCGCCGTAACGTTCCTTACGTACGCATTGACGCGGCCCAGCACCATTTTGATCCCGCACAGTTAAACGGTGAGGGCGGCTACTCACTGGTCTTCAATCGCATGAGTCCATCGGCGTATCGCCGCGGCCACGGTCAGGGAATCTTCTACACGCTTTATTACCTCGACCATCTTGAGCAACGCGGCAAGCGCATTGTGAACGGCCAGAAAGCGTTTCGCTATGAGACGTCCAAGGCGCTGCAGCTTTCTTTGCTGGAAACGCTGAAGCTTCCCTATCCCAAGAGCCGAGTGATCAATAACCCAGCGGACGCCGTCAAAGCCGCAAAAGGGCTGCGCTTTCCTATCGTGGTAAAGCCGAACATCGGAGGAAGCGGCGCGGGCGTGACAAAGTTCAATAGCGTTGCGGACCTGGAAGAGGGCGTCAAGGCCGGCACGCTTGATCTTGGACTAGACACAACAGCGCTGGTACAGGAATTTATCCCCGCACGCGGTGGACACATTGTTCGCGTTGAGGTTGTCGGCGGAAAATTCCTGTATGGAATTAAAGTCCACTTGACCGGCGAAACCTTTGACCTCTGCCCCGCCGACATCTGCCGGACCACCGGCGGACAGGAGCTGGCCCGCGGCGCCTGCCCCGTTGACGCTCCCAAGACCGGACTGAAAGTAGAAGGCTACACTCCGCCGGACGAGATCATTCAACAGGTGGAGCGCATCATGCAGGAAGCAAAAATTGAAGTTGGCGGCATTGAATACATCATCGATGATCGCGATGGCCAGCTCTATTTTTACGATATCAACGCGCTCTCCAACTTTGTTGCCGACGGTCCCAAGGTCATCGGCTTCGATCCTTTTGTAAAGCTTGTCGACTTCCTGGAAAAGGAGGCCCAGTAATGCGATACGGATATTGGCTCCCTGTTTTCGGCGGCTGGCTGCGCAATGTGGAAGACGAGCAGATGGAAACAAGCTGGGCGTACGTAAGCCGGCTGGCGCGCCGCAGTGAAGAGATCGGCTTTGATCTGACGCTCATCGCCGAGCTGAACCTGAATGACATCAAGGGCCCGGAAGAACCGTCGCTGGATGCCTGGTCCACGGCAGCCGCACTGGCTGCGGTCACACACAGGCTTGAACTGATGGTGGCCGTGCGGCCCACGTTTCACAATCCTGCGCTGCTGGCCAAGCAAGCGGCGAATATTGACCACATCAGCAATGGACGCGTCTCATTAAACGTTGTCTCTGCCTGGTGGGCGGAAGAGGCGCGCAAATTCGGCATCCAGTTTGACCAGCATGACGACCGCTATGCTCGCACCTCAGAATGGCTGGACGTGGTGGACAACGCCTGGAAGCACGACCACGTAAATTACGACGGCAAGTATTACAAAGTGACTGACCTGGTTTTGCAGCCGAAGCCGGTTTCGCGTCCGCGTCCGGTGATTTATGCCGGTGGCGAATCCGAGGCGGCCAAAAACCTGATCGCACAAAAATGCGATGCCTACGTGATGCACGGCGATCCGCCGGAGAAAATCCGTGCGAAAGTCCGCGATCTCTCTGAGCGCCGGGAAAAGTTTGGCCTGCCGCCGATGCAGTTTGGTGTGGCCGCTTACGCCATTGTTCGCGACAGTGAGCGCGAAGCCCAGGAAGAGCTGCGCCGCATAACTGACGTGAAGCAAAACGCCGCTGGCTATCAGAACTACCAGCAGTGGCTGGCGAATACGCAACTGGAGCAGCGCGTGTCACTGGAAGATTATTCCGTATCCAATCGCGGTCTGCGGTCTGGTCTGGTGGGAACGCCGGAGCAGGTAGCGGAACGCATCGCCGAATTTGAAGATGCCGGCGCTGGCTTGCTATTGCTGCAATTCAGCCCGCAACTGGAAGAGATGGAGCGGTTTTCCAGCCAGGTAATTAAGACCGGCGCCAGAACACTGGCCCGCGCAGTTTAATTCGAGTTTCGCGTCCCGCGAAACTGAAGAGATTGGCCGGCCAGCCACGCGATTGGCACTGGCTGGCTGATTTCTTCAGGCAGCAGACGAACTCCATGCTCCTTCCCGGGAGTTCGTCTGCTACAAATATTTTCTTACAACGCGCTTTTGAGTAGAGCGCTGCTGGTCAGCCTTGGACAAAGAGCTTCTTTACATCATCCAACTTCGCTTGCGTGAAGTCTTCCACAATCAGATCAGCTCCAGCATCCTTGAGCTTTGGTCCTCTGCCGTTGGCGGCGATGGCAAGACATTTCATTTTGGCAATCTTGGCGGCAATCACGCCGGAAACCGCATCTTCACAGACCAGAATGCTGCCCGCCTTAACGTGCAGACTGCGCGCAGCCAGATAAAAAAGGTCCGGGGCCGGCTTGCCATTGGCGACGTCGTCTCCGGTCACAATCGCGCTAAAGCGGCGGCGTAAATGAAAGCGGTCCAGCGTCTTCTCAATACGCGGACGGCTGCCAGAAGTGGCCACCACAGCCGGTAGCCCTGCGGCATCAATTTGCTCCAGAAATCCGGTAAAGCCGCGGACAATTTTCTGCTCATTCGCGCGCGACTGAAACAATTTATCTTTCTCCGCGCCGTAAACATTGATCTCCTCTTGCGTCAGATCGCCAAGGAAGTGCCGCAGTATCTCTTCACGTTTGGTGCCTTCCAGCACAAAAGAGAGGGTCTCATCATCCACCTGTTTGCCTACGGATTGAAAGAAAGCCTTCCATGCCTGCAAATGGACTGCATGGTTGTCTACAATGACTCCATCAAAATCAAAAATCACGCCAGCGAGCATTCTCGATCCCCACTATCTGTCATTTAACCTGCTGGGCATGTGCCAATCCTGGCCATGATTCCTGAGCAGCTTGGTAACTCGTGAGTGTACCAATATCCAGAAGATATTCTCTCATCTTGTAGGCGGCCATGCGTCCCACGAATTTTGGAAGCAAATGAAAGCCGATATCTGCCGGCCGATACTCAGGCAGCCAATCAAAGATTTCCTGGCCGGCGATCATCACTCCCGAAAATGCCCAATTGCTGGCAGGCTGCGCAGGCTTCTCCACAAAATTTTGGACGATTGCATTCTCATCCACGCTGACAATGCCGCATCGCTCTGGATCAGGCACCTGATGGATCCCCAGAGTTACTGGAGCGCCTTTCTGCTGATGGAATTGAAGCATTTGCCGAAGGTCAATATTTGTGAGCACATCGCCATAAAGAACAAAAAACGCCTTCTCATCCGCAACAAACTGGCGATTCTCCGCCAGCGTCCCTGCACTGCCAAGAAGCTCTTGTTCTTCCACAACACGAATCTTCACTCCGGTCTTCTGCGCCAAAGCAAATTCCCCGATGGCCCGCGGATGAGCATGCGCATTGACCAGAACTTCAGCAATGCCCGCAGCCTTACAGTTATTGAGCCAGATCTCCAGCAGCGGCACGCCTTGTATCGGCAATAAGCACTTGGGAATATGGTCAGTGAGCGGACGCAATCGCGTGCCGTGTCCAGCAGCCAGGATGAAAGCTTTCATAAAGACCCAGCCAAGTGAACTGTGCTAAAGCAGTCTGAATTCATGTTCTACCGTGCCGATGAAGCAACAGCCGCGAGTAAGCCAGACTGCTTCTGCTTCCATCGCCAGGCAGACTCAAGGATCTCGCGCAGCGAAGAGTGTTCGGGCTTCCAACCAAGTTCCTGCATAATGCGTTTTGGGCTGGCGCACAAGACTGGTGGATCGCCCTCGCGGCGTGCGCTTACATGCAAAGGAATAGTGCAGCCCGTAACCTCAGCCGCAGCTTTACATACTTCCCTGACGGAATAACTTGTTCCCAAGCCAATGTTGTAAACGCGGATGCCGGGAGTATTCAGTTTTTGCAATGCACAGATATGAGCATTCGCAATGTCGAGCACATGCACATAGTCGCGCAGGCATGTGCCATCGGGCGTTTCATAGTCATCGCCATAGATATTGAAGGCTTGGCGCTCTCCCGTTGCCGTCTCCAAAATCAACGGAATGATGTGCGTTTCTGGATCGTGCCGTTCTCCCAGCTCAGGCGTTGCGCCGGAGGCGTTGAAGTAACGCAGCGCGGTCACGCTCCAACCATAAGCCTGCGCATACCAGCGAAGAATACGCTCAAACATTAGTTTGGTTTCGCCGTAGGATGTTACCGGATTCTTGGCATCATCTTCTTCTATCGGGACGCGCTTTGGCGTGCCATAGACTGCCGCCGATGACGAAAATACAAAATTGCTGATGCCCGCCCCACGAAGCACCTCCAGCATCGCAATACCTGACGCTACGTTGTGCTGAAAAAACGTACCCGGATTGCTCACCGACTCGGGAATCAATGCCTTCGCGGCAAAATGGAAGACCGCGTCAAACCGGATATTGCTCACCAACGCCTGCATCGCGCGCTGGTCGCCGATGTCCATCTGAAAGAAAGCCGCTCCGGGCGCCACTGCCTCTCTACATCCCGTAGAAAGATCATCCACGATCGCTACTGCATGCCCCTGGCGTAGTAACTCAGCGCAACAAACTGAGCCCACATAACCAGCCCCACCAGTAACCAAAATATTTGCCATAGTTAATCCAATTAAAACGTCAATCCTGTTAAAACCCTGATCTGCGCAGGACCCGCAATGGGGTCGCCACGAGTATTTTCAAGTCAAACAAAATCGACCAGTTCTCTACGTAAAAGAGATCCATGCCGACCCTGCTGCCATAGCCGGCCTCCTGATTGCCTTGTACTTGCCAATAACCGGTGATACCGGGCTTCATAAAATCGAAGACCCAACCTGCTTCTCCATATTTTTCCAGCTCGGCAGGAGTAATCATTCTGGGGCCAACCAGACTCATCTCGCCTTTGAGCACATTCCATAACTGCGGTAGTTCGTCCAGACCGGTTTTGCGCAGCGCCGCACCTACCGGCGTAACACGCGGATCGTGCTTGAGCTTGAAGTTGATTTCAAATTGTCTGCGCAGTTCGGGATCGCGACGCAATATTTCATCGGCGTCGGCTCGCATGGTCCGTAATTTGAAAGCATCAAACTCCCCTTCTGGCCCAATCACACGACGCCGGAACAACGCAGGACCACCATCGTGAAGCTTAATCCGCATCGCCAGAATGGCCACAAGCGGCGCCGACAACATCAGAAGTATTGAAGAGCCGGTGAGGTCCATTGCTCTCTTCAAGATTCGGCTAGCCCGAGTCATCGTTGGCTGATGACTCGCAAAGCTGCGTTCCGTTCGGCCGGCAGCCGATACAGGCATTTAATCTCCCGCAACTGCAGTAGCTGTAAACTTTGTGGTTTGAGAGAGCAAAGAGAGATCAAACTCCACCATCATCTCTACCAGCTTCTTAAAACTCACTTCAGGTTTCCAGCCTAAAAGTTTTTTGGCTTTACTTGCATCGCCGCACTGTGGGCCCTCTTCCACAGGACGCACCAGAGCCGGATCGATTTCTACATGCTTTTTCCAGTCCAAACCGACGTGAGCAAAGGCAATCTCCAAAAGCTGTTTCACGCTATGAGTTACTCCAGTGGCGATCACGAGATCAACCGGCTGACGTTGCTGCATCATCATCCACATGGCGCGGACATAGTCGCCGGCAAAGCCCCAGTCACGGCGCGCTTCAATGTTGCCCATTTTCAGCGTGCTTGCCAATCCCAGCTTGATCCGCGCAACCTGCTGCGAAACTTTGCGCGTAACAAACTCCACGCTTCGCCGTGGCGATTCATGATTGAAAGCAATGCAACAGCAGGCAAACATGCCGTAGCTTTCGCGATAGTTGATGGTCATATGGTGCGCAAACATTTTGGCTGCGCCGTAAGGATTTCCTGGCTGCAGACGCGCCATTTCGGTTTGCGGGCCATTGTCTGTTTTGCCAAAAATCTCTGAGCTTGAGACCTGCACAAATTTTGCCGACGGAGCATGGCGGCGGATCGCCTCCAGCATGCGTAGAGCGCCCATGCCGGTAGCTTCCATGGTCAGGAGCGGCTGGTTCCATGAAACGGGAACAAATGTCTGTCCGGCAAGATTGTAAACTTCATTGGGCTGGCTCTCTTGCACGGCGCGATCTAAAGAAACCTGATCGGAAAGATCTGCTGCCACAAAATTAATTCTGTTGGCGATATCAGCCAGGTGGTCGCGACTTTTGTCCTTTAAGCTGCGGACCACTCCGTGAACTTCATATCCTTTTCTCAGAAGCAACTCAGCCAGGTATGACCCATCCTGCCCCGTTATTCCTGTGATTAGAGCCCGCATACGAATACACACCTCATAGAAAAAGCTACATATTTTTCTCACGCCGAAACTCGCCGTGCAAGAGATGATATACCGCCATGGTCTCTAATGCCGCCTTGTTCCAGGAAAAATCATCCGCCCTTTTCAGAGCTGCTGATTTTCTTTGCTCTAACTCAACAGGACTACGCAAGACTTCAACCAGAGCATTGGCCATGGCAGGAATATCCAAAGGATCAAAGCACTTCGCGCCGTCGCCAGCAACTTCCGGCAGCGATCCTCGATTAGAAGTGATCACCGCGCATCCACACGACATCGCTTCCACCAGCGGAAGCCCAAAGCCCTCATAGAGCGACGGCATCACAAAAGCGTGAGCGTGACGAAAAAGCGCGGCCAGGTCCTCAGCTTCAACATAGTCCGCTCTTATCACGTTGAGTTTTTGCTGGAGTTCGCGATTACTGAGAGCACCCAGCCCGTCCGATGGACCATAGACCAGCGTTTGAAAATCAATGTTCGCCAGCTCGCGCGCCATTGCCAGCACTTTCAACGCACCTTCTAGATTCTTGGTGCGCCAGTTCCGCGCGCTTGCTATTGCTACGTAAGGCTGGCGGACACCAAATTTTTGCCGCAGCCTTTCCAACTCGCCTTCCTTGGCGTGAGAATGAAAAGTCTCTGCTGCAGCCAGATATACGGCCGTAATGCGTCCTGGCGAGACTCCCAAAATCTTCTGGACGTCATCTGCTGTTTGCTGCGAATCCGCGATGATATGCGCTGCCCTGCGGGCCGCCGCGCGATAACCCGCTTTTACTATCTGCTGCTTGGGCCAGGGGTAAATCGGAAAAAGAAATGGGATCAGGTCATGCACTGTGACAATCACCGGACACTCCAGCAAAGGCATGACATAAAACGGGCTGTGAAATAAATCCAGTTTGTCCTGCGTGGCGCGGCGACGGAATTCCAACGATGCAAGAGGAGAGTATTTCCCCGCATTTATCGGGACAATCTCTACAGAAAGCTTTTCGAGTCCTAGCACCGGATTGCTGGGGTCAACATAAACCACCAGTTCACACCCGGAACGTGCGAGCGCCGGCAGCAGCCCGGCGACGTAACTCCCTACCCCGGAATCGTTATACCAGCGGGCATCAAACCCTATTCGCATTCACCCTTCTTCATCTTTACCTTTGCGATGATAAACTTCAGCGAGTACATTCAGATTCGTTCTGGGTTTCTATCACGCCCGCTCTGGGTTCTATCACGACTGGGTTCTATCATGACAATGACTGCTCCAGCAACACCAGTGCCGCTGGCGGAAGAGATCGCCAGGATCAAGTGGTTCCACACCATGGATCTTGGGCATGGGCTGATGACAAATGGCGTCATTGATGTGGCGCGATCGTTGCGCCAGTACCAGCTTCCCGCAGACCTTACCGGCAAAACCTTTCTTGATATCGGAGCATGGGATGGCGCATTCTCTTTTGCAGCCGAGCAGAGAGGCGCAAAGCGAGTGCTGGCCACTGACTGGTTCATCTGGAAAGACATGGGCTGGGGATCAAAGCAGGGCTTTGAATTGGCACGACGCGCATTGCAATCCAGAGTAGAAGACCTCACCATCGATGTTTATGACATGTCGCCAGAAAAAGTCGGCAAATGGGACGTGGTGCTCTTTGCCGGCGTGCTCTACCACTTGAAAGATCCGCTGTTGGCTTTGCAGCGCGTCGCCAGCGTTACCCGCGAGCTGTTGATTCTGGAAACCGCTATTGACTTTCGTTTTTCGCGGCGCCCGGCAATTGCCTTTTATCCTAATAATGAGCTCAATGACGATCCTACCAACTGGTGCGCTCCCAACCTGCCTGCCCTTCAGGCCATGCTGAAAACCTGCGGCTTTAAGGATATCCGCGTCGTCCACAAGACTTCAGTTTTTAGTCAGCTGCGCTCCACCTTTCAATGGGCTGTAAAAAAACGGATATCTCCACTCACCACCATCCAGCAAGGCCGTGCGGTAATCCACGCCCGATTTTAAGGGCTAAATTGGCTTGACCACACAATATTGTTTGCTTACGTAACCAGATTCCGGTTCCTGGCTGATGTACTGGAGATTGCCGCAAAAGGCAGGGTCCGCTGAGTTAGTTAGGCGCACATCCACCACGTGTCCGCCGCTTTCCTGCACCAGCTTCCGGACCTCAGCTTCTTGAATGCAGTGCATCTCCATGACATAACTTTTTTTCCGGCCAAACATGGCTTCTACTCTTGAGCGCAATGCCAGTTTCACGCGCAACTTTTTCACCGGCCCCAGACGAAGACTGTCAGGAATTTGAAAGACAAGGACGCCGCCCGGCTTGAGCACGCGGATGAGTTCAGCGATATACACGCCGCTATGCTTCTTTGCGATGTGCTGCAGCACGATGCTGGTGTAAACAAAGCCAAAGTAATTATCCTGCAAACTTTCCAAGTGGCTATGCTCGTTCAAAAGAAAGCGGCATTGCGGAGTATCCAGGCTATATTCTTTAGCCAGGCTAATCATCGTGGGCGAGATATCTACGCCCCAGCATTCAGGAAAATGTGCAGCCAGGGCCTGCGTCAGGCGGCCCACTCCGCAGCCAAAATCGAGAACCGGCGCATTCCAGTCTGGCTTCAGTCCCAGCTCGGCAATATGAGCCAGAACAACTTTTATTTCATTCCTGCCGGTGGCAAATAACTCTTCACGGTCCCACAGGCCATTTCGTCTCTGCGGATCACTGCAGATGGCCCAGAGCGGATCGGTTTGTGCCAACCCTTCCCAGTTGCGTTGCAGCTTCTGAAGTGATTTCATGGCTTTCGCGCGACCATCCAGATGGTGTCGTAACGGTTGGCTTTTCGTAGTGCGTACAGCATCCGATGCAGTGAGCAGTACGCGCGATCTAATAGCAGCTGCACGCCGCTGGAAACAAAATAAGGATCAAGAGACTCTTCCGCGATTGTCAGGCCGGAATTCTCTATCAGCTGACGCAACACCGCAGGCGTGAAGTGCGAAAGATGTATCTCGCGAGACTCCCCTGCACGCGCAATGCCCAGAACTGGGCTGAACTTCTGAAAAGGCGCAAGCCCTAGCTTTTTCCCCAGCTTCTTGATCTTTGAGGTCCAGGCCAATACGTCATTCGGTACTGCGATCACTAATACACCCTGCGGGCGCAACAGTTCCCTACATCGATTGAGCAGTTTCATGGGATCGGGCACATGCTCAAGGACGTGAAATAACGTGATGTTGTCAAACGAGCCCAGAGGCAAATCCAGCTCCTCAACCTGGCCCGCATAAAGATCGATTCCATACTTCTGCTTTGCGATTCGCACTGCGCTCTCTGAAACTTCCGTTCCGGAAACTTGCGTGAAGAGCGGATGGGCGTGGTGAAGAAATTGCCCAATGCCTGCGCCAATATCTAACAGATTGCCTTCAGCTTTATGCGGCAAAAACTTTTTAAGTCTTCGGCGCCAGAGCGCATCGCGCAGAGGCTCCTCTTTGAGCCACGAATCATATTTGGCAGGTTGTGAATAGAAGGCGGTTATTTCAGCCATCGAGGGTCGCGGGCTATCAAAAATGTATCCGCAGGAATCACACCGGCACAGATTGTATTCCGGATCCACTTTCTGAATGCGCTCGCTTCGGCATACGTTGCATGTCAGCACAACTTCCGCGGCTCGCGGTTCTGATAAATAACGTGGCGACACTGCTGTAGCCATAGCGCGGAGAGAGTTACGCATGCATGTCCTCCGGCTGGTCGACAGTTTGTGCTCTGAGTATTCCAAGAATGAGAAAGAACAGGGCCGCCACTTGCGGAGTGGTGTGAAAAATATAGTCGACTGTCCCGTGCACCAGTACGCCAAGAATGGCGGCAAAGACGGCAAAGCAAATGATTTTGGCAAGATCGCTCGGTGAAGAGCGGTATCGCCGCAATGCTGTACGCATCGTAACCATAATTAGAAAGGCGAACGCCATAAAGCCCACGAATCCGGTTTCCGCCAGCAGTTCCAGATACAAATTGTGGGCATCGCCCATCCAGCCTTCAGGAAGACTCAGCAGCCCTCCAAGCAGCGTTCTGAGATTGCCAAAGCCCGCGCCAATCATAGGAGCGCGGGCAAAGACGGTGAAGGCGCCGCCCCAGATCGCCAGGCGAGAAACAGTGGTGTAATCATCAATTTCAGTAAGGCGTTCAAAGAAAAGGCCTGCCACCATCGCGGCCAGCAAACACACAATCAAGACAGCAGCGATCCGGCGCATTCTGGATTTGCGATTGGGAGCAAAGAAACAGGCGCTCACAACCAGCATCGCGGCATAAGCGAGAAGCCCGCCACGGCTCTGCGTGAGAAGAAGCGCCACGCTTGCCAGCGCAAAGCACCATTGGCTAAGCCTGCGCAGCACGGGATCACGGCCTCGCACGGCAAACCCAATGCAGAATGGAACAACCAGATTTATGTATCCGGCAAGACCGTTGTAATGCTCAAGGAACGATGTGATGCGGCCTTCCCAGGGCGGAATCTGGCGGATCACTTCCTGAATGGGATAAAGAATGTCATAGAGCGGAGAGTAGCCGCCAATCGCCGCCTGGTAAAAACCAAATATCGCCACCACAATGGTTGACGCCATCAGCGTCTTCATCAAGGCCTGGGTATCGTTGGGCGTCTGCATCCAATCGACGATCACATAATAAAAACAGACGTATGAAGCCAGCCGCATCAGCTCGCGCTGCGCGTCCAGGGTAATAGGGTTGAAGAATACCGCGGAGGCAATCGCGACGGCCAGATAGAAAAGTATGGAGCGCGTCAGCCAGCCGGACCACAGCCAGCTAAGCAGTCCCTGGCGGTGGCTCACCCGATAGACCACAACACCGGCAAAAAAGCTCAGGCGGACAAGCGTGCTCAGGTCCCGTATGGGAAAATCCCAGTTGAGAAATGGAGTGAACGGCAAAAAGAACACCACGGCCAGCAGCAGGGGCTTAAAGCGAAGCGCGGCAAGAACGAACACCACTCCGCTGACCGCCAACGGCAGAGCCAATGGGCTCAGCAGCGCGGCAATGGCGAGCCCCGTGGCAATGCCAACGATCAGCAGCTCCTCTCGCAGACTGTGCCGAAACTGAAAACCAGCGCGTGATGTGAGTGGATAGTCCATCAATAATCAGTTGGCGGCTGCCCCTCCCACTCGCATCAGGACTTTAAGCGTCTCGCGAGCGCACCGCTCCCAGCTAAACTCCCCGGCGCGCGCAATTCCGCGTTCGCGCAACTGCTGGCTGAGTTGCGAATCCAGCAGCACGGAGTGCATCCTTGAAGCCATACCTTCGACTGAGAGCGGATCGAAATAAGTAAGAGCATTCCCGGAGATTTCCGGCAGGCATGACGTTTGCGAGGCCACAGTCGGAACGCCGCAAGCCATGGCCTCAACCATCGGCAATGAAAAGCCTTCATAGAGCGAAGGAATCACGGCCAGACTTGCGCCTTGAAGCAGCAGAGCTAAATCAGCGTCGCCCAGAATGCCGGTAAAGATCACGTTCCCTCTGCTGCCGTTGCTCGCTTTGGCTGCGCTGGTAATTTCATCACTGGCCCAGCCGAGCTGCCCGGCAAGCACCAGATCAAGATCGAGACTGCGATCGCGCGCCAGCATCAGCCGAAACGCCTCAATCAGGCGCTTCAAGTTTTTGCGCGGCTGGATTGTGCCGTGATGGATCAGGTAAGGCTTGTGTATGCCGAGCCGCAAACGTAATGACGCAAGCGCGGCCATATCCGCTGGCGCGGAGTTGAAGATGGTATGGTCACAGGCGTCATAGATTACCGTGACTTTCTCTTCAGGAACGCCGAGCAAAGCCACAATGTCTTTTCTGGAGCATTCGGACGAAGTAATGATCGCCCGGGAAAATCTGGCGCATCCTTTAAAGAAAATGTGTTGCATGGCCGTGACTTTGCTTGAATGTGTGGGCATCGTGAGCGGCGTGACGTCATGGATCGTGCAGACAGCCGGAACCGGCCCCATGGGCAAAGTGGCGGCGGTTGGAATAAAGAGTACGTCCGCGCGCGAACGTGCTGCCGACAAGCCTGCGCCGCCCAGTCTCCATGCACGGTCGTGATCAAGCAACCGTGAAGGATGAAGTTCAAAATTTGCCGACGGCGAGATTTGCACCGCATCATTGCCGTTTCTACCTGAAGCAAAAAGCGAAAAGCTGACGCCAGAGTTATTGCGGGCAATGTTCTTAAATTCGCGGAGCAGATTCTGCGTATAGACATAGGTACCCTGGCAGCGAAAGCGGCTGGCCAGCGTCCACGAATCTATCGCGATCTTCATAATGCGGCTCTCGCCGTCCGGGCTTTCGCGGGAGCTGCGCGAACAACCTGCTCCACGACGTTGAGCGTCTCTTCTGCGCAGAGGTCCCAGCTAAAGTTCTGCGCACGCTCTCTGCCGCGGTTTGATAGTTCGGCTCGTAAGTCCTGAGACCGCAATGCTTCGTGCATACAGGCCGCTTGTTCGTCGATAGAGTAAGGATCAAAATAACGCAGCACGCTTCCGGAAACCTCCGGCAGGCATGAGCTATTGGCTGCGATGGTAGGAATACCACAAGCCATGGCTTCCACCATTGGCAGGCAAAAACCTTCATAGAGCGAAGGAATCACTGCCAGCGCGGCCCCTCGCAGCAACAAAGATAAATCCTGGTCTGCAAGTGCTCCGGTCAGGACTACTCTGCCGTGGTTGTCCGCATTGTTTTGGGCGGCTGCAACCGTCTCTTCAAACTGCCACGCGAGAGGTCCAGCCAATACAAGATCAAAATCCAGCTTGTTGTTTCGACTGAGCATTTGCCGATAAGCTGCAATCAGACGCACTAGATTTTTTCTTGGCTGAATAGCTCCATGGTGCAGGATATACGGCTTGTGAATACCCAGGCGGGCCAGCAATGCCTGATGAGAAACGGCATCCGGCTTGGCATCGTTAAAAATCGCACGGTCATAACCTTCATAGACAACATGCACCTTGGATGGCGGAACGCCGCAGATGCGTACGATGTCCCGCTTGGAGTGCTCTGAGACGGTGATGATCCTGGCAGATGCTTTTGCCGAGCGCGATAACAGAAACTTGAGCAGAAATGTAACGCGCCGGGAAACAATGTGGCATCACCATGGGTGTTAGGTCATGGATGGTGGTTACAATCGGCATCAATGTGCTGATGGGCAGCGAGGCGCCGTTCGGATTCAGCATGACATCCGCACCATCCAGGAATGCTGCCAGTGTGGCTCCGCCATAGCGCCACAGGCGATCGAACTGGAGCAAAGATGTTTTACGCGGGTGGAAATTTGGTCCTGCTTGCAATGTAGCAGCGGCAGGCTCTTCCCGTGCAGAAACAAAGGGCCTGATCTCCATGCCATGGCGAGGGGCGGCGTCTCGTAGCGAGCCAAGCAGATTGCGCGCATAGACCTGTATCCCGTGATTGCGGTAACGGGGTTTGAGCGCAGATGAATCAAAGGCGACTCTGACCGGCCGATTTCCATTGGTGGAGATCATGCGTAAACTGCTTTGGGAAGAGGTATCTCCAAGGCACGATAGTAGACAGCCAATGTTTGCCTGGCTGTGTCTGCCCAGTTAAATCGCTGCAGGTTCCGCGTTCCTTGTTCTATCAAAGAGGTTCGCAGCGCCGCGTCAGATAAGACACGCAGCAACTGGTGAGCGATCTCTTCCGGGTTATGCGGGTCAAAATAGAGCGCTGCCTGACCTGCAACCTCAGGCAATGACGTCGCGGATGAACATACCACCGGCGCGCCACATGCCATGGCTTCCAGCACGGTGAAACCAAACCCTTCATACAATGACGGGCAAACACATGCCTGCGCCTGCGAATAAAGAGCACAAAGATCGGGTTCGTCCACGAATCCGGTAAAGACAACGTGTTCGGCAATTCCCAATTCAGTGGCTAGCCGCCGCAGCATGGCTTCACCTTCTGCCATTGGCCCGGCGATAACAAGCTGAGCTCTGCCGCCGTTTCGCAGAACTTTCTGAAAGGCGCGCAACAGGCCAGCGTGGTTTTTACGCGGCTTGTAAATGCCTACACAAAGAATGAAGTCGGAACCAAGACCGTACTTTGAACGCACGGCATCCAACCGCGCAGGATCAGTGACCCTGTGGAGCCCAGGATCCACACCGGGATAAATTACTTCAATCTTTTCTGGATCGGCATGCAGGTAGCGGACAATATCTCCACGAGAGTATTCGGAATCCGTGATGATGCGCGCCGCCAGGCGAGAACAGGCATGCATCATGGCACGGTAGTAGAGACGCCCGGCACGCGACGGCAAGTCCTGCGGACAAGCCAGATAGATCACGTCATGGATGGTAGCGACAGCTGGACACGTCCGCGCCATCGGCAACAAAAGAGGCAGCAGGAAATGTGGTGAATGCAACAGATCAACTTGATGGCGGCGGAGAATCCGTGGAAGTTCGATCTGTTCGCGGACTGAATAATATTTGAGCGCCGGGCAAAGCTTTTCCGCGTTTGGGGCCTTGACCAGGTTTTCTCCGCCGGGAGGCAGAATCAGCAAGTATTCATGTTCTGGCGCCTGGGCCGTAATCGCCTCAGCCAGGCACTTCATGTATCTGCCAATGCCGGGGTTGTTGATTCTCCGCAAGTCAAAAGCAATTTTCATACAAAGGGCCTAGAAAGAAGCGGCACGCGCCATTTGTCTTTTTGCCATTCCCGCAAGCAGGCTCTCTCTCACAGCAGTGGAAATGGAATGCATCATGGCCTGATGCAGGTCTTCTACTACCTGTACATTGTCAGAAGGAACAATGGCGCAGACATCACACAGGCCCTTCATTCGTCCGCCCTGGCAGCCGGCAAGGCCAACGGTGTAAGCGCCATATTCGCGCGCTGTTTCCAGCGCCAGCAATACGTTGGGCGAGTCGCCGCTGGTGCTGATGGCAAACGCGACATCGCGAGGCTTCAGAAAATTTTTAAGCTGCTCGGAAAATATCTGCTCATAGCCAAAATCATTGGCCCAGGCGCTGATAAGCGCCACGTTGTCAGTGAGCGCCATGGCTTTCGGCCTTCGATTCGTACCCGTGTCGCCCACTCCCTTATTCATGTCACACATCATGTGCGACGCGCTGGCAGCACTACCGCCATTGCCAAAAATGAAGATCGTCCGCTGTTCTTCTACTGCCTCAAGAAGCACGGAGACAATTTGGCCGATCGCGCCAAAAGGAAGCTGAGTAATCAGCGAACCCAGCTCTTGAAAATACTTTGCAATGGATAGGCCGGCATTCTGGTTAGATTCCCATTCTTGGCCGTCGCGTCCGGGAGGCATGCGTGCTCCTACTTAGAATTTGTCAAAGCCAGAATCTATTTTGTTCCGCTCCGTAACTTTCCCAGAGCGAACTTAACTTCACCTGCAATATCAGCCGCCAATAAGCGGTAAGGATCGTCCAATGGGATCTGCTCCCATCGATACTTACCCAACACCCAGAAGCAGGCCAGGATGAGAGCGCCAAAAACGCTGCCCGCAACGATCAGGCTGCGTATGGGATCTGATTTTTTTTCAGACGCAACTCCCGCATCCATCACGCGGACAATCGGCAACTCTTTGGCTTCCTGAATCCTGGCCATTTCAAATTGCTGGGTCACAAATGCATAAACCGCTTCCTGAATCTTCGCTTCACGGTACAGGTCTGCGTAGTGCGAACCAAGAGAAGGCAACGTGTGCATGGAAGGATACGGAGCAGAACCGCTATCCGCTGAATCTTGCGCAACGGCATCACCGTTACGGGCATCACTGTTGTTACCCACAAGCTTTCTTATTTGCGACTGTAACTCCGCCATGCGCGCTTTGAGCGTGCGCACACGAATGTTGTCGTCAGAATAGATTTCCTGCAGTCCCTTTAGCTCTGTCTGGCTGGCGATGAGTTCGCCTTGAAGGCGGGCAGCGGCATCCATGACGGCTCGGCCCTCATTCTGAGGATCGACCATGGAATTCTTGCTGGTAAATTGGCTCAGGTTGGCTGACGCATGGGAGAGGTCTTCTTTTGCTGTGGCCAGACGTTGTTCCAGAAACTGCCGTTCGCGATGGGCCGACGAGGTATTGAGATCAACGGCAAGCCGGTTTAGTTCCTCAACGTAAGCATTGGCAATCTGGGCCGCAACTTTCGGCTCGTAATCGGTCATCGTGAGCGTGATTACGCCGCTTTTTTTGTCTTCCTCAATTTCTGTGAATTTGGTTAGCTTCTTGCGCGCCTCAAGATACGTGTTTTTTTTATAGCGAGCGCGCAGGTCAAACCGATTAATCAGGCGGTCCTGAACGGTGCGGCTTTTCAAGACCTCAACATAGAATGCGCCCGGCGTTTTGGCGCCCAGCAAGCCTGCTGCGTCCAGTCCAAAGCCAGAGGACAAGCTGTCATTACCGCCAATTGCCTTACTGAGCAGCCCCATCATCGAATTACCGCCGCCGTTGCTGGAGTTTTCTCCGGGAACAAAGCGGACAGCCGATTTGTAATGCGCAGGAATAACAAAGGCCACGACAATTGAGGCCAACAGCGCCTTCCATGCAACGCCCCACAGGAATCCGCGCGAGCGCCACAGCACCCATAGTTTTTCAGCTTTTTTGTCTTCCGGGTCTGGCGCAGGCGAGTATCGCTTCTCCAATTCCGGATGGATGGAGGGGGCATAAATGGGAACGGTAGCCGGGCCCCTAGCTTCCACGTTTCAGTCTCCAATGAGGCCAATATGTTAATTGAAATGAGGCTGTGAAATCATTTTGTTTTTTGCCGGCAGTTAGAAGCGGGAAATTCCACCACTCGTATTGCAGCACGCTGGCAAGGAAAAGCCGCGGGGTAAAGCTCCACTCTGACTTAAAGTGGACATCGCGCAGATTCCCGCCCTGGAGAAAATCGTTGTCCGCCATCTCTTCGCGATAACCAAACTGAAAGGTCTTGTCAGAGGCGATCCAGTAAGTGCTGTCAGCGCGATAGGAAATTCCCTGCCGGCCCACCGTTGCGTTCCCGATAATTCTGCCCTGGTTCGTGTAGCCATCCAGATAGCGCACGTTCCAGTAAAAGAAACCGCCGCCTACGGGCTGCACCAGGTTGGGTAAATTCGTGTAGGCAGCTTCTACCCGCAGATCCAGATGCGGTATCCGAGGCACTTGTGAGAGATATAGACCAGGATTGTGCGCAGCGCGGCGCGGATAGCCAATCGGCGAAATCTCGTCCTCTACAAACGAATCCTCGTAAAGAGTGAGCCATTTTCTGAAGCCGGGAAGGCGATAGCTGAAATCGAACGTAGACCGTCGATCACCCGGATCATTATCGCGGCCGACTGCGTTGGTGGTGGCAAAGAGAGAATGTTCGACCGTCCCTAAAGTTACGGGAAAGTCAGGGCCGCCAAACATGCCGGTGCGGCCCACGCCGAATTCGAAATAAGGTGTGGGCTTAAAGTTGACCTTTATGCCATTCACCATCGGCTGCTTGCTCAGGCTTCGGCCAATCGAAAACACCGTTCCAATTGCCGGATCTTGAGTTGTGTCCCAGTGTTGTCCGGTCAGTTTGCCCACCCAAAATTCGGAGCGCATAGGCCCCAGCCATTTCAGGAAGCTGGGCAATACCTGCGGGTGCGTTTGATCGACGCGGAGCATGTAAATGGGCTCTGCGTTGTTGCTCCACAAAAATGGGTCCTCAGTGGGGCCAAGCCAGAGCGTTTGCTTGCCGAATGAGGTTTGCCAGCCGGCAATATTCAAAGACAGATAAGCATCGATCAGACGAAACTGATTAAAAGATTGAATTTGCGAAGCCGGTTGGGGTCCCTTGTGGTCAGCAATCTGAATGGCATCCTGCACCGTCTGAGAAAAACCTGGAGACGAGGGCGCATGCTCCTGTTCACCCTGGACGTAAAACCCTAGCACGCCGGCAGAGCCGCTGGAAGTGAAGCCGGCCAGCGCGTTGACGCCCTTTTGATAAGGCCTTCCATAGTCGTTCACGATGGTCTGGCCAAAGTGGTAGCCATCTGTGAGCGGGTTGCCAGAGATAGAAGTGATGCGGCCATACACAGAGTCGAGCCCAATGTAGTCAGTCTCTTCGCCTTTTAACTCGATGGCGAATTCGCGGGCGAGCGCGGAATACAGCCTCCAGCCCTCGTCAGGATTGTACTCATCCACTTCGCTCGAAGCTTCTTCCACAAGCCGGGCGCACTCTTTGCGCGTCCATGGCCGAATCCCCATGATTGCGGTTTTGAGCACACCGAGAGCGGCAAGGCGATCGAATGCGGGATAGACCCAATTATCTATGGGAACGTAGGGTGAAGCGCGCTCTGGAGTGGGCGCGCCTTCCACGGGCGGCGTGGGGACGAAGGTGCCGTAGCTGGGACCGCCTACTTCAGTCTCATGATGAGCTTTGTAAACCTGCCGTCCGATCAGCCATCCCAGGGCGCTGCCCACAAATGCGTCACTGGTGAAATGATCGCGACCGGCGACACGGGCCACACTGACACTGGTGGCAACGCCATAAGCCAATACCTGCGTAAGCGTGCCGGGATACTCATGGACCAAAACGCTTGCGGCTGACCACGCCGCCAGTGCATGGTTCGAAGGAAAAGAGGAATTGAAGATGGTACTACTGTTGTAAAAATCGCCTCTGCCATTTCCGTCATTGGGCCGGGCGCGCTGCGTTACCAGCTGCAAAACGTTTCCTACAACATAGCTGTTCGCGGCTGCTTCCACGACAAGAATGCCTGTTTCCTTCTTATGCTCATCTCCCTTGATCTTGCCCAATAGATACAAGCCACCGCTTCCTCCCACCAGGATTCCAACGCCGGCGTTTGAAATAGTACTGGCATGCACGCTGAAAGTACTGGTGCCAGTAATGCGGGAGGTAATTTCCGCGTCAGCATTGATGAGCCCAACGCTCAATCCGGTGAGAGGAATGATCCAGTTTAAGTCCTGAATGCGGGCCTTGAATGGGCTGGTCCAGATATCTTTCTGGTCCTGGCCCATGTTACGCAAAAACTTGACCGGATTGTCACTTGCTTCATTCGAACTATATGCGGTCTGGGAAACCGGTGTTGGTGTGGGCGTGGGCGCGGGGACGCCTCCCGCGCTGATAGTCGACTGCCCCCATAGGGCCGTAGAGAAAACACAAAACACCAGTATGAACGCAAGCTTGCGATGTCCCATTGGGGTCAACTCATTCCCTCGGTTAGAACGTCCTGATCACGCTGACGGCCACAGCCGCGCCGGAAAGTATCGAGATTGACTGGCTCAGGTTCTTGAAGAGCGAAGCCCCTGCGCCTTTTTCAGGAACGAAGACGGTGTCCCCAGCTTGCAAGGTAGTACTCAGAACGTCGCCAGACCACCATGTTCCGGAATTCCGGCCCACCACGGTCCCGTTGCCGCGCACCACGAATATCTCTTTCTTATTCGCGAGACTGTTGGCGCCTCCGGCTTGCTTTAGATACCATTCAGCGTGTTTGCCCGGGCTGAAGGTGATGGCCACGGGGTTATAGACCTGGCCCGCCACCATCACAAAGTTTGGCCTCTTGGGGATAAAAAGCGTATCTCCGGGACGAACTTCCACATCGAGAGGAGTGTTTTGCCACTTTTCCATCGGTGCAGTGATGTGAATCAACATGCGTCCGCTGGGCTGAATTTGTTTCAATTTAACAATAAGCTCCTGGCGTTCGCGCTCCTGAGCGCTAATCGTCGGGACAGATGATTTGGTGCTACCCGTCGGGGATACAGGGATTTCCTGCGCCTGGATAGTGGTAACTAAATCCTCGCGGCTTTTTGCCGCTGCTTCACGCACCTGGGAGCGATCCAGAATGGCAGCGTAAGGATAAGCCTCACTGGAAAATCCGCCGGCACGTTTAAGGATGGAACTGAGACGCTCGCCGCGCTTAATACCATAGCGACCTGGGTGCATCACTTCTCCAGTGACGGCGATTGCACCACCAATATCGGTCCAGCCGCCTATCTGGCGGATCGTAAGCACGTCTCCTGGTTTCAGTAGGACGTCGGTATCCGCCTCGCCGGCCAATGCCTTGTCCATGGGGATGTTACGATCCTCCAGCTCGACGTGATCTCCATCGATCACGTTGTAGCTCGTAAGATCTGCTTCCAACTGGTATGCATCACGCTTAAAACCGCCGGACATGCGCAGCAAATCAGCGGCTGTCATGCGGACAGAAAGCGGATACTCGCCTGGGTGCAACACCTCGCCGTAAATAGCCACTTTGGGTGCGTCCGTGTCATAGCGGCCAAAAATGCGGACCGTATCAAAGGGCTCCAGGCTGGGCGCTTCCACGCGCTTGCTCAGCACATCCCGCAGGTTGAACGGAATCACTACAGGAGTGAAATCAGGAGGATGCAGGCGCACAATATCCGCACGATCGGCCGGTTCCGGCAAGATGTCATCAAACGATGGGATCAGATCGGTGACTTTAGATCCATCCTTGTATGGAAATTTTCCCGGACGGAACACATGCCCTTCAAGATAAACAGTGCGGTTGCTGTAGGAAAGAATGGGGAGTACGGTAACAACATCGCCATCCTGAATCGTGAACCTTCTGAACGTGTCGTCCGCCACTTGAACGCTGGAGCCAGCAGACACATTAATGCTCAACATCTCTTTGCGCTCGTGGGCCTGAGTGCGCTCGACTTTAATGCGGCTTAGCTCGCCGGAAACCGGCACGCCTCCGGCCAGGTCAAGAATCTGGTCGAGGGTCTGCTCGCGGCGAAGTTCGTAAATAGCGGGACGACGGACTTTACCGGCCACAGTGACTTGAGCGCCGATTGTAGGCACCAGAATACTGTCACCGGATTCAATATGCACCTCACTGGAACTCACGCCCTTCAGCATCAGGTCATAGAGGTCCACTTCTTCCAGCAGGGCTTTACCGCGATAGTGTTTTACGGTGCGATAGGAGCCTGTTTCCGTAGGACCGCCGGCGGCAATGAGCGCGCTTAATGCGGTCGATAATGAGCTGATGTCATACGCACCCGGGTTCTTTACGTCACCCACAACATAAACGCGGACGGTACGCAGCTTACCCAGCGATACATCTGCGGTAACGCCACGCAGCTGGCTGCTCAGCATTTTCTGGATGGTTTGTTGCACCTCTCCCAAAGTGCGACCGGCTACGACAAGCGAACCGGCTTCCGGGATGGAGACGCGACCTTCACGATCAACGGAGCGCTGAAGATGCTGAGCTGTGGTTCCCCAGTAATCGATCACCAGTTCGTCGCCGGGCCCAAGCACATAATCCGCTCCAACAGGAACGCTCAAGGGAGATTTATCCGCCGAGGCTGCACTATTACGGAAGAGCGCGGCGCCAAAACGCTCCAGCTTGGTTTCATCCGGGATGGATTGCGTGTAAAGATCACGCAGCGCGGGTAGATTCCGCAATGGATATTGATTCGCCTGTGATTTACTTGCATCTTGCGGCTGCTTGGGACGCGCATTGTTTGTGCGAGACTGGGATTGAGAGCCTTGCTGCTGCCGGGACATTGTGCCGGGACCGATATTGGAACTGCCACCAGCACGTGAATTAGGCTGAGTAGTTCGACTCTCCGTCTCTGGCGATGGCTGCTGCTGCACCGTATCCTGATCCGAGGCAGGTTGAGCATTCTGCTGGTCAGTCCCGTAACCATGCTGGACCAACTCATCGCTTATAGCCTGGCGCACGCGATCATCCGTGCGTATCCGATCAAAGAGCCGGTCGTCGGTAATATCAGACTCAGCGACGTTATAGCCACGTTCGCGAAGCTGATTCACGATCTCTGTCTTCGCTTCGGCCAGCACATCAGGGTTCTGCTGGAGAATCTGAATGATCTCGTCGGCTGAAAGCTGTGGTGTCTGAGCCAACGATTTCCCCGTAAGGACGATACTGAACACCACCAGAGCCAGCAAAAAGACGAGCCTCTGGCGGCAACCAAATAACAATGAGTTCAAAATCTTTTTCCCCTTCAACATGCAATAAAAAAGACGACACACTATGGCGTAGTAACAGTGCTTGAGTAGCTTACAGTAGAGACTCTCATTTTATTGTATGGTACTGCGGAAGAATAGAAGCAAACGGCTGAATTTGTCCATCAGGGCCATTCTCCAGAAGACAAGACAGAGGCTTGCCCAGGGAACTCGATGTGGGCTCACGACGCAAATTTGTGTTCGGCATCTCTGCCCGCGACATCTCTCTACAGTAAAAATGGCATCTCACTACTAGCTAGATTTTGAAGCGAAATATCTCTCCTGCGGCAACAGTTTAGCCGCAGAGATCACTGAGGAGTGAGGCTCTATGCGTAAAATTTTGTTAGCTTCATCTGCGTTTGCGTTGTCCCTGGGGATTGCCGCGGCGCAGAGTACAGGCACAGTAACACCAAGTCCCGGCATGGGACCGCAAACAGGCACAACAACATCAACCCCGTCCGGCACTACTTCCACTTCGCCGGGAACTACTTCCACTGCACCCGGGACGACCTCAACTCCACAAGGAACCACATCCACACCGTCAGGAACAACATCAACGCCTTCAGGCACTACTTCGACGGGCACTGTAGGCACGCTGCCGACGTCGCAACCCTCTTCTAGCTCAATGGGCACGTCCTCAGGCGTCCCGAGCACAGGAAGCACCGGAAGCGCAACGGGCGGAACAACGGGTACAAGCGCGACCGGAACCAGCGGAACCACTACAACGGTTGCGCCCTGCACGCCTTCCAATGACACCAGCATGGGAAGCACGACAGCCTCAACCTCGCCCAGCACCACGGCTGGCGGTTCAAGCTCGACGGTTGCCTCGGCCAATCCATCGGCTCCGGCTGGAACTTCAACGACGGTCGCTAATCCGTGCACGCCCGGCAGCACAACCACCAGCCCGACGAGCACCACTTCTCCAACCAGCACTTCTCCGACGACCACGTCGCCAAGTTCAACCACTCCTCCTCGTTCCTAAATTGAATCAGTTGTGAGGACAAAGAAACGGCTGCCTTTGGGCAGCCGTTTTTTATGCTCAAAATTTAGCAGTGGAAAGATATTGGCAAAAAAACAAAAGGCGGCGTGATGCCGCCTTTAATTTGAGAGGAATGGATGTTTATTTTTTCTTGAGCAGAAATCCTGCCGCGAACATAGCAACCGCACCCAGCAGCCATTCAATACGCCATAACTGCACGGCTTGCCAGTCCAACAGGGTGGTCGCGGTGAAGACAAATCCAGTCACAATTGCCGCGATAACACAGGCGCATCCCAGCACCAGCGCAATCAGTGAGGCAGTGGTCTGCCCCAGGCTCTCGCGCAGAGAGTCAAGATCGACCCAGGCCTGCAGGCCGGTCACTGTGGTATTGGCAAGGTTGGCATTTCTATCTGAGCCACATACGTAACAGAAACGTGAGCCCAGGACAAAGTCTGTGCCACACTCCTGACATACATGCTCCGTGGTTTCCGCCGGCGATACTTCCTGCCGGGGAGCCATTGCAGGCTTCCAGAACTCCTGCCGCTCTGCTTCATAATTTGGTGCCAAATGTGCCATTGGGATACCCCTAACTTGCACATATACGGTGGCAATTCGGCTGCCAAAAATGAGAAGCATCTAACCCTAAGCGGCACAGATGTTTACGGAATAGTCATGTCCAACCGGACAATGTACCTGGAAATTCTTACGATGTAAAAGCTTCAGGCTTCCCGGCGTCTGGGCATCCGCAAAACCTTAGGGTTGTCCCTGGTTTTGCTCCAAAAGCCAAGCAATACGAGATCAGCCTCACAGAACGTAAGGTCCAGCGGTCTCGGGCTGCCATCGTTGAAGATATATTCGTCCAGAAGCGAGTGCAGCTCGGTCAGGGGAATATTGAGATATCCAGCGGCTTCGGGTTCTGTATAGAACTCTTTCACTGGTTTGAGCGGTCTAGTCATAATATTTCTTTTGCCGTATCCCTTTTGCTCGGAATGCGGGGGAGCAAGACTGTTGTATCGTGGATAATCCAGCTTAGATATCAGGTAAACTGCCCGAAATTGGTCAGCATGACACCTTACCCATTTCCCCCTCCCCTATTACCCAAGTAACACTATTTGTGGGCTTTGGAGCCACTCATGCAATGGGAATGAGAGCCAATCTCAGGTTCGTGGTGAAGCAAGCAGTTCTGATGGATTAGCAAGGCAGGAGCTCACAATCCCAAACATAATAAGGAAAACAAAAAGAGAACATACTGTATTGGAAGCGTCTTTGCGATCTTAAAAAATGGCACCTCAAAACCCCTTAGAAATAGAAAAATACAGGAGGGTGAACTTTAGGCTGGGGAATGCGTATTATTGAGTATAGTCAACACCGCATCGCCCCTCGTTGGCTGAGGAACGCAACATTTTTTGAGGAGAAGCAGCAATGTATTGCAACTACTGCGGCAAGACAATTCCTGAAGACGCAAACCTGTGCGCCTATTGCGGTAAACGAGTAGCCGGCGTCATCGCACGTGAACGGCTTGTGCGGCCCCGCCAGGGCCGCAAGATTGCCGGCGTATGTATGGGTTTTGCGGAATACTTTGATCTGGACGTCACCCTGGTCCGCATTGTGTGGGCAATATGCTGCCTGTTCGGGCTGTTTGGAGTCGTTGCCTACGGTGCTGCCTGGATCGTTATGCCGGAAGAGCCTCTGATGCTTCCGGGACAAGTACCCGCGCCCAACCAAGTCGTTAATACGTAAACGTGGCTACTTCCTGGCCGTGAAGGCCTGGGCCTGTTCAATCATCTTATGGGCCAGTTGACTGTTGGGGCCGTGCGGATCTTTCTCCAGGAATAATTGCGCCGCGCTCATCGCTTCAGGATATTGCTTCATGGCCAGGAGTGCATGCGCCCGCAGCAGATAGATGGTTGGATATTCTGAAGACGCCATGTTTTCCGCCAGTTCAAGCTGGTGGAGCGCCGCCGGATAGTCAAACTTGCCGATATAGGCCTTGCCCATCTCAAAATGCGCTTGCCAGGAATGAGGATCAAGCGTCTCCCCCCGCTGCAAAGAGCGGAGAGCCTCATCAAACCTGGACCGCAGATTCAATACGGACCCCATCACAACATAAGCCATGGCGTAATTGGGATCTGAATGGATGGCCTTATCAAGATCGGCAGTCGCTGCTTCCACGTTGTTTTCGTTCAGTTCCACCACGGCGCGCAGGGTAAGCGCGTCAGCATAATTAGGGCAAAGCTCCAACGCCTTGGCAAGATGTTTTTGCACATCTTCCAGCTTGTCCTTTTCCATCGAGTCATGCGCTTTGCGATATTCGTCGCGGGCCTTTGCCGGAATGCGGTATTGGACCACCGAGATGGAATTACCCTTCACCCCATCCGTGGGATTGTTAGCCGTCATGCGTAGATTCACCATGCTGGACACGCCGCTGGCTTCCACGTGCTCTGAAACTTGCTGCGTACCCGCAGTCGCCACCACCAGGTAATTCCCCGCTGCAATCAGAGAAAATTCAAAACTGCCGGAAGCACTTGTGTAGACAGAGTTCAGCACACCGCTCGAATCTCTCAGTTCAACACGCACGTCCTTCAACGGTTTATTGCTCATGTCCAGGACCGTACCAGTGATCGAGCTGTCATCGCGGGTCGCAGACTTGGAAAATGGCGATACTGGTTGCTGAGGATCTATACCGTATCTCTGTGCCGTAAGAGAAAGACTGCAACCGAGAACTACCAGAGTTAAAACAATCACCCGACTCGTCATGGCAACCTGCTAGTCTTGAATTATGAAGAAGTGCAATTCCTGGCGAGGAAGGCATGGAACCTGGCCGGAGCCCTTCTTGTAAGTGCTGAGAGTAGGATGTTGGCCGAATACGCGAGTTGTACTTAGGGCCCGGTCCCGTTCATAATATTTTTCACAATCCTTAGGCAACTCCAACCAATTTTTATCGTGGAGCAACACTGGTGATTCTTCGTCCCGCAAAGAATATTCTCGGCGCGCTGCGGTTGCCGGGGGATAAGTCAATCTCACATCGCTACGCCATGCTGGCCGCAATTGCCCAGGGAACAACACGGCTGGCAAACTTTTCTACCGGCGCAGATTGCGCCAGCACCGTGGCCTGCGTGCAGCAACTGGGTTGCACTGTACGAAAAAATGCCGACGGCATCATGGAGATTGACGGACGGGAAAAATTAGAAGCGCCAAAGGAAAGCCTGGACTGCGGCAACTCTGGATCAACCATGCGCATGCTTTCAGGCATCCTGGCCGGACAGGATTTCGCCTGCGATCTGCATGGCGATGAATCACTCACACGCCGGCCAATGGGGCGGATCATCACGCCATTGCGTTCCATGGGCGCCGAGATCAGTGCCGCTGCCGGCGAAAAGCCTCCACTGCATATTCGCGGCAGCAAACTGCACGCGATTGAATACCAGACACCCATTGCCAGCGCGCAGGTGAAGTCCGCGGTGTTGTTTGCCGGATTACTGGCAGAGGGCGAGACCACGGTAGAAGAGCCGCACCGCACCCGCGACCATACAGAACAGGCCTTGCGCGCCTTTGGAGTGGAGATTTCCCGCAGCAAGAATCGCGTGACCGTGCGCGGCGGCCAGAAGTTAAAGCCAATTGAAGCCGCGGTTCCCGGCGATACCTCTTCCGCTGCTTTTTTCCTATGCGCTGCGGCATTGTTTCCTGGATCCAATCTGGTGATTGAAAGCCTGTTGCTCAATCCAACGCGCGCTTCCCTGCTGGACGTGCTAAAAATCCTGGGTGCGCGCCTCTCGGTCATCAATCTGGAAGAGCACCATGGAGAATTGGTAGGCACGGTAAAAGTTGAACATGGCAAGCTCACGGGAATCACAATAGCTGGAGCACAGTCCGTGGCGCTGATTGATGAACTACCGGTGATTGCCGCTATCGGACCGTTTACGCGGGATGGCATTGAGATACGCGACGCAAAAGAGCTACGGGTAAAAGAGTCTGACCGCATTGCGCTGGTGGCGAAAAATCTGCGCGCCATGGGCGCCGAATGCGAAGAACGCGAAGATGGCCTGCGCGTCCCGGGAAACCAGAAGCTGCATGGAGCGGAGATTGATTCCGGCGGCGATCACCGTATCGCGATGGCATTTGCGGTGGCCGCATTGCGGGCTGAAGGCCAAAGCGTGATCCTTGGCGCGGAGTCGGCCAGAATTTCTTTCCCGGAATTTTTTGAGATGCTGGAGAGTGTGGTGGAGCGATAGTTCTGCTAGATTGCCAAAATCGCCGGAATTGCCAAAATTGGAAATTGAAAAACTGGGATCCCTAAAAATTCATGAAGAACTATAGGGATCCCTCGCTACGCTCGGGATTTCAGAAAAGGACGTTTGAAATCTCAACAAGTCTTCTAGCAGATTAGATTTTCCTTTGACAGCTTGAGGCCATCCAGATTACCCAGCACAGTCACTGCCACTTTGTCTGGATGGAAAAGGCTGTTGGCCATTTCGCAGACTTCTTCGCGCGTCACAACTTCGATCTGTTCAATGGTTTCATCCAGCGTAAAGAAGCGTTTGAAACACATTTCCTGGCGGGCCAGGTTGGACATGCGCGAGGTGCTCGATTCCAGTCCCAGCATCAGGCCGCCCTTTAGCTGGTCTTTGGCGCGGCGCAACTCATCTTCTGGAATTGGCTCTGACTTCAGCTCGCGGAACTCAGCAAGAACGGAATCCACCACTTTGCGCGTGGACTCAAGCGACGTTCCGGCATAGATCGCCAGGCAGCCGGTATCACGATAAGGGTTGAGGTCACTGTAAATTGAATAGACCAGGCCCTGTTCTTCGCGGATCTTCTGGAAGAGCCGGGAGCTCATGCCGCCGCCCAGGACCGTATTCAACACATAAGAGACGTAGCGCTTTTCATCCGAGATGGGATGAGAAGGCACGCCGACGCAGAGCTGCACCTGCTCCAGCGACTTCTTGTTGCGCGTGATCACATGCGGAGTAATCGCAGGCGCCGGCAGATGGAAGCCGTTGGGAACGCGGTCCAGCCCAGCGAAGCGCTCTTTGATAAGCCCCACAAACCGCTCATGGTTCAGATTGCCCGCGGCGGAGATGATCATGTTGTTGGGAGAAAAGCGCTGCCGGTAAAAATCATAGAGCTTCTCGTATTCGAAAGAGCGCACGGTGTCTTTCGTCCCCAGAATCGGCTTTCCCAAAGGATGGTCTTTCCAGAAATTCTGCGTGAAGATTTCATGCACCAGATAATCTGGATTGTCCTCATCCATCTTGATCTCTTCCAGGATCACGCCTTTTTCCCGAATAATATCCTTGGGATCGAAAGTGGGATTCAGGACCAGATCACTGAGAATATCAATAGCTACGGGAACATGTTCATCCAGGACTTTAATATTGAAGCAGATAGTTTCTTTGCCGGTGAACGCGTCCATGTTGCCGCCGATGGAATCCACCTGGCGGGCGATGTCACGAGCGGTGCGCGTCTTCGTTCCTTTGAAGACCATGTGCTCAGTGAAATGAGAAATACCGTTGAGTTCCGGAGATTCATCCCGCGAACCAGTCTGCATCCATATGCCAATGGCAATGGAGCGTATGTGAGCCATCTCTTCCGTCAGCACAATCAAGCCGTTGGGGAGAACCTCACGTTTGATGTTCCGTGGTTCGCTTAAGGGCGGGCGGGTTAAGACTGCGGTTTCCATCTCAGGCCAATATTCTGATTCTTACACACTGCAAAAGGTCGCATGGGTAAATATATGTCTTTGTAAATCAATAGCTTAGTGTACCTTATGCGGGATCACGCTGTTT
This sequence comes from Terriglobia bacterium, assembly GCA_963724105.1. Lineage (GTDB taxonomy): Bacteria > Acidobacteriota > Terriglobia > Terriglobales > Acidobacteriaceae > Angelobacter. Next base: position 1,517,060 of record CAVRTD010000010.1, on the reverse strand, counting down.
TTTGGCGATTCCGTGTAAAATTTAAGGTGTAAAGCGACTTCCAATGCCTGAACAGCCTACAAATAACCTGCTAGGCCTTGATTATCAAGAGCTTAGCACAATTGCACAAAAGTATGGGCAGCCTGAATATCGGGCGCGCCAGCTCTTTGACGCCCTCTATGTGCAGCGCCTGACCGGGCTGGAGTCCGTCTCTACATTGCCCAAAGAGTTTCGCGCGGCGATGAACGAAGAAGGCGTTGATATACGGCATCCTCGCATCGATAAGAGCTTTAAATCGATCGACGGCACCATACGGTACCTGATTGCCATGGCAGATGGCGAGACCGTGGAGACCGTCTGGATGCCCCAGGGCGATGACGGCGAAGCTGGCGATGGCACTGAGGCTGGCGAAGCGGCATGGCATCGCGCAACTATCTGCGTTTCCAGCCAGGTAGGTTGCGCCGTGAATTGCCAATTCTGCCTGACGGCGCTGCTGGGCGTTAAACGTAATCTCACGGCCGGTGAGATTGTGGGCCAGGTGCTTGCCGTGCTGAATGATCGCCAGGTGGACATGAAGCGCCAGCGCGTGAACATTGTGTTTATGGGAATGGGCGAACCATTTCTGAATTATCCGAATTTCATGAAATCCGTGCGGCTGCTGGCGGAAGGCGTGGGATTTCCTGAGTCGCGTATGACGGTTTCAACCTCCGGCATCATTCCGCGTCTATATGACTTTGGCGCCGAGCCTATTCGGCCCAAAATCGCCATTTCACTGAATGCGTCGAATGATGAGGTTCGCACCGCCATCATGCCGATCAACAAAAAATGGAATCTGGAAATGCTGATGCAAGCTGCGCGCGTCTTCCCTCTTCGCAATCGTGAGGTTGTTACGTTTGAATATGTGCTGCTCGATGGAGTCAATGACAGCGCCGTTCACGCCCGCGAAGTGATTGAACTGGTGCGGGGTATCCGCTGCAAAGTAAATCTGATCGCGCTCAATCCAGGGCCGGGCATACAGTTCGGCACGCCTTCTCCGGAGCGCGTCCAGACATTTAAAGATTTGCTCATGAAAGCCGGCGTTCCTGCCTTCCTGCGCTGGCCCCGCGGACGAGATATTTACGCGGCCTGCGGCCAGTTGAAACGGACCGTGGCGTAAAAGCGTTTCCCAACTTTGCCATCACGAACGGGTCGCGAACTCCGTCATCCATAGGTTCGTCATCCCGACGGCCGTCAACGAACACGCGATTTCTGGGCCCCCATTTACGCCCGTCTTGGCGTAAATGGGCAGATCAGCGTGTGAGTAGGCCGGAGGGACCTTGCGCTGTGAAGTAAGAAAACACAAGGTCCCTCGGGTCTGTTGCGCACAATGAAGAAAACTTGTGCGCAGCAACGACCCTCGGGATGACGTTATTTTTAGTGAGATTTTCTCTAAAGCGAAAAGCTTACGGCTTGGCGTAAAAGTAATAATCCGCCGTGTAGCTGCTCTTGGACTCCGCTCCAACATTTGACGCGGTGCAATTGGACGCAGGCGGCAGGCCGCCTTCTGTATTGATCCGCTGGATCGTCGTAACGCCACTAAACACGCCGCTGCCGGAATGGTCGGTCACGTTGACCAGCAGCCACGGGATTGCGCCGGCTGTGGGCGGGTCCACTTTGGCAGCCATGCTTCCGGTAATCTCACTGCCGTCTTTGTGCTGCCAGGTAGGACCACCAAAATGCTTGCCGATGTAGCTGCCCTGTTGGTCCGGGTTACCCTGATCCGGGCTTGCTTGATCCGGGCCTGCCTGAAAAAAGAGCTGTGCCTCAGGAGCTTTCAGTACCCAGGCTGGATTGCCTGCAGCGTCCAGTCGGCAGACATATATCTGGAAGCCCGTGGCATGCGCCACCAGAACAAGTTTCTCGCCCGCAGGCACTTTGATCAGGTCGGGGACAGTTGGGGTTTGCACGGCAGGATTGTAACAGTTTACCCGGCACTTATCCCTCAGCGCGCAAGCGCGCCTCGGGAACGTACCGGGCTACAATCACCCGTCCACCCGTACACTGCCATATTTCGCTATTGATTCGCTTCCGAGAACTCTTTATACTCCGGCTGCGTCTCAGGACGTTGGTGGGTGATGGTCTTTGAAAATAAAGCAGTTGGCAATCAGCTTTTAGCTTTTAGCCAAAACCAAATCCTCAGGACTGCGCTTGTTACGACCATCTGCGTGTCTTTTGGCGATTGGATTGGCAGTCGTTGCAATGAAAAGTGCCTATTGGCGAAGGGTATCTCTCTTTTTGCGACCTATCTGCTGATGCTTGGGTTCATTGGGTCACCTTGGGTTGAATTGGGTCGAACATAGGGGGAGGGGTGGGGTGCTGGCTGAAGGCACAAGCAGAGAGGTCGCAAAGTGGGCTTTGCCGATCTGGATCGTTCGACTCCCGGCTTCGCCGCTCACTCACGATGACAGTTTGAAGCGCGACGATTTTGCGTCGCGCAGTTTCTCTATTACCACTGATAAACACGGATAACACTGATCGGAAAAATCAGGAGGGATGGCGGTTCACCCCAAGACACCGGCAAGAGTGCCGGTGCCACATAAGACGGGTGCCACATGAGCGTACTTTTAATCGGAAACCAAGAGCCAAGCTAAGAGCTAAGAGCCAACAGCTACTTCTCTTTCTCCAACACATCCTGTTTCTTGATGATGACCACAGACTGGGCGGTATAACGAGAGCCCTCAAAGGTCGCCACGACCCGGACTTCAATCCCCACGTTCAGGCTGGCCCGGTCCACGGTACCGGTAGAGGTGAAGCGGATCTCATAATTCTTGTCATCCGAGATGTTCTGTACTGCCATGATGCCGCGATGAACATCAAGAAACGTGACTCTGCCGGCAAAGGTGAAATTGGCTCCCGGACGCGCCAGGATATCGATCTCGCGGGCCAGGCCGCGGTTGGGATTTTCCGGGGCAAAGCGCACATGGACCAGCGCTCCCGGCTGGACTTCTTCCAGGGTTACTGGATTCTGTCCGTTGCTGATACGGGTTTCATCGTTGACGCCGAAGCGCACAGGAACGGAGTTGATCACGTCACGCAGCATCACTTCGCGATGGCGGAAGTCGACATCAACGATTTGCCCATCGGCATCTGCGGGAAGCGTGACCACGCCTACGCGGATATTGCGGGCAAAAATATCGTGCTGGTTGTTATCCAGTTGGGTGTCCACGTAAACGCGCTCGCCTTTTTTGAGCGCAAGCTGCGTGGTTTCCGCGCCGTTGTGGAAGATGTGTGTGCGTTCGTCAAAGTTTACGGTCCAGGTGTTGCCGCCAAAGATCTTGATGGAAAGCTTATTGCGCATGCGGTCCACGCCGGAGATGGTGCCCCCCAGGAGCGTGGTAGTGGTCTTCGGAAGGGGCGGCGGATCGAGGATCGGATCGTGTCCGTCTGTGGCCAGTGCTCCGCCGGTCGCTGAGCTATCCAGAATGTCCGTTTTGGGATGAGCGACTTGCGGCTCAATTGGAGGCGTGGAAGTAGGTGACGGTGAGGCCGATTTCGGCGTTGCGTCATCTGTCTGCGAGGCCTCTGGAGTCGGAGTAGCCGTTGGGCTCGGAGTTGGGCTGGCAGACGGGCTTGGGCTAGGCGTAGGAGTGGCCGTTGGCGTGGGTGTTGGCGTCGCATTCGGCATTGAGCCTATGGGCGCGGGCGGTGTTTTCGGCGCAGGAACCGGAGCCTGTGAGGGAGGCACTTGCGTATTCGGAAGGCTGGAACCTGACTGGGGCGTAGCTGGGTTGGACTGCGCTCCGGCAGACAGCGCCGACAGGACGACAAAAAAAACGGCGTACAAAGCAATAGGGGAACGATGCATAAGTTTTTTAGTGACCACCAAAAAAATGGTCTGATCCAACTCTGCTTTGGATGCAGACGGCGTCAGCTCAGATGGCAGGCAAAACCTTGAAATCTTTGGGGTCAACCTGTGAGAGACTTTTGCCATCCAACCACAAAGCAGAGTTACTGCCTTGCGGCCCGAGGTGTGAGAAGACGGCCCAAGCTGAGGACTTAACTAAACATGCGTTCTCCATTTGCCTTTGTTCTAAGGGTTTTAACGCCTACCGTTTTAGCGTTGTCATTGTTGTGCGGCGCAGTCCCGGCCGGAGCACAGCAGGTCCGCCTTCCCTTGCCCAAAAAGAGCAAGTACACGCCGGTGCAGCAGCTGAACCGCGATGGCGTGACGGCGCTCCAGAAACACGATATCCCCAAGGCCAAGCGCCTTTTCTATAAAGCTTACCTGATTGATCCGAACGATCCGTTTACGCTGAACAACCTTGGTTATGTGGCCGAACTGGAAGGCAGCCTGGACCGTGCACAGCGCTATTACGACCAGGCGCGGGCAAATACTTCAGAGGCCGTAGTTGATAAGTCCACGGCGGAAGATATGGAAGGCAAGACCGTTGCCAAGGTCGCCGGCCATACCACTGAAGGTCCAATGAAGGTGAATGAATTAAATAATGAAGCGCTGGGGCTGCTCAATCGCGATCGCGCACCGGAAGCAGACGTGGTGCTGCAACAGGCGCTGAAGATTTCTCCGAACGATCCGTTTACGCTGAACAACATGGGATTTGCGAAAGAGAAAGAAGGCGATCTGGAAGCGGCGATCAAATTTTACGACCAGGCGGCGGCCACCGGCTCCAACGAGCCGATCGTGATTGCCTTCAACAAGAAGTGGCGCGGCAGGCCGATCAGTGAAGTGGCGGCCAGCAACGCCGCAGGCAGCCGCAGAGAGTTAGGCCGGGCGCAGGATGTGCAGAACCAGGTGGCGCGGCTAAATGTGCAGGGCGTTTCTGCCATGAATCGCAATGACCGCAAGGCCGCGCAGGAAAGTTTTCAAAAAGCCTACAAGCTCGATCCCAATAATTCTTTCGCCATAAACAATATGGGCTATCTGGCGGAGTTGGAAGGCGACAAGGAAACCGCCCAGTCCTATTATGTGCAGGCACAGCGTGGGGAGCGCGCGCAGCGGAAGGTAACGGTTTCAACGCGTCCGGAGTTGGAAGGGCAGACGTCAACGGCAGTGGCGGAACAAAGCAGCGCACTGGTGGAGACAACGTTTGCTGCCCGGGCAGAGGCCAAACGCCAAGGTGGCGGCGCTCCTGCACTGCGGACGCGTGATAATCGCGTGGTAGTTGAACCTAAGACCAATCCCAACCTGACGCCGCCGGAATTTCAGCGTCCCCCGGGCGACGGTACGCCACAAGGCAATGCTGTACCAAACAGTGCGCCAAGCACAGCGCCGACTACCCCTGCTCCGCAGCCAAATCAGCCACAGAATCAGCCGCAACTGATGACGCGGCCCCCACAACAGCAACCACAGCAGCAACAACCGATGCAACAGCAATCACAACCTCAGCAGCAACAATTGCCGCCGCAGCAGCCGCAACGCAGCCGCAGCAGCAAGTACCTCAGCAGCAACAACCGCCACCGAACAATTGATCTCTTGAGATTGGGCGCCTTGCTTAGGCTGGGAAATTGAAGAACGTGAACTGCGCAGCGAGACGCGTTAGATGATTGGACCAATTCCCTTGCCGATTGCCGGGGCTTTGCTCAAAGCGGTTTCAACAAATTGTTTGGCGGCCTTGGCGGCCGTCACAAGATTTTTGCCCATCGCCAGATTACATGCCAGCGCAGTAGAGAAAGCGCAGCCGGTTCCGTGAGTTGAGCGTCCGGGAACTGTATGGCCTTTCAACAGTGTGACTGGTTTGCCACGCTGGCTGAGCAGATCGTTCGGCGGGTCAAGGTGTCCGCCGGTAACAATCACGTTGCCTGCGCCCATTTCGTGCAGACGCAGTGCAGCGCGCTCCATTTCGTCCTCTGTGGTCACGTTTAGACCCGTGAGTGCGGCGGCTTCATCGATATTTGGCGTAGTCACGTAAACGCGGGGGAGTATCCGATCTTTTAGAATCTGCAGCCCGTCTCTGGAGATAAGTTCAGCGCCAGAACTTGAGCGAACAATGGGATCAAGCACTACAAATCGCAAAGAGTACCGCTTCAGAAATGCTGCTACGGCTTTTGCCGCTTCCTCCGATCCCAGCATTCCTATCTTGATCGCGGCAATATCCAGATCGTCCATCAACTGGTCGAGCGTTTCAGTAATGACGCGGCCTTCCACAGGATCAACACGCTTTACGCCACGTGTGGATTGCACAGTAAGGGCCGTAATGCATGTAACTCCGTAACAGCGGTGCGCGGCGATCGTCTTGATATCGGCAGTGATTCCCGCGCCCGACGACGGATCATGACCCGCGATAGAGAGCACGACCGGAAGCTGTTTCTTTTGGTTGAGCGGCATGGGCAGTAAGAGAAATGATTTCTGCCCTATTGTAAGAGCCTGAGCACTGCGAATACAAAAGTGGGGTGAATGTCAGACAGCCGCACGGCGCGGAATGCTCTATTTACGATTTAAGAATTCAGAGCGCTACTTGTGCGCGCCGCGGATTACTGCAACACTATTGTCCGCAGCCAGATTTCAGACCCCAGATTTAAGGCCCTGGATTTTAAGATTTATGATCATTTTCGGTATCCACGCCGTGGAAGAAGCGCTCTCTGCGCGCGGACGCAGCTTTGACTACGTCGCTGTCGTCCCCGGACGCGGTGACGCTCGTATCCAGAAAGTTATTCAGCTTTCCCGGGCAGCCGGCGTTCCCGTGCGCACCATGCCTCGCGAACAGTTGACCCGTCTAGCTCAAGTGGCAAACCATCAGGGCGTGGTCGCCGTGACGGCAGAAAAACAATATGGAGATGTGGAAGATGTGCTGGCGCACAAACGCGGGCAGCATGCGTTTGTTCTTTTGCTGGATGGCATTGAAGATCCACACAATCTTGGCGCCATCATTCGCACCGCGGAAGGCGCTGGCGCTGACGGCATCATTATTCCTGAGCGACGCTCCGTGGGCGTTACCGGAACCGTGGTTAAAGCTTCTGCCGGCGCTTCAGAATATCTGCCGATTGCCCGCGTCACCAACGCGGGCCGTGCGCTGGAAGAATTGAAATCTCAGAATATCTGGACTGTTGGTTTGGATGAGCGCGGCGACAAACTCTACGATCAACTTGATTACAAAATGGACTGCGCTCTGATTCTTGGCGCGGAAGGCCACGGCCTGCATGAGCAGATCCGCAAAAAATGTGACTTTCTGGTGAAGATTCCCATGGCCGGCAAAGTACCGTCGCTCAACGTATCCGTCGCTGCGGCCATCGTGATGTATGAGGTTGCGCGTCAGCGGCGCAAGTAATCGCCTTATTTTGTCGCGGGCCGCTTCTTCGCTTTAATCACGATTGCCAGATCACCGTTGCGAATATTCGTGAATCGCAGCTTGATGCGTCCTTCCTCATCTAGCGTGATGGTTGCAGGCGTATTCACTGAGGTCAGCATCCAGCCCGCGGGAAGAGTCACATAGTTTAGCGGACGTCCGAGAGTTCGCGTCCAAATGAGCTCTCCATCTTTAACAACATATCCAACCGGATCGGTATACGTTTCCTGCACGCGCACACGCGTTGTCTGGCCTTCTCCACGGCATGCTCAAGATCTCCCTGCACGACCACAGAATCTGGCTCAACCGGATCAGGATAATATCCCAGCGCATTCACTTCTTTTCCTGTGACGGTTGAGGTCTTCAGCGGCTTGCCCGTATCCAGATCAATCATCTTTGCGTCTGGCGATACCGCGCTTCCCTTGCGCACAAAGCTGTGCACGGATTTTTGCCCAACGCGCGTGACCGTAAAGTCGTGAGAGATAAAAAACTGGTGCGTTGAAGGATCCAGCAGCCAATAGCTGATCTCGCGGTCCTGCTCAGCGCGATGGAATGACTCCTGTTGTGCCAACAGCGCAGTTGCCATCACTACAAGCCAGAGTAATGCTACCGTCTTCTTCATGGCAGCCTCCGCGCTACGATCTTCACAGGCAATTGATCATCGCGATCATTCAAGAAGCTGATGCGCAGACGGCCGTCTTCGTCCGTAGAGACAATTCCCGGCGACGCGCACGCAATCACTTCCCAGCCTTTAGGCAGCACCACCACGTTGCGCTTGATTCCCAGCGGCCGCGTGAAAACCAGCTGCCCGTCGGTCAACGTATAAGACGCGGCATCAGCGTATGTCTTAAAGATTCGTATGCGCGTTTCGCCGCCCTTGGGTACTGGCGTGGGCAAATATACCTTGATGAATTCGTCTTTATCTGGCGTCCCCGGCGGCACCAGGCCGGTCGCTTTAGCGTCTTTGCCATTCACCACTTCAAACTTCAGCTCTTTACCTGTGCTGCGTTCAATCACGCGCTCTTTAGTCGCCACGGAGCCGGGGCGTATCGGATTAAAGAAAAATGGTGCGCCCTCATGCGTAGCCGTAACGTCATAGGTAATGGCGAATTGGTGTGTCTCTGGCGGCAACAGTTCGTACAGCGTGAACTCATCGGCAGCCATAAGCGGCAGGCTCAACAGCAGAATTAGTGCGAGAATCCTGGGCAACATAACGGGCGGAGTGTATCACATCAAGCAAATCCGCCCGGAAAATAGGCCCGTATATTGCAACCATTGAGGGCTATCGATAAATGGGAGCAGCCGTTTATTACAAATCTGCAATTGCTGCCTTCTGCCTATAATGAATAAGAATGATCACTCGCAAGATATGGCAGGCAATAACGTGGATTCTAGCCGTGGCCTGCCTTGCCGTCCCACTGCGCGCCGAGCCCATCGCGCAGCTCAAACCCAGCGGATACGTCAATGACTTTGCCGGCGTACTTGACGCTTCCTCTTCTGAAGCGATTCGCAAGATCTGCGAGCAGGTTGATCAGAAAGCCAAAGCGCAAATTGCCGTTGTCACCATCCACACGCTTGACGGTGCCGACATTGAAAGCTACGCCGCCAATCTCTACAAACAATGGGGCATTGGACCCAAGTCGAGCAATCGCGGCGTACTGATACTGCTGGCCGTAGACGATCACCGCCGGCGCATTGAAGTTGGTTATGGCCTGGAGCCCATCCTGCCCGATGGAAAAGTCGGCGGCTTTGGACGCGAAGCTGTTCCGTTGCTCAGGCAGAATCAATATGGCCCAGCGCTGCTGTTGATGACACAGCGCGTGGCCGGTGTGATTGCCGCAGATGCCGGCGTGCAACTTGAAAATGTTGCAGTGCCGCGCGCACCGCCTGAGCAACCTGACACTGAGGTTCATATTTCTCCCGGCGCCGCTTTGCTTGGGATATTTCTCGTTCTGGGGCTGCTTGCGCTCGTCGGCAGGGTATTTGGCTTTGGCTTTCTCTGGAATATTCTCGCAATGATGCTTCTTTCCAACATGGGAGGCCGCGGTCGTGGCGGAGGCTCTTGGGGCGGAGGCGGGGGCTTCGGTGGCGGAGGCGGGTTTGGTGGTTTTGGTGGAGGCAGTTCTGGAGGCGGCGGCGCAAGCGGTGACTGGTAACCGCAGCGTGGGGGTAAATTTATGGAAGCAGAAAAATATATCGCGGACTTTGTGGGCCTTCTTAAACAGACGGCCGGCTCGAACCTGGAATGTGTAGTGCTGTTCGGCTCGGCTGCGTCTGGAGATTTTCACCCTGACTTTTCTGACGTCAACATTCTTTGTGTCATGCGCGAACTTTCAGCCGAAACCCTGGCTGCACTTGCGCCGGCGATCAGGGGATGGAGTAAAAAGAAGTTTCCCGCACCGCTTCTGATTGCACGAACGGAACTTCTGGATTCTGCAGACGTATTTGCCATTGAGATGCTCGATATCTGCCAGCACCACCGCATCTTGTACGGAGAAGACATTTTTGCCGGTCTGCACGTGCCCATGAATTTGCACCGCATTCAGCTGGAGCATAACTTACGGACTAAACTTCTTACGTTGCGGCAAATGTATATCCAGATTGTGGGCGATGAAACCCGGGTCCGACGGCTCATGCTGGATTCCGTTTCCAATTTCAGTACCCTGTTCCGCCACACGCTCATAGCCCTGGGAGAGCAACCCACGGCAAGCAAAGCGGACAACATCAGCAAGCTGGCGGAGCTCATTGAGTTTGATCCCGGGATTTTTCTGCAACTATTGCAGGTACGTGCACGCACGGCCAGGGAAAATGAGATTGATCCCAGCACTGGATTTACGAATTATCTGGCAGGAATTAACCGGGCAATTCAGGCCATTGATGCCTTAAAAACAGATCGAAAAGAACTATGAGATGGAGGAGAAGATGAAACTTTGGATGGTACTTGGAGTCATCGTGCTGTTGCTGGCAATGGGATCCTGCAGTTATATCGGCGCAAAGAACCAGATGGTGACAAAGAATGAAGCTGTGAAATCAGCGTGGTCGCAGGTGGATATTGTGCTGCAACGGCGCGCTGACCTGATCCCCAACTTGGTGGAGACCGTGAAAGGCATTGCCACACAGGAGCAGACTGTTTTTGGCGACATCGCTAAAGCCCGCTCGCAGCTGCTATCCGCCAACACTCCTGCGGACAAGATTGCAGCCAATAAACAACTCGATGGAGCATTGGGGCGCTTGCTGGTGGTCGTGGAAAATTATCCTCAGCTAAAGTCCAATGAAAACTTCCTTCGCCTGCAGGATGAACTTGCTGGAACGGAGAATCGCATCGCCGTGGAACGCAAGCGCTATAACGATACCCTGCAGGACTACAACACTTACATTGGCCTCTTCCCAAACAGCTTCTGGGCCGGGATCGCTGGATTCAAACGCAACGACGCTTACTTCGCCGCCAGTGAAGGAGCGCGAACAGTGCCGAAGGTTGATTTCTCCACCAAACCTGCTGCGCCGTCGCAAGCCACGCCGCAGCCATCACCAGCGCGTTAGGACTCTGTGGGCTGCAGCACGACGCACGCTGCGGCCCACACAGCCCGAATTAATTGGTCAAACCAATTCTGCGAATCAAGTTTTCAAACCGTGGATCAGACCGGATTTCATCCAGCATCGGCTCAACGTTGAGCCAGGTCAGACCATCGGCGCGTTCTTCAAATGCCTTTTCCAGCCACGCCATCGCCTTGTCCTTATCGCCCAACCCGGCAAAAAGCATTCCAAAATAGGTTGGCGGGATGTAGCGTTTTTTAGCCGCCTTCTGGAACGTTTCCGCCAGCTTCATCGTCTCCGCCATCTTTCCGCTCACCGCATAAGCCAGTCCAAGGGCTGCATCCATCAGCGGCATCTCGCCGGTTTCGGTTCGTGCCTGCTTCAGGTGCGCAATTGCTTTAGCGTATTCATTCAACCGCATGTAAGCGCGGCCCGCAAAAAAATGCAGCATGAAATATTCAGGATCCAACTGCTGGGCCTTCTCGCACTCTTCCACGGCGCGCTGGTACTCGCGGCCAAAATAAAATGCCGCCGCACGCGTCGTGTGGACAGCCACCAGCCGGTGCGGATCCGTCTCCTGCACAATGCTCATCGTCTGTTCAATCTCGTCGAAGGCGGCATCGCGCTTTCCCAGTGCCAGCAGCATCCATGAATACCAGAGATGGGTGTCGGCGTGGTCAGGGTTAAGCTCAATGGCCCGCTCGTAACCAGCCTCCGCTTCCTTCCACTTCCAGTGGTAATGATGGTTTACCAGCGCCAGCGCGGTGTGCGCTTCCGCAAATGAATTATCCAGCTCCAGCGCCTTGCGCGCCGCTCTCTCCGCTTTGGGCATTGCTTCATGCGGCGCCAATAGATCAAACGGTGCAATGGCAAGCAGCGCATAAGCACTGGCCAATCCCGCATGTGCCGGAGCGTAATTCTCATCGGCCTGGATGGCGCGCTCAAAATCTTCAATGCTTTTGCTGATGGCTGAAGGCGTCATCTGATGCAGGTTGTAACGCCCCTTCAGGTAGGCATCATAGGCGGCGGGCTGCACCCGGCTCTGGCCTTTTTGCTGATCAGAAAGGCGTACGCTCGCGGAAAGATTCAGCGCCAGATTTATTTCGCGCGCAATTCCCTGGGCAATATCGGCCTGCACACTGAGCACATCGCTTAAGTCGCGTTCGTAAGTTTCCGCCCAGACCTGCGTCTGGTCTTTCAACTGAATAAGCTGGGCCGTAATGCGCACGCGGTTCCCGCCCCGCCTCACTTTTCCTTCCAGAACATATCCCACGCCCAGTTCTTTGTTCATCTGATCCAGAGACTTACTGCTGGAGTCATAGTGCTCGGCCGTGGTGCGCGCGATCACCGCCAGCTCAGATGCCTGCAGTCGCGTAATCTGCGTGATCATCTCTTCCGTCAGGCCGTCACTGAAATAAGCGTCTTCCTTCTGTCCGCTGAGATTGCCAAATGGCAGCACCGCCAGTTTGATCTTTTCAGCCTGGCCTTCCTGTTGCCCGGCTGTGGCGCCTGAATGCTGCCGGCCGTTGAACCACTCCGTCAGTTCATTGCGGTAGGCATAGATTGATCCCAGCTTGTCGTGCAGGTGGCGGTAGACGGGAAGATTTTCTTTCTTCTCCCAGCGCTGTACAGTTCGGACGTCGCGCCGCAAATAGGAAGCAATCTCTTTCCAGGAATCAAGTCGATCGGCCGGATTGCCAGTGGTCATGGTAGCGTTCAGATTTCCTTTCGGGGCTTTCATCATACCCCACGACAAACTGCGGCATTCCCTTCTGCCGCGTCTTGCCGCTTGAGAGCCAATTCTACCGGACGCTAAAGTTGACCTCAGATGCAAAGCCATCAATCTTTACCACCTTCATAAGTATGGCGCCGCAGGTCGCAACCACGACTTGCTCCTTCCAACGGCGCTGTACCCGATGGGACCCGGGCAAAACGGTCCTAAGGAGCCCGCTGTAAACTGTCCAGGCAGCGGGCTCGTATATTCGTTGACTTGGTGCAGAAATCCAACAGAGTAAAAGGCCCGCCTGCGCGGGCCTATATCCATCTTTACGTTAATCAGCTATTCGTAACGCAGCGCAACCATCGGGTCTACCCTGGACGCCCGATACGCCGGGATATAACACGCCAGCAAGGAGACGAGTGCAACAATAACGATTACCACCGCAAACGTTAGAACGTCAGTCGGCTTCACTCCAAACAAAAGGCTGCTGACTGAGCTGACGTAGCGTGCGGCCACCAGTGCCAGCACAACTCCCGCGCCCACGCCAATAGCGGTCAGCTGAAGGCCGGATTTCAGCACCATTTGCACTACGTTCCCGGGTGTAGCGCCCAGTGTAATGCGAACACCAATTTCATGTGTGCGCTGTGCCACCGCGTAGGCAATCACGCCATAGAGGCCAATGCCAGTCAGCAGTAACGCAAGCCCGGCAAACGCCTCCAGCAGGATTGCATGAAAACGCGGCGTGGCCACTGCAATTGCCAGATACTCTTCCATGGTCTTGATGTCATAAAGAGGCAGATCGGGATCCAGGGAAGAAACCATGTTGCGGACCGCCGAGGTCAGGCTATGCGGGTCCACGCTTGTTCGCAGGCAAACAGTCATGGAACCAAAGTTGAGCTGGGAATCAGGAATGTAGTATTCCGCCACCGTCTCGCTGTCCAGCTTGCGGCTCTTCACATTCCCTACAATTCCCACAATTTCACGCACGGCCGGCTCTCCGTGATTAGAAGCCCCCGGCGTAATGCGCTTGCCCAGTGCATTCTCGTTGGGAAAGTATCGACGGGCGAACTCCTCATTCACAATCACCACGCCGGGAGATTTGCTGTCGTCGTGGTCGTTAAAATCGCGGCCGCTCTTGAAAGGAATAGCAAACGTGCGGAAATAGTTGGGGCTTATTACCTTAATGTCCGCAGACGGCTCCTCAGACTTTGGTACCGGGTGCCCATCGATTTGAAACGTGATGATCGCATTGCCTCCGCTGAGCGGCAGCGGAGTAACTGCAGCGGTGGAAACAACGCCCGGCAGTGCTTCCGCTCGGGTCAAAAGCTGGCGATAGAAATCCACCTGCTGTTGCTCTGAGTATTTTTTTTCTGGCAGATCGAATGTAAGCGTCAACACGTTGCGGGGATTCAAACCCGGATCCACTTCGAGCAGCCGATGAAAGCTACGCAACAACAGTCCTGCCACCACCAATAACGCCAGACCAAAGGTGGTCTCCACCACAATCAAACCGCTGCGGAGACGCTGATTTGAACTTCCGCCGCCGCCTCGTCTCTCTTTCAAAAATTCGGTCAAGTTAGGCTTGGCGGCGCGCAACGCGGGCACCAGCCCAAAAACAATGCTGGTCACCACGGCGATAATCGCGGTGAAACCCAGTACCGTCCCATCCAATTGAGCAGATTGCAGGCGCGGCAGGTTCTCCGCATTTAACTTGATAAAGATCTTTAACGCCCACAAGGCTATCGGGATGGCCAAAATGGCTCCGCCGACCGCCAGCACCATGCTTTCAGTAAGCATCTGGCGAATCACGCGCATCTGCTTGGCGCCCAGCGCGGCGCGCACGGCAATCTCACGACCGCGTTTGCTGGCGCGGACCAGCAGCAGATTCGCAACGTTGAGACTGGCGATAAGAAGGACCACTCCAACAAAAACCAGCAGCAGAATCAGCCTGGGACGCGTGTTGCCTACCAGATGTTCCAGCTCGGTTATCAACTGCACGGACGGAAACTTTTTGTTGGTGTCAGGATATTGTTTGGCCATCGCGCGGGCCATCAGGTTCATTTCTTCCCGCGCCTGTTCGATTGGCACACCAGGCTTCAATCGCGCAACCACTTGCAGGTAGTGGGCGCCTCGCTGGGTTATGCTGGCAGGCTCCTTGGGATCGGAGGATTCTGCTTCTGGAGCAAATGTCCGCCACATCCGCGGCGGATCACTATCTAGTGGAAAAGCGAAGTTAGGCGGCATCACGCCGACCACGGTGTAACTTTGCTTGTCCATGGTGATGGCGCGCCCCACGATGCTCCGATCACCGTGAAATACCGATTGCCACAGCTCATGGCTCAAAACAACAACGCGCGTTCCCGGCTTTTCTTCATCTCGTGTGAAACCACGTCCCAGAAAAGGCGAGACACCCAGAACGGAGAAAAAATCCCCGGAGACAGTTGCAGCCGTTACGTGGAGCGGCTGGTCCAGTCCTGTAAGCGTGAAGCTATCGCCATGGGAAGAAGCCATCCCGGAAAAAGATTTGGCCTGCGCGCGCCAGTCAAAGAAGTCAGGATAGGAAACGGAAAATGGTTGCGCAACTCCCGGCTGCCGTTGATAAGCAGAAGTCAAAAACGTCAGCTGCTCAGACTCAGGAAACGGCAGGGGCTTGAGCAAAACGGCATTCACAATGCTGAAAATAGCGGTATTAGCGCCAATGCCCAGCGCCAGAGTCAATAAAGCAATGATGGTAAATGCTGGCGCCTTGCGCAGCATCCGCAGGCCATAGCGCAGATCTTGCAGGAGTGTAGTCACACTTCTCCCCTGGAATCAGAATGTCATTTTAAAAGTTGAGTGATCCGGTTTTTAAACCATTTCAGCTTGCTGTGCGGCTTCGGTTTCTTCCACCACTTTGCCGTCAAAGAGATGGATGGTCCGCTCAGCATGTTTGGCAAAACGCGTGTCGTGCGTCACCATGCAGATGGTCGCGCCCTCGCGATGCAGGCTCTGCAACAGCTCCATTACGGCTTCGCCATTGCGGGAATCCAGGTTTCCGGTAGGCTCGTCAGCCAGCAGGATAGAAGGTGATCCGCCGAGCGCTCTTGCCACGGCAACACGCTGTTGCTGACCGCCAGAGAGTTGTGAAGGATAATGACGCATACGGTGCGCCATGCCCACTTTCTCCAGTGCTTCCTGCACGCGCTTTTTGCGTTCCGGAGACGACATGGAGCGGTACGTTAGCGGGAGTTCGACGTTCTCATAAACCGTGAGATCGCCAATCAGGTTGAAGCTTTGGAAGATAAAACCGATTTCCTGGTTGCGGATTCGTGCGCGATCAGAGAAATCCAACCCCTGCACGGCGCGGCTATTCAGGACGTAAGATCCGTCCGTGGGTGAATCCAACAAACCAATAATGGAGAGCAGCGTTGATTTGCCGCAGCCTGACGGGCCGGCGATGGCAACGTATTCGCCCTTTTTGATATCCAGGTGGATACCGGAAAGCGCATGCGTTTCGACCTCATCCGTGTAGAAAATCTTGGTGACGTTTTCCAGATTGATCAAAGTTTGTCCGCTAGCCACGTGTGTACTCTCCTCAAAAAAAAATTAAATGTACTTTAAGTTGCTTTATCGATCCAGCTTGATTCGGTCCTGGTTATCATAGCGCGACATGTCGGAAAGGATCACCTGATCGCCTTCCTTCAGTCCGCGCACAATTTCAATTGTATTGACGGAACTGCGGCCCATCTCGACGGGCGTGCGTGTCGCCGTCTTGCCATCGGCATCAATCTTAAACATTCCGACCGTGCTCTTTTCCTGTCCAAATGCCGGACGGCCTACATACAGCACGTTGTCCAGGCGTTCCAGCGTGATGGTTCCATCCACGCTCAGGTCAGGGCGAGACCCTTTAGGCGGCGGACCATCCAACTTCACGTCTACCGTGACTGTGCCCGCCAAAACTGCAGGATCAATGCGGGCAACGGTGCCGTTCACAACGCCGTTATGCGTATCAATCTCCGCCGTCTGCCCCACAACAATGTCCTTGGCCTGTGTTTCTGGAATCTTTAACTCAGCTTTCAGATGTTCCGGCTGCACAACCTTGGCAAGAATGGTTCCCTGGGCCACGCGCTGTCCAACCTGGACTGACAGTTCCTGCAAGACTCCAGGAATACCGGCCCGCACTTTCAGGGCGTCCTTTTGCCGATGTTTCAACTGCGCCATTGCTTTTTTCTGTTCGATCGTCCCCTGCTGCACTGCCATCTGGGTCTCAATCGCTTTGGTGCTCTCCGCAATTCTGTCTGCTTCAATCTGCTTGCGTGTTGCCAATTCTTTTTCTTTGCTGAGAGACGCCTGCAAGACCGAATCAGAAACCACGCCAATCTTCTTCAGTTCCCTGTTCTGGTCGGCTTCACGTTTGGCCGTTTCATATTCGGATTCAACCGTTGCCGCCCCGGAACGCAAACTCATCAGATCGCTGTCAATCTTGGCCTTGGTGTTATGAAACTCAGCTTCCGCCGATTTTTCATCCAAATCCGCGCTCAGCGCTTCCTGCTCAACCTGAGGATTTGAAAGCTCCATAATGATCGTGTCTGGCTTCACCGGCGTGCCTGGCAAAACCACAATACGCTCAACCCGCACTTCTGTTTCTGCAGGGATTAGACGTACGTCTTCAGGAATCGGCACCAACGATCCCAAACCACGGACCTGTCGCATCATTGAGCCGCGTTTCACTGTGTCTGGCCAAACCGTTCCAAATTCCACAGCCTGTAAGGCTGGTTTAAGTCGAGTAACACCCAGGGTTGCGCCCAGAATTGCGACTACCAGCAAAACGATCATTGCTGCCTGCTTCTGGCGCTTCTTCTTCTTTACGGATTCATCGCGGACTATATCCATTGCACTAATAGTGTATGCACAAGGGCTGCCAAAATCACCACAAACCACAAGCTGTTGAAAAATAAAGATAAACCCTGTGTTCCCAGAGACGTTTGCCACCTCTGACTGTTCGTTCCTGCAATCAAGTGTTCGAAAACGCACAGTTGAGACATTCTTTGTCGATCGTCATTTCTAGCCAATCTTGCGCTCTGCGGATCATCCTTATAATACATAGACCTGGATTGACCCTTTTGGTTATGAAAAAAGCCCCTTATCAACCGCGAATATTTTCTACCGATCGCTATCAGATTACGTTGCCAGAGGGACATAAGTTCCCAGTTTTAAAGTACGGCATGCTTCGCCAGTCCCTGGAACGTGAAGGCCTTTTTCAGGTGGAACAGGCTGAACTTGCCAGCGCCGAAACAGTGGCTCTGGCCCATAATCCGGATTACGTACAGAAATTCACTGCCGGCACGCTGGATGCTGCTGCCATCCGGCGCATCGGACTTCCCTGGTCTCAGGTGTTGGTGCAACGGGCTTTCGCCTCCGTGGGCGGGACCGTCAGCGCTTCTCTCGACGCTGTGCAACATGGCTGGGGCGCAACGCTCGGTGGAGGAACGCATCATGCTTTTCGTTCTGAAGGCGCAGGCTTCTGCGTCTTCAACGATATCGCCGTCGCCATCCAACTTCTGCGGCAGCGTGAACTCATCCGCCGCGCTGCTGTGATCGACCTGGATGTCCATCAGGGTGACGGCACCGCGGAGATTTTTCAGGACGATCCCGATGTGTTCACGCTCTCTGTCCATTGCGAAAGCAACTTTCCCTTTCGCAAAAAACAAAGCCGCCTTGATGTAGCTCTGCCAGACGGCGTTGAAGATACCGAATATCTTCATCAACTCGAAGAAGTTCTGCCCGCCGCTTTCGCTTTTAAGCCGGACATCATCTTCTACCAGTCGGGTGTTGACCCGTTGGCCTCTGACGTTCTTGGCCGCCTATCACTCACGCATCAGGGATTGATTGAGCGTGATAGAAGAATCTTTGCAGCGGCTCGAAGCTTCGGTGTCCCGTTTGTGCTGACCTCCGGCGGCGGTTATTCCCGGCCTATTGAACTCAGCGCGGAAGCGCATGCCAATACATATCGCACCGCATGGCAAGTCTTTGCGGGCATCTGAGTAGTGCCCTCAACCCGCCGGTAAACCGGTAAATCAGTTACGTTGCCTCGGGCCGTCAGTGATATTCTCGATTCGTATGCCTTCTAAATACTCCGCGACTGAATTGCCTCTGCTTGAACTGGTTGAGGTTAGCAAGGCCGTCCAGAAAAAAGAAGTGTCGCCGGTTGAGCTGACACGCGCCTGCCTGGACCGCATTGAGCAGCTCAACCCTAAGCTGAACGCATTCCTTACCGTCACGGATACTTCCGCACTGGAAGAGGCCCGCAAAGCTGAGGCTGAGATCGCGCGCGGCGAGTGGAAAGGGCCGCTGCATGGCGTTCCTCTGGCAGTGAAAGACCTGATTGAAACCGCAGGAGTGAAGACGACTGCGGCCAGCGCCGTGCTGAAAAACAATGTTCCCACCGCGGACGCCGAGGTAATTCGCAGACTAAAAGCAGCAGGCGCCATTCTGCTGGGAAAGCTGAACCTGCACGAATTTGCTTACGGTGGCAGCGGCATCATCGGCCACTTCGGAATCGCACGCAATCCCTGGAATACTGAGCACATCACTGGTGGATCTTCTTCCGGCTCAGGTGCGGCCGTCGCGGCTGGGCTTTGCTATGGCGCGATTGGAACAGATACGGCAGGTTCCATCCGCTTGCCTGCAGCCTATTGCGGAATCACTGGGCTAAAACCTACTTATGGACTGGTCAGCGCGCGCGGTGTGATTCCACTTTCTGCTTCACTCGATCATGTGGGCCCCATGGCGCGGACGGCCGCCGATGCTGCGCTCATGCTCCAGGCAATCGCGCATTATGATGCGCAGGATATTTACTGCCAGAAGTTTCCTCCGGTCTATTATCCATCTGCGATTGAAGAAGCAACTGCACCATTGCGGCTTGGCGCAGCCCGCGACTTTTGGAAAGAAGTTGATGGTGAAATCAGCGCGGCCGTGGATGCTGCTGTTGCCGAGCTTGGCAAAATCACCGCCGGGATTCAGGATGTCGCGCTTTCTACAGATGTTGATCGCACCGTCGTTCGCAGCGAGCCATACGCCTATCACCAGAAGTATCTGCCGAAGCAGGAAAGTGCATATGATCCGGAAACGCTGAAGCGCATACGCAGCGGCGCAGATGTCACGGCTCCCCAATACATCCAGGCATATCGTGAACTTTTGCAGCAGCGGCGCCAAATTCTGCAAATGTTTGAGAAGATCGATCTGATCGTTACTCCCACCACGCCTTCCCTGCCGCCATCCATGGCAGAACTTCAGGCCGCGCCGGAGCAACTTCGCAGTAAAGAGCTGATCATGTTGCGCAATACGCGGCCATTCAACGTCTACGGTCTGCCTTCAGTTTCGCTCAACTGCGGCTTTTCAAAATCCGGCCTGCCCATTGGATTGCAAATCACGGGAGCGCCCGGAACAGAAGGTATGGTGCTGGCTTTGACTCACGCTTATCAAAAGCAGAGCAATTGGCATAAGAAGAAACCAGCTATTTAGGCCACTAGCCTTCGGCTCTGATCGCTGCTTGGGGTGGAGCTACCTCTCTTAGTTTTTTCTTCAGCAATTGGGCCCACCGGGAAACATGGGGCTCGAGCAGCATCGTGTTCAGGTCTCCATCGGCCGGCCCCAGATCCATGGAAAAATCTTTTGCGAACAGGTTCCAATCCAATGGCCTGTCTTCAAGAAGCGATTCCGGCTCGTCGTTTGGCATGAACATGTGGACCGGAAACGTACCGGCTTTCGGCTGGTATGCCTTGAAGGCCTCCACAGTGGTCTCGGTCAGCCGCAGGCGCAACGGGTCGTGGCGTTCACGCTCTCGGTCCGCTCGCCGCTCCGCGGCGCGTTCGCGCAGGTACTGCGACCATTCACTTGGCCTTCTCTGCCCCAGAGCGGAACCATGCCGCAGAAAGCGCCCAGCAACACTCTGGATCGCAGCCTGGGCGCGATGACGCGCGGCCAACGCCGTTGGACACGGAGCCCCAAACAGCACCAGCACACTCACTTCGTGGCCTTGTGCCGTGAGTTGCTGCGCCAGTTCGAAGGCAATGGATCCTCCCAGGCAAAACCCGCCCAGCAAATACGGCCCTTCAGGCTGCGCGGCGGCAATGTCCCGGGCAAACAACGCGGCGATTTCTTCGACGCTGGTTAAGGGGTCCTGGCCGGGTTCCATGCCGGGGGCCTGTAGTGCAAAAAACGGTTGATCCGTGCCCAGATGGCGCGCCAGATCCACATAGCAAAATACATCTCCGTTATGACCCGGCACGGCAAACAAAGGCAGCCGGCCGCCCTGTGGCTGTATGGGAACCACGGAGGAGCTTCTGCCGGTCCCCGAAGTTGCCGCTGACCGCAAAAAGGCAACGATCTCCGGCTTGCGCGCGCTCAACTGTTGGCGCACATCACCCACCAGAACCTGCTCCGGCCCGGTGCAGCGCAGCCGGTCATCTTCTAGCCAGACCTTCACTCCGGACTGCTTTAATTTATGTAGGAATTCAAACGTGCTCATATCTCAATTTCCACCTGTGGGCCAGAAGCTGCCGCGGCGCCAACTGCATGCTGCTCACTTTCTGTCCACAACTTCGACTCAATGAGCGCAGACAAACCAGAAATCGTCGGTGTGCGGAAAATGTGATGCAGCGGGAGTTGCACGCCGAATGACGAGCGGATCTGTGCCATCAATCTCACCGCCAGGATGGAGTGTCCGCCAAGGTCGAAGAAACTCTCGTGAATTCCCACCTTTTCAACCTTCAGCAGCGACTCCCAAATCCTTGCCAGGGTGATCTGCGTGGATGTCTCGGGCGGGACCGAGTCGCGCGTCTTTCGCGCCACTGCAAAATCCGGCGCAGGCAACGCCTTGCGATCGAGCTTGCCGTTGGGCGTAGTGGGCATCGCCTCAATCAGCACGAACGCGGCCGGGATCATATATTCCGGCAGCGTCTGCAGCAACGCACCACGTAATTCCGCGGGTGGCAAAGGCACTCCAGGCACTGGCACCAGGTAGGCGATGATGTTCTGGTCATCGCCGTCATTGTGGACCACCACGGCTGCCTGCAGCACGTCGGGTATGGATTGGAGAGCGTGCTCAATTTCTCCCAATTCAATTCGGAACCCGCGAACTTTCACCTGATCATCATCGCGTCCCAGCAATTCCACGCCACCGTCAGCCCGGTAGCGGGCACGATCGCCGGTTTTGTAGATGCGGCCTGCGCCAAACGGATTCGCCACAAAACGTTCCTGGGTAAGCTCGGGGCGATTGCGATACCCTCGCGCTACGCCGTCGCCGCCAATGTACAACTCGCCCGGAGCACCCACCGGCGTGGGCTTCATGTTCTTGCCCAGAATATAGAACGTGGTGTTGGCGAGAGGACGCCCAATGGTGATCGGCTGTCCATCGGCTTCAATCCTGGCGGCTGACGACCAAACAGTGGTTTCGGTTGGGCCGTAAACGTTCCACAACGTGGCGCAACGCGCCAGAAGCTGGTCCGCCAGTTCGCGCGACATCTTCTCGCCGCCGCACAAAAGCTGTAATGTCGGTTTGCCCTGCCAGCCGGCATCCAGAAGCATGCGGTAGCGCACCGGCGTTGCCTGATAGATGGTGGCGCCACTCGTCTCAAGCAAAGCAATCAGAGCCGCGGGATCTTGTGCCTGTTCATCCGTGGCGATCACCAATCTGGAGCCCGCTTGAATCGGCGCGAACAGTTCCAGCACGTGGATATCGAACGATAGCGTGGTAGTGGCCAGCAGAACATCGTCGGCGCCAAAGTGCAGCAGCTCCTGAAAACTATGGAGCACGTTAGTGACGCCGCGATGCAGAACCTCCACACCCTTGGGTTTACCCGTGGAACCGGAGGTATAAATCACGTAAGCCAGATGGTCAAGTGTGGCTCTGCTGCCAGGGTTTTCTTTCCTGCATTCAGTTACATCATCCAGAAACAAAATCTGAGCCTCATGTTTCGGCAAAGCGGCTTCCAGGCTACGCTGCGAAATCAGTAAGGACACCTGAGCGTCTTCCAGGATGAAGGCCACTCGCTCGGCGGGATAGCGTAAATCGACCGGCAAATACGCAGCGTCGGCTTTCAATATTCCCAACAAGCCTACCAGCATTCCCACACTGCGCTCCATGCAAAGAGCCACCAAAACGTCTGGCCCCGCGCCCATAGCGATTAAGCGCTCCGCCACCGCGTTGGCGCGGTCATTGAGTTCAGCATAGGTCAAGGAAACTCCATCGCTGGTCACCGCGATCGCATGCGGAGTTCGCTCCACCTGCCGTTCGAACCGATCATGAACGCATGCATCGATTTGCCATGTTCCCTGAGACGGTGAGAGCAGCTCGCGCTCCTGCTCCGGCGTCATCAAAGCCAAGTCAGCTATCTTTTGTGTGGGATTCGCGCAAATGGATACGAGCAGCGTCTCAAAGTTTTCCAGCCACCGCTGCACGGTTACCGGTTGCAGAATAGCAGTGCTGTGAATGCACTCCGCAAATATCCCAGTCGCCGTTTTCAGAATGTTGAATTCCAAATCGAATGTGGCGAACTTTTTTGGCGAAGGCAACAGTTCTGCCTCCACGCTGCGGAAGCGGAACGGTTCGGTCACCTGATCGGAATTAAAAGTGATGGGAACCAGAGGATTTCGGCTGGAATCGCGCGGCAAGTTAAGCGAACGCACCAGTGAGCCGAAAGAAAGCGACTGATGATCAAACGCATCGAACAAACGCCTGCGCGCCGTCTTTAGATGCTCCTCAAACGTGGCTTCCGAATTCACGCTGGCGCGGACCGGTAACACATTCGTGCCGTGACCAACCATGGCGGCGCCGTTTTCCGAGGCGGCTTGCGAGGCCACGACGGTGCCTAAAACAAAATCACCCTGACCCGTGAGCCGGTGAATCAGCACCTGCATGGTGGCGAACAGCATCGCGTAGACGGTGCAACCGTTTTGCGCAGCCACGCGGGAAACGTCACGATAGAGTGCCTCTGGTATCTGCCGTCGCTGGCGCTCCGCCGTGTACGACTTCACAGGTTTGCGCAAAAAATCCAGCGGAAGTTCCAGCGGCTCGATGGGTGTAGCAAACTGCGCTTTCCAATACTGCTCTGCCGCCACGGCTTGCTGAATCTGCTCAGTCTTGCTCTGCGCCTCCACGTACGATTGAAACGAGTGCGCCCGTGGCAGAGAGGCCTGCATACCCACGCTTTCGGCCTCATACAACTCGCCCAGGTCCTGAATTAAGATGCCGCCTGACCATCCGTCGCACACAATGTGATGCGCCGTGAAGAGGATGAAATGCGTTTGCCGGTCTTCGCGCAGAATAACCGCGCGGCACAGCGGGCCTTTTTCCAGATCGAAAGGGACGTTCGTTTCCCGATCCACGTAGTCGGCCGTTTCACGTTCGCGCTCCGCGCCGGTCATCGCCGAAAGATCCACCGTGATTACAGGAATTGTGGCAGAAGTGAGTTCGTGCTGTGTTTCGCCGTCAGAATCGCAGACCAGCCGCAGTGCCTGGTGCCGGTCCACCAACTGCTGCAGCGCGGCTTTCATCGCGTCCATGGAAAATGCGCCGCGGACGCGAAACGCATGGCACACGTTATAGGCGTTGGACGCTTCGGCGCCCATCTGCGCTGACGCCCAGATTTCGCGCTGCGCCTCCGTCATCGGAAAATGGACGGCGTCAGTTGCGGCGTCGCCGAACGGGTCAAAATCAACCGGGATGTACGCGTTCACATCGCTCGCGCTCATCGGACCTCCGCAATCTGCAAATACTTACCGGGCCGGTCGGGATCGGGAACAAACCAGGCCGGCTTACCCTCGCGATCCTTGCCGAGCCGCGCGCTTGGTTGCGGCACAGCAGCGGTCTCATCCGGAGGTTCGCCGGGAAGAAATCCGCCGCGCTGCATTTCGACGATTGTTTCCTTAAAGGCCTTCAGCACAAGCTCAGTATCGGCATCTGTGTGCGCTGTGGTAAGGAAACTCGGCCGGCCCTCCCACATGTGTATGCCCTTGGCCCGCATGTACGCCCAAAACAGACTGGCGTAAGGAACATCCTGTGGGAATTGGAAGCACATCCAGGAAGCGAAGTATGGAATCTGCATTGGGGCGCCTGCTCGATGCGCAAAATCCAGCATCGCCTCCACCAATGCCCGGGTTTTCTGGTTCAGATTGCGCTGCAAATCCGGACTGTTGTCATGCAAATGGTTCAAGCAAGCCCAACAAGCCGCCAGAGCCAGTGGATGCCGCACAAAAGTGCCGGCAAAGAATGTCATACCCGCTTCCGGGCCGGATGCATCGCCGTAATTCCATTGGCCGCCATCAAGCGCATCTAGATATTTGGCTTTCCCCGCAATAATGCCGATGGGAATACCGCCGCCAATCACTTTGCCATAGGTGGCCACATCGGCTTGAATACCAAAATATCCCTGCGCGCCGCGCGGATGCACACGGAAGCCAGTGACGATTTCATCGAACACCAGCACCGTGCCCGATTCTTGCGTAAACGTGCGCAACTCCTGCAAAAATTCCCTGGGCAGCAAATCGGGCCGGCGGCTCTGGACAGGTTCCACTAAAACGGCGGCTAACTCGTGCGCATGTGCGCGCAGAATGTCGAGTGAAGCCGGATCGCCATAATCCACAACCAGCACATTATCAACCGCAGATTGCGGCACGCCGGGCGCCACCGGGCGTGAACGCAGCACGCCATTTACGGTTTGCGGCCGCGCCAGGACTTCATCGAAAATGCCGTGATAGTCGCCGGTGAACATTGCGATCTTGTCGCGACCAGTTACCGTGCGCGCAGTGCGGACCGCCGCGACAACGGCTTCCGAACCAGTATTGCAAAACGCTGCGCGCTCCATGCCTGTCATACGGCAAAGCAACTCAGCCACTTTTCCTGCCAGTGGAGATTGTGGTCCAATTTCAAAACCTTTTTCCATCTGCTCGCTTACAGCGCGGATCACAAAATCAGGCCGGTGGCCAAACAAAATGGAGCCAAAGCCATTGGTCATGTCCACGTATTCATTGCCGTCGACATCCCAAAGCCTTGAGCCTTGCGAACGCTCTGTCACGATCGGGTAAACCATCTCTTTCCATATCTGGCGGAAGCCAGAAACGGTCCGCGGGTCAGCGAGGTGAGTGCGATGCTCGGCAGTTAGTTCTTTGGATTTCTTCGTGAGCGTTGTGTAGCGAGCGATCAGTGCATCAAGCGCTTTTTGTTGCTGGTCCGGCAGCACACCAGCCACCCCTTTTTGTACTGGCTTGTAAGGACCGAACGCTTGCACCTCAGGCTTCTTAGCGCTCGAATTGGCAGCGCCTATGGAAACCATGTTAGGAACCGCAGTAGCCTGGGCTGTAATGGATGACGCAATCAATGGCCCGACGGTGGAGGCAGCGACGGAGGGGGCCATGATCGTACTTGCCGAAGCTGAATTGCGCAGTACCTCTAACTGCTTTTCCATGATCTCCAATTGCTTGCGCACCAGTGCTTCAACTCCGCTCGCTGAAATAGAAGATGGAATTGAAGCAAGATCAGCCAGCGTCGCAGTGGTCGTCGCCGGAATCGCGGGCATACTCACGGGCACAGGGGCCGTAGCGGCTGGTGCGGATGCGGGAGCAGGCATGCTTGGCCCGAGATGCGTGGCCAGCGCATCAAGACTGGAAAGCTCTTCGAGCAATTGGCGGAAGGTCACGCGCACGCCAAACGACTTTTCAATGGCGGTGGAGGCCTGCGTCAACAGCAATGAATCGAGGCCAATTTCCAGAAACGGCGCCGACGCGATCAACTGATCGGCGGTCAAGCCGGAGATGTCAGTGAATAGCGCTCTTAGTTTCACCAGCGCAGCTGCCTGCTGCGATTGCAAAGTATCTTCGTGTGTTCTGATCGGTTGCGGGGCTGCCATCGGTTGCACCTCCGATTCTCTGAGAGTGTTGATTTCGTTAGCCGGCCTGGCGCTCTGAGGTGCTACCTCTGCCAGCGGCGAATCGATCCAATATCGCTGTCTTTCGAACGGATACGTCGGAAGCGGAACACGGTAACGCGCCTCATTGCCGTGGAAGCCGGCCCAATCCACGCTGCCGCCTGCGCTCCATATGCGTCCCACGGCTTCGAGCATCGATCTTATGTCCTGTGATCGCAGGTCTTTTGGTTGCAGATCTTTTGCTTGCAGATCTGGTGATCCCAGATCTGGCTTGACGTTCTCCTCGCTCTTGAGCGACGCCACAATTTCTTGCCCGGCATGTTTGGCCGGATGCTGCCGCGCCAGAGTACTCAAAGTTTGACCGGGCCCGACTTCAACCAGGATGTTTGCGGAATCCTGCAGGAGCTCAGCAATGCCGCTCGAAAACCGCACAGCACGGCGCACTTGCTGCACCCAATAGTCAGGACTGGTGGCTTGCTCGTCGGTGATCCATGTGCCAGTCAGGCTCGAAACAAAAGGCACCTGCGGCGGATTCATTTGTACACTGCTCACGACTTCTGCAAAACCAGGCAGCATGGGATCAAGCATGGCCGAATGAAACGCATGCGATGTCGCCAGACGCCGGTACATGACTTTCTTTTTTTCGAGCATCTCAGCCAAAGCATCGATAGCATTGAAAGGACCGGAAACAACCGTCATACCCGGACTGTTGAGAGCGGCAATCGATAACCTCTCCCCCAGAAGCGGTACCATCTCGGCTTCCGGCAGACGCACTGCCAGCATGGCTCCAGCGGGCAAGTCCTGCATCATGCGGGCGCGCGCCGACAAAATTCGCAACGCAACATTCCGCGAAAAAACTCCTGCCAGACAAGCCGCAACATATTCACCCAGGCTGTGGCCAATCATGGCTTTCGGCGCTACACCCCATTGCATCCACAGTTGCGCCAGCGCATACTCCACCACGAACAGCGCCGGTTGTGTGATGAAGGTTTCCTTGAGTTGCCGCGAAGCTTCTTCTTCATGGCCCGGTTGCGGATAGAGCAGCGTGCGCAAATCGAGTCCCAGCAGAGGCCGCAGCACCTCCGCACATTCATCTACTTGTGCTGCAAAAATGGGCTCGCTTTCATATAAACCACGTCCCATGTTCACTTGCTGCGCGCCTTGTCCTGGAAACAAGAAAACCACGGGCGCATCGGCATGTTCACACTTTCGCGACCACACACGTTTGGGATCGCCAGAGACCAGCGCCTCTGCGGCTTCGGCAGCAGTGCGCGCAACCGTTGCCTTGCGATGCGGAAAATGTCGACGGCCGGTCTGGAGCGTAAATGCCGCGTCCGCCAGATTCAGAGAATCGCCGGAAGCTAAATGCGCGGCCAGGTTGTGAGCTGCCTGGTCCAGAGCCGTCTGGCTTCGCGCCGAAATAAGAAACAACTGCTCTGCGCGCGCCGGTCCAGATGCCTGGCGCTCAGGAGCCTCTTCCAGAACCACGTGTGCATTGGTGCCGCCTGAGCCAAATGAACTTACACCAGCGCGGCGCGGTGTTTCACATGCCGGCCAATCTGCTAGCTTGGCGTTTACATAAAACGGTGTTTCCGCGAAATTGATCTTCGAATTCGGCTGTGTGTAGTGCAAGCTTGCCGGAATCTTTCCATTCTGCAACGCCAGCGAAGTTTTGATCAGGCCCGCTATTCCTGCCGCGGCATCTAAATGACCGATATTGCTCTTGACTGAGCCGATCGCGCAGAACTGGTTGCGTTCTGTGCCCAACCGGAAAGCTTGTGTGAGCCCGGCAATTTCCACCGGATCGCCCAGCGCTGTACCCGTGCCGTGTGCCTCAACGTACGTGATGCTGCCAGGATCTACGCCAGCCAATGCCTGTGCCATGGCGATTGCTTCCGCCTGGCCGTCCACACTCGGAGCCGCAAAACTGACGCGCGCTGAACCATCGTTGTTCACGCCAACGCCTTTGATCACGGCATAAATGTGATCGTGGTCCGCCACAGCATCCGCCAAACGCTTCAGCACCACAACGCCGGTACCGTTGGAAAAAACCGTCCCTCCGGCTTGCGCATCAAATGCGCGGCAATGTCCATCAGGGGAGACAATGGCGCCTTCGTGATACAGATAGCCGCGCTTCTGCGGGCTCGTGATTGAAATACCGCCCGCAATTGCCATATCGCATTGATACCCCTGCAAGGCCTGATAGGCCTGGGCTGCCGCTACCAACGAGGTTGAGCACGCCGTCTGAATGTTCAGGCTCGGTCCGCGCAGATTTAACTTGTAGGACGTTCGCGTGGCCAGATAATCCTTCTCATTGCCAAGCATGGTTTGCAGCGCAGCCGCCGGACTCTCACCGGCGCGGCGCGGCGCAATCACCGCGGGAAAATAACTGTTATTGGCCATGCCCGCAAAGACACCCACCGGGCCGGTATACGCCAGCGGATCATAACCCGCATCCTCAAACGCCTCCCAGGCTGTTTCCAGGAACACGCGGTGCTGCGGGTCCGTCAATTCCGCTTCGCGCGGGTTGATTCCAAAAAATGCGGCATCAAAAGTCTCTGCTCCATCAAGCAAGCCGCGTGCTCTCACGTAGTGAGGATCGTTGCGAATTCCCGCAGGCTCATTGGGCGCGGGTTCAAGTTCGTCTGGTTCGAAGAAAGAAATAGTTTCCTTACCGGCAAGGAGGTTCTGCCAGAACTCGCGCACGTTTCGCGCGCCGGGGAAACGGCCCGCCATACCGATAATGGCCACGCCGTTCAACGAATCGAGCTGTTCTGGTTGCGACATGTTCCCTTCTATCCTTTTCTTCCCATCTTCATCCGAGCCATGGCTTCCTGTTGGCGGCGCGCGCGCTCGTTCACGGCCTGCACGGCTAAACGCGAATCACCATTTCCGGCCAGTTGCCTGGCGAGCGACCGCACCGTTGGGTGTTGCAGCAAAGTAACAATCGGCAGGCTGCGTCCAAGGGCCTGCTGCAATTTCCGGTGGGCCTGCACTAGCAGCAATGAGTGCCCACCCAGGTCAAAGAAATTTGCTTCCAGGCTGACGCGAGGGTTATCAAACAACTCCTGCCAAATCCCAGCGACGGTCCGCTCCATGTCAGTGCGCGGTGTGGTTTCAGCGCCGGCCGCCGTCATAGGCCGAACACTCGCAGCCATAACCGCAGGACGCGGAGCCAACTGCGAAACCATTTCACTCAGCTTTGCTTCAGGCGTTTTCGCGATTGCGCGCAGTACCGCGCCCAGGTCCGATAAGATGCGGCGGATGTTGGACAGCCTCAAATTGCTCGGGCCGGTACAGCATCTTGAGCCGAAGCTTACCGCCCGGCACAACCGCGAGCGTCAACGGATAGTTGGTGGATTCTGGCGCATCTGTAATCTCCACGGTCACGCTTTCGCTCAACCGTTCAGTCGCGCCACCTGAGGCATAGTTTTGAAACACAATCAGGCTGTCGAACAGACGATGCCGCCACGGAATCCCACTCCAACTTTGAATCTGCTCAATCGAATTGTATTGATGCTGGCTGGCATCAAATTGCTCGCGCTGCAATTGCTTCAACCATGCCGAAGTTGGCATCTCCGCGACAATATTGGCTCGAACCGGCAGATTATTCACGCAGGGTCCTACCATGCCTTCAATTCCTGATATCTCCGGCGGCCGGCCGGAATACGCGGCGCCAAAAACTGGATTGGTGGAGTTTTGATAATGGCCCAGCACCAGTGCCCAGGCTCCTTGCAGCACCGTGTTCAGGGTGATCTGGTTCTCTCTCGCCGTATTCTGCAACGCTTGCGTAATATCTTCTTCCAGAGAAGCCGTCTCTTCGCCAAACTTCGCAGGGCTGGACACCGTAACAACCGCCGGACGCTGGCCAATGCGGAGTGGCTGCGGTGTAAAGTCCTTCAGATAGTCGCGCCAGAAATTCTGAGCGTCATCGTTGGAGCGGCCGAGCGTCCAGGTAATGTAATCACGATAGGCACGCGGTTTTGGTAGAGTGCTCTTGCTCGCATAAAACTTCGCTAGTTCGGTGAAGATAACCGGCCAGGACCAGCCGTCGATCAGCAAATGATGCGTGCTCCAGACCATCTGCCATTCGTCGTCGCGGGTGCGGACAAGGATCAGGCGCAGCAGTTGTCCCTCGGCAAGATCAAAATTCATTGCACGGTCAGCCGCAATGGTTTGTACAAGGCGTTGCTGCCTCTCATCCTCGGGCAAATTGCGCAGATCGATCTCAGTCCACTCAAGCGATCGTGCCGGCAACACCACCTGCATGGTTTCCCGTAGTCCATCGGAAACAAATGCAGTGCGCAGGATGGGATGCCTTTCGATCACCTGTTCCCAGCTCCGCCGCAGCGCCGCAGGATCCAGCAAACCGCGCAGAACAAAGCGCCATTGTTCAAAACCCAATTGGCCTGCCGAAGCCTCCATCGAATGAAAAAGCTTCTGCATCGGCGATAAAGGGTAGATATCTTCGAGCGCGGGGTTGGATTTCAATAGTCCCGCAAGCTCTGCGGCTTCCAGTTTTGCCAGTGAGAAATCCGCAATGGACCAGCGTTGTGCGTCCGCGGCGCTGCTGCGGTGAATCAACTCCATGAGCGCAGCAGAATAACGTGCGGCAATTTGCTCCATGGTCGTCCGGGAATGCACATTGCGGCTGAAGTTGAATTGCACTTCCAGTTGTCCGCCGGAAATGCGCGCCAGCACTTCTATCAAATGCGTTCGCTTGCCTTTGGGATGATGCCATAGGCCCACCGGCTCTGACGCGAATGAAAATAGCCGCGACCCAGCGACCACTTGATCGAACTGGCCCAAATAATTGAAGAGAACGTTTGCATGGAGAAACCCGGCCTGGGGAAGCCCGGCCTGCGAAGGCCCTGTCAGCTGGTCGCGCAGCAGTCCATAACCAATTCCTTTATCTGGAATCTGCCGCAGTTGGTTCTTTACCGATTGCAGCGAAGCGTCCAGCGGCATGCCGGGTCTTAGAGACAAGCGCACGGGATAGATGCTGGTAAACCAGCCAATGGTGCGCGAGACGTCGATAGCTCCAATGTCTTCCCGTCCATGCCCTTCGACATCGATCAGCAAAGATTCGCGTCCGGTCCAGGGCCGGAAACTTTCTGCGAGTGCAGTCAAAAGTAGGTCATTGATTTGCGAGTGATACACGGCAGGGACCTGCCGCAGCAGCAATTCGGTCTGGTCCGCCGTGAGCGTGGCGGTCACCGTTTTGGTAGATTCTTCAGTGTTGAGTCCCGCCACATGGTCCAAGGGGAGTTGCGCTGACGGCGCATCAGGCACTGCGCGCCAGTAGTCGCTTTGAGCCTGCACTTCAGGCCGTTCCGCGTATGCAGTCAGTGCGGCAGACCAGGATTTATACGAAGCAGTCCTCGACGGTAACGTGATCTGTTTTGATTCCTGCAGCGTCCAGTAGGCGCTCTCCACGTCTTCCAGTAGCAGTCTCCAGGAAACGCCATCGATGGCCAGATGATGCACAGTGAGAAGCAGGCGTCCCGGTTGTTCAGGACCCATGGGGAAAAACATGGCCGCAAGCAAAGGCCCTTGCGCGATATTGAGAGAGCTCTGCATCTTCCCGGCGGCATTCAGAATTTCCGTCTGGGTAAAGATATGGTCCGCGCGCACGATCGTGACCGAAGGAACTTGATCGGTGTAAGTCTGCCGCCAGCCCAATGATGTTTGCTGAAATCGCAGACGGAACGCATCGTGATGAGCCACGGCGGCGGCCAGCGCTTGTTCCAGGCGATCTACATCGATCCCTGGCGGGACTATAAACAAAAATGTCTGATTCCAGTAATTGCGATTTTCTAGCGGCTGCGCAAAAAACCACCGCTGAATGGGCGTGAGCGTAACTTCGCCCGACGCAGCTTCTACACGGGCAGGCACGTTGGCCGCTTGCGGGGCGGCCGCTGCGAGTTCGGCAACTGTCGGCGATTGGAATAGTTCGCGCGGCGTAATGGCCAGCCCGGCTTGCCGTGCACGCGAAATCACCTGAATGCTCAAAATCGAATCGCCACCCAATTCGAAGAAATTGTCATGAATGCCAGGAGCTTCAATCCCCAGCACGTCACCCCAGATGCGCGCCAGAGTTTGTTCGGCAGGAGTACGCGGCGCCACATAGGTATCCTTGCGGCAGGCGCGTGATACGTCCGGCGCCGGTAGCGCGCGGCGATCCACTTTGCCGTTGGAGGTCAGCGGCAGAGCGTCCATGCGTATGAAAGCCGCGGGAACCATATAATCCGGCAGACGCACCTTCATGTGTGCGCGCAGTGCGTCGTGAGCGATTTCTTGCACCGCACAGTAATAGGCCACCAGTTTTTTGTCACCAGGTTTGTCTTCACGCGCGATCACCACTACTTCGCGAATTCCGGGGTACAAGCTGATCACCGATTCAATCTCGCCCAGTTCAATGCGGAAGCCGCGGATCTTGACCTGGTGATCGATGCGACCCAGGTATTCGAGGTCGCCGTTCGGCAATCGCCGCGCCAGGTCGCCGGTACGATAGAGTCGCCCTGCCCCTGCAAATGGGTTTTCAATAAAGCGCTGCGCGGTGAGTTCCGGACGACTCAAATAGCCACGGGCCACGCCAGCGCCTCCAACATACATTTCTCCTGGCACACCCAGCGGCACCGGCTGCCCCTGTGGATTCAGAACATACACCGCGAGGTCAGGAATCGGTTCGCCAATCAGACTCCCCGATCCGGCATGCACTTCTTTGAGCGTGATCGGCCGGTAGGTCACATGCACGGTTGTTTCCGTGATGCCGTACATGTTGATCAGCGCGGGCTTGCTGTCACCGTATTGCTCCATCCAGGGCAATAAGCTGGCCAGTTCCAACGCTTCGCCACCAAAAATCACATAGCGTAACGTCTGCTCCGCGGGACAGATACTGCCCAGTACAAACGGCGTTAACTGGCGGAACGCCGAGGGCGTCTGGTTCAGCACAGTCACACGCTCGCGCCGCAGCAGTTCCGCAAAGGCTTCAGGCGAACGGCTCACCCAATACGGAACCACAACCAGTTTTCCGCCATACAGCAGCGCGCCCCAAATCTCCCACACCGAAAAATCGAAGGCGCAGGAATGAAACAGCGTCCACACATCGGTGGGTTGGAAACCGTACCAGTGATCCGTCTGATCAAAGAGACGCACCGCGTTGGCATGTGTGATCTGGCAGCCTTTGGGCTTCCCGGTAGAGCCCGACGTATAAATGACGTATGCCAGACTTTCTGGTTTTATCTGGCTCTCAGGCGTCTCGTCTACGCCGGCGGTTACATCGTCCAACAATAAAACTGCGGCCTTATGTTTCGGAAGATTAGCCTCAAGGCTGCGCTCGGAAAGCAGTACCGGTACGCCGGCATCTTCGAGCATGAACGCCACGCGATCCGGCGGATAGCTTAGATCGATGGGTAGATACGCCGCGCCGGCCTTCAGAATCCCCAGAATGCCCACCACCATTCCCAGGTTGCGTTCAACGCACAAACCGATCAAAACTTCCGGCCCGGCGCCCAGCGCGACCAGACGCCTGGCCACCGCATTCGCGCGACGGTTCAACTCTCGATAGGTTAACGATTCACCGTCGCAAGTGACCGCGACAGATTCCGGAGAGCGCGCCACCTGCCGCTCGAACCGCTGATGCAGGCATTCATCTACTTGCGAAGCTGCCTGTGGAGGCGCCAGAAGCTCACGTGTTTCTGTTTCCGTTAGGAATGGCACGCTTGAGATTGTTCGCGCGGCATCCACGCAGATCCCTTCGAGCAGAGTGCGAAGGTGCCCCAACACTCGCTCGGCGCCAGCGGAGTCCAGTTGCTTCGGGTCATGCTCCAGACGCAATATCATCTCGCGGTCCGCATAGACGATCAGGGTCAGGGGAAAATTGGTCTGGCCAATGTATTCAAAATGGCGGTTGGCCCATTCACCACCCTGAGCGCGCAGCGCCGTATCCAGCAAGTAGTTCTCAAAAACCAGAATGCTGTTGAACAAGCCCACGCCGCCCGGAACTTCGCTGGCTTTTTGGATCGTGCGCAAGGGAGTCTGCTCGTAGGGCCGCAGTGACACGTGCTGTTCCCGGATCTCACGCAACCATGCGCCCACCGGAGCCGCGGGGCGCACGGAAATGCGCATTGGCAAGGTATTAATGAAGAGTCCCACGGGCGCGTCGTCATCATTATTCAAGGTCGACGCCCGTCCGGAGCGGGTTGCGCCAAAAACGATATCTTCCTCACCGCTGTGATGATGCAGAAGCAGAGCCCACGCTCCCTGCAGCAGAGTGTTCACGGTGACGCCGAGCGGTTTGCGCAAAGTCGCTTAATTTTTTTGTTAACTCTTCCGAAAGCCAGCATTGCGCTACTCCCCAGGCCCTGCCATCGCCGGGAGCAGATGACGGAATCGGGGTTGGCGCCCGGAATCCCTTTAGCTTTTCCCGGAAGAGCTGCTCGGCTTGTGCAACATCCTGGGTTTGCAGCCACTCGATGTAGTCATAATAAGGTCTGCGCGTGGCGAGCTGTGGTTCCCCGGGCATACCATCGCGAAACGCCGTATACGCTGCAAAAACTTCGCGCAACACAATCGGGAACGAACGGCCATCCAGCAAAGCATGATGGAAGGTCCATAGCAATCTATAGGAAGATTCGCCCAGTTGCACGATGTGCAACCGCATCAGTGGCGCGCGTGACAACTCAAAACCTTTTTTGCGATCGGCGGCCAGCAATCGATCCCAGCAGGCCGCTTGCTCTGCAGCATCGGCGCCGCGCCAATCGATCATTTCAGAGGGAATCCGTACAGAATCGTGCACCTGCTGTAGCGGTTCAGCGATACCTTCCCAGATAAAAGCTGTCCGCAGAATCGTGTGGCGTGAAGCAATCAGATCCCAGGCGCGCAACATGGCCGTGGTATCGAGCCGCTCATCTAACTGGCAGACGATCTGCTCAATATCCACGCCGGAGCCCGGTTCACCGATCGCATGAAACAGCATTCCCTGTTGCATCGGTGAAAGCTCATACGCTTTTTCAATCAATTTCACGCTTAACGTTTCCTTCTACGTTCCGCTATTCCAACAGATCAGCCCTCGCTATCTCCCTCACTATCAAACGCACGTTGTCCAGATTTGCTGGGCGCGCCGTCACAGCGGCCGCGTAACCTGCAAATCCCGGTAAATCCGCCACCCACCACTTAGCCGCCAGCGCCTCGTCTCCGTTCACGCTTGTCAAACGGGCTGGCTCGCCCAATCCAAATGCGACTTCAAAACTATCCAACGGGCAAGAAAGTCCTTCGCCTATCGCCTTGATGAAGGATTCCTTGCGCGTCCAGCACCGGTAGAAAGCTTCCGTACGATCCTGTTCAGGCGTTGCTTCCCAGCGAGCAAATTCCGGCGCGGCAAAGTTCTGTTTGGCTACATCGCGCATATCTGGCATCGGCCGTATGTGCTCAATGTCCACGCCAATCTCGGTTGAACGAGTAAACGCAAACAACACCCAATCGCCGGAATGCGAGACGTTAAATTCAATCCCACACTTTTCGATGAATGGCTTTCCGTGGCTTGTGTATTGAAATAACAAGGACCTCGGATCGCAGTCCAGAAAAGCTCCGAGTTGCAAACGCAGGAAAGCACGCGCGGCTACATAGCGATCGTAATCAGCCTGAAAATGGAATCGGGCAGCCCTCTCCTGTTCGCTCTGGCATAAATACCGCGCCAGCCGCTCCGTCTCGCCTTTACAGGAGAGCAGAGACAATGAGCCGACCTCAATTGTGTCCTTCGTCATTGTCCAATCCGCCAAAGCCGGCACGGCTTCCGCAAGTTTCGCCGTCATGCTGATTCCTTCAATTCGCCCTCAGCCTGGTCTTGGTTATCGTTATTGTTGTCATTGTTTTTGTCATTCACGCGTTCCAGCCAGATTTCCCGCCAGTACATCAACTCACCGCGCGGACAATCGCCGATTTCTCCGTAGCATAGGCACTCATCACACTGAGACGGTTCGCCGCCGGGGCCTTTCAGCGTCACGGTATGATTGAGTTCCCGCATCTTCCCAGACCTCTCTTCAACCAGGCGACTGACGCGGTAGCGAACTTCAGCCACTGCTCCGCAGCTACGGGTCATTTCGTGGCAAACCACCATCCCCCGATTACGTTTCTTCCGATCCAGGGTGGCCACGATTTGATCCAGAGGTTTTATACGGACCAGTTCGCCCGGCTTGAGATCGAGCACTGCGACGGGTGTTTTTTTGGTGTGGGGTCCGCGAAGCCGGTCGTCTCCTGCTATGCCGCGATGCAGCTTCAGCCTGAACCAACGAACGAAGAACTTAGCCATCTCCAGTGGGGAGAGATCCTGTTGGCGGATCTGCCGAAGCGCAATCTTCACGAGCCAGGGTTTCATTTTGCCGGGAAAGGCTTCGGTCGATCGAAGCATCTCTGTTGACTGGCAGAAATAGCGTTGCTCGTCCGCTTTCACCTTGAGGCGCGCACGCAATTCTGCGAGAGCAATTTCGTCAACTGGCTCTTCGGTTTCCAGACTATCTGCGCGGCGTAACCAGGCTTCCTTCCAGTAGATACGGCATCCTCGATTGCAGCCATCGTGGCTGCCGCCATCGCACCGCGGGCCTTCCAGCGTGACAACGTCATTTTTTGCGAAACGCCGGTTCGACTGGATCGGCGGCTCCACATCTACGCAAGTTTTTTCCACACGTCGATGGACGCGAAACGACTTGCCGCAGCAATTCAGCATCTCCGGCATAAAAGGATGGTTGTCCAGGGTGCCGTTGGCATCGAGAGTTAAAAGGATTTCTTGCGGCGAGCGCACCACAACGCGGTCACCGGCAAAAACTTTGTCACTCCTCATGTCATGCCCTTCTCAACATTTTGTAATGGCTTTTAAGCTGCCA
Source organism: Terriglobia bacterium (assembly GCA_963724105.1). Lineage (GTDB taxonomy): Bacteria > Acidobacteriota > Terriglobia > Terriglobales > Acidobacteriaceae > Angelobacter. The sequence continues at coordinate 1,479,760 of CAVRTD010000010.1, read as the reverse complement.
TGCGCATCACAGTGCCAATGACCCCGAGATAGACCGATCCCACAGCGCCTTTCGCCTTATGCCCAGCCCAATAGGTCTGGCAGAAATCGCGGCTGAAATCTTTCCAATTGGCCGCATTCGCGGCGTTGATCGAGACGGTGATGGAAGGAGAAAGGATCCGCGCGGTGTGCCACCAGCCGGCAGGGACAAAGAGTGTCTCTCCCGGAAAAAGCTTGAAGCGGAAACCGCTTGCGCTGGCGAATTTCGGAAACCGGGTCATATCCGGCGCTTCAATGTTGTCCACATCCGATTTGTTTTCGCGCGCGCCTTGCCCTGCATACATCAGCGGTGTTTGAGATGGTGGGAAAGCAACATATTCCTTTACGCCTTCCAACTGCATCAGGAAGGCGTGCGTGTGCAGTCCATCGTAGTGCAGGGTAGGAAACCTGGCTCCGGTGCCGCCAATGTAAAGCTCCACGTAGGTAAAATCTTTCCACGTTTTTATCAACTTGTGATCAAACCAATTCGGGCTCACACACTCTGGCATCGGCTGCACATCAAACTGCAATTCTTCGGGTAGTTCTTTAACGGGATGATTCCGCAGATAGGGCGCTGGACGTTCAGGGGTCGAAACGTTTACCTCATCAATCAGGGTCCCCATAGTGAGTTGCCTGCCATCAACAGTCAGGGGTATCCCGCCATATTGCTGCTTGAAGAAATCAAGCGTCCATCTCTTACGCGACGCCCAGTGCTCAATCCCGTCCGTGATGATGACAGGCTTCAGAGGCAGGACATACTCGCTGACATAACGCTTCTTTCCGAGGTCCGCCCAACGATGCCGGTCGATCTGATCGATAAGCTGCGGTCCGCTGACTTTTGCCATCGTTACCCCCAAGTTCGCCTCTTTCTTAATAAATTAACTAATTCTCATCTTTAGCCTTAACTTGTCTCGGTCCCGGCCATGTCGCAGCAGTTAGCTTGCCATCTGCAATAAATCGAGAATATTAATAAGTCATGATGTTGCAAATGGTTACAACAGACGAATGCACGCCAATCAAAAATTTCTACTGACGTATTGTGCAAACATTTTCACCTTTACAGAACTGTAATCGTTCGCAAAGCTAATGCGGCGCGAGCGCTCGCAACGGCGTTGCACGAGACTTCAGCGGCAACAAGTGCTTCCCGCGCATTCGAAGCCAAAACGAAACTGGCTTAACATCCGCGATCAGCATCAGAGCGTGTGCCACGACGTGCATCGAATTCGCGAGCATCCCTTGGTTCCAAAGAACATAGCGATCTTTTGGCTACATTTACGATGTGAAATCAGGCAAGCCGATCGACGTTCCGGCGCAACGGTAAGCCATTCGCGCCTGATTGGCCAAGATTCGATTAGGGCGGGCACCGGTCGCTTTGCGTGACGATTGAGGGGGGAAATGCTATAAGTCCCTTCACGAAGGCTCACGTTCCGGATGACTCATGTTTCTAACTAATTGATATTGAACCTGCTGCCTACCTGCCCAGTCTTTCGGACCTCACCTTAGACTCCTTAGAGACACTTTACTTTCATAACGTTTCTAAGCAACTCTTTAACGTCCCCTTAACATCCAACATCAGATTCCGCCGGTAAGGGCATTAGCATCAAGAATGCCGGCGCGCCACCAAGTAAGGGTCAACTTCAAAAAGTTGTTTCGACGGGAACCTGGCCGGTGTCTCATTGATAATGGCAGCGAAAAATTGCTGCTGGCGACTCCGTCCGGGCGGATAGCACACCAGACTGTCCGAGTGTGTACTAACGGAATCGCACGCACATCGCGTCTAATTTATCGGTAAGTCGGAGTGTTACCGCTTTGTGGATGGATTCAAGGATTGAGTCCATTTATGAATTCTAATGACGTTCCAGTACACAATTTAAGTCTGTCTTCTGCCAGTAAGGCAGCTTTGTCCCCCACGTCCCAGAATGGATCGGCCAGGTCATCTATCAATGACCTGATTGAGGAAACTGACGCCAGGCGGGAGGACATCTTGCATCCGTCTTGGCGGCCACCGAAGATCGTCCTTTATTCTCACGATACCTTCGGAATGGGGAACATTCGCAGGACTCTGCTGCTCGCGCAGGAGTTTCTCGCCCAGCATCCAGGTGCCTCCATCCTTATCCTTACCGGATCGCCCATGATTCATGCGTTTCGGATTCCTGAAGGCGTTGATTACATTAAGCTTCCCTGCCTGGACAGAGTGAAAGCTGAGCATTACGCGCCCCGCTATCTTGCTGGTTGCACTGAGGAAATACGAGAGACTCGTACCGCGATTCTCAAAGCGTCTGTGCTGCGGTTTGATCCGGACCTGATGGTTGTGGACAAGAGGCCCGGCGGCGTCGATGGCGAACTTCTGCCAACACTCAAGGCCCTTCGCGAAGAACGAAGACAGACCAGGCTGGTACTCGGCATTCGCGATATTTTGGACGAGCCGGAGCGCACACGCAAAGTTTTGGCCAACAATGGCAGCTTTGACGTGATCGATGAATTCTACGATGAGGTCTGGATCTACGGCTCGAAATCAATCTTTGACACGTCGAGCGAATATGCATTTCCCCGGTCGGTGGCCCGCAAGACCTATTTCTGTGGATATCTGAAGCGCCCCACGATTTCTGCTGAGCGGGCGGAAGGGCCTCCGCGCATTCTCGTCACTACCGGCAGCGGGGGCGATGGCAGCAACATGATTGAAACGTACTTAACCGGTCTATCCAGTCTGCCAAGAAAGATCGCGTTGCGTTCCACGGTAATTTTTGGCCCGCAAATGCAGGCGATACGCCGTCAGGAACTGCTGCATAACTTTGATTACCTCGCCGACGTTACTTTTCTGGATTTCGAAGCGGACATTTCACAACTGTATGCGGAAAGCGATCTGGTGGTTTCACAAGCCGGATACAACACCGTGTGCGAACTCCTGTCGTTTTCCCGGCGGGCGATCCTGGTTCCACGGGCTGAGCCTGTGCGCGAACAGCTTATCCGTGCGCGCCTCATGGCTGACCGCGGATATTTTGATTTGATTGAACCGCATGACTTGAACCCGCAAGTCATGATTTCGAAGGTGCTGGCAGCGCTGGATTCGGGGCCAATGGCATCCGCAACCATGGAACTGGATGGGCTGCCGTGCATTCGTCAGCGTGTAATCGCATTGCTGGAATGCCGGCGGAGGGTGGCATGAGTGACGGCAAAATCGTCATGATTCTGAGCGGCTTTCCCCGACGCTCAGAGACCTTTGCTTTGAATGAGGTTTTAGCGCTTGAGCAGCGTGGCGCGCTGGCCGCCATATTTGCCACAAAAGCCGGCGAGCCTTTCGCCATGCAGCCAGTCAGTAAAGCTCTTCTCTCGCGAGTGCAGGTGCTAACGGAAGAAGGATCTGACGGCCAGGCAACTGAGGTGGTCCGGCTTCTCAAAGGGACAGCCGTGACCGGGGTCCACGGATATTTTGCGCACTCTCCCGCTGAAGTGGCGGAGCAGGTAGCCACGCGGCTGGGCACACCATTTGGCTTCAGCGTTCATGCCAAGGACGCGCGCAAAGTCGCTCCAGACGTTCTCTCCGCCCGCGCCCGCAAAGCCGCATGCGTGGTGGCCTGCAATCCTGATGTCGCGCATGAGATACAGAACTCAGGCGCACACGTGCATTTAATTCCACATGGAGTCGACCTGGAGCGATTCAGCCCTCAGCCATTCCCAGCTGCTGGAGTGCTGCAGATGCTGGCCGTGGGAAGGCTGGTTGAGAAAAAGGGTTTTCATGTGCTGCTGGCAGCCGCCGCACAGCTGCAGCTGCGTTTTCAGCTGAATATTGTGGGAGAAGGGCCGGAAGAAAAGCGGCTCATGGAGATGGTCCGCTCTCATGGTCTGGAATCCAGTGTGCGGTTCTGTGGGCCAAAGACCCATGATGATTTGCCGCTGATGTATAGCCAGGCGCATCTTCTGGTCGCTCCTTCAATCGTGGACCAGACTGGCGACCGTGACGGTTTGCCCAACGTGATCCTGGAAGCCATGGCCTGTGGCCGCCCCGTAATTGCCAGCGATGTGGGCGCAATCACAAGCGCTGTGATTCACGATGAAACCGGCCTGCTCACAAAACCGAACGATCCCGAATCACTCGCCGATGCAATTGAACTGCTGGGACGGCAACACTCTCTGCTTCATCAACTGGGAGCGCGAGCGCGTGAGCGCGTGCAACGCGACTACGATGTCCAGCGCTGTACTGAGCGTTTTCACTATCTACTGAGGACCGCATATGCCTGATGGTACGACCCAATTCCCGATTGAGAGCAATCGCGGAACTATTGCCTATGTTTTTAAAGGCTATCCCCGCCTTACTGACACCTTTATTACCAGTGAGGTCTATCGCATGGAGCAGCAGGCGTTGCGGCTGCGTGTATTTGTTCTCAAGCCCTGTACAGAGCCTGTGCCCACCGATTTGCTGGACAAGATTGCCGCCAAGCCGGTCTATATGCCCGGCACCACGTCAATGAAGAATGCGACGCTCTTTCAATGGCTTTCGCTGAACCTGAAACATTTTCTGCCATCCCTTCGCCGTGTTTTCTTGAAGCATCCGCTGCGCGTTGCGCGTGCCGCGGGAACTGCCTTTGCTCAGGCATTCCGCGCCCGCCGCACATTCTGGTCCTGGCCGCGCAAGGTCTATGCCAAAGAGTTTCTGCAGGCGGCCTTGCTGGCCGACATGATTGGCCACGCAGGAGACGTGACTCACATACACGCTCACTATTGCCATGGCGCCACCACCGTCGCCTGGCTGGCGTCCACAATGGCGGGTCTGCCTCTTTCCTTTACCGCACACGCCAAGGACATCTATTTGCCGAGCTTGAATCCTGCGGGCCTTCTGCGCCGCAAGATGGATGCAGCCCGCTTTGTCATGACATGCACGGATGCGAATCGCGAATATCTTGAGAAGCTGGGCAGTAAGACGCCGGTCCACCTCTTCTATCACGGACTGAATGCGGAGTTTTGCGGCATCATGAAAGAACGTCCGGCAATGCGCAACACCAACGGCCATCTGCGGGCGCTGGGCGTCGGACGCTTGATACCCAAAAAAGGTTTCGATATTTTTGTCGGGGCCTGCGCGATTCTCCGCCAGATGAATGTTCCGTTTGAGGGAATCATCGTTGCTGAAGGTGGAGAGCATGAAAAAGAGATCCGCAGAATGATTGCTGAACATGGCCTGGAGAACAGCTTTCATCTGCCGGGACCAATGTCGCAATCGCAACTCTATGACGAGTATCAGAAGGCCACGGTTTTTTGCCTGCCATGCCGCGTCCTCGACAATGGCGACCGTGATGGAATTCCTAACGTCTTAATGGAAGCCATGGCTGTTGGCTTGCCTGTTGTAACAACACCCATTTCGGGGATTCCTGAACTCATTGATGACGGCGTCAACGGACTGCTGGTGCCGCCGGAAGATCCGCGCGCCCTGGCGAATGCATTCCTTCGTCTTATTAAAGATAACGGCTTGGCCGCCGAGCTTTCCCGCAACGCCCAGGACACGATCGAAGAGCGGTTCAATGGCGACAAGCTTGCGGCCCATATGGCCAATCTGTTTCGCGAGCGTATTGCATGATGAATGCCGGCACGCAGATCAAGCCGCGTCCTCTCTTTTGCGTTGTTGAGCGCGCGCACTCCAGCCGCGCTATTGCGGAAGATGTGTGCGCCGGAAAATTTACCGAGAACGGCGCCACTCTTGAGTTGGGGCTTGATCCCAACTGGCTCACGGCCGGCTTGAAAGAAGATGAAGAGTGGCAAATTGCCTGGATTAAGTTTTACTTCGGACTAAACCTGGCCACAGCTTTTGCCGAAACCGGACAACTGAAGTTTCAACACACATGGGAAAAGCTGGTTGACTCCTGGATCCGGCAGGTACCTGTCGATTTCGGCCCTTCAGATGCCATTGGACGCCGCATTCAAAACTGGATCTACGCCTGGAACATCTTTGCAGCCGCTCCGCAGTTCAGTGGTTTTTGCGACGGTCTGGAAGAGAGAATTATTGCCAGTCTGGCCCAGCAGACGAATTATTTGCGCAACCACCTCAGCGCCGAGCGAAACCATCGCACGCTGGAATTGCATGCACTGTTCGTCGCTGCGCTTGCCCTGCCGGAAACTGCAGGCAACGACGATTTGCTCAAGTTTGCCATGGAGGGAATCCACCAGAATCTTCTGACCGATGTTCGTCCGGACGGCGTCCACCGTGAGCACTCAACGCATTATCACATGCTGGTACTGCGGACATTTTTGGCGGCACGCGAAAACGCACGCCGCTACAATCTTTGCTTCCCTGCCGATTACGACGAACGGCTGGAACGTGCCTGTGAATTCGCTTTACATTGCCGCCGCCCTGACGGCGGAATTCCTGCTCTCTCAGACAGTGACGCTGGAAACTATTCTGACCTGCTTCAGCTCGCTGCTTCATTGCTATCGCGGCCTGATTTTGTTTATGCCGGTACCGCGGGTGCTCAAGGCACACCCCCGCAAAGGCGGTACGTCGGCTTTCCGGAAGCTGGCTATTACGTTCAGCGCAGCGGCTGGGGCCAAGGCAAGACTCCGCTCGAACAGGAAAAATTTCTGATCTTCGATTGCGGTCCGCTGGGTGATGGCGGCCACGGGCACTATGACTTGCTCAATGTGGAGATCGGGGCGGGTGGCAAACCTTTAATTCAGGATCCTGGCCGCTACACATATTCGGAACAGGAGCCAAATTTCCGTCGCTGGTTCAAAGGCACTGCAGCTCACAACACCGTGTGCGTCGATGGCCTGGACCAGGTCCCTTATCGTCGCGGCAAGCCAAAACCGCCGTTGCCCAGCAGCCAATTGATCGCGCGCTGGAGCGCTCCGCATTTTGATGTCATCTGCGGCAGGGCTGAGAGCCCATGCTACGAAGCGGTGCACACACGCTGCATCTTCTTTATAGGAGATGAATACTGGATCATCTGCGATTCACTCAAGGGAGACCGGCCGCATCGCTTTGATTTGCGTTTCCATCTTTCCCCTGAGGCGTGGGACGCCACCGAAATCACTGGCGGTAGCACGGTGCTTGCTCCAGGTCTGGCGCTGGTCTTCAGTTCCGGAAGCAAGTTGCAGCTAGAGCCAGGATGGATCGCACCGCAATATGGCGTGAAGCTGCATGCGCCGGTCGTCAGTGCAGTCATCGAAGACACGCATAACGCTGAGTTTGTTACGCTCATTGCGCCGCGCGACAATTCGCAGCCGCTCCCCAAATTGCAGGTCCCTAAATTAATGATTAGCCATGGCCCGAACGGCGCTGCAGGGAGTCTTGCCATTGAGGTTCACGGCGTTGGCTCAAATGGAGACAGCACAGACTACATTGGCTGGAGTCCATCGATCACAAACCACGACCTTGGTTCTTTCCGCTGTCGCGCATCTGCTGTCTGGGTCCGTTCTGCCAACGAAGGCGCCGGCCTATCGGCTGGCAACGTGCAGGAGCTGAGTGTCCAGGAGAATGAGAATCCGATTTTCGCCCGGTCGCAGCCTGTTCCATGGCTCAGCTGGAATAACAAAGATGGCCTGATCGAAGGCGCTGAGAGGTTTGAATGAGTTCTGCAACCTACTCAATTCCTCTCATTACCGATCCGGTCTTGCCGCAGCGCGATCTACTGCTCAATCCAGATGCTGTGGCGGAATTGTTTTCACGGCAACTCGGCATACAGGGCCCTATCGTGGTGAACCACTGCGAACATCTGCGCACCACATACCATGCAGGAGAAAGTCTGCGTGTTGCCTACAGAGTCTCTGCTTGCGGGCAGTCATGCATTGTTGCCGGGCGCGCATTTCCCTCTGGAGCCAGCAGCAAGTCTTTTGCGCAAGTAAAGCCTCGAGTCACAGATTGCGGGCCATTCCGGCCCGTGTTTCGCGATGCAGCTACGGAAAGCATCTTCTGGACGTTTCCCAACGATCGCAAAATTCCCCACTTGCAGCTGCTCACTGAGATACCGCACGAGCTTGCGCATCTGCTCGGTTCGCAATGGACCAAAAGCAATCTTGTAGCGTACGCGCCGGAAAAATGCGCGACGGCTCAATGTCTAAATGAGCGAGATAACATTTTGGCTTACGCCAAAGTCTATGCCGATGGCCACAGCCAGACCTGCTTCCAGACCTATACGGCGCTTCGCAAAAGCATCAGCACAAACAACGCAGAAATTAACTTTCCGGCGGTGATTTTTCATTCTGATCAGTATCACATTTTGGTTCTTGAGGCGCTGCACGGGAAGCGCATTGCCGAACTCCAGGGTAACGAGCTGCGAAATGCGGTTGAGTCTTTAGGCCGCGCGCTCGCTTTGTTGCATAGCTTGCCAGCACCGCAGCACCTTGAGGTATTTGAACGATCCCAAAGTGCTCACATGCAGCTGGCCGCATACACGATCGGCCTGATGCGGCCGGAGCTTTCCCAAATGGCTTCAGATCTATGCGGCCAATTGTGCAGCCGCATGAAAGAGTTCGCGGAAGCGAGCGTTTGCCTGCATGGTGACGTGCATCCCAAGAACGGAGTCCTACTGGAAAAAGGTATTGCCCTCATTGATCTGGACCAGGCAGCCCTGGGGCAGCGCGCGGCTGACCTTGGCAGTCTGCTTGCGGCATTGCGCTATGAACGGCATATTGGGCTGCTCTCTGAAGATGCGGAACGCGAACTGGCGAATGCATTCCTCCATGGCTACCAGGCCATTACCAGACTTCCCGAAACTGAGTCACTGCGCTGGCACATGGCTGCCGCACTGTTTGCCGAGCGTTCATTCCGTGCCGTAAGCCGCATCCGCACGGCGGGGCTGCAGTGTCTGCCTGAACTCCTGATGGATACACAACGTGTGATGAAGGAGATTGGAAGATGACACTTTTCTCTATCCATTTTGATCGCGCTGGTTTTGTCTCTGAGGTGGCTGACTGATGGGGCAAGGCACAAGAAGTCTCTTTCAAAGCGTTGTTCGCGAACATCTGCTGGAGGTGAAAGGCCGCTTGTCAGTTGCGGCTGTGTGCACGCTGCTACTGGCCGTTGCCGATCTTTTGCGTCCCTGGCCTCTCAAACTCATTTTTGACTACGTCCTGTTTAACAAACGTGTGCCTCATTCTCTGGCATTCCTTCACGTAGTGCTCTCCCATGGACAAATCTGGGCGATCGTCGCCATTTCATCCGGCATCATTGTTATCTCGCTGATCAAAAGCTTCGCTGCGTACGCGCAACTGCACATCGTCTCCCAGATAGGTTTCAGGTTTGCTCATTCTTTGCGTCGCGCACTTTTCGTTCACCTGCAAAGGCTCTCCTTGTCTTTTCATGCGCGCATGAGATCGGGCGAGCTCATCACCAACATCACTTCCGATACCAACGTCCTGCGGGATGCTCTCATCGAGTTTGTGCTCACCTTCATTTCCGAGTTCCTGACCCTGGTGGGAATGCTGGTGATCATGGTGATATTGAACTGGAAACTCAGTTTGATTGTGCTCGCTGTTGCTCCTGTGCTGATTCTTCTGTCGTTGTTGCGGTATCGCAAGATCAGGGATTCCGCCAGACGGCAACGCAAAGCGGAAGGAAAAATTGCGTCCAAGGCTAGCGAAGTTTTTTCATCCATGCATGTGGTGCAGGCGTTTGGCCGGGAGAACTATGAAAAAGAACGTTTTGAAACCGATAGTGTGGAAGCATTGAAAGAAAGCGTGCGCACGGCACGGCTTGAGGCGGCTGCCGCCCGCGCTGCAGACCTCACTGTCTCAATTGGGACCTGGGCCGTGGTCCTGATCGGATCACTAGAAGCACTCAGGGGACAGATGACCCCGGGCAATGTTCTGGTCTTTGCGGCCTATATGAACAGCATGAACAGCCCCATTCGCAATCTGGCCAAACTTTCCAGCCGTGTCAGCCGCGCAACGGTAACTGCCGGGCGGATTGCCGATGTCCTGAATCTTGAGCCTGACGTGCAAGACGATCCAAACGCCATTGAAGCCACAAACCTCAAAGGGCAAATTACCTTTGACAATGTTTCCTTCGCTTATGAAGGTGGCAATCCCGTATTAGAAAACGTTTCTCTGCGCGTGGCTCCGGGGCAGCATGTGGCGCTGCTGGGCCGGTCAGGATCCGGTAAGTCGACTTTGAGCGCATTGACGCTTGCGACTTTATGACCCGCAGAGCGGATCCATCAGCGTCGATGGAGTTGACATCAAGAAGTACCGGCGCGAAAGCTTGCGGCGTGAAATTGGCATTGTCCTTCAGGATGCGCTTCTTTTTGCAACCACGGTGCGCGAGAACATTGCGTACGGAAAGCTGGATGCCACTGAGAGTGAGATCATCGCCGCGGCCAAGGCCGCCAACGCGCATGACTTCATCATGGAATTGGAGAACGGCTACGAAACCGTGGTGGGTGAACGCGGAACTACCCTTTCCGGAGGACAGCGGCAGCGAATCGCTATCGCGCGAACCTTCATACGCGACATGCCTATTTTGATCCTGGATGAGCCAATGACGGGCCTGGATGTTGAGAGCGAATCGGCGGTGCGCGAAGCGTTGCGTCGGCTGATGGCCGGCAGAACTTCAATTCTGATCACCCACGATCTTCCGGTAGCGGCGGAGGCAGATTTGATTCTGCTGCTGGCGGATGGACGTATCGTTGACCAGGGCACACACAAGGAACTTTTGGCGCGCAGCGGTCAGTATCGTGATCTCTGGGAATTCAAGAGCAGCCATCCCGGAGACTCTGCAACTTCAATCGAGATCAAGACAGTGAATTAATCGCAATCCAGAACTCCTGCTATGAGGCATGAATGAAGATAGTACGTCTGCTGTTATTAGCAGCTTTCCTGGTCACTCAGGCAAGCCCACAAACCGGCGTCACCGTGAGTGGCACTTTAGAAGACCAGACCGGCGCCGTGATACCGGGCGGAAAGATTACGCTCACCGATAAGGCTACCGGCCAGGGCCGTCAAGCCACAGCGAACGGTGAAGGCCGCTTTACTTTCACGGCTGTCGCCGCTGGTGCGTATGTGCTGCGCGGTGAAGCGGAAGGTTTCAAACGGCTTGACATGCCAATTGCGGTCGCCAACCAGCCGCTGACCAATGTACAAGTAAAAATGACGATCAGCAATAAGGAAGAAGTGGTTTCCGTAAGCGCTTCTGAGGGCCGGCCTGATGCTCCGGAAAACAACACGGACTCTTTCAACGTCAATGTGGATTTCATCAATGCGCTTCCTTCGCCAAGCCAGGACATTTTGTCGGTGGTTGGAAATTTTCTTTCACCCGCCGCTCAGGGCGTGGAAGGAACGTCCATTGTTGTCGATGGAGTTGAAGCTTCCAGCCTGACGGAACCTACCGATGCGCTCAAGAGGATTTACATCAATCGAGATCCTTACTCGGCAGAGTTCAGGCGTCCTGGCTCCGGCCGCGTGGAGGTCACCACCCGCAACGGCTCCCGCGGACATTTTGACGGGAATCTGGCTTTTTATGATCGTAATGACATTTTCGATGCACAAAATGCTTTTGCGCCGTCAAAGCCCAACCTGCAGCGACGCCTGTGGGAGGCCACTTTGGGCGGTCCGCTGCCGTTCAAGCGGTCGCGGTTTTTCTTTAGCGCTTCTCATCTAACCAATGATGAAGACGCGATTGTGAATGCCCTTACACCACAGGGCCCGGTCTTGCAAAATGTTCCTACATCGCTGGCCAATACCAACATCGTTGGCCGTGCTGACTTCAGGCCGAATCAGAACAATACGCTCAGCATCCTGTACACCTTTCACGCAAATCCGCTGGACAATCGCGGAGTGGGTGGCTTGCGGCTTGAGGAGCAGGGCACTTCATCCCGCGATACGGAAAACTCCATCAAGCTGTGGAACAGCACGGCGGTAACACCGGCGTTGTTGAACACGGTGCGGTTCAGCTTCGAACGGGAGAATGAGCGCATCGGAAATCCGGCTAATGCTCCTGAAACCGATGTCAACGGAGCGTTTATCGGAGGTCCCAATCAATCAAACCAATTGCAACATGGGACCAGGATGGAAATTCAAGATGTCCTCGATTACGTCCGCGGACCAAACACTATCCGCTTCGGCGGCGCATTTCTTCCTAAATTTTTTAATTACGTTGACAGCACAAATTTCGGAGGAATATTTACATTCTCCGATCTCCCAACCTTTACAGCCGGGGCCCCGGTCTTAGTTCTGGTGGCCCGAGGAAATCCGAACATTTCTTTCAATAAGTACGAGGCTTATGGATTCCTTCAAGATGAGTACAAATTCCAGCAACACGTCACCCTAATGACAGGCTTGCGCTATGACTGGCAGCAGCGACTGAACAGCCCCACCCATCTGGCCCCCCGCATCGCCGCAGGGTATGCGCCCGGCAACGGGAATACAGTGTTTCGCGCCGGCGCCGGGATTTTTTATGATCGCCTTTCTGACCGGGTGGTGGAACAGACTTTGTTGCTCAACGGCATTAATGAGCGGGAGTTCATCGTTAGAAACCCGGCATTCCCGTCTCCCACGTTTACAACTGCTCCGCCCAGTATTTGGCTATTGGCACCGAACATCCAGGCGCCGTATTTGTTTCAGGCAAGCGCCAGCGTAGAGCATTCCATGGGACGAACGTTACGCACCAGCCTGGAATACCGCTACTTGCGAGGCGTCCATTTGTTTCGCGCCCTGAATGTGAACGAACCGCTGCCGAGCGGCGCGCGGCCCAATCCCGCTCTATTTCTGAATAGACAAGTGGAGTCAATTGCGCTGCTGAAGAGCAACGCCCTCATCGCGACTGTACAGGGGCGCATGTTCAAAGCCATCAAGCTTAAAGCGCAATACACATTGTCGCGAAGTTATGACAATACCGATGGTCCATTTGGTTTGCCCGTTGATAGCCGTGATCTGGGTCCGGAATGGGGCCGGTCAGACTTTGACATGCTGAATCGCATTGTTGTGAGCGGAACCTCTGATCTGCCAAAGAACTTCAGGATAGGCTTGATGGTGGTTGCCAACTCAGGCCTCCCGTTTAATATCACCACCGGCGCCGACAACAATCATAATGGCATCGTCAACGATCGTCCGGCGGGTGTGACACGCAATACCGGGGATGCTCCGGGCTTTGCGCAAACGGACATACGACTCACCAAAGTGTTCAATCTATTCAAGAGTGGACTTGACCAGGACGGTGACCTCATCGGATTCCGAAAAATCGAATTGAGCGTGGACGCGTTTAACCTGTTCAATCGCACGAATTTTACTGACATCATTGGCGACATATCCTCGCCGAGGTTTGGTCTGGCTGCCGCCGCGTTGCCGGCCAGGACCATCCAGCTTTCGATAAAGTTCGGTTTCCGTAAGTCCATGGAGTAAGCACTGATGACTTTGCGTCCGCGAATTCTTTTTTATTGCCAGCATTCGCTCGGTATGGGGCATCTCATTCGCTCGCTCTCCTTGGCCGATGGCCTTGCGGACTATTTTCACGTCGTTTTTCTGAATGGCGGCCCAATGCCAGAAGGCGTGAAACCGTCGAGCCAAATTGAAGTGATCAATCTTCCTCCATTGGGGTTCGATTCCGAGATGCGGCTCTGTAGTCGCGATCAACGGCACACTCTGGCGCAGGCACAATCCCTGCGTTCTGAAATTTTGCTGGCAACTCTTCATTCTGTAAAACCTCAGGTTTTGCTGATCGAGCTCTTCCCGTTTGGAAGAAAGAAATTTGCCGGTGAGCTGGTTCCGCTTCTGGAGCAAGCCCATGCTTCCAGCGGGCCGCGGCCGGTTGTGATTTGCAGTTTGCGTGACATTCTGGTGAGCCGCGATCAAGACCATGACGAGCGCGCTGTTCATCGAACAAACCGCTATTTTGATGCGGTACTGGTCCATTCTGATATGCAGTTTGCCCGCCTGGAGGAAACGTTCCATCCTCGTTCGCCTCTTGCCGTCCCGGTTCATTACACGGGCTTTGTCTCCCGGAAGCAGAAAGAGCTGTCCACCGTAGAACCTGCGCGGCAGCCACGCATTGTTGTTTCCGCCGGCGGCGGCATTGTGGGCGAAGGCTTGCTGCACACTGCCGTTCAGGCCTATGAACTCATGACGAACCGGCGCCAGTTCGAAATGAAAATCATTGGCGGCCCATTCATTCCAGAACAGTCATGGCAGACGCTGCAGGAAATGTCGCGAGGCAAACAAGGGTTGTCTTTGCAGAAGTTTGTGCCCGACCTGGAAAAAGAGCTGCGTCAGGCTGCGGCATCGCTCAGCCAATGTGGGTACAACACCGCCATGGAAATATTGCGCTCGCGTGTTCCCGCATTAGTGGTGCCCTTCAGTACCGATGAGGAAGATGAACAGATGAATCGCGCGCGCCGACTGGAGCGGCTTGGCGCCCTAAAAGTTCTGGAGCCGAAACATCTGGATCCACACTCGCTGGCAGCGCAGCTTGATTCTTTGCTGAAGTTTCAGCCTGAACCGATACATTTGGATTTGAATGGAGTAGAGAATACCGCTCGATTGCTAAAAAATCTGGTGCAGGAACAGCGAACAACTCCGTCCAATGGAGCGAGCCACACATACAAGGCAGAGATCCAGAACTGGCTGGCTCCCGTGAGTCAGTCACTGGATAGCCTGGAGCATCGGGCCAAGGTGTTCTTCCGCGATGATGATTGTGGCTGGAGCGACCACCGTCTGTTCGAATTGCTCGATACCTTTGGCGACTATGGAATACCTTTGGACGTTGCGGCCATTCCTGCTGCCGTGACTTCATCTGTCGCTAACGAGCTATCCAGGCGCATGGCAGCGAATCCGCAAAGTCTACGCATTCATCAGCATGGCTATACGCATACAAACCATGAGCTCACTGGTAAGAAATGCGAGTTCGGCATGGCCCGAGATTATCTTTTGCAACGCAGCGACATTGAAAACGGCCGGCGGCGCTTGACCGATCTCTTTGGTCCGCTCGATCCAATTTTTACGCCACCATGGAACCGCTGTACGGATGTAACGGCACGCTGCTTGCTGGAGTTGGGATTTACAGTCCTCTCCCGTGATGCGCACGCGACGACTCTCCCGGCTTCCGGGTTATTTGAATTGCCCATCGCGGTCGATTGGTTTGCCAATAAGAAAAAGGTGCGATTGAGCCGGGAGGAATGGGGAAATCTATTGGCTGCGCAGCTTAAGGCCGAGGGCTCCATCGGAATCATGCTCCATCATGCCGTCATGGATGCTGAAGAGATGCACGCTCTAGCCAAGCTGCTGGCCTTGCTGGCGCGCCACGCAAATGCCAAATGCCATTCCATGCGCGCGCTTACTCCACTGGTAAGCACGCCGGTACATTAATCAGTGTCTTCTCCCAGCGTCCTGCTCAAGCGGCGGCAGTGGAGGCAGCTGCGCTCATGGATGCGGCACATGTCGCTACTTTACGCAGCGCTGCGGCACACTCCTTAACAAATCGCTCCGGAACTTTTGTGAACGGCGGCAGCGTCATCAAACGATCTGTGAGGCCACTCACCACCGGCAGTTCGCCAGCCGGCGTGGTTTCAGTAGACTCGGTTCCGGTGGGAAGGTAGCCACCAAGCTCAGAGCCGTCAAGCGTACTGAAGATAGGCGTCTCATTGAGCATGCGTTTGCGCTTGCCAATCCGTGCATAGCGTTCATTGGAAATCGGAACACCCTCGGCCTTTGCCGCATGAATGAACGCGGAACAATTCCAGTTTCCTGCCTTCTCAGATTTATAGCGCACAATGAATTCAAGAAACCCTCCGCGCACAGCGCCCGGAGTAGTTTTGATTGGCTGAATGGCCTCGCAGCCTGCCAATTCCGTGCACAGAATGTCATAGTTGCGCTGCCGGCGTTGATTCAGCTCTTTGAGCCGTGACAAGCTGCCATTGGCCAGCATGATCCCATAGAGATGAGGGCGATATTTCACACCCAGACTAAGGTAGTCGGTATCAAAAGTATTCTTGGCCTGACCTTCTTTAAGGCGTCCGTAATGGCCCAGCGCGAGCATGCGGTCAAAGAGCACTGGATCATTGGTTACTGCAATTCCGCCTTCTCCGGCGGAAACTGCTTTGGGCCCTTGCAGGCTAAAGCACCCAATATCACCCCATGATCCCACGGGTCGGCCGCGATAGAGCGCACCGTGAGCGTGGGAACAGTCTTCAATCAGAGTAAGGTCGTGACGGCGGGCAATTTCAACAAAACGGTCCATCGGCGCCGGATTGCCCCATAAATGCACAATGCAGATGGCGCGCGTGCGCGGCGTGATCAGGCGCTCCACTTGATCGGGATCGGCAAGCAAGGTTTCCGGATCAACATCGCAGAAGATAGGGCGTCCGCCGCACTGCAAAATGGGCGCAGCACTGGCAAAGAAAGTGTATCCGGGTACGATGACCTCCGTTCCCGGCTTGACCCCGGCGGCAAAGTAAGCGCTGTGCAGCGCAGCCGTGCCGCTGTTCATGGCCAGCGCATATTTGGTGCCGGCAAGCTGCGCGAACTTCCGCTCAAACTGTGCAATTATGCCTTCTCCTTTGGCCAGCGTGTTGACGTCGCGCCGCGCCGCGGCAATGATCGGCAGTACATCCGTGAGCCGAACGTGACGCCAGCCTTCATGATATTTTGTGCGGACTGCTGGAGTACCGCCATAAATCGCGAGATCATTGGAAATCATGAATGCCTCCTCAGGCTGACATGTGCTCGGCAGTTTGTTTGAGCGCGTTATGCTTTTGCTTCTGCCGCTGGATGCCGTCGTAAGCCGCTGTGGTTAGACCCGTGTAACAGCTGTTTGTGTGATCGAGTGGGAGCGCAACTGACTGGCCGCTCAGAGCAGAAGAATAAATCGCTGTACAAATCTCAAGCGAAGCACGCGCATCTTCGGGCCCAATCGGTAATGGCCGCCCTTCGATGATGGCGTTGATGACATCCGCTGCATAGGGCGTGTGGGCGCTTGTGGCTGGCGGCTTCGCAGCATTCGCTCGCTTCCATGGGCGTAGCACGTGTTTGGTGCTCGTTGGCGCCGGCGGTTGAGCAAGTGGATACGCCTCAAGAGCAGAGTGCAGTGACTCATCGCGCCATTTGCTGTCCAGTGACTCCAGCGCCCATGGAAAATGCGATGAGGCCCGGTCGCCAATTACATCGAATCCATGGTTTGAACGCTGTGCCGTCATCGTGCCATAGCACGATACAAGCGCGCCGCTTTCAAATCTCACGGTGGCAATACAGCTATCTTCAGATTCAATTGCCTGCCGCAATGTATCAATGGTGGCCGTGACTTCCGTGGCCCGTCCAAAGATGTAATGCATGAGATCGATTTCATGGATGAGTTGCGTCATCACCATACCGCCGCCCGCCGTTTCCCATTGTCCCCACCAGGCGCTTCTCTTTTTTGAGGGTTTCGCGGCTGCTCCGCCCTTGGCTGGCTTTGCGGGTGCTTCCCACTTTGCGAAGCGGCTGAACCGGCCAAAGAGTAGTTGTCCAAGCCGGCCCTGGTCGCGCAGCCAGAGTGTGCGTTGGACTTCCGGCAGATAGCGGAATTGATACACCGTGGAGAGCTTTCCGGGATACTTTTTTGCCATGGCCAGGATCCGGTCTGCCGATTCCAGTGTGTGCGCCAGCGGCTTTTCGCAGACCACGAACTTACCGGCCTCAAGCGCATCCGAGACCACCTGCTCGTGTAAAGAGGGTGGCGTGCACACAGTGACCACATCAATATCCTTGCGGTCCAGAAGCTTGCGGTGATCGTTATAAGCGAAGGGAATAAAGTGCTGGCTGGTGGCCTTGCGTACCTGAAGGTCGTCAATATCGGAAACAGCTAAAAGGCGCGCGCGCCCTCCCAGGGCGTTATAGGCAATGGCATGTTGCTCGAAGATTCGTCCGGCTCCAACAATTCCTACTCCAACAGGGTTCATGATGCTCCTAACGTGCTGGCGTTCATTTCATGGACGCTGCGAGGACGGCACTGCAAGATACGCTCTTTGTGTATGGCCTGCTTTGTTCTGCGGATTTAATGACCATGCATCGGCAGCTCTACGTCCATTTCAATCTGACGGCTGAATGCGGTCTCCGCCCGGACGGAGCGAGGGAGTTGCTCTGCTGACTCCCGCTGGAACCCGGGATGCACCCGGGACATTCTTTATATCGTCATTTTATGGCTAATGCCGCCTACCAAAGTAAGAACAGGCAATTCCCCACAAAAAGAGCAACACTGCTTATGATGCTGATACCTAGCCAGCGGCTGCATGCCTTTAATTTTTATGCACTTAGCCGGCCTGCCAGAGCTGCTGCTGGATCGCTTTTTTAAATCCTCACCAGAGTTCATTCAGCCCTTGCACCTCTTATATAAGACTGCAATGACTGCCTGAGCGGAACTGAATTCTTTGCTACATGGACAGAAAAATTTGCGCTGGACAATCGTGCATGCCCGCACCGCACGAACCCTTGATCATTCGTTTGGGCCTTTGTTGGCCTTTCACTATAATTCGGCCGATGAAAGATATTCTGATCACAGGCGCTGCAGGTTTCATCGGATCTCATCTGGCGGAAGCGCTCCTGCACAACGGTTGCAATGTCGCCATCATGGACAACTTTGACCCGTTTTACCCCGAGGCGTGGAAGCGACGCAATCTCCAGGAGGTAATGAAAACGGGGAGCGTTGCGGTGTTTGAGTGCGATATCCGCGATGAGCAAGCAGTCAAGCGTGTGTTCTCAGAGTTCCGTCCCTCAACGGTCATTCATTTGGCAGCTCGTGCCGGAGTCCGCCCGTCAATCGAACAACCGGTGCTCTATGAGCAGGTAAATATCGGCGGTACTTATACCTTGCTTGAGGCAGCTCGGCAGCAGGGTGTGCAGAACTTTGTTCTGGGATCCTCAAGCTCGGTTTATGGGGAAGGTGCTGCTGCGCCGTTCCGTGAAGACAATCATTTTCTGCGCCCGATTTCCCCTTATGCAGCGACCAAGCTGGCCTGTGAATCGATCGCCTATACCTATACACATCTATATGGCCTCAATATCGCATGCCTGCGTTTTTTTACCGTCTATGGTCCCCGGCAACGGCCCGACCTTGCGATACACAAGTTCATCGGCCTGATTGAAAAAGGCAAAGAGCTTCCCGTCTTTGGCGACGGCACTGCGGGAAGAGACTACACATACGTTGACGATATTGTTGAAGGAATCTGCGCCGCGGCACGCTGGTGCTCCGCCCAGACCGGCCGGGGATGCTGCGAGGTTTTTAATATTGGTAATTCCAGTCCGGTCAAGCTGAACGATCTTTTGTCAGCGCTTGAAAAAGTAACAGGAAAAACGGCCCTTCGAAAACAGCTTCCGCCTCAGCCGGGCGATGTCTCTCTCACCTGGGCTGATATCAGCAAAGCCGGCAGCATCCTTGGTTATCAGCCTAAGACCAAACTCGCAGATGGACTGACTCGGTTTGTAGATTGGTATCGCCGGCAGCCTGAGGCATTGCGTGGCTAGTGCCCTGAATTAATTTGTATGATGAAAGCGGGTTATCCTAAGAGTGTCAGCTGAGTACGCAAAGCCCGAAAAAAGTTGATCCCGTCTCGAACCGAACGCAAGAACGTAGAGTCGAACGTTAGGTGTAAGTTATCTCGTTTGCGATGCAACGAGCGTCGCACCTTGTAAGTTGCGCTACCGGCTTTGGGCTGGCGCGCGAACAATGTCACAAAACTCGAGAGAACATTGTCCAATTTTAAAAAAAGTACCGCACAGAATAACTCCGTGGATGGAACTCTTCTCCCAAGCGCGCACATCGATACCTTTGCCAAACAACACTTGCCTCCCAAAGAGCTATGGCCGGTGATCAAGGTGAGTGGTATCGGGGGTCTTGAATATCCTGCACAACTCAATGCGGCCGTCGAACTTCTTGATCGAAACGTCGAAGCCGGCTCTGGTTTGAGGCCGTGTTTGCGTACGGATAACGAGATATGGAGTTATGGAAAACTGCTGGAATATGCCAACCGTCTTGCCAATTTATTGGTGAGTCACGGGCTGGTGCGGGGTGAACGTGTTCTGCTGCGCGGCGCCAACAGCCCTATGCTGGCGGCATGCTGGTTTGCGGTCCTTAAAGCGGGCGGCATTGCGGTGGCTACCATGTCACAACTCCGCGCGCAGGAAATCGCCCCCATGCTGACCAAGGCCAATGTCAGGTACGCGCTGTGCGCCAGGGATTACGCCGCGGAGCTTGAAAAGGCACAGCAGAGCGCACCGGAACTTGAGAAGGTCATCCTCTACGATGATTCCACTGGCTCGGATGTTCCCCCGCTGCTTGCTGAGTTTCCGTCCGGGTTCGACAATGTCGCAACGTCGCGGGATGACGTTGCACTGATTGCTTTCAGTTCGGGGACAACCGGCGAGCCTAAAGCGACCGTTCATTTCCATTCCGACCTTCTGGCTGTCTGTGACACGTTTTCGAAACACATCCTGATGCCGGAAGCGGAAGACATCTTCTGCGGCAGTCCGCCGCTGGCGTTTACGTTTGGACTGGGTGGCTTGTTGCTGTTCCCTATGCGCGTGGGAGCATCCACGCTGCTGCTGCCGAAGATTAGCGCCGAGGGTCTGCTTGGTTCGATCGAGCGGCACCGGTGCACCATCTGTTTTACCGCTCCCACGCTCTACCGCAGTATGCTCGAACTCGTGCCGCGATTCGACCTGGCATCGCTCAAGAAATGTGTTTCAGCAGGAGAACACCTGTCCCTTCCGGTGTTCGAGGCGTGGCGCCATGCAACAGGGCTTTCGATTATCAATGGCATTGGAGCAACCGAGATGCTGCATATTTTTATTTCCGCGGCAGGCGAGGAAATCCGGCCCGGTGCAACGGGCAAGCTAGTCCCTGGCTATGAGGCCATTGTGGTAGATGAAGACGGCAAGCCGCTTGCAGCGAATGCCGTAGGACGCCTGGCCGTGCGGGGACCCACGGGCTGCCGCTACCTCAATTCGCTGGAGCTCCAGCGTAAGTATGTGCAGGATGGATGGAATATCACAGGCGATTCCTACCGCATCGATGATGACGGTTATTTTTGGTATGAAGGGCGCACCGACGACCTGATTGTAAGTTCAGGCTACAAGATTTCAGCCGTTGAGATTGAAGCCGCGCTCATGATGCATCCCACGGTGGCGGAATGCGCGGTGATCGGAGTGCCAAATGAGGAGCGGGGCGAGATCGTGAAAGCCTTCGTCATTCTCGCAGGAGAAGCAACCGCGAGCGATCTACTGCGGCGCGAACTACAGGACTACGTGAAGTCCCAGATCGCGCCTTACAAGTATCCGCGTGCGATTGAGTTTGTTACCGAGTTGCCACGTACATCCACGGGTAAGCTTCAGCGCTCGCGCCTGCGCAAACAGGAACGCGGAAGACAATTCCCGCCAACATGATCGTGTTGGGACGGAAAACTTACTTTATTCCGGCACCACTGCTGTTACCTCGATCTCCACCCGCGCGTTAGCTTCCAGGAAGCCGGAAACCTCTACTACAGTCATGGCAGGATAGTGACGGCCGATGATCTCACGGTAGATTGCGCCCATTTCTTTGGCCGCGGCGATGTATTCGTTTCTATCGAGGACATACCAGGTCATACGCGCGATGTGCTCAGGCCTGGCGTTTGCCTGCTTCAATATCTCAACGATATTGAGCAATGCCTGGCGCACCTGCGCCGTAAAGCCGTTGCTCGCAAACTCTCCCTGTGCATTCCATCCGACAATGCCGCTTAGAAATATCAGGTTTCCTTTAGTGGCCACCCCGTTGGAGTAACCGTTGGGCCGCGGCCAATTTGGTGGTTGCAGAAATTTCATCCCTGGCCCTCACTTGCCTTGTTTGCCTTGATAATGTGTGCCTTGATAATGCCCCGCGCAATGATCAATTGCTGCACCTCCGTGGCGCCTTCATAAATTCGTAACGGCCTGATCTCGCGATAAAGCCGTTCTACGGTCTGCTCGCTGACCACGCCCAGCGCGCCGAAAATCTGCACCGCGGAGTCGATGGCCTGCTGCGCTGTCTCCGTTGCCGTCATCTTGGCCATGGCCGCTTCCACAGTCACGGGCTGTCCCATGTCCTTGAGCCACGCCGCGCGATAGGTCAGCAATGCCGCACAGTCGACATCCGTTGCCATCCTGGCTAACTTGGCTTGCGTTAACTGAAAGTCTGCCAGCACCTGGCCAAACATTTTGCGAGAGGTGGAACGCGACAACGCTTCATGAAGTGCACGCCGGGCAAAGCCCAGAGCAGCTGCGGCCACCGACGATCGAAAGATGTCAAGCGTTGACATGGCAATCTTGAATCCCTGGCCAGGCTCACCCAGGCGTTGGGCTGCGGGAATCCTGCAGTCTTTGAATACCAGACGCGCGAGCGGATGCGGGGCCATTACTTCAATGCGCTCGGCAATCTCAAGGCCAGGTGTGTTGGCGTCAACGATAAAGGCAGAAATCCCCTTTGCGCCAGTATCTTCGCCCGTACGCGCAAAGACCAGGTAAAAATCAGCAATGCCCCCGTTGGAGATCCAGGTCTTTTCGCCGTTGATAACGTAGGAGTCGCCGTCGTTTTTCGCCCGGCACTGGAGAGCGGCGACATCGGAGCCAGCGTCGGGTTCCGAAATGGCGAATGCCGCGATTGCAGAACCATTCGCCACGCACGGAAGATAGCGTTGCTTTTGCTCATGCGTGCCGAAATTGGAAATTGCTCCTGAGCCCAGTCCCTGCATGGCAAATGCGAAATCGGCAAGACCTGAATGGCGGGCCAGTGTCTCGCGAATGAGGCAAACGGCACGGGTGTCAATCGTATCGGCAGAAGCGCCGTAAGCCGCGCCGCCAATGGCATATTTCAACCAACCACCCTCGCCCAGCTGGCGCACCAGTTTGCGGCAGGCATCATCGACTGCCTGAACGGAGTGCGGATGAGATTCATCAGACAGCATGCGGCCGGCCCAGACGTCCAGCTCAATAGCCAGGGCCTTGTGGCGAGGCTCGAGAAAAGGCCAGTCGAGATGCCTGCTGCCGGTCATCCTCAATCTCCTTTGAATACCGGTTTTTGTTTGGCAACAAACGCCTGGTACGCACGATCAAAATCGTTGGTCGCCATACAAATGGCCTGCGCCTGGGCCTCAGCTTCAATGGCTTCGTCCACTCCCATGTTCCATTCCTGATGCAGCATTTTCTTGGTCATGCCGTGCGCGAAAGTCGGCCCGGAGGCCAGTTCCCCTGCCAGTTCCAGTGCCGCGGTGAGCAGTTGCTCAGGTGCACACAAACGATTGAAGAACCCCCATCGCTCCGCCTCTTCTCCGGTCATGCTTCGGCCGGTAAATAAAAGTTCGGCAGCGCGGCCCTGCCCGATGATCCTGGGCAAGATCGCGCACGCTCCCATGTCACAACCGGCAAGCCCCACGCGCGTAAAAAGAAAAGCAGTCTTGCTGCGCGCGGTGCCCAGGCGAATATCAGACGCCATGGCCAGAATCGCGCCGGCGCCGGCGCAAACGCCATCAATAGCTGCGACGATCGGTTGCGGGCAGGCACGCATGGCCTTCACCAGATCACCGGTCATACGCGTGAAGGCGAGCAGGCCGGGCATGTCAAGCTCGGTGAGCGGACCGATAATCTCATGCACGTCACCGCCGGAACAAAAATTCTCACCAGCGCCGGTCAATACAACGGCCTTTACGTCACTTGCCTGCGACATGGCGCGGAAGAGGTCGCGCAGTTCTGCATAAGAATCAAACGTCAACGGGTTCTTGCGCTCAGGCCGGTCAAGCGTGATGCAGGCAACACCGTCACTGAGCTTGTATTTGAAATGCTTTGCCGAATAGTCTGCCAGCGCGCGACCAGGTAAGGCTGCATGCGTTGCTTTGCTGTCCTTGTTCATCGAACGCCTCCGGGTTGCAGCCGCTGGCTGGGTTTACGCGCGACGGAAGTGGCTCGATTGATGTGCATCTTCACTTTCCATAGCTCATTGATCATAGCTTCTTTTTCATCCCGGCTCAGCCCTCCCAATAGCTCCGCAATCCAAAGCTCATGCTGCGCGGCCATTTCACGAAAGCGCTTCAATCCAGTATCGGTCAGCTTGACGGTAAAAGCACGGCGGTCGCCCGGGCAAGCCGTGCGCGACACAAAACCTTCACGCTCGAGCTGATCAGTGATTCCCGTCACATTGCCGCCGGATACCATCAGGCGCTGGGAGAGTTCGCTCATGCGCAGCCCGCCGGTGCTGCGCTCCAACTGGGCCATCAAGTCAAACCGCGGAAGGGTCGTGTTGAACTCGCGACGCAGGCGGAGACGAACCTTGTTTTCAATGCGTACCGTGCACGATAGAAGACGCAGCCATAAACGCAGTGCCTGATGATCGCCCTTCCTGGCACGCGTCTCCAGATCAAGGACCTCGTGATTCAAGTGGCCGAAGCCGTTATTATTCTTGCGGATGGTTGAAGTACTTGCCATTCTTTGCCTCACATCACCTCGCCACCAGCAATCGCAATCGATTGGCCGGTGATTGCATCGCTGCCGGGAAGACACAGCCACGCAACCGCATTCGCAACTTCTTCCGGCTGGATCATTCTTTTCTGCGGATTTTGAGCGCTCAGTATTTCGCGCGCTTCCGCTGCGGTGCGGCCTGTTTTGCCCACAATGCCGTCGATCGTCTGCTGCAGCATTTCGGTTTCTGTATAGCCGGGGCAAACGGCATTCACGGTAACGCCTTTGGTAGCGACTTCAATGGCCAGAGATCGCGTAAGACCTACGACGCCGTGCTTGGCCGCACAATATGCTGAAACGTAGGCGTACCCCGTCAATCCTGCTGTGCTGGCGACGTTTACAATCCTTCCCCAGCCGGCTGCAAGCATGGCGGGCAAAACGGCGTGTATACAGTGGAATGCGCCATCAAGGTTTACCTGCATCATGCTGCGCCACAGCGCAAAATCAGTTTTCAGGAAGGGAGCGGAGCGTCCCTGGCCCGCGTTATTTATCAGAATGCGCACAGGACCGAATCTGGCGCTCGCTGAGTCAAACGCACGAGGTAAGCTTTCAGGTGCGCAGACATCTGCCTGGACATATTGAAGATGTGAGCTGTCCGCTGGTTTCAGTGGTGGCGCGGAACTGCGGCCCAGCATGGTAACTTTTGCTCCGTGAGCGACGAGCGCCCGCGTGACGGCCGCGCCTATGCCGCGCGCGCCGCCGGTAACCACGGCGTGCCTGCCAGCCAGTGCTTGTGAAAGCTGTTCCATTTGTCTTTACACTTCCAACATCAGCTGAGCGCGAGCAATGTTTCTCTCCAACTGCTCTTTGCCGTTCAGATATTGTTTGGGCCATGTGATGTCTGTGAATCCCTGCTTGGCTGCCTCGTGCAGCGTCCATGCGGGATCAGCCAGGTGAGGTCGAGCTATCGCGCAAAGATCCGCTCGTCCGGCGGCAATGATGGTGTTCACATGATCGCCTTCAAAAATATTGCCGACGGCAATCGTTGGAATGCCGACTTCATTTCGTATCTTGTCCGCAAACGGCACCTGGAACATGCGCCCGTACACTGGCTTCTCAGCCTTGCTCACCTGCCCTGAGGAGCAGTCAATCACGTCAGCGCCGGCATCCTTGAAGAGGCGCGCGACTTTCGCAGCGTCTTCCGGCGTGAGACCGCCAGGTACCCAGTCATGCGCAGAGATGCGGACGCTCATAGGTCTATCTTTTGGCCAGACGGCGCGCATCGCGCAAAAGACTTCCAGCGGATATCGGCAGCGATTTTCGAGCGTGCCGCCATACTCATCTGTGCGCTGGTTGGTAAGAGGTGAGACGAAACTGGACATCAAATACCCGTGAGCGCAATGGAATTCCAACCAGTCAAAGCCGGCTGTCACCGCGCGCTCGGTGGCCGATACAAAGTCAGCCTTGATCCGGCGCATATCGTCTGGCGTTGCTTCCTGCGGAGTCTGCGAGAGATTTTCAATATAAGGAAGCGGCGAAGCTGAAACCAGCGGCCAGTTTCCGGATTGCAGCGGCTGGTCGATAGCATCCCATCCCATGCGGGTCGAACCTTTGCGTCCAGCATGGCCAAGCTGAAAGGCGATCTTTGCGTCCGTGTGCGTGTGCACAAAGTCCACCACACGTTTCCAGGCATTCATCTGCTCGTCATTCCACATTCCAGGACAGCCCGGAGTGATGCGCGCATCGGGAGAGACACAGGTCATCTCCGTGACCACCATGGCCGCGCCTCCCATGGCGCGCGCCGAGAGATGCACGAGATGGAAATCATTGGGCACGCCTTCCTGCGCCATATAGGTGGCCATAGGAGAGCAGATCACGCGATTTTTCAGAGTGACGCCACGAACCGAAACGGGCGTAAACATCGGTGGAAGGGGACGGGTTACCCCGCTGCGTCCGGCAAACCATTTTTCTACACGTTCGACATAGCCGGAGTCACGCAACTTCAGATTGGCATGGCCCACGCGCTGACTGCCCGTCAGCAGTCCATAAGCGAACTGCTCCGGCTCCTGGTGGACGTAACGCTCAACTTCTTCAAACCATTCCATACGGTTGCGCGCCGCGCTCTGCAATTTGAGCGCTTCAATTTCCCGCTCTTCCTGGTAGCGCTGCAGCGCCGCAGTTACATCGCCATTGCTGGTGGAGAGCACACGCGACAATGCAATGGCATCCTCCATGGCCAGCTTGGTTCCTGAGCCGATGCTGAAGTGTGCGGTGTGCGCAGCATCGCCAATCAGCACAATGTTCTTGTGAAACCACTTTTCGCACAGCACACGGTTGAACTTGAGCCACATGGCCGAGCCGCGCAGATGCTTTGCGTTGGAGATGAGAGGATTGCCTTCCAGTCGATCGGCAAATAGCTTTTCGCAGAGCGCGATCGACTCCTGCTGCTCCATCTTGTCAATCCCGGCGGCCAGCCAGTTTTTCTCCGGGGTTTCCACAATGAATGTGGACCACTCATCGTCAAAACGGTAGGCATGCAGGTTGAACCAGCCCCACTCCGTTTCCTTGAAGTCAAAGGTAAATGCGTCAAGCTTTCTGCGGCTGCCCAGCCAGACAAAGCGGTTGCGCCGGACCTGAATGTTGGGCTTGAAAATATGCTCGTACTTTTTGCGCGTAATAGAAGATGCGCCGTCAGAGGCAATTACCAGATCATATTGACTCGCGTAGTCGTCGGGATCGGTGACTTCGGTCTGGAAGACGAGTTTCACGCCCAGGGCGGACGCCCGCTCCTGCAGGATCTGCAGCAGCCGGATGCGGGCAATCCCGCAAAAGCCGTGACCCCCAGACGTGATCCTGTTGCCTTTGAAGAAAACGTCAATATCGTCCCAGTGGCGGAAGGAACGCGTGATTTCCGCGTGGGTCTCCTCATCCACGCTTCTGAAACCGTCCATTGTCTTGTCAGAAAAAACGATGCCCCAACCGAACGTATCCGTGGGCCGGTTGCGTTCCAAGACGGTTACGTCCCATGAAGGGTTTGCTTTCTTGAGCAGGATCGAGAAGTAAAGTCCGGCGGGGCCGCCACCGAGGCAAACGATTCTCACAGGCCGCCTCCCGCAAGTAAGTGATTGCTCCGCCAGCACCTGCTCTCAAGGTTTTGCCGCGTATCGTCGGCGAGTAGCAGCGCAGAGCTGAAGAAATTCTAGGTCTAAATATTTTAGATGTCAAATATCTTCAGCTTGCTATGGATCCTCATCCGAAATATGCACTCCGGCCTAACCCCCGATCACCTCAGGATCAACTTCTTCGCAGATGCTTTTAACCACAGCCCTCCTGCGTTCGCGATAAAGCGTGCGCATCCGGCAGATGTGACGCGCGAAATGCCCCTCACGCATGAAGTCGGCTAACCACCGATTGATAGAAGGATGGGGCGATGTCCATCATCCGGCCTAAGCCGGCGGTCCATGATGGCGGCACGATAGGCTTCGTAGGTCTGCCGATGCACGGGCTCCCGCGTATGTCGGTCGATCGTGATCAAAGGCAAGATAGCGGAGGCCACTCTCTTCATCGACAGCGAGGGTAGTGGTCATATCAGAACCGTGTCAAGTGGACACTGTTATCGACCGCTTCTTGCCCATCTTGCCGCTAATCAAATGATCAACATCTGGCCGACGCTATCCCGATAGATTGATCAATTACCAATAAAGCCGGTCAGCTTCCGGGATGGTACTCCCGTTGCGTATGTCCCTTGAGTTGTTCGCGATAGAAGTAGACGTCGCGCAAGTCTCCTTTGCTGTAACGCACAGCTTCATCATCGAAATGATTCGACGCGGGATGACCACTCTCCCCGCCGGCCGTCACTGCTTTAGCGCGCACCCGTTCCCCAAACTCGACCACTGCGACAAAGCTGTTTCCGCTTGTGCCGTACCATTTCTTTGTGCCGGGATACGCATGGGCCCCAAATGAGGCCAGCGATCCCCAGATGCCCGAAGTGAAACCGACAGGGATACTTGCACCAGCATCATTGAATGTCGGCGTAATATCGTCGTTCAGTCGCTGGAAGCGGTTGATATCTCCCCAGGGAGTTTTCCATGTTCCGAAAGATTCCTGGAGCTTGTCGGAGGCAGCCCCTAGAGCCTCTAACAGCATTTCTGGCGAAGCTTTGCTGGCGATGTAATCTTCTACTGAAACGCCCGCCTTTTTAGCGTCTGCGCGCACGCGATGCTGAATGTCCTCGGCCCAGAATATCGCAAGAGAAGTGGAGATAGAGGTAACGCCCCAACGGTGGTCCCAGGCACGCAGGGCTGCAACTTGTTCTGAGACTTTCGCATTCGTGGGGCTTGAAGATGGGGCTTCATCCCAGGCTTTGAGCAATGCAGGCAAAGGCTTGTCAAACCATGTGAGATAACTGTCGTAGGCGGCGGCCATGAGAGATTCGAGCGTAAAATCTTTTTTGTTTTCCAGGACCTTAATTGCGTGCAGTCCACGTGCGGACTCGCCTCCCATCTCAACATACGCCGGGAAGTCTTCTTTTTTGGGACTGCTTGGCCCGGATGAAGACCACGGCCAGTTGTTGGAGTTATAAAGCCAGCCGCTCTTTGGATTCAGCAGATGCGGAGTCTCATCCACCGGAAGAAGTCCCTGCCACTCCGTCTCAGGATTACTGCCGTCGACCGGCTTGGTGAAATCGAACTTCGTGTTACGCCGGGGAATGAAATTTCCGTGGAAGTAGGCTATATCGCCATCGGCATCGGCCAGGATCGTGTTGTTTGAGGAGTTGGCTTGCAACTCCATTACCTGGCGATAAGATTTATAGTCCGTGGCTTTGGTACGCTGAAAGGATTCGGTTAATGCCTTGATTGGCTCCTGCATCAGGCGAATGCTGATCCACTGGCCGCCCTCTTCGCGGATAATAGGCCCGTGGTGGGTCCAGTAAGCTGTAAATGTCTTTTGAGCCATTCCATGGTCGGTCTTATAACTCACTGTAACTTGCCTTGAGAGGAGCGGCCGCTCTTCCCTTCCGTACTTGTAGTAATAATGATTATCTTTCTTCGTCACCGTTTCTAAATACTCATCCACGGCGTCCACCCCGCTGGAAGTGTGCATCCAGCCGATGCGCGGGTTAAATCCCTGGTAAATGAAAAACTGGCCCCAGGTCGACGCGCCGTAAGCGTCCAGCCCTTCCTCGCTCACCATTTGTAACTCAGAGCGAAAAAAGAATGAGGTATGCGGGTTGATGAGTAACAGCGCATGATGATCAGCAGTGTTTGAGGGAGCAATGGCCATTCCATTTGAGCCTGTGGGCTCGACCATATCGTCAGCAATCTCAGGATCGGAGATGCGTGCCGAATGGAAACCGGGGCCTTTGCCATAAAAATCTTCGAGTTGGCTGAGATTTACTCGCTCAATGTCCCCTCCAATGCTTCCTTCGGTGAATGAGAGGGCCATCCACGGTTCGAAGCGTGTGATGACTCGCGCTTTCACCTCGGGATGCTTATAGAGGTAATAGTTCAGGCCGTCAGCCCAGGCGTTCATCAGCTTCTTCAACCATTCCGGGCTTTCCGCATACTGCTTCTTTAACGAACCATCATCAATGAAGAGCTTCATGCGGAGATCCTGATAAATTCTCGATTCGCCTTCCACCTCCGCCAGGCGTCCCATGGCATTGATGTAGTTCGTCTCAACGCGATTGAAGTCATCCTCGGCTTGGGCATATATCGCGCCAAAAACAGCGTCCGCGTCGGTTTTTCCATAGACGTGTGCTATTCCCCAATCATCACGAATGATGGTGACGCTGCCTGCTTGATGCTGCCAACGGGCAATTTCTCCGCCTTGACTGCCAGAAGCAAAAGCACAGTGAACGGCAGCGAGAACAATAATGACGGTCAAAATGAGCAGGTCTGGTCTTATGGGGGCTTTTTGGGTCATGAGCAATTTCCTTCGTGGCAAGGGTGTGACGCGCATGGATTTGCTCGAACATCTTACCAAAGCGAATGTTGGCACAGGTGACTCAGGCAATTATTCGCAACAGAACGCCACGGCGTCCGGTATCGGTTTTATGTAGAGCACATCTCACGCGGCATCGGTATTGCTAATCGACTGTGCGATCGATCCTGAGCCGATATTTGTCTATGGTCAGCGCGCCGACGAGGCTCTGAAGAGCAAACATCACATACCGATTTCATAGGCGTGCCAAACACTGAATTTCTGGTGTTATTATTTCGCACTATGAACAGAAACCGCGCAATTGTAGCTTTAAGTCTTGTTCTGCCTTTCATACCGAACTGTTTATCATCTGCGCAAGACCAGACCTCAACCTCGTCTCATGCTGTGGTGTTGCATGCGGCACGTCTGCTTGATATTGAAAGCGGAAAAATCATTGCTCCTGCGGAAGTCCTTGTGGAAGGAGAGAGAATCACCGCGGTGGCAACTACTGTTCGCCATCCCGAGGGAGCAGAGCTGATTGATTTAGGCGATCGCACTCTGATGCCCGGATTGATTGACGCGCATGTGCATTTGTTCCTGCATCCTGGCGCGGAAGATTTACAAACCGTGGAGGAATCCGTACCACAGCGGACCATTACGGCGACTCTGGCCGCAAAAGATGACCTCATGGCTGGGTTCACGGCAGAAAGAGACATGGGTACCGAAGGAGCGGGCTCCGCAGATACGGCCGTCCGCAATGCCATTAATAAAGGAGAGATTCCAGGCCCCAGGCTGCGCATCAGCGGCAATGCCGTGGATATTCTTGGCGGACACGAAGACGCCACTCGCTACAACCCCGAGCAGCATGTTATTCCCAACGCCACCTGGGCCAACAACGCTGCTGAGCTGGTCAGCGTGATCCGTGAACAATTCAAAGAAGGTTCCGACTTCGTCAAGATCTATGAAACCGGTCGTGATTCCTTTCGCGGTGGCAAATTCTCCACGCCATACCAATTCAATGAAAGCGAACTCCGCGCCGGCGTTGAAGAAGCAGCGCGTGTCAGCAAGCACGTCGCCGTCCATGCCACAGGTGAGCCCGGTACTCTGTATGCCGCAAGGGCCGGAGTGGTTTCAATAGATCACGCCGATCAACTCGGTGAAGAGACCATGCGGCTCATGAAGGAAAAACAGATTTTTGCCGTTCCGACATTCGCCATCTCAGAATTCTTTGCCGATCATGCAGCCACACCTGCGGCATCAGCCTATGAGCATCAGGTTCTTGAGTTTCACGCCCAGGAATTTCGCAAGCAGCTGGCTGCCGGAGTTCCCATGGCAACCGGATCCGATGTCGGACCGTTTCCTCATGGCACGCAAGCCAGAGAACTTGTGTTGATGGTGAAGTACGGCATGACTCCCCTGGCCGCTCTACAGGCCTGCCTGCTGAACGGCGCCAGATTGCTTGGCTGGCAAGGACAAATCGGAGCATTGAAGCCCGGCTATTTTGCTGATGTGATCGCGGTGGCGGGCAATCCACTCGAGGACATCAGTGTGACACAGAAGGTTTCATTCGTAATGAAGGGTGGCGTGGTCTATCGGCGGTAAGAAGCAGCCAGCGGTGAAACACTCCCCCTGCCTGCAAAGGTCTTGGAAGGCTCTCAATTGGACAGCCTACGGCCATTCTCAATTGAGGCAATGAGAGTATTGGAAGAAGACTACTCGACTGTTACTGACTTGGCGAGGTTTCTGGGCTTATCCACATCGCAACTGCGACCTACGGCGATGTGGTACGCCAGCAATTGCAACGGAACGATTTCCAGTATCGGTGCGAGCAGTTCAGGGGCGGGTGGGATATACAGCACGTCGTCGGCGCATTCTTGAATCGCTTTGTCGCCTTCCGTTGCCACGGCGATCACGCGGCCGTCACGTGCCTTAACTTCTCCAAGATTGGATAGGGTTTTCTCATAGAGCAGGACGGAGTGGGGGTCGCTCTCGTCCTTGGTTGCCAGGACCACAACCGGCAGATTCTGATCGATGAGAGCGTTGGGGCCATGCTTCATCTCTCCGGCGGGATAGCCTTCAGCATGGATATAGGAAATCTCTTTCAGCTTCAATGCGCCTTCCAGGGCTATCGGGTAATGAATACCACGGGCAAGGAACAGGAAATCCTGCGCTTGATTAAGTTTTCTGGCAAGATCTTGCACCTCCTCATGGCGTGCCAGCGTCGATTCGAGCCTTTCCGGCATCCGCGCCAGCTGTTCAAGCAGAGTTTTCCTCAGGCGTGAGTCGACTGTTCCGCGCAGTTCGCCCAGGTAAAGTGCAAAAAGATAGAGCGCAGTCAGCTGGGTGGTGAAGGCTTTGGTAGATGCAACGCCTATCTCTGGGCCGGCACGTGTGTAGATTACGCCCGAGGCTTCACGGGCAATCATGGCGCCAACCACATTACAAACAGCCAGCGTTTTGGACCCCTTGCTTTTGGCCTCACGCTGCGCCGCGATTGTGTCGGCGGTTTCTCCGGACTGGGTGATCAAAATGGTCAGTTGGTCCGGCCCGGTGATCGGATCGCGATAGCGAAACTCGCTGGCGTATTCCACTTCGACGGGAATCCGTGCCAGCCGTTCAAACATGAATTTGGCCGCCAATCCTGCGTGCCAACTGGTGCCACAGGCAGCGATTTGCACTTTCTTCATCTTCCTGAACTCAGCCGGGGTAATCTCCATATCATCCAGGATTGTGCTGTCGTGGTTTTGCGAGATGCACCCGATGAATGTGTCCCGGACGGCGCGGGGCTGCTCAAAAATCTCTTTGAGCATGAAGTGCCTGAAGCCGCCCTTTTCGGCCATGACCGGGTCCCAGGTGATGTGCTGGATCTCCGGTGTAACTGGCTTTCTGTCGAAGGTTGTTACTTCTACGCCATCCGCTGTGATGACTGCAAGTTCGCCGTCACCGAGAAAAAACAAGTCGCGAGTGTGATACAGAATGGCCGGAACATCAGAAGCGACGAAAAATTCGTTTTCACCTAATCCAATCACCACCGGCGGCCCGTTGCGCGCTGCGATGATCTTGCCAGGTTCTTCCGCCGAAATGATGGCCAGCGCAAACACGCCGCGCAATTGCTGGATCGTTTTTCTGACTGCCTCGTCCAGAGGGGAGTGTCCATTGACCTCGTTCCTGACCAGGTACTTCTCTACGAGATGAGCAATCACTTCGGTATCTGTCTGAGTGGCAAGCTGATGCCCTTCTTCCCTGAGGCTCTTTTTCAAACCTGCATAGTTTTCAATGATGCCGTTATGCACTACGACGATTCGGCCGGTGCAGTCGCGATGCGGGTGGGCGTTGTTTTCGCTAGGCCGTCCATGCGTGGCCCAGCGCGTGTGGCCGATCCCGTAGCTGCCATCCAGCGGATTCAAATTGACCGCTGCCTCAAGGTTGCGGAGTTTGCCCATCGCCCTGCGGACCTGCATTCCCTGGCCGTTGCCTGCAACCGCTATTCCTGCAGAATCATAGCCGCGATACTCCAGGCGCCGAAGGCCTTCAAGAATGACTGGGGCTGCCGGTTTGTTTCCTATGTACCCAACGATGCCGCACATACGGGCCTCCGATTGGCTGTTTGAGATATCAGGTGATGGTTAAGGCGCGGCTGCAGATGAACCGCTGCCTGAAAGCGAAGAACTGTGCGAAACGGTGAACGCCGGTCTCAATATTCCGGTCTCAATATTGATGATAAATAGCGATGCCGCTGGCCGTTTGCAGGGCAATTTCCAGCCCCTTCTTGAAGGCGCTCATGGCCGCGCTGTTCGGAATAAAAAGGACGTCATCGGGCTCTATCCGCATGTCAGGAGCCTGGGCGGAAAGCATCTTCTTGAGTTGCAGCGGGATTGCTACCTGTCCGTCAGAAGTCTTGCGCACCAGCCTCGCTTTGTCCAACGCAGCATTCGGGGCAATCCCCTGAGCCAGGGCGATTGCTTTCAAAACAGTCAGACCCGGATCGACCATGGCAATCCCGGTGGGCTTCTGCACATTCCCCACCACGTACATCATGCTTGCTTTCTGAACGATGACGGTGTCTCCCGGCAGCACGGGAACATTACTGTGTGCTGCGCCGGTTGGATCATAACTAAGCTTAACGACCTCCGGTTGCTGTGGGCGGTCGCGATGAGTGATATACACCTTGTTGCCTGCGATCGGCGTTGTGCCCTGCGCGGAAGAGAGCACGTCGAACAGCGTACGCGCGCCGTACAGTGGGTATACTCCCGGCTTTTGCACTTCGCCCAACACTGATACGCCCTGCGTGGCATACTCCTTAACGAAAACGCTCACTTGGGGGTCGTTGAAATAGCCTCCCTGGCTGAGCCGCCCCTTCAGATCGGACGCAACTTCGCGGGGCGTGAGCCCAGCGACTTTTACTGAACCTATGAATGGAAGACTGACAGAGCCGTCAGTTGCCACTCGGACTTCGTGGTTGTAGTCTGACGCGCCCAGCACGGAAATCAGGAGCAGGTCGCCGCCCCCAACGCGCACTCCATCGTTGGCGCTGGCTCTGGTTAGCAGCGCCGGCTTGGACGAATCAGAACTACCGGTCGAGCTTGCAGCATCCGCATCAGGCTTCTTGCTGTTGCTTTCGTCGGGGATTCCAGCCGGGGTAGCCGTCGACTGAGGAGGGTTCACTCCTGACGGGAGTCCTGACGGGATTCCAGCCGGAGTAGGCGTCTGCTGCTGAGGAACAACAACTTGCGCCGCCGTGGTGATCGCATATAGAACGATGATCACAAGGCCAATGCGACTGACTGTGCGATGCATGGAACCTCCTTGAACTAGATAAATCGGCCGGAGCTATTCAGCGAGCTTGCCGCTTCGCTTCAGAGCGCCCGTTTCGGTGAAGAATCCTGGTGAATCCCAGGGTTGGTTTTTTAAGCCACTCTCTAACAGCGAACCACCTTGGGGGAGTTGATGCCGCGCGTGGCGTTACGAGTGTCCACAACTAATCGCGCCTGGCGCACAATGTCTTGGTAGTCGTAGGTTGAGTGATCGGTAACGATCAACACGCATTCATAGTCGCCAAGGTTGTCCAGGGGCGAGCACCGGAGCTGCAGGTTGTACTTTCGTCCCTTGTCCAGGACCGGGAAAAATGGGTCATGGTAGCTGACAACGGCGCCCTGGGCTCGCAGCAGCTCAATGATCGTCAAGGCTGGGGATTCACGAAGATCATCTATATCCTTCTTATAAGAGACACCCAGGACCAGCACGCGCGAACCGTTGATCGGCTTATTTCTGTTGTTCAAAGCGGACCCCACTGCCTCCACAACATGGCGCGGCATGGAAGTGTTAATCTCTCCGGCGAGTTCGATGAATCGCATCTGGAAATCCCATTGCTGCGCCCTCCAGGAAAGGTAGAAGGGATCGATGGGAATGCAGTGCCCGCCGAGTCCGGGGCCAGGGTAAAAAGGCTGGAACCCAAAGGGTTTGGTAGCGGCCGCATCAATCACCTCCCAGACATCAATACCCATGCGTAAGCAAAGAAGCTTCAATTCATTCACTAAAGCGATGTTCACGCATCGATAGATGTTCTCCAGCAACTTAGTCATCTCCGCGACAGCGGGCGTGGACACAGTGACCACGCGATGAAACAGAGCGGCGTACAATTCACGTGCCAGTTCCGTGGCCACAGCGTCAACTCCGCCTACCACTTTAGGAACATCCCTTCTAGCTACGCTGTCATTGCCCGGATCCTCACGTTCAGGCGAGAAGGCCACAAAGATACTGTTGGCTGGCGGCTCGCCGTTTCGCGCCACCCGGCACTCCATGCGGTTCATCCGTTCCACGATAGGCACCACGAGTTCATCCGTGGTACCGGGATAGGTCGTGCTCTCCAGAATCAAGAGTTGCCCTGAGCGAAGATGAGGAGCAATGGACTGCACGGTTGACGTGACATAGCTCAAGTCTGGCTGCCGATGTTCGTCCAAAGGCGTGGGAACACAGATCACGATTGCATCCATCTCGGAGGCGAGAGCGTAATCACTGGTGGCTTTGAAGCCCCTGCTCCGCGCCAACTGAATCTCGGTCTTCGGCACGCGATAGATGTAGGACTCTCCCTCATCCAGCGTTTGCACCTTCTTCTTGTCGATATCGAACCCAAGCACGGGAAAGCCCTCCTCTGCAAAGAGCAGCGCGAGTGGAAGACCAACGTAGCCAAGGCCGATAATGCCGATCTTTGATTTGCGGCTTTGAATTCGATCGAGCAACGCTTGAGCGGGTACAGTCACTAAAGATGTTGTCATTCGGAACTCCTTCCAGAGAAGTTAAAGGTTTTGTTTATAGTGGAGTTCTTCCACCACCCTCGGGCACGAAACTGTTGGCGAATGATGGGCATGCCAGTAGCGCAGAGCATGCCAGTGCAGCGCGGATCAGCTATGCGGCGCTTGCGCGGCGGAGCTTATTGAAGTGCGCCACGAGGCCCCGACGGTCAATCTTGCCTGACTCTGTCTTGGGCAGGCTTTGCGTGAAGCGAATTTCACGTGGAGTGCGGACCGCGGGCAGCAGCTTGAGGCAGTGTGCACGAAGCGCATTCGCTGTGATTGCTGCGCCAGGTTTCAACACGACGCAAGCCGCGATCTTCTCTCCCAGAACATGGTCCGGGATGCCAAGGACGGCTGATTCGCGAACCGCGGGATGCATTCCGAGAACGCTTTCCACTTCGCCGGGAAAGACGCGTTCTCCGGAAGAGTTGATCAGGTCAGATTTTCTGCCTGCGATAAATAGATACCCATGACGGTCAAAGCTGCCCATGTCTCCTGTATGTAGACGCCCGTAGGAGTCGATCATCTGGGAACTGAACTCATCTTCGGAAACATAACCACACATTACATTCGGACCGCTGACGACCACCTCACCCACGCGTCCGGGCGGCAGCTCTGAGCCGTCTTCCGCCAGGATCTGCACCTGTATCCCAGGAAGGGGTCGGCCGCTCGATTCGGGATTGCTGAGGACCTCTAACGGTCCCAGACAAGTGATCCCCGGAGACGCCTCGGTCTGGCCATATGCTACGTGGATCTCCACTCCGGGCAATGCCTTTGAAAGGTTGATGAGCGCGTCCGGATGCATGGCTCCACCAGTAACAAGAACATACCGCAGATTAGGTAAGCCAGTCCTTGCTATGTCATCGCGCTCGAGCATGGTGTGGAAGTGATCCGGTGTGCCGGAGAAGCCTGTCACCTTGTATTTTGCTAATTCGTAAACGACTGCCTGAGGAATATGGAAACCCACCGAGAACGCCACCGTGCCCCCGATCATGGCATGAGTCAGAAGCTGAATGCGACCGTGAATGCTATGGAGAGGAACCACGACCAGAATACTGTCATCGCCGGTCAGGCCCACGCAACTGTTTGCCGCGGCGATATTTGACAGCAGGTTGTGGTGGGAAAGCATCACGCCCTTTGGTTGTCCGGTGGCGCCGGACGTGTAAACGATCAAGGCGACAGAGGAATCGTGAATCTCTGGCAGAGCCGCCTCAGGAGATTCCGACGCGACGATCTCTGACAAACAGTGATAACTTCGGGCGTCCGCAGTGGTTGCCGGTATTCCATCCATCAGTATGAGTGGGGGCAGCCACTCCGGACCGGCCTGCAGCAGCCGCTGGTGCTGATTACCAGAAAGGACAATCGCAGCGGGTTTGCACTCCGCCAGGACCTCATCGACTGTCTCGACCCCTGCCATGCAGGGCACATCAACCACCTGAGCACCACTGGCAAGAATGCCCCAGAAATAAATCAATGGCGACAGTGCATTCTCATGGAGGATGGCAACGCGCGCTCCGGGACCGATGCCGAGCCTTTGCAAACGCGCGGCCACCTGTCTGCTCTGCAGGTAGAGAGTGCCAAAATTGATGCTCTGGTCAGGAAAAATGTAAGCGGTCTTTCCCGCAAAGCTCTCTGCAGCGCGGGTGATCAAGTCGAATAATGGCATCCTTCAGGTCCCTGGCTGAACAGCGCCCCTTTGGCACGCGGTCGCCGATTGAAATTTCGAGCCGTGCCTTCAGATCTTCGACGTGCGTCGTTCTTTGCAATCGACTTACTTCGAATCGCATGTGACGAACCATATGAAATCCTACTGTCCGCACAGAGCAGCAACGCCACCCCTGGACCGCCAATAACACAACATAACCTGGGCTCGGCACAAAGATTCCTGATTTGATACAGCACACATATCAGGTGCTGAACAGGAATGGCAGATCGTTGAGCCCCCGAAGTCCCAGGTTGTCTCGCCAGGTAAATCGATCTGATGCCATGCTGAAATCTGAGATTCGCTCCAGGAGAGTGCTGAAAGCGATGCTCGCCTCCATGCGGCCTAAGGGTGCGCCAAAACAGTAGTGCGGGCCTGCTCCGAACGCGAGATGTTTGTTGTCCTTACGCGCAATGTCGAACCGGTCCGGATCGGGAAAGCGCTCAGGGTCGCGGTTAGCGGCGCCCATAACCGCGATCACCGATTGCCCGCCGGGGATGTCTTTTTCCCCAAGTCTTACGTCCTGCTGCGGAATTCGGGTGGTGTGCTGGCTCGGCGCCTCATAGCGAAGCATTTCCTCGATTGCTGACGGCAGAAGAGAAAGATCGGATTGAAGTCTCTTGAGCTCGTCGGGATTGCGCAGTAATGAGAGCATCCCATTGCCAATCAGGTTGGGAGTTGTCTCCTGCGCACCAACCATCAGCAGAATGCAGTTCGCGATGATCACCTCGTCTGTAAGGCGGTGGCCATCAATTTCTGCATGCACCATGACGCTGATCATGGAATCGTTTGCTGGTCTATCACGCTCTCGATGAATGGCTTCGCGAAAATAGGCGGTGGTTTCATCCAGGCTGCGCGACATGCGGGCACTGTGATCAGGATTGTGCTGGAAATTTCCCAGCACCTCAGCGAAATCGGCAGACCACGCTTTGAGTTGTTTGTGGTCCGACGCCGGCAGCCCCAGAATTCCAGCACTCACAATTGCGGGCAGCGGATTGGCCAGATCCTCCATCAGCTCAATTCGGCCCAGCGCAAGGTGCGGCTCAAGGAGCGAGTTCACGATCTCCTGTATGCGACCACGAAGCCGTTCTACTCGGTGAGGCGTAAATGCCTGGGAGCATACTGCGCGAAGCCGGGCGTGATCCGGCGGATCCATGAACAGATGCTGGAGCACCATGATCTGTCCAATGCGATCGAGACTCGAGAGCCCCATAGACTCCATCCTCTGGGGCGCCGGAGCGCACTTAGCCGAATATGACTGCAGAGCCGTCACCACGTCGGCGTAGCGAGTAACAACCCAGGCATGAAGAAAAGGATCCCAGTGAACAGGATCCTCGCTCCGAAGCAGAGCATAAAGAGGATAGGGATCTGCCAGGACCGCGGGATTATAAAGGCGATATAGGCTGAGGCTTCGCTGATCGACAGTCGGTTGATGTACGGTAGACATTTCAGGCAACCTCGGATTCAAAAGATTTGGCCCTGGAAAGCTGTTCAATTCGTTCGGCTATTGCAATCACCGTGCCGTCTTCGAATAGATCAACCAGCGTAAGCTCGACGCCGAACGACTTTTTCACTTCCGCAATGAGTTGCGCACCGAGCAGTGAGTGGCCTCCCAAGAGAAAGAAATTGTCGGCGAGAGTGACATCTTGAATCTTCAGCAGCTTCTTCAGAATTGAGAGCAACTGGCGTTGCTGTTCTGTTTGCGGAGAATCGAGGGCGGTATCCCGCAATAGGTTTGAAGCCACAGGATCCGGCAGCGCGTTTCTATCAAGCTTACCGTTGGTCGTCATCGGCAGAGCATCGCACCGCACGAACATGGTTGGCGCCATATACTCAGGGAGAAGTCCGCGCACAAACGTCTGCAACTCTGAAGCGCTGGGGGATTTGTTGGCAGCGGGAACAATGTAAGCAACCAGCTTCTTGTCCTCGAAGTGGTCAACTGCCTTGACGGCGCTGCTCTGCACTGCCGGGTGTCTATTTAGAGCCACTACGATCTCGTTTGGTTCAATGCGAAAGCCGCGGATCTTGATCTGATCGTCATTTCTGCCGACGAATGCAATCTCACCGCTCGGCAAGTAGAATCCTGTATCTCCTGTTTTGTATAAGCGTCCTCCGTCTTCCGCAAACGGGCTGACCACAAAAGCACGAGACGTCAATTCAGGATTTACATAGCCACGGGCAAGCCCTTCGCCGCCGACGTAGATCTCGCCAGGAACGCCTTCAGGAACAGTTTGCATGCGTTCATCGAGGATTCGCACGATTACGTTGTCAATCGGTCTGCCAATGGAAGGCTCAGGCAAATCACCGGTGCCAGGCACCTCACCCGAAGTCGCAACGACTGTCCCTTCGGTGGGACCATAGTTGTTGATTAACTTAAACGGCAATGATGCCGCAGGGTAGCGATGCAGTCTGTCTCCTCCGGTGAGCATCGCCCGCAAAGCGACATCCCTGGGCCAATCCAGCTGGATCAACTGTTCTGCCATAGGGGTGGGAATAAACGCTATATTGATTTGATTGTCTACGAGGCAATCGCGCAGAGCTGGCGCATTGTTCCTGGTGCAAGCATCGATGAAGAATACGCTTGCTCCAGCGACCAGATACGGCCAGACCTCCGCAACCGTCGCATCAAACCCAACACTGGAATATTGGCTGGCACGGTCCATTGCAGAGACGCCGAAAGCATTGATGTGCCAATTCACCAGATTGAGTAAACCCCGGTGCTCAATCTGCACGCCCTTCGGCCGTCCAGTCGAACCCGATGTATATATGACGTAAGCCAAGCTTTCCGGTTCGGGCTGCTCAAGGCTAGCCTCCCGCAGGGTCTGCGTCTCCGGATTGTCAACTTCGAGCCAAACTATTCCTTCCCTCCTTGCAAGCCCGCTGTGTTTGCCGTCAGTGATGCCGAGTTGGATTCCGGCATCGTTCAACATGAAATCAAGTCGATCACGGGGGTAGGTTGGATCCAGAGGAACGTAAGCTCCACCGGCCATCAGAACAGCAAGTCCGGCTACTACGAACGAAGGAGATCGATTGAGAAGGACGCCAACGGGGACGTCCCGCGTGACACCAAGAGCGAGCAGACTGTCCCTCAACTTCTTAGCGCGGTTCTGGAGCTCCTGGTAGGTTAGGCTTTCAGTGTGGGAGGAAATCGCCACAGCATTGGGTCGCTCCATTCCGGCAGCGTTGATTAGAGCAGGCACGGAAACAAAAGGATTGTCTTTCCGCAATTGATGGCTAGGTAATGTACGTGCAAGCATACTCCGACCTCCATAAGGCTTTATCGGTTTTGCTATTTGTGATCGTTTCTGCGCGAACTTGTGCTGGTTGCATCAATTCGTGCTTTGATTGATCTCAGTTCCT
Source organism: Terriglobia bacterium (assembly GCA_963724105.1). GTDB lineage: Bacteria > Acidobacteriota > Terriglobia > Terriglobales > Acidobacteriaceae > Angelobacter. Next base: position 1,438,121 of record CAVRTD010000010.1, on the reverse strand, counting down.
GAGTTCACCCCAGGGCTGTTGGACTGGCTCGCCGAGTTGAAAATCGCTGCGGCATTCTTTGCTTCCTATCAACTGATTCGATATGTTGGTTCTATGTTTGAATACGGGGTCACGCGCGAGGCTAATAGCTGAAATGAACGAGGCCTAAAATTAGTAGTCGGTCAGTTTGGGATTACGCGGATTAAAATGTCCAGGGCCACACTCTCTGCCCAGAACCGTTCTGGTAGGGACCGATGTCGGGAGGCGCTGTAGTCGGCCTGATCCTGCCATCGAAGTCGATAGGCGGAACGCCCGTCAAACTACCGGCCGCCACCGCCGGGCTTGAGTGGCCAAGGTGATAATTCCCGCTTCCGTTGGCTTGATAATTTTCCAGCCGCGGATCAGCCTTGATCGTTCCTACAGCGCGGACACCGTTCTGCAGCACGATTCCCTGTTTGTTGCTCCAGATCAGATTGTTGCTGTATTTGTTATCAGTTCCGGTGAGCCCACTCTCTTCTATCGCCGGACCGTTCCCCCATGAAGTGGCGGGATTGTCCAGGACGATGTTGTTCGCAACTACCATGCCTGAGGCGACGGCAGTGCCCCCCGCTGGAGCCCCGATCAGAATGCCGGCCTCGCCGTTCTGAAACACTAGATTGTTAGAGACGACTACATCTTTGGGAAAGTGCCATACATGAATGCCATAGGCCCAAGCTCGATAGACGATGTTGTTCATGATATGGCCGCGCAGGTTGGCGTGGTAAATGCCCTGCACCGCGCCGCACTTGACCGATAGGGTCGAACCGATGTCATGAACCAGATTTCCAACAACGTCGTTGTCACTGGCCTGATAGTTGGCATTATCGATGCCTGCGCCTCCGTCCCCGCCGCATTCAGCCGGAATGTTATGTACGTGATTGCCCATGATTCTGACAAAAGAACCTAGATTGAGGATTCCCAGCCTGGCATCGCCAGTAATATCGAAACCTTCAATGTCAACGTAGTCGCCGCGATTCTCCCACGCTGCATCCGATTTGGGAGCGATGACCTTTGCGGCCCATCTGGTGTCAGACCGGAACGTGATCCGGGCAGAGGAGATTCCACTGGTTGTAGTCTTAATCGCTTCGATGTACGTGCCGGGCGCGACATGAACGATCGTGCCTGGCTGCGCTGTTTCAGCCGCGTGCTGAATGGTGGCCCAAGGAGCGCTGGCGCTCCCATTGCCAGTATCACTGCCGCCGGGGCTTACATAATAGGCAAGAACCGGAGCCGTCCCATGCAGTATTGCCGCCGGCACGACGCCGGTTTCACTCTGGACGGAATGAGGCTGCGATGGCCAAATCAGCAAAGCCAGGATTGCAATGCCAAGAGTCAAAACAATCAAACGGATATTTACCTTGCCGCTGCGCCGCATCGTTTCCGTCCGCAAAAAAGTTTTCCAATTCCGCTTGTTGAGCGCAGGATATGCTGGGCCCATAGTGATCACCCTAGTCAATTTTTACAGGGCTGAGCCAAGCCTGACTGTCTTCGCCCTGTGACTGTGGGTCACGGTGCGTACTAAGCAGCTGCTTTTTACCGCTGTCATACTTGAGTCTGGCGTTGTAAATGACTCTCCAACTGAACAGGTACTACGAAGTTCAAAGGCGTTCAATTAGGGTCGTTTCAGAGAACAGTCAAGGCGATTGCCCGATATAGGCAGAGTAGCTCGAACTGTAAGGTGACTTCTGGACGAAAAACCATCCCCCAGGAGTCCCCCGAGTTGAAGAAACTCATTTACGTCTTCGCAACACTCATTCTGTCCACCGCCGTGTCATTGGCACAATCAATCACCGTAACTGCTCCCACTGCTGGAGCAACACTCACTTCCCCTGTTCATTTCGCCGCGACTGCAACCGGCGGCGGCCATCAAGTCACCGCGATACGCGTTTATGTCGACAATAAGAGCCTATATACGGTCCATAACACGACAGTCCTGAACGTCAACCTGCCACTGGCGACCGGCAGTCACGTTTCAGTGGTCAAGGCATGGAACGCGCTCGGGAAAGTCGCTTCAAAATCGATTGCGTTTACTGTAAAACCTGCTCCGACGCCAACACCCACACCGACTCCGACTCCTGCTCCGAGCCCAACGCCTACTCCCACCCCAAAACCATCTCCGACGCCAAGCCCGACGCCAGCACCCACTCCGTCGCCGACTCCAACGCCAACTCCGGCTCCAACACCTACGCCCACTTCTACATGTATTCATGCCTGCTATTACATGTCTCCTACAGGCAGTGATTCCAACACAGGTTCTATCACCTCACCTTGGAAAACAATAAGTTACGCCTCGGGCCGACTTGTGGCCGGAGATACGCTTTTTGCCCGGGGTGGTACATATACCGGACAGACAAGTGTCGTTTGGCATTCCCCCTCAGGAACACAAGCAGCACCTATTACCTGGAGAAATTATCCCGGGGAGACTCCAATTTTTGATGGGCAGAATGCTGCAAGCAGCTTCATGCAGATTATTGCAACAGATTGGCTTATTTTTGATGGCATAACTGTACAAAACTATAAAGGTTGCTGTGCTGCGTTTTGGATAGGATATAGCGGTACTGGTACTGATTACGCAACAAATAATATCTTTCGCAACAATACAATAAAGAACATTGGCGATTTGACCGATCAATATCAGGGTACAAATACGCATGGTTTCTATATTTCATATGGTAACCAAAACGTAACTATTAACAATAATACAATCATTGGTGCGACTGGTGCGGGCATTCAGTTCTACCACACTCCCGGCACAGTAGGGGCCAAGGTTTATAACAATGTGATCGATGGTAAAGGCGCGGCGGCTTGGGGTATGGTAGTCCGTTCTTCATCTAACATTGAAATTTATAACAATACGGTTGTTGGAACTAATCCTAATACGATTGATCGTGGTGCAGACATTGATTATGGTGGCTCAACCACTGTGACTTTGAAAAATAATATTGTGGGCATGGGGTTTTTGGGTAGTGGAGCAACGTGTGACCACAATATGTTTATCAACGGTGCAGCGGCGAATTGCGGTACAAATAATGTAACTACATCGAGTGGGGGATTTGTAAGCGCAAGTACAGCTAATTATAGTTTAACCTCAGCTTCTGCCGCGATTGATAAGGGTACAACAGTGCCATATGCTACAACCGACAGGGATCTTATTTCTCGCCCACAGGGAGCTGCATATGACATCGGGGCGTATGAGTATAAAGCTGCTACACCCACTCTAACTGCTACACTTACGCCTGCCCCAACCCTGGCACCAACGCCTGCGCCGACGCCGACGCCACCGCCTGCGCCGACGCCATCGAGCACGAACTACTATGTCTCCCCGAGTGGAAGCGATTCCAATAGCGGCTCAGCATCAGCGCCATGGGCGACAATCCAGCACGCGGCCAGCATTGCAAAAGCCGGCGCCACCGTGCATGTCGCCCCCGGAAATTATGCTGCGGTCAGCACAACGATCAGCGGAACAGCGACCGCGCGCATTCGCTTCATCTCTGACGTGCAGTGGGGTGCAATGATCCGTACCACCGGCGCAGAGTATATGTGGCTCAACTCTGCCAATTACATCGACATTATGGGATTTGACATCAGCGGCGATGGCCGGATTGGTATCCTCAATAATGGTTCGTTTGTGCGGATTATCGGCAATCACGTCCACAATATCACTGCAACATGCGATAGCAGCGGCGGTGCTGGTATTGATAATGCCAACTACCAGGCCAGTGACGACGACGTCATTGGAAACGTGGTCCACGATATCGGTCAGAGCTTTGTGGCCGGTCAGGGATTTACGGTCAAATGCGGTGCGGTTCAAGGCATTTTCCACGCAAACCTGCGTGGCCACATCTTGAACAACATCGTCTATCGCGCTTGGGCCTATGGGATTCATCTATGGCACTTTCCCAAAGATGTCGTAGTCGCTAACAATCTGGTATTCCAGAATGGCGAGGCAGGCATTCTCATCGGGGCTCCGGCTGGGGGCACAGCAGTCGCTTCAGGCATGACCGTTATGAACAACATAATCATGGACAACCCCGCTAGCACCTGGGGCCACGGTCAGGCCATCACAGAAGACGCTCAGACTGGAACCGATAATAAGTACATTGACAACCTGATCTGGAACAATAAGCTAGGGATCGAGTTGAACAATGGACTCGTGGATGTCGAAACCGTCAACGCTGACCCGCTGATGGTAAATTTCAAACTTGACGGCACCGGCGATTACCACCTGCAGTCTGGCAGCCGTGCCATCAACTCCGGTACATCTACAGCTGCGCCGAGCCTCGACCTTGATGGTGCTCCGCGACCGTTCGGTACCGGAATTGACCTCGGTGTGTACGAATTTGGCAGCACGCCCAAACCCTGGCCATGGATGTAACCTGTAGACCGCACCGCTAGACTTGCGGATAAAACATCACCTTCCGAAGGGCAGCGAGCGAACCTCGCTGCTCTTCGCTTCTTAACTTCCGAACCAGACCAAACTGATTTCAGCGCGAGCTCCTGACCGGCACGTATTGCAATCCCGCGCGCCGATTTACTGCCGGCGCTTGGATTCGATTTGGCAGGAAATACATGACAAGGAATGCTAAGCCCAGGCCATGGGTAAGCAGGCACGTGAACAGACCTGAATTGGACAATGAAATAGCGGGCATTACAAGCACCAGCGCGGCTAGGCGCAAATCAGTGTCGAGCGTGATGGAGTCATAAAGCCACAACACAACCCCCAGGATCGCAGTGAACGCAAACACACCCCAAATTCCAAAATTCGCAAACGCATCTGCCCAGAAATTCGCGTTCGCATAAGTTCCCCAACCTGGAAAATATGCCCTGCCAATAATGACTGGCGGCCCTTCTCCGTATGGATTGTCAATAATGCCTCTCAATATGCTATGCGAAAGCGTCATTTTGGCATGATCTCCGAAGAATGAAAAATAAAATCCCGTGAGTAGCCCAGGTAAACCGATCAGTCGCTCTACGATAAGGCTGCCCAGGAACAATGAGCCGAACCATAGAAAAAGAGCGGTGGCCCCAGCCACGGCGCCGGTCAAAACCAACAGCATACGGATGCCGAAGCGATCCCGCGCGCGACACAACAGAAAGAGCACAAGAAGCAGAATCGTGGAAAAGAAAACAGTCCGGTAGCCTGTAAACGAATAGATCATGAACTGGCCGACAGCGCCGAGTGCAACCAGCAGCTTTCTCCTCGAGATCAGGCCAAGAATAATCAGCAGCGGATTGAGAACGAGAGCCTGCCAGTCAACCGCATACGATATGTAGACGCTGGTATTTTCTACAGTCGTCTTATATTCAGCGCGGATCGCGTATATGTCCGAGAGTGAACCGAAATTGAATCGGATTCCAAAAACTGAAAAGATCAGGCCGTAGGAGAGCGTACTGACTAACAACACGGCAAGCCACATTCCGTGTGGTTGGAATCGATGGTGAGGGATGGCTGCCAGGGGGACTGCATAGGTCAGTCCCAACACGGCAAATGCGCTGACGATCAACACGGCAGTAAGTATCCCGCTATGCGCATCGCCCGGGTATGAATGAATGGTGACCACCGCTACCGGAACAACAATGACGAGATAAAAGAACCAGTAGGCGAGCTGTGAAGGCCGCGTTAAACGGCCAGGCATCCAAAAAGACGGTACGAGCGCTAGCAGCCATGTGACTGAAATGATTGCGGGGTCGTCGCGGTATTTGAAACCTTCATAGTCATAGCTTCGTGCCAGAATCGTTGCGTAGGCCCATTGGAAGGCCGCTATGTACGCAACAGCCCCCAGTATTATTTTGATTCTGGCGGAAGCGCGAGACTCTTCGCGTCGCCGTCTGAAGGGTGCCCGCCCTATGCTTGGAACGTACGACATTCTTCCGCGCATCAGCGCCGCGTTGATCACGTCTCACCTGCGCAGCCAATCGCGGCACGAGTTTGCCGAACGTGCGTTGATGAGATATTCAGAAGAAGCACAAAAAAGACCGCATAGGCCACAGTTTTCAGACCAGCGAGCACGGCGATCGCGGTCATGACCGGCCATTGGCGATCGTGCGCAACCACAAACACTCCAATCGTGCCGCCGAAGGTGAGGATGTCGTAGACAAACTTGATTTTCTGCCGCCCGACCACCAGCACAAGGCGGCTCAATGGGCTTACGATAAATTGCGCCAGAAACCAGGGAGAGATCCAGGCGGCCATCATTCCCGCCTCCACCCATTTGCTTCCGAATATCCATCCGAACAACCATGGACCAAACGCAACCAGGATGGCGGCAGGAAAAATCCCGGTGAACAGTAGAAGGCCGGCCATGCGTTTCACCATCCCCGGCAATGCAGCGGGGTTCTCTTGTGAGATCAGCGCGGCCCTGCTATGGAATGCATCTGCGACGTTGGCAGTGATCAGAACTGCCGGCAAAGCGAGCGCCCGCCATACCAGAGAATAGCTGCCGCCCGCATTCAACCCGTAAAGGTACACAACCAGTGGAAGAGAAATAGATCCTGCAAGTGTGTCCAGGAGCGATGATGGCAGTGAATAGAGCGCGAATTGGCGATTGTTTTTTAGCGCTTCCTTGAACTGGCGTCGATCGCTGGAAGCGAGTTCCTGTTTCAGCGCCGGCCACGCTGAACGAAGCATGCGGCTCATTCCAGAACAACGTCCGATAATCTCGCCGCCCAGCAATCCCACAGTATGCAGCCCGAGCCATCCGAAACCGGCCTGCAACAGCGCGCGGCTCGCGTTCTGAAAAACCGCACCGCGCGATATCAGACCGAACCGCTCCTTGCGCAATAACCAATAACGAAGCGCTGCGAAGGCAGCGGTGGATACCATTGCCGGGATAATGAGAACGACCGCATACAAAGGCATGTTGCCGTAACCAAGGATTCCGTTTCGCACCAGTAGATAAAATCCGAGCGCAGCAACGATACTGACCGGCAATGCCAACAAAAAGGAACATAGCGTCAACTGAGCGGCTTCGCGGTCATTGCGGGCTGAAACAATGGCAAATTCGTAGCGAAGCGAGGCTGTTAGGACTGCAACATTGATGAAAGCCGTAAATAGCCCCAACTCGCCCAGATGATCGGGACTATACAGGCGCGTGATCACTGGCGTTAGCGCTATGGTGAAACCCTGCGCCAGGGCCGAGCCGCCACTCAGGATGCTGAAATTGCGCAGCACGCTCCAATTGAGACCCACTCGAGCAAATCCATCCGGCCAAGTGCTCACCATTCCGCTTGCTCGTTCCTGCAGCTTGGAGAAAAATTGCCACAATGTTACTCACATGAGGAAGTTAGGCAGCAATAGGCCCAGCTTGTGTTGCAATTCTGGACTCTGGCATGGAAACGACGTCATCAATGCAGGTTCTAAGTTTGGCAGCAAGCTCTCTGACCAGCGGCTCTTCAAGGATTTGCCCAGGGTATCCACGAAGCCAGAATTCTTCCACACCCCGTTCAGCCAGGCGGTTTAAGCTCAGTTCCGGCTTTTTATATCTGGCATATTGTCTTGTCGGACGCACATGCACAATTCGCCCTGGGTACAGTTTTGGAACATACCGCAGCGCTGCGCGCCGGTTAAGTTCGGAGATCTCAGGCTCTCCGTTCCCGAGTTCTTCATATTTCCTTCGTAAAAACTTCAGCTTGTCGTTTGATTCCAAAAAAAGAAAATGCCCCAGCCCAAACCAGAATGTTTGCAATGTGAACTGTAGTTCATCAGACCATGTGGTGGGCGTCCTTGCCCAATCATAAGTGTCCAACAGCGCCACAAATCCCACACTATGTCCTCGCCGACGAAGCTGCTGCGCCATTTCAAATGCGATCGTGCCCCCCATGCAATATCCTGCGAGGAAGTAAGGGCCCTCTCCTTGAATAAGCTCCACTTCCCTGACATAGGTAGAGGCCATCTCTTCAATGCTCGTAAAACGAGACCCGTTGCTTTCGGGGCCTGGCGGTTGCACTCCATAGACCGGCTGCTCCGAACCCATGTGTTGGGCAAGACTGCGGTACATCAGCACGCTCCCTGATTGGCCATGAATACAAAATAGCGGCGGACGGGAGCTGCCCTGCTGAATTGTTACCAAACACTTGGGAGTCGACCCAGCCTCAGAAATAACTTTGGCTAGTGTGGCAACGGTCGGCGACTGAAAGAGAGTGCCCAGAGGAACCGAACGATGGAACGTCTCCTGGATTCGGGCAAATAACCGTGCGGCACGGAGTGAGTCACCCCCCAATTCAAAAAAGTTGTCATTCATGCCGATGGGCCGCTTATCGAGAACCGCTTCCCATAGCTCAACCAGCCGCGATTCGATAGGGCCGCTCGCTGCCACGTACTCTGTGCCGGGATACGCGGCCCGCTCCGTTTCATTTGTTCGTGCGTGCTTCTTCTGGATCGCGAGTTCCCCAATTCGCGCCTCCGGGTTGGCGCATAACGATTCGAGCACGGTGCGATAATCCTGTAAAAAGTCACGAATGGTTGCCGCCTCAAAGAGATCAGAGCTGTACTGCAGGTCTATTTCGAAGCCGGAATACATTCGTACATTCATGCTCATCTCAAAACAAGAGGTTCCGGTATCAACTGGAATGGGTTCGATAGTAAGACCGGGCGCCTCCACGGGGTCGCTGGGCGCATTGAGAAGAACAAATAATATTTGGAATATCGGGTGCCGCGCTGGATCAAATCTGGGCTGAAAGCTGTGTACAAGTTTCCCAAACGGCACGTCCTGATAGCTAAAGGCCGTCAGACAAACCTCACGCACACGACGGAATACTTCACGACAAGTAGGGTTCCCGGAAAGATCTGTCCGCAGGATTGAAACGTTGGCAAATGGACCGATGACGTTTTCAAGCTGAGGCAACGGCCGGTTCGCGACACAGGAACCAATGCCAAGGTCCTCATGCCCCGAATATCGCTGCACCAGGCACTGTAAACCTGCCAGCATGATCATGAATGGGCTAAGCCGCTCCCGAACGCTCAACTGCTTGATGGAATTGATCAGCCCTTCGGGGAAAATCGCCCTTTCGCAGGCTCCGCGATAGGTCCGAGGCACTGGGGGCACATGGTCGGGAGCGAGATGGTGGAACTCCTTCCCTGCAACACGCTCTCGCCAAAAGCCCATGAGCTCAGATTCGTTGGCTTGCAGACGCGTTTCCAGCCACTGCACATAGTCAGCATACTCAAAACCTGGTCCTGATAATCTTGGTTCTGATAATCCTGGTTCAGATAGTGGTAAAGGATCGCCAGCACTGAAAGCAGCATAAAGCGCAAAAAGATCGCGAATGAGAATACGTGTCGACCAGTAATCGCACACCACGTGGTGTGTTGTAAGCAGCAGAATGTGGTCTTCGGGCTGGAGCCGTATCAGTAAAGTCCGAAGCATTGGCCCGCGAGTCAAATCGAATGGCCGGCGCGCATCCTCAAACACCGCCGCTTGCGCTTTCGCTTCTCTCACGTCTTCGGGCAAACCGGTCAGATCAAGAAGTGGCATACTGAGTGCCTGGACCGGCATGATCAGCTGAGCAGGTTTGCCGTCTTCTATCCGAAACGCCGAGCGCAAGACATGGTGCCGTCGCATGATTCCCTGGAGGCTTTGCGCCAGGGCTTCCTGGTTGAGCGATCCGCGAATGCGCATTGCCAGCGGATAGTTGTGCGCTATATTCCCAGGCGACATCGCGTCGGCTATCCACAAGGAGTGCTCAAGGTACCAGGCGGGAGAAGTAAAAGCAGCTTCCGGCTGCCGATCGGATTGTCCGCGCGAAAGCTGGCTGAACGAGTCACTAGCAGTAGTCATATCTCGGTACTTCCTTGAAATTTCAGTTGTCTTTGCAAAACCGTGTCGATAAGCAGCGGGAGCCGCAGAGAGGCATCCGAAATGACCACGGTATTAATGTCATGTAAGCGTGCTTTGTAAGTCGAGCCGCGATTCGAATGCGTCCACCCTTCAGTGGTTGGAAATCATCCCCGGGAATACGGTGAGAGCAACTCGAGTTAGAGCTTGCCCGCAAATTGCAGGCAACAGTTAACTAAGGTCGGAGCTTTCATCAGATAGTTGTACGGGACCTGTTTGGCCCCAAAGCTTCGATTGAACCGTTCTATACCCTCGATGACGGAACCCGCAAAGTCAAAAACACGACTCCGGGGTGCTATGAAACGAATCGCGTCCCACCTGCCAAGAGAGTTAGCGCCGTGATCCTTCAGTTCACGGTCGATCCCGCCGACGAGGTCGTAAGCTCGGTTCCTATCCCATACCAGGAACCACGCGGAGCACGTAGTTCCCTCTCGGTCAACCACAGCGAAACAAGCACCGCTGTCGTTGTCCTTTGCGGAACCATATAGGTTCCTGAGAAGCGATTCGTCGTGGGACGGTCTCATACCCTGATGCAAAAAGCTCTGGCATTCGCACTTGTATACTTCCTCGATGCCGCACGGCACAACGGTGAGACCGGCTCTTTCTGCCTTCTTTATATTGCGGCGAGTACTCTCGGATATCCCCTGCCAGACTCGACCCAAGTCGCTCAGGTCGTCAAGCACATGTGTGAAGCGAGTGGTCTGCCGAAATCCTGACCAATAGAACGGCAACCAGTTCGTGAGGCTGGGGTGAAACGACTGAAAAAAGACTTTGTACCTTGTCAGTTGAGCGGCGAATGCACGCAGAATCTTTGCTTCCCGCGTCTCTGCGGCATGGGCTTTCCCCTCCAGCGGCTGGATGATTACCCCCCATGTCTGCGTCAGCTTCGGCATTGTGCATACCGGGATGCCAAAGTGTCTTTCAAAGTACAGCGGGATCCCCGCGATTATTTCGTTCCCCGAGAAGCAAGCTAAGACACGAACATCCCCGACCGCGCTCAACCACCATGAGCGACAAAAAACCGAGCCCTGTGGTGATTTGTCTACCAGCGCATCCCAAAGGGGATACTCGCTCGGTTCAAGATAGCGCAGCGTGAAGGTTTCTTCTCCGTCCGGCTTCGACGGAACTTTGAGCGATTTCGTCAGCGTTGATCCCATTTGCAGCATTGATCCCATTTGCCCCCCAGCCTCTATCCATCAGGCCTGCGTCTATGTATCGATGGCGCACTTTCTCTACGAACTCACCAGCAGACAACCATGTGTCCGTCCACTCGGAGCGCATCTTCACCAGGTCATGAAATGCCCTTCCAATTCCAATCGGCAGTTGTCCGCCTCCGAAGGCCTCAGGGTGCCACAGCAACGAAATGCCGCCCCATCCATACATGCGGCTGGTCGTCAGGAGTTCGGCGACGTCACGAAACGCCTCTTCTCCGTTTGGTGGCAATGCCTGATCCATGACTGCCAATGGAAGTTCAAGAAATTTGGCGGGCCGTTCTTCAGCAAAGTTGTAGGGAGGAAATGGAAAGCACGCACCGGCCCTGAATCCAATGCGATTCTGCCAGCCGAGCGAAGTATCAAAGAGTGCCCCCGCCACTTCTACCTCAGGAATAAGCCGGTCCAAAGTGAACCTGAGCCAGTGCTGCCTGCCACCAAGAGCGCGAAATCCGTATTTTTGAAGTACCTCGAATTCGCCCGCGAGGCCGCCGTAGGTATCGAGACTGGTGTACGAGCCATGCAACCCGATCTCCCTTCCCATCGACTGGAGCCGTCTTATGAGAGCGATCACTTCCTGGCTTGTGATGCGATAGTTAGCATCCCGGCGATGGCCGTGGCCCACGATGACATTGAACGAAGAATTGACTCCGGAAGCCTGCTCCGCCCTCGCGAGTTGTTCGGCATTCTGCAACGGATTGTCTCCACCCAATGCGAACCGCACTGTACGTACAGCGATACCGCATGAAAGAATGGGAGACTTTTGCAGTAGAGAGATGACTGAGTTCTTTGCCAGTCTCACGAGCGTTGACAGATAGCCTAAAGAGATGAAATCGACATCGTGAGAGCAGACAATGGCATGTCTCAAACCTATTTCCGGCGCTCGGGCCGTCTCGCTGACGGCTGGCGATACCTTACAAATTGCTTGCTGAAGAAACCACATGGCCAAAGCCGCATACGGTCGCCTCTCATCTAGTTTGTAGCGCGCAAAGACGCTCTCTTCAAAAGGAATGCGGCCGACGGAGTCCCGCGCGCTGACGCTGTATTCGTGTGCACAAGAGGTCCACTCGAATATTTCTGCAAGCCAATCTGGTTCGGCAGAGTTTTCAGGTGGATAGAACAGCACTGTCGTCCTTCCGCCTTCGCTGAAGTAGCAAGGCCGTGGTGCCGGCCTGGTTAGAGGACGCGGCCGGTAGCCGTTGTACAGGCGAAGGACTCTCCGTTCAGGGCGAATGGCAAAGTCGCTGGAATACGTAATCCGCAAGTCCGCCGTATCGGTCTTCCTTCCATCCAGAACGGGCTCATGGCCGTAGATTGCGCAGAACAATTGAAATGCATATTTGAGCCTGCTCTGGTGTTTGGGCGACTGCGCAGGGATGAACTCCAACGCGATCTTCATTGGTTGCCATCCAGAAGTTCTTTGTAGAGTACGTCCAACTTGCAGCTTTCCAATTCCCAGTTGAATTGTTTCGCAGCCAGTTCATAGCCGCGGCGTCCCATGGCCGCTGCCTCGGCGGGATGTGACAGCAGATAAGTCACCGCGTCGGCAATCGCACGTGGATCGGTTGGGCTCACGGTAAGCCCACATCCCACTTCGTTCACTAGCTCCTTCCAGTTGGGAAAATCGGATGTGATCACAGGTACGCCTGCGGCTAAAGCCTCGAAGAAACGGTTCGCGCCTACTCCGAAATGGTTGGGCTCGGGGCTGAATACAATGAAGGCAATACTCGCCGTCAGCAACCGCTCCAGCATCACGCTCACAGGGAGCTGTTGCGCATAAGTAACCCGGCTCCAACCCGCTTCGTGCGTAACCGCGGCCAATACTGCTTCAGACCACACCCCGCCGCCCAACAACAAATTCGCCTTCACCGTGGCGGGTAATAGTCCGAGCGCTTGGACGATCGCGTGCGTGCATGTTCGCGCGCTGATCCCCCCGAAGCTAACAAGCATCCCGGCGCCGTATCGCGCACGATCAAAGCGGGGTGCAAACGGATAGTCCGTAAGTGACGGATAGTTCCCGATTGTGACGGTGTGCGGGTTGAACCGGGATATGCGCTTGGTAATCTCTGGGTTGGCCCCGATGAGTGCCGAAAACCGTTCCGAAGCATAACGCTCAAGGTATCTGAAGCACCAGGATGCTGTGCCTCGAATGCGACGCGGAAGCCAGGAAGAATAGCTGATCGTGCTCGGATAGTCCTCGTGGACGTCATAGATCACTTTCTTATTCTTGCGGCGCAGTTGGAGCGCGAGCGGGATAAGTTCGGGATCATGAAAATGGTACAGATCTGCATCTTCTTCCACCGCGCGACGATATACGGCCGCGACGACATGAGACATACGTTGCCAGCGGGTTGAAGCCGCCGGAACACTTCGGATGCGGACATCGTTGATTGTTTCATCGCAACCATGAGGAGCGATCAACGTGACACTATATCCACGTTCCGCCATAGACCTGCACTCACGATCAAAGATTCGATTGTCGCGTGCGGAGTGAACCGAAGTAAGGTGAGCGATCCGAGGTCGATTCATGTTATCGCTGAGCGAACGACCAGGTTCCCTGGTCATGATTGGCAGCCTCTGTGTGTGTTCGTGTCACGATGATGGCGCAACCGGCTCCGTCACATCGCGGTCGGTAGTGCGCCTGTGGGGCGTTTGTTGCGTCTGTAGGAGGACGTCAGCAATTCTTTCCGCAGCGTGGCCATCCCCGTAAGGAGTCTGCGTGGAATGCGGCCTACTCGCAAGGCCATCACGCAATCCGGATATCACAGTCTCAAGGCTCAGGGGTGGCGCAAGGCGGTTCCAGCCCATTTCTATGAGCTCCACCCACTCCGTATTTTCACGAAATGTCACACATGGGATGCCATGGAAATACGCTTCCTTTTGCACACCGCCGGAATCCGTTGCAATCAGTCTGGCGTTTTTCTCCAGCATCATCATGTCCAGGTAACCTACCGGGTCGATCACTCGAATGCAGCTCGATATTTCCCGGACGATATGGCTATCGCCTAGAATCCTGCGGGTTCGGGGATGAATCGGCATCACAACTGGCATTTCCCTTGCGATCTCCGCCAGCCCATCCAAAATCGAGCGCAGGCATTCAATGTGATCCGTGTTTTCTGCCCGGTGAAGTGTTGCCAGTACGTATTCGTTACTGTCCAGGCCCAGCTTGCGCAACACCCGGCTGTGCGCGGCGGCTTTGGATCCATAGTAAATCGCCCCGTCGTACATCACGTCACCCACTACGTGGATGGAAGAGTCAGGCAAACCCTCCCGGCGAAGATTGTGGAGCGCCATCTGAGTTGGAGCAAACAGCAAGTCAGAGGTGTGGTCAGCCACCACACGATTTATCTCCTCGGGCATTCGGCGGTCGAAAGAACGCAGGCCAGCTTCGACATGGGCAACCGGAATGTGTAGTTTTGCTGCAGCCAGCACGCCTGCAAGAGTTGAATTGGTGTCGCCGTATACGAGTACCCAGTCCGGAACTTCTTTCAGGAGCACTCCCTCTATAGCCTCTAGCATCCGCCCGCTCTGAAGACCATGGAGACCTGATCCAATTCCTAAATTGTAGGCGGGCCTTGCGATGTCGAGTTCCTGGAAGAACACTTCGGACATGTTGTCATGGTAGTGCTGACCTGTGTGGACAATGATTTCCTCAAGGTCCGGTCTAAAGCTGAGTGCTTTCGACACGACGGCAGCTTTAATAAATTGCGGCCTTGCGCCCAGGACAGTAGCGATCTTCATATATTCACGCGACTTTGGCTCTGCCTTCAGCTGGAGGCGTACCGGCAGACATGCCCTCCAGCGCGACGCGCCGCAACAGCATTAAAAGGTCTTCGACGCGTTGCTCACGGCTGAAATTGTCGAGCATATATTTCCGTCCCCGTCTCCCCATCTTCTCGGCTTCAGCTGGGTGCAGCTGGACTTTGAGTATCGCGTCGTGAATGCTTTGGGCGTCGCCTGGCCGGGCGCAGCATCCGGCTGCTGACTCCTTCATCAGTTCCTCTGCCTCGCCCACGGCAGCCAGCACCACGGGCCGCCCACAAGCCATGGCTTCAAAAAGTTTGGTGGGGAGCGCAGCGCGGAAAATCGGGGCATCGCGCAGGGACACCAGCACACAGTCAGCTGCTTGTAATAGCTGTGGCATGCCGGCCTTCGGGTATGGAGCTACGAAGCTCACGTTCGAGAGCTTCATCTTGATGGCCTTGCTTTGGAGCGTTCCCTTCTCTGCTCCGTCGCCGGCGAAGACAAAATGCACATTGCTGCTTTCGTTCTGGAAAAGTGCTGCCGCTTCAAGTGTCACATCCAGTTGCTGGCCGAGACCGAGAGTGCCGGCATACAAGACCAAGAATTTCTCCTCGCAAATCCCGAGAGTCTTTTTCAGATCTAGTCCTTCGACGCTCGGTTGGAAGAAGTCGGTATCTACGGCATTAGGAAGCATTACCACTTTTTCCTGTCCGACAACCTCTGCAATGGATCGCCGGATTCCGTCCGTAACAGCGACGACTCTTGCTGCCCGCCGATAAAATAGGGCTTCAATGCGCTTAGACAGCCAGACCAGAAAGGGATTTTTGAGTACTCCGAGTTGGATCGCCGTTTCGGGCCAAAGATCAGAAACGTGAAACACGTAAGGGGCCCGCTTCACCCAGCTCACAACATTGGCCGCAATGCCGTCGAACAACGGCGGGGACTCGACAACAATCACGTCCGTGGGCGGCACGCGCAATGCCGCGATGCAAGCCAGCAGTCCGAAGGAGAGTTGGCTCAAGATCCGCCTGAAGAAGCCTGAGTTCGGTGTCGCATAAGTCCAGAAGCGGTAGACTCCCAATCCCTGATCGCTGCCTTTCCAGAACAGGCGGTGCTTCCACTCCTTTGGCACAATCCCAGTTGGATAGTTTGGGAAAGTGGTAAGGACCGAAACCATGTGCCCCTTGTTCCGAAGCCGAAGCGCTTGTTCGTAGATACGCGTCTGCGGAGCGCCGATCTCCGGCGGAAAATATGGAGTAATAAAAAGAACCCTCACCCTGCCCCTGTCAGATCTGCAGCCGGTCATGCTCGGCTGAGTCATTGCGCTTGCGATTAGCGGCGTTTCCAGATTGCGCCGGTGATATTGCTTTCTCCGGGGAATCGTGAACAAGGGAAGGAGAAAAGATACCTGCCACTGTCTTGAGCAGAACACTACAGTCACTCAAAAAATTCGCCCGGGCTGCATACTCACAGTCCAAGCGAGCTTTGCGCGGCAGGAGATCACGAACGTAGAATCCCACCAGGTTAGAAGCCGGAATCTGCGTAAGCAACTCCTGTTCACTGCTGAAGGCGAGGGTAGCAGCACCGGTTAGGCCAGGCTTAACGGCAAGAACCTGGCGCTCAATGTCAGTGGCCTGCCGCCAGAATTCATCGAGGTCGGGACGCGGCCCCACAATCGACATTTCTCCACGAAGTACGTTGATTAGCTGCGGGAGCTCATCAAGTTTCCACTCTCGCAACCACCGGCCAATCCAGGTGATCCGGGCATCTCCCGCCCGTGTGACGCCAGGACCGGATTCCGCTGCCGTTATTTCCATTGTGCGGAACTTGAGTAGTTGGAATGGATGTCCGTTCAGCCCCACTCGGCGCTGCCGGAACAGTGCCGGGCCACGCGACGTGGCTCGAATGGCGATCGCAATCAAAAGCATGAGCGGAGCACTAACCATCAGCGCGAGGCTTGCAAAAACAATGTCCAGCGCGCGCTTCCCTTTTGAGTTGCACCACGCCGAAATCGGCTGCTCGATCACAGAATACTGTTGCACTGTCATGACTGCATACTGCCCACGTAGATCCGCGCGCGATTTGCCTGAACTATCCGCTTAATCGTATTTGCGACATGTTCCACGTCGGCGTTGCTCATGCCAGGATAGATAGGCAAAGAAATGGCGCGCTCATACGCATCTTCGGCGTTCGGGAAATCTCCCCTCCTGTAGCCGTAGCGCCGGTGAAAAAAGGAATGCAGGTGCAGGGGAATGAAATGCACACTGGTACCGATGCCGGCATGTTTCAGGTCTTCAATGAATTCCTGGCGACTCTTACCCAGAAGAGCAGGACGGAGCCGCACAATGAACAAATGCCACGAATGTCCATCCGAAAACGCCGGCATTTCCAATTCTTCGATAGGGGAAAGTAGGCCAAGGTACATCGAGGCGATTTCTCGACGACGACGGTGGAACCAATCCGCCTTGTGAAGTTGTGCCACTCCAATAGCAGCCAGCAGGTCTGGCATGTTCATCTTGAATCCAGCATCCATCACGTCATAGTGCCACGTTCCTTCTTTCGCATATCTTTTCCAGGCATCGCCGCTTATTCCGTGCAAACGCATAAGCATTGCCCTTTGTGCATAAGCTTCATTGTTGGTTACAAACATGCCGCCTTCACCAGTCGTGATGGTCTTGGTGGCATAGAAGCTGAACGCGCCGAGTTCTGAGTTGGATCCAATGCGTTCTCCGTTATGAGAAGCAGGCAGGGCATGCGCGGCATCCTCAATCAAGTGGAGTCTGTGCCGAGCCGCGACTTGGCGAATAACGGCAAGGTCACATGGTTCGCCACCGATATGAACCGCCATAATCGCTCGCGTCTTCGGACTGATGCGAGATTCGAGATCGGCAGGATCCACGTTAAAACCGCCGGGTATCGAGTCACAAAGAACGGGACGCCCACCCGCGTGGGTCACGACTGCGGCGCTGGCCGTAAACGTATAAGCAGGCACAAGAACTTCTTCATTCGGCTTAAGTTCTATCGCATCGAGCCCAAGCTGTAGACCCGCAGTGCATGAGTTCACTGCCAGCGCATATTTGCACCCGATGTAGGCCTCAAAGTTGCGTTCAAACTGCTGCGCCACAGGTCCAGTGGTCAGCCATCCGGACTCAAGTACCTGGGATACTGCAGCAAATTCCTCGGGCCCGATGGAGGGTTTATGGAAGGGAATGAATTTGTCCGGCATATTTGTCCTGAATCGAATTCTGTAAATGGCAGGTTAAGCGGCAAGTGGTGAAGCGGTGATTGGAGTTGGCTGCTTCTTGGGGGCCCCGGTCACCTCGCGGCAAGAATTGTTCTCGATGTGGTAGGCCCGGCCGCACTCCACACAAGCGACTTGAGGGATCGAATTCGGGAGCCGTGTGCCGCAGTAGCACATCCAACCTGCCTGCTCCGCCGGGACGCCCATCACAAGTCCGAAATCGGGTACGTCGCGCGTCACCACAGCGCCGGCTGCAACGAAGCTGTATTGCCCGAGAGTTACTCCGCAGACGACAGTTGCGTTCGCGCCGATCGAAGCGCCACGTTTCACCAGCGTGCGACGGTATTCATTTTTCCGGTTGATATGGCTACGGGGGTTGATGACGTTGGTAAAAACCATGGAGGGTCCGCAGAACACGTCGTCTTCGAGTTCCACTCCCGTGTAAACCGAAACGTTGTTCTGGATTTTTACGTTATTGCCAATCTTAACAGCGGGACTGATCACCACGTTCTGCCCAATGTTGCAGCCTGCGCCGATCTTCGCTCCGTCCATCACATGCGAGAAGTGCCAGATTTTCGTGTCGCGCCCGATCTCGCACTTTGAATCAATCACCGCGGTGGAGTGTGTTGAATAAGACGGTTCAACGCCATTGAGTTCGACGGGACTGCCGCCATTGCGCAAAGACCGCTCGCAGGCATCCAGCACCTCCAATACCTGCAGGGCGCCGGCAGCATCGGTGCGCGGTTTGTGCTTTGCCCGGATGCACTCCAGGAAGTGCTCGCATTCTCGACGCAGTGGTTCCTCTCTGGGAATGGGCACCAGTTGACCATCATCTTTGTGAGCAACCGGCATGCGGTCAACCCAGTCGATGCGATGCGAATACAACACCAGCTTGCGCTCTGGTTCCATATCGTCAAAGACCGCCATCTTTTTGCCACCGACAATCGTCAGCTTTTGTTCCTTGAAAGGATGCAGCCAACTCACGAAAATATGGACGTTGACGCCACTGGCAAATTCGCAGGTGCTCAGGGTTGTGTCCGCGACGCGCGAATCTATGTAAGTTCCGCCGTGGCTGGCAACTCGCGTCGGCATCTCCTCCAGCAGATACAACACCGCAGAGATGTCGTGCGGAGCAAAACTCCACAGTATGTTTTCTTCGGCGCGCAGTTTGCCCAGGTTCAGCCGGGAGGAATAGATATATTTGATTCTCCCCAGCTCTCCTGCCGAAATCATCTCCTTCAGCTTAAGAATTGCAGGGTGATATTGGAGGATATGGCCCACCATGAGCACCCTGGCATGTGAGTCTGCAATCTCGGCTAGATGACGCCCCTCAGCCAGATGTAACGCCAGTGGCTTCTCTACCAGGACATGCTTCCCTGCTTCCAGAGCCTGCTTGACCAGCTGATAGTGATGAACAGCCGGCGCTGCGATGGCGACGCCTTCCACTTCAGGATCGGCCAGGACCTCCGCAATGCTGGGGGTCGTCTGCACGCCATATTTCTCCCGAGCAGCCTCAAGTATCTGCGGACGCACATCACACACGCAGCGCAAGGCGCCCAGGGTATGAAATGTGCGCACAACGTTTTGGCCCCAGTAGCCACAACCGATGACAGCGATGTTCGGACGAACCATTTTCTATTCTTCCTTTCTCAAATTGACGGAACTATGACTAACGAAACGACTAACCGCATTAACGACCATTTGCTGCTGATCTTCCCTAAGTTCCGGGTAGATCGGCAAAGACAATACTTCACGCGCAGCGGCCTCGGCATGCGGCAGGCTGCCCTCTTTGTAGCCGAGATAAGCGAATGCAGGCTGGAGGTGAAGCGGATATGGGTAGTAGATCTCAGTTGGAATCCCCTCGCGATGCAGGTGTTCACGTAAAAGGTCGCGCTCGGCACAACGGACCGTGAACTGGTTGTAGACATGGCGCATGCCGTCGGGTTCGGTCGGCAATCGCAGGCAATCTGGAGATCCTGAATTTGCAAACAGGCGACGATACCGCTCCGCATTGCGGCGCCGCTGTTCAGTCCAGTCATTCAGATGGCGCAGCTTCACTCTCAGAATCGCAGCCTGCAGCGCATCCAGGCGGCTGTTCGTGCCGAGAATCTCGTATTGATACTTTTTCCTGCTGCCGTGGACACGCAAGAGCCGCAGGCGATCCGCGTGATTCGGATCATTGGTTGTGATCATGCCGCCGTCGCCGGCTCCGCCCAGGTTTTTCGAAGGGAAAAAACTGAAGCAGCCCATAGCGCCGATCGCTCCCACATTCCGGCCGCGATAGGCCGCGCCAATTGCCTGGGCTGCGTCTTCAATCACCACGATCCCACGGCGCCCGGCCATATCCATAACCGGTTCCATCTCAGCGGCAAGACCAAACAAGTGGACAGGGATGATGGCTCGGGTCCGGGAAGTGATACTTTGGGCCACGCTTTTGGGGTCGAGATTGTATGTTACCGGATCAATATCAGCAAAAACTGGAGTAGCTCCGGCACACACGATCGCGCTGGCGGTGGCGACAAAGGTAAACGGCGTGGTAATCACTTCGTCGCCAGCTTTGATTCCGGCCGCCATGAGCGCCAGGATCAAGGCGTCAGTTCCGGACGCGCAAGCCACGGCGAAACGGCAGCCCACATATTGGGCTATCTCCTCTTCCAGTTGCTCCACTTCCGGTCCCAGAACAAAGCGCTGGGTCTCCAGGACGCTGGTTACAGCTCGCATTACCTCATCGCGGATCTGCTCGAACTGCTGTCCTAAATCAAGAAACTGCGGCGGCGCCGTCATTCTCTACCGTTGATTTCACTTCTGCTTCAGTTATCACCTCTACTCCTTTAAATGAAATGGGAATGTCAATCGCAGGACTAGCGAGCTGGATTTTCAAAGGAACTTGTCTTCTTGCAGTTTGCAGTTAGCAACTAAGCTGCTGCGTCGCTGAATTGAGTTGCCAGGCTGGCGCGGCCACGACGATAGCGCGTTACAGAATCGTGGCGGTCAACATCGCATAGCGCCAGAATCTCTTCACTGGGCTGGTATTCCGGAACGAGCGACATTAGCGTCTTTACCAGGCCGTGCACATTTCTGGATTCCACAAGGGTTGAGAGCTCATCCAGCCAGGCGCGCACCTCCACGAAGTCGACCTTGCCGCCCTGTAGCATGCGGATTTTTTCGTGCGCGGTTGGCGCCAGACCCTCGCCTTGAAGCTGCAACTCTTCAGACAGTTTCTCGCCCGGACGCAAACCCGAGTACACGATCTTGATCTCCTTGCTGGGCTCGAAACCGGCAAGCCGGATCACATTTTTGGCCAGGTCGTCGATCTTCACGTCCTCTCCCATATCGAGGATGAATATCTCCCCACCGTGTCCCATGGTCGATGCCTGGAGCACCAACTGCACGGCCTCAGGAATGAGCATGAAGTACCGTCTGGCTTCCGGATGAGTGACCGTGACCGGCCCGCCATTCCGTATTTGCTCTTCAAAGATGGGCAGCACGCTGCCGTTACTGCCCAAAACATTGCCGAAACGCACCGCGACAAAGCGCGTGCGCTGATGCTGGAGCCCAAGAATGATCAGCTCGGCAATCCGCTTGGTCACCCCCATGATGTTGGTTGGCTTTACGGCTTTGTCGGTGGAGATCATGACAAAGTCCTTCACCTCATATTGCCGTGCCACCAGTGCGACGTTGTAGGTGCCAAAAATGTTATTGGTTACGGCCTGGAAACAATTCGTCTCCATCATGGGAACGTGCTTGTAAGCAGCGGCGTGAAAAACTGAATGGGGCCGATGGGCGGCAAATACTTCTCGCAACAGGCCCACGTCCAGAATATCGCCGACTATCGGAACTTGATTCAGCGCCGGGAATTTTGAGCGGAGCTCACAACCCAGCCGGAAAAGGTCGTTTTCTGACCGCTCCAGCAGCACGATCTTTGCCGGACGAAATTGAGCAACCTGCCGGGCCAATTCGGAACCAATGGAGCCTCCCGCTCCGGTGATCAGCACTGACTCGCCCTCTAACTTTTTCTGGATATTACCCAGGTCGAGGCGCACGGGTGGCCGACCCAGAAGATCTTCCAGGCGGACCTGCCGCAGTTGGTTGATGCGCGGCTCTCCATCAATGCGTTTTCCTACGCCGTTGAGGATTTTGAATTCCACCTTGGATTGCGAACACTTGTTAATGATCTCGTCAATCTTCTTTCCGGCCGCGGACGGAATCGCAATCAACACACACTTCACGCCATGCTTCTCCACCAATGCCGTGATGTCGTTGGTGGTGCCGAGTACCCGCTTTCCGTGAATTCTGATGCCTACCTTCGTGAGATCATCATCAACGAAACCGATCGGCTTATAGTCCAGATCCGGATTTTGCTTTAATTCCCGCATGATCGTGGTACCCGCGACGCCCGCTCCTACTACGAGTGTTTCCTTCTGGGCAACGCATGTCTGTACGGTTTCGGTGTAGGCACGAACCAGAAATCTCGCTCCGCCAATACTCAAAACCGTAAGTGCCAGATCAATGAGAATGACTGACCTTGGATATCCTGCCCGTGGCCATAACCCAACCCACAGAGCCATGTAAATCAATGCGCCGCTGGTCAGGCTCGCCTTGGTTATGTCGACCAAATCGCTCATTCCCACATATCTCCACCATCCTTTCAGAAGTCCATAGCTGTGAAAGATGACCAGCTTGATGACCAGTACCCATGGCAGTGACAAAAGGAATATCGTTCGTGTACGTGCGTCTACAGGGAAATCCAGCCTTACAACAAAAGCGGTGTAGTACGTCGCGATGAGAAGCAACGCCTGGAAGGCGACGATCAGTATTTTTCGTCCGCCAACAAAGGGCCTAACGAAGCGCGTTCGGTTGCTGAATGTAGTGTTCATCGATGTGCCGGAAGTGGATGGGAATGGTTAAGCGCGTTTATAGGGATAGTAGTAGTAATCCTGATTCGGAAAATTATGCGCGTTGAGTATGACCTTGACGATTCGTGGTGATTTGACCTCACCCAGCAATTCCATGCTGCGAGCCATGGCAGGCGCCGGAGTAATTCCGGATCGTGTCACGAAGATGATGCCGTCAGTCAGTGTAGAGAGGGCGCGGCCTTCCGCATACGGAATGATCGGAGGTGAATCGAGGACAATAAAGTCAAATTGAGCGCGTAATGATTCCATGATCAACTCCATTGCAGTACTGGCGATCAGGTAAGAGCGTTCATCACTCGCCTTCCCGCCCGGCAGAATGGAGAGCTGAGGAGAATCCGGCATGCTCACCAATGCGTCCTCTAATGCGAGTGATCCAAGCAGAACGTCTCCCAGTCCTTTGTCAGAGCGCACCCCAAACGTGGCCGCCACACAGGGGCGCCGAAGGTCGGCGTCCACCAGGCAGGTGCGCTGATGCTGGGCAAGTGCTAGCGCCAAATTTACTGCCACGGTCGTCTTCCCTTCTCCGGGTATTGATGAGGCAACCAGGACGACCTGCGGCTGCTGCTCTTTGGCCAGGACGATGTTTGCGTGGAGTGCGCGCATCGCTTCTGATTCAGGGGAATGCGGCCGGTCAATCAGGAACTTTGTCGCGCCGTCGTCTGAATTCCGCCGCGACTTAAGTCCCCGCTGGAATCCATTACCGGCAAACTCAGGAATTAGGGAGACAGAAGGGATGCCGGTCCAATCGCGAACGTCCTGTGGAGTGTGTAGGCGAGAATCCATCTTTTCCCGTATGAATGCGAGCACGACTCCGCCGATCAAACCAGCCATAAGACCAAACGCCAGGTAAGGCAAGCGCTGCGGCCGCGTAGGCCGGTCCAAAATACGCGCGAAATCTACGATGCGAATTCTGCTGGACTGTGACGCCGCCGCGATGCCTGCTTCTTCTATCTTGCCCAGCAGCGTGTTGTACAACGTGGTCTGGGCCTGCGCCTGTTTCTTCAGGTTGTTGTATTCCGCCATTTCACTGGCTGCCTTGCCGGCTTCCTGCTTTTGCGCCGCCATCAGCCTTTCACGCGCCCGCGCCGCGTCATAGCTCATCCGAAGCTGTGCGAGTGCTTCTTTCTTTTGTATGCTGAGCTGTTTCTCCAGCTCGGCCGCCTGGTTCTGCAGCTTTTTCGTGCTCGGATGGTTGATCCCATAGACAACCAGATTTTGTGAGAGTTGGGCCCGCACCTCGGCCAGATTTTGTGTGAGCTTCTGCACCACTGGGTTGTCGCGGACCTGGGGCAGCGAGTCAACGCCCTCTCCGCTGGACTTCTGAAGATATGACTCTAATTGAATACGGTCTGACTGCACCTGCGTCGTTTGGCGATTCAGCTCCGTCATCAGGTCGCCATATGAATTTCTTGTTTCGTCGATATCGGCGACTCCGGTCCGCTTCTGAAAATCCGCTAACTCGCGATTGGATTGTTCTGCCTGAGCGTGAACATCGTTGAGTTGTGCCTGCAGCCATCCCCTGGAACTCGCAATGGCGTCATGCCTCATCTTTAAGGTTCGATCGACAAAGGTTTGCATGAGCGTATTGGTGACATCGGCGGCCAATTTGGGGTTATGGGCCGTCATGCTGACCGTGATCACGTGGCTATTGGGATCGTGCGTAACTCTCAATCGGGTGTGGAAAGCGCGCAAGGCGGCGCTCTCCGCGGGGGTAAGTTGGAGCGGATCTGTGGAGGCTGCCTCAGTGGGAAGCTTCGCGTTAAAGTCGGGGTTCCGGTCAAGGCCCATCTTGCGGATTACAGCAACCGCCAGATCATCAGTTTGCAGTCCCTGAGCCTGAGTCTCCAGGTATTGCGTCTCGCTCAGGGGATTTCCGTTCGCCTGCATCGTGAACATCTCTCCCCCGGGCGGATCGATTTCGAGCCGGCCGGAAGGTTGATACTCGGGCTTGATCAAGAACACAATCAACACTGCCGCAGCAACGAGTAAGACGGCAAACGAGACTGAAAGCCGCCATCTCTTGCGAACAATTGCAAGCGCTTTTATCCAATCGGAGTCCCTCATGCCAGATTGTCCGCCCGCACCGCTTGGAACTTGCGAGTCAGTGATCTGATGTGGTTGAACCTCAGTATAGACTTCACGGCGTGCAACCCTGGCCGGGGTCCTTGACTGTTGCTCAATGGTTCGCAATAGTTCGAAGTCTCTACTCATCGCTTGGTCTGCTCGAATACATTCAGCGCCATAGCGTCCGTTGGGGCGCGGTCATTATCGATTGGTCTCAGTGGGGAGTTTGAAATTGAACTTGACCCTCGTGACCGTAGAAGCCGCCTGGTTCTCTGCGCGAGGGAACTGCCATTGCCGTGCGGCCTTTTCTGCGGCCTCCCCCAATAAAGAATCGCCGCTTAGGGTTCGCACGGTCTGAACCTTCCCTCCTGAATCGACTTGTAGTTCAAGGACCACGTCTCCCTCAATGTGCCGTGCCTCCGCCCGCTCTGGATATATCGGCTTGACGATTTTGATTGGCTGTCGAGGGGCGGTTTGATATTCCGCGGATTGGTTTGCGGTCGTGGAGTCTTCCACTTCGGCGATTGCTGCCTGCCGGCTTGGTTCAGGCGGCGCGGCTAAAGGCTTAGGCATAGTCGCAACGGGTACGGTCAAGCTGTCAGGAATCTTGGTGATGTTTATGGCAGCCGGTGATGGTTCTTTTACCGGGTTTTCACGTTGCTGAGAGAGCTTTGGTGGAACCAGATTTTGCGAGAAAGTTTCCACGATCGGTGCCTGGGTTTTGCTGCGGTTAATCCTTCGCCGGTCAGCCGGATTTGCATTTGACTCCGCGCTCGTGTTCGGTGAATAGATCTGCGCGCTGTCGGACTGCCCAGGGTTTTCATCTTGGGCCCCGGTAGGCCCGGCAATTGGTTTCACCGTGTCACTTTCGTGCCCAGCTGTGCCGGACCTGACTTGTAGCTCATACCAGCCCACCCCTAGGCCCGCGGCAAGCAGTGTGAGCGCTGACGCCACATGTAGAGTGAAACGAGTATGCCCTTTGCCAGGCTTAAGACCGGGAGTTGTTAGAGAATCAGAGTAGCGATTTGTTTCGGCTGCCTCAAACGAATACCTTTTCTCTGGACGAAATTCAGGAAGGGTTTCCGGATTGCCTCCGGCTTGCGGTTGTGGAAATGGCGGCTGATCTACTGGTTCCGCGACAGCAAACTTTGCCGTCGGTGGAGAGCGTACTCCCGGCTCCTCGAATGCACCCCGCAGTTCCGGACTGGGCGCTTCAGGGTTGAGAGCCTCATGTTTTTCTTCTTCAAAAAAGAGATCCGCATTCGGGCCGGGGCGGTATTCGGGCCGCTGCAACGGCACAGAAGTCGAATTCACAGCGCCCGATGGGTGAGCCAGATCAAGGTCGCTCGCAGCCTGATGCACCATCTTGACGCTGACACGCCGCTCACCGCCGGCATATGTCCGAACAAGCGCGCGATAACAGATGGAATTTATGACTCTTGGAATGCCTGCGCTCTGCTCTGCGACCTCGGCAAGCGCTTCCGGTGAGAACAGGTGCTCAGCAGCTCTGCACCCGGCAACGCCCAAGCGGAAAGTTACGTAGCCGTTCACCTCTTGCGGAGTCAGGGCTTCCAGCCGGCAGACGGTCGCGATGCGTTGTGCCAATGGCGAAAGTTCGGGAGCGCGCAGCGTCTCGCCTAACTGCGCAGAGCCGGCGAGGATAATATGCAAAAGCTTGTTCCGCGCCGTTTCGAAATCGGAAAGCAACCGAATCGCCTCCAGTGAGGGATGTCGCAGATTTTGCGCTTCGTCAATAAAGATGAGCACTTTCCGGCCGGCGCGGGCCTCATTCACCAGCATTTCCTTGAGCCGCTGGTGCAACCCGACCTCGTCATGCTGTTCTGGCAGCTCAAGCTCCGAGGCGAGAAAGCGGAGCAGGTCATATCGCTTGCACTGCGTCTGAAAGATGAATGCAGTTCGTGCGGAATCGCGATATTGCGTCAGCAGATGAAGCAGTAGCGTTGTCTTTCCCATCCCCGGGCCCCCTAGAAGGACGGTAAAGCCCAGATTCGATTCGATGGATTGAATCATCGATTGCAACGCGGCCCGGTGCATCCCGGAAGAGAAGAGGAATGCCGGATTAGGCGTAACCCCGAAGGGTGCCTCGCGAAATCCAAAATGCCTAAGAAGTTTTTCGTCTCGATGCCTGTCGCTTGAGGCGGTTGGAACCGGCGTTGGGGCCTGTTCGTTCGCGATGTTCATGAAGGTGGAATGCATCGTTAACACATTGCGCTTGGAATCGCAGCCTTAGTGCAAGCTCTCCACGTCGTCGGCATCGAGAGAGACGGCCACGGAGCGCGCCATCCACTCGAATGAGACAATCACATGTACTCTGTTCTGTATCTCAACCACGATGCCTTCCAAACCAAGAAGAGGTCCAGACGTAACCCGCACCTGCCTGCCGGATCGAAGATAGATGTGAGGTTCGGCCCTGCCGAGAGTAATGGCTTGTTTGAGGGATTCTATCTGTTGCTCCGGGACTTCCGCGGGAACGTTATTAAAGGAGACCAGGGAAACTATGCCCGGAAGCCCCAGAACACGCAGGCGATCGTCGAGAGCAATATGGACGAAAACATACGACGGAAATAGCGGCAAAAGAACATCCGCATGGCGTTCTTTCCATCGACGCCGGACCTGGTATAAGGGCAGAAACGTCGTTATACCTCGTAGCCTGCATTGCTCAGCAACACATTTTTCATGACGAGCACGGGTATACACCACATACCAGTATTTTTTCGGGGACAACTCCGGTTGATATGTGGCGCTTTGCAGTTTAAACATCGCTTATCGCAAATGCCGCGAACATCAGTAACCCCTCGGCTCGATATAGCTTCGCCATCTCAACTACATTGAGGGATTTGAACTCAGAGTTCACCAGCAGGGCACATGAACATAGAAACAGCTGCCTGCCCTTATGCCGAAATCGTAGCTTGTGACCATGCCGCCAGCAAGGAGTAGACTGTTGCGCTCTGATGAGAGAAGAAAATCTCCACCTCAGATCCACCGCCAGAAGCCAGGTACGGAGGAAAGCTTCTCAGAGATGGCATCTCTTTCTCTTAGTACGTTGGCTCAATAGGCCAAGGTGCGTTCCTGACCTGCATGTGCACATTGAAATCAGCAGCACCCGTGCTTTCAACTACACGCAATAAGTTGCGACTTCAGCCAAACCACATGGCGCAGCATGCATCATTGTGTGTTGCAGAGAGTTTTCTACAAGTTAGAACAGATTCCTTATAGGCGTATCTCATGATCGGATCCTTCTCGGATGCTTTAGACCGCGAGATAAATCAGCAACATGTAAGCCCGATACTAAGTGCTGCCAACCACCGGTGGGTTTCCCTCGAAGGAGGGGGTAATCCGGCCTCGCGCAGGGAGAGAAGTGTGGGCCAGCAGAGAGGGAGTAATACGTGATGGTTGGAGCTGGGGAGGTAACTGTTCGCGGGGCCATTGTGCTCCAACCACGGGCACTCTATGAGTCTCACCTTTGCGATTCAATGCTCGCAGCCGGGTACCCGTCCATTGATCGCGACCAGCGGCACTCACGATCAAGCATGGCCCCAGAAAAACGCCCGGGTTTAGGGGATCCTGCAAAGACTATGCCCGCCCTGGGCGAACGCCTTTGTACCGGGGCAATCAAACAGGCTGCGAGATCGGCCAATCTGTCAGTCTATGAACGTAACTTCCTCGCAGGAGCGAATGATCAAGACTTCCCAGGCACGTCGATGGGTTGTATTCAGCAGGAGTATTTTATGAGAAGTCGCGTAGAGACTTCCGCGAGTGATCGACAAGAAAGGGCGCATGAAACAGCGCACGCATCTTCTAACTCCAGCCAGCACGCGAAATCTACAGAACGACCAAGGCGTGATTCACAGATTTCTGTTGTTGTAAGCGATGCCAACTTTATGACTTCCGAGCTACTCGCTCGGGCGCTGGGACGAGTGAAGACGCTCAGCATTGTGAAATCTGCCGTTAGTTTCGGTGACACGCTCAAGGCGATCGTCGAACGTTCTCCCGATGTTGCAGTTGTCAGCACCCATCTGGCCGATGGTCCATACCGGGGACTGGAGATTGTTCGTCAAGCGCGCCAGCTCTCCGAGAAAACGCGGTGCGTAGTGTTGATGGATGACTCGGACCGCGAGATCGTGACCGATGCATTCCGCGCAGGCGCGCGTGGTGTTTTCAAGCGCTCTGCCTCCATGCAGCTCTTGAGCAGATGCATTACCGCGGTTCACAGTGGACAGATATGGGCAAGCAGCGCCGACCTTCAGCAAGTGCTTGGAGCGCTCGAAACAGCGGTGCCGTTCCGATGTGTCAATTCCAACGGGGACACGCTGCTGACCAAGCGCGAACAGGAGATTGTGCCGCTGGTGGCGCAAGGTCTTACTAATAAAGAGATTTCATCACGTCTTGGAGTAAGCGAGCATACAGTGAAGAACCATTTGTTCCGCATCTATGACAAACTTGGGATTTCGAGCCGCGTTGAACTAATTCTTTACGGGGTGTCTGACCGCGAGGTAGCCGCCTAGCCAGGCCGTCAGGACCATTCTGCTTGTCGAAAGTAACCGATTGAATTCAATTCATACGAAAAACAAAAATCCATTTCAAAGTCGAGCGGTGCGACATTCCGGCCGGCCAAGAAACGCTCAGCTGCAAATGAAATATTCACGGTTCGGCTTTACGAAGAAACCGCTTTTTCACAACCTCGGTTCTATTCCACCACGACCGATTTGGAAAGATGGCGCGGGCGATCGACATCACGCCCGCACAGAACGGCGATGTGGTACGCCAGCAGCTGCAACGGTATTACTTCCAGGATCGGCTGCAGCAGCAAGGGTACGTCTGGCACGCGCAGCACACAGGGAGCGATCTTCTCAATTTCGCCATCTGAGTGGGGCACGATCGACACCACTGGAATTTCACGGTCGATGAACTCGCGGATATTGGAAACGCTGCGGCGATAACGCAGTGTTGAATCCGGATCCCGCGGATCATGGGCCGCCAGGACGACAATCGGGAGCTGCTCATTGACCAGTGCCGTGGGACCGTGCTTGAGTTCGCCCGTGGGATACCCCTCAGCATGGATGTAAGAGACTTCTTTAAGCTTCAGCGCGCCTTCCAGCGCGATGGGATAGTCGATGTCCCGCCCGATGAAGATGAAATCCTTGAATCGGTAGAGCTGTTGCGCATAATCGCGGCTGCGTTCGTCTGTGTGGAGAGATTCTTCCATCCGTGCCGGAAGATTCTGCAACTCGGCCAGAGCCCGCCGCGCGGCAGCATTCAAGGTCCCTCGCACTTGAGCAAAATATGCGGCCAGCAGGAACAGCGCCGTCAACTGCGTGGTGAAGCTCTTGGTGGCGGCGATGGCTATCTCCTCGCCGGCGTGCGTCAGGAAAGTCGCATCCGCGAGCTGGGTCAGCGGAGTTTCAGGAACGTTACAGATCGCCAGCGATCTGGCATGCTTACGCCGGGCGACTTGCAAGGCGGTTAGTGTGTCGATGGTGGTCCCGGATTGAGACAGAAAAACGGTAAGCTCTTCCGGCGCGACTACGGGGTCGCGATAGCAATATTGGCTGGCGAAATCGACTTCCACATCAATGGCCGCCATGCGCTCGAACATGAACTCGCCCACCATTCCGGCGTGGCGGCTGGAACCGCTGGCAGCGATGGTGATTTTCGAAAACGACCGGATTTGATCGGAGGTGAAGGGCAGCTGCGGCAGCCGCACGTTACCTTCGCTATCGAGATGGTCTTGCAGCACGCGGCGGACAGCGTCAGGCTGCTCATAGATTTCTTTGAGCATGAAATGGGGAAAATGCCCTCTCGCTTTGGAAGAATTTGTCGGCATAATCGACCCTTAGTTTTGCGTGCGTTGCTGGACTGCTGACAAGAAGGTAATCAGTGCGTGTCGCGTCTTCAGTTTGCAGCACCTCCCGGTTCTGCTATCAAAAATTGACGCCGGAGCCCGATGCTGGACGAGGGTTGGAAATCGCGGAGCCACGTTCATTAGCGGCTCCGCATCGTGAGTTGCAGGAGGCATTGACGGCCGAAACTCAAAAGCGGAACTTCAATCCTAATTGCAAGTTGCGCGCTCCCTGGGAGCTGTCAATCTGGCCGAAATTCGATGCTCCCTGCGTGTGTTGGCCGCTGAATTCCTCGCCAAAATTGAAGATTGGCATGTTGAATACGTTAACCGCGTCCACCCGGAATTCCAGGCTCTGTCTTTCAGTAACAGAGAATGCCTTTCCAAGGCTTAAGTTTACCGCCTTGTATCCGGGACCACGGAACGCGCCTACAGGGCAGTTGCCGAAGGTACCCGGTCCTGGTTGGGAAACGGCTGCCGGATTGAGGAAATTGAAGTGTGGCGTGCCCGCTGCCACTGAAGCCGGGTCAGGCCCGAAAGGAAGAGTTTGGGACACTCCTGGAACGCAGTTGGGGCGCGTGGAAAAACCTCCGGTTCCTGAGAGGTCCTGGCCAGCGAAGACAGTTTGCGCGAAGCCCGTATGAAAGGTGAAATCGGAACTGGCACGCCATCCGCCAGCCACCAAGTCCACAGCCTTGTTCACACCATTGCCAAAGTGGCGTCCATGGCCAAAAGGCAGGTCGTAAACTACGTAGCCGTTAAAAAGAGATGCTACGTCCTGGGGGCAGCGCCCGTAGTCTCCGCGCTGGTTATAGGGATCCTGGGGGAAAGCCCAGCCACCAATCGTCTGCGACTGAGTGCTTACGTTGTCGCCAAATTGGCCGAAAAAGCCCGGAGTATCGCTCAGGCATTTAGACCAGGTGTAGTTAACCTGGGCCTGAAGTCCATTCTTGAATCTCTCCTGTAAAACCGTCTGCAAGGCGTGGTAGTTGGAAATGCCATTCGACAACGTGAACCGCGCCTGACCGACTTCGCTCAAAAGAGTCGGGTTCAAGAAGGGACTGGGTGATACAGTGCCGTCAGGATTCAACTGCTTTTGTTGCAGCATGATGATGTTGGAAAGGTGCTGGTTCGTCTGGCCAACGTAGCCAATCTGCATAGTGGTTGCCTTTCCAAACTGATGCTCGATGCTCAAGTTCCAGGCATAGTGAACGGTGGGACGCAGATCGACGTCAAAGGCGTGTATGTTCACGCCGCTGAAGCACGTGGGTGAGAACGCAACGGCCAATGCGGGAGTGCATCCCGTGGGGAATCCAGTGAAGCCCTGGTCCAGAGTGCTACCGGGAAGGGGCGAACTGGGGAGGAACGTGACGTTGTGTGCCGTCTCAAACGGCGGATTCTGGGTAAGAAGATTGTTGACGCCGTTGCTTTCCGTGTAATTTGAAATTCCGTACGCCGCGTGGATCACGGTATTTTTTAAGAACTCGGGCTGCCATGCGATCCCAATTCGCGGCTGGAAATTTGCGACGCCGTTATATTGGTGATAAAGTGCTCCGCCCAGACCATTATTGTTGATGGTCGGCGTAATGAGTTGCCCGCCGAACAGCGCGTAATTTACCGCATTACCATCCTCGGCCGTGCGAGCAGTATTGAGATCCCAGCGAAGTCCGAGATTCAGGGTCAGGTTCCGTCTCGCCCGCCAGTTGTCCTGGAAAAATAGCGCATAGAGGCTGTTGTTCACGTGACGGTTGCCAGTTCCCTGGCCTATCCCCAGACTGTTAGGCAGGCCCAGCAGAAAATCAGCGGAGCTGGAACCTGTGGCGCCCGCGGCCGTGTTGCTGGTGAACTGACCATTGAAATTGAATTGGCCCGCCAATCCCTCATTGCCGGGATACAGGAAATTATCGCGGTACCGATTAAACTGAAAGCCAGTGTGAAATTCATGGGCGCCTCTGGTCATCAAAAAGGAATCGCTGAATTGAATGACTGTATCGGCAAATACGTTGGTTTGGGCAAGATTGTTGCCGATCCCGCTAATGCCATCTTGAAATCCGCCGAGGGAAGGCAAAAACGTGCTCGGTGAGCCAGGTATCCCAAAAGTTTGGGGCAGGTTCTGGCCGGTAGGATTGGAGAATCCCTGGAAAACCGGGAAGTAACTGACTCCCAGACGAAGGTCGTTCAACATAGTTGGACTGATTGTTCTTGTCCAATCGGCAACAACGTTCTTAAGGGGATAGCTGAAATTGGTTATTCCATTGGAGGCGAGAACGAAAGTTTCAATGGTTGGATTCTCCACGTCCTGCTGCGAATAGCGTCCATAGAAATGGTCTTTCTGTGAAGGTATCCAATCGAGTTTTATGTCGCCCTGATTTGCGTTGTTTTCAACCCGTTGCGAATAGATCAGCCCATTGACGCCGTTATTCGGTAACGGATACAGAGCGGAATTAACGATCTTTACGGCTGCCGGACTGAGCGCAAGGCCGGCCCCCACCAAATTGTTGAACGGAATTGCCGATCTGGCTCCCGGGGCAACTCCAGCCTGGGGATTGTAAAGCTGGAAGGCGGGATTGCTGCAGATTCCGGCGGCATTAAACGTGCCTCCGTTGCTGGTGCAGAACTGTCCAAAATTCCCTCCGCGTTCCGCCTGGCTCAATACGCTGGCTGACTGCGTGGAGGGCGTAACCATTCTCTGCCCCTGATAATCGACAAAGAAAAAGAGTTTGTCTTTGACGATAGAGCCTCCGAACGTTGCGCCAAATTGGTTGTAGCGCAACTTCGGCCTTGGCACCTTCTCGTGGCCGGCTGAATCATCTCCAAAGAGGTTGTTACTCCATTCGTTGGCATTGAATATGTCATTGCGCAAAAACTCAAAGACGCTGCCGTGATAAGAGTTGGTGCCGGACTTCAGCGTAGCGTTCACAATACCGCCGAGGAAATTGCCGAATTCCGCCGATGGGTTCTGCGTGATCAGGTTGAATTCCTGAATTGCATCAACGCTGGGCGCGAACGCTACTTCATTGTTGTCGTGCTGGTTGTTGTCCATTCCGTCGAGAATGTAATTGCTGGTTTGCTCGCGATTCCCATTGATATAAGGTCTTCCCACCTGGAACGTTGACTGGCCAGAGACGAAGGCCCCAGGGTTGGTGCTTACCGCGCCGGGTGTGAGCAACGTCAACTCGTTATAGTTTCTGGTGATGAGCGGCAGGTTCTCCGTGGCAACCGAATCTATGTGCGTGCTCATCTCGGTGGAATCCGTTTTCAAGAGCGGCGGCAGGGAGTTGACCTCAACGGTGTCAGTAGTCTTCCCCACCTTCATGTCAAAGGTCAGGCGGGCGGTCTGGTTAAGCACAAGATCGAATGTGGGCTTGAGGGCGGTCTGGAAGCCCTTCATCTCAGCCTTCACTTCGTAGCGGCCAACCGGCACCCGCGCGATCCGGAATGAGCCAGTATCATCCGTGGTTGCGTTAAAGACCGTCCCCCTATCAACGTCTCTCGCGGTGACATTCACGCCGACGATGGCGGCGCCACTTGGATCAAGCGCGGTACCCACAATCGATCCCGTGACTTCCTGCGCGGAAACCGGGAGATTCACCATGAGCACCAAGGCGCACGCCAGCAATAAGAGGACGCTTCCGGTAAGCGCCGTGTGGAAGTTGGTTCGCCCAACACCTGCTACTCGACAGCCGTTGGAGTGGAGACCTGATTGCGAAATCATCAAACGCAGCATGTGACCTCCGAAAGTCCAGGGGCGAGAACACCCTGAGAGCAGTTGATCGTTTATTGAACTTATTCAGTGTTTATTGAAACGATTTCATAAACACGGGCGAGATTGTCACAAATGCAGATTCGCATGTCAATAGGTCCAGGAAGTTTTTTTGTAAGCTGAGCTGACGGGTTGACGACTTTAGCAACTGCGATTTTCCAAAATGGGACAAATCGCATCGGATTGGGATGACCGGGATTCAGGTTGAGTGAGCTAGACTGCCAGCGAACAGCAACGGCCAGCCGCAGGATCATAGGAAGACGCGCGGCGCCGATCAATCCCGCGCGATCACGCAGTTGCGCAGGCTTGACCTCCGTTGCGCGATGGCTCTGCTTCTGCTGCTCCCCCGCACGAAAGACGATTGAGCGTTCCGTCAATTCCTGAAACATGGCCGGGGAGAACTGGTCCCATGCGCGGGAGACGCCGCCGCCGATTACGTACATAGGCAGGTTAAAAGCATTGATCAGATTGGCCAAAGCGATCCCCAGGGCCGTCCCGGCAGCAGCAAAGATATGGCGGGCGGGCGGATCCCCAGCTTGCGCGCAGGTGTATACCGTCCGGGCACTCAGCGCTGGATCTTGCTTTCTTGCTGAGGACAAACAGGGCGATTCTCCTGAATCTGCGGCCTCAATCGCTGCTCGACGAATTGCCGTGGCTGAAGCATATTGCTCCAGGCAGCCATGGTTGCCGCACGGGCATGCCCTGCCTTCCGCCATCACGGTCATGTGACCGAGTTCTCCTGCCATCCCCAGAACTCCATGCCAGGGCCGGCCATTGACCACAAAACCGCCGCCGACGCCGGTACCCAGCGTGATCATGCAGAGGTCTTCAACATGCTGCCCCGCGCCCAGCCATTTTTCACCTACCGCAGCGCAGTTTGCATCATTTTCCAGGATCACCGCAGTACCCAGTCGCCTTTCCAGATCGTCGCGCACCGGATATCCGCTCCAGTCAGGGAGATTTGAAGCCGAATGAACGGTACCGCTTTGCAGGTCGATGATCCCCGGAATGCCGATTCCCAGTCCCAGGAACTTATGTGAGGGAGAATACTTGTCAGCCAGAAAGCGCACAGCCTCGGTGAGCTCGTGGACGACCTTTTCGCGCCCGCGGCTGATTTCGGTGAGCGCATCCACACCCTCAAGCTGAGTACCGCTCTCTTCCACAGCAGCAATGCGCAGGTTGGTGCCTCCCAGGTCAACCCCAATGGAGAATGCCGGCATGGCCCACCTCCTGCGAAAAACAGAACCGGAACGTAATTATAACGAATCGTTTCAATAAAACAATTGGAAAAACAGGTCCTTTGTCACTGAATTTTATTGAACATGTATGGCCGATCAATGCGAGAATAGGGGAACCGGTTCGCATGCCCATACCCCCTAAGGAAAACAAAAAAAATGAAAAGGCAGGTCGTAAGGAAAGCGTCTGTCACCATCCGTGATGTAGCACGGGAGAGCGGCTTTGCCGCCAGCACAGTTTCCATTGTTCTGAACAATGCCCCACTGGCCCGCTATATTCCTCCTGCTACCAAGGCGCGTATTCACAAGGCGGCAAAGAAACTTGGCTATCATCCGAATATTTTTGCCAAGTCGCTGCGCAGCAAAAGAAATCATACCGTGGGCGTTATCCTCTTCGATATCACCGACCCCTATTGCACATTGATCCTACGGGGAATCGAAAAATCGTTGTATCAGGAATCATTTCTCTCGATCCTGGCCGACGCCCATAATGAACGCGCCCGTTTTGAACGATATCTGGAGATGATGCTGGAGCGCAGGGTGGAGGGCCTGGTGGTACTGGCCAATTGGCTGTATCTGGACATCAATCTCCTGGCCGATCTGGAGCGCGGCAAGACTCCCACCGTCATCATCGGCCGCGAACTCGAGTCGAATGCAACCAGTTCGGTAACCGTGGACGATGAGGGCGGCGCCTATTCTGCCCTGGCGCATCTCTATTCTCTCGGACATCGCAAGATCGCCTTCATCCGCGGTCCGCGGGCGCTCGCCAGCAGCAAGGCGCGTTGGCGAGGAGTGCAGCGCTTCGCCAAAGATACCCGGCTTGAACTCGATCCCAAACTGGTAGTGGACTTGCCGGACCAAGTGAACCTGACCGCCGGGGTCGATGATGCTTTCCGCATCACTGAAGAACTGTTGAAACAAAAACGCTCGTTTACAGCGCTGATGGCCTATGACGATATGACCGCCTTTGGCGCGTTACGCGCCCTGGCCAAGGCCGGCGTCAAGGTACCGCAAGAGTGTTCGATCATCGGCTTTGACGACGTGAATCCATCGCAGCTCTTTGTGCCTTCGCTGACCACGGTTCGCCAGCCGATGGAGGCCATGGGCGCCAGTGCGGTCAGCATTCTCATTGAGGGTATCAGCGCGGCCGCCGAAAATCGCAGCGGCTCGGCCATCCATCGCAAGCTCCCCGCTGAGCTGGTGATTCGTGAATCGACCCAGGCGGTTCCCTGATCTGTCACGAACTCCGCTTTCCTTTGTTACTCTTGGCGAAAAGTCCCGGGATGGTCACCGGCAGAGCGCCGGCAAAAGGAATACGCCCAAAAAGCGCTTCGGCTAGCGCCTCCATTGCTGGAGGCAGGATGCTGTATGTGCAAACGTAAGTGGGTGCCGCTGGATATGCCGCAAGATCATAAGGCATGCGCAGCGCGACCGTGATCATGCGTGTTTTCTGTCTGATGAGTTTCTGAACTAACCGCGCCTGCGCGGGATGAGCAGTAGCGTTGATGGTTCCCAGGACCACCACATCGTATTTGGCCATCCGCTCGGATAATGCTCCGATCTCCTCGGCTGCCGGGCTCATCGCAAATGAAAACTCATCCACTCGCGGATGATATCGCCGAAGCGCATCCGCGAGCACCGGCTTCACGTACGACGAGGTATCGGCTGGAGTCAGGTCTTGCGGGCGCGGAATTGCAACCGCAATCTTCTCGTCCGCGCCGACCCGCAAAGGCAGGAGTCGAGCGGTATCGCGCACCAGTGTGACTGACTTGCGCGCCACCTCTTGTGCAAGTTGAAGATGCTCCTTGCAGCCAATCACGGCTAAAGATTCCTGTTGCTGTCGTTTGATCCAGTTTTTCAAATCAAGGATTCGCCGGGCTGAAGCATGAATCTCATCGGCTGAGAGCAGCCCCCTCCGCGCGGCTTGCACCAGGTTGCTTCTCGCCGGGTCCACTCGGGAAAGATCGTGGTTGAAGAGAAGCAGATCAATTCCCGCAGCAACGGCAGACATTGTTTCAGCCACATAACCGGGGCCCTGTTCCAAGGCGTGCATATCGAGAGCATCTGATACGACAACGCCCTTGAAGCGCATCTTCCGGCGAAGCAGATCGCGCAGGATTCGCGGCGAGAGCGTCGCCGGCAATTCATTCGATCCGCCATTCAACGCTGGCATCACGATATGGGCTGTCATTACCAGCCGCACCTTGCTGTTCACGGCAGCGCGAAATGGAAACAGTTCGACAGAGCGGATCCGCTTAGCATTGTGCCTCACGATGGGGGCACCGCGATGCGAGTCGCTGGAAGTGTCGCCATGTCCTGGAAAATGTTTGGCGGTCGCGGCCACTCCTGCACTTTGCAGACCGCGAATCAGCGCGGCGCTCATGCGGGCCACCAACTTCGGATCCTCCCCGAACGAGCGCGTGCCAATGACCGGATTTCGAGGATTGCTGTTGACGTCGCAGACCGGGGCAAAATCAACGTTGATGCCCACCGCAGAAAGCTCTTTCCCGATCGCACGTCCGACCTTGTAAGCGAGCTTGTCTGAGCCAGCCGCTCCCAGGGCCATGTTGCCAGGAAATTGCGTGGTCTGGTCCACGGCCATGAGTTGGCCGCCCTCCTGATCCGCGGCAATCAGCAACGGAGGCTGGCCTGATTCGGCGGCGGCACGCTGCAGAGCATGAGTTAATCCACGCAGCTCAGCCAGATTGCCCATGTTCTTATAGCGGAAAAGGATTACTCCGCCGACGTGCTGGCGTCGCAACACTTCAAGAAATTGATCGGTCGGCGCTTCCCTGCCCTCAAACGTCAGCAGAAACTGCTGTCCTACTGCTTGTTCCAACGTCATAGAATTTTTCGAGATTGCACTTTGCATCCAGTGATTCCAGTTCCTATGGCTCCAC
This sequence comes from Terriglobia bacterium, assembly GCA_963724105.1. Taxonomy (GTDB): domain Bacteria; phylum Acidobacteriota; class Terriglobia; order Terriglobales; family Acidobacteriaceae; genus Angelobacter. The sequence continues at coordinate 1,399,336 of CAVRTD010000010.1, read as the reverse complement.
CCGCCAAGGCTTTCGTCGGTGTGGGTTGAGGCTCGGCGCTTGCGCCGCCAATTGGAATGAAGCGGGCCATCGCCAGAGCAGGAATGGCTGCAATCAGCACCCAGATGAAAAACTTCTGGTAGCCAATCCATTTCTGGATATAGCCACTCACTGCGCCGGGCACGATGAGGCCCAGGTTCATCAATGAATTAGCAAAAGCGTAGTGGGCCGCCTGATATTTTCCTGGCGCGATCTCCTGCATCATGAGCAGAATCACACCGACAAATCCAAAACCGTAGCCAAACATTTCCACACTCAGCGTGGTTGCAACCAGTGCATAATTTGTGGGCAGAGCGGTGCTCAAGTAAACGTATGCCACGTTCGGCAAATTCATGATGATGATCAGGGGAATGATGGCCCGCTTCAGTCCGAGCCATGAAGTGAAATAGCCTCCCAGCACCGTGCCTGCAATGAAAGCCGCCGTGCCCAGCGTGCCATAAATCGTCCCAAATTGCGCAGTGCTCAGACCCAGGCCGTGATCTGTGCGCGCGGCTTTGAGAAATAGAGGACCGATTTTTACCAGTTGTCCTTCGCCCGCGCGGTACAGAAAAATGAAAACCAGCAACAGAATGATGTTGGGCTTCTGAAAAAAGCGCACAACCACGTCCCCATAGGTCCTGGCTGCTTCCTTTAAGTTGCCTGAACGCCGGTCTTCTCCGCCGGTGGGCAGCACGCGCGCGTGATAAAGGCCAAGCAAAACAAGCATCACGCCAAGGCTGCCAAAGATGATCATCCAGGCGCGCAAGATGGGCATCCGCGCCTCAAGTAATCCGGCAAGGATGATGAGTCCTCCCTGCGAGAAGAAACGCGCGACATTAAAGAAGCCGCCTTGCCAGCCGGCATAGGCCGATTGTTGTTTCGGATTGAGGCTCGCGATATAGAGACCGTCCGCGGCTATATCGTGCGAAGAGGCGCAGAAGCTTACGATCGACAATAAAGCAATCGAATAACGAAAGTAGCCCGGAAGCGGCAAACATAACGCCAGCAATCCCAGGCAAAGCCCACCGATAAATTCAAAAGACACGACGAAGAATTTCCTGCTCTTGTACATCTCCAGGAATGGGCTCCACAAGGGCTTGAGCGACCACGGCAGCAACAACAGGCTTGTGCTCAGCGCGATAACTTCATTGCTGACGCCAACGCGCTGATAAAAAACCAACGCCATCAGGCTGACGGTGTAGAAAGGCAGCCCCTCGGCAAAATAGAGGGTGGGCACCCACCGTGCAGGAGAGGCGTGCTCGCGTCGATTTGCGAAATTCACAGAGTTGATTTTTCCCATTGAGCATAAAGGATGGCGTCCGCGGCTGATCGTCGCGGACGCCACCGGTTTCTTGTTTATGGTATGCCCAGGCTGTTCATGTACTCATGCGTATAAGCAAGGGCAGGATTCGTGGTGCCACTACTCGAGCTGCCGCCGGCGCCGGGCGTGTCGCGATCGAACGCCCAGAAGCGCGAAGTCGGCAGATGATTGGAGATCACGAAAGCATTCACCGTGTCGATGTTCTGCAGGCTTGTGATCTCGTCCTGGGTATCGGCCTTTCCGATCATCATTGTGATTCCGATATGAGTGAAAGGTATGCCGGATTGAGCGTTGAGCGCCTGCGCCGCGGCGATCGCGGACTGGCCCATATCGCACGCGTTGCCTACTACCACACAGTTGCTGGTAGTGGTGGAGCCATAGTCAAAAGTCATGAGGTTGACGACGTAGTTGCCGGTCAGCCCCAGACGTTTGATCTCATTCACCACAGTCGTGCCGGCGCTTCCCCCCGTGATGGGATTGGCCGACATGGAGCCGAGTGACTGGATCGTAAAGCTGAATTGCAGGTTGGGGAATGTCTGCATGGCTGTCTTGGTAGCGTTGATCAGATCGTCAATGAGCGCCGACGATTGGCCCAGTTCGATATCGTAATCAATGCCGACCAGGTTTGGCGAGTTATAACGATTGATGAAGTTGATCAGCCCCTGACCGCTGGAGCAGTCGAACGAGCCATTGGCGCCGCCAGTGCTGATGATGTACTTCTTGCCGGCGTTGACAAAGGCCTGAACGTTGGTGGCTTCCTGCGCGGGCGTAATGCCAGCCCAGGATTCTGCATCGCAGGTGCCGGTGGCAAAAGACCAGATCAGCGTCGAGTTCGGCATGGCGCTGGTCACCGGCTGGACCGTGCCCGTTACAGCCGATTGCTGCAGCCCGGTATTGAAGTTGGCGTTGAGTGTCACGTCCTTATACGCAGCGAAGATCACGCTGCCCGGCGGTGGCGGAGTTGGCGTCGGCGTGGGTTTGGGTGTAGGAGTGGGAGTTGGAGTAGGCGTTGGCGCGCCTGTGGTACAGGCAACGCCCGTAAACCACGGGTCGCCGGAGCCTGCAGGACCGGCGTGGCCGGCAATCGTCGGATCCTGACCCTGGTTCCAGAATTGCGCAGTAAAGTTCAAACCGTTCTTGCTGGCCTTGTTTCCGCCATTGCAAGTGGTGGTGGAGGTATTGCAATAAGCAAGGCTGGGATTCCATGCCGGAGCGCATGTGCCGCCACCGCCCGGTGGAGGCGTAGGAGTCGGCGTTGCAGTTGGAGCCGGAGTGGGCGTAGCAGTTGGAGTCGGAGTGGGCGTCGGCGTGCCACTGACCGTTCCCCATAGCGCTGGAACGTTAGGCGGCTCCCAACCAACCTGGGAGGTGTGGGCCTGAATACATTTGTATTCAACATTCTGATATATGACCAGCGCGCCAACTGCATAAGCGGTGTTGGGCGCCCAGTTAGGAATGGTTTGAGAAGATGATCTGACGGATGTTAAGCATAGAACCAATGCCACACCCAGGATGCCGCTATAAAGCTTTTTCATCGGCGGGCTCCTAATCTCTTTCTTCCAGCTTTCAACTGCTGGATAAGGATGCATTTGCCATGGTGTGTTTCCGGCAAAGGATCTGCCGGAGTCGGTCGGCTGCTGCTCGACGGGGTTGCGGTATACGCAGCGCTGGCAGGAAGCCCGCGCCAAAAAAACCTCAACACAGTACACTTTTTCATGAAACGATTCAATAAAATTTAACTAATCGATTCAATAAGCCGTTCCAAAGTGGGAAACGGCAATCAGTGATTCCCTGAAGAGCAGGGGCGTTTTGTCCCCGGAACCGAATCGGCGGGTGCCGTTGCGGGGACCTTCGCCCGGCTTTGTGCTTGCAGCAACTGCGGAGAACGTGTAAACAGAATTGAGCTGACTACCTTCATGCCTACCGTCATTACTGCCGCGCGCCTGGTTACCCCGGTCGAATGGATTGAAGCGCCGGTCGTTGTTGTGGAAGATGGACACATCACTTCTCTCGAGTCCCACGCCGCGACAGAAATCCCCGCCGGCCGCCGACTTGATTTTCCAGATTTGATCCTGGCTCCCGGATTCATCGATATCCATATACACGGCGGCGCGGGCAGAGATGCCATGGAAGCTGATGAGTCCGCCCTGTCAGAGATTGAGCGCCAACTCGTGAAACATGGCGTCACAGCTTATCTGCCGACCACTGTCACAGCGCCTCACGAGAAAATTCTTGGAGCGTTAGACGGCCTGGGCAAGTCGATCGCCAAGCCAAACAGAAGTCAGGGCCGCGCGGCTCCTCTTGGCATTCACCTTGAAGGTCCTTTTATCAGCCATGAAAAACGCGGAGTGCATCCACCGCAGAATCTTCTACCGCCTTCCCCGCAAGCACTTAACGATTTTTGGCAGGCTTCCGCGGGGACCATCCGCATGATGACGATTGCTCCGGAGCTTCCGGGCGCGGCGGAAACAATTCGGTACGCTCGAAAGCTTGGCGTTCACTCCAGTCTGGGACACTCGAATGCCACGTATCAGCAAGCGCAATCTGGGATTTCCGCCGGCGCTGACCATGCAACGCACACCTTCAATGCCATGCGCGCGCTCGATCATCGCGACCCGGGCATTCTGGGCGCAGTTCTGGAGAGTGACGAATTGACAGCGGACATCATCGCAGACGGAATTCACGTCCATCCGAGCGTGTTGAACCTGTTTCTGCGCGCAAAAGGTGCCGACCGGGCCATACTCATCACTGACGCGATCAGTGCAACGGGGATGCCAGACGGGGTCTACAGTCTCGGCGGGCTTGAGGTGCAGGTGAGCAACGGCCGTTGTGAGTATCAGGGCAAACTGGCAGGAAGTGTTCTCACCCTTGATCGCGCAATCCGCAACGTAATGACTTTCGCAGGATGGCAAATCCAGCAGGCAATCAAGCTGGCAACGTTGAATCCCGCGCAGCGTTTGGGAATTTCAGAGGAGCGAGGCTTGTTGGCAACGGGAAGGCGCGCTGATCTGGTTGTGCTTACGCCAGAAGGACAGGTGGCGCACACCATCATTGGCGGGGAGATAGCGAATTGATGAATTTCGCGGAGAATAGATTGATCACTGGCAATCATCGTCGGCGCTTGATGTCTGTTCTGGTGGCAGTTGTTGCACTTTGTCCCGCACTCCACGCGAAAAAACGCCATCAGGGCCAGATCATTGGTTATTTCACTGAGTCCGGAGCGGCGTCCGGCAAGTATCCGGTAAAAAATATTGTGACAAGCGGAGCGGCGAGCCTGCTTACGCAACTGGACTATGCTTTTGGTCACGTAACAGACGATCAATGCCAGATCGCGAATCGTGAGGTGGCACTGGAGCATGAATACGATGCTGCCTCGAGTGTGGACGGAAGCGCTGACCCTCAGGATCCAAACCAGTTGCGCGGCACCTTTCATCAACTTCAGGAGTTGAAGCATCTCTATCCGAATCTGAAGATACTCATCTCTTTCGGCGGATGGGGACAGTCGCAGGGTTTTACCAGTGCGGCTGCGCCTGATCATGTGCGCGATTTCGTCCGCTCCTGCGTTCAAACCTTCATTGCCGGCCACTTCGCTCCCGGTATTGAGGGAGCGGGGATTTTTGATGGCATTGATATTGACTGGGAGTATCCAGTCGAGGGCGGAGTCACTCAGGGGCGCCCTGAGGACAAGGCAAATTTTACCGCTCTGGCGGCCGAATTTCGGCGTCAACTGGATGAGTTGCGACCCGGATATCTGCTCACTGCCGCCCTACCTGCGGAAGAGGAGTACTACAAGAATTTTGAGCTGAAGGAAGTCAGCAGATATCTGGATTACATTTCGATCATGGCTTACGACCTGCACTGGAACTCCGACCCCACAACGAACTTTCACAGCGCCTTATTCCATGATCGAGCGGACCCATCCAAACCTCCTTTTGATAAGCGCTATGGAGACTACGCTGTTCGTGGCTTTTTGCAGGCTGGCGTGCCGGCAAAAAAGATCGTCTTTGGAGTGCCTTTCTATGGCAAAGGCTGGCAAGGCGTGAAGGACGACAATCACGGACTGTATCAGCCCGCGACCGCCCCGGCAGAAACCGGCGGGAGCTATCACGAATTGAAGGACCTGCCACCTGAGGCTGATCGGAAATATTCATCCAAAGCTGTTACGTGCACTGTTTTGAGTAATGCAACATTCTGGAGCTATGACTGTCCACAAGCGCTCCACAAGAAAATGGCATATATCAGACATCGTCAGCTAGGCGGCGTGATGTTCTGGGAGCTGAGCCAGGACAGCCCAGATATGGAGTTGCTTCGCATGTTGACCGGACGAGACTAATCACTCTTTACTCTGCCTGGTTGGGAAGATTTGCAGCCTTCGCCACATGCTTCCACGTCACGAGAATGAAACCTTGATCGTGCAGGAATTTCTGGAAATCCAGGCTGCGGACCATGTCAAATTCCAGTTGCCGCCGAGCCGCGGACCACTCAGTACGGTCCCTTGTCGCGCCTCGCATTTCGTACGCCCTTCCCGATACGTGAGGATCACTTGGTCCCGATGAGATTGAAGAATACGCCTCTATGGTTGTAGTTCAGGTCGGTCATGTCGTCGGAAAAGTTGGTGAAGTTGTAGCCGATGCCAGCCTTCAGGTTCTTGCTAATGCGACGATAGAACGCGGCCAGGACGCCGCGGCTGTTTTGATTGATATCCGGGAGGCCAAGCTGTCGCACCTCGGCCAGGGTGTCCCATTGTTTCATGAACTGCCAATCCACGCGCAACACGGCGAGCTGTGCGGTATCGTTGAAGAAAGTCGGCTGCACGAGGTCCAGGCTGGCCTCTCCCAGCCGGTACGCATACTTGCCACCCACGGACCAGTTGGCTGTGAGGTCGTAGGTAACATCGAGTGCCGCGATGTGGCTCTTCTGAAGAAACTGGGTCGCGGTGCCCTGCGCTCCCAGCTGATCCGCGGTCGGGACGTTATAGAAGTACGTGTACTTGACCAGAGCGTTCAACCGGTCGTTCCGCACCGGGCGGTATGCGTAGCCGACCACCCCCTCGGTGTAGCCGCCGGTAGAAAAATCGCCGAGCGTGCTATTACTGATCGAGTAATCCAGTTTGCCGAGCACGCGCCAGCTGGGGCTCAATTGGTATTTGAAATTGTTACGCAACAGCAATACGGTCTCTATGAGATGAGTCAGGTCGGGCTGTTCCACATCGTCCCGGCGAAATTCGACCGCGCTTGAGAACTGTATCTTGGTCAGGCCATAACCTACGTGGATTCCGGCAGCCTTGCGATTGGTCGCGGCGCCGGTCTCAGAATCGAACAGCTTGCCGAACTCCCCGCTGCCGCCGAAATTCCAGCGCTCTTTGGTCACGAGGTTGATTCCGGTGGCGTGCGTGAGGCCGCTCTGCCCCGCGCCAGTCTGGTAACGCTCCTCGGCGTAGATGCTGGAGCTGTCGGAGAGCCGCGTCTTCACGCCTGAAACCAGATTGCCCCAGCTGCCGCTCTGAATCAACTCATCGTTGTCCGTGCGCTCGTTTTCCAGTGAATAGTTCAGGTAAAGGCTGGTCCGATCGGAATAGAGAAAAGTGGTGCCAATCTTTCCGCCGGGACCCAAGTCTCCGTCGGACGCCTCACCATCGATTTTGAAGCGTTTCGTCAGGCGATAGGAGCCGCCCACGCCGACGCGACTGTTGTCTGGACGGTCGCCGCTTGTCGCGATTGTGTCCTGGCCGAAGACATATGCGCTCCAGGTGTCGCTGGGACTGAACTTTATCTGAGCAACCGCGTCGGTGCGCTCGCCCTGCTCCTGGGTCAGCGGAACAACCGCCGAATTGTCCTTACGCATATCGTCGCGCACGCCAGCGCTGAAGCTCCATCTGTTGGTCAGTTTATAGGCCAGATCCAATTCCACCGCTCGCGTCGCCAGCCCCTGGTCCTCGGTCCTCTGATCGCCCTTGGCTACCAGGCTCAGGCTGGTCGTCACCGGCATTTTGAAGATGCCGCCGTATTGCTCAGTGTCCTTGATTGTCATCTGTCCCGGCGCCGTGTAACCGGCGTCGATTTTCTGCTCGTAGAACTGGAAACGACCGTCGTGCCCCCCAAAGAAGTCGCTGAGCCCGATGCTCAGGTCGGCACGATGGGCTGTAGCTTTTGAGCTGGCGAAGGACTGGTCGTCAGGGCCCTGGAAATTGAATCCGCCATCATTGGATTGCAGCGAGGGCGAGAGAACACCCGTGGTGCGGCCTGCCTGCACCTTTAACCAGGAATTGGCACTTTTCCGCAAGGTCACGTCTGCGGCCCCGAGTGTGCCGGCGGTATCGCCGTCGTTGGAGTTGGCCGTCATCCCGACCTTCAGGAAGTTGTTTACCCAGTAACTGCCCTGACCGCCGACAGCGATCTGGCTCAGGCTGTCGAGACCTGGCGTGTACTCATAACGCACTACTAGAAAGGACTGGTCGCCGCCCAAGCCGCTGGTACGCACCAGCAGATTGTCGCTAGCGCTCGACGACAGTGGCTCGGAAAGCAGCACCCGGCCTTGTATGTAGTCAATGGTGTAGTCTACGTTGGGCCGCAAATTGACCACCCCCGTGACGATGTTCGAGGCTTTATCGCGGACTTCAATCGTCACGCTCTCGGAGCCCGTCAGGATATCCTGGTGGTGCAGGAAGTAGATGGACCCACCAGTTCCGAGGAATGACTCATAGCTCGGCAACGTTCCCGGTTGGGCGGCAAACCCGTCCACCGTGAGCCGTCGGTCGCCGAAGCTGGTGGTGGGGTCTGAGCCGAAGTGCGCGTCGGCTCCATACAGGCCGCGGTTAACGTGGGCCAGATCGTTGCCAACATAGTTGGCCGTGAAGTTGCCCCACATCCCATAATCCTGGCCATGGCTCGCTTTGACGAAGAACTTGCCCATGGTCGGCGCCATTTCTTCCACGGCACCGTCGTCACCGAACGACGGGTAATAATAGTCGGGATTGATGCGCCGGAATAACTCATCGGGCGTCTTATCCAGGAAGTTGTTGAACAGATCTTTCACCGGGCCTTCACGGGTATCCGCGCTGGCCGTTAAATGCCAGTTCTGACTCACCTTGCCGTTCAAGTAGAAAGCCAGCTGGCCATCCAGCGACGAATCGACGGGCTGCGTAGCATTATCGCCCTGCTGTAGCTTTTCCGCTGCGCTCACACTGTTTTTCGATATCGTCAAGTCAGCAACACCGAAGAAGAACAGATCCCTGCTCTTGAACTCCAGATCGCGAAGATACAACGAGCCATTGCCAGAGTCGTCGAGGACCGCGACTTCGACGGTGTGCGTGCCGTTCGGAAGGATCTCCTCCGCAACGAAGTTACCCTTCGGGTCAACCGGAATCTGGCGGCCGGCTAGCCAAACAGTGTGGCCCGCGGGTATACCGCTGCCCTGAACCTTTACCGTGCCGCTGCCGAGCGTAATGCCCTGGCGTGCCAGGTCGTTCTTACCGTAGGCGGCCAGCAGCGCCTGCGTTGACGGCGTCTCAGACTTCGCGAGATTTCCTGGCGATGCCCCGTGGTAGAGCCATAACGGCCGCGCATCCGTTTCGTCGAAATGGTCTTTCGGGTCATAGGCGCGAAGCAGGTACTTGAGTTGACGCGCCGGCCCCGCGAGAATTTGTGGCGCCGGCTGCCATTCCGCAACGCCCGTTTCATCGACCGGGATGATTGCGAGCGGTGCGGACTGAAATGACTGCTGGTCGAATATTCGGATTTCAGCACGCTTGATGAAACTTCCATAATTGGTGTACATCCGGAAATGCACGACCGGTAGAGCAACTTCGCTGATGGGTTGGTTCACGACCACGGCGACTGGATCCGCCGCGACAGCGAGGCGCCGCCGCGACTCGAGATTGTCGAGCTGGAACTGGATATTGGCATTGTCGAGCGCCACGTCGGTGCAGCGCTGCACGTCGGAAGAGCTGCGGTCCAGGTCGTCGATCGGCTTGCCATCGACGGTGATGTGCATCACATTCAGATCGTATGGGCTCTTCGGACTCAGCTCCCGGGTCTGGCGAGTGATGTCCACGCCCTCATAGTTGTCCAACGGCAACCGTTCGTCGTACACGACCTGCACGCGCACGAACGACTCCTGGCTTTGAATGAAGCCGAGGTTTACGACGTCATCGGACTGCACGTAGCCGCGTCCCTCGTGTTCGGACCGGGCGCCTGCCAACAGCGAATCCTTCATGAGGATGTCCATGGCGTGACGGGCCCGCGCCGCGGAAAGACCGATATCGTCGCTGTACACGGACGCGGTGCGGCGGTCGAGGCCCTCGTTCTTTGTGTAACCAATAAACCGCAGCCGCGCGTTGGTGCGATCCGCGATGTCTGCAAGTGCGCGATGCAGATTCGTCGCGTAGTCCGGCGGAATGATCAACTGACCGTTCTCGAACTTGATATCCGGGATGCTTCCCCAGGCGGGATCGTAAACCCTGGTTACTGTTTCATCGACATCGTCCGGGCACAGTTGCGGCTCGTCGGGTAAATCCTGAAGAGGATCGTTGTACCAGAATTCCACCTCGACGCGACGATTCACCGCACGCCCCTGCACGGTTGCGTTGGAGGCAATCGGGTGGGAGCTCCCGCGACCATCGCTTTCGATCGCCGAAGCAGGCAATCCCAGGATTTTTTGCATGGCCAATGCGACGCGATGCGCCCTTGCCTTCGACAACGACAGAGCATTTCCGTAGACGCTCTCATCGCGACCGGTTAACGGCGCGTCGTCGGTGTAGCCGATGAACCGGACTGTTACGCCCTGCTTGTCCCGCAGGTTGTTGAGCGCCTGCCGGACCTGTTTGGTGAAGGCATCGGAAATGGGAACGGTCTCGTCCTCATACCGCAGCGGCACGACGAGATTCTTGACTCGCGTCCGCGGCGTTTGGCCTTCCTTGTATCGCATCTTGCAGACGGTTTCCACCCGGCAGACCTTGATACGCTTGATATCATCGGTCTGATTCGAGGTGAGCGACCATTGCTTCATTGACTGGTCGCTGGAGAGATGCCGCTCGGCCTGTTCACCTGGCTTGGCTGTGTTGACCTGGCCGATGCACACGGAGGCCGTCATCATCAGGAATCCGACAACCAGCAGTAGATGGCGTTGCTTACTCATACGGTTCACCTACTCTCCGGCACACGCACGTCGGACATCTTGGGCGGGGCGCCACGACGCCAGAAAACCTCAGGCTCAATGGTCAGAACATATCTGTCTTTTTCCGAATCCCATGCGTCGGTCAATTGCCGCTTAACCGCTTGCATGCGCCGTTGGACCAGTGCCGCATCCTCGGTATCGGCGACGTAGGACAAGCGCAGCATCGACGGTGCTTTGCGCAGTTCCGCGAGGAGCACGCCGAGGCGTGGCTTCCACTGCGTGCGGATTTCCGTTGTACCCGGTTCGAACGCTGCATCCGACAGGTCGATGGCTACCACGCGGTAAATTGACGCGCCAAAATCAATTTTCAGGGCCTTGCCGGCTGTGGCGTGCTTGATCTGTACCTGGTCGGTGGACAACCGGTAGCCGCTGGGAAGGCTCCTGTCGTCGAGCTTCAGCTCGAAATTGCTGCCGCGGATTTCGTTCGGCGTGAGCGCGCAGGTGATGTGGAATCGCCCGTACTGATCCGTCGTCGCTGCCAGGCCTTGTGCCGTCAACACGCGTACGCCGGGCAGGCCTTTCTCGTCCGAATCCTGGTAGCCATTTCGATTCACGTCGTCAAAGACCTTGCCAAAAACGTCTGTGCAGTCGAACGTCTGATCCGGCACGACACGAACCGTAGCGGTCGCCTCACCGGACATGGGCAGGCCCGTCGTGCCTTGGAGGACCTGCGCGCGGTTGGTGAACTCTCCTTCGCCAACACCGGCGCCAACTGCGAGCAAAAGCGTGATCGCGGGATGATCGTCGCCGTCAAAGCTGATGCCGTTCCACGCGAGCTGGAGACCGGTCACCGTGGGCTCTGTGGGCACACCATTCAGGCGTGCGGATCCTTTGATGTAGCGGAAACCCGCCGGATAGCGATCCACAACCTGCACACCTTGCGCGGACGCGCCTGACACACTACCGAGCGTGATGGTGTACGGGACCAGCTGCCCGCGAGTGACGTTGAGCAACGGCGTCGTCTTGGTGATCGAGAATGCCCCCGCGACCTGCTGGTCGACCGGGATGTGGTTGTTGTAGATCTGGTTCGAGCCGGGCACGGAGGTGCCATCCAGGATGAGATTCAGGTAGTACGCAGTTCCAGTGGTACGCGCTGCCACAGTGGATGGCGGCGCGAACTCCGATCCCTGCGCTTCGCAGAACGGGACGGCCGGAAGCGCATCCTGCAGACCACCCGGACAGGTAGGCACTGAAAATGGCGCGGTCGCCGCATCTGAAGTCGCCGGAATGGTCTTCGATTCACCGGCCACAAAAAGGCCCCCCGGTGCGGTCACCTGGATGAGATAGCTGCTGCCGGCGGGGCAGGCGGAATCCGAGAAGTTGAGGTCGAAACGGTAATTGCCGCCCGCCTGGGTAATCTGGCCCTGCTGAGCCGAATCGTCAAAGCAACTCGCCGGGAGAGGAGTGCCGGCTCTGAGCATGGTGAGCGTGGCGCCCGCAATCGGAGCGCGCGTCAACGAGTTGTAAACTACGCCATTCGGCGCGATCGGCAGGTTCAGATTCTGGACGTTGCTGCCAGAGGGCACGGTGATGGCGGTGATCTGCTGCAGATTGTTGGTAAAGGCTGAGTCGGCTTTGCCGAGCTTGGCAGTATTCGGGCCCGCGCCGGGCGCGGAGAACCGCAGCTCGTACCGGTTTGAAGTCCCGTCGGTCGTCGCTACGTTACTGAAGTGATAAACTCCGCTGGCATCCGTGAGGACGGTCTGCAACTGGACCCCATTCAGAAACAGCGCGACCGTCCAGCCCTGCAGAAGTGGCTCGCCGGTATCAGGTACCTTGTTGAAGTTTGCATCGAGCCATGCGGTGCCGTTCAAAGTTCCAGCTCCGGGACCGGTAACTCCTCCGATAACGACTGAAGCGCTGGCGCTGGCGGTTTCTGTTGGGGTGTTCCACGTTACCAAACCAGTGTTCGTGAGAGTGGTGCCGGCGGGAATGCCCGCTGCAATCTGCGCCCGGAAGCGCAAGTCGATAGACTGCCCGGGCTGCAACGGACCGTTGGTGGTGGAGTAATCTGCTGTTATTACCGACCCAGCTACAGTGACACCGGTGGTTGCGCCGTTCATTGTCGGCGCTGGGTTCACCAACGTGAGACGACCTACACCTGCACTGCTGAGATCGTCAGTGATTACAACTGTGGGGGCCGCGCTGTTCGGAGGATTGTTCGAGGGATTGGACACGTGCACGACGTAGTCAAGCTGCCCGCCCGGCAGCGCAGCGCCACCACCCACGACGGTAACTTGCTTGGTAATTGCCAGGCCTGGGATCACTTGCACGACGATCTTAGTAAGGTGCCCACCCTCAAGGCTGAAAAACGCATTGCCATTTGGTGGAATGCCACCGTTGCCGAAATTGACGATGCCACTGTTCACGTTAAATATGGTGTAGTTAATTCCCGCGGGACCATAGCGGTGCGGGTCCGTTGCTATTGCACAATTCGGGTTCGGCCCAAGAGCGCTAAATGTCCACCCCGGCGGGCTACCACAAACTCCATCGTCTTCGAGACCAAAGATTGGGATTGTTGCGCTGGTGAGCTGTATGGCAGTGATGGTTTTGCTGGTGTTGTTTACGACACCGATCAGGTTGTCGTCATTGCCGTTTTCGTAAGCAGGGGCAGGATTGGGAAAAGTTGTTGCGATAGATCCGTCAGCGTTGAGCGTGATCAAAATGGTACAACCCTCATCGGCCCGTCCGTCTTGATTGGCCAGATAGATGGGACTAACACCCCCTGCTCCGCCGGCATCGCCGCCGGTGATAATGGCGCACGTCTGCCTCTGGGCAAACGCGGATTTCCCTCCCATCATCAGAACGACGATCCCGAAAACAAGTAAAAGCTTCTTCATAGCGCGTGCTCCTTTGAACAGCCGCGCTCTTCCTGGCTGCCAATAGCCGCATGAGCTATGAAAAGGTTCCGCACATCATCGATCTCGGGAAGTCGCACGCGGAAGCGGAGAGTGAGGCGCAGCTCGTCGAGCAGGATTGCGATCCTGCTGTAGCCTGCACTCACATGAATTGTGCCACTAGAAGTCAATGTCGCCCTCGTTCCACTCACCAAATGTTTTCGGGACCGAGGCAGCCACGCTGTGGGCTGATTTCGGCGGTCCCGCCGTCATGGGGCTCGCAGCCCGTTAGACCGGTGACTTTGCGTCGCCATCTTTCGATGGCTTTGCCTTTGTCAAAATCGCGTTGAGGGTCAACTGATTAAGATTCGCTGCTTCTATAATCCTCCTGGCCATCCGTGCCCTTCGGCATCGGGCGTCGGCTTCACGTCGCCGGCAGGAAGTCAATCGGGTACACGATCGTCACGGTTTGTACACCATCCTTCGGGCCGAAATTGATCGTTTTGACGCGGCCCACCACCTGAGTGGCCAGATCCGGCGCGTCCATGTCAGTCGATTGCAGCTGGCACATTGACACGGTGCCGTCCGGCTCGATCGTCAGGCGCAACACCATCTTGCCTTGCAAGGTCGGATTGCTGCGCAGTGCCCGGTTGTAATCCCGGTAGAAAGCCGACTTGTAACGATCGAACACAATTTGTATTTCTTCGTCGGTGCGGGAAGCCCCAGGGCCGCTGTGCGCTTTGGGTCGGTCACCTCCGCCGATCCCCGCGATCGAGCTGGTCGCGCGGACCACCTGCAAACCGGGTCCGCCCATGCCACCACCGCCACCGCCTCTGCCGCCACCACCTCCCACGTTGCGGCTCAGTGAGCCGGCGTCAATGCCACCACTTGATCCCGGCGTATTGGTCGTCAACACGGAGTGTGACGATGAGTGGCCCGTTTCGTCGGCGGCACCGTAATGCGCATCGGTTCCGAGACGCGGCGCGTTCTGGTCCTGGGCCAGGCTCGCGAACTGCTCCTTGTATGCCAGAATGCCTGCATGACCCACATTTGGTTCGGGCGGCTTCGCCTCCGCGGAAAAGCCCTTTTCCGGGCCTGCTGGTAGATCCGGTTGCCCAGGCCCTTTTGGAGCTTCCGAAGCTCTCAGTTTCGCTTCCGCCCCAGTCCCCCGTGACGAAGGAGGCGGGACCGTAGGCGGCGGAACTGGAACCGCCGCTGGATGATAGAACACGATGTCGATCTCTTTTTTCGTGCGGGGCGCACCGCTGCGAACCAGCACTGTTGCCGCCAGGAACAGCAGCAAGGCCAGCACGATGGCATGGAGCACAAGGCTCTCCACCATACTGCGGGTGGATAGAACCCCGGATTCTTTGGACATCTGCCTGCCGACTTCCATGGTTGTCACCAAAGCAGCCACCTCAATTGGCCGTGATAAATTCGACCCGCAAATCCTCGACGCCTGACTTTGCCAGATCGAGGATGCGCAGAACGCCCTCGTAGTTCAAGCGGTCGTCGGCAGCCAGAAACAACACGCGCTTTTCCGCGGGCCGGCTGCCCAGAATCTCCGCCACGCGCGCGGGCAATTCAGCCGCAGCGATCTTTTGATCTCCCAAAATCACGCGACAGTCCGCCGGAAGACCTTCCCCTTCCGGGGGCTTGACGATGCCGCAGGTTACAGGGGAAATGCTCAGGATCAACCGCGATTCCTGGGCTTGCGCGGGCGCGGCATTGGTGGAGCTTTTCGGGATGTTGACGTCATAACCCTGCATGAGGAGCGGAACCACGACCATGAAGATGATCAGCAGCACAAGCACCACGTCGACGAGCGGCGTAATGTTGATCTCAGACTGCAGACTGGATCCGGAATCGCCTCTGTTGAACTCCATAAATTTATTCTCCCCGTGCCCCTGCGCTGCGGCCCTTGGCGATCAGCCCAACCCCACGGAAGCCGGTTTGCTCTATCGCCTGCATGGCCTCCCGCACCTGACGGAAGTTAAGCTTTGCATCGCCCCGGATCACGACCTTGGGATCCGTCTCCGCCGCTATTGCAACACGGAGCGCGTCGCCGAACTGCTCGGCTGCGACCTGCTTATCGTTAACCCACAGGACGCCGGCCTCGTCGATCGAGACCAGGATCCGACCTCTCTCGTCGCCTTGCTGGGTCGGCTTCTCCGTTTTCGGCAGGCGGACCTCCGGACCTTTACGCATCTGCGGCGCCATCACCATGAAGATGATCAGCAGCACCAGCACCACGTCCACCAGCGGCGTGACGTTGATGGACGCATTCATTCTTGCGCCTTCACCGAGCCGCATACGTGTTGTCCTCCGCGTCCATCGACATCTTGGCCACCCGGTCGATCTGCGGCGCCTTGAAGAGGCGGTTCACGAGCTGGGTAGAAGCCCGATTCATCTCGATATGGAAATTTTCAATCCTGCCGGTGAAGTAGTTGAATCCCGCGACTGCCGGGATCGCGACGAAGATGCCCAGAGCAGTCGTGACCAGTGCTTCGGCGATGCCGCCAGAGACTACAGACATACCGCCAGACCCCGTGGCCGCGATGTTCCGGAAAGCGTTGATGATTCCAGCCACGGTTCCGAAAAGGCCGACGAACGGGGCCGTGGAGCCGATCGTAGCCAGCAACCCGAGACCCTGTTTCAACTGGACCAGCGTCTCGGACATGGAGTCTCTGAGCGCGCTCGTGACGAGATCGAGTGAACCGGACGGATCGCCTCCGGCCTCGCGCACGCCCTCGTACTCGAGTATGCCCGCCGAGACCACCTGCGCCACGTGGGATTTCTCGTGCTGCCGCATGGCGTCGAGCAGTTCCTGGACCTCTCCCCCGTGTGCGAACTTCGACAGCAAGGGCTTGAAAGTCTGCGTCTCGCGCGAAGCTACACGGAAACGGCGGTATTTGTTAACCATCACTGCCACCGAAAAGATGGACAGCGCGGCAAGGCAACACATCACGGCGGCCCCGAATAGGCCGACGTTTCTCAGCAGCTCCGTAAAGGTCATGGCATCCTCCTATGCGCCGCAGCCGCAGGCTGCGCCGCATTCATTTTCGTCGGCGCGCCGCTCGGGCGCTCCGTCTGCGACCTGATTTCGTAATAACTCAACATCCTCATGAATACGTCCTTGTCAATTGGTCGCGTCAATCTCGTCGAGCACTCCTGAGGTGCCGAAGGCGTTGCCAAGCCGCATATTTCATCTTTCGATTCTCCACGCAGGCCTTGCATCGGTACTCTCGGACGTCGTTGAGTATTAAGCAGAATGCTCCCGGCAACAACAGTACACGGGTGCTAAGGTCTTCTCTATCAGGGTGTTGATACCTCCGTCCGACACGAATGGGAACCTTAGCTTCGTCCAGCTGGGCAATGAGCTGGTGGTGTTTAGTAACCCGGGATGGCCGAACGTAACGCCCTGTCAAAGAGCGCTCGGGGCGCGGCAGGCTGGCCAGCTTTCACTGCGAAAGGCAACCGAATTGGTAGCCAACAATGAGATCACTAGCTAGAGAATGACGGCAGGAACCAGATGTTTCCATCTCCGGAAGACGTTTCAGAAGTAGTCGTCGGTAGGATTGGCGAGCGGGAACGGACGCCCAGGAAGAGTTCTCATCGGCAGATTCGCGGATCAGGATGGTGGCTATAAGGTGGCCATGAATGGACCCGCCATGGAGAATCTCACCTTTGAATAAAGCAAGCCTCCGCAAGCATTTCGCAACTAGTCTCTGTTTGCTTCCAAAAGATTGCTTCCAAAAGATTGCTTCCAAAAATCTACTTCAGCGAAACGCGCAAACGGCCGGCTCACGGCTTCTTTTCCGATCTGATCTCGTAATAACGCAGCTCACGCATGAAGACTTCCCTGTCTACGGGCTGCCTGGAGTCGTCGAGCATCGGCGAGATGCCAGTCGCGCGGCCAACTTCCGAACTCTTCCAGGGAACGATAACCAGCGACGTGGGCGCTTCCTGATTGCCCATGATGGACATGCCCAGCGCCTGTCCTCCCGGGACGGAAGTTAACTTCCCGTCTTTGTCCGTCTGTGCCTGCGCTTCTTGCGTCTGTGGCTGCGCATCCTTCTGTTCTGCTTCTGTCTTTACCTGCGCCGCTTCAGATTGTTCCGGTGACTTTTTCGTTTGTGCTTCAGCAGTCCCGTCCTGTGGTGCTTTCGTTTTTGCCTGCGCTTCTTCCTTCTGTTTGCTTACGGGTTCTTTCTTCTGTGTCTTGGCGGCAGCGGGCTTTTTATCGGTCTGGGCCACACCCGTCGCCAGGCCGGTCGCCAGCAGCAGCACGAGCAGCAAGTCTCTTCTCATGACTTCTCCTTTCGGTTTGCGCGTTTGCGAAGATCGGCAATCCATTTGACGACGTCAGCGTCGTCCGGAACGAGACGGCTGTATGCCTGGTAATGTTCCAGCGCGCACGTGTAATCCCCCAGATACAGGTCGCACAGAATTCCAAGGTTCCTGTGTGCATAGTGAAAATCGGGAAACTGGGCCAATGCAGCCTCGTAACTTGCGCGGGCCTTCGCAAACTCTCCCTTGCGCCTTTGCACCAGGCCGAGCTCGTTGTACGCGGCGACGTGGTGTGGATTCAATTCAACTGCCTTATTCAGGCTTGCCTCGGCGCGGTCCAGGTCGCCAGTGCGGGCGTATGCAATGCCGAGATTGATCTGCGCTGCCGTTGATGTGGGCGACTGCTCGGTCACTTTGAGGAGCATTGGAATAGCGCGATCGTATTGCGCCTGCCCGAGCATGTGCACCGCCTCGTCGTACTCGGCGCGCACCTCGTCCGGGACAGTTCCCTGCTGCGTGATCGTGACCCCATCGGCATCCCGCTCGAAGTCCAAGGGCGCGGCCGGCAGTGCCGGCGCCTGTTTCGTCATCGTCGACTTGGCGGTCACTGTGCGTTGGGCGTCAGGCGAGCAGCCCAGCGCGAGGAGCAGAACAAGCAACGGTACCCCGCGGCAAATCGTCTTTATGGATCGGGTATTAACGCGGATTCGCATTTTTCACCACTCCGTCGTTCGCACCCACCAGGGCGGGATGCGTCTTTTGGTCTGCGTTACTTGGCGTCGTGCCACCGTTGCCCGGTGTCGGTTGCGTCGTCTGATCCGGCTTGCTTGGCGTCGTGCCGCCGTTGCCCGGTGCCGGTTGCGTCGTCTGGTCCGGCTTGCCTGGCGTCGTGCTGGCGTTGCTCGCTGTCTGGCTCGCGGCCTGCGCTAACGGCGATCGGTACACGTAATGGTCAATGGCGACGACGAAGCCGCTGCTCATTTCACTTTTCGCGTAACGGCCAGGCACCATCTCGGCGAGCCTGCTTAGACTCTTCTCCGTCCAGGCATTGAAGATGCCGGCGTGCAGCGATTCCATGTTCTTCTCGTGCACCTTTATGGCTTTCTCCTCGAAGGGATACGCTGCCTCATCGAGGTCCGCCGCGAACTTTTCCAGGTCCGCTCCCTTCATATCGGCCGGGCGCTCTGACTCCTTCAGTGAGCGACTGAAATCGAAATAGGTCTCGGCCATGTAAAACGTGGCAGCTGCCGTCACGTCGGCGATTTCGTAGTTCACCAGCCCGCCCATGGCCTTGATCGTGGCGTCCATGCGTTGCTGTTTTTCCTTCAGGCTGGCGTCGAACGGTTGCCGCAACTTTACGGCCACGAAAGCCTGATAGAGCTGCTCCGCCAGGACCAGCGCCGAGCGGCCCGCTAGCGTGCGGGTCCGGCCAGTCCTTTCAGGTCCGGCAGCGCCGTCGATGCGCACGATTTCCGCCAGCTCTTTCTGATAAAGAGAGTCGTTGTGCGTCGCCTTGTGTATCTCAGCCATCTTGAAATGTGTCTCCACGGCCGCTTCGAGCGGCTTCGGGAACTCGGTGACATAGCGACCGTACGCATCCAACGCCTTGTCATTTGCATTGGACTGCTGGTAGAGGTCGCCTGCCACGAGCAGCGACTCCTTGCGTACTGTCTCATCTGTGGACTCGGATGCCAGACGCTCGTACTCCCCGGCGGCGTGCGACAACTCGCCGCTCTCCCGGTAGGCATGTGCGATCAGCCTGGTGGCCTCGCCCGCCATCTTGTGCTTGGGGTAGCTACTGCGAAAAGCTTCGAGCACGCCCGCAGCCGCCTTCCAATCCTTCAGCTCAATCAGCGCGGCGCCGGCATCGTACTCGGCCGTCGGACGGATTGTGGAGGTTGGCGCTGCCGTGCGAATCCTCAGGAAGTGATCGGCAGCCGCGCGATAGTCCTGCGCGTTTCTTGCAATCTCACCCTGCTTGTAGATGGAGGCTGCCAGGTTGTCAACGAACTTGGCGCGCGACTCGTCCCCTTCCGGCGTGACCGTCAGCACCTGCGCGTAAGCGTGTTCGGCCTGCGGGTACTCGGCGAGTTCGAACGAGCCGTGCGCAACCACAATCCACGCTGAGCGCCTGATGGGCGTCTCCGCGCCCGGATATTTATCGATAACACGTTGGGCGGAGGTGACGGCGGCGCGATAGTCCTTCATCTCGTATTGGTCATCGGCAGCCGCTCCCAGCACCGCCGCGGCCTGTGCGTGGGTCGGGAAGGTGTCGGCGAATTTGAGCGAGCTTGCGATCGTATCGTGCTTGACGGCCTCCAGATTCTCCTTGCCTGCGACCTTCAGCTGTTCGCGATATGCGTAGACTGCGGCGTAACCCGCGGCTGGCGACTGAGCGTTTGCCGGGTATCCGTAGGCCGTGCGCTCGTACTGTTTGGCCGCTTCGCCGAAGTCCTTGTTCTCGAAGAGAAGATCCGCGAGCCGGTAGTTGATCGTCGGCGACTCCGCGTCCTTCGGAAAGGACTTGAGGTAGTCTCCGTACCATCGGAGAGCCTCGCGATAATTCGTGAGCTTCTCATTGGCTTCCTGCGAGCTCTGATACTCAGCGTGGTAATGCGTTGCCAGGTCCTTCAGGTCCGTTTTCAGGTAGGCCAGTACCTCCGGCAACTCTTCAGGTTTGTTGTGCTGCCAGTATTCCGCCTGCAGTCCATACTTGGACGCAAAGTCCCGCTTCGACTCCAGAACGAGCTTGGGGAATCCGCCCTTGGTGAAAGTCTCCACCACCCGCATGCTGAAACGTGGGGAAGCATGGTGGAAAGGATGGAGCGCTATGAAGGTGTTGTATGTCTTCGCCGCGTCATCGTAGCGCAATTTGGTCAGATAGTGCTCGCCAAGATTGCTGTAAATGCGGTCTTCATAAGATCGACTCTTGGAGCTGGAGAAGTACTGCTGGACCGCCTCCGGACCGCCGAGCGTGCTGAAGCTGAGGCTGACCGCCCTAAAAGTATCGGCGACGCGGCGTTCGTCCTCTTTCTCGTGTTTCTCGTCGAAGTTGTAGCCGGTCGACACCTTATAGTCGAGCAGCTCCATGTATCTCTGCAGAGCCTCCTCGTATAGTTCCTGCTTGTAGAACGTCCAGCCAAGCTTGTAGAGAGCGAGCTCGTAGTATGAGGAACGGGCGCCCATGTTGGTGATTGCTGAATAGGCGTTCTCGGCGTCCCGAAATTTTCTGCGCGTAAAGAAGTACTCGCCCCGCCGGAACTGCACCTCATCGACGTGCACGGAATTCGGATTCGCGCGTATTGCACGTTCCATGGTTTCCATGGCTTCATCCGTGCGACCGAGTTCGTCATACGCTCGCGCCATCTGGTAGAGGACCTGGTCACTATCCTTATAACTGGGGTACTCGGCGAGCAGCTTTTTATAGAGAGCGATCGCCTCGAGGGGGCCCTTGGGAGCTGCGTCAGCGCCTGGCGCCTCCGTCGGCGCGGCGCCAGTGTCGCCGCTCGCTGGGATCCGGTTCTCCGCAGTCGTGCGCCGCTCAAATTCCTGATCAGATTCACCATGGCCGGCTCCCGCAACCGTAGCGGCCTTATTGGGAGTGCGGGCCGGTTTGCTCGCCGGTGCCTTCGCTGACTCTGGAGCGGGCATTGGTTTCGGCTTGCTCTCGCCTGTATGTATCCCGTATTGCTTCTCGAGTTCCAGGTCCGCGAGACGGCGGATTGCCTCGGGCGTCATCGGGGTCTCCGGTGATTCCTCAAGAAATTTCCGGTACTGCTGCATGGCTTGATCGACGCTTTCTTTCGTCTCCACCTCTTTCACGTCCGGGGCCACGTTATGCAGGTCTGCCAGCGTTCCCTGCGTGGGCGGCTTGTGATGCGCGGCGCAGCCGCCGAGGAAAGCCGAAGCAAGCACGATTGGGATTGCGCGTCGACGCATCAGTGTCCCCCTGCGGCAGACTCGGCGCGCGAGGCTCTATCGTAGCTATCGGCGACACCGAAGCGAGCCTGGATCTGCTGGGCCACCAGGCGTTGCCGGCGAGCCTCAAGCTGGTTAATGGCGACGTTCTCAATCATTTGTCCCTGGCGCGTCATCAAGATGTCCACATTCTTCAGTGCGCCACCAACGCGTTCGCGGAGCCGCGCAATCTGGGCGTCGTATCCGACATAACTGTGCGTCGCCGCCTGCCTCGCTCTGACGAACGCCTCGTACCGCTGATTGAGAACGTCCACTTGAGTATTCAATTCGTTGAGGTGTTCAAATGCCGCGGTCAGCCGCTTGGGATACTCGGTTTCCACCCGCCACGTAAGTAAACCGCGCAGGCGTGCCGCGCGGCGACGCAGCGCGAGTGATTCGGGGCTGTCAGAGTTGCCGAGCTGCTTTTCAATGAGTGCGATGCGCTCGCTGGCGATCCGCTCGTCTTTGGTTGCCAGGTAATCCGGCCGCGGAGCGGTAAGCATGGCGTGCAAACGCTCGTCGAATTGCTTGCGCTGCTGGAGTCGCACGCGCATCCGCGAATCCAGCTCCCTAAACTTGGCGTCGATCTCCGGCAGCAGCGGCTCGTAGTTCTGTTTACGCAATCGGATGATATCGCTGAAGGCCTCAAGGTTGGTTTGGAAGCCCGCGAGTTTCGACCGCAGGTCCTCGAGATCGAGGTAGTTCTGCAACGCGGTCTGGAAATCGTGAGATGCCATCAACTCCATCAGGTAGTACGTTTCCGGCGCACCAGGCTGGCTTCGCAGGCGGATGACCCAGGTTTGGTCCTCCCGGCTCTCCTCACGGATCAGGGCTTTGAGAAACAGCCCTGCCTTAATGCTGTTGATCGAGGCGTCTACCCTTTCGATCTGGCTGCTATACAGCTCAAGCGCGTGACCATACGTGACCGCGGCGCGACCGTATAGCTTCAGGTCGGCGTATGTATGCGGCACGGCAAGCATGGCTTCCTGGACTGCGACATCCGTCGGCTCACGATTCGCCAGGATATTCCAGGGAACGAGCGCACGATCAAACTGTTTGGACGAAGTGTCGGCCCAGCCGGCCCACAGCAGGGCCTGGTTCGAGAACGGTCCATCCAGGCGGACGCGGTCCAGTGCCTGTTTTGCCCGCTCAAAGTTGCCCGATTCAAACAGGAGGGAGCCAACAACCAGGTTGGACTTGTCGCGGATCGCGAGACCGGCTGAATCATTCGCTGGCAGCTGCCCTGCCTTGTCAAGTTGCTCGATAGCTTCCTGTTTTTTACCGGCCCGCAACAAAGCGATACCAAGGTTGTAGGTGACAAACCCGGCCAGGCTCGGATCGTTCTGCAGGTGATTGAGCACTTCGATGGCATCGTTAGGCCGGTCTGTCGCCATATAGATGTTCGCCCGCAGAAACTCGACATCGTCCTTTATCTTTGCGGGCACGGTGCCCTGGATTCGTCCCAGAGCCTGCAGTGCATCGTCGAGCTGATCCTTTTGGAAGTGAATGCGGGCGAGCCTGAACGCGGCTTCGTTTCGTACGGCCTCATCGACTGCACCCTCAAGCACCCTCTTAATGGCACGCCCAGCTTTGTAGTGCATGCGGTAGTCGAGTTCGAAATCGCCAACCGAGAATTCGGCCTCGTTGATGTTGTTGTGAAGCGTATCGAGTCCCGGTTCGTCCAGACCGTGGTACTGTGCGAGTTCGGTATCGAGCCGCTGGATTGCTTCGAAATACTGGCCCTGATAGGCGTGATAGAACGCTTCGTCGAAAAAGAGGTCGTCCTTCTGGTTCGCAGACGGCTTCTCCTTCCCAGCCGGCTTCTCGTCCCCGGCCGAGGCGGGAGCAGCAGCCATTGCCAGGGCTAGGCCCAGTCCGATTATTCGGCGAATCGCTCGCATCGATTACAACTCCCCAAGCGTGATCGGGGTGCTGCCGGAGTCCGGTCCGGCGACTGTCAGTTCCACCAGCTTTGGCTTAACTTCCTTATGGAACGTAAAGTGCTCCGTGCGGTTGAAGTCCGCGCCACCCTTTAGCTTGCCGTCGACAAGCACGTTGAGCTGGTGATCCCCCGTGGCCACATTGCCGAGATAGATCCGTTGCACGCCACCCTTGCGCAATGCCTCGAGCTCTTTTGCGCTATAGATGTAGTGTGCAACAAGCTGACCATCGATCTGGAGCCGCACGGCATCCAGGCGCAGCTCGTCGCCTTTGGTCAACGCAACGAAGATCGCGACCTGTGTCCCTGACGGGTAAAGCAGTTTTTCTTCCAACTGGTTCAGCTCCGCCGCAATGCTAAGAACGTCTGATTTGGTCTGCTGAACCTGTTCGTCGAGGTCCCTCATCTGCTTTTGGTCGGGATTGGCATCGGCGGCTTTCCGCTCAGTGTTTTTGTCTTTCTGTTCGGTCTTTTTGTCTCCCTGCACCGGCGCAGCATGTAATCCTGAGATAGACGCAAACGAAAACGCCAGAACCAGAGCACTCACAACCGATAAACGCGCTTTATTTTTCATTTCTGTACTCCACGCAGCCCTTAGACAGTCGTTTCCGACCTCACTGAGTATTGTGCAGACTGCTGGCGGCGACAACGGTACACGGGTTCTAAGGCCCCCTCGACCCGTGTGTCCGATACTTCCGTGCGAAGCGCAACTTATTTGCGAGGAAGAGAATGCTGCCCAAGTTTTTTCGGGCGATAAACGATCAGTTTCGCGGCCGTGCTGATGTTCAACACCGGTGCGGCATGTCTTCAAGGCCCTCTTTGTCGGCTTCGTAATTGGCCATCCAGACACTGTCCAAGCGTGCCGGTCATTCGTGAAGCGCCAATAGCGCACAGACGACTTGGGAACGCCGATTGGTGTGCAGCAGAAGCTGATGCGTCATTCGACGTGAGAACGACGATGAACCATTACGGATCTGCCTATGAAACAACCAAACGCCGAGCCAACACGTTGGTGGCCGGCAGACTGCTCCCTGAAACATGAAAGCAGCATCAAGAGCAACGATTCACTAACTGAAAGCGAACGGCACAAGACAGGGGAACGAAAATCCGTTCCCTCGCAATTTTGGCTATTAAATGTAAGTAATTGAAAAGGTTGGTTGCGGGGGGTGGATTTGAACCACCGACCTTTGGGTTATGAGCCCAACGAGCTACCAGGCTGCTCCACCCCGCACTTCGAGAATAACAGGACGTTAATATGCGGTCAAATCATCAACGCGTTTACATACTGATTTAGAGCGGCAATCTGGCACACGTCAGCCCAATCGCGTTCTGAAAACACTTCGCGCACGGAACATCATTCAGAACTGAAAATCACCATTGAATGAAAAAGCAGGCGCATCCATTTTCTATTCTTGCAATGTTTCAGCAGTTCTGCTCATATTGCGTGTGGACTTAGACAATCTCAAGACCTTCATTGAAGTCGCCAGGCTGGCAAGTTTTTCCCGCGCCGCCGAAAAAGTTCTCCGCTCTCAACCGGCTGTAAGCGCGCAGATCAGGCAACTGGAACAGGAGTATGGCCAGAGACTGTTTGATCGCAGCGCCAAGTCCGTTCGGCTCACTCCGGCCGGCGAAGTGGTATTGAATTACGCCAACCAGCTCCTATCGCTGCAAGCCAGATCGATACAAGAAGTTTCTGAACAAGATGGTGTGCGCAGCGGAACCCTGTCGATCGGGGCCAACGAAGGCACTTTTCTATATGTGCTGCCCCGGGTTCTGGCCAAGTATCACAAACAATTTCCCAAAGTGAAGATCAGCGTGTATCGCAGCTTTACTCACAAGGTCTCGGAAAAGGTTGAAGAAGGCACGGTAGACCTTGGCGTTCTTACAATGCCGGTAAAATCGCCCAGCCTGGAAGTGATCCCTGTATTTCGCGATCGCATTCTGTTGATGGCCGGCCCAACCAGTCCACTATTTAAGAAAAAGTCTGCAACGCTGGAAGAATTGGCTGCTCAGCCGATTATTCTGCCGAAAACCGGCTCCATCCGAAAGATCATGGAAAAGCAGCTGCGCCCCTACCGCGACAATCTGAACGTGACCATGGAGCTGACCAGCGTGGTGATGATCAAGCGGTTTGTGCGTGCCGGCTTTGGAGTCTCGTTGATTTGCCGCAACTTTGCCGCAGAGAATGTGCGGCGCGACGAAGTTAGACTGCTGAAGGTTGAAGGCCTTGATCTTTGGCGTGAACTGGCTCTGGTCTATCGCAAAGACCGCAGCCTTCCGCTTATTGCGTCGGCTTTTGTGGACGTCGCTCGCAAGGAATTAGCAGTCCAGTCAGCAGAATAAACGGCAGCAGGGATCGCACTTTACATCAATGGCCAAGACCCTCATTCATCTCTTCCCTGTCTCGCGCTATCCGCAGCGATGTATATACCGCTGCAACGCACACCATCAGGTTTGAAACAACCACGGGAGCCGAATGGATAGCAACTCCGTAGATGATCCACAAAATGGCTGCGGCTGCCTGGATCTTACGCAGTGCTGCCGCTTTCTTGAAAAAGTATGAACTCGCGAAGAATGCCGTTGCCGTCCAGCCAAGTGCATCAAGCCACATTGTCATAAAGCCTCAAACAGTGGCAGCGCCGGCACGTTCGTCTCTTGCAGAGCGTAATGTAAGCCAGTCGGTTCGGGCGCGCGCCCACTCACGTACTAAAAAGCCATTGCCTTCAAAAAATTCGTGGATCTCCGGCGGCTGCCAGCCTGCAACCTCTTCCAGAATCGGTACCAGCATGGCCAGAGCATTCGAACTGAGCACGGTGCGTCTGGCGATCTGCGTTACGTCGCGTGCCTCGGAGACGGCAATTGTCAGCCCGGCATCACGATTCACGTGCAGCATGGCATGCACGTCAGAGCTGCCATCACCGGCATAAACCACACGGTCTGGGCCGATCTGTAAATCTTCCTGCAGCTGCATGAGCCGTGCGACCTTTCCATAGCCGGCTGTCACGCGAAGAATGGTTTCAATTTCGCCATTCGCGCTGTACTTAAATTCGGTTCCATAGATATGGTCGGCGGGGACAATGCCATCCAGCGCCGATTGAACAATCTCAGCCGGCGCGGCCGAAAGCACAAAAAAATTGAAATGATAGCCAGGCACATCGTTGTCCAGAATCTTATAAAGAAGATGGATCTGTTCCTTCAACGGTATTCGCTTGCCAACTGCAATCAAATGTTCCCGCCGTACATGGCGGAACTGGGGATCATGCAATAGAAGATAGGCAAGCTCCGCGCCCTGCTGCACCAGATTCAACTTCGCCATCCCTTGCGATTTGCGCTCAAACTCCTGCGCAGGTATCCCCAGCAATTCGCTGAGTACAAACCCCGAGTCATTGAAGCTCAGCGTCTGGTCAAAATCGCTGACAAACAGATATTCCTTTTTTACTTTCTCATTCATATTTGGATGTTAGCTTGGTTAGAGGGAACGTGATGTTAATTGATGATCATATTTACGGATGGCTGACTGAAACCGCATCCAGCGAAATTTGAACACCAGGAATGAAAAGAAGCTGTAGGTTGGCCAATGGTTTCGCATAATCAAATCTAGGTTGGTTCTCTGCTGAAGTCCAATCGATTAAATCTATGCAGTGCATTTGCTATTCAGCCTTCGTTGGTAAGTACTGTATTCATCAGATTTTTACAGTCAAAATTCAAATAGCAAGAATTTGAATTCTCAATTTCCCTTTCCTCCCTTCTGCGTTTATCAAAGAGTATGGACGCGACATTCTCACATGGTCATCCAGACCATGATGCGTGCGGTACCGGCTTCGTCGTACGGCCCGTCGGTGGCGCAACGCATGAAGTGGTGGACCGAGCGCTAACTGCCTTGCAGAGGCTTTCGCATCGAGGAGGGGTCGATGCCGATGCCTCCAGCGGTGACGGCGCAGGCTTGCTCACGGCCCTGCCACAGAGAATGCTAGCTCGCGCAGCACGCGACCTCCGTATCCCTTTGCCGCACGCACACGGCCTGGGGATGCTATTCATTCAAGGTGATAATGAAGAGGTTCGCGTGCAAGCGGAGCTTAAAGCTCTGGCAGCCGACATGGGACTGCACTGCCTGGGCTGGCGAAAAGTACCAACCCGTCGAAAAGTTCTTGGCGCGCATGCCGCGGAGACAGCGCCTTCGGTCTGGCAGTGCTTCATAGGCATGAACGGCCAGAGCGCTGCCTTTGAGCGCCAGCTTTTTCTGTTTCGCAAACGAGCCGAAGCCGAGCTGGGCTGAGGTAGCGTACTTCTGCTCGCTGTCCTCGCGCACCGTGGTTTACAAAGGCTTGCTTTCGCCCCGGCAGCTGGCTGAGTTTTATCCTGATCTGACGGATCCGGAATTTGAAACTCCGTTTGCTATTTTTCATCAGAGATTTTCCACCAACACGCAACCAGCATGGCGTCTGGCGCAGCCATTTCGGATGCTGGCGCACAACGGCGAGATCAATACCATCACCGGCAACCGGCGATGGATGAAAGCGCGCGAGCCAGAAATCCGCGCCCGGATAAATGCCGGCGAGTGGTTCAGCGCGATGGAAAATAACGTCAGCGATTCCGCCAGCCTGGATAACGCCCTTGAATTGCTGGTGCAACAGGGCCACACCGTTGACCACGCCATGTTGAGCCTTGTCCCTCCAGTTGCCGACAAGCTCAGACTGTCGCAGCGCATTTCAGAGATGGTTGAATCCGCGGCCCGCGAATACGAGCCCTGGGACGGCCCTGCCGCACTGGTTTTCTCCGACGGCCGGATGCTGGGAGCCAAGCTGGACCGCAATGGTCTCCGGCCAATGCGCTACACGCGAACGTCTACCGGCTGGATAGTTGCCGGTTCGGAAACCGGACTGGCCGATTTTGAGGAACATGAAATCGTTGAGCGGCAACGATTGGGTCCGGGCGAGGCTTTGCTGATTGATATTGCGTCCGGCAGAGTGTTTCCACGGTCAACCTTTGCCAGAGAGACAAAGAGCACGAAACAAACGGCAGCATCAAAGCAGTTGGTTCGTTTGCTGCCCGGTTCTATTAGCGCGTCTTCAAATGTGGAGGAGCCGAAGAAAATATCTGCCGCGCTGGGATGGAGCGACGATCAGATAAAGTTTCTTCTGCATCCATTGGCCCAGGGAAAAGAGCCTGTATACAGCATGGGCGACGACACGCCCCCGGCGTTTCTTTCCAGGATGCGTCGGACCCTGTGGGACTATTGCAAGCAACGCTTCGCCCAGGTAACCAATCCTCCAATTGATCCTATCCGCGAGCTCCATGTGATGTCCCTGGATACGCGCATCGGGCCTGATTTCATAGCTGATTCACCGGTGCTGGATGAGCAACAGTTGCGAATGTTGGAGGAGCAGGCTTCCACCAGCACGCAGCGCATCGATATTACTTTTGACTCTGCTCAGGGTGTTGCCGGTGCCGTGGAAGCCATTGAGCGTATCCGCAATGAAGTCCGCTGGGCGGCAGGCGCTGTGCCTTCACTGGTGGTAATGAGTGATCGCAAGGTCAATGAGCAACGTGCGGCCGTACCTGTTCTGCTGGCAGTTGCCGCCGCATGGAAAGAGATAACCTGTGGAGGCTATTTCCGCGTTCCGCTGATTGTAGAGACTGCACAGGTCATTGAGACGCATCACGTCGCGCTGCTGCTGGCGGTTGGAGCAACGGCAGTAAGGCCATTTCTTGCCCAGCAGCTGGCGGAAGATCACATTGCCGGTGGAAGCATAAATTACCGCAATGCGATTGATGGCGGATTGAGAAAAGTATTGTCGCGTATGGGCATTTCTACTCTGGCCAGCTATCGCAATGCACAGTTGTTTGAAGTAATTGGTCTTGAAGAAGAAGTTTGCCGAGAATTTTTTGAAAGTGCGTCGCGTTGCGCAGAAGCCAACTCTCTGGAGCAGTTACTGGGCGACTATCTTTTCAATCATGCGCAGGCATTCAAACCAGAATTCAAATCGGCCGCCGATTCCGGGTTATATCGCTTTCGCAAGGAAGGTGAAAAGCACGGAACATCTGCCGATCTGATGCGCAAGCTGCAGGCCCATATCAAGAATCCCACGGCGGAGCATTATCAGGAATTTGAAGCTCTTGCCCTGGAACGCGAGCCAATGGCGATTCGAGACCTACTGGACTTTGCCTCCCCAAAATCCATTTCATGCGACCAAGTGGAGCCAGAATCCGCGATTCTTGGGCGCTTCAGCGTACAAGCGATGAGCGTTGGCGCCATCAGCCCGGAAGCACATAGAACGCTGGCGCTCGCCATGAATGAGCTTGGCGCCCGCAGTAACACCGGTGAGGGCGGTGAAGACCCTGAGATTTATACAAAAATGCCGGAGGCATCCTGCCGGATCAAACAGGTCTCGTCAGCGCGCTTTGGCGTGACGGCGGAGTATCTGGTCAACGCCAAAGAGCTTGAGATCAAAATCGCGCAGGGATCCAAACCAGGAGAAGGCGGGCAGATTCCCGCTTCCAAGGTAACTGTGTATATCGCCAAGCTTCGTCACGCTGTGCCGGGCATGGCGTTGGTTTCACCACCTCCGCATCATGACATCTATAGCATTGAAGATCTGGAGCAGTTGATTCACGATCTTCGCCAGATTAATCCTGCGGCGCGCATTGGCGTGAAGCTGGTGTCTGGGGCCGGCGTTGGCATTATCGCGGCAGGCGTGGCCAAAGCAGGAGCCGACGTAATTACCATCAGCGGGTATGACGGTGGCACAGGCGCTTCGCCCTTGAGTTCCATCAAGAATACCGGCTTGCCCTGGGAATTTGGCCTACGTGACGCTCACCGTACTCTGATTCAATCAGGATTGCGGCAGCATGTGCGGTTGCGCGTGGATGGTGGATTTAAATTTGCGCGTGACGTGGTAATGGCTGCTTTGCTTGGTGCGGATGAATTTGGTTTTGGTACCGCCGCGCTGCTGGCCATGGGATGCGTAATGGCGCGCCAATGCCATCTCAATACGTGTCCAGTGGGCATTGCCACACAGGATGAAGCGTTGCGCACACGCTTCACCGGGCGTCCAGAGATGGTAAAAGATTATTTCAAAGCAGTAGCCGCGGAAACCCGCGTATTGCTGGGCCGTCTGGGTGCCCGCAAGTTGGAAGAGATCATTGGCCGCACGGATCTTCTTCAGCCACGTACTGAGGCCGCTGGTAAATGGATACACGGCTTGCTGCAGCCGACCGCCATCGTACCGCGCTCGGCAGGGCGAAGCCGGAAGAGCCGGGACCTTTCGCGTCGCCTGATTGAGCTTTCTAAAACTGCTGGGCGCATTCCACCCCCCGTTATGCCAATCGTCAATGCCGACCGCAGCATTGGCGCGGAGCTCACGGGTGAGCGTCTGCGCCAGCAACACATGGCTCA
The DNA here is from genome assembly GCA_963724105.1 of Terriglobia bacterium. Classification (GTDB taxonomy): domain Bacteria; phylum Acidobacteriota; class Terriglobia; order Terriglobales; family Acidobacteriaceae; genus Angelobacter. Next base: position 1,368,404 of record CAVRTD010000010.1, on the reverse strand, counting down.
AGTAAATCCGCCGCTGGAAATTCATTTCAAAGGCACCGCAGGGCAAAGCTTTGGAGCATTTCTGGGGGCGAACATAAAATTCCATCTCAAAGGCGCAGCCAATGATTACGTGGCCAAAGGGCTGAGCGGCGGCACAATCGCGATTGAAGCAGGCAGCGAACCTTCGCGCCGCGGCGATGTTCTTGCCGGCAACACCGTCCTCTATGGAGCAACGTCAGGCGAGTTATATATTGCCGGACAGGCAGGTGAACGGTTCGCAGTACGCAATAGTGGAGCGATCTCCGTGGTAGAAGGAGTGGGCGACCACGCTTGCGAATATATGACGGGAGGCGTGGTTGTAATTCTGGGACCGGTTGGCATCAATCTTGGTTCCGGCATGACCGGCGGCCTTACCTATCTGCTGGCCGACTACGTGCCTGCGAATTCATACAATATGGAATTTGTTCAACTGGCGCCGTGTACGGCCGAGGAAGAGCAGGCAGTTCGCCAGTTGGTGATCCGGCACTGGATGCTCACCCGCAGCAACAGAGCAGCTTCGCTTTTAGCTTCTGGCTTGCGGCTGCCCATCACACGCATGCAGCCAGTGAATCTTCCCTGCTCTATCAGCGATACATGGAAGCCAACGCTGCAGAGATTTGAACGTGCGGCCCTGACTGGTCTTTACAACACAGTGCAGCCAAAAAGTATGCGAGATTTCACCAGGCGCAAAATAGCGCCACAGCCAGTCAGGACCGCTACGTCGCGAGGGCCAAATGACGGCATCGCCTGAAATTTAGCGGCAAGCTGCTATGGCAGGGCGATTCATGGGAACTACAGTCCCAGATAGGCTGCGCGGACCATTTCATTGGTGAGAAGGTTTTTTGCCGTATCGGCCAGCAGTACAGCACCGTTTTGAACGACATAGCCACGGTCTGAGATGCTGAGGCCGCTCACCACATTCTGCTCCACGATCAGCATGGTGATCCCGGTGCGCCGGACTTCCTGAATTTTCTCAAACACTTCTTCCACAATTTTTGGCGCAAGCCCGAGCGAAGGCTCGTCGAGCAGAAGAAGTTTGGGCTGCGCCATCAGGCCGCGAGCAATGGCAACCATCTGCTGTTCTCCGCCGGAAAGCGTGCCGGCCAACTGATCAAGCCTTTCTCCCAGACGCGGGAACAATGCCAGCTGTTCTTCCATGAGGCGTTTTACATTGGCGCGCGCACGCGGGTTAAAAGCGCCCAGAGAAAGATTTTCCTTTACCGTCATGAAAGGAAATACCTGGCGGCCTTCAGGAACATGGCTCACTCCGCGTTCGACCATCTCATGCGCGGGAACACGGGAAACATCCTGTCCGGCAAAACGCAGAGATCCGCTGGCCGGCTGTTTCATTCCAGAGATCACTCTCAGGATGGTCGTCTTCCCTGCTCCATTCGCGCCAATCAGCGTAACGATCTCACCAGCATTCACCTGGAGCGAGATATCAAACAACGCCTGCAAGTCACCGTAATAGGCCGTGATGTTGCCGACCTCAAGCAAGGGCTGTCCGGCAGTCTGGTTGGAGCCGTTAGGTGCGGTCACAGAGCCAGCTCCTTATATTTCGGTCCGAGGTAGGCTTCAATTACCACAGGCAGCTTCACTACTTCCGCGGGCGAGCCTTCCGCAATCTTGGCGCCATAATCCAGAACGATCACGCGATGAGCAATTTTCATTACCACTTGCATCACGTGTTCCACGCCGCCAACAACGCTTACGCCCCATTCCGGCAGACGCTTTACCAGCTCCGCCAGCGCCAGCGCTTCACTGGTGGTAAGGCCAGAAACAACTTCGTCGAGCAGGATCAGCTTGGGTTTCGTCGCCAGGGCGCGGGCAATCTCAAGCCGCTTGAGCGCCGCCAAAGGCAATCCACTGGCGGTAAATTTGCTCAGGTGCGCCATCTGAAGAAAATCCAGGATCTTGCCCGCTTCCTGCTCTGCCACGCGCAGATTGCCTGTGTGCATGAAGGCGCCAAGCATCACATTTTGCAGGACGGTCAAACTGGGAAGCGGCTTCACGATCTGGAATGTGCGTCCAATACCGAGACGCGCGGCGCGGTTTGGCGCCATCTTGGAAATATCTTTGCCCTGAAAGAGAATCACGCCTTCATTAGGATGGAGGAAACCGCTGATCAGGTTGAATACTGTCGTTTTCCCAGCGCCATTCGGGCCGATGATGAAAAGGATTTCTCCCTCATTCATCGTCAAGGACACGCTCTTCACCGCTCTGAGCCCGCCGAAACGCTTGGTCACATTTTGCATTTCGAGAATGGGCGTCATTGGGCGGCTCCGCCTAATACTGGTTGCGGTTTTGCATCTGCCGGTGGCCTGTTCCGCTTGCGGAAGCGGTGCTGCAGTCCGCCGACAATGCCTTCTGGCAGAAAGAGCACAACCAGGACGATGAGGACGCCATAAATAAGGAGGTGGCTTTCCTTGAACTGGTTCTTGAAAGCTTCTGAGGCGCTGAGCAGCAGTACCGCGCCTACAATCGGGCCCAGCAGCGTTCCCGCGCCGCCCAGCATAGTGATGATGGCAATCTGAATGGAAATATCCAAAGGAAGAATGCTGTCAGGAACAATAAACTGGAAAGCGCTGCCGTAAAGAGCGCCAGCCAGGGCCGTGAGAAATGCGCTCATCAGCAGAGATTGCAATTTACAGAGAGCCGTATTGATGCCCACTGCGCTGGCCGTATCTTCATCTTCACGGATCGCCATCAGGTAATAGCCGAAGCGCGAGCGAGAAGTCCAGTAATTCGTCAGAAAGGCAATCACTACCAAAGCCGTGGCGGCCAGATAGTATGAGCGCCAGAACGTTCTTCCGACGAAGAGTCCAGGCATGGTCAGGCCAATAGCTCCGCCAGTCACATTCAGGTTGGTCGCCACCAGCCGTAAGACTTCTCCAAACGCGATGGTCGCCAATGTGAAATATGGGCCACGCAGACGGAACGCAATCGCTCCGATGATCGCAGCAAACAGAGTGGCTACAGCAGCTGCGAGAAAAAGAGAAACCCAGACGGGAATTCCGAGTTGCACGAAAAGCGCCAGTCCATAGGCTCCTACACCGAAGAAAGCTACATGGCCAAGAGAAAGCTGTCCGGCATAGCCACCCACCAGGTTCCAGGCCAGTCCCAAGGCCGCAAACAACGTGATGCGGAAAAGCACTTGCAATTGGTAATTATTCCGGATAAACCACGGCATCCGCGCCCACACCAGCGCTACAGCAAGAAACACCCAGAACTTCCAGCTTTTCAGGTAGCTCATGCGCGCTGTCTCCCAAACATACCGCTGGGTTTGAATGACAGCACCAAAAGAAAGAGAACGAAGTCAACAATCAACGCCCATTGGTTGCCGATATAAAGGCTGGTCAGGCTTTCTGACAAGCCAAGCACCAGTCCACCCAGGGCCGCGCCTTCAATGGAGCCCATGCCTCCAAGCACCACCATCACAAAAGCTTTGGTGGTGTAGTCTTCACCGACGCCAGGAAAAAGATAGAGCCGGGGCAGCAGCAATCCACCCGCGACACCGGCCAGGGCCGTTCCAAGGGCAAAGCTAAAACCTTGAATGCGGATGAGATTGATGCCCATCAGCGGCGCAACGTCTGGGCTCTGCGAGATGGCCCGCAAGGCTTGTCCGGTAAGGCTTCTGCTGACGAAGAAATACAGGCCCACCACAAAGACTATGCCAATCGCAAAAGACAATACCTCGGCGGCGTTGGCGCCAAACGGACCAATGTGCACACTGCGATTGATCAAATCAATGTTTGTCTGGCGATAATCTGCCTTGAAGATGAGCTGCGCGCCATCCGTGAGGATAAGGCCGATTCCGGTGGTCATGAGGATCTGCATGAAGTGTGACCGATTACGCACCGGCCGGATCAGCAGCAGATAGACCAGATAGCCGAAGATAAAAAGCACCACTCCGGCGGGAAGAAAGCCGATATAGGGATTGAGTTTGAAGGAATCAAATAACACGTAGGTGGCATACATGCCCACCATCAGAAAGGCGCCATGAGCAAAATTGACGATGCGCATAACGCCAAAGATCAGCGCCAGGCCCATGCCGATCAGGGCATAGAGCGCTCCGGTCAATAGACCGTCTGCACAGGCTTGTAAGAAACGGACCAACCGCGTCTAGCCCTCCATAGGCTGGCGGGAACCAGTTTCTGGTCCCCGCTTCAATCTTTCATTTGACGTGCCGAACTTATCGCTTTGCCCACGCCGGCGCAGGAATGACTGGTTTTGCCTGTGCGACGTCTGCCGGGAAGACTACGCGATATTGTCCGTTCTGGACTTGTGTAATCAAGACCGGGTGCTGATTCTGTCCGTTTTCAAATTTGATAGGACCGAATGGAGTGGAAGTGAGATTGATGTTTTTGATGGCATCGCGAATCTTGGCCGGATCTAGAGATTTTGCATTGTTGATAGCCGCAGCGGCCACGCGCAACGCAGCATACGCCTGCATGGCGTGGTATTGGGGATGTGAATTGAAACGCTTGAAATATTCGGCGTCAAATTCCTTGGAGCCGGCCCACTTCGCTTCAGGCAGCCACTGCGAAACAGAAAACGTGAAATCGGCATTCTTGCCTGCGCCTTTTTCAGTAGGAAATTCAGCAGCGGCGAATCCTGTGCCGGCGGAGGTGTAGTACCTGGGGTTCAAGTCCACTTCGCGCGTCTGCCGCATGAGCGTTGTGGCGTCCAGCAGGTAAGAGCAGTAATAGATCACGTCCGGATTGGCCTGCTTCACGCGCTGCAAGACAGCTTTATAGTCAGGCGATTTGGCTTCGTAGGATTCCACGGCCACCAGTTCAATGCCAGCCTCTTTGGCCGCAGCGGTCATGGCCTTCATATTCGATTGGCCAAAGTTGGTGTTCTCATACACGATAGCCATTTTCTTGGGCGCGCCATTGGCCTTCAGGAACGCAATGGTGGCTTTTGCATAGTCATTGGCGCCCGCGCATATGCGGAAGACCCACGGAGACTTGGAGTCCATGACGTTATCTGCCGTGGCAGTGGGAATAATCAGCGGAGTCTCGCGCTGCGTTACCGCTCCAATAATCGCCTTTGTGCTCTCACTGGAATACGAGCCAAGCAGAACGGGGACCTGGTCCTGGTCTACGAGCTTAGAAACACCTTGGACTGCCTGATCAGGCTTACTCTGATCGTCGTAGAAATCCAGCTCTATCTTTTTGCCGAGAACGCCGCCCTTGGCGTTGATCTCATCCAGGGCAATGGCATAACCATTTTTGTGGGCCTCGCCAAATGCCGCCTGACTGCCGGTTAGAGAAGTGATGACACCGATTTTGGTGGTGCCTTGTCCCCAGGCCGGAATGAGCGAGCAGAGAGACAGGATGCCGAACACAGCAATTGTTTTGAAACGCATAATCCCCCACTGTTTTATAAGGTGCTCGTGCCACGGAATTATACAGCTTTGGGCTTGCGCGAAGCAGGCTCGCAAAGACTGCGAGATATGCAGGCCTCGTCCTTGCGTAACTAGGATATCGAACAGCTCTGTCCTACACTGGCGATACGGAGTTACTCATGAGGCGGACTGCAGTAATCGGAACATCAATTTTGGGCCTGCTTTTAGGAACAGCGGCTCTTGCCAACTCACAGCACGGGAACGACGACGGACGGCAAGGCGATTCCAAGAAGCATGAAGATACCAAACACGAAAAAGAGCACGGGCGCCCGACGGCGAAGCCCGTGGACAAACACGAGGCCAATGGGCAGAAACACCAGCCCGACCAGCGCGCTCACGAACCAGAGCGGGCAAACCACAATCAACCGGAACACCAGCAGCCACATTACCAGCAGGGGCACGGGCCGGAACACGTGCATGAGGCCAACTTGCACGAACAGCACGCCAGGCAAGAAGCCTGGGAAGGCCATCGCGCACAGCATTGGGAGCATGAACATCGTAACTGGCACGAACGCGGCGGTTACAGAGGCTACCGTATTCCCGAAAGCCGTTTCCGCGCTCATTTTGGCCGTGAACACTGGTTCCGCGTTCACACTGTCCCTGTAATCGTGGGCGGATACCCCAGGTTCCAGTACGGTGGGTTATGGTTCAGTATGGTTGATCCGTGGCCGGAATACTGGTCGCGTACCTGGTACCAAACCGACGACGTTTACGTTGACTACGTTAACGACGGATATTACATGTATAACCGAAGCCATCCCGGCGTCGGCATTGCCATCAACGTCTCGTTGTAATTGGTCAGACAGAGATCGTTGAAGCGCTTCTATCCCGGCCCTGCTCTAGACGAGAGGGCCGGTTGATTTTGGATCCCCACCGGGCAGAGCATTCTTAAACGCGGAAGCGGCTTAGCTTCTTAACAATAATCCAACAATCGAAGCTGACATAAGATTAGCCATGGTTCCGGCAATCATGGCACGGAAGCCGAGTTTGGCAAGCTGATCGCGCTTGTTAGGCGCCAGCGCGCCGATACCGCCGATCTGTATGCCGATCGAGCTGAGATTGGCAAAGCCGCAGAGAGCAAACGTAGCGATAGTAAAAGAGCGAGGATCGAGCGTGGCTTTTTGTGCTCCAAGCAACGTGTAAGCATAAAGCTCATTGATCACCATGCGCGACCCAAGCAGACTGCCGATAGCGCCGCAATCATGCCGGGGAATTCCTATGAGCCATGCGACCGGCGAAAAGATGAAACCTAAGACCTGCTGAATGCTTGCGGGGAACCACGCCAGGTGATTGTGTGTCCAGCCCATCATGCCGTTCAGCATGGCAATCAGCGCCAGAAATGAAATCAGCATAATGGCAACGTTGAAGGCCAGTTGGCCGCCATCAATGGTCCCGCGGGCAATGGCGCCAAGCATATTGGAATCCTTGTGCATTTCTTCTTTGGAAATTTCTACCGTGCCGGCTGTCTTGGGCTGCTCGGTTTCTGGGACCAGCATCTTGGCCATCAGAATGGTTCCCGGCGCGGTCATGATCACAGCTGCAAGGAGATTTTTGGCTTCAATCCCATAAAGGATATAAGCAGCCATAATTCCGCCCGAGACGTGCGCCATGCCTGCGGTCATAATCGTCATCAACTCAGACTTGGTGCATTCAGGCAGAAGCGGACGGATGGTAAGGGGCGCCTCGGTCTGTCCCATGAAGATAGAGGCGGCGACATCCAGTGATTCTGCGCCGCTCACGCCCATAACCCGGCTCATGGCCCATGCCATGGCGCGAATAATGATTTGCATCACGCCAAGGTGATAGAGCAGCGCAAAAAATGCCGAGACAAAAATAATGGTGGGCAATACCTGAAAAGCAAAGAAGAAGCCCAGATGAGAAGTATTGGAGCCTAAATCACCAAAAACGAAGCTGGATCCGGCAAAGGAATAATTGAGCAACGTTGTAATCTTTGCGCCAGCGGCACCCAGCGCTTTCTGGCCCCAGGTATAACGGACGACGATCCAGGCAAACATGAATTGCAGGCTGAGTCCCCATATGACCGTCTTCAGGCGAATGGCACGACGGTTCGTGGAGAACAGATAAGCGATCGACAAGAAAACAATAATGCCCAGCAAACCCGCGTATCGCGACATTGGGTTCCTTCTCAGCTAAAAGTGGAGATTGCTTTTGGAAAAATCCCGTCTATTGTAGACGGAATGTCAAGCAGAGCCGAATTCGAAAAATTCAATTAAAACTTGCTTTCGAATTGAGCAAAAGCTTTTTCCAGCGCCCACTCCTGCTGGGCTTTCTCGCTGGCGTCCAGCATCTTTGCGCAATTTGCCGATGGCTTGCCGGAAGCAGGCTTGGAAGTGGCGCATGCCGCAACACGAGTGCCGGTTGCGGGATCTCTCCAGATGCTCTCTCCGGGAAGGAAGCTGAAAGCAAGGCTCGCACGGGCAAATTTCTTCAACTCCTGATATTTGAAGTGGTAGGTCTCCGCGGCGCGCGTGTATTCCTGAACAATATCACCACGGGAAACGCCTTCATCGTCCGTGGCCAGCGCGACCGGGACACCGAATTTCAAATATATGGGAAGCGGATGGTGAATGCCGGTGACGTTGAGAATCACGTCATTACTGGTGAGGCAGATTTCTACAAGAATTTTTCGCTGGGCCATCATGCGCAGCAGCGATTCGGGATCGCGTTCCTGCATTACGTCCACACCGTGGCCAATGCGCTGGGCGTGGCCGCGTTCAATCGAAGCCCGAATATGAAACAGATCTTCAGGAGGGACCAGCTGTGGCGTCAGCTCTCCGGCATGCAACGCGATGTGGACCTTGGGATAAATTCCATGTAGATAATCCAGCATTCGCATATGGAGGTTGAAATCGTGGATGGGAACGTACCAATCTTCCGCCATGACCAGATTCAGCCCGACAACACGCGGATCTTTTGCGGCCATCTCAAAGCCGGCAAGAATCTGGGCAAAGACCACTTCCTTCGGCAAGCCACGTGCAACCTGATAAAGATACCGGGCCTGCACGTTACAGCCAGGAGCAGCCTGGGGCTCTCCGCAGTGCATTGTTGCCTGCTCCTGCTTTTCTGTGTCATCCAGAAATTTACTGGCATCGGCAATGATTTCCCGCAGGCCGCCGGACAAAAGCTGCTCACGCATCTTATTTAGGTCATCATTCCAACCCAACGAAGCTCCGAGCTTTCCTGCTGCACCGCCATCTGGGTTGAACATCAGCTCCATATATTGAAGATGGCCAGCGGCAGCGCGTGATCTGACTTCAGCCAGCATGTCTGCGGTGTGGGCGTTGGTGGCAGCGCCAAATTTGCCGAAGGTGGCAAAGAAATGGTCGTGCCCGGATTCTGTGCCGGGGATGAACTGGCGCATGGAAAATGCGTCCAGCAGATGCCCATAAAGCGTGGAATCTTGCAGAGCCACGCTGGCGGGAGGCTTACCGCTGGCAGGGTCGCAAGGCGGCTGTGTGAAAGAAAGATTAAGCCGGTCAACACAGAGGCCATCCTGCACTGCGTAGGCGATGAAACTTTCCGCATAGACCGCGCCGGAAAGGTGATTGTGGAGATCGCCTCCCTTGGGCATCTCCTGGAGAAATGCATGCAAGAGCAGCGGCTGGTTGCGGATGGACTCAAAGTAGCGGGCGGTCGTTTGTTCAGCGTGTTCAGCGGAAGCCACAGCAACAGGTTTTTTTTGAGACCACGCAAATGGCGCGATAACAGCCAGGAAAAGTATAAGGAACGCGACGCGGAATGACTGCAACGAACTTGGGACTAACTTCCGGGCTGACTTGGGGACTAACATGGATCGAACTATAGCATTACAATTTGATTTCCGAACAGCACCGGATCCGGGCGTTCCATGAAAAGGGAGTCTGCAACCTAGATGACAAGTATCAGTGACGATTTTACCCAGGTGGAATTCACCGCGAAGTTCATCGCGTCAAAAAGCCCGATCAAACCGGCGATAGCAATTGTGCTGGGATCGGGATTGGGCGATTTTGCCGACGAGATGACTGACGCAGTCCGCGTGAGCTATCACGACATTCCGCATTTTGCCCGCTCCACTGCCGTGGGGCATGCAGGCCAGCTGGTCCTGGGCAATATTGGCGACTGCCCGGTGGTGGTGATGCAGGGACGCGTCCATTTATATGAAGGATATCCGGTGCAGAACGTGGTGTTTCCGATGCGCGTTTTTGCTCGTATGGGCGTGCGCGCGGCGGTCCTGACGAATGCGGCCGGAGGCATCAACCTGGATTACGGGCAAGGCCGTCTGGTTCTGATCAAAGACCACATTAACCTTCAAGGCCAGAATCCGCTGGTGGGACATGAAGACCCTCGCTCTGGGCCGCGCTTCATCGATATGAGCGAGGCGTATTCAAAAAGCTATCGAAAGATGGCTTTGGATGCTGGCAAACGGCTGGGCATTGATCTGGCTGAAGGCGTGTACGTCGCCGTGCTTGGCCCAAGCTATGAAACGCCCGCAGAGATACGCGCGTTTCGCGTGATGGGAGCGGATCTGGTGGGGATGTCCACCGTTCCAGAGGTGATTGCAGCGCGGCAAATGGGAATCAGGATTCTGGCAATTTCCTGCGTCACAAATATGGCAGCCGGTGTTACGGATGCGCAGATTAATCATCAAGAGGTGTTGGAGACTGGAAAACGCATTGCCGGGCAGTTCAAAGCGCTGCTCAGAGAAGTGGTGCCGGTGATCGCTAAGGACGTGGAGAAGGGATGATTGGTAATGACAGGATTTAATTATTTTCGTTGCCTACTACAGCAGCGAACTGTTTTTCCTTATCCCCGATGATCTGATGGATCAGAGGCCGCGTTTGCAGCGGAGCCGTGGCCTGGATTGTGTAGCTTTGCTCGATGAGAGGTAAAGCATTCGTTAGACGCTCGGCTGAGTTGTAATACACGGTACAGAGCGGATCGCCTGCGGAAACGCGGTCCCCAACTTTCTTGTGAACCGATGATTCCCACGGCGGGATCGACGGAATCTTCTTTTCTGGCGCGGCCGCCGCCGAGCAGAACTCCGGCAATGCCGATCTGCTCACTCATAATGCTTGTGACAAATCCAGAAGCAGGGCTTTTTACATCGGCTTTTTGTTGGGCTTGCGGCAACAGACCGGGATTATCCATCACATCGGGATTGCCGCCCTGTAAACGAATCATCTCGCGGAATTTTTCGCGAGCTTTACCGCTGGAAATCATCTGCTCAGCCAGTTCCCTGCCTTCATCGATGGTGCGTACGCGCTTGCCCAGCAGAAACATCCAGGCAGAGAGAATAAGACTCAACTCGCGCAGGTCATTAGAACCGTGAGAACCGTGGCCATTGAGGATTTCAATACATTCGGCAACTTCCAGCGCATTGCCGACGGCGCGGCCAAGAGGCTGGTCCATGTCAGTGATCAAAGCAGTGATGCGTTTTCCCAGACGCTGTCCGGTTTCCACCATTAACTCAGCAAGAAAGACCGCATCTTTTTCTGACTTCATAAACGCGCCGCTGCCGGTTTTTACGTCCAGCACCAGGGCATCAATGCCCTCAGCGAGCTTTTTGCTCATGATGGAAGCACAGATCAGGTAAGGGCTTTCCACGGTGCCGGTAACATCGCGAAGGGCGTAAAGCTTCTTGTCGGCAGGCGCGATCTCTTTGGTTTGCCCAATCAATCCTGCGCCGCATTGCGCCAGTACGCGGCGAAAGTCGGTCACGGAAAGATTTACGTTGAAGCCTGGAATAGATTCCAGCTTGTCGAGCGTACCGCCGGTGTGTCCCAGGCCGCGGCCACTGATCATGGGAACATAGAGACCCCCTGCAGCAGCGATGGGAGCGATGATGAGTGAGGTTTTATCGCCGACGCCGCCGGTAGAGTGCTTGTCGACCTTGGCTGCGGGAAGCTCAGAGAAGTTGAGCACCTGGCCGGAGTTCAACATCGATTCGGTGAGCGCGGCGAGTTCAGCGCGCGTCATGCCGCGCAAGAGAACGGCCATGAGCCATGCCGAGATCTGGTAATCGGGAATCTCATCACGGGTGTAACCGTTGACGAGAAATTCGATTTCGTTGCGCTGCAGTTCAGCGCCGTCACGCTTTTTGCGAATGAGATCAGTGACTAGCATGGGCAGGGGTCAGGATAAACGGAAAGTTTCTGGCAGTAAATCTGCGATGCTCATATCGATGTAACCTTCCTGCCCTCTAAAAACCACGACGGTGTGTTCGCCAAATTCAGCGATCACCTGACGGCATGCGCCGCAGGGAGAACAAGGCACATCGTTTCCGTTGACCACAGCCACGGCGCGCAAAGCTAGCTTGCCCTGAACCTGCTGTACGGCGGTAAAGATAGCGGCACGCTCGGCGCAGATAGTCAGGCCATAAGAGGCGTTTTCAACATTGCATCCGGTAAAGAGCCGGCCATCTTCGGTAAGGATGGCGGCGCCCACGTGAAAATTCGAGTAAGGCGCGTAAGCGTGTTCAAGAGCTTGTGTGGCGCTGCCCAGGAGCATGGCTCGCTCCTTGGGGGATAGAGAAATTGGCGGCATGAGTGACTCTCCATTAACAAGATAACATCTGAATGGCTGCAGCGGATGTATGCAGATTGTGCCTCGTTGATTCTCGCGGTGCAACTAAAAGCAGATCCCTCGGTCCTGAAGGACCCTCGGGATGACAAGTTCTATTTATTTCTACTTCGCCTAAAGCATCACATGCGGAATGAATAGCTGAGTTTGATGAAGAACTGGCGCGACGTGAGGTGATTTAGAAAGTCAGGCGTGCGGCGCAGGCCGAGAGGATCCGTGGGATCGATCAGCAGGTTCTGGTACTGGTCTGAATAGCCGATATACAACGCTGTGCCGGGATGCACGAGGTACGTTATCAGAGCGTCATAGCTAAACTGGCGCGTGTGTTCCAGATCGGCCAGCAGTGGATTGCCGGCTAGGCCGTTGTAGTCAACAATCACCCGGAAAGAAAGAGGCACCGTCGCCTGAAAATTGATCTTGGAGCGTGCAATGTGGTTTTCCAGGATCACGCTACGGCTGATGGGATCCTGGAGACGGGTGAAAATATATTTTTCTTCAAACTGCAGGCGCTTGATTGGCTTGAAGCTGACTCCACCAGAAGCCTCTGTGGAAAAACCGAGCGTTGGAATTCTGCCGGCAGCAGGAAAATAATTAATTTCATTGCCTTGCAGATAGGAAGCACGCAGGCCGACAACACGAAGCTTGTCTGTCGAAAAAGTGCCGTAACTCGCCTGTTTGCGGAAGCCGATCCCCTGATAAAGCTCGTACGCTTCCGTCCGGCCAACGCTGAATGAGGTAGGCCCTTTGAAGTTGAACTGCATCGGCAGGTCTGCATACCAGTCCTGCAAAATATTCGCGTGATCAATGGTGGCATATCCAGAAAAAAGAGGACCCACGCTGGTAACAACGCCACCTTCGGGTCTCCACTGATAAGAGGCACTCTCGCGCAACTGGCGAATATCTGTGCGGGTAAAAAAGCCCAGATCATTACCGGCAAAGTTTGCGGTACGGTCTACATAGCCGGTGGACCAATTGAAGTTACGGCCCGCATGTTTCAATTCGGCAAAGATTGCGCTCCCCAAATCCACTGCCAGGCCGTTGGTCTGCACAGCGCTCTCAATATATTGCCCCGTAAAGAGCCAGTTGTGGCCAAGCTTGAGCCGCGTATCAAAGGACCCCACGTTGGTTGAGTTGCCGCCGAATTGGTGGCGTGTGAACATCAGTCCGACATTCGAGCTGCCACCGTTGAAGACACGCTGAATCCGTCCGGCAAAAATTTCCGCGCGCTCGCCATAAAGAGGATCATCCGTTGGTAGAACAAGGCCGGGAGCGCGATCGTCGGTTCCCAGAAAGCCTATTTTCCAGTCGCCAACCTTGCCAGTGAGACGTAATCCGAACTGAGGATCAACAATGCGTCGCGTAAAGAGGAGTGTTTCAGGGGTATCAAAAAAGTCAGAGTTTTCCAGAAAGAAGGGCCGCTTTTCCGGAAAGAAGACTTCATAACGCTGGTTGGTGGTTACCTGCGGCTCATCGGATTCAACCTGGCTGAAATCCGGATTGACCGTGGCATCGATTGTGATCTGGTCGTGAACGACAATTTTCGCATCGATACCACCGCGATACACAGGCTGAGCTTTTACTACCGGCGGAGTTGCTGCCGTATCCAAAAACTTTTCGCCGCCGGCAAAACCATAAGGAGCAAATTGCATATTGCGTGCGGAGTGCGCGTTCTCCGGGCTGTCCATGTTGGCGAATTGCGGAACATAGGCCTCGATCTTCTGCGTCAGCAATGGCCAGGTAGCGAGTTCACGTCTGCCAGGAATAACCCGCCCGAGCGCGATGCCCCAGGTGGCCGCCCGTTTCGATCGCGAATGAAACCGCAGGCTCTTGAACGGAATGGAAAACAAAACAACGTAGCCGTCTTTGGTGATCTTACCTTTGGATTGCCAGACGGTATCAAAGCTGAAGTCATCGTCTTCAACGCCTTCTACTGTAACTCCGTCCAACTGGATACCCAGAGGATTGGCAAAGAATTCATAGGCGCGTTGTCCATCGTGAAAAGTATCAAGAGAGACGCTGACTGCGTCATCGCCGGCAATATCTTCCCTCTTCACCATGTGGGCGCGAAGAGTACGCGGGTCAGCCTTGCAGATGAACGCTACATAAATAAAGCGGTCGTCATAAGAGATATAAGCAGCGGTCTCCTGACTGACCGGAGCGCCATCGTGAGGCTCGCGCTGGAGAAATTCAGTGATCTTAAGGCCGGGAGGTTCGGCATTTTCATTGAGATAATCTTCCAGTTTGGGAACGTGGTTCGCTCGAACGGGAGTGATCGTTGGCTTTTCATTTTCATCCTGACCAGTCTTCGCCGCCATTTTGAGAGTGGCGAGAAGCAGAAGAAATCCAACAATGGGGAGCCAGCCAAACCGAATACGCATTTCTCTCATCCTCTAAAAGTAAGGGCCGAGTGTATGACCCGGCCCTGTGATGCAACTACAAGTGTGGTTATGCGGTGGCTGGTGGAGGAGTTTTACCGCGTTGGCGGTTGTTGTGATTGTCGTCCACGCCGGTTCCAGGATTGTTACCGCCGCGATCATCGCCGGGCTCAGAGGCTGGTTTGCCTTTGGCTACCAAAGCGGTTGCCGGTGGAGGAGTTTTGCCGCGTTGACGATTGTTGTGATTGTCGTCCACGCCGGTTCCAGGGTTGTTACCGCCGCGATCATCGCCGGGCTCAGAGGCTGGTTTGCCTTTGGCTACCAAAGCGGTTGCTGGAGGAGTTTTGCCGCGTTGGCGGTGGTTGTGGTTGTCGTCCACTCCAACTCCAGGATTATTGCCGCCGCGATCGTCGCCGGGCTCAGTAGCAGGCTTGCCCTTGGCGAAGCCGAGTGTTGAAATTGCGAGGCAGAGGAAAAGAGCTAACATCATGCTTTTTCGAGACATTGTGTAGTTCTCCTTTTTGTTAGTTCACGGCATTTGGCCTCGGCCTGGCCATTTACCGCAATTACAACTCTTCTGCAGGATCGCGGAAGAGTACCCTCAGAATGTTATTGATAGGCAACACGTTAGACAGGGCATGGTGTTCGGCTGGAACAAGGAATTAGGACTTGCTAATAAGTGGACTGATGGACAAGGTCTAGTAATAAGGAGAAATGCTTAGAAAGTAATTGCACACAATCTGGATTGCCAAAATCGCTGGGATTGCCGGAATTGAAAATTGGAAAAGCAACACCCACCACGGAGGCACGGAGAAAACCAAAACCTCTTACCACAGAGGACACGAAGGATCACAAAGGAAAAACAACAGCCAAAAACCTTTAACCACTGATTTACAGGGATAACATTGATGGGGGAAACCACAGACCAAAGACCAGAACTTACCGCGAGGATTTGCGCGATAACTGCGGACCAAAAACTCAGGACCAAGCGTGACGAGCTACCCATTTTATTCTTGACTCTTCACTAACTTTCGCTTAATATACGCCATAGGTTGACTCCCTTTCAACCTATTATTTTCCCTCCCCAGACATGATTTGAATCACCGGCCATCGGTTTGCGCTGCGATGGCGGGGCATTTGCATTGCCGGGCAGAGAAAGCGATATGACACATGCCTGATTATGATCAGAAGACTCCGCAAGAGCCTACGAGCCTGAACCCTTCCAACCTGAATGCGGCGATACGGCTTGACGACGAAACATACGGCAACTCTCTTACCGGCGCGGCCCACCAAGAGTGGCATGCAGCCCGGAATGCAAAACAAGACATGCGTTGGGTGATTGAGCAAGAGCTGCGCAAAGAGCTGGGTGTGCCGGCCAAATGGGAGCCGCCGGAATTCAAAATAGAATTTCATCGGCGACAACTGGCGCTGTTACTGGATAAAGCCAATGAGGCGCCCCGGTGCGCCCACATATTTGCCGATGGCAGATGCTGCGCAGCTCCCAGGGTGAAAAAAGGAACTCTTTGCTATGCCCATGCGCAGATGGAGGCAAGAAAACCACAAAATATGAACCTGCCGCCGCTGGAGGACGCCAATGCGGTGATGATCTGGATTATGGAGGTTTCACGAGGGTTACTGGATGGGCGGATCAATGAACGCACAGCGGGACTGATGTTTTACGGGCTGCAACTGGCGATGGTGAATGCCCGCCACACCACTTTTAAAGAAACCGATCCCCGAGAAATGGTGAGGACAGCGCCCAAGGATCGCCGGAATCGCCGTGATCGCAGGTCATCGCCGGAAGCGGAACTTCAGGTAAAGCAAGCGATAACTGCAGAGGTCGCGGAGAATCGTCGAGACAGCCGTGATCGCACGTCATCGCCAACAGCGGGATTTACGGACGAAGGCAGCGCTCAAGAAGCCAGAAAGTCCGGCCGGAATGAGGCGGAATTGGAGGGTAACCCCGGCGTTGAATCGTCTAAGTCTATATTTTCCGGGGTTGAAGGGGTGGAGGGGGTAGCCGACGGTCAAACTCTATTGCCACCATCCAAACCAGCCCTTAGGAGCGCGGAGCCGGCGACGCCGGGGAGTGTGCAAAACGGTTCAGGGCAGTGACCCATTTGAACTCAGGTACATAAAACAAGGTGAACTTAAGGCCACTAAGAAAGTTGTTCCATATAGCACTAAGGGTTGTCTCATGTTGATGTAAGGGAAAGGAAATTGCTAAGTGGCTGCACAATCGACAACGGTGGCTTCGATGTATCCGGTAGGGGCTGAAGCAGGCCAAAACCGGGCCATGGAACCAAGCGATGCCAGGGGCCATCACACGTCCGGCGAACTGGCATTGTTGCCGGTCCGTGACAAAGGCGTTTCCTCTAAAGCTGGCAAAGCAGAATCAATTGCTATAATCCCGGAAATGCGCTGGGAGGACCTTACGGATGAGGCGCTCATCGCCCGGTACCATGCTGAAGCCGGCCAAGCTTCCGCAGAAGAGTACCTTAATGAGCTCTTCCGCCGCCACCACGTCAAGGTGGCCCGCTGGTGTCTGTCTGTCACGGGCGACCGTGAATCGGCAGCAGATTTAGCGCAGGAGATCTGCGTTAAGGCGTACCAGAACCTCTCTTACTTCAAGGGACAATCAAAATTTTCCACGTGGCTTTATTCCATCACCCGCAATCATTGCCTCAATGCAGTCCGGTCACGCTCCAACATGCCGGAAATGGAGTCAGATGAGCTGGTGATGGAAACTTTGCCGGACATGGGATCGGACAGTCCGCTGGCATCGATTGAGCGGAAGCAACAAGCCGACATTGCGCGTCAACTCGTCAATGAAACACTGGAAGAGACCGAAAAAGCTGTCTTTACCATGCACTTTGCAGAAGAGCTTCCGCTGGATGTAATCACGCGGATGCTGAACCTTAGCAATGCCAGTGGAGCAAAAGCTTACCTGGTCAGCGCCAAGAGAAAACTAGACCGGGCAGCAAAACGCTGGAAGGCGAGAGCCTAAAAGGTTCGTAACCAGGAGATTCACCATGGCCGATAACACAAAAACCCTGAAGATGTGGCAATCAGCAGTTTCGTCGACTGAAGATTGTTTACCTCTGGAAGTACTTGAGCGGATGACGGAGAGCAGCTCAGCCGAGCCAAAAGCTGCCGCACATCTCGCTGATTGCCCACATTGCCAGACCGAGCTTTCAATGTTGAAAAGCTTTGAATCATCGGTCCCGGCAGAAGGTGAAGGCGCGGCGGTGGCATGGATCGCCGCGCAGTTACAGCGCAAGCAGAACGCACAGAGTGTGAAACCAGTTGTGGCCCGCGTATCTTTCTGGCGTTCGATGTTCAGAGTGCCGTACCTTGCCGGCGCAGCGGCCCTGGCAGTGGTGCTGGCCCTGGGAGTTTCACTCCACAATGCAGGCAACCAGGAAGGTCCTGCAAGAGTTGGCCGGGGAAGTTACAATCACAACGACTTTCGCGCCGGGGCTATCCATCTGAAGAGCCCTATCGGTGATCTGAATCAAGCACCTGCGGAATTTCGCTGGGAAGCACTGAATGGCGCCAGCAGTTATTCAATCGAACTGAAAGACGCAATCGGAACCGTGCTGGCAACCGCGCAATCAAAACAAAATGTGCTTGCGGTAACACCGGAGATGAAAGCGAATATGCTATCCGGCAAGCCGTTAAAGTGGAAGGTCACCGCGCTTGATGCCGCAGGAAATGAAATTGCGAATTCCACCGGTGGTGACTTTAAAGTTAACTAATAAATAACAAGATTCACACAACAACTCTCTCCATCTCAGCATCCAGACAAGTCTGGCCCTTAATAGAGAGAGAGGTAGGAATGTTAAAAATGATTTCGCGCCAGCCTGTTCTGATGAGCAGGCTGGCGTTGTTTGTGCTTATCAGCAGCTGTGTCTGCTTTGCTGTTTCGGGCCCCCATAAGAAGCTTGCCACAGGCGGTGGAGAAGATCCCACTTCACCAGCATTTAATGGACTATCCTTTAAAGTTCAAAATTCCACCACTCCGCCGGGTGGTCTTTTTCAATTCCAACTCATGCTGACGGAACCAAAGCCGATTGGCCACGGAAGCACGCGGCCTACTGTGCCATCAGGACCAGTGCGCGGAATTGCACTAGATGATCCGACTGGCCAGACAGTGGGAGTGGCTGTGGTAAACGATTCTGGAATTCAGGTCAACTTTAATTCTCCGAGCGCATCGTTTGGAACAAATCCAGATCTTGATTCCCCGATTCTCACAATCGCCTTCCCGATTGCAGAAAGCGCAACGGTAGGACAGCATTTTCCACTTGGCATCGACATCCCAGACTCGTTGTGGATTGATCCTTCCGGACAGCCTTATCCCCAGGAAGTTGCAAATGGTACGCTAACGATTGGCGGCACGCTGACAATCAGAGATGTGGTCCCCGGCGGAGGACTGCAACCTGCCGGCGCGAAAATTTCAATCCTGGGAATGGGCTTTACGCCGGACACGCGCGTCCACATAGAGAGCATAGATCTGAACCGGCGCGCGGTTCAATTTATCTCCCCAACTCAGCTCGATGTGGTGCTGCCCTCTGCGCTGCAGATGGATGGAGCACGCGTACAGGCAAGAACGCAGACTGAACGCTCCACGTATTTTTCTTACTTCCGTGCACACCCGGTTGGCGAAAGCACACACGCTCTGGTGGCACAGAGCTATCCGCTGTTTGCGCGCCAGACTTTTACGAGCGCCACCTTGCCATGGTTGCGATCAGGCCAGCAGTTTACGGCCCTGGCACTGCAAAACCCCGGTGCAGACGCCGTGAGTGTAATGGTGGAAATGCAATCCGCAACAGGCGAAACGCTGGGCACGGTGAGCTTGCCACTGCCAGGATCGAGCAAAATCACCCGCGACCTGACTGAGCTTTTTGCTAATCCGCCGGCAGGAGCTGTTGCCGTGCGCATCACTCCGAGCCAACCAATCCAAATACTGGGATTGCTGGGTGACGATGCCACGAGCAACGTTGTACCGGTGATGGTGTCGACACCGTAACTAAGAAACTGTTGCCGGCGAGAGCATTAGGCATGCGCGGCAACAGATTTCTTCTTTCTCCGCGTGCGCCAATAGAAAAATAGTGCAAACGCAATGATAGGAATAGGCATGGCCAGCAGTTGCCAGGGAATGAATCTGGGAACAGGCTCAGTGCCGTCACCGTTCAGGACAAATGCAGCCCAGTAGCGCGGATGGCTGAGAGTTGATCCTGAATGCAGAAATTCCAGCTTGGTCAGGCGCAGCGCTTCTGATTTCGATTTGTGCTTCTTGAGCAGGAAATAATAGAAGTGCTGCATGAATTCTGAAGTCGGCTGATCAGGGACGCGCCACAATGTGGTGAGAGCGGAGCGCGATCCCGCGGCAAGCAATGCCCGGCTGAATGCCTGAATACCTTCTCCCGGGACGAGGCGGCCGCGCTCCGTATCACAGGCGGAAAGAGTAGCCAGGCTCATGCCGCGAAGATCGAGATCATAGAGCTCTTTGAGAAAAATATAGTTGTTGGGCTGGCCGGTTTCTTCCGGCGAGAAGAGCAAGCGTGAACGCTCCGGATCATCCATGTCAGCAACAGCGTGTGTACTCACGTGCAACAAAGCAGCGCCCGAGCGTGCGGATTCAAAGAAGCTCTGCTTCTGGTCTTCCGGACCAAGAAACAAACGGGTACGGCCAGCGCTCATATTGGCGATGGCGCGGATCTCTTCGCCAGAAGCCGGCAGAGATCCAGTCCCCTGGCGCGGACGGCTGGTGAGTGGACTTTCACCAGTGCCAATGACCTGGGGATCGCCAAAACCAACCAGCTGCTGCTGCCATGGCAACCTGATGGAAGAAGCATTTTTGAGCGCACCACGCAAAAGGAGCACAGCGCTCGGCAGATAGGCGACGTCATGGCTTTCAAGCAGCGGCTTTCCTGATGCATTCGACACGAGCTCGAATGGCACGAGGCTTAGAAAACCATCGGGCACGATAAGCACATGACTATAGTGATTGTCGGCCAGAGGAGTGACGCCCTTAGGAAGCATCGCGCCGATTTTCTGGAAGTCCTTTTGCCAGTTCTTGCTGAGATTGTCAGGCAGCTCGGAGACGAAGTTTTCCAGGGCATTCATTTCATCAGATGAAAAATGGCTTTGCGTAATGCCGGCCGAATCTCGCGTTACCCAGACCGCGGCCAGGCCTTCCGCTCCAGCCCAATATTCAATAAGCACTGCCTTCGGATCGAGACGGCTTTGAATTGAACGCAGCGTAAGAGCGTCCGGCGAGAGCTTGCTGCCAAAAAATCTATCTTGAAAAACACGAGCGCGGCTGCGCTCCATAAATTCAAAGGCAGCGGCAGCATCGTTGCGCTCCAGCAGGAGTTTGATCAACGCATCGTAGACGTCGCGCTTGTCGGCCAGAAAGTCCGCCTTGAGGCGCGAAAGCTGCAGTTGCGAACGCAGGCTCTCAATCCTGTTGATGGCATCGCGAAACATGGCTTCTGCTACATCACGCTGGCCGTTTCTGAGCGCAATCTTGCCCATGGCATTCACGGCTTTCCATTGCTCTTCTACCGTGCCAAGCTGCTCAGCCGATGCCAGGACTTCGGTAAATTCCTTTTTCGCTTCCGCCAGCCTGCCCATCCGATACAGCGTCTCACCGCGATAGAGTTTCGTCTGCATCACCTCGCGCTGGTTCTTTGTTTTTTCCGCCAGCAAACGGGCGCGATCAAAAGTCTTGAGCGCATCCTGTAGCCGTCCAAGCTCCAAAGCCAAAACAATGCCAGTATTCTTCAGTACCGCCAGCTCGCCGTCGATATCTTTTTCCTTCGCGTAATACTCGTCGGAATAGCCATAAAAGGTGAGTGCTTGTTTCGTATCTCCCAAACGACGGTAAATAGCGCCCAGATTGGCGTCGATATGGCCCACGTCTCGTGGAGACAGATTCCTGGGATGGTCAATAATATCGGTGTAAATCGCGATCGCCCGCTGATCGTTACCCAGCCGCTGATAGAGCGTTGCCAGATTCAGCAATGTGATCTGCCGCCAGGTTGCGGCCCAATCTTTCACTTCCACCTTCTCCACATACTGCAAAGCAGATTCATATGTGCGGAGCGCCTCAGAATATTTTGCCTGGTAGTAATAAACGACGCCGAGATTGTTGAGAATGAGCACAGCCGTTTGTGCGTTTTTGGTTTCCTCGGTAAGTTTCAAGCCGAGATCAAGCTCGGTTGCCGCTTCGTCATAGTTACCGGCGTTGGAGAGAGCCAGACCTGCGTCACTGCGCGCCTGCGCTTCGCAGTTCTTGTCCTGCATTCTCCGGCAGGCGGTTGTACTCTCACGCGAAAAAACCACAGCGTGGTCATACTCTCCAGCCATGGTTGCGATGTCGCTTAGATTGTTTAGCGTATCAACCAAATCCTGGCTCGGCCCCTGTGCGCGCAGGGGAGAAAGAATGGACTCAAAGATTTTGCGGGCCTCATCTGCAGACCCTGCATTACGCAAGCCCTTGGCTTTCTCAATCTGCGCCGTGAATGGCCCGTTTGCTGCCGGCTGAGAAACGGCGACAGCCGGCGTAAACAGCCCTAGCGTCAACGCTAAGATAAAAATGAGGGGCTTTTGCAGCACAGTATTAGCAAAAGTATATTGCACACATCCAAGTTTTGCTGTTCGTTAATATTCACAGGGCTTATATTCACAGGGCCTTCAGAAATACATCATCGGACAAAAGGCATGGAAAGAAGCGCTGTCAGCAAGCCTCTGACCGGCGCAAAGTACGCCGCTTGGCTTTCACCAGCTGGTCCAGCCTCTCCAGCAGTTTTTCGTCAGTTTTGCTGACTGCATCCACAAAATTTGCGAGGACCGCGCCGCTGTTATCAATGTCATGGAGAACCATGCCAAACAGATGGTGGGTCAGCCGCTCCTGGTATTCTTTTTCAGTGAGCGCGGCAACGTAGATATAAGCCTTCCCCAATTTGCGCCTGCGAAGCATTCCCTTTTTAAAGAGGCGGTCCATGGTGGTCATTACGGTGGTGTAAGCCAGACGTGTTGCAAACTGGCCATGCAAGGCTCGCACACTGATTTCGCCATGGCGCCAGACGCGCTCCATCAACTCTGATTCCAGGTTACCAAGCTGCCCTAACGCTGCCTGGCGACCCCCAAATTGTTTTTTTAGCCACATATAGGAAGGGCTTTTTTGTAGGGCTAGTTTACATCAGAGACTCTGTTGGAATGCGCCCACAAATTCAATTCCAGATAATAAAATGCGGAAATCTTGCGGAGCCGAATGGCATTTGATGGTTCGGTATTGAATTAGAACTTTTTGAGGTTTAGCAGAACGCTAGCGCAGCAGGAACCAGAAAAACAGGACGTTCGAAATCAACATGCCGGAAACGGCACAGCCCAGCCAGAAATTCTCAAAACGGCTGTTCGGAGTGCGCATGATCTTGGCATTGTTGGATAGCAGAAGAATGTAAGCAAAGATCGGTACCAGCACAATTCCCGCCAGCGCCTGCGACCAATAGAGCACATGAACGGTGTTGACGCCAAAGAAGTCAATCACCACGGCCAGGAAAACCGTGATTGAGATCATCACAAAGAACAAGCGCGCATTCCATGGCTCCATGGAAAGGCCTGACCGCCAGCCCGCGGCTTCCGCCACGCTGAAACAAAGCGACGCAACCAGAATCGGCAACGCAATCATTCCTGAGGCGATAATTCCCAGCGCGAACAGCACGGTGCCCGCAAAACCAAATGAGCCCAAAGCTTCAGACGCTGTGCGGGTGGTCATGTTGGATGGATCAGCCACGTGCATGTGTGAGGCAGCTATCATGGCAGAAAGCGAAATGACGCAAGCAACAAACGTTCCCGCATGCGACTCCGTCACGTGGGCCTTGGCCAGACCTTCAGGCAAACCGCGCTTGGAACTGGTCTGCCAGACAATCACGTCCGGCGTAAGCAATGAGCCAAAAATGGCCACCACTGCCATCATGTATCCAGAGTTGACCTGCATGCGTGGCAGAAAGACATCCCGTGTCAGTTCAAGCAAGGAATCGGTAACGCGATACGCTGCCACCACGTAGGCAATCAAAATCAGAGTAAGCGTTCCCAGAAATTTGGTGGTGCTCTGGTAGTTACCGATGATGAGCACGTACCAGACGGTAAATCCCACAATGGCCAGGAAAAACAGGCGTGGCGACATGGTGAGCAGCGAAAAACTGTCGCTTACAGCAACAATGTCACCCACAATCATCATCAGGTTGACCACCACAATCAGCAACGCGATGAATAATGCGATTTTGCGGCCATATTGCTCACGGACCAGCTCAACCAGACCTTTTTTTGTTTCCTGCCCTATGCGCGAGGAAACCGCAAAGACGCTGAACAATACCGGGATACAAAGCAGAACAACCCAACCCAATGAAGTCCCATAGCTGGCGCCCACAACGGTAGCCGTAAGTACTGCTGCTGGATCAAGATCGGCAGCTCCGGCAATGATGCCGGGTAAAGTGCGGGCCGCCTTGCCGAAGAGTGACGGCTCAGGAGGCTCAGTAACGGACTGTTGCGCCAGACGCAGTGCTTCCATCGTAGATCCATTCACTTAGAAGCAAATTCAGCTCTGCTAGTTGGACAGGCTCAAAAACTAAGGTTTTCTTGAGGGTGGCGGCAAGGCCGTTTGGCGCAAGGCAGAAGAAAAAACCGGACATCGTTATGAGCGTAAGTCCGGTTTCTTGATGTGTGATTGATGACAGGGATTTTAAATAGGCGGCCACTCGCCGCATTCTTCTGCGGTTGGGGGGCTGGTCAGTGGTCCTCCCCGACGAACCCTGACGATTGCGTCAGATACTGAGCAATAGTTATGCAGTCCTGTCGCCGCACTGATTGGCGTGGCGACGGCCACAAACTCCTTGCATGCCGCGTCTTCGCCTTGCTGTGCTGAAGCACCACAATCGGAAACGATCGTGAATCTATAGCCATTTTTTTGGCACCAGACACCAGAAGTGCAAACCGCGCTTCCCAACGCCCCGGTTAAGAGGCACGCGTGTTGTTCAGTTCCTCCTCCGCTGCAAGTGGCATCGGAACCATTGCCCAGGGTCGCCATATCGGGAGCATATCCACGCGCGGGATACTGGGTTTCATATGTCACCTGTAAGGTATTGATTGTTCTTACAGTGCTCATCGCGGCTGATTCGTTAGCTGAAATTTTTGCTCGCAGCAGGTTGGGAATTGCGATGGCGGCAATGATCAGAATAAAAGGAAGACTGATATACCCCATGATCAATCCGGCTAAAGCCATGCCATCACCCTTGAGCCGTCCTCCGCTTTTTCTGATTTTTGACCGCGAAATATGTCCCAAAACAATGGCTGGAATTCCCGTAATGAAACTCATGCAAAGCACAAATGACGCAATTCCCAGAACCAGACTGGCGATAGCACCACCGTCTGTTTGCTGCGGATATTGACCACGATAAGGCTGCGCTTGCGCCGGATACTGTGCCTGCGACGGATTTTGGGCCGGTGCAGCGGGCACGTTCAGCCAGGCCGAAGTGGAAACCGGAGCGGGCGCACTGGGCTGAGGCGTCTGCGACGGCGGTGGCGCGGTTTGGACAGGAGTTGCGCACTGCGGACAGACCGTAGAATCATCGGGCATGGAAGCCCCACACTTAAAGCAGAACATTCACACCTCACTCAGCTTCGCTTGTTGATTGGTGATCGCAGGCGAAAATACTTCATTTAAATTAAAAAGGCAACCGCGACGATGCCAATAGAACCATGGTTGTAAGCAGCGTGTTTGTCTGTTTCTTAAACAAATCGTTTAAGAGCTGCCTCTGCGGCGAAGTATCCACACATGCCATGTACTCCCGGAGCGGGTGGCGTGGAAGAAGAGCACAGATAGATACCTTCTAACGGAGTTCGATATAGGCTCGCCGTGGGACGCAGAAAAAGCTGGCTAAGCATTGCGGCGCCACCGCCAATATCGCCGCCGATCAGGTTAGGATTGTGCCGCTCCATGTCCGCCGGGCCCATGATTGAGCGCGCTGCAATGCAGTCACGGAAACCCGGAGCAAATCGTTCTATCTGTTTTTCAATAATCTCCGCCATGTTGCCTGTATATCCGTTAGGGACATGGCAGTACCCCCATGCCGTGTGCTTCCCTGCCGGAGCACGCGATGGATCAAACAAGCTAGGCTGCGTGAACAGCACATAGGGGCGATCGGAAACTTCTCCGCGCCAGGGACGCTGCTCTGAATCACTGATCTCCTCGAGCGTTCCCCCGATATGGACCGTCCCGGCCTGCGCGCATTCAGTCGCCCGCCATGGCACCGGCTGGTGCAGAGCCCAATCCATTTTGTAGACACCTGGGCCATAGCGATAACGCTCCAGCTTTTGCCGATAAGCGGACGGCAGTTTCTCGCCGGCCATGCGGATGAGCTGCTTTGGCGTTACGTCGAGGAGAATCGTGCGCGCCGGGGGAAGCTGATCCAAAGACGCTACGTGGCAGTTCGTGATGAGCTGCCCGCCAAGTGATTCCAAATATTTCACCAGCGCAGCTGTGAGTTGTTGTGAGCCGCCCCGCGCAAACGGCCAGCCTGCGGCGTGTGCGGCAACCGCGAGCATCAGGGCGACTGCGGAGGTTGTCAGGCTCTCCAGCGGCAGAATCGAGTGGGCTGCCAGTCCGGCAAAAAACGCGCGGCCGCGTTCCGTTTTGAAATAGGCACGGGCAAGAGACGGCGCCGGCCGCAGAGCACGCAAACCAAATTTCGTGAAGAAAAATGGATGCCGGGGAATTCCAGGAGGCGCAAATGCATCCTGCACCAGGTCGCGCCAGCGCGGAACTAAATCGCCCACCAACTTGCGATAGCCATCGCCATCAGGTCCAAGAGATCGCGCCGTATCCTCAATCGAGTGATGAAGCATGACTGCCGTGCCGTCATCCAGTGGATGGGCCAGCGGCGCGGTTGGAAAGATCCACTCCAGTCCATGTGTGTTGAGGGGCATCTCACTCAGAAATGGCGAGCACACAACCATGGCAAAAACCGTTGAACAAATATCGTGAACGAAACCGGGCAGCGTCAGATCCGCTGAGCGCACGCCTCCGCCGGGAGTGCTTGCAGATTCCAGCACCACAACGCGCTTACCGGCCTGTGCCAGACGGATCGCCGCAGCCAGCCCGTTGGGTCCCGAGCCTACGACAATGGCATCGCACTCCGGCAAGTCCAGCTTAGGCATTTTAGGAAACTCTTATCTTTTGACTCTGAATTTTCGGGTCACTGATTTTGCCTGCAGTGTTGCCTGCACCATGACCGCGCCTCGGCTAAGGACATCCTCTGTTAATGGTATTGAGAGTTGGACTGCGCCGCTGGAATCGGTGGCGCCGCGGGCTAATTCCAAACCGTCTGACGCAATAATGCCGCGAACAACAACCTCGGCTCCGCTCGCGGGGTTCCCGGCGTCCAGGACTTGGAAGTTCACCGGAAGGTCCGAACCTTCACCGGCAACTCCGGACTTCCACTGCAAAGACAACCCTGAGCCGCCAATATCCTGCACTTCCGCTCCGTTGCCCAGGACAGAATTCATCTGCCCCTGCTGGATGGCATCCAGTACAGCCTTATGCTGCGTCTTCAGCAGCTCATGCATGGCTTCCGTTGAGAACCCCGGAAGCGAGAGCTCTTGTGCATAAGAGAATGCCTGTTTGCCCACACACTGGCCTTTCACAAATACCAGCGTCTGCAACAGGAGGTCATTTTGCCGCGCTTCGCTTTGAACGTGGTAAACCACGTCATCATGCCTTACGTCAGTATTGAAGCCAAAAATCGTCATAAATTAAAGAGATGGAAGATGATGCACGAAAAATCGCTTTGTTCCGGCTACTCGATGCCCGTTCAGTAAACTGCCTGTATAATACTGATTAGAAATCATTAACTCCGTTCAAAGTCAAGGGCTTGACACTCCAGCGAATGGAAATTACATTCGAGTGTTTGGCGCACGACACTTGCACTTTCTGTACAGGCCTTGCATGCCAGAAAACAGCTACTTCGCCCATTATATTCCGTTACTTATTCAGGTGATCGTCGCCATTGCCCTGGCGTCGGTTATGGTCACCCTTTCGTCTCTGCTTGGCAAGCGCAAGTGGTCGAAAGCAAAACATACCGCATATGAATGCGGTATAGATCCCACCGGCGACGCTCAGAAGCGCTTTAGCGTCAAGTTCTACCTGGTCGGTATGCTTTTTATTTTGTTTGACGTAGAAGCAGTCTTCCTCTATCCCTGGGCCGTAATCGCCCGCGAACTCAAAATGTTCGGCTTCTGGGAGATGCTGATTTACATCGGTCTGGTACTCGTCGGCTTCTTCTATATATGGAAGAAGGGCATTCTGGACTGGAACGCCTCTGAGAGGGGTGGAAACTGATGCCACTCGCGCCTGCCATTACCGATATTGAACAGTTGAAGGACCGCCCCATCGTCGCCGATCTGCTTGCCTGGAGAGCTGACGCCGTTCAGAGCGCGCACTTTGATCGGGACGAACTGACCATTTTCATCGCCCGCGAAGGCATTCGCGAAGCCTGTTCCCGGCTGAAAGCCCAGGGGCTTACCGATTTTCTTTGTGACGTGACCTGCGCTGATTTCTATCCGCGTGAACCGCGCTTTGAAGTTGCTTATCACCTGCTTTCCATGAAGCGGAAAGAGCGTGTGCGGCTGAAAGTCCGATTGTCAGGAGAAGATGCTTCTCTGGAGTCGATCATTTCGGTCTGGCCGTCAGTGAACTTCTTTGAGCGCGAGATATTTGATCTGTTCGGCATTCGTTTTCTTGGCCATCCATACCTGCGCCGCATCATGATGCCGGAAGACTGGGAAGGCCATCCTCTTCGCAAGGACTATCCGGTGGAGGGATATCGTTAATGGGACACTTGAACTCCAATCCGGTAATGGACGCTACTGAAGATAAGACCATGATTCTCAACATGGGTCCGCAGCACCCGTCTACTCACGGCGTGTTGCGCCTGTTGCTTGAGATTGATGGCGAAACCATTGTCCGCATGATGCCCGATATCGGCTTCCTGCACACCGGCATTGAAAAGACCTGCGAAGCCAAGTTTTACCAGCAGATCGTCCCCCTCACGGACCGCATTGACTATCTCTGCCCCATGGTGAACAACCTCTGTTACGTGATGGCCGTGGAGAAGCTGCTGGGGCTGGAAATTCCGCCCCGCGCGCAGTGGATGCGCGTGCTGCTGGCTGAACTTCAGCGCATCAGTTCACACCTGGTCTGGCTGGGTACGCATGCCATGGACATTGGCGCCATGTCGGTCTTTCTTTATTGCTTCCGCGAGCGGGAAGACCTGCTGCGCATTTATGAAATGGTCAGCGGCCAGCGCATGATGACCTCTTACTTCCGCATTGGCGGACTGGCGCTTGATCCGCCGCTTGGTTTCTTTGAGAAGGTGAAGCAGTTCATTGACCGTTTCCCGGAAAAGATTGATGAGTATGAGAACCTGCTGACCGGCAACTTTATCTTCATCGATCGCTTGAAGGGTGTGGCCAAGATCAGCGCGGATGATGCCGTGGCCATCGGCCTTACGGGCCCATCGCTGCGCGCCAGCGGTGTGGACTTTGATATCCGCCGTGACATGCCTTATTGCGGTTATGAAAACTTTAAGTTTTCCGTGCCGGTGCAAAAAGAGGGCGACGTCTGGGCGCGTTACCTCTGCCGCGTTGCCGAACTGCGGCAGTCGCGCGAAATTTGTAAACAGGCGCTGGAAGGCATGCCCTCCGGACCGACAAAAGCTGAGGCGCCCAAGGTCGTACTTCCCGACCGGGAAAAGATGAAGACGCAGATGGAAGCCCTCATCTATCACTTTAAGATTGTCACGGAAGGCTTTGCCGTACCGGCGGGTGAGGTTTACCACGCGATTGAGTCTCCGCGCGGCGAAATGGGCTATTACATTGTGAGCGACGGCACCGCCAAGCCGCTGCGCGTACACATGCGTTCGCCTTCCTATGCCAACCTTCAAGCTTTGCCTCAGATGTGCGAAGGCCGCTTGATTGCCGACGTGGTAGCAGCAATTGGAAGCATTGATATTGTCCTCGGAGAAATCGACAGGTAATGGCAGCCATATCCGAAAAACTCGATTCCTTTTTCACTGAAAAGATGAAGGAATACCCGACCAAGCGCGGCTTCCTTGTCCCGATGCTTCTTTATACGCAGGACGAACTCGGCTATCTGAGTGACGCAGCCATTGAGCATCTGGCAAAAAAGACTGAGCTGACAGAACTTGAAGTCCGCAACGTCATCAGTTATTACTCGCTGCTCCATACCAAGCCGATGGGCAAATTTCACGTCCAGGTCTGCACCAACATCAGCTGTATGCTGCGCGGCGGTGAAGAGATTCTGGAGCATTGCAAGAGCAAGCTGGGTATCGGCCACAAGCAAACCACGCCAGACGGAACATTTTCTCTGGAAGAGGTGGAATGCATCG
This sequence comes from Terriglobia bacterium, assembly GCA_963724105.1. Classification (GTDB taxonomy): domain Bacteria; phylum Acidobacteriota; class Terriglobia; order Terriglobales; family Acidobacteriaceae; genus Angelobacter. The sequence goes on along the minus strand of CAVRTD010000010.1, from coordinate 1,338,549 downwards.
GCGGTTGCAGCTGGGCCCCGGCGGTTCAGGTGAACTACGATTTTCACGAAAACTTAACTCCGGGAAAAATGGACTCAGTTCTCGATCAATATCGTGCGAAAGCAAAGCGATGATATTGCCAAAAATCGCCGGCATTGCCACAATTGGCGATTTTAAAACTTGAGTCCCTCAGATTTTTACTGACGATGTAAGTGGAGAATGGTTGGACAGCAAGACGGAGCAACTGCGAGCCCGAACGAAGGATTTTGCAATTAGAATTGTTCACTTGTTTCGCTCGTTGCCGCAGGCAAAAGAAGCACAGATTATCGGTAATCAGTTGTTAAGATGTGGAACGTCAGTCGGCGCAAATTATCGTGCCGCATGTCAGGCCCGATCAAAAGCGGAATTTATCGCTAAAATCGGAATCGTGGCTGAGGAAGCTGACGAAACAGTTTTTTGGATCGAATTGCTCTCTGACATTGGCGTTATGAAGAAGGAGCGACTCGAACCTTTACACAAAGAAGCTCGAGAGCTTACTGCAATTTTCACGGCATCGCGACAAACTGCGAAGCGAAGATAGCAGTCAGCGCAATACAAATTGACACTGCTGGCAATTTTGGCATTATTGGCAATTCATAAATTCGCAATCAATAAATAAATGGCAGAGCTTACCTCCCATCCCGATGAAGTAAAAGTTGTCTCCAGGCGCTTTGGCAAAGGCGCGGCTGACATTGAGCAGTATCTCAAGCTTGATGGCTACAAGGCCGTGCAAAAAGCGCTGACCATGTCATCAGACGACATTATTAATGAGGTCAAGACCTCAAACCTTCGTGGACGCGGGGGCGCCGGCTTCCCTACCGGCATGAAGTGGAGCTTTGTTCCGAAGGAATCCGCCAAGCCCAAGTACATTCTGGTGAATGGCGATGAGAGCGAGCCCGGCACCTGCAAGGACCGCCCAATCCTGGAGCATGACCCGCACGCCGTGATTGAAGGTGTGATCATTGCCGGACTGGCCGTGGGCGCGAAAATTGGCTTTGTTTATATTCGCGGCGAGTATCGGTATCTGGTCGACATCATGCGCAAGGCCATTGCCGACGCCTATGCTAAAGGCTATCTGGGCAAGAACATTTTTGGCAGTGGCAAAGATTTTGACGTTCGCTGGCATACGGGTGCAGGCGCCTACGAAGTGGGCGAGGAATCTGCCCTGATGGAGTCATTAGAAGGCAAGCGCGGTATCCCACGAATTCGGCCACCCTTCCCTGCCGTGGTCGGATTGTGGGGCGGCCCCACGGTGATCAACAACGTGGAGACACTTGCTTCTGTCCCGCACATTATTCTTATGGGCGGCCAGAAGTTTGCCGACTTTGGCCCACCCAAAAATGGCGGCACACGCCTCTTCTGCCTCAGCGGGCACATCAATAAGCCCGGCGTTTACGAGCTTCCACTCGGCTACCCGCTGAAAAAGATGATCTATGAAGTCGGCGGCGGTATCCCCAACGGACGCAAGCTTAAAGCAGTTGTCCCTGGCGGATCTTCCACCTTCGTTCTGACGGCAGAAGAAGCCGATCAGATGAACATGGATTTTGATTCTTTCGGCAAACGCGGCGAATTTCTGGGCTCCGGCGGTGTCGTCGTCCTGGACGACCAAACCTGCATGGTCAAGTTCGCGCTTCGGGTAATGAAGTTCTATCAGCATGAAAGCTGCGGCTGGTGTATCCCCTGCCGTGAAGGTACAGACTGGCTCAAGAAGACGCTTACGCGTTTCCACAATGGCGGCGGCCTGCGCAAAGATATCGACAACATCAAATATCTGGCGCAAAACATGCTAGGCCGGACTTTTTGTCCGCTTGGTGATGCTGCGGCCATTCCGACTATCTCGATCGTCGACAAGTGGCGTAGCGAGTTTGAAGCCCATCTGGAAGGGCGTCCGTGTCCGTATGATGCGAACGCCAAGATTACGGAACTACCGATTGTGGGGGCGCACTAATCTATGAGCGCTCAACCCAATCCGGCCTCGGCAGTGATGATTGATAAGCAGTTCCTGCTAACTCAGTTGCAGGAAACGCGCGACATCTTTCTGAACAGCTTTGCCGGCGTTACGGAAGAACAAAGCCGGGTTAAACCCGCGGCGGACCGCTGGTCTGTGCTTGATACGATTGAGCATCTGACAACGGCGGAAGGCATTCAACTCAAGCTGATCAGCACGCGGCGCGCGCCACGTCCGGCTGACGCACCGAATCGTGAACATGCTTTTTTACACATGATTCCCAATCGCACGCACAAAATGGAAGCGCCGGAGGGAGCAAAGCCTATTGGCCGCTTTGCAACGCTGGCCGATGCCACAGAGAAATTCAAAACCACGCGTGCTAGTGTGATCCAGTTCCTTGAGCAGTACACAGACGATTTGCGTTGCAGTGAAGTAAAGCATCCTCATCCGGCGGCAGGCATGGTCAGCATTTGCGAAATGTTGGTTGCCATGGCGATGCACGCCAAACGGCACGCGGCACAGATAGAAGAGATCAGAAAGAGTTTGAACGAGCGAAACGGCTGAAACGGGGAATAATTCAGAACCATGGCTGAAGTTAAGAACGTAACCATCACCGTCGACGGCAAACAGGTCACAGCACCTGCAGGTACGCTGCTGATTGAAGCCTGCAAAGCCGTGGGTATTGAAGTTCCGTCGTTCTGCTATTACCCCGGGCTTTCGCTGCAGGCGGCCTGCCGCATGTGCCTGGTCCGCATTGAAAAAATGCCCAAGCTGCAGACAGCATGCACCGTCCCCATCACTGACGGCATGGTTGTTGCCACGGACACGGATGAAGTCCGGCAGGCGCGCAAGTCGATGATCGAACTTCTACTCGGCAACCATCCGCTGGATTGCCCCGTATGCGACGCCGGCGGCGAATGCGAATTGCAGGACATGACATTTAAGTATGGCGCAGCGGAATCGCGCTATATGGAAGGCAAGCTGCACAAGGAAGAACAGCAGTGGTCGCCGGTCGTCTTCTTTGATCGCCCGCGCTGCATTCTCTGCTATCGCTGCGTGCGCGTCTGCGGTGAAGCCATGGACGTATCCGCTCTCGGCGTACAGCTCCGCGGCTCCAGCTCAGTGATCGCGCCAAATGAAGGCGACCATCTGGATTGCGAAGAGTGCGGCATGTGCATCGATATTTGCCCTGTTGGCGCTCTTACTTCCGGTGCCTACCGTTACAAGACGCGGCCATGGGAGATGAAGCACGTTGGCACCATCTGCACGCATTGCGGCGATGGCTGCAAGACCACGCTGGGCGTGCGCCGCTCCGATACCGGCATGGACATTGTCCGCGGCGACAATCGCGACAAGAGCGGCATCAACGGCGACTTCCTCTGCATTAAAGGCCGTTACGCCTTCGACTTCTTCGATCACAAAGACCGTCTGCGCCAGCCGCTGATCCGCAAAGATGGCAAGCTCACACCCACCACCTGGGAAGAAGCGATTGAGCATGTAGGCAAGCGGCTGCGCGAAATTCGCGACAGCAAAGGCGGACAGTCGATTGGTGTGATCGGCTCCAACCGCACTACGAACGAAGAAAACTATCTGCTGCAGAAATTTGCCCGCACCGTTCTGGGCACCAATAATATCGACCATCACCGCACGGCGGACTTCCCTGCCTTTGCCCGCGCCATCGCCGGCAAAGAAAACATCACGGCGTCGATGCGCGACGTGGCCAGCGCGCCGGCAATCCTGCTGATTGGCAATGATCCCACGGAGCGCCATCCGCTGCTGGCGTGGAATATCCGCAACAATGTGCGTCTGAACAGCGCCAAGCTTTTTGTGGTGAACTCGCAGGCCATCAAGCTGCAGCGCCAGGCCGCGCGTTTTGTGCAGATTCCTGAAGGCCGTGAAGGCAAGCTGATTGCTTTCCTCAATGGCGACGATGCCTCTGCCGGTTCGCTTACTGGCGCAAGCGGATCCAATGACACGCTTAAGCAGCTGCGCGATGAATTGAAAGCACAAAAAGATCTGGTCATCATCTTTGGCTCAGAGGTTCGCGGCCCGGATATTGCTCCTCTCGTTAAATTTGGCTCTGCGTTGAACGCCAAATTTATCTGCCTGGGCGATTACGCCAACTCTCGCGGTGCAGCGGACATGGGTCTTTACCCTGATCTGCTCCCCGGCTATGTCGCACTGAACGGCCCACACAAGTACAACGAAGAATGGGGTGCACTCTCCAAAACCAAAGGCTTGTCCCTGCAGGAGATGATGCAGGCTGCAAAAGCGGGCAAACTCTCCGCGCTTTATGTAGTCGGATCGAACCCGGTCGTTGATTACACCTTTGACCCCGTAGCGCTGCAAAACACATTTGTAGTTGTGCAAGAGTTGTTCCTTACCGAGACGGCGATGATGGCGGAAGTAGTCCTGCCGGCCGCATCGGCTTATGAAAAGGCCGGCACGTTCACCAATACTTCTGGCGATCTTCAGTTGCTGAAAAAGGCTGGAGACATCACGGGCATCAAGAGCGATTTTGAAATTATTGTTCGCGTCGCCGAGCGCATGGAAGCGGAAGTCCGCAAGCTGGTTCCGTTTGGCAGCGGCGTTCGCGCCGATATGGGACAGACACGCGGAGCGCAGTCCGGCGAAGCGGACCGGCATTCTGTCTGGCTTACAGCCAACAATCTTGAGACGCGACTGAGCCCCTTTGATCCGTATGCCATGCTGGATGAAATCCAGCGCCTGGTGCCGGGCTATGAGTTCTCGCGGTTAGGGCTGCTCGCCGGAAATGATATGCACGTGGACGCCGCAGAACGCAGCAATGCAGGAGCCGCCGAAGGGCTGGTGCAGATTGTCCCCGCGAATGACACATTATTTACTTCGGGATCGCTGGGCCGCTATTCCAGGACGCTGAATGAGGTGATTGAAAACCATCGCGCACCGTCGGGCAAAGAAATAATGGCGGACTAAAGGCTGTAAAAGTATCTTGCCGTAACAAGTATCGCCGGAACGAGTATCAATTGAAACTGGGAACTGGGCTTAAGCCTGAAGTCTTATAGGGACCGTGAATATAACTGCCTTCATTATCGCTGCTGTCATTAAGATCGCGCTTGTGGTCTTCATCATGCTCACTGGCGTGGCTTATACCACGTGGCTTGAGCGTAAGGTAATCGGACGCATACAGAACCGCTGGGGACCCACGCGCGTTGGCCCATTCGGCCTGCTGCAGCCGCTGGCTGACGGCGTCAAATTTATTCTTAAAGAAGACATGCTGCCGGACTACGTCCACAAGGGACTGTTTATTCTTGCGCCCATGCTGGCGCTGATCATGTCACTGATTGCGATTGCCGTAGTTCCCTTTGGCGAAACGATCACGATTTTCGGGTATACCACGGCCCTGCAGATCAGCGGAATCGTGCGTCCAGATGGCAGCATCAGCGACATCAATATTGGCCTGCTGATTATTCTTGGCGCAACCTCGATTGGCGTCTATGGCGTGGCGCTTGCCGGTTGGTCCTCCAACAGCAAGTATTCCCTGCTTGGCTCTCTGCGCGCCAGCGCCCAGATGATCAGCTATGAGTTAGCGCTGGGGCTTTCATTGGTCGGCATTCTGCTTCTTTCCGGAACTTTGAGCCTGCGTGGCATTGTAGACAGACAGAGCGGCACATGGTCTTTAGGCGGACAGAATACACACATACCGCACTGGTTCATCATCCCTCAGATCGTTGGCTTCTTTATTTATCTGCTCTCGGCTTATGCAGAAACCAATCGCATTCCGTTTGATTTGCCAGAAGCTGAAACAGAGCTGGTGGCTGGATATCACACCGAATATAGCTCCATGAAATTTGCCATGTTCTTCATGGCGGAATACGTGAACATGTTCACTGCCGCCTGCCTGGCCACGCTGCTTTTCTTTGGCGGATGGCATGGCCCATCGTTATCGTTTCTGCATCTGCCTGCCATCCTCCAGTCTTTGCTGCCGGTGGTATGGTTCGCGCTCAAAGTTTTCTTCTTCATTTTTCTCTATATATGGATTCGCGGCACGCTGCCTCGCTTCCGTTATGACCAGCTGATGGCTTTTGGGTGGAAGTTCCTGCTGCCGCTGGCCATTGCCAACATTATTGTGACCAGCCTGATTGTGGCGTGGAGGGCATAGCCGGATGGTCCATCAGGTTCTCTTCATCGTCTTCGGTATGATCTGTGTGGCCGGCGCCATTAACCTGCTGATACAGCGCCATCCCATCAACAGCGCGCTCTCGCTCGTGGTGGTCATGGCGTCGCTTGCACTGATCTATCTATTGCTGGGCGCCGAATTTGTGGCGGCTATCCAGGTGATTGTCTACGCCGGAGCCATCATGGTTCTGTTTGTCTTTGTCATCATGTTATTGAATGCGGGCGAGGAAGAACGATCGCTGGGCAGTAAAGTTGCGCTGATGATCGGCGTTCCGGGAGTGATTGTTCTGGCAGCCACTCTGGGCTGGATGCTGGTGACTGGAAGCGGACATCTGGGCGGCGTTTATATTGCCTCCAGCGACTTCGGCGAAACCCGTGCCATTGCGCGGCTGCTCTTCCGCGATTTCCTTCTGCCCTTTGAAGTCACTTCAGTGCTGATCCTGATCGCCATTATGGGCGCGGTGGTGCTGGGAAAGAAGGAGAACTAACGCCGATGATTCCACTTTCCTGGTATCTCATTCTCAGCACGATTCTCTTCTGTCTTGGCGTTTTTGGATTTCTGCTGAAGCGCAACATCATCACCATCTTCATGTCGATTGAGTTGATGTTGAATGCCGTAAACCTGACTTTTGCCGCTTTTGCCAATTACTGGAACACACATCCCAAAGTGCTGGCTGACGGAACGAATGTGCTTCCGCTCAGCGGCCACATCTTTGTTTTCTTTGTGATGGTAGTGGCAGCGGCTGAAGCTGCGGTTGGACTGGCAATTATCATTTCGATTTTCCGTACCCGTGAGACCCTGAACGTTGATCGCGTGAACCTGCTGAAATTATGACCACGAACCTACATCTTTGGGTAATTCCGCTGCTGCCGCTGATTGGCGCGGCGATTAACGGTCTGTTTGGCCGTCGCTTCAAGAACGCGATGGTCAGCTCCGTGGCCCTGTTCTTTACCGCAGCCGCTTTCGGCTGGGCGGCCTGGGCAGTGTTTAGCATCTGGCCGGGTGGCGAGAAACCCTACATTGAAGTAGTTGCCCCCTGGATCACCGCCGGCACATTCTCAGCGCCCTTCGGCTTCCAGCTGGACCAGCTTTCCATGATTATGGTGCTGGTGGTGACTGGCGTCGGGTTCCTGATTCACATTTATTCCGTCGGCTACATGTCGCATGAGGGCGGGTATTACCGCTTCTTTGCCTACCTGAACCTCTTCATGTTCTTTATGCTGACGCTGGTGCTGGCGAACAACTATCTGCTGATGTTCGTGGGCTGGGAAGGCGTGGGACTTGCGTCTTATCTGCTGATCGGCTTTTATTTCCTTAAAGACTCCGCCGCTAACGCCGGCAAAAAAGCCTTCATCGTCAACCGCATCGGCGACTTCGCTTTCCTGATCGGGATGTTCCTGATCATCCAGCATTTCGGTACTCTGACGTTTGCTGGTGAGAATGGCGTTTTCGCTCAGGTATCAAGGTTTTCAACAGAATCAGGTTGGGGATGGATTACCATCACCGCTCTCTGTCTCATGTTCGGCGCTACCGGCAAATCGGCGCAGATTCCGCTTTACGTCTGGCTGCCGGACGCCATGGAAGGCCCCACGCCGGTTTCAGCCTTGATTCACGCTGCAACCATGGTCACGGCCGGCATTTACATGATTGCCCGCTCGCATGCCATCTTTAATCTTGCGCCCCATGCTCTGCAGATCGTCTTTATCATCGGCTGCCTGACGGCAATCTTCGCGGCCACCATGGCCGTGGCCCAAACCGACATCAAGCGCGTCCTGGCTTACTCCACGGTCTCGCAGCTCGGCTACATGTTTCTGGCTTGCGGCGTGGCTGCCTACTCTGCCGGAATCTTCCATCTGATGACGCACGCTTTCTTTAAAGCGCTGCTCTTCCTGGGCGCCGGCTCAGTCATCCATGCCATAGGCGGTGAGCAGGACATGCGGCGTATGGGAGGCCTACGCCAGAAAATCCCGGTCACTTTCTGGGTGATGACGGTCGCAACGTTTACTATTGCCGGCTTTCCACCCTTGGCGGCCTTCTTCAGTAAAGACGAGATTCTGGGCGGAGTCTATTCCACCCCGTATGCCGGTCACGTGTTATGGACCCTCGGCGTGATCACCGCCGGTCTCACTTCCTTTTACATGTTCCGGCTCTGGTTCATGACGTTTTTTGGCGAGTACAAACCTGATGCCGACCTCGGCGACGCACATCTTGCAAAGCCTGCTGCAGCTGCTCACAACTCCTCGCATGACGACAGCCACGGGCATGACAACCACGGCCAGGGCGGTGTGCATGAATCGTCCTGGGTGATGCTGGCGCCTCTGGTGGTTCTGGCTGTGCTGTCAATCGTCGGCGGCTGGGTTGGCGTACCCAAATTCATGGGTGGTCATAACGAGTTTGACCACTTTCTGGCCCCGGTGATGGAGCCGGCCAGAACCGCCGGAGCTGAGAACGTTGCAGGACTTCAGGATGCTCATGCTCCCAGCCAAGCCGAAGAAAAAACAAGTACAGAGTGGGTCCTTACCGGGATTTCCGTTGCTGCCGCCACGCTCGGCTTCTTTTTCGCCTGGCTCCTGTATTACAAACGGCGCGACCTTCCTGAGCGCATTACCGGGAAAGTGCATGGCATCTACATGATGGTCCTGCACAAATACTATGTCGACGAAGGCTATGGCGCGATCTTCGTCAAACCGCTTCTGGCTCTCTCCACGGTCGTCCTGTGGCGAGGCATTGATCAGGGCGTGATCGACGGCCTGGTAAACGGCGCAGGCGCAACGTCTAAAGGCATTGGCAACGAGCTGCGCCGGATGCAATCCGGCAACATACGCTCTTATGCCGCGTGGGTGGCTATCGGCGGTGCGGCCGTGATTGCTTATATGGTGTGGCTGGGGGTGGGAAAATGAACGACTCTACTCTCATTCTTACGTTAGTCACGTTCGTTCCCGCAATCGGCGCGCTGGTACTGATGCTGATGCCGCGCAATGACAACACTCTGCGCTGGGCTGCGCTGATTATCTCCATTGCCACCTTCGGTCTGTCTCTCCTGCTGCCCTTCTACTATGACCGCGGCAGGTCAGGCTTCCAGTTTGAAGTGAATAGCAATTGGATCGGCCAGGCTATCCATTACCACATGGGAGCCGATGGCATCTCCATGTGGCTGGTGCTGCTCACCACGTTGCTGGTGCCGCTGAGCGTGCTGGTTTCCTGGAAGTCGATTCACGACCGGGTAAAAGAATTTTTCGTCCTGCTCCTGCTGCTGGAGATGGCGATGATCGGCGTCTTCCTCTCGCTGGACATGTTCCTGTTTTACGTTTTCTGGGAAGCCACGCTGATCCCCATGGCCCTGCTGATTGGCATGTATGGCCACGAGCGCCGGGTTTACGCAGCAGTTAAATTTTTCTTGTACACGATGGTCGCCTCGGTCTTCATGCTGGCGGCAATCATCTGGCTGTTCACGCACAATCCGCAGCATAACTTTGAGTACGCCGCGTTTCGCGATGTGATTGCCAGCGGCGCGGTCTCACCCATGGCGCTGCAATGGCTCTTCCTTGGCTTCTTTGTTGCCTTCGCAGTAAAAGTTCCGCTGTTCCCGCTGCATACATGGCTACCGGACGCACACGTGGAAGCGCCGACTGCCGGCTCTGTCCTGCTGGCCGGCGTTCTGCTCAAGATGGGAACCTACGGCTTGCTGCGATTCAGCGTTGGTATGTTCCCGAGCCAGGCGGCTTACAACTCGCCGTGGATCAACACGCTTGCCGTGATTGGAATCATTTACGGCGCGCTTGTCGCCCTGGTTCAGCCGAACTTGAAAAAACTGATTGCCTATTCTTCCGTCAGCCACCTTGGTTTCGTTGTGCTGGGAATTTTCAGCCTCACCACTATCGGCACAGACGGCGCTGTCTACCAGATGCTGAACCACGGCATCTCCACCGGCGCTTTGTTCATGCTGGCGGGCATGCTGTATGAACGCAAGCACACGTACGAGTTCAAGGATTTTGGCGGTCTGGCAACACCCATGCCGGTCTTTGCAACGTTCTTCCTGCTCGCCGTGCTTTCCTCTGTCGGCTTGCCGCTGCTCAATGGTTTCGTCGGCGAATTCCTGGTCCTCAGTGGTGCATTCCAAAGCGCGGTTCCGCATGGCATGCTCTTCGCCATCCTTGGCTCCAGCGGCGTGATCTGGGGCGCTTGCTATCTGTTGTGGATGTACCAGAAGGTTTTCTACGGCCAGATTCACAACGCCAAGAACAAATCTCTGCCGGATATCGACGGACGGGAACGTATATCGCTCGTCCCACTGGTTGTGATGTCAGTGATTATGGGAGTGGCTTCGCCTTACTGGATGAAATCGATTCAACCTGCGGTCATCAGCACGTTGCAGCGCGTTTCCGGGGCCATGAAAGCGCAGGCGCCGAATCGCATCGCCGACCCTATCGTTCAAAATAAGCAACTTTCAGAAACGGCAGCAACGAACTCAAGCGCCGCTTCAGCGGTACAAAAAGTTTCCGCCGCGGGTGGACAGAAATAAATGAACCCAATTCAAACAGTTGATTACATACGCATCCTGCCTGAACTGGTGCTCACCGCCTTTGGCATTGTAGTTATGATGGCCGATCCGCTGATGAAGCCCGGCGCCAGCCGCAAAGGCCTGGGACTAATTGCGCTTGGCGGCACCATTGCTGCCATTGCCGCCACTTTCTGCCAGATCGCATGGTCGGCCCGCGATCCCCAGTTCGCCACACCCGGATGGTTCGGCATGGTGCGCGTGGATAACTTCGCCATTTTCTTTCATCTGCTGATTCCAGCCATCTCGGCCATATGTATTCTGGCATCACTCGAATATCTTGAAGCGCAGAATATCCGCAGCGGCGAGTACTATGCCTTGATTCTCTTTGGGACGGTCGGCATGGTGCTGATGTCCTCGGCAGTAGAACTTGTACTGATCTTTATCGCTCTGGAAATTTCCTCGATCTCTACCTACATTCTTGCCGGATACCGCCGCCGCAATGCCGGCAGCTCTGAATCGGCCATCAAGTACTTTCTGCTTGGCTCGTTTGCCACGGCATTTTTCCTTTACGGCGTGGCCCTGATGTTTGGCGCCACCGGTTCCACCAGCATTCTTGTGATTGCAAAGACCCTTGCAGGCCCGAATCCTGGCCTGCTTGCGATTGCAGCCACGGCATTAATGATTATTGGCCTTGGCTTCAAGGTTGCTGCTGCGCCTTTCCATGTCTGGACGCCCGACGTCTACGAAGGAGCGCCTGCACCGATCGTCGCTCTGATGTCCACGGGCCCCAAAGCAGCCGCGTTTGCGGTGCTGCTCCGCGTGCTGTTTGCCACGCAATCCGCTCACTGGTTCCCGCTAATCTGGGTTTGCGCCGCGCTCTCCATGACGCTGGGCAACTTTGGCGCTCTGATGCAGAACAACGTGAAGCGCATGCTGGCCTATTCTTCTATCGCGCATGCCGGCTATATACTGGTTGCGTTTGCCGCCAGCAATGAGATTGGCATCGCTGCCGCAATCTTTTATACCGCATCTTACGCCGCCATGAACGTTGGGGCATTCGCGGTGGTCAGCCATGTTGCTGCCGGTGGTGAGCGCTACGTCTCCATTGACGATTATTCCGGCCTGGGCCGGCGCTCTCCCCTGCTGGCCTTTACCCTGACGATCTTCATGCTGTCGCTGATTGGCATCCCGGCGACCGCCGGCTTCCTGGCCAAGTATTACGTGTTTAGCGCCGCGCTTTCGCCCACCGCACATCCTACGGCGCTGGTGTGGCTCACAATCATTGGTCTGGTCAACAGCGCGGTGGCATCGTATTACTATCTGCGTTTGATCGTTGTGATGTATATGCGCGAGCCGCTCATAGCGGAAGCACCCGCACCCGCCTCTGCTTCCATGCGTCTGGCTCTGGTTCTGGCTGCGATTGCCACGATTTACCTGGGTGTGATGCCGGGACGCGCCATCGGTCTTTCCCATATGGGTGCGCTCGATTTAATGCCCCATACGACTGAGCTTCGCCAGCTTAATGTGACATTCCGGTAGCAGCTACTCAGGCGAAATAGTCACATCCCGCCGGGCAAAGACCACGGACGCGGCAATCCAGAAAATAATCGTCTGCAGCATTGCTGTTGAAATTACCCACGGTACACTGGCTGACTCAAAACCTGGCCCCAGTATCCTAAAGAGCCCTGCCATGGGGAAAAACTCCGAGCCACGCCCTCCTGTGGAGCCCAAGATGAAAGGGAGAAAAAGGGTCATTGAAGTGGCTGCGATCGCTAACAAAGGATGAAGAAATACCGCAAAGAATAAGCCAGTGCTTCCTGAGGCCAGACAGCAGAAAAATAACGCCAACATTGTTCCGGCCAGACCATCCGTCGCGATGCCACCTTGCTGCCCCAGCCACGCCGCAGTGCCACCAATGAGCGCACAGAAAATCGCGGAGACGACGGCACATCCGAATAAGATGCCGCCTAAATATTCCCAGCGGTAAACCCCCTTGGACAAAACCGCCAGGATTCGCCGCGTTTTGCGCTCTGCCTGCAATGCCGGGACAGCCATCATCACGGCAAGGAAGATGGCGTAGGCTGAGTGTAAGCGCAGGAAGAAGAGCACGTCATCTTTTTGCGTATGAAACCGATAAACACTTCCAATGCCGACAATGTAAGACGATATCACCGCCAGCGCGATCCACTGCGTGCGGACAAAGTTGATGCCGATCAGGAATATGGCTCGCATGGAACTAGGGCTTAGGCGAGTAGAATGCCAGTGATGTGCCATCCACCACGGCCATGGTCCCGCGGGAAGAGACAGCGTAATAAATGTTGGCGCTATGCACGGGAGCTGACATCAGCGGCTTGAGGCCTTTGAGTTCCCCCTTCAACTCAAAGAGATCAACGTGCAATGGTTGCGCCTTTGCCACAGGAACATTGCTGGCGGATTCGTAGAGTGATGGTCCGGTGTTCCACCTCAGCGGCGTAGTATTCTCCGCTTGCTAATACCGTGCTGACAAAGTCATCCGACTTATTTTTCACCGAAATGACTTGATCGCCCATTCGGGAAAAAACGGAAAAATAAGCACAGCCGTACGCGGCGAACAAATCATGCTCCAGCGCCGCCAGTTGATAACGGCATGGCTGCTTTGCCGAATACCAGTCAGGAAGAATCGGAGACCATGTTCCATCTATATTCAGCGCTCCAAACAGGCCTGCAGCGGAAGCCGAGGGCTCAGGAGTGGAGGTGAGCAGGAAATGCTCAGCGGCACTCCAATACTCGAAGACGGACGGCAGGCTGAAGCTTCTCACCAGTTGTAATGTATCGGCGTTTAGAACCTCTATCTCGCTCGTCGCTTTTTCTACGGCCGAAGTTGCCGACATTGCGCTGCGATGAAAAACCTGCTGGTGGACCAGTACAACCTCGTCGCCGGAGGGCGATACACCAATCTGCCAGGCTTCTTCCGGGGCCTGGCGCTTCAGCGGCAGAGGATGGGAGGCCAGCTTCACAAAATCGGCAGAATACAGATAGAGAACATCTCCGGTTCGAACAACGAATTTGCCGTCGCGCGTGGCAATGATTTTGGAAAAATCCGCGTTGGTAGGCAGGTCAACAGACTTGATCTCGCTGCCATCCCTGGAGCTGAGCACTTTTATCTGGAGAGCAAAATTTCCTGAACCTCCGCTGGCGTCACGCCCGGAAAGCTTTACCGGTGTATGCGAACGATTGACCTGATAAACAAGAATTCGTTCGGGTGAAAGAAAGATCACGCCCTGGTGCAGCGTCCAGCGGAAATTGATGGTGCGGTCAAAGGCCTGCAATCCATATTTTTCAGTGAGATTTATCTTCCAGGCTGGTTCGGTACTTTGAGCAGCGCCCAGAACGGGTAGGCAGAGCAGGACCAATGCTTTGATCCACGTTTTCATTATTTCTGCACCTCGGTATTGTTTTGACCAGCAGGCTTGCCGCCATTCTGATTTGCCAGTTCTATAAACAGGTCTTCCAGCGTGCGGCGGACCGGATTCACCGCTATAACCTCGCCGCCTGCGAGCCATATCTTTTCTATCGTCATTCGCTGTGCTTGCGCGGGGATGGTAATTTTGACCAACTCATTTTGCTGCGTACCTGCAAACACTCGCGCGTCAATTCCCCTGGCAGTAATCACGAATTGGTCCTGAGCTTCCAGCAGTTCGGCTGGGGTGCCTACGCGGACAACCTGTCCTTTGATCACAATCGCCATGCGATCACATATCTGCTCAACCTCAGACAGCAAATGCGAGCTAAGGAAGACCGTCTTACCTGCCTCGCGCGCCCGCAACAGGATCTCCCGCACCCGGACTCGTCCCAGAGGATCAAGCGCTGAAGCCGGCTCGTCAAGGATCAACAGCTCCGGATCATTTACCAGCGCCTGGGCCAGTCCCACGCGCTGCAGCATGCCGCGGGAAAACTTCCCAGCATTGCGCTCCGCGACCTCAGTCAACTCCAGGTCTTGCAGCATCTCTGTGGTGCGCTGCCGGAGCTGCGGATCACGCATGCCGTTCAGCTCGCCATAAAAACGAACCAGCCTGGATGCCGGACGATGATAAAGAGCCACGTTCTCGGCCAGAAAACCTATACGCCGGCGGGTGGGAGCATGTCCAAATTCGCGCCCCAGCATTTCACCCCGTCCGCTTGAGGGAAACATGAGCCCAAGCGCGAGGTGAATGGCCGTGGTTTTACCTGCGCCGTTGGGGCCTAAGAAGCCGAAGATTTCACCCGGCTCAACCCGCAGAGAAAAATCGCGCAGAGCCGTGACCCACTGGCTCCGGAAAAAGCCGCGATACTGCTTGCTCACATTCTTAAACTCAAGGGCTGCCACGCTGGCCATGGGTGATTAAGGATAACATCAGCGCTTTCAGGCTTTTAGGTTTTCAGCCACGCGTACTGGCAAGCAAAAGAAAAAGCCTTCGCCAAAGCGAAGGCCTTTTCCAAGAAATCTGCTTTTGCCTAGGAAGACCGCAGGAAAAGCAACACGAAGGTGAACAGAACCAGCGATTCAATAAATGCCAGTCCGATAAAAAGTGCGAGCTGGATACCGGCGCGTGCTCCGGGGTTTCTGGCCAGCGCTTCAGCCACAGAACCGGCAACCCGGCCCTGACCAAGTCCAGCCAAACCTGCGGCCAGACCCATGCCCAAACCAACGCCGACTGGAATACCCCAATTGCTTGAAGAGGTTGCTCCGCCCTGCGCATACACCGGCGATGCGACCGTAAGGATCACTATCACCAGAAGCAGGAATGTAAGTTTTCTCATTTCTTCTTTCTCCTTATGAATTTGCTGCCAGTGGGTGGTTGACGTTCATCTTGGGAGATGGACGCCCTCACGCTGACGGCATACAGCAAAACTTTTTAGTGCTCTTCACTCACGGCCATGCCCAGGTAAACCAGCGTGAGCATGACGAAAATAAAGGTCTGCACCAGCGAGACAAACAGGTGCAATCCAAGGAAAGCCACCGGAACCAGGACTGGAACAAGCGAAAAGAACGCCAGAGTTACCATGTCACCGGCAAACATGTTGGCATAAAGACGGACTGTGAGCGACAGGATGCGGGCAAAATGGCTGACCACTTCAATCAACAACATGAGCGGCGACAAAGCGATAACCGGCCCGATAAATTGCTTGATGTAATGGTGCTTCTGTACGCGAAGCCCGTGAAAGTGGTAATAGACAAAAGTGACAAGCGCACAACCCAATGGAACAGCCGGACTGGCAGTGGGCGACTCAAATCCCGGAATCAGCCCAAGCAGGTTTGAAAGCAGAATGAAATACCAAAGAGTGATGGCATACGGAATATAGCGCTCATATCCGTGGCCGATGACTCCATGCGCCTGCTCTGTGATGAACTCCTGCAGGGCTTCTGCGGTGTGCTGCAGGCCGCCGGGCTTTTCCACGGACAAACTCGCCCGCACAGCCAGGAAAAAGGCCAGAAGGATGGCGACAACCAGAATCTCCATGGCGACGGCGTTGTTAATGGGCGCACTGGGATATACAGGCTGAATGCCAAGGTGACGCAATAACGAAGTCGTCATCGCGCCAAAATAGTGATTTAGAAATTCAGTAAACCAGAGTTGCTCAGGCATGTGTCTGTGGTATCAACTTTGCAATCTAAAATTCTGAAATTAGTTTGAAGTTCGGTCCGTTTTGCCGATGGTTACTGCCTCATAAATGCCCTCAACAAAGGAGGCCAAAAGCGGCAAAACCAGCCCAACCAGGAAGCCAATCAGCAGTCGCGGATAACTTTTTAATATAACATACGCCACCGCGATTATGAGAAGGTAACGCAGCGGAAAAGGGAACATAAATCGAAATTTCGAAGAGCCGCTTTTTGCCGGGGCATTTTCCTCCGGTGGCGGGGCGTTTTTACCGGCAGCCAGCATTCGATCGACGAGCTTTTCCGTTGTCTGGTGCAGCCAGATAAAGTTGATCAATCCCACTACAGAGCCAATGGCTGCGCCTAGTCCAGCGGGCCAATTCACCAATGCTGCCGCCAGGGTGGCAGCCACGCTTAAAACAATGGCAATCCGTAAAATACGGCGATAGGCACCAGAGAGCTGGGCTTCAGTTTCTGCTGATATCGGGGTTTGCGGATATACCGGCTCGTTCGGCTCAGGTTCGATTGGCTGAGGTTCGTCAGGATCAGGGATGGGCGGGTTCATGAGTCCTTACCGGCCTTGACGGCGCCGCGTATCAGTTCGGTAAATCCGGCAACACAACCAACCAGCAGACCCACCAGGGTGATCCATGAAGTTTTCAGCCAGTGGTCCAGTGCGGCCCCGATTACCAGCCCCATGACCACGGCAGTTGGAAGCACAAAACCCAAATTGCTAAACCGGCCAATTTGCCGCCATGGGTTGTCTTTGCCGTTGTCTTTTTCAGGGGGTAGATCTGGCATAAGGCCAGTCTAGCAGCGGGGTCCCGAAACAGGAATCCCAATTCATCTGCCTACTCAGGGATCGTGGTCAGCAACTCCGGCGGTACCCCCGATAGCCTCCAAGCATCCTTCTGCATTGGCTATAATCAAATATTGGACTATGTCGCAGACCGCACTCCATCCCTGGCTCGCTTCCCCCAACGCCCACTTAGGCACGTATAACGGCGTGGAGACGGCGCTCAACTTTGGAGATCCCGCCGCTGAGCTGGAAGCCCTGCGCTCTGGTTGTGGCGTGTTTTCGCTCGCCTGGCGCGGCAAAATAAACGTCACAGGCAAAGACCGAGTGCGCTGGCTGCACAACATGGTGACCAATACTGTGCGCGATCTGCCAGCGAATCGCGGCAAATACAATTTTGTGCTCAATGCCCAGGGCCGCATCCTGGGCGACATGTACATCTTCAATCGGGGCGAGTCCCTGATAATGGATACCGACGCCAGCCAGGTGGAGACACTGCTCAGCGCCATGAAGCGTTTCATCATCATGGATAAGGTTGAACTCACCAGCGCTGGAGAAGCATTGGTCTCTCTGGGCGTTTGCGGCCCCAACGCGGAAGCAGTCCTGACCGGAGCCGGCATTAACGCCTCTGGAATGGAGCCGTTGGAGATCCGTGATTTGGAGATCAGTGATTTGGAGATCCGTGATCTGGATATCGAAGGATTTTCTGTTACGGTTTTACGCGGGCCTGAACAAAAGCCCGGCTGGTTTGAGATCTGGCTCGATCCCGGCAAAGCACAGGATTTCTGGACGAAGTTAGCCACTGCCGGCGCACAGCCCGTGGGCAGCGAGGCCCTGGAGATGTGGCGGGTTTTGCGCGGCATTCCCAACTATGGCCAGGACATTCGGGATCGCGATCTACCGCAGGAAACCGAACAGATGCAGGCGCTGACTTTTACCAAAGGGTGTTACATCGGACAGGAGATCGTAGAACGTATCCGCACGCGAGGTCAGGTGCACCGCAAGTTTGCCGGCTTTGTATTCGGCGAACAGGTACCCGCAATCGGAAAGTATGAAGCTGAAGGGCGTGCACTTGCTGAAATCACTACGGTCGCCGGTATGCCAGTTTCGGAAGGTAGAAAGAACATTGGGCTTGGCTACATTCGCCGTGAGGCGCTGGCTGCAGGGCCAAAAGTTAACTTAAACGGCATTGAAGCCACAGTGGTGGACCTGCCGTTTGAAATCATTTAAATAAATCGAGGACAGGAATGGCTGAGAAAAAATCAGAATTTGTTGTAACAGATCGCCGTAGATTTGGAGCCGAAGGTGAAGCGCGTCCGGATGCGCCCGCAGTGGAAGAAGAAAAAGCTGCGGCCCCACCTGCAGTAAAACAAGCCACACCACCGCCTGCTGCTCCTCCTGCGGGCCAGAGTGCTCAGGCTCCTGCCGGTGAAGCCCAGGCAACTGACGGAAAAGAAGAAGAGCTGCCTGAGCCTCCAACCGCAGAAGAGCAGCACGAGCAGACTGAAGCGTATAAAGCTTCCACCAAAAAAATTGACGACATGATTTCCGCGGCGGGCAAAACTGGCCAGGGCCCGTTGGAGATGAATTTCGAGCGTGTGATTGAATCGTTTTACATGAGCGCTCTGATTCAGATGGGAGCAATCCGGCAGGATAACGAACAGCCCCGGATAGACATTATCGGCGCGCGGCAGACGATTGATTCGCTCTCAGTGCTGCAGGAAAAGACCAAGGGCAATCTCACCGATCGCGAAAAGACCTTGCTGCAAAACGTTCTGTTTGAACTGCGGATGGCCTGGATTGAAATTACAAATGCGGTTGCCACTTCCGCCACTAATCCAGGAGTTGTGCCGCCAGGAGCCATACCGCCGCTTAACCAGAAATGAAAGCGATCCTCACCGTATTGGGCAGTGGCACATCGATGGGTGTTCCCACCATCGGGTGCAACTGCCGCGTTTGTACCTCAACGGACCCGCATGACAAGCGCACGCGCCCCTCTATTCTTGTGGAGTACGATGGGCACATCGTGCTCATCGATACGACGCCGGACTTCCGGGAGCAGGCCATTCGGGAAAAGATCACACGGCTGGACGCCATCCTTTATACACACGCTCACGCCGATCACATTCTGGGTCTCGACGATATACGCCCGCTCAGCTTCAAGCGTGAAGGCAAAATTCCTCTCTATGCCCACGAGACCGCGGCCACGAGCCTGGAAAGCATCTTCAGCTACATCTTTAAATCTGATTACAAGTTTGGCGGGATCGCACGCGTGGAGATGAACCGCTTCAACGGTTCAGTGGAATTGTTCGGCGCACATTTTGAGCCAGTCACGATCGTGCACGGCGAAGCGGAGATCCATGGCTTCCGTTTTGGTTCGGCTGCCTACCTCACAGACTTCAGCGCGATACCTGAAGCGTCAAAAGAACAACTGCGTGGCCTTGATATTCTTTTTCTCGATGCCCTGCGCCATCGACCGCACCCCACGCACTCCACTGTGGCAAACTCACTCAGCCTGGTGGAAGAGCTAAAGCCACGGCGCGCTTTCTTTACTCATATCTCCCATGATTTGCCGCATGAGGAAACCAACAAGAACCTGCCGGAGCATGTGCGGCTGGCACATGATGGGCTGAAGCTGGAGTTCGATATCGCATGAGGATATTCCGCTCGCTGGGAGAGGTACCCGCGGAGTTTGGACCCACCATTGTCAGCGTTGGGAACTTTGACGGTATCCACTGCGGCCATCAACGCGTATTGCAGGAAATTGTTGAACGCGCGCGCCAAAGCAACAGTAAAGCCATGGCGGTTACATTTGAGCCGCACCCATTCCGCATTCTTCGGCCAGATGTTACGCCGCGGCTGATTACCCCGCTGCCAAAGAAAGAAGCGCTGCTGGCGCAAACCGGGCTAGATGCCTTGCTGGAAATTCCCTTCACGCGCGACTTCTCCATGACCACACCGGAGGACTTTGCGCACAACATTCTTGCGGGCACACTGCATGCGAAGGAAGTGCATGAAGGAGATAATTTTCATTTCGGCCATCAGGCCCAGGGCACAACCGCGCGCCTGAAAGAACTTGGCGCCAAATTTGGCTTTGATGTGCATGTCTATCCGGTGATGATGGTACGAGGTATTCCTGTCTCCAGCAGCCAGATACGCGCACAGCTGACTGCCGGCAATGTCAGCTTGGCCCGGCACCTGTTAGGACGGGTCTTCAGTGTTACCGGCGCTCCCGGTCGCGGGCGCGGTTACGGCCACAAATACACCGTGCCAACCATCAATATGAGCCGCTATGACGATCTGGTTCCCGGCAACGGCGTTTACCTTACGCGTACCCGGGTGGACAATGAGACATTTGATTCAGTCACAAATGTGGGAATGCGTCCGACATTTGGCGACGATTTATTTGCCATAGAAACTCACTTGCTGAACTTTCATCCTTTGGACATCACGGCGCAAACCGAAGTGGAGATTTCATTCCTCAAATGGCTGCGTCCGGAGATCAAGTTTCCGTCAATCGATGATTTGAAAGCGCAGATTGGAAAAGATGTAAGAAAAGCGCAGAGATATTTTGGATTGATAGCAAAAGAAAAACCTACCACGTAGACGCGGAGGCGCGGAGAAAAAGGTTGCGCGTGACTTCCGCACTAGAGGGTTCCCTCGCTACGCCCGGGATGTAGGAAAAAGCTGATAGAATCCCCTCGACCCATGGCCTCCTCTACACTTACGACCATCTCACAAGTCACATCAGCGCAAAAGCGCACGCTTCTTGCGGCCGCTCTGGGCTGGGGGTTGGACGGGTTCGATGTGCTGCTCTATAGCAACATCCAGATTAAAGCCATGGAGTCGCTGGGAATATTTCCCACCGATGTTCATTACAAAGCAATTTCCGGATTGCCAAATGCATTCATGCTGCTGGCTTCCGGCATCGGTGGAGTGCTGTTTGGATTCATTGCGGACCGCATTGGCCGCACCAAAGCTTTGATGCTGAGCATACTGACTTATTCGCTGTGCTCTCTGGGTTCAGGGCTTTCCACGTCGATCTTTGTGCTCATTTTCTTCCGCTTCGTCCTTGGCCTGGGCATGGGTGGTGAATGGAATACTGGCGCAACTCTGGTGGCGGAAACATGGCCAACGCATCTGCGCGCGCGGGCAATCGCTATTGTGCAGAGCGCATGGGCCTGGGGCCTGGCAGCTGCGTCACTGGTAGCCTGGATCGTCATTGGCAAGCTCCATCAAAATTGGCGGATGGTTTTCTTTGTAGGCGTTCTGCCCGCGCTGGTGACGCTATGGATCAGGAAAAGCGTTCCTGAATCCGAAATGTGGCAGCAGCAAAAAGACCGTGCGACAACTAAAGCCCCTTTTTCTGAAATCTTTTCTGCGGGGCTGCGCAAGCAGACTATTTTTCTGTTGCTACTGAACGTCTTTGGATTGTTTGCCTGGTGGGGACTTTTCAGCTGGATGCCGCCCTACCTTACGCTTCCCGTTGAACGCGGCGGACGTGGCTTTAGCCTGATGAATTCAGCAACGCTGCTGGTCACACTGAACCTTGTCGGGATGTTTCCAGGCTACCTATGCTATGGCTGGGTAGCGGACCATTTGGGACGCAAGCGCTCTTTGATTCTGTATACGCTATGTGCCGCGGCGCTGATTCCGTTCTACGCCGCCGCCCGCACGCAGTGGATCATTCTGATTCTGGGAGCGATGGTCGGATTCTTTGGCACAGGATTTTTTGCCGGCTCAGGGATTATCGGCAGCGAGATCTTCCCTACCCGCGTTCGTGCCCGCGCTCTGGGATTTACATACAATGGCGCGCGCGCTCTGAGCTGCGTTGCGCCTTATACCATTGGCTGGGTCGGCGACAAAAAAGGATTGAGCGCAGCGTTTTTATTGTGCGCGATTGCGTTTGTGCTTACCGCACTGATGGCGACACAACTGCCGGAGACTAAGGGAAAGCAGTTGGAATGATTTTCTTTTAAAATCCCGAGCGCGGCGAGGGAACCCTATCGCACCAATAAAATTGCAGAAGAATCGCTCTCCTCGGGATTTCAGAAAAAGCTATCTTAAGACAGCACATCCGCCGGCATGGCTGCATTCTTCTTCGGACGACGATTCGCCTGCAGGATTTTTTTACGCAACCGCAAGCTCTTTGGCGTGACTTCCACCAGTTCATCGTCGGCGATAAACTCTATCGCCTGCTCCAGCGTCAGGTTCTTGAAAGGAACCAGGCGAATGGCTTCGTCTGCGCTTGATGAGCGCATATTTGTCAATTTCTTTTCGCGTACGGCATTCACGTCCAAATCGACCTCGCGGGCGTTCTCGCCCACGATCATTCCTTCGTACAACTCTGTGCCAGGCGCGATGAACAAAGCGCCGCGTTCCTGCAGGCTCCAGAGCGCATACGCCGTTGACGGCCCACTGCGATCAGACACCAACGCGCCGGTCATGCGATGAGGAATCTCGCCCAGCCATTCGGTGTATCCGTCAAACAATGAATTCAGGATCACCGTACCGCGCGTTTCCGTAAGCAGCTCTGAGCGCAGTCCAATCATGCCTCGACTGGGGATAGTAAACTCAAGCCGCACGCGGCCGGAGCCGTGATTATGCATCTTGAGCATCTGGCCTTTGCGCGATCCCAGTTTCTCAATCACCACGCCGATAAACGCTTCCGGAATATCGACCATCAGTTTTTCCTGCGGCTCCATCAGCTTGCCATCAATCCGTTTGGTCACAATCTCGGGTTTGCCGACAGCCAGCTCAAAGCCTTCGCGACGCATAGTTTCAATCAGGATAGAAAGTTGCAGCTCACCGCGGCCCAGGACCTTGAACGAATCCGTGGCGCCCACGTCTTCCACGCGCAGAGAAACGTTGGTCAGCAGCTCTTTTTGCAGACGATCACGCAGATTGCGCGACGTAACATACGTCCCTTCGCGCCCTGAAAATGGCGACGTATTCACAGAAAACTGTATAGCAATCGTCGGCTCGTCAATCACGATGTGCGGCAGCGGCGCAGGATTCTCAAGATTGGTAATCGTCTCGCCGATTCCAATTCCCTCCACGCCGGCAATCGCGACAATGTCGCCCATCTCAGTCTGCTCAATGTCTACGCGTTTGAGGCCGCTGAAGGAAAATAGCTTGGTGATCTTCCATTTCTGCAGCGAGCCATCAATCTTTGCGATACCCGCTTCCTGGCCATTACGCAGCGTTCCGTTAAATACGCGGGCAATCGCCAGCCGGCCAAGATAGTCACTGTAATCAAGGTTCGCCACCAGAATTTGTAACGGCCCCTCGGCATCGCCTTTAGGCGGCGGCGTTTTGGCCAGGATCGCGTCAAACAGCGGACGCAGATCTTCCCCCGGGACATCCATGCTATTGGAAGCCGTACCGGCTTTCGCGTTGGTAAACAGCACGGGAAAATCCAGCTGGTCTTCGCGCGCGTCCAGGTCGATAAACAAATCGTAAAGCTCGTTCAGCACTTCCTGCGCCCGCGCGTCCGGGCGATCAATCTTGTTGATCACCACCACCGGCGGCAATCCTGCTTCCAGGGCTTTGCTCAGCACGTAGCGTGTCTGCGGCAGCGGACCTTCGCTGGCGTCAACCAGCAGCATTACGCCATCCACCATTTTCAGTGCGCGTTCCACTTCGCCGCCAAAGTCGCTGTGGCCCGGCGTATCCACAATGTTGATTTTTACCTCGTGATAGAGGATGGCCGTATTCTTGGCCAAAATCGTGATGCCGCGTTCGCGCTCCAGATCGTTGGAGTCCATCACCCGCTCGACTAATGCTTCATTGGCGCGAAATGCGCCGCTCTGGCGCAGCATGGCATCCACCAGCGTGGTTTTTCCGTGGTCTACGTGGGCGATAATTGCGATATTGCGAATCCTGGAATTCAAATCGGTTTCGTCTGCTCTCTCAAAGAATGGTGTAGCTTTTATTCTAAATGGAAACGGGCTTCAGTGCCGGGGGCCCCATGAATAGCCAAAAAAAATGAATAGCAATAAAAAACGGACGGCCCTACCAGCCGTCCGCATCCGTCTGACCTTTTCACAATTTCTTAATGTGAGAGTGGCCGGTCAATCTTGATCCGGTCTTGAATTCCCACAATGGCATTCTCATGAACGGGTTTGTAGCCGTCTTTCTGGATCGTAATGTCGTAGTTGCCGGCTTCTACCTCAATCTCCAGCGGAGTGGTCTTCTGCAAAGGCGTGCCATTGATGATGACCTCTGCGCCCTTGGGCTCAGACTTGATTTCAATCCGCGCCGTTTCTCCTGAGGCATTGCCCCCAAACATCTTGCCGACTCCGCCACCCACCAGCTTGATATTGTCCGTGCGTCCCGCCACCATCATGCTGGGCGCATAATTCACTGATTGGCCTGCTACCAGCTTCAGGTCGGTTGTCGCATCCAGAAACCCAGACTTACGCAGAACAACGCTCTGTGTTCCCGGCTCAACCATGAACTCTATCGGCGTAACTTTGCCCGTATCTTTTCCGTTGATGAAAACTTCCGCGCCGGCTGGCTTTCCCGCCACGGTCATAAACGCTTTCACCGCAGTCATGCGGACGTCCAGCGGAGTGCGTGCGCCGGCCGTCACCTGAATGCTGCGTGTTTCAGGCGCAAAGCCAGGCATGCTGAATGTCACTTTATAGGTCCCCGGAGCCAACGACGGCACGGTCTGCGGCGCCTTCCATTGTCCTGCGCGGCCTTCAATTTCCACTGTCGCGCCCATAGGCACTGAGGAGACAATCAACTGTCCTTCACTCGGTGCTGGCGGAGCCACCGGAGCAGCAGGCGCGTACCTTGCGGCTTTGCTCGGATGCCCTGGTTGGGATGCCTGCGCATGGTTCCTTGCCTGTCCGCCCTGCGCCTGTTCACCGCTAAACGGAGCCGGTGTGCTTCCGGCAGATTGTGTGGATGGCGTTGTGCCCTCGTCAATTGGAAGATCAGCAGGATGGCGCTGGAAAAGCAGGGCCAGTCCCACAATCAAACAAAGGCCGCCCACAACTCCGCCTACCAGCTTCCAATGGTTCGCTGTGCTTACCGGAGCTCTGGATGCCGTCTGCTGCGCGGCAACACGCGTTGTTCCCGGACGCAGGCGTTTTGATTACCTGGCTCGCGGATGCTGACGGGATCGCTTTAAATGTCTGGCTTGCGTTCGGTCCCGGCGCAACCCGGATTGACTGGCTTGCGTTCGGTCCAGGCCCTTGTCCACCCTGGTAGGCCGCCATGGATCCTGTGCTGTTCGCTCGTGGCGTCGGCTGAGATTTAGCAGCCTCTTCCAACGCGGCAAAGAATTCCTGGCCAGTCGCATACCGGTCTGCCGGATTCTTAGAGAGCGCCTTCAATACGACCTTGGAAATTGTGTCCGGCACACGTGGATGCGCCATCCCCATCGGATGCGGATCAACGTCTGTAATGCCGCGGTCAACTTCGCCTAAATGCTTTCCATAAAACGGACTGCGAGCCGTATAGAGCTCATAAATGATTGTCGCCGCGCTAAAGATATTGGAAGCGCGGTCCGCCGGCCTGTTCTTTACCAGCTCCGGAGAAAGATATGGCTCGTTCTCCAGCTTCTTTACCGGAGTTTGCGTGAGCAGATTTTTATCGCGCAGCAAGCCGAAATCCAGCACCTTGAGCGTGCCATCGGGAAGCACTTTGATGTTCCACGGATTCAGAAAATTGTGGACCACGCCTTTGTTGGCCGCAAAATCCAGCACCGCGCAAAGCTGCTTTGAGATTTGCAGTACCTCGCTCATATCGAGCTGGCGCTTCGCCATCATTTCCTTGAGGTTCTGCCCCTCGACGAATTCTGACGTCATGAAAACCGTGAAATCTTTGTAGCCGCAGGTGTGCAGACGCGCAATGTTTGGATGGTCCAGCGCAGTCGCGGCGCGGGCCTCCGCCAGTATCTTCTTGAGAAGATCGTTTACGTCTTCCAGCCATTCCGGTACGTCAAACTTGCGCAGCGCGACGGAACGGTCTTGTTGCGGATTCTTGGCCTGATGGACGACGCCGATGCTTCCCCGCGGCAATTCCTTGACCAGTTCCAGACGGTCCGTGCGCGGAGCCGCAGCAGTTGCTGTGGCGGTGGCAGTAGCTGTGCCGGTTGTGGCTTCCTGATTTTCCTGCATTCTCGTTGAGCCCCTAATGCCGAGTCTCTGGGAGGAGGACAGGGGGAATAGTACCCCAAAGTCGCGCCGCATCTGCCCATAAGAACATGGTCTGCTGTTACAAAGGTAATTGTGGAATTCCGGCCTAAAAGACGGCTTTTGACATGGATTTAGCCCAATAAATTCAATGGGTTACAAGGTGTTATGACAGTCCTGGTGCAGCGGGGATTTGGTCGCCCTCCCTAGGCCCTCAGACGCGAATCCCCTTACTTTTAACTTGGACCGCAGGCGCCCTCGCCTGCGTCTTTAGATTTTGTGACACAGGCACTCCTGCCTGTGATGCTTTGATTTTTGGGACTCTTTTAGGCTCTGGGGGCTTCACTATGCTTGAATTGCCCCAAGCTCGTATGGCACAGCCGCCCTCGGCGCGTTCTAAAGTACAGTTTTCATCTGTCATCCTGAGCGAAGCGCCTCGACACTACTTAATCGTTTGCAGGATGCGAGGCGCGTAGTCGAAGGACCCCGAGAATGTATCCCTTGCCATGCTGATCCAGGGAGTCCTCCCCGCGCCGCCTGCTGATCGCCCTTTCCAAAATGACGACGGGCCCGCGCTACCCGCGGAGCGCGTTAAACTCCCGGCATCACAATACTCTGCAACTCCAGCACCTCCAGCGGACAATCCGGCCAGTTATTGTGCCAGCACACAATCAAATCGCAGCCCGATTCCGGATGCATATGCGTTACAAAATTGTGGCTTTCGTATTCAAATTCAATCCGGACTCGCTGCCACCGGTTTCGGTCCACCTCCCGCATTGCCTCGCAATCTGGAAACTCCGCCTGTATGCGCATAATGGAAAACCCCAGCTCGCGCGCCACGCTGCCAAACACAAATACCACTCCTAGTTCATTGGTCGGTGCATAGTTCAACGGCGAGTGCATCATGGGCTGTCCATAGCTGGGCTGGTCATTCAAAATTCGGTGCCGGAAGGGAGTGCCGGGTGTCTTTGTGAATGTTGGACCCCGGCGCTGCGGCGTGAGCTGGTAATCGGCAATCACTTTCAGCACATCTTCCCACTCCACTTCCAGCCCACTCTGAATCGCATATTCACGCATACCAGCAGCCACTCTCGTCCAACTCTCAAATCTTCTCGTCAGCGGCCTCACGCTGTATTTGCTGTGCAGGTCATAGTCGGCAATCGTCGGGACTTTCTTGATCAGCCGCACGATTCCGGCCCAATCCAGAAAGAGCGCGTGCAACTCCGCCAGATGGCCCTGCCCTTCGCACTCCAGCCCGGCATCTAACAGCATCTGTGTATATGTGCCAAAATTTCTTCGCACATGATATTTGCTGATCTTGGTGGTCTTCTGGAACTCTCCCACACTCGGGACGCGTTCCAGGCTCGCTGCCAGCTCTTTTACCGCAGCAATCATTTCTTCCTTGTTTCTCGCAGTTGTAATCACGGTTACGCTCCAAATAAAAAAGCCACCCAGTCTGGGTGGCTCCTTGTTAATAAAATTGCTAATAAAAAGTTTTGTGGACCGCAGATCCTGCCCTGAGCTTGTCGAAGGGCGCCCTCGCCTGCGTTTTTGGCACAGCCTGCCTACACACGAAGCCCTCTTTGTCTGTCATTCTGAGCGAGATCGCACGACCAAAGGGAGTAAGGGCGAGTCGATGAATCCCGAGAAGGTATCCCTTGCCATGCTGATACAGGGAGTTCTCCCAAAGCCGCCTGCTGATCGCTTTTCTAAAAATGGACTCTGGCTGTAATTACTCTTGTCTTGGCCAATTGCCAACTTGCTTGATTTTCAATCATCACTTTTTGGCAATTTCGGCGATTTTGGCAATCGTCCAGGTACACTTCTCCGGCCTATGGTTGTGGAAATCTTTGACGGGAGAATACCGTCAAAGTCACACAGAGGTTGCAGGCCTTTCCGGGTCTCCCCGCCGACGCCGCTCTCGGTCGTAGCTATAGCGTATATTAAGCGAAAGCAGTCCAGAAAGTCAATAGCAAAATACGGGAATCGCAGTCTGATTTCCTCCACCTTGTTGCAAAATACTTTTTTTGCAAATACAAGCGACAAGCCGGTTCGTTCATAACGTCCTTTTCACTAGAAACGTCATCCTGAAGGGCGTAAGCGAACCCGCGCACTCTTCAGCGGGTGAGTAGCCCTGAAGGACCTTGTGTTTCCTTGAAAAAATGACACTGGTCTTTTGTCGCTACGCGACGGCAGCGCGGTAGACGCGGCATGAGTTAGCCCAGTACGTCCCGAGGCGCGCAATGCGCGCCGATGGCCAGGTCAGGGATTTATCCCTGACTGAGCGCTAGCGAAAAGCTGGGAAAATGAAAGAACAATCCCCTTCCTCACGCCGTGGGCCCGCGCGTAGCGAAGCGCAGCGCGCATGCTTAGATCAATCCGAAATGGTCCGGTTTAACCTCAGCCGGACGTTCCGCCCGCATGAGGTATATGAGAACAGCCACTGCAAAAACATTTATCCCCACGGCAAATTGTTCAATCGAAGATGCAATGTAGAAATTGAACGACGATCCAAGATTGAAACCGAAATTGATTCGGAAAGCACTGCTGACCATGAGTCGCGCTATGAAGCCGACATGAAATTCGTAAGAGAATCCAGGCACAGCGATGGTTGGAATTTGGATGGCAAACAGAATTCGGGCCCAGGTGAGAGCCTGGCTCCGCCCTTGCCACAGGTCGATACCGGTCCATACAGCCCATCCGAAAAGGAGGATGAACACGCCACCAATCGCAACACTCGGTGAGAAAACTTTTGCTCCGGGGCTCATTATGTATCGGGCATCGATGACAATGGCGATCCCCATACCAAAAACCCCGCCCAGTATGAGCAGCAAAGAGATTATTTTCATGCCTTTCGAGGAAAGAAATGCTTCGCTATTGTTCATCTGGCTATTGTTCATCGGTATTGTTCATCGGGATATTGTTCATTGGGATATCATGTTCATTGCGATTTCGTTTCCAAGGCCCCCAACTTCCTCCCAAAAAATTCCGCTCCCGCCTTATACCCTGCGACCCAGCTCTTCCATAGCAACAGATCATGGATTTCATCCGGAAAGATCAACTGCTCAAACTCAACGTTCTGCTGCCGCAGGCGCTGCGCCAGGTCCACCGTCTGCTGGAACGGCACATTGCGATCGTCATCGCCATGGATCAGCAACACCGGCGACCTCCATCCCGCCACCGACGCCACCGGCGACGACTCAAACGCCAGCTTCACCGCTTCTTTGTAGTCCGGCGCATCCTCGCCGTTGCGGCTCGCTATCAGCACGGACCAGTCATGCACGCCGTGGAAGTCGACGCCGGCGGCGAAATATGTCTGAGTTGCGCGCGAGCGCCAGCGCAACCATCAGTCCGCCATACGAGCCGCCCCATATGCCGATGCGCTTGCGGTCCACGGTCGGAAGCCCTTGCAGATACTTCGCTCCCGCGACGATATCCTTGTACTCCGCCGATCCGCGCCAGCCGCTGTTGGCCGGCTCACGGAATGCCCGTCCATACATCGCTCCCAGACGATAGTTCACCGAGAGCACCACATAACCCTGGCTCGCCAGATACTGATTCATCGCGTAAGAGTTGTGGTAGTAGTACATGTAATGGAAGCCCGGCATCATCTGCCGCGGCGGGCCTCCATGGGCAAAGATCAGCGCCGGCCCGGGCTGCGTGCGTCCGCGCGGGACAAAAAGCTGGCCGTGAATTTCCAGTCCATCTTCACTGCGAAACGTCACGATTTGTGGCTCGACTAGTTGCGCTGATGGAAAATCTTTCGGCAGCGCGTTCGCCGCGATCATCTCGCGACCTTTATCAGTAACGCGATACGGCATTGCCGGTGATGTCGCGGTCGATCCGAAACAAACGATGGTCTTGCCATCGGCGAGCATGAGCGGATGCCATTCGATGGTTTTGCCTTGGGTAAGTTGCTTTGGCGGGAATGGCATCCAGTTTTTTCCAGATTCCATTCCAGACCAATCAATGCGCCAGACATGTCTTCGTTCAGTATCTCCCTGGTTTGACGTGAAAAGAATAGCGTTCCTATCCAGCGTCAATTCCACATCTTCTACATCAAAGTCCCCGGGAGTTATCAGTACACCCCGCTCTTCCGGGATCGAATAAATGGAAATGGCATACAAATGATTTCTGCCATCCTGTTCCGAACAAAAAATAATCCTCCCCATGGCGCCAAACTTCAATGACTCCCGCGCAAACGGCGGCAGCGAATCATTCATCTCCTTGCCGCTGTGCCACAGCTCATGCGCCTGCGCAGTTTCGGCGTCGGCCAGCCAGATGGCCCATGGCTGCGGACGCCGAGGAATTATCGGCAGATGGGCTTCTGCTCCGGGCGTCCGAATAAAGACCAACTGCTTACCGTCCGGCGACCACCTTGGCGCGAAGTCGCGATCAACACTGGGCGCAACATAGCGCACACGCTGCGCGGTTCCATCCGCCGCCAGATCAATGATCGCGATAAACGCATGGTCTTTGCGCCCCGAGCTGAACGCAATATGCTTCCCATCCGGCGACCATTGCTGCTCACCCTCTTCTCCGCGCAATTCAGTCAGCTGGCGTGCAGGCTTGTCGCCCGCAATATTGGCAATCCACAGATGGCGCTTGGCTCCAACCCAGACTGCCGTCAGTCCGTCCGGCGATATCTGTATGTCTTCGCAATCCTCTTCACCGCAGCCCATGTCACCGAGCAGCCGCGGCTTCCCTGCCTCCACGTCCACGGCCCAGACCTGCTGTTTGGGCTCCTTGATCTCACTAGTGGGATTCGCCACGTGGCCTTCGCCGTTCAACTCTGATCCGCGGGCGTAGACCACCGTTTTGCCGTCCGGCGTAAGCTTTACGGCAAAAATGTCCTGGCCATCGTCACCCTGATAGTGCGTGATCTGGCGCGCGGCAAAATCAGGCGCGTCCGCCACCCATATGTTGCGCTCTCCCTTGCTGTCAAAAACCCAGGCAATGCGATTGGCTTTCGCCGCCGACGGTCAACGCCGTGGGAAACGGCGAACTCATCACCTGCTCCACAGTGAAGCTTGGGATTTGAGCGGAAGACTTTTGATCAGAAGACTTTTGGGCGAACGACTTTTGTGTCAAAGGGCAAGAGACAAGAACCAGAATGAGCAGAAAGTGTTGAAGGTGTTTCATCGCCCGACATCATAGCAGCCCGCTTACAATCGCGGGTTCTCCAAATAGCTCCCTACCAGCGCGGCGCACGCTTCCACAAATTCCTGGTCTTCGAGAACAAACGTGTTGGCAAAATAACTGTTGATATCAATCTCGCCGAAGAGCACGCCTTTTGCCAGAACAGGGACCACAATTTCTGACTTCACCAGCTCCGATCCTGCCATGTAACGCGGATCGGCAGTCACATTGTTCACGACAACGGTTTTTTTCGTGGTGGCGGCGGCGCCGCACAGCCCTCGATCCAGTGAAATACTCTCAAGCGGCGCAAAGCTGCCCACATGCGGCCCCAGCACCAGATAGCCGGGCCGGCCCGCGTCCACCAGATAGAAACCCACCCAGTTATAGCGTGTCATGGTGTCATGCAGGCGCTGGACCATCTGCTCCATAAGCGCCGCTGCAGTCCGGGCGGACTGCGCGAAATACCCAAATTCCTTGAGTAGTTCCTGGTGCCTTGACATTTTTCTTACCTGAGCTGACTGGGCCTACTGAACTTCGGATACCCTGGACGTCTTGGTGCTTTTATATCCCTATCCCTGCGCGTCCGGCAATGTCATTGTGGGTTCATCCAGTAAAATCCCGCTGCCGCGATCAGGGCAGCGATGGCTGGCCAAAACGCCGCTAGCGTTTCTTCTCCATGTACTTGCCCACCAGCACGCCAATGGCTTCCGCAAAGGTCTGTTCCGCGCGGGTAAACGTGTTGGCAAAGTAGCTTTCAATGTCCAGCTCTGAAACCAATTCGTTCCGGGCAAAAATGGGGACCACCATATTGGCTTTTACAATCTCTGATCCGGAAAGATACCGTGGATCGCTGGCCACATCATTTACTACCACGGTCTGCCGTGTAGAGGCCGCTGCGCCACACAGTCCTTTATTGAGCGGGATACGCTGATTCGGACTGAAGCTACCCACATATGGCCCCACCATCAGCACTCCGCGATCAGCCGGATCTACCAGATAAAAGCCAACCCAGTTATACCGTGCCAGTTGATCGTGCAGGCGTTGTGAAATGTGGGTCATCAGCGCGGCCGCGTTAGGCGCGGTCTCGGCAAAATGCTGGAACTCTTGCAGCAGTTCCTGGTGCTTAGACATGTTGTTGATCCTGGACGATCGTTAAAGATTGTCACTTTTATAGTCCTCTAATGCCGCTTTGGGCAATATTACTTTTGCCCTCTGTTGGTAACGATCCTGACGCCTGACTCGTCCGCTTACCTCTGTATTTGTGAGGCGTCCAATTTGAAAACATCCGCTGTAGCCTTTAACCTTGATTTGGACATTTCTATGACGATTTCTTTGTTCCGCAAGCTGGTCTTTGTAATCTGCTTCTCTTTCATCACTCTTACCCTGCACGCACAGGACATCGCTTCTTTCGAAAAACGTATTACGGTCAAAAAGCTTGCCAATGGCTTGACCGTCATCATCATGGAGCGGCCGGAAGCGCCAGTCTTCTCGTTTTACACACACGTTGACGCTGGTTCCGTACAGGAAGTCCCTGGCAGCACCGGCCTGGCGCACATGTTTGAACATATGGCCTTTAAGGGCACGCATGAAATCGGCACCACGGACTGGCCGGCAGAAAAAGTAGCGCTGGAAAAAGTGGAAGTCGCCTATGCTGCGTACCTTCATGAAAACCTGAAAGAAGTAGGCCGTGACGATAAAAAAGTAGCCGAGCTTGAGAAAGCCTGGCAGGACGCAATCGCTGTCGCCGAAGTTTTCGTTATCCCCAATCAGTTTCCTGAGATCGTGGAAAGCCAGGGCGGCGTGGGCCTGAATGCGTCCACTGACCGTGATGAAACCACCTACTTCTATTCGTTTCCGCAGAACCGTCTGGAGCTCTGGGCTTATCTGGAGTCACAGCGTTTTCTGGAACCTGTGATGCGCGAATTCTATAAAGAGCGCGACGTCGTGTATGAAGAACGGCGAATGAGTGTGGATAGCTCGCCCCAGGGAAGACTCCTCGAACAGTTTCTTGCTGCTGCCTATGTTGCCCATCCCTATGGGCGGCCTGTCGTGGGCTGGCCCTCTGATCTGCGCGCCTTTTCCGCCACCGACGCTCTGAATTTCTTTCATCAGTATTATGTTCCTGCCAACATCGTGGTTGCGGTTGTGGGCGATGTGAAGGCCACAGAGGCCATGCCTGTGATCGAAAAGTATTTTGGACGCATTCCTGCACGTCCTGCGCCTGAGCCCACACGCGTCAAGGAGCCTCCACAGGAATCCCTGCGTACGGTCTTGATCCATGACCGTAGCCAGCCAATTTACGTGGAAGGCTACCATCGCCCCAGCTTCCACGACCCTGACGACGCCGTCTATGACGTGATGTCGGACCTGCTTTCCAAAGGCCGCACGTCACGCCTCTACCGTTCTCTCGTCCGCGATAAGCGCATTGCCCTGGAGGCCCAGGGTGGTTCATTCCCTGGCAACAAATATCCCAACCTCTTCTTCTTCTTTGCTGCTCCCACACAGGGCCATACCGCCGACGAAATGGCAGGGCCGATTCACGCTGAAATTGAAAGGCTGAAGACACAGGACGTGAGCGACGAAGAATTGCAGTCGATTAAGACCCGCACCAAGGCTGATCTTATCCGCGGCCTGGGCAATAATCAGGGGCTGGCCATTCAACTTGGCGAATACCAGTCTCTTTATGGTGACTGGCGAGAGCTTTTCCGCCAGATCGATGAAATCGAGAAAGTCACGAAAGCGGACATACGCCGCGTGGCCAATACAACATTCCGCGAAGAAAACCGCACCGTCGCAGAAATAGAAACTGCAGACCCAGCCAAAACTGAAGCCCCATCCAAAACTGAAGACCCATCCAAGATCACGCCGGCGCCCGATAAAGGAGAGCACCAATGAACAGATTGAGAGCGGTGCTTTTCATCTTCTCGGTTTTATTTCTGAACGCCTTGATCGCTGCGCAGGCCGCAAAACCGGCCGCGCCGCAGAAGGCGCAGCCCTCTAAGGCGTCACCGTCGGTTCCCAGTTCGTGGCAGAAAGTCCCTATCCCGCCCTTGCACCAATTCAAGCCGCAAGAGCCAAAGCGCATTGAACTGGCCAACGGTATGGTGATCTTCCTTCAGGAAAACCACGAGCTACCCCTGATTGAAGGCGATATTCGCATTCGCGGCGGCTCCCGTGAAGAGCCTGCGGACAAGGTGGGCTTGACCGCCGTGTATGCTGACGTCTGGCGTACCGGCGGCACCAAAAACAAAACCGGTGATGAACTGGATGACTTCCTGGAAGCGCACGCAGCTCGCGTTGAATCATCCAATACCGCGGACTCAACCTTCCTTGCCTGGTCATCGCTGAAGGAAAACTTTGATCAGGTCTTTCCCGTGGTCCTTGATCTGCTCGAGCACCCGGAGTTTCGCCAGGACAAGCTGGATCTTACCAGGCAGCAATTTAATAGCTTTGTCTCGCGCCGTAATGATGACGTAGATGAGATCGCACAGCGCGAATCCACCAAGCTTGCTTATGGACCGGACAACCCTTATGCCCGCACCGCCGAGTACTACACGCTGAATGCAATCACCCGGGAAGACCTGCTGCAGTGGCACAAACGTACCGTCACGCCGGCAAATATGATTTTTGGCATGGCCGGCGATTTTGATTCCGTCGCCATGGAAAAAAAGCTGCGAGAGGTCTTCGGCAGTATGCCTCGCGGAGAGAAGTTCGTGTCGGCAGAGGTTCCCTTCCACAACCCAGCACCGGGAATTTATTTTGTCGAGAAAACGGATGTCAACCAGAGCTCAATCCAGATGGTTGATCTTGGGATTAACCGTCGCAACCCGGATTATTACGCCCTGGAAGTCATGAATGAGGTGTTCGGTGGCGGGTTCGGTTCACGCCTGTTTATCAGCATTCGCACGCGGCAGGGGCTGGCATACACCGTGGGCGGCGGCGTGGGCACCAGCTTCGATCATTGGGGTATCACTCGCTTTGCCATGGGCACCAAGAGTGGAACCACAGTGGCCGGTATTGAAGCGCTGCGCAAGGAAATGAATCAACTGATCACCGGCGCGGTCAAACCGGAGGAAATCAAGAAAGCCAAAGATTCCATTCTGAACTCCTTCATCTTTGAGTTTGACTCCAAGGAAAAGGTCCTGTCTGAACGTATGCGCTATGAGTTCTATGGCTATCCCCCGGACTTCTTAGAGCAATATCGTGCGAACATTGAAAAAGTTACGGCCGCCGATGTTGACCGTGTGGCCCGAAAATATATTCATCCAGACAAGATGGCAGTACTAGTGGTCGGCAATCCCAAGGAGTTTGATCGTGCCCTCTCAACCTTAGGTACGGTCACGCCCGTCGATATCAGCATTCCGCAAAAGAAAGCAGAAAAATAAGCTACCAGAATTGATTCGAGGGTAGCTGGTTTGCGAAGGTCATCGTCCATGTCCGAACGTTCTCCACAGCAGTTAAGTGACCAGACAAGTGACCAGATACGCGAATTGCTCGACTCCCTTTATCGCCAGGATTCCAGGCGAATTCTGGCAACTCTGATCCGCTTGCTCGGTGATTTTGATCTTGCCGAGGAGGCGATGCACGAAGCCTTTGCGGCTGCGCTGAGCCTGTGGCCGAAGAGTGGAGTACCCGGCAACCCGCGACCATGGTTGATTTCGACGGCCCGATTCAAAGCCATCGATACTCTGCGTCGACGGGCTAGATTTGATTCGTCTCAAGACGAGCTCGCGCGATATCTCGAAGCGCAATCGGGTTCGGCGGAAAGGTCCAATTCCAACGCAGAGGGCAGCCTTGCGGATCAAAGTCTTGAAGACGACCGGCTGCGCCTGATTTTTACCTGCTGTCATCCATCTCTGGCGCCGGAAGCGCGTGTTGCGCTCACCTTGCGTGAGGTGTGCGGGCTGACAACCGAGGAGATAGCCAAGGCCTTCCTCACCACGCCGGGTACGCTGGCGCAGCGCATTGTGCGCGCCAAGGCAAAGATTCGAGAGGCACGGATTCCGTACGAGGTGCCGGCGCCGCAGGAATTGCCGGAGCGGCTGGGCGCGGTGCTTCAAGTCATCTATCTCGTCTTTAACGAGGGGTATTCGGCTGCGGCGGGAGCGGAGGTAACGCGGGCCGAACTAACCGGCGAGGCGATTCGACTGGGCCGATTGCTCCTCGAACTCCGGCCAGAGCCGGAAATCGTGGGCCTGCTTTCCCTGATGTTGCTGCAGGAATCCCGTCACGCCGCCAGAACCTCTCCAACCGGAGAGCTGATTTTGCTGGAGAATCAAAACCGCTCACTCTGGAACCGGGAGCAGATCGCGGAGGGAGTGGCATTGCTGGAGCAAGCCCTGAATTCACGCCGCTTCGGCTCTTACACACTGCAGGCTGCCATTGCGGCCGTTCATGCGGAGGCGGAATCGGTCGCTCTGACCGACTGGCGGCAGATTGTTGCGCTTTACGACCGATTGCTGCGAATTCAGCCGTCGCCGGTTGTTCAGCTCAACCGTGCCGTGGCCATTGCCATGCGCGATGGTCCAGAGGCCGGTCTGGCGCAGATCGACGCGGTGCTGGAACTAGGCGAATTGGCAAATTATTACCTGGCACATTCCGCCCGTGCAGATATGTACCGCAGGCTCGGCAGGACAGTTGAGGCTCGGTCCTCATATGAGAAGGCGCTGGCGCTGACCCAGCAGGAACCAGAGCGGCAATTCCTCGCGAGGCGGCTCGAGGAATTGAAATAAGACTCGTCAGAAGAAGTCATCGGGTTAATACCGGCCGATGAACGTCCCATCTCTCCCCAGTTTTTCGTGCAGAGCGGAGAAGTCCTGGTGCGCGCGGGCTAGGAGGGAACGGTTAGTGAAAACCTGCGCACATTGAAGACCGACGCACAAGAAAAGCAGGGCGAGACCGAACGGGCTTTCACCTTTCCTATCTTCGATCGCCCACCACGCGGGCAAGTTTGGACGAGTCGCCAATGCCGCAGTCTGCAAGACGAAAAGCACAACCAGAAAGCCGAGGTGGCGCCGGACCAGACGAGAAAACTGGGGCTGGACGGCAGGACAGGTGAACATGTAGGGCGGAAGGTCTTTTCCGCCTCTGGTTCCGGTACGGGCAAATGTGAAGAACACAACGGAGATCGTGTAGGCGATCGCCGATGCCGCTTGAAACCCATAGGGCCTGTCCGTAAGGAGGATAAATAGCAGCAAACTGCCAAATATCATGCAGAGGAACAGCGTCGACATCAAGGCGAAGCGTGCAAAGGAAGAGGGGGCCCGGCAGGGATCGGAGTCTGGCCACGGTTGTCCGGTGATGCTCATTTTGAGATGACTAAGCGCAAGCATAGTTCTAAAGCACGTAAGAAGTAAAATTTCTTTGAACGATCTGTCGAATTCCCGTCCGGCCGCTCGACTATGTAGTGAAGGCAGGGCAACCGGCCCGCCTAAAGACTAACGAATTAAAGACCGTTACAAGATAAAGGAGAAAAAGTCATGCCACAGTTTCTGGTTGCTGGTTACCTCCCCGACGACTTCGATCCCTCACAAATGGACGAAGCGACGGGCCGCAAGATCCACGCGTTCAACAAAGAGATGGAAGCCGCCGGCGTCATGAAACTTGCTTGCGGCCTTGGGGCCGCGAAGTCGCTGCGAGCGCAGACCGATGGCAAGGTGCTCATTACCGACGGGCCGTACCTTGAGACCAAGGAACACATCGGCGGTCTTTATATATTGGAATGCGCTGACATGGACGAGGCGGTGGCATGGGCGCGCAAAGGCGCCGCCGCCACTCGAGGGCAGGTCGAGGTGCGAGAAATCTTTTTCATGCCAACCGACTAGCAACTGAGTGGCAGCGACGCACAACCGGGCACTCGCAATATTCCGTGCCCAGTGCCGCCCAGGCTCCTAATATAAAAGTAGCGGCCTGATACGGTGTCCGCTCCACGCTCAAGGAGAAGAAAATGCGCTTCATGATGATCATGTTTCCGAAAATCTACGAAAATGCCAAGTCCGGCTGGGTGCCCGACTTCAAAGACATGGAGCTAATGGGCAAATACAACGAGGAGCTAGGGAAAGCCGGCGTTCTGCTCGCGCTCGATGGGCTAACCCCGCCCTCGACGATGAGCGCGCGCGTTACCTTCAAAGGCGGAAAGTCGAAAGTTACCGACGGCCCGTTTACCGAAGCGAAGGAAGTGATCGGCGGCTATTGGATCATCCAGGTGAAGTCGCGCGAAGAAGCGCTCGAATGGGCCTCGCGCATCCCCGGCCAGGACAACGAAATGGTCGAAGTCCGCCGGATGTTTGACCTTACCGACTTCGATCCCGAGACCCAAAAGGATATCCAAAAGAGGTTCGGCGACGCCGTCGCCGCTGAGATGGGCCAGTAGTAAAAAACTCTCCGCGCCGCCAACCGCCCGGCCCGAAGACCGTTCGTTACAGGAAAAGGAGAACTCATGCCGCAATTTCTGGTTGCGATTCACCATCCCGACAACTACGACCCGTCCCTTGAAGATGAAGCCATGATGCGCGACATTGATGTGCTCAATGAATCGATGGCGGCTGCCGGCGCCAGGTTCTTCGCGGGTGGCCTGCAATCGGCGTCGCACGCGAAATCACTGCGTAAGCAGCCCGGCGGAAAGGTGGCCATCACCGATGGACCATACCTTGAAACCAAGGAACATATTGGCGGTTTTTGGATCCTCGACGCAGCCAACATGGATGAGGCCGTGGCGTGGGGACGCAAAGCCGTCGTCGCGTGCCGCGCATCGGTCGAGGTGCGCGAGTTCCTGGCGATGCCAACAGAATAGAAACTTCAACCCAGCTGACGGAGACTCAAATGGGAAATGTAATCTTCGCAATCAACCTGACCCTGGATGGCTGCTGCGACCATACCAAATTCAATCCCGGTGACGACACGCTTGAGTGGTTTACGCACCTCACGCGAGACGTTGACTTGCAAGTCTTTGGGCGTAAGACCTATCAATTGATGGTTCCTTATTGGCCCGATGTCGCCAAAGATCCCTCTGCGTCAAAAGCAGATCACGAATTTGCTCACGCATTCGACTCCATCCCCAAAGTTGTTTTTTCTCGAACACTCGACAGCGCAGAAGATAAAAATACGAGAATTGTTCGTACTGACCTGCGCGATGAAATATTTAAATTGAAACAAGAACAGGGCAAAAATATTTTAGTCGGCGGTGTAAGTGTTCCTTCTCAACTGATAGAGCTTGGCCTGGTGGATGAATATCAGTTTGTCGTTTGCCCAATCATTGCGGGAGAAGGGAGACGGCTGTTGGAGGGTGTCAGCCTGCCAGAGAGATTGCAGCTAAAACTTGTTGAGTCAAAGATTTTTAAATCAGGATGTGTTGCGCTTCGTTACTTAAAACAGTGACAGAACAATCTGCGACAACTGCGCTACTGGCCCCACCATAAGGAGAAGAACAATGAAATACGTCTGTCTGGGATACTACGATAAAGGCAAATTTGATGGCATGACTGAGGGCGAGCGAAACGCCATGTTCGACACATGCTTTGAATACGACGACCATCTTCGCGCCAACGGGCACTGGGCTGGTGGAGAAGCGCTTCAGTCTCAGGAAACTGCCCTGACCCTGTATTGGAAAAACGGCAAAGTGGCAACTACCGATGGTCCCTATACGGAGACCAAGGAACAACTCGGTGGCATTCTCGTCCTTGAAGCGCGGGACATGAATCATGCGGTACAGCTCATGGCGCAGCATCCGGCGATGACGTATGGCAACATTTTCGAGATTCGGCCAGCGGGGGACATGAATGAAATCATGAAGGCAAGCGAGCAGCGGCGACGAAAGCATACGTCGCGATGAAGGCACCCGCGAGGTAAAGACCACCGCAACTTGTCACAAAAAACAAAGGCACGCAAAAAATGCGTGCCTTTTAAACTTGTGCCGAAAATTTCTGGCGCCAAATGGCCCTAGTTGGCGACTGGTGTTCCCGCGCAATGTTTTTCAAAAGCCTGCTTCAGGCGGGACGCAATTGTCATCGGATCGCTGGTTTCAATATCATGGCGCTGCATCATGTAAACCAGCTTGCCATCGCGCAGCAAGCCGATGGACGGCGAGGTCGGCGGAAAGCCTGTGAAATGGCTGCGAGCAGCGTCAGTAGCTTCGCGGTCCTGTCCAGCAAAAACCGTGATCATACGGTCCGGCTTAACGCCACTCTGGATCGCGGCCCGCACACCAGGACGCATGCGTCCCGCGGCACATCCGCAGATGGAATTCACCACCACCATCAGTGTGCCTTTTTGATTGACTGCATTTTCCACGTCAGCCGCTGTTCGCGCCTCTTCAATGCCGCCTGCGGTTAACTCCTGGCGCATCGGCGCCACCATTCCCTCTGGATACATTTGGTCCCCTCCCTAATGGGTCTATAGTTTCAATTCTACCAGCAAAAACTCCTTTCCCTAACGTCTATACTCTGCTCTAATCTGGTGCAAATCCTTTGAGAATCCTTGAAAACATCCCCCTTGCCCCGCTGACCACCTTTCAAGTGGGCGGCACCGCTCGCTTTTTTGTTGAGGCCCACACCGAACAGGAAGCCAAAGACGCGCTGGCCTACGCCGCTGAGCACAAGTTGCCGTTGTTTGTTCTGGGTGGCGGCAGCAACCTTGTGGTCTCTGACTCCGGCTGGCCCGGTCTGGTAATGAAGATATCGCTTGCCGGTGTGGAGTTTGAAGGCGATATCCAGAAGATGCGTTTTCAGTCGGGGGCCGGTGAAAGCTGGGACAATTTGGTCGCTCTCACCGTCAGCAAGAACTGCGGCGGCCTTGAGTGCCTGAGCGGCATTCCCGGCACGGTGGGCGGTACGCCGGTCCAAAATGTGGGCGCCTATGGCCAGGAAGTCTCCGAAACCATCAGCTGGGTCAAAGCCCTGGAGATTGCCACCGGGAAAACGCGGGAATTGCGCAATGCCGATTGTGGCTTTGCCTACCGCACCAGCATGTTCAACACCACGCATCGGGACCAGTACATTGTGCTTGAGGTGGCTTATCTGCTTCATCGCAATACCGAGCCAAAAATTGAATATGGCGATCTAAAGAAGTTCTTTGCCAACAGCTCTACTATCCCTACGCTGCAGCAGGTACGCGACGCCGTACGCTCCATCCGCCAGAGCAAGGCCATGCTGATTGTGCAAGGAGACGAGGACAGCCAGAGCGCGGGATCATTCTTCAAGAACCCAATCGTCACTCAGGCGGAGGCAGATCGCGTTCAGGCGCTGGCGGAAAAGTATGCACCAGGCGAGCCCTTGCCACGCTATCCCGTTGGCGATGGCGAAGGCCATATAAAGCTCGCAGCCGCATGGCTGGTAGAGCAATCGGGATTTCACAAAGGCTACGGGACCGGTCCGGTTGGGATTTCCCGCAAACACACGCTGGCAATCGTGAACCGTGGCGGCGCAACCGCAAAAGACATTCTCGCCCTGAAAAATGAGATCCAGAAAAAAGTGCTTGATATGTGGGGGGTAGAACTGCAGCCTGAGCCGGTGTTTGTTGGGTTTTAATTCCCTGAAAGCCACCTGAATTCAACCAGGCAATTAGTGATTAACTTGGTGATTTGGTTCTAACTATAGTTTGACTCTATAGAAAACAGACCTATAAGCTATTGCTAATAGCTGCGTTCCTTAAAGCCGATCCTCCCGCAGGATCGGCCTTTTTGTAAGCTCGTCTTCGTCGGCACACAAATCCAATTCTTCGTCAATTTCGTACATTCTATGTATCTTTGTGATGATTCAATCATCTCAAAATAGGCCTAATATTCTGTCCGGCAAGACTTAAAGGCAGTGACTTAAAATAGAAACAGGTGAAACCGAACGAATATGCTGATCAAGAAACCAAGTGACATTCCGTCCTCTGAGATCACTCCAAAACCGGTGTACATGAGCCGGCGCAATTTTATCGTGGGCGCAGCAGCCACAGGAGCAGCTCTGGCCGGGGGCTTTTATCTCCGTGAGCAC
The DNA here is from genome assembly GCA_963724105.1 of Terriglobia bacterium. GTDB lineage: Bacteria > Acidobacteriota > Terriglobia > Terriglobales > Acidobacteriaceae > Angelobacter. The sequence continues at coordinate 1,296,249 of CAVRTD010000010.1, read as the reverse complement.
ATCGGCAGCGACTCTGCTGTCCAAGCCAACGGCATGAAGTTAAGCGGTATCGTCAAAAGCCCGCTCAGCGCGTCAGAGACTCCGACCTCATTCAAAGACATTACGAACTACAACAACTATTACGAGTTCAGCACGGACAAATACGAGCCGAATGGCTTGTCCAAAAATTTCCGCACACGTCCCTGGACTATTTCGATTGATGGCATGGTGAAAAAACCAAAGCAGCTGGATATCGACGCCTTGATGAAATTGTCCCCGCTGGAAGAGCGCATCTATCGCCATCGCTGCGTGGAAGGCTGGTCCATGGTGATTCCCTGGGTTGGCATCCCGCTAAATGCCCTGATCAAGCAGGCGGAGCCACAGGCCAGCGCGAAGTTTGTTGCGTTTCAAACCGTATCCGCGCCAGACCAGATGCCCAATCAGAAGCGCGATGTGTTGGATTGGCCATACGTGGAAGGCCTGCGCATGGACGAAGCCATGCATCCGCTGACGATTCTTGCCGTAGGGCTCTACGACGACGCTCTTCCCAACGTGGATGGCGCTCCTGTGCGCCTGGTGGTTCCATGGAAATACGGATTTAAAGGCATCAAGGCAATCGTGAAAATCAGCTTTACTGACCGGATGCCGCCCACAACCTGGAATAAAATGGCGCCAGACGAATACGGATTCTATTCCAACGTGAATCCGCAAAAGGACCATCCGCGCTGGAGCCAGGCCACGGAACGCAGGATCGGCGAATTTCGCAAACGCCCGACCCTGATGTTCAACGGCTATGGCGATCAGGTGGCAAGCATGTACAGCGGCCTGGACCTGCAGAAAAATTATTGATGAAGCAGCCGCCGGAAAAATTCATTCGCACATTGAAAGTGGCTGCCTTTCTGAGCTGCCTTGCGCCTGTATTGGTGCTTGCGTGGAAGGGATTCCATGACGGCCTGGGCGCCAATCCCATTGACGTTATTACGCGCTCCACTGGCAAGTGGACGCTCACCTTCCTGCTCATCACGCTCAGTGTCACGCCCGTGCGCAAGCTCAGCGGCATGACATGGCTGATTCGCTTTCGCCGCATGCTGGGAAATTACGCATTCTTTTATGGCTCCCTGCATTTGATGACCTACGTGTGGCTCGACAAATTTTTTGATGTCCATGAGATGTTGCATGACATTGCCAAGCGCCGCTTTATCACCGCCGGACTGACCGCATGGCTCCTGATGTTGCCGCTGGCCATCACCTCAACGAAAGGCTGGATCCGCCGCCTGGGCGGCAAGCGCTGGCAGATGCTGCACCGCCTCATCTACTTCAGCGCTGCGGCTGGTGTGATTCATTTCATATGGCTGGTTAAAGCTGATCTGCGCCGTCCGCTTACCTATGGCGCGATCCTGGCTGCGCTTCTCGCTTACCGGCTGATCGCGTGGCTCGTAAATCGCGTGCGCCGGCCCAGGGTAAGGCAAGCGGTTCGCGCGTAAATCGGGCTCCGGTTTACTCAAAATAAAAGGCGCATCCGGGGAGGATGCGCCTTCTTGCTGCTTAATATTCTGCTCTCTAGTTAAATTTAAACTTCATCTGTGTGACCTGATCAATGGCATGTCCATTGAGCTTGGCGGGTTTGAACTGGCATCTTGAAACCGCTTCAAACGCCGCATCTCTGAAAACCGGCGAACCGCTGATCAACTGCGGGTTAGAGACCTTGCCGTCTTTGCCGACCTTAAACTGAATCACCACAACGCCCGTGATATTGCGTGCTTTGGCGATGGAGGGGTAGACCGGCGATACTGACTTAATCAGTTGCAACGGCTCCAGCTGCGATTGCTCAACCGCCGCCGCTGTTGGAGTTGAGGAAGCTACAGGACGCGCCAGTGTTGATAGCGTCGGCGGCGCACTTCCACCACCTACGCTATAGGATGGCATAATTTCCGCAGTTGACTCCTGGCCCCGCTGAGAAATTTTTGATGGCCCCGACGCAGTCAAGGTGGCTACTGCCTGTTTCTCAGGCTTCTCTTGTTGAATGTTTGCAGTTCTTTCGGATGCCGCTTTGCTTCCCGATTTCCTGGCATCTATTTCGATTGTAGATTTCGAAGCACCGGACGGGGGATTTGCAGCAACAATCACCGTTGGAGCGGCAGTCGCAGCAGGAACGTTGGCAACCGGCGCGTCAAATTGCGCGTTGCTGGCCGGTGCTGAAGGCTGGGCTGGCGGAATGTTCGCCGCTTCCTGGGTATGCTGAGGCGACGCCGGCTTCTGCATCTTCAGGAAGACAAATGTTGCCGCGGCGGCAACGATCACAACCGCGACCACGCCAATCAGCATGAACTTGTTGCCTGGCTTCGGATCGTCCGCAGCCATGGAATCAAAACTGCCAAAGTTCGCGCGCAATGCAACATCGGCGCGTTTCTCCGCTTTAGGCGGAGTCGCCAAAGGGACTACTTCCAGCGGCACACTGCGAATAGGCTCGACTTTAGAAAACGCGGGCGCTGCAGCAGACGCTGAAGGTTTAATCACCACGGCTGGCTGAGCAGGCGCAATCACTGGCTTGGCCACGATCACCGCTGGAGGCCGTGGAATTTCTGGCTGAGAATTCTCGTCCCGGGCGCGGCGCTCTTTCTGCAACAACACTGAAATCTGGTCGGCCATGGTTTTCAGGACGGCAACATGCGTGATGGTAAAAGCATGCGGCGTGGGCGCGAATGCCGCCAGCACTCCAACAACCCGGCTGTCTTCGCGAATCGGCGTCACCACCATGGAGCGAATTCCCAGAGCGCGGATGGCTGCCGTATCAACGCGCGTATCTGTTTCGCAATCGTCGCAGCGCAGCTCCTTGCCGCTCTGGATACAAAGTCCCGTAAAGCTTCCCTCAATGCGCAGGGCCGCTCCAACATCCGGTGCGCTGGCGCCACTGCGCGCGCGGCACACAATCTCGTCCGCATTGCCCTCGCTCAATGCAATGGCCACGCCGGAAGCGTTGGTGAAAGCCTGAGCGCGTTGCGCAACTACCGCCAGATCGTCCGGCGAGGCGCCACGCATTCTTTTGCTGGCCGTGCTGTTTGCAGTATCTGATGCTTGTGTTGCCATGGTTACGCCGTCCCTCTACCCAATTTGTTTTGCTCACCCCGGCGCGGCCGGGAAATAATCAGTGGTCGTTGCGCTTGAACAGACGCGACGGGTAATCCCGCTCTACGCTTCTGCAAGCGACGGAAAGAACTGTCAGCGGAAACTAGCGCACGCAAGACAGTTCAAATTTTCAAAAGTCACTGCTTTTACGGCCAAACTCGTTTCGTTTTATCGCCACCATTCGCAGCTGCTGCAACACTCTGCACTGCCACCGGACGGTTCGCGTCCGTATTTGCAGGTACTGAACCGCCTTCCAGAATGCGTGCGGCTACCCGCAACGCCTCGATCTCCGCTTGCAATCCCGAGATCTGCGCCTGGAAAATGGCAATTTGGTTTTCTTTCTCTTTTATCGCGTCATATATATTGTTCATCGTTTTAGCGGCCTCAGGCGCGAATATAGCAACAACTCAACGAATGTCAATCAGTACCCAGGTGCATGCGTTCAGTCATACACCTTAAGAATCAAACTATTGGGGCATGTACCAGCGATTATTGTTTCTCTCTGCGTTTCCGGGAAAAAGGTATAAAACACCTGGAAAAACCGGCAAACTCGTAAATCAATCGAGTCGCAAAGTGTTTGTGTCAAGGTTCATTCCCGATATGGTTCGGACTATTACCTTCGTAACTGCCCTTGACGCAGCGGATGGTCGCTGCGGGCTTGCAGCATTGGTCGTATGTGCAGAGAAACCTTCGCCAGTTAGAAAGTGATGGATGAAATGTTTTCAGAAGTTTTATGTCGCGATCGTCTGCTTACTTTGACCGCGCTTGTTCCAGATGTGGCACGGCCGCCGAAGAAGCAAGCAGGCCTTTGACCACCGAATGCCACACGCCCACCAGAGCGCTGCCGATCAATACCAGCGCCAAACATAGTCCTGCCCACATTCCCACAGCGCCCAATTTCAACTTGAAGCAAAGAAGCGCTCCCAGCGGCAGGCCGATGATCCAATAGCCCACCAGATTTGCCAGCATGGGAATGCGCGTGTTGCCGGCGCCACGCAATGCGCCCGTCGCCACCACCTGTAGACCATCGAATAACTGAAAGATCGCGGCAACCAGCAACAGGACCGCGCCGACGCTTATCACGTCAGGCTCTGGCGTATAGATACGGGCTATCGGTTTGGAAAAAAGAAAGAGCATCAGTCCTGAACAGGACATGAAGAGCGAACCGAACAAGAGCGCCATCCAGCCGGCTCGAGCTGCGCCGTGCAGGTCTCGCGCGCCCATGGCATGGCCAACGCGGACGGCCGCAGCGGAGCCAATACCAAGCGGCACCATGTACGTAAAGCTGGCCACATTCAGGGCAATCTGATGTCCGGCAAGTTGCACCGCACCCAGCTTGCCGATAAGAAAAGTCGCAAAGGCAAAAGCGCCGATTTCCAGCAGCAACTGCAGGGCCGCCGGCAATCCCAGGCGGAGCAGTTCGCGAATGCGCTGTAGCTCCAGCCGCCGTGAAGCGCTCCACAATCCACTCTGGCGTTTGCGATCGTAATAGACCACGGCAATTGCCAGTACCACCACCATGTATGTGCGGGAGATGCAGGTGGACCAGCCGCTGCCTGCGACTCCATATTTGTGCGCGCCTAGATGTCCGTACACCAGCGCCCAGTTTCCCAGCAAGTTCACCAGATTTGCTGAGATCAAGGCAAACACCACAGGTTTAACAATGTGCATGGCTTGCAGATAACGGCGCAAAGCAAAGTAAAGCGCCAGCGGCAGCGTGCTCCAGACCAAAGCCTTCAAGAATGGGACCGTTGCCCCCACCAGGGCCGGCTCCAGCCCAAATTTAGGAAACAAAGGAAGAAACGACAGCACCGATGCCATCAGCAAAGGCGAGATTGCGCAGGCGAAATACAGCGAGTTCCACATGATGCGATGGCATTCCTCAAGCCTTCGCGCGCCATAGGCTTGCGCCACCAGCGTGTCCATGCCCAGCATAAGGCCGCTGCCAAAAACTCCGATGGTATAGAACAACGTGCTGCCCAGGCTCACCGCGCCAATGGCGGTTGCGCTGTCAGGCAGCCGCCCCACCATGACCGTGTCAGTAAATGCCATCGCCAGCCAGCCCAATTCCGTGAGCGCAAGCGGCACGGCAAGGCGCAACATGGGGCGAAATTCCTGACCGATATCGCGCGTATGCAGCATCGCAATGATTTAAACACAACGGTGCAGAATGCACTTACTAGGCCGCGAATGCACCTGACCTGTTTTTTGAGGAATATAGCAAGGAGTAGCGAGCCGCTAAGCTAGTTGATCGTAAAGGTCTCTGTATCAGGATAATCTTCAAGGATGGCGTGATAACCGGACGAGATTTGCGGGGGGTTCTTAAGCGGGCGCCGCAGCTCAAAACGAACACCGCCTTTACATTGCTTGCAAAGGGGGAAACGATCACCCTTCAGCAGCGAGGCTTCATGCATCAGGCGATGAGAATCGTGCGTGACCCGATATACGCCATTTTCCGGCACCAATTCCCCGGGCCGGTATTTTTTTGGCATGATCCTTCCTTACTGGCAGATCTTCCCTCTCGAGGGCGTTTCAATATTAAAAGATTTCTAATATTCCTTACAAGCCACGATTTTCGTCGGCAACAGGCCGCCGTGGCGGGCCTAAATCTCGGCTTTGGTGAAACTACAAATGCATCGGCAGCGATCAATGCAGAACAAGTGCTGACTGTTATAATCCCTTCAAACAACACTCAAAATCTAAATTCAACCAACATGGCCAAAATCCTGTCTGTGGCTTTCACTGAAGTGCTTAAAACAACCAGGCAATTACTGCTGGAACAACAGGGATTCTCCGTTTATTCCGCGCTGAACCTGGTTGAAATTGAATCAATGCAGAAACCGGAAAGCGTTGACTTGGCCTTGATTGGCCATGGCTTCCGTGGCGTGGAAAAACGAAAAATCGCCCACCTTGTGAACCACCACTATCCCGGACTTCCGATTCTGGAAATGTGCTTCCAGTCGCCGGAGATTCCCGGCGCGGATTTCATTTTGAGCGACTCGCCCGACGAATTGATCAAAGCGATCAAACTGGTTCTCGCCGGAAGACGGGTTCGCGGATACATGGAATAATTTTCCGAAACTGGTTTCAACGTCACGCCAGTGACATTTTTTCTGATTGACATGCCCTTAGAAGGTTCGCTAGCATGTCTCTCGAAATGCTTTCACTTACCCATCGCCACCACCATCATCATTACACGACACACGTGTTGGCGGGGGCCTGTATCAGTTAACTACAGCGCAATCATAGGATAAACGGCCCGCCGGCAAAAAATCGGCGGGCTTTTTGTTTTCCCAGGAGGACACATGCGAATTGATTTCGACAAAATGGATGGCCTTGCCCCCGCCATCGTGCAGGAAGATTCCACGGGCGAGGTACTGATGGTGGGCTTTATGAATGCCGAATCCTACGCGCGCACTGCAGAGACCGGCTATGTAACCTTTTATTCGCGGACGCGGCAAAAGCTATGGACCAAAGGCGAGACCTCCGGCAACCGGTTGCGCGTGATCTCCGCGCTTACGGATTGCGATAGGGACACCATTCTGGTTCGTGTCGCCGTGGAAGGCGATGGCCTGGTCTGCCATACCGGCACCAAGTCCTGCTTCACCGAGCTGCTGGCGATCAAGATCGTGGAGGAAGGCAGATGAAGCTGCGCGTCGGGGTACCCAAAGGAAGTTTGCAGGAATCGACCATTGCATTATTCAAGCGCGCCGGATTAAACGTCTACACCAGCAGCCGTTCGTACTTTGCCGCCACAGACGATCCTGAGATTGAGTGCATGCTGATCCGCGCGCAGGAAATGGCGCGATACGTGGACCATGGCTCACTGGATTGCGGACTGACCGGCAGGGATTGGGTCGTCGAGAGCGGGCTGGAAATGGTGACGGCCGCCGAACTCACGTATGCCAAGCAGAGTCTGGGCAAGGTGCGATGGGTGCTGGCCGTTCCGGAAGACTCTCCGTTCAAAAAGGCTGAAGACCTGGCGGGCAAAATTATTGCCACAGAGTTAGTCAACGTGACGCGCAACTACTTTGCCGCACGCAATGTTCCCGTGAAAGTTGAATTTTCCTGGGGCGCCACGGAAGTGAAGCCGCCCATGCTTGCCGACGCCATTGTCGAAATCACCGAAACCGGCAGCTCGCTTCGCGCCAACCGTCTGCGCATTATCGACACCGTGCTCGAATCCAACACACAGCTGATCGCCAATAAAACCGCATGGGCCAATGAAGAAAAGCGCCGCAAAATCGAAGGGCTGGCCCTGATGCTGTCTGGCGCTATCTATGCTCAGGGTCGCGTTGGCCTGATGCTCAATGTCCGCAAGGGAGATTTGGCTGCCGTTTTGGCAGTTCTGCCGGCGCTGCAAAAACCTACCATCTCAACTTTGAGTGACGGTGAATGGGTTGCCGTGAATACAATTATTGAAGAGACCACAGCGTGGAAGATTATGCCGCAACTCAAAGCCGCCAAAGCCGAAGGAATTGTGGAGTATCCACTGAATAAGGTGGTGCTGTGATGCGTACGCTACGCGGCCGCAAAGCTGAAGCATTTGTTCGTAGGCTGGAACAACGCGGCGCCACTGACCTGGCCCGCGTGGAAAAACAAGTCAGCCGGATTGTGGCGGACGTAAGAAAGAACGGCGACCGTGCGCTCCGGCAGTATGCCGAAAAATGGGACGGCCTAAAATCCCGGCAGCCGCTCCGCGTCCCAGATGCCGAGCTGGAAAAAGCTTGGAACACCGTCTCAGAACAATTCAAGCAAGCGCTAAAGACTGCCGCAGACAACATCCGGCAGTATTGCGAATGGCAAAAGCCGCAGCCGTGGCGCAATTCTGTGTCTCCTGGAATTCAGGTAGGCCAGGTGGTGCGGCCTTTGCAATCTGCAGGCTGCTATGTTCCCGGCGGCCGCTATCCTCTGCCCTCCACCATGCTGATGACTGTGATTCCCGCACAAGTTGCCGGGGTTCCGGAGATACGCGTGGTTTCACCGCGCCCGGCCGTTGAAACTCTGGCGACCGCACACTTTCTCGGCGTGCGGGAATTCTTCCGCATCGGCGGAGCGCAGGCCATTGCCGCCCTGGCGTACGGAACCAAGTCTATTTCCAAGGTCGATAAAATCGTTGGCCCGGGCAATCTCTTTGTAACCGCGGCAAAGAAGCTGGTGGCCTTCGATTGCGGCATTGATTTTCTTGCCGGCCCAACGGAGGTTGTGATTGTGAGTGAACGCGGTGACGCGCGGTTCATCGCCGCCGATCTGGTCGCGCAGGCTGAACATGACCCGGACGCTCTGGCTGTCTTCATCACCGCTTCAACTTCATTGGCGGAACAAGTGGCCGCCGAAGTGAAACGAGCGGCAGCGAATAACGAGATCGCAAAAATATCGCTGCAAGAAAATAGCGCTGTTCTGATTGCTGACTCTCACGAACAAGCCCTCGGATTCGCCAACCGGATTGCTGCTGAACACATCACGGTAAATGAGGAAGACCTCGCGCATATCCACAATGCGGGTTCCATTTTTGTCGGCGACTATTCTCCGCAGGCAGCGGGAGACTATGCGGCCGGTCCGAACCATGTCTTGCCCACAGGCGCGGCTGCACGCTTTCGCGGCGGGCTCAGCGTTCAGGATTTTGTGAAGACAATCTCTGTCCAGCAGCTCTCGCGTGATGGCCTGGCCCGCATAGGCGCCGCAGTAGTCACGCTGGCGGAAGCCGAAGGACTCACGGCCCATGCAGAATCCATTCGAGTGAGGTCTGCCAATGCTTAAAGCCCGCAAATGCATACGCGAGATGGCGGAATATAGTGCTTTGATCAACTATCCTAATATCACTCTGCGCCTGGACATGAATGAGAACACCACGGGATGTTCGCCGCGCGTGCTGGCCAGGCTGCGCAGCCTGGATGCCCAGACGCTGGCACTCTATCCAAGCCGCGATGACGGCGAAAAGCTTGTGGCAGATTCGGTCGGCATCTCTCCTGCGCAAACGCTTCTCACCAACGGGGCTGACGAGGCCATCGATATTCTTTGCCGCGCCTATCTTGAGCCCGACAGCGAAATCATTATTGTGGTCCCAACGTTCACCATGTATGAGGTTTTTGCGCGTACGCAGAATGCCAGGGTGGTGCGCATTCCTACAGGACCTGAGTTCAGCTTTCCCATGCAACAAGTGATCGACGCTGTGACCGCCAACACCCGAGTCATTGTCATCTGCAATCCGAATAATCCAACCGGTATTCCTGCAGAGCGCGGCAGCATTCTGAAGGTGATTGAAGCCGCGCCGGACGCAGCCATTTTGCTGGACGAGGCCTACTTCCATTTTTACGGCCAGACCCTGATGGACCAGATTGGAAAGATTCCCAACCTGTTCATCGCGCGAACTTTTTCTAAAGCGTATGGACTCGCCGGCATGCGGTTGGGGATGATCGCCGGCCCTGAAGAACAAATGTCCTTTCTGCGACGCCTGGCTTCCCCGTTCAACGTGAACGCCTTTGCCATTGAATGCCTGGCCGAGGCTCTGGCTGACCGGCAATTTCTGGATGATTACGTGGCCCAGATCAAGGCCAGCCGCGAATGGCTGAAGCAGGAACTTGAGCGGATGAACTTTAAATGCTGGCCCAGCCAGACGAATTTTGTTCTCTGCCGCTTCGGGACAGAAAAGAAGAAAATTCTGGAAGCGCTGCGGGCACGAGGTGTGGCGCTGCGCGATCGCGCCGACTGCGAAGGTTGTGTGCGCATCAGCATTGGAACGCAAAAAGAGATGGAACGCCTGATCGCAGAATTGAAGCAGGTAGTATCGGCGCTGCCTGCAGGCAAACAGGCGGTTTTATGAGAAAAGCTTCTCTCCGTCGTGAAACCACTGAAACGCAGATACAGCTTGCGCTGACCATTGAGGGCCAGGGCCGCTATGAAATCTCTACGGGCATACGTTTTTTTGACCACATGCTGGAGTTGTTCACCCGCCACGGTGCATTCGATCTGAAGTTGAAGGCCACCGGCGATTTAGACGTCGACCAGCACCACACGGTGGAGGACGTTGGCATTGCGCTGGGTGAGGCGTTTCACAACGCGCTTGGAGATAAGCGTGGCATCATGCGCGCTGGATATTTTCTGATGCCGATGGATGAAACACTGGGGCTGGCGGCTGTCGACTTCAGCGGCCGCGCGGCAGCAGTGGTGAACACGCAGGTAAAGACCAGGCTTGTTGGCGATCTGCAGTCCGAGCTGGTCTATGACTTTTTTGAAGGCTTTGCCCGTGGCGCAAAGGCCAATGTTCATCTCAAGACCATGTACGGGCGATCCAACCATCACAAAATTGAAGCGCTGTTCAAGGCCTTTGCCCGGGCGCTGCGTGTCGCCTGCTCTCGCGACAAGCAGCTGGCCAAGATGCTGCCCAGCACCAAAGGGCTTTTATGATCGCGATAGTCGATTACGGCGCAAGCAATATCAGTTCGGTCAGGAAAGCGCTGGAGCATCTGCAGGCAGACGCGCAGGTGACCTCTGATCCGTTGGTTATCGCTACCGCGGAAAAAATTATCGTTCCTGGCGTCGGGCACTTCAGTCGCTGCCAATCCCTCAACGCCAATTTGCGCGAGCCAGTGCTTGCTGCTATCGATCACGGCAAACCGTTTCTCGGGATCTGCGTTGGCATGCAATGGTTGTTTGCGGGCAGCACGGAAGCGCCAGAAACGCCGGGCGCTGCGCTCTTCGCCGGGGAATGCTCGCGCTTCCCTGCTTCAGTGAAATCACCGCACGTGGGATGGAACCAGATAGAGGTCAATAACAACTCACGCCTGTTGAAGGGTGTGAGCAGCGGCGCGTTTGTCTATTACACACATTCTTTCCGTGCGCCTGTGGTGGAATGAGACCGTGGCTTGCACTAGCTATGGCGGAGCGTTCTCCGCTGCCGTGGAGCGCGACAATGTTTTCGGCGTGCAGTTCCATCCGGAAAAGTCCGCCGAGACAGGTTTGAAGATCCTGGAGAATTTCTGTGCCCTCTGAGCTGCTGGCAAAAAGAATTATCGCCTGCCTGGACGTGGATGCAGGCCGAGTGGTGAAGGGCGTGAAGTTTCAGCAATTGCGCGATGCAGGCGATCCCGCAGAGCTGGCGCGCGTACACGCTACGGCCGGCGCCGATGAGATTGTGCTGCTCGATATCACCGCCACTTCTGATGGCCGCAAGACTCTGGTGGAGACTGTCCGCCGTACCGCACGAGAATTGTTTGTGCCATTCTCCGTTGGCGGCGGCGTACGAACGCTGGAAGATGCAGCCAAAATCTTTGACGCCGGCGCGGACAAAGTCAGCATTAATTCCGCCGCTGTCGCCAATCCGGCATTGATCAGCGAGATTGCCGGACGGTTTGGGTCGCAGGCTGTGATTGTCGCCATTGATGCGCGGCGCGGTACAGATTCAGCAGACGCCGCTGAAGTATTCGTCGCTGGCGGCAGAACTGCAACCGGCAAAAAAGCTCTGGCCTGGGCCCGTGAGGCTGAGTCGCGCGGAGCAGGGGAAATTCTTTTGACCTCCATGGACCGCGACGGCACCGGCGCGGGCTTCGACTGCGAACTGACGGCTGCCATCGCCGAAGCGGTTTCCATCCCGGTCATCGCCTCCGGAGGCGCAGGCAATGCACAGCACTTCACGGATGTCTTTACTATGGGCAAAGCCGACGCAGCGCTGGCTGCATCCATATTTCACTTTGGAACACATGCTGTCGCCGAACTTAAACAGACGCTGCTAAGCAATGGCATTCCTATGAGGTGGCCGTGCTGATTCCTTCCATTGATCTTATGGGCGGCAAAATTGTGCAGCTTGTGCAGGGCGAAAAAAAGGCCCTGGAGTCTGACGATTTTGATTATTGGATTGAGCGTTTCGCCGCATATCCGCTGGTTCAGCTGATCGATCTGGATGCAGCCATGGGCAACGGCAGCAATCATGAACTGATCGCCATGATTTGCAAGCGGCTGAGCTGCCAGACTGGTGGCGGCATCCGCGATGTTGCGCGCGCAGCCGAATTGCTGGCACTGGGCGCGAAGCGCGTGATCTTTGGTTCGTCACTGCTGAAGGATGGAACAATCAACACGCCGTTGGCGGCAGAAGCAGCGAAAGCCCTTGGCGCAGACCAGCTTACTTTTGCCATCGACTCGCGCAATGGCAAGGTCGCCATTAAAGGCTGGAAGGAAAACACCAGCGTCTATCCGGCAGACATGATCCGAGCACTTGATCCCTACTGCAGTGCTTTTCTTTATACGCACATTGATACAGAAGGCACAATGACGGGCTTCCCTGCTGGCGTTGCGCGAGACCTGGCAAGCTTAACCAGGAAGCAGCTGATTGTTGCGGGCGGTATTCGTTCGCGCGCAGAGGTAGACGAACTTGATGCCATAGGCGTTGACGCCGTGGTGGGCATGGCAATCTATACCGGCGCCATGCAATAAGAAACAGTTGCCAGCGTCGTTGGCAGATCGTTAGACTCGATTCGGAAAACTCAAGCAATCTAGAATGCACAAGACACTCACATCCGAGTCCACGCAGAGCGCTACGGAACCCCACTGGACTTGCGTGACTTGCGGGCAGCAAGCCTCAGAAAGTTTCTGCGCCTATTGCGGAGAAAGCCAGCACAACGACCATGATTTTTCTCTAAGACACATGATGGCGGAAGCGGTAGAGGCCTTCTTCCATATCGATTCCAAGATGTTTCTGACTCTGAAGACGCTTGTGACCAGGCCGGGCAAATTAACATCAGAGTTTTTTCTAGGGAGAAGAAAGCCCTACATGTCTCCGTTGCAGACGTTTTTTGTGTGCAACCTGCTTTTCTTTTTGCTGCAGCCTTTCACCGGACTGGAAATACTGGCGCCCTCATTGCAGATTTTTGACAATGATCATTCGATGACAAAGCGCTTAATCGACCAACGCCTTGAGCACAAGCACCTATCGAGAGAGAACAAACAAGAATTTTATGACTTTTCTCTCAACTTCTCCCACAATTCCCACCTGCAAGCTAAGAGCTTGATTCTAGTAATGGCGCTCATGCTCGCAGTAGTGATTGGCGTTCTCTATTTTCAGCGGAGACGCTACTTTCTCTGAGCACATTGTTTTCTGCTTGCACGCTTATGCGTGGTGGCTGCTCTGGGTACTCGCTATTCTGGTGGTAATGGCGCTTATCTTTGTGTCATCAAAATTGTCGGGCCGCCAGGAAATTGGTATTCATTTCATTGACGCCATCGCAACCCCGCTGGAGTTTGGTGGATTGGGCTTGTACCTGTTCTTTGCAGCCCGCAGATTCTATCAGGACAAGCTGATTCCAGGGCTAGTCAAGGGAGTTATATTGACGCTCTGCGGCTATGGCCTGTTCCACGTATACCGCTATCTGTTGTTCTTTACCGTGCTGTACTCGACCTAGCGTTTCTTCCCGCGATACAGGCCCGCAATCCCAAACGTGTAAGGGGTCCAGCTCACGTCATAAAAGCCGGTTGCTTCCATGCGCGCCAGCATTTCCTGTGGCGCAGGAAACTTATGGACAGAGGCAGGCAAATATTCGTAAGGGCCGCGCACGCCAGAGATCAACGTCCCGATACGGGGCAGGACATTGCGGAAGTAGAAGCTATACAGTTTGCCAAAGGCGCCACCGGGTTCGCTGAAGTCCAGAATGCCCATTTCACCCTGCGGCTTGAGCACACGAAAAATCTCGCGCAAGCCGGCGTCGTAATTGGCCAGATTGCGGAAGCCAAAAGAAGAAATGACCAGGTCCATACTGCTATCGGCCAAAGGAAGGTGGAGTGCATCGGCTTCAACGGGCTGGATCTTTTTTGCATTGAACTTGGTTAGGCCGTGCTGCAGCATCTGATGCGAGAAGTCGAGAGCCAGAATGGCAGCACTGCTGTTCTGGCGAGCGGCAACAGAGCGCAATGCAACGGACATGTCTCCGGTGCCTGCGCAGAGATCCAGCACACGAGCGTTGCTGCGGGAAAGAATATGGCTAAAGAAGCGGGCGGTCCGCCGCCACCACAACCGGTCCACGTTCATCGAGAGAACGTGGTTGAGAAAGTCATAGCGCGGGGCAATCTCGTCAAACATCTGCCGCACGGCTTGCGCGGCGGAATTCTCGTCGGAGGTTCCCGCAGGCGTGGTGCCGCGAACGGCCGGTGTTGCGCTATCGGCTTTGATCGAATCGGTTGTAGGCATTTTGGACGGCTCAGGCATGGCTTCTGATCATCTCCACGGCGCTGCGAACAATCTCCGCGGGCACATCACCTGAGATTTTTACTTTACCGATTTTCTGAGGAAGAACAAAATGCACAGTGCCGCCAATGGTCTTTTTGTCGGCAATCAATCGGCTCATTACTTCCTGAACTCCGCATACAACTGGCGGCAACGGGCCATACGCCACGTGTGGCGGAGACAATGCGGTCCGCAGTTTCCGCGTTGCAGAAACCAGCGTCACGCGCGATGGCGGATGCTGCGATCATGCCCCAGGCCACGCCTTCACCGTGCAAAAAGTGAGAGTAATCGGTGGCCGCTTCCAGCGCATGCCCAATGGTATGTCCGAAGTTTAGGATGCGGCGCAAACCAGATTCTTTTTCATCCGACGAAACCACGTCCGCCTTCACGCGGATGGAGTCTGCGATGATACGCTGCATCGCCTTCGCATTACGTCCCAGAATTTTCTTCGGGTTCCGCTCCATAAAATTGAATAGTGCCTGATCGCGGATTACCCCGCATTTCAACGATTCAAATAATCCAGAGCGAAATTCACGCTCATCCAGGGTTTCCAAAAGCTGCGGGTCCACCAGAACGGCGCTGGGCTGATGAAATGAGCCGATCAGATTTTTACCTGCGTGCAGGTTCACGCCGGTCTTTCCCCCGATGCTGGCGTCCACTTGCGCTACAACGGTGGTAGGAATCTGCACTACGGGAATGCCGCGCATAAAAATTGCCGCCAGAAATCCGGCGCTATCACCGACAACACCGCCGCCGAAGGCCAGCAAAATCGATTTGCGATCAGCTTTGGCGTCTACCAGGCGCTCGGCCAGTTGTTCCACCGTATGCAGCCGTTTCGCGGGCTCGCCATCATGCATCTCAAGGACTTCATAGGGCAGGCGGGCATCGCGCAGAGATTTCTCCAGCGCGTCGCCCCAATGACGGCGCACGTTGGGAGACGTAACTACAAAGACGCGGCTGCCAGCGGACGGCAACACGCGACGCAGTTCGCGCCCTGCCCGGCGTAATAGCCCGGCGCCGACAGTAACGTCGTACCCGTTTGGCTTTGTTTTGACACGGATTTTTTGCACGCAGATTGATGATAAATGATCGAGCCAGAGATCACCGACATCGCGCGGAATCGCGCCCCTAGCCCGTCCTCTGGTGGTACTTCTTTGTTACCATTTCAAATAGATGAGTAAACCCCCTGCAGAGGTGGATTTCATTGTCGTTGGAGCGGGCGTAGCCGGATTGCGCGCGGCAATCACCCTGGCCGAGGCCGGCAAGGTACTGGTGCTGGCCAAACAGGAACTCACCGAATCGAACACTCAATATGCCCAGGGCGGAATCGCCGTTGCTTTGAGCGACGAAGATGAGATCAGCCTTCACCTGCAAGACACAATCAATGCCGGTGATGGCATTGTGAGCGTGGATGCAGCTCATGTTCTGGTGGAAGAGGGCCCGGACCGTATTCAGGAGCTGATTGAGTGGGACACACAGTTTGACCGCCAAGGCACGCGGCTGACCTTCACGCGCGAAGCAGCCCACAGCCGCGACCGAATCCTGCATGCTCATGGTGACTCCACGGGGCGCGAGATTGGGCGGGCGCTCTATGCTAAAGCCGCCACGCTGAAGAATATTGTCTTCTCAGAATTTGAATTTACATCCAGCCTGCAGACGGCAGCGGGACGCATTTGCGGAGTAAATCTAATCTCCGGCGCGGGCAAGAAACAAACGGTCACGGGCAGCGCGGTGCTGCTGGCTACGGGGGGCGCGGGGCACGTTTACAGCAACACGACCAACCCGTCAGTCGCAACGGCGGATGGCATTGCAATGGCTTTCCGGGTAGGCGCCGAGATCAGCGATATGGAATTCGTTCAGTTCCATCCCACGGCACTTTATGTGAAAGATGCGCCAAGGTTCCTGCTCTCTGAGGCCTTGCGCGGCGAAGGCGCCGTCCTGCGCAATGCCGAGCTGCATCGTTTTATGCCGAAATATCACGATGATGGAGAGATGGCCCCGCGTGATGTGGTGGCTCGCGCCATCGCGCATGAACTGGAAGTCTGCGACCTGAAAGATCCCATTGTCTATCTGGATATGACGCATCTGAAGCCGGACCACATCAAGGCGCGCTTTCCGCGTATTTATGAGACGTGCCTCAAATACAACGTCGATATTTCAGTCGACCTGGTTCCAGTGCGTCCCGCAGCCCACTACCTGATGGGCGGAATTAAGACCGATCTGGAAGGGCGCAGCAATCTGCCAGGTCTTTACGCGGCTGGAGAAGCCGCCTGCACCGGCGTGCATGGCGCGAACCGACTGGCTAGTAATTCCCTGCTGGAAGGATTGGTATTTGGCGCAAGAGCGGGTCACGCCATGCGCGATGAGCTCAGGCAATTCAGACCTGTTCGTGCAGCCGAGGAAGAGACATCGGCCAGCAGGGCGGCCAATGACACGGAAAACTTCATTCAGGGAGTTCAGCAGCTGATGTGGAATAAAGTTGGGATTGTCCGGTCACACGAAAGCCTGGCGGAAGCAATGGAATACCTGCAAGCATCCGCTCAGGTACTACCGGCGCCCACATCGCGACGCAACTGTGAAGCCCGGAACATCCACACGGCTGGGCAGCTCATTACTCGTTCGGCGATGGCCCGGCTGGAGAGCCGCGGGGCCCACTACCGCACTGACTATCCGGAACACGACGACGCCAAATTCAGAAAGCACTCCATTGTTGGGGAAACTGCCGTACGCTTTGTGTGAAAAGGCATTCTTCCCGAAAAAGCCGTTCTTCCATAAAACCAAAGGGCCCTGGTTTCTGCCAAGGCCCATTCCAGATGGAGAGTAGCGCTTTAGGTCAATGAATATATGTATCGTCTCAAGATGAATAACCTGTCTGCAAGTTACGCCGGTACGTTATCCGAAAGGATTTAGTGGCTGACGTTTTCCACAGGATAAATCTGCTGAAGTTCCCCGAAGAACTGAAACCAGATTTATCATTGGGTTTACTAAATAAAATTATGGTTAAATAAATTTTAAGAAAGGCCTATTTTTCGACGGGTTCACATACCCTTAGTAGAGTTACGCTCGAATCCTTGGGATCGGTTATGTCTAGACCAGGGGCGAAATCTGCCGGGGCAGCCATGGTTCGTAACAGGGCTCCTCGCAAACTATTGAAAAGGATGGACATGTCCAAATCCCCCGATACGGCTCGTTGGTACATAGCGGAACTGACGGAAGAAGTGACCCTGGAGGGCGACGCTCAGAACTTCGTCCATAAGAAGACCCGGGTTATCTTTGCCGACTCTCCAGAAGACGCATACGAGAAGGCCCTTGCCATGATTACGGAGCATGAAGTCGGCTATCTCAACGAGCACCACAAGGCCATCCGCACGCGATTCTGGGGGCTACGCGAGCTGACCTTATCCAATGAGGACATGGATCGGGCAGGGATGCTGCCTGAAGCCCGGATTGGTACCGCCCGCCGGCGGAATTCTACCGGACTTTCTCCGGACCAGCAGTTCGCTTTACTCCTATCGGTTAAGCCTGGGGCTCTTCCGAACTAATATTCTTAGAGTCAGGATTCTTTGAGGCATGCCGCTCTTTCTGGGGAAACACAAGCGAAGCCAGCACCGATAATCCCAGCACACCTGCGACTACCGCCAGCGCTACCCATGTAGGAAGACGGTATGCTTCCGGCAGCAGCATCTTTGCGCCGATAAACATCAGCACCACCGCTAAGCCATAGTGCAAATAGTGAAAGAGTTTCATGAGGCCTGCCAGCGCAAAATAGAGTGAGCGAAGGCCAAGAATCGCAAAGACATTGGACGTGTAAACGATAAACGGGTCCCGGCTGATGGCCAGGATGGCAGGAATTGAGTCCGTGGCGAACATGACATCCGTGGTCTCTACCACCAGAAGAACCACAAATAAGGGCGTGGCCAATAATTTTCCTGCGCGCCGGACAAAGAAACGCTTCCCCTCGAAATCTTCCGTGAGCGGCAGAAACCGGCGGCAAAATTTCAAGACGATATTTCTTGAAGGGTCCTGCTCCTGGTTTCCTCCGCGCATCAGCTGGAAGCCGGTCCAGATCAGAAAGACGCCGAAAACGTAGAGCATCCAGTGGAAGCGCTCAACCAGCTTCACACCGGCCAAGATAAAGGCCCCGCGCATGATCAACGCGCCGATAATCCCCCAAAACAGTACCGTTTTCTCTTCTTCAGGTGGGACCTTAAAGTATGCAAATAAGAGAATGAAAACAAAAAGATTATCTACGCTTAAGGCTTCTTCCAGAATATAACCGGTAGCGAATTCCAGCGCCTTGGTGGGGCCAAGCCAGTGGTGGACAAAAACAGCAAAAGCCACTGCCAGCCCGATCCAGAAAGCGCTCATGAGTAGCGCCTGTTTGAAAGGCATGACCTGCCGCTTACGGCTCGCGACCATGAGGTCAACGAACAGCAGCACCAGAATTACCGCATTAAACAGGATCCAAAACCCTATGTGCATGGCCAAGGCTTATGACGGCAATTTCTGTGGCGGCGCAGGCGGAGGATTATCTCCCATGCCATTCAGCAGCCGGATAGTTTCGAGGATCACGTCGCCGGAGATTTTCAAGCTGTCCACGCTGAGCTTGTCTACTGTGTCCTGCACCGTGTGGTGATAGCTATTGTTGTAGCCGTAATCCAGGTCAATGATATCGGCCACCGGCATACCGGCGCGCGCGAATGGAATATGGTCATCTTCCACGGTATTCGTAGCGGCGAAGAAATGCGATTGATA
This sequence comes from Terriglobia bacterium, assembly GCA_963724105.1. Lineage (GTDB taxonomy): Bacteria > Acidobacteriota > Terriglobia > Terriglobales > Acidobacteriaceae > Angelobacter. The sequence goes on along the minus strand of CAVRTD010000010.1, from coordinate 1,277,177 downwards.
TCCTAGCCGGGTTGAGGCTTGCAGAACCACGTCTTCCAGCCAGGGCGTGGAGTTCTCATCGCGATAAATGTCCAGATCGGCATCACCAATCATGTCGGCCAGGAGGAAGGCTTTCACTTTTTTGCTGGTTCCGTCATCCTGCCATTTCTGGGCCAGGTGCCTGCTGCCCCATAGAGCGTCGTTGGTGTGCCATGTACGCGTCATGGATTCTTCACCGTCCAGGAAAACAAGCCAGACGCTATAGCCTTCCAGTTTTTTGCCGCGAAGCTGGTCTGCAATGGCCAGCAACAACGCAGATGTTGCCGCGCCGTCATTGGCGCCGACAAAATTGGTATTGCGCAGCCAGTAATTCGTCTCATAGTGCGAGGCGATCACGATAACGCCGTCTTTCGTGCCGGGAAATTTGACGATGATATTCCGCATGGGAACTTTGCCGATGGAGGTCTCAGCGGTGAAAGCGTCCTCTTCCACGTGATCGGCTTTTAGTTTGCCTTTGAGATAGGCATACACCTGTTCCATACCTTTGCTGCCGTCCCAGCGAGGACCGAAAGCCACAATCTCTTTGGTGTACTGCATGGCGCGAGCCGCGTCTATATGCAAAGCGGGGCCAACGGGTTCTATCGGTTTGGCAGGTGCGGCAGAAGCCTGAGTTGCCGGCTGCGCGGAAGAAGACTCACCGGCCGTGGAAGCGGCCTTGTCTTTGGAAGAGCATCCCATCCCGGCCAGAGATAAAGCCAGGACCAAAACTGCACTGCGTCGCAAACACAAGATCACGCCTGCGCTCCTTGCCGCACAGAATTAAAAACATTCGGGTAACTGCAGGAAAGCGAAAGCCTTCCTGCAGAACGCTATGAGTTTAGTTTATCAGTCTTGCTGGTTTTTCTTTTCCGCGCGTCTACGACGCTGCTTGGGATGGACCAACCAGACAATGCCAATGCTCCCGATATAAAGCACGATCATCGGGGCGGCATAAATGCTCATATTCATAATGTCTGTGGTCGGAGTGAGAATCGCGGCGATCACAAAGAAGATCAAGACCGCGCCGCGTATGTGTTTGAAGAGGAACTTGGCGTTTACCACACCCATGGCGCCGGCAAATCCAAGCACGATGGGCAATTCAAATACGAGAGCCAGACCCAGAATGATGGTGAGAAAGAGGTCTGTGTATTCATTGATGGAGATCATCGGCTTGAGATCACCACCGTTGCCGATCAAAAAGTCCATGGCTACGGGGAAAACGAACCTGTATCCAAAATACCCGCCGGCCAGAAACAGAACGACCGAAAGAAACAGGAACGGCAGCAGGAAACGTTTTTCATTGCGATAGAGCGCAGGAGAAACGAAGCCCCACACCTGAAAAAGCAACCAGGGGCAGGCAATGAAAACGCCGACAATCAAACCCATTTTGATCTGGATATTAAAAGTATCGGTAGGGTTCAGGTAGATCAGGCTGGGATCAAAATGATGAGCTTTGAGCGCCGCCTGTACGGGCGCTTCCATCTTGCCGATAACGGACTCTACCTTGTACCAGCCAAGCCCCACGCCTATAGCAATGCCCACCACGGACTTAAAGACCCGCTTGCGGAGTTCTTCCAGGTGCTCCATTAAACTCATGGAGCCAATCTGGCGTAATTCTTTTTTAATAGTTGGATCCGGTTCTGCTACAAGTTCAGGCATCGTAATCCCGTGGAACTGTGTTCTTCATGCGTTCTGTAAGTCGGTTCAATGCGCCTTGAATGGAAAGATCTTCGTCCCCGGCGATCTTGGCGATCTCCGGCTCAATATGTTTGCGAGGATCAGCGGACTCAAGATCAAGATTGCGGATCTCTTCTTGAAACTGGCTTTGAAAGTGATTGCTGGCCTTCTTGAATTCAGCCATGAATTTGCCTAGTTGCCGGGCAATTTCCGGCAGCCTCCGGGGCCCAAACATAAGGAGCGCCAGAAGGACGATAAAAAATATCTCTGAGAAGCTGAAATTCATAGGTTTCAGGTGCAATCATACCGCAGGTTTTGTTAAAAAAGGACTCGATTTTTGATTAACTTTTCCAATAAACATCCAATCCAGAAAAGTTCCGGAGTCCCTTGCGAGAGAAAAAGCATCTCACATTCAGTACAAGAAGCAGCTGCTTGCCGGATTAAGCAAAGTGGGTGGTTACGAAAGACACACCGGGACGAGATGCACGTAAAAGCCTGATGTGGAGAGTGTTATACTTACTTTAGTTTTCCGCAATCGGAGCTTACAAGCTCAGCAGCCGAGGATATTCATGTCTCGTGGAACAATGTCTCGTGGAACTAGTCGTTCACTTTTTTTCGTCCTTCTCGTTATCGTCACCTGTGGTTTTTTAGGATCGGCTGCATTCAGCCAGAGAGGCAATCCCTCTTACACGACAGGTGCTTCGGATAATGACGTCCGCGACAGCCTGCATCAATTTTCAGAGATCTACAATCTGGTTGAGCAGAACTATGCGGAGCCGGTAAATCCCGATAAGGCGATTTACAACGGCGCCATCCCGGGCATGCTGCATGTGCTTGATCCGCACTCCAACTTTTTCGACCCCAAATCTTACTCGCTGCTGCGTGAAGAACAGAGCGGCAAGTATTACGGCGTCGGCATGCAGATTGCCCCACGTAATAATAAGATTATTGTGGTCGCGCCCTTTGCCGGCACCCCGGCCTACAAAGCCGGACTGCGTCCGGGCGACGTGATTCTTGCCGTCGATGCCAAAGCTACCGACAACATGAGCGTGAGCGATGTGGCGGACCTGCTGAAGGGGCCGAAAGGCACCAACGTCCACATTTCAATTCTGCGCGAAAGCAATGACAAGCCGCTTGAGTTCAACCTGATCCGCGACGAGATTCCGCGCAACAGCGTTGATCTGAAATTCATGATCCGTCCGGGCATCGGTTATATGCACGTAACGGCGTTCAATGAAACCACGGAACAGGAAGTGGAAGACGCGCTGCAAAGCTTCGGCGATCTGAAAGGTTTGATCCTTGATCTGCGCGGCAATCCGGGCGGACTGTTGAACGAAGGCGTAGGCGTGGCCGATAAGTTCCTGAAGAAGGGACAGGTCATCGTCTCTCACCATGGCCGCAGCTCACCGGAAAGAACTTACAAAGCGTCACGCGGTAATGGCGGCAAAGAATATCCATTGGTTGTGCTGGTAAACCGCGGCACAGCATCCGCGGCGGAGATTGTTTCCGGCGCCATTCAGGACCATGATCGCGGACTGATTGTGGGTGAAGTCACGTTTGGCAAGGGGCTGGTGCAGACGGTGTATCCGCTCTCAGAAAATACCGGACTGGCGCTGACGACGGCGAAGTACTACACGCCCAGCGGACGGCTGATTCAGCGCGATTACAACGGCGTTTCACTCTACGACTACTATTACGCGCGGGAGCAGGAAGATAACCCCAGCAACAACGCGAATACGAACACAACCACGCCTTCCAAAGAGGTGAAGCTGACCGACAGCGGACGCACGATGTTCGGAGGCGGCGGCATTACCCCTGACGTAAAAGTGAAGCCGTTCAAGACCACGAAATTTGAAGATTCCCTGCTGGTGAAATATGCATTTTTCAATTTCGCCAAGCACTATTCGGCCAGCCGCCATGTGGAAAAGAATTTTGAAGTGACGGACGCGGTCATGCAGGAGTTCCGCAAATTCCTGGAGGCAGAGAAGATTCCGTTTACCGAGGCTGATCTGAACGGAGACATGGACTTCATCAAATCCAGCATCAAGACGGAACTTTTCATCGCTGAGTTTGGGCAGGAAGAAGGCTTGCGCGTCCGCGCGGAGAACGATCCGCAGGTAATTACGGCGCTCAACAATCTGCCCAAAGCCAAGGAACTGGCAGAGAATGCCAGAAAGATTGTGGCCCAGCGCGCCGCAGCGCAATCGAACCGTTAGTTTACTTTCATTAAACAAAAAGGCCCGCCGAGATGGCGGGCCTTTTTTATCTGGTGCAGTCTCTCCACTGGCAGGCTTAAAATTCGGTTGCCATGATGCCGTACCGGAGTTGCTGCTTGCCAGCATCAAGTTCTCATGGGAGAATCACCGCACATTTCAAAAAATACAGGTGAAATCATGCGCCGATTTGTGTCAGGCCTTTGGATTGTGTTGCTGCTCGTCTCTTCCTTTGAGGGACAGGCAAACGAATGGAAGAAATACAAGAACGCAGATGGCAATTTCACAGTTCTGTTCCCGGGCGAACCCCAAGACACCGTTAACAGTGCCGGCGGTGGCATTACATCACACACATTGCAGGTCCAGGAGAAGGGTGTTTTTTACGGGGTCGTCTGGGCATCTATGGACGTGGCGCTCGGCGCCCGCACCTTCGCGCCGCGCGGCATTACTCGCCAATTGCAGGTCCAGGAGAAGGGTGTTTTTTACGGCGTCGTCTGGGCATCTATGGACGTGGCGCAAACAGTAGACGAGGCCAACTTTCAAATCTTCAAGAATAGTTTTTTGAGTAAATTGCCCAAGTGTGAGGTTGGAACCGAGCAGCCGGCATCTCCCGCTTTCCAAGGCTATATTGGCCATGGATATCGGCTAAACTGCGACGCACCGCAGGCCAAATTGGCGATCACGGGAAACCTCTACTGGGCCAAACATTATTGTTTTGCACTCATGGCTATATCTGCTTCCAGCGCGGCTGAGCCTGCGGAAATGAAGAGCTTTATTGAGTCCTTCGCGATCATTGATCCAACTAAGTGAATTCCCAGAGACCAGCATCGAACCGTCAATTTTATTTAACTTGCTTAGAGGCCTGTTTTATTGCGTGCCTACAGTAGATGGTCGATCTGCCGTGAGAGCGTTTCGGTCAGATGCTCGGAGGAGTCATAGCCCAGATGTATCACCCTCAGCCGGCCTGAACGATCCAGGATATACAGTGCCGGTATGCCCTTGATGCCGAGGCTCCTGGCTGCCGGCCCCCAGGAGTCTCCGGCGGCTATCCGAGGAATCGATTGTTCCGATCAGAGTTAATTTCTTTGCGTCAAGATAAGCCTGCGCTTTTGCCGAGGTATCCCCGCCCGTTGCTGAATCGAGCGCAAAGATCAATACTTTCGGGTTCCCACGGTATTTGTTTTGCAAAGCTTGAATCTCAGGCAGCTCTACGTGGCATGGTGGGCACCATGTAGCCCAAAATGAAAGGACGACAACGCGGCCCTTCCAGTCTTCAGAAGCAAGGCTCTTACCGGCAAGAGTCTGAATACGAAATGGAGTTATGTCCCGGTCCACAGCGATGTAGGCCCGGCTGTCCATCCAGTCCGGAATCGCTTTGTAAACTACGGCAAGAACGGAAAGCGCCCAGAGGCACCCAAGCACCAGGGCGTACTTCATCCTGGCCCGGGAGATAAGCGAGCGGAACAAAACACCCAAAACAGCGTTGACAAAGCTTGCCAGCAGAAACGATATAAAGAAGGACGAGCCGGTCAAAGCGATGCCGAGCCGATTCATGGTTACGGCGGGCAAGATGCCGCCGAGGGCAATGAACAAAGCGGCTTGGAGCAGGCGTTTTAATGGCGCGCTTGACGGCGTTCCGTTTGACTGTACCCCAGCACGATAGAGCCCCGCGCCGAAGAATGCCAGACACGCCGCCAGCAGGAATGGACGCATATCCTGGTAGAAATAAGAAACTACTATCACCACCGCAAAGGCAATGAAGCCCGACAAAACATCAAATATGGCCTGTGAAAATGGTCTTTTAGCCTGGAGCTTGACGGTTTGAGTAGCTGACATTGCATCCCTCTTGAACGTCAGGATGGGATACGCGCGACAGAAGCGGTTTGTTCCTTGAAAAACTAGCCGGGGATTACCATCCCCGGCTACAGATTGTGACATCCCGACCCGGCAGTTCCTGCCGGCTATTTTCATCCGCGCCCTTCGACTTCGCTCAGGGCAGGTTCTGACGGCGCTGTGCTCGACAACCTTCGCTCTTGTTCCAACCCGCAGGGGCTAAAGCCCGTTTGATTTGAGCATTTGCGGCACGGCTAAAGCCATGCCCTGATACCTTCAGGGGCTAAAGCCAAATGCTTGGGCTCGTTTGTTTCGGGCAGATAGCCATTGTCGAGGGCGATATTGCCCGGACTCCAGTTCGCCTGACAACATGGCTTCATTACGCTGACAGGGATAAGGAGCTTGGGAGTTGCATCGATTGCCTAATGCTCACAGCTAAAGGCTTGCAAGGTACTCTTGCTTTTTGCTAGTGGTTATATTAAAATAAGTCTTTTGTTTACATTGTGTTAAGGCCACTTAGGAGTTCCGGAAAACACATAAGACCTAAGTGCCATGACTCAGTATTTTAGAAATGCAAAGATGGCCGGACTGGCCGAGATCGAGTAGAGGCCAAATTCGAAATCTAAGAGCCCCAGAGCCCTTGAGAGGGCGGAATCATCCAATATGTTAGGCTTTAATTTGTGTAACTTTGTGCTCACTACAGAGTAATTTCTGAGGGAAAACCAAACTTGATAGGAAAAGCACTCGCCAAGGTTTTTGGCACCAGTAACGAGCGGGAAATCAAGCGGATGCGTCCGCTGATGGACCAGATTAATGCGCTTGAGCCGGAGATGAAGCAGCTCACGGACGAGCAGCTTCGCGGCAAAACGGCAGAATTTCGCGCGCGCATCAAGGAACAGATGCAGGAGGTGGACGCCGAAGTAGCCCGGCTTACCGCCGAGATGCAGAGCGCTCCGGACCAGGATATTCGCGGGCAGATGGAAGATCTGACCAAGCGGCGGATGGCGGCCCGGAATGAGATTCTGGATGAAATTCTGCCGGAAGCGTTTGCAGTCTGCCGCGAAGGCGGCGTACGCGCGCTGAACATGCGCCATTTCGATGTGCAGCTCATTGGCGGCATCGTTCTGCACCAGGGCAAGATTTCTGAAATGAAGACCGGTGAGGGCAAAACCCTGGTGGCAACGCTGCCGGTCTATCTGAACGCGCTGAGCGGCGACGGAGTCCACGTGGTCACGGTGAACGACTACCTGGCCAAGCGCGACTCTGAGTGGATGGGCAAGCTCTATCGTTTCCTGGGCCTGAGCGTGGGCGTGATTGTGCATGAGCTGGATGACGATGAGCGTCGCGAGGCTTATGCCGCTGACGTGACCTACGGCACCAATAACGAATACGGCTTCGATTATCTGCGCGACAACATGAAATTTGATCTGGCGGAGTGCGTCCAGCGCGGACACAACTTCGGCATCGTGGACGAAGTTGATTCCATCCTGATTGACGAAGCCAGAACGCCGCTGATCATCAGCGGCCAGAGCGACGAATCCACCGACAAATACGACAAAGCCAATCGCGTGATCCCGCACCTGATCAAAGGCGAGGAAATTGAGAAGCCACCGGGAGAGCCAAAGGAATATACCGGCGACTTTGTCATCGACGAAAAGCACAAGAATACGACCATCACGGACCAGGGCTGGGAAAAAGTAGAGAAGCTGCTGGGAATAGAAAACATTGCCGATCCGGAAAACTGGGCGATGAAGCACCACGTTGAGACCGCTTTAAAGGCACATTCCATGTATCGCCGCGACGTGGAGTATGTGGTGAAAGAAGGCGAAGTCATTATTGTGGACGAGTTCACCGGCCGTTTAATGCCGGGGCGCCGCTGGTCGGATGGTCTGCACCAGGCGGTTGAAGCCAAAGAAGGCGTAAAGATTGAACGCGAGTCGCAAACGCTGGCGACCATTACCTTCCAGAATTATTTCCGCATGTATAAGAAGCTGGCGGGCATGACCGGAACGGCGGAGACCGAGGCGGCGGAGTTCGACAAGATTTACAAGCTTGAAGTAACAGTGATTCCCACGAACCGCGAGATGCTGCGCCTGGAGAATCCGGACATCATCTACCGCACGGAGAAGGAAAAATACTTTGCCGTGGCAGATGAGGTCCAGAAGGTAGCTGCCGAGGGCAGGCCGGTGCTGGTTGGCACCACGTCCATTGAAAAATCAGAACGGCTCTCTGAGTTGCTGAAGAAGAAGAACGTGAAGCACGTGGTGCTGAACGCCAAATTCCACGAGAAAGAAGCTGAGATTGTTGCGCAGGCTGGGCGGCTCAATCAGGTAACGATCGCCACGAACATGGCCGGCCGCGGCACCGACATTTTGCTGGGCGGCAATGCCGAGTTTATGGCGCGCCAGGAGATGGTGAAAAAAGGCATTGCGCAGCAATTGCGCGCGGCCCGCGGCGAAGTTGCGATCCAGCAGGACAGCGCCGAATCAATTGTCTTCTACTACAACGGACTTGAGTATCAGTGCCCCGCCGATAAATGGAACGAAGCCTACACCAAATACAAGAGCGAAACTGACGCAGAACACAATCAGGTGGTAGCCGTTGGCGGCTTGCACATTCTGGGCACGGAGCGCCATGAGGCCCGCCGCATTGATAACCAGTTGCGCGGACGCGCCGGCCGCCAGGGTGACCCTGGGTCTTCACGATTCTATCTTATCGCTGGAAGACGATCTCATGCGCATCTTCATGCCGAAAGCATGGGTTTCCAACCTGCTCCAGCGGCTGGGCATGGAAGAAGGCGTGCCGATTGAATCGAAGATGATGTCGCGGCGCGTTGAGGCTGCTCAAAAAGCGGTGGAAGCGCAGAACTTTGAGTCGCGCAAACACGTGCTGGAATATGACGACGTAATGAACAAGCAGCGCGTAGCTGTTTATGGTCTGCGCAAAGAGCTGCTTGCCGGGATCGACCAGAAAGGTTTGATCCTGGAAGATTACGTTGCTTCCATGGTGGCGGACGCGCTGGACCGCTTTGCTCCGCGCAACGTCCACGCTGATCAGTGGGACATAGAAGCTCTGAAGAAATTTATGGTCGAACAGTTTGGCCTGGACCTGGCGAAGAACGGCATTGACGCCGACAGGCTGAATCGTCAGGAACTGGGCGACACTATTTTTGAAAAGCTAAAAGAAGTGTACGACGCCAAAGAAAAACAGATTGGCACGGACGCCATGCGCTATCACGAGCGCATGATCATGCTCAGCGTGCTGGACACGCAGTGGAAAGACCATCTGCTCAGCATGGACCACTTGAAAGAAGGCATTAACCTGCGCGGTTATGGCCAGCACGATCCTCTGGTGGAGTACAAACGCGAATCGTTTGACATGTTTGAAAGCATGATGCAGCGCTCACAGGAAGATGCAGTGCGCTATCTGTTTCATATGCAGATTGTGGATGGGCCTGCCGCGTCGCAACAACAGCCGGCTGCTGCGCCCGCTGAAAATGCCGCGCCGCAACCGGCGCTGGCGCCAAGAAAGCGCGCTTCCACTTCTATGGATGATCTGGAAGCACAGTTTCAGCGTCGCAAGAAAAAAGAACTGGAACAGGCGCGCATGGCGGGATCGAATGGCAGCACCGCACCGCAACAAGTTGTACGCGGTGGAGACAAAGTTGGAAGGAATGATCCTTGTCCCTGCGGCTCAGGCAAGAAATATAAAAAGTGCCACGGAGCAGGAACCACGGCGTAAGAGAGAACAGCAACACTAATTTCCAGGAATCAAATGGCCAATTGGCAGAAAGCTGCTGGTTGGCCGTTTTAGTTTTGGCGGGTGGAATGTATGTTGTGGAGCAAAATAAAAGGAGGCGCATTGTGCCGCGCCTCCTATATTTTCTAGAACCCATTTTTAGCGATTGCGATCTCCACCGCCGCCGCGTGGGCCACGATCGCCCCCGCCACTGCGTGGACCGCGTCCACCCCGCCGCCTCCGCGACGAGGCCTTCCACTTCCACCGCGGCCGCCACCACCGCCGCCATGTGGACGATCGCCGCGAGGACGGTCGCCATGCGGACGCTCTGGCCTTGCCGCAACGGTTTCACGGTTTGCATCTTCGCGATTAAAGTTAGGCTCGGCATCATCGTCAGAGAAATCGCCGCCACCTTCAAAGGTGACTGTCTCTTCTCCATCGGCACGTGGCTGCGGCGCGCTCCGTGGAGCACTCTCGCCTTCACCTTCGCCGCCTTCCGGGGTTTCTCCGTCAGCCGGGGCCATCTTCGCACGCTGCTCGCGCAAAATCGCTTTGCGGGAAAGCTTAATGCGATTCCCTTCAATGCCCAGGACTTTCACCAGCACCTGATCGCCTTCTTTCAGCTCGTCTTTCACTTCTTTTACGCGATGCTCGGCAATTTCGCTGATGTGCAACAGACCATCGGTTCCCGGAATGATTTCGACAAACGCGCCGAACTCAGCCAGCCGCACCACTTTGCCCAGGTACGTCTTGCCGACTTCAGGCACCGCCGTCAGATCATTGATGCGCTGGATCGCCCGCTGCGCGGAAGGTCCGTTATTGGAAGCAACGTTTACCTTGCCGGTATCGTCAACGTCAATCTTCACGCCAGTTTCTTCAATAATGCTGCGGATCATCTTTCCGCCCGGCCCAATCAGGTCGCGGATCTTGTCCACAGGAATCTGCAGGGTGTAAATGCGTGGCGCGAAGCTGGAAATATTTTCGCGTCCACCGGTGATCGTACCTTCCATCTTGTCCAGGATGTACAACCGGCCGCGCCGTGCCTGCTCCATCGCCTCTTGCATGATCTGCGAGGTGATGCCCATCACCTTGATGTCCATTTGCAGCGCGGTAATTCCCTTCCGCGTTCCAGCGACTTTAAAATCCATGTCGCCGTAATGGTCTTCTGCGCCGGCAATGTCCGTCAGGATCGCGTATGTAGTCTTCTTCTTTCACCAGACCCATGGCAACGCCCGCCACTGACGCTGTTAGCGGAACGCCAGCATCCATCAGTGAAAGTGAAGCGCCGCAGATGGACGCCATGGAAGAAGATCCGTTGGATTCCAGAATGTCTGACACCACGCGGATCGCATACGGCCAGCTCTCCACCGGAGGCAGCACAGCAGCAACCGCGCGCTCAGCCAGTGCGCCGTGTCCAATTTCGCGACGGCCAACACCGGTCATGCGGCCAACTTCACCCACGGAAAACGGTGGGAAGTTGTAATGCAGCATGAAGCGCTTTTTGGTTTCACCTTCAAACCGCTCAATGCGCTGCATGTCGTCCGGCGTGCCCAGCGTGGTGGTAACCAGCGCCTGGGTCTCGCCGCGTGTGAAGACAGCGGAACCATGCGTGCGTGGCAGGACTCCAACTTCAATCGAGATATTGCGGATCTGGTCAAACGCGCGTGCATCCGGGCGTTTGCGATCTTTGGTTACCTGCTCGCGGAAAATCCGCTCACGCAGCAATTCATAATACTTTGAGAGCTTGGCCGCAGCGTCTTTGTCGTCTGCCGGCAATTCCGCTTTCAACGCCTTCTTGATCTCGCGGACTTTCTCATAACTCTCGTGCTTCGGATGCTTCGCCGTATCCAGCGCATCCATCAGTTGCTTGCCGATCTTCGACTTCAGCTCGTTGTAATAAGCTTCGTCAATCTCAACCGGCTTCACTTCCAGTTTTTTCTTGCCATTGCGTTTCGCCAGATCGCTGATCGCGGCGCAGATCTTCTTGATCTGCTCATGTGCAAATTCAATCGCGCTCAGTACCTGCTCTTCCAGAACTTCCTTCGCTCCGGACTCCACCATCACAATGCCTTCAGCCGTGCCGACGACAGTGATGTTCAACAGGCTCTCGCGCTGCTCTTCGTAAGTCGGGTTCACAATCATCTGGTCATTCACCAGACCAACGCGAACTGCTCCTACCGGACCATGAAACGGAATCTCGGAAAGAGTCAGTGCAGCGGAAGCTGCGTTAATGCCCAGGATGTCAGGATCGTTTTCAGTATCGGCGGAGAGCACCAGGGCGATGACCTGTGTCTCATTGCGGAAGCCTTCAGGAAACAGCGGGCGTATCGGACGATCAATCTGGCGGCAGGTCAGTACTTCACGTTCGCTCGGCCGGCCTTCTCTCTTGATAAATCCGCCGGGGAATCGTCCTGCGGCGTAAGTGTATTCGCGATAATCAACAGTAAGGGGGAAGAAATCTATGCCTTCGCGGGGTTCGGGTGAGGCGCATGCCGTGCCCAGTACAACGTTATCTCCCTGGCGGACAATGGCTGATCCTTGTGCCTGTTTCGCTAAATGTCCTGTTTCAATCTGGAGGGTTTTGCCGCCTGCAAGTTCAACAGTGGCTGTCTGCTTCATCTATTCCTCATTTCTAAGGAGGACCAGCAGTCTGAATTCAAAAAGAGAGCAACTTAACGTTAGAAGGGGCGGCACACACGTGTCCCGCCGGTTCTTAGACGACCGTTTGACCGTTCGTTCTGGGTCTGTTATTTACGGATGCCAAGTTTCTGGATGACGTCTTTATAACGCTCAGTATCGTACGTTTTAAGATAATCCAGCAGGCGGCGACGCTTGCTGACCATCATAAGAAGACCGCGCCGGGAGGCATGGTCCTTTTGGTGGCTCTTGAAGTGCTCCGTCAGCTCTCCGATACGCTCGCTCAAAATGGCAATCTGTACTTCCGGGCTGCCCGTATCTGATTGATGCGTGCGGAAGCGGTTGATGACGTCGGCCTTGCGCTCTCTCGCTAACACTGAATTCTGGTCGACTCCTATTTCTCTAAATCTTGTCCTATAAGTGACTTAAAAAGAGTACCACGGGGATGTGACTAGTGTAAAGGGAGGGACCGGTTAGGATCGGTAAATCGCGCCCCTATCGGCAGATCGGGTCATCCGGTCATCGGGAAATCAGGTGCATCGGAAAACCCGAGCCACAGCAATCCCCATACTCTGACTTCTGCACACTTGCCTACCCGATTATCTGAAACACAGAGGAACGGAGCGAATCAGAGGATAATCTGCCATCCCGAAAGACGAATATAGGACCAGTGACGTGCCATTCCGAACCGCAGCCCGAAACACCGCATACCCACATCCGCAAACCCTAGGCGGAGGTGAGGAATCTGCTCCGCCGCTCTCACAGTTTAAAAACGCTGCACACTCCCACTTTCCGATCCCCGATGTCCCGATTCGGCGATCTACTTTCCCATCAGTGTTATCCGTGTAAATCCGTGGTAAGGTCTTGCCTTTCAATTTTGGCAATCACTCTCTCCATCTGTCATTCCGAGCGAACCGCGCGGGACCCTGAGCGGAGCGAAGGAGACTAAGCGGGAGTCGAGGAACCCCGAAAATGCAGTTACGAACCATGCCGAGTCAGGGAGTTCTCTCGAGACGGTCACTTTTCCGATTCCGCGCGATGACGGCGATGTCGCGCGATGACCCGATTTCCAATCAGTGTCATCAGTGAAAATCAGTGGTAAGTTTTTGTTTTTCAATTTCGGCAATTTTGGCATTACTGGCAATGCCCCCTCAGTTCCACCACCTCCAGCGGACAATCCACCCAATTGTGCTCCCAGCACACAATCACGTCGCAGCCCTCCGGATCATGGTCCATGACGTTAAAAAATTCCGGCTGTCATATTCAAATTCAATCCTCACCGGCTGGTAGCGGTCTTTCCCAACCAGCCGTATCGCCTCGCAATCCGGAAACTCCGTCTGTATCCTCAGCACCATAAACCCCAACTGCTCTGCCATCGCGCCAAATAGACACACCACGCCGCTCTCGTTCGTCGGAGCGTAAACGTGCGCGCACCTTCCAATCACCACGCCATAGACGGGCTGGCTCTCTCCGCTCGCCGCCAGACCATGGCCGAAAGCGTTGCTCCCCCGCCCAATCTTCCTCCCAAACTTCCTGCTGCCCTTCTTCCCTGTCCTTCTATCAGCTCCATCACATCTCTCCACTCACCCGCCAGGCCATGCTTTTCCGCATAGAGCTTCAACGCGCCCGGCACCTGTGACCATGCCCCAAACCGGGTCGTCAGCGGCTTTTCGCTGTAGCTGCCGTTCTCTTCATACTCAAAAACCGTGGGAAGCTTCTTCAGCTTCCTTACCACCTCCGCCCAGTCCCGAAACAACCGGCCGATTTCCAGCTTCCTGCCTCGTTCCGGAACCTCCAGGTTGCACGCCTTCAGCGCAGCCTTGTAGTTTCCAAAATGTTTCCGTATCTCCACCCGATCGATCCCTGTGTGCTTCTCAAGTTCTGGAATGGTCGGCACACCCCCCAGCTTTTCCGTGCATTCCAGAATGTCGGCTATCAGCTCTTGTCTGGTCACATTTCGCCTAATCATGTCTTCGCTCCAAATAAAAAAGCCACCCGCTTCGGGTGGCTGCTGATTACTTTTGAAATTTGAAATTAACTAAATTGTGGACCGCAGGCGCCCTCGCCTGCGTCTTAAGTGGATACACTTCTTCCCCACAGATCCCATCTAAAAAAAGAAGGGCGAAAGCAGCTATAAAGCTCTGGCTGAATGCCGAGTGCTGATTACTGACTGCTTCCCGTTGCTGGCCTTTCCGGGTCTCCCCGCCGACGCCGCTCTCGGTCTACCTACATACGAAATATAAGCGAAGACCATCGTCAAAGTCAAGCAAATTCGCTGAAGAAATGCCGACTTTTCCCGCTCCGCACAAGCGGAGCACGGTGGAAGAGCGGCTCACCAGCCCATGCCTTCAGGCATGGGTGAGCGAAGCGAATTAGCGTAAAGATCATTGTTTTTATCTGTCATTCCGACCGACTCCGAAGGAGCCACATGCGACTGAGGAGGAGTGGAGGAACCCCGAGAATTCATCCCACACCCTGCCACGTCAGGGAATTCTCTTACAAACCTCTTCCCTACTCGTGTGGCACGCCGCCCCGGCTGTGCACCTTGAAATTTGTCTTCATAAATCGACCCGCAACGCTTCAAAACAATCCGAGTCCCGTCAGGGACCCCCGATAATAGCCCGGTACGTCGCCGAAGCGAGCAACGCGAGCCGAGACGTAAGTGCCGGGCAGGCTAAGAAAAGCTCCTTCCTCTCCGCCGAAGGCCCCGCGCGCAGCGGCAGCGGAGCCCTTAAGCAGAAGGAAAAAGCTTTCTTTGAACCTGCGGAGCGCTTCCGTGATTCCAAGGACCCGCAGGAGGTCTCCCGATCACCCGATCTCCCGACGAACAGACAACCTTCTCTCAATTCGCAGCTTCGGAACAATCAAGCCACTGTTCGTGACAGTCCTGAGGGGGGACTATGACCAACTTGCTAAAAATCACAGCTTTTTTACTGCTCTGCGCCAGCTTCGCTGCGGCACAGTATCATGGAGACCCAAATGTCAAAAGGCCCATGCTGGAATTTGCCAATCAACATACAGCAAAGATCGCCTGGACTTCGAGACATGGCATGGACGACGTCCTGCAGTACAGTACCAATCCCAATAACTATTTCCAGGCCGTGGATGCCGTCGAGAGGATGGACGGCGACAATCACCGCGCGTCTCTCGTCAACCTGCGGCCCAATACCACCTACTACGTCCGCATGACGGATAAGAGCGGCCGTCCACTCGGTCCGGTCTTTACGTTCAGAACCACGGCTCCAGGACAGCGCGGACGTCCACGAACAACCGCTGGGACAATAGTTAAATCGAACCGCTAAAAGCTGCTTTACCCTGCCGCCAAACACGGCGGGGTGGAGCAGTATGCGATCCCGGCGACCGCACGTCGCATACTCAGGCGCAACGCAGCGGAGCGCACACTCTTCCATCATGGGTGGTTCGGGAAAGTACTGCTTGCCCCGGCAGCGGTAAGCTTGGTCAGCGAAGTTAATCCGGAGCCATCGGCATTCACAACCCAGATGTTGGCAGTGCTGTTCGCGTTAGCCGCATTGGTGCCGCCCACCGCGCCGTCAGAGGAGAAAAAGATATTGCTGCCATCCGGCGACCAGACCGGGAATTGCAGTTGAACGGCGACACCATCAAACGGAGTCAGGTGTAATGCGCCGCTGCCATCGGGGTTCATGATCCAAAGGTTCTGAGCCGCTGTTAGGCGTGGTGGTTCCGTTCAGTGGGATTGACGAGATAAAGACAATCTTGCTGCCATCGGGCGACCAGGCCACAGCCGCAATGATGGCTGAGCCCAGCGCCGTGGTTTGCCCCTCTGGAGTGACTAGAGTGGCTTTGGATCCGTCTGCCGCTAAAACCCAGAGATTCTCAGTATTGTCGGCGTCCGGGCCCGTGCCGCCGTCCAGAGCGCGGTTTGCCAGCGTAATGAACTGGGTGCCATCCGGCGACCAGGCAAAGCTCGTCGTTTGCGCACCCGAGATACTGAGCTTAGTAACGGGGGTTGATCCCGAACCATCGGCGTTCATGACCCAAACATTCTGAACACCGGCTATCCCGTTATCTGTCCCATCCAGAGCGCGCGAAGACAGGTAAGCGATCTTGCTGCCATCCGGTAGTGGTAGCGTCTCAATACGTAGGCTCGAGGTGAGCGGTTCAGGCGTAATGCGGACACCGTAAGAATTCACTGTCCAGATCGTCCGGTGCAAAGACCGACCCTCGCATCTGGGCACGCCAGTATGACCGCGAACTCAAGGATTTCTTGCTGCTCGCAGGGCGAAATCACGCAGGAAAATGCTGACGAGACGCAGATCGCCTTTATCAGACGAGAAGGCCAACGACTTCCATCGCGCATTCATCTCTCACACCCAGAGCCTACGCAGGCATAGACCTATATTTGCAGGGCCCACCTCGGGTGGAACAAAAGAATGGTCAAGGGACTTCAGCGAAGCCACCAGGACGAGCAAGCCACAGCCAAAGTAATCCCAACTGCGCGCGCGCCTATGCCGGCCTGGCCGATTCCTATGCCCTGATGAGCGGTTATAGCGGAATTCCCCAGGCTCATTTTGCGCAAAAAGCGCGCGCAGCGGCACTCCGCGCGCTGGAAATTGACGAGGGGCTGCCGGAAGCCCACACCGCTCTGGCCTTGATCGTGGAAAACTACGATTGGGACTGGCAGACGGCGGAAAAAGAATACCGTCGGGCCATCGAATTGAATCCCAACTATGCCACGGCGCACCACTGGTATGCCGAGTATCTGAACTGGCGCGGCCGCTTCGATGAGGCGCTCCAGGAAAGCGAACGCGCGCGCCAGCTCGATCCGCTTTCGCTGATCATTGCCACTGACAATGCAGCAATTCTTTACGACTCGCGCCAATACGACCGTGCCATTGAGCAATTCCGTTACGTGCTCCAGATGGAGCCCAACTTCCCTCGGGCCGGAGTGATCGTGGAAGCATACGTACAAAAAGGAATGTTCACGGAAGCGATTGCCTTTCTGGAAAAGCAAACACAGATCGATAATGCTCCCCGGCACCTGGCGTACCTGGCTTATGTCTATGGACGCTCCGGCAGGCAGGCGCAAGCGCAGAATACGATCGATAAGCTGTTGACTTTAAGCCGGCAAGAGGAATTTGACCCTATGAAGCTTGCGTGGGCATATATCGGCGTGGGAAATAAAGAACAGGCTCTGGCCTGTTTGGAAAAAGCATATTCACAACGAGCGAATGGCCTTACCGCGCTCAAAGTGGATCCCTTGTACGATCCTTTGCGCGGTGAATCCAGATTTCAGGCATTACTGCAGCGCGTCGGGCTGGCTCCATAACTCCCCGATGAAAGGGCGGGTGACCCACTCGTCTAATCCCATCCTCCCAAATACCTTACAATCCATCTTTTCTTCAATGAAGGAGCACACATGCGCCGTTTGCTTACCAGCCAGCAATTTTTGATGATCTACTCCGGCATTCTGACCGTGGTCTTTGCCGTCACGGTACTAACTGCGTTTCGTCCGGCGGCAGCCCCACAGAAGTTTGAGCAGATCAATGTTGAGCGCATCAATCTGGTTGAACCCGATGGCACGTTGCGCCTGGTCATCTCCAACAAGGCCCTCGCTCCGGGAATCATCATCAAAGGCAAGGAGCGTCCTCATCCTGACCGCAAATCGGCTGGCATGATCTTCTTTAACGACGAAGGCACCGAGAACGGCGGGCTCATCTTCGGCGGCGAGCGGGACAAAAACGGCAAAGAGAGCAGCTACGGGCATCTCAGCTTTGACCGCTATGAGCAGGACCAGGTGTTCACCATGGACGCTCAGCAGGAAGGCGGCACAAACTCCGTGGGCATGAGGTTCATTGATCAGCCTGCTTATCCGATCCAGGAATTACTGGCCGTGTTGGACCGAACGAAAGATATGCCTGCCGAGCAGCGCAAAGCGGAGCTCAACAAATTTATGCAGTCACACGGGACGGCGCACCAGCGGCTTTCACTCTATCGGACCAGCAGCGGTGCCGTCGAGTTGAAGATGAAAGATACCGAGGGCCGCGACCGGCTGGTTCTCGGTGTCGCCGCCGATGGCTCGCCCGCGCTTCATCTGCTGGATGAGCACGGCAAAGTTGTTGGCCAGTTGCTGCCGGCGAAGTAGCCGGGCAACTTACTTTGCCGTTTCTTGTTTGGGACCAGAGAGGCTGGCAGCAATCTGCTTGAACGCTTCTTCATTACGCATCCGGTCAAAAGCGGCGTCGTCCAGCGCCTTGGGATTGGTAAGCCCTTTCTCCATGGCTTTCTTCAGCGCCTGAATCGCTTCTTTTTTCTCGCCCAGTTCAGCATGTGCCGTAGCCGAGAGATAGATGGCCCATGCGCTGTCCGGCTGTATGATTTCACATGCCTGGAACATTCCTTTGGCGGAAAAATAATCTTTCTTCAACATCTCCTGCTCGCCGGTCTCCACGGCGTACGCAAATGCCGAGGCCAGTCCCCGGGCGATGGCATTTTTGTGCGCGGGATCAGAGCTTTGCCGCTGTTCGCGCATTGCATTGCCCGCCGCCGTCTCTAGCTGTGTGAAGAGTGCGGCGCGTTTATCCGGCACCTCGTCGATACCGGCGATCAAATTTCCGATATTCATTGCAACCTTATCTTCAAGCTCCAGCGCGGCCTTTTCGTTTTTCTTAGCCTTGCGGAAAGCCTCTGAATCAGCCAGCGACTTGGCCAGCGTTTCCTGCTCTTTCACGTCGCGGAAAGTTCGGAAGTCGTTGGCAATCTCATGGTAGGCACGCGCCGCGGACAGGATATCGCCAGACTTTTGTGCGGCCTGCGCTTCCGCCAACCGCTCATCAAATTGTTTGCCGACAAAATCTTTGTCAACCGGCGTCAGCCCTTTCACCATGGCCCGCAACTGGAGCCATGCCAGCGACTGCTCGGCAAAATTCTTCGGCATCCAGCCATGCGGCCCCTCAAAAACAACGAACCGGCTGACGGCATTGCTTTTCTCAAGCGCTTCATTGAGATGAAGCATCTCGGGATAATTGAAATCAGTAGTGCCTGCCACCAGAAACCAGTCTGCAACCTCTGGTCCCGGAGTGCTACGCCCGGATGGCAGCCCTGCGCTATTGGCAATCACTCCGGCAACGCAACCCTTGCACGCCATGGCAAGTGACGATGCCACGCGCGCACCGCCCGAGAGACCCGTCACATAAAGGCGCCGAGGATCGACCGAGTAGTGCTCCCTGATGTCTGCGCCCAGAAGCCGTATCGCGGCCGATGGGTCCTGAAAATTGCGGGAATTGTTGCTGCCCACAACAATGAACCCGTACTTCTCTGCTGCGTCATGAAAGAGCTTGACCGAAGTTTCTCCACGGGCAAAGGGATCAAACGCCAGCAGAATTGGCCACTGCCTGGCTGGAGAATAGGCACTTGGAAGATAGAGAGCGTAACTGTTGGAAGGATCGGCGGTCACCGCCACGGAAGCGTGCACCACGCCTGCCGCCGGCGTTTGCGAATACGCCGCAAGACATGCTCCGGCGACCATCGTTACCAGAAACACCCAACGCAACATGCTTTCATTCTGACTGATGCAAGAGGAAAATGTCATCCGCCATCACCTAAGGACAGCGGCGAATGATGGGCTGAGGGCAATCCCAACACGAATCGCAAACGGTATAATTTGCTATCACAAGGCTGGGCGGCGGTTCATCCGCACGTCGCATCCTTTGGACGAGGAGATTTCAATGCTCAAACGGCGCTCTATTTATGTAGTCTGGTTTTTCTTGCTGGCTTTTCTGGGTGTGGCCCAGATGGAAGCCCAGCAGGCTGCACCTGCGCAGCCCAAACCGCGCCGATTCCTGATGTGGAAAGCCACGTCGCCCACAACCTCCGTTTATCTTGTGGGATCAATCCATGTAGGCGATAGCGGCATGTATCCGCTTCCCAAAGAAGTGGAAGCCGCCTTTAACGCCGCCAAAGTGCTGACCGTTGAAATCAATATTAAAGATGTGGACCAATCGGAGGCCATGTCTCTTGTACAGAAGTACGGAATGTATGGCGCTGACGATTCCCTAACGAATCATCTCTCCAAAGAAACTGCCGCAACGCTGGCCGACTATTGCACGCGCCACGGCGTCCCTCGGGCTGGCATGGAGCAACTGAAGCCCTGGATGGTTGCTGTGTCCATTTCCGCCATGGCCTGGCAGCAGGCTGGAGAAGATCCGACGCTGGGAATCGATATGCACTTCCTGAAAGAGACCAAGCCGCCGCAGCGCGTGGACGAACTGGAGACCGTGGCGTCTCAGTTCTCCATTTTCGCCACCGCGACGGAAGAGGAACAGCAAGCCATGCTCCTGACGGTCCTGAAGGAAGGCGACCTGGCCAAAGACATGATCAAGCGTCTGCAGGCTGCTTATATCTCCGGAGACCCGGACGCATTGCAGAAGGTCATGGACGAAGAGAGCGATATGGGATCAAAATCCCTGACGAAAAAACTTCTGGATGACCGCAACGTGATGATGGCCGGAAAGATGGAAGAGTATCTCAAAGGCAAAGATCCAATCTTTGTAGTCGTGGGCGCGGCCCATATCGTGGGCGACAAAGGCATGGCAAAAATGCTGCGCGATAAAGGCTACAAAGTGGAGCAGGTCACGCTGGAAGCAAAGTAGAACCCGGGTATCCGGCCATGGCCGCTCGCGCTTGCATCCAAAGTTATTTGAGCCAGGTTAAATGTTATCTTTGAGTTGAGTCGATCCGGAATCGCCGCTTCTGAATCGTTGGAACCATGTCCATTGAAGTTCTGAAAAAACTTTTTGCGCAGCACTTCCATGCTCAGCCGGAGCATGTGCAGCCGTTGCAGGGTGAGCTTGGCGGCTCAGGCCGCCTCATCGTCCGCCTTGCCGGCGGCAATCAGAGCGCGATCGGCATCCTTTATGACGTGCGCGAAGAAAACGTCGCATTCCTGGAATTCTCACGGCATTTTCGTCGCCGTGGGCTTCCCGTTCCGGAAATTTACGCTGACGATCTCGCCCACAACGCTTATCTGGAAGAGGATCTTGGCAACACCACGCTGTTTGAGTTCCTGATAAAAAATCGCAATGGCGAAGATATTGCCGCCCCGGTCGTAGACGCTTATCGCAAAGTTGTGGCCATGCTGCCGCGATTTCAAATTGAAGCCGGCCATGATCTGAATTACAAAGTCTGCTATCCGCGGTCAAGTTTTGATCGCCAGTCAATCTCCTGGGACCTGAACTATTTCAAATATTATTTTCTGCGGCTGGCGGGAATTCCCTTCAATGAACAGGCGCTGGAAAACGATTTCAGCAGGCTGACAAAGTTTCTGTTGACCGCTCCGCATCATTACTTTCTCTATCGTGACTATCAATCACGCAACGTAATGCTGCGGGATGGACAACCGGTTTTCCTGGACTATCAGGGCGGACGAAAAGGCGCGCTTCACTACGACATCGCTTCCCTTTTATTCGATGCCAAGGCCGATCTGCCACCCGCGCTGCGCCAGAAATTGCTCGACTACTACATTGAGACGCTGGGAAACTTCATTGAGATTGATCGTGAAGCCTTCATGCACCACTACTATGCCTATGTTTACATACGCATCATGCAGGCGTTGGGTGCTTATGGCTTTCGCGGCTTTTATGAACGCAAGTCCCACTTCCTGCAAAGCGTTCCCTACGCGCTCAAGAACCTGCGCTGGCTGCTGGAGCATGCCACGCTTCCCGTTCCGCTGCCGGCGCTCACAGCGGCGTTCAAGAGCATTGTGACTTCAGAAAAATTGCTGGCCCTGGCGGCGGAGCCGGATAAACAGAGCGTTACTCCGACCATAAAATCGCCCGTCGCCGAAATTCACACGCAGAAAAGCTGATAGTACGAATTCAAAGTTTTTCCTTTCATCGCGGCGGCCCGCCCAAAGACGAGAGCGGGCACGGCGGCGGCTTTGTCTTTGACGCGCGCAGCCTTCCCAACCCGGGACGCGAAGAGCGCTTCAAGGCCCTCACCGGGAAAGATGCGCCAGTGATTGAATATCTCAGCCAGCAAAAGAGCGTTCACCAGTATCTGGCCAACGTGATCGCGCTGGTGGATTCCAGCATCAGCAACTATCAGCAACGCGGATTCAAAAACCTGACCGTCTCCTTTGGCTGCACCGGAGGCCAGCATCGCTCTGTCTACCTTGCCGAGCAGCTGGCAAAACACCTGCGCGGAAAAGCCGGAATTGAAGTTGAGCTGCGCCACATTCAATTGGAAAAGATGCAGCTGGAAAAGATGGAACTGGAAAAGGTGGAACTGGAAAAGACTGATCTCCAGAAAGCGCAACTGGAGAAAACGCGCAGATGAAAGCCATGGTCCTGGCTGCCGGACTGGGCACGCGTTTGCGCCCTCTCACCAACGATCGCCCCAAGGCGCTGGTAGAGGTCGCCGGACGCACCATGCTGGAGATCACGCTCTCACGCCTGCGTGAATTTGGAATTCAAGACGTAATTATCAATGTCCATCACTATGCAGACATGGTGATCGACTCCCTGAAGGCCGCCGGAAACTTTGGCATGCACATTGAATTTTCCCGCGAAGAGATTCTGCTGGATACAGGCGGCGGTCTGAAGCAGGCCGCCTGGTTTCTCCAGAGCGACCAACTCCAGCGCGGACGCGCCTTTCATCCTGCATAACGTGGATATCATCAGCGCCATCGATCTCCAGCGCATGCTGCAGTTTCATATTGAGAATAAAGCGCTCGCGACGCTGGCGGTCCAGGAGCGAAAAACTTCCCGCTATCTGCTCTTCGACGAACAGCTACAGCTTTGTGGCCGACGAACTGTGAGTGAAGCAAAAACGGAAATGGTTCGCCCGTCGCAGCAAACCAGCGAAGCTGCGTTTACCGGCATACACATCATCTCTCCGCGGATCTTTCCACTGCTGACGGAATCGGGCGTTTTTTCTATCATCCCGGCCTATCTGCGGCTGGCCGCGCAGGGAGAAAAGATTATGGCGTTTCGCGCCGATGGATACTACTGGCGCGACCTGGGCAAGCCAGAAAACATCCAGCAGGCTGAGCAAGATATTAAAGAGAGTCTTGTCCGCTGATTCGGATCACGGCTTTAGTGCAATAAGGCAGTCACCCACGCCACATCCGTCGGTTGGGCCAGAGGATAGCCAAGGTCCTTCCATGCTTGAAATCCGCCCTGCAGTGGACGTACGCGCGTGATACCCAGCTTTTGCAGTTTTTGTGCCACACGGGCACTGGATGCTTCGTTGGGTCAAGTACAGTAGAGAATAATCTCTTCATCCTTGGGCAAACTGTCTGCGCGGCTGATGACCTCATCCGGCAACACGCGGACGGCGCCCGGCAAAGTTCGCGGATCGGCGACCGAATCCAGCGGATGGCGCAGATCCAGGATCACCATCTTCTCTCCCGAATCGATCATGTGGCGCAGTTCTTCGGGAGTAACACGTGACTTGTAGAGGTCCTTCAAGAACTGGCGCCGCTGCATATATTTAATGCCCACGTTGGCAGCCAGCACGGCCAGACTGGCTTCAAATAAAATCGGGGCCACGGCGGAAGCCACGTGCAGATGCTCCACCGGAAGATAGCCTGCCAGCATCAGGGCAAGAATCCATACGGCAGACCCGGCGGCATTAACGACAAAGAAATGCTGGCGCTCGATTCCAGAGAGTCCGGCTACGGCCGGCACCACGTGAGAAACGCCCGGCAGCCACTTGGAAAGAAACAAGGTGCGGTTCACGCCTTTTTCAAAGAACACCTTGGAGCGGCGCACGCAGCTATCGCGCTCAAAAGAGATGCGGCACAGCAATGACAGGACGGAATCGCCTTTTTTTCTGCCCAGCTCGTACCATAACGTATCACCAATAAGGCAGGTGATCAGTGCGATCCAAACGGCAACATCAAAGCGCAGCTCGCCGCCGGCAGCCAACGCTCCCGCGGCAATCAGAACCGGGGAAAGCAGCAATGGCGCACCCACACGCTCCAGCAAGCCGGAGCTCAACAGCACCAGGTAAGGATGGCCAACCACCATATGCAATATTGATTTCACTGGGAAAGCGGTCCTTTTGGGTTTCCCACGAATAAAAGAATTCAGTTAATTGCTGAGTTCTTTCTGCACTTTAGATACTCTAATGCCTGCGGAGATTCCGGTTGCTGAAAATATTTGCGGTGATTCTCGGTATTTTGCTCATTCTACTGGTCCTGTGGGAGACCTTTGAGACCATTGTGCTTCCACGCCGGGTTACGCGCCAGTTCCGGCTGACCAGATTTTTCTATCGCGCCACCTGGCCCGTGTGGGTGCGGTTGGCAGCCATGCGCGGCACCAAAAAGAAGGCGGACGTTCTTCTCAGCTATTATGGCCCTCTTTCACTGTTGCTGCTGCTGGCTTTATGGGCTTTTGGATTGCTGATGGGATTCGGGCTGCTGCATTACGGCCTGCAGGATAAGCTTTCCGGCGCTCTCTTTGACAGCCATTTGGGCAACGCACTTTACCTGAGCGGCACAACCTTGTTCACACTGGGCATGGGAGACGTTGTGCCAGCCTCGCCGATGGCGCGCTTCATCACTGTCCTGGAGGCGGGAATCGGCTTTGGCTTTTTGGCGCTGGTAATTGGATATCTGCCCGTGCTCTATCAGGCGTTTTCACGGCGCGAAGTGACCATCTCCCTGCTGGACGCTCGTGCCGGTTCGCCGCCCACGGCCTATGAAATTCTCCGCCGTCAATCCGGCGTGGACGGCATGGAGGCGCTCACTGAGTTGCTGCGTGATTGGGAACGGTGGTCGGCCGATCTGATGGAAAGCCATCTCTCGTATCCAGTGCTGGCCTACTTCCGCTCCCAGCATGACAATCAGTCATGGATCGCATCACTCACGGCCATCCTGGATGTCTGTGCTTTGTCGATGGTTGGATTGGAAGGCATGTGCCAATATCAGGCGCGTATGACATTCGCCATCGCGCGCCATGCGCTGGTCGATCTGAGCCAGGTGTTTCACGCGCCACCTGATAAAAATGCTGCTACCAATCGGCTGCCTCCGGAGGCACTGGCGGAGTTGCGCAAAGGACTGCATGCCGCCGGCTCTGCTCTGGCAGATGGCGACGTGGCTGCGGAAGAACTGCGCCGCCTGCAGGCGCTCTATGAACCTTATGCTCTGTCGCTTTCTGCTTTCCTGCGGTTAGATCTGCCGCCGTGGATCAAAACCGCCACGCCGGCAAAAGACAACTGGCAGACTACCGCATGGCAGCAGAGCCAGACGCAACAGCCAATCGCAGCGCATGATGATCACTGATTTTTTCACATCCCGAGCGAAGCGAGGGAACCCTATTGCGGCGATCATCTAAATGAATACGCGAGGTGAAACGTGATGAAAAAGCCTTTGCGGTTGATACTTTTGACTTTGGCGGGATTGATGGCCTGCTCCGGACACAAAATAGCCCGCGCCGAGACTCTCTCCATCTCACATCCTGATACGCCGTCCAAGAAAATTGAATACTTTCTGGAGAAACCGAAAAGCAACGGCCCGTGGCCCGTGATTGTGTTTTTGCACGGACACCAGAATTGGCCTCGCACAGGTGGCAAGGATTTCGTCCAATGGGGCGTGCTTGATCAGTATGCTGACCGCGGATATCTGGCGGTATCGATTTCCCAGCCAGGATATGGTGACTCCGCTGGACCAGCAGATTTCTGCGGCCCGTTCACTCAGCACGCCGTCGCCGCAGTGATCGCAAAGCTTCAGTCAGAAGGATACGTCAAGAACAATCGAATCATGATTGAAGGCATTAGCCGTGGAGCTTTGGTGGCAGGCATGGTTGCGGCCCACGACCCCACAATTCGCGGAGTTGTTTTGATTTCTGGTTTGTATGACCTGCAGGAGTATGCACGCCACGCCAAATCGCCGATGGCAGTTTCAATTGTCGATTCTATGAAAGAAGAAACCGGAGGGGCAGACAATGCCCTGAGAGAGCGGTCGCTACTCAATTATGCTCAAGACATAAAAGCGGCAGCTTTGATTCTCAACGGCGCCAGGGACGACAGGACTGATCCCGATCAGGCACGGCGTCTGGCCGAGGCGATCAATGCTCATGGCGGCCATGCGCGGGCAATCATCTATCCGGAGTACGGTCATCAGATTCCGGTTGAGGTCAGATCGAAAGATGTGGACCCATTCATTCAGCAGGTCTTGCGCTAGTGTTTAGCATGTGTGATTTCTGACTTGTGATCTTTCTGTCGCACGTGCAGCTTTGTTTTCTTACGGGCGGAGTGCGAAGATCCTATTATCCTTCGTAGTTATAGAGATCCCTCGCTATGCTCGGGATTAAAGAAAACAGATGTACAATTTCCCTATGGTCACCGCCCCTATAGATACCGTTGCACACTCTGAAGCCGCACGCCGTCCGCTGCGTCCGGAAGATTGCGCTCTTGCCGTCATCGACATTCAGGAAAAGTTGCTGCCGCCTATCCATGAAAAAGAACGGCTGGTGCGCAACGCGCAGCTTCTGGTCCGCCTGGCTGACATTCTTTCCCTGCCTATCATTGTGAGCACGCAATATGTAAAGGGCCTGGGACCGACGGTCCCTGAAATCGCGTCGCTCTTGCCGAGCGTTGAGACCGTGGACAAGCTGGAGTTCGGCTGCTTCAGCAATGGCGAATACTGCTCTGCCGTGGGAAAGCTGGCCAGCCGCAATACCCTTCTGCTTTGTGGCATGGAATCACACATCTGCGTGATGCAGACGGCGCTGGGCGCCTTAAACCAGGGGTTAAATGTCCACGTTGCCGCAGACGCCATAAGCTCCCGCACCGAACTGAACTGGAAGCTGGGCTTGAACCGCATGCAGGCCGCGGGGGCCGTTATGTCATCGACTGAGATGATGATCTATGAACTGCTGGGCAAATCCGGAACACCGGCATTTAAGGAAATGCTTAAGCATCTGAAATAAGGCAATTGTCTGATATCAGACAAATAAAATCCCCCTGTTTTCCCGAAATTCGCTACACTGAGAGCTGCCTTGCCCTCTTGATCATTAGTGGCGAGTTACCAGAATTGCTCACTTTTGAACAGCTTCGCTGGATGCCAGGATGTTCCAATAAGCAGTTAGCAGTCAAATCTGCAGATTCAAAGGACTGGCGCACGATTCATTACACCGATGCCCGGCCACAATGCAGATGGGCTAAAACTCAACATTGCCCCTACCGGTACCTGTCAGATGAAGTGCTAGTCACACGCAGGATCTAGATCGGTTCCCAAAGTCCAAACGGCAATCTGAACGTTGATTTTCGAGAAGAGGCCCCCATGAAAGTGCACCTTGTAAATCCAAGCGACACTTCGTTCGGAACAGCTGTAATCACTCCCCGGTGGCTTTATGTTCTGGCGGCCGCCACGCCAACCTCGTTCGGCGATCCGGTGATCTGCGATGAAACT
This sequence comes from Terriglobia bacterium, assembly GCA_963724105.1. Lineage (GTDB taxonomy): Bacteria > Acidobacteriota > Terriglobia > Terriglobales > Acidobacteriaceae > Angelobacter. Next base: position 1,249,667 of record CAVRTD010000010.1, on the reverse strand, counting down.
CTCGAGCAGTTGGACCCGCTGACCATCGCGCCTGGTGACGTGGTCGGCATTGGCGTACACACGGGCAACGCGCTGCGAGGCTATCAGATTGGGCGACTTGCGCGTGAACGCGGCGCCACCGTTGTATTTGGCGGGATCCATCCAACTCTCTACTCAGAAGAAGCATTTGAGCGCGGCGGCGCACACGCCGTGGTAAAGGGCGATGGCGACCAGGCATGGCCGAACGCTCTGAACGATTCCGTAAACGGCACGCTCAAGAGAATTTATGAAGGTGGCCGAGTGGGCGCGGAGCAATTTAAATCAGCCCGCTGGGACCTGCTGCCGCAAGGCCGTTATATGTGGGCTTCTGTGCAGACCGTCCGCGGCTGCCCCAAGCATTGCTCTTTCTGCTCAGTATGGCGCACGGACGGACAAAAGCCACGGCAGCGCGCATCGGACACAGTGATCCAGGAGATCGTTGAGCTGCGCCGCCTTGGCTACCGCTACATTGCCCTGGCTGACGATAATTTTTATCCCGTCTCGTTGACGGACATCCGTCTGGCAGAGCGGCAGAACAACCATCCTAGAGTGGCGGAGCTGAAGGCGATCCGCGCTGAGCGCTTTGAATTGATGTCGCGCCTGGCGCAGCTGCCGCATGACATGATCTTTTTCACACAGATCACCATGGAAGCCGCCGAAGACCCGCAGTTTCTGGACGCGATGCACGCCGCCCGAATCAAAGGCGCGCTGGTGGGCGTGGAAGCCGTGACCCCGGAAGGGCTCAAAGACGTTTACAAAGATTTTAATTTTTCCGGAGAAGAGCTGGTCCGCCGGTTGCAGGAGTTCAAGAAGCACAAGATACACATTCTTGGCTCGTTTATTTTCGGCCTTCCCTCAGACCGCCAGACCACCTTTGAAGCCACGCTGAATCTGGCGCAACGCGCAGGCGTGACGTTTGCCCAGTTCGTGATGCTCACTCCGTTTCCGGGGACCGTGGATTTTGAGAAATGGGAAAAAGCGCAGCCCGATAGCGCTCGCGTGATGGACATTCCTCTGAGCCGCTTCTGGCTGATTCCCTCGCAGTTTCGCCCCAAGATGTTTATGGAACATCCGGTGATGAGCTGTGATGAAATCCGGACGCGGACGCAGGGAGTGTGGGACCGTTTCTACAGCTTTAAATCCGTGTGGAAGAGATCCAGTTGCACGCCTACGTTCAAATCACGGCTGGCCTTTGTTTTTATTTCCAAACTTTACCGGCAGATGTATGCCGGAACCGGCATTTCCACGGACAGCGCCCGACGCAGCAAATCCAGCTCATGGGCGCGATGGCTGGCTATCCCCTGCCGCCGGCTCTTCAGCGCCAGTCCCATGCCGGGATTGCAGGTTCCACCCGTGGTAGTGGCGCTGCCGAATATTGGACAAGAAGTTACAGCGAGAGTTTAGGGAGCTGAACCTAGTCGGTAGATGCTGCCTGCGGTGATCGTTCATCCGCAGAAGTTGCCCATCACAGAAATTTTTACGCACGCGGCACTGCAAGTTGATCCGTCAGTAAGAAGCCGTAGAAGGAACCATGCCAACTTTTTTCTGGGATCGAGCAAAGGCAGCGCCGAGAGAATACCCTACGGCAGTACAGAACGGCAGCGTAAATACAATCTGATCAAGACAGCGGTCGCGAGGCTTACAACCACTTCCAAAGAAATGGCTGAATACATTCGCGCCGCTATGGAACCCATATTCTGCGACAGGTCCATGTATGAGCACGATAAGCATGACGATTACAGGAAGGACCCACACCCAAAGAGCTGCGCTCTGCCTTGTGCTCTTCATCAGCCACCAACCGAGCAACAGTGCTAACGCTGTCTGAATAGGAAATTCGGGAATGGTCGTCAAGAGCAGACTTGCCGTCTTGTTGCTCATTCCTGGCTGCCAGTGATGCAAAACCGAGATGATTGAAAAAACAATAAACCCGCTGCCCATAATCACCACGATTGTGCTCAGACATTGATGCAGCAGAAAAACCATCGCTGATCGTATGTGGCGCAAGACAACCTACCTTATATATGTAATTAGCATGAATCCCGACCGATAAGGCAGTCTGTACGGTGATTGCTACCCTGCTTCTTCTTCGCTCTCATCTGCTGTCCGCTGGCCCAGCACGCGCGTTTCACCGCCGATCAATTCCAACTTGATGGGCGCTTCTCCGGAAAATTTCTCCACCAGCTCAGCCAATCGCTGTGAGTGGGTGACTACCCAGAGCTGCGAATACTTTCCGGCATTGACCAGCTGTTTGGCCAGCGGCTCCAGCAGGTCAGGATGCAAACTGGTTTCTGGTTCATTCAATGCCAGCAATGACGGCGGATGCGGGCTCAGCAGCGCCGCCAGCAAACACAGATAACGCAGCGTGCCGTCTGAAAGTTCACGCGCGCGTAACGGGCGACGCAACCCCGGCATGCGCAGCAGGACGGCAAACATCCCGGTATCTTCGTCGTGCTCGATTTCGAGCGAGGCTCCGGGAAAAGCCTGCCGGATGGCTTCATGCAAATCCTGTGACTGCCCAACTTCATTGATAGTCTGGAGCGCTGCGGCCAGATCGCGTCCATCATGCGCCAGCACCGGCGTGCGTACGCCAACCTGTGGATGGCGCAACGGCGACTCAGCGTCCGTGCGGAAATGGTGATAGAAGCGCCAGCGGCTGATCTCAGCGCGCAGAGAAGAAAGCTCAGGATAGAGATGCGGCTCGCGCAACTGTGACAGCACTGATTCGGTCGGCAAGAGTTCGCCGGAGTAGTCCGCCAGGCGTTCATCGTTATCTAATATCCATGCGCCTTTTGGAGATCTCTCAAAGAACGTAACTTTTAATCCGTGCGGAGCGTCCATCCAGACGCGTTCTTCTTTGACTTCAGGATCAAGGGAGAACGCAGACTTTTCTCCCGAGGTCTGTTTGGGCAAGCCGCAGACCAGCTCGTAAGAAAAAGTATCGGTTTTGATCCCCAGAGTCATGCGGACAGGCTCCAGGCGGATGGCGCCCATTGACCGGCTCTTGCGCGCGCCGGCCCACAACACTGACGGCATTCCGCCTTCTTCGGCCACTACCTGGGCAAAGCCTCCGGCGGCTGCCTTGGCCAGCAGGAAGACGGAGTTATAAAGGTTGGTCTTACCCGTACCGTTTGCCCCGGTCAGCACGTTGATCTGGCTCAGGTGCAGCCGGAGATTGCGCACAGACCGGTATCCCGTTACATGAATTTCACGTATAGCCACAGAGGAATATTAACTGAAACCTGCCGGACCGTGGCAAAAACGAACCTGAAATGACACAAGTTTTTTAAGGCGGCAAGTCGCAGGCAAATGCCGCCGTGATTTACTCATACCGCAGGGCCACAATCGGATCAACTTTTGTGGCTCTACGCGCCGGCAGAAAAGAAGCCAGCAGCGCCACGCCAAAAAGCAGTATCGCCACGGCAGCAAAAGTCAGCGGATCGGCAGAGCCCACCTCATACAACATTGACTGCAAGAAGCGCATGAGAATAAACGATCCCACCAGACCCAGAACAACGCCGATGGCCGAGGTAAACATCGCCTGTCCCATCACTAATCTCAGTACATTGCCGCCGCTTGCGCCCAGGGCCATGCGGACCCCCATCTCTCGCGTGCGTCTGGCCACGGAATAAGCCAGGACGCCATAAATTCCGGCCACCGCCAGCAGCAGCGCCGTCCCGGCAAAAATTCCGAGCAACACAAGGTTGAAGCGGCGGGCATTGGTGGAGGCGGCAAATATTGTGGCAAAAGTATTGGTGCTGGGCGGAACGTCAGGGTCAAGATCGTGAATAATTTTTCGCGCCGATCCTATTACTGACTGTGGATCGCCGGCGCTGCGTATGACGACGCTGAAGTGGCTGGTGGCCTGCGGGCGCTGGCGATAATTTACGTAAACCGCTGGCCGCGGCAACGTTTCCAGGTTGCGCTCACGCACGTCACCCACCACGCCAACCACGGTCAGCAAACGCAGGTCGCCATCCATGTTTCCAAATTCAATGCTGTGGCCAAGCGGATCCTGATTCGGCCACTTCGTGCGGGCCAGCGATTCGCTGATCACCGCCACGTGTGGCGCGTCCATGGCGTCACGATCATCAAAAAGCCGGCCGCGCAGCAGCGGTATGCCAACGGTCCGGAAGTAGCCTTCGCTGACTGAAGCGTAGGCAGCGTATCCGCCTTGTTTGGGATCGCGGAACAACTGGCCAAAGAAATCGCTCAAATCTTTCGCCAGCACAGGATCTTCCCATACATTGCTGCGCCCAGCGCGATTCATCAAATCCTGCGTTTTAGGCGAGAGCTGTTGTGGATTCACTTCCGCGAAGCCGCCATCTGAATGAAAGCCGGTGGAGAGCGGTAGAGCATTGGTACCGCCGGCATCTTCCACGCCGGGCAATGCCCGCAGGCGTCCAAACACTTCATTCAAGAATTGCACGCGCTGAAGTTTTAATTCAGGGGTCATCGCGTCCGGTAGAGCCATGTCGATGGTGACAACATGCTCTGTGCGAAAACCGGGATCGACCGAAAGAACACGCATCAGGCTGCGACCAAGAAGCCCGGCGCCGATCAGCAGAGTCATGGTAATGGCCAGCTGCATTACGACAATCGTGCGCCCGATGATCTGAGTGCTGAAACTGCCGGCGCTTCCTCGTCCGCCTTCGGCCAGAGAGGCGCGGATTTCCCGCGAACTGGAACGCAGGGCCGTGAACATGCCCAATCCCACGGCTACGGCGAGCGAAAGTCCGAGGGCAAAAAACATGACTGGCAGATTCATGGATACGCCGGCAAGGCCGGGAGTCTCCGGCGGCGCCAGCCGCAACAGCCACTGAACGCCCCAATACGCGGAGATCACTCCAAACACGCCGCCGGTAAGCGAGAGCAGCAAAGTTTCCGCCATGAATTGCCGTACCATTCTGCCGCGTGACGCTCCCAGGGCGGACCGTACGGCCAATTCCGATTCACGCGCAGCGGCCTGGGCCAGCAACAGGTTCATCACGTTGGCGCACGCCACTAAGAGCAGGAAACCTACGGCGCATAAAAGGATCAACAGCGACGAGCGCACGGTGCTGGTCAACGAATCCTGCAATTTCACCATGGAGACGCCGACCATATCCACGCCATCGCCAAACTGCTTCTTGATGCCCTGGCCGATCGAATCAAGGTCTTCGCGTGCGCGGATAAGCGGAACACCATCCTGCAGGCGCGCAACCACATCAGAGTTATGCGCGGTGCGCGCGGGAAGCATTACGTAAAGTTCTCTTGGCATCCAGACATCGGAATCTTGCGGGAAGCGAAATCCCGGACGCAGCACTCCCACCACGGATGCGGACTTGTCTCCTACTCGCAGCTTTATTGATGAAAGGTCCTGTACAGAATTCAGACTCTGCTTCCAGTAGTTGTAACTGACAAGCGCTACCGGAGCCGCGCCGAACCGCTGATCTTCAGGGGCAAACCCGCGGCCTATTACCGGTATCGCTCGAAACAATGGAAAGAAATCCTTGGAAACTGCCGCCACCATCAACCGCTTCGCGTCTGCACTTCCTGATACCGATTCAATCCCCGCACTAAATTCGGCCAGTCCCTGCAACGAATGGTTCTGCTCGCGCAAATCCAGAAAGTTGGGATCCGCCATGCTCATCTGGTTTCCCTTGCTATCTTTTTCCCAGACCTGCACAAGTTGCTCCGGATGATCATACGGAAGCGGCCGCAGCAGCACGCCATACACCACGCTGAAGATGGCCGTGGTGGCGCTGATACCAAGAGCAAGAGTAAAGATTGCAATCAGGCTGAAGCCGGGGTTGCGAAGTAATACGCGCAGGCCATAGCGCAAATCCTGAAATAAACTGCTCATCCAGTTCCCTCCCCACATACCGCGGGTAACTTCTTTAATCAGGCTCACGTTTCCCATCTCGCGACGCGCGGCATAATGCGCTTCTTCCGGCGACTGGCCACGCTCCACGCGGTCCTGCTCAGCCATGCGCAGGTGGCTGCCAATTTCTTCGTCCAGCTCTTGCTCGCGTTTGGCTTTTTTACTAAAGCCCTTTTTACTAAAACCCTTGTCACCAAAGCTCATGCCTTGCTCCCTTCGTCCGATGGATTCAGGATTCCGGCCATTCCTTCCATGACCTGCTTCCAGCGTGTCCGCTCGGAAGCCAGCTGTTTTCTGCCCAGTGCCGTTAATTTGTAAGCTTTGACCCGCTGCTTGTTCTCTGAGACCTTCCATTCGGAATCGATCCACTCCTGCTTTTCCAGCCGATGCAGCGCCGGGTAGAGCGAGCCTGTATCGACCTGGAAAACTTCATTGGAGTTGTTGCGGATGGCCTGGCTGATGCCGTAGCCATGTTGCGGTCCCCAACGGAGCGTCTGCAGGATCAGCAGGTCCAGCGTCCCTTGCAGAAGTTCGATACGGTTTTGATAGCGTTCTTTCCTGGGCATGTAGAGAAACTACACCCATGGAGGTAGATTGTCTACATGCCATGTGCAGAGGATTTTTTCACCGCGGAGGCGCGGAGACGCGGAAGGAAGAATAAAATCAAGAAACGGATGAGATATTAGAAAGCGGCGCATCGACGTTCCAGTCCTGCGTCAGCAGGACGGTTGGTAGTAGCCCGCCGTTTTTAACGGCGGGAAGGCGTTAACAAGAAAACAGAGTCCCCTTCAGGGGACGGCTGAAATTTCGCGAGATTTTCAACCGTGCAATTCGGGTTTGATTCCGTGACGCTCCAGCATTTGCTTCCATTCCTTCGCAAAACTCTTTTTCGCGTGGTGCCTCTCCTGGTTGTCGATATAGCGAACCGTGGCTTGCAATTGCGATATTCCAATGGTGAAAGCCGCATACCCATCCTGCCAGACAAACGGTCGTCGATCGACGTGATCATTGATCCATTTGGAAGATCCGCCCTTGATCAACTGCACAGCTTTAGCAACGGGCATGGCTGTGGGTAAAGACAAAAGCACATGAGCATGGTCTTGCATGCCGTTAACGGCCAGAGCTTTGAATTGGTTGAGCCGCGCGATGCCGGCTATGTAAGGCCAAAGGCGTTTTTTTAACTCGGCTGGGATCAATGGTCTGCGGTCTTTAGTCGAAAATACGCAATGAACCAGAATGCTGTAATGAGTGTGAGACATAGGTTGCGCATTCTACAGGGTTTCAGTCGTCCCCTGAAGGGGACTTTGCCTTTTCCTTTAGCTTTCCCGCCGTTGAAACGGCGGGCTACTACCAACCGTCCCGCTGGTGCGGGACTGGAATAATGGTGATATCGAATTGTTTTGTTCAATCCTGGTCCCATTTTTTGGGACCAGCCGCTGGGTTTTGCTCCGATCAACGAATGCGGCGTGGTCTTTTTATTTGGAGCGGTGGCACGGCAAATGGGTTTTGTTGTGACACGTCTACAGGCGGAATTTCCGGATTGCGAAGCCTTGCGGCAGGTCGATGAGGAAAGATGGCAGCGAGTCTTGATTGAGTTTGAATATGAGAGCCGCAATTTTCTTGTTGCATCAACATCGCGTGGAAGATTGCGACATGATCGTGTGCTGGACCCATAACTGGGAAGGATGTCCGCTGGAGGTGGTGGAGTTGAGGACGCTGGAATGGAACCAGTTGATGGGCGAGCAGTATTTTTTGCGGCGGTGAGCTTCCCGTTTCATTCCGGGACCAAGCGCTCACATTTGTATGCAAAATGTTGTCCATATTCGCCCTGACCGAGTACACTTTCTGGCATGAAAAGAACCTTGGCTATCATGATTTCGTTGTTCGTCTGTCTATCCACGGGCTTTGCTCAGGATTGGGCCAAACAAAAACTAGATAAGTCGCCTCGCCACGGCGAATGGGTACAGATCAAGCATGACAACCGCACGGTACAGGCTTATGTTGTCTATCCTGAAACTAAGCAGAAGGTACCGGTCATTATTGTGATCCATGAGATTTTTGGGCTTAGCGACTGGGCGCGCAGCGTGGCCGACGATCTGGCAGCGCATGGCTATATTGCTATCGCACCCGATCTTCTTTCCGGTATGGGACCAAAAGGCGGCGGCTCCGCGGAGTTTGCCAGCACGCAGGATGCGGTAAAGGGCATCTCCGCGCTGAATGCCGATCAGGTGACTGCTGACCTGAATGCGACGGCTGATTATGCCAAGAAGATTCCGGCAGGCAATGGCAAGATTGCCGTGAGCGGATTCTGCTGGGGCGGCGGACAGTCATTCCGGTTCGCCACCAATCGCAAAGATCTGAGCGCAGCATTTGTGTTCTATGGACCAGGCCCGGAGAACGTTGCGGCCATCACAGCCCCGGTATACGGCTTTTACGCGGGTGAGGACGCACGCATTGGCGCCACCATTCCGGCCACAGAAGCAGCCATGAAAGCTGCCGGCAAGAAATATGAGCCGGTGACCTATGCTGGCGCGGGCCACGGGTTCATGCGCGCTGGTGAAGACCCGGCCAACGATGCGGCGATTGCCAATGCCAGCGAGGATCCTGATGCCAAGAAGAAACATGATATGGCCGCGGCCAACAAAAAGGCGCGGACAGATAGCTGGGAGCGCTGGCTGTCACTGCTGAAATCCCTGTAAGGCGAGAACAAACTCGAGTCAAGGCATATTTGTGCGGGGGACGCTTGGTTTTGTTGCAAAGAGTGTCCCCCTTTTGCTTGCCCTAAAAACCCTCCCGCCAGGGGGATGACGTTTATTTCATCCCTACGTCTAATGGAGCGTTGATGGAAACATTGAAATGGAACCCTAAAAATTGGGCTTCTGAATGGAACCCAGGGCCATGATCGCTCGTATACGCCATTAGGAAAAGTCCTGTCCGCACCAGGATGGAGGCGACATGAATTCTAAAAAGCAACGCATCATCGTGTATCTGGTAGCAATTGTAGGAATCCTTGCTCTGATGGTTCCCAAGCTACGCAGCCAGGCCACGGGCAACGATCAGGGCGAGCGCTTTCAGCGCAGCTTCAACATTTCTTCTGGCGGCACGCTCAACGTTGATAATTACAAAGGCACGATTCACGTGACCGGCTCAGACAGCAACCAGGTAGTGGTGGACGTAACCAAGCATTTTGACGGCAGTGACACTAATCGCAAATGGTGGATGGAAAACGTCCAGGTCAATTTCCGCAACAGCGGCGACCATGTTTCGGTTGAGGTGAAATATCCGCAGGAGAATTGCATCTTTTGTTTTCAAGGCATGAACTATACCGCTGAAGTTCAGTTGGAAATCCGCGTTCCCCGGCAGATCAACCTGGAGGTGGACAGCTATAAGCCTGATATCAAAGTTGCCGCAATCGAGGGCGATATCCGAATCAAAAGCTATAAGTCTCTGATTGACATAGAATCCACTACCGGCGCTATCCGAATTGACACATACAAAGATTCCATCAAGCTGCACAACGTTACGGTGCGTGGGCCTCTGGAAGTGAAATCCTACAAAGCCGATACCGAGATTGACGCCAAAAGCCTGGGCGAAACAGCCACGATTGAAAGCGACAAAGGCACAACGGTGCTGCGTGTCCCGGCGAATGCCGGACTGGATGTAAATTTTGAAGGCGGCCGCCACGCCAGTTTCCACTCTGACTTTCCCATGAATTCGCGGACCGGCAATCTTGATGGCAGCGTCCGCGGTACGGTGAACCAGGGCGGCACGCGGCTGCGTCTGCGCACGGAGAGAGGTTCGGTCTCACTGGAAAAGCTTGCTGGCAGTTTTTAGTTTTTTGATAGGCCGGCAGAGATAAACGCTTACAATCGTCCGTCAATACTGTTAAGAGGGTTTAGATAGTCCACAATTTTTGGGGCGGCACTCTCGCGCTTGGTTATGATGATCTCCGTTCAATAAAAATAAAAAGGTGAAAATGCGTCTTTTGAAACTTTCTCTTCTCTTCCTTGCTGGCTGTGCCAGCCTGTTTGCTCAAAGCAATCCGCAACAAGGCATTCAGATGGGTGACATCGACCAAAAAGCCGATGCCTGCACTGACTTTTTTCAGTTCGCGAATGGCAAATGGCGCGCGGACAATCCCATTCCGCCTTCCATGGTGCGCTGGAGCCGCCGCTGGCAGGCAGGTGAAGCCGCCAAAGACCAGCTCAAAGTGATTCTGGATGACGTCTCCAGCAAAACCGACTGGCCCCGCGGCAGCGTTGAGGAACTCATTGGAGACTACTACGGCTCATGCATGAATGAGTCGCGCATCAACAAGCTTGGTATTGCTCCGGCCAAACCCATGCTGACTGACATCGACGCCATGAAGACCCCGGCGGATTTGCAGCGCATGATTCGCCGTCTGCATGAGGAAGCAGTCTTTGTTCCGTTCGGGCTCGCCTCAACTCCGGACAATCACAATCCTTCGCAGGTAATTGCCTCGGTTTTTGCCAGCGGACTGGGCTTGCCTGACCGTGACTATTACCTGAAAACAGAGCCGCGCTTTCAGGAAGCTCGCGAAAAGTATCTGCTTCACGTTGCCGCCATGTTCAAGCTGGCCGGTTATGATGACGCCAAAGCGAAAGCCGCTGCCGATACCGTCTTCCAGATGGAAAAGAAGCTGGCTGAAGCGTCATTGGATAACGTTGCGCTGCGCGATCCGCAGGCCACGGACCACAAGACTACATTCGTTGATCTGAAGAAAGCTCGCACCGGCCGTTGACTGGGATGGATTCTTTGCGGCGGAAAAGCTTTCCCGCGCCGACCTTAACGTTACCGAACCTAAATTTTTTCAGGAAGTGAATCGCCAGTTCCGTGAAACACCAATGGCGGATTGGAAGGTCTATCTGAAATGGCAGTTCCTGCACTCCTTTGCCGATCAGCTTTCCGATCCTTTTGTGAATGAAAACTTTGCTTTCTACGGAAAGTATCTAAACGGAGCCACCGAGCTTAAGCCGCGCTGGAAGCGTTGCGCTGAAGCCACAGACCAGCTTTTGGGTGAAGCGCTGGGCAAGAAATATGTAGAGAAATATTTTCCTCCAGAAGCTAAAGAGCGCGCCCAGGAGATGGTAAAGAACATTCTGGCCGCCATGCATGACACCATCGAAAGCCTGGAATGGATGGGACCTGAAACCAAAAAGAAAGCGCTGGAGAAACTCTCCACGTTCAATCCGAAGATTGGATATCCGGATAAGTGGAAAGATTACAGCAGCATCAAGCTCACTCGCGACGCCTATTGGGACAACAATCTGGCAGCCGTAAAGTGGAATATTGACGATGACCACTCGCAAATCGGCAAACCGGTGGATCGCGGCCGCTGGGGCATGACGCCGCCTACGTCCAACGCTTACTACAATCCCCTTCTTAATGAAATCGTCTTCCCCGCGGGGATATTGCAGCAGCCATCTTTCAGCGTGAACAACGTGGATGCAGTCAACTATGGCGGCATTGGCGTTGTGATTGGCCATGAGATCAGCCACGGCTTTGACGATCAGGGAGCGCAGTTTGACGCACAAGGCCGCCTGAACAACTGGTGGACTGCCGACGATCTCACTCGCTTTCACGATCGCACGTCCTGCGTGGTACGCCAGTTCGATGGATATTTTATCGAGCCTGGCATCCATCACAACGGTAAGCTGGTGCTGGGCGAAAGCATTGGCGACTTTGCCGGCGCAAAAATCGCTTATCTTGCCTTCAAGAAAGCGGCGCAGACGCATCCTGAACCAACCATCGATGGCTACACTCCCGAGCAGCAGTTCTTTATTGCCTGGGGACAGTGGCGTGGCGATGAGATTCGTCCGGAAACGCAACGGACCATGGTGCAGGGCGATCCCCATCCCACAGGCAAGTATCGTGTGATCGGTCCGCTCTCCAACTTGCCGGAATTCAAGCTGGCCTTTAGCTGCAAGGATGATTCAGCAATGGTGCGTCCGCCGGCTGATCGCTGCCAAGTATGGTAAGAGAGGTATGGTAAGAGCGGTGTGAGAACAGTCTAGAACGCTAAAACTTAAGAGAGACGTGGTAACTGCCGCGTCTCTCTTTTTTTTGCCCTCCAAGAAAAAGCCATGCGTTGCCGCATGGCCTTCTCATTACGCCTTTCATTTATCGGCGTTCGTAAACCAGGCTCTTATAGCCTTGTGAATACCCGTCCTCATAAGCATTACGGTACGCGTCTTTGTAGTAATTCTTATTACCGTAGGTCGGGATATACCCGCGATCTGCATGCTTGAAGTTGTTGCTCTTGGTTGGACGGAAGCTGTGGCCAGTGCGCCGGTCCAACGCGCCATCGCTCAGTCCATCCTGGTAGCCGATATCTCGCGCTGAACTCAAAGCATTGGCGCCACCATACCAGCCTCGGCCTCCGCCTCCGCGATAAGCGCCTACTTCATTGAACCCGCGTTCGTAACCGGAGCGAAAAGCCTCCCGGTCATCCCGGTCTCGCCAGCTATTGTTGTCTGGGTTAAAACGACGAGCGTTCTGCGCATCCCACTGTCCTTGTTTGTATCCATCGTTGAACGCTTGCCTGTCGTAGTCATTGCGGTATCCCGGCCCCCACTGAACCGAGACCACAGCCTGCGCCGCCGCAAAGCTGCTAACGCCGGCAATTAATGCAGCTCCCAATAGTATCCCTCGCATGTACTTCATATCCCCTCCATCCTGGCATTTACGTTCAACTGACTTCTGTTAACCGGTACAAACACATCCAGTAAAGAAATGTCTCGGGAAATCAGTTAAGTTCTGTAAGCAGACAATAAGGAAAGTAATTTGGAGCAGATTGGCGAAACGGCAGCAGAAAATGGATTCGGAAAGAAGAGGGCCTTCGACCATTACCGACCATGCAGTGCGAAATATGAATACCGCCGCGCTATTTCGATTGCGCCAGCTTTAACTCTTTCTCCCGCTGCGCATATCCTTCAATCTTTTTTGTGGGAATCGCCTGAAAATAGCTGATCAATTTTTTCAGATAGCTAGAGACTGGCGTATAGCGCATTCCTAGCTCTGCTTTGCTGTGCGCATTTTCAATCGACGACATCCACGGTTCACTGAATGGCGAGCAATCTGGCAGCAGCCCTTCACGGTCAAGCACTTCCCTCGATACGCGAACAAGATTCAACTCCCGATGCAAGGTCTCCGCCAGCATCTCCAAAAACTGGTCGAGTGTCAGCGTCTCATCCTGCCCAATGTTGTAAGCGCAGCCCTTACCTAGCTCACCAGTTGTCAGTTTCGTAATTGCCTGGACCACGTCTTCTCCATAAACGTGACGCACGGGCAGGCCCGCCCCCTCAGGAATCAGAATTGGCCCGCCATCCAGCAAGCGCAGAAAATATCCGTAGATCCGCTCATGGCTGTCGCGCTCACTGTTCACCATTGGCAGCCGCAGGCTGGTGTAAGGAAATTTTTGCTGCAGACCACGAGCGCGCGAACACATCTTCCGCAGCACGCTTGTCAAAACCATAGAGCCAGTTGCTATGGTTCGAAACATCCGACTTTGGCGGCTCCGACCATCACCGGCCCGCATAATCTTCTTCCTTGAACGGCCGCTCCACGCCGATGCGCACTAGATAAACCTGTCCTGTGCTGAGAAAAATATAACGGCCAACGCGGTTTGCCAACAGATCTACAACCGCCTCTGCTTCAGCGCCGGTATACAGCGTCGTATCCACAACAAGGTCAAATTCCCTGCCGCCGAGCACCTGCTTCAATTGAGTTGGATTGGTCCGGTCGCCGCGCAGGCGCTCCACTTCTTCCGGAAGATCGTCGCGTGTCTGGCCGCGATTGAAGACCGCAACTTCATGCCCTTGCTGCAGCAGGGCCTGGACAATCGAAGGCCCCAGATTCCGTGTACCGCCTATAACAAGTGAGCGCATGCCGTATTGTAAATTGGTCTTTCCCTCTGCGGCGCGTTTGGCATCTCATCGGCCAACAGCGGCATAGAACGCATTGTTTCCTGTTCGCAGGTCCTTGCCATAAATCAGAATCACGCCTACCCCAAAAACGGCCACTTTGGCCTGGGCGCCGGTATCAAAAAGCCATTTCTGCGTACCCAGATTAGAAGATGAATCCGTGATCTTTCCGCTATCAAGAAACGGGCCCAGCCTGACCGTGAAAATCCCATTCGAATACAGGTTCTTGTCGGTCTCCCAATTGGAGAGAAAATAATTCTCGCCCAGCGGCGCGCTGCCCTTCCTGCGGTCGCGTGTGCCTATGTGCGCTCGCATCCACAGGTCATTGTCACGTTCCACGCCGAGGATAAAAAGCTCGTCAAACGGGACCTGGCCAAAAGTCTTACCGGCCTGAACACGCCATTGCATTTCGTAATCATCGCCTTTGGCTTGCGGAAACCAGTGAGATGCGAGCGAGCCCTGGATCTTTTCAAAGGATTGTCCCGGCTGTGACCATATGCGCCCTGCCAGCGACGATGCGCCGGTGGAAAGACTCAGCCGCCTCTCCGGTGAACGCCACAACTCGTACGTCATCTGCGTCTTCTGCTTGAGCTGGTATCCCTCCGCCAGCAATTCCGGGGTCAGAGCAACGCCTGGAACAACATTGCGGAAGTCACGATGTGAAATTTCCAGACCGGTCGACCAGCTCATCCGCGCACCAACCAGACGCATGATCTCAGCGTTCACGCTTTCTCGCCGCATATTCAATGCGCCCAGCACCGTGCTTGGACCAGTAAAGGAGGTCTGTATTACCCAGTTTTCGTTGCGCAGATCCGCTCCCACGCTGTAGCGCCACTTCGGACTGCCTTTGAACGGCCCCTCAAGCGAGGCCAGTGCGCGGCGCTTCTCTGAATCCCATCGGAAAAGCGAAATAATGTTGGTGGCGGAACCGTGCAGGTTGTAATAGGCCGGCGTCGCTTCCAGAAAGACCGCGCTGCCGAACGTGCGGAACAACGCCTGAAGTTTGCCATCTCCAAAGCCATTCTCTTCCCGCGCGCGAAAGACCGCATCAAAATTGCCATCAGGCAGAGCCGTTAGATCGAGTTTGTAGCCGGAAAAAATATCCAGGCCGCGCAATCGGGCATCACTGGTGAGCAACTCATCCGCCGTCAGCGTACTGGCCGGCGCAAAGGCGAACGCATGGTCAAGCAGCGCCGGCCTGACGTGCAATGCCGGCTCGCTCCGAACTTCCTTGATCTGCGGCTTCCCTATCCGATTCCAATATTTCAGTGCTGCTTCAAGATTGCCTTCAAGAAAATAGATGGTCGCCAGAAACTCATTGGCGTATTCGTCCTTGGCATCAAGCTGCAGTGCCCGGCGCAAATCATGCTTCGCCGCGGTAAATTTCTTTTGTTTGAACTCGACGCCTGCCAGTTCAACAGGAAAACGTTTATCACGCGGCGCCAGCTTCTGTCCGGCATCCAGCGCTTTACCAGCTTCCTGCCAATGCTCCTGATGCGCCAGCGCGATACCATAGTAATAGTTGAGATCGGCAGAGGTGCGCGGAGCTTTTTCTAACAGTTGAGTGAGTTCCGGCCAGCGTTCCTGCTCAAAGAGTTGTTTCGCCGTCGATGGAAGATCGGATGGAAGATCGGTTTGCGCGTGGCTCGGCAAACAGCAAGCCGCTGTCATCAGGAGCAGCATGCAAAGATGATTTGCTTTCACTTGGGCAGCGCCAGCAGCGTCCACTGCTTTACTGCCTTCCACTGTTTTTCAAAGGTCACGCGATCTTGTTTTAACAGCTTCCGCTCGGCCGCGTCATTTAAATACACAACATTCTCGGCGGGATCCACGCCAACTACGACCACATAGTGCAGTGATGTCTCGAGCGCGGAGGGCTTCACGGCAACAATCAAGGGACGCCCTTTTTTAAGGTGTTGCTTCAGGTCGTCCCACTTTCCCGTGAAAGCAAAAGTCTGGAAGCCGTGCTGCTGAAAATACCCCTCCAGGTCAGAGGCATGGATGCCATGATCTTTGCTGGAATAAAGCTCGCGCTGGATCTCCACTGCGTCTGAGCTTGCGTCCGCGGGCTTGGCCTGCTGCTTAAGCCAGTACTGCATCACCATGGCGATGCTGGCAGCGCCGCATCCGTCTTTTTCCTGCCGGATAAATGGAACATCCAGCCAGATGCCGGGCGTTGCGGCAAAGACAATGCCGCAGAGACATAGAATACAAAGAAGTCTCTGCGGCATTTTTAGGACCATGAAAACAGTTTTAACGGACTGCCACGATAATCAGGATAATTACCGCGATGGCAAGAATAATCAGGATCAAATCGCGCTCGCCGAGCGTGCCGGCTGAAAAATCAGCCTGGGCTTTATCTGCTTTAGCCGCCAGTTGGGCCAGTTCCTGATCGTTGAGTGTGGAAACGGCGGTTTGCACCTGTTGGGGATCCATCTTCGCCGACTTCATGGCCTTTTCGGCCGCAGGCGTAGACAACAAGCGTTGTACGGAATCCAGGTTGTGCTGCCGCACCTGCGATGATGCTACCGCTTCTTTTTGCAGGTCTGCGGGGCTAACCACGTGGCTTTGTGCAAGCGCCTCCGTGGGAACAGTGAATAGTGCAACTAACACAACAGCAACAGCCATACGCAGGCATTGCCGCAAATCAAATTGCATAGTCAAGCTCCTCCGCGAATGTTCGGTCAGGCAAAAGTATACATTGACCTCTGTTGGGCCGCTCGATCACCAGAGTACGAGTACCTTTGTTGCCAGCACAACAACAATACCCAAATTCAGGCATGTTCTTGCGTGCAACTCTTTTCCTGCCGGTAAATTGATTCAGTCATAAGCTTTGAACAAAAAAAGAAGGGAGCAGTTGCCTGCTCCCCCGCAGAATTGAATTTAGATACACGAAAATTCGGATTTTAAGTCAGCGTCAGTTGGCAGGCTCTGTCTTCGTTTCTACTTTTGCCGATCCTGGGCCCAGTTCAAGAGAATATGGTTTTCCTGAAAACTGTAACAACATGAGTTCGCGATCGCCATTCGGGCTGGTTTTGATCTCGGCTTGGGTGTCAGCCGCGGGATGATTTAATGGGACGATTTGTGCCGGCGCCGTAGCCAACACCTTCTTGCCCTGCAGGATGCTTACCTGGACCGTAGGACCTGCACCTTCCCACTTTGCGGTGTAATCGCCTGCAGGTATCAGTGTGCCATTCACCTGCGCAGGCGCTGAAATCTGGAAGTCACTTTTATGTGTATCTTTGGCGGCAAAAACATTCACCGTCAAAGCCAATGCCAGGGTTGCGAATATGAGTTTGAAAAATAACGACGATTTCATGACCGATCCTTCTCTCCCGAAATACGTCGGGAACCGGCTATATGATGTTTCCCCTTCGTGCCGCTTCAGTTTCCCGCGATGCGGCATTGTTTAGTTCGCTACTTAGGGTTAATTCCTACTGATAGAGACGGCGCTAATCGCAAAAACGTTTCATCGAACTTCAACTCTTGACGATTCTTTAGACGAAGTACAGCAACGCGGGTTAGCGCCTTTGCTCAACACGCGTTGTAGTCTTTACATTTATTGACAGCTCGTCACCTTCACTAACAATTCGTCCCACAAAAGTGCAGAAATAAGCAGGCTGCGTTTTCTCTAATTATTTGCCTAAGGCCAACAATCCCTCTGCCCCCGCCGGCCGGAAGAAATTAGTTCTTTTAATCTATGTCCAATGAAACCGTAATCTCCGGCTTTTAAAACCATAGACAACAGATAAAAGTGCTCCGAAACGGATGAAGTATACGGATCACTATTCCAAGTAAAGAAATTACAAGTGGGCTTTCGGGGGCAGGCAGCTAAAAGCCGGCCGGGAAGGAATTCCGTCACATGGAACTCTGTTACATGGTAAGCATCAGCGTTCTGGAAGAGATTCTGCAGTCGGAAGCAAAGCCAGATACGCTCTACAAACTGCTGGCAACTGGCGAAACAGTCACGGTCGTGCATTTCGGACCGGGCGGACTGATTAACCAATTTGCTTTTCCAATTGTTCACCGCATACCGGACGTGCCAGAGGATGAAGGCACATTAATGCTCCTGGTAGCAACAGAGAGAAGCCGCGAGTGGCAAAGTTTTTGGCTGCCACTGGAAAACAAGCTGCTTCACTGCTGTTCGCTGAACACGGTTGCCTGATCCCGGAAGGTTGTTACTTCACAGCGCCCAGAGCGAAGTAGAACGTGGCTCCCTGTCCGGCGGATTCTCCCCAGACCCGCCCTCCATGCCGCTGCACGATTCTCTGGACCGTTGCCAGGCCGATTCCCGTTCCGGGAAATTCAGCCTCTGAATGCAGGCGCTGAAAAGGTTTAAAGAGCCGGTCTGCCTGGCGGGCATCAAAGCCTGCGCCATCATCCCGGACGAAATAAACCGTTCCGCTGGGTCTCTTCTCGCAGCCAAATTCAATCCGTGCCTGAGCGTGTCCGGAAGTGTATTTCCAGGCATTGCCGATCAGGTTTTCCATCACGATTTGCAATAACCGCGAATCGCCTTCCACAACCGGACAATTTGCGATCTCAAATGCCACCTTTCGTGATGGCTCACGGCTTTGCAGGTTGGAGGCAATTGTCTTCGCCAGCTCTGAAAGATTGACCTTCTCCGCCTGCATGCCGGTTGTGCTCACGCGCGACAAATTCAGAAGATCTTCAATCAATTCCGACATGCGCCGCGACGAGAGCCGGAGCTGCCGCAAGTAGTCGCGGGCACGATCGTCGAGCTTGGAGTCATAGTCTGCTACCAGCATGTGGACAAAGCCATTCATGGTCTGCAAAGGACCACGCAGGTCATGCGAAACGGAATAGGAAAACGCTTCCAGTTCATGATTGGCGATGACGAGCTGCTGCGTTCGCTGCTGTACCCTCTGCTCCAGTTCGCCCTGGGCATGCAGAAGGGCCTGATCGCGAATCTGGATTTGTTTCAACATGTCATTAAATGCGTCAATCAATAGCCCGATTTCCGTGTTGTCGACCACACGGGTAGCTCGAAGCGAATAGTTCTTTTGCTCAGAAACATCCTGGGCAGTCTGGGCCAGATTCACGACCGGCCCCACAATCGCCTGGCGATAAACAGCGGAAATGAGCAGAGCCACAATCAAAGACACCAGCAAGCACAATTACGGCGATCAGAATATAGCGCCAGAACCGGTGGGACAGCGCCGCAAGACTCGACCGTATGTAAACAGCGCCAATCTTCTTGCCCTGGAAAATGATTGGGCGAACCAGAAACACTTCGTCGGAGCGTGTCTCCACCATCTCGTCAGTATTCGTGCGGGCCGTAGCCGCATTCACAGGATTACTCTGGGGATCTCGCGAGTAGCGCGCAAATACGTGGCCATCCGCGGCATAGATTCCTGCAGCCAGTATTTCCGGAAAGCTGCTCAGCGCGGAAAGCGTATTTTCCGCCGACTGCGGATCATTGAACGTGAGCGCAGAAACGCTGTTCGCGCCAATGATTTGCGCCTGCGCGGAGAGATTGCGGACCAGCGTCTGGCGGAATGTGAACTGGTCATAGGCAAGGAAAGCCACACTGGCCAGCAGGAGCGCAGAACCGCTGACAAACAGGTTCATCCAGCTAAGCCGGCGTGACAGAGGCGAGATGCGGGGGCTGGTCTTGGTCTTGCTCATGGCCGGCCTGCTTTGTTCTTGCCTTTTACAAGACTTGCCACCTTCAGCAGTTCAGAGCTCAATGTCAATCCAGCGTCTTGAACTGAATCCAGATTTACCTCAAAGCGGACCCGGTTCCCAACCAATGTAAATTGGATCATCCCATCGTGGTCAAGGAAACCCGGCATATCGCTGACCGTTAGAATTCCGGCTTTGTTCAACGACGGGATAAGCTTGCGGACCTGCTTTTCTTCAGAGCGGCTGACGAACAGCACCTGGCATCCGGTGGCATCCTGAGCGCGCGTAAGACGCCGCGCCGTGACTGGCTTTCCACCTATTTTCTCGTCGCGTACGGTTGAATCTAAAACCTGGCCGAAGGGATCATCCCCCATCACGCAGATTGCAAATTTCTCCATCTCCGGAGGTTTACTCGCAGAAGGCCATTGGATGAATTTTCCAAAATTCAGGAGATATGCTGCCTTAACCTCATATTCGGTGGCAGGCGCCTGGGCGCGAAGGCTGAATGCCCCCGCAAAAAGCAACAAAAGGGCCACGCCTTTCACGGTGATGTAGGTTCTAGCGCTTCGGGCCATTAGATGATTGATTTATCGAGTCCAGGTAATCTTGCCATAGATAGACCTTTTGATCTCAACTAGACCGCTGGGATCGCCACCATCTTCAGCATGATGAGGCTGCAGCAGATTTTGTCCGACAACCCATAGACGGAGATGATCCGTCGCACGCCAGCTAAAAGTTGTATCGGCGCTTGAATAAGCCCGCACGGTCTGGGCCGGCAGCGCACTCACGTATCGATATACAAGGTCCAGCGTGAAAGCTTTTGAGAGATCAAAACTGGACTGCGCAAAGACCTGGTGCTGCGGGCTGGAGCCCTGAATTCCGGGGGCCGATCCAATATCCAGGGAATTCGGCGCCTTCTCAATGTGCATGACCAGAAACGAATAGGAACCGCGCAGACGCCAGAAGCTGGTGGGCCTCCATTCCGGCGTAATTTCTCCACCTGTGGTGGTGCCCATCAGGCTGTTGCCAAACTGGGCCGGCAACAGAAGGTGCGGCGGCGCCACAATGTTGTCAATGGCCGGCGGAGTGGTGTCTTCAAGAAAAGGAGCGCCGGTTATCTCCTCACTGAAGAGATGGTTATATTGGTTGAAAAAACCAGCCACATCCAGATACAGATTTGGGCGGATGAGACGCCGGTAGCCGGCTTCATATCCGTTCAGCGTTTCAGAAACAAAATTGCGGTTGGCGTTGAATCGCGCAAAAAACGGTATCCCTCCGGCAATGCCTTGAAAGCCGGAGAGAAAAAAGTCTCTCTCCACATCCGCCGGAGTTCTTATTGCACGGGTGAAAGACGCCCAGAATGTTTGCTTGTCTGAAGGAGTCCACAGCAGGCGGGCGCTGGGCTCAAAATCAACTCCGGTGAAATTTGTATGCAGCAGCTTTGTTCCAGCAAAAAGTGTTAGACGATGCGGAACCAGTTCAATTTCATCCTGGACATAGGCTGTCAGGAGTTGATCTGTGTTCTCAGGTGGATCAAATGTCAGTCCAGTGACAACTTCAAGTTCATCGCCATCACTGAACCGCGCTCCTGCGCCTACCAAAAGATGTTGCCGCCATGCCAGGGGGATTCGTTCCAGGAAATCGACGTCAAAGGTGTTGCGTATATCCCCAAAGTTTGGCTCGTGGCGATTTGTGCGATCGTAATAGGCCTGCAGCTCAAAGTCTTTTCCGCCATCCAGCTGCCTTTTCCAGCTTCCCATAATGTTTCCGCCGGAAAGGCGCGCATCATTGTTGATAATCAGCGAAAAAGGCGGCGTATAACTGGTGGCCTGGACGCTTTCCCCGGCCGCCTCGTCATACATATCGCCCTGAATGGTGATCTTGTCATGATCGCTTTTGTCCCAGTCCATGCGGAAGCCGGCCTGGCCGGCGCGCCAGCCATCAAAGTTTTGGTTATCACTGTGAAACTCTGAGCTGCGGTTGAATCCCTTGCCATACACCCGATAGCTGAGCCCCCGTCCGTTGCTTGCGCCAGTGCGCAGACTAGCGAAGCCCTGCTCAACATTCCCGCCGCCAGCAGTTGCCAGAACGCCCTGCGTATCTTTGCTGTCCCTGGTAATAATGTTGATCACGCCATCAATTGCGTTTGGCCCCCAGATGATTCCCCCGGGGCCGCGAATGACCTCGATCCGATCAATGTCATCCATCATCATGTCTTGCACTTCCCAATAAGTGCCGGCAAACAGGGTGGTATAAACCGTGCGGCCATCAATCAGCACCAATACAGAGCGCGACAGGCGGCTGCCAAAACCGCGAATCCCAATAGACCATTTGTTGCCGTCAATACGCGCGACCTCCACGCCCGGCGCCATCCGCAGCGCCTCAGGGATTGTGGTGGCCCCGGAGCGCTCAATATCGTCATGGGTTATAACAAAGATTGCTGCCGGTGTTTTTCTGACCTCTTCCGGCTCTTTTGAGACAGTGGTGATCTCAATATTGCCAAGCTGCTCAAGGCTGAGTTTTTTGACCGGATTATCGGCGTCGGCGCTCGGTCCCTGGGCAAACGCACCTGCGCTCATGCTGAGCGGGAGCAATGTGAGAAACAGGGACCTGATACAAGAACTGGCAGAAGTTCGTAGAGACACAGTGGTCAATTGCTCCAATCAAAAAGCAAAGATTGAACCTGATTTTCAATTAAGACAGATCGAGATCATTCAAAAGACATCATCTAAAACGCATACCCCAACCCATGCGTTTTATTTAGGGGGAGAACCCGAGCGAAAGGTGAGATGCTGGATTTTCCAAAATGGGTTGCTTTATTGAACCCAGATTAATGAAATCCACAGCTGTTCAAGATATAATCCCGGCAAACCGGAGACCCACCAACCTTGCCAGAGCCCAGGATTCTGATCATCGATGATGAGCCAGCTCATCTGAAACTATATTCATGGATCCTGGAGCGCGAAGGGTTCGTGACAGCCACTGCGCTGGCACGCAACGGAATTGATCTTCCGCCCAGCCATGAAGAATTTGACCTGACGCTCCTTGACTATCAGCTGCAGGGTATAAAGGCCGTGGATGTGGCCAAAAAAATCCGCGATCTGTGGCCTGGAATGCGAATCGTGGTGCTCTCTGACATGATGTGGATTCCCGACGATATGGCTCCGCTGGCGAATGGCTTCATCCGTAAAGGCGAACCGCAGCTATTAGTGGACAAGCTGACGGAAATGACCAGGCCGGGCGCAGATCCTGCCGCTGGAACGCCCTAACACTCCGCGCTAAATCCTTTACTCTTCAAACGCCAGATGCCGGAAACCGTCAATCTTTCTGCGTCCGACCATGGGAGGGATCGCTTGAGGTTGCAACATTCAGGTCGAGGTGCAAGTGTTGCGCGATGTCGATACCCGGTGAATAACAATTCCTGTCTTTGCTGTAGTTCGGGCAGCCTTTGGCAAAGTCAGTTCTCTGCGGCGACTGGGCATACTGCCAGATTTCGGCAAAGTGTACGCCGCTCAATTCCGGTGCTATGCCCTTCCTGGATACTGTGCACCCCGGCGACGGTGGACAGGCATCGTTAGCTACCCAGTATGCTAGCTTTCTTTCACCGGCATTTTGCCGAATGTCTTCCGCGGTAATCACGCGAACCCCTGGCGATTCTTTGGCGGCGATTCCGGAGCAGTAGACTCCGGCCCGAAACCCTGCGGCCTCCACTGCATCCACCCAGGCATGAAGGTAAGCTCGCTGCTCGGGAAGCAGCCTTCCACCCTGCTCCTGATCAATAAAGATAATGGTGTGAGGCGGAAACCCTTCCCGGCGCGCTGATTTTACGGCCTCGGCGGCGTCCGAGCTGCCAAGTCTGATGGCGTTGCCCCCCGCCTTAATCTGCGCGTAAGTGCGGCCATTGAAAATCACCAGGAAGCCGAATCCTGCCGCCTGGACCGCTTTGCGCTTTCCCGTCCAGGAATTGCTGGCAGCGCCCGGCGGATTATTGAGCCAGTATCCTGCGAACTCAAACGTGTGCCGAAGAACAGTCAGGTTGTCGTCGCCCGGATAGTCGTTGCGATCAAATCCCAGATGCTCGGCTCGAGGGGGTGATTCCGAACGCGCTGGCTGGACTGACGCCACTATCAGCCCGGCGGCAAAGACACATGAAATGAGGAGTCGTTTCACAGACCATTACTTCTACGTGAAATCCAGGAAGTGTTCATCCTCAAGGCTTCGGTTCTTGTGGCGAAGCGCTGTCCTGCTCCGAGGGTGAGAGAACCGTTTTGCCTCGCCTGCCGATTCCAATCTGCATGGTTGTGTTCTTCGGAAAAACAACTTCTTGTCCGCGGGCGATGAAATGGGAATAGACAGACCGGCTCGCTCCGTAGGCTCCCATCGCCATGCCGAGCGGCTGTGACTTAACGACGGCGCTCACCACAATGCCGACCAATTTGAACCCGGCAGCGCCGCCTCCAACTCCACCCTGTTGCGCTCCACCGAGATCGTCCTCATCCGAATGTTGTCGGAAAGAAGTGGCGGCCAATGCCAGTGTAAGCCCTGTAGATAGATACCGCGATTTGGGAGTGGATGCCTCAGCGCCACCTTCAGAATCCAGTTTCATGTGATCATTTTTGGCCGCCTGGACACCTTCCAGACTTGCCACTACTCGTTGCGCGACTCCATCCGGCGGAATGATTTGACGGAACGCAATCCGAAGTTGCCCATTGTGGTGTAAATGACGGGCCGGCTGGGCTTGGAGCACCGAGCCTTTCAGACGGCTTCCTGCTGGAAGGACGATATGGCCATTGTCAAACAAAGGCTGCGAAATAACCGCTTCTATCTCGTCGCCTTTCCTCGCTGTCGCGGAACTGAGCGGCGTAACCAGCAAGGCATGTATCAAGCTGTTGCCTGGTATCGCCGTTCCGATTGAAGTGATCTGCTGCGCAGTCAACTGCTCACTGCCAAAATCAATTGGCTCCTGCACCTCAGCAATGTAAAAGGTTCCAGCTTCTATATATTGCCGGCGAGCCGGAAGTTGGCCCGCGGCATAGCGCTTGAGGCGATGCATCTTTCCTGGCGCTTTTACTTCCTTCATGGCATCTTCCCACTGCCTCTTGGCTTGCTGCTTTGCCTGGTCAATCTTCTCTGACGTGGGGCTGCTTTTCTTTTCCTCTTTGGTGCTGACCAGTTGCATGACCTGGCCTGACCATGGCATCACCAGGGCGTGAAGGGGAATCTGTTTTCCCTGGGCCAACACAAGTTCATCGAATTCAATATCGACCTTGCGGGCGGGCGTGAAATCCGCATTCAAAATTCCCATCATCCGCTTCGTCCCAGACAGGCTCTCGATTTTCTTTATCCTGCCTGTCACCTCCGTGCCTACGGGAACAACTTCGCGATCAAAGGCATAGATGGGCTCAACCGTGTGCCCGTGAATCGATTGGCCCACGCTCTTGACCCGTACTTCCTGGTCAAGCGCAATTTGAAGCGGAGTGCCCTTAGGCACGGTGAGCGCAATCGTCTGAGTGGCCCTGGCCGCCTGAAGGTCCCTGGTAGCAAGCGTCGCGGGCGGAGGTGAGTCTTGGCTGGATGCTATTACGGCAGGTAGTACCATAAGCAAAAAAGTCGAAATAAAACGCCACTTCAACATCAACATCCTTATCTAAAATCCTACATCTGCTGCTCTCGAAGTTCCAATTCTGCCAAACAGATAGAACCTGCAAAAATGCCGATCCCCGAAAGATCGGCACCAGGAGCGCTATCCCTAAGGAATTGCTCTTTATTGGCGGCGTAACAAACAGGCTGACGATTTGTTCGCCTATACCAATAGCTCAGTTTTATTAGAGCAAAGATAAACAGAGCCTAAATATTGGCTGAAAAAGAGAGGGGAAACTTAACTTTATTAGACTTAAGCAGCGGTAAGCTGGCAGAGGAGTTCATTCACCGTTGTATGGGCCTTGAGACAAAACATGGCGTAACAGTTCTCAAGCTCAGACACTTCTGAGCATTCCATGTTCTCTGCAACCACGATAGTGCCAAGATGCTTCTGCGTGCACAACCAGACTGCCTCCGAAACGCTGAACGCTTCGTGGATGTGATAGCTGGGCACAAGTTGTTCGCTTAACAGCGAACGAGAGTCAGCATTTCTTAGATAGACAAAAGAGGTCATCTGGGCTTGAAAAAGAATAATTGCTGTTATCCCAATGTTTGATTAGAGCCAAGTTAAAATTTCTAATTCGCTGCCTGTAATCATTTGAGTCCAGCGGCAAAATGAGTCTTTCCATAGAGGCCGGTCATGGTGATTGGGACTTCAGCACCCGCGTGCTTTTTCTTGAAAAACGGATCTAATACTTTGAGAAAGAATGATTTTTTTCCTGTGGTGGCCTGTGAGACGGTGGCCTGCATAAGCATTTTGCCGTGAAAGTTCACGCGCTCATTCAGCAGGCTGTAGGTACCATTCATAACCCCCCGGGCTCCCGGAACTGAAAAAGAGATTTCAGAGAGAGTCGCCAGACCACCAGCAAGCCGGACGCGGCCCGTTAATTTGGTCAGCACACGTTCGAAGCCCCCTGCATCATCATTTTGATCGAAATCCTTATCTTTGTCTTTCTTCCCTTCTGCGCGTTCACTGAGCTGGTCAATATTTTTCTGGCTGTCACTGGACGTAAATTTGGCCGGATCAATACTGAAATCACCTGTGAGCTGCACACGTTCCTTAAACGGTCTTTGCTGAGGAGGTAACAAAGTGCGAGCGTGAAAGACGACAGGGCCGGTTACCGGCGATTGTGGAGCGCTGGAAAAAAGGAGAATGAGGTCCTGAATTTGTCCCTTCCCCTCGGTCACATTCAGAGCCACAGTCTTTGGACTGCCGGAGGGGCTGCCGGAGATGCTGGCATTTGCAGTCAGATTCGTACTGCCCAGTTTAGCCTGTAGCATGGGTAGCACAACGTCTCCGGTCTTTAAGTCGACAGTGCCGCGGAATTGCGTGGCCAGATGAAAGCGGTGACCGCTCTCTTTCACCTCAAACTGCGGGTCATCCGTGTTGCCGGCGATATTGATTCGCTCGAGCGTTCCTGTGAAATCGCCGCGGGATGAAATTTCACCAGCAATGCTTTTGAAAATGGCCAGATTGGCTCCGCGCAGCACGTACGTACCGGAGATTGCCGTGCTCCTGACCGTTCCCTTTTCATCTTTCCACGGTCCAAGCCAGCCGCTGGATTCTACTTCGCCCGGAGGCAGTGGCATCTGTAGAGAAACCTGGAATGGAATCCTGTTTTGGCCGCCAATATCGTGGAACACTACATGATGAACCTGGAAGACAAGCGGCTTGTTGCCGCTCTTCCCTACTTCAAGCAGAGCATCTGCGGCAGTAAGCTCTTCGATCACGAGCGGATCATTTTGTGAATCGGGAGCCGGATGCAGGTCGGCGGGCGCATGTACGCGTAATCCGTCGGCGACGATTCTCTTGATTCTGTGTGGTTTGCTCAGTAGACCGAATAGCGTGCTTTCAATCGTCAACTTGCGGATCGTGATGATGGGAGCCGTTGAGTGCGCTGCCCCTGAAGAGGCAGCGGCTGGTAAAAACACGACTTCATCAGCGACGCAGCCGGGATAAGGAAAATAGGTGCTGTGGAAACCGCGCATTTCTACCTTGGCGGACGAAGCCTTTTCCAATCTCTTAATCATGGCACCCCTGGTGAAGGGCCACATGACTGCCAACACAACCAATAAGACGGAAGCGCCGCCAGCAAGACATATAAGGATGAGCCATGCGAGCTTTGTGGAACGTATTCCTGTTCCAGTCTTCGTCTTCGTCTTTGGCGGTGCGACTTCGGTTGGCATGACTGGTGATTGGATGCAAGTAGCATCTGTCACACCAACAGCAGCTCGCATTTTCCAGCAGCTCTCTTGTTGTGATTTTTTCATTCATGATCTACAAATGCGACGCGCGACAAATTCTTCCTCCACCACGCCCGAATCCAGCGATGCATAAATTTCCAAAAGGGCAAAATATGCCAGTCGTTTTTCTTTCTGTGAAGACAGGTTAGGCCTTCCCGTGGAGGCAATGGTTGCGACAGAACGCCCGGGATCATCTCACCCTAAACCGGAAAACTTTGATAGCTACATTTCCAGCATCAACTTAGAGAAGCGTATTTCACAATTCGCTCTACGCTGTAAAGGGAGAACCGATGCTTCAAATATCCACCGTTATGGCGGCAGCCTGGCTCGAAATCGTTGTAGGCGCGATCTGCGTGGTGTCTCCTAGCCTGCCTTGCGCGCTGTTGTTCGCGGAGAGGCCTGAGGGGATTGCCCTCGTGCTCGCTCGCTTTGCCGGTTTGGGGCTCCTCGGGCTGGGAATCGCCTGTCTGCCTTCGGCGACCACAGTGTCACGTCGCGGCGTTGTAGGTCTTCTTGTTTTTAATGTCGGTGTGACTGCCCTGTTTTGTTGGATTGGCGTCACCACTAGCTTCCACGGCATTCTGCTGTGGCCGGTCGTGATTCTGCATGGCGTTATTGCGACTGCATTGCTGCCACAGGCCATTACCACCAAGGGTTGGTGAAGGTAGACCCGAGGAATGAAGAGTCAAAAAAGAAAGTTTGGTAGCCCAAGTCTCGGAGAAATCGCACTCAGATGTTCTGCCTGATGCGTCCTTGCACGCGTACCCGCTCGGGAACTGAACGAAAGCCACAAATTGGTTGCAATCGCTAGAATTGCTGAAGAGCGCGGGAATCCGCACCCTCACCGGCAATCGAAGGTTAATGCCAACGCGATGCAGCCTAAGCCAATGGCGACGAATAGTGTTCTCATGTACGCAATCTGCCACGGTTTTGTCGCCACTTTCCCTCTCCCCCACCCCTCGCGAATCCTCATTTCTCGGCTGAACGCACCGTGAGCCGCCAGTGCCAAGCCCAAAGCGAGCATCATCCACCGCCAAATATCGGCTGCGTTGAAATGCGGCCAACATACGATGCTGAAATACCCAAGAACGCTCAAGATTGCTGCCTCTTTCACATCATCGCTTAGGAGAATTTGTGCCAGAAAAAGAAGGAGGTTGGTAGCGCTACCGGGAATCGAACCCGGGTTTTAAGATTGAGAATCTCACGTCCTAACCCCTAGACGATAGCGCCACTCTGTTTGTGGGACTTGCGTAGTATAACAAAGCCCTAACGTCTTGGAGCGCTCCGAAGGCGCGCCTGGCGACATAAATAGATGGGTCAGATTTGTCCTTCAACGACGTTCGTCACCCGGCCGCAAATCAGTAATTCGAAAAAGATCTCGCCAGGCACCTGAACAGATTTCATTTTCCAGCACCTGCTGGTCAGCAACAAGAACTCGCAAAATCACCTAATCCCATCTGTCATTCCCTATTGGGCATTGATGAATTCTTCTGTCAATTTTGCTTGCTTTGCCCCAAAGCTGCCGCGGATTCTCTATAATCGATGTAACGTTACACTCTTTATATTCTCCATCATAGATAGAGCTTAAAGAAGTTGAGGAGCATTTGCAGCATGGCAGAAAAACCTACAAAAAAACCGCGCAAGACCACTTCATCCGCCAACGGTAAGGGCCAGACGAAATCAAGTGTTACGCCGATTAATGCCGGCAAAGGCGGAGAGACACACAACCGTGTGCCGCAACCATCGGCGGTTGCGTCTGCCGCAGAACGTAAAATCTCAGACCATAAAATCGCGGACCACAAAACAACGGATCATAAGAACGCCAATCAGGAAATCGTGGAGCAGATCCGCATTCGCGCGTATGAGCTTTTTGAACAGCGCGGACGCCATGAAGGACATCATCATGAAGATTGGGTCCGGGCTGAAGTTGAGGTTCTGGCAAAATTTCAAAGAGATAAGAGCGCATAGAAAATAAGACACGCATGAAGCACGCCCTCCTGCTCGATGACAATATCGCTCAACTCACGGTCCGGGAGCTGGTGCTGCGCCAGGCATCCATTGAAAGCCACGTGGCCACGAACGCTCAAAGCGCGCTGGCGTTGCTCCGCAGTGAGGCGGGACGGGCAAAAATCGGCACCGTTATCACCGACCACCTGATGCCGGGCATGGACGGTGTGGAATTTGTACGCCAATTGCGGACTTTCAATGAGGAAGTCCCCGTTATAGTGATTAGCGGCCTGCCAGACGCCGATGTGGAGTATGCCGGCCTGAACGTCATTTTTCGCGTTAAACCCTGCGATCCAGAGGACTTAATAGCCCTCGTCAAGACGGCTTTGCAATCTAGGGCCTCCGCCTAATTGAATGATTGCAGCCGGTGTGCAACCATAATAAGCTCCATACAATGCCATTATTAGGTAGCTTTTGTCTTTTATTCGCTCTAGCGCTAGCTCTCTACTGCTTTGTAGTGGGGATTCTGGCAGCGGTACGCAAAGACGCCGTCGGTAATCGGCTGGCGGAGACTGCGCGCCGCGCCGGTATGGCCACTTTTGCCGCCGTCTTCATTGCTGCGGCAGCGCTCGTATATGCCGCGATGACGAATGATTTCTCCGTCGCGTACATTCTTCACCATTCCAACCGCGCACTGCCCGGCCCCTACAAGTTTGCCGCTCTGTGGTCGGGCCAGGAAGGCTCCATCCTTTTCTGGGCGCTTCTTCTTTCGGCATATGGATTTGTCCTGCGATTGCGTCACAAGGTTGATCAGCGACTGGTGGCCATGGCCTCCATTGTGCTGGCAGGAATCCAGATTTTCTTTCTGGTTCTTGTCAATTTTGTGGCGAACCCCTTTGGCATGATGGACCGCGTCGCCCTTGACGGCAATGGATTGAATCCGCTTCTGCAGTATCCGGAAATGGTGATCCACCCGCCGATGCTTTATCTCGGTTATGTGGGCGTCTCAGTGCCCTTTGCGTTTGCTCTGGCGGCACTCATCATGCGGTATCCCGGTGAAAAGTGGATACACATCACCCGGCGCTGGACCATGGTGGCATGGCTCTTCCTAACCTGTGGCATCTCCCTGGGAGCGCACTGGGCCTATGCCGTTCTGGGCTGGGGCGGCTACTGGGGCTGGGACCCGGTTGAAAACGCTTCCCTGCTCCCATGGCTTTCCACCACGGCCTTTCTGCACTCGGTGATGATGCAGGAAAAGCGCGGCATGATGAAGGTCTGGAATGTCTGGCTGATTTTCACCACATTCATGCTTTCTATTCTGGGTACACTGCTCACGCGCAGCGGCCTGGTTAGCTCCGTCCATTCATTTGCGCAATCCAGCATTGGTTCCTGGTTTTCATGGTTCCTGCTGATTATTTTTGTTGTTTGCGTTGTCGCGTTTGTCTTGAATTACAAACACCTTCGCTCGGAGAACAAGCTGGAATCGCTGGTCTCGCGCGAATCTAGTTTTTTGTTCAACAATCTGGTCCTTTTGGGCGCTTGTTTTGCGGTGCTATGCGGCACGCTGTTCCCGATCCTTTCCGAAGCGGTGCGCGACGTAAAAATGAACCTGGGGGCTCCGTTCTACAACAAGATCATGGTCCCAATCGGACTCTTTTTGATCTTCCTGACCGGTGTAGGACCTTTGCTGGCCTGGCGCAGCACGTCACTGAACAGCATCAAGCGCAACTTTAGAATTCCTGCGGGAATTGCTTTGTTAGTTGAGATCATCGTTGCCTCCCTGTTCATCAAGAACGGCGTGCGTTTCTGGACAGACATGGGCCAGATGTACGCGATGCTTGCGTTTTGCCTGAGCACGCTGGTGATTGCCACCGTCAGTTCTGAATTCATCCGCGGCGGTCTGGTCTGGAAAAATAAGCTGCAGACAAACCTGTTCTCCGGAATGTATCAGCTCACACGCCGCAATATGCGCCGCTATTGCGGTTACGTCGTCCACTTTGGCGTGGTGCTGGTAGTAATCGGGCTGGCCGGGGCTGCCTTCAACCAGGACAAAGAAAAAGAATTGGCTACTGGGGACAAAATCGAACTCGGGCGTTACACGCTGGTAAGCCAGGCGTATACCGAAGATGACAACGCCAATTACAGTTCGCAGGCGGCCATGCTCGAAGTCTATAAAGACGGAAAATTCCTGACCCGGCTGAACCCGGAAGAGCGCTTCTTTAAAGCCAGCGGCGGACAGCCTGTCCACATTGTGGCAAACCATTCCACACTGCGCGAAGACCTTTACGTGGTCTTCCAGGGGCTCAATAATCAAACGGGACACCCGATCGTTAAAGTAATTATTAATCCTCTGGTGAATTGGATCTGGATCGGCGTGCTGGTGATAGTGCTGGGAACAGGCATGGCCCTGGTGCCCAATGCGGCGCCTGTGACGGTCCCTGTTTCACAAACTGTAGCTGTGTCTTCCATGGAAGATCGCGGTATGCAGCCCGCGGGAGCAGGTAAATGAAGCGAGCCGCGCAATTACTGATTCTTCCATTGATGGCCGTGCTGCTGATGGGAGCTGACAACCAGGAAGCCCGGTACCAGAAGCTGGGCAGCAAAATCATGTGCACTTGCGGATGCGCAGAAATGCTTCTGCAGTGCAATCATGTTGGTTGCCCGAATTCTGAACGCATGACTCACCAATTGCGTGCGAACGTGCAGACCATGAGCAATGATGATCAGGTGCTGGACTGGTTTCGAAACACCTGGGGCGTCCTGGCCGTCGTTGAACCGCGCACCCACGGTTTTGAATTGCTGGCCTGGATACTGCCCGCCGCCGGATTAGGACTGGGGCTGCTGCTGGTCATTATTCTGATCCGCAACTGGAGGCTGCGCCCGGTGCCAATTGCCGCCGCTGATCGCAACCTTGATCCGCAGCTTGAAGCCCTGCGCGCCCGCGCCCGCAAGGAGACAGAGTTATGAGTCCGGCCGTAATGGATTACGCCATCAAGATGTTCTGTTCCATTTTTGCGTCGGGCGTCTTGATTTATATTTTTCTTCCCAGCCGTGACACTGAAACCGGCGTGGACAAGACGCGAGTCGTCTATCTTTACGAACGCAAAGAAGTTGTCTATGAAAATCTGCGCGACCTGAATTTTGAATTCAAGTCAGGCAAGTTTGCCCAGGACGACTATGACGGCATGCGTATTGGCCTGGAAGCCGAGGCAGCCCGCATCATGGCCGAAATTGAAATGCTGGAAGCTGCAAAAGCCTGAAGGAGCCCATTCCATTGAAGCAAGTGACGCAAGCCGGTATCGCCCTATTACTTTTTCTCTGCTCCGTTGTTGCCACGGCAGACACGCTCAAGGGCGTGATCCAGAACAGCACCACCAACAAGCCCTCTGTTGGCGATGAGGTCACGCTGAAGAGAATCGGCAACGGCATGGAAGAAGTGGCCAAGGTGAAGACCAATGCCAGGGGCGAATTCAGCTTTGACGTGCCGCCTTCGCAACAGCCGTATGTCGTGTGGGTCCAGCACCAGGGTGTTACCTATACACAGGCTGCACTGGCCGGGGGGCCGCCGGTTGCTTTGCGGGTTTTTGATGCTGCGTCAAACGTAAAAGAAATCACCGTAGATGATCACGCGATAGCGCTGCAGACCTCATCAGACGGTGCAACGCTCAGCGGTGAAGAGTTCTACACCGTCACCAACCAATCCAATCCGCCGCGGACACTTACCGGTCAGCACACATTTGAGATTTACCTGCCGGAAGGCGCTAACATTGCCGAAACAAGCGTACAAACCGGCAAGACGCAGTTGAAAGCCACTCTTGTTCCCACATCTGAGAAAAACAAATACGCCTTTGTTTTTCCCATTCGACCCGGCCAGACTCAATTTCACGTAATGTATTCGGTTCCCTATTCGGGTAAGCTGCAAATCGATCCCAAGACCATCCTGCCAACGGAAACCCTGATGGTGGCGGTGCCGGATTCGATGAAGGTTACCCCCAGTGACGCCGCTCTCTACCAGGTCAAGACCAATCCGCAATTCAAGAACGTAAATTTCTTTATCGCCAAGAATGTCACGCCCCAGCAAAAGACGGCAGTTGAAGTTGCCGGCACCGGAGAGATGCCGCGGGAGCAGGAGGCATCCACCGCTCCATCCGCCAACGGGCGTAGAGAACCTGGCGAGCCTGCCGGCCCGGGCGGCGGCCTTGGCGTGCCGAATGAAAGACCGGATCCGCTGCACAACGGCCAGTGGATGTTTCTGGGAGTGCTCTCGCTGTTTCTGGCGGCAGGCGCAACTTTTGTCTATACATCGAACCAAAACGTTCCTGCGACGGCCAATGGAAAATCCAAGCCAAAAGACCGTTCAGGAGTTTTGCTGGAAGCCATGAAGGAAGAAGTATTCCAGCTGGAATCAGACCGGTTGCAGGGCAAGATCAGCCCGGAGGATTATTCGACGGCGAAAGCCGCATTGGACAAGACATTGCAACGGGCGGTGCAGCGCCAGCCAAAAGCGTAACCATTCCGCGATTGCTAAAACTGCGATACCATGTTCTGCGGTACCATGCTCACGCTGCATAAATTCTCTGACCTGCGAGCTTTGAATGGCCTTGATCGTTAAATCATCTTCCTTGCACGGAGCCGGGGTTTATACGACCGCTCCGATTAAAAAAGGCGTCCACGTTCTGGAATACACGGGCCCCCGCCTGACCTCAAAAGCGTGCGAAGGCATGT
This sequence comes from Terriglobia bacterium, assembly GCA_963724105.1. GTDB lineage: Bacteria > Acidobacteriota > Terriglobia > Terriglobales > Acidobacteriaceae > Angelobacter. The sequence continues at coordinate 1,215,644 of CAVRTD010000010.1, read as the reverse complement.
ACTCGGACACTGAGGTAACCTACCTCTTTGCCATGGACGACGGTGACACGATCATCGATGGTTTTGGCATTGCGGCGTTCGTGAATCATACATGCGATCCAAACTGTGAGACCGATCAAATTGATAATCGCATTTGGATCATGGCCCAGCGCGACATAAAAGCCGGGGAAGAACTCACCTACGATTACAACCTGTTCGATGGCGACATAGGCGAGAAAGCGCCGTGCTATTGCGGTCTAAAAGGCTGCCGTAAAACCATGTTCTCTGAAGAAGAAGTGGCGCGCCAGAAAAAGGTAATGCGCCAGCGCAAGAAACGCCGTGAAGCCGCGCGTTTGCGCCGTCGATCAAGCTGCGCGCAAAACAGCGTAATACCGCCGCATCTCTATTCAATAAAACAAAAACGCCATCGCAATAGCGACGGCGTTATATGCTTCAGCAGTCTTTATCGCTGGATGGCGGCCGATGTCCCATTGCCGCTGACTGCCTGGTCCAGACGTATGACCATGCCTGTCTGCGCGGGGAGATTCACGTCTTTATCCTTAATAGAAAGCACATAACCGCCACCAGTCAGAGCGCCGATGGCCAATCCTTTTAACGGATCGCCAAAATTCGATCTGCTAAAAGCCCCTGCATTGGGCCCGACCGCCTTAGGCTGGCCCTCTTCCGCTGTTTTCTTTGTAGTCTTGCCACTGGTGTCACGGACAGAAATCAGTGTCGCCATGAGCGGCAAGGTCTGTCCATTGGGCAGCACCACATCGCGAAAGCGCAGGCTAAGTTGCACTTTGTCGTGAAGGGCGGCCAGCGCTTTGTTGTTTTCAGCGTCGGCCACCTCGCCTTCCACGCGTGCTCCTTCAGGAATGACCACTGGACCGTTCTCAGCGCTCACCTGGCTTGCAATCGTCGCGGTGAAGCGATCCCCGGGTTTGGACGTTCTGGTGGAAAGAGGTGTATCCAAGGTGGCGTGAATTTCAGTGCCAGCAGCAATCAGCCCCCCATCTGCTGTGGGGTTCGGATTAGAGACGTTGGAATTAGGAGAATTTTGCGTTGAACCATTTTGGCTTGAACCAGGAGAAATCTGCCCAGCGTTTGCCGGCTGGCCTGATGTTTCCGCATTGGGAGTCTGACCAGGATTGCCGCCACCCGAAGGCGCCTGGGCAGAGCCCATCGTCACTAAAACCAGCGCCGACAGCAGCAGCGTGGCTGCTCTGCTCATCATGAACTTGCCTCCATTGGATTTCACCTATGTTTTAAGAGGCAATGGGAGAAATACAGGTTGGCCTTTCAGCCCACTTTTTGCTCTGATTCAGCATCTCTGTTTAGAGCAGCATGGCACGTTATAATCATTACTGATCCTTTTCCGTTACAGGAGCTCTCAACTTGACATTGAATGGCCAGCCTTCGAAACCCCGGGTCTTGGTAGTGGATGACGAGCGTGTGATTGCCGATACCCTGGCGATTATCCTCAACCAGAATGGCTTTGACGCCTCAGCGGTCTATACCGGGACTGCGGCCGTGGATCGTGCACGCGAAACCAGACCCGATCTGATCATCAGCGATGTCATCATGCCGGACATGAACGGAATTGAAGCCGCTATCCGCATACGCCAGGTTCTGCCCGGCTGCAAGATACTTCTATTCTCCGGACAAGCCGCAACCGCGGACCTGCTGGAAAAAGCCCGCGCCCAGGGACATGAGTTTGAAATCCTGGCAAAGCCGGTCCATCCACAGGATCTGCTAGCCAAGCTGAGGAACTAAATTTAGGTAAGCTTATTCCGGCCAGCGTCGGGCTCCATGCAGAACCCTGAGAACACGGACTTTCTGGTCGACAATTTCATACACAACCAGATAGGGTAATGGGACTAATACCAGTTCTCGTGTACCTTTTTTGCGGCCCGGTCGGCCACGACTGGGAAACTGCTTCAACTCTGCAGCTGTCTGATAGATCCGGCGCGTAGTGTCTACAGCAATTCCTGGATTTTGTTCAAATAGGTAATCAGAAATTTCTTCAAGATCGGCTGCAGCTGCATGCGTCCATTCAACTCGCATCAGGAGCGAGACTGTCTTTCTTGCAATCGCTTCTCAATTCGCGCCACAACTTCATCATGATCGATGAGCTTACCCTCGGCAGCTTGTAACTGGCCTTTCTCAACTTCTTTGTTAAACCACACATCATGGTCCAACAAGCGGTCCACAGCTTCCTGGAGCACCTGGGCTGTGTCTTGCCCGGTGCGATCGGCTAATTGACGCAATAAAGCCTCTTTTTCCGGGGTGAGATGAATTTCCATAATGTCAGTCTAGCAGCATGGATTTGACTGTCAACAGAACTTAGAGAGGCGAATATCTTACAGTTCCCGCCGGCCTTCCATTGCTTTCAGCATGGTTACTTCATCCGCATATTCAATGTCGCTGCCGGCAGGTATGCCGGTTGCGATCCGAGTGATCTTCACTCCAGGCCGCTTTAGCAGCCCCGTCAAATGAACCGCGGTGGCTTCGCCCTCGATCGTTGGATTGGTTGCGATGATTACTTCATCCAGGCTGCCGCTCTCAATCCGTTTCACCAGCGAGGAGATACGCAACTGCTCCGGGCCCACGCCGTGCAATGGCGAGATGGCTCCATGCAGAACGTGATAAACGCCGTTATAAAACCGGGCCTTCTCAATGGACGCGATATTCGTTGGCTCTTCCACCACGCAAACCAGGCGCTGATTGCGGGTGGCGCTGGTGCAATAGCTGCACGGATCAACGTCAGTGATATTACTGCATACCGAGCAAAGATGAAGTTTTTCTTTAAGGTTGCGGATAGCCAGAGCCAGCTCGTCAGCATCTTCCGCACTGGACCGCAGAATGTGGAAGGCCATGCGCTGGGCGCTCTTGCTGCCTACGCCAGGAAGTTTTTTCAGTTCGTCGATCAGTCGAGCCATGGGCTCGGCAAACTTTGCCACAGATTCCTCTAGAGTCCCGGAAGGCCCATCCCGCCCAGCATTCCGCCTACCGTTGATTGCATTGCCTCATCCACTTTTTGCGCTGCAGCGTTCATGGCAGCCGTAACCAGGTCCTGGAGCATCTCCACGTCGCCGGCTTTGACTGCTTCAGGATCGATCCGCGTTTCCAGCACTTGTTTCTGTCCATTCATCTTGATGGTGACGGTCCCGCCACCCGAGGAAGCCTCCACCACGGTCTGCTTCATCTTGTCCTGCAGGTCCTGCGCCTGCTTCTGGGCCTGCTCCAGCATCTCCTGAAATTGGCGCGAATTGAATCCTTCCATGGCTTTCTCCTGGTTCTACCCACTTTGGTTCTACGCTCTCTGGTTCTACCCTCTTTTGTTCTTAATTCTTCTCGCGATGATCAATGACCGTGCGAATCTCCGCGCCAAACTTCTCTCGCATGCGCTGCACGATCGGGTCTTCTTGCGCGCGGCTGCGTGCGCTGGTGCCATTGCGTGGACGCGCGATTGCCGCCGGGGCGTTGCCATTCGCATGAGGCTGTGCGCCGCCCACTAGCGTCAACTTAAGTGGACGCCCGGCTGCTGCCGAGGCAGCGGCGTTGGCCGCCTGCTTCTGGTCTACGCTGATAAGAAATGGAATTACCGAGGCAGGCTTGGCTATGGTAACAATCAACTCATTCCCCTGAATTGCAGGGGTTCCCTCAGCAAGCGTGGCGGCAAGGTTGTCTCCGCCCGGCATGTTTTCTAACGCTGTCAACACATGCCCCAGAATTATTAAAGGATCGCCTGAGGCTTCTGGCTCTTTTACCGCAACGTCAGTTACAGTTGCCACAGTCTGCGATTGAACGGCTGTCTGCGCCTGGACTGGCGCAGCAGCGGCAGACATTTCCGAATCAAAGCTGCGTCCCTTGCGTGCGCGATCAGCTTCAAACGGTGAAACCACAGTCTGCTGTTTGGGCGCAGACGCCGCAGCTGCCGGCGAAGTGGAGACGCCAGGAGCAGGACGCAATGCGGGCGTTCTTTGCGCTTGCGCCTCGCCTGTCTTTTGTGTTTCGCCCGCAACCTGGCTCAGGATCTGCTCCAGCGGAAGAATGCGTTGCGCGTGCACCAGCTTCAGAACGCCCAACTCAAGATGGAACCGCTGTTCCTGGCGATAACCCAGCTCGTCAAAGGTACGCAGCATGATCTGGAGAAACCGCGCCAGGTCTTCTTCAGAAAACTCACCAGCAACCCGGCCCACGCGTGACCGTTCGTCGGAAGAAATCTGCAGCAGCGGAGAGCTGTCACCCGCTACCTTGGCGACGATCGTATTGCGCAAAAACCGTACAAGCTGCCGCGCAAAGTGCGCGGGATTGTGACCTTCTGTCATCAGCCGGTCCAGCAACCGCAGCGCTTCTTCACTTGAGCTGCGCGCCACTGTGCCCATAAGCTCTTCCATCACTTCCGAGCCGACGTTTCCAACCAGCCCGCGCACCAGATCACCACTAAGCGAGGTACCGCAACACGCGATGGCCTGGTCCATGATGGAAAGCGCGTCGCGCATGGAGCCATCACCGGCTTCGGCCAGTACGGCCAGGGCCTCACTGTCTGCGGAAATATTTTCTTTTTCGGCAATCGCGCCCAGCTGGCCCACGATCTCATCAAACTTGACCGCATGAAAACTGAAATGCTGGCAGCGCGAACGGATGGTCTGTGGAATGTCCTCTGCCTGCGTGGTGGCCATCATAAAAATAATATGTGGCGGAGGCTCTTCCAGGGTTTTGAGCAGCGCATTGAAGGCCGCATCGGTGATCTGGTGGGCTTCGTCCAGAATGTAAATCTTGTAGCGGTCACGTGCCGGTCGATAGCGCGCGGCATCGCGCAGCTCACGTATCTCATCAATGCCGCGGTTGGTCGCGGCATCAATCTCAATCACATCCACGGCGCTTCCCGCCCGGACCTCCACACAGGATTCGCAAACGCCGCAGGGCTCAGGTGTGGGCCTGTCAGCGTGTCCGTCAACTCCACGGCAATTCAGAGCCATGGCCAGGATGCGGGCAATCGTGGTTTTGCCGATCCCGCGATGGCCGCTGAAGATATAGCCATGGGCGATCCGCTGTTGTTCAATGGCATTTTTCAGGGTGCGGGTCACGTGCTCCTGCCCAATCACCTCAGAAAAACGCTGTGGACGGTATTTGCGCGCCAGGACCTGGTAGCTCATGGTGGAAACCTTGATTATACCCTTCTCAGCGGAAGAGATTTTCAACAGGAGGGCTCTTAGCTGGCACGGAGATTTTTACTTCATCACTGCACTTTTAAAGTAAGAAAGGGCGCCGCAAAGCGCCCTTTTCCTGTTATCCATTCAGACATCTCATACAAAAAACCTACGGCGCTTCGATCAACTCCATTTTGCCGTCGCGTTTTCGATGCAGCACCTTGACCTTGCCCTGAAGATCACGGAAGACGAACACTTCGCGGTCGCGGAACTCTGCTTCCTTTACCGCCTCTTCCACGCTCAGCGGCTTGTAAGAAACTGAGTCAGAGCTCCTGACCACGTGTGTCTCCGTTATTTTCACCACGTTAGGAAAGCTGTGGACCTTCACCGGCACGGCCGTCGTCAGATCACCGTTCACGGCAATGGCAATCGTTGTTTCCTGTTGCGACTCGCCGGCCAGCTCCAGCTTCTTGCGCGCCTGGCGTTTCTTGCTCTTCCAACGGGTCTTGTATTTCACTGACTGTCGTTCAATTTTGTCCAGCGCTCCGCCGATGGCGGTGGCCATTTCAGCGGCTTCAGAAAGCCCGACGATGGGCGGATGATTGCGTACGGCAATGGTGATCTCCGCAATATGACGCCGCTTTTCCACGGACAGAATCACATGCGCTTCAAAATCGCCTAAGATTTTTTGGATTTTTTCAAGCCCGCCTTCGACCTGCTTGCGGGTGGTAGGAGTGATTTCGAACTGCCGGCCAGTATATTCAACGTTCATTGACTCCCTCCTAAGTTGGAAACAGCTGAGAGTCGTCTGACTGGTGCCTGGGAGTACAGCACACGTACAGGCGGCTTTTTTCAACGTCTGCCGGAAGCGTCAAACGGATGGGGCGCGCGCTACCGGAATTAACCCTTAGTCCTCCTTTGATGCGTGCTTGGTATCTTCATGTCTTCTCTATACTTTGCCACGGTCCGCCGGGTCACCTGAATGCCCTGGGACTGCAGCACCCGCGTAATTTGATCGTCAGTCAGCGGATGCGCCGGATCTTCCTCTTCAATCAATTTCTTCACGCGGCGCTTCAGGATCAGCAGCGACGTTCCTGCGCCTTCCGGCCCCTGCACGCTCTCTGAGAAGAAGTAGCGCAGCTCAAATACACCTTGCGAAGTATGGACATACTTGCTGGCCACAGCACGGCTTACCGTGGAAGGATGCACGCCGATTTCTTCCGCCACTTCCTTGATCATCATGGGCTTGAGCATGTCGATGCCGTGGTCAAGAAAATCCGCCTGGCGTCCAATAATGGCATAACAAACTTTCAGAATTGTCTGCCGGCGCTGCTCAATGTTCTTAATGAGTTGCACGGCTGACTTGTAGCGTTCCTTCACGTAAGACTTAACGTCCTTTTCAACCCCACCGTTCTGGTTGTTCAACATTTTGCGATACGTGGGGCTAACGCGTAGCTGCGGCAAATCTTCGTCGTTCATCAGAACCAGATATTCATCGCCATGCTTTACAAAGGCGACGTCCGGTTCAATCAGCTTGGCTTCAATCTTGTTGTAACGCAGACCGGGCTTGGGATCGAGCGTACGGATAAACTCATGCGCCTGAATCACGGTTTCCATGGGCCGGGTAATGGCCTTGGCAATTTCCTTGTACTGCTTGTTCTGCAGGAAGTGGAGATATTTGTCCACGATCTTGAGAGCATCTTCAACGACCTGATCATTTTCCGGATCGTCAGAACCTTCCATATCGCGGGTCCTGATCAAGTGCTCAAGCTGGGCCATCAGGCATTCGCGCAAATCACGCGCCGCCACGCCCACCGGATCCAGTTGCTGAATGATACCTATCGCTTCACGCAGGTCGTCACGGGTGAAGTGCAGCACCGGGGCGAATCCGTTCTTCTTCTCCGCGGCCACTGCTTCTGGCTTAGGCTCATGAGATACCACTAACTCAAGATGGGAAGATTCAACTGCATCGTTCTGCGTCAGCCCCAGGTCAGCAGACAAATCAGCAGTTGGTTCCGCAGATTCTGCTTGCGCCACTCCCATCAGTTCATCTTCAGAAGCGGTAAGGTAGCCTTCTTCATTCAGATTGCCGATGACCAGCTCTGCTGCTGCGTATACGGCGGGACGCACCGTGATGGAGCCCAATTGCCATAAAAGATGATCGGTGAGCGTTCCAGGCTTGGATAGAAAATTTTCGAAGGATGGCCGGTCAATTTCTTCCAGATCGGCGGAATTGCGGTAGCCGGGATCAAGGTAGTCGCGGAAAAACGATCCAAAATCGATCTCGTCGAACGGATCTTTCTTTTCGGCTTCAGGCCCAGACTCTTCTTTTTCCTTGATGTCCTTGGCGTCCTGGCGCTCGTGGGCTTCCTGGCGTCCAGCAATTTCATCCAGCAACGGGACTGAGGAATCCAACTCCTCCAACACAGGGTTCTCCACCATTTCTGTGTTGATCATCTCCTTGAGCTCCAGCTTATTGAGCGCGAGCACGCTCACCATCTGGACCAGGCCTGGAGTAAGGATCTGCTTTTGCGAGACCCTCAAATTCAATTTGTTCTGGAGTAAAACCATCCGTCCGTACTTCTTTCGTAAATTCTACTATTACACTGACGGGATTAACCCCGAAAGAGTACCGTCGTAATTATCTAAACAAACGAGAAACTCTCGCCCAAATAGACCCTTTTCACCTCTGGATCGTTGCCCAGTTGCTCTGGAGTCCCGGTGCGGAAAATGCGGCCTTCATTGATGATATAAGCGCGATCGGTTACCGAAAGTGTTTCACGCACATTGTGGTCGGTAATCAAAACGCCAATACCACTTCCCTTTAAATCAAAAATGATTTTCTGCAGGTCCAGCACGGCAATCGGATCGATACCTGAAAACGGCTCATCCAGCAGAATAAATTTTGGCGCGATGCACAGCGCACGGGCGATCTCCACACGTCGCCTCTCACCACCAGACAGCGCATACCCCATGTTATTGCGAATATGCCCCAGACCGAGCTCGTCGATCAGCTGATCACGTTTGCGCCGGCGCTCCTGCCATGAAATCGGCTGTACTTCCAGCACCGCCATAATGTTCTCTTCCACGGTGAGCTTGCGAAATACTGAAGGCTCCTGCGGAAGGTAGCTAATGCCAAAATTACGGGCCCGCAAGTACATGGGCACGTCTGAAATGTCTTGTCCGTCCACCAGGACGCGACCACTATCCGGGGGCACCAGCCCCACGGTCATATAAAAAGTTGTTGTTTTACCTGCGCCATTGGGCCCCAGCAGCCCTACCACTTCAGCCTGATTGATATGAAGACTAACGCCATTTACCACCCTGCGACCTCGGTACGATTTCGCGATTTCGTCCGTTGCCAGGGTTTGCATTTACTTCTTGCCTGCGTCTCTAGTCCTATCTGGAATCTGGGTTTGGGAGGTTTCTCCGCTACCTACGAGCACCCTACCATCGTGAGTAAAGAAAGTCAACGAATCCCCCGAAATTTGGCCCCGTTCGGCATCAAAAATGCTAGGACGTTGGTTTTGGGTGCCTGTAAGCACCATTTTGTCTTCGGCCGCAGTGTAGACAAGGCGCGTTCCCGTGGCCCTTCTGCTCCCCTGCTGAATCTTTATATCTCCTTGTGCTTCAATACGATCCAGCTGACTGGCGCTCTGTGTTTCAGTCTGGTTTTTCCGGGGCAGAAGTATTACGTTAACTGTTTCAGACGTGATGGTTGTGTCTTGCGCCCGGACGATCACATGACCGCTGAAGACCGCTTTCCGCTCCGAATCGACGTAAGAGAGCCTGTCTGACGTGACATTTACCGGGGTCAATTTACCGGTTTTGTCTTTTTGCACAAAAACTGATGCAACCTGGCCGATCTGGCTTCCCTGGGCCTGCAGGCTGCGCTTGTTCCGATCAAAGCTGATTGTTGGCGCTTCCACAATGTTCGGTCCCTGCCAGAGCCGGGACTTGGTATAGCGGGCCACGCCTGTAGCTGAATTGAAGTTCACGCTGGTTCCGGTCACGTGGATCGGGTCGGAAGAGGCCAGCATAGCTCCGCTGGGTTGAGCGCTCATATTGGTGTAAGTGGTCTTCACGTTGTCCTGGGCAAAGGCGCTGCGGGTTTTCCGATTCAACTGGATGCTGTCCCCGGTGAGAGTGATGCCGGTATCCATCACTCGTGGAGAGCCTGTCAGCAGCACGGTTTCTTCAGCGGCAACATATTTCGCACGCTCGGCAGATGCTGTCTGCGTGCCATCCTGATAGTGAAAATCACCACTTTGGTCGGCGGAAACGATCTCGCCTTTGTCGTTAAACTTTGCCGTGAGTTCGCGCGCAGTCAGAACCCGGTCCGGCTTGCCGGGAGTGGAATCAACGATCTTTGTATCGGGCGTTCCGTAAAGCAACGCGGGGCGATTTTGGTCGTTGAAAGTCGTCTCAAAGTGGCCGGCGCTGATGGTGGTCTTACCCGGCGACTGTTCGCGCACAATCTCCGCTGGACCTGCGGAAGTCACAGCCCGCTCAATCTTCTTTCCATTTTTTACAAAGAGATCCACCGCGGCGGCGTGCAACTCCTGCGATTTACCCGGAACGCCTTGTTTGAGCTGGACGGCGTTTTCCGCTCGCGCTTTAGTCAGGTGATTTGCAGCGCCAAATGAAAGTAAAACTTTACCTGCTTTGCCGTCGGCAGGAGAATCACCTTTGCCGGCAAATGTAACGTCACCTGTGAGCACGCCAGAGCGGGCCTGGTTGTCGGCGGCCATCGCCAGGTCTCCTTCGTTCGCGTTAACTTCAAATGCTTTAGCGCCGGTCGAGGAAGCATGCAGATTGCCGGAGCCCACGATCCGTTCAATGGTGTTGTCATCGCGCATGAACACAGTCACTTTGTCCGCGGAGAGAGTGCGCTGCGGCTCTTCCACTTTGGCAGACTGCAGCACAACTTTGCTGGGATTTTTAGTGATGACCGCGCTCTGTCCGGTAATGGTCGCTTTGCGATCGCCCGTGCTGGTTATCTTCACAGCAGACTTCAGCATGAGCACGCCGCCATGAGAATCATAGGTGGCGCCCACCGCGGAACCATTGCCTTCCGGGACGCGGAACTCAATCGGTGCTTTGGTCTGTGCGATCCCGGTGTTTTCGTTGAACGTCAGCGCGCTGGTCTTCACGTGAATCAGATTCCGGCTTTCCGCGGCAGGCGACTGATCAGCCGGAGTTGCAGCGGCGGAATTGGCTTCCAGATCAATGCGTACTTCGCCCTCGGCGGTAATAATCTTGGCAACTGGGTCATAGGCAAAATCAGAGCCGTAAATCTGGTCAGAGCGGTCCTGATTGCGTCCGAAGACAACGATGCTGACGTCATGCAATGCGGCCTTGCCGCCGCCTTTATATTGCTGGACGCTGGCAGCATGTATGGAGAAGAGAGTCTTCCCTCCCTCAGACTTGGAAAGGTTGAAGCCTTTCGCATTCTTATCCACGTTAGCTGGAATGTCGTTGTTGACTTGGGGAATCGTCTGCCGACCTTTCAATATCCCAAGAAGATAAAAGCCGCAGGCAATCAGGACCACCAGCACGGCGCCGGCGGCGAAAAACTTTCTCAGGCGTTTGGGATCAAAGGCCATCTGCATTCATGGTAAATGAGGTTGAGCCGGAAACCGCCACAGCTGCGGGAGCAGACTTCCTGAAGTCTTCCAGGGTAAGCTCCAGCCCGCCGAAATCAGGATGGAAGTTGAAACCGACTTTGAAAGCCACGTCCAAACTGTCTCCGGGTTGGAGAGCTTCCGCCTGTAACCGCTCCGCCATGCGCCAGCCCATGGCTTCATAGTTGTAGCTGGCCTTGGCGTCAGGACGCCGCTGGTTCACACGCAGCTTGATGTGCTTCTCTTTGATGATCCTGGGAGGCAGTAGCAGGTTGACGCCGTGAGTGGAAAATACCGGCTCTCGATTGCCGTGGCCAAAGGGCTCCAGTCGCCCCAGATTTTCCAGTAACTCAGGCGTTACAGAGCCGAGAGGGATCTCAGCATCAATGCGCAGCTCTGGTAGAAAATCATCTGCTTTGAGTCGAGATTGAGCATAACTGTTCAACCTTTGCTTTAACACTAAAACGCCTGCGCTTGGCAGGGCAAAGCCGACGGCATGCGCATGCCCGCCAAAGCGGGTAAAAAGATCATGGCAGGATTCAAGAGCGTCCAGCAGATGAAACGCAGCGATGGACCGCCCTGATCCGTGCGCTTCTTCGCCGTCTTTGGCAATGACCAGCGCTGGCCGGCCAGTCTTTTCCACCACCCGCGACGCGACAATCCCGACGACTCCTCGGTGCCAGCCTTCTCCATCAAACACCATGCAGTACTTCCCTGTCAGATCGGGTTCGGCTGCCAACTGAGCGTCAATCTCAGACACAATGCGCGCCTCTTCTGCCTGGCGCTCCAGATTGAGCTGGTTCAGCTTTTCCGCAATCTCTTTGCAGCGCGCCTGATCTTTGCAGGTAAAAAGCTCAATCACATCGCGGGCGATATCCATCCGCCCGGCGGCATTGATGCGCGGGCCAAGACGAAAGCCGACATCGCCGGCAGCCAAGGCACGATCACCAGTTAAGCCGGAAACTTCCATTAAAGCTTTAAGTCCGCCGTTGACCGGACGCCGCAAGCCTTCCAGCCCAAGACGCGCGATTGTCCGGTTTTCGCCGACGAGAGGAACGGCGTCCGCAATGGTGGCAATGGCGACCATCTTGAGAAAAGATGGAATCAGCTTGTCCTGATCTGCTTGATCTTTGAACTTGGCGAACAGGGCCTGTGCAACTTTGAATGCGACACCTGCTCCGCACAGCTCTTTGCAGGGATAGTCGCAGCCTTGCTGGTTAGGATTCAGAACTGCCCAGGCCTTCGGCACGCCTTCATTCGCTTCCGGAAGGTGGTGATCGGTAACGATCAAATCGATGCCAACGCGTCGCGCAGTTTCCGCCGCCTGAAAAGCGCGAATGCCCGTATCCACGCTGATGACCACTTTTATGCCAGCCGCGGCCGAGCGCTCAATTACATCGTCCTTGATTCCGTAGCCTTCTTTGATCCGATGCGGCACATGGAAGTCAGCCGTGCCGCCGCAAAGCTCAATCGCGGTTTTTAAAATGACGACGGCGGTGGTTCCGTCAACATCGTAGTCACCGTAAATCAGAATGCCTTCTTTGTTGGCGATGGCGGCACTCAGGCGCTCAACCGCAGCAGTCATACCGCGCATGAGATAGGGCGAATGAAGTTGATTGAGAGAAGGCGATAAAAAGTTTGCAGCGTTTGCGGCAGAGACGCCACGCAAGGCCAGAAGCCGGGCAAGAATGGGAGAGACTTTGGCTTCCGCGCGAAGGCTTTCAACTTGTGCGGGATCGGGAGTCGAGTAGCTCCATTTCATTATTTCGCTTCGCTCCAACCCGCTACAAGGTTGTTCACCAGCCGCTCAGTTTCAGCGCTTGGTCTTATTCTTTATCCTGATCGCTATCATCAATCAGGATGCCGTCATAATCGTCGGCTGCGTTTTCCAGCCGTTGAAACGTTTCATACCACGGCGTGGAAACTTCGTATAAAAACATCACGCCCTGGCACGGGAATCCGATCTGCAGATAGCCCACCTTGCCAATAAAGCTGCGCAGCCAGCCGGCTTCCTCCATGTCGTCTTCATCCATGTATTCGATTTCCTGGAGGCGGTTGATCAGAAGATCAACATCTTCTTTCTCCAGGGAAACATGATTCATGGTGACAAAGCTCACATTGGAGGCCTTCGCCAGTTCGACAAAATCCTTCCATCCATCCGGATGGTCTTCATCGGTAGACCACGGGACGTTGGCCACTTCCTCGCTCACATACGCGCTGAAGCGGCGCAGACCATGGCCCTCAATGAAGGCGATCATGTCATCTTTCAGGATTGTCAGGTCTTGTTCCATTCAGGACTAAGAACATCATAACGCGTTCAAGAGCGAAAAGACTAAAGGGGTTAGCTATAAGAGGCCAACTCCAGGCGTGCTGGCCCACTCTTCACGGGATATCCCCGAAAGAGTGGGTTGGTGGACAGAATCCTACACGATGAAGCAAAGAATAGCGCCGACAGCGCGGATGCGCAGCAGTTAGTCGCGATCAGGGCGGGAGTCGCGGTCTTTGCGGATCTTTTTCTTGGCCCGTTTACGCGCCAAAGCCTGTTTTACGCGACGCTTCTCACCTGGCTTCAGGTAGTACGAATGGCGTTTTACTTCCTTAATGATGTCTTCTGTCTGGACCTTACGTTTAAACCGGCGCAGCGCGTTTTCCAGCGGCTCGCCTTCCTGTAATCGGACTTCTGCCAAGCAATTGCCTCCGTGCGAGAAATATGGTGCACCTTAGAAGGATACAACAGACCGCGAGAAAATGCAGATTCAATCGCATCAAGATGCATTTGCCATCTTTTTGCGGTCAAACCTGCTCCGGGCCAGGAGTTCGGTTACGTTTGGTACTGCCACATCCTGGAGCATGAAGATGACGAGATGATGCGGCCGTATAAGGTTGTGGGATAGTGTCCCACGGTTGCGCAAACAGCGCTAAAGGGCGATACACTCCCTCAAACTCTCACCACGATCGCGCCTTTTACGCTGACCGCATAAGATTCAAATTGACGATTTGAGTCGCGTACATGAAGGGTCTTTTTGTTCTTGAAGGATAGGGAGAGAGTTCCAGCGTCGGTGCTAAGAGCACCATCGATCTCCTGGTTGATCAGAATGTATGCTAACGATAAAACATCAGGCAATCGCAGGTTTTCGCCGTCATTCAGAGCCATATCTCCTTCCACACTGATTAGACAGTCATCAGAGAAGTGCAAGTTGACTTGATGTGCGGTGAAGCAGACTAAGTCCAAGGTTCTCCCGCACAGAAAACTTGGGTCGAAATTGCTGGGTAGTCCGAACATATTTATCCTCTAGGCATAGGTCATCTTGGTTGCGGGAAGTCCATATGGGCTTGGGCTGCGGGCCACCCATCAAGCCGCCAAAAAAAAAATGCGTAACTTCTGCGCCTCTGCGTCTATTTGCCCCATCCTCTACTTACCCGGACAATCCTTCCGCCCGGTATCCGCGATACTCGCAACCAGCCACTGCCCGTTCACTCGAACCATATTGAACAGATCCGTCCCGCAGTGGTCCACCTTGCCGTCCACCAGAAACTCAAACGGGGCCCACACCACCGCCAGATCGTTATCAATCTTCACCAGCGGATCGTGAATGCGCTCCTCAATCTGCGCTTTGCCAGGTTTTCCAATCCGATCGGCAAAGGCGTCAAACGTCATCTGGGTCGGCTTGCCATCCCGCATCAGCACCATGGTGCCGCCGGTCAGCATTGGTTTCTTAAACTCCGTTACATCGTGTTTCGCCATGGCGGCAAACATTGCTGTGATTGGAGCCAGGACCGCCTGCTCTCCCTCAGTCGAGGCATGTAGCGAGTTGACCAGAAAACCGGATGTTGCTGCTCCGGCAAGAAACAAAACAAGGCACAAACGATAGAAGATTTTCATGGCTGCCAATTGTAAACCCCTGGGATGAATGGTGGCCCCCTGGCACCCCCAAACAAGCCAAGTTCAGAAAGGATTGACCCGGCAAGAATTCAATGATCGAATAAATCATCTCGATCTCTACCTGACTTGAAGACCGGGCGCCGAACATAAGCCATAAATATGAGCAGCCGAAATAAGACCAGCGAATTGCTCAAGGCAGTGATGATGGGCGACCTGTCGCTCGTACAACAACTCATCGCGGAAGGCGAGATCGTTGACTCGCTGGACCGCGATGGCCGGACACCTTTGTTCCATGCAGTCGTCGATGGAAAAATTGAGATCGTCTCCGAGTTAATCGCTTCCGGAGCCAACGTCAACGCCAAAGGTAAAATCAAGCTGGAAACGCCCCTCCATTTCGCAGCCCAGGAATATCGCCTGGCCATAGCAGGACGCCTGCTTCGGCACGGGGCTGAAGTGGATGCTCAAGATGCCTACGGAAATACGCCATTGAGCACAGCCGTGTTTCACTCAAGTGGACGCGGTGAGATGATAAAAATCCTTCTCGCGCACGGCGCCAACAAGAATCTCAAAAACAAATATGGCGTATCTCCTGCAAGTTTGGCCGCTACCATTGCGAATTACGACATGGTTCAGTTCCTGGAGTGAAGGCCATGCCGCCCCGTTTGCAAACGATCTTCATTCCTTACTCACATTCACGTAGTACAAATCTGTGGCGACATCGAAGGCGACATCGAATTTGTCTTTCGTTAACGTAGTCGGCATGGTCTGCCAATCAACCGTCGGCTTGATCATCTGCCACTTGTCTTTATCGCCGACGCGCACCGGCATTTGAAACCCCGGCTCATCCACCTTCCATCGATACTGCACAGTTCCCTTGCCGTCATCGAACTTTAATTCCAGCGTGGGGATCGCCGTATGGCGCAGATACTGATTGAAGACCGGCGTCAGGTCCATTCCCGTCTGCTGATTGAAGTACTGGACGATATCCTCGGTCATGATGTCCTGATATTTAAAGTGCTGGTAGAAATCGTGCAGCAGCTTCCACCAGCGCGGGTCATCATTCACAATGCTGCGCAGCGTATTGATAAAGAGCGCGCCCTTAAAATACTGGTCCTGCGGAGGCTCGCCATTCACGCCCCGGGCCGTAATAATCGGCTCTTCATTCTTGACCTTGGTTTTATACGCGTTGGTATATTTCAAGTAATCTTCGTGGCCATACATATATTCCACGTAAAGGCATTCCAGGTAGGTCGTCCAGCCCTCATGGATCCACATGTCTGAGCTGTCAGCGGCGGTGATGCTGTTCCCAAACCACTCATGCCCGCTCTCATGAATAATGATGAAGTCGAATCTCGGGCTGATGCCCACGCCGGTCCAGTCGCGCTCAAGGTAGCCGTTAGCAAAATGGTTTCCGTATGTGACGGCGCTCTGGTGCTCCATGCCGGAATAAGGCACTTCGATCAGCTTGTATCCATCTTTCTTGAACGGATACTCGCCAAAGTAGTGCTGGTAGGCCTCAATCATTCCCTTGGCCTGCGAGAATTGCTTCCTGGCTTTGTCCATGTCTTCCGGCAGTGCGTAAAAATCCATCGCCAGATCGCCCAGATTCTCGGAGTAGTGCTGATAGTTGCCGATATTTACAGAAACGTCATAGTTATTGATGGGATAGTGCACCAGCCAATCCCAGCGCGTGTAGCCATCGCCCAGGTCGGTCTTGCCCATGAATTTTCCGTTGGAAACATCCACCAGGCTGTTCGGGACGGCCACGCTGATTTCCATGCTTTCCACTTCGTCGCGCCATTGGTCTTTGTTGGGCCACCATATGCTGGCGCCAATGCCTTCACACGCGGTGTAAATCCACGGATGGCCGGACTGGTCCGTCCCAAAAGTAAAGCCGCCAAACCTGCCCTGATGGAGCGGCGTCCCGGAATAGTAGAAATCAACGGAGTAAACGCTGCCGGCATGCAATGTCTCAGGGAAATCAATAAAGACCGCGCCGGAATCGCGCTCATACTTGAGCGTGGTTGTGCCCAGCAGAATTTTGTCGATCTTCAGCGCGTCGTCCAGGTCGAGCTGTATCCGCGTATCGTCCTTGAGCATCTTGAAGCGAATGGTGTTCTTCCCGCTGACCAGCTTCTTATCCGGATCAATGCGGATATCCAGATGGTAGAAAAGCAGATCATTGTTGGCGCGATTCGGCCCATACGCCCCACGCAGGATGTCAAAATGCGTTGGCTCATGGTGCGCGCGCGGCCGCGCAGCAGGTGACGGCACTGGAGCAGCCGGGGGAGCAGTCTGGGCAACTCCCGCAGCAACGGTTCCAAAGACGGTCCCCATAATAATGATCAGTACAAGTGCGGTTTGAGCTACCTGCGAACGAACGTGGCTTCCCCAATATGTCTTCAACATTGATTTGGAAATCGGTGATCTAAAAATCATGGATACACAATACCTGATTTGGTTTCGAGTACGAACGTTTTGATTACAAACAATGACGGATGATACCGGATGCCGGCGAAACTTGTGTGGCGCCCCCGCCCTCCGTGGTTGATCTTTCCCGATCCGCGTTATCCGTGCAAATCCGCGGTAAGAGTTTGGCTTTCAATTCCGGCGATTCCCAATTTTGGCAATTCTGGCAATCTCTTTGCGCCCCTCTGCCTGCGTCCTTCAGCCAGACCCCCACCCCCCATGGACGTTTTGTTGCAAACAAAAGTCAAAGTGCATTTCGACCGAGCGGTGACCGAGCGGTCGAAGCCCGTTTTAGGCCGCTTTTATCAGTGTTATCCGTGTCATCAGTGGTATGTTTTTGCCCTTCGCGACCTACTGCCGATACCTCTCAGCCAGCAACCCTACCCCCTTATTTCCCACCTGTGTTGCAAACAAATGGGTAATTCCATTCAATAAAGCCAGGCATAAGCCTATGACAAGCCTGTCATAAGCCAGTCACAAGACTGTCACAAGACTGTCAACTCCTGTTTGCTGCTGCTTTTGGTTTTGCTCGGCTATTTGCCAGCTGCTATCTGCCAGCTGCTTATTCGCCCACGCGCTGCCAGAGTATAGGGAGGTTCTTCAGGCGAATCAAGTGCGAAATGGGACAATACTCAGCCCGAAGGGCGAGAGGGTCTGGCCCGGGCGCGTAAGCCCTGGGAATCGACTGTTTGCAACAGTCAGGCTGGAATAGTGAAACCTCTTCGGCGTACAGTGTTCTCATGAGAACGACTTGGAGTTTCATAATCGTCGCCCTACTTGCTACGTCCGCGAATACACAGGTATCGAAGACCGATGACATGGTCAGCAAACTTCAGAAGTCGCACCCGGAAGTTTCGTGGAACAGCAAATCCGCCATTCTTGCTGACGTTACTTGTGACGGGAAATCCGACGCTGTGGTGTTGGGTTCCCAGAAGGACATGGTTGTCGTTGGCGTCGTATCAGGTGCACAACCAGATAAAGTTCTACTATTCTCATTCCCGATCCAGCGGGATAAACAGAATGGATTCTGTGCGGTTCCAAAGCGGATTGAGGCATCGCCGTTGGATTGCAAGACGGGCGAAGGACCTCTACCGGGGTGCAAGCCTGTTAAGGGCTGTAAAGAGTTCAGTGTGCTGGATGAGGAGTGCGACTCGTTCAACTTCTACTGGGACTCATCACGTAAGTCCCTTGCATGGTGGCGGCATTAGCTCAGTTGGCGAAAAATCGGCAGGTGACCCACCTTATCGGTTTCCCCTAACATGCTGTGGGTGCCCCTCGATAAGAGCGAAGGTTCTGTCAAGGACAAACTATCCCTGGCGATGCGTGAGCATCGTTTTGTTTGCCACAGAACTTACTCGACGAAGACACTGTGAAGCACCTGTACTTGAATCACCCTTCAGTGGAAGGTTTGGCAGTTGCTTTTTGCTTTGCCGTTCCACCAACCATCGATTCGGCCTAAGACTTCGACCATGATTCTTCTATGCGAACACCCAACCTGCTGTTGGGTGCGAGAGCGCCCAATCAATCCTGCGGACGGCGCTTAACCGCCCAGGGGCACCCGCGAGCTGCTCTCGATGCGAACGACCTCCGGATATGCCGTGTTGGTGCGAAGCATCCAGTAGAGTCGTACAGCCAACTTGCGTGCCGCCGCCACTTTAGCCACGGCTTTCGGCTTGTGATGGCAGCGATGCAGATATTCATTGCGAAATCCGGGATCGTAACGGACCACGGCCTGCGCTGCCTCTACCAACAGCATGCGCATGAAGCGATTGCCCTGCTTGCTGATCCCACCCAGATGTTGCTTGCCGGCCGAACTGTACTCCCGGGGAATCAGTCCCAGATAGCTGGCGACTTGTTTGCCTCGCTGGAAGCGGGCCACATCGCCCATCGTCAGCACGTAGGCCAGTGACGTGATCGGGCCTACACCAGGCTGCGTCATCAGCAGACAGGCTTTTTCATTTTCCTCCGCTGCTTTCTTCACCGCCTGGTCCAGCACCACCAACTGCTGGTCCATCTGTTTCAGCAACTCCAGCAGGTTCTTGCGCCGCGTGCCCGCCCAGAACTGCAACGGTAGCTCCAGCAACTGCTTCTGGCCGTCTTTACTCCACAGCGACCGGCCCTTCTGCATGCCCTGGTTCAGCGCCAAGTGCTGCAACTCGTTCTTCACCCGCGCCCGCAACGTCACCAGCTTGTAGCGATGGATCAACAACTGCCGCTGATCCCGTTCCTGCCGCGATGGTGTCCATATCCGCGGAAAAGCATTCTTTACCAGTAAGTCCAGAATGTGCGCAGCATCCCGACGGTCTGTCTTCTGCTTCCGTACCTGGCTGGCTCGAATCTGGGCCGCATCTCCGATCCATACCTCATGGCCCAGCTCCGTCAGCATGTCCACAAACCAGTGGCTATTGCCCGTTGACTCCAGACCCACACGAACCGGCCCAACTAATCCAGCATAGAACTGTCTGGCTTCTCCGCTGGCATGCAGCAACTTCCTTTCCGCGGTTTCTCCGGTTTCTATATCTAACCAAGCAACTTGTTGCCAGCTGGGATGGAAATCACAACCTATAATCATCATCTGAAGGCTCCTTTCTTCCCAGTGGTCTTCGTCGTCAAACAAAGAATACTGTGTCGACCGGGGCCTTCGCTCTTATCCAATCAATCCTTTGCGCAGTAAGGTGTAATGGCGATATTACGCCAGCGATCTCGGCACACTAACCGAGCGCTGCACAAGAAGGTCGTCCACACATAAAGCAGGCTACGACGTGCGGCCCCAAGCCTGCGCCTCTATCTTCCAGACGCCATCGCGGTTCGCGAACGTATAGGCAAGGGTACCGGTCCGAGCGACCGACTGTCCCTTAATCGTAACAGTGAGCGTCCCCGATATGACAGCATATGCGGACGAGCCCTCGACATTCCAGAAGCCCATGTCGTAGGACAGGTGCTCGTAGGTCACGCCAAGTCCCTCACGCCATTTCTCTACGTCAGCGAGCCAATTAGCCGGAGCATGTGGGTTCAACCAGCGATAGGGCGCAATGCCGTCGATGATGATCGCGGTATCCGCGAAAACGCTGAAGAAAAGATCGTTGTCTTGGGTGTTGAAGCCGTTGATGTGGGCGTCGATTAAAGTCTGGATCTCAGCCGGTGGGTTGCTGGTCACGGTAACCGCCATGTAAAGATAGATCCGAGACGCATCTCTGCGGTTGTCCTAGCCAACCACTTTGTCGGACAGGTGGCCCACCCATTCCCCTGGTTTCATTTCGTTCACGATACTCTGGGTGCCGCATCCTTTGCGCAGCAAAGGGTGGGATAGATGGGTCTGCGGTCCAAATCTTAAAAAAGCAAAAGCCACCCACACTACGGATGGCTTCTGCTTGTCATTCTTTAATGCGGTTTCAGATTTACGGCAGTACCCTGCCCGAGGCTGCGTCCCAGAATGCGCATTTGTGGTCGATGGCAAACGTAAGCTCGTTGACCGGAGTGGGCGGCAAGAAACCACATTTGAAAGCAGTCGTAGCGCGTTTCTCGCGGGATTATTTGCTCAACAAGATGGTGATAGTACCTGAGGCGTGGGAGTGCTTAGCGTCCAATACGCCGTTCGATACGATGATGTCATCTTTGCCATCGCCATTCAGATCGGCGACGGAGAGGCCGGACCAGCCCGTCTGGATATCTTGCATGGAAACCTGGAATGCGCCTTCCTTCGACCCCTGGTACACCATCAGCTTATTGTTTTGCGCGCACGAGACGACGATGTCGCGGGATCCATGTCCGCTGAGATCGCCGGTGGCGATGCGATCTGGCCCGTGACAACCCGCAAGGGAAAGAGGCGAGCTACTCATTTTCGTAAATCCGCCCTTGCCATTGCCGAGCAGTACTGTGACCGCAAGTTGCTTCGGGTCTGTGACATCGCGGTCATAAGGAAGAACGACCAGGTCGAGGTTGCCGTCCTTATTGATGTCATCAATCGCGACAGCCCATGGGGAAAGCCCGGCTGGAAACGGCGAACCTGGCGCGTCACGCACTTCACCTTTCCCATCGCCCAGAAGAATTGAAACAGCACCGCTATCCATAGTCTGTAGTAACCACATCGGGCTTGCCGTCCTTATTAACGTCGGCGGAACGCAGGCGTTGATAAGGCCGCTTACCGGTGTTGAAAAGCCGCCCGGGAAGAATGAGATTCCCGGCGCCATCGCCGAGGAGCATCAGTATTTGATCATGTCCCCAACTATCAGTGACGACATCAAGTTTGCCGTCGCTATTGAAATCCGCAATGGCAATCCCATGAACGTGTGGATAAGACTGCGTAGAAAACGGAGAATGCGGTGAAGGCCTGAAGCCTCCCTTACCGTCCCCCAACAGGATGGTAATAAACGGCGTTCCAGTGTTCGCAATCACCAGATCGAGATTGCCGTCACCATTCATGTCCGCAACTGCTATATCATTCGGAGCTTTCCCGCACGGGAAAGGCGAACCTGGCGCTGGAGCAAAGTGGCCTTTGCCATCGCCCAGCAGGACGCTTACCGTTTCGTCAACGGTATTGGCCACAACGATATCTGGCTTGCCGTCATGATTTAAATCAGCAATGGCAAGAGATCCCGGCCCTTTGCCGACGGGAATTACAATCTGATGGAAGCTTCGCGAAGAATCTGTTGTGGAAGACCAGAGTAAAGATTGAATGAAAAAAGCGGAGGCCAAAACCGCCATCGCGAGTCCTATCGCGAGAATGAGAATTGAATTCTTCATCGGTGGTTGCAAGTGGATTCCAACATACGCCACAAATCCACTCATGGGAAGTGCCTTATATCTTGTTACTACTTACAGTTTCCAGACCGTCCGATAGTCCCTCTATGAACTGAACTTCATGCTGCTGCCGGCATCTTCCTCCACGATCTCTTCACCTCGCGGGATGTCCCTGCCAACGAATTTGTTCGCGTTACCTGTTATCCTTACCCAACGGGAGGCCAGTGGTGTCTAAAGTTTGGGCCTGTCTCTGAGGGAATCATGGCATCATTGATTGACGCAATCGACGTAAAGCGCAAAATGTTTTTTGAAATTGAAAACACTCCATTCCTTTGCCTGGAAGCGGAGGTTTCCACTCCTACCGCCAGAGGCGGCCAGACGCTGGTCCGCCTGAAGATGCGCAACCTTCTTACCCGCGCCGTTTTTGACAAGACATTCAAGGCCAGTGAACGGTTCAAGGAGCCGGACCTTGAGACCGTCCCCGCATCCTATTTATACAGCGACGGAAGTGGGTTCCACTTCATGGACCAGGAGAGCTATGAGACTCTCACTCTTTCCAGCGAGATGATCGGCGATGCGCAAAACTTTATCGTGGAAGGTGTCATCATCCAGTTGCATCGTTACAACGGCAACCCGATCGGCTTGGAGCTGCCGGCCCATGTGGAGTTGAAAGTCACGTATACAGAGCCGGGTGTCCGCGGCGACACATCCAGCGGCAGCGTGACCAAACCTGCAACACTGGAAACTGGCATCGAGATCCGGGTCCCCCTCTTTATTAAAGAAGGCGAAACAATCAAGGTATCCACCGAGACGCGGGAGTTCGCGGGGCGGGCCTGATCCTGCCTTAATTGCCAGATGGCAACGTCTACCCACACTACGATCACCAGGCCAGGACCAATACCTGTCCGGGACATATCGACCGGCAGGCAGCGCCTTGAGTCGCTGGATATTTTCCGCGGGCTCACGATCGCCAGCATGATCCTGGTCAACAACTCTGGTTCAGACGCTTACTGGCCGCTGGCTCATGCCGACGAACTGATGAGCGAGCACCCCATAGGTTCGTATCCGGGAAAATGGTGGGTGGACGCAAACGGGTGGACACCGACGGACCTGATTTTTCCATTCTTCCTGTTTATCGTCGGGACATCCATGGTGCTGTCATTTGCTGCGCGACGCGCGCGTGGCGATTCCCATCGCGTGCTGATGAAGCACGCAGCGCGGCGCAGCGTGCTGGTTCTGTTGATCGCTTACGCAATCACCATCCTTCCATCTCTCGATTTCTCCCACATGCGATATCCCGGAGTATTGCAGCGGATCGCCGTGGTATATCTGTGCGCCTCATTGATTACGCTCTGGACAACGGGCCGCGGGCGGATCCTGTGGATTGCCGGACTGCTTGCCGGCTACTATGCGGTCATGCGGTTCGTCCCGGTTCCGGGATGCGATCACGCCGCGTGGGTCACGCAGCATTGCAGCCTGGCGGGGTGGATTGACCGCAAGCTCATGCTCGGCCATCTCTACCGCCAGGATTTCGATCCTGAAGGGCTGCTGAGCACGTTTCCAGCAATCGCAACCACGCTGCTGGGAACGCTGACCGGAGAATTCCTGCTCGGCGCCACAAGCCTCTCGCACAAAGTGCGCTTCCTTCTTATAGCCGGCGCGGCGGGCGTGGCTGCGGGTTACGCGTGGCATCCCTGGTTCCCCATTTACAAACCTTTGTGGACCAGTTCCTACGTGCTCTTTACAGCTGGAGCTGCATGCCTCGCGCTGGCCCTCTGCTGGTGGCTCATTGAGATGCGCGGCTGGCGCGCGTGGGCCAAACCGTTTCTGTGGCTGGGATCGAATGCCATCCTGGTGTACGCGCTCTCCTCATTCATCTCCAAATTAGGAATCGTCCTCAAGGTCGCCGACGGGACACAATCAATCGATGTACAGACCTGGATCTATTTCCGTTGGTTCGCGCCACTGGCGCAAGAAAAGAATGCGTCGCTGCTCTTCGCCACCTGCTACATGGCGGTGTGGATTCTTGTGGCATGGGCCTTGTATCGAAGAAAGATTTTTATCAAGGTCTAGCCAGAACTCACGCCAGCAAATCCTCGATCTTTACCGGCAGTTCCCGCACGCGAACCCCTGTTGCATGGTGCACCGCGTCAGTAATGGCTGCCGCGATGCCGGCCAGGCCGATCTCGCCAATCCCGCGCGCACCCAGTTCGTTGATCACCTTGTCAGGGAAATCGAGAAAATGTACCTCTATTGGCGGCGCATCGGCGTTCACCGCAACCACATAGTCAGCCATGCTGCTGTTAATCGGTGCGCCGTTCTGCGGATCGTAAGATGTGTGCTCGAGCAGCGCCATGCCAATTCCCATCACGACCGCGCCCTGAATTTGATTGCGGCCTGCCAGTGGGTTCAAAATTCGGCCGGCGTCGATGACGCTCACGACACGACTGACGCGCAAGCGCGCGATCTCCGGTTGCCAGGTGACTTCAGCAAAGTGGCACCCATAGGAGTGAGTCGAGAACTTCCCATTAGGATCCCCGAATGTCGCCGGGGCATCACCGCTGCCGCTAACCTGGCGGAGGTTGGCGCGCTGGAGAAGTTCCGCGAAAGCCACGCCCTTCCCGGCGCCGTCAGCCTTCACAAAGACCCGGCCGTTCTCGAATCCCAGATCTTCTGGTTTGCGGCCTGCAAATGGTGATCCGGGCGTGGATGCCGCGACCATCATCAGTGAGCCAATGGCGCTGTCCGCCGCTGCAAATACCGCTGGGATTACCGAGGCGGTAGCCAATGACCCGCCTGAGATCGGGCCCGGCGGAAGCGAAGTATCGCCCAGCGCGACCTCCACATTCTCCAACGGCACGCCGGTCCTAAGCGCGGCAAGTTGCGCGAGGTTGGTATAGGTTCCAGTGCCGATATCCTGAGTGGCACAGGCGACGCGTGTGGTGCCGTCGTCGCGCATCTGCACACTCGCTGCCGCCGCAAATCTTCCGGCAAGCCACGCGCATCCAGCCATCCCCCAGCCCAACGTTAAGCCGTCGCGCTTCATTGAGCCAACGCCCGGCGTGCGCTTGGACCAGCCAAATTTTTCCACCCCGAGTTCAAAGCTCTCAACGGCGTGGCGCGAGGAAAATGGAAGCCCGGATCCCTCGTCAATCTTCGGCTCGTTCATCATGCGAAGTTTGACTGGATCGATCTTGAGCTGATGCGCCAGTTCATTCATCGCGGATTCAGTCGCGTATAGGCCGGGGACCGCGCCGGGACCGCGCATGTCCGCTCCTGCACCGATGTTCCGTTTCGCACGGCCGAACGTGACGCGAAGATTAGGCACGCTGTAATGAAATGGCGTGGCTTCGCCGCAGTCTTCGTGATGCGCATCGAGCATGGACGTCTGGTAAATGTAATCGTGCTGCAGTGAGACCAGCTTGCCCTCTTTGGTGGCGCCAATGCGGACGCGCTGCTGGGTTCGCGGCCGATGACCCACGGTCTGGAACATCATCTTGCGGCTCAGGACTAATCTCACCGGCCTGCCTAGCTGGCGCGCTGCGGCTGCGGCCAGCGGACAATGCGTCCACGGAAACAACTTGCCACCGAAGCCTGATCCCACGAATTTTGTGATCACGCGGACGTTCTCCGCCGGCAAACCAAACATCTGAGCAAGCACACCCTGCAGGTTTACGACGCCTTGAGCGGACTCATACAACGTGAGCGTGGGTCCATCCCAGATTGCGGTTGTGGCGTGCGTCTCAAGAGGATTATGGGTTTCAGTCGGTGTGACGTACGTATAGTCGAGCTTGACTGGTGCGCTTGCGAATGCCGTGTCCGGGTCTCCACGATGGCTGTCCAACCGATGCCGGGGGCCGAAACTGGTCATCACCAGATCAGGATCATTGTCCGCTTCAAGATGAGTTGCGACGTTTGGCTTCTCCGCGGCGTATGTGGCGTGGACCGCATCGGCAGCGGCCTTGGCGGTTTCAAACGTGTCCGCCACCGCCAGCGCAATGTATTGGCCGTAATAGCGCACCACATCATCATCGAACGGTGGGCGCCGCTCTTCGCAGATGCCCTCGAATCCCGGTCCTGGTATGGAGCGAAAGATTTTCCCAATGTTGCCGCGATGAAGGATCGCCCGGACGCCCGGCATCTTCTCAGCCGTAGCCGTATCAAGCTTGGTGATCTTTCCGTTGGCGATGGTCGCACCAACAGGAACCGCGTATAGCATCCCGGGAAAATGAAAATCAGACGTGTACTGCGCCCGTCCGCTCACCTTGAGCGAACCATCCACGCGAACTGTGTCGCGGCCAATCGGAGAAACAGTCGGAGAAGCTTCCAGTGTCGCCATCATTTCCTCCCTGGGTGAGAAACAGCGATGAGATCAACCGTTCGCGGCAGTTTGCAAAGCATGCACAAGGCAACGCCTGGCTAATTCAATCTTGAATCCGTTTTCGCTCTGCGCTTTGGCGCCGTGCAGGGCAGCTTCCGCCGCTTTGCGAAAGTTCGCGGCATCAGCAGGCTTGCCCATGAGAACGCCTTCGGCTTCATGAGACCGCCACGGTTTGGTCCCCACGCCGCCCAATGCAATGCGCGCGTGAGTCACACTTCCGCCCGCAACGCTGATCACCACTGCCGCCGATGCCAGAGCGAATTCATACGACGCCCGGTCGCGCAGCTTGAGATATGCCTGTTTGCTTCCCGATCGAGGCGGAGGCAGAGTGACGTGCGTGATGAGATCACCCGGTTCGAGCACGGTTTCGCGATGCGGTGTGTTTCCCGGCAAGAGATGAAAATCAGCGAAGGCGATCTCACGCGAACCTTTCGGTTCCTTGTACATGGATCGTTGCTTCCAATGCTGCCATGGCTACACACATGTCTGACGGATTCGTGGCGATGCAATGTTCGCTTGTGCCAAGGATCGCGAGCATACGGTTGCTGCCGGTGATGGCCGGGCATCCAGTTCCTGGCTCGCGCTTGTTGCACGGCATAGCCGTATCGCGGAAATACATGCAGCGCGTTCGCTGAAGCAGGTTGCCGGCCGTAGTCGCCAGATTGCGCAGCTGCGCCGATGCTCCAGACAGAATGGCCTGCGAGAGCACGGGATAATCTTTCTGGACCTTTGGGTGGTGCGCCAGATCTGAATTTCGAACGGTGGCGCCGATCTTCAAACCGCCATTCGGCAACTCTTCGATCTTGTCGAGCGGCAGACGGTTGATATCGATCACCTGCTCCGGCGTTTCAACCTCCAGCTTCATCAGGTCGATCAACGTGGTGCCGCCGGCGACAAACCTGGTGTCCGCGCCTTGTTGCGCGGTTTTTGCCTGCGCAGCAATCGCGACCGCCGCCGCCGCATTCTCAGGACGCTTGAATTCAAAAGTGCGCATAGGGATCGCTCCTGTTCGGTGCTATGTGTTCTTGCGGACCTGTTGGATTGCCGCAACAATGTTGGCGTATGCGCCGCATCGGCAGATATTGCCGCTCATCAGCTCCTTCACCGCCGCATCATCAGCGCCGCAGGGCTCCTTGAGCAATGCAACTGCCGACATGATCTGGCCGGAGGTGCAGTATCCGCACTGGTATCCATCGCTGGCGAGGAAGGCCGCCTGCATTGGATGCAGAGCGTCAGGTGTACCCAGGCCTTCGATAGTGGTGATCTCGTGCCCATCGTGCAGCAACGCCAGACTCAGGCAGGAAGTCACGCGCCTGCCGTTCACATGCACCGTGCATGCGCCGCATTGCCCGTGATCACAGCCTTTTTTTGTTCCGGTAAGAGCCACAGTTTCACGGATGCAATCCAGCAGCGTTGTCCGAGGATCGATGTGAAGTTGGTGGTCCTTACCGTTGATGTGGAGAACGATTGGAATCGCTCCTTCGATGGTCGGCTGTGTTCATGCTTGCTCCGGTCGGAACCGCTCTGCTCATCGACACTACGGGCGTTTGCGGGCAGATATGCCCCGATAACGGAGGCTGCCGCCGCAGTCCCGGTATTCACAAGAAATTTTCGGCGGGTTGGATCTGCCGGGCCCGATGGTGGATTTGAAGTGCTCGACTTTGAATCATTGTCTCGCATAGAACCTCCACTTAGTTAGAGCCTATCAAAGCAAACAAGCCACCGTCCAACATGTCGCCAAAAAAGCGCACCCTTGTGAGGGTGCGCATGCAAGAGCCCGAGTTTCTGAAAATTTCCTAAGGTGCGATCTTCGCCACCCATCCGTCGCTTGACTGCTTTTTAGTTCGAGAAAATGCTCCGGGCGTTGTGGGGAAGTTAGTTGAGCTGGTTACGCCGCCAACATAAGCGTTTGCATTACTGTCCAGCCGTATGGAATTAGCATTGTCCGCTGCCGCGCCTCCGAGATAGGTAGAGTAGAACAGAGCGTTTCCAGTGGCAGCCAGCTTGGTCACAAACGCGTCTTGTGAGCCGCCGAGATGCGCCTGGATCGGGTTGAGGACAGGGAAATCTGCCGACGAAGTGCCGCCGGCAACATAGGCGCGGCCAAGGCTATCCACTGCGATGGAATTTCCGCCATCGGCGCCGCTTCCGCCAAGAAAAGTGGAATAGAATAAGCCGCTGCCGGTGATTTGAAACTTCGTGACAAATGCGTCAGAGGTCCCGTGCAGCGTTTTCTGGAATGCGCCTGCAGGTCACCGGAAAATCCTTCGACTGGGTAGAACCAGTAACGTAGGCACGCCCCGAGCTATCCAGGGCGATGGCTACACCGTCATCTGAAACCGTGCCGCCAAGAAAAGTGGAATAGACCAGAGAACGGCCATCCGCAGAAAATTTGGTCACGTAGGCATTGTGCCCCGGAATATCGTGGGGAAAGCTGGGAATTGTTTTCGCCGTGAGCGTTCTCTGAAATGCGCCAGGCGTCGTGGGGAAATCAGGGGATTCCGTGGCCCCTGTAACGTAAGCATGAAAGGTGGAATCGACGGCGATTCCCCGGCCGATACTTTCAAAAGTACCATCCAGATATGTCGAATAGTCGAGGTCGCTTCCGGCGGCGTTTATGCGTGTGACAAACGTGTCTCCGCCTCCGTCCGCGCAATTCTGGCTGTTGGTAACCGGCTGAAATGCATTCTTGGTGGGAAAGTTCAGCGAGCAGGTGAAACCGGTAACGTACACACGGTGCTGAGTGTCAAGCGCCATGGACATAATGGTATCTAAGTCGCCGCCGCCGAGCAAAAGCGAATACACAAACGACGATCCGCTGGGACTCAGCTTGGTGACGAAACCATTGTCTGCGTCTGACGCGGGCGACTGGAACGCTCCCGGAGTTGTGGGGAAATCGGTGGATGATGTTTCCCCGGCTACATAAGCGCTGCCGAAACGGTCAATCGCAATCGCGTTCCCCGTGTCAACTGAGCTGCCACCAAGAATGGTGGAGTAGATCAGGCTGCCGCCATTGGCGGAGAGCTTGGTCACAAATGCATCCGTGCCGAGCTGGTTTCCCTGGGCAGGATTCTTGGTCGGGAAGCCGAAAACAGTGCTTCCGGTTATGTAGGCTTGTCCGAACTGGTCCACGGCAACGGAGCTGACCGAATCGGGAGTGTCGCTGCCAATGTAAGTGGAATACACCAACGTAGGATCGATCACCAACGGCAGTTTAGGATTCACGCCGGCAACTTCATATCCGATTGTTTTGTTGTTGTGGATGACGTAATGGGCGGAAAGCCAGCGGCGCGCGCTGTCATTTTCCTGGTAGACCATGGGCCGGCGGTGACGCACTTCACCGTTTGCCAAGCTGAGCACCAGATCTCCGTTGCCTGCCAATCTCATTGACTGGACTCCTTCCAGACCGAAGGAAATTTTTTCCAGATCCACTCCGGGGCTGAGGACCAGGTCATACTCAATCTCTCCATCCTTGCCAAAAAAAACTGCGTCCACGCCCGGGAACAAGTCGCGATAGCGCACCTGCCCATACGTAGGAAGATCGGTATGCCAGTTCGCTGGATCTCTCCCGATCAGGTAATTGATTCTGCCGGGTAATGGACGTTCGGCAACCATTTCCGGGTGTGCGTTTGCTCCAATCCATTGCATGCGGAGGGCGGAAACCGCAGGCTTTTTTTGCGAATCGCGTGAATACAAAGCCAACACAGCTTCGTTGGGCGTGAAGTAAATTGCACTCTTGCCGGCGTGAGCAAGGTATCGGACATCCGAATCTACCTGCCCATGGTTTTCTTCAAATGAAATGGGCAGGCCGTTCAGTCCAGCGGCCGTGTTGTTTGGAGATTGCTGAGGATAGAGTGAGACCTGAAGACAAATGAGGATAGCGAGAGGAAACAGCTTGCGCATAAGGCACCTCTTTGGAACTAAAACCCAGGAACTAGAACCGGAACTAAAACCAGAGATGCTCAAAGAAAAGCAGCAGGTGGTCTGGATTTGAGGGGCCTAAGGTGAAATGGCTCGAGTATTCGTACGGCAGGCTAAGGCTGAGAGAGATGTGTTAACGGAACGTGAATGCTAGTTAAGAGCTATCGATCATCGATCTAGCACGATCCACGCCGGAGCATGGTCGCTCGAGTTTTCCTCGCCGCGCACCCATCGGTCAACGCCACCGTCCACAAGCTGGTCAGCTATCGAGGGTGAAAGCAGCAGATGATCCAGCCGCATGCCTTTGTCCTTCGACCATCGCTCGCGCTTGTAATCCCAGAATGTCCAGAGTGGCCCTTCTGGTTGCAGCTTGCGCAGTGCGTCAGTCCAGCCTTGCGCCAGCAAGCGCGCAAACAGCTTCCGGCTTTCCGGTTGGACCAGCGCATTGTCATCCAATGATCGCGTCGGATATATATCCTGTGGCGTCGGCACAACGTTATAGTCACCTGCCAGTATCACGGGTGCGCCTGTCGCCATGAGATCGGCGGCATGAGTCAGCAGCCGCTCAAACCACGCCTGCTTGTAGTTAAATTTGGGCCCAGGCTGCGGGTTCCCATTAGGCAGATAGAGTGACGTGATCAGCACTCCATTCACGGCCGCTTCAATGTAGCGGGCCTGGTGATCATTAGTATCGCCCGGGGTATTGCCCGGGGGGTTGCCCGGCAGGCTTGCGCGCGTCAGCACAGGAGCGTGGTTGCGGGCCCCTCTTCGGGATAAGATCGCCACTCCGTTCCATGAACGCTCCCCTTGCCAGACGGCTTCATATCCCAGTGCTCGCAAGGCCGCCGCGGGAAATGCGGACTGCTCGGCTTTGAGTTCCTGCAGGCTCACAACGTCCGGTTCAGCTTTGGCCAGCCAATCTAAAAGATTACCAAGCCGCTTGTTGATGTTGTTAATGTTGAACGTTGCGACTTTCACTCAACCTCTTCCCACCCGTGCGACGGTTTACTCAAATCTGAGAGCGAAGTATCGAGATTAACATTTGGGGCAGCGGAAGAGCCTCAGCCGGCCGCTTGAGCATTGACCCCGCCGATGCGTTGCTGAATCGACTCTGGAGAAACGCTGCCGAGCAGGACAAACTCGCGTGACTCTCCGGATGACAGGCGTATCTTGATCCGGCCCGAGTGCGGGATTTCACCCATTCCCCATTTGGGCTCGTAGATCGCGTCGGCAGAAGCAATGTCAGAGCGCGGAATAAAGAATCCACCTTTCAAACTGGACAACCGGCGAACAGCTTCCCGGTCGCGCACCAATTTCGGATCCTCAAGCATTTCTGCATATTGCCGGAAATACATTGGCTGACAGGCAATAACGATTCCTTCAGCTTTCCAGCCATAAAGCCCTTCTGGTGCAATAAAAACTACGAACGTCCTGTTCAGGATCAGAGCGTAATATTCCATCGCCACAAAGCCTGAAAGAGGCGGCACGCGCTCATCGATGAACGACGGCTCCTGCGTCAAAATGTCCTCGGCAGGCGCGCTGGCACGAAGCTTGACGTAGGTATAAAGAAAAATCACAGCAGACCAGACAACGGATAGGGCCCCTACTATCTTGAACAGCTCGAACCAGTCGGTATGCCATTGTCGATCAAATACTCCGTTCAAAACTATGCGGAGGATTGCAAGCAAGAGAGTCATTGCCGCGAATATGAACCCGGAGCGTGCTGCAATACTTGCGCTGGAACGGAGCGTGGACATTGTTCTTGTAGGGTAGCGGAAAGTCTGAACCTAGCTTACCAGCGCTCGTCAATTTCGTGAAGAACTGTTACGAAAAGAGAAAGAGGAATTATTACGCCAACAATCGAACGTTCAACACGTACGGGCTATACTGGCTCCCGAATGAATGCAAAGCACAGCCCCGCAATCTTCCTCGGAATCGTCTTTGTTCTGATGGCTCCATACCTGGGTTTCGTCCTGTACTTCTCTCAGCGGTTTCCACCAAATCAATGGCCTGCGTGGTTTACTAACACCATTGCCATCTGGTTCGTCGCAAATTTCCTGCTCCTGATGTTGCTGGCAAAGAGAGTCTTCAAGCGGCCGGCGGCGGAGCCACAGAAGGCACGTCCTGCCTCCGCAATTGCACAAATTGTTGTCTCCTACCTTCTGATTGTGTGGAGCGTGTTGTTTCTTTACGGGGTAAAAGAGACGATACAGGGAACAATTCCCGTCAACCGAGCGATCCCAGCAGGTGCGTTCTTGTTATTCTTCATAGGAATTTTTGGGCGGAGTCTTTACCGCACACGGCGCGGAAAGGGCTGAGGTGACTCTGCTGAAGATAAAAGCTGTTTTAGAGAGCATCTTGGTCGGAGTTGTATTGGCTATAGTGTGCTACTTCCTACTTATTTCCCCAGCGACGGTCGTCGCGCTGGCAATACGTCGCAAGATGCCGGATGCCTGGTTCTCGGGCCTGATTGTGTGGTACGCAACGTTTGCCGTTATTGGGGTTTCAATCATCATCGCTTCGGTTGCGTGCCGGATGGTCTACAAACACGTACTGCGGTCAACTTCCAGACCGTGAATTTCAGTCGTCCCTGACGGGACTAGTCTCGATGGGCAAGCGTACCCGGCAGTTCCTGCCGGCCTATTTTCATTCGCGCCGAACGGCGCTCAGCACAGGCTCTAACGCCGCTTTAGAGAATATTCCCGAGCACCGTAGGCAGTGACATCTACGTGATTGGGCTCGGGGCAAGTATAGAGTCCCACCCTTTCGCAAACAGCGCGAAAGGATTGATTGGATAAGAGCGAAGGCCCCGTCCGACACAGTATTCTTTGTTTGACG
Organism: Terriglobia bacterium; assembly: GCA_963724105.1. Lineage (GTDB taxonomy): Bacteria > Acidobacteriota > Terriglobia > Terriglobales > Acidobacteriaceae > Angelobacter. The sequence continues at coordinate 1,182,650 of CAVRTD010000010.1, read as the reverse complement.
ACGAAGACCACTGGGAAGAAAGGAGCCTTCAGATGATGATTATAGGTTGTGATTTCCATCCCAGCTGGCAACAAGTTGCTTGGTTAGATATAGAAACCGGAGAAACCGCGGAAAGGAAGTTGCTGCATGCCAGCGGAGAAGCCAGACAGTTCTATGCTGGATTAGTTGGGCCGGTTCGTGTGGGTCTGGAGTCAACGGGCAATAGCCACTGGTTTGTGGACATGCTGACGGAGTTGGGCCATGAGGTATGGATCGGAGATGCGGCCCAGATTCGAGCCAGCCAGGTACGGAAGCAGAAGACAGACCGTCGGGATGCTGCGCACATTCTGGACTTACTGGTAAAGAATGCTTTTCCGCGGATATGGACACCATCGCGGCAGGAACGGGATCAGCGGCAGTTGTTGATCCATCGCTACAAGCTGGTGACGTTGCGGGCGCGGGTGAAGAACGAGTTGCAGCACTTGGCGCTGAACCAGGGCATGCAGAAGGGCCGGTCGCTGTGGAGTAAAGACGGCCAGAAGCAGTTGCTGGAGCTACCGTTGCAGTTCTGGGCGGGCACGCGGCGCAAGAACCTGCTGGAGTTGCTGAAACAGATGGACCAGCAGTTGGTGGTGCTGGACCAGGCGGTGAAGAAAGCAGCGGAGGAAAATGAAAAAGCCTGTCTGCTGATGACGCAGCCTGGTGTAGGCCCGATCACGTCACTGGCCTACGTGCTGACGATGGGCGATGTGGCCCGCTTCCAGCGAGGCAAACAAGTCGCCAGCTATCTGGGACTGATTCCCCGGGAGTACAGTTCGGCCGGCAAGCAACATCTGGGTGGGATCAGCAAGCAGGGCAATCGCTTCATGCGCATGCTGTTGGTAGAGGCAGCGCAGGCCGTGGTCCGTTACGATCCCGGATTTCGCAATGAATATCTGCATCGCTGCCATCACAAGCCGAAAGCCGTGGCTAAAGTGGCGGCGGCACGCAAGTTGGCTGTACGACTCTACTGGATGCTTCGCACCAACACGGCATATCCGGAGGTCGTTCGCATCGAGAGCAGCTCGCGGGTGCCCCTGGGCGGTTAAGCGCCGTCCGCAGGATTGATTGGGCGCTCTCGCACCCAACAGCAGGTTGGGTGTTCGCATAGAAGAATCATGGTCGAAGTCTTAGGCCGAATCGATGGTTGGTGGAACGGCAAAGCAAAAAGCAACTGCCAAACCTTCCACTGAAGGGTGATTCAAGTACAGGTGCTTCACAGTGTCTTCGTCGAGTAAGTTCTGTGGCAAACAAAACGATGCTCACGCATCGCCAGGGATAGTTTGTCCTTGACAGAACCTTCGCTCTTATCGAGGGGCACCCGGCTTTTTTAGCGGGCCCCGAGCCCGATAGTCTTTAAACAACAACCGTGTTCTGCATTCTTTGCGAAATATTAACCATCGCCGCGAGAAGCAAAATAACTTGATATGAACACAGCTCAGTACCAAAATTTGCAACCCGCCCGTGTAATATCGCATGCCGATTGTTGGGCGATGGAACTGTCTGCATCTGCTCCAGGTTAACCTTGCTGAAAAGAACATTTTCGACGACTTGAACCAGACACTCACTTGAAAGCTCCGGCTCGAAGTCTTTGAACATGAGTACAGCATCGGTGACGCGAATCGTCTTACGCTTAGGGTTCGGAATGTGTGCCACGATCAACGCTGACAAGCCATCAATCATAGGCAAAAGGGTCGAGATCGTCAGCTCGTATTCTCCTCTTTTGTGAGCTTCAATCGCTGCGTGTATTGCCTTATGTCTGTCCGCCATATACGGCGTATCTTCCCAACCAGCTACTAGCTGGTTAAGTAAGGAATATTCCTCTTCCTTAAACAGTCCGAAAACATAATTCAGGGAAGCTTCATCTCCCTGCGCTGCGTGAATCTCTAAAATCTGCTCGAAATCGTATCCGGTTAATGAAAATTCCAAACCGCTTAAGCCAAGTTCTGCGAACAGCTTGAATGCTCTTTTTTCAACTTCGTAATACCGTTGCCACAGAACTTCAAAGTTCGCTGGAAGGCGGGAGATGTGGCTGAGTGCCGCATCCTGTATGGCAGCTATGGTCTCACTTAGTCTAAATAAAGGGTCTCTAAATTGTTCGAGACTGACGGCGAATTGTTGACCGATCTCCGCGATCCCACGAATGGGGAGAATAAATTTGTTGGAAGCCTCTTCTATGGCTCTTTGGATGCCCAGAATCCCTCCAGATATACTTCCTGCGGCATCCTTCATTGCCTCATGCATGCCGAGTATCTCTCGAACAGGCAAAAGAGTCTCTAGCGTTTTGTTTGCTTGAATAATTGCCGGCATCGAAAAAAAGATGGAATTTTCAATGACCTGAAGCGATTTGTCATTTTGCATTATTTGTTGCGTCAACAATTCGCTGGCATGCCGCTCCTCCTTTGCAATCCATGACTGGAGAGGCGAAATCAGCCGCAAATTCTTGTCCCAACGGTCAGCAATATCCGTTCGGATAAACGGTATAAGATCATCATTCTTCATTGTGAGACTCGCTTTTTCGTGTTTTATTATCTCACTACTTAGACCAGAGTTGTTGCAATTCCTGGGCGATATTGAGCGGTTTCTATTTCTTAATTAGCATATTTGCGGAGAGAAAGATTGAATCAGGTTACCGAGCAGCAACGAAATATCCTTATGGACGTAGTTCAGCGGTTTATCAACTTAGGAGAGCCAACCTCACGCCGCCAACTCATACGGAAATTCAAGGACTCAAAATCTCTGGACGAATTGCTAAAACGTCCCTTTTTCTACCCCGTTAAAGACGGTGAGTACCAACCGATGCCGTTGGCATTTCACCACTGTGGAAATTCAGACATTTTGGCAAAAGCTCGTATCGCAACTGAAAAGACACTCTGGACACTCCAAAATTTAGATGAAGCTCATCCTGAAAAACCAGATCAGCGGTTTACTGTTGAAGAGTATGTTGAGCATGCGACGCGCATCTATACGCAACCACCAGATAAGGCCGAACTCTTGCTTGGCTTGTATCTCACGAGGGCGAGCTTCGGCATTTTCGCATCCTCCTCCGGTTTAGCCGACAGCCTGCATACTCCGGTATGGTTTTGTTTGAATGAGAGTATCGTCACGATTGATCCCGGCAAAGCCTGGGATGAACTCATTGCGGCACAAGAAAAACCCGCGACGACGCCGACGTTCCAATTTGACGGCACTGCGTATGAACCTGTTTTCAGCACTCGCCCAGGAGCCATCCGACCTAGTGGGGAATATCATTACCATCCAGAAATTGAAAGAGTCAGCGGATCGCAGTATGCCGAAGGCAATTTTCGTGGAGCCGTCCTTGACGCTTTCATCCACGTAATTGCCATGGTACGGGATCGAGCAGCGATTAAGAATCGACAAGGAGGCTTGTTGGACGGCGATGATCTGATGAACAGAGCGTTCAAACCTGACGACAATCAAATCCCGCCGTTTAGGTTTAACCCATTGCAAAGTGACGCGGATAAAGATGAACAGCGCGGCATTTGGTACCTGTTTAGGGGGATAGTAGGTCTTCGCAATTTTAAGGCCCATAGAGTCATCAACTTTGACGACCCTGAACGGGCACATGAATACCTGGCATTGGCAAGTTTGCTGATGCGACTTCTGGATAAAGCCAGCAACAAGGGAGAGACTTGGCAGCCAGAGCCGCCTGAGTCAGCGTAAGAGTGTGGTCGCTTTTCTCTGGACGGGAAGCTAGGTCAGAATGCATCATTTTACCCTTGACGCCAGGGATCGTTTTCGCTTATCATACGCTTTGGACTGACCCGGGAGCGGCGCCGGTGGGAAGAAGCAGCTAGCAACTGGCAAATAGCCACTAGCAACTGCAAAACCCAGAAAGGCCAGCAACCTCTGTGTGAATTTGACGGTATTCTCCCGTCAAAGATTTCCACAACTATAGGCCGGATAGGTGTGTCTGGGCGATTGCCAAAATCGCCGAAATTGCCAAAGAGTGTCAATTGAAGGCGGCCTTTGGCCGCTAGCAATTAGCAATTAGTAGTTGGCAATTAGCCAATTCAGACGCAGGCGAGGGCGCCTGCGGCCCACGATTATTTTCAAAACTTCAAAGATCCATCGAGCCACCTGCGGGTGGCTTTTTTATTTGCCAACCGCTTTAGCCGTAACGCCTTATGGGAGAAGAGCCATGACGAAAGAAGAAATAATGACGACCATCCGGGAGTGTGCGGAGAAGATAGGCCATGCGCCGAGCCTGGCGGAGTTACAACAACAGGCCGGAAAGATAAGCCTGCGAAAAATCAGGAGGCACTTTGGATCTTACAGCGGGGCGCTGGAGGCATGCGGGCTGATGCGTCGGGGGCCGGGCTATGAGTTGAGCGAGAAGGCGTTGTTTCTGGAATGGGCGAGGGTCGTCCGCAAGCTGGAGAAGATCCCCACGGGAACGGAGTGGGACATGCACGCGGAGTGCAGCTTGACTCCGCTGCGGAGGCGCTACGGAACGCAGAACCATGTCCCCCAGGGCATGATGGAGTACGCCAGACGAGAGGGACTGGAGAGCGAATGGAAGGACGTAATGGAGATAACGATGGCGCACCTACGGGGCTTGCCGGCACCGGACGGGACGTTCAGGGCGATCTCATGTATGCCTCCGAGACCGGGCGCACTGATGAACCAGCCGATCTATGGTACGCCCTTGATACCGTGGGCGTTGACTTACGCTCCGACGAACGAGATTGGCGTGGTCTATCTATTTGGCACGGTGGCGCGAGAGCTGGGCTATGCGGTGACACGCATGCAAACGGAGTTTCCGGACGGCGAGGCGATGCGCAAACTGGACGAGGGCCGGTGGCAGCGGGTGAGAATTGAATTTGAATTTGAAAGCCGAAATTTTCTGGACCACTACCACAGGGCGGAAGATTGCGATTTGATTGTGTGCTGGAAGCATAACTGGGCGGAGTGTCCGCTGGAGGTGCTGGAGTTGAGGACCGTGGTGGGACAATCTCACCACTGATTTGCACTGATAACACTGATCGGGAAAAGGCAAAAGCTCAAACCACAAAGGACACGAAGGAACACGGAGGAGGCAAAACTCAACCACTGATTCACACTGATGAACACTGATCGGAAACAACAAAACCCTACCACGGATAACACGGATTAAACGGATCAGGAAAAACGTTTGCAGATTTACGCTGATGAACGCTGATCAGAAAGGCAAAAACTCAAACCACAGAGGACACGAAGGAACACGGAGGAGAAAAAACAAAAACACTGATAACTGCGGATAACACGAATCAAATCGATAGGGACACGGATACGGAGAAAAACATAGTACGGATAAAACGGATGGAACCAGATTGGAGCCGAGGTCGGACACCTTTGGCGTGGGCGCGGAAATGCGGAGAACAGGAGAAGCGCGGAATGTCGCACGTTAAAATAAAAACCGCAAAAAAAGCGCACCCCTTGTGAGGGTGCGCCTGCAAGTTGGGACAAGGAACTTAAGGAATTGTTATTCGCCGTTTTGATCGTAGCCCGCTTCGGCGGCGTGCATCACGCGGAATGAGCTGCCACCGTTGGACCAGACGAGCACCATGGCGTCTTTATCCGCGGGGACGTTGCCCAGTTCGCGCTTTACATCTTCCGCGCTCTGCACGGGATGGCGGTTGACTTCAAGAATTACGTCGCCGCGCGTGATCCCGGCATTGTCCGCGGGGCTGCCCGGCACAACCTGGGCCACCACAACACCTTTTACGTTCTCAGGCAATTGCAGTTGGTCGCGCAGATCGCCGCTGAGGTTTTGCAGTCCAACACCCCAACGCGCTTTGCCGTGCTCTGTTCCGGCGCTGGCGTCGGCTTCTTCAGACTTCTTGTTGAGACCTTCCAGTGTAACCGGAAGGCTGAGGCTCTTGCCATCGCGAAGGATGCCGAGAGTCACCTTGTTTCCCGGACGCTGTGCGCTGATCACGCCCTGCAGCTGGCCTGAGCTATCCACCTTCTTGTTGTTGAATTCAGTAATCACGTCGCCAACTTTCAATCCGGCCTTGGCAGCAGGAGAGTCCGGCTCAACCTGGCTGACGAGAGCGCCACTGGCATTTTCCAGATGGAAGAACCCAGCGTTTTCAGGAGTTACGTCATTGATGCCGATGCCGATGCGCGCATGCTCAATCTTGCCGTCCTTGAGCAGCGTGTCAATCACAGGGCGGGCGATCTGCGTGGGAATAGCGAATCCCATGCCGGAGAAACTGCCTGACGCGGAGATCAGGAAAGTGTTGATGCCGATCACTTCACCATGCGAGTTCACCAGCGGACCGCCGGAGTTGCCGGGATTGATGGCCGCGTCGGTCTGGATAAATTCTCCGGGCTTGCGCGCGTCATCACTGTAAGGATTAGGACGGTTCAGCGCGCTGACAATGCCGCGCGTCACGGTGAAACGGAAATTAAACGGATTGCCGAAAGCCAGAACGGTTTGTCCCGGCTTGAGAGCAGTTGAGTCGCCCCAGGGGAGGCTGGGAAAACCGCTGCCGTTGATCTTGATGACCGCGAGATCGGTCATGGGATCGGTGCCAATTAATTTTGCCGGCAGAACGCGGCGATCATTCAGCGTCACGCGAATGTCGGTTGCGCCATCAATTACGTGGTTATTGGTGACGATATAGCCGTCTGGAGAAATGATGATGCCGCTTCCCAGTCCGTGTTCAACGCGCGGAGCGGAGCGCCCTTGCTGCTGTGGACCCATACCGAAGAATCGCTGGATTTCATCCTGGTCACCGCCGTTGGCCTGTTGTCTGGCGCGTGACGCGACAGTCACATTTACCACTGCCGGTGTGACGTGGGCGGCAAGCGTCTCCATCGCATGATCTAACGCAGTTATGGCGCTTACACTATTTTCATCAAGCGCCGCGGCAGCAGGAGCGGCAATGGCTGCGCTGGCTGCGGCGGGTTTCAACAACTCATAGCTTCCAAAGGAAGCCGTCATGATCAGCATCAGCGCAGCTGCCAGCGCCTTGCCCTTCAGGAATGGTTTCAATTGCTGTATTCCGTTTTTCATTTCTACTTCTTCTCCGTGTAATTTGAATGACGTGATGATTGATTACAACTAGTTATTTAGTTTTTAAAGACCCTAGTTTTTAAAGACCAGAGCTGGCCATCCAGCGCAGGCGCGATTGAAAGTTCTAAATTTTACGAGGTTTGAGAACAGCCTTGGCCTGTGGCTGCACACTTACTTCGACCACATGCATCTGCCAGCTCTGCTGCTCTCCGGATGGTGTCTGCTGTGTAACCACCAGCACGAGTTCTTCGCGCACTGTTACATACTCGGGCAGCAGCTCAGGGAGCTGATTGCTGGCAATCGTTGTCAGAGTTGCAGCTGGCACCGCTTTGTGTGCCAGGGCTAAACGCTGACGAACTGAATTCTTTTTTAACGGACGAGCCGCTCTTTGCCGATACCGGAACGTTCGCGCTATCGGTGTGCAAAGACGCCTGCACCGCGTGGATTGCCTGTCCATTTACGCTGTTTGTGTTGAGTGAAACTGGCTTCGCCATCTGCCTGTCAGACATCTGCGTATCAGTTATATGCCTATCGACGGCGTGAGGGAGCCGCGCTGACAACACAGGTTGCTTCTGCTGCATTGCGGGCGCATCGTCGGCAAATTTAACTAATGACGGCGTGAATGAAGCCGGTAACGCCGACAGTCCAGCCAGAAGAATCACGACCGGTATGGCCGGCTTCCACAACTGAGTTGCCGGCGGACGATTGGGATCCAGAATCATCGCCACCCGGGTCGTTAACTGGCGAACGCGGCCAACAGCGGCCTGGGCCAGAGCAATTTGCCGTCGTAAAAAACTTCTTTCTGCCACATGCGCCAGGCATTCAGCATATCCGCGCGGCGTGCCGGAGTGCGCGAGTACCGCGTCATCGCATGCCATCTCGCGGTCCAGAGAAAGTTTGCGCTCAATCCACCACACGCTGGGCAGGAAGAAAAATAAGGCCTTCAATACTTTTTGCGCCAGGTTGGTCCAGTCGTCGCGTCTCCCAAGGTGGGCGAGCTCATGCAGAAGAATGTATTTCAATTCTTCTGCGGGCATGGATTCAAGCAGCCATGCCGGCAAAATGATCGCAGGTTTGCCGAAGCCGATAGCAGTAGGTACTTCCAGCTGTTTCGAAACCATCAGCGTAACAGAACGAGACTGCTGAAATTCTGCCACCAAAGTTTGCAGCACAGGATCAAGGCGCTGCATATCGAGAGCTGTGGCATCGGCACGGAGCCTGCGCACCTGCAACGTGGCAAGCGCCACCCGAGCCAAACCGGTCAAGGCGATGATCGCCCAGCCTAGAAAGACATACCATGCCCATGAAGATGAAATCGTCACCACTGCCTGCGGCCCGCCTGCACCTGCAGCATTGCTACCAGAGTGCAAGCTGAATAAAGGCAGGACCGCCGTTGCCAGCAAAGTTGAGAACCATACAGCAAAGCTGGTCCGTGAATCTTTTCTGGGAAAGAGTTGCAGTACAAACCACACCGCCAGTGCCAGTAGCGTACCCGCGACCGCACTATAAAGCAGCCGCTCAGATGCTGCCGTGGCTATCTCATGAAAACCGGCTCCGGAAAAATTGGTGGCGAAGTTCACGGCTTCTCCCTATGCTCCTGCAGGAGCTGGTTCAACCGTTTGAGTTCGTCCGCATTGATGCTCTTGTCTTCCAGAAGGTTGAGCACCAGCAGCTCGTGGGAGTCCTTGAAAAAACGCCCAACCAGATTCTTGATTTCAAAGCGGGTGGCTTCCTGCTTGCCGACCAGTGGGGCATACACGTGCGCTCTACCTTCTTTCACGTGTTGCACATACCCCTTGCGCTCCAGAATGCGGATCGTAGTGAGCACGGAGTTATATGCCAATGGAAATTTGGCCGGTAATGCCTCCAGAACCTGATGGACCGTCCCGGGCCCGTTCTGCCACAGCACCTCCATGAGGCGCAATTCAGCTTCCGTCAGCGTAGGCGATTTCTTCGGTGGCACGGCCCCGTAAACTCCTTCAAAACTTCCCTGAGAGATATTCCGTTACTTGTTAGACGCGTCTCAGAACCAAATAGTAACTAATTCTTTAGTTATTTTGGGAAGAATTTTTAGATGCCTTTATATTACTGATTGTATTGGGTTTAATTGTGCCGACGAGCTCTGCTAGCGGGCAGCTCCTTTCGCTCTTTGCAGTCGACCCTGATGTTGATCGATCACGTTGCTGAGCTGCAACTGAAGCATAAGAACCGTTTCGTACAGCCCCTGAATGCCGCTGGTCTGCCACGTCATTCCCTGGGAGTCAATATCAGCGCAAAGATCTTTCAGCATCTGGGTTGAGCGGCGAAGACGTTCAGCCGCGACAAATGACAAAACCTTGCCCGGGTCTTTCTGCGTCTCTACCGCATTGAGTAACTCACTCACGGTCCATGCCGTCATGCGGGCATTGTCCAGGACCTGGCGGAATTCCTGTAAAAGCGTTACGTCAGGAGTGGCTCCCGCCTTTAAGTCAAAATCAAATTCTCTTAGATCTGCAGATAACTGCCGTACGCGCCCGGAAAGGCTACTTTGAATTCTATCCGTCATACAGGAACCTCGCTAAACGCACGTTATCCCATAGGACTGCTATCGCATATTAAAAAGATTACGGAGAGCCTAACTAGTGATTACTAAAGTGGAGACTAAAGCTAACATGAAGATAGTTTCAGTTTTGTGATAAACATTTGCAATCTAGATCTACGGCAGGCCAGAACTAGACGTTGGCAGGCTCAAGATACCGCTGTGGCGATTTCTCAAAAGTCTGCTTACATCCGGCACAGCAGAAATAAAACACTTTTCCCTGATATTCAGTCTGATACTTCGCTTTGCTCGTGTTCACGGTCATCCCGCAAACCAGATCTTTGGCCTCTTGATTGATCACAGGAAGCGCAGCGCTGGCTTGCGGCTGAAGCGATGTCTTCGCCGTGCTTGCATGCATCTCGGCGCTTGCGCGTATTTGCCCGCTTGCGCGTAATTGAATGATCTCTGCCAGAACGCTCACCGCAATTTCCTCCGGCGTCTTGGCTCCAATATTCAGCCCCGCAGGAGCGCGCACATGGCTGCACTTTCTCCGGCTGAATGCCTTGCCCCCGCAGATAGTCCATCACCTTGCTCGCCTTGGTCTTGCTGGCAACAAACGCAATATAGGCTGCATTCGTCTTCAACGCTTGTTCCAGGGCATCCTCGTCACCTTCGCCCTGCGTCGAAACTACAACAAACGTCTCCGAAGTTATGCGTGCATTCTCCAGATTGAAATCGTGCGACTCAATCATCTCCACGCCGGTAAAGCCTTCTGTCGCCGTATCGGAAGCAACCACAGCAACCGCAGTATCCAATCGTGTTGCCGAGCTGCGCTAGAAACTGCGCGACCGGCGAACGGCCGAGAATCAATATTCTGGGTTTGGGTAATACAGGTTCCAGATAGATATCCAAAGCGCCCCCACTATGGCACGTCATGGTGTAATCCACAGTTCCCTCTTCCGGATTGCTCTCAGAGGGGCTAATCCGCACCAGCTTAGGCCGGCCATCGACCAACGCTTTCAGAGCTTCCTTTACTACCACCGGCTGCGCGCAACCACCGCCAATCCATCCCCATATTTTTCCGTCACCATGGATGATGGCTTTGTCACCGGGCTTGCCGGAAGTAGGGGCCACGCAACGCACCACTGTCGCCGTAACGAATGATTCGCCCTGGGCCAGCAACTCTGCCGTCTTTTTAAGGAACTGATCAAACATCATTACCTGCTTATTTTACGCTTACCAGAGTTTTCTTAGGCGCGTTTCAAATGCATCTCCAGATTCAGCAGACTCTCCAGATTGTGCGCCGGCGCAAATACATCGATATACGGCATTGCCGCGCTCATGCCGCGCGTAATCGGCTGATAGTCCGCCATGCCCAGCAATGGATTCAACCAGATCAGCTTTCGCACACGACGCTTGATCGCGCCAAGCTCTGCCGCCATCATTTCCGGATCGCCCGTCTCCCAGCCATCGCTGAGAATCATAAAGACAGTATCGCGGGAAAAAAGGCGCCGCCCATGGTGGCGATTCAAGTCCCGCAGTGAATCTCCAATCTTGGTTCCACCGGACCATCCCGCGGCATGGTCCGCCAGCGACTCCAATGCATCGCGCAATTGCCGCGCCCGCAACGCCGATGTAATCTCCGTAAGATATGTGCTGAAGAGAAAAGTATCCACTCGCTTCACATATTTTTGCAGCGCGTAAGCGAACCGCACAAAGAAGATGCTGTAAGGATTCATTGACCCGCTTACATCCAGCACAATCACCAGCTTCAGCTGCTGCAACTTCCGGCGGCGAAAGCTGAGATCAATCAGGTCGCCGCCCCGGCTGATTCCCTGCCGGATCGTCCTGCGCAGATCGATCCGGCCATGCCTGGCAATATTCTTGATCCGGCGGGAAATGCGCAGGCTCATCTGCAGCAACAATCGCATTGAAAGTCGCTCCAGCTCCGCCATGTCTGCATCTGTGACTTGAAAGAAATCTGACTTCCTCAGGCGCTCATGCGCGGTAGCGCCCAGCACGGCCTTGCCTTCGCCTTCAGTAATTTGGGATTTGCCCTGCCCTACCAGCGGTTCGCCGCCGCTTTGCTGCTGCAAATCGCTCTCGGCTGAGCTTTTGGCGCGTTTGCTCTTTCGCTGTATCAGCCGCGCGCTGGCTTCGGTCTGGTCCCAAAATGTCTCAAAGACCTCTGCAAATAAATCCCAGTCAGCCTTCGAAGAACAGATCACAGCCCGCAGTGCGTACTTCAGTTTTTCCCGCTCGGCGATTCCTACAGTCTCCGCCGCTCGCAGCGAATCCAGGCTTTCTTTCACTCCCCCAGGCAGCCCGCAGTCGCGGGCAAAGCGGCAAAACTCAACAATCATTTTCTGCAAGTCAGGAATGGTTTGCGACGCCATATCAACCAACTTCCGTCAGCATCTTCTCGATCCCCGCAGCTTTGATCCTGGCCGAATCTTCTTTTGATTTCGAAAGACAGCCCAGCGTATCTTCCACTGACTCTGCATCCAGCCCGGTCCGTCCCAGCGCCATGAGCGCCTGTGCCCAGTCCAGCGTCTCCGCCACGCCCGGGGCTTTCATCAGGTTCAGCCTCCGCACCGCCTGCACAAATGCAACAATCTGTTTCTCAAATTCCTTGGCGATCCCCGGCAGACGCGCTGCCACGATCTTCATCTCTTTTTCCATGCTGGGGTATTCGATCCAATGGTAGAGACAGCGGCGTTTAAGCGCGTCGCCCAGCTCGCGGCTTCGGTTCGACGTAAGAATCACCAGCGGCGTATGTTTTGCCTTGATCGTTCCCAGTTCCGGAATACTGATCTGAAAATCCGAGAGCAGTTCGAGTAGAAAAGCTTCAAACGCTTCATCCGCGCGGTCAACTTCATCAATCAACAGCACCGGTGAAACATCTTTTTCCTGGATCGCCTGCAGCAGCGGTCGTTCCATCAGAAAATCGCGGCTGAAGATGTGCTTCTCTTTCTCCTCTACGGAAAGTCCGGTCCGCTCTTCAATCTTGATGGCCAGAAGCTGCTTCTGATAGTTCCATTCGTAGACCGCAGAATTAATATCCAGGCCTTCATAGCACTGCAGCCGGATCAGGCGCGTGCCCAAAAATGCCGCAAGAGTTTTGGCGATCTCTGTTTTACCCAGACCGGCATGGCCTTCCAGCAGCAAGGGCTTGCCCATGCTTACCGCCAGATAAACAGCAGTCGCCAGCGCGGGATCGGTAATGTATCCCAGTTGCTCAAAACTGCGAGCCAGTTCATCTGGATCACGGAGGGTCTTGCCTTTGGGAAGAGTCGGAGAGGGCATTTACTTGTCGCCGGAATTGCCTTTGGGCTTGGCTGGATCAGGATTGTCAGATTTCGCTTCGTCAGAATGCTTGGAGAAAGACGCCTTCAAAGCAGAAAAAGCCAAACCTACTCCGCTGATCGGCTTTGCTGCGACATTTGCTGCATCCGGCGATTGCAGCTGCTTGCGAAAATTATTTACGAATTGCTCAAACATAATGTTTGAGACTTCCGTGATCACGCGCCCGCCCATCTGGGCCAGAATTCCAATCACGTTGAGTTCAGAAGTATTCACAACTTCAGTTCCGCCATCCACTGTGTTCAGCTTGCCCGTCATCTTCATGGACGCGCTGCCTTTGCCTCTCACATCCTGTCCTTTGCCCAGAATCTCTATCTCATGCGCGGCCTGGTCCAGGCGCACAATCTGCACTTCACCTTTAAAGTCCGTGACGCTTGGGCCAACTTTTACCTTGATCGCGCCTTTATAAGTGTGGTCGTCCACCTGTTCCGTGATCTGCGCTCCGGGCACGCACGTGCCAACTTTCCTAGGGTCGCTAAGAAAAGCCCACACTTTTTCTATTGGCTCATCAACCCGGAACGTCTTTTCAATCGTTACGGCCATGCTAGCCCGTGGCTCCTTTTTCGTTCAGGATGTTCCAGACTTTCCAGGGTGTAATGGGCATGTCAATGTGCTTCACGCCCAGATGTGAGAGCGCATCCACCACGGCGTTGACAAATGCCGCCGGCGAGCCGACGTTGGGTGATTCTCCCACGCCCTTGGCGCCAAATGGATGATGCGGTGACGGCGTGCAGGTGAGGCCGTGTCCCAGTGCGGGGTTTCTACCGCGGTGGGAACCAGATAGTCCATAAAGGTTCCGCCGGAGACATTGCCGTTCTCGTCATAACCGATCTCCTGCATGAACGCAATTGCCAGGCCTTCGGTCAGGCCGCCGTGAATCTGTCCTTCCACGATCATCGGATTGATAACGTTGCCGCAGTCATCCACCGCAACGAATTTGCGGACTTTGATTTCGCCCGTGCCTTTGTCGATATCGACCACTGCAATATACGTTCCGAACGGGAAAGTAAGGTTTGGCGGATCGTAATAATTCACTGCTTCCAACCCTGCTTCCAGTCCCGGCGGAATATTGGTGTAAGCCGCAAACGCAATTTCCTGGATCGTCTTGGCTTTGCTCGGCGCGCCTTTCACAAAGAACTTGCCGGGCTCCCATTCCAGATCTTCTTCGCTGGCTTCCAGCAGGAATGCCGCAATTTTCTTGGCCTTGTCGCGGATCTTTCTGGCCGCCATCGCCGTTGCTGCGCCGGAGGTCGGCGTGCTGCGGCTGGCGTATGTGCCCAGACCGTAAGGCGCAGTGTCCGTATCGCCCTCTTCAATAATTACGTCTTTTGCCGGAATGCCAAGCTCCTGCGCCACGATCTGCGCATAGGTCGTCTCGTGTCCCTGGCCCTGGCTCTTGGTTCCCATGCGGCAAATTGCTTTGCCCGTGGGATGTATGCGGATCTCCGCGCTATCAAACATCTTGATGCCGGCAATATCAAACGTATGCGCCGGGCCCGCGCCCACAGCTTCAGTGAAGCTGGAGATGCCGATCCCCATCAGCTCGCCTTTTTTGCGCTTCTCTGCCTGTTCTTTGCGCAACTCTTTGTAGCCGACCATATTCAGCGCTTTGTCCAGCGCGCCTTCATAGTTGCCGCTGTCATAGGTCCAGCCCAGTGGCGTGGCATAGGGAAACTGATTCGGTTGAATAAAGTTCTTGCGGCGCAGCTCTACCGGATCCATTTTCAGGTCCAGCGCCAGCACATCCACAGCGCGCTCAATCAGGTATGCAGCTTCAGTAATGCGGAAGGAGCATCGGTAGGCGATCCCGCCCGGCGCTTTGTTCGTGTACACGCCATCCACTTCGCAGAACGCCGCCGGATAGTCATACGAACCGGTGCAGACGCTGAAGAGTCCCGCAGGAAACTTCGTGGGCTGTGCTGCTGCGTTGAATGCTCCGTGATCGGCCAGCGTCTTCACACGCATGGCTTTGATCTTGCCGTCTTTATCGGCCGCAAGCTCCGCCGTCATGTGATAGTCGCGGGCAAAGCCTGTGGACTGCAAATTCTCTGAACGTGTTTCAATCCACTTGACCGGTACACCCAGCGTGAGCGACGCCACCACTGCGCATACGTAGCCGGGATAGATGGGCACTTTGTTGCCAAAGCCACCGCCAATATCCGGCGAGACAACGCGAATATTCTGTTCCGGGATACCGCCGACCAGCGCAAACAGTGTGCGGTGTGCGTGCGGCGCCTGCGAGGTCAGATAAACCGTAAGCCGTTCTGTGGCTTTGTTGAAGTCAGCCACGCAGCCGCATGTCTCCAGCGGCGCAGGATGGCAGCGCTGAAAGACTGCATGCACTTTCGCGCTCACCGCGGAATCCGTGAACGCTTTGTCCGTGGCCTTTTTGTCTCCTACTTCCCAGTGGAAGATATGATTGCTTTTTTCTTCGCGGTCTTCGCGCAGAATGGGAGAACTCGGGTCCGTGGCTTTGTGCGGGTCCACCAGCACTGGCAGCTCTTCATAATCCACTTCCACCAGTTCGGCGGCGTCGGCTGCTATATACCGGTCTTCGGCCACCACAAACGCGACTTCCTGCGCCTGAAAGAGAACTTTGCCCGTGGCCAGCACCATCTGCTTATCGAAAAACAGGGTCGGCATCCAGGCCAGATTTGCTTTGGCCAGGTCTTCACCGGTGATGATCGCAAGCACGCCCGGCAGCTTCTTGGCCGCTTCCGTATTGATGCTCTTAATACGCGCATGGGCGTAAGGGCTGCGCACCATGTGGCCATAAACCATGTGGGGCAGATTCACGTCGTCCACATAGTTGCCGCGTCCCTGGATGAAGCGCGAATCTTCCTTGCGCTTCATCTTGTGTCCCATGCCGCTGATTTCTGGGCTCGTCTTTTCCAAATCCACCAAGCCAGGGTTTGTTTTCTCCAGTGCCATTATTTTGATCCTCCCTGCGCCATTTTTTTGGAGGCGAATTGCACGGCTTTTACAATATTTTGATACCCGGTACAGCGGCAGAGATTGCCGGAAATTCCCCACCGTATTTCTTCTTCACTGGGCGTTGGGATTTTTCTGCAGCAGCGCGTAAGACGACATCAACATTCCCGGCGTGCAGAAGCCGCATTGCAACCCATGTTCTTCTTTAAAGCCTTCCTGCAAAGGATGGAGCGTGCCGTTGCTGGGCAGCCCTTCCACCGTCATGACCTCAGCGCCATCGGCCTGCACGGCAAACATAGTGCATGACTTTACTGTTTTCCCGTTGAAGAGTACGGTGCAGGCGCCGCAATTGCTCGTGTCACAGCCAACGTGCGTTCCCGTCAGCCCAAGTTGTTCACGAATA
This sequence comes from Terriglobia bacterium, assembly GCA_963724105.1. Lineage (GTDB taxonomy): Bacteria > Acidobacteriota > Terriglobia > Terriglobales > Acidobacteriaceae > Angelobacter. The sequence goes on along the minus strand of CAVRTD010000010.1, from coordinate 1,166,393 downwards.
AAGTGCACCAGCAATAGCCTGGAATCCGCTGCAACTTCGCGGTCCTTGCCGTTGATTTTGACCTTGATCAGTTCTTTCTTCGCCATCGCGCCACGTCCTCCCGTCTTCCCTGGGACTGCTATTTGCCCGCCCGCTCTAATGCGCGAGTGATTGCACGTTTGCTCAATTCCTTGATGAGGCCCTTTTTGTATTCCACCGGCCCGCGCAGATCAGCGCTGGGCTGCGCCGCATCTGACGCCAACTGCGCCGCCTGGGCAATGATCGCTGCATCCGGCTTCTTACCCCGCAGCAGATCTTCCGCGCTTTTTGCCCGCAACGGTGTGGCGCCCACGTTGGTCAGCCCAATCCCAATTTTCTGTATTGCGCCTTTGTCATCCAGCGTGAGTTGGACAGCCACTGCGGCCGTGGCAAAATCGCCGACTTTCCGTTCCAGCTTGAAATAAGCTCCGCCACTTCTGGCTGGAGGCACAGGAACTCGAATCTCGGTAAGAATCTCATCGTGCTGTAACGCGGTGGTGAACAGCGAGACAAAGAAATCGTCAATCGCAATCACGCGTTCGCCTTTGGCTCCGGTAGCAACAACCTGCGCTCCCAGCGCCAGCATGGTGGCTGGATGGTCATTTGCCGGATCGCCATGGGCAAGATTGCCGCCAACGGTAGCAAGGTTCCTTACCTGCGGATCAGCAATCACCGTAGCGGTATCCAGTAGAAGCGGATATTTCGCGCGCACTACATTAGAGGATTCCAATTCTGCTTCGCGCGTGAGACCGCCAATTTTCAGGAACCCACCGTCTTCTTTGACGTAAGAAAGTCCGGTGACCCGGTTGATGTCAATCAGATGGCTGGGCCGCGCCAGGCGCAGCTTCATCATGGGGATAAGGCTTTGGCCGCCGCTCAGTATCTTGGCGTCATCGCCATGTTGCTGCAGCATTGCCACCGCTTCAGGAAGTGTCTTGGGCCGGAGATATTCGAAAGCTGGCGGTATCATGGTCCACCTCTTTCAACGTCAAAATACCTATAGCGACGACCAATTCAGTACGCTAATCGGAGAGGAGTTCCGTTATACCACAGCGGCCATCCCAGGTGAAAGTCTCTGCACGTTTAGCTTTGTAAAGCTTGTCTATGCCGAACCTATTGCGTTGAACTAGGGAGATGCAGGGGAATATGATACGCATAGATATCCAATGGACCTTTATTCCAAAGCGGCGGAATTCACGAATCAGCATTTGCCTTTTGCCATCGCTACGGTCGTCCGCGTAGAAGGCTCGTCCTCTGCCCGGCGAGGCTCCAAAGCGCTCATCGATTCACAAGGCAGGATTGTGATGGGCTGGGTTGGCGGCGGTTGTGCGGAGAGCGCGGTCCGCAGTGAAGCAATCCGATGCATGCGCACAGAAACTCCGGAGCTCATTACCCTGGATATGCAGGATGAAGTGCTGGGCGTAGGCATGCCCTGCGGAGGAATGATGGATGTTTATATTGAGCCAGTGCTGCCTCAACCGGAACTCGTCATCGCCGGCCACGGACGCATTGCCGAAACCCTTGCCCGCCTTGGCCACCTGATGAATTTCGCCGTCACCGTCCATGATCCGTCCGCGGCGCGGGAAAGCTTCCCTGACGCGCAACGCATCATCGACAAAGACTTCAACGTCTCTGAAATATCCTTTGGACCGAATACCTACGTTGTGATTGCTACGCTGCACAAGAATGATCACGTCTGGCTGCAAAGAGCTTTGGAAGGCCATGCAGCATACGTTGCGCTGATTGCCAGCGCGCACCGCTCTCGTCTGGTTCTGGACTATCTGCTCGCAGAAGGCGTCTCCACGGAAAAGGTTGACCGCGTGTGGGCCCCCGCCGGACTCGACCTGGGAGCATCCGGTCCTGAAGAAATTGCTCTGAGCATCATGAGCCAGATCATTGCCATCAAGCGCGGTGGAAGCGCTTCTGCGCTGAAGACGGTTAAAGATCATGCCGCGGCGGAAGAGGTCTCAACCAGCGCAACAGATTCAACCAGTTCAACAGACAAGGTCATTCGCCATTGCGACGTTGGCAAGCCGGAATAATTTACTTCGATTCACGTGCAGCTTTGCGTTTCCGCTCAGAAACAATCTCCGCCATAATGCTCAACGCTATTTCCTCTGGACTTTCCGCGCCAATATCCAGCCCCGCCGGCGCACGAACACTTGCCAGCTTTTCCGGCGGATACGATTTCGCTTTGAGACTGCGCGCAATCTCCTCCGCGCGTTTTTTGTTGGCCAACAGCGCGACATAAGAAGCTGGGGTCTGCGTAAAGCTGGGGTCCCTAAAGCCTGCTCTATTGCCTCTTCATCAAACAGACCTCGGCTCGCGACTACCACATAGCGTTCATCAGTCTGTGGCAGCAATGAAAAATCAAGGACATGAAGAATTTGGTCTGCGTCCGGCAATTCGGCCAGTGGCAACAGCGGATCCACTATCGTCACGGTGAAATTCAATAACCGCCCGAATTTTGCCAGCGCATGTGCCACAGCATCCCGGCCGGCTATCACCAGTTCTGCGCGGTTAGCAGGCATATCTTCCTTGCTCTCCAAAGGCGCCAGGGTCGTGCCGGACTCCCTTCGCCGCATATGACCTCTCCAGCTTCTGGTATTCCTCCTGGCTATCGATATCCAAAAGTATGCCGATATCCTCCACCGGCAGCTTGCGCATACTTTCCACATGGCTGCCAAAGATTGCCCGGCAGCCAACGTCTCCAGTAAGACTTTGCAATTCCGCAAACACTGAGCGGTCCAGCAGCACTGGATTACCGCGAAAACCCTTATACATTGGAATCGTGATCTGCGGCCTTGATTCTTGATGGCATGCAATCAACTGGTTGAGCGTCTCCGGACGGACAAAAGGCTGATCGGCCAGCACTATAAGTGCCGCATTTGACCTGGCATCCACCGCAGCCAGCCCAGTACGGAGTGACGTGCCCATGCCCTGCTGATAATCCTGGTTGTATACAATCTTCACGCGCTCCATCTTCGCGCGGTCCATGGAGATCTCTTTCTCCACACTATCCGCGGCAAAGCCAAGCACCAGAACAATCTCACTGACGCCGGAAGCCCGCACATTTTTCAGCGTGTGCTCCAGGATTGTTTCGCCAGCCAGACGAAGCAGTTGCTTGGGCGTGCCCATACGCCGAGACATGCCGGCTGCCAGCACCACCGCAGAAACTTCGGACTGTTTTCCGCTTCCACTCATGTTTCAAGAATCACGCGCAACACGAATTGCCCAGCCTAACTACCAAACCAGATGAAGTCAATTTCACTCCGCGTAATCAGCTATCATCCTCAAAGTTGTTGTACCGTATTACTTATGGAGAATCTGACGGAATGCTAAAGAGCGAATTACCTGAACCATGGTTGCGAGGCACGTTGGCGGACGTACCGGCAGTGCAAAGAGGCGTGCTTCACGCGCTGGAACTGGCCAAAGAAGACCTGGAACGCTGGTGTGACGGCCTGAGCGATGAAGAATTGAACGCTCGCCCCGGCGGGATTGCGCCTGTTGCCTTCCATATTCGCCACATCGCTCGCAGCATGGACCGTCTGCTTACTTATGCTGAAGGCAAACAGCTTTCCGCGGAGCAGCTTTCGCTCATGAAGAGTGAGATGGATTCGGCCGGAACCAGAAATGAATTACTGGCTGGGCTTGTAGTAGCTTTTGCCAAAAGCGGCAAGCGCATCCGCGCCTTCACGCCGGAACAGATGGAAGAAGAACGCAGCGTAGGCAAGAAACAACTCCCCACGTCCGTAGGGGGACTGCTCGTACACGTGGCCGATCATACGCAGCGCCATGTGGGGCAAGCAATCACCACGGCAAAAATCGTGGTGGCACAGCGGAAATAAGCTCACGCATGGGAGGAAGAATCCATGGCGACAAGCGGAGAACGTCACTGGGCTGCATCTTCGGTCCAGCGAATCCTGGCCGCCGCGCGCTTTGCGGCGGAGAAACATGCCCACCAAAAGCGCAAAGGCGACCTGGGCGAACCATACATCAATCATTTGCTGGAAGTTGCAGAGTTAATCGCCGCCAGCAGTGAGGTTCTGGATGCGGAGCTGATCATGGCTGGCTTCCTGCATGACACCGTGGAAGATACAAATGTCACGCAGCTGCAGCTGGAAAAACTTTTTGGCAGCGACGTCGCCGGCCTGGTGGCCGAAGTCACCGACGATAAGACATTACCCAAAGAAACGCGAAAACAGTTACAAGTGCAAAACGCACACAATAAATCCGAGCGCGCACAAACGCTTAAGCTGGCCGATAAGATTTCCAACCTGCGCTCGATATTGGCAAGTCCACCGGCGGGCTGGAGCCTGGAAAGAAAACAGCAATACTTCGAATGGGCAAAGCAGGTTGTCTCGGGCCTGAATACTCCCAACCGTTTTCTAAAGGCAGAATTCGATAAAACCTACAAAATGATTTCTCAACTCAAGGGCAGTTAGCCATCCTTTGCCTGCTGGGCCGCATCGGTCATCGATTCAAAATCATTAAGAAATCCAGCTCTCAATTCAAACAAGAAGGCATCGAACTATTGGTACCGTAAAACTACGGTGCGTACTATGCTTCGATACCTCCAAAAAGCGGCACTGTTGGGCTTTGGCATCCTCCTGATTGTTTGTGGAACGCCAACGAGGTCGGCGGCACAGCAGATAGCCCAGCCGTTGTCAGCCAGGTTTGCCAATGACGTTGCGCTTGAACTGGCGCGAAGCGAATCATTTGATCCAAGAAGCTTTCTGCTTTTGATGGGAACTCAGATACGCGAAACCGAGTTGGACTGTTCACACTTCGTGCAATTCCTTTATGAACAGGCAGGACTCTATTACGGATACACACCTTCAAGAGTTCTCTACGAAGGAATCAAGGATTTCAAGCGTGTCTCTCATCCGAAGGCGGGAGACCTGATAGTTTGGCAGGGTCACGTAGGAATTGTAGTAAATCCGGAAGATGCTACATTTTTAAGCGCGCTACGCTCCGGAGTGAAAACAGCCTCTTACGAATCCGATTACTGGAAAAAACGCGGACATCCGCACTTTTTGCGCTATGTGGGTTTGCGTGAAAAGGATACGCCAGCATGGTCAGCGCGAAAGACCCTCGCGTCCGGCGCCCTGCGGGCTAGTTCTGGCAGCGAATAAGCAATCAGCTACACATGAGCAACAACAGGCTGGTGAGCAGCGGCGGCTGACTCCTGGTACCACGCCACTGTCCGCTTAAGCCCCTCTTCAAAACTGACGTCCGCGGAATATCCCAGATGCTTTTGCGCCAGCGTAATGTCGGCGAGCGAATGCTTCACATCGCCCGTCCGCGGCTCCGCAAATTTTGCCGGCCCGGAAAAGCCAATGATCCTGCTCAACATTTCAAAAATTTGTTTCAGTGAGAACCTGGTGCCGGTGGCGATGTTGAAGACCTTGCCTGATACTTCTTTCGCCGGTGCAACACATGCCTTCAAGTTCGCCTGGACGGCATTGCCAACATAGGTAAAATCGCGGCTCTGTTCGCCATCGCCAAAGATGGTTGGGGATTCGCCTTTTTGCAGCTGTGTGATGAACTTGGCCAGCACGCCGGAGTATTGTGAGTTAGCGTCCTGTCGTGGGCCAAAAATATTGAAATAGCGCAGGCTTACTGTTTCCAACCCGTATACCTTTGCGAAAGACTGCATGTAGTATTCGCCGGTAAGCTTTTGCACAGCATAGGGCGAGATTGGCCGCGGAATCATATCTTCGCGCTTGGGAAGAACTTCGCTTTCGCCATACGCTGAAGACGAAGCGGCATATACCACTCGCTTTACGCCGGCATTCCGCGCCGCAAGAAGAATGTTGAGCGTGCCATTTATGTTCACTGCATGCGTCAACTCGGGCTCAACCACTGACTTTGGTACGGATGGCAAAGCGGCCTGGTGGATGACGTAATCAATCCCTTCGCACGCTGCCGCCAGTCCCGCCGGATCCAGCAAACTGATGCGCCGGAAGTCAATCTGACCTTTAATGTCGGCAATGTTCTCCCACTTACCAGTGGAAAAATCATCCAACCCGCGAACGTTCTCTCCGCGGCTGACCAACTCATGCGCGATTGACGATCCTATGAACCCTGCAATGCCGGTAACAAGATACTTTGCCATTTAAAAAAAGCCCCTTCGGTGACGCAGCGTTCCAGCTGCATTCCCCGGAAAATTGTTTCCTAGTTGACCTTTGCGCGCAGGCCAACTTCGCGGCTGCCTGCCGGTGACAAGCCATGCTGTTTAATCTTATACAGCAATGCTTTGTAGCTGATATTCAGATCGGCTGCAGCCACTTTGCGGTTCCAGTTAGAGTCGTCCAGAGCGCGCTGGATTTCCTTGGCCTCCGCATCATCTTTCAAGCCGCGGACCAGTGCTTTTAGTCCTCCGCGTCCGGATGCGGTTGCGCCGTCATCGATCGATCCGTCTCTGCCTTTGATCTGCAGCTCATCCACCATCATGGCTTCATCTTCCAGTACCAGATAGCGTTTTACAAAGTTGCCTAACTCACGCAGGTTGCCGGGCCAGTGATAGCGCAGGCATTCTTGCGTAAGCTTTTCCGAAACAGGTAGCGTATTTTTTCCGAACTGCCGGGCCATCTTGTTCATGTAATGGCGAAGCAGGACTGGGATTTCTTCACGGCGCTCACGCAACGGAGGCACGGTGATGGTAAAAGCATTCAGTCGATAATAAAGGTCCTCGCGCAGCTTGCGCTCGGCAATGGCCTTCTTCACATCGATATTGGTTGCCGCCAGGACCCGTGCGTCCACAGAAACGTTGCCGCGTCCGCCTAAACGGGAGAACGTGCCATCCTGAAGCACGTGCAGCAGCTTGGCTTGCAGGCCAGCGCTCATCTCGCCGATTTCATCAAGAAGAATGGTGCCTTTGTGGGCAAGTTCAAATTTGCCCGGCTTGGATTTGCTGGCGCCAGTGAAGGCACCGGCGTCATAGCCAAAGAGTTCACTTTCCAAAAGGTCAGCAGGTAGCGCTGCGCAATTCACTTTCACCATAGAGCGGTGCGCGCGAATCGACATCTTATGAATCAGCCGCGCCAGAATTTCCTTGCCTACGCCGCTTTCACCCAGAAGAAGCACCGGCACGTTGACCTTGGCGATGAGGGCTGCCTGAGCGCGTATCTGTTTCATTACCGGGCTTGCCGCCAGGAAGAAAAGGTCCTCATCCAGTTCGTCCACCATCTCGATAACTTTTGGCGAGTCATTCACTGGCTGCACATTGGCTTTGGCAACTAAATCCAGGGCCTTGCGAACTGCGCCTTGCAATTGCGGCGGCAGAAATGGCTTGGTCAGGTAGTCAGAAGCTCCAAGCTTCATGGCCTGCACAACTTTATTCGTGTCATTCACGCAGGAGATCATGACGATCTTCTGTTCAGGACGCAGCTTTTTGCAGCTTTCCAGAGTTTGCAAACCATCCATCCCCGGCATCACCAGATCCAGAACAATCAAATTCGGCGCTGGCCCGCGGTTCATCCGCAGCAAGGCCTCCTCACCGCTCGCTGCCGTTTCCACGTGATAGTTCTCGATCTCAAGCAATGTCTTGGTATAACGAAGTACGCTTGGCTCGTCATCGACGAGAAGTATGTTTGGTGCGCTCACTTGGCCTCCTGATTCACTTGGGGCAACAACAGGGAAAACTTGCTTCCTTTTCCCAGTTCGCTTTCCACCCAGATCACTCCCCCATGCGCTTCCACCAATCGGCGCGCGATTGCCAGTCCCAGCCCAGTGCCGCGAGCGGAGCTGCCCGGCAACTGCACAAAGTCTCCAAAGATTTCGTCGTGATGTTCCGCTGGAATGCCTGGCCCACTATCACTTACGTCAATGCGGACGGAATTCTCTACCTTGCGGCTTTCTTTCCGTTCCATGTTGAACAAAAATTCATTCTGCGCTTTGCGTCTTTCCCAGAAGCATGGCGTCATGCTGACAGTCACCAGACCCTGCGCAGGGGTGTGCTTCAATGCGTTTTCAATGAGGCTTGAGACAATGTGCTGGAGCTTCATTGGCTCAACCCGCACTCTATGTCTGCTCTCAGAAGGTTTGAATTGGTAGCGGACGCGCTTTTGCGTAGCCGTAGGCGCCCAATAATTAAAGATCTCGTCCAGGCTTTCATTCACGTCGGTCGTTTCCAGATTTTCAGCCGTGCCCATTCCTGCTTTTAATTCCTGGAGCAGCAAGAGGTCCTGGATCAGCTTCTGCAGTCTTTGCGCGCCTTCCTGTATTTCTCCTAATACCTGTTTCTGTCTTTGATTTACCGTGCCCAGATGTCCGCTCAGCAAAAGGTCCGTATATCCAAGCATCACGACCAGCGGAGTCTTGAACTCATGCGCCGCTGATACCAGTGGAAAAGCAGAGGGTTCCACTTCTTCATGTCCGCAACGCAATTGCCGCCGGCGGCGCTCAGGAGGAATGACCTCTACTGCTTCCTTAGCTTCATCATTTTCGCAATGAGATACGTGCAGTAAGGACTGAAGTGAGCTGTGACATACAGGGCACTCCACACCGGCCGCACTACCATATTCTTTGTCCATATCCGCCTCAAGCTCACGCATCCATGCTAATCGGCACTCATTGAGAAACCTATGGCTGCGTGCTTAAAATTCTTCTAAGCAATTGCTTGATCACTACTTATGTAGTGATTCGCACTTGGTTATCGTTTCTTGCCCGGCTTGACCTTCACAGAAAATTCTTGTGAAGCGCCGTTGCAAAGCAATGCCAGAGAATCTGGGATGTTGGGGCTGAAGTAGATTGGAAATCGGTAAGGTTTCCCCAGCTTGATGCGGCAGGGTTGTGCCGTCTGCTGAAGCACCTGTCTTGGAAGACCTCTTTTTCGACACTACACCTAAAACTCGAGATGTCTTGCCGACCAGCAGAGGGATGCTGGCGTTGACTTGTATTCATAAACCCCTTCCAGGTGTCCGGTTCCGTCGATAAGCCATCAAATCTCAACACTAAGGAATGTTTTTTCAGCTTGCGAAACCCAATCCTTGAGGGCTTTGTTGAGCTTACTGGCTATCGTCCACTTGGCCAAAACAATAACTGTCCTTTGGTACAATGTACTATAGAACCATTTAAGGAATTCCTGCAAGGGGAAAATCGATTTCTAGGTGAAAATTCTTACCATTTTCATCATTCCATTTATCACAAGTATGAAAATACTTGCACCCTCCACGGTCTTCAGGCCGGCCACATAGCAACCTAAAGATCTCTATTTTCTACTACTTACAATCAATACGCAGTCCTGGCACTTGGCAGTAAAGTTGCACTTTTATCAGTGGAATGCTTATGTCTGCGGTACATACTGAAATCGTCCCTGAACAGGATTCCGTCCAGATTGCGGCAGCCTTGTCCGTCAAGGAATGCACTACCTGGATGGAACTCGAACGATTTCGCAGCTCCTGGAGTCAATTGCTGCAGGAAAATCCAGCATCTTCCATCTTTCAGACGCCGGAATGGCTTGCCGCATGGTGGAATGCTTTTGGGGCTGACAAGAAGCTGCTTGGCCTGATTTTTGCAGACTCTCTAGGCAAGACAGTTGGCATTGCTCCTTTTTATGCGGAACGCAAATCTTTTCTTGGCTTTCCGCTCACAACGTTACGGTTGGTCGGCGCAGGATCAGGCGATTCCGATGCCCTTGATTTCATCACTCTTCCAGGATATGAGCGGCACTGCGCGCAGGCGTTTACAGAATGGCTTTCCAGGAACGCAAAATGGAATATTTGTTCCCTGGAAACACTGCCGGAAAATTCTCTGGTAGCAAAATATCTATTTGAGCATGCACAAAAATCCAACTGGCGCATGGACTCTAATCTCACGCCCAATTTCGTAATCGACCTGCCGCCAACCTGGGCGGAATATCTCAGCACTCTGGAATCGGCGTTTCGACCGTTGCTCACGCGCTATCCCAAGCGGCTGCAAACGCGCTTCAGCGTTCGCATTGTCCGCAGTGAACGTATGGAAGATATTCAAGACCAGTTGCAGACGCTGTTTAGCCTGCATCAGATGCGCTGGACAGGCCGCGGCGAACCCGGCGCTTTTGCCAGCGCCGACCGCCGGAAGTTCTATTTCCAGATAGCCGAAGCATTTTTGCATCGTGGATGGCTGGAGTTCTGGCTTCTCTCTCTGGATGGTGAGACAGTTGGCGCGCAATTCTGCTTTCGTTACAACAACACGGTTTCCCTGCTGCAAGAAGGATTTCACCCCAAGTACACCGCGGAAAAAATAGGTTATGCGCTGCGTGCACACGTACTGGAAGAGATCATTCGGACCGGCGCCCAGCGGTATGACTTTCTGGGCGGCGCGGACTCGTACAAAGCGAAATTCGGTTCCCGTCGTGCAAACTATCTGAACCTCTCGTTTGCCGGGCCTTCCATATTTGGACGCACATACCTTGTTCTGCAGAAGCCAAAACGACAATTCAAGAACTGGCTCAAGAGCAAACTGCCGGCAAAGGTGCTTGCCGCTCTACGCCAAGAGGCAGCGCATCAGGCACCCAGCACGCAGCAGTAAAAACTTTGAACGGAGTTAAACAATGTCAACTATTTACCAAACCGCCCCGGCCGATCAAACCGTTAGCGCGGCCGAGCGCATCCGGAAGATAGGCCAGAAAATGGGCCTTTGGAACCACGGTTTTGATTTCGCACGCTTTGCCGGACAGCTTTTTCATGGCATAGATTTCAATGGCAAGACAATGCTTGAGATTGGCTGCGGTAAAGGGATCCTATGTCTGTGGGCTGCTCTTCATGGCGCGCGGGACGCAGTTGGTCTCGAGCCTATGGCGGAAGGCTGCTACGACTCCAGCGAATGCTTTCAGGCATTCCGCTCCATGGCCAACGAACTTGACCTGCCGCAGGCCCGGATCCTTCCCGTAACTGTGCAGAACTTTGAAACTCCTAAAAACTATTTTGATGTTGTGCTTTCGGTGGCTTCAATCAACCATCTGGATGAAAAAAACTGTGTTCTTCTGGGTGAATCCGAGGCAGCGGTCCGTGAATACAAAGAAATTTTCCGCAATATTGCAGCCATGATGAAGCCCGGCGGAAAGCTGATCATTATTGACGCCGCGCGGCACAATGTTTTTGGGGACCTTGGTATGCGCAATCCCATGTCGCCCAATATTGAATGGTTTAAGCATCAGCAGCCGGAATACTGGGCCAACCTGCTCGGAGAATGCGGCTTCAAGAATCCCGACATCCAATGGACAGGTGGAAAACTTCTGCGCTACGCCAGGATTACTTCTATTCCAAAAGCGCTTTCGTATTTTGGACAGAGTGTATTTCGTCTGGAATTGACCCGCGCTTAGAGTTGGATCTGATGATTGCAAATGCGCACTATGCAAATCTCTGCATACTGCGCATTTGTTTACTTCAGATAAAACGCTGATCTCGAAATTACATTCTTTTCCAATCATCTACAGGCAGAATTTACACTTTTGATTCTCCCCCCTGTTTTGCAATCCTTATAACCCTCTTATTTGCAAGCCAGAGCTCTCTGGCCACAATCTTGCAAATGCTCAGCAGCAACAAAGCAACAACTGCATCAAGTTTTTCTCTTCCGGGATCTTTGGTTTTTTCTGGCCCTGCATTACGTACGAACAAAAAATAAATTCAGCTGCGCCTCAACGCTTATCGCTGGAAGTTCAGTAGACCCTCAACGACATGGTGCATGGTCGAACGATACGCGCGTGAACTACTTCTCTCTTGAGGCGTGAACGTTAGAAATGATGAAGTGATAACGAACCTTCATTGACCGACGCGATCGTCGGTGATTGAAGTCCCGGAAATGAGGAGTTACGGTGCGCAACAGAATAAATCCAACAATGCAAATCAGTCTTTTTCTTGTCTTGATTATTTTCACCTTGAGCGCAATTGGTTGTGGCGTCAGGAACACAGCAACTTCAACTTCGCCGACCCCAACACCCACACCAACAACAGCATCCTCCGCTACCCTCACGGCAACTCCCAGCAGTCTTGGTTTTGGATCGCAGGTTCTGAACTCAGCAGCAACGCTAACGGTAAAAATCACAAACACTGGGAGCGCGGCTGTCTCTATTACACAAGATACGATCGCCGGCTCTGGATTCAGTGTTGGCGTAACGACTCCCATCAATCTGAATGCCGGACAAAGCGTAAGCGTGCCCGTGGTATTTAATCCGGGCGCTGCAGGAACAGTGAATGGAAGCCTGACTCTGACCAGCAACGGCAAGTCTGTACTCTCCGTGCCGCTCACCGGCACTGGGCTTGCCGCACTGGCGCATTCGGTGGATATCACATGGGTCGCAAGCACTTCCACGCCATTACAGGGCTATAACGTATATCGCAGCACGGTAAGCGGCGGACCATACTCAAAACTTTCTGCAACGCTTTCCCCTACCACGCTGCTGTTTACAGATACAACACCAGTTTCGGGCAAAAAGTATTTTTACGTCGTCACAGCGCTGAATACCAGCGGCGCGGAAAGCTCGGCGTCCTCTGAAGTCGCCGTGACCATACCGGTGCCCTAATGTTCATCCAACACTTTCGCAAGTTTGCCAGTTACCAAGCCGGAGTATCCATGCTTAGACTTCTGAAAATTTGTTCGCTTCTGTCGTTGCTCTTATCTGCCGCATTCATGTCCGCGCAAGCCTCGCCGCCGCGCATCTTTTTTTCTGACCTGGAAAGCGGTCCCGACTCAGGTGGCCAGAACAACAATGGCGTATGGGTCACCATCTGGGGCAAGGGCTTTGGCGTTACGCAGGGAACTTCGACCGTGAAAGTTGGCACAGGCGCCGTTGCCAGCTATCCGCTATGGTCAGATGGGAAAATTATTTTCCAACTTGGCGCAGCAGCAACCACCGGAAGCATTGTTGTCAATGTTCCGGGCGTTGGCACCAGCAATGGCCTGCCATTCACGGTGCGCGCCGGCAACATCTTTTTTGTTGCCACCACAGGGAATGACGCAAACACCGGCAGCTTCACCTCGCCGTGGAAGACGATCGTAAAAGCCAAGAACACAATCGCCGCGGGCGATACCGCCTACATTCAAGATGGCGTTTCGCAGACATCACAAGATAACTTTACCGCCTACCTGAGCATGGACAACCAGGGCGCAAGCAACTCTGGAACTGCCACTGCTCCAAAAGCTCTGATTGCCTATCCCAATGCAACCGCGACCGTTGGTGTTGCGGGCGGTCTCGCCTATGGAATTCGCACACCAAACATCGGCACAGATGAAGACTATTGGGTCATCTCACAACTGCACATTGTTGGCGGCACGCAGGCAATGGACCTTGGCGGTATTGGCTGGCGAATTATTGGAAATGAAATGCAGTGCCCCGGCGCCGACGCCGAGGTTGGATGCTTTGAGATGAGCAACGGCAGCCAGATAAAGTTTTACGGGAATGAAGTTCACAATGCCGGCATCAACCCAACATCATCCAAGTTTTATCATGCGGTGTATTTCAGTACCGACTCTAACCATATTGACGTAGGCTGGAACCATATACACGATAATTTCACCTGTCGCGCATTACAGTTCCATTCGTCACCGCTGTGCAGCCCCACTTGCGGTACTGGCGACACCACCGGCTTCAACCAATTCGATCTCCATGTGCATGACAATCTGATTCATGGCGACAATTGCAACGGAATCAATTTCGCCACGGTTGATCCTTCAAAAGGCACTGTGGAAGCCTACAACAACGTGGTCTATAGCGTTGGACGCATGGATCCACTGCAGCTTGGTGCAAGCTTTTCCTGCATCTACCTCGCGAACATTACGAATAACGGCGCGGCCGGCGGTGGAACCGTGCAGGTGTTCAATAACACGCTCTCTGATTGCGCCGCCAACAACTCAGCCAACGCGCAGGGATCGCGTGGAGCGTTCGGTGTAGCCAGCGGAGCATCCTCAACACTGATCATGAACCTGCGCAACAACGTGGCCTATCAGCTGCCGGGGGAAATTTATGTCGACGGCGTCATGGCCCAGATCACGGGAGATAAAAACCTCTGGTTCGGCGCGGGCGCTGCGCCTGCGCAGACAACCACCAACCTCACGAGCGATCCGCTTTTCGCCAATCGCACGCTGAGCGACTACCATCTGACCGCGACCAGCCCTGCCAAAGATGCTGGGGCTACGATTGTTCCGACGAATCCATTTGAACCGAATCCAGGCCCAACCATCGATACGGACAAAGACGGAGTACTGCGCGCGCAAGGAACGGCCTATGATCTGGGTGCTTATGAATTTTTCTCAGGTACGGGCGCGACCAGACCGAATCCGCCGGCGGATGTGCAGGCTGTGGTCCACTAAAAACTCGGGCTAGAAGAAGTTTTTTACGCTTAGCAGCGCTTTGGCGCGGGCGATTCCGTAAGTGAGATAGAGCGCAAACAGAGGAAAGAAATCGAGCAATTTCTTGCTCGCCAGCACCTGCCGCAGAGAAAGCGCTGCTGGCGGCAGGCACAAAGCAGCGGCGCTCATTACAGGCAACAACCAGGGGCCGTGACCTGCAAGCGTCCACACGGCTCCAGCCGCTACTCCTAGTAGACACAGAAATGTGTATGCAGCAAAGAACACTGCCTTGCGATTGTGTGATCTGAACACATCGCGCAGAAAAACCTTGATCACGTGTGTGCCATGCCATGCCTGTTTGCGAAAGAATACTTTCAGGCTTTGCGCAGTGCCCAGATGTACCACGCCAATTTCAGGAAATGCGCGCACTTTCATTCCTGCAGCGCGCGCGCGTTCGCACAACTCATAATCTTCGTTCGTCTGGATCGTTTCATCAAAGCCGCCAAGCTTCAGAAAGTCTTCGCGACGCATAATTAGGTCGCCCGCTGGAATATGTGAGACTTCGCCTGCTTTCGGGGCTTCCTGATAGACGTGCCAGGTTCTTCCCACCCAGGATGAATCCTCCGGCAACAAATAATGTGCACCCAGCACGCCAGCTCCGTCCGCTGGGGCCAATGCAAAAATGCGATCAAGCCAGTCGCATGGAGCAAGGCAATCCGCATCGAGAAACGCCAGGATCTCCCCCAGCGCGACCTTTGCGCCAGTGTTCCGCAGCGCCGAAATTCGTACACCAGTCTTTTGCAGGATCCTGACGTTCAGGCGGTCTTTAAAAGATTCCGCGATCGTAAGAGTTTTGTCCCGCGAGCCATTGTCCACCAGGATCACTTCAAATCGATCGCGCGCAAAATCCAGCTTTGAGATCGACTCCAGACAGCGTCCGATCATTCTTTCTTCATTTAAAGCAGGAATAATGATGGAGATACTAACGGTCGTTGAACGAACAGACTGCTCATCGATTGCCGCCGCCGCTGTTTGTTCCAGTGGACTCATGCTCTCCTCGCATCAACGTTTGCATGGTCTTGACGCTGGGCAGGTACGGCTGCAAGCTCTGGTTTTCCCAGAATTTCGTCGTAAAGCTGGCGATACTTTAGCGCCATCGCTTCAGAGGTATAGTTCCGGCTGACCCAGTCATGGGCTTTCTCTCCCATTCGGCGGCAACGCTCAGGATCAGAGAGCAAGCTTGCGATGGCATTCCGCAAACCTTCAGTGTCCCGTGGATTTACCAGCAGACCATTCTCTCCGTCGTGGATTACCTTGGGAATCGCGCCGACACGAGTCGCGATTACAGGACGGGAAGCGGCCATGGCTTCCAGAATTGTCATCGGCAATCCTTCATTCAATGACGGTAGAACAAAGATGTCCATAGCCGCATAAACAGCGGGCATCTCTGACTGCTGGCCTGCCAGCACCACATTGGATTGCAAGCCATATTCTTTCACCATCTCTTCAATGGCCTGGCGGTCAGGCCCTTCACCCACGATCACAACTTTTAGTCCAGCAAAAGTGTTGCAGAGTTCACGGACCGCGCGCAGCAGGTATTCAAATCCCTTTTGCAGATCAAGACGAGCGACTATCCCGATCACTTTTTCATTGGTAACGTTGAGTACCGGCAACGGCTGTGCGTGCTCAAATGCCTGAACGTCAATGCCATTGGCGATGATCTTGATTTTTTCGGCGGGGACGCCGGCATCCAGCAGACGCTGGGCTACTTCGTCTGACACTGCGGCCAGCGCGCCAAATTTCTTGAGAGCCAGACGGTCCAGATGGTTGTAGATCCCCAGGGCCGTCGTACCGCCCACCCAATTGTGGCAGGTTGCAACCACGGGTTTACCCAATCGCCATGCGGCGAGAAAGCCGTAAAGATCTGCCTTGTATCCATGCGTATGAACAACGTCAATCGCATCTTCTTGAATGTATTCTTCAATCTGCCGGACAGCGCGCCAGTCTGCGCGGCCTTTGCAGTGCACCATGCGAACGGAAATTCCATTGCGGCGTGCGCGCTCATAAAATTCAACGTTGGGCGTATGCACGTTATAAAAGAGCAGCAAACTGTTCTGGCAGCCAGCCGCCTCCTGGCTCGCGCAGAGATTCAGCAGCATATTTTCCGCGCCGTAATAGCCGCCGCTGCTGATCAGTTGTAATACCTTCACGGGTTTCACTCTTTCGCTCTCAGTAGCTGGTCTGTTTACTGCCTTGCCGCTTCAAACTCGTTATAGCCGGTTAGGCGGCACCAGAGACGGTGATACAGATCGTCTCCCATCACGCCAACAATGCCTTGCCTGACCTGTGAGCGCATTCTCATCTTCCAGAGTGCGCTGCGATCTTTCTGGACCATTTTTTGCAACTCTGTGTTCGTCGTGGTGCGCCGCACCATAAACCGGCCGATTACATCTATGCCGCTCATGACGGTTGTGATCCAGGGATCAGAAACATAAACGCGCTTATATCCAGCGGCTGCGCACGCTTCAATCACGCGCCGGTTCCAGCGTCCGCCGGGAACCGAAATTTCTTCTACCGCGGCCCCAAGTTTTTCTTCCAGAAGCTGTTTGGAAGCACGCAGTTCGTGCGTGAGCTCGTCGTCGGAACAGAATGTTAGAAATTTGTGTGACCAGCCATGCGACTGAATAGAATGTCCCGCATTTTGCAAAGTCTTCAGTTCGTCCCAGCCCAGAAACTTTGCTGCTGTCCCAATCAGACCCGGAGTAACAAAGTAACGTGCCGAGACTGCGTGCTCAGCCAGCAATGGCAGCGCCTTGTGAAGCTGCGATTGCTCACCGTCATCAAAAGTAATTTCGACAGATGACTTTTGGCTTCTTTGTGCCAGTGAATCAAACAGGCGCAGATGCTCCGCAAAAGCGCCGCTGGTAACGCAGTACGCATAGTTCGATTCCGGCATTATCTCGTGATAAGCCAGGACCGCATTGTGCAGGGCTTCGGCCATTATCGGTCTCCCCTCCCCTGCAATGCTACCTGCACGTGGTCAGCAATTTCTTCTGGGTTGGTTATGCCGGCTGCGGGCGGCAAAGCTTTATGAGCTTCGGCGGCCATCACATCACTAAACCGCTCAAATTTGTACTGGCTCAATACCGCGTCCACCTTGGCGCTCATGCGGCCCAGATTGGTGTAATGACGCAGACGTGACTTCAACGGACTTTGAATCCTTGGCTGCTCCGGATCAATCTCCCAGGGATGTAGATAGACGACCACGCGCTCGTTGTAATTATTTTCAAACCTGCTAAAAGCAAGATCTGTCAGCGCCGATGGGAAGATACGCAAGTATCCTCCGCCTGCCACAGGAAAGTTCGTGCCTAAAAAACGAAGTGTTGCCGGCGGATACTCACGAAGCGTCAATCCGTTGCCACATGTGTACGTGTACGGAAATCTCTTGGCGCCCGGCACGCCGTAAAGATCGTGATGAATGGGATAGATGCTTGAATCGTAGGTGAAACCCTCTTCCGCCAGAATGTCCAGCGCCCATAGGCAAGACTTGGTGATGGACCAGCTAGGCGCCCGGTATCCATTTACAGCAACGCCGGCTGCGTCTTCAATGACTTGCTTGGCCCGCCGCGTGTCCAGGCGAAATTCATCTGGCGAGAGACTGTAGACCGTCCGATGCCAATAGCTGTGGCAGGCCAACTCATGACCTCGGGATTGGATGTCGCGCACCAGATGCGGAAATTTTTCGGCCACCCACCCCACAATGAAAAATGTTCCTTTGGCATTGCGATTGTCAAAAAGATCGAGCACGCGCTGCGTGTTTGCCACCACACGAGAAGGCCACCGGTCCCAGCTTTCCCGATCAACCAATCCGGCGAAAGCTTCCACCTGGAAATAGTCCTCCACGTCCACGCTGAGCACATGGGTTATCTGCGCCGTTTTGTGATCTTGTTGCTGCAACGGTCCTCTTATGGCGGGGCACACTTGCCCCGGCATCCATAAGTGCAAAGCGGAGGCCGTTATGTTTTTACTGGAACAAGCTTGTTTTCAATCGTTTACAGAGAGGGCGGCCAAATGAATCGAGATTGAGTGAAAAAGATTGCACATGCTGGGTAATCTCTTTGTCTTTTCTAAAGCTGCAAAGCGGCTTCTGGGACGCACGGCAGATACTCTCTAACATATTGAAAAATAATAGCTAAGCCATGCCGTCGCCAATATCAACGAGCGAAGCCCCTGCTGCACCCAAACGGCATGCGACCTGCTCTTACCTTGGTGAATTTTTTCGTGGAGCTGATCTTGTCGGTTGCGGCTGAATTGAAATCCTTCGGACACACCATCTCGTTCCATTGCGGCTTCTCTGCCGTGATGGCGCGAAGACAGGGCTGTGGTCGAATCCTGATGTATCACGGCGTTGTGGAAGCAGGCGCGCAAGCGCTATCCGCACAGTTGCATTTTCTAGCTCGCCATTTCAAAGTTGTATCGTTGGAAACCATGGTCAACGGATTGGCGGATGGTGCTGTCCCAAAAGCCAATGAAATTGTTTTGACCTTCGACGATGGTCTGCGGAACAACCGGACTGTTGCATATCCAATTTTGAGCGCATTACAGATACCCGCAACATTCTTTGTGTGTCCGGAGATGGTAGAAAAAGAAGCGTGGCTCTGGAACCATGAAATGCGCTGCCGTCTAAAGACACTGTCCGTACCTGTTTTGAGTGATTTGCGCAAGGCGCTTCTCGCACCGGGCAATTCTGCTGAAGAAATTGTGGATTGGATGAAAACCTTGCCGTTGCAACAACGTCGCGAAAGCTGAGGCAGTAATTCAACAGGCTACCGTGGACTTCCGGCCTACTCCTGGTCAGCATGCCGCTTTTGACATGATGAACTGGGATGATCTGCTCGCGCTCGATACGCGTCTCATCACTGTGGGCTCGCACACAATGAGCCATCCGATCCTGACCACTCTCAGCACCCAGGAAATAGAAGCTGAACTGGTGGAGAGCCGGCGTTGCCTCGAACAGCGTCTACAACGGCCAGCAGACCTTTTTTGTTATCCAAATGGCTCTTACGATAAGCGCGTCTACGAGATCGCGAAGAGGACATATCGCGCCGCGGTAACCACGGAAAGCGGCGTAGTTAATCCAAAGGAAAGCATGGATCTTCACCGCCTTCCGCGTATTCCCAGTGCTGAAAATGCCGCATTAACAGCATGGCGGCTGCATAGGCCCGAAGCATGAGTGAAATAACAGTACTGGTATTGGATGGACATAGCCGGGCGGCGCTGGAAACCATGCAAAGCCTGGGTCGCGCCGGAATGCAGGTTGATCTGGCAGCGGAGATCGAAAGTTGCCTGGCGATGCATTCTCGCTATGCAGCAAGAAAGCTAAGGCAGCCATCCCAGGCGGCTGAATTCCACGCCTGGCTGCGAGAGCAGGATGCGACGCGCAACTATGCGCTGATTGTGCCGGCGACTGAGGCCTCTCTTCTTGCGTTGCGCCAGTTGGACGAAAAAGATCCTCTCCGCCGCAAAGCAGTCATACCTGACAATGCAGCCCTTGAAATCGCGCTGGACAAAGAAAAGACATGGCAACTGGCCCATCAACTGGGCGTTCCAACACCTGCCAGCGTTTTGATTTCGTCCGTATCAGAGATCGGACAGGTTGAGCACTTCCCTGTTGTTTTGAAGCCTACGCACAGCAAAGTGGTGGTAGCGGGCGAACTCCGTACGCTCGCTGTGGCAGTGGTAAAGAATGAAGCAGAACGCCAGGAGCAATTACAACGCTGGCTTCCGCTGACGCCGGTGCAGCAACAGCAATATGTTTTTGGCCAGGGAGTTGGCGCAGAGTTTCTTTTTGATCGCGGGAAAAAAGTCTGGCACTTCACTCACGAACGCGTACATGAGTATCCGCTTACGGGCGGGGCCAGCTCTTACCGGCGCTCCATTACGCCGCCGGCCGGTTTGCTCCGTGACGCGGAAAAGCTTCTAGCGGCGCTCAACTGGCATGGCGTGGCCATGGTCGAATTCAAAATGGACGCACAAGGCCGCTATTGGCTTATGGAAATCAATCCGCGCTTCTGGGGATCTCTTGCTCTTTCCATTGACGCAGGCGTTAACTTTCCCCTGGGTCTACTGCAAATTGCGCGTGGCCAGCAGCCGTCCTCTCAGCCGAAATACAAAACTCATTACTACACGCGCGATTTGCGTACTGACGCTGACTGGCTCAAAAGCAATCTCAGAGCCGACTCGCAAGATCCGTTGTTGCATACCAGATCACGGTCATTTTCATTCCTTGAGCTCCTTCGTCCGCTAACCGGACGGGAAAGCTGGGACCACTTTGACTGGCGTGATCTGGGCATCACAAGGCGCGCTGTGGCCCTTGCCGTGGCAGACCAACTCCGCCCTATTTACCGCAAGTTCAAGAGCAGGTCTGTGCAGCAGCGTTTAATGCGGCGCCATCACTCACTGCTGCAACGATTGAAGGCCACCGGCGGTCCACGAAAGATTGTCTTTCTCTGCTATGGAAACATCTGCCGCAGCCCTCTGGCAGCCAAGCTGGCGGAACAGCGACTGAGCGGAGTGGCAATCGATTCGGCCGGCTTCCATGTAACTACGGGCAGAAGCTCTCCAGAGAAAATGCAGCGCATTGGCAGTTCCCTGGGAATCGACCTTTGCGACCATCGTTCTGCACGCGCAACGCGTGAGTTGCTCATGGGTGCTGACCTGGTAATCGCCATGGACCTGGAGAATCTGGAGCGTTTGCAAAGCGAATTTCCAGAGGCCGAAGGGCGCACTACATTGCTCGGTCTCTTTGGGAATCCGCCCAGGCTCGTGATTGCCGATCCTTATCTGGCTGAAGAAGCCGCCACCCGCAAAATTTGCGAGCAAGTGCAATCCGGCATTGACGGTCTGGCACTCTGGCTTGCCCAAACCAGGGTTTCCACCTATCCAACAGAAGCCCCTTCCGTGGCCTCGGGCGGGCGCTGACCGCTTTTGGGTAGGGAGGAAAATTGAAGTGCAAAAATGTGCAACCTCTTGCATACAGCATGAAATTGTCAGACATTCAGCCGCCGGTATCCACATAAGCTACTGATTACAAAAGACATCACTTCCTACAATTTGGCATAAGACTTGCCCTTAATCAGTTACAGAAGATAAGTACGGAACCCTGCAATAAGCGGGCTCCCCGAATAGGGTGGGCAATGTATTCAAGTTTTTATGGCTTAAAACAAGATCCTTTCCGGCTTACGCCGGATCCCCGATTCCTGCACCTGGCAGAGCCGCATCGGAATACGCTGCGCGCCATGGTGGAGGGTGTTGCGGGCCGCAAAGGGCTGCAGGTGGCAATTGGCCCTATCGGCACAGGCAAGACAACCCTGCTCTATTGTTTGCAGCACATCCTATTGCACGAAGCGACGCGCGAGCGTCCACTACGTACCGCTTTTGTCGTGAATCCTACGCTCACAGCGGATGAATTATTTGAGTCTTTATTCGATGAACTTGAGATCCACGCTTCCGCGGCCACAAAGCCGGCCCGTTTGCGCGCGCTGCATGATCTGCTGCTGGCATCGCACAAGAGCAATAGCGCCGTGGTTATCATCATCGATGAAGCCCATTTGATGCCGCCGGAGCTTATTGAGGAAGTTCGTCTTCTGATGAATCTGGACAACTACCCGGTGAATGTACTCCAGATCATTTTGAGCGGACAGCCGGAGCTTCTGCCGCTGTTGATGAAACCGGAATTGGCTGCGCTCAAGCAACGCATTTCTGTGGTCACAAAACTTCGCGCCCTCACCTTGATTGAGACCAGGGCTTATATTGCCGAGCGCCTGCATGTGGCTGGGTTGCGCGGCGATAGCCCCTTTACAACGCCTGCGCTGGAAGAGATCCACCGGCTGACCAACGGCGTGCCGCGGTTGATTAACTCAATTTGCGACCACACTTTGACGATTGGATTCCGTCGTCAATTGAAGAAGATCGGCGGCGATTGTGTGCTTGAAGCCGCGGACGAAATGGGACTGATACAGCTTTCTTCCGGAACCGAGGAAGGTACGGCAAGCCCCATGGCTGGACTGGCGCAAGCAGGTTCTTAGTAGCTGTTCTTAGTAATTAAAAAAACGCAGGCTTAATGCATTCAGACAGGACAATAACGGATGAGTAAATTTTTTAACGAAACACGCAGTGCACAGAAGATCAGCCCCGTTCCCGCAACGGCCAACGTCGACATACAGGAGCTTGTCGGCTCACTCAAGCAAAGCATGGAGAGCAATGGTTCTGCCGTTGCGCATTCCAGCGAGCTGGACTTGAGCCAATTGATGCAACCACTGAAAGAATCGCATGACGCGGCCTCTCAGGTTGCTGCCGGCCGCCTGGAAAAGTGCCGTAGCATTCGCCTGCCCCGGACGGAAGAAAGATCGTTTCTGGTATCACAATACAATCCCACGATGCAGGCAGCCGTGGAGGCTTATCGCACGCTGCGTACGCGACTGGTTAAGCAGCAGACGCGCACTGGCTCTCGCTCTCTGGTAGTTACCGGTTCCACGCAGGGCGAAGGCAAAACACTTACAGCTTTCAACCTGGCTCTGTGCTACGCCAAGATTGAAAATTGGCCTGTGCTTCTGGTGGATGCCGATCTGCGCACCCGTGGGTTATCCAATCTGGCAGGCGACCCGGAGTCACCGGGCCTTGCCGAGATCCTGGAAAAAGATTGCTCGTATCAGTCCGCAATCCTCCGCACTGACGTTGCCAGCCTTTACGTTCTGCCGGCTGGAGAAACCACTTCCTCGCCTTCCGAGCTGTTTTCCGGACCCAGGTGGAAGGAGTTCATGGGCTGGGCAGCAGAATCATTCCGCCTGGTGCTCATTGATTCGCCTCCTGCACTGAACCTGGCGGATTTTGAGCTCATCGCAGCCCGTTGTGAAAGCGTGATGGTAGTGGCGCGTGCCCGTAAGACCGAACGTGAAGCGCTAACGAAGGTCCTGGCACAAGTTGATCCTCGCAAAATGGCTGGCGTAATTTTCAACGCAGCAGAGGAACCGGCGGACAATGGCTACTATCGCTACGCCGGTGGGAAAGCTGACAACTAGCCACATGGGTGCAAAACAGTAAGAAACCATGAGCCCTCCTCACGGAGGGCTTTAGTTTTGGGAGAGAGGAAATCGATGTGCTAAGCGTTTTGAGGGAATTAGCGAGTTGCGCGAGCAGCCCTTCTGCGACGCAGAATGGTGGCGCTGAAAATCAAAAGTGAACCCAGCATGATGAGCCATGCGGATTCAGGAAATGAATCAAACAGCTGCATGTGGTTAGAGACCACACTATGCAACTCAAGTGCCCCGGAGAATACACTGCCAGAGACAACAATCAAGAAAATGCCGACGATAAAATATGCAAACTTTTTCACTGGGCTCCCATCCGTCATTGCAAACTGGTTACAGGCCCTCAGCGCTCCCGGAAGTTGAAAAAGCTAACGCGCTGATGACTTCTGTAACCACCTTGGTAAATGCACGACGGATGCCAGAGCTCTGCACACAGAATCAATCACATATGAGGCAAAGTTTGGCTTACTGTGCAAAGCGTTGCAGGACAATGTCCTAATTCTTGGCACTGGCGCGCGGTTGGAGGCAGATGGAAAATCCGCATAAATTAGTCTAAGACATTGAAAACAAACAGCTTAAATAAGTTATCTCCTCGAGCAAGGTCGAGATACAGTTATTGCTCTATGGCTAAAAAATTGCACTTCTTTTTAGTTCTGCGCTATTTGGCTGTGGGCGGAATTGGCTTAATCTCTCTATGGACGGTATGCAACATTTTTCATCTCAAATCGGGGGATCTTCTCAAAGGTCATCTTCTCAAAGCCCAACGTCATCAGACGCTGGCGCCTCTGCTCGAGTGCCTGCCGCTGGAGAAACCAAAACACGCCCGCACGTGCTCTTTCTCATCGATCATCTGATGGCGTTAGGTGGCGGAGAGACGAACTTATTGAAGGTAGTCCAGCTATTGCCACCGGAGCTGGTTCGCTGCTCGATTGCTACTTTCCGTATCAGCCCGGAAATACGCAAGAGCATCTCCGTGCCGGTGCATGTCTTTCCCTGGAAGCGCGTCTATCATCTTGACGCGTTGAAGGCAGCCGGTGCTCTGCGAAAACTGATCCGCGATGAAAACGTTGATATTGTTCAGACTTACTTTGAGACCTCCAACCTATGGGGCGGCCTGGTTGCCAAACTGAGCGGCGCTTTGCTTCTTTCTTCACGCCGTGACATGGGAATCCTGCGAAAGTCCAAACACGAGCTCGCTTATCGTCTGGTAAACCGGCTTTCGGACCGTGTGCTCGCAGTGTCGGAAGAGGTCAAACGGTTCTGCATTGACACCGATCGCGTTGCTCCGGAAAAGATTTCAGTCGTCTATAACGGAGTTGAGCTCGGCCACACTGCGGCTGAAGGAACACAAGACAATCCGTTTGCAAACGCAGAGTGGGCCGGGGCATCGCATATTGTCACGTGCCTGGCCAATATCAGAAGGGTCAAAGGCATTGACGTTTTGATACGCACTGCGCAGCGCGTATGCCGCGAACTTCCAAACGCAGTATTCGTGATTGCCGGCACTGCCTATGAAGGGGACTATTCGCAGGAAATCAAGGAAATGATCCGCGCCTATGGCCTGGAAAGGAACGTCAAGCTGCTTGGCTTTGTGGGTGATCCGGTTCCGCTGCTGAAGTTGAGCAACGCGTTCTGCCTGCTCTCTCACAGCGAGGGATTCAGCAACGCTCTTTTGGAAGCGATGTCCTGTGGCGCTCCTTCCGTGGTTACGCGTGTTGGAGGAAATCCTGAAGCTATTCGTGACGGTGAAAATGGCTTTCTGGTTCCTGTAGGCGATGACGCCACAGCTGCTGAGCGGCTACTCTTCCTCCTGCAAAACCCCAAGCGTGCAATCGAGATCGGACAGGCCGGACGAACTTCCGTAGAAACGCATTTCAGTGCGGAAACGATGATTAACAAATTGATCGGTCTTTATCGTGATCTGCTGGAAGAAAGAGATAGCAAGCGGAATCTCAAGAAAGACCAAATGGCGCTGCGATTCTCAAGACCGGCGCTGCGTGCTCAGGGGAAAACGCTCTGGGCAGGTTTGCTGCGTGCGTCTGGCCTGCTGTATGTAGCCAGGAAATGGGTGCAGCGTAATGGCGCCATCGTTCTCACTTTCCATCGTGTCCTGGCCGATTCCGAAGTGCAGCAGACTGCTTCTCTGCCGGGAATGATAGTACGCAGCAAAACGTTTTCCGGTTTCCTGAAGTACGCTTCGGAGGCCTGCGAATTTATCGATGTGGCGCACGGACTGCAATCAGGGCCGAGCACAAAGCTTAAATTGGCCGTGACTTTTGATGATGGCTGGTCTGACAACGCAACCGCAGCCTATCCGCTGGCCCGCCAGTTCAAAGCTCCGATCGTAATTTTCATCGTTGCGGACAAGATGGGAACTGAATTGCCATTCTGGCCGGAGCGCACGGCCGCGGCGCTGGACCGCGAATTGCCTATGCATGACCCTGAGCGCCCCCCTAACTATATTGAGCAGGCCATTGAACAGCTGAAAGAGCTGCCGGCAAGTGAACGAGAGCGCCGCATCCACCAGATGACCTCCGCCCATAACGCGCCGCAT
Organism: Terriglobia bacterium; assembly: GCA_963724105.1. Classification (GTDB taxonomy): domain Bacteria; phylum Acidobacteriota; class Terriglobia; order Terriglobales; family Acidobacteriaceae; genus Angelobacter. The sequence goes on along the minus strand of CAVRTD010000010.1, from coordinate 1,140,458 downwards.
ACTTCAGCCGTGGACAGGACGATGACCTGGGCACAGATCGCGGAGCTGCATGATGGCGGCGTCAGATTTGGTTCGCACACCAGCACCCATGAAATTCTTACCACGATCCCGATAGCCCAGGCCGAGCAGGAAATTACTTCCTCGCGCGCTTATATTGAACAAAAGCTGAACGCGCCGTGCTCTCTCTTTTCTTATCCCAATGGTGATTGCTCTGATCCAGTGCGCAGGCTGGTGGCAAGCACAGGATATGAGTTTGCCTTTCTCAATCAAGAACCTGGAGTCTGGACACGCGATTGCAACCCGTACCTCATTCCACGCGTGAATGTTTGCGAATACCACCTGGTCGATGCGAAGGGAAACTTTTCCTCACTCATCTTCGACTATGCGGTGGTTTGGAGTGCCGCAAAAGGGCTGCTGGCGCGAGCGCTGGCAACCAGGCAGCAAAAGCTGCAAAGCCGCTGGCAGGCGTGGCTGGCTAAGCCGGGCGAGCCAGCTGAGCAAGAACAACTGTAAAAGTTGTCCTAAAGAAAATTTACATTTGCTGTCAGAAATTCCTGCTAAATTGCGCGCAAGCCCCGTCTCCGGAATTCCAGCGCTTCTTCACGTTTTGGGAAGGTGAAGTAGCTGCCCTGCGCGTGGTCCATGTGAGTTGCGACCGCTTCATTCGATTGCAGGCTGCGTACGACCTTGGCCATGCAATGCGCGCCGTGGCGTTTGCTGTGGCGAATCAGGTTGTGCAAAGACTCGCCGGGCGTTACCGGCAATGATTCCTGCAACAAAGCAGCGCCTTCATCCACCTTGGCCGCCATGTAATGGATTGTCACACCCAGTTGCTGCTCACCATGGTATAGCTGCCAGAACGTGGGCATCATGCCTTTATAGCGCGGTAACGGCGCATGGTGAATGTTGATGCAGCCGCGTGGTGGAATTCCAAGAAGTTTTTCTTTCAGGATATAAGGACATGCCACAGAAATCAGCAGGTCCGGCGACCGTTGCTGCAACGCGCCAGTAAATGCAGCGTCATTTGGATTATCCACGGGTTCGTAGGGAATGCCATACGCTTTGGCCAGTTGCGCGATCGAATAAAACTTTTGCGACGCACGGCTTCGGGGCAGCTTTGCCAGCACTTTTGCCATGCCTGCCTGTGCCACCAGCCTGGTTAAACCGGGCAGGCCGTAAAGCCATTTCAATTCCTGGAGCAATTGCACACGGGAGCGTTTGCCCATGGCGCGGCAGCATGAGATCCGCGTGATCTCAAAATCGCCACCGTAGTGCTGCAGAAACTCTTCAAAGAATGGCAGGATATACAGCGAATCTTCCTGCGTAAGAAATTCAATTTTCATCGCCGGGCCCTCACAGTTTGCCAGGTTACATATTTGCGGCCACGGCAGATCTCAACCATGCTGACCAGTGCCGCGGCGTTGAGCGTACAGAAAAAGAGCGGAATACCCAGTGGCTTCCATTGGCGATGCAGTGGCAGCAGCATGTTCAGAATCGCCGCCAGATAAAAGAACAATTGCAGTGCCAGCACCGCCCGGTAAAAAGGAAGATCAAGCAGCAGAAAATTGGCTGCCAGCAGAACGATCAGGAACAGCGGCACCATCCAGCGCAGGACCTTGTGTGACCAGAGCTGAAACGCCGTCCAGGCAAACTTCCAGGGCTGAAGCAGGTCTGAGACGCTGAGCAGGCCTCGCATCGCGCGGGTCACCACGCGCACGCGCATGGCAAACTCTTCAGAGGTGGACTGCGTGGTCTCTTCATAGGCCAGCGCGCGATCTTCAAATACCACTCTGTAGCCTTTTTTGATGGCCTGCAGCGGCTGCACCAGATCGCTGATAATGTCCGCCGGCAATTCTGTGTATGCAGTTTTCCGCACGGAATAGATACAACCACAGCAGCCGGTAATAGTGCGGATACGCGATTGCAGCTTCTTGATCAAATTTTCATAGTTCCAGAAAGCCATGCTGCCCAGGCCGGTGGCGGATTGATCAGTCGGGTCGAAATACTGGTAGCGGCCGCTCACGGCGCCCACGGATTCATCCTGATAATTGCAGGCCATGTAGAGCAGGGCTTTCGATTGATAGACAGCCGTGGCATCGGAGAATACGATGACCTCGCCTGTAGCTTCTTTGATTCCCTGATTCTGTGCGTGCGTCTTGCCGCGGCGATCGGTCATTCTGACCAGGCGAACACGCTTATCAGGAAATGCTGTTCACAATTTCATCGGTGCGGTCAGTGGAGCAGTCTGAAAGCACCAGCACTTCAAGCTTATCCGCGGGATATTCCAATGCCAGAGTCTGTTCGATCTTGCGCGCAATTGCCTCTTCCTCGTTATAAGCGGCAATCAGCACAGAAAGCCGAGGGCAATATCCGGGTTCAGGACGCCGGCTGCGCACAAACAGGCCGATTACCGCCAGCAACAAGGGGTATCCGGCGTACACATAAAACAAGAGCAGCGCCGCGAGCCAAAACACAATTTTGGCTGCCGCTATGCCGCTTCCGATTTGCATCAACACAATTGCCGCCATTTTCCTTCTCTATTTCTTGTTCCCTAGCGAATGCAGATCACGTCTGATTTTGGCTTTTCCAGATTTCCTACCGGGACCGTGGGCTTGCGCTTTGCGTTGCCCAGAGCGGACTCCAGAACTGACTCTTCTGACTGCTTGTCAAAGTACATGCGCTGCCAGACTTCGATCATCAGCAAGGCCCAGATCTTCAGAGCATTATCGCGACGGTTCTCTTCATGATCGCGAACCAGGGCCTGCACCGCATCTGGACGGAAGATGCCCCGGCGCTCAATCGCCGCAGGCGAGAGAAATTCGCGTATCACCGGACGCAGTTCCCCGTTGATCCATTGCGGCAGTGGAGGATTAAAGCCCATTTTCTTTTTGGTCAGCACTTCATTGGGCAGAATGCCTTTCATGGCCTCCCGCGTAATCCATTTGGTGGTCATGTTGCGCACCTTCATACGCTGGGGCACCTGCATGGCGAATTCGAGGAGCCTGTAATCCGTAAAAGGCGCCCGCACCTCAAGCGAGTTCGCCATGGACATGCGGTCAGCGTATTCCAGGCAATTGCAGCAGAGGAATGACGCAGCATCCACATAGCCAAGCCGGCTGGTAGGCTCCAGCTGCGCGCCGCGGCGGAAGAACTGGCGGAGAAAGTCTCCGGAGTTGCGGTCGCCGACGGAGGCAGCGAAGCCAGGAGCGTAAAGATCACGCTTCTCTGCTTCAGAAAAATAGCCGACCCAGTCAATGTACATATCCTCTTCAGCCTGCCATGCCGATTGCGCAAACTCACGCACGCGCCGGAAACCGTGGCGTCCGTCAGTAGCATCATGCATGAAGGAAGACAGCCGCGCTACAAGCCCCTTGGTGATGAACTGTGGTAACTGCCGGTACTTACGGGCCAGCGACGCGCCGGCATAACGCACGTAACCGCCAAAGAGTTCGTCGCCGCCATCGCCGGAGATTGCCACCGTCACATGCTTACGCATTTGCTGGGTGATGATGTGCTCAAGAATTGCCGTGGGGTTGCCGAATGGCTCGTCAAAATGCCGGACGACCTTGGTCATATAAGCGGCACAGGCCTCATCGGCTTGCAGGATGTGGTGCTCGGTACCGAATTTCTTCGCCACCAGGTTGGCGACAGGGAGCTCATCGTAAAACTTGCTGTTTTCAAATCCGATGGTAAAGGTCTTCACCCGCTCCGCACTGTTCCGCGAGGCAAAAGCAGTGATGGCGCTTGAGTCCAGACCGCCGCTAAGGAAAAGTCCCAGCGGAACGTCACTGATCATGCGCAGTTTGACGGATTCTTCCATCAGCTCGCGCGCGCGATCGATCATGTCATCATCGGACATTTGCAGTGGCGTGCCGGCTGTTTCAGCCGCATCCCAATACTTCCATTCGCGCTTGCGTAGTTCACCATCCGGCGCGACCAAAATCTCCATGGCCGAACCGGGCGCCATTTTTCTGACATGCTTAAAGGCCGTGGAAGGATACGGGAAATACAAATAGGTCAGGTAGTCGTGCATCGCCACGGGATCAAGCTCTGCCGGAACACCAGCTTTGAGGATGGCTTTGATCTCAGAAGCGAAAACAAACTTGCGGCCGTCATACGAATAAAACAGCGGCTTTTTGCCCAGATGGTCCGTGGCCAGCAGCATGCGGCGGTTACGCTGGTCCCAAAGCGAAAAAGCAAACATCCCGCGCAGTTTGGTTACAACTTCATTGCCCCACTCTTCATATCCGTGGACGATCACTTCAGTATCGCTATGCGAGCGGAAGTTATGTCCGGCAGCCACCAATTGCGTCCGCAGTTCCTGGAAGTTATAGATTTCGCCGTTGAAGGTGATCCAGATGGATTCATCTTCATTGCACATGGGCTGATGCCCGGCCGACGAGAGATCGATGATCGACAATCTACGGTGCTGCAGGCTGACCCATACCGAGCCCTGGGACAGAGCAAAGTATTTCAGGCCGCCATCATCAGGACCACGGTGATAGAGTTCCAGCCCGCATTTCTCATCCGCGGGTGAGTTCCCGATTTGTCCAAAAATTCCACACATAGGCTTTTATTTCACCTTGTAAAAATGCGCTCGATAGCGCTCATACCAGAGCTGGTTCCTGTTCATGGCCCCATTGTGGCTCCGCCACGGGAAGTTCACTGTCAGTCTCCAAAGCTTCCTGCTGACGCTGATTTTCGATCATCTGCCCACGCACAACACAGGCCAGCATGACCCATAGAAATCCATTGACCTCAACATACAGCCAGCGATCACCGAACAAATTGACCACAAAGACGCAAGTCATCAGCAGGAAAAAGCCGAGTCCCAGCGACTTGAGAAATGGATCTTTGGCGCTGGTATACAGCTTTATACCGAGATGAGTCATCTTGGCCAGAACGTATAGAAACAACATCAGGCCAAGCACTCCCATTTCCACCATGACTTTCAAAAAATAATTGTGCGTGTCTGTATAAATGCCCACGCGATGCAGCCATTGATAGGTATCAAAGCCGGCGCCGATAGCGGGATTCTCATTGAAGAGCACCATGGCGTCATTCCAGATCGTGACGCGGTCCTGGGCTGAAGTATCAAGCTGCTGGTCATTCTTGTCATAGGTCATGAGCACGCGTTCCTGCACCGAGGTTGGAACCAGGCTCTGCCAGCTCAAAATGAAAACAGTGAGTGCGATGAGTACCCATCGCTGCTTGATGAGACCAAGGAACAACAGCCCTACAAGGATCCCGGCATAGGCTTCACGCGAAAAGGAAAACAGCAGGCAATAACCGCTGAATGCAAACAGTCCCCAGAGCGCAAACTTGAGAGCTTTACGCTTTTGAAAAACCGCCAGCCCCAGGATAAAGAGCATGAATTCTGCTTCAAACGTAGCCACGCCGTTCACGCCGGCATAACCGAGAAGACCGCCATCGCGCACCTCATAGGAGAAGTGAGAGAGATCGCGATCGCTCATGGTGCTGTAATATCCCTTGTCCACGACAAATACGGAGAGGCACATCAGCACCACTAGAATCTGTATCTGCTTTACATCTTTGATCACGCTCACAACCACGCCAAAAAGAATGAACATGACCATGTAATTCTTCCAGTTGGAAAACCGTGGATCGCTGATGGAAAAAGGCAGCTCTGAGTTCAGGAAAAACGCACCACGCCAGAGCTGTATGTAGCAAAAGATTCCGAAGAAGACGAGCAGCTTGTTCATCGGCGTTTTTACAAAGCGGAAGCCGCCTTTGAACATTGCGCCCAGAACAACGCCGAGCAAGAGCAGATCAATCAGCTTGTTGCCCAATGGCATATCCAGGATCTTGTAACGCATGGTCTGCATCGGCAGCAGCGGGACCAGAAAATACAGACCTGCCTGGGGCCGCCAGAAAAGTGACAACAAGAAAGCAGCAAGTGCTCCCATATACAGCACCAGAGGAACGAAACCTTCTAATCCAAAGTGCATGGTTAGGTCCTCTCCGTGGCTGCCGGCATCGGCTTCAAAACCGGTTCGTTGGATGAATGCAGCCAGCCGCTGATCAAAGTCCAGGCCTTCGTAAGCAGTGAGCGTACGCGGGCATCAATCGCAAAGAGGACTGCCGCATACACAATCAGGATGAGGCTGGCTTTGGCAATTGCACTGAGTAATGGCGATTCAATCGGCACTTGCGCTATCAGCCAGGAAGCTACCCCACCTACGATTGCGTAACGGGCAAATGCCGCAAGCTCAAGCTTGTAAGGCAGCACGCCCAGGGATTGCCAGGCAAGAAACACAACAATAGCGCCATAACTGACCATGGTGGCGATGGCCGCACCTACCAGACCGATGCGAGGCAGTAAGACAATGTTCAAGGCGATGTTGAGAGCGCAAGCGTAAAAAGTGGCGGCAGCAATTTTGGATGCCCGCTTGTGGATCAACAAGCCTGGACGGAAGAAGATAGTCACGGCAGAAAGCACCAGGCCGATTACCAGGTATGGCAGCAGCGTGTGCGCTTGCTGAAATTTTCTGGAAGCCAGCAGCACAATCACGTCACGCGAGGTAACGATAGCGACGCATACAACAGCCACGGCCGCCAGTACAAACTGGTCAAGGCTGCGGGAAAGAAATTTCTGCGTGGCTTCCTTGCCTTCAGTGTTCCATACCTTCATGCAGATGGGAAAGAGCGCCAGCTGCAGCGGCGCCATCATTACGTCTTGCAGGTAGATGGCAATACCGTAAGCAGCAGCGTAGAAACCAAGGGCCTGCAGCCCCATGTAATGCTGAATGAAAAAGCGGTCGCCTGAATCAAGGACCACCCAGGAGATTTCCGCGACCATCAACGGCAAAGAGAACACCACGGCGGTGCGCAGGAAATCAAAATCGAATGTTTTGAGGGAAAGCAATTCACGCCGGGCCTGAACCGGCCAGTACTGTACCAGCGCGCCGCCTTCTACAATCACCAGTCCAAGAAAAAATGCGAAGAGCGTTTTTTGCCAGAAAAACAGCAGGCCACAAATGAGAGCGATTGCCGTGGCTTTCTGCAGGATATCCATGCCATTGAACAGCCTGGTCTTGTGCTCCATCTGCATCAGGTTCATTTGCATGCAACGGAGCGATCGGATCACCACCAGGCTGCACGCCAGCACGAGCGTGCCACCCGTTGAGATTCCAAGTAGTTTTCCGAAGCCGAAAAACAGAGACACAATAAAGATCGAGGACAAGAGCAGAGCTAAAACCGCCGTGCTGTAAAACAGCGTGGAGTAGTGGCGACGGAGTGTCTCGGGACCATTTGCCGATGCGAGATCAGGATAATAGCGCTGCACCGAATGCTGAAAACCGAATTTGGAAAGCACTGTCAACAGCAGAACAATATTCGTGATCAGATTGATGGTGCCGTAATCCGCAACAGAAAAGACCCGCGTGAATAACGGAAACGAGATGAATCCCAGGAGCATAACGGCCACTCGCCCACCCAGGTAGTGAGACGAGTGCCGATAAAGTGTCTTGAGCGAGCTCATGGGAATACCAACCTCAAAAAATTCTCTTGTTGATTCGGGGGGAATGATTTGTTGTGCGGCCAATACCATGGCCGCACAGCCGTTATGCGTTTACAGAATTGGATGTATCTTCAGAAACAATCCAACTTCCAATGCACATCCAATGAGCGAGACGAGCACTGCAATGACCGCAAACCTGATGGAGCGCCGGCGATCGGACGCTGCATAGAGGTGAGGCACTGCCGCCAGCAGGGGAACATTGGCAGGCAGCATTGACTTCAGTTCATACTCAAGCTTGAACGTGTCATCCAACATGTCTTTCACGTAAGCAAGACCCAGCGAAAGAGCAAGCGCACCAAGAAACGCTCCCACAAACATAAGAGCACGCTTGGGCTTGAACGGCTTTTCCGGCACCTGGGCCAGATCAAGAATGGTGAAGTGTTCGCCTTGCTGTTTCTTTTCCAGATCGGCGGCCATACCGGCGGAGAAGGTCTTATCCAGCAGAGACTGATAATGCTCTTTGGATACGCTGTAATTACGATTCAACTCCGCCATTTCCTGTTCGCGCACAGGGACTGCGTCCACTTTGGCGCGATAGGAAGCCATTTGCTCGGTGAGCCGCTTCTGATCGTCGTTGAGCCGCTTGGATTCACGATCGATCAGCTGCAACCGCACAGAGGCTGCTGAGTTGTCCTGGACCTCCGCCACAATCGGCGGGTCCGGTGGCAGAGATTTCAATCTGTCTTCCACGTGCTGCAAACGTGAAGCTGTGTCCACAACTTCAGGATGAGCGCTGGTGTAACGGTTTTGCAGGTCCTGGAGTTGCGCCTTGAGCTGGTGACGCTGGTCTTCCAGCTTCATGCGTTCGGTAACAACGGGAACGGACTTGACGGTCCCTGAAGTGTTGCTCTCCAGCCCGCGCGATAAGAGTGTGCGTTCCACTTCCAGGCGATTCAAAGCATCTGCGTCGGCCTGAAATTGCCCTTGCAGCTGTGTGAGGGCCTGCATATTTGCCGGCTGCTGCTCCGGCATTTCACCCAGATGGCGCATTTTGAAAGCGCTCAATCTTGCTTCCTGCTCTTCCAGATTCTGCTTTGCTTCCTTGAGCTGCGAGGCCAGAAATTCCGTGGTGTCTTGCGCCTGCTGCTCACGGCTCTTCTCATTCCATTCAATAAAGCTGGCAGCCAGCTGGTTGGTTACCTGGGCCACCTGCTGACGCTGACGGCCTTCATACTCGATGGTGAAAGCGCTCAGCCCGGAGGCGGAACCTTGCTTCACAGTAATAGCAATGTCTTTGCGCATGAGCTCGATAAGTTCTTCGCGCGAGATCTTGCCGCGCAGCTCCGGATAAAGCTGCATATCGTCAATGATCTGCTGCAGGCGCGTGGTGCTCAGGACCTGTTGCGTGATCGTGGTCAGGCGCTGGGCAGGATCTGAACTCACGGTTGAGCTCACATACTTTTCTGAAACCTTCTGCGGATCAACCAGAATCGTGGTTGTCGCCTTGTAACGATCTGGCATGAGAAGCACAACGGTGCATCCCAGCAGCGTGAACATGACAGTGCCGAGAATGATCCAGCCGCGATAGTGCCGCACGGAACCCCATAAAGCCAGAAGCTGGTTCGTTGGTCCATTATTTATTCCCTGATTCATTGTTCCTCCCTGGCTCATGGCCTTACCGGAAATGCATCGGCGCCGGATACCACTCGATACCTGCGCTTGCGAAGCTGAGATTCCCACTCACAATGTCTCCACCTGTACCGTGGAACGAACTATACCCAGCGGTGAAGCCCATGCTGTTGATGATCTTGTAGTGAACACGCGGGGCGACAAAGTAGCCCTGATAAGAAGGCGTGGTGGAGATTGCATCACCACGAAGGTATCCGGCGTCAGTGCTGAACGTAAAACGCTGAATGCTCTTGGCAAAACCGACGCTCGCGTTATCTTCCCAGCGGCTGCTCAAACCAGGAATCGTGGTGAACTCACGGTTGGCGGAAGCGTAAATCCGGCTCAGGTTAGCGAAAGTCTTCACCACGCTGGCACTGAAGCTGGCAGATAGAGGAGCGCCGCAGGCAGCCGTTGTCCACTGCGGACCGCCGTGCACATTGATGCTGACTGACTGAGTCACTCTCATGCCCAAGCCCAGACCGCCGCCATAGGTGTTGCAAGTGGGGCCGGTCAATACCGATTGAGTCTCGCCATAGGTGCTCAGGTCAGCGCGAGGTGAGAGTGCACGATCGTATGAAATCTTTCCGTCCACGGCGTTTGAGTGAGAAGCGAGAGAGCCCGGCGTGGAGGGATCGCTTTCAATTCCCGTGTATACATGGGAAACAGAGAACGAGAACTTGTCACGACGGCTTTTCAGCCAGCCGAGACCAAAAGTGCTTTCAGTAAAAGCAACGTTTCTGTCGCTGAGCAGTACCGCAGCCGCAGTATCAGCAACCGGCGTGCTACCAACCACGCTGAAGCTCAGAGGCCCCTGGAGACGAGCAGATTCTGATCCATAGCTGCCGCTGGTTGCGATGGTGTAATACCAGCGATCGGTAAGGGTGCCCATGGCGCTGAGCGCAACCGTGTGAAACGCCTGCGGGCCGCCACTTTGTGTGTCATTGGGAGCAATCTCCGCGGAATACTGCAGCAGATAACGGCCAGTGCGAGTCGGCATGAAGACAGCGAGGTACGGACTGATCGAGGTTGAGACCACATCAGAGGTCGCGCCTACGCCGCCAATGCTATTTGTGTACACACTGGAAGCAGACAATCCATACATGAGCTGATACTTGTAATCCCTGCTCTTCAGTGACACGGACTGCTGACCCTCAACGTACTCACCGCTGGGCAGCGTCTGGTCATTGCGAGGCTGTGGATACAGGCTGATGGCCTGGCCCGTCCCCAGGGAAACCGCGTAACCACCGTTGCCATTGGCATACGAGGGCTCGGCGGGAGCTGGAGCTGTGTCCTTGGTAACAGCATCTTTCTGGGAAGCTGTGTCGGACGATTTATCCTGGTCTTTGTCTTTGTCCCTGGTGCTGTCCGCGGTATTCTGCGCCAGCGCCGAGGACAGAGCCAATCAACATAAAAGCAAACAGAACGACCAGGGCCCTTTTGCTAGTTTGAAATATCTTCACGGGACCACCACCGTATCTCCGGGATGAAGAGCAATGTTTTGCTCCGTCTTTTTACCCTGGACCACTTCCTTGTATTTGAACTTGAGGCGCACTTGCTTGCCTTCGCCTGTGTGCAGGATCACGATGCTGTCCTTCTTGGCGAAGGGAGTGAAGCCACCGGCCTGGGCGATCAACTGCAATACAGTCGTATCCGCATTGAGTGAATATGTGCCCGGCCTGACCACTTCACCGGTGATGAAGGCGCGCTTGCTATGGATCTCAGTCACCGTGACGGTTACCTGCGGATTGTTGAGAAAATTCTTGAGCCTGTCGGCGACCATGTTCTGAATCTGCAGCGGAGTGAGGCCGCTTACTCTCACTTCATTGATCAACGGCAGCGAGATGTTGCCATCCGTGCGGACCACCACGGTCTGGGAAACTTCCGGCTCCTTCCAGACATTGACGTGCAGGACGTCAGAGTCTCCGACAATGTATCCAGATGCAGCGGCCTCCGCGGGCTTTACCACGTCAGCAGGTTTCGCGGCATCGGCGCCGGCAGCTTCAGGAGATTTCAGGTTCGCGCTCTGCGTCTGCGCGGCAAGACTGGTAGCGCCGGCCAGGCAGGAAATCGCCACGATATTGATCGTTAATTTCGTGAGCTTCTTGTGCGAAAAACTCTTCATCGAAAACATGTTTAGCTCCACTCTCCGTCAACCATCCGCTGCAATCACAGCGGAAGAAAAATGTTCACTACTTTGCACCCTTACCCAGAAGAATGACTTTGACCGTCTCAAAAATGATGGCCACGTCCAACGAAATGGAAAGATGCTTGATGTAAAAGAGGTCCAGTTCCAGCTTCCTCTTGGCGTCTTCCACGGTAGAACCGTACTGATACTTAATCTGGGCCCATCCCGTAACGCCGGGCCGCACAGTGTGCCGCTGGGCGAAGAAGTCCAGGCTGGTTTCCAGCATTTCGCAAAAATACGGCTGTTCAGGGCGCGGTCCCACCAGGCTCATGGTCCCGTGCAGGATATTGAAAAACTGCGGCAGTTCATCAAAGCGGTACTTGCGGATGAACGCGCCGACGCGGGTAATGCGATTGTCGCCGTCCGTGGCCCAGCTTGGACCGCCTTTTTCGGCGTCCTGGCGCATGGAGCGAAACTTGAAAATCTCAAAGATCTCGCCATTCAAACCCACGCGCTTCTGGCGGAAGAGCACAGGGCGTCCACTTTCAATAATGATGGCAAGCGCCACGGCTCCCATGATCGGCAGAGTGAGCGTGATCGCCACCAGGGCGGCGATAATGTCTATGGTGCGTTTAGCTGCGCGCAGAAAACTGCTCTTGCGGAAGCCATCGTTAAAGATGAGCCAGCTGGGTGAAAGTTTTTCCAGGGCAATACGTCCGCTGATTCTTTCAAAAACCGTGTGCGCATCTTCCACTACGACGCCGGCAAACTTAAGCCGGAGCAACTCGCGGTACGGCATGCGGCCACGCTGTTCCTTGAGTGAAAGCACGACGCGATCAATATTCTTTTCCCGCACCAGCGTTTCCAACTCACCCAATCCGCCGATAATTCCCGGATTGACCAGCGACATACCGATGTTTTCGCCTTTTTCATCCAGGAAGCCGAGAACTTTCAAGTTAAGGTCGGGGCGATCACAAATTTCCCGCGTCAGCGAGATGCCGGTGGAACCGGTGCCGACAATCAGAACCCGCTCAGGGCTGCGAAGAAAGAAGAAGCCTTTGGCATCCAGCAGCAGCCGCCACGCGAAAATAAACGTCATGATCGTGGGCACGGCCAGCGCTGCAATGCCGCGTCCCAGGCTTACGCCGGGAGCAAGATAATAGATGATCGCCAGTCCGATGCACGCGATCCCAAGAGCCTGCAGAAGACCAATAATCAACTTGGCCCGCGACTTCATGACTTCAATGTCATAAAAGTCGTTGTAATAGAGTGCAAATTCACACATCAACACGACCACCAGGAAACGAGCGACGGTATGGCCGCCTGCGTACTCCCAGCGCGACGTGGCAAACCGCAAGGTGGTCGCCAACGCCAGGCCAAGAATGATCAACAGGCTCTCACTCGCCAGAAGAACCAGCGTCTTGGTGGGTACTCTTTGTCCGCCGATTTTAAGCATTGCTAACCTTGGCAACGGGCATCAGTGGCCCCGCAGCTTCCCCCACGTCTTCGAGTTCATGTTCATCGGGCTGCACAGCAGCACCGTTTTCCGCCGGCATGCTTCTTACGTTGGTGCGATTGGGGGCCAGGCCGGCATCGCGAATTTTGTAAAGCAGCGCACGATAGCTGATCTTGAGTGATTCCGCCGCGCGACGACGATTCCAATGATGCGTCTGCAGCACCTTGAGAATGATTTCCCGCTCCAGCCGGCGTACCGCCTGGTTGGTGATCTTCTTCAAAGGCACTGGGCCTTCCTGCGGAATCTCAAAGTCAAAGGTGTTGGGCGCGGGCTCAGACAGGTCTGTGCTGATGCAAGCTTCCGTTCCCAGAATCACGTAGCGCTTGATCAGGTTTTCCAGCTGGCGAATGTTGCCCGGCCAGTGATAAGCCTGCAAAAGTCTCATCAGAGACGCTGATAGCGGCTGAGTCTTGCGGTTGTACATCATGTTGAAATGGGCACGGAAATACTCAACCAGGTCCGGAATGTCCACGCTTCTTTCCCGCAGGGACGGAAGCGTAATATTCACCACGTTGATGCGGTAAAAGAGATCTTCACGGAAGCCGCCGGCGGCGATTTCCTGTTTCAAGTCGCGATTGGTGGCGCAGATTACGCGAGCTTCAGAGCGTGTATCTTCCTGGGCGCCGATGCGGGAGAACTTTCCATCCTGCAGCACCTGCAAAAGCTTTGATTGCAGACCCAGGCTGAGCTCGCCGATTTCATCAAGAAATAGCGTGCCGCCATCGGCCAGCGCGATCAAGCCAGGCTTTGAGGTGTAAGCACCGGTGAAGGCGCCCTTCTCATAACCAAAAAGTTCGCTTTCCAGCAGTGCGTCTGGAATGGCGGGGCAATTCACCTTCACATACGGGCCTTTGGCCAGGGCCGACGCACGATGAATGATCTTTGCAATGATCTCTTTGCCAGTGCCGCTAGGGCCCTGTATAAGCACCGGAACGTCAGCCGAGGCGACCATCGCAAGGTCACGCTGGACCTTCCGCATTGCCTCAGAGGAGCCAAAAATAGCTGACTCAGGTGGTAAATCAAAGTTTTGCTCTACTGTATGCTTCATCCGGACTCCGTCGCGCCCTATACAAGTTTCGTTTTGCTGCCTTCCATATGTGCATGTACAACGCCAAAGTGGCCGACAGGACATGAACCATCGGACCTGCGCGCGCCAAGCTGTGGATATCTATATCTCATTGAAAATAATGACTTATATGCAAAAATGAGCCTGATTTAACGGTCTTATCGGCACCGAACAGGACGATCTGAGGACGGGAAAATAGGAAAATGTTTTCACAGTGGGAAGATCGCTTTCCTATCTTGGGAGGTCGGAACTGTAGGTGAGAATCTGCTATTTTGATCGCTTATTGTTCGCTTTTATGCCGGCCAGGATCTAGCGGCTCAAACCGGGGGAACTGATCTCATGCTCGGTGAAAAGCGAGTCTTTCAATATGCGGAAGAGAATCTGTGGGTTCTTGCGCGCCTGGGACAAACAATAGGGGAGCCATGCATGGCCGAAAGGGACATAAAACCGCACCGGCGCACCCAATTGCCGGGCGACATTCAGAGGCTGCCGCGTGGGAAGCCCATAGAGCAATTCCACGTTGCCGCAAGTGCCGGCGGCGTTCAGGCATTCCAGTGATTCGCCAACCAGCTTCGGATTGTGGGTAGCCACGTTGACCACCGCCACCCGTCCAGCGAGATGCCGGATTACGGGAAGAAAGTCCTGCTCTGGATTTGCAGAAGCGCTCTCAGGCCACTGCCCTTTTACGATTCTCATCCGAACGTTGCGTTCGATGGCCCAGTCAATATCTTTCAGGCTGCGCTTCCAGCGGGTAGGAATCGTGATGCCAAAATCAGAATAAATTGACCGTGCCCGGTCAAGAACGCTTAAAGTGCGGTCTACCGTTTCCGGGCCAAGCGAATCAAAATGGAGGCCTACTCCCAGCTTTTTTGCCGCGCAGATCACTTCTTCCAGCAGATCGCAGGAATAATCAAGAGCGGGAAGCTTGATAGAGAGATGGTCAAAATTTCTGCCTTGCATGCCCGCGAGAGATTGCAGATAGGCATCGGCGACATGCCGGGGCGAATCTTCGTCACCATTCCAATAGCCGACTGTTACCAGATAGCCCAAGCCCTGTAGACGCAGAGCAACGCGGAAAGCATCATCCAACTCCGGACCAGCTACGTATGAACTGGCGGCCCGCCGCATGACGGGAGCAGCCAGCCGGGAGACGAACTTGCGCACGTTAGACTTCATCAGATCTCATTCGGCGGTCTTTGAAACATTTTTTGAGGCTTTCCTGGTCCGCTGAAGCGCATTGCCAACGCGACGAACGGCAGCCGTGGCGGTTTCCGCGGCGACTCCCGTCAGTCCACGCAGCCCTGCGGCGTAAATCCTGATGGAGACGGAATCATGGGCCTTATCTGTCCATTTGTGCGTCCACGATTCAGGTGTTCCCGTGAACTCATAGGCTTCCAGCCCGCGTTCAGCCGCGAGACGCAGGCTTTCCACGATCAGCAATTCGCCGGGCGAGCAGCGTGAAAAACTCTGGTCATAGCCCATTTTCAGCAGCCAGAAACGGTTTTTGTATTCGACGCCAAGCTGTACAGCAGCTGTCTGATCGCCGCATTTCATCAGCAAAATCCGCAAGATACCTTGCGCGCAAGCAAGCTGGGAATACCGGCGATAAAAGCCCTGAATGGATGGATCATATGCCAGACCACTGCCGGCTTCGCCTTTCCAGTTTGCCGATTCCACGCGAAAAACTTCTGTTAAAACTTCTTCCAGCTCGTCTGCTGCGGGAATAATGCTCTGAAAACTTATGGGGCCTATCTTTTCCGCGTTGCGGCGGGCTCGGCGCAGATCTGACCTGCGTCCGGAGTTCAAATGCTCTTCAGGGCGCTGCCAGCTTTCATCCAGTTGAAGCCAGGGATGCGATGGCATGGGGCGCGTAACGCAGATGCGGTGATCTTCATGACAGGCCTTCTGCAGTGCTTCCAGGATGGGTGAAGATGCATCCACGTCGCGTAAAAAAATCGGGTCTTTTACGGTCAGAAGGGCCTTGGCTAGAGCGTGGCAAGACTCACTGTCTGTATACGAAAAAAGTGTTGGCTCAAAAAGGTCCTGCGCCAAGGAACGACTAAACGGTTCTCACCAAGGGGGCGAAACAGCGGTGCAAGACCGACAGTCTTTCCCTGCCGCTGCACGGTGATCAGGACCGGCTCCCCGGCGGGGAAGCTCTCCGCACAGGCCAGGTTCCAGATATGAGACTGCATGGGAGAAGACATGAACTCTTCAACTCCTGAGCAGTCAAACCTGAAGTCGCGAAACGGATTTACGCCCGTGAAAATTCTGGCGGTAAATGGCTCGTTGTTCAGGCTTGCCGACGAATTATCTTTGAAGCGCCCAGATATGGATAGCTTGACGAGCTGACCGTCACCGATTACGTCGATGTACATCCCAAACCTTCCAGGACAAAATATGCTGACGGCAATGCGTTCGCCGCCAATACTTTGCAGCAATCATCTAAATGGTTTGGGGGAGCATCCACCTTGGACGACCGAGTCTGCGCAAAGTCTGGTCAGTTTATGTGCAAGGAAGGGGCCACTTTGGCAGATGACGGTTTTCCCGTAAGTGCCTTTGTATTAACAGTTTTTAAGGATCACTAGGCAAACAGGGCGCTCAGGACTATGCAATCTTTTTCATGATGGAGAAATCAGATTCAGCTCAGGAAGCTGCCTATTACACGCCAGGGCACGCTACCGCCATGCCGGTCATCTCCAGCGATCTACGGCATTCCACCAAATTACCTTGAGCCATTCCTGAAAGGTTGTTTTGGCCCATTCGCGATGATGCCACCAATTGGCGCCAAAGAGCCGATCGTCATGGGCTGCGGCCGTGGACCAGCGGTATTGCGGCAACCGATGCGATAAAGACGGAGATGCGCCCGAGCGGTGTGCCAGTCACTGGTGACCAATAGAACGCTTGCCGGATGGAGTGGCGCCAGACAGCGCGCAACATACTGAGTTTCAGTATCGGTGGAGTCATCTTCAAAAGGACAGACGCTGACCTGCGCTGCCATATCCTTGGCGTCCTGCTTGAGAAACGCGTCTGCGTATTCCGCGGGTGTATGGCCGAAATAACTGGAGTCAGAAGAGGCGTCAAGAAACAGGTGTTTGCCGTAACCGGCGCGGAGAAGCTCCATTCCATGCCGGTAGCGCTCATCCTGGCTATCGCCGGCGAGCACGACGATTACGTCAGATTTCTGCGGATGATCGCTCACCAGCAGGCGGCCGGCGAATCCGGCAAACAACGCAAAAACCATGAAAAGGCCAAGCAGCACCTTGAATTTCTTTGATCGAAAGTTTGATCGAAAGAAAGATCGCAAGAAAGAGCGCCGTGTGCCCTGGGCCGGGGTAAGGTCGGGTTGGATTTCAGTAGAGACCATTTTTTAATTGGACAGAATTGAATCTGTCACATGTATGGTGCAAGAAAGGGTTCAAGTGTTTCAGGAAAGACTATGCAAAACTTTGCATCTCTCCAGATGATCCAACCCATGACCCGGGGCACAGTGAATCCTGCTACCCATTAGATATTAAAGAGCTTTAGCACATCGAGTAACAAACGTGGCACTCCCTGAGTTTTGGCATACAAAGTGCCCTTACCTAAGACGCTATGAGCACTCTTGAATTTATATCCTCACCCTCTGATTCACTGGCAACCAAGCTGGATAACCGTACAGCACGTATTGGCGTTATAGGCCTGGGCTATGTTGGCCTTCCGCTGGTATTGCTTTTCAGCGAACAGGATTTTCGTATTACCGGCTTTGACATCGACGATAAAAAGATCGATGTGCTCAGCAAGGGCGGGTCTTATATTGTGCGCATCCCGGAAACTGAAATCCAGGGCGCAAAACGCAAGGGCTTTAACGCGACCTCGGACTATTCCAAGATCGCCGACATGGACGCAATCATTATCTGCGTACCTACACCTTTGAATGACCACCATGAACCGGACCTGAGCTTTATCGCCGCGACGGCAGAATCAATCGCCCCGCATTTGCGGTCGGGGCAAGTGGTAATCCTGGAGAGCACCACGTATCCGGGCACTACGGAAGAGTTGCTGATCCCCATTCTTGAAAAGAACCCTCTGGGATTGAAAGCGGCCCGTGGCGATGAGTATTCCAAAGACACTTTCTTTGTAGCGTTCTCACCTGAGCGCGAAGATCCAGGCAACGATACGGTAGCACGCTGCGATATACCCAAGGTTGTCGGCGGGTTAAATCCGCAGGCGACTGAGCTTGGACGCAAACTTTATGGCACCATCTTCCATCGCACGGTACCGGTTTCAACACCGGCAGCAGCCGAGATGACCAAGCTGCTGGAAAATATTTATCGCTGCGTGAACATTGCGCTGGTCAACGAACTGAAGCTGCTGAGCCTGCGCATGGGCATTGACATCTGGGAAGTGATTGCGGCGGCATCAACCAAGCCGTTTGGCTTCCAGGCGTTCTATCCCGGACCTGGCCTGGGCGGACACTGCATTCCGATTGATCCTTTTTATCTTTCCTGGAAAGCCAAGGAGTATGACTTCCACACGCGGTTTATTGAGCTGGCCGGCGAAATTAACCTCAATATGCCCTACCATGTGGTGCAGTCTACGGCTACGGCGCTTAATCAGCAGCGCAAGAGCATGAATGGCTCCAACATTCTGGTTCTTGGGCTGGCGTACAAGAAAGACATTGACGATCTGCGCGAATCGCCGTCGCTCACAATTATTGAGCTTTTGCAAAAAGAAGGCGCCAAGGTGAGCTATAACGATCCATTCTTTGCCACGGTGGGTCGCGGCCGCAAATACAACCTGGGTATGACCAATACCCCGCTCGACAATCTCAAACAATATGACTGCGTGTTAATCGTAACGGACCATTCTTCCTATGATTACGCTGCCATTGTAGAAGAGGCAAATCTCGTGGTCGACACCCGCAACGCGACCAAAGGAATCCAAAGCCCCAAGATTGTTCGCTGTTAAATTTCGGGCCCCCTAGCTTCGCTTACTGGAGGGCTGGCCAACCGCGGCCAGCCTTTTTTCTCGCTCATACTTACCAGTCCTGTCCGATTCCGTCCCTTTTTTGCACAGTTTCAAATTGGTATCCGAACGACTGATACTTATGTAACCTTCTACTCACAAAATTCCGCGGCTATCATGGGCCATGGCAACTCAGGCGCGCTTACGTTCTGTGACGGGTGGAAAGTCGGCAAAAGAACGAGCAGTATTCAGACGCTGGCAGCGGTATCGTCTCAATCTGCCGATCCGTTTAATCTTTACTCATGACGGCACCACCAAAATCATGAGCGGACGCGGCAATGATATGAGCGAAGGCGGCGTGCTGGTTTTTGCCGGTATGGAACTCAAGACCGGCGACGAGGTTTCGATTGAATTCACGCCACCGTTTGCCAACGGGCCTGTACGCGCGCCAGGCGTAGTGCGCCATCGTCGAGGCTACAACTACGGCATTGAATTTCTGATGGACACTGACGCCGACAAAGAGCAGATAGAAAAGTTTCGTGGCTTGCTGCGGCTGGCCGCGGGAAACGCCACCGAATAAGCTCTCTAAATTCCCAACCTACTGCGGAACCTCATACGCTCCCAGATCAAACGCTTTGCCCTGCGGACGCGCAACGCCATCTTTGTCCGTTGGCTGAGCACTGCCATAGAACAAACGGATTGTTCGGCGTAGCCACCGTTCCTGCATCTTTCGCCGGACTCGTGCCGCGCAGATGGAAATCAAAGCCACTCAGGTTTAAGAATTGCGGATCGGCATTGATGTTCCCTTGCGTTTGCCCGGGGCCACTTCCCACGCCATACCAGAGATTTTTCTCGCCCGTAATCTGTGACTTGTTGCCATCGAGATAAATCTCCGCCGAAAGCAACTGCACCACATTATTCCGCAGACGCATCGTCAGCCCGCGCGGACCGCCGCCCACCGCAAACGCTCCGCGCACGCCGCCCGCATTCCTGGAATTATTAGCGCCGCAGTCATAGAGAGTGTTGTTAAAAACTTCCACCGCGCCTGTGCCTTCAGGGCCGTGGTTCGTGATCCCCGCAACGTAAATGCAGGAGAACGCGCCGCCATCGCCCTTGGCGTCCATCAGCCCAACGTGAAAGATCACGTTGTTATAGGCCTCCACCGTCCCCTTGGAAGGATCCACCGTGGCAAAGTTTATTCCGTTGCAGTTATCGCCATGGATCAGATTGTCATGCACATGGAGATCGAATTGATTGAAGCCCGTGGTGTCTGCGGCTCCGCAACTGGGGCTGCACAGCGGCGACGAATGAAATTGCAGCGCGCGACAGGTGTAATTGTCGTGTATATGGTTCCAGCCCACATCAATATGGTTTGAGTCCGTGCTGAAATACACTGCGTGATAAAACTTTGACGACGCCGGCTTCATCCCGGCGTTATGCACTTCATTCCCATAAAACCGCATCTGGTTTGCGCCGCTGGCTTCCACGCAGCCTACCTGGCCATCCGCTCCCGGACACTCCATCTCATTGCCCACCACTCGCCAGCCTGTCCCGCTCACATCCATGGCCTGCCGGCCGCCGATGAGATGCAGCTGTGAGATCACCCAGTAATCTTCGCGCGCGGGAATGTTCGGCGTGCGCATGGCGTATTCCAGCCCATGGTCCTTGCCAATCGTCACCTTCGCCCCGGGATACGCCACCAGCGCTTTCGGCGCGCCGGGCTTGCCGGAATTGCTGGCGCCATTGCGGTCCATGCTCAGGCTCGCGCCAAAACTATCTTCCCCCGATTGCGTCACGCCATTCTCGATATACGTAATGTCCCCGGCGGACATGCTGTCCTTGGCGCGGACAATCGACTTCCACGGAGCTAGAAAGGTTCCTCGGCGGCGGTCACTGCCATTCTCGGCGACAAAATAAATCTTTCCCGCGCGGACAGTAAACGGCACACCATTGCTGGCCCGGGTGGCGTCTTTCCCGCTGCCATCTTTTCCGCGCAGGTTTACGACTATGTTTCCTGTCCTGGCCGCCGACCCAAGCTGAAAGATGATCTGTGTGTCTGTCCATAGGGGATACGCCACCGCAGCGCCTCCTCCGACCGTCACCGTGGACGCAGTACGCTCCGCGCCAAATCCCCTGCCCCATATCGCGACCCATGCGCCGTTGTTGCCCTTGCCCCCAACGTTCGGCCCGCTTTCCAGGTCGGAAAAGAAGATGCGCGGCGTCTGGGCGGACAGGCCGGAAGGAAGGACGAGCATGAGAAATAGCAGTGGGAAGAAACATTTCATGAAGGAGTATTAGATCATGCAAAGGAAGAAAATTCCCATTCCTCGCGTCGCAGAGCCTGCCTGAGCGACTGAGCGAATGCGAAGGAGTCGAATGGGCCCGCGCGCGGCGAAGCAGCACCCATTTTAGAAACGCAGAACATGCATGATTCCTCCGTTGTTATAGAGTGCCGTTAAGTGCGATTGATCCAGCGCCGTAGGCGCGTTATGAGTTAGCCCAGACCGGCAGGTCTGGGTAGGCTTAAAACCACGACCGAGCGCCGTGGGTGCGGCACCACCAAACACAATCCTCCGCCCTACTCAAAGACATATTTCGGATCAAATTGAATTCCATGTTTCTTCAATAGGCCCAAAAACTCTCGCTCAAACGTCATTCCCCGATGATGCTTCTCCTGGTTTGCAATATACTTCTCAACCACGCTCCGCTTCGACGCGCTAACGCTGAACGCTCCATATCCTTCCTGCCAGGCAAATCTAACTCCATGCTCGCCTATCCACCTTGAGGAATTAGCCTTGATCAGGGCGATGGCCTTTGCCAGCGCCAGGGTGGGTGGCAATTGCAATAGCAGATGCACATGATCCTCCATGCCGCCATTGGCAAGCACCAGAAAATCATGGTTGCGTGCAACGCCCGCCATGTATGACCACAACTTAGGTTGCATATGTTTGCTGAGCAGTTTTTCGCGTTCCTTGGTGCTGAACACTACATGGACATAGTTTTGAACAAAACTGTGAGGCATGTGTCACCCCTCCGGGGTTCGCCATTCTAAATCAACCCACCCAGACCTGCCGGTCTGGGCTAACTCATTACGCGCCTACGGCGCTGGGTTCCTTACTGCCGCAGCCCGCGCGCCGTGCCCCGACCAATCGCCGCACGACTATTCCCTATCAGTGTTATCAGTGCTAATCAGTGGTAAAACATTTTTTCAATATGCGCCCATCCACGGTAAACTTCCGCTCGATCCGTGTTTATCCGTGGTAAGGTCTTGCCTTTCAATTTCGGCGATCTTTGGCAATTTTGGCATTCATGGCAATAGCCTCTTCAGCTCCACCACCTCCAGCGGACACTCATCCCAATTGTGCGTCCAGCACACAATCACGTCGCATTCTTCCGCCGCATGGGCGTGTCTTAGAAAATTCCGGCTTTCATACTCGAATTCAATCCTCACGCGCTGCCATTTGCCCGGTTCCACCTGCCGCATCGCTTCGCAATCAGGAAATTCGGTTTGCAGCCTCGTTACCATGTAGCCCATTTCGCTGGCCAGCGCGCCAAACAGAAAAACCACTCCCAGTTCGTTGATCGGATAGTGGGCCAACGGGTATTGCCGCACTGGGGCTCCATACGTAGGCTTGTCCATCAGCATTGGCGACATCAGCGTCGCCCTGGGCACGTCCGGCGCCAACTTGGGCAGAATCAAGACCCCTCGCGCCCCGTTTTCCTCTCTTTCATGGTCTTCTATCAGCCGTAATACGTCCTTCCACTCCTCCGCCCAGCCTTTCCCTTCCGCATACTGCTGGAACGCTTTCGGTATGCGCGGCCAGGGTCCAAACCGCATCCTGAACGGCGTTTCACTGTAGGATCCGTAATGCCTGTATTCGACTGCATTGGGTAACTTCTTCAGCTCTCTTGCTACCTTGGCCCAGTCGCGAAGCAAAATTTCCAACCCCAGCCTCTTTCCGTTCCCCATAGTGTCCATGTCGCTTTCCTGTAGGAGACGGGAGAAGGTGCCAAAATGCTTGCGCATCAACCGCAGTGTCACCGGGGTCAGCTTCGTAAGCTGCTTGTAGGTGGGTGCCTGTCCCAGTTTTTTGGCACACTCTTTCACAGCCAGAATTATTTCCTCTCTTGTCATGTGCTTGATCTGTCTTGGCATTCTCTTTCTCCCAATAAAAAAGCCACCCGATGGGTGGCTGCTGATGTCAAATTTTGGTCTAACAATGGCATGGAGCGCAGGCGCCCTCGCCTGCGGATTTTGATTTTCAACTTTTCAATTTTTGGCACTCATGGCAATTTTGGCAATTGTCCAGACACACCTATAGCGCGTAAGGTTTGTTGAGGTAGGGCGGGGACAACACGCCCAGAGTCATACAAAGGTTGCAGGCCTTTTTGGGTTTCCCCGTTGCGCTAACAGACTGATTTGGTTGCTGTTAGCACAGTCCTCGCCGACGCCGCTCTCGTCTCAGACTACCCTCACTATAAGCGAAAATTATACGAATTGCAACAGAAAAATGGCGATTTTAGCTGAAAAATCTATTTCTACCCCAGAAGCCGTCCGCCAAATCCAGCAACTAAACTCGATGCAAAAAGCAGCGCCGTTAGGGCGCGACATGAGTTAGCCCAGACCGGCAGGTCTGGGTAAGCAATAGGACGACGACCCAGCGCCGTAGGTGCGGTACATGTAGATTTGAGGAAATATCGCGTATCGATCCTTTCCTCTTTTTTGCGAAAGAATAAGACGACAGACTTCGCAGTACAAGTATGAGGACTTGAGTCAATCGAAAATTATTTATCTGGCACAATGTCATCCGGACAGAAGATATTACGCTCCGCTGGCCCTCACTTCCCGCCTACATCCTTGGTACTCAGCCCCATTTTTTCCAACCCCGCGGCCCGCGACTGCTCTACTTCGTGTTCTAGCTTCAGAAATGCTTCCCGCTGGGCATTCTGAGTCCTTATTTTTATATTGAGCTCGCTGAGTACCACCGGGTTCGAAACGTGGAGACGCTCATCCCGCATTGTGATACTGGCGCTATTTGCTTTGGCATAGGCATGCGAGTCATCCACGGCATCAACCCAGGCCTTTTCGGCGGCCAATGTATGCTGCCGTGTGGAAATCTGAACGGAATAGATGCTATCGAAACTCTTCAAGACCTCCTCTCTTTCGGCTGGAGAAGATGCGTCTATCTCCAATATATGGCGTATGCTGGCCATCACGTCACTCAGCTTCTGCGCCTCACTCATATCTAGGTTATAGGCCGCATGTAGTTGATCCAGTCCCTCTCGCGAGGTTTCCGGTACAACAAACGATTCGGCCTGACCAAGCAGTTTCATTTTACTGACGTCTAGCGTGCGCACGGCTTCCGTGTAGTCACGATTCTGCTGCAGCAGAATGCGATATTGCTCGCGGACCTCATTATCAAAACGCTGTTGTCGGGGAAAGCCCTTGTGCGCTACCGGCTGGACGCCGGACGCTTCTCGCATCAAACGGGAAAAACGCGCTTCTGAAGTCTCAAACGTAAACAGGGTGGCTGCGTTGGCGAGAGTAAACAAGCCTGATATCGCGCAGAAGATCAGCACAAAACGGTTGGGGTGGCGGACTTTTTTGCGTCCGGCAAAGATAAAAGCAATCAGGACGGGAATTCCCAAAAGAAAAATAAGTGCACCCATATGCTGGCCAAACATATTCGCGGGATCGGCTGGCTCCGCAGGTTTAAGTATCCCCACCATCAGACCAGCCAGCACGCAAAGAGTCAGGAAGACCCTGGCTGCAATACTCATGGTTCGCGGTTGGGCTGGCGCGATCGGATCCATGGCTGGCATGGCTGCCGCCCCGCCCACCGTACTCAAAGGCCGTTGGCATCCTGTGCAGTATCCAAAAGGGTTTGCGTTTTCCTGACCACAGTTCGAGCAAATCATGGGCAGTTCTATAACACACTTATCCGGCCAAAGGCCAGACTTAAACGGGCTCTGAGGTAGCAGTCCGGGAAAGCGAGGAGGTTACGCGATTGTCAAAATTTGCAGACCTTGCGATTCTTTACGCAGATGGCGATGGAATAAACTCTCTTCCGTCTTTTACGAACCTAGCGACTAGTTTCGAATCTAACCTTCGTGTTCCTTAGTGTCCTTTGTGGTTAAAGGTTTACTCACCGCCCCGTGGTCAGAACCACTTTTCCCGTGGACTTGCGCTGGCGCAGCAACTCCATGGCATGCGTAACATCTTTCAAATCCAGTTGCGCCGACGTATGCGGCTTGAGCTTGCCTTCTTCATACCAGCGGAACAGTTGGGCGTAAGAGTCGCGCAGCAGCTCAGGCTTCCGCACCTGATAGGAGCCCCAATAAAAGCCGATGACATCAATGTTCTTTACCAGCAGGATATTGGCGGGCGCCTGGGGAATGCGTCCGGAGGCAAAGCCGATCACAATGAGGCGTCCGCCCCAGGCAATCGAGCGCAGGCTGGCGTCAAAGGCGTCTCCGCCCACGGGATCATAGACCACGTCAGCGCCGCGTCCGCCAGTGATGGCCTTCACTCGCTCGCGAATATCTTCTTTCGAATAGTCGATGAGATAGTCCGCGCCATGCTCCTGCGCGAGAGCCAGTTTTTCCGGCCCATTCGCGCAGGCGATAACTTTTGCTCCCATCGCCTTGCCAATCTCCACGGCCGTAAGACCCACGCCGCCCGCGGCGCCGAACACCAGCAGCCATTCACCGGGCTTCAAATGCGCGCGCCAGTCAAAGGCCCCATACGAGGTTCCATACGTCACGGGAAATCCCGCGGCTGTGACGTAATCCATGGAGTCAGGAATTTCAAAAACACGATTGGCGTCGACCACTACTTCATCTGCATAAGCGCCGGTGCCGGTCAGAGCCATTACGCGATCGCCAACTCTCAGGCTGCTCACGCCCGTGCCAACTTCAGTCACCGTGCCGGAAACCTCCATGCCCGGAGTGAACGGAAACGGCGGCTTCTCCTGGTAGGTGCCGGAGATCAGCAGCAGATCGGCAAAGTTAATGCCCACGGCGTGAACCGCAATCCGTACCGCGCCTTCTTTGATCGGCAGCGACGGCACATTTTCCACCACCAGCTTTTCCGGTCCTGCCCACTCTTTGCAAAGCACAGCGCGCATGCGGTCTCCTTTTTATGACAACTTATTGTATCCAGTTATTAGATCAAGGATTTATTGCTTCTGCTGCTGTCAGTTCTGCGGCAGACCACCACTACGCAGGCGGACAGCAATCTTGATCGTCGCCAAAGTCTTTCCATCGGCTTCTGCCCTGCACTCAATCTGCTGGGCCCCTTTGGTCTCGCCCTTGGGAGAATCCAACTGTACCTGAACGAAGTAGTCGCTTTGCGGTTCCAGAGAATAACTGCCTGCTCCGGTCTGCGTGGTCCAGCCCTCCGGCAGCGTCACAGAAACTTTTATCGTCTTTGCGACATCGGTGTGATTGTGAAATTCCAGCGGGACCATCAACGTCGCGCCGCGTTTGATCGCAATCTCATGCACCGGCGGCTTGGGCAATTTGGAGAGTCCATGCGCGCGCCAGAAATTCTCATAGAATCCCCATGGGCCGCCTAGCTCCACGGAGAGGGCAGCGCGCTGCTCATACGGTTCTCTCACTGGCGGCACAAATGCAATCGAAGCAGGAGTAATTCCTTCAAACACATCTCCGGTCACACTGCCGGGTACATGTGATTTGCCCAGAGTCAATTCAATGGGACCGCCCCAGTTCTTCTCCTGCTCCGCGGCCTGCTTCTCGTCCATCTTCTTCAGTCCTTCAATGAAGCTGCGATATTGCGTGAGGTGGTATTGAAACGTCTCCATGGCAATACGCCAATATGGAAGCTTGAGCGAGGGCGAAATGCCGTTCGTGGGAATACTCGGGCCGCTGCCTTTGAAATTCGTATCGCCGCCTGAGTCCGGAAAATAGTAGAGCTTCTTCGCCTGCCAAGGCTGCAAGCCATCCAGCAAGGTCTCATTCACCTTTGCCGGCCCGGCAAGCTGCGCCGGATACACCGCAGGATCTCCAGCCATATCGAAGGCTTCAGTGGCCAGCACGCCGGCGGCCTGATGGTCGCCGTGGTTCTCTCCGACAAAAAATCCCGGCATCCACGTCAAAATCACCTCCGGACGCGTCAGCCGCACCATCTGGATCAATTCTTCCTGGATCTGCCCATGTCCCCAGTTTGCCAGTGACTGCAAAACATTCTGGCTGGGTGTATCGCGTCCGCTGAGAAACCACACGTTTTTGATGCCTACGCTCTCCAGCGCATGGCGCAACTCCATTTCGCGCACCGCTCCCAGTGACCGTGCCCGCTCCGGCCCCATATTGTTGTGGCCGGCTTCGCCATGCGTTGTATAGATCACAGCCACGCGTTTGTGCTGATCGATAAGCTGCACCAGATAAGGGACCATGCCCGTTTCATCGTCCGGATGCGCCACCACCAGCAGCAGGTCAACTTTCAGGCGATCATCCTGCTTCAGCAGAGGCGGAGTTGGAGCGGGCATTTGTGCCGAGGCAGTGGTGGCAATGAGCCATCAGCACGGCTATCAGGCGAAAAAATCTCATCAATCTTCCTTCCATGAGCAGGGATGATCTATGGCAAGAGTAAATCTGGTGTCATAAGGATTCAAAATTTACTTGTGTCGCATGCAAGCGAAGACCAATTCGCATATTTACTGATGTTACTCAGTTGGCTGATTGCTGAGAGCTGAGAACTAACAACTAATTACTAACTACTGACCTTCACTACCAGCTTCCCTCGCACATGTCCGGCTTCACTCAGCCGGTGCGCCTCCGCGATCTGGTCCAAAGGAAAGACCTTTTCGATTACCGGCCGAATCTTGCCCGCCTCAATCAAAGCGCTGATCTTTTCCAGATCGCCACCGCGCGGGCTTACCTGCACCATCATCAGCCGCTTCCCCGTCAGTAGAGCCTGGGCATTTCCGGTAGCCAGGCCGGCAATCGCCGTGGAAAAGAATTTGAGTTTTCCCGCCGGCTCGGGCGGAATAGGCGGAGACAGCGTAACCAGCCGTCCGCCAAATCTCAGCATCCGCAATGAACTCGACCACACGCTCTTCCCTACTCCATCCAGTACCAGGTCAAACTTCGGGCTCCGATCGCCAATTGGTTCATGTGAGTAATCAATCGCCAGATCGACGCCCAGCTCGCGTAGCAAATCCTGATTGCGCGTGCTGGCAGTCGCGGCAACATATGCGCCAAACGCCTTTGCAATCTGGATCGCCATCACACCTACGCCGCCTGCTCCAGCCTGTACCAGCACACGCTGCCCCTGTGTGAGCTTCCCCAAATTCAGGAGGGCCTGCCATGCCGTCAGCGCCGTGCCAGGCACCGCAGCCGCTTGTTCATGGCTCAGGCTCTTCGGCTTTGCCGCCAGAGATTTTTCCGGCACTACCGTAAATTCAGCATAAGTGCCCCGGAAGGTCTCACCGACGTAGCCGTCTTTATATCCGTAAACCTCGTCACCGGGTTTGAACAACGTAACTGCGGAGCCGACCTCGGCAACGACACCCGAAAGATCACCGCCCCAGATCACGGGAAAGCGGACTGGCCGGATAGCATGCATCCATCCTTTACGAAGCTTCCAATCGATGGGATTCACGCTGGTGGCATGCACCTGCACCAATACGCCGTTCGGTCCCACGTGAGGCACAGCCAGATCATCGGCGATTGCTAAAACCTCCGGGCCACCGTATTGTTCGCAGAGAACGGCTTTCATAGCGTCACATTATTGTAAGCAATCGGAATCGCCAGAAATTGATTGTCCAGCTTGCACCAAATACAGTGCATATTAGGGAAGCTGAAGTTTTTTCTGTGAGGGGTTCCTTACTTGCCAAAAAATTTACTGGAAATTTTCTGCGTTCAGCTCTCTGCGTGTGTTATTTTTTTCATTCACAATAAAGGACTTTTTGGAGGCAATTAAATTGGGACTAAGCATGGTGCCGAAGCGCATCTTCCTGACAAATGGAGTGGGAAAGCACAAAGAAAGGCTGACATCGTTTGAGCTGGCCCTCAGGGATGCGGGTATCGCGGCGCAGAATCTGGTTCGTGTTTCATCCATTTTTCCTCCGCATTGCAAGCTCATCTCACGCAAAGAAGGCGTGAAATTCCTTCACCCGGGTGAAGTCACCTTCGCCGTGGTTGCGGAAAACTCCACCCGTGAGCCGCATCGACTCACCGCCGCCAGCATTGGCCTGGCCATGCCGGCGGACCGCGCCACCTATGGCTACCTGAGCGAACACCACTCTTTTGGCGAAGCCGATGACGTTGCCGGCGAATACGCTGAAGAGCTGGCTGCGGAAATGCTCGCCACTACCCTCAACGTGGACTTTAATCCCGATACTTCCTGGGACGAGAAGAAAGAGATTTACCGCATCTCGAACAAAATTGTCCGCACCACCAACATCACCCAGAGCGGAGTAGGCGATAAACGCGGCCTCTGGACCACGGTGATTGCGTCGGCTATTTTGATTTTCGAGTAGAACCGCCAATTCGGCTTCCGGCAAGATCGCTAAAGAACGGCTGGCAGTAGACACTGCCGGCCGTAGTTTTTGGGATGTCCGGCTTGAACTTTGCTTTTGCCGGAGAGACCAGCCAAAATAAAGAGTGGCCGAAAAAACCATTGTGACTGAAGCTGGCACGAACACAGAGTTGAGCGATACCTCTGGCGCGGCCAAACTCGAATACGCTCGTAGACTCGCTCAGCGCCAGGCGCACGCAGCGCAGCTCCAGCGTAAGCATCTTTGGTTGGGGAATCTCCGCATTGCCATGTTTGTCGCAATCATCGCTTTCTGGTTGATCGCCGGCCGTACCGGCTCTCCCTCCAAGTTTGTGCTGTACTCTCCGCTCCTGCTTTTTATTGGCCTTGTCATTGTGCATCGACGGGTGGTGCGCCAGGCCACTCTGGCAAAACGCGCAATCGCTTTCTATGACCGTGGCATCGCGCGCCTTGAAGATCGCTGGATCGGCGGCGGCGAGGCAGGCGATGAATTTAAAGACCCGCTCCATATGTACGCGGAAGATCTGGACATACTGGGCACAGGCAGCCTCTTCCAACTGCTGTCAACAGCCCGCACGAAGATGGGCAGCCAGTGTCTGGCTCGGTGGCTGCTCACACACGCCAGCATTCCAGAAATTCAAGCTCGCCAGCTGGCAGTTGCTGAGTTGAAAGACAAACTTGATCTGCGGGAAGATCTCGCGGTCATCGGCGAGAGCAACCGCATCACCGCAGACCCTGAACTGCTCGCGCGCTGGGCACGGGAAAAAAGCGGCATGCCTGAAGGCACCTGGTGGGCCGCTATTCTGGGCCTCGTCAGCGTGGCTGCTTTGGTTTATGGCATCAAGGCGCATTGGACGCCATTTGTCATCTGTCTGCTCATCAACGGTAGCATCATGTACCACTTTGGTCACCGTCTGGAAAAGGTGTTCGCCGGCGTAAGTGAGACGCACCGTAACCTCGATTTGCTTGCTCTGCTGCTCAAGCGTATTGAAGCGGAGAAATTCGCATCGCCGCTGCTCCAGCAACTGCACGCGCTGCTGATCACCAACGGTTTGGCGCCCTCCGCCTGTATTGCCCGTTTGGACACACTGGCTGATCTGGACGATTCCCGCCACAACTGGTTTGTGCGGCTGCTCGACGTCCCTCTGCTTTACTCGATGCAAATTGCTTTCGCCCTGGAGCGCTGGCGGCGCAAATATGGCAGCGGCATTGAGACGTGGCTCCGCGTCGCCGGGGAAATGGAAGCCCTCTCTTCCATCGCTGCATACGCGTATGAGCATCCTGACGATCCTTTTCCGGAATTCACTGCTGCTGAAGCGGGCGCCGGCTTTCAAGGTGAAGCCCTTGGGCATCCTCTGCTGCCCGCCGATAAATGCGTGCGCAACAACGTAACGCTTGGCGGCAAGAGTCAGGTCCTGCTGGTCAGTGGATCCAACATGTCGGGCAAAAGCACTTATCTGCGGGTGGTCGGCATCAATGCCGTTCTCGCCATGATGGGCGCACCCGTAAGAGCTTCCAGCCTGCGCCTTTCTCACGTGGCCATCGGCGCTTCCATGCGCGTTTCCGATTCCTTGCAGAAAGGCATCTCCCATTTCTATGCGGAAATCAAACGACTCCGCCAGGTCGTGGACCTTTCTTCTTCCCAGCCAACATTATTTCTTCTGGATGAAGTGCTGCATGGCACAAACTCGCATGACCGCCGCGTGGGCACCGAAGGTGTTCTGCGAACGTTGATTCGCAATGTCGCCATTGGCATGGTCACAACGCACGATCTCGCCTTAACGTCACTTGAAGAAGTCTTTCCTGCCCAGGTCCGCAATGCGCATTTTCAGG
This sequence comes from Terriglobia bacterium, assembly GCA_963724105.1. Lineage (GTDB taxonomy): Bacteria > Acidobacteriota > Terriglobia > Terriglobales > Acidobacteriaceae > Angelobacter. Next base: position 1,109,304 of record CAVRTD010000010.1, on the reverse strand, counting down.
AGCGCTTTGAAGATGACAGCCTTTCCTTTGATTACTGCTTGCGCCCCGGCGTGGTCACCACCAGCAACGGCCTGGAATTAATGAAGTCCATTGGACTCGACGTCTCCTAGTCCCCATATTCCGCCGGCTGAAAGCTCTGTAACTTTCGATGTCCCAGTCCCATTTCTCTTTGGATAGCTCATTGCACACATGTCTGCAATCGAGTGATGAGAGATTTTAATGAAACACTAATCCACTTCTAAGTCCTTACTGCTGAAATGAACACGGCATTAGCAGTAACCAAACGGCAGGCAATTTCGGGTCGTTGCAGTAAGAAATCCTGCTGGTGACGGCAAGAAGTTTTCAAACGCACGGAGTGGTGTGGTGGTTGGGAGTGCTCTGGCAAGGGCAGCGTGCTGATTTCAATTTCATGGTCCCGCTAAACCGTGTGATTGAACGTCAGGCGTCTGCTCTGTATCGCCGGCGCTGGTCCGCTCGAACCGGCGCGTCGACCGCTAGGGCCAGGAGACGGGAGCACGACTGTGGCGCGTTTGGAACGGTGACTTTAACTCCCCCAATAGCGTCGACGGTGCGAAGATCAACGGGTCGTCCGCCGGCTGCGCAGCCGCTGGCAAAGGGCGCTTTACGCGGATCTCGTATACGCGCTGTCGTTTCCCCTCAACTGCATACGCAGTAGCCACCACCCGGGGAGGCTGGCCAATTTTCTCCGCCAGCCTCTCTTTAAATCTTTTGTTGGCATTCCGCTTAGACACGTCATCCTGAGGGCCGTCAGCGAACGCGCGCTGTCGGTCCCATTCTCGCCCGCTTTTGGCGGGAATGGGTAGAGCGGAGCAGGCCCGAAGGACCTTGCGCTTTCTTTCCCGAAAAATGCCGCAATTAGCGCGTTGAGGTGGGCTCGCCTTCGCGCAAGTAGGCGTCTGATTTGTTGAGCCAGTCCTGGCGCGGCGGATAAAAAACGTCCAGGTCGATTGTGTCCTCAATGGCCTCTGCCTTGTGCGGCATGTGTGGCGGAATGCAAAGCACCTCGCCGGCCTTGACGATAATCTCCCGTCCATCAATCCAGAATTTCAGCGCGCCTTCCACAATGTACGTAAGCTGCTCATTCATGTGGCTGTGCTCTGGCACCACGCAGCCCTTCTTCAGCAGGACGCGTGCCAGCATCAGCTCCCCACCAGTAATCATCTGGCGATCGAGCAATGGATTTAGCTTTTCCAATTCAACGTCATTCCAGCGGATGTGCTTTAGCATGGCAATTATTTTAACGGACTTTGCGGGTCATTGGCACTGCCTGAATGGCGCTGTTGGATGACTTTAGGCGCTGAGGCAAGAACGCGCTATTTCTGAGTGACTGTCAGCTTGTGGTATCCCACTGTTGCCAGATCAATCCTGTTCGGCAGCTGGAATTCGGAGTCAAGCCCGATATTAGGATATTTGGGAGCAATATATTTGCTGACAAAGTATTCCAGCGCCACACGCGGTACGTTGAAGCCGTCGATCGTTACCTCGCGCACGCTTACTTTGCCTTCGCCGCCGCTGCCGGAAGCATCCGCCTCAACCTGCACATCGTGCTTCCCGCTGAAGACTGAGAGCAGAGGATTAGCCGATCTCTGTCCGCCGCGAATCTCATCGAAGTCAACGTTCAGAAACGCCGTCACCACGCCGGAGCGCCCTTCAAAACGCAGTTTCTTTACGCCTTGCGGCAGCTCAATGTGGTCAGACGCCATGTAGTCATTGACCTCTTCTTCAGTCATCGCCGTAGGTATCTGGTTCGGGTGTGATTGTTGCCCATTTTGCCGGATGTGGTCCAGCTTCATCTGCATGCTATCGGCCAGCCGATGCCCGGAAGCGGAATTTGCCTGGGCGACGGAAGGCGGGTGCGCGGAGACAGGCCGTTCCTTCGCAATAAAGATCACACTGCCAACCAGCAATATCGTAAAAAAAATGCGCGAGATCATTTTGAATGCGCGGGAGCTGCCTGGGCTGTCATCGGCTGCGGCGTAATCTGAGGCTTCTCCAGCGCGCCGGTGATTTCCCACTGGGTGCCGCTGGTGCTCATCTTAAGCTTCGCCTGTTTGTTCGCCAGAGATATTGTTCCGCTCATAACATAGATGCGGTTCTCTGCCTTAAATTTGCTTGGCAGCACTTTTAAAGCTTGATGGTCAATCTCAACGGCGCCCTGGGCTCCGTTGAATTTCAACGGCCTGCCTGAATCCACGGTAAGGATTCGTGAAGTGCCGTTGCTCACCTGAAATTCCGCCCGCCCTGTAGCGCTGGAAAGCATTTCCTGCGTGTTCTTGCCTTCAAAGTGGGCTGAATAACTGACCTGGGTCTTTCCGGTGATCCACTGCGACAGTTGCCCCGCCACCGTCTCAGGCGGCGCCACGCGGTCCAGAGCAACGCTTTCTATCGATCCCGTTCCGGTGTAGACCGGCTGTGATGCGCTCCAATCGACCTTCCACTCGTCTTGTGTTGATCCGCCGCCGACCTTCGCGGTCACGTGGTTCACCACCAGCACGTGATCTCCTACTTCAACGTGGGCGCCGAATTTTTCCAGCGGGATGTCAGCCACTTTCAATTCGCCCACAGAAAGAGTTCCTTCGGCACGGAAATCAGGCAGCTTGTTGTCCGAGCCGGAAAGGAATGGAATGGTCCATCCTTTTTCCGTAAAACCAAGCAGACCAGCCACATCCGCCACCGCCAGCGAATCCATATGGAGATCAAACTGGAGCGGGCATGGAGCGTCGCCGGCGCAGTTCATCGGACTGCTGATCGATCCGGTAAAACCAACGGGATTATGCTCAAACTGCGCATTCACGTGATTGAGGACCAGAGCTGTATCGGTAAGTTGCGCGTCTGCTTCCGTAAGAATCAGGCGATCTTTCAAGCCGGGAATCCACGCAGCCACGTTCTGCAGATGCGCCGTCCCATGCAACTTGGGCACCGCAAAATTCGCCCACGGGCCGCTGACGTTCAAATCCACTTGCGCTGAAGCTGTTGTATTCGTGATGGACGAATGAAATCCGGTGGTCCGGCCAAAGGCCAGCAGACGCTCCAGGGGCACCATGCCTTTGGCGCTCACAAAGTATCCGCTGCTATCCATGCTTCCCTGGACTTCCAGGGTGGTTGAAGGCCCCATCTGGACCGAGAAGGCGTCAACCGTGAGTGACGCCGGCTCAAAAGCAGCGCTGGGTGGCACGGCTGCAACGGGTGCGCTTGGTGCACTCGATTTCTTTTTCTTTGCCGCCGGAAGACCAGGCGTATCGCCCGCGCCAATGTGGAACCTCACTGCGCTTACGGGAAACGGTTTGTCCCCGGCGGAAGATTGCATCAGGAACGGCGTGGTCATTCCCGTGCCATGGAAATCATGCACACCCGCGCGCGAATGGAACCCGAACGCCGCATTCAGATCGCCGGTGGCCGTAAAGTCATCGGGCAGTGAACGGCGTGTCTGGCGAGCCAGTGTCGCCAGCAATGAGAGCGGCACGCGATTCGCGACCAGCGACAAATCATAATTCTTCGCGCTGGGTGCAAAGTGCGCAGTAGCCAGGAGCCCACCGGTCCCTAATGGCGTATCGCATTTCAAGATCAGAATGCTTTTCGTATAGTCGCCCAGGCAGCGGGTCCGGACTTGCGGCATGGAATTGCGATTGATATCGAAGCGGCGGAAATCATTCAGGTCAGCGGTCGCGTTAATGCGCAGAGAGGCAAGCGGCCCGGCAATTTGCGCATTCACGTTCAGCGCGCCGCGCCAGCCTTTGTCCTGTCCCGCCACTAAACTGGAGAACTGCCCAAGCTGCGCTTTTTCCCAGGAGACTTGCAGCTTCACCGGCATGTCACCCAAAGCCGCGGAGCGCTGGACATCGCCTTCCATATGCACCGTGCCAGTATCGTTCAAATTTAAATCTGTGCGGACAGGGTGGCCTTCCAGCCGTATATGCCACGTGTCCTCACTGGCCAGCCAGAATGCAAAGTCAGTATTGGTAAGTGCATAAGGCTTTTTCTCCGGGCCGATCTTTAAATTAATCCGGCCGGAGCTGGCTTGAATGTACGGGAAACGGGAACGCTGTTCTGCGCTGCGCTTTGCCGTGGGCGCTGTGGGTACCTGCTCGACGCGCAATAGCAGAGATTCCAGGTTCCAGTGATCGCCCGCATAGACCAGGTTCAGGCTGGGCGGAGCAGCATCGTCCGTCAGGTCCAGGTTGGCGATTTCCAGCCGTCCATGCCATAGCGACGTCAGGCGCAGGTCGGCTGTAACCTTTCCACAAGAGAGCAACGGTTCCGCGCTGAACGCAGGATCATCCATTACCTGAAAATCGTAGACATCAAAGCCGGGACGCGGAAACAGCCGGTACTTTACCGAACCGATCTTCACGTTTCGTCCTAACGCAGCGCTGAGCGAGGCGGCCAGCCGTTTGCTGAAACGCGCACCGTTGATGTTTGGCGGCAGGAAAACGCACAGCGCCAGAACAACCAGCACAACCGCAATAATTTTTTTCCGTGAATACGCCAAATCAGTGCACCAGCCGGAATAGTCGATTCCATCGGGTTATCCCAAAAAAACGGGTCGTAATATGCACAAACGCCGCCAGGCGCTCCGCCAACGGCTTGGGTTCACCATTGTCCTCCGGCACGTCCAATGACCAGAAAATAAGCAACGGCCGCCCAATGATATTTTCTCGCGGCACAAAACCCCAGTACCGGCTATCGTAACTATTATCACGATTATCGCCCATGGCAAAGTAATGGCCGGGGGGTATCACAACCTCATCATTCTGAATGCTTTGTTCCAGAGTAGCGGTCCAGCTAGGCGAGAGCTGACCATAGCCATAAGAAAGCGTCGCGGGAAATTCGTCGCGATATGGGTCATCGTCGCCTTTACGCTCAACCACGTATGGCTCGGATTGCTTCACGCCATTTATGTAAACCATGCCGCCATGCAGCCGCAGCCGGTCGCCTGGAACGCCAACAATACGCTTTACCAGATACACGCCCGGCTCTGCTGGAGCCAGAAAGACCGCAGTATCGCCACGGTGAATCTCCCGATACGGCAAAAGCCAGCCGGACTTGCCCTCAGGGGTGAGGCGATCAACAAACACATGGTCGCCCACAAGCAGCGTCTTCTCCATGGAGCGTGACGGGATTTCAAAATGCTGGACGATAAAAGTAAGAATGAAAAGCCCCACCACCAGCACGGACGCAATGCCGGCAATTGATTCCGGCAGAGTCTCCTTGGGGCGCTCCGCCTTTTCCTGCTTTTGGTTGTTTTTAAATAATTGCAAAAAAATTAATCCTGAAAAATCTGGCCCTTGCTGAATTGGAATCAGTGCACCGGGCGAAACATACGGCTCCAGCGTGTCTCATCAAAAAAATGAATAATCACGTGAAGCAGGAAGCCCACACGATCTCCCGCCGAGGTGCGCTCGTACTGGTCTTTCGGAGTTTCAAATGACCAATAGATAAAGAGCGGCCGGCCAATAATGTTTTCTCTGGGAATAAAACCCCAATAGCGGCTGTCCAGGCTTACATCGCGATTGTCACCCATGCCGAAATAGTTATCCGGCGGAATCACAAGTTCGCCATCCTTCAAGTGTTCGTGCATCACCAGTGGCCATTCCGAACTTACCTCGCCCTCCGCAGGGGCGCTCGGGAACTGATCGCGATATGGGTTGTAACTGTTAGGATCATGCCTCGCATACGGCTCATTGAGCGGTTCGCCATTCCTATAGACTTTGCCATCGTGCAGGCGAATGCGGTCTCCCGGTAGTCCAATAATCCGTTTGACCACGTACATTCCGGGTTCTTTCGGATGGAGGAAAACGATAATGTCTCCATGCTTGATCTCCCGATAAGGAATGAACGGTCCCACATATCCAGCTTTGGCCGTGGGCGTGAGCCTGTCCACAAATACATGGTCGCCCACGAGTAGTGTTTTCACCATGGATTCCGAAGGGATCTCAAACGCCTGGAGAATAAACGTAATAATGAACAACCCCGAAACCAATACCCCCGCTATACCGGTAATGGATTCGGAAAGAGTCTCTTTTTTCTTTTCCGTTTTCTTGTCTTTGGTTTTTGCGAACAAACGGATTTCCTGACCAGCGCTAATTTAAGATCAACGAGCTTAGGATCAACGAACTTTAAGATTAACGAACCAGGCGAAATGTCCTGTCCCACCGGGCTAGTTGCAGCAGATGGGCCAGTATTTGTCCCGAATGGATGAGTTTACCATTTGGGCCGTCCTGTCCGGGGCCTTTGACCGAGAGATAGATCACCAGAGGTCTGCCAACAATGTTGGCCCTGGGGACAAAGCCCCAGTAGCGGCTGTCCAGGCTGTTGTCGCGATTGTCGCCCATGACAAAGTAGTGGTCAGCCGGCACCACCAGTTCGCCATTATCCACGTAGTGGGAAAGTTCGCCGCGCCAGTGCCGGTCGATTTCGCGCGAGTAACCCGTCTGAGCAGGAAAGTTATCGCGGTATCCATCAAAGAACCTCTGCGCATGGATCACATAGTTTTCCTGGAGCGGCTCGCCGTTTCGATAGACGGTTTTATCGCGCAGTCGAATATGGTCCCCCGGCACACCAATCACGCGCTTCACTAGAAACTGCGACGGATCCACCGGAAAATAAAAGACGACAATGTCTCCTCTTTGGATCGTTCCGTAAGGCAACAAAGATCCAGATTTGGCGCTTCCGGCAAAATGCACTTTATCCACCAGGAGAAAGTCCCCAACCAGCAGCGTGTTTTCCATGGAGCCGGAAGGAATCTGGAAGGCCTGTACGATAAATGTGATTACGAAGATGCTGAAGATCACTACTGTGAAAAACGTCTGGGTTCCAAAGAGATCGCGCAGTTCTGCTCTGTGATGGGTTCTGTTTGTCGCGGACTCAACCGTGGCCGCCTCTTCAGGGACCTGCGGCGTTTGCTCCACGCTTAATGCTTCCTGGGCAACAGGCGTCTGCTCTACCGGTGTTTGTTCCTGATCATTCACGCGTTTTCAGCCTGGCCGCGCAGATGCTCCAAGGCCTGCTTGGCGGCAAGTTGTTCGGCTTTCTTTTTCGTTCCGCCTTCAGCCCGGGCCACATATTCCGGCTTGCTCTGCCCCTGGATATAAATACGCGCTTCCACCGTGAAGGTCTTGCGATGGTCCGGCCCTTCTTCTTTTACCGTAACGTAGACCGGCTGCTGCCGCCCGCTCGATTGCAAAAGCTCCTGCAGCGCGGATTTATAGTCCGCCAGGCTGAATTCGCTTTCGCCTTCCGCGGTAATCATCTCCAGTTCAGACTCAAGAATCTGCCGGATAATAAATTCACGGGTTTTTTCCAGACCCGCGTCCAGGTACATGGCGGCAATCACGGCCTCAATGGCGTCGGAGAGCAACGTCCCTTTGGACCGTCCTCCGCTGCGCTCTTCCCCGCGCCCCAGGCGCAGGTGCTGCCCTATCCCGATCCGTGTCGCCACGTTGACCAGATGCTCCGCGCTCACCAGGTGGGCCTTAAGTTTGGATAGCTGCCCTTCATGAAATGTCGGAAACCGTTCAAACAGCAATTGGCTGGTTACCAGCCCAAGAACAGCATCTCCCAGAAACTCAAACTGTTCGTTGTCCAACCTTTCTATGGATGCATCCTGCCCGCCGGCCTTCGATTCCTCGTGTGCGTGAGAGCTATGCGTGAGCGCTCGCTCAAGCCTCTCCAGGCTCTTAAAGGTATGGCCCAATGCGGATTCCAATACAGAGAGATCGGACTTCATGGAAATTGCGCTCACTGTGGCTCCGTTGGCTCCCCATCGCGTGAGAGTCTCGCCAACCCAGCCAGCCGTTCATGCTCCACTTCGGCCAGCTTTTGCAAATCAGGATCGGAGCTGGCAAGCTGAAGCGCCTGATTCACTGAACTGAGCGCAGCAGCATATTTCTTTCGATGGTCCTGCGCGAGCGCCAGATGGTACCAGACATACGGATCAGGATGAATTTTTACCAGCTCGGCCGCCGTATTCAGGTCTTTTTCCGCGCCGGCATCGTCTCCAGTCTTCAATTTCATGATGCCCAAAGCTGAATATGCCATGGACTGCAAGGTCGATTTATAGATTTGCGTTGCACTCGATGGACTGGCATAGCCGGCTTCAGCAGCCTGGATACCTCGGATCGCATTGTGCCTGATCATTCCAATCGTTTTGTCGCGATCACGGTCCCGGTCACTCAGCGAATCTGCCATGGCGGTGGCTGTAAGCACCAGGGCCAGTGGATTGTCAGGATCCAGTTCAAGGACTTTTTCTCCCATGGCCAGCATTTTTGTTGAATTGTTCTCGCGCTGGTACAACAGCATGGAGCTGGAATAGAGATAGCGGCGCAACTCGCTGGCGGGATATTTGTCGGCAAAGTTGTTGGCAGCAGCTTCTTCGTTGGCTGCGCCTGTTAACGCATACGCAGTGTTGAAGTCAACACGCTCTTGCTCGCTCCTGGCCTGAGGCCGCTTTATCTCCGGCGCCGATTGCGTCCCGTCTTGTGGTGTTTCTGAAACACCCGCCAGAGCATGGGCTTGAGTCAGTAAAAAAATGAATACCGTGATGCACAAGAGCAAGCTCTCCACAAGAACTTGCCTCCATCGCGGAAACCGTGCCGGTGTTTGGCGTACTGCAAGTTCTCTAGACTCTGTGCTCATAAATACACTACTTTGGTGGTGTCTGTTGCGGTTTTGCCGCGTCGGGCCCTGCCTGGTTCCCCACCTGATTCAATGTTCGCAGCCGTGCCAGTTCGCCCTGGGCCAGCGCGGCCAGGTCCGGATCAGAACCGGCATACTGCACTGCCTGATTCACGGAAACCAGCGCCTCTGGATACTTTTTCTGGTGGTCCTGCGCGAGCGCCAAATGGTACCAGATATAAGGATCGGGCTGGCCTGAATTCACATCGGCTGCCGTCTTTAGTTCCTTCTCCGCGCCAGCATCATCACCGCTTTTTAACGCCGCAATACCCAGAGCGGAATGCGCCATGGATTGCAACGTCTTCTTGTAAGCCGCCAATTGCTCGGGTGAAATATTGGTTCCGGCGGCAAAATCAGAGTTGATTGTCTGCAAGGCGTGATCGCTGTTCTTTTTGATCGTTGCCACTTTCTTTTCCCGGTCAACATCAGAGTCTGCCAGGGTGTCCGCCATGACTGTAGCAGTCAGCACCAGGGCGACAGGATTATCGGGATCGTACTGCAGAACTTTCTCGCCCATCGCCTCGATCTTCACTTTGTCATTTTCTGTCTGATACTCATGCATGGCCTTGGAATAGAGAAAGGCCTTTAATTCGCTATCAGGATACTTGGCTGAGAATTCATCCGCCGCCTTCTCTGACGCTGCTCCGCCGGCCACTGCATAAGCTGTGTTGTAGTCGTTGAATTCCAGCTTCGTTTTGGCCTGGGGTACGTGTTTTCCGGATGGCTGAGCTGGCTGGGCTGGCTTGCTCGCACCACCGGACGGCTGCTGGGCCATTAGCGCAGCGCTCAGACACAGCAACAATCCAAGCATCGCATTCTTCATGAATTTCTTCATGGCTTTGTGGCCTTCCCTGCCTGATATGGCGCCATTAGGCCTCTCTCCGCCGCTGCCCTGGTGTCGGCAGCGGGATCACCCGCCGCCAGCGCCGCGCGATAGTGTTCCACGGCCACGTCCCGATTCTGCTGAATATCAAATATCCGCCCGAGATAGATATGGCTCCAGGCAAGGATTCTTGCATCTTTCACGGATTGCACGGCCTGCTCAAAACTAACGCGGGCGTCTTCCATCTTGCCGGAGAGCGTGGCAATCCTGGCCAGAATGAACACAGCATGCCCAGGTGCGTCACCGCCATGATTGTGTTGCAGGACCTGGTTGGCCAGCTTCTGTGCGCCTTCGCGATCGCCGGCCGCAAGTTTCTGCTCCGCCAGATTCAGGAGATTGTCTTCGTCAGCGCCAGACTGCACACTTACGATCTCAGGCGTTGCCTGATCCCGAAACGCCACTTCGCGTGCGCGCTTTCTCTCATGCTCCAGGTTAATGCGCAAAAAACCTGGATAGGCATTTTGCATGCCTGTGGATTCCTTTTCAAAATCGCCCAATTGGTCGTAAAAAACACGCGTCAGCACAAACCCTTCTTCCACGGAACGCTGCACATACGCATTGCGCTCGGCTTCGTTCGACTTGGGAAATGTGGTGCGCGCCTCAATGGCGCGAATCAAACACTCATTCACCATCAGGGCGATATCATTCTTAAACGACTGCGCCATGGGCGCTTTAGTCACATCTTCAAGAATCGGCTCCAATTGCTTCAGGGCTGTACCGTGCAATTCCGCCATGGGATCCAGAACAAAATGAAGATAGGTATGGCGGATCTCAGGAAACCGCACGTGCCCTTCACGGTCAGGAGAAATCACCATGTAATAGTTGCGGCCAAAATTCCTGGAATCCACCTGGGCCGGAGAGAGCAATGGCTCCAGGTAAATGACAAACCTTTGTCCCTGATAGTTATTGAACGCTACCTTCAAATAGAGATCGGTTTGCGTCAGCAACTGGGAAACGGGATCGTGAAGTTGCTTCACCAGGGACTGGTATTCAGCCTGATGTTTCTTCCAGAGAGTCTTTATATCTGCCGCTAAGTAGAATTTCTGCAGCAGAGAAACCACTCCCAGCACGTGGGCGGCGTCTGGAGCCAGATCAGCCTCGGAGATTGTGGGGGTAAACGCTGGCGCAGGACCCAAATCAAGGGCGAGAGAAAGATACGGCGCAACGTCATTGTCCCGGCCCGGCGGCTGGTGCTCTATCCAGAACTGGCAAATAGCATTCCGAGCCTGCTTGGCTTCCGCCGATTGCTGAATTGTGCTCTGTAATTCTGCCCGCACCGCCTGGCGCACCGGCATTGAAGATTCCAGGCCTGCATCATAGCCGCAGCTGTTCAGTGCCGCTGCCAGGCTGAAAAATGTCTCGCTCACTTCCAACTGGGCCTTGGTGGCCGTGGCCTGGGCCGGACAGGTCGCTGAGCCCATGGCAAGCAGCAGTAGAAAGCAAAGAAATGATTGAAGTTTCTGCCTCAGGATTCCCCTCCAAATGTGTGGGAAACTTAAGTTTAGGCCAGAAAAACAGAAAGGGTCAAACACGCGGTTTGACCCCCTTCTGAAGAAGCAATTTCTCCTACCCCTTCACGTTGATATGGGAAAAGGACATAATGGCCTTCCCTGAGACGGGGTGCCCAAAGGACTGGGCTGGGGCAAAGATCGTAAAGAGCAAGGCCCGGTTCAGCTGTTCCCGGATTGCGGGATCATCGCGTCCGGAAATGACGCGGTAGTTTTCCACGCGTCCCGTGGCATCCACATACGTCTCAATCACCACCGGCGAATCCAGGTTCAGCTGATTTTCAGGATACTCAGAGAGCTGCAACCGCGGCGGCGTGTAAAAGGTTGAGGGTACATCGTCATTGGCGCTGACCTGGGCTGGAACCAGCAACACGATCAAGACTCCAAAAAAGATGACGGCGGAAACAACGCCCGCGGTGGCCGGAAACATGAGGCCACGGAAAGCGTTTTCCAGATGCAGAGTGTAACGCTGGAACCAGCTCAGTGAGCTGCGTGAGCGTTCATTGGAAATGGCAACACGGATCTTCAAAGCCAGGTCAGAGGGGGGCTGACGGCGTCCGAGTAATGAAACCACTTCATGTGCATTTTCCAAAAGAACATATTCTTTCTGGCATTCCGTACATTGGTCCAGATGGCCGGAGATTTCGTGCATCTCCGTGCCGCTGACCGCGCGGTCCAGATACGATGAGAGCAGGGGCTGAGCCTCTGTACACCTCATGACTGTGCCTCCAATTCTGATTGGGCCGGCGAACGGTAAATCGTCCCCGGCTTATTTCCCCCCACCTCAGAACCCATTTCCTTCACAAAAGCCTCTAATCGTTTTTTCAGAGAATCGCGGCCGCGGGTAAGCCGGGACTTTACCGTTCCCAGCGAAATCTGCAGGACTTCAGCAATCTCTTCGTAAGCCAGCCCTTCAATATCGCGCAACACTACGGTTGTACGATAAGGCTCGGCAATTTGTTTCAATTCCATTTCCACCCGCGCTCGCACCTGCTCATGGGCAAAAAGCTCAAGCGGCGATTCTCCCTTGTCAGCAATCGTGTCGCACAGGCCAAATGAGTTTCCGTCATGGTCAACCTGCGCTTCCATGGAAGTCTCTTTGCTCTTATGCCGGAACCACCAGCGCCTCTGGTTGGAGGCCTCATGGATGGCGATCCGGTAGAGCCAGGTCTTAAGGCTGCATTCGCCATTGAAGCGCTTCATGCCGCGAAAGACTTTGAGGAAAACTTCCTGTGTGGTGTCTGCGGCATCTGTAGGGTCAGTCAGAATGCGGTACACCAGGCTGTAAATCGGCTGGTGATAGTGGGCCACAAGCCAGTTATAAGCCTCTTCGGAGCCGGCTTTTAGCTCGGCGACAATAGAGGCCTCTTCGGTTCTTACACCGATGGCGCTGGCAATATTTCCCAATGCTGTTACTCCCGCCAATTTTCTCATGGCGCACCCCAATTTTCTCAAGATATGGTCCCCGCTACAACCATTTTGGTTAGTAACGGCGGTAACCATTCACGGGATAGAGCAACTACTGCAATTAGATAGACCCCATTCCGGGGTAACAAGTTCCAGAAACTTGCCTTTTAGTGGGGAGCGGGTACAGACTGAGCGGACGTGGGTTGGGCCGTGGCATTAGGAGGAGTCGAAGGCTTTTTCTTTGCTGGCTTTACGGGCTTTTTGGCGGGGGGATCGTCTTCATTGATCACAACCACTTTTTTCCCTTGTACACCCTGCGCCTGGTTCGCCGCCCCGGGGATGGTGCCATTAGGCTGGCGGTTGGCGCTTTCCAGTTTGACGGCTGTCTGCTCTATATATATAGATAGATTTTGCCGGGCGGAGCCCAGCGCCGCGCAATCCGCTGCCAGTGGATCAAACTCTTCCTTTTTACCCAGTCCCCCTGCTACATCAGCAAGGTAGTTCAGGTTTTCATAAATCACATTTAAGTTGTGATAGAGCTTAAAACTGGCGGTAACGCCTCCGCGGCTGGATTCCACATCATTAATCAGCACCGGAATTGCATTGGCCATGCTCTTCTGCAAAGAGTCTGCTATGTGCTGCAGCTGCTGTTTCTGCTCCGGATCGGTCTTCCATTTTTCCACCCGCAGCTTGCCAATATCAATATTTGTAGCACTGGTCACCTGTTGGATCTGAACCAGGACAGCATTGAGGTCCGCCGCCGGCTGCGCGCCCTGCATTTCCTTTGGCGCGGCGGTCTGAGACTGCAGCGCTGGGACATAGCCAGCGCAGAACAACAAAACAATTCCGGTTGCAAATGCAGTCTTCATGGGGGAACACTCCTGCTTTAACTCAGATGACATTCACGGGCTTTTGGATTACTTCAATTCAAACCTTACAACTGCCCTTTTACGACTTGTGAACGGCATCCAGACCCTACCTCATTAGGATACACAAAAGATGTCCATGCAACGCGAGCATCGATCTTTTCCTGCAAAATTTTCAAAACAGGCTGTTCGCCCGATGCACTTTGACCCTACTACTAAAATACAGCGAATGTAGACCAAAATGGAGCAACGCTAACAAGCGCCAGATTTACCGCCCCTTTACTACGGGTTAAGAATTGTCAACTCTTCCAGTGTCTCGAAACTCTTTTTCCAAACCGCGATCTAATGAATTAAACGCACAGTTAATCGATGAGTAGCGCATGAGGAGAAGAGGCCATGAAAAAAGCTCTATATCTATCTTTGGGAATGATTCTTGCCCTGGGAGCAGCGGGAATGGCATTTGCCAGTTCGCCTGATCAGATCGCCGCGAACACAAACACGCGTCTTGATCAGCGGGTTGCGAACGAGGTCCGCCATGAACTGGTGATGATCCCGCAATTTACTGTCTTTGACAATCTGACTTACAACGTAGACGGCGGCACGGTAACTCTTGCCGGCCAGGTCCGCAATGGTTTCATTAAAGATGAAGCCGAAAAGTCGATCAAACATCTGGAAGGCGTGGAACGCGTAAATAACCAGATTGAAATTCTTCCGGCGTCATTCAATGACGACCGTATCCGCAGGCAGGTTGCGCGCGCAGTTTTTAGAGATCCGCGGCTTTCTACCTATGCGATTCAGCCCGTACCTCCGATTCACATCATCGTGAAGAACGGCCATGTGAATTTAGAAGGGATGGTCCGGACGCAAACAGACAAAGATGACGCATTCATTCGCGCGAATGGCGTGTCTGGAGTGTTCTCCGTGCAAAATAATCTGCAGGTGGAACAGCAGACAAAAGGTTAACCCCGTTAGCGCAAGGCAATCTCGGGTAGTGGGTTATCTGGAACGCCAGAACAACCTGCTGCCCGATTCTTGTATTTATCGAGCCTGTTTTCAATCCTGCCGATCTTTTCCTGACTGAAAATTACCAAAGGCCAACTATCGTGTTCCCTTCCGTGTGCGTTCAAACATCTTTAGGCTTACAGAGCGAAGAGCCGGTAGGGATATGATCGTGCTGAAAAAGCTGAGAGCCGTTAATTAAAGATTCTGTGAAATCAGGCATACGGCTTTGATTTTACGGTGGGATGAGTGGATGGGGACAAGTGATTATGATGGCCAATTCGTCTAGCAGGCTTCATCTTCTTAAGATTACATTCCTTTTCTTGACCGGCTCAATGCTGGGGAACATCGTGGCCATGCCGAGGGCAGCGGCGCAAACTTCACAATCTTCACCATCGCAGTCTTCACAACCCCAGAACCCACAAACTCAGACTTCGCAATCGCAGACCTCACAGCCACCGGCTGCACCTGGGCAGACTTCGCAAGTACAGGCTTCACAACCACAGCCAGGCGGACGCAAGGTCAAGGTGAACCCACCTCCCGACTATCCTGAACTTGCACGCAAGATGAATATTCAGGGCATGGCTCGCGTCCTGGTTACTGTCGCCACGGATGGCAAAGTGGCTGGCGTTAAGGACCTGGGCGGCAATCCGATTCTGGTGGATGCATTAACGCAGGCAGTCAAAAAATGGAAGTATGAACCTGCAGACCATGAGAGTGCCGTTGAAGTGCGATTCGAATTTGTCCAAACCCGCTAGTCGTTCGTTACATTCGTCGTTCCTTGATCCCGCACCGCAAGATTCAACCGAGTCTCTTTCCAAAACTCCCGACCACAAGATGCCAGGCAATTTTTCTGAACGCAACTCATTTGATCGCCCATGCTTCTCATTGAAATGGGAGGAACCATGGCAACCAGGAAAAAATCCAGTACAGGAAAAAAGTCTTCATCTCGTAAATATGGGAAGGCCGCGAGCAAGACGGTTGAGAGCGCGATGCGGCGAAAGAATAAAGGCACTCTTCGTTCCGGTAAAGGCGGGAAGGGCGGCAAAGTAACCAGCCGCAAACAGGCGATCGCCATCGGACTCTCTGAAGCGCGCAAGAAAGGCGCCAAGGTCCCCAGGCAAAAAGCTGCCTGATCCTTACGGAGGTAAACATAAAGCGGCGAAGCTCTGTCACGCTTCGCCGTCTGCAGGGGCGGAAAGGCCTGCAAGCTGTTTCAGAAAGAAGCTGCGAGAAAGCAGAGAGAGAATTTTTTCGATTTCTTCTGATCCTAGAGGGGAAAACCACTTCGCCGGGGGTGCGTAACCGGGCTTCATAACGTACAATAGAGAAAAGGCGGGCTGGATTGAGCTCTCCTCTTCAAAATTTATTCAGATCAGGGGTGCTTATGGCCGGAAGCTCTCGTACCACATTTGCTAAACGACAAAAAGAGCGTGCGCGGCAAGAGAAGCAGGCGGAAAAAGCCCAGCGCAAGCAACAGCGCAAACAGGACCAGCCTGACCAGGATATTACCGCTGCTGAAAAGCCCAAAGATTTGACCATTACCTTGGACGAAGAAGGGCAGCCACAAGGTTTCGGCTTTCACGATTTTTAACCCCGTTTCAGCGGGCAACTCGCTTAAGGTGTAGTATTGACCTTAGTAATTAGTTGTCCTCGACTCAGATAGACACATTCCCGCTTTTAGTCCTGCCTATTTCTGCTGAGAACAGCCCCAACCCAAGCAAAACGACAAGGAGTCGCAGTGAAGAAGATTTACGTTGGTAATTTCTCTTTCCACATGACAGAAAATGAACTTCGGGCGTTGTTCGAGCCCTTTGGCAGCATTGAAAGCGCAACAGTAGCAACGGACCGTGAAACCGGAAGGTCCCGCGGATTTGGCTTTGTTCAGATGTCCAATGACGCTGAAGCAGAAAAAGCAATGACAGCGTTGAATGGTAAGGATTCAGGCGGCCGCGCGCTGACCGTGAATGAAGCAAGACCGCAAGCCCCGCGCAGCGGATTCGGTGGCGGCGGCGGACGTGATCGCGGACCGCGCCGGGAGCCACGTTGGTAAAACCCAGCATCGCCAGACGTTTGCGGGGAACAACGGAAGCTATCACCCCTATTTCAACGGAAACCGTTGTCTGCGCCAAGTGCGGACAACGGTTTGCGATCCGCAATGATCACGGATCGCACGACGCAGAACTCGCCAGGAAACAGGCCTCATGGGTGGAAGATAAGCTTGTATGGGACCACATTCAGGAGCGGAAGCATCAGGGAACGATCGAACTACCCAACCTTTAAATGATGCATTCTGCGCAAAAGCAAGTAAACTAAGCACGCGAATAATTCTGGTCCAAGAGGCTGGCTGGCCCTTTTACTTTTGTCAGCTCAGGATTCCATATGGCGATAGAGAATAGTGGAGCAGCTTCTGCTGCCAGGGTAGAAGGCCATAGCGCTGTTTTTACCGCACTGCGCAAACTGCTGAAGCCATATGAAGCTGACATGGCAATCAGAATCGACAAGCCGGGAAACTGTTATCTGGAAACCCGCTCTTCCAGCCTGAACGGAAGACGCATGTTTTTTGCCGGCGCCAAGATCAAAAAGAACTATGTCAGCTTCTACCTCCCTGCCTTGTATATGTTTCCAGATTTGTCTGACCGAATCTCGCCGACGCTCAGAAAGATGATGCAAGGGCAAGCCTGCTTCAACTTTACCGTCGCCAACCAGGATTGGTTTGAGGAACTGGGCCGGCTAACCCAGGCTGGATTTCAAAAACTCAAGAGTGAATCACTTCTCTAAACAGCCAAACCATTGAAAACAAAAAGATTGACGCTTGCTGTGGGTCAAAAGTAAGAATTGCACCAAAAAGTGTGATACACTGAAAGTGCTTTAGATCTGTGGTTGCAGGGCTTCTTTTGATCGGGATCTGGTCTAAGAGACCCAACTAGAACACGTTACCTCCAATTGTCTACGGCGAAAATTGAAAATTATCGGCATGAGATCACTCTGCCTCGGACGTTTCTGTAACGTCTCTGCCAGCACCGCCGCCGATCCAAGAAAGTAAAAACTCGAAATTGTCGACATTTAAAGAACTACCAATATCTCCCTATCTACAGGACCGTCTAAAAGCGGCCAAATTTATTACCCCTACGGAAGTCCAGAACGCTGCCATTCCCCATGCCGTAAACGGCAAGGACGTTGTAGCTACGGCACAAACCGGTACCGGCAAAACGCTGGCATTCCTGGTTCCCGTAATGGATAAGCTGATGCAACAGCCAGAATCACGGCCCGGAGCCCTTGTGTTGGTTCCCACTCGTGAACTGGCCCTGCAGATCGGCAAACAATATGAGCAGTTACGGGGCAAAAAGCTTCCCGCAGCCGCTCTGCTGATTGGCGGCGTGGCCGAAGGAGCGCAAGTACGTGCCATGCGCGCCGGAGCAAAGCTAATCATTGCCACTCCTGGCAGGTTTGAAGATCTGCTGGATCGTAACCTTATTTCCTTGAACGGCGTGAAGACCCTGATTCTGGACGAAGTGGACAGAATGCTCGATATGGGGTTCATTCCAGCGATCCGCAGAATTGTGGGCCAGCTGCCAAAATCACGGCAGACTCTATGCTTCTCCGCCACCCTTGAACCTTCTGTTGAACATCTGATTCACGATTACGTTCGCGGACCGGTAAGGCTTTCCTTTGGGTCCACCAAGAAAGCCTCTGATTCCGTTCAGCTTACGGCTTATGAAGTCCATACGGACCAGAAGCTGGCGCTGTTGAAGCGTCTGTTGAATGACGAAACAGGACGGACTCTTGTTTTTGTCCGCACCAAGCGCGCGACAGACCGTCTGGCCGAGAAACTGAAGCGGCAAGGCATGAACGTCGGGGTTCTCCATGGAGACAGATCGCAGTCACAGCGTAATAGCGCTTTGACGGCTTTCCAGCATGGAAAATCGCGCGTGCTTGTAGCCACAGACGTGGCTTCACGCGGCATCCACGTGGACGACATTGCCCAGGTCATTAACTATGATCTGCCGGCCATCCCTGAGGATTTCATCCATCGGGTAGGCCGCACAGGCAGGGCCGGCGCCACGGGAAATGCGGTAACGTTCTTTTCCGGAGTTGAGCGCTCGGATCTGGCCAGGCTGGAACGGACTCTTCAACTCAAGATGCGCCGGGAACGCGTTGACGGCGATCTTACCCGCGAAGAACGTGCCATGCCGGTGGATGTATCGGCTTTAACTCCGGTTCCGGCCAAACCGGGCGCTCGGATGCAGCGCCTTCCAGGCGAAGTGCTTCAGCGTTATACGGTTTAACGCATTTCTAAACACATCTCTAGCGGTGGGAAAGCGAGCACGAAGCTCTTCCACCGCTATATTTGTGACTGAAGCGCACGAAAAGCCTGATTCTATGGGATGCAAATAACGCTTTCTCCTATAGAATAGGAACATGTCAACACAAAACGATCCCAAGGCCGACCTGCTGGTAAAAACTGCCGATTTTTACCGGCGCTCCATTGCCAACTACGGGCAATTTACAAGAACGGAACGGAAGCCGCGTACAAAGAAACAACTGGAACAAAGACTTCAGACCATACTTCAAGAAATTGACTCCTTGAAGACCAAGCCCGCAGCTTCCTGATAGTCAGGACTTTTGAGAGCGAGAGAGCTGTTTTACCGCCCCAGAAGCGAGCCTGGTCAGGAGTACAGCGTCCAACCTTGGACGTACCCAGGCCGTTGCCAGTTGATCCTGTGAGAGAGCGATATCTCTCTTCCGGAGTATGTGGCGACAAGTGGCTAAATGCTCCCTCACTATTTTTTGATCTCAAGTAAGCGGTTTTTGCTCGCCCCACTACGCTAGAGGTAACGTTGGCCACCCACGATAAATTCGACCCCGATTGGAAGCTAGTGAATTCTGACGAAGAAGACAAAGGCTATCTCACCCAAAGTGAGGCTAGCGGTTTTATTGGCGCGGAAGTCCCTTCTGCTGACGACATAGACGATCTGGTAATGACACTGGATACCGAAGGTATTGATCTCCAGGAAGGAGAATTGCCTTCACAACGCAGACGCCAGACTGGTTTCGGCCTGGACGATCAAGAAGAGCTGGATACCGCCGTAGCTCCCAGCGCCCTGGATAAAACCAGCGATCCGGTTCGTCTTTACCTGCGTGAGATGGGTACCGTACCGCTTCTTACCCGACAGGGTGAAATTGAAATCGCCAAGCGGTTCGAACGCGGGCATCTTCGGGTACTGAAGGCCATTTCCCGCTGCCCGATCGTGATCCGTGAAGTAAAAGCCATGGGAGCAGACCTGGAATCAGGAAACCGCTCCGTGAAAGAAATGGTCGTCTTCAATGAAGAAGACGTTACGGACGATGTGGTTATGGCCCGTGCTCAGGCAACCATCACTGAGATCAAGAAGATGGTGGACCACTTCAATAAAGCGCAAAAATTTGAAGAGAAGCTGGATGGGATCAGCCGGAAACAGAATCCAAAACAATATCGGCGCTATCTCTGGAAATTGAGCCGGGAAAAGGTCGCGGTTTCCCGCGTCATCCGCTCCTTCAAGTACACGCACCCTGAACGCAAGCGCCTGATTGACCGCGTAACCAGCACCACGGACACAATGCGCTCGCTGGATCGGCAGTCTCAGCGGCTGGAAAAGAAATACGAGGCCACCCGCAATGAAGAGCATCGCGCTGAATACAAGCGCCAGCAGAAAATTGCGTCAGCGGACCTGAAGCAACTGGAGCAGGAAGCGGGCGTCTCGTTCAAAGAACTCTCCCGCACGCAAAGGGAGATCGTCCAGGGAAACGTGGACGCAGAATATGCCAAGCGCGAGCTGGTGGAAGCAAACCTGCGCCTTGTGGTTTCCATCGCCAAGAAATACACCAATCGCGGCCTGCAGTTTCTGGATCTGATCCAGGAAGGCAACATGGGCCTGATGAAGGCCGTGGACAAGTTCGAATATCGCCGTGGCTATAAGTTTTCAACCTACGCCACATGGTGGATCCGGCAGGCTGTAACGCGGGCAATTTCAGACCAGGCTCGCACGATTCGAGTTCCCGTTCATATGATCGAGAACATCAACAAGCTGCTCCGTGCTTCCCGTCAGCTGGTGCAGGAATTAGGCCGCGAGCCTTCCTCTGAGGAAGTGGCTCAGCGTATGGACATCCCCGTATCCACAGTGCGGAAGGTGCTCAAGATCGCGCAACAGCCGATCTCTCTGGAAAGCCGCGTGGGCGAAGAAGAAGACTCCCGCCTGGGCGATTTCATTCAGGATACTGCCGGGGTATCACCGGCCGACGCTATGATCCGCGTGAACCTGAAAGAACAGACCGCAAGTGTTCTGCGCACTCTGAATCCGAGAGAAGAACGGATCATCAAGATGCGCTTTGGCCTGGAAGATGGCTCCGAGCATACTCTGGAAGAAGTGGGACAGAACTTCCAGGTGACCCGCGAACGCATCCGCCAGATTGAGGTGAAAGCGCTGCGCAAGCTGCGCCACCCGTCACGCTCGCGCAGACTCAGAGCATTTGTTGACCGCAAGACCTTCGACAACGGCAACGGTTAATTTTTCAAGTTGCCTGACTACCGTATTTGCCCGGCCTGTGCAGCATCACAGCCGGGCATTTTTCTGGGCCCGTAAAGCTTCCATCGTAATACGAATAAATTATCCAGCTTTTATAGTAGCGGCGCGTGGTTCAAAGGGTTTTATTCGAAGGCAATAATCCGGGTCCGGTAAAAGCCTTCGAATATGGCTCGGGACAGCTGACGCAAATCGCCGCCACAGGGGAAGCAATCTCAGCTTTCAGCTATGGCACAACACCCTTCGTATCATCCGATATGGATTAAAACAATAAACCTTAACCTTGGGCCTGCGGAAACGCAGGCTCATTTAGACCAAGAAAGTTGCTATAGGATTTGGGTAATGCCGTGGAAGTGATTGATTCCAGGAGGGTTTAAATGGTGGACCTGGTCGGGATCGAACCGACGACCTCTTCCATGCCATGGAAGCGCGCTCCCAGCTGCGCCACAGGCCCACATACGTACTCATCTATTCTCGCTGACCTGACTGAAATCGTCAAACAAAAGGTCACGACTACCGTCAAAACAGTGAGAAGAATTTTCGCCACAAATGGAACTAATTGCCTAAGTTTTCGTCTTGTATATTGGACAACGTAAGACTTTATCAGGAATCCACGCAAAGATATGCAAACCTCTGACGGCTCAGACCAGAGTATTCCAGCCAAAAAGACAGCAGGCAGCAGCCCGCCAGCGGCGCGCCGGGGTGTGTCTCTGAAAGAGCCTGTTCTTATCGCGCTGGAGACACTCCGTTCGCATAAGCTGCGCTCCTTTTTGACTCTGCTGGGGATCATCTTGTCTGTTTCCACGCTGATCATTGTGGTTTCCATGGTGCAGGGCGCGAACCGATATGTGTCGGAAAAAGTGGCCAACTTTGGGTCCAATGTTTTTCTTGTGATGCGCTTCCCTCTTATCACCAGCTCGGAAGAATTTGTCAGGCTCTCACGCAGCAACAAAAACGTTACCTGGGAAGACTATGAGTACGTCCGCGACAACATGAGATTGGCCGAGGCCGTGGGACTGGAAGCACATCACAACGGGACGGTGAAATACAAAACGGAGTCGATTGAAGATATTGACGTACGCGGCGTGACCGCAAATATGGTCGGAATTGATACTGAGGAGCCAATCAGCGGCCGTTATATATCCGACGCCGATGATTCGCATCGGTCCAATGTGACCATGATTGGCAATGACGTCGCCAAGAGATTTTTTGCCGGCGTTGATCCGCTGGGCAAGTCTATTTACGTGGATGGTGAAGCATATCTGGTAGTAGGCGTCGCCAAGGAAATGGGCAGCGCGTTTGGCCAGTCACAAGACAGTTTTGTTTATATTCCCGTGCAGACGTGGCGCAAAGTCTACGGCAGCAATACCAGCATGAATATCAATATTAAGGCGCTGGCCGCTGATCTGATGCCGCCGGCGGAAGATGAAGCACGCGTGTTGATGCGGGCGCGGCGACACCTGGCCCCCAAGCAGAACGACACCTTCGGCGTCGTGGAGCCTTCCGCCATCATGGAGCTTTACAACAGCCTGACCGGATCTTTAGCCAGCGGATCCATTTTTGTCGTAGGAATTTTTATGGTGATTGGCGGCATTGTGATCATGAATATCATGCTGGCCAGCGTCACAGAGAGAACGCGGGAGATCGGCGTGCGCAAATCTCTGGGCGCAACGCGGCGTGATGTTTTAATGCAATTTCTGGTGGAATCCGGAGTCATGGCCACGATTGGCGGCGTGATGGGCGTGATAGTGGCGTCGGCAATATCTTTCGCCGTGGGCCAGCTTACTTCTTTCCCCATGTCCTTGCCCATCGGATGGGTCATTGGCGCGGTGGTAATTGCCGCCGGCGTGGGTCTTTTCTTCGGCGTCTATCCGGCATACAAAGCGTCCAAACTGAATCCCATTGAAGCTTTGAGGTTTGAGACCTAGCCATGACCCATTCCAACATGATTCTGGAAGATATCAAGATGGCCCTTGAGACCATCCGCACGCACAAAGTGCGGTCATTTTTGACCGTGCTGGGCGTGGTGATTGGAACCATGGTGGCGATTCTGGTGGCCTCGGTATTGCTTGGCGTGGAAAAAAACGTACAGGATTCTCTGAATGAATTTGGCGTGGACAATCTGTTTGTTCTGAAGTTTGAACCCGGAATCCGCTTTGGACGGCTTTCTCCTGAAGAGCGCACACGCAAGCCGCTAACCTATGAGGATGGCGTCGCCATCAAGGAAGAATTGCCGGCGGTAAAGGAAGTTGTGATTGAGGTGCTGGCCCACATCGGTGATGGCCCTCAGCCGATCCGCACGGCGCGCTACAAAAGCCACGAGCTAACCAACATCGTGTTTCGCGGCATGACTTCCACTTATGCGGATGTGGTGAACGGCCGCATGAAAGAAGGCCGCTTTTATACGGAGCAGGAAGACCTTCATCGCGCCGACGTCGTCGTGATCGGCTATGACGCCGAGAAAAGTCTCTTCCCGGATGAAACCGCGGAAGGCAAGCAACTGCTGGTGGACGGCAATCTCTATACGGTGATTGGCGTGTTCGATAAGAAAAAGAGCACGCTCAACCAGGGCGGCGATGTAGAAGTATTTATTCCCTATCGGACTTACAGAAAGCATTACCCGCAGGATGATGAGATTGCCCTGATCGCGGCCGCCTTTCCCGGCATGAAAACCGTGGCTGACGACCAGATACGCGGACTGCTGCGTACCCGCCGCCGCGTCCCGCCCAACAAGCCGGATACTTTTGGCATCAGCAGCGCGGAGCAACTCGGCGTGCAGTTCCGTGACATTATGTCCGGAATCTTCCAGCTGGTGGTCTGCGTGGTTTCCGTGGGCCTTCTGGTAGGAGGCGTTGGCGTGATGAATATTATGCTAATGTCCGTCACCGAACGAACGCGGGAAATTGGCGTGCGTAAGGCGATTGGCGCGCGTAAACGCGACATCAGCTTTCAATTCATTACGGAAGCCATGACGCTCACGGGCATCGGAGGCATTTTGGGCGTCATCCTGTCACTCATCTTCAGCTTCCTGATGCAGCTCGCCCATTTTCCGTCTTCGGTGCCAATATGGGCGATTTTTGTCGCGCTGTCCGTGGCCTGCAGCGTAGGACTGTTCTTTGGAATTTATCCGGCAGTGAAAGCGGCACGTTTGGATCCGGTGATCGCGCTGCGGTATGAATAGCATGCTGCCGCAATTTAGCACTAGCAGAGCGCAGATAGTTTGCAAGACTCAGACATGTGAACAACTCATTTTTCGTTTCGAATCGGATTCGTGTTGATTCGCCTGTATTCTGACGGCTAAGAATTGCCAGTTGCTTCATCGCGGAACTCCGCGGCAAACTTTCTTCTTCCTGCCGGACATATCCGTACGGGCAATGCCTGCAACCTGACCGGCAGCAGTATCCGCGTTTGAGCAGATATTTTGCGGTGAACACCCACTTGCCATTTTCCGTGTAGTAGTCTTCGCCAAAAACCAGCTCGTCGTTATCGCTCATTGGCGGCTCACAATGCTTAGCGGAAACGCTTCCGGCGTCTCTGCCAGCACTCCATCTTTAAAGCTTACATACTTGCCTGAGATTGCAGGCACGCGCTCTCCGGGGACAATGATCCCCGCAAGGTTCAACGGATCAGCGGCGGAGATGGTGACGATCTCGCCCGTGAGCGGCAGGTTCTTCATCGCCCGCAGAGATTCAACCGCAACCGGCAGAGCAAATTGTTCGCCGATAAAGCTACTGATAAAGCGTCCGCCGCGAATTTCGCCGCGATCTTCCAACCGACGAAATGTGATGAGCATGTCACGCCAGCGCGGCAGCATGCTTTCGCGCACCAGCAGCTCGCGGAAAACCACGCCGTAGCGCTCCAGCAACACCCGGCAAACTGACTCCACTGATTTTCCGCCATCTTCCACATGCGGCGGATACAACAATGACCAGCGTCCGGCGCTGTGCCGGGGACGAATACTCTTGCCGCTTCCCTGTCCGGAGCGGCGTTTGGGATCGATCAGAGCGCGCAGGTTATCGAAGCCATCCGCCGTAACCAGACCACCGGCTACCAGTTCCCACAGGGCGGTTTCAATCTCCGACTTCAGTTTGTCCGTGCCGCGCACGATGTCAGCAAAGAATGAAGCGCCGCGTGTGCGCAGAAAGGTCAGAACCTCACGCGCGCTGGGCCCCAGGCCGCGTACTTCCTGTTCGGCGTCACGGTTGGCGGACCGCACGCTGGGCAGCGCCATCCATTCAGCCTCATCGCGGACAAAGAACGTGATTGGAGCAACGCTGGTCGGTACCACACGACGGCCGTTTCCGGAGGAATCTTCCAGCATCGCTGGATGCGGAGAGAGCCTTCCCCATCCTACAGCGCCGGTAAGACAGAGTTGGTCCAACAGCTTGGGATCATAATTGCTGATGCGACGCGCCAGCACGTGGCGTTCCCAGGCGCTGGCCGGAATTTCAAAACCCTGAAGCTGGCGCAGTACCTGCAAAGTGCCGTGTTCAGCACGCGCCTGTGAACCCGGACTTACATGCTGCCAGCGCAACAACCAGCGCATGAACGTGGCGGCCGTGACCGGCTCAATCTGCTTGCGCAGCGTGCCCAGCGTTAAGCGATGGATCCGCGCCAGCAAGCGCCGCTCAGACCACTGCGTATCTTCGCCAAGTGTCTTGTCAAAAGTTCCGCGCAGAATCAGGCCTGTGGTTTCAATGCGCAGTAAAGTTTTATCGATCTCGGCCACCGGCAGATGAAGCAGTGAGGCCAATGCGGAAGCGGTGGTGGGCCCAAGATGGGTTAGCCATCCCGTAACCATGGCCTTGCGCGCGTCTTCCGGTGACGGTATTTCGCCATCGATCACAGGGAGCTGATCTTCAAATTGCGCATCCGGATAGATCGCGGTAAAGGCTTTGGCTTTCTCGGCAGAGACCCAAAAGAATTTGTCGTCCGCAGGCGAGGGCGCCTGCGCTCCAACATTCTCGTTGTGGACCGCAGCCGCCCCCGGCTGCGCAGAACTCGTGCCCGGGTCGCGCGATTCGATCTGCCGCAGAGTATGCAAGCAGCCTTGCCATGCTTCTGCAGGCGCAGGATGGTCTGATGGCTGAAAATTTTCCGGCAGCGCAATCAGGGTTTGCAGCGTGTCGGCCAGTTCGTCGGCGTCACGCACGTCAGGCCACGCGTCGGCTCGAACCTCTGCTATTGCCGCGGGATCAAGCGCTCCCACTTCCTGCAATACCGACTCAGGCAGCGTGCGGCGCATCTCCACGGCGCGGGCGCGGCGCTCTTCCAGCGGAGCATCGTCCAGGAAAGCATAAGGATTGCTGTTCAGAATCTCATGCGAGAAGACTGAAGGCACCGGAGTATCCACGGCGATGCACTTGATTTCGCCCGAGCGGATCTTGCGCAGCACATCTTTCAAGCCTTCAAGGTCCAGCGCTTCCTGAAAAATATCTTTCATTACCTCGCGAATCAAAGGATGGTCAGGGACCACTATGGGGCCGTCGGCATTTTCCTGGCACTGCGCCACATCGGGAAACACTGACGATAAAAGGTCCGCGGAACGCGTGCGCTGGACCTGCAGCGGAATCTTCTTGCCATTCCAGTAGCGCAGCAGCGCCAGCGAGCGGTTGGCGTCCCAGCGCCAGCGCGTCTCCAGCAGCGGAGAGAGCAACGCTGCCTGCTGCAAGACTTCCTTCACCGTGTTCTCATGCAGAAAATGGAAGACATCGGCCAGCGGGAAACTGTGCTGCTCGGCCAGGGCAATATTCACGCCATTGTCCGTGGCTGCGGCCTGCAGCTCAAAATTGAATGAGACGCAGAAACGCTTGCGCAGCGAAAGTCCCCAGGCTTTGTTGATGCGCGCGCCAAACGGAGCGTGGACAATCAACTGCATGCCGCCACCTTCATCAAAAAATCGCTCGGCGATGATGGTGTTTGTGGTCGGCACTGCGCCCAGCACGGTGCGCCCGGTCACAATATATTCGATGGCCTGCTCCGCGCCGGAATCGTCCAGCCCGCACTCGCGTTTGAGCCACTCCACGGCGTTCAGCACTTCCGGTGATTTCTGGTTGACGAAGCCGGGAACGGTATTCGGCGCCAGATCACTGATGGCCTGCCGCAACTCTCCCAGTTGGTGCGATAGCTCTTCTGTTCGTCCCGGGGCCTCGCCCAGCCAAAAAGGAATCGACGGTGGCGCACCATGCGCGTCTTCCACCAGAATGCGCCCCGCACTTTCAACGCGGCGGATGCGCCAGCTCATGTTCCCCAGCAGAACAATATCGCCCTTCAGGCTCTCAACGGCAAAATCTTCATGCAGCGTGCCGACAACAGTTCCTTCTGGCTCCGCAACCACGGTATATAAAGCTGTCTCAGGTATGGCGCCGCCATTCATAATGGCGACCATGCGAGCGCCGCGCCGCGCTTTCAGTCTTTTATTTACGCGATCGCGATAGAGATACGCGCCGAAGCGTCCGCGCTGGGAGGCAATGCCATCGGCCAGCATGACCAGCAGGTCGTCATAGTCCTTGCGCTCAAGCTCGCGATACGGATAGGCGCGTTTAACCAGAGCAAACAGCTCGTCTTCGCCCCATTCTTCCGCGGAGCAAACCGCCACAATCTGCTGCGCCAGGATATCGAGCGGCGACTCAGGAATAATCAGGCGGTCAAGCTCTCCGTGATGAATAGAGCGAACGATAGCAGCGCATTCCAGCAACTCATCGCGCGTGGTGGCAAAGAAACGGCCTTTCGGGATGGCGCCGCGCCAGTGGCCGGCACGGCCAAAACGCTGCAGCGAGACACCGATAGAACGCGGCGAACCAATGTGAATCGCCAAATCCACGTGGCCGATATCGATACCCAGCTCAAGTGACGCCGTGGCCACAAGAACTTTTAGTTCGCCATTTTTGAGTTTGCTCTCCGCGTCCAGGCGAAGCTTGCGCGCCAGGCTGCCATGGTGCGCGCCCACAACGTCTTCACCCATGCGCTCGGCGAGATTGAAAGCAATACGCTCCGCCAACCGCCGCGTGTTCACAAAAACCAGCGTGGAACGATGCTCACCAACCAGTTGAGCGATGCGGTCGTAAACCTCGTCCCAGAGTTCGTTGCTGGCGACCGGGCCCAGCTCCTGCCCTGGAACTTCAATGGCGAGATCCATCGCGCGCTTATGGCCGACGTTTACCACCACGGGATCTGGCTGGCCATTGCCGGTCAGAAAGTGGGCCACGGTTTCAATGGGCTTCTGCGTAGCAGAAAGACCGATGCGCACGGCGCGCTGCGAGTTCAGTTCGGCTGTGAGGGCATCCAGGCGTTCGAGTGAAAGAGCGAGATGGGCGCCGCGTTTGTCATCCGCCACAGCATGGATTTCGTCCACGATGATGGTATTCACGCTGGTAAGAATGCCGCGGCTCTTCTGCGCAGTAAGCAGGATGTAAAGAGATTCCGGCGTGGTCACCAGAATATGCGGAGGCCGTTTCAGCATCCGCTGGCGCTCATGCATAAGCGTGTCACCGGTGCGCACGGCCGCGCGAATCTCCGGCATCAGCAGCCCTTTTTCACCGGCAAGCAGCGTGATCTCACCCAGCGGGGCTTCCAGATTCTTCTGGATGTCATTGCCCAGGGCCTTCAGCGGAGAAACATAAAGAATTTCAGTGCGGTCGGTGAGATCTCCGCTCAGCGCTTTGCGCACCAGCCGGTCAATGCAGATCAGGAATGCTGCCAGCGTCTTACCCGACCCAGTGGGCGCGGAGATGAGCGTGGTCCGTCCGGCAAGAATATGGGGCCAGCCCTGTTCCTGTGGCTCCGTGGGCGTACCGAATTTCTTGATAAACCATTCCTGCACCAGGGGATGCGCCCAGGCCAGGGAGTCCGGAACGGGGGGATTCATTTGTCTATTATATCGTTGTTCGTAAAAGATTCGCCCGAAAATATTCTGGCGTTTTTATTGGATTCCGTTCGCGCGCGATTCGGCTCACGATCAGCATTGGTTTATCTTTACATTTCTTATCTTTCAAGGTACGCCTGACAACGCTTTTCTTGTTCTGCGTCCGTGGCCTGCGTTGTCTTATGTCGCATAGACTGAATTTTATGTTGGGCCTTGTACTTGGGTAACTCAACTCATAAGATAGATCCAGCATCTTACGTTTGAGCCACCCCTTCCGGGCGTCCACTGAATCGCCGCCACTTCTTCCGCTGTCTGATGTTTAGGGCTCAAAAACCTGCACACAAGGATTCGACAATGGAAGGTATTTCAGACCGGACCACCCATCTTACTCAGGAACTCAAAGGCCTTCATTTGCAATTGCAGTGGCCAAATTTCCAGCACGCCAACCTCCAGGATCAAGATCTTGTTTTGAACCAGGTGTTGAATGCCGGCCTGGGGCACGACCTGAAGAAGGCCGTTGATCTCCTAAGCCAATTTCTCTGGTGCTATATCGAGTCTGCCGCGGCCCGCACCAACGCCGAAGAAGTGGACTACAGGCAGCAGAGCGAGCGCCTGTCGCAAGCCACAGAGTTGCTGCGGCTTCTCCATCATTCCACATGTCCACTGATGGACTCGCTGGCCTTTGTTGAGCACGCCGCCATGACCGTGACCCGGCAGAACGAAGTGCCAAAACTCCAGAAAGGGCTGGCTCTGGAGAAGACGGCCTGAAAATCGCACGAGAAACAAACAATATTGGACAAATGAAAACGGCTGCGCGGAAAAGCGCAGCCGTAACCTTTTGCTTCGACTTTCAAAAATTGAAAGACGCTATTTTTCCTTGTCTTCTTCCATGTCAAAGATATGGAGTATGTGGTTGTTGGCGTCCAAAGTGCCGTTGACCTTTACTTTCTTTCCGGCAAATTGTTCGGCTTTGATCTGGTCATCGAGTTTATAAACTTCTTTTTTCACTACCAGCACATAGCTGCCGCCCATATCTTTCACGCAATGCTGTGTGCAGCTTCCTTCGTCATTGGCGCCCTGGATGCCGCGCTTGGTCATCCAGTCATGCGAATGCGTGTCAGAATGCACATTGAAGGCGCACTGGCTATCCATGATGGCCCCGTGCAGACTGATAACGTTTTCTTTAGGTTTATCTTTACCAAATGAATAAGACGCCAGCAGGATCAAGGCAAAAAGCGAAACCGCCGCGCGTGTTCTCGAATAGATTGTGGTGCGCATCAGAAAATTCTCCCTTTTGAATGCTACTCAGCCCGCTGCGATCTGGCGCGACGGTCTCTTTTGCAGCAATTACTGTTACGGCAGAACAACAAATTTCATCCGCATTCCTTCATGGTCCTCACTGCAGATGACGGTGCATAAAACTTCATAATCGCCCGGCTCTGAAGGCGCGGTCAGAGTAAAGTCCTGCGTGCCGGGTTTGAGTTCCAGGTCCCAGCCGGGGACTTTGTGGTGGTCCTTGGCGCGGAGCAACGTAAATCCGTGGACTGTTCCATCACGGTTCCAGGTTTTTCCCTTGCGCGCGCTGATGCGCAGAACAAGCGGCTCACCTGCCTTGACCGTGATCTCCGGATGGCCCTGGCCGGTCATTTTGAAATGGCTGTCTTTGTCAGCCAGAACCTCAATGACGCGGGCCTGGCTAAAAGCCGGCAACGATGCGGTGAATACAAGAGCAGCCAACGTCACAAACCGAGTCAATTTCCCGTGCAAGCTCATGGCTTACTCCGTCATATAACGCAGGATCAGGTGCATATCCTGGTCTGTGATGGTGGCGCGCACGCGCATGTGGCGAACAATGGTCGCCATCACTCGCGGTGAAAATTTAGGCGGAGCGGCATGGCAGCGTCCACAGTTAGACCGAAACCGTTGTTCGCCCTCAAGGTGCAAATTCTCATCCTGCGTGGCTGGAGCCGCAGCAGATGCAGTAGCAACCGGCGCCGAGGTTGTAGCGGCATTGGTGTCTTTTGGTGCGTCTTTACCGCTGGTGCCGGCAAATGCGGCCAGGCTCAGGAATATGGCGCTGGCTAAAAAGATCATGGGAATTGCGAATTTTATTTTCATTTCGGGCTCCCTTCCGGCCACAAAGGCGTCACAAAGCGGTAGGTCATGCCAAATACCCAGAGATTGGTGTTCTTATCCACAACCAGTTGCCGCCCGTAAGTAGCGGAGGCCCGGACATCGCTGCGCAGGTAATAGTTCAATCCACCGTCAGCTTCCGTTACGTTTTTGCCCAGAGCGCCCAGTTTCTTTATGGTTGCGGCTGAAAGATTGTCAGCGGCATAGAACTGCTGTCCTCGGGCTGCCAACTCCAGACGCCGTAGCGACCGAATCTGGCTGAGCCGATACACGGATTCAACCCAGTATCCGGTTCCCTTGGTCCCTGATGTCCGCGCAAACTCTGACCGTATCGTCAATGGAGCGCTGTTCGGCTGCCACTCAAGAAATGCGCCGGAAGAGTGTGGACGATCCGCCTGCAGCACTTGCTGGAATGATCCGCCAATTTCTAATCTTTGATGAGGAAGAAAAAAGCCGACACGCGCGCCCGTGGAGCGATCCGTGGCTACGATGTGATTTGTGTTGTTCGCGGAAAAATATGTTGCATATGTAAGGTTGACACCGTCGTTCAGGGAAAAACCACCACGCATCATGCCGCCCAGTGCAGAGCCGCTGGTTTCAGGCGAAGTCAAGGTGGAAAGCTGTAAGGCGCGAATCCAACTCGGCGCCAGCCGCTCACCGTAAATATTGAAAGGGGTAATGAATCGTCCGGCGGTGAGAGTTACATATTTGTTCGCGATGTAATCGATTTGCCCATAGGCCAGGCCATAGGAGTTGGTGCCGGTGTAATTGCCCAGGGCGTCCTTGGCAAAGGTATCAGAGTAGGAGCCTCTGCCTTCAATCAGCCACTTGTCGCCAATAGGCACAAGCAGCAGTGGGGTTACACCTAGTGAATCCTGATACTGTCCCCCATTCACGCGGGTGAAATAAGAGGTGTAGCCGGTCAGAACTGGAATGGGCTTAATGCTGTCAGTATCCTGCTGAGCTTGTAACGCTATCGAAATTACGACAATGAAGCCGAGTAGACCCGCTTTTGCGACTTTCATGGGCCACCTTACTGTGCTGCACATAAACTTTCTGTCCCCGCTATCTAAAACAATGCAGTCAAACGTATCCCGGAATGGCACGTTTATATCGCCGAAGGTATTGGGCGAACAAGAGTACTGAGGTAACCCGACTCGATTCAGTAATTTAGCTTCACTTTATGCAGAAATACTTTGCGCCGACTGCCTGAACGTTATCCGGAATGATGGCCGGAGTCATAGAATTTAAGCTGAAATAACTGCCCCTGGTTCTGCAAAACCGCCAAACATTTGGATTTGCCGCAACACTGCTCTCAAAAAACTGCGCCCAAACCAATCGATGAAAGATCGAATCTTTAAGAGTAGCGGCGCATGCGGGGCGAAATCCGGCAGCCGTTATATCATTGAATACAGCATTATTTATTGAGATTGAGGGGCTTGCATGCCGCGTTACGAATACCGCAATATTCAGCCGCTACCACAAGCTGAAAAGGTGTTTCTGGATTGGATCCAGAAGCTCGATGAGCAGTTTACCAATCGTGATGTCGAGCATCGCTGTACTGTAGTGCGCAATACGCTGCATGAACTCTACCTGGGACGACCGTATGCCGAGCCCGCTGCCAATGCTCCACTGGCCGAACAGGTGCTGATACACAGTTTTGATCCGCGGAATGCATCGCTGGAACCGGAGTATTACGGCGATGTTGACGCTCAGAAATATGCTGAGCGCAAGCCGCTGATCTGGTTCTGGATGATGTTTGACCGCTCGCCAGTTGGTCTGGATCACTGGCTGGGCTTCCGCGTCCGCAATATGATTGCGCGGCATGTGCTCAAGCACATCGGGAAAAACGTGAAGATCTTTCACGGCGTGGAAGTTTCTTACGGCTACAACCTCACGATCGAAGACAATTCGGTAATCCATAAATATGTGCTGCTGGATGATCGCGGCGAAATCGTTATCCATGAAGGCAGCTCGGTTTCCGACTACGCCAACGTGTATTCCCATGATCATGACCTCAATGACGGCATGATCGTTTCCAATCGGAAGACCGAGATCGGCCCCAAAGCGCGCATCACGTATCACTCCACGGTGATGAGCGGCGTCCGCGTGCACGAGCACGGATTGCTGGGATCCATGGGCGTGGCCACCAAAGACATTCCGCCCTACACGATTTCCGTGGGGATTCCCGCAAAGCCGGTGAAGGTAAAAACCATTGCTCCGCAACCGGCTGGGGCCGTTGATAAAAGCGGCGCATGATAGCTCTTCGACTGCACACCTTTCAGTCATGTATAAAAACTGTCTAGTGGCGCTTCGCTCAGGATGACAGTACCTGGAATTTAAAGCGAACGCGCTGGTTTTTTGGGGCCATAAAGAAAACATGCCAGACTCACAACAAAATCTACGGCCGCGTGTGCTCAGCGGCATGCGTCCCACAGGCAAGCTGCATCTGGGCAACTATGTTGGCGCGCTGCAGAACTGGGTGAAGCTGCAGAATACGCATGATTGTTTTTTCTTTGTCGCTGACTGGCATGCGCTCACCACTGATTACGACAATACTTCACGGCTCGCCGATAACTCTCTGGAAGTCATCCTGGATTTTCTTGCCGCCGGCCTTGATCCGAAAAAGTGCTCTATCTTTGTGCAGTCGCACGTAAAGCAGCATGCGGAGCTGCACCTGCTGTTTTCCATGATCACGCCGTTGGGGTGGCTGGAGCGCGTCCCGACTTTCAAAGAACAACAGCAGCAGATGCAGAATAAAGATCTGCACATGTATGGCTTTCTTGGTTATCCCCTGCTTCAGTCCGCGGACATCTTGATTTACCGGCCAAACTTTGTCCCCGTGGGTGAAGACCAGGAAGCGCACATTGAACTGACGCGCGAAGTGGCGCGCCGCTTCAACCACTTTTATAAGCAGGACGGCAAACTGGTTTTTCCTGAGCCGCAAACGCTTCTCA
Organism: Terriglobia bacterium; assembly: GCA_963724105.1. GTDB lineage: Bacteria > Acidobacteriota > Terriglobia > Terriglobales > Acidobacteriaceae > Angelobacter. The sequence continues at coordinate 1,075,430 of CAVRTD010000010.1, read as the reverse complement.
CGCCTTCACCTAAATTGCTGGGCACCGACAAGCGAAAGATGTCAAAGTCATACGGCAATTCGATCCTGCTGAGTGACGAAGAGGCCGCTGTCGGACAAAAAATCAAAGGCAGCGTAACCGACCGGCCCAAGCTGAGCGACCATGGCAATCCCAGCCAATGCCCCGTGGGTAATCTGCACCAGATCTTTAGCGATCGTGAACGGCTTGCTCATATCACTGAGGGCTGCACTCAAGCAACGATTACCTGCGTGGAATGCAAAGCGCTGGCGATTGAGAGCGTGAATACGCATCTTGCTCCTATCCGCGAGAGACGGCGCGAGCTGGCGCAAAATCCACATAAGCTGCAGGAAACCATTTTGCACGGCGCACAAAAAGCCACAGCCGCTGCTGAAGAAACGATGGTTGCTGTGCGTGAGGCAGTAGGACTGTTGAAGCTGGGTGCAGTAGAAAAATTGGCGGCACAGGATGCGAGCACGGCGGCATTGCGCGTGCCTGAGTCGGTTGCACAGGCGAAGAATGATGATGAGCGCTGGGAGTTGCAGACCGCCGATTGGCTGGATCGAGTCAATAAAACCTATCCTCTCAAGAAAGACCGGCCACGCACGTTTATCACGCGCCGCAGCAGAAAAGTTGGGTTGTACACGGCGGAAGAGAGCGGTGGGACGTGGAAATTCCTGCTTGAAGACCGTCCGATCAATGTGCTGGTGTTGCTGGCGCAGGATAAAGACCGCTATCTGCACGATTATGTTCTGCCGCCAAAGATTCTTCAGGACCACTGGAAAAAATTCCTACGCAATGATGGCGGGGTTGAAATCGTGCTAAAAAAGGACGCGAACGGCGCATCCCTGGTAATGCCAGAAAATGTAACGCCAGAGAATGAACTTTCCATCCAGCAATATCTGGGCGATTACAGCGCATTGCAGTAATTATCGGCAAAAAAGACACGTAATCCACAGCTCTGGCTTCGGCAAGAACGCCAATAACATTTAGAATCAAATGTTGCACGAATGCCCTGCCTTTTAACAAAGGCATCGCCAACACCTTTGAAACACAGAGGTAGAGAGTAAATGGAGTTGGAGATTTAGAGCGGAAAATTCTCCGCTTCCTCTGTTCCTCCGTGTTTCAAGATTTTTCTTTATAGATGGCAGAAACCTCACAATCCGCAAAGCCACAGACCAACGAATTTCCGTTCTCGGTGAGCGTTGGCACGGTCTATGATGGCCCGCTCGATCTCCTGCTGGACCTTGTCCGCAAGCAGGACATCGATATTTATGACATTCCGATTGCCAAGATCACGGCGCAGTATCTGGGCTATGTTGAAAATCTGAAGCACCTGGATGTGGACATTGCGGCGGAGTTCATCTACATGGCTTCCCTGCTCATACACATCAAGAGCAAGCTGCTGTTGCCGCGGGATCCCGATGCGCCCGAGGGCGAGCAGGAAGATCCGCGTGAAGAGCTGGTGCAGCGGCTGCTGGAGCATGAAAAATTCAAGAACGCCGCCCAGATGCTGATGCAGAAACAGCAGATTGAAGAGGCGGTGGTCAGCAACCCGTCGATGAAAGAATTTAAGGACGCCGAAGGCACCGAGCCGGAGCTGGCTGCCGACGTGGTTGACCTGGTGCGCACGTTTCAGCAGATTCTGGACCGGGCCAAAGAGCGTCCCATTCTGCAGGTGAATGAAGAAACAGTCACGGTAGGCCAGATGATTGAATACTTCCGCCGCCGGCTGCTGATGGAAGACCGCCCTATCCGATTGAAGCGTCTGCTGCAGCACGTGACGACACGCCATGCGCTGATTGCATCATTTCTGGCGCTGCTTGAGTTGGTGCGTTTGCAGGCCATCTTGCTGCGGCAAGAAAGCGTTTTTGGAGAAGTTCTGATCAAGAAGCATCCAATGTTTGACACCGTAATGGGTGAAGGCTCAACGGTGAGGGACGACTGGAAATGAGCAGTTAGCACTTAGCCGTTAGCAGTTAGCCCAGCTAAAGCAGCTGCAAGCGGATCAGGCTAAAGCGCAAGAGTAATTTTAAGAGTAAGCAACAGGTAAAGAATAGCGATAAAAATATTGAGCCAAGGGCTAAAGGCCAATGGCTAAAGGCTAAGAGCAAAGCACTCCCACACATGAGCATTAAAGCCCAACTCGAAGCGCTTATTTACGCGGCGGAAGATCCCATCACGCTGGACCAGATGGCTGCTCTGCTGAAAGACGACTTGCTGGCGTTGAAGACGGCGCTAGAGGCAACGCCACAATTGCCGCAGGAATTTCAGGCCCAGGAGTCGCAGGGTCAGGATTTGCAGGGTCAAGATTCGCAACCCTTAGCAGAGCAGGCGCCGGAAAATGCTGAAGACCATCTGGGCGCCGTAGAAGAGGCAGCAGTACGGGCAGCCGAGCCGCCGGCGATCGAAACAAAAACCAAGAAGACCAAGGAAAAATCCGAGAAGGCCGAACTGCGCGCTTTGCTCAAGCCTTATCTCGAAGAACTGATCGCTGACTATACGAACCCGGAACACGGCATTGAGATCCGCGAAGTAGCGAGCGGCTACCGTATGTCCACCAAGCCGGAGCATCACGACGTGGTGCGCGGATTCTCGAAGAGCCTGAAGCCGCCGATCCGGCTCTCTTTGCAGGCGCTGGAGACGCTGGCGGTAATCGCGTACAAGCAGCCAGTCACCGTTCCTGAGATCAGCGATATACGCGGGGTGGACGCTGCAGGCGTAATCGGCACACTGCTGGAACGCAAACTGATTACTACCGCAGGAAGAAAAGCCGTGGTGGGTCGGCCCATGCTCTACAAAACCACCAAGGATTTTCTGATGCGCTTTGGCCTGCGCGATATTAACGAACTGCCCAGCCTGGAAGAGTTTGAAAAGCTGGCCGCAGGCGAACTGCAGGACGAACTCTTTACCTCCGGCGAAGGCGCTGTTGCGGACGCCACAGGTATTCCAGGCGAAGACATGCCCAACGAAGACATGCCTAACGAAGACAAATCAGGCGAAGGCATTTCCAGCGAAGACATTGAAGAAACTGGCACTCCTGATGGTAAAGACGGCGGCGTGGAGCAGATGGCCGAGGACCAATCTGAAGTCCCGCAAAATGTGACCGAGCCAACTGTCTCCTCTGATCCCGAACACGGCAAAGCAGATGAACAGGTGGCTGATCAGATTGCCTCTGAAAGCACAGGAGGCTGAGCATGCCTCCACAGCGTTTGCAGAAAATCATTGCCGCCGCAGGAATTTCTTCGCGCCGGAAAGCCGAAGAGCTGATCACGCAAGGCCGAGTGAGCGTCAACGGGCAGACCGTTACCGAACTTGGCAGCAAAGCCGATCTTGAGCGCGATCACATTAAAGTCGACGGCAAGCTGCTGCAGGGCGCGGAGCGCCACGTCTATCTGCTTCTCAACAAGCCTAAGGGCTACGTGACCACGGTTTCCGATCCTGAAGGGCGCCCAACGGTCATGGACCTGGTAAAGAATGTAGGCGCTCGCATCTATCCGGTGGGACGGCTGGACTGGGCCAGCGAAGGGCTCTTGCTGCTGACCAACGACGGTGATCTTGCCAGCAAACTGACGCGCGCCGCGTCGCATGTGCCCAAGACCTATCTGGTAAAGATCGCGGGGCGGGCGACGGAAGAAAACATTGAGAAATTGCGCCGTGGAGTCAAGATTGGAGCAAAACCGGGGCCGCGCCGCATGGAGCAGATTCACACCGCGCCGTCGCAAATAAAGATCATGAAAGACGCCGCCAATCCATGGTATGAAGTCACGCTGATCGAAGGCAAGAACCGGCAGATCCGGCGGATGTTTGAAGAGATTGGCCATCATGTGGAAAAAATCAAACGCGTAAAGTATGGCCCGCTCACGCTGGACGTAGAGCCTGGGCAGTTTCGAGAGCTGAGGCCAGCAGAAGTTTCCGGGCTGCGGCGCTCAGGGCGCGGAGACAAACCGCAGCAGCTGGAACGCAAGCCGCCGTCGCGAAAAAGAGCGAGCGCCCGTCGTGGTGAAGAAAGAAAACGCACCCGGCCCTAGTATCAACAAACCAGACAGCTAGAAAATCACACCTAAAAAAATTCCACACCCAGCCAAGATGGCTTATGCATCTCTGCTTGTGGTACAAACGTCTGTTATCTCTCACTTCCGATGAAAAATAATGTTGTAGACCAAATTCCGGAATACATACGCGCGCTGGCCGGCTATGCAGCGGGTAAGCCGCTGCGTCAGGCACAACGTGAATCCGGCATCACCATGATCAAGATGGCGTCGAATGAGAACCCTTTTGGGCCGTCACCACTGGCGCTGGAAGCAATCCGCGCGGCTGCGGCTGAGGTAAATCTCTATCCTGATAATGACGCCAGTGAACTGCGGCAGGCGCTGGCTGCGCGCCATGACCTTTCTGCCGAGCATATCTTTATTGCCGATGGCTCTCTGGGAATTCTGGACGTGCTGGCCCGCACGTTGCTGGTGCCGGGGACGAACTGCATCAGCAGCGAACGCTCTTTCATCAGCTACCCGCTGGTCACCCGGACGATAGGCGCGCAGTTTATTGCCGTTCCCATGCGGAATGAAGCTTATGATCTGGATGCGATTGCGGCAGCCATCAATGAGCAGACGCGCGTGGTGATCCTGGCGAATCCCAATAATCCCACGGGCACAATGTTTGACGCCGACGCAACGGAAGCATTCCTGGACCGCGTGCCGGAAAATGTGCTGGTGGTGATGGATGAAGCCTATTCCGATTTTGCGGAATACTTTGCCCGCCAGCGCGGCATTACATATTCACGGTCATTCGACTACGTGCGCGCCGGCCGAGAGAACGTGCTGGTGCTGCGCACATTTTCAAAAGCACATGGGCTGGCCGGCGTCCGTCTGGGATATGCCTGCGGAGACCCGGAACTGCTGCGTTACTTTGCGCGGGTGCGCAATTCGTTTTCTATTTCTGTGGTGGCGGAAGCCGCCGGGCTGGCGGCAATCCGCGATGAACACCACATCCGCAAGACGGTGGAGAACAACGCGGTGGGTGCAGCGTGGCTGATGGAGCGCTTTGCGGAAATTGGCATCCGCGCCGTGCCGACCAGCGCGAACTTTATCTACTTCACCGTGGACGAAGATGCCAGCGCCTTTACCAACCGGATGCAGGCTGAAGGCGTGATTGTCCGTTCGCTGGCGCCGTGGGGCATCCCCAATGCCGTGCGCGTGAGCATTGGAACGCCGGAGCAAAATGACTCTGTTCTTCAAAGCATTGAAGAAGGTAATGCAACAAACAGTAGCTCGATAATCAGCACTGAGGCGGGCTTAACTTAGCGGGCGAAACTTAGAAAGAATGGCGATCTCTACCACATGGAACACCGCAGCTGCGCTGGGACGCCGCAACAGGCTTGCGTCAGCCGGCATGGTTCTGGTGGCGGTGTTTGTGATCTTTGCTTTGTTCGCGCCGTGGATCGCCCCGCAAAATCCCAGCAACATTGATTTGCCTTCACGTCTTCAGCCGCCCAGCGCGGCGCACTGGTTTGGCACGGACGAACTTGGCCGCGATATTTTCTCGCGCGTGATTTACGGAGCGCGTATCTCCATGCTGGTAGGCAGCAGCGTGGTGGCAGGATCGTTGCTTCTGGGTCTGGCTCTTGGCTCCATTGCCGGCTATTACGGCGGGCTGACGGACAAATTCTTCAGCGTGATCCTGATGAATGCCTTTCTCTCTTTCCCGGGAATTCTGCTGGCCATTGCCTGCGTGGCTTTTCTTGGTCCGGGCATTTTCAATCTGATTCTGGCGTTGTGCATTGGCGGATGGGTGGGCTATGCGCGGCTGGTGCGCGCGCAGGTGCTGGCGGTGAAAGAAAAAGAATTTGTGGAGGCCGCCCGCGCTCTGGGCGCAAGCGACTGGCGCATCGTCACGCGGCACATCTTGCCCAACATTATCCAGCCGGTGATCGTGCAGGCCGCCATCGGAATGGCCGGAGCGGTATTGGCAGAGGCGACCATGAGTTTTCTGGGATTGGGCGTTCCGCCTCCAACAGCAAGCTGGGGAGCCATGCTCAATGACGGCCGCGCACATCTTTTTGACGCGCCGCATCTGGTGCTCTTCCCTGCTCTGGCGGTGATGCTGGCGGTGCTTTCGTTTAATTTTATTGGCGACGCGCTGCGCGACTTTATGGACCCTCGGTCGCGGATTGAAGCGGGCCTCTAATTCCACCACGGAGACACGGAGGCACGGAGAAAAACAAAGAGCGGGCGCGTAGTTGATGCGCTAACTCATCTTCGGAAAATCTGGAAGTAGTCTCAAGAGAACAAACAATGATCATTGGCGTGATTTCCGATACGCATGGGCTGCTTCGTCCTGAGGCGGTTGAGTTGCTGCGCGGCTCCGAACACATTATTCATGCGGGCGATATTGGCTCACCGGAAATTATCCCTGAGCTGCGGAAGATCGCGCCGGTAACGGCCATTCGCGGCAACGTGGATACGCAGGCATGGGCCCAAGCATTTGCCGAGACAGAGGTGGTTGAGCTTGGCGGGCTTTACATCTACGTGATCCATGATGCCAGCGCGATCGACCTCAATCCCAAGGCTGCCGGCTTTGCCGCTGTGATAAGCGGGCACTCACATCAGCCGAAGCAGGAAACCCGGAACGGAGTTCTGTATTTCAATCCAGGAAGCGCAGGACCAAGAAGATTTAAGCTGCCTATCAGCGTGGGGCGGATGGAGATTGTGGACGGTATTCTGAGTCGCAGAAATCCTAGAGTTCACCTAAGTTGACAGGACTTCTTCTCTCGCAACACTGCACTGTGAGCAGCGCCATCCTTGATCCAGAATTAACGTCCCGCTGCACAGCGCGCAGGTGTCGCTCTGGTCTTCGCTCACTGCCGTGAGCTTTTCTCTTAGGGCACGATCAGGCTTGTTCCTGAGAACAAACCACAACACGATAAAAAACAATGCTGGCAGCCCAAGACGCATCAGCCACTTGGTCACTGCAGAATCCTGTCCGTCAAAACTCGCGATAACACCTGCGATTGCGAAGAAGGCAGCGAAAAGAACTAACATCCACCGGAGATTTCTTGGGGTACCTGGATAGGCGTGCGGGTCTCTTCCGCATTCAGAACATTCCCACTCACGCCAAAACCCAAGTGGGATGATGGGAATGTAGTAGAGATGGTAAACCTTAAAACTTCTGACCTGATGTGCGCGGCGTGGCGCATTACACGAAACGCAAAAGTCATTACGATATGCTACGATCTGGCGCTTGTAAGAGCGCACGCCTTCCAGTGGCAAGCATTACCTCCAAGGATTTGGAATTGATTCTACTGTAACTATCCTGCCAGGCAATAAAGTTCTTAGCGCTTGAAGAATGCTTTGAGGTATAGGGATCCCTCGCTACGCTTCGGGATTTCAGAAAAAGGCTACTGTCTGATACGCGGGTTGGCGAATGAGTAAAGCAGGTCGGTCATGAAATTTACCACTACATAGGTCAGGCCGATCATCAGAATGCAGCCCTGCACCAGAAAGTAGTCGCGGCTGCTGATGGCGGAGATCGTCAGACGTCCGATGCCAGGCCAGGAGAAGATTGTTTCTGTCACGATAGCGCCGGCGAGCAGCGCTCCAAATTGCAATCCCACCACGGTCAGCACCGGGACCAAGGCATTGCGCAGCGCGTGTTTATACACCACCACATTTTCTGAAAGGCCCTTGGCGCGCGCGGTACGAATGTAATCCTGTCCCAGCTCTTCCAGCATGGCCGTGCGGACCATGCGCGTGAGGATCGCGGCCAGCGCTCCGCCCATGGTGATCGCGGGCAAGATCAGGTGAGCAAAAGTTCCCGAGCCGGAGACCGGTAGAAGTCCCAGCCGGATGGCAAAAAATAAGATCAGGATCGGCCCCAGAGCAAAGTTAGGAAATGACAGTCCCCACAGGCTCACGACGCTGAGCACGCGGTCATCCCAGCGATTGCGTCGGCGGGCTGAGCGCACACCGGCGGGAATGGAGATCAGCAGCGCCACAATCATGGAAGCAACGGTCAGCTCAAGGGTCCAGGGATAGCGTTGGAGCACCACGTTGCGGACCGGCTGATCGAAGCGGATCGAACGGCCCAGGTCTCCGTGCAGCACACCCTTCCAGTAATTCACGTATTGCCGGGGCAGCGAGACATCGAGTCCAAAGGCATGGCGGGCCGCCTCTACATCGGTACTGGCCGCGCCTTCACCCAGCATCTGCTGAATGGGATCGCCGGGGACAAGGTGAATCAGCAGAAAGACGACTGACACCACCAGCCATATCACCGGAATCATGTAGAGCAGCCGGGTTGTGAGGTAGCGGAGCATGAGGCGCTGGAGAGTATGGTAACAGCAGGAAGGAGATTGCCAGAATTGCCAAAATTGGTAATCGCCGGAATTGGAAACAAAAACCAAACCTACCACGGAGGCGCGGAGACGCGGATAAAACAGGCACCTTCAGAGGATCAGGCTCTACGAAAGAGCATCTGCGAGATTGTCATACCAGGTTATCTGATCGCCTAGTGTGAAATGTGCGTTGGCAGGGCTGGGGTTTGGAACGACGTAAAGCCGGGTGCTGCCAATCAACTCTGGTTGTTCTCCTAAAACAGGTGGAAGGGTTGCCGCAGGAAAAGCAACGCGGCGAAATGGGCGGTATCCAGTGAGCCCGTGGAAGCATGCCATACGCGGCGCGTAATGATTTAGCTTCTTGATCAAGACTGGTATCCATTTTGCGAAGTCATGATCTGTAAGTTCTGAAGCGTTTGCCGACGGTCGCTTAACCACATCGGTTAGTCCAATGCCGAAGCGTGGAAGTTCTGCATCATGCTCAGGCAAAAGTACTTCAACTCCCAGTGCATGCCGCATACGCTCACTCAGTCTTGATTTAGAGAATGCGGGCCAAAACCGGCTGGTGGAGCGCGCAAAATAATGTCCGCGCTTGACTGAGTAGAGGCCGGGATTGATTCCGACAAAGACGAGATTCGAGCCCGGGGCGAAGATGGTCAGGTAGGGTGGGAAAATCGTATTGCTCACGCATAGGCATGTTTAGTTAGGAAGCAATCAGCATTCAATCAGCATTCAGCCATACAACGTTAGCCTAAATGCTTGTCATTTGAGAATGCTGGTGGCATGAAGGATTGCGGCCATTGTCCTCTTTCGCAATTGATTCGCTGATATAAACTCGCTATATTACGCAGGCACCTCAGGGTGTGAGTGAAACCAGATATTTGAAAACCAGCAATCAGCAGTTAGCAGTCAGTAATCAGCAAAATCAAAGTCCGAGAAATGCCTACGAAGATAGCTTGCGATCCTCTGCTGACGTGGGATTGGGATTGGGTCACCCAAGGGTCACGCCTGTGGCTCGCAAGGGCCACCCAAGGGTGTCGCAAGGGAGACCCATGCGACGATTTGCGGAAGTGGTTTGTTTGCAACGTAAGTAGAAAAATGGCGGGGTGGGTAAGACGATTTATCGTGAGAACTCCCTGAATCGGCATGGTTAAAGAAACATCCTCGGGGTCTTTCGACTACGGCATCGCTCCCTGTGGTCGCTTCTGCCTTCGCTCAAGATGACAGAGCGATATTTTATGGTTTTTTCTGGAGGAGACTTGAGTTGCGCTTGGGTGACCCAAGGGTCACGCCTGGGTCTCGCAAGATTTTGTACCGCACCTACGGCGCTTGATTCTGTTTCATGCATTCCCAGCGCTGCCGCGCTGGGCTAACTCATACCGCGCCTACGGCGCTGGGTGATTGAGTTGAAAACGGCTTTGAGACAACGATAGATTCAGGCCAGTGCATGAGGTTGCGATTCATTTGAATAACACAAGGTCCCTCCTCCCTACTCGCGCGCTGATGACTGCGCGCGCTCGCTTAACGGTCGTCGGGATGACGAACTGCGAGGGAATGGGCAGGTTGATCGATGAAAAGGGCTGGTATCGATGGAGTGTGGGCAATTACGAACGACGAAGATTGGTGGTGATAGGGATCCCTCGCTGCGCTTCGGGATTACAGAAAAAGCTACGCTCGGGATTACAGAAAAAGATTCGCTTCGGGATGTCCCCTTAGATTGCTTGCTCCAACGACGGATTCACGTTTTCGATTTTGACGCGAACGATGCGGTGGCCGTCCATCTGGAGAACGGTGTAACGGCGGCCGTCAAATTCAAAGCGTTCACCGACCTGTGGGAATTTTGCCGAGCTGGTCCATCACGAAGCCGGCAAGGGTTTCAAAGCCCTCTTCACGGGGCAGCACGATGTCATATTGAGTTTCCAGGTCGCGCAGGTTGGAGCCACCGTCAAGCACAACGGCGCCGGAGGCCAGTGTGACAACCGGGCGCTGGGCAACGTCAAACTCATCTTCAAGTTCGCCGACGATCTGCTCCAGCACGTCTTCCACGGTGACCAGCCCGCTGATAGAGCCGAACTCATCGACCACCACGGCAAGGTGGCGCTTGCGCTTCTGGAATTCCAGCAAGAGATCATCGAGCGTTTTGCTTTCAGGAACGAAGAGGACCTCACGCATGATGTTGCGGACTTTTAGATCGCCTGAGCGCTGGGCAAAGAGCTCTCCGGCGGAGAGGCGCATCAGCATGAGGCGCGAAAGATCTTTGGAATAGAGCAGGCCGACGATGTTTTCGCCGCCCTTCTCAGGATCGTAAACGGGAACGCGGGAGTGCTGCTCTTCCACGACCTTGGCCATGGCTTCATTCAATGGCATGTCCGCGGAGAGCGAGAAAATTTTGTGCCGGGGCACCATGATCTCACGCACGGTGGTATGTCCAAGCTCAAGCGCGTGGTGGATCATTTCCTCTTCGGCTTCAGGCAGCAGGCCGAGACGGCGGCTGGCGGTAACGATCAGCTTGAGTTCGTCGGCGGAGTGGGCGCTGCCCTCACGCCGGAGTCGCGATCCAAAACCGCGCAGCACCAGGTTGGCGGACCGGTTCATGGCCACCAGAAACGGATGGGCCAGGGTCATAAACACGTCCATGGGGGCGGCGACTGCAAGAGCAACGCGTTCCGCGCGTTCTAAGGCCAGGGATTTAGGAACAAGTTCGCCAAGGATGATTAACGAATAGGTGATGATCAGGAAAGCAAGAGTAGCGGAAAGCCCGTGAGCGTAGAACCTGGCGTAGGGGATGTTGCCCATCCATGGGACCAGGATGGCGGCAAGAGTTCCCTCACCCACCCAGCCCAAGCCGAGGCTGGCAAGGGTCACGCCAAACTGCACGGCGGGAAGAAATTCGTCCAGCCGCTGCTGGATCTTGCGGACGGTACGGGCGCCGATGCGGCGCTGCTCAATTAATTGCTGGATCCGCGTATCACGAACGCTGACCATGGCGAATTCGGCGGCAACGAAAAAGGCGTTCGCTGCCACAAGAAGAACCACCAGGATGATCCTGAGCAGGACCAGGGTGACCATGGGTTCCAATCATATACCGATGGGGCCTTAAGGCAGAAAGGACGAAAGTACAGTCCTTTCATGGTTTTGCTTTCTTTTCCCAGGAATTCCGGTCTAAGGGGGTTGGGTCAATCCGGACTAAGTAGGTCTTTTTCCGGGAACTTCTTACCTTCGGCCAACGTATTCACAAGCGATAATCATTGATAGAGGTGGTTTCCCCATGGCAAACGGCAAGAAAAAGAACAGACGGGTCATTTATATCCTTAGCGCATTCGCAGTCCTGGTATTGATTGTTCTTGGGCTGGTAGCGGCCACACGGGGAAGCACCAAAATCGATCCTTCCAAGCTGGCGAAGGTGGAACGCGGAGATCTGGCCAAGAGCGTGGTGGCGACCGGCAAAATTTATCCCATCACGAACGTGGAAGTTAAGTCCAAGGCCAGCGGCATTGTGCAAAAACTGCTGGTTGACTACGGAGAAAATGTAAAAAAAGACCAGGTGCTGGCTGAACTGGATAAGGAACAGATACTGGCGGAGGTAAATCAGGAAAAAGCGTCCCTGCAAGCGGCTGAAGCCGCAGCCCGTGCCGCAGAGGCCGACCTGGAACATGCCAAAGTTGACGCCGAAGGGCCGGACATCCCAATGCTGAAGCGCGCTTATGAACGTGCGCAGAAAATGGCCAAGGACGGCGTGGTTTCAGAATCTGCCCTGGATGACGCGCAGAAGAATTACGAGCTGGCAACCAACAAACAGCAATTAGGCAAAGCCAATGTGATCTCCGCTACTTCTAAACTGAAACAGGCAGAAGCCCAAGTGGCGCAGGCGAATGCGCAGCTGGATGAGAAAAACAAGGAGTACCAGAACTCAACCATCGTCTCCCCTATTGATGGCATGGTGCTTTCACGCGATGTTGAAGTCGGTTCGGCCGTGAGCTCAATCCTGGTACTGGGCTCTTCCGCAACGCTGGTAATGACGCTGGGCGATATCCGCGAAGTTTATGTTAAGGGAAAAGTCGATGAATCCGATATTGGCAAGGTCTATCTGGGCCAGCCGGCGCGGATCAAGGTTGAATCCTATAAAGACCGGACGTTCTCCGGCAAAGTAACCAAGATTTCTCCCATGGGCGTGGAGAAAGACAACGTCACCACGTTTGAAGTGCGCGTTTCCATTGATAACTCAAAAGGCGAGTTGAAGTCGCAGATGACGGCCAATGCGGAAATTCTTATGGAAGAACACAAAGGCATTTTGATGGTCCCGGAAGGCGCTCTGATTTATGACAAAGACCGCAAAGCCTCCGTCGAAATACCAGAACCAAACGCAAAAGACGGACGCAAGAAAATAGATGTTGCGGTAGGAATTTCCAATGGCTCCAAGACAGAACTTCTTTCCGGCCTGAAGGAAGGCCAACAGGTCATTTTGCAGTAATCACAATTGTTGGAGGCGAGATGAAATCACTCAAAGCTTTGGCCCTGGTTATTACCTTGACCGGACTTGCGGCCCTTCCGCTGCAGGCAGCAACTACCGGACATTTTGAAAAAACCTTACAGGTCAGCGGAACCGTGGAACTGGAAGTGACTTCTGGTTCGGGCAACATTACCGTCCACCAGGGCGGCGCGGGATCTGTTTATGTTTCCGCCAAGATCCATGGCAATTCAGGTTCGTGGCTGTTTGGCGGCGGCAACATAGAAGAACGGATTCATCGCATTGAGCAGAACCCTCCGGTGGTGCAGCAGGGGAATTCCATCCACATTGGAAAGATTGAAGACCGCGAGCTGACCAGAAATATTTCCATCGACTATGATGTGACGGTCCCGGCACAAACGCACCTCAACTCCTATTCCGGCTCCGGCGATCTGACAATCAGCGGCCTGGAACTGCCAGTTACCGCAAAGACCGGCTCCGGGAATGTTACGGTGGAACGCGTCTCGGCCGATTCGCGCGTCAGTTCAGGCTCAGGCGATCTCACGATCAATTCTGTGAAAGGTATTTTGTATGCCCAGACAGGTAGCGGGAATATCCGTGCGGATGGCATTGCTGGTGATGCGTTCGTCGATACCGGCAGCGGAGATATTCAAGTCCGCCAAAGCGCGGGCGGAAGCGTAAAAGCGCAGACTGGCTCGGGTAACATCAAACTGCAAGGGATCAAAGGCGGGCTGCGCGCCGATGCAGGCAGCGGAAACATTCAGGCGGAAGGCGAACCAACCGCCGATTGGCGGTTAGGCGCAGGATCTGGCAACGTTACCTTGCGCGTCCCTTCACAAGCGTCATTCAATATTGACGCGCGGACCTCTTCAGGCACGCTGAAGATCAACCACCCAGTTACAACGCAAGGCACCATGGCGCGCAACCATATCCAGGGCAAAATCGGAAATGGCGGCGTCCTGCTGGACGTACACACAGGCTCCGGCGATATCGAAGTTGAATAGCTTTGTTTTTGGCGCCGTTGTTGAGTTTTAGCGAAGTTTTTACGGCTGGACTTCAATAACGGCGCGATAATCCCAGGGTGGACATGAAAATTTGTTCATATATAAAAGCTATGGGAGCTATTTAAATATCCTGGAATTACCAGATTTTTAAACTATAAACGAAATTGCCCAGCGCAATTCTCCGGTCATACCCAGAAACTATCAGTCTCATCGCAAAAATGACTGATTCTTGGAAAGTCTAACCTTCCTCTAACAATCCTTTAATCCCAGACGGTCATTCTTTACTTGTTCGGCGGATGACTTTAGTAACGCGCAAAGGCCTTGGCTTAACCCATAGGCCCAGCCTATTTCACTCAAAGTTCCCGCTCCGGGCAATCAGGCAATACGGCTGGTTGTATAGGGCGCTTAAGGGTGACTTGGGACACGTGTGCAAACACGAGGACGCAGGCTTGTCTTCGGTTCGCGTGCGTCCCCATAGTCTCTCCGCTTTTCTCCCATCATCCATCGCAGCCGCCATGTAGTGAGTGGATACAAGGCCGGTGTCTTTCGGCGCCCGCAAAACACATTGCGGACGCTACAGGATACGTCTGTCCTAAAAATCCCCGGCAAGAGCAGTAAAACGACAGCAAAAGGACGGATTGGGAATCATGATGCATCTCAGGAGCACCACCTACAGCGAACCAGCCGCAACGCGGCAAGCGGATTTATGGACAGAACCAGCGGCCCTTCCCCAACAGGTAGAGAACGGAGCGGGATGGCTTGGCGGCTTTGTCCGGGCCACCATCCAGACTGTTTCGCCTTCGGCAGTCCGCGAATTCTTCAGGGAACTGGATGCCAATGATCCCCTGCTTTCGCGCCTGGGATGGGCCCTTATGCTGGTGGTACCGGTATTTGCAGCCATGGCATTCTTTGCTCCGGGAGTGGCACAGAGCGTCAGTCCTATCAATCCGTGGATCAAGCCCATCAAATTCTCGCTGTCATTTTCGACCTTTGCTTCCACCATGAGTCTGCTGCTGCTGGCCTTGCAAATACCCCGCTGGCAGTTGAACCTGGCCCGCCGGGCCATGGCAACCAGCATTGTGCTGGAGATTTTCAGTCTGGGAGCGCAGGCGTGGCGTAGCGCCTACCCACAGGCTGGACATCCCCTTCTGGATGGCGCGCTGGCACAGCTGACCAACAGCATGGTCATGGTGAATACGGCTATTGTGTGCTGGATGCTTGGCTTGTTCTGTGCCAACCGTGTGCGTACTTCCCTGGTGGATGGCCCCATGGTTTCCGCCATCCGCTACAGCATGGTGATTTTTCTGGCTGGGAATGCGATTGGCGGCTACATGCTGGCGCGCGGCTCCCACACGGTAGGAACAAAGGATGGCGGCCCCGGGCTTCTCTTTGTGAACTGGAGCACTATCGCAGGCGATCTGCGGATTGCCCACTTCATTGCGATTCATGCGATCCAGATTGTGCCGCTGTTCGCTTACATCCTGTCGCAGATGACTCCGATCCCCGCGGTAAAACAGCGGCGCATGGCGATTGCCGCATTGGCGATTGCGGTGACTGTGGCCGTGGGCGGAACATTCGTGCAGGCGGCGTTGGGACATCCATTGCTTTCTATCCATTGATATTCGGGACCTCTGATTTCA
Organism: Terriglobia bacterium; assembly: GCA_963724105.1. Classification (GTDB taxonomy): domain Bacteria; phylum Acidobacteriota; class Terriglobia; order Terriglobales; family Acidobacteriaceae; genus Angelobacter. The sequence goes on along the minus strand of CAVRTD010000010.1, from coordinate 1,059,989 downwards.
GAACTTCGAATCTTGAGTGATGAAACTTTGAATCCTCTCTCGGTAATAATCGGGAGAGGGCGATGGAAGGGATATTGGCCATGCTGGTAGTCTGGGTCAGCGTCGCGAGCCTGGCATTTGAAGAGCCTGAGCTGAGGCACACTGCTCAGCCCCGTATCGTCTGCAATCCTGCCCTGAAGCTCCGCAGGATGGTAGAGCCAATCTATCCCGAGGCAGCTCAAGAAAACGGCATTCGCGGAACCGTGGTGGTGGAAGTGCTTGATTGATAAGCAGGGAGTGCCGCAGGCAGTCCACGCTGTAAGAGGTAATCCAATCCTGGCGAGCGCTGTCTCCAAGGCAGTGCAGCAATGGCGCTGGCAGCCGTATCGTCTCAACCGCGAGGCGGTTGAAGTGGAGATGACGATCGCCATAGATTTTGAGCCTGCCCTGATGCAACAGCAGGTCTGCCACACGAGCTGACCCTTCCAGGGTTGCGCAATTGATCTTCTTTCCCTAACATGTTATAAAAGCGAGTTTTACTGGACTAGCCGTTGGGCGAAAACATGGGTTTTTGCCGCAGCTAGCAATGGTTCCAACGCGGCCAAGCCTCAAACCACGGAGTTTCTTGATGTGGAAGCGCGTTTCGGGGACTGCAGTGAAGCGTTATTTAATCAAAAGTCCACATTTTTAGATTTCTTGGAGGAGTTACCTATGCACACCTGGCTCGCAACGGGCCTGATGGGCCGCGTAATCCGCTCGCGCCGCACCCTGGCGCTGGTGGCCGTGTTGGCCGTACTCACATTCGCCCTTCCCGTGGCATTTGCCCAGCAAGGGCAGGCCGCGCCACCAACTTCGCAGGTTGCTGCAGTCGTCAGTCCGCAGCCTGGTTCTGCAACCCCTGGTTCTGCGACCCCTGGTACCGCTACCCAGGAGACCGCTCCCGCAACACCCGCGCCTGAAGCCACCGGCGAAGCTAATCTCAAACTGCCGGACATGAATAGCGTCAAGTTCTTGAATGGCACCAGCGGAAGGACGCTGCTTGAGATTGGACTGATCTTCTGCGCATTTGGCGGCCTATTTGGACTGATCATCTACATGCAGCTGAAGAATGCGCCCGTGCATCGCTCCATGCGGGAAATCTCTGAACTGATCTATGAGACCTGCAAGACCTATCTGGTCACGCAGGGCAAGTTCATTTTGATTCTTGAAGCGTTTATTGCCGTGGTGATTGTTCTCTACTTCGGCGTACTGGAGCATCTGGCGGCAAACCGAGTCATCATCATTCTGCTGTTCAGCCTGGTAGGAATTGCCGGCAGCTATGGTGTGGCATGGTTTGGTATTCGCATCAATACGTTTGCCAACTCGCGCACGGCATTCGCCGGACTCAGAGGCAAACCGTATCCGATTTATGCCATTCCGCTTAAGGCCGGCATGAGCATCGGCATGATGTTGATCAGCGTTGAATTGCTGATCATGCTCTGCATTTTGCTCTTTATCCCCGCGGATTACGCTGGCTCCTGCTTCATCGGATTTGCGATCGGCGAATCCCTGGGCGCAGCGGCGCTGCGTATCGCCGGCGGCATTTTCACCAAGATTGCCGACATCGGCTCTGACTTGATGAAGATCGTTTTCAAAATTAAAGAAGACGACGCCCGCAACCCTGGCGTAATTGCAGACTGCACCGGTGACAACGCCGGCGACTCCGTTGGCCCCAGCGCTGACGGCTTTGAAACTTACGGCGTAACCGGCGTAGCGCTGATTACCTTCATTCTGCTGGGCGTGCGCGGCGCGCATATCCAGGTGGAACTGCTGGTATGGATCTTTGTGATGCGCATCATGATGCTGGTGGCCAGCGCGGTTTCTTACTTCGTGAATGAGGCGATTGCCAAAGCGAAGTTTGGCAACTCAGACGTCATGAATTTTGAAACGCCGCTGACGTCGCTGGTATGGATCACTTCTTTCGTTTCGATGATTTTGACCTTCATCGTTTCCAAACTCATCATTCCTGACCTGGGCGGCGACGCCAGTCTCTGGTGGAAGCTTTCCATCATCATCTCCTGCGGCACACTGGCTGGAGCGGTTATTCCTGAGCTGGTCAAGGTCTTTACCTCTGTGGAATCCTCGCACGTAAAAGAGGTTGTGATCTCGTCAGAAGAAGGCGGGCCGTCACTCAACATTCTGTCTGGTCTTGTAGCTGGAAACTTCTCGGCTTACTGGCTGGGTATCAGCATTGTTGCCCTGATGAGCATTGCCTATTACGTGAGCACCATGGGTTTGGGCGGCGTCATCGGCACCCCGGGACAATGGATGCTGGCGCCGGCGGTATTTGCTTTTGGCCTGGTGGCTTTCGGCTTCCTGGGCATGGGTCCAGTAACGATTGCCGTGGACTCTTACGGTCCGGTTACTGACAATGCGCAGTCTGTCTATGAGCTTTCACTCATTGAGCAGGTGCCGAACATCAAGGCAGAAGTCAAAAAAGATTTTGGCTTCGACGTAAACTTTGAACGCGCCAAGCACCTTCTGGAAGAAAACGATGGCGCCGGCAACACGTTTAAAGCGACGGCTAAGCCGGTGCTGATCGGAACCGCCGTTGTGGGCGCTACCACCATGATTTTCTCTATCATGATGGCCCTGACCGACGGCCTCACCAAACACACGGAAAACCTCTCACTGCTGCACGCTCCATTTGTGCTGGGCCTGATTACAGGCGGCGCAATTATCTACTGGTTCACCGGCGCTTCCATTCAGGCCGTAACCACAGGCGCCTACCGCGCGGTAGAGTTCATCAAGAAAAACATCAAGCTGGATGGCGTGGTAAAAGCGTCTGTAGAAGACAGCAAAAAAGTGGTGGAGATCTGCACCAAGTACGCGCAGAAAGGCATGTTCAATATCTTTTTGACGGTGTTCTTTGCCACGCTGGCTTTCGCTTTCGTTGAGCCGTATTACTTTATCGGCTACCTGATTTCGATCGCCATCTTTGGTCTCTATCAGGCCATCTTCATGGCTAACGCCGGTGGAGCCTGGGACAATGCCAAGAAAGTGGTTGAGGTCGAGCTCAAGCAAAAAGGCACGCCTCTGCACGATGCTACAGTTGTGGGCGACACAGTGGGTGATCCATTCAAGGACACTTCTTCCGTCGCGCTTAACCCGATCATCAAGTTCACCACTCTTTTTGGATTGCTGGCCGTGCAGTTGGCCGTACGCCTAACGCGCGAGCAGGGTGCGATGACCAGCCATGTTCTGGCTGCCGTGTTCTTCCTGGTATCGGTTGTATTCGTGTGGCGCTCATTCTACGGAATGCGCATCGGTACGGAGAAAGCACAGAAGGCCTAGGTTCGTATAACAAGCTAACAAAAGCCCGCCTTCCTGGCGGGCTTTTGTTTTAGGAAATATTTCAGCGGGGGATGGGAGTAGGGAGCGTCCGTGGGACTGATTCAGGCTTTTCCGGTGGCTGCCCGACTGACTCCTTCATTTTTTCTTTCACTTTTTTGGCCAGTTTCTCTACTTCATCGGCTTTGCGGACCACTTCAAGCGACAAGACATTCTCATTGGTCTTGTCCACGGCAGCTTTTAGTTCGGTGGCCAGCTGAAACAGCTTATCCGTCTCCTCGCGAATATCCTGCTGCCTTTGCTTGTTCGCCTCGCGCGCCATACGCGCCTGCATTTCTTGCCGCTCAGGATCCTGGCGGGTTTCAACTTGCGGTGCGGCGGGCAATACGGGGACCAATACAATGCCCCCGGCAACAAGAAAGATCAACCCGGCAATGAAAAGTTTTACCGACACAAAGACCTCTTCCCTCAACTCCAGAGATACAGACGTATCCCGATTATAAAAGTTACCGACCGGAACCCCAGCGTTCGCCAACCCATGAACTATTAACGTAACAGATACGCATCTCTGCCTCGTTTATAATCCCGACGGACAAGCATGGAAGACCAATTCAGCAATCTCTGGCATAACTGGCACCACGACCTGGCGGTATGGACGCGAGATAGCGCGCCTAAACTGATAGTAATTGTGGCGCTGTCCTTTGTTTTCCTGCGCTTGCTCGGAGTCATGACGCGCAAGCTGGTATCAATGAGCGAGAAGAGACCGGCAGATAGCGCCATTCGCGCGCAGCAGGTCCGCACCATTACCGGGGTAGTCCGCAGTGTGGGCGCATTTCTGATTATCTTTTTCGCCGGCATGAGCATTCTGAAAGACGCCTTCAAGATCAATATTGAGCCGCTGCTGGCCAGCGCCGGCATTGCCGGTTTGGCCATCGGCTTTGGCGCGCAAACCATGGTGAAGGATGTGATTAATGGATTTTTCATCCTGGTGGAAAACCAATATGACCTTGGTGACACGGTTCGCATTGCCGGCGTAAGCGGGACGGTGGAAGAGATCAGCCTGCGCCGGACAACGCTCCGCGATGGAGACGGCACTCTTCATATTGTGCCCAATAGCGCAATTCAGATTGTGAGCAATACCACGCGCGACTGGTCACAGGTAACGCTGCACGTTGCCGCGGATTACGGTGAAAACAGCGATCGCGTGGTGCAATTGCTGCAGGAAACAGCGAAGGCATTCTACGAGGACCCCGAATTCAAAAGCGACGTGGTGGCCGAGCCTCAGGTCCCGGGCATTGAGCGCGTCCGCGGCAATGAAGTGGATTACCTGATGCTGGTGAAGGTCCGGCCGGGAAAACAATATGGCGTGGCGCGCGAACTGCGGCGACGGATCAAGACCTGCTTTGAGCAAAATAAGATCAAGGCGGGCGCGCCGGCACAGGTGATCATTGGACAGCTACCGGATAAATAACAGGTGATCATTGGACAGCTACCGGATAAATAGAGGAGCGCAATGCCCAGGGCAATTGTTGCGATCGGCGGTGGCGAGATAAGAACCAGAGGGACCGCCGCAATTGATCGCGAGATTATCCGGCTTTCCGGCAAGAAGAATCCGAAACTTCTTTTTATTCCCACCGCGAGTTCGGATTCCGAAATATATTGGAAGCACATTCAGGAATATTTCGGCGAATTCCTGAAATGTAAAACCGATGTCCTATTCCTGATGGCGGGAAATCTTTCCCCGGAGCAGATCCGGAAGAAGATAGTAGCGGCCGATATCATCTACGTTGGCGGCGGGAACACGCTGCAAATGATGCGCATCTGGCGGAGCCTTGGCGTCGATAAACTTCTTAAAGCAGCTTACGAGAATGAAACGGTGCTCTGCGGCATAAGCGCGGGCTCAATCTGCTGGTTTGATTCCGGACACTCCGATTCGATGTCTTTTTATAATCCGCGAAAATGGAAGTACATCAACGTGAAAGGGTTGGGGCTCATTCAGGGAATACACTGTCCCCACTACAACAGCAGGACCATGGGAGTCCCGCGCAGAAAACATTTCCGCGACATGATTCGGAAGACCAGGGGCATCGGGATCGCCATTGAAAACAACTGCGCGATAGAGTTCATTGACGGCCGGTTTTACAAAGTCATTCGTTCCAAAAGTTACGCAGGGGCTTACAAAGTGTATAAAAGAGGCGGCAAAGTGATTTCAGAACAAATACGCCCGGAGAAACAACTTAAGCCTGTGGAAAATCTCTATCATCGAACCGATTGATTCAATCGACGTTGATCTGCAACTCGTTGATCCGCAACTCAGGAGGGAAAAACATGGATCTGGGCTTAAAAGGGCGTGGCGTGATTGTGGCAGCATCCAGCCAGGGGATTGGGCTGGCCACGGCAGAGGCTTTTGCCCGTGAGGGCGCCCAGGTGGCCATGTGCGCACGCACCGAAAAAATACTGGTTGAGGCTGCCGACAAAATCCGTAGCCAGACCAAAGCAGAGATTTACGCCGAGGCTTTGGACGTGACCAACGGCGAGGCTGTCCAACACTTTGTTGAGCAGGTAGCAAAGCGGTTTGGACGAATCGATGTGTGCGTGGCAAACGCCGGTGGCCCCCCCGCTAAGAATTTTCTTTCCATTGCCGCCGACGAGTGGCGCAAAGCCGTTGACCTGAACCTGATGAGCACAGTCCATCTGGCCAAGGCTGTTATTCCTTATATGCAGCGCCATCGCTGGGGGCGAATCATCACGATTACTTCAATCTCAGTGAAGCAGCCGGTCGCCGATCTGGTCCTCTCGAATTCGGTACGGGCGGCCGTGGTTGGGCTGGTAAAAAGCTTGTCCAATGAATTCGGCAAAGACGGGATTCTGGTAAATAACGTAGCCCCCGGCTATACAGCCACGGAACGGCTGCAGGAGCTGGCACAGGTTCGTGCTCTGGCCGCCGGCAGCTCTCAACAGCATGTCTATGACGCGTGGGCGTCAGAGACCCCGGTGCGCCGTCTGGGCGATCCTAAAGAAATTGCGGATGTTATCTTGTGGCTCGCATCGGAACGGGCGTCTTACGTAACGGGCCAGACCATCCTTGCAGATGGCGGAATCTACCGCGGGCTTTAACCAGAGCATCAGGCTTCCCAAATTGGACTTTCGTAACCAATTTTGGCGGCGAAAAATACGGCCTGGCCATACGCTGCCTTGACATCTAAGAGGGCGGGAAAAAGCATCTTAATCACCAGATGGCGGTTCTTGGCATCATCCTTATCGCGGCTACTGCGTTGGGAATCACGTGGCATTGCGTTTCCCTGCGGCAAAAACGCCAAAAAGCAAAAGAGATCCTGAACTGGATCCAGGCATCGCTGGCGGGACGCGGACATGTGGTGGGGATTTCCTGGATCACCCCCTCTCGCTTTCGCGTTCCACTGCGGCTTACCTGTGGCGTGTTTCATCGCGCATGGGTCATGGTGGAGTTGCATACCCAGCAAACACCTTTCCAATGGATCTTTAACAAAGTCAAAGGACAGCGCGAGAGCTTAACGTTCCAGGCCGACCTTGATTTCCCTCCCACATTCTCTCTGCAAGTCCAGAATTTCCGCTGGTTCGCCCGCAGCAGCCGCAAGGCATCAATCGACAAACCCGGCTGGAGATTTGAGCACCTGCCATCGTTGATGATCAGCACAAAGACTCAATGCCAGCAGGAAATCGCCAGCGCGATGACGTCACTCAGCAAAGGGGACAACGGCGACTTTCTGGAGATCAACTTCCAGCGCCACTCGCCCCATTTTTCCGCCACACTTCCTCTCGAAGCATTGTCACCAGACGCTCCAACCCGCACGTACATTCTGGACACGATGAGAGAGCTGGCCGGCAACGCGTCAGTATTCTAGAAAATCCGTTAAAAAACTCCTCACTGAATTTGCGCCAACCAGACTCCGTAGCATCGTCACTCAAAACAGCATGCCCGGGTTTTGATTCGCAAGTTTTCCTTTTATGCTTTTTTCTTTCCTCACTGGAAAATCTTTCTTCGCTGGAAAATCAAGGCTTCCACCGTATGGATTACGGCGCGAAGTTACTTTTGTTCCATGTCCATGGAAGGCTGAATTACACAACTATTACAATCCCCGCGGTCGATGGCTGGTAGGCTGAAATCAATACAAAACAAGCTCCAAACCAAGGGAGATTAGACCAGTGAATTTCTTTAAGCGTGACAGAACATTTCGCGAACCGATCGGCAAACTCACCACGTTTTTCATGGCGGCATTTCATGTTGGCGCAATCATTGCGCTCTTCATGTTTACCTGGAAGGCGTTTTTCGTCGCCCTTGCCCTGTGGTGGATTGCCGGCAGCCTGGGGATCGGCATTGCTTACCACCGTTTGCTCACGCATCGCGGGTTCAAGACTTACAAGTGGGTGGAATATCTCCTGACGACCTGCGCTACGCTGGCGCTGGAAGGCGGCCCGTTTTTCTGGGTGGCGACACACCGCGTTCATCATCAGAGCACTGACGTGGAAGGCGATCCGCATTCGCCTCGCGATGGCGGTTTCTGGTCGCATATGGGCTGGATCATGACCGGGCGCACGCTGCACAACCATTCCGCGGCGCTGCTGCCTTATATTCCTGATCTACGCAAAGACAAGTTCCATACCTTCATCAGCAAATGGCACTGGGTCCCCATCACTGTGTTGGGCATTGTGCTTCTGGCTGTGGGCGGCTGGTCTGTCATGCTCTGGGGCATCTTCCTGCGTACGGTTGTGGGATTGCATTGCACATGGCTGGTCAATTCAGCCACGCACATGTGGGGATCACAGCGCTTCCTGACCACGGACGACTCCAAGAACAGCTTCTGGGTCGCGATCCTGACATTTGGCGAAGGCTGGCATAACAATCACCACGCGCATCCGCAGGCGGCGCGCCACGGGCTTGCCTGGTATGAAGTCGACATCAACTGGTACGGAATCTGCGCGCTGCGCGCGATGGGCTTGATTTGGGACGTGAAAGCGCCCAAGCTCAAAGATGCCATTAAGCTCAAACCGGCCAAGGTTCCATTGGAGACGTTCTCAGCCACCGCCTCAGGCGACGACTAGGACTCAATCCACAGAGCATTTCTGGCGCGGTGCAGTCTGCATCGCGCCTTTATTTTTGTCGCCTTCGGCTCCACACCGCTTAGGCATTTATCTGTCGTCGAAATTCTTCTGCCCTGACGCAGCGCCATTCGCCGCGTGGTCGGGCTCACGGCTTATTCCTTTCATCAAAATTAATGCCGAAAGCACTTCAGCGGTGTTTAGCCGCTATCCTTTACAATTTCCTGAGCCACTATGCGCATCAGAAGCAGAGCCGGGACAATTGCCTTCTTCATCACACTGGGTTCGTGCCTGGTGGCGCTGGCCATTTACCTGAACATTGTCTGGCTGGTGCACAACTGGCGTGATGTGGTGCCGTTAGTGCTTGGCATTATTTTCTTCAGCCTGATTATCGCCGGGCTGGTTCTCTATACAATTTTTCTCGTCCGCGAGATCCGCAGAAGCGAGCAGCAGGACAGCTTTCTAAACTCGGTATCGCACGAACTCAAAACCCCGATTACTTCGATCCGCCTCTATCTGCAAACCCTGGAGCGCCGCACACTGAGTGAAGATCAGCGCCGCGACTTTTACCGCCTGATGCTGGATGATACTGATCGCCTTCTGGGTACAGTGGAGCAGGTGCTGCGCGCTGGAGAGATTCGCCAGCGCCGGGCACGCCACAACTGGAAGGACGTAAACTTCACTCCCATCATTGAAGACAGTCTTGAACTGGCGCGTCTGCGCCACAGTCTCTCGAACGACGCGTTGCGTTTTGGCATAGCGCCACCAGCGCAGATCACGTTGTTGGGGAATGCCGAGGAGTTGCGGACCGCCGTGGCCAATCTGATTGAGAACGCTGTGAAGTATTCTGGCGATCAGCCGTCCATCGTTGTGGACGTGGAAACCCCGAATATCGATACGGTGGTCCTGCGCGTTCGAGACAACGGAGTAGGCATCGCCAGCGGCGAACTCAAGCGCATCTTCAAGCGTTTCTATCGGGTACACAGCCATGCCACCGGACAGGTGAAAGGCACGGGGCTTGGGCTATTCATTGTGAAATCCATCGCGCAGCGGCATGGCGGCGACGCGTTTGCCGAAAGCGAAGGTGAAGGCCGCGGCAGCACGTTCACGCTCCGCCTGCCCAGGGTTTATCAGGTATGAGCCGCATTCTGGTAGTGGAAGACGAATCACACATCGCGCAGGGGCTTCGTTTCAATCTGGAAGCGGAAGGCCACTCCGTGGAAGTTGTGGCCAGCGGCGAGGACGCATTGCAGAGAATGCTCACGGATCGAGAGCCCTTTGAGATGATTGTGCTCGACGTGATGCTCCCTGGCAAAGATGGATTCACCGTGGCCAGAGAACTTCGCCGGCAACAGAATTTCACTCCCATACTCATGCTGACGGCCCGCAGCCGCCCTGAGGACGTGCTGCAGGGATTTGAGTCCGGCGCTGACGACTATCTCCCCAAGCCGTTTAATCTGGATATTCTGGTGGCGCGCATCGGTGGTCTGCTGCGGCGGAAGAACTGGCTGCAAAGTGCGAATGATTCTGCGCCTCCGCCTGCCGACGAGTTCAGCTTCGCCGGCAAAACAGTCGATTTCCAGAAACTGCAGTTACGCAGTGCCGGCCAGATGTTTCAGCTCACGCTGATGGAAACCGATCTGCTTCGCTACCTCATACGCAACAGCGGGCGTCCGGTTTCCCGCAAGGAAATACTGGACCAGGTCTGGGACCTGAAAGAAGATACCGACACGCGCGCGATCGATAATTTCATCGTGCGTTTGCGCCGCTACATTGAGGAAGATCCCACCAAGCCCAAACATCTGCTCACGGTGCGCGGGCTGGGATATCAATTTGTCATCAAGCCTGAGTAGTTCTGTAACGCAGACAGCTTATTGATCCGGCATACATCTTCCCCGCGCATGGTGCGCTGATCCCCGCTTTCCCAATTTGATACTCACAGAGTACCGTTTTGGGATTTCAAAAACCTTTTTTTTCTCAAACCTTAATCCTCTCCTCGCAAATTCAGCACACAATGGCTGCCGCGGATTAGCGACTTCTAATCGGGCCGCACCGCTTAAAACAAAAATGCGCCACTCGAACTCAACTGACCACCCCATCAGCTTGCAGAAATCTGCAACTACGTAAAACGAGAAAACACGAAAGGACAAAAAGTATGACTGTTCCCATCATTCATGGCGTTGAGCGCAATTTGCTTCTTCGACTTTTGATTTGTTGTTTACTGGCAGCAGCCCTTCTGCTTTCCATCAACCTGCAAGACGTGCATGCACAGAGCGGCACTCCAGCAGCAATTGATCCCGGTCCGCGCCCTGGGCCACAACCGGCCACAGGCGCTGGCCATCCTATCCCCGGGCTCCCTGCGGACGATGTTACGTTTTGGGTCGACGGTCTCACCTTCTTCGGCGACACAGTTTCTGTGAAAGGCACTTTGAGTGGCGAGCCTCTAACGGGACTGGGCCCGGCGTTTAATGGCAACAGCTGCTTGCTCTGCCATTCTCAACCGGCCATCGGTGGAAGCAGTCCGTCTACTAATCCACAAATTGGCATTGCCAACCTTGATGGAGCCACAAACACAATACCTCCATTTCTCTCGCTAAATGGTCCGGTTCTGGAAGCGCGCTTTATTCACAATGCTGATGGAACTCTCGATGGCGGCGTGCATGATCTGTTCACCATCACTGGCAGAACCGATGCGCCCGCAGGCTGCGCCTTGACGCAGCCCGATTTTGTTACCCAGCTGCAAAACGGAAATATTTCCCTCCGCATTCCGATTCCAACATTCGGCGAGGGCTTTGTGGAGAACGCCTCAGAAGATATTCTGACGGCCAATCTTGCTGCGCTCAGCAAAAAGAAGAAAGATGCCGGAATCGCGGGCCGTTTCAATACCAGTGGCAATGACGGTACCATCACCAAATTCGGCTGGAAGGCCCAGAACAAATCCATGCTCATGTTTTCCGGTGAAGCTTCCAACGTGGAGATGGGTGTCACCAATGAGTTGTTCACCAATGAGCGGACCAATGGCGGGTGCGCCACCAATCCCACGCCGGAAGACAACACGCACGTGATCGTTCCCGCTGGCCCAGGCGCTGGCAACGACGCCAGCCAGATTTCTTCCTTGATCGAGAATTTCACTATCTTTATGCGTCTCAATGCGGCTCCCGTACCATGCGATTTCTTTACCAGCGGAACCAGTTGCCAGCCCCTGGGAGCTTCCGCGCTGCGAGGCCAGGCGTTGTTTGGCACCGTTGGGCCAAGCGGCACCACCACACCGAATACAGGCATTGGCTGCGTGCTGTGTCACACAGATATCCTGCACACAGCCAAATCCAACCTGACGCCTCTGAGCCAGGTGGCATTCAATCCGTTCTCTGACTTTGCACTGCATCACATGGGCGCAGGGCTGGCGGACGGCATTAACCAGGGCCAGGCCGGTGGTGATGAATTCCGCACCGCGCCGCTTTGGGGCGTGGGCCAGCGCATCTTCTTTATGCATGACGGCCGCGCCAACAATCTGGTAAGCGCCATTGCTGACCATGCCAGCCCTTGCGCTGCAGGACAAATCTGCTCTGAAGCCAATCAGGTGGTGGCTGCATTTAACGCATTGACACCATCGCAGCAGCAAGACCTGATTACCTTCCTCCGCTCCCTCTAACCTCTTCCTTACCGGCTGGGCTTTTGCAAAGAGAGCCTGGCCGGTCCTTCCTTGTGTCGAGATAAACTTACTCCTGTTACGCTCTTGCGCCGTCAGTAGCGCCCGTGGCAATCTAATATTTCATTTCTTTTGCCGACCTTAGAACAAAACACGACTGCAACTTCTTACGCCGATAGCATTCCCGCGGGCGTGCTGGACGTGCTGATTGTGGGCGCAGGGTTTTCCGGCCTCGGCATGGCCGTCAAACTGTTGCAGGAGACAACCAAATCATTTCTGGTGATTGAGAAGGCCGATGAGATCGGCGGCACATGGTATGCCAACCAGTATCCCGGTTGCGCGTGCGATATCCCGTCTCATCTGTATTCGTTTTCTTTTGACCGCAATCCCAACTGGAGCCGCATGTACTCCGGGCGCGACGAGATACAGAGCTATCTGAAATCATGCGCGCTGCGATTTGGAGTGAATCCGTTTATCCGCGTGAACACAAGCATGCGCGAAGCTGTCTGGGACGAAACCACCTCTCTCTGGCGCGTCACCACCGGCGCCGGAGAATTGATTCGAGCGCGTGTGCTGGTTTCCGCCGTCGGCGCTCTGCATGTGCCCAGCTTTCCGCAAATTCCAGGCGCTGAAAAATTTGCCGGACCATCGTTTCACTCCACCTGGTGGGACGCATCTGTTCCGCTGGAGGGCAAGCGCGTGGCCGTGATCGGCACCGGCGCCAGCGCGATCCAATTTGTGCCGGAGATTGCACCGAAAGTAGCGAAGCTCTCTGTCTTCCAGCGCACGCCGCCGTGGATTGTTCCCAAACTGGACTTTGCCATTCCAGAGCGCTGGCGGAAACGCTTCCGTAGCCTGCCGGCTTTCACTTGGCTGCTGCGCACCGTGCTGTTTTGGCTGTATGAGATGCGCGTCTGGAGCTTTCTGGGAAACGGCGCGTTGCGCAAGCGCGGACACAAAATGGCGCTGGACCATCTGACTGCCCAGGTAAAAGACCCCGAGCTGCGTGCGCGCCTGACGCCCAACTACGAATTCGGCTGCAAGCGTGTGCTCATCTCCAATGATTTTTATCCGGCGCTGCAACGGCCCAACGTTGAGTTTGTAACCGACGGCATACGCGAGATTCGCGAGCACAGTATTGTGACGCAGGATGGCACGGAGCATCCGGTTGACGTGCTTATTTACGCCACTGGCTTTCGCGTCACCGAGCCGCTGCACAACACGCGCGTGGTCGGCCGCAATGGCATTGACATCCACCAGGCTTGGAAAGACCGGCTCAGCGCCTATCTGGGAATCACCGTCAGCGGATTTCCCAATTTCTTTATCCTGCTTGGTCCCAACACCGGCCTGGGACACAACTCCGTGGTCCTGATGAGCGAAGCGCAGATCGGCTATGTGATGGACTGCTTGAAGCTGATGCGCAAGCGCGGCAACAAGGTGATGGAAGTGAAACCGGAATCGCAGCAGCACTTTGTGCAAGAGCTACGAAAACGCCTGGCGGGGACAGTCTGGGAGGCTGGCGGCTGCAAGAGCTGGTATCAGGACGCCCGGACCGGAGAAAGCCCGGTGATCTGGCCAGGATCGGTCGTTGCGTATAAGCGCAGAACGCGCGCGGTAGTGGAGAAAGACTATGTCCTCAGCCCCGGCACAATGAAAACGATGGCGGCAAAGCAGGGATAAAAAACCAATTCTCACCACGGAGACACGGAGCGGAGAACACCTTTACCGGCCTCTTTCCCGACGCAATATTCAGTTGTAAAAGATCAGATCTAACAAGCCTCCTGAGAGGCTGTGACAATCATTTGCCGGAAATCTCATTCGTCTCACGACTGGAATTCATCCAAGTACAGCCACTTATGCCGCTTTCGCATAGCCGGGCGGCCACCTTGACCTTCCTCGATCACGTCTAAACATCAAAACCTCTGGGTAAACTCGCGCCTTTTCGCGTCTATTCGCGGCCCAAACGCTTCTCAATCTGCGTTCATCTGCGCAAATCTGCGGCAAAATCGGTCTTCCAGACTGCTCAAATCTTCCGGAATCTTTCCTGTCAGTGTTATCCGTGTTAATCAGTGGTAAGCCTTTGCTTTTTTTGTGATGTAGCCGAAGAAGTTTTGCCATTCTTTGCAAGTCCCAAACCAGTCTTCCGGCTGTCTTGCAATCAATGCTGCCCTGAATCAACGCTTGCGCTGCCGTCGCAATCGTTATCTGTATTCCATTGAAGCTTGTAAACAGGTTCACCATCTCAAATTCCGGCTTGCCTCGCTTGCGCATCTCCGCCACAGCCTTGGTCAACACCGACAGCCGCCCCGCTTCCCTGCGCGCTGTCATTGCCCGCTGCCTGGCATGTGCATAACATACGGCTGCGCCTTTCTCTGCCGGGGCTTTGCACTGCTCGCCGCCCTTGCAGAACTCCTGGCACCGCCGGTAATACGCATACCGCGCTTCGGGGATTCTTTGGGCCATATTTTGATTGCTAACTTGCTGCATAAAGTTAAGTAAATTCGCTTTCCTATTTACCAAATTACCAATTTACCCAATTACCAGATTCCCTACCCCACCCCCATGCCCCCTAACTAGCATTCCAAAGGGGTTACCGCTGTTCATCCCAGAAAAACTGTGTTCAATCAGGTCTCAATCGCGCCGAATCACGCCCAAACCATGCTCAATTTCATTGTTGACCAACGAGTTGATAGGCTTCCAAAACTTGGGTTAGCCAATAGCCAAGAGCCAAGAGCTGATAGCCAAGAGCTGCTCTAATCTACCTTTTCTTCGCCTCATTGTCCATAAAGAAAAAGGACATGACCGGCATCAGTCGTGCCGTAAAAATTGCCCTTCGCGACCTGCGCCATGGGCACTATTGATCAATCATGGATGGGTCGTACCGATCCACCATCCACCGTGAACTAGGTGCGTCCGCGCCGTGATTTAGCGATGCACTTAAAGGTCGAGGCTATCTAGGCGTAATATAATGAGCGAAATCCAATGCTCATTCACGAAAAATTACCACCGGGACGCCTCTATCCCCAAATTACGCAGTTCCCCACAAACTACGTTGATTTCCTCGCAGTTTTTCGTGGCGGTCAGACCATCGACAACAATCTGACCGCCACCGTTATCGCGAGCACCCCACAAGCCTCTATGTTAAACATCGGCATCACGAGTGGACATCTCACGAAACAAGCGAACCCCATACAGCGCGAATCCCTCATGGATATTTTCCTGACGGATGAAGGAGCAGAACAAATCCTCACTCCGCAAGACAAGCAATTCTGCAAAATGGCGGTTGCACTGGCACGGAAGAGCGTCGCTGAGGACGATGGCGAACCCCACCCGTATGTGGGAGCGGTCGTGGTGAAAGACGGGCACGTTATCGCTACGGGGTACCGGGGCGAAACAGGTGAAGGAAGGCATGCAGAATATTGTGCTCTCAGAAAAATCAATGATGATGTCGATAACGTCGATCTTAGCGATTGCACTGTCTACACAACGCTGGAGCCTTGCTCTATCCGCAAACCGGGAAAAACGCCTTGCGCTAATCGCCTAATTAAAGGCAAAGTCTCACGGGTTGTGTACGGTCTGGGGGATAAAGATGAGTCGGTGTATGGTCATGTTTCACTGGCAGAGGCAGGTATCGACCTTGATCTTTTTCCGAAAAATTTGATTCAAGAGCTTATCGCTCTGAACAAGGAATGGTCGGACACACTCAGGAAACCTGAAGTCATGCCACCACCAAACCGCATCGGCTACCTCGCAGAGGCTCAATACAACAAGCCGGGAACTTCCATGCTGGACAACATCCATCTGTGTGTCCGACCGCCAAAAGATGCGGGTTGTTTCTTTACGGTGGAGGATAACGCCTACAATGTTTTGGCTTACGCTCGAACGTTTGACGAGATCGCCGTAGAATGGCACGCGATCGACACTCAAAAAAGGCTCGTTGAAAAAATGCGCCGTGTGAGTTCGGGCAGCACCGATCAACGTCTGAGTTTTTAACTTAGACGTTGCACATTTTTACTTGTCTAACGCAGGCTGTAATCCCACCACTTTATTTATGACTTTGCGGACAGACTTCGTTGCCTCACTATCGTTTTTAACAAAGCCCTGGGTCCGAAACTCCGGCTTCATCCCGTTTTGATAGAGCTGCCAAATTCCTTCCACCAACTGGTGTAGGAAATCCAAGATTTGCCCCAGTTCATTCCTGTTTGTCAGCGAAAAGAGTTCAGCAACAGGCTTATCGGTCTGTAAAAGTCGATGTGCATAGTAGCAGTGGCGAATCGGCTGGTATATTTCCGTGAACTTGCGTAAATGGGGCTTCAATTCTTTCTTCAAGTACCGCAACTCGGACCCATCAGCGGGAACCCAAGCGCCTTCAATCAAGGCGTCAATATATTCAGTCTCAATTTTCAGGTCGCCCTTCCTCTTTCGCAAAGCGTCCTTCGAGAAAAATTCGGGATGGGCTAGAGTCTCGTTGAGCAGTCGATGGATTGACAGCGCGTTTGGATCTATCTCAAAAAGCCTGTTCAAAGCAACAAAAATCGTCGTCTGGAGGCTGACCTTTTGCACGTTCCAGAACATTGCATTGGCGTTAAACGCCCTGAACACGGCATCTTCAGAACCGAGCCTGAGGATTTCCTCGTAGGTGTGAAATATAGCGAGGGCGTCATCTACTTCCGTAGAAACGCTCTGCACAAGTGCCCAAAACTCCTGTTCCGTGATCGCGGAGTACATACTCTTTTATTCTCGCATGCTACTTATCGACTTTGTCGGAATATAGCGCAAAGATGCCGGGTGCCCTACCCTTCGCCGTTCTTGCGAAGAGTGGGATTCAATGATCTCGTAAGAAAAACTTCTTGTAGATTTGCCGCGCATGAATGGCGAGGCCCGCCAATCTGAAATCTAATGCGGACGGAACGTCTTGCCCGTCTCCAGCAGGGTCTTCAATCGCGAAAGGATCCGTGGCCAGCCATCCGCATTCTGGGCGTATGCCGGATCGTCGTCCGCCCACTCATCGTTCGTCACCACAACCTTCACTGCTTCCGTCTCCGGAGTCAGTTCCACCTTTACCCTGGACATCACCGCGCCATCGCCCATGCCGAACTTGTACTCGAGCAGCTTTGGCGCTTCCGCGCGCAACACCTTACCCGTCACATATCGCATCGGGCTTCCCATCTTTACCGGGTCCCGACCAGGCCATGGTTCCGCCCGGTTTCAAGTCCACCTCAAATTCTGCGCCCATGAAAATTTTCTGGTTCGCCTCCTTCGAAACGAACCCATCCCAGACCTTCTCGACGGGAGCAGCAATGTAATACGTAAAAATGAGTGGCGCCTTTGACGGCATTAGCTACTTCCCTTTTTTCCTCAAGCCCGCGCGCTCTTCAATCAGCATCATCGTACACGCATAGTCGAGATCGCCA
Organism: Terriglobia bacterium; assembly: GCA_963724105.1. GTDB lineage: Bacteria > Acidobacteriota > Terriglobia > Terriglobales > Acidobacteriaceae > Angelobacter. The sequence goes on along the minus strand of CAVRTD010000010.1, from coordinate 1,042,538 downwards.
TGGCCGTCCTTGGTGGCCTCTTCATAGAGTTCGTCGATCTTGGTCAGGCCCGGCAGTTCCACGCCGTTTTCTTTGGCGGCGTCCATCATCAGGTGCATGTCTTTGTGCATCAGCTTGAGCGGAAAGTTGGGCGTCCAGTCCTCGGCAAGGATGAAACGGCTTCTTGTATTCGGCTACGCCGGAGCGGATCATGGAAGATTCAATCAATTCAAACATCTTCTCCGGTGCGACGCCCAGTTTTTTGGCCAGCGTAAGGCTCTCGCAAAGCCCTTCATAGATGAAAACGATGTTCATATTCTGGGCAAGCTTGGCGGAGAGGCCTTTGCCGTTTTCGCCCATGTGGATCACTTTTTTAGCCATGGCGCGAAGCAACGGCTCAACCCGCTCAATGTTGTGCGCCGCGCCGCCGATCATAAAGATCAGCTGGCCGCTATCCGCGGCAATCTTTGACCCAGTCATGGGAGCATCGAGAAATTCGCAGCCTTTTTCCTGCAGGTTTTCCATGAAGAGCAGGCTGGCGGAAGGCGAGATGGTGCTGGAATCGACAACAACCGTGCCACTGGAAAGGCCTTCAATGGCGCCACCGGGCCCAAAAAGAACGGTCTGAACAGCCTTGGTGTCAGAGACACAGACCCAGACGGCGTCTTTGTCTTTGGCAGCTTCGGCTGGCGTGGCTGCGGTTGTGGCCCCTTCCACATCGCGGGGCGTGCGGTTCCAGACGGTAACTTCGTGGCCGGCTTTCACCAGATTGGCGGCCATGGGCCGTCCCATGATTCCAAGACCTAAGAAGGCTACGCGCATGTTTGGCATTAAAATTGGTAGAGGCAGCGTGCGTCAAGTGGTAACACCACACAAGTACCTGCAAACAGATAAGCAAGCGCCCGGTGATACAATTTTTTGAGTAGCCTAATCCCTCTTAAGGATCCGTCTGATGTCCCAGATTTCCACGCAGATTGCACCGCCGCCACCGCTGGTGGCGCTCACCGACGACGAGAATTTGTTTCGCGACAACGTGCGCCAGTTTGCCGACCAGGCCCTCCGGCCTAAAGTCCGTGAAATGGACGAAAAAGGCGTGTTTGACCGCGATCTGATTGACCAGTTTTTTTCTCTCGGCCTGATGGGAGTGGAAGTCCCGGAACAGTACGGCGGCGCGGGCGGAAGTTTTTTTGAGGCGATCCTGGCGGTGGAAGAAATTTCTCGCGTCGACCCATCCGCCGGCGTGATTGTTGATGTGCAGAACACGCTCGTGAATAACGCGCTGATGCACTGGACCACGGAAGAACAGAAACGCCGCTTTCTGCCCAAAATGACAAGCGACACCGTGGGAGCCTATGCGCTGAGCGAGGCTTCCTCCGGCTCAGACGCATTCGCCATGCAGACGCGCGCACAGCTTAAAGGCAGCGAATATGTTCTAAACGGCCGCAAGCTGTGGATCACAAATAGCAAGGAAGCGGGCGTGTTTATCCTGTTTGCCACGCTGGATCCGGCTGCGGGATACAAGGGCATTACAGCGTTCATCGTGGAAAAAGGATTTTCCGGATTCACCGTCGGCAAGAAAGAAGACAAGCTGGGCATCCGCGCTTCAAGTACATGCGAGCTGATTCTGGAAGATTGCCGCGTGCCCAAAGAAAACGTTCTGGGCGAAGTTGGCAAAGGCTACAAGATTGCGATTGAAACGTTGAATGAAGGGCGCATCGGCATTGGCGCGCAGATGCTGGGGCTGGCCCGCGGAGCGTGGGAAAGCGCGCTCAAGTATTCGCAGGAGCGCAAGCAGTTCGGCAAAAGCATTGCCGACTTCCAGGGCATACAGTTCCAGTTGGCGCAGATGGCCACGGAGATTGAGGCCGTAAAGATGATGGTCTATAACGCAGCGCGCATGAAAGATGCCGGCATGAATTTTGTAAAAGAAGCGGCCATGACCAAACTGTTTGCGTCGCAGGTGGCAGAGCGTGTGGCTTCACTGGCGGTGGAAATTTATGGTGGCAACGGGTTCACCAAGGATTATCCGGTGGAGAAGTACTATCGCGATGCCAAGATTGGAAAAATCTATGAAGGCACGTCCAACATGCAGTTGCAAACAATTGCAAAAATGCTGCTGGGCGGAAAATAGACTACAAAACAGCCGATCTGTGTTAAAGTAACTTACATAGAATCAGTAGTTTGTAAGGGGTTACCTTTTTTATAAGGGAATACCCGATTGTGTCTGAAGATTCAGCTGGTTTAAACTACACGGAAATTCCGGCTGCTCACCCCCAATATTTGTAAAATTTTAAGACTCGTAAGGGCAGGAGTAAACGTTGGGCCAGGATTCCCATAAGGAACTGCAAGACCTTAAAACCGTTCACACCTTTTACCTCGGGCTTCTCGAAAAGAACCTGGGACATGGTGTGCCTGTTCCTGCTGAAATCAAGAGCGTATCAGACTCGCCTGAGACTGCCGCTGAACTGGGCCACAATTTCAAGATGTGGCTTGATCTGCTGGACCTTGCTCTAACGCCGCCTCTGGTCCGCGATGCCCTGAAGACGATTCCCGGATTTGAGACCGCTCATGCCTTGCTGCGTTACTTCACCGGCAAAGGATCGCAACGCTCGGGCGATCGCGACAAGACCGATTGCATCATCACCTACCTTTTCCGCACTCCGGCTCAGAACGAGCAGCAGGTGGCCTGGCAGAGGCCTGAGGTAGATAGTTCGTACGCATACATCTCACAGTCCGCGCTCGCGTTTGAAGCCGAGTTGTACCGCGCATTGGCCGACGTGCCCAGCGAACCCATGCCACCGGAGCATGTAACTTTGCTGCAGGAGTTTGAATACCTTTATCAGGAGCTGGAAGAGTTCCGCCATTTTGACCAGATCATCGATTCAGGGATCGTACAGCGCGTGCGTGAGCTGAAGCAGTCTCTGGGCAAATCGTTCTACCATCCTGATTCCCTGGCAAACCTGGCAGTATGGAATGACATTTTTGGGCGAAAATTTGATGAACTGTTTCATGACGCCGCAACTCAAATCAAGACGTTTGCCGAGACTGTCCAGCGAGAGGGCGGCAGCATCCTCTCCCGCGTGGAAGGCGACATTACGGTAAAAAATCTGACCGAAGTTGAGACCTCGCAGATTCTGTCGGAGGATTATCAGTTCGCGCAGGATGAGTTCCGCAAAGTATCGAAATACAAAAAAGTAATAGACAGTAAGCGCCCGGTAAGAATGGCGCAGCCAGCGCAACGGCAGCCGGCGCCGCCACCAGTTTCAAGTCCAGCGCCTCCGCCGCGTCCCGCCATTCCAGCACCCAAAACAGCGCAAGGGCCTTCAACGAATGTACCTCCGCCGCCCCAGCCAGGTGCGGGCAGGCAGCAGCAGGGAGTTTCGTCGCAGACACTGAACGCAGAGGTATTGGCCGTGGCGCCTTCACAGGCTGTACAGAACGCCGTGCAGGAAGGAAAAATTCACAGCGCGCGCCAGGCTCTCAAAGAGCATGTTCGCACTTCCGATCCAAAAGTGGCCTATATTTTTCCGGTCAAGAATTCGAAGATCATGCTTTCACCGGCGGAAGTGGAAGCGTTCAAAGTGGAGTATCCGAGCGAAAGAAGTTTCCGCGCGGATTTTGCCAGCATCATGATGACGATTGTGGCCTACCTTTCGCGCATGGTAGTTGAAGTGGACGAATATAACCAGAAAGCCACCTCTGCGTATCTGTGGAAGCCGCATGCGGACGCACTGGGATATCTGGTAAGCACGCTGGAACGGCTCAGCATGGAAGCTGATCAGGTGATGGCCGTGGCTCGCGCCAGAGGATTAGCAGAGAAGGCTTCCGCGTTGGCAACATCGTTGGAAAAACTTCGCGAATACGCGAAAACCGTATCTCTTACCCTGCAAGCATCCAATCATCCCAAGGACTAAAAATTTCAGGGCTACTTCGTGGGACGGTTTTTGGTGTTGTAGTCCATCCCTGAATAGGGCTCTGTTTTTGAAGTCTGATGGGCGTTGGCAGGCGGTGTCCGTTTTTTCCGGGCCACTGGTTTTTTAACCCCAAGAGCAATGTCCGCCAACTCAAGAAAACGGCTGCTGTTGGGCGGACCGCCAGGACGGTTTTCCCCGGCTCGCTCGCCAGCCTTCAGGCTATACCGCGGAGCGATCCAGAGGTCCTTGGAAACCCCCTGTTGCTTTTCAGATTTTTTAGGCATGATTGCTGCCCAATTATCCCTATATGGCGTGGTCTTTTCAACCAGCAAAACCAACTTTTTACCTGCATCTAGCTGCGCGGATTCCAATTGAGAACCGGCGGTCAGTCAACATGAACCGAACTGTACTTCACAGGTTCAAAATGGGTCTGGCAAAGGGCTTTTCACGCAAAAAAATACAAAGCTAATGGTATCCTTGCGCATTCCGCGTTCGTCCCTGGGGAGGACCAGCCAACCGCCATGAGAAAACCACTATTACTTATCATCCTGTTAACTGCCGCGATCGCCCAGGCACAGCCTCAGTCCTCACCTGAATTGCTCAAAGGAAAAACCTCGGAAGCCAGCGAGGGCGCCCGCAGCACATCCGCGACGGAAGCGCATTTTGACGGCAAGGTCTGGTGGAACTATGTAAAGATTCTTGCTTCGGACAGCATGGAAGGCCGCGAGACTGGCAGCCCGGGCTTGCGCCAGGCGCAGGAATATGCGGTGAAACAATTTAAGCTCGCGGGGCTGGAGCCGGCAGGATACAACGGCTTCTACCAGCCGATCCAGCTTGTGTCACGGCAGATTGTGGAGAAAGATTCCAGCCTGGCGCTGGTCCGTAATAAGCAGGCAGAAACTCTTACGCTGGGCGACGACGCGATCTTCAACACACGCGTGGATCTGGCCTCCTCCGTGGAAGCTCCCCTGGTATTTGTTGGTTACGGCCTCACCGTACCAGAGCTTGGCTATAACGACCTTGCAGAGCTCGATCTGCGCGGCAAGGTGGTCGTAATCTTTGCCGGTGCTCCCTCTGAGATTCCCGGAGCGCTGGCTTCCCATTATCAATCTGCCGGTGAGCGCTGGAAGGCAATGCGCAAAGCCGGCGTAGTAGGAGTGATCACAATTTTGAATCCGGCCGCCATGGATATTCCCTGGTCGCGGATCTCGGCCAATCGGGCACATCCTAACATGGCGCTCAAGGGCGCTGAATTTGATGAAACCTCCGGAGAAGATCTGGCAGTAACCTTCAATCCAGAAAGAGCCCAGAAGCTGTTCGAAGGTTCGGGGCACTCATTGCAAGAGTTGGTTGATCTGGTAAAGGACCGCAAACGGCTGCCCCGCTTCCCTCTGACGTTGTCTATTCGGGCCAAAGCATCCGTCAATAAGAAGGCGGTGGAGTCGTCTAACCTGGTAGCACAGTTTCCCGGAAGCGATTCAAAACTAAAGAATGAATATGTGGTGCTCTCAGCCCATCTTGACCATCTCGGCGTGGGAGAGCCCATCAACGGCGACCGGATCTATAACGGAGCCATGGACAATGCTGCCGGCAGCGCCGTGCTGTTGGACCTGATTGGGTCTCTGAAGCAGTCGCCTAAACCAAAACGCTCGCTCTTGTTTGTATTTGTCACCGGAGAAGAGAAAGGGCTGCTTGGATCGCGCTACTTTACTTCGCATCCCACGGTAAAACCGGGATCGATGGTTGCCAATATCAATATCGATATGTTTCTGCCCATTGTGCCGCTGAAAATTTTGACCGTCTACGGGCTGGCGGAATCCGACATGGGCGACATGGCTCGAGAGGCAGCGCAGACATTGGGAGTACAGGTGCAGGCCGATCCAGAGCCGCAAAGAAACGCATTCATCCGCAGTGACCAGTACAATTTCATCCGCCACGGCGTACCGGCTCTGGCCATGGGCGTCGGATTTGAGAAAGGGTCTCCGGAGCAGACGACCTTCAAAAACTGGCTGACGCAGCGCTACCATGCGCCGTCAGACGATCTGGACCAGCCAGTGGATCTGGCCGCTGCAGGAAAATATGAGGAAATTATTCACGCGCTCATGATGCGGGTGGCGGATATTCCGGGGCACCCACAATGGAAGGCCGACAGTTTTTTCCGTCGTTATTCGCCTATGGCTTCCGGCAGCTATTGAGCTATTAAAGGCGAGCCTTTCCCAAAAAGCTAAAAGGGAAAAATCAACAGTTCGCGTCTTTAGGAAGGAACGCCGGTTTAATTTCCATGAACCGTTGGGCACGCCTTCCCGCCAGATAGGATGCTTGACAACGCGAGACACAGATCAGCGCGGCCGTGGCCCATCTGCGGAACAGATGCAGCACGTGAAATTGCATTCGCGACGTCACTGCTCTTGTATCCGGGCTTCGCTTGCAGGATGAGAGCGGCTTCCCCGGCAATCAGTGGCGTGCTGAAAGATGTTCCCCAGGCCGCGGCGTAATTGCCTCCTGGATAAGTGCTGATAACACCTTCTCCGGGAGCGGCGACGAAAATGCCGTTCGTGCCAAAATTGGTAAACGTGCTCTTGGCGTCCTGATTGTCCGTGGAACCAACACCAATTACGCTGTTATAGCCGGCAGGATAGACCAGCATTTGCTGGCCATCATTGCCGGAAGCCGCCACAATGATGACATTTTTATTGATCGCATATTGAATGGCATTCTGAAGTGACGGCGAACTCTGGGTCAGTTCAAAACTCATGCTGATAATATTGGCGCCATTGTCGGCAGCGTAATAAATGGCACGAACGATATTAAACAGATCAGAGCTGCCATCTCCCGCAAAGGCCTTCAACGGCATGATGCGCGCGCCGGGAGCAATCAGATGCACAAGCCCCGCTGTCATGGTTCCGTGACCAAACGCGCTCGGAGGCCCATCGAGAATGCTGGTGCTTGACTGGCTGAGAATTGCGATCGTGGAGCTATTCTGGATTACCAGGTTCTGGCCATCCAGAATACTGGTGGAAGACTGCGCCAACGCGGCAGCCGTCGCAGGATCAAGATCGTTCAGTTCTGAAGGGTCATTATTTTCACTAATGAAATTAAACCCCGAAACCAGACTGGATTGAAGTGCTTGATGTGCCGGATCAACGCCGGTATCAATCAGCGCCACAGTAACACCCGTGCCAATAAGATTGGTGGCGCTTTGAGCTTCACTGTGGTGAATCACTGTCGTGGCCGGTTGATTCACATAGTTGCTGGCCACGGATGAGCCAAAGTAAGTAACAACGGACCGTCCTGACAGGCCATCAAGAATAGACGTAGAGGATTGAGTCAGGTTGGCGATTGTGGCGCCGGAAAGTTCAGGGACAGCCAGTGCATGGTTCTGCTCAAAGCTCTGCACATCACTGTCGCTCAAGATGCCTGGATCTTGTGAAAACGTTGAAACCAGGAAAACACCATGTTTGGAAAGCTGGCCCACTTGAGTAAGGCCGTGTCGCCCACAAACATCCTGAACTTTGGAAGGATTCGTTACCAGGACAAACTTGTCCTGAGCCATGAGCGGTAAGCTCATGACAAGTAACAAACCCCAGATCTTTACCAGCATCCTTGACTGACGCATTGCTCTTTAAATCCTCTCGGCGAGAACTTTCCCCACCCTGAGAGGCTCCCTTCAAGGGTATCCGTCGAACTGGAGAAAGTATGCCAGAAGGGCCCGGCAGAATTGATGAAGAATTATCAACCAACCCAGAAGCAGCGCCGAAAAAAGCGAACAATAGACAAATTCTTAGCTGGACTCGATGATGGGATACAGTCACCTTCGTCACATCCAAACACATGATTCTAAAGCGTTAATTCATTCATGGCGAGAAGCTTGGTAACGAATTATTAAGGTCTTTGGCATCTCATCACAGGAATTTAAAAACTCTAAGAACTTGATAGAAATGACAAAAAAACAGCCCAAAAAATTAGACTTGCTAATAAATTTTGGTGCCCATAAGGGAAGGAGTTTTTGTATATGTCAGGAGCTTTGAATGTTAACCGTGAAAGGCGCAAATGGTCGCTGAGTGCAAAGAAAAGATAAGTGCAGAGGGCTACGCCGGAAACAGGCCGTTGCAGCAGACTGTTTGCCTTGGAGAGTACTTAGCCGCCTCTGGCTACACCCAGAGGAGCGACAAAGCACCATTTTCAGCCATGGTGTTAGAACTTAACCGCCGAGCCGCCACTATTAGAGCTGCCGGAAACGCTATTGCTCACCAGCGTTGTCAGCGCCTGATATAGATCAATGCGACCGTAGCCCATGTCGTTAACCTTTTGGGCTTTCGAGAGCACATTGTTGATATCGCCGGGCTTACTTGCGGGCTTTGCCTGCAGAATAAGCGCTGCCGCACCGGCCACCATCGGCGTGCTGAAGGAAGTGCCCCAGCCTGCCGCATAGCTGCCGCCAGGATAGGTTGTAACCACGCCTTCGCCCGGGGCCGCAAACATGACCACGCCAGATCCGTAATTCGAAAAAGTACTTCTGAGATCGCTGTTGTTCGTAGACCCAACGCCCTGCACGCCACCGTAGCTCGCCGGATAAACCAGCGTCTTCAATCCATCATTGCCGGATGAAGCAACCAGTATCACGTTTTTACCAAGAGCATACTGTACAGCGGCCTGTAGCCCGGGGGAGGGCTGACCTAAACTGAAACTCATGCTGATAACGTTAGCGCCGTTATCGGTTGCGTAATAAATGGCGCGAATAAGATCAGAAAGCTTTGACGAACCATCAGCACGAAACGCCTTCAGCGGCATAATTCTGGCTGTAGGAGCCACCAGATGCACGATACCGGCCGTCATGGTGCCATGGCCAAATTCAGCCAGAGTGCTGTCGAGAATCGATGTGCTGGACTGGTCCAGGATTGACGTGCTGGATTGGTTCAGGATTGCAAGCGCCGAACTGTTCAATAGAAGAGTGTTTTGCGCATCCAGAATGCTGGTGGAACTCTGCTGAAGTTGTGCGGCCACCGCGGGGTCAAGATCAGCCAGTTCAGAGGCGCCTGCCGTATCGCGCGTAAAATCATAGCCCGGAACCAGCACGGCCGTAAGGGCGACATGGCTAAAGTCAGCGCCGGTATCGATGATCGCCACGGTGCCGGAACCGGTCAGCTTTGTGGCTGTGCGTGCATCCTGCAGACGGATGATGCTGGTCGCCGTCTGCGTGGTGTAATTGCTGGGAACAACGCTGCCGAAGAATGAAACCAGTGTGCGCCCCGGCAGACTGTCAAGAATGCTGGTGCTGGATTGTGTGAGCGTGGGTTGCGTGAGAGCACTCAATTCCGGCAGCGCAGCGCGCTGCTCCGGCTCAAAACTCACTACAGCCAGATCTGACTCAACTTCGGTTTCGGTGCCGGAAATATTGGCGGAGGGGGAATTCACCAGCATGACGCAGTTAGTGCCGTCATAAAGTTCCTTCAGCACCGTCAGGCCGTGACGATCAACCACGCCCTGCATGCTGCCGGGAGATGCGGTGAGGATATAGGTGGTCTGCGCCTCTGCAGGCAGACCAAGCACCAGACCCATCAGGATGAGTAAACTAAGATTCCTCATTTTCGTTGTCCGAACTAAATTGCCTCTTGAAATTACAACTGTGGAGTCTTCCCCAACTGCACTTCTAATTCCTGTCCGCTGGATTCCATTGGCACCAGCAGGCGTAGATCGCTTTCTGGTACATATTCCAACTGGAACTCGCCAAAGGTATTGCTGATAGACCGCGTCAATTCGCGTTCCCCAGCCACAAGAATGACCGGCAGATTGGCCAGTACTTCATCTGGCGTTCTCTGATTGGCGATCTGGCCTACCAGCACCATGCTGGCTGACCCCTTTTCATGTTCAAAGCGAAGATCAACTGAGTAGTCACCGGCGTGGAAAAGTACCTGGCGGTTAATTTGGTGGGTTCCACGCACTCCCACGGGTTGGGGATCGTTCAAACTGTCATAAACCAAACTGGCCCAGATGCGCTGGAAAGCGGAGGGGCGTGGAGCTTTCGCCAGGCCCATCAATGCCTTTACCTGCTGCTCGGCGAAACGGGGAACATCAAACGTCGCTTCCCGCTTGCAAATGGCAGCAAACTTGGACAGGACTCCCTTTACTCTTTCGCACTTGGAGCATCCATACTGGAGATGGGCGAGCATACGCTCATGGCGCTCGTTTGGAACCGCGTTCCTGACGTAGTCAGCCCACTCGGTAATATCGAAATGATTTGCAGCTTCTGTCATAGTGACTTTTCTTAAACCTAAACAAAGGGGGTACGGCTTCCGGGTCCGTATCCCCTTTTTAGCAGTCGACGGATGAGCCTGCTTCTAGTCATAAGAGTCTCACCTAAGGTCAAAAATATAGGCTGGGCAAGAATTTTTAGAATTTCTCATGAAAACTTGCCTACCAGCGCAAATGCCGCCCAATAATATGGATGGCGGTGCTTTTCCTTCAGTTTTAGCACCGCGTTTCGCAAGGCATTCGCTTTATTGGCCGATGCCCTGTAATCCTGGTAAAAATCTCGCATAAATTCTGCAGTACTTTGATCATGCACTTCCCACAGGCTCACCATCAGGGTCTGAGCGCCGGCATAAAGCAAGCCTCTGACCAGCCCAATCAACTCGTCCCCGCCGATCACCACGTTCATTCCTGTACCGCAACCACTTAAAGTCACCAGTTCGGCGTCAAAGCGCAACTGATACAGATCAAAAAGGCTAAGCAAGGAATTGCCCAGCCGGATCGACGAAAACATGGGGTTATCCTGGCGGAAATAGCCATGCGTTGCAATATGTATGAACCGGCTTTGCGGACCATACGTGCGCAAACGCTCCTCGGTCGCTTCCGTCCCCATAAAAAGCCGGGTATTTTCCATGGCAGAAGCTACAAACCGGGCTTCTTCTTCGATAAACGGAGCGCGGGCGTCCGGCACCGCCATTACCAGCGTCCCCCGGTCACTCTCTGGCTGCGCCTTTTCCTGGCATACAGCAAAAATGCTGCTGCTGGGAGCGTAAGAGACGGAAAAATCGTCGATCAGATAACGCTCACCATCCGAAAGAGCATGAAACGGCAGATAGTGCAGAAAAGTGTGCGGGATAATGATCAGATGCTCGGCCGTCATCTGGTCGCGGATCGGGGCAATCAAGAGCGCGTAAAGCTCTTCCAGATGGGCCTGCGTCGCCTGCAGCAAAGGTTTTTCCAGTCTCTGAATGTAGTCCGCGCCCAGCCGGAATTTGGCCAGCTGCAGTTGCAACAAACGAAGCTTCTCCCTCACCTCGGTTACGCCGCCCAGGGAGACAATCTTGAAGCCCTTGCGCGAAACCAGGCAGACGTAAAAGCGATTGCGTGCCGTGTAGTACTCCAGAAGCAAAGTATTTTCCGGCAAAATGCTTTGCAGTTCCTCAACCGATACAGTTTTGGCATTTTGCAGGCTGGCGAACTCACGGTCCACATGCTGCACTTGTGAGAACGCTTTAACCAGCGCATCTTCATAGTTGCGGCTTAGTAGCCGCAGTTGCTGAATACGGTCCCGTGAACGGCCCGTGGGGTTCAGTTCCTCAAGCTCAATTTGGTGGTAGGTCCAGTTCAGCTTTTGGCGAAGGTCGCGAAACTCTCCCATCGCCGGCGAGAGCGTCTCGGGCTCGCGGGAGGTTATCGACGAAGCACGGAACGCAATCAGATCGGCAAGGCTGCGCGATTTTGCCTGTTCAATATAGCCAAAAGCTTCTCGTTGCGCCCGCATGCCAAAGCTTACCGCCAGTGACGTGATCACCAGCCCTTCATAAACCGCAAGCTTATTTTTCAGAAACGCGATCTTCAGCTCTTCTTTGCCCAGATGGCTGCGCAGATCTTCCAGCTTTTTGAATGCCTGCTCATAGGCCTGGCGTGCTAGTTCGGTATTGCCGCTGGCCTCCTCGGACTGGCCCAGCATGAAATAAGCCTGGTAGGTTGCGGGAGAATCAATATGGGCCAGGCGGGAAAGTGCCGCGCTGCAGTAGCGTCGCGCCTCTTCCGGATCAGAACCGCGCAGCTCGATTGCCGCCAGCAGCAGCTCGCACAAAGCCGCCTTGGATGGCAGTACCGACTGGGAAAAATAATTGAGCGCCTTGGATGCCAGGTCTTCAGCCTTATCGTCTTCTCCGGCTTCGTACAATACCAGCGCTTTGTACAAATCAATAAGAGGAGGCCAGAGAGGATTGCCCTCCACAATGAAAAGGTCTTGCGCACGATCAAAACCTTCCAGCGCCTGTTTGTACCGGCCTTGCTGGCTGATGGCAATCGCCGAAAAGGTGGCCGCTTTGGCAGCTTCATACTTCATGCCCAGCTCGGTGAAGGCGGCAAATGCATCCTGCGCCAGCTCCGTGCCGCCCTCTGTCAGGTTCAATTCCAGATAGATCTCTGACTCGTCCAGGTCGCATAGCGCCTGGTGATAACGGTCACCCAGCTCCGCGCACAGCGTGCGCGTCTGATCATAGAGCTCAATGGCGCGTAAATATTCGCCACGTAAATAGTGCAGGTACGCTACGTTGTAATCCGCTTCAGCCACCAGCAGGGAGAAGCCATGCTCCAGGCAATGCTGACGCGCCAGTCGATAGGTTTCTTCCGCTCGGTCAAAATCATTCAGACTGTAGTAACACACAGCCAGGTTCCTGAGCACGGCGGCGATATCCAGCGGTTCGCCGTATTCCAGGAATTCCTCGTAGGCAGTTTCATAAACCTCTACAGCTTCCTGAAAGCGGTCCTGCCGGAAATAGATGTTGGCAATGTTGCTGTTCAGCCTTGAAAGCCGAAGGCGGTCTTTGTGCTGGTGAAAAATGCCGCGCGCTTCCTCGCCCAGCCGGAAGGCGCGTTCGTACTGGCCGTCATAAATCAGGCTTTGCAGCGCTCCGCTGATCGTCCGGGCGTAATCAACGTCGTGGCCGATCCGCTGGAAAATCACCAGCGCCTTTTCATATTCATGGATCGCTTTTTGATATTTGCTCGTCAGATAGAACACATGGCCAACCGCCCGTGCGCTCTGCGCGGAAGAGTAAGAATCATTGATTTGTTCCGCGATCCAGGTAGCGGCCCGCGCCATGCGTTCTGCTTTCTGCAGGTCCACCCGCGCATAAATGACCACGGCATTGTAAAGAGAGTCGACCGCGCTTCTACTGCGCTTATCGGCTTGAGTAGCGAGAAAGGCGTAGCGAGGCCCCTCTTCCGGCATGCCGGCAAGGTCAATGATCCACTGCTCGATTCCGAAGTTCGGCTCCTGGGCCATCTAGAATCCCAACTCCGAAAGAATCTTCTGCAGCCGGCTGAGACAGCGTCCGCGTATAAAACCAATAGACCCGGTTGCCAGGCCCAGTCTCTGCGCCACGTCTGTATAGGGCATCGGCGGCTGCTCATAAAACAGCAGCTTCACCAACTCCGAGCACCGCGGTGTGAGCCGTTGAATGGCGTCGCGGACCGCCTGCTCCTCCTGGACTTCCTGCAATATGATCGGGGCTGCCGCAATCTCTTCCGCCACCTCCTGTTCCATGGCGTCCAGTTCCACATCCTGTTTTTTCTGCTTCTTCCAGTGGAAACACTTATGCGTCGCCACGGTGATGAGCCACGAGCGCAGCGATTCAATCTTTCTCAGCTTGGAAAGATTCGTGAACAGATCGATGCAGACATTCTGAAAAATGTCGCCGGCATCGTCTGGGCTGAATCCGTATTTGACGGGAACGGAATAGATCAGGCGCTTGTACTTGTCGATGAGCGTATTCCATGCGCGCTCATCGCCGTTCAAGCAGTCCTGTACCAGTCGTTCGTCTTCAGCCGCGATTTCCCTGTTTACAAGTAAAGCTATTTCGTTGGCGTTGTCATCCATTCATTATTTTTCCGGTCAATCATTTTCCGGCGGGGGTGTGCCAAAAAAGCTCTTCTGCGTTCCAAAAAGTATACTGTTCAATCACTGCCGGGCGAAAGTTACCCAGGTCTTCCTGCGCTCCCACCAGAATGTTCGGGCTGGTGAGATACACCACGGGCAGCTGCTGTGCCAGGATTTCCTGCACATGGTCATAAATCTTTTTACGTTGCTGGTAGTTGAGCGTGACTAGCTGTTTCTCCATGAGTTGGTCGAGCTCAGCTTCCCATGGAGTGGCTGGCGCTTTCTCATTTAGATGCCATAAATGGGTCTGCGCATCTGACTTCAGGACATTCATATCTGGAGTGGGATCGGCATCGCCACTCACCAGCCCCATCACGATTGCCTCATAGTCATGCGTGTTCAAAACCCGGTCATTAGCTGATCTGGATTCCAGCGGCACAACGTGGGCCGTAATTCCAATCGCTTTCAAGTCTTCCTGCACCAGTGTTGCAATCTGCTCGCGCTGTGTATTGCTGGAACTCACCAGAATGGTGAATTCCACAGGCTGGCCGCTGGAATCGATAAGAGTGTTGTCGGCCTTCCAGGAAAATCCCGCAGCTTTGAGCAACTCATGCGCTTTAGGCAAAGACCGTCCCGAAACGGGAATCGAAGCATTGAACCATGCCTTGTTGCCGGGACTCACATGCGTAGCAAGCGCCACGCCGCGGTTGCGATAGACCAGGCGCACTATCCCTGCCCGATCGATCGCCGACGAAACGGCCTGGCGGAAACGCACATCGCGAAACCATTTCTGCTTTCGCGCCACTTCCGGCAGACGCCCTTCCGTGTCATCGTTCAAGTTGAACATCAGGAAGTTGTATTCAAGACCCGGACCAGCGTCATACAGCTTGAAATGGCGTGTCTTCTGTTCCGGTTCGAGCACGGCAAAATTCTCCGCGCTCAACCCGCTGATGATTTGTGAATCTCCGGCTTGAAAGCGGATGACCTGCGCATCCTGCGTCGGGACCGCCACAAAGATCAGCTCATCGAGATATGGCAGCCTCTGGCCCTTGGCATCCATCTTCCAATAGTTAGGATTGCGTTCGAGCACCACGCGGTCGCCGGGAATCACCTGCTGCAGGCGAAATGCTCCCAGTCCCGCAATCTTCTCCGGCGGGGTATTCAGCGACCATGCTTGATTGATCTTTCCATCCTGATACTCTTTTTCCAGCAGGTGCCGCGGCAAAATGGCAAGCCCGTCAAATACGCGCTCTGCCGCCGAGTACGGCGCTGGAAATATAAAGCGCACCGTGTACGCATCGAGTTTCTGCACCGTAAGCGGCTTGCCCGCAATGATTAACAAATCGCGCTGCGGAGAATGAACCTGCTCATCGAGATAAACCTTGAAAGAAAAAAGCACGTCATCAGCGTCAAAAGGCGCTCCATCAGAAAAGCGCAGACCGCGCCGCAGCTTTACCGTAAACTGCGTCCCATCCCTGGATACGGTCCATGACTTGGCTAGTGCAGCCTCGGTTTTCTGCGTAGCCCGGTTGATGTGAATCAGGTCTGCTTGCATCCGCGCGTTCACACCAAAGGAATTCTGGTCAATGGCGACAATAGGGTTGAACGTCCGCGGCTCAGACCGCTGGGCAATCACCAGCTTTCCGCCCCGGTTCCCCGGTTCAGAAGTAGTGCGCAGAAGATCTTCCTGAACCGCTGCGTTCGCTCCCGCATGCAGTGGAAGAATCGCCAGGACACACCACAGCACGCAACGCGTTACGCGCCCCAGTGCCCTCTTTTTTGTTTGGGTTAGGTATTTGATTTTATCCGCTCCTGTAGCGTTTCCGCCAATAAGTGATATGCCAGAAATACTGGAATGGGCGCCAGTCCGGGTAGAAGCATCCACCAATAAGAAACCAGCACGTTGTATTGCTGCGCATGTGCCAGCATGTTGCCCCAGCTTGGGAACGGCTCACCGATGCCCAGTCCCAAAAAAGATAAAATTACTTCCGCAAGAATGAACTGCGGGATCAGCACCGCCATTTGCGTGAGCAGCACGCGGAAGGTCAGCGGCATCAGATGCCGGCGCAGCAAGTAGGCATTGGATGCACCAAAGCCCCGTGCGGCTTGCACAAAATTGCGTTCACGCGCGCTTAGCACCACACCCCGCACCAGGCGCGCCGGACGTCCCCATCCCACCATGCCAATCACCGCAACCACTAGCAAAAACGCGGCCACGGGACTGATTTGCAACGGCAGAAAAGCGCGTACGGCGATCAATAAATAAAACCAGGGAACGGTAATAAAAATCTCCGCTACGCGCATGGCCACTTCGTCCACCGTGCCGCCATACATTCCCGCGATTCCGCCCAGCAATAAACCCATCACCACTGAAAACGACGCCGCCACAAATCCTGCAAACAATGAAACCTGCCCGCCATACAACAGGCGCGAAAATTGGTCGCGGCCAAAACCATCCGTCCCCATCAGGAACAAATTGGCGGGCGCTTGCACACCGATCAAATGCCGTGTGGAATGAAACAGTCCCACAATGCTGTATTCGTCTCCCGTCGTGAAGAATTGGATTCGAGCCATTTGCGAACAATCTGGCACATATCCAATTTGGTTTCCTTCATCGCTTTTGGTGGCATAAACAAAAGCCCGCAAATGAAACGTTCCCGCGCAATCAGTGAAGTGAACTCGCGTAGGCGGAGCATATGGATGCTGCCGGTCCTGTGTTTCATAGTTATAAGGCGCGCTAAACCCAGCCAGTGCGATCACTGCATGAATCGCCAGCAAGAACCACACAGCCCAGGTGAATTTGAACGGCCGCTTCATGCCTGCCTCCTGATCCCTTGTCTTCTGATTCTTGGATCAAAGGCATATAGCAGCACATCCGCCAGCAGATTGCCCCCAATCAGAAACAAGGTGGAAAACATGACCGCGCCGATCACTACAAAAAGATCACGAGCCAGAATCGCTTCCAGCAGCAGCGGCCCCATACCCGGCCAGCTCATTACAACTTCAATCAATAATGAAACGCTCAACAGCACCGCTACTGAAAGCCCAAACAGCGAAATCAATGGATTGGCCGCTGCAGGCAGCGCGTGGCCAAAAAGCAGCTTGAATCGTGAGAGCCCGTGGCCTTCCGCTGCGCGCATATAAGACGACTCCAGCACCTCGCTCACGCTCGCGCGCACGTGGCGCAAAATGATCGTCACCGAGCCAATCACCAATGCTCCTACGGGCAATATCATGTGCCAGCTCAGATCACGCAGCCAGCCCCATGCGCTTTGGTCTTGCGCGTTTACAGAAGTCATTCCGCCCACGGGAAACATTCCTGTTTTGAGCGCAATCAGCAGCGCCACCAGTGCAATCAACACGTCAGGCAAGGCCAGCAGGGCTGACGTCCCGCTGGAGAACAAGCGGTCAGCCCATCTTCCCTTCCATCCTGCAAATAACACACCCAGTGGGACGGCGATGAGCCATGAAATCATCAGTGCCGGTACGCTCAGCAGAAGCGTATTACGCGCGCGCGGCCATAACAGCGCTGCCGCCGGAGTGTTGTAAGCGAACGAGTATCCGAATTCGCCTCTGGCGGAAGACTTGACCCATTTCCAGTAGCGCACAGGCAGCGGCTGGTCCAGCCCATATTGCATGCGAAGCTCGGTCACTGTTTCAGGTGAAATCTGCGCGTTCAATCTGATCTCGCTCAGGAAATCCCCTGGTGCGGCCTGAAACAACAGAAACAACAGAATGGAGACGCCGAACAACAACAGAAATGCATGCCCCACGCGGCGAGCGATGTAGCGAATCATGCCGTCGCCTCCACTCCCGGAACGTGCAGCCGCTCACTGGCTTCCACCAATTCGCGCGTGGCCGTATGCACACTTTGAGCCAATTTAGCTGGGACGGCGTGGTCCACAATCCGCCCGGCATCCATGACAATCACTTCATCGGCAAACAGCGAAATGAAGTTGAGGTCATGCGAAATATAGAGATATGTGAGCCCGTGCCGTGCCTGGAGCTCCATCAAGAGCTGCACTATTTGCGCTTGCAGCGGCAGATCCAGGCCAGAGAGCGCTTCATCCATGATGAGCAACTTTGGTTCGGCCGCCAGCGCTCGCGCCAGAGCCAGCCGCTGGCGCTGACCTCCGCTGAACTCAGCCGCCAGCCGCAATGCCCAGCCGGAATCAAGTCCGACCTCTTCCATTAACTCCAACGCTCGCGCCGTCCGGACGGCTTCAGTCTTCCATCGCGCAATCTCCATTGGCTCGGTGACGATCTGCCGCGCGGTGAATCCAGGATTCAAAGAAGTTGCAGCGTCCTGAAAGATCATCTGCACCTGGCGGCGCGGGTACTTGCTCTTTCCTTCCAACAGGATCTCGCCCGAATCCAGCGTCTCAAAGCCGGCAATGCAACGCGCCAGCGTTGACTTGCCTGACCCGGAGCGCCCCAGCACAGCCACAGTCGACCCCTCGCGCAACTCAAGATCAATTCCTTCCAGCGACTGCACGGCAAACTTTTTTCGTGACAAAATCCGCTGTTGCACAAACCTCTTGCTCAGGTTGCAGACCTCCAGCAGAGGCCCGTCACTGCCGTCTGCTTTGCTTGCCCGGCGTGGCGCTGCCATCAGGTTTTTCTCGGGAAACAACACGCTCTGGACATAGTCATCCGAAGAAGTGTCATCAGAAGACCTTTGCAGCGTCTCCATGCGGCCGCGCGCCGCCACTTCTCCATTGCGCATCACCAGAATGTTGTCCGCCAATGCCGAAAGCACTCCCGCGTTGTGCGTGATAAACATCATGGCCAGTCCCAGATCGCGTTTTAACTGCTGGAGCAGTTCCAGGATTTCGGCTTGCGTGGCCGCATCCAGCGCGCTCAAAGGCTCATCTGCAATCAGCAGTTTTGGCCCGCAAATGAGCGCCTGCGCAATGGCCACGCGCTGCCGCTGGCCTCCGCTGAGCTGGTGCGGATACGCGCGCAGAATGCGCTCCGGATCCGTAAATCCAACATCCTGCAAAATCTTGTTGCAACGGACAGATACTTCATCGCGCCCCAGATTTTTGTGCGCCAGCAATACATCCGCAAGCTGGCTGCCCAACGGCAATACCGGATTCAAAGCCAGCGCAGGCTCTTGCGATATCAGAGCTACCTCGCCGCCGCGCATCTCTCTCAATTGTTTTGGGGATAACTCGGTCAGGCTTCGTCCCAGGTACTCCACACTGCCGGAGACCACCTGAGCGTTCTTAGGCAGGAGACGCAGCAGAGTAAGAGCCAGAGAACTCTTGCCCGAACCCGATTCGCCCAGCACACCCAGACTCTCTCCCGCGCCGATTTCGAGGTCCACATTCCACAGCGCACGGACCACATCGCCGCCAGCGGCGTGATAGTCAACGCTCAGTGCGGAGACCCGCAGAAGTGCCTCGGTTTGCGACAAGTCCAGATTGCCGGAAGTCAATCTTTCGTGCTCCCTCTAGAGTTGGTGAGCCTTGTACCAGCTTCATTATGCAGCACGGATTTAATCAGTGATATCGACTGTTTACCCGGTGATACCAGATCCGGCTTCCTGCTCGCGCCGTCCGAGACTTCAACTCCTCCCGGCATTCGTCGCGAAGCACCTAGCCACCCCTAAATGAGGCGGAAAAGCCACAACCAATTCTGGCAAACTGATTGAGAATAAACAAATTACCTTCGTTTAAAAAATACTTGTTCCGCTCCTGAAGGTCTAGCCCTACGGGTCAGGTCAATACGGAAAACAGTGCACCAACGTCCACTCCCTTCTGTAGTTCCCTTCTCAGGTCTTCGTCGTAATCCAAAATGACCCGCTATCCAGTACATTGCCCTCGCTAACAGTCAAGACCCAATTTCTTTTTTTGAGGGAGGGACGCTTGCAGTCCTGCCGAATAGCTCAATCTTGCCTCCTGGTTGTCGCGCTGACATTTGCACTTGTCTCCTGCGGTGGAAAGATGGCTTCAACGGCAACGAACGCTCTGCCGAACCCAACTCCTTCACCAACTCCAACCAGCACAGCCAGCACAACGGTGATCAGCCATATCGAAGAAGCTCCATGGCTCACGTGCGGCAATTGCGGTAACAATGGCGCTACTGGACCTGTCGCAGCTTACTCTGACACTCTGGGCATCGCCTCTCCCAGTGAAGACGGCTCTTCCACGCAGTTCAGCATTGCGGCAACAGTTCCCTTCACCAACGGATATTTCTATCAGTCGCACACGCCCGTTACCACGCAGATCAATGCGCTTACGTATGAATTTGATCTGTATATTCCAACCGGATCAGAAAATCTTCCGCAGGCAATTGAGTTTGAATGCCAGCAAGTCCTGAATGGATATGTCTATAACTTCAGCTGGCAGGCGCTCTATCCTGGAAACACATGGCGGATCTTCGATTACGGGTTGAAACAATGGCAGGCCACGGGAATTCCGCTCACCCGCTTCACGCCTGGAACCTGGCACCATATTTTTGTCGAATACCACAATGACACTGTTGCCCACACCCTGATTCATGACGCAATCACGGTGGATGGCGTGAGAACTCCGGTGAACATCACGCACAATGCGTTTTTCTCCGGGGCCGCCAACAACCAGTTCACCAACGCATTTCAACTGGATAGCAACAGCGCCGCTACACCTTACAGCGTGTACGTTGATCAGATGAAGATCACTTATCGCTAAAAAGGCTGGCTGTTATTCATAGTGCAGCGCCACCATAGGATCAACCTTGGCGGCGCGTCGCGCGGGAATATAACTTGCGAGCACACCCACCGCCGCCAGCACCAGCGCCATAGCCAGAAACGCCAGCGGCGAGTTGGTGTTGACTCCATAGAGAAAAGTCACGATCAGCCGCGCCAGCAGAAATGCCGCAACCAATCCAGCAGCCAACCCCGCGGCCATGATCAGAGCACTCTTCTTTAGGACCATCAGCAGCACGTCGCGCGGCTGCGCACCCAGCGCCATGCGGATGCCGAACTCGCGAATCCTTTGTCCCACGGAATATCCCACAACTCCGTAAATTCCAACCGCGCAGAGCGCCATGGCAATCATGGCAAACACCGTCAGCAGGCTGGCGCCAAACGATGACGCCCAAAGCGACTGCGAGATCACTTCACCGATCGGCCAGACATTGGTGATCGGCAAATTGCGGTCCATGGCCTGGACCTGCGTCCGCACCGTGCTCAAAACCGTGCGCGGATCGCCCTGCGTTCTAAAGAAGATAGTCACCGCGGTATCAGGGTTCTGCGCCAGTGGGACGTAGAAATAAGGTAGGCCCTCTTCCCCCAAAGAGTTGTATTTGGAATCGTGCACAATGCCGATTACCTGGGTGAAGTCTTTGTCGCGGAAAAACTTGAAGCGCTTGCCGACTGGATCTTCATTGGGCCAGATCTGGTGCGCCGCAGTCTCATTGATCACGGTGACGCGCGGACTGTCCTCCCGCACGGCGCTGTCAAAAACCTGGCCGCGCACCATGGGAATTCCCATGGTTTTCAGATATTCCGGTGAAATCACTGAAATTTGCCCAACATGCCCGCCCTGACCATTGCTCATGTCTTCGCCTTCGCGAAACATTGTTCTTCCAATCCCGCCAGCGAAAAGAGGCACGGTATTGGAAAGTGCCGCAGCGCGTACGCCCGGAGTGTTCTGTACCGCTTCCAGCGCCCGGCGTTCAAATTCTTTCGCACGCGCCGCGTCATAATTCAACGCGCCCAGATCAAACGAGAGCATTGCCAGATTCGTGGTGTCAAAACCCGGGTCCATCTCATGCGCATTGCGCAGGCTGATGAGAAACAGCCCGGCGCCTACCAGCGCGATCAGGCAAACCGCGACTTGCAGCGAAATCAGAACGTCACGGACGCCAAACCGCCGTCCTTTGCGCAGGTCGCCACCGGCACGCTCTTTCAATTCAGACACAAGATCCGGACGCGACGCCTGCAGCGCCGGCGCCAGACCAAAAATCAGCCCTGTTCCAATGGCGACCATGAAGGTAAACGCCATCACATGCCAGTCAAGCGTCAGGTCCATACCATCTGCCGGCAGTTGTGGCGGTCGAAAGCGCCACATCAAATCGCGGCCCACAAAAGCAAGCCCAAGACCAAGCGAGCCTCCGGCAATGGCCAGCACCATGGCTTCAGAAAGTAACTGCGTGATAATGCGGCTGCGTGAAGCGCCAATCGCGACGCGAATGGAAATCTCGCGCTTTCTTCCCGCCGCCCGCGCCAGCAAAAGATTCGCGATGTTAAAGCACGCGATCACCAGAACAATGCCCACCACGCTCATCATCATCACGCCGGCGCGCTCAAACTGTCCGCGCTGGTTGGCGTTCACGCTCGATTGCAGTAGCGGCTGCGTGGTAAAACTGCGGCCTTTGTTGGCCAGCGGAAATGCCTTCTCCAGATCGGAAGCAATCGCCTGCAACTCGGCCTTGACCTGCTCCTGCCGGACACCCTGTTTCAGCCGCGCCACCGCACTGAATCCCAGATAGCGTCGCTCATTGAATAGCTGTTTGGTAAAGCCGGTAAAAACCTGGTCATGCATGGACATGGGAATCCACATGTCCGGGCCGCCAATTACAGTGGTTCCCTGAAATCCTTTTGGCGCCACGCCAATAATGGTGAATCCCTGACCGTTCAGCAAGACGTTCTGGCCAATCACGTTTGGATTCGCGGCCAGCGCGCGCTCCCAGAATCCATGATTCAGCACCACCACCGGTCCCGCCCCCATCTCCCGGTCTTCTTCCGGACGGAAAGTGCGACCCAGTTGCGCCCGCACACCCAGCACATCAAAGAAATTTCCGGAAACAAGCTGGGCAAAATACTGGTTCGGCTGCCCATTCACGGTCATGCTTACCCGCGCAAATCCAAATGAGGAAATCGCCATTCCGTCAAAGGACTGCGCCCGCCGCTGAATATCTTCATTATTAGGATAGGAGCTGGGAAAGAAATTATTCGTCAGGCCGAAGAATCTGCGCTGGTCCACGGTAAAGATTTCCACCAGGCTCTTAGGATCTTTCACCGGAATGGGATGAAAGAAAACGGCGTTGATCACCGTGAAAATCGCGGTGTTGGCCCCAATGCCCAGCGCCAGTGTAACGATTGCAATCACAGCAAAGCCGGGCGACTTGCGCAGCCCGCGCAGCGCATAGCGGATGTCCTGACCGATGTTATTCACTGATTCACCTGAAGACGTTCTCCTAGTTAATTAAGAGACGGTGATTAAGAGACGCGCCTCCGAGAGTATGGTTAGCTGAGTTATGTTGTTAGTGAATTAAGTTTGGCGCGACCTTGCTTCCTCTCCGTGCCTCTGTGTCTCCGTGGTGGGTTTCTTGGTTCTTACAATCATGCGCGATGATCGGCAGAGGGTCGCAATTTTCTTACCCCACCCCCCATTTTTAACATTTTTGTTGAAAGCAAATGATTTATTCCATTCGACAAGCCAAGCATAAGGCAGGCACAAGACTGTCATAAGGCTGTCACAAAGCAGTCGATTGCCATTTCTTGCTTCGTTCTGCTCTAAATCCCTCTATTCGGTTTTCAAAGAGCTGCTCTCGTCACAGCATCGCGGAGAGGTATCTTTCGGCTGATTTTATAGTATCGCTTTTTGTTCGTCTTTGTCAAACAGGCATGCACTTAGTCTGTTGCGCCGTTGTGCCCTCCCATCACTCACCTTGACATTCTACTGGAGCGCGCTTATTCTCACCTAGAATGTCTACTAAAGCACAGAAAGAACGCGTTGAATTCCTCCAGGGCACCTTGGACCTCTTAATTCTGCGAACACTGCTGCTGGGCCCCGCCCATGGTCACGCCATTGCCAGGGCAATCGAATTCAAATCCGATGAAGTCTTGCAGGTTGAACAAGGATCGCTCTATCCGGCGCTGCACCGGCTCATTCGCCGGCAGTGGATCTCAGTGGAAGATGGCGTCTCAGAAAACAATCGCCGCGCCAAATTCTATCGGCTCACGGCCAGGGGCCGTCGGCAGCTGGTGGTTGAAACCAGCAAGTGGGACAAACTGGCGGGAGCGATTGCAAGGATCCTTCGTCCGGCAGAGCAGGAAGGCGAATCATGAGATTTTTTCGCAAACGCATGTTGGCCGATCTTGAGCAAGGCATTCAAGACCACATCGAAATGGAGACGCAGGACAACATCGAACGCGGCATGTCGCCCGACGAAGCGCGTTGCGCCGCCTTGCGCAAATTTGGCAATGTCACCCGGGTCAAAGAAGAGTCGCGCGAGGCGTGGGGTTTTGTATGGCTTGAGCAATTCATGCAAGATATCCGCTATGGCCTCCGCGGATTGCGAAAATCTCCCGGCTTCACCATCGTCGCCGTCTTAACGCTGGCGCTGGGCATCGGCGCCAACACTGCAATCTTCAGCGTGGTACAGGGCGTGATGCTTGCCCCGTTGCCCTACCGCGAACCCGATAAGCTAGTGATGGTCTGGCAAAGCAATCGCAACGCTCCTCACATATCCGTGTCATTGCCTGATTTTCGCGATTGGCAACGCGATACCCATGCTTTCGCGCAGATCGCAGCGTTGCGATGGTTTGAATTCAACCTGACACGCCCGGGACTTCCCGAACACGTAAATGGATATGAAGTTTCCTCAGGATTTTTCAGCACTCTTGGTGTTCAGCCGGCATTGGGCCGTGAATTCTCTGTTGAAGAAGACCGGCCCGGCGGCCCACCCGTGGCCATGATCAGTAACGCGCAATGGAGAAATCGCTTTGAAGGAAATCCGCAAGTTCTTGGCAAGCCTGTAACTCTGGATGGAGTAGCTTACACAATCATCGGAATTCTTCCAGCAGGATTTCGGCTCGCTTCTGATGTCGACGTTTATATACCGCTTGGCCAGGGCGATCCCATGTTTAATGATCGCCGCTTTCCCGGCGTACTTTGTTTGGCGCGTCTAAAGCCTGGAATCAATATTCATCAGGCTCAACTTGAGATGACGAACATCCAGAAAACGCTCGGTGGCCTTTATCCCGCAACGGATCAAGGACTGGGTACTGACGTCGTGCCGCTCAAGCCAGTCATTGTAGGTGATTTATCTGGGACTCTTCTGCTGATTCTGGGGGCTGTCGCCGTTGTTTTGCTGATTGCCTGCGCAAATGTCGCCAATCTTTTGCTTGCGCGATCGGCAGCGCGAACGCGCGAGTTCGTTCTGCGTTCTGCCTTGGGCGCCAGCCATGCTCGTCTTATCCGGCAACTGCTGACTGAAAGCGTATTTCTTTCCCTGCTGGGAGGCATCGCAGGGTTGGCAATTGCAAAATGGGGAATCACTCTGGTTTTGGCAATGCTGGCGGGAAACTTGCCGCGTAGTGAAAACGTCAGCCTGAATGGGTTAGTTCTTCTGTTTGCCTTGCTTGTTTCGTTCATTGTTGGAATTCTTTTTGGCCTCGCCCCAGCGTTCAAGACGTTGAACTTGGATTTGCATGACTCGTTGAAAAAAGGATCACGTGGCTCAACCAATATCCATCATCGTACTCAGCACATCCTGATAATTGGCCAGATCGCTCTCACTCTTGTATTGCTGGCTGGCGCTAGCTTGCTTTTCCGCACTATTCACGATTTATGGCAAGCCGATCCAGGCTTTAAAGCGGAGAACCTGGTAACTTTCAAGATAGGCCGTTCTTCGGTAAACAGGACACCATCCACCATACGGAGCGCATATCAGCAGATGATCGAGCGCATCCGCAGTATCCCGGGTGTGGAGTCGGTGGATGCTACCAACGATGTCCCACTGAGCCAACTGAACAACTTTGCCCCGTTCTGGATTGGAACACGTGAAACTTCATCCGCTGCGGAAGCCCCGCGCCTCCTTATGTATTGGACCGGCCAGGACTATCTTCAGACAATGAAAATTCCGCTCCTTCAGGGCCGCTTCTTTTCCGCTGAGGACACGACCAGGTCTGAACGAGTCACCGTTATCGATAGTGTTATGGCAAGTACTTACTTCCCTCACCAGAATCCCATTGGCCAAAGCATTATGGTAAACCTTTGGGGCGATGCCAGGATCATTGGCGTAGTAGGGCATATTCGCCATTCCGGGTTGGGTGATGCCGCGGGGCTTTTTCAACCCCAGGCCTATGCATCTCTTGATCAGTTTCCGGATTCCGGGGTGCCGGCAGTCTATGGAGAATTGACGACAATAGTTCGCACACAGCTTGATTTCTCGTCCATCATGCCGGCTATTAAAGCGGCTGTGTACTCAACCAACAGCGATCAACCAATCTATGAAGTCCGCACCATGCGAGAAATTCTTTCAGAATCAATGCTGACCCAACGATTTCCCATGCTGCTGCTCGGCGCTTTCGCAGGTCTGGCTTTATTGTTGGCGTCTGTGGGAATTTACGGCGTGATTTCTTATTCAGTTGCCCAGCGCGTACATGAGATTGGGATTCGCATGGCCCTTGGCGCGGAAAAACGAAACATCTTTCGGATGGTGATTGGACAAGGTCTTCGGTTGGCTCTGTTTGGTCTTGCGATCGGAACGGCTAGCGCGCTAATTCTTACGCGCCTGCTTTCCAGCTTTTCGCATCTGCTCTACGGAGTGGGAGCAAATGATCCGTTAACGTTCGCGGCCGTATCGTTCATACTCGCCGGCGTGGCCATTTTAGCTTGTTATATTCCCGCGCAGCGCGCAGCGCAGGTGGATCCCATGGTTGCTTTGAGAAATGACTAGCAATCCACGTCAATGATTGCCCCACTGACATTTAAATGCGATCCCGGCGTTTGCGATTGTCACCGGTGCGGCTTGATAATGGATTGAAGTCATCCATGAAAAAACCTTCGCGAAATGCTCGAAGCCATCAGGGAAAGCCAAGCCGTGCTCCCCACCGGGGTCCGAACCGCAATTCCAGCCGCAACGTAGATCGATCCGATCAACACTCGGACCGCCATGCGCATTTGGGCTCAACTCAAAGCTCCGAACCGACATCAACTCCGCAAAGTCGGAATGAAGCACAAAGGCGAAGCCGCAACGATGCTCAGGAAAAATATTCGCGCGCCCGAGGAAAAGACAAGCGCGAAAACCGCGAGAAAGACCGCAGTGAATACACCCGGCAAGAGCGCGGGAAAAACCAGAGCGGCGTTCCCGGCAAATCTCGCGGTAAAGAAGGCCATGGCCCGCGACGCCGGCCCCGTATGCCACGTGAAGTTTCCATACTTTTTGAAGATGATGCGCTCATCGTCCTCAACAAGCCGGCAGGATTGCTCGCTGTGCCGATCAAAGGCTCCGATGTCCCCTCTGCTTTATCTCTGCTGATTGCTGAGTTAAAGCCGCGAAAGCAACGAGCGTTGATCGTGCATCGTATTGATCGTTTTGCCTCGGGCATTCTGCTGTTTGCCAAGACTGACCGTGACCGCGATTCGCTCATCCGGCAGTTTCTTGCGCATACGCCGGTCAGGGGATATCTGGCGGTCGTCCGGGGCCAACTCCGCCCGGCCACAGGACCGCTTATCCATTACTTTAAGCGCCAGGGACTGTTTCAGCAGTTGCGGACGGCCAAAGACCCTGATGCCGCGCGCGCTGAACTTCGGTATTACGTGGATCGCGTTTTTCGCGATGCCACGCTTGTGAAAGTTGAATTGGTCACCGGATTACAGAACCAGATACGCGCACAGTTTTCCGCCCTGGGCCACCCGATCATCGGCGACAGAAAATACGAGCCAACGGAAGCCGAAGAGCATTTGATTGATCGCGTTGCTCTGCATGCCGCGCATCTTGAGTTTACCCACCCGCGTTCAGGGGAGCGCATCACGCTTGACTGCCCACCACCGCAGGATTTTCAACGTCTTATTCGCGGACTGGAACATGCAGGACGCCCGCGCCGGTAAGTTCGGGCGTCCAAAAACTTTGTCGCAGTGATTTTCCTTTCCCACCATTTAGAATGCCTGCGATGCCGCCGAATACCATCCACACCATGATGGACTATCCGCTCACGCTCACCGCATTGCTGGAGCGTGCGGGACGTTATGCTACCAACGTTGAGATTGTCTCTCGTCTGCCGGATCGGTCGCTGCACCGATATACATGGGGCGAACTCCACCAGCGCGCGCTGCAACTGGCGGAGTGCCTGAATTCCATCGGCCTGAAAAAAGGTGACCGCGTAGCCACTCTGATGTGGAACCACTATGCCCATCTTGAATGTTATTTCGGTATTCCTGCCGCGGCAGGCGTGCTCCATCCGCTGAACCTGCGTCTGCATCCGGACGAAATTGCCTGGATCGCCAACCACGCGCAGGACCGTTTTCTGATCGTGGATGACGTGTTGTTACCGGTCCTTGAAAAGTTTGTCGACAAGGTAAACTTTGAACGCATCTTCGTTGTCCGGCATCCGGGCCAGTCCGCGCAACACGGCTACACTGATTATGAAGACTGGTTGAAACGGGCCAGCGGCAGCTTTAAGCTTCCCGCCATCAGTGAAAATGACGGCGCAAGCATGTGTTACACCTCGGGGACCACCGGAAGCCCCAAGGGCGTTCTGTATTCTCACCGCTCACAGGTGTTGCACAGCATGTCCCAGGCCATGGCGGATTCGTGCGCTTTCTCTCAGCATGACGTGGTGATGCTGGCCTCACCCATGTTCCACGCCAACGGCTGGGGATTCTCCTTCAGTGCGGCCATGGTTGGCGCCAAGTATGTGCTGCCTGGTCCGCATCTTGATCCTGAAAGCATTCTGGACTTGATTGAGCGTGAAGGCGTCACCATGACTTGCGCTGTGCCCACGGTCTGGCTGGGCATGTTGCAGGCCTTGGAGAAGCGTCCAAACTGGAAGCCGGCACGTGATATCCGCATTCTCTGCGGAGGCACTGCACCGCCGGAAAGCCTGATTCGCAACCTTGATCGTCGCGGCTTCCACCTGATTCACTCCTGGGGGATGACAGAAACTTCTCCGCAGGCCACAGCTTCCCGTCTGCCGCCCGCCGCTCTTGATCTACCGGAAGACGAGCAATATGCCTTCCGCGCCAAGCAAGGATGGCCACTTCCTTTTGTGGATGTCCGCATCTGTAACGAGCAGGGCATAGCGCCATGTGATGGTATGACCATGGGCGAGTTGGAAGTCCGCGGACCGTGGGTTGCCGGAAGCTATTACAACGCGCCGGAAACCGCTGACCGCTGGACAGCCGACGGCTGGTTCCGCACCGGTGACGTTGCCACCATAGATCCTGATGGCTGCATCAAGCTGGTAGACCGCAGCAAGGACCTGGTGAAATCTGGAGGCGAGTGGATCAGCTCTGTCGATCTTGAAAATACCCTGATGAGTCATCCCGCAGTACGTGAGGCCGGGGTTGTTGCCGCGGCTCACCCCAAGTGGCAGGAGCGTCCGCTGGCAGTTGTGGCGTTGAAAGATGGTGCCCAGGTTACTGCAGAAGAGCTGCGGGTGTTCTTATCGGCAAAGTTCGCCAAGTGGCAGATGCCCGATGATTTTGTCTTCGTGAATGACTTGCCGCACACATCCACTGGAAAATTGCTGAAGACTGAATTGCGCAAGCGATACGCAGATTGGAAGTGGACCGCTAGTTAGGTCCTCTCACTCATACCTCAATGCCAGGTTTGGATCGGTTTTTCCTGCTCGTCGCGCGGGGATGTAATTGGCTGAAAATCCAACGATCATCAAGACCACAACCGATATGGCGTAAACCATGGGATCGATCGTATGGACCCCGAACAGCAGGCTCGCGATGGCTCGTCCAACCAGCGCAGATCCGAGAATCCCAGCGGCCAAACCGCAGAGCACAGGCGCCATGCTGTCACGCAAAACCATGTGCACCAGGTCAGATGTGGTCGCGCCCAGCGCCGAGCGTATGCCAAATTCGCGGGTTCGCTGCTGCACCATGTACGCCGCTACTCCGTAGACACCAACTGCGGCCAGTCCAAGAGCGAGCAGCGCAAACAGGCCAATCAATGCAGCGGCAAAACGACGCTCAGCGAAAGATGCGGAGACCACTTCCGTCATCGGCGCAACATCAGAAATCGGCAGGTTCGGATCGACGGCCTGGAGCTCGGCCTGGATGTTCCGGCCCAGCGTGGCAGGATCACCCGTGGCCCGCACTATGATGTTGATGAACTTACTATTGAGCTGGTAAGCGCTGGAGTAAATATGAGGCAGCTCGCCTTCATCCAGCTTTCCGAATTTCATGTTGCTCACCACTCCAACCACAGTCATCCATGGCGGAGCTTGAGGCTTGCCATTCACAAAGATATTATTCGCGAACCTTACCCTGCGCCCCAGGACATCATGGTTTCCCCAGAGCTGGCGTGCCGCCGCTTCATCCACCACCGCCACCGGAGTAACGCGCGAATCGTCGCCCTCTTCAAACATCCGCCCGCGAAGCACACTCGCTTCCATGCCGTGGACAAACTCAGGAGAGATCAAAACCCAGTAAACGCTGGAAGGATCTCCCTGATCGCTCTTCCCTTCCACACGAAATCCGCGCGGGTTCAATTGATTGCGCAATGGCAGCACGCTGGACGTCGCAGCATCTTTAACGCCGGCAATGGTGTGAAGGCGGCGGATCCACTCGCGAGTCAGGGCAGTCCGCTGCTCAGTCGTACCGTAAATATCCGTGGTGGGATCGTTGGGGACAGGAAGCCAAGCGGTCGCTGTCAGCACATTCTCTGAAGAAAAACCGGGATGCACGTGCAGCAATTCCCAGAACGTGCGCAGCAACAGTCCGGCGCCAATCAGCAAGGTAAGAGAGAGTGCCACTTCTGCGCCAACCAGCCAGCTTCGCGTGCGTCCGGTACGTACAGTCGTTTCACCGCTGCGCCCATCCTGTTTCAAGGCATTGGCATCTACGCGCGAAGTCTGCAGGGCCGGAGCAAGGCCAAAGATAATGCTTGTCAGAATGGCGATAGACAGGGAAAACAGAAGCACGCGACCGTCAATGGCAATGGCTTCAGCGCGGGGCAATTGCTGTGGCAATAGTTTGATGAGACCGTCTTCTGTGAGCACGGCAAACAGGCTGCCCACCGCCGCCGCAGCAACGCTGAGGACGATGGATTCGGTCAGAAGCAGGCGAATGATCCGCGCACGACTCGCGCCCAGGGCCATGCGAACGGCAATTTCACGTTGCCGCGTTGACGAACGGGCAAGCAGAAGGCTGGCCACATTTACGCAGGCAATCAGGAGAATCAGAGCCACCGCCAGGAGCAGCACTAATAAAAGAGGTTGCGAGTTCCCTATGACCACATTTTTCAGCGGAGTCATCACCAGAGTCCAACCGGAGTTGGCTGGATAATCCGCCGCAAACTCTTTGCGGAGAGAATCCACCATCGTGGCCAGCCGTGTTTGCGCCTGCTCTGGTGTAATTCCCGGTTTGAGCCGGCCAATGATTCCCGGAAGCCCACGCGCATTGCGTACCGGACCGGAGAACGGCGCAGCGCGGAAACCTGCCGTGGCCCACAAATCAATAGGCTTGGCAGAAGCCGGCGCGGGATGACGAAACTCTGGTGGCAGTACGCCCACGATCATATAAAGATCATTATCGATTCGTACTTTCCGGCCCAATATTCCGGGATCGCCACCGAACTCGCGCCGCCACAGCCCGTCACTAATAACGGTAGCTTCGGCAAAGCCTTCCGCGATATCGCGACTGTCAAACAAGCGGCCGAGCTGGGGTTTCGCTCCTAGAAGATCAAAATAATTTGGACTGACGCCGATGATCTGAATGCGCTCAGGACGCTCGCCTCCAGTAAGGTTGGCCGGAGCTGGAAAGACTATTGAAACCGCTTGAAATATTCCGGCACGATCACGCAGGTCCTCGTATTCAGGCTCGGAAAAACCAACGTTGCTCGCACCCACACCGGGCAAATCGGCGCGAAGTTGCACAAGCTGTCCTGGGTCGCGAAACGGAAGAGGCTGCAGTAGAACTGCGTTCACAATGCTGAAGATTGCCGTATTCGCGCCAATCCCGACGGCCAGCGTCAGCAATGCCACCACAGTAAGACCTCTAGCTTTGGTCATTCCCCGAAGAGCAAAACGAACGTCTTGCCATAAGGCCATAATGAGCCTCCCAGATTATGTGGGACGAAATGCAGAGTCAGACGTAAGAACGGTGCACTTCCCTTGCCAATGAGTGGACATGACTCACCGCCATGTACGGCAAAGAGTTAATGAGTTGTTGAAGGTCGCGTACGGTAAATCCAGTGTTCGCAAGTGATATAAACTGTTCGGAAATGAACAGCCATTGGTAAAGCTTACTTACCTTCTCGGGGCTACTCGCAAAATTCCTTCCAGATCATCCGGGTGAATGGCGTGGAGCATCGCATCCTCACGGTCGATATGTCCCTGCGCCATCAGGGTGGCCAGAGACTCTTCCAGGCTGAAAGATCCTGCCTTCTTGGTCATCGTGATTTCCTGATGCAACTGGTGAATGGCATCTTTGCGAATGTGCTGGCGTGCACCGTAGCCGATCAAGAGCATCTCCGCTGCCGGATAGCGGCCGCGGCGTTTGCTGGGCAGCAAAGTCTGGGTAAGCACGGCTGAAAGTGACATCGCCAATTCCTGACGAATGCTGTTCTGCCGTTCCGGCGGAAAAGAATCTGCAATCCGTGAAATGGTGGAAGCTACATCTGTTGTGTGCAGCGTGGAGAAAACCAGATGCCCGGTTTCCGCGGCGGTCACAGCAATGCGCATGGTTTCAGGGTCGCGCATCTCTCCCACCACCAGTACGTCCGGCGCCTGGCGGAGCGCGGCACGCAGCGCCGTGGGAAAATCGGGAGCGTCAGCGCCAACCTCAACCTGTTCAATTACACTGCGGATATTCGTGTGCTCATATTCGATGGGATCTTCAATGGTCACAATGTGCCGCGCGTCTCGGCGATTAATCTCATTCACCAGCGCCGCTACTGTCGTGGATTTCCCCGAGCCCGCAGGACCGCCAATCAGAACTAGCCCGCGTGGCAGTCGCGCCAGTTGCTCAACCGATGGCGGGAGATGCAGCTCATGTAGAAACGGCACCACGGTCGGCAAAGCGCGGATGGTGGCTGCAGCGCGTCCGCGCTCATGATGCAGATTAATGCGGAAGCGGCCCAGATTCGTATTGCGGTATGACGAATCGGCAATGCGCGTTTCCAGATATTGCCGCAACGCATGCGGCATCAGCGCCGGCGTAACCGCGTTTTCAATCTCATCGCTCACCAGCAGCTTGCTGCCAAGAGGGACAACTTCTCCATCAACGCGGACGCAAGGTGGCGCATCCGCGACCAGCAAAAGATCGCTGCCGCGCCGTTCGACAAGTTGAACGAGCCATCGATTCAGCTCTGTTAAGGAATCAGTCATCGCATTCTTTAGTGAACGGAATTCAGGAATTGCCAGAGCAAGCTCTCACCATGGAGGCGCAGAGAAACAAAATGCATTAACGCGGATGAACACGGATCAACGCGGATCAAAAGCTTCCGGTAACGGTGAAAGCACCACTAATCAGAATTTTACGATCACTCATTTTTCGATCACCCGATGCCCCGATCACGCGCGATCACCCGATTTCTTATTTCGGTTCTTTCAACTTGAGCTTGGCTTTATTTTCTTCAAGAAAAGCGCGGAGATTGTCCGTCTGGTCCAGTAGACGGGTCCATTGCTCGAAATAAAGAGTGACAGGAAATCTTCCCAGACCGTAGACGCTGACGCCGCCTTTTTCACTCACGCGGAATTCCAGCGATCCGGTACGTCGCGCGGCCTGCTTTTCCAGCTCTGCAAGCCGTGCTTTCATTTCTTCATATGTCGGTTCTGCCATGTGGATCCTCTCTCTAAAATCTTACAATACATCGCACAAAACCACCTGGCATCCGACTACTTTCAGAGCTATTTCGCGATCGGGAACTTATCATCCAAAGCCAGATTCAGGTCGAGCACGTTTACTCTAGGCTCGCCTAGAAATCCCCATTGGCGGGCTTCCGTATACGCAGCCACCAGCCGCGTGAGTTCCTCGGCCGTGGTGTTTCTGGCCTTGGCGATACGCGGAATTTGAAATTGAGCGGCCGCTGGCGTGATGTGAGGATCCAACCCGGAAGCCGACGTCGTAACCATATCAATGGGAACCGGCTTGCCGGGATTTTCCGCTTGCAAGGAACCGACGTCTGCCTTCACACGATCTACCAGCTTCTGATTTGTAGGACCAAAGTTGGTAGCTGAGGAATTGCTCGCGTCGTAACCGTTGGCGCCGGCCGCTGAAGGCCGTGGATGAAAATATTGCGGCCCGGAGAATGGTTGAGCCAGAATCGCTGATCCAATGACCACCCCGTCTTTCTGCAGCAACTGCCCGTTGGCTTTATCTTTGAATAGCATCTGCGAGACCGCTGTGACTACCAGGGGGTAAGCCAGTCCCAGCAGCACTGTTGTCGCCACGGTATAAAGGACAGCAGTAATCAAATTCTTCTTCATACAATCTCCTTACGCAAGCCCCAGAGCGCGCACTACCATATCGATAATCTTGATCCCGATAAACGGGACGATCACTCCGCCCAGTCCGTAAACCAGAAGATTACGGCGCAGTAGCAACTCAGCATTCATGGGGCGATACTTCACGCCGCGCAACGCAAGCGGTATCAGTCCGATAATGATTATGGCGTTGAAGATTACGGCTGATAGCACCGCTGAATGCGGCGTTGCCAGCCTCATGATGTTCAGGGTGTTCAGCACCGGAAAAGTCGCGGCGAACATGGCCGGAATGATTGCAAAATACTTGGCCACATCATTGGCGATTGAAAAAGTAGTCAGCGAGCCGCGCGTCATCAACAGCTGTTTGCCGATCTCAACTATCTCAATCAGCTTGGTTGGGTTGGACTCAAGGTCCACCATGTTGCCTGCTTCCTTCGCTGCCTGCGTGCCGGTATTCATGGCGACGCCAACATCAGCCTGGGCAAGCGCAGGCGCGTCGTTGGTGCCGTCGCCGGTCATCGCCACCAGCTTGCCTTCTCCTTGTTCTTTGCGGATAAGATCCATCTTGTCTTTAGGCGTAGCCTGCGCAAGAAAGTCATCCACGCCAGCTTCACGCGCGATGGCCGCTGCCGTAAGCGGATTATCGCCCGTGATCATGATGGTGCGTATTCCCATGGCACGAAGCTGAGTAAAACGGTCGCGCATGCCACCTTTCACAATATCTTTCAGATGGATGACGCCGAGCGCGCGATTGTTCTCTGCGACGACGAGTGGCGTCCCACCAGACCGCGATATGACGTCGACACTCGCCCGAACTTCCGCTGGCAGAACCGCACCATTTTCCTGAAGATATTTTTCGATCGCGTCAGCCGCGCCCTTGCGAATCACCCGTCCGTCAAAATTTACGCCGGACATTCTGGTCTGTGCACTGAAAGGAACAAACACGGCCTGGTTCGCTTCCAGATCACGGCCGCGAAGGTTAAAGCGCTCCTTGGCCAGCACCACAATCGACCGGCCCTCAGGGGTCTCATCTGGAAGCGATGACAGTTGTGCCGCATCGGCAAGTTGATCATTGCTCACCCCCGGAGCGGCGACAAACTCTGACGCCTGCCGATTCCCTATCGTGATGGTGCCGGTTTTGTCGAGCAACAAAGTGTTCACATCGCCCGCAGCTTCCACTGCCCTGCCCGACATGGCCAGAACATTGTGCTGCACCAGCCGGTCCATGCCCGCTATGCCGATGGCGGAGAGTAAAGCGCCGATGGTGGTTGGAATCAGGCAGACCAGCAGCGAGACCAAAACAAAAATCGATTGCGGCGATCCCGAGTAAATAGCAAAGGGCTGCAGTGTGACCACGGCGAGCAGGAAAATCAATGTTAATCCCGCAAGCAAGATGTTCAGAGCTATCTCGTTGGGCGTCTTCTGGCGCTCTGCGCCTTCCACCAGAGCAATCATGCGGTCAATAAATGTCTCGCCCGGATTAGAGGTAATCTTGATTTTGATCTGGTCGGAGAGAACACGTGTGCCGCCTGTAACAGCAGACCGGTCGCCGCCGGATTCACGGATCACCGGCGCTGATTCTCCTGTGATCGCCGACTCATCCACCGAAGCCACGCCTTCAATAATGTCGCCGTCCCCAGGAATCACCTCGCCTGCCGAGCAAACCACCAGATCTCCGGATCGCAGCGCGGAGCCGGGAACTTGTTCAATACGTCCGCCGTGCAACAGGCGGTTGGCGATTGTTTCCGATTTTGCTTTACGCAGAGTTTCGGCCTGGGCTTTGCCTCGACCTTCCGCCATGGCCTCGGCAAAATTCGCGAAGATCACCGTGAACCAGAGCCAGAGCGCAATTTGCAGGCTAAAACCTAAGCCATGAACACCACGCATGAAATCTCGGAAGAGCAGAATTGTCGTAAGAACGCTGCCCACCTCCACCACAAACATGACGGGGTTGCGCATCATGGTTTTCGGATTCAGCTTGATGATGGAATCCAGCGCAGCCTTGCGAACAATCTTTCCGTCCCATAACGACCGTGATTTACTTTGCTTCATTGATCGAATCCTCAAAATGTCTTGCCGGCATGCATCTGGAGATGTTCCAGTACCGGGCCCAGGCTCAACGCCGGAAAAAATGTAAGCGCGCCCACAATAATGATCACGCCAACCAGCAGCACAGCAAACAAAGGCGTGGTTACCGGAAAAGTTCCTGCAGATGCAGGCACAGTTTTTTTGCGGACCAGATTGCCTGCAACCGCCAGCATGGGGACAATCATCAGAAAGCGGCCAATCAACATCGCGGAACCCATAGCCAAGGTGTACCAGTGGTTAGGTCCCAATCCAGCGAAGGCCGAACCGTTGTTGCCTGTACCGGAGGTGAACGCGTAAAGCATTTCTGACAACCCGTGAGGGCCGCTGTTGGTAAGTGTCGAAAGTCCGAATGAGGGCGAAAGCGCCGAGATGGCGGAGAAAACAAGAATCGAGAGCGGGAAGATCAGCGCATAGAGCATCGCCATCTTCACGTCATAGGCTTCAATTTTCTTGCCCAGATATTCCGGCGTTCGTCCAACCATGAGGCCGGCAATAAAAACGGAGAGCACCACAAAGATCAGCACTCCATACATTCCCGCGCCAACGCCTCCAAAAATAACTTCGCCCAGCATGATATTGACCAACGGAACCATGCCGCCAAGCGGTGTGAAGGAATCATGCATGCTGTTTACGGCCCCGCAACTCGCATCTGTTGTCACCGTGGCGAAGAGCGCTGAGTTCGCGATACCGAAACGAACTTCCTTCCCTTCCATGTTTCCGCCGGATTGTGAAAGCGAAGCGCGCTGGTCCGTTCCTTGCAGCAACGGGTTGCCGTGCGACTCTGCCCAATACGCTGTGGCCACTCCAGCAAAAAAGAGCAGTCCCATTGCTCCAAACACAGCCCAGCCATGCCGCTGCGATCCGGTCATCCGCCCCAGGGTATAGGTGAGACCGGCAGGTATAAGGAAGATGGAAAACATCTGCAGAAAATTCGTCAGCGGCGTGGGATTTTCAAAAGGATGTGAGCTGTTGGCATTAAAGAATCCGCCTCCGTTAGTACCCAGCATTTTGATAGCTTCCTGAGAAGCAACCGGCCCCTGGGCAATGATCTGGTCGGTGAGAGTCTCCGTGACTGGCTTGCCGTCTTTTCCTAAAACCGCTTTGCCATCCTGCCCAACTTTCTGTACCTGCTGCGGTTCCACGATCTTTGCTGTGTCATAAGGTCTAAGATTTTGTACGACCCCCTGCGAGACCAGCAGCACGGCATAAATGAAGCAGGTGGGCAGAAGAACCCACAGGATGGATCGCGTGGTATCAACCCAGAAATTACCCAGCGTATCTTTTTCATGGCGCGAGATTCCACGAATGAAGGCGATCGCCAGGGCAATCCCCACCGCTGCGGAGGTAAAGTTGTGATAGGCGAGGCCTGCCATCTGTGTCAGATAGCTCATGGTCTGCTCGCCGGTATAGAACTGCCAATTGGTGTTGGTCGTAAAAGAAGCGGCGGTGTTAAAAGCAAGATCAGGCGCAACAGCGGCGAGCTTCTGCGGGTTCCAGGGAAGCACCTGCTGTGCGCGCTGAAACAGGTAAAGCACCAGCATGGATACGACACTGAAAAGCAGCATGGAGATGCAGTATTCCGTCCAGCGCATTTCGTGTTTTTCATCGACCCTGGTGATTTTGTAGATCAGCCTTTCGACAGGGCGAAGAACGGGATCGAGAAATGTGCGCTCGCGCGCAAAGACTCGCGCCATAAAAATGCCTGCAGGCTTGGTGACCAGCAGCACTGCCGCGGCGAAGATCAAGATCTGTAGCCAGCCATTGATGGTCATATCAGAACTTCTCCGGACGCAGCAACGCATAAACCAGATACACCATCAGCAGAAGGCTGACGAACAATATCGTGGCGTTTTCCAGATTCATATGTGCCTCATTTCAACTTTTCGCACGCGGTCGTATATGCAATCGCGACCGCGAAAAACAGTAGCGTAAAAATAATCATCAACAGGTCCATGTCATGTCCCTCAACAAATTCAGGACGGCCAGTGGCCGCCTAAAATTTCACCATCACCGCAAATCTCACAGAAGCTTCATCGTTCCTAAGGTCAGGGCAGAAACCTGTTACCGCCACGCAGGTAAAGCCCGGCGTCGGGGAAAGGAACGGACCTGGCACGAACGCCGTACCCGGTACGATCGAACTGGCAGTTAAGCCCGGAATTGTGCTCGGAGAGCCATTCACGCCACTCGTAATCCCACCGCGCCCTGACCAATACGGGACATTGGCGTGGCGATACCCGTACTCAGTGCGGAATGTGATGTATTGCCTGGGCATCCAGTCGAAAGTGAGTGAAGTATCCCAGGCCTTAAACGGATCGCCGGGGTTCTGTGTGAAGTACGGCGAGCCGCTGATGGCATCGGTGCCATTGATTGGCGGCAGCAGAGTGAGGTAGCGTCCGGGGTTATCCATTGCGCCGCCTCCCACTGTCAGGCCATATTTGTCTTTGTTGAACCAGAAGCGGTTGTACGCCATCCAGCCAGCGAAGGTCTGCTTGCGGCTGGTGGCGGTATCGTGGTGACAATTCACGTTGTTGATGACTGTCTGTCCTTGAGCGCCAACGCTTGTTACATTGGGGCCGCCGTATTCGCATCCCAGATCTCCGGTTAGCGAGAAGGCCATCTTGTCGAGAAATTGCTCTGGCCGGTCATAATATTTGACTTCAACACTGTTGTCGGTGTGGATGCGGGAGCGGCCAAACTGGCCATTGCCGTTGCCCAGCGTATCTTCGCCCATGCCGTAATTGTTGGAGACGATGGAGAGCCATGGCGTCGGGCGCCATAAGATCTGTCCTCCCAGGCCCGGCTTGCTGCCCAGCCTGCCGTAGGATTGCCAGCCATTGATGATCCAGGGCTCGATCTTCAACTTGGCCGTGGGGAACCATTGGATCCGGACACCGTTGAAGAACCAGGGCGTGTTGGATGACACATAGGACGGCTGATAAGCCCAGTTGTCAAAGTTGTAGTAGCTGAAAAGGCCAATGTAGGAAACGAAAATTCCTGCGTCAAAATTGAGCCCGTGGTTCACGTTGAAGTGATAACCGGCGTTGGCTTCGGAAAAATACTTATACGCGCCGCGGAGGTCCCACTGCCCACGCCCCGGGCTGGCATCATTGCGTGGCGTGGTGACGCCGAACATCCCTCCCATGGTCAGGATTCTTGCCCGGACATCCTGCCAGTGGAAATCGCCGCCGAAGCTGATCTGCTCTATTTGGAATTCGTCGGAGCGAAAAGTCTCGGTCGACCCCCCGAGGCTGTCATCTCGGGGATGGTTGTAGCTGTAAATGTAATTCGCATCGAAGCGTATTTCCGGGGTGAAAAACTCTGACTGCCATATCACGTCCTTGTTGCGCGCGGTGCCATTGAGCCAGGTCCAGTCAGCATAGGCGAACGGCTCGGACGGCTTCGTTTCTGCTTGCTGAGCGGGCTTCGTCACGTCCACTTGCGTTATCGATGGCTGAGTTGCGGCTGAACTGCTCACACTGCCCGTCGCTGGTTGCACGTTTGTTACAGTGGCATTTACCAGGGCGGGTGTGCCCGCCTGTTGTGACTTAAGTTGTGCCTCCAGGTCCGCAATCCGCGCACGCATTTGCTGCAGTTCCTTCAGTACCTCAGCATTAGAGGTGTCAGCCGCGATCACACTGGTGTTTGGATTCCCTGTTGAACCGGCAGGAGAACCGGAGTCCGATCGTTGACTTTGCATTGCGGTCTGCGCGCTAGCCGGAGATACCATCATTCCCGCGATGAGCGCCACGCAGACCGTAACAGTACATATCACTTTCGTTGAGAACCTACTTTGTCCAGCATTCATGTAAATCCAAACCTCTCTCCATAGTCTCTTTAATGTTTAAATCTTTTGATCTTTGGGGGAAATTCAACGGTGGGCCCATGGATCAGAGCTGGTTGCTCCGCAATAGGAGAAGAGCAAAACAACAGCAATGGTTGCCCGTCATCGCCTATTTAACGCCTCCATAGGGTCTGTGTGTGACCAGGGTCACTGGGCTTGCATTCGAAGAGTTCCGCCGCCATTCGCGCTGGGCTTGCATTGACGTATGAATAATCCTGCGCACATTGTGTTTCAGCACCACTCTTTGATCTGGGACAGGCCGAACCAACAACCCGACGGTCCCGTCTTCTTTGAGGGCGCGGGTAAACTCTCGCAAGCACCACAACAGAAAAATCGTTATTGCAAAAGCGATCATTCCGAAAACCATGAAGAACGTCACAAATGAACCTCATGTGCACCGCGCACCTCAATCAGTTAAATGCATCTCGCATAAGGAGAGGCTAAGGAGTTTGTAAATGTTTTATAAGGATCAGCCTTTTTAGAGTCACCGCTCAAATCGCTGCAACAAATACACGATTACAAAACATTGATGGCCAGGCTATGCCTTCCTTATGAACTTTTTTGTCTACTGCCCTTGGACGATTCAAGAGTTAGAAAGGATTATCAATATGCTTTACCGAACTATTAAACCGCTCATTGTTGATGCGATTCAGGTCGAAGAGTCTGGAGAGATTTGCACGAAAGAAGGAACCTTACAGGTAAAAGCGGGAGACTGGCTGGTCCGCGATCCGCAAGGCAATCTTGTCCGTTGTGACGACATCAATTTCAAGTGCACGTATGAGTCGCTGGCCCTCTCCAGTTCAATTGAGGAACTGAACGAAGGAAAGCCGTGCGGTTGCTGACACGGCAGTTCCGGGCAGGAATTTACATTTCCAATTTGAAGCGACTCGACGCCAGGCGATAAAGTCTTCGCCATAACATGCGGTTAATCAGCACTACGGTGCCTGCCATAAAAATGGTTGCGGCAAAGAGCAATCGGAAGTTTCCGTCGTCCGACGCCTGGCTGATTAACGCACCCAGACCGGTCGTAGAAAAGATGCGGCCCTGAAGATGAAAATATTCCGCAATGATGCTGGCGTTCCAGGCACCACCAGAAGCCGTAATCAATGCGGTGATCAGGTAGGGGAAGATCGCCGGCAACACCAGCTTGCGCCAGCGTTCCCATCGGGTAAAGCGGTATATCTTACAAGCTTCCTCAAGTTCGGTGGGAATCGCGCTGGCGCCCGCAATCACGTTAAACAGCAAGTACCACTGTGTACCCAACAGCAGCAGCAGGATGGAAGCGACGCCCAGACCGCCGCCCATGCGCACCAGAGCCAACACAACCACCGGGAACAGTGCCGTTGCCGGCACTGAGGCAGCAATTTGTGCAAGTGGCTGAGCGATTCTTGCCAACCTGGGATGCGTGCCGATGGCGACTCCAACAGGTACAGTCCACAAACAGCCGAGCACAAGAGCCACAGTGACTCGTCCAAAGGTCGCAAAAAGCCCTGTTGTGATCAAGTGCAGCTCGGCTCTGCTCACGCCTGCCAGCAGGATCACGCCGCGAAATGCCAAGTAGACAGCCGCGCTCAGAGCGATGACTCCAATCACCGTGGGCAACAACCTACGCCGAATTACGCGCGGCGCCGTTGCAAAAGCGGACTCATTGGATCTTGCAAAGCGCAATTGCAGCGACTCAGAAATCGGAGCCGTCGTCTTCCGTGTAACCAGTTCCAGGAGCTTTGACCGCCGTATCAGGGTCAGGACGGGTGAACGTACGACTTCAGCAGCCTCCACGCTTTCGAACTTGAACTTTTGTGCCCAGGCCACCACCGGCCGCCAGACCAATTGGTCCGTCAATACCACGATCACAACCATCGTTGTCACGCCATAGAAAATGGCCCGGGTATCTCCCGCGCTGGCGGCGGTCTGCAGATAGGAGCCGAGGCCGGGCAGGCGAAAATCACGTTTCCCAAGCACAAACATCTCGCATGCCATTAGAAAGAACCAACCGCCCGCAACCGACATCATGGAATTCCATACCAATCCTATTACGGAAAAAGGCAGCTCCATTTGTGTGAATTTTTGCCACCAGCTAAAACGATACAGCCGGGCTGCCTCGCGCATCTCCATGGGAATGCTCTTGAGTGACGAGTAAAAGCTGAAAGCCATGTTCCACACCTGCCCGGTGAAGATAAGCAGAATCGATCCAAGTTCAATTCCGAGCTGCCGGTGGGGAAAAAGAGAGACCATGGCCAGCATTACGCCAGGTAAAAAGCTGAGCACTGGAATGGATTGGAGTACATCCAGCAGCGGCACCATAAATCGTTCGGCGCGGGCATTGTAGGCTGCAATGTATCCATAAACCAATGTGAAGACCAGACTCAGAAAGTAAGCAATGGCAATACGCAGGATGGAGT
Organism: Terriglobia bacterium; assembly: GCA_963724105.1. Taxonomy (GTDB): domain Bacteria; phylum Acidobacteriota; class Terriglobia; order Terriglobales; family Acidobacteriaceae; genus Angelobacter. The sequence continues at coordinate 1,000,075 of CAVRTD010000010.1, read as the reverse complement.
AAAGACCATATAGCGGTACAGTACGGGCACGGAGGTCAATCTCAACCTGCGGCGTAAGCGGGCCAGACCAGTAGCGGGCCAATGCCACCACAACGTAAAGCAGTGCAACCCCCATCGCAAAGATAGGAAGGTCAACAATAAACGAATGTCCGGTCCATGGCAGTGACTGCCGCGGAATGCGGGCAGAGATTGCAGCGTTGTGTGGGTGTTCATTCATGATTGCTTTATTCAAGCGTGTTGTGAAGGAAATTCGGGATTGTCTTCTTCAGTGCCGGCGGCACTTTCTGCTTCTGCTGGCAGGTATATCCTTTCTTTCTCTGAGTCGTAAGCAAACAATTCACAATAGCGGCCCCAGTTCAAAACTGTATCGAGCTGGCGCTGAATTTCATTCTCAGGATGGTGCTCGTCGAGAATGTCGCGGAATAACTCGAGCGGAATGCTGTGATCGGATTTTTCTTTCAGTATCCTGATGATTTGCTGGAAAAGCAGGATGTGAGCGCCAGCCGCTTCACGGAACAAGCGTTTTTGCGTATTTACATCTGCCTCCACCCAGGCTCTCCCTTCCGGAGTAATGGTTACGTCGCCTTCCTCCAGTCTGGCAAAACCAAGCAGCACCGCTGCCTCTACGATGGGAAACAAATCGTCAACCTCCATCAACAGTTTCTCCGCCAGATGATAGAGGTCCTCCGTTCCCTGCGTGTCGATCAAAATTTCCAGCAAACCAGCGATACCTCCAGGCCGCGCATGTGGCAGCAAAGGATAACGGGCCACCGCAGTGGTTTTGCCAGAAGCAGGTAGTGCGGCCACAGCTTCAGGGCTGGTCATTACTTTGTAAATGTAGTCGACAAAAATCACGAACTGCGGAGACCTGCGATCACGGGGGCGTGGAAGCGTAACGCGAAAATCGGCACGAATGCGCCCCGGATTACGCCCCAATACAATCACCCGGTCCGCGAGTAACACTGCTTCTTCAATGTTGTGCGTAACGATGAAAATGGTTTTTGTCGCCATCTCGTCGCCCAGCCAAAGATCCAGAAGTTCTCCGCGCAGGTTTTCCGCCGTGAGGACATCAAGGGCCGAAAAAGGCTCGTCCATGAAGAGTACTTCCGGCTGTACCGCGAGTGCGCGAGCAAAGCCAACCCGCTGCTTCATCCCGCCTGAGAGCTCCTTAGGATAGGCGTTTTCAAACCCTTTGAGTCCTACCGTGTTGATCGTCCGCATAGCGCGCCTGCGCCGTTCGGGTTGTTCGATTGCTCGTGCCAGGAGCGGCGCCTCAATGTTTTCCAGAACTGTGAGCCAGGGAAAAAGTGCAAAGCTCTGAAATACAATGGCGACATTAGGAATGGTCTGGTCGACCTCGTGTCCATGCCATAGTACTTGTCCCGAAGTAGGCTGGCTCATTCCACAAAGCATCCGCAGCAACGTTGATTTCCCCGAACCTGACGCTCCCAGTAATGCCACGATAGTCCCTGGATAAATCGACAGATCTAGTGGAGCAATGACCTGGACATTGTGGCCGTCGGCTTGCAAAAACGATTTTTCCAGCCCGATGGCCTGGATAACCGCCTCTTCTTCTTCCACAGTTGCCTCCGAAGGCAACTCTGGCAACGACGTAGGCCGAGATTCCGGAATAGATGGGCTCATCGCACGTTGTGAAATCGTCGCTGTTGGCCGGATGCCCGTTTCCACACGACTTACAGGCGGCCGTTTCAACTCGCCAATTTCCTCTTCCAGGCTCTCCCATGCCTCCTCGGGAAGCGCATCCAGAAACTGCATGCGCTCATCGTGCGGCATTTCGTCCAGGATGGCCCGCATATCCAGATGCGTCCGGGCGTGGAGTAAAACATATTGGTGGTAGTAAGGGAAATGGCCCAGTACAACCGCGGCAAGCTCAAGTGGCAGTTCGCGGAACAGAATCTGTTGCTGCTCATGATCAAGACCTTCGATCATCGCAGCCGCTTCTGCGGATGACAAGGTGCGTAGAGCAGCAATGATCTCAGACCATCGTTTCTGGTTCACTAATTCGTTGAACTGTGTTGTTTGCATTCGCGTCTTCCGCATTCAAGAGTACCAGCGAAAGACTGCGGTCGTCCGGCTGCTTACAGGAAAAACGTAATCATGAGACCAATCATGGCGGCAAAGATCGCGGCCGTCGTCACCCATCCAAGTAGATTCATGGCCCGGGTATTGGTCCACTTACCCATAACGGCGCGATTGTTCGTTATCAACATAATCAGCAGCATTAGAAAGGGCGTGGAGAAGCCCTGCACAATGCCTGCCCACACAAGAGCCTTCATTGGGTTGATTCCGAAAAAATTTAACCCCATGGCCAGCAGGGTGAAAAGCGTAATAGCGATATAGAATTTTCTTGCTTCGCGCGGCTTCACATGCAGACCGTGCTTCCAACCAAATGTCTGGCAAAGATCATAGGCCGCGCCAATTGTCATAACCGGTACGGCCAGAAATCCAACTCCGATCACGCCAAGAGCAAACAATATGCCTGCAGCGTTACCTGCCAAAGGTTGCAACGCTTTCGCCGCGTCGGCAGCTGTATTGATATCAGTTTTTCCAGCATGGAACAATGTTGTGGCCGTGGAGAGAATAATGAAATACATGATGACGTTGGAAAACAGCATTCCAACTCCAACGTCGCGCGCAGACCGCTTCAACTCGTCTTTTGTTGTGCCTATTCGGTCGGTTAGACGCCGCCTTCCCATGGAGATATCTTCTTCAACATCCTGGTTTGACTGCCAGGAATAGAGATAGGCAGAAAGCGTGGTTCCGATTACTGCAACCAGCATGGCCAGAAAATCTTTGTTGAAATGAATACGAGGGATGAAAGTTCCTTTGAGCACCGGCAGCAATTCAGGTTTGGCCAGGATTGCCGAGCCGATATAGGCCAGCAAGGCCAAAGCCAGCCATCGAAAAATACTTCTGATCAAAGTGTATGAGCCCCATATCTGAAGGGCCAGAATCACTACCGTGATCGCCGCGACGATCCATCCTATGGGTACCGGAACATTTACGTTGAGCGCTGCGGCCATTCCACCCAGATCGGCGCCCGCTTCAATGATGTTGCCAATCAGTACGCCCAGAAGCGCTGAAAACAACAGCCAGCGCGGGTAGTGGTCACGGATTACTGCAAAAAGACCTTTTCCGGCCACCTGCCCCAGCTTGGAGCATAGGTACACTACTGCAAACATCATCGGTAAGGTGGCAGGCGCGGTCCAGAGAAATGACGGGCCCAATGCTGCGCCCGCCGCGGCATACGTTCCTATTGCTGAAGGATCATCATCCGAAGCGCCAGTGATCAGGCCGAGCCCCAGTGAACGATAGACTCCCTTTGGCGCCGATTTATTCAGTCCCTCCTTGCGACGTTCTTCCAATTCAGAATCATGTTTTCGTCTTTCAACCGCAGGTTGAGTAGCCATGCACTTTGTCCCGTAAGAAAATTGAGATTTTATTCACTCAACTACCAAATGAGAGGCAGAGCTGCGCGAACGAGTTACTTCTACCCAGAGTAGAAAGTTGTAAATTGTTTATAAAGAGTCGCCGGATGGCTGGAAACGATAGCCTACCCACGGGTCGGTCACGATGTATCGCGGCGGGTCGCCAGGCTCAATCTTCTTCCGCAATTGGTTGATAAACACGCGGAGATATTCCGGTTGCTGCACACTCTCGCCTCCCCAAACGGCATTGAGCAAGACGCGATGGGTAAGGACCTTGTTAGGATGGCGGGCCATAAATAGCAGGAGATCAAATTCTTTGGGAGTGAGATGCACTTCCTTGCCACGCACGCGTATCAGTCGCGCATCAGGATTGATGTAGAAATCGCCTTCGTCCATCGTTTCGGACGGCCCCTCCTGGGTTGCAGCCACGCGACGGAGGTTGGCCCGCACACGGGCCAGCAGCTCATTCACGCTGAAGGGCTTGGTAACGTAATCGTCGGCGCCGGCGTCAAGGGCTTCAATCTTTGCGGTTTCCTCCCCGCGTACGGAAAGCAGGATGATCGGTACCTGCGACCGCTTGCGCACTGCCCCGCATAGCTCGATTCCGTTCATGCCCGGCATGGATAAATCACTTATGATCAGATCCGGAATCCAATCCACTGACAGGTCCAGAGCGCTTTCGCCATTTGACGCCGTTTTTACTTCGTACCCCTGCGACTGCAGCATGGTCTTTAAGACGCGCGTAATCTGCGTCTCATCATCCACCACGAGTATCCGGCTGCGCTCCGCCATATCAGCTCGGGTCCTGCGTCACAATGTGCACATCCACCGCCGGCGCATTGGCGAGAAAGCGATTCATCGCCATCAGGTAAAGGTATTTGCGCCAACCATGCACGGCGGAGCGTCCAATAATAACCTGGGTGATTTTGTGCTCGCGAACAAAATCCGCGACCGTAGTCGCCACAATGTTGCCCTTGAGCTGGGTCACTTTGGCCCCTAGATTTTCCGCAAAACGGATGTTTGCGTTTAGCGCCCGATTCCGCTCTTCTGTGCGCTCGTTTCCCGTTTCAACGTGGATCACATAGAATTCCGCGTCTAAACCTTGCGCCATGCGCGCGCCGCGCGCAATCAACTGCTGTGACGCCGGATGTGAGCTAATGCATACGGCCACACGCTCAATCACGCCCCAGTTCTGGTCCATGTGCTTACGCTGGAGATATGATTCCAGGCTGCGGTCAACTGAATGCGTCACATGACGCAATGCCAGCTCGCGCAGCGCCAGCAGATTACCTGCGCGGAAAAAATTAGTCAGGGCTTTCTCCGCGCGCTCCACGGGGTAGATATCACCCCGGCGCATACGCGTCTGCAGCGCCTCGGGTGTCAGGTCCGCCAGCACTACCTCATTCGCGCGTTCCAGTACCCAGTCAGGGACTGTTTCCCTGATTTGAATGCCGGTAATGCTCTGCACGGTGGGCGTGACGCCTTCCAGATGCTGAATATTCATCGTGGAAAGCACATCGATCTTTGCTTCCAACAGCTCAAGAACGTCTTCGAACCTCTTCTTGTGTTTACTGCCATCCACGTTCGTATGGGCAAGTTCATCCACCAATACGACCTGCGGCTTGCGGGCAAGAATGGCATCAACATCCATCTCCGCAAAAACCGTCCCTTTGTATTCCAATTGCCGCCGGGGCACAGCGGGAAGCTGGCTAACCAGTTCCGCTACTCCTGTTCGCCCATGCGTCTCCACCACGCCAATCACTACGTCTTCATGGCGCTTGCTTCTGCGGATGGCCTCGCTCAACATGCTGTATGTCTTGCCTACTCCGGGCGCATAGCCAAGAAACACTTTGAAGATGCCCGACTGCTTCTCTGGCGCAGTCTGCTCAAGCCATTGGTCCGGTGTTTTTGGCACGTTCGCTCTCCTAATTGACTTCCGGCAATCCCAGAAGGCGCCGCATTTAGGCTACAATCAGCCCGTAATGCTTTCTTTACGAGCTGCGCTACGTATCTTTGCCTGCGCTGCAATTCTTGCGCTGATGGTCTTTGTATACGCGAAAGTATTGCACGTCAATCCCACCACGGTTGCGGTTAGCTTCTTACTGGTAATTCTAGCTGTAGCTGCTGCCTGGGGGTTGCGCTACTCCATAGCCATGTCGATCGCGGCTGCGCTGTGCTTCAATTTTTTCTTCCTCCCGCCGGTCGGCACCCTGACCATTGCCGACACACAGAACTGGGTAGCATTGCTGGCGTTCTTTCTCACCTCGATCATCGCCAGCAATCTTTCCGAACGCGCGCGGCGGCAAACTGCAGAGGCCGAGCACCGCCGTCTGGACGTAGAGCGGCTTTATCAGTTCAGCCAGCAACTACTGATCGCAGAAAACATTCTGGAACTATTGAAGACCACGCCGCAGTTTGTAACTGAAACCTTTGGCTCGAACCACGCCGCGCTCTACATTTCGTCCAAAGACCAGACATACCGTTCCGACCCTGACCGGCAAGAGATACCAATTGACACCCTGCGCGAAGCCACGCGCCGCGGCACTGTAACTATCGACGCAACTCTTCATACGGCCGTTGCACCTCTTAGGATGGGCGCGCGCATTGTGGGCGCATTTGGGATCACGGGAGAGATCCCCTCTCGCGAAACCCTGGAAGCGATAGGCAGTCTCATAGCCACCGCGGTGGAGCGCGCACGGGCTGTGGAAGACCTTACGCGTACTGAAGCGTCGCGAGAGAGCGAACGCCTGCGCTCTGCCCTGCTCGACTCCGTAACCCATGAATTCCGCACTCCTCTGACCGCGATCAAGGCCTCCGTCATGACGTTGCGCTCTGAGACCAAGCTGAATGTCGAAGACGAGAAGGATTTGCTATTAGTGATTGAGGAGGAAAGTGATCGATTGAACCGTCTGGTGGGCGAAGCAGTCGAGATGGCTCAACTGGACGCCAAAGAAGTGAAGCTCGATTTAAAGCCTCATCAGATACGCGAGGCCATTGACGCCGCAGTGGCCGACTCAAAACAACTCTTGAGCACTCATCCGATTGAAGTACGGCTTCCTGAGCGGCTTCCTCCGGCGGTAATGGACGCTGCGTGGATACAGAAGGTCCTGCGGCATTTATTGGAAAATGCGGCCAAGTACTCGGCAGACAATTCCCCGATTTTCGTCAGCAGTGAAGTAAAAAACGATCGCTTAATAACCAGCGTGGCCGACCGCGGCTCGGGCATTGACGATCTGGAGCGGTCCATGATCTTTGATAAATTCTATCGTGGACAAAGCCAGCGGTATCGCGTGCAAGGTACCGGCATGGGACTGGCGATCGTCAAAGCAATTGTCGAAGCGCACAGCGGGCGCATGGAAGTCACGAGCCAACTGGGTCACGGCTCTGTGTTTTCCTTTGGACTGCCGCTGGCATCCGGGCAGGACCGGAAGAATATGAATTCTTAGAATCGATACTGCTCCGACGTGTAGCTCCCAGCGCGGTCCCCTGCTACTTTTCCTGGTCGACGCCGATCAAAATAAATTCGATGAAATGTGTCGAATTTAGAAACCTTTTTCGCTAACAACCGTATATATATCCCAGATAGGGCGAACGATCGCCTGCAAGGCGGTCGTCCGCTCAATTGAAACAAAGCACAAGGCTCAAAACCAAGGGGAAATCAGGATGCAGATTATTGAGGATGTTCGGTACGCATTGCGGCAGTTCAGGAAAGCTCCTGGATTTACGGCCACAGCCATTTTGACGCTGGCGCTTGGCATTGGAGCGACAACCGCGATCTTTACCCTGGTACATGCCGTTCTGCTGAAGTCTCTCCCGGTGGCTAAGCCTGAGGAGCTTGTGCGCATCGGCAATGAGGAAAATTGCTGCGTCAACGGCGGCATGCAGGACAACTGGAGCCTTTTCTCCTTTGTGCAGTACAAGCAATTTAAGGAACACACTCCCGGTTTCGCGGAATTAGCAGCATTTCAATCTGGCGGCAGCCTGATGGGAGTACGCCGAAGCGCAAGCAATAAGCCGTCTGAATCGTTTAGGGCTGAGTTTGTCTCAGGAAATTATTTTTCAACCTTTGAAATTCCCGCCTATGCCGGCCGCATGCTCTCGCCTCAGGATGACAACAAAGGCGCGCCAGCCGTAGCCGTGATGAGCTTCCGCACCTGGCAGGAAAAGTTCGGCGGAGACCGATCCGTTGTCGGAGCGGCATTTGTCATGAACGCCCAACCGGTCACCGTAGTAGGCATCGCTCCGCCTGGATTCTTTGGCGACCGGGTACAGAGTAACCCCAATGCATTCTGGCTCCCGTTAGCAATTGAGCCTGTGATCGAACCCGCCAACTCTCTTCTGGATGATGCCGCACTGGATTGGCTTGACCTAATCGGACGCATCAAGCCTGGAGCGGACACAAAATCCATGGAAGCCCAGATGCAAGTGGAGCTTCGGCAATTTCTGCTCAGCCCGGAAAGCAAAGTAGAAGAGCGAGACAAGCCACTGGTCGCGAAACAGACGCTGCATTTTTCTCCCGGCGGAGGCGGAGTACAGAGGCTGCGCGATGAATACCAGGACGGGCTGCACCTGCTGATGTGGATTTCCGCCTTTGTCCTGTTGATTGCCTGTGCCAACCTGGCGAACTTGATGCTGGTCCGGGCGACTGCGCGCAAGCAGCAGATTTCGGTACGCTCCGCGCTGGGTGCCCCACGCACAACGTTGGTGCGTGGAGCGTTAACGGAAAGCATTGTGCTGGCGATCATGGGCGGCGTAGCTGGAATTGCAATCGCCTTTGCCGGTACGCGCATGATTTTGAGCCTGGCGTTTGGAAAAGACTACGTACCAATCAATGCCACTCCCTCACTGCCAGTGCTCGCTTTTGCGTTCGCCATCTCAATCCTGACTGGCGTCCTTTTTGGAATAGCGCCCGCATGGATGACAGCCAATACCAATCCTGCCGAAGTGTTGCGCGGCACGGGCCGTTCCACCGGACGCAAAGGCACATGGGGACAGAAAGCGCTTGTCGTAGTACAAGCAGCATTGTCGCTGGTGCTGTTATGCGCCGCTGGGCTGCTGAGCCGCAGCTTGAATAACATGCAGCACAGGAACTTCGGCTTCGATACGACCAATCGCTACATCCTGCATATTGATCCGCAAATGGCTGGATACAAACCGGACATGCTTGAGCCTCTCTACCGCCAGCTCTATGACAACGTGAGCGCTATTCCCGGAATTCAGCAGGTCAGTTTTTCGCTCTATAGTCCCATGGAGGGAGATAACTGGGGCGAGGGTGTATTCCTTGAAGGCGAACCACCGCCACCGCCCGGAACCCCCGACCATGGCGCTTCCTGGGTGCGTGTAAGCCCGGGATATTTCGACACCATCGGCACCAAAATCGTTGAAGGACGGGCCGTCAACGAGCAGGACACGCCAGCCACGCGGACAGTCGCCCTGGTGAATCGTTTCTTCGAAAAAAAGTATTTCAAGGATGGCCAGGCCATCGGAAAACATTTCAGCGACGATCTGAAGCATCCGGGTGCGTTTGAAATTGTTGGAGTCACCGAGGACACAAACTACTGGGGAGCGGCAAGCAAGATGCGCCCCATGTACTTTTTGGCCAAAGGCCAAACCGCTCATATCACTGATGATCCGCGTTATCTGCAGTTCGAGGACCGGTCAAAATACTTGAATGCCATAGAAATACAGACGCGTGGCGAAGTTCCGGGGCTGGAGATGCAACTCCGCAGAGTGCTGTCACAGATCAATCCCGATCTGGCGATCGTCGATTTCCAAAGCTTCACCAATCAGGTGAAATCAAATTTCACACAACAGGAAATGATCGCCAAGCTGACTTCGTTCTTTGGTCTGCTGGCGTTGATTCTGGCATCGATCGGGCTTTATGGAGTTACGTCCTATTCCGTGGAGCGCCGTACAAGCGAAATCGGCATTCGCATGGCCCTGGGAGCCGACCGCGTAAACATGCTCGCAATGGTCCTGCGCAGCGCATTTCTCCAGGTGGGCATTGGTCTGGCGATAGGAATTCCAGTCACGATTTTTGGCGGCCGAGTGATGTCCAGCCAGTTGTTCGGGGTAAAGCCGTATGATCCCCTGGTTTTGTCGATCACAGCAATCGTGCTGGCAACCGCCGCGTTTATTGCGGCCGTGATTCCTGCGCGGCGAGCCGCGAATACAGAACCCATGCTGGCATTACGCACTGAGTGAACGTCCATAGGTGCACTAACACAAAAAAATTGGCCGGGTGGGCTCAGTCTGCCCGGTTTTTTCATGTCTATCAAACCCTGAGCCCAGCTCTTGCTCGCCCTTCATTGTAGAACTACGAAAGAGTGTTAAGAAGCGAACCCCTAAGAGAGCACATCATTCAAAATGACTAAACCAAGGATAAATCCGCCTTTTCTACCAAAACTTGAGAGCTCTCGATGTCGCCTGTTCGCCTTAGATCCTTAGCGTTCGTACTATCCGTATCCTTCGTGCTCCTTTTCGCGCAATCGCTACTCAGCCAGGATTTCTCAATCATTGTGCTTCCAGACACTCAAAATGAAGCTCAGTTTTTTCCTCAGGTACTGGACAGTCAGGCCCAATGGATTGCCAACAATGCCAACGCTTTCAACATACAAATGGTTCTGGGAGTCGGCGACATAGTGAATGACGGCGCTGATAACGCGCAGCAACAAAATGCTGATGCGGCATTTCGTACCCTGGATAGCGCCGGTATCCCCTATCTGCTGGCCATTGGCAACCACGACTATGACCACGCTAATCCTAAAGTAGCGCGCAGCGTCGTTGGCTTTAACCAGTGGTTTGGTCCCGCGCGCTATGCCGGAAAATCTTTCTATCAGGGCAGTTTTTCAAGCGGCAGCAATGAAAACTTTTATGGCTTCCTGACCGTCGGAGGCAAGCCATACCTCTTCCTTATGCTCGAATACAGACCGCGTAGCGCCGTTCTTGACTGGGCGGAGTCCATACTGCAGGCGAACCCCGATAAAGAAGCTATCGTCGTTACGCATTCATACGAGATGACCAACGGCAAACGAGAGGACCTCTGCGACACACAAGACATGCCAACTGGAAATGCTAACGGCCAGCAGATGTGGGCACGCTTCCGTAAACATGCCAATGTGATCATGGTGCTCAACGGGCACTTTACCGGAGGCACTGTTTCCCATCGGTCCGATCCTGGAGACAGCAACACCCTGGTAAACCAGATCTTTGCTGACCTTCAAGATTTTCCAAACGGCGGCAATGGCTGGCTGCTGATTATTACTTTTCATCCGCTGATCAACATCATATCCGTGCAGACTTATTCTCCATTTCTCAACCAATTCATGACTGGCGCGGCCCAGCAATTCATTGTTCCTTACCATAATCCAAACCCGCAGAGCGGGATTGGAACGATCAACGGAAAAGTGCGAGGGCAAACCAGTTGCACTCCGATTTCCGGGCTGACGGTGCAGGCCGGCGCTGCCTCGGCCGTAACGGCAACCGACGGGACCTATCAACTTTCTGTCCCTCCAGGCAGTTACACTGTGAGCGCATCAGGAGCAGGCTGGAATACTGGAACGCAATCGGAGGTTGTAAGTGATAGCCTGGCGACTGAGATGAATTTCTATCTCACTCCTGCGGCTGGCGGTGGTCCATGTGCCCTGAACAAGGCATCTCCCTCTGTAACTATCTGCACGCCAGCCGATAACGCCGCCGTGACTCCGCCTGTGAGCGTGGTCGCCGGCACAACTGACAGCAAACCGGTTTCATTTGTCCAGGCATACCTGGATGGCACTGCGGTTGTCACGCAGAATGGCGGTTCTCTCAACGCATCCATTCCCATGTCCCAGGGGCCGCACCGCCTTACCGTGCAAGCAAGGGACGCAAGTGCGGTGATATTCAAACAAACCATCAACGTCACGGCCGGCTCAGCTTCACCAACGCCGACTCCCGCTCCAACCCCAACTCCAACACCAACTCCTGGTTCCTGTACTGCTGGAAGCATCTCTCCGTCCCTAACAATTTGCTCCCCCGCCAACAACGCAACGGTAAGCTCGCCGGTGAGAGTAACTTCCGCAAGCAAAGACTCTGTCGCGGTTTCGTTCCTGCAAATTTATGTCGACGGCATTGCGGTCCTCACCAGGAATGGAAGCACTCTGGATAATGCCGTTACAATGGCAAAGGGAGTACGGCGTGTGACGGTCCAGGCAAAGGATACAAAGGGTGTGATCTTCAAACAGACAATCAACATCACGGTAAAATGAAGCACGATTCTTCCCAGGGCTTGCGCTTCAATCGGATTCAACTTAGCGTTTCCGTGGTTGAACGTTCTGATTCAGCCGGAAGAAATTATTTGGATCATAGTGCGACTTAACCGCGACCATACGCTCCCAACGTTCCTGATAAGCCTCGGGCACGCGGTCCTGCTCATCGCCGCTCATAAAATTCACGTAAACACCAGGCTTCATCGCTGGTCGAAGTTGATTGAAGACCCCGCGGACCCAGGCAATATTTCCGGCATCGTCAGAAGCTTCTGACCAGTTCGCCAGCAGGGTTAGAACGAAGGGCGCGCTACGATCGCCGAACGCTGTTTCTCTCGCACCAACTTGCGCGGCCGCGCCGCCAAGATAGGCAAGCTCAATGATCGTTTCCGATGAAGGAATCTCATTTGCGGCTTCCAGCATCTGGTCAATCGTGCTATCTTGCAAGATGTGCGAAATAGCCTGACTTGGTGTAATAGCGCCGGCCATGAGGGAAATCTAAGTCGGCCATGGTCTGTAAATGAAGGAATGGCACAACCTTGCTGCTAACAGAATCTTTTCTGCACATGGAAAGCGCACGTTCCAGGTAAGGGCGCCCGGCTTCTGCATCGCCAGTCCAAACCAGAGAACTGCTGGCCACAGGCTTGCCACGAAGCGCCTCTGGAATATTGCTGGTGCTGGGAGCAAGGCGCAGATTAATGTTCCATTTCAAATCGAGCGGCGCTTCAGCCATGAAGTCGCGCCAGCAGTCAAGAAGAGAACGAATACCAGCTTCAGGGGTTAGCCCTTCGGCAAGAACCACACTCGTAAGCGAATGCAGTTTCACTTCAAATTCTGTCACCACTCCAAAGTTGCCGCCACCGCCGCGCAAGGCCCAGAATAAATCCGCATTCTCTTTTGAATTTGCGCGCAGAACTGAACCGTCGGCGGTTACCAGCGTGAAGCCTTCCACGTTATCGCAGGACAATCCAAATCGCCGGGTAAGCCAACCCGTTCCTCCGCCCAGAACCAGTCCACCTGCTCCGGTATGGGAAACCACGCCGGATGGAAAGACCAGTCCAGCGCGTTGCGTTGCAGTATCCACCGAGCCCAACAGACAGCCTCCCGCGAATTTCGCCCGGTGCGACTCGGAATCAACCGAGACTTCTCGCATTCTCGATAGGTCAAGCACCATGCCGCCATCGCAGGTACTGAAGCCGGCAAGGCTGTGTCCTCCACAACGGACTGCGGTAAGGAGTCCGGCGTCAGAAGCAGCCCGGACAGCAATCTGCACATCGCTCACGTCAGCGCAACGCGCGATCAAGCCTGGCGTGCGATCAAACATGCCATTCCAGATTCCGCGCGCAGCTTCGTATTCGCTGCTGCCGGGACGCAACAAATCACCTTTGAATTGCTGGCGGAGCGAAGAGTAAACTTCCTCGCTGGCTTCAGGCATGTCAACGCTCTCCTTGGAGAATGTCTTTTGTATTGCGCCTCCGGCTCCGCAGGTATAAGAGCGAGATAATAGCCAGGAAAACAGAAAATGCCGGAATCGACCATTGCAGCCCATCGACGAAGAAAGTGGTGACCGAGATCGCCAGCAGCAACAGAATACCGACGATCGTAAAAAATGGGTGTGCCCGTAGACGCATGGGCAAGCGCAATAGCTGCTCACGCGGGATTGCCTTGCGAAAACGCAGGTGCGTGTTGAGAATTACCAGCCACACAAAAAGCATTCCAGCAACCGCTGTCCCATATAGCATGAGGAAAGCATTTTTCGGAGCAAAGATGGCCAGCAGAATGGCCGCGATAATTCCCGCGGTTGAAGCCACCAGAGCGCGATGCGGCACTCCGTTGCTGCTTACTTTGCCCATCCATTCCGGAGCATAACCGCCCCGGCCAAGAGAAAAAAGCATTCGCGTTGAGAGATAAAGATTGGTGTTTACGCTGGAGAGCGCCGCCGTGAGGACCACAAAGTTCATGATCGCGGCAGCGAAGGGTATATGCGCTGCAGCAAACGCGGTCACAAAAGGGCTACCGGAAAGGGCGGACGAACCGCTTGCCTGGTTCCATGGAACCATGGTGACCATAATCGCTATAGCCAGCACATAAAATCCAATGAGCCGGTAAACAATGTTCCGCATGGCGCGTGGGATAGTCACTTGCGGATTCTGTGCCTCGCCGGCGGTGACCGCGATAATCTCCACGCCCATGTAGCTGGTGACGGTGAGGGTGAGCGACAGCCAGACGCCTTTCCATCCTGCAGGTAAAAAGCCTCCGTGGTGCGTCAAATTGGCCAGGCCAAGCGCGTGCCTGCTGCCAACGCCAAAAATCAAGGAGAGTCCAACAAGGATAAAGGCCAGGATGGCAGCCACCTTGATCATGGCAAACCAATACTCAAATTCGCCCAGGCGATTGACCTGCATGGAATTGAGCGCAACCAGCGCCGCTGAAACCAATACCAGCCAGATCCATTGCGGAACATTCGGCAGCCAATAAGAAATATAGATGCCGGCTGCAGTGACTTCAGCGCCTATGGCGATAATCTGCGCCACCCCGTAAGTCGCTCGTACGGAAAATCCGGCCCAGGGATTGAGATATTTCTCCGCGTAAACGCCGAATGCCCCGGCAACCGGGTGGACAACTGCCATCTCCGTGAGCACATAAGACATGATCAGAGCAATGCCTGCGCCCAGAAGATAAGAAAGAATCACGGCTGGCCCGGCAAGGCGAATGGTCACACTGCTGCCCAAAAACAAACCCACGCCGATGGCGCCACCAATGGCCATCATGGTGAGCTGGCGTTGATTCAGCCGCCGGTGGAGACCTTCCACTTCCGGCGCCTGAGGTTTCTCTCCGGCAAGCACCGTCGCCGTTAACGTTTCTTGATCACTCATGGCTTGCCAACACTGGCGGGTTCAAGCACCAACAGATTGATATTTTTCTTGAGAACTTCCATGACTGCCTGCACGTCGTCCATTGTGTTGTACACATGGAACGCTATCCGCAAGCCATCGTAACGATTTGACGCCACGATATCGCTCTCAGCCAGCTTCTGCACCAGCAGATTGGAATCCGTGGACTGCAATACCACCAGTGGTCCTTCGCTGTCCGCAGGAGTTTTGGTGCGAATACCCAGATCAAGCGCGTGGCTCAAGAGAGATTGCGTAAGTTTTTTGATGTGGGCCGCCACATTCTCCATGCCGATTTCCTGGAGCAACTGGAACCCAGGAACTGCCGCATACACATTCGGCACAGAGGGAGAGCCAGACTCAAATCTTCGCGCGGTGGAAGACAGGTCAATATGCTGAGGATCAAAAGCAAATGGATTGGTTTGCGCAAACCATCCGGTAATCGTGGGAACCAGCGATGAGATGAGTTCTTTGCGCACATACATAAAAGCGAGGCCGGGAGGGCCGAGCAGATACTTGAGAGTTCCGGTCACGTAAAAATCCAGCCCCATGGCTTTCACATCAATGGGACGAGTTCCAGAGTCCTGATAATCATCGAGCATTACCAGAGCACCAGAGCGGTGGGCGATCTGCGTGATGGCGCCTACGTCCGAACGAGAACCATTCTTGAAACAGACATGCGTGAGCGGTACGATGAGCGTATCGCGATCAACCATTTTTTCGTAATTGGCTGCGGGGATGCGATTCCCTTCAGCGCTCACAAACTGCACATCGGCGCCTCTTGCGCGTTGCGCCAGCCAGACATGGCCCATGGTGGGAAACTCAAACTCGCCCATCACCACTTTCTTCCGTTCACTGAAATTCAACGCGCTGGCAATGCTATTGATGCCCGCCGAAGCACTGGTCACAATCGCGACTTCATCGGGGCTGGCATTGATGAATTGAGCAAAGGCCGTCCGCGCCGCTTCGTACTGCTCCACCCACAGCTCCCACGGCGATCCTTGCTCATGCCAACTGGCAATGTAATCCTGAAGGCCGTTCTGCACCGCGTCTGACAACGCGCCCTGGGAACATGAGTTCAGATAGATTTTGCGTTGAAAGATGCTGAAGCGGGAACGAATCCCCTGAATTTGTTTGTCGGTCAGCAATGTGGTTTCCTTGTTTCAGAGAGTAATCTTGCGATCTTAAAAATTGCTGCTGGAATTGTCAGCAGCGACTGCCGCATCTTTAAACCGACCGCATTTCAGCCAGCGACGCTTCCGAACTGGTGTACCTCTTCCAACGTGTTGTAGTGCACCAGTGACGCTCTGACCGCGCCACTTTCTTTGGTAAGTCCTAAACGCTTCATCAGTCGCGGTGAGTACATATGACCATCGCGTACACCGATATTTTGTTTCGCAAGCTCTTCCGTGACTTTAGCAGGTGAGATACCAGGAAGATTAAAACAAAGGGTCGGCGTCCGATGCGAGATATGCTCCTTGGCCGTAATGCCATAGACCGTCGCGTTCGCATTCGCCAGCACATCCAGCATGGCCCGTGAAAGATTTGCCTCATAGCTACGAATGGCTTCGGTACAGGCTACCAGGGCCGCCCGGCGTGAACTCGCAGCGGGCTGGATGAGCCGCCCTATGTCTTCCAGATAGCGCACGGCGGCATCCATGCCGGCAACATTCTCATAGACATATGTGCCGATCTCCAGTTTGGCAGGAGTAGTGTCAGGCACAAAGTCTTCGCGGAACGTAGGCAAAGCATTGAGTATTTCCAGCCGGCCCCAAAGAAATCCCATATGCGGAGAAAAGATCTTATACCCTGAGCAAACCAGATAATCGCAGTCGAATTTTTGCACGTCAATTGGTCCGTGCGGCCCATAGTGCACGGCATCTATAAAGACCTCTGCTCCGGCAGCATGAGCTCGCCTGGAGACATCGGCAACATCAAGAATAGAGCCAATTGCGTTCGACGCCAGCGTGCAGGCCACGATGCGGGTCCGCGAAGAGAGCAATTGATCCAGATCTTCAGGATGCAGGCGACCATCTTCCCTGAAATGCCACCATACAATCTTCGCGCCTTCACGCTCCAGGGCCAGCCAGACGGCAATATTGGCTTCGTGATCAAGATCGGTCACAATAATTTCGCGGCGGTCCTGCAAAGATTGGCCAATGGCAATGCTGATGAGCCGCATGAAAGAGGTCGCGTTCATGCCGAACGAGATCTCCTCAGGATGCGGGGCATTGACCAGCAGCGCGACACTCGCGCGGGCGTGGGCGATGGCTTCGTCTACCTCTTGCGACTGTTTATATCGCCCGCCTCTTTGGACATTTCGATGAAGAAGATGGTTGGATACAGCATTCAGTACGATCTTCGGCGACTGCGCGCCCGCTGCATTATCAAAAAAAATGAAATCATCTTGTTGTAAGGCGGGAAATGCGGCGCGAACCTGGTCTATGGGGAACTCTGCCATGATCCAAATAATATACCTGCTAATCGCCGACAATGGATCATGGCTTTCAAGGGATCATGGCCATTGAGTCAAAGAAATGAAGGCATTGCCACACCGGCAATGCCAGACTGGGTTTTTGGCCAGGAGGCTGGTAGCTCTAAAGCGCGTTCTTCCCGGCTTTTTTTGCCTTTGCCCAACGGGCTTTCATGCGCAGAGAAATACTTCTTTTCCCCGCTTCACTCATCTTGCTTCGTCCTTTACCTGTTTTGGAGGGCTGGCTGCGACGTGTTACGCCTCCGTTCAGAGCGTCAATAGCTGCAACGACGCGGTCCCGCTGCTGGGTGAGTTCGTCAAGAATGCTGTCAGTATCCATAGACTTGGAATTATATGATCTGATTCCTGAATCTGTCGCATTTTTTGCGCAAAAAAAACACCGCCGTTGCCGGCGGTGCTTCATTTTTTAGAATACTTTCATTTTACTGCGATATCAGCTTTACACCGTGTGGCACCAGCGCCTTTGCCCATGGGACATAGGCATAGATCATCACGATAATGCCTACAATCGTGCCTAGAGCAATGGAATGCCAGACAACGAAGCGGAAGATAAAGCCTTCATTGCCGACCTGGTTGGTAGCAGCGGTAGCCACGCAAATGGATTGCGCGTCCACCATCTTGCCCATTACACCGCCGGCGCTGTTTGCAGCCGTCATAAGAACGGGATCCAGGCCAAGTTGCTGGGCCGTGATCTTCTGCAAGCTGCCGAACAATGCGTTGGATGAGGTGTCACTACCGGTCAGTGCCACACCCAGCCATCCCAGGAATGTACCGAAGAACGGGAAGAGCCAGCCGGTATGAGTGAATGCCAATCCTAAGACCGCATCACTCCCCGAGTATCTTGTAACAAAGCCCAACCCCAGCATGGCGGAAATAGCCAGCACCGCCCATCTCATTCGGAACACGGTATGCCCAAAAATCTTCAGCAACGTTATCGGATTGACTCCGCGAATCAACCCGCCAATGACCGCAGCCAGGAAGCATCCTGTTCCAGTGGCTGAAAGCCAGATGAACGGGAACTTAGCGCCTTCCGGCGTTGGCTTGGGAACAACGGGTAGGGCACGTGAAATCTTGTTGTGGATGGGAGTCTCCCAACCGCCTCTGGGTTTTCCATCCGCGGTTAGAAAGGCTGGCGTAGTTTTTACGTTCATCCAGTTCTTCACCGGCTTATAGCCCCATAGGAAAACGAATACAGAGAGAATCAGGAATGGCAGCCATGCCTTGAAAGTCTGTCCAAAAGAATAAGAGTGGACTTCTGGTCCCGTGGAACCACCAGAAACGCTGGGAACAACACCCTTCCCTACAGACTTAACCGCTATAGGACCGCCATCTTCCTCAAATCGCCATATTCGCTTTGGCTTCCAGAAAAGAAGAAATACTACCGTGCAAAGGAGTGAGAACAGGCCAGCGGTGATGTCCACCAGATTGCTATCCATATAGTTCGACCAGAAGAACTGCATGGACGAGAAGGAGATTCCCACTACCAGAATGGCGGGGAAAACTTCAAAGGTCTCTTTCCATGAGACCATGGCGCGCACCAGCCAGAAGGGCACAATCAGAGCGGTGATGGGCAGAATGCGGCCGATCATCGCGTTCATGTCAGCTTCCGGCATCTGCGTGACCGTGGCCAGCATATGCACCGGCGTGCCGATGGCGCCCCACGCTACCGGCGCCGTATTGGCAATCAGGTTCAGCGCCGCGGCATGGAACGGTTTGAAACCCAAACCGATCATGAACGCGCCGGCAATCGCCACCGGCGAACCGAATCCCGCGCAACCTTCAATAAAGGCGCCAAAGCAGAAAGCCACCAGCAGCAGTTGCAGCCGGCGGTCTGCGGTAATGCCAGCCACGGAGGATTTCATGATTTCGAAATCGCCAGTACTGACAGAAATGTCATACAGATAAACGGCTGCCACCACAATCCACACGATGTTCAGCAATCCTGTCGAGACGCCGTACAGAAAGCTGCCTGCAGCAAGTGAAAGAGGCATTTTAAAAGCAAGGCAGGCAACCAGGACGGCGGTAGCCGCACCTGAAAGAGCAGCCCAGTGAGGCTTCACGCGAAAGCCAGCCATCATAGTGAACAGCACAACAATCGGTAGCGCTGCCACCAGTGCTGAGATCCACCAATGTCCAAAGGGATCGTAAATTTGTGTCCAAGTCGGCATCAATTTCTCCTGAATTGAAGAACTTTACGTTGGTAATTGCAGAACTTACGCTGGCCTAACTTCTAATTTCTTTAACGCACCTGTCCCCGTTGCCAGCTACAAATAAATTGAGACGTAAAAGTGCGCGATAACTTTCTGCTTCTGTAGCTTTTCTGTCAAGTCTTTTGTGAAACCTGGCAAACACCAGGAAGAACCTTTGAAGTAAACAGAGAAAAAATTACTTTCCCAGGCCAATCAAAAACGGCTGGCCGGTGCACGCACAGACCGAGTATTCGTCCAACCATTCCCACCGGAGATCGCGCTTCCGGGCCTTAACCTACCTAACCTTTTACCGCTCCCACGGTAAATCCAGCAATGAAACGATCCAGGAAAAGGTTATACACAAACGCGATTGGCAAACTTGCAGTCAAGCAGGCCGCCATCAACGAGCCCCAGAAATAAACGTCGCCACGCACAAGGAAGATCGGAATACCTACGCCCACCATCTGATTCGACTCCGGCGAAATGAACGTTAGGGCGTAAACAAATTCCTGTGTGACCAGCGTAAAAGTAAAAATTACTACCGTCAGAATTCCTGAAAGCGAGATTGGCACCACCATCCGGACGAATGCGCCAAAGCGCGTAAGCCCGTCCACCATGGCAGCGTCTTCCAGTTCTTTGGGGATCGATTTAAAAAATCCCATCAACAGCCATATGGAAAATGGCACGGTAACGCTGGGATAGACGAGCACCAGGGACCAGATCGTATCCTGGAGGCCTAGAACGGCCACCACGCGCGACAGCGGAATGAAGAGCAAGGTCGGCGGGACAAGATACGTCAGGAAGATCGCGATGCCCAGCCGCTCTCCCCATCGCCCGGTAAGCCGCGCTAAAGAGTAAGCTGCCGGCAACGACAGCAGCAGTGTAATGACGACAACAATCACACCCACCAGCGCGGTATTGCCCAGCCAGCGCACAAAATCAGTCTCAAAGAAAAGCAGCCGCAGATTTTCGAGTGTCGGCGGGAGATTGAAAATGAAAGGATTGTTCTCCATCGCATACAAGTCGATGTTCCGCTTGAACGTGGCAATCACCATCCAGTAAAACGGGAACGCCAGCAGGACGGTAAAGACAGTGAGAACAAGGATCTTTACGGTGGGCGGCCATGGATTCAAGCCGCCAAAGGCCCGCTTTACGCCCGGAGACTGCAAATACCAGAGCAAGACCGCCGCAATACATATCTCCACAACAAGGTAAGCGGTAAGACGATATTGGGACTGGCGCAGCGCATATAAAAACAGCGCCATCAGACAGCCAATGACTTCCGATACCAGAAGGAAAAAGAGTAAGACCCGCGCGCCGTTGTGTAGTTTCCAAAGTCCAGCGGCAACGAACAGGAAGGTCACTACCGCCACCAGTTTGCCGGTAACGGCCAGCGCTCCCGAATGGTGCGCCATCATCTGCACCAGAATCGCCAGAGCTGAGACCAGCAAAAGAATACTGATCACGGTCAGACCAAGCGGTCTCTTCACTTCTGCGCTTCGAATGGCGGCCATTAGTTGACCTCCGCACGATGCGCTACACGCAGCATCAGATAGGCGATCACCACAAGGACCGGTATAAGAAAGACTGAAATTGCCGCGCCTGCGGCAAGATCACTGCCCTGAATACCCTGGCTGAATGCCAGATTTGGCAGCGTTTGTGTTGAATCATAAGGACCGCCGTTGGTGAGAATGTAAACCACCGTCATGTCAGTAAAAGTAAAAATGGTGCCAAACAGAACGGCGACACCTAAAATCGGGATCATCATTGGCAGGTTGATCTGGAACAGCGTCCGCCAGAAGCCAGCGCCGTCAATCGATGCAGCCTCAGGAATTTCCTTGGGAATCGCGGTTCTTCCCGCCAGCAAAATCACCGTGGAAAATGGAATCAGTCGCCAGCAATGCACCAGAATCACAGACGCCATGGCCAGCTTTTCTTCACCCAGCCACATAGGCGGCGTGAAGCGATTGACGAATCCCAGCCAGATCAGCACCCAGGTAATCACGCTGTAAATGGAATCAAGAATCCACTTCCAGCCAATTGTGCCCAATGAAACCGGTGCAACCCATGGCAGCAGAAGAAGAAAGCGTACAAAGCCGCGGCCGCGGAAAGGCTTCTCCAGCGCGATGGAAAGAATGTTGGAGCACACCAGCACAATAATCTGGGCGCAGACTGTAAAGATGATCGAATTCCAGACTGCTTTCTGGAAGCTGGGACTTTGCAGGATGCTGCGGAAGTTCTCCAATCCTACAAAGTGCAACTGGTTGCTGCCGATACGGGCATCACTGAACGCATAAAAAATGGCGAGTACAAACGGCGCTCCAATCAGCAGGACAATGTAGAGCACCGCAGGACTGAACATGGCGAATCCCAGCAGCGGACTCTGCGCAGCGCCAGCGGATTTTATCTTCGCGGTGCCTACTGCCATGCAATCGCCCTCGCTGGGACTTTCTTTTGCGTGGTGGCATCAAAAAACTTCAGTTCGGCCTGCGGAACGGCAAAATCATAGGTGGCTCCCACTTCATAGCTATGGCCCAGCAACAGACGAGCAATTACTTTTTTGCCATCCGCTTTGCCACCCACCAGAATGCCGGCCAGAATGAACTCCGCACCCAGATACTCCACATTTTCCACACGAAACTTGAATGGAACTTTATCCATCGCGCGGATGTCCTCAGCCAGGCGGAAATGCTCCGGACGGAACCCAATGATGACGTCTCCATATTCGATCAGGTTCATCGGCGGCGAACCAAGAAACGTGGCGACAAAAGTGTCCGCCGGATCGTCATAAACTTCTTTGGGCGTCCCTAACTGACGCACCACGCCCTTGTTAAGCACCATGATGCGGTCTCCCATCGCCATGGCTTCTACCTGGTCATGCGTCACATAAATCGTGGTTGTCCCCACACGGCGATGGAACCGCTCCAGCTCTTCGCGAGCAGAGAGGCGCAATTTTGCGTCGAGGTTAGAGAGTGGTTCGTCCAGCAGAAACACCGCAGGCTCGCGGACGATGGCGCGGGCCAGCGCAACACGCTGCCGTTCACCACCAGAAAGCTCGCGTGGCTTCCGCTGCAATAGTCCGCCGATCCCCAGCAAGGAGGCAGCCCATTCCACTTTTTCTTTGTGCGTGTTTTTAGGGACCTTCTGTGCTTTCAGCGGAAATGCAATGTTGTTATAGACAGAAAGATGCGGATACAAAGCATAGCTCTGGAAAACCATGGCGATGCGGCGCTCACGCGGCGTGAGATCGTTCACCACCTTGTCGCCAATAAGGATTTCGCCGGACGTGGGTTGTTCCAGTCCGGCGATCATACGCAAGAGAGTGGTTTTCCCGGAACCCGAGGGTCCCAGGAAAACCAGAAACTCGCCTTCGCGAGTTACCAGATCGACTTCGTTAACTGCTCCTAGCTCTCCTTGTTTAAATACCTTGGTCAGTTTACGGGTTTCAACAACCGCCATTCAGTCCCCTTCGTTATTTGAATCTCTCAAAGATCCGCCGGTACTCGGCGTCTGCAATCTTTGCCGCGTCCTCGGCCGATACCTTGCCTTGCGCCACGGTGGCAAACATGGTTGGAAGCGTATAGCTCTTAAACGCCTGGTCAATGGCAGCCGATGCATATCCGGGATAACCTACGTTCGTGGCCCAATCCAGCACGTCGCCCAGCACCTTGTATTTGTTTGAAGGAGTTGCTCTTGAGTCTTCTGCAATTTCCTTCTGCAAGTTTGGAACGGTCGATGGGAAGCATGGGAAGTTATAGAACTGTCCGGCCACAAATCCATCATGGAAAGCATCAATGTAGTCGATAAGGAACTGCTGCGCGCCGTCTTTGTTCTCTGCAAATTCCCAGATCACATAGCAGTTCATTACGTGCTCTGCTGCAATCCGGCGTACTGGGCCTTTTAATGCCCGGCTCAGCATGATGTTTTTATCGATTGGCAGCTTTTCTCTTTCCGCCTGGCGCGTGATGGAGATGGCATTCGCCACGTAAGAAACCTTGCCTGCCAGCATTGCCTGGTTATTGGAAGGAGGCGTCCACGTGAAAACTTCCGGCGTTTCCGCTTCTTCGTAAAGCGCCTTCATGAACTTCAAGGCTTCCACGGTGTTTTTGGAATTCAAGACGACTTGGCCGGCTTCATCCTGTTCCGCGCCGCCAAATGACCACAACAGGGCGCGCATGGCCATGCTGGTATCGAGTTCCTGGGCGAGTCCAATGCCGCACGGATTGCCGAATTTGTCTTTGATCGCCTTGGCGCCTTTGCGGAGATCGTCAAATGTGTCAGGCCCGTTGGGGAACCCTACCTGCGACCATAAATCCAGCCGCCAGTTGCCGGGATCTGGAGCGTAGGAGTCTGAGAACGCGTAATATTTTTTCGTTTTCGGATTGAAAGTGGATTTGTGTGCCAGGTCGATTTTTTTACCATGCTTCTTTTCGACCTCCTGGTACACATGCGACATGTCGATGACCTGGTTCTCATACGCCGCTGGCGGTGAAAGGAACATAAAGAGATCGTGGCCTTTTTTGGCCTGCGCCTCTGAAGCTGCTCTGGTATTCAGGTCAACCAGGTTGATGTTATCCACTACCACGTTGGTGTTGTGCTTCTCTCCCCATTGTTTGGCGAAGGTTCCATTGAACCAGGTGTCATAAGCGGGAACAAAATGGCTCCATTGCAGGATCCTTAGCGTTTTCTGCTGTGCTGCAGCGCGCTCAGGAAACAGGAATGCAGGCCCCAGTGCTCCGGCAGCGATTCCGCTCGCGCCGGCGAATTTAATGAAATCTCTGCGAGATACTCCCTTACCCTTCTTACCGCTCATAATTCCCTCCTCAGGTGCTTCAGCGACTTTTGATTTGCGTACGCACAAAAACCAGAACTACAGCGATCTTTCATTGACTGAGCTTCCGTTTACTTCGGTTAACGCTCTTCTCCAAAACGCTTTACGTCCTCAGGCACATCTTTTTTTACCACCGGACGGTCTCCCTGCACCATCACCCGGATCTGCTCCACCACATCTGGATTCGCAAGCGTAGTGACATCGCCTGTATCCATCTGATTGGAAATTGCAGCCAGCACGCGGCGCATAATTTTCCCGGAACGCGTCTTGGGCATGTCCGGAACCACATGGACTTTCCGTGGCCGTGCAATCTTACCAATCTGGTGTTCAATGGCCTTGGTCACGCTCTCCTGGACTGCCGCAGCGTTCTGCACGCCAGGCTTCAGCGAAACATAAACTTCCGGGACACGGCCTTTCACTTCGTCGACCACGGGGACAACTGCGGCTTCAGCAATTTCGGGGCAAGTCAGACAGGCAGATTCCAGTTCCTTGGTACCCAACCGATGGCCAGCCACGTTGATCACATCGTCCACGCGCCCGAGAATTCTAAAGTATCCATCCGGAGATTGCACAGCGCCGTCACCGGCGAAATACGGCCAGTCATGCCAGTCTTTGCTCTTGGGATTTTTGTTGTACTTTTGGTAGTACTGCGCCACAAAGCGGTCACGATCGCCATAGATCGTCTGGAAAATTCCCGGCCACGGATTGCGTATACAGATGTTCCCTGCTTTGCCGGAACCGCCTTTCACTTCTTTTCCTTCTTCATCAAAGATCACCGGATAAATGCCGGGCAATGCCGGGCCGGCGCTTCCTGGCTTCATGGGATCGATTGCCGGCTTGGTGCTGCATAGAAAGCCGCCAGTTTCCGTCTGCCACCAAGTGTCCACGATGACTGCTTCGCCTTTGCCAACAACTTCGTGATACCACTTCCAGACTTCTGGCTCAATTGGCTCGCCTACGGTCGTCATGTGCTTAAAGTGGTAATCGTACTTGGCAGGCTCGTCTGGGCCGGCTTTGCGCAGCATGCGGATTGCGGTCGGCGACGTGTGGAAAATGTTTACCTCCAAACGCTTGGCCACGCGCCATGGACGGCCCGCGTCAGGATAGTTGGGTACGCCTTCATACAGCACGCTGGTCGCTGCCAGAGCCAGCGGCCCGTAGACGATGTAAGAGTGGCCTGTGATCCAGCCGATATCCGCCATGCACCAGTAAACATCCGTGGGGTGAATATCCTGAATGTATTTGGAAGTTCCGGCAACATAGGACAGATATCCGCCGGTGCCATGTTGGCAGCCTTTAGGTCGGCCGGTGGTGCCGCTGGTATACATCAGGAAGAGCGGCGCTTCTGAAGGCATGGAGACGGGCGCGACTAATTTCCCGGCGTACTTTTTGAGCACGTCTTGCACAAAGAAATCGCGGCCGTCGACCATCGGGGTCTTGGAATGATATTTCCCCGGCTCGCGATGCCAGACCAGAACCTTTTCAATCGTCTGGCCTTCTTTTTTTGCGGTACTCACAGCCAGATCTGCTTTTTCCTTGTGATCAGTCATGGCGCCGCTGCGGTAATAACCGTCAATGGTCACCAGCACTTTGCTTCCAGAATCGGCGGCGCGCATGCCGCAGGCTTCTCCGCTAAATCCGCCAAAAACCACCGAGTGTACCAGTCCAAGTCGCGCACAGGCCAGCATGGTGATTGGCAGCTCAGGGACCACCGGCATGTGAATGGTGACGCGATCTCCCGTTTTGAGTCCGGCAAAATCACGCAGCAGGGCCGCCATCTCATTCACGCGGTAATACAGCTCTTGATAGGTAATGGAAACCGGTGGCACTTCTTCCGGCTCGCCCACAAAAATCAGAGCGGCTTTATTGCGGTGCTTTTCCAGATGACGGTCCACGCAGTTGTAGCAGACATTGAGCTTGCCGCCGGCATACCACTTCCAGAAAGGGGCGTCACTGGTATCGAGCGTGGTGTGCCAGTACGTGTCCCAACTCAGCAGGTCAGCATATTCGCGATAGCACTCGGGGAAGTTTTTTTCACTGAAGCGTTCATTGATGGAGGGATCGGTTAGAAGGGCCTGGCCCACAAATGCGGAGCTGGGATAAAAATATTGCTCCTCTTTCCAGTGGACGGCGATTTGCGCCTCGGTTAATCCTGTTTCTTGATCTTGTTCTTGTCGTTCTTTCAGCTCACGAGCGTCAGCCATTGGCCTGGACCTCTAGATTTCAAAATCGAATCGCGCAAACTGGCAACGGCCCGCAAGGATGGGCCTGAATTGATTAGCGGGTGGCAACGGCTGCCACCCGCCAGTCCGAAACAGAATTATCCTACACTAACGCCGCCATCCAAACGCAAGCGGCAGAAAGTTGACTTACTTCTTGGCAACCTCCTGCCAGATCTTAACGTTGTGTGTATCCCGCAACGCGATGCTGCCAATCACAAACGTGATGGCCGCAATCGTGATTGGGTAATAGAGACCATCGAACGGATTGCCCGTAGCCGCCGGAATCCAGACGCAGACAAGCGGCACCAATCCTCCAAACACACCGTTGCCGATGTGGTATGGCAATGAAAGCGCACTATAGCGGATCTTGGCGGGGAATGACTCCACCAGGAAAGCCGCAATGGGTCCATAAACCATGGTGACAAAAATCACCTGCAGGAAGATCAGCCACATCAGTTTGTTTTTATTAGCGTTAGTGGCAACAGGAGCAGTGATGGCCTTGCCGGTCGCGTCCAAAGTTTGCGGCGTAAGAACGGTCTGGCCCGTCACCTTGTTTTTGGTGTGATCAACGTGGGTCACATTATTGCCTGCGGCGCGCTGCATGGCGGGATAAATACCAATCTCGGTTCCCGGCACACGATAGCTCACGGCGGCAAGAATTAATCCTGCCATAATGATCTTTTTACGGCCAATCTTGTCGGAGAGCCAGCCGAATAAAACAAACAGCGGCATTCCCAGCAAAAGTGCCTTGGCAACGATAATGTTCGCGTCACGCGTAGGAACCTTCAAGATTGTCTGCATAAAGAACAGAGCAAAAAACTGCCCCGTATACCAGACCACGCCCTGACCGGCTGTTGCGCCAAACAATGTGATCAGGAAACGCTTGAAGTTCTCTGGAACCGTAAATGCTTCCTTCAACGGTGTAGCGGAGGTCATGCCAGTAGATTTGATCTGCTGGAAAATGGGAGATTCCTTCATCTGCAGCCGGATATACAAGGAAATCAGGACCAGGATTAACGAAGCGAGGAACGGAATGCGCCAGCCCCATGCTTTAAAGGCATCTTCAGTCATGGAACCCTGTGTTCCCAAAATTACGGCAATGGACACAAACAAGCCCAGCGTCGCTGTGATCTGGATAAAGCTGGTATAAAAGCCGCGTCTGTTGTCTGGCACATGTTCGGCCACATAAACTGCTGCTCCACCGTATTCACCACCCAAAGCAAGGCCTTGCAATACGCGGAGAGCGATCAAAATAATGGGAGAGAACCAGCCGGCTTGTGCAAAAGTTGGGAGAGCTCCCACTAGTGCTGTGGCGCCGCCCATAATTGAGAGCGTGACAATAAAAGCGTATTTACGGCCGATCATGTCGCCGATACGTCCAAAGAAAAGCGCGCCAAAAGGACGCACCATAAAGCCGACGGCGAACGTGGCCAGATAAGCAATGTACTGGAATAGTTGATTTCCAGGAGGATAGAACTTGGGCGCCAGGTACGCGGCTAAGGTGCCGAAAATGTAAAAATCGTACCACTCAATCATGGTTCCGACGGATGAAGCTAAGATCACCGTCCAAATCTTAGAAGTCGATATCTGGTCCGATGAAGTCACCGGCACTGCAACACTGGACATGCGGCCCTCCTGAAAAGAGCCAGGCTGGCCTGAACCTGGTCTCTGTAATGTTGAGCTGTCTTATGACGCATCAAAACCCTGCATAATGCCGCTTTAAATATATGAAATTATGCCTTCACAGGCATCTAAAAATTGACTTATAACTCTTTCCGAACTCTAGCGGAAGAGCCATCCGGTTCCTGGAGACATAACCCTCGTCCTCTTTGCGGCAGGACAAAGAGTGATCGCCTGTTTGGGAACCTAGGGTAGTCGGATTACCGCAGATGTCAAGGGGAAACGCAAAAAGAGAACACGGATCGTCCGCGGAACAGCGCGCAAGCTGGTGCTCCTGGATGACAATTTGAGAGTAGATTACAAACAGCACTTGTTAATTTTGGGTGCGCAGGAATATCATGCACCTTTTGTGTTGCCAGCCATGTTGCTTTGATATCTATAAAAAATCCGGTCTTGTAATCCTGGGCCGCAGACTGCTCTGAGGAGAAAACATGAAAAATAGTCTAACGTTTGTTAGCACGTATTTCCGTCGCGGGATGTCGCTTGCGCTACTGCTCTGTGGAATCACCGCGCTTTTTGCCGGTTCCAGCCAAGCCATGGCGGCGGACGATACCATCAACATTGGAGTAGTGCTGCCTACCACCGGGAGTGAGAGCAAACCTGGCACGTATCAAAAAGAAGGCATTGAACTTGCCATTAAGCAGATCAACGATGCCGGCGGAATCACGGTTAAGGGCAAGAAGCTCAAAATCAACGAGATTTTTTACGATGATGGCACCGACTCCAAAAAGTCTGCCTCGCTGACCGAGCGTGCCATGAGCTCTGATAACGTTGTTGCCGTGCTGGGCGGCTATTCCACCGCACTTGGCACCGCTGAATCCGTGATGGCGGATCGCTACAAGACTCCGTGGATCACCACCGGCGCAGGCGCAACGGCTATTTTCGGTAAAGGCTATCAATATGCGTTTGGAACATTGAGCCCGGTGGCTCTTATCGGAACCACGTCCGCAGAATTTCTTGGTTCTCTCATCGACCAGGGCAAACTCAAGAAGGGTTTGACGGTCGCCATGGTAGTGGAGAACACGGACCATGGTACCGATTACGTCCAGGGCTTTACGGAATGGTCAAACAAACATCCAGGCTACTTCAAGGTTGTTCTCAGTGAGAAATTTGAACTCGGCGCTACCGACTTTTCCGGCCTTCTACAGAAGGTAAAGAGCAGCAAAGCAGATGTTTTCCTCTCCGATGCCCACCTCCCGGACTACATCACCATGCAACGCCAATACTTGCAGAATGGCTTGCATAATCAGATGATCAGCTATGGCGCTCGCGGGCCTGAATCGGCTGCGCGCCAGGCACTTGGCGCCGGTACGGATTATATTTTCGCAGGCATCTGGTGGTCGAACAAACTGCCTTATCCGCAGGCAAAGAAATTCGCCGACGATTACAAAGCGTTCACCAAGCACGACGTAGATTCATGGTACGCAGCCCCGGCCTACGATGGCATGCGCATCCTGGCCAAAGCCATTGAGTCTGCCGGATCACTGGATAAGACCGCCATTCGCGATGCTCTGAAGAAAGCGCAGTTGAAGGATTCAGTTCTTCCGGGCCAGGTGCTCAAGTTCAGTGCCAATGGGCAAGCCGAATATCCATTTGTGATCACGCAAAACAAGCCTGACAACAAAGTGGACATTGTTTATCCCAAAGACGCAGCTACTGGCGAAGCAGTAGCGCCAAATCCGAACAAGTAATACGGGCCCCACATGGACTCTAGCGAGTATTTAGACCTGCTGATAAAAGCGCTGCTTCTGGCCGGCGTTTACGCTGCAATGGCCGTCGGTATGACGGTCATTTATGGCGTAATGAAAATCGTGAACCTGGCACATGCCGGGTTCCTGATGCTGGGGGCGTATTTTACCCTGGAGATGTTTCAGCGCTTTCATATTGATCCGATCCTGGGCTCGGTCATCGCGCTGCCAGTTTTTTTTCTGTTCGGAATGCTGGTGCATTGGCTTCTTGTCCGCTGGCTTCCAAAGTCAGATACCCCCACGCTCGCTTCCTTGCTGCTGATGTTCGGCTTTTTGCTGGTATTGCAGAATGTGGCATATCTGATTTGGGGCAACGATGATCAGTCTATTCTGACCCCTCTTACACTGTCCTCAGTGCAGATTGGGTCAATTTCCATCCCAAAAGTAAACCTGGTGGTATTTGCCGCTGCAGTGGTTTGCATGATCATTCTGCAGATTGTGTTTAACCGCAGCTGGTTTGGAAGATCGATGCGGGCGCTGATCCAGAATCCTTATGCAGCCAAGATTGTAGGCGTAGATGACGAGAGAACGGCGCGCCTGACGTTTGGTCTGGGTACGGCGTTTGCCGGGTTTGCCGGTGGGTTGCTGGGGATGCTCTATTCCTTCAGCCCGGATTTCGGCCGTCAATTCCTGTTGCGATCCTTTGTGATCATCGTGCTGGGCGGCCTTGAATCAGTTTCCGGTGTAGCGCTGGGAGCAATTGTTCTTGCGCTGGTGGAGACATTCAGCATTGTTAAATTGCCTGCCAGTTATCAGCCGGCCATTTCTTTTGCCTTGCTTGTGGTGGTGCTGCTGATTCTGCCTAAAGGTCTGACCAGCTTATTTAACAAGAAATGGAAGGCGGCATGAACCGGCCATCAAGTCTGAGTGGCTGGCTAAAAGTGATTCTGCCCTGGGTCTTGCTGGCGGGGCTACTGCTTCTGCCTGCGGCTCATCCCAGCGACAATATTATCCGGCTGCTGTTCGTCACCGCAGTATGGACCACGACAAGCCTGGGCTGGAACCTGATTGGCGGCATGGCCGGCCAGGTTTCATTTGGCTTTGCCGTGTTCTTTGGTCTTGGCGCCTACACCACCGCGCTGCTGATGCACGCAGGCCACAGTCCTTATTTCGGCTTTGTAGGCGGAGCAGCCGTCGCCGTACTGGCATCATTTCTAATCGGTCTGCCGACATTCCGTTTGCGCGGACCCTACTTTGTGATCGCGACGATCGGCGTAACTGAAGCAGTGCGCGTAATCATGAATAATGTGGACTTCACTGGCGGAGCCAGCGGTTATCGCATTATTGAAGACAAACCATTCAGTGCGCTGGAGCACTATTACACGGCGATTGCCGCCGTCACTCTGGCCGTTGTGATCTCAATCATTATTGCCGGCAGCAAGTTCGGACTGGCGCTACGGGCCATCAAACAAGATGAAGATGCCGCAGCTGACCTGGGCGTGAATCCATACACTTCCAAGCTCTGGATCCACGCTATTGCCGCTGCGCTTACCGGAGTTGCCGGTGGTATCTATGCGCGGCGCGCGGCGTTCTTTTACCCGGGCGATGTTTTTGCCTTCCAGACTGGCATCACCATCTTGCTTATGCCGGTAATCGGCGGGATTGGAACTGTCTGGGGCGCCGTGATGGGCGGCGTCATTATTGGGGTGGTGGAAGAGGAGTTGGTGGTGTATTTTCCCAACTTTCACCTGCTGATCTATGGTTCACTATTAATTGGCATCATCTTGCTGGAGCCTGATGGCCTGCTTGGACTTTTGAGGCGTCTCTTCCGGCTGTTTAGGAGAAAAAGTGAAGATTCTGGAAGTCCAAACGCTGACCAAGTACTTTGGGGGCGTGGCGGCGTTGAAGGACGTAAGCTTTGATGTTCCGGAAAAACAGATCTGCGGTTTTATCGGGCCCAATGGCGCCGGCAAGACAACTCTGTTTAGCCTGATCACCGGCGCGGCGCGGCCTTCCTCCGGCAAAGTCCACTTCCGCGGTAAAGATGTTACAGGCATGAGCGCCGCTGCTCTGGTGAAGAAGGGCGTGGCTCGCACCCATCAGGTTGTGCGCCCGTTCAAGGCCATGACAGTGCTGGAAAACGTGCAGGTGGCAGTGCATTATGGCCGCCGGGCCGTAGTGCGAACTGGCGTAGCCCGTGAGCATGCCATGGAGACGTTAAAGCTCGTCGGTCTTGACCATAAAGCAAACGCGTTGGCATCAGCCATCTCTCTGGGTGAGCAGAAGCGGCTGGAAGTAGCGCGCGCACTAGCCACCGCGCCGGAGCTGATACTGCTCGATGAAATCTGTGGTGGACTTACAGGATCTGAAACCAGCGCGATGATGGAATTGCTGCACAACATACGAGAACAAGGCACAACTATCATGTATGTGGAACATGACATGAAAGCGATCATGGCCGTTTGCGACCGTATTACGGTATTGAACTTCGGCCGTAAGCTGGCGGAAGGCAAGCCGGAAGAAGTCCAGAATGATTCCTTAGTCATTGAAGCGTACCTGGGAAAAAGCACTTTCGGGAGCACTAAGAATGTCTGAACTCCAGGCCCCTGCTGCTCAATCCGATTTGCTTCTTGTCGGCAAAAGCCTTGAGGTTAGTTACGGCACTACGCAGGTCCTCTGGGGGGTTAATTTTTCCGTAGCCAGAGGCAAGGTGACGTGCATTATCGGATCAAATGGCGCAGGCAAGACCACTACGCTCAATACAATTGCCGGCATCCTCGGCACTAAAAAAGGCCAGCTTCTGCTGAATGGAGAGGATATTACTTCTCTCTCTCCCCGTGAGCGCGTCAAGCGCCACATCAGTCTGGTACCCGAAGGCCGCCAGCTATGGCCTGGCATGTCGGTTGAAGAGAACCTGCTGATGGGATGTTTTCTTCGCGAGTTTCGCGCACGTTCCGCCGCGGGACTGGCACGGGTTTATGAACTCTTCCCGATTCTAAAAGAACGCCGCCACCAGATGGCTGGAACGCTTTCCGGCGGTCAGCAACAGATGTGCGCCATCGGCCGCGGCCTGATGTCAGAACCGCAGTTGCTCATGCTGGATGAGCCATCGCTGGGGCTGGCTCCCATTCTTGTTGACGAAATTTTTGAATTTATTGCCAACATCGCCCGACAGGGCGTAACGATCCTGCTGGTAGGCCAAAACGTAAATTACACGCTGCAAGTCTCACATTACGGATACGTCATGGAAACCGGACGCATCACCCTGGAAGGGCCTACGGAGATGCTGATGAACAATGAGTTCGTACGCCGCGCTTATCTTGGAATTGCCGAAGAGACCCAGAGCAAATAACCGGCATACTGGCTCTCCGCATTCGGAATAAAAGGGCTGCAAAGCGCAGCCCTTTTATTTTCATGCCAAATTGCAGTGACTGAATCAAAACATATCGCTTAGATCATTTCCCACTTGGTTTCTGCTATTGAGCGATGGCAGACCAAATGTTTCCTGGATGAATCGAAGAATCGAGACATCATCCATCTGCACGTGTGAAATATAGTTCTTCTTGGCCAGGGGAGAGATGACCAGCATTGGCGCGCGTGGTCCCAGCCCCTGGGCGTCAACTTGCGGAGGAGGAACATGGTCCCACCAGCCGCCGCTTGAATCCCATATGACTACAATCGCAACGTTGGACCAAACAGGGGATGCCTGAATCTGGCGGAGGAAGCCGTCCAGCCAGGTAATGCCGTTGGTTATTGGAACACCGGATGCCGGATGCATACTGTGTGCCGGTCCAGGTTGTACGAATGAAACCGCAGGCAAACTACCAGCGGCAAGGTCAGTGGAAAACTTGGAAAGGTCCCGCACATTCGTGGATGCATGCGTGTCAGTAAAAAACTGGAAAGGATTTTCCTGCGGTACATACGATGCGCAAACCCCAAGGTCTTCTTGATACCATGCCCAGGTTAATCCCTTTGTATTGAGCTGGTCACCGACGTGCGGGAAAGTGTAGCCGGCAGTTGCTGCTACATCGGTATTGCAGGGTGGGAAGAACGGATCGATTGAACCGGGATTGTTGTTGTCATCGGCAGCCACCAGATAGAGCTGGTTCGTAGGGGCATCGCCCATCACGGAAGGAAAGAAGTTATCGGCCAGGGCAAATTGCTGCGCCCAGCCCCACAAGGTACTCATTCCGGCCGTACTGTTGTCATAGTGGCCCATGGAAACCGGACCATTAAAAAGCGCATATTTATCCATCAGCCCTGAATCCCAGACACGTAAAAAGTCAGCTCGCGCGTGAGGTAAGTCCGCCGGGGATAGATCGGTCAGTAATTGTGGCGTAACGGTGGCGCCGCTTGCGGTTACCTGCGTAAAGCCGGGAACACCCGGTTGAATCCCGTTGGCCCCGGGAAAGGTCCCAAACAGATGGTCAAAGGAACGATTTTGCATAATAACGACAACTACGTTCTTAATAGGCACAGTTTGTGCCGTCGGGCTGGGCGCGGGCGAAGGAGACGAACCTTGCACACCGCCACAACCAATCGTGAAGGCCAGAACCAGAGAGCTTAGAAAAAACAGAAAATCTCGTCTCAACGTACTTACACCTCACCTGCTAGCTTTAACCTGATCTTCATATTTGAGACAAATCATCCCTCTGCAGTTGGCTTAACAAAGAACTGTTTTTTTTGATTGGGAGTCACTACTTTAACCCTTTGGGGCTAAGGGTTTAGGAAGAGAATCAAAATGGAAGACCAGGCGAAATCCAGACGCTCTGAAAGTTCAGGGTTGGTGGCGATCGCATTTCGGCAACCCCGTATCCGACAGACCAAAAATCAGCTCTTTATTTTCCTCTGATACGGTTTACAATCCAAAATTAGAATTTTTCAACTATGGCGACATCCATTGCCCCAATCGCTCCGGTAGATCCGCCAGTCATTAAAGCCGCTGGCGGTATTCTGCAGCGCAGTACCCCTCGCGGCGATGAAGTGATGGTGGTTTACCGCAAACGCCACCAGGATTGGACCCTTCCCCGCGGCAAAGTGAAAGATGGCGAATCTTTCCAGGAAGCGGCGATGCGAGAGGTGCAGGAAGAAACGGGCTGCTCCTGCCGGATTGGAAACTACCTGGGCACCATCAGCTATGCAGATGATGGCGTTCCCAAGGTTGTCCTTTTCTGGAAAATGTCTCTCGTCGAGGAAATGGGCGCAAAGAACAACGAAGAAATTGGCGAAGCCTTGTGGCTGCAAATACCGGCTGCCATCGAACGATTGACGCATGCGCAGGAAAAAGCACTGCTCTCTCGCGTCGGCAGTCTGCCCAAGCAACAAGAGGCGCAACCGGAGCCTGCCATCCGGGTAGAAACCCATCCGCCAATGCCTGCAATGCGCCGCAGCAAAACTTCTTCCGTGGAAGATAACCGTGCATACGCCCGCCTGCTGCGGGAATGCGAGGCATTTCGCGTTGAACTGAGTTTTCTGGAGCGTCGCAATGCCCGTGGTGACAATTTCTGGGCAGGGGCAGCGCATGAACAATTGAACAATGTACAACGCTGCCTGGCCAGCAATGACATTGAAGGCGGCTGGTTCTGTTTGCATGCCGCACAACGCTATGCCGTCTTTGGGATGAATCCTACCGAGCTGGCGAATCGGGCCGAGGTTCTCCGCGAAGAAGCGCTAAAAATTACTTCGTGGCGCGCTGAAGCGATTGAGAGCCTGCTCTCCATCAACAATGAGAGTCTTACCGCGGAGCGCGTGGCTGATGCCATGGCTTTACGCAATGAAGACTCCACCAATCAGTACTACAAAACCAGGCTCACCGGAGATCAACTTCGCGTTCTGCTGATTATTTGCGGACTGGCATCGGTTGCATTAGCGCCTTTCATGTTTCTTTCCGGACGCATACCCATGGTAGCGGCCGTCTTGTTCTTTGGCCTTCTCGGCTCAACGTTTTGCTCAGCGCAATCCCTGATCCTGGGGCGGGTTGAATCCAGGATTTCCAACCTTTTCATTACACTGACGCCAGTACTCTTTGGCGCAATTGCCGGTTTGGCCGGATATGCCATTTACGAATATATGGCTGTCCTGACTTTTCATACAGGTGAACGCCATACCAGCGCAGTCCTGGGATTAGCATTCCTGTTTGGATGCCTGGGACAACGCTTGCTGGCACGCATTGCCGTCGGGCGCAAGAGAAAGAAAGTTCGCGCGTAAAGGTCTTCTGATCGAAATTAGTTTAGCGACAACGTGCCAGGTTCCCGCTCTGCATACGCAATGATTCCTCATTCGGACCGGACATATTGAAGTCACCTGCTCCCTCACCCACTCCGAAGATCGGAGAAGCTTCCCAGCCTCTGGCGCGGCGTCTCGGACTTTTTGATACCACCATGCTGGTCATGGGCGGAATTGTTGGCGCCGGCATTTTTATCAATCCATACGTGGTAGCACAGCGAGTACACACGCCGGCATTGGTGCTGGGCGCATGGCTCATGGGTGGCCTGCTGGCATTGGCCGCTGCTTTTATCTGGGCTGAACTTGCTGATCGCATGCCTCAAGTTGGCGGCCAGTATGCTTATCTGCGCGAGGCATATCATCCGCTCGTTGCATTTCTCTATGGCTGGGTGTTGCTGCTGGTGATTCAGACCGGAGGCATGGCCGCTGTAACGGTAACTTTTGCGCGCTACTTCCTTGAGCTTACCGGCTGGCACGCGGCTGAGTGGCAAATTGCTGTCGTGACTCTCCTCATTCTCACGGTGGTGAACTGCCTGGGAGTCCGTGCCGGAGGCACTTTGCAAAGCGTGCTGATGGCAACCAAAATCCTGGCCATCGCGCTGTTGATTGGCGCCGGAGCATTCCTCATTCGCGGACACATTCCCTGGCATCCATTGCTCGATCAGAAAGTCTCACCCGCTTTTTTTTCTTCTTTTGGAGCAGCCATGATTCCCGTTGTCTTTGCTTATGGCGGATGGCAGACAGCCAGTTTTGTTGCCGGTGAGATGAAGAATCCGCGGCGCGATTTACCTCGCGCGTTAGTGCTCGGGGTTGCAGGTGTGGCCCTTCTTTACACGCTGGTGAACTTTGTATATGTTCGTGCGCTGGGCGTTGCCACCTTGGCAGATACCAAGACACCAGCTTCAGCGGTAATGCGGATGGCCCTGGGATCCAGGGGAGCAACTATCATCGCTCTGGGGATTGCCATTTCAACCCTTGGTTTTCTCAGCCAGAGCGTACTGACCGCACCTCGCGTTTACTTTGCCATGGCAGACGATGGCGTTTTCTTCCGCCAGCTTGCCTGGATTCATCCGCGCACACGTGTTCCCGTGATCGCAATAGCCGTACAAAGTATCTGGACGATGGTGATTCTTCTTACCGGCAGCTTTGGAACCATCTTGAACTACGTAACATCCATGGATGCTATCTTTTGGGGCCTGACCGCTGGCTGTTTGTTTATCCTGCGCCGGCGAATGCGGCAGCAATCCGCTTTCAGCATGCCCGGTCATCCATATACCACGGCGCTCTTCTGCCTGGTATGTGCCGGCGTGGTAGCCAACACGGTTTATACATTTCCAGAAAACACCTTAATCGGCATGGCGATTCTGGCAGCCGGCGTTCCTGTGTATTACATTTGGAAGCGGACTTCACACGCATGAATTATTCACGAAGCACAGCATTTTCTCCCTACATGGAGTGGGCCAAGCTGCACTCCGCGGCAAGGTTCAACCTTGCCACCAGCGGCATTGCAAACTTTCCCCTGGCTGAATTGGCTGTGACCATAGACCAATTGGAGATCAATGGCCCATCGATTTATGGCTACGAGCCCTTGTTGCAGGCAATTGCCCGGCGCTATCAAGTACCGCAA
Organism: Terriglobia bacterium; assembly: GCA_963724105.1. Lineage (GTDB taxonomy): Bacteria > Acidobacteriota > Terriglobia > Terriglobales > Acidobacteriaceae > Angelobacter. The sequence continues at coordinate 962,536 of CAVRTD010000010.1, read as the reverse complement.
GAGTCTGTGGTCAGCGCGGTTGGAACGTCTCTGGCCAACTACCTTGCGCTGGCCGCGATCACCGAGCCCGGTGATGAGATCCTGGTGGAACAACCGACCTACGAACTTATTTTGAGCACAGCAAAATATCTGGGGCTGGAGATCAAGCGCTTTCCACGGCGCGCCGAAAACAATTTTGCCATTGATCTGGCCGAGGTAGAACGCAACATCACGCCACGCACGCGGGCGATCGTGATCTGTAACCTTCATAATCCGACTGGGGCGCTAACATCAGACGCCACGTTGCGCGAACTTGGAGTGTTAGCACGCAAAACCGGAGCATACGTGCTGGTGGATGAGGTTTATCGCGAGATGCTGTATGAATCCGCGCCGGCAAGCGCATTCCATATTGACCCTGAGCGCTTTATCGTAACCAACAGTCTGACTAAAGCTTACGGATTGAGCGGCCTTCGCTGCGGATGGGTACTAGCGCCGCCAGACCTGGCGCGGCGCATGTTCCGTATCAATGATCTGCATGGCGCCACATTCGCGCATCCTGCAGAGCTGTTGAGTGTAATCGCTTTTGAAAAACTTCCGCAGATTGCCGCACAGATGAAATCAATGCTGGATGCAAATCGCCAGCTCTTGCATGATTTTCTGCTGAAGCGCGATGACCTTGATTACTTCTGGCCTGAATATGGGACCATCGTTTTTCCGCGCCTGAAAAATGGAGACGTGGATTCACTATGCAGCATGCTGCGCGACAAGTTTGAAACGAAAGTTGTCCCCGGCAGTTTCTTTGAAAGCCCGGACCGATTCAGGCTCGGCGTGGGAGCGGCAACTGAATATGTCCGTGCATCCTTGCAACAGTTCGGCTCAGGACTGGATCGCTACCGGGCAGGACTGGGAGTAGGAGCTTAGTCCGGGAGCATACCGCAAAATTGACTCTTAGCCTTTATCCATGGCCCACTTCCCTGCGCCATGGCAGGCAATGTACAGCGCAACAAAACAATAAATCACTGCGAGTTCGCCGCCATTCTGGATGGGAAGAGTACCTTTGGGCTGGTGCGCCATGAAATAAGCTACGGCCATTTCTCCGCTGGAGATGAAAGCCGCCAAGTGCGTGAGCAACCCGATCACAATGAGAACTCCGCCGACCAGCTCGATCCCCGCTCCGGTCCAACTTAAAACGCCATGCGGTCTGTGGCCGCCGAGCAATCCAAAAATCCTGGTTGCGCCATGGCAGGCAAAGAGAAAACCAAATACAATCCGGAGCGCCGCATAAGCGTACGGTTCAAGCTTTTTTAGAGCATTCATTCTCAGTCCTCAAATTGGCAGGTGATTTTCGAGCCACGATTATAGCAACCGTATTTCTGGTCGGGGTCATCGCGCATTTATCCGTGACGAGACCAATAGTAAAAGGCCAGCACTGTTATGCGCTGGCCTTTTCGGTTCTGATTCTAAGCCCGTTGGTTAATGCTTATTTCTGTTCCTGTACCTGGGCTGCTGGAGCTGGTGCCGGGGTCTTGCTGTCCGCGGACGGCTCAGAGCTTTCCCTCATTGCATTCTTGAAATGGCGGATACCATCGCCCAGGCCTTTGCCCAGGTCTCCCAGTTTTGACGGCCCGAAAAACAATAGCGCAATAAACAAAATCACCAACAGGTGCATCGGTTGCATAAGTCCTTCAAACATATAAAACTCCTCCGTGCCAGAACGTGTCTGGCTGAAATTTGATTTTTAGTTTCTTTTTACCGCGTACCCTCACCTACATGTTTCATGAAACAACAACATGCGGCGGGGGGCACCGCGTTAACCGGAACGAAAGAAATGAATAGACCGGAAATTGATAGTCAGGCTGCGCATTGACTTCATGGCGATAAGCCAACTCATGCGGGTCATAGACCAGCGTCCACGCACTGCTCGCCATTAGAAAGTGGTGCAACTGCGCCAATTTTACTTTGCCTGATTCCGCGTCCACCGGACTGGCATTGAGATCGTCCGTGATGGAAACAACCGGGAACAGGAGGCAGATCACGCATAACAGCGCCAGTAACGCTATTCCCGTACGGCGCTTGGGCGCCTGCACAAAGCTGGGCGCAGTTTGCAGCACCAGCAAGGCGGCTCCAATTCCCAGCCATACGAGATTGAGTGTTAGTTCCACGGTTTATAAAACCCAAGAATACGTCAGACGAGAAAGCGTAGCAATATAACGATTGTAACGGCTCTCGGCAGCCCTGAATAAGCTCTGGTTCAAGCGGAACATTCTCAGCCTTTTTGCGCCTGCCACGGCTCGATTAAGAGCTGTCTGAGGATCTCCTTACTCCTTTGATTTCAACAGATAGGCGAGGATTGTGCTATCAGCTCTTCCCCTTAAGTGCGGCAATTTTTGCAGTAGCCACCAATCTCCAGCCGGGCGATGACCACGCTGAAGCTGCACTCGGTTGAAACGGTGGTTTTTAATTTCTCTAATAAATGGCTTTCGAATTCAATGACCTTTCCGCACCGCAAACACGTCATGTGCAGGTGATCGCGGCCGGTCCGGCGTTCATAAAAATGACGTTCACCCTGCACATGCATCAGGTCCAGTTCATCAATCAATCCCTGCCGCTTCAAGAGTCCAAGCGTTCGGTAGACAGTAACGCGGTCAATCTCAGAATCAATTTTGCGTGCCTTGCGCAGAATCTGGCTGGCATCCAGATGCTGCTTCGCTGTCTCCATGATGCTCAGAATGGCACGGCGCTGGCGGGTCAGGCGTATACCGCGCTCCATCAATTTGGACTGTAAAAATCCGGGAGATTCGGTCTCTGGCAGAGGCATTTCAGATCACTCCTTGACTCGAGTTAGTTTGCATCTAATTGCAACTGGTTTGCAACAGAATATTGCCGCTCCTATTGACAATGCACATCGGCTCATTTTGAATAGTGGATGTTCTTTATCAGATGCAACACAGTTGCATTAAGCTCTGACAGTCGTGCTGAACTTCCCATACCCGGAGCGCGCTTTTGACCATGAAAACTCTAAAGAGCGGAAACATTCGCGACTATATTGCAAATGAATTTCAATTTATTTTCAATATAAATCTGCTCTCCGCGGGCTCTTTCTCCCATCCTGGAGGCTTCCCTATGCAATGTAGCGTCTGCCCTTTTGGACACGTCTGTCTTCGCTGGGGCCGGTCCGTCAGCTTGCATCTTGATCGCACTGAACTCACCTGCGCACTGGAATGCCTGACGGAGGTCCTTGATGGAACTGGCCGCGCCTTCTCACTTGGCCCGGGCTCATTTTGCGCCAGCCACGCTACCGACGGCTTTTATTACCTGGCATGCCGTGAACGCGTGACCCTGCGGCTCTCTGAAAATGAGGCGCGTGGATTGCGCAGCGTGCTTAGCTCTGCCCGTAACGTGTTGGAGCATTCGCAAATTACACCCCGACAAATCATGTGAGCGTATTGCTGAGACGATCGGCATGCCATCTTGCCGCAATGAATGTTGGATTTTGAAACTAGCACGTTCTCGCGAAAGGCTTCTGATTTGCGGAGCCAGGGGCTGCTGAGCAAAGACTGCGGAACGAATATCCGCAGGAATCTAATTGGCGGCTACGTAGCGTGACACTACATGCATCTCAGAGCAGACTGCGCAAAATCTTTTATGCCGGTGGAACGCCTCGTCCGCTTCTCTGTGGCAGTCGCCGAGTATTTCAATCTGCTTCATTTCCTGGTCATCTTTTTTGACACTGGCAAAGAATTCAAGCAGCCGGGCTTTAAAAACATCATCGGCAAGCGCAGCTTTGGAAAAAAGCTCTCTTCCACGCAGGCATAGTTGTTGAGACATGCAGCTGATTTTTACGCTGGCCGGGGGCTGAAGTCCATAGGCTTTACAGGCTTTTTACATCGAAACAACGGGAAATTTACCGCCTGAATAAAGGCACGGCGTCACGCGACAAACTTATATCCCAGGCCGGGCACTGTAATAATGAGCGACGGTTGCTTTGGATCTTTTTCCAGCTTCTGGCGCAAGCTGCCCACATGCACATCCACGGTTCGCGTGAAAGTTTCTTCGCTGTAGCCCCACACCTCTTTCAGCAATATCTCGCGTGAAAGCGTGGTACCGGGGTTCTGCGCAAAATAACGCAACAAGCGGAATTCACGGGCGGAGAGCGGCACGACCTGGTTGTCGCGGGAGACGGTTGTGCCTTTCAGATCAATTCGGACCGGGCCGAACTGTAATACATCAGCGTCTTTCGGCTGCACTGAGCCGCGCCGGATTTGCGCTTCAATGCGGGCCAGCAGTTCCAGCACCTCAAAAGGTTTGGTCAGATAGTCGTCCGCGCCGATCTTAAGACCCAGGACTTTATCTACCAGTTGTCCACGCGCTGTAAGCATGATGATGGGAGTAATGATTCCTGCTTTGCGAACGTCACGGCAAACGTCAAAACCGTTTTTCCGCGGCAGCATCACATCCAGGACAATCAGGTCATACGCGCCGTCAAGGGCTTTGCGCAATCCTTCTTCCCCATCGATGGCCGTGTCCAAGGCATACCCTTCCGCCAGCAGGCGGTCAGAGAGTGTCATGCGCAAGTCTTCTTCGTCTTCCACCAGCAAAATTTGCTCGGTCATGAAGAGAACCCCGGCTCTGCGCCAGCCGGCTTGTCTGCTGCACTCTTTTTTGCCGTGCTCTTTTTTACCTCGGCTTCTTCCAACTTGCCTTCTTCAGCCACTGGAAGATGGATAACAAAAGAACTCCCCTTGCCCAGTTCGCTTTGCGCTGTGAGCCTGCCGCCCATTGCTTCCACAATCGTACGCGCGAGTGGCAATCCGAGCCCCGTACCGCGAATCCCCGATTCATTCACTGCCGGACTGCGATAGAAGGGTTCAAAGACATGTTTGATTTCATCTTTGCTAATGCCGATTCCCCGATCTTCAACCACCAGTTCAATCTCGCCTGTGCGGCCTTTATCAGTGGCTGACGTTGCTGCAACCCGCAGCCAGCGGCTCGCTCCACCATATTTCACTGCGTTGGTAATCAAGTTCTGCAAACTCCGGACCAGTGCGGCAAAATCGGCATTCACCGGTTGTAATCCTGCCTCCACCTGCCGTTCTACTGTAAATCCAGCCGCGGCAACAGTGGCGCTTGTCCCTTCCAGTGCGGCATCCACTACTTCAGAAATATTCACGGGGCCCAGCCCATATCGCCGGCCAGATTTCTGCGAGGCCGAGAACAACAAAACCTGCTCCACCAAGTCAGTCAGCTGTCTTGTTTGTTTCACGATGGAATTACCGTAACGGACGAGTTGCTGCTTGTCTTCAACAACGCCGTGCGCAATATTCTCTCCGGCTGAAGAGATCACCGCCAGCGGCGTCCGCAATTCATGTGAGATTCCGGCAACGAAATCAATCTGCAATCTTGCCAACCGGCGCGCACGTTGGCTTGCCATCAGGATCAAACCCATTGTGACCGCCAGAACTCCCAGGACGGCAAAACTCGCCAGCAGGTTCCGCCGCCGCAACCGGCTTACGGCAGCCTCTACCGATCCGCTTTTGTGCTTGGCAGTGATCTGCCAGACACCACGGCTGTCCGCATAGTGAAATGGCTCAAACCTTGGCAGCCGCTCCAGCGCTGTAACGTGTCTCTCCTCTGGCTGTTGAGCGCGATCGCCCGGCATTCCCCGCATGGGCGTGGCAAAAAATTCGAGGCCGGCATCTGGCGGACCACCCCGGCCAAACGGCGGTCCAATAAGATTCAGTGTTCCATCCACCGGTAAATCACTGTTATCGCCAAAACCAGCACCAGAGGAATACAGGACGCGTTGGCCATCTTTGCCGGCGCCACGAACGGCCACGTGATACTCCAGACCTGAAGAATCCCTAAAATACTTTTGCGTCAGTTCAGGAAAGATCTCCTTGGCCAGCACGGTTGGGCTCAGTTGGATAATGAGCCACGTAACCTCAGTCGGCGTCCCGGGAGGCCCATGCCGCCGCACCGGATAAGCAAGGGCTGGTACCGCTTGATCAACAGCCCACGGAATCAATGCATCCGCCAAACGCTGATGCATCCCTCCCATACCGCGTCCATCCATGCGCCGGGCCCCGCCAAAGTTGCGCGGATTGTCATGGTCCGGACGACGGTGGTCGCCATGCCGCATCATGCCGCCTTGTGGTTCCCCGGTCGGCTGATGATAAGCTGCGGTGATTTCCAGCAATCGTTTCTGCATCTGATCAAATTCAGGCGGCCATGCAACACGTTCAAACTGATCGCTGGATGGATCAAACCGCAACGGCTGCTGGCTTCCGGGATTCTGCCAAAGATAAATATGTGAAACCAGATTTGGATGGGCTGAGGTCTGCTGCCAATGATGAAATTGTTCTTTCAGCTCGGCAGGCTGAATAGCACTGGATCCATCCACCACCGACCGGATCTCCACGGCCACTGCGCCTAATTCCTTGGCGAAGTCCTGCCGGAAGCCGGTCAGAGAGCGTTGCAGGTTCGATTGCATCTGTGTGCGGGCGGCTTCGCTCAGTTGGCCGCTCCACTGATATTGCAGGACGGCCAGCCCGATTAATACCGCCGCCAGAACAGGCACGACGATCCAGCGAAGCATTCGCTCTTTAATGTATGGCTTTGTCATTCGTTCAACTGCACGGTTTCACTGGAAGATGCCGGATACGCCGCTAGCCGCAACGATCTGGAGGGAACATCAACCCGTTCCTTACTCAATTATAGTGTCCGCCGGAAAAACATCAGGAATTTACTCTTCTTATATACGTCCATACGTCCAGCGAACCGTCGTCCACGCAAGGGCCGGTGCAAAAGAGCGCTGAGTTCCCGGAGAAATTTGGGTTTGTAGATCACAGCACTGGCGCCGCATCCGGCACAAGCTGCCCGGAATTGCAGGCTTGTATCCATCGACATCAAAATGACGGTGGTTCCCGGCTGTAATTGCGAGAGCAAAAGGGCCGTTCTTAGACCGCTCATTCCCGGCATGTCCGCATCCATCAGCACCACATCAGGTTTGAGTTCGATCACGGCGTCAATCGCTTCCGGACCGCTCTCCACTCTGCCGGCAACTTCCACAATCTCATGATGTTCTAAGAGCGCGCAGATAGCGTGCAGGATCGTTGATGAGTCATCCACGACCAGCGCTTTTTTCCTGGCGACCGGCAGTGTCATCTTACCCGGACTTGTGTTGAGAACAACAGTTCCTAGAGACATTGAGCACCTTCTCTTATTTCAAGTCTAGCTAGAACGCGCGCGAGACGGGGTAAATCCCCAGATAAGGCTATGTAAAGTTCCTGTAAAGATTGTTTGCGCCGGCACAAGCCAGCGGCAAATACAGCAAAACCAAGAACAGGCAGGCTAACCCTCAAGGAGAACGCCGGCCTGCCTGTCCTTTAGTGGAAGCGTAGCTGCTAGAACGCTCCCGGCGGCGGTCCACCCGGTCCGCCCATGCCCATACCGCCATGCCCGTGCCTGCCTGGCCCGCCATGATGAGAATGCATTTCATTCATTTTGGCTTGCTGCTCAGGCGTCAGTGTCTGAAAGAACGCAGCTTCAGCTTTGGCATGCGCCGCGGTCATCTGCCCCGTCATGGTGCCAATGCTGTTGGAGATTTGCTCGATGGAAGCCGGATCATTTTTCTGCACGGCCGCGTGCAGGTTCTGCTGCGCGGTGCGCATCTGATCGTGCAATGTTTTTCCGTTGTTGGCAGCTTCAGTGAAAATGGTTGTGGCCTGCTGTTGCTGCTGTGTGGTCAAGGACAAATGTTTGGTAAGAAAGCCCACTTGGTGTTGGACCATCTCTGCCGGGTCTGGTGGATTTTTGTGTTGCGCCATGGCACACATGCTGGCCAGCGCCAAAAATGAAACGAGTTTTACAAGGGTTTTTCTCATTGAGTCATATTCTCCGTACTGCTCGATTGGGCCTCAACATCTATAAATCTCAACATCTATAAATAAAGCCGATCTTTAGTTCTTATGTTTGCATTCTTATGCTTGTGCTGCTTGTGCTTGTGAATAATTGCAAAGGCGTTGTATGACTGAACCAAATTCCTGCCGAAAATTTTCTTTGTGAACAAAGTCGAAGGCGCCGGCATCTTCGCATGCCTCAAGCAGCTCCGGCGTATTGTCGGTTGACATGAGCACAACCCGCGCCCTGGGAAGCCGGCGGCTAAAAAACCATGCCAGGGTCAGCCCGTCCAGATAAGGCATGTTTACATCCATCAGTACCAGCTCCGGTTGAAGCTTCAGCACTGTCTCGATGGCCTCGCCACCTTTTCCAGCGCGCGCCACCAGATCAATGAGGGGATCAAGTTCCAATAGCTCACACGTGACTTGCAGAAATGTTGGGGAATCATCGACCACGACTGTCCTGATTCGCTTTGGGCTGGTCTCTAAAGGCCCTGGTGAAATGCTTTCATCCGAGAAAGTCAACTGAGTTTGGGCTGCCATCCGTGTTTTACCCGCCTTTGTGAAATGTGATGTTCACATCTGACCACGTTTCGCGCTGCGGCTGGGTAAAATGGCTGGCAAAGCAATGTAAAGACGTTGTAAATGTGGCGCTTATACGTGTTATCCGTCCCTGAGGCTTTGCCAAGACGCTGTACCTTTGTCAATTTGTAATGCACAAAGGCTGGGTGATAACATCGCTAGCTTGTGGAGGTCTTCTGATGTCGGATAGAGATAACAGCAGTAGTTTCCTGTGGTTCCTGGCCGGACTTGGTTTTGGCGCATTGATGGGAGTGCTTTATGCTCCTCGCTCCGGACGCGAGACCCGTGATGCCATCAAGAACTCTGCGGGCGAAGGCGCGGATTATCTGAAGCACCGCAGCAAAGATGCCCGTGAAACGGTAAACCAGTGGGTGGACCGCAGCAAAGACGTGGTCAGCCAAAAGAAGGACCAGATCAGCTCCGCTATCGATGCGACTCGCCAGGCTTATCGTGAAGCAGCCGGCGAAAGCAAGAAAGGCTAAGAACCAGAGCCCTCAGTGGACAACACCATTATCACAATCTTTGTGGTCGTCGCCGCGGTCGCCATTGTCGTGCAAATGGGGATTTTGTTTGCGTTGTACAAAGCGCTGCGGCAGACCTCAGAGCGCGTGGAAGGCATTGCCGGACGGTTGGAACAGCAGGCCATGCCGGTTCTGGCCACCGCTGCCGCTATTCTTGAAGATGCCAAACCCAAGCTGGCAGAAATTACTTCCAACCTGGCGGAAACCTCAGCTACCGTCCGTTCTCACGTGACGCACGTTGGAGCAGCGACCAGTGAAATTGCGGAGCGCGCGCGCATGCAGGTAGCCCGCCTGGATGACTTCGTCACCAACACCGCTCAAAAAGTTGAAGCTACTTCTGAATTGCTGCAGCACAAAGTCTTCTCTCCCATGAGGCGCGTTCGCGCGATCGTGAGCGCTCTGGGCGCCGGCATGGCCATGTTCCAATCGAACCGCCCCCGCCACAGAACCAGCGCTGAGGATGTGGAAGACGAAGAAATGTTTATATGAAATTGGTAAATGGGTAATTTGGTAAGTTGGTAAATTAAAAACCAAGAAGTTTATTTATTACCTTTTGCAGTCTTTAATGACGTTGAGAAAATAGCGACGAGTTCTTTGGCTTCTTTCATTATTTCCGCAAGCCTTTCATGTTTGAGGATGTTTGCTTCTTCCAGCAATTCCAACCAAAGGACGCTTTCATCGGCTTCCTCAGCAACGATTCCCAATCTTGCAATGAATTCGGCCTTAGACCGCGCACGACATGTTGCACGATAATTAGCAGCGACAGATGTGCCGCAACGAAGCAATTGCTTACCAAGTATTTGCGCTTCAGTGGTTTTCGGGAGAGCCTGAAAAAGGCGGATAACTCTTAAAGCAAATTTCTTCGTTCTTTCACGAAGTTCTTCGGGCGGGCTCACAATTACTAATTTACCAAATTACCCATTCACCAAATCTCTTCACCGTCCAAAGCGCACTGAAACGTGTCCACCCGGTGGAATTCTTGCTCCTGCAACCGGTGATTGGTCCTGTCCTACACCGCTTCCATTGATTTCAAGTTCGAGTCCCGCTGACTCTGCCTCTTCCAGCGCGCTCCGCAATGACTTGCCGTGAAAATCAGGGACCAGCACGCCACCGGCGACGTCCAGCACAACAGTGCCACGCGGCTGTTCCGGAGCCTTGAATGCAGCTTTTAACACAACTGAGGGCAGCGGTGCGCCTGGAGCGGAAGGAGTTGGCAAAACGGGCTTGTTGGTTAAAGTGGATTTGCTGGTTGCGGCGACTGTCTGCACGGTCGCAGATCTTGTGGCAGTTGCGGCGGAGGCAGCAGGAACCGGATTAGGATCTCCATCCGGCGTAGACGACTGAGCAACTGTATCGGCAGGCTGCTGTTCGCTGGCAATGTAGTCCGGCGCGCCTTCAAATACTTCGTCTTCTTTTGCGTGTGCGCGCAGATACATGCGTCTGGGGTCCTGCACTTCAACATCATGCGGCACATTCATGTAAGCCAGGACCTGTTGTGCGATGCGCGCGAAAACCGGGGCAGCCGTTTCTCCCCCGCCATCTTTCGGATAGCCGCCAGCCGGAGAATCCAGAACAACGAGCACCGTTACTGCAGGATTGTTGACCGGAGCAAATCCTCCGAAGGAAGCAATATGTTTGGTATGTGAGTAGCGTCCACTGGCGTCAATCTTCTGCGCTGTGCCCGTCTTCCCAGCTGAAGTATAGCCATCCAAAATCGCCTTCTTGCCTGTGCCGCGAAGAACCACGCCTTCCAACATGTGCCTCATCTCCGCTGCGGTAAGCGACGAGATTACACGCCTTCCCAATGCGGGATGAAATGCAATCAACTGAGGCGTGCTGCGCGGCGCTGTGGTGCCAGCAATAATACGTGGTGCAACCGCCAAACCATCATTCGCAATGGTGGAAACCATGGAAGCCAATTGCACAGGTGACACACCAATCTCCTGTCCCATGGAGATCGCGCCAATGCTCACTTTTGACCAGCGGCTTACCGGTTTGGTAATTCCACGGGTCTCACCGGGCAATTCAATGTGTGTCTGTGAGCCGAACCCAAACGCGCGTATATAGCGGTCAAACCTGTCTTCTCCCAGGCGCAGAGCAATCTTGATTGCTCCGACATCACTGGAATGTTCCAAAATCTGCGAGACGGTAAGCCCGGCATAAGGATGATGATCGTGAATGCGCAACCCATTCACAACGATTGAACCCATCTGGCAATCCACCACTTCATCCGGATTGGTAATCTTTTCTTCCAGCGCTGCTGCCACCGTGACCATCTTAAAAGTTGATCCGGGCTCGTAAATATCGCTCACCGCGCGGTTTTTCAACGCCTGCGGGTTCACCTTATTAAAGATATTGGGATTGAAAGTCGGCCAGTTCGCCAGCGCCAGGATTTCTCCGGTATGCGGATTCTGGACGATGACTGTACCCGCTTCAGCCTGGGTATCGGAAATAGCTTTTGCCAGTTCGCGCTCCGCGATGTACTGGATCTTTTCATCCAGGGTGAGTACCACGTTTTCACCCGGCTCGGGATTCTTTTCCGTGCGCCCGAGCCATTTGTGGCGGTTGTCCATGGTGATGAGCATTTTGCCGGGCTTGCCGGTCAGCTGAGGTTCGAATTCGCGCTCAACGCCGCCTAGTCCAGCATCGTCTAACCCGACATAGCCCAGCACCTGGGCCGCAAGCTCGCCTTTGGGATAGAAACGCTTTGATTCTTTCTGGAAATAAATGCCTTTCAAGTTGAGTGCGCGAACGCGAGCGCTGGTAGCGTTGTCGATCTTGCGCGCGACCCAGGCAAACGCGCGTGATGCGCGCATGTGACTTTCAATTTCCGCGGTGTCTGCTTTCAGCACGCGGGCCAGGACTTGAGCGGTCGAGTGGATATCCGGCACTTCAGAGGGCACGGCAAAGACCGAATCCACGCTGACCGTCATGGCCAGGTCATTGCCGCGGCGATCATAGATGTTGCCGCGAACCGGCGAGACATCAATGCTGCGCTGCTGTTGTTTGGCTGCGCGCTGCGTGTAGTCGCCGTAATTGATGACCTGCAGCCATACCAGGCGGCCGCAGATCGCTAAGAACCAAAATAGAAGGAAGCCGGCAAGGAGATAGATACGCGTGTTGCCGTTTTCGGAGGACAGGCCTGTTTTCATTGTCGACACAGCATAAGCAACGCATTATTGTCTCCCGCAGTTCAAGGGCGAAGCCGACTTGCGCGCTGAGCCCGCTGCTGCAGGAGCATATAAGATCTTTAGGTTGGCAACGCTCATCAAGCGGTTTGGAGCGAAGCGACATAAAAACTAGGCGGCCCCGGCTGTTTTTCCGGAGTCGCCGTCAAGCATCGGAGACTTCCGATGCCAAGGTTCACCAACCAAAACTTATTCCGCTGCGACCACAGATACCGGCGTTGCCTGGGCCATGATCGGACCGCCTGTATCATCCGGATTCAGGCGAATCACCTGCCCTGGCTGCGGCGACTCAAGCCCCATCTGCCGTGCCAGTGAATCGATCCTGCCCGGATCGCGCAGCGAAGCTGCCTCAAGCCTGAGGGTGCGGTTTACTTCGACCAGACGTTCGTGCTCGGTCTTCTGCGCTTCAATCTTGTAGCCGTATTCAATGGAGCTAAAGTGCTGCCAGGCATAAAACATCATTACCAGGAAGAGCGCAGCCACGCTGGTGGAGAACATTCTTATCTCGCGCCGGCGCTGCGGATCAACAATCTTTACCAGCCGGGAATTATCGATGGTCTTCTGGAAATAAAATTCCGGCGTGATTCCGGCCACGCTCCTGCGCCCGGCGGAGCGCGCGTCTACCGGCGTAATCATTCCCGTAATGTGCATTGCCGTGGCGGCCATTTACGCTACCTCAACCATTTCCTGGCGTACGATGTAGGGACGAAATTGATACTGACGCTCAAATGCAGCAGCCTGAATTGTTTCCTGCTTGCGGGCCTGTTCTTCCGCACGCACCACACTGTTGATCAGCTCTTCAATCGTTTTTCCTTGAAACATTTTCTTGTACCTTCTTTTCTCGAGGGAACTTTTTACTTTGGCCTACCACGGCCTGGTCCAGCAAACTTTTCAAACTTTTTACCTGTGCTCTTTACTCTTTCCGCGGCCCGCATTTTTGCGCTGCGCGACCTTGGATTGCGATCAATCTCTTCTTCCGTTGCGGTGAGCGGCTTCTTTGTAAGAACGTTATAAATGCCGTCCTTTGCGCCGTCCCGCAAAGCGTCTTTGACAATGCGGTCTTCCAGGGAGTGGAAGCTGATTACTACCAGCCTGCCTCCCGTTTTAAGAACCTTTGGCGCTGTTTGCATGAGCGCCTTCAGGTCGTCTAGTTCACGGTTTACGAAGATTCGGATTGCCTGAAAAGAAAGCGTCGCTGGATGAATCCTTTGATGAGCTCCGGTATTCATTGACCGGAGCGCAGCCGATATTACTTGTGCCAGATGAGCGGTACTTCTTATCGGCCGCGCCCGGACAATGGCTCTGGCGATTCTCCGCGACCTCCTTTCCTCACCGAATTCGTAAATCACATTTGCGAGATCTTCTTCGCGCATGTGGTTTACCACTTGATCGGCGGTGCGCTCACCATGCGGGTCCATTCGCATGTCGAGCGGTCCATCCGCCTGAAAACTAAATCCGCGCGCTGCGTTCCCGAACTGCAGCGAACTCACACCCAGGTCCGCCAGCAGCCCGTCGGCGCTGGCCGGCGGAACGTGATGGGAAACATCGGCGTAAGAGCTGTGCAACAGAGTGATCTTTGGATAGCCTTCAGGACGGTTATCACCTCCGACCCCAGAAAGCCTCTGCTGCGCCAGTTCAAGTGCGTTGGTATCTTTATCGAAGCCAATCAAATGACCCTGAGGGCCGAGGCGCTTTGCGATTTCTAAACTGTGCCCGCCCAACCCCAGAGTCGCGTCGATATAAGTCCCGCCGCGCCGGATTGCTAAAAAGTCGATCGCTTCTTTTAAAAGAACTGAAACATGGCCAACTTCCCCACCGCCATGCGCCCCCTCGGGGGCTTTGTCTTGCCCAAACTCGTCCGTCACTAGATGCCCAGTTCGTCGAGAGTTTTCTCATCGTCTGATGTGAACGGGTTCTCTTCTATGTCCTTCTTGTAGACCTCGATGCTCTGCACTTCGAGGTAGGTCAAATTGCCGACCACAGCCACTTCGCCCTGTATCCTGGCCGTGTCGCGGAGCAATGCCGGTATCAGCACCCGGCCCTGCCCATCGATTTCCACCAGCTGACCGTAATAATTGGTGCGGTTCAAGAACTTTTTCTTCGTCGGATTGAAATTGGAGAGCTTTGCCAGCTTCTCCTCGATCCGCTGCCATTCCTCGAAGGGATACACTTGAGCAACCTTCCCATCGAGCGATGTGATGTAGAATTGCGTGCCATACTTCTCGTCGATCAGACGCTTGAATTCCGCAGGGACCTTTAAACGTCCCTTTTCGTCGACCCGAGTTGGATGGTTGCCGCGAAACATTGTTCTTTCTGACTGCTACACCGGCTATAACCGGCATTAAGGAGGCTAAAACGGTAAGTTCCAGGTGCTTTTCAGGTTCGGTCACGGTAATTTGGAGGTTTTTGACCTTCATTTTCCCTTTGACTACTTTTGACCACTTGCCACTTACGATCACCTAACTCTTACCACTTTCAACCACTTTAGACCACATGATAGGCCTAAATGGTTGGCTGTCAAGGGCTATTTTCTAAGTCCTGTGTGGAAAACATGGCTGGAGGGGGCCAAAACCGTGGCTTGTGGGACTAGGTGAGTTAAAACACAAGATGTGGTGTTTACTGGAAAGATTCTGCCGTTATTGAATGTACTCGCTCATGATGAATCGGCAGTTTCAAAAGTTCGTGCCAGACATTTCCCGAAAAAAACGAAAATAACCTACGCACGAAACGGTGCCTCATTCCAAGCTATTGCCCTTAACTCTATCCGGCTTCTTTTAAAAACTCTAGGGCTTTTAGCCGCTGCATTTGAGGTGCTCTCTCTACACAACCAGAGTAGATGCTTCTCTAGTCTTTCTAAAGACAACAAGCAATAAAAATCCCCATATCTAAGTGGAGTTCATTTCCAAAGATGACCAAACTCATTGCAGTCGGACGACTGTTCTTTTCTCTTTTGCTTTTGATCCAGCCTGCTCTTCTGCACGCCCAGGTCCCCAAATCAAACCACGTGGTGCTGTTGCTGGAGGAAAATCACGGTTATTCCTCTGTTATAGGCAGCGCGTCCATGCCGTACTTGAATAGCCTGGCCGCGCAAAATGGACTGGCCACGCAATATTTTGCCAATACGCATCCTTCTATCGGCAATTACTTCATGCTGACCACGGGACAGGTAGTCACAAACAATGACGCGTTTAATTCCACAGTGACCGTAGACAATCTGGTCCGGCATCTGCTCACGGCCGGTAAGACATGGAAGAGTTACGCCGAGAGCCTGCCTTCTGTCGGCTACACGGGAAGCGACGTTTATCCTTATGCCAGGCGCCACAATCCGCTCTCGTATTTTTCTGACGTGGCCAACAGCAGCGTTCAGAAGCTGAATCTGGTTCCCTTTTCACATTTTGCCGGCGATCTGGCCAACCGTCAGCTGCCGAACTTCTCTTTCATTATCCCTAACGTGAATCATGATGGGCATGATTGCCCTACCGGCCCGAACGGATGCACGGATGGGCAAAAGCTCGCCACGGCAGATTCATGGCTGAAGAGCAACATTGCTCCTTTGCTGAGCAATCCGGCATTTCAACAGGATGGCATTCTGATCGTTGTTTTTGATGAAAGCGTTGATACAGACACTTCGCACGGTGGCGGCCATATTGCGGCAATTGTGATTGGGCCAGGAGCTAAAAAGGGTTCGAAATCCGCCGCTCTCTATCAGCACCAGAATGTATTACGCACGGTACTTGATGGCCTGGGAATAAGCACTTATCCGGGCGCGGCAGCAACTGCTGCCGATATGGGTGACCTGTTTCGCGCCACTACGCCAGCCACCTGCACGGCAAGCGCAATAGGAGTTACAGTCTGCTCGCCCAGCGCCGGAAGCACGGTTGGTTCTCCTGTTCATTTTATTGCCGCGGCAAAATCCACTCACCCGGTTACGGCAATGCGCATTTACGTGGACAATGTTGCCAGATTCAGTGTGAATGCAGGCACGATCAATACTTCTGTGGCCGTTGCTGCCGGAACGCATTCAGTTGTGTTGCAAGCCTGGGACTCAACGGGCGCAATCTTCAAATCATCTTTGACGATTCACGTGCCTTGAGCCAGTAAACCCAGCCCAGTACTGCTTAGCACGGACCCAGTTCATGTGGATAAAGAACAAAAATTGGCTGGGAATGCTTTTGTATCTCCCCAGTGATTTCCAGGTTCCAATCTTCCGGATGAGCGAGCGGCGGCGGCTCAACCTGCATCCGGTAGTAGGCGGAAATCATCTTTGAAAGCGCAAGGGCTTTTTGCCGTACTTCCTGCAACAAACGAGGATCTTCGAGTTTGTAACTACGACCTGAATCACTGTTCATTACACCTACCACAAGGCCTCCGCTGTTTGCGGTAAGAGGGAAAAAATGTTCGTCGCCCGTGTTGTAAACAAGGGCTCCCACACCAGGCGTTGTGTAGCCGAAGCCCTGAGCCATGGTTGACGTCGTGGTTCCACCGGCTACAGTGCTTTGTGTTTGCACCGGGCCCAGGGCCAACCCAAACATGCGAATATGGTTCTTTTCGAGTTCTTTGGCTACCAGCCTGGCATTCGATCTATGATTCCCTTCCAAGCCAGCAGCAATAACCACAATGGCATCCCCTGACCGAGGCTCGCCAAACCATTCTATGCCGACCATTACAGTGTCAAGGACGCCGGGATCTTTGCCGCGCTTGCCGTCGCCCGACTGGGTCAATGACTGCGTAATAGCGGCGTGGTCTGCGGTAAATTTCACATCCTGGCCGGGACCTCTGGCTGCCATGATGCCAAATGTATCTTCCGGCCGGCCATTCGCCAGAAGCACCTTGATCATTTCGGTTTCCGCCCTGCGGCTATCAGTTGAAAGATTCTTGCTTGTGTCTACTACAATCAAGACACGGCGCGGCCCATCGTCATATGTAAGAGTCTTTATTGATACTGATTTCTTCTGCAGCTTGCCGACAAAGTCTTCAGCCGCCAATCCACGAAAAGCATCGCCGCTCAGGCTTATTACTCCGACTGGAACTTCTACCGATTTGCATGCCGTTTGCTGGGCAAAGCTGATACTGGATAGGACAATTAAAATGCTCAAGATAGTAAGAAAGCGGGAAGCCATTGGAACCTCCATAAAAGATGGTCGCGAAAAAAAGCGATCAGATTATAGCAATGCTGGTTCACTCAACAATGTTTAGAAATGTTGAGTCACCGATCGGTTTTGCCATAGGTTAAACATCTTCCAGATAAAGGCACAACCGGTAGCACTCTGCCGGCCAACAGGTACAATCCCGTGCGCAATTCACAAATATCGTTTTTGTTTCGCTATAACTCCAACGTCAATAGGCACTGACCTCAGGTACAGTGGCCATTAGGCCACAACACCATTGCGACCATCGGGCGCTGACCGAAAGCGTAATTTTGTGAACTTTTTTTCATTGGCCAAAATAAAAATAATTGTTTTATTTTTAACAACTTACAGTGGATTTTAACGGTCTTCCAGAGTGTCTGAGGTAATATATTGCAGTACAAAAGTTCACTCACATAAGTCACTGTTCTTTGCCATATTTTGGAGAAGCAGCCCACTCCAGAATCTGCGCAACGCAATGCCTTGCGTGCTCACTTGGGCGTTCTTAGTGGGAAGGTAAACAAAGAGTGAAGTCGATTGACAAATCGGAGAAGGGGTTTTCCTCACAGGCGGGCTTCACCCTGGCGGAAACTCTAATCGTTGCCGCGATCATATTGGTCGTGGCCGGGCTGTCAATTCCGAGCCTTTCCCGAGCCATTGACAATTCACAGCTCAAAGGCGCCACGCAGGAACTCGCCGCCGTATACCAGGACACGCGGCTACGGGCAACGCAGACCGATACTTCGTATGAAGTTTTAGTTTCTCCACCGGGAGTCACACCAACCCAGGTGTGTATCGATCTGGATGGAGATGGTGCGTGCGGAGCTGGTGACGCTATTACCACATTTTCCAGCAAAATAATCGTAAGCAATCAGGGCGTGCCAGTTCCGCTGGGTCCTCAGCTTACATTCCCCGGGGTCACGGACACCGAGCATTCTTCAATGCCGGTACCTGGGTTGGCCTGGAATTCCCGTGGTTTGCCTTGCCAGCGGAGCTCAGCTAATGCGCCCTGCCAGGCAACAGGATGGGTTCAGCATTTGCAGTTTCAGCGCTCCAATGGAGAGATCTTTTACGGAGCCGTGAGCGTAAGTCCCACCGGCAGAATACAAACGTGGATATTTATTCCGTCTGGAAACGGAAACGGTCAGTGGGTTTAAAGCACTATATGAATGCCTGGGCGAAAATTCGGGAGAGTAGGGCAGCAAGAATGTCGCGCGGATTCAGCTTGATTGAATTGATGATCGCCATGGCCGTACTGGCTGTGGGGCTGATGGGCGGCATTGTTGTAATTGCCATGTCTACCGCGAATAATGGAAAGTCCAAGCTGCACACGACTGCCGTGACCCTGGCCGAAAGCACCATGGAAACCATTTTGGCGATCCCAAAAACGGCGACAGCGACCCAGACCCAGCTCACGGACTGCACGGGCAGGAGTTTTACCATTGAGACAGCTGCTGGTGGCTCGCCTTTGATTCAGAACGGCGCTTTCGCTGGCTCAGTTGATTATTCCCAGCCTCCGCTCCCGAACTATTCAATGCCCTATGTGATGTGCTCTACAGGCCCTGGCATGGTGTATGACATCCGGTGGCGGATTGATCCAGGTCCAACGCCCTCCACTCAATTGGTGACAGTAAGCGCCAAACCAGGCGCTGGAAACCAGGCCGCGGCCGCCCAGTTCACGCTTCCATTCACTCTGCACGAGTTAAGGGGTGACTTCTGATGAAGCGCGCTCCCAAACAAATTGCCGCTGTGAAATCAAATCGCCGCGAGCAGGGCTTTACTCTGGTGGAATTGATGATGAGCTTGCTCATTCTGAGTGTGGTGGCGGGCGCGGTGTTTGAGCAAATCAATCTGATGCAAAAGAAATCCAGCTCACAAGCCATGAAGCTCGATATGAACCAGCAGGCGCGTGACTTTCTGGACCAAACAGTGCGCGACTTGCACATGGCAGGTTATCCGAGTGCCACTATGTATTCCACAGTCCTCCACCTCAACCAGGTGGCCAATGGATTAGTCAGCGTTTCTCCCACGCAAATTCTTCTGGAAGGTGACGTCAACAATGACGGTACTGTATACAGCGTCCAGATTAATTACGTGGCCACGGATCCCAATGATCCCAATTGCCCATGTATCCGGCGAAGCGCCATAGCAAAAATTGATGCGGATTCATTTACCCAGAACACCACGCCACTTTACACTGAGACCACTGGCGTGATGCCCCCCGGCCAAAATGCAGGGCAATCCGGCGAAGACCTTTTTACGTACTACGACCAAAATGGAAAGGTGGTCCCGGTGGACGGTGGAATAGACATTCGCGCCTCTGCTGCTACGATTACCACAATCAAAACAGTAAAAATTAATCTAAGCCTGCTCAGCAGGCGTGATATAGATAGCAACACTCCTATACGCACGTCCATGTCAGCCACCGCGAGGGTGAATTAGGCCCATGTTAAAGGGGAAAGCCAAAACGAAAGCTCAGAAGGAACGCGGAATGGCGTTGCTGCTGGCTTTGTTTGCGTTATTGCTGCTTTCCGCCATTGGCTTGTTCATGGTGCTGGCCTCAAATACTGAAACGCGCATCGACGCAAACTATAGCAACAGTCTGCGCTCGTATTATGCAGCCCGCTCCGGGGTGGAAGAAGTACGCGATCGGATGAAGACTCTTAGCACCAGCACCGCCACCCCAGGTGGCCTGGCAGACCTTCTTCCGCAGGATATCGCCGGCAATCAGGGCGGCGTGTTGTACGTGCTGAACCCCGCAAATGGCGAGACAGTAGATCCAACGGATCCGACCAGCCCTTATTTTGATGATCAGCTTTGCCATGATTACAACTCTGGTGTTGCGGTCTCAGACGCCAAATGTGCAGTGCTTCCGACCATCGCAAAATGGGCGTCTACGCAAAATTCCCTTCCGTCATCTACGCAAATTTCACCCACGGAATCGTCACCTATACAACTGGGCTATAAGTGGATCCGCATCAACATGAAGACCAACCGCGTCGCAGCTCCTTATTTTGTGGACCAGGTTGGAGATGCCGGGTCATTGGACACAAGGGTCTGCTGGGATGGCGTGACGGAACAACTTTCCCCCGGCGGCACCACGCCTTCCTGCGACGCCAATGGAATGCAGACGGTTTACATGTTGACTTCTTTGGCTGCCACGCCACAGGCAGGTGGTCCGAACGGGTCACGCAAATTGCTGCGCTTTGAAGTGGTAGCACCTTCTATCCGTCCAGCAGGCATGATTACCATGGGAGCGACGACCGTAGCGCCCGTGCTCAGCGGTGATGGTATTCCCGGCATTGCCATCGATGGGCGTGCCCACGATGTGAATGGCGCTCTGGTAACCACTGGCAGTTGCTCGGCAATCGCTCCATTGGCTACAAATAATGCAGCAGGAACTACCCAGTTGGAAACGGCTCTGAATCTGATACGCAAGAGCATTGTCAATCAGGCAAATTCCTCCTGCAATGCGGATGGCAGTTCCAAGAACGGATACCATTGCACCTATGGATTGTGGTGGGCAAGAGGCACCGATCCTGACCCGGCGACTCGATTTGTTACCAGCGGCTCTGGTACGAGCACCAGCGGGACGACCAGTACCACCAGTACTTCGACGAGCGGAAGCAGCTCTGGCAGCTCTGGCAGCTCGGGTGGCCCGGGCAGCGATGGTGGCGGCAGTGGCAGCGACGGAGGCGGACACCATCATCACCCATCGGGTGCTCCAGATAGCAGCGGCGCCTGCGATCCTACAGATCGCTCCTGCTATACCAACCTAAATTTGGCGTCGCCAGAGCTCTTTGCAACATCTCCTATTTCTGCCACCAACCCAATACCAGCCGACAGCCCAGCGCCATTTGCCGGAGGCATTGGCAACCAGGCAGACGCCACCATCTACCAGCCGGGATCGGCAAACACGATCAGCAATGAAATTCAGGCGGTCCAGAATCTGGTCTATGGAAGTGTCAACAGGCCGAATTACTATGAGGTTTCCCAAGCCACCCTGGCCTCCAGCTACGGCACCCCTACAACTCCAGCCATCGTTAACTTCACTGATCAAATTCTAAGTTTGCAGACAGGTACATTGAGTGGTTATGGCGTGCTGATGATTCCAAGTGGCTTAGAAATCAGCAGCTCGAGCTCGCTCCAATGGCACGGCATTGTCATGATTCAGTTGGCTACTGGCCACGTTACCATCAATTCTGGCGCAACAGGATTTATCAACGGCGCCCTGCTGATGCAACCTGGAGCGGTGCTTAATTTACAAACAACCGCAGCAACGGCGTCCACTGGAGCTATCTCTCCTGCTCTCCCCACATTCAGCCTTACCTATAGCTGCGATGCGGTAGATCTGCCCTTTGGCACGCCCTTTAAAGTTATTTCCTCTACTGAGAGCTCTCAGTAAGCAAACGGCACGGTTCTTGCCGGTATTAAAACCAGCCAGAACCCAGGTATTTTGGGGAACCTTATTGTTTCCTGGAGCGTAACAACGGGTAGAGGAAACCCGATGACTTTCGTCCTGTGGTGCATCCTGTTTGTGCTGTGCTGGCCCCTGGCGCTGATGGCACTTCTCCTGTATCCGTTTGTCTGGCTTTTGCTGCTTCCCTTCCGTATTCTCGGCATTGCGGTGGGCGGAGTGCTGGAGCTTCTGCGGGCCATCATCATGCTTCCCGCACGCGCACTGGGAGGCCGCCATCGCGTCTAAGCTCCCAAGGCGCTAGATCCCGATAATCTCACCTTTGGCATTCACATCCACGGTGGCAGCGCGCGAAACCTTGGGCAAGCCAGGCATCAGCATCATGTTGCCCGCAATGGCGACGATAAATCCTGCGCCAGCGGAGAGGGATGCGTCAGTGATATTAAGTGTCCAGCCCGTGGGAGCGCCCAGGAGCTTGGGATTGTCAGAGAACGAATACTGTGTCTTGGCGATGCAAACCGGCAACCTGGCAAAGCCCCAGTCCTTGAACTGCTGCAGCTTGGCCCGCGCTTTGTCACTGAAAGCAACGCCAGCAGCTCCATAGATTTTTGTGGCTACACTCTCAATCTTGTTCTCCGGCGAATCGTCGAGAGAATAAATGGGCTGCACGTTCGGCTTGGGGTTCTTATCGATGGTCTCGACAACTTTCTCTGCCAGGGCAGCCGCGCCGGCGCCGCCTTTGGTAAAAGCTTCACTCAAGGCACTGACCGCGCCCTGCTGCTCACAGTAATCCGCCAGCCGCTTGAGGTCTGCATCTGTATCCGTGGGAAAGCGGTTGATGGCCACAACGATGGGCACGCCGAACTGCTTTAAATTCTGGATATGACGGACAAGGTTCGGCGCGCCTCGCTCCAGATCACCATCACCCTGGTTGCGCAGGCTCTGGACGGTCGTCACCAGCACAGCGCATGCAGGAGCAATGCCTGAAGAGCGCATCACGATATCAAAATATTTCTCCGCGCCCAGGTCAGCGGCAAAACCGGCTTCATTCACTACGTAATCAGCCAGCCTGATACCCATATTGTGGGAAATCACGCTGCTGGTTCCGTGCGCGATATTCGCAAACGGCCCGGCATGCACCATGGCCGGAGTGCCTTCCGTGGTTTGCGCCAGGTTGGGCATGATGGCTTCACTCAGCAAGGCCATCATTGCCCCGGCTGCGCCAAGATCGGCGGCTCGTACCGGCTTGTCCGCGCGGGTCACGCCAACAACAATCGCTTCCAGGCGGCGGCGCAGATCTTCAAGGCTACTGGCCAGAGCCAGGATTGCCATGACTTCTGAAGCGGCAGTGATAACGAACCCGGTATTGCGGGTGACCGCCCCCTTTTTCTCGCCGATATCAATGATGATGCGGCGCAGGGCCCGGTCATTCATGTCCATGGTCCGCGGCCATGTAATCTGCGCTGCGTCAAGGTCCAGGTTATTGCCGTGAAAAAGATGGGCATCAATCAGCGCGGCCAGCAGATTGTGCGCTGAGGTAATGGAATGGAAATCGCCATGAAAATGCAGATTGATTTTCTGGCTGGGCTCGATTTGCGACTTTCCACCGCCCGCAGCTCCGCCCTTCATCCCAAACACCGGCCCCAGCGATGGCTCGCGCGATGTGATGATTGCTCTTTTGCCAATATGTTCCAGGCCTTGTGTAAGCCCAATAGATGTAACCGTTTTCCCTTCCCCGGATGCCGTGGGCGTGGTTGCGGTCACAAGAATGAGTTTGCCTCGCGGCGAAAACGCTGGATCAGAAAGGAGCTCCAGATTCAGCTTGGCGCCATGGCGGCCCATGGGCTCAAAGTAGGCTTCGGGTAATTTCAGCTTTCCCGCAATGGTCTGGATCGGTAATAAAGATTGGCTCATATGCAAACGGACGAGTGTAAAGGGATGCCGGCAAGGAAAACAAGAAATAAAACCTGCGTTTTGATGAATGAGCTTGTGGCCAAAGCTTTTTTGTGACATTGCACTATTGAAGCCATCACAATTTTCGACTGCATTAACCCAATCGAGCCTTGCGCTTCATCTATTCCTCTTCACTATTCATTATTGGCCTGTGTTCTTCATCGTAAAGCGTCGTTTTCCGACAAAACTCAAGGATGGGCTTCTGGACGGCAACAACAACCTTAATTCCATTTGGTTAAGGTCAAATAAAAGGTGAGCATAAGGCTAGGGGATGTAATACCGATCAATTCTTTAAATAAAATTACAAAATTTTATATATTCTTTTGCAATTCGTACCAAAAATAAAATTATCTCCCGTTGAAAATTTATGTAACTCTTTTTATTTCATATAGATATAGATCGGTTCCATAACTGCACTAAGGATTGTTAACAGTAAGTCGTTCTCGGATAGGGCCCCGTGTGATTTCAAAACAAATCTTTACATAGGAGAGAAGAGAATGAGCACCAGATCTCTACGGTTGCTGTTAATAGGTCTACTCGTCGTCTTGTTTGCCACACAATCTAGTTTCGCGGACAACGTGTACGCGACTATTCGAGGAGTGGTAACGGATCCTCAAGGCGCGGTAATAGCAGATGCGCAAGTAACTGCCACCAATACTCAAACAGGATTCACTAAAACTGTGAAGAGCCAGAATAGTGGATTATATGAATTGCCTCAGCTTCCCATCGGCCCGTATACCGTCAGCGTGACGAAACAGGGATTTAAAACATTTAAGTCCACCGTTATCACGCTAGTAGTGAACCAGGTTTATGACCTGGGTGCAAAAATGGACGTTGGTGCTACGACAGAAACTGTCGAAGTGGTAGCGAATGCAGTTCAGGTTGAGACCACAAGCATTCAGCAGCAAACGTTAATCAACTCCCAACAAATTGTTGATCTGCCATTAAACGGCCGCAATTTCACCCAGTTGGAGCAGTTGGCGCCCGGTGTTATGTCCTCCAATGACCGCTTTGGCACCTTTTCAGTCAACGGCAGCCAGACGCAGCAGAGCAGCTATCTGGTGAACGGCTTGGACATCAATGATGCCCCGCTGAACACTCCGCAAGTCCTCCCCAGCCCGGACGCAATCCAGGAATTCAACCTCATCTCCAGTACCATCAATCCGGAATATGGACGCAACTCCGGCGGAATCGTCAATGCGCTGATTAAGAACGGTACCAATAGTTGGCATGGCAGCGGATTTGATTTTTACCGTGATACGTTTTTGAACGCCAGGAACTATTTCACGGTAGGCCCGCATCAGCCGGTGTTCCACCAGAACCAGTTTGGCGGCACATTTGGCGGCCCAATTTTCAAAGACAAGACCTTTTTCTTCTTGTCCTATCAGGGCACGTACAATCGCACTGCTTCATCAGGCTTAACATCAGTATTCAGCCCTGATCAGCGGAATGGCATCTTTGCTGACTTATCAACGTCATCTGGAACATCACCTGTTCCACTCGTTGGCGAAGATGGAGCTACACACCCCGCCGGTACTGCATATTCGACGCTCTTTCCAACAGGTCATATTCCAGCGGCGGACCTCAATCCTCTTGCCGTGAAACTGATGAACACATTTGTTCCACTGCCAAACGCTCCAAATAACCAATTTGGCTTTAGCCCGATCAATACAAATAAAGTAAATCAGGGCATTGCACGCTTTGATCACAACTTCTCTTCCAGTGATTCAGTGTGGGGCGTGATGATCCTGCAGCATGCGCCAGGCACCACCACACTTCCCTTTACGGGCGCCACGTTGCCAGGTTTTGGTGAAACCGATGGCCGGGATACCAAGGACTTCACCATCGATTACAACCATACTTTCAGCTCAACGACACTGAATGAAATCCGCATCGGATATGCTCGGTTTAATTTTGATGCAGTCGAACCAACCAATCCAGTTACACCAGCTTCATTTGGTTTTACTGGCATTACCCCACAGGTCGGCGCCGGGAATGGCCTGCCTGTGGTCTCTGTCCTTGGATTATTTACCCTGGGTTTCAGCACCAACGGTCCGCAACCCAGAAAAGATCAGACGTATCAATTCACCGACAATTTTTCAAGAATTGTTGGAAAGCATTCATTCAAGTTTGGGTTTGACGCGCGCCGGTTCCAGGTGGATAACCCATTCTTCAACAGCCTTGACGGAGCATTTGGTTTCAACGGCGGTGGAAACTTCACTACCGGCGATCCTGGAGCAGATTTCCTGCTGGGCTTCGCGGATAGCTATGGCCAGGGTGCAGGCGGTGTTATCAACGCTAAGGCCTATGAGTATTACGCCTATGGTCAGGATATTTGGAAGGTAAAAAATAACCTCACCTTGACACTGGGAGCCGGCTACCAAGTCGACACCCCATATGCTAACAATCAGTTCGGCGGCTTGGCCTTTAACTGCTTCGCACCTGGTCAGCAGTCGACTGTATTCCCCACCGCGCCAATTGGATTGCTCTTCCCTGGTGATGTGGACCAGGCGTCTGGCAATAACTGCACAAACTCCGGCGCAAAGACCCGGCTCGGACATGTGGCACCGAGGTTTGGATTTGCCTGGTCACCTAATTTCGGCCCGGTTTCCGGATCACGCGGCGACAAATTCTCCATTCGCGGCGGCTTTGGATTGTACTTCAACCGTACGGAAGAAGAAGGCGCTCTGCAGAACCTGGGAGCACCGCCGTTTGGTGTGAACTCAGCAGGAGCATCGGCAATTAATCCTGCTGGTCAACCGGGATTTGCAAATCCATTTACGGATATTTCAACAGGTCAACAAGCAGTCAATATCTTCCCCTTTACCAACTTCCCACAACGCGGACAGGCATTCGATTTCAGCACGATCGAGCCTTTCTTCATTAACGTGATCAACCCGAACCTGACGACCCCGTATTCCATGAACTTCAACCTCAATATGGAACGAGAATTCGCCGGCAATACGGTTTTCTCACTCGGTTACGTGGGCGCCCTCGGCCGCCATCTGTATCGCGCCTATGATGCAAATGGCATTACCGCTGCTGGACAGGCTGCGTGCAGAATCGATCCGGTCTGTGTAGCCAATCGCACGGTTCAGCGTCTGGCTTTCCCTGACCACTCACCAGCTCCTGGAGATATCTTCGCCACGGTTGGTCAGCAGGTAACCGATGGTACCTCTAACTACAATGCATTCCAGGCCAATATCACAAAAGGTATGAAACATGGCCTGCAACTGATCACCAGCTACACATATAGCCATGCGATTGATAATGGCTCTGGCTTTGAAAGCAGCGGCTTCGGTTTGAGGGGAACGAACATCCTCAACCCAGCTCTTAACATTGGCGATTCTGGCTTCGATGCCCGTCATCGTTTCGTTGTCGGATACGTTTATATGTTGCCGAGCCTTCACAATGTCATGAACGCAATGCCAGAGCGTATTTTCGGCGGTTGGAAGCTGAGTGGAATCACAACGTTCCAAACTGGATTCCCAATCAATATTTCAACCTCGTCGTTCTCGTCTCTATCCTGCGATGCGTTGTCCTTCTATGGTTGCCCGGACAATCCAAACCAGCTTGCAGCGGTTAAAACTCTGGATCCACGTAGCGCAACCTTTAACGGCAAGCTCAATTACTTCTTCGATCCTGCCGATTTCAAGAACGTACCGACTTGTACATTCACCGCTGGAGTACTGAATAATGGCAGTGTTTGCGGCCAGTTTGGTAATACAGGACGCGATTCGCTGCATGGCCCCGGAATCAACAACTTTGACATGGCGTTTGTTAAAGACACCAAGCTCACTGAGAACACCAATCTCGAAGTGGGCATTGAGGGCTTTAACGTGTTCAACCATACTCAGTTCTCGAACCCGAACTCGAACGTGTCATCGGCTAACTTTGGCCGTATCACATCAGCTGCCGCTGGTCGTATCGTGCAGCTGCGTGCGAAGTTTAACTTCTAACCAATCCGTTTCTCTGGAATACCTTGAAGGGCGCTATTTTTATAGCGCCCTTTTTTACTATTTGTTTGCTGGCGAAATCCCGCCGTGAATTTGCCAAAAAGAGATATGAACTCACTAAAACGATGCCGTGCAAGAAGATATGGTGCGCCCGGAGAGATTCGAACTCCCGGCCTATTGCTTCGGAGGCAATCGCTCTATCCAGCTGAGCTACGGGCGCACAAGGGCAGGACAGCTCTTAGGTTATCACTTCCGAGCTGTGCCTCAAAGAGCTTTACCCAGGCTCGGCATGATGACCCCCATCCATCTGGAATTGACTACGCCTTGTCGGCAATCAGCAGCAGCGCCCCAATCCTCTTGAAGTCTTTCAACTCCTCGGCGTTCTTGAACCATTTTCCAGAATACGTCTCCGGGCTTGGACTACGATCAGGAATACGCCGCGCCTGCACATTTTTGAAACCATGCTTCTCCAGCAGCGTCTTATATTCCGCTTCAGACAAGGCCTGCACCGGCACTTTCAGTTCGCTCATCCAACGCAGTGAATAGTGATTGTCTTTATAGAGATTGATCAGAATAAACAGCTTCGCCCCGGGCGCCATCACGCGGCGGAGCTCGTCCAGGGCTTTGCCCTGATCGGCGTAATAATAGAACGATTCAACGGAAAGCACTTTGCTGAAGTAGGCGTCCGCCGCTGGAATTTTCTCTGCCGATCCCCACACATACCGGATGTTCTTAAACTCCGTGGAAGTCTGCTCGGCACGGCGGAGCATCTCATCAGCTACATCCAGGCCAATAATCTCGCCTGCGGTTGCCACGCGGGCCATGCGTCGCGCGGCCCAGCCGGTGCCGCAGCCCAGATCAAGAATGCGGTCGTCAGGCTGAATGTCCATCAGCGCCAGCGTCTGGTCTGTAATGTCGGAGTGGTGGTCTTCCATCTCGTCGCCGCGACCGGCGGCGGCCCACTGGTTAAATTCCTGTTGTATTTTCTGATCGGCCTGGGAAGGGAGAGTGCCAACTTTGGTTTCCATGTTTCTATGCTACATTTTAAAGTTTGGTTGACTCAAGCTCAGTCCGTCGAGCACAAACCGTATGCCATCACCATCACAACCCGTACAGCCCCCCAACGATGCTCTCTACTGTCCTAACTGTGCCCGAGAAGTCACTGACCCGCTGACGTGCGGCGATTGTTCGGCTGTGATCTGCCGTATTTGTGGAACGCCGTTGGAATCTTCCTCCGATCTGGGAATGGGATAAGGAATACATGGTTACGATTATTTTGCTGGTAATCTCCAACATTTTTATGACGTTTGCGTGGTACGGGCACCTCAAGTATCAAAACGTGCCGCTGTGGAAGGTCACGCTTATCAGCTGGGGAATCGCCTTTTTTGAATACTGTTTTCAGGTGCCGGCCAACCGCATTGGCAGCCACACATTTAGCGCAGCGCAGCTGAAGACCATCCAGGAGATTATTACGCTGGTGGTCTTTTCCGGCTTTTCCATCTGGTATTTAAAGCAGGACATCAAATGGAATTACGCCGTAGGTTTTTTCTTTATGGTGTTGGCGGCGTTCTTTATCTTTAAGAAGTGGTGAGCCAGCTATCTTACGATTGGCTCGACTTATATCGGCGTCTTGGTCTTCCGCTCTGGATTGAAAAATGGCAGGTTCGTTATTGTCGCGGTGACCTTCTGTCGGACAGCTTCAATCGTAATCTCCATTTGCAACTTGGTACCGGGCTGAGAATATGCTGTGTCGATGCTAGCCAGGGCGATCATCTTTTTGAGCAATGGCGACCACGTGGTGGAAGTGGCCTTACCTACCTGCTTGTTGCCGAGATAAACCGGCACGTGGACACGTGAGGCCTGGGCTGGCGCGGCTGGCGTGAGTCTGAACTTTTCATAGCGTTCTTCAATCTCCACCCAGTCCATCTCCAGCCCCACAAGCTGGCGCGCGACCCCTGTCTTTCTCTGCTGTGTAAGCGCTGCCCGGCCGACGAAGTTTTCTTTGTCCAAGTGGACCATCTTGCTGAAGCCGAGTTCATAGGGCGAATATTTTTGCTCCGGAATCAGCGCCTTCTTGCTGCTGATGTAATCCACCTCAATCAGCAGAAGTCCCGCTTCAATGCGCGCAACATCCAGCGCCAGCATGCCCGCGGCATGAATATCAAATTGCTGGCCTGCCTTCATCAGCGCGTCCCAGACCTTTACGGCGTCCCGGGCATCATTCATCGGGATCCAAATTTCATAACCAAGATCGCCGGTATATCCTGTGCGGGAAATATCGACCGGCACTCCGGCTATCTTGCCGCTAGTCATGCGGAAATATTTCAGGTTGGCAATGTCCGCTTCAGCAACGCTCTTCAATAGCTTTCCTGAAGTTGGGCCCTGCAAAGCCAGCGCCGCAACTTTCTCTGAGATGTCTTCGATCTGGACATCCATGTTCAGCCCATTCTGGCGAAACCAGCGCAGGCTGGGATCGGCGGCGGTCCAGCGGTATTTGTTTTCGCCGAGCCGCGTAATGGTGCCATCATCAATCACCTTGCCCTGCTCATCGCACCAGCAGCAATAGATCACCTGACCGGGCTTTACTTTGTCGATGTCGCGCGTGATTACGCGATTGACTAACTTGGTGGCGTCTTTGCCTTCCACCATGTATTTGTAGAGCGGCGTGATGTCAATCAGCGCGGCGGCATTGCGGATGGCGTTGTACTCGTGCTCATGGTGCACCTCATAACTGCTAACCGTGTAGTAGCCTGACCACTCGCGGTAGCTCAGGCTCTGGCACAGGGCAAAAGTGCGCTCATGAAATGCGGTTCCAACTGGCAAGGAAAGATACCTCAGAATCGACTGGGACTGAGTGTGATTATATTCAGGTCGCAGTGGGTGCGGCAAACATGCAGTGTTGCACAGGCGAAGGGAGCCATAAAAGAGACAAAGGTGGCAGCCTCCGTTAAAATGAGAAGGCACCTCCCTTGGTTCACTTCAAGGCTCGTTATTTCAAGGTTCATTATTTCAAGGTTCATTGACGACTTCGTCTCCTAAATATGGCTTCCACTTCCAACGGTTCACCCAAATACGACGTGATTGTGATTGGCGGCGGCCATAACGGTCTGACCAACGCAGCCTATCTGGCAAAGGCCGGGAAAAAAGTGCTGGTGCTTGAGCGTCGCCATGTGCTCGGCGGCGCTGCAGTGACGGAAGAAGTCTTTCCGGGTTTCAAATTCTCGGTCTGCTCCTATGTAGTCTCTCTTCTCAGGCCGGAGATCATCCGCGACCTTGATCTGCCGCGCCATGGGCTGGAAATCCTGCCACTGGACGGCACTTTCACGCCGATGCCCAGCGGCGACTATCTCTGGCGCGTGAACGATCATGGCAAGACGCACCGCGAGATCGCGCGACATTCCAAAGTGGATGCGGAAGCCTACGACGAATTCGGCAAAGCGATGCAGGCCATGTGCCGCTTTGTGAAGCCGATCCTGAGCATGGTGCCGCCAGACCCCTCAACACTGAATCCACGCGAGTTGATGAAGCTGCTGTTCCTGGGAAAGCGTTTTCAGGGGCTGGCCAGTGAGGACAAATACAACCAGGTCCAGTTGATGACCATGAGCGCCATTGACTTTCTGGACCAGTGGTTTGAGACCGACGTGCTTAAAGCAACGATGTCGGCTTCAGGGATCATCGGCACGTTCCTCGGCGTGCGGTCGCCTGGGACGGCCTACGTTTTGCTCCACCACTATATGGGTGAGATTGATGGCGCTTTCCGCTCATGGGGATTTGCGCGCGGAGGCACCGGCGCAATTTCCAATGCTATTGCAGACGCCGCCCGCGAAGCCGGGGCTGAAATTCGCACACAGTCGCCCATTGCCAGGATCATCGTGAATGGCAATCGCGCGCAAGGCGTGGTGCTGCAAAATGGCGACGAGATTTACGGCGACGTGATCTCATCCAGCGTTGATCCGCGCCTTACATTTATCAAGTTCATTGAAGAGAAAGCACTGCCGACTGAGTTTCTGGACGATGTGCGGCGGTACAAGTTTCGCGGATCGTCAGGCAAGGTCAACATTGCGCTGGATGCGCTGCCAGACTTTAAATGCCTGCCCGGTCCGGGCGCTCATCTGCGCGGTGCGATTTCTATTTCACCGAGCGTCGAATACATGGAACGCGCTTATGATGACGCCAAGTATGGAAACTTTTCCCGCCGCCCGTATATTGACATGGTGATTCCGTCGCTCACGGACCCCTCTGTGGCGCCGCCGGGAAAGCATGTAATGTCCTGCTTTGTGCAGTATGCGCCGTATAAACTTCGTCCGGGACTGAACTGGGACGAGCAGCGCGAGGCTTTTGGCAATACGGTCATCGACACGATCTCTGAATATGCGCCGAATTTCAACAATATCATCCTCAATAAACAGGTGCTTACACCGCTGGACCTGGAGCGCGAATTCGGATTGAGTGAAGGCAATATCTTCCAGGGCGAATTGTCACTAGAACAGCTTTTCTTTCTGCGTCCTGTTCCGGGTTACGCGCAGTTCCGCACGCCGATCAAGAACCTCTATATGTGCGGTTCGGCTACGCATCCTGGTGGAGGCATCATGGGCGCGCCCGGCCGTTTGGCTGCGCTGGAGATCTTGAAAGACGTAAAAGGAGCGCGCCAGCAGAATGGCTGAGACCCGCGACGCAATCATTATCGGCGGCGGCCATAACGGGCTGGTAACCGCATTTTATCTGGCTAAAGCCGGACTTAAGCCTCTGGTGCTGGAGCGCCGTGGCCAGACCGGCGGCGCAGCTATTACAGAAGAATTTTCTCCCGGCTTCCGCTGTTCCACGCTGGCGCACTCCGCTGGCCCGCTGCTGCCTGAAGTTGAACGCGACATGCAACTGAAGCGCCACGGGCTGAAGTCTGTTACACCGGAAATCGGAGTGACGGCGCTATCAACGGACGGCCGCGCGCTCATACTTCACCGTGACGTGAAGCTGGCGCAGCAGGAGATTGCCAAGTTCTCAGAAAAAGATGCCGCGCGATATCCGGTGTTACAGGAGTCATTGCAAAAAATTGGCCGCGTGATTGGCGATGCGCTGAAGCTGGCTCCGCCTAATATTGACGATCCCAGCCGCGCTGATCTCTGGGCCATGCTGCAAACCGGACGCGCTCTGCGCAAGCTGGGCAAGCAAGATATGTATCGCCTACTGCGCTGGGGGCCAATGGCCGTAGCCGACCTGGTCTCCGAGTTCTTTGAGACCGAACTTCTGCGCTCGGTTGTTGCTGCACGCGGAATCTTTGGAACAGCTTTAGGACCGTGGTCGGCGGGCAGCAGCCTGGTCTTGCTCATACGCGCGGCGGGTGATCGCCATCCTGCGGGCTCGGCTTTTTTTGCCGTCGGAGGCGCGGGCGCAATTACGCAGGCCATGACCCTGGCCGCAAAAGAAGCTGGCGCGGAGATCAGGACCGGCGCTGAAGTAAAGGAAGTCCGGGTAAAAGATGGCACAGCCAGCGGGGTAGTGCTGGCCAATGGCGATGAGATCGCCGCGCAAGCCGTGATTTCCAACGCCGATCCGCGGCGCACCTTGCTTAAGCTGGTAGACCCGACGCATCTTACGCCGGACTTTGTGATGAAGCTGCAGAACTATCGGATGCCGGGGACGGTCGCCAAGGTGAATCTTGCTCTTTCCGCGCTGCCCAAATTCACCGCACTGAAAAGCGATGACGCTGCTCTACGCGGGCGCATACACATTGGCCCGGAGATCGACTATCTTGAGCGCGCGTTTGATGCCTCAAAGTACGGCGGTTTTTCCGAGCATCCATATCTGGAAGTGGCGATTCCGTCGCTGACTGATCCGTCACTGGCGCCTGCGGGCAAACATGTGATGTCAATCTATATGCAATATGCGCCTTACAAGTTGAAGAATGCAGACTGGAACAGCCAGCGCAGCAACCTGGGCGAGACGGTGGTGAAGACATTGGCTGAGTACGCGCCGAATTTGCCCGGCTTGGTGGAAGATGGGCAGATCATCACACCGAAAGATCTGGAAGAAACGTACGGGCTTACCGGCGGACACATCTTCCATGGCGAGCTGGCGCTGGACCAGTTCTTTACCATGCGTCCACTGCTTGACTGGGCGCGCTATAAGACGCCGATTGAGAATCTTTATTTATGCGGCTCTGGCACGCATCCGGGTGCGGGCTTGACCGGAGGCTCAGGGGCGAATGCAGCGCGAGAGATATTGAAAGAGTTGAAGCGCTAAAACCAACCACGGATCTCACTCTTCATTAACGTCATCCCGAATTCCGTTAACGAGTGGCGCGTTTTCTCCAGCGCCCGAATAGGAACGAGGGACCTTGCGCCTTACCCCCAAAAATGTTTTCAAACACAAGGTCCCTCAGGCCTACTCGCCTGCTGATGACAACGCAGGCTCGCCAACGGCCTTCGGGATGACGTATCTTTAGATAAAGATTGTGATCGATAAAATGTGATCTGGCCTCGGAGTTTTTAATGTCACATCTCTATTCCAATACGCGCCCTGAAGTTGCGGCCTCGGAAGCGATGACGCTTCCGCAGCGATATTACACAGATCCAGAATGGTTTCAGCGTGAGATGGAAGCCATCCATTTTGATATGTGGCTGTGCGCCGGACGGACGAGCCAGATATCTGGCGCCGGCGATTATTTTCTCCGCCAGTTTGGCAATGCCAGCGTCATCATCACCCGCGATGAGCAAGGACGCAATCCGCGCTTTTCACAACGTCTGCCGCCATCGCGGAACGTTATTGTGCAACACAGAACAGGGCAAATTCGCCGGGCGGATCCAATGCCAGTATCACGGCTGGACATACAGGCTGGACGGCACGCTGGCCAATGCTCCGCACATGGAAAAGGTGCAGGGCTTTTGCGAAGCTGACTATCCTTTGAACGCCGTGGCAACCGCGGTTTGGGATGGGCACATTTTTATCAATCTCTCCGCGCGACCGATTCCTTTTGGGGAACACCTTGCCGGACTGGATAAAAAGTTCCGGCCCTGGCGCATGGAAGAACTGCAAATGGTGGAACGGCGCGTCTACCAGCTCAAGGCGAACTGGAAGCTGGTTATACAGAATTATTCTGAGTGCCTGCACTGTCCCATTGTGCATCCGCTGCTGCAAAAGCAATCGCACTACATGAGCGGCGACAACGAGCCGCCGCAGCCGACGTATCTTGGCGGTCGCATGGACCTGCGCGAAGGCATACAAAGCCTGACCATGGACGGCACTACGAATCGTTGCGGGCTGCCGGGCCTGAGCGCCGACGATCAGCGCCACGTTTACTACTACTGCCTGCTGCCTAACTTTTTCCTGAACCTGCATCCTGATTACATGCTCACGTTCACCATGTGGCCAAAGGCAGCAGACCAGACGGAGATCATCTGCGAGTGGCACTTCCATCCGGATGAGATCAAGAAACCGGGATTTAATCCGAACGATGCCGTGGAGTTCTGGGACATCACGAATAAGCAAGACTGGGAACTTTCTGATCTGGCGCAGCAAGGCATCAGTTCCAAGGGTTATCAGCCGGGACCGTATTCAAATCGTGAAGAGCTGCTGCTGGCGCTGGATAGATTTGTGCTGCAGCGGGTCGAAAAAGAGCGTTAACCACAAAGGACACGAAGGAACACAACATTTCACGTAAAGAGAAATTCAAATCCTCTGGAGCTTTGCCCCCGGGAGTGTGAAAATTCTTTTCATGTCCTTAGTGGTTAACAAGCCCTACTATTTCTGCTCCACGATCTCCGTCAAAATTCTTCCCACCGATCCGCTCGGCGTCTCTACGCCTAAGATCGCAGCCAGCGTTGGTGCAATGTCATTCACTTTAACTGGCTCGTAATGCACGCCAGCGTGAATTCCGGGGCCGTAAAAGATCAATGGCACATGATTGTCATAGCTGTAAGGATTTGCATGCGTGGTACCGGGCGGATTGCCGAAGATGTAATAAGGCTCCGGTAACAGTTCAATATCGGCGGAGCGAGGCCCATAAAACCCAAGTTGCATGGCCCGGCCAACGGAATCCGCACTTTCGCCGCCTTGCAGAAGATCGTCGCGCGTCATCACGCGGGCAATATGCGGCAGGCCGCGCGCTACTTCGGCTGCAAAGCGCCGCACCTCAGAGCGTTCGTCATCGTTCTTGGCAATTGTCGTGTAGTTCAGATAAAGGAAGCCGTACGCTCCAGACTTGAACCACTCGCCCTGGCCAAATCTCTCAGTCAGCCGGGCGCTGATTTTGGCGGAGTAATCCGCGGCGCTCAGCCATCCGCCGGGCATCTTGCGATCATTATTTACCTTGGGCACCGGCGCCACGCCATGATCGGACGTAAAGACAACCAAAACATTTTCCTGGCCGATGCGGGTGTTGATGAAATCCAGGAGCTTGCCCAGGAGCTGATCGGTACGGATAGAAATATCGCGGACCTCAGGCGAATCCGGCCCACGCTCATGGCCCACGTAATCATTGGACGAAAAGCTCAAGGTAAGAACATCGGTGGCGTCGTGCGCGCCAAGCTGTTCCTGCTCGATTGCCTTCTCGGCAAACTCTTCCAGCAGCTCATTGCCGAATGGCGTGTTTTCAATCGGACCGCAATAACGCACTTCCGCTCCGGCTTTCATGGTGCAGTAAGGCTTGTCGCCGGGCTTGGCGTCAATGGCATTCCAGTCCGTGCCCAGATATTTATAAGCTGGCCGGTCTGCATTGGCTTTGGCGACCCAAGCCGGCAGCTGCTTCATGTAATAGTCGCTGCTCACGAAATGCTGTGAGTCGTTATCGAACCAGTAAGCGGCGTCCGCCATATGGCCGGCAGGCAGAATGGCGCTGCGATCTTTGATGGAAATGCCAATCACCTTTGAATGCCGACCAGCCATCTTCAATTCATCGCCGATGGTGCTTACCAGCAGACGATGCGGCGAAGATCCTCTTGTGGCGGGAGTGCCACCGAGCAGCGCTGTTGATTTGTCACTGACGCTGGTTACCGTTTCGTCGGATTCGCGGTCCAGCCATTCATTGCCGATGATGCCGCTCACTGAGGGCGTAGCGCCGCTCAGAATTGTGGAGTGACCGACAGCGGTAACGGTGGGAAACTGCGGGTAGCGTGCATCGGCAAAGACAGCGCCATTTTCCAGCAGGCGCGCGATTCCACCATGGTAATCAGCGCGAAAGCGCAGCAGATAGTCATAGCGGAACTGGTCCACCACCACAGCCAGCATCAGCTTAGGCTTCTTCGGAGCCGACTGTGGTTTTTGCTGGGCGGGACTGCCGACCGCACACATGAGCAGGCACAGGACTACAAGCAGAGAAGAACGCCGCATGATTTTTTTCATGAATAAGTTTTTTGCTGGTTGAAGCACGGCGCAGCCTATCACGACTGCACCGCAGCTCAATGTTAAAACTTCGCTAAACTCTCCATGGCTTTAAACAAGTCTTCAGACTGCGGCAGAATCACGTCTTCCAGCAGCGGCTGGTAGGCAACAAACGTATCGGTTGCGGCCACGCGCTTTACCGGAGCATCAAGGTCTTCAAACAGTTCGTCGGCGATGCGCGCAGCTATCTCCGCCCCATAGCCCCAGCTCAGCGTGTCTTCATGCGCCACGATCACACGGCTGGTTTTGCGGACCGAAGTCGCAATCGCTTCCCAGTCATACGGGTTGAGCGTGCGCAAATCAATCAGTTCTACGCTTACATTCTGCTCGCGTTCTATCTTCTGTGCTGCCTGCAAGGCGCGGGGAACGGTTGCGCCATAGGTGATCACCGTGATGTCTTTGCCTTCTTTCACGATTTTGGCTTTGCCAAACGGGATCATATAGTCATCGCCGGGATAGGGCGCGCGGCCAAAGGTTTCACGGTAGAGACGCTTGTGCTCCAGGAACATGACAGGATCGTCACAGCGAATCGCGGTGCGCAGCAGGCCGTTGGCATCCAGCGCATTGGAGGGGAAAACGACGCGCAGTCCGGGGATGTGCGT
Organism: Terriglobia bacterium; assembly: GCA_963724105.1. Classification (GTDB taxonomy): domain Bacteria; phylum Acidobacteriota; class Terriglobia; order Terriglobales; family Acidobacteriaceae; genus Angelobacter. Next base: position 924,939 of record CAVRTD010000010.1, on the reverse strand, counting down.
GAAGAGGCTCTCACCGCACTGCGAGTGATATACAGCGCCGCCGGTCAGGTAGCCGCCAATCGCCACGCGAACCACTGCAGGGCAGGAGAAGTTTCCGTTGGAGCGCCAGCGGATCAGCGCGAGCTCATTGCGGATCTGGTGATACGCAGGCCATATGTAATCAAAGAACTGTATCTCGACCACTGGCTTCAATCCGCGTGTGGACATGCCAACGGCGCGTCCTAAAATATTGGCTTCCGCCAGCGGAGAATTGAAGACGCGATCGCCGCCAAACTCCATCTGCAGGCCGGAGGTGAGCTTGAACACGCCGCCTTTGCCCTTGATTCCCTTCTCTTTGAGATACTCTTCGCGGCTGCAATCGGCCACATCTTCACCGAAGACCACAATGCGATCATCGCGACGCATCTCGTCTTTCAGGCAGGCATTAATCATGTCAGCCATGGTCTTGTCCGCGCCCTGCGACTGTGGCTCCGAGGCCATTTTGCGGGGATCAAGGTCTTCTGAGTAAACGTGCTTGTAAATGGAGTCGGTGGCGGGGAATGCGGCCTTCAATGCCTGGTCGGCAGCGGCTTCCACTTCCTGGTCCACGGATTTTTCCAGCTTGTTGATGGCGGCTTCGTCCAGAATATTTTCGCGCACCAGGAAAAGCTGCATGCGCGTTACCGGATCACGCTTTGCGTCTTTCTGGCGCTCTGCGTCAGGACGGTACAAGCGCTCGTCATCAGAAAGCGAATGAGAATACGGACGGATCACGTGGCCGTGCACCATGGCCGGGCCATTGCCGGCGCGGATGTAATCAACCGCGCGTTTGCAGGCGGCGTAAGAAGCCATCACGTCCGTGCCATCACATTCTTCCAGCAGCAGGTTGGGGAAATTGCTGACCAGCTTGGAGACGCTGCCACCCGCGGTCTGCACTTCCACGGGGACAGAGATTGCGTAACCGTTATCTTCAATCAGAAAAAGTACCGGCAGCTTCAGATTGCAGGCCGAGTTCATGGCCTCCCAGAATTCGCCTTCACTGGTGGTGCCGTCACCGGCGGAGCAGTAAACCACTTCGTCGCCATGGAAGCTGACGTCTTTAAACTGGCGATAGTCGCCCTGCGTGCTTTTCCGCGGCGTCAGAGTGCTTGCTGAAATAGCGTCCGGCTTCAGCGCAGCCCACGGCCTGCAGAAACTGCGTGCCGGTTGGCGATGACTGGGTCACGATGTTGAGTTTTTTGTGTCCCCAGTGAGAAGGCATCTGCCGGCCGCCGGAGGCCGGATCGTCCGCGGCGCCTACGCCTTGCAGGAATTGCTCGTATGGAGTCATGCCCAGAGCCAGGCACAGTGCGCGGTCGCGATAATACGGGTAGAACCAGTCATACGACGGCTTGAGATTTAAAGCGGCCGCCACGGTGAGCGCCTCGTGTCCCGCACCGGATATCTGAAAGAAGAGTTTCTGCTGGTTCTTCAGCACCTTTTCGCGATCATCCATGCGGCGCGAAAGATACATGAGGCGATAGATCTCCACCAGTTGCTGGCGGGTCAGGCCCTCATACGTTTTCTCGGACTTTGCCGGCATCTCGGCCACCGCCGAGGCAGTCTTCTTCTGGTCAAGCTTGGAGTCAGTTTTGGTTACAGCCATGGGTCTCCTTAAAACGTTTTTTCGATACAGGTGGGTAGGTGCTCAGGTGTACTGTCCATTTTAAATCCTAAGGTGTTTGCCGGGATATACTGAAAATGGATGATTCGCAAAAATCGGCCCATCCCCGGCCACACCGCTAAACTGCTTATTTTTGACCTCGATGGCACGCTCGTGGACTCTCGCGACGATCTGGCCAACTCCATTAACGCCATGCTGCGCCATTTCCACAAGAATGAGCTGCCCCATGAGGTGATTGCCAGCTACATTGGCGATGGCGCGCCCATGCTGGTTCGCCGCGCGCTGGGCGATCCTGACGATGAAAATTTTGTGCAGGACGCGCTTCTTTATTTCATGGCCTGGTATCGCGAGCACAAGCTTGATCACACCTATGTGTATGAAGGAATTCTGGAATCGCTGGAGGCGATCCGCAAGAGCCGTGACGGCCAGCCGCTCAAGATGGCTGTCCTGAGCAATAAGCCGGTCGGTCCTTCACGAGCCATTGTGGACGCGCTTGGCCTGGGGCCCTATTTCTTCCAGGTCTACGGCGGCAACAGCTTCCATACCAAGAAGCCCGATCCTGCGGGTGTGCAGGCGCTGCTGGAAGAATCCGGGGCATTTCCGGAAGAGACGATTATTGTGGGCGACTCCAACATTGATATTCTTACCGCCCGCAACGCCGGGATTTATTCCGTCGGCGTGACCTACGGCCTGGCTCCGCATACGCTGCAAGAGGCTCCGCCTGACGTGCTGATCGACCATCCGCAGGAATTGGCTCTGGTGCTGGGAGCAAGAGAGCAGGCGCGGTTGGAGTTTAAGGCGGAACAGGATACTACTCGTTAAAGGCGACCTCTAAGAACTTGCTCTACGTCACGACGGCCATGCAGAATCGATACTATCTGTAGTGGCTTCGTATCTTGCCGATAAACGATCAAATAGGAATAAACCGCAAAGAACTTCACTGGCTGATCGGTTAAATTTGTACGTTTATGCCCAGCATCGGGATTTGCTGCAAGAAAAATTATCTTCTCTCGAATCACTGATTCGACATGATCTGCCATTTCGATGCTGCTGTGCTTCTTTATGTAACGCCAGATTTTAACTAGATCAAAAGCCGCCTCTGGCGCAAGAACGTACCGTACATTCATTCAGGTTTGGCTTTCAATTCCGCCAGATAGGAATCAAGCCGGTCCTCTGGTATGCCCTCACCGCGATCAAGTTGATCCAGGCCACGTTGAATTTTGGTTTTAACGGTATTTTGGTTTTCCAGGAGCCAGCGGTCCTGCTCTTCCTGAGTTTCAAGCAAACGCAACAGTACTTCCTCAAGATTGCCGGCCCCGGTCAATTCGAGCTGCTTTTGAATCCTGGCTTCCAGCGCCGTATTGCGAATCTCAATGTTCATCGCCTGCTCCTTAGTAGTTTCATGTTAGTTCATGATTGAAGAATGTCAACAATCTCCAGGGCAGTGGAGGTTTGCGGGAGTCTCTGCTTTTTTTCTCTTGATTAAGCGAACAAAAGGCGATACGCTTGCTACTCTGAAAACGGGCCTGATTCGACAGATGTGCTCTTTGAAAACTAAATGACTGCTCTGCGCAGATTAGGGTTGTAACCCTCTGCCGATTCCTGGGTGAATTGGGTGAGCTCTGGGTGAAATTGGGTGGAAGACGGGGGAGGGGTGGGGTTGGAAGTAATCTTAGGCCCCGGAACTCTTAAACCCTACGCCAAACGCGTGATGTGCTGGAAATGGTGATCGAAAAGCCACACGATTCCGGGCTTATTTGCAGGGAAATCAACAGGCATTGGCGGTAACCCCTGCCAATTGCGCTACCCCGCTCTTCCGTGTCACACTAGAGAGATTTCCTCTCCTCAAAATTGCAGCTAGAGAGGTATCCGGCAACTTTATAAAACATCGTCATCCCGAACTCCGTCCAATGAGGACGCGCTGTTGCCGGCGTCCGAATAGGAGTGAGGGACCTTGTGGTTAAGCTCAAGGTCCTTCGGGCCTGCTCACACGCTGATGAAAACGCGTGTTTGCTTTACGGCCCTCAGGATGACGTCAAAGTCAAAAAAAGGATTTATGGATTTTCGTTTAGCTTCAGATTACAAGCCAAAAGGCGACCAGCCCAACGCCATTGAAGAACTGACCCGCGGCATATATGGCGGAGAAAAACATCAGGTGCTGCTGGGCGTGACCGGTTCCGGCAAGACATACACCATGGCCAAGGTGATTGAGCAGCTCAATCGTCCGGCGGTGGTGCTGGCGCATAACAAGACGCTGGCGGCGCAGCTCTATCACGAATTCAAGCAGTTTTTCCCTTCGAACGCCGTGGAATATTTTGTCTCTTATTACGACTACTACCAGCCGGAGGCATACATTCCCGCCGGCGATGTCTATATCGAAAAAGAAGCCACGATCAATGACGAGCTGGACAAGCTGCGTCTTTCGGCAACGCGCTCGTTATTTGAGCGGCGCGACTGCGTGATTGTGGCGTCCGTGAGCTGCATTTACGGTCTGGGATCGCCGGAAGCGTATTACGGCATGCTGCTCTTTCTGGAAAAAGGGCAGAAGATCAAACGCAGCGATATCTTCAGCAAGCTGGTGGAGATCCTTTACGAACGCAATGATGTGGACTTTAAGCGTGGGACGTTTCGGGTTCGTGGCGATGTGATTGAGGTCTTTCCCACCTATGACGACAATGCCTACCGCATTGAACTCTTTGGCGACGAGGTGGATTCGCTTTCGCAGATTGATCCGCTCTTTGGCACGGTGAAGCAGAAATATACGCGGCTGCCAATTTATCCCAAGAGCCATTACGTGATGTCAAACACCACCAAGAACCACGCTATCAGCACCATTCTGGAGGAGCTGGGGTGGTGGGAAGACGGGCTGCAGAAAGAAGGCCGGCTGGTGGAGTCGCAGCGCATACACCAGCGCACGCGCTTTGATCTGGAGATGATGAAGTCGGTTGGCTATTGCCACGGCATTGAAAATTATTCGCGTCACTTCAGCGGACGCAAGCCCGGCGAGCCGCCGCCAACTCTACTGGATTATGTGCCGCGCGATTTCATCATGTTTATTGACGAGTCGCACCAGACAGTCCCGCAGTTGCACGGCATGTGGCATGGCGACAGGTCACGCAAAGAAAACCTGGTGCATTATGGATTCCGCCTGCCTTCGGCATTGGACAATCGTCCGCTCAAGTTTGAGGAATTTGAAGAGCGCACTAACCAGATCATTTATGTTTCCGCCACGCCTGGCCCGTATGAGCTGACGAAATCTGCCGGCGTTGTAGTGGAGCAGATTATCCGGCCTACCGGGCTGATTGATCCGCCGGTGGAGATTCGTCCGGTGAAGGGCCAGATTGACGATTTGCTGCATGAGATTCGCGACCGAGTGAGCAAGGGCGAGCGCGTTCTGGTGACGACGCTGACCAAGCGTATGTCTGAGGACCTGGCGGAATATTACGCTGAGGTCGGCGTGCGCTGCCGCTACATGCACTCTGAAATCGAAACGCTGGAGCGCATCAAACTGCTGCGCGATCTGCGCAAGGGCGAGTATGACGTGCTGATCGGCATCAACCTGCTGCGTGAAGGGCTGGACCTGCCGGAAGTTTCCCTGGTCGCGATTCTTGACGCAGACAAAGAAGGCTTTCTGCGGTCCAGTGGTTCGCTGATCCAGACGATTGGACGCTGTGCCCGCAATTTGAACGGTCGCGCCATTCTCTACGCCGACCGCATGACGGACTCAATGAAGCGCGCTATCGACGAGACGGACCGCCGCCGCGCGATCCAGGTGGCTTACAACCAGGAGCATGGCATTACGCCGGAGTCCATCATCCGTCCGCTTTCCATGTCACTGGCGGGAATTGCCGAGTCTGATTACGTAGATATGACGCAGGAGGCTGAAGGCCTGCCCGAATTTAAAACGCAGGAAGAACTGGACGCCTATATCGAAGGCATGGAGAGCGACATGCGCGAAGCGGCCAAGAAGTTTGAGTTTGAAAAGGCCGCCAAGCTGCGCGACGCGGTCCGCGAATTGCGGACGAAGGAATTTTTGTTTACGTAATATGCTAATGAGCCGGTATTTGCTTCAGTCAAGATTTTTTCGCATTTACTTTTCATTGGCTGGCTTCTTTGCCGGCGTAGGAGTTGGGCTGGGCACAAGAGTGCCGGCAGCCAGCTTTTGCAGACGATTTTCAAGATCATCCCGCTTCAGTGCGCCGCTGACGCGGTCAACGATGTTTCCCTCTGCGTCAATAAAAACGGTCCCTGGCATTACCTGGGCTACGCCAAAATCCTGCAGGCTGTCGAGCGTTGCGCCCGTCATCACTGTTAAGGCGTCGCCCTTGTGCTTTTTGACGAAAGCCGCGATCTCGGGCTTTACGTCATCATCGTCAATGGAGGCGGCGATGAACAACACTTTATCTTTATATTGGGTCTGCATTTCGCTCAAGAGCGGCATCTCCGCGGCACAAGGCACGCACCAGGTAGCCCAGAAATTCAACACCACCGGCTTGCCGTGGAACTCTGCAAGCTTGTGCGGCGCACCCTTAAGATCGTGGAGTTCCAGGCTGGGGGCTGCTTCTCCAGCACCGGCAGAAATTGCGCAACCTAAGATGGCGATGAACAATAAATGGATTCGGTACCTACGCATCGCCTATATATAACACGGACGCCATGCAGTACTCTCAGGCATAATTTAAATTCAGTTACTCTCGATTGGAGGCGAATCTCTTCTTGTATTCCATTTTTTGCCATTCCGTCGCTTCTTGTCCGGTATTTGCTTCTTGTCCGATATTTAACGACACGCTGAAAGAAAGCGCCTTCTGCCTATGTTTCTAGCCTGCCTCCTGCTTATCGCAGCAATCGTCGGCGGTACGCTGCTCACCTTTTTGTTTGACCGCAGCGCGCCTCGGGCTGCCCGCCTTTGTATGGGCGCCGCCATAGGTCTTGCGCTGATGGCGACCGTTGGCTTTCTGCTGGCTCTGTGTTTTGGATTGACCGCAATCACCATCGCTCTTAGCGCCGTACTGCTGCTTCTGCCAGCGCTGCTGCTCATCGACGCCGAGCGGCGGGCTTTCATTCTAAGCAGCTTGCGCTCTCCTGCTTCAGGTTCGCGAAGCGGAAATATCGGCACTCTGATTTTCTATCTTGCCCTGGCCATTCTGCTGGGAATGGTTTTTGGCCGGGCCGCGTTTGCGCATGCCGACGGTATCTTTACCGGCGTCACCAATAACCTTGGCGATCTCCCACTGCATCTTCAGATCATTAACAGCTTTGCGCAAGGCAACAACCTGCCGCCACAAGATCCGACTTTTGCCGGCGTGCGCTTTGCCTATCCGTTTCTCGTCGATTTCCTTACCGCCATGCTGGTGCGCAGCGGCGCCGACGTGATCTCTGCCATGTGGCTGCAAAACATGGTTCTGGTCCTGGCGCTGGTTGGCTTGATCCATTACTGGACGCTCCTGCTCACGCGCAATCGTCTGGCCGGCATGATTGCTCCCTTGCTGGTGCTCTTCAGCGGCGGCATAGGATGGTGGCTTTTATTTTCCGACATCCATGGCGGAGACGGGATCTTTTCCACGTTGGGGAACCTGCCTCATGACTACACCATTGTTTCCAATAGCATTCTTCGCTGGGGAAACTCGCTGACCACACTGTTCGTCCCGCAGCGCAGCATTCTTTTTGGATTGCCGCTGGCAATCACCATATTCTGCCAATGGTGGATCGTGATTTCGCGGCACGAAGACGCGCAACAAGACGCTCTGCCGACGGCCAAAGACCAGACCGGCGCGCAAGAAAAGCTGCCGGAGAAACTATCCAAAGCGCAACGCAGGAAAGCCAAGAAAGCTGCTACCGGCCTCCAATCGGAATTCCCAAATTCCAATATCAGGCGCATGCTGGCTGCTGGTCTCTGCGCTGGATTGCTGCCGCTTATCCATGCTCATACTTTTCTGGTCGTAATGGCAGTAGGCGTTTGCCTGGCGCTCCTTTTCCGCTCGTCGTTATTATTGCGAAGCTGGCTTATCTTCTTTGCTGTGGCGTTGGTCATCTCCGCGCCGGAAATCTTGTGGCTGGCCAACACCGGCGGCGTTAACACCCAGAGTTATCTTGGCTGGCAGCCCGGCTGGGACCACGGCACGCACAACGTTGTCTGGTTCTGGTTTGTGAATACCGGGTTCTTCATCCCGCTGCTGGTGCTCTCTCTGGCATTACGGCACAGTAGGTTTGCTCTGCCCTCTCGACTGCTCAAGTTTTATGCGCCATTTATTTTCTGTTTCATCGTTCCTAATCTGATCAAAGTTGCTCCATGGATATGGGACAACATAAAAGTTCTTTTCCTATGGTATGTCGCTTCCGCGCCGCTGGTGGCATGGTTCCTGGCGCGATGGTGGCAGCAGCGCTCCATTGTTCGATGGCTCGCCCCAATACTTCTAACCACATTGATTCTCGCCGGTTCGCTTGATGTGTTGCGCGTGGTCTCAGAGGCCACCGAATACAACGAGTTTGACGCCCAAGGCATTGCCGCAGCCAATGAAATCTCTGCCAAGGCTCCCGCACGCGCAGTGGTGCTGCATGCACCTACTTACAATTCTCCGGTATTCTTGACAGGCAGGCGCTCGCTACTGGGCTATCCGGGATGGATGTGGTCGCGCGGGCTGGATTATTCCCAGCGCAACACTGACATTCAGCGCATCTATTCAGGAGAGAGTAATGCAGACGCTCTGCTGCGCCAATACGGCGTGGATTACGTGCTGATCGGTCCGGCTGAATTTGCGGCATTCAAAGTGAACGAGCCGTTCTGGTCGCAATATGACCAGATCTGGCAGGCAGGCGCGTATCGCATCTACCAAACCACAGATTAACCAAGTCATTAAGTGAAGTGAGGATAGAAAAATAATGAAGATCGGCATTCTTACCGGAGGAGGCGATTGCCCCGGGCTCAACGCGGTGATTCGCGCCATTGTCCGCAAGGGCATCTTTCATCATAACGATCAATTTGTTGGCTTTCTGGAAGGCTGGCGCGGCGTGCTGGAAAACCTGACACGTCCTCTGGACATTGAAGCAGTGAAGGGCATCCTGCCGAAAGGCGGCACAATCCTGCGCACTTCGCGGACTAATCCTGCCAAGAAAGAAAACGGTCTGGAACGCTGTATTGCGAACCTGAAAGCAAACGGCATTGAAGCGCTGATCGCGCTGGGCGGCGATGATACGCAGTCCGTCTCATTGAAGCTGTTTGAGCGTGGCGTAAAAATGGTGGCTGTCCCCAAGACCATTGACAATGATCTGAGCGGCACCGATCTCTGCTTTGGCTTTGATACAGCGGTAAGCATCGCCACGGAAGCCATTGACCGGGTACACACCACGGCGGAAGCTCACAATCGGGTGATTGTGGTGGAAGTCATGGGCCGCGACTCTGGCTGGATCGCCATTTACAGCGGCGTGGCCGGCGGCGCTGACGTGATCCTGATTCCGGAACAGCCGTTCAATATTCAGGAGATTGCGGAAACCATCAAAAGCCGCCATGACCGCGGACGCAACTTCAGCATCGTGGTGGTAGCGGAAGGAGCAAAGCTGACCAACCGAGATGGCGAAGAAGAGCGCAGAAAAACTGACGAGTTTGGTCACGTTCGCCTGGGCGGCATTGGCACTACGGTGGCTGCTGAAATTGAAAGCCGCACCGGCTTTGAAACGCGTGCCGTGGTCCTGGGGCATACACAGCGCGGCGGCTCGCCTACGGCTTTCGATCGCATGCTGGCTACACGCTATGGCATTGGCGCCATTGACCTGGTGCATGAAGGCAAGTTCGGATATATGGTGGCGCTGAAAGGGAGTGACATTACCTCAGTGCCCATCGCGGACGCCATCTCACGCACGCGCTATGTGGGCAAGGAATTTATTGATGTAGCGTCAAGCCTGCGCGAAAAGCATTCAGAACAGGTTGGCAAGTCTTAATAAGTTAGGATTAACCGCAGTTAAAATAATGCACGGATGAAACAAGCTTCCGCAAAAGTCCGCAGGCGCAAATCCAACATGCGGTCACGCGAATTTGCCGCCATGCCGGAAAGCTTCAACTCGCGCGACGCGTGGTGGTGGAGCAGTGCGGCCATTCTGCTGGCTGCCGCGCTGCTGCGATTGCTCTATCTCACGCAAAAACCCCTGCATCACGACGAAGGCGTGAACGGTCTTTTTCTGGTCAACCTTTTTCGCACAGGCTACTATCATTATGATCCCGCTAACTATCACGGCCCTTCGCTGTATTACATCGCGATACTTCCCACCGCGATCAACAATCTTTTTCATTGGGGACACGGGCTCAGCACGTTTGCCATCCGCTTTGTGACGGCTGCTTTTGGCGTTGGAACTGTGTGGCTGATGCTCTGCTTGCGGCGTTATATAGGTACGGCAGGTGCGCTGGCGGCGGCCGCATTGGCTACCGTCTCGCCAGGCTTTGTCTACTTTTCCAGATACTTCATCCATGAAATCCTGTTTGTCTTTTTTTCACTTGGCATAATCGTTGCCTGGCTGCGGTATCGCGAGACCGGTAAAAAGCATTACCTGATGCTGGCCTCCGCTTCAGCGGCAATGCTCTTTACCACCAAGGAGACCTGGATCATCACAGCCGGTGTCTGGCTCATTGCGATTCCCTGCACCATGACCTACCTGCGCCTGCGCGGAAGCAATGATGATGCGCCTGAACGGATCGAGAACAAAGAACCAGGCAGCAACAACAAGCTATACCTGACGGCCGCCGGCATTTTTGTGGCGATTGGAGTTTTGTTTTATTCATCGTTCTTTACGAATCCCAAAGGAATTCTGGATTCAATAAGAACGTTCACCTACTGGAGCAAGACGGGACAGACCGGCATCTACAATCGCGAGTGGTGGACGTACTTTTTCTGGATGTGGCAGGAAGAAGCGCCGATTCTGGTTTTGGGCGGACTCGGAACGCTGGTCGCGCTCTTTCGTGCGCGCAGCTACTTCACGGTATTCTGCGCCTTCTGGTCCATTGGAATTTTCGCAGCATACTCCCTTGTTCCATACAAAACTCCATGGCTGGCTCTAAGCCTTATCCTGCCGCTGACCATCATGAGCGGATACGCGGTCAGCATGGCTTTCCAGCCTGGGCTGCGTGCCTTGACCACGGTCATAACAGGAATGGCGATTGCCGGATCGCTCTATCAGGCCATTGATGTCAGTTTTGTGAACTATGACAATGATGCCTATGCTTATGTCTACGCCCACACCAATCGGGACTTCCTGGGACTCATCAGCGAAATTGATTCCATCGCGGCGGCGAATCCGGCAAAAAAAGATATTGGAATTACCGTAATGTCGCCTGAGCACTGGCCGCTTCCATGGTATTTGCGCGAGTACACGCACGTAGGTTACTGGGGCAAAATTGTGCCGACGTCAGAGCCGATTGTGATTGCGCTGCAGTCCCAGGTGGAAGAAGTGGAGCAGCAACTGGGCAGTAAATATCGGCTAGTCAGCACACACGATCTGCGTCCGGGAAACAAACTGTTTTTGTTTGTGCGAAACGATGTACAGCAGTGAATGAGCTAAACAACAAGTCAGCAAAGCAGATTCCTCGCTGCGCTCGGAATGACAATCATTAGCAAACAGAAATCATCTCTTGATCTGATCAATGATCTCATCCGTTAAGAAGAGCAAAGATAACATTTACCGTTGAGCTTCGTCCTATAATTGGCCAAATATATGCACTCATTCCTGCAAGATCTACGCTTTGGCGCGCGCATGCTGCGCAAGAATCCCGGCTTTGCGCTTGCCGCCATATTCACCCTGGCACTCGGCATTGGCGGCAACACTGCCATCTTTACCATTACCAGTTCGGTGCTCTTGAAAGCGCTGCCCTATCAGGACCCGCAGCAACTCATCTCACTGGACGCGCAAAGTAAAGATGGACAATCGCATTGCTGCACCCTGAACCGTTTTGATGTTGTGCAGGGCCGCAGCCAGTCTTTTTCCGCAGTGGCGGCCGCCACCAATGACAACTTCAATCTCACCGGACGCGGTGAGCCGCTGCAAGTGCCGGCAGCGCGGGTCTCTTCAGGATTTTTTGAGTTGCTTGGCGTTAAGCCGCAGCTTGGCCGCTTCTTTTTACCCGACGAATCACAGCCTGCAGGCAAGCAGGTGATTGTGATCAGCAATGAGCTCTGGCACAACCGCTTTGGCGGCGATCGCAACATCATAGGCCAGACGGTTGCATTGGATGGAAGCCCATATGACGTCGTCGGCGTATTGCCTGCCGGAATTCAATTTCCCTTCCTCGCACCCGCTGATGTGTGGAGTCCGCGTTATTTTGAGCACACGCTGTTCACTCCGCAACGCCTGCGCATGGGCGTTGGATATCTGACGATCATCGCGCGGCTTCGCCCTGGCATCTCGCATGAACGCGCCGTGGCGGAGATGAACGTCTTACATCAGCAATACCACAAAGAAAATCCAACCGCCCCGGATGCTGATGCCAGCCTGTCCATGGTCGTTACCAATTTGCAGGATTCGGTTGTCGCCAATATTCGCAGCATGCTGCTGATCCTTTCCGGGGCCGTGGGCCTGGTCTTGCTGATTGCCTGCGCCAATGTGGCCAGCCTGCTGCTCTCACGCGCACTCTCACGGAGAAAAGAAATTGCTGTGCGCTCGGCGCTGGGAGCGCAGCGCGGCGCACTTATCCGCCAGTTGCTAACGGAAAGCGTGCTGCTGGCGCTTCTGGGTGGCGCGCTTGGGCTGGGCTTGAGTTGGGCCGCAACCAAATATCTGGCCACGCTGGGCAACAATAATCTGCCGCAGGGAATGCCCATCACCATGGACGCGCGCGTGCTGCTCTTCATGGTGGCAATATCCGTTTTCACCGGGATCATCTTCGGTATCTTCCCGGCTCTGCAGCTCTCTAAAACAAACGTGAACCAGACGCTGCGCGATGAAGGCCGCGGATCTACCGGTGGTCATCGCCGTGTGCAACTGCGTGGGCTGCTGGTGGTAGGACAGGTCGCGCTCTCTTTGTTGCTGTTGATTGGCGCAGGCTTGCTGGTGCGCAGCTTCTCCCGGCTTCTGCGCGTCGATCCGGGATTTGATCCGCAGAACGTGCTCACGATGAATGTTTCATTGCCGACGGTGAAGTATGCCGAACCGCAAAAGCAAGTCGCGTTCTTTGACGATCTGGTGCGCCGCGTATCAGCTGTGCCCGGAGTACGTTCCGCGGCGATTTCAGCGGCCCTGCCGCTTGTTCCTAAACGGATCACGCCAGTGCTGCCTGAAGGCCAGCCGGAAGTTCCTCTGGCTGAACGGCCTTTCATTATCATTGAGGCCATTAACCCATCGTGGTTCCGCACTCTGCACGTTCCCTTGCAGGCGGGACGGGAGTTCACCGATGCTGATAACGCCGATGCCCCAAAAGTAGTGGTTGTGAATCAGGCGCTGGCGCGCCGCTACTGGCCGGGCCAGAATCCAATTGGCAAACACATAGCGCTGGGCCGGCAGACTCCTTCTGAAGTTGTTGGCGTGGCCGCCGATGTAAAGAACCGCGGGCTGGCGCTTGATGCCCAGGTGCAGCTTTATTTTCCGTTCTCACAGTTGCCGTGGGGCAATATGAACCTGCTGGTTCGCACAGCGAGTGACCCGCACGCCATGGTGTCGGCCATCCGATCACAAATTGCTGCTATTGACGCTGATCAGCCCGTCACCAATATTCAAACCGTAGACGAGCTGATGGATGGATCACGCGCTCAGCCGCGCTTCATCCTGTTAGTGCTGGGTATATTTTCTGTCGTTGCTTTGGTGCTGGCGATCGTTGGCATTTATGGCGTGCTGGCATATTCCGTGGCGCAACGGCGACAGGAACTGGGAATCCGCCTGGCGCTGGGCGCGGAGAAGTCAGATATTTTGCGGCTGGTGGTTGGCCAGGGACTTACTCTCACCATGATTGGAGTCGGCATTGGCCTTGTCCTTGCGCTTGCCCTGAGTTGGGTGATGGCCAGCATGCTTTCCGGAGTTTTATACAAAATCAGCGCGCGCGATCTGACTACATTCGTGCTGGCGCCGGTGATATTTATGATGATCGCCCTGTTTGCCAGCTACCTGCCCGCCCGAAGAGCAACGCAGGTTGATCCGAATGAGGCGCTGAGAGGCAGCTAGCAAATAGCAGCTAGCAATTAGCTTGACTGTTTAAGCCATGCGCTTTTGCTAACTGCTAGTTGCTAATTGCTTGTTTCCAACTCCTTTTTCCGCACCGTAAGCTTTTCGATCAAATCAGTTTTGATCTTGAAGCCTCGTCCGGGAGTATCTGGCACTTTGATGAAGCCCTGCGATGAAACTTCGACCGCGGGTTCAATAATGTCTTCTTTCCAATAGCGCTTAGAGGCTGAGACGTCGCCGGGCAAAGTGAAATTCGGCAGGGTTGAAAGCGCGATGTTGTGCGCACGGCCAATTCCTGTCTCCAGCATGCCGCCGCACCAGACCGGAATGCCCGCGCGATGGGCCACATTGTGAACAGCAATAGCTTCACTAAAACCGCCTACGCGTCCCACTTTGATGTTGATAATTTTGCAGGCGCCCACCTCGATAGCCGCTTGCGCATCGCGCCAGCCATGAATTGCTTCATCCAGGCAGATGCTGGTCTTCAATTGTTTTTGCAGCCGGGCATGAAAATAAAAATCATCGTGCCAGAGCGGCTGCTCGATCATCAGCAGGTTGAAAGCATCAAACTTTTTCAAATGATCAATCTGGTCCAGCGTGTAGGCGGAGTTGGCATCGCAGCTGAGCACGATCTCCGGCCAGCGCGCGCGTATTTTGGTAAAAACTTCCACGTCCCATCCTGGCTTGCACTTGACTTTGATGCGCCGATAGCCGGCGTTCACCTCTGTTTCAATTTTCTCCAGCAGTTGTTCGTGTGAATTCTGAATGCCGATGGAAACACCGCACGGAATTTCTTTTTGTGTTCCGCCCAGTAGCTTCCACAGTGGAACCTGTCGCGCCTGCGCTTCTGCATCCCACAGCGCATTTTCTGCCGCGCCTTTGGCCATGCGATGTCCGCGAACTTTTCCAAATAGCGCAACCGCCTCGCCTGCGCTCTCAATGGTCTTGCCCAGCAGCGCCGGAGCCAGATAGCGTTCCGTGGCATACCACGCCGTATCGATCGATTCCTCGCTATAGAAAGGGTCTTCGCCGGCCACACACTCGCCCCAGCCTTCTGGGCCGTCGGTATGAATCGTCAAAAGCAGGATGCGCCGTTCGGTGGTACGGCCAAAACTGGTCTCAAAGAAATGGACCAGCGGCATGTGAATCTCGCGCAAGGTAATTGCTTCAATTTTCAAAGTGTCTCCCGGATGGATGAATTTCCGCGCAAGTTTTATCCAATATTATTCTGACGAAGCATAGGACCAATCTTCATCCCAGCGCCCAAGCAGAAATGCGCCATTGTTTTGCGAATTAAGGCCTTGCGCATCACGCTCATAGCCCAAAGCCGTCAGCCCCTGAGAGAACGCGGACAAGAACTGTTCGCGATTGCGTTTCTGAATCTCGGCCGCTTTCTGGCGGTCAGAGCTTGAAGCCTTCCATGCGTAGACCTGCGCCGGTACTTCAATTCTTTTTTCTGTCTGGAACCTTGGCGGCTCTTTCCTGTCCAGCAGAGCGACCACTCGCTTTGACGTAAGCCACCATTCCGCCACAAGCCGGTCCGTGGGCAATCCGCCTTGCAATGGCGATGACGAGTGCCCGTAGTGGTTCACGCTGTAACGCCGCGCGATTGCGCCCAGCCGCGAGAGATTGAGGTGCGCGTTCTTGATTTCGAGAGGATCAAAAGTCCATTCCAGCAGCTCAAACCCTTGCTGGATAGCGTCGTCACGCTGCGCGAGTTTCAACCGGCGGCCCAGACCATGATTGCGAAAGCTATCGCGCACGGCCAGCATGTGCGAATGCAAGTAAGCATGTCCGGCGCGGCTGCCCGGAATGGAGAACGCAAAGCCGATTAATTCATTGCCGTCAAAAGCGCCGATCGTCTGGCCGCCAATTTTCTGGCTGACCACAAACATGCGCAGCGGCACCAGGTCCACATCGTCAAACTTCCAGACTTCTTTCTGCAACGCGACGCAGGCATTGAGTTCGTCTATGCCTTCGCATTTTCTGATGGTGATCTGTTGAGTCCCGGGCAGAGTTGCATTCACTTCTTATGTTCCTCCAGCGTTTTGGCCTGCTGCCATAGTGCTTCCATCTCTTCCAATGTGGCTTCTTCCAGCGTGCGACCTTGTTCGCGTAATTTTTCTTCCAGCCAGCCAAAGCGGCGCCGGAATTTTCTGTTGGTGCTGCGCAAGGCAGACTCCGGATCAACGGAAAGATAACGCGCAATATTCACCAGCACAAAAAAGAGATCGCCAACTTCATCTTCCACACGCTGTTTGAGTTCTTCCGGAAGCTTGAGCTTCTCAGCAGGCGAATCGGCAGACGGTATCTTTTGAACCTGCTCCTGTAATTCATGTGTCTCTTCAGAGAGCTTCTCAAAGAGGCCTTGCACAGTCGGCCAGTCAAAGCCAACATGTGCCGCCTTGGAGCTGATTTTATGGGCCTCTTGCAGCGCCGGCATTTTGGAAGAAACGCCGCCCAGCAATAGCTCTGGCTTGGTCTGCAAGCTTTCGCCGCTATTGTGTAAACTTTTTCGCTTCTCTTCTGCTTTCAGGGCTTCCCAGTTCTTTAGCACCTGGGAAGAATCGTCGGCCTTTACATCGCCAAAAACATGGGGATGGCGATGTATCAGCTTGTTACTAAGGGCATCAAGGACGTCGTCAATCGTGAATGAGCCCTGTTCCTGGGCCATTTCGGCATAAAACAGCACCTGCAGAAGCAGGTCTCCCAGTTCGCCCGTGAGCTCCTTCCAGTCTCTGTTTTCAATAGCTTCCAGAACTTCGTAGGTTTCTTCCAGGGTATAACGCTTGATTGTGTCGAAGGTTTGCTCACGGTCCCAGGGACATCCGCCGGGCGCCCTAAGCCGGGCCATAATAGAAACTGCACGTTCGAATTTTGCGCCTGTTAACACAAAATTAATGTATCATTGCGGCGACTTTCCCAAAAAACTGCGTCGCGGCCAAAGTAACAGGCGACACAAAAATACTGGCCTTTCCGGGGGTCTCTATGCCTTTGTATTTGAAAAGTAGCAGCAAGAACGTTTTAAGAAGCGCATTGGACGCTCGCAAGCTCCTGCCATTCGCTTTCATGTTGATGCTTGCCTTCCTTGTGGCCATGGCCTGGGACAGCTTTTCCCGCACGCGCGAACTTCTGAGTTCACAAACGTACGTGGAGCATACCCACCAGGTCCTTTATGAACTGGATGCCATTCAAGATGGCCTGGGCGATGCACGTGAAGCGTGGCTCCACTACATCTTGACGCCGGAACAACAGGATCTTGATACCTTTGCGGAATCTTCCAAGCAGATATGGAAGCGCGTGGCGCGTGTGGAAGAGTTGACCAAGGGCGATCCAACGCAGGAAGAAAGAATCAAGCAGCTTCAGGTGTGGATCACGGAAGAATTGAAGCAGCTAAGCGACAACCTGCGTACCAATAAGACGCTGCTCATTTATCACAGCCCGGCAACGGATTTTAAACAAGACCGTGTGCGCAACGCGGTACAGAAGTTCAAAGACGAACAAGAAGTCATTCTGCATGAACGCAATCTGGCAACACAGGCGCGGGCGCAGGAAGTAGAACGCAGCGTGTCAGTCCGCGTGGGTATCTTCAGCGCGTTGATGGCGTTTCTGTTTCTGCTGGTGATCCGCGAATCAAAGAAATTACGCATCGCGGAACAGGCCGCTCTGCACTCGCAAAACAAGCTGGAGGGTTCACTGCAACAACTCCAGATTGAAACTGAAAGCGGCAAACTGCTGAATGAGCTGCAGGCCAATCTACAAATATGCGTAAACCCGCCTGAGGCCTATGAAGTGCTGGGCGCGTACGCGCAAAGATTTATTCCCAATAGTGCCGGCGCTGTTTTCGCCATTGATAGTTCGCGCAACCTGATGGGCGTGATGGCAAGCTGGGGTGACTCGCTGAGTCCAACACAGCACATCCTCTCGCCGGATGATTGCTGCGCCATGCGCGGCAGCCGTCTCCATTTGCGCGTGGAAAATTCTCAGGGTATTTCCTGCCGGCATTTCAGCGGCAGTATTCCAGATGCTTATGCCTGCTTGCCTCTGGCAGCTTTGGGCGAAACCCTGGGCATCCTGCACATCAGCACATCCAGCTCTGAGATGTTTACGGCGGCGCGGCTGGCGATGGTCCAGCAGGCTGGAGAATATGCGGCATTGCGCCTGGCCAACCTACGGTTGCGCGAAAAGCTGCATGATCAGTCAATCCGCGATCCGCTCACCGGTCTGTATAACCGCAGGTTTCTGGAAGCGACTCTGGAGCAGGAGCTTCACCGCTCCAGCCGCCACCATACCGGCCTGGGCGTGATCATGGCGGACATCGACAAGTTCAAGGTCTTCAATGACAGCTTTGGCCATACCGCCGGCGACATTGTGCTGAAAGAAGTAGCAGCCATGTTGCGGCGTTCTGTACGCACTGAGGATATTGTCTGCCGTTACGGTGGAGAAGAGTTCCTGATGGTGTTGCCAGATACCTCTCTTGAGAGCGTGCGTGAGCGCACTGAACTTATGCGCGAAGCGGTAGCCAAGCTGGAACTGCAGCATGCAGGACACTCGCTGGGCAAAATCACTGCATCGTTCGGAATCTCTTTCTCACAGGATGGCGTACTCACTCCAGAGATCCTGTTGCGCTATGCCGACGAAGCCCTGTATGAGTCAAAGCGGCGGGGTTGCAACTGCGTGAGCCTGAGTGATTCAGTGGCCAATCTGCTGGCAGCGGAAGAGGAACCGAGCCCGAGCAAAGATCCCGCGCCTGCGCCGCTAAGTTTTAAAATCGCGCAGAGCTGATATTTCATACGCTATCGCATAGAGAGGAGATACCGTTGCTGACGGCATCTCCTCTTTTTTCTGCATCTTAACTTCAAACTGAGGAAACCAGCTCTGGCGCCTGGTGACAGCTCAATCGGATGAGTTGTAGTAAACTTGAAGTTTGCGCTGCTGTTCCTGCATCTATTTAAGAGAGGCCTTGGCGCCGGTCATCCTTGTTTAAGGCCACTGATTTCCAATGAATCAGACATCTCCGAAAAAAAATCCGCTGGGATATGTAACGTTTGCTCTTCACTCCCACCTGCCTTATGTGGTCAACCATGGAACGTGGCCGCATGGGATGGAATGGCTGCATGAGGCGGCCGCAGAAACCTATTTGCCGCTTATACGGGTTTTCGGCGAATTGGAGCAGCAAGGTCTGGCGCTGAAGGCGAACGTAAATCTCTCGCCGATTCTGCTGGAACAGCTCTCGCATCCGGTATTTAAGGACGAGTTCCCCAAGTACCTTGTCCGCAAAATCAAGGCTGCACACAAAGACGCCGACGACTTCACGCTGGAAGGCGATAAGCACATGGTTGAGGTGTCGCGCTTCTGGCTCCATTTTTATGAGCAGGCGCTGCGCCAGTTTGACAAGCTTAACTCCAACATCATTCGCGGGTTCCAGCACTTCTACGATACTGGCGCGATCGAAATTATTACCTGCGGCGCAACGCACGGTTACTTCCCTCTGCTCGGCACGGATTCTTCTATCCGCGCACAAGTACGGACCGGCGTGGAGACACACGAACGTTTCTTCAACCGGAAACCGCGCGGCATCTGGCTGCCAGAATGCGGATACCGTCCCGCAGGCGATTGGCAGTTTCCCGTGGCTCCTGCCGGCTCTTCCTCTTATAACCGGCATCCGTTTTATCGTGACGGAGTAGAGCAGATTCTTGCCGAGCATGATCTGCAATTCTTTTATGTCGATACTCATCTGGTAGACAGCTCCATGCGTTTCACGCCCTACCAGTGGATGGCGGGCGACGTTCCTATTGCGCTGGAAACCGAATCAGAGTCGGAACACGAGCACAAGAATTTCTATCGTCCTTATTACGCAGAAAGCCCCGATCCGGAAGCTCACGTGGCTTTTTTCACGCGCGACCCACGCACCAGCGTGCAGGTATGGAGCGGCGATCACGGCTATCCGGGCGACGCAAACTATCTGGAGTTTCATAAGAAACGCTGGCCTGGCGGCAATCGCTACTGGCGTATTACCGGCCCGAAGGTCGATCTGGGACTCAAGCAGGCGTATGATCCGGCGATTGCTCTGGAGCGTACGCGTGAGCACGCAAAGCATTTTGCGCGTATTACCGCGGAAACGCTGGAGCGCCATGGCAAGAATGCCCCAGGCATTCCTGTATTGACCGCCCCGTTTGACGCTGAACTCTTTGGACACTGGTGGTTTGAAGGCCCCGAGTGGCTGAAAAACGTGGCGCTGGAATTCGCCAAGCCCGAATCACGGGTTGAGCTGACCTCCTGCCCTGAATACCTGAACCAGTCCCCGCCCAGCGGTTACGTTGCTTTGCCGGAAGGATCATGGGGCGCGGAAAGCAATAACAGCGTCTGGCTGAATGAGGACACGGCATGGACCTGGACGCATATCTATCCCGCGGAGCTGGCGGTACAGCAGATGGCCAACAGCGGTTTGTGGCGCGGCCATGAAACAGCCACAAGGCTGGCCAAACAGATATGCCGTGAGCTGCTGTTGCTGGAATCCTCTGATTGGCAATTTCTAATCACCACCAAGGCTGCGCGCGACTACGCGGAAAAACGGTTTAACACTCATCTGGAGCAGTTCCGTGCTTTGCTCGATACGTGGCGACGTTTTGAAGTGACGCACCAGATCCCGGCGGACAAGCTGCAGGAGCTGGAAGCGATCGAATTGCGTGATTTCGTCTTTCCTGAAATTGACCCCGATTTATGGGCCAGCACCGCAGCCGTCCTAGAGCACGCATAGCCCGTAAGTCCTTAAAAAATCACGCTTTTCACAATGTATTCGGAAGTAATGTTGTGGTGCGCCTAAAAAGCATCTAAATAGATGTAGCGTGAGTAGCCCAATTCAAACCAGTGACCGGAATTTTGACGTTCTGGTAATCGGCGGCGGCATTAACGGTGTTGCCATTGCGCGCGAGTGCGCGCAGTGGAGCAAGCGCACGCTACTGGTTGAGCAAAACGATTTTTCGTCCGGCACTACCAGCCGATCAACACGCATTATTCATGGCGGACTGCGCTACCTGGAATATGGAGAGATCGGCCTGGTGCGCGAGTCTCTGCGCGAACGCGAGCGCATGCTGAATCAAATGCCGCATCTGGTCCGGCCGCTTCATTTTCTGCTGGCGTTGCCGAAGAAATCACATTCATTGGCACGCAGCTCTCTCGCGATAAGAGCTGGCCTTTGGCTTTACCATAACTGGGCCGGAGGAAAGCGACCGGCGCCCGCCGATTGCACCGCCCTTGAGCAGCAATTAGATAAGGGCGATACCTGGTCAATCTACTCTTACGAAGACGCCCAGTGCGAATTCCCGGAACGTCTGGTAGCCGAATGGCTGGCGGAAAGCGTGGAAGCCGGCGCAGTGGTGTGCAATCACACACAGCTGCTGGAAATTTCCCGCAACAACGGGCGCGTCACCGGTGCAAGGCTGCGCGACCGCATTTCCGGCCAGGAATATGCCGTTGAAGCCTCGCATATTGTGAATGCAACGGGACCATGGGCAGACGGTGTGATCTCTGCGTCAGGCATATCCACGCCGCGGATGATTGGCGGCGTGCGCGGCTCTCATCTGGTTCTGCCAAAATTTACCGGCGCGCCAGAACAAGCCATTTACACCGAGGCGGTGGATGGCCGCCCCATCTTCGTGATTCCCTGGAACGGCCAGTTTCTTGTGGGCACCAGCGAGGTTGCCGACTCCAGTACTCCTGACAATCCGCAGCCCAGCACGGAAGAGATTGAATATTTGTTCAAGAGTTTTGCGCGGCTCTTTCCCCGCTCTGGTCTTACACAAGCCGATATTCGTTATGACTTTGCCGGAATCCGCCCGCTTCCCTTTGCACCAGGGAAGGTTTCTTCATCCGTGACCCGCAGACACATTTTGCACGACCATGCAGGTGAAGGCGCAGCAGGACTGATCTCCGTGATTGGCGGCAAGCTCACCACTGCGGCGAGCCTGGCCCGCGAAGTTGGACGCAAATTGGGCATTGATATTCCTGAGCCGGTCAACGTTTTTGCTTCACCAGCCATGGAAGAGGACGTGGAATCAACAGTTCGACAATGGGCGCGGCTGGTGGCCTGCAAAGCAAAAATTCCGCAGGGTTGCGCGGAAGCAATTGCGGAATGGCATGGCCGCCATGCGCTGGCAATTGCGCACGCGGCGTCACTCGATGAGCGTTTGCGCGAACCGCTTTGCCCGCATAGCTGCCATCTGGTGGCGGAAGCCGTGGAAGCCGTGGCGCACGAATCCGCCGTTACCCTGGGCGACATTCTCCTTCGCCGCGTACCGGTCGCGCTGGGAGCCTGCTGGTCAGACCAGTGCAGCCGCGAGGCCGGACCCAAGATTGGCCGCGCCCTGGGCTGGGACCAGTCGCGTATTTCCATAGAGCTGGAGCGACTGGAAGAAGAACGTGACCGGTTCCTGCACCCGCGCAATGGCCAGCAACTGGACCCAAAAAGAGGTTGCGGCAGCCAGCCCTCGCCATTGCAGAGTGAAAGCGCATAAAGAATCTTACTAATCCTTAAGCTCTGGTACAGCCATTATTTGGCCAAGCCGTGGTCGTAGCTGATGACACGCGTGATTCTCCATTGGCCGTCTTTGCTCTGCCACACATGAATAAATTTTGCTTCGCCCACTACTCCGTGGTCCTGCGCCCAGGGATGCAGGAAGCGATGGACGCCAATCTCAACCGCGCCGTATCCGTTCAGCGGATACACTTCAAGCGTTCCCGGCACCAGCTCACGCTTCACTTTGCCGCAGAGATTATTCTTAATGCTGCTGACGATCTTCTCCCGCCCAACGGTAAGGCCGTCTTTGTCATGATAGAACTCGACATCTTCAGCCCAGAATGATTCGACCCTGGCCATGTCACAGCGATCTACCGCATCGAAGAGTTGCTTATCCAGGGCGAAAATGGTTTGAAAGAGCGGGTCTGTGGCGGGTTGGCGTGCCGTTGATTTAGCGGCGGCATTCGTTGATTGGGAATGCGCGTTTACGAAGGATATGCCGAGCAGACACAAGAGAACCAAGGTGCGTCTGGCGTATGGGGTTTTCAATTGAATCTCCTGGGTTACGATTGCCGCTCTGTGATACGCGGACGAGCAGGTGAAAGTTCCGGGAGCTTTTCGCGGCAAAATCTGGTTGGTGCCGCCACCTACGGGGCTTGTCTTTCTTACTCATGTTACCCGGGGCTTACGCACCCGGGCTAGGCTCGTCCCCGCTCTACGGCGCTGGAGTATGTGTGGGCAATAAAAACTTGCGAACTTTAGATCATCTCGCATATGAAGAGATTTTCGGGCGACATGTGTTTTCGCACTTGCTTCGCCACTCAAAATTCGCTAGAGTTGGTTGCGCTCCAGAGCGAAGCGGCAAGAGATCTTTGAAAATTAGCAATCAGCAGTCAGCCATCAGCAAAAACAGGGAGCCTCTTGCAACCCTCTGCTGACAATGAACGCAAAGGTGAGAGCGCCGGGGCCAAATATTCCGAGGGAATCGGAAGATTTACGACCTCTCAGCTGATTCCTGGGTGAATTGGGTGAGCTTGGGTGAAATTGGGTGGATGCCGGGGGGCAGGGGGCGGGTGGCATTGCCAGAATTGGTAATTACCAAATTAGAGCCCAAGCCCTGCCGTGAATCACCCGATGAAGGAACGTAGAAGGATCGGAAGGTAGATCAGTGGCTGGGGAGATCAGTTCTTTGGAACTTCCACGATCCATCCACCACCGACCACGAGATCGCCATCGTAAAACACTACGGCCTGGCCCGGAGTAATGGCGCGCTGAGGCTGATCGAACGTTACGCGGACTTCGCCATTGGGAGCAGGCTCCAGGACGGCAGGCGCAGGCTCATGGCGATGGCGGATCTTGGCCTGAACGCGCATTGGCGCGTTGGCAGTAACGGGCGTTGGATTGCTGCCCGGTTCGGGCAGAGGCGCGTTGGCGTCTGAACCTGAACCGCGCAAAGCATCACTCTGTATCCCCTCGATGGAAATCCAATTCAGCTTGTGAGCGATCAGGGTACGCGAGAGCAAATCATCATTGCCTCCGACGGTCACCTTGCCCTCCGCGCCGTTGATGTTGATCACGTAAAGCGGCGAGCCCGTGGCGACGCCCAGTCCCTTGCGCTGGCCGACGGTGAAATTGTGTATGCCCTCGTGGTGCCCCAGCACCTTGCCGTCACTTGTTACGAGTTCGCCTGAGGTATCTGGCAGCGTCTCACCCTGCTCGGTAAGGTAGGCGTCAATAAAGCGCTTGTAATCGCCACCGGGGACGAAGCATATCTCCTGGGAATCAGGCTTCTCGGCCAGGGCCAGCTTGTGATCGCGCGCGAGTTCGCGCACCTGCGGCTTCTGCATGTGTCCCAGAGGAAAGAGCGTACGGCTCAGCTGTTCCTGCGTGAGTCCAAAAAGAAAATACGTCTGGTCCTTGGCTGGGTCGGCAGCGCGGCGCAGCAGCCAGCGATTGCGCCCGGCATCAAATTCGCAGCGGGCGTAGTGCCCGGTCGCGAGCAGATCAGCGCCAATCTGGCGGGCGGTAATGAGCAGCTGATCAAACTTGAGATGATTGTTGCAGAGGCTGCACGGAATGGGCGTACGTCCGGAAAGATATTCGTCAATGAAAGGACGCACCACGTCACGCTCAAAGCGCTCTTCATGGTTGACCACGTAATACGGAATTCCCAGGTCCTCGGCGACGCGGCGGGCGTCATAAACATCGTCAATGGAACAGCAGCGGCCCTGTACCTGCTCCGGCATGCCTTCGTGTCCGGCGAGGCGGCGCTGGTTCCAAAGCTGCATGGTCAAGCCCACCACGTTGTGGCCCTCAGCGCGCAGCATGGCCGCAACGGTGGAAGAATCCACACCGCCGGACATTGCGACTGCAATGGTTCGGGTTACGGCGTTCGTCTGAGTGGGCATAAATCGTGTTCTACCCATTATAGATGGTGACCCGCAGGTGAGGGATGAAGAGCGAAAAAGTGATTGAAAAGTATTTGCTGGGCGCAATTGCCACTGCATAAAAGTTGCAACCGAGCGTTCTTAATTGCAAAGGCGCCAACGTTTGCAGAGTTTAAATTGCTACAAGATATCTTAAGAAAAAATTTATTGTTTTTTCGCGAGACACTCTGTTCTGCGAACACAAATGGACGAGCTTTTTTGATTTAATGGGAGTAGCTCGGGCTACAATGCAGGTCAATGAACGAGCCTGCATGATCCACACTGTTCATGAACACTTCAGATACAGCCGGAGATGACGACCCACTTATCTTAACGCCAGTTGCCCGACTGGAACGTGAGGTAGCGGAGCTGCGTCGCCAACTTGCTACTGCGGTCCCCCGCTCACCTCAGGAGCAGTTGGGCCGGTTTGTGACGTCGCAGGATATCTCCAATGACGCGCGCTATCGCGTATTGATTGAACTTTCCCCGCAGATCGTATGGATGTCCGATACGAACGGGATGATCACGTACGTGAACCAGTACTGGTTTGACCTGACCGGCCTGACTCTGGAAGAGACACGCGGTGACGGGTGGATGCGCATGCTTCATCCGGATGATGTCGACAGGACATACGGCCAATGGCACGAGATTGTTGCTAAGGGAACACCATGGGAAAGCGAATTCCGCGTCCGGCGCGCGAGTGACGGGCAATATCGCTGGTATGTCAGCCGGGGCCTGCCTATCCGCAATGAAGCTGGGGAAATTACCAGTTGGATGGGAGTTTCGCTCGACATTCATGATCGCAAAGTGGCCAAAGAAAATCTGGCGGTAACCGATGAGCGCTTGCGCCTGGCAGTGGAAGCAGCGAACATTGGGGCCTGGGACCACTACTTACAAACCGATAAAATTGAATGGTCACCCAGAGCTCGGGAGATTTTTGGCTTAACCGGCAATGAGCAACCGAGCTTTGAGTGGTTTCTCTCTTGCCTTGATCAGGCAGACCGTCCTCGTATTGCGGAGAAGCTCAAGCAGGCCACCGATCCCAGTATCCGCGCGGACTACGATGCAGATTATCGCATCACCTGGCCGGACGGTTCTTCTCACTGGGTCCTTGCCCGGGGCAAATGTTACTTTGATGGCGAAGGCCCAACAGCGCGGGCGTTGCGCACCGCCGGCATGCTCCTTGATATCACGGACCGCAAGCAGGCTGAGTGGGAGCGCGCCATGCTTACCGCTACGCTGCAACACAGTCCGGACTTTATTGGCATCACTGACCTGAAGGGAAAAATTGTTTTTCTCAACAAAGCAGGCCAGAAGCTGGTAGGCCTGCGCGATGAAGCTGAAGCTGAATCGAAATACTTCTATGACTTTTTACCGCCCAGAGAATTGAAAATACTGAAAGACGAAATCATCCCGGTCATTTGCCGGCATGGCGTGTGGGAAGGCCGGTTTTCCCTGCGGCACTTTGTTACCAATGAAATTATCCCGTTCGATACGAGAGGCTTTGGCATATTCGATGCTGCCGGCCATCTCACCAATATTGCCACGGTAAGCCGTGATATCGCGGAAAAAGAAAAGCTGGAAGAAAAACTTCGCATGGCCCAGAAGATGGAAGCCATCGGACAGCTGGCCGGGGGCATTGCTCACGATTTCAATAATCTGCTGACGGTAGTTCGAGGATCGGCAGAAGTGCTGGAGCACCGTCTGCCGGAAAGTGCAAGCGATCTACGCCACAGCTTGCGTGAGATCCATGCGGCCGCGGACCGGGCCAGTGCGCTCACTGATCAATTGCTCACGTTTGGGCGGCGCCAGATGGTCTTTCCCCAGGTAATCCATCTCAACAACGTGGTTCTGGGCATGGAGGAGATGTTGCGACGGCTGGTGGGAGAAAAGATTACGCTCTCGCTTTCGCTGGCTCAGGACCTATGGAATGTAAAGATCAATCCATCACAAGCGGACCAGATATTGATCAACTTTGCCGCCAATGCTCGCGACGCAATGCCGGATGGCGGCAATATCTCAGTCAAAACCTGGAACCAGACATTTGATGCAGGCGCGGCCCCGGCTGTGGGGCTTCATGCAGGCGAATACGTTTGCTTGTCAGTAGCTGACAGTGGTTTTGGCATGGATGCCGCGACCCTGAGCCACATTTTTGAACCGTTCTTCACCACCAAACAAATGGGCAATGGCATGGGTCTGGCCACCGTATATGGCATTGTGCAGCAATGCTCCGGGCACGTTGTGGCCCACAGCATAGCGGACAAAGGAACAGAATTTACCGTTTATCTTCCGCGGACCATGGAGGCCGCAGCCGCGGAAATAGCCACGGGGAAACCTTCTCCCTCAAGAACTGGATCAGAAACGATCCTGATCGCCGAGGATGAACCCAGCCTGCGTGCGCTGCTTGCCGATTACGTTCGTGAAAGTGGATACCGCGTGCTTGAAGCAGCCAGTGTCCAGGAAGCGCTGGCGACGGCCCGCGACCAAAAGCTGGATTTGCTTGTCACCGACATTGTGATGCCTGGCGGAAGCGGACAGACGCTGGCGTCTACTCTTTCTGATTCCTATCCAGGCCTGGCAATCATTTTCATGTCAGGATTTGCCGACTATGCCGCTCTAAAGGAAGCCACCAGCCAGCCAGGCGTAACGTTTGTGCCAAAACCGTTCACACTGAAGCATATGCTGGGGAAGATACAGGAAGCGCTCGGTGGCAAGTCCGCATCGGTGCCAGCATAAATAGTCAGCAATGGTCTGGTAAAAGTCGAAAGAAACAACCATTTCCAGAATTAGATCGTTTGAGTTATCAGATCTTTGAAATCTTAACTAACAGGCTGCTTCTGGTAGGCGGGAGAAATCTCGCGCAGGCGTCCAACAGTTTCCGGGACTACCTTGATCGCGAAGTCGATATCTTCTTGCGTAGTCTGCTTTCCCAGGCTCAGACGAATGCTGGCGCGGGCGCGCTGATGCGGCAGTCCCATAGCCAGCAGCACATGCGAAGGCTCAATGGCGCCTGAAGAACATGCAGCGCCGCTTGAAACGGCAAGCCCTTTGAGATCGAGCGCTATGACCAGCGCTTCGCCTTCCACGTGATCAAACCAGAGATTCGTGGTGTTCGGCACGCGCGACGCTCCCAGGCCGTTCACTCCCATGTCCTCCATCGCGCTCAGAATCGAATCCTGTAGACGGTCGCGCATGGCGGACATCTCTGCCGCGCCCCCGTTTTCCAGCCAGTGCTTGGCCAGTTCCGCGGCTTTGCCAATGCCAACTATGCCCGGCAGATTTTCCGTTCCAGCGCGACGCTGGCGCTCATGGCTACCGCCATAGATCAATGGCTGAATCAGCGTTCCCTTCTTGATAAATAGCGCGCCTGTTCCTTGCGGCGCATGGATCTTATGGCCTGAAATGGAGAGCGCATCGCACGCAATTTTCTTTACGTCGATCGGTATTTTTCCTGCGGCCTGGACTGCATCGGTATGGAAAAACACATCGGCTTCCTGCGCTATTTTGCCGATCTCTTCCACCGGCTGGATGACTCCGGTTTCGTTGTTTGCCATCATTACGCTGATCAGGCGGGTGTTTGGGCGCAATGATTTCCGCACCTCTTCCGGATCAATTTCACCCTGACCATTCACGGGGACAAATGTGACTTCGCATCCCATCTGCTCCAGACGCTTGCAGCTATTCATCACTGCACTGTGCTCGATGGTGGAGGTAATCACATGATCGCCGCGCTGCACCAGGCCAAAGATGCCCAGATTGTCAGCTTCTGTGCCGCCGCTGGTAAACACAATTTCAGCGGGACGGGCGTTCAGCAACGCAGCCACTGAGGCGCGCGCTCTTTCCACCGCTCCGCGCGCGTGCTGTCCATAGTGGTGAATGGAAGAAGCATTGCCGAACTGCTCCAGGTAAAATGGCCGCATCATTTCAAACACTTCCGGCAGGACCGGGGTTGTGGCGTTGTTGTCCAGATAAACGCGGCGCATAGGTTTATTCTACGCCTTTTCTTCAGTATTCAGATGGGCACTTCCCCTAGCAGGGCCCTTACCTTGATTATTAGAAAATACACATCTGAGACAGAAACGTCTCTGGTTTGTGCATCTTACAAAAAGAGTCTTTTACCGGAGAGAAAATAAACATGTATAAATTGAACTCATTCATGGCGGTGTGCGCATGAAAAAGCATCTTGGACTGTTCGCGTTCCTTGGCCTGCTTTTGATTGCCTGCGCTCCCGTTTTCGCACAGCAGAACCATGAGCAGCATCAGGCTCCAGCACAACACGCTGCTCCACCACAACATTCCCAGGCGCCACAGCACGGCGGCGAGCGTGGCGTTGGACAGGGACATATTCCTGCACACGGGCCAGCGCCTTCACATGCGGCGCCTCATCAAGTGCCCGCAGCCAACCACGGGGAGCCAGCAAAACGCAGCTACCGTGATCAGGAAGGCCATCCTGAAACTCCGCACGTTCACGCAGAAAATGATCGCTGGGTAGGTCATGAAGGACACGATGCTCGCTACCATCTTGACCGTCCCTGGGAACACGGCCGCTTTACTGGCCCCATTGGCCGGCAACACATCTGGCGTTTATCCGGCGGAAATCCGCAGAGATTTGGCATTGGCGGCTTCTTCTTTGAGGTTGCACAGCCTGATTTCGGCTATGTTGATGGTTGGGCTTGGGACAACGACGACATCGTGATCTATGACGATCCCGATGATCCGGGTTATTACCTGGCCTATAACGTCCGGCTTGGCACCTATGTACATGTGGTTTATCTGGGGGCTTAAGCCCGCAGCGGTCGTAAACACAAAAAAGCGGTAGCGAAAAGCTACCGCTTTTGTTATTGATCGAAAGTCTAGCGGGATCTGTGGGCAAAAACTTCAGCCCTCAAGTGCTTCAAAGACTACTTCAAAATAAGTGAGCAGGCTCAAGGGCTGATGGTGAAATACGGAGGCTACCTTTTTTCCATCTGCACGTATTTGTTTGGATACGCGGGGCCAATGTAATCCGCACGCGGACGGATCAACCGATTGTCATCCAGTTGTTCAATCACGTGCGCTGCCCAGCCGCTGATACGCGATATGGCAAACACCGGCGTGAACAAATCCACGTCGAGCCCAAGCGTGGTGTAAGTTGAGGCTGAGTAGAAATCCACATTGGCGTTGAGATGTTTTTCTGTTTTGATGTACTGCTCGATCTTGGCCGAAAGCTCATACCACTTGGGATTGGCGGAGCGTCCCAGGTCGCGCGACATCTGGCGCAGGTGCGTGGCCCGCGGATCTTCTGTGTGATAGACGCGATGGCCAAAGCCAGAAACTTTCTTCTTGTTGGCCAGCATCGTCTTCACGTGCTCAACCGGGTCTTCACCTTTTTTGTCGATTTCAAATAGCATGCGCATCACGGCTTCATTGGCGCCGCCGTGCAGCGGGCCCTTCAGAGCGCCAATCGCGCTGGTGATAGCCGAATGCATATCTGAGAGTGTGGCGGCCGTAACGCGAGCAGCAAATGTGGATGCATTCAATTCGTGATCGGCGTGCAGGATCAGGGCAACATCCAGGGCCTTCTCCGCCGTCGCCGAAGGCTTTTCACCATTCAGCTGGAGCAGGAAATTGGCCGCATGGGAAAGCGACGGATCAGGATCAACCACGTTCTTGCCCTTGCGAATGCGGTCATAGCCGGCCACAAGCATCGCAATCTGCGAGGTCAGGCGGATGGACTTGCGCACATTGGCGTCATGGTCAATCTTTTCCGCCTCAGAATCATAAAAAGAAAGAGCGGAGACTGCCGTGCGCAGCACTTCCATTGGCGTGGCGGTCTTGGGGACCCGGCGCATCAGGTCATAAATGGCAGGATCGATTTTGCGCTCTGCCGCCAGTTGTTTCTTCAGATCAGCCAGCTCAGCTTTTTGAGGCAGCTTTCCAAACCACAACAGGTAGCAGGTTTCTTCAAACGTGGAATATTCCGCTAGCTCATGGATATCAATACCGCGATAGGCGAGCACTCCTGCATCGCCATCGATGTAACACACCCCGGAACTGGCCGCGACTACGCCTTCAAGGCCTTTTGTATTTGTAATTGTGCTGGTAGACATGGTATTTTTAGCGCCGATTTCTGGCTTCTCCAGTGTGAGAAAGCGTTTCTGTGCGCAACATTTCTTTATACTCCAAAAACTTTAGACTTGCCACCCGCGCGGGGAACCAAGGTAACGCCCTGGACGAGTGGTTCGCGGCGGACTACGCCTGTATTTCGGCACAGAACGCCTAATTCTTCATTCAATAATTTCTTCAGTCTGTGCCTGTTGGATAAGATGCGCGGGCGACTGGCCCAGATTCTCTCGGGATGGCAAAACTTTGAGAAAGCACACTGCCAAAGGGAAAACCATAGTAACGGCAGCGGCTAATCATTTTTCAGATAAAAAAACGAGTTTTGATCTTAGTACTACCAAGCAAAAATATTCCGGGTTAATTCCTAGCGGCCCGTCACCCACTGCCAGATGCCCATCACGATAAATGGCAGGATTGCCACCAACACCCACAACTTAGCGGAGCCCCGGATTTTTTCTTCTTTTTCCCAGCGGAAAAGCTTCATTGAAATTAACGTACCAATCACAATTGTGATTAACAATACGCCCACACCCGACCAATTATCGGCCAGGCTCTGCTTTTTGATCATAATGTTCTTCATGCCTTCAACTAGATACGTTGCCGGGACGAATTTGTGGATGATCTGCATGACTCGGGGAAACTTTTCTGAAGGAAATGTGGCGCCGCTCAGTAGCAGCATAGGGAAATAAAAGAGCTGCACCAGGATGGTGCCTTCTTGCATGGTGTTGGCCACAGAAGCAATCACCAGCCCAAGCGATCGAAAAGCAATTAGCCCGAGGGAAATAAAAACCAGTAGTCCAAAGAAATGTACCGGCAGCGGCATTTGATAGATGTAGTGCGCCATCAGCAACAACAGCACGATATAGGGAATAAAGATGGCCCATCCGGTGAACATGGATCCAACCAGCAATGGCGTGGGCGTGATAGGCGTTACCTTATAACGCCGCAAAATACCAAGTTCGCGCTCCTGAATGGCGCGGATGCCTGCTCCAAAAAAGCCGCTGCCCAGCACTCCCAAAGTCACGGACATGGTGACAACGAACGTCATGGCCCCGGACTCACCCTTAAGAACCGTGGCAAAGGTAAAGAAGAAAATCAGAGGAAACAGGTAGTTAAAAAAGATTACGGCGCGCAGCCGCAGCGCGAGCCTGATGTCCATTGCAATCACTGCCAGATAAGGTTTCATGCTAGTCCCGCAACTTCTTTCCCGTTAATTCCACAAACACATCTTCCAGCGTCGGCCGCTTCAAGTGGACGTCTTCCAGTGGTATGGATTGCTGGTCAAGCCATTTCATAATTTCAAAAAGCGTCCGCGCCGGCCGCGATGAATACACGGTGAGAGCGCGCTTGTCGTCTGCCAGGCGAGATTCAATCGTGTCCGGCCATTGCGGTAGTGTGGCCGCATTCAAGTCCTGACCGCAGACAATATCAATACGCGATCTCTCCAGGCTCTGCTGCTGCAGTTCACGCGGCGTGCCAATGGCCACAATCTTTCCGGCATCAATGATGGCCACGCGATCGCATAGCCGCTCCGCTTCTTCAATGTAATGCGTGGTCAGCACCACCGTGCGCTTCTCGGCTTTCATCTCCTCGATCAGCCCGTGAATCTCCAGCCGAATCTGCGGGTCGAGGCCGGTGGTAGGCTCATCCAGGAACAACAGTTGCGGATCGTTCACCAGGGCCAGGGCCAGGGCGAGCCGCTGTTTTTGCCCTCCGGAGAGCGTTTCATAATAAGCGGCGCGCTTTTCCCACAACTGCAATCGCTTAAGCAAAACCTCTGCGCTGATACTGCGCGAATAAAACGATCCGAACAGTTCCAGCGCTTCCTGTACGCGCATCTTGGCGGGCAGATTCGTGGCCTGCAGGCAGACCCCGATGCGATCTTTTAATTGCGCTGTTTGCTTGTCAGGATCAAAGCCCAGCACCAGGGCATCTCCACCGGTGCGGGGGCGAAGGCCTTCCAGTATCTCAATTGTGCTGGTTTTACCCGCGCCATTGGGGCCCAGCAGGCCGAAAACCTCGCCTTCACCTACCTGGAAGTCGATGCCTCTAACGGCCTCAACCTTGTCGTAACTCTTCTTTAATTGCTGAACGTGTATGACCGGCTGTTCACTCATGGATATTTCTAGGGTATAAACGCATTCCAGTTGTGTCTAGTTCCCATTTAGACAAGGCCCCCTTTTTTGCAATCTCGCGCCTTGAGGTTTACCCTTCTGGCGCAACCTTTCCGAAGGGACATCGCCCATGCTCAAGAGAACCGTTGTCGCGCTTGTTGTCCTCTTTCTGGCAGTCATGCTTCGTGCGCAGACCGCCGATCCGCAACTGCTTGCCGAAATTAACAAGATCAAAGCCATTGACAACCATTCTCATCCGCCGAAGCTGGTGGCTGCGGGCGAGAAAGACGATGATTTTGACGCGCTGCCCTGCGATCCGCTGGAACCGAGCGACCCCACCACCGTCTCACGCCCGGAGAACCCGCAATACCTGGCCGCATGGAAGGCGCTTTATAACTACCCATACAACGACCGCAGCCCGGAGCACATGCGTGAACTCCTGCAGAGCAAACAAAAAATCATGCAGAAGCAGGGCGATAACTATCCCAATTGGGTGCTGGACCAGCTTGGCATTGAAACCGAACTGGCAAACCGCATCGCGATGGGGCGCGGCTTGCAGCCACCGCGTTTCCGCTGGGTGGCATTCGATGATGCCTTGATGTATCCCCTCAAAACTTCTGCCCTGGCCAGTGAAACTCCTGACCGCAAATTCTTTTTCCAGCGGGAAAACATGCTGCTGCGCCGGTACATGAAGGAAGTAGACCGCGAGACTCTGCCAGCAACACTTCAGGAATACACGGCAAAGGTGATCACGCCCGTGCTTGAGCAGCAGAAAAAGAACGGCGCGGTGGCCGTGAAATTTGAGGCTGCGTATCTTCGCTCGCTCGATTTCGGTCCGTCCGAGCCGCTGGAACTGGTCCAGCAGGTTTATGCGCACTTTGTAAAAGGAAACGTCCCTCTTAAACCCGACTACATTCGCCTGCAGAACTATCTGTTTCGATATATTGCCCGCGAGGCCGGACGGCTGGGACTGCCGGTACATATACATACCGGCGGCGGATGTGGCACTTACTTCATGCTCATGGGATCGAATCCGGCGCTTTTAGAGTCTGTACTCAATGACCCTTCCTTGCGCAAAACCAATTTCGTGCTCATCCACGGAGGCGCTGGCCCGTTTCCTAAATATATGGACTATCTGCTGATGAAGCCCAACGTCTATACCGATTTCTCCGAGCAGACCTGGCTGATTTCTACACGCAGACTGAGTGAGAATGTCCGCGATCTGCTGGAGTGGTATCCCGAAAAAGTCATGTTCGGGACGGATCTTTATGCAAATACGCCAGAAATCAGCTGGGAAGAAATTGGCTGGCAGACTACTCAGTCCGGGCGTGAAGCGCTGGCGATCGCATTGACGGGCATGATGCAGGATGGCGAAATCAGCCGCGAAAGGGCCCTCGAACTGGCCCACATGGCACTGCACGATAATGCCGCCAAGCTCTATGGATGGAGCGTCGCCCCAAAGTAAACCGCAAATCTGGTATTAGGCAATTCCTTGCGCTTGTGCGCAAATGTCTTCACGTGTCTCAAAATAAGACGGGCAGAGCCTTACATCTTAATGTCTTTTTGCCAATTTACCCCTTGACTTAGCCACAGGACACTGCAAAACTCACACAGTCCAACTAGGTTAGTTGGGAGGTGTAATTATATTTGGCTGAAGTCAGGCTACAAGAGGCAGAACCTCTTGAAAACGCCTTGCGCCGCTTCAAAAGAAAAGTCCAGCAAGAGGACGTGATTCAGGAAGTCAAGCGGCACTCCTTCTATCTTAAGCCCGGTGAGAAACGCCGTGTGAAGGAAGCTATGGCGCGCAAACGCAATCGTAAGAAGGCCCGTAAAGAGGTATAGCAATTTACTGGGCCGTTTTTCCCTCAAAAACGGCCCAGTTTTATAGCAGAAGTTGGCGACGGTTATTTATAGAAACTTGTCTTCGTAGGTGTTAGTTGTAAACACGGCATTCAAGCCGCGTGGGCCCAAGTGGTAGGGATTCACTTCTGGGATTCCTGTTGGAGACGTGCGTGCTCTTCCGGATTCCCTGCTGTGAATGCAGGAAAGGGGGCACTCTCATGGAGTTCCAGGACAAGGTTCTCAAGTGCGTGGATTGCGGCGCAGATTTTATTTTCACCGCTGGCGAACAACTCTTCTTTCACGATAAACAATTCAAGAACGAACCCAAACGCTGCAAAAACTGCAAAGGCAAACGGGCCCAGGCCCTGGGATTGCCGCAGAATGGCGGTAATTACCAGCGAGTTGAAACCAAGGCAGTCTGTTCCGGTTGCCAGCGGGAAACCACCGTGCCGTTCAAGCCTACGCAGGGACGTCCAGTGTTTTGCCGGGAGTGCTTCCAGCAGCGCAAGGTAACTGCTGCTTCCGCTTAAAGGCTTTTTTCTTCTCCAGTAGCTGGGTACCTAAGGCTCCAGGGCACGGGTGTGCCTTTCACCTGGCACATGAGGGGTTGACTGCCGGCCCTAAGCCGGCTTCTTGACTGCTGGCGCGTCCTGAGATTTGCCGCCGACCCGCGCCGCCTTTTGCTGCCGCTGGTCTTCATGCTGGATCAATAGCACTTCAATGCGGCGCAGAAGATCGTCTGTGTTCATGGGCTTTACCAGCATGGAATTGGCGCCCTGGGTCTTCCAATCGCCACCGAGCAATGGATAAGCCGTAAGAATCGCCACCGCGGGGTTGTAATCAGTCTTTTTCGCCGCGCGGATCACGTCATAGCCGGCCTTGTCGTGCTCCATCTTCATATCGGTTATTACCATGTGATAGGTGTTGGCCTTCAGCTTGGAAATGGCTTCCTTGGCTGAAATCGCGGTTTCGACCTCAAAATGATGGATTTCCAGAATCGTTTTGAGTGTCAGCAGAATTGCCAGCTCGTCATCAACCAAAAGAATACGGCGTTTCATGGGGAACTCCAGTGAGATTCGGAAACTGTTTTGATCGCGCCCGGTTTTTGTTGCGCTAGTGAGATGCGGCAGCGACCCTAAATGGTTGTGAGTAGCTGGAACAGTTCGAACCTCTTGCTTAATTGAACACCATTATAATGCTCCTTATGCCGGGATATTTTGTACAAAATTTTGGCTGCCGCGCCACCCAGGCAGATGGCGCCGCCTTAGAGCGACAACTTGCCGGCCAAGGGCTGTCTCCGGCTGGTTCCGCAATGGAAGCCGAATTTGTTGTGCTCAATACCTGCACCGTGACCTCTGCGGCAGACCAGGACGCGCGCGCTTCTATACGGCGCGTCCATCGTGAAAATCCGAATGCAAGGATCATGGTCACAGGCTGTTATGCCCAGCGTGCGCCCCAGGAAATAGCGGCCCTGCCCGGCGTTACCTGGGTTGTGGGCAATTCGCATAAACATCAGATAGCAGAGATTGCTGCCGCGCATGACTGTCAGGCACAAACGCCGCAGAATTTTGTTTCTCTGGAAACCGTGGCTCTTTCCGCACCGGCATTCACTCTGGTAGGCGACATCTTTGCCCACACCGAACTAATTGCCGCTCCGGTCTTTGCCGGTGAGGGCATCGCGGAAAAGACCCGGCCGAATTTGAAGGTGCAGGATGGCTGCGATAACCGCTGCTCTTTCTGCATTATTCCCAGCGTACGCGGCCAGAGCCGGTCCATGAAACTGGAGCGGGTGATCGAAGAGGCCAATGCGCTGGTTGCAGCCGGCTATCGCGAACTGGTGCTGAGCGGTATTAACCTGGGCCGCTGGGGCCGCGACTTTCAGCCGCAGCAGAAGTTTGAGCAGCTGGTCCGGGCGCTTCTGGAACATACAGGCATTGAAAAAATCCGCATCAGCTCGGTTGAGCCCATGGACTGGAGTGACGAAATCATCGCTCTGGTAGCGCAATCGCCACGGATCGCCAAGCATGTGCATGTTCCGCTGCAATCCGGCAGTGACCGCATTCTACGGCGGATGCACCGCAAGTATCGGCCATGGCACTACGCCGAAAAGATCAGAAAGGTCCATGAAGCCATGCCGGATGCCGCGATCGGCGCCGACGTCATGGTAGGTTTTCCCGGCGAGACGGACGAACTGTTTGAAGAAAGTCGCAGCTTCATCGAACATCTGCCGTTTACCTATCTGCATGTGTTTACCTATTCGTCGCGACCGGGAACGCCTTCGGCTGCCATGCCGGATCAAGTTCCAGTGCATGTGGCGCGGGAGCGGAATCGCGTATTGCGTGAGCTGGCTGGGGAGAAGAACCTGGCTTTTCGAAAGAGATTTGTTGGACAGACCCTTGAGGCCATTACGCTACACACCAGTGGCGATGGCTGGACAGAAGCCCTCAGCGACAACTATTTAAAGATTCGTTTGGCTGGTCGATATGAAGCAAATAAAATATTGAAGATTGATGTAAGGGGGTTGGGCGATGAAGATCTGGTGGCCGTGGCGACGGAAGCAAAAAAGATATAGACCGGGCCAGCCACACTCGAAGAACGCTCCGGGGGATTTTTACGTGGAAGATGCAGAATGTATGACCTGCGGGTATCCACATGTACTCGCACCGGATCTTGATGGCATGGGAGCACACTCCAAACGATCCGCATGTACACTGCTACTTCAAAAAGCAGCCGACTGATCCCCGGGAATTGAAGCAGGCTGTTGATGCTATCAATGGAAGCTGCTGCGGCGCGCTTTGTTATGCAGGTTCAGATCGGGAAATCCTGGATAGCATCTCTTAGGTCCGCTCCATCCGGGCGCTCGCCATTCAATGCCCCATGCTATAATTTTCTAGTCTTGCCGCAGTGTGTGGCGCCTCCCGCAATTCCACTAAAAATGTGAGTTTGCCGGGATGGTTCAGGAGGATCGCATAGATAAACGCTTTATTAAGATGAATGAGCGCATCCGCGCGCGGGAAATCCGCGTGATCGGACCAGACGGCGAGCAGCTTGGCATTATGACGCCGCAGGATGCGACCAGAAAGGCCCGCGAGCAAAGCCTCGACCTCGTAGAGATTTCTGCCACGGCCGTGCCACCTGTATGCAGAATCATGGACTACGGTAAGTTCCTGTACGAGCAGGAAAAGAAGGAACGGGCCGCCAAGAAGAACCAGAAGCAGATCGTCCTGAAGGAAGTGAAATTCAGCGTCAACGTGGACGAGCACGATTATGTGACCAAGAGAAACCACGTGCTGCGTTTTTTAAATGAAGGCGACAAGGTGAAAGCCAGCCTGCGCTTCCGCGGACGCGAAATGGCCCACCAGAACCTGGGACGCAAGGTGCTGGAGCGGTTGATTAACGAAGTGGGCGATAAAGGAATTGTGGAGTTCAGGCCGCGCATGGAAGGCAATACCGTGCACGTGATTCTGGCTCCGCCCCGTCAGGTACCCGGCGCAGCCCCCAAGAAGCCGGAAAGGCCCGCTCAGCAGCAACAGGCTGGCGGACAGCCACAGACCGGGGCCGTGAAGAGCAGCTAGCAATGAGTCATAAGCATGTTGACTGGTTGTGCCTCTAGCTCTTTTGAAATTTTGCCAATTGCTATTTGCTAATTACTGATAATTACTTAAGAGAGTTATGCCTAAACTAAAAACGCACAAAGGCGCAGCGAAACGCTTCAAGAAAACCGCGACTGGTAAGATCAAGCGCGGCAAAGCGTTCAAACGCCATATCCTTACCTCCAAGGCAACCAAGCGCAAACGCCACCTCGATACCGATACACTGGTGAGCGACGCTGACGCGCCAAAAGTCCGGAGAATGATCCCGTACTAACCATTCGGGACAGAGTCCGGCCCGCCTGATTCCATCAGCGCTGAGGCCGGCCTGAAAAAAAGAGCTCAATCAGCAAGATCAAAATTGAGCTCGCCGCGCGTGAACAGGGACCTGAACCTTCCCTGCAGCCGCGATAACCGCCGGGAAATCCGGCACAAAAAAGGGAGCAACACATGCCTCGCGTAAAACGTGGTACTAAGCGCCGCCAGCGCCGCAAAAAGATACTTGAGCGCGCCAGCGGGTATTTTCTTACAAAATCAAAACTCTATCGCGCCGCCAAAGAATCGGTGGAGCGCGGACTGAAGTTCGCCTACAGTGGCCGCAAGCAGAAGAAACGCCAGTACCGGTCGATCTGGATCGTCCGCATTGGCGCAGCTTCCCGCGCCCTGGGTCTCAGCTATAACCAGTTCATCAGCGGCCTGAAGAAAGCCGGCGTGGAACTGGACCGCAAGATCCTGGCGGACATCGCGACGAATGACTCTGCCGGGTTCACAGCATTAGTGGAAACCGCCAAGCGCGCGAACGAAAAAGCGACTGCGTAAACGAAGAACTTTCATCTACAAAAGAGGCGGTCAAGCCAAGCGGCCTGACCGCTTTTTGCATGCAGGGATATCACTTCAATGAATCCCAATTCCTCAGCCGGCTCTGCTGGTTCTCAGCCACAAGAGCAGCTCTCTATCCAGTGAAAATATCCCCAAAGGGAAACAAGTGAAAACTATTGCAACCTGTCGAGTGGAATTCGCTTCAGATGCCCCCTTGTACGCACTCTGCACGGGTGATCTTTCTTGTGAACAAAATTCACCGGGGCTATAATCTGGGCAAACCTAACGCCACTTCAGCCCAGAACAATCGTGGCGCTTGACGTGCAAACGAGAAGCCATAGTGTTGACGGCGGGCACAAAACTTGGACACTACGTAATTTCCGCACCCCTCGGCGCAGGCGGCATGGGAGAGGTGTATCTGGCCCACGATGCTCGCCTGAATCGTGACGTCGCCATCAAGGTCCTCCCTGCGAATCGCAGCCTGGATGATATAGCGCGTCAGCGCTTTTTGCGGGAAGCCCGCGCGGCTTCTGCCTTGAATCACCCGAACATTATCACGATTTATGAAACTGATTCGCATGATGGCGTGGCCTACATCGCGATGGAATATGTTCGCGGCCACTCACTTTCTTCTCTTATCGGTCATGGGCTGCCTGACTCAGATGCGATCGGCTATGCGATCCAGATCGCGGATGCGCTTGCAAAGGCCCATGCCGCGGGGATCGTCCATCGCGACCTGAAGCCGGGCAATATCATGATCACGGAAGATAGCCTGGTAAAGGTGCTCGATTTCGGCCTGGCCAAGGTTGGGCAGGTAACCAAGCATGCCACGGCCGGTGGCCCGCCCAGTTCGAGTGATACGGGGTCTCTTCTGAGCATGCCGGGAAGCACGGTGGGCACACTTGCCTACATGTCGCCGGAGCAGGCGCGCGGCGAGGCCGTTGACTCCCGCTCTGACATCTTCTCATTCGGCACTGTCCTGTTTCAGATGCTCACGCGAGAGCTGCCTTTTGACGGAGATAATCTTCTCGCCATCCTGCACAATCTGCATTTCGGAGCACCCAAGGACATCCGTTATCTCCGCCCTGATCTGTCTCCACCCATCGCGGCGATAGTCGGCAAGTGCTTGCGGAAGGAACCTCAAGACCGCTACCAGAGCGCTGGGGAACTTGGCCGCGATTTGCGTGCAACCCAGAGACAAGCGTCATCGATTATTGCGGGGTCTTCATCGGCGGCCACGATCTCAATAGAAACCATCCCTGATAGGTTTTCTGCTTCGGCCGCGAAGCCCGGTATGGGCCATAAAAAGTTGGGTATGGCTATTGGCATCGCGGTTCTGGCAGCGATTGCCATCGCAGTGGCAATCTTTTCCGTGCGGCGGCACGCGAGCGAGCCCCAGAATGCGCCAGGTACCCAGCCCGTCGCAAACAATGCCGCGCCATCTGTGGCAGATACACCGTTCGCTCTACGCACGCAGGCGCAGGCCTACCTGGAACGCTGGGATGTTCC
The DNA here is from genome assembly GCA_963724105.1 of Terriglobia bacterium. GTDB lineage: Bacteria > Acidobacteriota > Terriglobia > Terriglobales > Acidobacteriaceae > Angelobacter. Next base: position 884,242 of record CAVRTD010000010.1, on the reverse strand, counting down.
CACCAATCTGGATAGTGCCATCACCATGCTGAACCGGGCGCTTGAGCTTGATCACGACTACGCTCCCGCGTATGCCAGTTTGACGTTTGCTTATTTTGAAAAGAACCGCATCAACGCCGATCCGCAATGGGTGAAACAGGCGACGCAAGCTGCGGCGCGCGCGCTTCAACTTAATAGCGATCTCGCCGACGCTCATCTGGCGAGCGGTATTGCTGCCATGCTGGCTGGGCAAAACGACGAAGCTGAGCGCGCATTTCGCAAAGCCGCGGATATGGATCCGAAGAGTTCCAAGCCGCATCGCTGGGCCGGATTTTTCTTTGGCAGCATTGGGAAGACCAAACAGGCGGAAGAGGAACTGAACCGCGCCCTTGCGCTGGACGCAAATGATTGGCGCGCGAGGATGAATCTGGGCTTGTTGTATTACAAGACGGCCCGTTATCCATTGGCAGCCACATCATGGGAGCAGGTAAGCAAACTCACGCCCGATAATTTTATTGTGCTCAACAATCTGGCCGCCGTGTATCACATGCTGGACCGCGATGAAGATTCTGCCGCCGCTCTGCAGCGCTCGCTGGAGATCAAGCCCGACGCTTACACTTACGGCAATCTGGGCACCTTGCGGTTTTTCCAGGGCCGCTATGAAGACGCCGTGCCGGCTTTTGAAAAGGCTGTGAAACTGGAATCCAACGAGTATTTGTGGTGGGGCAACATGGCCGACGGATATCGCTGGGCGCCGGGGCAGGCCGCCAAAGCCAAACCTGCCTATAAGAATGCCATTCGTCTGGCCCGTGAACGCATGGCCGCGCATCCGGACGACCTTGATGCACAAGTCCACGTAGCGCTCTACCTGGCGAAAATCGGAGACAAGAAATCCGCTTTGGCAGAAGTCGCCAAGGTTGATGCCTCCAAACAAAAGGAAGCAGAAACGCTCTTCGATTCAGCCATGGTCCACGAGTTGGGCGGAGAACGTGACGTTGCCCTGACCATGCTTTCCGCTGCGATGAAGCAAGGCTACGCCCTCAAGGAAATCAAGAACGAACCTGAACTGCTGTCACTGCGTGCCGATCCCCGCTATCAGTCGCTGGTGACCGGCTTGTCCGCCAAGTGAGGCTGGATCAACCTTTCACTCCCATTTTCGGATCGTGCCCGTAGGAGAACTGGTGCTGGGCGTTATTTTCCGTGAAGTAAACGTTCGCGCCCACATTGAAAGAGTAAGTGCTGTGGCGGCTGGGCTCATGGGGATTCCCTTTTCCCTTCTGGCCAATCCCGTTCTGCGAGAGGCGGCCAAGGTAGAAGATAAAGGAGCCGTCCGGTCCTGCGTCAGTAGCACGGTGGGAGAAAACAGACTGCGGTGAATGAATGCCAGCCCCATGGCGAGGCTCCAGGAAAACAAAGGGTGACGCCAGGGTAGCGCCGCCATGGTCTGGGGTGTCGGGACGTCCAAAAACGATCGTATATTCCAGGGTCATCTTCATGCCTTCCGGCCACATTGGCCAAAGGCGTCCCCAACTGCCGTCAGCCGCCATCCGGACATAGATATCGTCGCCTAAACTGCAAACAAAGCTTTCCTGACCGTTGTGCGGGTTATCAGGGATCGGTTGCGGCGGCACCTTGCGCAGCAGATTGGACGCCTCCATCACCTGGTCATGCGCCGGCGCGCTGCAGGCCAGCCTGCACCCATTGAGTACCAGACTTTGGATCGCTCGGGAGCGTTGGGGTTGTCGTCAACAAATAATCCACTGGCCGAGATAGCGGCGACCGGTTTTGAATAATGCAGATTCAATAGATACCCGGACATGTGCCCTCCGTTTCGCCCCCTCGGCACTTACTGCTTCAAGTTTAATTTTTACCCCTTCACCCCCATGCTCGGATCGTGCCCGTACGTATATTGGGTTTGCACGCCACTCACAGTCTGGATCACCGTTGCACCCACGATAAAAGAGTAAACGCAGGTGCGTCCGCTGTTCGGGCCCTGGTTATTCCCTTTCTGCCCAATCCCATTCTGTTGTGGTTGCCCGAGATAGTAGATCCATGCGCCGTCCGGCCCGGGATTCGTGTAGTCCTGGTTTACGCCCGTGCCGGATGAAGTGTCTGTGGTGTAGAGGGTGCAAGGCGCATTCTGTCCGGCGACGCCGGCTCCAGCCCCAAGCACAAAGGGAGTAGCCATGGTATCTCCGTCGTGACCGGAGGTAGCCGGGCGTCCAAAAACTGTCGTGAACCGGAGTTGAAGAGCGTTCGCGCCCCAACTGCTGTCCGGTATCAGACGCACATAGACATCATCTCCAAGATTGCAGGAAAAGTTTTGTTTATCGGGAACAATCGTGGTCCAGCTTGTGACTGGAGCAGCCTGATTCAGTTGTGTACCTTGCCCAGGTGCTCCGCCCGTGGGCCACGCTGTGCTGACTGTGTACCAAACTTTGGAGCGTGCCGTAGGAGAGTTTGCATTGTCATGGTGAAGAGTCCATCTGCTGTTGTAGCTGAAGTTGGCTTGGTAAAAATGATGTTGAATAGATAGGCGGCCATTGAACAAATTCCTTTCATCCGTCGTTTTGCGCGAAGGGTGCGCGTATTCCATTCGGGAATCGCGCGGAGTATAGCACCTGACACTTCGAGGATGTCAAAGAAAACAAACGGGAGGAAGATGGCAAGAAACTGGCTGCAAGTAATTGCAGATATTGAAAAGAATGATGCCTATGACTTCAACGCTCTGAAACTCTCTTTAAGTATTTTTTAATTCCCGTATTTTGCATAAAACTTGCTTCCAAAAACATTCAGGGGATCGTACTTCTTCTTGGCGGCAAAAAAGGAATCGATTTCCGGGTATGCGGCATGGAGTTGCTGTGGCGAGTAATACAACTGATAAGGCAAGTAATATGTGCCCTTTAAGCCGACAACAAGATCGATGAGATCCGTTGTTGTTTTTTGCAAGATCGCAGCGTCTTTATCATTGAGCTTTTGATTAAAGTACAAGACAAAGGCAAACATGTCCTCCTTTGCATACGGCAGCGCTGTGACGGTATCTTTGTGGACCACACGTAGAGTCACGTTTAACAGATTTGCTCCGTCGCGAACCACCACCTCTCTCAACCCATCAATAAACTCGGGCATTCTCTCTGGCGGAATAAAATATTCCTGCAGAATATCGGTGTCGCGTAGACTGTTTTGTAAATATTTCATGGAATCGTCCATTTCCTGATTTCTTGTTACCAAACAGTTGTTATCCGCATTCATGGCCTGATTTCTGGAAATGCATTGGTGCAATCCTGCTTCTGCATGTTTTTCCAGGGCCCAGCGCATACGCCTTCCCAAAGACCCTGTTTTAGAAAAATTAATAACAAGCCTATTCACCCAATCGTACTTGGGCTCTTCCAGAGGCGGCAGGGGCTTTGCAAATTCTGATTTTTTGTAAACATGAACGGAGGCTTCTTTCAGATAGGACGATGGAGAGACTGAGATTCGTCCATAAAATAACCCGACATCGTCATTGTTGGCGACTTCGCGTTTGTAGAAATCGGTAACATCCTTGTACCCCATATATTGCGTGTGCCGTTCATAGGTCTCATTTTTTACAACCCGAAGATCAACGTCCAGCAGAACTCCAAACAATCCGTAACCGCCGAGCGCTAACCTGAATAGTTCAGGGTTTTCTTCCAGGCTGGCATTCTTGATCTCGCCATTGCCGAGCATGATGCGAAAAGAACGGACGGTAGAAGCCATAGGGCCGGGGCGATGAGCGATGCCATGAGCGTTTACACTCATGAGCCGCCTACGGTGAAGATATTGATGGATTGCATTGCTTCCACGGCAAATCCCTGGGGATCTAAAAAATACTGTATCTGCTGCCAGCTAGCTCCTGTTTGGGCCTTAAGCGTGTCGTTCTCTTTATCCAGCCAAAGCTGATTGAAATCCTTCATGTCGAGTACAAGGCCGCTGGAAGTAAAGGTCTGTCCGCCCATGCTGTGGCGTTGTCCGGCGATGCTGACAGTGAGGTGATTATCCCGTGCAAACTTAAGAGCGTTTTTGATGTCTTCGACGGTTTTGATCTTTACGATTCCAAAAACAGGCGTTTTATTAAGACAGCTTGCGTCATTGATGTATCCGCCTCGTTTTTCAATTGAGACGGTACTGGGTATGTCCATGCTTAAGGTTGTGGGCTTGGATCCATCACCCGCTGGGGGAAAAATGAAATCGCAATCCTTTATTCCGTTCGGCGGAGCGCTATAGTCGAAGACCTTCTTTGTTGTAAGAAGCAAAAAAGAGACAATGAAGAATGCGATCGAAGCCAGGATTGGACGGTTGCGAGTCTTGCGAGCCATAGAGGGAACACAGTATACCTTCAGCCCCTGCAGAACAGAGTCGCAGCGTAAAAAAAGGAACAACGGATTGAGGTACAATCCCTGCCATGCTTTCCCGCAGATCATTCTTCAAAACCGCAGGCCTGGGTGCAGCGGCTGTAGCTGCAACGGCAACGTTTCCTAAGGAAGTTTTTGGCTGGGCTGAACCAGCACGGACGCCCCAAGCAGGCGGCCCAATCCTGTTGAACAGCAATGAGAACGCTTACGGGCCGTTCCCCAGCGTGCTGGCGCTCAAAGACCCTTTCCAGGACGCGAACCGCTACCCTGACCGCGGCTATGACAAGCTCATTGAACGCATTGCCACTATGCATAACGTAAAGGCGGACCACGTCACGCTGGGCTGCGGCTCAACCGAGATTCTCAGGATCGCCGTAAGCGCATTTACCGGTCCCGGGAAAAAATTGGTGATGGCCTCGCCAACGTTTGAAGCGGTTGAGTTTTATGCGCGCGCCACAAAAGCAGAGGTAGTCAAGATCCCGCTGGCGGCCTCTTATGCGCACCAGCTTACGCTGATGTCTGAGGCCATCGGCAAAGACGGCGGGCTTATCTATATTTGCAATCCCAACAATCCAACGGCCAGCGTTACGCCGCGCCGCAGTCTTGAGAGTTTTATTCGCGACCTGCCGCCGAATACTTACGTGTTGATGGACGAGGCTTACCACGATTTTGTTCCGGTCTCCGCCGACTACATTTCGTTCCTGCGAAGCCCAGTGGAACCTGAGCGCGTAATTGTGGCGCGCACCTTCTCCAAAATTTATGGCATGGCCGGCCTCAGGCTCGGTTATGCGGTGACGTCACCCGAAAATACCAAGCTGATGGCAGTCCACAAGCTTGAAGACAGCACCAATATCCTGGCTTTGCGCGCCGGTCTGACTTCACTGGACGATGACGACGAGCACAAAATAGCTGTGCAGCGGAATGCCTTTGATCGCGATGAATTCATGCGCCAGGCCACATCCCGCAAGCTGCAGGTAATTCCCTCCTGGACCAATTTTGTGATGTTCAACACTCTGCGGCCTATCCGCACGGTGATTGATTACTTTAAGCAAAACAACATCTATATTGGCCGTCCCTTTCCGCCCATGGACACTTACGCAAGAATCTCTCTGGGAAAGCCCGATGAGATGAAAGCATTCTGGCAGACCTGGGACAAGATGGGGCCGGCGAAATAAGCTGCGGGAGCACACATATCCACTCTTCAGGCAAACCCGTGTTGTGTATTGCCGGCGTGGGAGACAACTTTCGCCTGGAACTCTCCATCTCTCTTAACAGATTTCAGCCATTAGGGGAGATGCATGCCAATTCTGGACCAAGCCGCCAAATTAGCCACCAGGAAGATGCCCAAGGTCATTACGCCGAAAGCACATGCCATGATTGACTACGCCATTGCTGCCTCATTCTTCGCCATGGCGTCAAGTCTCTGGCGGAGGAACAGGCGGGCCGCGGTGGGCGCGCTGCTCTGTGGGGCGGCAAAAACAGTCACGTCTTTATGTACTGACTATCCCGGCGGCGTGGTGAATAAGATCAGCCTTCGTACTCACGGAAACATCGACCTTGGCTTGAGCACGGCGGTCGCCAGCTTGCCGGATATCCTTCACTTCGGCGGCGAACCGGAATCCAATCTTTTCCGGCTGCAAGGCATTGCACTGGCCACGGTGACTGGCCTCACTGATTTTACTGGCAGCGGCGAATCAGGAGAATTGGAACTGGACAGGCGATCGGCGTAAAACGGAGCAGCACTCTTTCTGAAATTCCGAGCGGGCAATGAATCCCTGTTTCGATCCAGGACGTTTGTGCTGAAGCTTCGCACGGCGCAATAACTCTCACTAAAACACTCACAGCACTGTCAGCGAATCGTAGTGATAGGGTTCTCTTGTTTCACTCGGGATTTCAGACAAATCCACAAGCGAGTACGCTATACTCCGAAATAACTTCATCCCCCGAGGTGCTTTTTACTCATGTCATTAAAACTTGCGCGTGAACTTGATCCTGAGACGGAAACAAGAACCAACGGCGACGATTTTCCCGCATTGGAAGAAAAAATCTACAAAGCCATCGAACTGCTGAAATCAGCACGTGAAGGCAAAGCGGCCGCTGAGCGTGACGCCAATCGCCTGCGCGAACAACTGGAGCAGCGCGAAGAAGAGCTCGACGTCCTGCGCGGCGAGATGATCTCATTACGCAAGGAGCGCGAGGAAGTCCGTGGACGCGTGGAAAAAATGCTCAAGCAGATGGATGCCCTGGTCGCCGAAAGCTGACATGGCATTTGTCGCACATAACATGACCACCACCCAGTTTGATCTGCACGGCTATGAAGTGGTGCAGACACTGGGCCTGGTGCGCGGCATCATTGTGCGCTCACGCTCGATCTTTGGCACCATTGGCGCAGGATTTCAGACGCTGATCGGCGGCAACATTACCCTGCTGACAAATTTGTGCGAGAAGACACGCGAAGAAGCGCTGGACCTGATGCTCCAGCACGCTGGCCAGTTGGGCGCGAATGCAGTGGTCGGCGTGCGTTATGACGCAACGGAGATCATGCAGGGCGTAACCGAGGTGCTGGCTTACGGCACGGCTGTGGTGGTCCAGCCTAAGCGCAGTTGATGGTATGACGGCGAGCATCGGTCCCCTGAATACCTTTTGTAAGGAATACGTAGCCTGGCGGTGTGTGGAGCGCAGCGACAAGGAAGTAACCAGATAAGTCGCGAGCCCGACTCGCGCGGCGAGCGGCCTGCATCAGGAGCCTAGATACCTTTTGTAAGAAGTGCCCTGTTTAGCGGTGTGGAGCGCAGCGACAAAAATTAAAGATTTTCCTTGACCTCAATTCTCTAAGAACGATAATCGATTTAGTACGTACTCTTTCTTCCGAGGAGAACCAGCTTGGTGACACAACCGACCGCAGCAGCTCCGCCCGTCCGAGTGGAAATTTACGATCAGGCCTATAACCTCCGTGGCGTGGATACCGAGTACATCACAAAGCTGGCGGAGTTTGTTGACGGCAAGATGCGCACCGTGGCCGAACAGACGTCTACCATCGACTCTCTGCGGCTGGCCGTGCTGGCAGCGCTGAATATTGCCGACGAATATCACATCCTGAAAAAGAAATACGATCTCCTGGCGGGAGAATTCAACCGCCGTGCAGGACAACTTGCCGGCGCTCTGGATGAAGTCCTGCAGGATGAACGCCGCGCAGGCTAAAAGACAGATAAACCAGTAAGTGTATTTTGCAATCGGCAGAGGGAAATATTGCCGCTTTGTGAAAAATCCGGTTTGTGAAACAAATTTTGCGAAAAAATAAAACTGGCACACTCGGAAGTTCTGTCTAAAGTTTTTTCCGGTGGTGTTAAAAGTCACGTAACCCACTTGCCATGTACCCTGCTTTTCTTTAGCATCACTCCAGACAACCGACCTGCAACGCAGGTGAGAACGGTAACCGTTCATGAACCAACATTCATGAACAGGGAGCTTGACTCGTATAATTACGGCTCGGTGTGCGAGGTTCCGCCAGTACGGAAATGCCTAAAGAGCCGCGGCGGGTTCCCACCATCTTAGGATGGGTTCAGAACGGCCCGGTCGCACGGCCAAGTGGGTCGGTCGTTGTTTTTGTCGCTACGCTCCAAACCGCTTAGACATTAACTATGTGGTGGCTCTATTCCGCTCCTGATGCAGGCCGCTCGCCGCGTGGTCGGGCTCGCGGCTTTTAACGCTTCGCTCAAAATTAATAGTTAGTATTCAGCCGCCGACACTAGCCCAAAAGTTTTACTGACCCAACACCCATCTTTTGTAGATTGTTCATTTAATTACGATGCTGATTGCCGAATGCTGATCGCTGACTGCTTCCTTTACAATCCCTTCGTGCAGGGTCCTGACCCAACTCAAACATTTACCGTCCCCGCAGATGCGGCTGGCACACGTCTTGACCAATGGCTGGTGGCGCAACTGCCTGACGTAAGCCGCGTACGCGTTCAGCAGCTGATGGAACAAAACAAAATCCTGATCAAAGGCAATGTGCCTAAAGCTTCCATGCGGCTACGTGGCGGTGAAGAGATTGTTATCACCGGCGAGGTCGAACTGCCCCCGCTGAAGGCATTTGCGGAAGACATTCCGCTGGATGTGGTCTATGAAGACGAGAGCCTTGCGGTAGTCAACAAGCCAGCGGGAATGAGTGTGCATGCGGGTTCAGGCAAGGACCAGGCCGGGAATCGCGGAACGCTGGTCAACGCTCTTCTGCACCGCTTCAATGGGCTGTCACAGATCGGCGGAGAGTTGCGTCCAGGGATCGTACATCGGCTGGACAAAGAAACCAGCGGCCTCATGATTGTGGCGAAATCCGACAAAGCCCACAGAGAGCTGGCAGAACAATTTTCCCGGCGCGAGGTGAAGAAGACATATATCGCGTTGGTGCATGGCTGGATGAAAACGCCCAAAGGGACCGTGAATGCCGCCATCAGCCGGGACCTGGTCCGCCGGGCGCGCATGACCACGCGGCGCACCAGCACGAGCAGGCCGGGACGCGATGCCGTGACACACTGGCTGGTTACCAGGCAGATTGAAGGAGAGTATGGGAAATTTTCCCTATTGGAAATAAAGATTGAAACCGGCAGAACCCACCAAATCCGGGTACATCTCTCGTCAGTGGGCCATCCTATTGCCGGGGATACTCTTTACGGGGCGCCGGGGAAGCTTTTGAGTTACGGAGGTACAGGATCAAAACCGGCATCTCTGGAAAGGAACTTTCTGCACGCTTCCGCGATACAATTTGAGCATCCAATCAGTAGGAGGCCGCTTTCGTTCCAGCAGCCGTTACCGGCTGAGTTGAAGGATTTTCTCCGTGTGATCGGGGATTGAGGACTTGTTACCCAGACTATAATGTGGAAGAGAGCTGCTGACATGTATCCCAAGAAGGTAGTCGCGTTGCTGTTCGCGTTCACGCTGTTTTGCTATTGCGCCGTGGCGCAGACCGCCCAGGCACCTGTAGCGCCGAAAACGCAGGCCCCGGCGCCCGCAGCCAGCGCAGTTACGCCGGACTCGCCGGCCATGGCTGGAGACGACACGCTACCCATACAAACCTTCCATAGCCGGTCCGATGAAGTGAACGTGATTTTTACCGTCACGGACAAACACAATAAATTCATCAAAGACCTGAAGGAAAACCAGTTCAAATTTCTGGACAACAACCGGCCGCCCAGGCAGATCATGAATTTCTCCGCGGAGACGGACCTGCCGTTGCGCGTTGGACTTTTGATTGATGCCAGCAATTCCATCCGCGACCGCTTTCTCTTTGAGCAGGATGCAGCCATTGAATTCCTGCACCAGATCATCCGCCCAAAAACAGACAAGGCTTTTGTACTGGCTTTTGACGAAGTATGGGACCTGACTCAGGATTTCACCGGCGATCTGGACAAGCTGACCAAAGGCGTAAAAGTAATACGCCCGGGCGGAGGCACGGCGCTGTGGGATGCAGTGTTTTATGCGTGCCGCGACAAGCTGATGAAGGAACGCGAGACTGGCCCGGTCCGCAAAGCAATCATTCTGGTTTCTGATGGCGATGACAATCAGAGCCGCATATTGAGGCAGGAAGCCATTGAGATGGCGCAGCGCGCCGGCGTGATCGTTTATACCATCAGCACCAATCTGAACAATACGATTGACGCAGGCGACCGCAGCCTGAAGATGATGGCGGAAGCCACCGGAGGCCAGGCATTCTTCCCGTTCAAACTGCAGGATGTAGCCAACGCTTTCCACGATATCAACGAAGAGCTGCGCAGCCAGTATTCAGTGTTTTACAAACCGGAAAACTTTGAGGCCAATGGCCTGTTTCGTCCTATCCAGATCCTGGCCGATAGCAAGAAGTACAAAGTGCGCGCCAAAAAAGGATATTACGTCCCCCGGCAGTAGCTTTGATATCGGCAGCAAATTATCAAAGAGCCCGGCCAACGAAGCCGGGCTTTTTATTTGTCAGCAGGGCTTTTGGCAGGAGGATTTTTAATGGCAGGGCTTTGGGGAAGTAGAACTAAGGTGGCGCAGCTCATTACAGGCAAATCATGGCAGGCAGATCGTTATTGCATATAATGGAGTGATTGAGCAGCACTCTTATGACCCTCAAACATACCCTGTTTTTTTGTTTTCTATTGGCAATTGCGTGTGTGGTTGCGTCAGCCCAGCAGCCTGTATCCACCCCTGCGCCAACAGCAGGCGATCAAGCCGCAAGCGATAGCAGCAAGCTACCCACTGTGCGCGTACGGACGGACGAAGTAAATGTCGTCTTCACCGTGGTGGATAAAGATGGAAGGTTTGTACGCGACCTGAAACAAGAGCAGTTCAAGATCATCGACAATAAGCAGCCGCCCAGGCAGGTAATGAATTTTGCCGCACAAACAAACCTGCCGCTGCAGGTAGGCCTGTTGATTGACGCCAGCAACTCTATTCGCGACCGTTTTCAGTTTGAAAAAGATGCCGCTTCAGAGTTTCTCTACGAGATCATTCGCCCCAAATCCGACCGCGCTTTTGTGCTGGCTTTTGATGAAACATGGGACGTAACGCAGGATTTTACCGACAACCTGGATAAGCTCAGGGATGGCATAAGGGCGATCAAAGCGGGTGGAGGAACGGCAATGTGGGACGCCGTTTTTTTCGCCTGTCGCGACAAGCTGATGAAAGAGCCTGCCAGCACGGTTGTGCGCCGGGCCATTATTGTGGTTTCTGACGGAGAGGACAATCAGAGCCGGGTCTACCCTAAGGAAGCCATCGATATGGCACAGCGGGCGGGGGTAATTATCTATACCATCAGCACCACGCTGGTAAACAACAGCACCAAAGGCACCGATAATTTAAAGTCACTGGCAGACGCCACCGGCGGCCGCGCATTCTTTCCGGAAAAGCTGGATGATGTGGTGGCTGCGTTCACTGACATTCAGGATGAGTTGCGCAGCCAGTACTCCGTTTCCTATCGCCCAGAGGACTTTGTTGCTAACGGACAATTCCGGCCGATCCAGATTGTGGCGGACAACAAAAAATATAAAGTGCGGGCAAAAAAGGGCTACTACGTGCCCAAACAGTAGGCGCAAGATCAATTTTCTGGCAGGCTTAAAAATTCTCTCTACCGGTTCGACTTGTCATTCGGCGGATAGTAGCCTTTGCGGGCCTGGATCTTATACCCATCCGTTGATTTGACCTCAAGGCGACGAAACTTGCCGTCATTCACTGTATTTGTGGACGTAAACGCGAGCGTGTATTGGCTGCGTAGTTCAGCGGCGATCTCGGCGAATGCCTTGTCCATCTTGTCCGTGCGATTCACGGAGATGATCCTTCCACCAGTCTGCTCGGACAATTTGGACATGTCGCCATAATTTGAGAGTTGGCCGGGATCGGTGATGAGCAATACATAGGCAATTACATCGGCCCTCTGCGCAGCTTCAATGGCGTCTTTCAGGCGCAGTTTGCTGCCCTGGTCTTCGCCATCGGTAAGAATGATCATGGCTTTGCGCCCGGACTGATGACTTAAAACGTCATCTGACGCCAGGAAAGCAGCGTCAAAAAGAAGTGTGCCTTTATTCATGCCACCGGCGGTTGGCACTGGCCCAGAGCCTCCCATAGGAGACATCCCAGCAGTATTGGTATTGATGCGCGCCTTGTCCAAACCTGCACGCAGTAGGTGCATGCTGTTGGTCAGGTCCTGAAGCAGATCGACGGAAATATCAAAGCTGATGACGAATGCCAGGTCCTTGTCCGTAAGGACCTTCTGGAGAAAGCCGCCCGCAACGACCTTTTCCTCGGGCAGGGTCCGATTCATGCTGTAACTGCTGTCAATGAGTAAACCAATCGTCAGGGGCTGGTCCGTGAGGGCGGAAAAATACTTAATCGTCTGCGGTTTCCCGTCTTCCATAACCTGAAAATGGTCCTTCTCAAGACTGGGAATCAAAAGACCATGTTTGTCCTTCACAGTAAAAACCACATTCACCAGGTTCACATTCTTGCGGAAGACCGGCACATTGTCCTGGCCATTCGCAGTTCCCTGCCTGGGTGATCCCTGTTGAGCGGATGGTGGGGTGCTTTCCGGCGTCTGGCTGTATGCCATGGGCAGGAGAAGAAATGCGAGCGCAAATGAAAAAAATAAAGTCCGCATCACGTCCTTTTAGCACTCCCTTTCTTGTCTGATATTGTTTTATCTATTGTATTAGATGCAGGTGAGTTGCCTCGCAATGGCATCCCAAGCATTACAATTGGTATCAGCATGCTTTGGCAGCATGCAAACTTGCGGACCCTGAAACGTTCTAAGGTGGTAGGAGGATTTTAATGCTCAGGTTGACCTTTGGGATGAAAGGGCTGATTTGCGGCCTGTGTCTGGCGGCTGTGCCCGTAGTTTGCCAACAAAATCAATCCCTGCCAGACAGTCCTGTTCCCAAGCCCCAATCGCAGCAGAACATTCCTGACGCACCACAGCCCAAGCCCGATCAGCCAAACCAGTTTCCAGATAGCGCACCACCTTCGCCAAAGAACATACGGACTGACCAGCCTGAGGCTGCGCCCTCCCCAACGCCGCAGCCGGAACATGTTACCGCGCAGAGCGGGATAGCCAACCGTCGCGATGAGCTTTATACAACACGCTTTAATGTGAATTTTGTTCAGGTTCCGGTTCGGGTCAAGGACGGTGCAGGCAAGCTGGTTGCCGGGCTGACCGCGGTGGACTTTAAAGTTTATGAGGATGGCGTTCCGCAGCAACTCAAATTTTTTAGCGCCGATCCATTTCCGCTCACTGCGGCCATTGTTGTAGCCACGGATTTGCCGACCAGCACGATGAAGAAAATCAATGCGAGCCTTCCGGTGCTGATTGCAGCATTTAGTGAGTTTGACGAGGTTGCCCTCTACCGCTATGGCCATACCGTGCAGCAGATTTCAGGTTTCAGCGGGGCAAGTAACATCTCTACAGCCACTGTGGAGAGCATTAAACGCCCGGGACGCGGAGGAGGTCCGCCGATGCTGGGTGGACCTATGGGAGGCGGCCCAAGCATTAACGGCCATTCCGTAAATGATCCTAACGCGGGTGTACCAGGAAGCGATCAGACGGCTCCAAGGGAATTCTATGTCTTGAATGACGCGATTCTGCGCGCAGCCCAGGACCTGAGCAAACGAGATAGAACGCGCCGCCGCATCATCTTTGTTGTGAGCGATGGGCGAGAGATAGGCAGCAGTGCGAGTTATGATGAGGTAAAGAGGGTCCTTCTATCCAATAACATCAGCATTTATGGAGTTGGCGTGGACACGGCCGCAATACCAATTTATGACAAAGCGGGGCGTATTCGCGTGCCGGGATTTGGTACGGCAAACATCCTTCCCCGTTATGTATCTGATACCGCCGGCGATATGATGGCAGAATTTGATCGCCAGGGAATCGAACAGGCTTATGCCAAGGTCACCGATACGGCGCGCAACCAGTACACGCTGGGGTATACCACCCAGGCCACCAAGTCGAGCTCTTTCCGGAATATCGATGTGCGCGTGCTCCGGCCAAATTTGAATGTTTTCGCCAAGCAGGGCTATTACCCATTGCCTCCACAGCCCCTGCAGCCGAAACCGTAGGCAGGTTACTTTTGGGGTATTTCGTACAGGTAAGAGCCTTGTTACTCACCCGGACAGCGTAAAATTAAGAAGCAGCTCTGCTTCTGTCCGTTATGATATAAAAAAGTCTTTCAGCAACATGGGTCGTTCGGAACCGTAAGCGCTTTTGGCGCCCGTGGCCCGAATGCTAGGAGAGTCTTGAGTTTTATAAATTTTGCCGCTCGTGAGATTAACTGCAAGATCGTGTATTACGGCGCCGGTTTGGGCGGTAAGACCACGAACCTACAGCATATTTTTGAGAAAACGAGCGATAAACAGAAAAGCAAAATGATTTCCCTGGCGACGGAGACTGACCGTACGCTGTTTTTTGACTTTCTGCCCTTAGATTTAGGCACCGTGCGGGGTTTCCGCACCCGCTTCCACCTGTATACTGTCCCGGGACAGGTTTTCTATGACGCCAGCAGAAAGCTGATCCTGCGTGGAGTGGATGGCGTGGTTTTTGTGGCTGACTCGCAGGAAGAGCGCCTGGACGCTAACGTTGAAGCCCTGGACAATCTGCACGAAAACCTGAAAGAACACGGCTACGACTTCAAGAAGATCCCTTACGTTCTACAACTCAATAAGCGCGACCTGCCCAGCGCCATGGCGGTGGAAGACCTGAAACGCGAGCTTGCCCGGAAAGATGAACCGCTCTTTGAGGCTGTGGCTTTCCAGGGAAAGGGAGTTTTTGAAACCCTGAAAGAAGTGGCGCGGCTGGTACTGATTGAGTTGAAGAAGGGGTAAGAAAAACAGTAATTAGTATTTAGTAATTAGCTGCTGTTTTTAATCCCGAGCGTCAGCGAGGGATCCCTTTTGTTTCCCACATCTTTTATTGGAACCTGGGAATCCTGGATCTGTGCCTCGTGGATCGTCATCCGCAATATCAAGAAGAGAAAATCATTCAGAAATAGTGTGAGGAGAAGAATGACTATTGGAGTCAGGAGCAAAGCGCTTCACATTGTTTTTTTTCTCACCTGTTGTTGTGTCGTAGCTCTAAACGGAGTTTGTCAGGACAGGATCGAGTCCGGACAATACAGGGGTTTTTTGAGAGAAAAACCTGAGCTAAACAGAATCGAGGTGGCCCCAATCTATGTTGCTGCTGTTCAAGGGCGGATTGTGCTAATAGACAATCTACCGGTATCTGGGGCCATATTTGAAATCCGCGATCGTGCCGGAAAAGTACTTTCAACGACAACGGATGCAGCGGGTACATTTAACCTAGAGCACGTTTTGACTGGAATTTACTTTTTTAAAGTGACGAAGAACGAATTCCATTCCATTGTGGGCAAGATTGTTGTTTCAGATAAAGTGTCACAGAAAAAGAAGATTCATTTGCAATTACAAGTAGGGACTTAACGCATCACCGCGACGTGTAGAAAAATAGAGTGGCCTTAACAACTTTGGAAATAACTCTTGTTGCGCAGCCAAGCGCAATCCCCTCGCCCCTATTCGGACGCTGATCAAAGCGCGCCCTCATTGACGAGAGCTCGGAATGACGAATTTTTTCGATATTCCTGAAAAATATCGTCGCTATAAGAATCTCTCGCTTCGCTCGAGATTACAGAAAACTATTTCGTCCCACTTCCGCGATCCAACAATGGAGCAATCCCGCCGAAATCCCGCGGAGATTTGCCTGCGCCGCGTCCGGCTTTGGCGGCAAATTGAGAACCCTGGTTCATTTCTCCATATTTTTCCAGCAAGACCGGCACCAGAGCGCCCTCGGCTTCCTTAGTGAACGTTAACACGCTATCTTTTCGATCAATACGGATGAAATCACCCAGCTTGATCTGGCTGGTAGCAACCAGATTCGCCAGAGGAAATACCACGTTCTTTTCTATAGCCCGCTTCAAATGACGCGCGCCATACTTGGGATCTGTTCCTTCTTCAAGCAGAAACGATTTGACCGGAGCGGTGCAGGAGAATACGAACTGGCTGTTGCCGGTGGCCTGCAGGATGCGCTGCTGCACCATGCCCAGTTCGATCTCAAGTATCTGCTCCAGGTGTTCAGGCCTGAGGGTCTTGAACACCACGATTTTGTCGATCCGGTTCATGAACTCGGGGGAGAACTTGCGCCGGGCCGCGTCCTGCGCGGTGCGGGTAATTTTGTCGTCAAGAGCGGAATCTACCTGGCCCGCGCGCCGGGTATTGCCAAAACCCAGGCCACCGGTCATGAGATCGTCCATTTCATGCGCGCCGAGGTTTGAGGTCATGACAATCAGGCACTGCGAAAGATCAACGCGGCGATTGTCGCCGAGCGTGAGCGTAGCTTTATCCAGGATGCCGAGCAGGAGCTGCCAGAGAGCGTCACTGGCTTTTTCAATCTCGTCGAAAAGCAGAAGCGTAAGCTTGAGTTTTTCCGTATGCCACTGATTCAGGGCTTCCTGCGTAAGCAATGGATGGGTCTCGCGATGTCCCAGATAGCCTGGGGGCGAGCCGATTAGCTTGGCGATTTCATGGCTGTGCTGAAATTCAGCGCAATCAATTTTGATGATCGCCCGGGGATCGCCGAAAAGCGTTTCTGCCATGGCTTCAACCACACGGGTTTTACCAGAGCCGGTAGGACCAAGAAAGAGAAGATTTCCCACGGGACGCCCGGGAGCGTTCAGTCCAGCAAGAAACATCTGATAGATTTCCACCACTTTTTCAATCGCCGGGTCCTGGCCAACAATCTTCCGGCGCAGAGTGGAGTCAAAGTCCTGCGCATCTGAGCTGCGCCGTGTAGGATCAAGTGCCGTATTAAAGCCAGTCCTCATAAATTCCCCGCCCTCCGGTCTCACTTCGCCGAGGAGTCCTCCAAAATTCGGAGTTGAATGTGTGATGGAGAACCAGGCGCTGGAGTTGTCATTACTTATCTGTCAACAGCAATCCATCTGCACTCAGTTAATTTAGATGCAGAGCGCGTGACAAAAGGTCAAGCACTCCAGCCATTTTGATCAGAGTACCGGGACGCGCTAAGATTGTCTGCAACGACCCCGGGAAAGAGTCCTTAATGCTACCCAAGAAGCTACATCTCAGTTCCGCGGCCCTGGTTTTGCTTGGGCTGATTATTACAGTCGCAATCCTTACACGGCATTCACATATTCAAGCGGCCCCGGCCGGTGACAAACCGGCGCCGACAGTACAGAGCCAGCCGGCAACCCCGGCACAGCCGCAACAATTGCCCGCAGGCACGATTACCTACGAGGCAAAAGCTGTTACCACGGCGCAATTTTTAGCGCGCGGCCATCTATCTGAGTCTTCTTTCATGACCGTGGCTGAGTATGTGGACGCAATCGGCAAGGCGAATGGTGGCAAGACCAGTTTCAAGAGAGGCGATACCGTCCTGATTCCCGGGATTGAGCCTCAACCGATCGTTGAAAAATCACGCCCGTTCGCCAAAGAGACTGAGGTCCGGGCCATCTATATGACAGGTGGAACCGCGGGCAGCGCGCACGGTATTGATCTGGTTAAGCGCTGGCACCAGGCGGGCGGAAACGCCGTGGTCTTTGACATAAAAGATAGTGACGGCACCATCAATATTCCGTTCCAGCATCCGCTGGCCAAGAAGATTCATAACTATCCGATCACCAATCTGCCCAAGTATGTGCGTTTCCTGCATTCGCAGGATATGCACGTGATTGCCCGGCAGGCGCTTTTCCGGGATGACAATATCGCGCAGCACCATGGAGAGCTGGCAGTGCAATCCAGAAGCCTGCACCAGCCATGGCGCGAAAATGGCAAGCTGGTATGGTCTGACAGTTCCAATAAAGAAGTTCAGGATTACAACATTGCGCTGGCCAAATACGTAGCCGCGTCCGGCGTGGATGAAATCCAGTTTGATTATGTCCGCTTCCCTGCCGAGGGCAACCAGGCGGACGCGGAGTTTGCGTTCCAAAAAGATCCCAAGATGCAACGCGCTGACGTGATCGCCAATTTCCTGGATCGCGCTTACGGCGAACTGCACCCCATGGGCGTGCTGGTTTCGCTGGACGTATTTGGGATCATGGCGTGGCAGCGTCCGGTGGACCTGGGCCATACCGGCCAGGACATTGTGAAAATGGCGAAGCACGCGGACGTGATTTCGCCCATGATCTATCCTTCCCACTTCTTTGGAATGGACGGCTATACGGCCCCGGGTGATGCGCCGGAGCACTTTATCAGCATTTCCATGGACCGTTTTGACAAGATCACCGCCGGATCCGGCGTGGTGGTTCGGCCCTGGCTCCAGGCTTTCCGCTGGAGAACGAAGACGTATTCTGCGGAGTACATCCTGAAGCAGGTGAGCGCATCCCACGGACACCACGGAGATGGCTTCCTATTCTGGAACGCCGCCAACGATTACTCCAAGCCCTTTGCAGCCATGCCAACAATGATGGCTAACCCGAAAACCTATTTGTATACGCCGCCTTCAGCAATGGCACAGAACACTCCGGCTGCAGCCAGCCAGGAAAAGACAGCCCAAGCACCGGCTGCGACACGTTCGCAACCCTAAAATCGTTTCCCCGGCAAACATTTGTAGTCCATGTTGCTGTAATTTGGACGGATGTAATGTTAGCCGGGGAAATTTCCGTCAGATATAATGTGCCGTTCGCCTGCGTTTCCTATCTAAAATAGGATAATCTTGTTTTCTGGACCGCTGGAACTCCGGGTAAGGTCTGGAATGCAGTCCAGGCGAAAAAGCGGACAATCAAACTGAAGGAGCCTCTCCCCCATGGCGATTCAAGCAACTGAAAAGATCTGGCACAACGGGAAACTGATTCCCTGGAATGAAGCCCAGATCCACGTGATGGCACACGTGATCAATTATGGTTCTTCCGTTTTTGAAGGTATTCGTTGTTACGCGCCGTCGGGCGTTCCGGCCATTTTCCGCATTCGCGAGCACATGCAGCGGCTCCTGGATTCCGCCAAGATTTACCGCATTGAACTTGACTACAGCGTTGACCAGCTTTGCGCAGCGGCCCTTGAACTGGTTGGGGCCAATGGCGTATGGCCCTGCTATCTGCGTCCCATCGTGATGCGCGGCTACGGCGAAGCCGGGGTGAATCCTTTTAACTCTCCCACTGAGGTCTATATGACCAACTATCCGTGGGGCAAGTATCTGGGGCACGGCAACGTGAGCGAAGGAATCGATGCCTGCGTATCTTCCTGGTCGCGAATTGCGCCAAACACCATGCCAGCCATGTCCAAGGCCGGCGCCAATTACATGAACTCCCAGCTGATCAAGATGGAGGCGATCGTAAACGGCTATGTGGAGGGTATTGCCCTGGACGTGAATGGTTATGTGAGCGAAGCTTCAGGCGCCAACATTTTTATTGTGCGCAAAGGCAAGCTGCTGACGCCGCCGCTGGGCAACTCCGTATTGCCGGGCATTACGCGCGAGAGTGTAATTACGCTGGCGGAAGATATTGGCCTGACCGTAGTGGAGCAGATTATTCCCCGTGAAATGCTCTACCTGGCAGACGAAGTCTTCTTCTGCGGCACCGCTTCAGAAATTACTCCTATTCGCTCCATCGACAAGATCAATATCAGCAACGGCATCACCGGCCCGGTAACGCTTTCCTTACAGCGCGAATTCTTCGGCATTGTGAACGGCACGGCGCCGGACCGGCACAACTGGTTTACTCATGTGCCTGTAAAAGACCGGACGAAACAGCCTGTGGGCGTTTAGCCAAAAGTTGTTGGAAAGAATTAAGGCCGCGCGGAATGCGCGGCCTTTCTATTTACTCAGGGGAGAATTCTTTAGGTGGACTCTCAGGCGGATTGGGCTACCATTCCCAGTTCACGAGGAAGCCACGCATTCAACCGTTCCTGCAGCTTTTTCATTTCCGGACAGGCTGAGCGCTCAAACGCTATTCCAGCGCGGCCACTGGTATGTGACCAAACAACATTGCCGGTGGCATGCAGAGAGTAAGAGCTTTCCGGCAGCACAAGATTCATATTGATAGACGCTCCGTGCGGGAGAGGCTCAGTGGAATTCAGACACAGGCCAGTCTGGCTTACGTTCACCACATTTACCTGCTGCAGCGTGCGCTGCCAGCCACGATGATTCAGAGTTCCGGCAATCAGCTTTACGGGAACCGTATGCCGGTACGTAGCGATTCTCTGCCTGGCCATGCTGGTATAAGAGGCCTTCAGGCTCCGCACCAGCATATCGATGCTGACCGGCTTGGGCAAACGAAACTGGACACGCTTGTGGCTCGATTGATTCAACCGGGCCGATGACATTAAACCAACTGTCACGCCGCGCCAGCGGGTGGAAGGCTGGAGCAGAAACAGTTCGTCAGCGCGGGGAACGTCAAAGTCGCAAACGGCAAGATCAAGCCGCGTGCTGTGCAGGAACTGGTCCGCTTCCTGAACAGTGGTTGCGGCATGAACATTCATCCCAAAACCTTCGAAGACCCTTTTCATCATGCTGAGGGACTGTTGGTCGGGCAACAGCAACAACGCGGAGAAGACATTCCAAGGAGCGAACTGTTTCGTTCCCATGGGGGCAATATTGCGAGCTAAATTGCTTGATCTCATCGGAAGTCCAATACCTGTGCTCAGGCAGTATGCGAATTTTGAAGTAAGCAGAGGTTGAAGCGATATGCCTGCATCACACCCCGTGTGATCTCAGACGATACCGCTCCGGTGTGTAGATAATCGCACATTAAATAGTGGGAGCAGCAGCAAAATTATTACTTACGGACGCGTAAGAATTTTTCTAAGGTGGACGAACTGATCCGCACGCGCACTTAAGCAAATTTCCTTAGAGCATATTAATGATTCACGCAATTTTTATTGGAAGGTGTTGCATGCGGCTATTGAACCAAATGTGTTGAGGAACAGAAATCATGATAAGTCTAAAAATTGCAGCTACGCCAGACCAATATTGAGCAGCTTACAAGCTGAGATCCAACAAGAATTTTCTGGGCAAAACAAGGCGGAGGGCCGATAACGACTCTCCGCCTTTGAAAATACAGTTTAGGTTGTTGCCCTAGTGGGCGTGGAACCGCTCTCCTTCAATGATCTGAGTACGGACTCCGTCTATGGTTGCGGGGATAGCGGAATGTGGAGTTCCACGAACCACATAGATCGCCAGCGCAGTCTCAGCAGGATTATCTTTGCTGATGGCCACGCCCACACCCTGGATTCCGGCCTGCGACATGAGATCGGCAACGTTGGCTTCTTTCACCCCGGTTGTGCGATCAACATCCTGCTGGGCAATGGAAATCCGCGATGCCTCGGCTTGTGCATCAAAGATCACCCTGGTGCGAACGCCATTGATCGTCACCGGGATGGGGGCCTTGAGCGCTCCGGAAACATGTATTTCCAGAGAGCCTTCCCCAGGCGAATCCAGGCTGGCTGAAATCTCAACCGCTGCAATTGCCGGATCATTCATCAGTAGAGAGGCATTTGCTTGCCGTACATTTCCAACACGCAGGCGTTCCTGCGCAGAAAGCGTACTGGCCGCACTCAACGGAGGTACCTGAGTTGCACCTGGCACAGTCGCCATCGGCTGGCAACTTACAAGGTGATCGGCGCCGCCCACTATGTTCAAAACAACCGGCGGCCGGGCGTGAGACGAAAATTCATTGATCACGTCCGTAATCGGGTTGGCAATCGTGGTAGTCCCGTTGCTGGCCATGATCATGGCTACCGGGCGAGCATTTTCTGTTGTAACAATCAGCGATCCGGCATCGCCCGGGCCACTAAAGCTATTGTCATCGATCATTACCTGTCCCACAAACTCACTGGTAAAAAACTTGGGCCCTCCGCAAAAGGCATCAAAGTCCACATTGATCGTAGCTTGAATGCTGCTGATAGTGGAACACGTCAGTCCGGTTGTCCTGCCGGTTTTGGCTACCGAAAGTCCTACAACGGGAGCTTCCAGCGTTGTGGAAGGCGGCGCTGAAGCAATACTGGTCGTACCAGGGACACCAAGGTTAAGAATGTTGCCGGAGGTATCGACCGTTCCAGGCACAATCAGCGCCAGGGCTGCATCCACGTTACTCTCCGCTATTCCATTGCTGGTGGGGGTTGGCTGCAGGGGAGATTGAAAACTCAAGTTAGCTACTGTGTTAGGTGACGCAAAGCAAGCGGAGGATCCGGGCTGATTAATAGCCTCACCGGCCAGGCCTTGTCCGGAACGGGCCAGCACGTGACTATTGCTCAGAATGTATTGGGCGCCATTGAAGTTCCATAGGCTGCCCAATGTGCCGATACAACACGAGTTCGAGGTGGAATCCTGGTCGTTTCCGCCAGTGACGCCCAGTTGAATGGGAAGAGCCTGAACCCCAGCAGTATTGTTGGGGTAGACCACGATCAAAGACGCCGCGGCTGACACCGAGGGATTGGCCTGCGAAGTAGCTTTGATGGCGAAACCATTCGTCGCCGGAAAGACCGCAGGCGGCAGGTAAACGCCGCTGGCACTGATGGTGCCGATGAGCGCGTTTCCGCCGGCAATGCCATTCACGCTCCACGTCACTGGCGTTCCCGATCCTGTTGCGGTGAAGGCCTGCGAAGTTCCAAGCGCCACATTTGCCGAGCTGGGCGAAACGATTAGAGCCGCAGGCGTGGGGCTTGGCGTTGGAGAAGGAGCAGGTGTTGGGGCCGGTGTTGGAGTCGGTGAAGGCGTTGGGGTTGCGGTTGGCGTGGGTGATGGAGTTGGAGTAGGCGTTGGAGTGGGCGTTGGGGTTGACCCAACATTTGTGAGTGCGCCATTGGCGCTGCCACTACCGACACTTCCGCATGCCACAATGCCCAACAAACAAAACACGAGGATCATTCCGGATAGCCTTCGCACTATCGGGCTGAATGCGGAGCGGTAAACCGCATGTCCTTTTGGATTTCCATTAACAAACTCATTTACAGCAAACATGACTCATGTCCTTCTCCCGGAAGCATTACGCTGGAGAATTACTAGAGACAGGCATGATGTTGCGTCTGAGCGCAGCCATTACACCTGCAAATTCATTGAACGTAAGTGTGTTGAAATGATCGAATACGAGCTGGTCCCTTCGTTACGCAAGAGTGCGCATCACCAGCCCGATGGTGAGGAACGCAGTTTAGCTCATATACCAGGGTGAAAGGCAAGAAAATTAAGAATTTTAATGTTTTTTAACGCAGTTAAGGCTTGGGGCTTTCACTTGTCGCTGGTTGCCCGGGACCGCCACTCGCCGGTGGTGATTTCCCATATTTCTGCCGAGAGCAGGACAGAAACGTAAAACTTTGGCACGCTTCAAATATTCGTCGCAACGGTTGGCGTTATTTCATCTTCACCTGGTCCACGATTTTGCGCCAGCGTCCGTAAGACGACACAAGCTGCAGGACCCTCTGGTGTTGCTGGTAACTATCCACGTGCCCGGTGAGAGTAATGCTCTGATCGTCCACCGCAACGTTCACGTCAGTGCCACTAAGAACCGGATCGCTGCTCAATAAATCGTCAATGGAGCTCTGAATTCTTTGATTCTGGCCTGATTGGTCCTGCGGATTCGAGTTCGGAGTCGGAGTCGATTGCGGCTGGGCGTTCGTTTGATTCGTTGGATTAGCCGCGGAAGGATCTGTTTGTTGCGGATTCTGGCTTTGCTGCAGTTGCATGGCGACGATCAGAACCGGAACGGCTATAAAACTCAACAGGACGGTGCGGGGCATATAGCCCTCCTTCAATCACTCTATCGTTTATAAGATGCCGCTCCTGGCCGTTTCCCGTTCAAGGTCTCTGCCGACGCGAGTAACTCGTGAGTGCAGGGAATATAAGATCAAGCCTCTTTAATTCTCAGTAAAAATTACAAGCCTGAAATCAGATCAGCCGACCTTCGCTCTTGGCTTCTCCAGAAGCACTTTCTCGCCCGGCTCAGTAATCAAACGCGCGCCGTGGTTATAGGTGATGTAGGCCCAGGCCCATTCGGTCAACACAAAGAAACGATTACGGAAGCTGATGAGAAAGAGCAGGTGAACAAACAGCCATGCAAGCCACGCAAAATATCCGGAGATGTGAATGTTGCCGGGAAAATCGGCAATGGCGTGGGAGCGTCCAATGGTGGCGAGGCTGCCTTTATCGAGATACTCAAACTTCTCGCGCGGCTTCCCTGCCAGAATATTCTTGATCTGGCGCGCGGCAAACTTTCCCATCTGAATGGCCGCCGGAGCAACGCCGGGCACGGGCTGTCCGTTACTACGTTTGGCTGAAGCAAGATCGCCCGTGACAAAAACTTCCGGATGGCCCGGCACCGTGAGATCAGGTTGCACAATCACGCGTCCGGCTTTGTCCGTGGGGACGCCCAGCATTTTTCCCAACGGTGAAGCGGAAACGCCCGCGCCCCAGAGAATGACCGCCGCAGGAATTTTTTCTTTTCCGACGGAAACCACTCCGGGCTCAATGTTGGTGACCATCGCGCTGGTGCGGACTTCAATGCCCATCTGCGTGAGCTGGCGTTCAGCGCTGGCGGAAAGATCTTCAGGATACGTCGGCAGAACACGCGGACCGCCTTCCAGCAAAATAATGCGCGACTGACGCGGATCAATCGCCCGAAATTCTTTCGTCAGATATTGCCGCGTGATGTCAGAGATTGCGCCGGCCAGTTCAACGCCAGTAGGTCCAGCGCCGACTACAACAAAATTCAGCGGCATCGGAAGCCGGTGGGCAATGGCCTGGCGCTCCGCGGTTTCAAAGGCCATCAGGATGCGGCGACGGATCTCCGTTGCATCTTCTAAGGTCTTTAACCCAGGCGCGAATTCCTCCCATTCCGGGTGACCAAAGTAGGCATGGGTCGCGCCAGCGGCCACAATCAGGTAATCAAACGGCAGGTCCAGATCGTCCAAATGGACAAGACGCTTCTCCAGGTCAAAGCCGGCGACCTCACCTAAAAGGACCTCAGTATTATGCGCGCGGCGCAGCACGGTACGCACGGGAGAGGCAATTTCAGCGGGTGAAAGCACGGCCAGCGCCACCTGGTACAGCAGCGGCTGAAAGGTATGGTGGTTTTTGCGGTCAACCACAGTCACGTCCACCGGGGCTTTGGCCAGGGCCTTGGCGGCATTAATCCCGGCAAAACCGGCCCCAATTACCACCACACGGGGACGAGTAACGGTCTGTGTCATCGGTAACATTGTAGCCAGCCCAAGAGCAACATACACTACTGACGGTAAAAGCTTTATTGGCCTCACGTGCAAAGCAGCCTGGAAATTCAGGCAATCACGGAAAGCGATTTTTAGCGCTACCGTATCCCTCTTGCTTTCGCGCTCGAGCCAATCGGTAACGAACATAATTAGATGATTTATGGAAGCCCAGGATTCTTGGTAACGGTTAAATATGCACATTGATGATCTGCTTCGAATTGCGATGGAGCGCAAATCCTCCGACCTTCATTTGAAAGTTGGCAACTATCCGCACGTGCGCGTGGATGGCGATCTGGTTCCGCTCACCGAGCAACCACGCGTCTCCGCGGAAGACATGTTGAACATGGCTTTCAGCATGATGTCCAACCGGCAAAAACAAAAGTTTAAGGAAGTGGCCGAACTCGATATGGCCTATGGCGTCGCCGGCCTGGGACGTTTCCGTGTAAACGTCTTTCAGCAACGCGGCAACGTTGGACTGGTTCTGCGCGTGATTCCCACTAAGATCCGCGCACTGGAAGAACTATTTCTTCCTAAAGTGATTGAGCACATTTGCGAAGAAGCCCGCGGACTGGTGCTGGTAACCGGTGTGACCGGTTCAGGTAAATCAACCACGCTGGCCGCCATGCTGGACCGCATTAATTCCAGCCGCTCAGAGCACATTATTACGATTGAAGACCCTATCGAATTCCTGCATCGTGATAAGAAAGGTTTTGTCAACCAGCGTGAAGTGGAAGTAGATACTCCTTCGTTCGGATCCGCCTTGCGGGCGAGTTTGCGCCAGGACCCGGACGTAATTCTGGTGGGCGAAATGCGCGACCTGGAGACGATTTCTACAGCGCTCCATGCCGCCGAAACCGGCCACCTGGTCTTCTCAACACTGCACACGTTAGATGCAGTCGAAACCATCAACCGTATCATTTCTGTCTTTCCTCCACCGGAGCAAAAGCAAGTGCGTATGCAGCTTGGCGCCACATTGCGGGCCGTCGTCAGCCAGCGACTTGTAAAGCGAGCTGACGGAGCAGGCCGCGTTCCAGCTACCGAGGTCCTGATTTCCACCGCGTTTGTCCGCGAGTGCATTATGGTCCCGGAAAAGACGCGCCTGATACATGAGGCCATTGGCGCCGGCACTTCCCAGTACGGTATGCAGACGTTCGATCAGTCCCTCTACGATTTGTACTCGCAAGGCCTGGTCAGCTATGAAACCGCACTGGAGAACGCCAGCAATCCAGACGACTTCAAGCTCAAAGTGCAGGGCATCCACTCAACAGCGGATGCAGCACGCGAGCAGATGGAGCAAGCCGGATTTAGCGCCGGAAGAGCATAGCTGCTCATCTTGTAAAACAACCACCAAGACATACCCAGGGAGACGTTGTAAGACGACGGCTCCCTTTCTTTTTTGTGGGAGAGATTGTGGAGCGCCGGCGCCCTCGCCTGCGAACAAGATTGCCAAAATCGCCGAAATTGCCAAAAATTGAACGAGCTTTCTTCCGATCCGTGTGAGCCGTGTTCAGGGTTTGCCCTTTCCGATTACGCGATCACGCACGATGTACAAAGTTGGCTTCGCCGATTTAGATCGTTCGACTCCCGGCTGCGCCACTCCCCTTCGGCTTCACTCAGGGCTTAGGCCAATGGCCTCAGGCAAAAACGATGACAGGTTGAGGCGCGACGATTTTACGTCGCGCGGCATTATGGGGCACCCGGCCAGCTCTCCTTTTTCACCCGAGGAAGGCATCTCATCGCTCACAAAGTCTTTCTCACTTAGCAGACACGGCCAGGAGAAATGAAAATGGCAGATGAGACTCTCGATCTAATAAATGATTTGATTCAGACCTGCAAAGATGGTGAGACCGGTTATATACATGCGGCCAGTGTGGCTACGGACCCGCAGCTAAAAGCATACTTCAGCGAACAAAGCCTGGAAAGAGCCCGCCTTGGCCGGGAACTCCGCGCCGAAGCAGAGCGGATGGGCGACAAACCTGAAGCTTCCGGCACCGTGTCTGCTGTTCTGCATCGGGTATGGTTTGAAACCAAGGCGACAATCGGCCTGGGCGATCAAGCCATACTGAACAGCGTTGAACAGGGAGAGGACAGGGCAAAAAAGGACTATGAGAATGCCCTCGCCAGCCAGCTTCCAAGTGACTTGCGCGCCATCATCCGGCGCCAGGCAGACAGTGTTATCAAAGCCCATGACTATGTTCGCGATATGCGCGATGGGCAAGCCCCGGCCGGCGAGAAAAAAGTAGCCTAAGCAAGGAATGAAGTGGCGTTCGCCACGGGCTTGTCAGACGTTGTAACCCTTTTGGCGCGCGCGGCATTCTATCCCACCCTTTCGCAACTGCAGCGAAAGGATCGATGGCGCGCTATTACGGTCGTTGCTCTTTCACCACCTGTGCAGTTTAGGTTTCTTCTTCGTCAGGTGGATTCGCGTCGGCGAGGGAGACCCTTTGGCGCGGCCTCGGCTCCGGGTGGTTCATGGAACGGTTCCACGGAAATACGCTCGTAAGACACTTCCAGCACGGTCAGGTATTCTGCGCCGCCCGGCGCGTGGAGAACTACGCTGTCGCCCTCTGCCGACTTCATCAACGCGCGCCCCAGAGGTGACACCCAACTGATGTGGTTGCGGTCGAGATCGACCTCGTCGGTGCCCACGATGCTTGCCACTCGCGATACTCCCGCAGCATTGGCATAGCGCACGGTCGCTCCGAAGAATGCTCTCGCCTTCGCCTGTCCCGCTCTCGGAGCTTCCGGATCCACCACCTCCGCGGCTTCGATTCGCTTCGTGAGAAAGCGAATCCGCCCATCGATCTGCCGTAGCCGCCGTTTGCCATACTGATAGTCGGCGTTTTCGCTGCGATCGCCGTTGCCGGCAGCCCACGCCACCACCTCGGTAACGGCCGGGCGCTCCTTGGTGAGCAGAAACCGGTGCTCATCTTTGAGGCGCTGCAGCCCGCTCGGCGTTATGTAGTTCTTGACTTGCATCGCGGGCTCGTCCCGTTTTGGTTCTCTCGTAAACCCTTTCCGCATCTCGTAATTCTCCAACGCGAATCTTGGTAGTCTCTTCCGACGGTAGCATTTTTTTCTATCCCACCCTATCGCAACAGCAGCGATAGGATGGAGCACCCGCTGGATTAGAGGCAGGATAGAAGTAAGGCCCCGTCGGGGCGGCACCGGCCCGGATCTCTTCACATATGGAATACAACTTTGATAACTGTTTCTACCTCGACCGGATTTCCTTTTAACAAGTACGGCCGGTAACGCCATTGTTCCACGGCGCCCTTGGCAGCTTCCGCCAGGAGTGGATGCCCACTAATTAGTTTGAGATTGTGGATCAGCCCATCTTTGCCGATCGTGGCCTGCAATAGGACCTCGCCCTGAATGTGGGACATTCGCGCCTCAGGTGGGTAGATCGGCTGGACATCATGCAGTTTGAGGCCTTGCGCGACGCCTGAAGAAACTCGCACTTTCTGTGGAAGATTTTCGCTGGAGCCTTCACTAGATGCGCCTGCGGAATCAGCCGGCAATGCCGGTGCATTTGCGGATGAATCGGGCGGAACATTGGCATCAACGACTTTGTCCTTAAAGGCAAAGTCGAAGGGCATTTTTGTGTTTACCTTGACCGGCTTCCCATTGCGGATGTAGGGCTTGAACTTCCACTTCTTCATCGCTGCCTGCGTAGCCCTGGCCAGGTCCGGGTCCCCGCTAATGATGTCTGCGCTCTCCACATCGCCCGTTTCAGAGATGAGTAGCTGGATCCATACCTTTCCTTGCAGGCTCTTCCTTGCCGCCGCCATGGGATAAGCCGGCTGAGGAGCGCTGATGACGATGAGATGGGTTGAATCTCCCGGACTGGCGGGCGAGCCCGTTGCGGCAGGCGTCGGGGATGGAGTGGGCTGCGCTTCACTTTGCGCCCACACTGGAAAACATACACCGAACAAAATGGTCAGTGCGAATATCCCTGAAAGGTGAACTTTGGCCATTGCGGGATTTTATCGTTGGTACGGCGTCATTGCCAGAACTCAGTTCTGGAACATGCCGGAGTCCCATCCTTTCGCGAGCTTTGCGAAAAGGTGGGATAAAACTATTTTGAACCAGCAAATACAGGAACTGCTTCCGGTCCAACCCACCCGCACAGATCTGGTGATCGGGACATCGGGTGATCGGAAAAAGCAAATCCAACTGCCGAGTTGCCGAACCCACAGGTTGGAGCAGGCCTTTAGGTTGGCAATTGAAAAGCCAATCCATCACCGATGGCACCCATTCGACTCCCCTTCCGGGTTGCTCAGGGCAGGCTACGGAACACGGAAGAATTCGGACTTATTTATGCGGTTCATCCGTATTCGTACGCGTTTTAAGGACAGGCTCAGGTGGCTTGAGGGGGCCGACAGGCTCGAAGCTGGCCTTTACGTATTGGTCCGCACTGGTTTCGTAGCAAGCCAGAGGACTAGGTTTGCGGATTTCCATCTCCTCTTTTGGCACGTTGCGAGAATAGACCAGCGGCTCATGGCGTTTAGGCTGTTCCCGCTCGGTCAGCTGGGCGAGGGTCTGGTCGCAATCCGGATCTCGCCAGGCTGAGAGCTCGTGGACCATGGAGTAATCAAGGCCTGACTCTGAGAGCCGCGGCTGATACGGCAGGAACGTGAAGACGAGCTTGATGAGGCTCCACTCTTCGTGGCTGACCTCGGTTTCGGCAACGAACACCTCATGGCTCTCAAAGAAAGAAGAGCGCGGGTGGTCAGCATAAGCTACGCCCACCAGACGCACGCGCATACGCGCTGTCTTGGGAGGATATTGAGAAAGCAGCTGGCCTTCGGCATGCTTTCCTGAATTCCCAACACAAATCGCGACCACGAAAATCAGGGCGGTAATCCAGTTCTTCATAAGTGGACTCTAATTACGCTCTGCTCCGTTTTGGCTTACCCACACATGAGCACCTGAAGCCCATGCATAACCGGAAGTCGTCCCCCAAGAATCATCAACGATCGGCCTTATCGCCTTATCCTTGGATGCTGTTAACAGACTACCGGAAACTTGTGAGTAGCTGCCAAGTGGAAGTATTAAGGGATGCTTCTTAATTTCGGCGGCAAAGTTGGCTTCGCCGCTTTAGATCGTTCGACTCCCGGCTGCGCCGCTCCCCTTCGACTTCGCTCCGGGCTTCGGCGAATGGCCTCAGGCAAAAACGATGACAGTTTGAGGCGCGACGATTTTACGTCGCGCGTCATATGCGGGTCATCGGATCATCGGAAAAAAGCAAAGTCTTGGTAAACTCTGTTTCATGCTGGCTGGCTGGTTTCTAGATGTTTTCATAGAGTATTTGTTTAGAGTTATTGCCCGATTTGTCAGGGCACGCGGGAGCGCAGCATGGATTGTCTGCAAAGCAACTGTGATGGATTCCATGTGTCCCCCTAAGATTCTAGGCTGTAGCCTCGCCGAGGTTACATACAAATACACCGTGGATGGAGAGCTTTATGAGGGTATGGACCAAGTACCCTTTTGGGGTTCTGGTTCGGCAGAGCGGCATGTCGCCTGGTTTCCTGCCGGCAGTGAGATCGTGGTGCGGGTAAATCCGGCGGACCATAAGATATCCATTGTTCGGGACTCTGATCAATCCTATGAAGCAAAATGGAATGAGGCATCTGCAACATAGATCTTCAACGTAGATTTCCCAGGGCTCAGTCATATCCGATTCGTGTTCATTCGAGTTGATTCGCGGCTGCCTCATACTTTTGCTATCCTTTTGCTATCGTGCCTTTCAATCGTCCCAAGAGAATCTACGACGACGAGAACTCTCTCTATGAATACGCCGTGCGCGCGCTGGGGCGCAGGATGCGTACGGTGGCTGAGTTGAAACGTCTGATGCGCCAACGCGTACCGGAAGGCGAAATAGGCACGCTGCTGACGGAGATGGTAATCCTGCGCTTGAAAGAACAGAAATATCTGAGCGACACGAATTACGCCGACGCCTATTCAAGTTCACGGCGCGACAATGACAAGTTCGGCAAACGCCGCGTGATTACCGACCTGAAGGTCAAAGGCGTCCATGCGGATGTGATTGAGAAAGTGGTGGGTGAAGCGTATTCGGAGGTCAATGAAGAAGAGCTGGCGCGCGCGTTCCTGAAACGCAAGCGAATCAAGAAGCCGGAAAACAATAAGGACACGGCGCGGATTTTTCGCGCGCTTGTCCGCGCGGGCTTTGGCCCTGGAACTTCCATCAAGATATTAAAAAGCTGGGAGGTGGACGACGAGGTTTTGCTGGCGTTGCAGGAAGAACAGGACCCGCAATAAAAAAATAAAGGGAAAGGCGGCCAGCCTTTCCCAGAATGTCCTTTCCCATAACATCTAGCGGGGCACCCGGTTTCTATTGGTCGTCAGCAGCTGCCTCTTTCATAGCGGCGAGTTTCTTCTGTTGCTCCGGTGTCAGGATCGCGCCGATCTGTGATTTCGAGGTTGAGCGAATTTCTGTCGCCTTTGATTTTTTCTGTTCGGGGCTCATTGAAGCATCAGCTTTTATGCCTTGGAGCTCTTTGACTTCGCCCTGCAGAATAGGCTTAATCTGGGTTTTCTGGTCGTCGGTCAAGTTTAATTCGGTAGCAAGCTGTTGCAGTTTCGCCTGGACCTTGGCCTTGGTTTCCGCATCGCCCGCCGCCTGTCCTGTCTGGCTGGCGGCTTGATCAGCTGGGTTCTGGGCCCTGGCTTGCAAACCTGCAAAACTCAGGCACAGAAAGCACGTGAAAAGTAGAATGTTCTTCTTCATTACTTGTTCCTCCGTTCGGTCAATCTGACGAAGAGGGCGCTTCGGAGTCTTTTTCTAGGATGCCCGCATTGGATGCAAAGACGCCTTCGCTTTGCTGGAACAACAAGAATTAAGCACACACCGTAATCTTTCGGTGCGTATTTCACATGAGTATTTTCTAAGACAGTGCGCGGCAGATTAGATAAATGGGTGAGTTAAACTTCGTCGGGAGATGATTGTCATTCTTCCGCTGCGCTGAAAAATGCCGCGACCACCCAGAATTTTGAGAACCCGATCTTGCCTCCGGTTTGCAGGCATACGCCGATGTTCATGCGCTGCAGATTTTTGTCCGGCACCATTTTGCGCAGATCGTTAGGCAGCGCGCCCGGCTCAGACGAGGAAAATACCAGCAAGCTGGTGGCGCCGGGCAGGCCTTGAATGATTTTTTCGGTATTCAAATCCTGGGCGCACGCGAACTTTCTGAGGCGTGGATCGATCACGACTTCCACTTCAGGCAGACCCTTGGCGCGTCTGGCGCGATTGAAACCTGTGACAACGGCGTCACGAAAATCCTTTTCACTGTATGAGACAAGTGTGCGCGCGAAATCCTGCGTGACGTACAGCTCTTTATCGCGCTCAACAATGGAGATGCCAACGGCGTTGTAATCCGGATGAAGAATGTTTGCGCGATGACCTGGCGACTGCATCAGGGCACTGTGGGCCACGTCAACGGCGGGCGCTTCCGCAACGTTTTCCGCCACCGAGTTAAAGCGCAGGCCGGTTGAACCTGCGCGCTCCTGCAAAGGCGGCTCGCCGGGAAACTGATGCGAGAGATCACGGTTCTCCGCCAGTAGCCGGGAATGCGCCAGCGCAGCCTGGGCCAGGCGATCATTCCATGCCAGCTTCTGCAGGCCGGCTTTCTCGCGCTCATGGTTCACCAGGTCCAGGAGCTGCTGCTCGCGCTGAGATGGCCCAGCCTGTGCCTGGGCCGCTATAACAAAAGTAAAACAGACAATCGCAACAATGGCCCGCTTCATCAGTGCATATTGTACGTGAGAAGCTGCTGCCTGCTTCGTTTGTCGCCCGCCGCTCAAGCCCGCTTGGATTTCAGCTCGCTCAGGATGCGGTTGATCTCGTCTTCTTTTTCCATCGCGGCAAAGCGGTCTTCCACGCTGGCGGCTTCAGACGACAACAGCTCCGTCTTGGCCTGGCCAATCGCTTCCTGGCGCATCACCTTGTGCTTCATGCGATCAAATGTAGCTCCGTGATTCGGACCCGAAACCGCGCCCTGCGCCGTGGCAGCCTTATCCAGCGTGCGCGCACGGCGATGCTGCGATATCAACAGCTCACTGCGCGAGCGGGCTTCTTCCAGCTTCTGCGTCAGTTTGTTGAGAGCATTTTTCAGGGTTTCCACTTGCAGCTTCTGGTCAGCCACCTGCTGCTGGAAGCTATCGGTCATCTGCTTGTAATGCAATGACCGTTCAATCGCGGCGCGAGCCAGATCGTCATGCTGCTTGCCGACGGCCATCTCGGCCTTGCGGTTCCACTCGGCAATCTTGTCTTCATTCTCTTTCTGTTTCTTCTCCAGCAGATGCTGATCGGCAAGCGCGATGGCCACCTGCGTTTTGACCTGAAGCAACTGGTTCTCCATGTCTATGATGATTTGCTTGATGAGTATTTCAGGATTCTCCGCTTTATCGATGAGGTCGTTCAGATTAGCGCGAATCAATGTTGAAACTCTTTCCAGAAGTGCCATAACGCCTCCAATGATTTCTGCTTACTCGTTCCCTGCTTTGCCAACACCTGCTTTTACGAACTTGAGATTCCCTGTTTGAATATTGCCGCGCTGGACATGCGCACGGCGCGTCTGCGCTGAGCCAATCAACAAACCGATGGCCAGCCCCAGTCCCAGCCAGAAAAGCCATCCGCCTGCCAGCAATCCGGCGATGATGCCTAACATCGCGCCCAGTGCCAATCCAACAAGAGAGATCTTCTTCATAGCTTTCTCCATTGCTGCAAATCGTTTATGAACCGCCGGCTGGCTGGCTGTTCTCCTAACCTGCCGGCAGATCGTTTCGGCAATTACTTGCCGGCTGCTTTGGCCTTGCTTGCAGGTGGCTCGTCACTGCCGCCTCCCGGAAGTTCCGGCCCGGGTGTCGGAGTCTTGTCACCAATCAGCTTTACCTTGGAGAACAGCTCCGCCATGCTCATGCCGGAAAGCGCTTCAAACAACGCCGGCACCTGCGCGGCGATCGCCGCCATGTCACCGGTAATTTTGCTGGCGCCAGCGGTGGTGCCATTGCCGGTGGAAACGATGGTGATTTTGTCCACGTTAGAAAGCGGCGCTGCCATGGCGCGAACAATTTCCGGCAAGCCGGTGATGAGTTTGTCCACCACGGCCGCCTGGTTGTATTCCTGATAGGCCTCAGCCTTGATGTTCATGGCCTTGGCTTCCGCTTCACCTTTTTTGAAGATGATGTCCGCCTCAGCTTCACCCTGCATGCGAGTGGCGCTGGCGCGGCCTTCCGCTTCAGCGATCAGGCGCTGCTTTTCGCCTTCAGCGATATTCAACACGCGCTGCTTTTCGATTTCCGCCTGCTTCAGCACGGTTGAGATAAGTTCGTTCTGGTGGCGCGCGATTTCCGCTTCCTGCACCTTCGTCTGCTGCTCTTTCTCAATCAGCTGGACTTTGACCTGTTCAGCGATTACCTGTTGCTGCTGAATATTGGCCTGGATTTCATAGGCCTTGTCCGCCTGCGCCTGCTGTCTCTTGACCAGCTCGGCGTAGGTTGCTTTCTTCACTTCCAGATCGCGCTGCGCCTCTGCCTGCTTGGCTTGTGAGAGCGTCTCTGCCAGCACGCGCTCCTGGTCAGCCTGTGCTCGGGCGATGGCTGCGGCGCGTTGCGCTTCCGCCATTTTGATGGCCGTATCGCGCTCAGCTTCCGCTGCGGCGACGTCGGCATCGCGCTTGATGCGGGCCACGTCAGGCCGGCCCATGTTGGAAATGTATTCGTTTTTGTCGCGAACTTCTTTAATGGTGAATGAGACCACTTCCAGTCCCATCTTGCTCATATCGCCGGCGCAGGTTGCGCGCATGCGGTCGCCTACCATCTCCGGCTCTTTCACAATCTGCTCCACCGTAAGCTGGCCGATAATCCCGCGCAGATGGCCTTCCATCACCAGACGTATCAGGCCTTCGCGCTGTGCCGGCGTTTTGGTTAGAAACTGCTCGGCGCCCGTTCGGATGGAAACATCGTCAGACCTCACTTTGATTTGCGCCACCGCTTCCACCGTGACGGCTACACCCTGATTGGTATAAAGGTCCTGCTGCGGGGCAACGTCAAACGACATCAACTCCAGCGAGAGCAGTCGGCAGCTTTCAATCAGCGGCCAGATCACGCTGCCTGCGCCCTTGATCACACGCGGCGTTTTGCCGCGGCCGTATACCAGCAACGCCTCATTGGGTCCCACTTTGCGATAAAGCCGGGCCAACATGGCAATCGTAAACATCAAACCCAGAATGGCTAGACCAACGATGATCCACACCGACTGAAGTTCCATAGATCCCCCTAAATCCTTCATTGCGAACTTTTCTCCTCTTCACCAAGAATTCCAGCTTCGCCGGCGAGCTCGTTCCATCGCCGTACGTAAGCCACACCGTGCTCAAACCTGGTCACAATTACTTCTTCACCGCGACTGAATTGCTCAGGCTGTTCCGCGCGGGCTGCACATGCCTTACGCGCACCAACTTGATCAAAAATGATTTCGCCGGTTCCGCCTTCACGGATTGTTCCACTCACTTTGCCCAGCACGCCGACCATCTCAAAATCCGCAGGATCCAGCTCATACTCATGCGCCATGAGAAACTTGGCGACAAAAACAAATACAATCGACGCGCCCAACAATCCAGCCAGCGAAGCAAATATGAGCGCCGCAAAGATCCATATGTGGCGGCCGTGTGTCAGCAGATATCCTGCACCGCCGAACCAGGCCAGAAATACGGCGATGGTCATTGGGTTGAACAGCGGAAAATGGCCGCCGTGCGTCCCGCCCCGCGCATGCCCCATATGAAAGTGCCCGTGCCCGGGGACATGAAAGTGAAAGTGCAGCGTGCCGCTGACAAATGAGATCGCGGTAAACGCGAACCCCACGACGAAGCAGATCAGATAAAAGAGTTCCCAGTTCATGGCTACGCCTCGCTTATCTCCGCCGCGGTCTTTTCCTTCGGCGGACGCAACACGTGCAACAGTTTCTCGGCCAGCTCCGGTGTTTCCATAATGGCATCCAGCAACACCAGGCAGCTGCGTGAATCCTTGTTCTTGGCCAGGTTCAACAGCGCGCGGCTCACCGGCGGATCGCGGCGGAAACGCTCCGCACCCTGAATCAGCCACAGGTCGAGCGTATCTTCCGCAGCGCTCACGTCAGACATCAGTTCATTGTGAAAGCCTTCCGGATCGTCCACCAGATATCCCGGATGGACATTGAAAAACTTGGCCAGCAGAAGTCGCGTTTTATTGGTCAGGTGCGGACGCGCGCCATTCTCAATCTGCGAGAGATAGCTCTGGCTGATCTTCATCTTCAGATCACGGGCCACCGCACGCACAACTTCCTGCTGGGTCATCTCGCGGCCCATTCCGCGAAGGTTCCCTTCCATCAATCTGAGGTAGCGTAATTTTTCACCTAGTTTCATATCGCTAATCGCAATAACAATATCTCGATTTGCAATATGTGTCAAGAAAAAATGAGGGGAGAAATTTATTCCCTGTAAGCGCATACAACTATTAGACTTACACTACGCTCGATCTAGCTGACCACGAAGCAAAACCGGCTTGAACATAGATTCAAAGAGTGCCCAGCAGGCAAATCTGCGCTCACTGCTCCGCACCACTCAGCGTGATTGAATTGCTAAATGTAAAAGTTAGGATGGGAATGATGTATCTCATACTCTCAGCGTTAACGATGTTCTTTACGATGCAGCAGGGTGCAACTCCCGTGGATCCTGCAAATACTTATCGATGTAATTATGCAAAAGTGAAAAGGCTGAAGCCAGGACAGTATCTGGCCGTGCGATCTGGCGCAGGCGCTCAGTACCAACGTGTTGATCGGCTTCGTGCAGATACAGAGGTTTATACCTGTGACGAAAGTGGAGACTGGCTAAAAGTTTTCTATGGCAGCGGCCCCTGTAGTCAGACTCTGCGCGATGGTATTGATTCGAAAAAAACGGCCAGTTGTAAATCTGGGTGGGTAAATCGAGAATGGATTGATATTATTTCGGGCTGAGCTGGGCACAAGGGCATAGCCGGAAAGCTATGCCCTTGTTTTTGATCTGATTTTGATTGAAGCCCGAAAAGCCACGCTTTAGCCGTACGTTCCCATCAGGAAACGAGCATAATCCTGGTCTTCCTGACTTTCTTGCTGGGTCTTCGTGGCTTTCTTCTGCTTCTTCTCTTCCTTGGCCGAGCTGGCGCATCCATTTTGCTGGGTGGTTGCGGAGGCGTTCGCGGCGTCGTCATGTTTGGGTTTTTCCGTCGCGGCAAACGCGGACATGGATGTTGCCAGAGTTGCGAGGGCGAGTAAGCGGACCAGAGTAGATTTCATGATGTTTTCTCCTATTCGATTTTTAGTTTTTATGAAGGCGTCTTGCGATTGGCCTTGCGTCTTTCACCATGCAAAACCGAATAGAGAAATCTTTATTCCTTGATGTTGGCAAGAAATATATTTTTAAAAGTGGGAATAAAAAGAGAGGAGAACGTCCACCGCGGATCAGCGCGGATAACGCGGATCAGGAGAGGTGGCATTGCTACGAAAATGTTTCGAGAGAACTCCCTGAAGCGGTATGGTTACTACTCAGAGTGCCGGGATCCTTCGACTGCGCCGTCACATTCGTTCCGGCTCCGCTCAGGATGACAGATGAAGGATGCATACATGGCACGGCAATCGCGAAAAGTCGCAGCAAGGGGGCGGCGGTGCCACACGGGTTGATCGTTAAAAAGCGCCAGAGCGGATGCCCTGGCGCGTGTCTATTCTTTTAGTTAGCAACCATGGTGTGTGTAGCCAGATCAACCGTCACCATGTCATAGCGGGACTGGGCAAGGATCGCGACGCCGGCCTGATGGAATCCGATCTTCAGCTGGTTTTTATCAACGCTGATGCGCAGATATCCGTAGTTCAAGCCGTCATGCTTTTCCAGCAACAGTCCTTTGGACTTAATCGCCGGTTTGTTTTCCAGATAGCTGACGTCCATGCCGTTGGCGGGATCGACTGCCGGGGGCTGCCCCTTCCGCGAGGTCACAATGGGATTCACGTTATGGCCGCTGTCCCCGCAAACGATAAACGGCACATCGTATGGATCTTTAGCGCCGAAATCCACGGTGCGCGTATAGCGCTGGTAGTTGTGCGCATGGCCCGAGAGGAAAGCATGTGGATACACGCCGACCTGCTTACATATAGTGTCAATTTCGCGCAGCATGTCACTGCTGCTGCCGTGATTGCCGCCAGCGCCGGTGGCCTTGGCTGAGTAGCTGAAGGGCGGATGATGAACGGCGAGTAACACTGCCCCTTTATAGTTTTCATCCTTAATTTGTTGGAGCTGGGCCTTGAGATAATCAATCTGAAAATTAGGCACGGTCTTAAATTTTCCCGACTGATTGGAAATCACGCCAGGGTCTTCCAGGGCGTTGCTGAACAATCCGATAATGCGCACAAAAGGAGCATCCAGCGTGAAATAAACTCCTGGCTGCGTTCCCGCTGTGCGATGCAGAGATGCTGCCTCACGCGTGATATTCGGCTTGGCGGCGCAAAAGTTCCGGGCAAATATCTTGAGCGGCTCGTCCGCCGTCTTGGTCCCGGGGATAACGAAAGAATCATGGTTGCCGGGAATGGCAAAAACCGGTGCGGGATAGTTACGGAACGGATCATAGAACT
The DNA here is from genome assembly GCA_963724105.1 of Terriglobia bacterium. Taxonomy (GTDB): domain Bacteria; phylum Acidobacteriota; class Terriglobia; order Terriglobales; family Acidobacteriaceae; genus Angelobacter. The sequence continues at coordinate 845,557 of CAVRTD010000010.1, read as the reverse complement.
GGTCAAACCAGTATTGCGATTCGCTGAAGTCATAGACCACGTCGCCGAGGTGATAGAAAAATCTGGGCATGTCAGATGCGGCTGACGTGTGGCAATCGAGTGTCACCTGATCGGCCACGTTTAACTCATGTTTAAACTTCGCTTCGGCGGAAGCGCCCGTATCGCCGCCGGCATGAAAGACAATCTGTTTGTTGGCCTGAATTTGCTGGATTATGGTTGCGCCCTTTGGCCCCAGCGCTTTTTCCAGCGAATAGAGACCATTTGCAGGACCGCTCATTTTTTTGAAGCTGACCACATCCTTGGTAAGAAGCTTTTGGATCTGGTCATACAGTTGTGTGTCCGATGGATGCGGTGTCCCAAACCTGGTTGGGTCCTGGGTCACGGTTGGCTCATCAAAGACTGGCGCTAATAGTGGCGTACTTTGTGCTCTTGGCATAAGCTCCTTCTGGAAATTGAGCATTGATCTGCGTGCGCGATTGAACCCCACAGCGGAGATTTTCTTCGCATCAGTTTTTCAGGAAGAACCGGAAAGAAACCTGACTACTGTAATCGGGGGCCGAACAGATTAAGGGGGTGAGCGGGATTATACGCTTAAAAGTTTGGCCGGATTTTTTAGGTTCGATGAATTTGCGGCGGCGATTCTCTTAGGGAGGGCTTCGCCAGTTTAGTTCGTTCGACTCCCGACCACGCCGCTCCCCTTCGACTTCGCTCAGGGCTTCGGCCAATGTCCTCAGGCAAAAACGATGACAGGTTGAATCGCGACGATTTATGCGTCGCTCGGCGATTCTTAGTGCGCCATGGATCCCGGGCCGCCTCCGCCTTTGGGGGCTTTTTTCATCAGGAAGATCAGAGGCAGGCAGGCCGCGAACATGATAGCCAGAAGATAAAAGACGTCGACATAAGACATCATGGCGGCTTGCTGCTGGACCATGCCAAAGAGTCCGGCATAGGCCTGCTTGGTGGCGGTGGCTGCGTCCATGCCCTTGGCCATCATGCTTTGCTTGATTCCCTGAAAAGCAGCTTGAGCAAGCGGATTATAGGGATTGACGTGCTCACTCAGGGTATTCATATGGGCCTGGGCGCGTCGCGAGGAAATGGTGGTGACGCTGGCAATGCCGATGCTGGCGCCGATATTGCGCATCAGGTTGAACAGGCTGGTGGCGTTGCCCATCTGCTCTTTGGGAATCAGACCATTGGTAATGGTGGTGAGCGGCACAAAGAGCAAGCCCATGGACATACCCTGCAAAAGCTGTGGCCAGAAAATGTCCCAGTATCCGGCATTCAGGTTCAGGCGCGAGAGCTGGTAGATGCTGAACGAGGAAATGATCAGTCCGGCAGCCAGCAGTTTACGCGCTTCGATTTTGCCCATGAGAATGCCGACGATCGGCATGAAGATGAACGAGCCCAGACCGCGTGGAAGCATGGCCATGCCGGCTTCCAGAGCGGAGTATCCCATGAGCGTTTGCAGCCAGAGCGGCAGCAGGACGGTGCTGCCATAAAGCACGAACCCCAGCACGGTCATAAGAAAGACACCGGTGGCATAGGTGCGATTTTTGAATATGTGGAGATCAACCACCGGATGGTCTGTGATGAGTTCACGCACCACAAAGAACACGAAGCCGATGACAGCAAGAATGCCCAGCGTGAGCATGATATGCGAGGCGAACCAGTCGGCTTCCTGGCCCTTATCCAGCACAATCTGGAGCGCACCGATACCCAGCGCCAGATAGCCGATGCCCCAATAATCAATGCCGCCCGCACCACGCTTGATGTATGGCGGATCGTGAATAAACATTACGGCCATAATTACGGCCACAATGCCGATAGGAATATTGATGAAGAACAGCCAGCGCCAGGAATAACTGTCAGTAATCCAGCCGCCGAGCACGGGACCGAGCATAGGCGCCACGACGATTCCCAGCGCCCAGAAAGCCATGGCTTTGGCACGCTTCTCCGGCGGGAACGCTTCCATCAAGATGGCTTGCGAGAGTGGTTGCAGGCCTCCGCCGGTTGCGCCCTGGAAAACACGGAAGATGATCAGCAGAGGCAGGTTCGGCGCGATTCCGCATAGAAAAGAAAAGATGGTGAACCCGGTAACAGAGACAAGCAGAATGTTGCGGCGTCCAAAGTAATTGCCGAGCCATCCGGTGAGCGGCAGAACGATTGCATTCGCGACGAGATACGAAGTGAGAACCCACGTAGCTTCTTCCGGCGTAACCGAAAGACTGCCTGCAATATGTTGCAGTGAGACGTTCACCACCGTGGTGTCCAGAACTTCCATGAAAGTTCCCAACATCACTGAAATGGCGATGATCCACGGATTGATTACAGGCTTTTCCGTCATTAGATTCTGTCGCTAGCGCTCCAACCCGCGGTTGCAGTTTCTTGTTTGCGATCGGTTTGTTGCCTTGTCGCTCGCTGCTCGGCGCGTGGTCGGCCGCGCAGCTATTTTGTTCGTCGTAATTTCTTTCGCTGGCCATCCAAACCGCTGTTACTGCGTTTCTTTTCCCAACGGTTTAATGCCCTTTGCTCGCTGCCCGGCGCGCGGTCGGCCTCGCAGCTATTGTGTTCGTTGTAATTTCTGTCGCTGGCGCTTCGAACCGCTGTTGGCAGCCTGGGTCTAAGCCGTCAGTGTTTGCGCGCTGTTTATCTGGTCAAAACCGTCGGCTCAACTGACATGCCTGGACGGAGTTGATGCCCCGGATCCTCACCTTTATCAAAACGGATGCGAACAGGTATGCGCTGCACTACTTTCACATAATTGCCTGTTGCGTTTTCTGGTGGAAGCAGGCTAAACCGGGCTCCCGTTGCCCCTCCGAGAGATTCAACAGTGGCGCTATATTCATGTCCGTAAGCATCCACCTTGATTTTGGCTTTCTGTCCTACTCGCATGTTCCTGAGTTGTGTCTCTTTAAAGTTTGCGGTAGTCCAGATGTCATCCAGATTTACGATGGAGAATAAAGGCTGCCCGGCTTGCACAACCTGGCCTGGTTCAACGCTGCGCTTGCTGAGCACACCCGTGACCGGCGCAACAATTTTTGTGTATTGAAGATTCAATTCCGCCTGGGCCAGCGCAGAGATTGCTCGCTGCACATCCGCACCGGCTGCACCGGCGCGCGCGCGCGTTACTTTCAGTTGTTCAGGAACGGTACGCGCGGACTCAGCCTGGGCCTGGGCCTGCGCCGCGCGGCTTTCCGCGCTGGCAATTCCGGCATTGGCTACCTCCACGTTGGCTTTCGCCGAATTGTTAGCTGCCACCGCCGCGTCATATTGCTGATGCGAAATTTCATCTTTCGCGATGAGCATCTCCATGCGCTGCAGGTCGGCGGAAGTTTTAGCAAACATCGCCTGCGCATCATTGAGCTTGGCCTTGGCCGATTCAATTTCACGATTGGCCGTTTTCACGCCGGCATCAGCGGCAAGCAACTGGCTGGAGCTTGTTGTCTCAGTCAGCGGCACGCCCACGTTGGCTGCGGTCGCGTTGGCCTGAGCATTAGCCAGATCGGCGCGTGCGCGGTCAACCGCAACCTGATAATCCTTGGGATCCATCTCCACCAGCAGCGTGCCAGCCTGCACCACTTCGTTATCGTCATGCAGCACATTGATTACCGTGCCGGTAACGCGCGGGCTAATGGGATTGATGTGGCCGTCAATCTGAGCATCGTCAGTGGATTCACGAACGGAATAGTATTGCCATATGGAAAAGCCGCCGGCGACGAGAAAGATCAACGCGGCAGCAAGAATCCATTTAGCCATCGGATGTGCGCGGAAATATCCCACCGGGCCGCGGCGGTCGGCTGTCTCACGCCGCTCGTTGCCGGAACGACGGTCATCGTTCGGACGGTCATCTTGCTGCTCCGGTTTCTGTATGGGTTCCTTCACATCTTCCGCTTCGTCATATTGCGACGATATATTCACTGGATTGGCCACCTTATTTCCCTCCCAAAAATGCTCGCGTCCTCTGCTCTGCTACACCCAGAGCACGCACCAGCGTAAGCTTGGCTACATTGTTCTGGTACAACGCCTGTATGTAAGAATCATTTGAGTTCGCCACCGCTTCCTGCGATTGCACAACTTCAAGGCTGCCGGAGACCCCGGCTTTATAGCGGTCCTGCGACTCTTTGAGTTGCTCCCCGGCAAGCTCAATCTGCTGTTTTGCCACGGCCACCTGATCGTCAGAGGTCTTTACGTCAAGCATCGCCGAGCGGATTTCAAACTCCACGCGGCTGCGCAGGTTCTCAAGTTGCAAACGGCTTTGCCGTAGCTGCGTCTCTGCCGTTTCCACATCCGCTTTGACCTTGCCACCCTGAAAGATCGGTATCTGCACGCCGCCGGTGAGGTTATACGTAGCTTCAGAACTTCCCGGAGCGGCTCCCACAAAACCGACTTGACCGCTTATTGCTACGGTTGGCAGTGCTTCACCTTTAGCCGCCTTCACCGCAATTTCAGCCGAGCGCACCCGAGATAGCGCCGCCAGATATTCCGGGCGCTGCTGATAGGCGTGAGCCAATGCTTCTTCAAAATTCATCGCAGCGGTTGGAGCATAGGGCACTGTGTCCGTGAGCTGAAACTGTTGTGCCACGGCCATGCCAATCGTCCGTGACAGTCCCATTTTCTGCTGCTCATATTGGTTTTGGGCGGCCAGCACGCGTTGCTGTTGCGTCTGCATCTGTACTTGCGAGCGTAAAACATCAATGCCCGCGGCCACGCCGGCCTTCTTCAAATCCTGCGTCTGCTGGAAGATGGCCTGGGCCGTCGTCAATTGGGCTTTGGCCGTGTCCAGTCGCGCTGCGCTGGCCACAGTAAGCAAATACTGATTACCCACCACCAGCACCACAAGCTCGCGCGCGTCCTGAATCGTAAACTTTACGGCCTTTTCGTTTTCCGTTGCCGCTTTAACTTTGTTCATCGCATTGAGATCCAGAACAGTCTGGTTCAAGCTGGCATGAGCATCAAAAACGCCAAAGGGCCCGACCACGGGAGAATTCAATCCCTGCGGCAAGGGAATGCCAAACGCCGCCAGGTTGATCTGGTTCACGGAATCACTGACACTGCCGGAAAGGTTTGGCAGCAATGAGCTTAGCTCCCGCCGATACTGCGCACGCGCCAGGTCCGACTGCTGTTGCGAAAGAAGAAGACCAAGGTTGTGCTTTATGCCGCGGTCAATCGCATCCAGCAAAGAAAGCTGGACCACTCCGGGAACAAGCTTGTCTACCACTCCACTGCCGTTGAATGAATCCATGGAGGGAGCCTGGGGCGCCATTGGGGCTGGCGAGTGGCTCTCAGTCATCGGCGCCGGCGCGGTTGATGGAACCTGGGCAGCGGAAGAGAGTACAGCTACAAATAGAAATGAGACTACCAGGACGGATTGCGCCCTCATTATCACCTTCTCGCCGCAATATCGATTTTTAGATGCATCCGCATTGCGGATAAGGTCCATGCCTTGTCTCTTAGAAAATCTGGATTTCACGAAGCACCAACGGGAATGACAAATCAACGTTGAAAATGAATTAATTAACCAGTTAGTTAGATTATCAGCGGATCGAATCGGATGCAAATTACTGTGGGCCAATTTAAAAAAATATGGCACCGGGAAGATAAAACCCAGCGCCATAAAATCAAAAAAGCAAATGTAGTCCAATCAGCTACTTACGGAGCCACAGGACAGGAAAGCGGCCCAAACGGAATCGCCGGCCCGGGAAGCGCCGTGGTATCAGGATAGCTATAGGCCCGCTGGATGGCGTCTGAGGGTACCGCATCTTCAAACCACTGCAAAAGCGCAATGATCTGAGGATGATAAATAAAATTGCCGCGCCCTTGATTCATCTGAACGGGAAAGGTCTCATTGTCCAGCGCCTCAATGGGATCTGCGACTTCCAGATTATCCTGGCAGCTGCCGGGAATGCCCGGGAACTGCCAGGCAGGAACGCTGTTGATAAGAAATGGGTTATTGATTGACTCGGAAATTTCATGGCTCAACGTGGTCACATCTTGAATGCCCGCGCCAAAAAGTCCGGGAGAAATCCAGCTGGCAAAAATGCTGACCCAAACAGGCTCCGGGCTTGTGCTGTCATCAAAGAAAAAGGTGTGGAAGCCGGTGGTTAATGATCCTGCCGGGCCTGCATCTTCCGAGAAAAGAAAAGTATTGGGCAACAGGACAATGTTCAGACCGTCCGTTGTGAAATGGTTCGCGCCAATCTGGTCGCTCACGGCGTTAAAAAAAGCATCATTAAAAAAGCTATCCAGCAGAAGAACAAAAGTGCCGCCTTCGTCGGTAGGGCCGCTGAAATAGGTGCGTACCTGCGTGGGCACGCCATTGACGTCGACCGTGGTAAATCTTGGAATCTGCAGGGTGATGTGGTCCACAATCTGCGTCGGATGAATTTCGGTATGCCAGTCCTTGTTCATGGAATGGAAGAACTGGGCACGCTGGACCGCATCGGCATACTGGATGCCGTCACCACTTGAATAATCGCTCTCGTCAAAATTCGGCGAACGCAGCACTCGTTCCTCAAAAGGAGCAATCGGGACTTTGGTGGTTGTGACCAGGTCCGCATTCTGCAACTCAAGAGAAACAGCCAGGATCCTGGCAGGAATACGAGTCCGCCCCCCCAACAGAGGATCGTTACCGATCATGGTAAAAGGCCAAATCTGGCCCTGGCTGCGGAATGCCCGGGTGAAATTGGGAACCGAATCGATGCCGGGCAATCCCCCAGGATTGCCTTTGACGCTCGAACTCTGCGAAGCCGGGGAATTGTTGCCAAAATTCGCCCTGGACCGGAGGGCCTGTGGCGCCATTCTTAGTGCGGACGTCCGTTGAGTACCTGGAACTGGACGCGATAAATGAATGATCGCTCATTCGCTGTATGGCAGCCTGCGATAAGGTTTGGCTGGACCCGCTGGCTATCATGGCAAACAGAACGAAAACTCCGAGAAAAGGCGCTGCTTTTTTCATAGGGTACATGTACTCCTGGCCGCACCAGAGTAGAAGCTGGTACAGCCTCAAAATACCCCGCCTTGGCGCTAGAAGTAAATGTGCAAACTCCTGATTTTATGCGGTTTGCGGCCACTTACGACAATGCCCTTTCGTAACGTTGCACCTGACCGAAACATTCAGATTCATCTATTTTCTGTTTTTCGGGTGCGGCGATTTGCAGACTTCGTGGCGTACAGAAAATTACCTTTTCTGCGAGCAATATTTCCATTAATTAATCAGGGTCACATATTACAAAAAGTTTATGTATCACTTTCGGATGGCGGTTTGTAGATTCTGAACTAGCTTGAAGCACTAGAGAATTGATCTACGCTTCTTGCGCTGTCATCTGGAAGCGCCGGGCAGCTGCGCAAAAAACTGCATAGTTAGTGCATTCTCATTTAGCTATTGAATGCGCGACTTTACAAACCTTTACGCCACTCCAATCAAGCAGAGTTCCTGAATCAGTCATCGATGAAAATCGATGCGCTCTCGACGAACATTTTCGCAAAACTTATTTATTTACAAGTATTCGCTCGACAAATTCAGCTGCTTCGTTGAGAATTGCAGGCCGAAGAATCTTCCGGGCTTCCCAAGTCTGTGCTCAGCACTTGAAAAAAAAAGAGGTATGCGATGCAAAGGAAACTCCCTCAGTCCTTTCCCTGTGTTCTGTTGCTGCTAATGACAACTCTGGCCCTTACCATGGTTCAGACCGCATTCGCCCGTGAGATGTCCAACCACACGGCCAAGTTTGTTCAAACCGCACCCGACATGGGTATGGCCGATCCCTCCCAGATGATTACTGTGAAACTCCACCTGCAAGGCTCGAATCAGGACTCAGTTTCCAATTTCATTCAACAACTTCATGATCCTACATCGCCTAACTTCCAGAAGTGGCTCACGCCTGACCAGTTCAAGGCGCAGTTTGGTACGACGGTAGGAAGCGTTGCCACCGTTCAGAAATTCCTCAGCGGAAAAAACTTGAAAGTGCTCAACACAGATGGCCGTTCTATCACGGTGCAGGGCACGGTGGGCGAGATACAGAATGCTTTTCACACACAGATCCACCAGTTCAATGTGAATGGAAATCTGGTTCGCGCCAACGTCAGCAATCCAATCGTGGATGAGCCGGCTGGTTCCATGGTCAGCGCGGTGAGCGGACTGACCCAGGTCATGGCGAAACCGCACAGCTTGATAGCGCGCAACGCCGCTGGCAAACCGCGCGATCCAATTGCAGTGGACGCTACTGCGAATCCCAATGGCCGTTTTGATCCGACGCAGTGCTTTGTCGGCAACAGCTCGGCTTCCATCAGTGACGGAACCAACACCGCAACCTATACCGGCCAGGTATACGGTGGCTGCGCATACCAGCCCAGCGAACTTGCTACTGCCTACAATTTCAATGGTCTTTACAGCCAGGGCCTGAATGGCGCCGGACAAACCATTGTGATTGTGGACGCTTTCGGTTCACCCACGCTGGCCCAGGATGTGGCCTTGTTCAACACTCTGTACGGTCTGCCTCCCGCACAGATTACTACCTTCAACGTGAATGTTGATGGCGCGCCGATCCGGACGAATGGCGGCTTTGCCACTGAAACCACGTTGGATGTTGAGTGGGCCCATGCCGTAGCTCCGGGAGCAAAAATTGCTCTTGTGATCGCTGCTGATAACTCCTTCACCAACTTAAACGCCGCGGTGCAGTTTGCCATTGAGAATAATCTGGGACCGGCAGTTTCCAACAGCTATGGAGCTCCGGAAAACGAGCTTGACGGTGGAACCATTGCCGATACAGAAGCCGTGCTTGCAGAAGGCGCAGCAGCAGGCGTCTCCGTCAACTACTCTTCCGGTGACGATGGCGACTTTTCCATCGATTTCGGCCCTGGCATTACTACCGTGAGCTATCCTTCAGGTTCACCGTTCGCTACCTCAGTTGGCGGCACCAGCCTGTTTGTAAATCCTGACAACACACTCAACTTCCAGACTGGTTGGGGCACAAACCTGGAGCAATTGAACTCAGGCAATACGTTCCCCTTCCCTGACAGCAGCGCCGCTGATGGACTTGGATTTCTTGGTGGAGCAGGCGGAGGCGCCAGCGCAGTTTTCCCCAAGCCGCACTTCCAGCGCGGCCAGCCCGGTGGTGATTTCCGGCAACAGCCAGATATCGCCTTCCTGGCCGATCCGCAAACCGGCGTAGAGGTCATCCAGACCCTCACGGTGAATGGAAGAACAGGCTTCTTTATCGAGATCATCGGCGGCACCAGCCTTGCGTGCCCCATGTTCTCAGCCCTGTGGACCATTGGTGCAGAAGCTGCAGGCGGTCATAACATTGGCCAGGCAGCCCAAACGCTGTATGACTTGAAAGACGGTTCCATCAGCGACATCAGACAGGTCAGCTCTCCTGACAACGTGACCGGCGTAATCACAACTCCGAATGGAACTGTGAACCTCACCGCCAGTGACATTTCTCAACCGTTGTTCGACACGCGGCGCTTCGTCAGCTCACTGGCACAAGGTGGCGGCGGCGCTCTGTTCAACCTGACCTTTGGCACGGACAGCTCTTTGACCGTGGGCAATGGCTGGGACAACGTAACTGGTCTCGGTACTCCGAATGGCCCGACCTTTATCCAACGTCTGGTAAAACAGCTTGGCAAGGGTAACTAACGCCGCAGAAACATTCGTTTAAACTTTGGCCCAGACCATTATGGTCTGGGCCTTTTTATGACGTTTCGGGGCTTCGCAGTCTTTATAATGTCTCTCTGCATCCAATGAATGTGGATAGTACCCAACAGGCTGAAGTAAAACCGCCCTCAAGACTCTCTGAAACTTTTCGCGCGCTCCGCCATCGCAATTATCAGCTCTTTTTTTCCGGCCAGCTGATCTCATTGATTGGCACATGGATGGACCAGGTCGCCGAATCCTGGCTGGTATACCGGCTGACCGGTTCCGCATTGCTTCTGGGGACAGTGGCCTTCGCCTCGCAGATTCCCGTCTTTCTGCTCGCGCCCATCGGGGGCGCACTGGCGGACCGCATGGACCGTCGCAGAATTCTTATCACAACGCAATCCAGCATGATGCTGGTCACGTTCGTTCTGGCATGGCTCACGCTTTCGCATCGCGTGCACATCTGGCACATTGTTGCTCTGGCGGCGATGACAGGAGTCATCAACGCGTTCGACCTGCCTGCGCGTCAGGCATTTGTCGTGGACATGGTTTCTCGCGCTGACCTGGTGAATGCCATTGCCCTCAACTCCTCCATGTTTAATGGCGCGCGCGTGATTGGACCGGCCGCGGCAGGCATTGTGGTTGCTGCCATCGGAGAAGGCTGGTGCTTCTTTGCGAATGGTGTCAGCTTTATTGCCGTGATCATCGGGCTATGGATGATGAAGATGGAACGCCCCCGCATGTCCATTGAAGGCTCACCGCTGGAAAATATTATTGAAGGCTTCCGCTTCATCGCACAGACAAAACCTATGCGTGACCTGATGCTTTTATTGGCACTTGTAAGCTTTGCCGCTTTGCCTTATGCAGTGCTCATGCCTTTGTTTGCCGACCAGATACTGCATGGCGGCCCCAAAGCTCTGGGCCTGCTGATGGGCTCTTCCGGCGTTGGCGCCTTGTGTGGCGCATTGCTTTTAGCTACGCGCCGATCCCTTCGCGGATTGAGCACATGGGTGGCCGCCGCATGCACAGGGCTAGGCATAACCCTGTCACTCTTTTCCTTCTCGCGTTCGTTATGGCTTTCCGCTGCGCTGCTGGCTCCCGTGGGATTCTGCACCATGGTGCAGATGGCATCGTCCAACACGCTGATTCAGAGCATGGTGCCGGACCGTCTGCGCGGTCGCGTGATGTCTTTCTACGCAATGACCTTCATGGGCATGGCTCCCCTGGGATCGCTGCTTGCCGGCAGCCTGGCCCACAATCTCGGCGCACCATGGACCGTCTTTATCGGCGGCATGGCGGCGATTTCAGGAGCAATCGTTTTTTGGACAAAACTGCCCGAGTTTCGGCCAGCGGCACGCGAAATGATTGTCGCTCAACAGATGTCTGGAGGCACACCGCCGCAGGAGATGACTGCCCGCGTATTTACCAAGGGATGATCATGCTCCAAATTGCGCCGCCTATTACATCTGCGTTTTCTTCAATAGCGCAATCTGCCCTGAGTGGTAGACCGCATGCTGCGTGGTGCTTTGAAACAGCCGGTAAAAATTGTAAGTCCGGCCTGGCACCGTTGACTCCAGCCGGTCGTCCGCGAATCCCTGGATCGCCTCAACCAGTTTCAGGTGGCTGGCAAAGAAAGAAGTCACCGCCTGTTGCCAGGCTCGGTCATCCGTGGCGGTAACCGGCGGCCAGTCCAAATCCTTTGGCATTGCCGGCCATGGCGGAATCGGGACGCCCTGCATGGCGCCAAGAGCAAATTTCACCCAGGCTTCCAGATGAAGCACCATTTCCCAGATGGAATGCGTGGAAGCGATTGGATGGGCCTGTGCCTGCTTCGCGGTTACACCATCAAGAATTTCGCGGAGTGAATTCCCGTACCACGCTTCTCCGTTGATGGTGGAGACAAGTTGATGAGCGATGCGATTGCATTCTGTATTCATAAAGATGTATGTCAAAAAAAACGGCTGGCTAAGAGATGATAGCCAGCCGCGATTCGATTCTCAACTTTCGGTTAAGCGCGCACGTACTTCCCTGCATCAATCAACCGAGCGGCAATCTGCTGGGTCAGCGCGATCAGATTGAACGGCTCATGCTTGAACAGCCGGCGCAGAATGACCATCTGCGTGCGCAGCATGTCGCCTTCAGCAACGGCGGCCACAACTTTCCTGGCCGCTGCTTCAATCTTGTCCATGGAGAGGCTAAGGCTGACCTGTGCCATGGCCACTGCCACCTGAGTTTTCGCCTCGCCCTGGCTCTCAACCAGCTTCTGCGTGCGCAGCGCCACAGAATCCATGGCGTAGACTTCAATCACCATATCTGCAATGGCGGAAAGAATCTCCTGCTGCTGCTCAATGGCCGCCATATACTTCTGCACTGCCGCGCCAGCCAGCATGAGCGTGGCTTTCTTGGCATTGCTGACCAGCGTGCGCTCCGCAGCCAGCGTGCCTTCCAGCGGTTCAGCAGAACTCGGGCCGGACATGATTTCTTCCGTCAGCTTTTTGATGGCCGGCATGAGAGGCAACTGGCCCTTCATCGCCCGCTTTAGAAGCCAGCCGGTGATGATCATGCGATTGATTTCATTTGTGCCTTCAAAAATACGGTTTACACGCGAATCGCGATAGGCTCGCTCAGCCGGATACTCTTCGACAAATCCGTAGCCGCCGTAGATCTGTACGGTTTCATCCACAACGTAATCCAGCATCTCCGAACCGTACACTTTCAGGATGGAGCACTCGACCGCATACTCTTCAATGTTCTTGGCCGTCTCTTTGTAAACGTCGGGGGAGTTCTTATCGATCTCTGACATCGCCGAATCAATCATGCCGACCGTGCGGTAAGACATGCACTCACCGGTATAGACACCCACCGCCATATTGGCCAGCTTTTCCTGGATGATTCCGAAATCAGCCAGCGTCTTGCCGAACGCCTTGCGCTGTTTGGCGTAAGCGATAGAATTGTTGAGCGAATTGCGCGCACCGCCCACCACACCAGCGCCCAGCTTGTAACGACCAATGTTCAACGTGTTGAAAGCGATCACATGGCCTTTGCCGATTTCGCCGAGAAGGTTTTCCTTGGGCACGCGGCAGTCGTTGAGAATAATCGGAGTCGTAGAAGAGCCGCGGATACCCATCTTCTTTTCTTCATTGCCGGACTGGAAGCCGGGGAACTTGCGCTCCACAATGAACGCACTGAATTTTTCGCCATCGACCTTGGCAAAAATAATCACCACATCGGCAAAGCCGCCGTTGGTGATCCACATCTTTTCGCCGTTCAGGATCCACTCTTTGCCGTCAGGAGAGAGCACGGCTTTGGTGCGGGCATTCATGGCGTCAGAGGCAGAGGTGGATTCGGAAAGCGCATATGCGGCAATCAATTCGCCCGTCGCCAGCTTGGGCAGATATTTGGCTTTCTGCTCCGGCGTGCCGAAATAAACAATTGGCAGCGAACCGATGCCGGTGTGTCCGCCGAACGCAACGCTGAAGCTGCCGGAAACCGACATGTGCTCGGCGATGAGAGCCGAGGAAATTTTGTCCATGTCAGAGCCGCCGTATTGCTCCGGCACGTCCACGTTGCCGATGCCGATTTCGCAGGCCTTTTGAATAAGGCCGCGGGTCACCGCAAATTCCTTGTGCTCGATTTTCTCCACGTTGGGGAGAATCTCATTACGGGCAAACTCCTGCGTGGTCTGCGCAATCTGCTGGTGCTCTTCGCTCAGGTCTTCCACGGTAAAAACGTCATTGGTGGAGTGCTCCTGAATCAGAAAGCTTCCGCCCGCCAGTTTGGTTTTGTTTGGGACTGCTGCTGTTGCCATAAATCTCCTCTTTTTTTAACCACAAAGGACACGAAGGAGCACGAAGGTTATTTCCACCCAGTGCCTTCAACCAACCGCTTAATGCCGTCCTTCAAATGTAAAACGTTGAAATTGATGATTAGACCCAACTGCTTCTTGCTGAGTTTTAGATAGGAAAGAACTTGAGCGATATGTATTTTCGAAATCTCTTCAACGGACTTTAATTCAACTACGACAAGATCATTTACCAGCATGTCCATTCGATAGCCGAGCTCGAGCCGGATTCCATCGTAGATAACGGGAAGTCCAACCTGAGTCTCCACCTTGAAGCTGGTTTTTTTGAGCTCATGCGCCAAACACGCTTCATAAGTACTCTCAAGCAATCCTGGTCCCAGAGCAGAATGAACTTTCATGGCAGCGCTGATCACTGCATGGCTAATTTCATGCGGTGTCATAATTCTCGCAGCTGCTGCGCTTGACATGACTTCTTTCCTTTGTGTTCCTTCGTGCCCTTTGTGGTTAGTTCAAGTTCTCGAAAATCCCCGCCGCGCCCATGCCGCCGCCGATGCACATGGTCACGATTCCATATCTTCCATTGCGCCGCTTCAGTTCACGCAGAATCGTCGCCGTGAGCTTGGCTCCGGTGCATCCCAGCGGATGTCCCAGGGCAACCGCACCGCCGTTGGGATTGATCTTGCTTGCATCCAGCCCGCCTTCTTTGATGACAGAAAGCGCCTGCGCGGCGAAAGCTTCATTCAATTCAATTACGTCGATATCTTCCAGCTTCAGGCCGGCCAGCTTCAGGGCCTTGGGGATGGCATACACCGGCCCCAATCCCATCTCTTCAGGCAGATAACCGGCCGTGGCAAAAGCCACAAAGCGGGCCATAGGTTTGATGCCGAGTTGCTTCGCTTTGTCAGCCGACATTACCACCGTGGCCGCGGCGCCGTCAGATGTCTGCGATGAATTGCCGGCGGTTACTGTGCCTTTGGCATGGAAGGCCGGCCTCAGTGCGGCAAGGGCTTCCAATGTCGATTCCGCGCGCGGGCCTTCATCGACCTTAAAGCTAATTTCCATCCGCTTTGGCTTGGAGCCGTTCGGCATGGTGAAGCTTACCGGCACGGGTACAATCTCATCTTCAAACTTGCCCGCCTGGATTGCCGCGATAGCTTTTTTGTGGCTGTTCAATGAGAACTCGTCGGCTTGCTGGCGGGTGATGCCAAAGCGCTTGGCCAGCCGCTCGGCCGTCAGGCCCATGGAAAGATAGGAGTCAGGATAGTTATCGACCAGCCATGGATTGATAGAAACTTTGTTTCCGCCCATGGGAATCATGCTCATGGATTCAGTGCCGCCACCGATTGCGACCTCCGCGCGGCCCGATGCGACTGAATCCACAGCCAGCGAGATGGCCTGCAAGCCGGAAGAGCAGAAGCGATTGATGGTCATGGCGGAAACTTCCACCGGCAGACCTGCACGCAAGGACGCAATACGGGCGACGTTCATTCCCTGCTCGGCTTCCGGCGTAGCGCAGCCGATGATGACATCTTCAATTTCTTTTTTGTCGAGCTGCGGAATACGGTCCAACGCGCCTTTGATGGCGACGGCCGCGAGGTCGTCCGGGCGCGTGGCGCGCAGTGTGCCTTTGCCTGATTTTCCAACCGCGGTACGAACTGAACTTGCGATTACGACTTCACGCATATTTAGCTCCTGGCCATTAGCCATTGGCTTTTAGCCTTGTCTAGTTGTGGAGCGCAGGCGACCTCGCCTGCGACAAATTCTTTTGTGTCGCCCCTACGGGGCTTCTCATGTCTTCTACGTTTACCCAGCGCTTCCGCGCTGGGCTAACTCATTTCGCGCCCTTCGACTTCGCTCAGGGCAGGCTCTACGGCGCTGAATTCTCTAACTCGACGATACCTGCTCTGACAACGTACCGATCTCTTTGAATAAAGCAGCAGCGCGCTTGGCTCCGCCGGGCATATTTGCCCCATTCATATTGCAGTACTTCAAGAAGACGCCATAAAGTGATTCTTCTAACCGCATACCTAACATACGTTCTCAGTTCATAGATTCGTCTCACCCAAAGTCTCAAGCTCTTTCGTCACGGGCCAAACAAATCGTGATAGACCCCGTTCCTCTGCTTTTTCGGACAGGAGAAACACTCCGTCTCCACCGTCTGTGCACTCTTTCAATGCGCCAATCAACAGCTGACGAAATTCGTTCTCAAGCGAGATAAGCTCGTGATGTTGCTTCTCTGCTCTTGCGGCACGACTCATAAAAAATCTCTCATCAAAACTCATACCTACTGTGGCGTCGCCGTCGCTGCTGGTGTTGCGCTAGGAGTTGGCGAAGGCGCAGCCAAACTCGGCGTGGCAGCAGGCGATGGCGAAGCCTCCGGTGTCGCAGCAATAATCGGCGTTGGTGTTGCTGCTGCAAAGGCCGGGGTCGGAGTTGGAGTCGGCTGCATATTCGTCTCGCTCTTGTCCGTCACTTTTCCGTCAGGCCCAAACATCACCTGCATCGAGCTGTTCTGCGCTTCGTTCGCCAGGTCCTGCGGAACCGTAACCGCGTATTGCCACACTGACCCAACAAACTTGTCGCCGCTCTTGCTTACATCACAGCGTGCGTAATCCGGAGCACCCATGACGATCTCAACCTCTGACTCGCTCATGCCCGCATGCAGCGTGTTGAACTGCTTCGCCCAGCGATCCAGCGAAAGGTCTGACGTATACGGCAGCCTGATGCTGGTACGAAACTGGTCATAGTTCCGATACTTCGTATAACGGGCCATGCAGCGCAGCTGGTCTTCTTTGGCGGCTTTCACCTTCTTTTGCCAAAGTGCGTTTTCTTTTTCCAGGAACTCATAGCCCACCACAAAAAACCAGGTTCCCAGCAGTACCACGATTCCTAAAAGTATCAGGCCGCGTTTTTTCACTAGTTCCTCAGCGGCTTGCCGGTCTTGAGTGTGAACTGGATCCGTTCCTGCGTCTTCTTCTCTCCGCAGAGTGATTTGAACCCTTCGCGCTCCAGATCGAGAATGTATTGCTCGCTCACCGGAGTTCCCGGCGTAACGTTGCCGCCACAGACCACCTCAGCCACCTTGGTCGCGACCTTTACATCATGGTCACTGATATATTCCGCCTGCTTCATTAGATGGATTCCCAGACGCAAAGTTGCGAGCACGTTTTCTCCCGGCGCGGGGATGTCCGTGCGCGGCACAGGCGCTTTGTAACCGGCGCGTGCCAGTTCGATAGCGCGATCTTTTGCGTCCGTAAGGATGCGTTCGCGGTTCATGGAAATCAGATCGCCGTCAGAGAGGAAATCCAGTCCGCGGGCCTCATACGCTGAGGTTGAAACCTTGGCCGTGGCGATCGTCTCAAAGATGCGCTTCATGCCTTCCATTACTTCCACGGATTCACCGCGACCATCGGGCCGCACGGCCTTGGCATTGTCCAGCGCGCGCAGCAGCATTTCTTTGCAGCCACCGCCACCGGGCAGCAGGCCGACGCCAACTTCCACCAGCCCCATATAAAGTTCAGAGTGCGGCTGGCGCGCGGCTGAGTGCAGATTGATTTCGCAGCCACCACCCAGAGTCATGCCGAAAGAAGCTGTAACCACGGGGCGCGAGCAGAACTTGATGGCCTGCGTCATGCCCTGGAACTGCTTGATGGCGATATCAACTTCGTCCCACTCTTCTTCCTGTACGGCCAGCATCAGCATCATTAGATTGGCGCCGACGGAAAAGTTGGCCGAGTCGCCGGTGATTACAAACGATTCAAACTGGTCGCCAATGCCGCCGGTCTTGAGTGACTGCGTGACCATCTGCACAATGTCGCCGCCCAGGGCGTTCATTTTGGAGTGGAACTCAATGCAGCCCACGCCATCGCCCAGGTCGATAAGCGAAGCGCCAGCATTTTTCTTGACCACGCCGTTGGATTTCTTGGCGACCGAAACAGACCAGACGCCTTCCGCAACCTGAACCGGCTTGTATGTTCCAGAGCGCAGATCAAAATAAGCGCGGCCAGAGGGCGATGAAGGATCGTCTTTGTACCAGCTCTTTGCGCCCGCAGCCAGAAGTTTTTCGGCGTTCGCCGCAACGGGCCTGCCTTCTCTCTTCAAGCGCGCGACTGTCGGCTCCACGCCGGCAAGGTCCCATACTTCAAACGGGCCAACTTCCCAGTTAAAACCCATGCGCATGGCCTGATCGATTTCAACCACGGTGTCCGCAATTTCAGGAATGCGGTTGGCGGAATAATTCCAGAGATCGGAAAGAGTCGTCCAGATAAACTGCGTGGCCTTGTCGCGTGGGTCGCCAGACAGAATGGTGCGCAGACGCTCGCCCATGTCCTCAATATTTTTGGCCATCTCCAGCGCGGGGAATTTTGCCTTCTGCGTGGGATGGTACTCCAGGGTCTTCCAATCGATAGTCTGTCGCTCTTCACCCTGAGGGCCTTTGATCTTCTTATAGAAGCCGGATTTCACCTTGTCGCCGAGCAGCTTCTTTTCCAGCATCTGTTTGAAGAAGTCGGGCAGCTTCAGATCAGAGCGTTCGTCCTGCACATTTTTACTGAAGTTGGTGACCACGCTGCCGAGCACGTCCAGCCCGACAAGATCGATGGTGCGAAACGTAGGCGCCTTGGTCCAGCCACCGCTTGAGGTGAGCGCGTCCACTTCTTCAATAGTCAGGTCCATTTCCTGCATCACGCGGAAAACGTTCAGTCCGGCAAACGTGCCAATGCGGTTGGCGATAAAGTTGGGCGTGTCTTTGGCGGTAACAATTCCCTTGCCCATGCGCACGTCACAGAAATGAGCCACGGTAGCGATGGCGGCAGGATCAGTTTCCGGCGTGGGAATAATTTCCAGCAGGCGCATATAGCGCGGCGGATTGAAGAAGTGCGTGCCAAACCAATGGCGGCGAAAATCTTCACTGAAACCCTGGGCGATGCTGGCCACGGGCAGTCCGCTGGTGTTGGTGGTGATCAGACTGCCGGGCTTGCGGACGGCTTCCACTTTCTTGAGCAGGCCGCGCTTGATCTCCAGATTTTCGGCGACGGCTTCAATGATCCAGTCGCAATCTGCAAGCAGATTCAGATCGTCATCAAAGGTGCCGATGGTGACCAGCCGTTCCAGTCCTTTTTCAAAGAATGCCGCAGGCTTGGATTTGACCGCGCCTTCCAGGCCGGCGGTAACGATTTTGCGGCGCGCAGATTTGTCAGTACTTTGAGCTGCGTCAGGCAGAACGATGTCCAGCAATACGCAGGGCACGCCAGCATTGGCAAAATGAGCCGCGATGCGGGCGCCCATGGTGCCCGCGCCGAGCACGGCTACTTTGTTGATCCGCTGATGGCCGGCTTTGGAGCCCTGGCGGTCAGCGTGTGCGGCAGCGCTGCTGGCGGTTGGCGTTTGCGGAGCAGTGGGGACAGCAACATTACTCATCTCAAGCATCTCCTGGAATTGGGTCGAGTGGGCGAGTCAATGAGACTAGAGACGTTCAAGATGATAGCAGTTTTCATCAATCGGTCCGTTAGCTGCAAGAATGACTAAAGATATAAAGATACGGGGACAGCAGTCCGTGAAAATATCGCGAATTCCTGCCGGTACAGAGACATAAGCCGGGGGAAGGCAGGATATGGTCGCAGGGTCAATAATAATGAATGAGCATTCATTCAGTCAAGTTACCATCGCGCGATGGCGTTTGGATTCAGCAGAATACCGGGAGAGTTTCCTTGCTCTTTCGCAGGCGAGTGCGGCCTGTGCTCCAAATCAATATAATCTACTTTCGCTATTGATTCTCTGGCGAACATATGGCATATTCATTTTGCTCTGGTTTTCTCTTGGCCAACCCCGCCGTCTCTTGGGGCGGCGGGCCTCCCTTCTCAGGAGTTGGTCACTAATGCAGGAGCAGGTTTGAAGCCGCCAATTTTAACGATGATGCGGCCGATGCCCTCTAGAAACCCGCTCTGGTGCGTCCCCATGCCAGGAGCCGGCCCCTGCAGATAAAGGATGGCGCCGTGCGGAATGAATCCATCGGGCGCGCTGCGCGTGGGCGAATGGCCAAAGCGGTAATGCCAGTAAGGCTCGTCGCACTCGGCGATGTAAGGCATGTAATAACCGTTGGGCATGAGTTAATCGGCAAAAAGCTTACCACGGACAAACACGGATCAAAAGGATTGGGCAATAAGGATTGAGTAAATGGGTAATTTGGTAATTGGGTAATTTAAAACCTAACATCTGGAGGTAGAACGCAGCCGGCTTTCTACACGATCAGAAACAGGTCACAGGCAGGAGTGCCTGAGCCACACAAGCTAAAGGTGGAACTTCGCGGGCGAGGGCGGCCGCGCTCCACGATTCATCTACTCAACTTTATCTATTCCAGTTGGTCGGGATGGGCATTTACGTATTCGAGCGCTTTTTCCGCCATCTGGCGTTCGCCGTTGTAGCTCAGTTTGCCGGGAGCTTCGGCCAGCGGTAGCCAGTAAGCGCGGCGCACTTCATGCTGCATGGCTTCGGTGATATTGCCGATCTGTCCGGACTGATATTTAGTCAGAAAAAATGAAACGACTTTGAAAACTTTTTCATTGCCGGCCCACTTGCGCACGTAAACATATTTGATGTCGCCGAGTTTGGCGATAAGGGTAACGGTAAGGCCGGTTTCTTCCAGGACTTCACGCAGGGCTGCTTCCGGGGCCTTTTCACCGGCATCAATATTGCCTTTGGGGAGCGCAGCCACGTTTTTGCGGTCTTCGGGCTCGCCTTCCCTGCCGGGTTCGATTACGGCCACCCACCATTGTTTTTGCATATGACGCAAAACCAGTGCGCCGGAGGAAAATTCTCTCATCATTGTTTAAGAGCGCCAGTCACGAATGCTTGTGTTAAGAGTGCTGTCTGATTGCAGAAAAATGGAGCGATAAAAATCATTATTTCAGGTTTTTTGGCCCATTTGGTGACCCAAATTGCTTGCAGTTACCAAGGTTACCGCAGGTATCTCGCTTTCAGCGGACAAGAGTGAAACTATAAGTGCTCTGCACCGTTTAACTTACGAAGCAACATTTACGGTAAAGCAGCATCTTACGATAAGGGTGCAAGAGGCTGATTTTGAGAAGGTAACAGCTAAGGAGCGCCGTGAAGAATCCGCTAAACAAGATTGTGCGGTCTGTGCGGGCCCTGGGCCGCGAGCTTGCCGGCCACACAGTTCCTGCAACGCCGGTTGAAACAGCTCTTCCACCAAAAATAGGCATTGCGCTGGGCGGAGGATTTGCCCGCGGACTGGCCCACATCGGCGTCTTCAAGGTGCTGGAAGAAGAAGGCATTCCGGTGGACTTTATTGCCGGCACCAGCGTTGGATCGGTGATCGGCGCGGCTTACGCCAGTGGAACTTCCGCCAAAGAATTGGAAGAGCTGGCATCGCTGGTGCGCTTTAAGGATTTTTCCCGCTGGTCTTTCTCCCGCTTCGGTCTCTTCAGCAATGACAAGATGTCCGTGTTGCTGCGTAAAATCCTCCACTGCAAAACATTTGAAGAGCTGCGTATACCGCTGGCGGTGGCCGCCACAGATATTATTACCGGCGAAGCAGCAATCTTTACCAAGGGCGATCTGGTGGACCCGGTGCGCGCAAGCTGCGCCTATCCGGGAATGTTTCAGCCGGTCAAAGTCGAAGGACGCCTGATGGTGGATGGCCTGCTCGCGCACGCCGTTCCGGCCATGCCCTTGCGAGAAATGGGCGCTGATCGCGTGATATCAGTGTATCTTTCCGCGCACTGGGTCAAGCCGGAAGGCCCGCGCCATGTGTTTGACGTGATTGGGCAGTGCTTCTCCATCGCGCAGGACCGCATGTGCGGACCATGGAAGGCCGCGTCTGACATTATTCTTGAGCCGGCGATCGGCGAGTTTGCCTATGACGATTTTGTTCACGCCAAAGATTTGATCCGGTGCGGCGAGGTAGCAACACGCGCAGCCATGCCGCAGATTCGTGCATGGATGCCGGCGCCAGAGCCTGCCATTGCGACTGCAGCAGTCGCCGCTGCGGTGACGACGGTCACAGATCCAGGCTGGCAGAGCGCCAGCGAACCCGCGGCCGCAAAAAGCTAAAGCAAACTAAAAAGAAAATGCGTCAGGACTTCATCCTGCGGCGAGAGGACTTCAATAACCAGCCGGTCAGAGGCGGGAAGGTTTTCTACGTTCATATTCACGCGATAAACGCGTTCGTCATAGGGCACGTCCGCGGGTACTCCAATCATTTCAATGGATTCAGGAGCAATTTCCGTGACCTCTAAACCGTGGTAGGCGCGAACGCGAAACTTGAGTTTGAGCAGCAGGTCCTGTGAATCATCGGGCACGTTGACTGACACAACCGGCCCGTCCAGGAGAACTTTTCTGAGTGATGCGGTCACACGAAAACTGAAGTGCTGAGGAAATGCCTTGATGGGAGCGCCATTCGCGGAGATGAGTCTCGCGTTCATGCCCTCTGAGATGTGCCGCACGCCTTCAATCTCAGGGCACTCGATAAGCCCCATCAGGGAAAGGGTATCGCCCGAAGGCTTGAGCTGCATCACCTCATATCCGGCGGGCGTATTGGAACCAAAAGCGGCATTGGGTTTTTGGCCGGTGCGGGCAACTGCCGCCAGGCCAAGGGTGGCAACAATCAGAAGAAATCCACTTGCAGCGGTGATGTGTGCTTTCATGAACGGTTTCTTCTCCGCATTCCGCATATAGCGTGAATACCCCAAGCCGTGATACACAAGAAGCTTCAGTTGATGAGAGAAGGGTTAACAGAAAAAAGATGCTTCGCCTGCTCTGTATAACTGCCCACCCGGACGATGAAGCCGGCGGCTTTGGCGGTACGCTGCTGCATTATGCGGAACGTGGGGTGGAAACCCACGTAATTTGCCTTACTCCTGGCCAGGCGGCCACGCATCGCGGCGGCGCCAAGTCGGATGAGGAGCTTTCCGCCGCACGGCGCATTGAATTTCAGGCTGCTTGCAAGCTGCTCAAAGTCAGCCAGGGCACGGTGCTGAATTATCCTGACGGGAAACTCGATCGCCAGGATTTTCATGCCGTGGTTGCCGATCTTACGCGGCGCGTGCGCGAACTGAAGCCGCATGTGATCATGAGCATGGGGACAGAAGGGGCCATCACGGCGCACCCTGACCACTCCATGGTTTCGCTTTTCGCCACCATGGCCTGCCACTGGGCTGGACGCACCAACCGCTTTACTGACCAGTTGCAGAACGGACTCACGCCTCATCAGACGCAGAAACTTTATTACGCCACCGCACTGTTCACCATGCCGGGCCGCCAGCCGGTGGCGCTGCCGCCGACTACTACGACCATCGAGCTTGAGCCGAGAGAGATTGAAGCGAAGATTGCCGCGTTCAAACAGCACACCTCGCAGCAACCGCTGTTCGGATTTTTTGAAGAGACAATCCACAAACGGGGAAGGCTGGAAGCCTTCCATCTGGCCAACGCTTCCACGCCGCGCAAGGCGGAGATGGAGACGGATTTGTTTGCCGGAGTAAAGGAATAAAAGATCGGGTGATCGCGCGTCATCGCCCGTGATCGGGTGATCGGAAAAAATCGAGCGGCCTGACGATCAACAAATCTCATTCCGGTGATTTGGAAGGCAGCGCAAGGTCCTTCAGGGCTACTCGCCCGCTGATAAATGCGCGGGCTCGCTCACGCCCTTCAGGATGACGAATAGTTATGGAAAAGCACTATAAAAAAGCCCGCTGAATCAGCGGGCCCTCAAATTTAAATTGCTAACGCCAGTGGCTCACTGCTTTACTTCGCCAGCGGCTTGATGATGTCACTCAACACATCTGGCTTGGATTCATCGCGCACCAGATGAGCGTATTTTTCGCCGTCGTGATAATTGAGCGTGAAATTTTTGTAGTAGTCGCCGTTCATCACCAGCAGCTCCAGATTGTGGCCGTTGCCTTTGCCTTCCTTCAATGCGTCGTGCAGAATGTCAGCGTTGTATTTTCTTCCATTCACTGCCACCAGCGTGGTGCCGGGGGCAATCCCCGCTTTCCATGCCGGGCTATCGACGATCACATCATGAATGCCGCCTTTGTCATCCAGTGAGAGGCCAATGGAGAAACGAGCATCCACGTCATTGTGGGCTTTTTCCATGGCCTTGGTGAATTCGCTGGGCGTGTCGTTATAGACCACCTTCCAGCCGCCATTCGTGATGCCGCCCAAGAGGAGCGCCCGGACCATATGTATCCAGCCGGTCACGCAGGAATTTCTTCCAGTCATATGGCGTGACCTGATTCAGCGTGGCCACCACATCATCAAATGTGTAAGGCACAACCTTGGGCGGCGTATTTCCTCCGCCATGGAAAATGCGGCAGAAATCGTTGATGGATTTCTCGCCTTTGGTCTGCTGGCGGATGATCGTGTCCGCTTCAAGCCAGATCAGAAAGCCTTCGGGATAGTAATCCACGCTGCGGCGCCAGCTCTCAAACTCCGGCGGAGCGTTATAAAGAAGCTGCGCCGCGTCGGCCGTATCCTGCAGCGGACGCCACGAGCGCCCGGGTGTGTGGTCCAGGGCTGCGGCGATCTCGGCAGTCTCATCAAGAAATTGTTGCTTGGTCCACAGGCCGGCACGCGGCGCCAGTATGTTGCCCAGATATTCGGTTAGCCCTTCGTACACCCAGAGCAGATCGCCCTGCATAGGCACCTGGTAATCCGGAGTGGCCAGACCTTTCGGACGGCGATATTTACCGTTCCATGAATGGGTCATTTCATGCGACAGCAGGCTGCCGGCAAGCCAGCGCTCATCATCGTCAATCATGGTGCGCTCAGCCACGCGGTCATCACTGGATTCATGATGTTCCAGACCAAAATGCGCCGTGTGGTCGCTGAGCGTAAGCAGAAAGTGATATTCGCGGTAGTGGCGCGCGCCATAAAGCGCTCCGGTCTCGGCCATCAAGCGCTTGTATGCCGCAATGGTCTCGGCCGGCATCTGCAAGGCCGCATCGCCATCGGAAACTTCGTCAATGTAATGCTGAATGGGACCTTCAGGGGTCAGCGCGATACGGCGGAAGTGAGCTCCGGCAAGCACCGGCGAATCGATCAATGTTGTAAGCGGAACCTGCTGAAAATTGATCTCTCCATTATTTTCACTGTTCACTGGCAGCGCCGTTCCGTAGTGCCAGCCTGCAGGCAGCTTGAGTGAGGCGACGATCGGAATGTCGTCAGAATGTTTTCCCGGCACATAGAGCACCACCTGGTTCCAGCTCAGCATGGCCAACTGCGTGGTGGCGGAAGCTCCGGAAGAAAATCCCTCGGGCGGAGCAGGCATTACCAGATCCAGCCGGGCTTCAAGCGTGGTGACGCCTTGCGGGACGTTGACATGGAACATGTACATTTCGTCCAGGTCGCGCCGCCAGTTTAATCTTTGCCCGTTGGCGAAGAACTGCACACCTGTGAGATCCGTAATGGGACCGGTAGGCCCATGCTCGCCGGGAATCCATTTTGGGAAAACCAGTTTGACCTCGCCGGCAGTGACGGGAATCTGTAACTGCGCATGCAGAATTTTTTCCGGCGCATGTGTGGCGTCCACCGTGAGCTGGATAGGCTGCGCGGGCGCCGTGCTGGCGGCCGGTTGAGGTTGGCGCTTCTGTGCCAGGGCGGCCGTTCCACTCAAACACATTACGCTTGCACACATGGCAAACAGGGCTATCCGTCTGAACAAGATGGTCATAGTTGAATTCTTCTCCGTGAGGGCGTCACCAAGATTAAGTGGAGACAGGCGGAAACGCAAGGCAGCGCCATGCCGCATGCGCGCAGGTGTTTTCATGCTGACAACAGACCAATTCGACGGGCGTGCCGGGATAAAGACTAAAGCGTTGGCATTTGGGAGCCGGACACAAAAGCCTGGATCAGGCGCGTGATTTTCGACGCAGCCTGCTCAATCTCAATGCAGCGGTTCATCTCTTGCGAGGATTCAGCATGCCTGGCTAAAAACTCTGCCTGGGCCATGACAACGGTCAATTGGTTATTAACGGAATTAAGAAGTTCTTGCGATGACATGATAGCCGTACTCACTTGCACAGAGTATCGTGCAAAATGAACCGGCGCAAACAAGCCGCTGGAATTATTTTCGAAAACAAAACAAACGGGTTAAGGCTCTGGCAGTGACTAAGACAGATTTCGGGGAGGATTACTTCTTTTTCCGTTTTGGTTCACTGGGCTGGGTGCCGGTAATGGTGGCCAGCACTTTATCGAATGCCTCCTGGGTCGTCATCTCTTTACTACGGCCTTTATTCTGGCGATATTTGTGTTCGCCGTTGCAGGTGCGGCAACGCGTCTTAAGCACCTCTTCGCCCATCATTGAGACAATGGAATGGTCAGTGGAGCGTTTGCAGCGCGAACAGTGGTCGTCAATGTCGTCGCCCAGTCGCATATTTGATCCTCCTGGGAGTTGTTGTTCTTTCTATTTTGCCGCGAAAAGGGCTCGCTGTCTTCGTGTTTATGATTAAATCTTACTCGTGCCTCTTCGACAGCGCGGCAAATTTATAACCTTTGAAGGCCTGGATGGCGTGGGCAAGTCCACGCAGCTGGAAAACCTGGCCAAATACCTGCGTGAACACGGTGTTGACGTAATCACCACGCGTGAGCCCGGCGGCACCGCCCTGGGAGAAAAGCTCCGCACAGTCCTGCTGAGTTCAAGGACGGAAGGGCTCTCTCCTCTTACTGAACTGGCGCTGATGTTTGCCGACCGCGCCCAGCATATTGACGAACAGATCCTTCCCGCTTTGGAACGCGGCCAGTGGGTTTTGTGCGACCGCTTTACCGACTCCAGTGAAGCCTACCAGGGCGGCGGCCGCGAGCTGGGCAGCGAAATCGTGCTGCAATTGCACAAAACGCTGTGCCATGACCTGCAGCCGGACCTGACGATCCTGATGGTCTCTGACGTGGCCCGAACCGTGGCACGTGCCCGCCGCAGAAATGTGGAACAGTCCAAAGGCATGGCGGAAGATGAGAACCGCTTTGAAAAAGAAAATCGAGCGTTTTATAACCGGGTGCTGGCGGCGTTTCTGGCAATTGCCGAGCGCGCTCCGCAACGCGTAGCCCGGGTGGACGCGGCCGATCCAATCGCCAAGGTGCAGAAGAAGATTGCTCGCGTGGTGGAAGAGCGATTCTTTCCTGAGAGCGCAAAAGAAAAAACTTCCTGAGCATGTATTGCGCAGTTACAAAAAACACCAAGCTCAGCGCTTACTCCCCAGCGTACATTGCCGCAGCCTTCTCGGCCAGGATTCGCACGCGGCTGGGTTCAGGGTCGATGACCTTCATGTTGTCCCAGTCATAGGCAAATTCTTTGCCACAACCCAGGCATACAAAGTAGGTTCCGGTGATTGCCGCCACACCGGAACGAGGCTGGTTTTTGCGGCAAGTAATGAGTGGCGTGCATTTTTTATGGCGGCAGCTGAAAACTTTGCTCCACGCCAGTTGGAATAGTTCGATAACCACAAGACACCTCACGAAGGGGCCCCGGCGAGGGTTGAACGAACCAATCCTCAAGAATGCACGATAGAGATGGGGATTTCCCTGATCTGAATCATGGGCCTTGTTTCTTAGGCGGCCATTAGACGTCTGTTAAAAAACCTAAGATTTGCCGTTTTGATCTGGATGGATGGAAAAAACGCCTTGCGGGATCGAGGGTTATGTCTGCGATTGGGTGTTTGGAGGAGGAGGGGAGGGTTGCAAAATATATAAGGGGGATACGGCTTCCGGGTCCATATCCCCCTATTAGCAGTCGACGGATGAGCCTGCTTCTGTAGTAGTAGAGTCAAAATGGTCCACCGAAATATAGCTGCGCATAAAAAATCTTCAATAAATTTAACGGGAAACATTAAGTCCATATTATTCAATGGGTTAGACAAATAAAAAATCTTACATCAACCTGGCCAGATCGCGGCTTCACGGGCGCTCGCCAATGGATAGAATGGTGGCCATGTCATTTTCCAGCTTCCAGGGGAACGCTGAAACCGTCCAGCAGCTGCGGGAGATGCTGGCCCGTGACCGCTTCCCGCATGCCGTGATCCTGGCTGGACCGCAGGGCTCCGGCAAATACACTCTGGCTCTAATGGTGGCCCGCACCATGAATTGCCTGCAGCCGCGCGAAACCGATGGCCTGCCGGATTATTGCGGCGTATGCAGCAACTGCGTGCGCATTGGCCAGGCGGAAGACCTGGAATCCAGATTTGCTGAAGCCGTGGAAGCCCGCGAAGGGCTGCGCGAAACCGACAAGCGTGAAACCCGCATTCTGGTGCAGACTCATCCTGACGTGCTGGTGGTACCGCCCGACCCGCCGCAAATGATGATCAAAGTGGACCAGGTACGGCAGGTGATACAGACGGCACGCTACAAGCCGCAAGAGTCGCGAAGGCGGGTATTTGTCTTTGTGGATTCAACCTTTATGAAAGAGGCGGCCAATGCGCTTTTGAAAGTGCTGGAAGAGCCGCCCGATTTTGCCACAATCTTTGTACTGGCCCGCAATCCCGGAGAGCTGCTGCCGACGATCCGCTCCCGCTGCGTGACGTTTACGCTCAGCGCGCTTCCCACCACGGAGATCGAGCAATATCTGGAAAAATCCAGACCAGAATGGAATGCTCGGCAGCGGCAGCTAGTGGCCCGGCTGAGTGGCGGCGCTGTGGGCAGAGCGCGGACACTGAATCTGGATGACTACATGGCCGCGCGCAAAGACGCACTGACACTTTTGGTCACTGCGGTGCGTTCGGCGGAACATTCTGACCTGTTCCGGACGACCGAAACCTATCGCGCGGGCGGTGAAGGCAAGGAAAAGACGGACCGTCTGCTGAGCGCTATCTATGGACTGCTGAAAGACTTGATGGCGCTGGTCTCAGGCGCTCCAGAGCTGGTCCGCAATACGGACATCACAACAGAGCTGAAATCGCTGGCTGCGGCTGTGGATTTCAACTGGATTGCGCAGGCCACGCAGCAACTGGGGCACGTACAGAGCGGCATGCGCCGCAACGTGTTGCGGCCATTGTCACTGGATGCATTTGCCCTGGCCCTGGAACGTTAAATGTTTTTAACGCTGGTGGATTCGTATTGAAATGTAAAGAGAAATCTTCAGGTTGTTGGCCTTTCAGACAATTGAAAATCTAAACCTTGCTGTGGTACGGTTACAGCACTAACTCGCACCTGAATTCTCGATCACATTTTTCGGATTCAGCTCGGCAAACCGAGGCGGCATTGTTTTACCGGTGCAAGGTTCGATGAAGCGGGACGGACAATTATGAAGGATGGAATGGATTCGACAGCTGCTCGCCAGGCCCCGGAACGGACGCATGAGGAAGAGTTTGTAAGCCGGAAATTGATCCGGCCGTCACTCAGTTCACCGGCGCCCCGCACTGAACCAGTTTCAGAACGGCGTGAGCGGCTGGAACGCACAGACCGTATGCCCGCTGCGCCACGTCGCGGCGGATCGTCGGAACAAACCCACGCGGAAAACTACTATTACCAGAAACAGATCCAGGGCAAGACGCCGGTTGTGGTGGTAATGAAAGATGGCGAAGAGGTGCAGGGCGTGATCGAGTGGTATGACCGCAACTGCATCAAGATCAGCCGCCACGGTTCTTCTTCCCTGCTGGTGTATAAACCGTCCATCCGCTATATCTACAAAGCCAGTGAAGGGCAAACCCCCTAACCTATAAATGCATTCCATCTGGAGTGAAGTCCCAGGATTTCTTGCGCGCAATTGGCAGGAGCTGGCAGGCTTTCTGAGCGGCGCGCTCTGCGTATGGCTTCTTATCCGCCAGAACATATGGAACTGGCCCATTGGCATTGCCAACAACATTGTCTACGTGATTGTCTTTTATAAGTCTGGACTCTTTGCGGACTCAGGCCTGCAATTTGTCTACATGGCGATTGCCTTTTACGGCTGGTGGAACTGGCTGCGCGGCGGCGTGAACCACTCTGAGCTGAAAGTAAATCGCGCGTCAGCCCAGGGACTGCTGGGATATGTGGCGATGGCCGCAATCGCCACCGGCGTTCTGTATTGGATCCTGCGGCACACGCCCAGCAATGTCCCGTTTGCTGATGGGCTGACCACGGCGCTTTTTCTGACTGCGCAATACATGATGTCGCGAAAGCTCATTGAGAACTGGTGGTTCTGGATTGTGGGCGATGTGCTGGTGATTGGGCTCTATAGCTATAAGCATCTCTATCTGACGTCAGGCGCTGTACGTGGTGTTTCTGGTGATGTCGATTGCCGGGTTGCTGGAGTGGCAGAAGGCATCGCGAAAAACCGGAATAGCCGCCGCGGTGGGCGGCGTTTAACGCGCTACCTGCTGCGCCACATGTCCCAGCGCGAAAATCGATTAGCAATTCTTCATTCCCGCTCAACTCTTCCGACGACCTACGGCGCTAGCAGACCTCCGATATTGGCGTCTTCTCATCTTTCCTCAAAGCAAACATGCAAGAAGAGAGAAGTGCCATGGCCAGACTTGATTCCTGGAATGACTCCGCTCCCAAAAGAGCGATTGAAGAATTCATTAAGCGTGTTACCACGCCGGACACAGCTGAATTTGCTGAGCCCGCAGACCGCGTCGCCGTATTCGATAATGACGGCACTTTATGGTCAGAGAAACCACTGCCGGTGGAAGTGGGATTCATCCTGGAGCGGCTGGCTGCCATGGCCGCCGAGGACGCATCCTTGCGCGAGCGGCAGCCCTGGAAAGCCGCTTACCTCAGAGACTATGTCTGGCTCAGCGACGTAATGACCAAGCACTACCACGGCGATGATAGTCAGGTGAAAATCCTTATCGGCGGAATTCTCAAGGCGTTTGAGGGAATGCCGGTGGAAACCTATCAGGCGGACGCGGCTGAGTTTCTGGAACACGCGCAGCATCCACGCTTGCAGCGCCGGTTGCGCGAATGCGCTTACACGCCGATGGTGGAATTGCTCCGCTACCTGGAGGCAAACGGGTTCACCAACTACATCGCTTCCGGTGGCGATCGTGATTTTATGCGCGTGATCAGCGCGGAGACTTACGGCGTTCCGGCTGAACGCGTTGTCGGCAGCTCCAGCGCGCTCTGCTACACAGAGGATGGCGAATGCGGCTCGGTTGCGTATCTGGGAAAACCGGATGTATTTGACGATGGTCCGGCCAAGCCAGTGCGTATATGGAGCCGGGTCGGGCGCCGTCCGATTCTCGCCGCCGGGAATTCCAATGGCGATATTGAAATGCTGCGCTTTACTGGCGGACCCGCTCGTCCAGCCATGCGCTTGTTGCTTTTGCATGATGACGCAACCCGCGAGTTTGATTACACCGCCGGCGCCGAAAAGGCGCTGGACCTTGCGCGCGCTCAGGGCTGGACGGTGATAAGCATGAAGGATGACTGGAAAAAAATCTTCCCGACACTCGCGCCGCAGATGGTGGCGTAAGCGGCACGGCAAGCCATGAGTACTAAAGACCGCCAAATGGCCATATCCTTACGCCATGGTAATGACCATGTTCATCATTCCATTCGGCCCGCCAGCGCTGCTAACATGTTCTGAAGATAATTTAAATCCTATCTCACGCACATCGACGGAGTTGCAAAGGGATGGTCAAGCAGAAACGCATTCGCTCACCCCGATTCTCTGTGCCGAACAATGAGGAAGCTGTTGTTTCAATCGGCTCGGAAAAACACAAAGGCACTCTTCAAGTTCTGTCACTTACTGGTGGAGCAATTCGCCTGGACAGACAAATTGCCTCGGGCACACTGGGGGACATCGGGATAAACACTGTGTCCGGCAGCTTCTCAGCCGCAATAGAGCTTCTGCCAATGGCGAAGAGCAAAGCCCAGGCTTTCCGATTCATCGCCATGGGTCCTGTCGCCCGAGAGCGATTGGCGGACGCTTTGAAGAAGATGCGTGGACAGGGACTGGCAGTCGAGAAGACTCCACTAGACCAGTTCCGAAGCCTGGCACGGAGTGTCCTTTCCCGTTCTCGAAGATGAAATAGTTGCCCGTAAACGCGTCGAGGTTGTGCTCTATGCCTGTGGCTGCGCGCAGGCCTACGGCGTAAGGAAGAATCTCATTCTTTCCTGACCCAGCACTTACCCCTTAGCGCGCAAGCGCGCCGCGGGGACGTGCTGGGCTAACTCATATCGCGCCCTTCGACTTCGCTCAGGGCAGGCTCTAGACGGCGCTTGTTGTCGCAATGATTTGCAATATCGTTCGCGAACAGGCTTGATGGGTTGGAGTATTTAAGACCGAAATAGTAATCCAATCCCACCCTTTGCAAAGAACGCAAAGGATGGGGCACTCGGCAGCGCAGGTACGTACGCAGCCTCATATCTCAATAACCACCTTTTGGATCGTGTTCTTTAAGACATGTAACCTGGAATTACCCACGACAGAAGTTACCGCTGTACAGCCGGAGCTAAATGCTCTGGCTCTTTTAATCGCTGATGGAGAATTGAAGAGTCAAAGGTTACGTCCAACACAAAAGCATCCACTAGCGATTTGTTTAACGTCATTCTCTTCAGGTTCGGATTCCCAAATACCTGTACGATCATTATGTGTTCATCTTGGTAGAGAAGACGTACTAACCTACTGCGAGGATTCGTTGTTATCTTGTCATTCTGCCCGATTCCGGCTTCTTTCCAGAACTCTTCGCCTCCGTCTTTGTGGAGAATCAAAGAACCGAACACAGGTGCACCACCACCTGAAGCTTCAGGGATATGGGGATAGACCATATCGGCGATTATCCGCGTCGCGAATACGATACTCATGAAGAAGAAAAGCATGAGTAAGGTCTCTATTATCAATACTCGGTTAATCTTAAAACCGAGCCGCAATGCCAAAACCGCATAGTAGAGAGTCACAAGGCCTAACCACACAACTATGAAGAAGAGACCAACCTCCACAAGAGACAAGATCCCAGCGTCGGGCCAATGAAAACCTAGAAGGCCGAAAATGACAATATTACCTGCAAGGACACAAAGTAAAATCGTTAGCCCGTTGACAGGCTCTTTGGTTCGTTCCGTCTTAGGCTCGAAATTGATGAGGGAGCGAAGCGGCAAAACCATCGGCAATGCAGCACTGACGATTAACATCAGACTCCATAGACCCGTAAGTACGAATTTAGGCCGCACGGATGAGTAATCACTTACGCCGAGTCCAATCAGGGCTTGATTCGTAACCAATAATCCTAAAGCGTAAGCCACCGCCAGCAGCACAACTGCGCCCTTCGTCGACTTCTCTAAAAGCTCAAATACACCCGCCTGAGTTATAGGAGTCACTTCCGAACCAAGTAATAGATCGTTCTTCTCTGTCATGGGCCGGGAGTATAACACGGCTCTTTTTCAGCAATTCCCACCTTCCGTATGCTCAAAGTACTGGACACCTTCGCCGGCATCGGCGGCTTCTCCTACGGATTGGAACAGACAGGTCATTACCAGACCGCCACGTACTCATGCACCGCGCCGTCTCCTGGGCGGTTCTCTGGCTCCGGTTCAGAGATGATCGGTGCGATGCAATCGGACTGGGAAGATGTGACTGGTATTGAGAAGGAAGCGGAGTATGTGAAGCTGGCGGAAGCAAGAATCAACCACTGGACTAAGGCTGGTCATCAGCCAACATTTGATTAAGTTCACCAGACGGCTTATGAAGCCACGTCATTACTTTGCCAGGCGCCGTAATCTGATCTTCAGGAGCAAACAAGAATGCGGCGAACATCTTGCCATATTGTTCAATATCATAGTCCTCAAATAAGGGCTTTCCGCTCAGACCACCAAGCGAATTCATGAACACACTGACCTTACCATCTTGCTCACCCATGATGAATTTAGGAGTCCGGTTAAAACGGCTGAGATCATACCAGACTCTACCGCTGACTTCCTTAAATTGAATGTCGTGAAGCTGCAACTTCTCATACTCTTTATAAACATCTCCGAATGAGTCTTTAACCGCGTGGCCGTCTTGCAAACATGCAATTATCCCTACCTTGCCGACGCGAATTGAGATGGACAACATGAGCGGATTGTCCCGAAAGTCAAACCGCATTTTGTTGTCCGCTGGCTCTAATGTCTCATACACAAAGATTGATGCGGGAACATCAGGGTGAAATTCAAATGGGATACGGGCGGCTTGCAGAAACTGGTGATGCAACCTGTACCGTCTCAACATTTCTTCATCAACAATCGGGCCATCGTTAGGATCGCGGCGGCTCCAACTCAAGAAATGCTCCCTGTATAGCAGCCCGTAAAGTATTTTTCCCATCCAGATGAAGACTGTTTGCGATGGCAAGTCCCTGACAGCCTGTGCGCCAGCGTCACACGCCTTCTGCATGGCATTTTCTATCTTGCTCAAATGAACGCCGTTACATGTTACACAGCATGGAATTGTGAGTTGACCGTATGGAATTTGTGTCTTATTCAGCAGAGTCAAGCGTTGGGTCCATAGGTCATATCGTTTCTGTACCCATCTAGGAATGACATGCTCGTCTGTATTGCGCTCCGCTGGTAGTACGGCTCCGCACAGGAAACAGACATCCCGTCCATATTGAATCTTGTTTTCAGGATCAAACAACAGTTCCAGTTCCAGCATACTTCCAATCATCTCAGAAATCCGATAACTCAGGAATGCCAGTGTTTGAGAACGCAATGCGCCAAGCGTGACATGACGGACTTGATGCTGGCTTCGGGCGGAACACGTTTCCGGAGATTATTTAGACAATGTCTATTGACATTGTCTCTAATCTCTGCCATAATCCAAAGGTTGTTCGACCGAGAGCGGCGTCGGCGGGGAGAAGCAGCTAGCGACTGGCAAATAGCCATTAGCAACTGCAAAATCAACCCGAAAAGGCCAGCAACCGTGAAGGCGGCTTTTAGCTATTGGCCATTAGCTCTTAGCTTTGTTTTTAAGCTGCCTTCTCCGTGAAGAGCACGCCAGCCTCTTTTTTAGCTGCCTTCACACTTGCGGGAAGAAGTGTGTCCGCTTGAAACGGGCAAAAAGCAGATCCCTCAGGCCTACGGCCTATCGGGATGACAATTCAAAAAATAGAGCCACCCAAACGGGTGGCTTTTTTATTTGGAGCGAAAAATGACAAAGCAAGAAGTAATGGCAGCCATTTTTGACTGCAAAGAGAAGCTGGGGCATATCCCAAGCCGCAACGAGCTGGTCAAGCACGCCGATATCGGGCGCGGGGAGATCAGAAAGCAATTTGGCAGCTACACGCAAGCACTGCGCGAGTGCAATCTGGAAAGACCGGGAAACAAAGAAGTGCAGCTGGATGTGTTGTTCCGGGACTGGGCCGGTATTGTGCGCAGGCTGAAGAAGCTGCCAACCACCTTTGAGTATGAGAAGCTGAGCCAGTTCAGCCAAAAACCGCTCGTCAGGAAATTTGGCGCCTGGAGCAATGCTCCCATAGGGCTGAAAAGGTGGGCGGAAGAAAATGGCGAAGCCGCCGGGTGGGAAGACGTTCTTGGGCTGGTCCGGGCAAGGGAGATTTTGCGCCGGCGGGCACGGCCGGGGAGATTTATTCCCCCGGTGTGCATACCGGTGCTGCCGGACCGGCCGACTTACGGAGCCTTGATGCATCCCTGCTCACTCCTGTGTGAACCGACGAATGAGGCGACCGTGCTTTTCCTGTTTGCGGCGATGGCCGAAGAACTGGGGTTTGCAGTCCTGCACGTGCAGGCTGAGTTTCCTGATTGCGACGCGCTACGAGTGGTGGCCCAGAACCGTGTGCAGCGAGTGAGGATTGAGTTTGAGTTCGAAAGCCGGAACTTTGAACGGCATGGACATGATCCGAAGGGCTGCGATCTGATCGTGTGCTGGGAACATAACTGGCTGGAGTGTCCGCTGGAAGTGCTGGAGCTGAAGAAAGCGTTCGGCCAAAAGATGGCGGAAATCGCGCGAGATCAGCTGTGATCGGGAAAACCTTACCACGGATGAACGCGGATAGAAAAAACAAAACCTTTAACCACAGAGGACACTAAGGAACACGGAGGAAAACCAGCATCAGTGCAGGTGAACAAGCTCACCACTGATTCGCACTGATAACACTGATCGGAAAGCAAATCTTACCGCGGATTGACGCGGATGAACGCGGATTAGTACAGGCGATGCCAGTTCGACCTTAAATACCCACAAGGCACATAAAGAAGCCCTGTCCGCTGCCATAGCAGCGGACAGGATGAAAGCGCGAGTTTGGCAACTTAACTACCGGACATGGAAGGTCACGCTACTTTGAAAGACATGACCATTGGGGTCCGAGGCGGTCACGGTAAGAATGTGACGGCCGCTCGCAACAGGAACAGCCGCATCCAGAGTGTTCATGTCAGAGTCAGCGACGGGTTTGTTGTCAATCAATGCCTGCATGCCGGCAATGGGCAAGGCGCCGCCGCTGGCTGAAGCATGTATTTTGGCGGTCTTCGCGGTCTTGGCAGTTTGGGAATGGTCGTCTGGGCCCCTGTCGGAGTCCCCGCCAGAGTCCGGCGCGCAGATGCGCACTCCGGCACGTTCAGGAAAAGCGCAGGTATCTTTGGTGGTGGTGTTTAGAAAAACCAGGAGATCAGTGTTGTTATCGACCCCGGCGAAATCGGGGCGGCCATCGTTATTGAAATCCGCGGTGGCTACGGCCTGCGCTCCGGTGCCCTTGGGAACGTCATAATAAATCGGCTTGCCCCAGCCATCGCCTTCGGCGGGGAAAAAAGCAAAGACAGAGTCACCGGTGGAAGGCGCGGGAGAAAATGGGGCCAGGATGCCGCGAATTTCGTCAGGCTTCTCCTGGGAATCGCCATCTTTTCCATCTTTACCGCGGGAATCATCATGCTTCACCCGGGAATTTATGGCTGTGGCTTTCTGTCCTGCGGATACATAGAAAGGATCGGCCAGGAGGATATTGCTCTTGAACTTTCCCCGGCCAAGATTGGTGAGCGCAATCACGCCGGCACGCTTGTTCGGGCCGCCGAAAAAGGGGACCACCAGATCGTCACTGTGGTTGCCGTTGAAGCCGTTGAAGTTTACGGTTTGCGTGAGCTGCAGCGTGGCGTTCAGGGAAAACACGGTCCGCGGGGGCTGAAAGCTGCCGTCGGGATTTTGCGAGAAGATAACAACCTGCTCCGGGCCGCCACTGGGATTCGTGCTGACAGCGGCGAGGTCCTGACGGTGATTGCCATTGAAATCGCCAACGGAGACGCCGGTGAGTATCGCTCCGGGAGCGCCAAACACATCCTGCTGCTGGGTAAAGTGGCCGGTACCGTCATTGCGGAAGATCACAAGGCTCGTGTCCTGGGAAGCGGCCACGATACTGGGCAGCGTATCGTTGGCGATGGTGATTGCGGCGATTGCATTCGTGCAGGAAGAGGCAAAAGGAGGAAAGTGTCTATCAGCGGCCCCGTCTTGATTAAAAGCTCCAGTGCCATCGCCCGCCATAAGGAATATGGTAAGGCCGCCGCTTGAGCAAGTCTCCATCACGTAGTCAGTGATTCCGTCACCATTGAAATCAGCCCACAACCACGCGGGTGGCGGGCAGGCCGATGTTAGAAATAGGTTGCGAGCCTTCCACCGGGAAGATACCGTCGCCCTGATTCAGGAAGATAAGGCCTTCGCCCTCTTCGTCGGTTTGCGGCGTCAACAGATCGATTTTGCGATCCTGGTTCACATCGGCCGCGACGACATCTGGCGCCGGAGGACCATGGTGGATGGTCCGCTGGAAAGACTGTCCAGCGGCAAATGATGAAAACAGAAATAGTACGAAAGTGGAAAGGAGAGAATGGAGCAATGAGTTGGCTTTCATGGAGCACCCCAGATCGTGAGCTGCTGAATAGGAACTGGTAAGCAGAGATGCTGGTTGCCTCAGCTAAGGTAGCGAAGCAGGAAAGTTGTTTTGAAATTCATGAACCCGCTTAACTCTTGAATTACGGATGGGTCGGATCAGGAAAGATTGGGGGGTCGCAGGTGATCTGGTGATCGCCGACATCGGGTCATCGCACGACACCGCATGTCATCGGAAGGGCAAAATCGACCCCTTACCACGGAGGAACGTGGTTCCCCGGCTGCATATCTAGCGATAGGGATTCCTCGCTATGCTCGGAATTTTAGACGGCTACAGTTTCGGCAACACGATCCCCTGCTGCTTCTGGTACTTACCGGCTTTGTCTTTGTAGCTGGTTTCGCAAGGCTCGTCGCCCTGGAAGAAGAGGATCTGGCAAAGGCCCTCATTGGAATAGACTTTGGCCGGCAGCGGCGTGGTATTGGAGATTTCCAGCGTGACAAAGCCTTCCCACTCAGGCTCAAAGGGGGTTACGTTCACGATGATGCCGCAGCGTGCATAGGTTGACTTGCCGACGCAGATGGTCAGAATGTCGCGCGGGATTTTGAAGTATTCTACCGAACGCGCCAGAGCAAAAGAGTTTGGGGGAACAAGAATGGACGGGGCCTGCACGCTGACGAAAGATTTTTCGTCGAAATTCTTGGGGTCGACAATGGAGGAATTCACGTTGGTAAAGATTTTGAATTCATCGGCGACGCGCAGATCGTATCCGTAAGAAGAGACGCCATAGGAAATCACGCCTTCACGCATCTGGCGGTCATTGAAAGGGGTGATCATTCCTTCTTGTGCCATGCGGCGGATCCAGCGGTCGCTTTTAATAGCCATTCGGGATGGGGTCCTTGATTTTGAGGGAATTTTTACGCAAACAAAGTAGTCATCTTATAGGCGAAACTGTTCCATTGACAACCTGCGTAGAAGTCCAATAGCATCTATGAGTTACGCAGTTTCTGGCAAATCTGAGGAGAGCTGACCTGTGATTAAGCTCGATATCATCAACGAAGTGGTCAATAAAACCGGTATCACCAAGACCAAGGCTGAGCTGGCCGTGGAAACGGTGTTTGAAAGCATGAAGAAGTCTTTGGCCCAGGGTGAGCGCATTGAGCTGCGCGGATTTGGCGTGTTTAACGTACGGCCGCGCAAAACTGGTATCGGACGCAACCCGCGGACGGGCGCCGAGGTCAACATTCCGCCGGGAAAAGCCGTGCGCTTTAAGCCAGGCAAGGAGTTGCAGTCCATCGATTAGATAAGTTGACCGCGTACGCCCGGCCAACTCCATCTTTGTAAGGGCCAATCGCTCCATGCCGGATAACCAGCCTCTACCCCAGGAATATCACGTCTTTGATCCTGAACGTAAAGAGATCAGGGTTGTGGTGATCCAGCCCATGCGGCGGCGCTATTGGCTGCACGCGCTCCTCTTTCTGGCAACAATTTTTACCACGCTCTGCATTGGCGCCCGCATGCAGTACAGCTTTGACCACAATCTGGGCCTGTTTTCCCAGGACCTGGATTTCTGGCCATGGCAGTGGGTCTTGCAGGATTGGCATCGGCTGCTTTTGGGTGTTCCTTTCTCGGCATGCATTGTGGGGATCCTTACGGCGCATGAGCTTGGACACTATGTGCTGTGTGTGCGTCGTGGCGTGCTGGCCACGCTGCCGTTTTTTATCCCCGCGCCCACGTTGATTGGCACTGTCGGAGCTTTTATCCGTATCAAGTCGCCCATCCGCAGCCGCGCAGACCTGTTTGATATTGGCATTGCCGGGCCGATTGCCGGCTTTGTTGTCGCGGTCCCTATTCTGATCTTTGCTCTGCTGGCGTCAAAGCCTCTTACGGGTGAAGCTGCGGCCTATGCCGCCGGCAATGACAGCCTGACTCTTGGACTGCCCCTTATATTCAAGCTGGCGCACTGGATGATGTCCGCACTGGGCAGCCATGCTGCCTCAACGCAGGTTCCTGTGCACGGCTTGTATCTGCATCCCATGGCGATTGGGGCGTGGGTCGGCCTATTTGCAACCTCGCTAAATTTACTGCCAGGTGGACAGCTAGACGGCGGCCACATTATCTTCGCTCTCAATCCGCGGCTGCATCGGCCCATCTCTTTGCTCAGCATCATGGTGCTGCTTCCGTTGAGCTGGTTTTACTGGGTAGGATGGCTTCTGTGGGCCGTGGTGCTGCGCTTTACCGGTGCTCGCCATCCGGATGTGCCGTTGCTTCCTCCGCTCGATACCAAGCGCCGTATCCTGGCCGTCTTTGCCTTGATCATGCTGGTGCTCACGCTCACACCTGCGCCATTCGGAGACCAGGGATTGGGTAAGGTGATCCATGATTCCCACAACTCATCGCAGCAGCAGACGCCGTCAAAACAATAGTTACAAAAAACTACTTTTTGACGTTGTAGTCGTTCAAGCTAGAGTAAAGACTGTGAAACTGTGTTTCCGCATCGCGACCTTCCTGCTGTTGCTGCTAACAGCAGTCCACCCTGCAGCGGCGTCGCCTGCTCTCGATGACAAAGAAAAACTCGATGTAAAGGAAATAGTGAGACAGGCGGTGATCAACTTCAACGCGCGAGAATCCTTGCCAAAGAATTACTCCTATGTTGAGAAACTAGCGAACACCGATTCTCGCCTGCAGAACGGCCATGGCACTGACACCTACGAGGTCATGGAAAT
The DNA here is from genome assembly GCA_963724105.1 of Terriglobia bacterium. Lineage (GTDB taxonomy): Bacteria > Acidobacteriota > Terriglobia > Terriglobales > Acidobacteriaceae > Angelobacter. The sequence continues at coordinate 805,675 of CAVRTD010000010.1, read as the reverse complement.
CAATGGACGCGCCTTTCGCCGACACATTGCACACAACGATAAAAGCATCGCCGCAATGGAAGATCCTGAAGCAGATGAGGCCCAACGCGCAAAATTGATTGAGGCGGAACGCAAAATCCTGGATGAGCAAATCAAACCTGATCAGACTAAAGAAACGCTGCAAATTGCTGTCCAGAAGATCATGGAAGAATCAGGATTAAAAGACTGGGAGCCTCAGCCGCTTGCGATTAACCATAGAGAATCGGTAGGCGTGGTCTATTTCACACAAACGTTGTATCAATTTAAATTGCCGATCGCAGAGCTGGATCAGAAATTTCGCCTGAAAGCCCGGGGTGAAGAGCTTAGAGACGGCCGCAAAACCTACGTTGTCCAAGCCGATCCGCTACCGACAAAAGATAAAACTGATATTGCCGCAAACTTTAAGATAAAAATCTGGATCGACCAGCAAGAACTACAGATTGTGAAGGTCGAAGGCAAAGCTCTTCGAGCAGGGCCGCTCTCCCGCCCGGATTATGCTGCATTTTCTTCAAAGACCTTGTCGAAACAAGAAATAGAAGATCGCAGGCAGAAGCTCAGTGAAACACGTTTATTTTATAGCGCAGATACGGTCGTCATGCAGGAATGGATCAAGGTGAATGATGAAGTGTGGCTGCAACGGCGGCGTCACATAAAAGGCTCGAATGAACTTTTGATGAATGAGTCAGGGCCCAGGCCATACTTCGTCAGACCCAACGGTCCTGATCCAGTGGAATATGACACCGTCTATACGAATTACAAAAAGTTCCGGGTAGAGCACCGTATTCTGCCTGTCGGCACTGTGCCGCCTGATTCAAAGCAGCGATAGAGCATCCACATCCACAATCACATTCGTACGCGGAATTTTTTCTCCGTCGGCGAAAGCCAGCATTCTCCTGAGCGCGGCATTGAGCTTCTCGCGGCTGGCCGCTTTCAAAATGAAGTGATATCGGTAATCGCGTTTCAAGCGCAGAATTGGCGCTACTGACGGTCCCAGCACGCGAACGCCGTCATTGCGTGTCGATTCAAACCACTTGCCAAGCTGTCCAGTCCAGCGCAGCGTTTGCTCAAGCTTGTCACTCCGAACCAGCACATTGGCCAGCGCGGAGAACGGCGGATAGTGCATCCATTTGCGGAAGCGAACTTCTTTTTCGTAGAAGCCTGAGTAGTCATGCTGTTGGGCAAACTGCACTGCATAGTGATCAGGATGATAAGTCTGCAACACCACTTTGCCCGGAGTTTCGCCGCGTCCAGCGCGTCCAGCGACTTGCGTGAGCAGCTGGAATGTGCGCTCGGCTGCGCGGAAGTCAGGAAAGCCCAGCGCGTAATCTGCTCCCACAACTCCCACCAGCGTCACGCCATGCACATCATGTCCTTTGGCGATCATCTGCGTTCCCACCAGCAGATTGATCTCGCCGGAATGGAACTGGTTGAGCACATGTTCAAAGTCATGGCGATTGCGTACAGTATCGCGGTCCAGCCTGCCAATTCTGGCCTGCGGAAATGCGGCGTGCAGCCGCTCTTCCACTTTCTCTGATCCTGTGCCTAGGAAATAAATATGCTCGCTGTCGCATTTCGGACAGCGCTTCGGTACAGCCTGCCGATAACTGCAGTAATGGCATTCCATCCGATGGGCAGCTTTGTGAAACGTCATGGCGATCGTGCAATTCTTGCATTGCAGAGTCTCACCGCAGCTGCGGCACAACACCACAGAAGAATATCCACGACGATTCAGTAGGACCATCGCCTGCTCGCCGCGCTCCAGCCGGTCCGTAACTTCCAGAATCAGTTGCCGCGAGAATATCTGGTCTTCGCCAGTCTGCTGGAATTCTGACCGCATATCCACCAGCTCAACTTCAGGCAGCGGTCGCCGCTCCACCCGCTCTTTCAGCTGGATCAGCCGATACTTCCCTGCTTCCGCATTGTGGTAAGACTCAATCGCGGGCGTGGCCGAAGCCAGCACCACCGCAGCGCCCGTCAGCTTGCCTCGCATCACGGCAACGTCGCGACCGTTATAGCGCGGTGTCTCTTCCTGCTTGTAGGAGCTGTCATGTTCTTCATCGACCACAATCAGCGCCAAATTCGCGACCGGCGCAAACACCGCCGAGCGCGTCCCGACAACAATCCGCGCCTCGCCTCGACGAATCCGATGCCACTGCTCTGCGCGTTCATCCGCGGAAAGCGCTGAGTGCAGAATGGCCACTTCATCGCCAAATACCTGATGCAGATTGGCCGCCGCTGCCGGCGTGAGTCCAATTTCCGGGACCAGCAATATTGCAGAGCGCCCTGACTCCAGCACCGACTGCATTGCTGCCAGATACACCGCCGTTTTTCCCGAACCGGTCACGCCATGCAGCAACGAAACCGAAAATTTTTGTTCCGCCGCGGACCGTTGAATCGTAGTCAGCGCCGCCTTCTGTTCTGCGTTAAAAATAAAGTCCAGATGCGATGGCCCGCGCTTCTTCATACTGCTGATGGTGAATTCCGCCGGCTCTTCTATCAGCTCAACCATTTCGCGCTTAACCAGAGTTTGAAGAGTCGTACGCGGGACATCCAATGTGCGCAGACTGTTCCACCAGCGCTCTGCCCGCCTGTTGCTGTAGAAACGCGATAATCTTCTGCTGATTCTCATTCAGCTTGCCTGGTTTTACAGAAGGCTCTTTGAGCGTTGCCACCTGCACAGTACGCTGCGCGTCGCGGACTGAAGATGCATCTTCGCGCGCAATCCATTTCTTGCGCAGCAGTAGATCCAGTATCTGGCGGTTAGCGCCCGTAGCCGAGCGGATCGTCCCTTCCAGTGCGTCCTCAGACATCGACAAATAATCCAGCACCGCATACTCCACCATCTGCGTGTCAATATCCTGTTTGGACCGGCGCGAAGAACCAACATTCGCCGAAGCATGCAGCGCCTCGTAACCAGTTTCTGTCATGCGGTAGATTCTGGCCTTCTTGATCTCTGCGGCCAGCGGCAGCATGCTGCGGAAAACGTCACCAATCGGAGCCAGGTAATACTGTGATATCCATTGCCCCAGCTTGATCAAGCCTGCATCCAGCACAGGCTCCGTATCCAACACCTGGAGCACTGTCTTGGCCTGCATGGAAGGCGCGTTGTCATGCATGGCTAATACCACGCCAGAAAGCCGCTCCGTACGAAATGGAACCAGTACGCGCCCGCCAATTACCGGCTGATGGTCGGCAATCTTGTAGGTGAACGCCATGTCCAATGGGACTGGCAATGCTACGTCACAGAAAGTGGGCATGGACAATCTGATTGTAAGGGAAGAAGCTGTTCGTCCGCGTTTCTACCATGAGCTTCAGTATTGGAATTTAGAATTCAGCGCAGTTCCACAAAAACGTTAAAAGACGTGCGTTATTCTTCTGGCGATTTTGCCGGTGGCTTGAGCCCCAGATATTTCATCACCATCTGCAAATCTTTCCAGGTTTCTTTTTTCTGCCGTGGATCGCGCAGCAGATACGCCGGATGATACGTCACCGCCAGCTTGGAATCTCTAAAGTCATACCAGCGGCCACGCAGATTGGCCATGGAATCGCTGACGGCCAGCAGGTTCTTGGCGGCCACCGCGCCCAGAGCCACAATCACTTTAGGCTTGACCACATCAATCTGCCGCATAAGGAAAGGCGAGCACGTATCGCACTCATCTTTTTCCGGCGTGCGATTGCTCGGCGGACGGCACTTGACCACATTCGCAATGTAGACGTCTTCGCGCTTAATTCCCATCGCGGAAATCATGTTGTTCAAGAGCTGTCCGGCTCGGCCAACAAAAGGCTCGCCCTGGGCGTCCTCGTCCGCGCCCGGCCCTTCCCCAATAAACATCAGTTCGGCGTTCACGTTGCCCACTCCAAACACCAGATTCGTGCGGCCTTTGTGCAGGCGGCATCGGGTGCAGTCGCCAATATCTTCGCGAATGAGTTTTAATGCGGTAGGCTTGTCGCCAATCACCGGCGGCAGCACCGCTGATGTGGGCGTTGCTTTTGCTGGGACTGCTTTTGCCGTGGTCATACTTGATGAGGTCGCTGTTTTTGTTGGAGCCATAGTTTCCAGTGGTGAATTCTCAGCCTCTGCGTGCAAAACCAGTTCACTTCCCTCTTCCACCGGCCGCCGATAGAAATCATAGATCCCCATCTCGCGGTAATAATTCACGCGTGAGACGAGTTGCTTCTTTGTTTGCGGATCCAGAGGCTTGGGCATGGAATCATTCTACCCGACGCAGTCGATCACTCGTGTTCGCTTTTACGTACACTGTTCTTATTAAAAAGAGTTTCTAGATTTGTCATTCCGAGCGCAGCGAGGAATCTGCTTTTGAGACGCTGTGGTTCCAGTAGAGTGTTTGCAGAATCTAACGCTTCGTGGAAGGCGCCACACGCTCCGCCTTCAACTTCACCACCGCATCCAGCACCCGGTGCGCGACTTCCCACTTGCTTGTTTCCGGAACAATTTCCGTGCCGCCATGCGTAAGGATCGTCACCGCGTTGCGCTCAGAATCAAAGCCAATCCCCGGCTGCGAAACATCGTTGAGCACGATAGCGTCCACCGATTTGCTTTCCAACTTCTTGCGGGCATTGGCCAGCACATCATTGGTCTCGGCGGCAAAACCAATCACAATGCGGCTGCCCTTTTTTGCGCCGATCTCCGCCAGAATGTCCACCGTCGGCTCCAGTTCCAGCGTCATGGGGCCTTTGCGTTTGATCTTCTCATCGGTGGCGGACCGCACGGTAAAGTCTGCAACAGCCGCGGCCTTGATCACGATAGTTGAGCGCTCAAGGTTCTCGAGAACTGCGTCGCGCATCTGCTGCGCTGTCTGTATCTGAATCACCTCAGCCCTGTCTGACGCCGGCGGCTTCAAAGCCGTCGGCCCGGAAACCAGAATCACCTTTGCCCCGCGACGCAACGCCGCTTCCGCCAGCGCGTATCCCATCTTGCCACTCGACCGATTGCCAATGTAGCGCACCGGATCAATCGGCTCCCGCGTGGGGCCCGCCGTGATCAAAACAGTTTCGCCCGCCAGGTCCTGCTCGGCCTGCAGGACTTTGAGCACCGCTTTTACGATAGTCTCATTCGCCGCAAGCCTGCCCGCACCCACCATGCCACAAGCCAGATAACCGCTATCCGGCTCCACAACAGCAACGCCGCGCGCTTTCAGCGCCCGAATATTGGCCTGCGTAGCCGCGTTCTCCCACATATTTACATTCATCGCCGGCGCAACGACCACTGGCGCCGTGGTGGCAAGAAAAAGCGTGGTCAGGAAATCATTGGCTTCGCCGTGAGCAAATTTGGCAATCACGTCAGCCGTAGCAGGAGCCACAACCAATGCATCAATGGCCTGGGCAACAGCAATATGTTCCACCGCGGAATCAATATTGGGCTCTTCAGCGCCCGCGCCAAAAAGGTCGGTAATTACTTTCTCTCCGCTGAGCGCAGCAAAGGTCAGAGGACGGACAAACTCCTGCGCCGCGCGCGTCATCACCACCTGCACACGAATGCCTCTATCCTGGAGCAGACGCACCAACTCCGCCGCTTTATAGGCTGCAATCCCGCCGGTAACGCCCAGGGCGACCTTCATAGATAAATTGTAATCCTGGTGGCAAGTAGAACAATAGTGGCAGATTTGGGGACGATTTTTCCCCAGGCAGGCTATCTCTTGGCTTCGGTCGCTGCGGCAGGCGGTTCGCCAAATGAATCAAGGACGCCCTTAATCTCGTTTTCCATGTGCGACTTCAGGCACTTCTCCGCGGTTTCCAGATAACGCTTTTCATCCGCAGATTGGAGATTGCCCGAGCGCCTGATTCGCTCGCCCAGCACAATGGCCTGCAACTGGTCCACCGACTGCTCCAGTCGGTCGTTAATCAAGATGTAATCGTAGTTGGGATAGTTCTCAATTTCTCTGCGTGCCGTGTTCAGGCGGCGAATGATTACCTCTTCCGCGTGTACGTTCTCGCTCAAACTCCGCTTCCTCAGGCGCGACTCCAGCTCCGCGCGGCTTGGCGGCAACACAAAAATACTTACCGCATCCGGCATCTTCTGCTTCACCTGGCGCTCGCCTTGCACATCGATATCCAACAGCACGTCGTTACCGCGGTCTTTTGCCTGCTGCAGCACGGACTTGGTCGTGCCGTAGTAATTGCCGAAAACCAGCGCGTACTCCAGGAATTCTTCGCGCCCGATCATCGCTTCAAATTCTTCGTGCGTAATAAAGTGGTACTCGCGCCCATCCTCTTCACTGCCTCGGGGCGAACGGGTCGTAAAGGAAACGGAAAACTCCAGGTTGGCAACATATTGCCGCAGTTCATTCACCAGCGTGGTTTTGCCGGAGCCTGAAGGCGCTGAGATGATGTAAAGTATGCCGCTCATTCCAGGTTCTGCACCTGCTCGCGGCATTTTTCAATTTCTGACTTCATCTGCAGGCCAAGCTCGGTAATGCGCAGGCCCTCTCCGGCCACGCCGGAAGTTTTGGAAAGCAATGTGTTGGCCTCGCGGTTGAGCTCCTGCAAAAGAAAATCCAGCTTCTTGCCCACTTCGCCTGCCTGGTCCAGCAGCTTGCGGAAATGCTCAATATGGGTGTGCAAGCGGACAAGCTCTTCCTGTATGTCACTGCGCTCGGCCAGGATCGCGGCTTCCTGCAGAATGCGGTCCTGGTCCGCGTTTTCCAGCAGCTCCTGCATGCGTGACCGGACTTTCTCCATATAGGCCCGTGAGACAGCCGTACGCAGCTTGGAAACCTCATTTGTGGCCTGCTCCAGAGAGTTCAGCCGGCTGCGCATCTCAGCTTCCATGCTGCGGCCTTCCTGTTCCCGCATCACGTTGAGCTTCTGGATCGCCTGATCCAATGCAGCCAGGACAGATGCTTCAAAATTACCGTCAAGCGGAGTCACCGCGCCCAGCGCGCCTGGCAGGCGAAATACGTTGTTCAGATCAGGCTCGCCGTTTGTGCCGAACTCGCGCGCCGCTTTGCGGAAGGCCTCAATGTAACCGCCAACCATCTCCCGATTGAATTCATAACCCTCGCCGCCGCGACGGTCCACGCTGAGCGTAACCTCCACATGCCCGCGCGCCAGCCGTTCTTTCAGCGTCCGGCGTATCTTCATCTCCAGTTCATCCAGATCAAGCGGCAGACGGAGTTGGAGATCAAGAAAACGGTGGTTGACAGCCTTCAACGAGAGAGTAAATGAAGTCCCTTCACCTGCCTGAGACTTTACCTGCGCGAATCCTGTCATGGAACGGATGGACATGGTTTTTTCTTGGGGCCTTTAGTCTTTGATCTTAATGCTTGATCTTAATTTTTGATCTGGGGCTCGCGGGCAACAACGCCAGCTTCGTCACCCATTTTGGAGTCTAAATCCATAAACTGCAATTCATATAATTTGCGGTACGTCCCCAGTCGCGTCAGCAGGTCTTCATGCGTGCCGGAGTCAGTAATATTTCCGCCTTCCAGGACCACAATGCGGTCCGCATGCCGGACAGTTGTCAGGCGATGGGCAATCACAAACACCGTCCGTCCGGAGATCAGGTTCTGCAGCGCAGACTGCACCAGTGATTCGGACTCAGTATCCAGAGCGGAAGTAGCCTCATCCAGAATCAGTATCGGTGCGTTCTTCAGCAGCGCACGAGCAATCGCGATGCGCTGGCGTTCGCCGCCGGAAAGGCGCAGGCCCTTCTCGCCGATGATCGTGTTGTAGCCTTCAGGCAAGCGAAGAATAAAATCGTGCGCCAGCGCTGCCCGCGCCGCTCCCATCACAGATTCTTCGGTAACATACGGTTGTCCATAAGCAATGTTGTTGCGCACCGTATCGTTAAACAGAATGGTTTCCTGCGTAACAATGCCGATCTGTGCGCGCAAAGAAGCCAGCGTGACATCGCGGATGTCATGGCCATCAAGCTTAATGGTTCCTGAAGTCACATCAAAAAATCTGGGGATCAAATGTACCAGCGTGCTTTTGCCCGCCCCGCTGGAGCCAACAATGGCCACAACCTCGCCTGCCCGCGTTTCCAGATTTATGTTGCGCAGTATCTGCGGCTCAGACCCGTTGGATCCCGTATAAGAAAAAGTCACGTCCTCAAAGCGCACGCGGTCTCTAAACGCTGGCAGCGCGATAGCGCCGGGCTTCTCTTTTATGTCGTCTTCCTCGTCAATTAAATGGAAGATCTCCTGCGACGCGCCCAGCGCCTGCTGAAAGCTGTTGTTGAAAAACGCCATCTTGCGTACAGGATCGTAAAGCCGGAAAACCGCAATGATAAAAGCAATGAAGATACCTGGAGTCATTGCGCCGATATTAATCTGGCTGCGTCCCAGCCACAGAAGCAATGCTATGGCCAGCGCGCCGACGATATCCATGAGCGGCGAACTTACGGCCTGCGTCGCCACTGATTTCAGGTTCGCGCGGAAAAGCTTTTTAGCGGCGCTACGGAAGCGGCTGCTTTCCCAGTTCTCCATGCCAAACGCTTTTACGATCCGGTTCCCGGCAATGCTTTCATGCAGAATATTCTGGATGTCGGCCAGCTTGTCCTGTCCCTTGCGCGTTGTGGTACGAACGCGTCTGCCAATTTTGCCCGCCGAAAAAATCACAAACGGAACAAAGACCAGCAGCACGATTGCCAGCTTGTGTCCCAACACGATCACTACGCCAATCAGAAAAACCAGCGTAAAGAGTTGCTGCAGAAATTCCGCTAACGCTATGGTGAGCGTGACCTGGACTTTTTCCACGTCATTCACCACCGTGGAAACCAGCGTGCCTGTCGCGTGCCTGGAGAAGAACGAAATAGAACGCTGCAGAATCGTGTCATACAAGCGATTGCGCAGGTCCGTGATCAATCCAAAGCCGGCGTAATTGACCAGATACGTGCCAATATAATCGCAAATGCCCTTGATGATCGCCGTGCCTATCAAAGCAAACGCAACCACGGTAAGAGGGTTGGCAAAATGCTGAGGAACAAAATCCTGCAGATAAACTACGTGTTGCGTTCCGGGAATATTAAACAGAGTAAGGGATCGTCCGGGCGTCTTGGGATTTAGCACTCTGTCAATGATTGGACCCATCAGCAGAATGCGGAAGCCTTCCATCGCTCCAACAACAGCCATGAGTAAGACTGCGCCGATAAACTGCGGCATGTACGGACGGAGAAATGCCAACAACCGTGTTAGTTGTCGCATAAAGTACCCATGGGAGCAGAAAGCATTCCTTCCATTCTAAAGGAGTGCGGCTCAATCAGGGTCAATTGCTTGCAAGTAAAGTATTGTTAATCACTTAGGCGCATCGCGATGCACCACTTTGACCCGGAAACCGGACTTACCCATCAGCTTCTTCACCTCTTCGCTAATGAACACAGAGCGATGCTGCCCGCCGGTGCAGCCAAAGCCAATCGTCAGATAGCTCTTCCCTTCGCGCACATAATGCGGAATCAGGTAGACCAGCAGAGAAGAGATGCGGTCAATAAATTCCTGCGTCTGGGGAAACGAACGGATGTATTTGGCTACCTGCGGATGGCGTCCGGTATATGGGCGGAACGCAGGGATAAAGTGGGGATTCGGCAGGAAGCGGACATCAAAGAGCAGGTCAGCATCATTCGGCACTCCAGCCTTGTAGCCAAAGCTGACAATGGAAACCAGAAGGTCTTTATCCGTGCTTCCGGCGGTAAATTTGCCGGTGATATGCGAACGCAGTTCGTGGACATTAAACTTTGAGCTGTCCACCACCATGTCCGCCATGGCGCGAATCGGCTGAATCATGCGGCGCTCTTTCTTGAGCGCGTTCTTCACGCTGGAGTCTTTCCCCAGCGGATGGGGCCGCCGGGTCTCACTAAAACGGCGCTGCAGTGCGTCGTCTGAAGCCTCAAGAAAAAGCACCGTGGTCTCAATCTGCTTGCGCAACGATTGAATGATCTTAGGCAGACGCTTCAGTTGCTCGCCTTCGCGGATATCCGCCACCAGCGCTGCTTTTTCAATTTCCGCGGATTGCTTGGCCAGATCGGCGAAGCGTGGGATCAGATCAATCGGCAGGTTATCGACGCAGTAGTAATCCAGGTCCTCAAATGCCTTGAGCACTGAGGCTTTTCCGGAACCGGACATGCCGGTGATTACAACCAGATGGGTAGCGCTTGGTCGAGGTCGCGGTTTTGCACGTCCCCCTCGTTGCGATTTTCTGGAAGCGGACACAAGAGGATACTACCACGAAGCAATTTTATGTTTTTGCGCCGGTGCGGAGAATCCTTCCTGCAGTGCAGAAGGCTCAAGCTGTCTTGAAAGCGAATACATGCTGCGCCATGCGCGGGTAAGCATGCGCGACTCCATCTGGCGCTTCCATTCCGCGGCGCTCTCTTCCGCCAGCGCGCGCCCGGGTGACGCGGGCAATTCCTGTAGCTGCACCATATAGCCTGTACCCAGCTTTTCCCAGGCATCAAACAGCCGGCCTTCCGCCCACAGCAGGGCTATATCAAGCCGCAGCTTCTGCAGGCGCGTGAGCTTCTTGTTGCGAATACGGTAGACCCAGAAAAGAGCTTTCGAAGGATTGTCGCGAAACCAAGCCTGAAAAACCGCAGCTTCCAGGAACAGTTGGTCACGCAGCTTTGGCGTGGAATATGCCAAAGACTCCAGCGCGCCTTCAAGATATTTAGTGGCACAGGTGATGTCCTGGCGTTCCGCGGCCCACAGGTAAGCCATCCAGCGAGCGATAAAGGCATCTCGCGAATTGTCATCTACCACGGCAGCGCGGCTTACAGAGGCCTGGTCCCAATCGCGGGGATGGTGTCCCTGGTTCAGAGCAATCTGGCAGCGGATGTTGGAAAACCATCGTTCTGCCTTGCCGTCATTTTTCAAGAGCATCAGCAGGCGTGCCCCGTCAGAAAAATTCCCACGACGGTTAACGTCAGGCAATAGAGCAGCGATCGCAAAAAGTGCGGAAAAAGCAGCGCCTATATGCAAACAGAAGACGGCCAGAAAACCTGGCTGCATCATGGCGCCAGAAAATTCCAGCGCGCCAGCCAATAGCAAACTGGCCAGCGGCCCGCCAAGCAGCAGAAGCACTAACTTGCGGCGCAATACAGCATTACTTTGATCGGTCACGCGAGGCTCTAATACCGCAATACCCAGCGTGAGCACATCGCCACAATAAGGTTCCTGGCAACGAGCACGCCCCCCAAGCTGAAATGGGCCAGTCCTGATCTGATTGATCCTGAAGCCGAAAAGCAGTGCGGCGAAAAGATGTCCTGTCTCATGGACAATTCCGGAGCCAACAACAGCAACAAAAGGTACGGCGGCAGCCCAATAGCCAGGCGATATCTCAATCGCAGCACGCAGGCTTGGTAGCCCTACCAGCGCAAGGATTACCAGACTGCTGCCAAAAAAGTACTCTCCCGCGCTGAGATTCTCTTTGCTCTGCGGGGGCAGCGGACGGAAGACATCCAGAACAGGCGTCGACGTCGGCGAATAGTGTTGTGCGGTGCTCAGTTTATTTTCGGCTGCAAGTTCCATGGGGAGTGCGGTACAAACGGCCTTCCACTCGACATCATAAGTTCAAGCGTGCCTTGCTGGCATGAGGTCGTTGGTAGATGGCCTTTGGTCACTCCAGGCAAATTCCAGGAAAAAAAGCCCGGCAGCCGATTCGGTTGTCCTGCGGAAGTGCTTCCAAAGAAGCGACATCTTCCGGACAGGTACAGACCAAGATCAGCGCCGGGCATCTACTTTATTTCCCTGGTTTTATTTCCTTCGCTCGCCCCCCAGGGTCAGCTTGATTCCGCCGCGGACGTTAAACGGGAGAGCAGGAAATCCCGGCGCCGCATCGTAATGCTGGTCAAGCAGATTCTCGATAGCTGCATAGAGTTGCAGATAGCGGCTCATCTGGTAGCTGCCGCTCGCATCGATCTTCTGATAAGCCTGAGCCAGATTGTGATTAGGCAACAGCATGGTTGGGCCGAAGGAGGAATCAAAAAGGAACGTGCTGCTGTCTCGACGGCTGACAATGTTGCCGCTGATTGAGAGCGCCACCTTTTGGCGCGCATATCCCACATAAAAGCTGCCAACGTTCGGCGCGCGATTGAAAGGCCGGTTTCCCACCAATGGCGAGAAAGCGCCAATGGGAATATCTGGAAATGCCGGATTGAAGGAAGGGAAAAGCTCGTCGCTCGAGAAAGAGCGCTGCACCACCGCGTCAAGATAGGTATACGCGGCGCGAGCCATAAAGCCATGCCCCAGATTGAATTCAAGTTCGGTTTCAGCGCCAAAGGCACGTGTAGCCAATGAATTGACTGAAGCGCCAAAGGGCAGTTGCGCTACCACATCAGCAGGTACGCCAAGCTCGATCAGGCCGCCTTGCCCCACGGTTTCAATCTGGTTGGTAAAGCGATTGTAAAAACCAGTGATCCCAAGTTTTACGCGCCCGCTCCACATTAGCTGCTCAATACCGCCATCATAGCTGCGTGAGCGTATTGCCCCAATCGGCTGGACGTTAAACTGCGAGATGAGCTGCGCTCCTCCCGGCTGCTGGGAAAGAAGAGAAAACAAAGAGTTGTCACTGGCAAAAACAGACGGCTCCTGAATTCCCTGTCCATAGCTGAATTTGAGTTTCGTGCCTGCAAGCCGGCCGCTGGGCCGGGGCCGGACAAGATAGTAAGCCGCGGAAACACGCGGCGTTACAGCCACGCCAAAGATGGCGTTCTTTTCTATGCCCAGGCCAAGAGTCGCGTACAACCGTCCGAACAAATTGCCATGGACCTCTCCGGTATACCTGAGGTTGGTGCGCTCGGTGGGAGCTGTGCTGCGCTCATTCTCATAATGGAAGCCAAAGAGCGCAGTAAGGTGAGAGTTAAAAGCGTAGTCTGATTGGAAATCTAGCGCATCGCGGCTATTCAAAATGAAAAACTGCTGAGGATAGGTCCCGGCAAAATCCAGAATGGCCTGGCCGGTGGTGCTAAACCCATTCGCCCCACGGATCGTAAGAGTATTGCCCAGAAAATTCCCAAAGTCATCGGGTGTGCCCGTTGGCGATGGGTTCACAAACTCTGAGTCCTGTCTCAGCGCGCTGTAACGCAACAGGTTGTGCCAGTGTGAGGTCGTCTGGTTTTGCAATGCCACGCCAAGGTACGTGTTGGACTGCGACTGGAATGAGTCATCGGCAATGCCAAAAAAATCTACGGCATTGGGAACATCTACCTTTCCCACAACGCGATGAATGGATACCCGCAGTTCGGTGGAACCCAAAGGAGTCCAGCCAAAATTCCCGGCATAGGTGGCATTATGAAACGCAGGGCTGGGAGAGGTGTTGCCGCCATCAAAGCGCGAAAACTCAGAAAAGTAATCCAATTGCTTAAAAATTCCGCCCAGTGCTGCGTCATTGTGAAGGCTGTTGAAATTTCCTGCGTCAAACGCATAACTGAACAGCGGCAGCGAAGTCTTACCTCTATCCGTGGTCAAGCTCACTACCCCTGCCAGAGCATCAGACCCATAAAGCACGCTGTTCGATCCTCGCAGAACTTCTGTCTGGTCAATACCGGTGGTGAATACACCGCCAAAATCCACGGTACCGCCAATCTGATCAATCGAGACTCCGTCCAGCAATACCTTGTTCGCAGTGCTCTCACCGCCGCGGATGAAAAGTGATTCAGTGATTCCGCGTTCGCCCGTTTGCAGGATCTGAACACCGGGGACCTGGCGCAGCGGCTCCAGCACCTCAAGTTTGTGCTGAAACTGCTCTGAGGGAACAACCGAGACAGAAGCGCCTGTCTGTGTGTCCGGCAGATTGGTCCCTGTCGCCGAAACCACGATCTGTTGCGAGACTGTGCCGATTTTGAGTGTGAGATCAACCGCTGGGTTACTGCCGCTTCCTACGTAGACATCACTTTGTTGTGACGCAAAGGACGGCGCCTGCGTCTTTACCTGGTAGCGGCCCGGAGCCAGCGGAGCGAAGCGGTAGTTCCCTTCTCCATCCGTGACGGTGGCAGCAGCCAGCTTCCCATTGTGAAATAACTGCACCGGCGCGCCTGGCACAATTGCGCCCAGCGGGTCCGTGACTGTTCCATGTACGCCGCCGTTAGCGGCGGCAACTTGTGGTGGCAATGCCATGAATGCGAGCACCAGCACAAGGCTGGCGCAAAAAAAAGATTTCATCTTTTGAGACTCCTCCCGCGGAAGTAGTCAATGGAATCGCTTCTGGCTCTGACGGGCGGCGGAAAACTTCTTGCGCATGCACACGAAAAAACAAATGAGCACGTGAAGCAGAAGAGCGATTTCATCCCGCTTGCGGAAAGCACTATTTCAAATCGAACTCACGTCCTCGGCAAACCTTAAGCATCGTTGCGTAAATCGCGGACGACAACCCCAATGGTAACGCGACGTTGAGTTATGACCTAAAAACAAATTTCCGAAAGCAAAATGGACCGGACTTCATACTGCAAGAAAGCTCTCCGGCTCTCCCTGCGCAGCCGGAAACGCCCAATGACGGGCACCTGGCCGGTCTCCTGACTTACGCCTCACTGAACTTGAAGCGCCTTCCCGGGCTGTCCCAGTGGCATGTTGCTCAAGTTCTCAGCGAATACAGTTGCGGGGCAGTGGCGGATTCTCACCGCGCTTCCCAAACACCAGATGGAGAGAGTTATATTCGACGGGGCGCGAAGCCGTCAAGAGCGAGGAGGAAATTGGTAAATGAGTAATTTGGTAAGTTGGTAATTTTCCATTTACCAAATTACCAATTTACCCAATTACAAATCAGTCTTACCCATTTATTAAATCAGTCAGAGACTTTTCCCGCCGAGGCTTTCCTCAACTGCTGTGGGGCCATCCCAAACATGATTCCTGTCTCCACCTCCACCGGCTGCCCATTCACTTTATACGGCCTGAATTCCCACTGCAGCAGCGCATCGATAATCGCCTTGGTCTGCTCGGGAAATGCGCTGATTACGTGAACGTGCTTTACCTTGCCGTATCGATCGATAGTGATCCTGACCGGAACAGGATTGAATTTGTGGGCAGAAAAGACTGGCTCAACCCTTTGCAGTATGTTGTCTCCGCTGGCATAACCCTTGACGCATACAGGACTATCGCCTCCTGCGCCGTCAGCCTCTCCCGAAGACTGCTGCTCCAGCGACTGCATCTTGTCCATGCCTTGCACCAGGCTTTCGAGCATCGCCGTATCGCGGCTGGTCAGCATGAATTCCACCGTATGGCAGCGGATTTCCGTAGTCAGTACGTACCAATGCAACTCCGCAACCGGTGACATATAGTCCATGCGAATAAAAGCGCGTCCGGCAATCTTGACCACATCCGGTTGGCGCTCCAGTTTGTAGTCGCTGCTTAGCCTGCTTTTCTTGTATTGGACCAGCTCAACAACATTTTTGGCCGGCGCAAGTGTAAAGAACAGGTCTTGGGCGCTGATCAAAATGGAACCACGATTCGGCCCTGTAAATGCTTTTGTGGGCTCAATCTGCGCCAGCACGTAGTATCCGCTGTCAGAAGGCGGCGGCCCGGCAAATTTCTGGCGCCAGTCGGCGGGCAATGGATACGAGAACCCAAAATATCTATTGTTGTAAACCTTTTCATTAACGATCCCCGCTTCCGGGATAGGCGTAGATGAATCGCTTGCCCCAGGCATTGCCCCTTTAACCAGAATTCCGCTGGGGACCTTTTGCGGATTGGGATTGCTGGAGAAATCGCCTCCCTGCGGTGTTTCCGGCTGTGCAGGATCGCCATCGCTTTGCGCTGAAGACATCAGAGAAAAGCACAGACTCATAAGAACAAGGCCAAGGAAAAAATTGCGTCTCACTGTCCCTCCTTTTGGAAGCCGTATCATGTGCCGCTCATTTAAGCGCAGAAACTCAAGTAGAAACTGGGCGAGACATTTTTGTGTCTCGCCCACATGACATCCGAACCGTCCTACAGCGAGCGCAGGAAGTTCAGCAGGTTTTGTTTCTGTGTGGCTGTGAGCGAATTGAAATTCGAGATCACAGTGTTAGCTTCCGAACCGCTGCTGGCATGCGCGCCAATGGCGGTAAGCAGGTTGGAGGTACGGCCATCGTGCAGGAAGAAAATGCGCTGGCCCACTCCCCATAGCGGGGCCGTGCGGAATTGGTCTCCACCCGCTCCGCCCTGACTGACGTTATCGTTTAGCCCGGTACCCATGTGATGGACTTCAAGATCGCTGAACAGGTTTGCCGTGGCATTCCCCAAACCAGGTGTGATCGATGACGCCGCGGTCGTAAGCGAAGCCGTGTGGCAGGAAGTGCAACCAATGGAACTGAAGAGAGCCCGCCCATTGCTGATGGAAGTAGCGCCCCCGGGTACGGTTGTGGATGGAGTCGGCGGGGCCGTGAGGCGCATGAAGATAGCGAACTTCACCACGTCACTGGACGTTCCCAGATTGTCTGCATTGAAATGCGTAGTGTCTTCCGGCGTTCCGTTGATGCGGCAATTTGCCGGCAGACCAGCGATTCCACCTTCACCGGGCAGCGGACGTTCCTGGCCAAACGCCTCATTGCTAACGCCCTGCTCCACGTTGTAGGCTTCACCGGCAAAAATCACCAGTGACTTGTTCTGCGCCTTCCAGCCAAAGCGCGTAATGGTGCCGTCATTGCCGCTCCGGTTAAAGGAGCCGCTGGTTCCGAATGCGCCGGAATTGGCGGAGGCATTAGCCAGCAGGGTTGAATCGTCAATGTTCTCCATCAGCCCGGCGCCAAACGTCGGCGTGGGAATGCGGAAGATCACATTGCCTGTGGCTACGGCTTGAGCAAAGCTGGGCTGCTGCAGATTACATGTCCCGGCGTCTGTGCGGCCTGTGATGGTAAACAGGTCTTCCACGCCGCCGTTGGGATTGTTGACATCAGGGTTTCCCGCGGCGTTGAAGAAGAATGGGAAACGGGCTTCGCGCACCGGCCCGCTAGCGCTGATAAACGACGGGAGAGTGTTTCTCGCGCCATCCGCGGAAGCGTCCGTTACTTGCGGATTAACAGCAGGAGCGCTGCCGCCTACCGCCGGTTGAGCATGGCAGAAAGCACAGCTTCTGGAGTTAAAACGCGGTCCAAGTCCGGAACCTGCTTCAATCGTGCCGGAAACTGAATCGACTTCCTTGAATGTATCCAGAGCATCATTGAAGAACGCCAGGCTACCAGCGGGGTTATTGGCGCCAACGGATGCCAAAGCGCCGCCGGCCGCCGTTCCGGCACGGACGCCAGGGTCTGTCTGGGCCAATGCCATACCGGCGAACAAGAGTGTAAACAACATAAGACTTACGAACGGGAATTTCCGCCTCGTCATTGCGAGTTCCTCCTAGATTTTTGAATGAACACTTTGCAGCGAGAACTCTGCCGTACCGCAGACGATTAGGGCTTGTCTGCCAAAAGTGGACGGGTGGGAAAATTCAGGCATTTTCTGAGCTGGCAAGAACCAGCGCAGAACAATGCACGCAAAACAAACTCAATAGATTTCCTGGGTGAGAACCTTTACCGTACTGCAGACGATTAGAGATTGTCTGCCAAAAGGTGACGGGTACAAACTTGAAGTAAAGATCCCAAATGGATCCTTGAACTGCTGAAAATTGCAGGTCAAGGCAGGGCTGAAACTTACAGCAACTTAGAAAGCAGTGTCAAGAAAAATTAAGATCATCTTTGTGATGGGGTATAACTATTTTTAAATCAATAACTTAGACGTATTCTGCCCGAAATCGCAGGAATTGAAAGTTTATGCAGAGAATCTGCAAAGGATTGCTGAAATCTTCACTTAAATCCAGGGTTCGCTGGCCCGATAAGGCATTGCAGGCCCAAATAAGCAACCCATCAAACTTAAGATTTATGCTGTGAAAGTCCAACAAAATCAGGCCGATACACACTGCCACCGGGCGTTCCATTTTGGAAAACGTTAGAATTACCAAAGTGCCCGCTGTTAAGAGCAATTTAGATTGACCTTGGCTACGGGTGAGGTTACAGTCTTGCGTGTAACACTTGAGACGACAGAATGTCTAATACCATGTTCGCCATCTGGATCGGTTTATCAGCAGGAATCCTCCTGCTGTTTCTGTATGCAGCGGTTTTAAACCTGCGGCGGAGACAGTCGCAAGGGGTGGAACTGAGTGATCTGATGAACTCATTCCTTCCGGTGAATGTGGAAGTGCTTTCTGACCTTATCAATCCTGCACAGCAACGCCATCTCCAGGAAACTTACGGCCCTGAAGAATTGCTCAGAATTTACCGCGAACAGGTTGATATGACGATGGAAAGCCTGCGCCGGATGTCACACAACGCTGCCCTGCTGCAACAAGTGGGTTATACACAGTTGCGCAGCGGCAATCAGTTGATTGCGTCCCTGGCACAAGAGATGGTTGATGCCGGCGTCCACGTGCGCCTGTATACGTTTATGGGAATAATCGTTTTGCAAATGCGGAATGCATTGCAATGGATGCCGTTGTTCTCAGCCGCCACCTGCAGTGATATTCAGACTCTGGTCTCCTCTAGCCTCTTGCCGGCCTACGCCCTGCTCAAAGATAAAGCCGACAATCTGACCTGCCTGAAGTTCAACAGCTTGAACGAGTCGCTGGCCCAGAGCCTGTAAAATCTTTCGTTTCCCCGTAAAACGAGCAGTATTATCTCTGTCCAAAACTAACGCTTGCCGGGAGCAATAAAGTCCTTGAGGGATCCTTCCCATTTTTTGGCTTCGTCCAGAGCATCGGGTGAAATCGGCGTGTGAGCATCATGGCGTTTCGTTGGCAGTCCAGAAGCAATAGAGCCATACGATACAAGCGATGTCGTAAGCGACTACCGGTAGTCGACTCAGTATCGCGCTTCTCTCCATGGCTCGAGAAAAAACAGCAACTGTGGCTAATGATATTGAGACATCAAGGCCCAGTCCCAGCGCAATCCCGAACTCCACCTTCTTCCATTCTCTTCCCATTGCAATCATCAACGCTACAAAAAAGAAAAGGATTGCAGCTCGTAGAAACTCGTAACTCCTGGCTGTCAGGAGAAGAATCCTCGCGTGATTGCCATACAATGCGACGCAAATTGCAACAATATTGATGATGATCGCGGCAGACGGGAAAAGATACCGGAAGAAGCGAACCTTGTAGAATGCCGGGAAAAGACGCTTTATAAACAACTCATATGTTGCCAGAAATGCAAAAAAAACTAGAATGAATGTCCGAAATCCAGTACGCATAGGCGTATACAACATTGGGAGCGCGAGATGCCGCAAATCGGATGAATCCGACAAGTTCCGTAACAATCACATACGAAAAAAATAACGGAAATACTTTATGCTGCTTGCGATAAAGCAGCATACCCGCCAATAAAAGCAGACTTGGCAGAGAAAACCAATCGATGGAAACATTTATCCAATCGGGCATCCTGACGGCCAGCCTAAACTAGCCACTCCAAAAGCACAAAGCAAATTTAAAAGCCGCTGCGGCTTCAGCCAGCAGAATATAGCTGACTTCTAAATTTCAACGGTGAAAGCGTTCTTTAGCAAGGTTATATGACCGGCGGCATTGGCATTGGACCGGGGCCGCTAAAATGACTTGGCGGCATTGGCATTGGGCCAGGCCCGCTAAAACTGCTTTGTGCATTCGCGGAGATTCCAGCAACTAACACCAACGTGAGAACGAAAAGGCGCACTACGATCTTCATGATTTGTTTCCTCCAAGTTTTGATTGCGTAAGATTGCCAATAGAGTACAGGAGAAATTAGAACGCGCCACAAACAATTACAAATAAGCGCTCTTTCCCGTATTCACACTCATTTAACATGCCCAACGGCGAATTCTGTATTGCTCACATCGCAACCCAATCCCATCGCTAAAGAACATGAATTCAGGAACTTAGGTTAGCTTGCCTGACATTCCGTATGCATTTGGGCCCATTGCTTTGCTCGCGCCTGCCCGATAAAGCACTCTGTTCTATTTTCGGAACAACGTTCAGCCAACAAACTCGTCCGTACGCTAAATGCCTCATTTTCCCCAATGATTGCAGGGACGAAACGACCTCAAAAAATGCACCCAGCGACACGCGCTGCGCAAACAAATTCACATCGCATACCGACAAAAATCGACTATGACAGAGATAGGTGAAAAGAATACTACCCTGACGGAGCAAATTCCGCAATTTTCCAAGTAGCTATTTTTTTAGCTCTGCCTCCAGTTGCGGGTGCTTGTGATGGAAGTCGGTCGCATCCTGATAGGCCTTGGCCAGAGCCAGCATCCTGGCCTCGCCATAAAGCTGCCCCAGGAAGGTCAGGCTCAATGGCGTTCCCGGGCCTCCGGCATCTACTTCGCCATTTTCGTGTACACGGGGTTTGGGCGCATCCTCACCACGGAAGCCATTGGGCAGAATGACAGCCGGATGTCCGGTGAGATTTGTGATCAGCAGCTGCGTGCTAAACGTGGGCGCCACAATCACGTCCACCTGATCGAACACTTTTGCCGCAAGCTCCATTGCGGTAGTACGGGCGCGGTTAGCCTGAATATATTCCACCGCCGGGATAAAGCGGGCGCTGCGGAAAGTATTCGGCCAGTCATCCCGCGTTTGCTGGGTAAGCAGCTTGTCCCGGCCGCTGCGCGTTAGATCGTCAAAGGCCGCGGCAGCCTCAGCCAGCAGAATGCTCCTCATGGCCTGATATGGATACTTAGGGAACTCCACTGGAACCAAATTCACGCCCATGGCGCGCAATTTATCCAGGGCCGCTTGATCAAATTTGTGGTCATATTCGCGACGCGCCATGGCCACTGCCAGATTGGCTGCGTCTTCATCCTGCTTTTTCTTTTCTTCCGCGGTCAGCTGTTTTTCCTCTTTTGGAGTCTGAGGCGGAGGCGGTGAGAGCTCAAAGTCGGCCTTCAAATAACCAACGCGCAACTTGCGCCAGTCGAGATTTGCGTCCCAGTTAAACGCCGCGCTGTTCACGGTGCGGTCATGGCCGTCAGGCCCATAAATTGCGCTCAACACGATGGCGGTATCTTCCACTGCCCGGCAGATGGGACCCAGTTTATCCATGGTCCAGGAGAGCGCCATTGCGCCGGTGCGCGGGACAAATCCAAATGTCGGGCGCAGACCAGTTGTGCCGCAGCGCGTGGAGGGCGATGAAATTGAGCCTAACGTCTCCGAGCCAATGGCAAACGCAACGCAGCCGGCAGCAGTTGCCGAAGCTGACCCCGCAGACGACCCGCTGGAGCCTTGGCCGGTATTCCAGGGATTGCGCGTCATGCCGCCAAACCATTTATCGCCCTGGGCCAGCGCTCCCAGCGTAAGCTTGGCCACCAGCACAGCCCCGGCCGCATCCAGCCGCTTCACGACAGTCGCGTCTTCGTCGAACTTCTGGTCTTCAAATCCGCCCGCGCCCCAGGTCGTGCGATAATCCGCTACCGCCAGCAAATCCTTGGCTCCCCACGGCAAACCATGCAATGGGCCACGATACTTCCCTGCCGCAATCTCACGATCGGCCTCTTTGGCATGCGCCATGGCCCGCTCTTCCGTCAGCGTGATCACGCAATGCAGCACTGGATCATAGCGCTTAAGCCGCGCGATATACATTTCCGTCAGCGCTGTAGAGGAAACTTTCTTTGTGCGCACCAACTCGGCCAACTGGCGTACGGAATAAAACGCCACATCTTCCAGATTTTTCGGCGCCGCGCCGGCGATATTGGGCGCCGTGGAGATTTTCATCGGACGCCGCTCCGTTTCAAACTTCATCCCGGGAAGCACTGGATCAAAAATGACCGCTGGAGCCACGTCATTTTTGATATGCAGCGCATAGATGGCTTCGAAGCCCTCTTCATAGCTGTTAAGCCCTTCCAGCATCATGTCCTTGTATTCATCGCCAATGTGGACATCCGCCACGGACGCTGCGCTCTCAATCATTTCGCGCGTGACTTTGCCTTTTTCGTCAGCCATGGCCCAGAGCACTCCAGGCAGTAAGGTGGTAGCCAGTCCAAGACGGGAACAAACAGCAAGAAAAGCCCTGCGCTCAAGCATTGGGGTCTCCAGTGAGTTAGAAATGGTGGGTCATTATAACTGTCGTCTGGATTTTCCAAAAATGCATTTCATTTAGAATCGCCTTTATGAACGCGCTCTTCCAGCTTCTATCCGAACAGGAAGTCCCCTCTCTGCTGGAGATGATGAGGGAGTTTTACACGCAGCAGGAAATGCATTTTGAAAAAGCGACGGCCACCCGCGCGATCAATCTATTGATCGAGAAGCCCGAGTACGGGCAGATCTATCTCATCTTCCGCGGCAGTGAACTGGCTGGCTATTTTGCGCTGACTTTCTGCTTCAGCCTGGAGTTCCATGGCCGCTTTGGGCTATTGGATGAAGTCTATATACGGGAAACATATCGCGGGCAGAAACTGGGAAAGTCGGTGGTCCCGTTTGCTGAAGATTTGTGCAGAAAAGCTGGCTTCCCGGCGTTACGCCTGGAAGTCGGCCGGGAAAACCAGCCCGCACAATCACTCTACCGGAAAACAGGGTTCAAGGAAGATGAGCGGAACCTGATGACCAAGTGGCTTTGATCAGCAAAGCGCCTGCCCCCGGCGATGAATTCTCATTCCTGGTACTTCCTCCTCCACGCGCTGCTTCGCACGTGAAGGAGAGAGCCAAAGAAGAAGCCCAGGGATCACAACGACTTTAGAAATTCCACTAATTCTTTCCGCTCGTTATCACTCAGCTTCAACTGCAGATGCTGATCGTAGTGTGAAACCACTTCATCCAGCGTCTGGAATCTTCCGTCGTGATAAAAGCCGCCTTTCTGGTGGCTCCATAGACCACGGAGGGGCGTAGTCCGGTACATCTTGGTTGGAGAGCGGGAAGACTGGAAATCGTCTATCCCAATCTCTTGCGGAGTGTGCAGGCTTGATCCAGGTTCTGAGTAAAGATCAGGCACATGACAAGTGGCGCACTTAGCTTTTCCGGAAAAAAGCACTCTGCCTTGCTCAGCCTGCGTTTTGTCATAGCTGCCTGCAGGCGCTTTGGGTGCTGGAATCGCCATTTGATAAAACTGCAACGCTCCCAGCTTGGCTGTTATCTGGTCATCAGGATTGCGGACCTGATTGTAATGAGCGCGAGTCCCCACCGGAAACTGAGCGGCGGTGATCCTGGGCTCAGAGAATGCTCCTTTGCCATGCATCTGCGTATTGGAGACGTAGGCATTCCAGTAGGTAACATCTCCCCATCCCGTATAAGTTCCGTTGCTTATGCCTGCCATGCCGAAAGCTGGAGGCAACAAGGTGGCTCCTGATTTGCCATTCGGTTGAAACGCTTTTCCATCCATGTCGAGCTCAGCGTCATATTTGCCCGGTCCCCAGCTGCCCAAAACTTTTTTTACTGTGGGGACATCCACGCCAATCAGATCTGCGACCGGTTGCAGGTTCGGCGCCAAAGATACGATTGCGCCCACGTTGAGGTCACGGTTCGGCCAGCCATCCAGACGGTGTCCGATTCCGGGAGCAAAGGAATCATCCACGGTCGAATGGCAAAAAGCGCATTGGATACCTATCGACTGCAATTTTCCTTGCTTATCGAAAATGCCGGTAACGCCCAGCACGGAATTGAGCTGCAGAAGAGCCAGCGTGGTGGCGGGATCGTCCATGTTCACTTTGCCGGCCTTTATCTGCTCCACCAGACTGGCTGGCAATGCATCAGCATCCACTTTCAGCCCCACGGAAAGCGCGGTCTTAGGGCTCACGCCCGGGCCAACACCCCCATTGTGTTCTCCGGCAATTGCCTGATGCAGGTGCAGCGTGCCGCCCCAAAAGGCTTCATCGCCAAAAGTGTCATAACGAAAAATCTTGCGGCCCTGGTTGAACATCGCCTGCATGTTGTCGCTGATTTGCTGGTCATTGGCGGATGTTGCCGGCGCAGCAGCGCTCGCAGATTGACTGGGCTTTTCTCCAGGCGCCCAGGCGACAAACAAGAGCAGTACTATGCAGCCTGCTGATACAGCTGCCATCTTTTTTACGTGATTCATAAACAAAGCCTCTTTCTTCGTTCACGCGCATATGGAATTACGCCGCATAAGCATACGTCAAACTGGATCGAGAAATATGAATGTGGTATGGAGTTGCTGGGAACCGGAAGGTTACAGGCTATCCATCACCAGCGCTGTTCCTTTTTGAACACTCCGCTTTTCTTAAAGACCTTTCATGATTTAAGCTTCTCCGTTTCCGGATTCCGTTTCAGGAGAAGCGCCAATGAAAATCCGCCGTACCATTTTGGCCCTGTTCATCGTTTTCACCGCGATGGTAATGCAGGCCGCAGACTACCCCGCACCGCAGTCCGGCACGTTTGTAATAAAAGATTTTCAATTCAAGTCCGGCGAGAAGCTGCCTGAGGCCAAGCTGCACTACTACACTCTGGGCACGCCGCAAAAAGATTCCACCGGCAAGGTCCGCAATGCGGTGCTCATCTTGCATGGCACAGGGGGCAGCGGCCGCCAGTTCCTGACTCCAAACTTCGGCGGCGTCCTCTTTGGCCCCGGCCAGATCCTGGATGCCACAAAGTATTTCATCATTCTGCCGGACAACATCGGCCACGGAGGATCCAGCAAGCCGAGTGACGGACTGCACATGCGCTTTCCGCACTATGAATATGACGACATGATCGACCTCCAATACAAGCTGCTCACGCAAGGCCTTGGCGTGAACCATCTTCGCCTGGTGATGGGAACGTCCATGGGCGGGATGCACTGCTGGCTCTGGGCGGAACAGCATCCTGATTTCATTGACGCAGCCATGCCGCTGGCCAGCCAGCCCGTGGAAATTGCCGGACGCAACCGCATGATGCGGCGCATGATCATGGACGCCATCCGGACTGATCCTGAATGGAACAACGGCGAATACAAACAGCAGCCCCACGGATTGTCTGCCGCGCTTGATATTTTGCTGATCATGGGCAGCGCGCCGCTCAAGATGCAGAAAGATGAACCCACCCGGGACCAGGCCGACACGTATCTGGAAAACTTTCTCGTGTCGCAAACAAAGACAACTGACGCCAATGACATGCTCTATTACTTTGACGCCTCAAGAAATTACAACCCTGAGCCCCAGCTGGAAAAAATCACGGCGCCCCTTATGGCCGTCAACTCCGCTGACGATCAGATCAACCCGCCCGAATTGAAGATCATTGATCGCGATATTCAGCGCGTAAAAAATGGCCAGTACGTGCTGCTGCCCATCACCGACCAGACCCGCGGACACGGAACACACTCATGGCCGGCTATCTGGGGTGATCATCTGGCGGATTTACTGCAGAAGTCACAGCATGAGTGATGAGAGTTAGTCTTTTGGCGTGAATGAGAAGAGGCCTGAGGGACCTTGTGCTTCAAATGATTCTTGAGCTTATTGCAGAGCTGGTTTTACGCGAAGCGCGTCTTTAACAGAGTGAGGTTTGGTTCGCGCGAGAGCCGTTCTACGGTTTCTTCCAGTGTAACGTCAAAGCTGTGTCCGCATTTGGGGCAGACAATCTGCTGGATACCCGAAGACCGTATTTCCGTCTTGCGTACAGGGAATGAGTCTCCGTACGGGCACTCGACAAATGTGATGTCACCAGCAGCCATTGTGCGTTCCTTGGTTTCAGCAACAAAAGTCAGGCAGCAGACTTATGTTTGCAGCCTGACGCTACTGACAATATCGGCTGGAGCAAGGTACTCACAAGTTACTCTGGTTACGTGACTGTTGCACAGCTGGGAACTCCTAGTTCGCGCCGCCCGGAGAGGCAGCAGCAACCGGTGCTGCGCTTGGCTTTTCCCGTACCAGAATGGGAAGCCGGGGAAACAGAAAGTTTCCGCCCACATCATCAATCACATTGATCTGGCAGGTGTATAAGCCGGGTTTGAGCTGCGCCAGCGGCACGTCGAACTGAAAGACCGCGGCCTTGCGCTCAGAGGCATTCAACTGTCGCGCCTCAATCAACGGCGTTTCAAACGCTTTGACTTTGCCATTGAAGAACACAATGCTGGTGAGCAAATGAATAGGATTTTTCAGCTGTACGGCTTTCTCTTTCGCATCTGGCGCTGGCTCAGGAGACTTATCTTTTGCCGGATCATAAACCTCGTAAAAGAAATAAAGATGTTGGTCCTGTGTGAAGACATGGGCAATGTTCGGCACCAGTTCGTTGCCATCGCGCACCAATGGGTTCTGCGTCTTCTTGGTATTAGGTTGGCGCTGGCTTGCCAGCACCACGGAGCTCAGCTTCAGTGGAGCTTTCTTGATGTCCGGGACAACAAAATCGGTTTCGAACGATCCCAGCCGCCCACTCTGGTTTTCCCGCACCACAAACTTGAAGTGATATTTGCCGGTCGTGAGCATGAAGCCGGTTGAGTACTGGACATTTTTGCGCCGCACTTCCTGCGCAGCATCGAGCGAAAGCTTGACCGTCTCACGAACGCTGCCCACCGGACGCTTTAGTTCGTCCTGAACTTCGCCAATAATATCGAGCGACGCCTTGTCTTTGTCGCCGCCCTTGGTGAATGGGATCTGCGATCCTGGCACCACCAGCGCCACCGGCACGTAAAAGCGGCGGTCGTCGATTCGAAAATAAGAGGCAGCCATATATACAGCGACATCGGTATTCGGCAGCTCGGAGGCCAGTTCGTCATCCATCTGCTGCTGCTTGTCTTCCGCGTTGAAATGCTGGAAATCCTTGGGCGCGTAATACCCCTTGCGGAATTCCAGATTCAGCCCCGGCCGGTTGATCTTCACCTGTATGCGCCGGTATTTGCCGTCCCGCAGCGGATTGCTGCTTCTATATCCCAGGACGTAATACACCGAAGTATCTCTCTGTACCCGGTCAAAAACCTGGCCTAAATCATTCGTATCCAGAAACGCTTTGCCGCCGGTATCGCCGGAAAGCGTAGTTAGAGTCTCCTGGCTGGCGAAATTGGCGTCCAGGCTGCTCTGCACCGCTGCGCCGCTATACATGGCCGTGCCGCGCAGGCTGGCCGTTGCCGCACCGCCACCTGGGGGCTCGGCTTCAAGGCCGCGCGCGTCCAGCGTGTAAATTGCCACGTTCGATTTAATGGCGGTATTCACTGCCCCATGCAAGGCTGCCTGGTTCTCAATGCCCGTCTGCGTGACGCCGCTGCTGAAATAAATAACAGACTTCTTCTGGTTAAACTTTCCCAGGATCTGGCAGAGTGATTGCAGCGCCTGTAGCTTGCGGTCGGTATTGAACTGGTTATATTCAGTTTCGTCCGGCGTATAGGCGTTGCCGGACTCTTCGATTCCATCCGCATCGCCGGTGCTCCCGTTGTCCATGCCCTGGCCTTCAGAGTGCGAGAAGCGATTCAGCACGCGAAGCAACTGGGCCTGGTTGCCGGTAAAGTCCTGGTCCAAACGCAGCGATGAAGACAGCGTGACAATGGCGATCAAGTCCGCCGAAGTCATTTTGGTTTGAACATATTTTCTGGCGGCCTGCATGGAGCGCTCTGTTTCATCCGGCCCCATCGAACTCAAGTCAAAGAAAAGCACGATCACGCGCTTATTGTTTAATGCCTGGTCTGCGTCTTTCGTGGTCAGAATCGGTTTTGCCGGGACCACAGGACCATTCGCCGTTTGCTGCGCCGGCCCAGTGCTGGCAGGCAAAGGCGTAGTATCAAGGTTCTCGTAGTCAAAGCTCGATATCTTTTGTGCTTTGCCGTCTTCCAGCAAGGTAAAGTCGCCCTGCTTCAGATCGGTAATTGGTTTGCCCTGCTTGTCGCGAGCTACCACATTCACCAGGACAAGTTCGCTCTCCACGCGCATACGGTAGAGCCCTTGATCGCCCTTGCTGTTCTGCGGTTGTTGCGCCGGCGTTTGCGCCATTGCACTGGAAAACAAGAGCGCGGCAATCACTGCAGTAGAAACCGTTTCCTGCACGTTTGAAAAAGATATTTTTCCAATAGCCATCACTAAAACCTGTACCTTGCAGTGAGTTGAGCTTTGCGCATCGCACCTGCCGCAATCACCTGTCCAAAAGTTCGTGAGCCAACTGTCGAATCGATCGAGGTGAAGTTCGCGTTGTTAAAAACATTGGTGGCCGAAAGCCGCAATTCCATGCTCTGCATTTCCTTCACCTGAATGGTCTTGGCAACGGCCATGTTAAAAGAAATGGTGCCAGGGCCAATGATGGTGTTGCGTCCGGCTGTGCCAAAGACGCCCGCAGGCGCAACAAATGCCGCCGTGTTGAACCATTCCTGAATCGTAGGATTGCCCAGTTGAATGGATTGCCCAGACACAAGATCTGGCCGCGTTGCGCCCGTAACGCCGCGGCTCAAGTCCGTTGCCGTTCCAAAAAAGCGCGGCGAAAAGGGAAATCCGGAAGCCAGTGTCACGTTACCGCTGAATGCAAATCCACCAAAAATCGTCTGCGCCACGCTGTTGCCGGTCAGCCACTTCTTGTCCTTTCCGAATGGCAGATCGTACAGGTAGTCAGCAACAAAGCGTTGCCGTTGATCAAAGCTGGAGAGGCCGCGCTCGGCGTTAATATCCAGATCATTCTGCGCCACCACGGTTGCGCCGCCGCCGATGGAAGACGCATCGTCAATCGACTTTGAATACGTATACGTTCCGCCCAAAGAGAGCCCGTGCTGCAATCTCTTGCGTATGCGCAAAGTTCCCTGATGCAGAATGGAAGAACCTTCTGAAGATTCAAACAGGAATGGCTGCACACAACTGACAATGGCTGGAGTGCACGCGGGAAAGCGCGGTCCGCCGGTAGGCAACTGGTCCGGCGCGCGGACAATATCCAGATGCGTTCCTTTCGATCCCGTATAACCGATGTTCACCACCAGGCTGGTTTTGATTTCCTGCTGTATGTTCAGGTTCCAGGACTGCACATAGGCCAGCCTGTAATTGGGGTCCACGGCATATGTATTGGTGATGTGGTTGGCGCTGGCGGCAATTCCCGCAGGAAAACCGTTTTGCAGCGTGAGTGGCGTTGTCAGCGCAGGATTGATTTGCGCTATGGCAAATGGAGGCTGGAAGCCCAGCTGGGTAGCCATCTGGCCATATTGTCCAATGTTGTAATTGATGCCGTACCCGGCGCGGACCACGGTCTTCGGCAGCGGCTTCCAGGCAAGCCCCAGGCGCGGAGCAAAATTATTGCGGTCAGGATTCACCAACCCATCCGGAAACTTCTTGCCTGTGATCGGGCCAATCTGTCCCGGCAGCACTGGAGCCACGGCGCTGAAATCGGGCGCCACGTCCAGGTTGGCCAGCTGATTATTCAGCTCGATGAACGGCGTCACATATTCATAGCGCACGCCCAGATTGAGAGTCACGTTCTTGGCCATGCGCCAGTTGTCCTGCACATAGAGATCAAACGTCCGGGAGCGAAAGTTGTATTCCTCTGCGCCAGATTGGAGAGAAGTCTCCTGGGCCAGACCCAGCAGGAAATCAGCAAATGGTATGCCGGTGACTCCGCCGGTAAAGATAAACGTACCGCGCGCATTGCTGGCGTTGCTGGTGTCTACTAGCTGGCGGCGGAAGTCTCCACCCCAGGTCCAGCTATGTTTTCCCCGCGTCAAACTCATTGAATCGCTGATGGAATATGTTTGCGAATTACGAAGAACAGGCGTGAGGTCCTGCAGGTTGCTGAACTGGGGTGACAAATTTATGTTGGGCAATCCAAAATCAGCCGGACGCTGCGATACGCCGTTGATCCCGAGCTGGCCTTCAATGTTGTCTTGATTGGTGAAATTGTTTGCCGTGTTCGCTCCGCTGCGGTTGTATGTAAAGCGCAACGAATTCAGGAACAGCCCTTTCACCGCGGTGTGGCCAAAGTTTACGTTGTAATTATGAGTTGATTGTTTGCCGCCCAGCCCCGGGAATGGATTCAGCACCGTGCTGCGAATGTTGTTGTAGATGAACATCCCATTGATGCTCTGCGACCAGCGCTGCGTTCTCTTTCTTCTGATTTTGCTGCTGCTGTTGGCGCCGCTGCTGCTGGCGGGCGCCTCGATTGCCGAAGCCTACCTGCTGGGGGCCAAAGTTGTGGTTGAAGCGGATAAATCCCGTATCGCTATTGGTTGGACTTGCCGAAACAAAATGAAAGTTCCTGACGTCTCCGGGAAGGTTGGGCAACGGGATAAATGAAAGAAGCTGCGCTGATGCCGGATTTATGTTGGTGATTTGCAGGCCGGGAAAATCACCGGCGCGTTCAGCCGCCGTGGGTACGGTGGAAAATACATCGTAAGGATTTGTGCTGCGCGATCCACTATAGTTGCCGAAAATAAAAGTCTTCGTCCCGCCGTTATAGATATGCGGAATATTGAGCGGCCCTCCAACGGTAGCGCCAAACCGGTTCTGGTTATAGCTGGCCTTCGTTTCCGGCTGGCCGTTCAGCGAATACGATTTGGCATCGAGCCCCGAACCGCCATAGTTATAAAAGATGGAGCCATGCGCTTTGTTCGCATTGAATCCACGCATGCCGCGGCCACCGCCACCGCCGCCCATCATTACGCCCATTGGGCCTGCGCCTCCGCCAAAACCGCCGGCTCCGCCCATGGAGAGAATGCCACCGCCCCCGCCCTGCCGAGCCTGGTCCCGCAGATCGGCCATTCGGTCCTGCATCTCACCCGGATCAAACATGTTCTGTTCCGCACGGCCCTGCGCTCCGGAAATAGCCACGGACTCATTGCCGCCATCCGCCCCTAGCCCGGCGTTAGGAAGCCCTGCGCCTGCCAGCGAAGCAGCATCCGTGCCCCCAGCCGTTCCTCCGCCGAGATCAGCGCCACTACTGGAAAGCGCCAGCTGTTGTACCGCAGCTCCTCTGCCGGAGCTAGCCAGCTGCTGTGCCTGCTGGCGTTGCTCCTGTTGCGCTGCTTGCTGTTCCTCTTTCTGCGCGCGCGAGAGCAGGACCATCGCCATCTCGGCTTTGCCATTTCGGTTTTCGTCGTTGATGACAATTTCCTGCGTCAAGGGTGCAAACGCGGAGAATTCTGCCTTCACCACGTAACGTCCCTTGCCGGTCACGGAAATCTTGAACGTGCCATCCAGATCAGTCGAAGTGAAATATTTTTTCCCAGTCAGCGTATTGGCCGCACTCACGGCAACACCTGGAAGCAGCACATTGCCTGACTTCACCACACCGCTGATCTCACCATAAGGCGCAGCCGCGGACGCAACTTCCGGCTTTGGCTGTGACGCCGCCTGCAAAGCTGGCGCAGACGGGCTTGCCGGCACTGCTGGCGGTGCTTCTTGTCCGCAGGCAGCAGACACAAGACCCAAAACCATCATCAGGAACTTCGAAGACGCGTAGCTGCGCATAGTTTTTCTTTGATTTTTATCTCTTTGGTTTTATCTCTTCGGCTTTTATCGGGTTTCTTTAATTGGACTTAGTCGGTGTCGCTGTAGATGGCGCCGTCGCAGGTGGAGCGCTATCAGGCTTCTTCTGCTCCTGCCGCTGGCTGCCGGGAGCACCCATCATTCGCGGTTGTCCGCCGACAACCAATTCTTTCGGGATAAATGTGCTGCCTTTCAGTTCGCCGCGGCCGCGGACAAAATCTCCAACCTTGATATCCGGCAGGGTAATGCTTTGATTATCTTTCTTGAAAGACGTATTCTCATCGACTTCAATTTCCTGCGTCTGGCCATCCGGACGGGCGATGGTCAACCTGGTTTCATTGATGGCTTTGACTTCACCAATAATGAACTTCTTGCCCATGTCTTCAGGCCCCAAGCCAGCCATCATTCTGCCGCGAGTTCCCCCCGGACCTCCGGGGCCAGCTCCGCCACTAAAACGCTGGGCCATCTCGGGATCAACAACAGCAAGAACTGCCGCCTGCATCACACCGCTTTTGAGTTCACCGCGAGCAAAAACGGAGTCATCCACCTTGATCTCCTCCAGCTTAATGGTCTGCCGGCTCTTGGATACGCGGGTGGTGTCACTCACTTTTACCGTGATGGCCTCTCCTCCCGGCTGTTGCGAGACAGTAAGTGAGTCCTTGCTGACGGCAGTCACTTTGCCAAAAACATTCTCACCAGGAGGCAGATTCCTTCCGCCACGTCCCTGGGCCTGTGCAGGAGACTGCATAAAGACCAGAACCATCATCGCCATCGCGCAAAATATTTTTCTCATAACCCAATCCCTTGAAATGATTTTCTTCCTGCGCTCCGGAAGGCCTTTACAAAGACGAACCACCAATAAACAAAGGTGAGGATAGCTGCCTGAACTCGGAACAATTCAGTATAGGAGCAGCTCACGAAACAAGCTGTAAAAAGATTGTAAAAGGCGAAGACAAAACATACGGGATGGAAGGCCGCATGCCCATCATTGGCAAAGAAATCGGCAGGCGCTCAATACGACCTGGCGGTATTTTCATATCGGCAGCAGATACATTCCAGGTGAAGAATTTGCAGATCGCGGCGCTACGGTTTTTTCTCCTGTGGGCTTGCCGCTGACGCAACCGCTACCTTTGCATTCGTTGTCCCGATCAGCCCGGTGCGGCCATCGCGCACGCCCAACCGCAAAACATAATTTCCAGGCTCCAGATCGATGGCTTGCTGGCATGGAAATGCGCCTGTCATCATCCTGGTAAACGTCTCCGGCTTAAGGGCGGCGTTCATTGTGGTGCGTTTGCCGCCAACCGGCTTCCCCTTGTCAGAAAACACCTGGATCGTACATTCCACCTGGGCATGCTGCAGGCCATCCGCCTGCTTTTCAAAACTGATGGCATGGGGATCTAATCCAAAGTTTACCAACACGGTTTTAGGGTTCTTTTCCACGGGCGGGATTACCAGTGCATTGAAAGGAAGACCCGTAGAAATAGGTGAATCCAGGTCTAAAGCGAGGCCAAAAGCTGATTCCTGCTGCTTCTTGTTCTGATCAACAAACAATCTGGGATCAACCGCGTAATAGCCCATGCGATGACGCAACTTCACGCCGGAACGATTTACCTTGACCTGTATCTTGCGAAACTTGCCGTTCCAGTTCTTGTCCTCAGGATAGTAGGCAAGCGTGTAATACGTGGAACCGTCCTCAATGCTCTTGCGAATCGCTCCATCCAGGCCATTGGTATTGTAAAAAGCCATCCCGCCGGTGCGGTCGGCCATGTCACGCATTGTTCCATGCACGTTCTGCAGTTGGGCGGACTCATTGCTGACGGCGGTAGCCATTCTGTCACCACGTCCTAATGAGCGGCCAAACTTGTCTCGCCCCGAGCTTTCGGCGCTAAAAACTGAAGACGGCACGAGCCCGCGCGCATCAATCGGATACATCGCAATCTGTGCGTCGATCAGGGCATCCGCGGCCTGGGCAATCTGGGGCCCGTAGTTGCGTGTGCCTGCAAATAGGTCTCCACCCAGCTCCATGTTGGGATCAATGCTTAACGGAAAAGCCTCTGAAACCCAGATCAGATTTTTGCGTCCGGGATAGCCCGAGAGTGCCCGGGCAATCGAATTCAAAGCGTTAAGGGTGTATGTGATTCTGAGATCAGTCTGGAAAGCCACACGCTCCTGCTCGAAGCGCTGCATTGCCTGAAGCATTCCGGCCGGCATCATGCCTGAATCAGCAACCCCCGGAGGAAGCAGTTCCTGGTCTGGTCCGCCTGTGGGATTGTCCTGCAATGGAGAATTTTTTGCTTTGAGTTCTTTGACAACTTTCTTCAGCACAGCAGGATCATTTGTAAAATCCTGCAGCAATGTCAGCTTGGTGCCAAGCATGTAGACTGCCACTGGCTGCCCTTCCGGCATTTTTTCCAGATAGCGGATCATCTGATCGCGTACATAATCCTGATTAGGGAGGTTTGTATTCAAGGCATCCAGCAGAATGACATTGAGAGCACTGCCAGCGTTATAACGGGCAACATTTGTATAAACATTTTCCGGCAACTTGGGCGGAGCGAACGCAGCGGCTGTTACGTTCCGGTCAGGCTGTTGGAAATTGAAGACCCGTATCTTCTGCGGTTTGCCATCCTCCAATAGAGTGAAGTCGTCGCGGTCCAGACCCGTGACTGCGCCATTCTTATCCGTTGCTACCACGTCAACCACAACCAGCCGCGTAATACTCTTTAGTACGGTGGCCGATTCATAAACTGGCGAGGACGCTTGCTCATTTGCCTGGGCCGCCGCTTGAGGCGCAGCGGGCGCCGCCTGATTGGACGCGCCAGAAGCAGGGGTTTGCGGCTTCATTCCCGTAACTAACATGAGTATCAGCAAGCAACCTAGAAGGGTTTTGCTATAAGTACCGGCCATGATGGCTCCTGACGAGGAAGGCTTAAGAGGTTAAGTTTGCTTCCTATGTTCCCGATTGTAAAGTAAAGAATAGTTGAAGATGGAATATCAAATATAAACTATTTGTGACTATAAAACGCCGTCTAGAGTTGAAGACCTGATCAGGCAACGCTCGCCATCCAGGATGTGGCCCAACATTGTTTTTTAGAAGTGAACGCTGTTCGTCCCATCGCTGAAGACATCCTGACCTTCCGCGAGTTACAATCTTTCCGTTTCATATTACGCTCTCATTCAATTCAGTGAAGTCATGGAGGCATCTGTGGACGATCCTGAAAAGCCCAGGTCCGAGAAAACCGAACAGCCAGAAAAAACCAAACCATCAACCACCAGCCCTGGGGTCTCAAGACGCGACTTCCTGAAAATCACCGGGGTATCCGCCGCCGTTCCGCTGGTGTCACAGGTCAGTGCGCTGGCATTGGCTGAAGAAGGTGTAGCCACACAAGGTCCGGGCAAAGTGCCGGTGTCACTGAATGTGAATGGCAAAAAACTGAACGCTTCCCTGGAGCCTCGGGTCACGCTGCTTGACGCCCTGCGCGATCAGTTCGAGCTCACAGGCGCCAAGCGCGTCTGTGATCGCGGCACCTGCGGCGCATGCACAGTTCTGCTGGACAATAAAGCCGTGTACTCCTGCTCGGTGCTCGCCATCGACGCGCAAAATCACCAGATCATGACGGTAGAAGGCCTGGGTGAACCGGGCAAACTTCATCCCATCCAGCAGGCGTTTGTCGATAATGACGCGCAGCAATGTGGCTTCTGCACGCCGGGCTTTGTGATGGCCACCAAGGCGTTTCTTGACCAGCATCCAAATCCCACCCTGGAGCAGGTCAAACACGGGTTGGGTGGAAACTTCTGCCGTTGCGGCACTTATGCCGGAATGCGCCTGGCCGTGATGCAGGCGGCGAAAACGAAAGGAGCCTGATCCATGCCCGATGAAAATGCCAAATACTCATGGCCTGCCGCGGACAAACGGTCGCTGATTGGAAAGCGCATTTCTCGCGTGGACGGCCCGGAGAAAGTTTCCGGTCGCGCCAAATACACATATGACCTCCATCGGCCAGGGATGCTTTACGGCAAGGTAGTTCGCTGCCCGCATCCGCACGCCAAAGTTGTGAGCGTGGATATCTCAGCGGCAGAACAAATGGCAGGGGTAAAGGGCGTCTTTGTCATCCAGGATAAAGGCAGTGAAATCCATTGGGCCGGTGATGACATTGTAGTGGTGGCTGCCGTAGACGAGCCTACCGCCGCCGACGCCGCTCGCCTTATCAAAGTGGAATATGAAGTGCTTCCGCATTTTGTGGATGACTTCACGCCGCCTGCAAATATTCCAGAGAGCACTGGGCCGCTCACCCAGCGCGATCTTTTTCAGATGTTTAACAATGATGCGCCTGACGAACAGGTGATTGCGACCGTGCAAAAACGCGGAATCACCTTCAAGTTGACTCCTGAGATGACTCAGCGCATGAAAGACAACGAAGTCAGTGAACCTGTCATCAAGGCGCTGCAGGATGCCCCGGTAAAAGAAGCTCAGCCAAGCAACTCGCCCTTTAAGAAAGAAACAGAACAGATAAAAGGCGATCCAGACAAGGCTTTCAAGGAAGCCGAGGTGGTTTCTGAAGGCGTTTACGGCTGTCCGGTGATTACGCATTGCTGCCTGGAAAGCCACGGCTCCATCGCGGAGTGGACTGACAACGATCATCTCTTCTCGCACATTTCCACGCAAAACGTTTCCGGTCTGGCCGGCCAGTTTGCGCAGGCATTGAAAATTCCGGAAGCGAATGTTCACGTGCATCAGGACCACGTGGGCGGCGGCTTTGGCAGCAAGTTTGGCATTGACCGCTGGGGTGCATATA
Source organism: Terriglobia bacterium (assembly GCA_963724105.1). GTDB lineage: Bacteria > Acidobacteriota > Terriglobia > Terriglobales > Acidobacteriaceae > Angelobacter. Next base: position 769,635 of record CAVRTD010000010.1, on the reverse strand, counting down.
CGGCGCAGGTATCCAAGAAAGCCGGCGGTAAACCAGTACGCGTGATGCTTGAGCGTGACGCCGAACTGGAAGTTGCCGGCTGCCGTCCATCGGCATTTGCGAAAGTAAAAGTCGGCGCCAAAAAAGATGGCACGCTTACAGTATGGCAATCCGATTCATGGGGTACCGGCGGTCCCGGTGGAGGAGGAGCTCCACCCATGCCCTATGTGCTGAACATCCCAAACCAGCGCAGACAGCATATAGCCGTAGCCACCAACATTGGTCCGGCACGGGCATGGCGTGCGCCAAACCATCCGCAAGGCTGCCTTATTACTTTGTCGGCCATTGAGGATCTTGCCGCCAAGCTCGGCATGGACCCTCTGGATCTGATACTTAAAAATCTTCAGCTCACTGCGCCCACAGAAGACACATATCACCGCGCTGAAACGTATCGCGATGAGCTGATGATCGGCGCTGATCTGATCAACTGGAAGAAGAATTGGCATCCGCGCGGACAAGGTTCCGGACCGGTAAAGCGCGGCCTGGGTCTCGCCCTGCACACCTGGGGCGGACGCGGACATGAGAGCAACTGCTCGCTCACCATTCATCCTACTGGTTCAGTAGAGATGAAGATTGGAACGCAGGACCTGGGCGTGGGAACGCGCACGGCAATCCTGATTGTTGCCGGTGACACTCTGGGCCTGCCTATCAATCAGATGGATCTAAAGATTGGCGACAACCAATACCCGGCGTCAGGTGGATCGGGTGGCAGCACCACGATTGGCGGCGTAAGTTCGTCCACGCGCCGCGCCGCGATTGATGCACGCGATCAACTCTTCGCCAAAGTAGCGTCGGCGCTCAAAGCACAGCCCGACGAACTGGAAGCCGTGGCTGGAACCATCCGCGTGAAATCCGCGCCCGCACGCAGCATGACCTGGAAAGAAGCCTGCGCCAGATTGGGCACACAGCCGATTCAAACCCTGGGCAAGAATCCCGGCCCGGGAGATTTGATTTCCAGCGGCGTGGGCGGCGCGGTAATGGCCGATGTTTCCGTGGATATAGAAACCGGCATCGTGAAAATGAACAAGATGGTCACGGTGCAGGATTGCGGGCTGGTCATCAGCATGAAGACCGCTGAAAGCCAGGTTTACGGCGCCATGATTATGGGGATCGCAACCACGCTTTACGAAGAAAAAATCATGGACCCAAATACCGGACACATGCTGAATCCAAATATGGATTTCTACCGGCTGGCTGGCATCGGCGATATCGGCGAGCTGGTAGTCCACATGATGACCGGCAAAGGATATGACGAACGCGGGCCGATTGGCCTGGGCGAACCGCCAACGGTTGGCCCCATGGCCGCGATCGGAAATGCCGTGGCCAATGCCATCGGCGTGCGCGTTCCCTTCCTGCCCATCACGCCAGACCGTGTTGTGGCAGCGCTGAATGGCAAACAAGGAGGCAGCAATGCGACCGTTTGAGTACTCCGCTCCAACCACCGCGGACCAGGTACCGGGCCATGCTCGGCAAGAGCTGGGGTGACGTGGAAATTCTGGCCGGCGGCAGCGATCTGCTTTCCTTGATGAAAGATGAGATCACTACGCCAAAGCGGCTGGTAAACATCAAACAAGTGGCCGGTCTGCATGCCATCAGCAATGAAGCTGGCGCTCTGCAATTGGGCACATTGGTAACGCTGGATAGAATCGGCTCCGCATCTCAGGTCCAACAGCATTTCCCCATGCTGGCAGACGCGGCTGGCGGTGCGGCAAGCCCGCAGATTCGCAACGTTGCCACCATCGGCGGAAATCTATGCCAGCGTCCGCGCTGCTGGTATTTCCGTGCTGGATACGGATTGCTGGCGCAGAAAGACGGCAAATCCATGGTCCTTGCAGGCGACAACCGCTACCACGCAATTCTTGGCAATGATGGGCCAGCTCTCTTCGTGAGTCCGTCGACCGTTGCTCCCGTGCTGATTGCTTACGGCGCGAAAGTACGGATTGCCGGGCCGCGCGGTAACAGAGAAATTCCTGTCGAAAAATTCTTTGTGATCCCCAAGACAGACCAGGAGCGCGAGCACGATCTGCGGCCAGACGAATTCATCACGCATGTGATCGTTCCTCCGGCTCCCGGCGTGCGCGCCGCGCACTATGAAATCCGCCAGAAAGAAGCTTTTGACTGGCCTTACGCCACCGCCGCCGTAGCGCTCACCATGAATGCCAGCACCGTGAAAAGCGCGCGCGTGGTCATGGGACACGTAGCTCCTATTCCATGGGTCTCCGTGGAAGCGGCGCAGGTGCTGCAGGGCAAAGCCGTAACGCAGGCTACGGCGGATCAAGCGGCAGAGGCTGCCGTTTCCAAAGCCAAGAGTCTGGGACACAATGAACAGAAAATCCATCTTGCCCGCGTGGCGGTAAAACGGGCCATTCTGGCGGCAGCAGGCGCTCAGCCTGCAGGAGGCGCAGCGTGAGCGACGTACCTGAGAGATTTAATACTGAGCGCGCGGGGCTGTGCTCCGCGCTGCATTGGAAGAGCCAATACATCTGGTCGGCCCCGGATCCAACCGTCCCACGCAGTGGCGATGGGCTTTTCTGGTGCGCCATGACTCAAACCTGTATCGGGCCTGATGGACAGCTCGCCGAACCAGGAAACTGCTGCTCCGGTGATCGCGGATGCCATTGCGGAGCCAGCAAATAACAAGGGACTGCGCTCCATGCCAAATAAAATCTGGAACAGAATATACCTTCTGTTCCAGATTGTTTATTTAAGGCCCTGAGCAGCTCTCTACTTAGCCGCAGGTGCGACGTAATCCTGATCTAAGAAGGCTGCAAGCGGTGTTCCTTCTTTCACATCAACATTCTTCCCGTGTTTGATCAAGCCAATGGGTCCAAATAGGACGGTTAAAGCCACGGCTGTGCCTTCCTTACCTTCACCTTCTTTGCCTTTGCTGCCACGAATCTTGACCCGGTCATTGCCGATCTTCAAGTATTCAAGGCGCATGTTGAGTTCACCAGCTTTGCCCATCATCCCTGCTTTTTTGGCATTCGTGACAGTACCAACTGCCTTGGAGCCGGCTTTCGCGATTACAACATCGCCAATCTTCAGATCTTCGTCCAAGACGAGATTGACGGTGTCCCCTTCATTGGCGGTCTTTGAACTCACCGCTTCGGCAAATTTCAAGTGCACATCACTTCCGTCTTTTAAAACGAGGGGTTCATTGGTTGCGGCAACCGGGGCTGGCGCGGGCGGTACTACCTTTGCTGACTCCGCGGGTGCCGTCTGGGTCTCCTGGCTAAACATAGTGCTGCTGAAACAGATGGCCACGATAAAAGCAACCACTAGCTTAAACTTCATTCAACATCTCCTTCTTAGTATCCATAGACTTGATTTTCCCGGAGTATGGCTGTGCCTACTCCGCAATGGTCAAAACTTAAAGGGGGATGCCTCAATCTATAACAGGAAGCAGTAGGTGAAAAGAAAATAAATGCCTGATTATGTAAGGAATAGTTATTTTCTGAAAAGCTGCTTACCTGTCAGCAATAAAAATCTGCGCCTGCGCGGTTTTTACAGCCTACAATATATTCTTAAGAGCGTCTGGAGTTTCCTTATGCACAAAATAGCGACCTTTATCACCGCGGTGGGATTTATCTTTTCTGCTTGCGCGGCCATCGCACAACAGCCCGCGCCCTCAAAAAGTCTTCCTGCCCAGATCAAGGGCCAATACCTTGAAACCCGTAGCGCCGACGTCTACGTGGGCCAGTGTTTTGCCAATGGAGAGATGAATCTTTCCGGACAAGAGGCAATCGTGGCGTGGCATATCACTGAAGGCAAGTGGGACGATGTCTCGCTGGACGGATTGACCGTTGTCGGCGCCATCAAGGCCCAGGCAACATTGGGCGACCCATATGGCAAGCCGTATCCCGCCAAGTCAGTTCTGATGATTGACCGCCAGGCCACGCCGGAGCAGCGCCAGGCGCTCATCAATTTTGCGCAGGAGATGGGTGGCGAGTTGCTGCGCCATGTGGTCCGCGTGATTGATACCGCGGTCGACATGGAAGTATCGCCGGAAGAGCACAATCCTCGCGCACGTCTGCAGGCCGGCAATGTTGTGACCGTGGAGACACGCGCCATCGGCGACAAAGACCATCTCTGTGGAAATGAAGACACTTTCTACAAGCCTCTTACACAGACAGCTCATGCCATGCCGGCCGTGGCCAGTACGGATGAATATCGCGGCAACGACCTGAATATCTCCTGGACGCTGCACGATAAGCGCAGCGCGTTCGTGGGAACATTTGCTCGATAGATTGAATCACCTGAAATAAAAAGGCCGCCGATCTGGGCGGCCCTTTTATTTTCTGAGACTTCCCGCGTTCACCAACCCGTGCCGGAATCTAATGATGCACCGTGTTAAGCTTTTCTGATTTCATTTAGTCTTCTATTTCTACTATGAATAATCCAAATCCGTCCCACTTTGATCTTCAGGCCGCGGCAAGACAATTGATGCTTGAAAATGGTTTTGAGCCGGACTTCCCGCCGGAAGTCCAGCAACAGCTTGCGCAAATCAAATCCAGGCCGCCGCAAAAGCCCGCAGGCGGTGTCCGCGATCTGCGCAACCTTCTCTGGTCATCGATTGACAATGACACGTCGCGCGATCTTGACCAGATTGAATACGCGGAAAAATTACCCAACGGCACCACAAAAATCCTGGTGGGCATTGCCGATGTGGATTCATTCGTGCCCAAGGGTTCGCCTATTGACGCGCATGCGGCCAAGGAAACCTGCTCGATTTATACCGGAGTTCGCATCTTTCCCATGCTTCCGGAAGAGCTTTCTACCGGCACAACATCTCTGCTGGAAGTGGATGGCAAGCTCAGCATGGTGGTTGAATTTGTGGTTGACGGTAACGGCTGCGTTACCCAGGAACAGCTTTATCCCGCCATCGTTACTAATAAAGCCCAGCTTGCCTACAACGGAGTGGGAGCATGGCTGGAAGAGCGCGGATCTGCGCCGGCCAAAGTGGCCGCGTCAGCTCCGCTGCAGGCACAGCTTAAGTTGCAGAGTGAAGTAGCGCAAGTGCTCAAGAACGAACGCCACAATCATGGCGCGTTGGATATTGAAACCATAGAAGTCAGCCCGGTAATGCTCAATGACAAGATTGTAGATTTGCAAAAACAAGAGAAGAACCGAGCCACTGAGCTGATTGAGGATTTCATGATCGCCGCGAACGGCGTAGTAGCGCGAACGCTGGAACAGGCTGGGATTTCTTCTATTCGACGTGTGGTGAAAACGCCGGAACGCTGGGACCGCATTGTGGCCCTGGCAGCGGAACATGGCGGCAAGCTTCCTGCTGAGCCGGACTCAAAAGCCCTGAACGACTTTTTGCAAATACGCAGGGCCCAGGATCCTGACCATTTTGCGGATGTTTCTTTGGCCGTGATCAAGCTCATGGGGCCGGGCGAATATGTTCTGGAACGGCCCGGTCAGCCTTCCCCAGGTCACTTTGGTCTGGCCGTACAGGATTACACACACTCCACCGCTCCCAATCGGCGCTTTGCAGACGTGGTTACGCAACGGCTGATCAAATCCGTAATTGCCCGGCAGAAAAGCCCTTACTCTGACGATGAGCTGGGAGCGATCGCAACCAATTGCACGGTAAAAGAAGACGCGGCGCGAAAAGTTGAGCGGGGAATGTCCAAGCGGATTGCCGCAGTTAGCATGAGCAGCCGCCTGGGACAGGTCTTTGACTCGATTGTTACCGGCGCTGGACCGAAAGGAACATTTGTTCGCGTACTCACACCTCATGTGGAAGGTATGCTGATGCACGGACAAGGAGTGGACGTGGGAGACAAACTGCGCGTTAAGCTGGTGGGCGCTGATCCTCAACGCGGATTTATCGACTTTGTCAGGATATAGATTGCTGGCAAAGTCACAGGCAACGTGAATGCTTCATGTCTCGGTGTGCGTCCTATCCTCTACCCTGGACGCACCAGATTTGGGGCAGATCCACACTTTTTGCAGGCCCAAGCAAATCCAGCCCATAAAGCCTTTTCCATGGGCGCCGATAACAATTTTTGGCCAAAATTTCCCAAATTAGGAAAATTCAATGTCACTGGCCCAAAGCGTGCCTACTCTATATTTTCCGAGCCGGTTTGCACTCTTATAGAGTAGCCGGATCAATAAACTCTTAGGTGGCCTGGAATGGGCTTAGGTGATTGAAACATTTGGGTTTGGAGCTCGTTTAAGAAGACTTCGAACCCCCGGCAGCCGCGCAAAATGGCGGGTAATTATTGCACGTGAAATCAGGTAAGTAATTCATCAGTTGGGAGACCAGGGACATGGATGACGATCAGAAGTGGCTTGAGGCAGCCGCCGGGATTGAACAGGATATTGGCTATCTAAAAGTGGCGATGGGCGCTGGCATATTGAACGGATCCTCATCCGGGCTGGAACAAGACATTCGACGTTTGAAAACGGTCCTGTCGGTCTATAAGAAGAACGCCGCCAAAGGCGTTGCCTGGCCCAAACCGGACGATCTCTTTTGCATTCATGACCTTCCCCATAGCGCTCAGCAGGTTTCAGTTGCAACCCGCCGGGACTTTAAAATCGCAGTTTAACAGGGCAATTTAGCTGGAGCTGGATTATGAGAAAACTGAGAGTACTGATTGGAAGTGACGGATCGGTTTTCTGCGATGTCAGGAAAGCTGCGCTTGAACTCTGGGGCTTTCATGTAACTGTTGTGCCCGATGGGAAACAAGCATGCGCCGCTTTGGTAGCGGGTCAAGTGGATCTCTGCATCCTGGATTGGGAGCTGCCCAAAATGAGCGGGCTAGCGGCCTGTAAATGGATCCGGTCCGTCGATCTTAAAGGGCAGCCTTACATCGTTCTGATGACCGAGAAAAACAATCCGGAACAGGTTCAGTCCGCATACATGGCTGGCGCCAATGACTACCTGGGCAATCCCTTTAATCTGGAAGATCTGCACTTTCTGGTTTCAACGTTTGCTCAGAAAGTTTCGCAACAGGATGTTGTTATCGACGAATTGACCAGCATGGATCCGCTGGAACTGTATCGACGCGATCTGACTGACGCAAAAGCGCCCCGCTTAAACGTCTCTTCTCAACTGTAGAGAGCGCAACAGCCCGCAAAAACACTGTTGCGCCCTCACAGTCTGCTGCTAACCGTTAAAACCAAACTCCACCAGCGCGGTGCGCAGTTTGTCCAGGCACCGGCCACGGATAAACCCAATGGATCCTGTCGCCAACCCCATCCGCCTGGCAATTTCCGCGTAAGGCAGTGGCGGCTGTTCAAAGAAAAGCAGCTGCACTAATTCGCGGTGACGTGGGGCCAGTTTGGCGACCACTTCGCGCACAATCTGCTCCTGCTCAAGCTGCTCCAGCGTTTCAACCGGCGGTATGGAAGCAAGCGCCTCGGCAACATCAGGCTCCATGGCATCCAGTTCCACGTGGTTGAGCTGCTTCTTTTTCCAGCGGTAGGCCTGGCGAATCGTGACCGTAATTAACCATGACCGCAGCGATTGCACGTTCTTCAATTGAGGAAGGCTGTTCAATACCTCAATACATACCGCCTGAAAAACATCGGCAGCGTCAGCAGAGTTGGCGCCATACTTAATAGGAATCGAAAATATCAGGCGCTTATATTTATCGATGAGTACTTCCCATGCCTGCTGGTCGCCCTGTATACAGCCCTGTACAAGCCATTCATCTTCGCCAACTTCTACACCTTCATTGCAGTAACACGAATCAATTTCTAGCTCGTTGAGTAATGCGGTCTGGCCTCCGGCAATCACCGCAGCCGGTGCGGGTGTGTACATCTCTGAGGATTTCATTGGTCCGTCCCTGTCTCTTGGTCAAAAAATGATTCTTGGGTTCCAGGCTGGCCAAAAACGGAAGCCAGCCAAATCTGCGCCAATAAAAGGAAAAGGTCGTGTGGTTCGCGAACGGCGAATCTCTTCTTTTACGGACACACTTTGGGATTGGAACGAATCAGATACGGAGAGGAACGGCAAAACAGAAGACGTCAGTTTCAAAAGCAGTCAGATCACGGCTGTGACTGGAAAAAATCACGGTCGGAGGACGCATGCTGGAACACAGAAGCGTTGGAAACAGGCTGAGAATGCCGGCAATAACAAAAAACATCCCCGTCTCAAATAGAACGGAAATGATGTGCAATTCAATATCGCCCGTGGCCACCGGGAACCGGTCCCAGCTATCCAGTTGCATGAACGGCGAAAATACCGCCATCAGCACCATCAGGATAAGCACGATTTTGGGCAATTTATGCATTGGCGAACCTGAAAACAACAGTTGCCGAGGGAAATTGCGCGGTAACTTCCCTCGACAACTGGGGCGAATATAGCATTCAAATTCTCATCTACAAGCATTTACTTAGAATTGGGCCCTTCCGGCACAGCCGTTCGAATGGCCTGTTTCTATGTAACCCATTGATTACATGGCGATTAATGCTTTCTCCCTCAATAATACGCCCTGCCAGCTGGATATTCCAAAACTTTTAGAGTTTCTAACAAAATTACGCCGGCCTATATTTTTGTCAATTTTGGCTGCCACCATATGGATAGCGGCCGCGCTAGGGTTCGGAATTGCCATGGCTCGTCGAAAAGGCGCCAAGCGGCGGCAATCCAGAACTCAATCGCTTTCTGTTAGACCCAGCTAAGGAGTTGGTTCGGGCAGGGAAAGAGAGCGGGAGAGCGAGTGGGGAAATAGCACGTTCTCCCGCATCTTTCTAATGCATTGGAAAGGGTGAGCTTTCCAGGTCCAGACCAAGCTGCAGCTTTGCGGCGTCACTCATCTTGCCCGGATGCCAGGGCGGCTCAAATACCACCTCAACGTTCAATTCCTTCACCGTAGGCAGCCCTGAAAGCTTGCGCTGGATATCTGCCTTAAGAACGTCCGCCATGCCACAGCCCGGCGCTGTCATCGTCATCTTGATATCGAGCTTGTTGCCCTCGGCAACTGGCGCAATCTGGCATTCGTAGATAAGCCCAAGATCAACCACGTTGACCGGAATTTCCGGATCGTAGACTGTCCGCAACTGGTCCCAGACCAGCTTTTCACTGAATTCCTGCGGCACCTCGGCCACGGCTACGGAAGCAGCGGGCGTTACCCCAATGGCGTCTGCATCTTTGGCATCAACCCGGACCATATAGCCCATATCGCTCATTACGGTATAGCTGCCGCCAAGGGCCTGCATCAGGCGCACTTTGGTACCGGCAGGCAGGCGATGAGGTATCCCGCTGGGAATCTGTGTGGCGTCAATGTCCCGCGTCACGGCGAATTGTTCGTTGGATATCATTTTGTCGCGATTCGCTGTTCGTTATTCCGTTGAAATGGCCTGCTGCTCACCGCGCAACGCCGCCCGCAAAGCATGCCAGGCCAGGGTCGCGCATTTTACCCGCAGCGGAAATTCTGAGACGCCGGCAAATACCGCCAGCTTGCCCAGGTCTTGTCCATCACCGCCTGTATGCCCGGTGACCAGATCATGGAACCTGGTAAAAGTGTCTTCCGCTTCCTGGGTAGTGCGGCCCTTGAGCATCTGCGTCATCATGGAAGCTGACGCCTTGGAAATGGCGCACCCGCTTCCCTGAAAACCTATGTCGTTGATGGCGCCGTCTTTCACATCCAGGTAAACGGTGAAATGATCGCCACACAGCGGGTTATATCCTTCCGCCTGGTGGTTTGCGGTCTCCAGCACGCGAAAATTCCGGGGCTTCTTGCTGTGCTCCAGAATCACTTCCTGATAGAGTTCACGCAGTTGCTCAGACATTACCCCATCACCTCTTGCACCTTATGGATGCCGGCCACCAGCGCGTCAATCTCTTCACGCGTGTTATACAGCCCAAAGGACGCGCGCGCTGTGGCAGGAATGCTGAAACGCTGCATTACCGGCTGAGCACAGTGGTGTCCCGTGCGAATTGCAATGCCTTCGCTATCCAGAATAGTGCCGATATCGTGAGGATGAATTTCATCCATTACAAAAGAAAGAACACCGGCTTTTTCTTTGGCAGTGCCCACCACGCGTACGCCGGGAATCGACTCCACGGACTTGGTGGCATAAGCGAGTAAATCGGCTTCGTGCCGCTCAATCTCATCCAGCCCCAGGTGGTTCAAATATTCAATGGCCGCACCCAGCCCGATCGTGTCTGCGATATTCGGTGTGCCGGCTTCAAATTTGTAAGGCAGCCGGTTATAGACGGTCTTCTCAAAGGTGACGGAGGCGATCATGTCTCCGCCGCCCTGGAATGGCGGCATGGCTTCCAGCAATTTTGTCTTGCCATAAAGAATGCCAATGCCGGTAGGACCGTATAGTTTGTGGCCGGAAAGCGCGTAGAAATCGCAGTCCAGGGCCTGCACATCCACTTGCAGGCGCGGAGCAGCCTGCGCGCCATCCACCAGAACAGGAATATTATGCGCATGCGCCATGCTGATCATTTCACGCACAGGATTGATCGTTCCCAGGGCGTTCGAAAGATGGGCAATGGCAACAATCTTTGTTTTGGCGTTAAGCAGTTTTTCAAATTCTTCAAGGACCAGTTCGCCGCGATCATTGATCGGCGCAACGCGTAACTTGGCGCCCTTCTCTTCACACAGCAACTGCCAGGGCACGATATTGGAGTGGTGCTCCATGGCTGTGATGACGATTTCGTCGCCACTGCTTACATTCTTGCGGCCGTAGCTCTGCGCCACAAGATTGATAGCTTCTGTAGTGCCGCGAACAAAGATGACCTCTTTTGTAGAGGCGGCATTCAGGAATTTTCGCGCTGCCTCGCGGACGTTTTCATAATGCTCAGTCGCACGCTCAGAAAGAGTGTGCACACCGCGATGAATATTGGAGTTGTCATGGAGATAGTAGTGCTGTATTGCTTCAATCACAGCCAGCGGCTTCTGCGTGGTGGCAGCGTTATCGAGATAAACCAGCGGCTTGCCGTGCACCCTCTGATGCAGAATCGGGAAGTCTCTGCGCACCTTCTGCACGTCAAAGGCGCGTACAGGGTGAATCTCATGAGGTGTTTTGGCAACTGTACTCATCTCACTTCCTCCAAATTCCGAGCTGCGCCTTCCGCGGTACGCACGCCAGAAAACTGGGCCGCAGCCGGCAACGCTCCGACCACCAGCTTCTCCAGATGACCACGCACTTGCGCTGAATTCATGCGGTCCAGGCATTCATTGGCAAACGCCAGCAACAGCACATGGCGGGCTGAAGCCTCGGGCAATCCGCGTGAGCGCAGATAGAAGAGCGCGTTGTCGTCAAACTGTCCGATCGTGGCGCCGTGCGTGCACTTCACATCGTCGGCGTAGATCTCAAGCTGTGGCTTGGTATCGATCTGCGCGTCATCGGAAAGCAGCAGGTTGCGATTGGTCTGTTTGGCGTCAGTCTTTTGCGCATCTTTGTGGACAATGATGCGCCCGTGAAACACGCCATGCGATTGGCCGTTCAAAATGCCGTTGTAAAACTGGCGGCTATCGCAATGCGGACTGGCATGCTCCACCAGCATGTAATTGTCCATATGCCGCCGGCCATTGGCCATAAACAGGCCATTGATCAGGCATTCGCTTCCCTCACCTGCAAGTACCGGGTGCACATTGTTCCGCACCAGAGCACCGCTCAGCAGAAGAGAATGTGTGGCTACATTGGCGTTTCTGCCTTGCTGGATACGCAACGTAGAAAAGTTATAGGCTTCATCGCCCTCGCGCACGATCATGTAGTGTGAGACATGAGCATTGTCGGCAGCAACGAGCTCAGTTGCCGTGTTGGAAAATGTAGTGCTGCCTTCACCCAGAGAAACGTAATCTTCTACAACCGTAACCTGGCTGTTTGGTCCTGCAACAATCAGGTTCCGCGGGTGATTCATAGATGGCACAGCGCCCGAAACAGTCACGAAAAGCACGTAAATTGGATTCTCTACTACGATGTCTGGCTGAATTTCAATTGAAACACCGTCTTCAAAAAATGCTGTATTGAGGGCCGCAAAAGGATCGCGTTGGAAATCAAGATTCTTGCCAAAAAAGTCTTCTACGAATGCTTCACCAGAATCAATGTCTCGGGCCAGGTTTCGTACCCATACACCTTTGGAAAAATCTGGAATACGCGACAACTCAGATGCAAAATGTCCGTTCACGAAAACCAGTCGACAAGCAAAATCAGAGGTCCCGAAAGCTTCCAGCTGTTTTTCGTCGATTTCTACCTGAGAACCCAATTCAAATTGGGTATTTGCAACCGCTGCGACGCTGGTAAAACGCCAATCTTCATCATGCGTGGTAGGAAAACCAGTCTCGGCAAAACGAGCGAACGCTTCCTCCCGTTGCTTCTGCAGCCAGCGCGGCTGGGCTGCGGTGCGACTGCTGAACTGATCGAAAATCTCCAGATACTTTTCCGGAGCTTGCGTTTCTGTAATCACGATGTCGTCGTTTCCTTTTCGCTTGTGCGTCCCCCATGGGGCTCGCCAAATGCCATGGTTAAAAGCAGATCCCTCACCTTCGGTTCGGGATGACAAGACTTACCGCTTCGCGCCTGCCAGTTCGCCTTCTGTCCAGCTATAGCCCTTTTGCTCAAGTTCCAGAGCAAGTTCCGGGCCACCGGATTTCACAATTCGTCCGTTGACCAGCACGTGGACAAAGTCAGGCACAATGTAATCGAGCAGCCGCTGGTAATGCGTTACCAGAATCATGCCGCGATTTTTGTTCCGCATGGCGTTTACGCCCTTGGCCACAATCTTCAGCGCGTCAATGTCCAGGCCTGAATCCGTCTCATCCAGCACAGCCAGCTTCGGCTCAAGCACGGCCATCTGCACAATCTCATTGCGTTTCTTCTCGCCGCCAGAAAAGCCTTCATTCACGGGACGATTCAGAAAACGCTCGTCCATCTCCAGCATGCGCATCTTCTCTTTGAGCAACGGCAGAAAATCCATCGCGTCCATTTCATCTTCTCCGCGAAATTTGCGGGTAGCGTTCAGAGCAGCGCGGAGAAAGTACGCGTTGCTGATACCCGGGAATTTCCACCGGGTACTGAAACGCCATGAACAGTCCTTCGCAGGCTGCATCTTCCGGCTTCATTTCCAGCAGGTCTTTGCCGTCAAACGTGATGGAGCCGCCGGTAACTTCATAGCTCTCGCGCCGGGCCAGCACCTGGGCCAGCGTGCTCTTGCCGGAGCCGTTCGGCCCCATGATGGAATGCACCTCGCCGGGATTTACCGTGAGATCAATTCCCTTCAGAATCTCATTGCCGTTTACTTTTGCGTGCAGATTTTTGATTTCAAGCAAACTCATCGTTTATCCAACACTCCCCTCAAGACTAATGCCGAGCAATTTCTGCGCTTCCACGGCAAACTCCATTGGCAGTTCTTTGAACACCGCTTTGCAGAAGCCGTTGATGATCATGCTGACGGCCTCTTCCTTGGTGATGCCGCGCTGCTGCAGATAGAAAATCTGGTCTTCGCCGATCTTTGATGTTGACGCTTCATGCTCCATGCGCGCGCTGGCGTTCTTAACTTCGATATACGGAAAGGTATGCGCGCCGCACTTGTCGCCGATCAACAATGAATCGCACTGCGTGTAATTACGCGCGCCAGTTGCGCCCTTCAGGATCTTTATCATGCCGCGGTAGGTGTTCTGCCCGTGGCCGGCGGAGATTCCTTTGGAAACCACCGTGCTCTTGGTGTTCTTGCCGATATGGATCATTTTGGTGCCGGTATCGGCCTGCTGATAGTTGTTGGTCAGCGCCACGGAGTAAAACTCGCCCACGGAGTTATCGCCCTGCAGAATACAGCTCGGATACTTCCACGTGATGGCAGAACCGGTTTCAACCTGCGTCCAGGAAATCTTGGAATTCTTACCCAGCGCCTTGCCGCGCTTGGTCACGAAGTTGTAAATACCGCCTTTGCCTTCTTTGTCTCCCGGATACCAGTTCTGTACCGTGGAATATTTAATGGTCGCGTTGTCATGCGCAATCAGTTCGACCACAGCGGCATGCAGCTGATTTTCATCGCGAATCGGCGCAGTGCAGCCTTCAAGATAGCTGACGTAAGCGCCTTCGTCGGCGATGATCAGCGTGCGCTCAAACTGTCCCGTATTCTGCGCGTTGATGCGGAAATAGGTGGAAAGCTCCATCGGACAGCGAACGCCCTTGGGCACATAGACAAATGAACCGTCACTGAAGACCGCAGAGTTCAACGCGCCAAAAAAGTTATCGGTATAGGGAACCACTGAGCCCAGATATTTCTTTACCAGCTCAGGATGGTTCTTGACCGCTTCCGAAAACGAACAGAAGATCACGCCCACTTCGGCCAGCTTGGCTTTGAACGTGGTAGCCACGGAAACGCTGTCAAACACAGCGTCCACGGCCACTCCGGCGAGCAACTTCTGCTCATGCAGCGGAATGCCCAGCTTGGAATATGTGTCCAGGATCTCTGGATCCACTTCGTCCAGGCTCTTCAGCTCTTTCTTCTGCTTCGGTGCGGAATAATAAGAGAGCGCCTGATAGTCGATGGGCGGATACTTCACGTTGGCCCACGTCGGCTCGGCCTGCTTCTGCTCCAGCGAAGCCCAGTAGCGGTATGCCTTCAGCCGCCATTCCAGCATGAACTCCGGCTCGCCTTTCTTGATGGAAATGGCGCGAACGATTTCTTCATTCAGCCCCGGGGGGAGACGGTCTTCATCAATGGAGGTGATAAATCCCCATTTGTATTCCTGCTGTGTGAGGTCGTTAATTTGATTGACTGTGCTACTCATCTCACTCCTTCTGCCGTGTTCTCTACTGGTTTGATCGAAGAAACCAGCTGTTCCTGCTCGTGCTTGCGCTCGTGGTGCGCCATCTTATGGTTCAGATCGGACAAAGTCACATGGTCCAAGGCATCACGCAGGGCGTCACCGATAATCTGCGAATTGCTCTTGATGGCGCATGAACGCTCCATATTGCAAAGGCCTTTAAACACGCTGCATTCGGTAAACCCGATTGGGCCTTCCAGGGCCAGCACGATCTCAGCTACGGATATCGTTCCCGCGTCCCGGGCCAGGTTATAACCGCCCTTGGTGCCGCGATGCGAACTCAAAAGGCCGCGCTCAGAGAGCTGGCGCAACAGCTTGCCTACTGTCGGCAGCGGCAACTTGGTCTCTTTGGCCAGACTGCGCGCCGTATGCGGTATCTCTTCCGGACTCCGCGCCACGTGCGCCATCAGCACAATTCCGTAGTCCGTCAATTTGTTTAATCTGAACATATGTTCATAGCTCTGCGGCCACAGACAGGCCTGGGAGCTAAATACAATACCAACCCAGTATTATTTTATCGGGTGGGCAGGGGGAATACAAGACCGGTCAGGTCTTGATTCCCTTCTCACCCCAAGGTGGCATTCCGCCAGGGCCCTGGCCATCGCGTTCACCGCCTAAACGCGGTCAGGCATTCGCATTGCATACAAAGCGCTTATAATCCACTCCAATGGCACTGTCTTCCGGCACGAAGCTCGGGCCTTATGAGATCGGCCCACCCCTGGGCGCCGGCGGTATGGGTGAGGTTTATCGCGCGCGTGACGGCCGTCTGGCCCGCGATGTCGCCATCAAAATTCTTCCTGAATCCTTTGCCCGCGATCAGGACCGCTTGCGCCGGTTTGAACAGGAATCGCATGCAGTAGCGGCGCTCAACCATCCCAATATTCTGGCCATCCATGACGTTGGCGATTACAACGGCTCGCCGTTTCTAGTTTCTGAACTGCTGGAAGGCAAGAGCCTGCGCGCAGCGCTGGAGCATGGCGCGCTGCCCCAAAGGAAAATAATCGAATACGGGGTGCAGATTGCCCAGGGACTCGCGGCGGCGCACGAAAAAGGAATCATCCATCGCGACCTGAAGCCGGAAAATCTGTTTATCACCAAGGACGACCGGGTCAAGATTCTCGATTTCGGGCTGGCCAAGCTGGCCATCAAGATGCCAGTGGATGGCGCTACCCTGACCAACGCGCAAACCTCGGCGGGAACTGTGATGGGAACCGCGAGCTATATGGCTCCGGAGCAGGTGCGCGGCGCAGCAACGGACCCGCGCACGGACATCTTTGCGTTTGGCGCCGTACTGTTTGAAATGTTAAGCGGTCAAAGGGCCTTTGGCCGGGACACCACTGCGGAAACGATGACCGCGGTGTTGAAAGATGACCCGCCGGATCTGTCAAATCCCGAGCGTCCGATCTCTTCTGCTCTCGATCGTATTGTGCGTCGCTGCCTGGAAAAGGAGCCCGAACAGCGCTTCCAGTCAGCCAGAGATTTGTCGTTTGCACTTTCCGCGCTTTCCGGTTCCGACTCAAGCAGTAGCGTACGCGCCGCAATTACACCGCTCAAGTTCAAGCCTGCGCTATGGCTCGCGGTTCCTCTGGCGCTGATCGCAGGTGCGGCTATTACCTGGTTCTTGGCCCGGCGTCCGGCTGCTGCGGCTGGCGAACGTCTGCAATTCTCCATCTCAGTCGATCGCGACGGCGAGATCAGCCACATGGCTCTGTCTGCCAACGGCAAGATGCTGGCGTTTATTTCGCCGGACGAAAGAACCGCCGTACCCATTCTGCATATCCAGCGTGTGGGAGCGGCAACACCTGCTGTAGTACCCGGAACCGAAGGCGCCAGTTATCCCTTCTGGTCGCCGGATGGGGCGTACGTAGCGTTTTTCGCCAATGGCCGTCTGCAGAAGGTCGCCGTCGCAGGCGGCCCGCCCCAGGTTCTGGCCAGCGTCGCCTCAGCTCGCGGCGGTAGCTGGGGCAGCAAGAATGTAATTGTCTATGCGCCCGATGCCTCTACCGTGATCTGGCGGGTGAACGCAGACGGCAGCGGAGCGGCAACAATCACCAACACAATCACCGCTAAAAAGGACCAATCTCATCGCTGGCCGGTGTTTCTGCCCGACGGCGATCGTTTCCTTTTTTGGGCCGGCAACTTTGAAGGCCTGAAAGATGACCAGACCAGCGGCATCTATCTCACCTCGCTGAGCGGGAAGGAGCGCAAGCTGGTTGTGCTTGGTCACACCAACGTGGGCTTTGCCTCCAACAGCCTGGTATTCGCTGACGATCGCCGGCAACTGGTGGCCGTGCCGTTTGATGCTTCCACAGCAAAAGTCTCCGGCGAGCCTCGGGTGATCGCCCCTTTAGTCGGATTTCAGCCATCCACCTACTGGGCCGCTTTTGCTGCCGCGGAAAACGGAACCGTGGTTTACAACATGAGCGCGCAAGCCACCATGTCACAGCTCACCTGGGTGGACCGCACCGGCAAGGAGACTGGCCGCGTTGGCGAAGTCGGGATTCTGGCTAATTCCACCATCTCGCCAGACGGCTCGCGGGTGACAGTGGATATCACTGACGAACGGGCCAACAATGTTGATGTCTGGGTGGAAAGCCTGCAAGGCGCAGCCAACACACGCTTTACTTTTGATCCCTCTGAGGAAGTCCTTGGCGTGTGGTCGCGTGACGGAAAGTCCATTGTTTATCGTAATGTGGGCAGCGGCGCAGTCGTCAACGGAGTACCAAGCAACGGGGCAACACTTCATCTCAAGCCGGCCACCGGACGTGAAAGAGAACGCGCCATTTTTGGTATTGAAAATGAATTTGGCGATGTCTATCCGAATTCATGGACGTTGGACGACAAGCAGATCCTCTGTGCCATCATCGTGATCGACCCCAGTGGAAACGCCCAAACCAGCCAGCTGGTGCTGGTACCGGCTTCCGGCGGCAAGGCGGTCCCATTGCCGCTCGACAGCAAAGGAGACGCGAGCAATGGCCAAATCTCTCCTGACGGCAAATGGCTGGCCTATGCCTCCAATGAATCGGGAAACTGGGAAGTCTATGTCACAACATTTCCCGACGCGGCCGGCAAATGGCAGGTTTCCCGCGGCGGTGGCACCGAGCCACGCTGGCGCGGCGATGGCAAGGAAATGTTCTATATCGGAACCACGGGTATCATGATGTCAGTGCTTGTCTCCACTGAGAGTACCTTTTCCACGGGGACACCGGCGCCGCTGTTTCAGGTTTACGGACGCGCTCCTATTTCGTCTACTGATCTTTTTACTTATGACGTAAGCCGTGATGGCAAACGGTTCCTGGTCAATCGCTACGTCAAACCCGACCACATAAAGCCCCTGACCATCATTCTGAATGCGACATCAAGGCAACCAGAATGAGGAATACGCGGGCTGGAGGCTTGAATTCATGGCAGACAAATTCAAAAGCAAAGTAACTCTTGTCACCGGCGGCACCGGCGGACTGGGGCGTGCCGTAACTCTGGCTTTTCTGCATGAGGGCGCATCCGTGATCGCCACCTATATAAGGAAGGACGAAGCCGATGCGCTGAAGGATGCAGTTGGTCCCAACGCACTGCTGGAACTCCTGCCGCTGGACGCCACGGACGAGGCTGCCTGCCGCGCACTGGTGGATGGGATCACCGCGCGCCACGGTCAGTTGGACATTCTGGTCAATACCATTGGCGGATTTGCTGGTGGACAGGCGCTGTGGGAGACCGATCCCAGGACCTACCAGCTCATGATGACGCTCAATGTGCATGCAGGTTATAACCTGGCCCGCACCGTGGTTCCCGCGATGCTCCGGAAAAAGAGCGGCGCAATTGTGAACATCGCGTCCAAAGCCGCGGTGGATCATGCAGCCGGCGCTTCGGCGTATGCCGCGTCAAAGGCGGCGACACTGGCGCTTTTTGATTCTCTCGCGCAGGACGTAAAAGGTTCCGGCGTGCGGGTGAATTCAGTGCTGCCCAGCATCATTGACACGGAACCAAATCGCAAGGCCATGCCCGACGCGGATTTTTCCAAGTGGCCCAAGCCGGAAGAGATCGCACAGGTTATTTTATTTTTATGCAGCAATGAGGCCAGGTTGGTGCATGGAGCAGCCATTCCGGTGTACGGCGAAAGTTAAAAAAGCTGGGTGATTTGTAACAGTCGATCAAGAATGAACGTAAAGAACTCTTAACACAAACTTCGCGAATCTTCAGGAACCCGGCCTGAAGCCTGCACTATAATCTAAACTTGAATCCTCGAGTCAACACATATCGTCAATATGGTGTGCCCCGTGCAGCCATGCTGGATTGGCGTCCCAGTGATCCAGCCAAGTTTAAAGGACTTAGCAGATGTGGATAGTTCGACTGGCCTTACAAAGGCCCTACACTTTTATTGTGATGGCGTTGCTGATTCTCATACTCAGCCCCATCGTTATTTTGCGCACGCCGGTCGATATCTTTCCTGAAATCAATATTCCCGTTATCAGCATCATCTGGCAATTCACGGGCTTGTCTCCACAAGAGATGACAGACCGGATTGTCAGCAATACAGAGCGCGGATTGACCACCACGGTCAACGATATTGAACACGTGGAGACGCAGGCGATGGATGGACGCGCCATCACCAAGGTCTTCTTTCATCCAACGGCTAATCTCCAGATTGCGCTTTCCCAGGTTACGGCCATTTCGCAAACAGCCGTCCGGCAGCTGCCCGCGGGGACCACACCGCCGCTCATCATTGTTTATTCAGCGTCCAGCGTCCCGATCGTGCAGATTGGCCTCAGCAGCAAATCTCTTTCTGAACAGGCGCTGAACGACCTTTCTGTAAACTTCGTTCGTCCGCAATTAACAACCATCAGCGGCGCAGCCATTCCCTACCCTTACGGCGGAAAGCAGCGCGTTGTGGCCGTGGATATCGACACCTCAGCGATGCAGGCCAAAGGTCTGACGCCGGTGGATGTAGTCAATGCCATCAGCGCGCAGAACCTGATTCTTCCTTCGGGTACCGCCAAAATCGGCGATCTGCAATATGAAGTTTCCATGAATGGCAGTCCGGACACGATTGCCGAGATCAACGGGCTTCCCATCCGCACGCAAAACGGCACCACTACTTATATTCGCGACGTCGCCCATGTACGCGACGGCTATTCCCCGCAGACCAACATTGTCCGCCAGGATGGCCTGCGCGGAACGCTCATCACCATCATGAGAAATGGCGGCGCTTCCACGCTGGATATTGTCCGGGACGTAAAGGATACGATCAAAAGAATCGGCCCCACGCTGCCGCCGGACCTCGACATTAAAGCCCTGTTTGACCAGTCGCTTTTTGTGCGTGCCTCTATTGCAGGTGTATTGCGTGAAGCCCTGACCGCTGCCTGCCTCACTGCTGCCATGATTCTGCTCTTTCTGGGAAACTGGCGCAGTACGCTTATCATTGCGATTTCCATTCCTCTTTCCATTCTCTGCTCCATCCTGACACTGAGCGCCCTGGGAGAGACGCTCAACATCATGACCCTGGGGGGTCTGGCTCTTGCAGTCGGCATCCTTGTGGATGATGCCACGGTAGAAATCGAAAACATTGATCGCAACCTGGCCCAGGGCAAAGAACTGAAACAGGCCATTCTTGACGGCGCATCGCAAATTGCCGTGCCGGCTTTTGTCTCCACACTCTGCATCTGTATTGTGTTTGTGCCGATGTTCTTTCTTACCGGCGTGGCGAAATTCCTTTTTGTGCCGCTGGCGGAAGCCGTAGTCTTCGCCATGCTGGCTTCTTATCTGCTCTCGCGTACGTTGGTTCCCACGCTCGTAATGTATCTGCTTCGCGGACATGAGCACGAAGACAAATTCAAGGTTGGAACGGGCTGGACCGCTCCCTTCAAGCGACTGCAGATCTGGTTTGAAATTCATTTTGAAAAACTTCGCGACGCATATCACCGCACGTTGCGCTCAGCCATGGACCACAAGCGTCTTTTTGTGGGGACGTTCCTTGGGTTCTGCATACTTTCCCTGGGTCTTGTATTTGTTCTTGGCGAAGACTTTTTTCCTGATGTCGATGCCGGAGTTTTCCGTATGCATGTGCGCGGCCGCGCCGGCTTGAGAATCGAGGAGACGGCCCGCCTCTGTGATGAAGTTGAAAATTACGTGCGCACCAGGATTCCAAAAGAAGAGCTGGTCACTGTCCTGGACAATCTTGGACTGCCCTATAGCTCCATCAATAACTCTTACAGTACAGCCGGCAGCATAGGAACATCGGATTCAGAAATCCTGTTTGCGCTCAACCAGGAGCACCATCATCCCACTGCAGCCTATGTGAAACAGTTGCGGGAAGAGCTGCCCCGGCAATTTCCCGGCGTTGAATTCTTTTTCCAGCCGGCGGACATTGTCAGCCAGATTCTGAACTTCGGCCTTCCCTCGCCTATCGACATACAAATCGTGGGCAAGAACATGGCGCAGAATTATCAACTTGGACAGGAACTAACGAATGAAATTCGCCATGTGCCCGGAGCTGCCGATGTCCATGTGCAGCAGTTGATGAACTCTCCTGCTTTGCAGTTGGACGTCGATCGCAGCCGCGCTCAGCAAGTGGGCCTGCAACAGCGTGACGTTGCCCAGAACCTGCTCATCTCTTTAAGTGGAAGCTTTCAGACAGCGCCTACGTTCTGGCTGAACCACGACAATGGAGTTACCTATAACGTTGCTGTACAGACTCCGGAATACCGCGTGGATTCTCTGCAGGCGCTGATGAACACACCCATCCGCGCACCGGGAGCGGCTTCGCCGCAGGTGCTCGCCAATCTGGCAACGGTTTCACCAGGAGTAACGCCGGCTGTGGTTTCGCATTACAACATTCAACCCGTTATCGATGTTTATGCCAGCGTGCAGGGACGCGATTTGGGCGGAGTGGCGCGCGATATAAGAAAGATCGTTGCCGACTTTCAGAAGAAGCTTCCCAAGGGATCGTCGATTGTCATCCGCGGGCAAGTAGATACCATGAGCAGTAGCTTTTTCGGCCTCGGCGTCGGTCTTGTGATGTCGATCGTATTGGTCTACTTGTTGATTGTGGTTAATTTTCAATCCTGGCTTGATCCGTTCATTATCATTACGGCTTTGCCCGGTGCTCTGGCGGGAATTGCCTGGATTCTGCTGCTGACCCACACCACGCTAAACGTGCCGTCTCTCACGGGCTCCGTAATGTGCATGGGTGTGGCCACAGCCAATGCCATCCTGGTGATCTCTTTCGCCCGCGAACGAATGCAGGAAGGGCTGACAGCATTTGATGCCGCCATGGAAGCGGGTTATACGCGCATGCGTCCCGTAATTATGACGGCGCTGGCAATGATTATCGGTATGGTGCCCATGGCCCTTGGATTGGGCGAGGGCGGCGAACAGAATGCTCCACTCGGCAGGGCGGTGATTGGCGGGCTGGTTTTTGCCACCGTCGCGACCCTGTTTTTTGTTCCTGTAGTTTTCAGCATGATCCATGGACGCCGCGAAGCCAGGGCGGCCAAGAAGGCTGAAACGCATCAGGAGATTTATTCCGCGACATAAACTCGCGATACGAACCAAAGACTTGAATAAAAATATGACACAGCTCACGGAACATCGAAGTTCAACACCGGCAGCAAGCGGCAATTCAGGCGCAAACCATCCGACACCGCCAGCAGCCAAAAGTGGCAGGTTCGCCCTGATTGCGCTGACGATTTTATTGGTAGCGGGCGGATTCGCCGTGGTTCGGCGTTTCACGGAACGTGGAGCGCTGGCCAAAGAGACAGAAAGACTGGCCATCCCAACCGTAGGCGTGACCAAGCCGAACGCTGAGTCCGCGGCAGACCAACTTGTCCTGCCGGCACAGCTTCAGGCTTACGTTGAATCGGCAATCTTCGCCCGGACCAATGGATACCTGCTGCGCTGGCATCGCGATATTGGCAGCCATGTGAAAAAAGGCGAGTTGCTGGCGGAGATAGATACCCCTGAGGTTGATCAGGAGTTGTTGCAAGCCCAGGCCACGCGCCAGCAGACAGCAGCGCAGATGCAGCTCGCCAAATCCACGGCAGACCGCTGGGTGAACCTGCGCAAGACTGATTCCGTCTCACAACAGGAAGCCGACCAGCAGACCAGCGCTTATACGCAGGCCCAGGCAAATCTTGCGGCGTCAGACGCCAACGTACACCGCCTGCAGCAGCTTGAATCATTTAAGCGCGTTGAAGCGCCAATTTCGGGAGTCATAACGCGGCGCAATACGGATGTCGGAGCCTTGATTACCGCCGGAAGCGCTGGACAAGGCAGAGAGCTCTTTGACATTGCCCAGGTAGATCCGTTGCGTGTCTTCGTGAGCGTTCCTCAAACCAATGCTCCGTCCATCCGCGCCGGATTGCAGGCATACATTGAGTTGCGCGAATATCCGGGACAGAAATTCAACGGCAAAATAGTGCGCACGGCAGACTCCATTGATCCGGCAACGCGCACGCTGCTGACTGAAATCGACGTGCCGAATCCCGATGGCCGCCTGCTGCCTGGCTCTTATGCTGAAGTCCATTTCGCCGTTCCCGTTCAGGTCACGCGGATGTCGATTCCAGTAAACACCCTGCTTTTCCGGCCGGAAGGGCCGCGCGTGGGCGTCGTTGGCTCCGATCATAAAGTCCATCTGAAAGCGGTCAGCATCGGCCGCGATTTTGGCACCAAGGTGGAGATTCTTGGCGGCCTTGATCCTAACGATCAGTTGGTGGTGAATCCAGCCGACTCACTTGAAGATGGACAGGAAGTCAATATCAAGACCGAGGGCGGAGCAAAATCGTGAAGCATAGCTTCTTGCGGGTGGGTTCCGCGGCAATTCTTGTTTTCTTCTTTGTTGGATGTACGGTTGGACCAAATTATCACCGGCCTGACGTTGCTACGGCCCCTGCCTGGAAAGAGCAGGCGCCATGGCGCGCCGCCGATCCTAAAGATGCCGTTGCCAAAGGCGACTGGTGGGCGACTTTCTCTGACAATGAGCTGGTCCAGTATGAAGCGCAGGCCCTCAAAGCGAACCAGACCATTGAGATTGCTCGCTACCAGTTGGACCAGGCCCGCGCTTCCGCGCGCATCACTCAATCGGGCTTGTTTCCCCAGCTGAGCACAGGAGCGATCGCGCAGCGCGTGCGGACCTCGGCTGGAGTGCCAACCGTCACCGGCATACCGCTGGCCAGCGCGTCCACAGCCAGCGATTTCCGTATCCCCTTTAACCTCACCTGGGAACCTGACCTGTTTGGCGGCGTCAGACGTGGGGTTGAGTCTGCGAATGCCTCCTACCAGTCTTCCGCTGCAGCCCTTGAGAATGTCCGGCTTGTGATTACCGCGGAGTTGGCGGTCGATTACTTTACCCTGCGCGAACTGGATGCAGAAATCGCCGTCGTCGATTCTTCCGTTGAGTATCAGGGAAAATACTTGACCCTCGTGCAAAACCGCCACGCCGGCGGCATTGCTTCCGGACTGGACGTAGCCCAGCAGGAAACGCTGCTGAACTCCACGCGCACCCAAGCCACTTTGCTGCGGCTGCAACGGGCACAATTTCAGCACGCGATCGCCTCGCTGGTCGGAGTGCCGGCTTCCTCTTTCAGCGTACCGATAAAGCCTCTGGCACAAGAGCCGCCCGCCATCCCAATTGGCGTACCGTCTGACGTGCTGGAACGCCGCCCGGATGTGGCCCAGGCAGAACGCCAAATGGCGGCCCAGAATGCACAGATCGGCGTCGCCAAGAGTGCTTTTTATCCTGGCATCAGCCTTTCCGCTGCGGGAGGATTTGAGAGCAGCGATATCGGAAAACTCATCACCGCCTCCACTGGATTCTGGGCCCTTGGCGCCAATGTGGCTGAAACGGTTCTGAGCGGGGGACGTCGGCGCGCTCAGGTGGATTTTGCCCAGTCAGCCTACGGAGCGTCCGTGGCAAACTATCGCCAGACAGTACTCACAGCCTTCCAGGAAGTCGAGGATTCTCTCTCTGGACTGAGCGTGCTGGCGCAGGCGGCACAGAGCCAGCAGCTTGCCGTGGACGCGTCACAGCGCGCATTACAGATTGCCAATGATAGATACACGGGCGGATTGGTTACCTACCTGGACGTAATCACCGCGGAGCAAACGCTCCTGGATAGCCAGCGCCTGGCGACACAGATTCTAGGCCAGCGTTTGGTGACCTCTGTTGGCTTGGTCAAGGCCCTGGGTGGCGGCTTTGACTCCTCCAGCCTCCAGGCTATTCGCGTAAAAGCCACTCTGAAGCAAGCCCTGGAGCCCTAGCTGGAAGAGAGAGTCTAAGCGTGACTTTGACCAATTGACCCATCAACTGAGCGCTTTACAATGGATGCAATGGTCAAGTTGCATCCCGCGTTTCGAATCACACCCTGTTGTGGCTGGCCGATTCTTAGCGCCAAGTCTCGCCAATGCCTGCGCCGTGCTTTTGCTGCGCTTTTTTGCTTTGCTATCCTCATCTCCTCCGCGAAAGCTGGGGAAAAGACAAAAGGCACCGCATCTGCCGATCAGCTTGCGCTGATCAGCCGGGCCACAGAGCGCGAACTGCATGCGCTTGAACATCCCACGCCATTTCAGTTCCAGGAACGGGTGGAATGGAACTGGGGCGCTGAAACCCGCTTAGTAATTGAGACCCCACAAGGCCGCGCGGACCGAATTGTGCTAGTTCGTGATGAACCCGTGACTCCTGATCAACAGGAGAAACAGACGCACCGGTTGGAAAAGCTCCTGTCTGATCGTGATGCCGTAAAAAGTGAGCTGCAAGACCAGAATGCCGAAATTCAACGGCGGATCAGGATGGTCCGGGCCTTTCCCATGGCTTTTTTCTTTGACTTTGTTGGGCGCGAAAAGGGGCTGCTTCGTTTTCGCTTTTATCCCAATCCGGAGTTTTCTCCTAAAGACCGTGAAACCCAGATGTACCGCGGCATGGAAGGGACTTTATGGATAGACCCGGCGCAGGAATGCATGGTGCAGATTGCAGGCAAGCTGGTAAAAGATGTTTCCTTTGGCTGGGGAATACTTGGACGCTTATCCAAAGGCGGCATCTTTGAGATTGCCAAAACTCAGCTGACTCCGGGAACATGGCGCATTACCAGCCTGAATGTTGACGTTAAAGGCAGAATTTTCTTGCTCGATTCATTTCGGTTCGTGCGCAGAGAGACTGATACCCGCCTGCGGCCCACACCCGCATCAATGACCTATCAGGCCGCGGTAAAGGCTTTACTGGCTGAGCCCTCCATTTCAGATTGGGACAAGCCTGCAGCACCGCCTGCACCTTCAGGGTCGCGCAAGCATCAGAACTCCTCACGCTAACCGGCGCTCTGGATGCAATTGGTTCGATAACTAAGTTACTCAGTTAAGTCCTTTCATTGCTGATAACTTTTTACCGAGAACTGTTTCATCCCGGTAACTATTTCGGTGGCCGGGTGGATCGAAGCGCTGTCTGCTTGCATCCAATCAAGCGCAATGATGAAACGCATAGCTATTGCAACGGCCGGATGGACCCTCCTATTCCTGGGATTGGTAGGGCTATTTCTTCCCGTTCTTCCCGGTGTGCTTTTCCTGTTGATCGGTTTGTCCATCCTCTCCGTTGAGTATGAGTGGGCCCGGCGCTGGGTCACCGAGTTACGCCGGCGTTTCCCTGTTGCAGATCGCAAGCTTCAGGAAATTCTTGCCCGTCGTTAAGCTCTTTTTATAAAGATAATTTCTTTCCAGATCAGAATTATTTAAGCATTCCAGCAGCTCGCTTCATCTACTCTGCGTGGGCCATGCCGATTGACAGCCCCTCCCTTCCCGCTTAGGCTTTTCTTCACTAATGCTATCCCCAACACAAACTATTACCGATCTGGCACAACGAGTCACAGAAGCCGCCGAGCGGATCAAGCCTGCGGTCACAGAAACGCCAATCGATCCGGTTCCGGATTTGGCGCCCAAGGCAGAAGTAGAACTCTTCTTCAAGTTGGAGAATTTGCAGCAGACCGGTTCATTCAAACTGCGCGGGGCAAGCAACAAGATTCTTTCACTTTCGTCCGCAGAAGCGGCTGCAGGTGTGATTGCCGCATCCAACGGCAACCACGGATTGGGTGTTGCCGCGGCTGCCCGGCGCGCGGGGATTGCCGCTGAAGTTTACGTCTCATCGCATGTATCGCCCTCCAAGGCGCAACGCATTGCGGAATATGGCGTGCGCCTTCAGCGTGCCGGAGATGATCCACTTGAAGCCGAACTTGCAGCGCGAGCGGCTGCCACCGAGCAAGGCAAAGTCTTTATCTCGCCGTACAACGACATGCAGGTGATGGCCGGCCAGGGCACCATTGCCGTTGAATTACTGCGCCAGCTTCCATCGATAGATGCCTTGTTCGTTGCGGTTGGCGGAGGTGGACTGATTGGAGGCATTGGCGCCTACATGAAGCACGCTTCCCCAGAGACAGAAATTGTTGGGTGCTGGCCGGAAAACTCGCGTGTTCTATATGAATCGATCAAGGCTGGCCATATTGTTGATTTTCCTGAGCAACCTACGCTGTCCGAAAGCACGGCAGGTGGGCTTGAGCCTGGTTCTGTAACGCTCCCCGTCTGCGCCAGCGTGATTGACCGCTCCGTGCTTGTCTGTGAGGATGAAGTTCTCGAAGCCATGCAAAAGGTACGCGCGCTTCGCGGATGGATCATCGAAGGCGCTGCCGCCGTTGCAGTGGCCGCATTCCTGAAAGAAGCACAACGCTATCGCGGCAAGAGAGTGGTGGTGGTGATCTGCGGCGCCAATATTTCTCCGGAGGTCCGGTCCAGGCTTGGGTAGACGCCGGCAGTCTACTGTAGTTCGCGCCAATCCCGAACATTGCTTAGAGCTATTTATCCAGTTGGATCGGAATGTAGGGCTTTCTCGTGGGGCGCCCTGGAACGAATGACCCTCGCTGGCACACCAACCGCAATCGAATAGGGGGGTATTTCGCCTCGCACCACCGAGCCAGCACCTATCACGGAACCTCGCCCTACACGCGCTCCGTCGAGGAAAATTGCATTGGAACCCACCCAGACGTCATCTTCAATAGTGATGCCCTGCCGGGTGGTGCCCTGCGTTCGAATGGGGATATCCGTCCGGTCAAAATCGTGGTTTTCGGGATGAAAACCGACGTGTTGGCCCATAATTACATTTTCCCCAATCGAGACAAAACCAGAGCTGCCAATGAAAGAATAAGCATCTACCGCCGAATTCGCTCCCAGCGTAATACCTTCTCCCATGTTAGAAATCGGTGCACCCATTAAAACCGAGTAAGGACCAATTTTTACATTGTCACCCAGTACGACGCCTTTACGCATGAGCCCATCGATAATGACACCTCGTTCCAGCGTGACTCCCTGGCCAAACCGAATCAGTGACGCGCTTCTTAAGTTCACTCCTTTTGCCATAAACACAATTGCAATGCGACGCTGCAGGATCATCGCCTTAAACACCCCGCGCAGGAGCCAGGTAGCTCGCCGTATGAGCAATCCGATCAACAATGGCAGCGGGGTACGTCGGTCCAGCCGGAATGGCCGTCCTTTTACTCTGCTTGCCACTGTTTCGACGAATTCATATAAAAATTCGCCCATCAGCACCAGCTCCGCTGGAAGTTTCGCAATAGTGCTTTTCCGCTGTTATCCCAGAGTGTTATCACGTTGGTAAGTTCTCTGAAAGGGAAGCCCAACAGCCATTCCAAACGCCCTGGTATAGGGCTGCTGCGCGTTTGAAATCCGTCTGCCGCAAGGATCGGAGCGTGACATACCCTATATAGGTTGTCATGGAGAATGCAAAAAGAGGAACCTGGTAGAGCGGTAGATGTTTACGCGCGCATAACACGGCATTTCGCATGTTATAAAAATCGCGTTTGGCCAGACCGGCATTTCTTTTCGTATCGTAGGAATCCCGGTGCCAGATCACAGAAGCTGGCACATACATTGCTTTATATCCTGCCTCCAGAGCGCGAACCGACCAGTCTACATCCTCATAACTCAAGAAAAAGGTTTCATCCAGTAAGCCAATCTTCCGCGTCACCTCGGATCTGACCAATAAAGCGCATCCGGTGACAAAGGAAACCTCCTGTGTCTGGTCGTAACTTCCGTCATCACGCTGGCGCAATCCAAAATGGACGGGGAAAGTTTTCCAGCGAATGTACTTCCCTCCCGCATACCAGATTTTATCTGAGGGTTCGAAATAATAAATTTTGGGATTCAGCATGCCGATGCGGCTATCGCTTTCAGCCACCTGGACCATTTCGGAAAGAAAATTTGGAGAAACAATTGTGTCGTTATTGAGCAAGAGCAAATAGTCTGGGTTTCTCTTAAGAGCATCGCGCATGCCAACATTGTTCCCGCCAGTGAATCCCAGGTTCTGCTCATTGCGGATGACCTTGATCTCCGGAAATTCCTGGGCCAGCTTTTCGGGGGAAGAATCGATTGATCCATTGTCCACTAAAATAATTTCGAAAGCCGGATAATCAAGTCTTCCTAAGCGAGAGCAGGCAGTCGCGAGTCACATCATAACTATTCCAAACCAAAATGATGATGCTGACTTTGGGCTGTTGGCGTGAGCTTTTTTGAATGTGTATGCTGGTCAAATCTTCTGGCAAAAGAGAGCCCCCAATTGCGCTCATGATCATATGGGATCAGCGAAGCTCACACCGCTAACCTATTTGGCTATATACGCAGGAGCTTCGGATGAGTATAAGTTTAACATTTACTAGCTCAGCAAAAAACAGATTCAGGATAACTCATTAGGACAATGAAGATTGCGATTGATATCCACAGCTTAGGCACCCAATCTGGAGGGAATGAGACCTATTACCGCCAGCTCTTAAGCGGGCTGGCCGAAGACAAGAGCGACAACCAATATGACCTCTTCTATACCCACACAGCAGCTCTAAGCCAGGATAGCGGTGACCGCCGGTTTCGCTTTGCAAAAATTCCCACGAATCCGATTGTGCGAATCTGCGCTACGCTCCCATTTCTGCTTAGAAAGATTAAGCCTGATGTCGTTCATTGCCAATACGTCCTGCCGCCGCTCACGAGGGCCAGGTCTGTTCTGACTGTTCATGATCTGGCGCATGAGCACTTCCCAGAAGCTTTTCACCCAATGGAAGCCGCCCGAATGAAAACACTGGTGCGCTGGTCGGCCAAGCGTGCTACCCACATACTCACGGTTTCAGAATTTTCTGCGGCGGATATTGCGAAGCGTTTCAATATCTCCCGGGAGCAAATTACTGTGGCCTATCAGGCCGCTTCGCCTGTATTCCACCCGCGCGATAAAGCCGGCAGCCAGGAACATATTGCCAAAACGTTCGGCATAGATGCCCCATTCATCCTGTATGTGGGCAGGATACAGGCAAGGAAAAATCTGCCCCGTCTGGTTGAGGCCTACCATCAAGTGAGGCAGCAAGGTATCACTTCTAAACTGGTAATCGTAGGCAAGCAAGACTGGCAATCGGAACAGCTGCTGGAAAAAATCAAACAACTCGGATTGGAAAACTCGGTAATTTTCCCCGGCTATGTGCCGTTCGACGATTTGCCGATTTTCTATAACGCCGCGGAGGTGTTTGTGTTCCCCTCGATTTTTGAGGGCTTCGGCCTCCCCGTGATAGAAAGCATGGCCAGCGGCGTGCCAACCGTTACGTCATTCGGATCTTCTCTGCAAGAAGTAGCTGGGGATGGTGCTCTTTTAGTCGACCCTCTAGATACCAGATCAATCGCAGACGCATTGGGCAGCGTACTGACTGACCCACAGTTACGCGAGCGTCTTGCCACGCAGGGATTGAAGCGAAGTGCACAATTTGAGCGCAGTATGCTGGCCCGAAAGACTCTTGAGGTTTATCGTTCTATCGCCTGAGGCGGCTACGGCAGGATTATCAGGCAGAAACCAAGGGTGCTATCTGCGCTCTGCGCGCGAGATAGGTTTCAAGACCCTCTTTCCAGTGACGAAAAATGTTCAATGACTTGCTCTTCAAAGCGCGGTTTTCCAGAACGGAATATTTCGGCCTGGGCAACCTTGGCGGGAAACTCTCCTGGCCTTGCCGGCTCCAGGCGGATATTCGTCTTAGTCAAGTCAAAGATTGCGGCAGCAAATTCATACCACGAACAACTGCCTTCGGCAGTCGCGTGATAAAGACCGTAATCAGATGACCGGCTCAATGCAACCAACTGCTGCGCGATTTGCGCCGTAGGAGTAGGGGTTACAAATTCGTCATCCACCACTCTGAGTTCTTTCCGCTCTTTGGAAAGCTTCAGCATCAGCTCTACAAAGTTTAACCCGCCCTTCGCCCGGCATGGATTCTCGCCGTATATCGCAGAAGTCCGGACGACGAAATGGCGCGGATTGGTGGAGCGCACAAAGAATTCACCAGAAAGTTTGGTATTGCCATAGACGTTCAGTGGCGCAGGCATATCTTCTTCAACATAAGGCGCGCCCTTCTGGCCATCGAACACATAATCCGTGCTGACGTGCAGGAGCTTGGCGCCAGTCTCTTCCGTCACCTGCGCTAAGTTGCGCGCGCCGATTCCATTGATCGCTAAAGCCAGCCCTGGCTCAGCTTCACATTTGTCCACGTTGTGAAATGCTGCGGTGTTAACAACCACTTCGGGCCGCAAGATGCCTAGCGATGTGCGGACCGATTCCAAAGAAGAAATTTCCAGGTCTTCATGCGTGAGGCTTGTAACGGAATAGCCCTCGGCTGAAAAAGCTGCCGCAACGTCCCGGCCAAGCTGGCCATTACCTCCAATGACAGCTACTTTCATTCCCTCGCCCCGGCTGAACTTGTCATCGGCTTCGCGCGCTCTGCTTCATCCAGCTCTTTAAATACTTTGATGTTGTAGTAGTTAGGATTGTCCCAATCCTGGCACTTGGACATATTCTCGATCAAATTGCGTACGATCGTTTTAACGCTGTGATGCGGATGAAAGCTCAGAATATTTTTTGCCCGGTCGATGGCGACCTTGTAATTGCGAATGTCCTGAATGTGCGCGATATCCAAAGCCGGGCTGGTTCCCGTCTCTTCGTGGATTGTGCCTTTCACCAGATCGGCGACTTCTCCCACCGTATGATTTCCAGACGCGATGTTGAAAATCCCAGAGAGTGACTGGTTGGCTTCAACGGCACGGATGTAAGCCATGGCGGCATCTTCAATACTCAAAATAGGACGCCACGTTGCCGGATTATTGACGCGAATTACTCCGTCTTTCATGGCGCATTTAAACATCGTGTTAATGATGAGATCGAACCTCATACGCGGACTGTAACCGGAAACTGTTCCTTTGCGCAGCGCGATGACCGAAAAATCCGTGTCAATAAGCTGCATGACCGCCTGCTCTCCCTGGAGTTTGGAAATTCCGTAGGGATAGGAAGAAGCTACCGGGCGATCTTCATCAAAAAGCTCATTTTCCGTATAGCCATAAACCGAACAGGAGCTTGCGTAAATGTAGCGCCGCACTTTGGCCTGCTTGGCGATGTAGCAAAGATATGCGGGAGCTGCTGCGTTGAAAATGAAATTCTTGCTGGGAGAGAATTCGGCCATGGGATCATTCGATAGGCCGGCCAGAAAAATCACCTGCTCATAGTCCTTCAGGTCACTCACCTGAAGATCGAACAGGTCACGGTTAATGATGCGGACTTCAGGTGGAAGAGCGTTCCCAAACCAGAATAGGTCAACCACATCCACGTCATAACCCCGCTCCAGTAGCTTGGGTATTAAGGCAGAACCAACATATCCGGCGCCCCCGGCAACAAGAATCCGCATAAGCCTCCTGATTGTGAACTACCCTTAGGTTATTTCATCCCCAAGGCATGATGCAAGGTGCCAATCGTGAGTCACCCTTGGGCTCTTCCGCTACTCAAATTGCACATATCCGCGCATAACTTGAATTGCTTTCTGGCGAGCCCGGCGGCCCTTGGGGTAATTTCTCAGATGCTGCATTTGAGCCTGATCCAACGACTTTCAGTACTTTGAAAGAAAGCATATCCAGCTATCGCCTGACCGGGGTTATCGCTCACAATATTGCGTTGGGCGCGGAAGATACTGAAATCAATTTTCATGTTCCAGAGATCGGCAGCCTGATGATGAGCGCCCATACCAAGCCGGGTTCAAGGAGAAGCTTTAACGGCCCCTTGCAGGCGGCTTTCTACTTTCATCACAAGAGAAATAGGTTACTCAAGCTGGATATTGAAGGCACGGAAGGCCCAGTGCTTGAAGATCTCGCTAAGAGTGGGGAGCTATCGTTTGTCCGCGAAGCAGTTATCGAAATTCATCACAACTTGCTCAACAGCCCCACCACGCTAATTGGCGTCCTCCAACGACTGGAGGACGCAGGATTTCACTATCAAATCATCAATGCACACGCTGCATCGTCGGATGTCAGAAGCTTTCAGGACATCCTAGTACATCCAATCAAGAATCATTAAATCGTCAGCATCTTACTATTGGCGCATTTTCAACTTCTCGCACACTGGAGTGTATTCGTGTGGGATTTTCGCCTGCAGCAAGTTGATAAAACAATTCTTCATATTGATCTACAATCCGGTCCCAATTGTAAAAAGTACGGATTCGCTCGGGCGCGCGCCGGCGATAATCTTCAGCGACTTCTGGATATTCTTCGATGAGCTGTATTTTCGCAGCCAGGTCCACTGCATCCCGAAACAATAAGCCATGGCCTGCAAGCACTTCGGCATTGAAAGGATTTTCATGGGCCAGGATGCAATTACCAAACCCCAAGGCCTTCAGCAGAGCTGGATTCGTCCCTCCCATCATGTGGCCATGGATATACGCGTAAGAATTGCAGTGAAGCTCTTTAACGTGCTCAATGCTGTCCACATGGCCAAGAAAGCGGACCCGCTCGCCAGCATTGTTTTTCAAATCATCGATAAAGCCGCTGCTATAGTTCGCGTCGCCGGCGATCGCAAGCAGACGCTTTGTTGGCGCCTTCTTAAAACCTTCCACGATCAAAGCAGCATTGTTTTCCGGCACCAGCCGGCTGGCAATCAAATAATAGTTGCCCGGCTCGAGACCATATTGACGAACAATCTCCGGATGAGCAGACCTCTCGATATTACCGCCGTAGGTAATGCAGGCTGAAGGCGTGTTGAACTCATCGAGATACAGCTTTCGCATGGCATAGGCGTCAGTAATGATGCCTCGCGGAAGTATTTTCCCTGACAGCCGGGCATTCCAGTGGAAATAGGCTTTGCCGATCCGGCCCCACTTGCCGCGCTTCCATTCAATGCCATCCACATTGATCGCACAACTCTGACGAAAAAGCCTGGGAATAACACAGTGAAACGCATTTGCAACATTGGTCACCAGCATCGCGTCCACGTTGCGCCGCAGCACATCAACCATACAGGCGAGCGTATGTGTGAAGGTCCCAAGGTTTTTGGTTTCTATGCTGGGCAAATAGACCAGGCGTACACCTTTGTATACAGGAGGCTGCTCTTTAAAGAGCGCCTTTCGGCAATAGACAATCACATCGTGCCCGCGCTCGACTAACCGCGGAGCCAATTCGATAAAAAACGTTTCAGTACCGCTATAGGTCGATGGGATTCCACGGCCGCCAAAAATTGCAAGCCGCAGCTTACGGTCATAGACCGGATTTTTCTTGAGCCGCTCAGTCATAAGAGATCTTGTGTTCCTCTGCGCTGAGACTTGAATTCATCTTGTGCCATGCGATCAGGTGAATAGAGCATTTTATTGTGTGTTGAAATTTGGCCTTAGCCCTTCCGGAAGGAGATAGTGCGTGTCGCCGTCGGCTTCACGGAAAGCAACAAGCCCTGAGGCGATCAGCCCGAGATGCACCCAGGGAAATGCCAGCAATGTGCCCTCAGTAAACTGGAATGAAACGCAATATACCGCAAGAGCCATCGTCAGGGCTTCTATTTCCGGATTAGGGGCCGCCTTTGTAAGCCTTGTAACACTAACAATCAGCGAGATAAGAAATGCGCCAAACAATCCAAGCCCTACCAGACCGGTGTCATACAGAACGCGCGTCTCAGTGTTGCCAATCCATCCAGGGGTGCCTTCATCCTGGCCAAAATCCGCGCCGGTGAACTGCAACTGGAAACTAGAAGTCCCATTGCCTAAGAATGGATGTTCGAGAATGCCGTCAGATGCAAGCCCCAGCGTGATGACCCTGTCTCTTGTGGTGTCATCCTCAGAAATATCGGAAATTTCAACAGTGCTCAACCTCTCACTCCACAAACCGATTATGGCGGGAGCAATGGTTACAGCAATGCACAGCATGGCAATTGCCAGTTTCTTCACTTTATCGCGATCAGCATTTTCCCTGCTGCGGTAAACGACTATAGCCAGCGCAACCAGTGTTCCAAGAAGTGCGCCGCGTGAGAGACTGATTGCCATGGCGGCAAAGGTTACGGCAAAGCCAATCAGATATTTGCGGTCTTGTTTCCGGAGAAACATTACCAGCATGATGGCACTGCAGGCCCCGCAATAAGAGCCCAGAAGATTGGCTTCAAACTGCGTACCATACGTGCCGGGAATACTTCCATATTGGCCGATTTCCATGCCAAATTCAGTCCCAAAGAGTAAGTGCGAATAAAAACAAAAAATGCCATAAACCGCTTCCAACACCCCAACCATCAGGGCGATATTAAATGCCCGGCGAAAGGAAGCGCGATCATCGACCAGTATGCGTACGAAAAAATAGGCCATCACGACGATGATCTGCTGCATTGCCCACTTGATGGTCTGCGATGGGTCAGTGGACATTACCAGTGAACTAAACAGGTTCATGCCCAAATATGCCCCCAGGATGTAATCTGGTGCGAACCATTTCATAGGTTCAGATCGTCGCGTCAGCCAGAAAGGCGCTACCAATAGCAGCAGTCCGCAGGCCAAATGTTCTGGTCTGGCTTTCAAAGTGGAGATTTGGACAAAAAAACGCGGCATCACCACCGCTAACATCAATATAGTTAGCGCAACTTCTTTGTGATTTACCAAAAAGGTGATGCTTACCGGCACCAGAACGCAGGCTGTGACCAAAAGCGCCAGCATAAGCCATGGCGATCCGGGATCATCAACCCAAAACAAACACCACGCAATGGTTCCTGCCATCAGAAAGAATAAGGGCGTGGGGTTGGGAATAGATGCGTGGTTGGAGATACTTTTCATTTATATCTTAGAGTGCATCCATCCCATAGTCCGCGATACAGCGCACTGATTCTCTTGGGCTCTGCACGTAGCAAGTAACCTGCCGAACGGAAGGCAGAGTATTTTCCAAGCGATAACAAAAACAAGGGCCAATACTTAGCCGGAATATGTTTGCGTGCAAATAAAAGACTGTTTCTGGTACTGTAAAAATCCTTCACTGGCTTGCCCAAATTCTTCTTAGTATCATAAGAGGCTTTATGCCATATTACAGAAGAGCCCACGTAAAACGCCTTATATCCAGCCTGGATCGCGCGCACCGACCAATCCATGTCTTCAAAGCCAAGGAAAAAAGCTTCATCCAGCAAGCCAATCCTTTGGACAACTTCTGCCTTGATCAAGAATGCACAACCGGTAACAAAGGTGATTTCACTGGTTTCGTTGAATTTCCCGACATCCTTACGATTAACACCGCGCACCTTGCCAAAACTTTGCCACGGTTTGAAATAGCCCCCAGCAAACCAAATGCGGTCATTGGGTTCGAAGTATAGAATTTTTGGATTCACGAGACCGATTTTCCTGTCGCTCTCTGCTACCGTGATAAGTTTGGTTAAAAAATCAGGGGCAACAAGCGTGTCATTGTTCAGCAGTAAAAGATAGTCAGGGTTGCGTTCCAGAGCATCACGGATCGCGACATTGTTCCCCGCCGGAAAGCCGAGATTTGTTGCGTTCCTGAGTAGCTTCACTTCGGGGAATTCTGACGCAAGCCGCTCTGGGGATCCATCTTCTGAGCCATTATCCACCAGCACAATTTCAAAACACGGATAATCGAGCTTTCTCAGTGAGAACAGACAGTCCCTGGTCATTTCATAGCTTTTCCATGTGAGCATAAGAATGCTCACTTTGGGCTGAGATCCGGTCACTCCCGGCACGCTCTTGCTGCAATTAGCTGCTGGCATGACCACCTCGCAAGCCACCCCGTAACGCAATTTTTTCTCGAGTTGAAAGCAGCCACCGCCATGAGCCCGATGTCATCACTAGACAAGCAGCACTTACAAAAATGATTTTTACTGGCAAGCTTTGTAAACAGATTGCGGCTCCAAACACAGCCAACGCGCCAGCCACCAGAAGCGGTAACTTTTTGATCACAAAATTGTTCTCCGGCAATAACCTCCAGGAAAACAGGAAAAGGAAACCGGAATCAATGACTACGCGCAGAAGCCACGCAATGGCAACTCCCCGGATTCCCATATTCTTTGCCATTAAAACAAGCGCCAACACATAGATCGGCAATTCAGCCATGTGCAGCTTGGCCGTAATATCCGGACGCCCAGCGCCTTGCACATGAGTAAAAGGGATCTGTCCCAACCCATTGATAAAGATGGCAATGCCTAAGGCTTGCGCTACCGGAGCACTTTGCCGCGCAAATTCAGGCCCCAGCCAGAACCGTAACGCTTCCGGCGCGAATGTAATCAGGATTAGTACGACGGGAAACAAAGCCAGAAAAATATATTTCACTCCGCTTTCGAAGAGAAAGACCAGCCTTGGCCGATCTGACACAACGGTCGTGGAAAAAGCGGGGAATAAAACTCCCACAAGAGCTCCAGGGACCAATGACAGCCTGGTAACCACCTCATAGGGCACGGCGTAAAATGCCACTGCGGCAATCGAAATCATCGATCCAATCAAGAACCGATCGAATGAAACCATGATCGGACCAATCAGATTACTGACGGTCATCCATGTACCAAACCGAAACAATGGGCCAATCGAGGATATTTGAATTGTGCAAGCGTCTCGCAAAGGAGGAAAAGCACGAAAGCATGCCCACAGGTGCGCCACGCCGGCAATAACGCGACCTAATACTAAAACGGCCATAACTGGAACCAGACTGTGCGAAAACGGCAGCACCGCAACAGGGCCTAGATACGTAAAAATCCCCATTGGGATTCGAATCGCGGTGGCCAAACGAAAGCGTTGCAGGGCCTCCAGCACTCCGCGCAACCCTGCCGTAACAATGACAATCGGGATGGAAAGACCAATCCAATAAAATGCCCGGATGGTCTCGGTTCGAAGCTCCGCAGGAATCTTCAAGGGGTGCAGCACCAGCCATGGGACAAGAAGCATGGCCACAACCGCACCAACCACACCTATACCTGCCATCAGAAAAAGAGAGGTCCAAACTAAGGCAGGAATCTCTTCCGCGCGCCGTTGGCCGAGTCTTTCCGCTACCAATTTGGTGAGTGCCCGCGATAGCCCCAAATCGAACAAACCAAAATATCCGATGACCACCCAGCCAAGACTGATAATGCCTAGCCGGTCGGTTCCCAGCTTGGTCTTAAGGACAGGGAGGCATATGATCGCAACCAGGATTGGTGCGCCCGCCCCCACAAGATTCCAGACAGCATTTCTGGCTAACAACCGGCCGCTTGTAAGGATTGTGGCGGGAGGAGGGTTCACAATCACTGGCTCTGCTACTGATAGGGTCGGGTTCAAGTTCTTCATTCCATTTTACTTACGGTTGTTGTCCAATATCATAATTGTTCGGTCATTGTTTGCACACACCTAATTATTCGTCATCTGCGGATATTCACTTGGCCGGGATCAACTATTGAATGCCGATTTTTGATACCGAGCATAAGAGTTCCCTGGACAAGAAAATAATGCCGATAGAACCAGGAAACACTACGTCACCGGACACACGGACTTTTGCCTCTTATTGGATTTCTCTAGTTTAGCAATCTCCACTTCTTCGAGCACCATCTCCGCTATCAGTTCCTCGAAGGTCGTCCCCGGCCTCCACCCTAGTTTTTCTCTTGCTTTCGCAGCGTCACCCAAGAGGTTATCGACTTCGGCGGGACGGAAATAGCGCGAATCGATGGCCACAATCCTATCTCCAGTCTTGGAATTAAACCCTTCTTCATTGCATCCGGTCCCGTGCCAGTGCAGAGCGATGCCCAATTCTCTGGCCACCGCGCAAACAAAATCGCGTACTGAATGCTGCACACCCGTTGCCACTACGAAATCACCAGGAGTGTCTTGCTGCAACATCAACCACATCGCTTCCACGTAGTCGCGTGCATGCCCCCAATCGCGCTGGGCGTCCAGAGTACCGAGATATAGACAATCCTGATAACCCAATTGAACGCGCGTCAAGGCGCGGACGATCTTGCGGGTAACAAACGTCTCACCGCGCACGGGGGACTCATGATTAAACAGAATTCCGCTACAAGCATACATGCCATAGGCTTCGCGATAACTTGCCGTGATCCAGTGCGCATATAATTTTGCGACGCCATATGGCGAACGCGGATAAAAAGCAGTTGCCTCCGATTGCGGGGTTTCCAGTACCTTGCCAAACATCTCAGAGGTTGACGCCTGGTAAAATCGGGCCTTCTTTTGCAGCCCGAGAATTCTGATTGCTTCCAGCATGCGCAAGGGGCCTAGCGCATCGGCTGCCGCCGTATATTCCGGCTGCTCAAATGAAACTGCCACATGACTCTGTGCCGCCAGATTGTAAATTTCATCAGGCTCAATCAACTGAATGGCACGGATTAAGCTGCCGTAGTCGGTCATATCACCATAATGCAGAAAAAAACGGCATCCTTGTGTGCGGGGATCTTCGATCAGATGGTCAATTCTTCCGGTATTAAAGGAAGAAGATCGGCGGCGAATGCCATGCACCTCGTATCCTTTTTTCAAAAGGAGCGCGGCAAGATAGGAGCCATCCTGGCCGGTTACGCCGGTGATCAATGCGCGCTTAAGCCCCATGTATTCCCTCTATTTCAAAACCTTCCAACCGAAAGCCCTGACACGCCCTGGGTGAGTAGATCCTTTGTGGATTGAAACCATTTATCTCCACATCGTCAAACCGCTGGAAAGATTCGAAAGTGTGGCCTTAGCAATTGAGTGAATTAATGCCCCGAACCTCGAAAGACAACGGGAATTGTCTTGAACAGAATTCTCAAATCCAACAGAACATTCCAATTTTCAATGTACTCCAGATCGAGCAAAACGTTCTTTTCAAAAGAGGGGTCATGGCGTGCTGTTACCTGCCACAGGCCGGTAAGGCCGGGTGTAACATCAAGGCGGCGGAAGTGCTCAAGATCATATCGTTTGAAATCGTCTTCAGGATGGGGGCGCGGGCCTACGATACTCATATCGCCTTTAAAAACATTGAAGAGCTGGGGCAGTTCATCAATACTGTATTTACGCAGAAAATGTCCGAGACGGGTAATGCGAGGATCATCCACAATCTTGAACGTTGCGCCGTTACGCTCGTTCATGTGCATCAACCCGTTTTTGCGGGCGTCTGCATCAGCCACCATGGTGCGAAACTTATAGCAGGAAAACTTCCGGCCTTTGCGCCCCACACGCCAGGCTTTATAGAGAATTGGACCGGGAGAATCTGCTTTCACGGCAATGGCCGTCAACAGCAATAATGGAGAGGTAAGCACAAGGGTAGCGGTGCTGATGAACAAGTCCATCAAACGCTTAACGAAGAGCCCCAGGGCGGGAATCGGCTGGCGGTTCAACTCCAATACCGGCACCGAACCGATGTAATTCATTCCAGCTCCGATGGCGAGCCCTCCATAAAGATCAGGTACAACTTTCACGCCAATGCGCTGTCGCCTTGCTTCCAGGACAATCCGCACTACCAGATCGCGACTGATGGATGGAGTGAAATAAATCTCGTCAATAAAATTTTCCGTCAGGATACGGGGCAGATCGTCTGGAGTTCCCAGGCTATAAGGTGCGGTGCCGAGTTCCCAATCAACAAAACCGCAAAAAGTTTTACCCAAATGGGTATGGCTCTGCAAGTAGCACCGGAATGCCTGTCCAACCTCACCGCAGCCCACAATGAGAACATGCTGGTTCCCAATACCGCGTTCGATCCTCTTCAGGTTATAGCGCTCCATCACGTACCGCAGGCAAAAAACACCAGCCAGGCTGAATAGCGGCGTGGTCGCGACAATCAGCCGCGGCACTGCTTTTTCACCGGCAACAAAAACGATCATGATAG
Organism: Terriglobia bacterium; assembly: GCA_963724105.1. GTDB lineage: Bacteria > Acidobacteriota > Terriglobia > Terriglobales > Acidobacteriaceae > Angelobacter. The sequence continues at coordinate 728,737 of CAVRTD010000010.1, read as the reverse complement.
AGATCATGGATGAGACCATGAACCCCTTCATAATCCTGCCGCGGGCTACTTTTGCAGAACGAATGGAATCTTCCGAATAGAGATTTTGCGCGGCATTGCAAATTACTGTCAGGCAAGCGTAGGTGAGAAGAAAGACGAATAAACGAACCGTTGGCGCGGTAAAAGACTCCACGGATGGGATGCCAAGTAATTCTCCAAAGAAATCACGTCCGGAATAGGCCACATAACCGGCAACAATCACGATCAACGCCTCTAACATAGCAACCGCAGCACCCAGGTCTGTCCCTTTTTCGTGCGCATGAGTGCGGTGGAGCTGCGTCCCTGAAAAGTGCGACACTTCCAAGAGATCGGATTGTTCTTTCACTACCTCTTGTGTAGACACCATTGCCTCCTCATTGTGTCCATCTTTATGCCTGCGACGTCCCTTCTGGCTTTCTTGCTCGCCACCGGAAAATGCCTCTCATCGAACTGCCGCTTTTCACACCGCCACGGAAAACGTGAACCAGCAATACTCGCCTTGGGTCGTCCTGGTCCCATCGATCCCACCAGTTCTTCACCACATAGCCTGTGCAGGCCAGCACGATTCCCAGCAAAGTACCCATCAAAACAATAGGCAGCCTGGGCGGGTTCTTCTTCTCTGGCGTTGAAGCGGGATCGAGTATCTTAACGGACGGTATTTCTTTGGCTTCTTGTATCCTTGCCATCTCGTATTGCTGAGTCAGCAATTCCACCACGGTTTCGCGAATTTTTGCATTGCGGAACAGATCGGCCCACTTTACACCGAGCAGCGGCAAACTCTTGACCGATGGGTAAGGATTGGCTGGGTCCTGAACACTGGAAATATGCCCGGAATTGATCTTCGACAATGCTCGCTGCAGCTCGTTCACGTGAGCCTGAACGCTCTTTACGCGAATATTCTCTTCTGTATAAGTTTGTTTAAGCCCTTCAAGTTGTGCCTGCGATGCAATGAGCTCTCCCTGCAGTCTGGCGGCAGCTTCTACTGTAACTTTTGTCTGCTCGGGGACATCTAAAGCCATGTTCGTGCTGGCAAACTGGCTGAATTGTTGCTCAGCATCCTGCAGGTTCTTGTTTTCATCAGCCAGGCGCTGCTCGATGAAAATACGTTCTCTCCGCGCAGCCGAGGTTGAAACTTTGGACATCACCAGACCAAGTTCCTCTACGTACGCATTGGCCAGTTCCATGGCCAGTGCAGGATCGCGATCACGCACCGAAATACTTATAATCCCGCTCTTCTTATCCTCCACGATTGTGGTACGCAAGCCCAGGATTTTGCGCGCATCTTCCCAATATTCCACGTGGTATCTGCTTCGCAGATTAAAACGGTCAATCAGATGGTCTTCAACCGTACGGCTCTCCAGTACTTTCGTAAAAACCGCGCCAGTACTTTTTACGCCCATCAGATCACCCGCCATTCCAATTAATCCGGGCGACTTGGAAAGAGCAGGAACAAGTGAAGCCAGCCCCGAGCTGCCGCTGTCAGGGGGCATGATTTGTGCCGTACTATCGTATTTGGGATAACGCCACGCTATTATCAGCGACGCAACCAAAGCTACTAAAGCCCACCGGGCAATCTGGCGGCGCTGTGACCACAGCTGATAAACCACATCGATCCAGCCCAGAGTGGACGGGATATGGACGGGCATTTGGCGCCCGTTACCTTCATGGTTCAGGACTTCTCTTTCGGCTTCGCTCAGCGGCATCCAACTGCCTCCCATGCATCGCCCATCGCCAGCCTTACGATCCTATTTTTTAAAACCCACGGATCAAATCTTTGCACTTCCAAATTGACGTCCAATCCTCTTCCAAAACATTCTTAAACATGTTCCAAAATATAAAGTTGCAGAATAAATCGCACTATCACGTAAAAAACGGTTGCCGCAACACTTGTTGCTTTTCGAGAATCACTCAATCAGAGACACAGCTCTGGCAGACCCTGCCGAAAGCGCTGTAAGGAGTGCACATGTAAGTTGCACCCTAAATTTCCCTGCAGTGCATGTCTGTAACCATTCAGCTCATTCTAAAATAGTGGCGACAACTTTCGTTCCAGGCAAACAAGTAACGAACCAAATTATAAACCTCTTGCACGATCATCTCCATCTCCAAGATGATTGAGCACTGGAACACGGTTGTATAGCTTAGGTGTATCTATCTGGAGCAGTCTTCCACAGAAATGGGTGGAAAGGCCACAGCGGCAAAAATGCTTCCAATTTCGAAAGCCAGGTTTAATTTTAAGGGCTTTTTCTATTTGTAGATTGCCCTTCGATAAAATCAATTGTCGTTCGATAAAATCAGAGGTTCCTAATCTGACTCGACCTCTTGATAGTAAGCATCTTGAATTCTTATTTGACGACCGAAGCTGTTTGAATAGATACTGGCGGAAGAATAATCCCAAGTACCTGGTAGCGGGATTTGTTTGCTCGGAGAAAAAGCAAGAAACATGCAAATCTCTGTAATCGGTTCGGGCTACGTTGGCCTGGTTGCAGCAACATGTCTAGCGGAGTTGGGTCACAATGTGGTGTGTATCGACAATGACGCAACTAAAATTGCAGCGTTAAATTCAGGGAAAACACTCATCCATGAAGATTGCCTGCAGGAATTACTGAGTCGTCATCGCGGTATCAGGCTCTCCTTCTCCACGTCCCTTCAAGAAGGCACCCTCAATTCAGAAGTCATTTTTATCGCCGTGGGGACTCCCTCCGCCGATGATGGCTCTGTAGATCTCTCCTTCGTCGAATCGGTAGTGCGATCATTGTCTGGATCGATGAATGGATACAAGATCATTGTTGAAAAGAGTACTGTGCCGGTCTATACAAGTGAGTGGATCCAAAACAGCCTGCAGGCTCAAGGCCATACGCAGAATCAATTTGACGTTGTCTCAAATCCAGAATTCCTTCGTGAAGGAACGGCGGTCACTGATTTTCTTTACCCCGATAGAATTGTTGTGGGTGCAAGCACCGTGCGCGCTGCGAATATTATGCGCGAAATCTATGCTCCACTAATTGACGGATCATACGCTCAACTCTCCAGCGCTGTTCCAAGACCGGAACGCTCCCGGCTTATCCCCATGTACATTGAGACGTCGCCGCGCAGCGCGGAGCTCATCAAGCATTCTTCAAACGCCTTTTTGGCCTTAAAGATCTCTTTTATTAATGCGGTCGCAAATTTTTGTGAATCAGTGGGCGCGAATATTGAAGAAGTCTGCAAGGGCATCGGCAGTGATAATCGTATTGGCCAGGATTTCCTGCGCGCCGGCATTGGCTATGGTGGGTCGTGCTTTCCCAAAGATGTTGCCGCGTTTCGCGCCGTGACGCGCGAATTCGGATTCGAATTCCCCTTGCTGGATGAGATAAAGCGAATCAATGAAGAGCAGCAACTCCGGTTTATCCGCAAGGTTCGCAGCGCATTAGGAACGATCAAAGGCAAACGTCTGGGCGTGCTTGGATTGGCATTCAAAGATGGCACCGATGACGTGCGTGAATCACCCGCCATTAAAGTGATCGAACAACTTCTGGAAGAAAAGTGCCAGATTACGGCTTTTGATCCGGCGGCAATGGATCGTGCGCGCCAAATTCTCGACAACCGCATTACCTACGCAAAAGACTCTTACGCCGCTGCCACCGACGCCGATGCTTTGCTGGTCCTGACGGAATGGAAGGAATTCGTGAACCTCGATCTGCTCCGAATCAAGCGCCTTTTACGCTCTCCTATTGTGCTGGATGGTCGCAACATCTTCTCACAGAGCGAAATGGCGGATGCCGGTCTCAACTATCACAGCATCGGACGTCCGACGGTTGAAACATCTCAAAGTTTGCTGAAAAAAGGCCACATCGCTTGATAACCAGCCTCTGCCGTGAGAACAACTGCTCTTCTCACGGCGGAGCAACTAGTTCTAACGTCGCTTCTTGGACTATTTGTTGGTCACAATGAGTTCGGTGCGCCGGTTTTTCAAGCGTCCTTCCTCGGTATCGTTGGAACCTACCGGTTTATTCTGGCCCTGGCCTTGCGTAGAAATCTTCTCGGCCGGTACTCCGTCATTTACTAGCAATGCCTTGACCGCATCTGCGCGATTCTGGGACAAAGTCTGGTTGGCATCCGGCGAACCGGTATTATCTGTGAATCCCACCAACTGCACTTGCGCATTGGGGTAAGCCTTGAGGACAGAGGCCAGGCTATTCACCGTGGCCTGTGAATCTGCTGTCAGTTGCGTGGTGGCAGCGTCAAAATTCAGGTTATCAAACACAAAAGTCTTCGGAACCTGGGCCGACGTGTCGCCGAGGAATTTCGCGAGATCATAATTGATCGATCCCGGAGCAGCGGAGATGTTTCCGCCGCCAGGTAAAGCGATCTGCTCCACCCCTTTTTTCGCCGTATCAACTCCACGTGAGGCCACGTCGCTCACGTCTGTTCTTCCCGAACGACCGCGAAGGCCCCACAACAGACCTAGCGCGAGCAAGGCGGCAAGAGCCAATGGGAGCCACCGCATTCCCGACTTTTCGGGCGGCGGCGCCACTGGAGTGCGCTCAACGAAATGTTCCAGATGCGTGGGCGAACTTAAATCCGCTTCACGTGTGACACGTGTGGAACTAACCATTGTGGGCCCCGGGGATAGCAATTGAGAGAGACCCGGGGGCGAAGCGGCTGCAATATCTGATTTTTCGCTCATGAGCAAATTCGCCAGACCGGAAGAATCCAGTTTTTGCGCGGCCGCTCTTTTCCCCAGAACACCCATCACGAGCGGGGCGGCAAGCGACATTAGCTTGGCGGCGGAGGCGGGTCTTACACCACCGGATTTGCCCACAGCTTCAGCCACCGATGAAGCGTTATTGCCGAAAATCTTGCCGAGCAACTGTTGCCCGCTGCTCAGCATATTGGTGGTAGCGTTGCCGCCACCCAAAAGAGACCCCATATTGTCCAGGGAACTGCTAAAGCCGCCCTCGCGAACGATGGAGGTAAGATTGCCTGCTCCCTCGCGGGAAGAAGCCATATTGGTGACCCCGTGGAGCACACCAGCTACGGCCCCGTTCATGGTTTGCCGGGTGGAAGATTCAGATTCACCCACAAGCGAACTCGCGCTGTGAATCATGCCGGGCGTCAGGTAACTTTGCAGTGACTCAAGTAAACTGCCTGGTCTAAGAAATTGGGAAACGGCCATAGGGACCTCCTTCGTTTTGTTGAATTGCGCGATACTTTTGAACTTTGTGAAGTGTTGTTAAATGATGCGCCTCGTCGCTATTTCGCGCATCCCGTTTTATTACTGGGCACAAAAAGTCCCCGTCGCGAAGCTCTCGCCAGCGGCTTCGATTGTTCACTGAAATTTTCTCCACTCTGGTTTCACTCAGAGGTTGGTTCTCGACACGATCAATGCTGTATTTCTACAGTGCTTCGCACTGGAATCTTGCGGCTTGCAGGGCATCGACCGACGGAACAGAATGTCCAGAAAGCTGGCCAGCAGGCGTGAGGTGGGGGCACCGAAAGTCTCCCTGCTCCATTCACCGGTTAACCGGAAAGCCATGTGGCCGTTCACCGGTTAATCTATGGCAAAAGATTCCACTACTCGCGATGAGATTGTTCTTCCTTTGCATAAGGAGGCAATCGCCATCGACAAGCAGCGTGTGATTACCGGCAAAGTTCGCGTTTCCACCGTCACGCGCGAGCGTGAAGAACTGGTGGAAGAGTTTCTTGCACGCGAAGACGTGGAGGTCGAACGCAAGCCAGTAGGCAAATCCGTGGACCGTGCGCCGGCGGTGCGCCGGACGGGTGACACGATCATCATTCCCATTGTTGAGGAAGTTCTCGCCGTGGTGCGGCGTCTGGTCGTGAAAGAAGAAGTACGCATTCGGCTCGTCAGCAAAAAAAAGAAACACAAGCAGCGAGTAACCGTGCGCAGCCAGGAAGCGGTCATTGAGCGGCTTCCTGCAGCAACCCGTGGGCCTCCGCCATCACCATCCGAGCGCTCGCAAACGGAACCAACCAACAACCATAGACCCGCAAAACAGGTAGGAGGAAAGTAGATGGCTTACGAAAAGATAGTTGCTGTATATGACAAGACGGGGAAAGCAAAAGATGCCATGCGTGCGCTCGAAGCCGCTGGTTTCTCCACCGGCGATATCAGCTTGCTGAATCGCGACGCTCTCACCAATACCGATGTAAACGATGCCGGGCTCTGGCGTCGGCTGTTTGGCCGCGACATAGGCGAGAACCAGAGTTCTCTCTATAGCCGTGCAGTCGAAACCGGCGGCGCGGTCCTGACGCTGCGTTTACCTGAGTCGGATGTTCCGCGTGCCATGAAAATTCTGGACGTCCATCAGCCTCAAAACATCAACGACTCGGCTGCCAGCTGGGACGCCACACCTGCGTCCAAAGCAGTAACGCCTCCTCCTCCTCTAGCCCCGAAGGTGGCCAGCACCGTGACGACGGGCAGAGAAAGCACCATCACCACAGGCAGAGAAGAAGTGCTGCGCCTGGCAGAAGAACATCTCGACGTGGCCAAGCGCCAGATAGAGACAGGCAAAGCGCGCATCCATCGCTTTGTTATTGAAGAGCCGGTGGAATCACAAGTTACATTGCACGAAGAACACGCAGCCATGTTGCGCCGCCCCGTTACGGATGGCAGGGCGGTCAAGGACGTAGACTGGACGGACAAAACGATTGAGATCACTGAAACCGCGGAGCAGGCGGTTGTCAATAAAACCACCCATATAGCCGAAGAGGTGGTCGTCCGCAAGGAAGGATCGGACCACATAGAAACGGTTCGCGACAAGGTTCGCCGCCAGCAGGTTGAGATTGAGCGCCTGCCCAAAGGCGGTCCGCGGAAAATTGCATAGTCTTTACACCGACTGTGGCAAGTGAAAAACTTGCTCGGCATGCTTTTTACAACAAAAAAACACCGCCTTTTCCTAGGCGGTGTTTTATTTTGGGTTCCAGAGTTTGTTCAGCGCCGACGCAGAATTCGCACAGAGAATCGCGCAGCAAGTAATCAATTGATTTAGTGGTGGCCAGGGACGGAATCGAACCGCCGACGCCAGCCTTTTCAGGGCTGCGGGCTTTTCTTCTCAGGGCTTCGCCCTCGCGCCTTAGCTCGGATGGGACAATCCTCGCACGCGCTCACCCGCGCGCAGCAGCAAGGTGGAATCAATTGATTTTGTGGTGGCCAGGGACGGAATCGAACCGCCGACGCCAGCCTTTTCAGGGCTGCGCTCTACCGACTGAGCTACCTGGCCAATATTCCTGGTGGGTTACATACGTGCAGCTTCGGTGGGACTCGAGTGAAGGCTTTGTGCGTACGGAACATGTTGATTATAACAATGACACCGAATTCCCTCAAATTTTCCGCGCGAATAGTAAACGTGATTGATTCTGAATCAGCAAAAATCAGAACTAGAGGCATTTCAATAGACAGCACGTTTTTGGGCTGTTTGCTTTGCCGCAAGTGAAAAGCGCGGCTCGGCAGGAGCATCTTGCAGGATGCGCTGGCTCAGATATTCTCCCAGCGCCGGGCCGTGTTTGAACCCATGTCCGGAACCACCCCCGGCGATCCATACATTCTCAAAATCCGGATGACGGTCGATAAGAAAATCGCCGTTCCAGGTGTTTTCATACTGGCACACCCGCGTTTCGATGACCGGCGCATTCTCCAGAACGGGAATATGCTGGCGCAAATAAGCGCGTAAATGATCGACTGACGCCTGCGTAACAACGCGCATTCCCGTGTCGGGATCAAACCGCTCGCCATGGCGGTCAAATGCGATCTTGAATCCTCGGCCTTCCATATCAGGGAGCGCATACGGCAGACCGGGATGCGTGCGATGCAGCCACACAGGCATGTTTGGAGGACGGAAGTCGGCATTACCCGCCGGTGTGCCCAGAAAAAATATTTCCTGCCGGGTAGGAAAAATACGATCGCTCAGCAACGCAGGAAACATTTTGGGCAGCCACGGTCCGCAACAGAAGATAAATGTGCCCGCCGCGACTGATTCCCCGCTACCCGTTCTGATTTCGGCAAGCTTGCCATCGCCACGCGGAGTTTCCACTGCAAGCTGTGCGTACTCTACCCCATTGCTAGTCAAGCTGCTGACCAGGGACTGCACCGATTCCCGGGCCAATAGAAGACCGCTTGCCGGCTCCAGCACGCCCCAGGTCACATCATGAAAGCGGAGTTGCGGCCAGCGCCGCGCGATTTCTTCCGTATTTAGTTCTTCCCGCTCGACTCCTGCCTGTTGCAGCGCATTAAACAAACTTTTCAAATAGGGGTCAGCAAGAGTGCTCAGCCAAAGCACCCCCGTCTGATGAAATATTTTCTTGCCTATGCGCCCAGACAACTCACGCCAGTGCGGCAATGAACGCATGGCCCAGCGGGTATAAAGTTCATCCGGCCCATAGCCCATGCGAATAACGCGGGTCTCACCACTTGAGCTGGCGCGGCTGTTTGCGGGACCGTAAGCGTCCAGCAAGATAACCGATGCGCCGCTCTGACGCAGAAAATGCGCTGTCCATGCGCCGAAAACACCGGCGCCGATGATCGCGAAATCATAAGACTTCATTGTTATCGCTTCACTCCGCTCATTCCTATTCCGATGGACTTATAAACGAGCTGGGCTGTAACCAGATCTTCCAATGCGCACCCAACACTCTTGAACAATGTAATGTCCTCTGGAAGCATACGACCCGGCTTCTTGCCGCTGGCAATCTCATGCAGATCAGCAATGATATGCGAGCGATCAATCACGCCGTTCTTCATCGGCATCAGCAGGTCCCCGGCTTCAGCCAGCGCGCCTTCATAAGTATCCACCACAACGCGAGAGCGTTTCACCGTAATATCATCCACCTCGCGCGTCTCGGGCTGAAATGCACCTACCAGATTTAAGTGCGCGCCAGGGCGCAACCATGTGCCGTCAAATAAAGGTTCAGGCGACGTGGTGCAGGTGCAGATCACATCAGATTCTCGTGCCACGGTTTCGGCGTCCGCAGGCTCCAGATCGATCCCAAGTTCGGTTTTTATTTTTTCGCAAAAGGCCTTGAGGTCAGAACGGCCTGATCCGCTGACCAGAAATCGTTTGAAGTTGCGAACCCGAGGAAGTGCGGCAAGGTGCGCAGCCGCTTGCCGCCCACTGCCAAAGACTCCAAGAGTTTCCGCGTCTTTGCGGGCCAGCAGATCAGTGGCGACAGCCGACGTGGCAGCAGTGCGCAGGTCAGTGAGATAGTTGGCTTGCATGCGCGTGATAGAAATCCCTGTGCTGGGATCAAGCAACTCATAAACAGCATTCACTCCGGCCTTCGCACTCACGCTCACAATCTTGATCCCGGCGGCTTGCAGAGCGCTGTCATAGCAAGGCATGACGAGGAGAATTGCCCCATCCATCTCCAGCATAGTTCGCACCGGCATATGCACGCTTGCAAAGCCGCGAGAAAAAGCCGCATGGATGACAGGAATCACATCCGCTGCTTGCACCGCGTTACGCACCTGTTCTTCAGAAAGAAGACGCATACTGGGCCGTTATTTCTTGCGCTTCCCTGCGCGCGCCAGAATTCTGCGTACCTTTCTTGGGTGAAACAGAAAGCCGCTTGGCTACGCGTGAGACTTTTTTATCTTCTTTTTCCCAGACCTTCGGGATCACAATCTCGGCAAATTGTTCGGTCAATTCCTGAAACGTTTCCTCGCCGGTAATTCCCTGCGACCAGGCCCGCAACAGCGGATCGATGCTGCCTTTCGGCATGACTTTCTGCTTGAGCATCTGCAACTCTTCCCAAAGATCGTCATAGTCAACCGCTTTCAGGAATGAGCTGGCCAGTTCGCAGCAGCGCCTGGCATCTTCCATATCACGGATTGCAGGATGGCACGAGGTAAGGCCGCGCCAGATATAGGCACGGGCCAGCAGGCGGTGATTTTGCGTGTGCTTGGCTGCTTCCACAGACTCGCGAGCATAGTCGCGGGCGGCCTGCGCATGCTCCCAGGAGTGCGTGCTGCCTTCAATCTCCTCTTCCAGTTTTCCGTTTTCCACTTCGCACTGCAGCAGACGCGCACGGGCCATCAGGATCGAGTCATTCACTTCTTTGCCTAGCTCAAAGGCCTGAGCAGCCTGCACGCCGGCATTGTCCAGGTCGCCCACGTCAAGATAGAGCAGCCCGCGGTTTTCCAGCACGCTGCCGATTCCATGATGGTGATCATGGTGGCGATAGATTTTCTCCGCCATATCCAGATTCGCGAACGCACTACTGCGGAGCTCTTCATGCTGCCGCAACTGGCTGTGTTTTTGTCCGCGTTCAAGCGGCGATTTGGGACTTGGCCGGCGCTCTCTTTCCGCGTCAATCTGCTTGGCCATCTGGACGGCCACCAGCCGCTGAACATAAGCAATGTTAGTGAGCGTACGCGCCAGATTTCTGTGTTGCGGATTTCTCTTGTGGAAATGCTCGATCGCACGCGAGAAGTACTTCAACGCGTCCTGATAGTGCCCCTGGCGGCGCACCATGCGTCCGTGGGCGGAGTATATGTTTCCCAGCGTGATGTGGTCATCGGTGCCGCGCAGGGAGGTTTCTGCCTGGTCCAGAATGCGCGCTGCCTCGCGGTACTGGCCTTTCTGGAAGAGCAGCCAGCTTTCCAACACACGCATCACAGCGGCCATCATGGGAAAACCCAGCGCCTGGGCCAGTTCCCGGCCTACTCCTGCCCGCTTCAGCGCTTCATCGTACTCGCCTTTCTTGCGGTGGCAACGAGCATTCCAGAAATGTGCGATCGCCACCATCTCTTTATCTTCAATCTCTTCCTGCATGGATAGCACCACGTCAAATTGACGCAGCGCGTCATCCGGATGGTCGCGCAGCAGCGCCAGCAGCCCTTCTGCCATCCTGAGTTGGAGATAATCGCTTACCGGCAGGCGGCCGCGTTTTTCTTTGGGAACGCGAGCAAGAAGCTGCTCAATCAAACCGGGCTCGCCGTATCCAATGTCGACCCACTGCGCCACGCAGCCCACAAACGCCGCGGCGTTGCTCTGCTCCGGATCAAGCGACGCAAACAGATGCTCGTGCGCTTCCAACAGAGCAATACCGCTGGAAACTTCGCGCATCACCAGATTCTGTTTCAGGTCATGCAGAAGCCTGCGGGAGATCTCAGAATTCTTTTTGAGGTTGCGCTGAACGGTGGCCACAGAGGGGAATCATAGCACTTTCGTCTAACTAGTCCGAAACGGACGAGTAAGGTTGCAGCCACAACCATAGGGGCATCTAATAGGGTCTGCGAAAGGATAACTGGTCTTTTTGCGGGCATTCTTTCGCGACAGGTAACGGAGACACTTATGCGGCAAACTGCTGAACAACGACTACAAGAATCCTGGATACAGGACCCACGCTGGAGCGGCATTACCCGGCCTTATTCGGCACAAGATGTGGTGCGGCTACGCGGGACAATTCAGATTGAACACACGCTGGCGTGCCTGGGCTCGCAACGCCTTTGGGACCTGCTCCACACAGAGCCATGCGTGAAGGCGCTGGGCGCCATGACCGGCAACCAGGCCGTGCAACAGGTGCTGGCCGGATTGCAAGCTATTTATCTGAGCGGCTGGCAGGTGGCGGGTGACGCAAATCTTGCAGGGCAGATGTATCCGGACCAGAGCCTGTATCCGTGCAACAGCGTGCCCAACGTGGTGCGTGAAATCAATAATGCGTTCGTCCGTGCCGACCAGGTGCATCGTTCAGAAGGCAAGAACGGCATGTACTGGTTCGCTCCCATCGTCGCCGATGCGGAAGCAGGGTTCGGCGGCAGCCTGAACGCTTTTGAGCTGATGAAATCGATGATTGAGGCGGGAGCGGCCGCGGTCCACTTTGAAGATCAGCTGGCTTCAGCAAAAAAATGCGGACACATGGGCGGAAAGGTCCTGGTACCCGCGCATGAATTTATACAAAAGCTTGTGGCAGCACGATTGGCGGCGGACATCATGGGCATCCCCACGGTCTTGATTGCCCGCACGGATGCTAACAGCGCACAACTGCTTACCTCTGACAGTGATTTGCGCGATGTAGAGTTCCTGACCGGCCAACGCACCCCGGATGGGTTCCTGGGATTCAAGGGCGGCATTGATGCGGCGATTGCCCGCGGGCTGATCTACGCGCCTTATGCCGATATGATCTGGTGCGAAACGTCCGAGCCGGACATGGAAGAAGCGCGGCGTTTTGCCGAGGCCATCCATGAGAAGTTCCCCGGCAAGCTACTGGCTTACAACTGCTCACCTTCCTTCCACTGGAAGAAAAAACTAAACGAGACGGAGATTGCCAAATTCCAGACCGAGCTTGCATCCATGGGATACAAATTCCAGTTTGTAACGCTTGCGGGCTTCCATGCACTGAATTACAGCATGTTTGAGCTGGCGCATGGATATGCACGCGAGGGCATGACGGCCTATTCAAGATTGCAGGAAAAAGAATTTAAGAGCGCAGATAAAGGCTATACGGCGATCCGGCACCAGAGGTTCGTGGGGACCGGGTATTTTGACGAGATCGCGCAGACCATCGCCAGCGGCCAGTCTTCTACTACTGCGCTTGAGGGTTCGACGGAGAATGAACAATTCATTGAGCCTGAAGTGGTACGAGCAATTAAGCCTGCTGCTTAGTTGCCTCCATTGAGGTGATTCGACCCTGCTGCCACGGCCCGGCAGCGGGGTCATTTTTTTGTCGCTTCGAGGCCCTAAAGGGCCGCTCATCCACCTAGTGTCTTCATCAGCAGCTTCGTGTCGTCCGAGATGATTCCATCCACACCCATGGCGGCTATGCGGCGCATCTTTCGTGGATCGTTGACCGTCCAGATAATTACTTTCTTTCCAGCAGCATGCAGCACGTCGATTAGCTTAGGAGTGAGTAATCCGTGGTGGGGCACAACGTAGCTGACTGGTAGCGCCTTCCACCGGCGCAAGTGCCAATACGACTTGGAGATCGCGCCCAGAACCAGCGACGCGTCCAGGCCGTGCAGCTTGCGGAGAACGCTGGGCAGAAATGATGAGATGAAATAGCCGCGTTGCGGCGGAAAGCGCTTCATCGCCTGAACAACAATTTGCTCCATACCACGCACCTTCACTTCAATATTGAGGAAGGCCGTGCGCGAATAGCGCTCAAGCACATCTTCGAGGCAAGGCGGTCTGGTATCCAACGAACAGCTTGCCTGTATCTGCTCCAGAGTGCGCTTGCGAACCACCAGATGGTTGAGCTTGTTGTCATGGCAGATGATGGATTGTTTGCTGCGGGTACAGCGAACGTCAAACTCAAAACCGTCGGCGCCATGGTCCAGGGCCAAATCAAATGCAGCAAGGGTGTTTTCAGGGGCGTAGCTTCGGGCGCCGCGATGGCCGAGCAGCAGTAGTTTGGCGGGCAAGGCGACTGCCTAGTCCAAATCAAAGTCGCGCACAGGGCGACTTTCGTCCGGATTCTCTTTGGCCTTCTTGACGGCTTCCTGAAATTTCTTTTCGAGCAAGCTGGCCTTGTTCTTTTCCGCGTCTACGGCCTGGCGGAAGATGGATTCCTTGCGGCCTTCCTGCTCACGCATGGCTTTGGCGGCAGACTCAAAATCATTGAAGGTTTTTGGCTTGACCGCCGCTACATGCGAAATCACAGCCCTGTTTTCAGGATCAACTTTCAGGGTCGCGTTGCAGCACGGACAGCCGACTTCAAAAGGGTCAGAGGAAGACTTTGCCATATGAAGATTGTAAGCCCACGCGGTCGCTGGAACCAGAGCAGAAAGGTGTAAAATTAAGGCTCCCAGAACTGGATTGAGCTGAAAGCCATGTCTCTAGACGCCGCATTTACCGATGTACCTACAGCAATCGAGGAGATCCGCGCCGGCCGGATGATCGTGGTGGTGGACGACGAAGACCGCGAAAATGAAGGTGATCTCACAATGGCAGCAGAGAAGATCACGCCGGAAGCCATCAACTTTATGGCCAAATTCGGGCGCGGCCTGATCTGCCTGGCCATGACGCAGGAGCGCCTGGACTATCTGCGCATCGGGCCCATGACGCGCGAAAATACCTCACCTTACGGAACAGCGTTTTATGAAAGCGTGGAGGCGCGCGAAGGCGTAACCACGGGAATCTCTGCCCATGATCGTGCACGGACGATTCAGGTAGCCATTGATCCCCAGAGCCGCGCAGCCGATCTGGTGCGTCCTGGACATGTGTTCCCCCTCTGTGCCCGCAAAGGCGGCGTGCTGGTGCGGGCTGGGCAGACGGAAGCGTCCGTTGATCTGGCGCGGATGGCAGGCATGATTCCTGCCGGCGTAATTTGCGAGATCATGAATGAAGACGGCACCATGGCCCGCGTGCCTGACCTCACTGAATTTTGCAAGACGCACAACATGAAAATGCTCACGGTGGCGGAGATGATCCGCTACCGGATGGAGACTGAGAGCCACGTGATCAGAGTGGGCGAGGCCATGTTGCCCACGCGCCACGGCGAATTTCGCATGATCGCTTTTGAGAGCCAGCTTGACGGAGAATCACACGTTGCCCTGGTCAAAGGCGATGTGGAACATGCGACTGGCCCTATTCTGGTTCGCATGCACGCACACTGCCTGGCCGGTGACGTGTTTGGCGGATCACTCTGCGATTGCCAGCAGGTGCTGGACAATTCGCTGGAAATCATCGCGCGCGAGGGCATGGGAGCTTTGATCTATCTGCACCAGAGCTCAAAAGGCTTCAATGTGGACGAAGGAAAGCGACTGGCATTTCATCGTGAGGCGCGCACATCCGCCCCGGCCCACCAGAGAAAGACGCAGCGTGAAATCGGAGTTGGCGCCCAGATCCTATCTGATTTGAATATCCATTCCATACGCCTGCTCACAAACCATCCCAAGCGCGTGGCGGCGCTGGAAGGATTCGGCATCAGCATTGTGGAGCAAGTGCCTGTTCCGACAACGAAGGCAGCAGCCAAGTAGCTGTGCCTAAGATTTTTGCAGTTTCAAATGTGCGGCCTTCACATCATTGGAAGTAAACACCGTAACGAATGGCACTGAAGCAGCAGCTTTTTCCACGGCGGGCCGGCCACCGGCTTCCAGTCGTTCTACCAGGCAGGCGACGCCGGCAATGTTGAAACCAAATTCGCGTGCGGCTTCAATGGCCTGGATCGTGGAGCTACCAGTGGTGCATACGTCATCCACAATCACCACGCGTGCGCCTTTTTCCTGAAAGCCTTCCACGCGGCGTCCCATACCGTGCGCCTTTTCTGCCTTGCGCACCAGAAAACCGTGTATAGCGGATCCAGCCTGCGCGCTGATTACGGACGTGGCTACCACGATTGGATCAGCCCCCATCGTGAGTCCGCCAACGGCTTGCGGCTGCCAACCCTGCTTTTGGATGAGCTCAAGAAAAACTCGCCCTGTAAGATCGGCTCCCTGGGCATGAAGCGTGGTGGTTCGGCAATCAATGTAGTAATCGCTCTTGGCTCCTGAGGAAAGAGTGAATTCCCCCAGACGGAAGGAGTTGGTTGCCAGCAGATTGAGAAGCTGTTCGCGCGCTGAGGACATAGGTTTCAGAATTAACTTTATCAGCCTGGATGGATTGCGTCTTACGGTTGCGCCTTTTTACGATCGCATCTTTTTTACGACCCCTGTAGCTGGCGAAAGCCCTGAGTGGCGTAATAGCTCTGTGCCAGCAGAACAAAATTATAAGCCATGTGAACGAGTACGCACGTTGCCACTGATTTGGTAATTGCGCGGGTCACTGTAAGCACCACGCCGACCACGAGAATCAACAGCAGAGGCGCCCATGAATAGCCCAACTGGGCTCCGTGGAGCAGAGTGAAGGCGGAGGCGGTAAGCAGGATCGAAGGGACAATGCCCGTCCATCGTGCCAGCGCTGGATAGAGAAACCCGCGAAACAAAATTTCTTCCATCAACGGCGCGATCAGAATGCCAAAAGCCGCCAGCAGCAATGCAGATGGCCGGTCCTTGAAATAATCTGTAATAGGAAGCGATTTGGGAATCCAAGGGTGCAACACGAACTCGCCGAGATCTGAAAACAAAGCCAACCCTGTTCCGGCAAGCACCGCAATAAGAGCCACGCTTCGATTGGGGGCGTTCCAGAGAATGGCCGGAAAGAGCAAGGTTTTGTGCCGCACCCACACCAGGAAAGACATAAATCCCAGTATCGCGAGATAGACCACAAGCTGGGTCGGCACCACGAAGAAGGCATTGCCGGCAAGGGCATCTGCCATGGCTTTGGAGCTCATGTGCTCAGAGCGATGGGCGAACATGAAGATGATGGCCGCTGCACCTCCGATAAAGACAAATGAAGCCGCCATCATGAGAGTGACCAGAAGCACGTCCACCATATCGATCACGGATTTTGTCGGATCGTGGACAGGCACCGGCGGTATTCCATCCGCCATGATTGGAGCAGTAGCCTCAATTGAAGTAGCAGCGTCAGAAGGAGAAGCCGCTTCAGGTCCCGGAATAGGATCCAACGATTGCATAGAGTGAGGAATTGGCCTCAGAAGTCAATTTACACCATTCAGAGTTTTCATGAGGAAAGACTAAAGGGGTAGCTTGAAAGCATTGGAAGCCAAAGTAGCTACCCCTCGATTGTGCCCAGGTATAAGGAGAAGGTTGAAAGCAATCTAACTGACAATCTTCGCCGACAAACAAAAATTATCCCTTGTTACGAATATGGAACAACATGGAATAAGCGCAACAAAATCAATCACTTGTGCGATCTGTTCAGATATTCAGACAGAGCCTGGCCGGTATAAGATTTCTTAGTTTTCGAAACCTGATCCGGCGTGCCCTGTACCACAAGCCGTCCACCGTCTTCGCCGCCCTCTGGTCCCAGGTCAATAATCCAATCGGCATTCCGGATCACGTCTAAATTGTGTTCAATGATCACAATAGAATTTCCCAGGTCCGTCAGCCGGTGGATGACCTCCAATAATTTATTTACGTCTTCAAAGTGGAGACCTGTCGTAGGCTCGTCCAGCAGATAAAGTGTGCGCCCGGTTTGGCGCTTGGAAAGTTCCTTGGCCAGCTTCATACGCTGTGCTTCGCCGCCAGACAGCGTGACCGCTGACTGACCCAGCTTGATATAGCCCAGACCAACATCTTCCAGCGTCTGCAGCTTCTGCTTAATCTGCGGGATGTCTTCCAGAATGGGCAGCGCATCCGTCACCGACGTCTCAAGCAAATCAGCAATGGATTTGTCTTTGAACTTTACTGCCAGCGTTTCATGGTTATAGCGTTTGCCGCCGCAGACCTCACACAGGACGTAAACGTCCGGCATGAAATTCATCTCAATGCGGCGTTCGCCTTCACCCTGGCAGTGCTCGCAGCGTCCGCCCGAAACGTTGAACGAGAACCGGCCCGCCTTGTATCCACGCTCACGCGATTCCGGCAGCATGGCATAAAGATCGCGGATATGGGTGAAGACTCCGGTATATGTCGCAGGATTGGAGCGCGGCGTTCTTCCAATAGGCGATTGATCAATCCGGATTACCTTATCAATGTGCTCCGCGCCGGAGATGGCCTTGTGCGCTCCGGGCTCTTCGCGCGAACGATACAGTTGCTTGGCCAGCGCTTTATAGAGAATGTCATTCACCAGCGTTGATTTTCCTGACCCAGAGACGCCGGTAACAACGGTGATCACGCCCAGCGGGAATGACGCGTCAACACTGCGCAGGTTATTGGCTTTAGCGCCGAGCACGGTAATCGTTTTGCCATTGGTTGTGCGCGGCTCAAAGCGCGTGGCAATGGATTTTGCGCCGGAGATATATTGCCCGGTCAGCGACTCCGCCTGCTGCACAATCTCTTTGGGAGTACCGAAGGCCACCACATCACCACCATGCAGTCCAGCACCGGGGCCAAGATCAATTACGTAGTCAGCACGGCGGATTGTTTCTTCATCGTGCTCCACCACCAGCACTGTATTGCCCAGGTCGCGCAAGTGTTCCAGCGCCTGCAAGAGCCGGCTATTGTCACGATGATGTAAGCCGATCGAAGGCTCATCCAGAACATACAGCACGCCGCGTAACTTGGATCCAATCTGTGTTGCCAGCCGGATCCGCTGGCCTTCGCCACCAGAGAGCGTTGCCGCCGAGCGATCCAGCGAGATATAGCCCAGCCCCACGGCATCCAAAAACTGGAGGCGTTCCGTGATCTCATGCAGCACACGACCAGCAATGCTCCGTTCACGATCATTGAGCTGTATCTTGCCCGCAACGTCTACAGAACGCGAAACCGGCAGCGCGGTAAAGTCCGCGATGGAAAGCCCATTCACCTTCACGGCGATGCTTTCCGGGCGCAGCCGCTTGCCGCGGCACACTGGGCACACAGTAGAGGACATGTAACTCAGCATCCATTCGCGATAACTCTCTGAAGTGGAGTCATCCAGGTTCTGCTTCAGGAATCCGAGCACCCCGCGAAAGCCAAGACGCGGCGCTTCCTTCTCTTCTGGTCCGTAGAGCAGCAGGTTCTGTATCTTCTGCGGAAACTTTTCAAATGGCGTGGAGAGATCAAACTTAAATGCTGCAGCCACAATCTCCACCATCCGCTGCAGATAGGTTGAACCTGAGCCGGGCCCCAACGCGCCATCCAGCAGCGGCTTGGACCAATCCACAATGAGTTTCGCAGGATCAAAATCATATTTGCTGCCCAGTCCATTGCACTCCGGACACGCCCCATAAACACTATTAAAAGAAAATGAGCGTGGTTCCAGCGACGGAATATTAATGCCGCAATCAGGGCAGGCCATCCGTGCGGAGTAAAGATGCTCTTCTCCATTCACCACCGCCACCTGCACCAGACCGTTACCAAGCTTCATGGCCGTGGCCACGGACTGCTCCAGCCGCTTCTCAATTCCGGGCTTCACCAGCAGACGGTCAATCACTACTTCAATCGTGTGGTTCTTGCGTTTGTCCAGCTGGATTTGGTCCAGCTCTTCATCCAGATGGCGCAATTCCCCGTCAATCCGTGCGCGGACAAATCCGTGCTGCGCCAGCTTAGCCAGTTCAACTTTGAATTCGCCTTTGCGCCCGCGCACCAACGGCGCCATGATCATCACGCGATCTTCAGCCTTGAGCTGCATCACGCGCTGCACAATCTGGTCCGCCGACTGCCGGCTGATAGGCTTGCCGCAATTAGGGCAGTGCGGCACTCCTACAGACGCATACAGCAGACGCAGATAGTCGTAAATCTCAGTGATGGTCCCCACGGTTGATCGCGGACTGCGTGAAGTTGTCTTCTGCTCAATGGAAATTGCCGGACTCAGTCCCTCGATCGAATCCACATCCGGCCGCTCCATCTGGTCAAGAAACTGGCGAGCATAAGCAGAGAGCGTCTCCACGTAACGGCGCTGGCCTTCAGCGTAAATCGTGTCAAACGCAAGCGACGATTTTCCCGAGCCGCTGAGCCCTGTGATCACCGTAAGGGTGTTACGCGGAATCTCTACCGAAATGTTTTTTAAATTGTGCTGGCGGGCGCCGCGCACTGTGATGTTGCTGATCGCCATGGGACCTTATCAACCTGGTTCAAAAAAAAGGTTCAGAAAACTTATTTAAATACCGATACGGATAAAAAACTGGTGCAAGCAAAGCCGGTTACAAATACCACCGGTCCCAAATACACGGGATACCGCTACAGACGGCTCCGGAGGGTCAAAACACAGCTCTACTTCGTATCTTAACTTTGGCTTGCCAGACGGTCAAATTCGCCGCCGAACTCAGGGATTAACCTAGTGACTTCAGTTATTTGCGAGCCTTATAACTAAAGGGCATCATCAGGTATCAAGGGTGCAGCATCGGGCGTAATGAAGACATTTGGGTCGATATTGCTGAGAATGCACTCAGCCCGGGAAACCAACCGGGCGAAGAAAAGGATCATCCAAGAGTTTGGACAATGAACCCAATACTAGCTTCCTCCACCGTGCTCTTTACCATTCTGTTTTCACTCGCCTTTGGTATTGCCTGCGGCTACGCTGTTATCAGCGCGATCCTGCACGCTTTTGCCCATAGGAACACGCTGGAGAAGGCCCCGGCCACTGCTGTGATAGCAACCACGGCTTCAAGCCACTAATTTCTGGCTTGAATTCCCGGAAATCGCATCGATATTAGAGCGATTGGTTAGCTAAATCGCTCTAAATAAACTATTTACTTCTTGTTTCTGCCAATAATCGCCGATTCCAGGGCCATTCCCGCCCCTACACGGCTTCTCCAAACAGCCTGTTTTCTAACATCATTCCAAATCTAGGGTTGTGGCTGCTTCCGCGGCACCTGATTGGTATTCTGGTCGTCCGGAGGCGCTTTTTGCTTCTGCATCTCCTGCAATTCCTGCAATAACTGCTCTGGCGACTTCGGCTGCTGTTGCTGTTGTTGCTGCGCTTGCGGAGGCTGCTGACCCGGCGCTGGAGGCGGTTGCACTGGCGTATCCTGTGGATCGCCACCAGTGTTTACCTGCTCATCCGGCGTATCCTCTTCTGAATCCGCATCTTGTCCCGCTGGACGTGGCTGCTGTTGCGCCTGCGTCCCTTCTCCGCCTTTGTTCTTCAGCGTCACAATAACTCGCTGTACGATTCCCGGGCTGTCAGGCCGTCCAATGGCGACAAAATCGTACTTTGGGCCGGAAAAAAGCGCCGACAATACTTCGCCCTCCGGCGCAGGCCCCAATGAAAGCGCCACTCTTTCTGAGACATTTTCCATGCCTTCAAATTCAATTCCCGTTTTATTGCGAATCGCCGTCACCACGCTGCTCAGGCTTGAGTTTGTCGCCTGTACGGTCAGCAATCCATCGCGATATGTCACCACAGGCGGCGCCGCGGGCGTTGTGACGTTCGTCCGCTGGCTCTGCTGCACATCCCCGGCAGTTGGCGTTGGCGTGGCGGCGGGAGCTGGCTGGGAATTCGGTGGCGTTACAGTATGAAATGGCACATTGCGTGGGGTTGCAGAAGCCGGACGTCCGGCCTGTGCCTGAACGCTAACAGCTCCCAGACAAACCACGACCACACCAATATTGAAGAGGAAACGTGCCATAAGGTGATTCGAACCCCGTACCTGCCCTAGACTTTTGTATTCTGGCTGGAATTCTACTCCTTCTGATAGAAGAACGGTTGACATGCCGGAACTTGCCCCCTATTAAATTTCTTGAACCTCTCTTCCCTGATAAATTGCTGCAGTCGGGGAAGATGGAAATTCTCCGCCTCTTCCTCCGCCTTCCCTTGCCCTGCCCGTGAAGGATATATTTACCTATGAGTTACGGGCCTCAGTATTTGCGGGACATCTGGCGGGTACGGGGTACATCTGTGGGTTTACATCCGAACGACCGCCAAAAGCATCTTAAAGATATTCCGGAGTAGCGCACTCTTATGAAGAAGCAACTTACATTCAGAATTCTTGCAGCAACACTGTTACTGGCCGGAAGCCTTTCCGCTATTGCGCAAACTTGCCAGAGCAAAGATGAAATACCTGAGCCAGCGCGCAAAGCCATTGAGACCGCCGCGCAACAGGCCTTTACTCAGACCGCTGCCGGCGATGTAAATGGCTTAAAAGCCAGCGCGATCCCTTCCTTGCAGTCGAATTTTGCCGGCATCGCCGGGGCCGTCAGTGACAATAAAGACGCCGTTCAGGGCGCCAAAGCCCAGATACGCGCTGTCTATCTGCTCGATACCGGCACCAATCCAGGTCCTGATGGAGTTTTTTACTGCGGCATATTTGACGCCAATGGCATGAGCAATAGCACCGCGGAATTTGATCTCCCTGGAATTCCCGTAGGCAAATATGCAATCGCCATCCAGGATTTTGTGGGCAGCAAGGGACCGTATGCTTTGTCCATCATCTTCCAGGATGCTGGCGGCTGGAAGGTTGCCGGATACCAGATTCGTCCGGGATCCGCTGCCGGACGTGACGGGCTCTGGTATCTGGTGCAGGCACGCGAATACAAAAACAGAGGCCAGGCCCACAACGCATGGTTTTACTATCAAAACTCTCTCGATCTTCTTGCGCCGGCCACCTATCTGAATTCAAAGATGCTGGGCAAGATCTCAGACGAATCCAATAGCGTCCTGCCAAAGGACGTCCCAGTAGGCGGTAAGCCGGTTGCGTTCACTGCTGGCGGCAAAAGTTACAACATCACTGAGATGACGTTCTTCCGCAATGACAAGAGTTTTGACCTCACCATAAAGTATTCCGTCCCCGCCACCACGGATTTCAATACCACCCAGGCCGACGCACGCAGTCTGGCCAACGCCATGGTGGCGCAGTATCCGGAATTGAAAGATGGGTTCAACAACATCTGGGTGCACGCAATTGATCCCAGAGGCGGTGACGTGGTCGGTCTGGTAAAGCTTAAATAAATTGCGCTGCACGATTGATTTCGAGCTCTGGCGTTTGATCCATCTCCAAAGTCAGCCAACACTTTAATCGGCGTCATCCCGAAGGCCGTAAAGCGAGCAAGCGTTTCGGGCCCCCATTCGCGCCCGGTTTTTGGCGTGAATGGGCAGAGCTTGCGAGTAGGCCTGAGGGACCTTGTGCTTTCGCATTGGTCAACATAACCCTTCGACGTCAAACGCCGCTGGGCGCTCCTACTTCCACAGCACATAACTGCCGCCATTGGTAAAAAGAATTACCAGGCACATGACCACCAGCATCAGTTCATAGTGCCAGCCGTCTGTGCCATGCTTACCCCATATTCCAGTCTTCCACACAAACATCTTTTTCTGGATTGCCCCCAGCATGATCAGGATGAGTCCCGCGGAGGCAAGCTGCGTTAGAACACCGAACACCACACCCAGAGCGCCGGCCAATTCCGCCGCGCCAAGAAACGCCGTGAAGCCTTTGCTCATGCCAATGCTCTTGCCGCGCTCCGCAGGATCTTTTAAATGGCCCCATCCGCTGGCGCCAATGATCACCCCAGCCATCAGACGCAACAGCAAAAAACCGAAATCGGCAAAATGACTGAGTTGTGGAAACATTGTTCCCCCTTGAACTGCCCATGCCCTTGGATACCCACAGTCCTCTGCCCGGTTGCCGCCCATCTGTGGCCCTCTGCCTGTGTCCTCAGCCGATACCTACCCCCTCCCCCCGGGCTTCCACCCAATTTCACCCAGGCTCACCCAATTCACCCAGGAATCGGCAGAGGGTCGCAAAGTAGTGGCTAACAGGCTAAGAGCTAAGAGCCAAGAGCCAAGAGCTAAGAGCTGATTGCTAAATTTTCAAAGATCACCACCACCACACCCTGAGGCGCTGCCAGAATATAACCGAACCAGAAGGGCGAATCAATTACGAAATTATGTTTTTTTGGTCAATAAACTAAACGATGATTTTAGGGTCAACGATACTTTGGCAATCGCCCCTGATCAGTGTCATCCGTGTTCATCCGTGGTAAGGTTTTGCCTTTCCCGAATCCGCGATCATCCGCGCAAATCCGCGGTAAGACTTACCGTCCCAGAAACGCCCCGATCTTCTCGTTCAGGAATTTCAAGTCCACCGGATTCGGCCCAGCGCCCGCCGTGTGTCCCCAGAGTGACGGAATCGGCGTAAGCGTCACCGTCGACATGAAACCGGCCTCATACCGCGCATCCCCGACCGGGAAATACAGATCCGTTTCTGACGGCATATAAAGGAAGGGCACTTTAATTGACCGCAGCGCCTTCTCCTCGTCGCCATTAAATCCCGGAGTTGCGCCCACGTCCTGCTTCTCCCATGTGTGCATTTGCAGAATCAGATTGTTGGCATCGGCGCCGGGAATAAAGTTGGTCCGGTATTCGTGCAGCACCTGTTCAAACGTGGTGCCGGCCGGCGCTCCTTCGCGCCACAACTCTTTGCGCCACCACTCCTGTGAAAAGAGCCAGCCTGTCCACACAACGGCAAATGCTTCCAGACCCTTGGTCGGAGGCGTGGTGTAATCGCCATTTTGGAATGCCGCATCGGCCGTCAGCGCCGCGATCTGCCCTTCCAGCCGGACGATTCCATGCCCATAGGTTTTCGCCGTGCCGGACGTGGCCACAATCTTGTCGGCAAACGTTGGATAGCTCACCGCCCACTGGAACGCCTGCTGCGCGCCCATGGAAAATCCAACAATCGCCCGCAGATGTGTGACCTTAAGGTCTTCTGTCAGCAACCGGTGTACGGCTTCCACGTTGTCGCGAATCGTCATCACCGGAAAACGCGGTCCATGGAACGGCTCCGGCGTGTTGCTGGGCGAAGATGAATGCCCGTTGCCAAAAAGCTCTGTCGCCACCAGGAAAAGCTTGGATGGATCCAGCGCGCGGTCAGCCCCGATCAAAAACTCATAGCCGCGATGGTCCGCCATATAGTGCGAGGGCAGCAGCACCACGTTGTCGCGTGCGGCATTCAAGTGCCCATACGTCCCGTAAACCACTTTCACCTGCGGCAGCGTGACGCCGCTCTCAGTCTTGAAGTTTGCGATCACGAATTCATGGACTGCAGGCTTTCCGAGCCTGATTTCGTCAGGATCCGGACTATCTGGCGCAGCTTTCTTGCTCGCATCTGTACTCTGTGCATCCTTTTTTTCCGTAGCACTCTTATCTTGTGCTGCGAATACCTGTGCAATACCTGCCAGCAATACAAACAGCACAACCAGAATCCCTGCTCTTAACCTACTCAACGGTTTCATCATCCCTGTTGTCTCCTCTTCCCAGTCAACCGACGTCCATGCTCCATGCAGCGGCACAATGCTATCACCTGGAACACCTATGGGCTGACGCTATTCTCAATTCTGATCCGCGATCATCCGCGTCTATCCGCGGTAAAGCTCTTGGTTTTTCCGATCAGTGTCCTTCAGCGTTGATCAGTGGTGAAAGTCTTGATTTCTCCGCTTCCTCCATTCCTCCGTGTTTCAAGGTTTTGTTTTTCTCACAACTTTCCCTCAATCAGTGTCATCAGTGCATCTCAGTGGTGATTCTTCATTTAGAATTCTTCTGCGCTTATGAACCGTCCTCTTGTTCTCATCATTCTCGATGGCTGGGGTTATGCGCCTCCCTCCAATGCCAATGCCATCTCTCTGGCGCGCAAGCCAAACTATGACCGGCTGCTCAAGGAATATCCCAACACGCTCATCAAGACCAGCGGACATTCCGTCGGCCTGCCGGATGGGCAAATGGGTAACAGTGAGGTCGGGCACCTGAATATCGGCGCAGGCCGCGTCGTTTACATGGACATCACCAAGCTCGACCTGATGATCGAAAAAGGTGATCTCTTCAGCAATCCGGTATTGCTTGAGGCCATGAAAAACGCGCGCCATGGTGGACGCCAGTTGCACCTCTTCGGACTGCTCTCCGATGGCGGCGTGCACTCCCACCAGAACCACCTCTATGCGCTGCTGCGGATGGCCAAGCAGAATGGCGTAGATCGCACCTTTGTTCACTGCTTCATGGACGGCCGTGACACTCTGCCCACTAACGGCGCGGGCTATATCCAGCAGTTGCAGCAGAAGATGCGCGAGCTCGGCACTGGCAAGATCGCCAGCATAAGCGGCCGTTATTACGCCATGGACCGCGACAAGAAATGGGACCGCGAACTGAAAGCTTTTGATGCCATGGTCGCCGGGAAGGCTGAGGGCGGCGAGTTTGTCGATCCGGTCCAGGGCGTGAAGGACTCTTACAATCGCGATGTCACCGACGAATTTATTATTCCCT
The DNA here is from genome assembly GCA_963724105.1 of Terriglobia bacterium. Lineage (GTDB taxonomy): Bacteria > Acidobacteriota > Terriglobia > Terriglobales > Acidobacteriaceae > Angelobacter. The sequence continues at coordinate 703,109 of CAVRTD010000010.1, read as the reverse complement.
TCACCTGCATCGATAATCGCGGCAACGCGATCGCCACAATTCGCGACGACGATTCGGTCATCAATTTCAATTTCCGCGCTGACCGCGCGCGCCAGATCACACGCTGCCTGGCCCGCGAAAGCGGGCTGACCGCCCAGGGCGGTCGCGACCTGCCTGACGCCGAAGCGCTCGACGCAGCCATTCCACGCAGCCGTGTCCCTAAAAATCTGAAATACATCTGCATGACGCAATATGACAAGCAGTTCGCTCTGCCTTTCGTCGTGCAGCCGGATTCTCTCAAAAACATTCTGGCCAATGTGATGGCGGAGCATAGTCTCCGCAATCTGCGCGTGGCGGAGACGGAAAAATACGCGCACGTAACCTACTTCTTTAATGGCGGCATAGAAAAGCCGTTCCCTGGCGAAGATCGCGTGCTCGTACCTTCACAGAAGGTCGCTACCTATGACCTGAAGCCGGAAATGTCTGCCGCCGGCATCGCGGAAAACGTAATCAAGGCCGCAAACGATTCTGCTTTTGATGTGGTGATCGTAAATTTCGCCAACGCCGATATGGTCGGCCATTCCGGCAAAATTCCGCCGACGATCCAAGGCGTGGAAACCGTGGACGCCTGCCTGGGTGAGATTTACAAAGCTGTCCGCGCTCGTGGTGGCGCCATGTTGATTACCGCCGATCACGGCAATGCGGAACAGATGATCGATCCAGCTACCGGCGGCCCGCACACAGCGCACACCACCAATCCTGTGCCATTCATCGTGGTAAGCGAAAACGCGCAGAAATTTGCTCTGCGCCCTGACGGCTCATTGCAGGATATCTCGCCCACGGTGCTCGGCATGCTGGAATTCCCACAACCAAAGGAAATGACCGGGAAGGACCTGCGGATTATTAAGACCTCTTAAAGAGTAACGGGAAAACGGCGAGGCCGACTTGCGTGTCTTCCAGTAAGCGATGGTCTATGCGTCCGCCAGAAAACGATTTGTGTTTAGCGATTCAGGGTTTCTGCCCAGCTCTTTGTGCCGCTCAGCTTCGAAAATCTATCGGATTCAACGAGAGCTCAGCAACGGTCGAGAGCGAAGCGACCAAGAGAGTTAACAAGATAAATCCAGCGCCGTTAGGCCGACAGGCGAGCCGAGCCGTCTGTTCCGAGCGCAGAAGGCTCTAGGAACTCGAACAGGATCAGCAGCGGTTCGGAGCGAACGACAAAACTTAACAATGAAAACTCTAATCGTCCACAATCACAACTTTGAACTCTGGGCCGCACCGCCATGGATACGCGAACGCCTGCAGCAACAATTCCCCGAACATCAATTCCTGCAATTCCATAACCATGATCGTGTGCCGGAAGAGATTCCCGATACCGACATATTTATCGGCTGGTCGCTGCGTCCACCACAATTCGTTGCCGCCAAAAAATTGCGCTGGATACATTCTCCTGCCGCCGCGGTCCATCAGCTTATGTTTCCTGAGTTGATCCAGAGCAACGTGATACTCACCAACGCCACCGGCATTCACGGCCCTGTCGTCGCTGAACATGCAATTGCCGTGCTGCTGGCGCTGGCCAAACGCCTGCCTCAGGCCATGCAATATCAGGCAAAGCGTGAATGGTCGCAAACCCAGCTCTGGCGTGAGCAGCCGCGGCCGCGCGAAATAGCCGGAGCCACGGTCGCCGTCATCGGCCTGGGCGCCATTGGACGCGAATTCACCGCGCGCGCCAAAGCTCTGGGCATGAAAGTCCTGGCCGTCCGGGAAAACCAATCCAAGGGTCTTGATGGTGCGGACGCCGTTTATCGCTCCGCACAAATCGATGAAGTGCTGCCCCTGGCCGACTACGTTCTGCTCTGCACTCCGGTAACGCCGGCCACCACAGGGATCATGAACGCCGCCCGTCTAAGCAAGATGAAGCCGGATGCCTATCTCATCAACGTTGCGCGCGGACCGCTCATTGACGAAGCCGCTTTACTCGACGCGCTCAAGCACCGTCGCATCGCCGGCGCCGCGCTCGATGTTTTCACGGAAGAACCGCTGCCGCCCGATTCGCCCTTTTGGACGCTCGACAACCTGCTGATTACGCCGCATACTGCTGCCGTGACAGATCGCCTGTGGGAGCGCCACTACCAGAACATCGTGGAAAACATGAATCGTTTTATAGCGGGTGAGCCGCTGGTAAACATGGTCGATAAAAAGCGGGGATATTAACTGGCTTTTGGCTCTTAGCTCTTGGCATTTGGCCTGCCGACCTGCCCAAAATGAATTCATTTGATAAAACCAAGCCGTTAAAATTACGATTACTCAAGCCAATTGCTAATGGCTAAAAGCTAAGAGCCTTCCCATGACCCTCCACATCAACGGCGAGCAGCGCGAGTTTCCTGACGGCCTGACCGTTGCTGCCCTCGTCGCGCAACTCGGCATGAAGCCGGACCGCGTTGCCGTGGAGCTGAATCTGGAAATCGTCCCGCGCACCAACTGGGAAGCCACCATCCTGAAAAATGGCGACAAATTGGAAGTCGTGCACTTTGTGGGTGGCGGCAGCACAAGCACTGAAGCTATACAAAATGACGTTGCATTGCCGTGCCCCACGTGCGCCGGTGAGTGCACAGCAGGTTCTGTCCCGATTGCGGAGAGAAGAAATTCGGCAGGGAAGATCTTTCCCTGCATCACTTTTTCTCCCATGCACTTGGGCGAATTCTTCCATTTCGATTCCAAAATATTTCGCAGCTTCCGGTTGCTTTTCACCAGGCCCGGATTTCTCACCGCGGAGTACCTGCGCGGCTGCCGCAAGCCATACCTTCATCCATTTCAATTGTTCTTCGTCGCTAACCTGATCTACTTTCTTCTGCAGCCCTTTACCAGGTGGAGTGGCCTGAAGGCGTGGCTCAATGTCCAGACGCATATGATGTTTTACAGCGGATTTGCTTCACGTCTGGCCGCCCACCGAATGGCCGCCAAAGGCATGACGGAAGCCCAGTTGAACCATGCTTTCGATCACGCTGTCGATATCCAGGCCAGATCTCTGGTGATTCTGATCGTTCCGCTATTCGCACTCATCTTTTGGCTGCTGGAGTGGCGCAAGCATCGCTTCTTTGGTGAGCACCTGGTGTTTTCGCTGCATTTCACTGCTTTCTGGCTGACTGCAATCTTCATTGGCATCTACGGCGGCAGTACCGTGATAGTTCGCACATTCGCCCACGCCGGCATCACATTCTCCGCCGATCACCTGAGGCTGGTCCTGGCGGTTCTCTCTTTCACGACCCTCGCGGTTTATTCCTTCGTTGCATTGCGAAAGGTTTACGGCGACTCAATCCTTGCGGCTGCCGTCAAATCGCTCCTGCTCACCGCATCTTTCGACTATGTGGTCGATATCTACCATTTCTTCCTCTTCCTGACCGCTCTCTACCTCTCCTGAATTCGAGTTCCACAGAAAGGGCTAATTTTTTGGTCCGGGTAATCACCGATGCCCGCGAATCCTATTGACTTCCTCGATACTCCTCTTACAATATGTCAAACATTTCGGTAAGGAAATGTTTTAAACATTTCTTATACGAGATGAACCAGCAGTTCACATCGGCGCAGGTGGTAAAACTCACGGGCATTACGCCGCGGCAGCTCCAGTGGTGGGATGAGCGCGGCATTGTCCGGCCGCAGCGCCAGGGCCGTTGCCGGTTGTATTCGCTGGATGACGTAACGGAGATCGCCGTGATCTGCGCTCTCCGGCGCAAGGGCTTCCCTTTGCAGCGGGTTCGCAGCATCATGAAGTTCCTGCAAAAAGAATTTGGACGCCGCCTGGCGGAAGCGGTGAGTAACGGATCGGAATACCACCTGTTGACGGATGGAAAACGGATTTACCTGGAAAACTCCGAGCGCCAGATCATTGACATACTCAAGAATTCGCGCCAGCCTCTGCTGGGAGTTTGTCTGAGTGACGCCGTGAGAGAGGTCCGGGCGGAAATATTCAACCGGCGTCCGGCGCAAAAGCAGGCGTCGCGCGGCGCGGGCAGAAGACGGAGTTCGTAAGAACCGCTGGTTGTAGCGAATGAGGTTTCAGGCAGACCGATGGCGGAGGTGACAATGGTAGCGGAATTGAACATCATCACTGAGTGGCTTCCGGAACAGATGGAGCCGGGCAGCATCTTTGTTCTTGAGAACGCTGGCAAGGTCGGCGACCAGGAAGATCCCTACTGGGCCGTACTCTCCTGCCCGCAATGCGGCACGTTGGGATTGATTACCCGGCGGCAGATGCGCGGTGTGGTCCCCGTGATCTGCGGATCCAGCATCTGCCCAGCGCAATTTGTAATTATCGATGAACAAGTGGTGCCGCGGCAGCCCAACTAGCCGCGGTTCCACGCTCTTTTATCCGGACTATCGCGCCGGGAAGCTCATGCTTACCGAAATGGCGTCATGCGCGCTCTGCTATTACAATCTACTCAGATGATCAAAACACTTGAATGGACCGGACAGGGAGTCCGGTTCATTGATCAAACCCGGCTCCCCACGGAAGAGTTATACGTAACCTGCGGCACATACCAGGAAGTGGCTGCGGCCATCCGCGACATGATTGTTCGCGGTGCGCCCGCGATTGGCGTAGCTGCGGCCATGGGCATTGCGCTTGGCATCAAGCATTCCACCGCGCCTGATGTTGCCACCTTGCGCTATGAATTCGGTCTGATCTGCCGGACCATGGGGGAAACGCGCCCAACTGCCGTGAACCTGTTCTGGGCCATTCGCCGCATGCAGAATAAATTTGAGTCTGTGGCAATGCAAGGTGTCCACACCGTCAAGATCAGCATGGTGGAAGAAGCGCAGAAAATGCTGGTGGAAGACATTGCCGCCAATGAAGCCATGGGACGCCACGGCGCCATCCTCATGCCTGATTCCGGGGGCGTACTCACGCACTGCAACGCCGGAGCGCTGGCAACCTGTGGTTATGGTACCGCCCTGGGCGTGATTCGCACCGCGATTCAAAATGGCAAGCATATCCACGTTTTTGCCGATGAGACGCGCCCCTTTCTGCAGGGCTCTCGCCTTACCGCATGGGAACTGATGAAAGACGGCATCAAGACCACACTGATTGCCGACAACATGGCAGCATCCATCATGCGCCAGGGCAAGATTCAGGCAGTCATTGTCGGTGCGGATCGCATCGCCGCCAATGGTGATGTTGCCAATAAAATTGGCACATATGGCGTGGCCATTCTGGCCCGGGAGCACTCAATTCCCTTCTACGTGGCTGCGCCATGGTCCACCGTTGATATGAGCATAGGTAGCGGCGAAGGCATCCCGATTGAGCAGCGTTCACCACGCGAGGTAACGCACCATGCCGGTAAGCAAGTCGCGCCGGAAGGCGTGCTGGTAGAGAACCCGGCATTTGACGTAACACCGAACAAATATATTGCGGCCATTATTACTGAGCGAGGTATCGCCCGGCCGCGGCTGGCCGATTCACTGAAGGAACTGGCAGTGAGGTCAGCCGTCCTGGTCTAGAACAAAGGTCGAGCTTATGGAATCTGAAACCACGCGCCTTGAGTTCTTCTCTGACGCCGTCTTCGCCATTGCCATCACTCTTCTTGTTCTCGATATCAAGATTCCCAAACCGGAAGAACCACTGGTCCCGATGCTATTCCGCCAATGGCCATCCTATGCGGCATTTTTGCTGAGTTTTGTCTGCGTTGGCATCATGTGGATCAACCATCACCGCCTGTTTGTGCTCATCAAGCGGGCTGACGATACGCTCCGTCTTCTGAATCTACTCTTGTTGCTGGGAGTGAGTACCGTTCCCTTTCCAACAGCCGTACTGGCGGAACACCTGCGTAGCCCTGATCGACGGCTCGCAGCGCTGATCTATAACGCCACCTTTGTATACATTGCGGTAGCTTTCAGATCCTTGTGGAGATATGCGACAACCCACCACTTGCTTCATGAAAACGCACCCGTGCCGGTGGTCTTCAATGTTTTCAACCGGTACGCGGTGGCGCCGCTCTTATACTCTGTCTGCTTTATCATTGCCTGGTTCGACGCACGCGCCAGCGTTATTGCGAACGCGGCCGTCGCGGTTCTCTTTGCCCTCGCTCCCACTCTGATGCAGGGACGAACGCAATCCTCAAGCCCTTAGGAGTACAGAAGGCAGTTCCAGCTGACCTGTAGATCGTCTCTCAGAGAAGACTTCGCTGCTGCCTAATGTTTCACAGGCTCACACCAGATAGTACTGAAACATTTCTCCTTTCCAGAAGATCATCTATAGGAGTAAGATTGCTCTATGCCTAAACGTGGCGCACAACCTCTGCAAGGCGAAGTTCTTCAAGGAACGCTCGATCTCCTGGTCCTGCAAACGCTGCTTCTGGGACCGGCGCACGGGCACACCATCGCCTATGCCATTGAGAACCGTTCTGATGACGTGCTGCAGGTGGAGCATGGGTCGCTATATCCCGCGCTGCACCGACTGGAAGACCGCAAATGGATCGCCTCTTTCTGGGGCACTTCAGAAAACAACCGCAAAGCGCGGTACTACCGCCTGACTCCTGCTGGGCGCAAACAACTTGCCGTGCAAACAAGCCGCTGGGAGCAGTTGGTCCATGCCATCAACCGGGTCCTTCGACCAGCAAACGAGTAGGATTTTATGAGTTTGAGCCGATTCTTCCGGAGACGCCGCTGGGATGAAGAGCGCAGCAGTGAACTGCAAGCTTATCTGGAGATTGAAGCTGCAGAGAACGTCGCTAAAGGTATGTCTCCCGACGAAGCCCGCGCTGCAGCCCATCGTAAGCTCGGCAACTCAACTCTGGTCCGCGAGGAGATCTATCGCATGAACAGTTTCAATTTCATCGAAACCCTCTGGCAGGACATTCGATATGGCGCGCGTATGCTGCGCAAGAGCCCCGGATTCACAATTGTTGTCGGTGCTTACGCTGGCGCTTGGCATTGGCGTTAACACGGCAATCTTCACCATGGTTGACTGGTTGCTGTTCCAGCAATTGCCCATACAACGCCCCAAAGAACTCACCTATCTGGGATTTTCGCTTGGCGGCGCTCTGCACAATGATTCGCAATTCTCTTTTCCCGAATACCAGCAAATCCGCGAACAATGTGGCAAGGAATTTGATGGCATGTCCGCTGTAGCTTTCGGTGGATCGTCCGGCGGAGAAAGCGGCCCGGACGGCATGACCTCTCAGGGGAAGACCGTACCGGTACAGACTTTTTTTGCTACTGGAAATTTCTTTGCTTTGCTGGGCTTAAAACCTGCGCTCGGGCGCTTTTTTACCCCAGAAGAAGGCAACACGGCCGGCGGTGATCCTGTAGTGGTTCTGGCGTGGGAATATTGGCAGTCGAGATTCCACGGTGACCCTGAAGTGATTGGCAAGGCTGCGGCGATCAACGGCCGCCCAGTCACAGTCATCGGCGTCGCGCCGAAAGGTTTTGTGGGGCTCACTCCCGTCTTTCACATGCAGGCCTATTTGCCGCTCGGCATGTTGGTGATAGACGCAGGAACTTCACCTGGCTTTCTTTCCGCGCCAGATGCCCGCCCCTTGATGGTCTTGGCCCGCCTGAAGCCAGGCACCAGCATGGAGGTGATTTGTCCGATCACGATTCCGCGACCGCACCTCGTGTAGCGCTTATCAATCAGGCGATGGCGGAGAAGTACTGGCCGCAAAAAGATTCTATAGGCCGCCAATTCTTTGAGCCTGAAGATCCTAAACACCCGATCCAGATTGTGGGAGTAGTGCGCAACTTTCACATGATCGATCCCTATAGCCCAATCGAGCCAGCTTACTTCGTTCCACTTGCTCAGCATTATTTTCCTACACAGACTCTCCAGGTCCGTACCGCACATGAAAACAGCAACGCTCTTACGCGAGACATTCTTGCTTTGGTGGACACGCTGGCTCCTTCCATGCCCGTCTATGGAGCTAGCAGCATGACGCAGGCTTTAAACGGATTGAACGGTCTATTTGGGTTCAGGGTTGCTGCCGGCTTGACCGGAAGTCTCGGCATCCTGGGCTTGATATTGGCAGCGGTTGGCGTTTACGGCGTTATGTCTTACTCGGTTGGCCAGAGGACGCACGAAATTGGAATTCGTATGGCCCTGGGCGCACAACGCGGACAAATCCTCGCGCTGGTCAGCCGCCAAAGCCTCTTGGTGATCGCAGGCGGATTAACCGTAGGTCTGCTTCTGGCCATTGCTATCGGCCAGCTCATCCAGGATTTTCTGGTCGGCATTGGCCCGACGGATGCAATTACATACATCGCGATCTCCGTCTTGCTGGCGGCCGTTGCCATGGTGGCTTGTTTTATTCCGGCGCGCCGCGCCACACGCATTGATCCTATCGTGATGTTGCGAAATGAGTAAGCCTCTTCGACCGTCACGGCTGATTCAGGCTGCTTTCGATTGTTGAATGGTGATGGCCGTGCCATCTGATTCAAAGCCTTCATCCGCCAAGGTCTTCTGCGCCGCCGCGCGAAGGTCAGCTTCACTTGCGGTCTGGGGAAGATCGCAATAACGCCGAATCACCTCTTCACCAACGGCAATCCGGACCAGCCACTTTGACTTTTCGACATCCCATGAAACTTCAATAAGATTTGCACGCATTATTAAATCCCTCCTGGCAACCTACTCTCTTCCGATTGCCTGAACAGGATTTAAGTTGCTTTAGGGCTCCATGGTTTTCAGATTATGGTTTTCAGACTACGGTTCCATGCTTTTCAGATTTGGGCTCACAATCAGCTTGGCCCCTGTGAATTTCTGCACGTCTTCCGCAGTCAACCCGGGCGCAACTTCTTCCAGCAACAGGCCTTTGGGAGTCACGCTGATATACGCCATTTCCGTCACAATGGTATTCACAACTTTCATGCCCGTCAGCGGCAACGTGCATTTCGTCAAAATCTTGTGAGCACCCTCTTTGTTCGTGTGCTCCATCGCGATAATCACGCGCCGGGCGCCTGCCACCAGATCCATTGCGCCACCCATGCCTTTTACCATCTTGCCCGGGATCATCCAGTTGGCCAGGTTGCCTTCTTCATCCACTTCCATTGCACCTAGCACGCTCAGGTCAATGTGCGCGCCGCGGATCATGGCAAACGAATCAGCGCTGGAAAAATACGCGGTGCCTGGGACCTCCGTCACGGTCTCTTTGCTGGCATTGATCAGGTCTGGGTCTTCTTCGCCTTCAAAAGGAAACGGGCCTACGCCAAGCATTCCATTCTCGCTCTGCAAGATCACCTCAACCCCGGGAGCAATGTAGTTCGCCACCAGTGTTGGCATGCCGATGCCCAGGTTAACGTAGAAGCCATCCTGCATCTCGCGCGCAATGCGCTTCACAATGCGCTCGCGTTTCTCCACATCTTTTGGTTTGCCGGCTTGATTGATGATGGGTTCGGTCGCCATGAAGTTAATTCTCTCTTTTCCTTACGGTCCGTTTCTCAATCCGTTTGGGCTGCCCTGTGCTCAGCACAATTCGCTTCACATAAACACTGGGCAGATGAATGCCATCAGGATCAAGCTGGCCTGGCTCTACAATCTCTTCCACCTCGACGATCGTGATCCGAGCGGCCGTGGCCATTACAGGATTAAAGTTCCGCGTTGTCTTGCGGAAAATCAGGTTGCCCCAGCGATCGGCCTTCCATGCCTTGATCAAAGCAAAGTCGGCTTTCAGTCCTCGCTCCATCACATATTGGCGGCCGTCAAACTCGCGCATCTCCTTGCCTTCAGAAACCACGGTGCCCGCCCCTGTAGGCGTAAAAAATGCCGGGATACCCGCGCCACCAGCGCGTATGCGCTCCGCCAGCGTGCCTTGCGGGTTCAACTCCAGCTGCACCTTGCCCGTGAGCACAAGCTTTTCAAATAATTTGTTCTCGCCCACGTAAGAGCCGATATGCTTTTTGATCTGGCCCGCACCAAGAAGCTTGCCCAGGCCAAAGTCGTCCACGCCTGCATTGTTGGAAACTGTGGTCAGGTTTTGTACGCCCTTGCGGGCAATAGCATCAATAAGATCGGCGGGAATGCCACAGAGTCCAAAACCACCGACCATAATCATGGAACCGTCTTTCACATCACGGACGGCCTCATCAGCGTTGGCAACGACTTTATTCATAAACACTCGATTCTAAATAGCTCAGGATGGAGGCTGCAAATCCAACGCCTAAAAAACACTCATTGTTTCCGCATGTAAGCGACTAGCCCGAAGCTATCTTGAAATTCGTGTGGCTTGCATAGCACAACATCGCCGCGATTGAATTTCCAAAGCTCACCTTCGGGCGTCGTATCGAGAATGAGAAAAGAACCATCTGCGAGTGCCTCAGCCTGAACTGGCCGCCAGCATGGTGTTCCTTCATCCAGTAACTCAATCAAAATAGTTAAAACTTTCACTCCCCCTCAATCAAATGCCGCAGCAACCGTTTTCCTTCCGGCCAATCTCCCAGGCCGGACTCGCCGTTAATATGTCCTGCCGCGCCAATATCGACAAACCGGCTGCCCCATGCTCGTGCAAGTTCGCGGGCGCGGGCCAGCGTGATGTAAGGATCAGTGCTGCTGGCCACCACGATAGTAGGAAATGGAAGAAGATCGCGCGGCGTTGGAGAAAAATCCTTGAGCGGCTTGGGAGCGTCTTTGCTGTCGACGTCGGCAGGCGCCACCAGCAATGCGCCTTTAATCTTCACGGCCTCGCTCGGCGAGATCTTGCACCAGTGCGCCAGCGCGATACAGCCAAGGCTGTGCGCGGCAAAAACAATCGGCGCAGGAGACTGCTTCACCTCGGCCGTGATCCGCTCCAGCCACCACTCGCGGTGAGGATACTCCCAATCGCGCTGCTGCACTCGCAGAAAAATCGGGTTCTGCTGCTCCCATAGCGTCTGCCAGTGTCGCGGTCCGGAATTCTGCCATCCCGGCAGCACCAGCACCGTGGCAGCAACATCTCTTGTGCCCAGCGCAAAGTGATTCGCATGGTCAAACTCTTCGCGCAGCGCCGGGGTTCGCAGGTTCTCGCGTATATGGACCAGCCGCTGTTCCAGCATATTGAGCGCGTGCTCGATATTAGCGGTGTTCGTGTGCGCAATGTCCCGCCACATGGAATAAGGGCTGGACGCAATGCGGGTCATCTCGCGCAGCGCACGTCCGCCAATGGCATACACATCAGGATTGTCGCCCAGCTCTTCCACCAGAGTCGCGCCCAGCGCGGTAGAGATCATCTGCGGCAGATGGCTGACCCACGCGCACATCTGGTCATGGCGTTCAGGCTCCATCTTCAGCAGGCGGACGCCTATTTTTTCCAGCAGCTCACAATAATCTTTGATCTTGCCCCGGTCAACGGACTGGTTGGCCTGGGTCACCAGCAACCACACAGCATTCAAAAATAATTTAGCCTCTGCGTTTTCCAGGCCGCTGTGCTCCTTGCCTGCCATGGGATGTCCGGCAAGAAAACGCTGCGGCGCCTGGTCTCCGAAGACAGCGCGAGCGCGTTCGATGATTTCCTTCTTGGTGCTGCCAACATCGGTAATCAGTGAGTCTGGCGGCGCGATGGGACCGATGCGCTCAATAAGGTCGATGATTCCGCCTACTGGCGTCGCCAGTACGATAAGGTCGCTGCCCGCGACGGCATCCACGGCGTCTTCTGTTCCTGAATCGATGGCGCGCATAGCGCGGGCGCGGTCCAGCACGGCCCGGCGATCGCAGCCAACGATCCTGCCTTCAAATCCTGCGGCCTTCAGGGCCAGGGCCAGGGAGCCGCCGATCAAGCCGGTGCCGATGATGGTGATCTGTTTGAACACTTGTCGTTTCCAAAGACACAAATTCCGCGGGCGGCAGTTTCTGTTCTTAGATCCGGCCGCGCCCAGAATCAGGCACTTAAAGATGATTCAATATTGAATTCTAAACAAGCTTGCGCCCGACTGCAGGCGCAATCATACGGAGTTCGTCCACCAGCTTGGCAAACTGTTCAGGATACAGGGACTGCGCTCCGTCAGAAAGAGCTTTGTCAGGGCAGTTGTGGACTTCAATCAGCAGACCATCCGCCCCGGCGGCGATTGCAGCACGCCCCATGGGAGAGACTTTATCCCGACGGCCCGTGCCGTGCGATGGATCAGCCACAATCGGCAGATGTGAGAGTTTCTTGACGATAGGAATCGCGGAAATATCCAGCGTGTTGCGCGTATAGGTTTCAAAAGTGCGAATTCCGCGCTCACACACAATAACCTCATAATTGCCGCCGGCCATCAGATATTCGGCGGAGAGCAAAAGTTCTTCAATGGTCGCGGCAATGCCACGCTTCAGCAGCACCGGCTTGCGCACCTTGCCCAGTTCGCGCAGCAGGTTGAAATTCTGCATATTGCGCGCGCCCACCTGGAGCATATCCACATAAGGCAGCATCAACGGGATTTGCGAGATCTCCATCACCTCGCTCACCACCAGCATGCCAAACTTGTCGCCAGCCTCCCGCATAAGTTTCAGGGCATCTTCACCCAGCCCCTGGAACGTGTACGGAGAGCTGCGTGGTTTGAACGCTCCGCCGCGCAGAAATTTTGCACCTGAACGGGAGACAGATTCAGCTACGGCAAAAATCTGATCACGCGATTCCACCGAACACGGGCCCGCCATCAACACAACATGGTCCGCACCAATCGTCACGCCGTTCTGGAACTTAACAACTGTCCCTTCCGGACGGAAACTTCGCGCCACCAATTTATAAGGGGAGCTGATGCGGTGGACTTCTCCTACGCCCGGCAGGACTTCTATATCGCGGACATCAAATTCGTGGCGCGCGCCCACTGCGCCCAGCACGGTTTGCCGTGCTCCGGTGGAACGGTGAACTTCAAACCCCATGCCGACAAGGCGCTCAATTACCTGTTGGATCTGTTCTTCTGCGGCAGTTTCCTGCATGGCTACAATCATGATTTTTTTGCAGCTAAAGCTGCCTCTGCTTTCTCTCTCGCGGCTGTGCCGCTCGTTCAGGATAAAGTTCGTTCTGCTACTGCTTATTAATCGTTCAGTTCCATATCAAATTCGGTGCTTTTGCTGCCCGCCTCATTCTTTGGCGCGATCTCATTCTTTTGTATGTTTCTCATCACGTCGATGATCCGCTCAAAGACTTGCCTCAGTTCGCCATCTGGCAGCGGCCCCTGATTGACTCGGCAAACGTTCTCAAATATCGTCTTCTCCCGCTGCGGCTCATAAATCGGCATGCTGGTATTGCGCTTCAGCCTGCCTATTTCACACGCCGCCTGCGCCCGCTCATTGAGCAGCTCCACCAGTTTGCGGTCCATTTCATCAATTTTCTTGCGCCAGTCAACAATGTCCATATTTCTTCGTTCCCGATAAATAGGATATAGGAAGAAGGAAAACTTTACGAAGTTAATATTCTTCCCCGCTAGCTTAACGATGTTAACAGGATGAACCCGCGGAGTGCCCGCGCCCGCCCTTTAACTCCGCGACCAAATCAGCCACGGCCTGTGCTTCCCGCCCCTGGTTTTGTTCGATAGTCTGCACAATCGCGCTGCCCACCACGGCAGCATCTGCAAACTCTCCAACCTGGGCAAACTGCTGCGCGTTGGCAATCCCGAAGCCCACGGCTACCGGCAATTTGGTGAACTTGCGAATTCGTTTCACCAGGTCCTGCGCGTCGGTCGCAAGCTCTTTCTGCGTGCCCGTGATGCCCGTACGCGAAACTGCATACACAAATCCCTTGCACGCCTCGGTGATCGCCTTCAGGCGTTGAACAGGACTGGTAGGCGCGGCCAGAAAAACTGTGTCCAGATGATGGGCGGCCATCATTTTGCGATACTCGCCAGCTTCTTCCACTGTCAGGTCTGTTACCAGCGCGCCATCCACGCCGGCTTTCGCCGCTTCTCTGCAAAAGCGCTCCATTCCAAAACGCAGCAGCGGATTCAGATAAGTAAACACGATCAGGCCGGCATCGGTTTCTTTGCGCACATCGCTGGCCAGCCGCAACACGTCTTCCATCGACGTTCCCTGCTGCAGCGCCCGTTCACTGGCTCGCTGGATCACCGGCCCGTCTGCTACAGGATCACTAAACGGAACACCCAGTTCAATTACGTCAGCGCCGGCCCGGCAAGCGGCCAGGACGATCTCTCTTGTAGTGGCAATATCCGGGTCGCCGCAGGTGACGTACACCACCAACCCCGGCTTTGTAGTAAAGCGGATACGGCTTGTCGGTTCTTTAATTGTGCCCATAAATTGTTTGGCCTTTCTCCGCGCCTCCGTGTCTCCGTGGTGAGATTTTGGTTTTGAAATCCCTCATCCAATCTTGAGGTTTTCGCGCAGAATTCCAATGTCCTTATCGCCGCGTCCGGAAATATTCACAATTAAAATTTCCGACTTCTTCATCCTGGGCGCGCGTTTAATGCACTCCGCCACCGCGTGGGACGACTCCAGCGCCGGAATAATTCCTTCCGTTCGCGCCAGCCGCGTGCACGCTTCCAGCGCTTCGCCATCAGAAGCCGCAACGTATTCCGCGCGTTTGCTGTCAGCCAGCGCCGCATGCTCCGGCCCGATCGAAGGATAGTCCAGCCCGGCAGAAATAGAATGCGTAAGCGCAATCTGGCCGTTGGCATCCTGCAGGACATAAGAGTATGTTCCCTGCAGCACGCCTGGCAGTCCGCCCTGGAAACGTGCGGCATGTTCTCCCAGGCCTTTACCACGCCCGCCGGCTTCCACTCCAATCAGCTTTACTTTCTTGTCTTTCAGAAATTCGTGAAAGATGCCAATCGCGTTTGAGCCGCCGCCCACGCAGGCAATGATCGCCGCAGGCAATTTGCCTTCAGCCTTCAGGATTTGTGCCCGCGCTTCGCGTCCGATCACAGAATGAAAATCGCGCACCATGGTGGGATACGGATGCGCGCCCAGCACGCTGCCCAGCAGATAATGCGTGTCGCGAACATTGGTGACCCAGTCGCGCATCGCCTCATTGATCGCGTCTTTCAGCGTGCGTGAACCAGATTCCACGCCACGTACTTCAGCGCCCAGCAGGCGCATGCGGAAAACGTTCAATTCCTGGCGGCGCATGTCTTCCGTCCCCATGTAAACCACGCACTGCAGGCCGAAGAGAGCGCAAACCGTGGCAGAGGCCACGCCATGCTGTCCCGCGCCGGTTTCTGCGATGATACGTTTTTTGCCCATCCGTATGGCCAGCAATGCCTGCCCCAGACAGTTATTGATTTTGTGCGCGCCGGTGTGCAGCAGGTCTTCACGTTTGAGATAGATCTTCGCCCCACCCAGCTCTTTGGTCAGACGGCGGGCATGGAACAAGGCGGTGGGACGGCCCGCATATTCCTTCAGCAGTCGTTCAAACTCCGCACGAAACTTTTTGTCCTTGCGGGCTTTTTCGTACTCGTGCTCCAGCTCTTCCAGCGCCGCCATCAGTGTTTCCGGCACATACCGGCCGCCGTAAGCGCCAAACCGTCCGGCAACAGCTTTCTCTTTTTTCAACGCGTTCCCTCTCATTGCTTTTCCGCCCTCCGCACTGCTGCAACAAACGCTTTCAGTTTTTCCGGATCTTTGCGCCCCGGCGCGCTCTCCACTCCGGTGACAACGTCCACGCCCCAGGGATTGAAGGCGCGTATCGCATCGCCCACATTTTCCGGTGTAAGCCCACCCGCAATTATCAATCGCCCTTGCTGGTTACCCAACTGGGCCCGCGCTGCCTGCCAATCAAATGTCTTGCCGCTGCCGGCGCCTGAATCTAAAAGCCACGCGTCCACTAAGCCAGACACAGCATCGCTATCAAACTTGCTCGCAAAGCCATCCTGTACCAGAACGGTTTTGATCTTTCGCAGCGCGTCCCGCCGGTCTTTGGGCAGATGGCTATAAACCTCGGCAGCAGATTCGTCGCCATGCATCTGGATTCCCGTCAGCGCTACATTGCCGGCAATACTGGCAATCTCCGCCGCCGTGCTGTTCATAAACACGCCAATCTTCTCCACCTCACGCGGCAACTTGCTGATAATCTGCTGCGCCTGCTCCCGGGTAATCCGCCTTTTACTGGGCGCAAAAATAAAGCCCAGAGCGTCGGCGCCTGCGTCTATTGATTGCAGCGCGTCTTCAAGACAGGTAGTCCCACAGATTTTAATCCAGGTATGCATACAAGTTTTCTTTGGAAAATTTCTTTGGCTTCTTACTGGACTGTGCCACGCCAATGAGGAGAAGCCGCGGTGGATGGTGAATACCATCCTGCTTCCTGCAAGAGCTGCTGCAATTTCTGCCCGGGATCCTCAGCGCGCATGAGCGTCTCACCGATCAGGAATGCCTGGTAGCCGGCAGCGTGCAGTTCACGGATCTCCGCTCCACTGTCAATCCCGCTCTCAGCTACGCGCAGCACGTGGTTAGGAATGCTGCCTGCCATATCGATGACGGTATCCAGGCTGACTTGAAACGTTTTGAGATTGCGGCTGTTCACGCCAATGATATCCGCTCCGCCCTCAAGCGCGCGCCGCAGCTCTTCTTCGTCGTGAACTTCACACAGAGCGTCCAGTTCCAGGGCGCGGGAATAGTCCAGCAGACGGCGGAAGGTCTCGTCATCCAGCGCCGCCATAATCAGCAAGATGGCATCAGCGTGATGTGCGCGGGCTTCAGTAATCTGGAATTCGTCAATAATGAAATCTTTGCGCAGGCATGGCAGATCAGTAGCGGCAGACGCTTCCAGCAAATTGGCCAGCGAGCCCTGGAAGAACTCTTCATCCGTAAGCACTGACAGAGCCGATGCTCCGCCGCGGGCAAGCTGGTTAGCTAAAACGCCTACGGGGAATGTGCCGCGGATGGTGCCTTTGGATGGCGAAGCCTTCTTTAACTCGCCAATCACCGCCGGCCCAAGTTGTGACATGGCTGCCAGCCGCTTGCGAAATCCGCGCGGTGTATGCGCCGCCGCCGCCTTCTCCAGCGGTCGCAATTCGGCGCGTTCCTTGGAGCGGGCAATACGCTCGCGCGTGGCAGCAAGAATCTGGTCCAGCGTGGTCATGGTGGCAGTAACTTTTAGTATATGGGCTGGGCGTGAAAAACCGAAGGAGAAAAGCCGCGAAGCATGCGAAAAACGCGAGCACCCCTGGCAGAGAGCCAGAGACTCGCGTTTCCGCATTACCTTCGTGATTTGATTCTTAGGTTACGTTAAAGGCTTTACATCTCCCCACGTGCATGCCCGCGCTCTTCAATCACAATGCCGCCATTGTCAGTGCTTGCCCTGACCTGAGGATTTGTCCCGCCCATGCGGAACAATTTGCGCCCGTTGTCCCATGTTCGCTCACCAGCTTTGCAGATATCGTCTTTACAAATGATCGACGTGTGCTCTGACGCCGCAACTTCAAGGCCGCCGTTAAAATTTTTGGGCACTGAAACCACAAGCCCGCCATTGCGCGCGTGGGCTTCCAGGCCTTTGCCTTCCCAACGCTCCGGCAGCGCGATGGAGAGTCCGCCATTTTCCACTTTGGCACTGACTTCGCCGCCGCAGTCCTTAATAGAGACGCCGCCATTCTCAGCTTCCGCCGTCAATTTGCCGGTGCTTCGCCGGAAAGAAATGCCACCGTTCTGCGCATGTGCCTCCGCGGTGCCGGTAAAGCCACTCAGGGAAACGCCGCCATTGTGGACATTCAAATTCAGGTTTGCATCTTTCGGCGTTTTCACCAGCAGCACCGTGCCAAGCGAATGATGATTGCTTTCCGGTGCATGCACGGAAATTTGCGATCCATTGATCTCAATCCGCGTCTCGGCCAGCAGCTTGCGGCCTTCGCTTTCGTCGTCGACTGAAACCTGTTTGCACAGTTTAAGGCTCACTTCTGGCTTGTCCCAGGTTGTCACCTCAATGCCGCCGTTATGCTCAGCCGTGATAGTCAATGGCTGATTGGGAATGATTTTTAATTCTTCATCGCGAATATTTGAGCGGTAGTCGTTGTCACCCATGCGCAAATGGTCGCGGCAGTCGTCACTCGACGAATCGTCATTCATCGTGATAGTTGAGTTATGCGAGGTGCGTTGCTGGCCAGCCCCAGCCAGTCCAATACACAGCGGCAGAGCAAGCCCACAGGTAAAGACAATCAGTTTTCTCATGATTTACCCTCTCAATCGAATGCTTAGACTGAGAGAAAGCAGGCCGGTTAGCCCAAAGTTTTAGGGCGTTCGTTTTAGCAAATGCTTAGATAAAGAGGGATGAATTCAGGGACGAAATGCTTCAGGCCGTGATCAGCCCGCGAGGCTTCACATTCTTGCGAATGAAGTCAGCGATGTTGTCCATTGGAGTGCCGGGATTAAAGATCGCGTGGACGCCTGATTTCTTCATGAACTCAAAATCCTGCTCCGGAATAATGCCGCCAATCAAAAAGAGGACATCTTCCATCTTGTTTTGCCGGAGCAGTTCAGAAACGCGGGGGACGATGGCATTGTGAGCGCCAGACAAAATAGAAAGACCGATCACATCCACGTCTTCCTGCAATGCCGAGGTCAGAATCATCTCCGGGGTTTGCCGCAGTCCGGTGTAGATGACTTCCATGCCGGCATCGCGCAGGGCGCGGGCAATTACTTTCGCGCCACGGTCATGTCCGTCCAAACCAGGCTTGGCGACAAGCACACGAATTTTACGGTCAGCAGCCATTTGCTAGTTGATTCTACCAAAACACTTAACCACAAAGGGCACGAAGGGACACTAAGTGAAGAGGTTATCGCGATTTCGCTTTTCTTTGTGTTCCTTTGTGTCCTTTGTGGTTTGGTTTCTCTTCCTTCGCACCTTCCAGGCTTCTCCACAGATACCACGCCGCATAACTGCAATAAGGATGCCAGCCTTTTGCGATCTGCTCGATCTGTTTTGGCGTAGGCAGCTTGCGCTTTTTATAGGCTCGCTGGATCGCCATGCGCACGCCCAGATCGCCCACGGGCAGCACGTTGGGACGCCGCAATGAAAAGATAAGAAACATATGCGCTGTCCAGACGCCAACGCCTTTGATGTCGGTCAGCGATTCGATCACTTGTTCGTCACTCATGCTGGGCAAAAGGGCAAAATCAACTTTGCCGCTCAGAGCGTGCTCGGCCAGGTCGCGTATATAGCCAAGCTTTTGCCGCGAGAGTCCCGCCCGCCGCATCTCTCCCACGCTCAGGTTCTGGATGGATTGCGGCGTGAGCGGTCCGCCTGCAGCTTCTTCCAGCCGGCCATAGATAGTGCTGGCGGCTTTTGTGCTCAACTGCTGAAAGACGATGGCGCGCGCCAGCATTTCAAAGCTGGGATCGCGGTAAGTCATCTTGCAAGGGCCTACCCGGGCGATAATAGAGCCAAGAATTACATCCGCTTTTTGAAGATGATCAAGGGCTTTTTTCATGGGTGAAGCTGATTCTAACCTAAGCAGTTCTGCTTCTGCTGCAGCGAAAGTCGGCGAGCTCAGCTCGCGCCAGGCTTTGGCCCGGCACTGGCGGCAGAACGTGCGTTATTTTGGCGTGGCGCGATCGCTGCGGGAGCTGGCTGGCGCAACCTGGCGTGCCCTGCTGGAGCTATTGCCCTCGCATCGTCAGGCCCGCTTTGGCGACCTGGATTATGACTGGGAACACTCCGTAAATACCACCCGTTCAAATGTTGGATTTTACACGCAGTTGGTTGCCGGTCTGCTTGGCGGCGCTTACTACGCCAGCGATCCGTGGCTCTTTGAGCAGATCATGCAGCAGTTAGCACTCAGCACTCAGCCTTCAGCGGTCAGTAAGAAGCCATCAGCGACTGACCACGAGTCTCTCGACTACGCTGGATTGAAAGATTTCACGTTCATCGATCTGGGCGCGGGAAAGGGCCGCGCACTTCTGATGGCTTCTGATTATTCTTTTCAGCGGATCATGGGCGTGGAGTTCATGCCGGACCTGTGCCGGGACGCGCAAGAGAATATTGCCAATTACTCCGCCAATCATTCCAATGACCGCCAGAAATGCCAGCAGATGGAGATGGTCTGCCTGGACGCCTGTGACTTTCAGTTTCCCGCGGAGCCACTAGTGGTGTATTTGTTTAATCCATTTTCTGAGCCGGTGTTTGTGAAGGTGCTGGAGAACCTGCGCAGATCAGTGGAGCAAGCATCACGGCCGGTTTATGTTGCGTATCGATATACCGAGCATGAAAAACTTTTGACGGCGGCAGGATGGCTGGAGAAGATTGCAGGAACGGAGCAATGGACGATCTATAAGAGCACGTAAACAATAGATTGCTGATTCCGATCACTCGATCACGCGCGATTACCAGATCACCCGATCCTACGTAATGCTCACTTCCTCATATGTCCCATAAACTTCTTTCAATGCCTGGCAGATTTCGCCGACGGTAGCATAAGCGCGTACACAATCAATAATGAAGGGCATGGTATTCGCGTCACTGATGCGACCATCGGCGCGAACCACGGGCTCCTGGGCAGCCGCCTTCTTCAAGGCATCAAGGGTTCGGGTGACTTCGTCATTGCTGCGGCGGGCACGCAGAGCTTTGAGCTTTGCCGTCTGATGGCGGCCTACGGATTCGTCAATATAGAGCGTCTCTGGCTGCTTCTCTTCGATGGCAAAATCATTCACGCCGACCACGATCTTTTCCTTGGCTTCAACGGCGCGCTGATACTGGTAAGACGCCTCGGCAATTTCCTTCTGCGGGAAGCCATTTTCAATGGCCTTGACCATGCCGCCCATGGCGTCCAGGCGTTCAAAGTAATCGAACGCGCCTTTCTCCATATCGAGCGTGAGTTTTTCCAGGAAATACGAGCCTGCCAGCGGGTCCACGGTCTGGGCCACGCCGGATTCATAGGCAATAATCTGCTGGGTGCGCAGAGCGATGCGTGCCGCTTCCTGCGTCGGCAGCGCCAGCGCTTCATCGTAAGAATCAGTATGCAGAGACTGCGTTCCACCCAGCACCGCCGCCAATCCCTGGATGGCCACGCGGGCAATGTTGTTCATGGGCTGTTGCGCCGTAAGTGAGACGCCTGCCGTCTGCGTGTGAAAACGCATGAGCCAGCTGCGCTGCTGTTTGGCGCCGAAGCGGTCTTTCATCAGGCGATACCAGATCTTGCGAGCAGCGCGGAACTTGGCAATCTCTTCAAAGAAGTCGCTGTGAGAATTAAAGAAGTAGCTCAGGCGTGGGCCAAAGTCGTCCACATCCAGGCCGCGGCGGCGCGCCCATTCCACATACTCAACACCGTCATAGATGGTGAATGCCAGTTCCTGCAATGCCGTGGAGCCAGCTTCACGAATGTGGTATCCGCTGATGGAGATGGAATTGAACTTGGGAGTAAATTTAGCGCCAAACTCAAACGTATCGATCACCAGGCGCATGGAGGGCGCAGGCGGATAGATATATTCCTTCTGCGCAATGTATTCCTTAAGAATGTCATTCTGGAGCGTGCCGGAAATCTTGTTCCAGTCGGCGCCCTGCTTCTCGGCGACCACCAGATACATGGCCCACAGCACGGAGGCCGGGGAATTGATCGTCATGGAGACGGTGGTTTTTTCCAGATCAATGCCCTTGAACAGGATCTCCATGTCTTCCAGAGAATCGATGGCAACGCCGCATTTGCCTACCTCGCCTTCGCTCGCCGCATGATCAGAGTCATAGCCCATGAGCGTAGGCAGATCGAACGCGACGGAAAGTCCGCCGCCGCCGCTGGCCAGCAGATACTGGTAACGTTCATTGGTTTCCTCAGGAGAGGCAAAGCCGGAAAACTGGCGCATGGTCCAAAGGCGTCCGCGATAGCCGCTGGCATGGATGCCACGCGTATAGGGCGCCTGCCCCGGGTAGTTCAGATATTTTTCGTAGCTCCAGTCCTCAGGCAGATCGGCCTGGGTATAAAGCCGCCGGATAGGCACACCGCTGATGGTGGTAAATTGGGCCTGGCCGCTCTCATCCAGGTTCACACCGGAAGCCGCGCCAATGGGCTTTTCCGGGGCTTTTTCCAGCGTTTTTGCCAGCGTGGTTTCCGCCCATTTTTTTTCAGAGTCCGCCGGGTGACGGCCCTCAAAAACTTCCGCAATGGGGCTTTCCGCAATGCCGCTCTGGTCTTTCTTCTTGTTCAAGTGATCTGCCATACAGCAATTTTACCCTTAATGCCGCAGACACAGAAAATCTAAAAGAGCAGAGTTTGCCTGCTTTTTAGTAACAAAAGCACGCCACCTGGAATTACTGATGAAAAACAACATTATTGGCTGGCTGTTGCAGCAGAACTTTGCAAAACAAGCTGTTCTTCATCCGCCGCCTGTAACTTTTCAAAGAACCCCTTCAATTCAGCATATTGAGCGACCGGAAAAAGAACTCCATTGATAATCAGCACCCGTTGGCTAACGAACTGATTGTTCGTAATGCGTCTTGCAGTGGCAAAATGTGTGTACTCAAGCTTCACGTCCTGGGGAGAAGGGACGGATTCAGCCGTGTACCCTTCCGGCATCTGGAAGTTGAGATTATCGATCTCTTCGTAAGCGTAAGTGAAGTAGACTGCGTATTTCCGTTCTGCGGGCTGGAATGCCTGTTTTTGTCTGGTTGTTTTGAACAGTGCAGCAGGAATCAACAACCGTTTTCCAGCGACGGTGGCAAATGCCGGTATATCGATTTTGTAGCGAACGTGCAGCGGAGTTTCTGAACCTTCCCATCCTTCCACGCTGTCCAACGTGGCAATGGCCCCGCTGGGCAGCCAGGCTTTCGCTTCGTCTTCCAACGCCTTGCGGCGTCCGGCATCATCTTCCTGAATATTCCTGATCCGACGTTCTAAGGCGCCATTGCCTTTGAACTCCAGCGTCGATTGTGCCTTTCAGGGCGCCCTCTACAGTAATCGTGGCATTGGCTGTGCGGCGAATCTGCGATTTATCCGCCGGGGCTGCAAGAATGGGAACAAAGGTACCGCCTGATTTTTCCAGGCGCAGCCCTCGGTCAGAGGTATAAGGCCAGCGAACCAGCCCAAAAGGACAGAACTCCGTTCCCGGATCCAGATAAACGTCATTCCCATTGAGTTTGACTACGACAACCTCCGCAGCAAGCTGTGTTGATACGAGATAACTAGGCTTGAAGAAAAATGAGCTGCGGTTGGGGGCCCGGACTATCTGGGCGTCATAGCCTGCGGCACGGGCGAGCGCAGAGAATAAACGGGCGATATCATTGTGCGTTCCGTACCCGCGGTCCAGCACGTCCGCCGCATTCTCATTCTGCTTCAGTTCTTCTTTTTTGTCCTCTTGCTTTGTGCGCCTGCGTTCGAAACTCAGGTTCCTGATCTGCTGCGCGCGCTCATAGAGTTTACGGAGTTTCTTTTCCGAATCAGTTTCGCTGCCAACCGCCTGTGCAACCGCGTTCTTGAGAGAATCACGATTGCCCATGAAATGCTCCGACTCTTCAAACCATGTGCGCCCATATTCCTGCCAGTATGCGTCGACCGAGATCACCTCTTTGCCGCCATAAAAGAATCGAACAATAGGCCTCAGGTCACCAGCAGGGGGAGCATATTCTTCGCTCTTAAAAGCAGGCGTGTTCTCCAATTCCAGTCTCAATGGCCCCGTTCTGAAGGCGCTTAGGCATCGGGATATTGCCATACACAACATAGGCGAGGCGTGTGCCATCGTCAGTAAGGGGATGCCTGGTCACCATCGGCTTGGAATTGCCCTTGAGATAAAAGTGCTGCTTCAGAGTATAGAGATCGTGCTGAACCGGCCAGGAAGTATCAAATGTGTAGCGCTCCCACTCCAAACGATACTTGTATTCAATGATGCTCCCGACCGTTACTTCAGGCATGGCCAGGGTCCAGGCAATGGATTTCGAATCAGAGCTTTTGAAAAGAATCTTTTCAAAAGGTTTGCCGGTAAAGTCGACGATGGAGCCATCTGGATGAATCGTGCGCGCCTTTATGCCGGCAAACTTGTAGAGGGAGGAAACAGCGATCTCAACATTGGCGTACTTTTTGCCTTCCTCCGTCAAAATCTTGATCCGTCTATAGGTGAACTGGCTTTTATTATCGTCATCGCGATAATCGGCATAAAAAAGCTGGATTGCCGCGGCGCCAGGTTCGCCCGGAACTTCCCTGATTTCAAGGTCGTGGGGAGTAACAGGCAGCCAATCCTGGCTTTGTCCAAAGCAGGCCCATGGTAATAACAAAAGCCAACTCAAGCAGAGATAACGATAGTTTTTCATTTTTGTCCCACCGTTTGGTTTGAGCCGCATAAAGAAAGGCCTCCCGTGTCTATCGACGACCCGGAAGGCCCCAATGAATCAGTTCGCTTTTTTCAGGACCGCCATGTTCTTTTCGTCCATGCCGATCTGAGCAAACAGCTTTCTGAGCTGCTCCATGCGATCCAGCGGGACCTGCGTGGCCTGCATCTTGTATTCACGGTTGTACTTAAGGACATTGCCGGCCTTTTCCGCTTTGCTCGTGTACTCCGCAAAGGGAAAGATCGCTTTAGCCGGCTCTGGCAGTTCATCCACGCTGTAACCTTCAGGCAGGGTAATCTCCACGTTGTCACTTCTGAAAAATGGCGCGTCAAATTCATAAGCGTAGTGGCGCGGTTTGGTCACATCAAATGCCCCAGCCATTTCTCCAATCACG
Organism: Terriglobia bacterium; assembly: GCA_963724105.1. Taxonomy (GTDB): domain Bacteria; phylum Acidobacteriota; class Terriglobia; order Terriglobales; family Acidobacteriaceae; genus Angelobacter. The sequence goes on along the minus strand of CAVRTD010000010.1, from coordinate 678,611 downwards.
CGTGGACGCACCAGCAGCAGCGCACCGGCACTCTTAGCGTAATGGGTGGCGGTAAATTTATAGTGCAGTACCAGGTCTTTATCGATATCGTTTTCGTTCACCAGATCAAAACTGTCAATCTGGAAAGCGCCAATGTTTGGCCCCCAGAAATGTTCCAGCATTTTCTTGCGATCATTCTGGCTCTCATGCTGCAAATAGGCGCGTCCGAGCATGGCCAGATATCCGGACCGGGTTTCAGATATCTCACCCTGCAAGGTCCCATCGGGCAGAAGTTTTAGCTTGGCATCGCGATGGATCTGGTTCAAGTCAGGTGAACTCACGGGCAAGTGGATCAACTCTCCCCCAGTATCGGTCACCAGCAGCGCGAAACTATCCTGTTCGTAGTAAGGCAGCTGTCCCAGAGGCACCAGATCATTGGTGGGATCAAAAATCAGCAGATGTCCCAGCTTGGGATCTTCATACATTCCCGGCAGTTTCTTTGAAAAGCTTGCGTCAGGCATCTGGATTGCCAGTATGGCGTGATTGAAACCTGAGTTTGGCGGAGTATTTTCTGTATAAATCCCCCGGGTAGCGTGGATCAGTATGTAGTAAGACTTAACGCCAATCTGAGCCAGCATAGAGCTAAGCACGGTGGCTTTGTCCTTACAATCGCCGTAGCGATGACTGAAAATCTCTCCGGCGGGATGCGGGCGGAAGCCGCCAATCCCAATCTCAATGGCGTAATACCGTACGTCGCGCTGGGCAAAAAGTGTTAACGCGCGGATGCGCTCAAACATCGGCATACTCGCGGGCGCAAGTTCCAAAGCCTTGGCCTGCAATGCCGGACTGGAATCGCGAACGCCAGCCGTCAATTGCGAATACCAGACGCCAAGATCATTCCAGGATTTGGAATTTCTGCCCGTAGCTCGATCTGAAAAAAAAGTTACGATTACATGCCCTGCCAAGGCGCGATATGCAGGCTCGTGATACTCACGCTCAATCCGGGGAATGTCCGAAACCTCCCACACATAGACGCCATTTTGCTCCAGTGGCTTCTGCTCGGCATGATTCAACCAGTCCGCGCGGTACTCCCATTTGGGAGGCATGCGAAGCGTATACCGGCTCTTTTCAACGGGAATCTCATCCTGGAAATACCAGTGGTCCTGGAACAGTGCGGGCCGGCGCTTCTGCTCATATTCAAAACCCACTACTGTGCCGACTTCAGCGCCGGGAACCATCAGAATTCTTTCTTTATCATCTGAGAATTCCTTTTCGCCACCGAGGCTGCGCTCAAATGCATCTTTGTCCTTGGTTTCGTATTCCTGCCCTTTTGCTGTAATGCTCCAGCCGTGCAGGTAATTGACCTTGGTCTCATTGTTGAAAAACAATGAATACTTTGCGTAATCCTTGCCTTCAGGGCGCAGTATCCGGTAAATAAGCCGTTCGTGAGTGACTATGTCTCCATTGTCCCTGACCGTCGTCTCCTGATCATCCAGCAACGTAACAGCATTCGTGTCGTCGGCGTATTTCTTTACCGTTTGCTGGGCAGCACTCCGCAACCAATCCGGCACTGCGGCCTTGGCTGCGACGGGAAGCAGGTTGATTAAAAAAAGAAACAGAGCTACGCTAGTTGCCTTTTTGAGCATTGGTGCTGCCTCCACTGAGAACCGCTTGTTGTTCGTCACCCGCCTGGACTTTGCTAAAGAAATCCTTTACCTCTGGATACAATTCCACACGAAAGTAAATGCCATTCACCTGCAAGACGCGTTGGGTGACTATCTTTGTGCCGTCAAATTGGACCAGATTCTGGTAGGAGGCGTAGGCTAGACGCGCGTCCTGCTCCTTGGGAATACTTTCCAGAAAATATCCGTTTGGAATTTTTATATTGACTCTGTCTGCTTCGCCAAAAGCGTATGGAAAATAAACCGGAAACTTGCGGTCGGAATGCTTAAAAGCTTCCATTTGCTTGGCCTGGAACAGGTAAGCAGGCAGCAGGAGGCGCTTACCCACAGAGGAAGAATAGCCTGGCATCTCAACATCAAAACTGGCGGTGAGAGCGCCCTCGCTTGACTCCCAGCCTTCGACCTTTACCAGTTTGATAATTGCTCCAGTCGGGAGCCAGTATTGTAATTCGTCTTCTAAAGATTTCTTCTTACCGGCGTCATCTGTATCCAACGCATCCAGACGATGCTCCAGCGCCTCTCCACCCTCGAATTTGACTGTAATCGTTCCCTTAAGCGTGCCGGTTTCATCCAGTACCATATCTGCTACCCGTCTGGTCATGGCCTGATTGAATGGCGCCCCGGGAATATTAACGAAAGAACCGCCCTTTTTATCCAACTTCAAACCCATGCTTGAAGTGCGGATCCAGCGGACATCGCCATACGGGCAAAAACGGGTACCCGGATCTAAATAGATGTCCTTGCCGCCCAGGCTTACCGCCACGATCTCGGAATCCATTTGACGTTTGGACAGCAGGTTTTTGTCGAAGAACTTGTCTTTGCGATTACTGGTACGAACGATCGCCGCATCAAAGCCAGCGGCACGCGCAAGAGCAACAAACATTCGCGCGATATCGTCACGGTCGCCGTTACCGCGCGCCAGGACATCGCCCGCATTCTGGTTTGCCTTCAAGTTTTCTTTTTTTTGCTCTTGTTCTGTTCGTTCATGCTCGTAGGTCAGGTTCCTGATCTGCTGCGCCCTGGCATAGAGCTTGCGCAATTTCTGTTCAGGATCAGTTTCGTTACCGATAGCTTCAGTGGCAGCCTGGCTGATTTCCCTGCGATTACCAATGAAGTGTTCAACGTCGCCATTCCATCTTTTTCCGGCCTCCTGCCAGAACCGATCGGCATTGGAAACATCTCTGCCCACATAAAAAAATCGCATTTGCGGCGTAAAATCTTCCTGCGGAGGCATGTAACCTTCGGCTTCAAACGCCGGCATATTCTCCACTTCCAGTTCGTACCCTCCACCTTTCTGGAGCGGCTTGATATTGTTCGGCATGTGCGAGTAGAGCGCAGCCACTTGATAGCCATTCTCAAAGCCCTCAAGCCCTCCGGTATAGCTCTTCATGCGAAAACTTTCTTTTACCGTGTAGAGTTCATGCTGGATGGTCCAGGAATTATCGATAATGATCCATGGCCAGTCGATCTTGTATTTGTACTCAATAATGCTGCCGACCGTGACATCGGGCATGGTAAACGTCTTAGCGAGGAACTTTATCCCGCGTCCTTTGATAAGAACTTTCTGAAAGGGCTTGCCCGTAAACTCAGTAATCTTGCCGTCCGGATGGATCGTCCGCGCCTTTAATCCGGAGATTGAGCCATCCGGAGGGATCGCGATCTCTACATCGGCATGACGATTGCCTTTTTCATTCAAAATCTTGATGCGGTGGTAGAAAAACTCGTTCTGTTCCTGATCGTTGATATAGTCCGCATAATAAAGCTGGACAGCATCAGCGCCGGGATTACCTGGAACCTGCTTCATCTCCAGGTCCTGTTGGGTAATGGGAAGCCAGTCTTCTTTCTGTGCCAGAGCAGGCACAACGAAGAACACAAGAAAAGCTAGGGACAAAAAAATCCTAAAAAGTTTCACTCTGAAACGCCTCGGCATTGTTGATGGGGGGATGTTTGCAGACTATACAATAACGCGCGCAAACTTGCCATAGTTTTTGCAGCAAGATTGGCAGCGGCAAACAAGTAAAGCAAGGAAACAATTTGTAAGTCTAGTAGTTGGGAAGGATGAATATACCTCAGAAGACTAGATAAATTCCATAGTCTCAGATGAAGCCACAAAGCACCAAAGTTCACTCAAGCAAAAAAACGGCTGGCCTGAGCCAGCCGGATATGCTTACCTGAATCTTAACTATTTCGGTGGTTGTTGGGCCGGGGCAGGTTGCTGCGCGGGCGGGTTGGCTTCCTGGAAAGCAGTCTTGCTTGGCATAATTCCTGGAACATTTGGCTGCGTCTTGATGTCGCCAGTAACTGCCTCATCTATCTTGATGTTATAGCGATCAAGCGTCTGGGCCGTATCACGATCCAGCTGAACGCGGGCCTTGGCGTAATTCGTCATGGAACTGACCAGCGTGGACTCAGCCTGCGCCAGGTCGCGCTCATCGGACAATACGTTCAAGGACGTGGATGCACCCAGATTGTATTTTTTCTGTTCAGCGTCCAGAGTCTGAGCGGCAAGATCACGCGCCTTCTGGGCGGCAACTACGCTGGCGCGATTATTCTCCAAGGTGAAAACATCATTGCGGATACCAATGATAATGGTGTTTTCAACGCTTTTCAGCGACAACTGAGACTGCCGGTATTCAAGCATGGAACGTACCTGAATCGCCTCGTTCACGCGATTGCCGAGCGGGATCTGGATGTTGATCTGCACACCCTTATCCGGCCCGGTGGAGTTGAACAGATTGCCAAAGGCGTCAGTAAAACCTCCGGCAAAATTGATAGGAGTCGGGGGATTTGCCGTCGCATTCGGCACACCTGCTAAGCCTGTTCCGCCATAAAAAGCGACCAGATCAATGGTGGGAAGCAAACCGTTGTTGGCGCCTTTGATGTTGATCTCACTGTTCTTTAACGTTATTTTTTGCTGCGTGTAATCAGGCCGGTTCGTGAGTGCCATTTTTACCAGGTCTTGCACCGGCGGCAGGTTCTCCTGATCGGGAATCTGGACGGTGTCTGTGGGAATCACATCCACCTGCAGAGCAAGAGAGTTATTGGGCAAAGTTCGCGTCAACGCGTTCTTGATGGTCAATTGCTGCAGTTGGAGGTTGGTCTTGGATGCGATCAATGCCTGCTCCGCGGTGGCGACCGTACTTTGCGCACGAACCACGTCCAGAGGCGCCAGAGTGCCGATCTCAACCTGCTTCTGGTTGTCGGAAAGAGTCTTCTGCGCCAGGGCCAGCGAACGCGCATTCACCTGGTAGGCTTCATAGGCGTTGACCAGGTCCCAATAAATATTTTCGATCTGGCTAACGGTGGAGATCACCTGCTGCCGGAACCCTTCTTCCGTAATCTTCTTGTTATTTTGCGCGGTGCGCAGCAAACGCAAGTTCAGGCCGCGCCCGAATCCCTGCAACAAATGCTGCCGGACCGAGGCACGGAAATTCGAAGTCAAAGCTGGGTTAAAAGCAAGTTGGGTGCCGTTGGTGGACTGTCTCTGGTTCGTGAAGGAAACTGAAAGCGCAGTACCGGGTGAAAAACCCTGGGAATAAGTGATATCGCCGGTGGTTGTGTGTGCCTGCGCTACCGGTATTGAGAACGCCGCACCACCACCGGTGGTATTCAAACCAGACAACAAACCAAAGTTTGTTGGAGAAGAAGATTGCTCAATGGCAAAAGTGCCAGTAAGAACTGGGTCAAAGCTGTCCGGTTGAGGTCCAGCACCGCTGGTTGTACCAACGAAGCCACCGGCTCCAACACCTGCGCCACCTGCTCCAGCCGTGGTTCCACCTGCTCCGGCGCCGGTTACACCTGCTCCAATCCCGCCCTGACCGCCGCCTGGGGTATTAGAAACGACTCCTGAATTTACGCCCAGGAAGGAGCCACCGGCCTTGGTACGAAGGATGTCCGTATCGGCAATCGGAAGATTGTAGCGGGCAACGGCAATATCCAGGTTATCGGCCAGACGCGATTGCAATGGCGTCATCCAGCGACAACATTATTTTGCCATTCTGGATGAGTTGTTCAATCTTGGGCGTATTGGTGAACGCCGGAGGCGGTACGTCGCGCGGGATATAACGCGCAAAAGGATTCGGCAGCAGCGGAGTCGACTTCGAATAATCCACATGCGTGGGCTCAGGCAGTTTGGCCTTGGGCGCGTCCGGCATCGTTTTGCCGGTTGGCTCCTGCGCCGTCTGCAATGCCAGGCCGGTATTCGTCTGCTGCGCTGCCAATGGCAAGGCAAAAAGGCAGATTACGGCCGCGATCTTCCTGATGAAATCCTTCTGAATAAAAGCTACAGACATTCTTTTGTTCTCCCAATTTCGTATAACTTGATGATTGAGTATCTTAAATATAGAGACTGTAATTTCGTGGTTCCGTCACCTTCTCACAATTGAGATACGCGGGATTAGACTCTATGGTTCCAGAATCTGATGCTCTATTTCGCGGAAACCCGTTAGTATATCGGCTCAACGCCTCTTTATGGCGTTAAAAAGTGTTAGGGCACTGACTTTTGGCACGCAATCTTAAACTCACGCTGGCTTATGACGGCCATGATTTCGCCGGATGGCAGGTACAGCCCGACCAAGTGTCCGTTCAGGGGACATTGGTGTCCGCTTTCGAACACTTGACCGGCGAAAAAATATTGCCGCAAGGCTCCGGACGCACCGACGCCGGCGTCCATGCACTGGCACAAACCGCCAGTGTCACCATTGAATCGCCTATTCCGGCAACAAATCTGGCTGCCGCGTTAAATAATGTGCTCCCGCAGTCGATTCGCGTTCTGGCTGTGGAAGAAATGCCGCCCGACTTCCATGCCCGCCGATCGGCCGTCGCCAAAACCTACCGCTACCACATTTATCGTGGAGCAATTTGTTCTCCATTCCAGGCGCGCTACGTTTACCACCACCCTTACCCGCTCGATGAATCGCGGATGGTCGAAGCTGCATCGCTCGTAGAAGGCGAACATGATTTCACCAGCTTCGCCGCCGTCGATCCTGAAAGCCGGAAAGAAGGCCTCACCGTGAACAATGTCCGCACAATTTTCCGCTCTACATGGCAGCGGCAGGACGAAGAATTCATTTACACCGTCCGCGGTAACGGATTTCTCCATCACATGGTGCGCAATCTGGTAGGAACTTTTCTGATGGTCGGCAAAGGCAGCCTGCAAGTTGCAGACGTGCGTCGCATTCTCGATCTCCGCAACCGCTCCGCCGCGGCCGCCACCGCACCCTCCAGCGGATTGTTTTTAGTCAGCGTGGAATATTGATAAAGAGTATTCACGAATCATCTGTTGCAGATGTTTTTTAATCAGTGTTGATCCGTCTTAATCAGCGGTAAGCTTCCTTTGTGTTCCTTTGTGTTCCTTTGTGGTTAATCTTTTGATTTTGAAGTTTAGATGACGCGCGATGTCGGCGATGATCTGATGACGGCGATTCCGTGATCCGTGGTAAGCCTTTGCTTTTCTCCGCGCCTCCGTGGTAGGTTTTGCCTCTATCAGCGCTCAACTGCCTCCCCGCGCATCGCCCGATTCAATCACGCGCACACTGCACCTGCCCACGTTGATTCAGATTCAAACGATCTTGCTGCCTTCCAACTTTCCCAAGCCACCACCCAGCCGCCTGGTTTCAACTGTTAACGGAAGTATTCGCAGACGCCCGCTTCACCAAAAAAAATCCAGTTTTTCCAACGGGGCAAGGCTTCACCACCCGATTGCAGATTTTCCAGGAAAGGAAACCACTGAGGAGCACATCAATGGCTGACGAAAAAATTATGCGCAACGTTCTACCCATACCCGATCGCCCGCGTACTGGCCTGATCACATACGATGCCCGCGATCCGGAGACCAAATACCCTCCCATCGAACAGTTGCGCCCGCCCAAAGGTGCGCCCAATGTTCTGGTCATCCTGATTGATGACGCCGGCTTTGGTTCCTCCAGCGCTTTTGGCGGCCCATGCGCCACGCCGAACATGGAACGCCTTGCCGCCGGTGGTCTCAAGTACAACCGTTTTCATACCACGGCCCTGTGTTCGCCCACTCGTCAGGCTTTGCTCACCGGGCGCAACCATCATTCCGTCGGCATGGGTGGAATCACGGAAATCGCCAGCGGCTCTCCGGGTTATTGCTCGGTCCTGCCGAATACGTGCGCGCCCATCGCCAAGACGCTGAAGTTGAATGGCTATGCCACCGCTCAGTTCGGCAAATGCCATGAGGTGCCGGTGTGGGAGACAAGCTCAGCCGGTCCGTTCAACGCCTGGCCAACCGGCGGAGGCGGCTTCGAATATTTCTACGGGTTCATCGGCGGTGAAGCTCACCAGTGGTATCCCTCGCTCTATGAAGGCACTTATCCGGTTGAGGTCAAGAAGACGCCGGAACAGGGCTATCACTTTATGGCCGATATGACCGACAAGGCCATCGACTGGATCGGACAGCAGAGGGTCCTGATGCCGGATAAACCGTTCTTCGCTTATTTCGCCCCTGGCGCCACCCACGCTCCCCACCACGTTCCCAAAGAGTGGGCGGATAAATACAAAGGCAAGTTCGATCAGGGTTGGGACAAGATTCGCGAAGAAACTTTTGCCCGGCAAAAAAAGCTGGGCGTGATTCCCCCGGACTGCCAGCTGACGAAGCGGCATGAAGAAATTCCCTCCTGGGACGCCATGCCGGCGGATTTGAAACCAGTGCTCATTCGCCAGATGGAAGTTTATGCCGGCTTTCTGGAGTTCACTGACCATCACATCGGCCGGCTGCTGGATTCACTGAAGACCACCGGCGCTCTGGAAAATACTCTCGTCTTTTGCATGATCGGCGATAACGGCGCTTCGGCGGAAGGCACGATGAATGGCACATACAACGAAATGATCAACTTCAACGGAGGAGCCGCGCTTGAGACCCCCCAGTTCCTGATGGAGCGCATCGACAAGCTGGGTGGCCCGGAATCTTACAACCACTATTCCGTAGGCTGGGCGCATGCCATGGACACACCGTATCAGTGGACCAAGCAGGTTGCTTCGCATTGGGGCGGCACACGCAATGGGACCATCGTGCACTGGCCTAAGGGGATCAAAGCCAAAGGCGAGTTGCGTTCTCAATTCCATCACGTCATCGATATCGCTCCCACCATCCTGGAAGCAGCCGGACTGCCTGAGCCGCTGTCAGTCAACGGCATACAGCAGCAGCCTATCGAAGGCGTCAGTTTCATGTACTCCTTCAATGATGCGAAGGCGGCTGAGCGGCATGAGACGCAATACTTCGAAATGTTCGGCAATCGCGGCATTTATCACAAAGGTTGGACCGCGGTAACAAAACACAAGACGCCTTGGCTGCTCATAGGTGAAAAAACTGTTCCCTTTGACGACGATACCTGGGAACTCTATGACACCAATAAAGACTGGTCTCAAGCGAACAACCTGGCTAAGCAGATGCCGGAGAAACTCCACGAACTGCAGCGCCTCTGGCTGATTGAAGCCGTACGCTATAACGTGCTGCCCCTCGATGACCAGGTCGACAAACGGTTCAACGCGGATACCGCCGGCCGCCCTGTGTTGATCCGGGGAGATTCCCAGATCTTGTTTGGCAGCATGGGTCGCCTGTCGGAAAATTCCGTCATTAACATCAAAAACAAATCACACTCTATCACCGCCGTAATTGAAGTCCCCAAAGAGGGAGCCCAGGGCGTGATCGTTGCGCAGGGCGGCAATATAGGCGGCTGGAGCCTGTACGCAAAGGACGGCAAGCTGAAGTATTGCTATAACCTGCTAGGCATACAGCAATTCTATGCCGAGAGTAAATCAACGCTTTCTCCTGGCGAGCACCAGGTTCGGATGGAGTTCACCTACGCCGGTGGAGGCCTCGGAAAAGGCGGCACGGTGTCGCTCTTTGTCGATGGCAAGAAAGATGGCGAGGGTAAAGTTGCCGCCACGGCGCCCATGGTCTTTTCCGCCGACGATGGTTGTGACGTTGGCCAGGATACCGGAGCGCCTGTGTCCCCGGATTACGGTTCGCGCGGAAACGAATTTACCGGCCGCGTAAAAGGTGTGCAGATTGCGATAGCCAAAGCCGCGGAAAATCTGGATCACCTGGTCTCACCCGAAGAAGCTGTGCGGCTCGCGCTGGCACGGCAGTAAACAACTCCACGGCAGTAAACGCAGTGAATAACGATGCGGGCCTTCTCGAAGGCCCGCGTTCAATTTCCCGAGCTAGACGGATCTTGTCCCCGCATGCTCCTTGCAAACTACCGTACAAGTGCCAAGCTCTCTCACGCGTCCCAATACCTCGGTAGCAACATTCGAGCAGCCCGGCCAATCGCAAAAATATTCGGTGAGACTTTCTTCATGGCCATCCGGGGCCGTAAAACCTGTCTTGATAATTACGTGCGGCATCTCCACCTCCCTGTGATATCTGTATATGGGGCTTGCTCGGCCCTGGCGTGAGTACCTCCCCGGGTTGACATATAGTAACCCTTTGAGAGTAGATGAGTGGCGTTATTGATCTTCTACTCGCAAAAAAATTAACAAACCGCCTGAGCGGAAGACTGAAAAGCGCAAAATCCCATCTGCAGCGCCGGCTCCTATAAGAGTAAAATCAGCAATAAGGCCGTGGAGCTTCATAAACCTATGCTGAAACACTCTCATTTGATTTACGACTGGAATACCGTTCCTGGCGCGGAGTTCAAGCCTCCCAAACGGGTCATGCTCGATGACGAATCACTGCGTGACGGCTTGCAATCGCCCTCTGTGAAAGATCCCGCCATTGATGAAAAACTCAAGATTCTGCACTTGATGGAAGACCTGGGCATCAACTTTGTCGATATCGGCCTGCCCGGAGCGGGGCCTCGCGCCGTAGCGGACGTGGAACTGCTGGCGCGTGAGATCGCGAACTGCCGCCTGAAAATCAAGCCCAACTGCGCCGCCCGCACCCATGAGAATGACATTCGTCCGATCGCGGAAATTTCGCAGCGCGCCGGGATCGCCATTGAAGTGGCATGCTTCCTCGGCTCCAGTCCGATCCGCCGTTATACGGAAAACTGGACTGACGATTTTCTCCAGCGCACCACGGAACACGCCGTGACCTATGGAAAATCTCTTGGCCTGGAAGTGATGTATGTAACGGAAGACACTTCCCGTTGCGATCCTGAGACCGTCAAGCGGCTTTACTCCACTGCCATTAATTGCGGCGCCACTGCTGTTGTTATCTGTGACACAGTGGGCCATTCCACGCCCAGCGGCGTTCATGCGCTGGTCCGTTTTGTTCTGGATGAAGTGGTTAAGCCTTCAGGACAAAATATTCGCGTGGATTGGCACGGCCATTCTGATCGCGGCCTTGCCGTGGCAAATTCTTTAGCAGCTCTGGCCGCCGGAGCGGACTGTGTGCATGGCACGGCACTGGGAATCGGTGAGCGCGTGGGCAACACGCAGATTGACCAGATGCTGGTAAACCTGAAGCTGATGGGAATTCCTCCCTGGGCTGAACAGGACCTGACGAAATTGAAAGACTACTGCGTCACAGTCTCCCAATCCACGGGGGTACCGATTCCGCGGAACTATCCCGTGATGGGTGAAGATGCCTTTCGTACAGCGACGGGAGTACATGCCGCGGCTGTCATAAAGGCATTCCGCAAAGGCGATATTGAGCTGGCTAATTCCGTCTACTCCGGTGTACCCTCTCACTACTTCGGCCTGGAACAGATCATTGAGATTGGCCCGATGTCGGGCAAATCCAATGTGGTTTTCTGGCTGGAGCGTAAGGGTATGAGCGCTTCTGATGAACTTGTGGACCGCATCTTTCAGCGGGCCAAAGCTTCCGATCGCTGCCTCACGGAGGAAGAAATTCTCTCCTGCTGCCAAAACGTCCCGGCAAGTACTTAGCCTGTGTTAGGGCATCTTGCTTTGTAAACTGATGCAACTAGTTTCCGGGCTGTGGGTTTCGAAGAGGTAAGACTTATAACTTCTCTTCAAGGAGACCGTAATGAAAAAACTATTTATTCTCGCATGCACGCTGGCCCTTGGCAGCGCGTTAAGCTTTGCCCAGGCAGCAGGCGGCGGTAAGCCGGAAAACCAGACTCCAGCGGCAAGCAGCACCCAGACACCAGCCAGCACTGATACAGCAACCAGCGGCAAGCAAAAAACAAAAAAGAGCAAGAAGACCAAGAAGAGCTCTACCACCACGGCAGCTCCGGCTCCATCCCCCGCATCCGCACCAAAATAACTTCCGGAAAATTCGCGAAAAAGCGGTTGTAAAAACCGCTTTTTCTTTTCAGCTACTCTCGCGTACAATGTCCGACACTAATAACACATGACAGCAAAGTGTAAAAAAAAAACTCAACTTCTCTAAAGGAGAGAGATACAAATGAAAAAGCTACTGACAATCGCGTTTGCCTTGGTCCTGGGCTCTGCCCTCTCGTTTGCACAAGCAACCACCCCCGCCCCAGCTGACAAGCCGGCGACAACCAAAGCCACCACCACGAAAAAGAGCACAAAAAAGGCTGCCAAGAAGACCACCAAAAAGCCTGCTGACACCACAACAGCTCCGGCGCCGAAATAAGTTTCTCGCAATTGCAATGTCGGGCGGTCCGCCAAAGGACCGCCTTTCTTTTGTCTCGATTTGGCGGCCCCGGGAGCGGGTTATATAGTATCTATTCAAGAGATGGCCAGCCGCCCCCCGAGCCCTGACACTTCGCGCACCCCGCCTCAGCGCGAGATCGCCCGCATCGCGGAGATGCGCAACGTGCATGCGGCCTTTGTCTATCTGCACAATCAGGAAATGGAGTTTCGCCGCTGGCAGCGCGAAGTCACAGAGATCCCCGCGCCTCCTTTCGGAGAAGCCGCGCGCAGCGAATGGCTGCGCCAGAAATTTGCCGCGCTGGCACTGGAAGATGTCCGCGTGGACGAACTCGGCAATGTAATGGGATTGCTGCACCGCGATAGTACTGCGCCGCTGATCGGGGTTAGCGCGCACCTGGACACGGTCTTTCCCCAGGGCACGGCGCTCAAGACCCGCGAAGAAGCCACTCGAATTTACGGCCCTGGCATCAGTGACAACGCCGCCGGTCTCACCGCGCTTCTGGCGATGGCCTCGGCGCTCAAGCGAATCCAATTCAAACTTGCGACCAACATTGTTTTCATCGGCAATGTGGGTGAAGAGGGTGAAGGCAATCTGCGCGGCATGCGGCACCTGTTTTCTTCGCCGCACTGGCGCAAGGCCATACAGTCTCTGCTGGTGATTGATGGCGCCGGCACTGACACGTACGTAGATCAGGCGCTGGGCAGCCGGAGGTTTGAGATTATTTTTCGCGGCCCCGGCGGACACTCATGGAGCGACTTCGGCGTCCCCAATCCTATTGTTCTTCTTTCGCGTGCCATGGCCCGCTTCAGTGAAGTACACACGCCGGAATCGCCGCGCACTACTTTCAATGTTGGCGTGATCTCCGGCGGAACATCGGTCAACTCAATTCCTGAGTCGGCGACTGCGCGGGTTGATTTGCGCTCGGCCTCAAAGGAAGAGCTGCAAAAACTGGAAGACCGCATGCGAGAGTGCGTGGCCGAGGCCTGGCGGGAAGTTCCGCTTGTGTATCGTGCCGGCGAGCCCAGGATCACGCTGGCCATTGAGAGCATTGGCGACCGCCCTGCCGCCGAACTCCCGGCAGGTGCGCGCATATTGCAAATCGTTCGCGCGGTAGACAAGCATCTGCGAATTGAGTCTTTTCCGCGTCTCGCTTCAACCGATGCCAATATTCCACTCTCATTAGGGATAGAAGCAACGGCCATCGGGGCGGGCGGTGACGGCGGAGGCGCACATACTTTGCGCGAATGGTTTGACTGTGCCAATCGTGACCTGGGATTGAAACGAATTCTGTTAGTCTTGTTGGCTCTTACTGGAGTTCATGAATGAAAATTATCCTGGCTGTGCTGGTGGTGTTCACAATGGCAAGTCTCTCTTCCGCGCAACAATCGCAATCCCCCGCCGATGTAATTTTCATCAATGGCGATGTTTACACCGGGTCACCAAAGACTAGTGACAGCACTACACATGGTCGCGCGCAGGCCATCGCTGTCTCAGGTGGCAAGATCAGCGCCGTCGGCTCCAACCAAGACATTCAAAAACTCAAAGGCCCAAAAACCCAGGTTGTCGATCTGGGCGGGCACTTTGTGATGCCCGGGTTCAATGACGCACATGTCCATCTTGGCTCCGGCGGATTTGAAAAGCTGAACGTGAATCTGATCGGCTGCAAATCACTCGACGACATGAAACAGCGCATTGCCGCACGCGCAAAGACGGCTGCGCCGGGTGAATGGATCGTGGGACGCGGCTGGGACCATACGCTGTGGGCGGTACAGATAACGCCAACGCGTGCGGAAATTGATGCCGTGACCGGCGATCATCCAGCCATCTTCAATCGCGTTGACGGCCACATTGCCATCGCGAACACCGCGGCGCTCAAAGCTGCAGGCATAACCGCGCAGAGTCCTGATCCTCATGGCGGCAAGATCGATCGCGACGACAAAGGTGAGCCCACCGGAATCTTGCGTGAGACGGCCATGGGTGCAGTCCTTGAAAAAATTCCTCCACCCACAACGGACCAGCGCCGTCGCGCCGCTGAGCTTGCCCTGGCCGACGCTGCGCGATGGGGCATCACCTCAGCACAGGACAACTCTGACTGGGAAGATTTTCTCACCTATGAGCAGATGGAAAAAGAAGGCAAGCTGACTCTGCGCATCTCTGAATGGCTGCCCTTCGATGCGCCCGTCAATCTGCTGGATGAACATCGCGCCCACCATTCCGCCAGCGATGCCATGCTGCATACCACAATGCTCAAGGGCTTTATGGATGGCTCACTGGGATCGCGCACCGCAGCGATGCTTGCGCCTTACAGTGACGATCCTAAGAATTCCGGCATCCCTCGCTATGAACAGGACAAGCTCAACACCACGGCCGCCGAACGGGCAAGTAACGACTTTCAGCTTGGTTTTCATGCCATTGGTGACAGTGCTGCGCGGATGGCCCTGGATGCTTTTGCCTATGCCGAACAAAAAACCGGTAAGAAAGATCTGCGTTTCCGTATCGAACATGACCAGGTGGTTGCGCCGGAAGATTTCAAGAAATACAAAGACCTCGGCGTCATTGCTTCCGTTCAGCCCAACCATCTGCTTACGGACATGAACTGGGCCGAGTCGCACATTGGCTCCGCGCGCGCCAGGCATTCATATCCCTGGAAGGAATTTGAAGACAACGGCATACCGCTGGCGTTTGGCACGGACTACCCAGTAGAACCCATCACACCGTTCCGGGGTCTCTATGCGGCCGTCACACGCAAGAATGAAGCCGGAACCAAAGAATATTTTCCGGAGCAGAAGCTCAACATCCATGAAGCCATCGCCGCCTATACCATCGGCGCAGCGTATGCCGAGTTTGCTGAAGATAAAAAAGGCCAGCTTGCTCCCGGCATGCTGGCTGATTTAGTTGTGCTGGATCGCGACATCACCAAAGTTCCACCGCCGGATATCTTGAAGACACGCGTGTTACGCACCGTGGTAGGCGGCAAAACCGTTTACGAAGCCAAGTAAGTAAACGCTCTAAACGTCTTCTTCAGGCGGAACAGTCTCTGCAATGGCAACTTTCTGTGCTGACTTTTTCGTTTCTATGCGGGACCGCAGGAGCCAGACCATATATAAAACGATCAATACATTGGTGATAAAAATCACCCATTTAATGAGATTCGGGTGGTGCATCAATTCATAAATTTCATACGGCATATACATGGCGCCGCTGAGCAGCGCAAACCACTCTGCCCATTCCTTCTCCAGCCATAACCCGGTCGCCTCAACAAAGCGGACGCTGGTATAGAAAAACGCCAGCCCGGCAAACATCAGCAAATTATGGGGGGTCACGCGCGATGCGCCGCGCATGATGGAGCGAGCAACATGCCCATCCGGGCTCAAATGCAGCACTTGATGCAGAAAGTGCAGAAGATGCGTGGCCACGCTCTCCATATCTTTATGCATCAAGGAGAGCAGCCAGATCCCAACGATCAGGGCTCCGATCCCCTTGGTCGCTTCAAACAGAGCAATGCCGCGCAAGCCGAGATGCTTCGCGATCAGATTTTTTTCGGTCTTCATGAAATTAAGGCTGAGGATCTATTCTATATGCCTGCTTAATTCCGGGTCTTCCAGCCGGCGCTTACGCCACACGCTGCACAACCGCAGTAGCAGGAAGGAAGAGAACGAATACTGTACCTTTCCTGCTGGACCGGAACCGGATTGAGCCAGCATGTTTTTCCATGATCTGCTTGCTCACCCACAGCCCTAGGCCAGTCCCGATGTCTTTTTTCGTGGTAAAGAAAGGCTCCCATATCTTGCTCTTCAGAGCGGGATCAATGCCCGAGCCGGTGTCTGCAACGGTAATCCGCACTCCAGTAGCGGTACCAGTTCGAGCAGCAGGTCTTGTCCGGATCACAATGGTGCCTCTATTCGGAGAAGCATCCACGGCGTTGGCCAGTAGATTAGAGAGCACCTGGCGGATTTCACCGGCAACCGTGTTGATCCTTTCTGTAACCGCAAGATCTTTTACTACCGTGATTTGCTTGTCCTTGAGCTTGGACTGATAAATATTCAGCACGCCTGCGATAAGTAAGGAAAGGTCCACCAGTCCGGCAGCCCCTGAATCGCGGTAAAACCCCAGTGTCTGTTTGGTGAGGTGAGTCACGCGCGCCAGCTCTTCATCCGCCATGGCAAGAAATTCCTGTGTTCTTTCCGGCGAGGACCGCGCCAGATACAGCAGGTTGGTCACAGCTTCCAGCGGATTATTAATTTCATGGGCAATGCTGGCAGCCAGCCGTCCGGCCGCGCTGAGCTTTTCCGTGCGGATGAGCGCATCCTTGGCCAATTTGATTTCAGTGGAATCCGCAATCACGCCGATGAATTCCTGTGCCGGGCCTGCCCCGCTGTGGATTGGTGCGCCAGACACCAACGCGTCCATGATGGAACCATCCTGTTTCAGCTGCTTGGTTTCGATATGGACCAGCGATGCCCCGGCGGTGAGCTTGCTCACCAGTTCAGACCAATCGTGACTGGAATTTGGAGCCACCGGCAACTGCTTGCCGATAATCTCCTCCGCCCTCCAGCCCAGCATTCTCTCCGCGGCTGCGCTCCAGCTGGAAACCGTGCGGTCCTGGCGAAAACGGATAATGCCGACCGGCGATGCTTCAATCAGAGCGCTTAATTCCTCGCTCAGGGCCGTAGCGCGTTGCTGCGCGTTCTCCTGGGATTCATCAATGGAATTCATCACGGCGGCGGTGCGCAAAACCAACGTGGTAAAAACGGCCACCACTACCAGCACCAGGATCGCCATCCCGCCTTCAGGATTCACGATTTTTCGATTTTCCAGCCACGCCTCAATCGCCGCCAGCGCAGGAATCAGGAAGATGATGGCCAACGTCAACCGGCGCACCAGCAATCCGCCCAATCGATGGCTGGCCAGCGAATTTGCAACCCAGCCCGTAGAGCTGGCACAGAGCATCGCCACGCCGAAGACGGCAAAGAGTACGGCGGTTGGCACAGACATCACACGTGCATAAAACAGACGGAAGCCGAACATATAGCCGATGATGCCAATGTAAGACACGCCCAGAACCAGGCTGCCGGCAAGATCAGCAAATGGCACCCGCCCTGCATGGCGTAGAAAAACAAGTCCAACGCCGCCCACTAGAAGTGCGATAGCTGAGGTAACGGCGAAGCGGCCAGGGAGCGGCAGCCACCAGTCATTTAAACGGTGCGCGAAGAAGACACGGTCGATGCCCAGATCGACACCCGTAATATGCTCTGCAAAGGTGAGCGCGGCAAAAATCGCTATTGCCAGTCCGAATGTTTGGCCAAGTCTTATGTATGCTTTTCTGTGTGAAAGCTGCAGAAGGATGGAAAGAGCGCCGAAAAGAAAACACAAGGCGGTGTTTGGAGCAACAAAAGAGCCGAAAATCTGGCCGCGCAGAATGGGAATGCGAAACTGCCAGCCGGCAAAAACCAGTATCGCTGTAACAATCAGGGCGTAACAAGCCAGCAATCCAACGCGCCGGATCACTGGGTGTGCTATCGGAATTTCGGCGTCTTCAGAATGCATTGCTCGCCATTCTCATTTACAAAGCACTCATACGCAGGTACGGTCCCACATTGCAGCGGCAACCCCACCCCAACGACCCCTTTAGAGGGCGAGCACAGGCAATGGCCATCATTTTATATTCAATTGGAGCAAACTCAATTGGAAGTCGAATGAAAGACCAATGTTGGCATCAAGAAAGCCAGCATTCCATTATCCATGGCGCCCCTTTGACTCTATATGTGTTTGGTGAAGTCTTAGACTCTTGGGTTGCTTTCCACCCGCTTTGCGAGTGGAACCGCGATCGCCGCCTGGATTGGAATCTATCACTTAGCAGTAATTCAGCTCTGGTTGCAGATGATCTAGCCGAAAAAAGCTCGAATCTTACCTTCACGAAAAGCGAAGATCTTCTGGACATCGGAACGTATCTTGATCTTATAAGCGATCTGTCCCAATATGCCGAAAGGTAGAGCCAGCGTGACGGTATCAGTAATGAGCGTGCCATCGTCGAGGGCCTCAAAATGGTGCTCATGCCGCCAAAGTTTGTAAGGGCCGCGGAGTTGCAAATCAACAAACCGGTGGGGTGGGTTCCACTCAATGATTTTGCTGGTCCAGAGCAGCGGGATTCCATGCAGCCGCAGGCTGTAATGGATAAGCGTTCCCTGCTGAATGGGCTCTGGCGTGACGGTAAGAATTTTGAAGTTCAGCCAGGAAGGAGTGATTACCTCAAGGTTCTGGGCCCGCGAGAAGAATGCAAAGACCTCTGGCAATTCGCGTGGGACATTTTGCGTAAAAGTCAGAGTGTAAGTTGGGCTTGCCATCCAGAGCCTCACTACGACCAGCGGATACTACCTTTAATCAGATGCGGCGATGCGCTGCCGCAGTGCGGACGAATAGAAGCCGGGCAGATCTAAGGTAGTAATTCCTTTGTGAACCTTCGTGGTTGAGCGTTTTATCTTGCCGATTTAAACAAGGCAGACACCGCGCCCTGGGGATCGGAAATAATGGACCAGGTGCCCACATTTTCCATTGCGCGCGCGGGCATCAGAACTTTGCCGCCAAGTTGCCCGGCTTTGGCGGTTGCAGCCTGGACATCAGCAACCTGGAAGTAAATCAGCCAGTGCGGCGGAGAGTTGGGATTGCGATGCTCAGCTGGCGGAATCCCGCCGATAAAATGCTCGCCGTTCTTGATATGTATGTAGCCGGAGGAGTCTTTCCCATCTTTCATTAACTGCCAGCCAAAAAGTTCAGCATAAAACTTGCTGGCACGCTCAGGATTGGGCGTGCTGAGATCGGCCCAGCAAAAAGAGTTATCTCCGCCAATCGTGATGCCCTGGCTCCGTTTGGGCTCCCACAGGGAAAAAATTGCGCCCGTCGGATCTTGAATCACACCCATGCGGCCCGCGTCCATCACGTCAAATGCGGGAGACAGCACGGTGCCGCCGGCCTGCGCGGCTTTGGCCACCGACTTATCAGCATTTTCCACGGCAATATAGACCATCCAGTGTGGAGGCACGCCCTGCGCGCGCTGCTCCTTGCGCATGCTGTAAGCAGCGCCGGTATCACGACCGGATAGCTTGAACATGGAATAAAAATCATCCGGGCCCATTGGGTTGTCTTCCACTGCCCAGCCAAACAAGGAGGTATAGAAGGTCTTAGCGGCATTCTGGTCAGTGGTTGCGAGCTCAACCCAGCAAAAAGAACCTGCAGGATGTTTATCTATGTTTGCCATAATTTAGTTTGCCATAACCCAAGAAGTATACGCCCGTGGTGTGAAGCACATTTTAACAAAAACTATAGTTGCCTGAACTACTCGTGCGCATGACCTACTCTGGCAAATAAAACGTCCCAGTTGTGATGTTTATCTGAAGGCACAACACGATTGCCTGCAAAAGTCTGAGGCAATAGTTCAAGCTGAGACATGCGAGGAATCTCTACCCATCGCCAACCCGGTAGAGGCCCGCTGCTTACGCCTGAAACCTGATAAACCAAAAGCCGGACCTTGCCATTCTGAATGCCATAGTCATGAGGCTCTGCGACACGCACCTTGCCGTCGAGCGAGAAGCTAAGCAGCTGTTTTTGATGGATGGCGGCAAGGATTCGCTGATGTGCCTCTGGAGGAACTCCTTCAGGCGTTCTGTGCTGCATGTGTAGCAGTTCGCTCATGCCGTGCTTCTTTCTTGTTCAAATTCTACATGCTTCGCAAGAAGCTGACCTGAATTAATAAAAAGATGAAACATTCCGGAGTCGATGCCTTCTTCTTGACAGCGTAAACGCGGTTATTTTTGTTGTTTGCTCGTGGGTCTGCATCTGTGTACACTGCCCACGCGATGACCAAAAAACTTTTCCTGCTCGTTATTGCCACACTTTGCTCGCTGCCTGGTTCTCTAACTATGTCAGCCCAGTGCTGCCCGCAAGAACCGCATATTGAGAAGAGACAGGCGTTGTGGCAGAAGCTCCAGGAAGAGATTCGTGGCGTGGATCAGAACCTGAATGGCGTAATGGGGCTGGCGATCAAAGACCTCACGTCCAATGAAACTATCTTCATCCATGGCGATGAAGTCATGCCGCAGGCAAGTTCCATCAAGATTGCCGTGCTGGCGAATCTCTATCTGCAGGCGCAGCAAGGTAAGCTGAAACTCACAGATGAGTACGTAGTCCGCAAAGAAGACCTGGTAGATGGCAGTGACATCATGCTGGGCCTCACGCCCGGAGTCACCCGTCTGACGTTGCGCGATTTGGCCACCATGATGGTGGCTGTAAGCGATAACAGCGCGACCAACGTGCTGATTGGCCGTTTAGGCATGGAAAATGTTAACGCCATGCTGGGGAGCATGGGGCTCAATACAACAAAATTGCGCCGGCAGATGATGGACCTGAAAGCCGCAGGCGAAGGCCGGGAAAATATTTCTACTCCGCGCGAGATGATGACCCTGCTGGAGACAATTTATCGTGGCAAATTGCTGAACAAAGAAATGACTGCTGACTTTTTGAAGATGTTGAGCACGCACAAAGAGAGTGCGCTGTTACAGGGCCTGCCGGACGACACGGTGGCCGCCAACAAACCCGGCGAACTGGAGGCTGTCCGCAATGACTCTGGAATTGTGTTGCTGAAGAATCGCCCTTACATTTTGTGCGTGATGACCACTTACCTCAAGGATGAGAAAGAGGGTTCTGCGGCGATCCGCAAAATATCCGCGCTGGCATATAGCTACTTTGATCGCGTCTCCCGGGCATCAGAGTATGGGCGGGTGGTTTCATCTAAATAAGTTCATCTGCACGCAGGCATAAATGCCTGCTCCACCCAGCCTGCTCAAAGAACCTGCTCAGGAAGCCTGCAGCATCTGCTCCACTTCATGTATGAAGTGCTTTGGCCCATCCTGCTTGGGCACTATCTTGTCCGGGCAGCTTTCACGCTCCAGAAAAAGATGCGGATCGGTCTGCATCAGGACTTTCTGATGAGGACGCTTCTTTTTGATATCCTCGCAGAAATCCAGCCCTGGCTGGGCAAAATAACCCACGTCAACAATGATCAGGTCATATCGTTGCAGGTCAACCGCTGAGTGAGCAGCTTGAAGATCAACTGCCGTATCTACTGCATAGCCTTCCATGCGCAACATGAGAGCGCGCAAATGCTGGATTGTGGCATCGCCATTGACGAGCAAAATTCGAGAGCTACGTTTGCTACGAGGCATTCAGGGACACTACCTTGGTGTTTTTTTAAAGAGCATTTCCAGCCTACACCAATGCATGCACACACCAATGACCCGATCACTGTAACCCGCCTTAGAGTTTCTTCATCTTTACTTGATTTCTTCTATTTCATCAGATGCTGGTTAAACCAGGCTGCCACGCGCTCAATCACGTCACGCTGGTGGGCGGGGTCGGCAAACATATGCCCCTCATGCTCGTAGACAACCAGCTCGGTTTCCACGCCAAGAGTTTTCAGCGCATGCCAGAATTCATACGACTGCGGAGTCGGACATTCGCCGTCACTATCGCCAACAACCACCAGGGTGGGTGTCTTGGCATTTTTGATGAAAGTAATGGGAGAGCTCTTCGCATACACCTGCGGGTCTTCATAAACGGACGCGCCAAAGAATGGGACCATCCACTTATCAATCTGGTTCTCTCCGTAATAGCTCTGGAAATTGGCTAGTCCGGCGCCGGCAACAGCTGTGGCAAAACGGTTGGTCTGTGTCACCGCCCACATGGTCATATAGCCGCCATAGCTCCAGCCGGTAATGCCCAGGCGATGCTCGTCAATAGGCGCTTCCTTCAACGCCTGGTCTACTCCAGTCATGATGTCGCGAAAATCTCCATAGCCAAAATCTTTTACGTTGGCGCGTGTGAAGGCTTCACCCTGGCCAAAGCTGCCGCGCGGATTCGGCATGAAAACAAAGTAGCCGATGGAAGAAAGCGCAATGCCAAAGCCGCGTGAGTTCGGCCAGCTTGAATGCACCATGGAGCCGGGCCCGCCATGGACCTGCACCACCATGGGATATTTTTTTGACGCATCATAGTTGATTGGATAAAGCAGCCATCCCTGTAGATTGAAGCCGTCATTCTGCCAGTGAATGCTTTTTGCTTCACCCCAGGCCGGCTTGAGGTTGGCATTTTTGGAGGTGATTTGCTTCCACTCGCCAATCGCACCTGCCCAGACTTCCGGCGGATGAGCCAGCGACTGGCGGATTACCGCAGAGGTCTTGCCATCCGACGCAAGAGAGACTCCGGTACCCCATCCGCTGCCGGTGAGTTGACCGGGCTCATGGGTGAGCGTCTCAATCTTGCCGCTGGCTATATCCAGGGTAGCCACGCCGCTCTCACCATCCACATCTTCTCCGAAGAGAATTTTTCCTGGGGCCGTCCACGTAAGCCAGCTGGCTGAAGCCTTCATAGCGGGCGTAATGTTTTTGGCTTCGCCTCCTTCTCCGGAGATGATAAAGATATCGCCGCCAACGGAAGGCTCGTCACTCATGATGCCGGCAATAAATGCCACGGATTTTCCGTCAGGCGACCATGCGGGAATGGCAATCTGCGAATCAACGGGCGGCTTATAGATTGACTTCATCTCTCCGCCTGCGGCGGGGATGGTGTAAATCTGCGCGATATACCAGTTATTGTCGCCATTGCCGTGGGCCGCCGTGGTGACGAAACTTTTGCTGTCGGGCGACCAATCATATTCGTAAACGTACATGTCCGCGGGCGAGATCTGGTTCATCTTGCCACTGGCGACATCTACCAGTGTGAGGCGCTGCTCCGTGACCGCTTCTTTAATCACGCCAGTCTGGACTTTTTCCGCAACCAGTGGGCCCGCGGCACGCTCAGCGTTTTCAGTAAAAAGAATCGCGATGGTCTTGCCATCTGGCGACCAGCCGGGCGTGGCCACAAATCCTTTCACGCTGGTAAGCTTGCGGCTTGCGCCACCCGTGGCGCTGGTGACATACAGTTGCGGCTGGCCGGGTGTCGCCGCATCAGAGAAAAACGCGATCTGCTTGCTATCTGGAGACCACGCCACTGCGCTTTCAGATTTTCCTCCGGCGGTAATGCGGCGCGGCGTACCGCCGCTGACTGCAGAAACAAAGATGGCCGATCCTTCTTTAGTGTTTTCCACCCAGGCCAGTTGCCTTCCGTCCGGCGCGATGGCGGCTTGCTCAAACGTTTTCGCGCCGAAAAGAGCATTGATCACGCCATCCATGGGCGACTTAACGGCCTTCGCATGGGCATGGGAAGCGGGCTGAGCAAGAACGATCGTGACAGACACAAGACAGATCATGGCAACAGCAATCATCGTTCTTCTCACTGGATACATTTTGAATCTCCTGTTTGGAATTGGTTCCTCAATATACAGGCGGCACATGGGTCTAGCAACCAGCAAGCCACGATGGCAAAGAACCGCGTGGTAAATCGCGCACTTTTGGCAACTCTGAAACCAGGGGACGCGCCTCCGGGAGACTTCAGCGATATGGTATTCTCCAGATAATCATGCGACCTGCTGTTTTTCTTATCACATTTATTCTAGGCGTGTGTTTTCTGGCTGCTGGGCAAGTTCCCACTCCGCAAAAAAAGACGCCGTCTGCTTCTGCTCCCGCAAAACCCCAGGGCCCAACCGATGAAGTACTGATGCAAAAAACAGCACAGGCCACCATTGATTGGGACAAGTCAACGACTCCGGGCGCAAAGGTGGATGTTCAGCTGATCAAGAAAGACCAGGTAAACGGCAAAGCAGTGATGCAATATCACGTGAAGGTAAGCGGCGCGCCAAAGAACAAGCTGTATACGCTGATCGCGTGGCCCATCACAATTGCCCAGCCTGTCACGATGATGGAAGGCTTAGCGATCGCTGCCGATGGAACCGTCGGATGCCCTGCGAACTCAACCAAGAGCTGCGCGGAGCGCATGAAGGGCGCGGAGCTCAAGCTGACCTACACCCCTGACATCGGAGAAATTTACCGCCACGCTTTGATTTCTGAAGACCACGCCTCCAGGATCTTTTTTTCCATTGTGCCCGCGCCAATGGTTGAGACTGACAAAACGTGCAGCCTTGAGGTTATTCGCCTGAGCCCAAGATTTGAACTTGCTGTGGTCCGCGGTAAGGGGTTTGCTCCGGGCGACCAGCTCAGCTTCCATACTTCGTCTTATCAGGACGTCCACGATTCCCAGCCCAAGGTAAATGCCCAGGGGGAATTCTGGGCAGTACTCTCACCTTTTGTGCAAGGCCGGACCATGGGCACAACCCAAGTCACGGTGAAAGGCAGGAGCTGTGCTCCGGCGCTTTCATTTGAATGGGGATCAGAGTAACTACGCACAGTTGCCCCTTGTCTGGGGGTGATGTAAGGATAGGTGGATGAAGATTGCAATTCTCGGGGCCGGCGGTGTTGGCGGATATTACGGAGGTCTGCTCGCCCGCAACGGTCATCAGGTATGCGTGCTTGCGCGAACCTCCAATCTGGCGGTTCTGCTGGAACGAGGCATTGAAGTTAGAATGCCCGGAGAGACCTTTACTGTTCCAGTTGTGGCAAGCGACAACGTAAAAGATTTTGGCGCGGTGGAGTGCGTCATTCTTGCCGTGAAGGGTTACTCCCTGGCTGAGATTGCTCCCGCTGCAACTCTGCTGGCTGAACAGGGAGCGCTCATTGTCCCGCTGCTCAATGGCGTTGAAGTCGTTGACAAGCTGGTGGCTTGCGGAGTTCCCCGCACACAGATATTGGGTGGATTGACAGCGATCAGCGCCGTCCGCGTTGGGCCGGGCATCTTTGAGCGCCGGAGCCCGTTTCAGCGTGTCGTACTGGGAGAATTGGATGGACAAGCAAAATCACAGCCTGAACGCGCCGGGCGCGTTGCTGCCATTGTCCAGGCCTTTCGCGACGTAGGCGTGGAAGCAAACGTATCCAGCGATATCACGGCTGATCTGTGGAGAAAGTTTGCTTTCATTGCGTCGATGGCAGCGGCCTGCGGTCTTTCACGCTCCGCCCTTGGCCCGCTGCGTGCCACTCCGCTCGGCCATCTGCTGATTGAACGCGCCGTGCGCGAAGTGGTGAATGTTGCCCGTGCTCGCAAAATTGCTCTGGCGGATGACGAAGCAGAACGCACAATCAAAAACATTGATGCCCTTCCCGCCGCGATGAAGCCAAGCCTTCTTATCGACCTTGAAGCCGGACGTCCAACGGAAATCGAAGATCTCAGCGGCGCAGTTTCCCGGCTGGGAAAAGCGTGCGGCGTGGAGACGCCTGTGCACGATACCGCCGCGGCGGCGATTGGCGTGACACTCACCACTGATTTGCACTGATAACACTGATCAGACAAAAGCAAAAACCTCACCACGGATGAACACGGATCAAACCATTCGCCACGGAGACGCGGACACAAGAAGTAGTGATATGTCGCAATTGCGATTTTTTATCCGCGCCGATCAGCGTTCATCCGCGGTAAATCTGCCGTGTCTCCATGGTTGGTTTTAGTGGCCCGCTTTCTCCAGATCGGCGGCGGCTGAATCAATGGCAGCGGCGTAATCCTGCAAGGCCTGCGACACGCGGATGATCTCCTTGTCCGCTTCCTGATAATGCTTTTCTTCTATCCCCTCACGTACGCCGGGGAGCGTCTTGGATCCATAGCCGGTATAAAACCCTGGCGCATAGATCAAGTGCTGGTACCAGGGACGGCGCGGCAATCCATCCGGATTGGTCAGCTTGCGCTCTGCCTGAAGCAATTTGGCGTTCACCGCCTGTAGCGACTGTGACGCAGAGCTTGAGGCGGTGAATGCCTTTATCGCTTTCGCGTAACGCTGGGAGCTGCGGTCAAGAGCATTCTGGGCGTTATCGAGCGGGGCAAAGTTCAAGAACGGCGGAACTTCTTCCTTGGGCGGAGCGACAGTCGGACGGCGCGGATCCGAGGTGGCGCTATACATTCCGTCGTCGATATCCTGATTGCGGTCGCGAATTTGCTCCTGCCGGTTCTTGAGCAGGGTCTTCAGTTCATCTGAATATTTGCGGATGGTGTCGGCAAAATCGGAGAAGTCGTAAGGCAGCACATCCGCATCCGCAGAGCGAATCACCATGGTGCCGACGGTTTGAGCGAGTGCGCGCCCGTAAATGAAATCCTTATCAGAGAAATGAGTAAACCAGTAAAAGTCGTCGTAAATCGAGTGATAGATACCGCCGTCATCTTCGCCGCCAAAGCCCACGTTGAGCGAGGCCACGCCAAGATGGTCAATGAACGCAGTGTAATCGCTGCCGGAGCCAAGCGGGCCAATGCGCAAATCAGGACGCGTGCGCGCTTCTTTGTGATCTTCAGAGCGATCCATACGGCCTTGCGTCAATCGCGCAGCCTGCAACCGTTTCCAGACGGAGATATTTTTTTCGGGATCATTGATGTCGCGGGAAACGGAGTTGACGAACTTCTCCAACGAATGTGAACCCTCAACGCCCAGATAGCCCCGGCCATTGCCGTCTGTATTGATATAGATGGCGGCATGCTGTTTAAGTTCTTCGGCGTGGAACTCCGCCCACTCCGTGGAGCCGAGCAGCATGGGCTCTTCGCCGTCCCATGCGCAATAGATGATGGTTCGCCTGGGCTTCCAGCCCTGCTTTGAGCAGTTCGCTCAGAGCACGCGCCTCTTCCAGCAATGCGATCTGGCCGGCGAGCGGATCTTCCGCGCCGTTGACCCAGCCATCGTGGTGGTTTCCGCGGACGATCCACTGATCGGGCGATTCTGAGCCAGGGATTTTAAAGACAATGTCATACACCGGCTTGATGTCCCAATTGAAAGCAACTTTTAGATGGACCGTCGCTGGTCCCGGACCGATATGGTAGGTGATGGGAAGCGCACCGCGAAAACTTTCAGGAGCCACCGGGCCTTTGAGCGCGGCGAGCAGTGGCTTGGCGTCGCCATAGGAAATGGGCAGCGTGGGAATTTTAGTGAGCGTCGTAATGTCTTTGATGGCCAGGCGCTTTACATCGCCCTTGGAACCAACACCGGGCGTGGTGGGATCGCCAGGGTATGTGGGCATGTCCATGACGCTGCCGCGCTGCACACCATTTTCATTGCGCATGGGGCCGTCAGGAAAAACGTCGTCCTGAAAGTAGCCGTCGTCGCGCGGATCGGAATAAATGATGCAGCCGATGGCGCCGTGCTCAGCGGCGACCTTGGGCTTAATGCCGCGCCAGGAATTTCCGTAGCGGGCAATCACGATCGCGCCTTTCACGGAAACGCCAAGGCGGTCGAGCTCTTCATAGTCGCGGGGCAGGCCATAGTTCACGTAAACCAGCCGGCCGATCACGTCGCCGTTAATCGAGTAAGCGTTGTAGGTAGGCAGTTCCTCGCTCTGCTGATTGGACGTGGAATCAACCGATACCGGCGGCTCCTGCAGCTTGGCGGTGAAATGCGTGGGCTCAGTCATCTCCAGCAGGCGCTCTTTGGGCGTGGGAAAAAGCACGTCAAAGGTTTCAATCTGCGCGTCCAGCCCCCAGGACTTGAATTGGGAGAGAATCCACTCGGCGTTCTGCTTGTCATACGGCGAGCCCACGTGGTGCGGACGCGCGCTCAAGCGCTGCAGCGAGTCTCGCATGATCTTGGGATCGGGAATGTCGCGGAACTTGTTTTCCCAATCACGCTCGGCCTGTGCGAGCTGGCAGCGGTAAAGCCGTAAAGAGCTGTCGTCGTCGGAGCTAGCAGCAGAGAGTGGCAGCAGGGCGATCAGGCAGACAAGTGCAGTGACCAAGGTTCGGCGCATGGAGACTCCTGTTGGGCGATGGAAGATTGTATATGAGGCAGACCCAAAACAGCATGCACTTCGCAGCATGAAAAGAATTTTTTGCCGCAGATTTGCGCTGATAATTGACTGATTGGCTTTCAGGGTTCAATACTCTAGCGGCTTCAGACCCGGGAATAATCCGGACGCCAATCCTGCACGGCTTTTTTGATGTCGGAGCGGCTGAGCTTTTCATCCAGAGCGCGCTGGACCAAAGCAGGGGCCTCGGCGTCTGAAGCAAAACGCAATCCGACTAACTGAGCGTCCGTTAATTCGCCGATGCGGGAGCGCAGGGATTCAGGCAGAATTGCAGTGAGGCGCAGATGCTCTTCCACGCGAATGATGCGGTCCTGCAGGTGAGTGGCGTAACTGCGCGTGCGACCGGCAAGCACAAAGAGCGCCAGAGAGACCAGCAGCAACCACGTGCCGCCCAGTCCGGGAAAGCGGAAAAGATAATAGCCCACCACGATCACGTTAATCAGCAGCACCGGTGCCACCAAAAAATGAAATGAAGGATCAAACTTGGCGTGATTGGCAAGCGTCTGTGGCTTCTTTTCCATGGCTCTCCTTTGTGTTTATTGAGTGTACCGGACTAGATGCCTCCTATGGCGGCCGGATGCAAAATTTATGGCAGCCCTCTTTCGAGATGGCTCGGTAAATCAGATCGCGGGTAAAATGAGTGGCTACATTCCAGGGTGCAATCGTGAGCCAATACATTGGAGCCATCGATCAGGGAACCACCAGCACGCGGTTCATCGTGTTTGATCGCGCGGGTAAGACAGTGGCTTCCGCGCAGAAGGAGCATCGCCAAGTCTATCCGCAGCCGGGATGGGTAGAGCATGACGCGGAAGAAATCTGGCAGCGCACACAGGAAGTAATCACCGAAGCAATGGACCGTGCAGGATTGAAGGCGGCCGATCTGGCGGCGATCGGCATTACCAACCAGCGCGAAACCACCGTGGTCTGGAATCGAAAGACCGGCAAGCCGCTGACGAATGCCATTGTGTGGCAGGACACGCGCGTAGCCAATGAAGTGGCACAGTTCTCGCGACGAACCGGGTGACGCTTTTTTCCGCAGCCGCACTGGTCTGCCGCTCTCAACTTACTTCAGTGCGCTCAAGCTGCGGTGGATTCTGGAGAATATTGCTGGAGCACGGCAACAGGCTGATGCTGGCGAGATTTTGTTTGGGAACATTGACACCTTTCTAATTTGGAAGCTGACTGGCGGCGAGAAAAATGGCATACACGTAACTGACGTCACCAATGCCAGCCGCACGCAGCTGATGAACCTGAAAACTCTCCAATGGGAAGGAGAACTGCTGCGAGCATTTTCCATCCCTGAGAAAGTCCTGCCAGAGATTCGATCCAGCAGCGAAGTCTACGCTTATGTGGCTGAAGGGCCGCTGAAGGGAGTGGCGATCGCCGGAGTTCTGGGCGATCAACAAGCCGCACTGGTGGGGCAAACCTGTTTTAAAAGCGGCGAAGCCAAGAACACATACGGCACAGGCTGCTTCCTGCTAATGAATACTGGCGAGAGTCCGGTGGAATCAAAGCACGGGCTGCTCACAACGGTGGCCTACAAGCTGGCCAACCAGCCAGCACGATACGCGCTGGAAGGCAGCGTCGCTATTGGCGGCGCGCTGGTGCAGTGGCTTCGCGATAATCTTGGGATCATACAGACAAGCGCTGAGATCGAGGCGTTGGCAAAGTCCGTGGCAGACAACGGAGGCGTATACATGGTCCCGGCATTTTCCGGGCTCTACGCTCCTTACTGGAAAGAGAGCGCGCGCGGCGTAATTGTGGGGTTAACTCGTTATGCCAATAAAGGACATCTGGCGCGCGCTGTCCTAGAAGCTGTGGCGTTTCAGACACGCGAGGTGGTGGAAGCCATGGAACAGGATTCCGGCATACGACTGGAAGTGCTGCGCGCGGATGGGGGCATGGTGAGCAACCATCTGCTGATGCAATTTCAAGCCGATATCCTGGACCGCGAAGTGGTATTGCCGGCGATCAAAGAAACCACGAGCCTGGGCGCTGCTTATGCAGCCGGGCTGGCAGTGGGATTTTTCAGCAGTATCGAAGAGCTGCGCGAACATTGGTCGGCGGAAAAAACATGGAAACCTGCGATGGAGCAGAAGCACCGCGAGCAGATGTATCGCCAATGGAAGAAAGGCAGTTACAAAGTCCTTTGACTGGGTGGAGTAATCGAATCTCGCTTATCCGAAGGCGACTTTACCGAAGATAACTTAACTGAAGATCACTGATTTCCTAACGAGACGAACTCAGTCTTTACATCGCCGTTGCTGCTGATGGTATGCATGGCAAAGCCCAGCTGTCCGCTCCATGGAAGCATCCTGCCGGTACTGGGCGCAACGTGCCAGGTAATTCCGTCTTTCTCAAAAACGCCGCCCACATGCCAATGACCGACCAGCATGTGTTTGACTCCGAGTTGGTGCAGCAAGTGCCATTTCGCGTGAGCGGTACGGCTCATTGATGACCCAGTAAGGCTTGGGATCAGGAATAAGATTTTCCGCCCGGAAGACAGGAATGTGCTGGATGCCGATAATAATTTTTCTGCCGTTATCGCCATTGCGGCCTTGGCCGTCGTTATTTTGACGGTCATTATTTTGACGGTCGTTATTTTGCGCGGCATCGCCGTGGCGGCCCCGATTGTCGCTATCCTGCCTTAAATCCGGATTGGCAAGCCAGGCAAGCATTTTTTCGGCTTCGGCCTGATTTTGCGAGGACAGTGGCGCCAGTGTCTGAAGACCGAACTGGTCGTAGTTCCCAAAAAGCTGCGAATCAATTACCAGAAAAGTCACGCCCTTGACGTGAAAGCTGTAGTAGTCAGGACCGAAAACTCTGCGATATTGCGCTATGTCATTTGAGTGAACATCGTGGTTTCCGGGCGCATAGTAGATGGGGACTTTCAGGCCTTTCAAAATCTGGCGGGCACGCTGCCACTGTTCCGGATTTTCTCCGATATCGCCGCTGAGGACCACGGCATCGGGGTGGCGCTCATTGATCATATCCACCGCGCGGCGCAGGTTTTCCTCCGCATGCGGCGAGTTGCCTTCTCCCAGATGCGTGTCACTGAGCTGGGCAATCGTAACCTGAGCATTGGCCGGCAACCTGAATATCAGGACTAGCAAGAATAGCGCTACAGCGAGAGCAAAGCGCAAACTGCCGGAACAGGCGACAGGTTGGCGCACAAACAGTTTTCTCATGTTTTTACATCTCATGGATATATAGATAAGAACCCATTTCATGCCGTGGAGTTGTGAGGTGAGCTGATTTATAGATAACCTGTTCCCAGGGACATGGAACTTTCAGAGAGCAAAGGCATCTAATCTTTATGGAAAACTTACAAACAGTGGTGTTAGGCGGCGGATGTTTCTGGTGTCTTGAGGCGGTGTTTGACCGCATGCAGGGAGTCACGTCCGTTGAGTCGGGCTACATGGGAGGCCATGTTGAGAATCCCACGTATCGCCAGGTCTGCGACGGAGACACCGGGCACGTCGAGGTGGTGCGCGTTACGTTCGATCCCGGCAAAACAAGCTATCGCGAGCTGCTGGACGTGTTTTTTACCATCCATGACCCAACCACGCTCAACCGCCAGGGCAACGATATGGGGACGCAATACCGCTCCGTGATCTTTTACTCTTCAGAAGAGCAACACCGTGAGGCGAAGAACGCGATCGACGAACTGAACGCGGAGCACATATGGGCCAATCCAATCGTTACGTCACTGGAGCCGGCCAGCAAATTCTTTATCGCCGAAGACTATCACCAGGAATATTTCGCCAATAACGGCAGCCAGCCGTATTGCCAGATGGTGGTAGCTCCCAAGGTGAAAAAATTCCAGCAGAAGTTTGCCGAGAAGATGAAGGCCTAAGACTACATAGGTTAAGAACTCAGGGCGGAGCAGCAGGCTCCGCCCAATGTTTTGCGATATGCTTTAAGGGTGCGCACTTCCCTGCCTGCGTCTGACCATAAACTCATCCAGATTGTGGATGCCGCTTTGGTTGATGCCGCGCGCAAGAGCGGCGCGTGGCTGGTATGCCGCAAGGGCTGCACACAGTGTTGCTATGGGCCGTTTCTCTATCAGCCAACTGGACGCTGCACGCCTGCAGAAAGGTCTGGCCGATCTTAAAGCCAGCTGATCCACAGCGCGCCGCCCAGGTCCGCAAGCGCGCTAAGCAATCCGTAAAGCGGCTCTCGCCGGATTTCCCGGGCGATCCTAAGACTGGTCTGCTGAATGAAGATGAAGATGCCGAAGCCAGCTTTGCTGACTTTGCCAATAGCGAGCCTTGCCCGGCGCTTGATCCGGCAACGGGTGCCTGTGATTTATATTCCGCGCGCCCCATGACGTGCCGCACCTTTGGCCCACCAGTACGTTCAGGAGAAGAAAACGGATTGGCCGTTTGCGAACTTTGTTATCACGGCGCTACAGACGAACAGATTGCCGCGTGCGAGATGACGCCCGATCCAGATAATCTGGAAGAAAAACTGGTTCGCACGATAGAAAAGAAGACGGGCAAACGCGGGAATACGATTGTGGCCTTCTGTCTTATAGATTGAAATTCTGACGGCGCTTCGCTCACGCTGCGCGCCAGCCTAAATGCGGCGACAAAATACACGGGAGTGGAATCGAATCACTCCCGTATTTCTAGTTCAGGCGCCGGCAGAAACCGGCATATCAGAAATCACGCCTTCAGGAATGTGGTAGCGCTGAGTTCGCGGCAGTTTGCCCAGCAATCCCAGAGTTACGAAACAACCGGCAACAATAAGGAAGGTCGCCAGCCTAAGCTCTCCGAGACTGGCGGGAGAAAGATCAAAATATTTTCCCAATCGCCACATGGCCCAGCCAGCAAGCTGCGTTGGCACCACAGTCCAGATAGCAATATAAAACCAGCCTTTTTCAGCGCCTTCATTGCGGGTGGATCGGCGGGCGCGCGGAGTGAAATCCAGAACCGTGGCAATGACCACGACGGCGGCCAACGGGTAATAAAGCCTGGTGAAGAGATCGTTGATGATCCAGCGGCCGGTAAAAAAGTTGATGACCAATCCAATCAGATTGATAGTGAAGGGCACCAGCAGATCAATCCATGCCGAGGTATAGCAGACTACGCGATACCAAAGATTCGGTTTGGGCTCGCCATAATGCGTGATGTAAGGACGGTGTTCACCGCCGGGAAGACGCCCGGCGAACCCGCGCCATGCGCAAACGGCGGTTACAATCGCCAGCCATATCCAGTGACGGCGGTCAGGGCCATGCGCGTAAAGCGCGGCCGTGAGGTGACCGGGCAGAATCCAGAAAACCCAAATCCAGATGGGGACATGCAGCACGCGGTAATAGTTTTTGTTTTTCTCACGCTCAACGACTTTTTTCATGTGGGATCGGGGATTATTTTAATATGCGAGACGTTGAACCACAAAGGACCTTACGCGGATAAAAACAAAACCTTTAACCACAGAGGACACGAAGGAGCACGGAGGAAAAGCGCAAGAAAAGCCCTGCCATTAAGAAACACAGATGAACACTGATTCGGAACAAAGTCAAAAACTTTAACCGCAGAGGACGCAAAGGTCGCAGAGAAAAATCAATAACAAAAAGCAGAAGAATTCCTACCGTATGGGTTTCAATACTCTTGTCTTCTACTCGCAGATCATCGCGGATTTCAAATCTGCAGTAAAAGGTTTTACTCTTGCGTTTTTCCTCCGTGCTCCTTCGTGTCCTCTGTGGTTAAAGGTTTTGGTGCTGTTCTGCCATTTCGCGGAAGGCTGCAACAATCAGTTCTGGCTGGTCCAGATGAACCCAATGGGCGCTGTTGGCAGCGGTCACGTGTTTGCCATGAAGAGAATGCCTGGCAATCGCTTTGTGCTCGGCGATGCGCTCGGGAGGCTGGTGCGCGCCGGAAATCACCGTCACCGGAATATGAGCGGGGATTTCGCAACAGGAAGCCTCAGCAGCGCAGTTCGGTAGCGATTGGATATAGCGCGCCATGGTCCAGAAAAACTTTGCATTGCTCCAGCGTTCGCGAATCAGGCGCACGGTTTGTGGCGGCAGCTTGGCCAGCTCTCCGAGTATCCGCCGCACGGTTTCTGATGCTCTGACGCCGAATGCTCCCAGGACGCTCCGCGGCACTGCACTGCTGCCGCGCTGCAGCAACCATAGACAGAAGCGAATCACGCCCAGCGATCCCAGTAGCGCGCCTGCGCGGGAAAACCATACGCCGCGACGAAGCTGCCAGCGTTGCGAGCTATCCGGCTTGATCCACTCTTCAGGCGTTATGGGATCGACCAGAATCACTCCGGCCAGCTCCTGGGCAAAGCGCTGCGCGTAAACGCGGACAATGTAAGCACCGAACGAATGGCCAACTAACACGTATGGTTTGGGAACATCGAGAGCGTTCAGAAGTTCATGGAGATCGCTGCTCATGCGCTGCAACGTGCATTTGCTCTCCAGTGAGGGACTCCAGCCGAAACCTGCACGGTCATAACTATAGGCAGAAGTGAGCTCTGCCAGCTGCGGCTGCAGGATACTCCAGTTCAGAGATGAAGCGGCAATGCCTGCTTCCAGCACAACAGCAGGATGGCCATCGCCCATCTGGCGCACATGCATACTGCCGCGCACGGTCTTGACGATCCTGCCAGGTGCAGGAAACTTGCGGGCATCCAGCCGCACGCACAAAAGCTGGGCAGCAACCTGCATCCATACTATGACGGCGACGATGATGAGAATCGAGAAGAACAAGCCTTCATCTCCGGTCAGCTAGTGGGTTGGCGCAACATACTTCTTTCCCCTTATGTTATTAATCTTAAATCGGCCAGCGCGGCTGGAAACCTGGAACGGCGATTGAGTTTGAGCTCTTGATGAAACGACGCGACTTTGTAAAGCTGCTTTCTATTGGCGTTTCAGGCCTGCTGATTCCTGCCAGAGGCCAGGCACGCAGGCTGCTCGCTGCTCAGAAACCAAGCCCGCCCAAACCGGGGTATGAAGGTATTGACCGGCTGCTGAAGTTTGTAGATCCGCTGCCCATCCCGAGCCGCTTGCAGCCTGTGCGCAAGAACAAAGGAAAGCTGGAATACAAGGTACGCATGATGCAGTTCCAGCAGCGCCTGCATTCCCAGCTGCCGCCTGCAACATTGTGGGGCTTTGAGGGAAAGTATCCGGGGCCGGTGATTGAAGCCGTGACAAACGAGCCTGTATCCATTGAATGGATGAATCAGCTTCCGGAAAAACATTTGTTTGAGATAGATACGAAAATCCATGGCGCCATGCCTCCAGCGCCGGCTGTGCGGACTGTGGCCCATCTGCACGGAGCGCGTACTGCTTCTGAAGATGACGGCCTGCCGGAAAAGTGGATCCAGCCCGGACACTCCGCGACGTATCACTATCCTAACCAGCAACGTGCCGCAACGCTCTGGTACCACGACCATGCTCTGGGCATTACCCGGCTGAATAACTACGCCGGACTAGCGGGCATGTATCTGCTGCGCGACGAGCAGGAAAAACAACTCAACCTGCCTGCCGGGCCGTATGAGATTCCGCTGGTTGTACAGGACCGTTTATTGAATGACGAAGGACATCTCATCTATGCGGCATCCAGCATGGCACACGCACGGCTTGCTCCGGGCGTGTGGGGGCCGGAGTTCTTTGGGAATGTTCCGGTGATCAATGGAGCCATCTTTCCTTTCCTGGAAGTCGAGCCGCGCCGATATCGATTCAGGGTTGTAAACGCGTCTAACTCGCGCTTCTTCAGCCTGTTCTTTTCTGATCCTGCGCTTCCCTTTTCAACAGTCGCCATGAAGTTTTTTCAGATTGGCTCAGATGGCGGACTGCTGCCGGAACCGGTGGAAGTTACATCTACCATGCTGGCGCCGGCTGAGCGCGCGGACTTGATCGTGGATTTTTCCGGCCATGCAGGCAAGAAGTTTATTGTGTCGAACTATGCCTCTGCGCCGTTTCCCGGAACAGGCAACGACGAATCGCCAATGAAAGCAGCTCCTCTGCAACAGCTGATGGAGGTAAGAGTTTCTGCGCGTCTGCGCGGAAGCGATGAGAGCGCGAAGCCTGCCTGGTCCATTCCTTTTGAACGCCTGCAGACGGAAACGGCGGTAAAGACCAGAGAGCTGGTTTTGTATGAGTCTCTGGACGCGCAGCAAAACTCTCTGGGAGTAAAAATCAACCGCGTGGGCTATGACGATCCGGTCACTGAATCGCCCAAGCTGAACACGACGGAAATCTGGCGGTTCATCAACACAACAGACGATACACATCCCATGCATCTTCATTTGGTGCAGTTTCAGATTCTGGAGAGACAGTCTTTTGAGATTCAGAAATATATGGATAGTGGCGTAATCCAATACAAAAGCAAGCCTCGTCCACCGGAGAAAAATGAAATGGGATGGAAGGACACGGTACGCGTGAATCCCGGCGAGGTCACTTCCATCATTGTGCCGTTTCAGGGGTTCACAGGAAAATATGTGTATCACTGCCACATGCTGGAACATGAGGACAATGACATGATGCGTCCATTCCAGGTGATGCCTTAGCCGTAGTCAGCAAAAAATCAGGCCGCGATCTTGTCATCACGGCCTTTTGTATTTCAAGTCTGATCGATCTTACTGTGGCGGAGCCTCTTGCGAGGGATCGTCTTTCGCCGGATCCACCGGCTGGGCTTGCAGTACTGGCGGTGTCAGGAAAGCCGGCGGGTTCACAAAGTCGAAGAACTCTGTCATGTCGTCGGCCGCAGCGTCACGTCGCGTGAGCGCAGGCAGGTTGAACCGCGTTTCAATCAGCTTCAAAATCGAAGTCAGCTCGCGATTCGTGTGGGAAACAAAATGCGGTTTCACAAAGGGTGAAATCACAATGATGGGTACGCGGAAGCCGCTGAGCGTGAAATCGCCAGGCAGATCATTCGGTCCCAACTGCGGTGGTATGTCATCGGGGGCGACCACGGTGAATGGAGGCACGTGGTCATATAAGCCGCCGCCTTCGTCATACGCCAGAATGAAAATGGAGTCACTCCACGCAGAGCTCTTCATCAGGGCGTCAATAATCGTCTTTACGTAAGCAGCGCCCGTTTGAACGTTGTTGTCCGGGTGCTCGTCTAAATGGCTTGGACCAGAGCCGGAGTCGATCCAGACAAATGAAGGAAGGTCCTGGTCAGCGGTTGGGCTGGCAAGAGTGTCAAAGTATTCCTGGATCGGATGATTTGCATTGGCCTGAATGGCAAGATTGTCATAATCGGCAAAACCGGCCAGAACGATGCCATCCTTGTTGTAGTACTTCCAGTTCACTCCGGCGTTTTGCAGGCTGGAGAAAATGGTCGGGCAGGTCCATTTTGGCGATCCCTGTGGCGACGGGAAAATACGCCCTTGCGAAGTTGCGCAGAACATATATTGCCGATTGGGAATGGTATTGGCCAGCAGACCTGAATGGAATGAATCGCTGGTGGCAAACTGCGTTGCCAGATCGTAATAGTAAGGAAGGTCGGAATCGTCATAGTAGCCAAGCGCGCGCAGACCTTCGTTGATATCGAATGCATGAGATACGGAGTTCGTGGTCAGAGCAAAACGATCCATCAGGAATGTGCCATCCGGCTGCTGATGCATATCAAAATGGCTCTCATCCCAGGCAGGAGAAAGATTCTCCGTCCGCGTGGTTATCGCATGGAATGGGTGCGCCAGATTGCCGTTGAGCAAGGGCACAAGGATGTTGGGATCATAACCGGCGTTGATTTGATAGTTAGCGATTCCGTGCGCCTGCGCATAATCGCCAAGCTTGCTGAAATAGTTATCGAACGATCGATTCTCCTGGAGCATCACGATGATGTGCTTGATGCCCGCAAGTCCAGTATTGGTCACAACGTTTACCGTGGCTGCGGAAGTCGTTACATTTCCCTGCGCGTCCGTGGCGGTAATGGTGTAGGTGGTATTTTGTGCCGGAGTAACCACCTGACTGCCGTTGATGCCCTTAACCGCTCCAATCCCCTGATCGATACTCAATGTGCTGGCGCCCGTGGAAGCCCAGGTCAGCGTGGACTGGCCGCCCGGCGCGATGTTCACCGGATTCGCGGTCAATGTAACTGCCAGCGGCGCAGTGACTGTAGCTGTGGCGGTTGCAACCGCCGTGCCGTTGGTGGCGGTAATCGTGTAGGTGGTTGTTGCGATGGGTGAAACGATTACGCTGCCGGTAGCTCCGCTTATCGCCGGAGCGCCTTGATCAATGCTGAGCGACGTTGCATTTGTGCTTGTCCAACTCAGTGTGGTGCTTTGTCCGGGACCAACCTTTGCCGGAGTGGCGGTGAGCGTCACACTGAGCAGGTTAATCGTCGCCGTAGCGGTGGCCGTCACGCCATTGACTCCGGTGGCCGTGGCTTTATAGGTAGTCGTTGCGTTGGGCACAATCGCCGCGGAGCCGGACAAAGCCAGAGCCGTCTGGTCCTCAGTAAAGATGGAAGGCGTGATGGCCACAGAAAGCGCGTTGGTGCTGTTCCATGTAATCACAGTAGGCTGGCCGGCGCCCGTAACGGTTGGCTGTACGCTCAAACTAATCGTAGGCGCAGAGCCCGCAGCTACAACAACTACGCTGACTGAAGACGATGTCGACCGGCCATTTGTGTCCGTCGCCGTGGCAACATACGTAGTATTTTGCCCCGGAGAAACGGTGGCTGAGCCCGACATCGGCAATGTGCCTGTGCCAACTGCCGGTGAAATAGAGAACGAAGCTGCATTGGTTACATTCCAGGACAATGTAGTGGATTGTCCCTGGACAATGGCTCCGGGCTGCGCGCCAAAGGCAATGATTGCCTGAGACGGGCCGGTGTTGCCATTGCCGCCACCGCCGCCGGCGTTAACTCCGCCGCAACCGCAAAAGTTAATAAGGAATAAGACGAAGGATATTTGCAGTACAACTAGGGACCTGGATCGACTCATGGCGCTTTTCACCAACCTGGATTACAGGCTGAGATGTAGATCCAGCAGCTTAGGTTTCCTGAGTTGCTGGAAATCCTGAGCGGACCTCAACCAGTGGCGATGAAGAGTTAAGAACTGTGTCTACAAAATCTGGAAATCAGAGGGAAAACAACAGCCAACCCGATGTAAACGCTCAGCCGGAACAAAAGAAAACGGCCCGCCACCATAACAGGGCGAGCCGCTCCAGAAACTCTTTAACACTTATTTAATAACTGCTGCGCCAGCCGTGGCACACTGGCCGTCCTGATCACTGTTGGCGCCGGAGAGACCAATAGCTCCAATGATCTTGCCATCGCTCACCAGAGGAATACCGCCTTCCACCGGCACCGCTTTTTCTAAAGACATCACGCGCAAACCAGCGCCGCCGCCGGCCAGGGCATCCTGAAACGCCTTGGTCGGGCGCTTATATAAAGCCGCTGAAACCGCTTTGTTCACGGCCACCTTGGCGCTGCCAAGCTGTGTGTTGTCCATTTTCTCGTAATAGACGAGCGTTCCATTGGGATCGACAATGGCAACCGCCATGGTCCAGTGATTTTTCACCGCTTCCGCCAGTGCCGCTGCGGCAGCTTTCTTGGCGTTCTCCACGCTGATAGGTGGTCCGTAAGGATTAGGTAGCACTTGTGCCTCCATTCCCAGCGCGCAAAATGCCAGCGTCAGGACAGTTAGTATTTTAAAACTGCGTGATGTCATTGTAACTTGCTCCTCTTCTTCTCGCATGCCTGCGAGCTTTCACCAGGTTTCGATCAACACTCCGGAAGAAAAAGCATTTTCAAAAACCGTCGGCTGCTCATCGCCGCGACGTTGCGTCACAGAAGCGTGGCCACAACCGCGGAAGCATGGGAGTCTAAGTGGCGTCAGCAACGCGTGTCAAGCAGGGCCGTGCATTTGAATGTTTGCGAAAATGTTTGCGAGAATGTTTTCTGAAAACGGAGCGCAAAACTTTTGGCAGACAATATAGAACCGATCTCGCATTTCTTTTATTCTGACCGGCTGAAGTTGCAGTTCTGGGATTACGGACAGGATGGCAAGCCCGCGCTGGTGCTCGTCCATGGCGGTCTGGACCACGCGCGCAACTGGGACTGGGTGGCGCGCTCTCTGCGCGAGCACTATCACGTCTACGCTCTTGACCTGCGCGGACACGGCAACAGCGCCTGGGCGCCCGGCGCAATGTACAACATTGCTGAACACGTGCTCGATCTCTCCGCGCTGCTCGATATCATTGATGAGTTCCCGATCCGGCTGGTGGGCCATTCTCTTGGCGGCATTATTGTTCTGCATTACGCCGGCGTCTATCCAGATCGCGTGGCCAAAGCCGTCTCCATTGAAGGCATCGGATTTCCGCCCAAACATCGCGTGCAGGGCCCGGCGTCGGAACGGCTGCGCCGCTGGATTGAAGACCGCCGCGACATCGAGAAGCGCAAAGTCAAACCTTATCCCAGCCTTGACGCCGCCGTGGCCCGCATGAAAGAAGCCAATCCGCGCCTGAGCGACGAAGTTGCGCGCCATCTCACACTGCACGGCACCAACTGGGATTCCGAAGGCTGCCTGACCTGGAAGTTTGATAACTATGCGCGTGCTCTCTCTCCTTTTGGCCATAATCTTTCCGATACCGCCGAACTCTACGGACAAATCACCTCGCCTACTCTGCTCTTCTGGGGACTGGAAAGTTTTGCTCCCGTCCCGCTGGACGATATACGCGTCAACGCCATCCGCGATCTCCGCATGGTGAAAGTTCCCAAGGCCGGACACTGGGTGCACCATGATCAGTTGAATCTGTTTTTGAAAGAGACAACGGAGTTTCTGGCGGAGTAACAAGAAACAGATAACCACAAAGGGCACGAAGGACGCAGGGAATCTATGTTGTACCGATATCTCCATCTATAAGGAGTAGAGGACGGATAGTTCCGATGATTTTCCGTGTTACACTCGCGCCCGAGAGATCGCATGTCCCTTCTTCAAGACCTTTTCTATACTCTTAGCTCTCTGCGCAAAGCGCCTGGCTTTTCCCTGGTTGTGGTCCTTACGCTGGCGCTGGGCATCGGCGCGAACACTGCAGTCTTCAGCATGATTGATGTGCTGTTGCTGCGGCCGTTGCCGTATCCGGACTCCAAACACCTGCTGCGGCTCTTTGAGACCAAGACAGCCAATGATTCTGCCACCAGATCGGACCTATCTCCGGCTAACTTTGTTGACTGGCAACAGCAGAGCAGGTCCTTTGCCGGCATGGCGGCATCGGAAGGTTTTCGTTACAGTCTCACCGGCAACGGCCCGCCGGAGCAGGTTTGGGGTGGCGCAGCTTCGGCGGAGTGGTTCAAAGTTCTGGGCGTTCATCCGGAGCTGGGCAGAGACTTTCGTCCGGAAGAAGATCATCCCAGCGCAGCGCCAACAGTCCTGTTGAGCGACAAACTGTGGCGACGTAAATATCAGGCGGATGCCGGGATGATCGGCAAAACGATTGGCATTAATGGTGATTCGTTTACGGTGATCGGTGTGATGCCGGCGAAAGCGGATTTTCGCGAGGAGGACCTTGCGCTGTGGATTCCGTTGCAGAAACAGATCCGCCCGGATCGCATGTTGTGGCGCGACGCGCGCTTTCTGGCGGTAGTCGCACGCATCAAGACCGGCTTTACTGAAGCGCAGGCGAAAGACGAACTGAACCGTATTGCTGCCAGCATTCGCGCAGCCCATCCTACGGGTGATATTTATGGGGCAGCCGCCATTGCACCGGTGCAGGAATCCATCAATGCAGACCTGCGGCCCATGCTGCTGGTATCTTTGGCCACGGTAGCTTTGGTTTTGCTAGTGGCATGCGCCAATGTCACCAATCTGATGCTGCTGCGCGTGACGGGACGGACGCGCGAGCTGGCCATCCGCATGGCGCTTGGCGCCAAGCCGCGAAATTTGATTCGCCAGTTGGTGGTGGAGGGTATTTGTCTAGGTGCGGCCGCCGGCGTGGCCGGTCTGGCAATTGGCGCTACCGGAAAAAAGATCCTGCTGTGGCAACTGGAATGGCAGTCCCCGGAGTTGAGCGCCGCGAATCTCAGCTGGCCGGTTTTGCTTTTTACCTTTGGCGTTTCCGTGGCAGCAGGGATTATTTTCGCGCTGGTTCCGGCCCTGACCGTGGTCCACGCGGAGATGCATGATCTGCTGCGCCGCGCTTCTTCCACGGCAACGGTGAACGTAAAGGGCCGCCGGCTGCGCCAGAGTTTTG
Source organism: Terriglobia bacterium (assembly GCA_963724105.1). Lineage (GTDB taxonomy): Bacteria > Acidobacteriota > Terriglobia > Terriglobales > Acidobacteriaceae > Angelobacter. The sequence continues at coordinate 636,431 of CAVRTD010000010.1, read as the reverse complement.
TCATCGCTGAGATTGCGTGCTCCCTGGTATTGCTGGCCGGCACGGGGTTGGTGGTGCGCAGCTTTCAAAGTCTCCATCACGTCTCGTTTGGTTTTGATACCGATCATCGCGTCATCGTTGCGATCTCATTGCCACGCACTAAATATCAGCGAGATCCTGATGTAGTCCGCTTTTACCAGCAGGTAGTCGATAAGATGCGAGCGCTGCCCGGCGTGATGGATGCAACTTTCACCCACGGTATCCCGCTTGACGGAGGGTTCTTTGGCGGAAGCTTTCAAAAAATAGAAAATGGCAGTCTTGATGAGCAATTCAATGATATCGAACTGCGGCTGTCGGACTCGCATACGTTGTCTGCTTTTTCCATTCCGCTTTTGCGCGGCCGCTTCATCGCCGACTCTGACTCTATTCTGTCCGAGCCGGTTTGCGTGATCAACCGTGCCCTGGCGCAAAAATACTGGCCGAATCAGGACCCGCTCGGCCAGTTGATTGTGGTTACGCGCGGCGATGTGAATGGCGAGAAAAAGCCCAGGCGCGTGGTGGGCGTGGCGGCGGACACGCGGGACGTTATTAACCAGGAACCACTGCCGCAAATCTTCGTTCCTTACGCGCAAATATCTTTCTTCAATATGTCATTGCTGGTACACACGCGCGACTCTGCAGCTGCCGTGCGCAAGTCAGTGAATGACGTACTGCAATCGGTTGATCCTGATCAGCCCATACGCCACGTGGCGGTTTTTGCCGATCTGGTTCCCGACGCACTTGCCGACTGGCGCGTTGCCATCACTCTGCTGGGCGGGCTTGCAGGACTGGCCGTTCTGCTCACCACGCTCGGCGTGTTTGCGGTGATCTCCTACATGGTGCGGGAAAAAACGCGGGAGATTGGAATCCGGATGGCCATCGGCGCAACACCGCGTAACGTTTGCGTCCTGGTGTTGCGGCAAACCTTGCGGCTTGCCGCGATTGGCATAGTCCTGGGCATTACCATCTCTGCCGGCTGCACCCGATTGCTCGGCAACCTCATCTATGGTGTTCGATCCACGGACCCGCTTACGTTCATGATTGTTACAGCGTTGCTGGCGGCGCTGGCGCTGCTTGCCAGCTACATTCCCGCCAGACGCGCGATGCGTATCGATCCCATGGTGACGTTGAGGGCGGAATAGGTTTTGTCGCTGTGCTTTGCTGCGCGACAGCCTACGGCGTAAGGAAGAATTCATTTGTTCGTTTACCCGGCACTTATTCCTCAGTGCGCAAGCGCACCTCGGAAACGTACCGGGCTATTACCAACCGTCCCTGGCGGGACTCTTAGCTACGTTGCGCATAAATGTCAGGCAGAGGGTCGCAGAATTTTGTTGCAATTGACGGAGCTACTCGCTAAGATAGCTTTCGTATTTTGTTTGTAGATGAAAGAGCAGCAAAATATCGCAGGCGAGGGCGCCTGCGGTCCAAGAGTGATTTTAAAATTTGGTTTTGATACCCGGCTGAGAGCCGGGTTTTTGCATTTTAGGGTTGTGACCCTCTGCATGATCTCTCAGCCCGGGACGGGGTGGGACAACATGGGACACCATGGGACGAAACGGGGGGAAGGGGCAGGTAGGAGATTGCCATGATCGCCGAAATTGCCAAAGTTGACGATTTTGAAAAGCAGAAGACAAACCCAGACCACTGATTTGCACTGATAACTCTGATTTGGAAAAGAATCAGGAAGAACTGCGAAAGACAAAGCGAGGTAAATATGGATGAAAAGCAGCTGAATGGGATGGATATCCACAGGGGATTAGCGGAGAGGGAGATCAGACCGCGAGCGAAGGGCGATCCGCTGGCGGAGGTCAGCTACAACGGCCAGATGTTTTCACGCGAAGAAGTAAAGGAACTGAACCGGCGGCACGCTGTTAGACACGAAGCCTATAAGCGGAGCATGAAGGAGAATTGGCAGGCGAGCGAAGGCGGCAGGCTGTGCATGGCTTTCTTCCAGGCGTTCCAGGCTTACAAGGACTATCTGGCGAAGAATATATTGGCCGACCCCAAGGCACGGGACATAGAAAACAAGTATTACGAAGAGCACGAGTTGTTTGCCATGGGCGTGCGAGTACTGGATGAATATCAGCGTGAACAAGCAGCGGTACGGAGCAGGAACCTGGAGAAAGCCAAGCGGGCTGCCCGATGCCAGCATCTGCATGTGAATGGAGAGCAGTGCGGGTCACCAAGGGTTCGCGGCAGAAAACTTTGCTACATGCATGAGCGAATGGAAGAGGCGCGGACACAGAAGCTGGACCTGGGGCCGCTGGAAGATCCGGACAGCATTCAGGTAGCGATCAGAAAGCTGCAAGGAGCGATTATCGAGGGGACGCTGGACCATAAGCAGGTTGGGCAGCTGGCATACACGATCCAGCTGGCGGCATGGAATGTGACGAGAACGACAGACAGGAGGGACCGGGCATGAAGGGGTTGGGGAGCGGGATGTCTTTATATGGCGGACACGACTGCGCCCGGGGCAGGCTCAATCATCTGAGACTTCCTTTTTGCTCTGCCGCTGCATCCAATAAACGTCGGGTGATGGAGCGGGTTTTTATCGTTTCCCCGTTTGAGTTGTGCCGAAGTCCAACGATGCCAGGTACAGCTACATCACCCAACGGTTTTTTGAATGGCTTAGCTCTTCTTCGCTTCCAGCTCCGCCCAGCGGGCATACAACTGGTCGACCGCCTTCTGCGCCTCGTCCATTTCGGCGTGCGCTGTCAGCAATCCGTGCGCGTCCGTGGCGATCTTTGGATCTTCAGCCGCCGTGCGCTTCTTCTGCAAAGTTTCTTCCGCCTGCGCGATCCGTTCTTCGATCGTCGCAAACTCGCGGGCTTCCATGTAAGAGAGCTTCTTCTTCGCCGCCGCCGTTTCCACGGCTCGCGCGGGCTTCGCCGCCGGCTCAGTGCTATCTACGCGCGCCGGCTGTTTGCGCTCTGCCTGCCATGTCTCCCATTGCAGATAGTCGGCAAAACTCTCTGCGCCGCCGCGTCCATCCAGGCCCAGGACCATGGTGGAAACACGGTCCAGCATGTATCGATCATGCGTTACCAGCACCAGCGCGCCAGTGTATTCAAGCAGCGTCTCTTCCAATATCTCGAGCGTCGGAATATCAAGATCGTTGGTCGGCTCGTCCAGCAACAGAACATCGGCAGGCTGCAGCATCAACTGCGCGATCAGCACACGCGCCCGCTCGCCGCCGGAGAGCCGTCCCACAGGCTGATTCAGCTGTTCGCTGGTAAACAAAAACCGCGACGCCCAGGACGCCACATGCACCACGCGGTCCTGATAGACCACGGAATCGCTGTCCGGCGCCAGCGCGCGGCGCAGCGTAACGTCCGGGTCGAGCACGCGGTTCTGGTCAAAATAGACGACGCGCAAAAAGTCAGCGCGGCGGATCTCTCCCGCCGTCGGCGGCATTTCTCCGCGCAGCAAACGCAGCAGCGTGGTTTTGCCGCTGCCATTAGGACCAACCAGTCCCACGCGCTTGCCGGCCGTCACAATGAAATCAAGGCCGGCAAAAAGCGTGCGATCGCCAATCGCATAACTCACATGGTTCAGCTCAACCAGGCGTTTGGTTTTGCGATCGGTGGCGGAAAAATCAATCTTCGCGCTCGCCGTGCGTGTGCGCGAGTTCAACTCCGCCAGATCAGCGATCAACTGATTGGCCGTGTTGATGCGGGCTTTGGCTTTGGTGGCCCGGGCCTTGGGACCGCGGCGCAGCCACTCAATCTCAGTGTGTACGCGGTTTTCCAGCGACTCCTGGTGTTTCTCTTGCGCCAGCAGAAACTCTTCTTTCTTTTCCAGAAACGCGCTGTAGTTTCCCGGAACACGCAACAGCCCGTCAGGATAAGCGCGGCTCAGCTCCACCGTCTGCGTGGCCACGTTTTCAAGAAAGTAGCGATCATGGCTCACCACCACGCAGGCAAACTGCTCTGCGCGCAGAAGTTCTTCGAGCCACTCAATACCTTCAAGATCAAGATGGTTCGTGGGCTCGTCCAGCAGCAGCACGTCCGGCTGTTGCACCAATGCTTCTGCAATCGCCAGGCGTTTGCGCCAGCCGCCGGAAAGCTTTGCCGCTTCGGCATCAAAGTTTTCAAAGCCGGCCCGTCCCAGCGTTTCAAACAAGCGTCCTGGGCGCTCGGCCTCCGGCACTGCGCTGCGCTCCAACGCTTTTGCCACCACCGACCGCACCGTTTCACCCGCGGCAAACTGCGATTCCTGGATCACATAGCTGAGCCTGGTGTGCCGGCGCACCGCAACATTGCCGCTATCCGGCTCAATGCTGCCGGAAAGAATGCCCAGCAGCGTGGATTTGCCCGAGCCATTCGGCCCGATCAATCCAATGCGGTCGCCTTCAGAAATGGTAAACGATACGTCCTGGAAAAGCGGAGAAGCGCCGTAAGTTTTGGTGATCCCCTGTGCGTTAATGACGGGCGGCAAAGATTTACGCGGCTCCCATGGGCTTACGTCTTCTTCACAAACTTTAATGACGCGCTGTTCATGCAGTAGCGCTGCCCGGTAGGTTTGGGGCCATCACTGAACACGTGGCCAAGGTGCGCATCGCAACGGGTGCAAGCCACCGCGGTGCGGCGCATGCCAAACGTGCTGTCGTTAATCGACTCCACGTTTTCTTCTGCAATCGGCTGATAGAAACTGGGCCAGCCAGTGCCGGACTCAAACTTGGTATCTGAGCTGAACAGCGCCGTGCCACAGCAAATGCAGCGATAAAGTCCGCTGTCATGGTTGTTCCAGTATTGGCCGCTGAAGGCCATCTCCGTGTCGTCATGCCGCGTGATGTTAAACGCGTTGGGCGGGAGCTCCCGCTGCCACTCCGCATCGCTCTTCACGATCTTGGGAACGTGCACCGTATCTTTGCGCTCGCCGGAATCCGTAAACTCCACAATCGTAACTTCCTGCGGGGTCTGTTGTGACTTGTTCTCTGCGCTGGCTTCCGCCGTCTCGGTTTTTCTGGAAAAGAGACTCATATGACACAAGTATAAACCTCCACCTATGGTCGCCGCAGAGAGAAGAAAGGCGCGGCGGGAAATCTTGCGAGAGTCTGGATCGGGTGAGAGTTCAGAGTCAAACATCATGGCCACCTATGGACTAATCTTACACTCGCTGCTAATACTAACTAGTGATTTTTGCCTGGGACGTCCGCAAAGCCGCAGCCAACCGCAAGAAACACGGTGCGGATTTCCGTGAAGCCGCGACTGTCTTTGATGATCCACTGTCAACGACCTTCCCTGACAATGACCACTCAGAGAGCGAGCAAAGGTTCTTGACCATTGGGCAATCAGCCCACAGACGTGTGTTGGTTGTTGCGCACACAGAAGAAGGTGATACCATTCGGATCATCAGCGCCAGGAAAGCTACCCGGCGCGAAAAAAGATTTTATGAAGAAAACCAATCGGAATAACGAAATGCGCGCTGAATACGATTTTGCGGCCATGCCAGGCGGCATACAGGGCAAGCATACGAAACGCTATCGTGAAGGAACCAATCTTGTACTGCTTGAGCCTGATGTTTCCGAAGCGTTCCCCACGGATAAAGCAGTGAACCAAGCTCTCCGCGGCATACTTAAAACTACCCGGGCGGTTCGGAATACCAGGAAACCAGCAAGTAAGAGCATTCTGCCTACGAGCCACCGGCGCGCACGTTCGAAACGCGGCTAGCGCGCTTTACGCTGATCCGCTCACGCTCTCGGCTTTAGTGTTAGCGTCACAGGGCAGAAATACGGTAAAGACAGCGCCACCCAGACTGCGATCTTTTCCGGAGCTGAGCTCAATATGGCCGCCATGGCGCTCGACAATCTCTTTGCTCACCCACAAGCCCAGGCCGGTGCCAACATCTTTTTTGGTAGTAAAGAACGGCTCAAAAATATGTGTGCGATGCTCCACAGAAATCCCGGGGCCGCTATCTTCCACTTTGAGCTCCACGCCATTGCTCTGCTTGCGCGAGGCAGGCGCCATCACAATGCGTATCTTTCCGCCATGGCCAATCGCGTCCGCGGCATTTGAAACCAGGTTCGCGATCAGCTGCTTCATCTCGCCCTGCAGGCCAAAGACCGCCGGACACTCCGCCAGTTCCAGCTCCAGCGCAACGCTCTTGCCTCTTATCTTGTTGTCATAAATCTTCAGCACGGATTCAATCACCACGCGCATCTCCACCGGCCCGGGCTCGGATGAGTCGCGATAGAAACCAAGCGTCTGCCGCGTGATGTGAGAAACGCGGTCCAGCTCCTGCTCCGCCATCGCCAGGTAGCCCTGGGTCTCTTCCGGCAGGTCTGCCGTGCGCCGCACCAGATAAATCAGGTTGGTCACGGCTTCCAGCGGATTGTTGATCTCATGCGCCATGGTTGCGGCAAGCCGTCCTGCGGCCGCCAGCTTTTCCGCTTTGCGCATCACGCTCTGTGCCTGTTTTTCCAGCGTCACGTCGCGGAATACCATCACTACGCCGAGCAACTGGTTGCTGTCGTCATAGATTGGCGCGGCGCTGTCTTCAATCGGGATCAGCTCGCCGTCACGGCGTTGCAGCACCGTATGGTTGGCCAGCCCCATAATGAGTCCGGACTCAAGCACCTTGGCCACCGGATTATCCACCCGCTTGCGCGTGTGCTCATTGAAGATGGGAAACACCTGATGGATCGGCTGGCCTTTCGCTTCTTTCAGCTTGATCCCCGTCAGGTCTTCGGCAATCTGGTTCACGTAAGTCACGCTGCCGTTTTTGTCCGTGGCGATCACCGCATCGCCAATGCTGCTAAGCGTTACGCGAGACCACTCTTCGCGCGCGCGAATCTCCGCGGCATGCTTCTCGCGCTGGTCCATTTCGCGGATGATGTAAAGCGCCAGGAACACCAGCCCAAAAATCGCGAGCCCCGTAGCAAGATAAAGGGTGCGCACCAGCGTGCGTGTGCTTTGATTTACGGCCTGCAGGCGTGTGGCTTCCAACGCAGTTTCGTCGCGCTGCATGTCAGCCATCAGCGCGCGGATCTTGTCCATATCAATCCGGCCTACGTCAGAAAGCACAAATGCGCGCGCTTCATCTTTTTTGCCTGCACGATCAAGCTCAATGCTGTGCGCCAGTTCATCCATCTTCCGCTTGGACAGGCTGCGCAACATCGGCATACGAGCCGATTGCTGTGGATTGTCCGCGATCAGCGCCGCCAGCTTGTCAATGTGCGCATACACCTGGGTCAGCGCATTGTTGTAGGGGTCCAGATAACGCGGTTCGCCGGTGTATAGAAACCCGCGCTGGCCGGTCTCCGCGTCTGTCAGCAGAGACTCCACGGTTCTCAGCTCCAGCAGCACACGTTGCGTGTGCTCCGCCCAGTCCTGGTTGCTGTCTTGTATGGCGATCTGCCGCCGGGTAACGGCCGTGTTGATCATCAACACCGCAAGCAAGACGGCAAATCCCGTGATCACGCTAAAGCGTTTGTAAATCAGACGCATATGGCAAAAGTGGCCGGAAGAAACAAAAAAACTGAGTACCCAGAGTAAGAATATTCTAACTCAAGTTGGTGGAAGAATCTGTCTGATGTGGAACCCATGTGCCGGGTGCGCAAAGGGTTAGGGAGAAAGGGTTAAGGTTACAAAAAGATAGAAGTCGAGCACTCGAAATGCGTTGATCTGAGTCTGCTTCTCCGCAATGGTTCCTCCCGAATGGCGCAGTGAACGCTGACCGCTGATCGGTATTTGCTTTATCCATCTCCCACACTTTTAACGCCCGTCATCCTGAGCGAACTCCAAGGGACCCTGAGCGGAGCGAATGGGGACTGAGGAGGAGTCGAAAGGACCCCGATGCAGCTTCCTCTACGTTGCCGCTTCAAGGCTGTTCGTACAAGCTGATAAACCTTTTCGCCCAGGTCCCGAGGCTGGCCGTTCGCGACTGAAATGGATTCAAGGGGCGCGCACGACTGTCAAAGACTAGCACCACGACTGTCGTCACATTCGACAAGTTGCTCAATGTTGTGCCCGAACGTCGGCGGCCAGCGGTTAATGGCGGTTCGTCTTCGCGTGGTAGAACTTATATCCATTTCTAGTTAGTTCCAACATGGAACTAACTACAATACTTAACAATACAAATACCTATTGTAGCCAAGTTATGTTGCTATACTTTGCCCTTGATTTCTTGTTTCCTATTGCTATTTAGCTATCGCTTGGGTTTTCAGTAAATACTGGCTGCAATCATTCAAATAGGCATTATTGCAACAGGAGAAAGACAATGAACTATAAAAGACTTGTATTTTCAATCTTTGCACTGTCAATCCTGATAGCTTGGCAAACTGCAAGCTGCCAGACAGTAGTTCAAAACCCTACAGCAACCCAAACCATTACCCAGCCTTCCGGCACGACCTTTAATGTAGATGGCGCGGGCCTATTAACGTGGCCTAGTCTTTTCAGGATCGGCTCTGAAAGCGGTAACATCGTGTTTCGTGACATGACGCAAACAGATGCATGGTTCTTCGCCCCAAAGAATCTTGGTTCGGGATCAGGACAGATCACATTCTTCGGCAACTTTGCAAATGGAGGCAGTCTCATCCCTCTGAACGCCGGCAAGGGGGCCGTTGGCACAGCTAGTCAGCCGTGGGGACTCGTGTGGTCCGAAGCCGGGGATTTCGTCAACCTCGGCAAGGCGTTTGGTTCCTTCAAAATCGACCATCCGCTCGATCCTCTCAACAAATTCCTGCAGCACTCCTTCGTGGAAAGCCCAGATATGAAGAATGTGTATGACGGTTTAGTGGTCCTGGACAAGCACGGAGAGGCTTGGATTGATCTGCCCAACTGGTTCCAGGCGCTCAACAGTGACTATCGCTACCTGCTTACCGCCGTGGGCACGTCTAACCCCAACCTTTATGTGAAAGATGAAATCTCCAGCAACAAGTTCAGGATTGCCGGGGGTAAACCCGGTAGCAAGGTTTCCTGGCAGGTGACCGGAATCCGACAGGATGCGGTCGCCAAGGCAAACCGAATCCAGGTCGAGGTAGATAAACCCCTCGATCAACGAGGCAAATTGTACTATCCTCCCGATGTATACAAGATTAAGTCTGAAGAAGGAGCTGTGGCTTCTTCTTCGCCGAACGCAACTACAGTTGGAACCGACAAAGGGAATGAAACCCAGCAGTCCGGCCACAGGTAAGCTAGACGGCAAAGGCCCTCTCCCGAGCGGCCTTTGCCATTTCTTTTGATTGTTCCCCCCGATGGGCTAGATGGAATGGAAGCAGGATAGAATAATATTTAGCCTAAATAGGTGCTGCACGTTCTTTGCGCAAGCAAAGGTGGGATATAGCTGTCTGCACCAAATAGTTTTACGCCGGCAAAAATCGAAGGTCAGGACCTGACCTATGTCCAACACGTCCTATCCAGGAGTGCGGTACTGGATTCACCTCTGCGATGTGTTTGCTCTCAATCTGAAGGCCTGGCCGTCTGGACATGAACCATGTTAAGCAGTGGGTCGCAAAAGGCAGTGCCCTATGCAGATGAACTAGTTCGCGCGTGATTGCCAGCATGAATTCGCTAGAATAAAAGAATCGCCGGCATCGCACGACATCGGGTCATCGCCGGAATCGAAAGGCAAAAAACTACTCGGATCAACACAGCATGCCACAGGCAATCAGCAGTTAGCCGGCGACAGCGCCGAAGGGCGAAGGCATTGCCAAAATTGGCAATTGAAGTTCTTTGACAACTGAAAAATACCTTGAGGTCTTAGTCCCGGCTAAACCAATTTTTGTAATATTGAGACCCTGAACCCTACGCCAATCTGCAGCACACTTCTGAAGTCCACGCCAAACTGGGATGACTTGGGATGAACCCGCTGAAGTCTACGCCAATCTGGGATGGGTATAGGAGGGGGGAGGGGCGGAAGGAGATTGCCAAGATCGCCGAAATTGGTAATCGCCGAAATTGAAAACCGGTGCTGGATTGCTTCTGCGATGTGCTTGCTCTCAATCTGAGGATTGCCTTCCACGGCGACTTCAAAGATTAGCACTGTCAAAGATTCGCGACGCCTGTCTGGGCTGTTGATGTCGCCAGACTGTAGCCAAGCAGAGTCGGTGCTGCGATCAAGTTTTCGACACAACCCGCAGACAGCCCAGAGTATCTAGACCGGGGAGAGGATGATCCCATGTCACACCATTACTCTGGTCCCGACTTTGGGTTTCCCCATGGGGATGCCCGCCTGGATTTCACTGACCTGTATGCCTTCCCCAAGCCAGGGGGCACTGGCAAGTCGATTTTGATCATGAATGTACACCCATCCGCCAGCGCGAACCCTCCGGGGCCTGCTTCCAATGACCCCTTCGCGTCCGATGCACTCTACGAGCTCAAAATAGACACGAACGGCGATGCCGTGGCCGATATCGCGTACCGGTTCCGCTTCTCGGCTTTGGATCGCGGGATTCAGACCGCAACGGTTCGCCGGGTTGAGGGCGCGCAAGCCGCCGGCACAGACGAAAGCGGTGAAGTTGTGATTGAGCGCGCGCCGGTCTCAACGGATCGAGAAGCACTTTTGACGCAGAAAGGTGACTACCGATTCTTTGCGGGATGGCGCAGCGATCCGTTCTTCTTTGACGTGGAGGGCGCGCTGAACAACCTGCAGTTCACCGGCAAAGATTTTTTTGCCGATAAAGATGTGTGCAGCATCGCGATGGAAGTGCCCAACTCTGCGCTGGGTCCTGGAAAGGTTGGCCTGTGGTGCCGCACGCTGGATGGCGCAGGTGGGAAATGGGTCCAGGCTGACCGTGGCGCGCGGCCCCAGCAAACTCCTTTCCTTCCCGGTGATGAGAGAAATGCTTACCTCGCGGGACAGCCGGCGGACGATGCCCGTTTCATCGCTGCCTTTGCGCACTCTCTGGAGCACGCGGGTGGCTATACCCCGGAGAAAGCAAAGCAGGTGGCAGCGACACTGCTGCCGGACATCCTGCTTTATGATCCCAAGCGCCCGGCGGCCTTCCCCAACAACGGACGGGCACTTGCTGACGACGTCGTCGATGTCTTCATACCTATCCTCACAAATGGAAAGGTAAAAGGAGATAAGGTCGGGCCGCACAAGGATCTGCTCGCGGACTTCCCTTACGTGGGGGCGCCGCACAGGGCCCGGTCTGCCGAACTGATTGCCGCGTAAAGTCAGAAGCGCACACCCTTGTCATTCTGAGCCGAGCCGGAGCGAAGGCGAACGGCGAGTCGAAGTTGAGCCGCTAACGGGCGTCAAAGCCCGCTGGCGAAATCCCGAGCGTAGCCGAGGGAACTGCGAATCCAAGGTGCCCTCTGCCATGCAGTGTCAAGGCGTTCGCACAAGAATGTCTCGAGAGAACTCCCTGAGTCGACCTGGTTACAACCGGCATCTTCGGGGTCCTTCGACTCGCGCGCTCGTTCGCGCGCGCCACGCTCAGGATGACAGTGAGAGAGAGCATCGTAGAACCGCGCTGGCGGGGCAAGCGAACTTGCCGCTGATGAACGCTGATAGACGCAGGATGACAAGACAGTAACTACAAACCTAAGCCCAATACGTTCTATCCAGCGTGCGGTACTGGATTGCCTCTGCGATGTGCTTGCTCTCAATCTGAGGATTGCCTTCCATGTCCGCCACGGTGCGCGCGACTTTCAAAATACGGTCGTGCGCGCGGGCGCTCAGTCCTTGCTGTTGCATGGCGCGTTCCAGCATGCGTTCGCTGTCACTGCCCAGCTCGCAATACGTCCTGATCTGGCGTGAACTCATCTGCGCGTTGGAGTAGTTTGGTTCTCCGGCGGCGGCAAAGCGATTGAGCTGCACTTCGCGGGTGCGCACCACGCGCTCACGTATCTGCGCTGAGCTTTCCGTCTTGCTGTCACTACCGCGCAGCTCTTTGTAGTTCACCGCAGGTACGTCAATGTGAATATCAATGCGGTCCATCAGCGGCCCGGAGATCTTTGATACATAACGCTGGATCATGGGCTGCGTGCACTGGCACTGCCTCTGTCCTGAACCGTGATAGCCACACGGACACGGATTCATGGCCGCGGCCAGCATGAATCGCGCAGGAAACGTCAGTGACATGGAGGCCCGGGCGATCGTCACATTTCCGTCTTCCAGAGGCTGGCGCATTACTTCCAGCACATTGCGGGGAAACTCCGGCAGCTCGTCGAGAAAGAGAACGCCGTTGTGCGAGAGTGAAACTTCTCCGGGACGCGGAATGATTCCACCGCCGATCAAGCCTGCGTCGGAGATGGTATGGTGCGGCGCGCGGAAAGGGCGCGTGCTCACCAATCCGGCGGAAGCGTCGAGCACGCCGGCAACGCTGTGTATCTTGGTGGTCTCCAGCGCTTCTTCAAACGTAAGCGGCGGCAGGATGCCGGAAACGCGCTTGGCCAGCATGGTCTTGCCGGAACCCGGAGGCCCGATCATCAGAATGTTGTGGCCGCCGGCGCTGGCAATCTCCAGCGCGCGCTTGGCCGTAAACTGTCCCCGAACTTCTTTGAAGTCGGCCCAGCCGGCCTGCTCCGCTTCACCCAGCATCTGCGTGGTATCCACTTTGAGAGGAGAAATGCCGTTGCCGCTATTGAGCAGGTTGACCACATCAATCAACGACTTGACCGGATAAACATTTACTCCGCTGACCACCGCCGCTTCCCGGGCGTTGACCTCCGGCACAATCAGGTTGGCAATCTTCTTTGCCCGCGCCGCAACCGCAATGGGCAATGCGCCGCGCACGCCACGGATGCCGCCATCCAGTGAGAGTTCGCCCACCATCACATATTCCGGCAGCTCTTTCTTGATCAGCCCGCCATACGCGCCCAGGATTCCCATGGCCATGGGCAAGTCAAAACCTGAGCCTTCTTTCTTGATGTCCGCCGGCGCCAGGTTGATGGTGATCTGCGTGACCGGGACCTCATAGCCGCAGTTTCTCAGCGCAGCGCGGATACGCTGCCGGCTCTCTCGCACGGCGGCATCGGGCAGGCCAACGGTCTGAAAGTTTTCTTCTGAGCTCCGTGTAGGGCTCACGTCAACTTCCACCTCAATGATGTTGGCGTCTATTCCGTAAACTGCGGCGCTCTGAGTTTTGAAGAGCATGTTTGTCTGATGTTCTCCTGAACGGGAGAGAGGATTCTAGCAAGAGAGGGGCTGAAATACAGAGTTTTGCCGGGAAACGCCTGCCAAATATCCCCATGCCATGGGCGTTCTAGGTTACGGAAGTGCATGTTTCCATTGATCTTATCTGCTTTTGAAAGTACCATCTAGGCACTTTCTCTCCAGCATTTATGATCCGTAGCCCCGAATCCCGTGTTGATATCAGCCTCGATGTAAAAGTGTGGGGCTTGGACGTTTACGGAAAACCGTTTGTGCAGCATGCGCGTACCGTAAATACCAGCTCGGTGGGCGCGCGGCTGATTGGTATCGACTGCGTGCGTGAAGGCACGGTAATCTCTCTACAGCACGGTGAGCAGAAATCGCGCTGCAAGGTGGTTTGGGTCGGACGTGATGCTGCCAAATCCAGGCAGATCGGCATCCATTGTGTGGAACCAGGGAAGCGGCTCTTCAGTGCGCAATCACGAGTGCCAGAAAAACCGGCAGAGAAGTTTAAAGGCTTTGCGGGAAAGCCAAGAACGACACTTCCGCCAGTCAAAGCAAGGAGACCTATGCAAGATCCAGGAACCAGGAGAAACCAGGAGCGGTTCCACGTTACCGGTGGAGTTGAAATGCGCCGCAATGAAGGCGCACCGCCTGCCTTTGGCAATCTAAGCGATATCAGCGCCACCGGCTGCTATGTTGAAACTGTTTCTGCGCTCCCTGTTGGCACCGAAATACTTTTCATGCTCCGCGTCCGCGATATCGTGGTGCGTGGCCGCGCCGAAGTCAAAACCTCACATCACGCGGTCGGCGTGGGCCTTGTCTTTCAGCACCTGAGCAAGGAAGACCAGCAGAAGCTGGAGTTTCTGATCGGCACGATTACCGGATCACAGGAGATGACTCCTCCAGAGCAGCGCAGGGTTGTGCATGAAGACCCGCTTCCGCCGGTGCGCGCTTTCTCTACCAGCGCACCGCGTCCTGCCCCAACCGCAAACAACGGCCAACTGTCCGTGCAGATCACGCGAACTATCGCGGAGTTGAATCAGGTTGAACAGGGATTGGTGGTGGATAAAGTTGACCCGCGCATCATTGCTCAGTTTCATGATGCCGTGGAGCACATGCGGCAGACAGCATGGTCCATGGTGCAGTGGGTAGAGCTGCATTCCACTGGCGGCGATCCTTTTGAAGTGCTGCCGCAACTGGAAGCCGAACGCATGCACATGCTGCGCAAGCTGGCCCACAACGTTACCGCCGATCTGGATTCCGGCAGCGTTACACGCTTTACTGAAGGCATTGCAGATGTGTATGAAGTGGTGCAGACGCTCTATCGCGGTCTGCAAAGGATTGTGATCGATTCGGCTGAAGACAAATAGCTTTTCTGAAATCTCGAGCAGAGCGAGAGATCCCTATCGCAACGGAAAATTGTGGGGGCTGAGTTCTGCCTTTCTCTCAAGTCTCTCTTGACATACAAAAGCCGCGAATCAACGCGGCCCCGAACCAGTTTTGATTCGTGTCCATTCGCGTTCATTCGTGGCTGATCTTATTTTGTTTCTAAGCTAAACCCGCTCCACTGCCATCGCCACGGAGTTTCCTCCGCCCAGGCATAAAGCAGCAATCCCACGCTTGCCATTGCGCCGGATGAGTTCATAAATCAGCGTCACCAGCACACGCGTACCGCTCGCGCCAATCGGATGTCCCAGCGCCACCGCTCCGCCATTCACATTCACGCGCGCAGGATCAAGACCAAGTTCCTTGATCACCGCAACGGACTGCACGGAGAACGCCTCATTGATCTCATACAGGTCAACGTCTTCGGCCTTCCATCCTGTTTTGGCCCATATTTTTCTTATGCCATCCACGGGAGCCATCATCACCCACTCAGGAGCAATGCCGCTGGTGGCCTGCGCCGCTATGCGGACCATCGGTGCAGCGCCCAGTTGCTTAGCCTTGCTGGCCGATGTCACCACCACTGCTGCGCTACCGTCATTCATCGTGGAAGCATTACCGGCCGTAACCGTGCCATCTTTTTTGAAGACAGGCTTCAGATTGCCCAGCGCCGCCGCTGACGTGTCTTCACGCGGCCCTTCGTCTCTATCAAACAGTGTGGGCGCTTCGCCTTTCTTCTTTGCCGGCAACTCCACGGGAACAACCTGGCTCTTGAAGCGGCATTCCTTCCATGCCTGCACTGCCTTCTGGTGAGAGCTCACGGCGTATGCATCCTGCTGCTCGCGCGTCACGCCATACTTCTGCGCCACGTTCTCGCCGGTCATGCCCATATGATAGTTGTTGTAAATGTCCCAAAGGCCGTCATTCACCACGGAGTCAATAATCTGCGAGTTCCCCAGCCGGTAGCCCTTGCGCGCCTGCGGCAGAAGATACGGCGCGTTCGTCATCGATTCCATGCCGCCCGCGACAACAATCTCCGCATTGCCCGTCTGGATGGCCTGCGCCGCCAGCGCTACCGCCTTCAATCCTGAACCGCAAACTTTATTGATGGTCATGGCGCCCACGGTATTCTCGAGTCCACCGCCCAGCGCCGCCTGCCGTGCGGGATTCTGCCCCAGGCCCGCGGCAATCACCAGCCCCATAATGCATTCATCCACCTGCGCCGGCTCAACCTTGGCCCGCTTCACCGCTTCACGCACCGCGATGGCGCCAAGCTGCGGAGCTGAAAATGGCTCCAGCGATCCCTGAAACTTGCCGATCGGCGTCCGCACTCCGCTGATGATCACCACATCTTCCATAAAACGTCTCCTTAGGAAATCCAAACCCTTCATTATAAGATGAAGCAAAGCGTATGCGCGCTTCCAAAAAACTATGACAACCACTGGTCCACAAACGCCCAAAGACCCTCAAACGCCGAAAGACCCGCAAACCCTTGACGCCCCACAAACAGCTGACGCTCTGCAGACGCCCGGCGTCCCCTCAACCATCTCTGGTCTGCCTGCTGCCGAGCCTGCTCCCGCAAAGTCCGGGCTGATTGCGCCGCTGTGGCATACCCTGCTGATCGTCGGGTTGATTCTGGGTAACTCATTTCTGGGATCGTCAAAGCTGGGCGCGGTCCACGGCTCAAGTGCGCGAATCGCGCTTTACGGCGGCACGTTTGTCACGCAACTGATATTGATCCTGCTTGTCTGGTTTGGAATCCGCTCGCGCGGAGTCCGCATGCGTGATTTGATTGGCGGCCGCTGGAAGACCGTGGAAAGTTTTTTGCTTGATGTGGGTTTGGCCGTCGGATTTCTGATTGTTGCCGATGCCCTCCTCGTCGGCGTGCGCATTGCCCTGGGCACCATTGACCTGCACAACATGGCCAAAGCCAAAGATGACGCTCTGCGGATGCTTGGGCCGCTTGCTCCCCATACCTATCTTGAAGCCGGACTCTTTGTGCTCTTGAGCGTCTGCGCCGGTCTGTTTGAAGAAATCATCTTTCGCGGATACCTGCAGCGCCAGTTCGGCGCTATTTCTCGAAACGCCGTGGTTGGCATCGCTGCATCGGCTGCGGTTTTTGGCCTGGCACATGGATATCAAGGCGGCCGCATGATGGTGGTGATCGCCATTTTCGGCGCGTTCTTCGGAATACTGGCGCACTTGCGCAAGAGCCTGCGTCCGGGAATGATGGCTCATGCCCTTCAGGATTCGTATTCCGGCATCGCGCTCTTTTTTCTGGTCCGACAGTGATTTTTCCTCTCATGCAAATCATTTTCTACCGGCCCTGAGTCGCGCATTCTCGCGATCAATCGTTACCAAGGTACCCGACGTGTCATCATCGCCGATGAGTCGCATTTTTCTGCCGCACACATTCGCAGTGTGCATAATCCCTTTTCGCAATGCGCGTTTTCACCGCGTAACATCTGGTATTTTTTATTGTGCATCGCGAATTTTTTCCAAAATGGAGACAGATTTTGTCCTCCATGCGAGTTCCGTCGCCTGACGTGTGTACCAGAAATCAAAAATGTCTTTCATTTTTTTCTTGACTTCGATTTTCAACCACTCTATACATTCATCAATTGCGGTTTTTCACTTAAAGCCGCATATCCATGAAAAATGGAAAGGGAGAATAGAAAAATGGCAACCAAGAAAAAGGCAGCAAAGAAAAAAGCAAAGAAGAAATAACTGGTTTTACAAATCAAACCGAAGGGGACGCGCAAGCGTCCCCTGAATTTTTTTAGAATGATCTTAATCTCTCAGTCGGACGCTTTACTCGCCGACAACGTTTTGCGTCCTGCCTCAATATCACTCTTTCCCGCTGGCTCCGTATCTGGATCGGTCTCTGGATTTTCAGGATCATCGAACTCAAAGGTCAGGTTCCGCGTGGTCTTCTCAATCGGAATCAATTCCGCAATCTCTTCCGCTACCGGCGCTCCCAGTTCAGCAAACCTTCGCGCGGAAACCATTACACGGCTTTCCAGCGACCCCACAGCCTTGTTATAAGCCTCCACGGCGCTATCCAGTTCCCTGCCCACATTTTTCACATGGCCGCCAAGGTTTCGCAGGCGTTCATACAATTCCTTGCCCAGTATGCTGATCTCCTGCGCGTTGCGGGCCAGCTTCTCCTGGTTCCATCCGTAAGCAACCGCTTTGAGCAGGGCGATCAACGTGGTGGGCGACGCCGGAATTACCTTCTGCGCCACGCCGCGCTCAATCAGGCCGCTATCCTGCTCCAACGCCGCGCTGAAGAATGCCTCGCCCGGCAGAAACATCACCACAAATTCCGGGGTAGGTTCAAACTGCTCCTGATACAGCTTGGAGCTGAGCTGTGACATATGAGTGCGGACCTGCCTTGCGTGGTCCTGAAGTTTCTGCCGGCGAAGTTCGTCGTCTGTCGCTTCGGCAGCTTCAAGATAAGCCTGTAAAGGCGTTTTTACGTCGATGACGATGTTTTTTCCGCCGGGGAGCTTCACAATCATGTCTGGCCGCAGTCGACCGGTGCTCGTGTGCACCGTTTCCTGCTCCACAAAATCGCAATACGGCAGCATGCCGGCAATTTCTACAACTCTGCGTAACTGGATTTCTCCCCATTGGCCGCGTACCGTTGGAGTTCGCAGCGCTCTTACCAGATTGCCAGTTTCACTTTGCAGCTTCTCTTGCGTAGTAATGAGAGAACGGACTTGAGTTGTGAGATCGCCATAAGCCCGGTCGCGCGTGCTCTCCATCTGGCGGATCTGGTCGTCAACTTTCTTGAGCGACTCACCGATTGGCGCAACCAGATTTTCCACCGCTTGCTGTCGCAATTCCAGATCGCCCTTGGCCTCTGTCTGAAATTTCTCTAATGTCGATTGCGCCAGATGGAGAAAAGCCTGGTTGTTGCTCTTGAGCGCTTCCGATGAGAGTGCCTGAAAGCTTTCGCGCAGCTCTTTTGTCATCTGGTCAAGCAGGGCAATCTTTTCTTCATTGGCCTTGCGCTCCAGTGCGACGGTTGTTTCCAGCTTCACCTTTGCGGAATTCAACTGCGTATTCAACTCAGTAAATTTCGCTGCCTCTCCACGCACCTTGGTCAGCTCTTGCTGCAGGCCGGACAAACGCGTATTCAACACGGCAGCATTCGGACGCACCAGCAGCCACGCGATCGCAAACCCAAGTGCCGCACCCACCGCTACCAGCAGAACGCTTGCAAAGCCCATCATGCACCCGCTCCCATCATGAAACTGCCTTCACTCGACATCGACATCAAAGTCATCCAGTCACTCCCGCCGCTTTCTGTTCCGTATCCTGCTCCAGCGGCTTCACCGGCAGGAAAACGCGCTGCTCCGTCGCCGGACACAGGCTCTGATAATCACACCAGCGGCAATGCTGTCCCGGCGTGGGATCAAATTCGCCGCAGGCGATTCCCTGCGCGGCGTCTTCAATCTTCTGGCGGGCCGTATCCAGTTGCTTTGGCGTGCGGCCAGCCACGGCGTAGCTATTGTCCTGCACGTTTACCAGCACCAGTTCGCGTGGCGCAAGGTTCATCTGGGCCACGGCCATGGCATAAATTGAGAGCTGCAGGCTCTCTTCCGCAAACTTGCGGTCTTTAGGAGCGCCCGTTTTGTAGTCGATCACCCGCACCACTCCGTCCTCAAGCTGGTCAATGCGGTCAATCCGGCCGCGTATCTCGCGCTCACCCAACTTGAAGCTGAACTTGTGCTCGGTGGCAATCACATTGGCAGAGCCTCTGGGGCTCGCCAGCAGCAGCGTGCGCAATTGGATCTCGCCGCGCTCTTCATAAATCTTGCGCTGCACCGGATCGTCAATGTAGCCCTTATTAAACTCATACCGGAAGGCCTGCACCGCGTCTTCAACGCTGAGCTCCTTCGCATGCGGTGCCGGATCGTAATAATTCTTCAGCACCGTGTGGATGGCAAAACCATACTGCATGGCCGCGGCCGCTTCGCCGGGAATTTTCCAGTCACGTTCCAGCTTGAACTTCATCGGACACGTAGCGTAGCTCTGCACCGCATTCGCGCTCAGTGCCATCTCCCGGGCAAAGGTTGGCGGCAGAAGCATCCAGGCCCCCACCGGAGAAGGCTCCAGCGGCAGCTTGGCCGATCTCATGCCCTCACTGTTGCGCGTGGTCAGCGCCGTGCTCAGCCTTCTGTCACTGATGAGCGGACGCAGAAAGCCGGGCGGCGTTGGATCTTTTTTCCCTTTTCCCGGACGCGACCCGATACTCAGCCGGTCACGCGCACGCGTGATGGCCACATAGAAAAGCCTGCGCTCTTCCTGATCGTGCACCAGCTTGCCCTCGCCCACGGCAATGGAGCTGCGCAGCGCCGGAGGAAATTCAAACAGGCTCTCCTTGAAATACGTTGGAAACGCGCCAGAGGTCACGCGCAACAGCCATACGTGCGAAAACTCCAGTCCTTTGGCGGCGTGCACGCTCATCAGCTGCACTGCATCAGGATAGCTGCGCTCCAGCTCCGCCATCTGCTCTTCCGTAAAGAGCGGAATAATGCCGCGGCCCTGCTGGTAAAACTCCAGGTATTGCAGGAACTCCCGCAACGAAGGATCTTTCACAAAAGCTTTTTTCTTCCATGTTCTGGCAAATCGCAAGATCGCCTGCACCACCGGGTCCTGCTCCGGCAAACCAAACTGCCGGACCAGATAGATAAGCGCGCCCTCCGCGCTCAGCTCCTGCTCTGCAATTAATTCTCTTGCCTGCTTGATCGCCGCCAGCACCGGCAAGCCCGACTCCATGGTTTGCAGCACTGCTCTAAAGCTTTTTGGCCCGCCTGAGGTGCCCAGCTTCTTGCGCAACTCATCGGCGGAAACGCTGAACCTGGGCAGCGCGCAAACGCGGAAGAGGCTGTCCACGTCATTGTCATTGCCAACGGCGCCTGCCAGGGCCATCAGATCGCGCGCCATGGCCGTTTCCAGCACGTTGAGACCGGTCACGATAAACGGAATGTCTCGAGCAGCCAGTTCGGCCATCAGGTCTTCACGCTGCATGTGCTGGCGATACAAGACCGCCATGGAACACTCGCCTGCACGGCGTTCACTCCGCAGCCGGGCAATCTCTTCGCCGATGACCGCTGCCTCGCCTTCATGAGAATCGCTGAGCACGATCTCTACCGGCTCATCAAAAACAAAGCTTCCGCTCTCCTGGTCGCGGCGGTCGCGTCCCGACTCAAGCTGCGCGCGCTGAAACTTCACTCGCTCACCCAGCGACTGCACCGGAGGGTTCTCATTGATGGCCGCAAAGGCCGTCCGCAGAATATTGCCGCGCGATCTCTGATTTTCATCCAGCACCACACCCTCAGTCTGAGGAAAGCGTTTCTGGAACTCCTCAAACGCCGCGCTCGATGCCCCGCGAAAGCGGTAGATGGCCTGGTCCGGATCGCCTACGGCAAAAATGTTCTGCTCTTCGCCGGCAAGAAGTTGCGCCAGGATGATGTTGCTGGAATTGCAGTCCTGAAATTCATCGATCAGGATGAACCGCGCTTTGCGCCGCTCACGCTCCAGCAATGCCGTGTCGGACTCCAGCAGCCGCACGGCGTTGCGGATCATCATGCCGAACGTGCCCAGGTTCTCGCGCTCCAGCAGCCGCATTGAGTTGGTGTAAACGCGAGCTATCTCCTGCCAGCGTTCAAGGATCTCCGGATCGCCAATCTCTTCCACGTCCTTCGCGCGGCAGTTGCGCGGCATGTCCGGACCGGGCTTCAGACAATTTACGTACTCTTGAAACTCTTTCGGCCCCACCAGCTCTTCATGGCAGCGATCAAAAAAATTCTTCAGGTCATCCAGGAACTGGCCGAGATCCGCCGGCTTGATGAAGCGCTTCAGCCCAAGCTGGTCAATCCGCTGCCGCAAAAAAACGTAGACGTCTTCCGGCAGCAGCAGGTTAAAGTCCTGCCCTGCGCGCTTAAGCACTCCCAGGCAATAAGCATGAAACGTTCCGGCAAAGATTGTGGCTTTAAGAGTGGGCGATTTGCGGCGCAAACGCTTCTCTACCCGGTCCTTGAGTTCATCAGCCGCATTATCAGTAAATGTAATCGCCAGAATTTCTTCCGGCTTGGCGTGGCCCTGCTCAATCAGCCAGGCAATGCGCTCCACCAGCACAGTAGTCTTTCCCGTTCCCGCGCCGGCCAGCACCAGCATGGGACCAGGCACGTGCTCAATCGCCTGTTTTTGTTTCGGATTGGGAGTAAAACTCGTCAGCTTGGGAGACACTGCCTCTATTATGCGAATCTAAGGCGAAGGGGGCAATGGCTAAATTGAACTAAGTTGAGGAAAAGCTGTTGATTACCGGGTTCTTGACGAACGCACTCTTAAAACAGTTCGGCCGCTGCCACCGCTACAGCAGCGATTGCCGCCGTCTCGGCGCGAAGAATTGTATGGCCCAGAGAAGCCGCTTTCCATCCGCAGCCGCTGAAGAGTTCCAATTCGGCTTCCGACCATCCGCCTTCTGGACCAAACGCTAACGCCAGCGGCGGCTGGCACTCTTTGAGTGCTGCCTTCAGAGACAACTGCTCTTCGGTCTCTGCCAGCACAATCCTGCTGCCCTGTATTTCCGCGATAGCCTGCTTGAGAGCCACAGGGTCCGCGATCTGCGGCGGCGCGATGCGACGGGACTGCTGTGAGGCTTCACGGGCTATCTTGCGCCAACGCTCCACGCGAGCCTCCGCGGCCTTCGCTAGATGCTTCTCCGTGCGTTGGGCAATCACCGGAGAAATGCCGGTCACACCCAGCTCAGTCAGCTTCTCCAGCGCCCATTCCAGGCGGTCAAATTTAAAAATGGAAAGATAGACAGTGATTTGCGGCAGAGCTTCGCTCTCTATCACCGCGCCAAGATGAAACTCCACCTGATCGTGTGACGCCGATACGACCGTCGCGGACCTGGGTACGCCGTTGGCAGCCACGTCAAATATCTGCCCAACTTTGACGCGCAGTACACGGAACAGATGGTTTGCATTCGGCCCCAGCAGCCACGCCTGATCACCTTCCACGCGATCAGCAATCCATCGGCGGCGGGTCATACGCGCGTACGCAGCACAAAAGAGCCCGCAGCCAGGCCCAGGTATAGGATCCCCAGCAAGCGGCTCTGGAAGACCAGCGAGTCCAGCGTGGGAAACTGCGCCTGAAAGAAACATTCAGCAGCGCTGAGGAGGGAAAAGACGGTGCCGATGCCGAAGATGATCCAGCTTTGGTGGAACCAGGGAAGAAAATAGATCGCGCCAAAGGCCAGTCCTGATATCAGAAAGAGCAGGGCGCGTATCCGTGCGCGGTGCAAGGCGTTCTTCGCGCGAAAACGCTCCAATTGCAGTTCAGCAAAGCGGAGGGGCATGAGTAAACGGACCAGGCCGGCCATACCAGCCACGACAACCACGAACCATATGTAGTATTTGCCCAATGTAGTTATCTAACCGTTACTCAGCCGCCGTTACTTTACCCCGCCGTTACTTTATCCAAAGATATCTTTCACCTTTTCAAACAGGCTTCGTGGCTCCGGCGTATTTTCAATGGTTTCGCCCAGCTCCGCCAATAGCTCGCGCTGGCGTTTGGTGAGCTTATGAGGCGTCTGCACACGGACTTTAACGTACATATCGCCCTTGCCCGAGCTCTGCAATGCCGGTACGCCTTTGCCGCGCACGCGGAAAGTCGTTGCTGATTGCGTTCCTTCGGGAACCTTCAGCTTGTGCTCGCCACCATCAAGAGTTGGGATGATAATTTCCGCTCCCATGGCCGCCTGGCTGAATGAAATTGGCACGGAGCAATACAGGTCTTTGCCTTCACGCTCAAAGAACGGATGCGGCTTTACCTCCAGCACCACATACAGATCGCCGGCAGGGCCGCCGTTCGGGCCTGAATCGCCCTGCTCCTGGTAACGAATCCGCGTGCCGTCTTCCACGCCCGCAGGAACGCTCACGTCGACAATATGCTCCCTCATCACGCGGGTTTCACCCTTGCACTTGCTGCAAGGATCGGAAATCACGCGTCCTACGCCCTGGCATGAGGGGCATGTGCGGGCAATGCTGAACATTCCCTGCTGATACCGTACCTGGCCGCGGCCTGCGCACGTTGGACACGTAGACGGCGCCTTGCCCGCAGCAGACCCGCTGCCTTTGCACTGTTCACAGGTTTCATAACGGCGGACTTTGATCTCTGTCTTCTTGCCGAAAGCAGCTTCTTCAAAGGTCAGCGTAAGATCGGCGCGCGCATCGCCTCCGCGTTGCACCCGGCTGCGGCCTCCTCGGCCGCCACCGCCAACATTCACGCCAAAAAAGTCGCTGAAGATGTCGCCAAAAATGTCGCCGAAATCGGTAAAGTTTGAAGGATCGAAACCACCGCCCCCGCCGCCATTCACCGCAGCGTGGCCATACTGGTCATAGCGCGCGCGCTTGTCAGCATCCATCAGGACGCTGTAAGCCTCGGTGCACTCTTTGAACTTCTCTTCCGCCCCGGCGTCTCCCGGATTTCTGTCCGGATGAAACTGCATGGCCAGCTTGCGGTAAGAGCTTTTGATCTCCTGCTCCGTGGCGGTACGGGTCACACTTAAAATTTCGTAGTAGTCGCGTTTTGCTTGCGTCGCCAAAAATTACCTCAGTCTTAAAAACTCATCCAAAAAAGCCGGAAAACGTAATTGCTAAACCGGTAGATGCGTCTATCCTCGTAGTTCATTATCGATCGACCAGCTTAACTGCTTGGTCGCTGCAGCTTGTATCATCAGCCGGATAGTCCGGGCCGGCATCGGGTCGTGCTTCGTTTATCATCGGCCGTCCGATCATAACTATCTCGCCGCTTTCATCACTCAGAACGTCATACGCTTTTTTCAACTGCCTGAGCCACTCAACATCGTCCATCGTTTTCGCTTGCCCGCAGCCTGGAACTCCATCAGCACCACGTGTTTCAAACCAGCAGTTTCTTGATGCTCGGCCGCTCCGGGCTTCGTGCTGGCTGCTTTCCGTCCTACCACCAAGCTTAATTTCTTCGTCTCAGCGTATTGCCAGACTTTACCCGAGCATTCTCTCTTCCTCGCAAGCGAAATCAGCCGACCTTTTTTGCCACGCGCACCATGGCTGGTCTCAGCAGCCGCCCTTTAATGCGATAACCCGGCTGCAATTCTTCCAGCACATGCTGGTCCGGCGCGGCGTCACTCTCCACCATCTCAATGGCTTCATGCACACGCGGATCAAATGGCTCGCCCTGCGCGGGGATGCGTTCCACATTTAATTTCTGCAGAACGTCTTGAAACTGCTTGTAAATCAGCTCCACGCCTTTGCGCAGGTCTTCCGGCTTGGCCGATGAATTTTTGAGCGCCAGATTGAAACTATCCATCACCGGCAACAGGGCGCGTGCCGCATCGGACACGGCAAAGTCGCGAAAGTCAGCGCTCTCTTTGGCCGCGCGCTTGCGATAGTTATCAAACTCCGCTTGCAGCCGCGCCAGCCGGTCAAACAGATCGTTACGCTCAGAGCGCAGCTTCTGCTCTTCGCTTTCAGCCGTAACAGCTACAGGGCCCGGGGAATTGCTGCTCTTCTCATCGAAGCCATCCGCCGGGTCTGCGGCGGGGAGTTCATGCTCCAAAATCTCTCGCGCTGATTCGCTTTTCACCTGTTCGTCTTTGGTCTTCACCTGTTCGGCCTTCGCTTGTTCAACTTTCACCGGGTCAGCTTTCACCTGGTCGTCTTTTTTCACCTGGTCGTCAAGGCTAATCTCAGCCCGTCCATTGGTCTTGCTCATTACTGCACCTGGTCTCTTGATTGGAATTTTCACGTGTTCTCATTCAGCAGCTTGTCAAAAAGCTGCGCTATATAGGAGACCGCCGTGATGGTGTGTTGATAATCCATGCGGGTTGGACCAATCACCGCCAGCGATCCACGCATCTCTTCGCCTACCCTGGCCGGCGCTCCGATCAGCACAAAATTGCGCATCTCCGGCACCGCTTCTTCCAGGCCGATCACCACGCGCACAGCTTCCTGACGCGTGTCCAGGTAGGCAGAAAGCAGATCGGCCACCCGTTCCTTCTCTTCCAGTGTCTTCACCATGCCACGTAAACGCTCGCGGTCCTGGTCATTGCCCACAAGATTTGCCACACCTTCTACAAAGATGTTCTTCGAGGGCTCTTCGGCTGCCAGCGCGCCGCCTTTATCCAGCTCGTGAAGGCTCTTCATCAGGCGGTCATACTCATTGCGCTCCTGCTCAATGCGCCGCCGCAGCTCAGTTTTTACGCTGCTGATGATCCAGCCCCGAAAATTTTCATTGATGTAATTGGCGGCCGTATTCAGGTCACTCTGGTCCAGGTCCTGCTCCAGACGCATCATGCGGTCGTGCACCACGCCTGATTTGGTCACCACCACCGCCAGCACGCGATTATTTGCCTGCCGGGAGAAGTAAACATGCTCCAGAGCATTCTTCGGCCCGGCATTGCCAATCGCCACGCCCACGCCGCTGGAAACCAGCGAGAGCACATGGGAAGTCCGCTCCAGGAACTCCTGAACGTCAACCGTGCCCTGTAAAGTGTCTGAAATCAACGTTTGGTCGGCGGCGGAGATCGTTGCCTTACCGGAAATCTGGTCCACGTAATACCGATAAGCCTGCGAAGTCGGTATCCGCCCCGCCGAGGTATGTGGCTGCTCCAGGAAGCCGCTGTCAGACAAATCCGCCATCACATTCCGGATTGTCGCCGGGCTCAGGCCATCCTTATTGTGACGGGAAAGCGTGCGCGATCCAACCGGCTCCCCTGTGGAGATATACGTCTCCACAATGGCGGTAAGAATCTCTCGCTCACGAGGGCCGATTTGTCCTGGGTTTGCCATACTACAGATTTCAATAAACCTTTTATTTGCAATAATTTGACAGAAAAAATCCGAGCTCCTGCCAATTAGATTTTAAGGATGTTAGTGGGGTATTGTCAAGATAGCACTTACGATAGGAGAGTGCCAAAAAGCAGCTTTTGGCCTTTAGCTCTTAGCCCTTGGCTTTGTCTGGAAGAATCAGGCACATACGCGAAGTTCACAGTCCGGCTAAGCCAGACTTTCCTTGTTTTGCAAACATATCCAAGGCGGGCCAACCTGCCAAAGAGCTGAAAACAAAGCTAAGAGCTAAGAGCTAAGAACCAATGAGCTAGGCGGCTGAAGCCGCCCTACTGCACCTGAATCACGTCCCCGGGAGCGCTCTTGCTCTTAGCCTCGGCCAGACGCATCAGCACCTGCTTGGCAAAGTCATAGAGTGATTTGGAATGAGGCCCGTTCTCGCCTTCCAGCGCCGGAGGCTTCCCTGAATCGCCGCCCTTGCGGATCTCCGGATCAAGCTCAATCGATCCCAGAAATGGCACGCCGAACTGCTGCGCCGTCCGCTCCACCCCGCCTTTGGAGAAGATATCGATCTCCTGATGGCAATGCGGACAGAGAAAGTGGCTCATATTCTCCACGATCCCCAGCACATCGACGCGCGCCGTGCGGAACATCTCAATGGCTTTGCGCCCGTCCTGCAAAGAGACATCTGAAGGCGTCGACACCACCACAGCGCCCGTGAGCGGCACGGTCTGGAAGAGCGAGATCACAACGTCGCCCGTGCCCGGCGGCAGGTCCACAATCAGATAATCCAGCTCGCCCCAGACCACCTGCTGCAGAAACTGGCGAATAATCTGGTGCAACATGGGGCCGCGCCACACAATCGGCTTATCGCCAGGATTGAGAAATCCCACGGAGATAATCTTCACGCCAAAATTCTGCAGCGGCTCAATCAGGTTTTCATTCAGCACGCGTGGCTGCTGGCTGGTGGCCATCATCAGCGGAACGTTGGGGCCATAGACATCGGCGTCAAGCAGGCCGGTCTTATAACCCATTTTTGCCAGAGCAACTGCCAGATTAACGGCAACGGTGGTCTTGCCGACCCCGCCCTTGCCTGAGCCAACTGCGATGATGTTGTTTACACCCGGTAGCGGGAATGGTCCCTGCTGCTGGGCTCCGTGCGAATGTCCGTGAGCCATATAGGTATGATTTGATTATACGGGAAGCGCGCAGATCAATTTTGTGCCACTCACAAGCTGTCTTCGCGGTACTCTCATGGGACGTTAGCTCTTTGCGGCAGTCTTGCGGCCCATCTCCCATTTCCTTATATCTCTGCGCCGTCCAGCATCTTCATAGCGGCGTTTCTCTTCGTCCGTTTCCGGTATTACCTGGGGCACGGTTTTTTGCTTTCCGTGCGAGTCAACGGCAACAAACGTCATATAGGCTGAAGCCACATGCCGCGTGGTCCCGGCAATATAGTTTTCCACCCAGCACTTTACGCCGACGTCCATGGAAGTATTGAACGCGCGGTTCACGGAAGATTTCAGAATCAACAAATCGCCAATGTGCACTGGCTGGCGGAAATCAATGTGATCAATCGACGCCGTCACCACATGGCTGTGCGAGTGCCTGTGCGCCGCCAGCGCGCCGGCTATATCGATCAGGTGCATCAGCCGTCCGCCCAGCAGGTTACCCAGCGGGTTAGCGTCATTCGGCAGGACAACTTCCGCCATCTGCGATTGCGATTCATGCACCGCTCGCGGCTCCAGGATGTGAATAGGTTTGGTGGGGCCATCGTTTGAATTCATTGCAATTTCCTTTTGGAGTGCGCTCTGGAACACAAATCAAGCCCTGTAAGGCTCGACAGTAAACATTATCAGAAACCTTTAAGAAGATTTTGCGCTCTGCCGCGACGGTCGCGCGCTGATTGCATTTTACGAATTGGGGGTTAACAGATTAATGACTTTACAGCGTGATGACTTATGAATCGATG
The DNA here is from genome assembly GCA_963724105.1 of Terriglobia bacterium. Classification (GTDB taxonomy): domain Bacteria; phylum Acidobacteriota; class Terriglobia; order Terriglobales; family Acidobacteriaceae; genus Angelobacter. The sequence goes on along the minus strand of CAVRTD010000010.1, from coordinate 608,171 downwards.
GCTTTATGATTGAAGAGTTATGTAATTGAAGACCTACTCGACTTTTCTGGGCCGCCGCTCCAGATAGACAGCTATGTAGCATTCAGCCTGGCGTTGCAGGCAGGCATCGCGCAATGGCGCCGGCCATATCTGCTGGGCGCAATCATATTCCAGGCGGCCATACTCCACCGGCTCATGCAGGCGCTCGCTGACGTAATGCAGCACAATCCGTGATTCTTCATCCCTGGCTATCGCAAAACGGACCCCATCGGCGCAGCGCGATGCCGGCATTCGGGAGCACCCGCCGGCATAGCCCATATTGCAGAACTCGCGCAGCTCGGTTTCTGACGGCGTGATCTCACTTGCACCTGCGTGGCAGGTACCGGTAAAACCCGCGCCCAATGGCAATCGAGCAGGAAAGGCCCAGCCAATCGAAATTTTCTCAATGGGGAAAAAGAAAGGACACGCCACAATGAGGCCCATGCTAGCGCGAGAACTCCCGGGTGTAAAGGTGAAATCTTGACCTTCTGCGTGCTTGCACCAGCCTCAGTGCAAGCATGGCACGCAAAGGGTTCACACCCTAAGGGGATTCCCTCAATTATGGTAGATTTTTTAAATGACCGAGCCCACGCGCCTACACATGCTTGCACAATTTCTGGAACAGAACCCCGGCGATGCCTTTGCCCGCTACGGACTCGCCATGGAGTATTCCAACGCCGGTCAGACAGAACAGGCGCTGGCGGAGTTCAAGAAGCTGCTTGAATTGCATCCGGACTATACCAATGGCTATTTCATGGCCGCGCAGGCCCTGGAACGTTCAGGCCGCACCGCCGACGCCATGAAAATGTTGGAAAACGGCGTGGAAGCAGCGCGACGAACTGGAAACAAGCATGCATTGTCTGAGATGGCAGGGATGTTGGAAGAGCTTAGCCGCTAGCCTTTTTCTGAAATCCCGAATCCTGAGCTTGCCGAAGGTGAGGGATCCCTATTCGCTGAAGATCGATGAATAACAGCATGCAAAAATGCTCAACGATCAAGTGGAATAGTTTTCGCAGCCGCACCTAACTTGGATTCAGCCCTGCAGAGCTTTTTGGGCAATAGCGATCCCTCGCTACGCTTCGGGATTTAAAACAATTATTTCTTCGCCGCCTCCGCCATTACCTGTGAGGTAGGCTTCAGGGACCTTCGAATCGTGCGCTCTATCATCCAGGGTGCGTTCTGATACAGCTTGATAAACACTTTATAAAACTTCGGCACAATCACTTCTCTTTTGCGTTTGAGCACGCCCGCCAGGGTCGCATTCGCCACCACGTCCGGCGTAACCGCGTATTTCACTGACGATCCCACGCGCTGCGAGTGCTTACCCTTGGTCATGTTCTTTACAAAATCCGTGGCAATGTATCCCGGGCAGACCGTAAGCACATTGATATTATGGCGGCGCAACTCCATACGCGCTGCTTTGCCAACGGCGTTCATGGCGTGTTTGGTGGCGGCATAGCCGGACATATACGGCGCGGGAATATGCCCGGAAACCGATGAGATATTTACAATGTCGCCGCTGCCCTGCTGGCGCATGATTGGAATCACGGCCTGCATGCAATCCACGGCGCCGAACAGGTTCGTATCAAACATGCGCCGGAATTCTGCCATGTCCATGTCGGCCGCGGCGTCATTCAATCCAAAGCCGGCATTGTTCACAAAAATATCAATCCGGCCAAACTTAGCGACCGTGGCCTTCACCAGCGCGTCGACTTGATCGCGCCGGTTCACGTCGCAAGCGACGCTCATGGTGTTTGCTCCGCCGCCAATGCGCTGCTCCGCTGCCTGCGTCCGCCCAAGATCGCGCGAGCACAGGACCACTTTCGCGCCTTCCTGTAAAAATAATTTCGCAATGGCCTCGCCGATTCCCATCGACGCGCCGGTAATTACCGCTACTTTGCCTGCAAGTTTCATGGATGAAGTTTGTAGTAGCTCAAGGAGGCGAAGTCAAGACGTGAGGAATAGCCGTAATGAGTCAGTTTGGATAATTGTTTGCAAAACACGCGCAGCTTCTTCGGCACGTCATCCTGACGCCGCCGTCTATTACGCTCCAGCCACTTGGAGTGAGGCGGCAGAATCATTAGAATTATTTTGTGCCTCTGATACCGTTATTCCCGCTCGAACTTGTGCTCTTTCCCGGGGCGCCGCTGCCGTTGCATATCTTTGAACCGCGCTACAAAGAGATGATCACTGAGTGTCTCCTGAAAGACCAGCCGTTTGGGATGGTCCGGGTAAAAGACAGCTCGCTGGCGGCCATCGGATGCTCGGCCAGCATCTTGAACGTCCTCAAGAAATATGAAGACGGGCGGCTCGACATTGCCGCGGAAGGCATGCGCAGATTTGAAATCACCCAAGTCAATCAGGAACGCACTTTCCTGCAGGCTGAGGTCTCTTACTTTGAAGACGAGCCATCCCTGCCCGGCCAAAGCGCCGTGGATGCCGTGGTCCAGTTGCATGAGCAACTATTCGCGGTCCTGGGACAGCCGGTCTCTGTTGAGCGCGATGACGAATTGCTTTCCTTTCAACTGGCGAATGAGCTGCCGGTAGACCTGGACTTCAAGCAGGCGCTGCTGGAGATGAAGTCAGAAGCGGAAAGAATTGAAATCCTCTCCGAATATTACAAAGCCACCATTCCCAAAGTAGAAAAGACGTTGCTGGCACGGCAGCGCGCCAGCGGCAACGGACACGTGCATTAAATTTTTGATGGATGATCTGATTAAATGATCTTCATCCAGTGACTCTGGATTGAATGATCTCTGCTTGCCCGGCGTATAATCCTTGTCAGAGGCCCCCTTCATGAATCTTCCCCACACACTGGGCGAGCTCAAGAAAAGTTCTTTCTCTGAGCAGAGGCTGCGCACACGCAAGGTCAAAGACGAACTCCGTGAAAATTTGATTGCCCGCCTGCGCAGCGGCGAAACCATTTTTCCCGGCATCATCGGCTATGAAGACACGGTGGTCCCGCAATTAATAAACGCCGTGCTCTCTCGCCACAATTTTATTTTGCTCGGACTGCGCGGACAGGCCAAGAGCAGGATTCTGCGCGCACTCACCACGTTGCTTGATCCGCAAATGCCCTACGTCGCCGGCTGCGAGATCCGCGACAATCCGTATGATCCCATCTGCAAGCGCTGCCGTGAGTTGATTGCCCGCGAAGGCGATAACACGCCCATTGCATACCTGACTCCTGACAATCGCTATGTAGAGAAGCTGGCTACGCCGGACGTGACCATTGCTGATTTGATTGGCGACGTTGATCCAATCAAAGCTGCTCGCGGCGGGCACGATCTTTCCAGCGAGATGACCGTCCACTATGGCTTGCTGCCCCGCGCAAACCGCGGACTCTTTGCCATCAATGAACTGGCGGACATGGCGGGAAAAATTCAGGTGGGCCTGTTCAACATCATGCAGGAAGGCGACGTCCAGATCAAAGGTTATCCGTTGCGTCTGCCGCTGGATGTTGCGCTGGTCTTCACCGCCAACCCGGAAGATTACACCGCGCGCGGCAAAATCGTTACGCCGCTCAAAGACCGTATTGGATCAGAAATTCGCACACACTATCCCGGCACGCTGGAAGAAGGCATCAGCATCACCGAGCAGGAAGCATGGCTGACGCGTGACGGCCTTCAATTACATGTGCCGAAGTACATTCGTGAAGTGGTGGAACGCGTGGCTTTTCTCGCCCGCGAAGATAAAAAGATCGACAAGCGCTCCGGCGTGAGCCAGCGTCTGCCCATCAGCGTCCTGGAAAATGTAATTTCAAACGCTGAACGGCGTGCCGTGCGCAGCGGAGAAACAATGATCGTCCCGCGCATTGGCGATGTTTACGCCGCGCTGCCTTCCATCACCGGGAAACTTGAACTTGAATATGAAGGCGAGATGCGCGGAGCAGACACGGTGGCGCGCGAGTTGATCCGCACCGCCGTCGCCAAAACCTATGACGTCTATTTCAAAGAGCTGAATCTGCAACAGGTGGTGCAATGGTTTGAACTGGGCGGCGAAATCAAACTCTCTGACACAGCCAGCGCGCAGGAAGTGCTGGAAGGCCTGCGCAATATTCAAGGCCTGACGGAAAAGCTTTCCTCTGTGGGCGTGAAGTCGAAAGAGTCGCCGGAGATGCTGGTTTCCGCCGCGGAGTTCGTCCTGGAAGGCCTGCACGCGCATCGCAGAATTGGGCGCACGGAAGAACGGGTCTTCGGCGCGGAAAAACAACCGAAACGGCCGGAACGTCAGTATGAACGCGAGGAAGAAGAGCGGCCACCGGCGCGGAATAGAAGACCCTATAACTGATTTTCCTGTCCCGAACGGAGTGAGGGAACCCTACTGACTTGAACAATGCACGCGACGTCGAAAGTATTTTACGTCTACATTCTGGCAAGCCTAAGCGGCACGTTGTATATAGGTTTAACGGATGATTTACGAAGAAGAGTAGACGAGCACAAGCTCGGATTAGTGGATGGTTTTACCAAGAAATATGGCGTCAACCGCCTGATGTATTTTGAGATTTTTCATGATAGTGAGAATGCAGGCCAGCGCGAACGTCAACTCAAGAAATTTCGGCGGGAAAAGAAAATCGCTCTATTTGCTAAGACCAATCCGCACTGGGAGGACTTAAGTCAGCATCTTTCAAGATCAAATAAAGAGTTGTTGATGTAGGGTTCCCTCGCTTCGCTCGGGACAAGAAAAAATGAAGTACACACGGTTCTCCAAATACGTAGCAGATCTCGCGGACGAAATGAGCATGGAAGATTTGCTCAGCGCCCTCTCTGACTACATGCTTGAGTCCGGCTTCCAGAATGACTCCATGTATTTCCAGCAGATGGACGAGCACTCGCTGGACGCGCTGCGCCAGGCCATCCAGCAAGCGCTTGAAATGGGAGACTTTCTCGACGACGACATGCGCGAACGCCTGGAACAAATGCAGGCCGACGGCACCATGGAGGAACTGATTGAGCGCCTGATCGAGCGCATGCAGCAGGAAGAGCTGATCTCCGTGGACCAGCCGCATGATCCCTCGCGACCGTCCACCACGCCGGGGCAGACCGGTGAGGCCCAGACGGAAGCGCGCTTTGAGATCACTGACAAGAGCCTGGATTTCCTTGGCTTCAAGACCTTACGTGACCTGCTTGGCTCACTGGGACGCTCAAGCTTCGGCCGCCACGATACCCGCGATCTCGCCACCGGCATAGAATCCAGCGGCGCCTCCAAGCCTTATGAGTTTGGCGACACGCTGAACCTCGACATCACCGAAACACTCTCTTCCGCCATTCAGCGCGAAGGGCTGCATTTGCCGCTGAATATTGAATACTCTGATCTTCAGGTGCATCAGTGTGAATACCAATCGTCTTGCGCGACAGTCGTCATGCTGGATTGCTCGCACAGCATGATTCTTTACGGTGAAGACCGCTTCACGCCGGCCAAGAAAGTGGCCATGGCGCTTTCACACCTGATCCGCACACAGTATCCGGGCGACTCACTTTCACTGGTCCTGTTCCATGATTCGGCGGAAGAGATGCCCATCTCACAGCTGGCGCGCGTGAAAGTTGGTCCGTATTACACCAACACTCGCGAGGGCCTGCGCCTGGCGCAGCGCATTCTGCAGCGCCAGCGCAAAGACATGAAGCAGATCGTGATGATCACTGACGGCAAGCCCTCAGCGCTCACCCTGGAAGACGGCAGGATTTACAAGAATGCTTTTGGGTTGGACCCGCTGGTCGTGAGCCAGACCCTGGAAGAAGTTTCCCGCTGCAAGCGTTCCGGCATCATGATCAACACCTTCATGCTCGCCTCGGATTACGGTCTGGTCCAGTTTGTTCAGAAAGTCACGGCCATGTGCAAAGGCAAAGCCTATTTCACCACCCCGCAAACCCTGGGCCAGTATCTATTGATGGATTACATGTCGCGGAAAATGAAGACCATTCACTAGCTGCTGGTCTGTCGCTGGGAAGCAACAGCTTTACTCAAAATCTCCGTCCGGTTGTTTATCGCCTGCCGTTTCATGCACCACATCTTTCACCATATCGCGGCGAAATCTATCTGCCTGGCGTGTGGCCAGCACGCGGACGCGCCGCGCGGGTAGCGTGACCGGATCGATCTTTTCAAACCGCCCACGTTCAACTTCAATGTCAAAGCGAAACCAGTCGCTTTTATAGAGACGCCCTGCGGCATAAAAGCTGACAGATGCGGCAATCGTGCCTTCAAAATCTTTTCCCGTAATGGCCAGAATGCGCTCGCCGATGTGCTGTGTCCAGCTGTTGCCGCCCACCAGCGGATCATTGAGGTATTGGCGTTCAAAAGGCATGGCATGCGTCATGGTGCGCAGCTGCACCAACTGCAGGAGCACGGAAGCGCGCGCCAGGTTGGTGATCACAATTTTGGCATCGGCCGTGGAAGCCCGCTCCAGGCGCACATGCAACTCCGGCGCCCATTCGCGTTCAAATTGCTCGCGTGAAAGTTCCAGTCCGCGGTCGGCTGCTTTGGCATAGCGCAACGTCGCCCGCGCCAGCACAACGCTAAGGATCGTGGTGACGAGAGTTGCCGCCACCGGGACATATTCCAGCAGGGTGGAAAACGGCACATGAGCGATCATTACGATGAGCATTTGGAGACTCAGCTTATCCAGATTTGCCGGTTTCCCCGAGATGCGGGACGTGTCGGGGCTTTGGTAACGACCAAAAACAGGGCAGGTAAGTGATTGAAAACAGAACGAGGAGCCTTGTTCGGCTCCTCGCAAAAATACTGTATTTGAAACTCTTGTCTATCCTTCGGTTTTTACCGCGGCTTCAGCCGCCAGGAAGCCGATCTTGGAGTGAGTTCCATCACAAAACGGTTTATTCGTCGATGCGCCACACCGGCACAGCGCGACGGCCTGCTTCCCGCTGATGTCCACTTTTTTGCCATCGGCGTCCGCGATCTCCACCTGGCTCAGGTCTCCGCTGAGCACATAAGGGCCGGTCTTTTTGATCAGAATATTGATTGCCATTCAGTTCCCCTCCACGAGTTTCTACGCTGAAACAATCTAAATGTTGCGCACGCGCCACGCAACTGTCTCCCCTGGAATTGCCTGCCTCCGGGGGTGCCATGGCTCGCTTCCCGTTCTGCACTGGCGGCTTGGGGTTCCCTCGTTGCGCTCGGGACATGGAGAAGCTTACCTTTTCTTGAACGCCACATTCACCAGCAGCTTGTCGCCTTCAATGTCCACCACATTGCAGAAGGTGCGATCGCCACGCCGTGCGAAATCCAAGCCAACGCGGCTATTGCCAACGCGCATGTTGCGTATGCTTAGCTGGTCTAGAAAATCCGGCAGCGATGGATTCACAATGTTTATTTCTTTCCTGGGCGCGCTGGGACGGATACCGAGCACCGACATCAGCAGGAGAAAAACCGCGCCGGAAGCCCATGCCTGCGGCGAGCAGGAAACCGGATACTGCACCGGATCGTCATGTTCACGCCGCTCAATGCCGCAGAAGAGCTCCGGCAAACGGTAATCACGGAACTTGAGCGCTGCTTGAAAGAGCCCGCTGAACAACTGGTTCGCCGGTTCGCGAAATTCATACAGTGACATGCCGTGCGCGATCAAGGAATTATCATGCGGCCAGACTGAGCCACGATGGTAGCTGAGCGGATTAAATACGCGCTCTTCGCGAGACATGGTGCGCCAGCCCCAGCCGGAAAACATGTCGTCACGCATAAAGCGCTGCGTAATCGTCTTGGCGCGCTCCTGTGGCAGCATGCGCGTAAAAAGCAGTTGTCCTGGGTTCGACGAAATCACCTGGGTCTGGCGTTTATCACGGTCCAGGGCCATGGCATAAAAGCCGAGCTTCGGCATCCAGAACGCTTTTTCAAACCGCTTGGCCATCTCCGCTGCTTCTTTTTTCAGCTTTTCCGCGGTCCGCGTGTCCCCAAAAGTGCGCATGAGCGAAGCCATTCTGTACTTCGCTTCATACACGTAGCCTTGAACTTCGCACAGCGCGATAGGAGTTTTCGCGATCTCGCCATCGCGATGCATAATGGCGTCCCAGGAATCTTTCCAGCCTTGATTGACCAGCCCTTTGGGCGAGCGCCGCTGATACTCGACAAAGCCGTCGCCATCCAGATCGCCATGTGTATCAATCCATTCCAGCGCGCGATATGCATGCGGAAGCATATCTTTTACCAGTTGCTCATCAGCGGTCCAGTTGAAGGTTTCACTCAGCAGGATGAGCCAGAGCGGCGTGGAGTCTACCGAGCCGTAGTAGGGACCAAATGGCATCTCACCCGCCCGCGTCATCTCGCCTTCGCGATATTCGTGCAGGATCTTGCCCGGCTCTTCATCCCGCCAGTCATTCTTCTCTTTGCCCTGATGCAGAGCCAGGACGCGCAACGTCTCTACAGCCAGTTGCGGGTTCAACATGAGCGACTGGTAAGCGGCAGTGATGGAATCGCGCCCAAACATGGTGGCGAACCACGGAATGCCGGCGGCGATCACACGTTCTTTCGCCTCAGGTATTTGCAGAGCATGGAAGTCGCCTTTGCAGGTCTCAATCATGTGGTTAAAGATTCCATTGCTGGAGGTGAAGCTGCTGGAGTGCGACGCCCACTCCGCCAGGGCCTCACGGCGTGAGCGCAGCTGCTGCGCAAAATCGGGGCGGCTTGAGCGCGAACGCTTCCCTTCTACCTGCGGTACGATTGTGGTGCAAAGCTGAAATCGCCGGAATGGCGGCAGACGCAACTTCCATCGCGCGGTGGTGCCATTCACAGACTCTGGTTCTGGCGAGAGATGAATGATCGTCTCCCGTGCGACGTGGTCGAGTCCGCAGTAATGGAAAACAATGGAATCGCGCCGCACAATGGGCTGATAATAGTGGCCCAGGTTTCCCCGCGCTACGCCGCGCACCTGGAAGACATCCATGAAATCGGCTTCGTAAGCCAGTTCAATAACAAGTTCAAGTTCCTGGAAGTTGAAATTCTCAAAAGCAAAATTGTCGAAGAGCGTGTCGGATGACAAAAGCTGTTCGCGGCGGATGTGCACCGTGTTTTCGGGAATTTCGTACGTTTCCCGCATGGTGCTCTTGCCGGTGGTCAGCTCTATCTGGGAAGCGAATGTCTGCTCCGTGCTGGAGGAAAGCACCACGGTGCGGTAACCATCCACACGAAGCTCCAGCCGGCTGAGAAAGCGCGTGTCATCATGAAAGAAACCAACGTCTGGCGCACCCGGCGGCATAATGTCACCAGCTACGGTGGTGGAAAGAAAGGTCTTGCCATCGATCAGCGTAAGGTTGTTGACTTTGCGCGGCTCTGCGTTCTGGTAAACCAGCCGCGGCTCCGGATAAGGCGCGGCAATTTCCACCAGGTCAGAAGGAGCAATGATCAATTTCGCACTCATGCGACAATCTGCTCCGATTCTGTTACCTCATTGTTCAGAATTTCACTATAGAGTTTGATGTAATCCCGGGTCATGCGGTGCACGGAGAAAAACTCTTCCATGTAGCCGCGAATGACCCTGGTTGGGATCTTCAAGTTCATGGCGCATTCAGCGAGCTCCGCCGCGCTGTTGCGTATATGGCCACTCACACCTTCTTTAACTATCTCACTGACAGAACCTCTGGGAAGCGCCAGCACCGGGGTCCCGCAAGCCATGGCTTCAATCAGCACCAGCCCGAAAGGCTCGTCCCATTGGATAGGGAATAACATGGCAAGCGAATTTCCCAGGAACTTAACTTTTTCTTCCATGCCGATATCGCCTATGTACTCGATAAACTTGCCGTCAACCAGCGGTTTTATCGTGGTCTGCCAGTACTCCTGATCACTTGGCTGCACTTCGCCAGCGATTTTGAGTGGGATACCCGATTTTTTCGCAATCTCGATCGCCAGGTGCGTGCCTTTGTCCTGCGCAATTCTTCCCAGAAAGCTCAGGTACTCCTGTTTTTTCTCCACCACTGGATAGAGCGATGGATTGATTCCGTGATGAATCGTCCGCATGTCCGGCATGTTCAATTTTGTACGCTGACAGTCGCTGATGGTGACATACGAGGTTTCAGGATACGCCCCATAAAACTCTGTAATTCCACGATCGTAACTGTGGTGGATGGTATAAACCATCGGAATATCTGTGAATCTGGCGAAACTCAGCCCAGGCGGGCTGTTCACATGAATCAGATCGGCGTACTGCGTCGCCTCTTTGACGGCCCAGGCAAAATGATTCAAGCCCCTCAAGGTGGTTTCCACAACCCCTTGCAGAGGCCACTCACTCCTGGGATAAATCCAACGGACCGGGACATCGACCGTAGACTCGCCGTTCGCATAGACAGTTACATCAATTTTCTGTGACTGCAATCCCCGCGCCAGTTCAGCAACAAACAATTCCGTGCCCCCGTATTTTTTGGGGGGCACGGAGATAAAAGGCGGTGCAATAAGGGCAATTCTCATGGGCTTTGGTGCGGAACTTTAAGTAAGATGCCGAATCCAACTCTGGAGGAACGGCAAACGGCTGTATTCGAAGCTTTTCTACAGTCCGAGAATATTTTTAGAATCCGCCGGTCTATTCTGATCCAACATAAATGACAAGCGATTCCATATTGGACATTTTTGTTAAGTTGCCGTCAGCGCCTTAAACTGTTTGCTGCCGCTGGCGGCGATTTCCACTGCATGTTCAAATTCGCTGGCGCGCACCTCACTGGTGTGGCTGGCAAGCACGCGTTCGCGTGCCGCGCGTCCTATACGCCGCAATTCACCTTCGTCATAATCCCGGAGATAGCGCACAACATCATCACTCCCCGCAGACAGCAGAATTTCCCGGCCCGGAGAGAGAAACGTATCAAGCCCCGGCCAGTTGTCAGAGGCAATCGTAGCCCCGCAGGCCGCGGCTTCAAATAAACGCACGGATGGCGAGTAGCCGGCCAGCACCATCTCACGCCGCGTAACATTCAACGTGATGCGTGAAGAACTATAAAGCCCCGCGTGGTAGCAGGGGCCCAGATGCATGATGCGCTCTACGTTCTCAGGCCACGTGATGTGCGCAGGATACTGCGGCCCGGCCACGATAAATTTCTGGCGTGAAAGCTGACGGGCGGGGACACAAAGCAGTTCGTCTATCTTCGATTGGCGGTCCGGCGCATAGGTCCCCATATAACTCATATCGCATGCAAATCGAGGGTTCGCCGGAAGCTCATGATGTTTTTCCGGATCCACGGAACAATAAAGCGGAACAGCAAACGGCGTGCCTAAATCCTGCTCAAGCCTGCGCAACATAGGGCCGCCGGTAAAGCTGAAATAAATATCCAGCTCAGGAAGATGTTTTTGCAGCAGATAATCCGCCCGGCCGTTGTCCGTGAGACTTCTTACCGTGACTGGCGTGTCGATGTCATAAAAAGTTTTCACTGGCACATTGGAAGCCAGCACTTCCTCAAGCGCAGCGATGCCGTCAGGAAAATACGAGCCCACCATGGCAACATCCGTATCACGCAGTTCAGCGCGCACCGCGGGAAGAATTTCTTCCCAACGCTCAAAAAGTTTTACATCGCAATAGGGCGGCTCAGGGAGATCGCGGTTGTTCTGGTACCACTCCAGGTTGTGTTCGAAGAAAACAATCTTGTGCCCGCGGCGATGCAGCGCCTGGCATAGCGCGCGAAATGTGGTGGCGTGCCCGTTGCCCCACGATGAAGTGATCGAAAGCCCGAAGATGGTTAGCTTCATAAAATCAGCAATTAGCCTTTAGTTTTTCACACTTCAACATGCGGCTGCCTTCCAAAGCGCTTGCCACAATGGCGTCGAGTTCCTGCGCGCGCAAAGCGTATGTATGGTCACGCAAAGCCCGCTGCCGCATCTTGCCGCCAATTTCGCGTGCCGCGGATTGCGAGACTGTCCGCAAACAAGCCACAATCTCTTCCGCGCTGCCTGCCACCAGAATTTCCTGCTCCGGCGCAAAGAATGTTTCAATCCCGGCCCATTTGTCTGTGATCAGGCATGCGCCGGCGCCGGCGGCTTCAAAGACGCGCGTTGGCGGCGAAAAGCCCACGCCGGCCATGGAGTCACGGTTGATGTTCAACACCATGCGCGCTGAACAGTTCATGCGATTGTGATCGCCCGTACCAACGTGGCCGATCCAGCGCACATTCGGCGGCAGCCGCTTGCCTTCCCAGCCTTCGCCACCCAAAGCAAATTGCAGATCAGGGGCAAGCTCCGCGGCACGCAGGAAGAATTCCTGCACACGGCGCTCGCGGTCAGGCAGCCGGTGGCCGACAAATAAAAGATCGCACGCGAAAGCTGGATCAGGTGGAACCGGATAGTGCGTTTCAGGGTCGAGCGCGTTATAAATTGGATGACAGTTGGCCGCGCCCAGGCGCTGATAGTGTTCGATTACCGGAGCGCCACCGCCATAGGTCAAAATAAAATCATACTCTGGGATGAGCCGGCGAAATGCGTCAGCCGGATCTGCTTCCACGCGCGCCAGAGTGGCAGGGGCATCCACGTCCCAGAAAGCGATACGCGTGTTCTCAGAGCGGCACTCAAGCACTCTTTCTTCCAGCAGCTCATCAAACACGCCAACGCCACTGTGCTTGACTACGAGATCACATTCGGCGGCCTGCCGCAGCAGTGCCGGAATATCCTCAGCGGTCTTATACACAATGCTGCTGACGTAAGAAAAATCTCCGGAATCGCGTTTCTGCTGACGGCCGTAAGCATCCGGCTCCGCGAACGTAATCTCGTGGCCCAGAGCATGAAGCTGCTTATACATGCCGCGGTAATACGTGGCCGCTCCATTCCAGTAAGACGACGTGATGCTGGAGCCGAAAGCAAAAATTCTCATGCAGCGATCTCCTCGCAGATTGAAATCAGCTGTTGCGCACGATGCGCACAGGTGTGGCGCGCGAGAATCGTCTGCAGCCCATTCTCAGCGAGTTGATGCCGCGCCTTCGGATCACGCAGCAGGTGCCGCAGTTCGGACGCCATTGCGTCACCATCGGGAACCATCAGGTAGTCCTGCCCGGGACGAAACAATTCTTCTTCATCCCGCCACGGAGCGCACACCAGAGGAATCCCGCAGGCAAGCGCCTCAAAAACACGGATAGTAGGAATGCCGCCAAGCCCATTCGAGTACTGCCGCCGCGGGATGTGCACGGTCACCATGCTCTCCGCGTAGGCCTGCGGTGAGAAAATATTCGGCAGGTAGCCACGATAACCAATGTTGGCCGTGGCCAGCTTATCGAGGGCGATATCCGGATAGCGCACACCGTGCACCACCACGCGGCAATCAGGCAGCGCTCTGGCCGGCCGGATCAGGAACTCTTCCAGTTCGGCGCTTCGCTCTTCATCCCCCCAGTTGCCCACCCAGATCACGTCAATTTCTTTCCGGCGATGCATAGGATGGAACTGCTCCACGTCTGCCGCTTCATGGAAAGTCCAGGCGCGTGTCACCCCAAATCCATCGGCGTAGATACGGCGGATGGATTCGCCAAAGGCAAGGACTCCGTCCACCAGATGCAGATGGAATTTCAGGATCTCACCGGCGCTGGTGTAAGCGCGATGATGGCTGTCATGAAACAGGGCAATAAATTTGTACTGCTTCTTAAGTGCCAGCACCTGATTCACGACCTGCGGGTCATTCCATTCATGGAGCAAAACAACGTCAACCTCTTTTAGTTCCTCTTCCAGAAACCTTTTAAACCCGTCGTCACCGGACTTGTAAAAGCGGATATCCAGTTCAGAGTAGGTCCTGCGAAAAGCGTCAATGGCTTCAATGGCGCGCTCGCCTTCGCACGTCATCAAATTACTGAGCGACCATGAGCTCAATTCTTCATAGCAGCGCACGCTGTGCCCCATGTGCACCAGCTCGCGCATCAGCCCGCGCAGAAAATGAGCATTGCCATGGTTCCAGTCAGAAATCATGGAGTGCGCAAACAGTGCGATTTTGAGTTTCTGCTTCATGCGCTGATGGCCGCCGCGGGAACAAGAGTTTGATAAAGACGCAAGTAGCCGCTCACCATATGCCCTGCGGTAAAGTTCTGCAACGCATGCTGATATGCCAGATTGCCTTGCAGCTTTCTTAAAGATGGATCGCTCTGAAGGTGCTCAACGGCCTGGCACAAGCTAACGGCATCATTGTTGCGAAAGAAGACGGCCGCATCGCCCCAGAGTTCGCGGAACGTGGGAATATCACTGGCCACAATGGCGCAGCGTGACAGGGCGGCCTCCACGGGCGCCAAGCCAAATGGCTCATACTGTGAAGTTGCAGCGTAAATGCCGGCACGCGCCAACGTATGAACGATCTGTCTTTCGTCCTGCTCCGGCTCAAGATGGACGTTTGCACTGATTGCTTCGGCAGCCAACGTATGGCTCTGTAATTCAGGATGGCGGTCAGATCCCACAATGTACACAGGGATGGGCATCTCCTGCCGCAAGAGAAGTGAAGCATTCTTGCCGCTATCCCAAAGGCGGCCCACCGTGACAATTGTTTCGTCCTTGCTCATGCGGGGATTGAATAATGTGGGGGTTCGTCCGTTGTGAATCACAGAAGCCGAAACCAACCTGCCGTAATGGACCTCAATCTGTTTCAGCATCCAGCGCGAAGGAGCAACCACAGTTGTTGCGGAACCCAGTCCGCGCGCAACCATCTGGCGATACCAGCGCAGCCATTCCGTCTCTGGCGGCGCTTTCTTTTGGACTGCCATCCACCAGCTCATCACATCACTGTGTGCCACTACTAAACGAGGCACATGGCAATCCAGCGCACCGTAGTAAAACTGGCTGAGATGAAGCACATCAGGCCTCGTCTCCTGAATCACTGCTTCCAGGTATTGTGAGGACGCCACCATGTCCGCTTCGGAGTCCAGCATCCATTCCAGCTTGAACGCCGTTGGGCGGTAATCAAGGTTGGGCAGGCCTTCCATCCACTGCGTCTGGGCGGCCGTGGGGATGTCGCCAAAGCTCACCAGCGTAACCCGTTCGCCGTGACGAACCAGCCCCGTTACCAGCTCCCGTGTGTATGTCCAAACACCGCCCAGCGTATCAGCGGTAACTAAGATGTGCATGCTTCCAATTCCTCAATCGCCAGTGGTATCTGTGCCTGAATGTCGCTAAACCCCTTGTCCGCGAACATTGAGGTGTAATGGCGGTGTGCGCGCTCCCACGCCATTTCGTCCGGCGCGGCGGCAAAAGTTTTTGTGTACAGCGGGCTCCCCGGATACGGGAACATGGGCACTGGCTCGCTCACCCATACGCCCCTGGCCTTTAATCGCTCCTGCCAGTTTCGAATCTCCGCGCGATCGTCTTTCTCCGTCAAAATCAGATTGGCTTGTACCCATGGAATTCGGCCTCGCGCATAGACCAGCAGTTCCGCGATGCGATCCGTATCGAGACGGCAATTCTTATTCAGATCTTCCCTGCCCTCATGCGTGATCGATTCAACTCCGCATTCCATGGAAATACAATGAGCGCGGCCCAGCAGGTCCAGCGTCTCTTCATTCCACAAATCAATGCGCGTCTGGAAACCGATCTTTACCGGACGCTCCGCGATTCCTTCCAGCAGGCGATGCACGTTTTTGCCGACACCAAAAATTTCATCGATGAAGTAGACGTACTGGACTCCGCGGGCAATCAGCGCGTCCACTTCCTGAAGCACTGCTTCAACGCTGCGTTCGCGAAACTTATTGCGAAAGAGAGTCTTGTTGCAGAACGTGCAGGCCCAGGGACATCCGCGAGCAAACTCCAGCTCTGCCCCCAGGCCGTGATCATTCGTAAACACGTGATGACGATGCGTGTGGGCCTCTACGTTGTAGTTGAGAAAATCGAGTGGCCCCAGCGCGCTCATATCGGCAACTGCCAGACTCTCGCTTATGTGGAGTCCATTTTCTTGTTTGAAGCAGCAGCCAGCAATTTCCTGCCATGGTTTGGAAGCCAGCTCAGCCAGGGTTTGGTCAGGCTCTCCACGCATAGCCACATCACAAGCTGTCTTGCGGATGGTAGTAGCTGGCGTCGCCGAGGGATGTGGCCCGATCATCACCTTGATCGCTTTTGAGTTCAAACCGGCAAGCCACTCCATGGGCACACGGAGCTCCGGTGGCGGACATCGCCAGAAAAGATACGAAGGCGCCGTGGGCATCACCAGAAAGTCAGGTGCAAACGCAATTACACGATGCCGGGCTTCTTGCAGCGTGAGATTGTCGGTTTGCGCGTCGACAAGCAGCGAGTCCTGGCCGGCGGCAAGAAGCTGATCAGCGGCAAACAGCAACTCCAGAGGAACATGCGGGTCCTGGCAGCCGAAGTAGGTTGAGCCCTTAAAGTCCCAGTTGGGATTGAGCAAGGCAAACTTCATCCCACTCTCCCGGAAAGTTCGGCAGCCACTGCAAAAGACGACAGAGTAGGAACCATGCGGCGCCGTGCTGCAAGCAATCCGCCGTTCTGCTGCCCAAACTCCTGCAAAAGCTGGATCGTTTTCTTTAATCCTATTTCCGGCTTCCAGCCCGTGTCGCGCTGGATCTTGCTGTTGTCAGTGATGTAAAGAAGCTGGTCGCCGGGCCGGCGCGGCTCCATTATGCATTCCAGGCGATGGCCGGTCAGCAACTCAATTTCATCCATCAATTCAAGAAGAGAAACGGAATTCTGCGGGCCGCCGCCAACGTTGTAGATTTGGGTCCGTGTGGTTTCCATATTCTGGCGCACGGATGCAAAAGCCCGAATCAGATCGTCCACACAAAGCACGTCGCGAACCTGGCGGCCATCTCCGTAAATGACGACAGATTCATCCTGTAGAGCGGAATAAACAAAGTGTGCGACCCATCCCTGATCTTCTGTACCAAACTGCCGCGGGCCGGCAACACACGACATGCGAAAAACCACGGTTGGCAAGCCGTAGATGCGTCCAAAGTCGCGCACGTACTGGTCCGCTGCGCCCTTGGAGCAGCCATAGGGAGAATGAAAATCCAGCGGCTGTAATTCCGTAGTCCCCGCATGACCTGCGTATCGCATAACGCTTTCCGGTGATGACTGGAGTGCCAAGGCCAAGCTCGCCATAAACCTTGTTCGTGGAGGTAAAGAGAATAAAAGGTTTCTTTCCGGACCGGCGCGCCGCATCAAGAACGTTGAACGTGCCTGCCAGATTGACCTCAAAATCAAGACGCGGATCAGCCACGGAAGTAGTCACCGCTACCTGCGCGGCAAAATGATAAATCTCATTCACGTGAGCCACGGCCTTCTCCACCAGCCGCGCATCGCGCACGTCACCGACTGTAACCTGCAGCCGCCCAGCAACGCCCGCCGTCTTTCTCAGCCATTCCAGATTGTGGTGCACCCCCGCGCGTGAGAGATTATCAAAGATATGCACCTTGGCATCTGTGCTGGTAAGCAGTGAGTGGGCCAGGTTTGACCCAATAAATCCTGCTCCTCCAAAAATCAGCACTGAGCGCGCTTCTTGCTTCCTCATGAGTTCCCTCTTTTTTACAATTCGCCGTGTCTTTACAGTCGCCGTATCAAGCGGTCAGTCCAAATTCACTGAGCTGTGCAACCGCTTCCGCGGCACGGTCTTGCGGCTCCTGCGAGCATAGCCACTGCGCCAGCTCTTTCAGGCCATCGGCAAAGCGCACCTGCGGAGAATAGCCCAGCAGCCTGTGTGCGGCAGAGATGTCAGCAAAACAGTGGCGCACATCGCCCGCCCGGTATTTCTGCGTAAGCTCGGGTGCGATATCAGAATCCATGGCCCGCGCCAGCTCCGCGGCAACTTCATGAATGGAAATTGGCTCGCCTGATCCAATGTTCAATGCCATGCCATCCGCCTGAGAAGATCCCATCGCCAGCAAATTTGCCCGGACCACGTCCTGCACGCTGACAAAGTCACGCATCTGGCGGCCGTCCTCAAAGATCATGGGCGCGTTTCCATTCATCATCCGCGAGGAGAAATTTGCAGCCACGCCGGTGTAAGGATTGGAAAGCTCCTGGCGTGTTCCATAGATATTGAAATAACGCAGCGCAACTACCGGAAGCCCGTAAGTTCGCCCGAACAGCAGGCACATTTCTTCCTGATTTTTCTTGGAGAGCGCATAGATTGAGCCGCACTGAAGCGGCTTGGATTCGTCCGTAGGGACCGGCGTAAGCGTTTCTCCACAGGCTGGGCAGTTTGGCTCCCACTCTTTGGCCCTGAGCTGATTCACCGAGCGTTGCTGCGGCGCTACCTCTCCGCATTGCGCGCAGAGATACTTGCCTTCACCATAGATGGACATGGAGGACGCCAGGATAAGTTTTTCAACGTGCTGTTTGCGATGCAAAAGTTCCTGCAGCAACACCGCTGTACCTTGCGTGTTGGTGCCCATGTAATGCTCAATCTCATACATGGACTGGCCCACGCCGACCGCAGCTGCCATATGAAAGACCACATCCACGCTCTTGAGAGCACGGCGGACTGCACGCGCTTCGCGCACGTCGCCATGGATGAATTCTGCTTGTTCCGCGAGATATTTTGGAACTCCAGCGTGATGGACCTGGTCCGTCAGATTGTCAAAGATACGGACGTTATGTCCGGCGGCCAGCAATGCGTCGGAAATGTGGGACCCTACAAACCCCGCTCCGCCGGTGATGAGTATGTTCTTTGCCATGCTTACTTGGCTCCTATCAAAACGTCATTGTCCTTCTTTGATTGTGCAGATTCCGATTGTGCAGATTTTGCTGCTGCGTATTTGCGCACAGACCACAGCGCGTACTCCACGAAATCCTCAACTCTCTTTGGCGGACTGGTATAGTGAGGCGCCATACCCAAGTGCTCCGGAGTAAAGCATAGAGTCAACGTGGTGGTAAAAGGCTCCAGCGCCTGCATCTGGCGATCAAACCAGGCTTCAGCATTGGGCCTAAACCAATCCGCCCAACTTACGCCAGTACGCAGATATTTGACGCCCAGCCGCTTCAGCCACTCCACGGCAAGATCCAGCCGCGGATCTTCATAGTGAAACCACTGGCAAATTCCCATGCCAGCGGGGAAAGACTCCGCTGCCAGCTTGGGCGAACCATCCTCACGCAGAAGCCCCATGTAGTAATGGCGATAATAGGCGCTGCCTTCAGCTTCTTTATGCCGTGTTGTGGCAGACCATGTGGCAGGCAAGTCCAACAAGCTATACCAGTGCACCCGATCGACGATAGGCAGCAGCAGCTCGGCCGTGCGCTGCAAGCCGAAAGACTGGACCTCCTCAGCGCCAAAAGAGGAGACACCTGCCTCAGAGACCCAGATTGGCTTTTTGGTTACCGCACGAATTTCATCGATCTTCTTTGGCCATTCCTGGATCTGCCAGTGGTTCCAATCCAGGGGAAAGCCGTGCACGGAAACCACGTCCACGGCATCCAGAACGCCGTGAGAACCGAGCAGCTCAATGAAATTTGGGTCGATGGGCGAAATGCCGCCGAGGACAATAGGCAGCTCAGGATTTTCCTTGCGAATGGCCTTACTCGCCGCGATGACCATATTGGCGAACATCTTCCAATCAGGATCCAGCTTGAAATCCCAATGCGAAAGATTGTTAGGCTCATTCCACAACATGACTGCTTCAACCATGCATTGCACCTTTTGCAAAAGAGTTGGGCAGGCTTACAGCGTGCCCGCTAATTCATGGTCCAAAATGTATTTACCGTCATCTTTGGTGACGCGAGAAGGAGCGCAGATCCATGTTTCCTGTTCCGGATGGGCCGTAATTTCCAGGCCCGAGCTGCGCAGCATTCCTTCCATGGCGCCGTGATTGGGGATCCACCAGTTGGTAGGATCGCCGGCATAATTCTTCTCGATAAAGTACATGCTGGGAAAGTCTGAGTTGTTGAATATCTCCGTGTTCCAGAAATGATAATCCTCACTCAGTTCCGGACTGGTGAGCGCACCGCGGACCATGGTTTGAAAAATCAGGCTGCCTTTGACCTTCTTAATCACCTTATCCAGAGCGTAAAGAGGATAGCGCAAATGATAAAAGACGCCCATGAACAGGACAAAATCAAACTGACCGGGGATCGAGTCAACATCATAGACAGAGCACTTCGCAAACTCGATCTCCAACCCCAGTACCCGGGAAGCAAAACGCGCCTGGTCAAGATAGCGGTCATCCACGTCAACGCCCAGAACGCGGCTGGCGCCCCTCTTTTTAAGTTCAATGGAATGGAAGCCGCCATTGCAGCCGATATCGAGGACTGTTGCGCCGGATAAATCCGCAGGCAACGCGGGAGCAATGTGCTTCCACTTTACGTTGGGAAAGTCGCCCAGAAAATGATGCGGCGCGGTCCACACACCGTTTAGGTTGATGTTGTGGAACCACTCACCCATTTCGGAAATCTGGCGTGCAAGTTCCTTTTGGCCATTTGAATCCTGAGTGTCTTCCTGACGAAGGTTCGCACTGATTGTCGCCATGGCGTATTACCGATCTCCATGATCTAAATGCTACTTAACTGGGATTAGACTCGAGACGAGGAACTTAGGATGTCCTCTTGAGGTGTAAACACGACGCGAAAAGAGCGCCAGAATATTCTGGCGTGATTCCGTTGGTCTTTAAGCTGGCAAAACAATCGCCGAGCGTGGCTACTGCTGAGCGTCAGCCCACGCCCGTGCATGAAACTCAAAACTTTTTCTTGTCCGTCAATCGATCATGTTGCAGTCGCGGAACAGCTAAACAGTTCTGCGTCCGGTTACCAGGTTAATCACCGCTACAACCAGAGCGACCACCAGCAAGAGATGAATCAAGCCACCTGCCACGTGGAATCCCCAGCCCAAAAGCCAGAGGATGATGAGGATTGCAAAAATCGTCCAAAGCATTGAAGTACCCCTTGAAATCAGAAACTATTTGCCGACTGCCAACATAAGGTCAGAGGCGGCTTTTCAGAGCGGAGTTGTCCCTGAGCGGAATGATTTCTTAGAGTTTTGTTAATGAAATCCAAAGAAGCAGGTTGGGCTTTGCTATTGAAGACACATCTACCAGCGAGCAAAAGTCGCGCAAAAAAAGAGGACTGTGCCGGGTGAAAAGACCGGCACAGTCCATGATCGCAGCGATGAATTACTTCGCAGCCGCTGGGCTAGTCATAGGCATTGCAGAAGCGACCCAGGGCGTTATCCCATACTCTTTTAATTTTCGGTATAAAGTGGTCTTGCCGATACCAAGCGCCCGCGCGGTCATCAGCTTGTCACCATTGAGTTGCTGTAAAGCTTCCAGAATTGCCTGCTTTTCCAATTCTGCCAGCGGCAGAATTCTGGCTTGCTTGCCTGGCGTCACGGTACGCAGAGCAACCGTCCGTAAATGCGGCGGAAAGTCAGCGGCATGCAGCACGGGCCCCGGACTCATGGCCACAGCACGTTCCAGACAGTTTTCCAGTTCGCGCACATTGCCGGGCCAATCATAAAGCTGGAGCAGCTTCATGGCTTCAGCGCTAATGGAATACTGCACCTGCTTGGCTTGACCGATGCGTTCCAGAAAACGCTCTGCCAGCGGATGAATATCTTCTTTGCGGTCGCGCAAAGGAGGCAAACGAAGACTCACCACGTTCAAACGAAAGAACAAATCCCGGCGGAATGTCCCCTGCTGGACCGCCATCTCCAGATCGCTGCTGGTCGCGGCGACGATGCGCACTTCCACGGGTATGGGCTTGGCGCTGCCCTGCGGATGGAACTCTCGATCCTGCAAGGCACGAATCAGCCTGCCCTGGATATCGAGTGGCATCTCCCCAATTTCATCGAAGAAAACTGTGCTTGCGCTGGCCAGCGCGAATATTCCATCCTTGGATTTCGGCAGACCTGCAGCTGCTTTCATGGGACCAAATAGCTCATTTTCCAATGCGCCAGCGGCAGGCGAAGCACAATCCACCAGCAGGAAAGGTCGATCACGGAACGGACCGTCCGCATGAATGGCCCGGGCCACAGTCTCTTTGCCCGTACCGCTCTCACCCTGTACCAACACCGGATGCTTGCTGGTAGCCACCTTCGCGATGATGCGGTGCAACTTCTGCATTTCCGGCGAGAATGCCAGCATTCCTTTGTGCTCCGTATTCGTTTGCAGATGCTCGCGCGAAATACGGTCTTCCAGCGAGTTGCGCAGCCGGCCGGCTGTACGCGTCAGAAGCGCCTTGAGTTCTTCGCTTTTAAACGGTTTGCGGATAAAGTCACACGCGCCGCTCCTCATGGCAACAACCACGGAATCAATACTGGCCTGGCTGCTGACCATGATGACTTCCGTCTCCGGGTGCATTTCCTTGAACTTCGCCAGCAAATCCAGGCCGTCCTGCTCCAATTGCCGGACGTCCAGCAAAACCACGTCTACAGGCTGAATCTCCATTTGTCGTAAAGCGGTGCGAGTATTTTCCGCGGTATACACCTTGAACCCCATGGTCCCGGCAACTTCCTTACACAAATCCCGGACCGAGCGCTCTCCATCTACGACCAGCAGAAATAATGATTCAGCAGGAGAAGATACCTCCCGCGAAATGGCCCGCAATGCTGTTGACGACATAGGATTCCCCTTTCTACGACTCTGGACGCCATAACCTGACGTGATCCAATGGTTTGAACAGCCGTAATCGCGGCGAAGCCCCTGGCCTGAACAACTTGCCACCGGCTAAAATCGTTATCCTATTTAAGAAAAAACTTAGCGATCTCCGCCGCTAACGGTATTCGCTTTAAAAAGTTAACTACACTAGAGGAAGTTAAATGAGAGCAGATGTTTTTTTACTGCGTGGTTTAAAAATTTCCAATTTCCGAACACGCAGAAGACCCTGGAGCGAGCAAATGGCCATCGTCCGATGGAGCACTCTCGACTATTACTGAAGAACTACGCTCGCTTGACTTGAATGGAAGGCCCGCGATACCTTCGCGAGAACACGCACCGACGATCCTGGAGAAAAATGTGCCCTATCAAAGAATGATTACACTCACCACTGACTTCGGTCTTGTTGAGCCATATGTTGGTGCAATGAAGGGAGTTATCTATAGCATCAATCCGAGCGCCAAGGTTGTGGATATTACCAATTCCGTCCAGTCATTTGACGTTCTGGATGGCGCGCTGGCTATCGCCCAGGCTTATAACTATTTTCCTAAAGACACGGTGCATCTGGTCGTGGTGGATCCGGGGGTGGGCGGCCCGCGGCGGCCAATCATCGCCAACATTGGGCAATACTCATTTGTTGCGCCGGATAACGGCGTGCTTTCCCTGGTTTTTGAACGCGAAGAACGAATTACGGTGCGTCATGTCACGTCAGATTATTACTTCCATCCACCGATCAGCAATACGTTCCACGGCCGCGATGTGTTTGCTCCCGTGGCTGCTTATCTGAGCAAAGGCGTGGACGCCAGCAAGTTTGGCGAAGAGATCACCGACTATGTGCGATTTGTCGCGCCCAAACCAAAAGCAGCTGCAGGCAATGCGTGGAAAGGCATTGTGCTGAAGACGGACAAATTCGGCAACCTGATTACGAACATCACACCCAAAGATATTCCCCAGATTTTTGATGGCTCGGCAAATGCGTTCAAGATCACCGTGGGCAAAGCAGAGATCACCAGGCTCCGCACCAGTTATGCTGAAGGAGCGCCGGGAGAAATCTTTGCAATTCTAGGCAGCGCCGGGTTCCTGGAAATTTCCACCAACAAAGGCGCGGCTTCGCGCATGGCCGGTGCGGACAAAGGCAGCGAAGTCTCTCTCACCATTGCAGGAACTGTAGCTGCAGGCGGGCAATAATCGAAATATGGGCCAACTTCTGCGTTTCTTCTGGAACTCAACTCGCGGACATCGCTTTGCTCCCTGGCGCAGTCCTTATCTGCGGTGGCGCATGGAAACTTACTCCGGCCTGAAAATGGACAAGATTGGCTTTCTTGAATTCTGGGGATTCATGTTCCGCGAAAGAAAACAGCTGCGGCACTTTTTGAGCTGGACCGCCGAGATGGAAAACTACGCTCGCCCGAAGCCGAAGAACCCGTAAATCTTAAACGCAAGATCCTTCCGGCCTACCGCACGCTTAAGAAAACGCGTGCTCGCTTAACGGCCGTCAGGATGACGATTCGTGAGGTTCAGCGCCTTCGATGAACGCAATGAGTAGCCACACCACTTCAGTTTCAAAATCTCATCATTGTGAGAAAACACTCATGCATAAAAAACGGGACGCTGCGCGCGTCCCGTCGGGAGAAAGAAAGTTTATCTACCGGCCACCCGAGAAATGGCTGCGTCCGCTGAACCCGCCATGGAAGCCGCCATGAAACGCGGGTGCGCTATGAACAACTGCGCCGCGCGAAATCATGGCAGGGCGTCCATGGAAAGGTACAACTCCGGGCCGGAATCCGCCGACGAAGCCGGGATGAAATGATCCGCCGAACCTGAAGAACAAAGGAGAACGGAAAACCACTAATGGTGAATAGAATCCAAACCCGAACGGGCTGTAGAGAATACCGTTGCCGGGGATAAATGTGTAACCGCCAAATCCCGGTGACCAGTACCAGCCAGCACCGACCCATCCGGGGCCGTAATAGCCATTCGACACATAGACGCGAGCCGCATCCACGTTAGCTTCCGCCAGGTAGGACGAACGCAGGCTGCTCCACTGATAGATATCGCTCTGCTTGTATTCGTCTTTGTCAAAGCCATGAGCTTTGAGCTGGGCATTGGTGTTCACGTCGTTGGTGTTCAGACCCAGACGCTTGCCGCCATCGACGCCTATCGTGCGGTCGCCATCCTGCACTTCAGCTTTGCCGTCAAACACCACAATTTCCTGCCGGTCAGCGTCAAATTCATAGAGACCTTTCTTTACCAAGCGGGTCTCAAGACCACCTTCACTGATGAGAAGATTATTTTGGTCATGGATTTCCGCCACTTCCACCATGGCGCGGCCCTGATTCACCTGGACCTCAGTATCGGTGATACTGGGCGAAATCATTTTGACAGCGCTATTGCTGTCAACGCGGAGAAACACTCCGGGCGTAAGCAGGATTTCGGCTTTCCCGTTATCGGTTGCCAGTGTCTGGCCGGGTTCCAAAGCAACGGACCCAACGGAATCCGCGTTCAGCGAATCCGACCCGATATAGGCTTGACCTTCCACATAATTAACAGAACCAGGCAGCGCAGAGTGTGCATCCGCGGCAAAGGCGGGCGCAGACAGTATCACTGCCAGGAACATACCTGCAAATGAAGTTATTCTCGACAGTTTCATTTGAATTGACTCCTTGGTTAATTAGATCGAAGTGTGAGGAAAAAGTTTCGGCGGCGGTACGATGCGCGAGAGAGAGAAATGCTAAGAATTGTTGAGGAAGATAAGGAAGCAATTAGCGAATGGCAATTAGGCAAAACACAGGCCGGAGATTCTTGCCGCGAATCACGCGAATGAACACGAATCAATTCGTTTGCTTGATCGAGTGCAGTGAGTTTCTCATGGAGCATATCACTGGCAATAGGGATCCCTCGCTACGCTTCGGGATAAG
This sequence comes from Terriglobia bacterium, assembly GCA_963724105.1. Taxonomy (GTDB): domain Bacteria; phylum Acidobacteriota; class Terriglobia; order Terriglobales; family Acidobacteriaceae; genus Angelobacter. Next base: position 582,769 of record CAVRTD010000010.1, on the reverse strand, counting down.
AAGAAAAGCTAGATATCGTACTTCTTCAACAGGTGACGGAAGGAACGGTACGAGACTTTCAGAAGTTCAGCGGCACGAATCTGCACACCGCCTGATTGCTCCAGCGCTGATTCGATCAGCGACCGCTCAACGCCGGCCACGTACTTTTCAAAATCAACTCCGTCCGCCGAAACGTTTGGACTGGAGCCGTTGGCTGAAGCCGCAACAGCGCGTGCGCGCGGGCGGTCCGCGTCTAGATCGATTCGAAGTTCATCGCTGGTTTCCATGGCCACAGCCCGCTCGATTGTGTTTTCCAGCTGGCGCACATTGCCGGGCCACTCAAAATCGGCGAGGGCTTCCAGGGATTCCGGCCTAATCCGCAAAATGCTTTTCTGGGCCGCGGCTGCATATTTCTTGAGGAAATGGCTGGCGAGCAACTCCACGTCATCGCGGCGTTCGCGCAGAGCCGGGACTTGAATAGGGATCACACTCACGCGATAGTAAAGGTCTTCGCGAAATGTGTTGTTCGCCACCATTTCATGCAGGTCGCGATTGGTAGCGGCAATCACACGCACGTCCACCGGGGTTTCCTGCGTACCGCCAACGGGCCGGATGGTGCGTTCCTGTAGGACGCGCAACAGCTTTACCTGCATGGTCAGGCTCATCTCGCCGATTTCATCCAGGAAGATGGTGCCTCCGCTTGCCACCTCAAAAAGCCCGCGCTTGTTCTGGCTGGCGCCGGTGAATGCGCCTTTCACATAACCAAAGAGCTCGCTTTCCAGCAATGTTTCCGGAAAGGCGCCGCAGTTGATGGAAACAAATGGCTCCGCGGACCGCGGTGAGCAGGAGTGGACCGCGCGCGCCACCAGTTCCTTACCTGTACCACTCTCACCGTAAATCAGCACGGTGCTGACGGTTGGAGCGACGGTGCGGATTGTATTTTTCAGCTTCTCAAGGGCCGCGCTGCCGCCGATGATGTTTTCCAGCGAGTTGCGGGTAGCGGCGTCACGTTTTAACGCAAAATTTTCCCGCTGCAGCCCCAGCGTATCCAGGGCGCGCCCCACGGCAATCTTCAACTCTTCCAGCAGGCCGGGGCCTTTATGGATGTAATCAAAAGCTCCGCCTTTCACCGCCTGCACGGCGGCTTCATAGTCCTCAACCGCCGTGATAAGGATGACGGAGGTTTCCGGCGACGATTGCCGGGCAAAACGCAGGACCTCAATGCCATCCGTTTGCGGCATCTTGATATCGGTGATTAAAAGCTCATAATTGGCGGAGCTTAGTTTTTTCTTAGCTGCTTCGCCACCGTTGACGGTCTCAACGCGGTGGCCGTCTTTACGCAGCGAAATATCCAGCATTTCGCAGATAGAGCGCTGATCGTCGCAGACCAGAATGCTAGCCATGCGATACCTCCGCGCTCATGGGCGCCAACTCAGATTCGGGTTCGGCAGCTTTCGCATGCAGTATTTCCAGAATAAACTCCGCGCCGTTGCCCGAGGTTGAGCGCACAAAAATTTTGGCTCCGTGGGCCTGCACGATCTGGTAAACAATTGCCAGACCCAGGCCAGTTCCGCCTTCAAACTGTGATTGAAAAGGCTCAAAGATTTTTTCCGTAAGATTGGGCGCAATTCCCGGCCCGGTATCGCGAACGCCGACCTGAAGAAAATCCCCCATGGCGCGAACGGAAACAGTGATTGTCCCTTTTCCATTCATCGCGCGAACGGCATTTTCCAGCAGGTTCCAGAGCACCTGCTTGATGCGATCACCGTCAATGGTGGCAAAAGCCTCAGGCACGGCATAATCGCGAACAATGTTCAGTTCCTTTGCCTGCGAACGGTTTGCCAGAAGCACAAGAGCGTCTTCCAGCAGCGGGATCAGATTCATGCGCGAGAACTTAAAACTCTTCTCCCGCGAATACACAAGAAAATCAGAAATAATGGCATTCAGGCGGGTAGATTCACGAGTGATGATATTCACCAGGGTTTTCTGCTCTTCATTAAACGGAGTCACGTCAGAAAGCACATTGATGGAGCCGGCAATCGATGCCAGCGGATTACGGATTTCATGGGCAATACCGGCAGCCAGCCGCCCGACAGCGGCCAGGCGGTCACGCATGCGGACCTCGCCCTCAAGGCGGCGCAGTTCTGTGCGATCTTCAAAGGTATACACATAGCCGATGGTCCCCTGCTCGGGAATGATGAGCGCGGTCACATTCACGTCAAAAGTTTTTTCCTTGCCTGAGGGCGTGAGGCCGCGAACTTCACACTGCGCTGACACCGATTCCAGATGAGGCAGGCGGTCCACAAACAGGTCAGAGATATGCCGGCCGTAGATGGATGAAGCCGTGCGCTCCAGGACCTTTTGCCCCGGGGTGTTCACCAGAGTAATGCGGCCCTCCAGATCAGTGGTGATGAGAGCGCTGCGAATGGAATGGATCACATTTTCATGCAAGGCCTGCAGGCTGAGCAATTCACCGCTCTTGTCGCGCAATTCCATGCCGGCCTGGCGCAACTTGGCTGACAGGGCGCTGGAGAGGTGCGCCACCGCCATATAAGCGCCAAAATTGACCGCGATAACGACCTGGAGCGACTTGAGGTCACCATGCGGAGAAAACTGGAAAGAAGGAATACGCTCAAAATAACTGAGCTCCAGCACAGCGCCAAAGCAAATGAAAGACACAGCCGCGGTGACATAAGCCCAATAGCGCGGCAGCAGTATGCTGGCCACAATGATGACCAGCGGATACAGGAAGTTAAAGAACGTATCTATTCCGCCGGTCACATAGACCAGTGCGGTGGTAAACGCCAGATCAGTAAAAATCTGAATGATCGCCTGGCGCTGGTGTTCCTGCCAGATGGATGCAAGGAACATGAACAGAAAAGAAACCGTGAACCAGGCAATGATCACGGTTTCAAAAAGACGTACCTGAACGTTATTGGGTGTAAGGGTGACGATCAGCAGTTCAATAGCTAAGAGACAGGCAATGGCAATGACACGAACTTTTACAAGCCATGACAGCCATGCTCTCTCGTTGAACCGAATGTCTCCCATCTCCGCCTGTTCTTTATGCCGGTTTTCGGTTTAAGACCCGCCTGCAGAACAGGCGGGTCAAATTTAGTGACTTATTTGTCCGGCTGTGCTTACCCGGCCAGTTTTCCAATCATCGAGAAGAGCGGCATGTACAGAGAAATTACGATACCGCCGACGGCGACACCAAGGAAACCAATCATGATCGGTTCCAGCAAGGTCAGCATGTTCTTGGTGGCAGCGTCCACTTCATCTTCATAAAAGTCGGCGATCTTCTGCAGCATGGCGTCCATGGCGCCGGTGGCTTCACCCACGCCGATCATCTGCGTAACCATGTTGGGGAAAACGCCGCATTCCTTCAGAGGATCAACAATCGTGCGGCCTTCTTCCACCGCTTTGCGCACTTTCATCAACGCATCTTCCAGAACGGCGTTACCGGACGTTCTTGCAGTGATGGAAAGGCCTTCAAGAATCGGCACGCCAGAGGTGATCAAAGTTCCCAGGGTACGGGTAAATCGCGCGACGGCGATCTTACGCAGCACGCTGCCAAGAACCGGCAGGTTCAGCAGGAACTTATCAAACATGTACCGGCCTTTGGGATCTTTGCGGATAGCCTTGAGACCAAAAAACCCAATGATGGCAAAAGCAAGGACGATCCACCAGAAGCGGCTAACGAAGTTGCTGAGCCCAATCACGATCTTTGTCGGCAATGGCAGATCAACGCCCATGCTGTTAAACATGTTGGCGAAGATCGGCACCACAAACTTAAGCAAAGCTCCGACTACCAGGCAGGCGATTGAGATAACCGATACCGGGTAGATCAATGCCGACTTCACCGCCGATTTCAACTTAACGGCCTTTTCCACGTAGGTCGCCAGGCGCTGAAGAATGGTATCGAGAATACCGCCGGCCTCGCCTGCTTCAATCATGTTGGTGGTGAGGTCATCAAAAATCTTTGGATACTGGCGCATGGCGTTGGAAAGCGTGGAACCGCCTTCTACACTCTGCCGCACACCGGTAAGACACTTCTGGAAAAACAGGTTTTCCTGGTTGGCAGCGAGAATTTCAAGACACTGCACCAGAGGAAGACCGGCGTCAATCATCACGGAAAACTGACGAAAGAAAACGGCAGTATCCTTAATTGGAATTTTGCCGGTACCTAGTTTGGGTAGATTAAATTCCTTGCCCTTCTCTTTAATGGCCCCCGGCGTAATGCGTTCGCGGCGCAACTGCATGGTGACTGCAGCTTTGCTATCGGCTAACCGTTCCCCGGCAACTCTCTTGCCCTGGGGGTCAGTCCCTGTAAATGTAAATACCGGCATACCGTGACTCCTCTCGTCCTATTTGCCTACCGACTTCCTGCCAACCGGGGGAGTTGGGGAAAAAATTATCTGCGCTGCGGCGCTGCCGCGGCAGTAGTTTTCGTGGCCTGCACGCCACGATTGATCATGTCCTGTAATTCGTCCGGCATGGAAGAACGCTGCAACGCAGTCTCAAGCGTGATGGACTTCTGGAAATAAAGAGACGCCAGAGCCTGATTGAACGTTTGCATACCGAATTTGTCCTGCCCAGATTGCATAGCCGAATACACCTGGTGAATTTTGTCTTCGCGAATCAGGTTTCTGACCGCGGGGTTAGGCACCAAAATCTCCATCGCCATGGCCCGGCCTTGCCCGCCGACCCGTGGAAGCAGAGTTTGGCAAAGAATTCCTTCCAGCACCAGTGAAAGCTGTGCGCGAATCTGCGACTGCTGGTGCGAGGGAAAGACGTCAATAATACGGTTAATTGTGGATGCGGCGGAATTCGTGTGCAAGGTACCGAAGGTCAAGTGGCCTGTTTCCGCAATACGCAGGGCAGATTCAATCGTTTCCAGGTCGCGCATTTCGCCGATCAGCACCACATCAGGGTCTTCGCGCAACGCAGCGCGAAGTGCGCTGGTGAATGACAGCGTATCGGAGTGCACTTCACGCTGATTCACCAGGCAGTTCTTGTTCTGGTGCACGAATTCGATTGGGTCTTCAATAGTAATAATGTGGTCGTGGCGCTCGGTATTGATCTTATCGAGCATGGCGGCCAGCGTGGTGGACTTACCGGAACCCGTAGGGCCGGTCACCAGAATCAGCCCGCGCGGCTTGTCGCACAGCCGGGAAATAACCTGTGGCAGATTCAACTGCTGGAATGTTTTGATCTCAAAGGGAATCACGCGATAAACCGCGCCTACCGCACCACGCTGATTGAAGCAGTTACCGCGGAAGCGGGCCAGCCCTTTCAATCCGAAAGAGAAGTCCAGCTCCAGAGTCTCTTCAAAGCGATGCTTCTGCGCGTCAGTGAGCACACTATAGGCCAACTGCTTGGTCTCTGACGGCGTCATTGGAGGCATATCTAATGGCTGTAAATGTCCGTGGACCCTGACCTGAGGAGGTGAATTGGTCGTGATATGGAGATCGCTGCCAGCCATATCGAGCATCTTTTTTAATAGATCGCTTAGCGTTACATTCATGGTGCCGTTCCTTTTCCCCTTTACTCAAATTTAATATCCCTTGCTCACGCTCGGGATTTTGGCAGCAGGCCCCGCCGCCTGCTTGCGCTTCAACTCTAGTGCATCGTCTCGCGTGAGACTTCTTCCAGCGTGGTCACGCCTTCTTTTACTTTGACCAACCCGCTGCGTCGCAGCGTGATCATGCCCTGCTCGATAGCTTTCTTCTTCAGTTCCACGGCAGAAGCGCCAATCAGGATCAGCTCGCGTATCTCGTCGTCAATTTCCATTACTTCATAAAGACCTGCTCGACCCTTATATCCAGTGCCATTGCAGGTATTACAGCCTTTGCCTTTGTAAACTCTCACCGTTTTCGCTTCCTCGGGCGTGAATCCGGCGTCAATCTTGGCCTGCGGCGGCATTGGCACTTCTTCTTTGCACTCAGAGCAAATACGGCGAATAAGACGCTGTGCGCAAATGAGGTGAACGGCCGTCGCCACCAGGAAAGGCTCAATACCCATGTTCATCATGCGGCTGATGGTTTCCGGCGCGCCGTTTGTGTGAAGCGTCGAAAGCACCAAGTGGCCGGTGAGCGCGGCTTTGATGGCGATTTCCGCCGTTTCAAAGTCGCGAATCTCGCCCACCAGAATCACGTTTGGATCCTGGCGCAGAAAAGCGCGCAGTGACGCGGCAAAATTCAGCCCAATCGATTCCTTCATCTGCACCTGGTTCACGCCGTGCAACTGGAACTCAACCGGATCTTCCGCCGTCATGATGTTGGTGTCTGGCTTGTTGAGCAATGAAACTGAAGAATAAAGAGTATTGGTTTTACCGGAACCCGTGGGACCGGTAACCAGCACCATGCCGTAAGGCTTCAGCACCGCGCGCTGGAACTTTTCCAGCGACTCCGGCTCAAAACCAAGCTTGGTCATATCCAGCCGCAGGTTTTCTTTGTCCAGCAGCCGCATCACAACTTTTTCGCCCCAGAGCGTGGGCAGGCAGTTCACGCGGAAATCAAGCTGCTTCTTTTTTCCGCCCATCTGCATCTTCAGCATGATGCGTCCGTCCTGCGGCAGACGCTTTTCGCTGATGTCCATTTTCGCCATGATCTTGATGCGCGAGGTGATGGCGTCTTTCAATTTCATGGGCGGCGACATAATGTGCTGCAGCACGCCATCAATGCGGAAACGCACGCGATATTCTTTTTCGTAAGGCTCAATGTGGATGTCGCTGGCGCCGCGTTTCACCGCGTCCGTCATCACAATGTTTACCAGCTTGACGATCGGAGCTTCGTCGGCCGACTTCTCCAGTTCGGCCAGGTCAATATCGTCCTGGTCGGCCTGGAGTTCGACATCAGCCTCATCGCCCATCGCAGCCAGAAGCTGATCAACGTTTTCTTCCCGATTCGATCCGCCATAAGCTTTCTCAATCGCGTCCATAATCGCGGACTCAGACGCGACCACCGGCTCAATGTTGAAGCCGGTCATAAACTTGATATCGTCCATGGCAAAGACGTTTGTCGGGTCCACCATGGCAATCGTCAGCGATGCGCCCACGCGGCTCAGTGGAAGAATCTGGTAGCGCTTGGCCGTCTCTTCCGGAATCAGCTTGACCACGGAAGCATCAATTTCAAAATATTGCAGATTAATGGCCGGGACACCATACTGGCGTGAGAGGAAATTGGTGACCTCTTCATCACTCACAAATCCCAGATGGACCAGCGTGGATCCAAGACGCGAGTTCGGGCCGGAGTCGCGCTGTGCTTTCAGCGCCCTATCGAGTTGGTCTGGTGTGATGATCTTCTCTCTAACGAGAAGATCGCCTAACCTTTGCGACATAAGTTCGGGCAGATCCTGGAATGAATTGACTCAAGCGCACCATGTCTGAAGTGGCCGGGGGGACAGCCGCTGGCTCGTGGAAAGAACTTGAGTAGCCCGATTGTGTTCCGGGTGACAGAAATTGTCAATTAGCCGTTCCCCTCTAAGGTTCATGCACTTACGGGAGATAGGTAACGTACTTAAGGGGAAACACGGATAAGCAACGCCAAACCATTCGCGGGATAGCTCACTCTGGCCCAATCACCTAGCGTAATCACCTTAAAACAGGTCGGGTGAATCTGGTTTATCATAGTAACCAACCCGAGAGGTCCGTCCGCGCGCAAGCGTTGTCTTCAGCTTGCAAGCAGGACCCGAGGGATCTGCTTTTGCACGCATCCTCCGCTTCCTCCTTTCCTCTGTGTTTCAAAGGTTTTACTTTTCCCTGATCCCCAATCAGTGTCATCAGTGCTAATCAGTGGTAAAGATTCTCAATTCCCGATTTTGGCAATCCTCCTCAACTCCAGCACCTCCAGCGGACAATCCGGCCAGTTGTCGCTCCAGCACACAATCAAATCGCATCCAGAAATTAAATGCATGTGCGTCAGGAAATTCCGGCTCTCGTATTCAAACTCAATCCGCACCCTTTGCCACCGATCTTCTTCCACCAGCCGCATCGCCTCGCAATCTGGAAATTCCGTCTGCACCCGCAAAACGGAAAAGCCCAGCTCCCGCGCCACGCTGCCAAAGAGCAAAACCACGCCGGCTTCGTTCGTCGGAGCGTACGTCAACACCGAGTTCAATAGCGGCGGTCCATACGTCGGCTGCCCAGGCAGCAATTTAGGACGCACGGGCTCAATCAGTTGCTTGCATGTGTCAGCCAGCCCGCTCTCCACATTCAGGCGCATAACAATCATCTCCACCACATCGCGCCATTCCTCTTCCAGCCCTTCCTGTCTGGCATATGTAAGCATCCCCGCTGGCACATTCCCCCAGGTTTTGTAGCGGCCAGAAAGCGGACGAATACTGTACTTGCTGTGAATGCCGTACTCCGTGAGCGTCGGAATTTTCTTGAGACTCCGCGCCACGCTCCGCCCAATCCAGAAACAGGGCCCGCAAATCAATTGGATACCCCGCTCCCTCGCGCATCACTCCGCTGGCGGCCAGCATCTTTGTGTGGGTCACAAAATGTCTCTGTACCTGTTAGAGAGCCAATGTGAACGCGTGAACCATCTGTCGCCACCTACGGGGCTCCATTTTTCTTCGACTCACAACCCAGGGCTTACGCGCCTGGGCTAGACTATTTCGCCCTACGGGCTGAGTTGAATACGTAGGATGGTTTTATTCCTGATCTGCGTCTTTCAGCGTAAATCAGCGGCGAAACTTCCTTTGTGTTCCTTCGTGCCCTTTGTGGTTAAAAGGTTTTGGTTTTCAATTTCCAATTTTGGCAATGGCGGCGCTTTTGGCAATTCCTTAGATCACCACGGTCTCCTGATACTCCCCAAACACCTTGCGCAGCGCGTCGGAGATTTCGCCGACGGTGCAGTAGCTCTCAACCGCGTGGATGATGTGCGGCATCAGGTTCTGATTGTTGCGGGCAGCGTCTTCAACGGAGTGGATGGCAGATTCCCATTGAGCTTTATCGCGACGCTGGCGCAGCGCGCGCAGGCGCTCGACCTGGCGGCCCTCAAGAGCTTCGTCAATGCGCAGGACCGGAACGGCTTTCTCGCCTTCGGTCTGAAAGCGGTTCACGCCGACCACAACATTTTCCAGCCGATCGACGCCCTGCTGGAAATCGTAAGCGGCGTTCTGGATCTCCTGCTGGATGTAACCCTGCTCGATAGAGCGCAGCGTCCCGCCGAGGGACTCAATCTTGTCGAGATAAAGCTGCGCGCGATGTTCAATCTCACTCGTCAGCGACTCAATGTAATACGAGCCTGCCAGCGGATCGATCGTATTGGCCGCGCCCGTCTCATAGCCCACAATCTGCTGCGTACGCAGCGCGGTGCGCGCGGCTTCTTCCGTGGGCAGGCCAAGAGCTTCGTCAAAGCCATTGGTGTGCAGTGACTGCGTTCCGCCCAGCACCGCGGCCAGGGCCTGCAAGGCCGTGCGGACAATGTTGTTCTCCGGTTGTTGCGCCGTCAGCGTGGAGCCGGCTGTCTGCGTGTGGAAACGCAGCATCAGCGAGCGCGGATTTTTTGCCGCGAAGCGGTCTTTCATAATGCGCGCCCACATGCGGCGGGCAGCGCGAAACTTGGCCACTTCTTCCAGAAAATTGTTATGTGCGTTGAAGAAAAAAGAGAGCCGCGGAGCGAACTTGTCCACGTCAAGACCGGCATGCAGCGCCGCGTCCACATACGCAATGGCATTGGCCAGGGTGAAGGCCACTTCCTGCACCGCGGTGCATCCGGCCTCGCGCATGTGATAACCGGAAATTGAAATGGGATTCCATTCCGGCACGTGCTCATTGGCGTAAGCAAACATGTCCGTGATAATTCGCAGCGCCTGGCGTGGTGGATAAATATAGGTCCCGCGCGCAATGTATTCCTTGAGAATGTCATTCTGCACGGTGCCGCTCAGTTTGCGTTCGTCAGAGCCGGCGCGCCTTGCCACGGCAATGTACAGCGCCAGCAGAATGGCGGCGCTGGCATTGATGGTCATGGAGGTAGAAATTTTTTCCAGATTGATGCCGGCAAAGAGTCGCTCCATGTCTTCAATGGAATCAATCGCCACGCCCACTTTGCCGACCTCGCCAATCGCCATGGGATGGTCGGAGTCCATGCCGATCTGAGTGGGCAAGTCGAACGCTACGGAAAGCCCGGTGGTCCCGTGGGACAGAAGATATTTGTAGCGCTTGTTGGATTCCTCGGCGTCCCCCATGCCGGCGTACTGGCGCATGGTCCATAGGCGGCCGCGATACATGGTGGCCTGCACGCCGCGTGTAAAAGGAAACTCGCCGGGATAGCCCGCGTCAGCGTCATAGTTCCAGTGTTCCAGGTCGGCCGGGGTATAAAGCGCCTGGGGATCGATGGTCTTTAGTTCACCAACGTCACGTGTGTCACCAGTACGGCGTTCGAGTTTGGTCTGATCAGACATTGTCTCAGCTAATGTAAGTTCGTCATCCTGACGGGCGTAACCGAGCGCGCGATTTCATCAGCGCGCGAGTAGACCGGAAGGACCTTGTGCTTTTCCAATATACCGCAGGAAACTCAAGGTTCTCTCACCAGAGAGACATTAGAAAATTACCTTCTTTTAATGGTGCGCTTGGCCTTCATGAATGAGAGAGAAGTAAAATAAAGGCAGACCAGGGTAAAAATACATTCCACCGTGACCCGTTTATGGTCGGCAAAATGGTCAGCGCGGTATTGCCGCATGAGAGCGCCGGCTCCGCCTAAGGTAAAAAAGACGAAAATCATGCCCGTCATCTGCAGCCAGAGAGCGTAAAAGGTCCGGCTGAAGGAGACGACCAGGGACTTGCCCCCGGCAAAGGCGGCATTGAGCAACTTGTCTTTCTTTACAACGCCTTGTACGGCGTTTTTGAGAGTGGAAATTTCCGGCATTTGCCCTATTGTAGCCCGAAAATCGGCGTATTCTTGCTAAAGAATAAAACGCCGGTAACCCCACGGGCATCCAATCTAAGTACCAGAGGAGTTTGTGGTGAACACACGTTTTAAACAATTGATGAAAGAGCTGGGAGAGGCCATCAACGGCTCTCTGGCTGAATCTGAGCAGATCGCGCAGGTGATTTCCAGGATCAAAGAAGAAGGCTTTGACGTTTTCCTGGTGCTGGAAGCCACCGTGGGTTTTAATCGCCATGGCGATGAAGCCCGGGAAGGCGAAGGCCCCGAACTGGTCGGCGCCCGCGCCAAGAGCCGCGACCCTGAATTCAGCATCAACGCTCATGACGTTCGCTTCCTCAAATCACTGCGCATCAGCATTGACGATGCAGCATAATCAGATTTCTCAGATTCCCGACCTCCCGGCAGGCAGCGCGCTGCTCCAGGTCTTCCATTTTCTGCTAGCATAAAAAGTTGGCTTGTTAGCAACAGTCCCAGCTGTTTGGTTTCGCAACTACAGGTTCTGCGAAGACATATGAAAGACACACTTGGAGTACTGCTTGCCGGCGGCGCCGGAGAACGCCTCTACCCTCTTACGCGTGATCGCGCCAAGCCGGCCGTAACCTTCGGCGGCAATTACCGCATCATTGACGTAACACTCTCCAACTGCATCAATTCTGATCTGCGCAAGGTCTACATCCTCACGCAGTACAAAGCGCTCTCACTGAACCGGCACATCCGCGAAGGCTGGGGCTCTGTTGTGGCGACCGAACTGGGCGAGTTTATTGAAGTCCTGCCACCGATGAAGCGCGTGAGCGATAGCTGGTACCTCGGCACTGCGGACGCGGTTTACCAGAACATTTATTCCATCGGCAGCGAGCAGTCAAAGTATGTGCTGATCCTTTCCGGCGACCATATATACAAGATGAATTACCAGCTCATGCTGGACCATCACATTTCCGCCGGGGCGGACGTAACGCTGGCCACAATCCTGATTGCGCCCGAAGAGACTGACCGCTTTGGCGTGGTCGATATCGACCGCCAGGGCCGCATCACCGGCTTTCTGGAGAAGCCAAAAGATACCAAGCTGCGCTCACCCTACAACCCTGAGATGGTTTCAGGATCGATGGGCGTCTATGTTTTCAACACTGACGTACTCCTGCCCGTGCTGCTCAAGGACGCGGAAGATCCCAACTCGGCGCACGACTTCGGCAAAGATATCCTGCCGAAAATTTTGGACCAATACAAACTCTATTCCTACAACTTCATTGACGAGAACATGAAGGAAGCGCAGTACTGGCGCGACGTGGGCACGATTGAAGCCTATTACGAAGCCAACATGGACCTGGTCTCGGTCTCGCCGGTGTTCAACCTGTATGACCGGCACTGGCCTATCCGCACGCAGCAGCGGCAATATCCGCCGGCCAAGTTTGTCTTTGGGGAGCCCGGACGCACCGGCATGGCGATTGATTCCATCGTCTGCCCTGGCTCCATTCTTTCCGGAGGTTATGTGCGCAACTGCGTGCTCTCACCGGACGTGCGCGTGAATTCCTACACCGAGGTCGACAACAGCATTATCTTTTCGCACGTAAACATCGGCCGCCATTGCCGCATCCGCCGGGCGATTATTGATCGTGATGTGCATATCCCGGAAGGGACCGTGATTGGATTTGATCCCGTTGAGGACGCAAAGAGCTACGTTGTAACCGAGACAGGCATCACGATTGTGACGCGCGACTATTCCCTGTTTGAAAGCCCGGTGGCAGTGGATTACTTTACGAGCGATTAAAGGCTCTTGGCCATTAGCTTTTAGCTTTTGGCCTTAGCTTCTGGGCGCCACCCATTTGGGTTCTTTTAGTGACTGTTTAAGAAAGATTCCAGCACCTCCACGTATCTCTCCGGCTCTTCATACGCCGGCAGATGGCCGCTCTGCTCAAAGAAGACGACCTTTGCTCCGGGAATGGCATGCGCCAGCCGCCACGCGGTGAGTGGGGCAACATTCATGTCATAGCGGCCGTTGATCACCAGCGTAGGAAACTGAAACCCGGCAAGCTTCGGCGCCAGGTCGAGGTTCTCCGTTGCCTTGGCCACTGCCTGCCCAACGGCAGGTTCGTATCCCAGATCGCCCATATGGCTCATGTATGCGTCGCGTTTCTCGGGCGAATAAAAGATCATGCGGAAATGGTTACGCAAGCCGGCCCTGGCTGCGGCTTCCGTGGTGGGGCCCAGCTTCTGCTCTTCCTGGGTATTCTGTTCCTGGATATCGGGAAAGACATCCGGTAGCAGATGAACAATGCTCTGCCATGAAGGCCCCGGAGAGTCCGACAGGATCAACTTCGCCACGTGTTCAGGATGAGCCGCGGCATAGGCCATGGCGACCAGCCCGCCATAGGAGTCGCCAAGCAGCGCAAACTTAGGGAGGCCCAGAGCCTGGCGCACTGCCTCAAGGTCAGCGACTTGCGCGTCCATTGTTTGTGAGATTCCAGACTGCATACGCTTCGATGCGCCGGTGCCACGCTGGTCGTACAACACAACAAGCCGGTTCCTGCCAATGCGCTCCCAAAGATCATTCTGCATCATGTAGGCGTGGCTGAGTCCGGGACCGCCGTTGACGGCGATGATGGGCAGCGCCGTTCCCGCTGCCCCAAACGTTTCATAGCTAAGGTCAACTTGCTCGGTGTGAGCCACACCCGTTGCATGTGGGACGGTTGGCACAGGCGGCACTAAAAATAGACAAAGCGCAATCAGCAGATTCATTAACGTGTGACCTCGCGGCAAAGGATGAGCGATAGAAGATTACCATCTGGGATGAAAGACTTCCCGAGTAATCGCACAGGGGAGGTGCTCTGCCGCGCTGTATCATAGATACGGGAAGAATCTTGAAGTCTTGAGGAGAACAACAATGGAGCCGGAATCCAAAGAGGACCCTAAAAACGATCCAACACCCGCAGTAGAGCACGTTGCCAGCGCTCATCAATTGTTGAAAGGCCTGAGCGAAAAGTTCGGATTGGAAAAGCACCCGGAATTGCAGGAGGCCATTACAAAACTGGAGCTGGCATTAAACGATTTGACCATCAATACAGGCGGAATGTTTTAGCTCTTCCTCCCAACAAGAAGACCAGCGCGCGGTTCACGCATGTGCATTCGCGAAGTATCAACCCTCCGACTTAACGGCCACAGAAGCACGGCCTGGGACGAATCACGTCCATCCTTTCGCCAACCTCACGAAAGGATGGGCGCAAGCCAACCAGCTTTTTACATCTTCTGGTAGTTCGAGTTTTGCGTTTTAACAGTGAGCTCCTTGCTGACGCCGTCTATCTGCATGTTGGACGCATGGTTGGTACCGTCCGGCAATTTGCTGAACTGCGCTGTGATTTTTACCGCGTCCTTGGGATCATCCAGGTAGGACGAAATTTCCATGCTCTGGATCGCCTTTGCCGCCTGGCTGAAGACCAGCGTGACCTGGTCGTTGGGCTTAACGTAGTTCTTGATCACCAGCTTCACTTCACCAGGAGCGCCGGCAGATCCCATCAACAGGTTTCCCTGCTGGAAGGCTTGCTGCAGTTTTTCCGGATCAGGCTGCGCATAAGTCTGGGCCAGTGTGGCGATCTGATGTCCATAGTCCTTGTACTCTCCAGCCTTCTTTTCTTTGATGTGGTGTTTAATGCCGTGCTCGCGGCCGCCGGAAGAAGTTGGCGTGTTGTCTAATTCCGTTTTCTGGGGTTTGCCATCGGGTCCAAGACGCACCTGATAAAGCTTCTGGTCCTTGACCTCGCCCTTAATGGCGATGGTCTCTTGTTCCTGCCATGAGTACTGGGCAAGGGACTGTTTGTTCTGGGCGGCGGACTGCTTCACTTCCGCCACTTTCTGCTGAAGGTTTGGATCCTGAGCCATGGCGCGCGGCAATGGCAGCGTGGCCAGAACAAGAGCTATGGCGGCTAGAGCTACGAGAGAGAAAGCCGCGCTTCTAACCACCGGCCTTGGGGCTAAAGATTGCTGGGATGAAGATTGCTGGACTAGCGATACGTATTTCACGAAACCTCCTTTTCCTACGTGAGAGCTACTAAAAATCTTGTTCAAGGTAGAGCTGCTCACCATCTCTGGAGGGTAGCCCGATACATTTTGCAATTCTCTTTCAGAAGGAAACCTCCAATCCCGCGAGTGCTCCTTTTTGGGTCAAGCTGAGTCCAATATCGTTAGACCTGGTGTTGACGTTGAGCCGCGACCCCAACTGGTAGCCGCCGGTAAGGGCCAGGTTCCTGGTCAGCTTCAAACCTACCGTGCCGGTTGAAGAGACGAAGTTGCCGTAGCCAAAAAAGTACATGCCCAACACGTTTGCATCCACATAAAGACGGCTCCACGGGTAAACACGAAGATGAGGCCCGGCCACGGGCAGCGGCGCACGAACCTGTCCTGAGGAAACTGCCGCGGATTGCGGCACGCCATTATTGATCTGGCCCGCGGCTGACAGGCTGCCCGTGACATCGAAAATGTCGAGCTGCACCTGCACTCCAAGGTTCCATCGCCTGCGCCGGAAAATGTCATACTGGTAGCCGGGAATCAGAATCCGAACGTCAAGATCGGCCGCGGCGGACGCTCCCACATTGAAAGTCTGGCCTTGAAAATTGATGGTCCGGTTCAGTGTGAAATTCTTTGACTGGCTGAAGTCAGTGGCGACGAAGTAGAGATGATTCTTGCGGGTGAACTTCCAGTCGATTTTTCCGCTGAAAGTTGAATAGGAATTGAATCCAATATCTCTCTGCAGATCGAAAGATCCCAATCCATTGGCGCCGGAGCTCGTGAAACTTCCGCTCGGCTTCGAGTAAAACCAGTAGAGGTCAAAGCGCAGCTTGTAGCTGTCCAGGTCTTCCTTGTCGTCATCGCTGGCATGCGCCAGGGGAAGAGCCACGAGCGCAAACAAAACCAGGCCCAACATCAAGCCAGCGCGCCGCCAAATCCGCATTTCCCATTTCATATCGATATGCCCCTTTCAGGAGTGTTGAGTGCAGGCGTCATCGGAGATTCCGAAGGCGACGTGGGACGGCGGAGTTCTGCACCTTCCGGATGCTGGTCCGCTGCTGACTTCTTGTTCTTGTTTTTGTTTTTGCGAAGAAGGCGCTTAAGATCGGGAATGAACTCAGCCATAAGGTCCACGCCCACACCCACAAAGACCTGCGTTACAGCGGCCTGGTAGGCCTTGATCCCAGGATTGGGGTTGCCCGGCTGCCAGGCCACGGCGGTGATGGCCGCGGCTCCAGCGGCGCCTACATACGGCATGAGCTGCGGCCGAAACGAGTTGTCCGTTGAGTTGTAGGTGACAAAGTTTCTCTTGACGGCATGCCATGTCCGATGGCCGATTCCGGAACAGCGGCAGAGTTCGTAGCGCGGCTCCCAGCCCACCACAGCGTTGCCCGCGGCGGTGATGCTGTTCTGGATGATGAATTGTCCCTGGTAGGAGAGCGCGCGTTTCGCGAAGCCGGATGCGCCTCCGCCCCATTCAGGCGGCGTGTTCTTGATCTGGCCCTGGGCGGCGAAGAAGAGCGTCTTAAAGTAAATGCCCCAGGTCATATAAGTCTGGCGCAGATACAACTGGAACCGCTGGTGCGGCGTGAGCGGAACCAGAGGGACGTCCTTGGGAACAAACGAACCGTACAGCCAGTTCACGTTGATTTGCTTACCAGATTGTTGATCGGGTTTCTGTTGGTTGCTGGGTTTCTGTTGATTGCTGGGGTTCTGCTGATTGCTGGGTTTCTGCTGATCGCCGGCCTCTGTTGCGGGTACGGCGATGCAGGCGCCTGGGCGGAGGCGGAGGCCATGGCAAGAACCAGAACAGCAACCGCGGCGGAGGCCGCAAAGACCCTTGTGGCAAATTCAGCGCGAGAATTTCTTTTGCTCTTTTTCTTGCTCGTTTTTTTGATCGTTTCTTTGATCGTTTTTCTGATCAGGGGCACGGTGTTGTAACCCTTCTCTTCCACAACGCGATCAAGCACAATGCGGTCAAGCAAGTTCGTGTTACTTAAATGTGTAAGTAATCCCAATCAGCCCGCCTGAGGTGATGGTGTTGTATACGGACAAGTTTGTGGGACGATAATCAATGAACAGATAGCGATAGCCTGCAGTCACTGCCCATTTGGGGCAGAACTTGTAGGTCAGCAGCGTGGCAAACTGGTAGTCCAGTTTTGCCGATGCGTCCCAGCCGCCCACGTCGCCAAGCAGATCGATTACGACTTTCCTTCCCATGGGAAGCTGAACGCGCCCGCCGACCAGGACGTCTGCCCAGCTCTGTGAGCCGTTGAAATTAAGGCCGAGCGCCGATGGATTGAAGTTGAGTGTTTGACCGAGATGCCAATAGCGGACGCCGACATTGGCATCGGCCTTAAATCTTTTGGCGTTGATCACGCGGTAGCCAAGCTTTGAAGTCCAGATAAATTGCCCGACTCGCACGTCGGCCGAGGTGGCGCCCAGCGCAGGGAACGGCACGGCTTTACTGTCGGAAACCCTGATCCATATCATGTCGCCGCTGAGAACGAAGCGGTTGTAGCGAGCTTCGGCGGCGCCCATCAGGCCGATATCGAGGTGGTCGAGCAAATCTCCCGCGCTGGCATGGACGCCGGTATCGCGACCCAGCGCTCCCACGGTGCCGCGGCTGCCGGCAAACCAGAGATACGGGCTCAGAGACAAATGGAAGCCGCCTTCGTCAGCTGCGTCCGGGGGAGTTGTCGCTTGTATCGTTGTGGTTGTTGTTGTTTGTGTCTGGGTGTCTGCGGCGAACGTTTGTTGGTGGATCTTTCCTACATAGTCCTGGTCCTGGTCTTGCGCCGAAGCGGAGAGAGAGAATGACAACCCAAGAAGAACAAGTGAAGCCAGCCCGACCATGGAACTGTATCGCCGGCTTTGGTTGTTGCGACAGCTTTCTTGCTTGGCGATATTCGATTTTTTTCTTTGAGTCATTTTTTGTCGTGTCATTTTTTCTAACGTCATAAGATGATTGCCTTTTTATTGATTACTTTCTGCATTTCGGTATGAGGCCTGCTGCCTGCGCGGCGGTTCCGCAGGTTGCACACAGCGGCAACCCGGCCTTGTCCGCGGCGGCCTGCTAGAGAACGGTTAGTCCATGGATATTGCGAGTCTCTCGCGCAGAGGAATACGTGCATCTCCGAACAATAGATGTGTGCAGTAGGAACGCGAGAGAGGCTGCCTCTACCGATTCATCGCAAGTTTTGAGCGTGAGTGCAGTTCTTAGCGGACATGTTTACGGGCAGGAAAAAGAACAAAACCTACCACGGAGACACGGAGGCACGGAGAAGAACCAAGAAAGAGATTGCCAAAATTGGAAATCAAAACCATTACCACAAAGGACACGAAGGAACACAAAGGAGTTTTGCCGCTGATTTTACGCTGAAATTCGCAGATCAGGGAAAACCTACGTATTCAATGCAGCCCGAAGGGCGAAACAGTCTAGCCCAGCCGCGTAAACGAATGTGGCTTTCTACTACTTGCCGCCAAACATCCCCTTCATCTTGTTGAACACCTGGTCGAGTTTGGTCAGGTTGACGAGCTTTTCCACGCGCGGGCTCAGGTTAGTGATCTCCAGATCGCAACCTCTTCTTTGGCCGGCCGTCCAGACGCCCAGCAGCGCTCCCAGCCCGGTGCTGTCAATGTAAGACACTCCCGAG
Organism: Terriglobia bacterium; assembly: GCA_963724105.1. Lineage (GTDB taxonomy): Bacteria > Acidobacteriota > Terriglobia > Terriglobales > Acidobacteriaceae > Angelobacter. The sequence continues at coordinate 564,240 of CAVRTD010000010.1, read as the reverse complement.
AGATCCACCACCACACGCTGGGTAACGTCAACGCCTTTGCCGCGGCTTATGGGAATCACGCGGTCGCGGATCTCAGTCTGAAAGGTTTCCGCAGACTCCGCGGTGATCTTCCCGCTGCAGCGTACGATTGTTTCCGTAGCCCCTTCTTCCAGTTCCATTTTCAACCCAGGAGCCGTGAAAACCTGGTTTCCCATACATAGCCTCCATCAGAAATTAGTAAAAAGTAGAGTTGACCGTGACCCGAATGTAGTGCGCTACCAAGGCTAATCCGTTCTTGGGTTTTTGACCACGATAAAAATTGAATTTTCCTGGCTCGGGTGATGGGGAAAGCGACAAGCTCACCGCGGAGACGCGGAGGCGCGGAGAGGAACAAAAACTTACCACGGATGGGCGAGGATAAACGCGGATTGGGAAAAGGCTTACCACGGATTAGCACGGATGATACGGATTGGGATCGATGGCACATGAGCGGAGGTCCTGGAAGTATCATGGGTCGAGGAGTAGGAGCCATGAGCACGCGTAAACACGCCAATCGCAAAAACGCCAGTCGTCAATATGCCGCTCGTGAAAATAAGGTTCACACTCAACTCGGGCGGACCGCGGTCCAGATCTTTGCCGCCAATGACCGGGTGAACCAGGTCCTGATCGAACATCTTGACCCGGCAGCGTGGAGAGCCAAACCTCCGGGCAAGGTCCGCACGATTGCGGCGATCTTTACGCACATGCACAACGTCCGCACCAAGTGGATCAGGCTTACGGCCCCGCACTTGAAGGTTCCGCCACAGCTCAACCGCGCGCGCTGCACGCCGCAGCAGGCCCGTGCGGGACTGGCTGAGAGCGCCGCCGGCTGCGTATCGATGCTGGCTGAAGCGCTTGGCGGTGGTGGCCGCGTGAAGACGTTTCACAGAGATGGATGGGCTGCGCCCTGGCCGGCTGGCCCGGAAATGCTCTGCTACATGGTGGCGCACGAAGCCCATCATCGTGGACAGATTTGTATGCTGGCGCACCAGATGGGATTCCCGTTGCCGAAAGCGGTGATGAGCGGGATATGGAACTGGGAAAAGCTGTGGAGATCAAGACCGCTAACCACAAAGGACACGAAGGAACACAAAGGAAGGCTTACCACTGATGAACACGGATGCCACTGATGGGAATCGGGAGATCGCACGTCATCGGGTGATCGGGTGATCGGAAAGGCGAGAAGCTCACCGCGGAGACGCGGAGGCGCGGAGAGGAACCAAGAACCTACCGCGGATCTGCGCGGGTGAACGCGGATCAGAAAAGTAATTTGCCGCTGATTTACGCTGATGGTCGCAGATATGGAAAGGCTTGCCACTGATGAACACGGATCCACTGATCAGAAATTGCCAAAATTGACAATTGGAAATCAAAACCATTCCTCATCCCCATCGTAACGTGGGATTCCTGCCCATTTGCACCCTGCCCCTGTTTCCTGTAAACCTTTTCACTTACACGTTCACTGGCCGAGATCGCGTGCACGCATTTGTTTGAACGTGTCATTTGCCGGCGTTTCACTTACGGCGTTGATTGCCGGCGTTATTGGATCGCGAGAGCGATAGAACCAGATCGTTGCGCCGGTCAGTGAACCAGAACCGTTGAACCAGTTCGTTGAACCAAAAGACCGTTGAACCAAAGACGGGCCATCTACGTATCTGTGGTGGGGAGACTGCTTGGAAGAGCAACAAACAGGAGCACTTGTTCGCCGATGCCTGGCAGGTGATGCCGCGGCATGGGAGGAGATTGTGCGTCTGCATAACAGGCGGATTTACAACTTGTGTTACCGCTTTACCAACTCTCCGGACGACGCACAGGACCTGACGCAGGAGGTCTTTATCAGGATTTACCGGACGATGGGCAGCTATAACATTGAAAAAGGGGCATTTACCACCTGGCTGACCACCCTGACCCGGAACCTTCTGGTAGACCACTTCCGCAAGAGCAAGCAAGACAGAATTACCGATTCCATGGACGCCGGGCTGAGGGATGAGGACGATTCGATCTCCCTGGGCGACCGGATTGAGGATCCCCGGCCGAACCCGGATGACCGATTGGCGAGCAAAGAGACCCAGAAGATGGTGCAGCTGGCGCTGGCAAGGATCAGTCCAGATCTGCGGGAAGCAGTGATTCTAAGGGACTTACAGGATATGGACTACAAAGAGATTGCGGTGGTTTTACGGGTGCCGGAGGGAACGGTGAAGTCGCGAATAAACCGCGGAAGAATGGAACTTGCACGATTACTTTCTCGTAATAAAAAGCAGGCAAGCAATGAATAAAGACTTCAAAAACGGGATGCAATGCAGCGACTTTGAGTCCCTGTTGGCAGAGGCGCTGGACGATACGCTGGTGGCCGAAACGCGCGTGGCTTTTGACGCGCATGGCAAGAGCTGCCGGATATGCGGTCCGCTTTACGCGGAAGCCTGGGATGGCATGCTGCTGGTGCAACAACTGGCAGAGATGGAGCCACCGAAGAACCTGGTCCATAACATTCTGGCCGCTACCAGCAGAAAAGACGTTGTCGAGACAGCAGTGGAAGTGGAGAAAGCTGGCTGGCTGGAACGACTGGGCTGGATTTTCCGTCCACGGATGGCTGGGCTCATGCATTCGCGCTTTGCGGCGTCGTTCGCCATGGCCTTCTTTTCACTCAGCATTACGCTCACGCTGGCCGGAGTGAAAATCGGCGATGTAAAGAATGTGGATTTCCATCCGAATGCGCTGCGCAAGAGCGCGGTGCTGGGCTTTACCCAGGTGGAAGCCAAGGTCACAAGCTATTACGAGAATCTGCGGCTGGTGTATCAGGTGCAGGCGCGGGTACGCGAGCTTAAGAAAAATACCGCTCCGGCGCCGGAGACGAACAATGAAAACCGGCAGCAGAATCGGAAGTCAGTGCCCGAGGATGGCGGACGTCCGAAGCAATATGAGAATTACAGCCAGGAACGTGATGGCAGTCTAATCGCCGAATCTTACAACAGGCACCAAGGAGCCAAAATATGAACTGCGCCGTACACACACAGACCCAGGCGGTAGCTTACTGCCGTACCTGCGGCAAGGCGCTTTGCGAAGACTGCAAACGCGATGTGATGGGAGCCATCTATTGCGAACCGTGCATCGCTGCACGGCTGCAAGGCAATGCCGCTCCCGGAGCCACCGCACCACCGCCTCCCATGGCCAGAGTGGCAGGAGCGCCGAATCCGATCATCGCAGGTTTGTTAGGGTTCATCCCGGGCGTGGGAGCCATGTATAACGGGCAGTTCACCAAAGCCTTCGCTCATGTGGTGATTTTTGTATTGCTGATTGTAGCCACGAATAGTATTTCGGGGATACTGGGTATCTTGATCGCCTTCTTCGTGTTCTATATGGCGTTTGAAGCTTTCAAGACGGCTGAAGCCAGACAGCATGGTTTGCCATTGCCTGACCCGCTTGGCCTGGACAAGATGCTCGGCCTGCAGGATTCGCACGTACACATTGCCAATCCCGCAACTCAGCCGACCACGGCTGCGTATCCGCCGGTGCAACCGCAACCGTTGCAGGTAGAGCCACCGCCTCCGCCTCGCGACCATACACCGTTTGGCGCGATTGTCCTGATTGTTCTGGGAGTGGTATTTCTTCTCGACAATCTTGGCGTTATGCGTATGCATCACCTGTGGCCGCTGTTTCTGATCGGAATTGGATTGTGGCTGGCTTATAAGCGCACTGTTCAACCATACGGAGGAGCGTAATGATTCCTTACACCAGAAATAAAAATTGTCCATGCGTAAGGTGCCGTGCCCACGGGATGATGGGCGCTGCGGTCCTCATCACTCTGGGCGTGCTCTTCCTGCTGGAGAACTACGGGGTCATTCCGTTTGATCGTAGCTTCCCCGTGTTGCTGCTGGTGATCGGCTGCGTGATGCTGATTTCCCGCACCGGCTCAATGGAAGGCCACATCCAGCCCGGCTGGATTCAGGGCGCGGTTGCGCCTCCGCCAATGCAGCAGCCGTGGACGTCCGGCACAGTTCCTCCACCACCGCCTACTGAACAGAATGATTCGCAGGTGAAACCATGAGCGCACCAAACCCGGTTCCATACTACCGTCCACGTCCACGGTCCATTTTTGGGCCGCTGGTCCTTATCACGATTGGCATTCTCTTCCTGCTGCGCACTATGGGAGTGATTTCCCTTGCGTCATTTCACAACTGGATGGTGCATTACTGGCCGCTGTTGCTGATTTTCTGGGGGGTCGCCAAGCTGGGTGAGCACCTCTGGGCCCGTCACCGTGGTGAGCCAGCGCCACGTCTGGGTGCAGGCGGCATTGTGTTTTTGATTTTCTTCATCATGATCGGCATGGGCGCCACGCAAACGGCGGGCTGGAATTGGCCTGGCATCCGCACCGAATTTGGCGATTCCGATTGGGGGAACTGGTGGGGCAATCACTACGACTTTACTGATAATTTCGCCCAGCCATTGCCGGGTGGATCGTCCATCAAGATCCTTTCCGCCCAGGGCGACATCAACGTAACTGAAAGTGAAGATAATCAGGCCCACGCCGTGGTGCATAAATCCGTCCGCAGCGATTCGCAGGAGAGCGCGAACCGCATGAATGAATCCTTGCGTCCCAAGTTCACGCAGCAAGGCAGCATCTGGCTGCTGGACCTCACTGGCGGCGACTTCGAAAACACGCGCTTTGATCTGGATTTGCAGCTGCCCCGGCAGATTGCTCTTTCCTTGTCCACGCGCCGCGGCAACCTGAACGTGTCACAGAGAGACGGCAACGTCGATCTCACCACGGACCGCGGTAATGTTACCGCTGATGGCGTAAAAGGAAATGCCAATCTTCATGTGCGGAATGGTTCCGTAACTGTAAAATCTGTGACCGGCAACGTGCAGGTCGATGGCGAAGTAGATGACGGAACCATCGCGGATGTAACCGGCACGCTGGATTTTAACGCCGGCTATAACGGCAATGTTGAGCTCTCGCATATCGGACAGCAACTGCGCTTCAAGTCCGTCCGCACAGACTTGCAACTGGCCAAGCTCGATGGCGAACTTTCCATGGGTCATGGCGATATTCGCGCCAACTCAGCGGTTGGCCCAGTCAAGCTGAATACGCGTTCCAATGAAGTTCATCTGGAAGATATTAGCGGTGAAGTTGAAGTGGAGAACCGCAACGGCCTGGTTGAAATCCAGCCCAAAGCGCCGCTCGGAAATATTGACGTGAATAATGTTCGTGGCGGAATCCAGCTGGATTTGCCTGAAAGCGCCAACTTCCGCCTGGACGCGCAAAGCAACAATGGCAATATTGAGGTGAATGATTTCAGCGTAAACGTGGATAACAGAAGCAAGGACGCCACCGCGCGCGGCTCCGTCGGCAAAGGTGGTCCCGATATCCGGCTGAGATCAGACCGTGGAACAATTCAAATTCGCAAACAGTAGCCCAGCTGCAAGTTCTCGAATATTGCTCCTGCGTAATTACATTCGCGCAGGAGCAATCTTTTCCAGCTTGGCGTCAATCAGCTCAATGGCCCGCGCCACAACCTGGTCCAGTGTGAGATAAGTTGAATCAATCAATACGGCATCTGGCGCAGCCACTAGCGGTGAGTTGGCGCGTGTGCGGTCCCGCTGGTCGCGCGCCTGCAACTCCGCCACAACGGATGCTTCCTGGCCTGCGGAAGCGGGCTTCTCCAGAAATCGGCGCGTGCCGCGAATTTCCGGAGCTGCATCCAGAAAAATTTTGACTTCGGCATCAGGAAAAACCTTGGTGCCGATATCGCGGCCTTCCATCACAATGCCGCCGCCTAAGCCCATGGCACGCTGATGTTCTACCATCCATTCACGCACCTGCGGGTGGACTGAAACCCTGGAGGCAGCGTCGGTCGTCTCCTGGCTTCTCAAACGCTCGGTCACATCCGCGCCATCCAGCATCACGCGGTTGCCTTCAAGACGCGGCACCAGTTCAATCCTTGACTGCTGCGCCAACACCGCCAATTTCGCATCATCATCCAATGGAACGCCGTGCTGTATCGCTTTAAAAGCGAGCGCACGGTACATGGCGCCAGTCTCAATATTGATGTAGTTATATTTTCGCGCCAGCAAAGAGGCCAGTGTGCTTTTGCCTGAGCCGGCCGGCCCATCAATGGCAATCACAAGTTTTTTCGCGCCTCGATTGGGATTCAGGCCATCGCCCGCTATGTGCTCAGCCATGGTTGCGGCTCCGTTGTTGCTGCGGATCAGGTGGCGGGGTCATGCGAATCAGCGTCTTATCTCCAATCGTCACAAAGCTTAGTTCGCGCGCCTGCAACAGTGCGTTCACCGCCTCGCGGACCTTCGACCGCGATGTCAGGTGAGAGAAGAATTGCTCAATTTCATCCTGTTCCGCGGCCACTACCGTCTCAAGATATTTGCTCACCAGAGCGGAGATTGCTTCAGGCGACGAAATATTAATGCCTTCCTTCACCGCCTCCGGCGCCCAGCGATAGAGCACGTCCCATGACGCGCCTCCACTGGCCGTGTAATCCACGCGCGTAATCTTCAGAATGGACCACAGTTCGCCAAGCGCACGATCCAGCGCCGCCTGGCTGCTCTCGCGCCCGACATACTCTTGTATCTGGCTCTTGCTCAACGGTCCGTGTTTTTGCAGCGCCGCAAAAACACTGGACGCAAGCTCAGAAACCGTAGCGCCCTGTGCCTTGGTTTTAGGCAGAGCTTTCGGCGTGCGATCGCCTACCAATGCGTAGAAGAAAGGAAATAACGGCGCAGCAATAATCAGGTCAGACTCGCGGGAGAGGTTCATTTCAAATGCGGAGCGCTCACGCAGCAGCCGGACCATTAGTTCTGTCGCCTCCTTCGCGCGTGGATCGGCAAAGGCATGTTTGGCAGTCGGCAGCCCTGCGGCAGTACCGGTATGCGCGGCAATCAGGCTCGGGAGCAGCGGCACGGATCGTTCAGGATAGTTAACGCAAAATCCCACGCTTTCAATAAAACCGCGCGCATCTTCCACCGTGCGGACGGGATTACCGTCAATACGCCAGAGTTTTGTCCGCTGCTGTTCAAGTTCTTGTTCAGTCATAGTGGAGTGGGGCCCTGTCATCCTTATCTAAGACCTGCGCTTGAATACGCTAGATCCTCTTAAACGCCTTCTGTATCTCCTTTACAGAATACCGCAGAACCACCGGACGCCCGTGCGGACACGTCATGGGGCACTCGGTTTTTGCCAGCTCCTTCAGTAGCCACTCCATCTTATTCTGCTCCAGCGGCATGTTGATCTTGATGGCCGCGTGGCAGGCGATGCTGGCGGCAATCTTGGCCCTGATCTTCTCCAGGTTCAGCACTTGCTCTTCGCGCTGGAATTGGTCCAGCAACTCCATCAACATCTTCTCCACGTCCGCCGGGCGAACGCCCCCCGGCGCAGTCTTCACCGCGACCGTTCGTGTTCCAAAGAGCTCCACCTCAAATCCATTGCGGTGCAGCTCCTCTGAAATTTCCGTGAACACCGCTTGCTGCCCCGGAGTAAGCTCCACAATCAGTGGCATGAGCAACCGCTGGCCATCCTGTGCGGCATTGTTCTGTCCGCGCTCATGCAGGATCTTTTCAAACAACACACGCTCGTGCGCCACATGCTGATCAATGATCCACAGCCCATCGGGATTGACCGCCAGAATGAACGAATCGCGCACCTGCCCCAGTGGACGCAAACTCGCCAGCGCCAGCTGGTCGACGATCTCCTGCGGTTCGTCTTGCAGCACATTGCCGCAGGCATCAGCATGGCCGTTTACGCTTTGCGCAATGCTCGGCGTCGCCAACCGGCCCAAAGCCGCTGACTGCCATATTGGCGTCTACGGCAATTGCCTCTCCGCTAAATTGCAGCCGTTCATTCACCGGTGGCTGGGCCTCAGGCCTCAGCGCGAATTCAGTATCACCCGCATGCGCCTGCGCTCCGGGGCTGAGCCCGGCAGAGGCCGTTGGCTGCGCCATGATCTCGCGTGTGAATTGCGGTACCGGACGCGCCTTCATCAACGCCGTTCTTACCGACTCGCGAACAAAATCGTGTACCAGCGTGTGCTGCCGAAAACGGACTTCAGTCTTGGAAGGATGCACATTGGCATCCACTTCTTCATTGGGCAACTCAATGAACAGCAGCACCACCGGGAAAACTGTAGGCGGCAGAATATTTCTGTAGCCTTCAATAATCGCGTGCTGCACCATCCGGTCGCGGATCAAGCGCCCATTCACAAATACATAGATTGAATTCCGGTTCAGCTTCTGTAGCTCCGGTTTGGAAATAAAACCGTGCAGCCGTATGTCACCGGGCACCGGCGGGGTGTAATCTTCACCTCGGCGCCACGGCGGTGGCTCGGGGATGCCCACGCGTTCCAGCTTCATGGTTGCCGCCAGAGGAACCAGTTGGTCTAAAGTCTCGCGGCCAAATATCTGGTAAATGCGGTCAGAGTGCGAAGCCACTGGCGCTGCCACCAGCATGGCGTCCGTGGCGGAGTGCAATTCAAAATGCTTTTCCGGATGGGCCAGCGCATAGTGCGTGACCAGTGACGCAATGTGCGAAAGCTCCGTCGACTCAGCCTTCAGAAATTTCTTGCGCGCCGGAGTATTAAAGAAAAGATCGCGCACCGCCAATGATGTCCCTTGCGGAAGCCCGGCTTCTTCCACGCGCAATATTTTGCCGCCGGCGATCTCCAGCACCGTGCCGCCGTCTTCGTCGGCCGCGCGCGTCTCCAGCAGTACGCGGGCCACGGACGCGATGGAAGGCAACGCCTCACCGCGAAATCCTAGCGTGTGTATGTTCAGAAGATCTTCAGCGTCTTTGATCTTGGAAGTCGCGTGGCGTTCAAAAGCCAGCATTACATCATCGCGCACCATGCCGCAGCCATTGTCCGTGACCTGGATCAGCTTCTTGCCGCCGCCCTCTATCTGTACGCGGATGCGCGTCGCGCCAGCATCCAGCGAATTCTCCAGCAGCTCCTTGAGAACAGATGCCGGGCGCTCCACCACCTCGCCCGCGGCGATCTTGTTGGCAACGTGCTCGGAAAGTACGTGGATGCGTCCCATTTTTTGTCTTTATTCCGAGCGACGCAGCGCGAGGAATCCCTATGGTAAATGGTTTCTCAATGGGCGGCGATACGTCCTGAAAATGGATGGGCTACAGCCAGAAAATACGAAAGGCACGAAAGCGCATTCTGCCTTCGTGCCCCTTCGTGTTCTTTGTGGTTAATTTCTTATTCCATGGTCGACGTCAGCGCCGGCGCCGGATACTGCGGCAGCTTCTCGCGTGTGCGGTTCGCGCGCTGGATTTCCAGTTCGCCGAACAGGAGTGAAGGCGCCACAATCGCGCTGGGCAGTGGCTCGGCTCGATTGTAAACATAGTTGTCAGTTCCAGTGGCGACAATGTCGCTACGCAGAGCGCGCGTGTCTAACTGCTTGAACACGGCCCCGCGCACCAGTTCCATGTGGCCATCGCTCACGTAGACACGCCACAGCAGGCGCGGTGAAAGCGCCGCTCCGGTGGTTTCCACATAGTAGCCATACGGGCGTCCCTGGTCTTTGCACATCTGGATCAGCTTACTTTTCAGCTCATCAAACGAAATGCTCTTTTCAGCCTTGAAGATCAGGTTGGAAATCTGCGGACGCGGCGCTCCCGCCAGCGAAGTCCGCCCATGGCCATTGGAGTGCGGGAAATCACGGATAGGTTCGCGGCCAAGCAGAAAATTGGTCAGCACGCCTTTTTCAATCACGGTGACTTTCTGCGCTTCCACGCCTTCATCGTCCACGTCATAGGTGCCGGCCAGAGTCTGGTGTTCAAACTCTTTTGCCTTGGGATCGTCCACCACGGTGAACGTCTCCGGCAAAACGCGGCCTTTATAGTAGGACGCAAATTCGCCGTTGGTGCGCGCCGGGTTCCCCAGGTCAGGACGCACGCCTAGAATGTTGGGAACAATCAGCCGTTCAAACAAAGAAGCCGCGGCGTCCGCCGAAAAAAGCACCGGCCCGCGATAATCGTCTTCCACCAGCGGGGCTTTTTTGAGCCCGTTGAAGGTGCCAATCAGCTGCTTTGCTTCCTTCTTAATTTCGTCCTGCTTCGGCAGCTCGTCGGATTTCACCACAACCCAGCCATGGCTGCGCTCAACGTGCATGCCGTCATCAGCCTGGTCAGAACCGGAAAACAGCAAGGTAAAAATTGTTTTGCCGCTGCGGGTGACCGTGCCCTCAGTGTTCACAAAGTAGCGGTTCAACACGCGAAAATTGAGCATCGCATCGCTCATCTCAAGCGCGGGATCGCTGCGGAACAGATCAGAAGTGGCGCGCAACGTCTGTTTCCATCTGTCCAGGTCCACATCAAGCTTGGCCAGGTCGCGGACAGACTGCGCAGATTTTTCCTCTGAAAAATCCGCCAGATCATTTTCCGTTTCCATGCTCTTCAATGCGGCCTGCTTTTCCGTAAAGCCGCTCAGCGCGGATTTGTATGCCTTGTCCGTGGCCAGCCAAAGCTGGCGGCGCAGAGCCATTTCGTCATTGTCAGAGGGCATTGTCTCCAGCGCGCCCATGCCTTCGCCAAAGTAGCTGTCTTGTTTGTAGTCGCCAATGCGGACCACCACACGCACCAGACGGCCGCGGTTGACCTGGTCCGTACGCAGAGCGCCCAGCGTCGCATCCACGATGTTGTCCTGTATTTCCGTGACCTGATAGTCGATGTAATACGGCCTCTGCATCTGGCCAAGCTGCAATTTTTCCTGCGAACGCTTCAGTTCGACGAGCATGGCTTTCAACACCGCATCGCCATGATCGTTCGATGAGACGGTAGCAGCCGCAGGCGTTGCGTTGTCACCCGCGAAAGCGGCAACTGAAAAAACCAGCAGGAGGAGTATAGAAATTAAGCGTCGCATTAGTGGGCCTCCGGCTTGGCAGTCTGGTTGGCAACTTCAGATGGTTCAATTCCCGGCGGCGGCAACACCGGCGGACGCTCATGCCCCTGCTGCACCTTCTCAACTTCGATCTCAGAGAACAGCATGGCCGGCGCTGCTGCGGCTACTGGCACAGAGCCAGATTCCGCGCCGCACTCGCCGTTAAAGATGTCCTGTTTCTGGCCAGTCAAAACAATCCTGTTCAATGCATTCAGCGGCGTGCCGATGATGTTGACCCCGCGCACCAGCTCATCTGGCCGTCCATCGGGATAAACCTTCCATACCATCAGCGGCATAACCTGAAATGCCTGCGGCATGTTGCGCATGGTCAGAGTGAATCCGCCGGCGATATCTTCAAAATAGAGGCCGAACGGCTTTTTCTGTTTCCTGATTTCGTTGATCAATTCCTGGCGAAGCTGTGAGTCCGGCACTGACTTGCTGGAGCGGACAATCAGGTTTCCCTGGCGGCCCACTGGCATCAAACCGCTCTGTCCGCGGCCATGCCCGTTGGATTGCAGAAAGCCTTTCACCGGCATGCGCGACATCAAAAACTGTTTCAGTATGCCGTTGGAAATCAGCTCTACCTTGCGGCTCTTTTCGCCCTCTTCGTCGTAGTTATAATTTCCGCTTAGCTCCACGCCGCCCAGGCTGGAAAGAGTGGGATCGTCTTCCACGCTCAAAAACTTAGGCAGCACCGGCTGACCGACCATCTTTGTAAACGTCTGGCCTTCGTTCTCTCCGCGCTGGCGCTGGCCTTCCAGTCGATGGCCAACCACTTCATGGAAGAACACTGCTGCCGCGCGTCCGGAAAGCAGCGCCGGTCCATTGAACGGCTCAACCACCGGGGCTTTCTTGAGCTTCTGCAGGTCCTGCGCAATCTTTTCAACCTTGGCCGCAATCTCCTGCTCTGAAGCGAGCTTGTCAAACGTGGATGCATCAAAAGTTTCCGACCGCGCCAGTTCCATGCCGTCAACTGAACGCGTGCTTCCCAAAGCCAGTACGCGGATCAGTGGACGCGAATCCACCAGCCGCGAACCTTCGCTCGAAACAAAGTAGCGCGTCGCATCCTGCACCAGCAGTACAACGTTGGAACTTTCTATGTCAGGATACTTATTGAAGATCGCAGACAGCCTGCGTATCCTCGCTTCCCATTCATTCTGGTCGAACTTGGGCGGAACGCTTTCCTTGCCGATATAAACCTGCGGCTTCTCCGTGGAGAAATCCGGCGAGGAATCTTCTTCATCGGCGCGAACTTTCGTGTTCGTCTTGATCTCAAGAAATCCCTGGGACGCCTTTTTGTACATGCGGTCCGTGTTGATCCACAGCACGCGCGCAATAGCATCCGGGCGGTCTTCCAGAGGCAGCGAAGCGGTGGTCACCGCGTTAAAGCGGTTCTCACCGTGCGTGTTATCCAGGTCCGGGCTGCCCACGCGGACAGAGACGTCCACGGTGCGTTCATGCCGCTTGATGTTGGCCATCAGGGCTCCATTGCTGCCGATGATGACCGAACCAAACTCTTCATTCCCCGCATAGCTGATGAAATAAGGCGCAGGATCGGACTTGCTCAACGAGTGCATGGCACGGTCAAGCTCCTGCTGCAACGTGCGCAACAAAACGGGATCGTTGGCTCCGGCAGCGGCGGTCTGCGCCATGAGTGCCGGCACGGTAAATACAATAAGAAAAAGACAGAGAAATAACGACTTCAAAGATTGCATAGCTGTAAAGAGTGTACCTCAAGCTTTAGAAGCTCGAATGTTACCTTAGGCAGGGTTTAGCATACTTAATTGTTTTCCCTCATTTTCGCCGTATAAGCACGCTGAGAGGTCGCGATGGGATTAGGCAGGAGTTACAGTTCGTTTACTACTTGCCTACTTCCATCGTATCCAGTTTTTGCCTTAGTTTGGCCGGGAATACTAAGCCACTTTACTCTCCAACTGACTTTGCCGCCGGCTTCCACCGCAGGATTGGCTTTCTGGCCGCAGCCGTTTCATCCAGTCGTTTTACGCGCGTGGTGTGAGGCGCATTTCTCACAAACTCCGGATCTTCTTCCGCTTCCCGCGCAATCGACTTCATCGCATCCACCAGCAGATCCAGCTCTTCCAATGACTCGCTCTCGGTGGGCTCAATCATGATCGCGCCATGCACCACCAGCGGAAACGATACAGTATAAGGATGGAAGCCGTAGTCAATCAGCCTCTTGGCAATGTCTCCGGTCTTCACACCTTTTTGTTCCTGGATGCCGTCGCTAAAGACCACTTCATGCATGGAAGGGCTCTTGTACGGCAGCTCGTATTCGCCCTCCAGCTTTTTGCGAATGTAGTTCGCGTTGAGCACTGCATCTTCCGTGGTCTGGCGCAGTCCGTCCGGACCGTTTGCGAGGGTATATGCCAGCGCGCGGACATGCATGCCATAGTTCCCATAAAACATGCGGACGCGCCCCACCGATTTCGGGCGATCATAATCAAATGCCAGCGTGCCATCCGCGCGATGCACAATCACCGGCTTGGGCAAAAACGGCTCAAGAATCTTTTTGCAAGCCACCGGACCGGAGCCAGGACCGCCTCCGCCATGCGGCGTGGAGAAAGTCTTGTGCAGGTTCAAATGCATCACGTCCACGCCAAAATCGCCCGGACGCGTTTTGCCGACCAGCGCGTTCATGTTGGCGCCATCCATATAAAGCAGGCCGCCTTTTTCATGCAGGATGTCGGCGATCTTGTGGATCTCCTGCTCAAAGATGCCCAGCGTATTGGGATTGGTAAGCATCAGTCCGGCGACATCTTCATTCATCTGCGCCGCCAGCGCGCTTACGTCCACCATGCCGCGGGAGTTCGACTTCAGGTTCTCCACCGCATAACCGCAAATGGCTGCTGTTGCCGGGTTCGTACCGTGCGCGGAATCTGGAATCAGTATCTTCTTGCGCGGGTTCCCTTTTGACTGCAGATAAGCATGCATCAACAAGATGCCGGTCATCTCACCATGTGCGCCCGCCGCGGGCTGCAGCGTGATGGCGTCCATGCCGGTGATATCGAGCAGACAATCAGAGAGCGTCTTCATCACACGCATTGCGCCCTGCGAAATATCCGCCGGCTGATACGGATGCGCATTCGCCAGTCCCGGAAAGCGCGCCACCACTTCATTCACGCGCGCGTTGTACTTCATGGTGCATGAGCCCAGCGGATACATGCCCAGATCAATCGCGTAATTCCACGTTGAGAGCCGGGTGAAATGGCGGATGATCTCCATCTCGCTCACTTCCGGCATATTTCCCAGATCAGCGCGAGCAGAATCACCCAGCGCTTTTTTGTAGTCGACTTCCGGCACATCCAGTGGCGACAACCGGTAACCCTTCTTGCCCGGTGATGAACGCTCAAAAATCAGCCCTTCATTCTGGTTAACGTGGTGCGTCGCCTTCTTAATGTCTTTATTGCTCATTGGCCCACCACCTGAACGGCAGAATCAATCTGCTCTTTGCTGTTCATCTCAGTGCAACACCATAGCGCCGCGTTGCCCAGCTCCGGATAATGCCAGCCAAGCGGGAAGCCGCCAATCATCTTCTTTTCCTGCAGCCGCTGATTGATGGCGTGCGGATCGTCTTTTGTCTGGACCACAAACTCATTGAAGCGCGGCGCGCCGGCAAAAAGCACCTTGTTCTTTTTGGCAAACTCGCCGGATGCATAGGTCGCTTTGGCCAGATTCTGCTGCGCCAGCTCCTTCAGCCCTTCGCGGCCGTAGATCGTCAAATAGATCGTTGCCATGGTGGCAATCAGCGCCTGGTTGGTGCAGATGTTGGAGGTCGCCTTCTCGCGGCGGATATGCTGCTCGCGCGTGGAAAGCGTGAGTACGAAACCGCGTTTGCCATCTTTATCTTTAGTCTCGCCCACCAGCCGGCCCGGTATCTGTCGCATGAATTTTTCTTTGGTCGCCAGCACCCCAGCATACGGACCACCGTATCCCAGCGGCACGCCATACGATTGCGTCTCCATGGAAACAATATCGGCCTCAACCGGGGGCTTCACAATTCCCAGTGACAGAGCTTCGGCAATCGATACCACCAGCAGGGCGCCTTTCTTGTGCACCAGGTCAGCCACCGCAGCCACATCTTCAATCGTGCCAAAGAAATTAGGCGACTGAATCAGCACGCATGCCGTATCGGCAGTGATTTTCTTCTCCAGGTCGGCCATGTCCACCCGGCCATTTTCCAAATAGCCGCATTCGGTGATGGGCAATCCCTGGTGCTGGGTGTATGTGTGCATGACCTCGCGATATTCCGGATGCACGCTACGCGCCACCACTGCTGCTTTTCTGCCGGTAATGCGGACAGCCATCAGCATGGCTTCAGCCGCGCCGGTTGAGCCGTCATACATCGACGCGTTGGCCACTTCCATTCCGGTAAGCTCGCAGATCATCGTCTGGAATTCAAAGATGGCCTGCAGCGTTCCCTGCGCGATCTCCGCCTGGTACGGCGTGTATGACGTCAGGAATTCGCCGCGTGAAATCATGGCGTCAATCACCACCGGACGATAATGGTGGTAAGCGCCGGCGCCCAGAAACAGCGCGTACCCTGCGGCATTGCTGCTCGCGCACTCTTGGAAGTAGTCAATGATCTCTGACTCCGCCATCTGCCGCGGCACCTTCAGGTCACGGTTTAGCCGATATTCCGCCGGAATCGGCGCAAACAGATCATCAATGGACTTGCAGCCGATCTCGCGCAGCATCTGCGCCCGGTCAGCGGGGGATTTTGGTAAGTAGCGCATGTTTTTCCGCAGTCCCGAGCGTAGCGAGGGATCACTATTCCCTTCAACGCTGCCGGGATTCGCTTATTCCTTCACAATCTTAAGATGTTTCGTGACAGTAGGGATCCCTCGCTATGCTCGGGATATAAAAATTACTTCTCTTCCGCGATGTATTTCTCGTAATCGTCCGCGGACATTAGCGCGTCCGCCTGCTTGGGATCGGTCAGTTCCAGCTTGATCATCCAGGCGGCGTGCGCATCCTTATTTACAGCTTCCGGCCCCTGGTTCAGGCTCTCATTGATCTCAGCCACCTTGCCGGAAACCGGCGCATACAGTTCTGAAACGGCCTTGACTGACTCCACGGTGCCAAAGCTTTTGCCGGCGTCAATCTGCGCGCCAATCTTGGGCAGCTCAACAAAAACAATGTCGCCCAGGGATTCCTGCGCGTGGTCCGTAATGCCGACCAGTCCCGTGTTGCCTTTCACCTGGATCCACTCATGCTCTTTTGTATATCTGTAGTCTTTCGGATATGCCATTTGCCTCATCCTGTCCTGGGTTTTACGGATTTGTATTGGCTTACGCTTTTTTAGGTCGCTTATAAAACGGGGTTGGCACTACCTTGCATTTGATCTTCTGGCCGCGTATCTCGACAAAAACTTCATGCCCGATTTCCGCATGCGCCGGCGGTACATACGCCAGAGCAATATTCTTTTTCAGGAATGGCGCGGGTGATCCGCTGGTAACAACGCCAACTTCATGGTCATGCTGATTGAAGACTTTGTATCCGTCGCGCGGAATGCCCCGATCAACCGCTTCCAGCCCGACCAGAATACGCTTCAGCCCAGCAGCTTTGGCCTTCTCCAGCCCCGCTTTGCCGACGAAATCAGCTTTCTCCATCTTGCAGTAGCGGTCCAGATTTGCTTCCCACACGTTGATGGTGTCCGAAATTTCATGGCCGTACAGCGCCATCTTGCCTTCCAGCCGCAGCGTGTTGCGCGCGCCCAGCCCGCAAGGGACAATACCAAATTCTTTTCCTGCCTCGGTTACTTCGTTCCAGACGCGCTCGCTGGTAGGGACATCCGACGGGACATAGATTTCAAATCCGTCTTCCGCCGTATAGCCAGTGCGTGCGATCAGCGTATTCATCAGGTTGCAAACCGTCCCGTGCTTGAACCAGTAATTCTTGATTTGTGAGAGATTAACGTTGGTCAGCTTCTGCAGCGTGGCTTCGGCCTTGGGGCCCTGGATTGCGATCTGCGTGTAGTAGTCGCCCACATCGTCCGCATGGCAGCGGAAGCGGTTCACATTCTTGCGCACCCAGCTATGGTCTTTCTCGCGCGTACCGGCGTTGATCACCAGCAGGTAGTCGTTCTGCCCCATTTTGTGGACGATCACATCGTCCACGAATGTTCCTTCTGGATAAAGCAGAGCGGAATAATGCGCCTGCCCTTCCTGCAGCTTGGATGCATCATTCATGCTGATCCACTGCACTGCGTCCAGCGCCTGCGGCCCGCGGATAAGAATGTCTCCCATGTGCGAAACATCAAACATGCCCACACCTGTGCGCACTGCCAGATGTTCTTTGACCAAACCGCCGCTCGATGGATATTCCACCGGCATGTCCCATCCGCCAAAATCCACCATCTTGGCGCCAAGCTTGCGGTGCAGCGCGTTGAGCGCAGTTTTTCTGAGTGTCTGGCTTTCTGCCGTTAAGGACAACTTGTTTTCCCTTCCAGTTGCATATCTGGGCGACAAGAACCCGCCGCCGGGCTGAGACGAACCCTTTAGGTTAACACCCGGGTTTTGCTCGGTCAATGAAGAGCAATCAGGCAGAAAGTCAGACCGATTTTGCTTACCGTGTACTGCGATCTTACCGCGAAGCATTGAAAAGCGACAAAGCCATTACCCTGTCATCTTGAGCGAAGGCGACACGACCAAAGGAAGTGTCGACGCAGTCGAAAGATCCCGAGAAAACGTCCCTTTGCCATGCCGATTCAAGGAGTTCTCACCCAGACCCGCCCTGCATTTCGCCCCCTTCATTACTCCGCAGGCCATCGACCATCGTCCCATTGCCCGAAGTGCAAAATCACGCTAATCTGCCGCCATGGCCAAAGATTACACCTGCATGATGTGTGACCTGCCGGAAAGAGGTTGTTCCTGCAATAAGTACTGCGCGTTGTGCCAAAGCATGCATGACGTCAGGCTGTGCGAAGACGGCATCTATTATTGCCCGCCTTGCCGTGAAGCTTGTGACCTGCAAGCCCAGGCAAGGAACAAGGGTTCCCAGTGGTAATCAGGAACAAAGGTTCCGAGTAGTCATAAGGATCGGCCGCTGGGTAAGGCTTTAAAATAGCTGACAGGACTGCATTTTCTGTCACTCCCAATGCCTCGTGCCAATCAACAAACCACCCGATCACCAGCTCATCCGATCTCCCGATCCAACGACTCGCGTCTCCGTGGTGAAATTCCGCAATACTACAAAGCCTTGTTTACCCGCTATGGCCCGCAAAACTGGTGGCCGGCGCAGTCGCGTTTTGAGGTGATTGTCGGCGCTTACCTCACGCAAAACACCAATTGGAGTAACGTAGAAAAAGCCATCGCAAATCTGCGCCGCGCGCGCTTGCTCACCCTGAATGCCATGCGCAAAGCGCCGCTCGCCGATCTGGAAACTCTGGTCCGTCCCTCAGGCTACTTCCGCCAGAAGGCCAGGAACCTCAGGACCTTTATCAGCTTTCTCGACGAGCATTACTCCGGCTCGCTCAGCCGTATGTTTTCCCAGCGCACGGAAAAACTTCGCGATGAACTGCTGGCGCTCAATGGTGTTGGTCCGGAAACCGCCGACTCCATCCTTCTTTATGCCGGCAATCATCCTGTCTTCGTCGTGGACGCATACACCCGCCGCCTGCTCGAACGCCACGGCATCATCCATGGCAAAACTAAATATGAAGAGATCCGCACGCTCATTGAACAAGCCATCAGCGGCGCTGCTCCTCAATCACTCGTCGTCCCCAATCCCGGCTCAGTTCCTCGACACGCTGTTTCACGGATGAGCAATGCGCCGCGCAGCGATCTCGCACAGCATTACAACGAACTGCATGCGTTGATCGTAAGAGTTGGCAATCAACATTGCCGGACACGCGCCAACTGTGAAGGTTGCCCGCTGCAACATCTTATAAACATCTAATCAAATACAACAGCGCGAGGCGCACGCGAATCCTACAGAGCAGTTCGATAAAAAAAGACACCTTTGGGGGTACGACATGCTTCTGTTCATCGGTATCATTTTATTTGTGGTTTGGATCCTCGGGTTCACGGCGTTTCACGTAGCCGGCGGCCTGATTCACCTGCTTCTGATTTTCGCCGTGATCTCCGTGATCGCCCATTTAGTGATGGGAAGACGCGCCGCAGTCTGATCTTGCTTCTCGATAACACATGATTAATATCTGGCCTGCTTTTGCGGGCCAGTTTGTTTTTCTAATTACCGGCCGTTCTGGTTTGCCTTACCATACCGCCGCCTTGGGGCAGGCTGACGACTTGCTCTTCTTTTTATCCGACGAAACCTTACAGGCCGTGATGCCGGACGCGACCTTGGCTAAGACTCGCCTATCAGATGCGACGCGCTCTTTTGTCGTCAACAAACTCACCAGCAACGTACTGTTTGCAGAGTCATAGACTGACATGAGCACGATTCGCACTTTGTTTCCGTTGAGCGCCAGCCGGCAGCGTCAATGCTGGTTGATCAAATAATTTCAAGTCGGGCGACGTGGAAAAATCCGGACAGAATTGGCGCGCAAGCTCTTCTGATGTTCGCGATGGGGAAATCTCTCCGTCAAAGTGATCATATCTGCCGATGTTGCTGCGATACGATACCGTTATCGACGGCACAAACCCAGAGATAAGGCGCGTCGTGGAAGATTCGGCTCCTGTCGCTAAACAGCCGGAAGGCGGCTTAAGAAAAAGCACCGTTCCCTCCTCGGATCCCGCCCATTCTTTGGGCAATGCACAAAAACTCAATCCTGAAGGCACTTTCATCATCAGGCCGAATTTATGGCTTGCGTAGATTCTTGGCGCAGGTTTAGGTGGATAAGAAACCGCCTGCTCCTGACAATTCCCTGCCAGCGCAGCAATCAATAAAAGAGCAGTCTTCATGAGTTCCTCATCTCTTGTTGGCCCAAAGCTGGCTGGGCAAAATCTATTCCGGCCACATCTCCAGAGCTGTCTTGCTCAGTATCTGCTCCTTCACCGCATCTGGTAGAGCTAATTCTTTGAATTGATCTAAATTCTGCTGGATATCCGGGATGCCGGGGCTCGGCCAGTCCGTTCCGAATAGCGTCTTGTGTGCGATCTCTTCCAGGCGGGGAAAATACTTGAGCAAAATTTTCGGAGGAATTCCGCTGATGTCCAGATGCACGTTCTTGTGCCGGCGCAGCAGGAAAAATGCCGTCTGCATCCAGATGGGCCGGCCGCCATGTGCCATCAAAATCTTCAGCTTGGGAAAATCCACAGCCACATCATCCAGAAAAATCGGATCGCCATACTTGTTCCGCGCCGCCGGAAAGATAGATGTCCCGGTATGGACCATCACCGGAATGCCATTGGCCTCCGCCCCACGATAGATGGTTTCCAGCTCTTTCACGCCGTTCAGGTAATCGTTGGCATAGAGCAGCTGATGCGGCGGATGGATCTTGATGAGCCGTATGCCCAGGCGCACCAGCTTGTCCATTTCTGCCTGCACATTCGGCGTGTGCCGCGGATGCACGCTGCCACACGAGATCAGCCGCCGCGGATTTTCCTTGCAGTAATCCGCCACCCACTGGTTCACCTCATGCGTGAATCCCATCGTGTCCGGCGCGACATAATTAATGAGCACCGCGCGCTCCACGCCAATGGAGTCCAGATACTTCAGCAGCGCTTTCGGCGACCGGCAATATTCCAGAATATCGTCATAGCGGCCGCGGGCCTTCTTCATCACTTCAAGCGGCCCGGCCTTGAACATCTCAGCGGGTTGGATATGGATGTGGCAATCAGTGATTTGCATTTGCTTTTTTTACATCCCGAAACGAAGTAAGGGAGCCCTATTGCTACATTGCCTTTGTGTTACCGAAGCAGATCAAATCCCATGGTCCACTTACGATCAGTGATTCCTTCCGAATCCAACACGTGTGCCGGCCGGCACTTGTCACCGTTGAGCCCAATGACGCCGCAAAGTTTCCCGCGAATTATCACTCCACATCTCTCGCCCGATTCCGTCCAAATCACCTCCACATCTTCTTCGCGAACCTCTATGGATGGCTTTCGATTATAGATATGCAGAGCCTGAAGAACCCCCTCCGCGTTACTTAGGTACAAGTAGCCAGTTGCATCATCCTGTTCGAAAAATGCACTGTAATGATTTAATTCTGTGCCAACAATGAACTCGTCTGCTTTGGCCATTTCTCAATCAATATAGCCCGGCTTAATCTTAATTCGTGTTCATTCGCGTTGATTCGCGGCTTACGAATTCCCCGCCGCCATCACCGCCCGCTTCGCATATACCTTCACGATCTCCCGCCGATACTCCGGCGTAAGCGCTGAAGTTGTCAGCGGCTTGGCCATCTTGGCCGCCAGCTCGCCCACCAACACGGCAACATGCTCATCAATCTCTTTGCCCACCAATGCCCGGTCCGCACCTTTGACCAGCAGCGGCGCGGGATTGACCGCAGTGATCGCCACGCGCGCGTCTTCGACAGGACCGCCATCTTTCTTAAGCGCCACCGCCACACCGGCCAATGGATAGTCAATCGATCCGCGTATGCGCAGCTTCATGTAACTGCCTCTCCATCCCAGAGAATATTCAGGAAGAAAGACGCGAGTGATCATCTCATTGCGTTCCAGCTTCATGCGCGCATCGCCCACGTTGGTATAAAAATCTTTGAGCGCCACTCGCCGCAACCCTTTCGGGCCGACAATTTCAAGCTCCGCGCCCAGGCACAACAGCGCCGGCGGAGTGTCCCCGGAAAAAGCTGCCCAGCAAAACTTGCCGCCCGGAGCCACGTGGCAAAGATCACCATCTTTCTTGATGCAGAACCCGCAGGAGCGCCGCCACTGCAATGACTGGTTGTACCAGACGCAGCGCGTATCCAGGCAAATGTTCCCGCCCAGCGTGCCCATGTTGCGCAGGATAGGAGAAGCCACCGTCATCGCCGCCTCATGCAGCACCCGATAATTGCGCCGTATAAACTCTGAATCTTCAATGGCAGAAAGCTGCGTGAGCGCGCCAATCTCCATGCCCGCGCCCGGACGCACGTGGATTCCGTGTATCTCTTCAATCCCGCGGATGTCCATTACATAAGCAGGCGTAAATAGCTTCTGTTTCATCGACGGCAGCAGATCGGTACCGCCCGCCAGCACGACAAGATCATTGCCGTGGCGTGCCAGGTAATCGACGGCCTGCCGTAGCGATCGCGGGCGCAAAAATTTAAATGATGGGAGGCTCAATCGTCACCCGCTGCAGGCTCGGCCTGATGCACGCGTCGCGATGGGTCCAGCTCATGCCTCTGCGGCCCTTTGCCCTTGAACCACAATGACCCGCCGTGTTCGCGGAACGTAGTCGGCGACGAAGGATCAGAGCCGCGCGTAATCTCCAGCGCTTTCTTTTCTGCGTTCTTTGCCTTCAATTGCCGCCAGCACGCGCTCCGGCGTAAACGGAGATTCCCGCATACGCACCCCCACCGCGTCATAAATCGCATTCGCAATGGCGGGGATCGTCGCGGCTAATGAGCCTTCGCTCGCTTCCTTCGCGCCAAACGGTCCTTCTGGATCCACTGACTCCACAATGAACGCCTCCACGTCAGGCGATTCCGTGGCCGACGGCGACTTATATTCCAGCATCCCTGGATTCATCAGCAGCCCATCTTTCCATACCATCTCTTCCTGCAGCGCCTGCCCCAGACCCATCCATACAGAACCGATGATCTGGCCTTCTACCGAAACCGGATTCAGAGCGCGGCCGCAGTCATGCGCAGCCCAGACCTTGTGGACTTTCACCTCGCCGGTCTCCTCGTCCACGCTCACCTCTGCCACCTGCGCCGAATATGAATACGCCGGTGACGGCCCGACGCCTGCGCCTTTAAACGCTCCGCCGCGTGCATCTTTTGGCGGCGCGTAAGATCCCGTGCCCGTAAGCGCTCCGGTAAAGTCGATGGCTGACACCACAGCTTCTTCAAAACTCATCTGGTCTTTGGGGCCTTCTTCTTTGCGCTTCTGCTGCAACGATCCTCGCAGCGTCTGCCCTTCCACGCGGCCTGAAACTTCTTTCACGCTCCCGCCCTGCGCGTCTGCCTTTATGTTCTCTGCGCCGTTTACTGGCGATGGCGACATGCCTCGCTTCCATACACGATCGTCGCGCATCATCACATCTTCCGGCGCGCAGTTCATTTTGATTGCCGCAGCGGCCACAATCTTTTTCTTTACGTCCTGCGCGGAACGCAGTGACGCATTGCCATTCATAAAAGTCACGCGGCTGGAATATGAGCCAATATCAATCGGCGTCAGGTCGGTATCCGCGGCAATCACGCGAATGCGATTTAGTCCTATGCCCAGGACTTCCGCCACAATCTGCGCCACCATGGTGTCTGATCCCTGGCCAATATCGGAAGCGCCGGTATAAATCACCACGCCGCCATCGCGATCAATTTTTATGTTCACCGTGGAGTGCGGCATGTCTGACCGGATAATGCTGTTGGCCGCGCCGCTCACATAATGGCTGCAAGCCACGCCCATACCGCGTCCCGGCGGAAGCTGGCTTCTGCGCTTGCTCCATCCTGAAGCGTCCACCACTTTCTCAATGCATTCCGGCAGACCATAACTCTGGACGCGCAAATTATTCACCGTAACGCACGGCGCCTTCAGCAAATTGATGCGGCGTATCTCCGCCGGATCAATATCCAACTTCGCGGCAATCTCATCCAATTGCGACTCAAATGCAAACCGCACATTCACCGTGCCATGTCCGCGCATTGCGCCACACGCGGGCTTGTTTGTAAGCACGCGATAACCGTCATAACGGATATTTGGGATGTCATAGAGCGCGCCCAGCAGCGCTCCCGAATAAAGGATGGTCACCACGCCATACGAGCAATACGCGCCGCCATCCTGGATCACCTTGGCCGCAACCGAAGTCAGATGTCCATCTTTCTTAGCACCGATCTTTATATCGATAATCGTCCGCGGCCGTCCGCGATGCGCCCAGAAAACTTCTTCTCGCGTGTATGTGATCTTGACCGGAGCTTTGGCCTTGCGCGCCGCCACCGCTGCAATGATCTCCAATGGAATTACTTCACTCTTCCCGCCAAACCCGCCGCCCACCAGCGGCTTGATCACGCGTATCTGCTGCATCGGCAACTCCAGCACAATCGAGAGTTTGTGCTGCAGATAGTACGGAACCTGCGTGGACGACCACACCGTAAGCCGACCCGGCTGCCCGGTCTGTGAATCAATTTCAAATGAAGCCAGCGTGCAGTGCGGCTCCATTGCTGCGTGCGTGACCTCGCCGGCAATGTAGCGATGCTCCGTCACCACATCGGCTTCCGCAAAACCTTTGTCCGGATCGCCAAAAACGTGGTGATAATCTTTTTCAATATTGTTGGGGCGCTCCGGATGGATCCAGTCTTTCTCCGCCTTCATCGAATCTTCCGGATCAAACCACGCCGGCATCTGCTCATACTCAACGTCTATCAGTTCCAGCGCGCGCTCAGCCAGCGCCTCAGACGTTGCCACCACACACGCCACGTTATCGCCGACGTAGCGGACTTTCTCTACCGCCAATGCTGTCTCGTCATGACCAACAGGCAGAATGCCGTATTTATTCGGCGCGTCCGGTCCCGTCACCACGCAGACCACGCCCTCCAGCGCTTCGGCCTTCGAAGCATCAATGCTTCTTGATTCTGGCGTGCGGATACGGTGAATGCAGAATCTTGCCAATCAGCATTCCCGGCAGTGACAGATCGTCAGCATACTTGCCCTGACCCGTGGTCTTGCCGGCCGAGTCAACCAGCGCAACGCGTTTCCCGATAATGGAGAACTCAGACATATTGTTTCTAAAATCCCGAACCGCCGGTTTTGCGGTGAGGGAACCCTATTCCCTTGCACGCGCTTTCTAACTACTTCAACCTCTATCAAAACCTAATCCAACCTGCTTCCGCTTGCATTACTAAAACTGTAGGGTTCCCTCGCTACGCTTCGGGATTTCAGCAAACCCGATTACCCGATCACGCGTGATTACCCGATCTCCCGATGGGTCTGCTCCGCCTCAATCGCTGCTTTGATCGCCTGGTACATCTGCGTATATCCCGTACAACGGCACAGGTTTCCGCTCAATGCATGGCGTATCTCTTCTTCGCTCGGCTCCGGATTGCGGTCCAGCAGAGCTTTTACGGTGATCATGAATCCCGGCGTGCAGTAACCGCATTGCGCGCCGCCCCAGTCGCCATAGGCTTTCTGGATCGCCACCAGCGCGCCATGGTCCGCAATTCCTTCCACTGTGGTGATTTCTGTTGCCGACTCTTCGTCCACCGCGCAACTCATGGCCAGCATGGTGCAGCTCAGCGTGGGGACGCCATCCACCAGCACCGTACATGCGCCGCAGGAAGAATCGTCACAGCCGCGCTTTGATCCGGTAAGTTCCAACTCCTGGCGCAGAACGTCCAGCAGCAGCTCGCTGGGCTCAATAGCCAGCTCATGGCTGCGTCCGTTTACCCGGAGTTCAATTAATTCCTTTTTCATTTTTTATAAAAATCTCGAGCGGGCCTTTTCTGATCCCAAAGCGTAGCGAGGGACCCTGTTTCCCCATGCAACACTGGATATTTGATTCTGTACCTTTTAGCTTACTCCACATCTTGCAGTGGATGGTGGGTTCTTGCCCCGCCTTAATACCCATAATCCGTCTTGGCGGCATACGCATGCTCTTTCACGCCCAGATCTTCCACTCGCGATTTGCCGAGCTGCTGCGCGTACTCCTCGCGATCTGCCACGCCGCTTATCCATTTCTGTGACCATGCCGCAAAATCCGCGCCGGTCTTGGTCTCGGTATGGTATTGCTGGAAGAAAGCGTCGTCCCGCTTATAGTAGCCCTGCACCGGCGATGGATGCGCTCCCAGCGGACACTCCACCACGGCCGTCACCAGAAAGCCCGGAATCACCGTGCGATTGGGATCGCTGGCAATCACTTCTTCATCAACAATCTCTTCCGCGCATACAATCACCTTTTTGGCCGCGCGCACGCCTTCCAGCATCACACCAAAATTCCCCCAGCAATGCGCGTTGCCGTGCTTGTCTGCCCTCTGCAAATGGACAATCGCCACGTCGGGTACCAGCGCCCGCACCGCCAGCAAGGTCTCTTTCGGCTCAAACGGAGAAATAATCTGGTAGAAAAAATGGTTTCCCCTGGGGACGTCGCTGCCCATGGCAGTCCGCGTCGGCAGGAACGGTACGCCCATGGCGCCTGCCTGCAATGCCAGCGCCAGCGTGAAGTTGGTCATATCAAAGACGCGCAGCTTCTCGCCCGGCTTGCCCGGATTCTCAACTTCCGTGGCGTGGCGAAAGTTATAGGCCGAGCCCATCATCACATTGCCCACCCACGCCGCCACCACTTCTTCCACACAGCCAGCGCCAATCATCTGGTCAAATAAAATGTCAGAAATCGGTCCAATCAGCCGCAGCCCGCGCCGCTTCTGCCGGACGATCTCATGCCCCGCAGCAAACGGAATCATCTGCTCCATCTGGAGGCCCAGCGCCACACTGGCTCCGTCTGGAACGTGCTCCGCAATGGCCTGCCGCATTGTTACCAGCTTTGACACCCTACCCCCATCCTCGTCAACTAGGAAAAATAAGGACTTACACGATTCAACCCAGGAAATAACCGGTAAATTCCTGCTCGTTTCTGATCGAAAATACATGCAATCGCCAGCATATTCCCTGCGAATCGAGCACTCATCGAATAGCGATCTAAATCATTGAATCGAAACAACTTATAATGCCACAGAGGACTGACGAAGTCAATTAAAATGATAGGCTTCAGGCGCATGAAACACCTGCGATGCCGACCATGTTTTCTCTCCGTGCGCGAGTCTCTGTAGTTGATTTAGTTGCAGGTAAAGCACTGCTTGCC
Source organism: Terriglobia bacterium (assembly GCA_963724105.1). Lineage (GTDB taxonomy): Bacteria > Acidobacteriota > Terriglobia > Terriglobales > Acidobacteriaceae > Angelobacter. Next base: position 537,454 of record CAVRTD010000010.1, on the reverse strand, counting down.
TATCTTAATCATATTTAACTAGTTCCTTACCTTCGTTATCCTGCACTATCGCTGGATGAGGCTAAACTCTCGTCTATGAAGCTGATCGCTAAAATCGCTGTTCTGGTCCTGGCAAGCCTTGTGCCGGCCTTGCCCAAAACACGTCTGACGAGCCTGCCTCTCTGGGTGACGCCGCGCGTGAATTGAAGACGGAAAATAAAACTAAGTCTGTCGCCAAATTTTCTAACGAGTCAGAATCGTCGCGCAAGCCTCTCATCCCGGACGTCGCCGCCATCGGCCGCAATAACATTGATGAGATTCTGCAGGGGATAGCCGATTACCGGGCCTCGCACAACCTGCACGAAACCGAAGCCGCTGTCCGCGACTGGTATAACCAGCAGATTGCTCTTTTCAGGAATGCCATTGCAGAGAACCGCAACGTTACACAGCGCCAGGAAACCCGAGGGTCCAATCCGAATGACGCCCAGCCCAACAACCATGATCAGTACGTGAATTTGCGGCGCACTGAGGAAAGCTCCCGCCAGGATGAGCAACGGCAGATCAAACAAAACCAGCGTCTTATGGATAGAATCCAACAGAACTTCGCGGTGATCCGGCCTGAAATGGAAAAGCGCTACAAGATGAATGTGGACTGGTTCAGCATCTGCGATGGCGTGGGTCTGCAGCTACTAAAGTTCCTCTTTGAAGGCAGACTTCGTCTTACGATCCCGTGTGCAGCAAGACGTACGCAACAATCGCTACAACCAAGCCCACTCCAATAAGAATGTACATAAGGGTGAGACTTTTGCTGGAGCCAGCCAACGCCGCAGCAGCGAGCCCCCGTATCTTTGCGGACCTGGGCAGCGCGGCTTCAGCCATGACCAGGATGTAATGATCGCTACCGTCCAGCGCTTTCATTGCATCTTCATACTGCTGGCGCTCCAACGGATTATCGCGGTCCCGTGTGTAAGCGGCTTTCAGCAAACTGGTAACTCGTCTCTCGTACTCCTCGTCAATATCGTCCAGGAACCCATCGGGAAAACCCACCGTGGATTCTGGTTCTTGCTCACTAAACAAAAGCATTCGCTTGTCTACATCAGATAAAGCCGCACCCTCACGTTCCGCCTCCGACGTGATCTTAGCGGCGAGAAAACGCTTGGCTTCGAGTTGGGAAGAAAATGTCATCTTCAGTCCACCATCTCCGGTCTGCATCACAGCTTTTCAAATGTCCTAAGCAAGAGTCCGCTGCTGTTAGCTCGTAGCTGCGCTCAACGCAAGTAAGAGTTTTTTCTGAACCATCGGACGCCTTCGCCCAGGACAAGGGCAGATCCCGCGATCTCAATGACCCTCAGCGTGGTCCAAAGTAAATTCTGCGCTTCCACCGGTGGCATAAGCCAAGGTGCGCTAAGTTCTACCACATACTCGACCGTCAGACAGATCAACCCAGCCATTCCGTATGGATAAGTTTTGCGAACTGTGGAATCGCGGAAGTAACTCACAGTCATGAATAGGCTGAAAATTGCTGCCACGTAGTTCGAGATAGAAACCGCGGGAGAGAACGCAACCTTGTGCGTTGCGAGATGATAAAGACCAGAAACAAAGACGATCAGCACCAGCGCCAGAATAAGCAAAATTCCCAGCACAGTGTATTTATCGGAATTAATCTCAATGTCTTTCACGGCGTCGGTAAATGATTTTCTGGGATCGCCCTACATAATAGCTAGGACCAAGTACGTTTGATCCGCGTTCATCGGCTTTGATCCGCGGTAAGCCTTTGCCTTTCTCCGTGCCTCTGTGTCTCCGTGGTAGGTTTGGTCCTAGCTTGTCCAGAAGCCCTTCGTATCGTACTCCCGGATAGCCTTCAACTCCGCGGCATTCGGCTCCGGCGTCGGCTTTGCGTCGTCAGCGACTTTCAATTTCCATCCGGTATTTGCCAGCACGTCATCCACGGTCACTCCGGGATGATAAGTAGAAAGATAAGCCTCCGCGTCTTCTCCAAACCGCAGCACACACTTGGTTGTGATCACCGCGGACGGGCCGCCGCGCCGCAGTCCCACGCGCTTGCGCCATCCCAGGCCTTCGCCATTTCCCGGACTGGTAATGTAGTTCACGCGCTCCGGCAGCCGGTGCTTGCCGTGCTCCAGCAGGGACACAAATCTATCTGCCATGGACGCGATATCGCATGCGCCACCCGACCCCGGCAGACGCACCATGCCATTCTTGCCCATAACTTTTGTTGAATTCAGATTGCCGTACCTGTCGACTTCCGCTGCGCCCAGAAAACCCAGATTCACGCGGCCTGACTGCAACAGGCTCATTACTTCCAGCATGCCCAGGCACTGGGTTGCGCCTTTGATATTCGGCGGATCGGCCATGGTATAGATCAATTCCGGCGACGGCGTGGAGCGGATCACGCCATTCTCAAAAAGTCCGATCGCATTCGGAGCATGCGTCTTCTTGGCGACCACAAAAGCAATCAACGGCAGCCGCATGCCTACAAAGACAACTTCACCGTCCTTGATCTCGCGCGCCGCCGCTACCACCATGAGTTCGTTGAGTGTGTATTGCATTTTTTTCATCCCGAGAGGAGCGAGGGATCCCTATTCCCTCATGAAACCTTCGGGCCACAACCGGCAAAACAATGAGGGAGCCCCAGTCTTCGTTCAAGACCGTAGGGTTCCCTCACTTCGTTCGGGATAAAAAACAAAAACCTACTGCACCGCGTTCAGCGCGCTCTTTCTCACTTCGCCAATCGTGATCAGCGGATCTTTCGCGCCGGTCTTAGGAGCAATCCACTTCTTCTCCGCGCCGATAATGTCCATCAGCAACTTTTTGTCCGCGGCATTTGGAAGCAAGTCATCGATCTGCTGTTTGTATTCCTTCTCTTCCAGTGGCTGGCCGGTCTGCGGATGGAACATCTGGCCTTTCCAGCGGCCAATCATGCGGTTGAACTTGATGTCAGGACAATAAAGCTCTGTGCTGCCCGGACGCTGGCCCGCGCTGATGCGCCGCACCAAACCTACGCACTCATCGCGATACAGGTGGCGGTTGTAGTCATTCAGGTTTTCAAGGTCGGGTGCAGTTTCGTTCTTCAACTCGTCATAGCGACCCTTCAGTCCCCATGTGTACGCCCAGTGCGCCGACGAAGAATGGTCCGTGCCGAACAAATCATAGGCGCTGGAAATCCACTTATTGAGATACTTCTGCATCAGCCAGCCTGGCACCACGCCTGCCTCGGCGATGCGCGCCAGCCCGGTGTTGCCCGTGCCCATGTGGAAGGCCTCTTCCCGCAGCATGTAACTCATCGAACGGCCTAGCGGCGCAAACGCCGAGTACTTCAGCATCTGTAACTGGAACTTGCCGTCACGATCGATAAAATCGGTGAAGGCAAAAAAGTCCAGCCAGTTGTCGCACTCTTCGTTAAACGATCCCAGCAGGCGCTTGTTCTCATACGCCTTGCGTTCCAGCATCTTCTGCGCTTCCACTTTTCCCGTGGTGCCAAAGTGGTCGATCAAGAGAGCGCACATCTGCCAGCCATGGCGCATCTCCTCAATCATTACCCTGGTGAGCGACGAGCGATCGTAGTCCGTGGGCGCAGTCTCAAACAGGTAGCGCTGCTGCTCCACGCTGGCAAATTCCGTATCACCCTGATAGACGATCAGGTTCATCAGGGCGTCGCGCATGTTCTGCGTGGGAATCTGGCGGACATTCTCCCACTTGCGCCGGCCCTTGTAATAGCCAAAGGAAATTTCTTCCGTCTCAATAGCGCCGTACAAAGTGTCAAACTTAAAGCCGCGGATGGCATCGTTGTTCACGCCAATCTCTTCGCGCCATTCCTTAAATAGACCTTCCCAATCGCTGAACGTTCCGATCTTGTGTATTCTTCCCGGCATAAATGACTCCCTCTAAATATCTTCGCAACAACTTGCGGTTGCTTTGCGTTTAGCGATACCCCATCTCAGGGGCCAGCTTGACCTTGCTCTTCACAAACATCCCGCTGCCGCGGGCAATCTCTTCGTTTTGATCGTTGTACAGAATGGACTCCGCCAGAAATGACGAGCCGCTACCACGCACCACTTTTCCGACGGAACGCATCTCGCCGTCACTCACCGGCGCGTGCATATAAAGATTGAAGCTGCTGGTGAGGACAAAATTGTCTTCGACCAGCGAACTCACCGCAAAAAACGCCGCATCGTCCAGGCTCTTAAAATAGACCGCGCCATGTGCCGCCCTTGCCGCGTGAAAAAATCGGCCGTCCACGCTGACCTTGATCTCGGCGGTTCCCCTGCCTATCTGGATTGCCGGCTTGAAAAACTCATTGATCGGCGCCGCCAGATACATGCGCTCCAGCTTGCGATAGTGTTCTTCACCGATCATCGAGATGGCAGGCTGTGTTGTCATTGATTGATTATGATTCGTGCTTCCTTCTTTTCTACTTTTCCTATCCTCACAGCATGGGTCGAACGAAACTGCCTGCACAACCAGGTTTTGCTAAATACTAAGAACGAATTACTAAAAACTGCTTCTCACAAATTCATCCAAACCGACTTCAATTCCGTGTAATGTTCAACCGCATGCATGCCGAGCTCACGGCCAAAGCCTGATTGCTTATAGCCGCCAAACGGCAGCGCTGCGTCCATCACGCCATAGGTGTTGATCCAGACTGTTCCGGCTTTCAGACGACGTGAAAGCTGATGCGCTTTCTTGAGATCGTTGGTCCAGACCGCTGCCGCCAGGCCGTAAATGTTTTTGTTGGCAAGCTCTGCAACTTGGTCAATATCGTCAAAGGTGAGCGTGGCCAACACGGGACCAAAAATTTCTTCCTGGGCAATCTTCATATCGTTGTTCACGCCGCCGAAGATCGTCGGTTCAATGAAGTAACCATTGTCGCCGTTGACCTGAGCGCGATTGCCGCCGGCCAGCAGCTTTGCGCCTTCGCTTTTGCCGGCTTCAATGTAGCCCAGCACCGTCTGCATCTGCTTCTCACTCACAACAGCGCCCGAGCCGCGTCTTGGGATCCATTGGATCACCCAGCTTGATCTTCTTGGATGACTCCACCAGCTTGGTGATGAACTCGTCTTCCGCTTTTTTCTCGATGAACAGGCGCGAACCGGCGCAGCATACTTCACCTTTTCCGTAAAAGATTCCGTTAAGCGCGCCCTTTACGGCAGAGTCCATCTGCGAATCGGCAAAAACAATGTTCGGCGATTTGCCGCCCAGCTCCAGCGTCACGCGCTTAAGTGTGTCCGCTGAGCTGCGCATGATCTCTTTGCCCACGGAGGTCGATCCCGTAAATGCAACCTTGTCCACATCCGGATGCTTTACCAACGCAGAACCCGTCTCCGGACCTCCGGTAACAATGTTCAACACCCCGGCAGGCAGTCCAGCTTCAAGCGCCAACTCTCCGAAACGCAGTGCCGTGAGCGGCGTTTGCTCTGCAGGCTTCAGTACAACCGTATTGCCGCACGCCAGCGCCGGCCCCAGCTTCCAGCTCGCCAGCAGGAGCGGAAAATTCCACGCAACAATCGCGCCGACAACGCCTACCGGCTCACGCAAGGTGTAAGTAAAAGCATTGCTAAAGCTGTTCACGGTCTCGCCGTGGATCTTTGTCGCCCAGCCTGCGTAATAGCGAAACACATCGGCCACCATGGGCATGTCCACATAGCGCGACTCAAAGATCGGCTTGCCATTGTTAAGCGTCTCCAGCTCGGCCAGCTCTTCAATGTTTTTGTCGATCAGGTCAGCGATGCGCCACAAGACCTTGCCGCGCTCACTGGCGGACATCTTGCGCCACGGGCCGCTCACGTCATCGAACGCCTTGCGCGCCGCGGCCACTGCCTGGTTCACGCCGCTGACGCCGCCTTCAGCGATCTGGGTCAACACTTCGCCCGTTGCGGGATTGAAAGTGTCAAAGGATTTGCCGGTCCCTTCAGACCATTTGCCGTCGATGAGTAATTTGCCGGGTACGACTTTTGCTTTGCTTGCTGCGATCATGTTGTTAGCCTTTTTTCTGAAATCACGAGCATTTAGCGAGGGATCCCTATCGTCTTCTCAATCTCGATTGCTATAGCCTGGAAGATGCTACAGCCCTGAAGAAAGTAGGGCTCCCTCGCTCCGCTCGGGATGTTAAAACCTATTTCGCTTTAAACGTCGCCGGCCGCTTCTCAACATAAGCTGCCAGGCCTTCTTTCGCGTCTTCGCTGGCAAACAAGCGCTGCTGCAATTCGCGCTCAACTGCGAGTGCTGACTCCATCGGAATCTCCCAGCCGGTCTGCACGGCCCGCTTGATGTTGCCCACGGCCTTGGCTGCTTTGTTCGGCGGCGTGAACTGGCGCGCATATTCCATGATGTTTTCCATGAAATTATCGCGCTCGTAAATGTCATTCACGATGCCCATCTCCTTCGCTTCTTCAAAAGTGAAGGTGTTGCCCGTGACCATCAATTCAATCGCCTTGCTCTTGCCGACCATGCGACTTAGTCGCTGCGTTCCACCGGTGCCCGGCAGTACTCCCAGGTTGATTTCCGGCAATCCAATTTTGCCGGCATCGCGCCGAGCAATGCGGATGTCCGCCGCCATGGCGATTTCCAGTCCGCCACCCACGCAATGGCCGTTGATGGCCGCGATCACCAGCTTCGGTGTGTGCTCCAGGCGCAGCAGCATTTCATTGGCATGCAGGCAGAAGTAATACTTAAAGGTGGGGTCGACGCTGGAAAGCATCTTGATATTGGCGCCGGCGGAGAAAAACTTGTCGCCAGCTCCGGTCAGCAGCAGCACGTACACATCATTATCCATACGCGCTTTCAGGATGCTCTCATCCAGCTGCCGGTTCATTTCGTAGGTATAGGTGTTTGCCGGTGGATCGCTCAGCTCAATGATTGCGACGCCGTCTTCCACGCGATAGTTCACCAGGGTCTTGGTTTCGGTTGCTGTGGTTGTAGCCATGGTTCAAAAGCTCCTTATGGATTTCCGAATCTAATTTCTAAAAATCTCTTTTTTAGGCCGTAAGGCGTTTGCTTTGGAAATTTTGCGCTTCGTTCTACCGGAACTCAGAACGCCGCGCAAAAACAAATTACTCATCTCTTCCGCCAGCTCCTCGGCATTCAGGTCCACGCGCGGGTTATGCCAGGTGTAAATCCAGTTGATCATCCCGAACAGGCCCAGCACGGCGAGGCGTCCAGAAAATTGTAGTCCTTTTTCGCGGCGCAAATCTTCCAGCAGCTCCAGGCAAATGCGGTAGTACTCGCGCTTGATGGCCCGGATCTCTGCTCCTCGCCCGTTCTTCAGCGTCTCATCTTCATGCGTGAGTACCTTCATGGCGTCTTTGTTCGCCAGAAAATATTCCAGATGATTGGCAATAAAGACCCGCACCCGCTGCTCCGCGCCGCTGGTGGCCTGCAAGCGCTCCTGCGAGCGCTCAATGATGGTACGGAACGTGTGTTTCTGGATCAGGTACAGCAGCTCTTCCTTGGAATCAAAATAATGGTAGAGGCCAGCCAGGGACATGCCGGCGGCACGGGAGAGATCCCGCATGGAAGCACCTTCATACCCTTTTTCACAGAAGATGCGCGCGGCGTGATGCAGCACTTTTGCCAGCCTGCGATCGAAACGGGAATCCACCATCTCAGCGCCGGATTTTCCCGCCTGTATCGCTGGACGCATCTTGCGGCCGTTATAGGGCGCGCCAGGCAACCGGGTTTCTACAGTGGTGAGTGCCATCAGGTTACCGAACGTTCGTTCGGATATCTATATTATGCCGCACGACCGCCTGGGTCGTCAATTTGCTGCAACTTGCCTCCGCTTGACTTGCTGGGGACACGCGAAAGCCGCACCAACAGCCGTCGATTCATCCCCACACTTTTTCGCCCTATATCTTTTGCGCCGGAGATCGCCACTATATGAAAGCAGATCATATTCACCGATGGCGACAAGCGTTCCCTACGGGGACGAGCAAGCTTGTGCACGCTCCGCGTTTTTTGAATCCTGCAATCTTTGAATCCGGCAAGTCTTAGATTTTCTAATGTTGTTCCAGAAGGTATGTCACAGCTGTCATATAACCAGAGCCCAAATCAATTGTTTCGACGGGTGGACTGAGAAAGCTCAAAATTCTCAAACAGCTTGGTCCCCTTCAGGAGAGATAAAAAAATGAACACTCAGACTTCTAAGCACTCATTGAACCCTGTGACCAGGTTGGTATTTGCTTTCATGCTGGTAGCAATGATCGCGTTTGCCGTTGGTTGCGGCGGCGGTGGAACAACTGTTGCCACCGGCCCAACGCCGACTCCGGCCGCAGGAACAACCTCCACCCAGGTCCGCTTTGGTGACGCGCCAGCGGACAGCGTTATTTCCTTTGAAGTTTCCGTCTCCGCCTTGACGCTTACGCCCGCAGGCGGCGGCGCGGCCGTCACAGTCGCCGTGCCGGCCAACAATCGTATTGAGTTGACCCATGAATCGGGAAAGTTTGAACCGTTTATCGCGGGCAATCTGCCGCAGGGCACATTCTCTGCCGCGAACCTGACACTGGTTAATTCCGAACTCACGTTCCTCAGCAGCACCGGAACACCGGTTCACATCAACGGCCCGGCCAGCTCTACCGTCTCAATTCCGCTGAGCCCCAACGTAACGATTGGCGCCAGCGCGCTGGTACTCAATATTGATGTAAACGTCGCAGCCTCAATCACCACCAGCGCCGGCGTTGTAAATGGCATCGCGTTTACTTCCACATCATTCAACATCACGGCCAAAGCGCCAGGCGCGGCCAACAACCAGCAGGATGATGACGGCGAATTTGAAGACACCGTCGGTACCGTGACCGCAGTGAACGGCACAAGCTTTACGTTCAAAGTCGGCTCAACCGGTTCATCGCTCACTTTCACCACGGATGCCACCACCGAATTTAAAGACGGCGTCACGGGCGTAGCTGGATTGCTCAATCAGGTTGTGACCGTGGAAGGCTTCACCAAGGCCGATGGCACGCTGTTCGCCAAGGAAGTGGAAGGCCTGGAAAACGAGGCCGGCGCAGAACTGGAAGGACTGATCACCGCCATCAGCGGAACCACGCTGACGGTTACGGCCCAGGATGGAATCGGCAGCGGCATGGACGACAGCAAAGTTGGCGCTAGCTTCACCGTGAACATCGCTGGACTCAACGCCAGCAAGTTCCGCGTGAACACCGGCAACGGCTTTGGCGGAAGCAACCTGCCCAGCGCAACCTTCCCCTTCGACGCGACCACAATTCACCAGGGTCAGCGCATTGAAGTGGACCTGGATGCAGCCGTACCGCCAGCCAACGGCGCCATCAACAACCCGGACAAGATCAAACTGCAGCAGCAGGGTGTTTCCGGAACGGTGGCCAACGCAGCCCCAACCACCTTTGACCTGAACCTGGCTACTGATTCTGCCCTGAGGACCATCTCCGGCCAGACAGTGGTGCATGTGACCACGGTTTCAGCAACGGATAAGCGAGTGACCGTCGCCAACGGCGGCACAGTCCAGGTACGCGGTCTGCTCTTCTGGAATGGAACGTCATGGCAGATGATCGCGCGCCGCATCCGGTAACAGAAAGTAAGTTCAGCACGCTCCATTAAAGGCCGCATCCCCACTCAGGATGCGGCCTTATTTTTTTGGCGCTATTTCTATTTCGCTGCAATTCGCAGCAGCCCGTGGCATCTTTACTGATTTTTTGCAGAGGAATGGGCCGCTTCAACGGCAGAGTATACCGATGGCGCCAGTCATGGGCGCGACGCGCCATCGTTCTTTATAGGTGCGCTTTATGCGTAAGGCATTACGCGAAGAAATATAGTCCGCAGAATGAGCTGCGCAACCTTGCAGCCGGCCGTCCGGCTGCAAGCGCAATGTATGAAAAGTCTTGTTACCAGCGAGGTTCGCGAGGCTGGCGAGCATGGCCTTGATAGTCGTCTCGGCTGTTGCCGCCTCTATCGCCTCTGCCGCCGCCACCGCCACGTGAACCGCCACCGCCACCGCGATAGCCGCCGCCGCTTCCGCCAACTTTGGGCCGGGCTTCATTCACGGTAAGCGCGCGTCCGCCGGAATCTTTGCCGTTCAGTGCTGCAATGGCTTTTTCCGCTTCTTCATTGCTTGGCATTTCCACGAACCCGAAGCCCCGTGAACGTCCAGTGGCGCGGTCGGTTACAACCGTGGCGCTATCAACGGCCCCGAAAGGTTCAAACATTGAGCGTAGTTCGCCTTCGGAAAGGCTAAAGGAAAAGTTGCCTACAAAAATCTTCTTCATGGACGGGTCCTTTACATCTTTGAGGATTGACTGTACTCAGCAGAAATAGGCAGGCGACAAAAGCAGCGACGCGGTCTATCAGAGTCGAGAACGGTGAAATCATAACAGGTAAACAAGCCATACTCCACTCGAATTCAGGAACTCTCATCTCGTCACATCCTTGCTTTCATCCACTCCCTCCCTGTCAGACGATGAATTCCCATTCTGGAAAAGCGGCACCGCACCCCGGTTTTCAGTGCAATATTCCAGCTTTCCCTCAGAAAGCCGGGGAGACATCCCCCTTTACCTGTTCGCAATCTTAACTATGTTAAGGAAAATATAATCCCGCCCAAAGAGGACCTATGCCACATTTTGTTCGCGATATTGAAGAGATCCGCAAACGCGCCACCCATAAGATGCAAGACGGCGCCGTCACCAAGGGTTACAAAGGCGACGTAAATAAGACGATTGAAATCCTGAATGAAGCGCTGGCCACGGAGATTGTCTGCGTGCTGCGCTATATGCACCATTACTTTATGGCCACTGGCGTCCACGCCAAGGGCGTGGCTGACGAATTTAAAGAGCACGCCGACGATGAGCGCGAACACGCCAGCTCGCTGGCTGAGCGAATCCAGCAGCTGGGCGGGAAACCGAATTTCAATCCGAAAGGCCTGCTGGAACGCTCCGTCTCACAATATGTAGAAGGCGAATCACTGGCCGATATGATCCGCGAAGACCTGATTGCCGAGCGCATGGTGGTTGAGGTTTATCAGGAAATGGTCCGCTATTTCGGTGACAATGATCCGACCACGCGTGTCCTGATTGAAGAACTATTGAGAAAAGAAGAAGAACACGCCAGCGATCTTTCCGACATGCTCTACATCACCAATCCTGAGACCGGCAAATCTGAGGGCGAAGATCCAGGCGCCAATCCTCTGGGCATAGAGACAGCCGAAGAGGCCGAGACTGAGGGTAAACACGAAAAGAAGAGAAGGCCGGCAGCGTAAGAGAGCAGTTAGCACTCAGCTATCGGCATTCAGCTTGAGCAAGATATGAGCCGCGAATCAACGCGAATGAACACGAATTTATTTTTGATTCGCGTTTTTCGCGTGTATTCGCGGCTAAAGTTTTGGCTGATTGCTGAACGCTGACTGCTAGTTGCTTATTCCCATCTGCGTCAGCATGAACGCATAATCAAAAGCAATTTCCTTCAGATGTTCATACCGGCCTGAAGCGCCGCCGTGTCCGGCCGCCATGTTGGTCTTGAGCAGCAACACGTTTTTGTCCGTCTTGAGCGTGCGCAGCTTGGCCGTGTATTTGGCAGGCTCCCAGTACATCACCTGGCTATCGTTGAATGAAGTCTTTACCAGCAGGGCCGGATACGCGCCTTTCTTCAAATTGTCATACGGCGAATAGGTAAGCATATAGTCGTACGACGGCTTCTCATTGGGATTGCCCCACTCCTCATACTCGCCCACCGTCAGCGGCAAGGATGCGTCCAGCATGGTGTTCATCACGTCAACAAACGGCACGTGGGAAACCACAACCTTGAACAGATCAGGACGCAGATTTGTCACTGCGCCCATCAGCAAGCCGCCGGCTGAGCCGCCCTCGATCGCAATCTTGTCACGCGAGCCATATTTGTTGGCCACCAGATATTCGGTGCAGGCGATGAAATCAGTAAAGGTGTTCATCTTGTTCATCATGCGTCCGGCATCATGCCATGGCTTGCCCAGGTCACCGCCGCCGCGGATATGCGCATAAGCCATCACCACGCCGCGGTCCAGCATGGAGAGCCGTGCAGAACCAAATGTCACCGAAAGAATTGCGCCGTAAGATCCATACGCGTAGACATAAAGTGGATTGGAACCGTCCGCCTTCTTCAGGTCCTTGCGATACACCAGAGAGACCGGAACTTTCACACCGTCTTTGGCCGTGGCCCACACGCGCTCAGACTGATACTTGGAAGCGTCATAGCCTCCGGGCACCTCAGTCTGCTTCAGCAGCGTGGAAGTATTTTTCTCCACGTCATAATCAAATACAGACGCTGGCGTGACCAGCGATTGATAGCCATAACGGAACATCTTGGTCTTGTATTCGCGATTGGTCTGCGGCGATGACGTGTAGACCGGCTCCGGATAAGTTATCCGCTTTTTGCCACCGTTGGCGAAATGAACGACCGTAAGCTGCGGCAGGCCATTCTCGCGCTCCACCAGAACATAGAAATCGGCAAACACTTCAATGTCATTCAACATCACGTCTGGACGGACCGGAATAACCTCTTTCCAGTTTTCCTTGCCCGGCGCGCTAACCGGCGCTTCAACCAGCCGGAACGTGCGTCCTTTGTCATTGGTGCGGATATACAGCTGGTCGCCGTGGTGGTCAGGATAGTACTCCACATCCTGCTGGCGCGGTGCAATCAGCTTCCACTCGCCGTTAGGACTATCGGCATCCAGCATGCGCGCTTCTGACGTGGTGTGGCTGGTGATCTGAAGAAAAATGTATTTGCGGCTGCGCGACTTTCCCGCGCCCACGCTGAAGCGCTCGTCTTTCTCTTCATAGACCAAGGGGTCTTTGCCGATTTCCGCTCCCAGTTCGTGCTTATACAAACGATATTGCCGCTTGGTCTTGTCTTCTTCCACGCTGTAGAAGAGCGTCTTGTTGTCATTGGCCCAGGTCACCGAACCGACTTTATCGGCGATGACCTCAGAATCTTTGCCGGTCCGCAGATCGCGCACGCGCAGCTTGTATTGGCGAAAGCCGGTATTGTCAGTGGAATACGCCAGCAGATTGCCGTCGTCACTCATCTCATATGCGCCCAGTGACATGAATGGCTGTCCCTTGGCCAGTTCATTCACATCCACCGTAATTTCTTCCGCGGCTTCCACGCTGCCTTTTTTGCGGGCAAAGATCGGGTACTGCTGCCCTTTTTCCCAGCGCGAGTAATAGAAATAGCCGCCGTCTTTAAATGGGACGTTCACATCCGTCTCTTTGGTGTGGCTCACCATCTCGTCATAGAGCTTCTGCTGCAGCGCTGCGGTGGGCGCCATCACGGCGTCCGCGTAGGCGTTTTCCTTTTCCAGATACTGTGCGACCTCTGGATTGGATTTGTTGCGCATCCACTGGTAATCGTCAACCAGCTTGCCGCCATTGATGTGGTTCTCTGTGTGGATGGAATTGGCGACGGGCGGCGCTGCTGTAGCCCCATTGGCGGATTTTTCGTCTGATTTATCGGATTTATTTTGAGCGTTCAAAAATGTACTCATGAGGAGAAAAAGGACAACTACTGATTTTTTCATAAATCCGCCTTTTGCGTGTGGACACGACTAGAGCTGGGCGGAATTATATCAAGGCAAAGAATTTAAAATGAGTTAGATGCGTACATCTATTCGTTGCATTCTGAAGGAGCTGTCGATGATCGGCCACGGTCTGCCATAAGCAAAAACTTACTTCTTCATGGCTGTTTGCGGAGCAGCTTGCGGTGCGGATTCAATCGGGCTGGCGGCGTTCTGCAGCTTGTTTGATTCCGGCACACCCGAGGGCGTCAGGATCACCATCTTTGACCGGCCTTCACGTCCGCCGGGAAGAAAGAGCATTTTGTGCGCGGGATCATAGGCAATGCTGTAGCCCTTCACGTCCGTAGGCAGTTCGTGATCGACCGAGTTGCGGTTCAGATCAATCGCCAGCACGGAGCCATCTCCCGCGGCGGCATAAAGAAAGCTGCCACCGGGATCAAGCACCAGAGCGTCTGTTCCACCCGGAGCAGGGATGCGGGAAAGCTCGGCGCCAGTATCCGCATTCAAGACCAGCACGGCATAACGCACGGCCACATAGAGCCGGCGGCGCTTGTTATCCAGGGCCAGCCCGGTTGGTTCAGAGGCCACCACTTTATATCGACCAACAATCTTGTTGCTGCTATCAATGGCGGCAATCTGGCTTATGTCCTGCAAGCTCACCAACAGGACATTGCGCGCCGTGTCATACAGCATGTCCTGGGGGAGGGCTTCCACTGGCAGCACGGAAGATTCCGCGTTGATGCTGAAGTCAATCGTGCTCACGCAGCGGTCAATCACGCTGGTGGCATAGAGCGTCTTCGTCTGCGGGACCCAGAGCAGCTTTTCCGGACGATGCTGTACTGGAATAACTTTTTCCACACTCCAGTTTCGCGTGTCGACCACAGCGATGCTGCTGTTTCCGGCCAGGGCCACGTACATCATGCCGGATGCGTCATCTACGGCAATCCCGCGCGGATCACTGATCTGCGAGATGCGAGCCACCACGCGCCGCTTGATCGGGCTGAAAATTTCAATGGTATTGGTCCCCGGACGGGTAATCACTACCTGGCCATTGGCCATGGTTACCTGGCTGAACCCCGGGCTGCCCGGCAGGTCGATCAGCGCCACCTGGCGCAACTTTGCTTCCATGCCAAACGTTTCCATGGAAAACATGGAGCAACTCAGCAGCAGGATGAACAAGCTAAACTTGATTTTGCGCATAGGACAGGGAACTTAGCGTCAGGGTATTGGGATGCAAGTAGCTGGCCTTCTGCTGCCCGAGTTTCGTTAAAATCCCGAGTCTACGTGAGGGCACGCGGTCGCCACTTTCCACTTGTGAAATCGCCCAGACAGGACGGTTTGCAGCCTTTATTGTATAGATTTTGTGCACTTTGAAATTTTGGCGGCAAAAGGGCTTGCTCACTCTGCTTGGATGTCAAAAAAAAGCCCTTGCGCCTGACGTTACGTCATACCCGACGATGGAATGAAGAGGGACGAAATGGTGTACCAAGTTAGCGATTTTGCCGAAAAAGCCGGCGTTACGGTGCGGACCTTGCACCATTACGACCGGATGGGATTGCTTAAACCCAGCGGCCGCACGGAAGCCGGTTATCGCCTGTATGGCGAGCAGGATTTCACGCGGCTGCAGCAGATCGTCACACTTAAGTTCATCGGCTTGCCTCTCAGGCAAATCAAGGACCTGCTTGACCGGGGCGATCTGGACCTGAAGTCGGCTCTCCGCATGCAACGGCGGCTCCTTCTGGAGAAGCGGCTGCAAGTTGAGGCCGCCATCCAGGCCATTGAAGAAGCTGAGAGTTCACTCAGGTCCGGCGCCGCGCCCGATCTGGCAGCCTTGAAAAAAATCATCGAGGTAATGGAAAGGCAGAACAATATGGAGTGGGCAAAAAAATATTACAGCGAAGAGGCACAAGCCAAAATCGCCGAGCGCTCGCACACATGGACGCCGGAGCTGCAAGCCAGGGTGGAGCAAGATTGGAAAACTTTGATTCATGACGTGGAAGCCGCTATCGCCGGCAAGACCGATCCCGCTGGTCCGGAAGCAAAAGCCCTGGCGCAACGCTGGTCAGAGCTGGTGCGCGGATTCACCGGCGGGGATGCTGGAGTGCAACAGGGCTTGAACAAGCTTTATGCTGACCAGGGCAACTGGCCACAAAGCTTTGCCAGGCCTTTCAGCGACGAGGTCTGGCAATACATTAAGCAGGCGATGGCCGCGCACAAAGCTTCGTGCGCATAGAACATGATCGCAAACAAAAGCACGAAGCAGGAAATCTGCTTCGTGCTGGTTTCAAGCTCTTGCTAATTACTAAGTACTGATTACTAATTTCTTTTCTACGCCAGATTCAACGCCCGCTTGAACGATCCGCGTTCTTTCTGGATCTTTTCCTGCAGCAGCGTGATCGCGTAGATCAACTGCTCAGGCCGCGGCGGGCAGCCAGGCACATAGATGTCCACGGGGATAACCTGATTTACGCCCTGCACCAGCGCGTAATTGTTAAATACGCCGCCGGAAGTTGCGCAGGCGCCCATGGAAATAACCCATTTGGGCTCAGGCATCTGCTCCCAGAGCTGGCGGATGACCGGAGCCATCTTTTGCGAGACGCGTCCGGCAATAATCATCAGATCAGACTGGCGAGGCGAGGGACGAAATACCTCAGCGCCGAAGCGCGCGATATCAAAACGGGAGGCGCCCATGGCCATCATCTCAATGGCGCAGCAGGCCAGGCCAAACGTCATGGGCCAGATGGAGCTTTTGCGCATCCAGTTGACCACGTTATCGAGTGACGTGAGAATCACGCCCTGCGGCTGCTCATTCGCAAACAGGACGTCCCGCATATGCTGGGCATCGTCTGGATTGCCGGCAGTGTTCGCATAGCGCTTGGTTTCGAGACCGCGTTCTACATCGGGAGTGACTATGTGATCGCTCATGACTAACCCTATTTTAATTGGATGTGGGGCAATCAGGGAAGACTCATCTCTAAAACACTGAAAACTCAGCTCAAGGGCCACTGTGGAATGAGCAGCGACACCAGCACAAACAAGCAAAACCCGATCATGGCCGCATCCGCCTTGGTCAGCACCTTTCGATCCTTAATCATGAAAATGGTTGCTACAGCCAACCAGAGCGCTAGTCCTAAAGAACACAACAGTCCTGCAATGACGAGGCTAAAACCTATTATTTCTGGCCTTCCAAAACGGTCATGAACGTCCTCATCCACGCCATGCGAGTTGCGAACAGCAATGCAAGGGGTGCCAAGCAGAGCCAAGTTACGCGAAGCCATTTTGGAAGAGTGCTTGTCATAAAATCTCTGAAAACGCCTTCCAATTTACACCATACGGTGTTTTTAAGCTTCCCCACAGAGAACACTATCGAATGAAATCAACAGAAAATGAACGGTTGGACGTATGATTGTGTCACATGCCTTCTAGCCACCAATCCCGTATCCTTGACCAGTTCACGCGCCAGGCAGCACCGTTCGCCGGTGCGGCAACCATCCGCAATGAAGAGTCACTCAACCGCATTGTGGAATGGGCCGGAGCCGGCCCGGAAGATACGGTCCTGGACGTGGCCTGCGGTCCCGGTCTTCTGGTCTGCGCCTTTGCCCGTACCGCCAAACACGCTACCGGCGTGGACATGACGCCGGCGATGCTGGACCAGGCCCGCAAGCTGCAGCAAGAAAAAGGTCTCACCAACGTAAGCTGGCAGCCGGGCGACGTTTATTCGCTTCCCTTCCCGCAGCCACAGTTTTCCATCGTGAGCTCGCGCTTTGCTTTTCATCATTTTCAAGACCCGCTGGCCGCGCTCAAAGAGATGAAACGAGTGTGCAAGCCAGGCGGCCGAGTTGTAGTGGCGGACATGGCGCCGCTTCCGGAAAAAGCCGCTGCACTGAACGCCGCAGAACTCCTGCGCGACCCTTCACACGCGCGCGCGCTGACAGTAGATGAACTGCGCGAGCTGTTCGAACAAGCCGGACTGGCCAATCCGCAAGTCACCAACTATCGCGTGGAAGGCGAGATGGAAGAGTTGCTGGCCCGTTCGTTTCCGAACCCAGGGCGATGCCGACCGTCTCCGCAAGATTTTTGCCGACTCCCTGACCGACGATGCGCTCGATCTCAACACGCGCCAGGAGAATGGCAAAATTTATTACAGCTTTCCGGTGGCGGTGCTGGTGGCGATGAAGACCAGCTAGCATTCTTCATTGACTTGTGAATCCGCGGACTTGTGAATCCCGCGCGCTTACCGCATCATCAACTAGCTATGCATGTTGCAGAAATCTGGCGCTATCCGGTCAAGAGCCTGAAAGGCGAACGGCTCACTGAGACGGAAATTACAAAGGTGGGCATTCCCGGCGATCGCCAGGTCGCGGTGATCCGAACGCTCAACGGACGATTTCTCACCTCGCGTACACGGCCAAAACTGCTGGGACTGCAAGGCTCTATCGGCGCAGACGGTGCGCCTACCATCAACGGCCATCGCTGGGATTCACCGGAAGCGCTGGCGCTGGTGCTTGAAGCCGCAGGAGAACCTGTCACTCTCGAGCAAATACCTGCGCCACAAGCCTTTGATATTCTGCCGCTGCTCGTTGCCACCGACGGCGCCGCGCAATATTTGAATATTGATCATCGCCGCCTGCGGCCCAATATTCTCCTGGCCGATGTTCCCGAACTGGAAGAACGCAGATGGCCGCGGCACACTACTGGCCATCGGCGACGTGCGCATCAATATGGAGAAGCTGCGCGACCGCTGCGTGATGACTACATTTGATCCCGATACACAGGAACAAGATCCGTCAGTGCTGCTGCGCATTGTGCACGAACTGGACGGCAGCACGGCGCTAGATAGCTCCATCATTACGCCGGGAAAAATCCATGTTGGTGATGCAGCAGAAATTCTTGAGCAGTAACTATTAATCAAACTGCTTCATCTTGGGCCACGCGTCGTGCAAGTTGGCCTTCAATCCACGGCAAAGATAAATGTCAAAATATTCGTCGCGACGCGCATACGGATGCCCCACGTGCCCAACGTTTTCCACGCTCTGAAAATATTTAGACTCATCGCGGCCGTCGCTATGCAGGATGATCATTGAGCTTCCGTCATACTTTCCCGGCCCCCATATCCAGTAGCTGTTGCTCTTGCTGATGGCCTGGGGCAGTCCGTAGCGCGGCCCATAAAAATCAACCGCCGCCGCCTCACCCCAGCCGTTGGAAAAGATGGCCGTACGGGCGCGTTCTTCTGGCGGAAGGCTGTTGTAAACGCGTGCAACTTTTTCCACCATCTCCTGCCAGCCAAACTCGTCGGCAAACCATTGCGGCAGAGGACCGTTTTGCTGGTGCTCAATCTCCGGCGGCGCCAGGCCCAGCGCTTTTTGGTAGCGTAAGTAATTCTCCGGCGAGAGCACCGGCACAGACATGGGAAGAAGCAGAGCGCCCACGGCAATCACCAGCCCAACGTAAATGCCTCTGCTCCAGGTTCCGATCCGTCGACCCTGCGTGATGCGTTCCAGTCCGATTGCGCCCGCGGCAAACAACATGGGATAGATAGGAACAACGTAGTAGTTCTTGGCCTTCATCGCGATGAAGGTGGTCAGCACTACAAGAAACGTCCAACCCAGCAGCCGATAAACCTTGCCGCCGAGGCTGAAGAAGAGCCAGATCAGGCCGCCAACCCACAGCGGAAAAAGAATCGGATTCATGATCATGGCCTGGTCGGCGATGAAGGCCACCGGACCGCGCACCACGTCACGGTTGCTCATGCGGATGTTGTGGATCAGCTCAAGAAACGGAAAATGATAGTGCACCTGCCACAGCAAATTCGGCAGTGAGATTACCGCGCAGGCAAGCACGCCCAGCCACAAGTAACGGCTCTTCAGGAAATGGCGATGCGGAGTGAGCACCACTCCGACAAGTAATCCGAGCAACAGAAATGCAATGGAATATTTATTCTCAAAGCCGAACCCAGCCAATACGCCGAACCAGAGCCAGTAGCGCACGGCTTTAGGATTTTCAGCCCAGTGCTATTGATGGCCCGAATCACCAACCATACGCAGCCCATCCAGATGAGTTGTTCAAAGACGTTGTCGGTCAACCACGATTGCACGATCAGGTACATGGGAACCACAACGACAGCAAGCGCGGCCATGGCCTGGGCGAACCGGCCTCCGCCCATCTCCCGCGCCAATTTGCCAGTAAGCCACACCAGGGCTGCTCCGGCAAGGATTGGCAGCAGACGCACAGCGAGCGGAGAATCGCCCAGCACATTGCGGGAGAGCCACGCGACCCAAACCGTGAACGGCGGATGGTCAACATAACCCCACGCCATATGCCGCGAACACGCCAGGTAATACATCTCGTCGCGAAAGATGCCGTAACGCGTGACCGTCAGTAAATGCAGCAGGACTTTGGCTGCAGCGATATAAAGCACGATCGCAGGGCCAGAGGTGAAGCGATTTTTCGTAGTCTCTGCCGTGAAACTCGTAGCTGTAGAGGTACTCATCGGGGCTAACCGCTTAATGCTACCTGAGGTCAGAGAGTTGAACCACAGAAATATTCATGCGAATTTATTATCAATCACGATCAGCGTAAGGTCGTCGTGCTGTTCACTGGCGGCGCCCGACCAGACTGAGATTGCGTTGATCAGGGCATCACAAAGTTGTTGTGCCGGCAGGCTGAAATTTTCTATCAGGAAATTCTTGAGCCGTTCCATGCCGAATTCCTCGCCTGATGCATTGGGAGCTTCCAGAATTCCGTCCGTGTATAAAACAAAGCGGTCTCCACTACCTACAACTGCGCTTGTGCTCTTGTAGGACCCTTCCGGAAAAATCCCAAGAATCAATCCGTTCTCTTCCAGGCTTTCAATTTTCCTTTCGCGGGCCCGCCAGACCAGCAGCGGAGGATGGCCGGCGCCGGCATAAGCCAGCATGTCCTTCCCCGGATGGAGAAAAAGATAGCCCGCCGTAACGAACTGGCCCTGAAGATTCCCGCTAAGAATTGAATTCAGCCCGGTAAGGACCTGTGCAGGATCATCGGCCCACTCACGCTGCGCGCGGATTGCCACCTTCACCATTGACGCCGACAGTGCAGCAGGCACGCCGTGTCCCGAGACGTCGGCAATCAGTACGCCCAGACCGCCGTCTTTCGGCAAAAAATCATAGAAGTCTCCGGCAACAGAGCTGGCAGGAATATAGCGGCTCGCCACGGTCACTCCCTCCGCGGCAAAACCTTTTTCCGGAAGCAAGCCTGCCTGGATTCCCCGTGCTATCTCCAGCTCTTTGTTGAGCGCGAGCAAACGCTCCTCATTGCGTTGCGCGCGGCCTATAGCAACGTATCCCAGGCATCCGAGAAAAAAGACGAAACCGATGAATTCCATGTCCGGATTGCCGCTGATCACTCTTACACCGACCAGATTGGTGTAGATGGCGAAGAGCATAAAAATGAGCAGGCCGGCGCGAAGAATGCTCTGGTCGCGTCCGGCGGAACGAAAAGGGACAAAGAGCATTACGAGAAGTACAGAAATCGCCACCAGCGACGTGATATTCACGGTGGCATGCAACAACTTGAGGTTGTGCACAAAAACCAAATCGGCGATTCCGAAAAGGGCTATTGCAACAAAAATCCCAACCAGCAGCCGGGAATACTTTTTCCATTGTGGCGAGACTATTTCTACGAAAAATAAAAAGAACGGGATTACGATAACCAGTGAGATCACTGGATCCACAACATCCCAACGATGCTGCAAATAATGTGCAGACCCGCTGATGAATAGCCTTACCCCGTACAGCAGCGCGCCTGAGCCAAAATAGAGAAGTGAATAATCTTTCCTCTTGATGCGCCCAAGAAAGACCAGAATGGAAAGCGCACCGGCAGCCGCGATAAGAACACCGAAGAGCATCCGCGCCAGATCATTTGCGGAGAAAAATGGCGCAGTGGTCATTTGGTTTTCACCATCCTTTACGCGTAAAGCCTTTTCGTCAGTTGGCCCAACTATGGATTCAGAATGATTTTGCCGAACTGCTCGCTCTTTTCCAGGCGCTGATGCGCGGCTACGGCCTCGCGCATCGGGAAGCTTTTATCTACCACGGGCTTAATCTTGCCGGCGAAAATGTGCTTCATCACCTCATGGAAATCGCCCATGGTCCCCATGAATGAACCCAGGAATGAAAGCTGGCGGGCAAAGAGAAATCTGATATCAAAGCTGGCTTCCGGACCGGTGGTGGCGCCGCAGGTCACAAGCATGCCACCAGGCTTGAGCGACTTCATGCTCTCCGTCCATGTGGCTTTGCCCACGTGCTCAAAAACGATATCGCACATGGCCTTGTTGGTGATCTTTTTTACTTCATCGGCGATCTTCTGCCGGTAGTGGTTGATCACATAGTCCGCGCCCAGGTCTTTGCACTGGTCAAGCTTGCTCTCATTCCCGGCGGTGGCAATGCAGGTGGCGCCAAACATTTTGCAGACCTGAATGGCGATGGAACCGATCCCCGAACCTCCGCCCAGGACCAACACAGTATCACCGGGCTTGATGCCGCAACGGCTCACCAGCATATGCCAAGCAGTGACAGAGACGAGCGGCAATGAAGCAGCTTCGTCATAGGTAAGCTCATCTGGGATGGGTAGAACGCTGACGCGCGGCACGGCGATGTAATCGCGATTGCCGCCGTCATTCAAATAGCCAAGCACGCTGAACTGCGGGCAGAAATTCTGCTGCCCTTCCATGCATTTTGGGCAGACGCCGCAAAAAGTCATGGGCGCCAGCAGCACGCGCTGGCCTGCCTTCAGGTCAGTGATGTATTCGCCCACTTCGGCGATGTCGCCCGAAACGTCACTGCCATTGATATGCGGCAGCTTCACCCCGGGCAGTCCACCACGAATAAAAAGATCGAGATGGTTCAGCGCACACGCTTTTACCTTGATCAATACCTGATCTTTGCGTGGCTGGGCGTCGGGCACATCTTCATACTTCAGGACTTCAGGACCGCCGAATTCATGGAAGCGAACGGCTTTCATCTTTTTCTCCTGGCAACGAGCAACTAGGGAGGGTATCAAAAATCCACCACGGAGGCACGGAGACACGGAGGAAATTAGTAAATGGGTAATTTGGTAACTTAGTAAATGTGAACCAGCGAGGGCACCGGGGTTAACTTACCCATTTACCAAATTACTCAATTTCCAAATCCTCAAAGATTTACAATTTCGGTTGCGATGATCACTGGCCTCCACTCCATTATCTATGCCAAAGATGCCGACAAGGTCCGGACATTCCTGCGCGACGTGCTGGGTCTAAAGTCAGTCGATGCCGGACACGGCTGGCTGATCTTTGCCGCGCCGCCAACGGAAATAGCCGTGCATCCGACGGAAGCGGACGGCAAGCCGCGTCATGAACTCTATCTGATGTGTGACGATCTGAAGGCCACCATGAAAGAGCTTGCCGCCAAGGGCGTTCAGTGCAGTGCGGTCACCGAAGCCCGATGGGGCTCGAACACGTCCATTCAATTGCCGGGCGGCGAGGAATTGGGGCTGTATCAGCCTAAGCATCCGACGGCACTGGGGCTTTGAGGCTTTGTCGCAATCTCTCATTAGTGGATTTGCGGGCATCCGGTAAAATACCCCTGTGGACATCTATGAAGAGATAACCCGGCTGCGGCGGGAAGGTCGCCGCGGAGCCATGGCGACCATCATCAATGTGCGTGGCTCGATTCCCTCGTTTGAATCAGCCAAGATGCTGGTGCGTGACGATGGCTCAATCGTGGGGACGATTGGCGGCGGCTGCGTGGAAGCCGAGG
The DNA here is from genome assembly GCA_963724105.1 of Terriglobia bacterium. GTDB lineage: Bacteria > Acidobacteriota > Terriglobia > Terriglobales > Acidobacteriaceae > Angelobacter. The sequence continues at coordinate 514,174 of CAVRTD010000010.1, read as the reverse complement.
TCTGGGAAGCAGCGCGCGAAACCATGAAGACCGAGAAGCCGCAGACGCTCCATTTTGACCTGAATAACAATCCAAAATACGATACCGGCCTGGTTTGCGGCGGGACGCTGGAAGTTTTTGTGGAACCGATACTGGCCGTCTCAACGCTCTATATTTTTGGCGCTGGGCACGTGGCCTGGAGCCTCTATAAAGTTGCGCGGCTGGCGGGCTTTGACGTGGTGGTCACCGACGATCGCGAGAGCTATGCCAACCGCGAGCGCTTCCCTGATGCCCGCGATATTTATGCCGACGAATATGAGCGCGTGACCGCGCAACTGGCCCCGAATGACGCTTCTTACATTGTGATTGTGACCCGCGGCCATCGCGATGACATGCGCGTGCTGCGCTGGGCGGCGGAAACTCCGGCGCGCTATATCGGGATGATCGGCTCACAGCGAAAGACAATTGCCATCTATAAAGAGCTGGAAAAAGAAGGCGTTTCAGCGGAGAAGCTCTCCCGCGTCTATGCGCCGGTGGGCATTGATATTGGCGCGATCACGCCGGAAGAGATTGCCATTGCGATTATGGCCGAGCTGATTGCCATCCGCCGCAACTCACCAACGCCGATTCCGCATATGAAGAGCGCTAAGGCTGCGGAAATCCTCAAGCAAAACATCACCGCTGATTGACGCTGATAAACATTGTCGCAGCATGAAGCCCCAGGCTTCGGGACCACTATGCAAGTTCACCTAAAGCGCACTTCTCGCGACCTATTGGCGGTTGCTGGGCTCATGGTCTTCTTGGGCGGACTTGTGGCGGTTTTTTGCGGTGCAATCTTCTCTCCTGAGTTCTTTTGGCTGGCAAAATTAGGGGTGTGGGCGATTGAAGGCGGCATACTGCTCATAGTCATAAGAGCTGTGACCGCTCTGTTTGTCCGCAACGTTCCACGCTGGCGAAGGATGGGAGGGCGATATTTGGAAGTTGATTTCACATGCAACCCTCAAGTGCATTGCGGCGATAAATTCACATGGGAGATTAGCTTTACACCACGACAGAGCATAGTGATCAACAGATGCTCAGTCACCCTTGTAGGGGTGCATGAGTGGCAAGGCAAGTGGGAACTAGAAGGGGACCGAATCTTTGAACTCACCAGTGCATTGAGTCCTGACACGCGTTTTCCAAGGAACACTCCCGTGACATTCAACGGAACACTATTCGTTCCGGATAACGCGTCGCCATCCTTCAAACAGGATGGCGACGAGACGAGGTGGTTTCTAGAGATATCCCTCAGGTCGTTCTGGCGTGGCTTCACTGGGTTAGTTCCGCTGACCGTAACGTCAACAGAACTCGCGCGAACCAGTTAAGAAATTCATACGGAATGGGCTTCCCCAGACGGGTTATAGTTAGCTATGGCTCTTTCACCATCTTTTGCCGGTGTCATTCTCGCCGCGGGTACCTCTTCGCGGATGGGTCGCGACAAAGCGCTGTTGCCCTGGCAAGATGGCACATTTCTTTCTACCGCCATACGCGCCCTGCGACCTGCAACCGAACTCGTGATCGTGGTGGCGGGAGCTAACGCGGCGAATCTGCAAACCATTGTGGATGCCCACGCGGCATTTTTAGTGGTCAATCCAGATCCGCAGCAAGGGCAGTTCAGTTCGCTGAAAGTCGGCTTGCAGGAAGTCCTGAATTATGGGCGCGACGCCGCGATTGTTACGCTGGTGGACCGTCCGGCGGCCAATATTGAAACGGTGCAGGAGATCAAAGCGGCTTTTCTTTCTCAGGGCGAGCGCATCTGGGCAGCGGTGCCGGAATTTCAGGGCAAGCATGGTCATCCTTTTGCGATTGGCCGCGAGATGATAGAAGCATTTCTGCGCGCGCCGGTCAGCAGCTCCGCCCGCGACGTGGAACACGCAAACCAGGAACACATCCGTTATATTCCGGTAACCGATCCGCTGGTTGTGAGCAATGTGGATACGCCGGAAGAGTTTGAAAAACTTCGTACAGGAATTTCTATTTAGGGCCCTCTATTGAAAACTGATATCCAAACCTCATCCACCGACCGGCAATTTATTGACTCTATCCTGGCATTGCATCCGAAAGTTGCCGTCTTTGATTGTGACGGCACTTTGTGGAGCGGCGACTCCGGCGCAGACTTTTTCTATTGGGAGATGAAGCGCGGCATCATCCCGGCGAAAGTCGCGTACTGGGCCACCGCCCGCTATGACGATTACAAAGCCGGCAATGTGGGTGAAGAAGCCATGTGCGGCGAGATGGTGACGATCCATGCCGGCAATGCGATGCATGAGCTGGAAAAAGCCGCGGAAAAATTCTTCGCGACGGTAGTGGAACCTCGTATCTTTCCTGAGATGCTCCAGCTCACGAAGGAACTCAACTCCGCCGGATGCGAGATCTGGGCTGTCTCTTCCACCAATGACTGGGTGGTGCGCGAAGGCGTAAAGCGCTTTGGCATTCCCGGAGAGCATGTGCTTGCCGCATGTGTTCACCTGGAAGAAGGACGCGCCACGGACCGACTGATTCGCGTTCCCAGCGGGCCGGGCAAGGCTGTGGCTATCAAAGAAGTTCTGGGCAAGCCCGTGGATGCATGCTTCGGCAACTCAATCCATGATCTGGCCATGCTGGAGATTGCGCAGCACCCGTTCGCGGTGAATCCCAACCCTAATCTGGAAAAGATTGCCAAGGCTAGAAACTGGCCGGTGTATTGGCCGGCAGGAACCAAGTAACGGGCCTCAAGAAAGAGGTAGAACTTTGCCTTTTGCCGAAATCAATCGCACGCGCCTTTTTTATCGACTGGAGGGCCAGAGCGGTCTTCCTGTCTTGGTTCTGTCTCATTCGCTGGGCTGCGACCATGAAATGTGGGCGCCGCAGATGCCCGGATTCCTACAGTACTTCCAAGTGTTGCGGTATGACGCGCGCGGCCATGGCGCTTCCGCCGTTCCCGCAGGCGATTTCACGCTCGATCAGCTGGGGCAAGACGTGCTTGGATTGGCCGATAAGCTGGGTATTGCGAAGTTCGCATTTTGCGGGCTCTCCATGGGCGGAGCCGTTGGCCAATGGTTAGCGATCCACGCTCCGCAGCGGCTCACCCGCTTGGTGCTGGCAAACACATCCCCAAAGTTCGGCACGCCTGATCTATGGGACACCCGCCGCAAAGCAGTACTGGATGGAGGTATCCAGACGATTGTGGATGCCGTAATGCAGCGCTTTTTTTCCGCTGACAAGCAAACCAGCGCTGCAGCGCAGTCAACGCGTGCAGTACTACTGGGAACAGATCCCAAAGGCTATGCCGCCTGCTGCGCCGCGCTACGTGACGCGGACAATCTGGCCGCGATAAGCAAGATAGCCATCCCCACGCTGGTGATTGGCAGTGATCGAGACCCTTCAACCCCGTGGGAGGGTAATAGCTCAATACTCGTCCGCGATATCCCGGGAGCAAAAGCCATCAAGCTGGATACGGCGCACCTCTCGAATCTGGAACTGCCGCATGCATTCACTGCGGCTGTGCTCGAATTCCTACTGCCAGCCAAAGCCGGAGCCGATCCGCTGGAAGCAGGAATGAAAGTCCGGCGGCAGGTATTGGGCGATGCGCACGTGCAGCGCTCCCTGGATATGGCCACGGATTTTACCCGCGACTTCCAGGAGTTGATCACGCGCTATGCCTGGGGCACGATATGGACGCGTCCGGGACTAGACCATCGCACACGGCGACTGCTGGTGCTCGCCATCACTGCAGCAATGGGACGCTGGGAAGAATTTCGACTCCATCTGCATGCCGGTCTGGCGCATGATCTTGAGGTCAGTGACATAAAAGAAACGCTGCTGCAGGTGGCCGTGTATGCAGGCGTGCCTGCATCGAATACGGCCTTTCAGATCGCCAAGGAAGAATTGGAACGGCTGGCCCAGTCAGCAACTCAGTAGTAAACGAACAGCGGCGATGGCGCAGCGCGTTCGATTACCTAGAAACCTATTTCACAAAATATTTACCGAATCCCTGCTTCCGATATTGTTCTTTACTTCAGCTCTCAGTTATTCTGCGAAAGACGTGTATCTCCGCATATTTTCGTCCAGTCAGCGATAGCTGCTGGCCGCCAGCTGTTTTCGTCAACGCTAAATCGCAAAAAGTTTGTGGACTATGGAACTCAAGATATTCAAAAGAAATCTCAGTATGCCCAAGCGGGTCGCCGGATTCGGCGTCCTGAAATACCGGCTGCTGGCTTTTCTTGCCGTGTTTGGTCCCGGCTTTATTACCGCGAACGTTGACAACGATCCCGGCGGAATCCTTACTTACTCGCAGGCCGGCGCCAAACTGGGCTATGTGCTTCTGTGGACGCTTATCCCTACAACCATTGCGCTGATTGTGGTCCAGGAAATGGCAGCGCGGATGGGCGCGGTGACAGGTAAAGGATTGGCGGACCTGATCCGTGAAGAGTTTGGGCTGCGCGCCACGTTTTTTGTGATGGTAGTCCTGGGCATCGCCGACTTTGGCAACATCATGGCGGAGTTTGCCGGCCTGGCCTCCGGTATGGGGATTTTTGGCGTCTCCAAGTATCTTTGCGTGCCCGTTGGCGCGGCGGTGGTGTGGTTTGTTGTGGTGCGCGGATCGTACAAGCCGGTGGAGCGCATCCTGATTTTATTTTCGCTGATCTATTTCACGTATCCGGTCTCGGCGATTCTGGCCCATCCAAATTGGTTTCAGGCAGTCAAAGACACGTTTGTTCCCCACATCAGCCGCCAGTCTGATTACATTGTGCTGCTCGTGGGACTGGTCGGCACCACTATCACCCCGTGGATGCAGTTTTATCTGCAGGCATCCATTGTTGAAAAAGGAATTACCAAGCGGCAGTACGCGCTCTCCCGCTGGGACGTGATCCTGGGATGCATTGTGACGGATGTGATTGCGTTCTTTATTGTGGTGGCTTGTGCCGCGACATTGTATCTAAACGGCAATCACAATATCACTGATGCCGCTCAGGCAGCCGTGGCCTTGAAGCCACTGGCCGGGCCGTTTGCCGCTTACCTGTTTGCCGTAGGACTGGTAAACGCAGCCCTGCTTTCGGCGGCAATCCTGCCGCTGGCGACGGCTTACAACATCTGTGAAGGCCTGGGAGTGGAATCCGGGATTAACAAGAAATTTTCTGAAGCGCCAACTTTTTACTGGATCTATACATTTCTCATCGCCGGCGGCGCAGGCATGGTATTGATTCCCCATCTGCCTTTGATCAAGCTGATTCTTTATTCCCAGGTGGTCAACGGCATACTGCTGCCGTTTGTCTTGATCTTTATGCTCAAACTGGTGAACAAGCCTGAGTTGATGGGAACATACACAAACTCGCGCCTGGGCAACATTATTGCCTGGGGCACCAGCGGAATTATGATCGCGCTTACCGTGGCGCTGATCTGGACACAGCTCACCGGCCAGGGCTAAAGCAGCTTTCCTGCGCTCAAGTCTTTTACCAGGCCGGTATCGGCTTCGAGAAAGTCAAAGCTGGTCAGCTCTTTGCGGTCGATCCAGCGCACGTCCTGAAAGATGCGGTTCTGCAACTCGCCTTTAAAATGATCGACGCGATAGAAGTGCAGCTCCAATGTATTTCCGCCCCGGTAGGTGTGCTGGATAGCGGCAATCCGGGTGCCGATCTCCGCGTCGATTCCCAGCTCTTCGTCCAGTTCCCGATGCAGCGCATCTTTCAGATCTTCGCCCGGCTCAACTTTGCCGCCGGGAAATTCCCACTTGAACGGCATGGCCTGGTCCGCCGTCCGCTGGCAGATAAGAATTTTTTCTTCGCGAAGAATGAGTGCCGCTACGACTTGTTTCATCATTTATTTGCCTTAACCACGGAACCACAAAGGCCACGAAGGAACACGAAGAAGGCTGGCCGAGATAGTCAAATTTTGTGTTCCTTCGTGTCCTTTGTGGTTAAGTCTTTATCTTTACGCAAGAATCGATTTGGGTGAATGATCGATCTGGCGCAATCCCGATGGCACTACAAAACTTTCCGGATGTATGGCCGCGGCCAGCGCGTGCAATCCCTGGATCAGCGTGCTGGCAGGCGTATTCAGGAATTCATCGTTGATGCAATAAACGCGTCCGTTATGCGCTGCTTTCGTCCGCTCCCAGCCCCGGCGCGGGATGATTTTCTCCAGCGGAACGCGGTCGCCGGCGCCGCACCATGCAGCTATGATCACGTCAGGGTTGGCAGCTAAAACTTCTTCTTCGGTCGTGTGCTTTCCCGGCTCGCCAAAGAAGCGTCCGCCTGCAACTTCAACCAGCTCCGCCACCCATGCCTGCGAAAGGATCAACGGCTTGCCCCACTCTTCGCAATAAACCAGAGGCTTCAGTACGTGCGCGGTCTTCTCACCTACGGCCGCAATTTCTTTCTGCATACGCTCTACCAGAGCAAGGCCGGGCGATTCGGCCAGGCCGGGCTCTTCAGAAGAAACAATGCGCGCGATCATGAGGATGTCTTTGTAAACATCGGCCAGACACTTAGGCGCAAGGCCCAGAAAAGGCACGCCGCTCTTGATGATCTCCGCCACGGACTCTAGCCGGTAAGGCACTGAGGCGATCACCAGATCTGGTTTGGCGGCGATGATCTGCTCGGCTTTGGCCGACCATGAATCTTCCACAATCAGGCAACCGGCGGAGAGAACCTCAGGGCAGACGTCCACACAATATTTAGTGCAGGCCACCAGACGGCTGAGCAAGCCGAGATCGCGCAGCGTGACGGTTACGCTTGGCTGAAGCGATACCACACGCTGTGGAACTTTATGTTGCAAAGCCCGGTTTTCTGGCATCATTGGATTATAGCGATTGCCGCCGTATGGCAGAGATGGCATTGCTTCTGCGGCAACAACACAGAAAGATGAGTCGATGTCCTACTCCGAGAAAGTTCTGGAACATTTCGAGCACCCGAAAAACGTAGGCGAGCTGCCGTCTCCGGATGCCGAGGTGCGGCTGGAACATCCCGTGTGTGGCGACATTATGAGCCTGGCCGTAAAACTCTCAGAAGGACGCATCAACCAGGTACGCTATCGCACACGCGGCTGCGTAGCTTCCATCGCAGCTGGTTCATGTCTGACAGAACTCATGCAAGGCAGGTCTCTGGCTGAGGCGTCTGAACTCAAGCGCGAGCATTTGCTGGAAGCGCTGGGCGGACTGCCCAATGCGTCCGTACACGCAACGCATCTGGCGATCGACGCACTTGCTCAAGTGCTGAAGAAGTTAGGGTCGGGCGGATGACCTGCTTAATACTACTGGCTTTTTGAGGCAACAGCCTTAGTCCTCACCGCCTCACAACATTAAATTTGCTGCGTTTTCGTGAATTGGGCGTTACAATATGGCCCCAATAGCACTCATTCCAGCCCAGGAACGAGACAAGGAATTGAATATGCCCCTAGCGATGATTCTGCTGATGTACGTAACCACGTTTACGTCTCCCGGCGCCTCCGTGGATGGAGTGAAAATCGTGACGCGGCAAGTGACTGGCGGCTTCACCGATACCAGGACGGAATATCTGGCCGCAGACCGTCTCAGGAATGAGTGGCAGTCGCAAATGCGCGATAGCTCTGGTCCTCCCATGGCAACCATCATTCTGCGCGGCGAACGCGATCGCGTCTTCATGCTGGACCTGACTGCTCACCAATACGTTACCTATGAAACGGATTCCCGCGGCGCGGGGGCTATGCTCAAGCCCAGACCGACAATGGATTCCGGCGGCACTTTGCGGATATCGATTGAGAATATCGATACCGGCGAGCGCAAAGAAATTTTTGGACACGTGGCCCGGCACATTATCACCCGCGAAAAACGAACGGTCAGCGCCGGTGCGTGCTCCAGGCCCTCCATGAGCGAGACAAACGGCTGGTACATTGACAACACCATCATGCCGGAGTGGCGGCAGCCAAAGAAAAATGGCCTTGGCGTGGTTGTGCTCTCAGAAGTTTCAGCCAGCTCCAGTGACAAATGCGTCAACAAGATGGACAAGATTGAGGTCCACCGGACCGGCGCGGAAACCGGCTTCCCGGTCAAAATTACCACCACGCTACAGAGCGAAATCACACAGCCGGACGGAAGCACGCATATGCTCTCCTCCACCTGGGGTTCAGAAGTGGTGGAGTTGAAAGAAGGGCCGCTGGAGTTAACGCTGTTTGAAGTCCCAAAGGATTTTCAGCGCGTGGAAACACTCAGAAGCTGGGCCGTTAAGCCACCCCTTCCGCTCACCGGCTGGGAATGGTTCAAGGAAAAAGTGCAGGAGTGGTTCCGGTAATCGCAGCTTGTTTTGAGCTGCAATCCTCCGAAAATCTTGGTAGTGGTACAGTTTCGCGTCTGATTCATCGCTGACGCGATGAACGTCTGCCTAAAGGCCCGCGATTCGAATCGAATCGCTAGACGCTGATACTGATAGTGGGTCATTTTCTGCGAAAATGACCCACTACCAAAATCTTTAGCCCCATACGCGATGCGCGGTCTCTACTACCAGCCGCATCTTGGCCCATTGCTCTTCTTCCGTTAAAAGATTCCCTTCCATGGTGGAAGCAAAGCCGCATTGCGGGCTGAGCGCAAGGTTTTCCAGCGGGACGTACGTTGCCGCCTGCTGGATTCTGCGGATCAGAGCGTCGCCATTTTCCAGCTGCGGACGCTTGGAGCTGATAAGCCCCAGCACCACGCTTGTACCCGATGGAACAAAGCGCAGCGGCGCAAACGTTCCGGAGCGCTCATCGTCATACTCCAGCAGAAAACGGTGCACGTTGATGCCGCCAAAAAGCTTGTCGGCAATCGCGTCATAGCCGCCTTCGGCATACCAGTGGCTGCGATTATTGCCGCGGCAGAGATGCAGGGCCAGCGTCACGCCGGGACGGCGCGCGGCGTCAAGGCAGGCATTGTCCGCGCGGATGGATTCTTCCAGCAGATCGTTCGGCTCAACCTGCATTTCCCTGCGAATCCAGTCACGCCACTTGGGATCGATGTAGTAGCTGTAACGCGGCGCATCAATCTGTATGTAATTCACGCCTTCGTCCACCAGCCGCACCATCTCAGACTTCATGATCTCAACAATCTCCCAGAGCAGCGCCGAGTGGTCCTGGTAGACGCGATCGGTTACGCCACGCTTGAATGAGATAGCGGGAAACTGCGTTGCGCTGGGCAGCGTGATTTTGATCCGTCCAGGGCTATGTTTCTTCAAAAAACTGAGTTCGTGCCCCGTAAGCCGGCGTATCTGCCGCAGTCTTGAGGTCACAACACCGCTCACGCGGCTCACGTCTGCTTCATCTGCCTGGCTGGGATTACTTTTTCCCTGGCTTCCGCCACCGTGATCCAGTTCAGAGAGCCACGAACGAGCGGTGGCATCGGTCAGGTCAAAGCCTTCCACGGCGTCAGTAAAGTCGCTCATGAAATTCCGGCGACGCATCTCGCCATCAGTAAAGACTTCAAAACCAAGATCTTTTTGGCGGGCCAGTACGCGCTGTATGTGCTTATCTTCCAGTGCGCGCAGGAGCTCAGGATCAAACGCAGGGGTTCGCCGGGCGTCAAGCAGCTCCGCCGGTCGCAAAAAACTACCTATATGTTCCGCCCGATACGAGATCGACATTAAACAACAGAGTTACTAAGGCGTGGATTCGTCACGCCGAGGATTGCCCCCTATCGTACAGGAAGAGCGCGAAGGGGCAAAATGGGGCGGTCCGTTTCGGGCGAGCGGAGTTTGGGAGCAAATTTAAAGCCCGCAGAGCGGAATTAATAACATGCCAAAGACGATCTGATACCCCCTGCCCCTCCATAGGTCATCCCAGATCGGCGTAGACTTGAGCGACAGTCATCCCAATCATCCCAGATTGGCGTGGACTTCAGCGGTCACATGTCGATTGGCGTAGAGTTGCTTCGTCTTTCCCGATGACCCGATGTCCAGGTCACCCGATCTTTTGTGGCCTTCTGCTTATGTCCTTCAGCCAGACCCCCACCCCCCATAGGCGTTTTGTTGCAAACAAAAGTCAAAGTGCATTTCGACCGAGCGGTGACCGAGCGGTCGAAGGCCTCTTTTCTTTGATTTTGGGCTTGGTTTTGGGGTTAATTTTGCCAATTGCTAGTTGCCGACTACTTCTGTGCTAATTTTCAAAGATCAAATCCTGCTCACACCCTGAGGCGCAGCCGGATAATAGCGCAATAATAAAAGCGAATCAATAGCGAATTAGGACAATTGACAACACTGGGTTGCGCAGCTGTTCGTTTTCGCACAGTCGTTTTAGAGAGTATTGCTCCAGTTAGAAGAATAACCATTCATGGACTTTACGATTGGCGTATTCTGGCTAGCGCCAAAGGACCAGATAGTGAAAAGCAAAACTTCATCACGCAGCGCGTGATGAACCGGTGGAAGAACGGCCCTTTAGGGCCGTGAAAAGTGTCTTTTAGGAAATGGGCTTTAGCCCTGGTGGTGCAGGGTCAACCTGAGCGCCTGGGAATGCGGAGGAATAGGAATAGTCTGATGGCGTAGCCACCAGCCCAGCCTTTACAGGATTGCGGTGGATATACTCGCGATGAGTGGCATAGTCTTCGGAATCTCGAATGCGATGATTGGTAAAGCCTTCCTGCCAAATTAAAAATTGAAATCCTAATTCCTTCCCGGCACGGAAAGAGAATCCACCTTTGATGTATTGAACTGCTTTTTCTAAAGAGATATCGTGCGCGGGTGTCAGGATTGAATGGAAATGGTCTGGCATGGCGACGAACTCATGCAGGAGAAAACGATGCTTCTGGCGATTTTGTTGAAGTACGTCAAGGAACAAACGCGCAAATTCTATTTTCTTGAAGAGAGGTTCTCTTGTATGAGCGATAGATGTAACAAAAAACGTGCGGATTTCCTGCGGAGCAGCGTTCATTTTCCACCGGCGCTAAAGCGCGTATTCTAATCCTCACTTACGCGGCCCTGAAGGGCCGCTCTTCCACCCAAAAACTAAACCTTAAATTTCTTTACTACTCCTGTAGGTGAGAGACTATTTCTATCCCCTATCCCTCAACAGCCTTAGCTTCTGTCCCGCAGCAAGCTAATAATGTCATCCGCGGTGATGATTCCGGTGAGGCGCTGTTCTTCGTCCACCACGGGCAGGGTCAGCAGGTTGTATTTATCAAACATCTCGGCAACGTCTTTTTCTGAGGCGTTGGCTTCGCTATAGATCACGTGGTCGGGCGTGAGCGTGCCCAGCCGGGTGCCTCCGGGGGCCAGCACCAGCGAGACCAGAGGCACGGAGCCCACCAGCTTTTCCTGGGCATCTACCAGATAAATGGTGCTCACGGTCTCTACCGCGCCTTCAAATGATCGCAGGCGGTCAATGGCGTCACCCACGGTATGCTCCGGCGAGAGCGCGATATAGTCCGTGGTCATGTGGCCGGCAGCGGTATTTTCATGGAAGGCCAGCAGCTCGGAAACTTCCTGGCGATCTTCCGGATCCATCTCTTCCAGAATCTCTTCCGATGTCTCCTGCGGCAGATCGCCGAGCAGATCAGCGGCGTCATCCGGGTCCATTTCTTCCAGGATGTCGGCGGCCTTATCGGAATCAATGGACCGCATGAGCTCGATCTGCATCCTGGGATCGATTTCTTCGAGCGCATCGGCGGCCACGTCTTCATCCAGCGATCCGAAGACCGCTTCGCGTTCGGCGGGCGCCAGCTCTTCCAGAATGTCCGCAATGTCCGCCGGATGCAGCTTGGAAAGGCGCTCATAGGCCAGCTTGAGATGCACGCGGCGCGCAGGGTCAGTCTCAATCAGGTCCACGGCCTCCCAGGGAATGGACTTTTCCGGCAGGCGCAGGGCCAGCGCCTCAATGGCGCGGGTGGGCGCAAGCCCCTTGAGCAGGCGGCGGATGGCGCCACGCAGGCCAATGTCCACCCGGCCGACTCTGAGCTTGAGCGTACCGTTCTGCTGCTCACGGAGGAAATCAACGTCATTCACGCGCACAACTTTGCGGCCGGAAACGTCAATAATCTGCTGGTCAAGCAGATCGCGCTCCAGCAGCAACATGCCTTGAGAGCTGGAAAGCGGCAGCCAGTCCAGAGCTGAGCCGTTCACCTGAATGGAGGAGCCAATCACGGTGCGGACCTGGCGCGCGGGCAAAAGACGGTCGCCTTCACTGGTTTTCACCACGAAGTCGGAGATGCGGTTGGGATCGTCCTGGGGAAAGATGGCAACTTCACGCACGCTTCCCGCGAACGCACCGGAGCTGTCATAGACGGCCGCGCCAAGAATGCTCGAGAGTGCGATATCTTCTGTCATCAATACCCTGTGCATGCAGAATACCCAATGTAGTTTCTGGTTGCCAGAGCAATATGAAAGTTTTGCAGCAAAAATCGGATAGCGATGCGATAAAGCGCACATTAAACTTTGCACAGATGAAAGAGGCAATGAACGGGAAATAATCTGAATCTTCATTGCCATGAAAATGATCCTGATAAGGCAAGGAGTTCTCCCATGGGTATTCAGGTGACGGATATGCACCTGCTGCGCGACCAACTGGTGGTCCGCAGACAGAAACTGGAAACCGCGGTGGCCAGAACACAGACCGCAAATTTGCTCCAGCTGCTGGAGCAGGTGGATCGCGCACTGGAACGTGTGGAGCACGGTTCCTATGGCATTTGCGAAGAATGCAAGACTCCGGTGGAAGCGGAGCGCCTGTTTGCCGATCCGCTGACGGAGATTTGCCTGGATTGCATGAGGCCGCACGAGCAACGGGCCCTGGAGCAGGATTTACATCTGGCAGCGAAGATACAGGCCGGGCTGCTGCCAAAGAGGGACTTCTGCGCCTCAGGCTGGAAGGCTGCCTACCATTACGAGCCGGCGGGCCAGGTGAGCGGCGACTATTGTGACCTGATTCCGCATGGCAAAGATTTGTATTTCATGGTGGGAGATGTTTCCGGCAAAGGCGTGGCTGCGGCCATGCTCATGTCGAACCTGCATGCCATGTTTCGCGTGCTGATCCCAACCGGATTGCCTTTGGAACAGTTAATGGAACGCGCTAACCGGCTTTTCTGCGAAAGCACACTCGCCACCCAATACGCCACGCTGATTGTGGGTAAAGCGGATGGGGCCGGTAATGTGGAGATTTGCAATGGCGGGCATCCTGCGCCGTTTCATCTGGGACGGCACGGCGTGTTGGCGATTGAAGCGGACACCGTCCCCATAGGTCTTTTCTGTGACCAGAAGTTTTCCAGCACCGTACTGCAGATTTCCAGGGGCGATAGCCTGGTGATCTATACCGATGGAATCTCCGAATCAGAAAATCCAGAGGGTGCGGAGTACGGTTCGACTTCCTTGGATAAGCTACTGGCTTCCTGCCGGGAACTGCCCTCGCGTGAGCTGGTGGATAGGTGCTTGAAAGAGGTTCTGGCCTTCCGCGCAGGATCGCCGCGATTGGATGATCAGGCGCTCATGGTGCTGCAATTCGTCCCAGATGGACCGTTGCAAGGCTGATTCGGTTTGAAGAAGCTTAACCTTCGGGCACGTTTTTAGAGAGCGGCAATCAAATTTAACAGTAATCCCGTTTGACAACTCGCTGTCCGCATAGGCACACTAAGGAATTCGCCGTAGAAGTGTGTTCGCCCAAGCCGTTTAAAAACAGATATTAAGTGAACCGCCCCATGACAAATCGGGTCTCTTACACGTTGGAATCAACCCTGGAAAGCGTCAATCAGGCTGAGCAAAAGGCTACAGAGGTGGCTGCGCGCGCGGGTTTGGGCGAGGACGAGCAGTATCAAGTCGCCATGGCGGTGCGTGAAGCGGCGGTGAACGCGGTGCTCCATGGCAATGCCTACGATCCAGGCAAGCGTTTTATGGTGGCGTATGAAACCACGCTTGAGGCGCTGGTGATTACAATCACCGATCAAGGCAAGGGGCTGGATCCGGAATCTCTGCCTGATCCGCTGGCCCCGGAAAACCTGATGAAAGGTTCAGGGCGCGGAATTTTTTTGATTCGTGCATTCATGGACGAAGTAAAGATACGGAACACGAATCCGGGAACGGAAGTCACACTTATCAAGCATACCGGCCGCAACGCGGCGAATGCCAAGGAGGAGGAAGCACTGTGAGCATGAAAGTTAGCAATCGGCAAGTGGATGGGATCGCTGTTGTGGATATGAGCGGCCGCATTACCCTGGGAGAGGGTAGCGTTGTATTGCGTGACACCGTCCGCGATCTGGTGACCAAAGGACAGAAAAAAATCCTGCTCAACCTGGGCGACGTCACGTACATCGACAGCTCCGGCATCGGCGAACTGGTGAGCGCATTTACCGCGGTGCGTCGTGAAGGCGGAGAGCTGAAACTGCTCAACCTGACCAAGAAAGTCCACGACCTGCTGCAGATCACCAAGCTCTATACCGTTTTTGATATTAAAGACGACGAAGCTACTGCCATCCAATCGTTTACCAAATAAAAGGCCACAACGGCAGGTGAGTCTTCGCTCGCCTGCCGACGGTACTCCATGCCCCGAATCTCACGTATCCCTCGATCAGATGCCTCTCCAGACGTAGCGGAAGTTTACGACGCGTTCATGAAGACGCGCGGAAACATTCCCAACATGTTTCGCACCGTCGCGCACCGGCCGGAAATCATGAAGACGATGGTGGCGCATTTTAAGGCCGTCATGGAAACCGGCACTGTTCCCGCAAAACTGAAAGAGCTTCTGATAGTCCGCACTACGCAGATCAACCGCTGCGAATATTGACTGGCGTCCCACACCGTCTTGGCAAGACGGCATGGCTGGACGGACGATCAGATCAACGGTTTACCCGATTTCGAACAACGCACTGACTTCACGGAAAAAGAGAAGGTCGCCCTGCGGCTGGCGGAGCGAGTTACCCGCGACGGTCATACCGTTGACGACCAGCTTTGGAATGAACTGCGCCAGCATTTTGACGAAGGCGAAATCGTGGAGCTGCTTGCCGCCATCGGGCTGTTTAATTATTTCAATCGCTTCAATGACGCACTGCAGATGGAGCCAACAAAATAATTTTGATTCGGCTGATATTGCCAAAAGCCAAAACCGAACATAAAACAGCGAGCTAGAGATTGATCTCCGCCCGCTGTCTTACTTCACGGCAATCTTGCTTTACTTTCCTGGTTTTACTTCACGGCAATCTTGTCTTTGATCGCCGCAAACTCATCCGGTGAAACCACGCCTTTGGCGCCGATTTCATCGCGCGTGTGATACGGACGGCCGGCAACGATCCGGTCAGCCGTTTCTTCGTCAACTCCGGGCAATGTTTGCAGCTGCGCTTTGGTCGCCTTGTTCACGTTGACAGGCGGGTCTGAAGTCTGCAGCCCTTGCTTCACGCCTTCAGCAGCCGCTTTGGTTTGCTGTGCAGCTATCTTGGCGTCTTTCTTCAATTCAACCGCAGCCACTTTGCTGCCTTCTTTGATTTGTTCCGTGGCCTGGGCTGCTTCCTGCTTGGTTTTTTCCGTGTCCTGATTGCTGCATCCGGCGGCCAGCAAACAAGCACCTGCTAGAGCAATACAAAGCGCCTGTCTCATACATACCCCAGCAGAAAAAGAATCAGAACAATTACCAAGACCAATCCCAGGCCGCCGCTTGGGCGATAGCCCCAGTTGCGGCTATGCGGCCACGCCGGCAGCGCGCCTATCAACATCAACACCAGAATAACAACCAGAATCGTAACCATGTCCCCTCCAACGTCTTTCAACTTGGAGTGTGAGAAGCCGGAGAGAGTTGCAAGAGAGAAGCAGTACTCAGTATTTAGTATTTAGCTAAATGAATGCCAGCGGATACAACCCGGGATGTGGGCCGGATTTTGAAAGCCAAAGCAAAAAAATCGAAAGCTAAACGGCTAATGGCTAAGTACCAACTACTGCTTTTCAAAAAAAACAGCCGGAGAACTTTGTCTCCGGCTGTACTTGGAGTTCTGCGTTTTTAGGAGAACACAATCTTTATGCGCTGCGTCGCGGGCGAATGCTCAAGTCGCGCATCTGCGCCATCAGGCTGGAACGATGCATTGAATCCAGTTTGCCCAGATACTGCACCACCTCGGCAATAAACTCGTCATGCATCAGGTCGGCGATTTCATCTTCCAGGGAACGATTTGCTCCCTTCAGCAAGTCCGCCATGGAAACTTCCAGGGCCGTGGCCAGCCGCTGCAGTGAAGAAAGAGTTGGCATCGCCTTTTCATTTTCGATCTTGGAAACATAAGTGCGCGGCACCTGCATGCGCAACGCAAGCTGGCGCTGGCTCAGTCCGGACTTTTGCCTTAGCATACGGATGGAGGAAGCAACCTGTAGATGGGAATGGTTGCCGTTAACGGGCGTCTCAACCGGCACCTGGATTTCCAGGATTGGCTCTGGCTCGTCTTCGTCCAAAGACGTACGGCATTTCCTGCAAAGATTGTTATTGGTCCGAAATTGGACGAGATGACAATGGTCGCAACGTACCACTTCCCGGGAATCTACTGGCGCGAGTGCTGTAGCCATGGATGATTTCGGAGTGCCAGAGCAGGCAGTTTCTCCAAAAATCTTTACTGCAAGGGGCCCCGAACTGACTTAGTTTCAACCATCAACTCCGGATTGTCAACATTAAAATGAGGCAAAAACGGGAATTAATAGTAGAAAATTGGAGAGTTACCGGGAGAAAACAGGTATAAAACACAGGATAAAACTATGACGATGGACCGGACACAGGCCTGGAGCCTGCTTTGCGAATATACCCAGTCAGAAAGCCTGCGCAAACACATGCTTGCTGTTGAAGTCTGCATGCGCGCTTATGCCCGCAAATTTGGCGAGGATGAAACCACGTGGGGCATCACCGGACTGCTGCATGATTTTGACTATGAAAAGTACCCCACGCCCGAAGAGCATCCGTTCATCGGCAATAAAATTCTGGAAGAACGCGGCTATCCGGAAGATGTGCGGCGCGCCATCCTCTCCCATGCCGATTACAGCGGCGTGAAGCGCGAAAGCCAGATGGAAAAGGCACTCTACGCGTGCGACGAAGTTTCAGGCTTCATTACTGCCTCCGCGCTGGTCAAGCCGAATAAGTCTCTGGCGGAAGTAGAGGCAAAATCCGTGCGCAAAAAAATGAAAGACAAAGCCTTTGCCCGAAGCGTAAATCGCGATGACATTATCAACGGCGCCTCCGATTTAGGCGTTGACCTGGAGGAACACATCGCATTCTGCATTGAAGCCATGAAAAGTATTGCGAATGAGCTGGGGCTGAACGGAACGGGACACAGCTAAGAACTCAACAAAAAAGGGTCCGGCTTTCGGAAATAAGATGTTTACCCTGCATGAGCACACGATGTACACTCAAACTGGCCGAGATAGAGGATTCGCGTAATGTCTGCTACTTCTGAGAGACATTTCTTACTTCCTGAACTGGAAGAAGGCGAGCAGTCGCGCTCAAATCTCTCTTTTCAGGATGTGAAGAACATCTTGCTGTTCGCGGTAGCGTACCTGGCTGCTTTTGGGTATTCGTCGTTTTTTGCTCAGAATGCTTCCGCTCCACTCTGGTTCCCTGATTCTGTACTCCTTTGCGCGCTCCTGCTGGCGCCAAAGAAAAAGTGGTGGCTCTATATTCTCGCCACCATACCCATTCGATTTCTGCCGGGCCTGAGTCCCCATGTAGCTTTCTGGTTCTTATTGGCAACGTTCGTCAACGATGCAATGAAGGCGTCTCTCGCCGCTTACTTATTGCGGCGCTCATCTGGCAACTTTCCACCATTGAACACCCTGCGCCGGTTCACTTCCTATCTGGTGATTGCCGTGCTCATGCTTCCTCTATTGTCGGCAATTTTGGGGGCGTCCGCTCGCTATGCGCTTGGATATCCATTTTGGACGTCTTACGCACAGTGGTTCCTGGGCAATGCGTTGACCAATCTTGTGATTACACCCATGTTATTGGAATGGTCCACCGGCGGATATCGTCAGCTTCGGTCCCGTTTCGCAGAAATCGGGCTATGGGCTGTGGGATTTGCTGCTTGCCTGCGTTACATCGTGCTACTCACCAAGTCCAGTGAATCGCCGATCGCTCTGTACGCTCCGATGCCACTTCTCATCTGGGCGGCGACACGCTTCGGGACCATTGGAGCCTCAAGCGCGCTTTCCCTGCTGGCATTGTTCCTGATGATGGGTGTTGCTCGGGGCAGTCTGCAGTTTTTGACATACTCCGGCTCCCAGGATGTTCATTTCGTTCAGTTATTTCTCGGCCTCACCTCATTACCAATTCTCTTTGTCGCAATCCTTATTCAAGAGCGCCAGGAAGTGGGAACCCGTCTTCGCGAGAGCCAGGATGAGTTGAACAAAAATTACAAACGCGTTCGCGAGCTGGCCAGAAGGTTGATTACGGCCCAGGAGGACGAACGTGAACGGATCGGGCGCGATTTGCATGATGACGTCTGCCAGCGGCTTGCTGTGCTGATGTGGGGCCTGGAGGGGCTCGCCCGCGGCCTCTCACCCAGAATGGGCCCGGAACAATCCAAGCTCACGCGGTTGCGGCTGGATGTGGAAGCAGTGCTGGATAGCGTCCGCGAGTTATCACATCAACTGCATTCCGCCACGCTGCGCCATCTTGGATTGACCAGCGGGCTAGAAAGGCTTTGCAAGACCATTGCACTCCAGCATCAGGTTCAGGTGGATGTGATAGCCGAGCCAATACTGGATCTGCCGGATGACGTGAGTCTTTGCCTGTTCCGTGTTGTCCAGGAGGCGCTGAATAATGCCATTACACATGGGAAGGCAAAACAAATCACGGTTAAGCTCACCAGGGGCGAGGAATCAGTGTGCCTGGAAATTCGGGATACAGGAATAGGCTTCAATCCGGCGGCTGAATCCGATGGCCTGGGACTCGTGAGCATGCGAGAGCGGCTGTCCATGGTCGGAGGTGAGCTGATACTGCAATCATTCCAGGGCCAGGGCACCGTAATCCAGGCAATTGTGGACTGCCCTGCCATGGAGTCTTCCCGCAAAGCTATTTCCTAGGAGCCGGTAGTGGGTCATTTTCGCAGAAAATGATCCATTATCAGTATCAGCGTCTAGCGATTCGATTTCGAATCGCGGGCCTTTAGGCAGACGTTCATCGCGTTAGCGATGAATCAAGCACGAAACTGTACCACTACCTGGGAGCCAAGTGATTTGCCTCTATGGTGAATTACTCATACCTCAGCGCCACCATGGGATCAACTCTTGTTGCCGATCTTGCCGGAATGTAACTGGCAGCCATCGTTACGACCGTGAGCAATGCAGTGACCAGCATAAAGATCACGGGGTCCCAGGAATGGATTCCGAACAGCATGCTTCGCATCAGATAGGAGACGAAGATCGCTGCCGCAATCCCCACGGCAATTCCCGGCGCAATCAATCGCACGCCCTGCAGCAAAATCATTTGCAAAACATTGTTTCTTTGCGCTCCCAGCGCCATGCGTATACCAATCTCCTGTGTGCGCTGACTTACCGAATACGCGACTAATCCATAGAGTCCGATCGTCCCCAAAAGCAATGCGAGAAACGCAAACACTCCCGCCAGCACCGCAGGGTACCGGTGCAGAAACGCAGCCGGCGAACGCTGGATGCGGTCATCCATGGTTTGCACCCCGAAAATAACCGCGTCAGAATCAATACTGCGAATAGCGTTCTGCACTTCAGTGATAACCGCTTCAGGCTTAGTGTTGGTTCGAATCATCAGATTGAAGAACATCGTCCCGCTGGCTTCCATTGGCGTATAAATCGCAGGACGCGCGGGAATATCGAGTGGCCCTTCCTTCACGTCGCGCACCACCCCGATCACCTGCCGCGGCTTCTCTTTGTCGGAATAGGTAAACCATATCTGCTGCTTCAGCGGATCAAGTCCGGGCATGAACTGGTCAGCCAGCGTCTTGTTGATGATCACCCGCTGTGGGCCGGTAGCATTGTCGGCTTCAGTAAACCAGCTTCCCTGCAGTAGCTGTGCGCTCAGCGTCTGGAAATATTCACGGCTCACATCCCTGCTGTTCGCTTCCCTGCCCTGTGGCAGTTCTGATGGCACTCCTACTACGCGCAGGTTACTGGTATTGCCGCCCCCCGATACCGGCAGGTCCGAGGTGCTGCCTACGGACTTTACCCCCGGAATTGCGCGTATACGCTCCAGGACATTTTTTTGCGCCTGTATCTGCTCCGGATCTTTGGGATAGCGCGATTGCGACAACCCAATGCCCATGCCCAGCAGGTTCTGCTGATCAAATCCGGGATTCACATTCAGTAGGCGAACCAGGCTTTTCATCAGCAATCCGGAACCGGCTAGCAACACCATGGCCAAAGCTACTTCTCCAATCACCAGCGCAGAAGCAAAACGCCGCCATGATCCGGAATGCGAACTGCGCGAGCCATCCTTCAACGCCACCTGCACGTTCGTTCTTGTGGCCTGCAGCGCTGGCGCCAGCGCAAACACAACGCCTATGATCATAGCCAGCAGGAAAGTAAAAAGAAGAACACTGCCGTCGATGGTCATATGTTTCAGATAAGGCATGGCATCCAGGCGTGCCGCCGGAATCATGGCTACAAAGCCTTTGATCGTCCAATAAGCCGCCACCAGGCCCATAACAGCGCCGGTAAGGGAAAGCATCAGTCCTTCCGTCAGCATCAGGCCGATCAATCGTGCCCGGCTCGCACCCAGTGCCGTTCGAATGGCCATCTCGCTGCGGCGCGCCATGGACCTCGCCAGGAGCAGATTGGCCACATTGGCGCATGCGATCATCAGAAGCAATGCCACCGCTCCCAGCAGCACCAGCAGAATGGGCCGGATGTTTCCCACGATCACCTCATTCAGCGGAATAACCACGGTCCTGAGCTTTTCATTCGATTGCGGATATTCCTTTTCCAGCCGCTCGGCAATTACGTTCATGGCTGAGAGCGCGGTCTGGGGCGACACACCGGGTTTCAGCCGCCCAAGCATGTTCAGCCAGTAAAGGTTTCTGCGCTTCTGCAAAGCGCCTGTGGCTTGCAGCGCCAGCCATACATCAGGATCGCCCACCGGAGCAAAATGAAAATCAGCTGGCAGCACGCCAATAATCGTGCTCGACTGATCATCGATGTTGAGCGTCTGCCCAATCACATCTTTGCCGCCGAACTGCCGTTGCCACCACCGATAACTGATCAACACATAATGCGCCGCGGTCGCCAGGTCCTCGCCCGCGCGCAAATCTCTCCCCATCGCCGGCCGTACGCCCAGCGTCTGAAAGAAATTGTCCGTGACCACAGCCGAAGACAGCAGTTCCGGAGCTTTGCTACCGCGCCACAGCACCTGGTTTTGCGAAAATCCAGCCACACTGTCAAAGACCTGTTGCTGCGCTCGCCAGTCAAGAAAGTCAGGATAGGAAAACTCAAACTGCGCATTTACATCCGCATTGCGCACACAGGAAACCTCCATCAGGCGCGACGCGTCTCGATACGGCAGCGGACGTATCAACGCCGCATCCACAAAGGTGAAAATCGCCACATTTGCCGCGATGCCCAGCACCAGCGTGATCAATGCAATGGAAGTAAACCTCGGCGACTTGATGAGTGTTCGCAGCTCGTAGCGCAAATCCTGAAAAATAGACTCCATAGGGGCAAGCTCCTCTGCCGGCGGAACCAAAACATACCCAGCCATTGCATAATACTGTTGCGCCAGAAAAAGGTTCCGGTGAAATCTTGGACGGAGGAGCCCTTAATTGGTTTGTACCAGTCCGGCGATAAACTGAAGATAATCCGTGACTGGCTGCATCTTTTCCGTGACGGATGAATCCATTTGGAGTAGCTCGATTTGTACAGGAGACGACATGCCGCTGGTTCGAATTTCACTGCAGGAAGGCCAACATAAATCCCAACACGCGCAGATTGGCGACGCCGTCCACCGCGCCATGGTGGAAACCATCAACGTTCCGCCGCTCGACCGCTTCCAGATCATTACCGAGCACCCCCAGGGCGATTTTGTTTTTGACGCCAACTATCTCAACATCTCACGCACGAATGCGCTTGTGATTATTCAAATCACGCTGAATACCGGCCGCACCACGGAGATGAAAAAGGCGCTGTATAAACGCATCGTGGAGCTTCTCTATCAGGAGCTGCATGTACGCAAAGAAGACGTGATGATTAACTTAGTCGAGGTGACGAAAGAGAATTGGTCATTCGGCAATGGCGAAGCGCAGTACGCAACGTAATTGAATACGTGTGCGGGTCAGCTCATTTCTAAAATGTTACGCTTGAGGTCCAGTTTTGTTCGTCATCCCGAGGGCCGTTAACGAACAAGCGCCTTCATCAGCTTGTGAGTAGGCCCCGAGGGACCTTGTGTTTCATCAAGCGCCAGGTCCCTCGCTTCTATTCGGACGCTGATGACAACGCGTCCTCATTTACAAAGCTCGGGATCACGAATCGCGAAAGATAAAACTTATTCAATCTCGCCAAGTGACGGTTACTGAACTAATTCGCCAGCCTTTATTAACTCTGCCAGCCGCGCAAAATCCTCTGCAAATACACGGTCCTGCTCGATCGTCGGGCTAACCTTGCGGATCGCCGCATGCGCCTTCTGCAATGGCGCACTCGTTTTGTGCGGCGCTAGAAAATCCAGGGCCTGCGCCACGGCACAGGCTTCAATCGCCAGCACGTTCGTGGTGTTCGCCACAATCCTCTTCAGCTTGAGTCCCGCCGTCATTCCCATGGAAACAAAATCTTCCTTGTTGCCGGAGGTCGTGATCGAATCCACTGATGCCGGGTGTGCCAACACCTTGTTCTCACTGGCCAATGCCGCTGCCGTGACCTGCGGCATCATGAACCCAGAGTTGATGCCCGCCTCAGGCGCGAGAAACGGCGGCAAGCCTTCATTCAGCGCCGGATTGACCAGCCGTTCTATTCTCCGCTCAGAGATTCCGGCAAGCGCGGAAAGCGCGATGGCCATGTAGTCGAGAGCAAATGCCAATGGCTCGCCATGGAAATTTCCGCCGGAAATAATGTCGCCTTCGGCATCGCCCTTCACAAAAACCAGAGGATTATCCACCGCCGAATTCATCTCAATCTCAAAAGTCCGCCGGCAAAATTCCAGCGTGTCCCGCACGGCGCCATGGACCTGAGGAATGCAGCGCAGCGAATAGGCGTCCTGCACGCGGCCGCAATCTTTGTGCGACTCGCGAATCTCGCTGCCCGCAATCAGCCGTCGCAGATTGCCCGCCACCTTGATCTGGCCCGCATGTGGACGCGCCGCGTGTATACGCTCATCAAAAGCCACATCCGTTCCCTGCAGAGCATCCAGAGTCATCGCGCCCAGCACATCGGCTGTTTCCGCCAGTGTTTCCGCCGCCAACAGTGAGAGCGCACCCAGAGCCAGCATGGCCTGCGTCCCATTGATGAGCGAGATTGCTTCTTTGGCTTCAGGCACCAGCGGCTTGATGCCGGCCTTGCTCAGCGCATCTGCACTCTTCATGCGCGTGTTCTCAAACCAGACGTCGCCTTCGCCGATCATCGCCAGCGCCAGATGCGCCAGCGGAGCAAGATCACCGCTTGCTCCCACGCTTCCCTGCGACGGCACCACAGGATGCACGCCTTTATTCAACATGGCGCAGATCAGCTCAATCACTACCGGACGTACGCCGGAAAATCCTTTGGCAAGAGAGTTGGCGCGCAGGAGCATCATCGCCCGTGTCTCTTCCTGTGATAGCGGCTCTCCCACTCCTGCTGAATGCGACCGGATCAGGTTGAGCTGGAGCTGCCGGTTTTGCGCCGGCTGAATGTGAACATCGCTCAGCTTGCCCACGCCCGTATTGATGGCATAGGCTACGCGGTTCTCGCGCAGCAGTTTCTCCACTACCTCGCGCGCGGCAACAACTTTTTTCTGCGCGTCGGATGACAGGCCTACCTGCCTGCGTTCATATACAACCTGGCGCAGGTCGTCGAAAGTAAGATCGTTGCCGTTAATTTGGAGTGTAGTCATGAGTTCGTCGTTCTGGTGGAAGTCCGGCTGGTGAAAGCCTGTAAATATTTTTCCGGCAAGGGCCTGCGTTTGAGTTGCTTATCCACAATTATATGCATGGTCTCACCGGTGGCCAGCAGCGTACGGTCTGACTCGCGAAAAACTTCATAGGTAAAGTGCAGCAGCGAGGAGCGCACATTCCTGATTTCCGTACGGATCACGATCTCCTCATCATACTGGGCCGGAACCTTATAGCGCACGCGCAGGTCAACCACGGGAATGTGGCAGTCATCCTGCTGCTCCATATCGCGGTACTGGAAGCCAAGCTGCCGCAACAGCTCAACGCGTCCAACCTCAAACCAGATAACAAAGTTCGAGTGGTAGACCACGCCCATCTGGTCAGTCTCGGCGTAGCGCACACGCAATCTGGTTTCACCGCTGATCTTTTTATTTGCGCTTTCTATTTTTTGGTCCAAGTTGGTTTGCGCTTCTCCAGAAATGAAGTAATGCCCTCTTTGAAATCTGCCGTCTGCCGGATGCCCGCATTCTCTTTGATGGCGCTCTTTAGCTGGCGATCCAGCTGCTCTTTTGTATAGCTGGAAAGCAGCGCCTTGGTGGTACGCAGTGATGCGGGACTATTTTCCATGAGCTGCGCAGCAAGCTGCAAGGCACGCGACATAAGCTGCTCTGGCGCCACGATCTCCGTCACCAGCCCCAGCTTGTAAGCCTCTTCGGCGTCAAACAACCGGCCAGTGAGTAGCAGATCACGCGCCCGCTTTTCGCCGACATTGGCTATCAGATAACTGGAAACAATGCCGGGCACAAATCCGATGCGAACTTCGGTATAACCAAACTTGGCTTCCGGAACAGCCAGCGTAAAGTCGCACAACGTTGCCAGCCCCGTGCCGCCGGCGATGGCAGCGCCATTCACGGCAGCAATGGTTGGCTTGGGAAAATCGTAAAGCGCCCGAAACAATGACGCCATGGTTTCTGAATCCTGGACGTTCTGCTCGTGTGTGCGTCCGGTGAGCTGCTTTAGATTGTCCAGGTCCATGCCGGAGCAAAAGGCTTTGCCGGCGCCCGTAAGTATCACGATTTGCGCCGATGAACTCGCCGCCTGCTTCAGCGCCGCGATCAGGTCGTCAATCAGCTCATAGCTGATGGCGTTGCGCTTGTCTGGGCGGTTCAGAGTGATGGTGGCAATGCTCTGAGCTTCTGCGTATTGAACGGTTTTGTAATCGTGTGTCATTGAATTGGTGTGTGCTTCTTCGCAATATCGGCAGACATCTGCAGTACTCCGTCGAGCGGCTTTTTCAGCGGCAGATCCGCGCCGTGCGCAGCCAGAGCTTGCACAGCAATCTCCGTGGGAATGTTGCCAATCATCTCATCCTGCGCAAACGGGCAGCCGCCGAGCCCTCCGATAGCAGAGTCAAAACGCCGGCAGCCAGCTTCATAAGCAGCAATAATCTTTTCGGCCGCACCAGCTTTCGTACTGTGCAGATGTGCGCCGATCTCCAGATAATCGTAAGCACTGTTGACCGCGGAGATCAGCTCTTTCACCTGCGCCGGCATTGAGAGTCCCACGGTATCCGCCAGCGAGATTTGTTTAATCCCCATGTCTGCCAGAATGCCTACGGCTTCAATTACCTCGTCGGCATTCCACAGGTCGCCATAGGGATTGCCGAAGGCCATAGAGATATATGCCACAACATCCAGCCCGGCAGCGTCCGCTTTCAACTTGATCTGCTCCAATTCGTCAGCAGCAGCTTCCAGTGTCTGGTGCTGATTGCGCTCCAGAAACGTGGGCGAGATGGAATACGGAAACCCCAGCGTCTGCACCGCCTCGGTCGCAATGGCCCGGTCCGCGCCTTTCTGGTTCACCACAATGCCGATAATTTCCACGTCATCCGGAGGATCAAGCTCTTTGAGGACGGCTTCCGAGTCCGACATCTGCGGTATGGCCTTGGGCGACACGAATGACACAGCGTCAATGTGCTTGAATCCCGCGCCAATCAGCGCGCGCAAATACTGGACCTTCATGGCCGTGGGAATCTGGCCCTTGAGGCCCTGCCAGGCATCGCGGGGGCATTCGATGATTTTCACTTCGTTACTCATGCAAAAAACCTACCACGGAGGCACGGAGGCACGGAGAAAAGCAATTTCATAGGACTTTTCGGATAATTCCGTTACGCAAAACCGGAACATTGAAATTGATGATGAAGCCTACCGGTTTTGACAACAATCGCATATAAGTCAGTAATTGGGCCTCATGAATGGGTAAGACGCGCTCTATGCTTTTCAACTCAAGAATAACTGAGTCTGCAACAACAAGATCGAGACGATACCCGCAATCCAGCGTAACTCCTTTGTAGATGACAGGAACGAGTATCTGGCGTTCAAACATAAGATTCCGTAGCCTTAATTCATGACACAAGCATTCTTCGTATACCCCCTCCAGTAATCCTGGACCGAGTGCTTTATGTACTTCGATAGCTGCTCCAATAATCTGCTCTGTGAGCTCTTCATGCTTCAGTTTTGTTGCTGCACCAGCGCCGCTATTCCTATTCACTCAATCACCCTCAATAGAAACCCCGTTTTATTTGGGGTTTCTCCGTGCCTCCGTGTCTCCGTGGTAGGTTTTACGTCTGTAACACTCCCACCTTAAACTCTTTCACCTCAGGATTCAGGCTTGCCGCCTCCAGCGCCGTGATCAATGTCTGGCGAGTCTCCATCGGATCAATGATCTTGTCGATCCACAGCCGCGCGGCGCCGTAGCGCGGATCGGTCTGGTGGTCATAGGTAGCTTTGGTGGTATCGAACAGCTCTTTTCTTTCCGCGTCGCTCAGCTTTTTGCCGCCACGCTCAAGCTGTTTAATTTTGATTTCCACCAGGGTCCCGGCGGCGGCAGCGCCGCTCATCACAGCGTATCGCGCGGATGGCCAGGCAAAGACAAATCGCGGATCATACGCTTTGCCGCACATGGCGTAGTGTCCTGCGCCGAACGACCCGCCGATGATGACTGTGATTTTAGGCACCACGGAGTTGGCCACGGCATTCACCATCTTGGCGCCCGCTTTGATAATGCCGCTCCACTCGGCGTCACGGCCAACCATAAAACCATTTACGTCGTGCAGAAAAATCAGCGGTATCAGGTTCTGGTTGCAATCCATGATGAAGCGCGCGGCCTTCTCTGCGCTCTCGGTATAGATCACGCGGCCAAATTCAGTGCGCTTTTCGCCGGTAGTGGGGTCGATCTGTTGCGCAGGCGAGGCCTGATTGGCCACAATGCCAACCGCAAATCCGCCAATGCGCGCCAGCCCACAGACTACTGTCTTGCCATATTCAGCTTTGTATTCGTCAAACTTTCCGCCGTCCACCACACGGGCAATAATTTCTTTCACGTCATACGGACGCATGCCATCGGCTTCAAAGATTCCGTAAATCTCTTCCGCCGCATAGGCAGGCGGCTCCGCTTTGGTGCGACTGAAAGGCGCTGTGGGTTTATGGCCGAGCTTGCTCACCACGGAGCGAACGCGCTCAAGGCAGATTTGGTCATTGGCTTCGCGATAGTCAATTGTCCCGGCAATCTGCGCGTGCATCTGCGCGCCGCCCAGTTCTTCCGCTGAATACTTGGCTCCAATCGCGGCCTGCACCAGCGCCGGTCCGGCCAGAAAAAGTCCGCTGCCTTCCGTCATTAATATGGTGTCACACATGACCGGCAGATAAGCGCCGCCGGCCACGCACATGCCCATGATCGCCGTGATCTGCGGAATGCCCATGGCGGACATGACAGCATTGTTGCGAAAGACGCGGCCAAAATCGTCCGTGTCAGGAAATACATCTTCCTGCAGCGGCAGAAACACGCCGGCGGAATCGACCAGATAAACCGTGGGGATATGGTTCTCAATGGCAATGTTCTGCGCGCGGATCACCTTCTTGGCCGTCATGGGAAAGAACGCGCCGGCTTTGACGGTGGCATCATTCACAATCAGCATGTAGAGGCGTCCGTGTATGCGGCCCAGGCCGGTCACCACGCCTGCTGAAGGCGCACCGCCCCACTCTTCATACATTTCATACGCCGCGTAAAGTCCAAGTTCGAAGAATTCGGTATCGCGATCGATCAGCAGATTGATCCGCTCGCGCGCGGTCAGGCGCTTTTTGTTGTGCTGGGATTCAATCGCCTTCTCGCCACCGCCCCGGCGGATCTGTTCTTCCTCATTGCGGACGGCGGCTACAAGTTCCGCCATGGCGCGCATGTTTTTCTCAAAGCGGGTGGAGGTTGCGTCGATTTTGCTGGGAAGCTTGGGTATCTGATCGGCCATAAGAGTTGGGCAAACTCTCTAGGGTAAATGAGGGGAAGAATGGGGCGCAAACTTGATCAGCGCTGCTTGTATCGGATCTTCCGCAATCTTATCCACCAGCCCAATCCTCAATGCTTCTTCCGCCGTGACCATCTCGGCCAGCAGAAACATCTGCATGGCCCGGGCTTTGCCAACCAATCGAGGCAGACGTTGCGTGCCACCCCATCCGGTCATCACGCCCAGGCTCGCGCCGCGATGGCCGAAGACCGCGTTCGGTGCGGCAATGCGATAGTCGCAAGCCAGCGCCAGGTCCATGCCTCCGCCCATGCAGTAGCCGCGGATGACGGCAATCACCGGAACCGGAAACCGGTCAACGGCAAGCATGAGCGCCTGCCCTGCATGAGAAAACTCCAACGCCTCCGGCGCGGTGAGCCGCGAAATTTCGTTGAGATCGGCGCCGGCAGAAAAGAATTTCTCATTGCCGGTGAAGATGAGCGCTTTGAGCTGGTGCGCTTCTGCTTCCAAACGTAGTTGCTGGACAACCTCCAGCAAGGCCGCAATAGAGGCCCGAGTAAGTTTGTTTGTACCGTCTGAAGAAACAAGCTGAAGAATGGCGCAATCTTGTTCGCGTCGCAAATCAAAACAGTTTGGAATGCTCTGGATGGCGATTTCTCGGTGGTGAGAGTTCATCAATAGAAATCGCTACAGCTCAGAAAGAACCCGCAGGTTTTGCACACCATTTTGCAGCGCGATTCGCGCATCTTTGATCCGCAATTAGGGCAATAGCTGGAAACGTCAGCTTTTTGCGCCGACTGCGGCTGCTCCGGCGTTTGTATCGGCATTCTTGAATCCGATGGATTGTTATCTGCCATGGTCTTATCGCAGTTTAAACCGATGTGCATGATCATGCACATGGAAATTTGCGGCAACAGCTCTGGCTCCTGCTACATCTCACCAAAGCGGACTTTTATCCCGCGCCTTAAGGATAGTCGAAGCGTGAAAATTACCGTTTTTGGCCTGACCATCTCCTCTTCCTGGGGCAACGGGCATGCCACGCCTTATCGCGCACTCATACGGGCGCTGGATCGTCTGGGGCACCAGATTCATTTCTTTGAGAAAGACGTTCCTTATTACAGCTCGCGGCGCGATTTTGATTCCTGCGATTACTGTGAGCTTACCCTGTATCCGGATTGGGTCACTATTCGCGACAAAGCGCTTTCAACCGCCGCCGACTCTGACGTGGTGATCACCGCCAGCTTTCTTCCTGAAGGCCAGCGTATCAATGACGAGATATTGGAGTTTGCCCGTCCACTGCGCGTCTTTTATGACCTGGATACGCCGGTCACGCTCAACAATCTGCGGCTCGGCGAAGTGGAGTATCTGGGCCGGAACCAGATTTCCGCCTTTGACCTGGTTCTTTCATTTACCGGCGGAAAGGCAATCACTGAGCTGGAGCAGGAATACGGTGCGCGGATGGTGCGTCCGCTATATGGCTGCGTTGATCCCGATGACTATCATCGCGTAGAAGCCGCCACAGAATTTAGCTGTGACTTGAGTTATATGGGGACATACTCCGCCGACCGCCAGGCCAGGCTCGACGAATTACTGCTGGAGCCTTCGCGCCGCCGGCCCGAAAAACAGTTCCTGCTGGCAGGATCACTTTATCCTTGGCAATGGCAGTGGCCGGAGAATGTTCGCCGCATTGAGCATATTGCTCCCGCCGATCATGCGAGATTCTATTCATCGTCGCGTATCACATTGAACATCACGCGTGGTGAGATGGCCGCCAACGGCTGGTGCCCTTCCGGACGCTTCTTTGAAGCTGCAGCCTGCGGCACGCCGCTGATCACTGACGCCTGGGCGGGCCTGGATTCATTCTTCAATCTTCAAACCGAAATCCGTGTTGTGGGAAGTGCTGAAGACGTTCAGAAAGCTTTGCTGATGCCGGATGCGGAGCTCAAATCCATGGCGTCGCACGCCCGCCAGCGCACGCTGGACGAGCACACTGGCATGGTCCGCGCACGCCAGTTGCTCAGCTATCTGGAAGAAGCGCGGGCCATCACACATCCATATGCCGCAAAAGCATCCATGCAGAAAGAGGTCGCACGATGATCGGAATCATACCTGCCGCTGGCGCGGGAGAGCGCATACAACCGCTGGGCTGCTCCAAGGAGTTGCTGCCCGTGGGCTCGCGCATGGTAAGCGGCGTGGAGCGCCCGAAAGCCGTTTCAGAATATCTGGTGGAGCGCATGATTGCCGCCGGCGCTACCCAGATATGCATGGTCATCTCGGCGGAAAAGACTGACATTGTCCGGTATTACGCGGAGCGCGACTACGCCGCCGAGATCTTTTATGTCGTGCAACAGCAGCCGTTGGGACTCTGCGATGCGCTCTTTCGCGCAGAGCCATTTGCCCGGCAGCATGACCAGGTATTGATCGGCCTGCCCGACACCATCTGGTTCCCTGAAAACGCTTACATGCCGGCCCTGGCGCCAAGCGGCGCTCAATGCAATCTGGTCCTGTTTCCGGTGGATGATCCTTCGGTATTCGATGCCGTGATCTGCGATGAATTTGGGTATGTGCAGGAAGTGCAGGTCAAAAAGAAAGCACCCGGATCAAATTGGATATGGGGCGCAGTCACGGTACAGGGCGAAGCGTTTCACCGGCTGAAGCTGCTGTGGGAATCACGCCACCGCGCGGACAAGTATCTGGGCGAATTACTGAATGCTTCCATTGCCGCCGGCAATCCAGTGCAAGGCAGGTTTTCCGGTGAAAGTTACATGGACGTGGGGACCCTGGAAGGTTATCGCAACGCGCAGGACTATCTGCGGGCGAATGCCCGCGCACGCAGAGTGGCGTAGCCAAAGAAAAATCCGCGATGCGCAGCTTACATGCTGGCTTTGAGAATGTCGCGTATTTCGCGATTGATCTTGGCACAATCGCGGCTGGCCTTGTCGATCAGCTCGGCCCATTTTTTAGAGGTGTCATCCAGGCTGGACTGGCCCAGCAGATAAGATGCCTGCATAATCGTCTCCACTGAGTTGCTCAGATCATGCGCCAGGGTCCGTAACTTGGTGTTGATTTCCGCCGGAATTTTCGCCGCAGTTTCAGCTTTGGGTTGCGCGCTCATAAGCCCCTTCCACTCTGGAGTAGCCATCCAGACACAAAATCCATCCTATGGGCCACGACATCTTAGAAGCAAGTGTCTGCCTGTTCGTTGTCTGTGCAATCGCGGTTTTACTGTGGCCTTCAGGCCATGTCCTAGTTCCCTAACCTGTACTGCTCGGGCATTCTCCGTAGTTCGCTAAGGTAAATACTAGAGGAGAAGCTAGGGCTTCCGCTGATTCTGCCGAGAGAAACCGCGACTTAGAATCCCTTCAAACACTGCAACAGAAAGCCAACAACACTTTTGAAGTAAGGCTATCCGTCGTCTTTCCCCTCGGCGAAGTCTGGGGGAATGTGTGCGTAAACTCGGATTATCCGTCGCTTTTTTTATCGTTTTTTCTTCGGTGCTGGCTTCCGCGGGGACAACTTTTAAGGCCACCACAACGTTGGCGGCAGAAACCTCAAATAACACCAGCGCGGCCAATAGTTTTGTTGCCCAGACCAATGGAAACATTGGCGCGACCAACATCAGCAAAGTCCCAATACGCAGCCTGCTTTACTCCGGATCAACCGCTAAAATTTACGCGCATTTCGTTCCCTGGTTCGGCTTTGGCGACCACATGAAAGTGGGCTATATCTCGAGCGATATCGCACAGGTGCAAAAGCAGGTCAATGACATGGTGAGCCGGGGTTTCGATGGCGCCGTGATTGACTGGTACGGTCGCGGCGAATCAAGCGCACATTTCCTCTCTTACGACCATGCGACGCAGGCTTTCATGCAGCAGTCGCAACTTCACGCCGGGTTCACCTTTGCCGTCATGCATGATGCCGGTGCGCTCAAAACCTGCGCTGCAACCGCTGGGTGCGACGTAACAAAGACACTCATCGACGATCTCAACTATGTCAACGTGACTTATGCCGGCTCACCTGCTTATCTGCATTCTGCCGGACGTCCGGTGATTTATTTTTTTGGTCATGAAGCTTACAACATTGACTGGACGCGCGTAGGCGCCGGCGTGGCCGGCAATCCGATGTTCATTTTCCGCAATGGCAGCGGCTTCACAAGACCTGTGACCAGCGGAGCTTTCTCCTGGGTAGAACCAGAACTGGCGTCGGCAACCAACCCGATGGCAATCAGCTACCTTGACAGCTATTACAAGACCGCGCTCGGGTTTCCCACCAAGTACTCCACCGGGTCAGCCTACAAGGGTTTTAATGACACGCTGGCGGCGTGGGGCACCGATCGAATCGTGAATCAGCAATGCGGACAAACATGGCTCCAGAGCATTGCCGATGCCGGCAAATACTACACAGCAACCAAGCAGATGCTGGGCATTCAAATGGTCACCTGGAATGACTATGAAGAAGGCACAGAGATTGAAGCCGGAATAGACAACTGTGTGACCGTATCGGCTTCCGTGAGCGGCACCGTAGCTTCCTGGAGCATAACCGGGCAGATGAATACCGTGGACCACTTCAGCGTTTATGCCTCGCAGGACGGCTCAAACCTGATGTGGCTGGCTGATGAAGCCACTACCGTGAGCTCTCTCGATCTGGCGCAGTTTGGTCTCAATGCAGGCAACTACATCATTTTTGTGAAAGCCACAGGCAAGCCATCGCTGACCAACAAGATGTCTGCCGGAGTGCAGCTCACCGTGCCGAATCAGCCGCCGGCTGCGGCCTTGAGCGTGAGCGCTCCC
This sequence comes from Terriglobia bacterium, assembly GCA_963724105.1. Taxonomy (GTDB): domain Bacteria; phylum Acidobacteriota; class Terriglobia; order Terriglobales; family Acidobacteriaceae; genus Angelobacter. The sequence goes on along the minus strand of CAVRTD010000010.1, from coordinate 481,170 downwards.
GTGGGGAACTCGCCCACCGGCAGCCTGACTCCGCCTGTGACAGTCACGGCCTCTACAGCAGGATCGGTTGACGTGGACGGCACGATCGTTGCAAGCTCGATCAACTTTGGCGATGGCAGCGCCACCGTGAGCGCCGCAAGCGCCTCACATACCTACACCAGGAATGGAACTTTCGCGATCGCTGCAACCGTCACGGACAATCTGGGGGCTGTGGCAACCAAGTCGGCAACGATTGTGGTTGGCGTGCCCGGCCCCGCCGTTGGCCGCCGCGATCACGGCGACCCCGAACAACGCTTATGCTCCCGCTACTGTTAACGTCAGCGCAGCGGGCTCCACGGGGACGATCGCCAGCTCTGTTCTTAGCTTTGGCGATGGCACAATCACCAATGCTCTGACAGCTTCACACAAATATTCCACAGCAGGCGTTTATACGCTCACGGCCAGGATTACAAACAGTTCTGGCGCTTCTTCTTCCGCCACCACCACGGTGACAGTGAAGGCCCCGGAGGTGATTGTGAGCAGCCCGGCCAGCGGCGCCAGCGTATCTTCACAGGTCCATGTTGTAGCCAGCGGATTCTCCGGCAATCCAGTCACAGCCATGCAGATCTATGTGGACTCTGCGCTGGCCTATTCGGTGAATGCAGCAACTCTGGATACCGTTCTCACGTTGAGCAGCGGAGCGCATACGCTGATCGTGAAGGAATGGGACTCCGCAGGACAGAATTCCTCCAAGACCGAAAACGTGACTTCAGCGAACCAGCCGCCTGTGGCAAAGCTCAGTTTAACTTCCGGGTCGATCCTGGTTGGCGGATCGCTCGCAGTATCCGCCGCCGGGTCGAATGATCCAGATGGCACCATCAACAGCACAGTGATTACCTTTGGGGACGGAACATCTGCCGCTGCTGTTAGCGCTTCTCACCAGTACAGGACCGCTGGAACTTACACGGTGAAGGCCACCGTCACGGACAATCAGGGAGCCTCTTCAACGACAACGGCAACTCTAGCGGTGAAGCCACAATTTGTAACCATTAGCAGCCCCACTGTCACGTCAACCACCAGCGCATCTGTAACAGTGACCGGGACAGCATCTTCCGGCTATGGGGTTACAACAACGCAAATTTATCTGGATGGCGTGTTGAAGTATCAGACAGCGGGAGCAACGGTAAACGCGCCTTTGCCGATAGCGGTTGGCACGCATCGGATTACAGTTCAGGGCTGGGACACGTCAGGCGCGACGTTTAAATCCACGGTAAACATTACACGGAACTAAGCGGACGTTCATTTTTCACACGTTAATTTTTCACACATTAGCTTTCCCACACGAAGGCGTCAAAGCGCCGCCGGGTCTCAAATCCAAGCCGCCGGTAAAGCTCCACAGCCTTGGTATTGGCCTCTGTTACGGTAAGACTCAAGCCGAGAAAGTTGCGGGTGCGGAGCTCCTGCGTGCAGAGTCCGATGAGCGACTCGCCAATGCGGCGTCCGCGATACTCCGGCAGCACGCAAACCTGGGTCACGTGGCCCACGTCTTCACGGACACGCGAGCAGAGCAGCAAACCAACAATGGAACGCGTGGGCTTGTGCAGCGCCACGAATGACGCATTGCCGTCAAACACGCCACAGCCAGGAAAACGGACAATGTTATTGAGAAAGCGCAGCGATCCATTCAGGCTGCGATATTGATCATTGATATCTGAATCAATGTGCCCGCGATAAGCCGTGGTGATCAACGCTGCGCCGGGCTGGAAATCATGTTCCACCCAGCGGCGAAACTCAATGTCCGGCGAAGCTGAGATATCTGGCCGCGTGCCATTCCTGAGCGGCAGGGTCATAAACAATCTTGGATACTGGCGAAAGCCTTCGGCCAAGAATGGTCCGCTTAAAACTCCGGATTCATGCGGCAGAAGCTGTGCTTCAATGCGCTGTATACCGGGTGATTGCTGCAGAGTGCTGATTACATGCACGGCCAGGCGCTCTTCCACTGTTTCGCCTTCAATACGAAGGGAATCGTCAGCGAAGAGATCACCGATGACTCCCTTGCTGCCTTCATAGACAAAAAATGCATACCCGCCAATGTGGCCGTCTTCCACCGCGGCATAGCCGGGAAGGATCTTGGAATCGATATAGCGGAGAATCATCTCAGCAGAGGGCCGGTAGTCCCAGGACATCATCTGCGCCCACAAAAGTGTTTCCTGCTCCAGCAATGGACGCAGGTTGTGAGAGTTGAAATGTCTCAGGTCCAGGATCTCCACGCCAAAAGGATGTGTCCGGTGTGTTTCGATTGGGGTATGAAGGCCCATGAGAAGCTTTCCACTTGCCGCCCTGCAATTTGCCGGAAAATGGCGGCGAAATTAAAGTCTAACTTTCAGCCATGAATTAATCAAAGCCTCTATCTGCCCTGGAACCAAATCAGTAGGAACCAGCGGCGTCACTTGCCTTATTTTGCGGCGCTCACCAGAAAAAACTCCAGATGTTGTTGCGGGAAGGTCCCCAGGGACGTTACCTGCCGGTCGCCGACTGCGGCCTGCACGGAGCCAAGGCTTCCCTCTCTGGCAACCACCACGTGCCGGGCGGATGGAATACCGGAAGGCTGATCGATCGGGCCTTCATGCTCATAATGCGGGATCGGTTCATTGCGATAAAAAGTCAGCCCATAACTGATTTGCCGCTTCACGTTAAAGACCGCGATAGGACCGTCGCTGACACCGAGCGCAGTCAAACGCTGGCTGATGGGACGAGCAGACTGGCTGTTATCGATGGTCGCAGCCGCCGGACGAAGCAGAAATGCCACCGCCAGAACCGTGGGGACCAGAGTGACAAAATGCAGGACACGCACACCCTCTCGCCGCACCATCCATAAGACCATTATCGCGATAAAAGCACTGACAAATCCCGTGAAAATCCATAGGAGAAATGGAATCTTCTGTTTTGCCATAAAGCAAAGGGATAACTAATGCGACTGAAAGCATTAGCGCGCAAATTAATGAATGTAGCACCACTTTTATCCGAGAGACTGCACGCGCACGATGCAGGTAGTCAGCGGTGAGCAGCGCTGCAGCGGGGATTGAGGGCAGGATATAGCCCGGCAGCTTGGCGCGAGAGATGCTGAAGAAAATGATTGGGATGATAATCCAGAGGAATAGAAAGCTCGAAAGCCCATCATCGGCAATGGCTGCTGCGTCAATGACTTGTGCTGACTGTTTGGGTCGCCATTGTTTCCATGCATCGAGTCCGGCGTTGACCAGTGCGGGAATCGTAAAGACCACCCAAGGCAAAATCCAAAGCACAAAGACGGGAATGTAATACCAGAACGGTTGTGAGTGCTGGTAAAGATTGGTGCCGAAGCGTTCAAGATTGTGCTCAACAAAAAAGACGCGGAAGAATTGCGGTACATAGTGCTGCACCGCCAGATACCAGGGCAGCACAATGACAAAAAACAGAACAAAGCCGGGAATGGAAAGAGTACGAAGAAAAATCTTGCCATCGCGATGAAGCGCCGCATACGCGCCAACTACCAGCACAGCCAATGCAGGGGCCACAGGGCCTTTTGCCAACGCGCCGAAGGCCAGCAGCGCATAGAACAACATCAGCCAGAGCTTCTTGCTGGTCTGGCGCCAGGTCCACCAGCACATCATGGCCAGAGCAAATGGAGCGGAGACCAGCATGTCAGTGGAAGCGCCGCGGCCAAAGCCGATCATCCCCGCAGAAGATGCAGCGATCATGGCGGCATCCAATTCGCTGGCAAAACGGAAGCGCCGCATGAAAAAGAAAATCCCCACAACCAGCGCCATGGCCTGAGCAGCCGCGGGAATGCGCGCAGCCCAGTCGCTCACGCCAAAGAGGCTGTAGCTGCCCATCATCTTCCAATACAAGAGCACCGGCTTTTCCAGCCACGGCGCGCCGTTCAGCGTAGGGACAATCCAGTCATGGCGGGCCAGCATCTCGCGGGCAATCTGGGCATAGCGTGGTTCGTCCGCGCCCAGCAGGCCAAATGCGCCCAGTCCGAAAAAGAAAAAGAAGAAGCACACGCCGAAAACCAGCACGAGCTGTACAGCGAGCAATTTGTTGCGATCATTCATGAGGATGCGCGGCCACGAGCCGGGTATAGACAGTTTGATTGTATGCAACGGTGTCAATCTTTGGTTGCTAATTTTGGGCTGCTAATTTTGGGACAGATGGTGGATAGAAGCGGGCGCAATTCATTCAAGACGCGCTCCGCTGCCTCATGGATAGGGCCATCTGTCGCGAAGCCGCCGGCGCATTCATGTCCGCCGCCGCCGAACTTCTCGGCAATAGCAGCAACATTCACCGCGCCCTTGCTGCGGATGCTAACACGCACGCGCTCCTTGGCCACTTCACGAAAGAAAACCGCCACCTCAACGCCGGCGATCCCCAGCGCGTAATTGACCAGGCCTTCGCAATCTTCATCCAGCGCGCCAAAACGCTCCATGTCCTGCCGCGTAATCGACATCCATGTAACCGCGCCTTCATTTTCCAGCCGTGAGAGCGCCGCGCCCAGCAGACGCATCTTGGAAATTGGGCTGGCAAAGTAGACGTTCTGCGCAATCTGGCTGGGCTCCGCTCCGTGTTCCACCAGCAGCTTGGCCAGCTCAAACGTGCATGCGTTGGTGGGCGAATAACAAAATGAGCCGGTATCCGTGAGCACAGCCGTGTAAAGGCAGGTGGCAATCTCCGGCGTAAGCTTTACCTGTGCCGCCTGGGCCAGACGAAAGACCAGCTCCGCCGTGGCTGCCGCGGTGGAATCAATCCAGTTGACGTTAGCAAAAGGCTTGGCGCTGATGTGGTGATCAATGTTGATCAGAAAGAGATTTTCCAGACCTTCCAGGCGCGTGCGCTGAATGCTGTCACACTCAAGGACGATGGCGGCATCATAGTCTCCCTCAACGCGGGAAGAATGAATGATTGTTTCCGAGTGAGGCAGCGGCTTGTAGATCACAGGGACGTTGTCTCGCAGAATGACTTCAGCGCTTTTGCCCATCTTGCGCAGAATCTGGGCAAGGGCCAGCGCGGATCCAATCGCGTCCCCATCGGGGCGCGCGTGCGACGTGACCAGAAAACGCCGGCGCTTTTCAATTTCCTGTAAGACCTGTGCGAGCTGGTCCATGATTGCTGATTGCTTTCTATTTCTTCTTGTCTTTCATGTTCTTGGTGCGTTTCTTGATTCGGCCCAGAATGTCATCAATCCTGGAACCATATTCCTGCGATTTATCGAGAACGAAGTGCAGCTCCGGTATGTGGCGTACGCCCATTCGAATCAGCAACTCGCGCTTGATGTATCCCTTGGCTGCGTTAATGGCCGTAATCGTCTCTTCCGATTCGTGCTCATCGCCCGCAACCTCAATGTACACACGCGCACTTTTGTTATCCGGCGCCAGCGTGATCTCCGTTACGTTGCAAAGCGCAATGCGCGGATCGCCCAGCTCGCCTTCGATGATGACGCCGATTTCTTCCTTCAGCGTCTCACCTACTCGTTCCCGATGGTACTGTCTAGCCCGGTGTTCCGGCATGGTATTTACATCCCTACGAAAAACCTATGAGGATACCAGAGAAAATGCAAGGAAGGAAGCGGGGCCGCAGATTGCCAAAATCGCCGGGATTGCCAAAAGTGATAATTGAAAACCTGAAACCTTGAAAGCATGAAGCAGATAACGGGCAAATAGATGGTGGAAGCAGATGCGTAGTAATTACCTTCAGATACTTCTTACCAACCTCCTCCTGAAACAAGATGGGGTTTCAATTGCCACTGGCAATTCCGGCGGTTTTGGCAATCCTGTAAAGCTAACTTTCCTCTTCACCAAACGATGAGTCTTCCAGGTAATCCATGAATGAGTCGATCACCTCAGCTCCCAGGTTGTTGGCCTGTCGCGTGGCGGCGTTCTCCACGTTGCGCATCAGGCCCTGCAGGTAGTCGCGCGAGTCAGAGATGCTGACCACGCCAAGCGTGGCCCGCTGCCAGAGATCGGTGACCTGAATTTCTGCGATGGAGATATTGAACGAGTTGCGCAGGCGGTCCTTGATGCTGCGCACCACCTGGCGCTTATCTTTCAATGAGTGCGCGCCTTCAATGCGCAGTTCCAGGGTGAGATAGGCAATCGGCATGTTTGCTGCGCGCCAGACCACAGCGACGCTTTAAGCTTGATGATATCTTACCGGCTCCGCTCTCTTACTTCTTCTGAAGTGAGTCCGTAGAGCGGCGGAGTGGCGATCCCCAGCATGCCCAGATAAATATACATTTGCGCCCGATGATGGACCTCATGCTCCACCATGGCGCGCAGCCACTTCCACACCGTGATGGGAACTCCGCCGGGAGTCACGCATTTTTTCTGCAGATCTTCCGCCGTGAGCCGGGTGAAGATGGCCATGGATTCCTGATGCATCTGGTTAAAGAATGCCAGAACGTTTTCCGGAGTGTCTGCCAGTTGCGGGGCTTTTGCTACGTCAGGGCCGTGGCCAGGATAACGGCTGGGTTTGAGCTGGACGTTTTCCGCATACATGTAGCGTTCAATGGTAGCCAGGTGGCGGATGATATCGGCGAAGCTGAATTTGCCTTCAGCATAACGCCAGTCATATTTTTCCGGCGGAATGCAGGCGATGACTTTCAGCGTACGCTGGCGGACCTTTTCCCAGTAATCGTTGTCCCAGAGAGCAGGAAATTCGCGAGGGTTGGTAATTTCCATATGACCGCAGCAGTATAGCGCGGGCACGAGAGGCTTACAAAAATCCGAGGACCGGGTTTCGTCCCCCCGCCCCCAGCAAGCATTCAGATTTGGGCTTCAGGCTTTAGGCTTCAATTACAGAGCTGCTGACGTGCAGCCACTCTTAGGAGTAAACTACTGCGCCGGAGGCACTTATGCCCGCTGCCAAGAAATTAAAAATATCCTCATCTTATGACGTTCATCCCAGCCTGGCCATGTACCAGAGCACAATTGCCGGCATAAAGCAGAAGACCGGCAAGAGCCTCGAGGAGTGGATTACGCTGGTGAAAAAATCAGCTCTGCCGACAGAAAAAGAGCGCCGCGAGTGGCTACAGGCCAGCCATGGGCTGGGAAGAAATTATGCTTCGTTCATAGCGGAGCAGTCCGTAGGCAAAGGCGATGACGGAACCGAGGAGACGTATCTCAAACAAGCCGATGAGTATGTGGAGAAAATGTACTCCGGCGCGAAGGAAGCGCTGCGTCCGCTCTTTAGCGATTTGATGGCGCTGGGACGCAGTCTGGGCAAAGATGTAAAAGTGTGTCCGTGCCAGACCATGGTGCCGCTTTATCGCAAACACGTTTTCGCGCAGATCAAACCAACCACACGGACGCGCATCGATCTGGGGCTGGCGCTCAAAGATACCAAAGTTCCAAAACGGCTCATCGATACCGGAGGTTTTGAAAAGAAAGACCGCATCACACACCGGATCGAGATCGCGTCACCGAAAGATATCGACGCGGAAGTGAAGAAATGGATCAAGATCGCGTATGAGATGGATGAATAAGAAAAACCAAAAAACCTTGCCACTGATTTACACGGATAACACTGATAGGATCGCCGAAGCGCCGTCATCGCCCGACATCGCACGTCATCGGAAAGCCCACGCAAAAAATCTCAAATCGGCTGGCGCGATGAGCGCGAAAAATTTTCTTAGCGGTGGTTGAAAATCTTTAGCGGAGTGGAGCGACGTTTTGCGTCGCGACAGGATAAAACGAAAAGGCCGTCCGGCAACGGAACGGCCTCTTCTTTCAAGGGAGAATAGTTCTAACGGAGTTCAGCAAAGACCATCAGAACTTTCTGGCGAAATCTTATTGGGCGGTGAAAGGCAGTGTCAAGGAATTTTTAGAGAATAAACACCTTTGTTTTCAATCATTTAACAATCTTATCAACACCGCTTTACAAATGACAAAAAATGTCACTTTCGCAGGTCTGTTCCCTGTAAGCGGTTTCCTTTTCAGGGACTTATAGGGTCACTTCAGGTTCAAACGGATGATCTCGGCTGACTTTTTCCGGCTAAAAACCCGGTTTGGGAACACCCGGCTCGCCAGGATCCTGAGGCCTCCAAAAGCGAAGCCAAACACCAGAGCAGCCAGCACCATGAGCACGCATAACAGGATCAGAGCCACGATAAATCCGGCTCGATTCTCCACGGGTTTGGGTTTGGTCGGCTGGTTCCAGGTAACATCCGCGTCATAGTTAACGGATGCCAGCAGTGATTGCGCTTCGTCGGCGGGAATGTTGCCGTTCACAGCCACAAGGAATGGTCCAGTGCGCTTGAAGTAGAAAGGACCATTCGAAAGTGAGGCTGCCTGCATGGCTGCCATGCGCTCTTTGGCTATTTGCGGCGTTGGATAACCAATCAGCGTCATGGACGCTTCGCCCTGCGATGTCCGATATTTGCCAAACGTGACTTCCGGTCCTTTGCTGAAATCAATCAACTGCGCCGGGATTGGCACGCCGAGCCGATTGAGCGCCTCCGGACCAAGAATATAGCGGCTGGTGTTCTGTAACAAAGATTGTGCAGGGAGATTGCCGGGCAATGTGGGCATGGTGCCAACGTTGCCTTTCGGACGCGGCAGTAGATCAGCAAGAGTGCGTAGATCAGCCGCAGACATGGCGGTCAGATGTTCCACGCTCACGTCCACAAGAAGATTACCTTTGGAAAACAAGATGCGCTGATTACTGGAAGCGCCCTGGTCGCCAATCTTCTCAACCTGCATTTGCGGCTGGACGTAATAAGTAAAAGCGCCAAAAGCGCCGCTGGCGTCATTGAAGCGCGCTGCCTTGATCTGCATTTTGCGGCCACCGCGTTGATAGGTAGCGTTTTCAACATCAGCAAAACCGTATTCCTTGAGGACGGGATAATCTGTTGGATCTGCCGCCACTGGATCAGTGCTGGTCTTGGCGCTCTGCGGTTCGAGCTGCCATCCGCTAAAGGATTGTGGCAGCACTCCAGACGGGCCTTTGCTCTGTGCAGAGGAAATTCCGGCAAGAGCAAGAAGAAGAAAAACGCGCGGATATATTGATTTAAACGACACGGAAAACATTCTTGTAATTAGACACCAAAAGCTCTAAAGGGGATTCTAAACGCTTTGCGGCGCAATCGCGCGCGTCGTCCTCTGGTAACTACTTTGCAGCCAAAATAACAGGGAAAATCGGGTAAACTAGAGACAATGGCATCCATTCAGCGCAGGAAAAGTGTTACCGCAAAGATCGGCAACGTACGTGTGGGCGGCGATGTGCCCGTCGTGGTGCAATCCATGACAAATACTGACACGGCGGATGTGGCCTCGACCGTGAAGCAAGTCGCTCAGTTGGCTCTGGCCGGCTCAGAGATGGTCCGCGTGACCGTGAACAATGACGCTGCGGCGCAAGCCGTGCCGGCGATTGTTGAACAACTGGCAAAGCAGAACGTGCACGTCCCCATTATTGGCGACTTCCACTATAACGGCCACCTTCTTCTGACGAAATATCCCGCGTGCGCGCAGGCGCTGGCGAAGTACCGTATTAATCCCGGCAACGTGAGCGTGGGCCGCAAGAACGATGACAATTTCCGCGCAATGGTTGAAGTGGCCATCAAGAATGACAAACCGGTGCGAATCGGCGTGAACTGGGGCTCGCTGGACCAGCAGCTGCTCACCCGCATGATGGACGAAAATTCCCGCAGCGCCAATCCCATGGACGCCCGCGACGTCACCATGGAAGCGATGGTAGTCAGTGCATTGCGTTCCGCGGAGCTGGCTGAAGACTTCGGTCTGCCGCACAATTACATCATTCTCAGCGCCAAGGTCAGCGGCGTTCAGGACCTGATCGACGTTTATCGCAGCCTGGCGTCGCGCTGCGACTATCCATTGCATCTGGGATTGACCGAAGCCGGCATGGGAGCCAAAGGCATAGTCGGAAGCGCAGCCGGTCTGGCCGTGCTGTTGCAGGAAGGTATCGGCGATACCATTCGCGTGTCACTCACACCGGCTCCAAACGGCAACCGTGCGGAAGAAGTTTTTGTCGGCCAGCAGATCCTGCAATCCATGGGCATTCGCAGCTTCACTCCGCAGGTAACGGCCTGCCCCGGATGCGGACGCACCACCAGCACCTTCTTCCAGGAGATGGCAGAGCAGATTCAGTCTTATCTTCGCGAGAACATGCCGGTGTGGAAAGATAAATATCCTGGGGTAGAAGAACTCAAAGTCGCTGTGATGGGTTGCGTGGTGAACGGCCCCGGCGAATCCAAGCATGCCAACATCGGCATTTCTCTCCCTGGCACATTTGAAGAACCCAAGGCGCCGGTATTCGTTGACGGACGGTTGATGACTACGCTGAAGGGCGACCACATTGTCGCCGAGTTCTTTGACATCCTGAACGAATACCTGCAGACACGTTATGGTTCAGGAAAAGCCGCGGAAGTAGCCCAGGTTTAAAGAATAGCCAGGTTTAAAAAATAGCCAGGTCTAAAAAATAGCCAGGCTGAAAATGCCTGGAATGATCATTTCACACACGCCTGTGTGCGGAACAGCCCAGGGCGGAGCTGAAAGATTGCTGCAACTCCGCCTTTTAGACTGCCAGTAAACCGTAGCCAATCGCCAGCCACGCGCCAAAACCGACCACCACCATTGCAATTCGCACCATGGTGTTATCAGCAAGATTGTTCCATTTCGCGTCCATACATCCCTCCAAATAATTTCGATTTGTCAGTGCTGCCTTCTTTTGACCTGATCTGCAGCTCTTGGTTAGTAATACGTTGGCCACAAGATTAGGTTCCCTGTTTTTGCAATACTTTTTTACAACTTATTTGCCGGGGTTTTGATAACTCAGCGCGTAGGACGCCGTCTTATAAGTATTCATTCTTTTCTCTCTCACCCTGATGGGAGTGAAACAGAAATGCAGGAACGGTGAACAGCGCAAACGGGCGTTATAAGAACAATGCCCGCCAGCAAAGGCTTTCGAACCTGTTGTTCTGTCAACTCCCCCAGGGTGATAAAAAACCGGCAGCTCTGGCCAGCAGTTTCCCTTCTTCACTTAATTTCATCCAATCCAGCAGGTACGTAGCTACTCTGGGGTAGCGGGTAATGCGTCTTTATAAATTTGGCGGAGAATCCGAGCATCGGGCCAAAGCGAGCAGGGAGAAGGCGTCCCCGTGGAAGCTTGGCGGTCTTACACTCCGGCAATTGTTGAAACGACTGTACCAGGAAGTGAATGACGATGATCTGTTCACCCATTCAGCGGCGCTGGCCTACTATTTCATCTCAGCGCTAGTCCCCATGATTTTTTTTCTTACGGCAATCCTGGGACTCATTACCAGAAGTCACAATCTCGAAATGGCTTTGCTCCAGTACACCGCGCAGGTACTGCCAGGAGATGCATACAGACTGATCCAGAAGCCGCTGCATGAGATCGCAAGCAGCAGCACCGGTCTCAAGCTGGTGCTGGGGCTGACGCTGGCTCTCTGGTCCGGTTCGGGCGGAATAAGTTCCATCATGGACGCATTAAACCGCTGCTACAACATACAAGAGGTGCGTCCCTGGTGGAGGCGCCGCCTCGCTGCTGTTGGCCTGACGATTGCAATTTCCGCGCTTACGATGGTGGCCTTGGCAATTATTCTTTACGGCGGTACTATCGCTGACTTTGTAGGATCACGAATTGGATTGAGCGCCGCCGCGATGATGACATGGCATCTTTTGCAATGGGTGATTGCGTTTCTTTTTATTGTGATGGCGTTTGCGCTTCTCTATTACTGGGGACCCGACGCCAAGCAAGAATGGTATTGGATCACACCCGGAGCGCTGGTTGGCGTTCTGGTATGGATTGGCGCGTCGCTATTGTTCCGCGTTTATCTGCATTTTTTTAGCAGCTATAGCAAGACGTATGGAGCGCTGGGAGTAGTGATTGTGCTGCTTTTCTGGCTGTATATTTCCGGATTCGCAATTCTGCTGGGCGGCGAGATTAATTCAGAGATTGAGAAAGCCGCTGCCGCTCATGGCCGTCTTGACGCCAAGGAGGCTGGTGAAAAAAAGAACCTTGGCGACAAAGTGGCGTGAAATTGATGGAGCCGAGTGATCCGAAATGAATCATCGGCTCTTACCCAGCCAGCTTTAGAGACTCCCAGCTCAGAGATTCCCAGCTTCAGAAACTCAAGGCTCAAGAAACCGGCACTTTTTCTGCCGTGGCTTGGACAGCGGTGGGACACGGCGAGACAGGCAGCTCAATGGTGATGAGCAAACCGCCGGCAACATTTTCCGCGCGGACCGTGCCGCCATGCAGTTTGATTGTGCGGTCCGCGATGGAAAGTCCCAGGCCAACGCCGCCACTGGAGCGTTCACGCGCTTCTCCTACACGATAGAAAGGTTCAAAGATATGCGTTAGCTCCGCCTCCGGGACGCCCGGCCCATGATCACGCACTACCAATACCGCTGTATCAAGCTTCCAGCTGAGAGAAACTTCAACGGCTGTCCCCACACCGGTATAGCGAATGGCATTGCGGATGACATTTTCTATTCCGCTGCGCAAAAGCTCAGAAGATCCGCGAACGCGGCACGGAGCAAGCTGCAGCACTTTGACTTCTTTATGAAGTGGCTTCGCCTCATAATTGGCATCGTCAATAACTTGCTGCACCAGATCTTCCAGTGCCACCGTCTCCGGGGGAACACGTTCGGCGCCGCTCTCCAGACGGGTGAGAGCCAGTAACTGGCCGACAAGTTGGTTGACGCGGTCAGATTCCATCTCAATTCTATCCAGCGCCGGAATACCTTTTTCATTCACATTCTTGCGCGCCAACTCCAGTGCCACGGTCAAGCGCGCCAGCGGTGAACGCAGTTCATGGGAGATATCCGCCAGCAGGCGTTTCTGAGAAGAGATGAGCGTATCAATGCGCTCGGCCATGTGATCAAATTCACGGCCCAGGTCAGCTAGTTCGTCACGGCGGTTACCCAGTTGCGGCGTAACACGCACATCCAGATTTCCCTCAGCAAAGGACTGCACCACGGATTTCAGCTTCTTTACCGGAGAAGTGAGATATAACGCGAGCAAATACGAGATCAGACCTGAGGCCAGGATACTGAGCGCGATTCCAAGATTCGGAAGCCCTCTGGGCACATAGGGCTGGCGCAATCGGCTGACAAAAATAAAAGTTCGGCCGCTGGGCGCAACCACCAGCCGTCCCCAGGTGAGCCGGCCCAGGGCGGAAACCTGCGAAACATGCTGCCTTGTCTGCTTGATCTCCGCAGCCACACTCGCCACTTCTGGAGAAGATTGATTGATCAGCGGCGTGCCGTCACCTTCAAACAAAGCAATCTCCGTGCCGGCTTCTTTCAGAGATCGATTTGCGTATTGCTCAAAAGTTTGTGCGCCTTCACTGTCATAAACCTGGACTGCGGACTCTGCATAAAGATTGAGCGCTTCGCCTAGCGCGCCACGCCTGCGTTCTGGATTGGGATCACTCGTAAATGAAAACCAGAGCATCAGGTTCAATGCGCCGATCATGGCTGCTGCCGCCAGCCAGAAACAGAAAAAGATCTTCCAGAACAGACTGCGATATTTCACTTATTGCTCTCCCGGGAGAAGATAGACGTATCCACTGCCGCGGATGGCCTTCACGCGCTCCTGCTCGCCTTCATAGGGGCCGAGCTTGCGCCGCAGATTGCTTACATGCACGTCAATGCTGCGGTCCATGGGAGACATGGGCCGTCCCAGCGCGGCCTGTGTCAGATCTTCCCTGCTGATAATTTTTCCAGGATTGCGCAGGAAGGTAAAGAGCAGATCGAATTCAGCGCCGGTAAGATTGATGGGCTTGCCATTGCAGGTTACGCTGCGCGATTCAGGATGCAGATCAACTCCGGCCAGATGCACAGGCTGTGCTGAGGCTGAAGGTCCTCCAGTAGTCGCGCGACGGAGAATGGCCCGCAGCCGTGCAACCAGTTCCCGCGGATTAAAAGGCTTGGCCAGATAGTCATCCGCGCCCAGCTCCAGCCCAAGGATACGGTCCAGCTCGCTTCCGCGGGCCGTCAGCATAAGCACCGGCACGGCACTTTTTTGCCGCATTTGTTTGAGTACATCCAGACCGCTCATGCCCGGAAGCATTACATCCAGGACCACGGCCGCATATTGGTTGGTGAGCGCTTTATCGAGGCCGCTGGGGCCGTCATGCGCTGCATCAAGTTCGAATTGCTCGCTCTGGAGATATTCCTCCAGCAGCTTGCTTAACTCTGTGTCGTCGTCAATTAGCAGAACTGAAACCATACTTGCCACCTTAAACCCTGCGCATATCCGCATAGGGTTAAGAAATGTGAAGGCATCATAAACGAATTAACAAGTCATAACGCTTTTTGTTTACGTTCTGGGTTAATACTAACGGCAGACGTTATTGGGGTTCCAGAGCGTTATTTGCGCCGGGGTAATGTTGCTGCCGATTGGAAGGAGCAATTTATGTACAAGAAGTTTTTGATTATTCCCGCGATCCTTATGGCCCTGGCAGCCGGCCTGGCAACATCGGCTTTAGCGCAACGTCCTGGTAAAGGCTTCGGCCATCACGGTGGCTGGATGAGGCATATGGCCAAACAGCTTAACCTGACCGATGCCCAGCAAACGCAGATCAAGGGCATCATGGCCACGGAAAAAACCAAGATCAAGCCCCTGATGCAGCAGATGCGCCAGAACCAGCAGGCGCAGGATGCAAACATCAATGGAAGTTTTGACGAGAACCAGGCCCGCGCGTTCGCCGGCAAACAAGCCCAGATTATGACTGACTTGATTGTGGAGAAGCAGCGCATGCGGTCAGAAGTCTATGCCGTGCTTACCGCTGAGCAACGGCAGAAGGCGCAACAACTCATGCTGGAACGCCAGCAACGCAGGCAGGAACGCATGAAGCAACACGCAGAGCAGACACAGCAAACACCGAAGTAGATCTCCTTTCTCCTCCCTCCAGAGGTTTTTGCGGGCGGCAGCAATGCCGCCCCAATTTTTTGCGCAACCAGACGCACTGTAGAGCCCAGCTTACCTTTAAAGCTCGTTATTCACCGGCGGCTCGGGCTCCTGCGCAAACAGGCAAATGCCATCCCAGTTCGGCGCAGTTGCGGCGGCCATTTCGGTTTTGTCGTTGTTTAGCGGATCGACGTTCAGCGGCTGGACTTCTTCGCGAGGCGCAGTGCGATGGCGGCGGTCAGGCATGGTTTCCTGAACAAAATCATTCAGCTTTTTGGGGTCCACTTTTACCTGGAGCACCACGGCTTCATTGGACTCAAGATTCACCACCAATACCTTCATGTCTTTGCCCAGATCCTGAGCATAGATGTAAGTGCGCTCGCCGCTGCGGCGGTCCCAGCTTTGCACCACGGGCTGCCAGCCTGAATCCATGGCGGCGCGGACAACCTCATCAAACCGCGTATCCGAGCTGGCGTTGGCAAAGTGCTGGTTCTCAAAGATGGCGCCCTTGAAATTTTTTACCCCGGCGACGTGCCAGAATTTAACGGTAAATCCAGCCAGGCCCATTACCCATCGATGCTGGCGGTGGACATGATAGTTCGTTTCAATGTGCTGCACGATCTTGCCGAAATCGTCTTTGGCAAATGCCGGTTGCGGCGTTGTAAAAAGTAGAGCTGCGGCGGCCACGCTGATCGCGAATAAAAAGCTTCTACTCTTCTTCATGGCTGCTCTCCTTCTTCGGCTTGTCCTTGTCCTTGCCTGATTCCTTCGAGCTGGGAGCAAAGTGGTGCTCCAGAGCGGCAATCTTATCCATGGGAACGTCCCCCACAATATTGACCACCGTGAGTTCCCTGGGTTCAGCCACCAGAATAACCACGCCCCCAACGCGCTCACCCATTTTCAGCAAATAGATTTCATCGTGCTCATTATTTCGCTTGTCGATACTCTGAACAATCTTTGTCCAGCGTGGCGCCGTGAGCTGGGCACGGATCGCATCAACGTCAGCCTTGCTGTACTGGCTGGCCGCATCAAACTCAAAGCTCTTCACGTAAATCCCTTTGAGGTCCTTGATGATGGATTTGAGCTGCGCGGTATCTGGATCTCCGTCATCGGCGCTTTCAATGATCTTGGCGGCGAACGCCAGCAGGGATCCATCCAGCGTGACATCGGTCACGCGAGCGGCCTTGTCACTGAGTTTATCCAGATTGTCGAGTTGCAGTTTTGCATCCTGCGCAAAGCCGCGCGCGGAAAGGCAGCACAGAACCAACGCTACAAGGGTTCGCGCTAGAGCTCTGGTTATAAGGTTCATAAACGTTGTCTCCTGATCTTTTCGGTACCGTTATCACCGCTTTCCGAGGAAAGCTGGGCGTGCTGCAAAACATGGTTTAACTTGGACCGTGCAATCTCCAGCGCCAGAATTGCCTGATCTCTGTGCTCGCTTCCGCTTGCTCTAATCGCTTTTGGTTCTCTTGCGCTACTCTTATCTCTTCTTTGTGGCGATACTCCGAATACTGGTAGCCGCCCACTCCGAAGGCCAGCAGCAGAATGGCAACCACGGCAAAACTCCATGCCGGACGCAGCTTCCACCACGCCAGAAAAGCTCCGTTGCTTTTCTTGACTGCCGGCTCCCTCTTTATTTCAACCGGGCCTTCAACCTTGGCCTGGTTTACCCGCGCCATCACGCGCTGGGTAAAACCACTGCCGGGTTCCTGGCGCTTGAGCGCCTGGCGAAGATCGTCTTCAGAAAAATGCATATCGTACCTCTCTGATCTTGCGCGTCAGCCCCTTGCGCAGATCGGCCAATGAACGATGCAGCGTGCTCTTTACGGTGTTCACCGGCATTTCTAAAACTTCCGCAATCTCGGCCGGTCCCAGGCCTTCCTGAAAGCGCAGGATCACGACCATCCTTTGCCTTTCCGGCAGTCCGGCTACGCTCTGCTGCAATCGCTCCAGCAAGAGCGGATCATTTACCTGCGACTGCGACGGCGCGCTTGGCTCCGGAGCATCTTCCAGCGCCAGTTCGCGCCGGCGAAACTTTTTCCGTCCCTGGTCAATGCAGCGGTTAGCCGTGACGCGCCGCAACCAGTACGTGAGGTGCGCCGCAGACTCGATTCGATCCAGACTCTGGTACAGCTCCAGAAAAACCTCTTGTGCCAGGTCTTCCGCCAATGCCCGATCATGCAGGAAGTGATAGGCGATGCTGAAAACCATGCCCTGGTGCTGCTGCACCAGTTCGGCAAAGGCCATCGAATCACCCTGGGCTGACCGGGTCAGCGCCGTGGTGAGCCTATCGTCTTCGAATCCGGCAACTTGTTCCAAATGCCCTCTCTTGAACAGTTATACGTACCAAGGGCATTTTCGGGTGCAAGTTTCTTGTTAAGCTAAAGAATCAGGAGGTTAGCCATGTCTTTAGCCATGTCTGATGGGGCTTTTGAGGCTGCTTATCTAGATGAAGTCCGCCGCAGTTTCCGCGGCTACAAACGGATGGCGGATGCTGCGCTGGCACAGCTTTCAGACCAGGACTTTTTCCAGCTTCCTGACCCGGAGTCCAACAGCGCTGCCCATCTTGTGAAGCATATGGCAGGCAACCTGCGCTCCCGCTGGACTGACTTCCTTACTTCGGACGGAGAAAAGCCTGATCGCAATCGCGACCAGGAATTTGTGCTCACGGCCGCCGACACGCGCCCTGACCTGATGCGTCGCTGGGAAGAGAGCTTTCAGATTATTTTCGACAACATCGCGGCACTCAAGCCGGAAGATTTTGTCCGGACGGTGACGATCCGCGGCGAACCACACACAATCCTGCAGGCCATCAACCGCAGCCTGATGCACACGGCCTATCACATTGGGCAGATTCTCTATGTCGGCAAACACCTGCGCGGCGCCGAATGGACGATGCTGAGCATTCCTAAAGGCAAGTCGGCGGAGTTTAACGCGATGAAGCCGGAGGATCGCAAGGTGAAGCTGCCGAATCGGCCGTAAAGGCTTGACGCCGCCATTAGAAAGAGGATGATATCTACTCCGCGACAGGACGCGGCCTGACTCTTGCCTCAATCGGATACAAAAGAAACCAAGCTCGTCCGCGGACTCTCGCTCTCTGACTCCATTCTGCTGCTGGCCGGCGGAATTATTGGGTCAGGCATCTTTCTCACCGCAAAAGATGTAGCGCTCAACACTCGCAAGCCATGGCTCTTTCTTTTTGTATGGGTCATCGGCATGGGCATGGCGCTGCTGGCCTGCTTTGCGTTTGCCGAACTGGGCAGCATGTTTCCCAGTGCGGGCGGCCAGTACGTTTACATGCGCGAAGCCTACGGTGACGCAGCGGGCTTCCTCTATGGCTGGATGTATTTCACGGTAAGCGCCACCGGTACTGTGGCTGCTCTAGGCGTGGGCTTCGCCACGTATCTGGGGCAGACTTTCCCGGCATTGCGTGTGGAACAAGTTGTCTTCCCGCTTCGGTTCGTGGATGTCACTCGGGGCCACCTGATAGCGCTGGCGGCCATCGCGCTGCAAACTCTGATCAATATTTTTGGCGTGAAGAAGGGCGCGATACTGCAGAACGTCGCCACATGGGCCAAGTTCGGCGCCATTGCCATCTTTGTGTTTGGCGGCCTGGCGCTCGGGCGAGGATCATGGGACCACTTCCGGTATGCACTTCCCGCCGGGTCGGATTCGGCTTCATTTGTGACCGGGATTGGCATCGCGTTGATCGCCGTCTTCTGGGCCTACGATGGCTGGGTCTATGTGACATTTGTTGCCGGCGAAGTCAAAGACCCGCAGCGCAATCTGCCGCGCGCTTTGATCTGGGGCATGCTGCTGGTAGGCGCGGTTTATATCTCCATTAATGCGGTTTATGTTTACGCGCTGCCAATGAAAGAAATTGCCGCGCAGGAAGCCGTGGCACAGACGGCGGCGGTCTCCATGTTTTCCGGCCGGGTTGCGCCGTGGCTTTCACTGATGGTGGCGCTCTCATGCTTTGGCGCCATGGCGCCCATGCCTGATGAGCGGCGCCCGCGTTTATTACGCCATGGCGGAAGACGGTATCTTTTTTCGTTCGCTGGCCAAAGTGCATCCGCGCTGGCACACGCCGGTGATGAGCCTGGTACTGCAATCCATATGGTCCGCCGTGCTGGCGCTCAGCGGAAAATACGACGAGCTTTTTACCTACGTGATGTTCATGATGGTTCTGAGCTACGTTTTGACCGTCGCAGGTTTATTCGTGCTCCGGCGCAAACAGCCAGACACACCGCGCCCTTACCTCTGCACCGGATATCCGTGGGTTCCGGCGATTTATATAGTTCTGGGCAGCTTATGGGCGGTCAACGCTGCGATTGAAAAGAAAAAAGAGACACTGCTGGGAACTGCGATTGTTGCGCTGGGCGTACCATTTTATTTTTACTGGAAGAGACAGAGAAAGAACGCAGCAGAGCAAGGATCATCAGTAAGCTAGATCTTTCGTACCGACGAAACGCAAGGTCCCTCGTGCCGGGCTCGCACAATGAAGAAAGCTTGTGCTCGCGCCCGGCCCCTCGGGATGACGTTGTTTTTATAGTTCCACGGCCAGCCTACAGTGATATTTTTGAAACGCTCTGGGCACCAATGAGCAAGGATATTGCATGGAATTTCAAAATTTCGATCTGGAATATTTTCAATCGCAATTTGAGCGGACGGTGGAAATCAATCTGGCCGATAGCTCGGTCCAATGTGCCAACATGAGCGACTTGCTCGCCGGCGAGGATCCCAAGCCGCTGCTGGAGCTGCCGCTTTACTATCCTGAGGTAAATGGCACGGGCTTGCTGCGCGAGCGCATTGCCGCGCTTTATTCCAATGCGTCCGCTGAGAACATTCTGGTTACGGTGGGCGCGGCGCAGGCCAACTGGATGGTTTGCAGCACGCTTCTGGAGCACGGCGACGAGGTGATTGTGGTCTCGCCCGGTTACCGACAGGTTTGGGGGCTGGCAAAAAATCTAGGCTGCCGGGTGAAAGAGGCGCAGTTGTGTCCGGGAAATAACTGGCGGCTTGATCTGGATGTACTGGAGTCACTGGTCACAGCCAAGACCAAACTGATTTCTGTTGTGAATCCCAATAACCCGACGGGAAGCATTTTTTCCGGAGAAGAGATGCAGCGCGTGGTGAACATCTGCCGGCAAAGCTGGTGCGTGGCTGCACGCGGACGAGGTGTATCGCGGCACGGAGTTGAATGGAGACGAGACGCCAAGTTTCTGGGGAATGTATGACCGCGTGATCTGCGTCAACAGTTTGTCCAAAGCGTATGGCTTGGCGGGACTGCGTATCGGCTGGGCTGTTGCGCCGCCAGAAATGATTGAAGCACTTTGGCGACGGCATGAGTACGCGGTGATCGCCGCATCAGGGCCAAGCATGACGCTGGCGGAGATTGCCGTGCAACCGGCAAAGCGCAAGACGCTGCTGGAAAGACAGCGCAAGCTTTCACGCGAAGGCCACGCGGTCCTGGAAAACTGGGTGCAGAAGCAGGAAGGCAGGTTCTCTGTGAGCCCGGCGGTCGCGACCTCAATCGCGTTTGTGCAATACCACTTTGATATACCGTCAGTGAAGTTGGCCGACCATATCCGCAAAAAAGTTTCGGTGCTGGTAGCTCCCGGCGCTTACCTGGGAACGGAAAACCATCTTCGCATTACTGTGGGCTACGAGCCGCAGAAAGTCAGCACAGCACTGGAGAGAATCAGCACGGCAGTGGCGGAGTTGGTGGGAACGGCAGCGCGGCGTTGATTTCTAAAAAGCGTTTTACCACAGAGGACACGAAGGAACACGGAGGAAGACCAGTTATACAACGCGACGATCAAGTTTTGATTGTCGTCATATTGCAAGCACAGGGTCCCTCACCCCTGGCTCAGCCGCTCTGCCCATTTACGCGCAAGAAGCAGCGCGCAAATGGATCCCGAAGGCGCGGCTTCCCTGACAGGGTTCGGGATGACGTAACGATGTGGTTGGCGGCAAGTGCGGCTAATGAATTATGGTCTTAAGCGCTCTAAGCTTTGCGCCGCTCTTCCAATTCTTCAGGAGTTTTCGGCCAATCCTTGCGCAGGAGACGGCTGAGAGAGCGATCGGCGAGCAATTTCCCTGCGGTCTGGCAGTGCGGGCAATAATTGGTTTCATTCGATGCATAGCGGATGCGCTGGACCTTTTCACCACAAACGGGACATGGCTTGCCATAGCGGCCATGGACGGCCATCTCCGGGCGAAAGGCCGTAACTTTTTCTGGAAACTTTTTGGAGCTCTCAGTGCGCAGCGTTTCCGTCCATTGCGTAAGCGTCTTACGCGTAGCTTCATAGAGACGGCGAATCTGCTGTTGGTCCATGCGCTGCGTCAGCAATACCGGTGAGAGCTGCGCATGAAAAAGAATTTCGTCAGAGTAAGCGTTGCCGATACCGCTGAACAGCCGTGGATCGGTAAGAGAGCGCTTGAGCGTATGGTTGGCTGAGGTCAATACGGCGCTGAATTGTTCAAGAGAGGCGGCGAAAACATCGATGCCGCCGGGATCAAGCGCTGCCAGTCCGGCTTCACCTTTGACCAAATGTAGCGACGCACGCTTGCGTGTGCCGGCTTCGGTAAGAGTGAGCGTGCCGGAGTCAAAATCAAAAGAGGCAAGTGTTCGTCTGCCGTCGGCGGTCTTTTTCTTCTGGCTCCAGTGCAGACGGCCGGCGATCATCAGGTGGAAGACCAGCCAGAGATCGTTATCGAAGCCGAAAGCGATGCGCTTGCCGATGCGGCGCAGACCGGTCACGCGGTGGCCTTGAATTGAATCGATAGGAGGATCGGCGGTGCGGAGAAGCGAAGGCCCGCGGACCTCAGCGTATTCAAGCACGTGGCCAAGCACACGCTGCTCCAGCGCTTCCATATAGACGACGATGTCTGGAAGCTCTGGCATTTCTGTCGCTCCGCTCCGAACCGCTTACAAAGTTTGGAGATGGTTAAATTTTATCAGCCTTACATCAGCGGGTTCGCCACGCTAGCCGGGCTCACCCTTTTTCAACGCTGAAACGCCATTTATTTCCTGGCCAGCTCCAACTCAATCTTCTTGGTAGCCGGATCAAGTTTGCTGATACGGAAGCTACGAATTTGTCCGGCTGAAGAAGCGTCGGGCTTAGCGTTAGTGGGCGATGCTCCACTCTTCCAGCGTGATTGAAGCATGGAGCTGAGCGAAGACAGGTCAGCTGCTTTTGCCGCGGGCGCCTTCTCTTCTGGCGCGGGTGCATCTTCCACCATTCGGCACGTGCCCTGGACACCTTCTCCCAGTTCAACCCGCGCAATCCCGCCGGAAACCTGCATCACGCGGCCTGTGACGCTATCGCCTTCTTTGTGCTCGGCAATGTATTCGTCAAGGCTCGATGGGACCATTTGCTTGATGCTTAGGCGGATGGTGCGCTTGGCTCCGTCCAGATCGAGCACCTGCGCTTTCACCGTCTGGCCAACCTTGAGCACGTCCTGAGGATGATTGATGCGTTTTTCCGCGCTGATTTCGCTGACGTGTACCATTCCTTCAACACCTTCAGCAATCTGCACGAACGCGCCGAACTTGGTGATGCTCACGACCGGGCCCTCAATCACCGAGCCAATGGTCAGATTTTTTGACGCCTCAACCCATGGGTCGCCCAGCGTCTGCTTCAATCCCAGCGAGATGCGCCGCTCAGCGACGTTCACGCCAAGGATGACGGCTTCCACGGTTTCTCCGGGCTTGAGCATGTCACTGGGCTTGCGAACTTTTTTGGACCATGACATTTCAGAAACGTGGATCAGGCCTTCAACGCCGGGATCAAGTTCCACAAACGCGCCAAAGTCCATGAGCCGCGTTACGGTGCCGCGCACGCGTTCGCCAGTCTTGTACTTTTCCGCAGCGGCGTCCCATGGATGCGGCAGAAGCTGCTTCATGCCGAGCGAGATGCGTCGTTTGTCCGGCTCAACTTTGAGCACGCGGACTTCAACTTCCTGGCCGACGGAGAGGAGATCAGCAGGCTTGTTGACGCGGCTCCAGGAAATTTCCGCAACATGAAGCAGACCATCGACGCCGCCAATATCCACGAACGCGCCGTAATCGGCCAGGCTGCGGACGGTGCCGCGCACGGTTTCGCCGACCTGAACCTCAGAGTAGCGCCGCTCTTTGGTGAGACGGTCTTCTTCCTCAGAAATCACGCGGCGGTCAACGACTACGTCTTCCTCCGTTACGTCGAGCTTGGTGATGCGGCAGCGGATTTCCTGCCCAACAAGTTTTTCCATCTCAGCGGCTTCACGCACGCCGCTGCGCGATGCCGGCATAAAAGCGCGCACGCCCACATCGACGCTCAATCCGCCTTTTACCGCGGCGATCACCGTACCGACAATGGTTGTCTTCTCATTGAATGCCTGCTCCAGAGAGGCCCAGTCCGTGGGGCGCGAGATTTTGCCCAGAGCAACTTCATAGTAGCCCTCAGGATCGCGGCCTTTGACGGTGACCAGCAGCTTGTCGCCGGGCTTGACCGTCTCACCGCGAAGCGCGGTCAGCGGCAGAATGCCTTCCGTCTTAAAGCCGATATCGAGCAGAACGGAGTCAGCGGTAAGCGCGACTACAGTGGCTTCAATCCGTTTGCTTCCTTCTTCAGGCTTGTGGGAATGGCTCTGCTCGTATTGCGAAAGAATGTCCTGGAAAGATTCTTTTGTTTCGGTTGCGGACTCGTTGCTGGGCTTGGTTTCTGAATCAGAGATAGACATGAGGAGTTTACAGTCTCGATTGTAAATTGATACCCGGTTTTCACGGGCTCGGCGTAAGCTGTGGAAACAGATGGTGAGCGCGGCTGGATTCGAACCAGCGACCCACGCCTTAAAAGGGCGTTGCTCTACCAACTGAGCTACGCGCCCACACTCTTACTAATCTAACACAGCCCGCAGAGCTGGAACGCCACCCGGGAAAAGCAATTTCACGGAAAAAAGAAAGCAGCCCCAAAGGAGCTGCCTTCTGTTTTCTGCATGAGCAATTTAGAAGCGAATCTGCGGGCCAATCGTGGCGCGGAAATTGTTCTTCATACCACCAGACAGGAACATGATCTCGTCTCCAGCTTCCGCCCGAACCCCCAGCCAGCCTATGTTGAACTCTACGCCGCCGCCAGGATAAACCGCGCCGCTTGTATCACCGTCCACAATAGTATTTATCTGGTTATTTATGACTCCGGCGGTCACCGGACCACCGACCCCAAAGTTTACGAAGCCGCCTTTGACCAATCCAAAGAAGCGGAACTTCCCTCCTGTGATCTGGATCTTGGGGCCAAACAATACGTTCAGCATGCGCAGATTTGAGCGAACGTCCGTAGTAATGGCGCCTACCGTAAGCACCTGAGTTTTCTCGCGTTCAAAGTCATAAGCCACTTCGCCTTCGATGGCAAACCGTTTGCGAACGTTGATGCCCAGCCTTGCTCCCACGCCAAACAAATTCATCTCAGCCGGCTGCACGCGCGTAAAGTCAAGGAACACGCCGAAGCTGCCGTGGTTTTTTTCATTCGCGGTGGTCTGGGCTGACGCTGCCGGAGTAAGAGCGGCCATACACAGAACCAAAGCGCTTAAAATTGCCAAACGTTTCATATGTCTTCCTTCTCCCGATAAAAAGTTTGCCTATCTCCACTCAGTACTCTAGTAGCTACACCCTCTTGGGGAACGCAGAAGCGGCAGCAGAGCAGAATGAATATCTCATACGATGCCCATCCTGTGCTGCAGGTGCACTGGCCCAAACAGCTCTTCCCCAGATAGAAATATCCCTTTTTCCTACGACCGCAGTTTACACGGTCATAATTCCAGCATTACACTCAGGGCGTCCCTATATGCTATCACCCGGCAGAGGAGGAAGAGCATGCCCAACGGAACACTGGACCTGATGAAGCTGGATGGTCAACCCATTACCTACCAAATCATGTTTGAACAAAATGCCGGAGGCACGTTTGTGGCCCGCGTTGATTCTGACGAACTCGTCCCATTTCTCCACGAAGAAATGCGCGTGGAACTCCCTACCGCTGAATTGGCCGCGCAACGCCTGGCCCGGGAAGACCGCGTCCGCCTGCAAAATATCTTCCTGGAAGAAAACAATCTTCACGCTGTGATGGAATATATGGAAGAGGACATCTAAGTTTTTGTCGCTTCGCTCCACACCGCTTCTAAATTTCTGGAGTGGTTACAATTTTCAGCCCTGCATCCGTGGGCTCGCCGCGCTAGTCGGGCTCGCCCTTTCGATTCACACTTAAAGGCCGCGCTTCGCTCCACACCGCTTCCAAACTTCTGGAGTGGTTACAGTTTTCAGCCCTGCATCCGTGGGCTCGCCACGCAAGTCGGGCTCGCCCTTTTCCACTCTTTCCTTCTGTCATCCTGAGCGACACTCCGCGACGCCAGGAGCGGAGTAAGTCGAAGGATCCCGAGCTAGCGTCCCATTGCCATGCCGACTCAGGGAGTTCTACCCGAATCGACTTTTTTCAAGCAAGCTGTTCGTTGAGCCCTAACCCGCGCGGCTTCTACTTCGCGGCCCTCGCCACATGGATCTTCGCTTTCAGATCTTCGGCAATCTGTTTCCCGTGAAAGCGTCCATTCTCGATAAAGATTTCGCTCGTCCGCGAGCCCGCCACCACACAGCCAGCCACGTAAATTCCCGGCACGTTACTCTCAAAGGTCCGCAGATCGCATACCGGCTTCATCTCCGGATGCGTCAACTCAATCCCCAGCGACTGCAAGAATTCATAGTCCGGGTGATAGCCCGTCAGGGCAAAGACAAAATCATTCTTCAGCACGCGCTCGCCTTCGGGTGTCTTAATGCGCACTGAGTCCGCCTTGATTTCCAGCACGCAGCTATTGAAGTAGCCCGTGACCTCGCCGTTCTTGATCCGATTTTCAATGTCCGGCTTGATCCAGTACTTCACATTGCCGTGAATCCCCGCGCCGCGATGAATCAACGTCACGCGAGACCCGCGCCGCCACAGCTCCAGCGCCGCAATGGCCGCTGAATTCTTGGCCCCAATCACCAGCACGTCCATATCAAAATACGGATGCGGCTCTTTGTAATAGTGCATCACCTTGGGCAGGTCTTCCCCGGGGATGCCCATATAGTTCGGCAGATCGTAATAGCCGGTGGCCACCACAATTTTTCTGGCCGTGTATTCGTGCTCGTGGTGATTGCGATCGCGCGTCAGCACTTTAAACGCGCCGTCATAGCCGGTCACCGCCAGCACCCGCTGATACTGCCGGATATCCAGTTGATAGTGCTGCGCCACGTTGCGGTAATACTCCAGCGCCTCTGAACGGTTGGGCTTCTGGTTGGCCGTGGTGAAAGGCAGATCGCCAATCTCCAGCAGCTCCGGCGTGGTAAAGAAAACCATGTTTGCCGGATAGTGAAACAGCGAGTTCACCAGACAGCCTTTGTCCACCAGCACCGTAGAAAAACCGGCGCGCTGCGCCTCAATCGCGGACACCATGCCCGTGGGCCCGGCTCCGATTACCAACACATCAAAGTGGTCGCCTTTGTGATCCATAGAGGGTCTTATTCTACAGGGAGGGTCAGTCACGACAAGACAGCCGAGGGCTGGTGTCCCGCAAAAGTTTTTAGGCCTTGGCGCCCACTTTTCTGTTGCAAATTCGTTTGATGTTCGCTATAGTGAGACTGGTTTCAGACGGGAGCGGCGCCGGATGGAACGTGTCTGTTAAGCCATTGACAGAAAAGGGGAAACCCAAAAAGGCCTGCAACCAGGAAACAGCCACTTAGCTATTAGCCTTTGGCCCTTAGCCTGAGTGTTTAGCTGTTTTCTCTCTTCAAACTCCTGAAGAAAATCGTACGCTACACGTGTGTCTAAAAGGCGGCTCTTGGCCATTAGCGTTTAGTTCTTGGCTTGTGCTTTAGCTGCTGTTCGTCCTTCCGAGAAAAAGAGCCCATTCGACAAGCACAGGTAGACCTGCGCCACATCAACCCTAAAGATTCCAGCCACCCAAACCGGGTGGCTTTTTTATTGGAGCCAACCATGAGCAAAACCAGAGAAGAGGTTATTACTGCGCTGCAGGAGTGCGCCGCGGCACTTGGACGCGTCCCCAGCCTTCCGGAGCTGCGCGAGATGAGGAAAGTGAGCGAACGCGAGATCCGGGGCAATTTTGGAACTTATAAAGCCTTACTGAAAGCCTGTGGACTGGAGCGAGAAGGGGCCGGCTATGCATTGAGTCCGAAAGCACTCTTTCTGAGCTGGGCAAAGGTGGCGCGAGAGCTGGGAAAGATCCCGACGCAGAGCGAGTACCACCTAAACAGTCAGCACTGCGGTCAGACGTTCACGCGGCGGTATGGAAGCTGGCTTGCCGTGCCTGCGGGGATGATGGAGTATGCCAGGAAAGAAGGCATGGAAGGTGACTGGGAAGACGTCATGAAGCTGATTGAAGTGTACCTGCAAGAATCAGGGCGGGACAGGATGTCCACGTCGCACAACATGGTTCTTTCCCGGCCAACTATCCTGACGGATGAACCGATCTATGGAGAACCGTTGTCTCATCCCTCAGTAAGTTACGCGCCCGTGAACGAAAGCGGCGTGATCTTTCTATTCGGCACAGTCGCAGACAAGCTCGGTTTCATGATCCAGCGGATACAAACGGAATTTCCGGACTGCGAAGCCATGCGCCGGATCGAGCCCGGCAGGTGGCAACGGGTGCGGATTGAATTTGAATATGAAAGCCGCAATTTTCTGGCGCATATGCATCCGGCGACAAAATGTGACCTGATTGTGTGCTGGAGACATAACTGGAAAGATTGTCCACTGGAAGTTCTGGAGCTGTGCCAGGTAGTACGGTCCCAGTTGGAGGAAAACAGAAACCCTACTACTGATAAACGCGAATAACACTGATCCGGAAATGGCCGGGTGATCTCCTAGCCATGCATCCTAAAGTACAAGGTTGGAGTGGTTCCCAGCGCTTTCCTGAACATGGAAATAAATGCACTCGGTGTGCTGTAACCTGATTCCAGAGCGGCGTGTGTCACCTTCGCTCCTTCCGCCAGGAGCCGCATCGCCTGCATCAGACGAAGTTGTTGCCGCCACTTGCCGAAAGTAATGCCCATATCTTCCTGGAAAAGTCTCTCCACCGTCCTTCTGCTGGCGCCCGCTGCTTTGCATATCTGCGTAAGCGGTCGGCGGTCACTCGGATCGGCAATCAGCACCGCAGCAACCCGCAGTGCTCTGGGGTCGGATGGATTAGGAAGCTGCAAAGGGACCATCTCAATGACTTTTAGCTGGTCGATGATCACATCGATCAAATGCGCATGCCACTGAATCGTTTTAGTAAGGCGGGCTAGCTTGCACGCACTCAGAATCAGCTCCCGTAGGAGCGGTGGCACGTTGACGACACAACAACCTCGCGGCAACGTTTTCGCCAGGCGCGGCCTGAAATAGAGAGTCCGCATCGCAACCGTGCCTGACATGGTAATGGTATGCGGGACCGCCGCAGGTATCCAAACTGCCCGGTGGGTCGGCACAACCCAGGTGCCGTCTCGGGTGCGCACCGTCATTACTCCACGGGAGGCATAAACAAGCTGGTCTCGGTCGTGAAAATGCGACGGAATCACATGCCCTGCCGGGTAATCATGCGTGAGGGTCTTGATCTGCGAAGAGCTATCTCCCAGCGGATCGAAAATCGCGTTTTGCCGCTTTTGCGACATTCATTGTCACAATATCGAAAGTATGCGCCGCGGGCAACTACATAAACTGAAACCAGTCTCAAGTGGACTAAGGAAAGAGAAGCCTCATGAAACAAGAAATAGTTATTCAAAGTTCAAAGTGGTTCAGAAGCATTCTGTTGTTGGTTGTTATCGGAGGAGCGTTTTTTCTGGCAGCGCCCTGCGCTTTGGCTGCCGATTCACGGTCGTGTTCAGCAAGTTCGGAGGACCGGCAGCTGGATTTCTTTCTTGGCGACTGGACTGTGACCTATCCCGGCATGACAGGGAATGCCACGAGCAATGTCTCACTCTCATTGGACAAATGCCTGTTTACTGAAAGCTGGGACGGCGGGAAAGGCCATAGCGGCAAAAACATGTTCGCATATAGCTCAGACGACAAAGCATGGCACGGAATGTTCACTGACAATCAGGGTCGCGTCCACGTGTTTGAAGGAAAGATTGGACCAGGCTCTGCGGAATTTACCGGACCAAGCCTCGGCCCCAACGGCCAAAAGGTCCTCAACAGAATCAAGGTAGTGCGTGTAAATCCGAATAAAGTTGAGCAGTCATGGGAAAAATCGACGGACAACGGCGTTACCTGGACGAAGGAGTTCAGCGGAGAATACTCGCGCAAAAATCTTTAATTGGAATCTGCGGCGCTAGCTAGCTGCTTTTCCGGATCAGGTGAGCAGCTGCCTGATTCACGATATTACGCTCGGATTGCTGCATCAGCCGGGCAGCCACTTCGTTCAAGTCGGTAGCGGACTTGGTCTCTTTAACGCTCTGAACCCCACGCTTCAATAAAGTTGTGCGGGCCTTTGTTTTAGGTTTCCTGGTAGCCATGATTGGCGAATCATGACACAAACCGCGGAACAGTTCCAGAATTTTTCGGCAGAAAAAATAATCTTTAGTTCATGGAAGAGATGTCCGATTGCAAACGTTACCTGGATGACCGGATGGAAACGGGTTCACGTTACTTTCCCTGATCTGGCCTTATTCAGCCGCTTTGGCTGGCCTGCCAGGAATCAATTTTTGCAGGGCCTCAACCAATACTGGCCCAATGGTAAGCAGGTCTTGCCGGGACGCGTTGGCCTGCTCTTGCAGGACCTTCACGCCTTTGGCTGCAATGCTAAGGGTTCCCGGCTGCCGCCGTCTGATGCGTTGCCGCCGCGGATGTTGCTTCCAGATATCGCACAACAAACTCTGTATCCTCCGGGCCCAGCCGCAGGTTGGGCATTTGTATCTCTTTAAATTGATGAAAAAGTTTTGTGGCCAGCGGATCTTTCTCCGCCAGCATCTGGTCAGGCTTTTGGATGAAATGCAGCAGCCATGCGCGATCGCGCGTGTTAGTTACGCCCTGTAAATCCGGGCCAATCGTAACGCCGTGGCCGATGGTATGGCAGGCGGCGCATCGGGTGGCAAACAGATACTGTCCTTTATCTGAGACATTCAGCGGAGCTGCCTCTGCGTAGCTCTTTGCGGGTTCAGACTTGTGGCTGCTCCAGCCATCGATTAGATGGGTGATATTCGTGGCGAGAAAACGCGGGTTATCTGTGGCGGCGTTGCGCGTCCACTGGCCAGTAGGCTCATTGCCAATCATCAGGTCAACGGTATGGCCGTCGCGATTCAGGCCCGGATCGTAATACAACCCAAGCTTATGCGCGACAAGGTCGATATCGGGCTTCTTTCCTGTGAGAAATAACCAGCCGGGTCCGGCGTGAAATTTTTCCGCATACGCCTTGAGCACTTCTGGCGTGTCATGCTCAGGATCAATACTGATGGAATAGAAAAAAATATCTTTGCCCATGCGATCGCCCAGCATGCTTTGCACTTGAGCAAGTTTTGCCGTCTCCAGCGGACACGAATCCTGGCATTGAGTGTAAATAAGACTTACAACCACCATCTTGCCCTTGAGCAAATCGTCGTATAAATGAACTGTTTTGCCGTCCTGCGTGGTAAGCGGCACATTAGGAAAATAGTTCGCGCCCCAGTGTGTTCCTGCTGAGGCATTGCGGACAAAAAGAAGAGCAGCAGCAATCACAACCAGCACGAGGAGCGCCGTGCCGGTCATGGAATTTTTCCGTCGCATCATAGTTCCCTTTCGATCCCAAAAACTATTTCGGTCGTGTATGTTTTGGCCAAGCCTGACAAAGCGCTTCGCGGGTAGCTTTGCCAGGCCTGGCCCTCTGTTGCGTGCCTTTAAAAGGCAGTCGGGAGAATGTCGTCCGGGTCCTCAAAGGTCACGCCTTGCGGGGTTGGGATTGGTGTTGGCAGCGCTTTCAGGAATGCGCCGCCAGCATCGTCGATCTCCCAGCGCAAAAGCATGGCATTGTCTTCATGAACGGTGTTGTGGCAGTGCTCCATGAACATGCCGCCAAAATCTCGGAACTGCATGGTCAGGGTTACGCTGCCTCCCGGGCGCAGGCGATAGACATCCTTGCGGCCTTTTTCCCACGCGGGCACGTTAGAAGCGCTGCCGTTGCGGGCCAGGATCTGGCCTTCTTCAAAATGGATGTGGATCGGATGGTCCCATCCGCCACCGCCGTTTTGCAAAGTCCAGATTTCGCGTGTACCGAACTTGGGAGCGGCAGAAATGCGCCCAAAATCCGCGTTGAGTAGCGAGCCCCGGTTGTCCGTCTTGATGCCCCACGGCCCAAAAAACGTGGAAACAGGATCGTTGGTGGTCTGGTTGCCGCCGCTGCCGAATTCAAAGACCCGTTCCCGCGTGACTGGGATATTCGAGAGGTCGGGATTGGGAATCATGGTAGTCGGCACCTGGCTTACGTCAGGCGTTGCCGGGTTACGCACGATGCGGAACTCCAGGAATTTCCCTACACAAGGATCGCTTGATTTGCCGGCCAGTGCGTCCGCCACGCTCAGGTCCTGACTGGGTTTTTTCCCGTCCTGATGCTCACACAAGTTGACCATCCAGACTTTGTCGCCGATGCTGTAACGAGTGAAATCAATCACAATGTCATAACGCTCGGCGATTCCCTGTTCGTCAAGCTGGCTCAGGACAACCGGGCTCGGCATGAGATTACCGTCATTGGCGATGAAGATCATGGGTGAGCTGTCACTCAACGCAACCTTGAAGAAGCGCGAAACCGCGCCGTTGAGAATGCGGAAGCGATACTTGCGTCGCTCCACTTCGAAGAACGGCTTGTAGACGAGATTGACCGTCATGGCGTCGCCCAGGAATCCGTCAAAGTCGAATATGTCAAAATACAGCTGCCCATCCTGGTCCCATGCCTTATCGGCCAGCATGAGGTTGATGTCATACTCCAGATTGCCAAAGGATTTGGCGGTCCCGCTGGGCAGGCGCAGGTTTACGCCGTCATTGAGTCCTTCGTTACCACGGTCAAGCGCGCTGTAAATGTTGAACATCCCAGCCATGCCCTTGTAAACGTTTTGCGAGGTAAAGCTGAACATGTGGTCGTGAAACCAATGCGTGCTCATGGTTTCATGCCAGTCGCCTGGAATTTTATTGATGCCGCCATTGTCCGCCGGGCCTCCCGCACGGGGGTCCGTTGCGTCAGTATTAATGCTGTTACGCCCCGCCAGCACAATCGGATAGTGATAGTCGTAAAACTGGTTGGGGAAAAAATAAGCGCCGGTGAAGCCGTCATTCTCCGCGCCGTGATGCCCGTTATGCTCGTGGGTGGAAATGCTGATGCGGCCGAAGCCGCCGTTCGCGGTGAAGTCCGTCGGGAGTTTGTTGCTCAACCGGAAGAGCACCGCATCGCCCCCGTAACGCACCTGCATCAGTTTGGGAGGAAATGTGCCGTTATAGGTCCAGAAGGCCAGAGGGCCCTGGTCCGGCAGGCCGGGATGAAAGCGCGGGTTGAAGGAAGCCGTGGGATCGATGCCGGAATTGAAATTCGACGCGACGCCAGGGTTGTAAACCGTATTGGCTTTGGCGCCTTCCATGGTGGCGGAAATCGCCACTTGAGGGGGAAGAAGATTGAACTGCTGGTGCGCCCAGATAGGTCCCGGAGGACGCCCTTCGATAGGCCCAAATCCTCCCCCCAAGCCTGGAGCCACAGCCTGTTGAGTCTGGTTGGATTCAGCCTGCGGCGCTGGATTGAGTGTTGAAACTGGGTTCCTCGGTAACACATCAAACCGCGGCATGGGTTGGGTAAAGGCCTGAACGCCAAACAACGGGCTGGCCGGCGCGCCGGTAGGTATGTTGCTTCCACCATCTGCGTAAGCGCTGGTCACGAACGGATTGAGCCCGTGAATTGGCGCCAGCAAGCCGCCGGTTGTAATCAGTCCCCACTTCACCAGGTCTCGCCGGGAGACCTTGCCATGGGAATATGCTTTCAATATTTCCGCCCGGTTTTTGCGTGCATTCTCCGCCTCTCGCACACGTGCTTTTGAGGCATTTTGGGGCAGGAAAAAGCCACCTTCGTTTGCTTTCATGATTTGCGCTCCTCACTTGTCTTCAGATTTTCTGTTGTTTGAAGGGCCCGGAATTGTCCCCTTGGTGGCCTGCCGTGTGCAGGTCCGGAAGTTAAAGCAGGCCGCCAATGGGAACTGTCGCTTAACATTGCTTTACATCATGTCACGACTATATCGTGTCATGATATAAGACAAATTTAAGAATGGGTCTATTAGAAACTGATTAAAACTACATTAAAATTTCTAATAATTAGCGAGGGACAGATGTTTCTTGTTGGGAAGAAACTTCACTGAAAAATGGAGTTCGCGTGGGTTAGTGTTCTCTAAATGAAACCGCCCTATTCAGCCGCTTTGGCTGGCCTGCCAGGAATCAGTTTCTGCAGGGCCTCAACCAACACTGGCCCAATGGTAAGCAGGTCTTGCCGTGAAGCGTTGGCCTGCTCTTGTAGAACTTTGACGCCTTTGGCCGTCACACCAAGCGTGACGTGGCGGCGGTCGTCACCAGAGCGCGTACGGCGCAACAGTCCGCGTTTCTCACAGCGATTGACCAGCTCCACCATGCTGTTATGGTTCATCTGCATGCGCTCAGCCAGCGCCGTGATGGTTGGTCTTTGTGGCTTCGGCAATCCGGTGATTGCCAGCAGCAGCTGGTACTGTTGTGGACGCGTGCCGTTCGCGCGCGCCTGCTCTTCCATATGGCGGAGATATTTGCGCAGCTGGTAACGAAACTCTGCCAGCGCAATATATTGAGCGTCTGTCAGCGGCTTAGACGAAGCTTTTGCCATGCCAGTTTTTAATCCTTGGTTTTAATCGTTGGCTTTAATCGTAAAGAGATTTTTCGCTTTAGCCAATTCGCCGGATCGGATGACTTGCAGACAATTTTATTGCAAATGCTGAGATTAGTGCAGAGGCCTCTATAGATAAGCAAAGACTACGGCGGTCAATTTGCTTTCTTGCTGGCCCTGCTCCAGACGGCTGTCGCCAGTGCGGCGTCTCCTTCTTCCTTCGGTATGCATTCAACTCCAAAATGTTCGCACAACTCTTTTTCCACCGCTCCTGAGCCGCTCCACACAATAATCTGGCACTTCTGAATGCTGGGCGTTGATTTGTAAAAGCGCAGGACTTCAAAGCCGCTGTCGTTACCCAGGTTGAGATCGAGCAAGACCATGTCCGGACAATCCCGAACGCCATTCGTAATTTCTTCCAGATAGAGCATGGCTTCTGGTATGCGAGAAAACGTTGCGACCTTGCGGATCCCAATGGACTGAAGAACACGCGTGGCAATCCGCAAATCGTCAGGGCTGTCCTCTATCACGACAACATGGAAGTCACCAGACATGGTTGAACACCTCTTGCAAGATCTGAGTTCTTCCACCCGGAATTGGTGAGCACTTGCCGCATGATCTTACCTCTCGCCTTAGTTCACTTAAAAGCCCTAATTTGGGAACTGGATAGGAAAAAAGTACAACTAGGCATATGTCCTGCGGATTTAGAAATTTCTAATCCAGAGTAGATGGACGGTGAATTCTATTCACTGTCTTTTTACTGGTTCTTCATTTTACCGGCTCTTCATTTTCTCTAAACCTTGTTCCACATCTGCTTTCAAGTCCTCCAGCGACTCAAGCCCTGTGTACAAACGCACCAATCTGCTGCCGTACGCTGGACGCTTCGGTGACTGGAGATCATAGGTCATGACAAGACTGTTGACCCCGCCCCAACTGTAGCCGATCTGGAACAACTTAAGTGCATCAACAAAAGCCATCACTTGCGCTTTGCTGAATTGCTGCCGGAACACCACGGAGAAGAGCCCTGTCGATCCGGTGAAGTCCCGCTTCCAGAGTTCGTGCCCGGGACACGAAGGCAGCGCCGGATGCAGTACCAGCTCAATCTCCGGGCGCCCGCTAAGCCACTGCGCCAGCGCCAGCGCCGACTGCCCCACAGCTTTCAGCCTCACAGCCAGCGTTTTCATGCCGCGCAGCGCAAGACTGCAATCGTCAGGCGATGCGGCACAGCCGAGCCCCTGATGCGTTTCCCCCAGACGCTCAAATAGCTTTGGGTCGCGCACAGTAACGGAGCCCAGCAGCAGATCACTGTGCCCGCCAATATATTTAGTCAGCGCCTGCATCGTCACGTCAATGCCAAGGGCAAAAGCATCCAGATAAATTCCTGCGGCCCACGTATTATCCAGCGCCACCAGTGCTCCGTGCTCGTGCGCGGCTTTGGCAATCGCCGGAATATCCTGCACCTCCATGGTGATGGAGCCCGGACTTTCACACCAGACCAGGCGCGTATTCGGGCGCAGCTCCGCCGCAAAATCCGCACTTGCGCCGGGCGGATAATAGCTCACCTCTACGCCAAATCTGCGCAGCACGCTGTTGGAGAACATCCGATTCGGACCATAAATACTTTCAGGGAGCAGAACATGGTCTCCGCTCTTGAGCAGCGCCAGGTGAATGAACGAAATCGCCGCCTGTCCGCCCGGAATAATAATGGTGCGGAAACCTTTTTCCAGCTCGCACACCTTGGCTGCAAGCTCCAGCACGGTGGGCGTGCCGTAAACGCCATATGTATATCCGACATCATGCTGGTTCCAGTGGTCCGTGGCCACCGAGGCCTGCGGAAACAACACGGTGGAACCTCGATAGACCGGAGTGGCCAGAGAGCGAAAGCCCTCAGGCACCGTTGCGTCAGAATGGATGAGTTTGGTCTTCCAGTCTTTCTTGTTGGCCATGGTTGAAATTGTAGCCTGAGCAAGAGCACGTACGTGAGTAAGGCGCAACAATTTCAGTGGCCAACAACTACAGCCCCTCGGTCACTCCGGGAACTTGCCACCCATCGTATTCCCCGTGATGGTCGTCGGCGAAAAGATCTAATTCTGTTTGCAGTTCGTTAAGATTTTCAATTGGTCCAATTTGCCGGACCTGCAACAGCCATTTCTGCTGGTTTGCGTCCAGGCTTACCGACTCAACCGTCCACCCGCGCTCCTGTAATCCAATCACCGCCGCGTCAACGTCATCTTTATCCGAGAAAAAGAAGTAATGGTCCAGAGACTTCGCATTGGCCAGCGCCTCATCGAGCTGTTCGTCGGCCGCAGAGCGTTTGGGGCGCATTCCCAATAAAGATCGGATATTTTTAAACATAGTCGTTAGTGGTCTTTGTTTATCGGATCTTTGCTTTTCTGTTCAGGCGGTTCTTTGTGAGAATACTCCACCCGTCTCCACCCATTTGTATTCGATTTTCGGTGGTGCGGAAGAACTCGGTATAAGAGGCCTACGGCAAGGGCCGCCCCTATGAGTATGGCAATCGGCAACAACTGATGGAATATTCGCGTCCGCATATTCAGTGCAGATAGTTTACAGGGTTGTCCATCGCTAATGCTCTGGCGTGAATTCGGGTATCCCCGGTTCACGGTATAATTTCTAGTTTTGCTTTGCCTCGCAAAGCGCATATAGATCGCACGCATCATTTATCAAAGAGGAACGAATATGGCCCAGCAATTTCGCCAGGAAAAAGATTCAATCGGCATCAAGGAAATTCCCGCTGACGTTTATTACGGCGTGCAGACAGCGCGCGCCGTGGAAAACTATCCCATCTCCGGCATGCGCGCCAACCCCACGCTGGTTCGCGCTATCGGCATGGTGAAATACGCTGCCGCGCAAGCCAACAAGGAATTGGGACTGGTCGATGACAAGCGCGCGGATGCAATCATGCAAGCGGCCAAAGAAGTGGTAGACGGCAAATGGGACGCATCCTTTGTGGTCGACGTATTTCAGGCCGGCGCCGGCGTGAGCTTTCACATGAATTCCAATGAAGTCATTGCCAACCGGGCCACTGAATTGATGGGCGGCAAGCTGGGCGAATACACAGTCCATCCCAATGACCACGTAAATTACGGCCAGTCCACGAATGACGTCTTCCCTACTTCCATGCGCGTGGCCACATTGCTGGAGCTGGAAAAACTTTATCCCGTACTGGACGCACTGGCTGCGGCGTTTGAAGCCAAAGGCAAAGAGTTCCACAACATCATGAAGTCAGGCCGCACACACATGCAAGATGCGGTCCCCATCCGCCTGGGTCAGGAATTTGCCGCGTACGGTGTAGCTATCCGCAAAGCCATTGACGATATTCGCCACGCCGGCGAGTCGCTGCGCGAACTAGGTCTTGGCGGCTCCGCCGTGGGGACCGGAATCAATACGCATCCTGACTATCGCGTTAAAGCCGTAGCCAACCTGGCAAAAATTTCCGGGCAAAAACTTTCACCCGCCGCCGACATGCGCTGGGCGATGCAGTCAAACTCCTGCATGGCGCAAGTCTCATCTTCGCTGCGCAACCTGGCGCTGGAAATAATACGCATCTCCAATGATCTGCGGCTGATTTCGTCCGGCCCCAATACCGGTTTTGCCGAAGTAAATCTTCCCGGCCTGCAACCGGGCTCGTCGATTATGCCTGGCAAAATCAATCCGGTAATGCCTGAACTGGCGGCGATGGTTTCATTCCAGGTTGTTGGTAATGACACAGCCGTGGCCATGGCCGTACAGGGCGGACAGCTTGAGTTGAACGTGATGATGCCGACCATGTCCCATAACGTGCTTCAGTCCATTACGATTCTGACCAACATGCTCCGCGTCTTCACTGAGAAATGCATCAACGGCCTTACCGCCAATGAAAAACGCAATGCTTTCTATGCGCAAAGCACTGTTTCACTGGCCACAGCGCTGAATCCATACATCGGCTATGCCAAGGCGGCGGACATTGTGAAGGAATCCGTGGCCACCGGGCGGTCGATCATCGATATCGCGCGCGACCAGAAGCTGCTGAGCGAAAAAGAGATTGCAGAAATTCTGGATCCCGTCAGCATGACCGAGCCGCAGTATCCAAAAGAGGCTGCAAAAAATCGGGAAGACATCAAGCGGAAAAACAAATAAATTAGCCGCGAATAAACGCGAATGGTGCGAATCTGATCTGATTCGTGTTCATTCGCGAAAGTTCGCGGCTCTTTTATTTTGATCTGCGCTTATCTGCGAAAATCAGCGGCGAAAACTAACACGCCCACCTTAACAGGGTCGCCCCCACAGTAAACCCAGCACCAACTGAGGCGATCAAAACAAGGTCGCCTTTCTTCAGGCGGCCCTGCTGGCGTGCGCTTTCCATAGCCAGCGGAATCGTACCGGCCGTCGTGTTTCCAAACTCATCAATGTTAATGATAATGCGATCTTCCTTCAGCCCCAGCCGCTCTGCCGCTGACATAATAATCCGCCGGTTCGCCTGGTGTGGCACAAACAGCGCAACGTCATCGCCGGTAAAGCCATTGCGTTTCAGCACCGTCTCAGAGGCTTCCGCCATCTTGCGCACGGCGTATTTGAAAACCGCGCCACCGTCCTGATGGACATAATGCATCTTCTTGTCCACCGTTTCGTGCGTGGTAGGGTTGCGGCTGCCGCCGCCTGGCATAAAGAGCGAGCACGCTCCCGATCCGTCAACTTCATGGGTAAAGTCGATCACGTAATTGTCGTCCGTCGCCGGCTCAACCACCACCGCGCCGGCGCCGTCGCCAAAGATCACGCAGGTGGCGCGGTCTTCGTAGTTAATGATGGAGGTCATCACGTCCGCGCCAATGGCCAGCACGCGTTTGTGCGCGCCAGATTCAACGAACTTCACGGCCGTCTGCAGCGCATACACAAAACCCGAGCAGGCAGCGGAAATGTCATAACCCCAGGCGCCCTTTGCGCCAATCTTGTCTTGCACAATGCAGGCCGTGGCGGGAAAAAGCATGTCTGGCGTAACCGTGCCCAGAAAGATCGCTTCAATTTCTTCGGCCGGAATGCCACGTTCCTTCAGCGCGCTTTTAGAGGCTTCAATGGCAAGGTCAGACGTGGCCATGCCTTTGTCCACAATATGGCGCTGCCGGATGCCGGTTCGCTCAATAATCCAATCGTTGGAAGTTTCAACCATCTTCTCCAGATCGGCATTGGTCAAGAGACGCGGTGGGACATAGGTTCCAAGCGCTGAAATTTTCGCTCGTACAAGGTTCGCCAAAAAGGTTTCTCCAGATGAGGTAGGGTAAACCTTATATTGTAAGCAATTTTGCGTGGAACTGGAATATTTGCGAGAGGATTGTACCCACGTAGTAGCAGCACTGTTTTTACGACGGGTACATGGAATCCGTTGCTCCAGAGCTTCAGCGGGTTGGAGCGAAGCGTCTCAGCAAAGCATCAAGGGCAAGGGCCGACTCGCGCGCCGAGCCCGCGGCCCCCGACACACGCGGGTTTCGTGTGATGGCGTGCCGAGCCCGCCGCATCAGGGCTGATCCATCCGAATGACAAGAAGACTTTTGCTCCAGCGGTTTGGAGCGAAGCGTCTCACAAAAGATTAAGGGCGAGGCCGACTCGCGTGCCGAGCCCGCTGCCTCAAAGGCTGAAAAATCAATGCAAATCAAGAAATGTTCCAGCGGTTTGGAGCGAAGCGACAAAAACAAAAGCACCGGGCACCCCGCTGCACACGCACTAGCCCGTTACCGTTGCTTCCTTCCGGACCTGGCGGGATTGGCGGGATTGCGTCGCGCGGGACCCGGCAGAAATTATTCTAACACTATTGCTGGTTTCACAATTGTTGGTTACGTTCGGTCATCGACAGGAGGATTGCGCTTTGATCCCAGCCTGAATTCAGGGACAATAAAGCGATGTCCACGGGCAGTATGAATCTAGCCGCAGCCAAGGCCGCTCCCGGTACGGGGAGCGCTGAGCGCTTCTTTCAGTGGTCGCTCTACGTCCTGCTGCTCGTTGGATTCACCGCGCTGATGGGCACCAACAAGCTGGACTTCCCTACTCTGGCTTTAGTGATACCGGCGCTCCTTCTGCGCGGCTTTCTTTTGCTCATGCGGAAGGAACTGGCCATTTCTGAGCGCTGGACAACGCTACTGACCGTAATCTATTTCGCGTTCTACGCGGCTGACTATTTTTATTTTTCGCAGAGCTTTATCAGCGCCACGGTGCACATGGTGCTGTTCATCATGGTCATCAAGATTTTTTCCGTGCGCCGTGACCGTGACCTGATGTACCTGGCGGTCCTTTCATTTCTCATGTTACTGGCCGCCGCCGTCCTGACCGTGGACACGCTCTTTCTGCTCACATTTTCATTATTCATTCTGGTGGCCATCGCCACGTTCATCAGCATGGAGATGCGCCGTTCAGAGCAGGAAACCCTGGCAGCCGGCGTCTCTTCCAGAGAAGACGTGCTGTTTCACAGCTCTTTGGCCGGCATTTCCGCCATTCTTGGCTTGCTCACGCTGGCCGGCGCCGCGCTGATTTTCTTCATCCTGCCCCGCATCAGCACCAGCGGCTACCTTCGCAATCTTGGCGTGAAAAGCTCTCTTGTAACTGGATTCAGCACGGAAGTCACCCTCGGCGGCATTGGACAAATCCAGCAATCCAGCAATGTGGTAATGCACATCCAGGTTCAGTATGGAAAATTGGCGAAAGACCCAAAATGGCGCGGCATCACACTGGCAAATTTTGACGGCCGACGCTGGTCGAGCACTTCTGAAGGCGCCACCTTGCATGGACTGAACAATGTGCCCATGGATCTTGCCCATATCGGCAATTCTTCTTTCTACTCTGACGCGCGTCTCGCGCCGCAATTACAGACGCTCTCTTATCGCGTGGTTATGGAGCCCGTAGGGCTTAATCTGTTTTTCCTGGCCCCGGTGCCCCTCAAGATCAATGGCGACTATCGAATGCTGGAGATCAGGCCGGACGGCTCTGTTTTTAATGCCCGCCCTGGCGAAAACAGTATCAGTTCCGGGGATGGAGAGAGCGCGCAGCCCGTAGGCGTCTATACCGCGGAGGCTGACACGCGGAATCCCGAGCAATACGTGCTCAACTCCAATTCCACTGACTATCCTGCTCGCGTGGCCAATCTTTATTTGCAGATGCCGCGACTGGATCCACGCGTCGCGCAGCTGGCGCGCCAGGTGAGCGCCTCTGCGGATTCCAATTACAAACGCGCCAAAGCAATTGAGAATTACCTGCAAACCAATTTCGGTTACACGCTGGAACTACCGGGAATACGTGAACCTGATCCGCTGGCCCGCTTTCTTTTTGAAAGAAAGAAAGGCCACTGCGAATACTTTGCTTCCTCCATGACCATTATGTTGCGGACGCTGGGCATACCTGCCCGTGTGGTCAACGGTTTTCGTGGAGGCGAATACAACGACCTGACCAGCAGCTACATTGTCCGTGAAAAAGATGCCCATTCCTGGGTGGAGGCTTACTTCCCTGAGTATGGCTGGATCACGTTTGATCCCACCCCTGCAGGGTCCGCGGACGGGCCGGCAACAGGCTGGTCGCGCGTCGCTCTATATATGGACGCCGCAAGTCAGATGTGGCGTGAGTGGATTGTCAATTATGACTTCAGCCACCAGGTCAAGCTGCGCACTGAGTTAAGCACCCAAACCGGAAACGCCCAATCCAGCTTCCGGATTTGGCTGTGGCAGCGGTATCTTCGCACAGTAAAGCTGATGGGCGACTGGCAGCGGCGTCTGGAAAAGCTTTCGCCGTTACAAATGACAATCAGCTGCATATTGCTCGGGCTGTTGCTGGCACTGCCTTTTGCGCCCATGACCTGGCGCAAGTTTCAGCGGACGCGCACTCTTAGAAATCCGCAGCGCGCACCGCGCACCTCAGCCAGCTTCTGGTACATGCGCATGTTGAAGATGATGGCCCGACGAGGCGTCAGCAAAGCGCCTTCACAAACGCCCGAGGAGTTTGCCTCTTCTATTCCCGACCCCATAACGCGCCATGGTGTTGAACTCTTCACTGAACATTATGAGCGCGCCCGCTTTGATGAGTCCGTGGAAGACGCGCAACGCCTTCCGGAACTCTACGAGGAAATTGCCGGACGCAAGTAGCAGCTGCCTTACGGGCTATAATTTGCCGGTACGGACATGCTGCAACGCGTGCAAAAGACCGCAGAGTGGCTGCTGGGACCGGAAGCGCCGGCTGAAGGCCCTCGGACGCATCTGTTACCGCGCTGGATTTTTCTTCGCGCGCTCGGCCTGATCTATTTCTCGGCTTTTTACTCGCTCATCTTTCAGATCAAGGGCCTGATCGGTCCACACGGCATTCTCCCCGCCATCGATTATCTGGCTGACGTAACCAATGCCTATCCTGGCCTGCAGCGCTTCTGGTTTGCGCCAACTCTTTTTTGGTTTGGGTCAAGCAATCACGCCCTCATGCTGATCAGCTGGCTCGGCCTGCTGGCTTCCGTGGCCGTGATTTTGAATCTGTGGCCGCGTGGCGCGCTGGCAATCTGCCTGGTTTGTTTTCTTTCTTTTGTTGCGGCCGCTCAGGATTTTTCCGGCTACCAGTCAGACGGCATGTTGCTGGAAGCAGGCTTTATCTCACTCTTTTTTGCGCCTGGTGGTTTGCGGCCCGGCCTGGGCGCGGCCCATGCGCCTTCCCGGCTCAGCTTGTTCCTTCTGCGCTGGGAATGGTTCCGCATCTACTTTGAGTCCGGCGTGGTCAAGCTCACCAGCGGCGACTATTCCTGGCGTCACCTGACCGCCATGGATGACTACTACCAGAACGGCCCGCTGCCCACCTGGATCGGCTGGTACGTGCAGCAACTCCCGCACTGGTTCCATGCCACCACCGCATTCATGACGCTGGCAGCCGAACTTGGCCTGGTCTGGATGCTGTTTCTCCCTCGCCGCTTCAGGATCATCTGTTTCTTCATCCTCACGCCATTCCAGATGGGAATCATCCTCACTGCGAATTACACTTTTCTGAACTACCTTGTGCTCGTCCTGGGATTCCTGCTGCTCGATGACGGCTTTGTGCGCTCAGTATTGCCGCAGCGCTGGAAGAAGTGGGGAATGCGCGAGCCGCCACTGACTACAGAAACCCAACAGGGTTCTGCCTCAACATCTACATGGCTGCGTCCCGTGTGGCGCGGCGTGGCGGCCATTTATCTCGGTTGGGTCTTGTACGCGACTACATCTCTGCTCTTCGCCATGGTTCCACACATGCCGCGTCTTTCTCTTGCTCCGGCGCGCGCTCTGGATCCATTTCGGATCGCCAACCAGTACGGCCTGTTTGCCGTGATGACGCATGAACGCTATGAGATTGAATATCAGGGCTCGAATGACGGTCAAAACTGGACCGCCTATCCCTTCCGCTACAAGCCACAAGACGTGCGCGTGGCCCCGGGCATCTACGCGCCCTACCAGCCTCGCTTTGACTGGGACCTGTGGTTTGCCTCGCTCAGCGGCTGGCGCAATTATCCATTCGTAGTCCAGACAGAAGCACGGCTCCTGCGCAATGATCCGGATGTTCTGGCGCTCTTTGCCGGCAATCCCTTTGCAAATGCCCCGCCCAGGCAGGTGCGCGCCGTGATCTGGCAATACTGGTTTACTGATCGCGCTACCAAACGCAAAGATGGGACATGGTGGCGGCGAGAGTTGCTGGGAATTTACGCGCCAGTGTTGGAGCGTACCCCGGAAGGCAGAATCGTGATTAGTCAGTGACGCTGACTGGGGAAGTACAATTTGCCCAACGAATTCTGGGCTCTTCTTCTGAAATCTCGAGCGTAGCGAGAGATCCCTATAGCAATAAAAACGATTGAGCCGCGAATACACACGAAAAGCACGAATCAAATTCGCGCGTTTTCGCGTACATTCGCGGCTAATTACGAATTGCGCTTCGGGATTGCAGAAAATCTATTTCGTAATCACTCCGCACGCAACGCGATCGCCTGAATTCCCAGAGGGATCGGTCTTGTTGTCGTCAGCCTTGGCATGGATTACCAGCGCTGTCCCGCCGCCGGAATAAACCGAATTTGCCCCGTCACCCAGGCTTACACCCTTGGCAATCACAGTGGCCTTGGATTTGCCATTGGCGTCCACAACAAAATTGGGGATATCTCCAGCGTGCGGGCCATCAGGGCTTTCTAAGCCATGCTTTTTTCCGTCGGGATTGAAATGGCCGCCCGCAGACTTGAAGTCCGGCCCGTCACACTTGGCAGTTTGATGAACGTGGATTCCATGGTCGCCCGGTGTCAGATCATGGACATTCAGCTTGATATTTACCCCCTGAGCGGCGGGCGTAAGCGTAGCGGTGCCCACGCTCTTACCCTGGCCATTCTGCAGGTTCACTACTTTAGAAGGAGCTTTGTCTTTGGCCCAGGCTGCAATTGTGAGCAACAACGCAACAGCCATCAAAGCCGGTATTCCTAACGATCTTTTTGCTTCTCGGTGGTTTGTCATTGTGTCCTCCT
The DNA here is from genome assembly GCA_963724105.1 of Terriglobia bacterium. Lineage (GTDB taxonomy): Bacteria > Acidobacteriota > Terriglobia > Terriglobales > Acidobacteriaceae > Angelobacter. The sequence goes on along the minus strand of CAVRTD010000010.1, from coordinate 436,925 downwards.
CAACAGGCAAATTGTACCTGTTTGGCCCTCTGCAGCCCAAGCTGAGCCGCAAAAACACTGCTCATTTCGATGCTACAATAGATGGACAGCATGCCAGTAGAAAACCCCACAGTAGCGCCTCAGCAGGAACAATCCGCACCCCGGCAAGGCCCTCTAAAAGTCGGCTTTGTGAGCCTGGGCTGCCCCAAAAACCTCGTCGACAGTGAGGTAATGATGGGCATGCTGCAGACCGGTGGCGCACAGATTACCGCCCGCGCGGAAGATGCCGACGTGATCGTGGTGAATACATGCTCGTTCATTGACTCGGCCAAGCAGGAGTCAGTCAACACCATCCTGGAGATGGCGCAACACAAGATCAGCGGCAAGGCGCAGAAGTTGATCGTTGCCGGATGCCTGGTGGAACGCTATCGCACGGAAATTCAGAAAAATATTCCTGAAGTAGACGCCGTTGTCGGCACCGGTGAACTGGAAGAAATTCTTGCAGCCGCTGGAATCAATGCCGGCAGTGCCCCTGCAGACGATTCACCGTTCGTCATCCTGAATCATTCATCGAATAGCCAGGCATTGAAGTCTGGATTGCCGGCGCGCGCTGAAGGCTTGGCGCGTGAACAAAGCGGAAGATTTTCTCGGGCGGAATGGGATGGCGCCATTGCCGATCTGCCTAACTATCTTTATGACGAAACCACGCCGCGCGTGCTGGCCACGCCCAAGGCTTCGGCGTATATAAAAATTGCCGAAGGCTGTGACCATCCTTGCGGCTTCTGCATTATTCCTCAGCTTCGCGGCAAGTTTCGTTCACGTCATTTTGAATCTGTGATTGCGGAAGCCGAGCGGCTGGCGGCCAACGGAGTGCGCGAAATCACGCTCATCGGCCAGGACACCACCTGCTACGGCGAAGATCTTGGCCTGAAAGATGGTTTGGCCCTCTTGCTTGAAAAGCTGGCACAGATTGAGGATCTGCGCTGGGTGCGCTTTCTCTATGCCTATCCCAACAAGATCACCGGCAAGCTGCTTGAGACCATTGCGCGCTATGAAAAAATTTGCTCCTACGTCGATGTACCGTTGCAGCATGCTTCTGCTTCCGTGCTCAAACGCATGAAGCGCGGCGCCGGCGCGGACATATTCCTGAAGTCGGTAGAGAAGATGCGGCGCACCATCCCTGATCTCACCCTGCGTACTTCATTCATCGTTGGCTTCCCCGGCGAAACGGAAGAGGACTTTGCCGAGCTCTGCCAGTTTGTCCAGACGGCTCAGTTTGACTGGCTGGGTGTCTTCAGCTACTCCGACGAAGACGGCTCAAAGGCCTACGCGCTGGGTGACAAAGTCCCCACACGCGAGATTGAGCGCCGCCGCAAAAAGCTGATGCAGATTCAGCGCCAGATCAGCAAAAAGAACAAACGCAAGCTGGTTGGCCGGGAATACGACGTGCTCGCGCTCGGTCCGTCAGAGGAAACTGATCTGCTCTGGGAAGGCCGCACCGCCATGCACGCCCCGGAGATCGACGGTAAATTGTTCATCAATGATTTTGGCGACCACGATCAACTCGTGCCCGGCGCTTTCTATCGCTGTGAGATTACAGAAGCGCACGACTATGACCTGGTGGCGCGCATCGTTGGCTAAGTGCCGATCATCTAATAGCGTATGCCGAAGAAAACAACACGTTCACTTCGCTGTCCTATCTGCCGCACGCTGGTGCTGAGCTCGAATGAGGACTTCCCTTTTTGCAGCGACCGTTGCCGCCAGATTGATCTGGGCAAGTGGGCCAGTGGCGGCTATGTAATCTCCCGGGCCATCAATGATCCTGAAGAACTGGAAAACATTGCTGAAGAGCTGTCACGGCAGAAGCCAGACGATCATTCCTCCGAGCAATAGCCAGCTCAGCCGTAGCCCTCGGCTTACATGCAAAGGAAAGCTACTCGCAGCGCAAAGCCACATTTGGGTCCACCCGCGTTGCGCGCAGCGACGGCACATAACACGCCACCAGAATAAACACGAACACCCCGGCCGCCACGAAGAAGAAAGTCCAAAGATCGGTTGGGCTCACCTCATAGAGCAATGACGCCATTACGCGCGTCAACGCAAAAGCCCCAACAATACCGACGGCCACTCCAATGCCGGCCATTTTTGCGCCATGGCTCACAATCATCCGCATCACGTCAGCTCGCCTGGCGCCCAGAGCCATGCGGATTCCAATCTCGCGCGTGCGCTGTGCCACCAGATAGGCCATTACGCCATACACGCCAACAGCAGCCAGCGTGAGCGCCAGCGCGGCAAAAGCCCCAAACAGCCACATATCAAAGCGCCGCAGCGATCCTGCTTCCTCCAGCATCTGGTCCGCCGTCTTTGCCTGGTAGACGGGCACAGTCTTATCAACGTCGGCCACCGCGCGCCGCACGGAATCCAGCAATCCTGCTTGCGTGCCGTTAGTACGCAGGACCACCGTCATGGATCCCTCCAGCAGGCCAATCATGCTCTTGGGCATCTGCATGTAGTTGTAATAAGCCGTGGGCTCAGTTTCCGCATCAAGCCCCCAGTGGCGCACATCAGCAGCCACGCCCACCACCATATACCAGGGCGCGTCCGCGATATTGGGCCGCAAGCTCTTGCCAATTGGATTTTCTTTAGGCCAGTAGCGGTCCGCCAGGCTCTGGCTCACGATCACCACTGGCTGGGAGTTTGCCACATCGTCAAGCGTGAATTCACGGCCGCGCAAAAGCGGAGTCTGAAAGCCGCGGAAATAATCCGGACCGATAATGCGCAGGCGCGTCACAATCTGGCCATCCGTCACCTGCGGAGTTTTTCCATCCACTGCTACCGGCATGGAGGGGTCCGTCCCGCTCAGGGGAACGTCGCGCGCCAGCACCGATGCTTGCACTCCGGGCAGCACTCCCACTTTTTCTGCGACTTGCTGGTAGAAGACATAAGGCTGATCTTTGAGCCGCGCTGGCGCCGAGATGTGGAACGTGAGCAGTCCGCGCGGATTGAATCCGGGCTCTACCTGACTTACCTTCCAAAGACTTTTGAGCGAAAGCCCTGCGCCAATAAGAAGTATGGAAGCCAGAGCCGTCTCAGCAACGACCAGCACCATGCGATTGCGGCCGCCAGAGCGCCCGGTGATGCGTGAGACTTCCCGCAAACCATTGCTTACATCCACGCGCGAAGTAGAAAGTGCAGGCGCAATGCCGAACAATATTCCCACTACCAGGCACACCACCAGCGTGAATCCGAGCACCGCGGCATTGATCGTGATGGTTTCTACGTGCGGAATGCTCAATGGTTTCAGCGCCACCAGCGTGCGCAAAGCAACCACGGAGAGGGCCAGTCCAAGGCCTCCACCCAGCAGCGCGAGCAAAAGGCTCTCTGTCAGCAATTGCCGTATTACGCGTGAGCGCTGCGCACCCACCGCCGTACGGATTGACATTTCCAGTCTGCGCGCCGTGCCACGCGCAAGCAGAAGATTGGCCACGTTGGAGCAGGCAATCAACAGCACAAATCCCACTGCAGCCCATCAGCAGAAGCAGCGGCGTCTTGACGCCGGCCGTAATCACATCCTGGTAGGTCTGTATCTGCACTCCGAATCCAGCATCCGCGCCGGGATCATTTTGGTGCAGACGCGCGGCAATTGTATCCACCATGCTCTGCGAGTGTTTGAGCGTTTCGCCTTCGCCCAGCCGCATAAGCCCAAGAATCCAATGCACCGTGCGCGACGATGCCGCAGCGTCTTGCGTCTGGAGTTGTAGAGGCTCAAAGAATTGTTCCGCGTCGCTGACTAAGTGAAAGCCCGCGGGCATCACTCCAATCACCGTATAGGGCGCGCCATCAAGAATGATCTTGCTGCCAAGAATGCTGCGATCAGCCTGAAACCTTGTCTTCCACAGCGTGTCACTCAGCAAAATCAATTTACCGGCGCCGGGACGGTCTTCTTCTGCGGTGAACGGCCGCCCTAATGCAGGAGGAACTCCCAGCACAGAGAAAATCTCCGAAGAAGCCTGCATACCCGTAATGCGCTCAATGGGCTCTCCCGTCCCCAGCGTATGTCCTGCGCGTACAAGCGCTGCCATCTGCGCCAGCGGCCCAGCTTGGCGCTTCCACTCCAGGTAAGCCGGAGTGGAGAAGACATTGTTGTTGCCATTCGGCTGCTTTTGCCAGACCACTGTCACGCGCGAAGGCTGCGCAAATGGAGGGTTTTGCAACAACACACCGTCGATCACGCTGAACATGGCGGTATTGGCGCCGATGCCCAGCGCCAGCGTGAACACAGCCAGCGCAGCAAAGCCGGCGGATTTGCGCAGCGTACGAACTCCGTAGCGCAGGTCCTGCCATACCTGTTCCAGCAGAATTCCGCTGCGGGCTTCGCGGACCTCGCTCCGTACCTGCTCACGGCCGCCAAGCTCAATCTGTGCGGCGCGACGCGCTGCCTCCGGGGCCATGCCGCCGGCCACATATTCGTCAGACAACAGTTGAACGTGGGAATCAATTTCAGCGCTGAGCTCCTGGTCAGCCTGCTTTTGCCGGAAGAGATTGCGGAGCGATGCAATGAGACGATGCAGCATACGTAACTCCTGCCTGGTCTGCTTAAGGACGCAAGGCTTAAGCGCGCAGAGCGCGTGTGATTGCCAGGGAGATGCGCTCCCAGTTCTCGGTTTCAGCTGCCAGCTGGCGTTTGCCGGTTGCAGTGAGCTGGTAATACTTGGCGCGGCGGTTGTTCTCAGAATCGTTCCAGCGTGAGACCAGCCATCCCTTTTCCTCCAGCCGGTGCAGGGCCGTATAAAGCGATCCAGGCCGGACGTCAAAGGTCCCCCGCGTAATCTGGTGTATGCGCCGGGAGATGCCAAGCCCGTGGTTATCTTCCAGCTTCAGCGCATTCAAAATCAGCATGTCCAGCGTTCCCTGCAATAGCTCAATTCTGCTCATATTTTTGTCTTATATCGATTGTCGATATTAAGACGAGAGTATCCGCTTCTTATATCGAATGTCAATACAAGAAAAACTTGAACGCCAGTTGTCATTGCCCTTCAAATAGAAGCGCGGCACCTTGAGCTTCCTCTTGAGCTAAATCAATTTGAATAACCGGCCCATTTTTCCAGCGAATAACGTATTCTTAAAGATCAAGATTCTTAAAGATTAAAGACCAATGCCATCCTTCAACGACGCCCCCAAATCCCGCCCCTCCTGGATGATCGCCACCTTCTTTGGTATCGGCCATCTCCAGCCCGGCTCGGGAACATGGGCTTCAGCCGTCACCGTTTTGTTCTGGTGGGCCGCAAGCCATAGGCAGCAACCCGGATGGCAGATGACAGTAGCTCTCATCGCTTCTGTCGTAATCACTCTGATCGGCATTCCGACTTCCACTGTGGTAGCGCGGGAAAGCAGGCGCAAAGATCCGGGCTTCGTGGTGATCGATGAAGTTGCCGGTCAAATGATTGCCCTGATTGGAGTTCCGGTACATTGGAAATACCTGGTGGCGGGTTTTATACTCTTTCGTAGCTTTGACATAGTAAAGCCCTTTCCTCTGCGCCGGCTGGAAGAGTTGCCCGGAGGGACGGGAATCATGCTGGATGACGTTGGAGCGGGGCTGTACGCGCTTGTCCTGCTGCAGATTTGGCTACACTTTATAGCGCGATAGGGCCACATCTTCATGGGGATTACTGAAAGCGTGCCGGGCAAAAAAAATGGTGATGGCAATCCTTATATAGAAGCCATCGATCCGTCGGCGTCATTGCCCGGAGGCGAGGTCAGAATCACAGGGCACGCGCTGAAGCCGCCACAACTGGCGCGCCCGGAAGTATCATTCAGCGGCATGCCCGGCTCGCTGGTTGTAAGCTCAGAAGATTTTCTGATTGCCCGCGTCCCATATGGCGCGCACTCCGGCGAAGTAACTGTCCAAACCAACGGAAATGTAAGCAACAGCCGCGAACTCAGCATTGCGCAGCCAATTGCAGAGAGCCTGCACCCGGTGGCCAATCCTGCCATTGATCGTGACGGCAACATCTACGTAACTTATTCCGGGGGCCGCGGACAGAAAGTCCCAGTCGCCATTTACAAAATTGACACCAGCTATAACCCAAAAACATTTCTACCTGAGTTGATGAATGCCACGGGGCTGGCATTTGATCCGCAGGACCAGCTTTACGTTTCGTCGCGCTATGACGGCACGGTGTACCGCGTGACCCCGAGCGGCGCTCTCAGCACCTACGCCGAGGGCATGGGTGTGGCAACCGGAATTGCCTTCGACAAGCAAGGCAATCTGTATGTGGGCGATCGCAGCGGAACCATATGGCGGATCGCACCAGACCGGCAGATCTTTGTTTTTGCCACGCTGGAGCCCAGTATTTCCGCGTATCATCTGGCCTTTTCGCCGGATGGCACGCTGTACGTCACCGGCCCCACCACATCGAGCTTTGATGCCGTTTACAGCATTGACACACATGGGTCAGTTTCTGTCTTCTATCGTGGTCTGGGACGGCCACAGGGGCTGGCCTTTGATGCCCAGGGAAACCTTTACGTCGCGGCATCCATTAGCGGCAAGCGTGGCATTGTCAGAATCACGCCGGAAAAACGCGCCAGCCTGGTCATTGCCGGACACGGCCTGGTGGGGCTGGCATTTACCCGCGCCGGCGGAGCAGTCCTGGTCACCACAAATTCTGTTTTCCATCTTGCCTGGGGCGTACAGGGCCTTCCTCTCATTTAAACTGCTTGAGTGAACGCTGAGATTATTGCCATAGGTTCAGAGTTGCTGACGCCTTACCGTCAGGACACCAACTCGCTCTTTCTTACCGCACAGCTCAATCGCCTTGGTGTGGAAGTAAGTTTCAAAACAATTGTGGGCGATCGCCGTTCTGATCTGGTGCGTGTAACGCGCACGGCGCTTTCACGCGCTGACATTGTTATCTTCATGGGCGGTTTGGGACCAACAGAAGACGATCTCACACGCGAATGCGTGGCTGAGGTTCTGGGACGCCCGCTCCAGCGGCATGCCCGTATCGTGGAAGATTTGCGCGCCCGCTTTGCCTCACGCGGCTGGAAGATGTCAGAAAACAACGAGCGCCAGGGTGACGTGATCGCCGGAGCCGACGCGCTGGACAATAAGCGTGGTTCAGCGCCAGGACAGTTCCTGCATATAGACGATGAAAATGGCAACGTAGTTATCATTCTTCTGCCCGGGCCGCCGCATGAGCTCACTGCCATGTTTGAGGAACACTGTTTTGAACGCTTGAAAAAACTTGTTCCCGCAAAACACATCGCTTTGCGCGAATTGAAGATCGGAATGATCGGCGAGTCCATGGTGGATAAGCGCGCTGCACCTATCTACAAGGCCGCAGAGGGAGTAGAAACCACGATCCTTGCCGGAACTCCCGGAGAGGTACAGCTCCACTTGCGAGCGCAGGCGGATTCCGTGGAAGAAGCGCAGCAGCGTGTTGACGCGCTGGCTTCGGCTCTGGAAGACGAATTTGACGATGCCGTTTTCTCCAGCAAGAGTGAGAGCATGGAGCAGATTGTCGGCTATTACCTGGGCATGCGCGGCGCCACGCTGTCCGTGGCTGAATCCTGCACCGGTGGATTACTGGCGGAGAGAATCACCACCATCCCCGGCAGCTCGCGTTATTTTCTTGGCGGCGCTGTGGTCTATGACAATTCGCTCAAAGCAGAACTGGTCGATGTGCCGCCGCTCTTGATTGCCGAACATGGCGCGGTCAGCAGCCAGGTTGCTGCCGCACTGGCTGAAGGCATTCGCAGTAAATGCAAATCCACTTTCGGAGTCGGCATTACCGGAGTGGCCGGCCCGGGCGGCGGATCGGACGAAAAACCAATCGGCCTGGTCTTCCACGCGTTGGCGGATGGCAAAAAGACTGAAGTGATAGAACGTACTTTCCCCGGCGACCGCGATCGCATTCGCCGCTGGGCCACGCAACAGGCACTGGATATGGTCCGGCGCAAACTCATGTGATATGCGCATCTTTATCGCACTGGATATCCCCGAGGAAATCCGCACGCGTCTCTCAGAATACGTGGATCGCGCCCGTCCACTGGTGACTGACGCCCGCTGGGCGCGAGTCGAGGGACTGCATGTGACCTTGAAATTTATCGGCGAAGTCAGCGAAGCCCGCGTGCAGGAGATAAAGGCCGCGCTTGCTTCGGTCAAGGCCATGCCTTTTACCGTGCGGTTTGAAGGGGTCGGATTCTTCCCTAACGCAAATGCGCCACGCGTCTTCTGGGCAGGCGTGGACGGCGGAAATGAGCTCCCGCAGCTTGCATCTGCCGTGGATGCGGCGCTTGAGAAGATCGGCATCGCGCGTGAAGCAAAACCGTATCATCCACATTTGACGCTGGCGCGGGCTGGTGCGCGTCCGCTGCGCGCATTGCGGACGCTGGCGTCAAATCCCCCGCCGCAGGTTAGCCCTCAGTTCGGCGAGATGATTGCGCGTGAATTCTTTTTGTATCTGAGCCAGACACAAAAAGGTGGATCGCGCTACACCAAGCTGGAAAGATTTGCGCTGGAATAAGCATTTCTGCCGTCACCATTGTTGTACAGCATAAACCTTTCAGACCCTGCCTAACATTTTCAACACATCGTCTGTTGTGGCTGTCTCGCCAAGTTTGGGAAAAGCCTTCTCCACGCAATGGCGGTGTGTCTCGGCATCGCGGTCGGTCATCGCATCTGTGACAAAAGCCACGTTGTAGCCAAAATCATAGGCGCTGCGCGCAGTCGATTCCACTCCGCTGCCAGTCGCCACGCCCGTCAGGAAAATCTGAGTCACGCCGCGCTGGCGCAAAGAGTCATCCAGGGATGTGCCGATGAATGCCCCTACTCGTTGCTTGGTGACGAGCAGGTCTCCAGGTTGCTGCTCGAGTTCAGGAACAATCTCAGTCCAATCTGGTGGAAAAGTAAACTTGGGCGCTCCGGCATCGGTGCGTCCCGGAGCTCGGCCTGAGACATTCACGAGAACGACGGGAAGACCTCGCTCCCGGAAGGCGCGCGCGAGCTGGGCAGTGCGGCCGATGATCTCGCCGGCAGGGTGCACGGTCGGCAGTCCGACAATGCCTTTTTGCAGATCAATCACCACCAGGGCAGCAACGGCATCAAGTTTTGTAAGAGGCATAATTTTCCTTTCAATTGCAGTGCACGAGCGGCTTAGCGCAGGTTAGCTTAAGTGCTTTTGTGCGAAATTCACGCTCATCATGACGCTGATGGCAGCGATACCGGTAAAGAACACAACAAGCGCTGAAATGTTTTCGCTGGAAACTTTCCCCACATAAAACAGAAAATACCCGACAACCAGATTCAACAGCGCCCAGACAACATTGACGGTCGGTGATGACAAGCCCCGTCCGGGAGGCTTGGCGAAGGGTGTGGGGAATCGGTCGCCGGAAATGCCATGCACGAAATGCGGCACAACATTGGCAAGAAATATTCCAGCAAAGAAACAAGCAACGTAGTGATACCAGTTCATTATGCTTTCCTTTCCAGCGGGACAGAGATTGCTGGTTCAACTTCGTCGACAATAGGATCGATTTGGTGCACCGGCAGCAGGCCCATCTCCTGATAAATCGGACGTATGACCGCCCTGACTTTTGGCAGCTCAAGCGTGAACCATAGCGAGCAGGCAATGCAGCACGCGCCGGTAATCATCACGGTGTAAGGCGCGCCAATCTGGTGGGCCAGTGCGCCGGCCATCAGGCTGCCAAACGGGGCAGCGCCGAAAAAGGCCATGGTGTAATAGCTCATCACGCGCGCCCGCTTGTCTTCCGTGACCAGTGACTGGATGATGATGTTGCTGGCGGATGCAACCTGCATCAGGCCAAAGCCGACGAAGACCATCAGCACCAGTGACAGCCATAACATGTGGGAGAGGCCGAAAAGAATCAGCGAGCTGCCAAGCATCGCCGCCGCAATTTGCAGCATGTGCGTAAGTCCAACCGCGGACTTGCGTACGGCGAGCGAGAGCGCCGATGTAAGCGCACCAATCCCTGACGCTCCCATAAGCCAGCCCAGCGTATGCGCGCCGCCATGCAGTACCTGTCCGGCAAAGACCGGCATCAGCACGGAGTAGGAATAGCCCATCAGGCTGGTAAGCGAAAAAAGGAAAAGGATGCTGCGAATCGGGCGAAATGTCCGCACATAATCCCAGCCTTCACGTATTTGCTCCAGCATGGTAGAGGCATTGCGGCGGATCTCCATGGGCTTGATGCTCATCATCAGCAGCGATGCGATCACGGCAAAATAGCTGAAGCCATCCAGCAGAAAGCACCAGCCTTCGCCGACGGCTGCAATCACCAGGCCGGCAATGGCCGGACCGATCAGTCGCGCGCCATTCGCCATGGAAGAATTGATGGCGATGGCGTTGCTGAGATCGTTGCGGTCTTCCACCATCTGCACCAGAAATGATTGGCGGCCAGGCATGTCAAAGGCGTTGATCAGGCCCTGCATAGCGGTGAGAGCGATGATCTCCCACAGATTGATCACGTGCGCCAGCGTGAGCGCGGCCAGGGCCAGTGACTGGACGGCGGCAAGCGCCTGCGTCCAGACCAGAAGCTTGCGGCGATTGAGCCGCTCCACCCACACGCCGGCAAATGGGCCGAGCAGGAACGCAACAATCTGCCCTGCAAAGCTGACCACGCCAAGGAGCAGCGCCGAATGTGTGAGCCGATAGACCAGCCAGCTTGTGGCCACCCGCGTCATCCAGGTGCCGATCACCGAGATACTCTGGCCAAAGAAGAAGAGCTTGAAGTTTCGATGCCGCAGCGCGCGCCCGACTTGCGCAATCGCGCCCCATGCGTTCGAGCTTTCCGCGCCTTGGCTCACAGTTCCACGGCTCACAATTCCACCAGACGCTTGATGATCTCGCCGGCCGCGAACAGCGTTTCCTGCTCCTGCTTGTCCAGCTTTGCGATGGCCTCGGCCAGCCATGTCCGCTTTGCGTCCCTGGCGCTCTTCCGCACGGCTGCGCCTTTGGCGGTCAGTTCGAGATTGATTTGGCGGCCATCGGTTGGGTGCGCCTTGCGCTCCACCATGCCCATTTCCTCAAGCGCCGCGATGGTGGTTCCCATTGATTGCGGTTTCATGCCCTCCGCGCGCGCCAGATCGGCGGTGGTTGCCGGCCCGTCTTTAGCCAGACGCGCCATCACGGCAGCCTCGGTCAGTGACAGCTCATGAGAGGCGGACGCCGCCCGCACGCGGCGCACTAGTAGTCCTATGGCTTGAGTAAAGTCGACTACGGCGATTTCGAATGTCTGTCGCGACATGATGATTTCATGATACAACAATAACAGTTAAACTTGCAAGTTTAACTTGCAAGTTTAACTGCTTATCTCAGACAGCCCAACGCCCAATTCGGTACAATGACCTGCGCGAATTCTTCTTGCATCGGAAGCCCGTTAGAATAAAGCGCATAGATTCATGATCACCGTCTATCTCATCGCCGCCGTAATCTCCTATCTGCTGGGCTCGATTCCCTTTGGGTATCTACTGGTGCGTATTTTTCGAGGCGAAGATATTCGTCAGACAGGCAGCGGCAACATTGGAGCAACCAATGTGGCGCGGTCAGGCGCCAAAGGTTTGGGCATCGCCACGCTCGCGTTAGACGCGCTCAAAGGAGCTCTGGCGGTAGTGCTGGCCTCGGTCCTTGCTGGATCTAAATACAATTTATGTAGCGGCCTTCCCTGTGTTCCGGTATTGCGTTTAATGGCCTGGGCAGCCCTCTTTGCAGTACTCGGCCACGTCTTCCCCGTCTGGTTGAGATTTAAAGGCGGCAAAGGGGTAGCAACAGCCCTGGGCGTCTTCTGCGTGCTTTTTCCCAAAGCCATTCTGGTTGCACTCGCAATCTTCATTCTTGTTGTTGTGGTCACGCGCTACGTCTCTCTGGGCTCGATTCTCGGCGCAATCGCCTTCCCGGTGGTTGCATATTTTCTCCAGCATCCTGACTGGCTGTCCTTGCTTCTTGCCTCCGGGGTGTCGCTGGTCATAGTGCTGAAGCACCATCAAAATATTGGGCGGCTGGTTGCCGGAACAGAGAGCCGGTTTGGCTCCAGTAAAGCCGCAGGCGCCGGGGAGAAGCAACTTTGAGCAGGATCGCAGTCATCGGCGCAGGCGCGTGGGGGACGGCTTTGGCCATGGTCGCTGGCCGCCGCGGCGACCATGAGGTACGCCTGTGGGCATTGGAAAAAGAAGTCAGCCAAAGTGTAACGCGATCGCATGTGAATGAATTATTTCTGCCCGGCTGCCCTCTGCCGCCCGCGGTAAGCGCCACCAACGATTTCAAAGTAGCGCTTTCCGGCACGGAAATCATTGTCAGCGTAATGCCTTCACACCATTGCCGCCGGACCTTTGAGCACATGGCCCAGTGGCTGCAGCCGCACATGCTCTTTGTAAGCGCAACCAAGGGCATAGAGAATGACACGCTGCTGCGCATGACTGAGGTCATTCAGGAAGTGGTGGGACGGCTATGCGGTTTTGAGCCGAAGATTGGCGCGATCAGCGGCCCATCTTTTGCTAAGGAAGTTGCGGAACGTCATCCCACGGTCGTTACAGTTGCCTCTGCGGACAGCGCTTTAGCTGCGCGCATACAAAAAGATTTCAGCGACTCCACCTTCCGGGTCTACATGAACGACGATCTTACGGGTGTGGAGCTGGGCGGCGCTCTCAAGAACGTGATCGCCATCGCCGCCGGCGTATGTAGCGGCCTGGGGCTGGGGCATAACTCAGCCGCAGCTTTGATTACCCGTGGGCTGGTAGAGATCACCCGTCTGGCAGTGGCTTGCGGAGCCAAGCCACAAACCATGTTTGGGCTGGCGGGCATGGGCGATCTGGTTCTCACCTGCACCGGAGGCCTCTCCAGAAACCGCAGCGTGGGTGAGGCGCTCGGCAAGGGTGAGCCGCTCAAACAGATTATCGCCGGGATGCACGGCATGGTAGCGGAAGGGGTACTCACCACAAATGCCGCGCTTGGGCTGGCAAAGAAATACCAGGTCGAGATGCCAATCACTGAGCAGATGTACGCCATCCTGCATGACGGCAAATCGCCACATGACGCCATACGCGAATTGATGACGCGTCCGGGCAAAGTGGAAGATAAATTCTAAGCCGTAGCAGACAGCCACTCCCCGCCCTGGCCCCGCCGCAATTCTCGCTTGCACCACCAAAACGTAAGTCTCAACTAGCCTTCTCTGGCCGATAGGCACACCTGGAGGATGCGGAGTACTTCCGTAATAGCCTGTATGCTGCTTTTTTGATGAGATTGCAGGTCATTTCAGAATACAATTTGAAGATTACATTTCTGTTTTTATGAAACTGCCTCTGCCGTCCCGGATACCGATTCTGTACCTGATTCTCGTCGTGTTAATCGCGGTGGGCGTGGTGCCGCTCTATTTTTATGCCACCAAGATGGTGGAACATAATCGGTTGACCCTGGGAAGCAATGAGAAGCTGCTGCAGAACAATGTAACCACTACTCTGGCGCAGTCCATTGCGCAGCGCGAAAGGGACATTAGCTCAACTCTTTCCAGCCTTACTTACGCCATTAGAGTAACCAGCGGCGGCAATCTGAGTGGTAAAAATATTGAGGCGCCAGAGGTGAAGGCGCTGCTGCAAAACTATATTGAAAATCCGGACTCTATTGTCCCTTATGCCCGGCTGATCAACACGGAAAACCAGTTCATGATGTCCGTGGGAACAATCGAAATTGATACCTTTCTGGATAAGGAACTAAGCCGGGGCCTGGCAGCAGCGCAAGCTCAACGCGAGTATAGCGGCGAGGCCCTCTCCGTCGGCTCCGGCAAACAGACCCGCACCGTGATGGTGGTGGGCAAACCGGTCCTCAATGATCAGCATGTTTACCTGGGATCGCTGGAGCTGGTAATCGATCTGCAGTATCTGGTAAAGCAACTTCAGGAAGCCAAAAACCAGCAAAATCTGGACACCTTTGTGGTTGATCGCTCAGGCCGTCTGGTGGCCTCGCCTAACCCGCATTACGCGACTGGCCAGGACATGAACTCAAATGATCTGGTGAAAAATTTCGTTGAGCAAAAAGGTGCTGTTCCGCTTGCCGTTACCATGGATTACACCATCCAGGAGGGCAAAAACCATATTCCTGTGCTGGGCACATATTATCCTGTGACCGGGCTGGGCTGGGCCGTGGTGGCACAAAAAACCCAGGAAGAAGCTTACATCGATATTACTGACATGCGCCGTGACGCGCTCCGTGCCGCATTAGTTGCCATTGCATTCAGCATCATTATCGGGATATGGGCAGCGCGGAAGCTCACCATACCTCTGCATGTACTGACTGAATCCAGCCGCACGATTGCCGGAGGGGACTTTACCCATCGCGTACGTCTGAAGAGCCGCACGGAATTTGGCGAGCTGGCACAAACCTTCAACACCATGACGGACGATCTGGAGCAGTTCGTCGGTGACCTGAAAAACGCGGCGACCGAAAACCGCACGTTGTTCCTTAACTCCATCCAGATGCTGGCTGGGGCCGTCGACGAAAAAGACCCGTACACGCGAGGCCACTCTGACCGCGTGACGCGCTATTCTGTCCTGATCGCCACAGAAATGGGTTTGAAGGAAGAAGATGTGGACAAGATCCGCATTTCCGCGCAATTGCATGACGTAGGCAAGATCGGCATTGAAGATCGCATCCTGAAGAAGCCGGGCGCCCTTACTCCGGAAGAATTTGAGATCATGAAGACGCACACCACCAAAGGCGCGGCCATTCTGCGTCCGGTAGAAGCCTTGCGTGACATGCTGCCTGGCATTGAACTGCACCATGAATCGCTCGATGGCCGTGGCTACCCGCACGGCTTGAAAGGCGACCAGATCCCACTGATGCCGCGCATTATCATGGTGGCGGATACCTTTGACGCCATGACCACGAACCGTCCTTATCAGGCGGCGATGGACCCGGAGTATGTGATCCGTATTATCAATTCACTGGCGGCTACAAAGTTTGATCCCACGGTTGTGGCGGCGATGACTAAGGTCTTTGAGACCGGCAAGCTGCGCATCAATCGCGCGGCCACCGTGAGCGGTGAAGAAGCAGCGGCAGCGGCCGCGGCCGTAAGCACCCCTACAGAAGCCTGATTCGCCTTCCCTCTGCGCTCCAGCGCCAATATCCCGCGTCTCACCCGCTATAATCAAAGGTTCAGCAGGATATTGATAACGCAATGATTCAAACTTTATTTGGCAAACCGGAACCCACTTTTGTCGAGAAGATGAAAGAGGCGGTCACGCGCACGCGCGAGAACCTGAGCGAGCGCATTGATGAAGTGATGGCCTTCACCAAAGAAATTGACCGCGATACGCTGGACGAACTGGAAGCAATTCTGATCAGCGCTGATCTGGGCACAACCACCACCCAGGAAATCTTGTCCAAGCTGCGTGAGAAGGCTGACCGCAAGCAGATCAAAGACGTTGCGGAATTAAAACGGCTGATCAAGGAACAAGTACTCGCGATCCTGAATTCCACACCGTCACTGGTTGGCAAGCCTGCCAAGGGTGAGCCGGAAGTTGTGATGGTGGTCGGCGTGAACGGCACCGGCAAGACCACTACAATCGGCAAGCTGGCCTATGCTCTGCGTGTTGAAGGCAAAACTGTATTGCTCTGTGCCGCGGACACCTTCCGCGCGGCGGCCATTGAGCAGCTTGAAGTATGGGGCTCGCGTACCGGCGTCGAGGTCATCAAAACCAAACCTGGCGGCGATCCTTCAGCGGTTTTGTTTGATACGCTCAACGCCGCCAAGGCGCGCCAGACTGACAGCGTAATTGTAGACACCGCGGGACGCCTCCACACCAAAACCAGCCTGATGGCTGAATTGGAAAAGATGAAGCGTACGGCCCAGCGCATTATTCCTGGCTCGCCGCATGAAGTCCTCCTGGTAATGGACGCCACCACGGGGCAGAACGGACTGCAGCAGGCGCGGCAATTTACCGAATCAGCAGGCGTTACCGGCATTGTTCTCACGAAACTGGATGGGACCGCGAAAGGCGGAGTCGTGGTTGCCATTTCGCGCGAACTCGGCCTGCCGGTGCGCTATGTCGGCGTTGGTGAGAAGGCCGGTGATCTGCTGCCGTTTAATGCGGAGAATTTCGCCAACTCACTGTTTTCGGCCTAAGTTTTCAGCTTAAGGTTCCCGAGCGTAAGCTCCGGCGCCATCACCCTGATTGACCCATGGCATTTTCACAACAAGACGAACGGTTCATGCGCCAGGCTTTGGAGCTTGCAGGCAGAGGCACTGGGCTTACCTCTCCGGGCGCGCGCGTTGGTGCGGTGATCGTCGATGGCCAGGGCAATTTTGCGGGCTCTGGCTTCTACACTTTTGATGGCATCAAGCACGCCGAAATACTTGCTCTGGAGCAGGCAGGCGCCCACGCCCATGGCGGCACAATCTTTATCAATCTTGAGCCTCACTGCCATCAGGGTCGCACGCCACCCTGCACGGATGCCCTGATTGCTGCCGGGATAAAACGTGTGGTCGCGGCCATGAGCGACCCCAATCCCAAAGTTGCCGGAAAAGGATTTGACCAGTTGCACGCCGCGGGAATTACCGTAGAGACTGGGCTGCTTGCCGCTGAAGCACGCCGCATTAATGAAGCATTTGCCCGCCACATACTCACGCGATTGCCGCTAGTCACGTTAAAGTCCGGCATGACGCTCGACGGCAAAATTGCAGGGCCGCAAGGTGGGTCCGTCAACGCCCCACTAGCCGCCGATCGGTGGATTACCAGCGAGGAATCACGTGCCCACGCTCAGAGCCTGCGGCACGAATCAGATGCGATCCTGGTTGGCGCCGGTACAATCGTCGCCGATGACCCGTTGCTCACGGACCGCTCTGGCCTTCCCCGGCGGCGTCCGCTGCTGCGAGTGGTGCTCGATTCTCGTCTGCGCTGTCCTCTGCGATCTCGTTTGGTCGAAACCGCCCAGGATGATGTATTGATTTTCTGCTCATTCGCCGAAGAAAAAAAACGCCAGGCGCTGGAAGATCGTGGCGTCCGCGTGGAGCAGATACCACTCGGTTCCGACTCCCAATCCAGACCCAATGACGGCCGGCCCGATCTCAGCAAGATCATGGCGCGCCTGGGAGAGTTGGAAATCACCAGCCTGCTCATTGAAGGCGGAGCGCTGGTAAACTGGGCGGCGCTGGCCGCCGAGGTAGTGGACAAAGTTTTTCTATATTACGCACCCAAAATTCTTGCCGGCTCTGGTGCGGTTCCTTTTGCCAGCGGAGAAGGCTTCAGCCGCCTCAGTGAAGCAGCCCAGGTAAAGGATATTGTGTTGCATCGCTTTGGTGGGGACTTCGCGGTGGAAGGATATCTGCGCAATCCTTACGCGCTACCGGAGGCACACATCTGATGTTTACCGGACTGATTCAGGAAACAGGTGAGATCGCCGGCCTGGAGCAAATGGCCGGCCAGAACGGCGGCACTGTCATGCGCATCACCATCAAAGGGAAGGATGTACCTTCTGAATTGAAAACCGGTGACAGCGTGGCAGTAAGCGGTGTCTGCCTGACGGCGCTTAATGTCCGCGAGCAGCAATTCTCCGCTGATCTGGCGGAAGAAACGTTAAAACGCACATCATTGCAGCGGTTGAAATCAGGCTCGCTGGTAAACCTTGAACTGGCCGCCCGCGCCCAGGACCGCATGGGTGGGCACGTGGTGCAGGGGCATGTGGACGGGACCGGCGCCATCGTGAGCCTGCAAAAAATAAAATTTCACGATGACTGGCGTCTGGTCATTGAGGTTCCGGAAACGCTCAGCAGATATATTGTTCCTCAGGGATCGCTCACCGTGGAAGGCATCAGCCTTACCGTGGCTGCCATTGAAAGCTCTCGCGTGGAGATTGCCATCATCCCGCATACCTGGCAGGCGACGAACCTGCATGCCTTAAGGCAGGGTGATCCCGTAAACATTGAGGTGGATGTCCTGGCAAAATATGCTGAGAAAATGGCGCAGGGAAAAGCGGTGCAGAAGCTTACCGCTGCTGAACTGATCAAGCAGGGCTTCTAGTGCAAAGCCAAAAATTACCTGCAATAAAAAAGATCAGCACGTCTGGTTTGACTGTGCTGATCTATGGTGAAGCGCAAGGAGGGGTCGATGCGCTTCGAAACTCGTTGCCGGAACCAGTCCGGATCTCAGGCCCTTACGCGTTTCCTGTTGCTGCCAGAAAAACGTAAATTACTACGGCTGCCACTGCCGCCCAAATGCGAAAACTGTTGAAGTGCTGTGAATCGCTCATCTCGTCTGCCCTTTCACCCTGATATTGCCCTAGGAGGAGGAACCACAAATCTCTACACTGCTACGGTGAAGACTGTGGAAAGGCGGAGCCAATTGGTAACACTTGAGAGTTGCACCCACAAGCGCCGGAAAAATCAGCTGCCAAAGAGATAGTGCGCTCTGCCCTGTGGTAAAGAAATTAAAGAGGAATTAAAATCTTTAATTCCTTAAAGGGTAGATAGGCGATAGTTCGACGAAGAAGCGCTCATGATTGGGCTATCGAATCAATCATCGAACCATGAATTTTGCCAGGCCAGTTGCCGGCAAGTCCGCTATGACAAATTTCTGCGGCTGGCCCAGGCGTTCAGCTAGAGCTTCGGCCGCAAGGTACCCGCTGCGCACCGCGCCTTCCATGGTGGCCGGCCAACCGGTGGCAGTCCAGTCCCCTGCCAGGAAAATATACGGCCAGGGCGTCTTCGCCTCCGGACGATACTTGTCCAGCCCGGGAAGAATGGCGTACGTCGCATAAATTTCCTTAATAACCGCGGCCTTAACCACCTTCGCATCTTTCACCGCAGGAAAGAACTCTGCCAGTTCCCGCGTGGCCAATTCCAATATTTCTTCGCGCGATTTCTGCACCAGCGGCTTGGATGCGCTCACAACCAGCTCAACATAACTACCTGTGCCGGCGTTTCCCTTGCTCTCATGGAACTTCGATTTGTGAAACTTGGATTTGTGAAACATCCACTGGATCGTCCGGTCCAGCAGGACCGCATGGGGCAGCGGCGTAATTTCACGATCAAACCAGAGATGGATTCCGGTAATCGAAGAGCTTTCAAAATGCGATAGCTGCTGTTTAATCGGCGTGGCGGTAGAATCTGCCGGCAAAAGACTGGCAACATTTTGAAATGGTGCGGCCAGTACCAGGCAGTCAAACAGTTGCTCACCCGAACCGGTGACTACGCCGACGCTGTTTTGCTTCGGTCCAATCGCCGTTACCGGCGACCGCAGCAGCACCTCGCCACCGCGTGCACGAATATACTCCACTGCGTTTCCATATAAGTCTGAGAGCGGAATGCTGGGCAGCCCCATTCTTCCCGCTGCCGCGGACTTCATGAATGACTCGCGAAAAACCTGTGTTGCGTAACGCACGGAAATGCGGTCCAGATCTTCATTCAGCGCGCTTACCAGCACGGTCTTCCAGAACCGCTCAATCGACTGCTCTGTCTGCTTGTGGCGCCGCAACCAGGAGAGGAAATTTTCATCTGAATCTTCCGGCAGCCCGCGGCTCATCTCCGCCATGGCCCGCGCGATGGCGAGCTTATCTTTCACGGTGAGCATTTTCGCGCTCAGGAAAGTTGGCATGTTGTGCATCGGAGCGGGAAGGAATGATGGGGCCATCCGGCTGGCGCGTCCGCCCGGCTCGATGAACGTCAGCTCGTCAAACCAGTGGATCTTATCGCTGACTCCCAGCCGCTCATAAAAATGAATGAGATTGGTACAGCACCCAAGCAAAACGTGCTGGCAGTTATCCACTACCTCGCCCGTGCCTGGATGCTCGTAAGAAGACGCTCTGCCGCCCACATATGGGCGTCGCTCAAAGAGCGTGACACGCAGTCCGGCATCGGCCAGCGCGCAGCCCGCTGCCAGGCCGGCAAGTCCGCCGCCCACGATGGCTACAGTTTTTGGCTGCGTGTTTGCGCTCATGCGATGCGGAGCAGGAATCCGCGAGAGAGCACCTTCAGCTTCTCCCATACGGTTAGTCGCACTCTCTCCGTGAACACATCATAATTGCGGTCGGTAATTTTCTGGAGCAGCTGGCTATAGATTTCCACCAGGACCCACAATGCCGCGCGGCTGTCTTCTTCTATCAATTCCATTAGCCACTTGGCCGATTCATAATACTTGCGCGCGCGTTCCGCCTCATATTCCAGCGCCGGCCGCAATTGCTGCGCCTGCGCCGGGTCATGCAGCACCGTGGAAGAAAAGTTTGCGGCTGAAAGAGTGTTCCGCGCCAGATCTTCTTCCGGAATATAAATGCGCCCCATGGAAGCATCTTCTTTTACGTCGCGGATGATATTGGTTAACTGGAACGCCAGCCCGCAATCTTCCGCCAGAAATTCTGCCTTGGTGTCTTCATATCCAAAAATCTTTATGCATACCAATCCAACCACTGACGCCACGTAATAGCAATACTGCTTCAGGTCGTCAAACGTATTGCACAGGACGACCGGAACGTCTCCTGTCGGTGGCGGGATATCCAGATCCACGCTTGTGCCATAGACCAGCTTCTCAAAAAGCTCAGGCGGGATCTTAAATTTCTGCTGTGCGTCGCCCAGCGCCATCAACACAGGATCGTCAGTAGATTTGCCGGCAAAGACTGCCTTCGCCGCTTCCAGCCATTCGCCCAACTTCTGGCGCTTCTGCTGCGGATCGCCGCCGGGCTCGTCGGAGATATCGTCGGCGTGGCGCATAAACGCATACACCGCGCTCAGCGCATTGCGTTTTTCTGCCGGCAACACCATAAAGCCGTAATAAAAATTCTTGGCGGCGCGGCGCGAGATTCCCCGGCAAACGGCATAAGCATGGTTGAGTTGATTCACAGCAGCTTACCTGCTGTCGCACGCGCCACCAGCATCAGCTTGCGTGTCTTGGAAATCACGGGGCGTGAATGCAGCACATCAAAACCCTGGCGCTCAATCGCCCGCAGAATTTCCTGGCCACCACGGCTGAACAGCTCAAGATCCACTGCCAATTCGCGATCGACTTTCTTGATCAGCGGCAGGCCGCGTTCAAACCACTCTCGTGCTCGCTCGACTTCAAATTCCATCATGGCGATAAATTGTGGCGTTGCCCGGCGCTGCGCAATGTCTTCTCCCGTCACGCCAAAGCGGCGCAGGTCTTCCAGAGGCAGATAGATGCGGCCTTTACCGTAGTCCACAAAAACATCTTGCCAGAAATTTGCCAGTTGCAGCGCAGTACAGGTGTAATCGGAAAGCTGCTGCCGTTCGACGTCGTTGTAACCGCATAAATAAAGCACCAAATGCCCAACCGGATTCGCGGAATAGCGGCAGTAGCCCAGTACGTCGTCAAATGTTTCAAAGCGCGTGACTGTCTGGTCCTGGCGAAAAGCAATCAGCAAATCAGAAAATTCATGCTTGGGAATACCACACTGTTGCACTGTCTCAGCCAGCGCAACAAAAACTGGATGCTTTGGCGATCCTGCATAGCAGGAGTTCAGCTCCGTCTCCCACTGGTTCAGCAATTCCAGGGATTGCTGTGGATCACCCACTTCATCGCCCAGATCATCGGAGATCCGGCAATAGGCATACACGTTGTAAAAGTGCTGGCGCAGGCGTTTGGGCAGAAACCAGGTAGCTACAGAAAAGTTTTCGTAATGAGTTTTTGCCAGCCGCTCACAGTACGCGCGCGCCTCTGCCAGTGAGGGTGCGGTGGCCGGAATGCGGTATGACTCCGGCAGCGCGTTCCAGCCCAGGGGCATGGATGAAGTGCTTGTGGGCAATACTGACATGATCAGTGGCCCGGTATGATGGCCGTTTTAATCTGGCTTCCGCGGTCCAGCATCTGCTGCAGGACTTGCTTCAGTTTGGAGAGCGGCGCCTCACCCGTTACATAATCGGTGCTCTTAACGTTCTTTTCCGCAATCAATGAAAACGCTTTGCGCACGGTCTGCGGTGTGTGATGAAACGTTGCTTTCAGCGTGATCTCAGAATAGTGCAGCCGGTTCGTATCCAGTTCTACCTTGGTGCCGCTGGCGCATCCGCCAAAAAAATTCACCACGCCACCGCGGCGGACCATTTCCACGGCCCATTGCCACGTTTGCGGACGTCCCACGGCTTCAATCACAATATCTGATCCGCGGCCTTCGGTAACACCAATGACCTTGGTGATGGGATCATCTGTTTTCCCGATCTGCACAACCTCGTCCGCGCCAAATCTTTTTGCCGCAGTTACCTGCTCACCGCGTTTCACCACGGCAATCACTTTGCAGCCAGTAAGTTTGGCTACCTGCACCAGCATCAGCCCCAGCGGCCCCGCGCCAATCACGGTAACTGTATCGCCAATGTCCGCACCGGTCTCTTGCAGCCCGCGCAACGCGCATGCCAGCGGCTCTGTCATGGCCGCAGACTCAAAACTAACGTCATCCGGCAGCGCCAGCATATTGGTTTCAACAATGCGGCGGGGAATCTTAATGTATTCGGCGTAAGCGCCGTTATTGAACAACAAATCTTCGCAGATATTTTCCTGGTGTTTCAGGCAATAAAAACATGAGCCGCAAGGAGCAGAGTTCAGGGCAACAACTTTCATGCCGCGGCGGAAGTCGCGCACACCAGGGCCAACTTCTTCAATCACTCCGGAAAGCTCGTGCCCAAACAAGGCCGGCGGCACAATCATGCGCGCATGATAACCGCGCTGATACACCTTAAGGTCCGTTCCACACGTCAGCGCAACGTTTACTTTTACCAGCACTTCGCCGGTTTCAAGCGTGGGGATTGGCACCTTTTCAATCTTGATGTCCTCTTTGCCATAGAGGACCGCGGCTGTCATTTGTCCTTTCAAATCTTCTCCCACTCTATTCCGGGTTGAATGACTATTTTCATTGAATCAGGTCCGGGATGCGAGGCCAGATGCAATGCCTCCCCCGCCTGTGCCAGAGAGAACCGATGCGAAATAAGCCGGGCAAAATCAATTTCCCCGCTGAACACCAGCTGCACGTTCTCTTCCTGCAAATCCACTGACGCGCTATACGAACCCATCAGCGTCTTTTCATCCACGCAAACCGCGGACGGATCAATTGCTACCTCACTCCGCTGCGTCTGCGCAAACAGCATAATTCTTCCGCCAGGGCGCGCCGCGTCAATCGCCGGACGTATCAGGCTGTTCCCCGCCGTGGCCAGGATCACAGCATCAGCACCGCGACCATCCGTAAGCTCGCGCACCCGCGCCATGGGATCGGCGGCCCCTGCATTCACGTTATGCCGCAACCCGTAGCTCTCACTTATTTTAAGGCGTTGGGGATACAAATCGGAAGTTACTACGGTCGCACCTGCCTGCCGGGCCAGTACGGCCAGCATGACACCAATGGGGCCCTGCCCGATCACCAGCACCGTTTCGCCTGGCTGCAGTTGCAGTGTTTCCATCGCTTTCATGCAGGTATTTACCGGCTCGATAAACGATGCCTGCTCGTAGGAAACATGGTCTGGAATTTTCACCACACCTTTATTTACGATCCAATCCATCACTCGAATATATTCGGCAAAACCGCCACCGCTGGGCTCAAAGCCCGCCGTAGCGCCTACCTTTTTGTATACCGGACACTGCGCAAAGACCTTCTTCTGGCAGTAATAGCAGGCACCGCACGGGATGTGATGGAACACCATCACGCGGTCGCCGATGACGAAATTGTCGACGCCGGCTCCCATCGCCACCACTTGTCCAGCCATCTCATGGCCGAAAATTCTTGGCGCTGAATGTGAACCGGTCGAAATCTTTTTGAGATCAGTTCCGCAGATGCCGCAGGTATGTATGCGCACCAGCAGCTCTCCTGCGCCAATCGTGGGAACAGGAACTGTCTCCAGACGCACGTCCTCCTTGCCGTAATAGACGGCAGCCTGCATCGTCTTAGGAATGACGAAGCTTCCGGTAGCTGACTCTGATTTGATGGCCGTGTGCATAAAAAATTAACGCTTTGCTTCCGAGAGCTCTGCTCTATTTAGTGTAACAACTTCTCCAGCTTGCAATCCGCTGGTTAGGTTTTTTTCCAGCCAGTTGCACAAGGCACGGGTAGCGCGGCTACTATTTCTGCCAAGCGCCGCAACCCTGAACCATTGCCATGGCCGCACCGCTGCCCAGGCAGCAAACTTGCCGGTCTGAAAATTTCCGCCAGCATCAATAAATCTGGTCATCGGCGGCATGGCGAAATCAGCTTCGTCAGAAATGGCCTTCACGCAGCGGAAATCAATGTTTGCCCCTAGCGCGATCTTAGCCACCCCGGCTGCTTCCATGTCGACTACCAAAGCATGAAAGCGCTGGACCAGTGTCTGCTTCGCTTCCGCTCCTGCAATCTCTTCGGCGCTCACCAGCACACCACCGCTAACGCGGGTGCTCTCAGCGCTGCAACGATACTCAGCCCCATCGGCGGTACTCACCACAACGCTCGGCGTAAAAATGCTGCCAACCTTCAGGCTGCGAATCAACGCACCGGCCAATCCCACAGACATCAACACCGACGGATGAAACTGTTGAACGGCTGCGCTCGCCGCCAGCGCGGCATTCTTGCAGCCGATTCCAGAAATAACAGCAATGACACCTTCGTTCTCAAAAAAAGCGAACGTCCGCTCGCCGGATGAAATCTCGCCTTTCTTCCATCCTCTGACCAGCGGCGATAGCTCTCGTTCCATCGCGGCGATGATTACAGTCTTATTCATGATCATGCGTTCACCGGCGCAGCCTGCCCTGGCTCTTCCACATAACCGTTTGCCTGAAACCACTCCACGGCCCGCCGCAACGCATCCTCCACGGGCAGCGCCTTGTATCCCAATTCGTGCTCGGCCTTGGCGGATGATGCAAACATCTTTTTGCGGCCCATCTTCACCGCGTCGATCGTGGCCCGTGGTTCTTTGCCCAGGATCATGCCGGTGAAAAATTGGTCGAACACCGCAAACCCCATAGCTACGGCGTGTGGGACTTTCATTGTCGGCGAAGGCAGTCCTGTGAGCTCAGACAGTTTGTTTAAAATCTGCTTCAATGTCAGATTCTCGCCGCCCATGATGTAGCGCTCACCGGGCCGTGCCTTCTCCATCGCCAACAAGTGTCCGCGGGCGACTTCTTTTACGTCAGCCAGGTTGAGGCCCGTATCTACATAGGCAGGAAATTTGCGCTTCAGGAAATCGACTACGATTCTCCCTGTCGGCGTCGGCTTGATGTCATATTCACCGATGGGCGTTGTGGGATTCACCACCACAACATTCGCGCCATTGCGCCCTGCTTCCAAAGCAACTTGCTCGGCCATGAATTTTGACCGCTTGTAATGTCCGACCATTTCCCTGATCGAGACCGGCGAATCTTCGCGCGCGATGTGCCCTTCACGGGTAAAACCCATCGTCGCTACGGAGCTGGTATAGATCACACGGCGCACGCCACACTCTTGTGCTGCACGAATAATGGCGCGTGTACCTTCAACATTTGAGCGATACATCTGCTCCGGATCGCGCACCCACAAGCGGTAGTCCGCGGCAACGTGAAACACAAACTCACAGCCTGCCATTGC
The DNA here is from genome assembly GCA_963724105.1 of Terriglobia bacterium. GTDB lineage: Bacteria > Acidobacteriota > Terriglobia > Terriglobales > Acidobacteriaceae > Angelobacter. The sequence continues at coordinate 411,420 of CAVRTD010000010.1, read as the reverse complement.
TTTCTTCAGAGACTCCGGATCGCGCAGATCTCCGGTAGCTATTTCAGCCCGCAGATCGGCGATGTTGTCTGTCCGGCTGGTGGAGCGCACCAGCAGACGCAGTTCAGCCCCGCGCACGGCCAAAGCTCGCGCAACGTGGCTGCCGACAAATCCTGTTGCTCCTGTGATGAAAGCTTTCATGGTTTTCGTGGACCAGTAATCGTATGCTTCAAAACCCAGGCCCCTAAATCCTCTTCGCTGATTTCCCCTGAAGCAGCCGCGAAAAAGGTATTCCCAGCCTCAAGGGCATCAACTTTTAAATGGAACCCGTTGCGACCAAGAAACATGTTTAACGCTATAAAAGCTGCGCGTTTATTGCCATCTGCGAATGGATGGTTACGCAAGATTCCAACTGCATAACTTACAGCTAGTCGCGGAATATCTTTGATATCTTCGTAGACATACAAGTTTTTCGGGCGTGCTAAAGCAGAATCCAACAACCCATCATCCCGAATACCTTCCAGACCACCATACTCAGCCAGAGCTTGCATATGTGCCAGCATCAAAGCAGCCTTATTTATCCAGATTGGCTTACTCATTTTGCGAGTATGCGCAATGTCTCTCGATATTCAGTCATGGCTTCACGAGCAACCTCAAGTTGCCGTTCTACTTCTTCTGGATCGCTGGTAGTAATGAGATAGCCATTGGGAGTCTCTAACGCAAAGATCGTGTCCCCGTTATCCACATGCAAGCGCTCCAGCATTTCCTTCGGCAGGACGATGCCAGTCGAATCTCCGACTGAAGTCAATTTAAGAACTGCCATCCTGCCTCCTTGATGAATCGACTATTTTAATGAGCGGATCGTAATACCAGGCCAAAAACCTAATCCAGCGCTTCCGCCTGGATGCCAATATTCTTTTCCCCGGCGGCTTTCTTCTCCCAGTATTTCTTCACCCAGGCATCAAAACTCTTGCCCGCCGCGGTATCGCGGCCGGTAAAACCCAGCGCTGCAATATCTGAATATGGAACTGAGATTTTCTGGTCTGAATCTTTGGGGAACAGGCGCACGGCAGAATCAGCCAGAGTCTTGCCTGGCTTGCGGTCAAAGATGTAGCCCTCAACCTTGCTGCCGTCTTTGCGCGTGATGGTCACATCACCGCGATAGTCGAAAGCCTTCTCCAGCGCCTGGCGGATTTCTTCTTCACCGGCCAGCTCCGGCACCCAGCCTTCCAGCTTTTCATGGGCGAATCCCGGCGAGACTTCCAGAGAATCCGCATCCTGAATTTTCTTACCGTCAGAGGGGCCGGTCATGCGTTGGTCTCCTCAAGCTGGGAAGCTTCTTTGATCTGCACCAGCGGATCATAGCTATGCACCGGCCGCGTAGTTTCATTCAGCAGCTTCAGTGCGTGTTCATCTTTGTGGCGGGTGAAGATTGTGGCCTTCGCCGTGGCCAACAGGCCGCGCAGCGAGCTAAAGGTATCGTTCACCGCAGTTGCTTCATATCCGCTATGCACCATGCAGTTGGCACACTTAGGATTGCCGGATTCCGTGCCGTACTCTTCCCACGCTGTGCTGTCCATTAACTCTTTGAAGGTATCGGCGTAGCCATCCTGCAGCAGGTAACACGGCTTTTGCCAGCCAAAGATGTTGTAGGTCGGCATGCCCCACGGCGTACAGGCGTATTGCCGCTCGCCCATCAGAAACTCAAGGAACAATGGCGACTGGTTGAACTGCCAGCTCTTTTTGCGGTTTGACAGGATCGCACGGAACAACCGCTTGGTGCGGGCTTTGCCCAGAAAATGCTTCTGGTCAGGCGCCTTGTCGTAAGAGTATCCCGGAGAAAGCATCATGCCTTCAACGCCCAGCTCCATCATCTGGTCAAAATGCTCGCGCACGCTGTTGGGGTCTGCGCCGTCAAACAGCGTTGTGTTTGTGGTCACACGGAAGCCGCGCTTCAGCGCTTCCTTCATGCCTTCAATGGCCTGGTCGTATCCGCCTTCACGGCAGACAGAAAAATCATGATGCTCGCGCTCGCCATCCACGTGGACAGAGAACGTCAAATACTTGCTTGGCTTAAAGAGATCAAGCTTCTCTTTCAGCAGAAGCGCGTTGGTGCAGAGATAGATATATTTCTTCCGCGCAACCAGACCTTCCACAATCTTGCCAATCTGTGCGTGCATCAGCGGCTCGCCGCCAGGGATGGACACCATGGGCGCTCCGCACTCATCCACCGCGCGGAAGCACTGCTCTGGCGTGAGCTCTTTCTTCAGGATGTGCGCCGGATACTGGATCTTGCCGCAGCCCGCGCACGCCAGGTTACAGCGAAATAGCGGCTCCAGCATCAGCACCAGCGGATAGCGCTTGCGTCCAGCGAGCTTTTGCTTGACTACATAGCTCGCAACGGTCCACATCTGTGAAATTGGTACTGGCAAATCTTGTCTCCTAAATTCAGCTTTTAGCCTTTAGCTCTCAGCCTTTGGCTTTTTATCGTTGCTCAATCAATTTCGACTTGGCTGAGCTTGTCCAGTTGATCTTCTTCTACCTGCGTCCATTCGCGATAAGTCTTGCTTTCAATTTCGGCGATTTTGGCACTTCCGGCGATTCTGGCAATTTCCTCATCCCCTTGCGTACCCCACGCTTCCCTCTTCATACAGCGCAGAGAATTCACGTGAGTAGGCTGACAATGCAATCAACGGGAAATAATCCCGATACAGGTGATACGCCAGATAAAAAACTCGCGGGAAGCCGGTTCCTGTGTACTGGTCTTCATCCCAGTGTCCATCCGGACGCTGTGTTTCCAACAGGTAAAGAATTCCACGCTGCACCGAATCGCTCCGCGTATCTCCCGCCGCCAGCAATCCCATAATGGCCCATGCGGTTTGCGATGGCGTACTCGGCCCAATGCCGCGCGTTGTGGCGTCATCATAGGACCCGCAAGTCTCGCCCCAGCCGCCATCAGCGTTCTGCACCATGCGCAGCCACTCCGCGCCCTGCTGCACATACGGCTCATGAAGGTCAACACCGATCGCCTGCAGCCCGCGCAAAACCAGCATGGTTCCGTAGATATAATTCACGCCCCAGCGACCGAACCACGATCCATCCTGCTCCTGTTCGCTCAAAATGAAGCTGATCGCTTTCTTGACGCGCTTGTCTTCTTTGTTCACGCCGTAAGCCGCCAGCATCTCCAGCACGCGGCCAGTGATGTCCACTGTTGGCGGATCGAGCATGGCATTGTGATCGGCAAAAGGAATGTGCTGGAAAACCATACGCGTGTTGTCTTTATCGAAAGACGCCCAGCCGCCATTCCTGCACTGCATGGCAAAAATCCAATCGATAGCGCGCTGGCAGACGTCATACTGATAGCGCTCGCGCGGGTTCTCCACTTTGTCCAGGCCCAGCAGCACCATGGCTGAATCGTCCACATCCGGGTAAAACTCGTTGTTAAACTCAAAGTACCAGCCACCCGGTTGGACGTTGCGCGCCTTCACGGCCCAATCGCCCTTGTAGCGCACTTCTTTGCTCAATATCCAGTCCGCTGCTTTCAGCATGCGGGGATCGTCTTTTGCGACGCCGCTCTCGCCCAGCGCGAACAAGGCATATGCGGTGTCCCACACCGGAGACATACACGGCTGCATCCGAAACGTTGGCTCAGACTGGTCTGGCACGCCGGCTTCTTCAATACCAAGCTTTTCAAACTCATCCAGCGCCCGGATAACTTGTGGATCGTCGGTTGAATATCCAAGGCAGCGCAGCGCGATGATTGAATTCAAAATACCGGGATAGATAGCGCCCAGACCGTCAGACATTTCCAGCCGATCCAGCATCCAGCGCTCGGCCTTCTTGATTGCCAGATAGCGCAGCGGACGAACGTGGAATCGCTCGCAGAAATGGACCACGCGGTTCAATACCAGGAAGAAGTTTCTCCACGAAATTTTGTTTGCTGTCCATTTCAGGTGCAGGTGCTTGCCGTGCCGCCCGCCGACGAATAATTCGTCAATGCTCATCTCTGGCGGTAATTTCTTGAATGGCTTTTTGGCGTAGGCAATGGAGAGCGGAACCAGGATCGCGCGCGACCAGGAAGAAATCTCGTAGAGATTGAACCAGAACCAGTTGGGAAAAAGCACAATCTCCGGAGGAACCGCCGGCACTGCTTCCCAATCGTATTGGCCCAGAAAACACAGGTAAATCTTGGTAAAGGTGTTGCACTCGGTAACGCCGCCAAGCTCCAGTATCGTCTCGCGGGCGCGCTCCAGAATTGGATCATCTGGCTTATAGCCCATGAGCTTCAGCGCAAAATAGGCTTTTACCGAAGCGCTGATATTGGAAGGCCCGCCAGAATAAATCGGCCAGCCTCCATCTGCATTTTGATGGCGGATTATCTCTGGGACAGCGCGCTGCATACGGCCAGGGTCGCCTGTGCCGAGCAGAGTGTGGATCGCAATATAGTCAGACTCAAGTGTGGTATCCGCTTCCAGTTCACCACACCAGTAGCCGTCTTCGTGCTGCTGGGCAAAGAGGTAATTGCGCGCTTTCTCAATGCCAAAGGCTACCCGGCCCAGCATGTCGTCAATTTTCCCAAACAGCATCTGCGCAGGATGCTGGTTAAACAACTTGCTCATGGACTTACTCCGCGGCCACAGCCGGCGCCGCTGCAATGGCTTCCACGATTTCCGGCGGCAAGCCGAAACGAACATTCTCCGGCATGACCTCTACTTCGCGGATCGTGGTAAAGCCCTTGTCCTTCAAAAAGTCTATGGCCTGGTCCACCAGAATTTCCGGTGCGGAAGCGCCGGCTGTAAGGGCCAGCGTTTTGATCCCGGTGAGCCACTCTGGTTTTATGTCACTGGCTGTATCAATCAGATAAGAAGGAGTCCCCAGATTGGTGGACACTTCAACCAGCCGGTTGGAATTGGAGCTGTTCTCTGATCCGACCACCAGCAGCAGATCGGCCTGGTGAGCCACATCTTTTACAGCCGTCTGGCGGTTCTGCGTGGCATAACAGATGTCCTGCGCATGCGGTCCTTCAATCAACGGAAACTTCTTCCGCAGGGCATCAATCACGTCCTTGGTTTCATCCAGGCTGAGCGTGGTCTGTGTGATATAGGCAATGCGCGTTGGATCAGGAACTTCTAATGCATCCACTTCACTGGCGCTGCCTACCACCTGCGTCACTTCAGGAGCCTCTCCCAAAGTGCCGATCACTTCATCATGATCGTGGTGTCCGATGAGAATGATGCTGTAACCGCCCTTAGCGTACTTCACCGCTTCCACGTGGACCTTGGTCACCAGTGGGCAGGTAGCATCAATCACGCGAAGATTGCGGAGTTTGCTGGCTTCACGCACGCTGGGTGAAACGCCGTGAGCACTATAGATAAGGCGTTGGCCATCGGGAACTTCATAAACTTCGTCAACAAAGATCGCGCCTTTGGCTTTTAACTCTTCCACAACATAGCGGTTATGGACGATCTCTTTGCGCACATAAATCGGCGGTCCAAAAGCATCCAGCGCAATACGGACGATGTCGATGGCTCGTACCACTCCGGCGCAAAAACCCCGGGGCTTCAGCAGCAATAAGGTCTTGGCTTCTGATGTCATTGTGATCTGTTGATTATAACCTCTAATACACGTTTCCTTCTCTCTAAGATACCCAATAAAAAGCCCCCTAGGCGAAGCCAACCCATTGAAATAACGATATTTAGCAGTAATCAGGGAGTATCAGAGGGTGAACGGGAAGGCCCAGACAGGGCCTGGAATTGGGCCAGAGCTGCCCCTGAAGGGAAATCTACTTCAGAGGCGCCCACCGGCGCACTGCCAGCGCTATTGGCAGCCCGACCAGGAAAAGATGACCGATAGGGCCAGTTATGATCGCCGCAGCGTTAAATGGCCCGCGATGCGCCCTGGAGAGTGGAAGCACAACGAAGGTCATCACCAACCAGACCATCTCGCCATAGAGCATCCCGGAAATAACCGGGCGTTCCACCATGAAGGGAATTTTTCTGCTCGCAAGAAAGTAAATGGCCGCCCAGCTGAATGCGATGAAAAAGTGTAAAAAAGCTCCCAAAACTGCTGTTTTTATCCCGCCTTGAAAAGAGTCGCGCCCCAGCAGCCCGGATGCAACCGACTGCAAAATGCGGATCGGCCTGGCTCCGGCCTGAAGATAGTAGGCCAACATTGCCTGCGAGATATCAAATACGCCGCAGGCCAGGCCGCCCCAGAAGATGGCTAGAAAAGCGCTCGAAGATGTGGAAGTTGATGGCATTAGAAGCTCAGAATAAATCCGCTTTCGTAACGAAATATGAGTACGCTTTAAATGTTCGCTTTCAATTTCGGCGATTTTGGCAATTCCGGCGATTCTGGCAATCTCTCTTATCCGTTTGCCTTCAGCAGCTGTTCTGCATGCTGCCGCGATGTCTCTGTCAACGTTGCCCCGCTCAGCATACGCGCAATCTCTTCTGTCTGCTCAGCTGGGGTAAGCGCCCGCACCAGCGTTTTTGTTCTCCCGGCGATTTCACGCTTCTCGATTAAATAATGATGATCGGCAAACGACGCGATCTGCGGCAGGTGCGTAATACACAGCACCTGATTGGCCCGCGCCAGCGACTTCAATTTCTTTCCCACCGCCTCTGCCGCGCGTCCGCCAATGCCGGTATCAATTTCATCGAACACCAGCGTGCGCTGTATTCCACTTTTGCTCTTCTTCCCTGCGTCAATCGTGGCTTTTAGCGCCAGCATCACGCGTGAAAGCTCACCGCCTGAAGCTATCTGTTCCACCGGCTTCAACGGCTCACCGGGATTGGGAGAAATAAGATAAGCAACGCTATCAAAGCCTGCGGCACTCCAGTTGGCTGGCTCGTCTGAGCCAGAAACTTCAATCCTGAATTGCGCTTTCATAGCAAGTTGATTGATTTCCGCCTCAACCAATTTCTGCAACTCCCGGGCTGCACTGTAACGCCGTTTGGAAACCGCTTGCGCCGCGATGAGAAACACTGCCTCGGCCGCCGCCAGCTGTTTTTTCAATTCGCGCACCACGTCTTCGCGATTTTCGAGCTCATCTAACTTACGCGCAACATCTTCTTCATAGGCAATCACATCGTCAACCGTGCTGCCATATTTGCGTTTCAGGCGGTCCAGCAGCGCCAGCCGGTCTTCCACTTCGCCCAGCCGCTCCGGAGACGCGTCGATTCCATCGGCGTAGTCGCGCGCGGTAGCGCTCACGTCTTCGATTGCTGCCCTGGCGGATTCCAGGGACGCCAGCGTCTCCAGAAATTTCGCGTCAAAGCGTGCCAGCTCTTCCAGTTGCTTGCGCGCGGCGGAAAGGTTTGTCAGCGCCGAAGAATCATCTTCATACAAAACCTGATAGGCCGCCGTTGCCGCGCCGTAAAGCTTTTCCGAATTGGCCAGGACGCGCTTTTCTGTCTCCAGCTTCTGGTCTTCTCCCGGCTGCAATCTGGCTGCTTCAATCTCTTTCTTCTGGAAGCTCCACAGGTCAGCCATGCGCAGCCGGTCCTGCTCATCGCGATCCAGTTGCGCCAACCGCTCCCGCACTGCGATCCAGGCAGCGTGCTTTTCCGCCAGGTCGCCCAGGTCGTGGCCGGCATATGTATCCAGCAAGCCCGAGCCGCGCCGTTTCGTCAAAAGCCAGGATCGTTTCATTTTGCGCGTGAATTGACGCCAATGCAGGCGCCAGTGCGCGCAGCAGCGCTACCGTTGCCGGCTGATTGTTGACGAAAACACGGCCCTTGCCGCCTGCAGCAATTTCACGCTTAACGATAATCTGACTGCCTTCAGGCTCAATGCCATTTTCTTCCAGAATGCGCAGGAGCCGTTTTTCATCAGCTTCAAAAACGCCGCTGACCATGGCCTTTTCAGCGCCATGGCGGATCATCTCCGTGGAAGCCTTGTCTCCCAGCAACAGTGAAAGCGCATCAATCAGAATGGACTTGCCCGCGCCTGTTTCGCCGGTAAGCAGGTTCAGCCCGGACGAGAACTCCACCACCAGGCTGTCAATCACGGCATAATTTTCAACGCGCAGTTCCAACAGCACCGAGACAAACCTCAGAAGGAAATTGAGCGAAGTCTAACAGAGTTTGAAGGCAAATTGGTAAATGCCGGCGCAGGATTCTTTGACGCGTGCATAACTTGAGCTTTGCATAAAAAGATCGGGCGCAGCCTGCTGCCAGGCCGCGCCCGTGTGTGCTTACATTTCTAATGGGACTTACATTCTTTAATTAGCGATCATGGCCCTCATGCCCATGGTCATCGTGGCCGTGATCGTCATGGTGCCCGTGATCGTCATGGTGGTCGTCACGGCCGTGATGCTCCTCGGCTTTTCTGTGTTCTTCAACGCGTTGGTTGCCATAATGCGCTGCTGCGCGTTCACGCTCACTGCGCTCAACCAACTCATGCCGGTCCGGCGGACGCGCTACGGCGTAACGCCTGACTGTATAAGGATGCACGTATTCACGGCGATTCACCCAGTTCCGCTGCCACGGAGAGTTATTAATAAAGACAGTCCGGCGGTCCCAGGCAATGCGGTTATAGCCCCAGCCCCATGGACGGAAAGCAACTCCCAGGCTCACGCCAAAACGGAAGCCAATCCCCGCTCCAATAAAGAACCCTGGCCGCGGGCGCGCATACACAACGACCGGATCGTAATAAGGCACTACCACGTAATCCGGACGCGCCGGCAGGATCGTAATATATGGACCACCGCTTACGACAATCTGTGGCCCGGTCCGTAAATAGCCATACTCTCTGGCCCTCTGGCGCATTCTCTGGACCGCAGCCATCACATCCTGCTGCTGAGCGAGAAAAGCGTTGCCCAGATCGGTGGTCCAGTTCATGTCACCGGCCATCAATTCCAGAACGGTCGGAAATGGCAGCAAAGCCTGCACGGATGGGTCCCATGGCAACTGGTCGCCTGCAATAGCCTGCGCCAGTTCATTGCCGGAAAGATAATGGTGCTGATCTGCCCACTGCGTGGCATCTGGAATCTGGTCAGGAAATGTTGATGCCGCCAGTATTTGCGCGAGCAAGGGATCTGGATGCAGAGCAACGCGCGAAACCATATGGTCCAGCTGGTCAGGCGAATAGTATGGCGGCGCCTGTGCCATCGCCGGCGCTGCTAACGCGCTGCACATAACCACCGCGGCTAACACAATAGTGACAATTCTGGCTCGGGCTTCACCCTTGCCATCAAGCAATCGGGCCTGCCCCTTAACCCCTTGATTGCATATCTGTCTCTCGGACATGTCGACTCTCCTTAAAAATAATGAACTGCTTGGTTTGCGTTACAGAAATTGTAGTCGGCGGCACAATTTTTCGTCTAAGTTTATTAACCCGGTCTGCGCCCAAAAGTCGCATTAGTAAAGACACTTTTGGGTATTGACTGCCCGCAAAACCCTTTATGAAAGAGAGAGCCCACAGAAACATCGCGGCGCTGCATCGGAAGCGCGCTCTGCAAAATGCTGCACGAATTCAATATCGGCGAGATGAAATCTTTTATACGGGCCTGCAGATTTGCAAGAGCGAAGATTTTACAAACAAGATCCGTTACACGTAATTCGAAACTTCTATGAGGTTGCGGTCCGGATCGCGGAAATAGACAGAGAGCAATTTTCCCACGGCGCCAGTTTTCTCAACCGGCCCCTTTTCGATAGGAATGGAAAGTCTCTCCAGATGGCGAATCACTTCCTCCAATGGCTCCTTCGTAATGAAACAGATGTCGGCTGAGCCCGGAGTTGCCTGAGCGGCCTTTGGCTCAAATTCATGACCATACAAATGCAGATTGATTTTCTGCTGACCAAATTTAAGCGCTTTCCTCCCATCAAAGGCGACAGGCTGCATGCCAAGCGCGTTTTTGTAGAAATCAATTGTTACGTCGATGTCCGCAACAGTTAGGACGAGATGATCCAGGTGATCGATAACGAATGCCATGTACTTTAGATTAATGTACTTTACATTAACGCACTTTAGATTAACGTGCTTTAGATTAACCGGAACACTCTCCGCGGCAAATTCTTTGTTTGTTTTGGGGCAATTTAAATGTTCCGCCCTGCGTGGTATGAAGTCTAAGAGATGCTGGAAGCGTAAATCGGCAGCATTCACTTCTGCCGATTGAAATTCGGAAACACACAATCCTCGTGCGGCAGAAACACAGGATAACGCTGCGTAAAACGTTCACATCTAATTGATCATGTCGTGCAGAAATGAGGCCGGTTGCATCGTATTTGCAGCGATTCGCCGGATAGCTTATAAAGTACGTAACGCGCGCCAAACATGCGCCACGCATGAGGATTTTTTAATTATCTGACTGGTTGACCCCATCTATATGTCGTCTCATCAGAAGGAGGTCCAGTGCTTCGGATCCTTGTTGCCGACGATCACGATGTAGTTCGCAAAGGGTTAATCGCCCTGCTTGCTCATCGGAGAGATTGGCAGGTGTGTGCCGAAGCAACGAATGGACGCGAGGCGGTCAAGCTTGCGGCAAAGCTCAGGCCGAACGTCGCTATCCTTGATCTCAGCATGCCCGAATTAAATGGACTGGAAGCCACGCGCCAGATGAGGAAGGAAACTCCGGAAACGGAAATTCTCATATTCTCCATGTATGAAAATGAGCAGTTCGTTCGCGACCTCCTTGCCGCCGGCGCCAGGGGTTATGTACTGAAATCAGACCTCGGCACCCAATTGCTCAGCGCGATTGAGACGGTGGCCCTTCATAAATTGTTTTTTACGTCTGAAGTAGCTGAGAAAGTGCTCGAAGGCTTTCTTAAGCTGGGAGAACTGTCTCAAGAAACGAGTAGCCCTCCAGGCGTGCTGACCGCGCGCGAAAGAGAGATTGTTCAGCTCCTGGCTGAATCCAAGAGCAATAAAGAAGTTTCGGCATTGTTGGGGATCAGTGTAAAGACTGTGCAGACGCACCGGGCAGCTATCATGCACAAGCTTGGAGTTAGTTCGATTGTCGACCTGGTTCATTACGCAATCCGCAATAACCTCGTATCTCCTTAAATGAATCCACTTTAATCTCCTGAATAAAATCACAGCGGCGGCAGGCTCTTGTCTGTGATAAAGAGCCAAGTAGTCATGTCGCCAAGCGCAAAAATGTTCACATGAATCGCGTGCTCTGCCGTGTCCGCCAAAACTTTGAAATCAAAATGCGCGTTGGATACACCGGCTTCAATGGCGGACTCGAGCGTATTCACAAACTCAGCGTTTCTGGTCCAGGGAGCTACGGAGAACAAATGCCTGCCCAGGGGAGTATGTTGTAATGCGCTATCGTCGCCTTCTCGACGATACTCAAGGATTTCCCACGTTGCGCTCAAATGGATGACGCCAAGAAGCACTTGCTGCGGCTTGGGACTAGTGGCTTGAACTGGCGTCTTCTTTCCTTCGTCCCATTTTAGTTCTCGGCTATTGGCCGTGACGGCCCGCGCAACCGGTTTCTTTGTAAGGGCTATTCCGCTCTCTGGCTGAGGATTACTACAGGTTGAATAATCTGGCTGCCGGGACAGCTTCTTGCGCGTAGTGGTTGTCCGGCTCATGAAACGAGAGTCTAGATACCGCCATCTATTTCTGCCATCCGGTGCATTCAGTAAATTGCGGAATATGTTGCTGTAGAGGTCTGAAAGATATTTCCGTTTTTTACTTGTTCTTTTGAATCGGAGAGGGAATATTTCTGTTGAAGTAATTGAGCCTAATCTACGTTCCGCAGACTAAACTGATTTCTATCTTTCAATAGATAACGCTTATATAAGAAGAAACTAATATCCACGCACTAGTTGGTGATCCCTGAAAAAGTACTGCGTTCGCGTACTTTAACCAAGCTTCGCGATAGGAAGGCGCAACAAGGTCACAGTCGCGATGATGGATATCACGGCCCCCATCAGCAGCGTAACCATCCTTGCCCGCTTTTCATCAATGGTGCTCACCAGCCCGGCAAGAAACAGTCCTGTAGCATAGAGGACGGTCAGAAGCGTATATGAGTCGCTGGTCATATTGGCTTTTTGTGCCATATCGTGCGAGGCCAAAGCACGCGAGGAAAAATCCGCAGATTCGTCGTCAGCTTTCACGTGATACTGGGGCATAAGAAATGGAGTGGGCGGAGCATTCGGGTTCTTGACAGGATGCGTCGCAGTCCAGGCTTTGATGGCATCGCGCAGTTCGGGCCGCATTCGATCAAGAAAAAAATCCGCCAGATGTGTCTTTCCGTCAGCTAAGTCCCGCGCATACTCCACGAACAGCGAAGCATCCAGTGTGCGCTGTTCGGTAGCGAGCGACGCCTTCTCATCGGCTTGACGGGAAAAACCAGCTGAATCCATGAGATGGAAAGTCTGAACGCCATCCCACAAGCTGGATTGAAAACCGCACCAGGATGACCCCAGTGTAGTAACCCCCATCAGCACTAATCCAAGGGTCATTGTGCGCTGCTTCCAGTTTGTAGTGTCGACTTGCATCTCAGACATAGCGATCATCCTGCATCTTGAAAGTGTTTCTGCGATCAATGTGGAAACAGCCAGATCAGGCTGACGCCTCCCCCAAGAAGGACGCCGGCCGTAATGACCCAGACAATAATGGTGCTTGGACGATAATTTCCCGTTTCAATTCCGTTGTTCACACGGTTATAGTGAACGCCCGCCCAGATCATCAGCACCAATCCGAATATCACCATGCCGAATCCGACTCTGCCTACACTCACCATGTCCCACCGTTCCCTGGCATAATCTGAAACTTTGTGTGTTTGAACTAAGTAAAGGCTGAACCGGTTGATTGTGATTCCAAAACTAATTAGGGATATGGACGTGCGCAGATAGGCAAGGTATGTCCTCTCATTTGCCAGATGCTCAGAAAGGTGAGGTTGCTTCGAGCGATTCTCACCACTGTCGGCCTTCGTTACCAGTTGTGGAGATGGTGTCGATTTTTCTGCGGGGTCCATATCTCGCCTTTCTTCAAGAATATTTATGCGGCCCGTATAGAAGGTTTTGGCGCACCAACGTCCACTCCGGCCTCGTCACTTTTCTCTATGTCTTTCTCCAGGAAGTAGTTGAGCCCTGTGCGTATGGCGGCAATGGCTGCCAACTGTCCAATTTCAGTCCAGTTCGGAGAAATCGTAGAGCGAATGATGTCGGCCGCAAGTTCAAATTCCAGCCCGAGAAGCAGCCAAACCCCAAACCCAGACCAGACTTGTCTCCGCGTTCCTGGCACAAACTTTCCAGTAAAGAAGCGATAGGTCACCTGGTAGAAGGCATTGCTCGCGCCGATCAGGATCAGCAATACGGCGCCTGCTTCGATGCCGAGAGCAATGTAAGAAGCAACCAATTTGAAAAGGTCTTCCATAGTGGCTTCTCCCGAATCGCTCTGTCTTGCTTAAGTCTGTCTTGCTTAGGTCTGAAGATTTCAAAGGTATCGCCGGTATACGAAGAAAAAAGCGGCAATTGTGATCAGCAACCAAAGCACGGCCACAGTGATGGTTGTTACCCGAACGGCCTGCGGGCGTATGTTTTCGCCCTGCCGCAACGCCAGTTCTGCACGTTCTCGTGCCTCTTTTACAATTCGCCCAGGCGTAAGAAAACGGATCAACCAGATACCCACACTCAACACCACAAAGTCGTCCATGAGTCCAATGACGGGAATAAAACTTGGGATGATCTGCACCGGGCTAAGGATATAAGCTGCCACGCATGCACTAATGATTCGCGCATACCATGGCGTTCCCGGGTGCTTCAGGACAAGCCAAACGACCACCACCTCGCGTTGTAATCGCTCTGTATTGGTTTTCCAGCGCGACTGCTTGCGCGGAGTTTGTTCTGATCTGGGAAAAACGTTGGATCGAACCGGTGTTTCCATCTGCATATGCGGCATGGGGCATTTCCCTTCTTCAATCAAGGCCGTGCAACTTTGGCCGCACGATGCAACGAAAACCCTGGTGGCAGGTTCCTGTATCCACCTGCTGGGGAATTCTTGCTGCCGGCCGATAGCGGAAGCAATAGTTGGCAGCACACAAGAAAGAGCCGCCTTTCATCACTTTTCTGGGAATCTGAATCTGCGGTGTTTGTGGATCATAGCTCTTCTCGCGACCGTCGCCTTTTGCACGGCCGGAACAACATGAGCCGCCAACCTCACGGCGAGGCACAAACCATTCGTCAGTCCACTCCCACACATTGCCGGCCATGTCATAGAGCCCATAACCGTTCGCTGGGAACGTACCGACGGGAGAAGTTCGCTCATAGCCATCCAGCCCCAGATTGACCATGGGAAACTCACCCTGCCAAATATTTGCCATCATGGTTCCACCAGGCGCGAAATCATTGCCCCAGGTAAAGATCGCGCCTTCAAGTCCTCCGCGCGCCGCAAATTCCCATTCCGCTTCATCCGGAATCGCTTTGTCGGCCCATCGCGCGTATGCATTCACATCGTCATAGGCAACATGAACCACAGGATGATTTTCCCGGCCCTGCAAGGAACTTCCCGGGCCTTCCGGATGGCGCCAGCTTGCGCCCGGGACCCAGTCCCACCAGTTGTAGTGATTACGCAAATCGACATTTCTCTGTGGCTGCCGGAAAACCACCGAACCTGGCACCAGCAAATGTGGAAGCGCTCCTGGATACTGCGCAGGATCGGGCGCGCGCTCTGCCGTGGTCACATGGCCAGTCACTTCAACAAATCGGCTGAATTCCAAATTCGTGACCAGGTATCGGTCCATCCAGAATCCTGCCACCGTTTTTGTTTGGACAGGCGCCTCCTCCGGATAATGACGCTCGGATCCCATCGTGAAAGTGCCTCCGGGGATCCAGACCATGTCTTTACCTGGGGCCTCATTGGGATTGTCAGGATAAGAGATGTTTGGCGTCACAGAAGATTGATGGCCCATCGTGATTGCCTCCTCAGGCGATTTCACCGTCATAGTTGCGTGGTCCCATGCAGGCTGAATAGGCGCGTCTCACACTATGATTTGCTTGTGCCTGTTGTGCCTGCCATTGCTCCTGCTGCTGTTCCCGGCGCTTTTCTTTCAATCATTGCCGCTTTTATCGCTGTTAGTCCCTGCTGGCGAGTGCCAGAGCGCCTACATCCTGGCTTGCGAAAAATCAAAGCTGGGGATTGTGCTCGGCCCTTTACTCCTGCGCCGGAATAAAACGGCGGCCGGCATCATCCATCCCAGAGCTATGATTTTTCGCTTCATGTCTACATTCCCTGTTTTAGGACAGCTGCAGGTTTGCTACCGGCCAGTAGTCCTGCAATTTATGATTTTTCTTTTTCCTTAGGAGGGAAGTTCTTGAAGATTTTCTCCGCTGCCTTGTCAAGCTTTTTTGTGTTCTTCTCTGGTTTGTCAGAAACTTCATCTTCTCCTACGCCGCGGAAAACCAGCTTCTTTGTCTTGGCGTCGAAGATGTCCACTACCATCGTGCCGACCTTGTATTCGTTTACCGTGGTTGTAGACATGCCCGGAGCTCCAAAGCCGCCCCAGCCGTAGCCGCCCCAGCCGCCACTATAAAAGGTATCCAATGATTTCTTGTTTTGGGTGGCCCCATGGATCACAACCAGAGCATCAGCAGAAGCTTCGTCGGCCGCCGGGGTCCATCCCTTCTGGGTCAATTGATTGGTTACGGCATCTTTGGCTCTCTGTTCCGTGAGTGGGTTACCCCAAGAAGTGCCGATTTTCACTGCAAAAGTGTGGAGTTGAGAGAAATTAAAAGTGTGGTCGTAGTCTGTTTTCACGTCCTGGGCCGCAACAAAAAGCGCACCAAATATTACGGTCGTAATAATTCCCAGTCTTAATAGCATTTCACTCTCCTTGGGGCAGAGCTTTATGGCAACTCGGATGTTCCAGCGTGTGGCCAAAACTTGTGCCGAACTCATCATTTTGTCTACCTATGGATCCGGAGTTGCCGAGTCATGACTCGCCGCTCTGAGTTAGATGGATCGCGTTATTGCAATGAGCACCCTGCGCACCAGACGCAACCTCGTTGAGTTGCACCGTATGAAAATGGGACCTTAATCCGTGAATAGGGCTCAAGCTGCGCGGGTGTCATCGATTTCCCTTTCGATCTCATGTTGAACTTCGGCCGGCAGCTCGGATTCGAGCACCTTGGGATCAAAGTCCTTTAAACGCTCGGCAATCTTTTGACGGCGGTCGGGGTCTGGCCCAGCCAGAATGATGAGCGCCGATGTTCCTGGCTCAAGTTCCTGTTTCAGGTTCTTTACGAACCTGTGAGTGATGCCGTGGTCCATCAGGCGGCTTATTAACTGTCCACCTGCCGTCCCGGGCATGGTTCCAGCTATAGCGGCTGCAACCAGCCCAGCCACATGGCTCTTTTTCTGCCCTTTGCCTATTGGCTTGTCTTCCTGAGCAACCAGGAATCTCCCATCCGGCTTTTTGGTGATGAGCGCTAAATCACTGATTGTGAGAAACCTCTCACCCGCCATGCGGTGGAGTTCGGCGCGTGCTTCCCCGCCTTTGAATGGATCGTCGAATATGAGCGCGATTAAATGGCTCACTGTTGCTCCTGAATGGCGAAGGCTTGAATCTTTCATTCCAGCAAATTCTTAATGGGGCTTTAGGGAACAGCAGGGCTATCTGCTTTCCCGTTAAGCCCCGTACAGCAGAAGTTATTTAGGTTGCTCGCAGTCTCCAATCACCTCTCCGCTAATATGCAAATGCAGGTCGCCGACAAAACCTTTGGCTGGCGCAGCCTTCTTATCTGCAGTCTTATCTGCGCTGGGTTGCTCAGTAGCCGCAGCAGTCGTCTTGATAGGGGCAGTTGTAGTTACACCCGTGGAGTTCCATCGGCCAGAAATTCTCACTTTCTTTCCCACGTAAGGAGAAAGATCGCGAGCACTATTGAAGTCATAGGTTCCGTCATCCGTTTTCAGAACAAATCCTTCCCCTTCGCGGGCCACGCATCCGCTCACGCTCTTTTCGCCACTGGAAGTTTTCTTCACACCGGCGGCAGAAGTTTGCGTGGTAGCAAGATGACTGCGAATCCTGGAGGGCGTTAGCGCCGATCCGGGCCAGAAGACATATGCTGACGATGCAGGTCAAAGCAAGTACTTTGGGTCTCATGAGTGTAACCTCTTAATTTTGATTTTCTTTGCGGTGCCCGCACAGGTGCGGCTGGAAACTTCACCTGATGATTAGAGACAACTTAGCGCCAGAGCATTGCGGAAAATGAGCGCCCCTCGCCGGATTGATTGCACTGCAATCAATCCGGAATTGCCGAGTTAACAACGGTTCAAGCGGATACCTGAGCATCTCGCCCGGGCGCAATTTTCATTTCGACGGCTTCTTTGGACATAAAAAGGCGAGCTGAAACTTTAGTTACCTCACTTTGCCTTCGGGCAACAAAACTTCTTCCTACGAGGAAGTCAGCAGCGGGAGTATCCCTTCTCAGCGTAACGAAAGCTTGCCTCTTCCTCGTGGAACAAGGATTTCAAGTCATCTTCAACACGCCGATTGGACCTGCATTGGAAGCAGGTCCTTGCCACAGCGCTAAAAGCGAATTCCGAAAGTCAAAGGCACCACCCGTGTATTGATGTTACTGAAATAAGCAAAGTGAACACGCGCTTCTGCAAACGCCTTGAGGTGTGACGCGCCCATTCTGTACGTAAGTCCTCCGCCAATGTTCCAGCCGAATCCATTGTTACTTCCAGAATTCAGGGTCGTAGTGTCGGAGACTATGCCATTCGTACACACAACACCCCAAAAGGCGTAACTGGGGAGACAAGTCGTCCCGAGGGCGAGAGAAGGTGCCGTGAGTTTCCATGCGCGGTGGTACCAGCCTATGCCGCCAATGCCGTAGACCCCGAACTTATGGGACTCTGGAGAGTGCAATATCATGTTGCCGGTCAGGGAATTCATGTACGCGCTGCCGTCGGGAGCTCCTGTGAGAGCAACAACAGATGATTTTGGTGGCAGGTCGTTCCACATGAATTCGGCGTCGAAACCAAGGGCTTTGCCCCTGTTGATGCCGGCGCCTACCTGGAAATTTCCACCTGTGTTCGCGATACTGCCAGTCGTGTTCTTGGGGAAGGTGACTCCGCCGCCGATGTTGAAATTGAATTTTGGCGCTTCTTCCTGGGCCGGACTGCATACACAGAAGAGAACCAAAAGAAAAAACTGCGCTGCAAAATATTTTTTCATCACTGTATATATCCTCGCTGAAATGTATTCGCCGAGTGTGGTACAGAATTCGTCGTTGGCATAAATGACTTGCTTGCTTTGTGTTTTCTTCCTGATTCTTGCTCGCTAGCTACAGTGCTCTTTTACACAAAACTGTCAGCCACACAACGCGCATTCCGCCACTACTTGTTTTTGTTTTTACTTATCATTATTGGAAGTCGTCCGGGCTGCGGGGGC
This sequence comes from Terriglobia bacterium, assembly GCA_963724105.1. GTDB lineage: Bacteria > Acidobacteriota > Terriglobia > Terriglobales > Acidobacteriaceae > Angelobacter. Next base: position 393,092 of record CAVRTD010000010.1, on the reverse strand, counting down.
GCTACTCTGGAAAGAATTAGTTGCAGGCGGTTTGCGCGACAATCATTCCAGTGCTGGGGCGATTGACGGGCATTCAAAATAGGTTGAAGTGCACAAACGTTGAAGTGCGTAACCAAGAACTCGTTGATTCTCATTTCTTTCGTGCGGCCTTCCCGCTTTCCGTTCACTGAGTGAAAATTATTTTTGCTTCTCACTGACATTCTTGAAAATTTTGCCGTCTTTCATAATGACGAACAGATTTTTATCCGGCTCTTCAATGAGCTTGATGTTTGCGAGCGGATCGCCATCAACCAGAAGAATGTCAGCCAGCGCGCCTTCTTCGATGATGCCCAGCGTGCCGGGATACGGATTCCGCGGTCCGGACATTGCCAGTAACTCGGCATTATCCGCAGTGGCCATCTTGAGTGCTTGCGCAGGCGTATACCAGCGGGTCATCTTTGCCAGCTGTCTGCCTTCGCTCTCTGCCTTTTTGACGTCAAAAAGCGTATCAGTACCCCACGCTGTCTTGATCTTGTGTTTGATCGCCAGCTTGTATGCGGTATCTGTCCCTGCCGTCATTTGCAATTGCTTCTTCCGGTTGGGCGAACCCTCTGGGAGTGGACTTGCGTCTTCATCATCCAGAAATGGCTGCAAGCTCCACCAAACGCCTTTTTCTGCCATCAGCTTCGCAGTCGTCTCATCTGCCAGTTGTCCATGGTCTATGCACTTCACGCCCGCCGTAATCGCTCGCTGGATGGCCCGAGGCGTATAAGCGTGCACCAGAACATAAGTTCCCCAGTCCTCAGCCGCCCCAACGGCGGCACGCAACTCGGCTTCACTGTACTGTGTCACGTCAAGTGGATCGTGGTCAGAGGCGACGCCCCCACCAGCCATCACCTTGATCTGACTGGCGCCGCGCATCAATTGCTCACGCGTTCGCAGTAGTACCTGGTCAACACCATCCGCAATCGCAGAGGCTCCTATGCTCTCGGCATGACTCAAGAAGGCGCAAGGTTCACGTGGTATTTCATAGGGCATCCTGAAATCGCCGTGTCCTGAGGTCTGTGAGATAAAAGCGCCGGATGGATAAATACGCGGGCCGGGAATGATGCCTTCATCAATGGCCCGTTTCAAACCAAAGCTTGGACCGCCGGCATCGCGGACAGTGGTAAAGCCGCGCATCAACGTCCTCTCGGCCTGCGTCCCAGCTACCAGTTGGATATAGCCAATGTCGGCCATCAGTGCCGTTGCTTGCGCAATGCCTGCAAACATCAAGTGCACATGGGCGTCGATCAGGCCCGGCATAAGCACACGTCCGTGGCCTTCGATCACAGTCACGTGAGCGCCACTCTCCGGTGGGATGGGAGCGGTTGCGATCTTCTCTATTTTGTTTCCCTTGACCAGGACATTTGACGGAGCCGAAAGTGTGCCGCCTTTGACATCAAGGATTCGGACATTCTGAAACAAGACCATGGAAACCTCAATGGCTGGGGCAATGATGTAGCCAACCTGCGGTCCAATAGCGTTGACACTGCAGTGCTGTCACGATCACTGGACTGCACGGAACGGAATCATTCGTGAGCTGGACCGGGCACAAAATAAATCCAGCCCTACTAACCCTCCTCATGGTCGCAGTTCTTCCGGGGCCGCGACCGTTACCTGGGCAAGAATGGAAACCTGGCAGCCTTCATCCTTACCCGCGCGAGAGAGAGCTAGCAGGGTTGGTCCTGCTGCCTTCTGGAGATTTAGAATCTCTCCGCATTGATGTAGTCGGTGGTAAATGACGGCAGGAACCCAGGCTGATTGCACCGTAATTAATTGCAATCTGCGGTTTTAACGGGGATTCAACTGCCGGGTTTTGGCGGATATTTCTTGAACATTTCCGTGACTGCTTTGTTGGCCTGATCGAATACTTTGCTTTGGTTTTGCGTATCGAGCTTCGCTTTCGCCGTACCGCGCCAGACCAATTGATTGCGCCTGGCATCCGCCAGATCTATCGCCAGCGTACCCTGCATCTCTGCACTGCTCGACGCACCTAGTGATCCACTCCACATTGTGGAATCGGGAAGAGGAACTCCGCCAGATGCTGTATATCCCGGATCTTGCGCGGCGACCGCGCTTTTTGCATCCACACCGCCCTGATATGAAACCAATAAATCAGGATCGCTATCCACTTTCCGCAAGCCTCTGCTTGTCAATTCTTCATTTACTGCGGCTTTAATTGCTGCCGCTACCAATGGCATGCGGGCCGTGACATCCTGCGGCGCCCACGCATAGGTTTTGAATTTGCTGAAGTCTGCTGACTTGTCATACCCAACCTTCACCTTTTGACCCCATAAGAAGGATGAGGCACTCACCAGCAACAAAAGGCACAGAACCTTTTTGAGAGTAGGCGATCCAAGAATGCTCAAGCTCGAATTTGCGTTTGTATCGTTTTGCATTGAAATCACCTCATCCTTTATCCCTCGATGCCCCAGTTATCGGCCGTGCCATGAGTCGTCCTTATATATTGCTATCTTCTATAAAACCGCCACGCCAGAAGAAACCCGACGCGGCGGCTTTATGGGGTTGTTTTAAACAGTTGTTCTAAGCGGCTTTGGCCGGGGCCTTACCTTTTGCATCTGTTCCAGCCGAAGCCATTTTTTCCAACGCCTGGTCAATGGTGAACGAAGCAGCTTTCTGGCGAGGTGGAAATTCCCTAAACGTCTCCAGGAACTGCGTCACGATTGCCGTCGCCGCCAAAGCGATGTAGTCATGATCAATGAACCAGTCATAATATGTATTAGAGGTAATATCTGCGCGTTCAAACGGATCAGTCCGCAGATTGAAGAGTTTGGGAACCCGCAGCGTCGTGAACGGTTCGGCCCAGAGCTCCAATGTGCCCTTAGAGCGCTGCTCCAGGAACACGACCTTCCAGTTGTCAAAGCGCAAAGCCATCAGGTCGCCATCGTCGCTGAAGTAAATAAGACCCTGGCGCGGGCTCTTTTTCTCCTCGCCCGTCAGGTAAGGCAGAAGATTATATCCGTCGATATGTACTTTATAGGTCTCGTCACCGGCCTTATGACCTTTCTTGAGTTTCTCCACGATGTTCGGTTCGCCGGCCATAGCTAGAAATGTGGGAAGCCAATCGTGGTGCTGGATAATTTCATTGGAGATCGTGCCTGCAGGGATCTTGCGTGGCCAGCGAACCAGTTCCGGGATCCGGAAAGCGCCTTCCCAGTTGGTATCTTTCTCACTGCGGAACGGAGTCATGGCGCCATCAGGCCATGTGTTCATATGCGGGCCGTTATCTGTGCTGTAAATGACCAGAGTGTCGTCCGCAATGCCCAGTTCGTCAAGCAGGTCCAGCAGTTCACCCACGTTCTTATCGTGATCAATCATCGTGTCATGGTAGGGTGACTGCCAACGGCCGGCCTGTCCAAGGCTCTTGGGTTTGGTATGCGTCCTCAGATGCATGTGAGTAAAGTTCACCCAGCAGAAAAATGGCGTTTCTGCTTTGGCCTGTTTTGTAATCCATTTCTTTGCTGCGGCTGCGAACTCATCGTCGCAGGTCTCCATACGTTTTTTTGTAAGCGCGCCTGTATCTTCAATCTTCTGCTTTCCTACCCGGCCCCAGCGCGGCTCTATGGTCGAGTCATCTTTGTCTGTCGCAAAGCAATGCAGCACGCCACGCGGCCCAAAATTCTTTCGGAAGTTCGGGAAGTCCTTGGCGCTGGGATAGTCAGGCAACTCCGGCTCTTCTTCGGCGTTGAGGTGATATAAATTGCCAAAGAATTCATCAAAGCCGTGCACAGTGGGCAAATACTCATTGCGATCGCCCAGGTGGTTTTTGCCGAATTGGCCGGTGGAATAGCCCAATGGTTTCAGCAATTCTGCAATGGTTGGATCCTCCGCTTTTAATCCCACTGGAGATCCGGGCATGCCTACCTTGGTGAGGCCAGTACGGTAACCGCTCTGCCCAGTGATAAATGATGCGCGGCCTGCGGTGCAGCTTTGCTCGCCGTAGGAGTCAGTAAACATCATCCCTTCCTTGGCAAGACGATCGATATTCGGGGTGCGGTAGCCCATCATTCCATGGCTGTAGCAGCTGAGATTGTTGATCCCGATGTCATCGCCCCAGATGACGAGGATGTTTGGTTTTTTACCTTGAGATGTGGTCGGCTTTGTCATTGAAAAAACTCCTTTATCGTTGTCGCTCTTGGCGATGGGTTAGCAATTGAAACGTTGTCGGGTTACGTCTCCGGGCGAGCGCCTTCAACGAATGGAGCCGGGAAATAAGTTCCGTCAACTACATGTTTTGAAGACCCGTAGAACCGGAAAGTCGGCTGGTATTTTTGTCCTTGCTGGGTAGGAAGCGAGTTCGCTTCAGGAAAACCGTCAGGCTTCTTTGGCGCATGCGCCAGAACCAGAGGTTCAGGTACTGGTTGTGAAACCATGTGCTCTCTCCCTTTATTTCCCGCGTGCGCTTTAAGCAGATAAACCCGGAGTATCGGGCTCCATCGGCAGAGCGCTACTTCAATGACACCAGGCACTGTGTCTCACGCCACCCGCTTTACTTCCGCAGCCTTGCGCTCAAGGTTGGGCGGTTTCCAGATGCCGTTAAGAATTTCCTTCTTGGGCCAGTAGAGCCGCATAAAAAGATTGAAGCTGTGTTTCGGAGCAGGCAGCCAATTTGTTTCTTTATCTTTACCGGGCGACTCGTTCTGGATATAGAGAGTCAGTGAGCCGTCATCATTAAACTTGAGATTGTCGCGGTCCCCGATGGCATATCGGTCAATGGGGTTCGGAACGAAGAACTGGCTGGCGTTGTACATAGTGATAGACCAGAATGCGCCCACCGGTGGAAGCTGCCCTTTCTGAAAATGCACAACATACTGATTTGCGCCAGTCAGCGGTTCGCCCTTTGCATCGGTGGTTGCCCGCGGGTAAATCGCATCTTCAGCCAGGTTGGCGCCCAAACCGACGAGCGCTACAACGGAGCGCCAGAAATAATCTGTGCCATAGCGTCCCACGCTGGGAAGCAACTGCCAACCGCCAATATTCTTGCCATGCGGCTTTTTTCCTTCGGAAAAAATCCTGGCCAAGGCGTCTCGGGCCCCGCCTACGATCTGCTGGGTGATAGACGAATCCAGGTCTTTCAGCTCGAAAGCTCTTCCCGGAGCAATACCGATTTCAGCAAAACGTCTTATCGCTTCGTCATCAGCTGGAGCGGGCGGATTATCTTTCATCAGTGCATTGAGGCGGCCGAAGAACGTAGGGGCGTCCATTTTGGTCAATTGATCGACCGGGGCCATGTTCATATCAATATTGGGATTGACCGGCATACTATCCGGCGCCGTGTACTGTCTGCCGAAAGAGCTTAGCGGGGTCAGTTTGTATTTGTTCTGGATATCGTGCACGGCTGCGTAGTCACTCTTCCCGTCAGTCTGCGTGCGTCCGATGATCCAGGCCATATTGGTCGGCGACTTGATCTCTTGAATCCCTTCCGGCAGCTTGCCCTTCCAGAAAGCCCCCGTGATTGCGAAATTGCCTTTGCCATTGCCCGTGGTGCGCGTTCCCGGTGAAGCAAACACGTTGGTCCACGCATCCAGCATTTGCATCAGGTAATACCGGTTGCCCATCTCTGGAACGCTCAGCACCATCGGTTCCTTGAAAAGATCAAGGAAGGCGAAGCTATAAAGCGTGTCAGCATTGGGGCTCACCACCTCTGTAAGAGAGGGATCGGGAAATGTTCTTTTACTGCCGAGCTGGTTTATCGGCGCCGTGTTTTCGCCAACCGTGGAGACATTGGTGAATACCTGGCGCGTTATATCCATCAACACCAGCGGGTATCCGTAGATGTAAGCGTCAACCGCAATGCTCCGCACCTGCTGCTCTGAAAGATTTGGGCCAAGTGTGATCTTTTCTGGCATGGCACCTGTTCTCCTGTCGACTCACCCGGTCTCAGTTCAGACAGGGAAGTTGGCTGTCCCCAACTCATTAGAAGGCTGAAGGCAAAAGAGAGCAGATGACAAAAAGGAAAGCGCTTGAGTCCGCTTGCATGGCAGTCAACGCGCGATGGTGCAGTTAACACCGATTCAAGCTTCGCCAGAAAGGCTGCTTGATCACTTGGGAAGATTTAATCGCAGCAGCATATTAACAAAAGCGGACAAGCCGATCACCATCAGTGCTACTGCTGTTACAAGAGTGGATGAAATTGGAAACTTGTCCCGGGCCAGGACCACTTTTGCCTCTACAAGTTCCTGCCGTAACTTACGCAAATTCAGCATGAAGCCAACGTGGTTCCAGATTCCCAATGCGAGCAGACCAATCCCCAGCACCACCAACGCCAGGCCAAGATTGCGCGCAGCAGTCTCGGGGAATTCAGTTGCTCCCGCAGCTTGCCGCATGGAACGGAAAAACTGAAAGATGGTGAAGCCAAAACCAATCAATGACAGGGCGGTGCGGATGATGGACATGAGCGTGCGATCCGCGCTCATGCGCGTGCGATGAAGAGACATCTCCGTGCGGCGCGAAGACATCTGCACCGAAATAAGGTCCAGTTTGAGGCCCTCGAAATCGGGCTGGAGGTCGGGCACTGATCGCCTTGTGTTCATGAATTTCAATCCCTGAGTCGGAATGGACTTAAAGCCGGCCACCGCAATAGATCACGTCAATACACAGCGACCTGAATAGCGGCATGGAATTGTGATCGGCGAAACTCTTACGTGGCCCCTGCTATGTTGAAGGGGAGAAGGATGCAGGGGCCACGTTCCGTAAACGCGGAAACCGGATCTGCCATTTCGCAAGCTCCATGCCTGCGTCCGAACTTCCGCGACGGTCTTGTTCAACTACAATCTCGATAAGAACCCTCTCGCCCTGTCGTTCCACCAACGATTAGAAACGTTCTTCAGTTGCTGGGTAAATGCACAAGCGCCAGCTGAATTACTTCGCTTGCAACACAATCAAGTGTTGCTGGTTTTGCAAGCAGCTGGTTCAATCGAGCGAGAGCCTAAGCAGCTCTTAACCATTTGTCGGTCCAAAATACTGACCGTAATATTTCAAATCCAAAACCGCGAAGCGCGACGTTATTGAACAGCCTTTCTCAGAGGAAACGAGTTGGTTCCGTTCGCGTTCGCCACGGCGCGCTGCACCAGTTGAGGCTTCGGGGCCGTTTCTGATTGCGGTGGGCGCCGCGTAGCATGGACCCCATCCAGCCGTTCCGTTCTGCGCTCTGACAGATTGCGTTCCGGATAGGCAAACACCATGAACGCGGTACATTTTTCCTCGCCCAGGCTTTGATAGGAGTGCCTTAAATTGGAATCGAAGTAGATAGAGTCGCCGGGGCGCAAAATGTTTTCATCACTCCCAATCGAGAGTTGAAGAGTTCCACACAGAACATGGATGAACTCAAAGCCCTGGTGCATATGTGGCTTGCCATTCGAGCTGTTCGGAGGAAGAAACTCTGCCATGAATGGTTGGAATTTGCGATCGCCGGAACCCAGGTCCAGCCTGGTCAATTCATAACAGTCTTCTTCCGTTGGCGGGTGTCCTGCCGACTGTTCTCTTTCCTCTTTCCGCGTAATAGAGATCACCCGCTGCCTGTGTTCATTTTGAAAAAAATGATCGAGTGTTACATCGAAAACCATGGCAATACGAAGCAGCGTGGGGACGGTGGGAATAAGTTTGCTGTTCTCAAGTTTCGATAACAGCGCAGGTGAAAGGCCGGTGCGCTCGCCGAGCTGCATGAGACCCATGCTGCGTCGCAAGCGAAGGGCCCTCATTTTTTGTCCAATGGAATAACGTCCAAGCTCGGTCCGCAAATGATCAGGAATGGGCATGTCAGCATTTCCTTTCTACGAATATCTGAAACAAAATGAGCTACTCGCAAATCATGTTCACCGGCTTTTTATCGTGCGGGAAACCGGCAATCCCATTAGAGAACGCTGTTGGGGATTCCACCGAGGAGGAAGGCTACCCCCCAACAGCGTCTACTTCGTCGCGCATGAAGAGGCCGCCTTGCACGACGGAGAGTTTAAGACTGGAGCCTTCTTCCGCTACTTCAAGAAGCCGAGGACCCCAGAAAAATGTGCCTGTCAAAATCATTTGCATTCACCCTACTGGTGTTGCTGTTGCAAGCTCTGAGGTGTCATTTTAGGACTGGGATCAGGCTTGCTTTTGCTTGTATCTGGAACCTGCGAGCTAGTGTCAGGAGAACTGGTTGCCGGTTGTGCGACCGTGCCAGAGGCAGCAGCTGGTTGTGCGACAGTACCAGGTTGAGCCGACGTGGCTGCTGGTTGAGCGCTCGTGTTAGGTTGAGCGGGCTGAGAACTGGCTGCCGGTTGTGCACCTGTACCAGGTTGAACCGACGTTGTTGCTGGTTGAGCGCTAGTGTCAGCTTGAGCAGGTTGAGAACTGGCTGCCGGTTGTGCAACTGTGCCAGGTTGAACCGAGGTGGTTGCTGGTTGAGCGCTAGTGTCAGCTTGAGCAGGCTGAGAAGTGGCTGCCGGTTGTGCGACTGTGCCAGGTTGAACCGGCGCAGAACTGGCTGCTGGCTGCGCGACTGTTCCAGGTTGAACCTGAGTGGTAGTGGTGGTTGTTGTGGTCGATGTGGTGCTGCCAGGCTGAATCGAGCCGCTTGGCGTTTGTGGGGCCGTGCTAGGTTGGGCGCTTGCGCCAGTAATAGTTCCCAGGCGACGGTTACGCGTTCCCATCGACTGGATCACGGCAGTTCCTCCGCCGCCGATCAGGGCTCCGGACCACGCTCCAGCGCCGCAGTCGCAAATAGTCCAAAGAAGGCCGGTACCCAAAATAGCATTCGTACTAACATGAGCCCAGTCTCTCCATCCGCCGCCAGCCTTGGGGTGCTTGGCCAAATAAATAGCGGACGTGAGACTTCCACCAATGAGTGCTCCCTTGAAAGCGCTTTTTGACCCGCCTGGCGCTATCACTCCAATACCTGCCCCGAGCGCTGTGCCGCCAGCAACCGCCCAGAAGTATCTGTGAGATTTCCGAACGCCTTTCACATCACGGGTCGTAGCATCACGGTCACTTGCAAAGCTTGCTCCAGCGAAAAGAGAGGTGAAGCAAAGAACAAAAGCTAGAATTCGACGACTCATTGTTTCCTCCTATAATTCGTCAGGTATTGTTTTCGGGCGGAGTCGAAAGCTCCTTGATGCCCGTGAAAGCACGGTCATTCCGTTTGCTTTGCTCAAGAACAAAACCATTCACGAGATACGACAGATCTTTCACAGTCATGGAAGGCATACCAACGGATTCATTGAGTCGAACGGTAAGAACTGTATCCACCGGTAGAACTACCGGGGAAGGCGGCCTTGAGGACGGCTCATTCTGTGCCAGGTATTGGTCATGCAAATTCTTTTTTTCTGGTGCTGCAACTTTGAGCGGCGCCGGCGTCTTGGATCCATCACTTGCGATCCGGGCTTGCGGCGCACCGTCCGCTGTTTGCCGCAGTTGAGTTAACCGCGGGTTCGCTGAAGTGGCCAGCACGCAAAAATTCACCAACAAACAGAAAAGCGCTGTGCCTTTCCACGTTGGTGAATGGAGTTTCATGGCCTTCTCCTGCTGATGAGAAAGCAGCCTCATCACCACGGAGTCTACTTCGGCACTGTATGCATGCCTATCGGGTCGATTCAGTAATAACCAGAGCAGCTTTGCCTAGGCATCTACACGAGAAGAAGTATTTGATACCGAAACAGGCGGGAATTAAGCGGAACTTCTAACCAAACATTACTGATAAAGACGCGATTACATTAGAGTTTTTTAGTCTAAACAATTTCTGAAAATGGGAAATTTCGATATTTCTACACCTGCAATTTCCGTGAATGCGCTATGCTACTCGACAGGATAGTTAGCTCTTATGATCATCACTCGTATTTTTTGGTGTGTTGTTTGTCCCTTGAATTCTGCGCCCCTGAATCTGCAGTTGGGGTTCTTTCCCCATCAGTAACAGAATTCTCGCGTAACGCCGGCTGCGGACAAATTACAGGAGAAGATGTTCATGCAGAGAAGATGCACCCTTCCCATCATCGTTATACTTTTCTCCTGCATATTACTGGGGATATCGTCGTCGAGGCATCCGGCGCTGCAGAGCATGCACATGTTGCACGAAAGCTGGATAGAATTGGCGGCCGGCATCCTTCCTTATACTCAGATTGATAAATCAACAAATGATGACTCCCGCTTTCTAAAAACCGTTGCTGGTGAATACCGGAATGAATGGCGCGGTGAGCAAACCCTGCAACAGACCGTAGAAGCGTTCGAGAAAGAATACTCACCGCAAAGATATAGCCTGGTTCTGCGAGTTCTGGAAGGAGACAACATCCTGGCTGCATTGGTTGGACAAAAGCAGACCGTCGCTCAGGCACAACCACAGCGCGCCCGTGTTTCGGAGGCCCGTATTTCTGAGGAAAGAACTCCCCAGGGAATCATTTTTGTCGGCACGGACCTATGGAGCCGGTACGGCTGGTACTTTCTCACGGCCATTTCACTCATTGCGCTGCAAGGCATGCTGATCGCAATGCTACTGGTGGAAGCGAGGAAGCGTAAGGCCTCAGAGAGGTCCGCCAGGAGGCGCCGTGACTTTGAGCGGCTGCTATCCGAGATCACCGCACGATTGGCGGATTTACCTCCAGAGCGGACTGCGATCGAAATCAACCGCGGGCTGGATGACTTGCGATCACATTTTAGTGTTGAGCAGGTTTGTTTGTTTTCCCGGGCGCAAGGCGGCGCCGAATTTTATCCTTTATATTCTTCTTCTATAGAGAGTACTCTGCACTTTCCCGCTGTTCAAATCGAAAAGTTTGCATGGTCGATGGCGCAATTGCTGAAAGGAGCAGCCCTCCTCATCAACCGGGCGGATCGACTTTCTCCTGAAGCAACCCCGGAAAAACTTGCCTTGCAGAAACTTGGTATCCGATCGATTGCAATTGTGCCCATCACAACGCACCAGTCGGTCCTGTGGATCTTTGCGTTGACGGTTAGTACGCGGCAAAGAGGCTGGCCGGAAAACATTGTTCGCCAAATCCAGATTCTTGGAGACGTCTTCTATCAATCATCTTTGCGGCAAAAAGCGGAAAACAAGGTCCTTGAAATGCAACAACGGTTCAGTTTGGCTTTTGACAATAGCCCCGTGATGATCTGGATGTCTGGGACCGACAAGCTCTGCAATTATTTTAACCAAGGGTGGCTTACATTTACGGGCCGGACCATGGACCAGGAACGGGGCAGCGGATGGCTTGAAGGGATCCACCCTGACCACAAGGAAGAAGTTCTCAGGGGTTATTACAAAGCATTCGACGAGAGAGAAAAATTCAAATTTGAATATCAGCTGCGCCGTTTCGATGGAGAATACCGCTGGATTGTGGATTGTGGAGTCCCCAGATTTGAACCTGATGGAACTTTCTGCGGATACATTGGATCGTGTATTGACATCACCGACCTGAAGCGTTCAGAGCAGGAATTAAAAGAGCTGAGCGGCCGGCTGATTCATGTTCAGGAAGATGAGCGCAAGAGGATTGCCCGCGAATTACATGATGATTTCAGCCAGCAAGTAACGGCTCTCGGCTTGATGCTGGCACAACTCAGTCTTCACTCTTCGCATGAACCAAGGATAGAACTGGAGATACGTGATCTAGAGGCGCGCATCAAGGAGCTTTCCCGGGCAATGCGCAGCCGGGCGCATCAGCTCCACTCTTCTCATCTTGAAGTACTCGGCCTGGGATCGGCGATACAAGGGTACTGCAATGAGTTCTCCAAGCAGCACGCGATGACTGTCGATTTCAAACAAAGCGGCATGCCTTCTCATGTCCCTTCTGACATTTCTCTTTGCCTCTTTCGCATAGTGCAGGAAGGCATGCATAACATAGCCACGCATAGCCATACGAAAAGCTGTTCAGTGGAGTTGACAGCCGAGAGTGAAGGCCTGCTGTTGCGTATCAGCGATTCAGGGGTGGGGTTTGATCAGACCAGACCAAGGTCGACAACTGGACTCGGGCTTATCAGCATGCGAGAGCGTCTACGATTGGTGAACGGCCAAATTGTCTTGCATTCCGCCCCCAGGAAAGGCACGCAACTGGAAGTGCGAGTTCCTCTCAGGAAACTTGCGGATACTGCTTGACGCCTTTTGCCCCATTGATTTGGGCCCACGCTACTTGATGGTGCGATTTATGACGCGCGGCGCTGGTCCTGTTGTTGATTAGTGGTTGCCGCATCCAGCGTTTGACGCACCTGTTGCCCGAGATCGGGAAACGCGAATGGCTTTTCAACAACGCTGATCTGCGGATCCAGATCGTGCACATTAGCGTACCCGGAGATAAATATTACAAGAATGCCTGGACGCTCCTGACGAAGGAGCCGCGCAAGATCATCTCCCCTCATTCCGGGCATAAGAATATCGCTGAGCAAAAGATGGATTGTGCTGCGATATTCGCGAGACACACGGACGGCGCTCGCTCCATCCTCAGCTTCCAAAACCTCATATCCCAGGCCTTGCAGATAAGTCTTTGTCATACTCCGGATTCCCTCTTCATCTTCAACCAGCAGAATCGTCTCATGGCCTTTGCCCGGCAAGTGCGCTGGTTCCGGTTCCTCAAGAGAAGCGGGAACATCCGCCCTCGGAAAATAGATACGAAAAATTGTTCCCTGATTGGGCTCGCTCTCGACAGTAATATGACCACCGGCTTGTTCAACGATACCGTGCACGGCCGACAAACCAAGACCGGTTCCCTGCCCAACTTCTTTGGTAGTAAAAAAAGGTTCAAAGATGTGCGAACTGATATCCGGCGTCATTCCGTGTCCCGTATCGCTGATTTGAAGGACAGCATAATTCTTGGGTATATCGTCTGGAATCTTGCTGGTATCAAGTTTTTCCTGGTTGGTTACGACTGAAAGCATCCCGCCCTGGGGCATTGCGTCACGTGCATTCAGCGCCAAATTGATGATCATCAGCTCGATTTGCGAACGATCCGCATACACTGGCAGCTCTTTTGGCTGGACATTAATATTCAGCCGCACCGGCTCAGAGAGAAGCCGTGAGAGCATTTCTTCCATATCGGAAACAATTTCGTTCAGGTCAACGACTTGCAGCTTTACCGGATGCTTACGACTGAAAGCCAGCAGCTGATGTGTGAGCGTGGCAGCGCGCTTTGCAGCCGCAGCCAGCTGCTTGCCCAGAAACTTCCCATTGTCTGAGAGTTCTGCATCCTCTAAGATCTGGGCCGCGTAACCTGATATCAGCATTAACACATTGTTGAAATCATGCGCCACGCCCCCGGCCAAACGCCCAACAGCTTCCATCTTCTGTGCCTGGCGAAGTTCTTCCTGAAGCCACTGGGCCTGGGTCACATCGCGAAAACTCCATACCCTTCCCGAGATTTTTGCGCCTACTCTTTGCGGCTGAGAATAACGCTCAAATATCCGTCCATCTTTTAATTTCAAAATATCAAAGCTGCTATCCGTGGATGATGCGTACAAGTTCTTGACATTGTCGAGGAACTCTTCTGGACGCTCCAGTTGTGGAGCAGCCCAGCGCAGCAGGTCCTCGTCGGAGGAGCTAAACATCGCTGAAGAGGGCATGTGCCACATTTCAACAAACTTATGATTAAAGCTGCGGACCGTGCCATCAGTTGACACCACAAGAATGCCATCTGCGGTTGATTCCAGCGTCGAGTTCAGCAATGACACCGATTCCTGCAATTGTTTTTCGGTGAAGCGTCTCTGCTGATTTTCCAGGCGGAGCGCGGCATTGGCCCTGGCCAGTTCCATGGTGCGTTCTTCCACGCGCTTGTCCAACTCTGCATTGGCGCGGCGAATCGCGTCTTCCACTTCTCTGCGGTACCGCAGATCCCGGGCCGTGAAAATCACTCCCCTGACATCCGGCTCATGCAATTGGTTATTTGCGATAACTTCAAACGGCAGCCACTTCCCACCGCTATCTCTGAATCTCAGAACGGAAGGAACCCCTTGCCCGGGCTCACGAACGGTTTTTGCATATTCCTCCCGCGCGCGGGGGCGGTCCTCCGGATGGATGAACTCAAAAATATCCTGCCCCAAAATTTCATCAGCAGATATGCCCAGAATGCGTTCCGCCTGCGGGCTGATGAAACAAACCATGCCAGCCCCATCAATCAACGTCACAATCTCAGAGATGTTTTGTATGAGTGTACGAAATTTTTTTTCATTGGCCGCCGTGGCGGCCTGGATGCGTTTAAATTCACTAATATCCCGATTGATGGTCAATACCGCCCGGCGTCCCCAGTAGTCGATCAGTGACAAACTGGTCAGGAATTCCAGCTTTTCCCCTTTGCTGTTGTAGTGCGTGGCCTCAACGGGTAAAGGATGCACCAGTTGCACATAACTAGGCACTTCATCCGTCAGTTGCTGAAGCCCCTTAGCCAGAAGCTCGCGGCGCGGATATCCATAGATTTCTATTGCTCTACTGTTCGCATCCAGGATACGAAAAGAGTGAGGATCAAGAATAAGAACAGCATCACTTATGGCATCCATAATGGAATGGCATATTTTTCGTGCGTTTGAACCACGGGAATTGTTAGCTTCAGAGGCCATCTCGGGTTCCCTCACAGTTGAGTGATTTATGGGGCCCCGCCCATCCATTGGCGGGAAACTCGAAGCTCGCCGGTCTTTGGGTAGGAGCTTGCATCCTGTCACCGGCGCGAATCGCAGCCAATTGCGACCTTAACACGCGGCGCTGCATGGAAGAACGCCAAATATCTTCTCTACCGCTCTTGGGTTTCGCACTATTCCAGTGAAGATTGAATTGATTGAGCTGTGGTAAATGCAAATGGAATTATCGAGTTAATGTTGCCGTGTCACAATGCGGACGCTATGTGATCTTGATATCTGGGATCATTTTATGATGCCGAAATTTCAGTTTGTCGCGACCTTGCGGGTTCTCGTCTCCAATCTGAGACAACGCAAACAACTGAAGGGCCCTTCCCATCTTAATGACTCCCCATTCGCTCAACACAGGATTCGCGGTCAGTGCCAAAAATGAACCGTAAATTTACGGCTTTTTTCCAAAGTGAGTTGAACCTATCAAGCACCTTCACCGTAATTCTTCTGGGTCCAATCCCCGTAGTTCATCGAATTGGCTGGCTGGCGGCCTACGAGAAGAATAGAGGGATGATGTTTCAGATTCCCGCTGGGAGGTTTGATCATGCGACGCATTAGCGCACTGCTGTTATTTCTAGGATTGACAACCGCTGTTGCCTTAAGCCAACAGCTTCCTCCACCTCCCCCGCCGCCACCATCCGCATCTGTGATGCAGCAGCCGGCCGTCCAACCTGACACGTCACAACAGCAAAGCGCTACGCCACAGCAAGCTCCAGTGCAACAAGCCCCAGCACAGCAGGGGGCCCCAGTTCCAGAACAGCAGGCAGCTCCAGCACAGCAAGCAGCTCCGGCACAGCAAGCAGCTCCGGCACAGCAGGCACCCGCCCAACCCGCAGCACAACAGAATCCCACAACAACGCAGCCTAACGTGCCGGCTCCAGACCAGTCAGGGCAACAAGTAACAAAAACCACGACAACCACGACAAAGACTACGACCGAAGTAACAAGAGGCCCCGCCGGTTCAAGCGAGGCAAAAAACTTGCCGCAAAGTGACCGGGTATCGCAAGAAGACGAGATGAATGCAATCCGCGAGAAAGCCGATGACCGCCTCCAGGAATCCAGGGACGTCTTAAAGGAGCTGCTTTCTGGAAAGGTTCCCATTCCTAATGGTCTGCTGAAAAAAGCAAAGTGTGTAATTGTAATTCCATCTGTAAAGAAGTTCGCAGTCTCATTCGGCGTTAAATACGGGCGCGGCGTGATGTCATGCCGTTTAGGCGAGGACTTTAACGGATTATGGAGCGCGCCTTCAATGTATGCAATGGAAGGCGGCAATTTCGGATTCCAAGTCGGCTTGCAGGGAACCGACTTGGTACTGCTGGTGATGAATAGTGGCGGCGCAAACTCGCTCATCGGCAGCAAGGTCAAGTTGGGGGGCGATATGTCAATAGCCGCAGGGCCGATCGGAAGGCAGGCGGAAGCCTCAACTGATTTGGCTATGCGGGCAAAGATTCTGTCGTACTCGCGCGCCCATGGTATTTTCATTGGTGTAGCACTGGATGGATCAACCGTCCGCCCGGACAATCGCGCGAATGAAGCCCTTTACGGGCGCGAAATCAGCGCGAAAGACATCGTTCGCAGCGGCGAAGTTGGCGTACCCGCGAGTGCAACGCCACTGATTCAGCTACTGGAACAATCCGGCCGCGTGGCCTCTGAAAGCACACCGAATGAGGGGCACAAATAGATACGCTACGCAACAAGATCAACCCGTCGCCAAGTCTGTGTACACCCAGCACTGTCCCGCAGACTTGGCATTTTGGTTGGTAGCCCGCAAGTAATATCCTCAGGCAATATCGCCAAGTGACGAATACCGCTGCCCGAAGACGGCGGTTAATAACCTTTGCTTCTTGAATCCCCTACTCTTGTTGCCTCTGCACACTCAGAATAATGCAGGCAATTTATCGCCCCCATAAATTTATCGCCCCAGAGTATCAGGTAAAAATCCAAGATTTTGAGACGCGATTCCACAAGAGACACAATTCCTCATGCCAATGGCAGAGGTAGATCAGCGTCGCTGTGCGCTCCCATGTGGACTGAAACGACCACGCTTGATTACACACTGTGCCGGATGCGGCACCTTCTGGAACATCTGGTGGGCAGCTTAGGCAGAAGCGCCTGGCGCAATACTGGTTCTTTCGTTTGATTACTTACGGTAATCACGCACCAGAGTTTAAGCTGCTGATTCCAGCCTGGGCACGGTGATTAATCCAATGCGGATTGCGTAGTGGATGAGCGCCGCATTATTGTGGACTCCAAGCGTATGCATGATTTCATATTTGTATGATTCTGCGGTCCTGGTCGAGATGGACAAAACCGTCGCAACCTCTTTCATGGACTTGCCCTCAGCGACCAGTTGCAGTACTTCTCTTTGCCGGCGTGTTAATTTAGGCCCCTCGCCCGTTGGGCGCCTGGCCGCCTCTGCCAGAATAGAGACCAGGTCAACCGGGAACCCGGCGCTCAGATAGGTGCGACCGTGGAGAGCATTTTCAATCGCAGAGATGATCTCATCCTTGCCTGCCAGTTTCAGCACATAACCGGACACGCCGGCGCGGAATGCCTCAATCGCCAGACCAACGTCCTGGTGCATGGTGAGCACCACGAATTTGGTCTTTAGTCCTTCTCTTCTGAGCATCTGGAGCGAATCAATGGCATTCAACAGCGGCAAAGAAATCTCAGTAATAATAACGTCGGGATGGCGATCTTTAGCGAGCAGCACAAGTTCGTGGCCGTCTTTGGCGGTTGCCACCACCTCATAATATTGCGACAAGATGGTGGCTAGCCCTTCCGTAAGGATCTTGTGATCATCGGCAAGAAGAATTCTGTTTCGCATATAGCTATCCCCGAATCCTTTCTTCAACTCGCGCTGATGTAACTTGTAAGTTCAAGCTGCTTTATCACTATCAAGTCCGCGGCGCTCCGTCATCAGCTGGTTATAGAGTTGTTTATAAGATGGGGAACCCGCTTGCTCAGCTATTACGTTGCACTTCCCCCAGCGGCCAGGAATATCTTCCAGCGCCAGAGTGCCGATCCATGTAGGCAGAACGGGGTCAGATTTCAGTACCTCGCCATGCGGCTCCATACCCAGCAGCACGCGGATCCCTAACAGTGGGGCCCCTGCCGCCCAGGCCTGCGGACTGGAAGCCGTGGGATAGCGGACAGGGAAACCGGTCCGTTCACGATCGTAGCCGGCAAAGACCTCAGGCAGGCGATAGTTAAAAAATGCAGAGGCCTCAAAAATGCCGGAAACAACCTTGGCCGCTTCTTTCCTGAATCCATACCGCGCCAGCCCAGCCGCGATAATGCTGTTGTCATGCGGCCACACAGTTCCGTTGTGATATTCGATCGGGTTATAACCGCCTTCCTTGGTTCCCATGGTACGCACGCCCCATCCAGAGAACAGTTCAGGACCCATCAGATGCTTTGCCTGCGCCGCGGCTTTATCGTCATCTACAATGCCGCTCCAGAGAAGATGTCCTATGTTGGAAGTGAGGCTATCCACCTTTTTCTTGGAGCCGTCCAGTGCAAGAGCAAAGAAGCCGCGCTCAGGAATGAAAAAGTCTTTGTTAAAGCGCCGTTTCAGCTCCTGCGCTTCCCGTTCCAATCGGACGGCCAATTCGGAATCACGCCACACCAACCGCGCCAGGCGCGCGGAACGCATTTTCGCATCGTAGGTGTAGCCCTGAATTTCACAGGTGGCTCTCGGCGTAGCAGCGACCTTGCCGTCAGCAAACAGGATGGAGTTCCAGGAATCTTTCCAGCATTGGTTATCCAGTCCTAAATTGGTTTTGCGCTCGTACTCAACGTAGCCGTCACCATCTGAATCGCCATAGTGGTCAATCCAATTCAGCGCTGCGCGGGCATTCGCTTCCAGTGAACGCACGAGCTCTGTATCTCCGGTCCAAAGTTCATATTCATCCAGCAATATCAGGAACAATGCGGTTACGTCACTGCTGCCAAAGTAAGGCGACTGAGGCCGCTCCCGAAAATGCGTTAGTTCGCCGAACCGCAGTTCGTGCAGGATCTTGCCCGGCTCCTCTTCACGAAAATCGTCCATCACCTTGCCTTGCGCTGTAGCCAGCACTTTCAGCGTGGTTGCCGCCAGCTCCGGAACAAAAGGAAGAGCCTGATAACTGGTAAGAATGCTATCGCGGCCAAACATGGCCATAAACCAGGGAAGACCCGCCGCTGGTATGGAATGCTCAGGCAATGTCTCGGGATGAAAACGGAGAGCGGCGATATCGACGAGGCTCCGTAAATACAATGCCCGTATTGCGGGCGGATGTGCTGTCAATCCAGGAGCGTTATCGACCCACTTTGTAAGGTTAAGACGCAAGGCATTTTCTCCCCCGCTGCTGGCAAACTTAGGTGTGTATTCAATGTCGCCCGTGACCGGCCTGACTTGTAACTCCAGGTTCCATGACGCCTTTGCCTCAACAGTAAAGCGAAAGACCAACTGGTTTTCATCGATTTCTGTAGGCACAATATTCGCGGCGATAATCGTCTCGCGAACAAAATTCTCACGTTTATAGCCGAGCACTAATTCTTGTTTTTTGATGCGCCGGTAATATTCTCCCTTCTTCGCAAGAGCATCTTTGATCTCAAAAAGATCGGCAAAGTCGGCGTTGGCCCGCAAACGGAGCTCAATTTGCTGAGGCTCGCTTCCATGATTAAGGACCGCCAAATGTTCGACGAAGCCCTCGCCAACGAGACGCTTGCGGATGATCGAAACAGTAGGATTTTGGTAAATCGTGCCTGTGGGAGGAACGCAGAAGTGTTGAGCAAAGTAATACTCCACCGTGTCAGTGGACAGAACGTCTAACGTGACATTGTTTACGGTAAGATTCCAGGCGGAGAGATGCCGCGTATCTTTGAAAAATAGCCCTTCTGGCTGATCCGGTTGAGCATTTATGTCTCCATTGCCTTGCGATACCAGGAAAGTGGAGCCATCCAGAATACTGATTGAGTCGCTCATTATGAAAAACCTCCAGAAAAATGGGTGGCTGATTGCGGATGCACACTTGCGCCGCGCACAATTTACATGCACACACGTAGCCGCGTTCTTTTGGCACCAACCTTCAAATTGGATGGCGTATGCCCCGGACACTATCGGGTCAAGGAGCCGTACATTCGCATAAGCCTTGATTAAGGCTCAAGCCCGGTTGCTGGAATTTCCTCATCTGAAATCAAGTAGTCTCGCGAGAGATGGCAAGCCAAATTTACCCGGAGAAAAAAACCTTAAATCAAAGCTGCTTTTGTCTTCCAGCACATTACTTCTGCCGGATTGGCGGCACTGAGGTGCTTAGATTTCCTGTTGACATCCCACAGGGGTGTCCGTCTAATCTTCCGGTGGCATGACAACAGGAGAGCGATTTGACTCAGAGTAAGTTCGACATTCTTCAAGGCACGCTGGATCTCATGGTGCTCAAGACGCTTCAGGCGATGGGCCCGCAGCACGGATACGGGATTGCGCGCCGGATTGAGCAGGTGAGCGAAGGTGCGCTTGCGCTAAACCAGGGCACCATCTACGCGTCGCTGCTCCGCCTGGTGCAGAAAGGCTGGATCAAAGCTGAGTGGGGCACGTCAGAGAACAATCGCAAGGCCAAGTTTTATTCCATCACACGCGGGGGGACCAAACAACTACGATCGGAGACTGAAGGCTGGGAACGTATCTCCGGCTTGATGGCGCGTTTCTTGCGCATGTCTGAGGAGGGCTAAATTATGCTTTCAGGTTTCCGATAAGGATGCAGGGACTACGAGGGTTCTTCACCCGTCGTACCCGAAAAGCTGTTATCGCCCATTGACCCCTCGTACAATACAGCTATGGCGGCAGGCTGTCGCTTCCGGCGTTGTGGTGCCGGTTTGCCTCCATATATATATGCAGTTATATCCATGGAGCCGAGATGACGTTTCCCATCAAAGTTTGTGCAGTCTGCTCAGAAGAATTTGAACTGAAGCCGGATAAGCCTGGTTTCGCCAATCGTTGCCCGGCATGCAGCGAACCTGAAACCAGTGAGCCCACAAAGAAGAACCGCATGGACGCCGACGAACGCAAGAACGCGGCTGCTGCGAATGAAGCTCGCCGGCAAGCGATGCGCGAACTCCTTTATCGCAAAGACAGCTAACACTTGTTGGGCCCTGCAAAACGGTAGAATAACCTGTTCTGCTCAAATGCAGAGTAGATGAAACACCCAGGAGTTCCATGAAAGTCATATTCAAAGGTTTTATTGCTACGGCAGGCGCCATCTTCTTATCTTTCGTTCCAATGATTGCAGCCTTTGCACAGCAAACTGCGCCTAATCCGGAAACCCACGGCATTGCAGTGGCCAACATGGACCGCTCCATCGTGCCAGGCGACGATTTTTATTCCTATGCCAATGGCGCATGGATCAAGCGAACCGAGATTCCGCCGGACCGCGCCAGCATTGGCGTCTTTTCTGCTCTGGGCGATTTGACCAATAAGCGTACCGCTGCCCTGATTGAGGAAGCCGCCAAATCTAAAGCGCCCGGAGATTCCAGTGCACACCAGATTTCTGACCTCTACAACTCCTACATGAACGAAGCGGGAATTGAGTCCAAGGGCCTTGCGCCGCTGCAGGCGAAGCTTGATCCCATCCGCGCCATCACAAACAAACATGAACTGGCGCACGCCCTGGGCGAAAGCCTCCGGGCTGACGTGGATGCCCTGAACAACACGAATTTCCATACCCCCAATTTGTTTGGGCTCTGGACTGCTCCGGGGTTCAACGACTCTGATCACTATGCCGCATACCTTCTGCAAGGCGGACTGCAACTTCCCGATCGCGAATACTACCTCTCTGACAGCGCCCACATGCGCGATGTCCGCGCCAAGTATCAGACTCATGTCTCGGCCATGCTCAAGCTTGCAGGCTTCACTGATACTGACGCTCGCGCTACGCGCATTATCGAGCTGGAACACTCCATTGCTGAAAAGCATCTCAGCCTGGCCGACAACGACGATATCCATAAAGCCAACAACACATGGAAACAGGCAGACTTCGCCACCAAAGCTCCGGGGCTGGACTGGGCTGAGTATTTCCGCGGCGCCGGTCTCGACAAGCAAGAGCAGTTCACGGTCTGGCAGCCCTCCGCGTTTGCCGGTGAATCCGCGCTGGTGGATTCCGTGGCGCTCGATACCTGGAAGGACTGGCTGGCGTACCACCTGATTGAAAATTATGCCGCTTTCCTTCCAAAGGCTTTAGCGGATGAGAGCTTTGAATTTTTTGAGAAGGTTCTCTTTGGCACGCCGCAACAGTCCCCTCGCTGGCAAAGAGGCGTCGGAATTGTTGATGGACTGCTGGGTGATGCCGTGGGAAAAATTTATGCGCAACGTTATTTCTCACCGCAAGCCAAAGCCCAGGCCCAGGCATTGGTCGCGAATATTATCGCGGCATTCCGTAAGCGCATTGACGCGCTTACATGGATGGCGCCAGCGACAAAAGCTGAAGCCAAGGCAAAACTCACCACACTCTACGTTGGCATTGGATACCCGGAAAGCTGGCACGACTACTCCGGCTACGAAGTGAAAGCGGACGATATTTTTGGCAATATCTGGCGCGGCAGCCTGTTTGACTATCACCGCCAGGTCAATCGTCTCGGAGGCAAGGTGGATCGGAAAGAATGGTCTATGTCGCCACAGACGGTGAACGCCGTAAATCTGCCGTTACAAAATGCGCTCAACTTCCCTGCCGCTATTCTGCAGCCGCCTTTCTTCGATCCGAAAGCTCCTGCTGCCGTGAATTACGGCGCCATTGGTTCCGTAATTGGTCACGAGATCAGCCACACCTTTGATAGTGAAGGCGCCGCCTTTGATTCCAAGGGGCGCGTGCGTAATTGGTGGACAGCCGAGGACCTTGCCCATTTCGATGCTGCCACCGCCAAGCTCGCCGCACAGTATGACACCTACAAACCCTTCCCTGATCTTTCCGTGAATGGCAAGCAAACGCTGGCGGAAGACATTGCCGATGTGGCCGGCATCGCGGCAGCTTATGACGGTTATCGGGCGGCGCTCGCGGGAAAGCCCGCACCCACGCAAGAGGGATTCTCCGGTGACCAGCAATTCTTTATAGCCTTTGGACAAAACTGGGGATCAAAGGTCCGTGAAGCTGCGCTTCGCGCGCAGATCATGGGAGATTCGCATGCCCCTGGCCAATACCGTGCCGACACAGTACGCAACATTGACGCATGGTATCCGGCTTTCAATGTGAAGCCTGGGCAAACGCTCTTCCTCGCAGAGCCGGAACGAGTGCGCATCTGGTAGGCTCAACTCGAAGAGATTAGTGGGCGCCAGCCGTTATAACGGAAGGCGGCCATTTTTTCGCTGGTCATTTATGTTTCTGCATGATCCAGGTAGTCATACATCGCTGATTCTGAACCACGGTCGTTTTCAATGGGTCAACCAGCTTTCCGCCGCGCTCTCTCGTAAGTTCGACAAGCAGTGGCTCGTCGACCAGATAGCGCTCCGAACCGTCCGGCAGGAGAAAGCGACGTCCCGCGATGCGCCGCATCTGGTGCTCCATTCCAATCGAGGATGCAAGCCGGCAGAAAAGAATTCCACCCGGTTTTACTACACGCCAGGTCCCGCGAAGCATTGCCAAAAAGTGATCGTCGTCGCGGGCAAAGTGGAGCACCGCACTGCTCAGCACCACGTCGGCAAAGTCATTGGGAAAAGACATTTCTTCGATCGCTTCCACGCGAAAGTTCGTCTCAGGCAGTCCCGGCGCAAGGGATGTGGCGAGGCGACGGGTGGCTGCAACAGCCTGGGGATCAGAGTCCACGCCGAAGACCTCATATCCCTCCTGGATAAAATAGACGAGGTTACGGCCGAACCCACACCCCGCATCAAGAATCCGCATTGAGGGAGCTATGCGGCCCCGCAGGATTTGGTCAAAGAGGTAAATGTCTATCTGTCCGAATTGTTCGTGAAGGGTAGCCATGAATTAGGAACAGCGCCGATCATACCTGAATGATGGTCGTCTTAATTGACTCAGGCAAGAGGTGATGCCCTTAGCTGAGTTTATCTAGCTGAGTTTTAACCCAGGCCCGAGCATTTCAACAAAGAGAATCATAGCGGCAACCCCGGCCGCTATCCATCCCCAGCTTCGGGTAATTGGCCCAGCATTTAGAAGAGCTGGACTGGACGAACGTGCGCTCAAGAAGTGATCGAGTTGGGTAAAGCCAAATGCGGCAGCAGCGGCCGGCGCTGCCGCGGTGAGAATGTTTGTCCATCCTCGAGGATTGAGGGCACCGGCGAGGCAGGCGACAACCAGGGCCGCCAGAAACGGAACCAGTGTGATTCGTCGCAGCCGCGTGAGAGCTTCCGGAGTACCCGAACCGCAGAATGGGCGCATCTCAACTGCCAGCAGCAACAGCGACAAATAATAAGACACCAGGCTAAACACCCCGAGCAAAGTTCGCCACAGCCATGCGGGAGAAAGCCCTGAGATGACAGCAGCCCAATCCCCAAACGCAGCTATGCCGGAATAAAGAGGATAGGCCGCAGCAAAGAGCAAATTGAACGCTGCGATGAGCACGAAAAAATAGCGCACGCGCGGCGAAATGGTTCGGGAAGTACGGAGGGCAAGGACAAACATACCGCCAATAATAATGTTGGCGATACCACCTCCGGCTGGAATCCATCGGCTTGAGCTTCCACTCGACGAAAAGTAACTTGTCGTCAGCAGTACCGGCTGTCCGCCTACCGCCCATGTCGCCAGACCGTGCCCTAATGCTTCGTGGGTTACATCCGCAATAATGAAGGCGAGAGTGCCTAATGCAACCAGGGTCAGAGCATCATCAGTCAAGGTGCCAGCATTGTGGATCTCAATCTTGCCATTCTGATCTCGGCTGCTTGTCATATCTCGGAGATATTGTTCCGAGGATCGTGTTTCCTGTTGACGTATTCGAGGCCGAGTGGCCCGATTGCCGTCACTTGGGTGATGTAGTCCCCAGATTTCGCCCAGTGGAAATGGGGCGTGTTGCCGGGCAGAACAACAACAGCACTGGGTGGATAGGCCTCCAACTTGTCTGCATCGAACTGTTCACCCAGGCCGATGTAGAAAACCCCTGAGATCACTGTGTAGACTCGATCCTCCGGGTGCTTGTGCGGCATCATCTTCACGCCGTGGGGCACTTTGACCCGGATCACATAGGGACCGGGCCCCGAAGGCTCACCGACAATGACGGCGAGGCGGACCTCAGGCGGGAACGCCGGGAACGGCTTCCATTCGATATCTTCAGACAGGATCGATCTAAAAACTGCCTGGCCTGGTTGGTGGGGTCGAATCGCATCTTGTTGGCCTTCCTTGGCGCTTGCCGTTCTCTTGTCTGACACAATGGACCTCCCTATTCGAAGTTCCTACACATCACGATGAGGACACCGATCAAATGCCTTCAACCTCAATGATAGCTTGGTAAAGCCTCCGGAGCATCTTGCGCAGATTATGCCCAATGCCGCGCTCTTCGGCTCGGCTGTGTGCATCTCGCAGCGCATTGCACAATTGAGTCAAACTTGAATAGAGCAACTCTTCTTTTCCTATCGTGCAATTCAGTTCAGTCCTTCCCTATCTATCTACAACAACATATTGATGGCAGCAGTTCTAATAGTGAGGTTCGTGTGTCTGTAAGTTTTATTGCTTCTTCCTGGTTAGACAATTTTAAGAAACGAGCTGCACTATCAACCTGGCCATTTCAGCTCTCTCAATGCAGCCATTTTCCGCAGCGAGGTTTGTAAAGATGTTTAGACAAAATGCCGGGGTTGAAAGGGACCAAGGGGCGCACACGCGGAACATGAACGTCCGCTACGCTTTGCCTTTTCATGCCCTGGTCATTTTGTGTGCGTCGGGAGTGGCGGCGGCGCAGTCTGCAAATCCTGTCTTGAGTCCAACCAATATTTTTGCCCCCGCTTCAACGCCAGCCAAATCGATCCTCGGAATCTCGATTTTTGTGCTGGTGATTACCGCCACTATATTCGTCATTGTTTTTAGCCTGCTGGCTTACTCGGTGGTGAAATTCAGGAAAAGGGCGAGCGACGATGGCCGCGAACCTCCGCAGGTTTACGGAAGCAATCAGGTGGAACTGGCCTGGACAGTGATTCCAATTATCACGATTGTGGCTTTGTTCATGGCAACGGCGCGAGTGATTGCCAGCGTGCAAAAAGTTACCGCCCCCGCGAATGCCATTGAGGTCGTGGTGATTGGTCACCAATTCTGGTGGGAATACCGCTACCCGGGGCTCAACGTTGTAACCGCGAATGAACTGCACGTGCCGGTAAGCGACCCGGCAGACCCGACCCCGACTTTCATCACGCTTCTCTCCGCGGATACAGATCATAGTTTCTGGGTCCCGCGCCTGGCAGGAAAAACAGATCTGATTCCAAACCGCGTCAACCACACGTGGATAGATCCGCACCGGGCCGAACTCTATTTGGGGCAATGCGCCCAATACTGCGGGACGCAACACGCCAAGATGCTTCTCCGCGTGTACGTTCAGCCGCGCGATGAGTTCGACCGCTGGATTCAGGAGCAACGCCAGCCGGCGAACGTGGGCGGCGCTGTTTCCAAGGGGCAACACATTTTTGAAACTACCGCGTGCATCAACTGCCACGCCGTGGCGGGGACCGTGGCCGATGGACGCTTCGGTCCAAATCTCACGCACCTGATGAGCCGTGACACCATCGCGGCCGGCGCTGCAAAAAACACGCCAGAAAATCTCCGGCTATGGATTCAGAAGCCCGATGCCATCAAGCCTGGATCTCGAATGCCTGCAATGCAGTTGAGTGAACAAGATTTGGATGCCGTGGCGGCGTATTTAAGCACGCTTCGCTGATCTTTGGAGGAGAACGCAAGATGTCGACTGATTCCGTCGCGTTGCCCAGAACCCAGGTGGCGTCTCGCCCTTTGGTCGAAAAGCTTCACGAATGGGTTACGACTGTTGACCACAAACGGCTGGGCATCATGTATATCGGTTATGCCCTGGTCTTTCTGGTGATCGGGGGAATCGAAGCGACCATTATGCGGATTCAACTCATCATGCCGCACAATGATTTCGTTTCGCCTCAGGTGTTCAACCAGCTCTTCACGATGCATGGAACCACAATGATTTTCTTCGTGGCCATGCCCATCTTGTTTGGCTTCGCCAATTATCTGGTCCCTCTGATGATCGGCGCGCGGGACATGGCTTTCCCGCGCTTGAATGCTTTCAGTTTTTGGATGACGGCGTTCGGAGGAATTCTTCTCTATTTCAGCCTGGTGGGAGCCACTGGTCTTTATGGAGCAGGGAACGCCCCTGATGTGGGATGGTTTGCCTATGCGCCTTTGACATCGCAAACATTCTCGCGCGGGCACAGCACTGATTTCTGGACACTGTCACTGATGATTTCCGGCTTCGGCAGCATCGGAGCAGGGATCAATATTGTGACCACGATCCTGAGCATGCGCTGCCCTGGGATGACGCTGGGCAAAATGCCGATGCTGGTCTGGCTTAACCTGGTCATGGCCGCCCTGGTGCTGCTTGCCATCGGCCCGCTAACGGCCGCGCAGATCATGCTGAGCCTTGACCGTTATTTAGGGGCGCATTTCTTTGACACGCAGGCCGGAGGCTCCGCCGTATTGTGGATGCACTTCTTCTGGATCTTTGGCCATCCTGAAGTGTACGTTCTGGTGATCCCCGCCTTTGCTTTCATCTCGGAAATTGTTCCTGTGTTTTCCCGCAAGGCAATATTCGGATATCCCATCATGGTAGCTGCCACATTGGCCATCGGCTTTGTGGCCATGGCGGTTTGGGCCCATCACATGTTTACAGTCGGCCTGAGCCCGAATGCCAACACATTCTTCGTGCTCTCCACGATGGCGATCGCCGTCCCCACCGGGATCAAAATATTCAACTGGCTTGCGACCATGTGGGGCGGAAAGATCCATTTCAAAGCGCCAATGCTGTTCGCAATCGCTTTTCTTTTTCAATTTCTGATTGCGGGGCTCACCGGAGTCATGTTGAGTGTGGCTCCATTCGATTGGCAGCTTGGGAATTCTTACTTCGTTGTCGCGCACTTTCACTACGTCATTGTGGGTGGAATTATCTTCTCGCTTTTCGGCGCTTTCTATTATTGGTTCCCGAAGATGTCGGGAAAAATGTACAACGAGAAGCTGGGTAAGCTGCATTTCTTGTTGTTCCTCATTGGGTTCCACCTGACTTTCGATTTCATGCACATCCCCGGATTGTTGGGCATGCCACGCAGGATCTATACCTACGAGCCTGGCCGCGGCTGGGACATCTGGAACCTGATCGTCACTGTGGGTGTTGTCTTTCAAGCGGCCGGCATCCTGGTCTTCGTTGGAAACCTGCTGTGGTCCTCTTTCAAAGGGAAAATCGCCGGGAGCGATCCGTGGGATGCGTGGACGCTGGAATGGTCCACCAGTTCACCGCCGCCGGCCTATAACTTTGCCAGAATTCCAGTGGTGAGGAGCCGCCGCCCGCTTTGGGATGTGAAACATCCAGAAGATCCAGACTGGAAGTACGAGTAGAGGAAAAACGTAATGACCACGACGCCTATCACGATGCCCGAGCCAGCGATCAACTGGAAGCTTCCCAGTCGCGGACACGTAGGCATGGTCTGCTTGATTGCAGCCGAGTCTGCAATTTTCACCATATTTGTTGTGGCGTACCTCTTCTATATAGGAAAGAGCCTGATGGGTCCTTTCCCCAAAGACGTTCTCAGGACCCCGATCTTTTACACAATATGTTTGCTTTCAAGCAGCCTCACGATTCATTTCGCGGTCCGGGCGTTGCGCCAGGGAAACACCAGACGCTTTGCCAGCTGGTGGCTTGGAACGATCGCGCTGGGCGCCGCATTTCTTTACGGAACTGTGACTGAATGGCATCGACTGATTTACCACGAAGGGCTAACGATCAGCACCAACCTGTTTGGAACCACCTACTACTCGTTAGTGGGGCTGCACGGTTTTCACGTGGTGGTGGGTCTTATTTGCTTATCCACGGTCATGGCGTTCACGGTTTTCGGACACATGAAGCATAGCTACGTTTATCGAGTGGATGTTTTGTCTCTCTATTGGCACTTTGTAGATGCAGTGTGGGTGGTTGTTTTTACTGTGGTTTACATCATCGGGAGATGAAGACTGGATTAGCACAATGGATTCGAAATCGCAGGAAGAGATACGAAGGGCGGTAGCGAACACCATAGAACTGCCTGCGCCAACGGCGTGGCCCCTGGTCCTGGCTTTTGGCATGGCCCTGATCTCCGCGGGATTGGTCACCAGCGAGTCCGTCATCGTTCTTGGTGCAGTATTGGCGGTGTGCGGGTGTATTGGCTGGTTTTGTGACATGCTGCCGGACGAGAAATTTGAATCCGTGCCGATGCTGGAAGAAGTGATCCCTGTCACCACCAGCCGTCCTGATGTCGCCCGGGTAGGACCGATCACACATGAACCGCACCGCGCGCGATTGCCACTTGAAGTCTATCCTGTATCCGCGGGTGTGAAAGGCGGCCTGGCCGGCAGCGTAGCCATGGCGGTTCTGGCGGTGATTTACGGAATCGTCAGCGGGCACGGCATCTGGTATCCGATCAACCTTTTGGCGTCTGGGTTTTTCCCAAGAATGATCAGCCACACAGGTGAAATTGAAGCGTTTCATTTGGACGTGCTGATCGTTGCCAGCCTGGTCCATCTAGTCACCTCGTTGCTGGTGGGCCTGCTCTATGGCGCCACGCTTCCCATGCTGCCGCGGCGGCCGATTTTATGGGGCGGGATAATCGCGCCCATCCTGTGGTCAGGTCTGCTCCATAGCGTTCTCGAATTTCTTAATCCTGTGCTCAACCAAAGGATTAACTGGCTTTGGTTTGTCGCCTCGCAGATCGGCTTTGGTCTTGTAGCAGGAGTCGTTGTTTCAAGACAACAGCGTATGCACACCTGGCAGCATCTTCCTTTTGCTGTTCGTGCCGGTTTTGAAGCACCAGGGATTGTCGACGAGAAAAAGGAATGAGGGAAACGACCAGCGATGAAGGCTAACGGTTTGATTCTTGTAGTCGTCGGGTTCGCGGCCCTGGTCTGTGCCGGCTGTTATGGCTCTCCCGGACGGCCCGGCCCGGAAGTCGTCCGGCCCAGCCAGATTATGGACCGCAAGCTTCTCTTCGCCAATAACTGTGCGGGATGCCACGGGCCCGAAGGTAAAGGGGGAGCAGCAATAGCCCTGAATGATCCTGTTTACCTGGCGATTGCTGATGACACAACGATTCGCCGCGTCGCTGCCAACGGAGTACCCGGCACTCCCATGCCGGCTTTCGCAAAGAGTGCAGGCGGATTGCTGACGGACCAACAGATAGATGCAATTGTCAGCGGGATCCGGTCATGGGCAAAGCCCGACGCTCTACAGGGTGCCACATCCCCCCGCATATGCCGCGCAGATTGGCGATCCACATCGGGGCGCCGGCGTGTATGCAACCTACTGCTCGGATTGTCATGGTCCCGATGGCAAGGGAAGCAAGAAGGCAAGTTCGATTGTGAATGGATCGTTCCTTGCGCTGGTGAGTGATCAGTACCTTCGAACCATTGTGATCGTTGGACGTCCGGATTTGGGTGCCCCGGATTGGCGCGGTAATGTGCCTGGCAGGCACCTATCATCCCAGGAAATTTCTGACGTTGTAGCGTGGATTGCCGCGCAGCGGCCACATTTCCCAGGCCAGCCGTACGCAAATCTCTCCCCCGACGGCACGAAAGGAGAAAAGCAATGAGTGAGCAGAATCAGCAGAATCAAATTTCAAGGCGCACGATGCTTGTAAAGTTAGGGATATTGCTGAACGGCATAATCGGTTTGTTTCTAGGAGTGCCGATCATTCGTTACCTCCTGTATCCGGTGACTAGCGAACGCAGGCCAGGCTATGAGTCGTGGCTCTCTCTGGGCGCACTGGAGCTGTTCCCTGAAGGCCAGACTCGTCTCGCTACGTATCGCAATCCCATCGTGAATTCCTGGGACGGCGAAACCGCGGATATCGCCTGCTGGGTCCGCAACGTGGACGGTCAGAATTTCCAGGTCTTTGCCATCAACTGCGCACATCTTGGATGTCCGGTTCACTGGTTTCCGCAATCGAACCTGTTCATGTGCCCCTGCCACGGCGGCGTCTACTATCAGGATGGTTCGCACGCCTCCGGTCCTCCGCCCCGCGGACTATTCGAATATCGCTATAAAACTGAAGGCGGCAAGCTTCTGATCAAGGCCGGCGAGATGCCGACCACCGGAAGTCCAACTGCGAATGCAGGGAAAGGGGGCCGTCCTTGCGCTTGCTAGGAAAAATCGGCGTGTGGTTAGACCAGCGCCTGCAGCTCGGACGTCCGCTCCGCGAAACCATGGAGCATCCGGTACCGCGCGAGACCGCCAGTTGGTTTTATGTTTTCGGGAGCGCCGCGCTGACTGTCTTCTGTCTGCAAATTGTCACTGGAATCCTTCTGGCGCTTGTCTATGTACCTTCTGCCGGGCAGGCGTGGAACAGTCTACAGACTTTGAATCACGGTATTTCTCTGGGATGGTTCATTCGGGCAATGCACGGCTGGGGTTCGGATTTCATGATCGCCATTGTCCTGATCCATATGGTGCAGGTCTTCCTCTTCGGAGCGTACAAGTTTCCGAGAGAGCTGACGTGGATGCTGGGCGTGTTCCTTCTCTTGATAACGCTCGGCATGGGCTTCACAGGCCAAATCATGCGGTTCGATCAGGATGCGTATTGGGGGTTGGGAATTGGAGCATCCATTGTGAGCCGGGTCCCGGTGGTTGGGCCATGGCTGGTAAAGTTAATGCTGGGCGGCCCCATCATTGCAGGCGCAACGCTTTCGCGTTTTTTCGCGCTGCACGTTTTTGTAATCCCGGGTACGCTGATCGCATTCGTTGGATTGCATGTGCTCCTGGTGCTCAAGCTTGGAGTCAATGAATGGCCCATGCCCGGACGCGTGGTTCGCCGCGCAACCTATGTACAGGAATATCACGAGCTGACGCACACGAAAGGCATGCCGTTCGTGCCTTACGCAGTTTGGAAGGACATCTTCTTTTCCAGCTTCATTCTTCTTGCGATTGCAGCCTGCGCCATCTTTCTTGGTCCCTTCGGTCCTAACGGGCAACCGGACCCGACGATCATCCAAACCGCGCCGCGTCCTGATTTCTTTTTCCTCTGGCTCTACGCGCTTCTTTCATTGCTGCCGCCGGGTTCGGAAACGCCAATACTGTTGATCGGACCGGTCATCGGAATTCTGGTGCTGCTGGGGCTTCCATTCTTCGCGGGTGAAGGTGAGAAGAGTTGGAAACGCCGGCCCATTGCCGTTCTCACGGTTCTGCTGACCGCGGTGACGCTGGGCACATTCACGCAGTTAGGTCTCCACACGCCATGGAGTCCGGTGATGAACGCGTGGAGCAATTTACCTATCCCGCCGCAATATCTGAAAGGGCGAACAGCTCTGGAGCGTCAGGGTGCTCTCGTTTTCCAGGTAAAGCAGTGCCACAACTGCCATTCGCTGGATGGTATGGGAGGCAAACGTGGACCAGCCCTTGACCGGGTTGCTCTGCGTCTCAACGAAAACCAGCTCATCCGGCAGGTGATTCAGGGCGGCGGAAACATGCCGGCATATGGCAAGAACCTAAGCCCTCCGGAAGCGACCGCACTTGTGAATTTCCTGGAGACGCTGCATCCGGCCGGGCAGCCGCCGGCACGTGACGCTCATCCCGGTGATTCAGTCGGAGGAAACGGTGAGGGAGTATTCCTTCACCTGCCGCAAAAGCCATAGATGCTATTTGACGCCAAAGACGCTCTGCACTCGTGGTCTCCTCCCATTCCGATTACGCTTGCCCTGATCGTGGCGGCCACTGTCTATTCGCGAGGCTGGTTGCGCCGGCGGAATGCCTTTCCGAATGAAATCCCAGTGTGGCGGTTCTATTCCTTTATGGGAGGATTGTTTGCGCTGTGGATTGCAGTCGGTTCGCCACTGGAGGCATTCGATGATGAACTTCTCTCAATTCATATGGTGCAGCACATTCTCCTGATGGCTGTTGCTCCTCCTCTGATCCTGCTTGGCGCGCCCGCCCTGCCGATCCTGCACGGACTCCCGCAATTTTTTGTTCGTGGCGCTCTAGGCCCGCTTCTGCGCTGGTCGCCAGTGCAGTGGCTTGCACACATTTTCACTCACCCGGTATTTTGCTGGCTTGCCGCCACTATCGTCCTGATCGGATGGCACACTCCCCGCGCTTTTGAGTTAGCTTTGCATTCGCAATCCTGGCATGAAGTGGAACACGCATGTTTTTTCACCGCATCGATTCTGTTCTGGTGGCCCGTGGTGCAGCCCTGGCCGAGCGTCGCGCGCTGGCCTCGATGGTCAATTCCTCTTTACCTTTTTCTGGGAACGATTGCGAACGATATTGTTTCTGCATTTCTTGCGTTGTACGATCGCATTCTCTATCCGTCATACGCATCCACTCCCCGGCTCTTCAATATTTCTCCACTCGATGATCAGGCGTTTGCTGGCGCCATGATGTGGGTCTTCGGGACTTTTGTTTATCTCGTTCCGGCAGTTGCCATCACGATGCAGATACTCTCGCCAGCCGGCACGCACCGTCAGCTTCAGTCGCGAGAAAGCCGGAAGAAGTTCACAGCGCTGCCACCGGATACGCCAGAGATGGAGGTTCTCTGAAGATGGCGACGGAGCCCAAGATCATCGAGCAGCCAGGTATTGTTGAACGAGAAATAGTCGGGCCTCAGCAAAATTATTTAGGACGGCAAAGACTTGCCGATGCCCGAGCAGCAGATTATTGGGCGCTCACCAAGCCGGAGGTGAACTTCCTTATTGTCATCGCAAGTTTCGCCGGCTTCTGGTTGGCGCTTCCCAATCAATCTCATCACTTCCCATTCCTGCTGCTCATTCATACCTTGCTTGGCACACTGCTGGTGGCAAGCGGCGCAGGGACACTTAACCAGTACGTTGAGCGAGGGTTCGACGTGCAGATGCGGCGTACGGCGCGGCGTCCGGTGGCTTCGGGCAGAATAGATCCTTCAAGTGCTCTTAGGTTTGGAATTCTACTGTCTGTCACTGGGTGCGTTTATCTTGCCCTGGCAGTGAACGCACTTGCGAGCGGGATTGCTTTCTTCACGCTGACGAGCTATCTGTTCATCTACACGCCGCTCAAACGCAAAACACCACTATGCACGCTTGCCGGCGTCTTTCCGGGCGCTGCTCCTCCGCTGATCGGATGTGCTGCAGCGTCAGGGACACTTGGGTCGGAGGCGTGGGTGCTTTATGCCATCCTTCTCCTTTGGCAATTCCCACATTTCATGGCCATTGCGTGGATGTATCGTGAGGACTACGCCCGCGCAGGCTACATGGTTCTTCCTCTCGGAGAGGAAAGAGGCCGTTGGATGGCATGGCAAAGCCTATTGCCATTACTTGCTCTGGTGCCTCTGACGGTTGTGCCCATGCTGCTGATGCACGACCATTTACTTTGTGTTGCAGGCGTTTTCATACTCAGCTCGGGCTTTTTGTTTTACGGAGCACGCTTGGTTCTTCGGCGATCGAACACGGAAGCGCGCCGCCTGCTTTTTGTATCAATTATTTATCTTCCGATGGTTCTTCTTCTGATGATGCTGGCCAGGAATTGAGCGACCGGCTCGCATTTTTCTAATTGCTTATTTCAGGAATCGATTTTGCCCCTTTAGCGTTTAACTTAATCGCCCACACCGAGTCAGAGGAGCAGATGAACAAAATATTGTTGTCCTTGCCTCCGAAGGTCAAATTGGCGGTTTCTTTGGGCATCAGAATTTTTCCGATCAGTTTCCCCTGAGGATTAAAAACCTGGACTCCATCCAACGCTCCCACGTAAATGTTCCCCGCATTATCCAGCCTCATCCCATCAGGGAATCCCGGAGATACTTTCGCGAAAAGACGGGGATTTAAAACTGTTTTACCATCTGCTGCGACGTCGAAGGCGTAGATGGCATGGGGATTTTTTTCGATATAGGTTTGTGGAGCCTGAATGGCCCCGCTGTCTATCACATAAAGGACCTTTTCATCGGTGGAAAAAGCGATCCCATTGGGCATTTTTAGGCTGCTGATCACGACTTGCAGCTCATTGGTCTTCGGATCGAATCGATAGACGTTATTGGGTAAATAGCATTCTTGCGGAAACTGTAAGCAGCCGTATCCCGGATCTGTGAACCAGACCGTCCCATCCGACTTCACGACGAGATCGTTGGGAGAGTTCAAGGGTTTTCCCTCATAAAAGCCGGCCAGAGTCTTTACTCCTCCGTTTAGCTCCGTGATCGACACTCTTCTTCCCGTTGTTTCGGCTGTGAGAAGCCTTCCCTGCAGATCGAGGGTTTGTCCATCCGCAATGCTGGACGGATGTCGAAAAATGGCAGGAGCGCTCCAGGAAAGTGGGGTGATCTGGTTATATGGATTAAGGCCATGCCAGCGAATGATCAGAATGTTGTCGTTGATCTGATCAGTGAACAGCAAATACCCTTCTTGCTTATCTTTCATCGATACATATACAGGGCCTTCGGTAAAGCCAAATCCCTGTGCAAGATGGACAAGCTGAGGCTTTGTTCCTAAGATCTCTGCAAATTCCTGCGCATCGATCTCAAGAGGAAGCTGTGGCGGCTCTGAGGCAGCGTGGGGAGGATTTTTTTTCACCTCTTGTATTGATTGGGAAAATACATTCGGTCCAATGGTCGATAGCAAAATGATCGATAATAAAAGGGCAAAGAGCAGCTTTGGAAAAAATGAATGTTTCATGATCTTCTTAGCCTCGAGAATCAAGCAGCCTTAATCTTCGGATGTGTCGATGCCAGGCTCGGCCGGAAAGCCACGGCCAGTGCGACGACGAGAATTAGGCCAGCAACCAGAGAGCCGAAAGAAAAAATCGCGCGGAACGAGAGACCGGTGAAGTCTCGTAGCGGTCCGACTCCGAACGCGGCCACTCCATAACCTGCCTGATAGAAGGCCACCATTCCGCCTGACATGGCGGCCGCTAGTCGTGGAAATTCCTGTCCGCTGAGACTGATGCACAAAGGGAAGAATGCCGAGCAGCCGAGTCCGGCGAGACCGAAGGCCACAATGCCGCTGGTTTGACTATCAGCGCGCGAGACTACCTGAAATGCCGCGACCAACAAAATGGGCAGACCAGCATAGATCCAGCGTGCCGCGATCTTCGCGGATAGGGCGGCGAATAAAATTCGCCCGACCGTTACCATCGCCCAAAAAGCGGTGAGCGCATAGGAGGCTCCTTGCGCGGAGATGCCGCGCTCTCCTGTGAGATAGGGGCCGGACCAGTTGCCGCTGAGGGTCTCAGCGATTCCGTAGAGAAGAACAGCGGCGGCGTACAGCCAAAATCGCAACGGGAACCGCTGCGATTTTTTTGCTCTTGCCGCATCGCCGACTGACGCTCGGAGTGGCGTTCGGAAGGTGCAAAGAAGAAGGGCCGCCAGCGCGATTGCGGTTATCACCGGGAGCATCCACCATGCCCCCAGGCTGACGAAGATGGCGACAAAGAGCGGAGCCAGAGCGGTGCCTGCCCCGAGCAATGCGTTGAGCGCAAGTATGGCGCGGTCCGCGCCACGGGGAAAGAATTGCTCGGCATAGGTATTCAAGGCCATGACAGTTGCGCCAAAGCCGAAGCCCAGCGATCCAGTGGCCACGAGCAAAATTCCATAGGCGAAGCCCGGAAAAGCATGCAATAGACCGCTGAAGGCGAGGAGAGTCATCGCCAGAAAGTTTGCGATCAGCCCGGCCTGCAGTACCTTCTTGAGGCTCCAGCGCTGGGCCAGCGCAGGTCCGAGGCTGGAAGCGAGGATAGCCAGCATGACCTGGGGAATGAACATCAGTCCGTAACGGGAGGCGCTGAGGCCATAGCCGTGAGGGCTGGTGAAGATGGAACTGGCCGCCGGAAATGTAACTAACGCCAGCCCCTGAGCAAGTCCCGCAAGATAGACGAGGAAGACCTCAGTTCGCTGCGGCATTCCCAGGACCTCCTCAATCGACAGCCGTTGCAACCGGGAGTGGCCGTTCGCTATGCAGGCGCTCGGCCAGATGTTCGCTCACGCGGATAGCATTCGCCATGGCCGTGAGTGCGGGATTCACCGCCCCTATGCTTGGGAAAAAACTGGTGTCTACCACGTAGAGATTGTCGAGCTCATGAGCTTTACAGTTGACATCAAGGACTGAGGTCTTCGGGTCTTTGCCGAACCGGCATGTCCCGGCCTGGTGAGCCACACCTGCCACCGGAATATCATTTTTGAGATATGCACAACGGGGAATCAGATGGTCCGGATTCATGCCCAGGTGGTTGAGCATGGACTTCAACTTGTCGTAGAGCTTCTTTTTTGGCACCTGGTTATTAGGCGTGTACGCCAGCGTAATGTTCCCCGCTTTGTTCAAGGCAACGCGATTCTCGGGATCGGGCAGGTCCTCAGTGCAGAGCCAGAAGTCGACCGCATGTCGAGCGATGTCGTCCAGCATGCCTATCGGCGCGAGCTTGGTTTCAAGGGGCTTCTCGCCTTTGTACATCTCCCCCGCTGACTTGCCTACCATTTGGATACTTCCCACCGGATAGTCGAACCCTTCCATCCCAAAGTAGAAATCGTGCAATGCCAGCGTCTTCTGAAAAAACGTAGGGTTCGGCTCCTTTGAAAGCGCGAGGACGGCCGTTGAATTGTGGAACATGTAATTTCGGCCAACCTGGTCCGAGCCGTTGGCAAGACCTTTGGGGTGCTTATCGTTGGCGGACATCAGCAACAGCTTCGCGGAATTGGCGGCCCCGCAGGAAACTACGACGATGTCGCCACGGAACGTTTCTATTCCGCCGTCGCGTTCCACTACTACTTCTGTCACCGCCGTGCCGTTTGCATTCGTGTTCAGCTTGAGGACCTTGGAATTCCGCAGCAGTGTGACATTGGGCAACTGCAGTGCGGGACGGACGCCAAGCATTTCGGCGTCGGCTTTCGCTTGAACCAGGCACGGAAAACCGTCACAGGTCTGGCAGCGGATGCATTTGCTATGGGCCATGTTCTGTTCATTGAGCATGATTCCACAGGGTGCCTGGAAGGGATGAAAGCCAGCGGCCTTCAGATCGCTAAAGAGCTGCTGGATGCGCGGTTCGTTTGAAACCGGCGGGTGAGGATATGGCGCGCTCGCCGGAGGCTCTGTCGGGTCCACGCCGTGCATGCCGTGCACCTGGTACATCTGCTCGGCCTTCGTGTAAAAGGGCTCCATGTCGTCATAGCTGATGGGCCAGGCCGGCGAGATCCCATCGTACTCGCGCAGTTCCCCGAAATCTTCCCGGCGCAAGCGGTAGAGCGCCGCGCCGTAAAATTTGGTGGCGCCACCGACAAAATAGTGAATTTGCGGCTGGAATGCTTTCCCTTTGTCGTCGTACCAGGTGTCGGGAGAGACGTATCGATTGTCGACAAAAACAGCCTTAGTGTCCCAGTTCAAGGCTTCACGCTTCAGCCAGTCGCCTCGTTCTAGAATCAGAATCCGTTTTCCGGTGGGAGCCAATTGTCGAGCCAGGGTGCCACCACCGGCTCCACTGCCAATAATAATGACGTCGTAATTGTCTGGCATCTTTAATTCTTCCTTTGCTACAACCCTGGGCTGCTTTCCATGAGGCCGCCATCGGTGAAGATGGTTGTTGCTGTGACGTAGCTGGCGCCGTCCCCGGCAAGAAACGCGACTACGCTCGCGATCTCCCGAGGCTGAGCCATCCTTCCCAGAGGTATGGCGGCATCGAGCTTTGTCATCCTTGCCGGATTCTGCATCGTCGACAAGTTGATGGGAGTTGCGACCGCTCCCGGGCCAACGCCAGTGACAAGGATATTGTGCGGAGCGAGTTCTACGGCCGCAGTGCGCGTAAGCATGCGCATGCCGCCTTTGGAGAGACAGTACGGCGTATTGCCGGGCATGGGCCAATCCTCATGGACTGATGTGATGTTAATAATGCGCCCACCGCTCTTTTGCTTGATCATCTGGCGGGCCGCAAGCTGTGTGCCAAAGAAGGCGCTTTTCAGATTGACCTCCAGGACCTTCTCATACTGCTGTTCGGTCGTGTCGAGTATGGAAGTGCGAGTCTCCATGCCGGCGTTGTTCACCATAATGTCCAACCGGCCAAATGTTTTCACGGCCGCAGCGACAAGTTTTTCCAGGTCCGCGATTTTGCTTACGTCCGCGTCCACACCAATGGCTTGATCACCCAGTGCTGCGCACTGTTTCTCCAGTTCCTCGGTTGCCTCGGGATGAGAGATGTAATCAACAACAATATTCGCTCCCTCCCGAGCCAGCTCAAGTACGATGGCTTTGCCTATGCCGGTATTGCCCCCTGTAACAATTGCGACTTTGTTCTTCAGCAGCATGCGATAGCTCCTTGTGTGACAGCTCCTTGACGGTTGATGGCTGTTCCTGACGATTTCACGCGGCCTTTCTCACATCCGGCGACGCACTGGCGTTTTCACTCTCTCCCTCATCACCCCAATCGATCTTTCCCTCATTCTTTCGGTCCAAAACCTGAACGGCCCGATTCCGGTCAAAATAATTCCATGCCCAACTGATGAAGGTTTCGACTCGTTCCCTAACCCCCGACATCAGCAAGGCGTGTACCCCGAGCCACGCCGCGAAGGCGATGGGACCGTGGAGTTCATGCCTGCGCTGCCCGACTTCCGCGACCGCAGCGTTGCGCCCGATCATCGCCATGATTCCTTTATCGTGATAATGGAACGGCGCTCGCGGCTTGCCTGCGATCTCAGCCAGGATATTTTTCGCCGTGAATTCCCCGCACTGTTGCGCAACGGAACCGAGTTGCGGAAGGAATTGACCATCCGGGCCAGAGATGTTCGCGAAATCTCCCAGGACATAGACGCCAGGAAATCCCTCGACGGTGAGGTCGCTGCTGCACTTCGATTCGCCCGCCGTGTCCGCGCGGCAATCCTGTATTGGCTGCCAATGGCGCTGCCATAAGTCCACCGGCCCAGACCACCGTGTGTGTTTGGATAACGCTACCGTCGGAGAGCAGCACATGGTCCGGAGCTATTTCTTTCACAAGCACTCCGAGCCGCAACTGCACGCCTTTTTGCTGGAGAATTTTGGCTGCATACTCGTGGGCCTCGGGAGAAAACGCACTCAGAAGAGAGTGTCCGTGGTCAACCAGGTAGATTCGCGCAGCCTTCACTGCCAGATCGGGATACTCGGACGTCATCGCAAGGGTGATCATATCGGCAAGCGATCCGGCCATTTCCGTGCCAGTGGGGCCTCCTCCGACGATCACGAAATTCAGAGCGCCCTTTTCCAAAAGTCTTGGATCGCGGTCGGCCTCCTCAAAAACAGCCAGCACGCGCGAGCGTAGCCGCTCCGCTTCGATCACCGAGTAAAGCGGAAAGGCATTCTCTTTCGCTCCCGGTGTACTGAAAAAGTTCGCCTGCGAGCCCGCAGCCAACACCACGAAGTCCCCCTGGTGGCTCACGCCCGTCTTGGTGGTCACGGTCCGGGTGATGGGATTCACGGCCGTTACCTCGTCCATCTTCACGTCCAAATTGGCGTGCCCGCGCAGGGACTTCCTGAGCGAGGTTGCGATGTCGCTGGATCCCAGCTGTGCTGTTGCCAGTTGATAGAGGAGCGGCAGGAACTGATGAAAATTGTTCTTATCGAGAAGGGTGACGCGCACGTCGTTGCTTTTCGCCAGCTTTCGAGCGCAGGCGAGTCCGGCGAAGCCTCCACCCACAATCACCACGTGCTTCAGTTTATTGGCCGCGTTCACTTTGTAATCTCTCGTGGTTCAACTTCAACTGGTTAACCGCAAAAAATGGTTCAACTCCGAATCTCGTCCGAAGATTTCCATGCAGGGCTAGATGACCGTTACGCCGAAGAAGATCAGTAGGTCGCACTGGTTGTTGGTCGAGTGTCCTTCTCACTTTCTGTTGAGGCTGTTGAATGGATTTGTTTTCGCTTCCACGGGTTGTCCACGCTTTGCCTGGTACGGCACAGCCAATTTGAAGACGGTAAATGCCTTTGAACGTGCAGCAATGCTTTGCGGCGCCGCTTTTATCGTTGTGAAAATTTTATCGTTGTGAAACTCATGCGTGCGTTCTGGAGTCCGCTGGCAACATCGTTTGTCGCGACCTCTAAAATTCAC
This sequence comes from Terriglobia bacterium, assembly GCA_963724105.1. Lineage (GTDB taxonomy): Bacteria > Acidobacteriota > Terriglobia > Terriglobales > Acidobacteriaceae > Angelobacter. The sequence continues at coordinate 352,307 of CAVRTD010000010.1, read as the reverse complement.
GGCTTGTATTCGCGTGCTTGCGTGAAGGCTCCGCTGTTGTGCAATGTCCTTGCAAATCGCGGGATTCCGCAGTTCGCGTCAGAGTGGAGCAATCGGAGATGCCGGTTAGAAAGTTGTTTGCAAGTGCGATTTTCCGCCATCCTTGATCGCTGCGAAGGCATCGGCATTGATAGGGAGGTTTTATGAGATCAGAGCGCAGAAGGCCAGTTGATCAGGCTCCCGAAACAGCGCGCAGAGGTCCGCAATTAGTACCGCAGCGGCAGGCGCTTCCGGCCGAGGAGGGCGTGCTTGCAATCGAGACAAGAGAAGCGCATCCGATCGTGACAATACTGTTTGCGGTAACGATCGCGTTTACCGGAGCGGTCACTTTCTTTGGATCAGTCGTGATATGGCTGTTCGTCCGCAACACGGGGGTGAATTGGATGTTTCAAGGATTTCAAGGAAGATAACCTTAACGTGATCAGCCAGCCCGTCCACCAAGTCGTCCGCAACACGGTGTGAATTAACGTCGCGGTTTGCTGTAGGCGTTGGCTTTTCGGGATATTCCACAACTGCAACCGCTCGATGCACATTTCGGTGGCGCGCCATGTCCTGCACGCTGACCCATTCATCCGGTCCGTGAATCTACTCCGCCGGGTCGTAGTTCAAGTTTTGCCCGAGCCATCGCTCGACTTCAGCAATGCTCATTCCCTTGCGTTTGCTGTAATCGGCGACCTGATCACGGTCAATTTTCCCGAGACTGAAGTATCGCGATTGCGGGTGGGCGAAGTAAAGGCCACTCACGCTCGACCCGGGCCACATCGCAAACGACTCCGTGATCAGCATCTCTGTATTCGCCTGCACATTGAGCAAACGCCAAAGCGGACCCTTTTCCGTGTGGTCCGGACAAGCGGGATAACCCGCAGCCGGCCTGATGCCGCGATATTTCTCTTGAATAAGATCCGCGCTGCTCAGGTTCTCCGCACGACCATACCCCCACTCGTCACGCACGCGTTTGTGCAGGCATTCAGCGAAAGCCTCAGCCAGGCGATCGGCGATGGCCTCCGCCATGATCGCGTTGTAGTCGTCGTGCCTGGCCCTGTACGAGTCGCACAATTCTTTCAAGCCGATCCCGCTGGTTACCGCGAACGCACCGATATGGTCGGGCAATCCTTCTTCTCTGGGCGCGATGAAGTCGGAGAGAGACCGGCACGGCTCGCTGCCCTCCTTATTCGATTGCTGACGAAGGAAGTGGAATCGTTCGAGCGCGGTGCCGCGTGTGCTATCCGTATACAGTTCGACATCGTCGCCAATAGCGCTGGCGGGAAACAAGCCATATACCCCGCGCGCCGTGATCAGTTTCTTCTCAACGATGTTATCCAGAAGAGCGTTGCCTTCGCTAAATATCTGGCGCGCCTGCGCGCCATGCTCCGGGTGTTCAAGAATCCGGGGATAAATTCCTTTCAGTCCCCAGGTATGGAAGAACGGGCTCCAGTCAATGAATTCGCGCAGCGTCGACAACGGAAAGTTGTCTAGCACGCGCACACCAGTAAAATCGGGGACGGGCAGATCTTCCGCGCGCCATTCAATCGGAGTTCGTCTCTTGCGAGCTGCCTCAAGTGAGACGACACTTAGCTTCGGCGCGGAGTGGGCCTTGCGTAGCGCCTCGTAGTCGGCGCGATGCTGCTCTACGAATGTAGATTTACCGCCGTCGCTCAAAAGGCTGGTGGTGACGGGCACTGCCCGGCTGGCATCGAGGATGTGGACAACCGGCTCACTATAATGTGGCGCGATTTTTACGGCCGTATGTGCCCGGCTGGTGGTTGCGCCGCCAATAAGAAGCGGCAATTTAAAACCCTGGCGCTCCATCTCTCGGGCCACATGCACCATCTCGTCGAGAGACGGAGTGATCAGCCCGCTGAGTCCGATCATGTCCACTTTTTCCGCCCTGGCGCGTTCGAGGATCTTTTCGCACGGGACCATCACTCCCATGTCGATCACCTCGTAGTTATTGCAGGCGAGGACAACCCCGACGATGTTTTTGCCAATGTCGTGAACATCGCCCTTCACCGTCGCCAGCACGATTTTTCCCTGCGCCTTCACCACTTCCCCCGCCGCAACTTTAGCTTCCTTCTCGGCCTCCATGAACGGCGTCAGGTGCGCCACGGCTTTTTTCATCACGCGCGCAGATTTGACTACCTGGGGCAAGAACATCTTGCCGGCCCCGAACAGATCGCCGACTACACTCATGCCGGCCATCAGCGGGCCTTCAATCACCAACAGAGGACGGCCCAGTTTGACGCGGGCTTCTTCGGCATCGATCTCAATGTACGTGTCAATTCCCTTGACTAGCGCGTGCGAGAGACGCTGCTCAACTGTGCCACTGCGCCATTCTTCGGCTTTCTTTTCAGTCGCTGCTGTGCTTTCGCCTTTGAGCGATTCGCCAAACTCCACCAGTCGCTCGGTGGCATCGGGACGGCGGTTGAGCAGCACATCTTCAACCAGCACTTTCAGCTCAGGCTCTATCTCTTCATAGACCTCAAGCATGCCGGCGTTCACGATGCCCATGTCCATTCCGGCTGCGATGGCATGATAGAGAAACGCCGAATGAATCGCTTCGCGGACCTTGTTATTACCGCGAAAGCTGAATGAGATGTTCGAGACGCCTCCACTCACCTTTGCATGCGGCAGGTTGGCCTTGATCCATCGGGCAGCGTTGATGTAATCGACCGCGTAGTTGTTGTGCTCTTCCATGCCAGTGGCAACGGTGAGGATATTGGGATCGAAAATGATGTCTTCCGGCGGAAAACCGACCTCGCGGACCAGGATGCGGTATGCGCGTTCGCAGATACGGATCTTGTCTTCGTAAGTCGCGGCCTGGCCTTGTTCGTCGAAGGCCATCACGACTACGGCCGCACCATATTTCAGGACTTTCGCGGCATTCTGGCGAAACTTTTCTTCGCCCTCTTTCAACGAAATCGAATTGACGATGCCTTTGCCCTGCAAGCACTTCAGCCCGGCCTCGATGACCTCCCATTTCGAGGAGTCCACCATAAAAGGCACCTTGGCGACTTCGGGCTCGCTCCCGAGCAATTGCAGGAAGCGGGTCATCGCCGTGACGCCATCAATCATGCCCTCGTCCATACAAATGTCGAGGACATTCGCACCGTTCTCGATTTGTTGCCGGGCTACGCTTACCGCTCCTTCGTATTTGCCTTCCTTGATCAGTCTGGCGAACTTCGGCGAACCCGCGACATTGGTTCGCTCCCCGATCACGATGTAGACACCTGGCTGCTGGGTGAATGGCTGTGATCCCGAGAGACGGAGTGGTTTCGCCTTCGTGGGCTCGGCTGGGCTTGCGTTGTCTGACTCGCTCACGCGCGACTCTCAATCCCGGTCTGGCGTGCGAACGATTCCTCGGTCGGCTCCGTCCCCCATTTTCGCGGAGGCTGGCCTTCGAGCGCTTTGGCGATAGCAGCGATGTGCTCAGGCGTATTGCCACAGCAGCCGCCGGCGATGTTGATCAACCCTCCGCGTGCAAAATCGCCCAGAGAACGGGCCATGTCCCGCGGCCCCAGATCAAAGCCGGTTTCAGACAGCGGATTCGGCAGACCGGCATTGGGGTAACACGAGATCGCTACGTCCGCCTTTTCCGAGAGTTCTTCCAGAAACGGATACATGAGATCGGGACCGAGCGAGCAGTTAAGTCCCACCGACAATGGTTTCACGTGCCGCACCGCGTTCCAGAACGCCTCAGTCGTCTGCGCCGAGATCATCGTCTCGCCGCCACGCCCCACCGCTGCCGAGATCATGACCGGCAGTTGCTTGCCGTCCTTATCGAACACCTCACGGATGGCGACAAGTGCAGCTTTGGCGTTGAGCGAGTCGAAAATCGTCTCGACCAGCAGCAGATCTGCGCCACCGGCCATGAGGGCGCGCACCTGCTGCGCATAAGCGGCTTTGACCTGATCGAAGGTCACGACCCGAAAGCCTGGATCGTCGGCATCGGGCGAGTTCGAAAGAGAAACGGTCAGTGGTCCGATTGCCCCCGCCACAAACCGCTGACGCGAGGTTGCGGTTCCGATACGATCGGCCCATTCGCGGCACTGCCGCGCCGATTGCTCATTGATATCCCAGGCAAGGTTTCCGAGAGACGCATCATCGATAATCTTTTGATAGAACTCGGGGTCCTTTCGTCCGCCATGCTCTCTGGGATCATCCACAAAGAATTCGCTCTGCACAATGCTGGTTGCGCCGAAGGTGTTCGTCTCAATAATGTCGGCTCCTGCTTCGAGAAACCGGCGATGGATGTCGCCAATTATTTCTGGCTTGGTCAGCGAGAACAGGTCACCATTGTTGAGAAGGCTCTTAGTCGCGTCCTTGAATCGCTCTCCTCGGATATCCGCTTCCGTCATGCCATACGTGCGGATGGTCGTGCCCATCGCTCCGTCGATAATGGCAATTCGACTCTCGAGGATCTTTTCCAGAGGATGTTGGTGGACTTTTGTCATGTTCTTCTGATGAACCGCGCCTGCCATTCGGCTCTATTTCTGCAACATTTCCAGCAGTAAGTCTCGTTTTACTATTATAGCGATTGGCAGGATATCCAGGCTCTGCGCCTGTGATCACTGGAGTAATCGTATAGCATTAAAGTTGTGTCGGGTCGATAGGCTGTCAGCGCTGTCGCGGCGACTCAGGCTGGCTCTCTGGCATTTCAGTCGGATTTTGGCGTTGCGCTCGCCACCGCAAGGATGGCTCCGGCAAACAACAGCGTGTCGGCAAAGTAGTTGATCCCTTCCACCTTGACCGCGGTACTCGGGTTGGATAACGCCATGATCAAAACGGGGCCATAGATGACCAGGACCAGCAGCAAAATCCAACCGCCGACATACGTTGCCACAGTCCGCGTTTTCTTGTTCAGCAGAATACTTCCCGCGAGAATGAGAAGAGCTGCGCCCGTCACATAGTCAACGAGCACGCGCCCTGGAACCCATACCGGCATCTGTTTTTCAAGCGGGACGCCGGGAAGTCCCATGGGATGAAGAAAGTGCTCAATGCCAAAAACGATTGCGGCGGCCGCGATCAAGACGCGACCCACAATGATCAGTGTGGTCTTGGCACGCCTGTGCCATCCGTCTTTTGCACTTGCCGCAAGAAGCCAACCGCCGCCGCCGAACGACATCTCGCGGAAGACAATTGTCCAGATAATTCTGCCCGGCTGACGCAGCGCTCCGGGAAAATGGATCATCGCGACAAACAGGAACATCATGATTCCGAACAGCAGGCCAGACCAGCGAACCCCAATTTTAGTGGCGATGCTCAGGGCCGCGGCAATCAACGCGAAGCCTACGAAATATGCCCAGAACAAACGCCCTGGCATGTACTTCGGCACCAGGCTCGTAAGGCCCTGTGCGGCGGAGAGATGCAATGCGCCGAAGACCGCCAGCGGGATAGCAAAACACAAATTGCTCAGGGCCACGATCTTATCCAGGCCGCGAGCCGAGCCGATCTCGTTTTTTGCGACCGCTACTCCGATCACAAAAAGCGCGATGCCTGCGAAACACATGGATACTGCGGTGCGAGAGAATTCAAAAAACAGGGCGAGAATAGTTGGGCGCGTGGCGTTCCAGAGCGGGTGCACAGCTTCGGATTCTACTACGAAACGTCATCCTGAAAAGCGGCTCGGCAGCTTATCTTGACACAGCGCTCGTGGTGCAATTGGCCCCGCGGTAACCCGTCATGATTTTTCTGTGGACCACGCTGTGACCAACAACCTCAAAAGCGGTGCAAAAGACACTTCGCTAATTCAGCAGGATGATATTGTGGGAGTCGCCGGTTCTCATTTTCGTTGGCAAAGCCCAGCGCCGAATCCGCCCTCGCCCTGTTCATCGCGGCCAAAAGGCCCCGTGCAGCAATGCTATTTAAATGTAGCCGGGTTTTCTTTGTGCATGACCCGGCTACATCAATTGCCTTCGTTCATTCCTTCGGGGCGCCTGCCCGGGCTATTCGCGGAGGGCACGAATGGGGTCGATACGGGCTGCGTTCCATGCCGGGGTGAAGCAAGCTCCTAACGAAATGAATACCATCACCAGCGATGCGACAACAAAAACCGCCGGGCTACGTGGATTCACCTGATATAGCAGAGTTCCAGTGGCAATGAACTGGGTCAAAAACATGGCCGCGATGGAGCCTAGCACAACGCCGCCTGCCGCCAGCACCAGTCCATGGACCATGATCGTGCGAAAGATATCTATCGCACCTGCACCCAGCGCCATGCGCAAGCCAAGTTCACGTTTGCTCTGCGAAACCGAATAAGACATGACACCATAAAGTCCCACTGCGGCCAGCACCAACGCGATCCCTCCAAAAATAAACAACAGGGATACCACAACCTTCTGCGACGATAGCGCAGACCGATTCATATGGTCGCGTAGCGTGATAACTTCCTGCATGCCAAGTCCCGCATCCATAGAATGCACCTCGCGCGCCAGAACAGAGTACATCTGACCTGGCGGTTGAGCGGTACGGATCATGATGAAGCTATTGACGATCGGCAATTGATCGATGCTGACGTACAAGAACGGTTTGGATAATTCGGCAAAGGACCCGTACTTCGAGGTCTTGGCGACTCCCACCACCTGCATCCATTTACCGTTTAACTGAATACGTTTGCCGACGGGATCAACGCCATGCCAGTACTTGGCCACCATCTGCTCGTTCACAATAACGGCGGGAAAACTGTTTCCGTTATCGGTCCGGGCGAATTCCCTGCCGGACACAATAGGAATTCGCATGTTTTCAAAATAAGCAGGGCTAACCTGATTGTATTCCACGGTTGGTCTTTCATCGGAAGCGGGCTCATAGCCGTCCACGGCGATGGGGCCTGAAAGATAGCCCTGGTAGCTGAACGGTCTAGTTCTAGTGAACGAAACAGATTCAACTCCTGGGATCGCCTTGACGCGATCTGCAAGATCATCGCGAAAGCGCTGTGCGCGTGCATTATCATAGCCCGCTCCGGCCAGGTTAAAAGTTGTGGTGACCAGATTGTCGGGGGAAAAGCCGGGGTTGGCGGATCGCAACTTCTGAAGGCTCTGCACCAGCAATGCCCCACCCACAACCAGGATGAAGCTAAGCGCTACCTGGACAAGAACCATGGCGGAGCGCATCCGAGATTTTCCGCGGTTTCCGAAAGAAGTACCGGATTCCGCCTTGAGTGCTCCGGCAATATCCGTTTTAGTAGTCTGAAGGGCCGGAATAAGCCCGAACATCAGCGTCGAAATCAGGCAGACCCCGCAGCAGAATACGATCACGCGCCAGTCCATTGCTCCCGACAAATTAGTGGCAAGAACAGACGCTGCTGGGAAGAAGACGGCTATCAGATTCCGGCAGAAGTAAGCAAGCACAAGCCCGCAGATGCCGGCAATCGAGGAGAGAATCAACCCTTCGGTAATAAGTTGCCGCAGCAGCCTTCCACGCCGGGAGCCAAGAGCCATGCGCACGGTGATTTCGTGCTGGCGGGCCAGAGACCTGACAAACAGCAGGTTGCTGACGTTGGCGCATGCAATCAGAAGGACCAGGAATACGGCTCCGAGCGAAATTCCCAATGTAGGCGCAAGAGTGCCAGCCTGGTTGAACGGCGTTTTCCATAATGGGAAAAGCTTCGCACCCCGTCCCCGGTTCGTGTTGGGATACTGGTTTTCGAGACGTTTGGCTATTGCCGAAATCTCAGCTTGTGCCTGTTGAATCGTCACCCCAGGTTTGAGACGGGCGTAACCTTCAATCCAGCCGTCGCCACGATCTTCGAGCTTGTAGTTGCCTCCCACAAAATTTTCCTGCATTGAGGCAGGCACCCAAAATTGCATGGGATAGCCGACGAACGTACCGTAGAAGCCTTCCGGAGCAACGCCAATAATAGTGTGGGGTACCGTCCGGAGTAGCAGTTTCTTTCCAATGATATCGGGATCGCTCTTAAACCGTTCTTTCCACAACCAATAACTGATTATGGTTACGGGATGACCATTGCGTCCCCAGTCCTCTTCCGTCCGGAATGCTCGGCCAAGAACAGGACGGATTCCCAGGGCATCAAAATAATTCGACGAAACAAGACTGCCGGTTGACGTTTCTGCCCGATCGCCGACGCTGAGTGTGGCACTGGTAATGTGGTCCGCGATAAACCATTCGAATAGCTTGGACTCTCTCTGGAAATCGAGAAAGTCAAGCCAGGAAACATCGTCCCAGCCCAGGCCACCTTCGCCTTTGTCGTAACGTTCCGGTACAGTTGCAGTAAAAGACACCATTCTCTCCTGGTGGGCTACATGAGGAAAGGGCCGGAGCAGTACGCCTTCAATCCAACTGAAAACAGCGGCATTGGCGCCGATACCGAACGTAAGACAAAGAATCGCAAGAAAAGAAAAGCCGGGATTGCGGCGTATCACGCGGAGTCCAAAACGGAGGTCCTGAAGAAGATCTTCGATGAAATTGACGTTGCGCATTTCGGGCATTCCTCCTTGATCTGTTCCATTCCGCCCAGCCATCGCGGCGCTGCGGCGAAAGCATTTCTCTATTTAGTATTGACGATGAAACTGCGACTCGCCGTTGTGTGTCCGGATAATTTTATTCCGGCTGAAGATGGCACGTAACTCCAGCGTAAGCTTATGAGACCAGCGGATTGGATTATTCCGATTCACGTTCCAAAGCCAAGTCAATTTGTAGAATTGCAAAGCCGGTTAATGACACTGAATGAACCCAGCCGTGCCAGCGGCTGAAGCGTAAGATTTGAAGGTTCAACAGGCTAGCGTGCCTTGAATCAGGCCAGTGGTTTTCCCATGCAGATACGTTCCTTTCCGCAAACCATGCGATTCAGTTTAGACCCTTCTCGGTTGTTTAGGAAAGCAAGGAATTTGCCGGATCTTACGATTAAGTCAGCAGAGCACCTCACATCTATTTCAGTTTATATTTCCGGCATACTATAGTCTGATCACTACCCTGAGTAGCGATGAACTCGGACGGGCGCCGGATGGTTGTGGGTAGGCCAGAAGAATAGTCGCTGACCCAAAATGAAACTCCCGATGGAGCATTCAGCGTCAGATCCAGCTCACCTCCTTGCGCATCCATTCCATACAAGAGCATGAACAGCCCGTTCCGACCTGACTGCGGTTTCACATTGCGACCGAAGATTTCGATCGAGACTGGCTTCACGCTGGGATCAAATCGAACCACTACGAAGTCTGCATCTCTTTGCGATCTCACATTCATCCGCAGACGATGAAGGCCACCCTTTTGTTCGTCCACCTCGATTTCACTAATCGGAGGCTGCAAATCAATGAGTGGAGCCGAGGCGGAAAAAGGGGCGCGCAATGATCCAGTTAGATAATTCGGAACCGGTTTGCGGCTGGGGGCTCCACCAAAAAATTGCGCAGTATATCCGTCGAGAGCGGAATCGTCACTAACCCACACAGCCGTACGATCATCAGCATTCATACTGTAGAGCAGGTGGTCCTGCCGCGGATGCTGCAAACTAAAATTTGACCGAATGATTCCAACCGCGACGCAGGCCGCGGCCGCGACAAACAATGGCAGCAGTATCATGCGCGAAAAACGCGGCGGCACAGCCATGTTTACAAAAGGAACACAGATCAGAAAGAACAGTCCGAGAAGTAGGCTGGTAGCGATGATGCTCAATAGGCTTAGAGTCAGGAAGGCGTATAAAAGATATGCCACTGGGGCAAACAGCAGCACTGTGCTTGCCACTGCCGGAAGTATTGCCAATACCCGGCCTTTTGAAGATCCCGACCTAAGGATTGCGAGAACTAAAAATCCGCAGACAGCAAGGAACAGCGGCCAGAACAACAGGTAATGCCCTCCCGGCAGTAGAAGAGCAAAAGCCCAGCTCAGAATGCAAACGACTGTCAGACCTGCCAGCGACAATTCTTCGAGGTGGAAACGCCGTCGCAACCCTGCCAGAACAACCGATCCAGTCGCAATTCCGAGCAAAACCAGACCACTCAACAGAAAAGAATTTGCTGCCGTGTCGCCAAGCAGCAGATGTCCGCTGAGAATGACTAGAAGCATCCACCCGGCAGCCACCATCACTCCGGTGATCACAGCCAACATCAAAAAAGATACAGCTACAGCCTTGAAGAAACGCCATGGACTTACTTCTGCGCGTTGAATACCGGAAAGAACCACCGCCCCCAGCAGAAACGTAACGACAATTTGGCCCATCAAGTTCCAACGTTCGCTGTAGGTGATCATGTTCGCGCCAAACCAGTCAAAGAAGATGTTATCTCCGGATCCGCGCTTGAGACTTCCCAGGTCCATCTGGCCGAACTGGCGAACCAATGAAACAAGATACGAGCCGTGGTGCTGAAGGGACGCAGGATCGAGATTTTCCGGGGTATCCAACCGTGAGTGATAGGCTTCCAAATGTTCGCCGAATGCAAAATTGAGTCCGGGGATTCGTGCAGGTCGAAATTGCGTAAAATCTGTATCGTTAGGAAGCAGCTTATAAAGCGAATAAAACAATGAAGAGCCGACAGGATAGGTGGCAGTCCTGGCTACTTCGTTCAGCAAAGCAGCATTATCCGCGCTGGTCTCGAAAAGCATAGAAGGGCCGTGATTGCCACGGGCTTCGAAATTCATCACCAGACCAACATCCTTCATCCAGGGATGGGAAGCTACAAACGATTCTGCTCCCAGCAGCCCCGGTTCTTCGCCATCTGTAATAAGGACAATGAGATCATTTTTCAATCGCGATCCCGTCTTCAATGCACGCAAGCCTTCAAGAATGGCAGCAACTCCAGATGCGTCATCTGCGGCGCCTGGACCACTGGAAACAGAATCATAATGAGCCATGAGCAGGATGGCTCCCGAGCTCTCCGTGCCTGAGAGTCGGCCCACAATATCATTGGTCTTGCCGGCGACGAGTGCCCAGGAATCGTTGTCAATTCCGACTGCCGTGAAAGGCTGAGGGTTTAGTCCAAGAGCGGAAAGCTGGCCCAAGAGATACTGCCTCACTTCAGCGTTCGCGTTCGTACCGGTAGGATGAGGTACCCGTGCGACGGCGCGAACATGGACGAGGGCTCGTTGCGCCGAAAACTCGTTTTGCGGCGCGCCGGCAGGCGCTGCATCCGGAGCCTTCAATGCGAAAATGGCCGCTCCAGCGAGCATGAAGATCCAACACCATGCCAGAGCAGCCAGCAATGGTGTTGCTGACGACAGCTGTTGCTGCTCGGCAGCAGGCGTAGGGCGAAATTGCATTTGGGCAACGTGCATAGCGGGAATCCCTTCAGAGGTCAGCGATATCTACTTCCATGGACACGCTTCTCTCAATCAAATCGAGGGAAAGCACCACTCGGCATCCAGATTTCTGACGAACTACTATGCCTTGCAGTCCCGCCAATACACCAGACCGAATACGCACAACTGCACCGGTCGCGAGATAAGGGTGAGGTTCTACTTTTCCCAGGGTTACAACCTTGCGCAGGGAGTCAATGTAAGTATCGGAAATAACGGAGGATTCTCGTTTACCTACTGCGGACAGAACCCCGGGAACTCCCAGAGCGCGGACTCGTTGGCTGCGCGAAGCACGCACAAAAAGATAACTGGGAAATAACGGAAGCTGAACCGTTACATTTGATCCATCTCTCCACTTGCGTCGAGTTTCATACAGCGGAAGAAAGTGTTCGATTTCCCGGGCTTGGAGATGTAGTGCAATCCGCTTTTCATGCCGTGTCATTACGTAAATAGCAAACCATTCCGGTACAGCACAATCCGCGGCGGGAACAAGGTATGGAGCGACAGTAGACATGACCGGTTCCATGGATTACTCCTGCTCTATGTTGTACTGCTCAAGCTTGCCTCTCTGTTCTTCAATGGTGTGGGCAATGAGCGTCAGCGTGGCAAACTTTATGCGGTAGTCGCGGAAGACCAATCCGTTGGAAACAGAGTACTCGGTCGGGACAAACTCCTGTGGGTTACCTAAGGGGGTCAGGCTGGAGGCAAAATCCTGCAATGCCTGTTCATTGAAGTAGTTATTCGCATCTTCCGTAAACAAGGAACGGTCGAGCGCGCCATGCCGGAGAGAATCAAAGATTTTACGTGCCTGCTCGAGCTTCTGAGGAGCAACTGGGTCAGGCTCTGATTTTTTTGGAAACAGAAGAGAGATGATGCCGTTGGTGATTTCAGGAGGCGCGCCAGCATCCATATTGGCGAAGACTGCTATCGCAATATGATCGTCGGGAAAGATTGTGTTGGCGGCACTGAAGCCGGAAACATCGCCAAGGCCGTAGATCGCCCGTCGTTCTGCTTTTCGAGTGACTCCATTGCCTAGAGCGTAGTTGGTCGTCAGACCATTGGAGAGCAATACAGCCGTTTCAAATTGCCGATAAGAAGCGGGCTTAAGTAGTTCGTGGTTCATCAAGGCGATGTCCCATTTGCCTATGTCTTGCGCCGTCATGGCAAGTTCCTCTCCTCCGAACAACCAACCCTGCCCTTCTCGGGGCGCCGGGCGGGGTGGACCCAGAGCATAACGCATGTAGCCAGCGGCATCAGGAGGGCCAAGTTTTTCTGAATCTACGTCGATCGCACTCTCCATGCCGAGTGGTACAAACACCTTCTCCCGCAAAAAACGATAGAGGGGCATGCCACTGGCTTTTTCTGCAATCATGCCAGCAATTACGTAGTTGGTATCACTGATTTCCCATTTCGTTCCGGGATCGAAGTTCAATGGCCTGGAGGCCGCCTGCTCAAGAATCTTGCGCGGGGTGATCGGCTGTAACACCTTGAGCGGCAAGTAGTCGACAGTCCAGTATTCCTGATAACCAGAGGTTTGCGAGAGCACCTGGCGAATCGTAATCTCATTGGCCCGGCTAAGATCGGGAAGGAACCGGGAAACTTTGTCATCTAGTGAGAGCTTGCCCTGCTCCTGCAAGAGCAGGATAGCCTCAGCTGTAAATGGCTTACTGAGTGAACCGAGGCAGAAACGCATTTCGGGCTTTGCGGTAGTCTGCGGACCCAGGCGAGCATTGCCATAGGCCTTGAGGTAAGCGATTTGCCCCTCCTTAACGACCACTAACGACACGCCTGGAGTTGCGGTTCTCACCAAGATTTCAGTGACAAGTTTGTCAATTTTCTCGCGAATATCAGATGGGAGTTGCGACTGGGATTGGGCCGATAATCCAGTCAAAGCGAAAAGCAAAACGACCGCAAACCGGGGGAGGAGGAAATAAAGTCTGCGCACTGGTTCTCCTTGGACGAAGCGGCAAAAACTGGACCTTGCCGAAACCCAATCTACAAGGAAGCAAGAGCAGGATTGCTAAGTTTTCCGTGAGGGGCGGGATGATAATGGTGGGCGGACGATTTTAAAGGATGAGCGGGCCGAGGGCCTGGCAAGGTAGGCGAAACCCTTGAATTTGCCACGACGCTAAGATCGCGAGGAAGAAAATCAAACGGAAGGCGACCGCTCCCACATATCTTTAAAGAGCCTGTAAAAAGAGATTGTAACGATTCGGAGATCGGTCCAACAGGGCGTGCTGAAGAGCGTAGCTAGCTGCCTCTCCTTATCAGGAAAGCACGGGAACGGTAGTTTTCTTGGCGGGTTCGGTGCCGGACGTCTGCTGGGCTACGACCAGGGCCTGCGCAGCCGGTCGTAATGCGGAAAGCCGGGTGGCAAAGAAGATTCCGCCAATGATGGAAATGGCGCCACTTAAAGCTACAGTCATAGGCGTTCCAATCGCATGAGCCAGGCCGCCAGCCAAAAGTGATCCCAATGGCGCCATGCCCATGAACATCATGGAACAGACGGCCATGACGCGCCCGCGAAGCCGATTGGGCACCATACTCTGAAGCAGAGTATGGGACGAGCCCATTTCCAATACCACCGAAAATCCCACAGGAACCAGCAGCGCCGCGGACAACCAGAAAGTTCGCGACAGCGAGAACAGAATCAGGGCTGCGCCAAAAGTGTTGCACGCAACCACGATCCAGCGTTCGAGGCCATTCACATTCTTCCGGGTGGCTAATGTGATCGCACCGCACAATGCGCCCAGTCCGACGGCGCCCATCATCAACCCCAGGGCCCTTGCGCCGCCATGCAGGATCTGGCCAGCAAACACCGGCATAAGCACTACGCCTGGCGTCCCGGTCAAGCTGATAAGTCCCAACAACAGTATGAGCGCTCTCACCGGCGCAGTACGGGCGGCGAATTGAAAGCCCTCAATGATGTTCTGCATCGGCGAGCCTTGAGGGGTTTGGCGCGCAGAAGCGCCTGTCATCATCAACAAACCTGCGATCACCGCCAGGAAACTCAAGCCATTCGCAAGAAAACACCAGCCCTCACCTACTGCAGCAACCACGATTCCCGCCAGGGCCGGGCCAATCACGCGGGCACCGTTGAAGATGGCCATGTTCAGGGCGGTGGCATTAGCCAGATCTTCGGGGAAAACCGTGTCCACAATAAAGGCTTGGCGCACTGGGATATCAAACGCGCTCACTATACCCATGAGCGCTCCGAGCGTTATTATGTGCCACGGCTGGACAACATGGGTGAGCGTCAGTCCGGCTAGAACCAATGTTAGCGCCATCGTAAGAGATTGGGTGCCTACCAGGATGGACCGGCGGTCATAACGGTCGGCGATGATACCGCCTATGGGCATCAATATGAGAATGGGAATTTGCCCGGCAAAAGCCACTGTGCCCAGTAGTAACGGAGAACCGGTCAGGCGGTAAACCAACCAAGACTCCGCTATTGGGTCCATCCAAGTACCAATCAAAGAGATCATCTGACCGAAAAAGAATAGGCGGAAATTGCGATGCCGCAGCGCACGCAATGCTCCAGGCCATTCTTTGGGCTGGGGTTGAGAATTTTTCATCTTCACTTGGGAATTTATGACTTCAGTCCGTTATCTCAGGAATTATTTTTAAATGCGTAGTGACACGCAGTATTTCCAAAGCAGAAACGCCGTAATTGGGCAGCCTGGAATTGGCTGATTGGCCAAGAAACAGATGCCAATTCGCTACGCTTCAAAGTGATTTTTCACCGCGATGACTACGATTCAATTACGCAACGCCTGGACCGGGTTGGTGCGGCTGGCACGCCACGCAGGCAAGAAACATGCCATGGAGGCGATGATCATCAATCCTATGTATGCCATGGCAAAGGCCAGCGGCTCACGTGGATTGACCTGATAGAGAAAGGTCTTGAAATCTATCCAGTGGGTCAAACTTGCAGCAACAAGCGTACCGGCCATCATGCCGCCGATCGTCACCAGCAGGCCATTCGACATCACAATGCGGAACAAATGGGGCGCATCGGCACCCAGCGCCATCCTCAATCCAAGCTCACGTTTGCTCTGAGAGACAGAATAGGACATCACGCCGTAGAGTCCAACTGCCGCCAGCAACATTGCTATTCCGCCAAAAATACTGAGAAGCGCTACTGCGACCTGCTGCGAAGCCAAGACCTCTCGGTTGATATGCTTCCTCATCGTGATCACTTCCTGAAGCCCCAGGTCAGGTTCCAACGTATGAACAGTGCTGCTCAAGGCTGGCGCTAGAGAATCTACGTTGCGTGCAGTACGGATAACAAGGTTCATGTTGGTGGTGGGACTCTGTTCAACTGGAACATATAAAAAATTCAGCGGTGCTTCTGACAAGGTGTAGTACTTGGTATCCTTGGCAACACCGACTACCTGCATCCATTTGTCTTTCACCTGGATCCGCTTGCCCACTGGATCCACTCCATGCCAGTACTTCTCCACCATCTTTTGGGTCACTATTACTGCGGGAAAGCTAGTGGCGTTGTCATCCTTGGTAAAATCCCGACCCGAAAGAATCGGAATTGCCATAGTTTTAAAATAATCTGGACTAATCAGGTTGTATTCTGACGTAGGACGTTCGTCAGGCCCGGGCTGGTAGGTGGCAATTGTTATGGGCGCACTCAAGAAAGTCGCATAGCTGATCGGCCTGACCTTGACCCATGCGGCTGATTCGACACCGGGCATTGCCCTGACCCGGTCCACCAGGTCATCTCTAAACTGCTTGGAGTGCACGGTATCATAGCCTGCTCCAGTCAAATCGAAGAGCGTGGTCAGCACATTGTCGGTCGAAAATCCTGGGTTCGCAACGCTAAGCCGGCGCATACTCTGAAACAGCAAGACTCCTCCCACCAGCAGTACAAAACTGGCCGAAACCTGGCCGGCGGCCATGAGCGAGCGCATCCAGTTCCTTTTGCGTGTTCCCGAAGCTCCGGCGGTCTCCGCTTTCAAAGCACCGGCAATATCGATGTTGATGCTCTGCAAGGCGGGAACAAGCGCAAACATCAAAGTGGAGACGAGGCAAACGCCAAGGCTAAATCCTGCCACACGCCAATCTATTTCGCCATGAAGATTTGAACCGAGAACGGTGGACGATGGAAAAAAGACCACGAGCAGGTTGCGGCAAAGATAGCCAAGCAGAAGGCCACAGGCCCCGCCAATCGTGGAAAGGATCAAACCTTCTGTGAGAAGTTGCCGTAACAGTCGCCCGCGCTTGGAGCCGATGGCAAGGCGGACTGTAATTTCGTGGCGGCGAGCCAGCGATCTGACAAGTAAAAGGCTGCCAACATTCACACATGCGATAAGCAAAACAAAAAAGGTCGCTACCAGGGCTATTTCCAGAGTGGGCGCCAAATCACCAGCCTGATTGAAGGGATTCTTCCAGAGCGGAATGAGCTTCGCTCCGCGTCCGCGGTTGGTTTCTGGATACTGGAGTTCTAACTGTTTGGCCACGGCAGAAAGCTCTTCTTGTGCCTGGCCCATGCTCACCCCTGGCTTCAGTCGCGCGTAGCCTTCAATCCAGGTTTGACTGCGGTCTTCGAGCTTGTATCCGCCGGAATTGAATACTTCCTGCATGGATATCGGCGCCCAGAACTGGATGGGATACCCCACAAACGTGCCATAAAAACCTTCTGGCGCTACGCCGATAATCGTATGAGGCACGGCGTTGAGAAGCTGTTTTTTGCCGATGATGTTGGGATCGCTATTGAATCTCTTCTTCCAAAGCCAATTGCTGATCACCGCAACCGGATGGCCGTTCCGTCCGTAATCTTCTTCAGGACGAAAGCCTCGCCCGAGAATTGGCCGGATTCCGAGCGCATCGAAATAATTCGAAGAAACAATGCTTTGAGCCACTCGTTCAGCGCGATCGCCAACGTTCAGTGTGGTACCGCCGAGCCGGTCTGCAAGAAACCAGTCGAAGAGCTTGCAATTGCGGGCATAATCCTGCAGGTCTGGCCATGCGACCTCGCCATAACCATCGCCCGCCGCTCCCTTGTCCAGCGCACTGGCCGTGTCCATAGACGCCAAAGCGACGATCCTTTCCTGATGGGACACTAACGGGAATGGGCGAAACATCAATCCCTCCATCCAACTGAACACCGCGACATTAGCGCCGATTCCCAAAGTCAGACATAAAATGGCGAGAATCGAAAAAGTTGGGCTGCGGCGAAGCATGCGAGCCCCAAACCGCAGATCTTGCAGTAAATCTCTAAACATGGAAGGTACCTCCATCGCGGGTTCTAAGTGATATGCAGTTGTTGAAATTATCGGCTCGAAAACGAACCGGGATTATGCGTTTCAAATTTGTAATGCCTGGGAGAGGTGCGCGAACCGTCTCAACATGCAATTTTTCGCGCACGGGTCGAGAGCTCACACAATGAACTCTTCTTTGTCCAAATCCTGCTCTGCGCTTTGCTGTTCCTGGCTTGCCCAGATTGCGGTGTGAATCGCTTCAGCCAACCCGGTAAGACTTGGCGTTTGCATCAATTCCCGGATCGGAAATGGAATGTGATACTGTTCGCGAATGCGCGAGACAAGTTGGATGGCCAGCAGCGAGTGGCCGCCAAGTTCAAAGAAGCTGTCCTCGCGCCCCACTTGTGGAACGGCCAGTACCTCTTGCCACAATCGGGCCAACTCGGCTTCCAATGGCGTTTGCGGCGGTATATAAGGACGGTCATCATTTCGCTCTTCAATCGCGGCCAGCGCTGCCTGGTCGGTTTTGCCGCTAGTCTTGAGCGGAATTTTATCCAGTACCACGATGGAAGATGGGACCATGAATTCCGGCAACCTGCTTTGCAGGAATTGTTTCAGTTCAACGGGGCGGAGTTCGTGGCCCTGGCGAGGAGTAACAAAAACAACCAGGCGTTTGGATTCACCGGTTCCGCGGATAACCGCGGCAACTTCATTCACCTGCGGATGTTGACGCAGGGTTGATTCGATTTCGCCCAGTTCAACGCGATAACCGCGAATCTTTATCTGGTTATCCACACGACCGATGAAATCGATCGCGCCATCGATACCGTAGCGCACCAGATCACCAGTGCGATAGAGCCTCTCCCCTGAATCGCTGCTGAATGGATGCGGGACGAATTTCTCCGCTGTCAGATCGGGTTGGTTGATATAGCCACGGGCCAGGCCGTCACCGGCGATGAACAACTCGCCTGCAATTCCAGGAGGAAGGGGCTCCATCTCTTCATTCAAGATATATACCTGGGTATTAGCGATTGGTCGGCCAATGGAAACGGTAGCGCCAATCTCGTCTGCGCTGCGCATGGGATGACAACAAGTAAAGGTTGTGTTCTCGGTAGGGCCATAACCGTTGACGACCGTACCGCCTTCGAGAAAATTCAAAGCCTTGGCGACCCGATCAGGCATGAGGACATCGCCGCCCGCAAGCAAGGTCTTGACTGGTTTCAAAATATCCGGAGCATGATCCACAACCTGATGAAACAAAGACGCGGTAAGCCACAGTACAGAGGTGCGATGCTCGCGAATCGCCGTGCCTAGTTCTTCCAGCGAAGCAGCACCGGAATGACAGACTGCAAGCCGCGCCCCGTTCAGCAGGGCCCCCCAGATTTCCCACGTGGAAGCATCAAAGGAAATCGGAGCGAACTGGAGAAAGGTGTGGCTCTCAGACAAATCGCAAAACCAGTTGTTCTTGACCAGACGAACTACTCCACGATGCGTAATCGTGGCACCCTTCGGTACGCCGGTCGAACCGGACGTGTACATCAGATAGGCCACATTTTCGGCTGATACCTTAACTTCAGGATTGACTTCCTTCTCTCTGGAAATTTCCTCCAGGGCCTGATTGAAAGAAACGACTTTAGTCCGCGAAAGAGGCAAGAGTTTTCGCAGCTTCTCAGTCGTAAGGACAAAGGACACGGCACTGTCCTTGATCAGGAATTCCAAACGCGGCGCTGGATACGCAGGATCAAGAGGCACGTATGCGGCTCCAGCCTTCACAATGCCAAGCATGACAACATACGTTTCAAAGGAACGCTCCATGCAAAGCCCGATCATGGTCTCCGGTTTGGCGCCCAGGCGCATTAGCCAGTGCGCCACTTGGTTGGCCTGGCGATTGAGCTCATCATAGGTCAATGTCATCTCATCGGAAACCAGCGCAGTGGCAAATGGAGTTGCCCGGACTTGCTGCTCGAAAATGCTGGCAATCGATTCATTCCGCGGATACTCGCGCCGGGTATTGTTCCATGCTTCAAGCAATGTATGACTCTGCTCGGGTGGCAACGCGGGCGTTGAACTTACAAGTGCCTCCGGGTCTGCAGTGAGACTCGTTAAAGCCTGCTCATACCAGGACGCCATGAGTTCGCCAAAAGCTGGGCTCACCTGAGTACGGTCAAAACACAATTGCGCCGCTACTTGATTGGTAAATGGATCTACACTGAACATCGAGACGAGCGTATAGCTGCTCTCCTCATAAGGCTTTTCCTCAAGCACTTCCAATTCCGCGAAACGGTCGAGCTGGCGATAGATGTGGTAGTGGGTGAAGTAGAACGTTACTTCAGAAAGACGCGGGCGCTTTAACAACTGCTGGATCTCAGTAAGCGGGTAGCGCCTGAACGGAAGAATTTCCCGCTCGGCAGAAAAAATATTCCTGATCAGATCAGTCCAGCGAATCCTTCCAACCGCCATGCGGAACGGCGTGCTGTTCAGAAATAATCCCAGGATGCGGTCGCCATCTGAGGTTTCCGGCCGGCCATTGGCGACCGTAGAAGTCAGCACATCACTGCGCCCGGAGACCCACTGCATGACGGCGAAATGTGCAGCGAACAAAACTGTTTTCACCGGCACTGCCGCTGAAAGAGCAATTCTTTGCAATTGGCCAGACAACACCGGGGAGATCGGCACATCTACCCGGAACACGCCTCGTTTTTCTGCCTGGCCGCTTGCCGGCTGGTTTGACCGTGGCAAGACTATGGGCTCTGCTCCTTCCAGTTTCTTTAGCCAGAAATCCCGGGTCTCAGAAGATTTGAGCGCTTCCTGTTCGAGTGCTATGAATTCGCGGTATTGGGTTTGCGGAGCAACGAAAGGTGGCTCTTCCCCATAGAGCAGGAACATATAGCTCTGCGCGAGTTCCGTTTGAATGGTTGCATCACTCCATCCATCGAGGATGGCATGATGGAAGCAAAGCGTGTACTGGAAGGTTTCATCAGACCGCCTATGTATCTGGAACCTGAAAAGCGGGGCTTGCGAGATATCAAAACCTCGGGCCTTCTCACTTTCCATCCAATCCGCAAGGGCAGCTTCCTGTGCATCATTGTCAAGGCCGCGCAGATCTTCAACCATGAGTGGTGCGGTCGCAAAAGAATGGACAAGCTGAAGCGGAACACTATAGCGGGAGAGTTCAAACGAGGTGCGCAGGATGGGATGGCGTGAACAAAGCTCGCGAATCGCCTGCTCTAAAAGATCTTGACGGAAAGGCGCCTTCACGTGGGCGCTCATTATGTCGTGGTAGATGGCTGCCTCGGGGTGAAGTTCGCGATGGTAGATCATGCCGGCCTGCATTCGGCTCAGCGGGTAAGCATCCTCCACGTCGGGATGCAGCAATGCGCGATCTGACTCAGAGATCAGACTAAAGGGTGCCGTCACTGGAGACTCAGCGGAATCAACTTGCAGGTTATGCAGAGCTTCCGCGAGCCGGCGGACTGTCGGGTTCTGGAAAAGCTGTTGTAATGTAAACAGCAATCCGCGTTCACGGGAAAGGGCGACAACCTGAATGCTGCGAATAGAATCTCCGCCCAGGGCAAAATAGTCATCATCAATTCCTACTCGCTCAAGCTTCAGGGCCTTTGCCCATACCCCAGCCAATATTTGCTCTTCCGGTGTCCGTGCAACGACAAACTCAGGCAGGCCCGCGGCGCGCGAGGCGTCCGGATCAGGCAGGGCTGCATGGTCAACTTTGCCATTTCGGGTTAGCGGCAGCTTCTCCAGGAACACAATGACCGCGGGAACCATGTAGTCCGGCAGCTTGCTTTGCAGATATAAGCGCAGTTCACTGGTGCCGATGCTGGAGCGAGCAGGGACGACATAAGCAATGAGTTGCTGGTCTGAATTCTTGAACGTTCTGGCCAGGACAGTACACTGCGCGACCGCTTCGTGCCCTTTCAATACGGCCTCAATCTCGCCCAGTTCAATGCGGAACCCGCGAATCTTAAGCTGACTGTCACGGCGGCCGAGAAAGTCGAGATTGCCGTCAATAAGACGCCTTGCCAGGTCACCGGTGCGGTATAAACGAGCGCCTTCGACGGATGAAAAAGGATCGGGAACGAATTTTTCTGCTGTAAGGTCCGGCCTGTTGAGATAGCCGCGCGCCACGCAGACGCCGCCAATAAAGAGTTCACCGGGCGTCATGATGGGTGCAGGTTGCAGAAACTCATCCAGCACGTAGAGCGTGGCATTTGTGATTGGGTGCCCAATGGGCACATCACCGATGTTGGCTGCTGTTCGTCCTTCTACAGAATATACGCAGCAGCCGACTGTAGCTTCAGTTGGGCCGTACTCGTTGATCATGCGGCAGTCGGGTGCGGCAGCATGCCAGTTCTGAATGTCCTCCCAGTGCAGAGCTTCTCCACCGATGATCAAAGATTTTGTGTGCCCGGTGAGATCGGCTTCAGCAAGTTGCTCTTGCAACAAACGCAAATGGCTGGGAGTAAGCTTCACGAAACTGAGATCATGGCCCTGACGGAAAGCGTCTCCAAGAGCTTCAATCCCGGTTGCGTCCTCTACCATGGCAGCGGTTTGGCCTGCAGCCAGCGGAGCCAGTAAGGAAGTTACGGTCAAATCAAATGAAATTGAGGAATGCACCAGCGATCCCTTACCCTCTGCCGGCAGGTAATTGGCCTTGCACCACGAGATATAGTTAGCGAGATTGCCATGCGAAATCATGACTCCTTTAGGCTGCCCGGTTGAGCCTGAGGTATAGATGACATAGGCCAGAGTTTCAGGGGACGTGATCGCTTTGGGCGGTTCGTGGATGGGATGTGGCAGAGTTCCGCGCTCGACATCTATATAGAAGATATCGACGGGAAGACCGGCAAACCGGTCTTTGAATTTTTGCTGCGTGATCAAAACTTTTACGCCGGCATCCCGCAGGATGAAGTCGAGGCGCTCACAAGGATATGACGGATCGAGTGGAAGATAGGCGCCTCCTGCCTTGAGCACACCGAGCGCAGAGATGGCAAGGTCCTGAGACCTCTCCAGGAGGAGTCCAACAATAACCTCCGATTGCACACCAACAGAACGCAGATAATGAGCGAGTTGATTGGATTGCTCATCCAGTTGTTGGTAGGTTAATGTTCCGGTTGTATCCGTAACGGCAATAGCGGAAGGCGTCAGCGAGGCCTGGCGGCAGAATTGTTCATGAATCCAGGTTTGCGGAGGAGCTTCACAATGGCCAGCCGCAGTCATGGCTGATTGATATTCCGCCTGGGAAAGAAAACTCAGGGAATCATAGCTTTCGTCAGGGTGCGCAGCCATCTCAGAAAGGATGCGGTGATAGTACCCGGCGATAGCGGCCAATTGTTCAGGGCCGATTTCAGTTTGATCGCATGTGAGATGAAACAGGACTTTGTCCGTGAATGCTTCCACGGAGAAGTTGGCCAGCAGATTGATGTTCGTTTCTTCGTAGTAGTAATGTTCGAGCAATTGGAACTGCTCGAACCGGTCAAGGCCGTGATAAATGTGGAAATGGGTAAAGTAAAATCCGGTTTCAGAGATCTGGTCACGGCCTAGCAGTTTTTGGATCTCCACCAGCGGGTAGCGCCGGAAAGGAACAGCCGACCTTTCAAGCGCAAAGGCTTCATCCAGGAGCTGTCGCCACTTTCCGCCTGATAGTTTCATGCGAAACGGAGTGCTATTCAGGAAAAGGCCCAGGACACGGTCTCCATCCGGTGTTTCAGGGCGGCCCACGGAGGTAAGGAGCGTTGTAACGTCGGTTCTTCCGCTCAGCATCGCCAATGCGCGCATGTGCGCAGCCAGAAGAACATTCTTGATTGGAACTGCGGCAGACAAGGCAAGGCGTTTGAGCGCATTGGATAGATCGTCTGAAATTTCGACCTCGCAATAACCGATTCCGCGGTCCCGCGCAATTGGAGTTGGTTTCCAGCGCGGTACCCGGATGAATTCGCTGCCTTCCAGCCGCTCCTGCCAGAACCGGCGGTGCTCCTCAGAATTAATTGCCTGCGACTCCAGCAGGACAAAATCACGAAATTGCGTTTGCATTGGCGCTGGTTTGAAAGTTTCGCCTCCCAATTCATGGAGATATGTCTGCGCAATTTCGGTGAGCATGCTGGCGTCGCTCCAGCCATCGAGAATTGCGTGATGGAAAGAGAGCGAGAATTGAAATGTTTCTGCGGAACGCTTGTGAACGTGAAAACGGATCAACGGATATTGGGTGATGTCGAATACGCGGCTCTTGTCGGCTTCAAGCCACTCGTCCAGCGCTATCTTTTGGGCTTTCTCATCAAGGTGGGTCAAATCATTTACGGTCAAAGGCGCCGAAGCTTCACGATGAACAATCTGTAATGGCTGGCTGTAACTCCCCAGATCAAAGGAGGTGCGCAGGGTCGGATGTTCGGCGATGACACGCCGTATTGCCTCCCTGAGAGCTTCCTCGTGCAGCGGCACGCGCAAATGAAAGGTGCCAATGTCGTGGTATACAGCCGATTCCGGATGCAATTCACGGTGAAAAACCATGCCCGACTGAAGCCGGGTAAGTGGATAAGCGGCTTCAGCATCCTCTGGAAGCAGACGCTCGTCTTCCGGTGCGATTAGAGAAAAAGGCCCTGCTTTTACTTCCGGCGTCACTTTTAGGTTTTCAAGGTTCTGAGCAAGACTGCGGACTGTCTGGTAAAGAAAAAGGTCGCCTACCGTAAATTTGAGGCCGCGTTCTGCCGCGCGGGTAATGATTTGCAGGCTGCGGATGGAATCACCGCCCAGCGCGAAATAATTGTCGTCAATGCCGATCCGCTCAATGGAAAGCACCTGGCTCCAGATTCCACAAAGAATCTGCTCCTCGAGGGTCCTGGGCTCGGTGTATTTTCCAATCTCCATTCCGGCCTCATCGGGAGACGGCAGGGCTTTGCGATCAACTTTGCCGTTCGCAGTGAGCGGCATTTCTTTCAGCCACACATACGCTGTCGGGACCATGTACTCAGGAAGATGCCGCGAAAGATCTTCGCGAAGTTCGCTTACGGAGACGGATCTACGTTCCTGATCCGCGGCGGCAACCAGATAGGCGACAAGCTGGACACCGCGATTCATGTTACGGGCAATCACACATGCCTGCCCCACTGCAGGAATTCTTCCCAGCACCGATTCAACTTCGCCCAATTCGACACGATAGCCGCGAATCTTCACCTGGTGATCAGTTCGGCCAAGGCAGTCGAGATTTCCATCTGGGAGATAGCGGCCCAGGTCACCGGTGCGATAAATGCGTGCTCCCGGAACAGAGCTGTATGGATGAGGTAAGAAACGCTCCGCAGCGAGTTCGGGCCTATTTAAATAACCACGAGCCAATCCCTCTCCGGCCACATAAATCTCACCCGTAACGCCAATAGGAACAGGATGGAGCTGCTGATCGAATATGTACATTTGGGTGTTCGCGATAGGCTTGCCGATTGGAACCGCCTCGCCCTCCGCTAAAGTACCGGTCACTCTGTGCACGCAGCAGCCGACAACAGTTTCGGTGGGACCGTACTCATTTATCAATACAGTCTCCGGCGCATGTTGGCGCCAGAATGCAATATCAGCTGGCCGGAGCGATTCACCACCAAGAATCAGATGCCGAGCTTTGCCAGACGCTTCCGCACAAGGCAGTTGTGTACCCAGGATGCGAGCATGTGCAGGGGTGACCTTTAACAGGCTGAGATTTTCCTGCTTTCGCAGGCAGTCAGAAAGATCCTCCATGCTGGTGAGTACAATTCTCTTCCCTGCCATTAGTGGCCCAAACACGCTGGTGACGGTGAGATCAAATCCAATGGATGAATGCAGCGGGGCTCCTGCTCCCTGTTTCACGCTGTAGGCTTCGATTGCCCAGTGAATGTAATTCGAGAGACCGCGATGCGTGATCATGCTCGCTTTGGGCGCGCCGGTTGATCCGGATGTATAGATCAGGTAAGCAAGATTCTCTGGAACAATACCTGGGAGGTTATCACTGGCAATGCGGTTCTTCCTGGGCTGCGATTGCCAATCCGGTTTCACCAACAGCAGTTTCGGGCTGCGCTCAGGCAAGGATGCCACAAGAGTATCTTTCGTGATCAGGAGACGCGCGTCGCTGTCTTCGAGCATGTACGCCACGCGTTCCTGCGGCAGGGTCGGATCAATCGGTAAATAAGCAGCTCCAGACCGCAGCACGCCAAGTATGGCAACAATCAATTCGGGGGAATGCTCCATCAGGATCGCCACTATGGACTCAGGTCCGATACCCAGATCGCGCAGTTGCCGTGCCAGACCATCAGCTTCCGCGAGCATTTTGCCGTAGCTGACGGAAATTCCTTCGCCCTCAATTGCTATCTCATTCGGCTGCTTCTGCGCGACCTGGGCAATAACATCGTGGACAAAGTTGATATTGGCCAACGACTTTTGCGGACGGTTGATTTGCTCCAGCCATTTCATGAACTTGGCTTCATTGAGTAGCGGTATGTCTGCCAAAGCAACGTCGGGGTTTTGTGATGCTACGTCGATGAGAATCCGGTAGCTTTCACTAATGCTCTCTACATAGGAAGAGTCATATACGTCCGAATCAAAACGTATGTTAAGCGCCACACCTTTTTCATCGTGGGTGCAGGTAAGAACCAGGTCCGGCAGGTCTACTTCAGAGACAATACCAGCAAGCCTGAAAGAGAGTTTGCCGATGGAGTACGAGGGTGGAAATGTATAACTTTCAAATGCAACCGGCATGGATGCAACAGTATGATTTTCTGACGCAGTCTCCGTTGCCGGGAAACCTTCCTGATACTGGTAAACGTCATTTCGCTCGAGTGTGCTCTGCTTCAGAACATCTCTGAAACTCAAGTTGCCGGTCATTCGGCAGGCCACCGGCAGATATCGGGCAGTTAATCCTGGCATGCCATCAAGCTCTTCATATTTACGTCCATCGATCATGCAACCAAGAACTACCGGCGATTGACCGGTGAACCGGTACAGAAGAACTTGCCAGGCAGCGAACAGGAAATCAGAAATTGTTGTCTCAAGGGCCTGAGTGGCCTTATCCAACAGACGTTGCTGGTCGCGCGATAAGGGGATCTCAAATATTGACGCAGGATTGGATGCAGAAGATCTCTTACGTTTGAGGGGAAACTCCGTTGCAGCCAGTTCTCCGCGACGCTGCCAGTAAGTGCGGCTTTCCGCAATATCGTCACCGGCCTGCAACTCGCTGTACCATTCAGAGAACTGTGCATACTGAATGGTTTCCGCCTGCTCAGCACCATTGGCCCCATACAGCCGGCACAGTTCCTGAAAGATAATCCGGGCGGTCTCAACATCGGCGAGTAGAACCGGCAGGCTAAAGGCCAGAATGTGACGCTTTTCATTAACCTTATATAAGGTGACGAGTACCTGGTTGCCGGCACCGGAGCCGCTGCCGGACTCCATCTCTGAAAACAGATCCCGCCCAAATGGATCATCGCCATTCAGCCTCTCATCAGCAAAGCGCAAGCTGCTGCCGTGAGGTCGCACAACTTGCAATGGGTCTTTGATTCCAGGGAGATACTCAAAGGTCGTGCGCAGAATCTGGTGTTGCTCTTTGACTTGGTTCCACGCAGCTTCCAACCGGGCACGATCTATCGGTCCCCTGATGTTGATTGCAAAGCGCGTGCGTAGGTTCCGCTGTACTTCCTGCTGCAATCGCCAGACGCGATTCTGTTGCGGAGAGAGCGCTACGCCTTCTAGGGCAGGTACGGCAATATTTGACATAGGATTATCCCTGCAATGCTTGATTAATTGTGTTTGTTGTGCGGAGTCGCCATGCCGACGAGAATCTTACGAGCGCCGACGTAGGGCGTTCGTGCGTGCGCGGCAAGCATGTTATCCAAGGCCAGCACGTCTCCCGGCTGCCACGAAAACTTTATGGTTTCTGCTTTGTAGGCTTCACGGATCGCCTCCAGGGCTGTATCTTCAATCGGAGATCCATCGCCATAATAAGTTTGATTGGGCAGGTCTTCATCTGCGAATTGAGCGCGCAAAGCGTCACGGACAGCCGGCTCCAAAGTAGAAACGTGGAAGAAAGCTGCGTGATTAAACCATACCCGCTCGCCGGTTTGAGGATGGGTTGCGACTGCCGGAGCAACACGCCGGGTACGCAACTGGTTGGAGTCGCGCCACTCGAATTGATAGCCGGCAGTCTGGCAGTACTGTTCTACTTTGGCGCGGTCCTCTGTTTGAAAAACCGTTTTCCAGGAAAGCCCTACGCTATTAGAGAAGTTGCGGACGTACATGACGCCCTTTTGCTCAAAGCGCTCCCTTATGCTGGCGGGAATGCGCTGGTAAACGCGCCGCACATCGCAGATGGGCGTTTCGCCGCCCTGCGTTGCCGCTATCACACAACAGAAAAAGATTTTCAAGGGCCACGTGCCGGCATAGGAGTTCTCATTATGGAGAAAGATGTGCTGGTCAGGCGGATGTTCGGTGGATGTATAAATGTTTCCGGAGACGGCGTTACGCGGCGAAGATCGTTCTCGGTATTCCAGCGGTTCGCCGGAAACAATATTGATTAGCTTTTCGAAAGTGGCGGCAGATTGGGTTCCGAATCCACGGAAAAGAATGCCGCCATGCTCCAGCAGATTCCGCTCGATGAACCCCCGGCTCTCGCTGGCCCAGGCCAACAGATCAACTCCCGGCGCGGACGACTCTAGTACCATTGGAAATTTTTGCCCCGGCGACAACGAGGACTCGCGCACAAGCGATTGCCCTGCCATCACTTTGCGAGGTTGAATAGCGCCTAATTTCCCGAGAGAAGGTTTGCTAGCGGACATTGGTTGCCTCCTTTGCCTTGCGGTTCATACCAGGTTCTTCTTGGATTTTTGAATGAGCTTTTTCCGCAATGTGTGGTTGCTCTTTTGCTTGTCTCTTTGCCGGATACTCTGGTCTGTTTGCAGCACAATCGTTGCCGCTTCATGCAGCCTCAGCTCCGGCTTTGACACAATGTGCTCCAGTAGCGCGAGATAGCAATCGGCCATCCGCCGCATTGTGGCTTCACGGAAGATTTCAGAACTGTATTCCCACAGCATGCGCAAATCTGTGTCCTGCTGAAGCACATTAACCAGCAAGTCGAACTTGGCTGAGCCAGTATCCAGCTCAAGTTCGGCCAGGTATAGATCCCCCATTTCCAGTTTGGGGCGAGGCGCATTTTGAAGAACAAATTTCACCTGGAAGAGTGGCGTGCGATTTCTCTCGCGCCGCGGATTGACCGCTTCTACCACGCGCTCAAATGGGACATCCTGATGAAGGTAAGCCTCCATCGCAACAGTGCGTACCATGGCCAGCAACCGCGTGAATGAAGGATCCCCGGACAAGTCCACGCGCAGTGCAGCTTGATTGACAAAAAAACCGATCATCGTTTCTGTTTCAATGGAGCTGCGATTGGCTAAATCTGTTCCAACAATCAGATCTTCCTGCCGGGCCTGGGCATGGAGAAGAACATAGAACGCGCTCAGGAGGGTCATGAACATGGTGCAGCCTTCACGATTCCCGAGTATCCGGAGTTTCTGTACAAGTTCCGGAGGCACCGAAATCCCTACCAGCCCTCCGTGGCCGCGCAGAGACTCTGGACGCGGAAAATCTCCCGCCAAATCCAGCACCGGTAACGGCCCTTTGAGCTGATTCGTCCAATACGCGATTTGCTGCTCCAACAATGGTCCATGTAGCCAGCCGTGCTGCCAGGCAGCGAAATCGGCATACTGCAACTTTTGTTCCGGCAAGGGAGAGGGACGGCCGGACACTAAGGCCTCATACAGCGGAGCCATTTCCGCGATGAAAATTCCCGCCGACCAGCCATCGGAAACAATGTGGTGCAGAATAGCGAGCAGTACGTGTTCTTGCTCGCCCGTGCGGATGAGAGAAACGCGCATGAGTGGGCCAGTTTCCAGATTGAAAGGACGGCGTATCTCATCCTGAATGAATTGCTTCAATTCTGTCGCTAGCTCCTGCGAAGCGGAAGAAGAAAGATCAATCACCGGAACGTCAATCGCCAGCGACTCTGCAATTTGCTGGACCGGTTCTCCATCCGCAAGGTGAAAAGTCGTACGGAGACTTTCATGCCGGCGAACAATTTCGTTGAGGCTGCGCTCCAGAACCTGATGATTGAGCGGTCCGGTGACCTTGATCGCAGCAGGCATGTGGTAAACGGCGGGTTCGAGATGCTCGATAAACCACAACCGCCGTTGTGCAAATGACAGTGGAGGAGACTGAACACGCGGCGCGGGTTCGATTGGAGGCCGGGAAAGGCCCGCTCCACTGCGCAATGCCTCTTCCACTCTCGCCGCGAACGTTCTTAGCGTGGGATTGCCCTCAATCAGAAGTCGAATCGGAAGATCAACTTTCAATCTAGCGCGCACGTATAACATCAATTGCGTAGCCAGGAGTGAATCGCCGCCGCAGGAGAAGAAATTGTCGTCCGCGTGTATTCTCTCTTTCCTGAGTACCTGACTCCACATACTCCCAAGCAGCTCTTCCATGGGAGTCAGTACCACATGCTTCAAATGTGCAGACGCGGCTGTTCCGGCCTCGGCAACTGGTTGTGTTTTCTGCTCAGTTTCAACAGAGATGGGCTCGACCGCTGCCGGGGCGCATGCCTGGCCCCCCGGAAGCGTGGTCGCCGCAGGCTTGGAGCCGAAAGAGAGATTCTCAACATAATGGCTGTCATTGGGATGTTCCACCATCGCCTGAAAGACGCGCGTGTAGCAATCAGCAATCTGTTGCACCTGCTCCATCGGGATCAGGGAGCCATTGAAATTAAGATCGAGTTGCATCTCTCCCGTGAAAGGATTGCGGCTGAATTCCGCACGTAGCGTGTAATGCGACCTTGGCATTCCCCAGGCTCCCAACATTTCTATACCGGGCAGGGCTGAAAGGCTCTGGGCAACATGAAAATGCGTATAGTTGAAAACTGTGTCAAACAACTGCCGGAGTCCCAGGAATCGCTGTAACTCGACGAGAGGGTAACGGCGGTGCGGCAAGAGGTCGCGCTCCACCTCAAAAGCCTGACGGACGAGATCCAGCCATGTGCCGCGGGACAATTTCACGCGCAGCGGGAGAATCATATTGTGCATTCCCAGGACTTGCTCGCCATCCAGTCTTTCCAGCCTTCCATTCGTCTGAAATCCGAGCACCAGGTCTTGTTGCTCAAGAACAAGACTCAACACCTTGATGTGTCCAGCCATGAAAACATGTTTGGGAGAGACGCTTGCCGTAACGGCAAGAGAATCCAGACGGCGCAACAATTCGGCCGGTAGCTTCACACCCAGCATGCGAATCTCGTCTCCATCCGCATTCAGTTGACTTGCGGATGTTGCGACGGGCCGAACCACACACTCATGCAGAGTTCTCTCCCAGTAGGCGATTGCCTCCCGGGAATGCATGGCTGCGCGTTCGAGCGCAATAAAGTCGCGATATCGAATCGAGGGGCAGGGTGGAGGAACGCTGGAAAGGTTCTTTTGCAGAGACGAATACCGGTTCAGCAGTTCCGTGATTAAGGAGACCTCGCTCCAGCCATCGAGAAGGATGTTGTTATAGCTGGAAACAATTTGAAAAACGTCGTCCTCAAGTTGATGCACGAATAATCGCAGCAAGCTCGTGTCCTGCAAATGAAGACTGCAACGCTTCTCCGATTCCATCCATTCCTGGATAGATTTGTGTTGTTCGGCAGCGGGCAAAGACCTCCAATCAAAACTTTCTATGTGGGGAGTGGCTTGCTGATGCACGATTTGCAAAGATTCGCTGAACTCACCCAAATGAAACGATGTCCGCAGGATTGGATGGCGGTCCACGCTCTCTTGAACAGCCTGCCGGAACAGATTGAAATTCAGTGGCGCCCGGACCTGGTAAACGAAAATTTCGTGATAAATGGCTGAGTTGGGATCATAGAGCACGTGATAAAGCAGCCCTGTTTGCACTTTGGAGAGCGGATAAGCGTCTTCGGCATCCGCGGGCATACGACTGCGGTCCTCTTCCGATAACAATGCAAATGGTTCAAGCGAAAGTTGGTGCTCGGGCCCGACCGTTGTTCCCGCGTGCTGCGCCAGTTCACGAATGGTTTGAAAGCGCATCATATCCTGCACCGTGAACTCAAGCCCTCGCTGCTGGGCTCGCGCGCGCACCTTCAAGCTGCGAATCGAGTCGCCGCCCAGTTCAAAGAAATTGTCATCCGCTCCGATCTCAGAAACATTCAGTACTTCCGACCAGATTTCAGCCAGGAGAACCTCCGCCGGGCTAACGGGGGCCACGTACTCTACTTCGGAAAGACGAACAGTCACGTCTGGCTCGGGAAGCGCATGGCGGTTTAGCTTGCCGTTAGGAAAAAGAGGTAAGGCTTCAAGAAATACGAAGTCTGCCGGGACCATGTATTCGGGCAAATTATCCCGCAGGAAGGCGCGCAACTCGTGAATCGGAGGCCGTGGATTTGAACAGACAAGATATGCAGTAAGACGGGCTACAGATGGACTGTGCTGCGCACTCTCTTGCGTTGTTTTTGGTCTCAGCAAATTGCTGAATTCTGACGCAATCTCTGTATCTCTTTCCTGCTGCACTTGATAGTTAGCTGGACTCCGTTCCGCGGCTACAGACTTCCGGGACAGCACGACCGCTTGAGATACGGCCGGGTGCCGGACCAATGCTGCCTCAATTTCTCCTAGCTCAATCCGAAATCCTCGGATCTTTACCTGATCATCATTGCGCCCCAGGAACTCGATGTTTTTATCCGGCAAATAGCGCACCAGGTCGCCAGTCTTGTAGATTCTGGCGCCCGCCTCGCTGCTGAACGGGTCAGGGATAAATCGTTCCGCCGTCAACTCGGGGCGGCGATGATAGCCGCGTCCAACGCTCACGCCGCCAATATAAAGTTCTCCGGGTACACCGATCGGGCACAATTCAAACTGAGAGTCCAGAATGTAGGTCTGGATGTTAGCGTTGGGAGTCCCAATTGGGATCGAGCGCTGCGAAGCCATGGGCGAGCACGCGAAGGATGTCGCGTCCACCGACGCTTCAGTGGGACCATATGTGTTGTAGAGTTTCGCACTCAGGCGAGAAAAGAAACGGCGGACCACATCAGCCGGTAATAGCTCTCCAATAGCAAACACAAGCCGGAGTGAAACGCACGATTCGACGCCCGGTTCATCCAGGAATGCCGCCAGCATGGAGGGGACAAGCTGCACGGTGGTGATTTGATATTCGTTGATCAGATCGCGGAGATAAGTGTGGTCGCGATGGCCACCTGGGCGCGCCAGCACCATTGAGGCGCCCGCCATCAAGGGCCAGAATAATTCCCATATTGAAGCATCAAAGCTGAATGTAGTGTTCTGTAACACACGGTCGTTCGCATGCAGCTGATACTTCGCATGTGCCCACTGCAGAAGGTTGCAAACGCCGCGATGCGAATTCATCGCTCCTTTTGGATTTCCCGTGGAACCAGAGGTGTAGATTACGTAGGCAAGATTGTCGGGCGAGACGGATGTTTCTGGGTTCGCCGTGCTCTCATTGTGCAAAGCGCTGCATTCGACATCGAGAGTTACCATGGGACGCTGCGAATCGAACCGGCCGCGGAATGGCTCCTGCACCACAAGCACAGAAACATCGGAGTCCTGGACCAGGTAGTTGAGCCGATCAATCGGATAGGAAGGGTCAAACGGAACGTAGGCTGCTCCTGCCTTCAATATGCCCAAAAGCCCAATCACCAGAGCGAAGGAGCGTTCCATGCAAATTCCCACCAGAGATTCAGGCCCCACTCCCAGCGATTGAAGACGATGCGCAAGCTGGTTCGCACGCCGATTCAGATCGCCATAGCTGAGGAATTGTCCTTCATACCAAACCGCAGGAGCATTCGGAGTCCGTTCCACTTGCGCTTCTATCATTTCGTGAAGACTTGAGAACTTCGGGAAGATCTGTTCTGTGAGGTTCCAGCTTTCAATCGTAAGCCGTTCTTCGGGAGAGAGCAGCGGGAGTTCGGAGACGCGAAGCGAGCAGTCAATACCTTCCAGCAAAGTACGAAGATTGCCAGCCATGCGTGCGATTGTCTGTGGGCTGAACAGATCAGCGTTATATTGGAGGGCCAGAACGAGTTCGTCTTGGGTCTCACACGCTTGCAAGTCAATATCGAATTGGGAGGACTCTTCACCCAGCGAAATTGATTCAAGTCTCAATGCATTTGTTTCGAATACCGCTCCGGATTCACCCAGCGCGAATAGTCCCAGGGTCCTCCCTGCCATTTCCCCCTGCAAAGTAAATAACGCTTGAAATAATGGAGACCGGCTGGGATCACGCTGCGGCTGAACCCGTTCCACCAATAATGGAAATGGAAAGTCCTGGTGAGCTAGCGCACCCAGAACTCTTCCGCGCACCTGGGCCAGAAGGTTCTCAAACGTCGGATCACCGGCAAAGTTAGTTCTAATCACTACTGGGTTCACGAAATAGCCAGCCACACCACGAAATGCGGCATGCGTGCGGCCCGCGGTCGGCGACCCGATGAGAACCTCGGATTGGCCGGAATAGCGATGCAACAGAACCGCCCACGCCGATAGCAACACGCTATATAAGGTTGCGCCGTTCTTAGCAGCCAGGCTTCGTAATCGGCGTCTTAAACCGGCACCGAGCCGGAGCTGGTGTACAGCGCCACGAAAAGTTTGCGATTTCGGGCGCGGAAGATCAGCCGGCAGATTGAGCACAGGCAACTCTCCGGCCAGTTCTTCGCGCCAATAAGCCCATTGCCGCTCGCCTTCCACGCCGGCCAGCATATTACTCTGCCAGTGGACATAGTCCCCGTACTCAAGCTCGGGCCAGGGCAGCGATGCGATACTGCTCTCTGCTTCCGATTCATACAGCACCGCCAATTCCTGAATGAGTAGAGAGAGAGACCAGAAGTCGGAGACAATGTGGTGTATGGCAAACAGCAGATAATTTTCTGATTTCGATTTTCGAAAGAGAATGCATCGGACCGGCGAAGCAGTTTCCAGATCAAATGGAGTCCGCGCCTCACACGCCATCTCTTTTAGAAGCTCATCCTGGGACTCACTGCACGGGCGAACTTGCAGCATGGGGCCTTCGCTGGCTGACAGGACCTCTTGCACGGGTTGACCATTTTCCAGCTTGAACACGGTTCGTAATGCGGGATGCCGCCGAACCAAAAGACGAAATGCGCGCGCCAGGGCTTTCTGATCCAGAGGCGACGTAATCCGCACCGCCTGATGAATGTGATACGCCGAGTTCTGGCGGTCCAGCTGGTAAAGGAAGAACAATGCACTCTGCCCATGCGAGAGAGGAAACTTTTCTGCGTCATGCCGCCGTGGCGAAGCAATCTCCGTAGCGCGGGTGTCTGCGAGCTCTTTTCGCCACCACAGCGCCGCTGCCAGTTCCGCGATACTGAGGCCGGAAATAAGGTCAGCAAAAGGTAAAACAACTCCCTCTTTTTTCTCAATTTCGTGCGCCATTTCCACTGCGGCCAGTGAATCCAATCCATAGCGAGCGGGCGAATGGTCTGCTTCGATCATCTCTGGTGAAATGCGCAGGCGTCGCGCAAGCTGGTGAATTAACCACGTCTGCAAATCATCAACTTGAGATTCGCTGGCTCCTGGTATCTCTGCAGCCGATGGAGTGGAACTCGCCCGCCATTCACCGCAGAGTTCCAAATCGCCTGCGAGGAAAGCTTTCCGGCAGAGAAAGCGTTGGATCTTTCCGCTCGTCGTCCGGGGAATCTCTCCGGAGCGCGTGAGCGCAACTGCAGAGACCTGGAGCTCATGTTCCTCGGCGATGGCCTGGCGAATTGACGCGATCACTTCGATCGGGTCAGCTTGCGTACGGGGATTCAGTTCATGAACCAGCACCAGCCGTTCTTCGCCTTCGGTCTCAACAGAAAATGCAGCTCCCACACAGGCCCGCAATGCAGGATGCGCTTTTTCCGCGGTCGCTTCCAAATCATGTGGATAGTGGTTGCGGCCGCGAAGAATGATGAGGTCCTTGCGCCGGCCAGTGATAAAGAGTTCTTTATTTAGCAAAAACCCCAGATCACCGGTGCGCAGGTATGGTCCTTTACCGGTATCAGCGAGCTGCGCCTCGAATGTGTCTGCCGTCTCCTGGCCCCGGTTCCAATAACCGTTGGCGACGCTCGGCCCGGCAACCCATATTTCTCCCACTGTGCCAGCTTCGCAACGCGTTAGGTGTTCGGGATCAACAATGCAAACTTCGTGACCTGCGCCCACTTCTCCACAGCCCACCAGGGGGCGGCCGTCTGGTTCTTCCGGCAGAGCTGTTATGACCTTGTTCCGCTCCAGGGCATCCGCTTGCACAAGTTGAATGACCGGCCCGGTGCCATTGGTTCCGCCACTCACAAAGAGCGTTGATTCTGCCAATCCATAGCAGGGTACAAATGCGCTGGAGCGAAATCCGCAATCACGAAACTCAGTGGAGAAGCGCTTCAGGCTCGGCTCACGGACCGGCTCGGCCCCGCTGAATGCAACCCGCCAGCTAGAGAGATCAAGATTTACTTTCTGCTCTGCAGTAATCCGGTTACAGCAAAAATCATAGGCAAAGTTCGGGCCGCCGCTGGTGGTGGCGCGATATCGGGAAATTGCGGCGAGCCAGCGCATAGGACTCTGCAGGAATGAAGTGGGCGGCATCAGGATGGATTCCGCCCCGCAGTAAAGCGGCTGCAGCACATTTCCCATCAATCCCATGTCGTGATAAACCGGCAGCCATCCCACAACGCGATCATGCTGCGTTTGGCCAAAAGCGTTCCGAATCAATTCCTCATTGTGCATGAGGTTTGCGTGAGTGACCTGCACCCCCTTGGGAATTGAGGTTGAGCCGGAAGTGTACTGAAGCACCGCCAGCATGCCTGGATCAAGCGTGAATGGTTGCCAGTCAGGGGTTGCATCCAGCGAAGCAGAGTCCGTCGTTACTATGGCGAGCTTTTGGAACGCCTGATCCTCCACAAAGCGGTGAAGAGCGCTTGTCTTGACCGCCGAACTGGTGAGCGCCACTGTTGGAGTCGCATCCTGAATGATGCCGATCAACCGGTCCGCTCCACGGTTCGGACGCGGTGGATATGCCGGAACAGCGACGCGGCCACTATAAAAACAAGCGCAAAGGGCAACAATAAAATCGAGTCCAGGGGGATAGAGCAGCAAAACCCGGTCACCAAGAGCAGAATGTTTTTCCAGCAGCATGGCTACACCACGCGCCGCCAAATCAAGTTCGCCATAGGTGATTGTTCGATCTTCGATTTCACCATCCTTCAAGAATCGGTACGCAACCCTCTGCGGCTGCCATTCCGCATGCAGCCGCAGGCAGTCCGCCAGTGTGGCCACTGTGAATGGATATTGTGTTGACGAGTGAATTGCCGGTGCGTTCATGGAAGTTATCTGGACTCTTATTCGTGGTTGGCGTTCATGACCGAATGAGCCTGTGCCTCAATATAAGAAACTCTTTGCAACCAATTCATTGTTTTCGCTTCAGAGACCCCAAGGCCGCCGTGAACGGGCACTTTCGTAAGATCAGTGGTTAAGAGAGTATTGCGGGATGAATGAGGGTTTAAGCTCGGGCTGTCGCTGCCTGGTGCACTAATTCCTGCAGTTCTCGAATTTTTACTTTATTGGTGGATGTTCTGGGGATGCGCGCACTAAAAATCACCACATCCGGTACTCTCAAGGCACCCAGTTTCTGGCCTATATAGCTCATGACTTCCTCAGGCGCCAAATGTATGCCTTCGCGTGGTACCGCAAATACCGCAATTTTTTCGGTTCCATCTTCTTCAAATCGGACTGTGGCACTTTCAGCAACTGCGGTCATTCCCATCAGGCAGGCATCTACATCTTCCAGATAAATCTTCTCGCCGCCACGAATAATCATGTTCTTTTTTCTGCCGGTAATGTAAATGTAACCATCGTTATCGCGATATCCGAGATCACCACTCCTGAACCATTGATTTTCCGGATCAGCAAAACAGTCCGCAGAACCTTTGAAATACCCTTGTCGCATGACACTTTCACCAGCCAGGAGTAACTCTCCAATTTCATAAGGCGCAGCTTCCTGGCCATCCATACGGTTCACCCTTACGCTGACCGCGGCTGGAATCCCGGCAGATTTGGCTTTGATTCCTTCTGGAGGTGAGATGGTGGCAAAACATGTGGTCTCCGTCAGTCCGTAAGCCGGAATGATGGGAAAATGATATTTTTCAAAAAATTCCGCGGCAGTACTCTCATGCAAGGGAGCAGCCCCGGAAATGCAAAATTTCATATACTTTCCTGAGAGGTCACAGTTCATCCGGAGAAACATGTCAAACATCAGCGGAACAGCACTGAAAGAATTTACAGAATATTGGTGAATAGCTTCTTCGATAAAAGAAAGTTTTGTAATATCAAAAGTATCCAGAACGACCGTAGTTCCTCCAGAGAAAACCATCGTTGAGAGATCGCTGATCAAGCCAAACATGTGGAACAACGGCAAGATGCAAATTTTGACGTGAGTATGGTCCAGCGAGAAATACTGAATTGCCGTAGTCGTATTGTGAACGATGTTCCCATGGCTCAGAAGAACTCCCTTAGGCTGGCTCGCAGTGCCTGACGTGTAGATAAGCAGTGCCGGATTGTCCTCCTGGTCAAGCGAGGCCAGAAATTCCTGGCCACGATTCTGACGATAAGAATCGATATCAAGGCATTTGCCGGTAAACTGCGGAAGATCCATGCGACGATCCACGCAGACCAATGAAGAACCTGAATGGAGCAGGAGGTTCTGCAGTTCAACAGGCGTCACCTGGGGATTCAGGGGCTTTGCAATTGCGCCGTACGTCATCACTCCATAAAGCATGACTACAAGATCAATCGAGTTTCCGGCAATCAATGTAACGACATCTCCCGTGGAAACTCCTTGTTCCCGCAGAAGCTTCTGAACCCCGCCTACAGCTGAACCGAACTCAGCAAAGGTCAGGGTTTCACCGGTCGAAGGTTCTATCAAAAAGACCTTGTCTTTATGTGTGCGCAGTGACTGGCTGAGATAATGACTTAACGTTTTCATAGTGGTCAAAGTAGTTTCTATTGAGGTTAGAAATGGTGGTTCCGGGACAAATCCATTCCAGATCCTGGGGCCAACTCTGGAGTTGCAAAGAACTGGTTTGGCCAAGATCTTGCCACAAGCGGGCAGCGAAGCCAGGCATAATTGGCGCCGACAGTAACGCAAGAATTTTTGCTGCGAGTAACTCGAGGGATATAGCAGTGTCGCGCGTCAAACGACGATCGGAAACACGTTTCCAATGACTTTCGCTGTGACTAAAGGAGCGCGCTTCCCGCACCAAGTCAAGCAGCAGACGCGCGACACGTTGCGTGGAAAATTCCCTCGCGCTGTAGCTCACTCCTGCTTTGCCGACAATGTCAGTCAAACGGCCATGGAAACTGTGCATGGTCCCGGTCCACACTCCCGGAGACGGAGCGATTCCGCTGTACTCATTCGAAACCGCGTCCCCTAAGTGCCGCAACCATGGTTGCAAGCCGTCGAGCAGTTCCCTTTTTACGGTTTGTTTATATTCGGAAAGTGTGAAGCTGGTCTGCTCCGTTTCAGGTCCGGTGTAGGCCAAATAGAAGCGCACCAGATCAACATTCTGATCACGCAGTAGTTCTCTTCCCCATATAGCATGGTTGCGACTGGTGGAAAACTTCAACCCGTCCAGGCGATAAAACTCATTGGCGAGAAGAGCCTGGGGGAGGTGAATCTCCCGATCCCATGCTTGGAAAATGGCGGAAAAGAACAACGAGTAGAAAAAAGTATTGTCAAAGCCAAGAAATTTTACGATCTCTACGTCTGTGCTCTTCCAAAATCGCTGCCATCCACCAGGTTCATCAATGCTTTCACACAGGGCCTGGGTTGCTGCGAGAAGCCCAGCAGCCATTTCAAACCAGACATATATTTTCTGTCCGTTTACTCCAGGAGCAGAAAGACCCCAATTTGCTGGGTGAGTGACGGCAATCTCAGGAAGGCCGTCTTTGATCATCTGTTCACACAACGCCCTTACGTTTGAACTCATGATTGCCGAATCGAAGTATTGCTCCAGTTCCTTCTTGTACGGGGCAAGCGGCAAGAAAAAACGCGTGACATTCTGAATGCTGGCCATTGCGCCGCAGATATTACAGACAGGATCGCGCAAGTCGCCACAGTCATTGGGCCGTCCGCACGCCTCACAGGAATTGCCTCCAGAAGGCGCGTCACAATGAGGGCACAATCCGCGAACATAGGCCTCAAAGAGATACATCTGGCATACCTCGCAAAAAAGACAGGGCGCCTCTCTCTCCACGATTCGACCTTCAAGCCGCAGTTGGTGAAATAACTTTTCCACCAATGGACTGTGATGAGCAAGTCGGCTGGGACGGGCCATCCAATCGATCTGAATGTTCGCGGCCGAAAGCGTCTGCTCAATTTCCGCCGCAAACATGTCCGCTGTTTCCTGGGGGCTTAACCCAATCTGCCGGCCCTTCAAAGCCACATAGCTCTGATGCTCATCGATACCGCAAAGATAGTAGGTCTCGTTGCCAAGCATCCGGGAGTAACGAGCATAGATGTCTGCCCGGAGATAAGGACCTGAAAGATGCCCCACGTGCAAGTCACCGTTAGGAGTGGGTGGGGGCGCCAGTACCAATACTTTTTTCATAAAGAGTTTTCTCTGGTGATGCAGAGATATCGAAGAGTTCGAGCGCTTCTAAAGCGATTGCGGGAGCCAAACGTACTCCCGACCCGGAGCAACCACCAGCAACCACCGGACTATGCAGAGTTGAAATTCGTGCCACGAAGGGCGCCCGATCAAGACTGTATGCATCGCAGAATACCCGTCCACCAGAGCAATGCTTGATGAGGGCGGGACAGTAGCGTTTCAGAATGGATAAGGCGAGTACGCGATCATCTGCTTTAATTCTCAATCTAGAAATTTCCACCGAACAATCCCATTCTTGAACAGTAAAACTCAGCAGGAGCTTTTTCTGCTCGTGTAACGGCATAAGAAAAGCATCGTCGGCAGCAAAATAAACCACGGGTGCGTCTGGCGGAGGGCACCAGTCAATATGCATAGCGGCAACTTTCTTGGTCCTGATCCCCGCTGCTTGACTGAAGGCTCCGCCGGGTCCACTCGTCAACCAGGGGCCTGTTGCAATCACAACGCGTTTCGCGGATATTTGTCGTCCGTCTCCCAGGATGAGCGTATGGCCACACGAATTATCCTCGACATGCCGAACCTCGGTGCCTTCCCAACATTCGACGTTGCGATCATTGCGCGCTTTGTCGACCAAAGCTAAGGCCAGTTGCGCGGAAGAGCTATAGCGGGCATTGTTTCCCATCATGACCGCATGTCCTTGAGGCACGGTGAGGTCCGGATACATCAGACGAATCTGCTGCCATTCTTGCGTGTCTGCCGCGTGCAAACCGGTATCAACGAAAGCCGCTGCCGTGTTTGAGATGTCCGACGCAGGAGCAACAAGAGCAAAGGAAATATCTTTAATGGGGAGCTCTGGATATCGCGCCTTTAAATCACGATAAAAACTCATGCTTCGGGCTGCCATGGCCCGCTGTCGAGTAGTCCTGCCAAAAGGCAGATCTAAGGCAGCCGAGTAATAGGTTGCTCCGCTTCCTACAAATGACCTGTCCAGAAGAGCGATGCGCCACTCCGGCCTGCCTACGTGGGCAATATAGGCGGTTGTTGCGCCGATGATTCCGGCGCCGATGATGGCAAGATCAAAGTGCTTCAGGTTCATTACTTCCACCAGACCGAAAAAATAATGAGTGGCCCTGCACCGATATTCCTGACCTGATGTTCTTTGGGTGGTTCAAGATTGATGAAATCCAGCGGACGCAGCGAAAAGAGTTCGCCATCATACGTAAGTTCACCCTCTCCCTGGGCGACCATCCACATTTCGTGCACAACATGACTATCCACCGGCGAAAGGCAGCCGGGTTGAACAACAAAATATGAAGCCTTAAATGGGATTACTCCGCTGCCAACTGAATCAAGCCGGACTTCGTGCACTGACATGCCTGCGCCGGAGTCCTCCGCCGGCCGAAAACTCAGTTTGGGAAACATAGCCATTGGATTTATCGTCATTCTCGTGGCTCCTTTGTGTTTCTGCGGTCCTTGCAAAATCAAAGACAGAATTGCTTTCTGCAATGTCATAAATACATTCTGCCGCCAGGCTATTAATGATTTTGGCGCTACGCCAGGCAATAAGACTTAAATTTGGATCGGCAACTCCGCGATAATGTTTCGCGCCGTTCTGTATATAAATCTTGTGAGACGGAGGACCGTCCCATTGAATGGAGTAGTCTTCCTGCACAACAAAACCGTGCTCCCCACGAGCCAAGCGGTTCACTATTGGGTTGAGCGCAGGCAAAGGCTTATACATTGTGCCAGTAGCAAGGATTACCACGTCAGCCTCGACGGTTGTCACCACGCGATTGAATCCATCACGCAACGTAAGAACCCACCCACCGTGCATCGATGGCCTTATATCCACCAGCTCGCTGCGAGGATGAAGAGAACAACAACGCCCTGAACCATTCAGGAACTCAGCCTGATAGAGCAACTGGTAGATCCTCTCAAGCAAGCTGTTACTAATTCCATCGCTTGCAAATTTTTGCTCGCCAAGCAGCGCAAGCCGGTCCTGCGCCGATAATCCATAAAAATAGTCGCTGTAATTAGGCGTAAACAGTTCATTGGTAAATGGTGACTCATCCAGAGGCAAAAAATTGGAGCGCTTCGAAACCCAGAATAATGTCTGCGGCGCTTTGTCGGGCGTGGATAGCAGATGCTGCACGATTTCTGCTCCTGTTTGCCCTCCGCCAACAACCGCTACTTTCATTCCGCTGGTTCGTGGTTCCCGGTGAAAATATTTGGAAGCGTGCAGCAAAGTACTTTGGGTTTTTGCATTCATGAAGCTGGCAGCACATTCCGGGACCGCAGGTTGCAGGCCGGTGCCCAAAATAATATTTCGGGCCCGCACCTGGCCGCGCGGGGTACAAACCATGAATGACTCATCTTCAAAGGAGATTGAATGTACTTCCTGTCCAAATCTCAAGTTTGGCAGCCGGTTGGCGACCCAGCGAAAATACTGATTGAATTCCACCCGCGATACGCGCGTGAAATTGGCATTGATGAACCGGTACAGGCGACGATTCGAAAACAAGAACGACAGAAAGGAATATCGGCTCTGAGGGTCGGCCAAGGTTACGAGGTCTTTCAGAAATGAAACCTGAATCGTGGCGTCCGGAAATAGCAGTCCGGGATGCCACTGAAATTCCTTTTCCCGTTCAAAGAAGCATGTGTTCAGTTTCTTGACCGGCTCAAGCAAAGCTGCTGCGCTTAAATTAAACGGGCCCAAACCGACACCTACAGCGTCAAAGATGGAAGTTGTATCTGGCATCAATGGGATATCCATATTATTGGTTTGAATTGATAGAATCTGAAAACTTCAGGAACTTGCCGAATGAAGAACTCATTCAACGGGTGTTTGGTTTACGTTCAAGAACCAATGAAAGTGTTTTTTAGAAGCGTTTGGTGTTTTGATTCAACGATGCACGTGAGCGATCAGAGTTTGTGCCGCTCTCAGCCATGGTGTTGCGGCAATCCTGCACTCATCGTATATTGCCGATGCGAACCAGGACCGGCCACGAGAGCTTCTGATATCCGAGCGATTCTCCGCTTTAAGACATCGGCAACCTGTGAAACATGGGGGGATCTCAAGAGAGTGTAATGATTTCCGGGAATCTCATGCAGTTCCAGGGATTCTTGGGTCAAGCCCCGCCACTCCTCCATTAAATACCCTGGCTCTCCATAACTTTCAGCCGCTTGGAACAGAAGAGTGGGTTGTTCCGGCTGCGGCGCAGCTACATAGCTGTCAAGAGCGGTAAAGTTTCTGGTAAACATACGCAACAATCCTTCCAGCACAGCCTCCGCTCCGTCCCGCGGCAAAAAGCCGTCATGAACCACCATCTCCAGCAACCATGCCCATTGTTGTCGCGGATCCAGCAGCATAAACTCTTGCGCCTTCACAGCCCACTCCTTTCCCAAAGAACGTGCAAGGTCTAGCGCAAAACTGGAAAGAACTGAGAGTTTATGTTCCTTGGCGCCGTTCGTGCTCCCGCCTGCCTTCCTGAGAGGATAGGTATCGAACAAAGCGAGCAGCGCAACCTCCCTTCCAGAGAGTT
Source organism: Terriglobia bacterium (assembly GCA_963724105.1). Classification (GTDB taxonomy): domain Bacteria; phylum Acidobacteriota; class Terriglobia; order Terriglobales; family Acidobacteriaceae; genus Angelobacter. Next base: position 308,616 of record CAVRTD010000010.1, on the reverse strand, counting down.
TAAGTTGGCGCGCCATTTCGAAAGCAACCCATCCGCCCATTGACCAGCCGCCCAGCAGATAGGGCCCTTTACTTTGCACCTGAAGAACTCCCTGGCAATATAACCGGGCCATTTCTTCAATCGTCATTGTGGTTCCAATCACTTCATCTTCGGGAGGTGATTGCAAACCATAGAATGGCTGCTCGGGTCCTAGCTGCCTGGCCAATTCCATGTAGCAAGTCACCTGCCCGCCTACTGGATGCACACAGAAAAAGGGCGTTGATGAACCATGTGGTTGAATCCCCACCACGACTGATGATGCTTGCCGCCGTTCCTGAGAATTTGCTAAAGCCTCAACCCTCTTCTGCTCAATCCGTCCTGCCAGCCCTTCCAGCGTGCGTGTTTCAAACAACTCCCGCACTGCCAATTCGACAGCCAATGCCTTTCTAACACGGGAAATCTGTTGCATAGCCAGGAGAGAATGGCCGCCCAGTTCGAAGAAGTTGTCGTGAATTCCCACCTGTTCCACCTGCAGCAGCTCCGCCCATATCCTGGCCAGCGCTTCTTCCTCGGGCGTTCGTGGCGCTACGTAGGGTTTATCGTCTCTCTGTTCCTTGGGCACAATCCTGGCCAGAGCGCGTCGATCCAGCTTCCCGTTCGGCGTCAGGGGCAGGCTCTCCATCTCCATCATCACCTTTGGCACCATGTATTCGGGTAATCTGGACCGCAGATATTCACGCAACGCGCTGCCGCCACCTTCAAGGCTGTTTTCATTGCGCACCACATAGCCGATGAGCCGCCGTTCTGCCTGCTGCTCGCCTCGCGCAATCACCGCAGCCTGTGCCACTGCCGGATGTTGCTGTAACACCGCTTCGATTTCTCCCAACTCAATACGCTGGCCGCGAATCTTTACCTGATCATCCAAGCGGCCCATAAATTCCAAATTGCCATCCGGCAGCCACCGCACGAAATCGCCGGTTCGATATAACCGCTCTCCGTCCGTGATCTTCGCACGCGCAAATGGATTTGGGACAAAGCGCTCGGCTGTCAATTCAGGCCGGTTTATGTAGCCCCGCGCCAACCCGGCTCCCCCGATATATAACTCTCCCGCCACTCCTATCGGCACCAGTTCCATCTTCGAATCCAGCACATACATCTGAGTATTGGTAATCGGCTTGCCAATACTTACTGTCGCTTTCTCACCGGCGTCTTCCTTTTTAATCCAAATATAGGTTGAATAGGTCGTATCTTCCGTCGGCCCATAGAGATTCAAAACGCGTTTTACGCTGGGTATTCCATAAAGTTGCCGCACCAGATTCATCGTCAACGCTTCTCCAGCAAGGTTGACCGTCGACACCGACTGCGGTAATCCCTGAATTCGCAGTATCTCCTGCATGATTGACGGACAAGTATTGACCACTTTCACCTGATCTCGAGCAGACATCGTTGCGAGGTCCAGTACAGTGCCGGGCAATATTACTTTGCCGCCCCAACTCAGAGGTGAGAAGATCTCATACACCGACAGATCAAAACAAATCGAGGTTGAAGCCAGCATGCCATTCAATTCCTCAGCGGTGAATGCCTCGCGCGCCCACCGCACCAGCGCTGTAACGCTGGAATGCCGGATCCCTGAGGCCTTTGGTCTTCCTGTCGAACCCGAGGTATAGAGGGTGTAGGCCAGGTTATCTCCACTCACTTCACATCTTGGATTCAGTCCACTTCTGCTATCGATTTCTTCCCACTCGTTATCCAGCCTGATGAACTTTCCGGTAACCACCGGCAGGAATGTTTCTAATCTGGATTGCGTGACCAATACTGTGGGCCGCATGTCCTCCAGCATCCATTGCAGCCTATCTTTGGGATAGCGAAAATCCAGAGGCAAATAGGCTCCGCCAGCTTTCAACACGGCCAGAAGAGACACCATCAGTTCCAAGCTCCGTTCCACGCAAATCCCTACTTGCACCTCCGGCCCCACTCCAAGCTCTTGCAGGTAATGCGCTAATTGATTCGCCTTCCGGTTCAATTCCGCATAGGTCAGTTGTTGTTCCAGATATTCCACTGCTATGGCTTCCGGTGTCCTGTCCGCCTGCTGCTCAAATAAATCCACAACCGTTGCTTTCGGATATTCCACTCCAGTCCCGTTCCACTCCACCAGCAGTTGCTCTCGCTCTGCTGCGGTCAACATTGACAGGTCGGCGATGGATTGATCGGGATCCCCGGCGATGCTTTCCAAAAGCTCCTGGTAGTGAAGAATCATCCGCTCCATCGAGGCCGGCTCGAACAGTTCGCAGTTGTAATTCAGTCTGCCCTGCAGTCCGCCTTCTTCCGGCACCAGATTCAGAGTGAGATCAAACTTGGCGGTCTGCCCCTTCACCTCCAGCGGCCGTAGCCTGATATCTCCGAGCCTCATATCCGCCTGGGGCTGATTTTCAAGAATGAACATCACCTGAAACAATGGGTTCTGGTTGGCCGTTCGCTCCGGCCGGAGATGATCCACCAGTTGTTCGAACGGCAGGTCTTGATTATCCAGTGCATCCAGCACGGTTGTTCTCACTTGCCGCAGCAAATCCCGAAAGCTACCACCTGCACTGACCTCTGTATGCAGTACCAAGGTATTCACAAAAAAACCAATCAGGCCATGGGTCTCACTCCGCTCACGATTGGCCACCGGCGTACCCACAGCTATCTGACTTTGATTGCAATAGCGGCTAAGCAGCACCTTGAAGGCAGCCAGATAAACCATGAACAGCGTTGCTTCTTCCTCAGCACCAAGAATCTTCAGACGGCTGACTAACGAGTTGGAAACGGCAAAACTTGCCATTGCTCCACGGGCCGTTTTTTGCTCGTTGCGCGCGTGATCAGTGGGCAGTCCCAAAGGCACCAACCCTGCCAACTGCTTTTCCCAATACCTTAGCTGCCGCGCTCTGCTTTCGCTTTGATTCCAGCTTCGTTGCCAGACTGCATAATCGGCATACTGCACAGGCAATTCCGGAAGTTCGGCAGGCTCACCCTTCTGACACGCCACATACAAAGCTGAAAGTTCCCGCACCAGAATGGGGATGGACCATCCATCCGCCGCAATATGGTGCAAGGCTAGAAACAACACGTGTTCCTGCTCCGCCAGTTGCGCCACCACCGCCCGCATCAGCGGCCCTTCCGATAAATCGAAGGGCTTGCTTATCTCACTGCGTATGCAAGCCTCTAACTTTGTCTGCTGATCTTCCGCGGAGCTGTCGCGCAAATCCACGACCTGAAACGGTACGTCTATTTCGTTCGTGATTACTTGCCATGGCTCGCTGTCTTCAGTCTTAAATACCGTACGCAGAACCTCATGCCGCTCTACGATCTTGTCCAACGCCTGCTTCAACAACCAAGGTTGCAGAGCGCCCTCAATGCGGACCGCCGCCGGAATCACATATGCAGACGATTCAGGTTCTAGCTGCGCTAAAAACCACAGCCTTTGCTGGCCGGAGGAAAGAGGTAAGGGCAAGTTCCGGTGAGCCCTGTGAATCTCCCTGCTGTCGCTATCTCGCAACTCCCGCAGGTAATTCACGATAGCCTGTTTATGCTCGGCCACCATCGCCTTGGTTTCCGGCGACAAGACTCCGCTCTCCGCTACTACCGACAGATCGTTTCCTATCAATCGCACAGTGATCTCACTCTGCCGTAGGTCCGTGAGTATGTTCTTGATGTTCATCACGTTCCCTTGCACATGCTCTATGTGTTCGGCCATCCTGGCCACCGTGGGAGCTTTAAATAAAGCACTAGCGCGCACCTCTAGGGCAAATACCGACCTAACGCGAGAAACCAACCGCACCGCCAGGAGAGAATGGCCGCCCAGTTCGAAGAAGTTGTCGTGAATTCCCACCTGTTCCACCTGCAGCAGCTCCGCCCATATCCTGGCCAGCGCTTCTTCCTCGGGCGTTCGTGGCGCTACGTAGGGTTTATCGTCTCTCTGTTCCTTGGGCACAATCCTGGCCAGAGCGCGCCGATCCAGCTTCCCGTTCGGCGTCAGCGGCAGGCTCTCCATCTCCATCATCACCTTGGGCACCATGTATTCGGGTAATCTGGACCGCAGATATTCACGCAACGCGCTGCCGCCACCTTCAAGGCTGTTTTCATTGCGCACCACATAGCCGATGAGCCGCCGTTCTGCCTGCTGCTCGCCTCGCGCAATCACCGCAGCCTGTGCCACTGCCGGATGTTGCTGTAACACCGCTTCGATTTCTCCCAACTCAATACGGAATCCGCGCATTTTTACCTGCTCATCTGCACGTCCGACAAATTCAAGGTTGCCATCGCCGCGCCAGCGGGCCAGATCGCCGGTACGATACATGCGTGTTCCCGACGATCCGAATGGATCAGCGATGAAGCGTTCCGCCGTGAGTTCTGGACGGTTCAGATAACCTCGCGCCAAGCGTGGGCCTGCTATATACAACTCCCCAACGGCACCTACTGGGGCCAGTTCGAGATTGCTGTCGAGAACATAAACGCGCGTGTTACGGATAGGTGCGCCAATAGGGGGGGCCTCCTCGGCGCTAAAGAGCGCAGCGCTTACGGTCGCGTATACGGTGGCTTCTGTTGGGCCGTAGGCATTGAATATGCGTCTACCTTTTGACCATTGCGTTACTACCGATTCAGGAAGCGCTTCGCCTCCATTGATCAAGCATTCCAGGGGCAGTTCTGGAAATTCTTCCAGCGTTGCGAGCACGCCCAGCGGCAACAAGGCATGAGTCACCCCATGCGTAACCAGGGTGTTGAGCAACGGTGCGCCGCTGCGTTCTCCTTCGATCATTACCAGCGCCGCACCGCAGGTCAGAGCCATCACGATTTCCCAAAGAGATGCGTCGAAGTTCAGCGAAGCAAATTGCAGAACACGTGACTGCTGGGTGATATTGAAATGCTTTTGCGCCTGGGTGAGTTCAGGAATGCCGGCATGCGTGATAACCACGCCTTTGGGAAATCCTGTCGAGCCCGAAGTATAGATCACATAGGCGGGGTGCTGGGGCAGCAAAGGAGCGATGCGCTCGGCATCGGTTGGATTATGAGTCGGAGACGAGTTGATTTGAGTCTGCAACGCGGCGGCATCAAGGTTGACGACTTTACCGGTCGCCATTTGTGACACATGGTCTTTAACAATTACTACCGCCGGGTCCGCGTCGCTCAGCATGTGCTCTAACCGAGTCCGAGGATATTGCGGATCAAGAGGCAAATACGCGGCCCCAGCTTTCATTGCTGCCAGGACTGAAATCACCATGTCAATTGAGGACTCCAGCGCAATGCCCACTAAACATTCTGGCCCTATTTCCATCCTGATCAGGGAGTGGGCAAGTTGATTTGCGCGCTCATTCAGACCGGCATAGCTCAGACGCTCATGCCCAAAAATGACAGCAGTTGCTTCGGGCGTAGATGCGGCTTGTGCCTCAAATAATTCCACAAGTGTTTCTTTTGGAGATTCAACAACCGTTCCATTCCACTCAACCAGCAGCTTTTGCCGTTCCACCTCATTCAGCAGGGACGCGGTCTCATATTGAGCATCGGGACACCTGACCATGTGCCTCAGCACATTCTTGTAATAGCCCTCGATGGATTCGATTTGTTCGTTCGTGACAAGAGAGGAGTTGTATTCCAACCTGAGTCGAAGAGCTGACTGCACGGGATCCATCATGAAGCCGGCACATAAAGTGAAATTAGTAAAAGCAAATGGCTCCCCGCCAAGAATTTCAACGCCGTCAACCTGCATAATGTCGCCATAGACGTGATAGTGAACGAAGTTAAAAGTGACATCGAATAGGTTGGTTCCACCCGCCAGCATCTGAATATCCGCCAGCGGATATCGCCGGTATGGCAACAGCGCGACTTCCTGTTTCGCGGTCTCTAGCACCAGTTCTTTCCAGCTTCCACCTTTCAATTTCATGCGAAATGGCGGACTGTTCAGGAAAAGCCCTAGAACCTGTTCTCCTTCCCGGTTCTCAGACCTCCCGTTAGAAGTGATGCCGGTAATCACTTCCGTCTGCCCGCTGATCAAACTTAAGACCCGCATGTGTGCCGCCAAAAGCACACTCTTCACCGACACTCCCAACTGGCGCGCCCACTCGTTTAGCGCATCTGACGTCTCCTCCCCAATCTCGATCGTCAGTACTCTCATCTCTGCTTCTGGGGCACTCTGCTTCTTCCACGGCAAGGTCGCGGTTTCCATTCCCTGCAACTCGTTCGCCCAGAATTGCCGCGCATCCTCCGATTTCGTTACCTCGATCTCGGTCCCAATGAATTCCCGAAATTGCCTGCTCAACTTCTGTTTCTTCTCCCATCCTCCCTTCTGCAGCCCGATGTAACAACGAAACATCTCGGTCAGCAGGCTGGCCACACTCCAACCATCCAGAATCACGTGATGATGGATAAACCAGAACTGGAAAGTATCTTCCGTGCGCCGATGAACGTGAATCCGCAGCAACCCCGGCCGGCTAACATCAAATGTCCGTCTCTTCTCCACCTCCAGATACTGTTTTAGTGCTGCATCCTGTTCCTCCGGCCCCAGATGTCTGAAGTCTTCTACTCTTACCTCTATTTGCGCTCTGCGGTGTATGCATTGCAGGGGCTGGCTGTACCGGCTGATGTGAAATGACGCGCGCAACACTTCATGCCGCTCCACAACTTCTTCAACTGCCTGGCGCAAAAACTCAGCCTGGAATGGCGCGCGCAAATGAATACTGTTGATGTCGTGATATAGCGGCGTAGCCGCATTGCTCTCACTGTGAAACAGCATCCCCATCTGCAATCGGCTTAGCGGGTAAGCGTCCTCCACATCCCCAGGCATTTCGTTCCTGTCTTCGGCGCTGACCAGGCAGAATGGCTTCCCTCCGTCCTCTTCCTGCTTCGATCCTGTCTCCTCCACCACCTCCGCCAACCGCTCGATTGTCTGCCGTTCAATTAACTGCCGTAACTCAAACTTGAGCCCAGCTGCCCGGCAGTGCGCCAAAACGCGAATGCTGATAATCGAGTCTCCTCCCAGTTCGAAAAAGTTGTCCCTTACCCCCACGTGCTCCACCCCTAACACGTCGCCCCAAATCCGACTCAGCTCCCGTTCAATCGCATTCCGGGGTGGCACATACTTCTTTTCGTCTGCTTTCCATTCGGGCCGCGGCAGCGCTTTGCGATCCAGCTTCCCATGCTCAGTAAGCGGCATAGCCTTTAATGCGATCAAGGCTGCCGGCACCATGTGCTCTGGCAGACGGGACTGTAGATAGCTTCGCATCCTGCTTACATCTAGTTCTCCTGCTTCAGGCTCCCCGACCACGTAGGCCACCAGCCGCTTATCGCCTGGCTGATCTTCGACTACTGTCACCACCGCTTGCTTGATCGCTTCATGCTCCTCAAGCACCGCTTCGATTTCGCCTAACTCAATCCGGTGCCCGCGTATCTTGACCTGATGATCCATCCGTCCCAGATACTCAATACCTCCGTCAGCAAGATATCGACCCAGGTCTCCGGTGCGATACAACCTTTCTCCTCCGCCTTCGCTGAACGGATGCGGCACAAATCGTTCTGCTGTCAATTCCGGACGATTCCAATACCCCCGGGCCACCCCTTCTCCGCCTACGTACATCTCCCCCACCACGCCCACGGGCACAGGCTGCCATTCGTGCAAGATGTACAGCTGCAGATCCGGAATTTTTGACCCAATCAGGCTGGCGTTTCCCTGTACCGTCCGCTTTTTCAGCTCCTTGTAGGTCACATGCACCGTTGTCTCGGTGATGCCATACATGTTCACCAGTTGCGGCTTTGCATCTCCATGACGTTCCAACCACGGACGGAGACTGCTCATTTCCAGAGCTTCACCTCCAAAAATCACCAACCTCAGCTTTAGTCCTTCACTTCCCTCCCGCTTCGACGCATCTTCCTGGCTAAACTGCTGGAATGCGGAGGGAGTCTGATTCAAGACCGTCACACCGCGCTCTTTCACCAGCCGATAAAAAGCTTCTGGAGTTCGGCTTAGCCAGTAGGGCACCACGACCAACCGGCCTCCGTACAACAGCGCTCCCCACAGCTCCCAGACCGAAAAATCAAAGGCATACGAGTGGAACATGGTCCACACATCCTGATCGTTGAATCCAAACCATGCCTCCGTGGCCCGCATCAACCGGCATACGTTGCCATGCGTCACCATCACCCCTTTTGGCTTTCCGGTTGATCCTGACGTGTAGATCAGATAAGCCAGATTCTCAGCTCGTACTCCGCTTTCCAATCTTTCACGGCTGCATTGCTCAATCTCTTCGCGGACATCCTCCAGAACAATCAGTCTCGCTGAACTTTGAGAGAACTGGTTCTCCAGCCCTCTGTGGATGATCAGCACAGGCGCCTGTGCATCTTCAGTGATGAATTGGAGGCGCTCTTCTGGATAGCGAAAGTCCAGAGGCAAATAGGCAGCTCCCGCTTTCAACACGCCCAGCAGAGACACCACCAGATCCAGGCTCCGTTCCAGGCAAATCCCTACTTGCACCTCTGGCCCCACTCCCAGCTTTTGCAGGTAATGCGCCAACTGGTTCGCTTTACCGTTCACCTCCGCATATGTCAGTTGCTGCTCCGCATACTCCACGGCTATCGCTTCCGGTGTTCTCTCCACCTGCTGCTCAAACAACTCCACAATCGTTTCTTGCGGATACTCCACTGGCGTCCCGTTCCACTCCACCAGCACTTGTTCTCGCTCCACCGGAGTTAACATCGACAGCCCTGCAATCGCCTGATCAGGCTGCGCGGCAATGCCTTCTAATAGTTGCTGATAGTGGGCAATCATCCGGTCGATAGTCGCCGGCTCGAATATCTCGCGGTTGTAATTCAGCCTGCCTTGCAGCCCGCCTTCTTCCTGCACGAGGTTCAGAGTAAGATCAAATTTCGCTGTCTGGCCCCTCACCTCCATCGGACGTAGCGTGATATCGCCTAATTGCATCTCCGAAGGTGGAGAATTTTCCAGAATGAACATCACCTGGAACAATGGGTTCTGGTTGGTTGTGCGCTCCGGCTGCAGGTGATCCACGAGTTGTTCAAATGGCAGGTCTTGATTGTCCATCGCATCCAGTACTGTCTTTTTCACCTGCCGCAGCCATTCCCGAAAGCTGGCATTGGGATTGGCGTGGGTGTGCAGTACTAGAGTGTTCACAAAAAAACCGATCAGACCCTGGATTTCTCCCAGCTCACGGTTGGCGACCGGCGTACCCACCGCAACTTGATTTTGATTGCAATAGCGACTCAGCAGCACCTTGAAGGCAGCCAGAAAAATCATGAATAGCGTCGCTTCTTCCTGCACGGCTAGATGCCTCAGACGGCTGGCTAAGGTACTGGAAATCGAAAAAGCCGTCGTGGCGCCGCGTGCCGCGCTCTGCTTGTTGCGGGCACGGTCGGTGGGCAATCCCAGGGGAACCAGATCAGCCAACTGCTTCTCCCAGTAAGCAAGCTGGCGAGCTCGCGCCTCACTCTCATTCCAGTTTCGTTGCCACACCGCATAGTCCCCATACTGGACTGGCAGCTGCGCAAGATCGGCAGTCATCCCTTTCTGACAAGCCACATAAAAAGCTGAAAGTTCTCGCACGAGAATAGGTATCGACCATCCATCTGCCACGATGTGGTGTGCCGCCAGGAACAACACATGTTCCTGATCTCCCGTTTGCGCCACCAGCGCTCGTAGCAGCGGCCCCTCTGATAAATCGAAGGGCTTGCTCATTTCACGCAGTATGCAAGCCTCCAGCTTTTTTTCTTGCTCGGCCAGCGTGCTGGTGCGTAAATCCACGACCGAAAATGGCACTGCCACGTCGTTCAAAATCACCTGCCGTGGCTCGCCCTCTTCACCTCGGAAGACCGTACGCAAAGCTTCATGCCGCTCAATGATCTTGCCCAGTGCCTGCCGCAACAACCCGGCCTGCAACGGTCCATGGATGCGTACCGCTGTGGGAATCACATAAGCAGATGACTCAGGCTCCAGCTGCGCTAAAAACCATAACCGTTTCTGGCCCGAAGAAAGCGGCAAGGGCAAACTGCGGTCCACCTTCTGAATCTCGCTGCTCTCCCTCGGTTGCAACTCCCGCAGGTAACTCACAATCGCCTGCTTATGCTCCGACAGCATAGCTCTGGTTTCGGCCGACAATACGCCCTTCCCCGCCACTACTGACAGATCGCTCCCTCGCAAACGAACTAGAATGTCTCTCTGCCGTAGATAAGTAAGGATGCTGCTGATATTCATAGAATAGTTTTCCACTCTAAATTCACCTGAAATGCGAACCCGGGCACTGCGGTATTGCCTTCAAGATGAAAGGTTATTGGTGCATGGCTTTTTGCAGGTGGCTACTTCAGACTGTTAGACGGCCGATTCAAGAGATGCGATCGATTCGCCCGTTGAACATATCCACTGCGTTTTTTATGTTGAGGCTAATGTAGTGGCTGATGCTGCGTGCTGAATGCAATTGCGATTCGACTACACACTGTGATCAGAAAAGATCACGCGACAAATGAACTAGATCTTCCTGCCAAAATGGAAACAAGTAATATCCATTCTTTCGCGCAAATAAAACCGGTGTGCCGCATGGCGTTGCACGCCGGAATCGAGATGAAATTCCTGGCAGCCATTCGCTTTGGCCTCGCCAACGAGCCACGTTAGCATCTGCTTTCCGTAACTCTTTGAACGGCCATTCTGGTCGCTGACCAGATCGTCAACATACATGATTTTTCCCCACGCCAGGTTTTCGGATATCCGGTATCCCGCAACGCACCCTATTCTCCCGTCGTCGAAAAGAGCCGCGATTTGGTAGCTTCCGGTCTGCGATTGTCTTTTTACCCGATCAACGTATTCGTGCTCTGGCACATGAGGGCGAAGCTGGCTCATTACTGGATAGGTCAACTGGATATCGCTATCAGAGAGTATTTTCTTGATCATGTTTTAACTTTGCCTCGCGACGGCAGGTTCATGATTAAACTTACTCATGGTCGCCCAGGATGTGCTGAATTCAAGCCTGCCACCTGGTTCTAGGATTTGTCCTGCAATCTCAGCCAGCATGTCCCACTGGTCATAATGGATATAATGCGTCCCGCCTTCGATTTCCAGATACCTTGCCTGTGGCATCATCCCCGCTATAACTTTTGCAATGGCTTGTGAAGCGATCCGGTCACAGTCGCCACCGACAAAGATCACTGGAACCTTGACTTTATCCAGTCCGGCAACAAAATCGTGTTTCCAGAAATCACACATCTGTTTGGCATACGCCACAATACTTTCTCCATGAAACGGGTGCAGCACTAATTCCCGCAGGCTCAGGTTGACCGCCGATAATGCTTGCTGAAGGTCCCGATCAGACATTGCCGCCAAATCATCCATGCGGCGGTCCTGTCTGCCCTGGGCCAGTAATATTCCCTTGAGATACTCGAGAACTACGTCAGCCGTTTCCGGGTATTTCTCGACCGCTTCCAGCAGTGGCTCCAGGTTCTTCTCATATTCTGTTTCCAGAGCTTTATGCTGCTGAAGACCTTTGAACGATGCGGCCACAAACACCATCGAAGAAACACGATCTGGGTAATGTTGATAATATTCCAGCGCAAGTTTTGGCCCGGAGCACCATGCCAGCAAAGTACAGCTCTCGATTTTCTCCCGTTGTAGCACCTTCTCCAGATCGTCCGCGTGTACCGCCAGAGCATTGGCAGTTTTTAAACCAATCGTGTCGCCATCATTTCCGCGGGCCGTCCATAAGACAATGCGAAGCTTCGGAAAGACTGCCTGAATAAATCTCTCCCAATACCTAAAGCTCTGACCATATGCGTTGAGCAGCACAAGTGTTTCTTGTCCTTCTCCGCCAACGTAATAATTAAGATGGCTGCCGTCGGACAACACAACTTGCTTTTGTTCGAGGCCCGATTTCCAATCGCGTGCTTCACTCAGCGAAATGTACGACTCGGAGTGAAACGCAGCAATGAGTTCCTGCGGCGAAAGTGACGGAACGCTCAACCATGCATGGCCTGCGTCGGGAACCAGCCCGGTCGTGATCTTGGCTGACCGTTCGAGCTGTTCCAAAACTTTTTCCATTCTTGAGCCAAAAAGTCGGTCAACATAATTTTGATGTTCGTGACTGGCCACGATCTGCAAACGCACTCCGGCGGACTCAGCCAGCATGCGAAGACATTCTTCCAGGAGCAGAGGTTGTGGCGTACGGAGATGGAAACAAGGTCCATCCATACCGCTTTTGAGTATCCCCTCGATTGCCTTCGCTATATCGTCACTGCGAGCTACGTCAATGGTGCCTCCGTTTGGCAAATAGAGGCGAAGTGGCTGAGCAGAGAAGTACCCGGGAATGCGGTCTTCTATTTCGCGCTTGAAATGGGTCAGCCTACAAAGAAACTGTGCCCATCCTGAACCAGCATGAAACAATTCCTCAGCGCTCAATGGAAGCCGATAGATCCGCCCGTTGCGTCCAAACTGCTCGATTGCTGTTTCATTCAGCAGGTGCTTCTGATCATTGGCGTACTTTGGTATATCGCTTGGGAATGGCTCAACTCTCAGCGCTGCTACCGTGGCGGCGCTCAGATAATGAAAGGCCGGAGCTTTTTGTTTGTTCGCAAACGACAATGCCCTTTGCGTTTTCTTTCTGCACTCCTCAATCGAATCGGCTAAGTCCAACGCGTGCCAGATTTCATTTACGAAAACTCTCTTGCACTCTTTAAACCAGAGATGGTTTTGTCCTGAGGCGAAGAGCATCTGTAACAGCTGCTCTTCGCCATCGTCTTCTCCTTTGCCAAAACACACCAGGCGCAGATCCGGCTTGTGCAGAAACTCGATTGCCAGTTGGCGCAATACGGGGTTTGCCGGCTCAGTAATGAGGATATTCTTGATCGACATTTTTCAAAATCGCCTGGTTACGCGGCGATAATGGCAGCACACAAGTCACTGAACGTTTTGATTTGCGCGATGATCTGAACATTGAATATTCGTCTTGACGACTTGCTCTCCAGTTCAAGAATCAAGCGGATGAATAATAAGGAATCAATCCCTAAGTCCTGATTCAAAGCCATTTCGTCCCGAATCTCTTCAGGCTTTAAGCCTTTTTTACTCAGCCTGGCAACTATTTGTCGGGCAAATTCTACGTCCGGTCTAAGTTCCGTATTTTGCATGTTTCCTTGCCGCTTGGGGCAGAATGCCCAGCAGATTGTTACCTAAAATGTTGTTCATTTCTTCCGTCGGCAGCACCGCCTCGGATTCAAGTGCGGTGAATTTTTCTACCCAGTCCCGCTGATTTCCCCAAAATCGATGGATAGGCCAGTCGGTTCCAAATAATAGCTTTCTTCCGAGCCCCCGGCTGAGGTGCCAGTTGATGATGTTCCTGAACTCGTTGCGATGAATGGCCGTCTGAAATCCGGAAAGATCAAGAAAAATGTTTGGCCGGTACTGTGCCAGCAAAGCCGCATCCTGGTAATGAGTAACAGCCGCATGCCCTAGAATGAAATTGACTTCTGGGAAATGAAAAGCAGCATCGTCCACGCAGTGCGGTTGCGTGTATCGAAATGGCAATGTCGCCGTGGTTGGACCAATGTGCGTAAGAACGGGCAAATGCAGCTCACGGCAAATCTCGTAATATGGAAACAGGCTACGGTCGTCCGGCGAATATCCGCACGGTGGATACAGCTTCATTCCAGAGAATCCCCACTCACGTACTGCCTTCTCGAACAAATCCAACCCCTCGCGCCCGCGGCGCGGATCTACGTTCGAAAAAGCCAACAGTCGGCCCGATTGCTCTATAAGCTTTTTATGGGCGAGGTGAATCTCCTCAATCGTCAATTCAACATCCCCATAAGCGACACCAAAATCAATCACCAACAGAACTGCGCGATCAATGCCTGCCTCATCTATCTCCTTGAGCAGACTGATGCAATCAGGGTCCTCATTTAGCTCATAGAGCAACTCATCAATGCGCTGCTCCTGAGTCGAATCAAGGTAGAAGGGGAGATTAGATTTTACTGTCCGCGCCCAGCCCTTGAAGAACTTCTCCGGCATGATGCGATGGCTGGCGATGTGGCAATGACAATCAAGAATCACAAATCAGCCTCAGTGACAAAAAGCCGGTGGCAGGAACGCGGCATCGCATCAGCGGTGCCGCTAGCGAAGCAATGAATGAAGCCGGAACCACAGCAGCATTCGCACGCGCAGCTGCTTTAGTTCGGGGCCGGTTGCCGGGAAGATGCTTCCATCTTCTTTCTCAGACTCAAAGGTCTCATGTCTGTCCATACTTCTTTGATATAAGCCAGGCACTCGGCCTTGGAGCCATTCTTGCCTGCATCCGTCCATCCCAAGGGGTTGAACTTTTCGGTTGGCCAGATCGAATATTGTTCCTCGTGATTAACTACCACCTTATAAGTTCGGTTGTCGTCCATTTCGTCCATGGCTTCTCCTTACTCCTTATCGATTCTCGTTTTATTGGCCTTGCCCGTCACTCTTGTTTCTTTGCAACTGAACAAGGCTTCGCCATTGTCACTTGGTACGGGGTTTTCCTCAGAGCACCCACGTCACATGTGTCGGCACACAAGGTAATAAATCATGCCGCAGATCTCACGCATGACTTTGTCGCCAGCGCACTGGGCAGTGCGGTGAATGAACCATTTCTTCAGGTTAGCGGCCAACAATGGACTCAGCGAGGATGCAGCACGGTTGATCCACCTCCAACCATTCAACTCCGCGAAAGAAGCTATCCGGCCTTGTACTGCCTGGTGGGCTTATCGATGAGAGTGCTGAATCTAGTCTATGACGCGTTGGATCATTCGTGAGCAGAGCAGTGTATTGTACCTATCGCCGTCTCAATAGTTGGCAAATGAATTACTGCCTTCGTCGAATGGACAATGCCATTCCGGCCACAAACCCAGGTACTTCCGGCGATGCGAGAACTGCTGAATGGACACACTCATCTGCTCTTGTTCATTTAGGAGAGTCACTGTTCCATTTCAGTACTTCTAGTTCCATTTCCACAATCGTAAATGATTCAACATAAATTGCACTGAGCTTCAGAAACAAGATTAGTATCTGCCAATCTTTATGAAGATGTGGAGCCCCATTCTCGGCAATACACTTGGACATTGCACCGGCGTCGCGGGCTTTAGCATCCTTTTGTATCTTTTCTTTCTGGATTGGCGGCGTTCCAGACGCAAGCGCAGCTTCATGGCAGCTTGTGCTGCAGCCCTGGCACTACTTTGGAACATTGGGGATTTAGTAGTGCTTGCTCCAGGGCTCCAAGAAAATGTTGCTGTTCACATCCTTCACGTGATCAGCTTTTCCGCCCTTACATTTCTCACAGCACTTCTGCTCCATATCTGGCTTGAGCATCGTAATGCATACTTGTGGCGAGTTGGGTATGTGATAGCCACTGCCGGCGCAGGGTTACATCTATGGGCCCATTACCATAATTTCGGTTCTCCACACCGGGCTGCATTGGAGCTGGTCACGGTTATCTTTGGTAGTCTTACCATGATTGCGATCTCATTAGAATTGTGGCGGCGGCCAGCCCGAAACTGGAGTCTGGCACGTTTTGCTGTAGCGATGTGTGTTTTACTTTTCTCAGTCTTTTTCGTCTATTTTGACAGTAGCGCTGGCCATTTTCATCATGCAGGGATTCCGCTTTCACTTTTTCTGCTTCTTATCGATTACCGCTTTTTGCTGTTGGATGCTTTTCTCAGGTTCGCGATCAGAATTACTGCTGCTTCATTGGTAGTACTCCTGGGCTTTGTTCTGGAGTCTGGATTTCACTTTATTGAACGAGTCGCCGGAAACCAATTTGCGGCAGCACTGGCTTTCATTGGTGTTTCCGCAGTTCTGATTGCTTTTACAAAGCTCTCTAGCCTGATTGAACAGGCATGCACCCGGCTTCTGTTCCGCCGTCCCCGGATTGAACCGATCTTGGAGGCGCTGCGTTTTCCGATAACTGACGAACACACAGAAGAGAAATATCTTATCCATGCCCATCAGACAATTGAAAATTATTTCGAATGTCAGTACAGCCGTGTGGAAGACCGCCTGCGTGCCTGCGATCTTGAAGATCTTCCTGTGCCTGTCGCCCTTCTGGAGAAGGATCATGCGCAAGCGCTTACTTCCTATTCATGGGCCGAGGCAGTTGTTCCATTGCGCTTTTCCCGAGGTGACGCCCGCCTGCTGTTGTTGGGATCGCGGCGTGGCGGACGCCGCTATCTCAGCGATGACATTGCCTTGTTGGCACAATTTGGAAAAATCATAGAGGTGCAGGTTGAGCGCAGGCGCCATCTTGAGATGCAAGCCCTTGCATCGAAGGCCGAGTTGAGGGCTCTGCAGGCACAGATCAACCCTCACTTTCTCTTCAATTCTTTCAACACTCTTTACGGCACAATTTCCCGTACCAATTCCGAGGCAAGACGCCTTGTTCTGAACCTCGCGGACGTTTTTCGTTATTTCCTTCGCTCTGATCGGACTTTCATTACTCTGGAGGAGGAGCTCAAAATTGTTAAGTCATATCTGGAAATCGAAAGTTTGCGGCTTGGACCGAAACTCACAACCAGGATCCAGGTTCCTGACGATTTGCTTAGGGCCGAAATTCCTGTATTGTCCATTCAGCCACTGGTCGAAAATGCGGTCAAGCACGGAGTCGCCCCTCACTCTGTAAGAGGTTTCGTCAACCTCAATATATGGTCGGAAGACAACCATTTAAAAATTCGGGTAGTAAACACGGGTAAAGAGTTCAGTACAAAATCCCGGAACGGTAAAACTGAGGGAGTCGGATTAGCAAATGTAAGGCGCCGACTCCTGCTTTGCTTTGGACTTGACGCTGAAATGTATATCTCATCACAAGACGGTCGGACAATCGTGGAGTTCTCCATCCCGCTGGTCCGCCGTTCGATAAGTAGTAGCGAACACGAAGTCTTGGTGCGCAACACCGCTTAAACATTAATCTGGCCGTTCATGGACTATAGCAGTCCTTTCGCGGATTTCTTTGAATCGCGACTCCCGGTTCTGTGATAAAGGCAAAGATGAATCAGCGAGGAACCCATGATACCGTTAAAAACAATCATAGTGGATGACGAACAAATTGCCCGGAATGTTTTACGTGAAGAACTAGAACAGATTCAAGGACTGGTCGTAATCGGAGAAGCTGATAATGGCAAATCGGCTCTTAATATTATCGAAAAGGATTCACCTGACCTTGTATTTCTCGATTTGCAATTGCCTGATGTTGGCGGCTTTGAGGTAATTCATATCTTAAACCAAAGCCGTATCCCGCCAGTTGTTGTGGTCGTTACCGCTTTTGATGAATATGCGATTCGAGCCTTGGAGGCAGGCGCGATTGACTATGTTCTGAAGCCTGTAGGCGAAGCCCGCCTGGCTCAGGCCGTGGAACGCGCTCGTCGGCTTCGGCAAAACCCTCCTGAACTCGCCGCACAACTGCGTAAAATCGAGGAGGTCATCGAGCCCGTGGCCCAAAGCTGGTCCCGCAAGATTGTTGGCAAGACGGCCAAGGAATATGTTTTGCTGGACGCATCGGAAGTATTTGCATTCAAAGCCGAAGCTGAAATCGTATGGATAATTACAGCAAACCGCAAATATATGGCAACGCACACCCTTTCTGCTCTTCAAGAGCGGCTGCAAAATACGAGCTTCCGCAGGATCCATCGCAATGCTCTTGTAAATACTGACCATATACGCAGGATGAGTTCCATGAGCAGTCAGCGCTGGCTGATTACCCTGGGCAACAATCTTGAATTCATAGTAAGCAAACGCCAGGCAAGTGGTGTGCGTCAGTATTTAAGCTTTTAGCGGCTGCTGTATTTGATTGCGGTTTTTGCTTCCGTTCTCTTTGACCTGACCGTTGCCTGCTTCATGTGCCCTGGATTTGTGATCGAGGTCCGGGGCATAGCATTTCTTTCTCGGTTCAAGCCGCACCTCATGCAAGAGCTATAACAAAAGTTGCTGATAAGTATCCCTTTCCTTTCGCATAAATCTGCATAGCGCAACGAGATCAGGACAATTTCTCATCTATGTCTTCTATCAACGGGTGCTTAAACCAGTGCGAACGGCTTACTTTAAACTACGGTCGGATATAAAAAGCAGGTCATGATTCGCATCACAATACCGTTGACCCTCCAAACATATCCGCTGGCACCCTATTTGAGCTCTCTCATAAACAATTACTGAATTTATTCAACCGCTTGGTCTAATGTCAGGCTTCGCAACTGATCGACTTTTCGCTAGGAGCCTCCCCCCATGTCTTCTCAGCAGCCGTCCTCAAAGCCGTTTAACAAGAACGCATTCATAGCCACGACAACATTAGTCAATGGTTTCGTGGCCGTCTCACAGCCGGTGAAAACTCTACTGCGTAAAACACCCTCCGCAGTTTCAGGAGTCAAATCACTACTGCCGCTTCTTATCTGCTTGCTCATTGCCTCTCAAGGCATGTTATGGGCAGGCACGACCGGCAGCATCTCAGGGACGCTCAGGGATACCACTGGCGCCTTTATTCCAGGCGCAACTGTGCAGACAATTAATATTGCCCAGGGCATCCGCAATAAGATAGCAAGTGATGCCAATGGATCGTTTATCTTCCCCAGTTTGCCCGTAGGGCGCTACGACCTTGAAATAGAGGCCCAAGGCTTTAAGACCGAGAGACGCACAGGCTTGGTGATCGACGCTGACGGCGCGATTAAAGTGGATGCCGTCCTGCAGATAGCTCAACAAATGGAAGAGGTTGTTGTTACAACGACCGGAATTCAAGCTGATACCGAAACCACGCAGATGGGCGAAGTAATTACTGCTTCAACCATAACCTCTGTTGCTTTGAATGGAAGAGCTTTTACCGATCTGCTGGCGCTTCAGCCAGGCGTCGTGCCCATGACCACCCAGCAGCCTAATTCCATTGTTATGGCGGGAGCTTCCGTCGCCATTGCCCCTTCAGGCGAATTGAATTCTGGGAATCAGTCGATCAGCGGGCAGCGCGAGGACTCTAACGGCTATATCGTAAATGGCGGCGATGTTAAGGAAATGATGAATGGGGGGACCGGTATCGTTCCTAACCTGGATGCAGTTGCAGAATTCCGGGTGCTGACCAATAACTACGATGCGCAATATGGTAACTACACCGGCGGAGTCGTAAACGTAGTAACAAAATCCGGTACGGACAACATTCATGGCAGTGCATTTGAATTCCTGCGGAATACCTTATTAGATGCCCGGAACTTCTTCTCACCTGAAAGCGGGTTCTTTCGCCAGAACCAGTATGGCGGTACAATCGGCGGACCGATTACCAAGAACAAAATATTTTTCTTTGCCGACTATCAGGGCACCCGGAACGACCAGAGCGTTGATACCGGCTTGATTCCAGTCCCTTCGCTGGCTAACAGAATGGGGGATTTCTCCGACCGCTCTGACCAGCTTACCGGAAGCGTAAGTGGTCCTTTCCTTGCAAATATTCTTTCTCAGCGACTCGGGTATGGCGTTTCGGCTAACGAGCCGTACTTTACTCCCGGATGCACCAACAGTTCACAATGCGTGTTTCCCAACGCCATCATTCCACAACAGGCATGGTCTGACCCTGCGAAGAACCTGCTGCAATACATTCCCGGTCCCAATATTGGCTCTTCAACTTTCTCGACAGCATCCCAGGGCAAACAACTCCGTGATGACAAAGCCGGGTTCCGTCTTGACGCCAATACAGACCGCTGGGGTCTGCTTTCTGCTTACTATTTTTTTGGCGATTACTCGCTGAACAACCCCTACCCCACTGGACAGGGTGGCGCTAGCGTGCCCGGCTTTAACGCTCTAACCACAGGGCGTGGACAGCTTATCGCACTCAGCGAAACCAAGACCCTGGGACCGAATACGGTAAACGAGGTTCGCCTGAATTACATGCGGAATGCGAATGATGTCGGACATCCGCTTGGTGGCGTTGGTGTTAGTCTGGCGTCGCAGGGCTTCGGTACAGGTACTTCCGGTATTGTTCCGCTGGCGCCGGCAATTGAAGGCGTTGAAAATGTGATCTTCAATTCATTTGTAATGGGCACCACCATTACTGGCTTGGATCAGGTGAACAACACATTTTCAATCACTGACAATTTTTCCCGAAGCATCGGCCACCACAACCTGAAGTTCGGTGGAGATGGTAGCCTGGAACACGTAAATGTGAATCCAAACCCTACCTTCAACGG
Source organism: Terriglobia bacterium (assembly GCA_963724105.1). Classification (GTDB taxonomy): domain Bacteria; phylum Acidobacteriota; class Terriglobia; order Terriglobales; family Acidobacteriaceae; genus Angelobacter. Next base: position 288,453 of record CAVRTD010000010.1, on the reverse strand, counting down.
TTCTTTCGCCTTTTTCGGTTCGGAAACTGGCTCTGACTTCGCAGATTTTCTAATTGGCACTCCCAGCAATTTCAACCAGGCTGATTCACGTCATTATTACGGCCGTCACAAATATTACGGAGCATTTGCACAGGACGGCTGGCACGTGAAACCGAACCTCGTATTCAATTATGGGCTGCGCTGGGAGCGCATGGAATACTGGTCTGAAAAATACAACCAGATCCCGACTCTTTCACTGGGACAGCAATCGGTCATTTACCCCACAGCGCCGCTGGGAATTGTCTATCCTGGTGATCCGGGAATCCCGGACACATTGGTGCCTGCGCGCCACCGCTTTTCGCCACGGGTTGGTTTAGCTTATTCTCCTTCGACTGGCCCCGGTGCTTTAGACAAGATCATTGGCGGTTCCGGCAAAACCAGTATTCGGGCAGGCTATGGAATCTTCTATTCGGCCATCCAAGGCAACACCATTGCCGTGGATGAACCGCAGCCCCCTTTTGGCCTGAGCTATACCAGTCCGGCGCCGCCGCTCTTTGCAACACCGTTCATCAATGCGGCAGATGGCCAGGTCCATCCCCAGCCTTTTCCGTTGACATTTCCAACACTCAATGGGGCTTCTCAAAGCCATCCTGACAGCAGCATTGACTTCTCTTCGTTCCTGCCTATCGCGGGACTCACTACGCCTGAGCGCAACAACACATTTCCTTACAACGAAAGTTATTTCTTATCCGTAGAACGCCAGGTTGGAACAAGCACATTGGTCAGCCTCAGCTATGTCGGATCACAGGCGCATCACCTTCTCGTGGTGTTTTCCGCTAATCCCGGCAATCCCGCTCTCTGCCTGGGCTTAAGCCAGCCCAGCGCGGTTGCTCCAGGATCACCTACGTGTGGTCCATTCGGAGAAAGCACCTCCTTCATTACGGCTGCTGGTCAGCAGATCAATGGCACAAGAGGCCCATTTGGACCTGCATTCGCGAATGATGACTTTGAAGGCTCTGTTGGGAATTCCAGCTACAACTCACTTCAGGCCAGCGTCCGCCATACCGGCCACGGCCTCACTCTCTTGCTTGGCTACACTTACAGCAAATCGCTCGATCAGTCATCAAGCCTGGCAGATCCAGTCAATCCCTTTAACCATAATCTGACGCGAGCACTCTCAGCTTTTGATCTGAAGCATAATGTGGTCGCCAGCTATGAGTACCGCCTGCCTTTCGACCGCTTCATCTCTCATGGAAAAAGCATTCTTCAAGGCTGGACAATTTCAGGAATTACCCGTGTTAGTACTGGATTTCCTGTGACCATTTCGAGTGACGGAGATCGATCGTTATTAGGCAGTTTGCCGAATGGCGTAAACAATCAAAGCCTCGACCTGCCAGATTTTACTCCGGGTCCCTTGAACCTGAATCAGAATCCACGCAATGGCCAGCCATACTTCAACACTTCTCTATTTCAACCGCAGGCCCTGGGTACTCCAGGTACTGCGTCACGTCGCTCATTCTATGGACCAGGAATGTTTAATTCTGACATCGCCCTGCTCAGGTCTTTCACCTTGGGGGAATCAAAAGCTCTGCAATTCCGCCTGGAAACCTTTAACACTTTCAATCACACGCAGTTTTTTGGACCGGCAGCCGTCAACGGAGACATTGACAGCGATCTCTTTGGCCATGTCGTAAATGCCGCTCCACCCAGACTCATGCAGCTTGCATTGAAGTTTACATTCTAAGAAGGAGATTGAATGTAGCCGAGTGTTTATGCACAAATTCCAGCAATTCTTGGACACCAAGGGCACTTGAGTTACTGATAACACAGATAGTGGCGGTGGATGCAGTCTGTTGCGAACCTGTCTCTGCATGAATTCCCGTTAACAGGGAAAAATACAGGGAAGTTCGTGGATTTCTGCTCCGGGATTTCGCATCCGTGCCGTCCATCGATAACATTTACGGCAACTCAGTCCAACACTTCGAGGTGCAGTGGCGCAACCGAACAGGGATTGCAAGGATCGGGGAAAGCTACAGCAGTTAAGAGGGAAATGTTGTTCTCTCACTTATGCGGGGAAAGATGGGCAACGGCCACTTCCAAAGTTGCCGCCGGCATCGAAGGTAGCTCCCCAAGGCTCATCCTCGCGATCTTCTCTTTACGCTTAGTCGAAATCGAAGAACGAGGTAAGAGGCACTGTAGATAAAATTTACCATTCGGCCGAAAAAAGCAAAATGCGGCCGGGCAAGACCTGGCCGCATGAGACATTTAGGTTTTACTTCGCCGTGCCGCTTAACTGCAATAGCATCTGCGTACCACTTTCCAGCTTCACAGTTCTGCTGGCAGAGCTAACGATGGAACCCTGAGCGCTTGCGGCGCTGACAGAGCTGAGTGAAAGTCCCTGCATGCCGATAGCGCCACGGCTGGCGTTGGTAAGCGTTCCCTCAGCGGAAAGCCCGGCGCCTGCGGCTCCATTTACTGTGCTGGAAACATTTGAGGTGACTCCGCCGGTAACTCCGCCGACCACGTTACCTGAAGTGCCTGCAGTATTGCTTAGCGTTGACGTTGCCCCGCCGGCCACGCCGCCCACCAATCCGCCGCTCCCGCGGCTGCCACCGCCGCCATGGCCGCCACCCATTGCGGGCGCGCTTAGGCTCTCATCGGCGGAGGAAGCAAGAACTGCGTGCGCCGGAGGTGCCAGCGCCTGAACCTCCGCGTTTATGGAAGCTTCTTCGCCGCCCTTGGGCTGTACCTTGTCAAACACGACGCCTAGCCTGGATTCTGCATGGCTTTTCGTGTGCGCCTGGGCTTCGGTCACGTGGCCTACAAGTTTTGAGCCTTTATGGAAAACGACTTTGCCGTCGGATTTGAAATCCTGGGTCAGTTTGGCTGTAACTTCGTCGCCCGGCTTGGCCTTGCCGGCGTCAATGGGTTTGGTGAGTTCAGCCTGCAGGCTGGAAGTGCTGCCAAGCGCCGCCGAACCTGCGCCGGTTGCCGCAGAAGCGGAATTCTCTGAGCCCGCTCCAGCCTTGGCGCCGTGCTCATGCTTCGTTTCGTCGGGACGAGAAACCTGCGCCGAGCCCGAAGCGTTGGTATTGGCGGCAGCCCCGCCTGCCTGGGCGCTCTGACTGCTATTGACATTGGCATTGGCCTGCCCCGGAGTGACCGACGCGCCGGCGGATGTAGAGCTGCCTGCCGCAACTTGCGCTGCCGTGAATCCGCTCAGCGCCAGAACTGCGATAAACGTAATCCTGTGTTTCTTCATTTCTTTGTTCTCCATGTTGTGTTATTTGTTGGACTGCCCAGCGGTCGGCGTCACCGTAAGCGGCGTCCTGCTTGTAGCCGACGCATTATTCTCTTGCACAGGTGTCATCGACACGACATCGTATTCCCGCTCCTTGTTATCACCCTCCAGGGCCTTCAGCACCATGAAATCCTTCTTCATGCGGAACATGGCTTTCTCGCCTACCGGCAGGAGCGCTGGATGTTTCTCTTCTCGCGGACGGATGTGGTAAATCACATGGTCCGTTTGCAGCACGTATTCCTGGCAGAAAGTCTTGCGCGTTTTGCTGTGGCTGTCATCCGTTCCCACCAACTCACCCACGAGTCCTTTCGCGCTCTTCTGCTCAAACCCGCACTCGACGGAGGTCATTTCCTTCAGCACGCCCGATTGATATGACGGAGCGTCCTTCGCCTGCATTGCCATACCGAAAAGCAATACCCCACAAACCACTGCAGCTTTCATAAGCACCTCGAAATAGTCAGATAGCAAACACAATGCCAATCAGAGTACGTCATCTACACAACGGATAATCTGCAACTTGCGTTACTCAAGTGACGGCCGTAACTGTGAAAAAAATTCCTGAACCAAGACATTTTGGTGACTGAATCATCATTCATCCGCGCTGTTGACTGTTTAACTGGGCCGCGTTCTGAGGTTTGGATTTGCGTTGGCTGAAACAGTGTCTCAGCCGAATATCGAGTGCCTCGACAGATTCAAGTAGCGACTCAATGCCGTTGGTTTGGAACGTTATTACCCGCCGGTCGATGTCCGCGCATAGGTTTTTCACCAACTGATTGAACCGACGCAAACGTTCCGCGGCCAGGAAGGCTAACACGGTATCGGGATTCTTCTTGGCGTGCTGCGCGTTAATCAGTTCGCTGACGCTCCAGCCCGTCAGGCGCACGTTGTCAACAGCATGGCGAAATTCGTTCAAAGCCACAGGATCGGGTGGCGGTTCTGATTTGAGCCGCTGCTCTAGCCGCTTCAATTCCGACGAAAACTGGCGCAACTCAGTGGATAGGGTTTCCGGGCTCGTGTTCATGACGCTCGTGTCACCTCATTTTTCGCGAAACACTAACCTGAGATGCACGTTTTTCGAGTAGCGTAAAAACGAACCGCATAACTTTAGTAACCCTGATCCAACGAAAGTGATAAACGTTACTTTTTCAGTATCTTGCTATACAACCATTTTGTCTTAGCGACCTATCTCAGTGCGGGGCAGTTTTCAGTCCCCACGAAGCTAGCTCCGACAAAGCTAAGGACTCCCCATTGGTTGCGGCGAAACAGGCTCCAGAGCCAACGCTCACTCACTTCCCATGGCGATTGCGTGATAGAGCAGTTCCCCATCTGTAACCTGGATATGCGCTCACTTCTCCCAAGCTGAGATATTCGCTAGGAGTTCGATTCCAATGCAGTTCTTCGATCTCGAAACGTGGACTGCCGATTTGCCGAGCGGAGAAAATCACCACAAAACTCAGGTTTCTCTTTCGCTCGGTGTCTAGTCTGATTTTAGGAAGACGAGAAAAGGGCCGGGAAGCGCGGGTTCGCTACGAACCAGAGAGAAGTTCTCTTAAGCTGCAGATTGAATGGCGGAGAGAGTGGGATTCGAACCCACGTTAGAGTTTCCCCTAAACACGCTTTCCAAGCGTGCGCCTTCAGCCACTCGGCCATCTCTCCAGCACAGGTTGGGACAAACCAATTATACAGGCATCTGGAGAACTAGCCTGCCGCAAAAGGATGCAAAGGGTTCAGACCGCCGTAGAAAAATCCGCTGTAGTCGGGGCACAAAATAAAAGCGGCCTTATGGCCGCCGTGTCGATCAAAGAATTCCAGACTGGCAAGAATATCCGATTTTTTCGGCATGGATTTGCCGGCATTTATTTGCTGGCAATGTGCTAGCAGCTTGTCGCCAGGCTGTTGCTGAGAATGCGCTCAAAGCAGTATTCGTCGATTACGGCTGCCACTGCTTTATCGCCTTTTTCGTCCAGTGAACGCACCACGCGTCCGGTGCAATTTACCTGGACATCTGTGTCAGTCCCCAAAACAGACGCGGGGAGCACAATGCGAAACCTGATCACGGTGCCTACTGCAAGAGTGCTTTTGGTATGGAACAGGACGCCGCCCGCGGAAATGTCCGCGGTTTCAGCAAAGTATTCATGGGCATCCGCTGTGCGCACTGTAATGGGAAGTCTGAGCGGAAAACGTACGGAACTTCTTGTATCCGCTGGGCCTGAGCCTGCGATGAGTGTTTTGACTTCGTTCACCCCTGCACCTCTAAAGCGAGGGTACACCGGCAGCCCAAACACCCCAAGATTACTTTGGTATTCGCTACGCACCAAAAGGACATGCGCCAGGGTAGTTGTCCGAAAACCCGCTCAAAACTTGGTTACTTCAGTGAAATTGAACCCGCGAATTTTCATGGCCGGAACCACCATGTCAAAAGCCTCTTCACCGCTGGAACGCACGACTTTGCCCATTGCCTCCACATTGTTGAGCATCTCAATCAGGCTCTGGTTGAAGCGGAAATTCAGCAGTCCGTTCTTTACCTTGCCGCCATCCACAAGGAATGTACCGTCACGCGTCATGCCGGTAAGAATCTTCTCATAAGGGTCTACTTCGCGGATGTACCACAGCCTGGTGATAAGAATACCGCGCTCAGTGCCGGCAATCATCTGGTCAACCGTTTGTTCGCCGCCCGGAGTAATAAAGACGATATTCGTCGGTGCTTCCCCCATCTCATTTGGCAGCGGGAAGCCATGGCCCGTGGCTCCAATCTCGCCGACTTTATCTTTGTACTCAGATTTGCGCATCTTCTCCGCGGTGCCGCGGGCATATACCAGACTGCGGATCACACCCTTTTCCACCAGGTTCACGCGGCGGCGCGCCACGCCTTCACCATCAAAGGCAGCGTTCGATTGCAGCGGATGGGTGACGTCATCGACGATAGTGATGTTTTCGCCAAATAGTTTTGTGCCGATACGGTTATTCAGAAATGACCGCTGGTCCAGAATCGCCATCCCGCCAAAGTCCCAGAACATGAAGCCAACTAAATCCAGCACAGCCGCCGGTTCAAGGATTACCGTGTACTTTCCCGGAGGCAGCTCTTGCGGATCATTGGAATCACGCGCTTTTTGCGCGGAGATTTCGGCCAGCCTGGCTGCATCGATATTTCTGACGTCGGGTGAGTTCGCTTTCTGCCATCCAGAAGAGTTGCCCGCCAGCATAGTGATGGAAACTTCCGCGGCAGTCTGGCGGTGAAATACGTTCAAGCCATTGGAATTCACAATGGCCTCCGCGCCCTGTGAACTCGAATAAATGCCGGCAGTAACCAATTTGTTCTTTTTAGCGGCGGCAACAATCTTGCCCACAGCTTGCGCCCGCTCGGCGGGAGTGATGGCAGCGGTCTGGTCAAACCATCGCGACGGAGCTTCTGCGCCTTTGCCATCGTTTGCGCTGGCCATCGGCAAGAGGTCCGGATCAGGCTCCTGGACCTTGGCAATACTCTCGGCTGACAGCACTGCACGCTTCAGGCTCTCATCATCGAAGCGATTCGTGGTGGCACGCGCTGTTTTGCCATCAAACGCCACGCGGATGGATGCGACTTCATTCAGCTCGGCAACGTTCTGGTGAATGGTATTGTTGGCAAAGCGAGTGAGCGCGTGGTTGGTCGATGAGAAAAGAATTTCAACTTCAGAAGCAGATGCATACTTTCTCACCTTATCGAAGACCTGCTGCGCTCGCGACTGATCTAGCATTGCTGTTCTCCGTGCCTCCGTGTCTCCGTGGTGAAAATGCTAATTCCCTTTGTACGCTGTCCCAATCTTCACGCCGCGAAACCTTGCCGGCGATGCGCCATGCCCGGTTCCCATGGTCTGCATTGGCTGGCCTTTGCCGCAGTTAGGTGTTCCCCAGAGCGTCCACTGGTCACGCGAGCAGATGGCGTCCATGGAATTCCAGAATTCCGTGGTGATTCCCGAATACGATGGGTTCTTGAACATGCGTCCCAGCTTGCCGCCTTTGATCTCCCAGCCAATCTCGCAGCCAAACTGGAAGTTATAGCGCTTATCGTCAATCGACCAGGAGCGGTTGGTCTGCATAAAAATACCATCGTCAGTGCCGGCAATCAGCTGGTCAAAAGTCAGCGGCTTTTCTCCGGGAAGAATGCTGATGTTGGTCATGCGGACCAGCGGAATCCGGTTCCAGCCTTCCGCGCGCATGGTGCCGTTAGACCGGTTCTCACCGATGGTATGCGCGGTCTCACGCGAAGAAATGTATCCGGTAAAAAGTCCGTTGGTAATAATTGGAGTGCACTGCGCCTGAACGCCTTCGTCGTCATAGGCAAATGTACCCAGGCCCGGACCATGGTGCTCGGTGGCGTCGGCAACCACGTTCACCAGGTCACTGCCATAACGCAATGTTCGCAGCTTCTCCAGCGTAAGGAATGACGTGCCGGCAAAATTCGCTTCCATGCCCAGCACACGGTCCAGTTCAATGGGATGGCCGACGGACTCATGTATCTGCAAACCGAGCTGTGAAGAATCCAGGACCAGATTCATCTTCCCTTCCGGACACCGCTCGGCCTTGTGCAGTGCCACGGCCTCTTCTCCAATGCGTCGCGCATTCTCCACCAGGTTCAATTCGTCAACCAATTCATATCCTCTGTTCTGGTGCTGCCCGCCAAAGGAATTTGGATATGAGCGTTTCATGATCTCCGCGCCTTGAAAAGCCAAAGCGCAAAAACCAGCGCCGGTGATCACGCGCGTCTGATGGATGTCTGAACCGTCAGTGTTATAGAACCATTGCTCATAGCGTCCCAGCTGCATGCTGCTTTCGGCAAGGGTCACGCCCTTCACGGCGAGCAATTCAGCATCAATGCGCGTCAGCAGATCAAAGTTCTGTTCAATCGATGTAGTGAATGGGTCAATCTTGTAAGGTGAAGTCCAATCGATTTTGACCGCAGGCTCTGGCGCCAGGCGCACCGGCTCTTCTTTCACGCTTGCTGAAGCTTTCGCAATCTCAAGCGCCTGCGCAGCCGCCTTGTCCACAGCTTCGCGGCTAAGGTCGTCGGTTGAGGCGAAGCCCCATGCGTCATTCACCAGCACTCGAATCCCGATACCCAGTGTTTCCGCACTGCCGGCATGGCCGACTTTGCCATTCTTGGTGGCCAGAGAACGCTGGCGATGGTCGACAATGCGAACGTCGGCATAACCGGCGCCACGCTGCGTGACAGTATTCAGGGCCCAATCAGCAATCTGTTTCATGCTCATAGCAATTTCTGATGATAAATGATTTCTTGAAGGCCAGCGCAGCAGATACACTGCATTCATGTCGCGAAAACCCGCGCCTATCAAGATCATTAACCTGGAAGATGGCATGCCAAAAGTGGAAGAGGCACGGCTGCGCATGCATCATGAATTGCAGACCGCCCGCAAGCAGGGCTATGTGGCGGTAAAGCTGATTCATGGTTATGGCTCCAGCGGGGTGGGCGGCGTTTTGCGGATTGAGATCCAGAAAGAACTGCAGCGCCAGGCAAGATCGTCAGCCATCAAGTGTTTCATTGCGGGCGAGAATTGGCGGATTTCCGATGAAGCCACCTGGGAGTTGCTCAAACGCTACCCTGAATGGAAACAAGATGCAGACCTGGGCAAAGGCAATAAAGGAATCAGCGTCGTTCAGCTTTGAAGGAACGTTCACCGCAAGGCCAAAATTCTGTTCCACCGTTTCTATGAATGGGTCTTAATTCACGTAGGCTGATTGAGCAAGAGTTCATCCAAGGGGAGCGCGGCGAAACTGCCGGCTCCCCGCTCCGTTTTGCAACGCCTGGCGAAAGGACTTTTGATCAAAACCAGATTCTGTTCCAAGTCTCAGCAAGTCATTGCATTAGCGCCCACGTCTTGACCCACCGGAATAAGCCATTTTGGGCGTTCGTATTCAGATCGTCGCCCATTAGATCCGCAGAAAATAGCGCTCAAGAACTGAGACACACGCAACCCGGGAGGCCAAGAATGGATCAGAAGATGTGGAGAAGGTAGCGTTAGCAGCTGTTTTAGGAATGATTGGCTAGTTCCGAACCCTGGAGCGTCCCTCAGGACGCGCAAACAAACTCTAAACCGAACTGCTTGTTCGAATTTTCAAACTGTGACTTCACGTGCAGGAGGAGAGCTGTGTTCTGGACAATTTTCACTGTAGCTATTCTGCTTTGGATCGTTGGTCTGGGTGCGGCTTTTGGACCAGGAGTGATGCCGTTGCTGCTGGTTCTAATTACGATTTTAGGTTTGATGAATTTCGCCTTTCGGCGCACATCTTTAAATTAACAAGAACATAAGCAGGGTCCAATCGGTCCGGCAGACAGACAAGTTTCTGATTTTGTAAGCAACATGCACAGTATCTTTCGCAAAAAAGACCAAGGAGGTCTATGAAAAAGTTTATAGCGTTTCTATCGGTAATGAGCCTGGCGAGTTTCTGCTGGGCAAGCGCAAAAGAAGATTCCACTGAGCGCCTGCAAAGGGCGTCTGAGGTATTGAACCAGATGGTGCAGGCTCCGGACAAAGGGATTCCTGAGGAAGTGTTGTCTCATGCCAAATGCATTGCGATTGTCCCACACCTGGTAAAGGGCGGATTGGGCTTTGGCGGCAAGCACGGCCGCGGCTTAGCAACATGCCGCACGGCTGAGGGCTGGAGCGCACCAGCGTTTATCTCTGTGGGTGGTGGAAGCTGGGGACTGCAGATTGGCGTGGAAAGCGTGGATCTGATCATGCTGGTAATGAATGACAAAGGTATGGAACAGCTGCTCTCCAGCAAATTCCAGGTCAGCGGAGAAGGATCTGCCGCTGCCGGGCCGGTTGGGCGCCACGCATCCGCGGGCACGGACTGGAAGCTGGACACAGAGATGCTGACTTATTCGCGTTCCAAGGGAGCCTTTGCCGGCCTGACTCTGGAAGGCGCCGTGATTCAGCAGGACAACGATTCAACAACCGCAATTTACGGTAAAGATGTTTCCTTCAAATCTGTTCTATTAGGCAAGGTCGCAACACCTGAAGTGGCAGCGCCGTTCGTACACGCAGTGTCAGTCGCGGTACATACTTCCGACGCAAAAGAAGCCAAGGAAGGCACGAAATAAACAGCTGATCTGCGATCGGCAAAATCAAGCACGCAACCACTTCAATGTTGGTTGCGTGCTTTTTTGCGGCTATCCACCACTTTTTCTGGTGTTTTTGCCGCGATTACAGCAGAATGCAGCAGCTCTGAAATCCTGCGGTCGCATCTAACTCTGGAGCGGCCAGCAAGTCTCAATTCCGCCAAAAAAGGGAAATCATGCTAAAAATGGCCAGAGTAATGCTGGCATCATTGATGCTCGTCTGCGGTCTGTCACAGGTCTGCCATGGCTATTCTGTTCTCACGCATGAAGAGATTGTCGACCTGTTATGGAAAGACACGATCAAGCCGCTCTTGCAAAAAAAGTTTCCCAGTGCCACCGAGGACGATCTGCATCAGGCCCATGCCTTTGCTTACGGCGGATGCCTTATTCAGGACATGGGATATTACCCCTTCGGCAATAAAATGTTCAGCGACCTGGTCCACTACGTTCGCAGCGGAGACTTTGTTGAAGCGTTGATCAACGAGTCCACGGACATCAATGAATACGCTTTTGCGCTGGGCGCATTGGCACACTATGCCGCTGATATTGCGGGGCACCCTGCGGTGAATCTCGCCGTAGCGTCAGAATTTCCCAAGTTGCGCGCCAAATATGGCCCTGTTGTGACCTATGCTGAGGACAATAAAGCGCATATCCGCACAGAATTTGGTTTTGATGTTGTGCAGGTTGCCAAGCAGCGCTACGCGTCCGACGCCTATCATGACTTCATCGGCTTTCAGGTCTCCAAGCCAGTGCTGGAGCGCGCATTCATCAAGACATACGGCATCAGGCTGGAGGACATTTTCACAAATCTCGATCTTTCCATCGGGACCTTTCGCTGGTCAGTCAGCCGGGCATTTCCGGAGATGACGCGCGTGGCGCTGTTGACCAAGGAAGACGAACTGGTAAAGGAAAATCCCAGTTTTGCCAGAAGCAAATTTCTCTACACCTTAAAGCGGTCTGAGTATGAAAAAGAATGGGGCAAGGAATATCAGAAGCCTGGAATCGGCGCCAGGATACTGGCTGGCCTTTTCAAAATTATTCCGAAGGTTGGGCCGTTTAAGACAATCGCTTTCAAAATGCCCAACCCGAATACTGAAACCCTGTACCTCAAGAGCGTAAATACCACGCTGACCGAATATCACGGCTATTTGTCTGATCTGGAGGAGAAGAAAGCGGCGCTGCCAAACAAGGATTTTGATACTGGCAAGCCTACCCGACCGGGCGAATACAAGCTCACCGATCAAACCTACGCCAAGCTGCTGGATAAATTGACCAAGGAGAAGTTTGTGGGCACGAGCCCGGATCTGCGCGCAAATATTCTGGATTTTTATAGCGATCCAGCGGCGCCTAACTTCACCAAGAAAAAACAGAAGCAGTGGGACAAGACACAGGTAGAGCTGCAGCAATTGAAATCGGCTGAAACAACTCAAGCCAGAGCTCAGTAAACTGCTGGACTGTTACTGCGGAATCACCGGAACCACAGTGCCGGCTGAGGTATCACCCAGCATGCCTAGCATCTGAACAGGAACAGTCAGCGAAGAAATCTTTATCTTGGTCGCACCGGCCGGAACAGTGCCGCTGAAGAAGTCTGCAATCACGTCGCGTGTGATCTTTTTTCTATTGGGCAGTGTCACCTGCACCGTGGCACCAGGAATGCTTACATTGGTGTCATTGGTCAGACTTATTACGATAGTCACCGGAGTGCCGGATGTATTTTGTATGGAAACTCCAGTGAATTGCGTGGCGGTGTTCACCAGCGGAATGGTGGCAGTGGTATAAGTCTGGCGCGAGAACATGGGGTGTACCAGAGCGATCAACGCCGTGTTGCTGGGTGTTGCCGCTACATCGTCCGCGCGCTGGTATGTGTAATATTCGTTTACGTTGTTGTTTGCGTCCTTCACGCGAACGCGCTCGCCATCCAGTTGGAAGCTCGGTCCAACGCCGGGAGCGGCAGGGCATGAGGTCGCGCCATCGGCAACCGTGGCAGTGCAAATCGTCACATCAATCTCATTGGCACTAACAAGAGTTGTGTGAGTGATAGCAGTATCTTCGATTGAAGCTTTTGTATTGTTATCAAACCCCGAGCCCATGATTTTTATCACTGTGCCATTTGGCAGCAGTCCGCCGCCAGGAATTACATCGGTCACACCGGGACTGCCCGCCGGAGCTATGGTAAGCGTTCCTGTTGCAGTGGTGATCTTGGGATATACCTGGTTCGAAGAATCAGGAAAAAACTGCGGATTGGGGTCAATGCCGATGGTCGAAGTATCGCCGGGATTCATAGGCGGAGTGACCTGGGATAGATCCATGGACATGGTGACGATCGGATAATTTGGATCTGTGCCAAATTGCGGAGCCTGCCCATTGGGTGATGCTAATTGAATCTGAATACCTGTGGTGTTGTTGACAACCGCGATTCCCACGGCCTGTCCTGCCGGATCATTTACGGCGACTCCGCGCACCGGGCCTGAAGGAACATTAGGACGCGTGCTGCCATGGCCTATCGGCTTGGGCTCCGTGGTGGAGAGTTGAAACTGGAAAATCCCATCGGCCGGGACACTGGTATCCAGAACCTTAAGTTCTAAAAGATTAGGTGACGCTACTGGAGTTGGAGTGGGAGTAGGGCTAGGAACAGGCGTGGGCGTTGCACCAGCAACTGACCCCGTACCGCTTGAGCTACCGCATGACCACGAGCCAGCAATAGAAATAGCCAACAACACTATCCACAGTCTTCCTATAATGACAGACCGGTGCCTTCTTACATTGATCATGCACAACTCCCTGGCAAAACCGAAACCTATCCCTGCGCCTAACAATTTGAGGACAATCCAAGACGCTGCACTGGAGACAGGCTTCTGAAAATCTATTTATATCCGCATTTAATGCGGTCGATGGATATTAGATTCTAAATAAAAAATGGCCATAATGCGACCCGTCGCAAAGCTCTTGCTGCTTAATTAGTGCCTACTACTATGTGAAAAAATTGAAAAGGGTCACGGATTCCGGGGCCCATGACCCTTTCTTTAGCAGTCGACGGATGAGCCTGCTGAATGATAGGACACAGCCCGCAAGCCAGCTGGAACAGAAAAAACAAATTAATTTATAGAACGAGATAAAAAGACAAGAGCATGGCCAAGTTATTGAGTTATAAGGGCTTCCTGGTATTCCACCCAACAACTGCGCCGGGCCAGTACCGGATAGCCACCTGGCTGCCGCAAGCGTACCCGCACCTCATGCCGCGCATCGTATCCAGTGCGGAAGCCGAGGAAGAAAAACGCTGCGCCGTACAAGCCTGCCAGTGGCTGCCAAGCAAGGAGGGCACCAGCAGACAACGGCCTGCCGTCCATCTGCATTTGTAATTCCGCGCTACCGGCTTCACTGTTAAAGCAGGCAACATGTTTTTGATTCTCCCGCGATCTGACCATCATCTAACAAACCACATCTAAACTAAATGCCATGAAAAAACCCGACCCACTTCGCCAGCATTTGATCACCCTGCTTACCAAAGCGGAAGCCCATGTCGACCTTGAAAGTTCCATCAAGGACTTTCCCAGCAAATTGCGCGGCCTCAAGCCTGAGGGCTCGCCCCACACGCCCTGGCAGTTGCTGGAGCATATTCGCATTGCCCAGTGGGACATCCTTGAATTCAGCAAGAGTGGCAAGCATAAATCCCCTAAATGGCCGGACGAATACTGGCCCAAAACAGAAGCGCCACCAGATGACAAAGCCTGGGCCAAGAGCGTGAAGCAAATCCAGACTGATCTGAAAGCTATGGTCGAGTTGGTACACGACCCAAAGAAAGACCTCTTTGCTGAAATCCCTCATGGCGATGGCCAGACGCTTTTGCGCGAAACACTGCTGATTGCTGATCACAACGCTTATCACCTGGGACAACTGGTGATGCTGCGCCGCATATTAGAACGAAAATAGTTAAGGTGCTTGCGCCAAACAAAAACGGCGACTCATTGAAGAGCCGCCGTTTGCTAATTACTAAACGCTGATTACTTAATGGCTGTTTAGGTGCCTTCAGACCACGATGCCAGATATTCTTCCTGTTCCGCTGTAAGCTTGTCGATCTTCACGCCCATCGACTCCAGCTTGAGCCGTGCCACGCGCTTATCCAGGTCTTCCGGCACCGGATAAACCTTCTTCTCCAGCGATTTGTAGTTCTTCACCAGATACTCGGCGGCAAGCGCCTGGTTGGCAAAGCTCATATCCATCACTGAAGCCGGATGGCCTTCAGCGGCGGCCAGATTGATAAGACGGCCTTCGCCCAGCAGATAAATTTTGCGTCCATCTTTCATTGCGTATTCATCCACAAAGTCGCGGGTCTGGCGCTTGGAAGAAGCCATTTTCTCCAGCGCGGGAATATCGATTTCCACGTTGAAGTGGCCGGAGTTCGCAACTACCGCGCCGGTCTTCATCAGTTCAAAGTGCTCGCGGGCCAGCACGTTTTTGTTGCCGGTGACGGTAACAAAGAAGTCGCCGATTTTGGCTGCTTCGGCCATCGACATAACGCGGTAGCCATCCATCACGGCTTCAATCGCCTTCGTGGGATCGATTTCCGTCACGATCACATCAGCGCCCATGCCACGTGCGCGTGAAGCCAGGCCACGTCCGCACCAGCCGTAGCCAGCGACGACGAACTTGGATCCTGCAATCAGTGAATTGGTGGAGCGAATCACGCCATCCATGGTGGACTGGCCGGTGCCGTAGCGATTGTCAAACATGTGCTTGGTCAGCGCGTCATTCACCGCAATGATCGGGTAACGCAGCTGGCCGTCTTTTGCCATGGCGCGCAGACGAATCACGCCCGTAGTGGTCTCTTCCGTGCCGGCGATGATTCCCTCCAGCACGTCCTGCCGTTTGGTAAGCGCAATGGAAACCAAGTCAGCGCCGTCGTCCATGGTCATGTGCGGCTTGTGGTCCAGCGCGGAAAGAATGTGCTTGTAATAGGTCTCATTGTCCTCGCCTTTAATGGCATGGACGGAAATGTTGTAATCGCGGACCAGAGATGCGGCCACGTCATCCTGCGTGGAAAGCGGGTTGGAGGCGCAAAGCACCACGTCAGCTCCGCCATCGCGAAGCGTGATGGCCAGATTGGCCGTCTCAGTGGTGACGTGCAGGCAAGCGGAGACGCGAATGCCCTTCAATGGCTGGTTCTTGATGAATTCCTTGCGAATGCTCTGCAGTACAGGCATGGACTGATTGGCCCACTCAATGCGGCGCTTGCCCAGATCGGCCAGCTCGAGATTCTTAACATCAAAGTTTTGCGTAACTGCGGATGTTGACATTTTTTTCCTGTTCGTATGCCTTGAGAAAGGCAATGAGAATTAAGGTTTACGGGAGCCCGAGTGTGATCGCTTTGTCATTCCGAGCGAACGAGGAATCCATTCTTAAAAGCAGACTCCTCAATTCGCCCGGTTGGGATGACGAATGATTGGAACTTACCGCGCTGCTCCCACGTTGGCCTTGGACTCAGCTTTGCCCGAACCCTGCTCACGCAGTTTCGCGGCCTTGTCCGTGGCTTCCCAGGTGAAATCGGGGTCTTTGCGTCCAAAGTGTCCATAGGCCGCCGTCTTCTTATAGATGGGCCGGCGCAGTTTGAGCGACTCGATGATCCCTTTTGGAGTGAGCTGGAAGTTTTCGCGTACGAGTTGTTCCAGTTTTTCTTCACTGATCTTGCCCGTTCCAAAGGTATCGACCAGCACGCTGACGGGCTCAGCCACGCCGATAGCGTATGCCAACTGGACTTCACAGCGGTCAGCCAGGCCGGATGCCACAATGTTCTTGGCAATGTAGCGGCACATATAGCACGCGGAGCGATCGACCTTGGTCGGATCTTTACCGCTGAAAGCGCCGCCGCCGTGACGGCCCATGCCGCCGTAGGTGTCCACAATAATCTTGCGTCCGGTCAGGCCGGTATCACCCATGGGGCCGCCAATCACAAAGCGACCGGTGGGATTGATGTGGTATTTCGTATCGGCATCAAGCAGGTTTGCGGGAACCGCAGCCTGGATCACGTGCCGCATAATGTCGGCGCGCAACGTTTCATTATCGATGGAGTCAGCGTGCTGGGTGGAAATCACCACGGCGTCCACGCGCTTTGGCTTGTGGTCAGCGCCGTATTCAACTGTAACCTGGGATTTGCCGTCTGGCCGGAGGTAAGGAAGCATGCCGCTTTTGCGGACTTCTGTGAGGCGGAGGGTAAGTTTATGCGCCAAATCAATGGCCGTGGGCATCAGGCTTTCATTCTCATTCGTGGCATAGCCAAACATCATGCCCTGATCGCCGGCGCCGCCTGTATCCACGCCCATGGCGATATCGCCCGATTGCTTGTTGATGCTGGAAATTACCGCGCAAGTGTTCGAATCAAAGCCGTAGAGTGCATTGTCATAGCCAATGGACTGCACCACGCCACGCACAACTTTCTGGAAATCGACATAAGTCTTGGTCGTGATTTCACCGGCAATCACCACCAGGCCGGTTGCAGTCAGGGTCTCACAGGCCACACGGCTGTAAGGGTCTTCTGCCAGGCACGCATCCAGAATCGCGTCAGAAATCTGGTCTGCAATTTTATCCGGGTGGCCTTCCGTGACCGACTCAGATGTGAACAAAAACTTTTCGCGTGATGCCAATGACTTGCCTCCTAAGAATTTAAATCGCCTACGGAAACAACCTCTAGGATACCGTTTGGCAGATTACCGAAAGAGCCCAGCCGGAAACAACGTTTTGGCGTTACAACCGGCGGAAACGCAGCCGAATGGAGTGTTTTTCGCTGTGAAATGAGCTTATGACTATCTTATCGGCCAGAACCGATTTCCGTCTACTGGTTATTGTACAAGTCCAGTAGCGTTAAAGGTGAGGGTACGCGGCTCGTTTTCATTACCTAGAGCACCCAGCGGCCGTCCGTTGAAAGTGACTTCAATTCCGCCGGCATTGCCGGTTCTAAGGATGAGTGATTTACCGGCCTTGATCTTCTTATGCTTGTCCGCGCTCAAAACGCGCTGCATCACGGATTTTCCATCCGCGACGATCGAAACCCAGGAATCTTCCCTGGCCTTCACGAAAACAAAAAACGCCTTCTCAGGCTTATCGAGAGCTGAGGCAGCCTGGTCTGCTTGTGGCTGAGGATTTACTGACGCGGCTTTCGCGGCATGCTCAACTGTTCTGGGAGCTGGTTCTCTAGACGCTTGTTCCGATGCTGCCGGAGCAGAAGTAGCCGGGGTTGAAGCTGTATTCGCTGGGGCACTTGCAGCAGGCACTTGCGATTCCTGTTGCGAGCTTTCTGTGCTATGCGGTTTGGATTTAGCCCAAAAGGCATAGCCCACAAGGACACCAATCAAAGCCGCAATCGCAAAGACCATTGGCAGGGGCGAACGGCGTGGGTTCAGATCACGATCAGGTTTCTGATGGATTTCCAGCGGGAACTTACCTTCCGGTTCAGGCACTTCATTGCTGGCAGTAGAGTAGTCAGCCACGGCCTGGTCTTCATCTATCCCCAGAAAACGCGCATAGGCCCGGACAAATCCTTTATTAAAAACACCGCCTGGAAGCTGGTCAAAATGCTCCCCTTCCAGCGCTTCCAGATGACGGCGTGAAACCTTGGTTGATTCGGTAATTTCATCCAGGGTGATGCCTCGCATCTCCCGTTCACGCCGCAGCCGATCACCAAAAGCACCCATCGCGGTCCCGTTGCCCTTTGCCGGTAAGTCAGTCAGTTGGCCCATAATTGGAAGCCCAAACTTCGGTCACTAACAAAATACCCCGTAACTGTTGATTCGACAACTACTTTCAGAGTAACGTAAGGACTATTACCCAAAGGTTTCAGGTCTATTGTCCGGTTGCTGATTTTGTAAAATCAAGCGATAATACGCAAAAAGTTGGAGCTTTTTCAGTTGCTTTACCGAGGATCAACCCCCTAGATGAACGAATCAGAAGAACCAGAGCGGAAGACCAAGAGGCAACTGCAGGAAGTCGCCATCTTTAACGATGTTGCGAAGGCCCTGACGTCGTCGCTGAATCTCGACTCAATTCTGCAGACCATCATGGACAAGATGGCGGAATTCTTCCGTCCGGACACATGGTCACTGCTGATGGTCGATGAACAGAAGGACGAGCTCTATTTCGCCATTGCCGTAGGCGATGCCGCCGAAACGCTCAAAACGGTGCGGCTAAAAGTCGGTGAAGGCATTGCCGGTTGGGTGGCCAAGCACGGCGAATCGCTCATCGTCCCGGATGTCTATAACGATCCCCGCTTTGCCAAACGCATTGATGAAATGACCAAGTGGAAAACCCGGTCCATCATCTGCGTGCCGCTGCAATCCAAGCACCGCGTGCTGGGAGTGATCCAGCTGATTAACTGCGCCATGGAAAGTTTTGGCGAACAGGAAATGTTCTTCCTGCATGCTCTCTGCGATTATGCCGCGATTGCCATTGATAACGCGCGCGCCGTGGAGAAAATCCAGGAACTTACCATCACAGACGATTGCACCGGCCTTTACAATGCGCGCCATCTATATAAAACGTTGGAAGCCGAGGTTTACCGCTCTGCGCGCTTTGGCTATGAATTCAGCGTTATCTTCCTTGACCTGGACCATTTCAAGCACGTGAATGATACGTATGGGCATTTGGTAGGAAGCAAGCTGCTGCAGGAAATTGGCTTCAAGATCAAATCACAACTCCGCTTGATTGATTACGCTTTCCGCTATGGCGGCGATGAATTTGTGATCCTGCTCCCACAAACAGACAAGAGTTCCGCCCTGGTGGTGGCCAAACGTATTCAAGACATGATGCGCAAGACCGTCTTTCTTGCCGAAGATGGCTTGAACCTGAACGTCCGCTGCAGCATGGGGCTGGCAACGTATCCTGAAGACGCCAAGAGTTCACACGAAATCATCCGCCAGGCCGACGAGATGATGTATATGGTGAAGAACTCCAGCCGCGACAATATAGCGGTGGCGCAGCAGGGGATACTGAAATAGAGCTTTTTTTCCGCTGTCCTGCTTTTATGGTTCAGCTTTGCAAAACCTATTCTCAGAATACAACGCGTGGTAGGTAGAGGGGCCTCTCGCTTCGCTCGAGGTAAAGAAAAACCTACTTCGGCCTCTGCGTCAGCGTCGGAGTTTCGTTTGTATCACTGCTTCCCGCAGGACGTGGCAGCCATGCTCCGGGGTTTTGTGGAGCAGCCGGATCAAAACCAAAATCCCACACAAACAAGTTGATCTGCTTCTTCTCCAGAAGCTCCACCACGGCGTATTCGCCTGGAGCTAGCGGCTCGGTAGGCGTGAGTTTCGTCCACTCACCCAGAGAAGAAGTAGTCACGGGTACCCAGTTCTCTTTTTGGCTGGTCTTGCCATACGCCGCCACGCTGAGCTTCCCTATGACACGCAAATCTTTCTTGTTCTCCAGCCTGACAAAACCGTAGCGCGGAGGCTTGTCTTTGCTTGAATCTGCCTGCTCAAAGCTGGGCTCCGAACTGTCAGTCTCAACATCGATAAAAATGACCGGCTGAGCCACGTGGGATTGCACACGGGCATGCTCGCCTTTCAGTTCGATCGTCTGCGTGGAAGAGAGAGCCACCGGGTTCATGACCGACCGCAGTATGTTACGGCTGGTGTGCTTATTCACGTCGCCACCGTTCTGAATCAGCTCCACCAACTGCGTCTGGTTTTTGAATGTATCCAGAAGAAAGACGCCGCCGGTATTGGGCAAGCGCAGGCCCGGAACAACCAGCGGGGCTTCGCGCTCGTCAGCCTCATCGGCTTTGGCGATTTCCTTGATGGTTGCATCGCGCTCGCCTGCACGATCTTTGTTGTATTTGTCAGTGGCCTGCCAGTCCACCAGTCCCGTGGGGACTTCTTCCCAGCCATAGCGCTCAGCGCTGTAATAGCGCACCCGATCGCCGGTGACTTCCCACTGGGTGGTGGCCTGGTATGTCCCATCTTTCATGATGAGCCGTTTGGGGTTCTGCTGGGCCCATGACTGAGTAAACACGAACACGATCAATACTGCTGCAAGGCAAGCAAGGCTTTGGATGGACCTGAAAAAAGTCATGACTGATTGAATGAATTCCTTCCTTATTTTATAACCCGCCAGAGACTTGCGCATGTAGACTCTTTATCAGTTCCCTACAACTTCAGAGGAGGCTCCTTTTCGATGAGATTCCTTTTTCTGCTCGTTCTGTGCCTTGGTATGGCGCCCCAGAGAGTGGTCGCACAAGCTCCTGCCGCTGTTCCCGCCGCGCCGTCTTCACCTGCAGCGACCCAGAGCGCAAATACGCCCCCCACCACCGAGTACACGCTTCCTCCTGACAAGCTGGCAAAATCCAAAGCGCTTTATGATCTGCGCGGAAAGCTGCGGATCATCGATACCGCGTACTCGCTGATTGTGCTGCTGGCAATTCTGTCTCTCGGCGTCGCAGCCAAATATCGCGACTGGGCGGAGACGACCTCTGGAAGCCGCTTTGTGCAAGCGTTGATTTTTGTACCGCTTTTGCTGCTGACCATCACCATACTTGGCTTGCCGCTGGACGCCTATCAGCAAAAGATCAGCCTGCAATACGGCCTGTCTGTGCAGAGCTGGGGATCATGGTTCGCCGATGTGTGCAAAGGGCAGGCAATATCACTGATCGTCGGAACTCTTCTTATCTGGCTATTCAATTTGCTGATTCGCAAAAGCCCGCGCCGGTGGTGGCTTTATAGCTGGTTGATTGTGATGCCAATTATTATCTTTTTCGTCTTTATCTCACCGATCGTCATTGATCCGCTGTTCAACAAATTTGAGCCTCTGGATAAAAGCAATCCACAACTGGTGGACGCCATTCAAAAAGTTACCCAGCGCGGCGGCCTGGAAATTCCCCGTGACCGCATGTTCCTGATGAAGGCCAGCGAAAAAGTCACTACGCTGAACGCTTACGTGACGGGCTTTGGTCCATCGAAGCGTGTGGTGGTCTGGGACACAACAATCAAAAATGCCAGCACGCCGGAAACACTCTTTGTGTTTGGCCATGAGATGGGGCATTACGTTTTAAATCACATCGTAATTGGCATCTCGGGAACTTTTATTGGCCTGTTTATTGGTTTCTATCTACTCTACCGAATTGCAAATTGGGCCTTCTCGCGCTTCCAGCAACGCTGGCACATGCATGAACTGGGCGACTGGGCCGCGGTGCCAATGCTGCTGCTGATCTTCTCCCTCATGAGCACAATTTCGCAGCCCATTGGCAGTGCCTTCAGCCGGACGCTGGAGCACAATGCAGACGTATACGGCCTGGAAGTCACGCATGGAATCAACGCAAACTCACAGGAAGCAGCGGCGCATGCCTTCCAGGTTCTGGGTGAGCTGAGCTTGTCCTACCCTTATCCAAATAAGTTTGTCGTGTTCTGGTATGCCGACCATCCTCCAATCAATGAGCGCGTACCTTTTGCTCATAGTTACGATCCATGGGGCAAAGGTGAGCAGCCAAAGTATGTGAAGTAAAATTCAGCCGCGAATCAACGCGAATCAGGATTTAATTCGTGTGCCTTCGTGTGAATTCGCGGCCGAGGCGCATTCACGTTTAGGTTCGAAACTAATCCCGGCATGTACCGTGCTTATTTTTGCTGCAAAAGCAAAGAAAAGTGTTTACCTGAGGCATCTGTATAGGCGGCTTTGTCTATTCGTTTCAGATAAGGAGTACCCAGGGTTACCGTAGAACCGTCTTGCAGATGATAGACGAAGATGTAAACACCGCTGCCCAGTTCCTCGTCAGGCCTGCCGCAATGTTGCACAAGTTCTTCCATTGAAATACCGCGCGACAGATTACGAAAACATTCAATATTACGAGTCTTCTCTGGTGCCGAAGGAAACATTTCTTCGGTAACGCTTTTCTCTTTTGGCGGGTCAGAACCATGCTCGGATATCCGGCGAGCTTCTTCGGCGCTCTCTTCAAACACGTCATGCCCAAATTTTCTTTTGGCCGCTGCCTCGCTAACAGAGTTGTACTCATCAACGTAAGAAATTAAAGACTGCGAGACGATACAGCCTGCAACAGCGTGAAATTCAATACCATAGCGCTCATGCAGCAAGCGAACGTATTCAGGGCGCGAACGCGAAGGCAGCCCATAACCTAATACGTTGTAATGGCCTCGCTTTATGTCATATCGCGCTTGGAAACGCCCGCGCACCGAGGCCGATGTGTCCCATGCAATCGCACAAGCGATGACAGCAGCAATAGCGAGCATAAGGCTCGTAAACAACTTGTGTCCGCGAATAAAGTTCTTCATATCACCTGATGTCTGCAGAACGTGCTGACCCGCATTTTATTGCAAAGGTTTGCTGACTTTTCAACAACATAAACAGTTGATTTTGCGAGTTGTACCGTAAACATAAAAGACACTTTTGGAGTTTCTGCCACTCTTTCCACAGCTACTTTTTGTATAATTGATTGTGCACCCCAATCGGTTCCACGGCTATGGGCGAAACCCACTTTTGAGCCGGGGAATAGACCCCCCAAAAATCACCCGAAAGACCCCACAAAAACCTAAGTTATCCATTCGTGCGAGGAGCTCATGGCAGCGAAATACGTTTTCGTAACCGGCGGTGTTGTGTCTTCACTGGGCAAGGGACTGGCAGCGGCCTCCATTGGCTGCCTGCTGGAGAGCCGCGGGCTCAAGGTCAACCTGATGAAGTTTGACCCTTATCTCAATGTCGATCCCGGAACCATGTCTCCGTTTCAGCATGGCGAGGTTTTTGTGACCGACGACGGCGCTGAAACCGACCTTGACCTGGGCCACTACGAACGCTTCACGCACGCCAAGCTCCTGCGTGATAACAACTGGACCACCGGCCGCATTTACGAGCAGATCATTACCAAGGAGCGCCGCGGCGACTATCTGGGCAAGACCGTGCAGGTGATTCCGCACGTGACCAATGAAATCAAAGCCGCGATGAAGAAAGTGGCGCAGGACGTGGACGTGGCGCTGGTTGAGATTGGCGGCACGGTGGGTGACATTGAGTCGCTGCCGTTTCTGGAAGCCATCCGCCAGATGCGCCAGGAGCTGGGACGCGATAACACCATCTTTATTCACGTGACGCTGGTGCCGTGGATTGGCGCCGCAGGCGAGCTGAAGACCAAGCCAACGCAGCACTCAGTGAAAGAGCTCTTGAGCATTGGAATTCAGCCGGACATCCTGCTCTGCCGCACCGACCGTTTTCTTTCCAAGGAACTTAAATCAAAGATCGCGCTCTTCTGCAACGTGGAAGACGAGGCCGTGATCACGGCGAAAGACGTGGCCTCAATCTATGAAGTGCCGCTGGTGTTTGCGCGTGAAGGCGTGGACACGCTGGTGATGCGCTATCTGCGCATTAACTCCAAGGAGCCGGAACTGGCGCGATGGGAAGAGCTGATGCACCGCATCTACAATCCGAAAGACGAAGTTCATATCGGAATTGTGGGTAAGTATGTGGAGTATGAAGACTCCTACAAATCGTTGAAAGAAGCGCTTGTGCATGGAGCGGTGGCGCACAACCTGAAGCTGAACCTGACGTGGGTGGAAGCCGAGGGGCTGGAGAGCAAAGACGGTAATCGCGATTACGAAACGCAGCTGGAAGGTTTTGACGGAATTCTTGTGCCGGGCGGCTTTGGCAAGCGCGGCATTGAAGGCATGCTGAACGGGATCCGTTACGCGCGTGAGAAGAAAGTTCCCTACTTTGGCATCTGCCTGGGCATGCAAACGGCATGCATTGAGTATGCGCGCAACGTCTGCGGGCTGGATGAGGCTAACTCCAGCGAATTTGATCAGGCAACGCCACATCGCATCATTTATAAGCTGCGCGAGTTGACCGGCATTGACGAGCTTGGCGGCACCATGCGTCTGGGGGCATGGACATGCAAGCTGGAGCCAAACAGCCAGGCCGCCAAAGCCTACGGCGCCACCGAGATCAGCGAGCGGCATCGCCACCGGTATGAGTTCAACCGCGAATACGAAGCAGTATTGACAGGCGGCGGATTGCGCATCACCGGAGCCACACCAGACGGAACCTACGTGGAGATCGTGGAGATCCCGGACCATCCATATTTCCTGGGCTGCCAGTTTCATCCGGAATTCAAGTCAAAGCCGCTGGAGCCACATCCGCTGTTCAGCAGCTTTGTGAAGGCCGCGCATGAGAATAGAACCAGGCGGCACGACAACAAGACCAGTGAAGATGTGGAGATGTTCTTGAGGCCGGAAAGAATTGTAAGAAGGTAGAGGAAATTGGTAATTGAGTAATTTGGTAATTGGGTAAATTAAGAAAATGCGCTGAACTACAATCCTTTTGACACATGCCATCATTTACCCACTTACCAAATTACTCATTTACTAAATTCGACTGAAAGTCTGATGCCAAATCAAAACACATTCGCGCTCGATGGTCTGAACATCGGCTCATCGCTATTCCTCATCGCTGGCCCTTGCGTGATTGAGAGCGAAGCGCACGCGCTTAAGATGGCAGAGGCCATCAGCGCGGTGGCACGCAAGCTGAGTGTTCCTTACATATTCAAGGCTTCGTATGACAAGGCAAATCGCACGTCGCTCCAGAGTTTTCGCGGACCGGGAATAGCAGAAGGCCTACGCATCCTAAAAAAAATAAAGAAAGAAACCGGCTTGCCTGTGCTGACTGACGTCCATGAGGCAAAAGATGTTCCGGCAGTGGCGGAAGCCGTGGACATTGTCCAGATTCCGGCATTTCTCTGCCGCCAGACAGACCTGCTGGTTGCCGCGGCGAAACACGCGAAGTCGATCAATATCAAGAAGGGCCAGTTCGTCTCGCCCTGGGACATGAAGCATGCGGTGCAGAAAGTCCGCGAGTCCGGCAACAACAACATTTTTCTCACCGAACGCGGCAGCTCTTTTGGCTACAACAACCTGGTGGTGGATATGCGCTCCCTGGCTATTATGCGGGAGTTTGCTCCGGTGGTGTTTGACGCCACGCACTCAGTGCAACTGCCCTCATCCGGGGCAGGCGGCAAAGCTGTCTCTGGAGGACAGCCGGAGTTTATTCCTTTGCTTTCTCGCGCGGCGGTGGCTGCCGGCGTGGATGGAGTGTTCATGGAAGTGCATGACAATCCGGCGGAAGCGAAGTCTGACGGCGCCAATGCGCTGCCTTTGGACAATCTGGAAGCCGTGCTAACGGAGCTTCTGGCGATCAGGCACGCTTTGAAGCCGCAGAAGACGTAGCGCCCAAAAAGCGCGATGCAGGCAGCCAATAGCCGCCTGCATCAAAACCGCTCGATTGGGGAGGGACATCTTCGCCCTCGTCCTTAAAATCAGCCGAGCGCAGCCAACTCAATCTTTATCTTTATCTTTAACACTTCACGCGCTTTTAAAACTTCACGCTAAGCGCCCTATTGCTGTACGGGCTTAGCGGATGACTCAGTCGTTACCGCAGAGGTTTTAGCCGGCTCTGCTGTTTCTTTTGCTGGAGGCTCGGCAACCTGGCTCTGCAGGAACTTGACCAGTTCGTTCACGTCCTCTTTGGTCAACCGAGTATTGGGCATGTTGACCTGCTGGTATTTCTTGTACAGGGCCAACGCGATGGGATCTTTTTCCTTTATGACTTTGTCTGGCTCCGTAATGAAGCGGCGCAGCCACTCAGTTTCACGTACACTGGCTACACCAAATAGATCCGGACCGATCTTGTCTCCGTGTCCAATGGTGTGGCACGCGGCGCATTGGCTGCCAAAAATGTACCGGCCGCGGTTGCTAATGTCGATATGGGGCACTGCCTCATAATTGACGGCGGTAGACTCGCCTTTCGCGAGTTTCGCACTTTGCACGTGTTTCCAATTATCAAGCCAGCCTTCAATCATGTTCGTAATGAAGCGCGGGTTGTCAGTGGCAGAATTGTTGATCCACTGCCCACCGGGCTCGTCGCCGATCAAAACGGTCGGTGCATGGCCATCGGGATCATTGGGATCAGGATCTTGATATAACCCGAGCTTTCTGCCGACAAGTTCGATGTCTTCCGGCTTACCGGTCAGGAATGTCCACCCTGGGCCAACGTGAAATTTCTGGGCATACTCCTTGAGCACCTTGGGCGTATCGTTCTTTGGATCAATGCTGATGGAATAAAAGAAAATATCTTTTCCCACGCGATCGCCCAGCAATTTCTGCACCTGAACCAAACGGGCTGTTTCCAGTGGGCATGCGTTCACGCAGTGGGTATAGATAAGATCGATCACGACGATCTTGCCCTTGATCAGATCGTCGTAAAAATGGACTTGCTTGCCGTCCTGTGTGGTCAAAACAACATTGGGGAAATAATTTGCGCCCCAGCGGGCACTCGCCGCTGCCGGCGTGGAATTTGTGGTGATAAAGAAAATAGCCGTTATAAAAATAGCAATGCTTGCAGCAAAACCAGCCCACTTCCGTCGCATGATAAGTCTCCTACCTGGCCTAAACCGTTTTGTAACCCCGGAAATTAAATCAGGAGAGGCGGCCCGCACTTTACAGTACGGACCGCCTGCCTGGTTAGTTTGTTACTCCTACCCAATTAGAACGCGGTGGGAGCGATGTCATCCGGTGCGTTGAAGGTAACGCCCTGCGCGGTAGCGATAGGAGTTGGCAGCGGATTCAGGAACGGAGTTCCTGCGCCGTTGATTTCCCAACGTACGAGCATGGCATTGTCTTCGTGTACGGTGTTGTGGCAGTGCTCCATGTACATTCCACCCCAATCACGGAACTGCATCGTGATCGTGATGCTTCCACCTGGGCGGAGGCGATACACGTCTTTACGACCACCTTCCCAAGCCGGCACATTGGATGCGCTGCCGTTGCGGGCCAGAACCTGGCCTTCTTCAAAGTGGATGTGGATCGGGTGATCCCATCCGCCGCCAGCGTTTATCAGTGTCCAGACTTCGCGGGAACCGAATTTCGGCGCCGCGGAGATCCGGCCAAAGCTGGCATTCAGGGTCTTGCCACCATCTGTTCTAACGCCCCACGGACCAGTTTGTCCGCCTGCACCAGTGGTGAACGCTGCGGGATCGGATGCGGACAATGGCTGTGAAGCGCCAGAACCGAATTCGAACGTACGCTCACGCGCCACGGGAATGCTGGAGAGATCGGGGTTCGGAATCATCGTTGCCGGAACCTTGCTCAGATCAGGAGTAGCCGGGTTGCGGAAAATGCGGAATTCCAGGAACTTGCCGACGCAAGGATCGTTGGACTTGCCAGCGATTGCGTCAGACACGCTCAGGTCTCTAGTTGGCTTTTTGCCGTCAGAGTGCTCGGCAACGTTTACCATCCAGACTTTATCGCCCACGTTATAACGGGAGAAATCGATGACCCAGTCATAGCGCTCGGCGATGCCCTGCTCGTCGGAAACCGTCTGCACCACTGGGTGGGGCAGCAGGTTGCCGTCGTTTGCGATCTGGATGATCGGCGATCCGTCAGACAGACCGTACTTGAAGAAGCGTGAAACGCTGGCATTCAGGATGCGGAAGCGATACTTGCGACGCTCCACATTGAAGAACGGCCGATACGTCAAGTTGCAGCAGATCCTGTCACCCAGGAAGCCGTCAAACTGGAAGATGTCCATATAGAGTTGGCCGTCAGCATCCCAGGCCTTCTCATTCAACATAATGTTGATGTCATATTCCAGGTTTCCGTAGTCTTTCAGGGAGCCTGAAGGCAGTTGCAGGTTCACGCCGTCATTGATTGATTCATTGCCACGATCGAGCGCGCTGTAAATGTTGAACATTGCAGCGTTGCCCTTGTACACGTTCTGTGAAGTAAAGGTGAACATGTGATCGTGGAACCAGTGGGTTGACATGGTTTCATGCCAGTCGCCTGGGACCTTGTTGATACCGCCGCTTCCGTCCGGGCTGCCTGCGCGAGGATCGGTAGCATCAGTATTCACGCTGAAGTGACCAGCAAGCACGATTGGCCAGTGATAATCATAGAACTGGTTCGGGAAGAAGAATGCGCCCGTGAAACCATCGTTCTCTGCACCGTGGTGGCCGTTGTGCTCGTGGGTTGAAATCGTGTTGCGTCCGAAGCCGTTGTTCTGCGTAACGTCAGCGGGCAGTCTGTTGTGATGGCGAAGAAGAATTGGCTCGCCGTAACGACCCTGAACCAGGTATGGCGGAATCGTTCCATTGAAGGTCCAAACAGAGTTCGGATCCTGCGTGGGCAGACCAGGATGGAACTTCAAAGGCAGCGTCGCGTTTGCATCGATGCCGGAGTTGAAGTCCGAAGCAACCTGTGGATTGTAACCACCGGCTGCGAACCCAAGATTGTTCTGGGCCTGCGCCTGGGAGGTTTCATATCCGACCTTCGGCGTGAACTCACTGAAGCGCTGGTGGGCCCAGATTGGTCCCGGTGGACGGCCTTCAATAGGACCAAATCCGCCGCCCAAAGCTGGATCAACAGCCTGCTGCGTCTGGTTGGATTGTGCCTGCGGAGTAGGAGTCAAACCGCCGGTCATCGGATTTTCAATACGCCTTGCAACGTCAAAACGTGGCATTGGTGTGGAGAAATCCGTAACGCCAAACAGATTGCTAGGCGGTGCACCGGTGGGAACGCTGGTGGAGGTATTGACGGGACCGCTGCTTCCGCTCCCGCTTCCGCTCGCGCCGGCTCGGCTGACAAAAGGGTTCAGGCCGTGGATGGGAGCCAAAAGGCCACCACTTGTGATCAAGCCCCATTTCACCAAATCACGACGGGAAACTTGACCTTGGGAGTGTGCTTTAATGATCTCCGCTCGGTTTTTCCGCGCGTCTTCGGCTTCTTTAAGACGTGCCTTTGAGGCATTTTCTGGTAAGAAAAAGCCATCTTCTCTATTACTCATAGCTGCGCTCCTTAAATTTGTGACAAAGACTTCAGTTTCAGGACAAATCAACTGCATCTCCGCGGGAAGGCACGCTTTGCGGAGGGAAGCCCGGAAGTATTGTGGAAGGTGGCCCTGTCTTGGCAGTGCCTATCAATCACAATATTGGCCTGATGAAGATTACCTAATGAACTATTAGCAATTCATTAGAAGCAGATTAGAAATTTTAATAATTTAGAAGAGCCTTAAGAACGGGACAAGTAGACTATTTCTCAATTGCTTACACGGTTTACAGTTTTTGCAAGACCTTAGTTTTTGCGTCGATTTTTGGCTTCAAAATTAAGAGAAATTCTTTGCATTGTGAGTGCAAATCGTTGCACAGCAGCTTTGAGAATCTTCCTCTCCGGATTTAGCATCTAGTAGGTAGCTTTATGAACAACCTGAAAACGTTCTTTTTGCTTACACTTCTTACGCTGCTGGCCATCGGAGTAGGAGATTACTTCGGCGGACGTAATGGAATGGTCCTCGGCTTTGCCATTGCTGCGGTTACCAACTTCGTCTCTTATTTCTTCTCGGACAAGATTGCCCTGGCCATGTACCGTGCTCAACCGGTCACGCGTGAACAGCTTCCGCGCATTTATTCCGTTGTGGAACAGCTAACCCAAAAAGCCGGCCTGCCTATGCCGAAGCTCTTTGTGATTCCCACGGATTCCCCCAACGCGTTTGCCACGGGACGTAACCCGAACCACGCTTCCGTCGCCGTGACGCAGGGGATATTAAACCTGCTTGACGATGCGGAGCTTGAAGGTGTGCTGGCGCACGAGCTGGGGCATGTACGCAATCGCGATATTCTCACCAGTTCAATCGCCGCCACACTGGCCGGCGCCATTACCATTCTGGCGCGCATGGGCTTTTGGTTTGGAGGCGGGCGTGACGATCGCGACCGCGGCGGTGGGATCTTTATGCTGCTTTTGGCTCCGCTGGCCGCCATGCTGATCCAGTTGTGGGTTTCCCGCACACGCGAGTATGAAGCTGACGCCACAGGCGCCGGCATTACTCACAATCCTGAGGCCCTGGCGCGCGCTCTACAGAAACTGGACGCATATTCCAAGCGTGTTCCCATGATGGCATCACCTTCCACGGCGCATATGTTCATTGTGCAGCCTCTGATGGGAGTGAATCTTGGGAACCTGTTCTCCACGCATCCGCCGATTGCCAAGCGAATTGAAAGATTGACGGGTCGCCCGGCGGAATATCAATAAAATCTAACGTGATAATTCAATCCATACCGGAGACGCCTCGATACGGGGCGTCTTTTTTCTTGCCGCCCAGGCGCATTTTTGCCGCATCTCATGCGATCTACTTAGGAACAATGCCGGTGATTACTTTGGGCATCAGTATCAGCCCTTTCGTTGCTTGAGAACGCGGAGCAATCCACGCATAGTAGTAGAAGACAGAGCAAAACGGTTGTAGGATACAGCGATACAATAGAAACCAAAGTCGATGGCCCCAACACAAGTCCAGCCCTTTTCCAGCACAAACACTCGCGCCGTAGCGATTGAGCAGTCACTGCGCTCGATTATCCGCGGTAATGATGAAGTTTTACGGCTCGCGCTGGTTGCGGTGCTGGCGCGCGGACATCTTTTGATTGAGGGCGTTCCCGGCGTAGGCAAGACCACCATGGCCCATGCCATGGCGCGGACCCTGGACTGCACGTTTCAGCGCCTTCAGTTTACCAGTGACATGCTGCCCTCTGACGTTCTTGGCATATCTGTCTTCTCGGCCGCAGAGAGCCAGTTTGAATTCAAGGCCGGCCCGATCTTTACCAACGTGCTGCTGGCTGATGAAATTAATCGCACCACGCCCAAAACGCAGTCTGCTCTTCTGGAAGCGATGAACGAAGGCCAGGTCACCATGGACGGCAATTCGCATCCGCTGCCGCAGCCGTTTCTTGTGATCGCAACACAGAATCCCGTTGAACATCACGGCACGTATCCTCTGCCGGAATCTCAGTTAGACCGTTTTCTGCTGCGCGTGCGCATGGGCTATCCGCAGGGAAATAATGAACGCGAAATTCTTCGCTCTGAGGCAGGCGCAGCGCGTCTGGACACGGTAAAGCCGGTCGCCACCGGCGCGGACATCATTGCCATGCAGGATGAAGTCACGAAAGTAAAGGTCGATGATTCCCTGGTCGACTATGCTCTGGATATCGTAAGAAAGACGCGTGAGATTGAAACGCTCTCACTCGGCGTCTCGCCGCGCGGATCACTCATGCTCTATCGCGCCGCACAGGCCATGGCGTATCTGGAAGGCCGCCGCTTTGCCACGCCTACAGATTTTAAATCGCTGGTGGTGCCGGTGTTTTCACACCGCGTCGTGGTCAACGCCCGCTATTCTTCAACCTTGAAGAAGTCCGACCAGGGCGACAATATTCTTCGCGACATTATTGAGTCGGTGCCGATTCCGGTATAGCACTTTTTATCCCGAATCCCGCGTAGCGGGTGAGGGAACCCTATTGCCAGAAGAAGCTTCAGGTCTAGATGTGCGAACACTGTCTCGTACAATTCGATAGCCGGAAGCCTCTCGCGCACAATACTCATCCAGCGGCTAGGGTTCCCTCACTCCGTTCGGGATTTAGAAACAGCAGCTATACTTTCAACAACATGTCATTCCTGCGATTTCTCATGCTGCTGGCGCTGATCGTCTGGATCGGCGGCATCATCTTTTTTGCCTTTGTCGAAGCGCCAACTTTATTCACTGTCCTGCCCACTACTAAGCTCGCGGGCGACGTGGTGAGCGCATCGCTGACCAGACTCCACTGGATGGGCCTGATCTCTGGAATTGTTTTCTTGCTCTGCTCGCTGATTTACAACTGGCAAAAACACCAACAATTCAGGCCATTCGCATTGAGTCACATTTTTGCTGTGTTGATGCTGGCTTTAACAATGGCTTCGCAATTCGGAATCACGCCGCGTATGCGTGTGATTGCGCGCAAGGAAATGCAGAACAGTTTGACACCGTTCATCCCGGCTTGCGCGATGATGCGCGCTTAGTTCGAATTCGCGATTACTGCACAAATTGTCGACTCGGACCTGAAGGCGGGGTTCTGTTCCTGGGCCTTGGCGCTGGTGGTTTTGACTGCGCGGCGGTTTGAAAATGGCAAATAGCAATTAGCAACTGGCAATTGACACAGTGTGTTCTCATCTAAAACTCCTGCGCTTGATACAATCTCTAAAGGCACGAATACCCCGCGATGCTGACTGCAAACTAACTGTTTTTTGACAAGGGCGAAGCCGACCACGCGCTGAGCCCGCTGCAACAAGCGCAAAATAAATCTTGGCTAAGTTGGTGTTAAGCGGGTTGGAGCGAAGCGACAAATAAATGAAAACTGGAATCATCGGCCTGCCTCAGGTAGGAAAGACATCGCTGTTCAAAATCTTAACTAAAGTGGACGTCTCCAGCCGCGGGCATTCCAATCCCCGGGAAGCGCATCTTGGCATAGCCAAGGTGCCGGACGACCGTCTTGACCGTCTTGCGGCCCAGTACAACCCCAAGAAACTGACGCACGCCGTGGTGGAATACGCTGACGTGGCCGCCATTGGCCAGGAGGCCCTGAAAGAAACAGCATTCCTCACCGCCCTGCGCACCGTGGACGCGCTGGCGCATGTGCTGCGCGCCTATGACGATCCGGCAATCGCGCACGTGGGCGAGATCAATCCCCTGCGCGACGCCAAAACCGTTGACTTTGACCTGATCGTGAGCGATCTGGGCCAGGTGGAAAAGCGCCTGGAGCGTCTGGAAAAAGATCTCAAGAAGATGAGGAACGCGGAGCTGGAGCGGGAAAATGATTTGATCCTGCGCGCCAAAGCCCATCTGGAAAAAGAGCTGCCGCTGCGCGAAATGGAAATCACCGCTGACGATGAAAAACGTATTCGCGGTTTCATGTTTCTGAGCCAGAAACCAATCCTCTACGTGTTGAACGTGAATGAATCGACGAACCTGGGCGCTGACCTGGAGAGTGCCGTCGATAAATATGGATTAAAAGAGATTTCCTCGCGCAAGAATGCCGGCGCAACCGCCATCTGCGGCAAGGTGGAAGCCGAACTTACCGAAATGAGCGACGAAGAGGCGCTGGAATTTCTTTCCAGTTATGGACTGAAAGAGAGCGGCCTGACCCGGCTGATCCGCAAGACGTATGAGTTGCTGGGTGTGATTTCATTTTTCACCATCGGTGAAGACGAATGCCGCGCCTGGACCGTGCCACGCGGGTCACGCGCGCAGAATGCAGCGGGCGCTATCCATTCCGATCTGGAGAAGCATTTCATTCGCGCTGAAACCATTCACTGGGACACCTTGCTGGAAGCCGGCTCAGAAGCCAACGCTCGCGGCAAAGGCCAGCTGCGCCTGGAAGGCAAGGACTACATTGTGCAGGATGGGGACGTGATGCACATCCGCCATAGCGGATAGCTCTTCATTTATTCCCCATGAACCCAATTACAACAAGTATTCTCCTGGGAATTACTGCCGCTCTGGCCAATGGCCTGGGCGGCGCAGTGATTGTGCAAAAGAGCTGGGAGCGCCGCTATCTTCGCTACTTTGTGGCGCTGGGCGCGGGCTTTATGCTGGGCACGGCGATGCTGGAAATGCTGCCGGAAAGCATTGCACTGGCTGGCCCCAGGGCCCCGATTTTGATCCTGGTGGGATATTTCATCGTCCATTTTTTTGAACACACGGTCACCGGCCATTTCCATTTTGGCGAAGAGACGCATGCAGAAGAATTCTCGGCCCAGAGTCGCGGCTACTCAGTACTCTTTGGCCTCGTCATCCACACATTTTTTGATGGCATTGCCATCGCGTCTGGCTTCCTGATCTCCGGATGGCTGGGATGGGTCATTTTTCTGGCCGTGATTCTGCACAAGGTGCCGGAAGGATTTACCGCTTCATCGATCATGCTGGCCAGCGGCAAAAGCAAATCAGTAGCATGGGCCGCTTCCGGTATTCTGGGTCTGGCGACAGTGGCCGGTGTGCTCACCATGACGATCTTTGCGCGCTCGCTTACCGCCGGACTGCCGCTCTCTGCCGGCGTCACACTCTACGTTGCTGCGTCTGACCTGATCCCTGAAGTGAACAAGGAACCCGGCATACGGATAGCGCTGGTGGTGTTCCTGGGCGTGGGATTGCTGGTGGTATTGCAGCATTACTTCCACTAGATTTTTTCTGAAATCCCGAAGCGGAGCGAGGGATCACTATTGTGACCGGGAAACATAAGTACAGATAAATCGCGCAATTTGCCCCGCACCCATTCATCTAAAAAGCAAAACCTCTTGAGTAGACCTCAAGAGGTTTTAATCTTAATAGGGTTCCCTCGCTGCGCTTCGGGATTGAAAAACAAAAGCTACTCCACCTGCTGCTTTGCCTTATACCCCTCGCGTGCGACGATCTGGTACTTAATGTCCTTGCCTTTCTGGTCTTTCATTTTCAAGGGGTGGCCTGTGTCATCCACCAGTTCAACCTTGATCTTGCGGAAAGAACCGTCCTGGGCGGAGTTAGTGGGATGGTAAGCGATAGCGTACTGATTGCGGATGGTCTGGGCAATATCATTGAAATTTTCCCGCAGCTGGCCGTCAAAAACCGGCTCATAGAACTTGCCGCCGGTCATTCTGGCGAAGGTCCTCATCTGGTTATCGCCCTGAACAAATGTCATCTCACAATTGAATTCGGTAATTTGGCACAGATAACGCATTAACCCGTGTGATTCGGCATAATTCAGCAGGAACTTGCCGGTACCCACCACATAAATGGCGATGTCCTTTGACGCCTGCACTTTTTTAAGGGTCTGGTCCAGCGTGTGTTTGCTGAAGCTATCTCGTCCACTGGTGATCAGAATGATGTATTTGCGCCCCTCAACATTTTCCAGGCGATCAATCGTGTCATACAGGGCGTCAAAAAGATTTGTTTCCTGGCTCATCGCCATGCCGGGCTGCAAGCTCGCAACGGCACCCATGATCGCCCGCTTGTCCTGGGTGAAATCCTCCAGCAGGCGCGGCTTAATGTCATAGGAGATCATGGCGATCCAGTCTTCTTTTTTCAGGGTCTGGGCAAACACGTACGCATTTTTAATTGAATCAATCTGAAAACTGTAAAAGTACTGATTGTTGGAAAACTCCACCAGCAGGACCGCGGTGATGGGGGCCTGAATCTGGCTGAATGAAGCAATGGTCTGGGGCACGCCATCTTCGGTTACGCGAAAGTGGTCTTTCGTCAGCCCGGGAATAAAGGCGCCATCTTTAGAGAGCACTCCCACATCCACCGTCACCAACTGGGAAGACACGCGCATGGAGAAGTTATCCAGGCCCTCAACTTTCTTGGGGGCCTTGGGGGCTTCATCTTTCTTTGGCTCTTCTCCCTTTTTCTTTGGGACAGCAATTGGACCTATGTCGCCCTGCGGGCCTCCGGCATCGGCTGGCGCATTGGCGTTGGGTGTGGGGGTTGGACTGGGGCTGGCCTGTGCCTGCCCGCTTTGTGCCAGTGCCATAGGCGCTTCTAACCACAGAATGGCCGTCAGCGTGAGCGCAAAAAGAAGCTGGGAACAGGCTTTTCCCTTAGGACCACTACGCGATTTTGCTTTATGTATTAAGAGCATTTCACACTGCCTTTTTATGAGTTTCTACACTAGTATAGATGCACGAACTCAGCTTTTCAGAAGCTTTTTCCGCCCCTGCCAAGGCCAGGTTCGTACGATTGTATTTGCAGTTCAGGTTTGCAGTATGAAAAAAAACGTCACTTTGTTGTTGAACGTTCTCTTCGTCTTCCTGGGATTGGGCTTTGCCCAACCCCCCGCCGCCAGCCCGTCCAGTCAGCCAGTCCCTGCCACCACAAAAATTATGAAAGTGGACGACGTGCGTCCGGGGATGAAAGGCGTTGGCTACACAGTATTCCAGGGCACCCAGCCAGAAACCATGGGTGTGGAAGTGTTAGGCGTTCTGCGGAACCTGAATGGTCCCAAGAGCGATGTGGTGCTGGTGAAGCTCACAGGCGAAAAAGCCGAGTTCACCGGAGTGGTTGCGGGCATGAGCGGCAGCCCCGTGTATATCGATGGCAAATTGCTGGGTGCGATAGCGTACCGCATTGGCCAGTTTTCCAAGGAACCGATCGCCGGCGTGACTCCCATCGAACAGATGCTGGAGATCAATGAATTTGATCAGAGCATTCCGCAGTCCGGCGCGGCTTCCGCGGCGCGACTGACGGGCGCTTCCAAGACCAGTACCCCTGGCGTGGCTGATGCCAATCCAGTGCAGAGCTATGCGCAGTATCTTCAGCCGATTGACGCTCCTTTCGTTTTCAACGGATTCAGCGAAGAAACCATTAAGCAATTTGCTCCCAGCCTTTCCGCGGCCGGCATAACGCCCGTGATGGGTGTTGGTTCTGCCAGCAAAGAGAAGCAGCCCGAGCCGCTTCTGCCTGGCTCCGCCGTAAGCGCCATCATGGTGCGCGGCGATATGGACGTTGCAGCAACCTGCACCGTGACTTACATGGATAAAGACCACCTGCTTGCGTGCGGACATCCTCTGATGCAATACGGAATGGTCGATATGCCCATGACCAAAGCCAACGTCGTAGCCACGCTGGCTTCGCCGATGAATGCTTTTAAGATCGTCAACACCACGGAATCCGTGGGCGCATTTGTGCAGGACCGCCACACTGGCATTCTGGGCCGCTTTGATCGCGAGCCAAAAATGATTCCGGTGACTCTGAGCATCCACGGTCCCAGCGGTCCGAAAGAATATCACTACGAAGTCCTGAACAACGCAAAACTCACGCCCCTGATGATGATGACCACCGTCTATAACGCGTTGATGGGCATGAACCAGTATGGCGAAGAAACCACTTATCGCATGAATGGCCGCATTCACGTGAATGGATTCTCTGACGTGCGCCTGACCAATATGTTTTCCCCGGTAGATGCCACGCCCACGGCTTACGCAGTCGCCATGGCGCTGGGCGAGCATTTTGGCCGCATCTATGAGAATCCTTTTGAAGCGCCAAACGTTGGCGGTGTAACGCTTGAATTTGACCTGGAGCATGAACGCCGCTCCGCCGTTCTGGAAAGCGCCCGCACTGACGTAACCGAAGCGCGTCCTGGCGATGAGATCACGATTGAAGCTGTGCTGCGCCCTTATCGTGGCGACCGCATTGTCCGCCGCATCCCGGTGCGTGTGCCAACGTCAGCCCCTAAAGGCTCGTTGCGCATTCTGGTGAGTGACGCAGAAACGCTGGACCGCGCACGCCATGTGAGTCCGGTTGCCGGCAGCCGTCTGGACTTGCACTCCACGATTGAACTGCTCAACAAAGAACATTTGAATGACCATCTCTATGTTTCTCTGCTGGAAGCCAATCCACAGGCCACCGTAGAAGACAAGGTGATGCCAGCCGTGCCTCTTTCCGTAATGAATGTTATGGAAGGCATGCGGGCCACGCAGGAGATGGTGGTGTTCAATGAGTCGGCGGTGAATGAAGCCTCCACGCCGGCCGGATACGTGGTGAACGGCGCGCAGATCATCAGCGTAAGTATCAAGTAGAACCCGCTCTTCCTTACCCAGGAAATGCGTTGCGCCCTGGTGCGCATACCTTGTCCATTACCGAACCCTCCGGCAGCAGAGCAGCTTTTAGCCGCCTGCTGCTGGTAATCTTGAGAGTGATGAAGAAAGCCCTTACCGCCTTTATTCTGCTTGTCTCAGTAAGTCTGGCCGTTGCCGAAGGCACGCGGCTGTGGAAAGAAACCAGTTACGAAGAATTTCAGCGCGGCACCGCCCGCGGCGTGGCTCTCCGCAGCACCGGGCAGTTGGAGCTTGCGCCCGCGTTCAAAGCGATTTACACCAGCCCTTCCAGCTTTATCTGGAGTATCGCCTCTGACAAAGATGGCGTGGTATATGCGG
Organism: Terriglobia bacterium; assembly: GCA_963724105.1. GTDB lineage: Bacteria > Acidobacteriota > Terriglobia > Terriglobales > Acidobacteriaceae > Angelobacter. The sequence continues at coordinate 250,331 of CAVRTD010000010.1, read as the reverse complement.
CCACCGGCGCTCCGGCACGGGTCTATCGCATAACGCCAGACGGTAAATCCAACGTTATCTTTGAGCCCAAGGAATTGCAGGTGCAATCCGTCTCTCTGGGCCAGGATGGCGCTATCTACGCTGCCACATCGCCCGACGGCAAGGTATATCGAATCACGCGCAGAGGCGGCACGGCTACCGCGCCTGAGTTCGCTTCAGAAACTTTCTTTGATCCAAAAACCAAATACATCTGGGACATGGCGTTTGATGCGCAAGGGCGTCTTTATCTCGCCACCGGAGACAATGGCGAAATCTACCGCGTTGACAAGAACGGCCAGGGCTCAGTCTTTTTCAAGTCCGATGAAGCGCACATGCGCGTGCTGGCATTTGATCCCCAGGGAAATCTGATTGCGGGCTCGGACGGAAGCGGATTGATTTATCGCATTTCGCCCACAGGCGAAGGCTTTGTGCTTTACAGCGCGCCGAAAAAAGAAATCACCGCGCTGGCCGTGGACACCGCCGGAAACATCTATGCCGCAGGGACAGGCGAGAAGCGCACGGCACTATCAGGCAATGCCCCGTCACCTGCTGCTGCTCCAGTTGTAGCAGCCCCGGCCGTACAGCCCGCAGGATCAGCGCTCACAGGCAATGTGAGTCTCGCAGGATCAGACATTTACAGCATTGCGCCAGACGGCTCTCCCAGGAGAATCTGGACGTCCCACGAAGATATTGTTTATGCCCTGGCGTTTGACTCAACCGGAAGGTTGATTGCCGGCACAGGAAACAAGGGCCGCATTTTCGCCATTGAAAAAAATGGCGACTTCACGAATCTTCTGAAAGCTACCGCGAACCAGGTAAGCGCTTTCAGCAAAGCGCCAAACGGCGGACTGTATTGCTCCAGCAGCAATCTGGGAAAGATCTTTCTGATCAGCAACAGCCCAGAGGCAGAAGGCACATTTGAAAGCGACGTGAAAGATGCGCAGATATTCTCCCGCTGGGGGCGTGCTGAGGTCCGTGGACGCGGCAACTTTGAGTTATACGCGCGCAGCGGCAACGTAGACAATCCAGACCGCAACTGGAGCCCGTGGGCACGCATTGATCTGGCCAGGGACGCGCGTACGGATGTTCCGGCCGCACGCTTTATTCAGTGGCGCGCCGTTCTCAAGCCGGCCAATCCGCCCACGGTGATTGATGAAGTTGCGATCAATTATCTTTCCAAGAACGTGGCGCCGGTGGTCGACGACGTGGTGGTGCAGGTGGGAGCAAGGTTCCAGCCGCAGCCGCATATTGCCGGTCCGGAGACGGTCACCATTAACCTGGGACAGTCTTCGTCACAGCAGCAGTCGAGCAGCACGCGCATGGACACAACGCCCACGGCAAACAAGGACCGCGGCTACATTGCTGTCCGCTGGGGCGCGCATGACGAGAATGACGACAATCTGGTTTACTCGGTTTACTATCGCGGCGACAATGAACGCGAGTGGAAGCTTCTGAAGTCCGATCTTACAGACAAGTTCTATTCCTTTGAGTCAGCTCTTCTGCCTGATGGCGGCTATACCATCAAGGTGGTGGCCAGTGATGCGCCGTCACACAGCCCGGAAGACGTACTCTCTGATGAAAAAGTGAGCCTGCGCTTTGAAGTGGACAACACCGCGCCACGCATTGAGAATCTGGCGGCACGTCTGGAAACCCAGGATTTACATATTACCTTCCATGCCGCAGACGACTCTTCTCCCATCAAGCGGGCAGAGTATTCCATTGATGCGGGTGACTGGCAATATGTTGAGCCGGTAGGCGCACTCTCTGATTCCAAGATTGCAAATTACGATTTCACCGTGCTCCTAAGCAGCGTTCCTGCGGCGACGGAAGAGCCTGCCGAGCAGAAGCGCAAACGCGGTAAGTCCAGTTCCTCTGCGCCATCCGCACCGGCAGCAGTCCCCGAGCACGTGGTTGTGGTGCGAGTGTACGATCGTGCGGAGAACATGGCGACAGCGAAAGTAGTGACGAAGTAGGGTCAATTACGGGGCGATAGCCTCTGTTATTTTTCGGCGTTCCCAAAAGTTTCTCTCTGCGAAAACGCAAGTTGATTAAATCTGCTGCTTGCAGCCAACCCTGCAGCTCTGCCCAGCTTTCTTATCCAGCAGAAACTCACCTCCCCTGGTGGAGAGCATCAATGAAAACCTTCGTCTCTGCCTTCAGTGTCTTTACGCTGGGCTTGTTTGCAACCATCTCCCTGGCCGGATGTGGAAGCGTCAGCCCGATTTCTTTGGCGGCAACACCCACACCTGCTCCAGTCAGCTCTAACCCATCGTCACCCACACCAACTCCTGAAGCGCACGGAACATTCGTCTTTTCCAACAGCCAGGACCACGATACGCCGGTCACCGGTTATCGATTGAACAGTGACGGCACTCTAATGTCGATTCCGGGCTCTCCCTTCCCTGCCAATGGATTCCTGGCCGTGAGCGGAAGCTTTCTGATCTCCGCCCAGGATGACACCGTGGTTGCTTTTCGAATCGACTCTGCGACGGGCGATCTGACACTCGCTGGAAGTGGAAGCGCTCCAGGCGTGATTGCAGTTGCCGCTGATGGCGCAAATGTCTACGCTGCGGGCGCTCTTACACCCGCGGCATCCGGTACAGGCATTTATGGATTTTCCATCGCTGCGAATGGCGCGCTCACTCCACTGGCCGGTTCGCCGTATTTTTTTGCCGCCGGATGCGACACCTGCAACTCACCGTTAACTCTTGCGCTGAATGATAAATTCCTCATCCAGGGCGGAGCAGGCTTTCATGGAATCAGGAATTTCACCGTCTACACAAGAATGGCCGGCGGAGTATTGGCGACTCCGCAGACGCTGGAAACGGAAGCCGGGGACCGTGTCGCGATCCAGCATCCCACAGGCAAGTTCGCTTATGCGCTCAATGTGAGTAATGGAGAGTTGGCCAGCTTCACGGTGGACGCAGGCGGGAATCCAACCAGCGGCACTACCATGTTTACAAACAGCGGCCAGGACATTACGGTGGATACCACTGGGAAGTTTCTTCTGCTGGTAGACCTTACGGGCGTGGTACACGTATTTGCCATTGATCCGGCAACCGGGGCGGTGAGCCAGATAGCAACATCGGAGAGCGCGGGAAACGGCGCACTTGCAATTGCCGTGGATACAAGCGGGCAGTTTGTTCTGGTGTCACAGTCGGCCGCCGTTTTGAATTTGCCCGGGGCGGCTAACCAGGTCACGGTCTTTACGTTTGATTCAGCTACAGGCGCCCTGAAAAAACTGCAATCCTATCCTGTGAGCAAGGAACCAGTGCGTGCGGTTATAGCCTCGATGTAAATAGATTCGTAAAAAAATTGTGGAGCGGAACTGCATGGGCGGTTCCGCTATTTTTCTTTAGGACCGCCCCAGGCAAAGGGCAGCTTTCTGACCTCAGAGATTTTTCGGATCACATAATCTGGTTTTTCTTCCGGACCTACAGGCAACTGCCCCTTGAATTCGCCATGACGCAGGCGGACTGTGTGCATTCCCAGTTCCTTGCCGGCACGGATCTCACGCGCTGGACGGTCGCCTACCACGAGTATCTCGCTGGAATTTAGTCTGGTTTTTTTCTGTATCTTGCGGAAGGCCGCTTCTTTCGTGAGCGTGTTGCCGCGATCGGCGTAATAGATTTTCTCCACTGACAGTTCGCGGTCCAGCCCCAACGATTTTACTTTTGCGTGCTGGATCTTCGGCTCGCCAAAGCTGACGATGAAATTTCTTACCCCACGCTTTGCCAGGAAGCGCAGCAAGGACAATGATCCGGGAAACAGTTTGAGTTTGCCCACAGGGCAATTGAAATACGCTTCCCGTGCGATGGTGCTGAGAGCTTCAGGATTTTCTGCGCAGAAGTGGCGTGCAACTTCCGCGTCGATATAGCGCAGCATGGGATCCTGGCGGAAAGCGCGCATGCGCAGGCGATAGACAGCTTCTGCATCCGCTTTGAGTCCGGCCTCCACCATGGCCTGTGCGGCATGCCGATGGGCAACGCGCACGCGCTGGCCAAGACAGTCATAGAGCGTGTCATCCAGGTCAAAGATCACGCACCGGATCTTTAGATTGGGCGGGGGATTGGCGACGGTTCGCTTTTCGCGCTTGAGACGATTCTTGGTGATCATAGGTGCAATTTCACCGCGGAGACGCGGAGAACAGCAAAGGCAAATCAAGAACAATGAACTTTTTAAGCTAATTGCCTATTCCAAAACCGTCAAACTTTGAAACGTCTAGCATGAATGAACCAAGCACAAGGTCCCTCGGCCCTACTCGTGCGCTGATGACAACGCGCACTCGCTTTACGGTCCTCGGGATGACGACTTATACGTCGTCGCTGCACGGTGGTTGTGCGGTCTGTAAACCGACACATTCCAGATAACGATTTAGCTGCTGGCTGTGTTTATAAGCGCCATATGGCATGCCCCAGGCTGTTACAATTAAGCATGGAGGCAAAGCTGCTGCACATCCCATGGATGGCGAGTGTGCTCTACGGCAGCATCCCTCTTTTCTGGTTTGCAATTCATCCTTTTGCCGACTCCTGGCGCAATATGCGCCGCTCACCGTATCGAATTTTGCTGCCGATCTGGGCAGCGATTATCTTTGCACTAGGTTGGGCCACATGGCCGTGGCATTCGGCGCGAATTTATTCTTCACCATGGATGTGGGCGCCGGCCGCTCTTCTCTTCTGGTTCGGCCTCAGAACATACGCCGCCATCCGCTCTGGTTTTGGCACGCATAAACTCAGTGGCGAAGCGGAGGTGCGTCCGCGGGAGCACGCGCAGGAATTGGTGACCACGGGATTGCATGCGCGCATGCGCCATCCTATTTACGTAGCACACATGGCAAACCTTGCCGGCTGGGCCATTGGCAGCGGACTGACAGTCAGCTTTGCTCTTCTCGGGGTCAGCGCGCTTTCCACGTTTCCTTTGATGATCTGGATGGAAGAACGAGAATTGGAGAAACGATTTGGGCAGAGCTTTCGCGAGTACAAGGCGCGTGTACCGCTGTTCCCGCTGCCGTTTCATAGGGTGTCCTGTTGAATGAATATCGCAAGCAGACAGCATTCGCTGAGGAGTGTGCGTGAAATTTGAATTCTTTGTAGCCGCGCGTTATCTGCGGGCCAAGCGACGGCAGGCAGTTATCGGCGTCATCACGATCATCTCGGTCGTGGGAGTCACGGCAGGCGTGGCCTCGCTGGTGATCGCGCTCTCTATCAACGCGGGGTTTCAGAAAGACCTGCAGGACCAGCTACTGGGATCACAATCGCACATCAATCTGGTTCGCGTGGAGAATGATGGCATTGAGAACTGGCGTGAATTGATGTCGCGCCTGGAGAAGAATCCTCATGTCATCGGGGTGGCCCCGGCGATGTACGGACAGGTTCTGGCATCGCGGTCAGCCAGGGCCAGCGGCGCCCTATTAAAAGGCGTAATTCCAGAATATGAAAATCGGGTTGGCGAACTACTGAAATCCATAAAAATCGGCTCGGCAGCTCCGCTGGAACCTTGCGCGGCGACCGATGAAGCTTGCAAGACAGGAAAAACATTGCCGCCGGTTGTGCTGGGAAAGGACTTAGCGGAGACCATTGGAGCCACCGTAGGGTCGACCATTATGGTAGTCAGCCCACAAGGCGAATTATCTCCGATTGGACTCATGCCTAAATACCAGCAGTTCAAAGTTGTCGGTATCTTCCGCTCTGGCTTTTACAACTATGACAGCGCCTGGGGATTCATACGCCTCTCTGACGCGCAGCGGCTTTTCAGCCTGCCTGAGAGTGTCATTTCGGTCATCGAGTTCAAGATTGACGATCTCTATAAAGCCGAGCAAGTGGGAAATGAACTGGAAAAAGCCGCTGGTCCGGGCTTTGCTGCCAGAAATTGGATGGATGAAAACCGCGCTTTGTTTCACGCACTGCGACTGGAGCGGGTTGTGACATTTTTGACCATAGGCCTGATCGTTTTTGTCGCAGCGCTAAACATACTGATCTCGCTCATCATGATGGTCATGGAGAAAACAAAGGACATCGCCGTACTGATATCCATGGGCGCCAAAAGGCGCCAAATCCGGGGTATTTTCATGTTTCAGGGCGTGTTGATTGGGATCATAGGAACCATAGCTGGGCTAGTCCTGGGCTACGGAGTTGCTATTGCAGGCGCCAAGTACCATTTTGTGGCGTTATCGTCAGAGGTCTATTCCATTGATTATCTGCCCTTTGCGCCGCGCGTGCTGGATGGCGTGCTGATTGCAGCCGTAGCACTGATTATTTCGTTTGTTGCCACTCTGTATCCCTCCTGGTCTGCAGCGCGCGTTTTACCTGCAGAAGCGTTACGCTATGAGTGAAAAACCTCATTGCGCTGGGACCGGATTGGATGGAAGATATTGAAAGACAGAGAGTTCTGACAAAGGTAAGAATTAGTAACTTTAATCAGATTTCAAGAACTTTCTCGGGACAAATTTTAGAGATTAACTTTCGTCACACGGGTTCTAATTAGCAGGCAGTTGAAGCCAGGGAAAAGGCATTGAAAATGCAGGTAAAACCGGGTGGCTGCACCATTAAGGCGGGCTAGTGCATCCAATAGATGAAGCAGACTTGCCGCCTGAAATCGTTCGTGTAAGCGGACTGAAAAAGGTTTATAAGTCGGGCCAAACAGATTTAGTGCTCTTTGAAAACTTGTCCTTCCAGGTGAGGAAGGGGGAAATGCTTGCCATCGTGGGCGAGTCTGGTGCAGGGAAAAGCAGCTTGCTGCACATCCTCGGTGCTCTTGATCGTGCTTCCGCGGGTGACGTATACTGCGCCCAGATTCCCGTAGCGACACTTACAGACGATGCAGCCGCTGATTTTCGTAATCGACGAATCGGCATCGTATGGCAGTTTCACTACCTGCTGCCGGAATTTACGGCGCAGGAGAATGTTGCAATGCCGCTCCTGATTCAAGGTTCCGCATACCAGACGGCCATGGAGAAAGCCGCTGGATGGTTGCGGGAAGTTGGACTGGAAAACAGGAGCCACCATCGTGCAGGAGAACTTTCCGGCGGTGAGCAACAACGGGTGGCCCTGGCCAGGGCGCTGATAACGGGCCCTGAGATCCTGATGGCAGACGAGCCAACCGGTGATTTGGATAACCGGACCGCGGAAATGGTATTTGCCTTAGTGCAGAAGATTCATCGCGAGCACAAGCTTACTTCCCTCATCGTCACTCACAACCTTGAGTTTGCCCGCCGCTGTGACCGTGTTTTACGGTTGCATCACGGCATGGCAGAGGAAGTGTCGCCCGCTTCACTGAATTAGCGAAACGGGTGAGGGACAGTTTTAGGTTTTGTCTGCCGATATGGCAGAGAGTAGGTTTGTCCGGGTCAGCTGTTGTTCTCCTCGTGACGGAGGGCGCTGGCAGGACAGAAAGCTTCTTTCCGGAATGCTGAAGACCGCAGCCCAGGGAGAGAGAAAGATGTTTCCGGCAGAGGTGACTGGGAGCATCTGAGGTGAGGGGAATTTATGTTCGAGCGGTATACCGAGAAAGCAAGGCGCGTAATCTTCTTTGCGAGATACGAGGCCAGTCAGTTTGGTTCTCCGTACATAGAGACGGAGCACCTTTTGCTGGGCTTGTTGCGCGAAGACAAAGCGTTGACAAATCGCTTTCTGCGCTCTCACGCATCGGTTGAGTCCATCCGTAAGCAGATTGAAGGGCACACCACGATTCGGGAAAAGGTTTCCACTTCCGTGGACCTGCCTTTGAGCAATGAATGCAAACGGGTCCTGGCTTATGCAGCCGAGGAAGCAGAACGCCTCAGCCATAAGCACATTGGCACCGAACATCTGCTGCTGGGACTGCTGCGCGAAGAGAAGTGCTTTGCCGCCGAGATTCTGCACGAGCGTGGACTGCGCCTGAGCGCGATCCGCGAAGAACTGGCGCGCAGCACACAGGAAAAGGCGCAGCCACAGCGCGGCGGAGCCAACCGCGAATCTTCTTTACTGGCGGAGTTTTCCCGCGACCTGACCCAGGCCGCCATGGACAGCCAGCTTGATCCGCTCGTCGGCCGTGAAGGCGAAGTTGAGCGCGTAATACAGATTTTGTGCCGCCGCACCAAGAACAATCCGGTGCTGATCGGCGAACCTGGCGTAGGCAAGACCGCGATTGTTGAAGGTCTGGCCCAGCGCATCGCCGATGGCGACGTTCCGTCTTTCCTGGCGGACAAACGCATTTTGGGCCTCGATCTTTCCTTGATCGTTGCCGGAACCAAATATCGCGGACAATTTGAAGAGCGCCTGAAGACCATCATGAAAGAGCTGATGGAAAACCAGAACAGCATCATCTTTATCGATGAGTTGCATACGCTGGTGGGCGCCGGTTCAGCGGAAGGATCGCTGGACGCCGCCAACATTCTTAAGCCGGCACTTTCGCGCGGAGAAATCCAGTGCATCGGCGCAACCACGCCGGGCGAGTACCGCAAATCGATTGAGAAAGACCGTTCACTGGAACGGCGCTTCCAGGCCGTAAAGGTCCCGCCGCCGGGAGAAGAGCAGGCGGTCAAGATCATTTACGGAATCAAGGAGCGCTATGAGAAGTTCCACGCGGTAAGTTACACCGACGAAGCAATCCAGTTCGCCGTGTATCACTCAAACCGCTATATTCCAGACCGCTTCCTTCCGGATAAAGCGATTGATCTGATGGACGAAGCCGGCGCGCGCGTAAAGCTGCGCCAGACTTCCCTGCCAGATGAAATCACGGAAGTCCAGAAGCGGATCAAATTTATTGTTCACCGGATGGAAAACGCCATCGCGAACCATGAGTTCGAAAAGGCGCGGTTCTACTCCGATGAAGAGCGCAAGGAGCGCGAGAACCTGCGTGCCCTGCGCGAGAAATACCACCTGGATGAATCCTCCACCGGCGTTGTGGCCCGTGAGGACATTGAGGAAGTGGTCAGCCGCTGGACCGGCGTGCCCGTAACCTCCATCAAGGAAGAAGAGACACAGAAGCTGCTCCGCGTGGAAGAAGAGCTGCACAAGCGAGTGATCTCGCAGGACAAGGCCATCAGCGCCCTGGCCCGCTCGATTCGCCGCTCACGTGCCGGCCTGAAGTCTCCACACCGCCCCATCGGCTCGTTCCTGTTCCTGGGACCGACGGGCGTGGGCAAGACGGAAGTTGCCCGCACGCTGGCGCACTTCCTCTTCGGCAGTGAGAAATCGCTGATCCGCTTCGATATGTCAGAATTCATGGAGAAGCATTCAGTCAGCAAGCTGATCGGCTCGCCTCCGGGATACGTGGGATATGAAGAGGGCGGCCAGTTGACCGAGCGCGTAAAACGGTCACCTTACTCAGTCGTGCTGCTGGATGAAATCGAGAAGGCGCATCCGGATGTTTTCAACATCCTGCTGCAGGTTCTTGAAGACGGACAGCTCACTGACGGCCTGGGCAACACGGTTGATTTCAAAAACGTAATCATCGTGATGACCTCAAACATCGGCGCGCGGCACCTGATGAAGCGCAAAGGTCTCGGCTTCCAGATTGACAGGGAAGAATCTGTCAATGAAAAGGTTGAAGATCTGGTGAAGCAGGAAGTGAAGAAGACATTCAATCCGGAGTTCCTGAACCGGTTGGATGAAGTGATTCTCTTCCAGGCCCTCACCGATGCTGACCTGATCCAGATCCTGGAACTGCTGGTACAGCAGTTGAACGGCAACCTGGCGCAGCGGCACATCACGATCACGGTGAACGAGGAAGCGAAGAAGTGGATCCTGGATAAGACGCTGAGCGACCGCAGTTATGGCGCGCGTCCGTTACGCAGGGCCTTGCAGCGGTACATTGAAGATCCGCTGTCTGAGGCGCTGATCCAGGGTATCCTCACTACGCGTCCGGCGTTCATTGAGGTTTATCTTGAAGGCGACCGGTTGTTCTATCGCCAGTACGATAGGCGATGGCGTAGAGAAGAGCGATGGAGTATTGCTCTACAGCGCCTGATTACCGATAAATGAAATAGCCAAAAGCCGCCAAGAAACTGGCGGCTTTTGTTTTTTCAGCAAAAGATGTTCGTGTTGCTAGGGCTTCACAAGCGTAAGAGAATCCGCGCTGCGTGCAACCGGATAGGCCGAGGGCGAGAGCGGCACAGGCTTCCCTCCATCCACGCGATACGCGGCAATTTCCGCTCTCGTGGCGTCAATCACATACATGAATTGGCCGCTGGCATCCAGCACGGCGGAGGGCGGGTGCGACGCTAATGATGGCTCTCGCGCAGAAACTGCCAGTGCGGCAGGCAATGGCTCCAGCTTTCCATTCGATACCCGGAAAGCAATCGTTCCCTTTTGCGTGGTTGCGAAGATGGCATTTTCTGCAGAATCAGCCTCCAGGCTTTTTACTGCATCGGCTTTGATTGAATCCGTCGGCTGAATGAAGCCCGTCTCTTTGTCCACGGCAAAGGCAGTAAGGGATGTTTCGTTCGCAACCACCAGCGTTCCATGCAGGGATGCGGCGCTATGCACTGGAGCGGTAGTTGGAAATGGCGATCCCGGCACGGGAGTCAGCGAGCCATCCTGATTAATTCTGAAGCCATTGATAAGAGCGTCAGACGCGTCACCGATGAACAGGAACTGCGCACCTGAGCCGGACTTTGCTGTTGGCGCCTGGGTTTTTGGCACCTGGGAATCCATGGTAATAAGAGGTGTAGGCGTTGGGAATGGCGTGGGGACTGGAATTGGGGTTGGAGTTCCAATCGGTGTCGGCGTTCCAATCGGCGTGGGCGATGTAATTGGAGTAGGCGTGGGCCCGACTGTTATTGAGTTCCGTCGCGGCGAGATAACGCACCCTGCCACGGCCGCGAGCAGCAGCGCGAGGGCAATCATCCAGGAAAACAGAGAACCGGACTGATATCGCATAAATCTCACAGATGAGTGGATGCCGGGGCTGGAAGGGCTGTTGGCTGGCCCTGATTTGCGCTGTTTTTGAGCCAATGGGACAATAGATCCATGAGAAAACCTTTGATCGTTCTAGGAACCTTTTTGGCCGCAGGGGTGATGCTTATGGGAACCACCCAGGCGCAAACATCCTCGGCCAGTCCAACGCCCACGCCCGCCAAAAAGCCGGCTACGGCGGGTAAAACAACATCGTCCACCGGGACGAAGACTGGAACAGCCGTGGCCAAACCAGGCGCCGTGACCGCTCTCACCACAGACAAGCAGAAAGCAAGCTACGCGATTGGTATGAACTGGGGCACCGGACTTCATCGCCAGAAAATTGACGTGGACAGCGCCGCACTTATCCAGGGAATGAAAGACGCATTGGCCGGCGGCAAGACGCTGATGACGGAAGAAGAAGCACGCGCTGCATTGATGAAGCTGCAAACCGAGATGCAGGCACAGCAGCAGGCAAAGGCGAAGGAAGAAGAAGTAGCTAACAAAAAGCAAGGCGAAGAATTTCTGGCCGCAAACAAGAGCAAACCAGGCGTGGTAACGCTGCCCAGCGGATTGCAATACAAGATTCTTACACCCGGCACCGGGCCCAAGCCCACCGCCTCCGACAGCGTTGTCTGCAACTATCGCGGCACGCTGATTGATGGCACTGAATTTGACAGCTCTTTTAAGCGCAATGAACCGGCAACATTCCCAGTGAGCGGCGTGATCAAAGGATGGACGGAAGCCCTGCAACTGATGGGTGTCGGCTCCAAATGGCAGCTCTTTGTTCCGGCTGATCTGGCCTACGGCGCGCGCGGAACACCCGGCGGTCCCATTGGTCCTAATTCCACGCTCATTTTTGAAGTGGAATTGCTCTCCATCAAGGACAAGGCACCAGCTCCTGCACGGCTCCTGCAGCAGCACCTGCCACCACTCCCGCCGCGGCTCCGACCCCGGCTGCATCACCAACACCGGCTACAAGCGCAACGCCTAAAAAGTAACGACTGCAAAAAAATCAGAGGGCCGTCAGTTTTTCTGGCGGCCCTTGGCATTTAAAGCTACGCTTTCCGAGCCTTCAGCGTTTTGGCTTAAGTATTTTTTCGATCTGCTGCAAATGATTCAGATCGTGTCCGGCGACCATCTTGACCACATGGCTCACGCTTTCATTGCCGCGCTCCTGATGAACGCCATAGTTGTCCCACAGCTTGCGCGGCACTGATTTCAGTAGGGCCACGTTGGCTTCGCGCAATGCGCGATAGTTGGCCAGCGACTCCCGTGGATCGCGCCTGGCATAGTTGAAGGTCCTGGCCCACGCGTCCTGATCGTAAGCCTGAATAGGAATCGCGTTATTCGCCAGAATCTGGCGAAGCCGCCATGAGATGGCCAGTTCCGCGTCCGCAAGATGGGCCGCAATCTCCGCAACAGACCATTTGTCCGGCGCGGGACGCCGCATGAGTTGTTTGCTGTTTTTTCCCTTGATCAGCGCGGCCAGTTTTTTGGGGGCGGCCTGTTGCAAACGCAAAGGCGCTTTGCCTTCGCCATAACTTAATAACCGTTGTGTGTATTCCTGCGCGGTCTCCTGCATTTTGTCTCCTCCATGGCTGCGCCAGTGATCATCCTGGACGATCATCTCAAAACGAGCATTTCATGACGAACATCTCATAACGAACATCTCGTAACCCAGGTATCAGGCAAAGACACTTCCCCTTGGTAACTGGCTGCCGCCAGGGATATGAGGCTTTCCGCACCTCTTTGGATTCAGAGTTCATCTAAAATAGTGACGAATAACCTATGGAATTAATTGTCTATACCTCTCCGTGGTGCCGCGACTGCCATGTGGCTAAACAGTGGCTCAACCAAAACAAGATCGCCTACCAAGAAATCGATATCGAGCAAACCCCGGGCGCAGCCGAGGAAGTGATCCGACAGACCGGCAAGCGCGCTATCCCACAGTTTGTCGTGAATGGTGAATGGATCCAGCCTTATAGTCCTGAAGAAGGCTTTAAGTACGCAGAGATGTCAGAGCGGTTTGGCGTTGCCCAAACGTAACTATGCCCTCGCTATCAGCCCGATCATCCACAGCAGAATATTCAATAGTGCCTTAGTTCATGCTTCAGTCTGGCTGGTAGCGCGCCGGCTGCGCCAGCGCAATGATGGTGGAATGCGCAGCCGCAACACCCGCTCGCGATGATGTTCCTCCGCCACTGAAAGCTCCCTGGCTTTGAGCAGATCCTGTAAACCAATCAAACCCAGCAATTCCTGGCCGCCATTTTGCTTTACGACGGGGAAAAGAGTGAGCCCGGTGGCCGCCATGCGGTTCACAACCATCCGTAAAGGTTCATCTGGATAGGCCACCACAGGCGCGTTCGCCAGCGTGTCTGCAAGCTGGACATTCTGTGCCTCGCCATTGCGCAGATTGTGCATTTTTTCCAGAAGATCGTGGCGAGTCATGACGCCGAGCACGCGCTTGTTGGCATCAATCACCGGATAAACGCGCTGGCCGCGCGGATTGTCATTGTGGGCAAGAGCGCTTTCCAACTCGGCGATGGTAGTCTCAGCGGGAAATGCGGTCACGCTGGTTCGCATCACATCTTCCACAGACAGAGCTTCGAGTGGATCGACCACATACTCACGGGAAAGGTGATGGCCACGGCGGCTGATTTTTTCCGTGAGGATCGAGCGCGCCATGGTCAGCACGGTAAACGAATGCGCACTCACGCAGGCAATCAGCAATGGCAGGATCGAGTGATAATCCCCGGTAAGTTCAAAAGCAAAAATCACCCCGGTAAGCGGCGAACGCATGGTGCCCGCCAACATGGCGCCCATGCTGATCAGCGGCCAGAATCCCAGCCCCTGGTGGGGCAGAAAAAGAGCGTCAACAGCGCCAAGCGCCCCGCCCATCATCAGCAACGGCGCCAGCACGCCGCCGGAGGTACCCGATCCCAGCGAAATGCCCCAGATAAGGCATTTCACAACCAGAACGCCTACGATCAGTTTAAGGGGAGCATCTCCCTGTAAAAGCTGCTCAATCACGTCATAGCCGACGCCGAGAGCGCGTGGGAAGACCAGTCCGCCCAGGCCCACAGCTATGCTGCCAATAGCAGGCCACCACATCCAGTGAATTTTCTTGAGATGTGCAAATGCATCTTCCACCGCGTAGACAAGTTGCGTAAGCAGCGCCGAGAGGCCTCCGCTGAGCATGCCGGCAATGAGACAGCCAACGAGCACAGCTGGGCTAAAAGCTGCGTCATGCAAAGGCACCGGAAACACCGGACCAGCACCGAGAAGGTGTATGCGCGCGGCTTCCGCAGTAATACTGGCGAGAGCGACAGGAATAAAGCTGCGTGGCTTCCATTCAAACAACAGAAGCTCGATGGCCAGCATGATGGAAGCAAATGGCGCAGCAAAGGTCGCCGACATGCCGGCCGCAGCGCCGGCAACAAGAAGAGTCTTGCGCTCCATGGAGGTGAGGTGAAAGAACTGGGCAATCAGAGAGCCAACCGCCCCGCCCGTCATAATGATGGGCCCCTCAGCGCCAAATGGACCGCCAGAACCAATAGCAATGGCCGCGGAGACCGGCTTTAAAACGGCGAGCTTGGGCTCGACCTTGGCGCCACGCTGCAGAATAGCTTCGATAGCTTCAGGAATACCGTGGCCACGGATTTTGTCCGAGCCAAAACGGGCGATCAAACCCACGATCAGGCCGCCAATCACCGGCACAAAGACAATCCAAATGCCCAGGTGCGCGTCCCCGGGATGGGCCAGACCGGCACTCAGGCGATGAAAGAAAAACAGGTTGGTAAAAAAATTGATCAGCTTGAGCAGGGCCACGGCAACATAGGCGGAAACCACGCCGATGATCACGGCAAGCCCCGTAATCGGGAGTACACGCCAGGTTGTAGTGAAGTCTCTAAGGGTTGCGACTGGAGCGGTGAGGTGATTTGCGGCTGTGAATGGGGATGGTGTTACTTGATTAGGTTCGTTCATGGACCTGCTTTCTTTGTTCCTCCCGTTCGCGTCTTAGGTGTAACTGTGCTTTCTTTTACGGAGCGGCTATCGCCCGTGAGCCGCAGAATTGCATCCGTCAATTTCGGCCCCATATCGAGCAACTCCCGCCGGGCGGCGACACCAAGCTGGCGCAGAAGGGACTCACCGTCAGGCGTGATCGAGAGCGTTACCTGCCGCCGATCATTCGCAGAGCGGGTGCGGCGCAGAAGACCATTCGCCGCACAGCGGTCTACTAGTTCAACCATGCTGTTGTGGTTGAGCTGCATTCTTTCAGCCAACTGGCTGATGGTGGGCGGTGCATCCTTCGGCAAGCCCTTGACCGCCAGAATCAGCTGATATTGCTGCGGATTGGCCCCCAGTAAGCGGCTGGCTTCCTCCATATGGCGCAGAAACCGGCGCAATTGGTAACGAAACTCGCCCAGAGCCAGGTATTCCGGCTCGCTTAAAGGACGTACTGTTTTTCCTTTTGACATTTTATATCGCCCCGCGACATAATAGCAACATTCCGCTAGATTCGAGCGTAGGCCTTCTGACCGGAAACCAAACCCGGCAGAGGGCCATTTTTCATGCTCATTTAGTGTTTAGATTGTAAACATCGGCCCTATGGAACAAGAATTTAGCGGAGCACGTTTGATTTCTTGACCGCCCACTCTCTCCGCCGGTGTTGGCGAAGGCTGGGCAGCAGCATTTATTATCTATCTATCGTCCTTGCCGTTTTTATCGTTCTTATCGTTCTTGAGCAGGGATGGTTTACCTGACAAAGGTTCTAAGGAGCACCGTTGATTCCACGGTATACGCGCCCGGAGATGGGCCGCATCTGGAGTGATGACAATAAATTCCGCTGCTGGCTGAAAGTGGAAGCAGCGGCCAGCCTGACTCTGGCCGAGGCCGGCATCGTGCCGGAGAACGCCGCCCGGGCCATTGCCGAACGCGGCGACTTCGATTTAAAACGCATCCACGAAATTGAAGCCGAGGTAAAGCATGACGTGATTGCCTTCACCACGGCTGTCTCAGAAAAAGTTGGCCCGGAAGCGCGGTGGCTGCATTACGGCCTCACGTCCAATGACGTGGTGGATACGGCGCAGGCGCTGCAGATCAAAGAAGCGTCACAGATCATTGCCGACGATTTACAGACGCTGAAAGAAGTGCTGGCTCGCCGGGCCCACGAATTTGAGCACACGCCGACCATCGGCCGCACTCATGGTATCCATGCGGAACCAACCACGTTTGGATTGAAACTGGCCAACTGGTATGCCGAGACGGTACGCAATATCGAGCGCTTCCAGAGATCGACCGAAGAGATGCGTATCGGCAAGCTTTCCGGTGCGGTTGGCACGTTTGCGCATCTGGAGCCGGAATTCGAAGAGAAAATTTGTGCGAGATTAGGTTTGGCTGCGGCGCCGATCTCCACGCAGGTGATCCAGCGCGATCGCCACGCCTATTATGTGGCTACACTGGCTACGATTGCTTCCACGCTGGACAAGATCGCGACAGAGATCCGCCATCTGCAACGGACGGAGGTACGCGAAGCCGAAGAATACTTCAGCGAGAAGCAAAAAGGCTCTTCCGCCATGCCGCACAAACGCAACCCGATTACCTGCGAGCAGATCAGCGGTCTGGCACGAGTGGTCCGGGCCAATGCGCAGATAGCATTTGAAAACGTGGCCCTATGGCATGAGCGCGATATCTCGCATTCGTCGGCGGAGCGCGTGATTCTGCCTGACTCAACCATCCTGGTGGATTACCTGCTAACCAAGACCATCCACCTGATCGATACGCTCATGGTTTATCCCAACCGCATGCTGAAGAACCTGGAATCAACCGGCGGTCTGGTATTCAGCGGACAATTACTGCTTGATCTGGCTGAAAATGGCATGTCCCGCGAAGATGCTTACCGTCTGGTGCAGAAGCACGCGATGCGCTCATGGAAAGAAGATTTGAATTTTCGCGAGCAGGTAATGAATGATCCCGAGATTACGTCGCGGGTCCCGGCCAAGCAGATCGAGCAGGCCTTCTCTATTGAGCGACAGCTGAGGAACGTGGGGATGATTTTTAAGCGGGTATTTGGGGAGTAGCGAGCCGCAAATTGCGCAGCCAAAAATCTTTCGCCGCAGATCAAAAAACAAATTAGCCGCGAATGCACGCGAAGGACGCGAATTTTTTGATTCGTGTCGATTCGCGAAATTCGCGGCTTGGTTTTTTATACCGAGATAGTGAAAGAAGTTTCCGTCCTGGTCACCGGACGATACATGGTATCGCGCTCAACGGGTTCACGTCCGGCTTCGCGAATCAGGCGCTCTAACTGGCTTCTAACCATGCCTTGCGGAGTTGTAGCGCCGGCATCGTGATAGATCTTTTCTTCAATCACGGTTCCATCGATATCGTCAGCGCCAAAACGCAGAGAAATTTGCGCGATCTTGGGCGAGAGCATCTGCCAATAAGCCTTGATATGCGGGAAGTTGTCGAGCACCAGGCGGCTGATGGCAATCTGCTTGATGTCCAGCATCCCTGTGGTCACAAACAGGTGGCTCAGCGGCGTGTTGGCGGGATGGAAGGCCAGCGGAATAAACGTCTGGAAGCCGTGCGTCTCATCCTGCAAAGTGCGCAAACGGATCAGGTGGTCCGCGCGGTCTTCTTCATTTTCAATGTGGCCGTAGAGCATGGTGGCGTTTGATTTCAGGCCAACTTTGTGCGCGGTGCGTGCGGTGTCAAGCCACTGATCGCCATCAATTTTGTGGTCACAGATCACGCGGCGGATGCGGTCATTGAAAATCTCAGCGCCGCCGCCGGGGAGCGAATCCAGACCGGCATTCTTGAGCTGGATCAATGTTTCTTCAATTGAAAGCTTGCCCCGCTTGGCCAGGAAAGCGATCTCAACCATGGTCAGCGCCTTGAGATGTACTTGCGGGAAACGCGCTTTGAGGCCTGAAATGAGGTCAAGATAATACTGAAATGGCAGGTCAGGATGCAGTCCGCCAACAATATGAAATTCGGTGATGGCCTCGGTGTAGCCCGAAGCTGCTGTATGGAACGCTTCTTCCAGAGCCATGGTGTAGGCCCCGGGAACGTCTTTCCTGCGTCCAAAGGCGCAGAGGCGGCAGGCGGCAACACAGACGTTCGTCGGATTGATATGCCGGTTCACATTGAAATAAGCCACGTTTCCATGCATCCGCTCACGCACATGGTTGGCGAGCCAGCCGATGGCCAGAATATCTGCCGAGCGATAGAGAGTGACAGCATCGTCAAAGCTAAGGCGCTCACGGGCAAAAACCTTGGCGGCAATGGACTGCAGGGCAGGGTCGTCCGTTTGAAACCCGTGCTGTGGTTGAGCAGAAGCGCTTGTGGCCATATCTGTAAGAAATAATACCTTGTTACACACCAGGGTTCAATTGAGCCCGAATAACTCTCAGCATACAAACAGATATGTAAAGCGTGTGCGTCGCTTAAGGTTGTCATTCCCGGCTAAGGCGACAGGCTTCTCCATGCGCTCAGAATGAAGCCGAAGCTGCTAGCGCAGAGTGAGAGGTCCCAGCAATTTCCTTCGCATGTCACCCCTAGCGCCATAAATGCATGGCAAACCATATTCACGAATACAAAAAATAGAATTTGTTGGTCTTAAATCGGTGGATGGCCTGTGCATTTCCAAAACAAGGCGAGCTCATTTGGAAGCGGTACAGCCGCGAGATGTCGCCGAGCTTCACTAAATAAAAATCCAAATAGGGCAAGATATTTCTAATAAGTTTATCTCAAATCAATATTTATCGGATTTTTTGACAAATAGTTAAGTGATTCTAATGATTAATCCTACAAGCCGTTGGAGGCAGGGAAAGTGTGAGTTGCCCTTTGGTAACAGCCGTGCATGTTTGTAAAGTAAGGCAAAGTTTTCCGAAGAAAGTTAAGAGCAAGAGATAGAGCAAGGTACAGAAAATTAAGTGCCTCAAAATTCCCCTATTTTCCAAGGAGAGAGACGAATGAATAGCAAACGATGGTTGAGTATCGCAGTCATCGGCTGTTTGGTTCTGTTGAGCAGCGCCAGCCTCTTCGGTCAAGTGACCGCGAGCGCGAGCCTTCAGGGCACGATCATGGACAAATCTCAGGCCGTGATCGGCAATAAAGCCGAAATAACCATTACCAACAAAGAAACCGGCGCAACCCGCACTACTAAAACAAATGACGCTGGCGAATATCGTTTTGACGCATTATCCGCTGGAATATATACAGTCAAAGCCACTGCTGCCGGATTTTCCGCCGCCGAAGCAAAAGACCTTGAATTACAAGTGGGCAGAATCGCCACTCAGAACTTTACTCTTTCGCCAGGCGCAGTGAGTGAAACTGTGGAAGTGACTGCGACTGCTCCGCTGGTTGATCAACTCAAGATGGACGTAAGCACGAATATCACCCCGCAACAGATCACAGACCTGCCCTTGATCGGCCGTGACATCGCCGACCTGGCCTATCTGTCGCCCGGTGTAAAAGCCGCTGATTCTTACGATCCGACCAAAAACCGCTATTCAATTTTGTCAGTAAACGGCGAAGGTGGCCGCAACATCAACGTGACCGTGAATGGTGTAGACAACAAAGACAACACCGTGGGCGGACCAGTAATGCAGCTTCCTGCCGAAGCCGTACAGGAATTCCAGATTTCAACGCAGCGTTTTTCGGCCGTGAACGGCCGTTCGTCTGGCGCCGCAATCAACGTGATTACCAAATCGGGCTCCAACAATTTTCATGGTTCGGCCTTCGGCTTCTTCCGTGAACAGGCCTTCAATGCCGACCAGAAACAGGCCAACGGCGACGGCACCACCAGCACCGCCAATCCTCCGTACGAGCGCCAGTTCTTCGGTGGCTCTGTCGGC
This sequence comes from Terriglobia bacterium, assembly GCA_963724105.1. Classification (GTDB taxonomy): domain Bacteria; phylum Acidobacteriota; class Terriglobia; order Terriglobales; family Acidobacteriaceae; genus Angelobacter. The sequence continues at coordinate 230,575 of CAVRTD010000010.1, read as the reverse complement.
GGACCGATTAAGAAGGACAAGTTATTCGTATTCTTCGCCATGGAACGCCAGCGCGAGCAGACCTCAATCGCGGAATCGCCGCTGGCCTTCTCAGAACTCTCACTGGTAACCAACCTAGGAGCACAGCCGATTTCGATCGTCCCGACTCCGTTCTTCGAGAACCGCATCAACGGACGTCTTGACTACGCCATCAACAACAAGAACTCAGCCTACTTCTCCGTGTCCACTCAGGCAAACAATAGCTTGAATGACCAGAGCACCGCGTTTTTTGACGCTACGGAAGGAAATTTCACCAAGAACCACCTCCAGGTTGCGAACCTGACCGTGAACTCCCAGCTGAGCAACACAATGATTAACCAGTTCACCGCTGGGTTCCAGTATTGGAACAACCTGATCGACAGCACCACGCGCGCACCTCTGTTCACCTTCAACAATGCACAGATCCAGTTCGGCACCAACACCAACGTTCCGCAGAACTCGATTCAGCGCAAGTACCAGTTCAAGGACGACATTAGCAAGACTTTTGGAAAGCACACCTTCAAAACTGGTGTTGACTTGATCTATACACCGTTCATGGGCGGTTTCTTTGAATTCAGCCCGACTCTGGAAATCGATTATGCGGACTTGCCGAGCAAGATCCTGGCTACCGGCGGATTCTCACAGCCTGGATTAGTTACCGGTATGACGATCGCCGTGGGTGATCCTACCTTCATCATTAAAGACGCCAAGCAGCTTGGCCTGTACTTCCAGGATGACTGGAAAGTAAGTCAACGCCTGACCGTAAACCTTGGTCTGCGTTGGGACAAGGACTTTGACTTCATCGGCGGTTCTAAGATTGCCAACAGCCGTACGTTCCAGGAACTACAGGCTATAGCCCCCTTCAGCCCGTTGGCGGCCTCACTGGTTGCTAAACAGGCGCAGGACTACAGCAAGGGCTTCAGCCCGCGCGTGGGTTTTGCGTATGACCTAACCGGCCATGGCAACCACGTTCTGCGTGGCGGCTTCGGCATGTACTATGACAACACCTTCCAGAACATTCCGTTGTTCATGGAACAACAGGCAAACGCAACCATATTCCAGACGGCATTTACCCTCGCCAACAGCGACATTGTTCCCGGCACAGGGATTCCGCTTGACCAATGGCACCTTGGCGATCCTCTGCCGACAATTCCGGCACCGTCATCCCAACTGACACCTGGTTCTATCGGCCGCCTGATGGACCCGAACTATCGCACACCGGTGACTGAAGAATTCAACGTTGGCTACACCTGGGCGGTGAATTCCAAGTCAGCTCTGGAAGTGGAATACGTCCACGTGCTCAGCTTGCACGAAAACAAGACCATCAACCTGGATCCGAAGATTCCTGTAAATCCGGCGTTGATTCAGACCACATCAACCACTGAAAACGCAGCTGGCGCTGGAACCTGCGATCCAGTCAAAGGTTGCGGATTCTTCCAGCCTCTTGACGCTGCATTCGCCGCGGCTGGAGTGACTCAACTGGGCAGCCTTCGTGACGAAGCATCCATTGGCCGTTCGCGCTACGATGGCATGAACGTCAGCTATCGGGCACGTGGATTCCATAAGACCGACTTGACCATGAACTACACGCTGGCGCGTGCGGTCGGCTACAACCAGGATGGCGGATCATTCCGCTATTATCCATCTGACCCGCAGCGTGCGCTTGATCCCAATGATTTCGGTCCTTCGTTCAACGACGAACGGCACCATCTCACGATCGCTGCGACAGCTCATCTGCCCTTCGGTCTGGAAGTTTCTCCAATCCTGCAGGCTGGTTCGGCGCGTCCGTACAATCCTGTCGCCAGCCTCAACGAACTGAATTTCGGTGGCGGCAGTGCAGCTGGTGTAATTGTCGTTCCCAAGAACGATCAGACCAACCTGACTGCATTCATCGACCCAGTCAATGGACCGAACAAGCTGGCCGCGTCGCAATGCTACTACGCAGGCAACTGCGTTGTGGCTCCTTACAATTCACTGCGTGGCAATCCATACTTCGATATGGACGCTCGCGTTGCGAAGAACATCAAATTGGGTGAACACCGCAATCTCCAGTTGATGTTCCAGGCCTTCAACCTCACCAACCACGCGAACTACGGCAACAATTTCGGCACCGTAGTGGATGATACGGCACACTTCAAACAGCCTGCGGGCTTCATCAACCCGACGAGCAGCTTGCTGCCTCGCTCGTTCACAGGCGAGTTCGGAGCAAGGTTCAGCTTCTAAACAAGTCACTTCAACCAAAAGGGCCGGCAGAAATGCCGGCCCTTTTTTATTTGTTTATCGTCATGATCTGGCAAGGCCGGAGGCCCGCAACAACTGCCGAAAAGCCCTGAAACAGGCCTTGACAAAAGAGATGGATTCGCTTATTATTTGCTAGTCGAGTCATGCCATGCAGTAAGGGTTGCGATCCGGTTTCCTGAGGCATTTCTGGACGAGCCGCCAGCTTAAAAGGGACCGCGCTGGGTCTGGCAACCGCAGTAGAGGACACTATACGTGTGTCTATAGGCTTCCCTCTTGGGAAGCTATTTTTGTTTTGGTTGAATTCCTGTCTCACAGCAACTGAAGTTCAAGCGATTCAATTTTCAGCAGTCCCAATTTCAGCAGTCCCAAATTTCGGTAGTGGTACAGTTTCGCGTTTGATTCATCGCTGACGCGATGAACGTCTGCCTAAAGGCCCGCGATTCGAATCGAATCGAATCGTTAGACGCTGATACTGGTAATGGATCATTTTCTGCGAAAATGACCCACTACCCCAATTTCAAGCAGCTTTTGAAGCAGTTCCCACCTGATCCAAAAATCTACTTTTCAGGAGTGCAAACCTGTGTCTAAACATGAGCTACTCGATGCTATCCGCGCCGTTGGAAGCAAACTGGGGCGCGTGCCCACAGTCCAGGACATGGAAGCCGCGCGAGGGATTACGCGCGCCGAGATCCGCAAACATTTTGCGTCATTGCGGCAGGCGTTTCGCGCCGCGGGACTCGACCCGAGTCTGGACCGCAGCCACATCACAACCAAGGCGATGCTGGAAGACTGGGGCGAGGTAGCGCGCAAGATGGGGCGCGTCCCCAGCAGCAAGCATTACGATTTGAGCGGCAAATATTCCAAGGCGTCCTATTACGCGCGCTTTGGCGCGTGGAGCCATGTACGCATCCAGTTCCGGCAATTCATGGAACAAGGCGGCACGGCAGAAAAGGAAAAGTGGCAAGACGTGCTGGAGTTGATCGAGAAACAAGGGGAGCTGACGAAACAGGAAGCAGCGGCAGGCAAAAGGTCGAGCGAGCCGCAGGCAGGCGTATATATGCGGCGGCGTTGCGCGATCTTTCCGGAGCGTCCGCTGCTTGGCGCACCACTGCAATTGCCCGGGCTGGCCTACGAACCGGTGAACGAGACAGGCGTGGTTTTTCTTTTTGGCATTGTCGCGCACCGGCTGGGATTTCAAGTAGAACACTTGAATGCCGCGTTCCCCGACTGCGAGGCTGTGCGCGAACTCCAGCCGGGAAAGTGGCAAAGAGTAAGAATTGAGATTGAATACGAGAGCCGTAATTTTTTACGCCATGGACATCCGGCGAACGGCTGCGACGTGATTGTATGCTGGCGGCACAATTGGCCGGAGTGCCCGGGAAATCTGGAGGTGGTGGAGTTGAGGGCGGAGATAAGGAGTTTGGGATTGCCAACATCGCCGGAATTGCCAAAATTGGCAGAATAGCGCGATGGCTCACGCGATGCAGCAGCGGAGCCGGTCCCTCATCCCACGCGCCTCAGCAAGCCTCGGCTTGGAGATTCGGGATGACAGTTTGGTGGGGGATAGTCTGTTTGTGTTGGGGAATGAGATGAGAGGGACGCGCTTTCGGGAGAACGCCCTAATGCGATATTGAAGGTAATAGGCATTCTCGGGATCTTTCGACGCGCCCTTGGTCTCCCGCAAAGGCGGGATCGTTCGGGCTTGCTCAAGATGACAGGGTATAAGCGGTGTGGATAGTAAACCAGCATTCTTGCGCAGCTATGCAGAGTTGCTGCGCAAGGCTCACGCGAAGCTGCAGCGGAGCCGTTCCCGCACCCCACGCGCCTCAGCAAGCCTCGGCTTGGGGATTCGGGATGACAGCTTGGTGGGGGATTATTCTTCGTTGCTCTCGTTGGGGTCCCAGGTAATGGACGCGCCGGAGCCTTCCTGGACGGCCGAGCCGGAGATACCAGTTTCAAAAGCGTCAGGATCGCCGCCGGCAAGCTCGATCTTGCGGCGCTGGACTTCACGAATTTCACGCAGAATGGCCGCCTCGGCTTCCAGATATTCTTCTTCGGTGATGGAGCCGTCTTCGAGTTCGACCTGTAGATGGAGAAGCTGCTCTTTGAGCGGAGCGTCGTCTGTCCATTGCTCTTCCGCGACCTTGCGCAGGGTGCGCATGATGAAATTCCAGCCGGAGAAGGGCGCGAAGAGTAGATCGTCAATCAGGAGCATTTGGTTCCTCCGGAGTTACAGGGGCTAAAGCCCACTCATTTTTTACGTTTACGGCACGGCTAAAGCCGTGCCCTGATACCTCCACCCAAACAAACCAAAAGCGGGTTTGCTTGGGGCCCGGCCTGCAGTGGCTAAAGCCGAAAATCTAGATCCTTTACGCGGCCCTAAAGGGCCGCTCTTCCACCAACTGCTTCGCGTTCATTCGCGGCCAATCATGCCTCAACTAACCTTGTCCGCCGCGTTCCAGCTTAAGCCGGATATTTACAAAGTTATACGGCGGCCATGGGCCGGTGTATTTGAAGTTAAGCCGGTCGCCATATTTCTGGGCGACGCGATTCACGGCGGCGTCAAACTCAGCCTCACGGGCTTTCTGGATCAGAAACGCCGCGTTCATGATCATTTTGTCGCCAATGGGCTTATTGTCGCGCGACGCGACGCAAACCAGGCGCAGGCCGTCATAAATTTCACGCACATAGTTAGCGGCAAGTTCGGCCAGCGCTTTATCAATCATGCGGCCAAGCTGCATGCGGGCAAAGTATGTCGATTGGAGGTGCTTGCGCGTAAGCTCCTGATGGAAGCGATGGATTTCATCGTGCTCGCGCTGCAGCTCTTCAATGATGCGATCACGGTCCCAGGTAACTTTCAATCCGAACTCAAGTTTGCCGGTCATCTGCTTGAGCACGTCTTTGAGCGACGAATAAATGCTCTTGAGAACTTCCCGGATATCGTCGTCCGTGCGGAACACCGTGCCAAAGCTCATGGGGATGATGGTGTAATTTTTCATCACCGATTCGATTACGTGCTCATGGGCCAGTGCGTTGTCACGCGTGGGATCAAAAATGAATACTGGTGTGCGGCTGACGACAGCGGCAATATCGCCGTAATGCACGGTATAAACGTCTTCATTAACGCCGCCGATGTTGCTGCGGCCAAAGCCAACGGGCGCGCGCGATTCAATTACGCCATAAACGTAACGGCCTTCCTGCTGCTGCCCGGACCGCGGAGGTTCCGCCTTTGCGGGCGCGGGTGGAGGAAGAATATCCAGCACAATTGTAGCCGGTTCAGCCTTGGTGGACGTCTTGCGGACCGCGGTTGTCTTCTTGACCGCCTTCTTGCTTGGACTCATTATTTTTCCTCAACATGTTGGCGGTTGTCGCCAGAAATTCTTCAATCTCAATCGGTTTGAACATGACGCCGATGCCCTGGCCGGCCGCTTCATCCGCCGTTTCCTTGGTGGCGTAGCCCGTAAGCAGGGCCGCCGGAACACCTGGATCGCGTTTTCTTGCCGCGGAGATCACTTCAAACCCGGTATGCTGCTCTTCCAGGGAATAATCGCACAGCACAACATCAAACTGCTCTTTACCAATTGCGGCGATGGCCTGCACGGAGGTGCCGCAGGCGACGACATCATATCCCTGCCGCTCAAGAATAAGCCGGTAGGTAAGCAGGACGGCGCCTTCATCGTCCACCACAAGCACACGATATTTACGTTCAGCAGTCACAATTTTACGACTGGTAAATCAATCTTGAAAATAGTACCGCGTCCCAGCCTGCTTCTTACGGAAAGTTTGCCGGCATGGTTCTGGATAATTCCTTTTACGATCCAAAGCCCCAACCCGGTGCCGCGTTCACCCTTGGTGGTAACAAACGGCTCAAAGATGGTGCGAATCATTTCCGTGGGAATGCCGGAACCGGTATCTGCAATAAGGATGCGTACCCAGCCGCGGAGGTCGTCTGTGCCGGCAATGTGGCGGCTGCGAATGCGCAGCTTGCCGCCGTTGGGCATGGCGTCCCGGGCATTGATGACCAGGTTGGAAAGCACCTGGCGGATCTGGTCGGCGGCAATCACGGCATCCGGCAGAGTTTCCAGCTGGGTCAGCACTTCCACATTGGCGCGCTGGAGCTGCCGGTTCAACAGCAGCAGCGTATCCTCAATGATCGTATTCACACTGACGGGTTTGACCTGCTCTGTATTGCGGTAGAGCCCAAGCATCTGCCGGACAATGCGCGCAACCCGTTCTGTTTCCGACTTCAAAATGTTATAGACCGGCGCGGCGCTTTCCGGCACAGCATTGGCAAGAAGATATATTGCGTTCTTGATGGCCTCCATGGGGTTGTTGACCTCATGGGCAATGGTGGCGGCCAATCTGCCGGTGGCGGCGAACTTTTCAATTTCCAGCATGCGCCGCTCAACTTTGAGCTGCTCTACCCTGCGCAACGCAGTTAGATCACGCAACACAGTCACCGTATAAGCAACATGGCCGCGTTCGCCAAAGATCTTGCCGGAACGGGCGTCATACTCAATTTCATGGCGCAACGACGGATTGTACAAACGCAGCGGAGCGGTTTCGCGCTCGGCGAAAGAAGACGTAAACGCGTCAATGAACGTGGTGAGTTTGGTCTGGTTCTGGAACTGAACGGTGTCACGCACAACTTCAGTATCCGTGCCGAAAAGCTCCTGGGCCAACGGGTCAACCAGCACGATCTTTGCCTGCCCGTCGCACACCACAATGGGATCACCCACGTTTTCAATAATCAGGTTAAGCCGGTCACGGTCCTGGCGGACGACTTCCTCAGCTTCACTCAACCGCTCATAGTTGAGACGCAATTCCTGGTCAGCACGGCGGAGATCTGTAACGTCGCGCATCACGGTAACGGTGCCAAGCTGAATGCCTTCCGGACCATAAGTTGGCGCGGAAACGGCTTCAAACAGCATTTCCTCGCCTTCAATGGCGTCGACGAGAGTAAGGTCACGATGCGAGTCATTGCCGGACACCAGCATGGAAGAAAGCGCGGCGGAGAAAAGCAGATTATTGAATTCCACGGCGCGAACCAGGCCTTCGGTCATTTCATCGGGAACGCGGAAGAAACGCTCGGCTGCCTTATTCTGCATGATGACGCGGTGCTGCGTGTCCGTGAGGATGACCGGATCAGCCATGCTCTGCATCACGGTGCCCATCTGCGCGATCGTGATTTCCATATCACGCATGCGGTTGTAATAATGCTCAACTTTGAATAGCCGCGAGAGATAGCGGTTGGCGAGATCGATGAGCTCTCCCAGCTCGGCTACGCTTTGCTCCGTGTAATTCTTAGGTAACTCAACTACCACAGCCGCGGCATACGCCCGCATTTCACAGGTGGAACATACCTGGTCTTCCAGACGAACACGCTTTTCCCGGCGGAAATTCTGTACCGCTAAACAGCTGGCCGTGCGAATGCGGTCCGCTTCCCAGCAAAGATTGCGGTTGGAATAAAGAATGGGATGAATATAGACCGGCCGGTTGTGCAGAGTGCTTTTAGTCAGCACCTCAGGATGAATCGAGTTCAGGACCGTGATGAGAGGGTTCTCGTGCATCCAGAGCGCGCTGGAGAATTTTTCCATCTGCGCGCGCGGCCATTTGAGAGCGGCGGCCGGCGTGACCTCGCCGCTATCGAAATTCACGTCGACGACCAAAGCACGGGGATTGCCCAAAGCGATGATCTCTTCCAGCAAAAGCGGGAAAATTTCTTCCGATCGCTCAGCCTGAAGCAGGCGAAGCACAGCCGGACGGCGTGGCTGCGTCGTACGCCGCCCGTTGACGCGCCCGGGCTGAAACCGTATTTCGGCCGAAGCCATGCGTGACCCCAAGACCAAGCCTTATTGCCGCCGGCGAGGCGCGCGTGTCGCACTGGGCGTGCGAGGCGCACGCGGAGCGCGTGGTCTAACCTCGCTCAACTCTTCTTCACCAACTTCACCGGCGCCTTCACTCAACGTTGGACGCGAAACCAGACCGGTGAGACCCACAGCGTCAGCATACTTGAGGTAAGTGTCGATGGACGCGACCACGACGCGAGCTTCGACCGTGATCAAATCAATACCCACCAATGAAATGCGGACCCAGGCATCAATGACGATTCCTTTGTCGAGTACTCTATCAAGAACGTCGATTAAACTTGATCCGCCAGATACTCTCTCAACGGCCATTCGAAGGCCTCCTTCACTAGAATCGATCGATCACTTTACTCGTTTCGTACGGGTGGCAGTCTTGCTAGTGCGCCGCATCTGCGAAGCCGGTGGCGCGCCCGGTAAATGGGTCCGGCGCACGATTTGCTCAGGCACCGGAGCCGTAAGATTGGGGTCGTATTTCCACCAGTTAAGACCGATGGATTCAGCTTTATCCACGGAACAGATAAGCAAACGAATGCGAATCGTCAATAGCTCGACGTTTGCCAGAGAGACGCGGATATCACCCGCGATCACGAGTCCTTTGTCGAGAACTCGATCGAGAATATCCAGCAGATTGGCTGTTCCGGAAACCGTAGGAACTCTTTGCATAATATCTCAGGAAGTCACAGAAGAGATCGCCTGGGGATAAGGGAATCCGTGCGATCCACGTCACCGCATCCTAACCAGCCCTCTACAAACTGTCAACTTTTGTTGCTCCGATACGCCGGCCTGGTGAAAATCCGGAAGGGGGGAGGGCCAGCGCGTAGAAGTGAGATGCACAATATCTTTAGATAGGTTGGCTACGAATGGGGCCACATTCTTTATTTGTCCAACAGATTCCCCAGCGGCCCTAGTTCCAGGTTTAGGTCTTCCGGTTTAAGTCCAAAAGCTGCCGCCAACTCGTTCACTTTGGCTTCCAGCCGCATCAATGCCTGCCCCATCTCTTCGACTTTGGCATCGCCAAGGGACCCGCCTTCCATGCGCCGGATGGCCTGCCGCTCCAGCAGTCGGCGCAGCAACTCCACCAGGCTTAACACCAGCCGTGCAAGCCCCTGTTCAATGTTCTCCGGCGAGCAATCGATCCTGTCAATCGCTCCTTCGCCCACCGCTTTTAGCTCGCGGTTCATCTCAGAAACCGCCGCGGCAATCTCTTCCGGAGTGATCTTCCGCAGGTCTGTCATTTGGCACCGGCAGCCGGAGTAATTTGGGGCGCTTTTACCCGCTCGCTTAGGAATTCCGCCGCCGGCCACGGGCCGCTGATTCTCCTTGAAAGTTCTTCCGGCACGCTTACTCCCTTTACCTTCTCTCGAAACGCCTCTTCCCTGCCGCGTTCGACCAAAACAAAAACGCGGTGCCCACTCTTCGCTTCTCGCACGACGATTTGCTGGCTCAATTCATCCAGCGTTTCTCGCACCGCACTCACATGGCCTTCGATCGCCCGCCGCATACCGGCTTTTTGCTCCAGGTAGGCTTTGCCAGAACTTCTGTCCTCCCGCCGCGGCGCTGGATATACAACAAATTCCATCTGCACAAAATGTTTCAACCGCTCCAGATCTTCCATAAAGCTTGTTTGGTTCTCGGCTGCAAATGCGGCCATGGCCGCTTCATCTTCAAAGACTGATAGCAATCGAAAAGGAATCACCGCCGTTTGCTGGAAGACGTGATGCACCACTCCGTGAAACTCAACTGCACACTGCTGCATGCGCTCTGGATCAAGAGGCCACGCCACTTCTGACCAAAGCATTCGCAATGCGCTCAACCCCATCACCTGCACCGGCGCAGTCTGAACCCCCGCAGAAGGCAAAGAGAGCTGCGGCCCATGTTGAAAGCCGCAATAGGCCAGGACGCGGCTCACTTCAGCCTCCGCTTCTCCTCTGCACGAATGTTGGTCAGCGCCGTCTCCACGGAAGTAAGCACCACGTTCAGTCCCAGGTACACCAGGTCCACACCGGCCAGTGAAATCACCAGCGATCCATGGATCACCACCCCGGAATTCAAAACGTGGTCAAGGATTTCCAGCAGAGAAATATCTTCTTCTCCGCCGCCAATCATTTCTACGGATTCAAAATCATTCGGCATCTGAGACAAACGAGTACGGCGGCCACGGCCCATTTACTTCGATGCGCCGCTGGCCTTCCCATCTCTCCACAAAATTTTTTAGCGCCTGGTCCCACTGTTTGCGCCTGGTGCGCGCGACCAGAAACGTTGCCTGCCAAAGCAGGCTGGGTTGCGCTCCGCTCACCTTGCCGCTCGGCGCGGAATCAGTGGCAATCTTTCCCAGCGCCGTGGCCAGTTCGCCCAACTCCTGATCGTTACGTTCCGGGCGTTTCTTGATGCGCTCCGCTTTCTGCTGCAAATATTCTTTGCCTGAGCGCGCTAGGGTTGCGGGCGCCACCGGCGCTGCACGTTCGGCAAAAACCTTCACGCCCCACTCATCCGCGCCCGCGATGCGGGCAAAAACTTTACTGAGCGCTGCCTTCCTGCTCTGCACGTCTTTTACCAGCGCTGGCTCGCCGGAAAAAATGGTGCCAAACCGGGCAGGGACAATCGTCGTCTGCGCGGACACTTCGCCCACTACCTGCTGGTGCCGAACACCGTGCAGCGCCAGCCACTCCAGATTTTCCATGTTGCGCTCCAGAGCTTCAGAAAAACTGGCTTGGTCCACCTCACACACCCAGCAGACAAACTCTCCACACGCCAGCGGACGCACCTCATGCACTCCGTCAATTCCTGCGCTGCTGATCTTCCGTAATCCAGAAGTAAGCTTTTGGGCAGGTTTCGGGGCTGACTTGGATGGAGACTTCTTCGCGGCCTTCGCGTCGCTGCCGCGCGATATGCCGTAAAGATAGAGCGCGCCCGCGGCCGCTGATTTTTTGCCCGAGTTTGCCTTCACATTTGCCATAGCTTGCCAAAAAAATGACTGCCCGTAAAAAGACTACCGGTAAATTTCTTCAGCTTCGCCGCGCCTGCAATCTCCTCAGGAAATTCCCTGACCACATACATGCGCCTGCCGCCATATTTCTTCTGCAATCCCTGCAACGTCGCCATCTGCCACTGCTGCGCGCGCTTGCAGCGTTTGCAATCGGTCTCCGCCTGCATTAATACGCGATTTACCAGCAATGAATCCACGGCAATGCCCAACTCATCCATGGACGCCAGCAGCCGCTGTGTCTGCCGGTCCGGCACCGGCTCCGGCAGCATTACTGCCCACGCTCGGCTCTGCTTTGGATCGCGCATGATCTCCAGCAGTTTGCGCACCCGCTGCCCCAGTCCGGCAAGCTCCACCGCAACATCCTGAGCGAGAGCTAGTGTACGGTGCGCTGCCAGGCTTTTCAATAAAAGGCGCGACCACAGAAGAATTCGCTCCGGCATGCGCAGCAATTCCAGCGCGTGTCCTGTGGGCGCCATATCAATGAACACCCTGCCCGGCTTCGCCTCCAGAAGATCCAGAATGCGAAAAATGGAAAAAACTTCATCCACGCCCGGTGGCACCACCTCCATTAAGCGCCGCAAATACTTCTTTCTCGAACGTCAGATCAACATGCAGCCCGCCGGATTCCATGCTGGTGCTGGCCGTAAGCTGTTTCTGTATGCGCGCCGCCCACCGGCGAAACTCAAAAACCGCATCCATCTCCATCGCACCCAGCCCGGGATCGCCCAGCACCTGCACCACCTGATCTTCAATCTTCTTTTGAAAAACGTCATCCAATGACGGCGCAGGGTCAGTGGAGCAGACGGTGGCATGCGTGTCTTTGTGCAATGCACGAAGATGGAAGGCCAGCGCAGCTGTAATCGTCGTCTTACCCACGCCGCCCTTGCCCAGCGTGAAGGAAAGCCGCGTCTCCGCTTCCGGCCATTTACTCTGGACAAACTTCAGCTTGCTTTTTGGCGCTTTCGGCGCTCGCGCGGAAAGACTCGCCTTGCTTCCTGCAAAGACTGTCGCGCCAAATTTCTGAAGTTGCGTCGCGCCAAGCAGCGGGTTTCCCGGATCCGGACCGATGAGCCTTGTAACGCGAGGAAACTTGCGCTTCAAAAATTGTTCCGCTTTCTTCCCCTGGCGCGCGCGATAGCGGCAGCGCGGACAATCCTCTGCCTTCACCACCACGCGGTTCAGGACAATCCCTCCCAGGCGCATCTCCGGCGCCGACTCTTTGAGCGCATCCAGGCACCGCACTGCTTCATTCAATGAAAAAGTTTCTGGCGAAGTAACCAGCAGAACCTCAGCCTGCTCCGCGCTGAACGCTTCTTTCACCCGCAGGACCGTCTCCTGCCATTCCTCTATAAAGGAATTCGTGCGGTTGGCGGTTCTCCCGCCAAAGCGTTGCGCCAGCAGCGCATCGCGGCTGGAGGCCACTTCCAGAAAATTCAAGAAGCGCTGAAAATGCCCAGGCAGCTCGAAAAGCCGCAGTGTGTGCCCGAAGGGCGCTGTGTCCACGACTATATGATCGTGTTTGCCGCTCTCCAGCAACTCCCTCAGCGCCAGCAAACCTGCGACCTCTGCCATTCCAGGGAGTGTGGTGTCCAGCAGTGGCGCAATCTCTTCACGATTGAAAAACGTGCCGTTCTCAACAATGTTGAGTATGCCTTCGCGGTTCTGTTCGAGGAACTTTTGGAACTCGCTCGCGCTGTCAACCTGCCAGAGAAAGACCTTGCCTTTCACACCGGCCAGCCTGTGCGGGCCTGGCTTATCTTTCACTTCCAGCATGTCCGCCAGCGAGTGCGCCGGATCGGTGGACATCAGCAGCGTCGATTGGCGGGGATGCCGCGCCGCCAGATGCAGCGCCAGAGCGCAGGAGACGGTCGTCTTTCCCACGCCGCCTTTCCCCACCACAAAGGTCAGCTTAGTCACTTAGCGATTGTATTCGGTTAGGCTCTTCGCCGCAGATTACGCAGATAGGCGGGATATTTTATTCGCTGTCATTCTGAGCGGAGCGCCGCAGAAATTTGGATACAACGGGACCAATTGGCGCGGAGTCGAAGAACCCCGAGAATATTGAAAGCTTAAATGCAGACGCAAGGCATTCTCTTCAATAAACCCCTCAATCTCCGCGTTGCTTTCAAGATTGTAGAGTTACTTCTTTTCTGCGTGCTTGCTGTATCCGCCGGTCAATGAATTCCAGCGTATCTTCAGCGTGTCCAGCCCCATATAGAATCCGTCGCGCCAGGGATGGATTTTGGAGCGCTCATCATGGCCCCACGTGACTGGCACTTCGGCCACCTTCAGCTTCATGTGATGGGCCAGATAGATAATCTCGGCGTCAAAGCCCCAGCGTGTGATGCGCTGCAGCGGGAAAATCTTCTGCGCGGCTTCGCGCGTGAACGCCTTAAAACCGCACTGCGTGTCATGGTAGGGGAAAGTCAGCACCGCGCGCGTAAACAGGTTAAACGTGCGCGACATGATTTGCCGCTTCAATGACTGCCGCTGAAACTGCAACGATGGATCGAGCCAGCGTGAGCCAATGGCCACGTCAGCGCCCTTTTCCATGGCGGCAAAAAGCTTGGTGGCTTCCGTAATAGGAGAAGACAGGTCAGCGTCCGTGAACAGCAGCACTTTGCCGCGGGCATTCAGCATCCCATTGCGGACCGCGTATCCTTTGCCCTGATTGCCGGGATTCTCGATGAGCCGCACCTGGGGATGGTCGGCGGCAAACTGGCCTACAAACATTGCGGTATCGTCACGCGAGCCGTCATTGACAACAACTATTTCAGCGCTCCATTTTTGCTCGCGCAAATGTTCCAGCACCTGCTCCAGCGTGGAGCCAATGCGCGCGCGCTCATTGTAAGCCGGAATAATAATGCTGTACTGCGGCTGCGCTGGTCGCAATTCGGGATCAGACAAGGGGAACTCTATCGCCAGGCTCATGCGGCCTGTTCTTTCTTTTGCAGCATGGCAAAAAACTCAGGCACCAGGTTCGGGTCCCATAATCCCCTGACGGCCTCGTCAATCATGGTACGCTTGGCTTCTTCGTGGTTCAAAGCCGGCTTATAAGGGCGAGCTGTGCGCAGCGCATCATACACATCCACTACTTGAAGCACCCGTGCCAGCAAAGGAATATCGTATCCCATGAGCTGGTCCGGATAGCCGCTGCCATCCCAGTGCTCATGGTGATGGCGAATGATAGGGAGCACGTTGCGGAAGGACTTGAGCGGGCGGCAGATGGATTCTCCGATTTCCGGGTGCTGCTTCATGATCTCCCATTCCTCCGCGGTCAGGCGCGTGCCTTTTTTCAGTATGTCGTCAGGAATGGAAACTTTCCCCAGATCATGGAGGTAGCCGCCGCGCTTCAGCGCGACGATGCTGTCTCCATCCAGGCCGATATGGTGTCCCAGGTCGGCGGCGTAATGGGCCAGCCGTTCGCAGTGATTTCCCGTATACGGATCGCGCGATTCAATACCCAGCGCCAGCGCCACCAGCACGGCTTCGGCGTTTTCCAGTTCGTCAGTAAACTCTTTGAGCTTCAAGAGCGATTTAACGCGGGCAAATAATTCTTCAGGATAGAGTGGCTTGCTCAGGAAATCGTCGGCCCCAGCCTCAATACCGCGCACGCGGTCATCGCGATCGGAAAGTCCCGTAATCATCACTACCGGGGTCAGGCGCGTAAAGGGGTCCTCCTTGAGCTCGCGGCAAAGCTCATAGCCTGATTTGCCCGGCATGACCACATCCAGCAGGATCAGCTCCGGCTTCTCGCTGTGGACCATCTGCTTGGCTTCGTCAGCCTGGGTTGCTGTAATGATTTCGTAGCCGCGGGAAGAAAGAAGTTCACGAAGGAGTATCAGCGTATCCAGTTTGTCATCGACAACCAGGATCTTGGGAGCACGCTGCTTGTAGCGGCCATACTCCTCCCTAGCCCTTTCCGATATGGGTGCCATCAGTGAATGAGAGGGTAGAGTTGGCTCGAGGGTTGTATCGAGCAACTCTCGCACCCTGCGTTCTTGTGCGTCATCATCAAAAAGCACAAATCCCTCGCATGATATCGCCCATATGCCAGTATATGTGCGTGCCCGCAAATGATTAAATTGAGGAGAATCCTCCATTTTAAGTACTTTTGCTCAAGAATAAAAGGTCTGATTGTTGACTGGTTTGTTCGTTAGGCGGGCAGACTGTTTCATGGATTTAAGTAAAGCTTTTCGCTGGATCGCACTTACAAACACAAAAGCAAGAATTTGCCCTGTTTTCTTGATCTTTTGCCGGTTCCATGCCCACTCATTGGCATAAGGGTCATATAATTGGCCCAACATGCGTCCGGTATCTTCCTGCATCAGTCTCCTGTTGCTCGCTGGCAACTGTCTCGCCGTGCCCAAACCGCATACCGTTGTGCTCGGTAAATGGCGGACCGTGGAAGTCCGCTCGGATACCGGCCAAACAATGAGTCGCCCAGACAATCAAGGTCCGCGAGTTGATCATTGACGGACGAACCCGTGAGTACACCACTGGCGCCACGCATGAAATTACTGACCGCCTTTTTGTGGTCAGGCGCGCTTACCGCATCAATGACGCGCTCCCGGAAGAAACCAGAAAGCCGCTGCAGTGGGTATGGCGGCTGGGTGGATGGATCAGCGTTGACCGCCAGACCGGCCATGTGGCCCAACTAAATCTCCCTGCCTTTGACGGCGATACTTCAGAAGCAAGCTGGTATCGCGACTATGCCGCCTACTGCGGAGCTTCTGACGACGGTTCCAAAACCTATCTGGTGGTAGCGCAATTAGGCAAGCGCAAGCCTGTTCTCAGGAAGGAAGTTTCTGGCACGAGCTGCGCTGTTCCAGCCTGGGAGCGCACCCCCAGCCGCGTGACTTTTGTTGCCGCCGGAGAAAAAACCAGCTTCGTGGTGCATGATCACAGCGCCGATCTTCAGACAGACACAACAGAAGAAGAGAGCCAGCAATGAAAACGTTCCAGGAATATCTTGACGATGCCGCCGTGGCCCATGGCCATCTTTGCGCCGGACAGGTGCTGGGCGTGCGTATGGCCATGCTCGGCCTGAAAAAACTTGGGCTGGAAGATCCACAGGGCAAAGACCGCAAACGCATTGTGACCTTTGTGGAAATTGACCGCTGCGCCACCGATGCCGTAATGGTCGTAACCGGATGCCGGCTGGGGAAGCGGGCTCTCAAGTTCCGGGATTGGGGCAAGGTCGCAGCCACGTTCGTTGACGTGGAGACCGGTAAAGCGATCCGCGTGGCGGCCAAGGAGTCGTCCAAGGCCCTGGCCAAAAGCATGCATCCGGAGATCCCGGACAAAAACCAGCAGCAGATGCTCGCCTATCGTGAGATGCCGGACGACCAGCTCTTTCAGACTCAGCTGGTCCATGTGGAACTCCCGCCGGAAGAGTTCCCCGGATACAAGGGCGATCGGATTGTGTGTGCGCAGTGCGGTGAAGGAATTAACTTCCATCGCGAGGTAAAACTCGGGGCCAAGACCGTGTGCCGGGGCTGCGCCGGAGAGCGCTATTACGAGCCCATTGTTTAAGCGATGTTTGACGGAATGTTTAGCGGACAGTCCAGATTTAGCGGAACTTTTGCCTCGCCGCGAGCGTATAACCCACTAGGCCAGGAAGCTACTGTTCTGGCTCGGCCCCCAAAGGGAGAAATAAAATGAGACCACTTCAGCCTCGAACCATGCTCTCAGGTTTTCTTTGTCTTATTGCGCTTAGCGCGTTCGCGCTCACAGGGTGCTCCGTCACTACCCATGACAAGGGCGATGGCAAAAAAGACGACGTGGATATTCGCACGCCATTTGGCTCTCTCAGCGTCAAAGAAGGAAACAATGACGTGAAAGATACCGGAATGACCCTTTATCCGGGCGCCCGCCCAAAGAAAGATTCTGACGACGATAAGCATAGCGCTAATGTAAATATTTCCAGCTCACTCTTTGGCCTGAAGGTGGTTGCGATGAAGTTTGAAACTGACGATCCCTCCGACAAAGTGCTGGCGTTTTATCGCAAGGATATGAGCAAGTACGGCAAAGTGCTGGATTGCACCGGCGGCTTCAACATGAACTTCCATCATCACGACAAAAATGCTGACGTTACCTGCGAAGGCGAGGGATCCGATCACGACTACAAGGAAGAATTAAAGGTCGGAACAGAAAATAACCAGCGCATCATGGCCGTCAAACCCAGAAACAACGGCTCTGAATTTACGCTGGTCTATGTTCGCGCCTGGGAGAGCAAGGACACAAACTAGAAACGCGTCTATTGCCGGCTGCTAAATCATTCGCTTCAAGCTAAAAAAATAAAAAGGATGGCCCTCTAGTGGCCATCCTTTTTAACTGGTTGCCGCCATCTATCTGCAATCGTAAAAAAGCATCCAATCGCATCTGCACCCGCATCATAGGTAGCGTTAAACGAATGGGTTAGCGGTTTTCAGGGTGTTTAAATCTTCCGTGTCTTTTTAGCGCAATCCGTTTGTAGTTGTTTCCCAGGCCAGATGGGGTTTTGACGGCGATTCGCCGTAGCCCGGCATACTTAAATTTAAGGACGAAAAACGAAGACCTGAAAAATGGGACTGACTATCCTATGTGTAAGCAAAATCTCGTCGGCGCAAGTCACCCGGAACATGATTCTGGAACGGGCCGGCTATAACGTGATTTCAACCGCCGATCCCGTGACAGCTATTGAAATTTTTACCGGCGCGGCCATACACGCGGTTGTATTTGGAGATTCCATCCCGGCTGACCAACGTCTTGGACTGGCACTGAAGTTCAAGAGCTTAAACCATTCAGTGCCGATCATTGCCCTGAGTAACAGCAGCGGCTCGCAATTTGCTTCGGGGATCGTCGATGAGCAACTGGAATCTTTAGGCGATCCGCATTTGTTGCTGGAAGCCTTGCAACGCGTTCTAGCCCGCAATGGCGATGGACCGGGCAATGATATTTTTGTTCAAAAAAATCTCAAGCCTCCTATGCGAGAAACAAATTAACTTATGCCACCACATACTGTGCAAAAACGAAAACAGAAACCCCGGCTTTCTCCCGCTCTCTCATCTCTGGTGCTGGAAAAAGTGCCAACAGGTATCCGCGGCCTTGACCAGGTTACACACGGCGGCTTTCCCAAGGGCAGAACAGCCCTGGTCTGCGGTGGCCCCGGCGCAGGCAAGACGCTGCTGGGCCTTGAATTCCTGGTGCGCGGCGCTCTGCTTTATAACGAGCCCGGCGTATGCATCGCCATGGAAGAAACGGCCGAAGAGCTGGTCACGAACGTGGCGTCACTTGGCCATGATCTGCCTGCTTTAATCCGGTCGAAAAAACTGGCCATCGACTATGTGCACATCGAGCGCAAGCAGATTGAAGAGACCGGTGAATACGATCTTGAAGGCTTGTTTATCCGCCTGCGCGCGGCCATTGAGCAGGTTAAAGCCAAGCGCGTGCTCCTGGATACGATTGAGTTGCTCTTCCTTGGCCTGAACAATGAAGCGATTGTGCGCGCCGAGCTGCGGCGCCTTTTTCATTGGCTGAAGGATGCCGGCGTTACCGCCGTGGTAACCGCCGAAATGGGAACCCAATCACTCACCCGCTACGGACTGGAAGAATACGTCGCCGATTGCGTCATCGTCCTGGACCATCGCGTTACCGAGCAAGTCTCTACGCGCCGCCTGCGCATAGTCAAATATCGTGGATCATCGCACGGGACCAATGAATATCCTTTCCTGTTGGATGATGAAGGCATTTCGGTTGTTCCCATCACATCGCTCGGCCTCACGCATACCGCCTCCACGGAACGCATATCTTCCGGCATTCCAAGCCTGGACGCCATGCTGGGGCAAGAAGGGTTTTTCCGCGGCAGCAGCGTTCTGGTTACAGGCACGGCAGGCACAGGCAAATCAAGCTTCGCGGCGGCGTTCGCCAACGCAGCTTGCGCGCGTGGTGAGCGCGCTCTCTATTTCGCTTATGAAGAATCTCCCAGCCAGATCCTGCGCAACATGGGGTCCGTGGGAGTGAAACTGGAAAAGTGGCTCAAGAGCGACCTTTTACGGATCCACGCCACGCGTCCCACGGCCGCTGGGCTGGAATCCCACTTGGCCCATATGTACCAGGAAATTCAGGAATTTAATCCCAGCGTCGTGATCGTGGACCCCATTACAAACCTGGTTGCCGCCGGCGATCTTCACTCCGTCAAGGCCATGCTTACCCGGCTGATTGATTTTCTGAAGCTCAAAAACGTGACGGCAATGTTCACGAACCTGGTATTTGGCTCAGGAATCATGGAGGAAACGGCTATCGGTATTTCTTCCCTGATGGATAGCTGGATGGTCTTGCGCGATGTTTCCCAGGGAGAAGAAGAGCGGATACGCACGGTGCATCTCTTGAAGTCTCGCGGCATGCCGCACGATACGCGGGAACACAAATTTACTCTAAGCAATAAAGGAATTCAGATTCATGGCAATTAACAAACAAGTCCTATTGCGTAAGCGGGAAAACGGACTCCCTGCCAAAGGGAAAAAGAAGACTCCGCCATTCAAGCGTCCTGTCTGGGAGTTGCGGCTGTATGTCGCCGGGATGACTCCCACCTCGATTCGCGCTTTTGAAAACCTGAAGAAGTTGTGTGAAGAGCATATGCACGGCGCGTACAAGATCCAGGTGGTCGATCTGCTGGAGCGGCCAAAGCTTGCCAGTGGCGACCAGATCGTGGCTGTCCCCACTCTGGTCCGGCGTTTGCCCACGCCGGTAAAAAAGATTATCGGCGATCTTTCCAACACTGAAAGAGTGCTGGTTGGCCTTGATCTCAGACCGGCAGGAGGCTGGCGTTAACCAGGTATTGTTAACCCAGGTTATTTAGCGCAGCTTTTATGAAGACTTCTTCCACCACGATCGTGCTGCTGGCTGACAGAAAGCACAGCCAGACAGCCAAGGTCCTGAAGGGCTCTGGTTATCAACTGATGACCACTTTCACGCCAGACCACGCAGTCGCCATCTGCGTGAATAATCCTGTGGATATCGTCATTCTGGACCAGGAACACTTTATTCAGACGGAAGGCTGGTCCGTAGCGCAATCACTTAAGATGATCCGGAATAACGTGTTCGTGGTCCTGGTGGTGCGTGGAAAGATTGTTGGCAGTGAGCCGCCTGACGGCGTGGATGCCGTGGTTCCCGACCACGATGCGCCAGCTCTGACCGCTACGGTAAAACATCTGCTGAAAGGGTTCTAGCTGCCCAGACCCTAGATTTTAGCCTGAGTAAGATTTTTTGGCCTTAGTATTTCTGCCTGGCATTGGCTGCTTCCCCGGGCCGCTCCTTGCCCGGTTTTTCCTCTTTCCTGTAACTTGGTAGTATGCAACGCGATTGTTACCGATGTAGACAGCCGATTGAAGAACAGGTCGCGTTCTGCTCTGCCTGCGGCGCTCCGCAAATCAGGGTCTCCAGACCGCAGGAACAACCGTCTGAAGAGCCGGCCCTGCCCGAGGTGGAACTTACCTCCGACCAGATAGCTGCAGTTTCAGGCGTGCCTGCCAATCTTGTGGGCAGATCGGGTATCCAGTGGAAGTCTTTTGCCCGGACCGCCGCTCCAATGGCGGCGTTCACCGGCATGCTGACTGTCCTACTGCCGGCACTGGGCCTGTTTGTGCTTCTGCCGGCCAGCTTGATTGTGGCGATCTATATTTATCGGCGGACACGTCCCGCGCCCATGCGCGGAGGACAAGGCGCAAGAATGGGCGCCCTGATGGGGCTGCTTAGCTTTGGTTCTTTTCTTGTTTTCTTTCTCCTGGCCATTTATCTGAATCAGCCAAAGTACCGCGAAATTATTGTCGGTAAGATCCAGGAAATTGCCGCCCAGAACCCTGACCAGCAGGCCCAGCAAATGCTGCAATGGTTTGCCACTTCGGACGGACTGGTCACTTTTACAATCATATTTTTGCTCACTATTCTTGTATTTTTCCTGATCATCGGTATGAGCAGCGGGGCCCTGGCAGTTTCCCTGGCGAAAGCCAGAAATCGTTCTCAACCATGACGGTTGGCGCAACAGCGCCACCTTCGGATATCATGCGGTGACTATGAATCCTGCTTCCACTCGCCTCCCAACCCTTCAAGTGAAAGGACGTCTCATGTCCGCCTCAGAAATTGAGCGGACGCTCGTGCGCCTGGCCCATCAGATCGTGGAAAAAAACAACGGTGTGGAAAACCTGGTGCTGGTAGGCATCAAGCGCCGTGGCGTGCCACTGGCTGACCGCCTGGCAGCGCTGATCCAGCAGATTGAAAAGAAGCCAGTGCCTGTGGGCACGTTGGATATCACTCTCTATCGCGACGATCTTTCCACCGTGGGCGCCCAGCCGGTGATTAAAAAAACCACGCCGCTGGGGACCGATATTGTCGACAAAAATGTGATCCTGCTGGATGACGTGCTTTATACCGGACGCACCGTCCGCGCCGCCATGGACGCGCTATTCGATCACGGACGCCCGCGCCGCGTACAGCTCTGCGTGCTCATCGATCGTGGACATCGCGAATTGCCGATTGAAGCCGCTTTTGTCGGCCGCACCGTCCAAACCACTGACAATGAAATCATCGAGGTAAAACTCTCTGAGATTGACCAGGAAGAACAGGTCCTGATGGTGGAACGTATTTCATAGCCGATGCCGCGTAAACGCTCGCTCCTCGAACTCGAGCACCTTTCGGCGGATGAAATTACTTTTTTTCTTAAGCTGGCCCGGCGCATGCATTCCGGCCAGCCTAAACCTCTGCTCCGCGGCAAACGCATTGCGCTTCTCTTCTATGAAGCCTCCACGCGTACCCGTGTCTCATTCGAATTTGCCGCCAAGCTGCTGGGCACCCACACCTCAATCATCAGCTCTACGGCATCGAGTATTGAAAAAGGCGAGTCACTGATTGACACTGGCAAAACGCTGCAGGCGCTTGGAGCGGACTGCATTGTCGTGCGCCATCCGTCTTCCGGCGCGCCGCATGTGCTCGCGCGCAGCCTGCAAATCCCTATCATCAATGCCGGCGACGGCATGCACGAACACCCCTCGCAGGGCTTGCTAGACGCCTATACCATCCTGCGCCATAAGCGGTCATTGAAAGGACTGCGCATCACCATGGTCGGCGACATCCAGCATAGCCGCGTGGTGCGCTCCAATGTCCATCTGCTGTCAAAGTTCGGAGCGCAGATTGTTCTCTGCGGTCCACCTGAGCTGCTGCCCGATTACGCGACTGCTCTGGCGCCGGGAGTAAAAGTCAGCCGCCACATCGAAGAGGCTGCGCGCAAAGCTGATGTGGTAATGATGCTGCGCGTACAAAAAGAACGGCTCGCGGGCCTCAAGCTGGACGCGGATAGTTACGTTGCCCACTATCAGCTCACCCCGGAGCGGCTGAAGCTCGCCAAGCCCGACGCAATCGTAATGCACCCTGGCCCCATGGTCCGCGGCATGGAAATCCAAAGCGAAGTCGCGGACGGCCCCCAATCCGTGATTGAAGAACAGGTCCAGAACGGCGTGTATGTAAGGATGGCGATTCTGGCATCGTGTTTGGGGGTGGCGTAATGTTTTTCTTTATCCCGACAGTTTGCGCAGCAAGCTGGAGGGAACCCTATTGCGACGAAATCTTAGCGGGCAAGACTTGCGATCCATTAATTCTTCGTGGCTATAGGGTTTCCTCGCTTCGCTCGGAATTTCAGGGGAAGCATGGCAAATAAGAATAGCTTGCTAATTCGAAATGGACACGTAATCGATCCCTCCTCAAACCTTGAGGGCAAGTACGATCTGCTGCTGAAAGACGGCCGCGTCACGGAAGTCGCGCCGGCGGGCAAACTGCGCGGAAAGGCTGACGAAAGCTTTAACGCCAAAGGCCTCGTGGTCGCGCCCGGATTCATTGATATTCACGTTCACCTGCGTGAGCCCGGACAATCGCACAAAGAAACCATTGCCAGCGGGACCCTGGCTGCCGCAGCCGGCGGATTTACCTCTGTCTGTACCATGCCGAATACCAGTCCCGTGAATGACTCGGCAGAGATCACGCGATGGATGCTCGATCCTGCTCGCGGCGCTCACGTAAATGTCTTTCCGGTTGCCGCAGCCACGTTTGGCAGCCTGGGTGAGAAGCTCACCGATTTTGCCGCGCTCAAACGCGCTGGCGCCGTGGCCTTCAGCGATGACGGCAAGCCGATTCTTGAAGACAAGATCATGCGCCAGTCACTGGCTGCAGCAGCAGCGCTGAACATGCCGGTAATTCAGCACGCAGAAGATTGCCGCATGACGGAAGGCTCCACCATGAACGCCGGCCCTACGGCATTTCGGCTGGGACTGCGCGGCTGGCCGGGTGAAGCGGAAAGCTCGATCGTGGAGCGCGACATTCGCCTTGGCGGCTGAAACCAAGGCCCGCTACCATGTGGCTCATCTTTCCACGGCCGCTGCGTTGCGTGCTGTCCGCAAAGCCAAGCGCGACCATTTGCATGTGACCTGCGAAATTACTCCACACCATTTCACTCTGCTCGATGAAGATATTGGCCAGTACAACACCAATTACAAAATGAATCCACCGCTGCGCGCGCGTGAAGACCGCGAAGCACTGCTAGCCGGGCTGGCGGATGGCGCCGTGGATTGCGTTGCCACCGATCATGCTCCGCACGCCGCACACGAAAAAAATCAGGAGTTTGACCGCGCGCCTTTTGGCATTACCGGCCTGGAAACCTCTCTCGGCCTCTGCATCTCAGTCCTGCACTATCGCCACAACATTTCCCTGCGCCGCATTGTGGAGCTGCTTTCCACGAATCCCGCGCGCGTAATGGGCCTGCAAGGCCGTGGCACGCTGGCCGTGGGCGCCCGTGCCGATGTCACCATCTTCGATCCGGCAAAAAAATGGACTTACCACGCGGCTGCGTCGCACTCAAAATCAAAGAACTCGCCATTCGATGGTCGTCAGATGCAGGGAAAGGTGATGGCTACGGTGGTAGGCGGGGCTTTAACATTCCGAGCCTAAGCGAGAAATCGCTCTAAGAACTACTAAAAAAATGCACGAATGGTGGCTGTTTAATTATTGGAGTTTAGTGCAACCATCGACTAGAATCCGTGCGTGAACCGTACCATGAACGCATTTGTTCGTCAGTTTGCTGGGTCGATCCTTCTAGTTGTTCTAGTCTCTGGTCAGTCGCCAAGCTCACATCGCTTCTCACTTCTTGAGCCAGGGATTTTTCATGGAGAGGATGTACGTCTTGCGCAGCCAGCCGCGTGGGTAGGAATTTACTGCAATGAAAACGCCTGTAATGCGCGACCGACGACTGTGCGAAGCACACGCGCTCCTGACCCTTTAGGCGAAGACGCCCCCGACGCGCCCACCGCAACCTCAATCGAGGTCTCCGGTCGCAGTCAGCCTTTCTTTCTTGTTCGTGGTATAGCGACCTCACCGCACCCCGTCCCAACTTTTTTTGTTGGTAAACAAAACATGATTGCGGGAGACCACTTTGACATTGCCCGGCTGAAATCAGGATACGCATTGCATGTTGAAGGCACTCAGACAAAAGACGACACACTGCCGGCGGGCTCCCGGCTGATTCTCTCCAATGGCTCGGTCAAGCAGGACCTCTTTCTGGTCCCCAAGACTGCGAACGATCCTTATATCACTGTGCTATGGGTTGGTGATCTGGATGGAGATGGCAAACCAGACTTTTACGTAGATTCGACCTGGCATTACAACATTTCCAATAAAGTCCTCTGGCTATCGTCCCTAGCGAAGCCCGGACAAATTGTAGGAAAAGCCGCAGTCTTTAAAACCACAGGATGCTAGATGTCCGATTGATTACCTAACGATTCCCATCCGCGTTCCCACCTTGCATCCTAGTCGCGTCCGAGTCCAAAAGTGATCTGGCTGAATATTTTCGCGCGTGAGATATTGTCACGGATATTTGCGCCAGCACTGATGATTTTCAAAAAAGAATTCACTGGTAACAATCTACTGCCTGGTGCAAGATAACTTTTTCACGGGAGAATCTATGTTACGCCTGGCTCGGATACTACTGGGAATCCTGCTGACATTGGCAGGTTTTGCGCACGCACAAAAGATTGACGAGCATGACCGAGCCGACGCACGCGAAATGTTGCGCATGGTTGCCGAGGATGTGCGCAAGAACTACTACGATCCCAAGCTGCTCGCCGAATTCGAGACTCGAATCGTGGAAGCGGATGCCAAGATCAAATCGGCCACGGTGCTGGGGCAGGCATTTACCATGATCGGATGGGCTCTGGACGGGCTGCACGATTCGCATACCATGTTTCTTCCACCTGGACGGATTCGCATCCTGCAGTATGGCTGGCGCATGCAGTTCATTGGCGACCGCTGTTACGTCACGCGGGTGCGTCCCGGGAGTGATGGCGACAAAAAAGGCCTGAAAGCCGGGGACCAGATTGTCTCCATTAATGGATTGCCGCTAATCCGTGAAGACTTTCCTAAAGTCCAGTACATACTCTCCGTCCTTGCGCCGCAGGTTGAACTCAAGCTGCAGCTGCGCGGCCCTGATAACAAAGAGCGCCCGCTACAGGTTTCGGCAAGTGTCCATGAGCTCCCGAAGATTATCGACATGACAGACCCAGGCGTCTTCTATCGCAAGATCTGGAGCCAGATCAATGGCGCAGACCGTGATACGGTAATCGCCAAATGCATCGCGAAAGGCGATCCCTTGATGATCTGCAAATTGCGGGAGTTTGAGCTGGATGATCCCGAGGTACGCCACCTGATCAGCATGGCCAGGAAACATCAGGGGTTAGTGCTTGACCTGCGCGACAACCCTGGCGGGGAATCCACAGTGCTGGAGGAATTCCTGGGCGGATTCTTCGACCATGAGGTGAAGATTGGGGACCGCCTCGGACGCAAGCCTATGAAGCCGATGGTCGCCAAACCACAGAAGGAACCTTTTACCGGCAAGCTGGTTGTTTTAGTGGACAGTAATTCAGCCTCTGCTGCAGAAATCTTTGCCCGCATGGTTCAGCTGGAAAAACGTGGGACTGTCCTGGGTGATCATACTTCTGGCCGGGTGATGGGTGCGCGGTTTTATTCCCACCGGCTTGGCGCCGGAACCTACGTGTACTTTGGCGCGGAAGTTACAGAAATGGACCTGCTTATGACCGACAATCAGAAACTGGAAGGTCGAGGCGTTGCCCCGGATGAATTGCTGCTGCCCGTTTCTGCCGACTTCAGCCGCGACGAAGATCCGGTATTGGCTCACGCCGCTGAACTCCTGGGAGTAAAAATGACTCCGGCTGAAGCAGCCAAACTGTTCCCATATGAGTGGCCGCACTGAGCGAGTGACCTAGAACATCCCGAGCGGAACGCAGAGGCAGAAAGCGTTACTTTACGATCCCCATCCGCGTTCCGACTCTCTTTAATATCTCCAGGGCTTTGGTTAGCTGGTCCTGTGTATGGGCTGCGCTCATAATGGTACGCAGGCGGGCCTTGCCCTCAGCAACTGTCGGGAATGCGATGCCCGGAACAAACACGCCTTCATTGAACAGCTCACGGCTGAAATCCATCGTGAGTTTTCCGTCGCCAATGATGATCGGGGTAATGGGCGTCTCGCTGGCCGGCGTATTGATCCCGCCAATGTTGAAGCCGAGGAGTCCAAGCTCTTTCTTGAAAAACCTTGTGTTGGCCCACAGCTTGTCCATCAATGCTGGTTCGTTTTCCAGGACGTCAAAGGCGGCAATGCAGGTCGCAGCCACAGACGGCGGATGAGAAGTGGAGAATAGAAACGGCCGCGCGCGATGATAAAGGAAATCAATCAGTTCCTTTGATCCGCAAACATAGCCGCCCAGCGAGCCAATGGCTTTCGAAAGCGTGCCCACCTGCACATCCACGCGACCGTGGACTTTATGGTGGTCAATGGTTCCGCGTCCGTTGCGCCCCAGCACGCCGGAAGAATGCGCGTCATCCACCATCATGATTGCGCCGTATTTTTCCGCCAGATCGCAAAGCGCGGGCAGCGGCCCAATATCACCATCCATGGAAAAGACGCCGTCGGTGATGATCAGTTTGTGTCCGGGCTCGCCCGCAACTTCCTTCAATAACTCTTCCGCGTGTGCCGCATCTTTGTGGCGAAAGACTTTAATCTTGGCACGGGACAGCCGCGCGCCGTCAATGATGCTGGCATGGTTCAGTTCGTCGGAAATAATAAAATCGTCTTTGCCCAGGATGGCCGAGACCGTACCCGCATTCGCCGCAAAGCCTGACTGAAAGACCACGCATGCCTCAGTATTTTTAAAGCGCGCAATCTTCTCTTCCAGTTCCATATGGATAGACATGGTGCCGCTCACGGTACGCACCGCACCCGAACCCACGCCATATTTCTTGATGGCTTCGATGGCCGCTTCGCGGAGTTTGGGATGAGTCGTCAGCCCCAGGTAATTATTCGACGCCAGATTGATGACGCGCTTGCCATCCACCGTGCACTCCGGCGACTGCTCATCTTCCAGCACGCGCAGCTTGAAGTGTGTGCCCTTCTGCCTGAGTTCGTTCATCTGGTCAGCAAGGTAGGAAAGTTGCGGGCGGGTAGCAGTCGTCATGTATCTCTCCATTACGTATTACGTTGACAAAAATGATCAGCACTCAGCAATAACATTCAGCCTCGAACAATTTTGAACGCAAGAAAAACATCTTTGAAACACAGAGGAACGGAGGAAACGGAGGGTCATCTAAATTCTCAAAGACAATTCCTCTGCTTACTCCTTTCCTCCGTGTTTCAAGATTTTCCATCTGAATGCCGATCGCTGACTGCTGAGCACTACTTCTGCAATCCATTCGGATACAACAAAATCTTGCTCGATTCGCCGGTCCGCAGACGGTCCATGCCTTTGCTGAAGTCCGCCATCGGCATGCGGTCCGTGATGACCGGATCAAGGTCCAGCTTACCGGCCTTGAGCAGCGCGTTCATCTGAAACCAGGTTTTGTACATCAGCCGCCCGTTGATCCCCTGGACGACCGCGCCTTTGAAAATAATGTCATTGGCCAGATTCAGTTCCATGGGCTTAGACGGAATGCCCAGCAAAGAAGCGCGACCGCCCAGCCGCAGGATCTTAAAACCAAGTCGGATCGCATCGGGATGACCGGACATTTCCAGGATCACATCCACGCCGGTGCCGTCCGTTGCGGCCATTACCTTTTCATAAACATTGTCTTTTGCCGGATTCAGAACGTGATCTGCTTTCATCTTTTCCGCCAGCTTCTGACGATGTTCATTGACCTCCAGCGCAAATACTTCACTGGCGCCGCAGGCGCGCGCCACCGCGATACAGAAAAGTCCGATTGGTCCGCAGCCGACCACAGCCACGGTCTTGGCGGCAATCTCTCCGGCCAGCACTGTATGGACAGCGTTCCCCAGCGGATCAAGCACGCTGGCATAGTCCGCTGGGATGCCCGGATCGATCTTCCAGATATTTGATTCCGGAATTTTTACGAACTCGGCGAAAGCGCCGTTGGCATCCACGCCGATAATTTTCACGTGCTGGCAGATATGGGCTTCACCAATGCGGCACTGATAGCACTTGCCACAGGCCACGTGCATCTCCGCCGACACAAAATCGCCTTCCTTCACCGCCGTTACGTTTTTGCCGGTAGCGACCACGTGTCCGCAAAATTCATGGCCGGGAATCAGTGGCGGCTTGATGCGGTTCTGCGCCCACTGGTCCCAGTTATATATGTGCAGGTCGGTGCCACAGACGGATGCTACTTTCACTTTCACCAGAACATCGTCCGGGCCAATTTGTGGGACGGGCATCTGCCGGACGTCCGCTCCCGGCGCGGCCTCCGGTTTCACTACGGCAAGCATGGTTTCAGGCATTCAATTCCTAAAGCAGCAAAAGATGATCACAGGCAAACTCTCTATTTTAGCAAATGGAACAAAACACGCTGGATGACAAACGCATCGGGGATCCGCGAAAGGCCGAGCCATCACGCTGCAGCCAATCGAACCGAGTTGGACTTTCGTCAGGCGACTATTTTGTGCCACAAATCATCCCATCTGATATCATTAACTAACTGGTTAATTAAATGCCATCAGCCATCAAATCCGGCAAATCCGGCTCCCGCGGCGAGCCAGAAAAGACACGCGCAGCCATCCTGAAAGCCGCGCTGGAAGAATTTTCCCATGAAGGAGTAACCGGAGCGCGTACGGAAGAGATTGCCCGGCGGGCAGGCGTCAATAAAGCTCTGCTCTATTACTACTTCAAGGATAAAGACGGTCTGTACGCTGCCGCCCTGGAGCAGGTCTTTTCCGGCCTGCATGAAAGAGTGATGAGCGTGCTGAACCGCACTGACCTGCCGCCGCGCGAAATGCTGTTGCTATACGCCAGGGCCCATTTTGACTATATAGCCAGCGCGCCGGTGTATCCGCGGCTGGTGCAGCGCGAATTTATGCGCAGCGCAGGGCGAATGCTCTCTCCGGCTGCCAGTAAAGTCATGGAGCTCCACGGAAAGCCCTTGTATAACCGCCTGGAAAAGCTCATCAACGAAGGAATTGCAGCCGGCGATTTTCGCCGTGTCGATCCCATGCAGACCGTTACTTCGATCATCGGGATCATCGTTTTCTATTTCATCAGCATGCCCGCACAGCAGTTTATGCACGCCGGCGACCCTGGCTCTCCGGAGCGGATCGCACAGCGCCGTGCGGCTGTGCTGGATTTTATTTGCGCCGCCATTTTTACTCCAGCCGCGCAGAAGGCCTGTAAACAGTGAACCCACGCAATCGTTTTTTTATGTTTCTTGGTTTGCTGCTGATTATTGCCGCAGCCTACTACTTTTTTTCCAGCGACCATTCTTCTGACCTCGTGCTGGTGGGCACCGTGGACGCCAATCAGGTTGTCGTCAGCCCCAAAATCAGCGGACGCATTGAGCGACTGGCCGTGGATGAAGGCACTGAGGTCAAAGTCGGGGATACTATCGCCGTGCTTGACGCTCAGGAGCTCACTGCCGATCGCCAGGCCGCGGAGGCCCTGTTAGCCAGTCTTCGCCACCAAGTATCCCAGACGCGCGCCACGGAAGAGCAAACTGCCGGAGAGACGTCCAGCGGCGTGGTAAACGCGCAGGCACGCCTGCGGGCCGCACAGGCAACGTTGCTGCAGGCACAAGCTGATTTGCAGCGCATCGAAGGTGATACGCGCCGGAACCTTGCTTTGGCAGCGCAAGGCGTGGCATCACAGCAGCTCGCGGACCAGTCAACAGCCCAGCTTCAGGCACAGCAGGCTTTGGTACGCGCAGCGGAAGACCAGTCTCACGCCGCTCAGGCTGATCTGGAAACAGCGCAGGCACATACCCGCCTTACACAGGCGGCACAGAGCACCGTAGCCTCAACGCAGGCACAACAACTCAACGCCAAGGCACAGCTTGAGGCGGCAGAAACGCGGCTGGGATATACCAAGGTCGTCGCGCCGGTAAATGGAATCGTCACCGTGCGAGCGGCGCGCGAAGGTGAAGTGGTAAACCTGGGACAGCCTATCGTGATCATTACCGACCTGGGCGATACATGGGTGCGAGCGGCAGTCCCTGAGACTCAGGCAGACCACATTGCGCTGGGCGATAAGCTCAATGCGCGGCTTCCCTCGGGAGAGATTGTTCCCGGCAAAATTATTTTCAAAGCGCCTGAAGCGGACTTTGCCACACAGCGCGATGTAAACCGCCGCAAGCGCGACATCAAGGCTATCGCCCTCAAGCTGTCGGTGGAGAATACAAAGAAGACCATGGTCCCGGGAATGACTGCGGAAATTCTTGTGCCGTGGTCCAAGGTAGCAGGCCACTAATGGCGCCGGCAGCGATTCAAGTCATCGACATCGTGAAGCGCTTCGGGAACTTCACTGCCGTAAATGGTGTCTCATTTGAGGTGGCGGAAGGCGAGATTTTTGGTCTTCTGGGGCCGAACGGCGCCGGCAAATCCACGCTGATCCGCATGATGACCACGCTCTTAGACATTACCGATGGCACCGCGATCATTGAAGGAGCGGATGTACGCAAAGATCCCAACCGGGCGCGGCGATCCATGGGCGTGATTCCGCAAGCCATGACCAGTGACGGCGATCTTACCGTCTGGGAAAATCTGAGTATCTACTCCAAGCTCTATGGAATTCCCGTCGCTGATCGCGAAAAGTCGATTGATGAACTGCTGGAGCTGGTTGATCTGAATCAGTGGCGGAACGCGCCGGCGCGAAATCTTTCCGGCGGCATGAGGCGCCGCCTGGAGATTGCGCGTGGGCTGGTGCATCGCCCAAGAATTTTTTTCCTCGACGAGCCCACCACCGGTCTTGATCCCGTTTCCCGCGTTGCTGTCTGGGAAATGATTACCAGCATCAAGCAGAAGCGCAATCTCACCGTCTTGATCACCACGCACTACATGGACGAAGCGGACCGTCTTTGTGACCGCATCGCCATTGTGGACCATGGCAAGCTTGTCGCGCTGGATACGCCGCGTGCGCTCAAGAGCAGCATTCCCGGCTCCAGCGTGATTGAAGCGCAGTTCCTGAATGCTCCAGCAGGCTGGCAGCAGACGCTGGAAAAGCTTACCTCAGTACAGTCCGTGCAGTCTGAGGGAGCGGATATGTACCGCATTCTCACGGATGACGGATCGCTCACGACCACCGAGTTGGTTGAAACCGCGGTCCGCTCTAACGCGACTGTAAAAGCTTTGACCGTCCAAAGCACCACGCTGGATGATGTCTTTGTCCATTACACCGGCAGACAATTGCGCGACCAGATGGTGGATTCCCCGCTCTATCAGTCTCCCGTGGCCTGGGGCAAGTAAGTGAAGGGTAAATGATGCAAAGCTTTTTTCAGAGCGGACGCATGATGGCCATCGTTGAGCGCGACCTGCGTAAATTCTTTCGCTCGCCCGCCCTGATGGTCGCTGCCATGGTCTTCCCGCTCGTTCAGCTCATTGTGCTGGGCAATGCCTTCGGCGGCAAAATCCGCGACGCAAAGATGGGCATCGTTTCTCATGACACCGGCCCGCAGGCCGTCCGCGTGATTGAGGCGCTACGCGCAGTGCAAAGCAATGCCCGCACATTTCAACCGATCGTTTACGGTGACGAACAAACCATGGTGGCTGCCGTGCGCCGTGGCGATCTGAACGCCGGACTGGTGATACCACCGCAGTTCTCACGCGACGTCTATGCGCAGGCACGCCCGCGCATCGGGCTGGTGCTGGATAACACCGACAACTTCATGACATCCACCTTTGAGGACTCGATGCAACAACTGGTGGACGCGCTCAATCAGCCGGAGGTCCAGCCCCGCGTCGTGCAGCA
Source organism: Terriglobia bacterium (assembly GCA_963724105.1). GTDB lineage: Bacteria > Acidobacteriota > Terriglobia > Terriglobales > Acidobacteriaceae > Angelobacter. The sequence goes on along the minus strand of CAVRTD010000010.1, from coordinate 198,191 downwards.
GATCACCTTGCAAGTGGTTGAACTCTATCCCTATATCGAATATATGAAGTACCTGCTGCCTGGATCCATCACGCTGGCCATGTTTGTGAGTGTAATGATCGGCGGGGGCATTGTTTATATCGACGACAAAGCGCGCGGCGTCCATGAAGGCTATCTGGTTACGCCCATTACAAAACTGGAACTGGTGGCGGGATTAAATGTTGCCGGTGCTCTCAAAGCCATGGGGGCCGGCATTGTGCTTACGGTCCTGGGATCGTTGATTGCCGGCGTGGGATCTACTTTCCAGCTGACAAACTTTTTGTGGCTGTTCTTACTCATCGCTGCTACTTCATTCGCATTTATCTCGATGATGTTTGTGATGATGGTGCGCGTCAGCGATCCACTTATCCCGCGCGCCGTTTTCGGCATTCTGAATACGCTGCTTTATTTTCCCAGCGGTGCTATTTATCCGATCCAGGCGTTTCCCAACTGGTTGCGCTGGATCGCCTGGATAGATCCATTCACATATTCGGTGCGGGGATTCAAGGCCGTACTGCTCAAAGGCGTGGGCATAGCTGCAATCTGGCCTGACCTGCTGTATCTTGGTGGGTTCGCTATTGGGGCTTTCGCGCTCTCAACCTTTTTGTTCAAACGCACTCTCTAAGGACTTTCGCATGGCACTGCTGGACGCAAAAGAATACGATCCTCGACCGGCACAGAAGCGCAGGAAAATCATTGCCACCGTTGTGGTGGTTGTGCTCGCGGTATCGGTCTATCTATTCCTCACCCGCTACGACTCAGAGAAGAAGGTCATTGGCAACTTCTTCCATGCCATCGAGCAGAAAGACCTTGAGGCTGCTTACGGAATCTACCAGGCCGATCCTGACTGGAAACAGCACCCCGAAAAGTATTCTGGCTACACCTTTAACCAGTTCAAGCTTGACTGGGGACCGCAGGGCGAATATGGCGTCATCACCAGCCATCAGGTGGAGTGTGCCCTGGAGCCGCCAAAGAAGGATTTTGTCTCCTCCACTGGCGTGGTCGTTGTGGTGACCATTAACGGCCGCCAGGAACCCAGGTCTATGTGGGTGGAAAAAAAGACCAAAACCATGTCTGACTCTCCCGTGAGAGTGTTGTGCCACGGGCAACAATAGCCCTGCATCGATGGCTATGGTTGATTGTCAGGCAGGATGTTCGGAGAAATTACTCTTTCGCGGGCGCAGCAAACAGATTGCTGACTTTCTGAACAGACGCTTCGTCTTCAGCGTTCAGGCAGGTCTGTGAACGGTCAATCTGGCGCATCAGTCCGGTAAGCACTTTGCCTGGACCAACCTCAACAAACGTCTTCACACCCAGACCAATCAGCGCCTGCATGCATTTGGCCCACTGCACGGCCCCTGTCACCTGACGCACCAGCGCCTGGCGAGATTCTTCGCCAGTGGTCTTAGGCGTGGCATCAATATTAGCGACCACGGGCAGCTCAGGATTATTGAAGTGAAGCGCCAGCAGGTCTTTTTCCAGGCGATCTTGTGCCGGTTGCATCAGCGCGCAATGAAATGGAGCGCTCACCACCAGCATCACGGCGCGTTTGGCGCCTCGTTCTTTGGCCAGTTCAGCGGCCCGCTCAACCGCCTTCTGGTGGCCGGAGATGGCAATCTGGTCAGGTGAATTGATGTTGGCCGGAGAAACAACCTCGCCCTGTGCGGCGTCAGTACAAACTTGCTGGAGCTGGTCCAGCGGCATGCCCAGGATCGCCGCCATACCGCCTTCACCGGCTGGTACGGCCTGCTGCATGTAGCGGCCGCGGTCACGCACCGTGCGGACAGCTTCCGCGAACGGGATGGTACCAGCAGCCACGTGGGCTGAGTATTCGCCCAGGCTGTGCCCGGCGGCGAACTGGGGAACGATTCCCTTTTCCTGCAGCACGCGCGATACGGCGGTGCTCATGGTTAGGATTGCCGGCTGAGTATTTTCGGTCAGCTTGAGCTGCTCTTCCGGGCCTTCAAAGCACAGCTGGGAAATAGAGAAGCCAAGCGCATCGTCGGCTTCCTGAAAGGTATGTCGCGCGACAGGGTAAAGAGCGGCCAGTTCTTTGCCCATACCTGCTGCCTGGGATCCCTGTCCGGGAAAAAGAAAAGCAACCGGGCTAAGGCTCATACGGTCTCTAGTGTGTCGCGGTGGGCGCCAAGTTCTTTCGCGATATTCGTGTTGATGCCCGATTCGTAAAACTCTTTGGCCACGCGGATGGCGTTCTTGATGGCGTTGGCATTGGAGCGTCCATGGCCCACGATGGCCACGCCCTTCAGCCCCAGCAGCGGTGCTCCACCGTATTCAGCGTAATCCAGTTTGCGGCCGAAGTTGGCAAATGCCTTGCGGGCCAGCAGCGCGCCCACCTGCGATGTGATGGTGGAGGTCAATGATTCTTTCAGCAGAAAACGGACGGCTTCCACGAGCCCTTCGGAAATTTTCAGAGCCACATTGCCAACAAAACCGTCGCAGACAATCACATCCACTTTTCCGTTGTAGAGATCGCGGCCTTCCACGTTACCGACGAAATTGACCGGCAAATCCTTGAAAAGCGCATGGGCTTTGCGCGTCAGCTCGTTGCCTTTGACTTCTTCTTCACCCACTGAAAGCAGGCCCACGGTAGGCTTGGGATTTTTAAAGATGGCGTGGTAGTACATTTCACCCATCAAGGCAAACTGCGCCAGATTGTGCGGCTTGGAATCTACGTTCGCTCCAACATCAATCAAGAGAGAAGGCTTGAGCTTGCCGGCTGAGGTAGGAAACACGCTTGCCAGCGCGGGACGGTCCACTCCCGGCAAGGTACCTAGCACCATTTTGCCGGCTATCATGGCAGCGCCGGTGTTGCCTGCCGTGGCAAATCCCACAGCGCGCTTGTCTTTCACCAGCCGCAAGCCAACGTGCATGCTGGAATCGCGTTTGCTGCGGACTGCCTGCGCGGCCTTTTCATCCATGCCGATCACTTCCGTGGCATTGACCACGTCTACCGGCAGATGGCGCGCTGAGGGATGGCCTGCTAATTCCCGTCGCAAAAGGTCTTCGGGACCTACCAGCAATACCTTCACCCCGTAGTGACGAGCTGCCAGCAATGCGCCTTCAATTTCAGGCTTGGGGTGACGGTCCGATCCCATTGCATCGACAGCTATTACGGTTTCCACTGGCGTTTGCACTTATGCGTTTTCTTTTACCTGAACTACTTCGCGGCCCTTGTAATATCCGCACTTTGCGCAGACGCGATGCGGCATCTTTTTCTCGTGGCAATTGGGACATTCAGAAGCAGAATGTGCGGTGAGGAAGTCATGTGCGCGACGACTCGATGTCCGTGCCTTCGAGTGCCGCCGTTTTGGATTTGGCATTGTAGTTCCTTTCCCTATTGGCGCCCGTACAAGACGAGGCGCACGATTTCTTTATTTTTATCTTTCCAATTTCTTGCGAATATCTTCCAGGGCCGACCAGCGCGGATCTGGCATTACGTTCACACAATCACAGCTTTCCAGATTCAGGTTCTTACCGCACTGTGGGCATAGCCCTTTGCAATTCGCCTGGCACAGCTGCTTTGCCGGCAAGGCCAGCAGCACCTGTTCCTTCAGAACATCTTCCAGAAGCAGCCCTTCACCCTGATAATACCCAATCTCAGTATCAGCCTCGGTGATAGCCACTTCATCGCCTCTGGCGTCCGCACCTAGCGGCCTGTATAACAGGTCAAACTTTTCTGCGATCTTATTGTCTACAGGATCCAGACAACGGGCGCATCGCAACTGAACTTCAGTGGAAAAGCCGCCTACAAACCTTATGTCCTCAACAATTTCGCGTGCACCACGGTTCTCCCGGATCAGTTCCGCTCGCCCTGAGGTCTTCAGGGGCGCCGTCTGAATCTGATCCTCTCCCAAATCGATCACGCCGGGCGCAAAAGATTCATCAAATTCCAGGTTCCGGAGCTCAAGGTCCTTTATTTTTATAAACATAAGGTCTCGCTCCGAAAATTAGCGCTCAGATTGATGGGGGAGACGCCAGGACAATACCTTTAGGATAAAGGGGGTACGGAGAGAGTGTCAAGGAATTGCGCTGCGGCGGAGCCGCTCCGCCGCGTCTATCACGCAGTTTTATTTAGAGGTTACGAGGATCGGTCCCGGTGGCTTCTTGAACCCTATCTGCCACATTGCTGCCAAAACGCTCTCCCTGCCCGCGGAGCGAGGATACGGTTGTACGAACGCGCTCACGCCCCTGATCTACCAGATCACGCGCTGAGCCCGCCAGATCATTGGCGCGCTGCGAAAGATTTTCCCGTGTGTCTTCTCCACTCATCGGGGCGAAGATAATACCTAACCCAATACCAATTCCCAACCCTGCCAAAAAGGATTTCATAACGTTAGACTCCTATGGATTTTTTAGCAGCAGATGTTGAATTGCCGCCTCGTATGTAAAGATGCGAATCCACCGCGAAGGTTGCCGCGGCGCAGGGAGGCCCCAAGCCGCTGGAGTCGCCTCACAGTGCACTTAGCAGGGTGAAGAGCTGCTAATTTTCTTATTTCGCCTTGGAAAGTTTTTGCGTGGCAAGCTGGGCTGCCGGGCTCTGCGGATCATCTTTCTGCACTTGCTGATAAATCAATACTGCCTGTTGAGGATCCGTGGCCTCATACATTGAGGCCAATTCCAGCTTCGCTGCTGCTTTAGAGACAGTTGCAGTCGGGCGCTCTGCCAGCTCTTTGTAAATGGCGATAGCATCAGACGCGCGGTTTGATTCGCGATAGATCGAGGCCAGGGCCATTTTGGCCAGAGCAGCTACATCTTTGTCGCTAAGGTCGGCAGCTTTCTTTAATTCCTGTTCTGCACTCGCCTTGTCACCAGCCTGCTGCAATGCGATGCCGCTCATATAGCGGGCAATTTTTCCTGGGGCAACAGCGGAATATTTGTCGGCAGTGGCGCTGAATTGTTTTTGCGCTGCCTTGGCGCGGTCAGCAATTGTAGTGAATCTCGGGTCGCTATCACCCGTATTAGCCGGGGCATCGGCGGGCGTCAGTTGGGTATCAAACGTGCGCATGGCCGTGGCGAGTTCCGTATTGCCTTGCTCGGTCATGTGGTTGTGCCATGTAAAAAAACCAACAACAGCAACAACGGCCACGATCAGCAGGCCTACGATCAATGCAACAGTTTGACGATGTCCTGTGGCCCACTGGGCTGCGCCCTGAGCGGACTCGGCAAACTTATCTTCTTTCAACTGACGACGGGTATAACCTGGCACTTTGGAAACCTTCTTGGTGGGATAAGTGGCAATGAAACCTTGAGTTTAGCAGGATAATGACAGAATCGTCAATGTCGGGCGGATTTTCAGCTCGGGTATTGGCTCACCCAACCCTCGACTTTTCCTAATCAGGGTGAGATTCCTCTCTGCTCTTTAAATGGATTGCAGCCTCAGATCATTAAGAGTGCAACCGTTCCCCCTTTGTCTGGCCTCAAATTTATCAAGGGACTCTTGCATAGAATTCAACGCGCTGTATTGAGCTCGACGCAGCGGCTAGTAGGGTAGTCATGCGCAAACTTTGGATAACTCTAGGAATTATTGTTGTGCTGCTGGTCACAGCAGCTTTGATTGTTCCGCACCTTATCGATATCAACCAGTATCACGGCCAGATCCAGGCCCAATTGGAAAAGCGACTGGGGCGGCAGGTTTCTCTGGGCAACATGGACTTCAGCCTGTTTCCACCTTCTTTTCAGGTAGAGAACGCAAATATTGCTGAAGATGCACGTTTCTCTACAGGCCGGCCATTTGCCATGGCAGACAAGCTTTCCGTCAGCGTGAAGTTCTGGCCTTTGCTGCAGAAACAAGTGGAAGTGAAATCTTTGGAACTGATTCGTCCCCACATTGAGTTGGTTCGGGATTCGAAAGGCACTTGGAATTTTGCCACTCTCGGCCAGGGCAAACCCACGCCCGCCGAGAAGCCGGATTCCAGGCAATCTGCCGGACAACTAACTCTGGCAAACCTGTTCATCAACGATGGCCAGGTCGCCATCACAGATCAGCAGAAGCACCAGTCGCGTGCCGTTTATGACCACATTGACTTGAGCATCAAAGATTATGCTCCAGATCAGCAATTTTCCATGAAACTGACGGCGCATTTACCAGGAGAGGGCAAGCAGGCCATTTGGCTTGAAGGTAAAGGCGGTCCAGTCAAGGAAGCAGACCTTATCAATACGCCCTTTGATGGGACGCTCCGGCTGGAGCAGGTAGCTACCGGGGCTGCACAGAAATTTTTGAATTCACAAGACGCTCAACGGCATTGATGCCGTTCTTACCGGCGATGCCAAGGTCAAGAATGGCGGCGGCAAACTTGCTTCCAACGGGACCATCCGGATGGAAAACGCCCGCATTCACAACGTGAATGTTGGCTACCCAATTGCGCTCGATTACGACATTACGGACGATTTGACGAAGGACGTAATCCAGATCAACAAAGGGAATCTGAAACTCGGATCCACTCCTGTCACCATCGCCGGAACTGTTAACACCCAGCCAACTCCGGCGCAAGTCGATCTCAAAGTCACGGCCAAGAATGCATCGATAGCAGAAGCAGCACGGCTGGCGTCGGCGTTTGGCGTTGCGTTTGGCAAAGATATGGATGTGAAAGGCCAGGTAAATGCCGACGTGCAGGCGCGCGGCGCCGCGAACAGACCTGCCATGAATGGCCAACTCTCCGCTCATAACCTGGAGATCAGCGGCAAGGAAATTCCTCAACCGGTGAAAGTGAATGACATCACTGTATCGCTGACGCCGGACACGGTCCGTTCGAATGACTTTGCTGCAACCACCGGCGCAACTACGGTAAACATGAATTTCTCGCTGGCCCAATACAGCACGCCTAACGGGACGATCAACGCTGCACTGCGTGCGCCGAATGCGCGGCTGGGAGAGATTATTAACATCGCCAAAGCCGCTGGTGTCTCGGCTATGGATGGGGTGTCTGGCGATGGCGCATTCAATCTCGACGTGCGCGCGCAAGGCCCGATGAAAAACATTTCTGCGCTGATCTTCAATGGCACGGGAAAAATCACCAATGCCACCTTGAAGTTGCCGTCACTCAATAAGCCAATGCAGATCGCAAATTCTGATATTCAATTCAACCAGAATTCAGCATCACTGCAAAATATCTCCACCACGCTGGGAGAGACCAAGGCGAATGGTGCGTTCACGCTCAAAAACTTTGCCGCACCCCAGGTCCAGTTCACCCTGAATGCGGACAAGATCAATGTCACGGAACTCCGGCAGATACTCAACACCACCCCTGCTGCCGCGCCGGAAAAGCGCGCAGCGGAGCATAATTTCTGGAATGTAGTACCTAAGGCAGAAGCACAGGCGGCCGCTCCCGCTCCCGCTGAGCCCAGGCTCCTCAACAAAGTAAGCGGCCAGGGGACCATCACGGCAGGCACGATTCAGTATGACGATCTTGTTCTGAACAACACCCGCGCCAATGTGGTGCTCGATCACGGCTTAATCAAATTGAATCCGCTTACGGCGGACGTGTATGGCGGCAAGGAGACAGGCGCCATCACAATTGACATGCGCGCGGCACAACCGGTGTGGGCCGTGAATCTGAAGACTGACAAAGTTGATGCCAACAAACTAATCTCATCCGTTTCCAGCGTGAAACAGACGATTTACGGATTGCTGGCCTCCAATGTGAATGCGACTTTCAGTTCTACATCTGCAGACAGCATTGCCCGAAGCCTGAACGGCAACCTGGCGATCAACCTTACCAACGGTAAGCTGATGAACGTTGACGTGCTTCAGCAATTGTCTTCCGTAGGAAAATTTCTTGGGAATAGCTTTGGCCCGCCAAAAAACTTCACTAACCTGACGGCGCTTTCCGGTACGTTTGATGTAAAAAACGGCGTTGCACAGACGAACGATCTGAAAGCTGCCATCGATGGCGGCACCATGGCCGCTAAGGGTCTCATCAACCTGGCCGACCAGTCGCTTAACTTGCATGTGACCGCAGTTCTGAGCAAAGCGCTGAGCCAGCAGGTCGGCGGCAACCAGGTTGGCGGATTTATGAATACCGCGCTGGCAAACAACCAGGGCGAACTCGTAGTGCCGGTCATCGTCACTGGCACACTCCAAAAACCACAAGTCACGCCAGACGTACAACAAGTGGCGCAGATGAAATTGCAGAACCTGCTGCCTACCAGCAAGAATCCGGGCCAGCTTACGAATGGCATCGTAGGAGCGTTGCTTGGAAATGAGAATAAGAACCAGAGTGGAGGCTCCGGCAATCAGCCGAAAGGCGGGTTCAGCGGCATCCTGGATTCGCTTGGTGGCAAGCAACAACAGCCGGCACAACAGCAGCAGCAAAATCCGGGTGTGGGCAGCGATCAAGGGCAAAAGCAGCAGCCACAAGCAACACCAACTCCTGCGCCAAATATTGGCGACGTATTGAATGAGGTATTCAATAAGAAGAAAAAACCGGCAACTCCAACCCCGACGCCACAATAAGGAAACTGCGGGGGCAGGGTTCTGAGCAGTCAGATGCTTAGGCTTTGCCCCAGCCGCCACCGCCGGGCGATTCAATCCTGACTCTCTCACCTTTTTTCAGGCGAACACTGGTTTTGCCGGGAAGCGCTTCCCGCGTGCCATCACTCTGGACGATCTCCGTCCGGCCGGCCATTCCATCGGCAGCGCCATTCAGTCCATACGGCCCGCGGCTCCGGCGATCCGCCAGCAACGTCACCTGTGAATCAGCCAGCAGCTCTACTTCACGCACAATGCCATCGCCACCACGGAACTTGCCTGCTCCGCCGCTACCCTTGCGTAATGAGTATTCGGTAACGCGCAAGGGGTAAGCATATTCCAGCGCTTCCGCCGGGGTATTCAACGAATTGGTCATATGTGTGTGCACACCGCTCACACCAGCACGGTCAGGACGTGCCCCCATGCCGCCGGCAATGGTCTCGTAATAAGCGAATGGCTCGCCCGTGCGCTCGTCAATTCCGCCGATGGTCAGATTATTCATTGTGCCGGAGGAGCCTGCAGGGACGCGGTCCGGGATGGCCTGGGCCAGGGCACGAAGCAGCACATCCACAATCCGCTGTGAAGTCTCAACATTTCCGCCGGCTACAGCCGCAGGCGGACGGGAATTCACCACGGTTCCCGAAGGCGCGATCATCCGCACCGGACGCATCAAACCTGCGGCCGCGGGAACATCTTCCTGCAGAAGACAACGGAAAACGTAAAAACACGCCGAGTAAGTAATGGCATCCACGGCATTGATGCTGCCGGCAACTTGTGGAGAGCTGCCGGTAAAGTCCACGGTCACCAGCGGCTTTCCCGCCGATGCCGATTGAAACGTAAGCGCCACGGCAATGCGCACCGGCCCTGAACCTGCGCCGTCATCGTCAAGAAAGTCTTCAGCTTCATAGCGGCCATGGGGCACATGGCCCAGGAACGCCCGCATCAATTTTTCTGAATATTCCTGCAACTCGCCCAGCATGCGTTGTACCCGGGGCAAGCCGTAACGCTCCACAATATCCATCAGTCGTGCGGCTCCGGTATGGCAGGCGGCAATTTGTGCATTCAGGTCGCCTTCGCGTTCTTCGGGCGTACGTACGTTGTTGAGCAACAGGCGGAAGACATCATCCTGCAATTTCCCCGCGGCAATCAACTTGATGGGCGGAATCCGGATGCCTTCCTGGTAAATCTCGCGGCATATCCCCATTGACCCTGCGTAGGTCCCGCCAACATCGGCATGGTGCGCGCGCGAAGCCACATAAAATGCCGGCTGCGAGCTTTCCTGTGGTTTTGCAGTGCTCTTTAATTTCTTATTGGATTTTTTGCTGCTCAAAGATTTGTTGTTGCTAAGAAAAACCGGCGCCACCAGCGTGATGTCTGGCAGGTGCGTGCCGCCGCAAAAAGGATCATTCAGAATGGCCACATCGCCGGCGTTAAGCGTGAGCTTCTCTACGGCTGCCCGAACGGACATGGGCATCGACCCCAGATGCACAGGCATGTGGTCGCCCATGGCCACCACCTCGCCTGCACCATCAAATACCGCGCATGAATAGTCGCGACGCTCCTTGATGTTGGGTGAGAACGCCGTGCGCCGCAGCGCAGCACCCATCTCTTCCGCAATGGAGTGGAAGAGACTCTTAAAGATTTCCAGTTCAACCGGGTCATGCATGGAAGATCAGCCTCTCATGGTCGCGACGCTCGCATCAGCAGATCGGCGGCCACAAAAACAAAGAACACCACGGCAATCACGCCGTTCATGGTAAAAAAAGCAGCGTTGAGTCTGCTGAGGTCCTGTGCAGACACCAGCGAGTGTTCATACGCAAGCAATAAAGCAACCACCACCACGCCGACCATGGCTAGCTTGCCCAGCCCAAAAACGATGACCAGCGCTATCAGCAATCCCAACATGAGCAGGTGGAGAGTTCGAGCAACAATAAGGGCGCGGGGAACGCCCATGGCCTGAGGGATGGAGTTCAGCGAGTTCGCGCGATCAAACTCTATGTCCTGGCAGGCATAGAGCACGTCAAAACCGCCTACCCAGAAAGTGACTGCCGCTGTGAGCAGCAGAATGCGCGGATCGAGCGAGCCGCGCACCGCGATCCATGCCGCGGCCGGAGCAATACCCAGAGCAAAACCCAGTACCAGGTGCGACCAGCGCGTGAATCGCTTGGTATAGGAATAAAGCAGAACCACCGCCAGCGCTACCGGAGAAAGATACAGTGTTGTGCGATTGAGTTCAGCAGCCCCCAACACAAACAGCGCGCATGCGGTAATGACGAAAATAGCGGCAAATCGCTGCGAGAGCGTGCCCGCAGGAATAGCGCGCATGGCAGTGCGAGGATTGGCTGCGTCTATACGCGCGTCAGCAATGCGATTGAAGGCCATGGCCGCGGAGCGTGCGGAAACCATGCACAAGATGATCCAGCCCAGTTTGGCTGCCGCAGGCATGCCACCTGCAGCGAGCATGGCGGCGCAGAGAGCAAACGGAAGCGCAAAGATGGAGTGCTCCCACTTGATCATCTCCAGTGTAGTTTTGATGTTGGTGAAAAGAGGCACAGATTAGTTTAAAGGAATCATCAGCATTTGTGGCTACTGGCCTTTGGCTTTCGGCCTTTGGCTATTGGCTTTTTGGTGGAAAATCAAAGTTTGTTTTGACAGAATCGAGCAGCTATTTGTAAGCGAAACTTGAGCCAAAGGCCAAATAGCTCAGAGCAAAAGAGCTATCTACGCTGCAAACCCCTGCTGGCCGATCAGCGGGACAAACCGGCAGCCTTCCAGCGTACGCACACCGGTGGTTCCATCCGCATGGCGCTGGACAAGCTGCAGAATCTGTTGCTCGGCATCACCCACGGGAACAACCAGCCGGCCGCCAACCGCAAGCTGCTCCGCCAGCGCCGGCGGAATGCCTGGCGCAGCGGCAGAGACAATAATGGCATCGAACGGCGCCGCTTCAGGCAATCCCAGGGAGCCATCGCCGGTAACAATCCTAACGTTGCGATATCCTAAACGCCCCAGGGTACTGACTGCTGCTTCCACGAGCGAAGCGTGGCGCTCCACAGCAAACACCTGGCTGGCAAGCTCCGCGAGCAGCGCTGTCTGGTATCCAGAGCCAGAACCAATCTCCAGCACGCGATCTTCAGGTTTGATCTTGGCTGCCTGGATCATGGCAGCGATCATGTAAGGTTGTGACGTTGTCTGCTGCTCGGCGATGGCAACGGGATGGTCAGCGTATGCCTGACCCCAAAGCTTTGGGTTCACAAATTCATGCCGCGGAACACGGCCCATGGCGCCAAGTAGACGCTCATCGGATATGCCACGACGCCGCAATTGCCGCTCCACCATGGAATTGCGTTCCGCCGCAAATGCCTGCCCTTTGTTCCAGCTCATATTTCACTTTTATTTCTTGCGCTGGCGTATGTGAATATCAAAACCCAGCACGCCATTCTGGTCGCGCACCGCGACAATCGAAACATTCTTATCGATATTGTATTCAACCTGAATCACCGTCTCCGCGGACTGGGTCAGGCTGGTGGCATAAGTAAACGTTACGTCATTGCTTATCTGCTGCTCAATGGTGACACGCGCGCTGGGGTTGTTTTCCGATCCAATGAACTGCGGATCAATCTTCACCCGGCTGGCGCCAAAAAGTCTTTGCACTCGATCGGTAAAAGTGGAGTTCAGCGCTTCTCCAAGAATGGCATTGGAAGTTGACGCGGCATCATTCGTGCTCGTGGCTGGCTGCCCGGTAGCATATACACTCTGTGTGCGGGTTCGGCCAAAAGCCAGCAGAGCAATGATGTCAGAATTATCCAGCGGAGGATCAGAGCGATATGTCATGCTGAGGCCCTTGCCGCCGACTGCCTGGCCATGCAGGCCAATGGTGACGTCATAATCCTGAACGCGGGTCGACATATCCAGGTTCACCACCGGCTCAATCGTGAGCGGATTGCTGAAAGTAATATCGCCGCGCTCCAGCCTATACTTTGTGCCGCTGAAGAAAATATCTCCTTCAGCAATATTCACGCGCCCTATCAGGGCGGGACGCGCTGCCGTCCCGCGAACGTGTAAATCCAGGTCGCCGGAAAGCTTGGCCAAAGAAGTTTCCACCCGCAGATCAGGCGCGGAAGTAATGTGCAGGTCAAGGCGCATGTTGTCCAGAAACGGATTCAGCGTTGCGATCATGGGCGCTTTCTTGCTTTGCGCCAGATAGTTGGCGAAATCAAAATGCGGATTCATGCCAAAACGGTTGACCAGAATGTCCCCGGAGATCTGTGAGCTTTTCGCGGAACCGGTGTAACGCACGGTGGCATCGGCGGAAGAGCTCACGCCCGGCGGATAACGCAGCCGAATATCATGCCCTGTCGCGGTCAAATCAAAATAGATTCCGTTCCGATACGCAATAAACCCGCCGACATTGATCTCTCCTCCGCCAGTTTGCGCGGTAAGCTTTTCCACCTGCATGCGATCCTGGGCAAAAACCAGCGAGCCGTTGATATGGCTTAGTCCATTGGGAAGATCGAGAAACGAAGCTGACGCATCCGTGAGCTCCAGCTTTCCGCTCAGCTGCGGATGCGCGGCATTGCCGGCGACGTTGACGGTGAACGTGGCTGGCCCATTGGCAACCAGGTTTGGATTCAAGACCTGAAACAGCTTCAAATTGAATCGTCCGCGCGAACGCACATCAATCGCGTGGTCTCCCGTGAATTGCACGCTGCCTTTTACGGCAAGATCTGTTTCGGTGCCTACCAGCCGGAACTCGTCCAGCTTCAAAGCTTCGTTTTCCACCGCAAAGTGGATTGGTCCGTCATTTTGCAGCTTCACGTTCTCCACGTCGGCAGAGAGCTGGCTCACATCGCCGGTAATCATGAGACTGCCAGGTCGTTTCATGGGACCGCGGATGCTAATGAATCCCGCGATGGAAGAATGCCCGGTAATCTGGCCTTGAAAATAAGCGCGAATCAGAGAATCAAAATCAATGTGAGAGAGCTTTGCCGTAATTTGACCGGGCCAGTCGCCGCGCAAATGAATCTTGCCATCCACATTGAATTCGGCATTGTCAAAATTGGAGCGCCCGCGCAGGGTCACGTCTTCGCCTTGCGTCTCGGCAAAAATGGTCAGGTTGCCCACGGTTTCATGGTTGAGAACAACGTTGCGCAGATCAATTTCACCGTTGATCACCGGCTCGTCCTCAGTGCCGGAAGCAGACACATGGAAGCCGACTTGTCCGGCCATGGTCACACGCGGAATATTGAAATGCTCAAGGTTGGCTAACTCAATACCGGAGCCGGTCAGGTCAAAGCCGTAATTTTTGTTCGCGAAATCGTAAGCGACCGAGCCGGTGAGGCGCGCATTGTTGCGCGCCAGCAGAATATTGTCCAACTGCACGTTGCTGCCGGTCAGATGTATGTCGCTGGTAAAGTTTTTGAATGGCTCGCCGTATGCAGTCAGCTTTGCGATTTGCAGCTTGCCGCCGCCATGCAGGTTGTGCAGTGTGCCAGTGGCCTGGATGTCGGCCGTCGCCATACCAGCAATGGGATAGCTTCTCCCAACCATGACCATTAGGTCTTCCAAATTTTCATTCTGGACATGAAGATTCATGCTGACCTGGCTGTAATGCTCGTCGAAGTCGCCCTGGCGCAGAGTCATGCTGGCGGAGAAGCCAAGCTGGGCAGTGCCCCGGCGCAAGGTGCCGTGTTGCAAAGATATTAAGGAAGGTGTGCGCGCAAGATCGGCGGAGAGTGCGTCCCAGTGAATTCTCGGCGGCCTGCCTTGCTCACCTTTGCTCTGTAACGGCATGTGGACGTCAGTATCGAATTGTTCCAGTTCCAGATGGCCTCGCGCAGAAAGCGAGTCAAGTTGCCCGAACAGGCTTCCATTGAATGACGAACGGCCTTCCAGTTCGACCGGAATGCGTGTCCCCGGATCAAGCGCGTCGAGCGCCGGCTGAAGTTCGCGCAGATTAGTAGCGTTCAGTGATACGCGGGCCTGGGCGCTTTCCGAGCCGAGAGCGCCAACCGCGCTCACGCGAATTTCGCGGGTCGCCAATGTAAGCCCCGCCACTTCCAACGTGCGTATATCACCGTGATATGTGGCTTGTAACTGTGCTGTAACTGGAACTTCTTTGGCCGTGGGAGCAGCAGGTGGCGCAACATCCAGCTTCAGCGCGGTAATCGCCTTTTCCGGAGAACCACTCCAGGATGAGTTGACGTCGCCAGAAACGCTGCCTGCCAATTCAATTTTGTCCAAGGGCATTTTGGCGGTGGAGATGGCGGCTGCTACTTTGCTGATCTGCACACCGCTTAAATGAAGCCGGGTCGCTCCGCGCTGCAAAGGACCTTTCTTCCCAAGCGAAGAAGGGTTCCAATTCGTAATTTGCGCATCCCCCTGCACCGCGCCACCAAACGCGCGTGCAACCAGATGCGGCAAAGCAATTTTTTCCTGGGTCAGCGCGTAAGGAGAATCCGCATCAACTCCAGTGACCCGCACCGTGGCATCGCGCCACTCAAGATTGCGGAGGCTCAAATTTCCTTGTGAAGAATAGCGCTTGTTCTGATAGCTGCCTGCGCCTTTCAAGTCGGCGCGTCCAGCGCGTAACTGCGCCAGCTTGGCTTCTTTCGCTACCTCAGCCAGATCCAGTGACGCCTGGTATTGCAGCGTAACTTCCGGATTGGCGTAATTGCGAACTGAACCGCTGGCCTCAAGCCTGGAATTTTTTGTGGAGAGATTGAGTGATTTGATCTGAGTTTCTTTGGCCCGCAAAAGAAAATTGAGATGTACCTCCGCCTGCAAGGGTGTGGCATTGCCGTAGGAGATGGTAAGCGGGGTCAAGTCCAGATGGCCGTCATATGCCTGTTCGCGGGGGACAAAACTCATTCCCGCGGATATATCTTTGCCATCCAGATCAAACGGAATTCGGTCCTGGTCGAGCATCAACGTGGCCTTCCGCGCCGTGATTTGCTTTACCGCAAGATCAAAGAGATTTTGCCCCGACGCCTGCTCAGAAGCCCTGGCGGATTGAGGTGAAGGCTGGTTCGTGGTGCCGTCGGGATACACCATCAGATGCAGAACCAATCCATCCATTGCCACGTTTTCAAGCGAGATCTTGCGCGAGAAAAAAGAAACAATCTTCACGTCAACAACAATGCGGTCAGCGTGCGCATAAGGAGCCTCACCGGCGGCTTCACGCCCGTGGATCGTGACGTTGCGCGCTTCAAATTCCAACCTTGAAAGGTTCCAGGTAAACGATTGCAATTCAACGTTGCCGCCAGTCATCTGGCGCAAGTCCGCAATCACCCGCTGCCGGACAGACTCACGAAAAGAATTGCTGTTTAAATAACTGACCAGTCCGGCTAATGCTGCTAGACTAAAAGTCCAATCGCAATCAGCACGCGGCGAAGTTTGCGCGGCTTGACGCCGGGCGGTGGGATATTGATTTCAGCCTTTGTGCTCATGGCAACGCACCGGAAACCGGCACGGCCGGCAGCATCTTTTCTATATGCGCCTGCGCACGCAGGGTCTTCAACCAATCACCTAAAAGCCCGTCGATGTTTTGCTCCACCAGTATCTGCTCGATTTTGCCGGAAACTTCTGCAAGGCTTGGCTCTGGAACATTGCGCTTGCGTAGCTCAGGCAGAAAGTGGTCACGATAGTAGGCAGCTATGTCATCCTTTTCCACGCGAACCAGCCCGCGAAAACGCAGATCAATAAACCTGAGAATGTGGAATTCTGATGTCAGCTGCTCTTCAAGGTCCTGCTGATTCAATCCATAACCAGCCAGGATGGCAGTCCAGCGCTCATCTGTGGCAGAGTCAGAAAACTGCGAGCGGACCTCTTTGACTTTTGCCGCCAGCTCTTCCGGCGTGGGATCAAGCATGGAGGGATTTACGATCTGCTGATCGAGCAACGAGCGGTCAATCAGCCGTTCCAGCGCCGCCACGCGATCTGCCTGGGTGATCTTATCCACGGACTTGCCCTGTATCAGGAACTCCACGCGCACTGCCTGGTCCAGCTCACTTTCCAGGATCACGCGTTTGTTCACCACGGCCACCATACGGTCGACAACCTGTGCCTGGGCAATTCCAGCCAGCAACAGGACGAGCACGAGTTGGCAGCGCATCCTCATCAGAAAGTCTGCCCTATATTAAAAAAGAAATTGAAATGCCTGAGTACCTGGGACGAAGGAACCGCCGGTGGCGTGGGAGCCGAGATCGGAAAGGCCGGCGGATTGAGGTTATAGCCTACGTCAAAGCTTACCGGACCAATCGGCGTCCGGTAGCGAGCCCCTGCGCCTACTGCTTGCGAGTTGTAATCGAACCGGCAAATGCCAGCATTCGGATTTAAACAGAGGCTGCGACCAGGCTGCGTAAACCGGAAAATGCCGTTGCCCATGGCACTGACCGTGGAAAATACGTTGCCCATGTCATGAAACAAGACAGCGCTCAGATTGTTGCCAACAAACGGAAGCGGCAGCGTTGGCGACCGCAGTTCAAGATTATTCAGAAAAAGCGCCTGACCGCCCAGCGGAAAGCCAGTGGTCAGATCTCGCGGCCCAGCCTGGTTAATGCCAAAGCCGCGATGTGAGGTGCTGCCTCCAGCAAAGAATAGCTCCGGAAGTGGGACAAATTGTGTGGAGGAAAACGGCTCTTCCACGCCAATGCGCGTGGAGCGCGCGAAGACCCAGCGTCGCTTATGAAATTGGTAGTAGCTGGAATTCTGCGCAACCGCCCGGAGGAAATTCGTCTGCGAGCCAAACACTCTTGAGGCCACGCCCAGATCCAGGGTGGTGAATGTGCCTTTGAGTGACTCAATCGGATTATCCCGCGTATCGCGGATATAACTGAAGTCAGGCATGCCTACACGCACGGGCTGTGAAAACAGCGGTATCAGGTTGGGATCAATCACCAGATTGTCTGTACTCACGCGACGGTAGATCAGACGATAAATCAACGTGGTGGCGCGGTTCAGTGTTTGTTTAATGGAAGCCGAACCTTCCAGGCGCTTGGACGTGAAAGTACGCACGTCATTGGTTTGCTGATAAAACGTTGTGAAGTCGAGCGTGAGATTTTGCGAATCAAACAGGCGCGGTGCGGTATAGCCAATCAGAGCCAGTTTTTCCAGGTTGCCATAACGGGTATTCAGGGTGAGAGTATGGTCGCGTCCACGAAAGTTAAGACGCGTTACATCAAAAGATACGCGGGCACTGGCGCCCGTCTCTCCCTGGGGATTAGAACCGGCGCCAATTTCACCAGGCTGGCCGGTCTGGACCTCAAAACCAATACCATAATTGAATGTGTAGCGCCGCGCTTCAGCGAGCTGAAAATTTACGTTTTTGCTGGTGGTCTCGCCATCAGGATTCTGCACCGCAACATTTACCTCGTTAAAAATGCCCATGTCATACAAGCGGCGTTGAGAATCCAGCATTTGGTTCTGGCTCAGCCGGTCTTCATTGTGAATCTTGATTTCATGGTCCACCACGGATGGGCGGGTATAGTTCAGGCCAGCAATCAATACCTTGTCGACAAATACCTGCGGCCCCTCGGTAATTTTGTAAGCAATGTCGATCTTATTGGGGCTCTCGGCCTCAGGCTGGGTTGTGTATTCGAACTTTACCTTGGGAAATCCGAGATTGTAATATCCATCCAAAATCACTGCCTGGTCGGCAAGAACCATGGAATCCGAATATGGCTGGCCTTCAGAAGCGGATATCAGGCCGCGAATCTGGCCATCGGGCAACGCTTCATTGCCCTCAATGAGGAGCCTGCCAACGACAGTCTGCTTGCCCTCATTGATATTGAGCGTCACTCGGATGTGGCCCTCCTTACCGATATTGTCGTCCACCTGTGGAGTAACTTTCACCTGCAGAAACCCGTTGGTGCGGTAAAGGTTTTCAATCGCCAGTACATCATGCGTCAGAATGGACTGGCTGAACAGACCGTAAATCAGCAAACCGCCGGCCGGTTGCATGAGCATCTGCTCACGCAGGTCTTCGCGGCGGAAATAGTGATTGCCCTCGATCGTCAATTCGGTCAGCTTGTGCCGCTCGTTTCTATCGGTATTGAAGACCACATCGCGCTTGTCCGGGCCATCCTGCTTCTGCTCATATGTGACATTCACGTCAAAATAGCCTTTGGACTGCAAATAATCGCGGATATTGCGGGAGCCCTCATTGAGAAGGTCGTCATCCACCGCGCTCTCTTCAAAAATGGGCACAAATTTTTTCACCAGACCACGCCGCAGTTTGGCGCCCTCCACTCTAACGTCCACCACCGGACCGCGGTTAATCTCAAAGGTGTAATCCAACAGATTGGTCTCAGGGTGATAGCTATGCTGCGTCATCGTAACTTGTGCTTCCAGCCGGTCCTGTTTCTGGTAACGCTTGCGCAGCCGCTGCAATGCCCGAGTCACTCGGGCAGCAGTCACTTTGTCACCGGAACGCAGCTTGGCGATATTGCGTATCTCTTCCGCGTTATAGCCGGGCGAACCTGTCACGTTAACGGTTCCCACCCGCGCAGGCTGGCCGCGATCCACCACAAACTGCACCTTCACCTGCTGATCGCGCGCCTCCCATTCGTAGAACGGCTTGATTGTGGCCCGATAGTAGCCATTCTCCTGGAGCGTCCGCTGCATTCCCTGCATGCCGGCGTTCAGCTTCTCTTCGGTATATTGCTCGCCCAGATTCAACTTGCTGGCATTGATGAGCTGACTGTTGCTCGGGTGCGACTGCAGTCCCTCCGCCAGAATTGATCCGAAAAAATAATTCTCGCGGGCATCAAACACCAGCACCACTTCTCCGTTCGCATTCCGCTTCGCCTCGACCAGAATCTCTGCAAAGCGGCCAGTATTGTAGAGCACCTGCACGGATTTCCTGACTTTGTATTTGTCCAGCGGCTCGTTCGCTTTCTGCGGCAAGGTCAGGAGCAGCGACACTGGGTTATCGACGCTTGCGCTGTTGATTTGAACCAGCGCAACTTTCACTCCTTGCAGGCCATTCAGGCCACTAGCAAGAGGCGCGACAGGCGATGCGCTCTTAGGCGCTTGCGGCGTCGGCACAGGGGAAGTTTGAACAGCAGCAGGCGCCTGCCCTGCGGGAACGTAAGGCTGCTGTGTTGAATCCTGATTCGCTTTACGGCTATCTACCAGTGGGGTTTGGGTGTTTTGGGGAGCACCCTTGGGCCGCGGACACACCAAGGCATAGCACAATCGCCAGACACACTGATCGGCAGTGCGGCACGATAAGCCCCTTAATTGGAAGTCGCTTTGTATACTTCGATGACAGCAGAATGGACCTTAGTTGCACGCGCAAGCTTTTTCGAGCATTGTAAGCTGCCCGCGACCAAACGCATAACCCCCTTCGCCTTCAAACACCTATAATAAATGCGGCATGAAATTTGGCATGAAATTTGACGATCGATACTCGCGCCAGGTGCTATTTCCCGGCATTGGCCAGGAAGGGCAGTCCCGGCTGGCCCAGGGGCGCGTGGCCATTGTGGGCTGTGGCGCTACCGGCGCCTGCGTTGCCGGTCTGCTGGCGCGGGCTGGTGTGGGACATCTGCTCATTATCGACCGTGATTACGTTGAGGCCAGCAATCTGCAGCGGCAATCGCTCTTTGATGAGGCGGACGCGGCAGAGTCCGTCCCAAAGGCAGTTGCGGCGGTACGCAAAATTGCAGCGTTCAACTCTGACGTTCAAGCCAAAGCCGCAGTAGCTGACCTGACGCCGGAAAACATTGAAGCCCTGCTCACCGAAGCCGACCTTATTCTTGACGCAACCGATAACTTTGAAACCCGCTATCTAATCAATGACTTTGCCGTAAAACACGGCAAACCCTGGATTTATGCCGCTGCCGTGGCCTCCTATGCCGTAACCATGAACGTGATTCCCGGTGAAACAGCTTGCCTGGCTTGCATATTCCCGGCCCCGCCAGAAGGCACGGTTGAAACCTGCGATACGGCAGGCATTCTGAACAGCGCAGTCAATCTGATTGGCTCGATCCAGGCGACCGAGGCAATCAAGTTCCTGGTGGGTGCAAAGGACAAGCTGAGGCGGACGTTGCTCTCATTCGACGTCTGGAGCAATGAACAGGCTGAGATCGCTGCTGCCAAGCCGCGCCCCGGCTGCCAAACCTGCGAGAAACACGAGTTCGTCCATCTGGCGGGAGAACGCAGGCCGCAAATTACTTTGTGCGGCAGGAACTCTGTTCAGATCCATGAGCGCAACCGTCCGGTAGACTTTCTGGAGATGTCCGCCAAACTGGGTGCACACGGCACGGTGAAACACAACGCCTTTGTACTCAAATTTTGGCGCGACCCTTACGAAATGACTCTCTTCCCTGACGGGCGGGCCATTATTAAGGGCACAAATGACACTTCCGTAGCGCGCAGCCTGTATGCCAGATTTGTGGGTAGCTGAAAGCAGCAGCTCACAACCGACCGAAACCCGGGCTGGATGGAACTAAGAGCTGGCATCCTCTATTTGCTCCTGAGTAATCCAACAATAGGTACATCAGGGGTGATTTATGCCGCGCAAAGATTCTGCTTTTGGCAGCGCTTACAGTATTCGCAGTTTCCGGACAGGGCCAGTCCGCCATCCAATATTATCCGGCAACGCCGAATTATCCGGTCACACCGAGCGTCGGGCCATTTGGAGGCCCCATACTGGTCACCCCAAATGCAACATTCACCACTCCTCCGCCTACGGCTGGAATCACCGATGCTGGACGTGCCGGCATTAGCGTGAATTCTACTGGCGTGGTTCAGGGCGAAAATGTGAATGCTATTTACGCGACAGTTCCGGGGACAGTCACTTATACGCCTGCCAATACTTATATGCCGGGCAGCCAACCAGTCATCATTGTGCCAACAGATTCCACGGGCGCGGTTCCCACGGCAACTGCTCCGACGAATGATTTGACTCCTTCGATTTCGGTGAATAACTCTTCTGCTGTCGCTGCACAGGTTGGTGTGGCGGAAGCCGCAAACCGTTATAAGGCAGAGAAAACTACCATGAATGCCCGTGCGCTCAGCAATGATGACGTGCAAACCATGTTGAGTAATAAGGGCGGCGTGGCGGTAGCGAAGAATATGCCTCCGCTGGAGCTAAATGGACAGCCTCAAAGTGCGGATGCCCAGCCTACAACTACCCAAAGCGCGGCACAAACGCCTGCTCCAGCACCGCCGAGTGCTCCGGCCAATCCGCAGGGACAGACTGCCGTGCAAACGGCTCCACCGGCGGCGACGAGCCAGGAACAGCCTGCCGCTCCTGCTACCGAGGCTGGCGCAACTACACCCCAGATCAATCAAAATCAGCAGTCAAACGATTCACAGGGAGGTAGCCGCCTGCCGGCAACTTCTACGTTCCTGCCGCTTCTCGGGTTGATGGGACTGGCCAGCGGCGGGTTTGGATTGTGGTTCCGCCGGTTCCGTAAATAAAAGGTTCCGTAAATAAACGTTCGGAAGTGAAGCGGTTCTAAGACGAGCTATGAACTCGGCCCTTCAGGGGTCGACGCCGGTGCAGCCTCAGCCACCGGCTTCCCGTGATTGATCACGTCCTTAAGTTCTTTGCTGGGTTTGAAATAGGGGATTTTCTTGGCCGGCACTTCCACGCGTGCGCCCGTCTTGGGATTGCGTCCCACACGCGGTTTGCGCTGCCTTGTGCGGAAACTGCCAAAGCCGCGGATTTCAATCTTGTCGCCGGAACGCAGTGAGCGAACCACGCTATCAAAAATCGTTTCCACAATGATCTCGCTGTCTTTACGCGTCAGCTCGGCCAGGCGGGAAACCTCTTCAATCAAATCAGCTTTGGTCATGGTCTTTATTCCACCTGAAATAGGCCTTCTCGTCAAGAATCATTCACTTACGCGGATTTGGAGCCTTTTTGGGGACCAAAACGCCGGAAACTTGAACAAAGCATTAGTCATTTAAAATTTGGACCGCAGCCGCCCTCGGCTGCGAAAATTCCCGCCATGCCCATCGATAATCGTCAGGGCCTTTTGCCAGACCGGCAGCAATTGGATTCTGCACGATGTATATCACGCGATATTCAAAATCAGAACTTGAGCGAACGATCCGGTCAAAAGACTCTGGTTCCCAAAGTGTTACCTTTCGACCAAGCAGCTTATTTACGCTGTGACTGGAAGCACCTTTGATGCCTTTCATAATCTCCGCTAAAGAATATGCCTCGCCTCTATCATCCTCCAACGGAGTAAAAAGCAGATGCACATGGTTGGGCATCACGACGAAAGCGTGCATATCTACTTTGCGGCCATTTTCAAACAAGCAATGATCAAAGACCAGCGTTCTGGCTGCATCCGGCAGGATAAATTCATTGCGTGTGCTGAAAGTAACAAAGTATGAGGCGCCATCTTTCTCAATATGAGGTAGATTCCTGCGATAGAAAGTGCTCATACATTTGAAATATTACAAAGACAATGGTGAATTAAAAATAAAAAACAATTGTGGACCGCAGCCGCCCTCGGCTGCGCTGAAGGATCCTTCCCCGCAGGCGAGGGCGCCTGCGCTCCACTTTATTTAGTGATTTGCACCCTGCATATCTTACGTCCCAAAGTTATTCCGATCTCGCTAGGAAGCTCAACAATGATGCTTGTTGTTTGAGCTGGGACAGTCTTGTTTTCAATTTTTACCGCTCGTTCTTTGATCTTTCTTGCTGCTTCGGATTTCGATGCAGCAAGTTTTGCTTCGAACAAGAGCTTATCCAATCTTACCCACGCCGTACGATCTCCTGGCAAACTGTGCAATGTCTCATTGTCAAGAACTGGAAAGTGATGTTCCATCGAGGTAATTTCCCTCGGATTGACTTTTATAGAATCGTAGGAAACCAAAATCAAAGGAGCATCTTGGGGAATGCCCCCTTTCTGAAACTGCTTCGCCCATCCCTCATCCGCCGTCTTGGCTGCTGATTCTCCATGAAAATCCTGGACAATCCTGCGCGCCAGCGCTTTCTTTAATTCCATGGGATGCTGTTTGCCTGATGCTGCATCGGATTTCATCTGCTCGATGGCGCTGACAGACACATCCGTCAGCAGCTCGTAATACCGCCACATCATCGCGTCAGAAATCGACATGACCTTGCCGTAAATTTCCTGCGGCGGCTCATTGATGCCGATGTAATTTCCATACGACTTAGACATTTTCTGCACGCCGTCTGTGCCTTCCAGAATTGGCATAGTCAGAATGATCTGCGACGGCTGTCCGAAATCCTTTTGCAGCACACGGCCCATGAGCAGGTTAAATTTCTGGTCAGTACCGCCCAGTTCTACATCGGCCTCCAGCGCGACGGAGTCATAGCCCTGGCAGACGGGATAGAGCAGCTCATGCATCGCAATGGGCTTTTCTTCCTGGAAGCGTTTGTGAAAATCTTCGCGCTCCAGCATCTGTGACACCGTGAATTTTGCCGTAAGCCGGATAAAATCTTCCGGCGTGAGCTTGGAGAACCAGCGCGAATTGAAAGTCGACCACGGTCTTCTGCGGATCAAGGATCTTGAATACCTGAGCTTTGTAGGTCTCAGCATTGCGATCGATGTCCGCACGCGTAAGTGGCGGACGCGTTACGGAGCGTCCGCTGGGATCACCGATCATTCCGGTGAAATCCCCGATCAGGAAAATCACCGTGTGCCCCAGGTCCTGAAAGTGCTTCAGCTTACGGATCAGTACCGTGTGCCCCACATGCAGGTCAGGCGCCGTGGGATCAAAGCCGGCCTTCACTCGCATGGGCTTGCCGGTTTTAAGCGAATTTTCCAGGCGTTCGCGCAGTTCGCGCTCGTGGATGATCTCCGCAGCGCCTTTTTTGATGTAAGCCAGTTGTTCGTCGACAGGAGGAAAGTTTGCCATTGGAGTTGATTATAAAGTTTCTTTCTTTAAGTCCCGACCCTGAGCTTGTCGAAGGGGAGGGATCCCTACAGCCAGAAATACCTATTCGAGTCATTTCGTGTTGATTCGCGTGCATTCGCGGAAGTTTTTCAGAAGGTAGCGATCCCTCGCTGCGCTTCGGGATTGAAAAAATTACCGCCCGCTTGATCCGAACCCGCCCGCCTTGCGGCTGGATTCATTGAGATCTTCCACGACAACTATTTCGCCGGTCAGCACAGGATAAGGAATCAGGTTGGCGATCTTATCACCTGCGCGTATGGTCGCCGGCAGGTCGCCCAGATTTTCGATGAGCACCTTGATCTCGCCACGATAACCTGCGTCAATCACGCCTCCGGTCAACACCAGTCTGCGCGCCGCCATGGAAGATTTATCGCGCAGCAAGGCACCCATGCACTCGCCGGCCGGAGAGGTGCATTCAATCGCAATGCCCGTGGATACAATGGCATGGCCGCGCGCTTCCAACGGCACAGTCTCTGCCGAATAGATGTCATATCCCAGATCTTCTCCCGGATGAGCGACCGTGGGAGCTTTGGCGGCCGCAGTGAGCAACTTAACCTTTAACATTTACCGGCCCTCCGCGCGTATGTTCTTGCGGACCACTCTTCTATTTTGCACTTCGATCTCGCCCGACAGGATCAACGCAATTCCCTCAGAATAGGCTATATGCTCCTGCTCCAGAATGCGGGCAGCAAGCGAGTGCTCATCGTCATTTTCCAGTACCGGCACTGTCTTCTGCAAAATGATTGGCCCGTGGTCCAAATGCTCGTCGACAAAGTGCACGGTGCAGCCCGTAACTTTTACGCCATATTCCAGCGCCTGTCTCTGTGCGTCCATGCCGGTAAAAGCCGGCAGCAGCGAAGGATGTATATTCACAATGCGATTGGGGAAAACGCGAACAAATTCCGGCGAGAGCAAACGCATATAGCCTGCCAGGCAGACCAGATCGACCTGATTTCTTTTGAGCGCAGCCACCACTTCAACATCATGGTCCAGGCGGGCCTTGCCTTTGGAAGGAATCAGCTGAGTGTTCAAGCCGCGCCGCTTTGCCGATTCCAGCCCGGGCGCGTCAGCACGATTCGAAATCACAATGGCAATTTCCGCCTGCAGCCGCCCAGCCTGGATTGAATCCGCGATGGCTTCAAAGTTTGAGCCGCGCCCGGAAAGCAGAATGCCAAGTTTTTTTAGCGACGGCATGTTCAGGCGTACTGCACCTTCCGGTCGCCTTTGACGATTCTGCCGATGAGATAGGCCTTTTCGCCGGCCTTCTCCACAATGCTCTGCACGCGCTTGAACTTTTTCGCCGGGACCACCAGCACCATGCCAATGCCCATATTGAAAGTGCGCATCATCTCGTCCTGCGGCACGTTTCCGATATGTTGCATATGAGTAAACATCGGCAACACAGGCCATGTGCCCATTTCCACCACGGCGCCAGTTCCTTTGGGCAGCACGCGCGGCAGATTGTCAGTAATCCCGCCGCCGGTAATGTGCGCCATGGCATGGACAAGGTCCGCTGCAATCAGCTTTTTCAAAACCGGCCAGTAACTTTTATGCGTGCGCATCAACTCCGTACCGGCCTTGCCTTTGATCTCACTCACGTAAGTTTCCGGTGTGTATTTGGCAACATCGAAAAATAATTTGCGCGCCAGCGAGTATCCATTGGTATGCAGCCCGTTGGAAGGCAGCCCAAGCAGCACGTCGCCAACTTCAACCTGGTCGCCGGTAATGATCTTGCTTTTTTCCACCACGCCCACAATAAAGCCGGCCAGATCATATTCGCCTTTTGGATAGAAGCCCGGCATCTCCGCCGTTTCACCGCCGATCAGCGCGCAGCCGTTGTGCTTGCAGGCCTCAGCCATGCCCTCCACAATCTTCTCGGCGATCTCCGGCTCCAGCGTTCCGGTGGCCAGATAGTCCATAAAGAACAGCGGCGTGGCGCCCTGAACGGCAATATCATTCACGCAGTGGTTCACCAGATCCCCGCCCACGGTGTGATGGAGCTTCATCATGAAAGCCAGTTTGAGTTTGGTGCCCACGCCGTCCACGCTTGAAACCAGCACGGGCTCGCGAAATTTTTTCTTGTCGATGGCGAACATGCCGCCGAAGCCGCCAATTTCACTCACCACACCAGGCGTATATGTGCGATGAGCAAGATACTTGATGCGCTGCTTGGCACGGTCGGCGCGGTCAATGTCAACGCCGCTATCGGCATACGTAATGGAAGTCTTTTTCAAAATTCAGGTCCGTTGAATCCAGAATGCGGGCACAATTGCTGTGGAGTGCTTTATTTTAACATTGCTTTTTCTGAAATCCCGGGCAGCCGGCAATGAAATTGCCAGAAGCACTTAACGGGAAAATACGGTGCTGGCGAAGCAAAATAACCCCATAGTCCTAAAGAGAGAAGGAATAGGTAGAAGCGACTTTTCAACTTGGCTTCTGGGCTTTCGCGGAGTCCAGCTCTTTTCCCACCGAATCCAGTACGCCGTTGATGAACTGTACAGACTCCGGAGCGGAAAATTTGCGCGCAATCTCCAGCGCTTCATTGATTACCACCGGACGAGGCGTGTGGTGTGGCCCCATCAGTTCGGCCACTCCCGTACGCAGCACGTTGCGATCTACGGCGGCCATCCGCTCCATGCGCCAGTGCTGGGCGTGCTTCTGAATCAGGTCGTCAATTTCCTGCTGACGGTCAATCGCCACCTGAAACACATCGTCGGCAAAGTTGCGCGTCTCCTGGTCTACTTCTTCACGCTCAGCCCAGAAGGTTTTCTTCACGTGCTCTGGTGCTTGCTTCCCCATGTCCCATTGAAAGAGCATCTGCAAGCATAGTTCGCGGGATTTACGACGGGTACCCATGTTTTAACGCGCCTTCTTTTTCTTTTTGGATATCGTTTTCTTCTTGGTTCGGCCGCTCGTCTTGCGCTGCAAGCTCACCATCTCCACGGCCGAAATTGCCGCTTCAAAGCCTTTATTCCCTGCTTTCAGGCCGGCGCGATCGAGCGCCTGTTCCAGGCTTTCACAGGTAAGCACGCCATACGTATGAGGCACACCGGTTTCCTGGGCTGATTGCCCAATCCCTCGCGTTACCTCAGTGGAAATATGTTCGTAGTGCGTGGTCTCTCCACGGATGAGACAGCCGAGGGTGACGATGGCATCATACTTTTTACTCTCTGCCAGCGTGCGGGCTTGCGAAGGGATCTCAAACGCTCCCGGCACTCGCACCACCATGATGTCTTCTTCACGGCAGCCGCTGCGGCGCAGCGCGTCCAGCGCGCCTTGCAGCAGGCGCTCCGTAATAAATGAATTCCAGCGGCTCACCACCACCGCAAAGCGCATTCCATGCGCATTCAGGCTGCCTTCTATCGCATCCTGTGGAGGGCGATTCTTCTGCCAGAAAAGGACCTTCAGACCCTTGGCCGGCTCCGCCACCAGAAACCGTGAATCCCATGCCGTCTGCTGGACTTTTTCTGACAACTTGATGTTTTCCTTAGACAGCACCTCAAGTATCGAATCCAGATCTGTCACTTCTATCCATATATCGCAATGGATAGTTTCAAGCCCTTCGACAAACTCAATCTGTCCCAGCGGAAGCTTGAACGGAGCACCCTGGCCCCGCGCAGTCTTCCATGGAGTTCCGCGCTCAAAGCCCAGAGCGTCAAAAAGTTTGCTGAGCGCCTTAAAGTCTTTTGTGCTGCCAGCATGGCGAATTGTGGTGATGCCTTTAATCATGAATCTCTAACCAGTCAAGCAATCATTCTATCGGGCCGGGGCCTGATGGGTCGTCCATTGGTTTGTATTCTTTGAGCAGCTCTTTTGCCACTTCCAAGTCTTCTTCTGAAACCTGCAGCCGTATGCCACCGGTAATTTCCGCGGTCAACGGATGCACGCGGTGCATATGCTCATCGCACAGGAAACAGTCTACGCCACATGAGTCGAGCAGCCCCTTGGCCACGTCCGCTTCATGCAGGCTATAGAAGGTAGCAGCCGTGGCAAGTTTTTCCGGCTCCCCAAAGAGAGGTATGTTATCTGCCCTGAAAATTGGCGGCTCGTTTTTCCAGGAATGCCGTGGTGCCTTCCTTTTTGTCTTCCGTGGCGCAGCATAGGCCGAAGAGCGTGGCCTCAAGAAACAGGCCTTCCGGCAAAGTCATGTTCATGCCCTGATTCACGGCTTCCATACAATATTGGATCGCTAGCGGCGCCATGCCGATAATTTTTTGTGCGATCTCTTCCGCGCGAGGAATCAGACGGTCTGCAGGAACAACTTCATTCACCAGCCCGATGCGATGTGCCTCCTGTGCGCTGATCATCTCACCTGACAACAGGATCTGCATGGCCAGCCCCGTGCCGACCAAACGCGGAAGCCGCTGCGTGCCGCCGTATCCAGGAATAATGCCTAACTTCACTTCAGGCTGCCCCATTTTGGCATTCTCGCTGGCCAGACGCATGGTGCAGGCCATGGCGATCTCGCATCCGCCGCCCAGAGCAAAGCCATTCACGCAGGCAATCACCGGCTTGCCCAGGTTCTCAATCAGATCAAGCGTGGCCTGGCCTTTGTGCGTATAGGCTTTGGCTTCGACAGCATTGTTTTTCGCCAGCTCGTTGATGTCCGCTCCGGCGACGAATGCCTTCTCTCCGCCACCCGTAAGGATGACCACGCGAATCTGCTTGTCATCTTTGAGTTCGCTGAATACCTGCCACAGCTCTTGCATCGTGGCCATGTTCAGCGCATTGAGAACTTTTGGACGATCAATAGTGACGTAAGCGATTGCGTTCTTTTTTTCGAGTTTGACGTTATCCATTTTTCTAACCAAATGAGCCGCGAATGCACGCGAATACACACGAATTGTTTAGTAAGGCCGAGTCCGATTCGCGTTTTTTGTTTTGATTCGCGGCTAAATTATCTTCTCTAAAACTTAATTGGTGTTGGGTTGCTCGGGTCTGCATAATCGTAAAAGCCCTTACCGCTCTTGCGGCCATACCACCCAGCCATCACCAGGCGCTTCAATAGAGCGGGCGAAGCGAAGCGGCGTTCGCGGAACTCATCGAACATCACCTGTGAAATGTAATAAGTGGTGTCGAGACCTACGAAATCGAGCAGCGTAAATGGCCCCATAGGATAGCCGCATCCGAGTTTCATGGAATTGTCGATGTCAGGAATAGAGCCGACGCCTTCTTCGTAGGCGCGAATCGCGTCGAGAAGATAAGGCACCAGCAAGCGATTCACGATGAACCCAGTTTTATCGCTGGTGCGAACAGGCACTTTGCCCAGGCTCTTGCCGAATTCGTAAGATGACTCAAAAGCGGCGTCGCTGGTGGCGATTGTCCTTACGACCTCTACCAGTTTCATCAGCGGCACGGGATTGAAAAAATGCAGACCTACAAACTTGTCCGCGCGGTTGGTAGCCGCAGCTACTTCGGTGATCGAGATGGAAGAGGTGTTGCTGGCGAAGATCGCTTCTTTCTTTACGATCGCATCCAGCGCAGCGAAACGTCTTCTTCTTAACTTCCACGTTCTCAATGATGGCTTCAATGATGATGTCGCAATCAGCCAGAGCCTGCTGGCTGGTGGTACCGTTGATGCGTGCGCGGGATTCCCTGGCCTTCTCCGGAGTCACGCCACTTTTCTCCGGCTTCTCAGCCATCTTGGCCAGTGACTTCTCAATTCCGGCAAAGCCTTTATCAAGAAATTTCTGTTCCTGCTCCAGCACCGTCACGTCATAGCCGGCAACCGCGCTGACCTGCGCGATACCTGAGCCCATCAGGCCACAACCGAGTATTCCAACTTTTTTAATCTGCATCTCATCTCCAAAATGTTAACCACAAAGGACACGAAGGATCACGAAGTCTAATTCTTTAACCAAAACTACTTTGTGTTCCTTCGTGCCCTTTGTGGTTCAATCTCTTGCCTACCGCTGCAAATTCTCCACGATCATCGCGATGCCCTGTCCGCCGCCGATGCATGCTGTCGCCAGCCCATACTGCTGTTTGCGCCGCCGCAATTCATGCAGCAGAGTGATCACCAAACGTGTTCCCGTGGCGCCCAAGGGATGACCGAGGGCAATAGCGCCGCCGTTCACGTTCACCTTGCTGCGGTCCAGACCAAGCTCTTTTTCGACAGCCAGATATTGGCCAGCAAAGGCTTCGTTGACCTCGATCAGATCAATCTCTTCCAGCTTCAGCCCGGCTTTTTTAAGAGCCAGGCGAGTGGCCGGAACAGGTCCGCTGCCCATGATCTTGGGATCGACACCGGCGATGCCCCAGCTCACGATGCGTCCCATGGGCTTGAGGCCGCGCTTTTCTGCCTGATCTACGGTCATCATCACAACGGCTGCGCCGCCATCGACGATACCGCTGGCGTTGCCGGCCGTGACCGTGCCGTTCTTGCCGAAAGCCGCCTTGAGTTTGGCCAGGCCTTCCATGGTTGTCTCCGGACGCAGATGGTCGTCTTTCTCAAACATCTCGCCGGTGGGCTCGCCTTTGCGGTTCTTCAAAGCGACTGGAGTGATCTCTTCCGCCAGACGGCAGGCCTTTTGCGCTGCGCCAGCCTTCTGCTGCGACTGCAGCGAGAATTCATCCATTTTTTCCCGATTGATTCCCTGCTGCTCGGCGTAAAGTTCTGCCGTATTTGCCATATAGAGGCCGCAATAGGTATCCAGCAGGGCCACCATGAGCGAGTCTTCCATTTTGCCTTCACCCAGGCCGAGCCCCCAACGCGCTCCGCGAATCACGTGCGGCGCCTGGGACATGGATTCCATGCCGCCGGCCAGCACCGTATTCGCCTCACCCAGTTGGATCATCTGCGCGGCATTCACCAGCGACTGCATGCCTGATCCGCACAGACGATTCACCGTCAACGCAGGGGCCTCAATCGGCAAACCGGCCTTGAGCGCGACATGTCGCGCGCCAAAAAGAGAGTCGCCGGAGGTTTGCTGCGCGTTGCCAAAAACAGCATGATCGAATTCCTTGGGATCAACGCCCGCGCGCTTGATGGCCTCCTGGCTGGCCACGGCAGCCAGGTCCATGGCGGTAAAGTCGCGCAGTTTGCCGCAATAGCGGCCCATGGGCGTCCGCGCCCCGTTTACGATTGCAATATCAGTAGTTTGTGCCATATGAGAACCCACTTCAGAAGAGTCTGTTCGAGCAGAGCAAACCCTTTAGTGTATCAGCGGGTATGCGGGGCGGGCAACGCCGGTAGGACGCGACTTGAGTGGCGCAACATGTCGATTCCGGCGTACTCGCGCGTCATACTCATGAGAAATTACAGGTATTGCGCTCTCAGAGTACACTGATCCCGCAAATCAGTGACAGCACCAAATTGAAGGAGGAACAGGCCTATGACGGCTACTTTGCTCTATCGCATTGCAGCGGTGGTTTTGATCTTTTTTGCCGCAGGTCACACTTTTGGGTTCTTGAAATTCAAGCCTCCGAATCCCGAGGGCGTGGCAGTCCAGCAGGCGATGGACACAGTGCAGATGAAGGTGGGCAGCGGGAACGTTACTTACGGTGGCTTCTATCGCGGCTTTGGCCTGTTCTGTACCGCGTATCTGCTCTTCACCGCCTATCTTGCATGGCATCTGGGCGGCCTGGCAAAAACCAATCCGCAGGCAATTGGATTATTGGCATGGGTCTTCTTTGTGCTGCAGTTGGTAAGCCTGTTGCTGAGTTGGATCTATTTTCTTCCGCCGCCGGTTGTGCTCTCCGCTATTGTGGCTATTTGCACTGGATGGGCAGCGTGGCTGATTCCAGCCAGTAACAGCGCACATTAGCAACTTTTTGCATACATCCCTGCCACGAACACAGGGCGCAGAAATTTCACGGAAACTATTTGCTGTCGCAACACTTTTAATAATTTGTTAACAATTGCCAGCAATGCGGAGACTAAGATAGGTCAACCATGCGCGATGATAACTTAACCATTGAGGAACTGCCCGCAACGCCGGACGGCAATAGTGTTTGGCGGCTGACCGGGCCGCTGGTGATCACTTCTTTCTTTGAATTCCAGGAGCGTATGCGCGCTGACAAATCAAAAACGCTGGTTCTGGAATTCTCTGGTGTTCCCTATATCGACTCCACCGGAATCGGCGCGCTGGTAACGATTTACGTTAACCGCCAAAAGGATGGCCGGGGTCTCTTGCTGGTGGGCGTGCCACCGCGTGTGCGCGCGGCACTGCAAATCACCAAGGTAGAACAGTTCTTCAGCTTCGCCGATACACTGCCGTCCCGGGCAAGTAGCGCCTAAGCCGTTTCGCTTACTCTGGCTGGTTTAGCTACTCATTGCGTAAAGCTTCCAGAGGATCAATATTTGTGGCACGCCGCGCCGGAAGATAGCAGGCCAGCAGAGCGATGGCGATAATTGCAGCCGCTACCGCGACGAACGTGGCCGGATCATGCGGACTTACGCCAAACAACAGGCCCACGAGAACGCGCGTCAGCCAGAATGCAGCGCCTAGTCCTCCAGCCAGGCCGATGACTGATAAAACCAAACCTTTCTTCAGCACAAGCCACAGCACATGTCCTCGCTGAGCGCCCAAAGCCAGACGAACGCCAAAATCATGCGTTGCGCGTTCTGTGGTGTAAGACATGAGTCCGAATACGCCCGCAGCAGCCAGCACCACGGCGATCACTGCAAAGACCAATAGCAAACGCGATAGAAATTTTTCTTCTCCCAGAATGCCTGCCACCTGGTCCTGCAAAGTGCGTACTCTGAAAATGGGCAATGTGGAATCGACTGCGGAGACGGCCTTGCGTATTGAGCTCACCAATTGTGCTGAATCGCCGGGGCCGCGCGCCAGTAGTGTGGTATCCGGCTGCCATGGGAACATGAGATAGCTCTGATCGAGCGGGAAGTAAACAACTCCTTTAGCTTCACCGCGCACGTCATATCCAGCGGTATCGCCTACTATCCCCACTATCTCAAAAGACTGCCCATGGATTCCGACGTGATCAATATGCTTGCCCAGCGGGCTTTCATTTGACCAGTATTTGCGGGCGAACAGTTCGCTCACAATCGCCACGCCCTGTGCGTTTGCAGTATCAGAGAGTTTGAAGTCACGTCCGCTGAACAGCGGCATGCCAACTGTATTGAAATATCCAGGGCTCACCCGCGAAAGCTCAATGCGCTGCTTTTTGCTCTGGCCAAGACCCTGCGCTTCAACGTCCACAGTTGTTTCCATATTCGGCTGCAAAGGTGGCGCACCCAGCGCCGCCGCTTCTATGCCGGGCTGTGCGCGCAGCGAATCCAACAGCGGATCAAGCATGGTTACCGCTGCATCCTTGTCGTAGCCTTGCCGAATCAGATCAGTGGAAGCAAAAACGGCGTGCTCCGGATTGAATCCAAGCCGTATTTGCGAGGCATGCCACAACGTGCGTGTCAGCAATCCCGCGCCTACTAACAAAAGGACTGAAGCAGCAATCTGCAGCACCACCAGCGCTGATTGAGCAGAAACTTTTCTGCCGATCGCACTTGAATGACGCGAATCACTCCTGATGCCCAGTGCTACTTCACCGCGTGAATACTTCATTGCGGGAATCAATGTGCTGAAAAGCGCTGACGCCAGCGCAACAATTGCGGTGAATGTCAGCACTCTAACGTCAAGAACTGACGAGGCGCGATCGAGCGGCAGATCCAGCGTTTGCGGCGCAGAGTGAATCAAGAGCTGCGTTCCCCAGCCGGCAAACAACAAACCAAGAATCGCTCCAAGACCAGAAATAAGAAGAGCCTCTGAGAGATGCAGCATCATAATGCGCGCTCGCGAACCACCCAGAGCCACGCGCACGGCAATTTCTTTTTGCCGGGTTTCAGAGCGCGCCAGCATGAGACCGGCAACATCGGCGCAGGCAATCAGCAGTACGAACGTGACAATTCCCAACAGTAAGAATGAAAGCTGCGCGTTGTGTCGTCGAGCAGCATCAGTCATCGGAACCAGCGCAGGCCACCAAGGCTTAAAACCATCTTCTTCAGGAATTGGCTTCCCTGCACCGAACCGCGCAGCCAGCGCTTCCAGTTGGGCTTGTGCCTGCGTCCTGGTGACTCCGGGCTTGAGCCGGCCCACTGCGCCAAAGGGCCTGAAAGATTCATTGTGAAGTGGAATCTGGCTCTTGAGCAGCGGATCAACCTGTACCGCGCAGGTGAGCGGCAGCCAGACTTCAGGAAGATTTTCAAAAGAGACACCTCCGAAGCCAGCCGGTGTAATTCCCACCACAGTGAACCACTCCCCATCCAGCAGGACTTGCGAACCAATTGCACTCGCCGCAGATGGATAGTGTCGCCTGAAGAATTTGTACCCCAGCATCACGACAGGCGTTGCGCCGGCCTTGTCATCTTCAGCAACCAAAGCCCTGCCAAACTTAGCTTTTGTGCCCAACACCTGGAAATAGTTAGCCGTGACCATGCCGGCATCCACACGTTCTGAGCCGAACTTACCAGCAGAGACATTGGCGGGAAAGCGGTCGAGCCATGCAGCCAATCCTGAAAACATATCCGCTTGATCGCGAAACCGCTCATAGCTGGGCAACGAAATAAAGCTCTGATTGCGCGCTTCCTTTGGTTTCGCCTTCAACGATGCGTACCAGTTGATCAGGCCTGGAAACCGGTAGCGGGCGGAACAGGAGAACGTCAATGATGCTGAAGATGGCCGTGTTTGCGCCTATGCCCAGGGCAAGGGTAAGCGTCGCGATGAGCGTAAAAACAGGGTTCTTGCGGAGCGTTCGCGCGCCATAGCGCAGATCTTGAAAAATATTTTCCAGCATAGCCTTCCCCTGGAGTTTCACATTCAATTCTCTACCTGAACGCAAGAACAAAAGGATGATGCATTATTTTGTTTTTAAATCCAAGTTTGAAATCCATGTTCTGAAATCTAAAGGCCAATAAAAAAGCCGCCCCTGAGGGCGGCCCGTCTTGCCAAAAGATGATCGGGTTTATTTGAAGAAGCTGTCAGCCTGACCAAGACGCTTATTGACTTCGTCCCAGTTCACCACGTTCCACCAGGCTTTCAAATAGTCCGGACGGCGGTTCTGATATTTCAGGTAATAGGCATGTTCCCAAACATCATTTCCCAGGACTGGAAATTCGCCGTTGGAAATCGGGTTATCCTGGTTGGGCGTTGAGGTGATTTTGAATTCACCAGACTTCGTGCGGACAAGCCACGCCCAGCCGCTGCCGAACTGATTTACTCCGGCGGCCTCAAACTTTTCCTTGAAAGCATCAAAGCTGCCAAAAGTCTTGTTGATGGCGTCAGCAATGGCTCCGGTGGGATTGCCACCCTTCTTCGGGCCCATCAGCTGCCAGAACATGGTGTGATTCACGTGTCCGCCGCCGTTGTTGCGGATCACTCCGCGGACATCTTCCGGCAGCGCGCTCAGGTTGCGCAGCAATTCTTCCGGGCTCTTGCTTCCCAGTTCAGGATGTTTCTCAATTGCACCGTTCAGCTTGGTTACGTAAGCCGCATGGTGCTTGTCATGGTGCAGGTGCATGGTTTGCTCGTCAATGTGCGGCTCCAGCGCGTTATACGCGTATGGCAGCGCCGGGACCTCATGTGCGGTTACAGTTCCTTGTGCCATTTCAACCACCTTTCATTTATAAGTACTGGTCTTAAACTTGGTGACCCTAACCTGGTGACCCCTAACTTGGATGACCCTGGCCTCTCCCGCGATGCTGCATTGTTTGCAGGATAACGTTCGCAGGATAACTCTTACAAAAATACATCGAGCAGATTAAAACGCCGCGAATGCCAGTTCCAGCAGCGTTTTCTGCTCCATCTCATGCGCCGTGTGCGAACCCGTGGACGGACTGGATGACGCTGAACGTTTCACCGAGCGGAACGGTCTTCCGCGGGCCAGTCTCTCTAATTGCGGCGCCAGAAAATTCAATGCTCCCATGTTTGCCGGCTCTTCCTGCACCCACAGGAACTCACGCGCGCTGGTGTGCTGCGCAAAAGCGGCTTCCAACTCGGCTTCCGGCAAGGGAAAGAGCTGCTCCAGGAAAATAATGGCCGTCTTGCTGTCATTGCGGCGCTTGCGTTCACGGCGGAGCTCATGGCCAATCTTTCCGGTACACAGGATAATGCGCTCAGCGTTGGTGATTTCGCGATCCTGGATCACATTCTGGAAACGTCCGCTGGTCAGTTCACTCAAGGGACTGGCGGCGTCAGGATGGCGCAGCATGCCTTTGGGCGTAAACACAATCAACGGCTTGCGCCAGCTGCGCAAGGCCTGTCTACGCAGAAGGTGAAAATATTGTGCGGCGTTGGAAGGCTGGGCCACCTGGATATTGTCTTTGGCGGCAAGTTGGAGATAGCGCTCAATGCGTCCGCTGGAGTGCTCTGGCCCCTGGCCTTCATAGCCATGCGGCAGCAACATCACCAAGCCTGAGAGCAGCCCCCATTTATCTTCACCGGCAACAATGAACTGATCAATGATTACCTGCGCGCCATTGGCAAAGTCGCCAAACTGCGCTTCCCACAAGGTGAGACCACTGGGATAGTCGCGGCTGAAGCCGTATTCAAAGCCCAGCACCGCAGCTTCAGAGAGAATGGAATTGTAGGCTTCAAACCACGCCTGGTCCGGCGCGAGGTTGCAGAGCGGCACGTATTCCTTCTCGTTTTCCGTGTCAATCAAACATGAGTGGCGGTGATTGAAAGTGCCGCGGCGAGCGTCCTGCCCGGAAAGACGCACAGGAATGCCTTCCGTCAGCAGCGATCCGAAAGCCAGCGCTTCCGCCATGCCGTAATCCAGCGGCAGTTTGCCGGTGCCCATTTTCTCGCGCTGCTCCAGGAGCTTCTTTACCTTGGCATGAATGGCAAAGCCCGCTGGATACGTGGTGAGCTTCTGTGTGATCTGCTGCAGCTTGTCTTCCGGCAAAGCAGTTGGCACTTCAAGCTCTGGCTTGTAGCGGCCACCATGATATTTGTCCCAATAAGCAGGCAGCTTGCGCAACACAGGAGACTTCTTCATCTCCGCGGCATGATCGTAAGCCGCATCGACCTTGGCGCGAAATTTCTGCGCCATCTCTGTGGTATCAATCTGGTTTTTCTCCGCGTAGATCTGATACAGCGGACGGTGTGCATTGATCTTTTTGTAGAGCAGAGGCTGCGTGATAGTGGGATCGTCAACTTCACTGTGACCATGGCGGCGATAGCCAATCATGTCAATCACGACGTCACTGCCGAATTCGTAGCGATATTCCGTCGCCATCCGCGCTACGCGCAACACGGCCTCTGGATCTTCTGCGTTGACGTGGAAGATTGGAATAGGCTGGCGCTTGGCGAGATCTGACGAGAAGCGCGATGTGTGCAGCTCGCGAGGATTGGTCGTAAAACCAATCAGGTTATTCACGATCACCTGGATCGCGCCGCCTACGGAATATCCTTTTAAGCCGGCAAAATTCAGGGTTTCCGCCCAGATGCCCTGACCGGCAAAAGCAGCGTCACCATGCATAATGATCGGAAGAATTTCCTTCACGCCGTTTTCGCCAACATGTTTCTGCTTGGCCAGCGTGCGTCCCAGCGCCACGGGATCCACGGCTTCAAGATGGCTGGGATTGGAAACAAGGTGCGTGCGAATCACTTTGCCATTGCGTGTATGGAACTCGCCGGTGGCTCCCTGATGATATTTCACGTCACCGCCGCCCAGCACGCTGCGCGGATCAACATCTTCAAAGCCGGCAAAAACATTTTCCGCCGGAATGCCGACGGTCAAGGTCATTACCGTAAGCCTGCCGCGATGGCTCATGGCCATCACCGTGGTGGTGGCGCCAAGATCAGCTCCGGTTTCCAGAATTACGTCCAGCAGCGGAATCTGCGCCGTAGCGCCTTCGCCGGAATAGCGCTTTGTACCCAGATAACGCGTCTGCAGAATCTGCTCAAAGAGATCAGCCTGAAGCAAGCGCTCGGCCAGCCAAATGCGGTCTTCAATTTGAGAACCAGCTTTTTTCTGTGGGCCAGGATTTTCCATCTTCTGCCTGGACCCATTCGCGGCGGTCCCGCTGCGGCAGGTGCATGAACTCTGCGCCAATGCTGCCGCAATAAATCTTGCGCGCTTCTTTAACGCCCTCGCCTTCGGCAGGGAGATCGGCATAACCGCCACCAACTGTTCCGCCTAATGGGTTTAAGGCAGCATCCAGGTAGCCCCAGCGACGAAAGGCGTCAAAAACCTGGTCGCGGTCGTTGTTCTGAAGGGGAATTTCGGTAGTCGATAACTGTGCGCTTTTGGTGCTCATCTCGTGTGATCTCAGCCTGATAAGGGAACTGTCTAGCGGCAGTTCCGGAAGATTCCTAACCTTTGAGGATAACACTTTGTCGGGCGGCTGTTGAACCCATCCAGAGACTTGCTCCGCATGTGCGAACGGTAATGGGAACAATGATTTAGGTGGTCGTCCGTGAGTTATTAACGTTTTCTCATGTAAATCAAACCCGAGCTGAAGAGAGCACATCCAAGGTAGCTGAAAGCATTTTGGGCAAATCACAACGCGGGACGAGGAGGAACAACAGGCATGCGGCGAACTTCAGCATTTTTGACTCTGGCCCTGGCTCTGGGAACGATTGGGACCATTGCAACCACCGGCTGCGCGGAACATCGCTACCGGGTCTACGATTCCTATCACAGCGATTACCACCACTGGGACGCGCGCGAGGATAGCCACTACCGGACGTGGATTGGCGAGCGCCACTACAATTACGTTGAATTCAAGGTCCAGACACCGGAGCGCCAGAAAGAATATTGGAACTGGAGACACGATCACAACTAGCTTGAGGCTGCGATCCATTGCAAGAAGGCGGCTTTTGCCGCCTTTTGCATTTTTCAGAAACAAGCGACATGCGCAAAAAACAAACGTCCTGCGACGAATCGCAGGACGCCCGGCAGCCCTCCCCCGGAACTGCCTTACCACCGAGGATGAGTCTAGAACCGCATTGGCCTTTCGTCCACGTCACTTTGGTAACATCTGGCGTTTGCCAATATCTCTTTGCCGGGCAATTGTTTACGCGAGTTCGCAACTTAAATGAGGCAGGAACATCTAATCGATTTGTTAGGATGTAGGGTTAATTAAACCGGCCTTCCGGGCGGGACAAATCAAATAGGGGTTAGGACTATCATGCAGAGCACGGGAATTCTTGAAATAACTGATGGCAATTTTGACCAGGAAGTGCTGAAAAGCGAGCAACCGGTGATGATTGATTTCTGGGCGGCCTGGTGTGGACCATGCAAGATGCTGGCGCCCGTTGTGGACGAAGTGGCCGCAGCGTACCAGGGAAAAGTTAAAGTCGGCAAAATGGACGTGGACAATTGTCCTTCAACGCCGCAACGCTACGGCGTGCGCGGTATTCCCACACTGCTGATCTTTAAAGGCGGCCAGGTGCAGGAGCAAATTGTGGGCTATGTGAGCCGCGAGGTAATTGAGAAGGCGCTGAATAAGCACGTTGGCAGCTAAAAGGTTTTTGAAACGGTAAAGCCCGGCTGTGGCCGGGCTTTTGTTGCGTTCGATCCTGTGCCGCTATCCCGCTAGTATTTCCGCAGTACGCCAACCACTCTGCCCTGCAACGCCACGGACTTGGCCGGGACGATAATCGGCTTCATGGATGCATTGGATGGCTGCAAGCGAATGTTCACGCCTTCGCGGTAAATCCGTTTTAGCGTGGCATCCGTGCCATCCACCAGCGCAACCACAATTTCCCCATCGCGCGCGTTGTTGATTTTCTCTACCAAAACATAATCGCCATCCACAATGTGCTCGTCCTTCATGCTTTCGCCTTTAACCTGTAGGACAAAAACATCTTTGGACCGGGTGATATCGCCCAGAGAAATCGTCTCCGGGTTTTCCACGGCCTCAATGGGATGACCGGCGGCAATGCGTCCCAGCAAAGGCAGTGCCAGTTCCTTTGGCGGTTGCCGCTTGAATATGCCGCGCACCGGCAAAACATCAATGGACCGGCTGCGGTTATAGTCACGCTTGAGCAGCCCTTTTTTCTCCAGATTGGAGATGTGTTTGTGCACCGTGGCCAGCGAACTTAATCCCAGGCCGTCACCGATCTCTTCAAAAGAGGGTGAGTAGCCGTTGCGCTGGATAAAGTCGTGGAGGAAGTCGTAAACCTGCCGTTGTCGCTTTGTGATAGCCATACAAGCGAAATATTAACGAATTAAAGGCGAACCGTCAACAGAAATGGTGCAAATAGGAACCAAAATCCTCAACAAGCCCCTATTTTGCGGCCGCGGCAGGCATAGTGGCCAGGATCTCATCCACCGTCTGAATCGCCCGGTCAATATCTTCCATGGTGTTGTAGAAATGCGGAGAAAAGCGCACCCCGGCGCGGGGACGGAAATCCACAATCACGTCGCGACGCAAAAGCTCCTGGCAGACTTCTTTCGCATTCGGCATATCAATGGCCACGGTCCCGCCGCGCTGTTCAGGATCGCGTGGCGCATTCACCCGCCATCCCCGCTGGTCCGCCAGTTCTATCAATCGGGAGGTCATCTTTTTTGATTTCTCGCGAATGCGCGCTATGCCGGCCTCCCGAATGATTTTCAATCCGGGCATGGCGGTGTAAAAGCCGGGGACATTCGAGGTCCCCTGCATGAACTTGAATGGCGCATCTGCGTACTTGCTGGGTCCGATTTCAAAATCAAAGGGATGCTTGTGGGCAAACCAGCCGGTGAATTTTGGTTCCAGCGTTTTTCCCAGGTCAGGGCGCACATAAAGATACGAAGTACCAGCCCCTCCGCACAGCCACTTGAGCACGCCACCCACGGCAAAATCGACATTGAGCCCCTGCACGTCTACGGGAACATTGCCGAGTGACTGAAAACAATCCAGCACCACAAGCGCTCCCACGCGATGCGCTTTCTCAACGATGGCTTTTACGTCCTTGATATAAGAGCTGCGAAAAACCACATGCGAGATGGGGACAAGAAGCGTCTCTTCGTCGATTGCGTCAAGCAGCCGTTCCGTGGGAACGTGAACACCGTCATCCGTTGGCACCATATGGATACGCGCGCCACGCTCACGCTGGCCTTCCCAGAAATACATGACCGAGGGAAAATTCATGTCGCTGTAAACGATTTTGTTGCGCTTGCCGCTGAAATCAAAGCAGCTGGCTATCACTGCCTGACAGCTGGTTACGTTCAGGTGCAGGCTGACTGTTCCTGGATTGGCATTCATCAACACGCCGATGGCGTCGCCGACTTCGAGCGACATCATCCACCATTTTTCCTCCCAGGCGCGCACGCCGCGGGTGGCCCAGATATCACAGTAAGCATGGACTGAGTCATACACGCCGCGGGGCATGGCCCCCAACGAGTTGCTGATCATATAAGTCGTGCGTTCAAGGATTGGGAATTCCGCACGAAAGCGGAGCAGATCGTCAGTCATAAAAAGTCTCCGGGATTGCTGCCTAAAGTGTACCCGATGAAGGCGGCTGCGATCACTGGCTCTTCAAGCAAAAGGAACGTGAGAAGACGCCGCCAGACGTTTGGCAAGCTAACCCGATCTCAGGGGCTTTGAGTTTTTCTTTACGAAAGTTTTGCTTCGCGCTGGCTTTAGCGATGCTATATTGCATTTCACAACATGCGAAAAATTCAACCTGGGCAGCGCCGCAAGCTGACGGTTTTGTCGTTGGCTGCGGCTACATATTTTATGGTTTCTGGCGGACCTTATGGCATGGAAGAGCTGGTCCAGGATGCCGGGTACAAGCTCGCCATTGTGATTCTCTTTTTTACTCCGTTGATCTGGAGCCTGCCCACGGGGCTGATGGTTGGTGAGTTGGCGGCGGCGCTACCTGCCGAAGGCGGCTTTTACGTATGGGTGCGTCGCGCCATGGGGCCGTTCTGGGGCTTTCAGGAAGCATGGCTCTCACTGGTGGCGAGCATCTTTGATATGGCCATCTATCCCACGGTGTTTGTGCTTTACCTGGGGCGGCTCTGGCCCGCCTTGACCGACGGGCACAGAGGCGTTGCAATTGCCGTGGGGATGATTCTGGTCTGTCTGCTGTGGAACCTGCTCGGCGCAAAAGCCGTGGGCACGGGATCCATTCTGCTGGGCGCGGTAATGTTGAGCCCGTTTGTGCTCATTACCGTCTATGCATTTTTCCGCCACATCACGGTTGGCACAACGCCGCCGGCGCAAGGCAGTCTTCTTACCGGCGTTCTGGTGGCCATGTGGAACTATATGGGCTGGGACAACGCTTCCACGGTCGCCAATGAAGTGGAAAATCCGCAGAAGACTTATCCGCGCGTCATGCTGCTGACGCTGGCGGCAATCTTTCTTTCTTACGTGATTCCGGTACTCGCGGTCTGGCACCTGCACGTGCAGGCGGATATATGGGCCACCGGAAGCTGGGCCAGCATCGCTACGATGGTGGTTGGGCCGTGGCTGGGCACTGGCACTGGTGGGCGCTGCCATGATCAGCGAGTTCGGCACTTTCAATTCGCTGGTAATGTCTTATTCCCGTCTGCCTGTGGCGATGGCGGAAGACGGCCACCTGCCCAAAATCTTTGCACGCAAATTGAAAAACGGAGCGCCCTGGGTGGCGATCGTAATTCTGAGCATTGCGTGGGCCGCGTCTCTGGGACTGAGCTTTGACAAGCTCATCATGCTCGACCTTCTTCTTTATGGGGCCAGCCTGATTCTGGAATTTCTGGCGCTCATTATGCTGCGTATTCGCGAGCCGCAATTGGCGCGTCCGTTCCGCGTACCCGGCGGCTTGCCGGGAGCAATTGCTCTGGGCGTGGGCCCAACAGCCCTGCTGGTGATCGCGATGGTCAAGAACCGCTCTGAGCATCTTGACCTGCGATGGCTGGGCAGCGTGAGCCAACTGGGCTTTGGGCTGGTGCTGATGGCGCTGGGCGTGATCTATTACTTTGTTGCAGGACGGCCTTCTGCGGAAGTTCTGCGAGAATCTGTCTCTGAAATTCCGATGCGGAGTGAGGAATCGCTTTGAGTTGAAAGCCTCAGACGAGGAGCGTAAGCCGTCAGAAATGTTTGTCCTCTGGAGATTTTGTTACCTATAGGGATCTCT
This sequence comes from Terriglobia bacterium, assembly GCA_963724105.1. Classification (GTDB taxonomy): domain Bacteria; phylum Acidobacteriota; class Terriglobia; order Terriglobales; family Acidobacteriaceae; genus Angelobacter. The sequence continues at coordinate 154,799 of CAVRTD010000010.1, read as the reverse complement.
CGCTACGCTCGAGATTTCAGAAAAAAGCTAAGCTCCAGCAGGCTTCTTCTTCACCATCCAATACGCCACGCTCAGCACCACCAGATAAATCACGGCACTTTTTACGGCAATGCTTGATTGCGATACCCACCAGGTACAGGCGATTGAAGCGACGATCGCTATGAATCCCAGAATGGATCCCACCCCTCCCAGGGGCGAGCGCAATCCGATCTCTGCCAGCTGCGCGGCAGATACGGTCCGTCGGAAGCGAACATGCGCCAGCAGCGAGATAAGCCACGCAATCATTCCGCCCACCAGAGCAGCGTTAATGAAATAAAGATAAGCATTTGCGGTGCGCAGTTGCAGAAGAATGGCCGCGACAATCCCGAGCATGGATGCCACCAGGGCGCCCATGGGCACTCCGTGTTGATTCAGCACGCCCATTTTCCTTGGGCGCGTAGCCGGAGCGGGCAATGGAAAACAACATGCGCGACGTGACATAGAGACTGGCGTTCGCGCCGGAAAGCGCCGCAGACAGTACCACGAAGTTCATGATGAAGCTGGCGGCGGGAATCCCTGCGACCTTGAACACCGTAACAAACGGGCTTTCCGAGATGCCGGCGTTTTTCCAGGGCATTACGCCAACCAGAACGGCCATTGCGCCCACATAGATAAATGCCAGCATGGCAAAGGCGATGCGCGTGGCCCGCGCCACATCTTTGCGCGATCGGGCTTCACCAGAAGAGATTGCCACCATCTCAATGCCGAGAAAGCTATAGAGTCCAAAAGAAATGGCCAGCAGCGGCGCTGACCAGCCTCTAGGGGCAAAACCGCCTTGCGCAACATACTGTGGCTGGACTTTTCCGGCAAAGAGCAATGCCGCGCCCATCAGGATGAATACAAAGATGGTGATTACTTTCAGCAGTGCAAACCAGTATTCAAATGTCCCGTAGTGGCCTACCGAGAAGAAATTAATGCCCAGGAGAAACAGGCCGAAAGTGACCATCCAGACCACAGCGGGCACTGCGGGATACCACTGCCGCATATAAGTAGCGGCGGCCACCACTTCTGATCCAATGGCGATGACGACCGAGAACCAGTATCCATAGCGGGCGATAAATCCAGCCCAGCGATTTACATACAGCTCGGCATAAACGCCAAATGACCCGGCTGCCGGGTGGACAGCAGACATTTCACCCAGCGCCATGGCGACGGTCCAGGAAATGAGCGCGCTCAACACGAAAGTAAGGACCACGGCTGGTCCGGCAACCTGAATGGCAGCGCCGGAACCCAGTAAAAGTCCGGTTCCAATGGAGCCCCCAACGGCCACCATGGCCATTTGCCGGGCGCTTAATTCCCTTTTTAACCCCTGCTCTTGTTCAGACATTGGGGAAAGTTATAACGATTGTTACCGTGGATTGCCATATGGGTTTGTTCTGCGAGGTTTTCCACCGCGAAATGCCATTTTTTTACCTTGATATACCCCCGAGATATCAAGGATTGAGTGCTCCGGCAATTACGCATAGAATTGCTACCTCAGCCTCGGTGCATCTCGGCCTGGCCTGTGCGAGAGCAATCTGAGGAACTTGACCCATGGCGGACATCTCCAAGCGACTGGAAAAAGCGGAAAAGTACCTGCAAAGAAGCAAGCCTGAGGCTGCTCTGGAAGAGTACCTGAACATCCTGGACGAAGAGCCAAAGAATGAGCACGTCCGGCAGGCTGCCGCCGATTTGTGTCTGGCTCTCGACCGTCGCCCGCAGGCCGTAGAGCTATTCAGCGGCCTTTTTGAGCAGGAATTTGAGGCCGGAGAGAGCGCTAAAGGGTCCATCACCTATAAAAAACTTTGCAAGCTCACTACTCCCACGCCAATGCAGACCTTCCATTTTGCCCAGCTCACGGAGAAACGTGACCGCAAAGAGGCGTTGGAAGCCTACCTTACGGCATTGCAGGGTTTTGAACGGCAGAGAAAAGACAAGCAGGCGCTGGCGGCTTGCAAGCGCATTGTGGAGCTCTCGCCCACCATTGAAAACCTTCAGCTCACGGCGGAAAAAGCCGCCGCACTGAGCGAAGGCAAAACCGCGGCCGCTAACTTTGTTCAGCTCGGACTTCTTCAAGACCAGGAAGCGCCGGGATCGGGCTTCCAGTCGTACGAACGGGCCTATCATTTTGATCAGCTGAACTTTCAGGCAATCTATCTTTACGGCCGCGGACTGTTCTCTCACAACGCGGTCAAAGAGTGCCTGGCGGTCCTGGAACCGGTAGTGACCCGGGTAAAAGGCCTGCCTGAATTGCGGGAGCTTTACGCGCATGCCCTGATGGCCGCCAAACGTCCGGCGGAAGCTGAGCCTTACACCTGGGAACTGTTCGAGAAAGATCCGCAGCAGCTGGAGGAAGTGTCTTCACTGGTGGGCGTCTATCTGGATATCAATGACACGCGCGGCGCCCTGGAGCTGGCTAAAGAAACTTGAACACCACGAAACAGCGGCGGGCCGGCGGCGCGAATTTGTTACCAGTATGTATGAGATGTCCGACCGGCGACAGACCACGCTTGGCTTCGCGGAATATCTGGTCAAGCTGTTTGACACCGCCAACCGCGAGCACGAATACAGCCGCACGCTGGTAAAGCTGTTCCAACTCTATTATTCAGCGGGAAAATACGGCCAGGCGGGTGAGACGCTGGATCGCGCGGCGGAACTTGATCCCTACGAACCAGGCCATGCCAAACGCCTGGAGATGCTGCGCGGCCGGATTGATGATAATCAATACAGCCGCATTGCCAATCGCTTTCACCGGGTCAGCTATAAGCCGCCAGCTACGGTTGTGTTGCCAGAGCAACCCGTGCCCTCGGCGCCAGCGCGCGAATCAGAGCCCACGGTGCTGGAAGATTTTATTCTTCAGGCGGAAATTTATCTGCAATACGGCATGCGATCCAAAGCCCTGGAGCGGCTGGAGCGCGTGAGCAAGCTTTTTCCGCGTGAAGAACAAAAGAACGAGAAGCTGCGCCATCTTTATATATCCGCGGGGTTCACGCCGGTGTATGAAGTTGCCGCCGCGGTAGCCAAGGCTGCGCCGGCGGAGCCTGCTGCCAAAACACCGCCTGCGTCTGCCGCGCCACCAGCCGCGCCGTCTCGTTATGAGGAAAACGCGGTCGATAATTTTTCCCGCGTCACCGAGATTACGCGCAACATTTATCGCCAGGCCAATGTAAAGAGCGTTCTGTTCACTGCGGTAAACGATATTGGCCGCCACTTCAATGCCAGCCGGTGCGTTGCCGGACTATGCACCATCGGCAAGCCTCCTTCGGCCGCGCTGGAATACTGCGCGCCGGGCGTGAAGCAATCCGATGTGATGGCGATTGTGAAATTGATTGGCCTGACGCAGCAACTGGCAACGAATGGGCCGGTCATTATTCCTGAAGCCAAAGCGTCGCGCGAGCTGGCTCCGGCAGCAGAACACATTCACGCGCTGAATATCGAATCACTGCTGGCAGTGCCTCTGATCGATGCTGGAGAGCAGTCAGGCATTTTGATCCTGGAGCAGACCTCGCCCCGGCAGTGGCAGCAAACTGACATTGTGGTGCTCAGGACGATTGCCGAGCAGATGGTGCTTGCGGTGAGCAACGTCCGCCTGCGTACTCTGATGAAGACGCTGGCCGTCACCGATGAAAAATCCGGGCTGCTGAAACGCTCATCCTATCTGGACGTATTGCTCTCTGAAGTGCGGCGCTGCCTGCAGCAGAAGACGCCCATGACGCTGATGCTCATGCACTTTGGCAAAGCGTCAACACTGGCCAAAGAAATTGGCGAGAGCGAGGTGGAGAGCATGATGCAGCAGCTGGGGCAGTCATTGGCTTCACACATCCGCCAAAATGATGTCGCAATACGCTATGACCTCACAACCATCGCGCTTGTGCTCTCTGACACAACGGAGAAGAATGCGTTTTTAGTGGTGGACAAAATGAGGAAGGTGCTGGCTCCCACCAAGATTCCAGGCACCGAGCGCACTCCGCCACTCAGCGTGGGCATTGCGGAAACCGTGCTGCAAGATCGCTTTGATGCCGTGGACATGGTCACCGAAGTGATCAATCGCGTGGAAAGCGCACTGGAAGTTGCGCGCTCTGAAGGCGGGAACAAAGCGCATTCGCTCGCACCCACCCTTCAGCCCAACGCCATGGCCTAAACCATGGCGACGCGAGTTTCTACCCCACACTTCTTTAGAACGAAGACATTAGAAAGAAAACATCATTTGCAGGTCGATACGCCGATTTGCCGATTGCGTATTGAACACGCCTCCGGCTAATGCCGTTGACTGGCCGAACAACGCTGAACTCAGGTTGCCTATTGGTGGCGCGGGATTCACGTTATTAAAGATGTTGCGAGCGTTAGCGCTGAAAGTCAGGCTATAACGCTGACTGGATCTTTCAGGGCCGCCAAACGCACCGCCCCCGCCACGCGGACCACCAACTGGGCCACCAGCGCCCCCGCCGCCCGGACGTCCGCCTCCGGGCCCAGCGGTCGGACCGCCGCCGCGCTGCCCTGATTGCTGCGGGTTGTTATTGGCGGATTCGAGCTTTGGTCCGATGCCAAATGTCTTGCTGACGCGCATGTTCAAAGTGAATTGTGAGGGACTGTTACCGAAATTGACCGGCACGATCGTCTGTCCGGCCAACGGTACCTTATTAAAGTTACCAAAATTCGTCGTGACCACGTTGGGTGCGGAAAGATCCGTAGCAAAGGACGGCCGGTCATTGAAAATAGAATCATCATTATTATCGAGTCCGGTGGTGATGTTGAATGGCGCACCGGCATTTGCCACCATGAACGGGCTTACGCGGAAACCGTGCGGCAAGCTAACGGTACCACCCAGGAACAAGCGCTGACGGACGTCGAAGGCAGCGCGTCCATAGTCAGCCGAGATGCCCTCAACCGGGTTGGAGGGAAAGCTGCTGGCGCCAAAAGTATTGGCATTAGCGTGACCAAACATATAAAAGCTGAAGATGGTCAGCTTGGTGTTAACGCGCATGTTGAAGTTGGCGATCAATTGGTTCTGGTTGAAAACGCCGCCGGATTCAAACTGATATTGCGGCACAGGGGTTGTCGTCAGTACGCTGGAAAACAGCTGATGGACTCCGTGTGAGTGGAGATATGTGGCAGTAAGCGTGGCTGTCTTGGTGAGCTGGCGCTCTACCGAACCTGCGAACTGAATCGTATACGGCACTTGCAGGCCAGGATTGATGCTATAGGTTGTGGACAACGTTGCAGCCAGGCTGTTCAGCGGGGGTGTTGTGTTTGGGAATGCCGCAAAGAGCGAAGCCAGCAGTTGACGGGCTGCAATGTCAGCGGTTGAGTTGGTGTTTCCGGCCGTCACCGTGAGTTGCTGCTGGTTGATTCCATTCTGCCGTTCCGACTGCATGACCAGGCCCTGAGGAAAACGATCATAGAACATCCCGAAGCCGGTCCGGATAACAGTCTTGGGAGCAGCATTTTTCTTGCTGCCCAACCCCCACGCAAAGCCCACGCGCGGCGCCCAATTGCCGTGGTAGGCAATATCGTTTTGCGTTTCATAGCGCAACCCGTAACTCAAGGTCATGTTGGGGCGGACTTTCCAGTCATCTTCTGCGTAAAGCCCAACATCCACGAAATTATTCTGGAGCAGCGGATTGCCGGTGGTGATTGTCAATTGCGTTGGCTGGCCATTGTGGAAATTCGTCAACGGATCAATTGTCGTTGCCGGGTTTAGCGGATCCTTGGTGGCGCCAAACGAATACGTTGCGTTAAAGTTCTGCGTTGAGATGCTGGTGTTTGCCGTATCGCGAAGCCTGCCACCCAGCCGCATGAAGTGGTTGCCTTTGCTGATAGAGGTATAGTTCTGCACCTCATAATGGTTCGCGATAACGGAGCTAATGCCGATCGGATTGCCGCCATCAATGAACTGCCCCTGCACATTGATCTGAGGCGTGGCAAACAGCGCGTTCTGGCCAGTGTTGTCACGCTGCCATTCAAAGCGCGTCTCATTGATTACATGCGGCCCAAAACTCTGTCTGTCGCTTACCTGAATCGTGTTCTCGCTTTCCGTTTGGTTGTAGCCCTGTGCCGGCAGCGATAGCTGACTGATGCCGTCGTTTTCTTCATGCTCATGCGTGAACTGGTAGCGAACCATCAACGAGTTGGAAGATGACAACTGATAGTCGAACCGCGCGGTGAAGTTGGTGCGTACGCGCGGATTGAGCACGCCGACGACAGGCACGTTGGCGGCCGCGAACGCCTCCGGAAGGACAACTGCGGCTTCATCGATATTGCGGCGCTCCGCGTTGATCTGATAAGACGCTTTTTTTCCCAGCGGACCGCCTACGTTACCGCTATATATCTGTGTGTCGAAATTAGGTTCGGTGGCGGCGAAAGGATTCAACGCGTCCATGAAAGAGTGGTTGTCATTGATAAAGAATTGACCATGCGGCTTGTCAGTGCCTGGCTTGGTGATAATCTCAATGCGCCCAAAGCCCATACGGTCATACTGCGCTGAAAATGGGTTTTGATTAACCCGGATTTCAAGAATAGACGACTTTGGCGGAAGTTGGCCGCCGGTAAAACCATCAATATATATCTGCCCGCCATTTGGGCCGGCCGATGGACCAGCCAGTGCCTGCAACTCCTGCTGCAACTCGTCGGGATCGTCGGATAGTGCATCCAGATCTTTGCCGGTGATCACGACGCTGCTGGAATTACTGTCAGAGTTGGTGCTCACCTGGGCAGCATCACTCTGGACTTGAATGTCTTCTTCCTTCACCAGAATCTCCATTGGGACATTCGTGTTCAAGTTTTGTCCGGCGGCAATCTCCACTTCCTGCTTTGCCGGCGCAAAACCTTTGGCGGTAACACTGATGGTGTATTTGCCTGGCGGCAAATTCTTCACGTCATAGGAGCCTGCGCCATCTGAAGTTGCGGAGACAACCAAGCCACTGGAATTTTTTACTGTGATGCTGGCCCCGGGAATGACTGCGCCAGTCTGGTCCGTGATCTGTCCGTGGAGACGCCCTGCTTGGGCTTGTGCGAACAATGTCCCGGAACAAACAAAAAGAACCAAAAGTAAAGTAGTGAAGACACGCATGCGCGTCCCCAGCGGCCAGAATTTCATCAATCACTCCTCAAAAAATCATTATCTTTAATTACAGGTCTTACTGCGGACCTGCATCGCCGCCGGGCGCGCCCATGTTCCAGCCAGAGAAAAGCGCGGCTGCGCTTGAACCGTTTGGCGACGCCGTAAGGATCGGCTCCACACCACCCAGCAAAGTAATGGCCGTGACTTCTCCGTTACCGTTCCCAAGCGAAGCAACCACCATGACTGCATCGTCTTTCTGCAAGTCAGCCAGGGTCGCGCTGGGAATGCGGCTAAGGATCTGCTGGAAATCTGCGCCTCCCGCACGCGGTCCAGGCGCAGTGCCGCCGCCGTGCTGCCGGTTGCCGTGCGCTGCCGCTGGTTGCAGTTTGGCCCGCAGCCGGAGCGCCACCCGCGGGCTGAGTGCTGCTCTTCAAAAAGAAAGCCAGCCGCTGCGCCATGGCAGGCGCAAGCTTACGCAACTGCGAATCAGAATTGAATTTGATCACGACGGACTTTTTCGCCAGCAGATCTTTCACGGTAATCGCGTTGTTCGCCGCATCAATCGAGGTGATGGTTCCGGCGATATTGCGGAATGTGCCGGAGATAATTTCTTCTGCCGCCAGTTCTTTTCCGTCAGCGCTGCGTGTGCCACGCGCGCGCAACTGGTCGCCGACTTTGATCTGGTCCATCGTCCCTTTTTGCGCATCAGAAAATTTTACCGAGTTGGACGCATAGCGAAGGTAGCCGGTGTCTTTGGAAGTCTTGATCACAACACTGAGAGTCGGCGTAACCGCCACTTTGATGGTCCCATCGGCTGGATCGATTGCGTTCACAATTCCGCCCGTACCACGCTTCTGCCAGTCTTCGCGATCGTGCTGCTGTTTCTGCGCCACATCAGCCTGCTTCATCACCACGATGGTGGCCGCGGCAATAGACCCGCCATCGCCGGCCTGGCCGCGCACCAGCATGCGATCGCCGACCTGCAGCTCTGGCAGTGTGATGGGAGTGGCATTCTTCAAATCCGTTTGTCCGGGCGCCATCCGCAAGAGGCGTGCGCCGTCTGGAACAGACACGGTTATCTCTGGCCCCGCGTCGGTTTTCAGGACCAGCGTATTTCCGCTGATTGACTTCACCGCGCCGACGTTTCTGACCATTGCCCCCGCTGGGCTCTGTGCTGGAGCAGCTTGTACAACGTCTTTGGCTTGTGCTGGAGCAGCAGTCAACAAAGCAAAGGCCAGCCCACAGACCACAATCCGAAGTGTGTAATTATTTGCAAATATCTTATTGCCAGTCGCCAATCGGAACTCTCCCCTATAACTCATCTCTGCACAATATTTTTGGAGATTCATTTTCCCGGTCCGTGGGAAAATATTGCTCTGGACCAGGAAGCTGATTCTGCGGACCTACCCCTATAGCCATTTTTTGTGCTTGCGCCATATTTTAACTTAAAGAGATTGTTGCAGATATAGATTTAAAAAAGACAGTCTCGCAGGTAAAAAGAAAGCAAAAAGTTTTGTTAAGTTGCGTCATGATGCGAGGACGCGCGCACATTAGCGGGCGAAACTGTACACAACGGCTCACCATTCATCCAGCATGTCGAAGCCGTCCGCACAGTTCAGCAAAATGTTTTCCAACGACGCAGCCTCAATGCCTCTGCTGCCAAGCCAGAGCTGCGCGTGGAAATTTCTGAAATATTGTCATCGCGATAAAAAATAATTGATTCGGGCAACCCAGAAGCACACCACGCAACACGCATTTTCATTTCGCATCGTGCACTGTTTGTGAAAATAATTTGCTGAACCACAACCGTCAGCAGAAAAAACTGTACTCATGTACATGTCGAATGAATCGCAACACGAGTAAGGGACATGTACGTCTAACTTGTTCTGCATTCTCATGCGCGCGTGTCTTAACAAGTGTTAGCGAAAGCCTGCTACACGAAAATATTTTGCAAAATATTTTTGCGTTTCAGGCAACCGCAAACGAAGTTGCTAAGACCCCAGGGGCAGCGCGGCTGAATCATTCTTTTTCTGTATCGGTATCCGGGCCAGATGATCCTCCGTTCGCTTCAAAAAAATTTCATCGGAGGATTTCATGAAGACACGCATAAGCGTAGTACTGTTTACCGTCATTCTTGTTCTCAGCGTAACTTGTTCCGCATTTGCAGCCGTGCCAGCGCCCGCGCTTTTGTCACCAGCAAGCGCAGCGAATGTAACATCACCACTTACAATTTCATGGTCGCCCGTAAGCGACCCGAGCGGAAATGCCGGTTATAACTGGCAGGTCAGCACCTCATCCACTTTTCCCACTGTGATTCTGCAAAACTCAACCAACCCGAACCAGACCCAGGACACAGTGAGCGGCCTGCCGAATGGCACATACTTCTGGCGCGTGCAAACGGTGAACGGCGCATTTGTTCAAAGCGCATGGTCAGCCCCGCGCAGCTTTAACATTACCGGCGCCGGAGCAGGACAACCGGCTGCGCCTAGTTTGTCGCCCACCAAGGGCTATTCCACTTTTCATCCACTGGAAGTCGTCACCTTCAACTGGTCTCCTGTTGCGGGAGCAGCCAGCTACGTTCTTCAGTTTTCGACCGACCCGAGTTTCCCCACTTCAACACGCAGCCAGATCAACAACATTCCCGGCAATACATATTCTGTCTCCACGCCGGATGAAGGCTCTTACTCAGCGCGCGTGTATGCAGTGAGCGCAAGCGGAATTGCCGGCACGCCTTCCAACGTAATCAACTACTCGGTGTTTTATAACAACCCAATCTCGGGGCCGCCCTCGCCGTTGACTCCCGCGAATGGCGGAACCGTGACTCTGCCGCTGCAGTTGGCGTGGACAGATGTGCTCAATCCGCAGCCCAGCGGATATGAAATGCAGATCGCAAAAGATTCCGGCTTCACGCAGATTGAAGACGATGTTCCACAGCAGAATGAGCCGAACCGCACAGAGCTTTCACTCACCGCAGGGCAGAAATTCTGGCGCGTGCGCTCCAGTCAAGGCGATGCTTCACCCACCACAGCCGCGGTAACCGCATGGTCAGCCACGGGAAGTTTCACGGTCAACGCCGCACCGCCTGCGCCAGTAACGATCGCACTTACCAACAGCCTGCTATATAGCGGCATTACAACCTTTGTACAGATACAGCTCAGCGGCGCTGCACCCGCGGCCGGTACCGTCATCAATCTAACCAGTTCGGATCCCAAGGCATTTCCTCTTCCGGCAACCGTGACCATGCCAGGCAACACAGCGTGGATGCAGTTCCAGACACAGATTGGCCAGGTAACCACATCTACTCCAGTAACGCTGACGGCCACTCTTAACTCAGGCTCGGCAACGGACAAGATCAACGTTCTGCCGCCATCACTTAAATCCATCCAGCTAACGCCGAGCACCATGAGTGGCGGAGCTCAGGGCAATGCGCTCATCACGTTGAATGGCCAGGCACCGGCAGGCGGCGCGGCAATCAATCTCACCAGCAACTCGTCCGCGGCCATGCCTCCGGCGATAGCAAACATTGCCGCCGGCGACACGTCGGTTGCAGTCGCGGTTCCGACAAACACCGTTGCCGCAAACACCTTGGCGACCATCACCGCGGGCTGGAATGGCACGAATGTGCAGTCACAAATCACGGTGACTCCGCAAGGCCAGCCGGCTTCCATCAGCTTGAACCCTGCTAGCGTGACTGGAGCGGGCGGATCAACCGCTATAGTCACCATGGCTGCTCCTGCAAGCACGGACCAGTTCTTCCAGGTCTCCAGCAGCAACCCCTCTCTGGCGCAGGTAGGAAATGAAATCATGATTCCTGCCGGCAGCACTTCGAATGGGATCCAGATCACGACCGGGCTGGTGAAAGTACAGACGGTTGTAACCATCTCAGTTACCGGCGGCGGAGTAACTCGCTCCGCTAACCTGACGCTGAATCCTTCAGCCACGCCAAGCACCATGTCTCTGGCTGTAACCGCCGGCGGCCGTTCGGGTGAACGCGTGGTCTCAAATGTGGGAGGACTCAGCGTGGCAACCGGTAGCCACGGCTCAATACAGGTTGCTCCCGGAAGCGTGGTTACGCTCAGCGTAGCCAGTGGACGGGACGCGATCTGGAACGGCGCATGCTCTTCCAACAACGCCAAAACCAAATCATGCACTCTAACGGTGAATGCAAATTCACCCGTCACGGCCAACGTGCAGTAACAGATAGAAGGAAATGGTTATGGCCTTCGGAGAAATCCGGAGGCCATTTTCTATTCTGTGAAGACCGCTGACGATTGAAAATTTTAACTGTCGCTGCTTTAACTGGCTGCAGCTTTTAACTGGCCGCTGCTTTTAGCTTGCTGCCGCCAGGACCGAAGGAGGCTGCAGCACGACCTCAGCATCAAAGCGCCCCAACGCCTGGCAAGCATGTCCGGCATGGTAGCGCATGGCCAACTCATCTCCGCTGAAAGCAACTTCCGTATAGCTGACGGTACCTGCATCTGGGCGATGTACGCATATGCTGAATGAGCCGCGCGCAGGCACGTGAGACGCATGCAGCCCGCGTAGCCATTCCGCCGAAGCCGCGTCGCGCCGGCGCCATGCCTCATGGCAGGTAATGTGGCGGACCTTGCGCGCCATCTCATCGGAAACGCCGGAGGAAAACCAGTGGTGAACGTCCCATCCGATCCGGAGAAACTGCAGCTCGCGTCCATCCCACCGGCACTGGCTGATGATTTGTTCCGCGGGAAATATTCCAATCAGCAAGAACGGCATCATGCCGTGCAGGTCTGTGTGCTGGAAGTGCCACATCGCGTCAGGGAAACGCGAAGCGCCGATCAGCGCGGGAATAATTCCTCCGCGGCTGCGCTCTTTCATGCGCGCGTAGGGACCAGAATTCTGATTGAGCAGAGCAAAGGTGATTCCGGCGGAGTTGGAGGCGATCCATGTGCCGCCGCCGCAACCTTCACGCGGATAAGCAACACGCAAATTCGAATCAGTGATGGCAACCGGAGCCAGCGCGCGTTCACGGGTCAGCCGCTCGTCGCGGTTCATGCCCAGCAGGTAGCCCTGGGGCTTCGGAATGAAGGTCAGCGTGCACATCTGGGGTCCGCCGCCGGATACGCAGATATTTAGCGAAGCCGCTCGCGTATCACTGGCCTCATCATACCGCGAAAATATCTGGTTGGTGATTGATTTTTCGAATGCAGTTAATTTGGTTTGATTGTAAAAAAACTCTTATTTTTATTTCAGAATCAATTTGAAAATCGCGCTCGAGATTTTTATTTCTGAGTTGTGGGAACGATCTGATACACGTCTTCGCAGAGAGCACGCAAGACTTCCGCGACGCTCCATGCCTGGGCAAAACATCCGCGCGGAAGATGGGGCGTGTCACCATCAAAGATCTCGGAGATCTGTCCCACCCCGGCCTGGTTGAGATGCGATTCTAATCCGCGTAACAATCCGTGAGCGTGTTCGCGGGCCGTCGCAGATCCGCCATGCACGCACAGATAGGCAGTAATAAAAGGTCCAAGCAGCCAGGGCCAGACTGTGCCTTGATGGTAAGCCGAGTCGCGGCTGCGCTGATCGCCCTCATAGCGCGGACGATAACGCGGATCCGATGGCGCAAACGTGCGCAATCCAACTGGCGTGAGCAGTTCACGCTCCACGGACTTCACCACGGCAAGCGCGCGATCTTTGGGAAGCATGGAGTAATGCAGGCTCACGGCAAAAATCTGATTAGGCCGGATGCTGGCATCGGCTGTGCCATTTTCTATCGACGTCATACAGGCAATTGTTTTCGTTGTTCCAGAAAAGCCGGTTGAAGGCCTCGCTTGCCATGGACGCAAGAGTGGAATAACGATTGCGCAAATTTTCATCCCCGAAGCGCTGCGCCAGCTCTTCCATAATTTTAAGCGCGTTGAACCAGAGCGCCTGTATCTCCACCGGCTGGCCGCTGCGCGGCGTGACTACCCAATCACCGACCTTGGCGTCCATCCATGTGAGTTGCGTGCCCGGAGCGCCTGCATTGAGCAGGCCGTTTTCCATCATCCTGATGTTGTAGCGTGTGCCCTTGATATGAAAATCAATGATGCTGGTGAAAACTGGATACAGCTCTTCGCGGAGAAATTTGTAGTCGCCGGTGGCGGCAGCATAAGCGCGTGCGGCCTCAAAAAACCACAACGTTGCGTCTGCGGTGTTAAATTCGGCGTGTCTTCGTCTCAGTGGAGTCAACAAAGCGGTTGGGCAGCATACCCTGGTCTACGTGCCGCGCAAAATTGCGCAAGATACTTTTGGCGATGTCAGCATTGCCGGTACATAACGTGAGACCCGGCAAAGAGATCATTGTGTCGCGACCCCAGTCAGTAAACCAGGGATAACCGGCGATCACAGTCCAGTCGTCACCGCGTTGCGCCAGAAACTGATTGGCTGCGACTGTGAGCGCTTGAACAAATGGATCACGATTCGGGGCGCTTGCTACCACGGCTTTACGGCGCTGCAATTCTTGCGAGCGAAAGCTCGGCAGCGTTGCGGATCTCCTGCGGCTCTGTGGAGGCGATCACAACAGCCGCTTGCTGCTTGGTCAGAGTCCAGCGCAGCACCAACGGGTTGAAGAGGTCTTCGTTCGCGTCCAGCCCGCGCTCGCGTTCCATACGATAGAGAAAATTGCGATACCAATACCCTTCCCGCGCACAAGTGTCTGCATTGTGAGCAAAGTACAGCGGTGGCAAGCTTGCGTACGGCTGCACGCTTACCGATTTTTGCCGTTCAGTATTTGCGGATCTAACGCAGCGTTTTCATGCGTGGTGGCATGGTAATCACGGAACGCAATCAACGGCCGCAATTCAAGCTGAGGCTTGGCGCCGGCTGGACTTTCAAGCAACCGATATTCAATCTGTACGGTGTTGCTGCCGCTCAGCATGAACAGAGATTTTTCCAGCTTCACGCCTTCGGCTTCATACGTAAAGACCGGAAACGGATCGAGCCGAAAACTGGAAAGATACAAATACCCTTCCGGATGAACTGCGCCTTCATATTCGTTGGTGGAAAGATCAATTCGCCTGTCGCCGAGCACCAGCGTCTCTTCCATCTTGGAGAGCAAGAGCATGCGTCCGCCGGGAGGATTGAGCGCCGCAGTGAGCAGCCCGTGATAACGGCGAGTATTTGCTCCGGCTACGGTCCCGCAGGCAAAGCCGCCCAGACCATTGGTCTCCAGCCATTCCCGGCTGATGGCGGCTTGCAGATCCCGGCAAATGGTTTTATCAAGACTGATCATTATTTAAGAAGATCATTGCTGTTGCCAACCTGCTTTGCCCTACGGCCGGCACGGCTGCTGGCTTTTGTTTTGCGGCAAGTTCGTCAATCATCTTTACCACCAAAGCGCTCCAGCCGGTTTGATGGCTGGCGCCGACTCCGGCTCCAGTATCTCCGTGAAAATATTCATGGAATGGAACGTAATCACGCCAGAGCGGATCAGACTGGAACTTTTCATTTAGTCCAAACACCGGACGACGCCCCTGCGCGTCGCGCCGGAATGTGGAGATGAGACGACGGCTCAATTCGTCGGCCACTTCATCCAGATTCATTAGCCTGCCGGAACGAGTGGGACACTCAATACGGAATGAATCGTGATAATACGCATGGAAGCGGCGCAGCGCCTGGACCAGCAGATAATTCACAGGAAACCAGACTGGGCCGCGCCAGTTGGAGTTGCCGCCGAACAGCCCTGTGGTGGACTCTGCCGGCTCATAGTCAACCTGGTGGTTCACGCCGGCAACATCCAGCATATAAGGATGCGCCTTGTGATAACGCGAGAGCGCGCGAATGCCGTGGGGTGAAAAGAACTCATCTTCATCCAGCATGACTGCAAGAATGCGCTGGAGCTGCTCGCGGTCAACAATGGAAAACAGGCGGCGTTTCTTATGGCCTTCGGTTTCCATGCAAGCCATGTTTTCCGTGAGATCCGGGCGGTTATCAACAAACCATTGCAGACGGACACTGAAACCGGGCATGGAATCCAGCAGGGCCGGCTCCATGACCTGCACGGCATTCAGCGGAATGAGGCCAACCATGGAGCGGACACGCAGCGGCATGTGCGATCCATCGGGCAGATGCAGACACGTCATAAAAGAAGCCGTCTTTCTCGCTCCACAGACAGAGGCCGTTGTCTCCGAGATGGCTCATGGCCCGCGCAATATAGATGAAGTGTTCCCAGAATTTGCTGGCGACATCCTGATAAGTGGCATCGCCCGCAGCAAGTTCCAGTGCGATGGCCAGCATGTCCAGCGAATACATGGCCATCCAACTGGTGCCGTCAGATTGCTCGATCTGACCGCCGGTGGGCAGATCGGAGCTGCGGTCGAAGACGCCGATGTTGTCCAAACCCAGAAAGCCACCCTGGAAAACGTTCATGCCTTCAGGGTCTTTGCGGTTGACCCACCAGGTAAAGTTCAGCAGAAGCTTGTGAAAGACGCGCTCCAGAAACTGCGTGTCGCCGATGCCACCATTTTTTGCTTTGTCGGTGAGATAAACCTGATAGGCGGCCCAGGCATGCACGGGAGGATTCACGTCGCCAAATGCCCACTCATAGGCAGGAATCTGTCCGTTGGGATGCATATACCACTCGCGCAACATGAGCACGAGTTGGTCCTTGGCAAAATCCGGGTCGACCATGGCCAGCGAGACGCAGTGAAACGCCAGGTCCCATGCGGCGTACCACGGATACTCCCACTTGTCTGGCATGGAAATAATATCTGCGTTGTAGATGTGGCCCCAGGCATGATTGCG
Source organism: Terriglobia bacterium (assembly GCA_963724105.1). GTDB lineage: Bacteria > Acidobacteriota > Terriglobia > Terriglobales > Acidobacteriaceae > Angelobacter. The sequence continues at coordinate 138,958 of CAVRTD010000010.1, read as the reverse complement.
TCCGTTTTTGCGCGCCTCTGGCGGTTTTGGCTGTGCCGGATCCCCGATCAGCCAGTCACGGACAACATAGTGATAGTACTGCTTGGTCCAGAGCAGTCCGCCGAAAGCCTGGCGCATAACATTGCGTGTGTCATCGTCAGCGGTGGAAGGGATAATGCTGCCGTAAAACTCATCGGCTTCTGCTTTGCGGTCTGCAAAGGCGCGCGCAAGGTCTTTGCCCAGGGGATCGATTAACGCAGGGTCAGATCGATGTTGCTTGAGCCGCAGAGAGATGGAGACCTCACCGCCGGCCGGGACCATGCGTTTATAAAGGATTGCGGCCTTGGTGCCCCGAAGAGCCGGATTCGCCGCCGCAGCCTCCCCGTTGATCACGTAGCGATGAAAAGCGTCTTTTACGTAAGGCGAAGCATTTTTGACGCCGTAAAGCCTTTCGACATTCGTTTCATTTTCAGTGAATAGCGGTGTGCCGCCCTCTTGAAAGTGAAGACGGCATTCACCCAGCTCAACTTCCTGCGCCAGAATGGAGCCGGCATTTTGATCAAGCGACAACGAAGGTCTCGGTTTTCCAGCCCATGACCAGTCGTTACGAAACCACAGCGTTGGCAAAAGGTGTATCTCGGCTGCTTCCGGCCCGCGATTGGCCGCGGTGATGCGGATGCAAAGGTCATCCCAGTCAGCCTTTGCGTATTCAACGAACACGTCAAAGTAGCGGTCCTGATTGAAGACGCCGGTATCCATCAGCTCGAATTCAGGATCGCTCTTGGTGCGGCGGCGGTTTTCCGCGACAAGCTTCGCGTAGGGATATTCCGCCTGCGGATATTTGTACAGATACTTCATGTAGGAATGCGTCGGCGTGGAGTCGAGGTAGAAGTAATATTCCTTCACGTCTTCGCCGTGATTGCCTTCGCTGCCGTTCAGTCCAAAGAGCCGCTCTTTCAGGATGGGATCGCGGCCATTCCACAAGGCCAGTGCAAAGCAAAGACGCTGATGGCGATCACAAATGCCGGCAAGGCCATCCTCATTCCAGCGATAGGCGCGTGAGCGGGCGTGATCGTGCGGAAAATAATCCCACGCCTCGCCCGTAGCGCTATAGTCTTCACGGACGGTGCCCCAGGCGCGCTCACTCACATACGGTCCCCACCGCTTCCAGTGAGCGGTGCGATCATGCGATTCCTTCAGCCGGATTTCTTCTTTCGTCATGCGTGGCCCAGCTTTACTAGAGGGCAGTCCGTTACATCTTTATGTCTCTATTTTTTGGTCATCTGCCGGCGCAGCAGCGTATCCAGTCCGGCTTTGGTCCTTATATATTCCTCTTCTGTAATTTTGCCGTTCAGGCGGTCCGTCTCCAGTTGGAAGAGCTCTTCTTTCAATACGCCGAGCATGTCATCTGGCTCTGGAGCAACTGATTGGCTCTGCGATTGTGAACTTGCTTTGATAGAAGACTTGCTGGCTTTGAGCGGACGAGCGGCATATTTACGGGAAGTCTTGCGCCAGAGGATCAAAATGAGGCCGACCATCACACCCGCGATCGCGCCAGCGATGTACCAGACTGCGCTGCTTTGAGAGCCAGCGTTTTCACTTCCAGTAGAGACAGAAAACTTTACCGGCTGGTTGGCAAATAAATTTTTGGCAAAGAAGACGGAAAGATCGCCTTCATCAGAATCCTGGGCAAAGCTGGTGGAGACGCCGGTGAACTTCATGTCCTTGGGCAGCAGCACGCCCAGTTCACTCATCGGCGTTTCAGGAGTGAGCGCGAATTCATACTTGCCGTTGAAGGGCACTTTATAAAACACTTCAAACCGGGTCTCACCGGGGCGGATGGAAAAATCAAAAGCGTAGTGGTTTCTGGCTTCAGACGGCACCGGCGAAACGGCCAGCGGCATGCCGCTTGGTCCGGTGATGGAGGCGTGGTCAAACTCCGCGCCGTCCGGCAGTGCGACGGAAAAAGTCTGGTTGCCAATGCGGCTGCGGGGCGGCTGCGAATTATTCTTCAGCACGTACATATCGCTTACATTCAGCGATCCGGCATTGGTCTGGAGATGAAAGACGCGCGCGTCGGTGGTGATGTTTTCCAGTTGGGTGGCTGCGTCATAGACGGTAACGTCGGCCGAGCCGGCGCCGGGCGGAACAGCCTTGAAATAAGAGACGCTTTGCCGCTGCACGCGGACCAGGTGCGGCGCCTGTTCATCGGGCAAATTCAGCGAGAAGTGGCCCTGGCTGTCCGTCCTGGTGCGTGAAACTTCGTCCATGCCGCTGGCCAGCGAAATCAAGACAACCTCTTCACCGGACGAAGGCTGGTTCGTGGTGCCATTCATTACCGTGCCGGTAAGCTGCGCGGCAAACGCGCCTGATGAAGCCAGCAGGCAAAGCAGGAACGCCGCAATCCAGTTTCCAGGTTTCAAGGTTTTAGCTCCGCGACAGGTGCTGCTCTACTTTTGGTCTGCTACTTGGTCTGCTTACGGGCCCACGCATCTTTTAATGCCACCGTACGATTGAATACCAGCGCTCCGGGCTTGGAATCCTGATCAACGCAGAAATATCCCAGCCGCTCAAACTGATATCGCTCGCCCTCTGCTGCGGTCTTTAGCGATGGCTCCAGCCTGGCTGTAGTCACAGTCTCCAGAGAATTTGGATTCAGGTTGGCGGTGAAGTCCTGGCCTTCAGGAACATCGTTCGGGTCTTCCTTACTAAAGAGGTTGTCATAAAGCCGGACTTCGGCGCTCAGAGCGTGCGGCGCTGAAACCCAGTGAAGGGTGGCTTTCACTTTGCGTCCGTCCGGTGTATTGCCCCCGCGCGTGGCTGGATCGTAGGTTACATGCACTTCCACCACTTCGCGCTGCTCGTTCTTCACCACAGAGGTGGCGGTGATGAGGTATCCATAGCGCAGGCGAACTTCTTTTCCGGGAGAGAGGCGGTAATAACCTTTCGGCGGAACTTCGCGGAAATCATCCTGCTCGATGTAAAGCTCGCGGGAGAATGGGACTGTGCGCTTGCCCGCGCTTTCATCTTCAGGATTGTTGACGGCGTCCATGTCTTCGGTCTGGCCTTCAGGATAATTATCAATCACAATTTTCAGCGGACGCAGAACGGCCATTACCCGCTGCACGCTGCGGTTCAGGTCTTCGCGGACAAAATGCTCCAGCATGGCCAGCTCGATGGTGCCGTTGCTTTTGGTCACGCCGATATTGGCAACAAACTTCCGCAGCGCCTCTGGCGTGTAACCACGCCGCCGGATGCCGGAGAGCGTGGGCATACGGGGATCGTCCCATCCGTTGACGCGGTTTTCCTGCACCAGTTGCAGCAGCTTGCGTTTACTCAGCAAGGTATAGGTCAGGCTGAGGCGGTCAAACTCCATCTGCTGCGAAGGAAAGATGCCCAGCTCTTTGATGAACCAGTTGTACAGCGGACGATGCGATTCAAACTCCAAGGTGCACATGGAGTGCGTGATGTTTTCGAGCGAGTCCGACTGGCCATGCGCATAGTCATACATCGGATAAATACACCACTTATCGCCTGTGCGATGGTGCTCCGCGTGGAGAATGCGATACATCACCGGATCGCGCATGTTCACGTTGGGAGAAGCCATATCAATCTTCGCCCGCAGGGTGCGTGAGCCATCAGGAAATTCGCCGGCCTTCATGCGCGCAAAGAGATCAAGGTTCTCCTCCACGGAGCGCTTGCGATACGGGCTCTCTTTACCGGGCTCAGTCAGCGTGCCGCGATATTTACGGATCTCTTCCGCGCTCAGGTCGTCGACGTAAGCCTTGCCGGCATTGATCAACTGTACGGCCCAGTCATGAAGCTGCTGGAAATAGTCTGACGCGTAGTGCAGGCCTTCCCACTCAAAACCGAGCCAGCGCACGTCCTTCATGATGGAATCGACGTATTCGGTCTCTTCCCGTTCCGGGTTCGTATCATCAAAGCGGAGATTGGTGCCGCCGCCAAATTCATCGGCCAGGCCAAAATCCAGGCAGATGGCCTTGGCATGGCCAATGTGAAGATAGCCGTTCGGCTCCGGGGGGAAGCGCGTCCAGATCCGGCCGTTGTGCTTGCCGGTCTTCAGGTCTTCAATCATGGCGTCGCGGATAAAGTTGGAGGGACGCGCGGGTTCCGCGGCGGCTGTGGTCTCTTCCGGCTTAGGGTTCGATGAAGTCATAAATTAAATCGCGTATTCAGAAACGCAGTGCAACCTTTCAGGAGCGCAATTCACTATCTTAATTGCAGGCGCTTAAAATAAAAAACGCATCCAAATAGACAGGGGTTTCAGAGGCTCTAAAAAGCGAAGGTACGAATCATGCGCAAATTGCTCTATTTAAGTTTATTTGTGATCTGCACGGTCTTCTTCTTACAGGGCTTTTTCTTACAGGCTTTGGCCCAGAGCGATCAGCAGTTTTCCGCCAAGGCCCAGGCACGCATCACCAAAGAGGTGCGTCACCAGATTCTGATGCTTCCCTATTTCGGAACATTCGACAATATCGCCTTTCAGCTGAACGGCTATGACGTGACGCTGCTGGGACAGGTGACGAACCCTACGCTCAAGAGCGATGCCGAGCGCGTGGTGAAAAAGATTGAAGGCGTGGAACATGTCAACAATCGTATTGAAGTGCTGCCGGCTTCGCCGGGCGACGATCGCCTGCGCCAGCAATTGTTTAATGCCATCTACCATTACGGCCCATTGCAGCGCTATGGCGTGGGATCGAACCGTCCTATACGAATTATTGTGAGCATGGGGCACGTGACACTGGAGGGCGTTGTCGATCGCGAGTCCGACAAAAACCTGGCGGGTATGCAGGCAAATAGCGTGGCTGGGGTCTTTTCAGTACAGAACAATCTTGTGGTGCCACCAAAAGGAAAATAGTTCGCGGTAAGCGAGCTGATGGGAGCAGCGCGTGAAGCCCTCGTTCTACCTACATTCTTCTTTTCTCAACTTCCACAATCTTCATAAATCAAAATCTGCTGGTGCGTAATCTACGGGTTAAATGAGTCAGCGTCGAGAGTAGTAGCTCCTTCCAATCGGCGTAAGGGCCAGCGGGCATTTGCCGTAAAGCGCGCTGGCCCTGTATGTCGACGCGTCCTCATTCTTCCGCTTCGCGGAATTGTTCGGCCTTGCTCAGGATGACAAAAGTTGCAGTAATGCGTGCTGCTACTTCTTCGCGCACTCAAAGCTACCGGCGTCATTGGTATCGCCCGTGCCTTTGTATTTCGCGGACTGTGGATAGGGGCACAGCGGACGCGTCATCTTTACGCCTTTGGTGTGGTCAGCGTCGCTCACATATTTGGTGGCGATGATTTTGTCTGGAGCCAGGCCTTTTTCCACCCATTGTTCCAGGGCCTGGTAGAGATCGTGTTGTGCGTCGCCTGCGGGAACGAATTCTCCAAAGGCGTTAGCGCCCGGGCCTCCGCCGCAGTGCTGCAAGCCGGGCACCATGAAGAGCCGCATGAAGGAATCTGTTTTATCCACACCCATGGCGGCTTGAACGCTTGAGAAATACTTGATCGCGCCCTGCGGTGGCAGAGCCGCGTCACTCCAGCCGTGATAGACAATCAGCTTTCCGCCGCGATCCATAAATGCTTTCATATTCGGATCGGTGGCATTAAAGGTTTGCGCCTGCTGTTCGTCCGCCATTTTGACCGCGGCTTCTACGTTGATGGACTTCAGGTCCAAAGGCACTTCCGTCGAGATCATGTTGTTGAAGAAGCCGCTGGCAAATGCGGTTTGCAGGTCATTGCCCGGACTCTGCGTGATCCAGGCGGCCCAGCCGCCATTGCCTTGCTCGCCACCGGGAAGAAATCCGGGAAACATCTGCTTGCCTTTGGAGTCGACAGGCCCCTCATAAATCTTCTTGAGCGCAGTGACCTGTGGTCCGGTCAGGCAGCTTTCGCTATCACCTTGCTTGCAGAGCAGCACTTTGGGATCGAGGTGGCATTCACGCGGATCATTGAGCACGCCGTCTTTGACTCCGTCATCGGCGTCACAAGCGGCGAGCACGGCCGCTGCGATGGCGGGAACCTTTTTGGCTTCAATATAACTTCCCGGCTCCGCCTGCATGGCTTGCATGTTCCAGAGAAACGCGGCGAAGACCTGCGTCCAGTAATTTGCCGGAGCTCCGGCGATGATGCCGTTATAGTCGGCGGGAAAGCGTTGCGCTTCCATCAGGCCCTGGCGTCCGCCGTTGGAGCAGGCAGAGAAATAAGATTGCTTAGGCTGTTCGCCGTAAAAAGCCTGAATGACGGCTTTGGCTTTGACGGTCATCTCATGAATGGCGCGCCAGCCGAAATCGACGATCTTATCTGGATGCCCGAGCGCCCAGTTTGCGTCCGCAGCAGTGGCGGCGTGGCCGGTATCTGTGCTGGCAGTGGCGTAACCCTCGGCTATAGCAACGGCCATGCCGGGATACGTAATGGTCCCGGCAAAACCGCCATTGCCCTGTCCGCGATACTTACCGTTCCATCCGGTAAGCGGCAGCCAGATCTCAATCTTGATGTCAGAGTCTTTGGCGGGCTTGAGCCTGGCCATCACGCGGCAAAATGCCGGCAGGTTTTTTGCCGAGGCCGGTGGCGCTGTAGAGCCCGGTGGTATGAACGCTCCGGTTGCGACTGGTTGCGCCGATGTGATGGTGGTATCAGGCAGCTTCAACGAGGCCAGGCTTTCACAGGTGGCGGCGAAAGACGGCGCGACCAGTAAGATCAAGAGCACAAGCATCAGGCAGGGTTTGCGATTCAAGGGGTTCACGAGCGGCAGTATAGCGATTCGAGACGTGTTTGTCGCTCTAACCATCGGCTTAGCAATCTTCCGTCCCTTACCTTTGGTCATCTTTTCAGCGAGGCATAGCTGGACAACAATCTAGAAATGGCAAGCGCAACAACCTACGAACTGCAGGCCGGCACAATTGATGCTATCGCTCCGGGCCGTGTGCGATTCATTGAGCATCAGGGCCAGCGCATCCTCTTTATCAACTATTCACACTGCGATGTGGCAATGCTGAAAGCGGTGGCGGAAGAAGGCCATCGCGTGATTGCCCGCGAGCAGCCGAACTCTGTACTGACGCTGAATGACGTAACCGGCACCACGTTCGACAAAGAATCCGTTGGCGTGTTGCAGTCGCGGGTGGCTGACAACGCGCCATACGTGCGCCGCGCCGCGGTGGTCGGCATTAGTGGGTTGCAGCGCCTGATTTATGAAGGTGTACAGGCTTTTTCGCGGCGACGCATTCCGCTGTTTGAAAGCCGCCAGGAAGCTTTGCGGTGGCTGATCCAAAGCTAGTCCGAGTTAATGCTGTATGTTCAAATCCCTGCGCCGCTCCAGGGGGTTCAGGGTAATACGCTGATCCCTTCCTTTATTTTCCACTCTTCGCTTCGGCCGCTTTTGCGGTAGCCTGCCGGAGCAAAGTGTGGTCCACCACGCGCTGCATTTCGATGAGCGGGGCCGGCTTCCCTGTCCAGATTTCAAACTGACGGGCGCCTTGCTGGACAAACATTTCCGATCCGGCAATCACATGCATGCCGCGGGCACGAGCCATCTTCATCATTTTGGTTTCCGCCGGGTTATAGACCATCTCAAAGAAATATTTCGCTTTCATCTCCTGCTCGGAAAGAGGCAGCGGATCGCGATTGCCTTCCATGCCCGCAGGCGTTGCATTGATGATCACATCAAACTCCAGCTTCTTGAGCATGGTGCGATTGATGACTTTCGCACGGGCCTGCTTGGCCAGCTTCTGCGCCGCCGCCGCCGTACGATTGAGAATAGACACTTCAGCCCCGCGTTCCTTCAAACCAAAGACAGCTGCCCGCGCCGCGCCACCCGCGCCCAGTACCAGTATCCTTGCGCCCTGCAGGCGTATACGAAGTTCCAGCGGACGCACCACGCCATTCACGTCTGTATTGAAGCCGTAAAGATTGCCTTCCTGGCTGCGCACCATGGTGTTGCACGCGCCCACTTTGCCGGTCCACGGATCGCTCTTATCGAGCTCTTTCAGAATCTGCTCTTTATACGGCATGGTGATACTGAGGCCGGCAATGGGAATATCCTGCACGCAGGCGGTCAGGTCTTCCATGGTCTTGGCATGCAAAGCCAGATAGACAGCATTTACGTTCTCGCGGCGAAAGGCTGTGTTCAACATTGCAGGCGAGAGCGAATGGGCGACGGGATCGCCGGCCACACCATAGACCCGCGTTGCCGCGTCCACCTGATCAATGCGATACGTGTCACGCAAGGCGCGGGCCGTCAATTGCCCAGGAGCGGTTTCTTCTCCGGGATTCGCGGCGGCAAAAGTGAACTGGCTGCCGGCCCGGACGCAAAGCACCCGGCTGATCACGCCTTGTTCACCCATGCACAAGCCGATCAGAGAATGCGCGTGGCTGTATTTCTCCAGAAACTTCATCATGACCACGTTGTCGTAAAGCGAATTGGCCGTGGTGACAATCTTGATGAAATCGGCTGGAAACTCTTTGATCCTGGCAAACGTCTCTTCCAGTTTTTTGGTGCCGCGAAAATCATGGGAAGAGACAATCAGGTTGGCGGACCGACGCAGCCGCGCGAAATCAGCCGGTTTCAGATGGGCAGCGCTCTCCAGTTCGATATCCACAAGGTGGCAGCCCAGACTGGCAGCCTTAACCATCAGGTCAACCTGAGAAGCGATCGATCCTTTGAATTTGCCACCAGTTGCAGTCCTGCGGCAGGTGGCGATGATCAATGCCTCAGGGTGATACTCCACAAAAGTCTTCAGCTTTGCGAGACCCAGCGTGGGATTGGGAAGGTAATCTAACCTGAACTCAACAAAGGGGTTATCGCGGACAACCAGGTCCGCTTTCTGAACCATTTCTGCCGGATTGGTGGCAGCAATGGCCACACAAACCCGGGGTAGCCGGGCCGGCAGGAATCTTGGTGCGTTACTGGATAATGTTCCATTCATTAGATTTAGTAAGGGCTGGCCATCATACGTGAGCCAAAATCACAGATTCAAGCACCGAATGCAAAAAGTGAGTTGAACTTCTGTAATTAAGCGTATCTGCTTAGTAAATAAGAGTTTAGTTGAAGTCGCAGGAAAGGCGGTGATATGTTCCACCCGGGACGTTTTGCGTTCCGGCGGGAAAGAAGTGTCTTTTCCGCAAAGGGCAGGGGAGGAAGTATGAGGAAATTTGGACTGGCAGTGCTGGCAGTCGCGGGCATTTTATCGAACACAGGTTTTTCACAACAAGGGCAGCCCGCTCAGCCGCAACCGCCACAAAGGCCGCAACAGCGCACAGCCAATGTAAGCGCAGGCGATGTACCCACGGCCAGTGATATGTACTGCTCGGGCTTTATTACCCCGGAAAAGATTTCAGACAAACTTTTTGTCGCCGCCGGCCACAATAGTCCGGACCAGAGCCGCTACGCCGGGGCCTCTGACGTGATTTTCATCCATGGCCAGGGCATGAAGGAAGGCGAACGCTACCAGATTGTCCGGCATGTGAAAGATACGAACCACTACGAAATTTATAGCGGACAGAAATCAGCCGTCCACAACGCCGGCGAGCCATATTTCGAACTGGCGATTGTAAAAATTATTGACGTACAGAAGAACACGGCCATCGCAACGTTTGAGTTGAACTGCGCGGACGTGATGCCGGGTGATGTGGCGATTCCTCTGGTGGAACGCGAAGCGCCGCCTTTCCGCAAAGTCTCTCTGGACCGCTATGCTCCTCCCAGCGGCAAGCCTATGGGACGCATTGTGATGGCGCAGGAGTTCGATACTTTCCTGGGCACCAAGTACAAGGCATATATCAACATCGGCGCCAATAAAGGGCTTAAGCCCGGCGATTATCTCCGCGCTACCAGAACTTATTCCTACACCTATCGCGATCCCGAGGCAGGTCTCTCTCTGAAAGCCAGCGATTATGAAGATACGCAGGTAAATCCGCGGCATCTTCCCCTGGGTGATGTTTCCAGCCTGCCGCGGCGCACACTGGGTGACATGATTGTGCTTCAGGTCCGTCCAAAGAGCTCGACGGTCATGATCTTGACCGCTCTTGAAGATATCAAGGTGGGAGATGGAGTGGAGCAGATGGACACCAGTGAAGCTCCAGTTCTGCCGCCGATACGGCCGTCTTTCAGCAATGCTCCAGCACCCGATGCAGCTGGCCCAACAACCACCACACCGCCGAAGATCACCTGCTCTGCATCACCCACGAGTCTGCGCGCTGGAGAGAGCTCCAGCATCAGTTGCGAAGCGGTGAGCCCTGATAACCGTCCTGTGAACATCACGTATGTCGCCAACGGAGGCAAACTTTCTTCCAATCGCAACCAGGCCACGCTGGACACGGCGGACACAGGCCCAGGGCCGATCTCTGTTCGCGCCACCGCTTTTGACGATCGCCAGTTGAGCGCCTCTACCGTGGTTACGGTGAACGTGGAAGCGCCTGCGCCTGCCGTACCCACAGCCCAGAAGCTGATGGAGCTTGAATTCAAGCCCAACAGCGGATATGTGGACAACCGCTCCAAAGCGGTGCTGGATGATGTTGCTTTGAAAATGCAGCAGGACCCGAATCTCAATGCTGTGCTCTCCGGTTCTGCGGATGCCGGCGAACCTGCATCCATGGCTTTGCAGCGCGCGCAGAATGCAATGGTTTATCTGACCAAGTCCAAGGGCATCGATGCCAGCCGCATCCAGACAAAAGCTGGGACCGAACCTGGACGCAAAGTAGAGGTATGGACACTTCCGGCCGGAGCGGCATTGCCGGGAGCCCAGCCGCCACAAAGCGTTACTCCGCCGCCCGATGGTGATTCGCAACCAGTGGCAGTTCCGCCAACGGCGGTTCCGCAGGCGACGCCACCAAAGTTCTAGGCGTACGCAAACCTTCACATCTGGGGCACAGTGCGAGCTGTGCCCCTTTCAATTTTGGCCCGAACACGGAGAAGCTTGATTCAGCAGGATCGTCTCAGCTGTGGTGAGCGTAGAGCCAAATCACACAGATTTCATCAGCATTTGCCCGCCAACTGGCCGATCTGGCTCAATTCCACTCTCAATCTCTTTTAACAATTATTTACAAAAACAAGTGTCATAGACTCCGTTTATGCCGTCAAATAGAATGGTTGGCGCAGTAAGCTCGCAACGGCACATTCCTAGCGGTATCGGCCCCCGCCGATAACCGGCGATTGCTGAAAAATCGAAGTCTGTATAGGATTTCAGATTTCCAAGACTGCCCCTGAGAGGACAGATGTCGAAACATCTAACTAATAATTTGGTCGGACGCACCTGTGTGTGCATCTGTCTGGCGTTGATCATGATCGGCTGCGGCAAGACCAGCGCCGATTCAAAACAGAAAAGCGGCGGCAAAGGCGGCCGTGGCGGCGCGCAGGGCGCCATTCCCGTTGCCGTGGCAAAGGCTGAAGTTCGCGACCTGCCTGTTCTGCTGAACGGCCTGGGGTCTGTGGAAGCCTTTAATACCGTAGCGGTCAAGAGCCGCATTGACGGTCAGCTGGTGCAGGTGAATTTCAAAGAAGGCCAGGAAGTAAAGCAGGGAGAGCTGCTCGCGGTGATCGACCCGCGGCCTTATGAAGTCCAGTTGAGCCAGGCGGAGGCAACGCTTTTCAAAGACCAGTCCGCGCTCAAAGACGCCAAGGTCAATTTAGACAGATTTCAGCAGCTTTATAAAGACGGCGTGGTTCCCAAGCAGCAATTGGACACGCAGGATTCACTGGTAGGCCAGCTTGAAGGGTCCACCCGCGCGGACCAGGCACAAATCGATAACGTAAAGCTGAACCTTGTATACACGCGCATCACGGCGCCGGTAAGCGGGCGTGTTGGACTGCGCCAGGTTGATGTGGGAAATATCGTTCACGCAGCCGATCCCAATGGCCTGGTGATCATCACTCAGTTGGAACCGATTTCCGTGATCTTCAGCCTGCCCCAGGACAGTTTGCAAACGGTTTCGCAGCACATGCGCAAGGGCACGTTGAGCGTGGATGCTTACAGCCGTGACGATCAGACCAAGCTCACCACGGGCTCTCTGACCACGATCGACAATCAGATCGATACAACTACCGGCACAGGAAAACTCAAGGCTGTTTTTGCCAACCGCGACCGTTCGCTCTGGCCCAACCAGTTTGTGAACATCCATCTGCTGCTGGAAGTACGCAAAAACAATACTGTGGTGCCGACGGCGGCCATCCAGCGCGGGCCGCAAGGGACTTATGTGTTCAGTGTGAAGCCGGACAAGACGGCGGACATGCGTCCTGTGACCGTCTCCTTCAGCGAAGGAAATTATGCCGCTATTTCCCAGGGCATCAACCCCGGAGACATGGTAGTTACCGACGGGCAGGACAAGCTGCAGCCCGGCACACACGTGGAGATTCGCACGGGAGGCGCACCGGGTGCAGCATCAAAAACCGATCAGTCTTCCGAGTCAGGTCAATAAGCCGCATGCGGGAGCAGGAACACATTAAAGACATGGCCACGGCTGGTGGCCCATCAAGATTATTCATTCTGCGGCCAGTCGCTACTTCGCTGCTGATGATTGGCTTGCTGCTGGTAGGTATTGTTGCCTACACGCAATTGCCGGTTTCTGCCCTGCCGCAGGTTGACTACCCGACCATCCAGGTAATCACTTTTTATCCGGGAGCAGGACCGGAAGTGATGGCCTCGTCCGTAACTTCTCCCATGGAGCGGCAATTTGGACAGGTACCGGGCCTGAGCCAGATGACCTCCACCAGTTCCTACGGTAGCTCGGTCATCACGCTGCAGTTCACGCTGGAGCAAAGCATTGATATTGCGGAACAGGAAGTGCAGGCCGCCATCAATGCCGCCAGTACTTTTCTGCCGCGCGACCTGCCGAATCCGCCGATCTATAGCAAAGTCAATCCGGCAGACGCACCCATCCTTACGCTTGCTCTGACTTCCAGCAGTTTGCCGCTTTCAAAAGTGGAAGACCTGGCCGATACCACGCTGGCGCAGAAAATTTCTCAGATTACCGGCGTGGGCATGGTTTCCATCAGTGGTGGGCAGAAGCCCGCTGTACGCATCCAGGCCAATCCAACGGCGCTGGCTTCCTACGGGCTGAGTCTTGAAGATCTGCGCACCGTTCTGGGGCAGGCCAACGTAGATCAGGCCAAGGGTGTTCTGGAAAATCAGCGGCAGGCCTTCACGATTTCTACCAATGACCAGCTGCTTTCCGGAAATGACTATAAGGAAGTAGTAATCGCGTATCGCAACGGCGCTCCAGTGCGCTTGCGCGACGTGGCTACCATTATCGATAGCGCGGAAAACGTGAAACAGGCTGCGTGGATGAATCTTTCTCCCGCAGTGATCGTAAACATCCAGCGCCAGCCCGGGGCCAACATCATTGGCGTGGTGGACCGCATCAAGAAAGTGCTGCCGCAGATGCAGGCCGCGCTGCCGGCGTCAGTGAAAGTAGCAGTCCTTACGGACCGCACGGAAACGATTCGCGCGTCAGTAAAAGACGTGCAATTCGAAATGATGCTCACCATCTGCCTGGTGGTGCTGGTGATCTTTCTTTTCCTGAGAAATTTATCTGCCACCATTATTCCCAGCGTGGCTGTACCGCTCTCCATTGTCGGCACCTTCGCGGTGATGTATCTGCTGGGATACAGCCTGGATAACCTCTCTCTAATGGCGCTTACCATTTCCACCGGCTTTGTGGTGGATGACGCCATTGTGATGATCGAAAATATCGATCGCTATCTTGAGGAAGGGCATCCTCCGCTGGAAGCCGCGCTGCTGGGCGCGGGACAAATCGGCTTTACCATCATCTCGCTGACGGTTTCACTGATTGCAGTATTAATTCCGCTGCTGTTTATGGGCGACATTGTGGGCCGGCTCTTCCGCGAATTTGCCGTGACCCTGGCTGTGACCATTGTGATCTCAGCATTAGTTTCGCTCTCACTTACGCCAATGATGGCGGCGCGGCTGCTCAAAGATCCCAAGAAAGTCAAACATGGCCGCTTCTATATGGCGACCGAACGCGCCTATGAGCGTGTGATCGAATATTACGGATACACCCTCAGGTGGGTCCTGAAACACCAGACAGCAACTTTGCTGGCAACGCTAGGCGCGCTGGCTCTGACGGTCTATCTATACACAATCGTTCCCAAAGGATTTTTCCCGGTACAGGATACTGGCGTGATTCTGGGAATCTCTGAAGGGCCAGAAAACGTATCCTTTACTTCAATGGCCGACCGTCAGCAGAAACTGGCGAAAGTCATTCTCCAGGATTCTGACGTCGCCAGCCTGTCGTCATTTATCGGGATTGATGGAACCAACACCACACAGAACAGCGGACGCATACAGATCAACCTGAAGCCGCATGAAGACCGGGACTCTACAGCTTCAGAAATTATCCGCCGCCTGCAGCCGGAGCTGGCAAAAGTGGAAGGCATCACTTTGTACATGCAGCCGGTACAGGACCTTACGGTGGAAGACCGCGTGAGCCGCACACAGTTTCAATATTCGCTGGAATCAGCCGACGCCAACGAACTGAATGACTGGTCTGCGCGCATCCTGGCCAAACTGCACACCTTGCCGGAACTGCGTGACGTAGCCAGCGACCAGCAGAACGGCGGGCTGCGGGCTGAACTGGTCATCGATCGCGATACGGCCGCGCGCTTTGGCATTCTGCCCCAGACGATTGACGACACGCTCTATGACGCCTTTGGCCAGCGCCAGGTCTCAACCATCTTCACGCAGTTGAACCAGTACCACGTGGTGCTTGAAGTCGGAAACCAGTTTCAGAATGATCCCAGCGACCTGAGCAATATCTATGTGAAGTCGAGCACCGGGCAACAGGTTCCGCTTTCAGCCTTCAGCCACTTTACGACTTCTCCGGCGCCACTGGCCATCAACCACCAGGGACAATTTCCGGTGGTCACGCTCTCATTCAATCTTGCGCCGGGAGAATCACTGGGCAACGCCACCCGGGTGATCGCGCAGGCGGAGCAGGATATGGGAATGCCCGCCAGCATTCATGCGAGTTTTCAGGGAACGGCGGCGGCGTTCCAGAATTCTCTGGCGTCTGAACCCTGGCTGATTCTGGCCGCGCTGGTAACGGTCTACATTGTGCTGGGTGTGCTGTATGAAAGCTACATCCATCCGCTGACGATTCTTTCCACCCTGCCTTCCGCCGGTGTAGGCGCGATTTTGGCCATGATCCTCACGCGGAATGATCTTACGGTGGTGGCTCTCATCGGTATTATTTTGCTGATCGGCATTGTAAAAAAGAACGCCATTATGATGATCGATTTTGCGCTGGTGGCTGAGCGCAAAGAGGGCAAGCCGCCTGAGGAAGCTATCTATCAAGCCAGCCTGCTGCGTTTCCGCCCGATCATGATGACCACCATGGCCGCGTTGCTGGGCGCTGTGCCGCTGGCTTTTGGACGCGGTACCGGATCAGAGTTGCGGCATCCGCTGGGCATCACCATTATTGGCGGACTGCTCTTGAGCCAGGCTTTCACGCTCTACACCACGCCGGTAATCTATATCTGGTTTGACAAGCTGGCGAGCAAGTTCTCGCGCTTCAAGGTTGGCAATGAAATCACGGTGGAGCCGGAGAAAGAGACTGTGGGAGCGGATTAAATCTTTTTCGCAGTCCCGAACGCCGCAAGGCGGAGGGATCGCTTTAGCAACGATGAGTTTACGTATGACCGTTTTACCGACGCCCCTTTTACCTATGGCCGTTTTACCTATGACCGTTTTACCTATGACCCTTGAGTCGAAATTGACGGCGAGTAGCAATCCGCAATGTAAGGACGTAGCCCTTGAGATCCATCAGGCAATAGGGTTCCCTCCCCTGCGAGAAGCTCAGGGTCGGGATTTTAGAAAAGCATGAATATTTCTGCTCCATTTATCCGCCGGCCTGTAGCCACGTCACTGCTGGCGATGGGCGTTCTGATGGCTGGCGTTCTGGCTTATACGCGCTTGCCGGTGGCGCCAATCCCGCAGGTTGAGTATCCGGTGATCAGCGTCAGCGCCGGGCTGCCGGGCGCGAGCCCGGAGACCATGGCGTCTTCCGTCGCCACGCCGCTGGAGCGCCAGTTCGGCCGCATTGCCGGGGTCAACCAGATGACCTCGACCAGCCAGCTTGGCTCCACAAACATTACGCTTCAGTTCGATCTCTCGCGCAACATTGATGCGGCAGCACGCGATGTGCAGGCTTCCATCAATGCCGCGCTGGGACAGTTGCCGCAAAATCTGCCGACGCGTCCCAACTGGCGCAAAGTCAATCCCGCTGACGCGCCGATCATGATTCTGTCACTCACCTCGGACAGTATTACCAAGCCGCGCATGTATGACGTGGCTGATTCCATCCTGGCGCAAAAGCTTTCGCAGGTGCCGGGAATCGGACAGGTCTTTGTGGGAGGCGGCGCGCGGCCGGCGGTCCGGGCGGAGATCAATCCCACGCTGCTGAACAAGCTGGGCGTGGGTGTGGAGCAGGTACAAGCAGCACTGGGTTCGGCGAATGCGAATCGCCCCAAAGGCCAGTTTGAAAGTGCAATCAATGCCTGGGAGATTACTGCGAATGACCAGATCTTTAAAGCCGATGACTATAAAAACATTATCGTTGCCAGGAGCAATGCCGGCGTGGTGCGCCTGCAGGACGTGGCCACAGTTCAAGATTCAGTAGAAGACATACGCAATACCGGTGTGGCCGACGGCAAACCGGCCGTACTGATGATCGTTTTCCGCCAGCCCGGAGCCAATATTATCGAGGCCGTGGACCGCGTGAAAGAGCTGCTTCCGCAGTTGCAGGCTTCAATTCCGGCGGGCATCAAGCTTGACGTGGCCCTGGACCGCACAACGACGATCCGCGCCTCCGTGGCCGATATTCAGATCACGCTGATCATTTCCATTGTTCTGGTTGTGCTGGTGGTTTTTGTTTTTCTGCGCAACCTGCGCGCTACCTTGATCCCCAGCGTGGCCGTGCCGCTCTCACTTATCGGCACGTTTGCCGTGATGTACCTGCTGGATTACAGCATTGATAATCTCTCTCTGATGGCGCTGGCCATCTCAACCGGGTTCGTGGTTGACGATGCAATTGTCGTAATTGAAGACATCACGCGTTTCATGGAAAGCGGCATGGGGCCGGTGGAGGCCGCATTCCGCGGCGCGAAAGAGATTGGATTCACCGTGCTCTCCATGAGCACGTCGCTTGTCGCGGTGTTCATCCCCATCCTGCTGATGCAGGGATTGGTGGGCCGGCTATTCCGTGAATTTGCCGTAGTGCTCAGCACGGCCATTGGCGTGTCATTGGTGATATCGCTCACTTTAACGCCGATGTTGTGCGCCAAGTTCTTGCGTCCGGAAGCGAAAAAGCATGGGCGCATTTATCGCATCAGCGAGCACGGTTTTGACTGGATGCTGAAAGTTTACCGGGGAGGCCTGGGCTGGGTGCTGCGCCATCAGGCCATCACGCTGGTTATTACGATTCTGACGGCGTTCCTCAGCATCTATCTTTACGTCATCGCGCCCAAAGGCTTCTTTCCCCAGCAGGATACAGGCCGGCTTAACGGCTCGGTCATCGCATCAGAAGACATCTCTTTCCCCGCCATGAGAGACAAGATGCAGCAATATGTGCAGATTGTCCTGAAAGATCCTGCGGTAAATAATGCCGTGGGATTCTCCGGCGGCCAGGGGAGTTCCAATAGCGGACGCATGTTCATTGTGTTGAAGCCGAACAGCGAACGCAAAACCAAAGCGGAACGCAATGTCACGGCAGACCAGGTTATTAATCGCCTGCGCGGCAAGCTGGCGGTGATCCCCGGGGCAACGCTGTTTCTTACCGCTACCCAGGATCTGCAGATCGGCGGACGCCAGTCCAACGCGCAATTCCAATACACCCTCCAGTCAGAAGATCTGCAGGAGCTCAATACCTGGGCGCCGCAAATTCTGGCCAAATTCCGCAGCTTGCCGGAACTACGTGATGTGAATACTGACCAGCAGGATAAAGGTCTGGCCGCAGATGTTGTTATAGACCGCGATACCGCGTCGCGCATGGGAGTCTCATCCGCACAGGTGGATGCCGCGCTCTATGCTTCCTTTGGACAGGCGCAGGTTTCCACCATGTACCTTCCGCTGAATCAGTATCACGTGGTGATGGAAGTGGATCCCAAGCTGGCACCGGGCACGGACGCACTCAGAAATACTTACGTAAAGTCGTCGAGCGGAGTTGAGGTCCCTCTCTCCTCGTTTACACACTACGAGCCTTCCAACACAGCGTTACAGGTAAACCACCAAGGCTTCTATCCGGCGGTAACAATCTCTTTCAATCTTGCTCTGGGCGTACCGCTGGGAAATGCAGCAACCGTGGTGGAAAGAGCCATGCGCGATCTGGGCGTACCTGCAAGCATCCAAGGCAGCTTCCAGGGAACGGCCGCGGCGTTTAAAGATTCAGCCAAGAGCCAGCCGTGGTTGATTCTGGCGGCGCTGGTCACCGTCTATATTGTGCTGGGCATGCTCTATGAGAGCCTGATTCACCCGATCACGATTCTCTCCACCATACCCTCAGCCGGAGTGGGCGCCATTCTGGCAATCATGCTAACCGGCAACGATCTCAACGTGATCGCGCTGATAGGAATTATTCTGCTGATTGGCATTGTGAAAAAGAATGCCATCCTCATGATCGATTTTGCCGTGGAAGCCACCCGCCGCGAAAACAAGAACCCTGAAGACGCAATTTTTGAAGCATGCATGCTGCGCTTCCGTCCGATCATGATGACTACCATGGCCGCTTTGCTGGGCGGCTTGCCGCTGGCACTCGGCGGTGGAACCGGAGCAGAGCTGCGACGTCCGCTGGGTATTGCCATTGTGGGCGGACTGATCGTAAGCCAGGCACTGACTCTCTTCACTACTCCCGTGGTTTATCTCTATATGGACCGCATACGGTTGCGCGTGGGGCGCTGGAGAGGCGCTCATCAGAAGCCAAAGCCGCAGCCAGCATTGGGGCCGGCCGGGGATTAGGGGTTTCGCCGCTGATTTTCGCAGATGAACGCTGATCAGGAAAAAGATTTAGCCGCGAATTTCGCATACCTTTCATCTTGCCAATAACCCAGAAAACAAAGTATCTTAGGCGGTAAGAAGCCTCATGAATTTACAACGTCTAAATCGGATCACGGTAGAGCAGGGAAAGTGCGGAGGGCGGCCGTGCATTCGGGGCCAGCGCATTCGCGTGAGTGACATTTTAGAATTGCTAGGCGCCGGAGCTTCGTTCGAGGAAATTTTAGCCGATTACGGATTTCTGGAACATGAAGATATTCTTGCGGCCATCGACTATGCTGCCTATCAGACTGATCACGTTGTGCTGCAGACGTGAAATTCCTAGTCGATAACCAGCTCCCAATTTCTCTTGCCACATTCTTGCTAAAACATGGACACGACTGTCAGCATGTTCTAGAGATTGGTTTAGCTACTGCCTCAGATATTGAAATCTGCCACCATGCAGACAGCGAAGAGAGAATCATTATCAGCAAAGATGAAGATTTTCTCTATCTGGCAAGCAGACCTGGAGCTAAAACCAGATTTTTGTGGGTTCGCTTAGGAAATTGTCGTACAGCAACACTGTTGGCAGCGTTTGAGCGATTTTGGCCAATGATTGAAGCGGCACTCAACGCTGGAGATCGAATTATAGAACTGCGGTGATTTTGCTTTCGCCGCTGATTTTCGCAGATGAACGCTGATCAGGAAAAAGGCTTGGCCGCGAATTTCGCGAATGAACACGAATTGTTTTTACTCGTTTGTCGTGAAGGCGTTTTGTTTGGCAAGAAGTTAGCCAGCGCGAGTAAGCGCCCTTAGTCGCTCCGGTTTCCCTGCTTCTTTCAAATTCGCGTTCATTCGCGGCCAACTTGTTTTTATCTGCGTTTATCTGCGCAATCAGCGGCTAAAGTTTTTTCAGAGCCTGTTCCAAATCCTCAATCAGATCATCCGGATGTTCCAAGCCAATAGACAACCGCAGCAGGTTCACCGGGCTGCGCGTGTTCACGCCTTCCACTGAAGCACGATGCTCGATCAGACTATGCGGACCGCCCAGGCTGGTGGCGTGCGTGAAGATCTTCACGCCGGCAGCAAGTTTGAAAGCCTCTTTCTGTCCGCCTTTTACCTGGATGGAAAGCATGCCGCCAAAACCAGACATCTGCGCGGCAGCGATCTTGTGGCCCGGATGGCTGGGTAGCCCGGGATAGTGGACAGACTCAATCTGCGGATGGTCGGCGAGAAATTCGGCAATCTGGCGGGCACTTTGCGTCTGCGCACGAACGCGATACGGAAATGTTTGCAGGCCGCGCAGCGCCAGCCAGCACTCGAAAGGCGATGGCACAGAGCCACCTTCGCGCTGTATGCTGCGGACTTTTTCAAAAAACGGATTGGCTTCCTTAAAAATTAAAGCCCCACTGACTACATCACTATGGCCGGAAAGATATTTAGTCACCGAATGCATCACTACGTCCGCGCCAAGCTTGAGTGGAAGCTGCAGCAGCGGCGTAGCCCATGTATTGTCACAGGCCAGCAGAGCGCCAGCCTTGTGGGCAATCGCCGCCATGGCGCGAATATCGGCAACGTGCAGCAGGGGGTTGGAGGGAGTTTCAACCCAGATCAGCTTGGTCGCCGGTGTAACGGCGCGCTCCACAGCAGCCGTATCCTGCATGTTGACCAGCGTGTGCTTGAGACCCCAGTTTGCCAGCAGTCCTTTAAAAAGAATGGCGGTGCCATAAAAAACATCGTCGCCGGCGATCATGTGATCTCCGGGTGCAAGCGCCTGCAGCAGAGCAAGCGTGGCCGCATTGCCGGAAGAAAATGCCAGAGCCGCTGCGCCTTCTTCGAGGGATGCCAATGCCTCTTCCAGCGCGGCGCGGTTGGGATTGTCCGCGCGCGAATATAGAAAGCCGCCGGGCAAGCTGCCATCGTCGGCCTTTTGAAAGGTGGTGGAAAGATGGATGGCGGGGGTCACGTCACGGGTGCCGGTTTCAGGCTTGCGTCCGGCATGGACTGCGCGGGTTTCGATTTTCATCGTTTCTAGAGTATCAAAGACCTAGCCGCAGATTTACGCAGATAAACGCAGATCAGAGATTTAGCCGCGAATGAACGCGAAAGACGCGAATCGCGGTGAATTTGGCGTGCGATTGTTGTATTCGTAAAACCGACGTTGAAAACTCGCAATGCAATCAATCCCCATGTGTTGGACGCTTCTGCCGTTTGAAGAAGCCTGTCCATTCCGGCAGGCCCTTGCTGCCGCGTTCGCGATACACCACGCTGATCAGTTCCCAGGATTGCTGGCCTAATCTGGCGGCAGCAGCCGTCAAGATCGTCTTCCGTCGCGGCCTTTTCTACTTGATATTCCCATTGCACCATCGGCAATGGCTTGACGTTGAGCGTAAACGATTGCGATTGCGGGTTATTCCCGGCGAGCACAGTCACATGGACATTGAATGTGCCCGTGGATGCAGTGGGAAGCGCTGTGAGCATAATCGTATTGGCGCCAGGGTGTCCTGGTGAGACCTGAGCAACAACTCCGCCGGGCAACCCGGAGACGGTGAATTCAAATTGCGGCCGCTCATTCACCACAATGTTTACTGTCAATGACGTCATGCTGCCCTGAGTTACGGTGACAATCGATGGATTAATAGAGACGTTAAACTGCGGAGAAACTTGCGCCTGCACCCTTGAAGCAAATGCTGCGGCAATCAGGACAATCAGTGCGGTGGCAGTGGGAACGGTTCGTGGCATGAATTCTCCCTTGCGTGTGGGTACATAGTGCCAGTCATGGAACGGACGTCGCGAAGAAAATTGCAAGGAGATTTGGCGGAATTTGGCACGAGTTGAGGGTGGGAAGCAGAGAGTTGGGCCGCGAATCACGGCAAGCCATCCACCGCTTTGATCAAACGGGCTTCTTACCGATCGCGGTTATCCATCCTTTGCCGGATTCTGTTGCCAGCTTCACTTCGGAATAGCCTGCATTTTCAAAGAGCTCACGATGCTCGTCGACGGTGAGAAATTTCATGCCGGAAAGGGGCAGATATTTTTCAACCAGCGTAGCCATCCTAGTCTGCGCCCCTTTATACACTTCGGCGATAATGGTGAGAGTTCCGCCTGGCTTCAGTACCCTGAATATTTCGTTCATGCCGACAGGAATGTCAGGCCACCAGAAATGTGTCTCCACCGCGGTAACCAGATCGAATGTATTTTCGCGGAATGGCAGTTGCGCGACAGAGGCCTCAATAATCTCGACGCGGCCCGCAGCGATCGATTTTTTGTTCGTTTTGCGGGCAACAGAAACGCTCTCCGAAGAATGATCAATCCCATACAGCCTTCCCTCAGAAGCGAGCGCGGCCAATTTGCCTACTGTTTTTCCGCCGCCGCACCCTACATCAAGAATTGTGTTGTGTCTTTCTACGGAAATATGAGACAAGCCCCAGTCTGTGACCTTGGAATGACGTGCATTCATGTTGCGTAAAACAAATCGTCCGAGCCACCCAGTGGGGTTTAGGCATTGATTGACCCGGGGTTTGGTGGTGAGCACTGTAGGTTTCATTAAGAGATTCTACGTTTGAGGAGACAATTTGTTACGGGCTTTTTAGGTTTTATCCAGCTCATTAATAGCCCCAGACCCAGCAAAAGCAAGAGGCGGACTGGAGAACTGAGGCCCGCTGGAGAACGTGATTTGAACAGAAAAGGTGTTTGAACCAGCAAACATTGCCACGGACGTAATCCGGAAGAAGGATAAGATGGCGCGGAAACATCTTTCTGATAATTCTGCGCAGATTTCCACATTCACTGCCTAAGTTCTGGCATTCCCCTGTGACTGATTTTCAAGCACAATGGTCTGAAGAGTTCATGACCACGCTCAGCGACTTTAAAGAAACGGTGCGGCAGCAAGCGGACATTGTCCGCATTATTGGCGACTACATCCAGCTCAAGAAAGCTGGAGCGCAGAATTTTACCGGCCTGTGTCCGTTTCATGGCGAGAAGACGCCGTCGTTTTCCGTCCACGCAACGCGGCAGTTCTTTCACTGCTTTGGCTGCGGCAAGTCCGGTGACGTTTTTAAGTTTGTGCAGGAGCGGGAGCAGATCAGCTTTCCGGAAGCGATCCGGCTGGTAGCGGAAAAATCCGGCATTCCACTGCCCAAGATGCAGTACAGCTCTGAGGGCGAGGCGGAAGACGCGCAGCGACGGGGCAAGCTGATCGACATGCATGAGCGTGCCTGCAAATTTTTTGAAGACCAGCTGCGGAGGCCGGAAGGGGCGCATGCGCGCGAGTATCTGGCGGGACGCGGCCTGAAAGAAGAGACGATCAAGACATTCCGAATCGGCTTTGCGCCGGATTCCGGGTTCACGCTGAAAGACCGCCTGAAAGCCGACTTCAGCGACGAGATGATGCGCGCTTCTGGATTGTTCTCATGGAAAGAAGGCGCAGACTCAGGCGCGATGTACTCAAAGTTCCGCAACCGCATCATGTTCCCGATTTCCAATGAGAATGGGAAGATCATAGCCTTTACCGGACGCACGCTGGCGACTGATGAAAAGTCGGGCCCAAAATATTTGAACTCGCCGGAGACGCCGATCTATTCCAAAAGCCGTGTGCTCTATAACCTTGACCGCGCGAAAGAGGCGATCCGCAAGCTGGGCTACGTGATTATTGTGGAAGGGCAGATGGATTGCATTGCCGTCTATTCTGCCGGCTTTCACAACGTGGCAGCCAGTTCCGGCACGGCGTTTACTGAGACGCAGGTGCGTCTGCTGGGGCGGTTCAGCAAAGATATTGTGGTGAATTTTGATCCCGACACGGCGGGCGCCGCGGCTACGGACAAGTCACTGGGGATGCTGCTGGAAGAAGAATTTAATATCCGCGTGCTGCGGCTGGAGACAGGCTTTGATCCGGATTTGTTTATCCGCAAGAACGGCGCGGAGGCATACGCCCGGGCGCTGAAGGGCTCGCTCAAATATTTTGACTATCTGGTGGAGCGCACGCTGAAGCTGTTTCCGGTGAGAAGTCCGGAGGGAAAAAAGAACGCGGTGAATTTCCTGTTGCCGCATATACATCGCGTGCCCAGCCGGATTGTGCGCGACGAACTGGCCAACGATATCGCGCAGAAGCTGAATATCGATACCACGGTGCTGCGGCAGGAATTTAAGTCAGCCGCGGTGAGCCGTGGGTCGACGGGCTTGCGGGCCACGCCGGAGTCGGACGTGACGCCGTCAGAAAAAGTGCTGGTGCGTGCAGCCTCTTCCATGGCTGAAGATGAAGCCAATCTACGCCACAGCGCGATACAGGCGCTGGCGGAAGAGCGTCTGCATGCGGGGCTGACATCTGAGACGCTGCTGGAAGCGCTGCTGCAAAATGCCCTGGCGATCGAGCGCGGCGAAGACGGCATAGACCCAATGCTGCTGCCGCTGGCGGAGCCTGACAGACAGAGACTGGCGAAGATCGTGATGCGGGAGAGCGAGCCGCTAACGCCGGAGCTGCTGGCGGGCGCCCTGGACGCATTACGGCATCAGTCACAACTGAGCCAGCGCGAAGGCGAGATCAAACGGGGCATTGTGGAGGCAGAACGCCGGAATGACGTGGTGGCGCTGCTCCGGCTGAAGCAGGAAAAACTGGAGCTGGACAGGAAGCTGGCTTCGGGAACCTAAGCTTCGGAACTTAAGCTCGGGAACCCAGGCTTCGGAACTTAACACCAGTTTCGCTTTCAATGCGCCTCTGGCTGCCATTTTTTGTCCAAATCTTTGGGCAAGCCTCGAAAAAGGCCTTAATTCAATAGTCTTAAACAATAATTTCTCTGGTTTCGGCATTCCAGCGGGGAAAGGCCACGAAACCCAAGTGCTTATGCGGCATCTAATCCTTTGCGGGGAATTCACAGGTAGGCGTTCTTGTATCTCGTTTATTTTAAAGCGGGTGGATTGGGACGGCGCTTTTCTTCTCGGGTTTGTTTATGTTAACCTTAGTACTCTCGGGACGTGCGCGCATTCCAAGTCTAAATACCCGCCGCTATTCGTAAAGTGGATACGAGCGTACAGCCCCGTATTGTCACGAAAAATGAGGTCGTGGTTTGGCTCTAGACGATAAATTTGACGACATAAAAAAACTGATCGACGCAGGAAAAGAAAAGGGATATCTCACCTATGACCAGGTCAATGACCTAATACCCGGTGATGTCCACTCCCCAGATGATCTGGATGACCTGCTAACCACGATTGGGACCCAGGGCATTGATGTCCTGGATGCTGGAAAGGGACTGCCTTCCGAACAGAAATTTGAAGATATTGAGGAAGGCGAAGACGTTGAACTTGATCTGACGCCCGGCGCGCTCGAAAAAACGAACGACCCGGTGCGCATGTACCTGCGCGAGATGGGCACGGTTCCGCTGCTCACACGCGAAGGTGAAGTTGAAATTGCAAAACGCATTGAACGCGGACAGCTCCGCGTTCTGAAAGCGCTTTCGCGCTCTCCTATCGTCATCAAGGAAATTCTCTCGCTTGGCGAGGACCTGAAAAAGGGCGTCCGCTCCATTAAGGAGCTGGTCGCGTTTGACGAAGAAGAGATCACTGAAGACATCGTACAGGCCCGGTTGAAAGATTTTGTCGGGCAGATTGAGGATGTCGGCAAACACTATAAAAAAGTCCAGCTGCTGGAAGAAAAGCTGGAAGCGGTAAAGCAAAAGAAAAAACCGAAGGAGTCTCGTAAATATCGCTGGGCCCTGGGCCGTGCACATGTGATGGTCTCAGGCGGCATTCGCAAGTTGAAGTTCACCAATCCGGAGCGCAAGCGCCTGATTGACCGGGTGAACAAGACTGTCGATTCCATGCGTTCGCTCGATCGCCAGATCAACAATCTGGAAAAAAAGATTGAAGCCACGCGCGTGGAAGAGACCAAGCGCGAGTACCGGCGCATACAGCGCCAGCACCGCAACGATCTGGAAAAGCTGGAGCAGGAATGCGGCGTCAGCTACCAGGAGCTGCGGCGCACGCAGCGCGAGATCATCCAGGGCGACGTAGACGCGGAAGCGGCCAAGCGCGAGCTGATTGAGGCCAACCTTCGTCTCGTGGTTTCGATTGCCAAAAAATATACCAACCGCGGGTTGCAGTTCCTGGACCTGATTCAGGAAGGCAACATCGGTCTGATGAAAGCCGTGGACAAGTTTGAATACCGCCGCGGCTATAAGTTCTCCACGTACGCAACGTGGTGGATCCGCCAGGCCATTACCCGCGCCATTGCCGATCAGGCGCGCACCATCCGTATTCCGGTGCACATGATCGAAACCATTAACAAGCTGATCCGCACTTCGCGACAACTGGTGCAGGAACTCGGGCGCGAGCCAAGCTCAGAAGAGATTGCCAAGCGCATGGATATTCCTGTATCCAAGGTCCGCAAGGTCCTGAAGATCGCACAGGAGCCCATCTCGCTGGAGACGCCCATTGGTGAAGAGGAAGACTCTCACCTTGGCGACTTCATCGAGGACCGCTCCATGGTCTCTCCCGCTGAGGCCGTGATCAACGTGAACCTGAAAGACCAGACCGCGCAGGTGCTGCGTACGCTTACGCCGCGCGAAGAGAAAGTCATCAAGATGCGCTTTGGTCTTGAAGACGGCTCGGAGCACACGCTGGAAGAAGTCGGGCAGTCGTTCGCCGTTACGCGCGAACGTATCCGCCAGATTGAAGCCAAGGCGCTGCGTAAACTGCGGCATCCATCACGCTCAAGAAAGCTAAAGGCGTTTATGGACGGGATAAGAGAAGCGTAGCTGGATTTGGTTTTGCTTTTCCGATCTCGGCGATGTCGTCGATTTCGGCGATCTAAAAGGCGCTGCTGAAAAGCGGCGCCTTTTATTTGTTCCTATGTTGTATTGTCCGCACGTAGCATATAGTGATCGTTATCGTATCGCCTAAACAGTGACGGGTTCAAGTCGAGACTCATACGAATAGATGTTTTCTTATACGCATGAATATTAGCCATCTGCTGCTCTATATACCAATAAGGAAGTGGATATGAACTTTCTGAGAGCACACGAATAAGCGCTTCCTTGAGAAACGGAGGACGCTTAACTCCCCACTCAGTGAGGGCGTACGTGCCTTCACCGACATTTACAAATAAATCCCTTCGTTTTACTAGCTCATTGTGTACAGTCCGGTGATTGATTGAGGATAATTCCGGATTTAACTCCATTATCTTTCGAGCAACATCAGTGAAATGCATCGGCTTCTTACTAAACGATAAGGCAATCCTGCATAAAGCATTCGTAGTTTTTGAACTAAACATTGACCAGTCTGAAGAAACCGCGAATTCATTATTGATGATTCGGAAGGAAGAAGAAATACTAAGAACTTTGCGAAAGAACAACCCTGTGTTTTCAAGATCGGCAGAAGCGGCACTTATAAGTTCTTCGATCCTCATCGCCGTCTCTTTCTGCGCAAGAGCTTCCCTCATCCGATTCACAGCAAGATGATAAAGCTCTTGGATATGGTGACCCGCTGCATAAACACCTGGCTCAGGTGTTGTAAATACGGGACCAAAAAGTTCCTTACTCGACCCCACAAGCTCTATTATGAATTGCAGCCCAACGGCAGCCTCTTGCTCTGTGCAATCGTCAGCAAAAACCGTGGCAAGCTCCGCTTCAGCGATGACGCCACTATGCTCGTCGTCACTGAAATGACGCATAAGTCTTTTTTGAACGAAATTCTTTATAACTACAGACGTGGTTCTACTTAGCTTTTTCTTGGCTTTTAGTTCAATTTGGCGTATACGCTCTCTGGTTAGATTCAGCTTGTCACCGATCTCTTGCAGAGTTTCCGAAATATCATCCCAAAGTCCATATCTATCGCGCAATACATTGCTGGAACGTTCGTCCAGCTTTGCAAGTTGTTGCTCAACAAAAGTTTTGAACCCCGAGACTTCGGTCTCGTCGAATTCTGACCCTGTTCTCAGATACTCGAAGAGATGAATCTCCATTTCTGCAATTGTTTTCCGGCCGCAATTTTCTTGTGAAAGAAGATGATCTGGCGGGGTACTCAGCAGTTCGCGAACAGTATCAATATGCAAGAAGTTCAACACAGAAAGAGCCCGCTGTGGCAAATCAAGGATCAAGACTAGCGCATCCAGATCACCTTTGATTTCTTTCGGCACTTTCCAGCCTGTTGATCCAAACTTTTTCAGTACCGAGCCTTCAATATCCCCAGGCGTTTCATGTACTGAACTTTCCATAGCCTGACGGTCGGGACCTATAAGTTCGACGCTCATTAAAACCAAGAAATGTCGCGATTTGACATAGGCATTGAGCGATTGGCCAATATTCAGAAGGCTGTTGATACCCATATGCTTGAATTTGAGCACTTGTTCCTTTTTAAGGAGCAAGAGTTCCCCTACGTCCTGGATATTTGCATGTCTAAGCGAGTTTCGACTCCGAACGCTCAAATTTAAATCTGATATTGATATTTGTCGAAAAGCTTTGGTATCGTTCAGGAAATCGCCGAGGCTTTCGTAGCCACCTTGAGATAACAACCGTCTACAGTCGTCTGGAATCTCAACAGCGTCCGCTAATATTTGGTTCGGCGCAGCTGCGAATTTGTGGGCTTCAGAGACTGTCATTGAGCATTTTCATGTTATAACAGTGAGGATTAAAATCCATGCTTTCGCTTACAATGTCTAATAAAGTTCTGCTAGCTCTGTATAAGTTGTGGAAGCAAGGCAAAAAAAAGGTAAAGTATGAGGACATTGTTGTCCAGGTATTTTCCGACTTTCCCTCTGATTTTCACCTTAAAGGATATCCTCATTTTCCAGATTCGGGTGACGCCGTTCATAAACCGCTTTACGACTATCGAAAAAGAGGAATGGTAACAGCATCAAATAAGATGTTTGCTTTGACGCATCATGGCATAGAGGAAGCAGAACGGCTTGCAAAAATTCAAACAGGACACCAAGCTTTACCCTCTGCTGGTCGTCTCGGTAGAGATGTCCAGATTGAGATTGAACGCATAAAAAATTTGGAATGCTTTCGGCTTTTTCTCGCCGGCAACTCCACTGAAATTATTGACGCGGATCTATTTGACTATCTTGGAGTGAGCGTGCGAACGTCTAAAAATGATTTTCTTGGTCGTGTAAATACTATTCGGGATATGATAGACAGCATTTCTGAAAATAAAGATCATCCCCTTTTCGAAGAAATGCGACAGTTTCACACACTTATGATGACGAGATTCTCATCTGACATCGCATTTAAATCTTCTTCTCATTAAGACCTATGCCAATTTCTGTCTCCATAGTTGAACAGCCCAATGTTATTGACGACCATCTGTTAGATATCATCGGTAATGAGTTCAAGTTTAGCCACGAGAAAGGCCTTCCAGAGTGGCTAAAGAATTCTGCTGACGCTTACATTCGGCAAACTCCACCGGTTCCTGATGATCAACAGCATATTCTCATTAATTTCATTGATGGTGCCGGCCAGGGACCTGCCGCATTTGAATGTATAGATTTTTGTGGAATGACCTCAAACGATATCAATACGGCGCTTAAGCGCTGGGGAGACCCCAAGGCATCCTCGCGCGGAAGTGGCAAGAGAACATACGGCGGACACGGAAATGGGGGCAAGTTTTACATGCGTCAAATGTTCCAATTGTCCCATTTCATTAGTTACCGCAATAAGAAATTGAATATATTTGGCTTTAATGAAAAGAAAAAATATGGATTTGCGCGAGACTTCCGGGACCAACACTTATCGGGACAGGAAGCTTTGGAGCTTGCGGGCCTTACGAATATTGACCTTCCTTCAGGCATCAAGGAAAAAATAATAAATGGCGGTGGCTTTACTATTGTTCGCGGTATCAAACCTGATCGGATTCGTGGCGTCGTCCCAGTGTCGCGACTGGTCGAGAAATTACGCTTGCACCCCCAAGCAAGAAAGTTAATTCAGCGAAAACCTGTAAGCGTGTTGCACAACGGAAAAATGGTTTTGCAACGTTTGCAGCCAGAACAGGTCCCCCTCCGCGAAGGATACGAAGACATTCCACAAATCTCGATTCCCAGGACACTCCAATATGAAGAAGACGGTTCTGTGAAAGAGATTATCTTCAACAATGAGGACTACCCACAGGGATACCTAAAACTTTTCGTAGCCAAAGAGCCATTTGGGGTTAATGGCAGGCTCAGCGATCTAAACAGCATAGACATTTTGGGCGAAATTGGAGTGATCGCATCTTATCGGCTTCAAAAACTTATTCACATTAAACAATATGCTCAAGCTGAATTTATGTTCGGGGAGTGTTATTGCCCAATTCTGGAAGACCCGGAAGATGACTGCGTCAGCAATGATAGAGAAGAGCTCATTTCCTCAAATTCAAAAACGCAAGCTTTACTGAGATGGATCGCGCATCAGGTGGATGAAGTCGGGAAACTTCTTGAACAACAGGACGCACAAGAGAGAAAGCTTGAGAATTTAAGGCTCTCGGACGAGTTTAATAAGATTCTCAATACCTGGAAAAACCAGTTCATGGATCAAGTTTTAGGGGACATACTTGGCGGGTCTGAACTCGGCAATAGCTCTGGCGGGCAAGGAGACACTGGTTCAGGCGGCCCTCAAGGCGGCGAGTCGACAAACAATGGGGTAAATCACGGCCAGGGCGGGGCAAAAGGCGGTGGAAGTGGTGAGGATCCTAAGAAAGGTGTCCGGCATCCTATTGTTCTTTTATCTAGTTATAACCCCGATCCATTTGGGAATGGGGATACCTTGCATCTCAGCCCTCGTCATAATCCAATGTACCAGCGGGCCATAGATGTTAACTCTGGAGTTTACTGGATTAACACGTCACGTCCATTGGCCACGGAAATACTGAAGCGTTATGGTGCGGAATCAGCACGGTGGAGAGAGTATCATTTTCAGCGATTCATAGACATTATTGTGATGGAATCACTACACCGTATGGAAAAAAAAGGAGTAGAGTTGACATTTGATCTTGTCGAAAACAAGATCAACGATGTAATAAAGATGGTCCATGACAATGCGCTTGAAAAAATTGGACACTTCTTACTTTAGTTGTCACTCAAATATTTGCGCCAACCATCATTTTTCCTCTTGATGACATTTTGAGCCATAGTCCCAATCGCGCTCCCAAAGCGCTCGGCCAATCGAGGTGGGACCGCGTTTCCAATTTGACGACTCAATGATCCGAGCCCTCCGTAGAACATGTAACCATCATTGAAACTTTGCAGAGCAGCCGCCTCCCTCGCAGAAATCGCTCGGTTCTGTTCAGGGTGGCCAAACCTTCCATTTGAAATACTCGTACATTTCGTCGTTAGGGTTGGGGCTGTACTATCCCATTTTAATCGTCCATACACGTCGGGATGACCGTCATGCGTTTTATGACACACAAGAACAAATTTTTTGGGCCATTCTCGCCTGTCACCCCCATCCATTGGTGTATTTTTCAGCCTCTCGAAATTTTTCGGTGATAATTGCGCCGTTAAATGAGCATTGAGCGTTGCGTGTTGCTCGCCAGCTCTTAACTCAGGATATCTAGAAATTGTATCCCGTACTGTGACGGGCTTGGGCAAACCATTACTCATTCCATGGGTTGCTTCCGGCCAGCTTAATGCAGAGTATCTGCTAGCCAAAATTACTAGGCGTTTTCGGCTCTGCGGGACACCATAAAATTGCGAGTCGACGATTCTTGAGTCAACGGTGTAACGGAGACTTTCTAGCGTCTTCCTTAATCTGCGATACGCACTGTATCCAGGAACATTTCGAATGCCTCCAACATTCTCCAAAAGCACAAAATCTGGCAGCAGATCCCGAACAAACCGCTCAACTTCACATAACATTGCCCGACCAGAAGCCTTATTGTTGCTTCGATTGTGACTTGAAAAAGGTTGACAAGGGGCGCAAGCTGCAAGAAGCAAATAATCTGTCTTAAAAAGACCAGGAGCCCATTTCAAAAGATCTTCCGAAGATACATTCTTTATGTCCTTATTTATAAAACTTGAGCCTGGGTTATTTTGGCTATACGTTAGCCTGCAATCTTCATCGAAATCAATTCCGAAGGGTACCTTAATCCCCGCTGTCCTAAGCCCTGTTGTGACGCCACCGCACCCGCAGAAAAGATCGAAGGCAACTATTGCCATGATTCGGTAGCTCTCCTTTTTGTGATGTAATTTTTGATTCGCATAACACATCTGTCCGCTGCATGCTCAATCTGATGTTCCCAAAATCGGAATACTCTCCAACCCTCCTTCTGTAGCGCTTTGCTAACTTCCTGATCTCGCGCAATATTTCTCTCGATTTTATTGATCCAGAAAGCTGAATTATGCTTTAGATCCAATTTCCGTTGGGACCATTTATATCCATGCCAAAAATGACTATCGCAGAAGATTGCTATACGTAAGCGAGGGAATGCAAAATCAGGCCGGCCTAAAATCTTTGGCTGTTTCTTGGGGCGTAACCCTTGTCTTGTAAGAGCGCGATATAGCGCAATTTCAATTGCAGACCCGCTTGATCTGATTTGAGACATGTTGTAACTGACAACGCTGGGCTTGCGCCGTGCATATTTTTTATCAGGGCCTGACAGCCTAGCTCGGGTCTTCATCATTAGGGAATATCATATATACCTTCATTTCAACAAAAATCAAGAATTTTGACGTAATTCTCCCGATAATAATGATTTCACCTCACCACCCTCCCCAATTCCACCACCTCAATCCTCTCCGGACAATCCGCCCAATTATGCCGCCAGCAGACAATCACATCGCACCCCTCCGGATCATGCCTGTGTTCTCTAAAATTGCGGCTTTCAAACTCAAATTCAATCCTCACCCGCTCCCACTTCCCCGGGACAATCTCTCGCTTGGCCTCGCAATCCGGAAACGCCGTCTGCATCCGCTCCACCCGGAAGCCCAGCTCCGCCGCCACCACCCCAAACAGAAAGATCACGCCGGCTTCGTTCGTCGGAGCATGCGCCATCGCCGCAATCCCCAGCGGCGCTCCATACAACTCCGTCCGGCTTTGTACCGGATGGGCAGCCGCTGCGCTGACCAATTGCCCTGACTCGGCATGTTGCAAACGCTCATTGCCCGCCGCCCACGCCATCAACATTTCCACGGCCAGCGCCGCCGCAACCACCCGGCCCAATCTCATTCCTGGGTTCACATTTATCTGGTTCACGTTTATCTGATTCGCGTTTGTTCGCGTTAATTCGCGGCTAACCTGCTCCTGCTTCATCTGCGGCCATCTGCGCAAATCTGCGGCTAAGTCTTTCTCCTCCGTTTCCTCTGTTCCTCTGTGTTTCAAAGATGTTGGGTTTTGCAGCCGTCTCAACAGCGGAAACTTCCCGCACACCACTTCCACCACATCACTCCATTCACTCTCCAGATGAAACTCCCGCACCAGCAGCACGAACCTGTGCGCCATCTGGCTCCAGCCTAGTCGCGCATGCAGCGTCCCTGAATGGTGCTTGCCGCGCTCCACATATTCCGCTCGACTCGGCAACCGACCCAGCTCCCGGACCACCCTCGCCCAATCCAGCACCAGCGCATTTTCATCCAGCGGACCGCCTCTCGGCCCCGGCTCCAGTCCCGCCGCCCGCACCGCTGCTCTCATCCCGCGAAAATGTTTGTACACCTGATGCCAGCTGATCTTGCTCTCCTTGCGAAACTCCGCCTGGCTCGGCGCTCGTCCCAGTTGCTCTGCAATCTTCCGGATCGCCGCAATAATCTCGTCTCGCTTTGACATGCTCTTCCCCCCAAATAAAAAAGCCACCCAATGGGTGGCTCCGTTTCTAAATTGTCATCTTGCCTAAACTGTTATCTTTTCCAAATTGTCATCCCGAGAGGCCTCAAGCCCGACGACCCGAGGGATCTGCTTTTGTATTTCTCCCGATCCGCGTTTATCGGTGTTTATCCGTGGTAAGCCTTTGGTTTTGCTTTTCAATTGTCACTTTTGGCAATTTCGGCGATTTTGGCAATCCCCAGACACACCTCTCCGGCCTATGGTTGTGGAAATTTTCAGCAGAAGAATATCGCCGAAAGTCACACAGAGGTTGCAGGCCGAACTCCGTTTCCTTGACAGTATGCTTTCGCAACTGCGCAGCCGGCGCCGCTCCCGACCACCTTGCAAGGAAATCTCATATTAGCGAATATGTAACGAATAGTCAACAGTTTTCTTGCGCGATTTTCTGCACTCAAAATCATCGAACTAATTCGTCGAATCCAACAACCCCATCGCGCACAAAAAACTTCGCCTTCTGCACGTCCAACCTCAAATCCACTACAATTCTGAACCGGAATGGTCTTAATCCCGGTCCTTGCAGGCTGGAAACGTAAAACTGGACCGGCTAAAAAAGGAATGCGCATGAATACAAGAAGGCGTGGAATTGTGTTGCTGAGCGTGCTGGCATTGGCGTTGACTCTTTGTTACCAATGCCGTGCTGGCCGATCAAGGATTATCCAACCAGAACAACCGCACCGCAGCGGAGCTGTTTGCGGTCCTGCCGGATGGCGCGACGGGCCCTGAAGGGCTGGCCGTTGGTCCGGACAACAATATTTATGTAGCCAGTTTTGGCTTCAACCAGAATGGCGGCGTCACCGGGCTGGGCCAGCTATTTGTCTTCAACCCTGACGGACGGTTTCTGCGCCAGGTGAGCATTGCCGGCTCCAGTCCGCATCCGCTGGGGATTGCCTTCCATCCGCAGACCGGCGCTTTGCTGGTGGCGGACTTTGGCGGAGGCCAGGTGCTGAGCGTTGATCCACGCACAGGCGCGTCGCAGGTTTTTATGACCGTTACGGGAAGTTCCGGCCTGAACGGAATTGCCTTTGATCAGGCGGGCAACGTCTATGTTTCCGATTCTTCGCAAGGCATCATCTGGAAGACCGGCGCTGCCGGAGGCGCGGGAACTGCGTGGGTGACCGATCCTCTGCTCACCACGGCGGGCACTCCGCCTTTCGGCGCCAACGGACTGGCCTTCAACCATGCTGGCAATGCGCTGTTTGTGGCCAACACCGGCAATGACACGGTGGTCGAGATTCCGGTCACCAACGGCACGCCCGGCAAAGCCGCGATTTTTGTGAACAGCATCAATGGCGCTGACGGACTCACGATCGACGCGAGCGACAATCTATGGGTGGTGGCGAACCAGAGCGACGAAATTGACGTTGTCAGTCCCAGCGGCAAACTGCTGGCCCGGCTTGGCGACTTTGACGGCGTTGACCGCAACGGCCTGCCTCACGGCTTGCTGTTTCCGGCGAGCTTGTCCTTCAGCAATGATGGCAAGTTTTTATACATCACCAACCTGGCTTTGGATCTGCGCGTCTTTGGATTGCCGCAAGCAGTGGATTCGCAATGGGCCGCTCAGGTGCGCCACTTCACGGTGTCGCGTATGCGCGCGAGATTTAATACGCTCGGCGGGGACAACAGTCACTGAGTTACACAACTAGATAAATGTAGGCGCTGCCGCAAAGCAGCGCCTTCTACTTTTGCGCGACGGCATTGCCCCCGGCTTGAGTAACGCATGCACGGTTTTTTCTCTGAGTGAAAAAAGCAAGTACCTGATTTTCCAGAGAAGCAGGCCATCATCTACTTGCACTCCATCCTGCAGGTTAGCGCCTGCCATCAAAGCAGAGCGGGCCATTGCTTCCGGGCCCCAACCCAGGCGTACGCCTTGATTGGAGATTCCTTATGCCAACGCGTCGAGAACTTATCAAAATGGGACTGTTTGGCAGCGCTGCCATGCTCCACCTCACGGGCTTCAAGTTCGATACTTGGGCGCTCGATGAGGGCAAGATTCCAAAAGTAGATCCGCGAGTCATACCATTTCAGGTTGACCTGCCGATCCCACCTTTTAAAGCGACGGTTTCTCCGGCCACTCTTCCCGGAGTGCCGCTCTTCAACGACGGAATTCCCACCGACTACGTTTCGTTCAACGTGCAGCAGACCTTGCTGCAGATCCTTCCCGGCAAGAAGACGCTGGTCTGGGGCTATGACGGCATCTCGCCCGGGCCAACTTTCAATGCGCGTCTGGGCCGCCGCATTGTGGCGCGACAAACCAACAATCTTCCGGTCAACATCAACGTCCATCACCATGGCGGACACACGCAGGCGCTCTCTGACGGCAGCGCGCTGCCGAATCTGGAAATTCCGCCCGGCGCCTTTCGCGACTACATTTATGACAATGACGACGATACCGGCGGAACGCACTGGTATCACGACCACACGCTTGACTTCACGGGGCTCAACGTTTTTATGGGGCTGGCCGGTTTCTACATTCTGGATAGCAACGTAATTGACGCCTTGAACCTGCCCAAAGGCCCGTTTGACGTTCCTCTGGTGGTGCAGGACCGCGCCTTTGACGCCAACAATCAGCTCGCTTACAACCCGTTCGACCACGATGGGTTCATCGGCAACGTATTTCTGGTGAACGGAGCGGTGCAGCCGAAGTTCCGCGTCGCCAACCGCAAATACCGCTTCCGCATACTGAATGGGTCGAACGCCCGTTTCTATCAGATCTCACTCAGCTCCGGCCGCCCATTCCAAATCATTGGCAGCGACGATGCCTTACTGAAAGCTCCCGTTGAAGCCGACCAGTTCCGCCTTGCTCCGGCCGAGCGCGTGGAGTTCGTGGTTGATTTCTCCTTTTACCCTCCCGGACCCAACACCCACGTTTTCCTGAACAACACCATGATTCAAGACGAAGGCCGTGGGCCAGACGGCGTGGACCCCACGCAGCCCTTCCCGCTCATGCGCTTTGACGTGCTTGATTCCGTGACCGACAACAGCACCGTGCCCGCCGTGCTGGAAACCACACTGCCAGTGTTCAACCGCAATGAAGTTGTCACCACCCGAAATTTTGAATTCAATCGCAGCCAGGGCGCGTGGCAGGTAAACAGTCGTTTCTTTGATCCCAACCGTGTTGACGCCCGCCCCAAGCTCAACACCACGGAGATATGGAAGCTCAAAAACGGTGGTGGCGGCTGGTTCCATCCGATCCACATTCATCGCAATGGGTTCTTCATTCTGGATCGCAACGGCATTCCGCCCAAGGGCGTCGAGGCGGGCCTGAAAGATACGTTTGTCCTTAATCCCGGCGACGTCGTGAACGTGATCACCAAGTGGACTGGCGCGAAGGACCTCGGCCGCTACGTTTTTCACTGCCACAACATTGAGCATGAAGACATGCGCATGATGGGCCAGTTTGAGGTGGTGCAATGAACCGGCGCATTGCTGCTGTGTTTCTGTGGCGTGATGGCAGTGGCCGGAGTCTCTGCGTTGCTTGCGGCGAAGAGCCCTCCGCAGAAGAGCGACCCATACGGCTATTTCGAATATCGCCGCAATGCCATGCGCGGCAACTTTCCTGACGTTGTCCTGCTCACCCAGGATAACCAGCAGAAACGTTTCTATGACGACCTGATCAAGGACAAAGTGGTCGTTATTCAATTCATGTTTGCCAACTGTGCCGACCTTTGCCCGCGCACCACGCCTAACCTGGCGACGGTACAGCGGGAGCTCAGCAGGCACGCACCCGGCAAAGTGAGCTTCCTCTCCATCACCGTGGACCCCAGGCGGGACACGCCGCAGGCCCTGAAGCATTACGCCCAGCAATTTGGCATTCAGGGCGACTGGTATTTTCTTACCGGCAAGCCTGAGGACGTGGACCTGGTGCGGCGCAAGCTCGGCGTTTACGATCCCGAAGACCAGAAAGTGGAACACATGAACGTGCTCACCATCGGCAATGAGGCACAAGGCAAATGGCTGGCCATGGAAGCGTTAGCCAAACCTGATGACATTACCCAGACCGTTCTGCGCGTGCTGGGTAAACCCAAAGCGGAGCAGCGCTGAAGATCAGTCTTGGCAACAAACAAAGGCGCTGCCGCAAAGCAGCGCCTTTACTTTGTGCGACGGTACTAAGCGATTTCTGCCCGCAGCACGCGCGATTTGCTTTCTACTTGTGCTGGGCTGCTCTCGCGGATCTCAGTCAGCTGGGCCAGGACAAACGCAGCCACGGCCAATTCCAGATCGCGCACCGCGATATCGAAGAAATGTCCGGTGGTAACCAGCGCCAGCGCTATGCACACCAGCCATGCCGACGCCACGTACGCACCAATCCGCGTTGCTTTGGTCAGAATTGCCAGACCCACAACTATCTCAATCACGCCCACAACATGCATGAGAGCGGTGGGGCTCAAAGGCAACATACGCTGCGCCAGCGGGCTAACATACTGCTCCCAGTTGGTGAGCAGATTAAGAAATTTGTCCAGCCCCGCAAGAAACGCCATCAATCCCAGGGCAACTTTGGAAATACTCTGTATTGTTTGTAATCTGTTTTGCATTGCTCGTATCACCTCACAAACAGATAGAGCGCGCAGTGTGGGTACAGGTTACAAGCGTTTATTGCCCCGGATTACAGCTTGCTGGCGATCACGCACACCCCAAAGAAAAACAGATACATGGCTGCTACTCCCGCCGCGGCCACCAGTATCTGCGTGACCACAGGTCTTTTTCTCAGGTAGGCGGTTTGCGTATAGATGAGGCTTATCACCGGAAATGACGCATAGCCAAAAGCTTCCACGGCCGGCCGCGAACGATAGATCTTTGTCAGCACCACGTAGGCCACGGCCATCACCAGCGCGCTACCGATCATGAACATTGAGGCGACTCCCTGATCGCGCTTGGAAGGCTTGGGCCCTCCGACTGCGCACCGTTGCAGCATTTCGTTTGTCATTGTGTCTCCTTCATTTGATTTCGATTGCGAGTAGTAAATTTGCGGATGCAGGTGGGCATCGATCGCTCCACTGAACACGTCAAAGGCCATGCCAAGCGAAGCGGGCTGTTCCGCCAGCACCGCGGCAAACTCTTCGCCATAGCGCTTGCGCCACTGCGCTGGATACAGCCATAGCAGCCACTTCATGCGCTGGCCAGTCTGCGCTGCCCGGCGCGGACAACCGTCATCATGGAGTCCAGCCGCGCCCGCAACGCGCGCTCTCCCAATCCGGTAAGCCGGTAAGGATTGCGGCGGTCTTCACTCTTGAGCGGCTCAATCAATCCGCGCGACTCCAGCCGCGCAATCGCGCCATAAAGCGTGCCCGGCCCCAGCCTCACGCCGGCAATCATCTCTATGTCTTCCGTCATGGAATAGCCATGCTTCGGCTCTTCCGCCAGGCTTATCAGGATCAGCAGGGCCGGCTCAGAGAACCGCCCAAAATCATCGAGTTCGGGATCTTCCTTGGTTTTCCGCATCTATCTATATCACTCCGCGTAATACGCATCACGTATTACGTACAGCGATATAGTACGTACAACGTAATAGTGTGTCAAGCAGAAAGTGGCGGCGTGGGGAAGTCCGCGAAAGATGGTACTCTCATAGCACTCATGGACTCCATCCTTACCCTGATCGCACACCACGGTTACTGGATCATCTTTCTGGCTGTGTTTCTGGAATCGGTCGGCCTGCCTGTCCCGGCGGCGTTGGCCATGGTGGCCGGCGGCGCAGCCGGCGCTTCAGGGATATTGAATGCACCGTGGGTATTTGCGCTGTGCCTGATCGCCATGTTGCTGGGCGACCTGCTGGTCTATTTCTT
The DNA here is from genome assembly GCA_963724105.1 of Terriglobia bacterium. GTDB lineage: Bacteria > Acidobacteriota > Terriglobia > Terriglobales > Acidobacteriaceae > Angelobacter. The sequence continues at coordinate 99,436 of CAVRTD010000010.1, read as the reverse complement.
TGGACGCCACATGGGCTGGTTCCTGCTCGGCTTTCTCTGCAAGGTCTCAGCCAATCCTGAAACGTGCATTCTGCGCTCCGCTGAATCTTTTTATAAGCGCGGCAAAACCACTCTGGTGATTGCCAAATTTATTCCCGGACTCAGCACCATGGCTGCGCCGCTTGCCGGCAGCATGAAGATGCGTCCGGGACAATTCCTGCTCTATGACTTTTCCGGTGCGGTGCTTTATACGCTGGCGTATGCCGGACTGGGTTATCTTTTCCACGGTTTCCTGAGTGTGATTGTCCATGGATTCCAGACGGCCGGGAGCCTGGTGGAATACATTCTTCTGCTGGCCGTGATCGGATACATTGGCTACCGCATATGGCTTTACTGGACGCACCGCATTTATCGCATCGTGCCGCGCGTTCAGGTGGAAGAAGTAGCGCTCAGAATCAAAGCGGAAGAACTCGAGCACATCATACTGGCCGACGTCCGCAGCCATGGATATTACGACGCGGGAGCTGAGCGCATTCAAGGCTCCATCCGTCTGGAACCAAACAATCTGCAACCGGCGCTGGCCAATCTACCTAAAGACAAAGATATTTATCTCTACTGCACTTGAGTGCGAGAAGCCACCAGCGCCCGTGTGGCGCACATGCTCAGAGAACAAGGATTCAAAGCCTTCGTAATCACCGGAGGGCTGGCCGCATGGCGCAAAGCCGGCGGCGCCGTGGAACAGGTGCCGAAAGACGATATTGTGCTTCTGCCGACTTTTAGTTGAAGAGCTTTGCCGCAGATTTGCGCAGATCCACAACTCTGCACATTTGCCAGCACAGAAATGGGCAGCCCGCGGCTGCCCGTCGGTTCATCGCTCCGTCCAAAATCTTTAGCGGCCGTATCCATATTGGTCATGGCGGAGATCGCGGTTGTCGCGATACACATCGCGGCGGTCTTGCCTTAAATCGCGATAATCGCGGCCCAGTTCACGGCGTTCATGTCTGGCTCCGGAAAAGTTATGCTCGTACAGATCGCGCCGTAGTTCGTGGCGGTCGCGTTCGATCTTCGCCTTGTCATGCCGGACATCGCGGAAATCGGAACGCCGATTTACATAATCTCGTCGCACATCGCGGTCGCGATGGTAATAGCCGTCCTGCGCCACCATGCTGCCTGCGCCCGCAAAAATCATCAACATCAAGCCAGTGAAAATTCGTTGCATCTGCCGTCTCCTCTGGGAACTGAACTGCTTGCCATGTATGAACACAGATGTAACGCCTAGGTTGCAGAAAAAAGAATTGCAGACAAAAAGCCAACTGCCTGCCCGCTCCGGCTAGCAAGTTGGCTTATCGATTTTTCAGTCGATACAATTCGATTTAACCGGCTATAATCGTATTGAATTACTCTCACGCATGAGCATTCACCCCAAGTGGATCGCAAGGACAGGCGCGGCGCTGTTTGCGCTGGCCCTGCTCTATCCGTTTACTGCGTTGCTGGCGGACGTGGGACCATGGCAGTGGGGCGGTGACTTTCGCGGACCCGCGCTCTCTTCCGTACGCGTCTCACTTTTACTTACCGGCGCCGCCATGCTGATCATCGTCGCCGTGGGCACGCCCGTGGCGGCTTATATTGCCCGCTGTTCCGCCCGTGAACGTCTCTGGTGGCAGGCCATCTTGCTCGTCCCTATTCTGCTGCCGCCGCTCGCGCTGGGCATCCTGCTCACTCTGGCCTTTGGCCCTTATGGGTCGGTTGGCACGGCGCTGGAACATCTGGGGCTGCGGATGACCAACAGTCCTGAAGCATTTGTAATGACACAGGTATACGTCGGCATGGGTTATTACGTGCTTGGCGCAGTAGCGGCCTTTGACGCGGTGCCGGCAATCCTGCAAAAGCAGGCAGCGCTTCTTGGGCTCACTCCGGCGAAAGTTTTTTTGCGCGTCACGCTGCCACTCTCACGGCTTGGCCTGGCCGTGGCGCTTAGCATTGCGTGGGTGCGCGCCATTGGAGAATTCGGCGCCGTGGTGGTTACTGCTTATTATCCTTCCGGCATGCCGGTGCAACTGTGGGTAAACCTGCAGAGCTTTGGATTGCCCGCGGTAATGCCTTTACTCGTTATATTTCTGGCCGTGGCCCTGCCGCTGCCATGGCTTGCACATGTGCTGGCCCAGCGGAAACGCCATGCTTAAAGCCCACATCATTAAGAAGCGCAGAGAGCTCCAGGTTGACGTTGAACTGGAATTGGAAGCGGGCAGCGCCGTTGGATTGTTTGGCGCTTCCGGCGCGGGCAAGAGTACGGTGCTGGCTTGCATTGCGGGGATCGAGGAACCGGATGACGGCTATGTGCGCTTCAACGGTTTCAGCCTGTTCCCGCCATCACTGCCATTGCATCGCCGTCCCCTGGGATATATGACGCAGGAGCCCGGGCTCTTCCCTCACCTGACCGTCGGTGAAAACATTACGTTTGGGATTCCCAAAGAAACCGCCTCTGCCCCTGAGCAAAAACAATGGATTGAAACGCTGCGCAATCGCCTGCAACTGGGCCCGTTGTGGAATGCTCCAGCGTCATTGATTTCCGGCGGTCAGGCGCGGCGCGTGAGCCTGGGACGTATGCTGGCGCGCAAGCCTCCCCTGGTTTTGCTCGATGAGCCTTTCGCGGGTCTTGACCGCCAGCTCGTCCGCGAGCTGATTGACGACCTGATTTTCTGGGGACAGACCATTGGCTTCAGCATGATTGCCGTTGACCATCAGGCGGAAGTGCTGAAGCGGCTGTGTCCGCAGGAAGCGATTGTGCTGGAGCATGGAAAGATTGTGCAGCGCGGGAGTTGGAGTGAGCTTTATGCCTCTCCGGCAACCGCCACTCTGATTTCTCTGCTGGCGCCGTTATAAGCCCGGCGTAAGCAGGTTTGTATTGGCTCAAAAGCAGGAAGGAGTAGAAATGATGCGAGCTGAACCGAGATTGAAGTTGTATCCGGTGCGCCATGCCTGCAAGGTGCTGGGCGTGAGCTACCCCGCGCTGAAGCAGTGGATTTATAAGGGCAAAATCAAAACCGTCAAAACGCCCGGCGGACATCACCGCATTCCGGAAGCCGAGATTGACCGCCTGCTGCCCGCCATTCCACAACGCGGCACGGTGCAAAAACGCCGCGAGACATTCAGGACCATCAGCGGACGCAACCAGTTGGTGGGCCGCGTGGTTGAGCTGAAGATTGAAGGGCTCATGGCTCAGGTAACGCTCTCCATTGCCGGGCAGCGCCTGACCTCGATCATCACCGCCGACGCGGTCCGCGAGATGCGGCTGGAAAAAGGCCAGATCGCCGCCGCGCTCGTTAAATCAACAGACGTAATGGTGATGCGGGCAAAATAGAAGCTTGCAGAGTCCTACGAGCCTGACAAATGAGAGAATATCCGCCATGAATCCCGAACGTTTTCTTTACAAAGAGGCTTTTCCGCAAGGCCCAAAAGTTCGTGTAGCAGATCGGGTTTTCCTGGAACGCTTCATCAGTGAGTGGAAGTATCATCACCCGCTACAGCTCGAACAACTTTCCTTTGCTGACCATGAAACCACTGTAAAGAGCGTCTCTTTCTACCATGGTGGAGATACGATTTATACATTAGATAAAGTTCCGGGCTTCTGGCTTGAGCAGTGTCTACGCCCTGCGTAAAAAAAGCTCCAGCAGACACAATGAGCATGCGGGCAAAATAGAAGTTTGCAACGCAGGGTGCTTGCCGAACGAAAACTGGAAAGGCCCGGATTTTATGGCAGCCGCTAGTATCGGCTTACAACGAAAATGGCGCCGGATGCCGGCGCCATTTTGTTGTTGATTGACAAATCAATCTATTGGCAAGGGAGTGCCGGCCCGGTCAGAGTGTTTACTCCGGGATAGCTAAATGCCCCTTGAAACGCGTCCGATGGCGCAGTTTGCGTAAACCACTGCACCAGGGCCTCTGTTTGCGGATGGAAGGTAAACGTCACGTCGTTTGCGCCCTTGGTTCCTGGCGTCTTCGGAACTTTCAAAGTCACCGGGAATGCCGGATCTGCCGTTACTTCCACGGGATCTCCAGTTTCCAGATTGCCCTGGCATGCGCCAGGTTCTCCGGGGAACTGCCATACCGGGGTTATGTTGTTGAGGAACGGATCGTTAAAGGACTCGGAAATTTCATGGCTGAGAGGCAGAATATCCAGAATCTCAGCGTTCGTGAAGGTTCCCGGAGAGGTCCAGCTGGCATAAGCCGAGACCCAGACTGGCTCCGGCGTGACAGATGAGTCGCTGAAGAAGGTGTGGAATCCCAGAACGCAGCAAGAACCACGCGTGACGAGGGGCGTCGCGCTGGGATTAAATAAAAATGTATTGGGGAAGAACTCAATGTTCATGGCATCCGTAGTCCAGTCACCGGCATTGATGGCATTTACGCCGATGTTGCTGAATTGCTGATTGAAGAAAGCCTGCAGCATGAAGACAACCGTGCTTCCGTCAGTGCCCGTGCGGGTAAACCAGGTGCGGGCCGGCTGAACAACCCTGTTGATTCTTACATTCACCGTAAACGGAACGGTGACGGTGACATGCTCAACCACGCTCACCGGCTCAAGATTGGTGTGCCAGCTGTCTTTCATGTGATTGAAGAACTCCGCGCGTTGTACTGCATCGGCAAATTGAACATGCCCGACGGTATAGTCTGTGCGATTGAAATTGGGAGAAGCCAGCAATAGAGGTAGAAAAGATCCAACCGGAACATTGGCAGCTACGCTTCCATCCTGGTTGAGAAGCACTAGATCCACAGCGACGATCTTCGTAGGAATGCTCGAAATATGTCCACTGAGAGGATCATTACCCATCATGGTGAACGGGAAGCTCTTTGTTCCGCCCGCGCCATCCGGTCCAATGAAGGAACCTGAGAAATTGACGACTGAATTTACATTGGGAAAGCCACCCGGCGGGTTTACGGTTATGTTGGAAGGCGCGTCAGAATCATCGCTATCCAGGAAATTGACAAGCTGGTGGATGTCCTGGGCCGGCATGGTTGCTTCTGGTCCAGCGGAAGATCCGTCTGGGGCGGAGTCAGCGGGTTGAGCTGTTTGCGCTATTGCGGCTTGTCCTAGTCCGAAGCTAATCAATGCTACGGATAGCAATACTTTGTGGATAAAGGAATTCTGGGGCGAGGGGAATACTTTCATAGACACTCCTTGCTTGTCGTTGCATGATGTGTTTCTACAACGAGGAGAGTCTACTCTCGTTAACTAGTTCTGCCAAATAGATTAGATTGAGAAAATTATGAAGACATTTTAAGAAAATAATTTGCAACGCTGATCGTGGTGCTTGTAGTTGGAAATGTTCTGATTACCCGCCGTTATCGATGGGAAACAATCAAAGCCATCGATCTAAATTCCAATTGAACCTCTTGAGTACAAAAGAAGTTGCTAAAGTATTTCCAACCTTAACGCGGCTTAAGGACTTGAAAGCGTGTAATCGTATACCCAAGGGCCGCCCCTAGAAATACGTCGGACGGGAAATGCGCCAAGGTTGTGACACGAGAAAAACTAACGGCAGTTGCAAAACCATACATCACCCACGGCACCCAGCGGTGGTTGTGATAGCGGCTGGCAATGACCGTGGCCACTGAAAAAGCGCCGGCGGCGTGTCCAGAGGGAAAAGAGCTGCCTTTAAAAGGCGATTTGCCTCCAGCAAAAAACGTGTTGGTAAAGGGCGCGCCCGGAGGAACGTCAGAAGGGCGTTGTCTGCGGGTAATTGCCTTTACGGCAAGGTCCACCACCGCGCTGTCAGCGTAAGCCTCTGCCGAGAGCAACGCCGTGCCCACCTGGTAGTCATCGTGTCTGGCATAACCGGCGATCATCAAAGTAGTTGGAATCGCAATGACAGTCGCGGTGGTAATCTGGGCATCAAAGACATCGTTCACGTCGTCCAGGTTCCCCTGATGCGAGCGGAAATACGGCATGACATGCGGGTCAGCAATAATGAGCCCGGCTGTTCCGCCCGCGACGGCCAGCGTTGGCAGCCAATAGTGTCCTTTGCCCAGTTGGAGCGGAAACAGCCAGATGCCTTTCTGGTCGTGGAGAAAGTCCATGGGCAGGCTACGCCAGCTTACCTGCCGCTCCGAGGCTGCATCGCCGCCCGGTCTTTGGGCTTGCGCCACCTGCGAAGGGCTGTCAGGTAATTGGGTGTCGGCAGCCTGCGCGTGGAGCCGGTTCGGCGCGCAAAATAGCCCTGCGCCAAGGATAAGAGCTAAGAATTGTTTTTTTTGTAACGGCCTCATTGAGCTTCTTAGGATGCAGTTCCCTGCTTCCAGGTGCGCTGCTCATTAGAATTCTCCAAGGAAAATGCAGGCAACGTTTACCAGCCGTTTATCTTCACGCTTCTATTTCTCGGTTGCCGCCTCTGGCAGCCTGCCCCTTCAGCCCAACGCTCGACTTACCACTCTTGCTCGGCTTGTGAAATAATCGTCGGTTTGCTCGAAGCATCAAAGAGATGTAACACCGCATTCTCGTCTCTGCTCGACCCCGGCGGATTTTTGATGGCACGGAGCCAACAACAGGAGAACCATGGACTTCCAACTAACCGACGAACAGCTACAGCTTAAGAAATCCATCCGCGAATTCGCCGAGCGCGAAGTTCTTCCCAACGTGATGAAGTGGGATGAGGCCAATCACTTCCCCCTGGAGACGATCAAGGAGCTGGGACGCATGGGCGTGCTGGGCATGATCTTTCCCACTGAATATGGCGGCGCGGGGCTGGGCTACGTGGAATATGTGATCGCCATTGAAGAGCTTTCGCGGGTGGATGGATCAGTGGGCATTACCGTGGCGGCGCACAATTCGCTCTGCTCCAACCACATCTACCTGGCCGGAAACGAAGAGCAGCGCAGGAAATACATTCCCAAACTGGCCACGGGCGAGTGGCTGGGGGCCTGGGGACTCACCGAACCTGGCTCCGGATCTGATGCCGGCGGCGCGCGCATGAGCGCCGTCCGCAAGGGCAAAAAAGGCGGCTGGGTGCTGAACGGCACCAAAACGTTTATCACCAACGGGCACCATGCCGACGTCGCGGTGGTCATCGCGGTTACCGATAAGACGGCGCACACGCATGGGCTCTCGGCGTTTATCGTTGAAAAAGGGACCAAGGGTTTTCGGCCGGGCAAGAAGGAAAATAAATTGGGACTGCGGGCCAGCGATACGTCTGAGCTGATCTTTGAAGACTGCCTCATTCCTGAAGACGCGATGGTCGGCGTGGAAGGCCAGGGCTTTGTGGACTCCATGCGCGTTCTGGATGGCGGACGCATCTCCATCGCCGCGCTGGGTCTGGGCATGGCACAGGGGGCCTATGAAGCGGCGCTCAGGTATTCCAAGCAGCGCCGGCAGTTCGGCAAAGCCATCAGTGAATTTCAGGCCATACAATGGAAGCTGGCAGACATGGCGACGGAAATTGACGCCGGGCGGCTGCTGACCATGCGCGCCGCGTCCATGAAAGATGCAGGGATGAAGACGACGCAGGAATCGTCGATGGCCAAGCTTTATACCGGCGAGGTTGCGGTAAAGTGCGCGAATGAGTGCGTACAGATTCACGGCGGGTACGGCTTTATTAAAGATTATCCGGCAGAAAAGTTTTATCGCGACGTGAAGCTCTGTACCATCGGCGAAGGCACCAGCGAAATTCAACGGCTGGTAATCGCGCGGCAGTTGTTGAAGGACTGAAATTATGAGTTTCACCGCAAAGGCCGCAAAGAGCGCGAAGGATGAAAACGAGCTGAGCAGAAGTATTCTGGATGCCGCCTTCAGAGTACATTCGGCGCTAGGGCCAGGGCTGTTGGAAGGCGCATATGAAGCATGCCTTGCCTATGAACTGCGCGCCGAAGGACTCAGCGTTTTGACGCAGGTTCCGTTGCCGCTCGTTTATCGAGAAGTAAGACTCGATGTTGGCTATCGTCTTGATCTGCTTGTAGAGGAGTCGGTTATTGTCGAAATCAAGTCTATCGATGCCCTGTCGGCAATTCATCAAGCGCAACTGCTTTCGTACCTCAAACTCAGTGAAAAGCGTCTTGGACTCCTAATAAATTTCAATGTTGTGCGGTTGAAGGATGGCATAAAGCGATTGGTGAACGGCTTGTGAGATTTCCCATACTGCTACCGCAAAAATCGAAGGGACTCTGCGAAACACGAAATGACGACGAATGAAGAATAATGGACACCGAGGTTCTTGGCGACCTAGAGCAATGTTCGCCTGAGGTTCAAGACCAATCTTTCTTCGCGTCCTTTGCGGTGAAAATTTGGAAAGTAATAGGAACGAAAACTTGCATTCCCCAGGAAGACTCCAACATTGGGTCGATCGCATACGCGCCGGTGACGTGCGAGCGCTGGCCCGCGCCATCAGCACCATTGAAGATCATCACCCGGAATCGCGCGAGCTGCTGAAGTCCCTCTTCAACTTCAGCGGACGCGCCCAGGTCATCGGGCTTACCGGAGCGCCGGGCGCAGGCAAAAGCACGCTGGTCGATCAGCTGGCGCGTGAGTATCGCAAGCAGGAGCGCACGGTCGGGATCATCGCCGTGGATCCGACAAGTCCTTATACGGGCGGCGCAATTCTGGGCGACCGCATCCGCATGCAAGCCCATCACGCTGACGCGGGAATTTATATACGCAGCATGGCTACTCGCGGCAACCTGGGCGGCTTGGCGCGCGCCACCACGGACGCAGCCACCGTGCTGGACGCCGCCGGAAAAGACATGGTGCTGATTGAAACCGTGGGCGTGGGCCAGGACGAAATTGATATTGTGCGGCTGGCTGATGTCACGGTGGTGATTCTTGTCCCCGGCATGGGCGACGATGTGCAGACGATCAAGGCCGGCATCATGGAAATTGCCGATATCTTTGTGATCAACAAAAGCGACCGCGAAGGCGCGGACCGCGTGGAGCGTGAGATTCGCATGATGCAGTCGCTGGCCGTACGGTCAGACAAGTGGACTCCGCCGATCATCAAGACCGTGGCGAGCGAAGGCAAAGGCATCACCGAACTGGCTGCGACCATCGCAAGTTATGAGCAGTATCTGCAGCAGAAAGACCTGTTGCTTAAAAAGAAAATTACGAGCTGGCGCGAGCGGCTGATTGAGATGCTCCGCGACCGTATGCTGGAACGCCTGTTGAGCGACCGTCTGCCGGAAGAGGAGATCGCGCGCCTGGCCGCCGATATCGCCGAGCATCGCCGTGATCCGTACTCGCTGGTGGAAGAGATTGTGGGTAGCTTTGGAGATAAAACCCACCACGGAGACACGGAGGCACGGAGAAAAGCTTGAGCAGATTGAGGGTGAGGGATCGGCTCCTGCTGCAGCATGGCGGAAACCAAACAGGAAAAGCAGATTCCTCACTGCGCTCGGAATGACAAGTCTGCGGCGTGTCATTCCCGAACCGAAGCCATGAGAAGTGCAATGGGTTGTGCATAAATTAGCAGCGCAAGTGAGGGATCGGCTCTGCTGCAGCATCGCGGAAGCCTATAAAGCAGCGGAGCCGATTCCTCGCTCCGCTTCGGAATAGCACTCTTATATGGTAAGGATTCTGGTCATATTTGATTGTGTTCAGATAGGCTAAAGGCTAAGAGCTAAGAACCAAAAGCCACTCCCCAGGAGCCATTTATGCACACCATTGACCATCTCGGAATCGCGGTTAAATCACTGGCGCAGGCGCGAAAGTTCTATGAGCAGCTAGGACTTGAAATCACAAATGAAGAGACGGTCCCGCATGAAAAAGTGAAGGTGGCGATGATTCAAGTGGGACACAGCCGTATTGAATTGCTGGAAGCCACAAGCTCTGACTCCGTGATTGCCAAGTTTGTGGAGAAGCGGGGCGAGGGGCTGCACCATGTCGCCATGCAGGTGCCGGATCTTACCCAGGCCGTGGAGAATCTCAAGAAGACGGGTACGCGTTTTGTCTCGGAGGAAATCAAGATCGGCGCCGGCGGACATCTCTATGTGTTTGTACACCCCTCCAGCACCGGCGGCGTACTGCTGGAGCTAGTGCAGGACGTGCCGGAAGGTGTTTGATTTTCTATCCCGAAGCGAAGCGAGGGAACCCTTTGACCACCGAAGTTTCTACTTTGGCCTTGGCACACAAGTTCTAAAGATAAATTTAACTCCACTAAATGACCTTTGCTAGGCACTACTCATCCTGCCATAGGGTTTCCTCCCTGCGCTTGGGATAGAGCAGTCAGCGCCTGCTGACAGAAGCGCGCTTCAGAAAGTAGTCCACCAGTTCGCTGGAGGAGTTATCCATCTCCACGTCAAATGCCTTGATCCGGCTGGTGAAGTAGTTGAACATCATCACGGCAGGAATAGCGACGGTCAGCCCGAGAGCGGTAGTCACCAGCGCCTCGGAAATACCGCCGGAGACGGCGCTAATGCCGGTAGCGCCCTGGCGCTCCTGGATCTGGCGGAAGGCGTCAATGATGCCGATCACGGTGCCCAACAGTCCGACGAATGGCGCGGTTGAGCCAATGGTGGCAAGCCCGCTCAGTCCGCGCTCAAGCTCGGCATGGACTATAGCTTCAGCCCGCTCCAGCGCGCGGCGGCTGGCTTCAATTTTCTCCCCGGGAATTTCTTCTGATCTCTCGTGGGACTGCTCATGCGCACGCATTTCGTGCAGGCCCGCGCTCACAACCTTGGCGAGATGGCTTTTCTTATTACGCTCGGCAACGCGGATGGCTTCATCCAGTTTGCCCTCGCGCAGAGCGCCGGCAACCGCGGGAGCAAATCCGCGTGACTGCTTGCGCGCCGCACTAAAGGCGAGCCAGCGGTCCATCATCACGCCGATGGACCACGCCGACATAACAAAAAGAATGATGGCGATTGTGCGCGCAGGCCAGCCCATGTGTGTCCACATGGCCAGCAGATCGTAATGCGGTGGCGTGCTTTCCTGAAACAGCCACACGGCGGCCATCTGTGATTTTAAAAAGAGAGAGTCGGCAAAGTTTGCACTCAGCATAGTGAGCATTCCTCCACGGAAAATTCTTTTGAGCTTTATGCTGGAATGCGCGGTTCCAGTCTCTCATCGGCCGATAGATGTTTTGACACCGTAGATGTGGGTTTTGCTCCAAGTGGAAAAGCGCATTGATTTTCGAGTTCAGTAAACAAGGCCATTCATTTTTAAACAACGAAACGGCTGGTGAGTTGGGCAATGTGTTCTTCTGCGCCTCGCTCGGCCAATGTGCCCCTGCACATTTCTCGTATACGCTGCAAAATTGTTGGCAACTCATCGACTCTTTTGTCGATGGCTAAGAGTATGGATTTGTCCTTGAGCCTTGGATATTCGAAGGAACCCGGAGTCTTACTCTCCCAAAGATCGAAAAGCCCTTTTTCTGATAGATGAGATGTGATAATCGGAATAGCCAATTCGGAAAAAGCTTTCTCCACATCAGACTCGACCATGCTGTAATTAGATTCTTCCGACACCGTCCACCATTTGTCTTTTTTATCAGCCATAAGTGCGCCAATACGAATCGTCCAATGGCAAGCATAAGCGGGTGGAGGTGTATTTGTGATAATTCCCTGGTGGGCAAGGATCCGTTTTGCTGCAATGGCGAGATTTATGGTGAAAGACTTTTCCTCTAAACCCGAAAATCGGCTCTTCTGAAAATGGATAACGCCCCAACACTCTGAAGATTGGCAAATGAAGTTCTGGCCTCGGCGTTTGAGGCGATTCGCGTCAGCGATTGGTTTAAGATCTTGCAGGAGGCGTTGAAACAACAACTCCGCTGAAGACATACTTGACCGTCCAGTTAAAAAATAGTTCTTGATTAGTTTATTCTTGCTATAGGGTTCCCTCGCTCTGCTCGGGATAAAAAATGCTCATCCTCTCCATCGACACTTCCGGCCAATCCGGCGGCATCACGCTTGCCGAAGCAGACGCAGGTGGTTTCCGCGTGATTGAATCGGCGGCGATTGCCGGCGGCACGTTTTCCGCTCAACTCATCCCCACACTGGCCGCGCTGCTGAAAAAGCATGGCTATCAGGCGAAAGACATTCGCGGATTTGCCGCGGCTTCCGGGCCGGGATCATTTACCGGATTGCGCGTTGGCCTGAGCGCCATTAAAGGCCTGGCAGAAACGCTGCACAAGCCGATTGCTACGGTGACATTGCTGGAGGCCATGGCTACGCTTGTCGATCACCAAGGGACCATCGCGGCGGCAATGGATGCGGGCAGAAAAGAAGTTTTTCTCGGCGTGTTTGAGCAGTCCGGACAAGAAGCGGCCAGGGTGTTGCTGACGCAGCGCGAGGAGCTGCTTACGCAAGAGATGTTTTTGGCTGCCTTGACGTCACTGGCGGTGGAAGAGCCTGTCTGGCTGGTGACGAGCGATGCAGCGCTGGCTGAACTTGCGGCGCAAACGAGCTGTGCGGTGAATGTGGTGGCGCGGCCCGGGAGCGAGGTGATTGCGCGCATTGGCGCAGGCAAGCTGCTGGCCGGTGAAACGGTCACGGTGGAAGCGCTGGATGCCAACTATCTGCGCCGCTCAGATGCTGAGATCTTCTTCAAAGGAAAGCCGTTTCTTCAAGGGAAGTCATAAAGATGGTGCACATGAAAATGGTGTGCGTGCGCCCGGCTGCGGCGGCCGATTTACCTCGTCTTATCGAGATTGCGTCTCACTCAGAGACAGCCGCACAGTGGAATCCAGCGGAATACCAAAAACTCTTTACGCAAGAATCTGGTGCACCAGAATCTGGGCAAAAACGGACAGCCCTGGTGGTTGAGCAGGATGGTCAGGTTGCCGGCTTTATGATCGGCCGCCAGGTAGGCGAGGAATGGGAGATTGAAAACATTGCGGTTACGGGATCGGCCCAGCGCAGCGGCCTGGGCACGCGTCTGCTGAGCGAGTTTTTACGGCTGGTCCGCGAGCACGGCGGGCAGGCAATTTTTCTTGAGGTCCGCGAGTCAAATAGCGCAGCCAGAGCGCTTTACCGGAAATTGGCTTTTGTGGAGGCAGGACGCAGGCGGCAATACTATGAAAATCCGCCCGAGGATGCCCTGATTTTGAAATTTAATTTTTCGCAAGACCCTGCATTTCCATTGAACCAGCCCTGACCGTATGTTAACGTTCCATGAAAAGAACGCAGGAGGTTCTTCAAGAATGGTGGATTCCGTTCGCGAACAGCTTCTTGCCAGTCACGAAGAGTTTCGTAGGCTGGCCCAGGAACACAACCAATATTGCCAACGGCTTCACTCTCTGATTGAGAAAAGATACTTAACAGAGGATGAGAAGCTCGAAGAAGTACGCATCAAGAAAGTTAAACTGCGGTTAAAAGACCAGATGCAGACGATTGAGCAGGAATATTTGCGGTCGCATACACAGGTCGCTTAGCCCAAGGTCAGAAGGATTATTTCAGCCTCTCTTTGCGTGGCCGGCAGGCCCACCGGGGGAGGCTTGTTATTTGATCCAGCCAACGTAAGCACTGGGAAATAATAGCTTTATCATGTTTCATGCCGGGAAAATTAAAAGGACACGGCTTCCGGACCGTGTCCTTTTAAATATCAGCAAATATTGACGGATGAACTTTTGCCTCTAAACAGTAGAGTCAAACGCCGTCTCAAAAATATAGGCAGGTCCAGAAAATTATCGGATTTTTTCACCCGCCCGCAATTGCTTTTATCGTAACAAGATACACAAGAACAGCGCGAACCAAGGAGGTCGACAGGGCGCGCAAGAACTTAATACGCTTGGGGAACGGCAATCGTTATAATCGAATGGAATGGTTCGTGACGGCATATATTACGCCCTGGGCATGCTTCTGGTTGCCGCCGTACTTGGCTGGCTAACACACTCAATCTTCCTTGCTCTGATTCCCTTGCTGCTGGCTGCTTTCTTTCTCTGGTTTTTTCGCGATCCGGAACGCGTGGTCCCTGCCGGCGCAGGGCTGGTGATCTCACCGGCGGACGGCAAAGTGACTGACGTTTCCGCCACGCAATTAAACGGAGTGGCCTGCACGCGGATCAGCATTTTTCTGAACGTATTCGATGTTCATGTGAATCGCGCTCCCATCAGCGGCGTGATCAAGAGCGCGGTTTATAAAAAAGGCCGGCTGGCAAACGCCATGAACGCGGCTTCCGCGGATGAGAATGAACAGAACATTGTGACCATGGAAGGCGAAGGCATGACGGTGGTCTTTAAGCAGATTGCCGGCCTGCTGGCGCGGCGCATTGTGTTTAATCACAAGCCAGGTGAAACGCTGGCCCGCGGGCAGCGCGTGGGGCTGATCAAGTTTGGTTCGCGCACGGATGTGATTTTCCCGCAGCCGGCGGAAATCCGCGTGAAGATGGGAGATCGGGTGAAAGGCGGATCGAGCATTCTGGCCAAGACGGTAGTCAAGCCAAAAGGCGCACCCACTCCGGCCCGTGAAAATACAGGGGCCTTCCGATGAAGATGCCATTGCCCATGCGCAGATGGGAAGACCAGATACCAGCTCCGCAACGGCGGCGGATGCGCAAGGGCATGTACATTCTGCCTTCACTCTTTACAGCGGCAAACATTGGCGCCGGTTACTACGCGCTGAGCCAGACGATGATGGCGACGCGGCAGGAGTTCTGGCATTTTGATCATGCTGCGCTGGCGATTGGCGTTGCCGTTGTGGCCGATGGCCTTGACGGACGCATTGCCCGCATGACGAATACCACCAGCGATTTTGGCCGTGAGTTTGATTCGCTGGCGGACGTAATTACTTTTGGCGTCGCACCAGCCCTGCTGGCTTTTATGTGGGGATTCAGCCTGTTGCCGGACCGTGGCTTTCCGGCGGTCCATGACAAAATGGTGCAGCTGGGGCTGATTGCGACATTCATTTTTCTTGTGGCTGGAGCCAGCCGGCTTGCCCGCTTTAATATTCAATTGAATCCGCAGCCATCGAACCCGGGGCGGCCGGGAAGAAAGTATTTTGTTGGACTGCCGATCCCTGCCGGCGCTGGCGTTGTCTCTGCCACCGTCCATCTGGTGAAGGGTTCGCCGATCCTCTGGCCGCAACTGGCGCCGATATGGCTTGCTGTACTCATCGTTGTCAGCTTCCTGATGGTCAGTACCTGGCGTTTTTATAGCTTCAAGGATTTGAACCTCCGCAGCCGCCATCCGTTCCAGATCTTTATTCTTATCTGCGCGTTCTTTGGACTGCTGGTGGCTTTCCACCATTACATGCTGTTCATTATTGCAGTGACATACGCCTGCAGTGGAATCTTTACCCGGCTGACTTACGGCTTTCATAGAAAGCCCACGGACCCGGGTCCCGCGCCCGGCTATAATGAAGCTCCAGAACACAGATGAAAACTGAGACACAGAACCTCTTCCGCGTCGCCATTGTGGGCGGAGCCACGCTCAAAGGCAAAGAACTAAAAGATATTCTTGAAGAACGCAACTTCCCTTCCGCAAAAATACAGTTGCTGGATGACGACGAGTCATTAGGACAGCTGGAGCGCATCCAGGACGAAGTGGCGGTGGTGCTGCCTGTTGGGCGCGATGAGCTGGAGCAAATGGATTTTACCTTCTTCGCTTCTGACGAAGAGTTCACCCGGAAAAAGTGGAAGCTGGCGCGTGAAGCCGGCAGCGCGATTGTCGATATGTCATACGCGCTGGAGGGTGAGCCGAACGTTCCTGTCTGCGCGCCGTGGGTGGAACGCGAACTGGGCGAGCCGACACACTTCACTCTGGAATCGAGCTCGGTTGTTACCGCGCACCCGGCCGCTGTGGCGCTGGCGCTGCTGCTGCTGCGCGCGAAGAAAGCCGGCGAGGTCCGCAGCGCCGTGGCTACGGTGTTTGAGCCTGTATCTGAGCAAGGCCGCCGCGGAATGGACGAGCTCCACGAGCAGACCATAAATCTTTTATCGTTTCCAAACGCTACCAACCGGCGTTTTTGGGGCGCAGGTTGCGTTCAACATGCTGGACAGATACGGCTCCGCCGCAGCGCGTCCGCTGGATGCCACAGAGCACCGCATCGCCAACCATCTGCGCAAGTTGCTGGGCACTCATGCTCCGATGCCCGCCATCACGCTGCTGCAGTCCCCGGTATTTCACGCGCATACATTTTCCATCTACATTGAGCTGGCGCAGAGCGTTTCTGCCGGAGACTTTGCCCGCAGCCTGGCGGGTGAGCATGTACAGCTTGCGCGCTCGCCGGAAGATTCTCCCAGCAACGTAAACGTCGCGGGCAAGGATGAAATCATGGTCGCGGTGCGGCGTGACGCAGTCCATGAAAACGGTTTCTGGCTATGGGCGGCCGTGGACAATCTTCGTCTGGCAGCGCTTACCGCCGCCGACTGCGCCACAGCGCTGGCCGCTGTCCGGCCGCATGGAAAAGTTCAGTGAAGACCGCGGCACTGTTTCTGCTTGCCGGCATCGTTACACTCGCCGGCTGCGGCTACCATACCGCCGGCCACAGCACGCAACTGCCCGCCAGCCTGCGCACCATCTCGGTGCCAATGTTCATCAACCAGACGCCGACCTACGGCATTGAGCAGTTGCTCACGCGCGACGTTGTCCGCGAACTGATTGCGCGTTCCAGGTATCGCGTCTCCAATGGCCCGGGCGAATCCGCCGACGCCGTATTGAAAGGCACCATCATCTCCGCGCAGAGTTCGCCTCTCACTTATGACGAGCAGAGCGGACGCATCTCCAGCGCCATCGTGACCGTGGCCATGAAAATTTCTCTCACTGACCACAAAGGGCACGTCCTTTTTTATAACCCGAATTACACCTTCCGGCAGCAGTACCAGGTTTCGCGCGAAGTAAAGAGCTTCTTTGAAGAAGAGACTCCCGCGCTGCAACGCATGTCGCAGGACTTTAGCCGCACTCTGATCAGTGACATGCTGGAGGCCTTCTAGCATGCCCGGCCTACCACCCCATCACACGAACCCCGCGCGCGCTGGGGGCCCCGGGCGCAGCTTTGCTCCAGCAGAAAAGTTTGCTTCAGAGGTTGCCGGACGCAAGCTCCGCGCCGCCTATGTCTTGATCGGCGACGAAGTTTTCTTTCGCGACCAATGCCGTCAGGCGCTGCTGCAGCACCTTGTCCCCGCGGACCTGCGTGACTTCAGCCTGCACGATCTTGATCTCGCTCAGTCCAGCATTGCGGAGGTTCTTGACCGCGCGCGTACTCCGTCACTCATGGCGCCGTTTCAGGTGCTGTTTGTGCGCGGCGTCAAAGAGCTTTATACGCGCGGATCGCACGCAGAAGAATTCGCCGCCATTGAAGCCTATATGAAGGACCCAAATCCTGACGCGGTGATCATCTTCGTCGCCGACCACATCAGCATTCCCGCCGACGTTCGCCGCATGGAGATGCAGGACAAAGACCGCTATGAGCGCATCCGGGAAACGCTGGGTGAATATTGCGGCATGGTGGAGCTGGCGCGCGTGGAAGAGGCGGACGGCATCCGCTGGATCATCGACCAGGCGCTGAAAGAATCCGTCAAAGTCGATCAGGATGCGGCCCGCGAACTCATTGACGCTCTCGGCGCGGACATGATGCTCGTGAGCCATGAGCTGGAAAAACTTATTCTGTATGTCTCCGAGAAAAAACACATCACCCTGGGCGACGTGGAAACCATGGTGCTCGCCGCCAAACAGCGGTCGCTCTATGAACTTACTGACGCTATCTCCGCCCGCGACAAAACCCGCGCGCTCGGCGTGATGGACGCGCTGCTCTCCACCAGTGAAGGCGATGACGCCGCCATCGGCCATCTTTATATGCTGGCTCGCACCTTCCGCCAGATGCTGGTGATTTTAGAAAAGAACGTGCGCGATTCCCGAGCCATATGGCAGGCGCTGTGGCAGGGCTTCCGCCTGCCGCCCTTCGCCGCCGACGATGTAATCCGCCAGGCCCGCCGCTATAAATCCCGCAAAGACCTGACCCGCGCTCTCAAGCTGATCGCCCGCGCTGACCTGGCTCTGCGCTCCAACGCTCCCAGCAAACGCCTTGTGCTGGAAAATCTGGTGATCCAACTTTGCGAAGAACCCAAGGTTGTGACGTCGGCGTGGCAGCAGGAAGAATTGCCGGTCTAATCCCGAGCGGAGCCGAGGGATCCCTATTATCACGATGGGGTGGAGGAACAATCACCTAGAGACTGTCTTCGACCAAGCTAACCTCACACTTTCTTCTTAGCCTTGTATAACCGCTTGTCTATCTCAGCATCGAGCGTTGCGGATTTGAGATAAGCATCGAGTTCCTCCAAGGAGGGTACTTGTTGCTTGATTATTTTTGTCAATGTCTTCAATGCAGCCGCAAACATGGGATCCAAAGATGAGGGGTCTTTTCTCAGCGATTTGACCTTACTCGCAAGAAGGTCAGTGTTGCTCCAGAAGTCTCCTCCCAGGAATTCGAAAACTACCATCCGCGTCAGGTGCAACTCGCCATTTTGTGCAACTTTGTGTTGAAGTTCAGTTTTGGATTTGTTTTTCGATTTTAGCCAAATCGCCGCGGAGCGATATACAAGCGTGGGCAATATATAGCTTTCAATTGCCTTTCCGGAAAATATCTGTTTATAGTACTCACCCCACACCTTGTACTTACGACGTCGCGCATCTGAGGGTTTCTTTAAAACGGCAGCTAGGTAGCTTTGCCCAACAGCTTCGTTAGTGAATATTAGGGCAGGATTGATTTTTTTCCCATCGTATTGACGAGCTTTGCGTTCATAACAAAGGCTGTACTTCTGAAAAGCATTTTCCATATCAACTTGAATGCTGTCGTTAGAGTGAAGGTCGCGGCTGCTAATCTTATTTTGGGTATTGGTGGTTCGGACGATTACTTCTCCCAAGCCAGAATCCGCCGTTTCATATATCCTCGTCAGGACTTTAACATCATCCATAAGATGCCCTTTGTTTTCAGCCTCTGCCAGAGTCATTGCGGTTTGGCAGCCGTTGACAATCTGCAGATTTTTCATTCTAACCATCGCATTGTCGGGCAACGGAACTTCGGAAAAATGATCACACACAATCGTTAAACCGTTGTTCAAGAACCAGAACTGGTGGCTAGTCTTTGCGTTGGAAGATGTCGCATAAATGTCCTCATTTACAGCTCCTTGCGTTCCCAAGAAGACGCGGATGTTAGCATCAAAGACTGAACCCATGTGAGACTTCACTAATTTTGCAATTTCTTGACCTGAGACCGTGCATACCATTCCTCTAATTTTCGCTGAGTGCACCTTAACCAAAGATCCGACATTCTTGTCATAGATAATTGGAAGATCCCAATCTACCTTTTTTGCGGATTTCTCTAATTGTTGGAATGCATCAACCAGTTCGTCTGCGCCCCAAAGCTGAAAATCGAACTGCCTGAACGTCCCATTATCGTAAAACTGTTTGATTGTTCCTTTCTCTTGTAAGACTTCATCGGAAAGATTCTGAGT
The DNA here is from genome assembly GCA_963724105.1 of Terriglobia bacterium. Taxonomy (GTDB): domain Bacteria; phylum Acidobacteriota; class Terriglobia; order Terriglobales; family Acidobacteriaceae; genus Angelobacter. The sequence goes on along the minus strand of CAVRTD010000010.1, from coordinate 80,091 downwards.
GCTACCAATAGTTACATACTTAGCTTTTACCGTTATATTGGAGGGAAAAAAATCCTTCATTAGATCGCGTATGTTCTCAATTCTCTCTTTAAAGGGGCCGTTGGAGAGAGTCTTCACATCCTTCATGGTTTTGCCGAAAACCCAATCCAAGCCGTTTCGAATCTGAATCAGCACATTGGACTGAAATGATTTTTCATTCTTAATACAGAGTATGTGGATTGTTGCTTCGTCCTCTGTTGTGCTAAATGAAATGATGTCGATCTGTTTATCTTGTCCTCCATCCACCAAATCCCCGGATTGGACATCCGTGATGCTTCGATTCATTACCGCGGAATATACAACCCTCATGAAAGCATCGTCTTGCTTGACTTTGAGGTGTTCCGCGGCATCTTCAGTTCGCGATTGGATGAGCTGCTGTCTTAAGCTGAGTGGCATCGCCAAAGTTTCGTCTCCACGCCTCAAGAATTGATGAAATGGTTTGTTGGTTTGTTAGTTTGTCACGACTTCAGAGGTTGTGCAATCACGAGAATACGCGCCCTTTTCTCCGGTGCGCGAAGATCTAGTTATTCATGCGAGGCGGCAGGAGGAAACATGATTTGAGAATTCTAGGGACACAGGGGCTAAAGCCCATTCAATCTGAATCTTTTCGCGGCCCTGAAGGGCCGCTCTTCCACCAAAATGCTCACGCAATGCTTACCCAGGCCTCCCGGCCTGGGCTAACTCAGTTCGCGCCAACGGAGCTTGGTTCAATGTTGTGCGGAGGATTTGCCTGGCTTAGCGAGGCGGGGTTCCTGGGGCATCACGTTATTAGATTTTGGGTAGAACGCCTTAATGCGTCTTCTGGCTATGACAATCCTCGGGGTCCTTCGACTCCGCGTCGCATGCGCGCCGGCTTCGCTCAGAATGACAGATCAAAAACGGTATGTATCCGGTGGAAGAGCGGCCATTCATGGCCGCGATAAGAATGATGGGAATTCCTTCCCCTCTGCCGAAGGCCAGCGCGGCGCGAAGCAAAGCGCGATTGAGGGATACAGGGGCTAAAGCCCAAATATTTTAGATCTGTTACGCGGCCCTGAAGGGCCGCTCTTCCACCAAGATGCCCGTACAGTACCTGGTCCACATCCTCTCTGGCTCTTTTCCCTCAACAACACCCTTGGATGCGGAACAAGAAAGAGGGCATAAGCAGTATTTAGCTATTGACTTGTTCGCTCTATGTTTGCTATAGTCTGAGGTGAAATACAGCCGGGAGCGGCGCCGGCAAAGAGACACCGGGGAAACCCAAAACGGCCTGCAACCTCGCACTGTCAGACGAAGCCTGTCTGATTTTTTACCTGTGCAAATCTGGAGCCCGAAGTGTGTCTTGCTAGCAGTTAGCAAATAGCCACTGGCAACTGGCCTTGTGTTTTAGCCGCTTGCATCCATTCGGTCTTCAAGCACTGTTTAGTTCGACAATTTCCTTTGTATTGAGCCACCCCAAACCGGGTGGCTTTTGTCTTTCCCGAACATTCTTTGCGAAACCTTCTGTGAAAACTCATTGAGAGAAAACCCACCTTGCGAGACAAATTATGACCAAAAACGAAATTCTCAAGACCATCCGCCTGTTTGCCAAGAAGAATGGCCGCAACCCGAGCATCCGCGATGTGACGTTTAAGACAGGCATTACCAGGCACTTTGTCTATCACCTGTTTGGCAGCTGGAAGAAAGCACTGACTGCGGCCGGACTGGAGGCAAGCGGGCCTGGCTTTGGACAGCAGGAGTCAACGCTGCTGCTGGATTGGGCCGCGGCCGTCCGGAAGCTGGGAAAGATTCCCAGCGTCTATGAATATGAGCGCGTGGGACGGTTCAGCGGCGTGCCGTTTCACACGCGGTATCGGCTATGGAGGTGCGTGCCGGAAGAGTTTGCCAGGTTCGCGCGCAAAGACGGAATCGAGAAAGACTGGCAGGACGTGCTGGAGATGGTCTCGACACGGAGAGAAGACGAGCGAGCAAAGGAGGCCGGGCAGGTGAAGGGCAGACGGTCACAGAAAGAGATTGTGTTTCGCGACCGGCCGATCTATGGCAGGCCGCTGGCGTTGCCGGAGCTGGCGCATGAGCCCGTGAACGAAGCCGGAGTGGTATTTGCGTTTGGCATGGTGGCGCGGCGGCTGGGGTTCTGCGTCCACAGGCTGCAGACGGAGTTTCCGGATTGCGAAGCGATGCGCGAGGTGGCGCGAGGACAGTGGCAGAGGGTGAGAATTGAGTTTGAATTTGAGAGCAGGAATTTCCTGAAACATGGCCACAGAAAAGACGGCTGCGATCTGATTGTGTGCTGGAACCATAACTGGCCGGAGTGTCCGAAGAAGCTGGAGGTGATTGAGCTGAAGAAGGTGGTGAGGGGAATGTGAGAGGAGTTTTGCCGCAAAGGAAAACCTTTTTGCCGCAGATAGGCGCAGATGAACGCAGATGAGTTTTTAAAAATATTGGGCGGCGAATTTACGCGAATGAACACGAATAAAGATTCTCGGCTTTCAAGGCTTTTCTCCGTGCCTCCGTGTCTCCGTGGTGAAAATTTGCTTTTATTGCGTCCTCACAAACTCTTCATCCATCGAATATCCGGAGGCTCCCAATGACCGCACTCACCATCGAAGAACTCCAGGCCTGGGTCGAACGCACCAGCCAGGGATGGCGGCAGCTCGTCGCCAAAAATCCGCAGGTGCTTTCCCTGCCCTGCGACGTACGCGAAACAAATACCGTGTCGCAGTTGCTGCAGCACATCGTGGCCGTAGAGTTGCGATACGCACAGCGCCTGCGTGATGCTCCGCAATCTGACTACAGCACAATTCCCTATGGCTCCGCGGAAGAGATCTTTGCCACCCATGACCGTGCCATGGAATTGCTGCGTACCCTGCCGGCCTGGTCACCAGCAGACTGGGAGGAAGTTCTGGAATTCGCCACCCGGAGCGCAGGCACGCTCCGCGCCAGCCGGCGCACGATCCTTGTCCATCTATTTACGCACTCGATCCGGCATTACGCTCAGTTGGCCACGCTGGTCCGGCATCATGGGGTTCGTCCGGATTGGGAAATGGATTATTTGTTTATGGGGATGAAGGCCTGAAGGCTTACCAGGCCTCCGGTCTTTCAATCCGGCCTGGGACAAGCTGTTTCGCGCCAAGGGGGCTTGGTTCAATGTTGTGCAGAGGATTGTTGGCTTGCGCGAGGCTGGATTCGTGGTGACACAGAGTGCGTTATAGATTTTGGGTAGAACGCCTTGATGCTTCATAACCAACGGCCCGGCATTCTCGGGATCCTTCGACTCGCCGTCGCATGCGCGCCGACTTCGCTCAGGATGACAAGATCGCCACATTCACGCGCCAATCGCGCCGGTTCCGCTCAGAATGACAGATCAAAATTAAATCCGATTCGCGTTTTTCGCGTGCATTCGCGGCCCAATTCCGTGCTCGCATCAGCGATCATCTGCGCAGATCTGCGGCAAAAAGAAAAGCCCGGCCGCAGCCGGGCTCTCATAGAGATCCTGAAAATCTACTTTTTTACCGCGGCCACGCGGACGCTGAGCCGGGACTTATACCGGGCGGCGGTGTTCTTGTGGATCACGCCCTTTTTCACGGCTTTATCGATCATGGAGACGGTGGTGCTGAAGGTCTCTTTGGACTGCTTGGCATCGCCGGATTCCATGGTCTCACGAAGCTTGCGCAGCTCCGTCCGCAGACGTGTGGTGTTGGAGCGGTTGTTTGCGGTACGTTTTACGGTTTGGCGCGCGCGCTTCAGCGCAGAAAAATGATTTGCCATTGTGCCTGCTTGATTCCTATCAGAGAGTTTATTCGGAGGGTAACCGAAGGTTCTATTTTACTTGGGTTTAGCCGCTTTGGTCAATGTGCCTCCCGTCGCAAGGCGCGGGCCTGGGCGCAGGGTCACTGCCCCGCAAGCGCTCTCGCTTGCCAGAGAGAAGGGCCTTTCATCCGAGCTTAAGCGCTTGGAATCCACTGGCGTGTTGCTGCTTTGCGCATCCAACATGAAAGAGGTGTGAAAGCCGCCTGAACCTTGTTGACTTGGGCGAATATCGGCGGTACTCTCAGGCCAATGGTAATACCTCCGCTCCGGTGGACCAGTTATCCTGCTTTTCCAGCACAAAGCAATCTTTTGTCTCGTGTGCCTGATCGGCACCGAGTGTTTTCCTGTGCCCTGGGCGGCGTGGGCATTGAGTGCGTTGCTGGCAGGGAGCCGCCCGTGCGGGAGTAAATTAAACGTCAATCGAAGTAATCGTCAATCGAAGAAACCAGGGAAGTAACGGCAGAACTGAATGAAAAAAAATATTGAGATCGTCCCGAATATCCAGAAGCTTTTTGGCATACGCGATGAGAACCTGCAGGTGATGGAGAGCGGGTTGAACGTGGCCATTGACCTGAAATCTGACTCCGTCCAGATTGAAGGCGCAGCCCGGGACGTGGCGCGCGCGGAGCAGATTTTTACTGACTTTGATCATCTCGGCGGCGCGGGCCAGGAGTTTTCTGACTCTGACCTGAGCTCCATGCTGCGCGTGGTGGTGGCCGATAACACGGCAACGCTGCGCGGCCTGGCCGATGCAGGCAAACAGCGGTCGTTTGGGAAGCGGCAGGTGCAGCCGAAGAGCATCAATCAGCGCCGGTATATAGATGCGATCGAGAAATATGACATGGTTTTTGGCGTCGGGCCGGCCGGCACGGGCAAGACGTATCTGGCCGTGGCGATGGCTGTTTCGGCGCTCAATGCCAAGCGCGTGAGCAGGATCATTCTGGCGCGTCCGGCAGTGGAAGCTGGAGAGCGCCTCGGCTTTTTGCCAGGAACGCTGCAGGAGAAAGTCGATCCCTATCTACGTCCGCTCTATGACGCGCTCTATGACCTCATGGACCAGGAACGCGTCGACCGCTTCCTGGAGAAAAATATTATCGAGATTGCGCCCATCGCCTTCATGCGCGGACGCACCCTCAACGATTCCTTCATCATCCTTGACGAAGCGCAGAATACGACCCCGGAACAAATGAAGATGTTCCTTACCCGCATGGGCTTTAACGCAAAAATGGTAGTCACCGGCGACGTCACGCAGATTGATCTGCCCAACGCACGCCGTAGCGGCCTGCTGGAAGCCATTGACGTACTCAAGCCCGTGGAAGGCATCTACTTCAACTTTTTCGGCGAGGAAGACGTGGTCCGCCATCATCTGGTGCAGCGCATCGTCCACGCGTATGAGGAAAAAACGCGCAACCAGCAGCTATCTCTGGGATTGCCCCGAGAGGTACAGCCAGAGCAGGAGCCCAACGAGCCCCCGCTGCAACAATAGATAATCTAGTAAAATTCTTTGCGGGAGGGCGGTTCAAAGGCCCTCCCGTTTGTTTTCGGGATACACAGATTCAGAAAAGACGTTTTCGGACCGTTACTGAAAGACCGTTTTTAGAAGACACGTTTTTAGAAGACAAATGCTCATTTTTGAAATTGCGATCAAGGACGTAAGCGCCGTTGTACTCCAGCGCTTCACCCGGCAGGCGCAAAAGTTGGCGAAGGTACCAGGTGAGGTGGATATCTTGATCTCCGGCAACAAGCGTTTGCAGGAACTCAATCGCCGTTTTCGCCGTAAAAATAAACCCACGGACGTGCTCTCCTTCCCGCGTCCCGCAGGCGGTGATATCGCTATTTCCGCCAACATCGCCCGCCAGAACGCCAAGCTCTACGCCCACAGTCTGGCGGAGGAATTAAAGGTCCTGATATTGCACGGCATGTTGCACCTCGCCGGCCATGACCATGAATCTGATAACGGACAGATGGCCCGCGTTGAAGCCCGCTTGCGCACGCAGCTCAAACTGCCTGCTTCTCTTATCGACCGCGCGCACAGCTCCGTCACGCAGAAAGCCACGCGAACAAAGACGACCAGCGCGGGCAATCGCACCAGAAAATCCGCCCGCCCAGGCAACCCGCCAAGCTCCATCAACCCGCAGGAGCGCGCAATGACTCTGGTGGCTGTCTACATAATCGTAACGCTGCTCTGCGCTCTCCTGGTCCTGGTCTCTTACCTCGACCGCCTTTACACCGAGAGCGGCAAATTCCTGAGCCGTGAATTTCAGGAAAATATTGAAGCCTTTGAGAAGCTGGTCGAACCTCGACTGCTTCGCGCCAGCCGCCGAGCCGCCCTTACCTTTGCCGTCCTCACGCAACTGTTTACCGCGACCATCGCCTTCCTCATCGGCTATCTCGTCTTTCGTGACACGCAATGGACGTGGCCTGAAATCGTGCAAGCCATCATCGGCATCATCCTGGTCATTATTATTTGCAACCGGCTGCTGCCTTATGTGCTCTTCACGCGCACTCGCGGGGAGTGGCTGGTCAGATTCATTCCAGTGCTGCAGACAATGATTTACGTCATGCTGCCCATCACCGTCGCTCTCGGCTTCGGACTTTCCGTGGCCGCGCTGGCTGAGCCGCAAGAGCCGGAGGAGATGGAGCATCCCTCTGAAGCCGTTGACGCTCTGATTGAAGCCGCCGAAGAAGAAGGAATTTTGCAGGAGAGCGATCGCCAGCTCATTCAATCTGTTGTTGAGTTTGGTGACAAGACCGTGCGTGAGGTCATGACGCCGCGCCCCAGCATCGTCGCCGTGCCGTCCACCGCAACCATTGAGGAGCTCACAACTCTATTGCGAGACAATCCACATTCGCGTGTTCCCGTGTATTCCACTAACATTGATCATATCCAGGGAATGGTGCTGGCGCATGATCTGATTCAGCTTCCTGACGATCAGGCGCATACCACCACCGTCGCAAGACTTGTACGGCCGGTGCTTTTTATTCCTGAGACCAAGATGACCTCGCAGCTCTTGCGCGAAATGCAGAAAGAAAATATCCACATGGCGATTGCGATCGATGAGTACGGCGGAGTGGCTGGTCTGGTGACTCTGGAAGATTTAGTGGAAGAGATCGTGGGCGAAATACGCGACGAACACGAACTCTCTCAAGATATTATCCGTGAAAGCGAGAGCTCTTACGTGATGCAGGGCACCGTGGACGTCGGCCGCCTGGAGGACCTCTTTGACCTCCGCGTTGACTGGCGCGATACCACAACCATCGGCGGACTGGTCAGTGCCATTGCAGGCCATATCCCTCAGCCAGGTGAATCGGTTGAAGAGGAAGGCCTGCGTTTTGAAATTCTGGAATCAACTGACCGCAAGATAGAAAAAGTCCGCGTCTGCCGCGCGCCCGCAAAAAGCGACGCACCACAAACCAAACAGGTCCAGGAATAATGGCGCAACGCTCCGGATTCGTCTCCATTATTGGCCGCCCCAACGCCGGTAAGAGCACGCTGCTCAACGCGCTGGTCGGCGAGAAAATCGCCATCGTCACGGAAAAGCCGCAGACCACGCGGATGAATATCCAGGGCATTCTCAACGTAAAGCCCAAAGGCAAACGCCCCGCCGGACAAATCGTTTTCATTGATACTCCCGGCGTCCACAAACCAGATAGCCGCCTCAACCGCAAAATGATGCAGGAAATCCACGCCGCTCTGGAAAGCCGTGATATTGTTCTGCTGATCGTGGACGCTACCGAAAGATTTGGCCCCGCCGATGAACAAGTGCTTGAACTGGTCAGGCGTTCAGGTGCGCCGGTCTTTCTGCTGCTCAATAAAGTCGACAAGCTGCATAAAGAGCGCTTGCTGCCGGTAATTGAAAATTACAGCAAGCTGCACGCCTTTCAAGAGGTCATCCCCATCTCGGCCATGAAAGGTGAAGGCCTGGAAGTGCTGCTGGATAAAATCGTGCGCGCCCTGCCGCCAAGCCCACCTTATTTTCCTAAAGAACAACTCACTGATCAGCCGGAGCGGTTCCTGGCGTCAGAAATCATTCGTGAAAAAGTTCTGCTCCAGACCGGCAAAGAGGTTCCTTACGCGACAGCCGTAATCGTTGAGCGTTATGAAGATCTGCCCAAACTGCTGCGCATCGCTGCCGCCATTTTTTGTGAACGCGACGGACAAAAAGCCATCCTCATCGGCAAAGGCGGCATAAAGCTCAAACAGATGGGGACCTCTGCGCGGATGGAGCTGGAAAAACGCTTCGGCAAAAAGGTTTATCTGGAACTGTTCGTCAAGGTCAAAGCCGGCTGGCGACAGTCAGCCGCATTTGTGGAAGAGTTGGACTGGCGGCGCCAGTTAGAAAATCTGGCAGGAACCGGTTCGCCGACAGAAGAATAAAAGCCTACAGCTGTCATCCTGAGCGACTCCGAGGGAATCGCGCAACGGCGCGAGACTGAGGAAAAGTCGAAGGACCCCGAAGATCCCTGTAGCTATCATGCAGTATCAAGGCGTTCTCACGAGGAGCTTTGATTGAACTCCCTAAAAAGGGCACGATTACTTGGCATTGTGCCATCCCGAGCCAAGCATAAGATAGAGCTCGCAGCATTCAGAGCCTCAGCGCGCAGGTGAGGGATCTGCTCCGCTGCAGCATCGCGTAAGCCAGCCTGCCTAAACTCAATTTCGCCCAAAAGCAATAATCCAGCGCCGTAGGCGCGAACTGAGTTAGCCCAGCGCGGAAGCGCTGGGTAAGAATAGAAAACAGCTAAGCCCCGTAGGGGCGACACAAAAATCACTCCGCCCTTAACGCCTCCATTGGTGACACCCGCGCTGCACGCCTGGCGGGCACATAAGCCGCAACCAAAGCTACCGCCACAAAAATCGCCGGCGCTGCAATGAACGTCAACGGGATCGCGCGGTCCAATTCCAAACAGCAGGCTCTTCATGAGCCCGGAAAGTGCCAGTGATGCGGCCAGTCCTGCAACAGCTCCAATCGCGACCATCCGTGCTCCGCTGGCAACCACCATGCGCACGATGCTTCCCGGCTCCGCGCCCAATGCCACGCGCACGCCAATTTCCCGCGTGCGTTGCGTGACTGAGTACGCCAGCAGGCCATAGATACCAATCGCCGCAAGCACCAGTGAAGCCAGTGAGAATCCTCCCAGCAAGACGGTGCTGAACTGTTGCCGTGAAAATGTCTGGCGCACCACGGTTTCCATGGTCCGTAGCTGTGATACCGGAAGCTCCGGGTCCATTTCCTTGATCACCTTGCTTGCTTCACCCGCCAGGCTCAACGGGTCTTTTTCCGTGCGCAGCACAAAGACCATCTCGCTGTAGTCTATGTGGGAGCGGATGTAATACACCGTTGGCATCGGTTCCTGAGCAAGTGTTCCTTCCTTTACGTCGCCAACGACGCCAATAATTTCTCCAAAGGGAGGGTCGGTGTTCATGGTGACTTTGATCTCTTTACCCATCGGCTCTTCACCAGACAGATATTTGCGAACGAACGTCTCGTTCACAACAAAACGGTGCGGCGTTGTCTCCACGTCATCGGCGGCGGTAAAGTCGCGCCCGCGTTTCAGCGGAATACCCATGGTACGAAAATACCCGGGAAGCACCGTACGAATCGTAGCTGTCAGCTCTTCTCCTGGCTTGGTGGGCGGATGTCCAGCGATCTCGAAATCCGTTCCAGCCGCTAACCCGTTAAAGGGCAGATAGCTGACTGCACTAGCAAAACGCACGCCAGGTAGTTGGCCTAATCGTTCTGCAGCATTGACAAAAAATTCAAGACGCTTTTGCGGCACAGCATAGTGCTGTCTTGGCAGTGACACGCGGAACGTCAGCACATTATGTGCATCCAGCCCCGGATCGACATTTTGCAATCCCACCAGACTCCGAAACAGCAGGCCTGCTCCAGCCATCAATGCGACCGAGCACGCAATCTCCAGCGCAACCAGCCACCGGCGCATCCTGTTTCCGCTGCCGGTGCTGTGGCGGCTATCTTCATGCAGTCCCCGGTTGAGGTCGCCGCCTGAGGCCACCAGAGATGGAGCCAGGCCAAAGATGATGCTGGTCACAACGGAGAGTAGAAAAGCAAACACCACAATGCGGAGATCAAACGTAATTTGTACCGATCGCGTGAGCTCGCGTGGCGCCAGCGCTACCAACCCTGCGACTGCAAAGTACGCCAGCACAATTCCCAGAATGCCGCCCACCAGCCCCAGCATCACGCTTTCCGTCAGCAGCTGCCGCACCAGGCGGCCTCGGGCAGCGCCCAGAGCGCCGCGCACTGCCATCTCGCGTCGACGCGCGCTGTAACGTGCCAGCAGCAGATTGGCGACATTGGCACACGCAACGCAGAGCAGCAGCGTGACCGCGCCCAGTAAAACCAGCAGTGAAGTCTTGACCTCGCCGACAAACGAATCTCTTAAGGGCTCAACATCCGTACCCCAGCCCTTGTCGAACTCCGGATAAGCAATTTCCAGCCGCTGCGCTATGCCGCGCATCTCCGCGCGTGCCTGCTTGAGCGTCACGCCGGGCTTCAGCCGGGCTGCGGCCCACATCCATCGCCCCTGCGTCTTGCGCAAATTGTCTGCCGGCTTCAGACCCAGCGTAAGCCATATATCGCTGGAGCGCGTGTTGAAATAAAAATCTGGTGGCAGTACGCCAACCACGGTAAATGGCCGCGAATTCACCTGCAGTTGCCGCCCAATCACTGCATCATCGCCGCCAAACCAGCTTTGCCACAGGCGGTAACTGATCACCGCTACGTGCGCGTCATCTTTGTCTTCCTGCATGGTGAACACGCGCCCTCTGACTGGTTGCACGCCAAGAGCGGGCAACAGCTCTCCACTCACCGCCTGTGCATCCACCTCTTCCAGACGCTTGCCATCGCCCAGAATCACGTGGAAATCAAAGAACCCGCCGATGGCGGAAAAAGATGTGCTCTGCGCCTTCCAGTCAAAATAATTGGCGGGCGAGATCACGTTGTGTTTCAAATTCTGATGTGGATTGGTCTCATACAGCATGACCAACTGCTGCGCCTCCGGATATGGCAGCGGCCGCAGCAACAGATTGTCTGCCACCGTATAGATAGCTACGCTGGCGCCAATGCCGAGCGCCAGAGAAAGAACTGCCGTAGTGGCGAAGCCCGGATTCAGGCGTAACCCGCGCAGTGCGTAATGGACATCGCGCGCAGCCGTTTCAAGCCAGACCATGCGTGACGTTTCACGCACCCCCTCCTTCGCCGCCTCAACGCCGCCAAACTTTACCAGCGCCTCGCGCCTCGCCTGCTCCGGGCTCATGCCCGCCCGGATGTTGTCATCGATATGCATTGCCAGGTGCGACTCAAACTCTGCGGCCAGCTCGCGTTCGCGGCGGCCTTTCTGAAACATTCCGGTCAATCGTGCCCACAGTGCCCACCAGCTCCTCATAATGACTCCTTTGCCGCCAGGAACCGCGCCACAATGCTTGACGCTTCCTGCCAGTCTTGCGCTTCCTGTTTTAGCTGCCTCCGCCCAGCCGCCGTGAGCCGGTAATACTTTGCTTTCCGGTTGTTTTCAGACATGCCCCACTCGGAGACAATCGCGCGCTCCTGCTCCAGCCGCAGCAACGCCGGGTATATGCTGCCGTAATTCAGTGACAGACGGTCGCCGCTGATCTGCTCAATGCGCCGTGCAATCCCATATCCGTGCAGCGGCCCCATCGCTTCCAGAGTTTTCAACACCATCAACGCCATGGTGCCCTGCCAGACATCGCTTTTTCGGTTTTGCTCAGTCATATAGGTTAGTTATAGGAGTACAGCGCTATTAGACTCCTATAGCATGGCAATAGGAAGCAGGATTTTTGAAAAAATTTCGGCCGGAGAGAGAATCCCTATGAAGTAAGCGCAGCTATTGATTTTGCCGGAATATCAGTCATCTCTTAAAACTGCGTCACCCCGAGCCACGCGGGCCATCCCGAACCAAGTGCATCCCCGAACCATGTGTCATCCCGAACCGAGCATCAGATAGAGCTTGCGGTATTCAGAGTCTCAACGCGCAGGTGAGGGATCGGCTCTGCTGCGGCATCGCGTGCAGCCAACTACGCAAAAGCTCAGGTTCATCCCAAACGCACATCGCAAACAATAATCCAGCGCCGTAGGCGCGAACTGAGTTAGCCCAGGCCGGAAGGCCTGGGTAAGGATTGAAAACAGCCAAGCCCCGTAGGGGCGACACAAAACCTACTCTGTGTTTCTGATCAGCGTGATCCGTGTCAATCACTGTCGAGGCGTTGCCGTTCCAGCTCTTTCACCAAATAAATCATCTGCCCCGTGTGGTGATAAAGATGCGCTGCGCATTGCAGAACCATACTGAAACGGTCGCCAATCTCTTCCAACCCCTTGGCTGAATACGCACTGCTCCAATCGCCTTCTGACTGCTTCTGCAATACCGCGGCCACCACGGCAATCGCTTCATCAAAACGTTTAAGCAGCTCAGCTTTCGTAATCCGTGACGCCGCCTCAAACTCCAGCGGACGGTTACGCACATATCCCGTCGCGCCCATTTCCGCCCCAAGATAATAGTTGAGGTTGCCGGTCAGGTGCAGAACAAGATTGCCAATGCTGTTTCCGTAAGGATACGGCCTGGTCCATATCTGGTCCTCTGAAAGCGGCTTGAGCAGCTCGTGTATCTTCCTGGCTGAATTCTGGTAATTGCGCGTGAAATCCTGGATAAGCGTTGCGTTGAGCGTGGTCACGCAGGCGATTCTAGCAAAAATCGCGCGCACGCTGTTTAGGATAGAATTTTGTCTGCCAATGATTCAGGTTGAAAAACTGAACCATTGGCAGTATCAGCGTCTAGCGATTCGCTTTTTGCGAATCGCGGGCCCCAGCCCAGGACTTTAAGTCCTGGGTGAGCAGAGCGAATAGCAGACGTTCATCGCGTTTAGCGATGAATTGAAAGGATCAGTTTTTAGGCATCATCTTGGCTACCAATCCCCCACCAGCGCAAAAAGGCCGTGTCTTTCTCATGGACACCATGTCTTTCATCTTTCGCGCCTATCATGCCATGGCGCGGCAGCGGCCCATGTCCACCAAAAAGGGTGTGCCCACCGCGGCCACATACGTTTTTGTAAACATGCTGCGCAAGCTGCGCGCGGACTTCAATCCGGAATATCTGGCCGCGGTCTTTGACGTTGCCGGCCCCACGTTTCGCGACGAGCAGGCCAAAGCCGTCACCTCGGTCCGCAAGTTCGATATCAAAACGCAGACCTTTAAAGACGTGGAATACCTCGGCTACAAAGCGCAGCGCAAAGAGATGCCGCATGACCTTGTCCAGCAGGTGCCTTATATTCGTCGCGCGCTTGAGGCGTATCGCATTCCTATTCTGGAGTCGAAAGGCTTTGAGGCCGACGACGTGATTGGCACCTTGAGTCGCAAGGCAGCCGCGGAATCTTACAACGTGTTTGTCGTCTCCAGCGACAAGGACATGCTGCAGCTCGTCAATGACAAAATCTGCGTGCTCAATCCGCCCAAAGATAATTTGATCTGCAATGCCGACAAGGTGGAAGAAATTCTGGGCGTACGCCCGGAGCAGGTGATTGACGTGATGGCCCTGCGCGGTGACTCCATTGATAACATTCCCGGCGCTCCGGGCATCGGCGACAAAGGTTCCGTCGAGATCATCAAGCGCTTCGGCAATCTGGATAACGCTCTGGAGCACGCGGCGGAAATTGAGCGCAAAACCTATCGCGAGTCCATGCTGAACAACAAGGACACGATTCTATGGAGCAAGCAGCTCGTCACCATTGATCAGAACGTGGAAATTGAACTTGATCTGGAAAAGATGATCGCCGGCGAGCCAGACACAGATGCGCTGCGCTCGCTCTTCAGCGAGCTTGAATTCACCACGCTGCTCAAAGAACTAGCGCCCGTGATGGAAGTGCGCGAGACCGACTATCGCGATCTGACCTCAGAAAAAGATCTCAAGGCGCTGACTAAGGCAAAAGCGCCGCTGGCCATCGCTTTTGAATTTACTGCGGCCCCAAAAATCGAAGAAGAAGACGAGCCAGAAGAAGTTGAGCAGCAATCTGGCGATCTGTTTGCGCAAGCGCCACCGGCAGCCAACCCAGACGATCCGAATGCTCTTGGCCCGCTAACACTCGCGCTCTCCGCCGAGCAGGGCAAGGCCTTCAGCACCGTTTTAAATAACGATGCAATCTCCAGTGAGCTGAAAGCTCTGCTGAGCAATCCCAACATTCCCAAATCGATCCATGACTACAAAACGGCGCTTCGCCAGCTTGAAGCGCACGGCGTGGAACTGGCCGGTGTTCGCGATGAGCCGATGCTCTACTCTTACATCATCAATCCCACGTACACAAATCATTCCCTGCCGGAAATCGCCGTGCGCAGCTTCAACCTGAGCCTTTCAGGTTCTGTTGCAGAGGCCGCCGACCTGACCGGCCGCATGGCTCCACTCTTGCGCAAGGAAGTGGAAGCCGCCGGGCAGATGCCGCTGTATGAGCAAATTGATCTGCCGCTGGTGCCGGTGCTCGTCCGCATGGAACAAGCCGGAGTCAAGATTGATCGCCAGATGCTGGGCACGCTCTCCATTGATCTGGAAAAGCAGTGCACCGCCAAGGCAAGTGAAATTCACGAAAAAGCCGGAACCACGTTCAACATCAACTCACCCAAGCAGCTTGGCGACGTCCTCTTCAACCAGCTCAATCTGCCCAAGCCGGTGAAATACGGCAAGGGCAAAACAATTTCCACCGCCGTTGACGTGCTGGAAGCGCTTTCAGAAACGCATGAAGTTCCGCGACTCGTACTGGATTATCGCCAGCTCTCAAAACTCAAGAGCACATATGTTGACTCGCTGCCTCTGCTGATCGATCCGCGCTCCGGTCGCGTGCACACCACGTTCAACCAGACAGGCACCACCACCGGACGGCTCTCATCCACCAATCCCAACCTGCAGAACATTCCAATTCGCACCGAGCTGGGCCGCGAGATTCGTGCAGCATTCATCGCCGAACCCGGACACGTACTGCTCTCCGCTGACTATTCGCAGATTGAGCTGCGCCTGCTGGCACATTTCTCTGAAGACCCCCTGCTGACAGAGGCCTTCCGCCGCGGTGACGACATACACTCGCTCACCGCCTCGCAGGTATTTGGCGTGCCGCCCATGCTCCTTGACGCCGAGCATCGCCGCCGCGCCAAGGCCGTGAACTTTGGCATTGTGTACGGGCTCTCGCCCTTCGGGCTGTCACAGCAACTCGGCATCGAACAGCGCGAAGCCAAGAAGTTTATTGACGCCTATTTTGAAAAGTATGCCGGCGTCCGCAGATTTATTGAGCGCATATGGGAAGAGACGCGCCGCGATCAGAGCGTGAAAACTCTGTTCGGCCGCACACGCCCCATCCCAGATATCAACAGCAAGAACGCCAATATGCGCGGCTTCGCCGAGCGCACCGCCGTGAATACGCCGCTGCAAGGCACCGCCGCTGACCTGATCAAGCTGGCAATGATCCAGATTGATGCCGAACTCCGCGCGCGCAAATTGAAATCGCGCATGCTGCTCCAGGTACACGACGAACTGCTGTTTGAGGTGCCAGAAAACGAAATCGACACCATGCGTGAATTTGTGCGCGAGAAGATGGAAACCGTTCACACCCTGAGCGTCCCCTTGCTGGTGGAGTTGGGCGTGGGACCAAACTGGCGCGACGTGGAGTAGTTATTCTTCCGTTCGGCTACGGCCTATCACTTCTTTCATATAACGCCGGTTACGAATGCGGTTGATGTGCCATGCGCGCACAAAAGGCCTGGCGAATACAGAGTATGCAAATCTCATGAGTGTAAAAAACATGAGCGGCAACATGACGACCGCAAACAGATAAGCCAGAAGATAGACCGCACCCAGCGCAAGTCCCGCGCCTGCTCCCAATGCGGACGCAAGATAAGGGCGCAGCACAAAGACCGCCACAACGATCAGAACCAGAAGTATGGCCCGCTGCGCCCACCATCTTTTGCGGGCCAGCATTCGCTCAATGACCCGGTGCGTTGTCCACTCCAATAGCCGCTTGTAGCGCCGCTGCAATCTTCCCCGCCAGACTATGCACGGTCTCTTCCTTCTCCGCCTCCACCATCACGCGCGCCAGCGTCTCTGTCCCCGAATAGCGCACATTCACGCGCCCATTGCCTTTCAGCTGCTGCTCCGCCTGCTGGATCGCCGCCATGACCTCTGGCATCTGCTCCAGCGGACGCTTCTCTTTCACGCGAACATTCTTGATGGTCTGCGGAAATACTTTCAGCCCGGAAACCAGCTGCGCCAGGGACTGGCCGCTTGCGGCAACAATCGCCAGGACGCGTATGGCCGTGAGCAGGCCATCGCCTGTGGTGGCTTCGCGCGAAAGGATAATATGCCCGGACTGCTCGCCGCCCAGCACCGCGCCGGTCTTGCGCATCTCTTCCAGAACATATTTATCGCCCACCGGAGCGCGCAACATTTTGATGGAAGACTCACGCAGCGCAATCTCCAGCCCCATATTGGACATGGTGGTGGCAACCACCGTATCGTTCGCCAGCTCGCCGCGTTGCTGCAGATCGCGGGCCAGCAAGAGCATGACGGCATCGCCATCCACCACGTGGCCATCGCTATCGGCAAAGAGCGCACGATCGGCATCGCCGTCAAAGCAGATGCCCATATCCGCCGTTCGCGCAATCACCTCTCGCGCCACAATTTCAGGATGCAAAGCGCCGCAGTTCTCGTTGATGTTACGGCCGTCCGGCGTCCGATGGGTGAATTCAGTCTGCGCGCCACAGCGTTTAAATATCTCAGGAGCAACGGTCGTAGCGGCGCCATTGGCGCAGTCCACCACAATCCTCAGACGGTCCGCGCCGGGTAATGCACGTGCCAGCCAGTTGAGGTAATCCAGCCGCAGATTGGCGTCACCGGGGAGAGACGGCGCTGGCAAAGCATCGCCCGTTGGAGCTGCATTCTCTTTGAGCAGAGCAAAAATCTCTGTCTCGATCTCAAGCTCAACCTGGTCCGGCAGTTTGTAGCCATCGGCGCCAAAAACTTTAATGCCGTTATCGCGCCACGGATTGTGCGAAGCAGAGATCACCACTCCCGCGGAAAACTCATGCGTATGGGTAAGGTAGGCAATGGCAGGGGTCGGAACCACACCGGCGCTGGCCGTTTCAACTCCGGAATCCCGCAAGCCGGCAGTCAGCGTGTCGGCAATCCATCCACTCGATTCACGCGTGTCCTGCCCAATCACCACGCGGCGCGGGCCGGCGGGCAGATGATCACCCAGGGCGCGCCCGACCGCATAGACTGTTTTCTTATCAAGCGGATATTCGCCCGCAACGCCACGGATTCCATCTGTGCCGAAAAGTTTTCTCAAGCTAGCTCCTGCATCTTGTTTTTACCACAGAGAATATAGAGAGACTATTTTCCAGCCAAATTGGCCGGTTGAACCATTTGAACACCGCGTTAATCGCTCGTTAATCGCTCTTGGTGGATTTTACTTCCGCCGTAAAGGTGCCACGTGCCACACGGGCGGAAATCTCAGCGCCCGGCGCAAGCTGTGTAGCGTCTTTGACTAATGCGCCGTTTGCGTCGAAAACCAATGCGTAACCGCGTTCCAGAATCCTGATGGGAGAGAGCGCGTCCAGTTGGGCTGCCAGCCGCTCTGTATGCGCGCGACGTGCGGCAAGCTGTTTGCGAAAAGCGCTGACGACGGCTTCCGTGCCGGCGTCCAGTTCGCCACGGACAACAGCCAGTGAGCGCCGGAAATCAAAGTGCCGTACCCGAGAAGCCGCAATATCAAGCCTGCGATTGTAATCATGCAGCAGCGTGCGATAGTTAGCCGCCAGCCGGTATGCCAGTTCGTCAAGACGCTGTGCGCGCCGGACCATCAGGTCCTGTATGCGGGCAAAAGCGCCGTGCTGCGCCAGTTCCTGAAGACGGGTTCGCGCCATCAGCAGCCGGTAGCGTGTGGCGCGGTCCAGCCGCTGATGCAGATGCGCCAGATGCTCCGCCAGCCGGTGCTTGGACTCAATCACCAGTTCAGCGGCGGCGGAAGGCGTGGGAGCGCGCATGTCCGCAACAAAATCCGCGATGGTGAAATCCGTTTCATGCCCCACGGCGGAAATCACCGGAAGCTCTGAAGCAGAGATCGAGCGCGCCAGCGCTTCATCATTGAACGCGGCCAGGTCTTCAATGGACCCTCCGCCTCTGGCCACAATGATCACGTCAACATTCTTGGTGCGATTGAAATACTTAACGCCCGCGGCAACTTCATCCGCAGCGGTCTCACCCTGGACCTGCGCGGGATAAATCAGGATGCCAACGTTCTCATGGCGACGGCCAAGAATATTGAGCATGTCCTGCAAGGCTGCGCCGCGCGGCGAGGTGATAATGCCGATGCGCCGGGGCAACGGCGGTATCTGCTTGCGCCGCGTGGCATCAAATAAGCCTTCTTTTGCCAGCCGGGCCTTGAGCTGCTCAAATGCCAGTTGCAGCGCGCCCGCGCCCACCGGCTCCAGAAACTCAGCCGAAAGTTGCAGTTCACCGCGCGCGTCATAAATCGTTACGCGGCCGCGTGCAATCACTTGCAGGCCGTTCTCCGGACGAAAGCGCAGCAAACGCGCCTGGCTGCGGAACATCACAATGCGGAGCTGTGCGTCGCCATCTTTCAGCGTGAAGTAAAGATGCCCGGACTCTGATGGACGGAAATTCGAGATTTCGCCTTCCACCCATACGTCTGTATAGCCTCGCTCCACGGTGGTGCGGACGGCGCTCACCAGATCAGCCACGCGCCATATGCGGCGCGTAGGCGCTTGCTCAAAGGTAAAGCCAAGCTGGTCGGCAAAAGACATATGCCGTCAGTTTAGCAGGAGGCTAAAGCTACTTATGTCCCCGCCCCAGAAACCAGAAGATCAGCGAGAGGACCACGCTGATGACAATGCACGTTGTTAAGGGAAAATAAATTACAGAATTCTTGCCGCGATGAACAAAGTCTCCGGGCAAGCGGCCCAGAGGCACATTGAACCGGCCTGCAAGCAGCAGCACCGCGCCAACCATCAGGATGACACTACCAAGGATCAACAAAAGCTTTCCCAGATCAGTCATTTTCTTAAATCAACTTGGCGCGGCGCCGCCAGCCTTGCTTATGCGGCTTTTTCTACCTTGCCGTCTGTCAGCTTGGACGCCAACACGTCGGCTTTTTCTATGGAAGGAGGTTGCGCGAGCAGCTCTCCGGCTTTCGCCATCAGCGCGGCGGCAACTCGTCCGTTGAGATGTGCCTGCCGGCCTGCTTCATCAGGGAATGCGTCAAAAATTCCAAAGGTGGTAGGACTCAAACGTATTGCGAACCATGCAACCGTGGCCGGTTCCTGCTGGACGATGGCCAGGCCGCTTTTCAGAAAGCTGGCTACCTCGTCTTCTTTTCCAGGTTTTGCTTCTAAACGAACAAAGAGTGCTGTTGAAACCATGTTTGTATCTCCTTTCGCGAAATCTGCCGCCCATCCGAGCGTGTAACGTACTTCTGTCTCAGATGCGCCTACATAACAAATGTTACGCCGCCGGTAGAGAATTAACTATGAAATCGTCTGTTAAGGTATTAAAAAATATATAGGTACGGAAGTATTCAGTAGATAGGTAGCAGAGACGCGACGAAGGCCTCCAAACTCCTAATACCTTTAATGCAGAGTGAATATCAGAAGTGCCACCCAGGACACGGGCTTACCAACCGTCATCCCGAATCCCCGTTGGCGAAGGGCGCGCTCTTATCAGCGCCCGAGTAGGGGTGAGGGACCTTGCGTTGTGAACTAAATCAAACTCAAGGTCCCTCGGGCCTGCTCGCACAATGAAGAAAGCTTGTGCTCGCTCACGGCCCTCGGGATGACGTTGTTTTTTAATTTCCGCAATTCGTTAGTGCCTGAAACCGTTTGATAATTTCCGGCTGCCAACATCACTTTGTATCCAAAAGAAAAAGGAGCCGAATGCATCACTGCATCGGCTCCTTTTGTCGGTTGCTATTTCCAGTATTGATCGCGTAGTTCGGTTTGTTTGTTTACCAGCGGAATTTCCTGGCCTTGAATGAAGACGTGCTTCACGTCTGTCTTCACATCCAATGGATCTCCGTTGGCCACCACCACGTTGGCCATTTTACCTGCTTCAAGCGAGCCCAGGTCCTTATCCACGCCCCACATCTGCGCGGGGTTGATGGTCAGGGCCTTGAGAGCCTCATCCGGTGGCAAGCCAAAGCCAACGGCGTATCCAGCAGCGTAAGGCAGGTTGCGGGCCTGGTGCGCGTCATAAGAAGCGAAAGCAATCTTCACGCCGCGCTTGGCCAGCTCTGCCGGCATTCTGAATACCGCGTCATATCGCTCACCCTCTTTCGGCTGTTCATAGATTGGGCCAACGATCACAGGCAAGCCCGTGGCGGCGATCTTATCCAGCAAGGAAGCGGAATGAGTTACATGGTTCAGAATTATTTTCAAATGAAACTCATTTGCCAGATCAAGCGCGGTCAATAGATCGTTGGGCTGTTCCACCGCCAGCACCACCGGCTTCTTGCCGTGCAGGTAAGGCAGAAGCGCTTCAAATTTCAGGTCGCGCTTTGGCGGAGCGCCGGGGCCTTTGTCTTTTTCCTTGTCTTTATCTTTATCATCGCCGCTTGCCGATTTTTTCTTTTCGTACGCAGCAAGCTTCTGGTCATAGTCCAGCGCGTCAATAAATGCCTGGCGCAGCTGGGTCGCCATTCCCATGCGGGTGAAAGGAAATTTGGCCGACTCAAAGCTTTGGTTGCGGCGTTGCGCACCCGTAAAGTTAAGTGGCATGGCTACATCGCGGACCATCAACATCTCCGTTGCCGAAGGGCCAGCCAGTTGGATAAACGAATCCTGCCCGGGCAGAGTATCGCCGGTGCCAGGAGCAACGATTGCATTGGTGATGCCATTGATGCGAGTGACGGGAATCAGCGCGGTCTCTGCGTGAAACGCGTCATAGACATGCATGTGCGGCATGATTTCATCGCTGGGTTCCAATTCGTCATTGGTCATGCGATCGGCAGAAATTTCCGTCAGGCCAAGACGGGTCTCAGAATCAATCAGCCCGGGATAGACCGTCATTCCGGTCGCGTCTATCACTTTGGCATTCGCTGGAATTGCAGTTCCGGCGCCACCCACGGCGGTGATCCTGCCGTTCTGCATCACGACCACGCCATTTTCAATCACGCCATGCGTGATAGTCAGCAGCTTGCCGCCTTTGAGCGCAATGGTTTCATTAGCGGCAGCGGCGCTCGCGGTGTGTCCTGCTGCCGCAGGTGCTGGTTTTGGTTTCTTGGTTTGTGCGGCAACGGTAGCTACAAGGGCTAGAGCGATAATAAGTTTCTTCAACATGATTACTGGACCTCCTTGTAGTGAGTAAGACCAAACCCGGAGAGCGAGCGATCAAAGTAAACATCGCCATCGATAAGAACTTTGTCCACCAGCGCTGCGGAAGAAAGCGGATAACTGTTCCAGATGGAGATGTCGGCGTCTTTGCCCACGTCAATCGAACCAACGCGTTCGTCCACGCCAATGATCCATGCCGGATTCAGCGTAATCGCTTTCAGCGCTTCCTCTTCGGTCAGGCCATAGTGCATGATCTTGCCCGCTTCCTGATTCAAGCGGCGGGTCACGTCTTCTGAATCGCTCTTGAGTGCAACGCGTACGCCTTTGTGCAGTGAGATGGCGGCGTTCCAAGGGATGCCGTCCCATCCTTCATACTTAAAGCCCCACCAGTCAGGCCATGTGGCAATGGCCACGCCTTCAGCAGCAATCTTGTCCGCCACTTTGTAAGCTTCCAGCGCGTGATGGAAGGCGCGAATCTTGTATCCAAATTCCTTGGCCATCGCCATCTCGGTCAGGAATTCGTCGGCACGATAGCAATGGATCTGCACCAGCAGCTTGCCGCGAAGAATATCGGCCAGCGCTTCCAGCTTCAGATCTTTCTTGGGAGGTGTGGCGTCTTTGTCGCCTTTTTTCACTTTGGCTTCGTAATCGTCCCATGTGCGCATGTACTCGCGTGCATCAACAAAAGCTGCGCGCATCACCTCAAAGTTACCCATGCGGGTAGACGGCAGTTGGCCTTTTCCGCCATAGACGCGTTTCGGATTCTCACCGCTGGCAAATTTAATAGACTGCGGCGCACCGGGAAAGATCATCTCGTCACGGCCAAGACCGTATTTGTGCTTGATTACCACGGCCTGTCCGCCAATCATGTTGGCCGAACCGTGCAGCAGGAGCGAGGTGGTTACGCCGCCGGCCAGCGCGCGATAGATGGCTTTGTCGTCGTAATCAAAAGCGTCGCGCATCATCATTTGCGGGGTAATCGGGCTGGTGGCCTCGTTTACGTCGTCATCCAGCGCAATGTGCGAGTGTGCATCGATGATTCCAGGCATCACAAACTTGCCTGTGGCATCAATCACGGTGGCATTGGATGGCGCATTTACGCTCTGGCCAACCGCGACGATTTTGCCGTTGTGAATGTAAATGCTGCCATTTTCAATCTTGCCGTGGGTCACGGTCAGGATAGTCCCGCCTTTGATGACCACATCATTGTGGAAAGCCGATGAAGCCTGCTGCGTGTTGGACGGCTGCTGGGCGATCGCAAAAGTGCTCAGCACCGCAAACAACGACAGCAGCATCACTCGGTACAGATGAGAGCGACGCGCCATGTTTTGAACTCCTAATGGGAATGAATGAACCGGGCGATTCTATGAGAGCAGGTTGCAATTGGCAATGAGAATTGGTAAGTGCATTTCGTCCCACTCCATAGAGAGGCTTCACCTGCAACGAAGCGTGGCTTGCCGCGATGGAACACCGTTTTGTTAAAGTAAGCGCATGCGGGCTGTAGTCCAGAGAGTTAGCCACTGTCGCGTTACCGTGGACGGCAACGCCGTGGGAGAGATCGGCCCCGGACTGCTCGTTCTGCTGGGCGTGAGCAAGACCGACACTGAAGCAGCGGCAGATTATCTGGTGGAGAAGGTCATTGGTCTGCGCATTTTTGAAGATGCAGAAGAAAAGATGAATCTCTCCGTACAGGATGCCGGAGGAGCCCTGCTGGTGGTTTCACAATTCACTTTGTATGGCGACGCCCGCCGGGGCAAACGGCCATCGTTTGACGCCGCCGCGCGTCCTGAAGAAGCCAAGCGGCTCTATGAATATTTTGTTGGCCGCATCCGCGCTGCCGGTCTCCGCTGTGAAACCGGACAGTTTCAGGCCATGATGGAGGTTGAACTGGTCAACAGCGGGCCTGTAACCATCCTATTGGATTCGGAGAAGCTATTTTGATCAGCACAAATTTCCTACTCGACGCCGCCGGCTGGACTTGGATCGTGGTGATTGCGGCCTTGGTTGTTGGTGGTTATTTTTTCCTTGATAAGCTGATGCGCAAGGGCGTCTACGAAGAAAGCACTGAAGGCCGGAGCCGCGTGAGTAGCGCGTTCTCAGAGCTGCAATCGCTGGTGAATCCGGAGCACCGGCATGTCGCGGAGGCACGAGAGAGAAAACGCGCAGAGCATGACGATGCCGGAGATGATCCAGATCCGTCCACTTGAGTTTGGCGCTTCCCGCCCGCGATCCCTAATGCCTTTCAGCGCTGAAATGGATATTCATTGATCCAGTGGAAGCCGCGATTCACCAGCGTGAATTTATCGCGATCTAATAGCTTTAGCTTCATCTGGACTTGATGGCCGTCCATGGAGCCGTTCAGTTCAAGCTGGTCCGTTGCCGGGCGGGCGTAGGTAAAGCTGGCCTTCCAATTTTTATCTGAGCCCTTAGTCAACGTCAGCAACTTATCTTTATCATTGATGGCAGAACCGAATCCGGTGAAGCTGTCGTCCGGGCGCTGAAAAGATGCAAAAGATTGAAAGTCAAAGATGACCCGGCGCCAGCGGTCTTTGTCCGTAAGCAATGGCGGACGAATCGCTCCATCGATAGACATCTGATCGACGTTCCAGATGCCATAGAGTAAAGATTTAGGACGCCCTTCACCATACTGGTGCCATGCGCCAATGCCCGAATGGATATTCATTCCGAGCAGGTACAAGCCGAACACCGCCTGCAAAACCACGGCCATGCGATTCGCGCGCAAGGAGCGGAATAAAGGCGCCTGGCGGGAGGGGCCGACGGAACGATCGGTAAAAAAGAAGTCGAGCAGTCTGCGTGCATCCGGCGCCAGGAGAAAGAGTGAAAACAGGAGCAGGTGAAAAGAGAAGAGCTTAACCGGCACATCATAGGTCATGTTCAGCATAAAGACCTGAGTCATGTCCGCCAGGCAGACCAGCGCGCCAAGAGTCGCGGTGCGTGGCAAGAGAAGCAGGATGCCGCCCAGGGTCTCCGCGCAACCGGTAAAAATCTCATAAGAATGGGAAGCGCCCACAGACGACCAGATCACCGCCATGGGAGAGAAATTACCGTAGGGCTCAAGAAGACGCGTCAAATTAGGGAAAGGCATCTGCAATGGGATTACCTTGTCAAGGCCGTAGAGAAGCATCTCTGAGGCCAGCATGAAGCGCACCGCCAGCCGGAACCACTTATGGAAGGTGACGTAATTTTCGCGGTGGCGATCGAGAATGGACCATACAACGGTAGCCACTGCTGCCATGACCAGCAGACAAAATGCCAGCACCCAGTCAAATGTCTTGTCGCCGCTGCCGCTGCCTGTGTAAACAAGATCGTGCTTAATACGAAATATGTGAGCGGCAGTCCAGAATGTGATCTGACGCAAAGGCCATAGGCCAGACAACTCTGGAATATCCACTTTGGGGATGAGAAACAGCCCGCCGAGAATCTGATTGCTCAAGCCGAACAGAGTGAAATATGTAACGCAGAAGCGGAAGGCAATACGGAGGCCGGGACTCCACTGTTCCTTTGGGGCAGATACTCGTGCCGGAATTACCGAGGATTCTGTGGCATGAATGGGAGCGGCTAACGCAACTTGAGCGTGGTCTGCCAAATGGCACCTCCGAGCACCTGATGGGCGGGTTAAAAATTGCTGTTATTATGCCATTCCAGCAGCTTTCAATCTTGACTAAATTATTTTGCCGGGCAATTTTCTTGGCAGCGACTATCGCCTCTGTGTACCATGCTCACTCTATGAAATCTCTTTTGCTTATTTGCCTGCTTACCGCTGCGAGCTTTGCCCAATCCCATCCCACCGCCGGTGATGAAACGCAACAACTTCTGCAAGCGCTGGCAGACGCTCCAGGGCCTTCCGGCTTTGAAGAGCCGGTGCGCAAAATCATGGTTGAGCGCATGAAGCCGCTCTCTGACAAGATCAGCTATGACGGCCTGGGCTCAGTCATTGCCGTGCAGGGCGCCAGCGGCCCGCGCATCATGGTGGACGCGCACATGGATGAACTGGGCGGAGTCATCCGTCGCGTTACCAATGACGGCTATCTCACCATGCAGATGCTCGGTGGCTGGCTTGATCAGGCGCTGGTCGATCAGCGCTGGACCATCATCGGCTCCAAGGGGCCGATACATGCCATCACCGGCATACGCGATATTCACATCGTGCCGCAGGAGGAGCGTAACCGGGTCTATCCGCGCGAATGGATTTTTCTTGATATCGGCGCAAAGAGCGCGGCTGAGGCCGCCGCCATGGGACTGGAACCTGGCGATCCCGTGGTGCCGGACGCACCGTTTATGGTGATGAATGGAACCCAGAATTATCTTGGCAAAGGATGGGACGACCGCGTGGGTTGTGCCGTGGTGCTTGAGGCAATGAAGCGGCTGGCGCACGCGCCGCATCCGAACCAGATTTTCTGGGTGGCGACGGTGCAGGAAGAGATTGGCCTGCGTGGCGCACACACCTCCAGTGACATTGTGAAGCCGGAGATCGGCATTGCCATTGAGGGTGGCGTCACCCGCGACGCTCCTAAAGTCGGGCCGGAAGAGGCGCAGGAGTTGCTCGGCGGTGGCCCGGCGCTTTTCTTGTATGACTCCAGCGCGCTCCCGAACGTGAAATTTGTGGCTCTGCTGAAACAGACAGCCAAAGAAAAATCCATACCGCTGCAAATGGACGTGATCCAGGGCTATGGCGACGACTCAGCCGAGATGCAAAAGAGCAACGGCGGCGCCCCGACTGTGAATCTGGTAGTTCCGGTGCGTTATACCCACTCGCATAATGGAATCATGAACCGTGGCGACTTTGACAAGATGGTGGACTTGCTGGTGGCCGTGCTGCAAAAGCTGGACGCAAAGGCGGTTGGAAGCTTGAGGGATTTCACGCCACAGTAAGCGTTTCTTACATCCCGAAGCGTAGCGAGGGAGCCCTGTGGTTACAAATATCTGATCTTTCAGAAGCAATGGCCTCGCAGCTTTCAAATGTTCACCGCGAGATTTTTATGGCTATAGGGTTCCCTCGCTCCGCTCGGGACAAGAGAACAGAATCTGATCCGCAATTTTTACCGCATCCACCGCTCGCCTTCACGTCGTGGACGCGCACCACATGAGCGCCCTTCAGAACAGATACCGTCGCGGCCGCCAGCGATCCATATAAACGCTGGTCAGAAGATGCGTCTTTTCCGTCGCGGGCCAGAGTCCGTCCGATGAACGATTTTCTAGAAGTTCCCACCAGCAAAGGAAAGCCAAGCTCCTGCAGTTGGTCCAGCCCGGCCAGCAGCGGATAATTCTGATCAAACTTTTTGCCAAAGCCAATGCCAACATCCAGCATCATGCGGTCTTTCGTAATGCCCTGCGTCAACGCCGTGTGCGCATAGTCGCCAAGGTCTTTTTTAACTTCCGCAACAATATCTGCAGAAGCCGGCAGGTTGCGCCATTCCTCAGGACGCCCACGCGTGTGCATCAGGACCACGCCGCATTCCAGTTGAGCGACGGTCTCAGCCATCAGGTCATCCCAGCGCAGAGCGCTTACGTCATTCACAATTTCGCATCCGGCATTGACTGCCATGCGTGCGACCTCGGCTTTGTAAGTGTCCACCGAGAGAATGGCATCAGGCCGCTGGCTGAGCACATCTTCAATCACCGGCATAATGCGGCGCAGCTCTTCTTCGGCTGGAATACCGCTCTCCGCCACGGGCGTTCCCGGCCGCGTGGATTCGCCGCCAACATCCAGCAGATCGGCGCCGTCATCCAGCATGTTGAGCGCATGGGCCACTGCCTGGTCGCGGCCCATGAATTTACCGCCGTCGGAAAACGAATCCGGCGTCACATTCAAAATGCCCATCACCAGCGTACGACTGCCAAGCTCCAGTGAGCGCGTGCGCAGTCGCCACAGAAACAACGGGCGTTTAACTGCCGATCTTGTAAGTGGCGGCCTTCCCATGGCCGCGATTGTATAATTTCCGGCAATCCCATGCGGCCTGGTTCAAAACAAATAAACGGCTTACGACAAATAAACGCTTCAGGTCGAACATTTTTTACGCTGGTACTGGTGCTGGCACTCCAGCTCTCCGCCGTCGCGGCAAAGAAACCCGCACCCAAAAAAGATATTGCGAAAGAGATCGCCGCTATTCTGGCCCAGCCGCCGCTCGATCGCGCGCACTGGGGCATTGACGCGGTAGACCTGGATTCAGGCAAGGCGCTTTACGCGCAGAATTCTGACCAGCTTTTTCTCCCCGCTTCCAACACCAAGCTATTTACCACGGCAGCTGCGCTGGCCATTGCCGGCCCTGACTATCGTTTTCACACCACGGTGGAAACTGAAGGCAACGTTGACAGCCAGGGACGTCTGCCTGGCAATCTTGTGATTTTTGGGCGTGGCGATCCGAATATTTCCGGCCGTGTCTTGCCTTACGCGCTCAAGACCCAGCGCACTCCGCCGTATACACAGATACTGGAAGAGATGGCGGACCAGGTTGCAAAAAGTGGGCTGAAGACCGTGGATGGCGACCTGATCGGCGATGACACGTACTACGCATTTGAGCGTTACGCCGAAGGCTGGGCGCTGGACGACCTGCAGTGGAGTGACGGCGCTCCGGTTTCCGCTCTCAGCTTTAATGACAATGTGGTCTTTGTGAATATCCTGCCCGGCGTGCTGCCGGGAGACAAAGCCTTGATCACCGTGGAACCGGATACGGGTTACTACGAGCTGGATAATCGCATTGTCACCAGCGCCGCTGGTATTGTCAGGAAGATTGGCATCCATCGCGATCCAGGTTCGAAGAAGATTGTGCTGTGGGGATCGCTGCCGCTGGGCGATGCCGGGACTAAAGAGAGCTTGTCAATTGAGGACCCGGCCGAATTTGTAGCGCAGCTTTTTCGCACTCTATTAGAGCAACGCGGCATTACCATTCACGGTACCGCACGGGCCCGCCATGGAGACGGGGCACAGTTCTTTACTGTGCAGACTTCGCAGGTCCCGCCGCCAGCGTTGGCGACTCCGGAGAGCAATCCACCGGCAACAAGTGTTCCGTCAGCATCTCCAACACCAGAAGCAGCGATATTGCCGCCACAAAGTGCATCTGGCGTAGAACCTCAAGCTGCGTCTGCATCAAGCAATAAAATTCTGGCAGAGCACATTTCATCTCCGTTTCTGGATGACGTTCGTGTCATCAATAAGACCAGCCAGAATCTTCATGCCGAGCTGGCGTTGCGGCTGATGGGAAAATTAGACGGCAATAACGGATCGTTTGAAGGCGGCGTTGCCGCGGTAAAACAATTCCTACTGCAGGCCGGCCTCAAGGAGGATGAACTTACTTTTCTCGATGGCTCCGGACTCTCCCGGCGCGATCTGGTCACGCCCGCCGCGACCATCCAGTTGCTGATCTATGCGGCGCGCCAGCCGTGGGGACCGGCGTTTGAAGAATCATTGCCGGTCAGCGGCGTGGATGGCTCATTGGCAGACCGCTTTCTGAATACGCCCGCCGCCGGGTTGGTCCACGCCAAGACCGGATCACTCAGCCACGTGAACGCGCTCTCTGGTTACGGAGAGACGCAAACGGGCAAGCGGTTTGTGTTCTCCATTTTCTGCAACAACCACAACATGCCCGGCAGTAAGGTGCTGGCGGCGATTGATTCGGTAGTGCAGTTGCTGGTGCAAGATGGAAAGCCGAAGAAATGATTTCCAATTCTAAAAATGAAACCCAAGGTCCTTCCGGCCTACTCGCACGCTGAAGACTTCGCGTGCTCGCTTAACGGCCGTCAGGATGACGAGCTTAAGAGATCTAAGCCGATCTAGTTTAGAATCTCGCGATGCAAACTTCCCTGCCTCTTGCGGGCATTCGCGTTATCGATTTTGGCCGCTTCATCGCCGGCCCATATTGCGCCATGCTGCTGGCGGACATGGGCGCGGACGTGATCCGCGTGGACCGCCGCCATGGCAGCGAAGATCGTTATATTGCCGCGATCACGGAAAGCGGCGAGGGCGGCGGCTTTCTTTCCCTGAACCGCAACAAGCGCAGCCTGACGCTCGATAGCTCCAAGCCCGAATCTGCGGAGATCATCCGGAGGCTGGTGCAAGGCGCGGACGTGGTGGTGGCAAATCTGCCAATCAACGTGCTCAAGAGCATGCGGTTGGATTACGAATCGCTGAAGGCGATCAAGCCGGATATTATTCTTGCCCGCATCTCAACTTTTGGTCCGGATGGCCCTTATGCCAACCGCGTTGGCTTTGATACGGTGGCCCAGGCCATGTCCGGGGCCATGAGTCTCACAGGATTTCCCGGAGCGCCGGTGCGAGGCATTGTCCCATTTGCCGACTATGGCACGGCGCTGCACACGGTGTTTGGCGTGATGGTCGCGCTTTACCACCGCCTGCAAACCGGTGAAGGCCAGATTGTGGATGGATCACTGCTCTCGACCAGCATTGCTTTTGTGCAAGGGTTGTTGGCGGAGCGTACAGTATTAGGCATTGAACGCAAGCAACTGGGGAACACCAGCTTCTATGCGGCTCCCGCGGATGCATACAAAACCAAAGACGGCTGGATTGTAGTTTCAGTAGTTGGTAATGACATGTTTGTGCGCTGGGCACGGCTCGTGGGCCACGCAGATTTTATTACTGATCCGCGCTTTGCCACGGACCAGCTCCGCGCCGACAATCGTGAGGCCATTACCGAAGCGATGAACCAATGGCTCGCCACGCGAACCACGGAACAGGCGATCGCTGAATTGGAGAAAGCACGCATCCCCGCCGGGCCGGTGCTGGAGTTGGATCAGGTGCTGGAAGATCCGCAGGTGAAGGCGCGCGAGCTATTGCGCTACGTCGATCATCCCGGCGCAGCCAAGCCGGTGCCGTTGGCAGATACGGCCGTGAGATTGTCTGCTACACCCGGCGGCATTCGAAGTCGGGCAGCAGCGCTGGGCGAGCACACGGATGAAGTTCTGGGTGAGATTGGATATAGCGATGACGAAATCAGCGCTCTCAGGGCAGCGGAGGTTGTGTAAGGGAAGTTGCTCAGCATGGAAACGAAGAGCGTCCAAAGAAAAAACGAAGCACAAGGTTCCTCGTAGCTACCGGCGCGCTGAAGAAAACGCGCACCGGCTTAACGCTCCCTCGGAATGACGATGTATGGGATGGGCGCACGCTGAAAGCATGATGAGATTTTGTTGGCATACATCCAGAAATCATTGAATACCGTCAGAAACCGTTGCGGCTATTGGGTGGTTTTCTGTCGCAAGAGTGGCGCTAAAAGGACGTAAGTTTGCCTTGTGGCAGCAAAAGCAAATGCTCCACCGACCCAGTAGGACTTGAAATAAAGCAGTAGAGTCGCAATAAGGCAAAAGGTAATAGCAAGCATGACATCACCCCATAAAGCCAAAGACTTACTGCGTTTTATTTGTGCCGCGAATACCAATATGATGCAAATCGTCCCGGGAATTGAAAGGTACTCTGCCAGAGTCTTCATTTTTAGATACAAGTTTCACGGTTCGAAAATTGCACCCGGTAGAATTTGCACGCCGCGTAACCGTCTTTCAGCATATATCAGCGTCTTTCCATCTTGGTGAAAACCACGCAGTGAAGCACTCCGTTCTGGTTCACAATGTCGCCTGAGCACTTATTGGCGTCACGCAGTTCGGCGGTCATCCAGTGGTCTTTGCCGTTATTGCAGGAGGCGTGCAGGGTGGCTCCCTGCATCCGGAGATCTTTACACGTGGAGAGATAAGATCCCGGCGGCAGGATGTCACTCTCACAGTTCAGGATTCCATCCAGATTAACTACGCCGTGGGCGCAACGGTTGGCGTCGCGCAAAATGGCCGCCGACTCCTGCCCGGTATGGTCTTTGCATATGGCGTGCAGCGTGGAACCTTTCATTCGAATATCTTTACAGGACTGTGTATACGAACCGACCGGCAGGGCAGATGCTGCTACACTGCCTTCAGCACTCACGCATTCCAGCTTGCCGTTTTTGTTGGCGATGTCTGAACACTTCTCATAGCCGGAAAGTTTGGTAGAGTGCGCTTTGCCTTTGTCATCCTGGCACTTGGCATACAGGTTCCCTTTTTTCACCGAAATATCCCTGCACCCCTGCTGATAAGAACCGGGCGGATTGGCGTTCTGTGCGGAAACCGATCTGCCAATCTGCCCCAGAGCAACCATGATTGCAACCAAACTAAGAATCCGTATGCACCGCATCTGATTATTTTCCCTCATTTCAACATCTATATTCGGCCAGTATAGTGGAGGTGGTAAGCCATGTGCGGAGAGATTTTTCTCCATCCTGGCACGGTATTTGTCATTTATAAACAAGCCTGAGCTTTGGACGAAAACATAAGTTGATTTCTATGGAACGAAGGTAATCGTGGCGTCATCGACCCAGCCGGAAAATCCATCCGCCCCCGTAGCGCAAGCCGGGGCGGGACGGCATGCTTTTCTGGTGGCGGCAGGAATCTTCCTGAGCCGCATTGCCGGCCTGGTACGCGAACGCGTCATCGCCCATTACTTTGGCATTACGTATGTTGCTGACGCTCTTAAAGCGGCGTTGCGCATTCCCAACACTCTGCAGAATCTGTTTGGCGAAGGCGTTCTATCAGCGTCATTTATCCCCGTTTATGCCAGGCTGGTGGCCCAAAAAGATCGCGATGAAGCCGGGAAGGTAGCGGGCGCGGTGTTTTCCCTGCTCGCTCTTATTACATCTGTTTTGGTGCTGGTGGGAGTGCTGGCAACGCCTTATATCATTGACGTTATTGCGTTTGGTTTCAAAGGGGAAACCCGCCGGCTGGCCATTCAACTGGTACGGATCCTGTTTCCGGGCGTCGGTTTGCTGGTGATGTCCGCATGGTGCCTGGGCATCCTCAATAGCCACGGCAAGTTCTTTCTCTCCTATGTTTCACCGGTAATCTGGAACGCAGCATTCATTGTGGCCATGCTCGCATTTGGGCGGCGTGCTGATATGTCTCACCTGGCGGTCTATACCGCCTGGGGATCGGTGGTGGGCAGCGGCCTGCAATTTCTGGTACAGCTTCCCATGGTGCTGCGCCTGGCGCCGGAATTGCGCATCTTCTTTAGCTCGCTTACGGACAACGTGCGTATTGTGATTCGGAACTTTGTTCCTGTGTTTATCAGCCGGGGCGTGATTCAGCTAAGCGCGTACATTGATGGATTACTGGCCAGCCTTCTACCCGTAGGAGGCGTGGCCGCGCTGGCAAACGCCCAAACGCTCTACACGCTTCCTGTCAGTCTGTTTGGCATGTCGATTTCCGCGGCAGAGCTGCCGGCGATGTCCAGCACGCTGGGCACGCACGAGCAGGTGGCGGCTACCCTGCGGCAGAGGATCGCCGCCAGCACCAAGAGGGTGGGATTTTTTGTGGTGCCTTCCGCGATGGGGTTCATCGCCCTGGGCGACGTGATTACGGCTGCTATCTTTCAGACGGGAAAGTTTTCTCACGCCAACGCTATCTATGTCTGGGGAATTCTTGCCGGATCAGGCGTGGGACTGGTCGCTTCCACCGTGGGACGCCTCTACTCTTCTGCTTACTATGCGTTGCGCGATACGCGAACGCCGGTCCGCTTTGCCATCCTGCGTGTAATCCTGACGACCGTTCTCGGGTTTCTATGCTCACGGCCTCTGCCACCACTCTTGCATCTTGATCCCAAATGGGGTGCGGCAGGACTCACCATATCTGCCGGGTTTGCCGCCTGGGTGGAATTCACCCTGCTGCGCAGAGGCATGAATCTAAAAATCGGGCGCAGCGATTTCCCTGCTTCTTACTTTGCCCGGCTCTGGCTGGCAGCCGCAATCGGGGCTGGCGTGGCCTGGGGCATTAAGTTAGGGCTGCATCCTCAACGGCCACTGATCGCAGCTGCGCTGATTCTTGTTCCTTATGGCGCAGTCTATCTGGGATGTACAACGTTGTTTGGCGTGGATCAGGCTGGCGGGCTGATACGCAGATTACTTTCAAAATCCCGAGCGTAGCGAGGGAGCCCTATAGCCGCAAAAAATCTCATGGGCTAAGAATAATTTGTATTTGAACTGAATGCTGCTTCGAGAAGTAAAACGTGAACCTATGAGCACTTCGTTGCTATAGGGATCCCTCGCTGCGCTTCGGGATTTGAAATCTAGTCAATCACCCGCATATTGGCCCAGTCATATTCGAACTTATGACCACAATCCAGGCAGACAACGTAATGCTGGCCGGCGGGAGCGGGGATGTCCCAGTCTGAATTCACGGCGCGACGCCCGGAGGATGGCGACGGCTGCGGCGAACGGCTGCGACATTTTCTTGTGGGAACAGCGGATCGAGAGAAGTTGGAGAATCTTATTAACCATGATGGACTTCATTTCTTAGTGAGCCCATTCCAGGGCGCTTCCAACCGGAAGCACCCTGAAGCAGGAAATAGCGTTATCCAACCAAAAGCTTATGCAGTGGCGGTAGTCATGCGCTGAGCGTCGCTCACGGAAACGGATTCCTTGGCAGCGCCGTTCAATTCCTTCTGGCCGGGCTTACGGATATCGATGGAGCCCTTGAACCATGCGCCGTCCTCGATGGAGATTCTCTGGCAAGTGACGTCGCCACCCAGTGAACCCTCATTACGGATATCAACCCGGTCGCTGGCGGTAACGTTGCCTTTTACTTTGCCCAGGACCACAACTTCTTTGGCGTTGATGTTGGCCTGGACCTGGCCGTTGCGGCCAACCGTTACGCGGTGACCCGGCAGATTGATGGCGCCTTCCACGCGACCGTCAATATAAAGCGACTCGGAGCCGGTGACTTCGCCCTTAATGACGAGTGACTTTCCGATGGTGGCTTGCTCTGTGTTGTTAAGAACGGCGTTGCGAGGCGCGGCGACTGGCGTCGGCTCAC
The DNA here is from genome assembly GCA_963724105.1 of Terriglobia bacterium. Classification (GTDB taxonomy): domain Bacteria; phylum Acidobacteriota; class Terriglobia; order Terriglobales; family Acidobacteriaceae; genus Angelobacter. The sequence goes on along the minus strand of CAVRTD010000010.1, from coordinate 46,048 downwards.
TTGTAAGAGTGGGCGTTGTATTTGTATTCGTGCTCATAACTGGCTTCTCCGGTTCCGTAGCGGGTTTTGGATTCGGGTTAGGCGTCGTAGTGCTAGCAGGCTTCCACATTGTTTTTTACTTCCTTTCAGTTTCTTTGTTAGGGCAATGCAGCCAGCTACATTTGCGCCGCTGCTTGTACTTATTTTGATAATTGGGACAGCCAAAGAGGCGGTGGCACGTTAATAACCAAACTCGCCTTTTTCACCAAATTCTGCAAACACTGGATTGGCGCTGCCCTGCGCAGTGGCGCGACCCCGGTGTATCGTCCCAGCACTGCATTACCAATGTAATTATTCCTCCTTTCCCGGCATTTCTTATATCGGGCAAGCCCCTTAGATGGAAAATCCTTTCGCGCTAGGATAGGGTTAAGGAGAAACAAGTAATTGGGCAGTCCGGTAAGCCGATCAATGACTGATAACTGGCCATTCATCCGCTGAATTACTCAATTACGAGTTTTGGGGCCGCACCTTACACACCATGCTTACGGAACAGCAAATCCTCCATTACGTCTCCAAGCAGCCAAAGCACATGGCTGGATTTAAACAGCTTATCCATGACCTGGGGCTGAAAGGCCGTGACCGCCGTGAACTGCAGCAGCTACTGCGTGAACTGACGCGGCGGCGCAAGCTCATCGCCATTGGCAAAGAGCGCTGGGGATTTCCCACCTCGGCTTCAAACCAAGACCTGGTGGTTGGCAGGCTGCGTATGCATCGTGACGGCTACGGCTTTGTGATCCCCGAACCCGGATCTCTGCCTGCCCGCGCCCAGGGCAAGCTCCAGGGAGACATTTTTATTCCTCCGCCTGAGGTCGGCAACGCCATGCATGGCGACCAGGTGCTGGTGGAAATGGGTCGCCTACGCCAGGACGGTAAAGCTGAGGGCCGTATCGTCCGCGTGATGGAGCGCGAGCAGGAAACCGTGGTCGGCATCTTCCACTATGGCAGCGGCCGCAACTATGTAACGCCCATCGACGAAAAAGTGGCGATGGAGATCATGATCCCGCAGGGCATGGAATATCCCAAACCTGCGGATGAAGAAGACGGGACATCAGAAGATGACCGCGACCACCGTTCGCCTTCCATCTCAACGGCCCCGATGCATGAGAGCAATCGGGCGATCAATTACCAGAATCGTGGACCACAAAGTGGACCGCAGCCACCCTCGGCTGCGCATGAGAAACATGAGGTAAGGCAAACCGGCGGCAAAGCGCCATCGCCAAAATATCCAAGCCGTCAAAGCCCTCACCGTGTTCTGGGTGAAGAAGCTAAGCGGGAGAAAAGCTGGGACGACCTGGAAGGCGTGGTCGTGGAAGTAGCCATCACCCAGTGGCCTTCTTCCACGCAGAGTCCGCGCGGACGCGTTACGGAAATCCTTGGCTATGAAGATGATTTCGGCGTCGACGTGGAGATGATTATCCGCAAGCACCATATCCCGCACGTGTTTCCCGCGGAGGTGCTGGAAGAAGCGCGGGAAATCAGTCCGGTGGTGCCAGAGAAAGAAATTGCCCAGCGGCGCGACTTCCGCGATCTGCCTATCGTGACCATTGACGGTGAAACCGCGCGGGACTTTGACGATGCGGTGCTCGTCCGCCGTCTGGAAAACGGCAATTATGAACTTCAGGTCCACATTGCTGACGTGGCGCAATACGTGGACGATGGCTCTGCCATCGACGAAGAAGCACGCAAACGCGGAACGTCAGTTTATTTTCCTGACCGCGCCGTGCCCATGCTGCCGCTGGAACTCTCCACGGACATTTGCAGCCTGCGCCCGCAGGTTGACCGGCTCGTGCTCTCATGCATCATGGAAGTCGATGCCCAGGGCGAGGTCGTGTTTTATGAGCTGGCGGAAGGCGTGATCCGATCCGCCCAGCGCATGACCTATAACGACGTAAGCGCCATCATTGATGGCGATAAGGCGCTGCTGCAAAAATACGCTCCGTTGGTAGAGAATTTCCAACTCATGTACGAGCTGGCACAGATCCTGAACCGCAAACGCGTGAAGCGCGGTTCTATCGATTTCGACCTGCCTGAGCCCATCATTGAATTTGACGAGAATGGCCTCATGAAGAGCGTGGCTCCGTCTGAACGGAACTGGGCGCATCGCCTGATTGAAGAATTTATGCTGGCTGCCAATGAAACCGTGGCCTCGCATCTGGAGCAGCGCGGCGTACCCAGTCTGTACCGCATCCATGAAAAGCCGGATGCCAAACGCATTTATGACTTTGAAACCATTGCCGCCAGCTTTGGCTACTCTCTCGGCGTTGGATCGTTGCCCCTCAAACGGGTGCAGACGCGCGGTGACAAGCGCGCCAGTTACGGCAGCGGGCGCAAGGCTCCGACTCACGAATTACCGGAAGAGATACACGTAACGCCGCGTATGTATCAGAAGCTGGTGCAGAAGATTGCCGGCAAGCCGGAAGAGCGCGTGCTGTCTTTCCTGATGCTGCGCTCGCTCAAGCAGGCGCGTTACTCTGAGATCAACGAAGGCCATTTTGCCCTGGCCGCCACGACGTACACGCATTTCACCTCGCCGATCCGGCGCTATCCTGATCTGATCATTCATCGGATACTGAAATGGGTCCTTCGGACAGACGTGGGACAGCCGCAGGCGAAGTTTCGCGCTCAGCAAAGTCATGAAGCACATTCTCCATGGTCCAAGCGCGCGGAAAAAGGCTCGGCTGCGCGCCGTCGAGCGTCGACGCCCGTCCTGGCGGGCCCCATCTCTGAACCCGAGTTGCATGAGATTGCCGAGAGCTCCAGCCAGGCGGAACGCGCCGCCGCTGAAGCTGAACGCGAACTGCTGGAATGGAAGAAGCTTAAATTCATGGAGCAGCGCGTAGGCGAAGACTTTGACGGACTCATCGTGAGCGTAACCAAGTTCGGCATTTTCGTGGAGTTGACGGAGCTGTTCATTGAAGGCCTGGTGCCGCTTAACTCGCTCTCTGACGATAACTACTCATTCCATGAAAACACCCGCCAGATCATCGGCGCACGCAGCAAGAAGACGTACGCTATCGGGGACAAGGTCCGCGTACTGGTGGACCGCATTGACCACGTCCAGCGCAAAGTCCAGTTTGCCGTAGCTCTGGAAGAAAAGCCCAAGCATAAGGATAAGAGGAAGAAGAAGGGCTAAAATCCATTCAGTTTTTACCATCTATATGAAGAGAGCCGGAAAAATACTAGATGTCCTTTTCATTCTGCTGATAGTTGGATGTTCTGGCCAGCCTCCTTCTAAGTCATTCCAGGCAGATACAGCACACCAAGATACGAACACTGCTGCGCCATCTACCGGTTTTCGTGTAAATTTAGCTCTCTCAGATGCAGCAAAACGCAGGCTCCTTGAGAACAAGGAATCTATCATCGTAGCCGGCTACTTTACTGGAAGCCCAAAACACGATGCCTTGAAAAAATATGTGGATGAGATGGGAGAAGTTGGATTAGGCAATGTACAGGCAGAGGTGGCGCCGGGTGAGAACGCCAGCTTCAAGGAAATCAATCTGAAGTCGGATGCCCTCGAGCAAATCGACGAGCAAGGGCCACTGCTTCTTATTAATGTATATTCAGGACGAAAATCGTCCAAGAACAACCTACTGGACTGCGGCATCTATCAAGGTCCATTAAAATCTGTTCAAGGGAAAAACATCCCTATTGCATGCAAACTTATAGGCGAATAAAGCTTTACCGCAGGTCGAAATGGCCTGCTCCACTTAGTCGTTTCCGGAATAATGCTATAGGTCAACGCTAGAACCGCTTGTAGGTGTCCGTCTTGCCTTCCTTCTCTTTTCATAGGACAATGTATCCGCTCCGGAAAGCCAGGGAGGCACGTCATGAAGCTGCGCACGATACTTGTCCACTTTTCTTTTCTTCTATCTGTTGTTTTCGTATTTGCTGTTCTCGTCCACGCTCAGGGCACGGTCACAGCAGCTGTTCAGACCGGCCAAGGTAGCGGCGTTAGCAACGGTTCAGTCAACGGCACCGTTCGCGTCGAATCAACCAGCACAATGGGCGGCATGGTTGGAAGCTTTTTTTCTCCCAATAGCGTTCCCGGCCAGCCGTTTTCGGCGGACATATTTGAAGAAACGGACAAGTTCCTGGCGGATGGAAACCATATCCACCATGAAAACCATGGCAGGATTTTCCGTGACTCCCAGGGGCGGACGCGTACGGAAACTGAAATGCAGCGGTTCGGCGCCGGAAGCGACCCGCTGGTGCATATTACGATCATGGATCCCGTGGAAGGGCGCTTCATCATGCTGGATTCCCGGAATAAGACAGCAATGATCAGCTCTTTCAGGAAGCGCGAACTGAACCCCGAGCCTGTCACGCCCAAGCCAACGGCCAATCCTGGACAGAATATGCCAGCAGCGGTTAGTCAATCTCCGGGTTTGTCTGCGACCGCGGGCCAGGCACAAGGCGGCCGAACCCGTATGAGCAAGCGATCCACGGAAGATCTGGGGACAACGACGATCGAAGGCTTCACTGTGAGCGGAAAACGGGTTTTTCATACGATGGCCGCTGGAACAATGGGGAATGACAAACCCATCACAACCTCCAGTGAGCTCTGGCACTCATCCGATCTCAAGATGGACCTGTTAACCGTCTCTGAAAGCCCGGATTCGGGCAAGCACGTGCGCAAGCTCCAAAATATCCAAACCGGCGATCCTGATCCGTTGCTCTTCCAGGTGCCTGCGGATTTTACGGTCAAAGAAACACCGCAGAAGTAGCGCGGTTTCTTGTTTCCACGATGACAGTGGGCAGCCTGAAATTCTGCTCCACTCTCGACCTAAAGATTTACCCCTGCCTCCCATTCGAGCTGAAATCTTTTTCAGCCTAATGTGAGCCCTGCCTGTATCAAAATCCACTGAGTCCTGCCAGGCATTTCCGACATCAAAAAAATCAAGGAGGCTCAGTATGCGAGTTCTAGTAGCAGGCGCCAGTGGCGTAGTCGGACGCAGTTTGCTTCCAGTGTTGGTAAAAGCTGGTTACACGGTCTTTGGCATGAACCGGTCTGCGGAGAGGCGCGGGCAGGTTGAAGCGATGGGCGCGGAGCACGTTGCCGCCGATGCGCTGGACCGGCAAGCGGTGATTGGTGCAGTGGCGCGCGTGCGCCCGGATGTTGTTATTCATGAATTAACGGCAATCCCACGGGAATTGGATCTCCGTAAATTTGACCAGCAATTTGCGCTGACGAACAGGTTACGCACGGAGGGCACCGCCAATCTGCTGGAAGCGGCGCTGGCTGGGGGCGCCCGCAAATTCATTGCGCAGAGCTATGCGGGATGGCCCTATGCCCGCATCGGCGGTCCGGTTAAGACGGAAGACGACCCGCTAGATCCCAACCCGCCGGATGTATTTCGCACGGGGCTTGCGGCAATCCGGTTTCTTGAGTCCACCGTGCCGCAAGCTAAAGGGATTGAGGGCGTGGTGTTGCGCTACGGAGCTTTCTATGGACCGGGGACCAGCGGAGCGTGGATGCTGGACCAGGTCCGTAAGCACCGGCTTCCGATCGTTGGCAACGGCGGAGCTGTCTGGTCATTTATTCACATTGATGACGTCGCATCTGCGACGCTGGCCGCCGTGGAGAATGCCAAGCCAGGTATCTATAACATCGTGGACGACGACCCTGCACCGGTTTTTGTCTGGATTCCTGAGTTGGCAAAGATCGTTGGAGCCAAGCCGCCCATGCATGTTCCTGCCTGGATCGCACGATTCATGGTGGGCGAAGCCGGCGTCATCATGATGACCGAAGCACGAGGCTCTTCCAATCAGAAGGCAAAAAGCACACTGGGATGGACGCCGCGGTGGAAAAGCTGGCGTGAAGGATTCCGCAATGAAGCGGAAGCTGAACAGAGCAGGCTGGCGGCATAAAAAAGGCATACCGAGGTGGAGATTTGGGGTTTTGGAAGTTAAATGGTCGGGACGGGCAGATTTGAACTGCCGACCCCTCGCACCCCAAGCGAGTGCTCTACCAGGCTGAGCCACGTCCCGACGATAGAAAGCCGCTGCTGAAGAAATGGGGTTAACGCAACGGTGAGGTCTTGAAAATTATAGCATTCAATTTGCGGCCATCGGTGGCCGCGGGTGACTCCGGCTCTATTTTGGTGGCGGGACGAACTCTTTGGGCAGGTCCGCGCCGGCGCCGAAGAAGTATTGTTGCATCTGCTCGACCAGGAACTGCTGAGCTTCGGGCTTCCAGGGCTGGAGGCGGTATTCGTTCAGCAGCATTTTGGAGTGCTCGGCCCACATCTTCCATGCGTCCGCGCTCACGGTTTCATAGATCTTCTGCCCCAGTTCGGTATCAAAAGGGGGTTCATCGAGGCCTGGGAGTTCGCGTCCCAGCTTGGCGCACATAACCATTCTTGGCATGAAAATATTGTACAAGATGGCGGGTGAGCGGCACAGCGATGGCAGTTCTCAAAGATGGCGGCCGAATTAAAGCTGAAACGTGCTCATGCCTGCCTTTGGCCTACACCCACTTCAGTCGTCGCCTGCTGCTGCATTCGTTCTGACGCTGCTTTCACGCGCATAACGCGAGCCGACCATCCTTTGCCAAAGGTACCGAACGATGGCAGTGACTGGAGAAATGCCAGCCGCCGGTCACAGATAGCGTCAATTAGCGTAACCGGATCGGCGCTGTTCACGGCCTGCATGGTCTGGGGTCCAATAGAGCCATCCTGCTCCACGCCGCAGGCCCCCTGCAAAGTTTTGGCGGAGCGACTGGTGCCGCTATTTACGGCAAAATCCATGACCGCGTAATCCACACCCAGAGGCAGCTCGTCGCCATGCACTCTGTTCCAATAATTCTGGCGATAAAGCGGAGCGACCATGTCAGGCGTAAGGGCGCGCATGTCGGATTCAGTCACTTCGTGGCCCACGTACGCCTCCCAAACGCGCTGGGTAACGCCAAGGTTGGTCAGTCCCCCCATGTCTTGAGGATCTTTGGAAAAACCGCCTTCTTCCTGCAGCACAAGCTTTAGGACGTTTTCAAAGTTGCCGGTCATGATCGCCTTCCTTAGGTTCGGCAGAGCACACTGCGGGTTTAGCATGCTGAGGAGGGGTCCCAGTATGGCCACGCACACAAAAATATGGCCCCCGCTGTAACTATGTGTAACGAACCGGGAATCCGTATCACCTAAACAACCGAAAAGATGAAAATATTCCCATCCGTGCTTTGGGTCAGCCCTGGACCGATTGCGCCAGACGAAGGAGTATGGGCAGTAAGCTGTTTATTTACTTAGCGATAGGGTCAGACAGCGGTTCTGATGAGCGGAAAAATTTGCAAAAACTTTCAAAAACACTTTGTCGGTGTCGATTCAGGATGGCTTGCGCGACTAATGCGCAGAACCGAATAAAAAGGAGCTTTTGCATCCAAATATCTATTGATAATAAACGAGAGAGTAAAGCGGGCTGAGAAGATTTGCCATAGGGCCCAAATACGATTGCCGTGCTCGTCCGTCTAAATTGGGTTGCGTCAATCGACTATTAGTTAACATTGTTAGTTAACATGGATAGACATGAGTCCTAAGAAAACAGCGTTATCGATAGTAGCTGCCGGAATCTTATTTCTGGCTGGATGCGGAAGCGGGTCCAAGGCCGCCGCGCCTACCGGGCCGCAGGCCTTTCCGGTAAAAGTGATTACCGCGCAGTCACAGCTGGTGCCGTTCTCCACCGACTATCTGGCTACCCTGAAGTCGCGCAATGCCGCCACGCTGCAGCCCCTGGTGGAAGGCGACATCACCAAGATCTTTGTGGCTTCCGGCCAGCGGGTTGCCGCAGGTGCGCCGGTACTGGAGATTGATCCGACCAAGCAGCAGGCCACGCTCAACAATCAGGAGGCAGGTCTTAAATCAAAGCAGGCCGTGATGGAGCAGGCCTCAGTTGATCTGGACCGCAAGAAGAAACTCTTTGCCGCTGGCGTGGTCGCCAAGGCAGACCTGGACCAGGCACAGAATACTTTTGCCGCCGCCAAAGCGGACGCCGAAGCGTTACAGGCGAGCATCCGCGAACAGCAGGTGCAGCTGCGCTATTACACGGTGCATGCGCCGTCAGAAGGCATTGTCGGCGATATTCCAGTTCACATTGGCGATCACGTTGCAGCTACAACCATATTGACCACGGTTGACAGCGGAGGGTCGCTGGAAGCTTACATTTCTGTTCCAGCGGAAAAAGCTTCGGCTCTGCGCATGGGGATGCCAGTGGATATAGTGGACGATGAAGGCAAACCGCTGCGCACGCGGATTACATTTATCTCACCGCACGTGGATACAGATTCACAAACGCTGCTGGTAAAAACGCAGCTGCCCCAGGACAAGAGATTCCGCAATGCCCAGCAGGTGCATGCGCGCGTGGTGTGGTCAGAGCGTAACGCTCCGGTCATTCCGGTGACGGCTGTCTCACGGCTGAGCGGAAAGATGTTTGCTTTCGTCGCGGAGGGCCAGGGGCAGCAAGCTGTGGCCAAGCAGCGCGTGATTCAGGTCGGCGACCTGATTGGCAATGATTACGTGGTGCTTGACGGCATCAAGCCCGGCGACAAAATTATTGTGACCAGCGTGCAAATGCTGGCAGACGGCATGCCTGTAATGCCGCAATCGTAAACCAACTCACCTGCGGACCAGCAGGGAACGCCGGTGAGGAAATTTGGCCTTTTTGTCCGCGGTTATCCGCGCTGATCGCAAAAGGACCAGGAACAGCTTATGGTTGATTTTTTTATTCGCAGGCCAGTTTTCGCCACCGTTTGCTCGCTGCTGATTGTTCTGGCCGGAGCGGTGGCGATCCCCACATTGCCGATTGCTCAATATCCTAACCTGACTCCGCCCACGGTAGGTGTGAGCGCCTTTTATACCGGCGCAAATTCCCAGGCGGTGGAAACCAGCGTGACCACGCTGCTGGAGCAGGCCATCAATGGCGCGGAAGGCATGCGCTATATGAGTTCCACCAGCGGCAATGACGGAAGCAGTTCCATCAGCGCAACTTTTGATCTGGACCGCAATCTTGACGTGGCCGCCGTCGACGTGCAGAACCGGACGTCCAGTGCCCTGGGACGCCTGCCCGCGGAAGTGCAGACCACGGGCGTTACCATCAACAAAAATAGCGGCTCGTTTGTGGTGGCTTACGGCTTCTACTCGGACAACAAGCAATACGACAATCTTTTTATCAGCAACTATCTGGATCTCTATGTAAGCGACGCCATCAAGCGCGTGAAGGGCGTAGGCAGCGTGATAATTTTTGGCGAACGCAAATATTCCATGCGACTGTGGCTTGATCCGGTGCGGCTGGCGGCGCGCAATCTTACCGCCGGAGACGTGACCGCAGCGTTGCGCGAACAGAACGTCCAGGTAGCCGCAGGCCAGGTGGGGGAACAACCCGCTCCGGCAAACCAGGCGTACCAGATCAGCGTGCGCGCCGTGGGACGCTTGACCGATCCGAAGGAATTCGAGCAGATCGTCATCAAGCGCTCTCGTGACGGCTCATTGGTTCAGCTGCGCGATGTGGGCCGCGCTGAACTGGGTTCCGAAAGTTACGGCGGCCAGCTGCGTTATAACGGCGTGGACGCCATGGGACTGGGAGTCCTGCAGCTCTCCAACGCAAATGCACTGCAGGTGCGGCGAGATGTGCAGACAGAAATTGAGAAGCTGGCCAAGCGCTTCCCTCCCGGACTGAAATACCAGGTCGCGTTTGACACCACACGCGCCGTCGGCGAATCGATCAGTGAAGTGCTCAAGACGCTGGCGGAAGCCATCTTGATCGTCATCATCGTAATCTTTTTATTCCTGCAGGGATGGCGCAGCACCATTATTCCAGCGGTGACTATTCCTGTTTCGCTGGTGGGAACTTTTATTTTTGCCAAATTTTTTGGCTTCTCCATTAACACCTTGACGCTCTTCGGAATAACGCTGGCCACTGGGCTGGTGGTCGATGATGCCATTGTGGTGATCGAAAATGTGGAGCGCCATATTGAGGAAGGCGTTCGCGATGCGCGCATAGCCACAAAACTAGGCATGCGGGAAGTTACTGGCGCTGTAGTGGCAACTTCACTGGTCTTGATCGCCGTATTTGTGCCAGTCTCATTGTTTCCCGGCAGCACGGGCAGGCTCTACCAGCAGTTTGCGCTGACGATTGCATTCTCCATCGCCATTTCCGCATTCAACGCGCTCACGCTTTCGCCTGCTCTGGCCGCGTTGCTTTTGCGCCATCGTGACCGTCCGCAGAATCGCTTCTTCGCCGGCATCAACTCGCTGATCCACCGCGTCACCAGAGGTTATCAAGCCACTCTTCATCATCTTACAAACTGGCGCGCTGCCGTGGTTGCAGTCTTCCTGATGGGATTGGCCGCCACCTATTTTGTTTACCAGCGCGTGCCCACCAGCTTTGTCCCGCAGGAAGATCAGGGATACTTCTTTGTGGTCGTGCAGGCGCCGCCCGGTGCGTCACTGCAATACACCTCCAAGGTAATGGACCGCGCGGCCGCAATGGTGAGCGCCAACCATGACGTGGAAGGCTGCTTCTCCGTTCCCGGTTTCAGCTTCAGCGGCAGTGCCGCCAACCAGGGAATTATTTTTGCCAGCCTGAAAGACATCAGTGAGCGCAAAGGCAGCGAACACAGCTCTGCAGGTGTGTTGAATGCTCTTCGCGGACAGCTGATGAGCATTAATGAAGCAATGGTCATCCCATTTGATCCTCCGGCCATACAGGGGCTGGGCCAGTTCGGCGGCTTTGCCTATGAGCTGCAACAAACCGGCGCCGGCACCCTGGACGACCTGGAAGGCGTGATGCAGCAGTTGATCGCCAAGGCGAACACGCGTCCGGAGCTTGTGCATCCGCTGTTCAGCACCTTCACCGCTCGCGATCCGCAGTTTGTAGTGCAGATTGATCGCGAAAGGGCCAAGAGCCTGAATGTTCCTTTTTCCCAGATCACTTCTGCGCTGCAGATCTATATGGGATCGCAATACGTCAACGATTTTGATTTCAATAACCGCTCTTACCGTGTGATGGTGCAGGCAGACCAGCAGTTCCGCTCACAGCCGCGCGATCTGCGGCAGTTCTACGTGCGCTCTGACGACGGCCGCATGATCTCGCTGGACAATCTGGTGACGATCAAGGAAGGCACCAACGCCAGCGTCATCAACCACTACAACATTTTCCGCAGCATTGAACTTGATGGCAGCGCAGCGCCCGGCTATAGCTCAGGGCAGGCAATCAAGGCCATGGAAGAAATATCCAAAGAAGTTCTGCCGCAGGGCTATGCGTTTGAATGGACGGGAATTTCGCTGGAAGAAATACAATCCGGCGCGCAGACCGTCATGCTCTTTGGGCTCGGACTGCTGGTGGTTTACCTCACGCTCTCCGCGCAGTATGAGAGCTTTGTGCTGCCGTTTATTATTCTGCTGGCAGTTCCCATGGCTGTGCTGGGTGCTCTGTTGTTGCAGTCATCGCGTGGACTCCAGAATGACGTTTACTGCCAGATCGGCCTGGTCATGCTGATTGGGCTTGCCAGTAAAAACGCTATTTTGATCGTGGAATTTGCGGAACAGCTGCAGCACCGCGGGCTCGGGCTGGTGGAATCGGCCATTGAAGCAGCGCGACTGCGGTTGCGGCCAATCCTCATGACCTCCATCGCGTTTATTCTCGGCGTGCTGCCTCTGGTCTTTGCCAGCGGCGCCGGCGCAGCAGGACGCCACTCCGTGGGCACCACGGTCTTTGGAGGAATGATTGTTTCCACCTTGCTGAATCTCTTCATCATTCCAATTCTTTACATCCTGGTGCGCGGATGGCTGCCGATGAAACTAAGATCTCGAGCAGTTGAAGAACCAGAGCTGGTTGAAAAGAATGCGTAAGGGCGTCGCTGAGAGACAATCGTATAGATGCGCGCTCTATGTGCGGATGGGGCTGGAAATCAGCGTCTGCACTTTGCCGGCAAGCTGCTTTAAGGAATACGGCTTTTGCAGGTAGAGCATTCCCTGCATGGAGATGCCATTTTGCAGGACCACATCATCCGCATAACCTGAAACATAGAGCAGCTTGGTATTCGGGCGAAGTTGTAGAAGTTGGTCGGCAAATTCCCGCCCACTCATTTTGGGCATTACCACGTCACTGATCACCAGATCGATCTGGTCTGCGTTGGCTGCCAGTTCCAGCGCGTCCGGGCCGCTGCTGGCGCACATGAGCGTATATCCCAGCGAGGTTAGAAATTCAGCGTTCACGTTGCGCAGATCAGCTTCATCTTCCACCAGCAGAATATTGCCGTGCCCTTTTTTCAGGACCTGATCCACGCCTTCGCTGGAGACTGGTTCATCAGAAGTGCTGACCGGCAGCAAAATAGTGATCTGCGTGCCTTTTCTGGGACTGGACTCAATTGTGATCTCACCCTGTGATTGCTGCACAATGCCGTAGACGGTCGCCAGACCCAGCCCTGTTCCGCGCCCTACCTCTTTGGTGGTATAGAAAGGCTCGAAAGCATGGCGGCGTGTCTCTTCATCCATTCCAATTCCGGTATCGCGAATGCGAATCGCAACGTATTGGCAAATGGTAACGCTGCAGGAAGAATTGAGCACCGGGCGAAGCACGTCTTCTGTTTCAATAAAGATCTGCCCGCCTCCGGGCATCGCGTCACGGGAGTTGATGACGACGTTGAAAATAATTTGTTCAAAATGCGTCTTATCAATCACCACGGTCCCACTGGCCCGGAGATCAACAATCAGTTCAATGTCTTCACCAATCAGACGCGGCAGAATGGCTGTAAGCTCCTGCAGGGTTTCCCCGGTTTGCAATGCCGTGGGCCGGATAATTTCCTTGCGGCTGAAAGTGAGCAACTGCCGGGTAAGTCCGCTGGCGCGTTGCGTTGTGTCGATGATTTTGCCGCAGTAGCGGCGAAGGCTCTCATTCTGCTCCAGCCTGGATTCCAGAAGTTCGGCATAGCCGCCGATTACGCCAAGCAGATTGTTGAAGTCGTGTGCCACGCCGCCGGCCAGCCGGCCCAGCGCTTCCATTTTTTGTGCCTGCAGGAATTTTGCTTCCAGCTCATGTTCCAGCGTACGGTCCAGTTGCATGCCAAAGATGCATTCCCTGTCGCCAATGCGGACCAGGGTAGCGAAGTAGAGGCCGAAATGCTCGGCCCCGATAGCGTCTTTAAACCGCACTTCCAGATTCTGTACTGCGCCATCCGCGCGAAGTTTCTTATGGAAATCCGCACTCTCTTTCTGCGTTTTCCAGAACCCGAGTTCCACCGCGCTCTTTCCAATCACCTTTTCCACGGGCAGCGCAAGCATGCGCAGAAGATTGTCATTCACGTTCAGGAAGACGCCTTCCAGGGAAAGAATGGCGCACCCCACCGGACTCTGGCGGAAGATTGTGGCAAACCGCTCTTCGGATTGCTTCAGCGCAATCTCACTCTGTTTGCGCTCTGTAATATCGATCGCCGTGCCTTCAATAAAGCTGTTGCCTTCTCCATCCGTGACGATGGTGGCGCGCTCCAGAATCCAGAACACGCTTCCATCCTGGCGGCGCTGCGTGCACTCATAATTCAATACCTGGCCTTGCCGGCCCAGATCATTCAGGAACGGCTCCCGTTCTGACGGATCTGGATAAAGCGCCAGGGTAGGGTGAGCAAGCGCCTCTTCTTTGGATTGAAAGCCATACATCCGGAGAAAAGCGCTATTGCAGTTCAACAGCTTGCCTTCCACGGTAGAAACGTAAACGGCGGCCAGATTGTTTTCAAAAAGGATCTGGTACTGGCGCGCCACGGTTGATGCTACGTCAGTCTTGTTTTCAAACAGCGTCATGATCATGCCAAAAGCCACAAAGAACTTTGGCAGGTCCCAGAAAACGCTCGTTGTGCCAGGCCCGGCGCCGTGGGCGGTAACAAATGCCCCCAGGGGAAAAACGATACCCCATAGGATGAAGGACGCAGAGGTAAGAATCACTCCCGGCGTAAACCTGCGGAAGTAGCGGAAGTAGACCAGGCCCGTTATATAGAAAAATGCGCACAGATAAAAACGCATTCCATTCCCAAACTGGCCATGGAAGGCAGTTTCAATGGCCCATGCGGAATACGGGATCAAGAGACATACAAAATAAACGTACGGCTTTCGCCAGTTGTAAGAACGGAATACCTGCACCACGCCAAATAGAGTGCTGGCCAGCAACAAAGAAACATAGAACCAGGGTGCTCGATAATGTAGTTGAATGCCTGTTAGGTACATCGTGGCCGCCGCGCTTACGAAGATGACAAACGCAATGCGCCTGTTCCGGCGGACGAATACCTTGGAGACAGAAAGCAGGAAGCAGCTTCCTGCAATGATCAGCGTGGCAATCTTCACCCACATGTTCACTTTCGCCACGGCGGGAAAGAAATTGGCGAACAGGGGAGACGCAAAATGGATCAGAATCGCGATCCAGCCCAGCATCCACAGACCTATGCTCTTCTGGCGATCACGCAGGTAGATCCAGCCAAAGAGCGCCACGAGCACAGTGATGACGACGAATACAACAACTTCTTCGAGTAGTGGAGATGTATAGCCCTGCACTGCTTACTCCTCGTCGGGGCCGGATCGCTGGTCAAGTCTTTCTTCTCTTAAAAAAACGAAAGATAAAAGTACCACTAAATTAGCTCTAATAGTTCGATTTTATGTGTCTATTAACGAAAATTTGACCTTCCCAGCAAAGAACCTTAGTACTGAACTCTGGATTCGGCTATCGTTTCTTCGTTGGCTTTTCCGCTGGATTTTCATGCACACGCTCACGAAACGTGCCGCCCATGGTTTTTGCCAGGAAGATGGCGGAGTCGCCAAACTTGTCGCGAAGGCGGTCAGAAGCGGACTGGGCGCGCGCCAGTTTTTGTCTCTTATCGCCCTCCAGCAGGTCCATTTGCTCCGGCATGTCTTCAAAGTTTGAGGCCTGTACGCCGAGCAGGCGGATGGCCCGCCCCCGCTGCCAGTTGCTGTGGAATAACTTTGCGATCGCGGAGAAAATCTCCGTGTCCATCTGCGTGGGGCTGGATACTGAGTGGGCGCGCGTGATAGTGGTGAAATCTGAGTAACGCAACTTAAGTTGAAGAGTGCGAGCGGTGAAGTTCTGTTCGCGCAAACGGCGGCCTACCTTCTCAGAAAGGTGCGCCAGCGTTGACTCAAGCTTGCCCAGGTCCGCGGTGTCCTTCCCAAACGTGTGCTCGTGGCTGATGGATTTCGCCTGCCACTCTTCGCCGACCTCCCCTTCAAACCATGCTCCCGCATCTTCTCCGCGCGCCTTGCCCACCAGCGCCGAGCCCCATTTGCCGAAGTTCTCTTCCAGGATTTGTTGTTCCACCCGCAAAAGGTCGCCAATATAAATGATGCCGATCTGGTTCAGCTTTGCTTTAGTCACCTTGCCCACACCCGGAATTTTGCCGACGTCCAGGGGAGCCAGAAAGCTCTGCTCCTGTCCCTGCAAAACATAGAGGACGCCGTTTGGCTTGGCTTTGTCTGAGCTGATCTTGGCCATGAGCCGCGAGCTGCCAATTCCGATGGAGCAGTTCAATCCCGTGCGCTCTTTCATCTGCTGGTGCAATTTGTGGGCGGACAGCAGCGGCGGCCCATGCAGTCGTTCTGTGCCGGTCATATCGAGATAGGCTTCATCAATGGAGGCCATCTCTACCGCGGGCGAGAAGTCATGAAGCACTTCCCGCGCCTTTTGCGAGTATTCCTGATAAAGCGCAGGATGTCCGTCCACAAAGATCGCGTGCGGACATTGTTTGGCCGCCGTCCGCAAGGGCATGGCAGAGTGAACGCCGAACTTGCGCGCCTCATACGATGCGGCAGAGACCACGCCGCGCTCATCTCTCTGCCCGCCGACCACAACAGCTTTGCCCTTGAGCTCGGGATTAAACAGCTCCTCCACGGAGACAAAAAAGGCATCCATATCGACGTGAAAGATGGTTCGCCGGGCCGTTGTCACGTCTTGAGGTTCCACTATCTGAAGATACACCAGAAGAAAGTGAAACTTTCGTTAAATTTTCTCTGCCCCACTTTGGCCATGCGATTGAGAATTGGGCCGTGTTCCACACTGAAGAAAGACGGCTTAAAAGCCCTTCCAGCGAAACTTTATCCATGACCGCCGCATCTTATTGTGACGGTCTTTTACTCGTGACCCAGGGTGCCAGTGGCCCAGGGTGCAATTTGTGGCTCAAGGGTTTAATATGACTCCCCTGGTCTAGCTTGGTACTTAGGAAACCCCATGGCGCACCTAAAGTCAGTTTTGACCTTCCCTCCGGCTTCTGCCGAGGAACGCAACGCAGCTTCTCTGGCGAGTGAATACACCGCCGTACGCCAACAGACGCATGCCCTAACCGCTCAACTAAGCGCAGAAGACATGATGGTGCAATCATGTCCGGAGGCGAGTCCGGCGAAGTGGCATCTGGCGCATACCAGCTGGTTTTTTGAGACATTCATTCTTTCCAACCATTTAGCCGGGTACCGGCCTTTCCATCCGCAGTTTCGCGATCTTTTTAACTCCTATTACAACGCGGTGGGGCAGCAGCCGGAAAAGGCGCTACGCAACACGTTTTCCCGCCCCGGTCTGGACCAGATCCTTAAATATCGCGCACACATTGACGAGCACATGCTCAAGCTTCTTCAATCCGGCGCGGTGGCCGGTGAAGCCCAAAAACTGGTTGTGCTTGGCTTGAACCATGAGCAGCAGCACCAAGAGCTGATCGTTACCGATATCAAGCATGGTTTTTGGAGTAATCCGCTGCATCCGGCCTATCAGCCGGCGGTTGCGGCAGCTTCCACGGAAGCGGCGCCCCAGCAGAGACAGCAGCTTTATCCCGAAGGGCTGTATGAGATCGGCACTGAGGGCGACTCGTTTTACTTTGATAATGAAGGCTCGCGGCACAAAGTGTTTCTGCAGCCTTTCCGTTTTGCCACGCGCGTTGCCACCTGTGGCGAGTATCTGGCTTTCATGGAAGACGGCGGCTATTCGCGTCCGGAACTGTGGCTCTCTGACGGCTGGAAGGCCGTGCAGACAAATCGCTGGCGCGCCCCGCTTTACTGGGAGAAGCCTGACAATAAGTGGTTGCAGTTCACCTGTTCAGGTTTACGTCCGGTGGAAGAAGCGGAGCCGGTTTGCCACGTGAGTTATTACGAAGCGGACGCCTTTGCCCGCTGGGCTGGAGCACGTCTGCCCACCGAGTTCGAATGGGAAGTAGCTGCCAACAAAGCGCCGGTGCAAGGCAATCTGCTGGAAGAAGGAAGATTTCATCCCGCAGCCGCTCCGTCCACCAGTGAAGACAACCAGCCTGCGCAATTGTTTGGCGATGTCTGGGAATGGACCGCCAGCGCCTACCTGCCTTATCCCGGATACAAGCCCGCAGCAGGCGCTCTGGGCGAATACAACGGCAAGTTCATGAGCGGACAGATGGTCCTGCGCGGAGGCTCCTGCATTACGCCGCGCTCACATATTCGCGCTTCCTACCGTAACTTCTTTCCACCGGAGACACGCTGGCAGTTTTCCGGGATAAGGCTGGCAGATGACAGCATTTAAAAGCCCCGCGGTTTTGGTAAGTCCGATTGCAGAAGAAGTATTGAGCGGCCTGAGCGCGCGTCCGCGAAGCTTGCCGCCTAAGCTCTTTTATGATGCCGCAGGCTCGCACCTGTTTGAGCAGATCACGGAGACGCCCGAGTACTATCCCACGCGGACGGAACGCGCCATCCTTGCCGACAACGCCGGAGAAATCGTTAGTCAGAGCCAGAGCAACGAAGGAAACAATCTAACGCTGGTGGAACTCGGCGCGGGTAGCGCCAGCAAGACACAGGTCCTGATTGAAGCCTTACTGCGCCGGCAGCTGCGCGCGGATTTTTATCCTGTGGACGTTTCGTCTTCGGCCTTGCAGGGCGCGCTTACCACTTTGAACGGCCACTTTCCCCGGCTGCGCGTGAGCCCCATCGTCGCCGACTATACCCACAAAATCCCTGATCTGAATGCCCTGCCCGGCCGCAAGCTGGTGCTCTTTATTGGCTCGACCATCGGCAACTTTGAGCCTGATGAAGCCATGGCATTTCTTAAAAGCGTCCGCCGCTCGCTTCAACCCGGAGACGCGCTGCTGATTGGCTTTGATCTGATCAAAGACGCTGACGTTCTGCATGCCGCTTACAATGACGCAGCTGGTGTGACCGCGGCCTTCAACAAGAACATGCTGGTGCGCATCAATCGCGAACTTGGCGGCAGCTTTGACCTGGACGCTTTCGAACACGTCGCTTTCTGGAATCCGCGCAAGTCGCGGATCGAGATGCATCTGGAAAGCAGGCGCGAACAAGCCGTCTGGGTACAGGACCTGGGCCGCAGCTTCCATTTCGAAGAAGGCGAACGCATACACACCGAGAACAGCTACAAGTTCAATACAGCGTC
The DNA here is from genome assembly GCA_963724105.1 of Terriglobia bacterium. GTDB lineage: Bacteria > Acidobacteriota > Terriglobia > Terriglobales > Acidobacteriaceae > Angelobacter. Next base: position 27,631 of record CAVRTD010000010.1, on the reverse strand, counting down.
TATGACGCGGCTGCTGCGCCGTAGCGGCTTCCGGCTGGAAAAAAGCTGGACGGATGCGAAGGGATGGTTTGGAGAGGCGCTGGCAAGGGTGTAAGTTCCCTTAGGAATTAATCTAACTTTCGCCTTCCGTGCATCACCGCCGCAATAGTGACTTGTTCGTTTCCAACCTCATAGATAATTCGATAGCTATATGCAAATAACTCGCGGATTCTGTGTTCCTGGAACTCAGGAACTTCTCGGCCTAAGTTTGGAAAACGCGAAAGCTTCCGGGTAGCGGTAACGATTTTCTTTACAACAATTCGCGCATAGGCAGGGGAATCGGCAGAGATATAAGCAGCAAGAGATTCAACGTCCGCAAGAGCGCGGGAGGACCAGATTACTCGGTGAGCCATTTGTTCAAGCGCAACTCAACTTCTTCTTGTGAGATTCCGCCGGTTTTGCTCACATCTTCCAGCCCGCTCCGTACCTTCTCCAGCACGTAGAGATGATATTGAATGTCCTCGATTGAGCAGTTTTCGGGTAGCTTTTCAAGCAAGGACCGGACTTCTTGTTTGGCTGTCATAAGCAAACTCTAGCATACCATTCTCTCACGCGTTATCCTCTTCTCGAGGACTATTACCGCCTATGCGCCGACTCCTGATTTTTCTTGTGATATCTACCATCATGGCTACAGCACAAAAAACGCCCGCACCGCCTTCGCAATTTCCTGATGCCGCTGAACTCAACCGCATGGCCGCGCGATTTGCGCCTGCGCCTCTTGACGTCGATCTTTCCGGACTTTCCGCCGGAGACAAGAAGGCGCTGGCCAAGCTGGTGGAAGCCGCGCGTGTGATTAATCCTCTCTTTATGGAGCAGTTCTGGAGCGGCAATCTGGCGCTCTACAAAAAGCTGCAGCAGGACAAGACTCCGCTGGGACAGGCGCGCCTGCATTATTTCTGGATCAACAAAGGGCCGTGGTCAGAAATTGACGAGCACAAAGTCTTTCTGCCCGGCGCTCCGGCAAAGAAGCCGCTGGGCGCAAACTTCTATCCTGAAGACATGACCAAGGAAGAGTTTGAGGCATGGGTGAAGACGCTTTCGCCGGAGCAGAAAGAGCAGGCGGAAGGATTCTTCACGGTCATCCGGCGCGATGCCGGCAAGAAGCTGAAAATCGTCCCTTACAGCGTGGAATACAAAGCTGATCTGGCGAAGGCATCCAGGCTGCTCAATGAAGCCGCGGCCCTGACGGACAACGCCTCGCTCAAAAAGTTTCTTACCACGCGCGCCGCGGCTTTCAGCTCCAATGATTATTTTGAAAGCGACATGGCATGGATGGACCTGGACGCGCCCGTGGACGTAACGATTGGTCCTTACGAAACCTACAACGACGAGTTGTTCGGCTACAAAGCGGCGTTTGAAGCCTACGTGAACGTGCGTGACGACAAAGAATCTACGCGGCTGGCGTTTTTAGGCGAGCATCTGCAGGAGATCGAAAACAATCTGCCGGAAGATCCGCAATATCGCGTGGCCAAGCTGGGAGCGGCGGCGCCGATCCGCGTGGTGAATGAAGTGTTTTCCGCGGGCGATGGCAGCCATGGCGTCCAGACCGCGGCTTACAACCTGCCGAATGACGATAAGGTCGTCCAGCAAAAAGGCAGCAAGCGCGTGATGCTCAAGAATATTCAGGAAGCAAAGTTCAAGTCCACGCTGGAGCCGATTTCAAAAGTAGTTCTGCAACCGGCGGCCCAACAAGACCTGAGCTTTGAATTGTTCTTCACGCACATTGTGGCGCACGAACTTACGCACGGCCTGGGTCCGCACCAGATCAAGATCAATGGCAGAGAAACCAATCCGCGTCTTGAGTTGAAAGAAATTTACAGCGCGATTGAAGAAGCGAAAGCCGACGTGACCGGCTTGTTCGCGCTGCAATACCTGATGACGCAGGCAGCTAACGGCAAGATACAGGCGCCGCTTCCGCACGGCCCGGATGCCGAACGCAAACTCTATACCACCTATCTTGCGTCGTCATTCCGCACGCTGCGCTTTGGCCTGCAGGATTCACACGCCAAGGGGATGGCGGTCCAGTTCAATTATTTTCTGGATAAAGGCGCGTTCGTGGCCAATGCCGACGGCACGTTCAGCGTAAACCTGGACAAAATCAAAGACGCCGTGGCTGGGCTGGATCATGAGCTGCTCACGCTGGAAGCCACGGGAGATTACGCGGGCGCGAAAAAGTTGATGAGCGAGATGATGGTGCTGCGTCCTGAAGTGCAGAAAGCGCTGGAGCGGTTGAAGACCGTGCCGACAGATATTGAGCCGGTGTTTGTGACGGCGGATAAGCTCACGGGTGAAGCAAAAGCAACATCAAACAAAAATAAAAAGTGAGCAAATACGTCATAATTTCAGCGAATTTCTCACTGTTGACTTTTGAGTTATCCAGCGCTATTCTGCGTTTACACAGGAAAGGAGGGCGATCCTAATCTATGAAGAATTCTGACTGTAGTGGTTTATGTGAGGTGGCTGAGGCTTAAGGCGTGAGTCTTTAAGTCCTAAAGCGAGTTGTGGTTCGCACAAGGCCTCCGCGCCTTCAGCCAATCCCAACAGACTACCCGATAGCCCTGCGCGCAAGCGCGGGGCTATTGCTTTTGGGCGGAGCATTCAAACAACCATCATCGGCAGGTCGATAATGTCACCCTCAGACTGAACGTCATCCCGAACTCCGTATATGAGGACGCGTATTCACCAGCGTCCGAATAGGAGTGAGGGACCTTGCGCTATTTAATCTGCTGAAACACAAGATCTCTCAAGGCTACTCGTCCGCTGATGGAAACGCGGACTCGCTTACGCCTTTCGAGATGACGTACTGTTGGAGAGGAAGCAGTTTCCAGAGATTGCAGCCGGATGGGCTTATTCCTTTTTCCGGTTCAACCACACGGCGATTGCCACCTGAAAGAACAGAGCGCCGACGGTATCCAGCAGCACGTCATGAAAGCTGCTGGTGCGCGATGGCAAAAAGCTCTGATGAAATTCGTCGAGGCTTCCGGCGGCAAAGGCCGTCAGTAATCCCAAAACGGCCCATAGAAAACTCCATCGCCGGGGCGCGGAAAAAGTGGCGCGCCAGGAGAAAAAAGCAAACGCGCCGAGCAGCCCATAGCTGAAAAAATGTGCTGACTTGCGGACCAGGAAATGAATTTGCACGAACCGGTCTTCAGAAATATCTCCAAAGATCGCATGCAGGATCTTCTCAAGAACGCTGCCGGTGTGCTCGGCGGAAAACATGTCAGTGGAGAAAAGCGCCAGCACGCAGAGCCAGATGAGCGTGGGAATCCACGGCAACAGTTTGCGCGAGGATGTTACAGGAGCCTGGTGGACCGCTGGTAATGACAATTCTTCCTGCCTATTCCAGTCTGTAATTGGGCGCTTCCCGCGTAATGATCACGTCATGCACGTGGCTCTCACGCAGTCCGGCGCCGCTGATGCGGATAAATTTAGCTTTCTGCTGCAGCTCTGGAATGGACTTGGTGCCGCAATAGCCCATACCGGAGCGTACGCCGCCCACAAGCTGATAGACCATCTCCGCCAGCGTGCCGCGATACGGCACACGGCCTTCAATTCCTTCCGGAACCAGCTTGCCCACACGATTGCCGCCGCCATCGCCATCGCGGTCGCGCATGCCGTCTGTGGAAGAATCCTCTGCGCTCTGGGCATAGCGTTCGCTCGATCCGGCAGCCATGGCGGAAAGCGATCCCATGCCGCGGTATGACTTGAATGACCGGCCCTGATAAAGAATGGTTTCCCCGGGGCTCTCTTCTGTTCCGGCAAACAGCGAACCGATCATCACCACGCTGGCGCCGGCGGCAATGGCTTTGCTGATGTCGCCGGAAAATTTAATGCCGCCATCGGCAATCACTGGAATACCGGCATCACGGCAGGCGCGCGCGGCTTCAGCAATTGCCGTAATCTGCGGTACGCCGGAGCCGGTAACAATGCGCGTGGTGCAGATGGAGCCCGGACCAATGCCGACTTTGATCGCGTCTGCTCCCGCTTTTGCCAGAGCGCAAGCGCCTTCATGCGTGCCCACGTTGCCGGCCAGCAAGTCAACTTCAGGCAGCTTGGATTTAATCAGCTTGATGGCTTCAATCACGCGGCTGGAATGCCCGTGAGCGGCGTCAATGGCCAGCACGTCAGCTTTGGCTTTTACCATCTCCTGCGCGCGCTCCAGAAAATCGCCCGTGGCGCCGATGGCCGCTCCCACGCGCAGCCGGCCGTGTTCGTCCTTGGCCGCGTTGGGATACTTCAATTTCTTCTGGATGTCCTTAACCGTGATCAGGCCTTTGAGATTGTATTTATCGTCGACCACCAGCAGCTTTTCCACGCGATGCTCATGCAGAATCTTTTCCGCATCTTCCAGCGTGGTGCCCACGGGGACCGTGATCAGATTGTCCTTGGTCATGATTTTGCTGATCAGGATGTCCGTCCGGGTTTCAAAACGCAGGTCGCGATTGGTGAGAATGCCGACCAGTTTCTTGTTCTTGGTAACCGGAACGCCGGAAATCTTATAGCGGCGCATCATCTCCAGCGCATCGGCAATTTTGTGGTCAGGCGAGAGCGTGATCGGGTCCATGATCATGCCGCTCTCAGAGCGTTTTACCTTGTCCACCTCATCGGCCTGCTGCTCAATGGAGAGATTGCGGTGGACAATTCCCAGTCCGCCCTGCTGCGCGATGGCAATCGCCAGGCGTGACTCGGTCACCGTATCCATGGCAGCGCTGATGATCGGGATATTCAGACGAATATTCCGCGAAAGTTGGGTTTGTGTATTTACCTCTGCTGGAACAACGTCAGAATGCGCAGGCAAAAGCAATACATCATCAAAGGTCAGGGCCTCGGGCACGGGAAAATGAATCATGTTTGTCTCGTTAAAGGAGGGACTAAGACACTATTGTAACTGGTTTTGTGCAGCCCGTCACAAAGGGTGACCCGGGGCGCGAATGCGTTCCATGCCGCTCAAACGAAAGTAATATTGACCAATTTTAGTCCTGCCGCGATACTCGAAAGGTCATGGAAACCAAGCACGGTGCCCCATATGTGTCTGCCAGCGCAACGTCTGTTGCCGCTGCCCTGGATAAGCGGAATGAAAAGCGGTTGCATCTGGCTGTGCCGGTAAAAGTTTTTCCTGACATCAGCAGTATTGAATCCCAGAATTGCTGTACCTATGAAATCTCCACGAATGGCGCGCGCCTGGTAGCGCCCCCGGGAATCAAGGCCACAGGGCAGGTCATCTGGCTACAACGCCAGAACCGCCGCGCTAAATACAAAGTAATGTGGATTGGCGAGCCCGGCACGTCACTGCAAGGCCAGGTTGGCGTTGAAACCCTGGAACCATCCAACGTGATCTGGGAGCCGGAAATTAAAGCCCGCATCATGCGGTCTTAGGCTCGCACATCTGTTCCTCATTTATCTCCATAATCTCCATAGTTTTCTGTTTTTTGTGAGACGATTTCGCACACCTATCTGCTCTGGCAGAAATCACCAACAGGCCTAAAATCTTGTCATGCTGAGCGCAGAGCCGCGCGAGCAATCGCGGCTCGCAGCCGAAGCATCCCGAGAGTGCTGTTCGGCTTAAATACGGCATCAAGGCGTTCTTCCCGAATGTCTCGGTAGAACTCCCCGAAGCCGCATGGTTACGATTCATATCTTCGGGATTCTTCGACTCGCCGTCGCAGGCGCTCCGGCATCGCTCAGAATGACAATGGAGAAAAGCCTTCCCCTGAAAAATAAACCTTTCTAATGCCCTGTGACGAGGTCTATCTCTGCATTCGTTTGCACACACTCCGCATTTTTCCGGTTCAACGTGAGTAGCTGGATAGGCCAAATATCCTTGGGGCCTAAGTAGACCACCTTAGTGCACTGGGTTAATAAAGGCTTAACAATGGGCCATCCCCCAATGTGGTATCTCAAAATGGCCGATAACTATCCTTATATTGTTCGTTGCAATGATTGTGAGTTTGTTAGCCAGGTCTACCTTGAAGAACAACAGGCGATGAACGAGCGCGACTTCCACTCGTTTGAGCACCTGCATTCAGTCTCCATCTGGCGGTACGCCTGGGAGCAATGGACCATGGTGACAGAGTTGATGGGCGTAGAGCTGCAGTTGATTTGGTTCGTGCATTTTGTATTGGAGTGCAGATGTGGGCAGAGACATCCTGCAAGGCACTTTCCACCTTGAGCGCAGCCCAGATCACGGGTTCTGATTTGTGCTCGTGCGCTACAACCTTCGCAGATCTGCTTTCCAGTCCACTTAATTTGCCGACGATTGATCGCTCGGGTTCTGTGGGCCTGCCTGTAGGTGTCTTTGCCGCAGTCGGATTCACTAAGGAACCTTTGCATGGTTGCCGTTGACTGGTACTGCAAACCAATGGCTGGCTGCTGCGCTGAGAGCGGCGAACAACACTTTTGCATGAACGGCGATTTCGTGGATGAATTGATGCCTTGGCTACATGGAAAGACATTGGAGTCTGCTGCTTGTATTGCTTTGGCCGGCGCTTTTTCGAAGCGCTGATTCACTGGTTTGACACGCCTGCCAATTTCGTCTGCAGCAAGAAAATCCTTAATTCTCATCGTTCCTCTCATGATTGTCGTCCATTTGTTTAGCTTGCATTCAGAAACCGAAAGTCTCAACGCCGCACGCCGTCTCCCGATTGCCCGCCGTCATCCCCGCATGTTACTTTTAAAAGTTAACCACTATGCTTCGCTCTTATCAGGGAATCGCGCCGCGCATACATGATTCGTGCTATATCGACGAGTCTGCCCAGATCATTGGTGACGTTGAAATCGGGGAAAACTCCAGCGTATGGATGAACGCCGTAATCCGCGGCGATGTGTTCGCCATCCGCATTGGCAAAAACTCCAACGTGCAGGATTGCAGCGTGCTCCACGGCATGCGCCACAAATACGGCGTGACCATGGGCGACTGGGTCACCGTTGGGACACTCCGTTACGCTGCACGGCTGCACTATCGGCGACCGCTGCCTGATCGGCATGGGCTGCGTGATTCTGAACAATGCCAAAATCGGCGAAGGCTGTATCATCGCCGCCGGCACGGTGATTCCTGAAGGCACGGTGATTGAGCCTTATTCGCTGTGGATGGGCGTGCCGGGCAAATTCAAGAAAAAGATTGACGACGAAGAGACGCAAAAATCCATCATGATGTATGGCAAGAATTATTTTGACTACACGCAGATCTACCGCAAAGAGTTCCCGGGCAAATAATGGCTAATTCGATTAAAGCTGTGCGTGGCACGCGCGATCTTCTGCCTCCGGAGACCGAGACGTGGAACTTCGTTGAAGCGGCGGTGCGCGACGTTTTTCGTGTCTATAACTTTCAGGAAATTCGCACGCCAATATTAGAAGACCTGCAGCTATTTCAGCGCTCCGTGGGTGAAGAGACAGACATTGTTTCCAAAGAAATGTTTGCCTGGGAAGACCGCGCGCGTGCGCAGAGTGAAAAAGGCCAGTGGCTGGCGTTGCGTCCGGAAAATACGGCGGGCGTGGTTCGCGCGTATATCGAACACAAGTTGTGGGAGCGGCCGGGACTGCAGCGCTTCTATTATATTGGTCCGCAGTTTCGCCGCGAGCGTCCGCAGAAAGGGCGCTACCGGCAGTTTTACCAGATCGGCGCAGAGGTGATTGGGCCAAGCGCCGCAGGCAGTGAATCACCGGCGGTCGATGCCGAGGTTCTGGAGATGCTGGCCACGCTGCTCAACCGCCTGGGCATACAGGGCTGGACGCTGAAGCTTAATTCCGTGGGCTGCTCGGAAGACCGTCCGATATTTCTGCAGGCACTGCGTGATGCGTTGAAAGACGTTGTCTCAACCATGTGCGTTGACTGCCAGCGGCGTGCGGAGACCAATCCGCTGCGCGTGCTGGACTGCAAAGTTCCGGCCGACCAGCCGATCATCGAGAAGCTGCCCCGCCTGAGCGACTATCTGAATGAAAGCTGCCGCACGCACTTTGCCGAGGTGCAGAAAATTCTGAACGCCGTTGGCGTTCCGTTTGAAATCGATCATCGTCTGGTGCGCGGCCTGGATTACTACACGCGCACGGCCTTTGAGTTTACGCACGGCGCGCTGGGCGCGCAGAACGCAATCCTGGGCGGCGGACGCTATGACGGACTTTCCGAATCTCTGGGCGGCCCGCCAGCACCGGGAATTGGCTTTGCCATCGGTGAAGATCGCCTGGTGATGACACTGCAGGAAACTGCCGGCACAGTGGCTAAGCCCGCTGACGTTTACATTGCTCCGCTTGGAGCTGGAATGAATCTGCACGCGGCCAAGCTGGCGCGTGAACTGCGCGGCCAGGGCGTGGTCGTCACAGTCGGCGATGAAGGCTTTAAGCTGAAGAAATCACTGGAGACCGCCAGCAAACTCGGTGTGCGCTTCGCATTGATCCTGGGCGAAAACGAAGCCAATTCCGGACAATTTGCTCTGAAGAACCTGAGCACTGGCGAACAGGCGAGTGTGGGCAAGAGCGAGATCGCAGGGATTGTGGCGTTGAAACGATAAGCCCCCTCGTATTTATTTAAATTGAGAATTTGTCATCCCGAACATTCGAGGCTGAGCGCAAGCGAGGTCGAGAGGGTGAGGGATCTGCATTTCTTGACCTCGATTCGCGCTGACAGCAAAAGCAGATTCCTCCCCTTCGGCTCCGCTCAGGGTCGGAATGACAAACCATGGGTAAATGGTCTATCCCGATCAGCATTCTGCGCCATAGGGTTCCCTCTCCGCTTCGCGGCATCGGGATTACAGAAAGAACCTTTATAATCAGAATTTCAGCCGTTATCGGTATTCCAGGTAGAGGAAGGTACGTCTTTTGTCGCTCGATTTTTTAGGTGATCTTCGTCGCACGCAAATGTGCGGAGAGTTGCGTCCTGAGCATGTGGGATCGCAGGTTGTGTTGCTGGGCTGGGTAAATCGCCGGCGCGATCTGGGCAACGTGATCTTTATTGACATACGCGACCGCAGCGGAATGACGCAGCTGGTTTTTGATAAAGGCGTGAACCCCGCGGGGCACGAGAAGGCCAGCGCGCTGCGCTCAGAGTATGTGATCGCCGCTATTGGCAAGGTGCGCCGGCGCGACGCTGACACGGTGAACAAAAATATCGCCACGGGCGAAGTGGAAGTCACGGTGGATGAGCTTAAGCTGCTCAATGAGTCCAAGCTGCCGCCGTTCCTGCCCAGCGAGGCCGGCAGCATCAATGAAGAGGTGCGGCTGAAGTACCGTTACATTGACCTGCGGCGTGAGAACATGCAGGCGAATATTCAGCTTCGTCACAACGTGGCGCTGGCCATCCGGCTGGAGCTGGCGGGCCGCGGCTTCCTGGAAATTGAGACGCCATTCATGACGCGCAGCACGCCGGAAGGCGCGCGCGATTATCTGGTGCCGAGCCGCGTGCATCCAGGAGAATTTTATGCGCTGCCGCAGTCACCGCAGCTCTTCAAGCAGATCCTGATGATCTCCGGGTTCGACAAGTATTTCCAGATCGTGCGCTGCTTCCGCGACGAAGACCTGCGCGCCGACCGCCAGCCGGAATTCACACAGATCGATCTGGAGATGAGCTTCCCGCAGCCTGACCGTATCTATGAAGTGGTGGAAGGTTTTCTGAAAGCTTCATTCAAGGCCGCCGGGCTTGAACTGCCGCTGCCATTTGTCCGCATGAGTTATGACCAGGCCATACGGCAATATGGAATCGACAAACCAGATATGCGCTTGCCTGCGATGGTGGATATCCGTCCGGCATTCAGCGATGAAGATCTGGCCGACTTGCGTATTGACGGCGCGATGAACATGGTCGGGATCAGAATTCCGAATGTGGGCAAAATTTCTGATCGCGAAAAGAAAGAAGTGCGCGCCTTATCGGAAGAGCTGGCCCGGCGGAACACAGATTTTGCCGGCGTGCTGTATGACTTTGTGCAGTTGGAAAAAAAGCGTCCACAAGTAGCGGCAAAGATCCGCGAGCTTTGCGGCGCAGGTGTTGATGATCTGGTTGTGCCGGTGGTGGCTATCGCCATGGAAGGCAAGACCCGCACGGCCGCGAACCAGAAAGCACAATTCACGTCCGGTGGCGAAGCGCGCCTGGAGCTGGGGCGCAAGTACGCGGACAAGCACAAAGCGTTTGAGCGCAGCGGCGATACTGCCCGCGATTTCAAATTTCTATGGGTCACTGATTTCCCCATGTTCGAGTATGACGAGAAGGAAAACCGCTGGAATGCGGCGCACCATCCGTTTACCTCTCCGCACGATCATGACATGGAGAAGCTGCTGTCCGATCCGGGCGCAGTGCGCGCGCTGGCCTATGACGTGGTGCTGAACGGCACGGAGCTGGGTTCGGGATCAATACGTATTCATCGCCAGGACATTCAGAAACAGATCTTCACCGCGCTGGGCATGACCGATGAAGAAGCTAAATCGCGTTTTGGTTTCTTCCTGGACGCGCTGGAGTACGGCACGCCTCCGCATGGCGGCATCGCGCTGGGACTGGACCGCATTGTGATGATCCTGGCTGGAGAAGACAGCCTGCGCGAGGTGATTCCCTTCCCCAAGACGGCAAAGGCGATTGACATGATGGTAGACGCACCGACTCCGGTAAGCGAGACACAACTGCGGGATCTGGGAATCAAGATCAGAGGATAAGAGGCTTACCACAGAGGGCGCAGAGGTACACAGAGAAAGTAAAGACTTGATTTTTTCTCCTCTGTGTCTCTCTGTGCCCTCTGTGATTTATTAGGCTATTTTTCGCTGGTTTTCGATGTCTCTTGTAATCGTTCTTGATCCCAGCCACAAAACGAGGGCGAGCAGCAAGGACAACACAGGCACCGCCAGCAATGCCTGCTGAAGGCCGATCGCTTTGAACGCTTCGTTGATTTTATCGGCGCCGGCCAGATGCGCCGCGTGCAGGGCGAATCGGTCGCTCATCCTGCCGATGATGAGTGTTCCCCAGGAAGCGCCAATCAGGTACATCACCAGAAAATAAATGGACATGCTGGTGCCGCGCAGTGCAGGCGCGACGATATCGTGAATCGAAGCATAGACCAGGCCGTAATACATATTGAGCAGGCCATAGGAAAGCGTGAGCAGCGGCAGCGCCAAGGCGAGCGCTCCATAGCCCTGATGAATTCCAAAGTAGGAAAGTGGCACCGCCAGCAGGGCGGCGATAGCGGCCACTTTCAGGCGTCCGCTGCGACTCTGGTGAACAATGCGATCACCCCAGATGCCGGCAACGGAACCACCGAGAACGCCGCCAACCGCATAAACGATTCCCGTCATAATTCCCGCCCGCGCGACGTTCATGTGGTGTATGCGGCCAAAGAACGCGGGAAAAAATACTCCGATTGAGTACAGATTGAAATTTACGAGCGCGCCGGAGACGGCAATCCACCAGAAGGTGGGCACACGCAACACCTGCCGTATGGAACTTGCGCCGGCTGGAGCAGTTGCATGTTTTTCTGAGGCGCCACGAGCAGGCTCACGCAACATCAGCAGCAATGGGACCAGCAGGAGCGCCGGCGCTGCAGCTACGACCATGGCGGTACGCCATCCATAACGGAGCGCGATTGGTCCGGTAAAGAAAAAGCTTAGCGCTCCACCCACAGGCACACCGAGCATAAAAAGTGCCAGACGGTTTTGACCGGCGCTCTGCGGGAAAAAGATCGCCAATCCAGCTGGTGGCCGTGGGAGCAGCAGTGGCTTCACCCACGCCCACGCCCAGCCGCGTAACCATCAGGAAGGAATAGCTATGTACAAATCGCGCGCAGGCGGTGAACGCCGCCCAAACCACAATGCCGGCAGCAAGAAGTTTTTTGCGGCTGACTTTATCCGCCAGGAGCCCCAGCGGCAATCCGACCAGGCCATACAAAATAAGGGACACGGTGTTGAGCGCGCCGATCTGCGTATCCGAAAGCAGGAACTCTTTGCGGACAGGCTCAACCACGGCTCCGGCAACCTGGCGGTCATAAAAGTTGAGTACGTTCACGGCCACCAAAATAGCGAGCGGCCACCAGGTTGTTGCCGTTTTGGATGGCGTGCTTACGGGCTCTTTTACAATCATCGGCGCAATAGTATCAGATGGCGAAGGCGCGAAACGCAAAAGAACGCACATATCCCTGGCGGTGATTCACACCAGTGATTTCATCTGATTCAGCGCAAGAATCATGACTGACGAAAGCTATTGTCTTGCGACTGTACCTTTCAGCAGGACCATGGTCGATGGCGCCGCCGGCTTCACGTTTTCTTCCGCAGTGACGAAGATTTCAAAGTCTTTATGAGGAGTGGCAGCTTTCAGGCTGCCTTCCAGATTTTCATTCACGCGGAGAGCGCCGAGCAAAGCCGGATCTCCGCCGCGCGGTTGTACCCACACGACGTATGCCTGCTTTGCAGGCGTGAGCGACTCCGGTTTTGCCAGGTGCTTGACCTGCACTTCAACACCGGTGTTGCCATTGCGGTCCTTGTCAGTGTTGACCTTGCCTTCAGCAGCTGGGGTTATTCCAGTGTTATTCAACCGGTCTTCTCTCCCCCACGCGGTTGCAGCAAGCAAAAAACTGACTAGACAAAACAGAGCAAGTTTTCGATGGCGCATATTGAACTCCCCGTCGAACAGATTCCTATAACAAATGAGATGTATGGAGGGCAAAATAACGTTGCAGGTAGGTCTTTTTGGCTTGAGAGAGTGCTAAAAAACTGTTGACTTTTCGTTATCAATTCGCTTATTATGAGACTGAGTTTGACCGGGAGCGGCGCCGGTGGGTGATTAAGCCCGGAAAGGCCTGCAACCTTCGCAGCAATTGCGAACCCCTTCTGAAAACCTGGAAGGCCTCTTTGGGAGAGGTGTGCCTGGCAACGCGGCCCTTAAGGGCCGCTCTTCCACCGAAGCTCCGTAACACAAGGTCTCTCGGGCCTACTCGCAAGCTGAAGACAACGCTTGCTCGCCTTACGGCCGCTCGAGATGACGAAATACACAGAAAATTGCACCACACTACATTCTTCGAGAAAACGCCTTGACGCGGTCTCGCGAGAAAAAGACCTTCGGGTATTGGAAAGTTCCCTCGCTATGCTCGGGATTTCACCTGCGGGCTACGCCCGCAAACCGGCTCAACTTTCGACTTGCCCTCGCACGCTACGCTGGCTCGGGCGGCGCTCAAGATGACAGGGTTATGCAGGATCGAGGATGGGAAGCGTTTTCTATGCGCTTCGCCCAAGATGCCTGAGTAACGTTTACGAGGTCCTTACGGACGCGCTTCCACCGCCGCTCCGTAACACAAGGTCTCTCGGGCCTACTCGCAAGCTGAAGACCACGCTTGCTCGCTTTACGGCCGCTCGAGATGACGTGGTTTTAAATCGGTCATTTTCCGCCCCGTTTTTTTTTTGCGATGATTGCCGATAGTGTTTCTCAATTCGTCCGGCAACAATCGATAAGAAACAAAAACTTTTTGTACTGAATTCAAAGCCACCTTAAGGGGTGGCTTTTTTATTGGAGCCAACATGAAGACAAGCGTTCAATTCACCGGCAAAGTCAAAAGAAGAAGTAATCACGGCGATACGCGAGTGCGCGGAAAAGCTGGGACACAGTCCGAGCTATCCGGCGCTTAAGAAGATGAAGGGCATTACGCATGCCGATTTCCGCAAGAATTTTGGCACGTACACGCGAGCGCTGCGCATGGCGGGAATTGAACCAAGAGGCGGCGGACACATGATCGGGCTGGAACACTTGTTTAAAGACTGGGCGGAAGTTGTGCGCAGTGTGAAGAAAGCGCCGAGCCTCTCTGAATATGAGCTGCACAGCAAGTACAGCGCGCGTCCTCTGCTGCGGCGATATGGCGTGTGGGGCAATGTGCCGCGGGGATTGCGCGAGTTTGCCGAGCGCAATGGCCTGGACAAGAAATATGCCGACATTATGCCGCTGATCGCAGAGCAGGAACGCACTCGCGTGGTGGTAAAGCGCAGCCGGGTGGCGCGGAGCGAAGATGGATTGCCGCTGACGCAGAAGCCGAAATTACTTCAGGACCGTCCGGTTTATGGGCCGCCGCTGGGGCCGGCGAGTATTACAAATGGTCCGGTGAACGAATCTGGCGTGATCTTTCTGTTTGGGATGCTGGCGGCGAGGCTGGGTTTTGTGGTGATGCGCATTCAGGCTGAATTTCCCGACTGCGAAGCCATGCGCGAAGTGGAACCCGGACGCTGGCAGCGGGTGCGGATTGAATTTGAGTTTGAAAGCCGCAGGTTCCTGGCGCACAAACACGGAGCCAATGACTGTGACGTAATTATTTGCTGGCTGCATAACTGGGCGGAATGTCCGGAACACCTGGAGGTGATTGAGCTGCAGAGCGTGATCAGGATGGTGTGAAGAGGGGAATTTTGCCGCAGATATGCGCAGATGAACGCAGATGAGGAATTAGCGTGGCTTGCCGAACAGAAAAATTACGGCTCCAGTCTGTGACGAGACTGGAGCCGCAGCAAAATGAGGCAGGGAGAGAAAACTTTTTCAAGGGCTAAAGCCCATACTTCTTATCCATCATTTACGCGGCCCAGAAGGGCCGCTCTTCCACTAAAACCCCATAAACTAAGACCCATAAACACAAGGTCTCTCGGGCCCACTCGCAAGCTGAAGACAACGCTTGCTCGTCTACGGCCACTCGAGATGACGTATCTTTAAAGTTAGTTGGCAACAGTTAATTCGCAATAGTTAATTGACGACACAAATAATTAGCGAAGCAAAAGATCACTTAATCGCCAGCACTACTTTCTTTTCGCCGAGAGTGTAAACCAGCTCATATCCCTTGTTCTTTTTGGGAATAAAGAAATAGAGATAGCCGGCAACGGGTTTATCTGAGTCGAGCTCAGGCAGTTCTTTTTGACTCAACTCGGTTTCCATGGCTTGCTGGTTTCCTGCTCCGCCGGCGGAAGAGCCGGATGTTTCTTTGCCTACGCCCACGCCAACTCCCACGCCCTGGCGCTGATAAATGCCATTACGGTTTGGATCGCCAGGAGAGTTGGGGGCATTACCGGTGGTGCGTCCATAGCCGATATCCGATGTCTGGGTCACAACCGGGCCGTGCGCGTGATAGGCCTCTTTGGAGCCAAGCTGCAGGCTGGCAGCTACATCCTTTGCCGAGGATGCACGAGTCGCAAGGTCTGAGCCGGCTTCACGAAGGGTAAAATCGGCGGCGGAGATTTTTACTGAACTATCTTTCTGGGGAAAAACTGCGACTTCAACCACGACACAGCAGATATCCACGTTGGTGACAAAAATCTTTTGCAGGTCTTTCTTCTTAAGAAGCGAGGCACCGATCTGGACATTATCCTGTGCGGCGTGAGCGGCATAGTCTGTGGCGGCGGAGCGGGGAACAGTGCCACGAGGCGGCTCAGCAGTGAGTGGAGCAACGCAAATCAGAGTCACGGCAAACCATTGTTTCAGGCTGATGCGTTTCAAGGGCAGGAGCATGGTGGGGTTCTCCTCAGTCCTTGATCTTAGTTCTATTCAGCAAGTCTTTAATCAGAGCAAGTCTTTATTGAGCAAGTCGGGGGCCGAAGTTTTTAACCGGACGATCCATATTTTTGATAGCATGCAGAGGAATCATGGATGGAGCGACCGGTGGGTGCATCTGCGCTTTAAGGTGCTCAGGATGCGGTTTTTGCAGCGCCGCACGATGCGTTTCTTGACGAATCCTTACCAAAAAGGCCGCTTGTTTGAGTTACCTTGAGAGTGCCCTACGGCGGGCCACGACCATTACCTGGTGGTTTTCAGCCAGTGAGAGTGGCCGATTTGAGCCACAAGGGCGACGCAGACAGTTGCACTTGCATCATGTTTTATCTGGTATATACTTGCCGCCGCGAAAGCTGAAACGAAGGCAAGACCCCCTTTTTTCACGGAGCCGAGCTCTAATGAATGACCTTCCTTCGCTGTTGAACACCGCCCCTGGGAATTCTACCGCTGTCATTATTCCTGAGACCGCCACTGCCGTTACATACGATTCATTGCGCCGCCAGGTGATTGGCATGGCCGAAGACCTGGCAGGAATGGGCATCAAGCGGGGCGATCGGGTGGCCAATGTGCTGCCAAATGGCCTGCCAACGATTGTGGCCTTCCTTGCCGGCGCGGTTGCCGGAACCGCAGCGCCGTTGAATCCGGCGTATCGGTTTGACGAATTTACCTTCTACCTGGAAGACACATCCGCCAAAGTATTGCTGGTTCCACAGGAAGGCGCGGAAGAGGCGCGTCGCGCGGCCGAGCAATTGAAAATCCCGGTATATGCAGTACAGATGGACGACAAAGGGCACGTGAGCATTGTGGGCGCTCTCAAACGCGCTCCCGTAACTCCGCCCAGCCCGGACGATGTTGCCCTGGTTCTGCACACCAGCGGAAGCACGGGCCGGCCGAAACGCGTCCCGCTGAAACACCGTAACCTTGCCGTCTCTTGCGAGAACATTGCCGCAACGTATGAGCTGAAGGCGAACGATGTTTCACTTTGCGTGATGCCGTTGTTCCATATACATGGGCTGGTTGCTTCCACGCTCTCAACGTTTCTTACCGGCGGCACGGTAGTGGTGCCGAACAAATTCAATCCCATGAGCTTCTGGCGGACGGCGCGCGAACACGGCGCGACCTGGTATTCATGCGTCCCGACGATCCACCAGCTCTCCACGGCGCGGTTGAATGAAAAGCCGGAAGGAATCGAGAAGCTGCGCTTTGTACGCTCATGCAGTTCCGCGCTATCACCAGTGCTGAAGGAGAAGCTGGAGAATTTACTTCAGGTCCCGGTGCTGGAAGCGTATGGCATGACAGAAGCTTCGCACCAGATGTGCTCCAATCCTCTGCCGCCGCGAGAGAGCAAGGCCTCCTCAGTTGGTCCAGGCACCGGAGTGAAAGTCGGGATCATGGATGACGATGGCAACCTGCTGCCCAGCGGAGAGCTTGGCGAAGTTGTGATCCAGGGCCCGAACGTGATTGAAGGTTATGAGAATAATCCTGAAGCCAATGCAAAATCATTTACCAACGGCTGGTTCCGTACCGGCGACCAGGGAGTAATTGACGCAGAAGGCTATCTGCACCTGACGGCGCGCATTAAAGAATTGATCAATCGCGGCGGGGAAAAGATTGCTCCGCTGGAAATTGATGAAGTGATGATGACGCATCCTTGCGTGGCGGAAGCCGTGGCGTTTGGCATGCCGCATCCAACGTGGGGTGAGGAAGTGGCCATTGCCGTGGTACTCAAAGAACCACAGACTGAAGCCATGCTGATGGAACACTGCAAGAAGCACCTTGCGGACTTTAAAGTTCCGAAGAAGATTTTGATTGTAGAAAAAATTCCCCGCACAGCAACCGGCAAGATCCAGCGGCGCGCCGTGGCGGCGGCCTTCTCAGGCGGACAATAGTGAAATATCTGATCGTGGGAGCGGGAGCTGTAGGCGCTTACATGGGCGCCAAGATGGCTCGCGCGGGATATGACGTAACCATGCACGCTCGGGGCCCGCATCTTAAAGCGATGCAGGAAAAGGGCGTCCGCGTGGTGAGCGCCGATGATGATTTCGTCGCAAGGCCAAAGCTGGTAGCTGACCTGAAAGATGCTGGCACCATGGACGTTGTATTTCTCTGCGTGAAAGCCCACGGCCTGCCGCCGCTGGCAGCACAACTAGCGCCCGTGATCGGCCCGGACACCACGTTTGTCAGCACGCAGAATGGAATCCCATGGTGGTACTTCCAGGGTGATAACGGTCCGCTGGCAGGCACGAGGCTGGAGCGTGTGGATCCAGGAGGCGTGGTTTCACAGGCGATTGAGTCGCGCCGCGTGATCGGATCACTCATCTACTTTGCCACTGAAATCAGCGAGCCCGGCGTGGTGCGGCATAACGAAGGCAATCGAATCACGCTGGGAGAGCCAGATGGATCGCGCTCAGAGCGTATTAAGAAGATAGCTGAGGCGCTGATTGCGTCTGGCTTGCGCGCGCCGGTAACTACTCACCTTCGTAGCGAGATATGGGTGAAGATCCTGGGCAATGTAGCGTTCAATCCTATTAGTGCTCTCACTGGAGCTACCCTGGCACAGATCTTGAACTATCCGGAAACTACTAATCTTGTTCGTAACATCATGCAGGAAACAGAAGCGCTGACTGCAAAACTAGGTGTAGAGCTACAAGTATCCATAGAACAGCGCATGGCTGGAGCAGCAAAAATAGGCGAACACAAGACCTCTATGCTGCAGGACCTGGAAGCAGGACGACCATTGGAAGTTGAAGCAATTGTAGGAGCGGTGTTAGAGGTTGGAGAACGTATCGGCCATCCTATGCCCCACACCCGAGCTGTTTACGCTTGTACAAAATTGTTGGCTGAGCGCCGTAGCGCGACGGCGCAAAAAACCTAACCTCTGGAGATGACGATATGAGCAAGCGATGGATTCAATTTGGAAGCGCCGTCATAGCTATGATTATGATAGCGAACCTTCAATATGCCTGGACGCTGTTTGTGGCTCCGCTTCGGAGTGCTCATAAAGACTGGAGCCTTTCCGCGGTCCAATGGGCATTCACTCTCTTTATTTTCCTTGAAACCTGGATCACACCCGTAGAAGGCTGGCTGATTGACCGTCTTGGCCCGCGCATCTTCCTGACTGTTGGCGGGTTGCTTGTCGGCATCGGCTGGACCGGCATGGGCTATGCTGACACTCTGACGCAACTTTATGTCCTCTATGGCACCGCCGGTGTGGGCGCTGCCTTCATCTATAGCGGCTCGATTGCGACCGCCCTGAAATGGTTTCCTGACAAGCGCGGTACGGTCTCCGGATTCATTACCGCAGGTTTCGGCGCTGGATCGGCGTTGTTTATTCCTATCATCGCCCGTGTTCTTGCCCACGCAAACTATCGGACAGCTTTCTTGTATAGCGGCATAGCGCAAGGATTGATCATCATTATTGCGGCCCAGGTGCTGCACAATCCCGGACCGGACTTCAACGTCTCGCCCGCGGCCAAGAAGCCAATCTCGCCTCGTATCCGGCGCAATACCGAGCAATTCAACAGCGCACAGATGCTTGCGACCCCGCATTTCTGGGTGCTTTATGCCGCCTTCGTGCTCACCTCAGTGGGCGGCCTGATGCTCACTGCGCAAGCTTCTCCGTTCGGCAAGAGCGCGGCGATTCCCGCAGCGGCAATTGTTCTGGCACTCTCCTGGAGCCGCCTGGCCAATGGCGCTGGCAGAATCTTCTGGGGCTGGTTCTCTGACCTCGTCGGACGCGAAATGGCCATGTTTATTCCTTTCACCGTACAGGCCGCCTGCCTGGTCGGAATGTTCACATTAGGCGGACGCTCCGGGCCCTGGTTCATCACCACCATGATCGCTGTTTTCTTTACCTGGGGTAGCATGTTCGCGCTTTTCCCGGCCATCATCGGCGACTACTACGGCGCCAAGTGCGCCACCTCCAACTATGGCTTTCTCTATACCGCCAAAGGCGTAGCCTCCATCGGCGGTGGTGGTATTGCTGCCGCACTCTTCCAGAAATATGGAAGCTGGAGCGTGCCTTTCTATCTCACCGCAGGCCTTACTTTGCTCTCGGCCGTGCTCATCCTGGTCTTGCGCTTCATGCCGCTTCCCAAATCAAGCAGACAGCAGGATCCCGTACTGGTTCCCGCCAAAGTAAGCTAAGCAGTTCCATTTTGGGACCATCAAGGCCGCGGCGCAAGCTGCGGCCTTTTTATTTTTGCGAACCATGACCTGTTGGCACTAAGGTAGTGGGGCAGCTTTCGACGCTATTCATTAAAGCGAAGAAGGGCCGGTTACGATCGGAACTGAATCAATCCCGGTTGAGCGATGTCCATCTCAAGTCATCTCACTTTTGGTCTGCCTCTGTGTGACTCTGTGTCCTCTGTGATTAGAGTCGGCAGAAGGTCGCAAAAACCTTGCGTTGCGCGGCTCATAAAGCCGCCTCGCCTCGACCTGTCAATTGGCTGAATGCTGCTTGCTGACCGCTACTTTTCAAAGATCCGTTCCCGTTCGCACCCTGAGTTGCTACCAGAATATAGCCTGGTTTTATCAGAGAATCAATTGCGAATCAGTACATCTTGACAAAGACAGGTTGCGGAAGCATTTGTTTTTTACGAGAGCGAATAAATGATCTAGCCAGAGAAAAGGGTCAGATAAAATCGGACCAATGGCAATGGGGCAGCTTTCAATAATATTAGTCAGGGGACCGGTTAAGATCGCAACTGAATCGATCCCACCCTTTACTGCGTAAAGGGGTATGGCACCTGAGATTTAATAGATGTGCGCTATATATGCTGACTAAAGCCGCATATATTTTGAGCTATTATTCCTTTGACATTTCCTTGTCAAAACCAATCCAGCATGTTCGACAAAAAATAGTTCTAGTTACCAGTTAGTGACTTGTTGAATCCAGCAGCTCTCATTTATAAAGACTTTCAACCACCCCCTTAAGAGTCTTTCGGATCTTTGACCTGGGCGATCAGCCCGGCTGTAAATCGTCCTGCGGAAATTTGACTGGCTTAGGTCTTTAAGAGCGAGGGGAGCGTTTCTAAATGAGATCAGGGAAAGTGTGGATAGCGGCGGTAATCCTGCTGGCATGCAGCATGGCCAGTCTTGCGCAAAACAATCCCAATACTGACCAGGGGATGAAGCCGTTTGATTCATTTCATGGCGGAACGATTGATTCCGTCAGCATTACCAGCGGCAACTTGATGTTTCATGCACCTCTTTATTCTTTGCCGCAACGGGGCCGGGCCGGGTTGAACTTCTCAATGATCTACAACAATAAGGGTTTCCGGCTGCAGACCACCTGCCCGCCACCACCGCAGCATGGATGCACCTATACCTGGCATTTTTCCGGCGGGGGCGTGGCGGTGGTGGACAACGAAGACCCTCATCTCGGGCTGGCCGTGACCAGCAGCCGTGTCGATACCGGATCTACCGATGGCCTTGGCGGTGAGGTATTCGCCACCATCTACAGCGCCAAAACAATTGACGGCTCTGTGCATCAAATGGCCGACACTGGCAATGGTTATCGCTCCGTTGACGGCTCCGGCATTCTATGGAACAGCAGTACCAATGGGGCCCTGGACCGTAGTGGCATATACAGCGGCGGACTTCATTATGAAGATCCGAATGGAAACTATGTTACTTATAACCTGGATGCCAGCTTCATGGACACGCTTGGGCGGGCGATCCCTGCAATACCCACACCGGCAACCACCAGCACGGCCAGCCTGAGCAGTTGTCCGCAACTCAGCCTGCCTTATCAGCCGGTAACTTTCGCATATGTCTGGAACCTGCCTGGTCCCACCGGAAGCTCACAATTCCTGCTCTGTTATGCCAGCGTCTTTATACGCACTGCCTTCTTCGGAAGCACTTATACGAACACGACTGTGCTCCATGATGTAAACCAGTCGTTTAGTATGCTGCAAAGCGTTGTGCTGCCCAACGGCACAGTCTGGACCTTTCAGTATGACGGCGCCAATCCCAATGACACCACTTCCCTTGGTTACGGCGACCTGGTAAAGATCGGCTTTCCCACCGGCGGCTCGCTCTCTTATACCTACACCACCCTGCTCGGCTACCAGGGAGCTTACTACACAAGCATGGCGACCCAGCAGAGCCGCTCCGTCACCACGCGGACTCTGGACGCTAATGACGGCAATGGGCCGCACCAGTGGAGCTACAACTGGAACACAATCCTGGCCGCCACCAATACTACGTACACGATTGAAAACAAGGTCACCGACCCGCTGCTGAATGACACGGTGCATGTGGTCAGCGGACTCTTCGGTGGTCCATCCTTGTTTGAGACGCAGACCCGTTTCTATCAAGGCTCGAAAAGTTCCGGCGCGCTGCTGAAGACCGTGAACACGGATTACTCTTACAGCAGCAACCCGTTTGACACACTCAGCCCGACCGTCAATCCGCCGACGGCAATCAACGTGATGCCAATCCGGGTGACCACGATATGGCCCAACGGGCAGACCAGCAAAGTTGAAACGGACTATGACAGCGCTTTCACGTTCCGCGATCCCACGTGGGGGCTTTCCATTTATCCGCCTGAGCCGCGCAACACGGCCACTTATTCTGCAACCCTGGGAACGGTGGCGGCGCAGCGGGAATATGATTACGGCCCAGGAAGCGCCGGCGCGCTTCTCAGCCAAACGTTTACCACCTACCGCTGGCAGGGCAACAGCAGTTACCTGAGCGCCAATATGCTGGATTTGCCAGCGACGGTAAAGGTGCAAAACGGGGCCGGCAATCTCTGCGCGGAGACAGACACTTTCTACGATGAAGTTGCGCCAACGACTCCAAGTCCGGCCATCAGCATGCAACACACTACGCCTCCGGCAGGAGTGCGGGGCAACGCCACAACCGTTACGCACAAGCTCAGTTCCACGCCGTGCCAGGCGGGGGCAACATGGACGGATGTCAGCAGCCACGGCGCGTGGTTTGATACGGGCGAGGTCCAATCTTCCACCGATCCGCTGGGCCACAGCACCACCCATCTTTATGACTCCGTCAACTATGGCGCGTATCCCACGCAATCCTGCTCCCCCTCCACCAACGGAGGCACGGTCACGCATTGCGTGAGCGGTACTTATGATTTCAACAGCGGGCTGATCCAGAGCTTTACCGATCAGAACGGCCAGACCGGCAACTTTACCCATGACAGTTCATTCCGCCTGCTCACCGCCATAGGGCCAGCAGATTCTTCCGGGCTGCATCCGGAAACCGACTTTACCTTTCCCACGGTGACCAGCGTGCAGCGCAGCAAAAGGCAGGACACGAGCCACTGGATCACCGATTCGGCCGGCTTTGACGGCGTGGGCCGGACTATACAGACGCGCCTTACGGATCCGGAAGGTGATGATCTGGTGGATACCACCTATGATCAACTGGGCCGGGTGAGCACGGTATCCAATCCACATCGCTCCATTGCTGGCCCGACCGATGGCACGACGACAACTCTTTACGATCCGCTCGGGCGCGTGACCCAGGTGACCAAACAGGATGGCAGCGTCAGCACCATCTCTTACGCCGGAAGTTGCGCCACAGCACAGGATGAAGCTGGCAAGCAGCGTAAATCGTGCTCGGACGCGCTGGGCCGTCTGACACAAGTTTTTGAAGCCCCAACGGGCCTCAATTATGAAACCGACTACCAGTACGATGCACTGGGCAATCTGCTGCGGGTAGACCAGAAAGGGTCTGCGCCTACGGATTCCACGCAATGGCGCACCCGGACGTTTACCTATGATTCCCTTTCGCGGCTGCTGACGGCTGTCAACCCTGAGTCGGGAACGATCAGCTACAGCTACGACGCTGATGGCAACCTGCTACAGAAGACCTCGCCTGCCCCGAACCAGGGTGGCACCATGAATCAGGGCACGGCCACGCAGACGGTGAGCTTCTGCTATGACGAGCTGCATCGCGTCACCGGTAAAGGCTACGGAGCGCAGAGCTGTCCGCTGAGTTCGCCTGTCGTTAGTTATGTTTACGATTCAGGTGCGAATGCCAAAGGTAAGATTGTCTCACTCACCGACCAGGCCGGAACAGCCAGCTACACGTATGACATTCTGGGAAGGTTGGCGACGGAGACACGCTCGCTCACCGGAGCCAACAACGCAGCCATCTATAAGAACCTCTCGTACGCATACAATCTTGATGGCTCATTGAAAGCGCTGACTTATCCCAGCGGAGCTGTAGTCACTTACACGCCTGATTCCGCTGGTCGCACACTTTCAGCTGTCGATAGCGGCTATGGAATCAACTATGCCACCGGCGCGACTTACGGTCCGGACGGAGCCCTGACCGGCTTTGTCAATGGCAACAGCGCGAGCTTTGCCGGAATCAGCAATGCCTACACCTACAACAAACGCCTGCAACCGGTGAATATGTCGGCCACCGCGCCAAGCCAAACCGTTTACTCCATTGGCTACGATTTCCATGTAGGCAACGGAACCACCGGCACTGACAACGGAAACGTCTTTGGCATCACCAATTACAAAGACACATCACACAATCGCGACCAGACTTTTACCTACGATGCCCTGAATCGTCTGACCTCGGCACAAAATGCGGGCACTGTTTGCACCGCCGTGGTGCTCCAGAACAAAACCGAATACTGGGGTAACAGCTACACGTACGATGCCTGGGGTAACCTGCTCAATAAAACCATCACCAAATGCGGTGCGGAAAATCTAAGTGTCACCGCGGACGCGCATAATTGGATTCACGCGACTGCCCCACCCGACTATCAATATGATGCTGCCGGTAACATGACCTTCAATGCAACGCCTCCAACACAGACTTACACATACGACCAGGAAAATCGCCTCACCGGTGCTGCCGGCTATACCTTTACCTATGACGCTGACGGCAACCGCGTACGCAAATCCAACGGCAACACTGCTGGAGACGGCACGCTCTATTGGGCGATGACGCCCGGCGTGGTTGCTGAAACTGATCTCGCCGGAACGACCAAAAGCGAATACATCTTCTTTGACGGCGAGCGCGTTGCCCGCCGCGACGGAGCCACCGGCACAGGTGGCGTCTTCTATTACTTTTCTGACCATCTGAAAACGGCATCGGTGATTACGGACTCCGCTGGCGTGATCAAAGCCGAATCCGACTATTACCCCTGGGGCGGCGAGCTTCAGTTCGTCAACAACGATTCCAACCACTACAAATTTACCGGCAAAGAACGGGATGAAACCGGCCTCGACTATTTCGGCGCGCGCTACTACTCCAATGGCCTGGGACGCTGGGTATCAGCAGACTGGTCAGCAACGCCGGTCCCGGTGCCGTATGCGGATTTGACCGATCCTCAATCGCTAAATCTATACGGCTACGTGCGCGGGCTGCCAACTACTACGGTCGATCTTGACGGACACGGTTTTTGGTCTAAGTTTGGCAACGAGTTTCATAGAGATGGTTGCTGGTGTGAAGATGATGAGTATAAAAAGCAACATGAGGAAACCCTGAGAGCGGAGAAAGAATGGCAAAAAGGGGAAGAATGGGTCATGCGTGATTCTCCATCGGCGAAGCAGTGGGCGAAAGAGCATGGCGGGATGTCTCCTCTTGACGCGGTTAGCATGGGCATGCTCACGGTTGGGGGAGCGCAAGCTGGTTACGCTTTTGGTCCTGAACCAACGGCGACAGTTCCTCCTGCTGAGGAAGGGGGAACCACTGAGGTAACAATCTCAAAGTCCCAAAGTCCCGTCTCCGCGCAACACATTGATGATGCCCAAGCTGCTGGGAAACCTTCCACTGTAACGCTTGACAGGTCAGGAACACAGGGCGCAACCAGAGCAGCAGCAAGAGGAAGAGCGGCGACTGCTGGGACACCAACGTCCCCCGGGATGGATCGAGATGAATACCCGCCTAAGTGCTGCGCAGAAGGCGGCAGCGGAGCGAGTGTGAGACTGGTTCCAAGTGGAGATAATCGTAGCGCTGGGGCTCAGCTAGGCAACCAAATTAAGAATTTACCGGACGGAACAAAGATTAAAATAAAAACAGGTCCTTGATTGAAATGAATAACAAAATAACAATGCTGTTGCCCTTCATCAGTTGGTCTGGTGGATCCGCGGATATCGAATGCAATCTTGTAATTGATAAAGACCAAAAGACCCTGCTTGCGTTGCATGATGGCTTAACTGCCTTCGACGGAGGCTTACGGATTTTTGGCACTAATCCGGGACTGCTACCTACGTTGCGAGACTGGAATAAGCGGGACGGCTGGCGATCGGCTTATAAAGAGATGGTGAAGGAAAATCTAATTTTTTTTGCGGAAGACGTGTTTGGTAATCAGTTTGCATTTGAAAAGGAAAAGATTCTTTATTTCAACGTAGAAACTGGGCGGACCACATCCTTCGCAAATTCATTTTCTGAATGGCTGTCCATTATTCTGGAAGACCCGGTGGATACGCTCCAATTGATACTTTTCAAAAACTGGCTGGATCAAGGTGAGCGTTTGAGTCCTTCGGAGCATTTGTGCCCAGTCTATCCATTTATCGTCAAATCAGATCCGGAGTTAAAAGAACTGTATCGTGTCGATGGTACAGAGGACATGTTGTACAAGGGCAGTTTTGCCTATCAAATTAAGGATGTCCCAGATGGTACTCCGATAAAAATCAAAGTCAGAGAGTAGGGCGGATGTCCCGCCCTTACTTAATTTTCCTCCACCATGGCGGGTGGGCGGGTAGCCTACCCTTGCATTTTCTATGCTTCACCACACTAAGGGTGCCCCTCGATAAGAGCGAAGGTTCTGTCAAGGACAAACTATCCCTGGCGATGCGTGAGCATCGTTTTGTTTGCCACAGAACTTACTCGACGAAGACACTGTGAAGCACCTGTACTTGAATCACCCTTCAGTGGAAGGTTTGGCAGTTGCTTTTTGCTTTGCCGTTCCACCAACCATCGATTCGGCCTAAGACTTCGACCATGATTCTTCTATGCGAACACCCAACCTGCTGTTGGGTGCGAGAGCGCCCAATCAATCCTGCGGACGGCGCTTAACCGCCCAGGGGCACCCGCGAGCTGCTCTCGATGCGAACGACCTCCGGATATGCCGTGTTGGTGCGAAGCATCCAGTAGAGTCGTACAGCCAACTTGCGTGCCGCCGCCACTTTAGCCACGGCTTTCGGCTTGTGATGGCAGCGATGCAGATATTCATTGCGAAATCCGGGATCGTAACGGACCACGGCCTGCGCTGCCTCTACCAACAGCATGCGCATGAAGCGATTGCCCTGCTTGCTGATCCCACCCAGATGTTGCTTGCCGGCCGAACTGTACTCCCGGGGAATCAGTCCCAGATAGCTGGCGACTTGTTTGCCTCGCTGGAAGCGGGCCACATCGCCCATCGTCAGCACGTAGGCCAGTGACGTGATCGGGCCTACACCAGGCTGCGTCATCAGCAGACAGGCTTTTTCATTTTCCTCCGCTGCTTTCTTCACCGCCTGGTCCAGCACCACCAACTGCTGGTCCATCTGTTTCAGCAACTCCAGCAGGTTCTTGCGCCGCGTGCCCGCCCAGAACTGCAACGGTAGCTCCAGCAACTGCTTCTGGCCGTCTTTACTCCACAGCGACCGGCCCTTCTGCATGCCCTGGTTCAGCGCCAAGTGCTGCAACTCGTTCTTCACCCGCGCCCGCAACGTCACCAGCTTGTAGCGATGGATCAACAACTGCCGCTGATCCCGTTCCTGCCGCGATGGTGTCCATATCCGCGGAAAAGCATTCTTTACCAGTAAGTCCAGAATGTGCGCAGCATCCCGACGGTCTGTCTTCTGCTTCCGTACCTGGCTGGCTCGAATCTGGGCCGCATCTCCGATCCATACCTCATGGCCCAACTCCGTCAGCATGTCCACAAACCAGTGGCTATTGCCCGTTGACTCCAGACCCACACGAACCGGCCCAACTAATCCAGCATAGAACTGTCTGGCTTCTCCGCTGGCATGCAGCAACTTCCTTTCCGCGGTTTCTCCGGTTTCTATATCTAACCAAGCAACTTGTTGCCAGCTGGGATGGAAATCACAACCTATAATCATCATCTGAAGGCTCCTTTCTTCCCAGTGGTCTTCGTCGTCAAACAAAGAATACTGTGTCGGACGGGGCCTTCGCTCTTAT
>CAVRTD010000009.1:0-75791 GCA_963724105.1 Terriglobia bacterium | reverse complement strand
TTTTGCCCGGCCTGCCGCCTGAATCAGGCTGCAGGAAAAGAATGGCAAGAAGATCGGAAGGCCGTGACAGCGCCACGGTCTGATTGTTTTGCTCAATGGCGCGAACCTGATCAACACTTAACTCGGTTGCCGTGTATGGGCCGAGTTGGCGGTCCATTAACTGGTCGCGTAGCGACGAACCCAGCTGAAATTCAATCGTGTCAGCAAAGGGGCGTCCGCCCCAGTAGTCTTCGTTCGCGGTAAATTGCGCGTGCTCTCCCACCTGCCACTGTGTGAGCCGATAGCTTCCGGTGCCGACCAGGACTGTTGCTCCGGTATTGTCTGTTTGACGTTTGACGATGGCGTATCTGGGCAGCGCCAGCATTTCAGGCATGTGCTGAACGGGATAAGGCGTCTCAACTGATACGGTCTGGCGATCTGGCGCTGAGACTCTCCACGCCGGATTACTCTTCGCAAGACTGGCAACTGCATCTGCTGCGGTGAGCACTGTGCCGTCATGAAAGTTCGCGAGCCTGAGGCGGAACTGCCAGGCACGCTTTGTCGAATCAGCATGCCATGAGGAGGCAAGCCCTGGTTGCAAGCGGCCCTGGGCGTCGATTTCCGTAAGAGTCTCAAATGCAAGTGCGGCCATGTGATCGCGGGCTGCCGGATGGTCTTCATCGCTGAGCGGATCAAGTGACATGACCTTGTCATGCAGCAGCACGCGCACAGCGCCGCCATAGCGCGGACGCGAACTGCCATGCGCGCCGGAGGCCAAGAGCACGAGACTACTGATTACAAATAACTGTAAGAGTAAACGCTTCATACTTACCTGACTGTGTATGCAATATTCCGTTGACCACTTGATCGTAGTTTCCGGCGGTCCACAATGCTTCCAGCGCGCCCGATAAATCTACCGGCGAACTCACGGGCGAAGCTTCACGCCCGTTGATCTCCACTGCCTGTACGCTGTCTGAACGGGTAGTGTCCGCGGGAGAGCTGGTTAAAAGCTGCCAGCCTGAGCCGCAGGTCGAATGGACGGCAGCCAGCGTGCTACCCCAGCCATTGAACATCGCAGACGGTGATGCGAGCTCGTTTTGAAAGAGACGCACGCGACCATCGGTACCGGTAAAAATCCAAAGACGCTGGTCGCCGCTTTGCCACGTTGCTCCGGAAAAAAACGGTACTACTGAGGCTCCCGCGCTCTGTCCGGCAAGCAGCCCGCTGAAGAAATTCCGCCGGGGACTATAGAACGCAACCAGCTGCCCCGGATTCAGAGGCCAGGGATCGTCGCTGGCACGGCAGTCAAGCGAGGGTGGAGAAATTTTTCCACTGCATCGCGTGCCGGGTAGAAACACATTGATTTCGCGATCGTGGACCTCTAATCGTCCGCGCATATCCCGGGGCCATGGCGAGGGATGAGGAATGCCCAGCGTCTGCCGCAAGCGCCACTGTCCAGAATCATTCGAATAGAGCGAGAGCTGATCGGGATCGAGGACCAGAAGATTCTGATTGTCCTGAAAAAAATCCAGGATGGGAGCGTCCTGCTGCCAGACAGGTATTTTGCGGAGGGTAATCGTAGGCGTGCGCGACGATGTTGTGCGCTGCTGGTGCGGCAGTCTTTTGATCACCAGCTGGCTGCTGGAGCCCTGTTGAATGTTGGCGATCCAGACATAACCCTGCCAGTCTTCAGAAAACGTGATCTGCACTTCAGCCACGGCCTGCTCGGGTTTTACAAGTGAGACACTGGCGCTACGGAAGGCATTGAACATCGCATTCTGCAGCGCTTCCTGCGTTTCCTGGGGAAGCCCGGCAAGGTTCTGGAACGTCACGGTAACTGCTGAAGGCGATCCTCCGCGAGAAAGAATCAGCCGCACAAACTCTGTTGCCGCGGAGGCGTCGGACGGCTTCTCCTGCGGGGCGGAAATTTGTGCAGCGCATGGTATTTCAGCAACGGCAACAACCAGAAGCAACGCAATATAGAGGCAGTGCGCTGCGGTCATCATTATTCTAGAGATACTCGAGCGAGTTTGAGCGGGCATGCGCATGTTTCAACCAAACTACTGAATCGTTACTGCTGGCCCAACTGGCGTTTGAGTTTGTCAGCTTCATTTCTGACGTTCTGATTTTGCGGATTCAAAGACAAGGCCTGTTCCATCTCTTGCAACGCCAGAGGAAGCTTGTTTTCAGTTTCATATAACACACCGAGCACCGCATGAAAATCTGACTGGCCCCGGTCCAGTTGAACAGCCGAGCGTAAAGATTGTTCTGCAGTGGTCAAATCGCCTTTTTTAAATTGCGCCAGCCCCATGTAGTAATAACTCCTGGCCGCAGGACTCAAGGATATAGCGCGCTGAAAATAGGATTGTGCCTGCCCAAAATCTCCCAGATTGTAATATGCCAGGCCTAGATTGAAGTAAGAATCCACGGACCGGGGATCGAGCTCGAGGATCTTTTGATGCACCGCGATGCCCTGCACAAAATCACCGTTCTCAAGATAGATGTTGCCCAGGTTATTTTGAGCGTGGGTGTTGTTTGGCGCCGTGTAGGCTCCCCTCTTGTAAAGAGCCAGGTCATCTTTCCAGAAAAATGTCTGGACGAACGCAGCGGTGCAGAGAAGAATTCCCAGTCCGGCGATGGCAAACGTGCGTAGGGGGGCAGAGAGATTGAACTTATCTGATAGCTGTTTCAAGGCAATAGCTACAAGACAACTGGCCCCAATGGACGGCAGGTAAAGATATCGATCGTGCGCGATCTCTCCGGGATCGAGCGCTGACAAATTGAATGCGGGGACAAGAAAAAGGACAGTCCATAGGACAAAGAAAATCGCCAGGCGGCTGCTTTGTTCTCCTTCACCCTCCGACCTCTGCAAACCGCGAATCCACCAGACGAGCAAGGCAATCGCCAGCAGCAATACCAGTAATGGCAAGACAAAGCTGGAAAAGGACGCTACTTTCACGTATGGCGTGTCATAAAAAAGGCTGAGGCCTGAAGGGAAAAAAAGAATACGCAGATAGAAAACTACTACCGAAGGTAGAGTCAAGAGCAGCACCTTCGGGGAAAGCGGCGTTAGCGTGTGGCTGAATGCGCCTAATACATGGACCCGCAGGCCCAGGTATACAGCCGCCACAATAAAGTAAGGAATCGTACGCTTGAGCGCAGGCGCAAGAACAGACGTCTGCTTTCCCCGCAGCAACTCATAGGCCAGGATGAGCAAAGGAAAAAGGAGCGCGGTTTCCTTGCACAGGAGCGAGAGGAAAAAAGCCAGCAAAGAGAAAATGGCAGATATCCATTTTTCTTTTTCTTTTTCCCGGCTGCCAAGATAAAGCAGAAATGCCAGAAGAATAAACACCGCGGCCAGCGGATCAGTGCCTCCGCTGATCCACGCCACCGATTCAACATGCACGGGATGAACAGCAAAGAGGAGCGCGGCAATGGCGGCTGTGGTTTGCTCCTGCACGGTCGCCAGCACCAGTTTGTAGCAGAGAAAAATGACGGCCATATGCAGCAAGAGCAAGCTAATATGCCATCCAGCGGGATGCAGCTGAAAGAAAAAGTAATTCAGGTTCATCCACGTGCCGAAGAGTGGGCGGTAATAGGAAAGATCTCCCACCAGATAGCCGCCGGCATGAGCAAAGTATCCGGGAATGGAACTGAGGTGGAACAACGTGGGATTGTTCAGAACCTGCTTGCGGTCGTCCGATACAAACCCGAACCAGGGAGTTGCGCAAAAGGCAAGAATAGCGCCGGCCAGTGCGATCAGGCCGGAGCGTTGGTATGGTTTTATCATGGGTCTGATCTCTATCATTCAACTGGAAAACACCTGCCATGACAATCGGGAAAACTCCTAGTTGAACCTGCATAACCAATGCCGAAAGGCCAATGATCTTTATTCGCCGAAATACGCTATCCGCCGGACCGGCCGTCTGTCCCGGCGGGGACAGGCGGCCCGGTCGCTCTCCGGCAGAACTTATTTACTGTTTTTCCATGATTTACGGCTGGCAGTCTGTTGCGTGGGCGCCGATTGATCTTCCTGTTCATCGGAGCTTTCGCTCTCCTCCGCCGCTGCCTGCGCTGCCTTGGCGTTGTTCAAGGCATCAGGCGTGATGCCGCTCTTCATGATGTCATTGAAAAAGATCTTGGCGTCTGATGGGACCATCATGATTTGCAGCTTGTCAGACATCCGCTCGGCCACGATCTTATTAATGAGAAGAGGGCTTTCCTTGAGCAACGCAGCTTCGGACTTCATGCGTTCAGCGTCAGCTACCGCGACCTTGCGGATGCGTCCAGCTTCAGCGTCCGCCAAAAGATTGCGGCGCTCCAACTCAGCCTTGCTATCGATCACCTTGGCTTCGGCCTGGGCTTCAGCATTTTTTACTGTTGTCTCTTTTTGAGCCTGTGCTTCCAGGCGTGACTGCTCAATCTGTTTTTGCTTCAGCGGCAGCGTAAACTGCATGGCGTCCGCTTCTGACTTGGCCTGGAGAACCCGCACCTCGCCGGCGCCCTGGGCCTGCTTTACCTGCTGAACGCGCATGGCTTCCGCTTCGAGCTCGGCAATCTTTACCTGCTTGGTTTTCATCTCTGTTTCCACGCCCAGGCCTTCGTTCTCCTGCTCTTTCAATAGCAGGCCTTCCAGGCCTTTGGCGTATTCTTCCGGCAATTGGACATCGCGCAGCATTACTTCTTTCACGATGATTCCATCGGCATCGAGCTTTTTGGTGATGCGGTCCGCCGCGTTCTGGCGAATCTCCTCACGCCTGGTAGCAAAGACTTCACGCACGGTGTAATTCGGCGCCAGTTCACGGAAGACGCTGGAAACCACCGGCGGCACGATTTCTTTTTCCACCGGTTGTGGCAGGTTGGCATGGATAAAATCCAGCCGGCGCGGATCAAACTTATAACGCACGGTAATCGCCAGCCCAATACTCAGACCTTCTTTTGACTGGACGGTAAAAGCGTCTGGCTTCTTGTTGTGCGCTTCTTTCTTGTCATCTTCGGCGGATCCCAGTCCGTCTTTGCCGGAAGATGAGGTCGTCAATACCTGGTCGCGTATGTCATACAGCACAACGGAATCAAGCAGCGGCACAACGAAATGAATGCCGGGATACAAAGTGCCGGGGCGCGTCCCCGCGGTCTGGCTCACTCTGATGCCACCCATTCCGCTGGGCACCACCACTATGCCGGCAGCGAGAATGAGCGACAGCCAGGCCGCAGGAAACGCCCATGTGGCAATCGTCCAGTTCAGTTGCGGTTTTTCCACGAGCACGCCATGAGTCAATGGCGTTCCCGCAGAGGCGCCTTCCAGCCCCGATGAAGTGCCGGATAAAGCGCCCGGAGCTATAGGTCGCAACTGGCGGTGATACTGGACAACCTGGTAAAGATTTTTGAGTACGTTGGCGGCGGCTGCTATGAGCAGTCCCCAGCCGGTGAGTAAGAGCAGATATCTCAAGAACAACATGGTGGCCTCTCCTTTACTACCGATCAAACCTATTCACTATTACTGCGCCGTTGACCGTGCCTAATCGGCGATGGTCTGCGCGAGAGTTGCTGCACGCAATTTCAAGGTAGCCTTGCACGCCGAGTATTTATGCACCCGGGGTGCCGATAAATAGATCATTGATAATGAATTAGTTAGAGTGGATTGATTTGTCTGTGGGTGTATTCGGGTAGACACACCTGTGCGGAAATTGACACAACGTGTAGCCACGGGTAGCAGCGTCTGGAAAAGCGTCTAACGAGGAGGAAGGTCCTTGAGGTTGTCCACATTTGCAACTGTGAGCGCAGGTGCATTTTTAAAATCAATATCAGAAGCGACCTCGATTAAATTAGCCCGCTTGCCACTTCCATTTTTCAATCGTCTTATAGCTTTAATCTCAACGCCGGCGCGAATCAATGTGAGGGCGACAAATTTTGCTGTTTCGATCTTTACGTCGTCCCCAGCCCATACCGCATTTGTGGCTAGCCCAGGGTTACGTTCTCCCTGCTGCTGTTGCTCAACATGAAACCCTCCCTGAGTAAGGGCTTCGACCACTTTCAAACCATCTACATTTTTAGGGAAGTAAAGAACCGTTGACTGCGCGCTTTTATTATTCGCTTGTGCTTCAGGCAATATAGCTGTTCGCAGTTGATCCGCTTTTTGGCTCTGCTGAACGCGATTAAGGTCTTGGGGAGAAAAGCCCCATTGCTCCAAGGTTAAGAGTATTGTGTCCGCCTTGCCACTGAGCTTATTGGAGGTGTCAATCAGCGTCGTGATTTTTTCATCATCTTTGCTTTTTTGGTCGGCGGCAGCCAGTTGTTCCCTCTTCTTGTCTGAGTTATCGTCCCATGAAGCAATGACGGAGCCCAGGAGCGATAAAACAAGGATGGCCACAAGTATCCACTTCCTCTTGGGCTGCTCCTTGGGATCGATTTGTAGCGACGCAACCCCACTTACAAAGCTCAACAAAGGAAGTAGGACGAGCAATATCATTCCGCAACCCTCCGAAGTGGTCAGGCAAAACAGTTTAGCTGAACGTTAATAAAACGAAAACGGAGAGGAATTGCATTTTCCACGTGCTCTAAAAGTTCACTGAAAAAAGCAGAGAGTTCGTTTCGATTTGCTTAACTAGCCGTCGATCAAGTAGTTAGATTTCATTCCCCAAAAAAATGGGGCTTCAGGCGCAACCTGAAACCCCAAAGGAGCGCAGCCATGAGTCAGAAAATAAAGCAGTTAGCCAATCGAAAGGCGGCAACGGCCGGCTGAATCATTGCTACAAGTATGTTAGACACAGAAATCGAGGGTCATGGAACGTAAAATTCTGCAGCTTATGGTGATTGAGGAGTTGTAAGAAATCCGATAGGTGAAAGGGAGGCGGGAAACAGGAGACGATTCCAGAGAAGCTATAAAAATAGTAAAGGCTGTGACATTGGTTATGCTCTAGCTGCCAGCTCCTGCGAGGGAGTTAACAACGTGGATGCATGTACCGTCACAGCCCTTGATGCGACCACTGCTTTCGCAGTTCCTGACCCCAGCCTGCTCCTCGCAGAGCCTGCCGGTTTTTTCGGGTCCGGGTATTCAGCGGATTACTCCACCGAACCTGGTCACTCAGTCTACTTCGGATCAGCCACTGTTTTAGTTTGACTAACCCTTTCGACCGTCGACATGTGTGATCCTAGCGGAAGAGCGTGAAATGTCAACGCCCGTGATTTGTGCAAGCGCTGATTTTTTTCCACACGTTAAATCATTTTAAAATCCAGTTAAAATGCGGCTGCGACGCGAATGGTTTGTGTGCGACCGTCTTTTCCACAACGGTTTCCACAAATTTGCAGACGGGCAGAAATAAGCAATGTGCGGACGTAACCAACGATTCTCTTGACGGCGCAACCTCGCGTGCCTCATTGTGTGTCTTAGAACAGTTTTGGGAGACAGATGGCAGATCTCATCGCGTATGTTGACGGAGGTTCGCACGGCAGCCCGGGGCCCTCTGGCATTGGAGTACTGATTGAGAAGCCGGATGGAGAGATGATCCGGATTGCCAGGTGGATTGGCCACCATGACAATAACGTGGCCGAATATGCCGCCCTGCTGGAAGCCTTGCAGCGCGCAGTGGAACTTCAGGCAACGTCGCTCAGCGTCTATACCGATTCTGAGCTCGTGGTGAAGCAGATGACCGGGGAGTACACCTGCCGCAGTCCGCGGCTCTATTCGCTGAACTGGATGTGCCGCAAGCTGGCCCGAAGCCTGAAATTCTGTATTGCCCATATCCCACGCGAGCAGAACCAGGAAGCCAACCGCCTGGCCAACCACGCTGTGAGGTTTCGTAGAGAAACGGTAGCTGAAGTTTAAACGCCCGCGCCCGCAGGCAAATGGAAGCGCCTAAGCCTTGGAGTGCTCGTAGTATTTGCCGATGATTACGCCGATCGCCACCGCCGATTCAGGGTCTAAATCCACAAATTCAAACCCTGCATATTGCAGATCAGCGAAGCGCAGCCGCGCATTTACCAACACGCGTATATCTTCCGTAGGCTCATGGATGGTGAAGCTATAGATCTTGTTGTCTTCGTTGTAGCGCTTATCAGGTTCCATCATGAAGCCGCCGCGCGCCAGCTGCCGCAGCACACCGGTCAGGCGGCCTTTGGGATCAAGAACCAGCACCTGCGCCTGGTGCGTGATATCCACTCGCTCAAATCTGCGCCGTTCTTCAGGATTTTGTACTTCTGGCGTGGACCTCATTGAATCTGTTCTCCAAATGCGCTGACGGGATCAATATCCACGGGCACATCTTTTACGTTTGATAACGCCGATTTTAACTCAGCCGGCATGGAATCATACTTTTTAAACCATTGCTCAGCGCGGTTCCTGTCTCCGGTAGCTTCGATCTCCAGAAGCTCTTTG
The DNA here is from genome assembly GCA_963724105.1 of Terriglobia bacterium. Classification (GTDB taxonomy): domain Bacteria; phylum Acidobacteriota; class Terriglobia; order Terriglobales; family Acidobacteriaceae; genus Angelobacter. Next base: position 67,438 of record CAVRTD010000009.1, on the reverse strand, counting down.
GCCAGCGATGCAATCGCCTGCGGCATCTTTGTGAAATCAATTGCATACTTTCCAGATGCTTCACGGGTAATGGCGCCTTGCTCGACCAGATAATTGAATTCCATCATCTCCGCGCGACCGTGGGCCTCGGCCACGCCAAAGCGTACAGTGCGGAAAATCCCAGCTACGTGAGAGGCGTAAAAGTCATTGGCCCGTTCCTTGGGCACAACGCCTTTGTCCATCAGCCAGTTCAGGGCAAAAAGGCCGACGATATCGGCTTTCGCTTCTTCCAGTCCGGCGTAAGTGGGTCCAATGGATTCGCGAATGTCTGCTTTGCCCGCGCTGGTGCGCGCATAAGCCGGGCCAAGACCGTGGCAGATTTCATGCATCAGAACTACCGCCAGGTAGCCATCCATGCTGGCCTTAGCTGCCTGGTCTTCCCGCATCAGCAATTTGCTGATAGGCAGCACAACAAAGTTCACGCGCGCGTCCATAAAGTTCTTGAAGAAAATCTTCTTGGTCCCTTTTTCCTGATGAATGCGGGGATCGTTCGGCAGATTGTCCGCTACTGCCTGATAGCCGTGTCGCAGATCGCCGCCGCGAGAAGGCGCGTCCATTACTTCCATCGGAGTGCTCTTGCCCTGCATCGACGGACGGTCTTCCGGATCAAGCGGCAGCGCGTCCTGAATTTCAGGGACGTATTTCTTGAACGTATCCAGGCCGGCGCTTTCCTCTTGATTACGGATCATGACCGCGGAACCATAGGAGGTCTTCACGCCGAGCAGATCGTCAAGATAGGTTTCATAGGGGGCAAAGATGATGTCGAACTTCGGGTTCTCCAGACTCCAGCCATGCAATGTCACTCTTGTAATAGTCGTCGGTCAGCAGGGCATCCGCGCGCAAGCGGAGGAAGCCGGCGAAAGCTTTGTCCGGGCTGAGAGCAGCGGCTTCACGCAAAGCGTTTGCTGCGCCGGTAAGCCACGGCTTGTACTCCACGTGATAAGGGACGCCGATCAGCTCTGCGCCCTGCCGCTTGACCACCGTGAATGGGCTATAGATCTGGGCCTTCTTTTCCGGATGTTTGGCTACGTACGCTTCGATCTCCTGCCGGGTAATGCCGGCGGGGTAAAGCGCGTGTCCGGGGAGAAAGGGATCGCTGCCGACAAATGGCTTGTTGTTTTCCAGCAGGTCGTAGCGGCTGCCATTGATCATCAGATAGCGCCGTATCTTCTGATTCATTACCTGATTGCAGCCCAGCAAACGCTTATACAGCTCCAGGCCTTTGGGGTCACTCTGGCGCCAGTAAATGCTCTCCAGAAACTGCGATGCCTCCACCAGCTTGTAAACCATCTTGGTCTCTGCGTCATTCAGTCCGTTCACGCTGAATGGCATGGATACCAGTTTGAACTTGGCTACCTGAGCGGAAATATCCTCATGGACGTTCTCTTTGAGAAGACACTTGTCTGCCGTTTTAGGGGGCGCACCGGCGCGTCTGCCTGCCTGCGCCAGGGATGTTCCGGAAACCGTCATGAGGAATATTGCGGATATTAAGGCCAGAAGCCAGCGTTCCATTTTCATGGTTCGATTCTAGCAGCCTGTATTGCTGGACGCATTGGGGGCGGTAACGGGCAGAAAACCTACCACGGAGACACGGAGGCACGGAGAGAAGCGGGCGAGAGTCGCATGGGGCGGATTCCAAAGGCTTACTGGTCCAATATATTTCCTGCTATTGGCGCTCTCATTTGATTTTATTTGGACTTCTACGAGCTAACCGACAGACACGGCTGACTTGCTTTCTCCGCCTCCGTGTCTCCGTGGTAGATTTGGCATTATTATTACAACGATGCTGCCGCAAATATTGTTGATTGACGCCGACGACACTCTCTGGGAAAACAATGTCTACTTTGACCAGGCGATTGCGGACTTTATCGAGCGGCTGAACCATCAGCACATGGCCCCGGACGAAGTGCGGGCGTTTTTATATGAGGTTGAACGCGAGACGGTTCTGGAGCACGGGTATGGCTCGCACAGTTTTTCCCGCTCTCTGGTGAAATGCTTTGAGAGTTTGTCGGAGCAGCCGGTCACGCCGGAGCTGCACGAATTCATATGGGGCTTTGCCCACAAGGTGTCCAATTACCCGATAGAGCTGATTGCGGGCGTGGCGGAGACGCTGGACTACCTGGCCCATCGAGGTCATCACATGATGGTGGTGACCAAGGGCGATTTCGGAGAGCAGTCGGGCAAAGTGGAGCGCTCTGGCCTTAAAGATTATTTTGCTGCGATAGAAATTGTGGCGGAAAAGAAGCCAGCCGCCTACAAAGAGATTATCGCCAAATATGAGTTTGAGCCGGTCACCACATGGATGATCGGCAACAGTCCCAAATCAGACATTAATCCCGCGTTGAGCGCCGGAATCAATGCTGTCTTTATTCCTCATGATCTGACCTGGGCGCTTGAGCATGAGAGCGTCACCCCCGCACCGGACGGCAGGCGGTTGATCCAGGTGGACAGGTTCACTGACTTGCAGAAGCACTTCTGAGAATGGATGGTCCGACGGTGCTCATTATCTTGAGTGGATTGTCCGGTGTTGGCAAGACGACGATTGCGCGAGAACTGGCCCGCCAGCTTGGTGCGGTGCACATACGCATCGACTCCATTGAGCAGGCCATCCGTGATGCAAAAGGCGATAGCGGACCTCTCGACGAAACCGGATATCGAGTTGGCTATGCGGTTGCTCTGGATAATCTGCGGGTTGGCAGAATGGTGATTGCAGATTCAGTGAATCCAATTGCCATCTCCCGTAACGCATGGCTTGAAGTGGCGGTTCGTGCGCAGGTGCGTGCCATTGAGGTCGAGTTGAAGTGCTCAGATGCCAAAGAGCATCGAAGCCGGCTGGAAAACAGAGTCGAGGATATTGCCGGATTGCCTCCGCTGACATGGCAAGCGGTGATTGCCCGCGAATACCATGCGTGGGACCGTGAGCATCTTGTGATTGACACCGCAGTTTGTAGCGTTGCGCAGGCGGTCAAGATTATTCAAAAGGCGCTGCAGGAATAAAGTCGCGGCAAATGGCGATCTGCTGTTCATCTCTGCCTGACGTCAAAGCAACTTGGTGCTAGCGTGTTCTAGTCAATGCTTGCAGCAGTTCTTCCGGCTCGGGCCTGTGGCGCCAGTCAGCATCGATGCGGGCATAAGAAATTTTTCCATCTGGCTGGATCAAATACGTGGCGGCCAGCGGCAGCTCCCAGCTCTGGTCGCCGTTATAGCCCGGCAGCTTCGTCATGATGGTTTCATAAATCGCCTGCAAGTCCGGTGACAGCCGATAGACCAGGCCAAACTGTCGCGCCACCTGATTGCCTGCGTCACTCAGGACAGGGAAGCGCAGCTTGTGCATGTCCCGCGTCATATAGGAGTGTTTTTGGGTTTGCGGTGAGATGGCGATCAGCGAAGCACCAGCACTCCGCAATCTGTTTATGGACATCCTGCAAGGCCGCGAGTTGCGCGTTGCAGTAGGCGCACCAGCGTCCGCGATAGAAGACGATGGCGAGCGGGCCGTTGCGCAGCAGGACCGTTGCGCAGCAGATCTTCTGAACGCCAGAGCATGCCGTCGCCATCAGGGAGTTCGAAGTGCGGCGCTTGATCTCCCACTTTCAGTGCGCGCTCAGCCAGTTGTGAACGAACCAGCTCTTCGGCCGTGCGATCCACCACAGCAAGACGATCTGCTGGGACCATGGCACGCAGCCTGGCGGTGAGTTCGTCGAGTTGGAGTTGGAGGCTCATACTTTCTGAAATCCCGAGCAGAGCGAGGGAACCCTATAGCTAAGAAAATCTGGAGTAATAGCAAAGATAGATTTAAATCCCTCTTCGAAAAGCTGTGACTGGTAATCCCAGAATTGGTCGTGACAATAGGGATCCCTCGCTCCGCTTCGGGATTTTAGAAAAAAGACCTACCGCATTCCCGGCAACTTCATTCCGGCAAGCTTGCGGCTGAAGCTGGATTTCCCCATGTCCTTAAACATTTTGCGCATCTGGGCATACTGGCGCAGAAGCTGATTCACTTCCTGCACGCTGGTGCCGGAGCCGCGGGCAATGCGTTTGCGCCGGCTGCCGTTGATCAGCTCATGGTGCAGGCGCTCTTTCTGCGTCATGGAATTGATGATGGCTTCCACGCGGGTGATCTGTTTATCGTCCACGGAATCCGCGGCTTTCTGCATGTTGGCAAATGGCCCGATGCTGGGCAGCATCTTGATAACGCTCTGCAGCGAGCCCAGCTTCTTTACCTGGCGCAGCTGATCGCGAAAGTCTTCGAGTGAAAAGCCTTCGCCGCCAATCGCTTTTTGCGCGAACTCCTGCGCTTTTTTCTGGTCGACGTTTTCCTGGGCTTTTTCGATCAGCGTCATCATGTCGCCCATGCCCAGAATGCGTCCAACAATGCGGTCCGGATGGAACGGCTCCAGCGCGTCATATTTTTCGCCCACGCCCAGGAACTTGATGGGCTGGCCGGTGACCTGGCGTATGGAAAGCGCCGCGCCGCCGCGCGCATCACCATCCATTTTGGTGAGAACAACGCCGGTGATGGAAAGTTTTTTGTGGAACTCTTCGGCCGAGCGGACGGCGTCCTGGCCGGTCATGGCGTCGGCGACGAACAGAATTTCCTGCGGGTTGAGGATTTTCTTGAGCGACTCCATTTCGAACATCAGCTCGTCATCAATGTGGAGACGTCCGGCGGTGTCTACGATCAGGAAATTGCAGCCGCTGTTGATGGCTTCTTTGCGCGCTTCCTTGACCAGGCGTTCGACTGTCGCCGTATTGGAGTGCTCAACCTTGCCTTCATAGAGATGGGCTTTGATGGCTTCCGCCACGACTTTCAACTGCTGGCGCGCTGCGGGACGATACACGTCGACCGAAACCAGCATGGGGCGGTGTCCGCCTTTTTTGAGCCATGCCGCCAGCTTGCCGGAGGTGGTCGTCTTACCCGAACCCTGAAGTCCCGCCATTAAGATGACGGTGGGCGGCTGCGAAGCGAACTTGAGCTTGGCCGTATCCTTGCCCAGGACTTCCACCAGTTCATCGTGGACAATTTTGATGACCTGCTGCGCCGGAGAAAGCGCCGTCATTACTTCCTGGCCCACGGCCTTTTCCGCGACGCGGTCAACAAACTGCTTGACCACTTTGAAATTCACGTCGGCTTCCAGCAGCGCCATGCGGATTTCTTTCAGCGCTTCCTGAATGTTTTCTTCCGTGAGCGTGCCCTGTCCGCGAAGGTTTTTAAAGGCGCGTTGTAGCTTTTCCTGAAGATTCTCAAACATAGACTTAACCGGTTACCAGAAGTTTTAAAAATTGATGACGGGGTGCAACAGAATGCCCGCAGTTTCTTGGATGCAATGGACGCTACGGGCCTTGACCTTTATTGTATCAGCGGCTCCGTTTCGTTTGCGATCGCGATTTCGTCGGGCTGTTGTACCGCTAGCCGGGTGGAAATCAGTTGTGAGCTCAATTCGCGACCTCTGCTCTGCGCGACTATACTGGGAAATAGTCTTTGGAGCGGTTTTCGGGAGTGGCCCATGACAGACGTCCTTAATACTGCTGTTTCTGATTCTCAGATTTGCTGGCCTGCACTGCCAATCTCCGAATGGCAGGATACGCGTGACACTCTGCACATGTGGACGCAGATTGTCGGCAAGGTACGGCTGGCGCTCACGCCAAAAATCAATCACTGGTGGAATGTGGCGCTGCTGGTAACCGCGCGCGGCTTGACGACCGGCACCATCCCGTATGGCGACCGCGTGTTTGAAATTGAATTTGATTTTCTCGATCATCAATTGATCATCAAGACCTGCGATCCGGCGACAAAAATCATTCCGCTGGCGCCGCGCTCGGTGGCGGATTTTTATCAGGAATTCATGTCGGCGCTGCACGCGCTGAATATTGACGTGAAGATATGGAAGATGCCGGTAGAGATTCCCAATCCCATTGCCTTCGATCAGGACACAATCCACGCAGCGTATGACAAGGAATATGCGCGCCGCTTCTGGCGAACCCTGGTTTCCATTGATGACGTGTTCAAGGTCTTCCGGTCGCGATACGTAGGCAAATCCAGTCCGGTACATTTTTTCTGGGGCAGCTTTGATCTGGCGGTAACGCGCTTCTCCGGACGGCTCGCGCCGACGCGCAATGATCCTGACCCGGTGCTGCGCAAAATCATGCAGGAAGCTTATTCGCATGAAGTCATCAGCGCAGGATGGTGGACGGGAGGCGGCGATGTGAAGGATGCCGCGTTCTATTGTTACGCTGCGCCGGAACCGCAAGGATTCGCCAGGCAGAAGGTGCGTCCGGAGGCGGCGATGTACCAGACGCAGCTGGGTGAATTTGTGCTGCTGCAGGAAGATGCCCGGCGCGGCGGCACGCCCACGGCCACGGTTTTGGATTTTCTGCAAAGCACTTATGAAGCCGGCGCGAACCTGGCAAAGTGGGACCGCAAGGCGCTGGAACGGACGCAGGAACCTGCCGCTGGCGCGGCCTAAGGAGGACTCTTGGCTGAAAGCTGTTCTCATATGAAGCAGATCAAATTTACGCAGACAGACGTTCATGTCTGTGAAGAGTGCGTCAAAATGGGCGATACATGGGTCCATCTGCGGCTGTGCCTGGAGTGCGGACACGTTGGCTGCTGTGATTCGTCCAAGAACAAGCACGCGACCAAGCACTTTCATCGCGCCAAGCATCCGCTCATACGCTCCATTGAGCCCGGCGAAGCATGGATATGGTGTTACGTGGACGAGCTTTCGCCTGGGGAGATTACGGACTAGCATTTTGCGCGTCATTAACTTATTACCCAAGATTCATTGCCCCAAAATCTATTACCGCAAATCGATTACGCATCTCACAACCTTGATTCCTATGCGCTTGATTCCTATGCAAAAGCTCTTACCGGCCATCTGCTTCCTGTTTTTTCTTTTGCCGTTTTTTGCGATGGCATTTCCAGCGCCGCTGGCGGTGGCACAGTCGACGGACCAGGACCAGTCGCAAAGGCCAACGCTCAATCGACATCCATCGTCAGACCCTTCGGCCACGCCGCCACCATCAAACGCGCCATCGCCGTCTCCGTCATCCAGCGGCACACCCAATCAATCTTCTACGCCGTCGCCAGCTTCCACGCCTGTTACACAGCCTTCGCAACCCACGCAACCTAACGCTGAGCCGACTGCGCCTTCGTATCCTGACCTGCTGCCGCACTATGACTCTGACAGCCGGGCCAGCCTGGACATGCGCGAGACCAATGTGGAGAAGCGCGACGGCGTCCGGGTGATTGAGCTCAACTATGCCGGCGCTGAAGGTAATCGTGTGCCGGCATATCTGCTGATTCCTCCGGGCAAGGGCGGGTTTGCCGGGATCGTCTTCGGCCACTGGCTGCAGAAAGGCTCGTCGCTGGCCAACAAAGATGAGTTTCTTGAGGAAGCGCTGGTGATGGCCCGCGCCGGCGCGGTCTGTGTTCTGGTGGACGCGCCCCAGGTCCGCCATGATTTTGTCACGGATAAAGATCCCGCGGACGCCATGCGGCAGCAGAGTGACGCCTCCGGACATCAGGTGATCGACCTTCGCCGCGCCGTGGACCTGTTGTATTTGCGCGCGGACGTCGACCGCAAACGCATCGGTTATGTGGGCCACGGTTTTAACGCCCATACCGGCGCAATTCTGGCCGGCGTGGAAATTCGCATCGATTCCTATGTGCTCATGGCCGGCAGCTACTCTGACGAAGAATCCATTTTCGCCAGCAAAGACCCGCAGGTACTGGCTTACCGCAAGCAGATCGGCGACGACGCCCTGCACGGCTTCTTCCAGGATTACGCCTGGGACGATCCGGTTTACTTCCTTGGACACACGGACCGTGAAGGCATCTTTCTGCAGTTTGGCTCCGCCGACCACATCTCAAAAGAGCAGGCGCAGAAATATCTGACTATGTTCAGCTCCAAGGAAAAAAAGATGGAGTTTTATGACAGCGGCCCCGCCCTGAACGCCGCCGCCCGCCTGGACCGCGCCCGCTGGCTGCAAAAACGCCTGGGACTGAAGAAGCTGGATGAGAAGGCGCTGGAAGATATTCAGCAGCTGAAGTAGAGCCGCGGGGGAGAATCGGGTAATCGGGACATCGCGCGTGATCGGGTGATCGGAAACCCAAAACCTTTCAACCACAAAGGACACGGAGGAACACAAAGGGGAAGTTTTTATTCTCTAAGTTCCACCACCGTCGCTCCGGCGCCGCCTTCATTCTGTTGTGGCTCGGAGACGGTCGCCACGTGCGGATGTTTTTGCAGATACTGGCGCAGCGCCTTCCGCAGGATGCCCATGCCGCTGCCGTGGACGATCCGCACGCGCGAGAGTCCGGCGAGAAATGCGCGGTCGATAAATTTTTCCACCTCGCTGGTGGCTTCGTCCACATTGCGGCCGATCACGTTGAGCTCGGTGGGCGCGTTGGAATCTTCTTTGAGCGTTACGGAAATGCCGCGCGCACGGGCGGCCGCCACGGGATTCACTCCGCTGCGGTTCGCTGAGCCCCCGGTTGAAAAAACTTCGGCCACGTCATGCCGTGGGACCTTCATCTTCATGGCGCCCATCTCAACTTCAAAGGTGTTTTCGTCCACTTTGCGTTTGACCACGGCGGTGCGGCCCAGCGACTTGAGTTTGACGGTATCGCCTTCAGAGATGTGCTTGACCTCATGCGGACGCGCGTTGGGATCATTGCGGTCTGCGCCGGTTTTATGCGCGACCACGCTGGCGTCAAACTGCTCTTTGAATTCCCGGCGCAGCTTGGCGATGCGCTGCTCGGCCTGCTTGGAAAGTTTTTGCGCGGCCGCGCGGTCCTGTATGCCGCTGATGGCCTCGCGCACCTGGTATTCAAAGTCGCCGATGAGCGATTCCATCTTGCGCTCAAATTCGCGCGTCTTCTGGCGCTGCTCCTGCTGGCCTTCGGCTTCCAGGCGCTTCAGCTCGCGGCCAAGCTCTTCTTCTTTTTTCTGCGCTAACGCGCGCTCGCGCTCCAAGCTCGCGCAGCTCTGTGTGCAGGCGGTCAAGAAATTTGCTGACGTCCTGGGTCTGCGTGGTCAGGCGTTCACGCGCAGCGTCAGTAATTTTGCGATTTAGGCCGAGACGCTGCGCAATGTTGATGCCCGCGGAAGCGCCGGGCACGCCGACGCGCAGTTCGTAGGTCGGCTGCAGAGTGTCTTCGTCAAAGCCCACGGAGGCGTTGAGCACGCCCGCGTTGTTAGCGGCATAGACCTTGAGCGACGTGTGGTGCGTGGAGATGATGGTCAACGCGCGGCTGCGCAGAAAATGGTCAGCAATGGCCACGGCCAGCGCCGCGCCCTCTTCAGGATCGGTGGCCGAGCCCAGTTCGTCCAGCAGGACAAGCGAGTGCGGCGTTGCGGTGCGCGAGATGAAATCAATGTTCGTGACGTGCGCGGAGAAGGTGGAAAGATTTTGCTCAATCGATTGGTAGTCGCCAATATCGGCCAGCACAAAATCAAACACCGGCATACGCGCCGTGGTGGCGGGAATGGGAATGCCGGCCTGCGCCATGAGCGCGAGCAGTCCAAGAGTTTTCAGGCCTACGGTTTTGCCGCCGGTGTTGGGGCCGCTGATGATGAGCTGGCGGTGGGCGCTATCCATCTCAAGCGTGAGCGGAACGACCTTGCCGCCTTTGGCTTTGAGGTTGCGCTCCAGCAGCGGATGGCGAGCGGCGCGCAGCTCAAGAAAGGCTTCGGCTGGTTCAGAACTCGTCAGCTCCGGGCGGACGCAGTCATAGTCCACGGCAAAACGCGCTTTGCCAAATTGCAGCTCGATCTCGGCCATGGCGTCCGTGGCTGCGGCGATGGATTCACTGTGTTCGCCCAGGCGCTCGGTCATTTCCTGCAAGATGCGGCGGACTTCAGCCTGCTCTTCTTCCAGCAGCCGGACCAGATCATTGTTCTGCTCAATGGTTTCCAGCGGTTCGATGAATACGGTCTGTCCGCTGGAGCTGGCGCCGTGCACCACACCGTTCACGCGCTTGCGCTGCTCGATTTTTACCGGGATCACGAAGCGCTCACCGCGAATGGTGACCAGTTCGTCCTGGACGGCGCCGCCTTCAGAGAGCCGCCGCAGATAGCCGCGCAAGGATTCCTGAATTACGCGCTTCTGTTTTTCTACCTCGCGGCGTATGCGCGTGAGCTCGGCCGATGCACGATCGTCCAGCGTGCCGTCTGGCTGAATCTTATGGTGGAAGAAGCGCAGCAGCAGAGTGAAGTCGGCAATTTGTTCGGTGAGCTCCAGCATGCCGCTGCCAGTGCGGCTTGACCGACTCAGGCGGATGGAGCGCCAGTTCACGCCATTCAGAGGCTTTGTCGACGAGCAGAACAAGGTCGCGAATCTGGTCGATTTCAAGCGTTGCGCCGGGAATGTGGGCTTTAGCCAGAAGAGTGTGGGCGTCAAAGAGTCCGGCAAAATCAAAGCGGCCGCCGGCGGAATAGAACCGGCGTGTCTCGTCGGCAAGCTGCTGCTGGCGGTTGATCCATGCGCGATCGAGCGAGGGCTCCAGTTGGGCGATGCGCGCTTTGCCCAGCGGCGAGCTGACGTAAAACGCCAGAACGTCACGAAAGTGATCAAATTCCAGGACGCGGGATGAAGAATGCTGGAGCGGTTGCGGGACCATGTACTTATGATGGTATCGCGAAGAGGCGCTAAGAGGAAAAACCGGGCTCTGTACCGCAGGAATGCTGGTAAACTTTGACCAATGTCCTTTCCATCCACACGTCTTCGCCGCATGCGCCAGACTGACTCTCTGCGGTCACTGGTGCGTGAAACACGTCTCACGCCGACCGGCTTTATCTATCCGCTATTTGTCTGTCCGGGTGAGGGCGTGCGCAAAGAGATCAGCTCCATGCCCGGAGTGTTTAACCTCTCCGTGGACGAAGCGGTGAAAGAAGCGCGGGAAGCGAAGAGCCTGGGTGTGGGCGGAATTATTCTGTTTGGCCTGCCGGAAAAGAAAGATGAAGTCGCTACCGGTGCGTGGGCGGAAGATGGCATTGTGCAGCGGGCCACCCGGGCCATCAAGCGTGAGGTGCGCGACCTGGTGGTGGTGGGCGACGTCTGCTTGTGTGAATACATGTCACACGGGCATTGCGGGATTGTGCAGAAGAAGAATTCGGCGGCGGGCGGTTCGGCTTCAGCAAAACGCGGCAACGGCGGTACAAGAAATAGTGCCGCGGCGGCGCAGGCCGCTGCTGAGCCTGAGTATGAAATCCTGAACGATCCCTCTCTTGAAATCCTTGCTAAGACGGCTGTGTCTCAGGCGCGCGCCGGCATGGATATTATTGCTCCTTCCGATATGCTGGATGGAAGGGTTGCGGCGATCCGCAAAGCTCTGGATCACGCCGGCTTTATCAACACGCCTATCCTTTCTTATGCGGCCAAATTTGCTTCAGGATTCTACGGGCCGTTCCGCGAAGCCGCCGATTCAACACCGCAGTTTGGCGATCGTCGCTCCTACCAGATGGATGGGGCGAATCTGCGTGAAGCCATGCGTGAGATCGCGCTCGATATCCGCGAAGGCGCCGATATGATCATGGTGAAACCAGCCATGCCTTACCTCGACGTGATTGCCGAAGCCCGCCGCCGCTTTGATCTGCCGATCGCTGCGTATCAAGTGTCGGGGGAATACTCCATGCTGCAAGCGGCCATTCGCAATGGCTGGCTGGAGCGCGACCGCGTGATCATGGAATCGCTGACGTCGATCCGCCGCGCCGGTGCGCAGTTGATTCTTACTTATTTTGCGAAAGACGCGGCAAGGTTGCTGGGGTAGGGAACTATCTCACGGGATTCTTTAACCTATTTCTTCAGCTTGTGTGCCAGCCAGATCAGCACCACTGCGCCCAGCGTCGCCACCAGGATTGAAGATATGAGACCGCCAGAGCTGTAAAAGCCCAGAAGACGCAGGAGCCAGCCGCCAACAATCGCGCCCACCATGCCCAATAAAAGGTCCCCCATCGTTCCGTAGCCAGAGCCTTTCATGATCTTGCCGGCCAGCCACCCAGCGATCAGCCCAACAATAATCCACCATATCAATGCCGTTATCATTTAGCTGGCCTCTTCGCGATGGTCACGCTTCACTTGCCCGTCCTCTTGGTCGTCTTCCTCTTCGTCACTTCCACCTTCCGCCGCCAGTTTCAGATGATTTACGCTCTTCATCGCGTGCATGGTCAGCCAGATCACGCCAAGCGTGAGCAAAGCTGCAAGCGGGATCGGGACCCACAGCCAGCGTATCTGCTCTTGCGTTTGTTGCAAGGTTTCTTGTGCCTCACGGTGCGCGTTCTCCGTGGCCACTTCAGAGTTGACCAGTTGCAAGTCTTGCGGAGTGGAACGATATTTAGCTAAAAGCTCTTCCGGCAATCCCTGGCCTGCGGCCAGCTTTCGGCGCTCTTCCACCATTGGCTGGACAGTCTGCGAATACCACTTCTTTTCCGCCGCCACCAGATTCTGCAGGAGTTGGTCATTCTGTGCGTTTGCGTCCTGCTGCGCCAGTTGCTCGATTCTCTGTTTGCTGGCTTCCATCAACCCCAGGTTGGCGGAGTTTGCGTCCAGCAAAAAGCGGTTGAATGCCGTTTCCATGTCGCTCAGGCGGCGGATGGCCTCAGACCTTCTTTGGTATTGCGACTCAGCATCTTTAAAGGTATTGAGCGCGCCACTCAGACGATAAATCTGGTAGCCATAAAAGGCCAGCGCCGTGGCGCCCAGCAAGCCAAGCAGCAGCAATCCTGTTACGCGCATCCATGCTTTGCGTGCCAGCTTGTTGGGCGGTATTGGAATGTTCAAGATAGTAGACATGGCGAGCTAAGGCTAGCACAAGAGACATTCATAAGAGAGTGAGATTTCCAAGGCAGCTTAAAAAGATCTGCCAGATCAGGAACGGCCTTGGAACCGCCGCCGACTACCCTGAACTGGCAATAACTTTGTCCGCCGTGAGAGAAAATTCGCGCTGACAAAACATGCAGTGCTGCCCTGGTAGCAAGCAGCTTGCTGCCGAACAAGTCCTTGTTTTGTGATTATGCAGCTCGACGAAGCCCTCCGGATCCGGTGCCGCTACCTTTGGATCTGTTGCCTGTGATTAAACGAACCAGCAATGTCAAAAGAACCGCTCCGCCAATAGCGACGATAATCGTATAAATCATGCCGCCCTGGCCGGTTCCGCCCAGCAATCTCATGACCCAGCCGCCAACGATTGCGCCAGCAATGCCCAGCACGATGTCCCCGATTGTGCCGTAACCGCCGCCTTTCATGATCTTGCCTGTTATCCAGCCCGCAATAAGGCCTACTACAATCCACCACAAGATAAACATATTTTCTCCTTCGGCCCAGGAGTGTCTTTCCTAGTCCTATGGTATTAGATTAGTTCTGCTCAAGTCTGTATGCCTCCAGTTGCATGGAATCGAGTGTTGCTGTCGAACCCTGCTGTTTGTTGCTGATGATTGGCGCAGAATATGTTCTCTTCGTGATCACCAATTTCAATTCCAAATTCCACCTGCATTCGGCGTGTTTCCAAGCACTTGCCCAGAACTGTGGATTGGGCCCGCTCGAATCTTTACAGCCTGTATCGGCATCTACTGAAAGGAACGATTGTGAGCTGTAATACAATTATTTGTTTGTCTACTCACGATTCTTCCAACCAGAGGGAGCACTGCCTTGCCAGATACGATTTATGACGTTGCCATTGTCGGTGGAGGACCCGGCGGATACACGGCCGCCTTCCGCGCCGGCCAGCTTGGATTGAAAACCTGCTTGATCGAAAAAGAAGATAAGCTGGGCGGAACGTGCCTGCACGTTGGCTGCATCCCCACAAAAGCATTGCTGTTTAACGCCGAAGTCTTTGACCATCTCAAGGCCGCGGAAGAATACGGTATCGATGGCCTGGGCGTGGGCAAGCTGAACTGGAAGAATATTCAGGACCGCAAGAATAAGATCGTCACCAAGCACACCAAAGGGCTGGATTTTCTGGTGCGCAAGAATAAGGTAGACCGGGTACTCGGCTTTGGCCGTCTCACCGGACCGGCAAAGAACGGTGTGCATACCATCCAGCTTGAGAGCAGCAAAGGCCCAGGTGAAGTTAAGGCCAAGAGCATTATTCTGGCCACCGGCTCTTATGCGCGCATGCTGCCCGGGCTGAAAGCCGACGACCGCATCCTGACAAATATTGAAGTGCTCTCACTGCCTGCTCTGCCCAAGTCCATGGTCATCATCGGCTCGGGCGCCGTAGGCGTGGAATTTGCATCGATCTATCGGTCGTTCGGCGCAGAAGTTACGGTCATTGAAATGCTGCCGCGCCTGGTCCCGGTGGAAGATGAAGAAGTCAGCAAAGAACTGCTGCGGTCATTTAAGAAAAAGGGCATCAACTGCCTGCTCAATACGAAAGTAGAAAAAGTTGAGAAGACCAAAGACGGCGTCTGCGTCATGTGTACTCCACAGGGAGAAGCCACGCAGAAAATTGAGGCCGAAAAAGTTCTGATCGCCGTGGGCCGCGGCCCGAACACTGAGGGCATTGGTCTGGAGAAGCTGCCCAACATCAAGGTTGAGCGCGGCTTTGTCCATGTAAATGAATGGATGGAAACCGGCGAAAAGGGAATTTATGCCATCGGCGATATCGTTGCCGGGCTCCCGCAGCTTGCACATGCAGGCGCAATGGAGGGCATTGTGGCCACCACTCGCATTGCCGGCAAGCCGGCCAAGCCGATCAACAAGAACCACGTTCCGGGCTGCACATATTGTGAGCCGCAGATTGGCAGCGTTGGCCTGACGGAAACCAAAGCCAAAGAAGCTGGCTATCAGGTAAAGGTTGGCAAGTTCCCGTTCACCGCCAACTCCAAAGCCACCATTATTAATAACCATGAAGGCTTTATTAAGGTGGTGTCAGACGCCAAGTATGGTGAAATTCTGGGCGTGCACATCATTGGGCCGCTCGCGACAGAGTTGATCGCCGAAGCGGTGACGGCCATTGAACTGGAAGCCACCGTGGAAGACATGATGTTTACCATCCACGCGCATCCCACGGTTTCTGAAGGATTGCTGGACGCCTTCAGCGCGGTAGAGGGTAAGGCGATTAATGCTTAGCAGCAGTTTGTAATAAGCCTTCAGCAGTCAGCTTTTCCTGATAGCAGTTGGCTTTTTTCTGAAATCCCGAACGGAGCGAGGGATCCCTATCGCCACCTGAGTTCTAAGGGTCTAATTGAGTTTGGGCCTAAGCTGTTAATGGCGTTAGGATCTCGTCCGCTTGGTGCTGGTTCAGAAAAGCTGATTACTGAGTACTGACTGCTGATTGCTTTTGCCCTGCAACATTTTTTCCTGTTTTGGTATCACAGTAAACAGGAGGGCCTGCCATGCCTATCGATCCAGTTTGCAGGATGGAAATTTCTGTAGCGGACGCCGCTGCCAGCCAGAAATATCAGTCAGAGACAATTTACTTCTGCTCGCTTGACTGCGAGCAGGAATTCGAACGCGATCCAGGAAGGTACATGGATGACATGTTCGATGAAGAGCGGATCGCCTAAAGCTGTCAACTTATTTTGCGGATGGCACTAAGCTGCTCTTTGGGGCCGGCTTTAGGGTGTGCTTTTTTGGGTTTGGCTTTTTGAGGTCGGCTTCATTTGATCCGCCTTTTATCAGTGTTCATCAGTGATAATCGGTGGTAAAAATGAAGTTTGGATCTCAGAGTTATGGATCTCAGAGTTATCAATGTTCTGTATCTCGGGCGCGTGGATTATTCCATTGCGCTCGAGCTGCAGCAGACGCTCGTCCGCCTGGTCAAGGAAGGGCGTATCAGCCACACGCTGCTGCTGCTGGAACACCCGCCGGTAATCACCACGGGACGCAATGCCGGAGCGCAGAACATTGTCGTCTCGCGTGAGTTTCTCCTTCACAATGGCGTTGAACTGCATGAGACGAACCGCGGCGGTGACGTTACCTTCCACGGCCCAGGACAACTCGTTGGCTATCCCATTTTTGATCTGCGCGCATTTGAGCCGCGCATGGGCGCCGTGGATTTTGTGCGCAAACTGGAAGAAGCGCTGATCCGAACCTGCGGCGATCTGGGTGTGGTTACGGAACGCATTCCCGGACTTACCGGTGTGTGGACGCAGAATGAAGTCCCAGGAAAAATTGCCGCCATCGGCGTGCATATTTCACGCGCTGTCACCTCGCATGGCTTTGCTTTGAACGTGACCACCAACCTGGATTATTTCAAGCTGATTGTTCCGTGCGGCATCCCAGACAAACCAGTAACTTCTCTGGAACAGGAGATGGCGCAGAGCTTTCTCAGTCGCGACCGGAAAGTGCCAGCGCTTGAAGATCTATCCCAGCAGGTGGCGCGCAACTTTGGCCGCGTGTTTGAAGCCCAGACGCTGTGGCTGGATTCACTCGATGCGTTGTTTACTTCCGTCGCGTCAGTAAGTGAAGATCCACCGGCCAATCAGGACACTCCGGCCCGCGCTCCAGATAAAATCCGCCGCCTCGCCGGCGAAGAAGATATTTATCGGGCATAACCCCGAAACCTCTGAAACACGGAGGAACGGAGGCATCGGAGGACAAATGGTATCTCTTGCTGAAGATTGGTTATTCCTTGCTCATGGCAATCCTTGTTCTCCTCCGATTCCTCCTTTCCCCCGTGTTTCAAAGGTTTTGGCTGACGGTATAAACTAGTAGCGTCGTATGCCCACAAAAACCAAATCCTCAAAGACTTCAAAGACCGCAAGCCCCAAGCCCGCAGCAAAAGCCCCAGCCGCAAAAACTTCGGCGGCGAATGGCCATCGCAGCAATGGACGCCCTGCCAGTAAAGCTCCCGCTGTCCGCGTAAATCAGTACGGCATTCCTGACTGGCGTCTGGAGCATCCGGAATTTGAAGTGCTGGAAATCACTGGCGGCCCGGAGGTCCACTATGAGATCAAAGGCAAGCTCAACACGCCGGTGCCGCCGCTGCGCGAATCAAAATATCTGACCAGAGAGCAGCACGTTGAACTCTATCGCTGGATGGTGATGAACCGGCGCATGGAAGTGGCGCTGGAAAATCTATACAAGCAGAGCAAAGTGGTTGGCGGCGTGTACTTCGGCCTGGGACAGGAAGCATGCTCATGCGCTTCCGCCTTTGCGCTGGGCAAAGACGACTGGTTTGCGCCCATGATCCGCAACCAGGGCGCGCAGCTTGTCCGCGGCTTTCACGCCCGCGACATCATGATGCAATACATGGCCAAGGCCGGCTCGCCGACCAAAGGCAAAGATGGCACGTCGCATTATGGTGACATTGAGAAGCGCCAGATGGTTTCGCCCATCTCCATGCTGGGCGACCTGTTGCCTGTGATGGCCGGTGTTTCGCTCGGCGCGCGCATGCAGGGTAAAGAGTTGGCATGCCTTACGTGGATCGGTGATGGCGGTCAATCCACCGGCGTGAGTTACGAAGGCATTAACTTTGCCGCTGTGCGCAAACTGGGTCTGGTGCTGATTATTGAAAGCAATCTATGGGCATACTCCACGCCCACTGAATATCAGGTCAACGTAAAAGACCTGGCCAATCGCGCGATTGGCTATGGCATGCCCGGCATCATCATTGACGGCACAGACGCCTGCCAGGTTTATGACGCGACCTATGAAGCGGTGGAGCGCGCGCATCGCGGCGAAGGCCCGACCATGATCGAAGCCAAGCTGATGCGCATGAAAGGCCATGCCATACACGATGCCGCGGCGTACGTCCCCAAAGAGATGCATGACTTCTGGCGCAAGCGCGACTGCATTGACCGCTTCCAGAAATATCTGCTGGAGAAAAAATGGCTGACGCCCGCCGAAGACGAAAAGCTGATTGCCGCAGTGGATAAAGAAATCGACGCTGAGCGCGAGTTTGCTGAGAACTCTCCCATGCCTGAAGGGCACACGGCCGCTGAAGGCGTCTTTTGTGAAGGCGGCTGCCACGCCATCAAGCCGAAATACGCCATGCCGCAGAAAGCCCGTCGCAGTGAAGGCAAGCTGAAAGAGAGCGAAGCGGCGATACATTTTAAGTAAGGCAGACGTTAGTACTTAGTAGTTAGCAATTAGTCAAAAGCAAACCCGACCACTGATGACACAGATCACACTGATTTGCACGGATTTTGTTGATGTTTGTTCGGCTAATTGCTAGTTGCCAGTTGCTTTGTTTGATCCGCGTTCATCCGCGTAAATCCGCGGAAAGAGTTTTTGGATCGGTGACATCAGTGAAAATCAGTGGTGACGTTTTTGTTTTGCTAATGACCAAGTGCTAATTACTAAGGACTGATTTTATGGCCCAAGCAACATATCTTGAAGCAATCCGGCAGGGACTCTGGGAAGAGATGGAGTCCGACCCCACCGTCTTCTGTATCGGTGAAGACATTGGCATTTACGGCGGCGCGTTCAAAGTCACCGACGGATTTGTCCACCACTTTGGTCCGCAGCGGGTGATCGATACGCCCATCGCTGAGTCGGCCATCGTTGGCGCGGCGTTTGGCGCGGCGCTTACTGGCATGCGTCCGGTGGCGGAATTCCAGTTCATGGACTTTATCGGCTGCGCCTTCAATCAGATTGTGAACATGGTGGCCAAGTCGCATTATCGCTGGGGCGCTCCTGCTCCCATGGTGCTGCGTGGACCCGCCGGCGGCGGCGTTCACGGCGGCCCATTTCACTCGCAGAATCCGGAGATGTATTTTGTCCACACGCCAGGAATGAAAGTTGTGGCGCCTGCCACGCCCAGTGACGCCAAAGGACTGATCAAGTCGGCGGTGCGCGATAACAATCCAGTTCTGTTTCTTGAGCACAAATTTCTCTATCGCCGCATTAAAGAAGATGTGCCGGAAGGCGATTACACAATTCCCATCGGCAAAGCGCGGGTGCATCGCGAAGGCCGGGATCTGAGCATCATTACTTATGCGGCGATGGTCCACACAGCGCAGGAAGCCGCCGACATTCTGGCCAAAGAGGGAATTGAAGTTGAGATTATTGATCTGCGCACGCTCTGCCCGCTCGACCGCGAAGCCATCACGCAGACCGTAAAGAAGACCAACAAAGTGATTCTTCTGCATGAAGACACCAAGACCGGTGGACTGGCCGGTGAGCTAGCGGCCATCATCAATGAAGAAGCCTTCGACGATCTTGATGGCCCCATCGTGCGGATTACCGCGCTCGATACTCCGGTGCCATTTTCTCCGCCGCTCGAACATTTCTTTTTGCCGAAGGTCGAGGACGTGGTGCGGGAAGCAAAGAAGCTGCATAGGTACTAAGCTCTTTCTGTAATCCCGAGCGGCGCGAGGGAACCCTATTGCAAGAATAAGGTAAGGATTCGCGAGTCTCATTAGTGGTACTGGACTTCAGATCAAACTGGCGATAGCGATCTCTCGCTCCGCTCGAGATGTAGAAAAAATCTTACGGCTCCTTCACCACTGGCAGTTCCACAAAGCTTGCATTCCCCGTCTGGTGATAACATCCGCTGCGTCGCTTTCTTGTAATCACCCGGTTTGGCCCAGAAAATATTCGGGACAAATGTCTGCGGATTGCGATCATAAAGCGGGAACCAGCTTGACTGCACCTGCACCATGATGCGGTGTCCGGGGAGAAAAACGTGATTGGCCGTGGGCAGTTCAAAGCGATACACCAACGGCTTGTCGGCGGCCAGAGGTTTGGCCGTCTCCAGGCTTTCGCGATAGCGTCCACGGAAGATGTCCATTGAGACCGCCAGTTGATAGCCGCCCATGCGCGGCTGGTCGGCAACCTCGTCCGGGTAAACGTCAATCAGCTTTACGACCCAGTCAGAATCAGTGCCGCTGGTGGAAGCCACCAGATTGGCCACGGGCTGTCCGCTGATTTTTACCGGCGACGCAAGCACGTCAGAGGTAAATGCCAGCACATCGGTGCGGCCAGAGGCTTCGCGCTGATCGTCCGCCAGCCACAGCGCCCAGGTAAATCCTTTATCAATGTCATAACCCACAGGTCGAATTGGCCGCGCGCGGAACGGCACTGGCTTTGCCGGATCAGAAACATATTCTTCATAGGCTGTATCGCCCTGCTTGGGAGCATCAAAGCTCAGCTTCATTCCAGCGTTCAAATAGATGGGTGTGGGCTTAGGTGAACAGCCGCTCGTACAGCCCGCAGGCCATGCATTGAGTTTCCGCCAGGTGTTGGTGCCGGTTTCAAACGCAGAGACTGCCGGCACATCAAGCTTTGCGCCTGCCGCGTCATCTTTTAAATAATGGTCCAGAAATGGACGCAAAATTTCCTGCCGGAAATACAGCCCGGTATCACTATTGAATTTGAGCGCTCCCAGCGTGCTGGCGTCTTCAATTTCCTGTCCGTGATGCCACGGTCCAAGGACCAGAAAAACTTTGTTGTCTTTATCTTTCGGTTTCAGGGCTTTGTAAACGGCAATCGCGCCATAAATATCTTCCTGGTCCCACAGGCTGGCCACCAGCATGGTTGGGACCTTGATTGGTTGCGCTGCCAGAATCTGGTCCATGGCCTGATCGCGCCAGAACGCGTCATAACTGGGATGGGCAAGTACTTTGCGCCAGAAACCGATCTGCTCCAGACCGTGCAGCTTCCCCAGTTCGCCCGCGGAGCCGGATTGCAGGTAGAGATCGTAGTCATCAAAATGGTCGCTCCACCACTTGGCGTCATTTTTGCGAGTAGCCACCTGTTCATAGATATAAGGCATGTTCTGCTGACGGAATGCGCCGTTGTGGAACCAGTCATCGCCGCGCCACCCGTCGACCATCGGGTTCATGGGCACCGCCACCTTCAACGCTGGATGCGGATTCACCAGCGCCATCAGCGGCGTGAAGCCGTCGTACGAAATGCCAATGATGCCCACTTTGCCGTTGCACTCGGGAACGTTCTTTACCAGCCAGTCAATCGTGTCGTAAGTGTCGGTTGAATGGTCCACCGGCGTGGGGTTCTGCGGCCCATGCAGCGGACGGTTCATCACATAATCGCCTTCCGACTCATATTTACCGCGCACATCCTGCACCACGCGGATGTAGCCGCCCTCAACAATCACCTCCGTGGCGTTGTCATAGCCCCAGAGCGCAGGTCCCAGATGCGAGCTTTCAACATGGGTTGTGAGTTCGTCTGCGCTGTAAGGCGTGCGGGTCAGCAGGATGGCCGCCGGCTTTGCTTTGGTGGCGCTGCGCGGCACAAGGATCACCGTGTGCAACTTCACGCCGTCACGCATCGGGACCATCACTTCGCGGCGTTCGTGGTCAAACGCCGGCCCGCCCGGAGCTTTCAGGTTGTCCGGCGTCTCGCTGGGATAGTTAGGATATTTTGGCGACGCGCCCTGCACTGGCGCCGTAGTCTGGGCCAGCAACGGATAAGTGGAAGTGAATGCCAGAAGCGCGGCAACGATCAGGGTCGGCGTGCTTACGCGGTTGATCAGTTTCATGGTGCCCGCGATTATAGTCGCTTTTCTGAAATCTCGACCCTTCGCGTTAGCGAAGGCGGAGAGATCCCTATTCCCGATTGATCAACGCACACGAATCGGCTTCGTGATTTACACTAGTGGCGTTGTTGATCGCTACTTAAAGGCGACGCGGCTGTAGCGTTCCCTCGCTGCGCTCGGGATAAAGAAATATGTACTACCTACTGAAAACTGAACCTACCGTTTACGGCTTTGCCGATTTGCAGAAAGAACAATCCACCATCTGGGACGGAGTGACCAACCCGGTCGCCGTAAAAAATCTGCGCAACATGCAGAAGGGCGACAAGCTGGTGATCTATCACACCGGCGACGAAAAGCGCGCCGTGGGCACGGCCGCGGTTGAGTCCGTTGATGCCACAGATCCCAAGGTGCCCAAGGTCAGGATCAAGGCAGGCAAGCTGATCTCGCATCCCGTGACGCTGGCGGAGGTCAAGACCAGCGATTTGTTTGAAGATTCGCCGCTGGTCCGCCAGGGGCGGCTTTCCGTGGTGCCGCTGAACAAAGAACAGTATGAGTGGATTACGGGACGATAAGGATTCAGCCCAATCCAATCTCAATGCCCTGGATGGTTCCCATTCCCGGCACAACCAAGCTGCACCGGCTGGAAGAAAACCTGGGCGGCGCTACCGTTCAACTAACAGCCGACGATCTCCGTCAGATCGACAACGCATCGGCAAAGATCGCAGTAGAAGGCGAACGCTATCCGGAACATATACAGAAACTGGTCAATCGCTAATAGCAGACGTTCATCGGCGATTCGAACCTAATAACTTCGAACCACAAACGAGGTGAAGGTATGGCGGCCGCGCCCGATCAAAGCCTGATGGAGGCTCTGCTGGATTCGTGGGACCGGAACAACATCATCCTGGTCAACCTGCTCCGGGCCGTTCCGGAAGACAGATTGGACACCAGGGCGATGGAGGGCAGCCCGTCTGTTGCAGAACTTTTTGGGCACATCCATTATGTGCGTCTGGTATTTGTTCTGGAAGATGCACCAGAGTTCGCCCGGGACATGCCTAAGCAAGAGTGGGCTGCGGAGCGTGACCGCAGTCGCATGGCGCAGCAACTCGATGACAGCGCCAAAGCTGTGCGGGACGCGGTAAAGAGCAGGCTGGAAGCGGGCCGGGAGATGGATCTTCACTACGATCATCCAATTCTTCTGCTCCAGCACATGATCTGGCATGAGGCCTATCATCACGGTCAGATAAAGCTGGCCCTCAAGCTGGCAGGCCATCCGATCACCAACGAAGAAGCAGGGCCAATCAGCTGGCGGATCTGGATGAATAAGAAGACAAAGCCATCCGAATCGCGGTAGCATCCAGAATTGGCGTACCGCTTGGAGCGGTTTGTAGAATGAGCGTCATCATGCCAGAACTCGCCAAGTGGGACAACTTCTATGTCATCGTCGGATCGGCTGCAGGCGCGCTGATTGGGTTGCAATTCGTCGTTATGACGCTCATAGCCGAGAAACCACCGGCAGGCGCAGTCGAGGCCGGAGCCGCGTTTGGCAATCCGACCATCGTTTATTTCAGCGTCGCTTTGTTTTTGTCAGCGGTTTTGCATGCTCCATGGCAGACCGTCACTATTGTTTCTGTTCTTTGGGGTCTGGTCGGCTTCGGCGGAATAGCGTACACGGTGATCATCATCCGGCGTATGCGCAAGCAAACCGCATACAACCCGGAATTTGAGGACTGGTTGTTTCATATTGCGCTGCCGCTGGCCGCGTACGCGATACTCGCGGTGTCTTCATTCGCCGCGCATTCTCACGAGCGCCAGGCCCTGTTTGGTGTTGGCGGCGCAGCACTGCTGCTGCTCTTCACGGGTATCCACAACGCCTGGGACAATGTCGCTTACTTTGTGCTGGTTGCCAGGGCGGATACAGAAACTGCGCAACGCAAAAACAAGAACAAATAGCTTTGCCCAAATAAACAAGGAAGGAATTGGAAAATGGAAATCAAAAGAGCTGGCTCGCAACCTTCCGGCAAAGGACCGGCAGACTGGTTCACCGGCACCGTGCGGATTGATCCGCTATTTCAAGCGCCCGATCCGGCATTTGTTCAAGGCGCCAGCGTAACCTTTGAACCCGGCGCGCGGACCGCATGGCATACGCATCCGCTCGGCCAGACTCTCATCGTCACGGCCGGCAGCGGATGGGCCCAGCGCGAAGGCGGACCAGTTGAAGATATCCGGCCCGGTGACGTGGTCTGGTTCGCTCCCGGCGAGAAGCACTGGCACGGCGCTACGCCGACCACGGCCATGACGCACATCGCCATCCAGGAAAAGAAAGACGGGAAGGTGGTCGATTGGATGGAGAAGGTCAGCGACGAGCAATACAGGAAGTAGACCGAAGCTTGGTTTCAATTACCGATTTTGGCAATTCCGGCGATTTTGGCAATCTCGTGTCCCTCTCCCCTCCTAGGGAATATCATTCCAAAATGAAAGAACAAGCTGAGTGTCAACCTTTTGAGGACCGTTTCAGAAAGAAAAGAAGGGCTAGGGGTGCTCTATTTGCTGGCCTGCTTTTTGTCGGAGGTAGCTTGATCTTGACCGGAGTCCTGGCCCTAAGCTTGTATATTTTAAGATTCTGGTCGCAAGGCCTTTCGGGCTGGTCGCTCATTTGCGTAGCCTCTTGTATATTGTGTCCGATTATCTATTTAGGCTGGAGATATGTACGAAGGGCATTCGTAAAGCCTTATTGAAAGAGTGAGGGTGGGTCGCCGGGTGATGTGGTCTGGTTCGCGCTCAACGAGAAACACTGGCATGGCGCTACGCCGACCACAGCCATGACACACATCGCCATTCAGGAAAAGAAAGATGGGAAGGTTGTGGACTGGATGGAGAAGGTCAGCGACGAGCAATACCGGAAGTGATTCAGCCTGCTTCGGGTTCAAAGAACTTCGGGTTTAAAGAACTGTTCCATCTTGAACAGTCCTCTCCCACGCTACTTTGAACTGGGCGGATGTCGCTCCAAGGCGCGAAAAACTCCTACTTCCCAAGGTCCAGCCAAACCGGAGCCTGTTTTTTCCGACGCAGAACCCAAATTGTTAGAGGAATTACAGCCGTGAGAAAACAACCAAGTGCCACGGACACGGATGTGAGTGATAGCAAGAACATAAAACCTGACTTTCTTCAAGGGAAGGCGGTTGACGTAGGCTATCGGCGTAAAGAGTCTTCGGTTGTGTCTTGAGTATACTCTCTAATGCAACTCATGATGACCTATTGTGCCCATGAAAAGACCCTAACACTGGCCAGTTTTTGAAGAAGACTCCCGCCGCAGGAATGGAAACAGGATTCCGTAGAGAGGCGGCCCGATTGAAGAAATCCGGCCCGGTGATGTGGTCTGGTTCGCACCCGGCGAGAAACACTGGCACGGCGCCACGCCGACCACAGCCATGACGCACATCGCCATTCAGGAAAAGAAAGATGGGAAGGTCGTGGATTGGAAGGAGAAGGTCAGCGACGAACAGTACAAGAAGTAGCGACCCACTGCTGAACATAAAAACCGACGATTCCTCGATTACACGTGGTAGGCCGGTAGCGAGGCAAAGCCGCTGGGACAGAGATGTATTATTTCAATTTCACTGGAAGCTGATATCTTTTTCCAATTTCGTCCAAGGCCATCTTGATTGCCCTCTTGAGCAAATACAAAAGCCTTATCCGCACCAAGCTTCTTGGCATCGTCAACTAGTTTCTCCATTACAGCTGAAGAAAATTCGTTAGCGTTGGATTTAACCTCGCCGATCCACAATTTTCCGTCCACTAAACAGATTGCGTCGACTTCTGAAACAGGGTCTTTATCATCGTAATGGGTGTAAAACGCGAAACCAGGACTAAAAATGAAACTATTCCTAGCCTTCTCCCGCGCCTCAGCCAGTGCGTTGATTAGCGCAACGTCCCATGTTCTGAAACTGCTTTACTGACAAGCGAATTCAAACGGTAATACCAAGTAGGTTCAACCGGCGAATGCACTTCAGCGCCGCAACCAGGACATCCAAACTGCTGTTTAATCAAACCCAGTTCTCGCCAGATACGCGAGCCACATTGAAGGCAACGAGCAATGAGACCTTGCTGAAAAACGTTTGAGTCAACCAATTCCTGCAGCATTCCCTTCAACCACAATTCGACGTCTGAGACCTCATCACTATTCTTCAGTGCGAGAAGGCAACGAGAGATGATACTTTGCTGAAAAATGTTCGAGTCGACAAATTCCTGCAGCATTCCCTTCAGCCGCAATTCGGCCTGCTCTTTGGAGTATGTGGCTCCATCGCCATCCTCCGGTGCGAGGTCAGGATTCAGCGCAACGAATTCCGCGCGCTCTTTTGTAAGGTCATCGAGAAGGAAACGATAAGTGACCTCAGCTTCACTTGAACGTATAGACCGGATGATTTTTACTATCTTCGCTTCTATGCGATGCAATTCATCTTCGCGATTTGCATCAGGGTTAATGACCCACAATTCAGGATGTTTTGAAATTTTGCGATACAAAGACGAATTTTCTTCCGCGGCAGTTTTCTCCTGGACGTTTGCTAGTCTGTAAATGTTTCTCCTCCAGAAACGACTTTCGAACATATGGTGAGCCGATTGCAAACCGCCAAACAAATTGAGGACACCTCTACAGTAACGTGCTTTATCGGATAATCCGTGCTTTTCAAAAACGGGTGTTTGCTCCGTGTATCCAAAATCGCCCGTGTATCGAACGCGCCGACCGCAGCCGATAGCAGACAGAATAAGGGTTCGGTCCTCTGGAATGGTAAGAGCTAAAGGCGCCCTTGGGCGCATCTCAATAGAAAGTCCTCCATCTGCATCCACGCGTCCCGGCAATCCGCAGAAAGTCGTTGCGATGAGGTTCTTTCGTGGAAGCTGATACACCAACTCCTCATTGCCGTAGTAGCGCTGCTCGGCTCGGTATTCGATGTGAACGTCTCGCATCCAGCGGGCATCATTTCCAACTGGAAACGGCAGGCTTGGCAAATCGACCAAGCCACCAGTATTTGGGATTTGATGGACTGTTGTGCCTAACACTTCCGGCTGTCCGAAACCTCCGCCACTAAAGCCGACCCAGTATTTTTTCCGCACAGGTAGATCAGCAAGAGCCCATTCTTTCTCAACTGAAAACTTAAAAATTGCGTCAATCTTCCGAGACGTGAACGGGGATGCTAATGAACGGAGTTCGCTCTCTGAAACAGTCGACGAAATCCAATTCAGGTAGGGCGGGTTCTGGCCGCTGCGATATGTGAACCTGCGCAGAAACTTTGTTAATGCTTCGATAGTACGTAAGTCGGTCAATGCCTGAACTGGAAGGCACATAGCCTTCCAGTCGGCTCTGGCTCCAGGCGCAACGGTGAAGATATGGTTCCAGAAGGCTAACCAATCGGAAAGCTTCTCGCCAATGAAGAGGCTATATGACCAATGTGTGTCAGTTCCCGTATCACAAATTGCTCTCGCGCATGTGGCCGCATAGGGGAAAATCAAATTGCTGGCACGCCCCGAAGTCAGTTCCAGAAATCCTGCAAAATCAACCGAGTCGTCGAATTCAAGTTGCTTGACTTCTTTCGCGATCTGCTCAGACAGAATATTGTTGTGAAGGAGGCCAAAATTTCGACTGATCAGCGGATCTGGACTGCCGTTCCCGCAATAAGTTGCCAAGGCAGGCGCTTGAAACCAACGCGGCTCTGTTGCAAGCGGCAAAAGGCCGTGTACACGAATTAATTCGTGAGAAATTGACGGAGAGTAGTAAGGCCGCTCCCCTTTCAGCAAATTATCGCTGTGTTTTGAGAATTGGATTGGTGAAATTTCCGATGCCAAACTATCTATGAGAGCTTGCGGAACGGAAGTATACGAGTAAAGTCAGGCCGCGAAGTGGCTGGGCCAGTTGCCGCCGTACACATCGATTATCGCTTTTAGGCAGCTCCAGCTTCCGTTCCGTGGCACAGTAAATGAGGAGTTCATCAGCAATTGTCTGAGCAATATCCCGGATGGTTCGGAGTTTCTCTTAGTGGAGACAGTTCCTCGCAAGGCTGGCAAGGCTTCCTGGTTTCACGATGTAGCGGGAGAGACAAGCTCGGAGTTGAGAGCTGCGCTCGAGGATTCGCGAGGCTAGGCCGGTTGCGGTTGGTCACTATCCTCCTTGGCAAGAGGACAACGCTGATATTGTTTCCGCCGTGGTACCAGACGAGCATGGTGTCGTAAAGTTGGGCATCTATTGACCTCGGCAAATGTGCGGGTAGCTGGATATTCCGGGAAGTATCTAAACCGACTAGCGGACAAAAGCCTTGTACTTCTGGACAATGAACCATGTTAAGCAGTGGGTCGCAAAAGGCAGTGCCCTATATAGGTGAACTAGTTCGCGCGTGAATGACGGCGTGAATCGCGCTAAAGTATGGCTGCGCAGGAGTGTTGAATTCAGCAATTAGCAGTTGTAGCTAGCAATTAGCAAATGGCAATTAGCAATTGGCAAAGCAACACCAAAAACTGCAGGAAAGGGGCTTCGACAAGGCTGTCATAAGGCTGTCGAATGGCACTTGAGCTTTTGTTTGCAACAAAAGTGCTCGATAGCCGGGGTGGGGGCATGGGCTGAGAAGTTAAGCAGAGGGTCGCAAAAAGATCGGGTGATCGGGACATCGGGTGATCGCCGTGATCGGAAATGCAAAATCTCACCACTGATTTGCACTGATAACACTGATTGGAGACGTTGTATCTTTGGGTCGGATCTGAATAACTCTTTTAAAATCCTAATTGAAGACCATGGGGGTGGGGCACCCCTTCAAAAGCAAATGTCCGTTCCCTGATTTATAATTTCCTGTTACGTAAACCAGCCGAGACACACCCGTGGAAGGAACCGATGGCAACCGACGTAGTCATGCCCCAGATGGGCGAATCGATCTTCGAAGGCACTATTACCAAATGGCTCAAGAAACCTGGCGACAAAGTCCAGCGGGACGAGCCGCTCTTTGAAATCTCCACGGACAAAGTGGATGCGGAAATTCCCGCGCCAGCCGCTGGAATCCTGAAAGAGATCAAGGTCAGCGAAGGCGCCACGGTGCAGGTAAATACCGTGGTCGGCATCATCGATGCCGAAGGCAGCGGCGCGGCGGCAGCTCCGGCACAGCCGGCGCAGTCCGCTCCCAAAGCTGCGCCTTCTCAGTCGCCCCAGGCCGATGGCGCTACGGCAGCGCAGCAACCGCCGGCCACGGAGAAATCCGCGCCCGTGCAGGAAGCTCAACAAGAAGCGCAGCAGACTTCTGCTCCGGCCGGCGCAAATGGCGGCGCAGGTACAGACGTGGTCATGCCGCAGATGGGCGAGTCGATTTTTGAAGGCACCATCACCAAGTGGCTCAAAAAAGTCGGTGACAAGGTCCAGCGCGATGAACCGCTGTTTGAAATCTCCACGGACAAAGTGGACGCAGAGATTCCCGCGCCTGCTGCCGGCGTGCTCAGCGAAATCAAAGTTAAAGAGGGAACAACGGTCCAGGTGAACAGCGTTGTGGCCGTGATTGGCGGCGGAGGCGGAGCGGCAAAACCTGCTCCGGCACAGGCTGCGCCACCCAAACAAGCTGCTGCGCCACAAGCTCCGCAGCAACAGCACCGCAGACGCCAAGGCCGCAAGCCGTTCCACAACAGGTTTCCGCTCCTGGCGGCCATGCGGAGAGCGCTTACGTGCGCTCATCTCCGTTGGTTCGCCGCATGGCGCGTGAGAATAATGTTGATCTCAGCCAGGTTCCCGGAACCGGTCTGGGCGGGCGCATCAGCAAGAACGATATTCAAAGCTTTATCCAGCAACACGGACAAGGTGGAGCCCGGCCGCAAGCAGTACCGCCGCCGCAGGCTCGTCCGGCACAGCCGCCGCAACAGCAACAAGCGCCACAGCAAGCGGCATCGCAGCCTGCTCAGGCGCCACGTCCGCCAGCGCCTGCTGTTCAATCCTTGCCCGGCGAAACAGTTCCGATGACCGCGATGCGCAAAAAGATCGCCGAGCGCATGGTGGAATCCAAGCACACCAGCGCGCACGTGCACTCTATCTTTAAGGTGGACATGACGCGCATTGCCAAGTTCCGCGAGAAGAATCGCAAGGCCTGGGAAGCGCGCAATGGCGTGAAGCTGACGTTTATGCCGTTCATCGCCAAGGCGATGCTGCACGGCATTCGCGTGAAGCCGATCATCAACTCTTCCGTGGTGGGCGATTCGATTCAGTATCACAAGACCGTGAACATCGGTATTGCCGTGGCCCTGGAATGGGGGCTGATTGTGCCCGTGGTCAAGGGCGCGGAGAACCTGAGCTTTGTGGGATTGCAGCGCGCTATCAGTGGTCTGGGTGAACGCGCACGCAACAAAAAGCTGGTGCCGGATGACGTCCAGGGTGGAACCATCACCATCACCAATCCTGGCATTTTTGGGCCGCAATTTGGATTGCCCATCATTCTGCAACCACAAGTCGCCATTCTGGGTATGGGCGGCATCTTCAAGGAGCCGGTGGTAATCACGGATGAAGACGGCAATGACTCAATCGCGGTGCGGCATATTATCCGCCTGAGCATTGGTTACGATCACCGGATCATTGACGGCGCCGATGCTGACCAGTTTATGGTCGCGGTGCGTGAATATCTGGAGAATTTCAACGAAGATATTGGGTAAATTATTAAATTAGGTTAATGAAGATTGGGCGGCGAGCATAAATTCTCGCCGTTTTTTTCTTTTTACGCAGAATTTACCAGGGCTGAGCCGGACGAAGCATAAATCTCCGGTCAGTAATCAACCGGTTGTCAATTCATATATTTACAGTGAGCGAAAGGGTCTTTATGACCCTATTATCTAACGTTACTTACGTGCATCAACTCTGGATAAACCTAACAAAGTAAGGGTAAAATCCCTTTACCGCTGGCGGAAAACCTGCGCGGAGAAGGCTTCCTATAAAAGGTAAAGGGGTTTGGCGTTATGTCAAGATTTTTTGGAGTTCTACTGGGTTGTGCGATGTTGATGTGGGTAATTGGTTGCGGCGGATCGAACACGCCAGCGCCGACTCCAACTCCAACGCCAACTCCATCAGCGGCGGCAACAGTCACGACGACTTCTACTACTGTGCCGTTAAGCACCACACAGCTATTTACGGCGAATAATTTTTCCGCGACTGTTACCTGGAGCGTGAGCCCAGCGGTTGGGACGATCGATCAAACCGGCCTTTATCACGCGCCGGCAACTTTTCCGTCTCCCAACACCGTCACGGTAACAGCGACAGCCGGGACACAAACTGCATCCGACATTGTCACCATTGTTTTTCCCAATGACAACGCTATTTCAGAAGCAACTCCGGTCAAACTGGGAACTTCAGGCGGCAACGTTACTGATACGAGTACAACCAGTTGTTGCATCGGCACCATGGGCAGCCTCTGGACCCGCGCGGATCTGGCGCAACCGGTAATCCTGAGCAACAACCACGTTCTGGATAGATCCAGCTTTGGTACTCCCGGGCAGTCCATCGCTCAGCCCGGACCAACCGCATGTTTTGGCGGCTCATCCAAGCCCATTGCTATTCTCACCGCGGGAGCCCCGCTTGCGCCTGCTGGTACAGCGCAGGGCCGCACTGGCGCCTCGCCCAGCAATACTGACTCTGCTATTGCCCAGATTGTGCCCGGCGCAGTGGACCTGGCCGGAACCATTCTGGATCTTGGCGCGGCAGGCTCTACCAGCATTGCAGCAGCGCCGCCCTCATCCACGATCGCTGCACCCGCTTTGAACATGGCGGTTGCCAAGAGTGGCAGAACAACGGGACTTACCTGCTCGACAATAGGCTCTATCAAAGCCGATATTCAGGTTGATTATGAAACCTCATGCGGCAGCAAAGTTACGGCCTTCACCGCCACGTATAGAGGCCAGGTCATGATCAATGGCGGGTCTTTCAGTGCCGGC
This sequence comes from Terriglobia bacterium, assembly GCA_963724105.1. GTDB lineage: Bacteria > Acidobacteriota > Terriglobia > Terriglobales > Acidobacteriaceae > Angelobacter. The sequence continues at coordinate 36,075 of CAVRTD010000009.1, read as the reverse complement.
GGAGATTCTGGTTCCTTGATCGTCAATTCCGCAAATGCACAGCCGGTTGCGCTGCTTTATGGCGGCAGCCCAACCGACACGGTAGCAAACCCGCTTCTGGATGATGTTGACAGCCTTGGCAACCCGGCTCCAGGTGTAATTACCGCCTTGTCGTCAGGCACAAATGTACTAACACCCATTCCCAGCAATCCAGACCACGCCGTAAGTTGTGCACCCACTGCCGTAGTCACGAATGCGAAGCAGGTGGGCACGCTTTCCACCGGCGTACCGCTTTCAGCAACCGAAAGCCAGCGCATCACGGCTGTCCAGCAGAAAAACCGCGGCCTGCTTATGCAGAATTCTGCGATTAGTTCCCTGGCCATAGGCGGCAGCGCGGATAGCGCAAGTGAGGGCGCACTGATCATTCACCTGTCCCACGCCTCTGCAGTGCCTATTCCGGCCGTGATGGATGGGGTTCGGACACGCGTTGTCTTCGATCAGGATAGCGTATCGCAGCCTTCCGTCGGCCAGGCGCAAATCGATCGCGCAGCCGCGGTGAAAGATGCCCATGTTGCCGAATATCTTGGTCAACCCGGTATTCAGGGTGTGGGTGTTGCTATCAGCAGTGACAACCCGGCGGAGACGGCCATCTCTATCTATGTAATTAAAGGTGTCAGTCACCAGATTATTCCTCCGGTGATTGATGGTGTCCGTACAAAGATTTTTGAAAGCGAACGCTTTAAAGCTTTCTAAATCAGAACGGAATATTCATAAGCCCCGGCGCAAGCTGGGGCTTTCTTTTTTCATCCAATTCCAAGCTCGCGCGCAGCCATGCGTGCGATCTCCGGCATTTGTGTCACCGGAGCAATCGCAATCGAATGCTGCTTGAGCGTTTCTCGCGCGTAGTGGACAGCCTCATCTTCTTCCGGCAGTCCATCTTCCACCACGGCCGTAAGTTGCGTTTGCTTGTGCTGGGCCATGCGGATGCCTTCTGCTATCTGAGGAAAGCTGAAAGCCAGGACCTTGGCGATATTTGCGTCACTCTGCAATGACACGGCGTGAAACAACTTGATTGTCCCGTTAGGACTGTAACCACAGTCAATCTTCAGGGGGTCGCCGCTGCGCGTGTATTCTGAAGCGGCAATTTCCTTTCGCAGCATCGGCCATACGCCGACGGTCTCAAATTCTGAGCGCATGCGCTGGAAGATTGCCTGGCGCGTGCTTAGCGTGCGGATCTGCCGCCGCCGTGGACGCTCCAGATAAAGCTGCGCCAGTTCGTCTGCTTCGGCCACGGGCGACTCCGCCAGGCAAGCCTGAAATTCTGAAGTCTGCAACGCGTTGGAAAATGAATCCTGTATACGGCGGAGAATAAAATCGTGGTCGCCATTCATCTCGCGCAGCTTTTCCCGCAGATCACCTTCCAGCCCTTGCAATATCTCCAGGTCGGCTTCCGGATCGAGACAGCGCACGCGGGACCAGTCGCGGGTAAAGCGGACCTGCGCGCTTCCGGCCGGGGGTAGCAGCACCAGTCCAATATTGATGAATTCATTTTTCACCGCGTCCGGAGCATAGCGAAGGATGAAGAACCGGCACGGGACCTTGTCGGGCACTATTGCACCCCCGATTTTTTTGCGGAGACTTTTTCCGTTGCAGGCATGCCCCAGGCTGTGAACGGCTGGCGCGTGGAATTGCGAAATGCCGTAATCAGTTCGCGCACTTTGCTTCTGCGCTCCACAATATTCTCGGTCAGCTTTTCCAACTCTCCCCAATCATTGCCAGTCCATTCCGGCGGTACCGCGCCGGCGATTTCATGGATGGCCGCAGGCGCAAAATTCTCTATCCGGGAGAGCCACGGTTCAAAGGACTCCCATCCGGTGACGTGCTGATATACCAGATTACGCGCATAGACGCCGCGCAGCGCCGAGTCAGGAAAATCCCATTCCCCGGCATTGAAACAATAACCCTGGTCAATGAACGTGGCGGTGTATTTTCGCTCCTGTGATTTCTTCCAGAATACGGCCTGGCGTCCATTGGCATTGCCCAGCCATTTGTCCGCCGCCAGCATCCCGGCAAAGGCCGTCAGGTTTCTCACTTTTGGCAGCATGCTCTCCGGCAGATAGTCAAAGACCTGGCCTTCAGCGGGATCGCAGACAAAGCGCGCGCCGAATTGCAAACCGGATTTGCAGCGCGAAAAGTTGCCGGCCACGTCCATGCAGAGCTCTGGGGTGTTTTCCACCAGCCACTCTCTCACCGCGATGATTTCAGTCACCGGAACCGGCAGCCCAATGCTTTCCGCCAGGCGCGTAGCCAGTAATTCATTGGCCAGCACGCGGAGGTGCTGTGGGTTGTTCTGAAATTTCACTACGTAGAAATGGCCATCATCGGCGCGCATGAGATGGGATTGCGCTCCACCGCGCATTCGCCGGATGTGCTGGACGGCCTCAACTGGCATGGTTGAAAGATTGTACGGTAGTGGGTCAGTTTGAAAAATGACCCACTAGCAGTATCAGCGTCTAGCGATTCATTTCATGAATCGCGGGCCTTTAGGCAGACGTCATCGCGGTAGCGATGAATAAACCCTACTGCTTTGGCTGGCTATTAGCTGCTTCGTAGACCTTCACAAATGTTTCTACGCTCTCCACGTAGCATTCTGCCCAGTCAACGACGTAGCGGCGCTCCAGAATCAGGTCTTTGGCTTTCTGCAGTGGCCACCCCAGCACGCGCAGGATTGCCAGGGTCATCATGGGCGCGCGATGTACGCCGGCGGCGCAATGCACATAGACTTTGCTGTCCGGTTCTTCAAGCGCGTCCAGAGCAAACTGCACACCGGCCTGAAAAAGCTGCGGCGGCTTGGGCTGAAAGTCATCTTCAGTGGGATTGAAAAGTACCTTCACAGGGTATGGCTCGGCTAAAGGGCGGTCGTCAAATTCAATCTGCATATCGATGATATGCGTGACGCCGCGCTTAACCAGTTCTTGCATATTTTCATCATTCCAGATTCCGCCTCCGACCGCGATCCGGTCGGTCACCCAGGTCATATCCATAGAATCATGTTAGCATCCAGCGGCTTTCTCACGGGCCCCGGTGAGCGAAGAAAATCTCTTGTTTTTTTTATTCATGACGCAGCGCCTGCGTGGGGCTTACGCGGGCCGCCCGTGCCGCGGGAATATAACCGGCAATCAGCGCAACCACCACCAGAATGACCACAGCGCTCAACACGGCCCACGGATCAAGCACTCCAAGCCCATACAGCTTTGATTTCACCAGTTGCACGCCGATGGCGGTAAAAATCACTCCGGCTATTACGCCAATCGCGATCATGATTCCAGTTTCGCGAAGAATCATATTGACCACGCGGCTGCGGCCCGCGCCCAATGCCATGCGGATACCGATCTCATTCGTCCTGCGCGCCACGCCGTAAGAGAGCACGCCATAAAGCCCCGTTGAAGCCAGCAGCAGGGCCATGATTCCGAAGATGGAACACAGGCGCGCCACCATGCGTGGCTGCGCGTTGGTGCGGTCTATCGACACTGCCAGCGCCTGCGCTCCTTCCACAGGAAGGTCTTCATTGACTGACAGAATTGTCTTTCGGACCAATGCGATCATCTGCTCTGGATCGCCTGCAGTGCGTATTTCAAAGATGGCGAATTCATTTGGCCCCTCCATTCCCTGGTCGCCGGGAATATAAAAGCGGGGCGGCACGTCGCCACGCAGGCGGTGGTCGCGCGCGTTTTTCGCCACACCCACAATTTCCATGGAAATCTTCTTCTCGCCAAATCTTTGCGTTATGTGCCGGCCAATGGGATTTCGTCCGGAAAAGAAAAGTTTGGCAAATGCTTCATTGATCACGCAGACGTGCGGAGATCCGGCGTTGTCCTGCTGGCCCAGTTCGCGCCCCAGCAGCATGGGAATCCCCACGGTGGAAAAATATTGCGGACCTACCGTGTCAAAGCGGGAAAACTTCTCAGTGTCTTTGGTCGCTGTAAAACCTTCCACGTCCACTTCGTCAGCCGATTCTGAGCCGCTGAAAATGCCGTTGCCGGAGTAGGTTGCGCCCTGCACGCCGGGCAGCGCGCGCAAGCGCTCTGTGAGATCGCGCCAGAGATTGGAAAGCTGCGGACCTTTATAGCCTGCGCTCACTCCATCCGCGCTCACCATGAGCAGATGCTCCCTGGAAAATCCAAGATTGACCGATTGCAGGTTCCACAGCGTGCGCAGAAAAAGTCCCGCGCCTGCCACCAGCAAAAGAGACAGCGCCACCTGGACGATGACCAGTCCTTTGGCAAGATTCAGCTTGCTTCCTGAAGCCGTGGTGCGGCCGCTATCGCGCAGACTGTCATTCAGGTTCACACGCGTGCCCCGCAGGGCCGGAGCCAGGCCAAACAGGATTCCCGTGGCCAGCGTAACGCCAACGGTAAAGCTCAGCACACGCCAGTCAAGGCTGGGAGAGAGCACGAAATCTTCTCTTCGCTCGGAAAGCAACAGCACCAGCGCGCGTGACGCGCCCCAGGCAAACAACAAACCTGCCGCGCCGCCGAGCAAGGAGAGCATCATGCTTTCCGTTAAAAATTGGCGAATCAAACGCTGCCGGGAAGCGCCGATGGAGAGCCGCACACCTACTTCTTTTGTTCTTGCGGTAGCGCGAGCCAGCAGCAGATTAGCCACGTTGATGCACGCAATCAGCAGGACCACTACTGAAGCTCCCAGCAAAACTTTTAATTGCTGGGCAAAATCATCGCGTCCGCCAAACGCGCCGGTGCGCGCGTCATGCATTTTGATGCGCTGGTCCAGCGCCTGCTTGCGTACTTCCGGCGGAAGAGTCGCGGGATAGCCAGTTCTCAAGAATGCCGCGGAACAGCACATCGACCTCAGTTTGCGCGCGGGCTTGCGTCACCCCAGGTTTCAAGCGGCCAAAAACATGCAGCCACATCACCTTCTGCAGGTTCTGCCCCAGATCTTCACGCAGCCAGTCGCGGCCCGGCATCACGATAGGCTGCATCATCATCGGCATCCAGAAATCCGGCTTGTCGCCGACGCTCTCTCCGGTAAAACCTGGCGCAGCCACGCCGATCACCGTGAGAGTGGCGCCCAGCATCTTAATAGGCGTGCCCAGCACAGACACGTTGCCGCCAAAGCGCTTCTGCCAATAGTCATAGCTGATTACGGCGTAAGGATCCTGTCCCTGGCTCTTTCCATCGTCGCGGGTGAAGAAGCGCCCAATTGCCGGATCGACGCCGAGAACGGAAAAATACTCTTCCGATACCAACCGCGCGTGTGCTTCTTCCGTCCCGCCTCCCGCAATTCGTATTTGCCACCGGTTCATCTCGGCTTGCGCGGCGCACAGGCCGCTGAGCGTGGTCGCATGGTCGCGCACCTGCACGAACTCCGCATAGGTCAGCATGCCCCTCTCGCCGCTATTCATGCCAATGCTGACGCCTGCAGTATTGGGATCGGTAAGCATGACCAGCCCCTGCGGGTCGCGCACCGGAAGGGACTTAAGCATCACGGCGTCCATGACGCTGAAAATAGCGGTGTTGGCGCCAATGCCGATGGCCAGTGAAGCAATGGCGACCAGCGTGAAAACAGGATTACGGGAAAACTGGCGCGCGGCATACCGCAGGTCCTTGAGCAGAGTCTCAGTCCAGGAAGCGATGGGCATATCTTAAATTTCTCCGGCAGGGTATTCAGAGCACGGTCTTGTCCGTCTATCTGACCGGTAATGTGCTAATAGGTTAGCATGTTAGAAGCAATTTATTTTGCTAAAAGAAAACGCAACGGGAAACTCCCGTTGCGTCTGTCATCAGTGAGTAAGAGGGGCGGATCTAGCCCAGATATTTCAGAAAATCTTTCGGTGAGCTCTTGTCGAAGCCCGGGAAGACTTTTGCTATCTGCGGATTTCCCAGATGGTTTGCTACGGCCTCACTCAGCACCTGGCGGAAATCCGTGGTCACTGCAAGGTCGCGTCCTTCATAAAGGTGCTCCGTTTGGAGACCGGGCCAGCGGCCATACATTCTGCCGCCTTTCACCGGGCCGCCCAGAACAAACATCACGTTGGCGTGACCGTGGTCTGTGCCGCGATTGCCGTTCTCGCGCGCGGTGCGTCCAAACTCTGACATGGTGACGATCACAGTGTTTTCGCCCAGGTCGCCCAGGTCAGTCCAGAATGCGGCAATCGACTCAGAAAATTCCCGCGTCAGATTGGCGATCTGCCCTTGTACGCTGCCCTCGTTTACGTGATGGTCCCATCCGCCGATATCAGCAAAGGCGACTTCCACTCCGAGATTTGCTTTCACCAGTTGCGCCACCTGGCGCAGGCTGTCTCCAAAGCGTCCGCGCGGATAATTCGCGCCGGTGGCTGGAGCATACTTTTCCGGATCAGCAGACTTAAGCATCTTGACCGCTTCAAAAGTTTCATTGCCGGTGCCATGCAGCACGGAGTCCACTGATTTTTCATACATGGCTTCAAAAGTGTTGCTGGCAGTATTGGCGCCGGCTCCGGCGCCGCGTCCGCCCACGGCAAAGCCGCGAATATCAGACATGGCAACCGCAGGCACTGAACCGGCCAGCGTGCGCGGTAAAGATCCCCCCATGGCCACGGCGCGGAAGGGCGATGCGTCTGGCTCCTTCACGCCGGCAATCGCGCGATTCAGCCAGCCATCTTCCGTGGACTTCACGCCCGGCGTGCCTGACTCCATATAATCCTGGGCGTCAAAGTGGGAGCGCGTATTATCCGGTGAGCCCGCTGCGTGCACAATGGCCAGATGTTTCTGGTCCCACAGCGGCTTAAACGCCGTCATGGAAGGGTGCAGGCCGAAGAAGCCATCCAGATCAATCACGCTCTCATTTACTTTGCCAACGCGCGGACGAGGAATAGCAATGCTTGGACGCATGTTGTAATACGCCTGCTCGCCATGTGGGACAACAATGTTTAATCCATCGGCAGCGCCTCGCTGAAAGAGAACGATCAGGCGCTTGGCGCCCGGAGCGGCGGTTTCAGCGGCATACACAGCGCGCGTCAGAAAGCTGGGAATTACGCTGGTGCCGACAATCGCCAGTGCACCGTTCTTCAGAAAAACTCTGCGTGTGATGGACATATTTATTGCTCCTAAAAGCTCACTACGAACCGGGAAAATTGCCAGAATCGCCGGAATTGCCAAAATTGGATATTGCCCGAAATTTAACTTTCGGCAATCTTTGGCAATTTTGGCATTGCTGGCAATCCTCTTAATCCGTGTTCATCCGTGGTAAGGTTTTGATCTTTATCTTCTCTGAAATTCCGGTGAGCCCATGATCAATCCGGCAATCGCGCCATAGTTTGGTTTCTTGTCCATATCGTCCAGCTTGCGCTGTGAGATCTGCGGATCGCTCAACTGTTTTTCCATTACGGCATGCGTTTGCGGTGAAACATCACCGGCCAGAATGGATTGCTCCAGCGTACTCAAGGCTGCTTCGGCATCGCTTGGCGCAGGGCCATGGATCAGGGCTTGCGGATCCAGCGACGTTCCCGGCAACTTGCCCGAGCCAAGTTGCAGCGCAAAGTTCATGCGGTTGAGCAGCGCGGAAGAGTTGACCCACGCGTCCGCCTTCATGGAATATCCGGTCGGCGGCTGCATGGCGTAGAGCGGCATGCCCATACGATTGAGCGTCGCGACCAGCGGCAGGGCATTTTGGATGTCAGCGCCAGAGGCGCGCGCGGCCGAAGCAACAAACTCAAACGGCGTCTTCATCTTGGCGCGATAAGCATCCGTGGCCCAGAATTCGGGCGAGTGAAACATCGTGCGCAGCACCTCGCGGATGTCGCCATCTTTCTTCAAGAAGGTTTCCGCCATCCGGTCCACCAGGCTCTGCGGCGGATTGTCCGAGACAAAGCGCATGGCCAGCTTGCGCGAAATAAATTTAGCAGTGGCAGGCTCGTGGGCGAGTACGTCCAGCATTTCCTCGCCTTCCTTTTCGCCATGCTCGCTGATCTTGCGGCCCAGAATATATTTGGCGCCGGGCTCGTGTGCGCGTTCATTGAAGTGGAAACCGCCGCCCAGCTGCGGCTTCTCAATGCTCCAGCCGGTCAGGACCTTGGCCAGCTCGGTTACGTCTTTTTGTGTGTAACCGCCGTCCACGCCGAGCGTGTGCAGCTCCATGATTTCGCGCGCGTAATTTTCATTCAGTCCGCTGGGGCGGTTCTTGGCTTGCTGCGGACGCGGTCGAGGGAAACGCCCACGCCGTCCCATGCGGCTTTGCGGTCCATAGAGCGCAAGCTCAGAGTCAGGGCCAACACTCTCCCAGTTATCCAGATAGAAAAGCATGGCTGGGCTCTTGGCTGTGGCGGCCAGAATATCTTTAAATTTGCCCATCGCGCGCGGACGAATCACGTCACGCTCATAAGCGTTGATCATGTAACGGTCAGGGCCTTTGCCGTTGAAAACGTTGAAGTGATTGAACCAGAAATCCGACATCACTTCTTCAAGCTGGCGGTCGCTATAGATGGCGCGCAGCAATTTAGCTTCAGCAAGTTCACCCAGCACAGCTTGAGGTTGCGCGATGGCTTCAATCGGTTTCGCGCTGGTCCGGCTTCATGCCGTCGACCAGTTGCATTGCCTTGGGTCCTTTATAGGTGCGCGCCAGATCGAGCCGCTCTTCCGCTGACATTTTTAAGATGGCTTTGTAGCGTGCGTCAGGCGTCATCTGCAGCAGGGCATCGCCATCGATATCGGCGTACATGGCGTCTTCACGAAGCTTCCGTTGTTTGATCTGTTCCGGAGTCGGCGGAGGATTATTCGCGGCAACGCGCATTTCCGGCGGCGTGTATTTCATGCCATCGGCAGATTGAGTATCCGCCGGAGCGCCAGCCGCGACTTGGTCATTATTATTGCTCGTGCCGGCGTTACCTGCAGCGGCGCCTTTGTCTTCTTTATTCTGCTGGCGTTGCTGGTAGGCGGCCATCCGCGATTCATACACTGCTCTCTTGCCCGGATCGGACGGCATGGACATCCGCCCGTTTTCAATGGCCTTCAGCACCTGTTGTGGCGGAAAGTTTTCCACCATCTCTTTTGTGCTCATCTTCAATGTGCGGAAAGGAGCCAGCCGCGCTTCCACTGCGCCGTCATCAATCTTTTCTGGATGTAGCTGCTCGTCAAACCATTTGTCCACGCCCATGGCGCGGACGCGCTCCACATCACCGGGGCGTATGCCAAAAGTAAAGCGATTCAGCGCATGGACAATGCGTTTGTCATCTTCAATCTGCATCTGCGCCGCAGGCGGGGCGGCTTCTGCATTGGCGGCTTTCGATTTGGATTTTTTGTCACCGGCCAGCAGCACAGCGGTGGACGCCAACAAGACAAGGCCCAGCAGAATCAGATGCTTACGCGCAACAGGCATAGACACTCCAGGAACTTTTCTATATTCGAAGGATATTAACCCTGGTTATAGCCCTAAGTTACGTAAAAGTTGTGAAGAAAACCAGATTACGCCAGGGTCATGCGGCCGCGGGTCATGCGGCGGTTCAGTTCGGAAGTCATGTGGTCGATGTCCGTAGGTGCGATATTGCAGCCCACGCTGGGGTCAAGGAACATCTTCCGCGCTTTGTTTTCATGACCTGAGGACGACCATGGCCGGGGCGGAGAAACATGGCTCACGGCATCCCGCCGTAGCTGCACCAGCAAGGCCTGCACCACTTCGCCATCCAGCTTGGCGGGCGCCAGCCAGCTGAGCTGTGCCGCGGCTTCGCCCAGTAAGAGCTTTTTGCGATACGGACGATCGCTCAGCATGGCGTCAAAAGTATCGGCCACTGCCACGATTTTTACCGCCATGGAAACTTCGTCATTGTGCAGATGGTCGGGATAGCCCGAGCCGTCGGCGCGTTCATGGTGTGAGCGCACGACTTCTGGAATTCTGGGCCATGGGAATTGCACAGTTGAGACAATGCGATGCCCCTGCACGGTATGTTCGGCCATCTCCTGGAATTCACCGGGCTCCAGCGCGCCGGGCTTGGTAAAGAGATGCTTATCTACCGTAACCATGCCGATGTTGTGCAGGTATCCGGCAGCGCGCATCTCGCTGACCTCCGAAGCGCCCATTCCCAGCGATTCCGCAATGCCAGCGGCGTAGCGCCCTACGCGCAAAGAGTGGCCCTGCATCTGGACTGCTTTTACGTCAATGGTTGCGGCGAAGGCCGCGAGCGCGTCATCCCAGAAAGAGTGGACTGAGGCGATCAGCTTCAGGTTGTCTGCCGTGCGCTCTTCCAGGGACATCATGAGCTGGTGGTTATACATGGCCAGCGCGATAAACGGGGCCAGGTCGCCAACCAGCTTCAAGGTCTCCGGCGTATATTCGGCGCCTTCCTCACGTTCACCCAGAAGCAGCGCTCCAATCAGCCTGCCGTGTACCCGCAACGGCGCGATGCAGCGGAACCACACGCTGGAGATGTTGCCGGTGGAGCTGAGAAATGTGTCACAGCGCTCGCGCGAAATCCTCTGCGGTCCGGGGACATTGGTTAGAGCATGCACATGTTTGGGCAGAAGCGGGAAGACGGCGGTCTGGGGAAAGACGACAAAACCCTGCGCCGCGATGGAAGCGAGCATGGCGGGTTTTTCCTGGAAGCGAAAGAGCGCGCCTGAGCCGGCGCGTATTGCCGCCATCACCACTTCCAACGCGCCATTGGCGGTATGGGAAAGGTCTCGCTCACCCGTTAATACGGGACCCAGTTCGGCCAGGACCTGGGAAGCGAGCAGCGGAGGCCTGCTTGTAAAAAATGAGTCGGCCAATTGTGCGTGCGGCGCGAACTCCAGAGCACCTTGAGCGTAACAGCTTAGTACTAAATGAGAAAGGTCTAAGTATCGGGGTGGTTAATAGGAAAGAATTTGCAGAATATTAGGGAAGTCGAAGAAATGCAAAACCTGTGGCGGGCTTTCACCCGCCACAGAAGCAGTGCTTATTGAATCAGCAGAGAAGCGTCATCCAGCACGAATGACGTTTGTAGTTCAAAGTCTTCCGCGCCTTTAAAGAATATCTGGACTGTCTTTCCGATATATGCGTTCAGGTTGTAGCTATGCTGCTGGTAGCCCGTCGCCTTGTTGAGGTTTGAGAATGTATCCAGCGTCTGCAGCACGTTGCCGCTGGTATCGCGTACCTGCACCGTCAAAGTATCAAACTTGCTGGTGGTGCTGGTCTCCGCCGAATCAACATGCAGCCAGAAACTGAGCGTGGCTGAAATGGCGGTGGAGGGAATAGATGCCGTCTGCAGAACGGTGTCCGTGGTGGTGGTGCCCCAGCCGTTCATCCATGCGTCAAAGGTTCCAGTGTGTGGAGCCTCGGAAGCGGAGCTGTTGATGATCGAAAGCGGGCTGTGGGTTGATGTCAACACCCAGGGCGAGGGATTTGTTTTGCCGGCTTCAAAACCTTTGTTTCCCAGCAGCTCTGTGCCGCCCGGGGCGGGAGTTGGACTTGGCGTTGGCGCAGGAGTTGGTGTCGGCGAAGGAGCAGGAGTTGGTGTTGGGGTCGGAGTCCCGCCGCCTCCTGAAAGTGCTGTTGCAAGGGCTTGCGCCAGACGAACTCCGGCACGCGCGAGCTGCTGGCGTACTACAGGTTCCGCATTGGAAATGTACGTTGCTGAAAGAGTTGTTGTAGTTGTGGTGCTGGTAGGAATTCCGGCATACGCAATATTCTTGGCGAATCCCCATGCCTGTATGGACCAGGCTTCCGGCGTGGTCTGGGCTTCTGCCTGCGCTGACGCAATTTCCGGGCTCAAGGCGCTGGCCAGGGCCGCGGGATCAGAATTGATGTCATTCACCAGGTTGAAATCCCATGCGTGATGCAGGCTGGTCGTGCCGCCATCGATTTTTACATTCTCAGCATTGCCGCCAGCGTCTGAGCCGCGCGTGGCCGAGTGCAGCGGCTGGTGAATGTCGCCGATGAAGTGCACAACGAAGGAAAGAGCCTGAAGGCGCTCTGCTTTGGTTTGCGTTGTGTCCGCCAGAATGTTTTCCCAGGCAGTGATCTCCGTGACCACGCAGGCTGAGCCGCAAGCCGTGACCACATCTGAATGTGTGGGGCTGGTCAGCGAAACAGGAATATCAACGAAGTGCCATCCGCTGGTGCCGGTTGGCGGGTTGGGCGTGGTAAAGACCGAAGTGCAGGCGGCGTCCATGGCGGTGCCGTCAGTCTGGAATGCGCGCAATTCATCCGGGCAGACGGAAATCTGCGCCAGAGTAAGATTGCCAAGAATTGCCTGCACCGGAGCGAACTGTCCGGACTGCGTAAGCAATGCTTGGGCAATATTCGCCACTGTTTCATGCCCTTCAGCGGACCACCCGAAGAGGTTTGCACTACCCAAAACAATAACAACCAAAGCGATCACCCTGCGGAATCCAAATTTCTTCATCGTAGACCCTTTCTCTTTCTCCAACAGACAAACAATTAGCCGTGATCCAGGTGAGCTGGATTACGACTTCCGTACCATAGCAGCGCATCTATTGTGATTGGCGAAACACGCTGTGAAAATTTTATGAATTCAGAAATTGGTTCCAAATTGGAACTGGTCTTGTAGCGATGTATGGGATTTTCTGGCGCGCGTTGGGCAAACAAAAACGCCGACTCTTGGGAAAGAATCGGCGTCTGAAAATAAAACTAACTTGCTACATGGCTTTTAAGCAGTAATTAGTTTCCCCGGCTGGCTGGCGGTACCACGCCGCTCATGCGCAGGTATTCCACCATCTGTCCGTATTCGTCAGCCGCGTGGATAACGGCGGCGGAAGCCACGAATAACCGCGGTGCAGTTCCACGGAACCACGGAATCTCTTCAAGAGCGTTTTCCGGGGTCAGGCTCTTGGCAGCGCGGTGGCCAACGGCAAATGAGTCTTTCAGAAATTGAATGATCTCCGCCTTGGTCTTTAGTTCGTCCGGACCGTTTCCGCTCTTGATGTTCTCCGGCATCTTTTCGCCAGTCACGTTTGTCCACAAACGATAATTTGCGGTGGCCGTGTGTTTCACCAACTGGGCGAAGGTGCGGACATCGGTGTACGAACTGCCGGGGATTTTGAGAGTAGCAGGCGAGAAATCAAATTTATCCGCCGGCATGGCTTCCGCGGCTTCCACAACGTTCTTCTCATAGGTGCTCACCTGGCGGTCCACCAGTGAAGCGTAAGTTGCGGGAGGCGCCGGTGAAGCCTGCGCCTGGGGCGCTGGTGTTGCCGGCTTGGCTGCCGGTGTAGCTGTTGAACTCTGGCCCAGCGCGGCAACTGCGGCGCACACTGTGACCAGCAGGCTTAATACGCGAAGGTGTTTCATGAGTGATCTCCTCTTCTCAATTGGTGACGGCGTAAAACAATATCATAGTCATCGAAAGAGTATTGCTGCGCCGTGATATTTACCGCGAATGAAAAAGAGCACGCAAGCGGTCCCGCCTGCATGCTCTTTGATTGTTTTCTATGGGAAGCGTCTAGTTGCTGCCGCGGCTGGCCGGTGGAACGATTCCATTCATCCGCAGATATTCCACGGCTTGTCCATAATGATCAAATCCGTGGGCCACGGCAAAAGTGGCGATAAAGAGCTTGGGAATCGGATTCGGACTCATCATGGGAATGCTGACCGTGGTCACTGCGTTCTCTGCCGTCAGCATACTGGCGGCTTTATGGCCGATAGCGTAAGAGTCTTTCAGATATTTCACGATGTCGGCTTTTGTCTTGATGGTGTCAGGACCGTTTGGCCCAGTGGTTCCAGCCGGCATGGGATCTCCGGTGATGGCGCCCCAGAACATGTAGTTCGCCGTGGCCACGTGCTTGACCTCTTCAGCGAAGGTGCGTACTCCCTTGTAATCGCTGCCCTGGATATTCAAACCAGCAGGCGTGAAATTGTATTTGTCTTCCGGCATGGCTTCCGCGGCGCTTACAAATTCTCTCTCGATAATTTTGATCTGGCTGTCAATTGCGCCGCTGACGCTTGGGGCGGGTGGGGCAGGTTTTGCGGCTGGAGCCGCAGGCTTGGATGATCCGGCATCCTGCGCAAATGCGCTTGCGGCAAAACACATCACTGCTAGCATGCAAAATGTTTTCAGTTGTTTCATCTTCTCTCCTCTGCTCGTTCAATTCGAGTTGTTGATTGTCACCAATAATAGTTGTTGTAACCATACCACGCGCCATACGGCTATTTATCGCGTGGATTCCTGCAGGCGATACCATGGCGCCAGCAGCAGACCGGCCGCAAGCGCAGTGGCTGCGAACGTCAGCGTGATGGGAATGCTGAAGCTGGATGCAACGGCGCCCCAGACTGCGCTGCCCAGGGCGAGTCCACCTTGCAGGACCAGCACGTACATTGAGATCACGCGGGCGCGTACCCATCCCGGAGCTGCTGTTTGCGCGGCGAGATTGAGTGTGGCCAAAATGCTGATCCAGGCCAGGCCCGCCGCGGCAGAGAAAGTTGACGCCAGCGCGAGCGAGTTTGCCCGGCCTAATCCCAGGCCGCAAAGTGCAACGGCAAAAATAAGCGTCGCGAAAACAATCACCGCGTCCGGTGATAGCCGCTGGCGAACCAGAGATAAGACTCCCGCTCCAATAAGAGCGCCCAGTCCGAAGAAAGCGAGCATCGCGCCAAAGCCTTCCGCGCCGAACTTGCTGGCAATCAGCGGCAGAAGCGCCCAGAATGCGCTGGCAAAAAGAGAAAATACGAGCGTGCGCACCAGCACGGTGCGGATTCTCGGCTCCTGCCTGGCATAGCGCAGGCCGATGGCAATCGCACCGGTAAAAGTTTCATTACCATTGCGGCGATCCGTTTCTCCGGGTTTCCAGTTGTAGAGAAAAAGAATCACGCCGAAAAACGAGATGGCGTTCAGCAGGAAAGCCCAGCCTGAGCCGGTAGTGCCGCAACATATGGCGGCAATTAACAAACCACCCAACGCAGGGCCTACGGCGCGCGCAATATTGAATCCGGCGGAGTTGAGCGCAACCGCCGCCGCCAATTTTGACGGCGGAACAAGATCAGGCGTCAAGGCCTGCCATGCCGGGTCATTCATCACGGCGCCCACGCCCAGCAGGAAGGTAAAGACCAGAAGAATCTGCGGGGTGACCGTGCGCGTGAGGGTCATGATGCCGAGTACCGTTGCCGCAGCCACCATTGAGCCCTGGGTAAAGAGCAAAAATTTGCGCCGATCCACAATGTCCGCTATGGCCCCGGCTGGGAGGGCAATCAAGAGCACGGGCAAACTCACTGCTACCTGCACCAGCGCAACCCACATCGGAGAACTGGTAAGCGAGGTCATCAGCCAGCCGGTAGCGACGTTCTGCATCCAGCTTCCGGTGTAAGAGATCACCGCCGCAATCCACAAGGTGCGGAACAGCGGCTCACGCAAGGGCGAGAGCGCGGAGTGATGGACCGGTGTGATCTCGGTTGAAGCCGGGGTCTCCATGGGTCTAACGGACCTCGAAGAGGTTGCGGACATGACAAATCATTGGACTGCCTCACTAGCAGGATTGTGAGCGGGGTGTCCGGAAAATGGCCATTCCTTGCGCTGCCAGGAGCGTGCCATAAAGATGATGAATCCGATGAACGCAATCACCGCGCCAAAGCGAATTTCTTTGAGCGTTGGGCGGGCATAAAGAATGTAAATGAATCCCAATGCCGCCAGCAGAGCCGGGATTGGATAAAGGTACATGCGAAAAGGGCGAGGGAAATCCGGCCGCCGCGCCCGCAGCAGCAGGAGCCCGAATATCTGCGAGAGAAATTGCACCATGATGCGGATGACTACTAAAGCGGCAATCAGGTCTTGCAGGCGCAGCGTGCAGAAAACGGCGGTTACCAGTCCCAGCGTCAGCAATGAACGATGTGGGAATTGATGTTTGGGATGCAGCTTGGCATAGGCGCGAAAGAAGTTGCCGTCCTGCGCGGCGGCGTACGGAACGCGCGAATAGCCGAGCATCAACGAAAAGACAGAAGCAAACGCCGTCCACATGATGAGGCACGCGCCAAACATTCCCCACCAGTTGCCAAACGTACGCTGCAGCAGCGTTGCCGCAATGTAATAACGCGCTTCATTCGCGCCCACCTGGTCCAGTTCCTGCCAGGGCAGAACTCCCAGCAGGCTGATGTTCATTACCAGATAGAGCGCCCCGACAATCACAATGGAGAGCAGCACCGCGCGGGGAATATTGCGCTCAGGCTTTTTGATCTCCGCGCCCAGAAAGCAGACGTTGTAATAACCCCAGTAATCGTAGGTCGCCACCAGCATGGCTGCGCCCAGTCCTATGATGAAGCCCGAAGAGAGATTAAACGCTCCCGGAGGAAAGCTGAATGCACGCGCGGCGTTGAAGTGGCTGAGTCCGGCGGCGATAACCAGCAGGATCGCGCCCAGCACGCCGACAGAGAGATAGCGCGCCAGGTGGCCGATGACTGAGATCCGGCGATAAAGCAACGCAAGGGCAAGCAGGCAGCTGGCCATGGCGACGAATGTTCCGTTGGTGATGAACAAACGAAACTCAAGCGCGCCGAGAAAGCCCAGGCTGAGAGATAGAGTATGGTCGGCATACACATGGCTCAGCGCCGGCCAGACATATTCTGCATAGCGCGCGATGCCCAGGCAACCGGAGGCGATGGAGAGCGGCGCGCTGAAAATCAACTGCCACGCAAACAGGAATGACATCAGCCGTCCCAGCCGCTTTGCGCCGTAACTTTCCTTCAGATATTGGTATGATCCGCCGGCCTGCGGCATGGCTGCGCCCAGCTCCGCCCACACCAGTCCGTCACACATGGCCAGCAGCGCGCCCAGCACCCAGCCCAGCATGGCTTGCGGACCGTGCATGGCATGGATAATCAGAGGAATCGTGACAAAAGGGCCGACGCCGATCATGTCAATGATGTTGAGCGCCGTGGCTTCGCGCAGACCGACGTCGCGCGCCAGGCCGGGCGGTGGAGATTGCGGGACCTCTGTCATTGATGTCCCGCGCTGACCAGATTCACAAACAAACGGATGGCCCCGGGAACTCCGGCGGGAAGCTGGCGCGAGAAGCCATAGGCCGAGTAGATATAAATTCCTTTGCCGTAGTGGGCCAGCAGCAATCCGCCTTTTTGCGATGGCTCGCCCGGATCATTCGAGGCCAGCAGCGGCTTGAACTGCGCGTCCCATTGCGACATGAAGTAGAGTCCGCGCTCCTGCACCCAGCCGTCAAAATCCTTTTGCGTGATTTTGTTGGGCCAGTTGAAGACGCTCTCTTCCGGCGCAAGAATTTCTACCGGCTGCTCTTCCACGGAGACGCGCACGTTGGCCGCAGTGGCGGGATAAGGCGTGTAATGTCCGTCATTAAAGGCGCCAGTGCTCTGGTTGTATTGGACGATGAGCGTTCCGCCGCGATTTACATAATCGAGCAGGCGGCGATTGTGCTCGCGCACGTCGGTCCGCGTGTCATAGGCGCGTATGCCGACAACGATGGTTCCATAGCGGCTGAGATCGCCTGTAGCCAGCTCTTGCGGGGCAATGATGCTGGTGCTCAGGCCAACGCTTTCGAGCACGGAAGGAATTTCATCGCCGGTGCCCATGATGTAGCCGACCCTGAGTTGCGGCGGCAACTTCACGTCCACGGCTTGCACGTTTTCTGTTGCCGGGCGATAGGCGTAATAGGAATCAAGATCAGGCCGCGTGATGACCTTGAATCCTTCAGCGTACTGTTTGCCGTTGTACTCAGCGCGAGCAGTGACTTTATATGTGCCTTCATGCAGGTTCTGGGGGGTGATCTGGAAGGCGTAATTATTTACGTCGCCATCGTGATCAAGGTCGACGGGAATCTCTGTCGGCTCAACTTTCCATCCCTGCGGCGTTTCCAGGCGTAGCTTGGCGTGGACCGCTGTCTGCACATTGCTGCGCACGCTGACTTCAATCTGTGATTTCTCCGTGCCTCCAACGGGCGCAACTGCTACGGGTGAATTCAGAAGTACAGAGATCGGCGGGCCAACCGCCAATGGGCGCTCAGACTGGCCTGAGGTGGGATCGATAAATTTGATTTTGGCGACGGCAGCCGCCTCACCCGAATTGTTGCCGAGCATGTAGCTGGCGTGCGCGTGCACTGGATACGGAGGCCAGGGATTGGTCAGCAATTTAGGATCGTTGACCGTGTAGACCGTCTCGGTTTCAGGATTGCCGCGGCTCCAATAAGGCCGCGTATAAGGCGCATTTTCCGGGACGGTCACCTGAAATTGAACGGAAGACATTTCACCGCTGGCCAATTCGCGGGTGTCGCTTTTAATGACCGTACTCTTCCAGCCTGGATCCAGCCCCAGCTCTATATCGCTGGTTTTGATCGCCAGCTTGCCGCGGTTATACAGGCGGGCAGTCATGGTGAAAGCTTGTCCCGGCACAGCCAGACTGATGGTTTGTTCCATACGCGGGAAATAGGATGGCGCACCGGGTCCGCCCGGCTGATCCACGGAGAGATCAAAATAAATTCCCAGCGATTCATTGGCGGCATCTCTGAATTGCTGATGCTTGGTTTCCAGAGCCGCTGTTAATTCGGCCTTCGCAGCCGGCGCTATCTGCGTGTTTGAAATCTGTTTTAGGAGCGCTGCGGATTCATTCATTCCAGCCAAAAGCGGCGCGGCACTCGCAGAGGTGTCATGCAGGGAAAACACTTTGCTCGCCTCTTCAACATGTCTCTGCAACGACTCAAGCGCAGGCTTCAGGAAGGGAACTTTGGCTTCGTCGGCGCCAAGGCGTGCGGCCAGCCCGACGATGGAAGTATCAATGCCATCAGTAAATTCAGTTTCATGCGCTGCATCTGATTTCGGCAGCACTGAGTCTTTCAGCTGGTAATAGGTGTAGCGCGGGCCGGGTGGCACGCGGATACCGCCCGTCCCTTGTGAAGTCTGGTGGGCCAGCCCTTCCAGCGCGAACTGTGTGTAAGACATTCCCAGGATTGGACTGTACTCGCCGATGTTTAGTTTCACGGAATAATCCTGTTCCGCTACGTTGCGCTGAAACATCCCCGGCGGATTACCGACATAAAGTTTTTTCGCCTGCCAGGGCAGCAGGCCTTCTTTGATTTGCTCGGGAAACTTATTGGGATCGGCGGCGGCGCGGTAGGCTTCAATGGTGAGCAGTGCCGATGCCTGGTGATGGCCGTGGCCATCGCGAGGAGTGCCACTGAAGCGCGCAATCAAAATGTCAGGCCGGAAGATGCGTATGGCCCGCACCATGTCTCCCAGCGCAATGTCATGGCCGTGCCACTTGTTAAACGTCTCTTCGGCTGTTTTGGAGAAGCCGAAATCCGTCACGTGACTGAAGCGCTGCTCCACACCGTAATATTTGTCGGCTTCCAGAAGTTCTAGTGTGCGCAGAATGCCTAGCTCGTCCGAACTCTCAGTGCCAAACTTGTTCTGGCCGCCCTCACCGCGCGTAACCGTAAATAGAAGGACGCTGGCGCCCTTGCCGCGCGCTTCCAGGGTCAGCAGGCCGCCGTCTTCGTCATCGGGATGAGCGGTGGTCTGCATGATGCGCACTGTGGTCTTCAGTTTGGTAAGCAACTGGGCAAGATGCACCGCGCCCAGGTCTTCCGGCAGCGGCCGCGAATCAGACTGAAGATTTGGGACTGACAATAAGAACAGGAAAATGGCGGAGGAGATGAGCGCGCATCTATAGGTCTTTGAGTAAGCCTGGGAATAAGAACGCATGGCGACCATTGTCGCCGTTAGACTCTATTTACGGCAAATGTTTACCGCCTCACGCTCGAACGCGGCAAATGCAGGTTGCCAGCGGTGTCCGCTACTACTATGCTGTGAGTGTCCCATCATTTGCCGGCTATGCCTATCAGGCCCATCTCCCGCTTATGCAGTTCGCTGATCTCTCTGCTTGTCCTTGGGTTGGGATTGGCTTTGCCGGCGCACGCCCAGGAAGTCACCGTGGACTCCGCTTTTGCTGACGCGCCTTTTGAAAAGTGGAAGACCGAAGGTCCTAAGACGCAGATACCGTGGCAGGTACACATGACTGCCGACAAGCTTTCCATTCATCAAAGGCTGATTGCCAACATACAGGTCCAGGTGCCGGGCCCAGAGCTGCTGAAACGCAGCCATGACGAGCAGATCATCCTGCTGGTGCAGGTAAGCAATGGCGAGGGAGTTTCTTCACGCAATTTCGGAGTGCTGGAACTGAGTGACCTGAAGCCGGAGATGAAGCGCAGTGATCTGGAGTTCTCATGGCAGGCCTTTGCCGTGCCGGGCCAGTATGAGGTGTCGGTGGCGCTGTGGGACAAGAAGTCTGGCGAGCACAATTTCATGCACCGCCTGTTTCACGTGGACGCCTATAAGAATGATCCGATGCCCGGCATGTGGCACGGGCTGGACGCCTTTGAATTCTGGTCAACCCAGCGTGACGGCCCGGAGTTCCTCTTCCATTCCGATGTTGAAGGGCAGCTTTTTTTGCCACTCACGACGAAACGGCCAATCCAACTGGAAGTACTTATGGACCTGACGCCTTCGGCCGCGATCTTTCGCGGCAGTTATGGCTATTACAACGACTATGTTTCAAGCGCGGTGCCCACGTTCAAGGTCTTCAGCCAGATTAAGGTAGCCAACGGCTCTGAGAGCGAGGCGGCGCTGGATCTGGTTCAGCGGCGTATTCCATTTGAACAGAATGACGGCAAGGAACTGGATTGGACGGTCCTGCGGAAGGCGCTCTTGCCGGATAACGGTCCCGGGGTGGTTAGCGTAAAGGACCTGGAGAATCGCAAGCAAAGCCCCGTCTTCCTGCGCGACGAAATCGTTCGGCGGCTCAAGCTTGCTCCCGCTGAGGCGGGCAAGCCAGAGGAAAAGCCGCTTCACGTGTTCGTGATTATCGGCAGCCCCATGGATTTGTATGATTTTCCTGCGCTGCCTGCGATCGAGACCGGCAATGAAGAGGATTGCATCATCTATTACCTGCAATTTGAGCTTTTAGATCATGGGCAGCAACCGATCAGATACAGAGGCTTTGACCATAACAGAGGTTTTGATCGCAGAGGGTTTGGCCATTCTGAGCGCCATACTTTCTCAGGCAATGTGGGCAGCGTGGAGAAGATGTTGAAACCGTTGAAGATGCACACTTTCCAGGTGTGGACGCCGAACGATGCCCGCCATGCGTTGGCCAGGATCATGGAAGATATAAGCAAGCTCTAGACAGGGTGCTTAAGGCTTTGCCGTCTTGCCAATCCCCGCAACTTACGCGATAATAACAACTTGCCCAGCTTTACCGGGCTCAATCAGGAAAGGATTCAGTGCAACTGTGCTAATGATACGATTAGCGCGCATTGGTGCGCGCAAGCAGCCTTATTACCGGGTGGTGGTTATCGATAAAGAGCGCGCTCGCAACGGACGCTCCGTAGAAGTTGTGGGACTTTACAATCCCCGCACCAACCCCACGACAATCGACCTGAAGCGTGACCGTATTGATTACTGGGTTTCCAAAGGCGCACAGCTTTCTGACACCGTGGGCCGTTTGCTCACCAAGTCAAAGGCTGCTACAGCGCCAGCGGCCTAAGCAGCAGGAAGTCAAAAGTTCTTTTCCGGGAAAATTCAGGCCCAACGTACAGCAAGTGAAGGAACTCGCCTTATGACGGAGACGAGCGGTGATATGCGCATGCTCGTGGAGCAAATTGCCCAGGCCCTGGTGGACGCTCCAGAACAAGTTCAGGTGACCCCGGTTGCGGATGGTGATGCCACGATCCTGGAACTGCGGGTGGCCCAGAACGATCTGGGTAAAGTAATTGGACGGCAAGGACGCACTGCCAAATCAATCCGCACCATACTGGGCGCGGCCAGCATGAAGTTCCAGCAACGCTACATACTGGAAATCATTGAAGACGATGAAGAAGAAGCGGACGCGCCAGCAGAGTAAAGTTGAGCTTCTGATCTTCTAATTTTGCAGGGCAGCGCTGATGAGTGATGAGACTGAGTTCGTCGCGATTGCCCGGGTGGCCAAAACGCAGGGACGCCACGGCGAAGTAGCAGCAACTTTGCTCACCGACTTTCCCGAGCTGTTTGCAACGCGCAAGAAACTTTTTGCGCTCGGCGGAAGCGGGATCGCAAAGCAGAATGCGGCAGCAAACGCAGTGCGGCGGCAGTTGGAGCTGGAAGAGCACTGGTTTCACAAAGGCATGGTGGTGCTGAAGTTTGCCGGCGTGGATTCCATCAGCGATGCAGAAACGCTGATTGGAAGTGAGATACAGATTCCGCGCAGCGAACGCGCCGAACTGGGAAGTGACGAATTTTTTGTAAGCGATCTGGTGGGCTGCACCGTGACTGATTCCGGACACGAAATTGGACGGATTAAAGATGTGCAGTTTGGCAGCGGAGAAGCGCCGCTGCTGGTGATTGAAGGCGGTAAGGAATATCTGGTCCCTTTTGCCGGCGCTTACATTGAAAAGATTTTACTGGAACAGAAGCGCCTGGAAATGAAGCTGCCGGAAGGCATGCTGGATCTGGATGCGCCGCTGAACCAGGAAGAAAAGCAGCGGCAACACGAGAAGTCTTGACAGGTCGGCCGATGAAGTTCGAGATCGTAACTATTTTTCCGGACTTTTTTCGCGGGCCGCTGGATTACGGCATTGTGCGCAGGGCGCGCGAGGCCGCGTTCATTGAAATTCTGATTCACGATCTGCGGGCCTTTACCACGGACCGGCACAAGACGGTGGATGACCGTCCTTTTGGCGGTGGTGAAGGCATGGTGTTGAAGCCGGAGCCATTGTTTGACTGCGTTGAGTCTTTGGGCATGGCGTCGCGCGAGCAGCGGATAGCGGGCGACACGAAAGAGACGGTGGTCCTGCTTTCGCCGCAAGGCCGGATGTTTACGCAGAGCGTGGCTGAAGAGATGGCATCGCTCGAGCGGATTGTATTGATCTGCGGCCGGTATGAAGGCGTGGACGAGCGGGTGGCAGAAGGCCTGGCGGACCGCGAGATTTCGATCGGCGATTACGTGCTGAGTGGCGGGGAGCTGGGCGCTGCGGTGATGATTGATACGATCACGCGGCTGGTTCCGGGAGCGCTGGGAAATGAAGCCTCGGCACGGCAGGAAAGTTTTAGCGCGGCATCAAGCGCTGTGCCTGGCGGCACAAGAAAGATTGGCGTATCCGGGCCGGACAGTACTTGTGGCTCAGGCGGATTGCTGGATTATCCGCATTACACGCGGCCCGCGGAGTTCCGCGGCATGGCGGTGCCGGAAGTTTTAGTGGGCGGCAACCATGAGCAGATACGCAAGTGGCGCCGCAGCAAAGCGCTGGAGAAGACTTTGCAGCATCGTCCGGACCTGCTGGAGCGGCAGCCGCTGAGCAAGGAAGATAAAAAGTTTTTGGCTGAGATAGAAAAAGGCGGCAAATAGCAACTGGCAATTAGCAAAATCACGAGCTTCACTAGCGGTCAAAGCGGATTTGCCAATTGCTAGCTGCTAATTGCTAAATTTCAAAGAAGTATCAAAAAGGAAGAAGTCATGTCACAGCATCCCATCATGCAAAAACTGGCTGCCAAGCTGCAGCGCCACGATATTCCTGCGGTAAAGCCGGGCGACAGCGTCCGTGTGCAGGTCAAGATCAAAGAAGGCGACAAAGAACGCGTTCAGGCCTTTGAAGGCACCATCATTTCCATGCGTAGCGGCCCGCAAGGCAGCTTTACCGTCCGCAAGGTCAGCTTTGGCCAGGGTGTGGAGCGTATCTTCCCCTTCAATTCCAAGGTGCTGGACAAAGTGGAAGTTGTCCGCTCGAACCAGGTGCGCCGCGCCAAACTGTTCTACCTGCGCGCATTGAAAGGCAAGGCTGCACGTCTGCGTGAAGTTGACCATCGCGCGGAGGCGGCGAAAGCCGCTGCTGCCGCTGCCAAGGCTGACCAGGCTAAGGAAGCTTAATTCGGTCGTAAAACACAGATTTTCTCACAGAGCTGCGGAAGAATCTTCCGCAGCTTTTCCTTGGTCACAGGTTTCGCAGGCACAAGCGGCAGCGCCTGTTCCCATGCGCTCCTTCTCTTTCATCCCAATTCTGTTTCCATTTGCGTTATGCTGAGTGCAGCATAAAGAAAAGAACACATGCAAGCGTGTTCACGATTCTAAGTATGTCTGCTGCACCAAAACCCGCCCGCAAGAAGCGCAAAAAGCTTACCATCCCTATTAACCCTGCCACTGGCGTGCCATTTTCCAAGGGCACAATGAAGATGCGCTTGCTCAAGCGCCTGAAGTGCACGCAGAAGTTTGAAAAGCTGGCTTGGGCTTCCGGTGCGCAACTTGTGGCCGGCGTGGATGAGGTTGGACGTGGCTGCCTGTTTGGTCCGGTGGTTGCAGCGGCAGTGATTCTTGAGCCCGGCTATCGCATCAAAGGCCTGCGCGACTCCAAGTTGATTGACCAGGAGACTCGCGAGAAGCTGGCAAAGCGAATCAAAGAACATGCGATTGCCTACGCGGTTGCCACAGTGGATGTTGCGCGTATCGACCAGATCAATATTTACTGGGCGTCACTGCTGGCCATGCGGGAAGCTATTGGTCAGCTTGCCCCGGCCCCGGACCATCTGCTGGTGGACGCAGTGCGCGTGAACTGGGAGTGTCCGCAGACCAACATCATCCATGGGGACGCGCTTTCTGTCTCAATTGCGGCGGCTTCCATCATTGCCAAGGTGCATCGCGACGAAATGATTCGCCGCTGGGACCCGGTCTTTCCGCAATACGATCTTGCGTCCAATAAAGGTTACCGTTCTCCTAAACATCTGGCGGCGCTCAATGAATACGGCCCCACGCCCCTGCACCGGCTCTCCTTTGCTCCGGTTTGGATGTGCCATGACCCGCAGCAGCAGGAACAATTTGAGTTTGAAGATGAGGCGTTAGCGCCTGGCGCTTAGCTGTTAGCTTTTGGCCGTTAGCTCTTAGCCCTTTTGTTATGGGCCTTCAACTTCTTTTTTAAACCTCGTGAAGAATGACGAGGAACCCCTTGTGTCATCTTGCTTACCAAACACAAGGTCCCTCACCCCTACTCGCGCGCTTGAGAAAGCGCGGCGCTCGTTGACGGGGGTTCGGGATGACGCCTGTTGAGCGGCTTTGTTTAGAATGTTTCTCTGCACTGCAAATTGTGCATAGCTGAGATGCATGCGCGCGTTGACCATGCAGGATGGGACATTTAAACTGAACTTGGCCGTGCGCAAGAATCGCAGCCGGAGAGCGAGTTCTACCTGATGAGCACAACCGCCGACGTGACCTCAGCCAACCGAATTGATTCCATTGTTGAACTTAAGCGCATGGCCAATCGCCTGCGCATTGAAATTATCAAGATGATTGGCGCCGCAGGCAGCGGACATCCTGGAGGGTCACTCTCTGAAGTGGAGTTGCTGACCGCGCTCTATTTCCGCGTGATGCGCCACAATCCTAAAGATCCGCAGTGGCCGGACCGTGATCGTTTTATTCTCTCCAAAGGCCACGGCTGCCCCGCGCTGTACGCGGTGATGGCTGAGGCCGGATACATTGACCTCTCTGTGCTGGGCACGCTGCGCAAAATGGGTTCGCCATTGCAGGGACATCCGGACAAGCGCTTTTTCCCCGCGATGGAAGCCAATACCGGATCGCTGGGGCAGGGACTTTCCATTGGCGCAGGCATGGCGCTGGCAGCGAAGATCGACCACAAGGACTGGCATACGTTTGTGCTGATTGGCGATGGCGAGGTCCAGGAAGGCCAGAACTGGGAAGCCGCAATGTTTGCTCCGTTTCATAAGGTGCAGGGCCTGACGCTGATCATTGACTACAACCATATTCAGCTCGATGGCTTTGTGAAAGACATTCTGGATCCCGCGCCTCTGGTAGAAAAGTTTGAGGCCTTTGGCTGGCGCACGCTGGCGATTGACGGCCATGATTTCAACCAGGTAATTCCCGCGCTGGAAACAGCGCGCAACGCGAAGGATGACAAGCCAACCTGCATCGTTGCCAACACCGTTAAAGGTAAGGGTGTTTCATTTATGGAGAACACGGCAGCGTGGCATGGCGTTGCTCCCAATCCAGCCCAGGTTGCCGCAGCCGTGGCCGAGTTGGAAGAGGCAGCAAAAAAACTATAGCCGCAGATTTTCGCAGATAAGCGCAGATCAGGAAATTTTGGCCGCGAATTAACGCGAAAGAACACGGATCAACTGGAAGATAGCCGGCATTTTCGCTGTGATGCTTTGTGCAATCTGAATGTAGACGGAATAAGGAGAACCTTTGAGCTCAACTACACTCGCCAATACCAAGACGAAATATGAACCCAAGATGGGCGTCGCCACGCGCGAGGCCTACGGGCAGGCTCTGGTTGAGCTGGGCAAAGTCAATCCCAATGTCATCGTGCTTGATGCTGATCTGGCCAAGTCAACTTTCAGCGCGAGCTTCCAAAAGGTATTTCCTGAGCGCTTCTTTACCGTGGGCATTGCTGAGGCCAATATGGTTTCCATTGCTGCCGGACTGGCGCTTGCCGGCAAGCTCCCATTCGCTTCTTCGTTCGCGGTTTTTCTCTGCGATAAAGGTTTTGACCAGCTTCGTGTCGGCGCGGCGTATCCGCATGTGAATGCCAAGTATGTTGGCTCGCACGGCGGCATCTCTATTGGTGAGGACGGTCCCAGCCAGCAGTCGGTGGAAGACTACGCGCTCATGTGCGCGCTGCCCGGTTTTGTGGTGCTCAGCCCCTCTGACGAGTTTTGCGCCCGCGCGCTGGTGCACCGCATGGCGGAACATGTGGGTCCGGCTTACATGCGTACCGGACGCCCCAAGACAGCAATCATCTATGGTCCGGATGACAAGTTCGAAATTGGCAAAGCCAAGCAGCACGGCGACGGTCGTGACGTGGCGATCATCGCTTGTGGTCTTGAAGTGAGCTATTCGCTGGAAGCGCAGGCGCAGTTAGCCGGAGAAGGCATCAACGCCCGCGTGATCGATATGCACACGATCAAGCCTGTGGATGAAGCCGCCATTGCTAAAGCGGCGGAAGAGTGCGGCGCTATTGTTACCGCAGAAGAACATTTGCTGGATGGCGGGCTGGGATCGCAGGTGGCGCGCGCTGTAGGCAAGTCGCACCCGGTGCCGATGGAGTTTGTGGGCATCGATAACACCTATGCTGAGTCCGCAACTCCCGAACAGTTGATGGAAAAATACGGACTGACTGCGCCATTTATTGTGAAGGCAGTAAAGGCCGTACTGAAGAGAAAGAACCGCTAGCCAGCGAATCACACGGAATCGCACAAAACGCTGTGCCGCCATCATTCATGAGCTGAGTGCCACGAACTGACGGCGGCATAGAGGCCGAAAACCTACCGCTTGGCTTCCGTGGTGGGGTCAATGATCTTGCCAATTTCCGTGATCTTGCTGGCAGGGAAGCCGCTCAGCTGTGCGTGCTTGTGGATGACCGATTCGTCCTTGGCCAGGTACACGCAGAACGTTTTGTCGGCGGCAACAAACGATTCCAGCCACTGAATGTCCGGGCCAATCTGGCGTAGCGCCTCATTGGACTTGGCCGCAGCTTCACGCAACTGTTCGCGTTCCAGGGTCCCCACTTTTGGAATCTCGCGCTCGATTACATATTTCTTCATCACACCCTCCGGCTGATTTTTCGCAATTAACTTACTCCCTTAACCATAGTCGTGAAAGGGGCTTGCCACAAGATGGCAGATTTGCCATTATAGATAGGTGATTAGGCCATAAAAGGTGTTTTTACCATGACAGACGTCACCATTCTTTTTCTCGACGAAATGTTTCCCTCCACCGCCATCGGTCCCATGGAGGTCTTTCGCCATGCCGGCGCATTGTGGAATGTTCTAACAGGAACGCAGCCGTCGCCGCACTTTCGCGTGACCACGGCATCGGTTGATGGCCGTGCCGTCCGTTGTGACGGGCCCATTCAAGTCCGCCCTGCGGCGGCGCTCAAAGACATTCGCAAGACCGAGCTCATCCTTATCCCGTCTACCGGCATCAGCCTGGATGATGTGGTGGAGCGCAATGCGCCGGTTGTGCCCTGGCTACGTCGCTGGCACAAACGTGGAGCAGCCATTGCCAGCGTGTGCTCTGGCGTGGGCCTGGTTGCCGCGACAGGTTTGCTGGATGGCAAACGCGCCACCACACATTGGGCATTGGCTGAGCGGTTTCGCGAGAAATATCCCGCGGTGCGCTGGATGCCGGAACTCATGATCACAGAGGACCACGGTCTCTATTGCGGCGGCGGCGTGAATGCATCACTCGATCTTGCATTGCATCTGGTGGAAGGGTTCTGCGGACACGATGTGGCCATGCAAAGCGCCAAGGCGCTGCTCATTGAAACGCCGCGCGCGTGGCAGGCGGGATTTGCCGTTGTGCCGCTAAAGACTGAGCACTCAGATGAAACCATCTCCAGCGCGCAGGAATGGCTGCACCAGAATTTTCATCGCAACTTCCCACTGGAAGCCACGGCCAAGCGCGTGGGCATGAGCCTGCGCAACTTTGTGCGCCGCTTCAAGCAGGCCACCGGAGACAGCCCGTTAAGCTATCTGCAAAAACTGCGGATCGCCGCCGCCAAGCGCCTGCTGGAGAGTGACCATCGCACCATGCAGGAGATCAGTGACGCCGTCGGTTACCAGGATGTTGCTTTTTTCCGCCAGCTCTTTGAACGGCATACCGGAGCCTCTCCCAGCGCTTACCGGCAGAGGTTTGGGCTCTAGCGAGATCAAAAGCTAGTTTCTTCTTTCATAGCTCATGTTGCGAAGACATTCGTTTCCGCGCATGCGCCAGCCGCAACACTCCCTGACAAGTTCTTCACAACACTTAACCAGCGAACGGGAACACTGCGCACAACATGCTGGCAGGTTTTGCGTTTGATTCATCCAGCAGCTCAGGCGGTCGTTATCGCGTGAGCTAAAGGGAGTCAGGCAATGAGCAGGCCACTTGCTTTCTTGCATACTTTTCTTCCATCTATTTTTGGAAGCGCCACTTTAAATTCTTTGTTCACCTGCGGTAAAGATATTTGCAAGAAGCCAGCCATGATCAGCGTTTCTGTGGCTGCCATGCTTGCGCTGAGCGGATGCGCTGGAATTCAGATCAAGCTTGGAATGAAGGTTGACCTGGCCAAAGTTCCCGTGAGCTCAATTCAGGTAAGTCAGTTCAAGGGGCCGGGTATTGCGCCGGGAAAGAAGTCTTCACTCATGGTGAAGGTGACTCAGCCGGACGGCACTGTATTAATGACGGAAGGCAAAGCTCATGGCAAAGTTTTGTGGAGAGACTTGGCGGTCGCGCCCAGCGTCGTTACGGCCAATAAGAAAGGGGTGGTGAGCCTTGCCAGTGATCCCCGAATCAGCGACGGCAAATTACCGCACGTCGCTATTACCGTTCCCAGTCATCCGGACATGCACGCGGACCTCGACATTCCTTTGCGTTATGACCGCAACTTCATGGCAAATTTTTCCGGTAGCAGCGGCTTCAACGGTCTTGACGGCCAAAGTGGCATGGATGGCTCAAGCGGTAGCTCAGGCTCACTTGATCCGGATAATCCATCCCCGGGCGGGAACGGATCTGATGGCAGCAATGGCACGGATGGCGGCAATGGAGGAGATGGCGGAGACGGGCTCCCGGTGCAGGTCCGGGTGGCGCTTAGAGCTGGAACCCATCCTCTGCTGCAAGTGAGTGTCGCTTCAGGGCGCACTGAAGATCTGTTTCTGGTCGATCCTCAGGGAGGCACGCTGACGGTGAAGAGCCTGGGCGGCGATGGAGGCTCCGCCGGAAAAGGCGGCCGCGGCGGCCGGGGAGGTTCCGGTGGTATCGGCTCTCCGAATGGAAGCAGCGGAAGAGATGGTTCCGATGGACAAGACGGCAGGAGTGGATCATCCGGCAGAGGTGGAAGCATTACCGTGACGTATGATCCGCAAGCCAAGCCTTACCTGGGCACGCTGCGCCTCTTAAATGATGGTGGCCCGCACCCGGTGCTCAATGAAGGACAAGTGGGACCGCTGTGGTGAGGGAAGGATAGGAGTGCGACCTCATTCGATCTCATGCGGAGTATGCCGAATACCGCCGCAATGTCCTAATGCTTCTGCCGGCCGACACCTCGAAGGCCCGAGAAAGCGGTAACGTGCGGCAGCGTGCCGCCAAACAGGCAAACTAATTCGCGCGCAGCGCTGGCGATTTCGATTGAGCCATCCCCATCTATTTGCAAACACCGTGCTCAGAAGGCCTTGATTCAGAGTTGTTCGCCAATAGATACAAGTTCCACGTTTGTTTTACTGCTGTTCAACAGCTCTCAAGAAATTGAATGAATCTCGGTTTGTCGCGGGTCATTTGCGGGAATACTAGATCCATGGCATTTGGCACCCTGCTTCTGGCTGGAGCAAATCCGGCGACGGCGGTTGCGGCGCCTAAAAAATTTACGTTACCTGTGAGGGTCTCATGAAACGTCTGATCACAATTTGCAGTTTGCTGCTGAGTCTCACCGTACCTCTCTTCGCCGACTCTGCCGAAAAAGAAAAAGAACGCGTCAAGGAATCAGGAGATGTAATGAAAGAGATCTTGGCCACACCTGACAAAGGTATTCCGGGTAGCGTGCTGGATGACGCCAAGTGCGTCATCATTCTTCCCTCCGTGAAGAAAGCGGCCTTTGGTGTTGGCGGCAGTTATGGCCGCGGCGCCATGACCTGCCGCGAAGGAGCGGATTTCAAGGGAGCCTGGAGCGCGCCTGTCATGATGGCATCCAGCTCAGCCAGCCTTGGTTTTCAGATCGGCGGCGAGTCCACCGATTTTGTAATTCTGGTACTGAACGAGTCGGGAGCCCGGCAAATGATGAAAAACAAGCTCAAACTGGGTGCGGACGCCAGCATTGCCGCCGGCCCAGTCGGCAGGACCAGTGAAGCCGCCACCAGCGGTAACATGAAAGCCCAGATGCTCTCTTACTCGCGGTCGCAGGGAGTGTTCGGCGGCGTTTCTCTCTCCGGAGCCACACTGCAGCCTGACGACGATGGCAATAAGAATCTCTATGGCACAAAAGTCACCCCGGAACAAATCGTCAAGGGTGAAGGCATTACCACGCCGGCTGTTGCCAAGCCGTTGATCGAGACTTTGACTACAGCCACTGCCACACCCGCCACCACTACCCCGAAGTAACTGGAAAGGCCCCGTGCTGAAAGCCGATAGCAACGGGGCCGCTTTTTTTCTTCTCATCCTGACCGAGTCCGAGCGAACGAAGGAGTAAGGACGAGTGGAACGACCAGGCTTGCGGCTCCATGCAGCGGTCAGGGAGTTCTCTCGGTACTCGTTTTCGGTCCCGATCTCCCAATCAGTGTCATCCGTGAAGATCAGTGGTAAGTATTTTGCCTCCCGGCTTTCTCCGCGTCTCCGCGTCTCCGTGGTAAAAAACTTCAAGTTTCCCCAAAAACGTATGTTTCCGTGGCCTGCCGACTCAACAAAGTCTTTAACCACCGAGGACACAGAGTCACACAGAGGCAGACCAAAGTTGGATTATTTGGGGAGCCCACGCCAATCTCTACCCATCAACGCGAAAACCGCGCGTTGCTGGGGCCCGTTGGGATGACCTGGGAAGTCGCTCAACCCTACGCCAATCTGGGATAATTGCGGGTGCAGAATCCAAAGTAACACCCGAAGGTGCCCCTGCCGCTTGTTACTTTTGTCACCTACCCAAGTTGGTCCCGGGAGATTAACTTCTTCTGGACGGAACCGCGGGCGATTAGCAGCCCGTGGTTTGGGGGCGCGTCTAAAAGCCTCTGAGGGGCCTAAGGATGTACAGACATACTCGATATCGCGCTGACGGCACTACGGGCGGAGTCAGTCGGGGTTTTTCACTACTGGAAATGCTGATCGTGGTGGCGATTCTGATGATTCTAGCCGGGCTTTGCGTTCCGAGCCTGATGGGGGTTGTCCACCGATCCAAACTGAGATCCGCGGGAACCGACTTTTCCGGACTCCTTCAGCAGGCACGTATGCGGGCCGTCCAGGATGACCGCTTCTATTCCGCGTGGCCATTCGTAGCGGGTAATGTCTCAGAGGAGTTCGTCGACATTTATCCGCAAGGCGTCAATGGAGCCTCGGGAAACGGCAACGGCACGCCGGATCCGAAAGATCCGGTGATCGCGGTCTCTACGGAAATCATTCAGCAACCGCAGGGCGCGGCGCCCAGCACAGCAAATCTTTCACAACAGCTCCTAGGCACAAATCCCTCCGGCCTCACGCCGCAGGACGGAAGCAGTGCCACCACCCGCGTTACGTTTGGCCCGGAAGGTCTGCCCTGTAAACCAAAAGCAGCAAACGGAGGGACAGTCTGCGACACCACCGGCGGTCCCATCGCTTACTGGGTCTTCTTTCAGAACAACGTGACCCAGGACTGGGAAGCCGTCACAGTGACTCCTGCAGGGCGCATTCAAAGGTGGTATTACACCGGGACGGCCTGGGGAAAGCTGTAGGTGGAACCTATGAGAACTCGTTCACGGCATCGCAGAAAAGGCCAGAGGGGTATGGGACTGGCCGAGTTGATGATGGCTTTGGCCGTCCTGTTGATAGGGCTGACCGCGCTCCTGGAACTGTGTCTGGCTTCCGCCTACACCAACAGCAAGAACAGCAAAGATACCAGCGCCACATTGCTGGCGCAGATGGTGTTGGAGCAAGTCAGCTCCCAGCATCCTGATTCCACTGCCACGATTACTCTGACGGATTGCGCCAACGTGGCCCATACTGTGGCCACCGCCGGAGGAGCCGCGCCCAATGGTCTTGGGGCGAACGTGGACACAAATGTCGCGGACCTGACCTACGGAATGATCGATTGGAGCCAGCAAGCCAGCGCGGTTACGGCGAACTATACCATGCAGTACACAGATTGTGCTCCCAATGGCCGCCAGACTGTCTACGACGTTCGCTGGAACATCATAACCGTCTCCGCTGATGAAACGCGGCTCATTACGGTTTCGTCCCGCCAGGTGAGTTCATTGAATACAAAATCCGGCGGCGGAGGATTGCGCCTGGCTCTACCCGTGACACTGCGGGGCATCGGGGGCCCGTAAAAAGGAACTCTTATGACACAAAGCCACGCACAAACTTCGTCGGGCCGCCAGAAGGGTTTTTCCCTTCTCGAACTGATGCTGACGGTTCTTCTTCTCATGATCGTTCTGGCCATCGCTACTGATGGGCTCATGCAGATGCAAAAAAGAGCCAGCGCCGACACGGGCAAGGTGGATATGACGCAGATGTCGCGTCAGTTCGTCGATCAGATTGTCAATGACTTGCACCAGACAGGATATCCGGGGTCGAAGATCTATGATCCGGCAGGAGCCGCTCTGGCAACCA
This sequence comes from Terriglobia bacterium, assembly GCA_963724105.1. GTDB lineage: Bacteria > Acidobacteriota > Terriglobia > Terriglobales > Acidobacteriaceae > Angelobacter. The sequence goes on along the minus strand of CAVRTD010000009.1, from coordinate 2,864 downwards.
ATGTCGCCGCAGGGCTGCTGGTCGTCGATCCGAACGCGATGGAGTTTGAAGCCGACGTGGACGGCAGCGGCAACGTCAGCCACGTCTACCTGAATCTCCTCTGGTCGGACGGGACAGCGGTTTCTTCCGGGGCAGGCGTCTGCCCATGCACGCTCCAACGGGGTACGCTCTACAAGTCGCAAGTCGCCACTTCGGCAGTGCCCTACTACACGGAAGTGAACAACGTAACCAACACCAACATTTTCAGCGCTTATTTGTTTGACGGGACCCCGGTGGCTCTGCCGGCAAGCGCATCTGACTTGCCCAATATCAAGAGCATCAAGGTTACCGTCAACGTGCAGTCTACGGTGCAGGAAATGGACGGATCCTTCCCCACGATCACCCTTGCATCGGAAGCGAAGATCAACAACTGAGTTTTTCGGAAAGCAATACGAGGTGGGATCATGAAAAAGAAAATCAAAAATCCGGAAGCAGGCGTCGCAATGATAATGGCGCTCCTGGCGCTGTTGGTGCTGTCGGCCATCGCGGCAGGTCTGGTCTATATGACCAACACCGAGACGCTGGTGAACTCCAACTATCGCTCGGAGCAGGTCGCTTACTTTGCGGCAAAAGCGGGTATGGAAGAAGCCAGAGACCGCATGATGCTGAACCTGCCCGGAGGCTACTATTTCTCGAACATGGCTCCCAATCCTCTGCCCACGACGGCGCCAGCGGATAACAACGGCGGCGTTCTTTACATCGTCAACGAGGGAAACCAGCCGGGTACGGTGCAGCCTTGGGTAGCGGGCAACGCTTACATGGACGACGAAATTTGCCACGACGGCTATGCTTTGTCGGGTGTTCCCTCAGGGGGAAATCTGCCCGATCCTGACGTCCACTGCACCTCCGGGCAATTACCAAGCGGGTCGAGCGGGTCGGGCGGCCCGGGCCCAGGCGGGGGGACTTGGTGGCAATCGACAACCAGCCAACTGCCCTACAACGGCACCGCGGCCGCGCTGCCTTTCAAGTGGGTGCGCGTCTCGTTAAAGCTCAACGGCTCGGTGCAGAATTACCTGGTCAATAGCCACGTACCGCCAAACACCGCCGTGTGCTGGAATGGCGCCACAGAGGTGGCTTTAACCGCTGCGAATTGTGCGGCTATGTCGCCGCCGGCCACGCCCGTCTATTTGGTTACGTCTTTGGCCGTAAGCCAAACCGCGGGGTCGACCAGCGGAGCCCGCAAGCTGGTGCAGGCTGAAGTCGCGATGAATCCCAGTTCGTCGTTTCCCTACGGTTTGTTCGGAACCGGAACGGGCTGCGGAGACGTGACCTTCACCGGTAACGGACACACCGACAGCTTTGATGGCTCCAAGGGAGCCTACGGGTCCTCCAATAGCAGCAACACCGGAGGCGATATTGGATCGAACGGAAATATCTCCTTGGGCGGAGTCGCATCGATCGGTGGATCCGTCGGAATCCTGCCTGTGAACGGGTCGATTGCTGCGGGGGCATGCCCGGGAAGCGATCTCACTATCAGCGGCGGGAACGCTTCCTTGGTAAGCGACCCCAACAACGTCGTGATGCCGCTGCCGGCGCCAGTTGTGTTTCCAGTTCCGCCTCAACCTGTCCCGGCTCCGCCGACAAGCAACGTGACCTACACTGCCCCCACGAACCTGGTTCCGGGAACATACGGAAACATCAGTCTTAGCGGCAAGGCCACATTGGTCTTGGCGCCTGGAGTCTACAATTTCAACAGTCTTAACTTAGCCGGACAGTCTTCCATCCAGATTACTCCCTTGGGACAGGTGATAGTGAATCTCGCCGGAAATGGTGTTTCAGGCAATGTCCTGGACCTTAGCGGCAACAGCGTCAACAACCAGACGCTCAACGCCAACCAGTTCCAGATCAACTACGGCGGCACGGGACCGATCAACATTACCGGCAATGCCAGCACCAGCTACTTCGTTTTGAACGCGCCCAAGGCCCCGGTGAAGATTGCGGGCAACGGCGACATTTTTGGGGCTGTCCTCGGCGCCAGCATACTAGACGCCGGCAACGGCGGTTTCCACTATGACAAGTCAGCCAAGCTGGCTCCGGCTTCGTCGGGAGCCTTGCAGATGATCAGCTTCCGGCACATACCATATTGAGGACTGTACTCCCCCAGTCCTCAAAGACTTGCATATCGAAGACTTGAGTTACTGCTGTTGGGCGGGCAGACCCACCCGCCCGTCCCGGACTTTTTACATCTGTGATTTGAGCTATCCGACGTGTGGACTGGGCCTCCGCCTCTCAATTACCCGATTACTAAATTACTCATTTACCAAATTTTTCTGCCCCCCTCCCCCCTCCTATACCCATCCCAGATTGGCGTAGGGTTGAGCGACTGTATCCCAAGTCATCCCAATTTGGCGTAGGGTTCAGAGAGTTCGTCTCAATTGGCGTAGAGTCACGCAGGTTAAACGCTGCCTCTGTGTGACTCTGTGCCCTCTGTGGTTAAAGATTTTGTTGGGTCGGCAGAGGGGCGCAAGAACTTTACGTCGCGCGGCGCGAATTCGCCGCGCCTCAACCTGTCATCGTGAGCGAGCGGTGTAACCGGGAGTCGCACGATCTAAATCAGGCGAAGCCTAACTCAAATTGGCTGACTGCTGATTGCTATGTGCTAAATGCTTATTTTCAAATATCCATTGCCGTTCACACCCTGAGGCGCTGCCAGAATATAACGAGGTTCTATCAGGGAATCAATTGCGAATCAGTACATCTTGACAAAGACAGGCTGCGGAAACATTTGTTTTTGGCGGCAGCGGCTTCAACTTTACACTTGCGTTAAGCAATACAAGTTAAGATCGCAACTGAATCTGATCCCACCCTAACACTGCGTAAAGGGT
>CAVRTD010000008.1:0-23024 GCA_963724105.1 Terriglobia bacterium | reverse complement strand
AACCGCCGCAATGCTCCAAGCTCTCCCGGACGATAGGTTTTGTCCTGGGCAAAGATGGGATCGTAACTGTTGTTGCCATCCATCGGGATCGTCGATGTGAGTCCCACGGAGGAAACGCCTGGCACCGCCGCTACCTTGCGCATGATTTCTTCAAACCTGCGTGTGACGCTGGCATCGTCGGCGATTTCGCCCTTGGGAATCGACAAATCAAAAGCCTGTATCTCCGCCGGAGAGGTGAATCCTGGCTGTATTCGTGTGAGCGCGAGGAACGTGCGCATCATCAGTCCGGAGCAGATCAGCAGAACCAGCGCCAGCGCAACCTGGACGACGACCAGCGCATTGCGCGTGCGATGTTGCTCGCGGCTCTGGCTCAGGCCGCGTGCGCCGTCACGCAAGCCGGTCGCCAGACGCGCTCCGGCATGTTTGAAAACAGGAAGCGCGCCGAAGAGAAGGCTGGTGAAAATTGCCAGACCGAGAGTAAAGAGAAGGACCGTGCCGTCGATGCCAATCTCATTCACGCGCGGCAGGCCTTTAGGCGCCATGGCCACCAGCAGGCGCAGTACGCCATAGGCTAACCCGAGTCCAATCAGGCTGCCCATCACGCCCAGCACGGCGCTCTCAAACATCAGCTCAGACGCAATGCGTCCCCAGCCCGCGCCCAGCGCTGCACGGATAGCAAGCTCCTGGCGACGGCCTTCCACGCGGACCAGCAGAAGATTGGCCACGTTGGCGCATGCAATCAGCAGCACCATGCCAATCGACGCCATCAGCACCCAGAGAAGTGTGCTTACGTCACCCACCACGCTGCTCTTGAGCGGCTTGATGTTCGGAGCAAAATGCGCGTCTTCATACATCTTTAAGCTGAAGCCCGGAGGCGGAGGAAAACTCTGGCCCACGATCTGGATCATCCGCGCCACGTCCGTGCTGGCCTGCTCGATGGTCACGCCCGGTTTGAGCCGCGCGACCATGGCATAACTGAAATTCCCCAGAACGGTTTTCGCGCGATCGAATTGAAAAGGGACGAGCAGCGCAGGATCGTCCTGGTCGAGAATATGAAAACCCTGCGGCATCACGCCGATAATCTGCCGCGGCTTGCCGTCCACCTTAATGGTCTGGCCCAGAACATTCCGATTGCCGCCAAACTTGTGCTGCCAGTAGCCATTCAACAGAATCACCGTGTCAGGATTGTTGGGGGTATCGTCCTGCTTGGTGAACCCGCGCCCCAGCATGGGCTGAATACCAAGAACGGAAATGAAACCGTCGGTCACGTACTCTGCTCGGACCTGCTCAGGCTCGGCCACGCCGGTGATGCTGACGGAGTCGCCGGTCATCATGCCAATATCCTGAAAGCTGTGGTTCTGGTCGCGATAGATAAAGTAATTCGAGGGCGCGCCCGGCAGCTCCGTGACGTCGATGCCCGGGGCCGCGTGCGAAATCGCTATGAGTTGTTCAGAGCTGGGATACTGCAAAGGCTTCAGCAGAATGCCTTCAAGCACGCTGAAAACCACGGTGTTGGCGCCCACTCCGGCGGCCAGGGTAATCAGGGTGACGGCGGTGAACATCGGCGTGCGGCTTAACCGGCGCAATACTTGCTTGAGCTGAGACTGAAAATATCCCATGATTAGCGATTAGCTCCCTCTGGCGGCCCGCTTTGGAGCAGGCACACGAATAGACTCCTGCTGCTATGAATACGAAAGCAAAGAGGCAGCAGTTCCGTGAAAGTTTTGGGGGTTTATCGGTTGATTTTTGATGGGTGTGGAGCGCAGGCGCTGCGGAAAACATGGGTGTGGAGCGCAGGCGCCCTCGCCTGCGGAGAAGACTACCTGGCGCAGCCGGGGGCGGCTGCGGTCCACCATTCTTAGAGTGGTTTTAAAAGCAAACCCCTGCTATCAGTTTTGGATGCTTGCCAAACGCGCTTTCTTCCGCGCACCTCGCCAGTAAAGGACAAGACCTGTTCCAACGAATCCTGCCGTGCATCCCACGAGTTTGATTTCAAAGAGGATTTTATTTTCTCCGCCGGGCGGAATGGCCGCCAGGGCCATGGAACCCAGCGTAATCAAGAACGCGAGCGAGCCGGCAATCCATATGCCCGGTTTTCCTCCGGGGACCAGCACGGCTTTGCCGCCGTCGTCGCGGTCTGCGCGATGCGCCAGTTTGATTGCCGCCGCATACATATATAAGAACGGAATGAAGTACAAAATCACTGACATCGAAACCAGAAATTGATAAGCGCCAATCACCGTGGCGTTGATCTGGGAAATCACAAGAATTACAGCCGATAACACCGCTTGAATCAGAATGGAAATATAAGGCGTCTTCCATTTCGGATGGATCTTGCCGAAGAATGCGGGCAGGTAATGATCAATGCCGGCGACAAACGGCACGCGCGCAACGCCGGCCACTGTCGCGCCCACGCCTCCCGCGTTCCCCACGGTTACCAGCAGAGCGGCCAGCATGCCAAACCACGCAATCCCCAGAGCGGCTGAGCCAAAGGAGATACCGCTGAAAACTCCATTGCGCGGATCAATCTGGTCGGCCGGCAGCAGCCACAAAAGCGCCATGGTTCCGAGAATATAGATTACGGCAATCAGCCCGGTAGAAGCGTAGATGGCGCGCGGGAAGGTTTTGCGCGGGTCGCGTATCTCTTCACTCATGGCGCATACCAGCTCCATGCCGGTGAAGGCGAAGGCAATGCTTGACCAGAAATTGAGTTTATCGATGTCAGGCGGCCACTCCGGCCAGATGCGCGGCCAGGAAAAATGCGTAGCGCTGCCGCGATGCATCGCCAGATACGTTCCAATGCCTACCAGCATCACCAGCGGAACGTAAGTGGAAACGCCGCCGGCATTTTGCAGCCACTTGCCAATGTCCAGCCCAACGATATTGAACAGCACCGCTATCGCCAGCAGAAGCAGTGAGGCCCAGAGCAAATACCTGGGGCTGCCTGCCAGCCACGCATATTTTGGCCCGCCGATGTAGACAGACATGGCGACGCTTGCCGTCAGCAGTCCGGGAAAATAAAAGAAGGTATAGATCCAGTAGGACCATCCGGCCACAAAGCCGTGAAAGTCGCCAAACGCCTCTTTGCTCCACACATAGAGCCCGCCCTCAGCCGGATAGCGCGTGGAAAGCTCAATAATGATCAGCGCCGTGGGCAGGAAGAAAAATACTGCGGCAAAAAACCACAAGCTGATGGACGATGTGCCGTTATGAGCGGCGGCGGCAATCCAGCGCGGACCGAGTACGGCGGCAATGTTGAACAGCAGCACGTCCCAGAAGCCCATGGCGCGGCGCAGCTGTGATTTTGGTGTGGCGGTTTCCTCGGCCATTCAACCTTCCTGTGGCGATCCTGCGTGGATTGCGACGAGCGAAATCATTCTATCCTGACCGGTATCTTGATTGGCTCCGCGGGTGCCTTTTCCAGCACCTGATTCAATATTTTGCTCAACTCCAGCACTTCAAGGCCCGCCGGGCATTCAGGCCAGTTGTGCCGCCAGCAGACAATCATGTCGCAACCATCTTGTTTATGGCCGTGACGGAGAAAGTTGCGGCTCTCAAATTCAAACTCGATGCGGACACGCTGCCACCGGCCACGCGCCGTTTCCATCACCGCTTCGCAGTCAGGGAATGTGGACTGGACGTGCTGCACAACAAACCCCAATCTTCTTGCCAGCATGCCAAAGACAAAGATCACGCCGCATTCATTCACCGGTTCGTGCGATAGTTCCGGCAGCAGAATCGGTCGGCCATAAACCGTATAGTTTTTTAATGCTATGCTGTTCCGCCTTGACCTGCGCACAATTGGCTGTCTTTTTTCGCTCTGTTTCTGCATTACAGCTTCGGCCATCTCGATCACGTCTTTCCAGACTCGCCGCAGCTTGCGGATGCTGGCAAACTTGAGGAACGCCGCCGTGATATTGGGCCAGCGTTGGTAGCGCATGGCAAAAGGCCCGGAACTGAAACTTCCCAGGCTGCAATACTCCTGTACGCTGGGAATCCTGCCCACTTTGCGCGCCACAGACGCCCAGTCCAGCAGTAATTCGGATTCTGACAGAATGAAGCCATAACCCGTGGGTTTCAGTCCGGCGGCTTTCAGGGCCTGGCTCAGTCCGCCAAGGTTTTTGCGGATTTCGTACTCTGAGATATGCGCCATCATCCGGAGCTCTCGTTTGGTGGGGTTGCGGCCCAGCTTTTTGGCGCACTGCTGGATGGCTTTGATGATTGCTTCTTTAGTCATTGGGAGTTTCCCTCGCAAAATAGAAAAAGCCACCCAGGTTTGGGTGGCGAAGTTTGGGTTTTGCCGCGCGCTTCTTAAATGAAGACCAGCGCGAATGGGACGCGGATTTAAAAACCTTGAGTTTTTAAAGGCTAAAGGCTAAGAGCTAATGGCTGGGTTTTGGATACACTTCGGGCTTTCGATTTGCACAGGGTAAAAAGCCAGAACACGCTGACTGTGCGGAAGGTTGCAGGCCTTTCCGGGTCTCCCCGCCGACGCCGCTCTCGGTTGAAGTACAGACGGATAATAGCAAATATAAAGGGAATAAGTCAAGAGGTAAAGCTCTTGAGAATTTACATAAGCATGCTCTGCTATTTCTTTTACATCTTCTTGGTTACTGAAGTATTTGCGGAGGATAGGTGATAAATCAGCGGCAAAACTGTTTACAGGGATTTTTGCGTTCAATAAGGCGGAGCTATTTGCAACCTCAATCGGGGGGCGAAAACGGCATAATAATTTTTTGTTCGACATCGCTCTCAGTTTTAAGAGCGACCGCTTTTGGGTCGACATTGCTAGGCTTGGGCATCGATTTGCGATCTTATTGTACAGGCGATTCATTTCTCAGCAACAAGAGAGCAATGCTGCAGACTTGACATCCGTCCATATTTCCGCAAATATGGAAATATGACTCTAGCTTCACCCAGAAAGTCCGCCGAACAGGTCGCTAAATACGCAGACATGTTCTCCGCCATGGGAACCGAGCCCCGCCTTCGCATCATGCAGTTATTGCTTTCGGCGCATCCGGAAGGGCTGGTGGTTGGCGAGATTCAGGAAGAACTGGACATTCCAAATTCCACTCTGTCTCATCATCTGGAAAAGCTGAAAGCTGAAGATCTGGTCCATGTTCAGCGGGAGAGTACTTTTCTGCGCTGTACGGCCAACACAGAAGCTTTGCAGGAGTTGTTGCAGTTCCTGTATGCCGAATGCTGCACCCGCAATAAAGCGCTCAAGCCGGAGTCAATTGTTCAAATTTGTAAATAAGGAGCGAATTTATGGCCGACTCAAATATCGCCAACTCGAACATCGCCAATTCGAACATCAGGGAAGTAGTGAAAGAGAAATATGGACAGGCCGCATTGCGGGTAAATACCGGTGGAAGTTCCTGCTGTGGAAGCGCTCCCGCCAGTATCGGCTGTAGCGATCCGATTACATCGAATCTCTATGACGAATTGCAGGCAGGCCAGATCCCAGAGGCGGCACTGCTGGCATCGCTGGGCTGCGGCAATCCAACGGCTTTGGCCCAGCTCAATCCGGGGGAAGTGGTACTCGATCTTGGTTCCGGGGGCGGCATTGATGTATTGCTCTCCGCCAGGCGAGTTGGACCAGCCGGCAAAGCCTACGGCCTGGACATGACCGATGAAATGCTCGCTCTGGCGAACGAGAACAGGCGCAAATCCGGAGTTGAAAATGTTGAATTTCTAAAAGGGGAGATCGAGCACATTCCCCTGGCGAACGATTCGGTGGATGTGGTGATTTCCAATTGCGTCATTAACCTCTCCGCGGACAAAGACCGCGTGTTGCAGGAAGCGTTTCGCGTGCTTAAGCCGGGAGGGCGGTTTGCGGTTTCCGATGTGGTGACGCGCGGTGCAATGCCGGCTGAGATCAGAAAAAGTGTGCTCCTGTGGGTTGGCTGTATTGCCGGCGCGCTGGAAGAGGACGAATATCGCGGCAAACTCGCCGCTGCCGGATTCGAGCAGATTGAAGTTGAGCCCACCAGGGTGTACCGGATAGAGGACGCTCGAGAATTTTTATCCGGGCAGAACATTGATGTGGACGCGATTGCACCGCAGGTCGATGGCAAATTCATGAGCGCATTTGTGCGCGCGGTGAAACCAAAAAGTTGTTGTGGTCCAACCTGCTGTCAATAACTCGGCCGGCAGCACGGCGCTCTTCACGCAAGGCAGCAACAGTTTAATAAGGAGCATCTGTGGTTCAGTCAAACACACCTGCAAAGAAATTGGTCGCTGAGTGCGTGGGCACGGCGTTCCTGCTCATGGCCGTAGTCGGTTCAGGGATCATGGCTGAGAGCCTTTCATCCGGGAATGTTTCGTTGGCCCTGCTGGAAAACACCATCGCTACTGGAGCGGCACTGGTCGCGCTCATTCTTACCTTTGGTCCTATTTCTGGCGCACACTTCAATCCTGCGGTAACGCTGGCGGATGCGAGTCAAGGCGGTTTGCCGTGGAAACTGGTGCCTGGTTACATCGTGGCTCAGGGCATTGGTGCAATCGCAGGTGTATATGCGGCTCATGGAATGTTTGGCCTGGCACTCATGCAAACTTCCAAGCACGTTCGGGCTGGTGGCTCACAATTGTTCAGCGAGTTCATCGCCACGTTTGGATTGCTTGCCGTGATATGGGGCTGTTCTCGTGCCCGGCTTTCTGCTGTCCCATTTGCCGTTGGCGCGTATATTACCGCAGCATACTGGTTCACAGCTTCGACGTCATTCGCCAACCCCGCTGTCACGCTGGCCCGGTGTTTCACGAACACATTTGCGGGTATCCGGCCCATTGATGCACCGTTGTTTATCCTCGTTCAGATCGTTGGTGCATTTGCTGCAACTGGTCTATTCCGCTGGCTAGCTCCGGCTACGCAACAAACCGCTGAAGAGCTTCTTGTTCCACATCCAGAGACAGCGAACAGAGGTTCCGTTCATGCGTAAGGTGATCTTTGCCTGCGTACACAATGCAGGTCGTTCCCAGATGTCCGCTGCCTTTTTCAATAAATATGCTGATCCAGCCAAAGCTCATGCCATCTCTGCGGGAACACAGCCTGCAGACCGCGTTCATCCCGTGGTAATTGACGCGATGAAAGAAGTGGGTCTTGATGTCAGCAATGTGAAGCCACAGAAGCTCACTTCTGAGCTTGCTCAGGAAGCTTACTTGCTTGTAACGATGGGGTGCGGCGATGAATGTCCCTTTGTTCCAGGGCTGCGCCGTGACGATTGGCCGTTGCCCGATCCTAAAGGACAGGGCATTGAACAAGTGCGAATCATTCGAGATGAAATTGAGAAAAGAGTCAAAATGCTAGTTAACGCCGAATAAGCGCAAGGTCCCTCCGGGCTGTTCGCGCGCTGAAGAAAACGCTTGCGAACCAACGCCCGTCGGGATGACGATATTTTGAAATATGTATTTTGATCTGTATTAAAACAGCAGCGGAGCAGATCCCTCACCTGCGCGTTTAATTCATGGGAACATCGGATAGCGTGCATGTGCTTGGTTCGGGATGGCACGTCGTGGGGTATGGAGTCCTGACCTACCAAAAATAAATCTTGGCCCGACACAAAAACAAAAGGGACGCATTCTGCGTCCCTCTCTTAGCAAATTTGTCTAAAAGATATCTTGAATCTGCGTTGATCCGCTCAATCTGCGGCTAAATTATTTTCTGCGTTCGTCGCTGGCGACCACGCCGTCTTTAATGTGGACGACACGGTAGGCATGCTCGGCGATGTCGGCTTCGTGTGTGACCAGCACAATCGTATTGCCTTTGTTGTGCAGCTCTTCCAGTAGCTTCATGATTTCATTGCCGGTCTGTGAATCCAGGTTGCCGGTGGGCTCGTCGGCCAGGATGATCGATGGATTGTTGACCAGGGCGCGGGCAATGGCGACGCGCTGGCGCTGTCCACCGGAAAGCTCGTTGGGCTTGTGGTTCATGCGTTCGCCCAGATCGACGGCGGTGAGAGCGGCCTTGGCGCGTTCAATGCGTTCGTCAGAGGGCGTGCCGCTATAGATCAACGGCAGCTCCACGTTGTGCAGGGCAGTGGCGCGGGCCAGAAGATTGAACGTCTGGAATACGAAGCCGATTTCTTTATTGCGTATGCGCGCAAGCTCGTCGTCATCCAGCTCGCTGACCAGATTGCTGTTGAGCCAGTAGCGGCCCTGGGTTGGCGTATCCAGGCAGCCGATCAGGTTCATGAGCGTGGATTTGCCGGAGCCCGAGGGACCCATGATGGCAACATATTCGCCGCGATCGATCCTGAGGTTCACACCGCGCAGCGCGTGCACCTGCTCTGCTCCCATCTGGTAGGTTTTCCAGAGGTTGTCCGTGCAGATGATGCACTCTTGCGGTGGTGTAATGATCTTGTCAGAAATATCCGCGACTTGCGTTGCCATTCTTTTCTCCTGGTCGTCTGTTGCCACACAGAACCCCGCTCATCTTACTTGTTAGACGCATAAAAGGCCAGAGAGTTTACGACTCTCCCTTGTTAACCAAAGAATTATCTACCTTTACGCCGGCGCCGTTGCGCAGGGTCTTGAGCACTTTATAGCTGCCAGTGATGATCTCATCGCCAGGTTGCAGGCCGCTTTTTACCTGGATTTCAGTGGATCCGGTCAGTCCGGTCACAACTTCATGGAACTCGGCTTTCTTGTTTCTGACCACAAAGACGCCCTGAATATCAGTATTTTCTTTTTTTGCCGGCGCGGCAGGAGCTGTCTTGTTGGCGGGCTTGCCGGGATTTTTCTGGGCTTCCAGGTCATTTTTGTCGCGCATGGTGATTGCCTGGATCGGAATGGCAACCGCGTCGTGCTCCTGGCCAGTGGTGATTTTGGCGGTAGCGGAAAGTCCAGGGCGCAAATTTTCTGGCGGAGTAGTCAGGGTGACGACGACTTTAAAATCTTTTGCTTCCTGATTGCCGCCAGTGCTTTGCGACGTGGAGACGCCGGTGGAGCGGATGATAGCGTTGTCGCCGATTTCGGTGACTGTGCCTTTGAAAGTCTGGTTGGGTATGGCGTCAATTGTGACTTCAGCAGACTGCCCGAGTTTTACATTGACGATATCGGTTTCATCGACCTGCACTTCAGCCGTAATGATGCCCATATCAGCCACGGTCATCAGGGTGCTGCCGGGAGAATTCTGGATTCCCATGACCACGGTTTCGCCTTCATGCACAGGAAGATTTGTGACCGTGCCGTCAAAGGGCGCGGTGTATGTGGTCTTGCTCAGAATGTCATCCATGCGCGTTAAGGATGCGCGCGACTGGCTTACGCGGCCATTGGCGGAATCTACCTGCGCTTTGTTTTGTGCGACACGCGCTATGTCCTGAGCATGAACGGCCTCGGCTACTTCATAAGCGCCTTTTTTGATATCGAAATCGGCTTTGGAAATAAGCTGGTCCTTCCAGAGGCCCTGCGCGCGATCAAAGTCAAGCTTGGTGCGGTCTAAATCGGCGCCACTGCTTTTCAATTGTGCCTGTGCCAGATTGAGCGCTGCGGCAGCCGCGACTGCGTCCGTCTGGCTGCTGACCAGCGTAGCGCGGGTCATGGCGACGTCTGCTGCGGACTGCACATTTTCCAACTGGGCCAATACCTGGTTCCTCTTGACCTTGTCGCCCTCTTTCACGTAGAGGCGGACAATCCTTCCCATGGCATTTGCGCCCACATTGACGATGGTTTTGGGCTTGATCTGGCCAGATGCGGTGACCTGGGCGGAGATATCCTGCCGAAGGACTTTGCCGGTTTGCACCGTGACGACGTTTTTCTGGCTTTGATTGACGGTAAACCCGACAATCGCGCCCAGCAGCACAATTACACCTAAAATAATGGCAATTTTTTTTGCGTTCATGCGTTACCTTCCGGCGCACCACAGTGGCTCATAGACACCTTATATACGCTGGCAGAACGGAAAAGTTCCTTCATCAGGCAGGTGTACCAAAATCGAGCGTTCTTTAATGTAGTGGCGGGTACAGATGTGATTATAAAGGCAAGTAGTTTCCCCCTGCTACATGATTTGTTGGGGGTAAAAAACAGGAATTGGGAACAAAAAAGGCCTTAGAGGCCGTTTTGGGACCGTAAAAAAGGATTTCTAAGGGGGTTCCATCCTTGATTATGCGCTCGGAAAAGACTTAAAATTCGAAGTATCTGTTTTGTTCGAAGGAGGGACTCCAGTGGTCTCTAGTTATCCCCGCTTTCAATACTTCTTATTCCTATTCATCTTCGTGGTTGCAGGGTGTTTTGTAGTCCAGGCACAGGAAACAAATTCCCAGGCAGGAAATGAAAAAGCCAAATCAGGCGATGCGTCAACTCAGGCACAACCAGGTGACCAGCAGGACCCGCTGAAACGTCAGAGAAAAGCTGATAATAAAGACGCCACAAAAGAAAAACTGAGCGGCGTTTACAAAAAATGGCTGGACGAAGACGTGCGTTGGATCATCACGGATGAAGAGCTTTCGGCGTTTAAGAAGCTATCGAACAACGCAGAGCGCGATGTGTTCATTGAAGGATTCTGGCAGCGCCGCGATCCTACGCCTGACACGGCCGAAAATGAATACAAAGAGGAACACTATCGGCGTATCGCTTATGCCAATGAGCACTTTCCCGCCGGTATACCGGGCTGGCGTACAGACCGCGGAAGAATTTATATCATGTATGGGCCGCCGACCTCGATTGATTCCCATCCCATGGGTGGTCCTTACCAGCGTCCGGCAGAAGAAGGCGGCGGACAGACTGAGACTTTCCCGTTTGAGATTTGGCGCTATCGCTATCTTGAGGGAATCGGGCAGGAAATTGAGCTCGAATTTGTGGATGACTGTAACTGCGGCGCTTATGAGATGACACTGGACCGCTCCAAGAAGGACGCGCTCTTGCACGTCCCCAATGCTGGTTTGACCCAGATGGAAGAAATGGGCATGGCCAACAAAGCGGACCGTTTCAACGGCGGACTGGAGTCCCTTGGACAGGGTCCATTCACCGGCGGCAATCAAACCAAGCAATTTGACCGCCTGGAGACGTTCGCGAAAGTGAACCGCGCTCCTGATATCAAATTCAAGGATTTGCAAAACGAACTGGTCAGCCACAAGTTCCGCGCCAACCTCCTGCCGTTCGATGTGCAGGTTGATTTCGTCAAACTGACCTCAGACACGGTGTTGGTCCCGATTACCCTGCAAGTTCCGCTGAAAAGCCTGACTTTTGTCAGCAAAGATGGCGTCCAACGCGGCGTCGTTAACGTTTACGGCCAGCTGACCAAGCTTTCCGGGCAAATCGTGCAGACCTTTGAAGAAACCCTCCGCCGGGACATTCCGGCCGAACTGCTGGAGAAAGAACTGGGGAACGTAGCCCTTTATTGGAAGGCGCTGCCCATGCGTCCAGGGCTCTACCGCCTTGACGTGGTGATGAAGGACGTAAACGGCGATAAAACCGGCGTTTTCAGCCGCAGCTATACCGTGCCTGATTACGGAGATGAGAAGCTTACGGCCTCTTCTTTGATTCTGGCCGACCAGATGGAGCCCGTCCCCGCCCGCGAGGTTGGTACCGGCAATTTTGTAATTGGCACCAATAAGGTTCGTCCCAAGGTGCAGCCTGCGGATGGCAAGCCGGCCTCCTTCACCAAAAAAGAGAAGGTGAATTTCTGGCTGCAGATCTATAATCTTGGCCTTGACCAGAAAACCAATAAGCCCTCGGCCACGGTTGAATATCAGGTAGTTAATACCGCAACGCAGCAGCATGTGTTAGACTTCACGGAATCAACCGCCCAGATGGGAAATATTGGCGAGCAGATGACCCTTGGCAAGAGTCTGCAGCTGAGCCAGCTTGATCCGGGCGTATACCAGGTAACGATCAAAGTGAACGATCAGATATCTAAACAGACGATTTCGCCTACAGCGAAGTTTGTTGTCCAGCAATAAAGGCAAGGGGCTCCACTCTTATTGAGGTGGTGGATATGACCCGCAAATTCGGATGTTTGTTGGTGGTCCTTTTGGCATGGGCGCCGCTTCACGCGGCAAGCGTCGGAGCCATTGCGGGATACGTCAAAGACAGTTCCGGAACGCCCCAGATGGGCGCGGTGGTAGAGGTCTTTGTCTCCGCCGTCAAAGTGGGCACCACGGTCTTTACTGATTCGCGCGGTTATTATCTGGCGGACAATCTGCCCGCCGGTACCTATCAGGTAAAGGTGACCGCAGCCTCATTCCTGCCTTCTTTGCGCGAGGACGTGATTCTTCACTCCGGCGCGCACCTGATTATTAATCTCACGGTCAACACGCTGACGGACGCATTGAAAGTTATGCCCGCCCGGCGCTCTGACACGGACGAACCAGACGACTGGCACTGGACTCTCCGCTCAGCCACCAACCGTCCCATCCTGAGAGTGCTGGAGAAAGACAAAGACAGCGACGACAGCGCCGCTCTGGTAGTGGTTTCACACAACAATTCTGAGACCGGCGGCGATCGTGCCATGAAAGCCAGCGTTGCATTCATGGCCGGCGCTGAAGCCGGTGGCTTTGGCAGCGCGGGCGATATGACGACCGCTTTTGCGCTGGAAAAATCGCTGTTCTCGTCCGGTACGCTCTCGCTCAATGGCAACATCGGCGCGTCCACCTCGGATCCCACGGGTGTCCTGCGCGCTTCATATGCGCACAATATAGGTGACAGCTCGCGCCCAACCTTCACCGTCACCTACCGGCATTTTGCTTCTCCGGACTCTGCTGTTCTTAATTCGCCCTATAGTGCGGTTGCCATGAGCAGCTCTGACAGCATGACGATTGCCGGTTTTATTGATTTGGCTTACGGTGCTGATCTGCAGTCCATCGAGTTTGCCAACCGCGTAACCTCGCTCCGTCCGCACGGCTCAGTGGATGTCCATCTCTCACCGAACATGGTGGTGGAATACCGCTATGCCACCGCAGAGCCTGATATGCGCGGCGCTAAAGGTTTTGACACGGCTCCCGCAGACCTCAGCGAGTCCGGTCCGCGGATGGCGCTCCTCAATGGCCAGCCTGAAGTGGAGAAAGCCGCTCACCATGAAGTTTCTGTTTCCCGGCGCATGGGAAACACCAGCGTCCAGGTAGCCGCATTTTATGATCGCGTTCATAACGCGGTGCTCACCGGCGCCGGCGATCCCTCGAGCTACTCCGATGATGTGCTCCCCGATGTTTACTCGGGCACATTTTCTTATGGCTATACCCCGGGCGTGAACAGCACTGGAGCCAGAGTCGTTGTAGAGCGCAAAATTTGCGACGATCTCAGCGCCACCGTGGATTACTCCACAGGCCAGGCGATTGTGGCGGACGCATCCACAGATTGGCAGGGCTTGGCGCAGACCCTTTCCACCAGCCGCCAGAACGCGGTCTCCACCAAGGTCTATGGCCACATCCCTGGCACAGGGACCCGCTGGATTGCTTCCTATAAATGGACCAGCGGCAATGCTCTCTCCTCGGTTGATGCCTTTAACTCTTCACCCGGCCAGACTGATCCTTACCTGAGTCTCTTCATCCGCCAGCCACTCCCCAGTACCTCATTCATTCCCGCCAAAATGGACGCGCTGCTCGATCTGCGCAACCTGCTGGCACAAGGGTATATCCCCGTAATGGGCCAGGACGGACGCACCATCTACATGGTGCAATCCGCACGCTCATTGCGCGCCGGGTTGGCATTTACTTTTTAGAACATCCCGAGCGTAGCGAGGGATCCCTATCATCTTTGAGTAGCTTGTATTAGTGAGATGGACTTAGTCTGTCATCCTGAGCGAAGCGCCTGAAAAATCTTAGTAGTGAAAATTAAAGATGGGCGCGAAGTCGAAGTTGAGCCGTTTTGCGGGCGTCTGAGCCCGCAGGCGAAATCCCGAGCGCAGTCGAGGGAGCTCCGAACGACCCCGAGAATATTTCCATCTAAAATGCCGCAAAAAGGCGTTCTAACAAGGCAAGGTTCTTGCCATAGGGATCTCTCGCTACGCTCGAGAGTTAAATACCTTACTCATCCCACAACTTCTGCCACCAGCTCTTCTTTTCCTGTGGCGCTTCTTCCTCGAATGCCGCTTCGTCACTCAATCCCAGAAAACCGCCGGCGCGTGAGGCGGTTCGGCTTGAAGAAGCGCTGCGGCTTGAAGCTGGTTGGGTCACAACAGCGCGGCGTGGCTCGTGTGCCACCGGACGCACCCGCCGAAATACCGCAATGCCCGGGTTCGGGCTTCCAGTCGCAGGTAACACGGCCACCACTGTGCCTGGCCTGGCCAGAGCGTAATCAACCGGTCCGCGGAGAAGCGTCTCAACCTTTGTCCCCCGCGCCAGCGCTGTATGCAAAAAAGAAGTTGTTTCCTGGTCAAAAGCGATCCATCGCACCATACGTACCATCCGGGATTCTTAGCTTAGACAGAGCGGCAGTTATTGGATGCAAACCAGTGACTCTGTGTTTGACGCCCCGGATGCCCTTCATGTACTCTCCCGGCTAGCCTTTCCGTATCTGGAGACAATGGAATGCCCAAATTTTCCCTGGGCCGGCGCCAGTTTGCTATTGGCGCGGCCGCTGCTGCCACCGCTTTGGTTCTACCCGGTAAAGCCTTTCCCGTAAATGCGTTGCCGGACGATGGTCTGGCCCAGGCTGCCGGCACAGACCCCTCTTTGGACGCCAAGATACACGCCGCCATGGCCAAACTCAGCCCGTCCGCACAGGCCGAGGTCGAGATGAAAGTGGCTTCCATCTTCCGAAAATATGGTGACAAGCTCAGCGACGAGCAGAAATCGGACATTCGCCGGATCATGGCCGAATCCCAGGAAGGCCTGGAGAAAATGCGCACCTTTAAGCTCGACAACGGCGACCAGCCGGCGGACACCTTCCAGGCCTACCGGATCGAAAAATCTCACCCCCAGCCATAGCCAGAAAGAGAAAAAATAATGCTCAACGAAGACATTCTCTTTCTTTCCGTTACTGAACTGTCCAAGCGTATTCGTGCGCGGCAGCTTTCCCCGGTGGAACTGACTGAAAGTTATCTGGAGCGCAGCCGTACGATTGGCCCAAAGTTAAATGCCTATGCCACGCTCACGCCCGATCTGGCGCTCAAACAGGCGCACGCCGCGGAAAAAGAGATCGCTGCCGGCAAATATCGCGGCCCACTGCATGGCATTCCATACGCCGCCAAAGATCTGCTAGCGGTCAAGGGATATCCCACAACCTGGGGCGCGCGGCCATATGCGGACCAGCACTTTGACTATGACGCCACGGTCGTCAAAAAGCTGGAAGCGGCAGGCGCGGTCCTGCTGGGTAAAGCGGCCATGATCGAACTTGCTGGTGGCATGGGATATCGTTTCCCCTCGGCTTCGGCCACTGGCGCGGCGAAAAATCCCTGGAACACCGAGCACTGGACATGTGGCTCTTCCAGCGGCTCCGGCGCAATTACCGCTGCCGGGCTGGCAGCTTTTGCTATCGGCACGGAAACCTGGGGATCGATTATCTGTCCCTCGGGATTTTGCGGACTGAGTGGCTTGCGTCCCACATATGGCCGCGTCAGCCGCGCTGGCGCCATGGCCCTGGCTTACACCATGGATAAAATTGGCCCCATCACGCGCAGCGCGGATGATTGTGACCTGCTGCTGAAAGTCCTTGCCGGGCATGACCCGGAAGATTTGGGCTCGCTGCCGGAAGCCTCTGCAAAATATGCTGGCGCCGAAGAAGTGAAAGGTCGCTTGCGTGTTGGCTGGCTGGTGAACCAGTGGAAAGAGCTCACGCCAGAGGTGAATCAGGCGGCGATGGCCGCGCGCGCAGTCCTGGAAAAAAGCCCGTTCGATCACTCTCAGCAACGTCACTTTGCCGGAAGGTCCATGGGAAGTTGCCGCCGGTCTGGTTGTCTCCGTGGAAGGCGCTACGGCGTTTCGCGATCTCATTCATTCCGGCCGCGTGGCCGAACTCAGTGATCCGCTGGGCAAAATTGGCGGCTATATGAATGAAGAGATCAGCGCCTCGGATTTCATCCTGGCCCAGCGCATCCGCGCTGTTCTGCAAAAGAAGATGGAAGAAATCTTCACCCAGGTAGACGTGCTGGCTACGCCTTCGCTTCCCGTGACCGCGCCACGACTTGACGCAAATCTTGACCAGGAGCTCAGTTTTGCCGATCCCATCGGCGGCATCGGCAATATCTGCGGATTGCCTGCCATCACCGTGCCTTGCGGCTTTGGCCATGACGGCTTGCCCGTAGGTATCCAGTTCATTGCCCGTGGGCTCGATGACGCCAAAGTTGTTCAGGCGGCGCGCATTTATCAGCGCCAGACGGACTGGCATCGTAAGCGGCCCACTCTCTCTTAGTACAGGTAATACAGGTATTACCTGAGTGCCTTGGAGCGTGCGCTGTGCCATACTAGACTCGAGCGCAGTTGCCTCCTGTTTACGGGGCCGTGCATCCTAAGATTCAGAATGTCGTCTGATTCATTAACCGGAATCCCGTTTGATCCAGAGCCGCTGCGTCAGTCCATTCTGCGGCATATCCATTACACGCTCGCCCGGCCTGATGCCAATCTTTTTCCGCAGGAGCTGTTCAAGCCTCTCTCGCTTACCATTCGCGATTTTCTGATCGACGGCCTGCTCAAGACCGAGCAGCGCTACCGTGACCAGGGTGTGAAGCGGCTGGGCTATCTCTCCATGGAATTTCTCATGGGACGCTGGCTCAGTGACAATCTCTGCAATCTGGGGCTGAACGACCAATGCCGCACCGTGCTGGCTGAATTTGGGATCAAGCTGGAAGACGTTTTAGAGGTTGAGCCGGACGCTGGTTTGGGCAACGGCGGACTCGGTCGTCTGGCGGCGTGCTTTCTTGAATCGCTGGCCACCATGGGCATGCCCGGCTTTGGCTACGGGATCGACTACGAGTACGGCATGTTCCGGCAGGAGATTGTCGGCGGCTTCCAGAGGGAAAAGCCTGATCGCTGGAAGTCCGAAGGAACGCCCTTTTACATCGATCGCCCGCAGGATTTCTGTCCCGTTCCTTTATATGGACGTATGCAGTCTTCGCGCGATTCGCAGGGCAATCGCCGCCAAAGCTGGATTGATCCCAAGATCGTCGTGGGCGTGCCGAATGACATGCCGGTTGCGGGCTACGGTGGAACGACCGTGAATTTTCTGCGCCTCTTTACCGCGCGCGCCTCGGAAGATTTTGATATCGAGATTTTTAATCGCGGCGATTACATCCGCGCCGTCGAACAGAAGATTGCTTCGGAAAATATTTCGCGCGTTCTTTATCCCTCTGATTCCGTGCTTTCCGGCAAAGAGCTGCGCCTGACCCAGGAATATTTTCTTGTCTCCTGTGCGCTGCGCGATATTCTGCGCCATTACGTTTCCACGCATGTGGGTTTTGACGATCTTCCCGCCAAAGTCGCCGTGCAGATGAATGACACGCATCCCAGCTTGTGTGTTGCCGAGCTGATGCGTCTTCTGGTCGACGAACACATGCTGGATTGGGACAAAGCCTGGGAGCTGACGGTTGCTACGCTCGGCTATACCAATCACACGCTGCTGCCGGAAGCCCTGGAGAGGTGGCCGGTTTCGCTGATGGAGCGCGTGCTGCCGCGGCACATGGAAATTATCTTCGGCATCAACTACCAGTTTCTCCGCACGGTAACCCGCAGCTGGCCCACGGACCTGGACAAGCAAAGGCGCATGTCGATTATTGAAGAAGGGCCGGAAAAGCACGTACGCATGGCGAACCTGGCGATTGTCGGCAGCCATGCAGTGAACGGCGTTTCCCGGCTGCATTCGGACTTGATCAAGAGCTCGCTGGTGCCGGACTTTGCCCAGCTCTGGCCGGAGCGCTTCAGCAACAAGACCAATGGCGTTGCGCCGCGCCGCTGGATATTAAAAGCGAATCCCGGACTGGCCGCGCTTCTCACCCGCACCGTGGGAGAAGAATGGATCACCGATCTTGAGCGCGTGCGCGCGATCGAAAACAGCGCCGGCAATCCTGCCTTTCTCCATGAGTTCCGCGAGATCAAGCGGCGCAACAAAGAAAAGCTGGCGCGCGAGGTCTTTAACACCACGGCAGTCGCCATTGATCCGAATTCCATGTTTGACGTTCATGTAAAACGCATACACGAATACAAGCGCCAGCTTCTAAACGTGATGCGCGTGATCCATGAATACTTGAACATGGTCGAGGACGGCGCTGACTCGCAAATCCAGCGCACATACATTTTTGCCGGCAAAGCTGCCCCGGGATACTGGGCGGCCAAGCAGATCATCAAGCTGATCAATAACGTGGCTCAAGTGGTGAACACTGACCCGCGCGTGAAAGACCGGATCAAGGTAGTCTTTGTTCCTGACTATCGAGTTTCTCTGGCGGAAATCATTATGTCCGCCGCGGACCTGAGCCAGCAGATCTCCACCGCAGGCATGGAAGCCTCTGGCACCGGCAATATGAAGCTGGCCATGAACGGCGCGCTTACCCTGGGCACGCTCGATGGCGCCAATATTGAAATCATGGAAGCCGTGGGCGAGGCAAATATCTATACGTTTGGGCTTACCCGTGAAGATGTGAGCTGGTATCAGGAATCCCGAACCTACAATCCGCGCGAGGTCTATAACAATGACGTGATTGTCCGTCGCGTGGTGGATAGCCTGGGCTCAAACCGGTTTTGCCCCGACGAGCCTGCTCTCTTCCGCTGGATTGTGGACGAGCTGCTGGACCGTGGCGACCGTTATTTCCATCTTGCTGATCTGGTGTCCTATATTGAAGCCAGCCACCGCGCGGAAAAGGATTATCAGGATCCGGACGTTTGGACAGCGAAATCCATTCTCAATGTGGCCCGCACCGGATATTTCTCCAGCGATCGCACGATCGCCGAATATGCCAGCGAGATATGGAACATTAAGTCCGCCACCCCGGGTGAGGAGACGCTGTTTTCCGCCGTGAAAGAACCCTTCCGGACAGAAGTTTCCCGCTAACCAATTCATTTTAATATAGTTGCATCGGCCAACCCGCCTTATCTTCTAAGGTTCAAATCTGCCAGGTATTTCCACAGGGTCAGGTGCCTTTTAACATGTTATTAACATTCGGGTCAGTCAAAGAAGCGTGTAATGGTGTGTAACCAGGGAGAAACAAATTCCCGCGGTCATTCCGCCCCTCACGGAGAGAGAAAATGCGAATTGTCCAACCGCCTTACCAGGTTCAGATTAAGCCACAAAGTCCCGGAGCTCCAAATCTGTGGCGTTGCGTCATTAATGAAGAAGGTTCGGCCGAAACGGTTGTCCTGTATGAGACAGCTCGTAAAGAAGATGCCAAGTGCTTTGCTCTGCTGGAACTGGCCCGCCTTGATCCTGCCGGCTCGCGTCGTCCTCTTGGCGGCGAGTAACAACCCTGCAGAGTAGTTGTTCACGGAAAGTCGTTTATGCAAGCTGCACATTTACATGTAAGCCGTTCCCAGCGTAAGTTTTATTGGCTTGCGCTGCCCGGATGTCTTGCCGCCTGGGGATATCTCCGCTTTGGGCTGGGCTGGCCAGCGCCCGTCGATGGGCTGGTTCTGGTGGCGCTATTTGCGGAAGCCGCTCTCGTTCTCAGCCACCATCCCGCCCGATAACTCCGGCGCTCCGGCCATTCCCGTTCAGATGAGCTCCGTTGCCGTTCGCGCCTGCTATCTTTGGCGCCAGAGCTTCTGGCCTGGGAGTTTCCGATGCAACGGCCTCAGTCGGCGGCTGCGCCATGCCCATGCTTTCTCTTATCAACTGTGCATAATGCTGTGCGCTGGGGCGCGCTGTACGCGTCTGCGTAACCGGATCAAGTTCAAAAAGCCCGAAGCGGAGATGCCAGCCTTCATTCCACTCAAAGTTATCTGCCAGCGTCCAGTGGAAGTAGCCGCGCAGGTCCATGCCTTCCGCCAGCAGCGTGCGCATCTGGCTGCCAATCGACTCAATTGCCCACGGACGAATCCGGTCTTCACGGTCAGGCACGCCATTTTCCAGAATGTAGACAGGCTTTTTAAATTCGGCAAAATGCTCCACCGCCATGCGCAGTCCTTCGGGATAAACCTCGCCGTAAGGAACTTCAATGCCGGAGTCTCCCTGCGGCTTGTGCGGCGGAACGGTGATCTGGACAAACAAAGTCTTCGGGCTCCGCGGCTGAAAGCCCACGCGCAGACGGCTGTAATAGTTGATGCCCACGTAGTCGCAGGTGCCTTTCACTTCCGGCAGGCTGAAGCCAAATTTGTTGAGGGGAAACGGCGCGCGTCCGCTGCGGATCCCCTCGGCAAAGTTGTCATTAAATCGCCGGTGGATAAACGCACACAGCCAGCGGTCCAGCGCGGACTCCGGCCGGAGCGGCTTGAATACCACATAGTGCTGCGCCCATCCGACATTGGCATCCTTCTGCAGCGAGTGAATCGTGTTGTACGCAGCTGCGTGCGCCAGGCAGAGATTGCGGGTGACCTGCGCCGCTTGAAAGACGCGCCCTTTTTCGCCCGGAGGAAATTCGCCCAGAAAATATCCCAATGACGTATAGACATTCGGCTCGTTGAAAGTGGCCCAGTCATGGCATAGATCGCCCAGAGCGGCCACCACGCGCTGCGTAAACCGCTGAAACAGCCGCACGGAATCAGGGTTCGCAAAGGCCTTTTTTTCTTCAAACCACTGTGGATTCGCAAAGTGATGCAGCGTTACAAACGGACGCATGCCGCGCTCATGCAGCGCCTTCAGCATCTCCCGATAGCGCGCCAGAGCCGACTCGTCCCATGTGCCTTCCTGGGGCTCAATGCGGCTCCATTCCACGGAAAGCCGAAGCGCATTCACGCCCAGTGACCGGGCCAGGTCAAAGTCCTGTTCGGCGTTTTGCCACCAGTCACACGCCTGCCCAACGGAATCTTTGGATTTGATCCGTCCGCGCTTTTCCCACGCGGCCCATTGATTATTTAAATTGCCGCCTTCCACCTGATGGGCCGACGTGGCCACGCCCCAGGCAAAGTCAGCGGGAAGACCGAGCCGGGGCCAACGGAGCTTGGGTCAACGGAACTTGTGTCGAGAGGTCCTGTATCCATTCGTAAATTGGATTCTAGACCTTCTGCCGCCAGTATCCGTGATCGTGCAGAAAATAATTATCGTTCCAGGAGTTCACCATCGTCTTCAGGAACATGCTCACGATCTTCCAGTGTCCCATGCTGCGGAAGCGGCGATTTGTGGTTTGAATGCTGCCACTCACAATGCCGAACTTACGGTTCTTCACCTTTTTGCTGAGAAGATAATCTTCCGCATACAGCGCCTGTTCATGGAAGCCGCCCAGCCGGTCAAATGTGGCTTTGTCAAACAGCATGAACATGCCGGTGCTGAACGGCTTGACCAGCAGCGATCCATACTGGGCAACGTTGTTCAGAAAATAGAGCACGCCGTCGCGGACCGTACCTTGTGAACACCAGATGTTGGTGGTAACGCAGTGCAATTCGCGACGCTCTGCCAGCTCCATCGCGCGCCGCAGCAGCGTGGGATCTTTCAATTCCATGTCCGCGTCAATAAATAGCACGTAAGGCGTGGTTGCGCGCCGTGCTCCGGCATTGCGTCCCACTGAAGGCAGTCCGCCGGGGATGACTTCGATATCGAGCCGGCCGGCAAATGCCATGGCCAAGTCCTGTGTGCCGTCGGTCGAACCGGCATCAGCCAGGAATACCTTCGTAGACCTCATCAGGGAATAATCCTGCCGGCACAGAGATGCCAGGAGTGTCGGCAAAAGCCGCGATTCGTTCTTGGCCGGAATCACAATTGTCAATTTCGGGAATGTAGTCATGGATAACGACTCCTTCCAGGCCGACCGTAATGTAAGTGCAGCGCTGGTCGACCCATGCGCCCGTGTTGTAATACTCAACGCCGTCGCGCTCGCGGGCCATGCGGGGCGTGCGTGTGACCGCAAAAGATGCGCTCAGTCTTGCCAGGTTTTGCGTAACTGAGCGCGCCGTGTGCTACCTGCTCAGAAAGACGTAACCATCTTGTGTTAAGACGGTCCAGGTAGCGGGCAAACCTCTTTTTCTTGGTATCAATTTTCTGCAGGTGCAGAAATATCAATTGGCCGACCTTGCTCAGGAAGTCGTTGGCCACGGCAAAGCTGTCAAACTGGTGGCCGTGTATGGCCAGATGTCGCTTGCCGGCGTACGTCCACGCATATTCCTGGTAAACCGGTATGCCCACCAGATGGGACATAACTTCGGTCAGGCCGTGATCGTGATTGCCTTCAACCCAGACGACTTCCACTCCATGGCGCGGGTTTGGAGAGCTTGCGGATGTGCCCCAGAAACTTCCAGTGTTCTTTCGTCAGGCGGCGGAAGTTGAGGTCGGCAAAGATATCGCCCAGCAGAATCAGCCGCTTAAACCGTACAGATTGCAGAAAGTCCAGCGCGGCGCCGGCCTGGCTGACCTCAGAACCGAGATGCAGATCGGAAATAATCAGCGTGTCAAAGCAATCATTCTGCATGCACCATATTTGTAGCAATCGAACATTAACGTGGTGCAACAGGAGGTGAATATCGCGTAAATAAAGGGCTTGGAGCGCCTACGTTGGTAACATCTATTTTGGCAGCATCTACCTTGGTAATACCGGTAGCCGCGGGTGCTGCAAATGGCCGGCCTGGGCGGTAATTCGGCAGCGTGCGCTCCGGGCAAGAAAAGAGCCTAAAAAACAGGGCCTGAGGTCGCAGGCCCTTTCCAAGAAATGGTTCTGAGAGAAAAACTGGTTTCAGATTGTCCGTGCTGAAACGTATTGTCATTCTTTTACCCAAACTCTTTTAATCCACGATGAACAGGCCGTTAAATCCCTGTGAAAGCCACTGGGTGAATACCATTCGGTGAACGCCACTGGTTTTTTGATGACTTTTTATGATTTTTACCGTGGCTCCACTGGCTTCTGACCGTGGCGCTCGCCGTAGCTCTCCGCCGCAGGCTGGGGAAGTCCCCCTGTGTTACACTTAATTGTCTTCCTGAGATGTTCTCTTCTCAATTCCCAATGCACGGGCGCGTAGCTCAACTGGCAGAGCAACTGACTCTTAATCAGTAGGTTGAAGGTTCGATTCCTTCCGCGCTCACCA
>CAVRTD010000007.1:0-12661 GCA_963724105.1 Terriglobia bacterium | reverse complement strand
TATTTTTAAATGTTTGAAAGCTGCATTGGTTTTGAAAGTCGAGAATCCCGTTTCAATCTGTCATCCTGAGCGGAGCGCCGCCCTGATGTTGTGCCACACTTAAGTGATGGGCGCGAAGTCGAAGGACCCCGAGGATGCGTACACCACCATAGAGCATCAAGGCGTTCTCACGAGATTTTGCTTTAAAAAGGGCCCTGAACCGCAAACAGCAATCATGATTCAGTAACGCAAAACATTTTGGAGGCTTTACACGTGGCTGACAAGCATGCAGCACCCAAGAAGACTGAGAACCTCATGGAATTTGAGCTGGCGCTTGAATTTGCTCGTGTAGTGGAAGACGCTGCCATTGCTTCCGCTCACACCATGGGCACCGGTGACCGCCACAAAGCAGATCAGGTTGCCACGGAAGCCATGCGCGCCACCATGGAAACAGTTCCCATGCGCGGGACCATTGTGATTGGTGAAGGCGAGCGCGATGAAGCACCCATGCTATATATCGGCGAGCAGGTAGGCGCGGGCTGGCATGACGGTGAAAAACTTCCCCAGGTGGATATCGCGGTCGATCCATTGGAAGGCACAAACCTGTGCGCTACCGGCGCACCCGGAGCCATCACCGTGCTGGCGGCTTCCGAAAAAGGCGGCCTGCTGAACGCCCCTGACTGCTACATGGAAAAGCTGGTGGTTGGCCCCTCATGCAAAAACGTGGTGGACCTGGACGCGCCAGTAGCGGAAAACCTGAAAGGCATTGCGCGCGCTCTGAGCCGGGACGTGGCTGATCTGGTTATCGTGGTATTGGACCGCCCACGTCACGAGAAGCTGATTGAAGATATTCGCGCAACCGGAGCGCGCATTCGGCTGATCACGGACGGCGACCTCTCTGCCGGCATTGCCGCGGCCGTAATCGGCACGGGTGTTCATGCTGTGATGGGCACTGGTGGCGCTCCTGAGGGTGTAATCACGGCGGCTGCCATGCGTTGCCTGAACGGTGAAATCTTCGCGCGCCTGGTTATCGATACACCAGAGCTTGAGGCCCGCATAGAAAAGATGGGCATCAAGAACAAGAAAAAGATTTATACCGCCAAGGACCTTGCGCCGGGTAACCATATTATTTTTGCCGCTACCGGCGTCACCGATGGCGCGCTGATGAAAGGCGTCCGCTTCTTCGGTGAGGGCAATCGTACCTCGTCGATTGTGATGACGCGCCACAGCGGCAAGGTTCGCTTTGTGGAAAGCATCCACCTGGCCAAGCGCGCGGACGTGAAAGTACGCTTCGCTTAGATCTCACCACTGATAAACACTGATTACACTGATCGAGTAACAACTATTTTTAGATCGTTCTTGTTTCTGATCAGTGTTTATCAATGAAATCAGTGGTAATTTTTTCTTCTGCCTCTGTCCAGAAATAATCAGCCGCGAATTTAGCGATTCGACACGTGAATTTAATTCGTGTTCTTCGCGTTCATTCGCGGCCAGTTATTTTTTGGCTTACTCTTGTTCCTGATCAGTGTTTATCAGTGAAATCAGTGGTAAGGTTCTTCTGTGCAGCGATTGAAACTCTATGATCCCACTCGGAAACCCACCGAGTGGACCGGCTTGGTCCACGAAGGCCAATATGCTGTCTTTCATTCTGACATCGCAACCGACATAGAGAGAACGCCGGAAGGAAATTACCTACAGCCCGGCGAAGACAGTATCTGCCTTGTATTTGACTCGCTTGCGGAAGCGGAAAGCTATTGCGAATCTCAAGTCGCGAAAATTCCGCATCTGCGTAGCGACATATACGACCACACTGGCAAATCCAGGCCGCCCATGCTGACTTATGTGAATCAAGCTCACCTCAACGCACCAGCAAAATACGCTTATTGGGGCTGGGCTCTGGTTGCTGCAAGCTTGCCATGCTTTTGGATTGCATGGTTTCATCACGGCACAAGCGTCATAGCCCTGATTGTTGGAGTTAATCTGCTATTCGGGGGCCTGCGACTGGTCTATTGGGGGAAAGGTGGAACAGAAAAACGGCGTTCCGTGAAAAATAAATAAGCCGCGAACTTAAACGAAGTAACACGAATCTAAAAATTAATTCGTGTCCATTCGCGTTTATTCGCGGCCAATTATTTTCTGATCCATCCTTATTTATGATCTGCGCCCATCTGCGTAAATCTGCGGCAAAATGTTTTGCCTATTTCTGCTCTTTCGGCATTGGCGGCCAGTTCTTCGGATTGCCCTGGAACAAGGCTTTAGCCACCTCATGCCGTCCCGGTCCATTGCCGTCCGCCACGGCAAAGCGCACAGGATGCTCCGCTGAGCCTGACCACATCGTGACACAGGCATACGCACCATCTCGCCGCAGGATGTAAAAGGTCATGCCCACGTAAATCAGCTTGGACATGTCATTGTTGTAATTGTGCACGATACGCTTCAGCGTATCCATGCCGGCTTCTTCCGGCGACATGCCGCGGCGCATGTTCTCCACTGCAGTATGCGCGCCGACCACCTTTATATTTTCCTCGCCGTTGCCGGTTGCGCCCGCAGCGCCTACCTCCTGGTCGCAATAGCAGCCTGCGCCAATAATCGGAGAATCACCGCAGCGCCCCGCAAGCTTCCAGGCCAGTCCGCTGGTGGTGGTCACGGTGGACATCTCGCCTTTCTCATTCAATGCCGAACAATTAATGGTGCCCGTGGGCGGATCGAGCACCTTCCGGATCGCATCCAGTCGCCGGTCTTCCGCAATGCCGATCTCCGCTGCCAAAGCATAGAGCCGCTTGATTGGCTGCGGCTGCTCTTCCAGCATACCGGTATCAAGATTCGCCGGAATTTTGAAGTTAGGATCGGCAAAGCCGGGCCCCCACCAATCCAGATCAGAGTGGAACTCTTTCCACAACTGCCAGATTTTGCGGGAATGCTCCGTCAGCAGGTTCTCTTTAGGAAAACCCATCAGCTCGCCAAAATGAGTAGCGCCCTGGCCCACCAGCATCACGTGGCCGGTATGCTCCATCACAGTGCGCGCCAGTGCCGCCACGTTCTTGATATCGCGCACGCCGCCAACCGAGCCTGCGCGCCGCGAAGGGCCATGCATGCAGCTGGCGTCCAACTCCACCACGCAATCTTCGTTGGGCAGGCCGCCCAGGCCGACACTGTCATCCTCAGGATCGTTCTCCGGCCCGGAAACCGTCGTGATGGCGGCTTCCAGCGTGTCTGCGCCTGCCACCAGTTTCTTGTAGCCGGCTTCAATATGGTTTCCACGAGGCGTGATCCCGTTGGCCGCCGAAATCATGATGTTTTTGCCAGGGGTGATGCGTGGGACTTTCAGGTTTTGTTGCGCGTCTTTATTCTGTGACGCGTCCGTGCTCTTGGCGACCTGGCCTGCAGCCAGCGTGGCGGACGTAATGGCGAGTCCGGAGAGAAAATCTCTGCGCTTCATGGGGCCTCACTTTGGGGGATGAACGAAACGCAGAAGCATACCACTTTTTTAAGACCCTGATGATTCTCAATGCCGGACGTGATGCGCCTTTGTAGTCGCTACCGAGACGATCGAATTTGCAGACTGCAGGAATTCGCTTCCGGGCTGAGTACACTTTCCGCCTTCATCTCCCCAGTCACTAAGTAACACCGGCACCAACAAAGGGGATAAAATCACCGCCGCAGACCATAACAGCAGATGTTTTGGTTTGTGCCCTGCCCTTGCCATCCTCTCGCTCGAGTATTGTTCGGGAGGCTCCCATGCTGGCCCGTCCGAACCCATAATTTCTGTTTTGACTGATGTGGAATCTCCAAATGTTATGGCGTCCACTTTCCAATCGACTCGTCCGCGCCGGCACTTAGGGCCCGCTCGTTTGACTCTGGTTACACTTCCGTGCGCGATCGTTCCGGGCTCCAGTAGCCGCACGGCATCGACGATAAGGGGGCGTTCAAGCCTCAGAGGTACATCATCACCAACTTTTGCTGTAGACGAACTGAGCGGATTGATCAGCGAAAATTTCATTCCCGCCCCTCTCGGCACCAGTACCTTCCTCTCCTGAGGACTCTGACTAACTGCCGCTTGTGCTGCAAACATCAGGGCTACGATGCAAATAATGGCAAAAGTGCGCTGCAAGTTCATCGATTCCTCCCATTGCTTGTCTGCAAAATAGAACACGTCGGCGTTCTCGTCCAAGCGGCATAGCGCGACATTGGGATGGTGTCGCTAAATGTCGCAATTAAATTTGCGCCTGGGTTTTACACAGAGAGAGTTAAAGCGTCGATCAGTACCGCGACGCCGGGTCTTGCATTTTCTGGCGGGGGGACCATCAAGCGACTAACTCGTCAGAGAAAAATCCCTGCGCTTTATGGGGGCTCCCGTTCGTGATCGAAGGAGCGAGAACTAGCGGAGATCAAAGAATAAGCCGCGGATCAACACGAATGCCACGAATCTTGTTTAGTTAATTCGTGTATATTCGCGTGAATTCGCGGCAAATATTCGGAATCTGAGCGGACAGGTCTACCCGGCCAGCCGCTCCGCCGTATTCTGGTCTGCGCGGAAGCGAAGCACTGCGGCAATCTTGCCGGCTTTTTCCAGATCAGGATCACCATCGATAAACCGTATGTCCGCTCCATTGCGCAATGCCAGGTCTACCAGCGTGTCAGACAGATCACGCAGGATACGCGTTTTATGGGCGCAGACAGCGCACTTCTTCACCATGCGTGTATCCAGATGGTGGCAGCTCGGGCACTCCACGGCTTCCGCTTTCATGTCGCGTGCCAGTAAAAGTGTCTGCACCTCCTGGCGCTCCAGGGCGTTCAGCACGTGCCGCAACCCCACCGCGCCGCGGGCATTGCGTTGCGCTTTGCCCACAGCTTCACGCACCAGCCCCATTTGGTCCGTCAGCATTGATTCAGTGAGGATACGCGTCGCATGTTGTCTCACTTCATCCGGGGTGGCGGAGAGAACGTCAACCGGAAATCTCCCCCGCAGCTTCTTCTTTAGTCCGTTGGAGAGATGCGGCTCAATCTCCGGCCATGCATCCTCCTGGCAGCCAATCAGCAGCGCTTCAAATTTTTCCCGATGCGAAAGCATGAGCAGCGTATCGGCAAACATTTTGAAATTCTGCATTACCTGGTTCTCAACATGGCGCTCCCGATGTCCGGCTTCATATCCCTGAAAGCCGTCACTGCGCGGCACCCGCGGCGATGGACCAAACTCCACATCGGCTTTCTGCGTGATTTCGTTTTCGCTCAATTCGAAGATACGCGCCTTCTTGCGATTGACCAGTGCGATGCAGGTGCTTGGCAGTCCGGAATAGGCGCGCACCATGGGCCGCAGGTGGAAGCGCGAGTTGACCGTGATTTGCGATTTGGCCAGGCGCGGCGGAATATCCAGCTCGCGCCAGATCTCCTGCTCGCGGCACGCAAGAATTACCTTTGCGCGCGAGTGATTGCCATGCAGCCCTTCGGCAATTTGCAGTACTTTCCCCAGGTCCTCACGCAGCGCCGCATGATTATCGTTGCGCCATGCTTTTCGCAGCGCAGTGCGTACCAGGTCTTTGATCAGAATGGCTTCTTCGCGGTGTGATTTGTTCTGTGGTGTTTGCGGCTGAAAATAAAAACTGATGGCGCTTCCCCCGGCTGATTCAACTTGCGCAAGCTGCCGAATTTCTTCACGCGTAATCATTTTGCAGGGTCTCCTTTTTGAATCACGCAACTTTGGATCATGCAACCCGGGAATGGTGCAACAAACTTTTCCTGAGTTGGTTCTGCGTGGGTAATTTCTGCCGTATGTGCGTGCGCGCATCGTGAATCGACTTCCGCACCTGGTCCGGCGGCCGGCCGGCAAGGCGGGAAATCTCATCCACGGTAAAACCTTCCAATGTAAAAAGGACAAAAGCTTCGCGGTCCTGCGTCTGCACTTCGCGCAGGACAATATTCAGCTGGTCAACCATCTCGTCGCCAGCCATGATCTCTTCCGGCGTCCGCACGTTCTCATCGCGAATAATGCTTTCTTCCGGCAAGCTGTCATCGGGCTGGTGGTACTGCAGCACATTCTCGTCACTGCCCGTCACGTTTTGAATTCCTGCGGGCGCGTCCAGTGAGATATTGGCGGTATCGGCGTTGGAATGGATGAGCCGGCGGATGGCCTGCACCGCAAGGCGGTGAAACCAGCTCTCCAATGGCAGCAGCGGCTGCCTGCTGTCTTCATGCGAGAGCGCGCTGACGATTACCTCATCAATCACTTCGTCACGCGTGATCTGGTCCTCACGGACCTGCTCCGACTCCACGTGAAAATTCAACTCCTGATCAATGAACGCTTCCAGCGAACGCAGATTGGCGCTCAACCACAATTCCACATCGGCGACTGCAGCGCCGTCCGTCTTGGTGAAAGATGGAGCCACGGCGGAATGTGCTTGTGTGCGTACCACGATTGAGCCGGCAGGCGAGGGCTCGTCCTGTAGAGGCATCTCCGTGAGCCGCGTACGGCCGCTCTTGCGCAGCGATCTTCGCGTCACGTGTCCACGCAAAAGGTCTTTGTGCTTGGTCACCTGCGAGAGTAAATCGATAAACGCAGTCTTCACGGCAACATGCGCATTCTCGCCTGTTCCTTGTGCCGCCATCTGTCCGGACGGCAGGCGCAGATTAAGTGAGGTGCTCGCACTGTGATGGTTTAGCTGTTCAACGATTGCGTGGAAGTGCACCAGGTCTGGCTTGAAGGCCTGCAGCCTGCGCTCAAGCTTCTGCAGTTGATGCTGAAATTCGCGCTCCACATCGGGGGTCTTGCCTGCTTTGTAACTGACGTGAACGTTCATGTGTGCCTCGGCTGGGAGAACTTTCCCGTACAAAGGTCCGAAGGGCCCTCACTTATCGCTGATTCTACACCTGTCAGTTAAGACGCAGCCTGTATTTTTCGTGTTGCATAGGAAAAGTTTCTGAAACGCAAATACATTGCTTGCATTGGCAAGAATTTTGTGAGCGAAGCTGCTCAACCTGCGTTTGCAGGCGCTGCGTAGAGAGATGGGGATTGAGAAATGGAGACGCGCGAAAAGAACGAGCAGAGTGGCAGTGCAATCAGAGGCGGTTGATCATGGAAGCGACATAACCAGCTCCGAAACCATTATCGATATTCACCACGCTCACGTTGGACGCGCAGGAGTTAAGCATGCCCAACAGCGCAGCCAGCCCGTTGAAAGACGCTCCGTAACCCACGCTCGTGGGCACAGCGATCACCGGCACACGCGCCAGTCCGCCCACCACACTTGGAAGCGCCCCTTCCATGCCCGCGCACACGATAATCACTCTGGCTTTATCAAACACTTCCCTTCCCGCCAGCAAGCGATGAATGCCGGCAACGCCAACGTCATACAGGTGCGCAACTTCATTGCCCATGATTCCCGCGGTGACCAGCGCTTCTTCGGCCACAGGAATATCACTGGTACCGGCGGAAATGATCACGATGGTCCCTTTGCCGTAGTTGGTTTCGTCCTGCGTGAGAGTGATGGTGCGCGCCAGTTCGCGATACTCAGCTTTGCGCACCAGCTTTTTCACCGCACGGAAATGGTCAGCCGAAGCTTTTGTCGCCAATACATTGCTGCCCTGGGCTGCCATGCTCTTGAAAATCTTTGCCACTTGAACAGGAGTTTTGCCCTGAGAAAAAATTACTTCCGGCATGCCCGAGCGCACGCGCCTGTGATGGTCAATCTTGGCAAAGCCCAGATCTTCAAAAGGCATGTGCCGCATGCGGGCCACGGCCTCATCCGGTGAGACAGCGCCGCTGCGAACATCCTGCATTAATTTGCGGAGAGAAGAGGAATCCATAGTGAGAGTTCAGGGTAATACTAAACCTAAATCCACCACGGAGGCACAGAGACACGGAGGAATTCAAAAACAAAAAGTGTTTGGGGTTCTGAATACAAAGAGAATGAAGCGAAAAAACAATTCTGGAAATTCTCCGTGCCTCTGTGTCTCCGTGGTAGGTTTTATTAGCTAAAAAGCTTGCCCGGCGCCGGATTCACTCTCCGCGCCAGCTCGAAATAAGTTTTCCTGGCAGCGCCGGGAAGATGTATCTTGCGGAAGAAGAGTGACCGCAGGTAGCTCTTGCTCATGGATCCGGCCAGATAGGCTTCATGCATTTCCGCGCCAAGCATTGCGCCCAGATTGCGGACAAGAAACTCTCTCTTCTTGCCGGCGGAAGCAATGCCGGTGGCGAGCGCGCGCGGCAGCTCAGCTCGCAGGCGAGCCTGCCCTTCCTCTTCTTTGTGCAGATTCAGGAACTCGACCATCTCTCTGTGCTCGCGAGCGCTGAAAACAGCCTGCCCATCCGCGGCTGAGGGCAGTTGACTATGGCGATCGCGGAAATCGTCGCGGCGGCGCACAGGATAATGCGGCAGCAGCACACGCGCGCCAAAAGTGATGAAGGCACGGTCCATGACGTCAAAGTAAAACTGGTCCTGATGGGAACTCCCCGCCCACGGGCCGCTGGAGCACGCCGGACCGCGGCACTCATACTGCACAAACCGCACAGCTTCCTCCGCGGCATTGGCAAGCTGGAATCGCTGAATCAGCAGCAGATTGTGCTTGGACGAATAGACGCAGCCCTGTTGGCGCAACTTATTCAGCACCGGACGGCGCTCCGCCACTGGAATCGCTTTGCGGGCCAGCAGCTTTTCAAAATCCTTTTCGCCGGGACGCAAATAAACTTCCGGATAATCTTCTATCAGCGCGCTGGAATGACTGCCCGTCGCAGGTGAATATTGTTCCAGGCCCATGGAACGCAGGAACGTATCCACCAGGTTGTAAAACGTCGGCGCCAGGTCCGGCTGATTGGGCTCGGTCCGCCACTTGCCAATGTATATGCGATAGCTTTCGTATTTCTCCAGCGGCGTGGCATTGAAAACGCACAACACATCATCGGCAACCTGCACACCATGCACACTGTCACTCAGTTCGCCTGCGGCCTTCCAGTAAAGCTCGTCAAGATTTTGCAGAACGGTCAACACGCGATCGCGCGGACGCAACAACCGCAGCCAGTGCGGCAGATGGTTGGGCGCAAGATGGGCTTCGCCAAAAAGCGTTAGCACACGCGCCCCAGGATGCGCCCGGCGAATCTGCGCGATTTGCGCCGCCGCATGGCGATCACGCGCGGTGATCTTGCGCATGTTGCCGCGAGGCTTCAGATCAATTCCGTAAATCGGGCAACCGTACTTGCGCGCCTGGCGCAGCAGATGCACGAACGGCTCCCACTCATAACCCCATTGATCGTCGTAACGGATGGCGGTGCGGAGTTCGTCTTCGCTGATTTCACCGCGCAACCATTCGTCCAGGACAAACTGATCGCGGCTGAAGGCCATCTCCAGCGCCAGAACAATCGGCTGTCCGTTCTGCGCAAGCTGGCTAAGCAAGGAAGCGGCAAATTCCTGGGATGCGGCAAGAGCGTGGTAGTCGCCCAGCAGGAAAATATCAGCCGTGGAATATTGCTGTTTCAATTCGGAATCGGTCAAGACGCGGCGATAGTCGCGGAAAGCCTCGCTGAAGTCGCGGATATATTTCAGGCGGCCATGCGGATCCGTAGCACTGATCTCGCGTTTCACCTGCAGCAATGCAAGCTGCTGTGCTGCGGTGCGCCGGCGTGCGCGAATTGAGGAGCCGCTACCCATAAAGAAATGACCCAACTTCAAAAAATCCTTACCTTCAATAAACCCAGCTTGACTTCAGCGCAGGCGCCTCCCTATTCTCAGTTTGGTTTATTCTGTACGTAGTCTGTAACCCAGACCTTACACCCTTAGATGCCTAATCCGGTACATTCGACAGCCCATGTACTCACGGTGGCCGCCACGGGAGCGAGCGGCGCTTTGTTTACTCGCGCATTTTTGCAGGCAACCGAACGCGATGAACGCATAAAGACTGTGAATTTCATCGCGTCAGATAACGCGCTACGCGTATTTGCTGAAGAACTTGGCATCAAGGGCCGCAATAACCTTATTCAACAGCTGATTGGCGCGGAGTCAAAAAAGATTCAGGCACAGAATAATGACGACATTGGCGGAAACGTGGCCAGCGGATCGTATCCGACAGACGCCATGATTGTGATTCCGTGCAGCATGGGAACTCTGGCCCGAGTTGCTCATGGCCTGGCCGGCAATTTGATTGATCGCGCAGCCGATGTCTGCCTGAAAGAAAAACGCCCGCTGGTTTTGTGCACGCGCGAGACGCCGCTGAACCGTGTTCACATCCGCAATATGGATTGGGCCGCCGAAGCAGGCGCGGCCATCTATCCGCTGATCCCTACGTTTTACAACCATCCCAACAGCTTTGACGAAATGGCGCACCAGTTTGCCTGCCGCGTCCTGCAGTTTGTTGGCTTGGAGCAGAAGGATGGTTATCAGTGGGGAAAGTAAGATTTCGCGGCTAAAAAAGCCTTCCTGATCACTTCCACGGCTGGCTGCTCCAGTTTGTATTCCGCCAGTTCACTCTCTCCGGCCCAGCGCACATCCGCGGCATCACCGCCTGCGTGCAGTTCTCCGCCTTGCAGGGTACATAGAAAATCAATGAGAACGTAGTGATATTGAGGAGCGCCTTCGCGCCCGGGAATAATGCGGTCCAAAACCTCAATTACGTCGCCAGCTTTTACTATCAATCCTGTTTCTTCGCGGGCTTCGCGTTCGGCGGCGGCACGCAGCGT
This sequence comes from Terriglobia bacterium, assembly GCA_963724105.1. Lineage (GTDB taxonomy): Bacteria > Acidobacteriota > Terriglobia > Terriglobales > Acidobacteriaceae > Angelobacter. The sequence goes on along the minus strand of CAVRTD010000007.1, from coordinate 2,019 downwards.
TTCTCCCAGTTCGACCACGCCTCCGGGCAGTGACCATTCACCCAGCAGCGGAGGGCTGCCGCGCCTGATCAGCAGGACGCGCCCGCGATCTTCGCGGTCTTTGCGATGAACGATGACTGCGCCCACGCCGACAATAGGACGGTCAGGATAGTCTCGCTTCATGGCAGCAAGAAGAACGAGCGCGGCTGGACGTCAACAAATTTCCACCCACCTGAATTAACGACCGTGAAAGTGACAACTTCATTCTGGTGCTCTGCCGGTCCGCCATTGCGCGGCTCAATTTCCATTTCAGCGTTAACTGAGAGCGTTGTACCCTCGTCTTCCGCGGTGATCTCGCCCAGCGTCATGTGCACGCGGATGGATTCCGTATGAGAGTAGAAAGCAATCATCTGCTGTCTAAAGTTTGCTCCGTCCTTCATCTTGTCCAGATCGAAGAGGGCAAGAAATTGTTTCTGGCTGTGGCCTTGCAGCGCCTCAGTGAGTTGCAAGAGCAGTTGAGAAGCAGCTCGATCGTCAAAGGCGCCTGGTGCCGGGGCTGGCGCTTTTTTTGATTGCGCAGGAAGTAGCGCGGCAAAGAAAAACAATGCCACCGCAAACTGCGTGCAAAATCTATGCACGTTCACCACCTTCAGGGCCATAGAATATGACCCAGACCAGCAGATCGTTGGTGAAATCTTCAAAACGATGGACCTCGCCTGCCGCAGCAAAGAGCGCATCGCCGGGAGCGAATGGCACGCGCTTACCTTCGACGAAAAATGTGCCGCTGCCGGAGGCTACGACATAAAGCTCGTCGCGCGTGTGCGGATGTTGGGGATCAGTGCCCCTGGGCGCGTAAATCTCAACCGCCAGAGTGCCATGGCAAAACAACTCCGCATAAAGATTACCGTCCTTGCTGGGGATGGCACTTTGCGCGTCGGCGAGTTTGATAATTCTTGCGGTGGAGAAATCCATTGTGTTCGCCTCTTCGAGCAATCTATTCGTGAAAAATCGTCATCCCGACAGCCGTTAAGGAGCGAGCGTTTTCATCAGCTCGCGAGTAGGCTGGAGGGACCTTGTGTTATCGCCTATGACACCAAGAACCTCAAGGTCCCTCACTCCTATTCGGACGCTGATGACTGCGCGTCCTCATTAACGGAGTTCGGGATGACGTTTATTTAAAACTAAGTCCGAGTACAAGGCCGCCATATTTTCCAGTTCCAACTTCCATTTACGATAGTAATTGTTTCATAGCCAATTCAAATATAGCCAGAAGCGCAGGCGGCTTTCGCATCACAACTCAATATGGCATTAGAGCTATACAACAAGAAGCGCAGCTTTGATCGTACGCCTGAACCCAAAGGAAAACTGGAGCGCCGCGGGCAACGCCGCTTTGTGGTGCAAAAGCATCGCGCGTCGCGCCTGCACTATGACTTCCGTCTGGAGATGGATGGCGTATTGAAATCGTGGGCCGTACCCAAAGGGCCGTCGCTCAACTCCAGCGATAAGCGGCTGGCGATGCAGGTGGAAGACCATCCTGTTTCCTACTTCCATTTTGAAGGAAAAATCCCTGAGGGAAATTATGGCGCTGGCACGGTGATGGTATGGGACACCGGCACGTGGGAGCCTCTGGGCGATGAGCACCAGATGATGGACAAAGGCGATCTGAAGTTTCGTCTGCATGGTGAAAAGCTGCAGGGCGAGTTTGTGCTGGCAAAGATGCGCTCGCGGAGGCCGGGATCAAAAGGAACGGAGTGGCTGCTCATCAAGAAGAAAGATGAAGCGATGCAACCAAACTTTGACATCGACAAACTGGACTACTCAGCCCTGACGCAACGTAGCCTGAATGAGATTGCAGGCGACCAGGGGTCGGACGAATGGCAGAGCAACCGGCAAGCCGCAGTTAAAAAAGGCGCGGAGTGGTTGCTGGAAGAAGACAAGAAGCCTATCAAGCGAAGCCCAGTAAAAAAGACCGCAAGCAAGAACACAAAGCAGCCTGTGAAGCCACAGGCCCGCAAGACTTCCAGGGCGAAGAAGAAATCA
>CAVRTD010000006.1:0-377565 GCA_963724105.1 Terriglobia bacterium | reverse complement strand
GGCTAGCACAATATATTCTTGGCAGTCGGCGGGATATCTTAGTTGTGGTAATGGATAATGTCGACCGATTAGACACGAAAAATCAACTTGCAGCATTTCAACTTACCCTATCCTTTATGGCAGAGACACGTGCATTTGTCATTTTACAAATGCGCGATGAGACTTACGAGCGGTTTAAAGACAAACCGCCTCTCGATACATTTAGAACAGGGATAACATTCCACATTTCTCCACCGCGGTTCATTGACGTTGTAAAACGCAGGCTCGAACTCAGCTTAAAATATTTATCTGAAAGGGCTCAGGATACTCAGTCTTATACCTTGGAGAGTGGGCTCCGCATAGTTTATCCAAAGTCTGAGTTGGGCAATTTTCTGCGCGAACTTTATTTGGAGCTTTTTGAGCGCAAACATAATATTTCCCGTGTTCTAGAATCCTTAGCCGGGGGAGATGTGCGGAAAGCTTTGGAAATGTTTGTCAGTGTGATTACATCAGGGCACCTCAGTGAAATGGCGATTACCTCTAGTGTGTGGGGCGCCAAAACATATCCAATCAAAGAATATAACGTACTAAAAATTCTGATGCGCACAGACTACCGTTTCGCAAGTGATCAGAGTGGAGTAATAACTATATATTTTTCAATTTAACCGCGACTGGGAAAAACCCGATAATTTTTTGTTGATCGAAATCCTTTACTTCCTAGTATTGAATCGAAAACGAGCAAGCGAAATAAAACTTGAAGGCTACTGGACAGGCCGGCATCTTATGCGCGAGTTGCAAAAACAAGGGTATGTCCCTCAAGACACTCTGTCTGCTCTCAATTACTTACTCAAGCGGCAATTGATAACTGCTGATCACTTAAATTTTTCAGGAGTCAAAGAAGACGATTCCGTGAAGATATCCGCTTCTGGGTTTATGCACCTACGGTTCTTGCCCGCAAGATTGGAGTATCTGTTCGGTGTGCTTCCGACAACCCCCATTTTCGATGAACACGTAGGCACCACGCTCGCATATTATGTGACTCGTGAAAATTCACGTGGCCAAATCAGTGCAAAAGAAAAGGCGACTGCTGTTGAGGTATTTTATAAGTATCTTTTTGATCAAAAATTGACCATTCACGACAAACAACCACTTGCACCAGCTAAAAATGGAGCCAACTTGGTTCTGGAAATGATTAATGACCACCTGCAACGTTTCTGGCATCCAGGAACTTCAGGGCCGGAACCTGGGTCAGAGCTCGATCTCGTATAAACGCATTCCTCTTGACTTATTCCCTTTATATTTGCTATTATCCGTCTGTACTTCAACCGAGAGCGGCGTCGGCGGGGAGACCCGGAAAGGCCTGCAACCTTCCGCACAGTCAGCGTGTTCTGGCTTTTTACCCTGTGCAAATCGAAAGCCCGAAGTGTATCCAAAACCAGCCATTAGCTCTTAGCCTTTAGCCCTTAAAAACTCAAGGTTTTTAAATCCGCGTCCCATTCGCGCTGGTCTTCATTTAAGAAGCGCGCGGCAAAACCCAAACTTCGCCACCCAAACCTGGGTGGCTTTTTCTATTTTGCGAGGGAAACTCCCAATGACTAGAGAAGCAATCATCAAAGCCATTCAGCAGTGCGCCAAAAAGCTGGGCCGCAACCCCACCAAACGAGAGCTCCGGATGATGGCGCATATCTCAGAGTACGAAATCCGCAAAAACCTTGGCGGACTGAGCCAGGCCCTGAAAGCCGCCGGACTGAAACCCACGGGTTATGGCTTCATTCTGTCAGAATCCGAATTACTGCTGGACTGGGCGTCTGTGGCGCGCAAAGTGGGCAGGATTCCCAGCGTACAGGAGTATTGCAGCCTGGGAAGTTTCAGTTCCGGGCCTTTTGCCATGCGCTACCAACGCTGGCCCAATATCACGGCGGCGTTCCTCAAGTTTGCCAGCATCCGCAAGCTGCGGCGAGTCTGGAAAGACGTGATCGAGATGGCCGAAGCTGTAATGCAGAAACAGAGCGAAAAAGACAGCCAATTGTGCGCAGGTCAAGGCGGAACAGCATAGCATTAAAAAACTATACGGTTTATGGCCGACCGATTCTGCTGCCGGAACTATCGCACGAACCGGTGAATGAATGCGGCGTGATCTTTGTCTTTGGCATGCTGGCAAGAAGATTGGGGTTTGTTGTGCAGCACGTCCAGTCCACATTCCCTGACTGCGAAGCGGTGATGGAAACGGCGCGTGGCCGGTGGCAGCGTGTCCGCATCGAGTTTGAATTTGAGAGCCGCAACTTTCTCCGTCACGGCCATAAACAAGATGGTTGCGACATGATTGTCTGCTGGCGGCACAACTGGCCCGAGTGCCCGGCGGGCCTGGAAGTGCTGGAATTGAGCAAAATATTGAATCAGGTGCTGGAAAAGGCACCAGCGGAGCCAATCAAGATACCGGTCAGGATAGAATGATTTCGCTCGTCGCAATCCACGCAAGATCGCCACAGGAAGGTTGAATGGCCGAGGAAACCGCCACACCAAAATCACAGCTGCGCCGCGCCATGGGCTTCTGGGACGTGCTGCTGTTCAACATTGCCGCCGTACTCGGTCCGCGCTGGATTGCCGCCGCCGCGCATAACGGCACATCGTCCATCAGCTTGTGGTTTTTTGCCGCAGTATTTTTCTTCCTGCCCACGGCGCTGATCATTATTGAGCTTTCCACGCGCTATCCGGCTGAGGGCGGGCTCTATGTGTGGAGCAAAGAGGCGTTTGGCGATTTTCACGGCTTTGTGGCCGGATGGTCCTACTGGATCTATACCTTCTTTTATTTTCCCGGACTGCTGACGGCAAGCGTCGCCATGTCTGTCTACATCGGCGGGCCAAAATATGCGTGGCTGGCGGGCAGCCCGCAGGTATCTGCTCTGGGCCTCACTGCTTCTGCTGGCGATAGCGGTGCTGTTCAATATCGTTGGGCTGGACATTGGCAAGTGGCTGCAAAATGCCGGCGGCGTTTCCACTTATGTTCCGCTGGTGATGCTGGTAGGCATTGGAACGTATCTGGCGATGCATCGCGGCAGCGCTACGCATTTTTCCTGGCCGCGCATCTGGCCGGAATGGCCGCCTGACATCGATAAGCTCAATTTCTGGTCAAGCATTGCCTTCGCCTTCACCGGCATGGAGCTGGTATGCGCCATGAGTGAAGAGATACGCGACCCGCGAAAAACCTTCCCGCGCGCCATCTACGCTTCTACCGGGCTGATTGCCGTAATCTATATTCTCGGCACCATGGCGCTTTTGTGGCTGCTGCCGGCTGACCAGATTGATCCGCGCAATGGAGTTTTCAGCGGTATCTCCTTTGGCTCAGCCGCTCTGGGGATTGCGTGGTTTGGCATGCTGGCCGCTCTGCTGGTAACCGTGGGGAACGCGGGAGGCGTGGGCGCGACAGTGGCCGGCGTTGCGCGCGTGCCGTTTGTCGCCGGCATTGATCATTACCTGCCCGCATTCTTTGGCAAGATCCATCCGAAATGGAAGACGCCTTATATTTCCATTCTGATTCAAGCGGTGTTATCGGCTGTAATTCTTGTGATTTCCCAGATCAACGCCACGGTGATTGGCGCTTATCAATTTCTGGTTTCGATGTCAGTGATTTTGTACTTCATTCCGTTCTTATATATGTATGCGGCGGCAATCAAACTGGCGCATCGCGCAGACCGCGACGACGGCGGCAAAGCCGTGCTGGTCCCCGGAGGAAAACCGGGCATATGGATTGCCGGCTCGCTCGCGTTCTTGATTACGCTGGGCTCCATGGCCCTGGCGGCCATTCCGCCCGGCGGAGAAAATAAAATCCTCTTTGAAATCAAACTCGTGGGATGCACGGCAGGATTCGTTGGAACAGGTCTTGTCCTTTACTGGCGAGGTGCGCGGAAGAAAGCGCGTTTGGCAAGCATCCAAAACTGATAGCAGGGGTTTGCTTTTAAAACCACTCTAAGAATGGTGGACCGCAGCCGCCCCCGGCTGCGCCAGGTAGTCTTCTCCGCAGGCGAGGGCGCCTGCGCTCCACACCCATGTTTTCCGCAGCGCCTGCGCTCCACACCCATCAAAAATCAACCGATAAACCCCCAAAACTTTCACGGAACTGCTGCCTCTTTGCTTTCGTATTCATAGCAGCAGGAGTCTATTCGTGTGCCTGCTCCAAAGCGGGCCGCCAGAGGGAGCTAATCGCTAATCATGGGATATTTTCAGTCTCAGCTCAAGCAAGTATTGCGCCGGTTAAGCCGCACGCCGATGTTCACCGCCGTCACCCTGATTACCCTGGCCGCCGGAGTGGGCGCCAACACCGTGGTTTTCAGCGTGCTTGAAGGCATTCTGCTGAAGCCTTTGCAGTATCCCAGCTCTGAACAACTCATAGCGATTTCGCACGCGGCCCCGGGCATCAACGTCACGGAGCTGCCGGGCGCGCCCTCGAATTACTTTATCTATCGCGACCAGAACCACAGCTTTCAGGATATTGGCATGATGACCGGCGACTCCGTCAGCATCACCGGCGTGGCCGAGCCTGAGCAGGTCCGAGCAGAGTACGTGACCGACGGTTTCATTTCCGTTCTTGGTATTCAGCCCATGCTGGGGCGCGGGTTCACCAAGCAGGACGATACCCCCAACAATCCTGACACGGTGATTCTGTTGAATGGCTACTGGCAGCACAAGTTTGGCGGCAATCGGAATGTTCTGGGCCAGACCATTAAGGTGGACGGCAAACCGCGGCAGATTATCGGCGTGATGCCGCAGGGTTTTCATATTCTCGACCAGGACGATCCTGCGCTGCTCGTCCCTTTTCAATTCGATCGCGCGAAAACCGTTCTGGGGAATTTCAGTTATGCCATGGTCGCGCGGCTCAAACCGGGCGTGACCATCGAGCAGGCCAGCACGGACGTGGCGCGGATGATCCAGATCGTGGGCCAGAGTTTTCCTCCGCCTCCGGGCTTCAGCTTAAAGATGTATGAAGACGCGCATTTTGCTCCGAACATCAAGCCGCTCAAGAGCAGCGTGGTGGGTGACGTAAGCACACTTCTCTGGGTGCTGATGGCGTCGATTGGCATGGTGCTGCTGATTGCATGCGCCAACGTGGCCAATCTTCTGCTGGTCCGCGTGGAAGGCCGTCGCCAGGAGCTTGCTATCCGTGCAGCGCTGGGCGCGGGCTGGGGACGCATTGCGTCTGAGCTGATGTTTGAGAGCGCCGTGCTGGGCGTGATGGGCAGCCTGATTGGACTCGGGTTAGCCTATGGCGTACTGCGCCTGCTGGTGGCCATGGCGCCTAAAGGCCTGCCGCGCGTGAATGAGATTGGCATCGACGGCACGGTCCTTCTCTTTACTCTCGGTCTGGCAATTTTCACCAGCCTTCTCTTCGGCGCGCTTCCTGTTTTCAAACATGCCGGAGCGCGTCTGGCGACCGGCTTGCGTGACGGCGCACGCGGCCTGAGCCAGAGCCGCGAGCAACATCGCACGCGCAATGCGCTGGTCGTCGTCCAGGTTGCGCTGGCGCTGGTTCTGCTGATCTGCTCCGGACTGATGATGCGCACGTTCCTCGCGCTCACACGAATACAGCCAGGATTCACCTCTCCGGCGGAGATACAGGCTTTTGATTTGTCGATTCCCAAGGGCGAAATCGCAGACGATGCCAGCGTCACACGCAGGTTTGAAGAAATCATGCGCAAGGTAGCGGCGGTGCCGGGCGTTTCCTCCGTGGGACTCACATCGACGATCCCGATGGATGGCAACAACAGTTACGATCCCATCTTTGCCCAGGACAAAACCTATCGTCCGGGAGAGCTTGGAGCATTGCGGCGGTTCAAGTTCATCTCGCCCGATTTCCTCAAGACCATGGGCACTCCGCTGGTGGCCGGACGCGATTTCACCTGGACCGACCTCTACAACAAAATACCGGTGGTATTGGTTTCCGATAATCTGGCGCGCGAGCTGTGGGGCTCGCCTGCGGCGGCCATCGGCAAACGGGTACGCGTGGGCACCACAGACGATTGGAGGGAAGTAATCGGGGTGGTCACAAATGTATACGATGACGGCATGAATAAAGAGCCATCCAAGAGCGTCTATTGGCCCACGATGATGAGCAAGTTTGAAGGCCGGGAGCTGCGAGTGGACCGCGAAATTTCATTCGCACTCCGTACGCCGCGCGCCGGCAGTGAGAGCCTGATGAAAGATGTGCGGCAAGCCGTGTGGTCGGTCGATCCAAATCTGCCGCTGGCCGGGGTGAGGACAGCGGAGTATTACTATCGGACCTCCATGGCTCGGACTTCTTTCACGCTGCTCATGCTCGGCGTGGCCGGAGCCATGGCGCTGCTGCTGGGGACTGTTGGCATTTACGGCGTGATTGCTTATTCCGTTTCACAGCGCACGCGCGAGATCGGCATACGCATGGCGCTGGGCGCGCAACGCCAGGAGCTTACTGGAATGTTCGTCCGGCATGGGCTCATGCTCACGGGAATTGGCGTGGCCATTGGATTGGTAGCGGCCACCATCTCCATGCGGTTTCTATCCACACTTTTGTTCGGCGTGAAGCCCGTGGACCTGTTCACCTATAGCGCAGTGTCAATCGGGCTGGCGGCAACGGCTTTGCTGGCTTGCTATCTGCCGTCACGCAAAGCGGCAACGGTGGATCCGATGATCGCGTTAAGGGGCGAGTAGAAGAGTAATCAGCAAGGGCTCAAAGCCCGGCATCATTGGCGGAGATGCGCGCGATCGACGCCCAATCCAGTTCGCTGAAGCCCTGAGCCACGGCGGCAAGAAAACGGTCGCGCACCAGGCTCGCCATGGGCATGGGGACAGCCGCTTCTTCGGCGGCGGCCAGCAGCAGACGATTGTCCTTGAGGCCCAGCGGCACTTTGAATCCCGGGGGCGTGAACTTATCGGCCACAATCAGCCCGCCATAAGTTTTATAGATTGGCGCGTTGAAGAGCGTGCTGGTCAGAATTTCAAGAAACTGGTTGGCGTCCAGCCCGGACTTGCGCACCAGGGCAAAGCTTTCCGCCAGACTTTCAATCACCGTGGTAATCAGGAAATTTCCGTTGAGCTTGATCAGGTTCGCGCCGGACGCGTCTTCACCGACCACAAAAGTCTTCTGCCCCATGGCGTCAAAGAGTGGCTGGCATCGCTCCACCTGCGTCGATGGGCCGGCGGCCACGATGAACAGCTTTGCAGCGGCGGCAGCTTCGGGGCGTCCAAAGACCGGCGCGGAGACGTAATGCTGCTTGCGCTCAGCGTGTGCGGCGGCCATCCGGCGCGAGAGCGCAACGCTGATGGTGCTCATGGAAATATGAATCGCATTCGGCGGAAGCGAATCAAGAAGGCTTCCCTTTTTCGTCTTCTCTGAATTAAAGATCACCGATTCCAGCGCATGGTCGTCGGCCAGCATGGTGATGGCAATCTCAACGCCCTCAACGGCTTCACCGGGAGTTGCGGCAACGTGTACACCTTTCAACTCGTCGGCGCGGCTGCGCGTGCGGTTATAGACGCGGAGTTGGTGTCCGGCCTTGATCAGATTGCCTGCCATGGCCAGACCCATGTTGCCCAAACCGATGAATGCTATGTTCATAGTTCCCTCTTTTGTTGATCGGGACCTATTTTAAATGGGAGCTTTAATGCTTGAGTCTTCAATGTTTCAGTCTTTAATGCTTGAGTCTTCAATGTTTCAACCCTGGTGCTGAGCGTCTATCAAGCAATGCGCTAACGTCCTGCGGATCAGCAGCCGGTGGAGGAGAAGTCTGGCGCATTGCTACTTGCTCTCCCATAATCTCCAGCACTTGCAAACGGTATTGAATGCAGATACGCGCAAGCTGTGTCTGTTTTTTCCGTGTTTCAAAAACCAGCTTGGTCTCAGGTGATGGCCAGCCAATCTCAATGGACCGCGTAATGAGCGAGGCTATGGTATGCGCCTTGTCATCGCGCAATGCCACCAGGCCAGGACCAACAAAAACAAATTGATAATGGCCAGGATGAAACGTCCGGCTGCCAATGTTGAATTTGAACGGCAAGTCGACGCCAAGGGCGTCATAGGTGCGCGCTTGCGCCATCGCAGGTTGCAGACAGGCCGTCACCAAGACTGCAAGAAGAGTTGAATGCAATAAAAACTTCATGGCTGCTCATCCCCAATCATTTCCGGAATTGCGCCGAGGCATCTGCGAGCAGCAAACGGTTTTCCAAGGAGAGTATTCAGCCCCTCCGCCTGCGGGCTTTTTATCGCAGATCCCCGGCGCTTGCGTATTGGACTCAGCGGAGTGGCCATGAGAATTATTGTTTGTTTTCATCTTCGTAATGAATTACGCTCATAGCGACGGAAATGAAAGCGCTGGGTCATACAACATGGAAATCAAACTGGAGATACGCCATCTGAAATTGCTGACCGCCGTGGCAGAAACCGGCACGGTCACAGAGGCGAGCAAGCGACTGCATCTCACGCAGTCCGCGTTGAGCCATCAGCTGCGCGACGCCGAAGAAAAGCTGGGCGCAGCGCTGTTTTTGCGGCTGGGAAAAAAGATGGTGCTTACGCCCGCGGGTGAGACGCTGCTGACTTCAACCCAGCGCGTGCTGGAAGAGCTGGGCAACGCCGAGCGGACGTTCGCCGGCTCGAATGGCGGGACGCGGGGCACGATCCGGCTGAGCACGGAATCGTACACCTGCTATCACTGGCTGCCCTCGCTCATGATGGAGTTCCACAAAAAATTTCCCGAGGTGGAGATCCGAATCAACGCAGACGTAACGTCCAACGTGACGGACGCCCTGCTGGAAGGCAAGCTGGATGTGGCTATCTCTTTCTGCGCGGCGCCGCCGAATAAAAAGCTGCTGCGGCAGCTAGCGCTGTTTGAAGACGAGATGCTGCTGGTGATGTCGCCACAACACCGCCTGGCGAAGGCGGATTATGTGCGCCCCATAGAACTGGCGGGTGAAACAGTGCTGGTCTATCCGCCGCGCGCTGAGAGCACACTGCTCACGCAGGTAATGCAGCCCGCAGGCGCCGTGCCAGCACGCGTGATTGAGATCCCGCTGACGGAAGGCCTGATCGAGCTGGCCGCCGCCGGCAGCGGTGTGGGCATGCTGGCAACGTGGGCCGTGGCCCCGGATGTCCGCGCAAAGAAGGTGGTGGCCAAAACAATTGGGCAACACGGGCTGCGCCGGACGTGGTACGCGCTGACCCTGCGTGAGCAAGCCAATCCGGAATATCTGCAGATATTTTTGGAGCTGTTAAAGTCCGCGTCGCCGTTTAAGAGGAAGAGGTAGGGGGCGAGTCCGAAAGAGACAGCGTGATTGAATCAGCTAGGCCAGTTGAGAAGGTTGGTTCGCTCTCAATAAAACCAGCTATGGGTTATACAAGGGCATCCCTCCCGATCAAACAAATAATTTTCAAGTTAACTTGAGACAACATACTTTATCTCAAAAGCCTTAACAAATTCGGGGTGCTTAACACATATATTCTGATATGTTTCTTTGTGGAAGCAAATGATCAGCGTCTGTTTAGGACGTGACATCGCGACAAATGCCACCCTTTGCTCTTCGGAAGGTTCGGTCCACCACGCAACAGAAGGACAAATATTCTTAGGCGGTTTAGCCTTCGGTACAAACATCACGACAGTATCGAATTCTGCGCCTTTAACTTGGTGGATGTTCGACACCCTGAACTTGACTGGCCATTCGTTATTAAATTGCTTTAGCTTAGGAAATAGCCTAAGACCTTTATTTTTAACAGCTTTGATTTGAGCCCCGAGTTTTTTGGGGACACCGCTAAGCACAGCCACTTCCTTTTCGATCTGCACCCTTATTGCAGCCGACCAGTCACCCCAGCTTTGCTCCGGCTCTCCTACCGCAGTTTCAAGAATATGATAGACACTTGTGCGCCACTGCCGAATTGAAATACCCGCATCCTGCAAACGCTGTATAGTCGGCCTGCGTCCATTGAGCAAAAAGTTGGCCAATATCTGTCCAACTACATTTGCCGCTTCCTTGCAGTTTCCAGAAAGGAACATATGGGATGCTTCGTGTAAACGGTCACAGACAGTGCTACCTTCGACTTTTTCTTCTATTCCTTGACCTGATATTTTTTGAAGTATTGAATCTTGCCTCGCCACCACCATGACATCTGCAGAACTTGCAGTTAAGGTTTTGAGCGCAGCTATAAATTGGCTGTCAACTCGAGGCTTATCTAAGGCATGAACGAGAATGATTGCCTGCCCTTTTTCTATCTTTGATGAATCGATATTAAAGGTCGGGCCTCGAAACGCAGCTAATACGTTAGTTATTGCTGAAGGGCAGCGATGACTGGTTTTAAGTGTGAAAACGGTAGTATTCTCAAGTTTTGCGACATCATCGAAGCTTTTTGGGTCTGCGCCGCCAAATTCATAAATTGACTGTCCTGGATCACCTACGATCAAAGCTCGAATTTCCTGAAAACTCAGAAGACGCATCAGGGCACGTAAGTGGAACCAATTTGTATCCTGAAACTCATCGATTAATAACATTGGGAACCGACGTGCGATAGTTTCGACAACCCTCTGTCCTTGTTTGCTGGCGAGTATGGCAGCGGCCAAAAAATGAGAATCCGAATGTGTAATCATATGGGTGGCACGCCAAAGCTTAAGCTTTTCAATGCGGACTGCCTGTGCAAATGCATCTGGAACTAACTTTCTTCCCCATTTACCCTGATATGCCATTTTCGGAATATCGCCGGTTCCTCCAACAAATGAGATGTCGCCTATAAATACTCTGTCAGCACCCATTTGCCAGCTTTTAGTGTTAAAAGACTTGACTGAGGCTTGAACTGAGGCTGGAACCAACTCGACACCGCCATTTATTTCTAATAGATGGGAAAATGGCCTCACAACAAAGCGCAGGAAAAATGAGTCGAGCGTTCCGAGGAAATGTCGAGTGCGATCGAGGCTTGAGATTCGCCGACCGATTTCTTTTTGTGCCACATTCGTAAAAGATAGGGCAGCAACCCGCCCGGTTTCCTTAATTTCAGCTTCTTTGCGGAGTGCCTCTACAAACACCTTGGTCTTTCCGCTCCCAGGGCCAGCTCTGACCACGGTAATGCGAGAAGCGCAGCAAAGCACCTTTTTTTGATCTGCAGTGAGTAATTCATCTGACATTAGGATTTGGCGGCGTCCAAGACAAAATCAATGGCTTTTTTGATGTAACCCGGCGTGTCGAATACCAGCATTGCCGTATCTTCTTCTTTTTGAAGGGATGCAGCCAAACGCTGGGCAAACTCTGGCTTGCTAACTTGTGAGTCTGATAAGCATATTCCCCGCCAAATGGTACGAGCTTGATCGGTTAAGTCAGCACCTGCAGCGGCTAGTTTTGCGGATGTGAGTACTCTTGGCCTGCGTGCGTAACATTCTTCCCATGCCTCTACCATTATTTTGGGGTTTTCTTTGCCGGCCGCGGCCAAATCGTACTCCAAAGTCACATCGGACACGAATACATCGATGAACTTATTGCGTTTTTCCATAAGATTTCCAATTCTTGCTGCCCGTTTGAATTGGTTATTGGCGTCAACCGCTGGTACTTTTTGACCGTTTTTGTCATCTTCGCCTGGATCGCCATCTGTTAACACCGCAGCGCGTATGCGAAGACGGTCTTCACCGAAGAGTTTCATCAAAGTACCGAAATCGACACCATATACTGGAACTACGGAAATGCCGTTCCTCTCTAGTGGTTTGCCTTCGCGCTCGGCAAGTACCGGCATAAGCAAAGCTTCGCTGATCCCTTCGACTAAAATTACACCGTTCGCGAAGAGAAGTGTAGCCTTAGTTACATCAAGCAACCTGCTTAACTCTCTGAGTTCGCGATCTGTCAAGCCACATTCATCGATTCTTGTTGAGACCAATAACCCATTGCCATCACGATGAAAAACATGCACTGATTCCAGCGGAACGTGTGCGGCAATCGTAGGAGAATGCGTTGTAAGAATTGTTTGTACTTGACGAGATTGTCCTGGCGCCTTAGACAGAAACGACGACAGTATACATTGCAGCTGTGGATGGAGATGTGCTTCCGGTTCTTCAACAATTAACAACGGGCTGTCTGTCGGTTCTGTTGCTGCTAGCTCACTTAAAACGGTTGCAATATAAATTAGGTTGTTGTATCCCAAGCCATTTGTTCCCAATTCGATCCCTGGAAGAATAGTGTCCCCTACACCAACTGCCTGCAAAATCAATCGCAAGCTATTTACAATGAATTCGAATCGTGGGGCTGCTGTTCCTATTTGAATTCGTTGCGCAAATTTCTCCCCTGAAGCACCTGTAAGACTTTCTTGGATTCGCGCCTGCGTATCAATCATGAGACTTTGATTTTTTAATGAACTGTTAGCTTTCTTGATGGCCTCAGTTATCTCGGCTCGTTGCGAATCTGTCGCTAACATCTGAAGCAGTCGTCCAAGTCTATTCTGTCGCCCTGGTAGTAATTCAGCTGTAGCGTCGCGTAATGCTGTCAATAATGTGACTCGCAAAGATTCAAGAACATCATCTGGGACTGATGCTTCGCTTCTTTTGCGGTCACCCGCCCATCGCGACCAGTGAGCGCGGCGTCTATCAAAACTCCATGACGCTTCAAAATGGATGCTCGCTGTAGATTTTTGTGGATCATCCTGATTGAAATCAAGGATATCTATGTATTGGGCTCTCTCGTCAGGAGTCAGGGAGGAAAATGTGAGATCAATCTGAATAGGCTTTTTTGATCGTGTACCGTCGGGCAAAATTGGAACATCTTCTTCAGATAATCTCAATTGGCCAAGAGCAACCTGAATAGCACATGCAAAATTAGTTTTGCCGACGTTATTAACTCCCACGATAACATTTAGAGTGGGCTTGAGATTGACTACTAAGCTTTCGATATTGCGGAAATTACCAATGGCTACTTTCGATAGGTACATTTCAATCTATCCTGCGAGGCTTTTCTTTCGGGGGTTGTGTGGATGCTTAGAATTTTATCTGTCTAGATATAACATGTTAGATAACCTTGGTAACAAAATAGATCGGCGTTCTATGAATTTTATTTGCTGCGCTTCGCTTTGCTGCGTGCGGCCTACAGCATCAGAATTCTCCCGCATATTTATGCTTTACGCGGCCCTAAAGGGCCCTCTCTTTCACCGTTTCTGAGTGCAGGATGAATGTTTGCTCTACCCCTCTGCCTGCTCCACCCTGTTGCGCCAAAAAAAGAAGTCAAGCGCAAGGTCCCTCCGGCCTACTCACGCGCTGAAGAGTGCGCGCGCTCGCTTTACGGCGCGTCGGGATGACGATCTGTAGAAGTCTTGGTTCGCGCAAGTTTTGACCAGGATTGGAATGCATAGAGAAAGCGGCTGATCGGTTCGTCGAGAGAACTCCCTGATGCGGCATGGTAATGGAATCGTTGCCGAGATTCTTCGGAGTTCCCTCGACTACGCTCGGGATTTCGCCTGCGTGCTCGGAAGCCCGCAACGCGGCCAACTTCCGCTCCTACTCGCATCGCTTGCGCTCGCTCGTAGTCGGTCAGGATGACAAGGGTAAAAATAGTATTTTTATGCAGGGGCTGAAGCCCGTGTCAGTTTGAGTTCAAACGGCACGGATAAATCCGTGCCCTGATACCTGCAGTGGCTAAAGCCATACGTCATTCAAACACCTACGTCATGTAATAGGCTGCCATGTTTGACAGATACTTACCATTGGCGCGGCGAGCGGTTTTTTCCGGTATGTGTCCGTAATGGGATGAAGAGCCGGCAATTCACTCGGGCCATTTAGGTGAGGCAGCGGAATCTGTTCTGCTGGCGTATCGGGCAGGCAGCTTATATTTTCCTTTTGCGGCAGCGGAGCAGATCCCTCACCTGCGCGTTCAATTTATTCCAGCTTCGGATAGTGTGCATGGGCTTCGGTTCGGGATGGCACGTCGCGCGTTTGGTTAGAGTCGGTAAGCGCAAGGTCCCTCACCCCTTACTCCGGCGCTCTGCCCATTCACGCCAAAAGCAGGCGCGAACGGGGCCCATGAAGAAAACGCGCCGTTCGTTTAACGGGGGTTCGGGATGACGATTTTATGATGAGGGATTTGTACATGATGGATTTGTAAAGAATAAAAGTTGATGCTGATGACCGGACCTATGGTTCCGTCTGATAACGCATGGCAGACGAGAACAAGCCATGTCCTAGTTCATGCGAGATATGACCGGAAATTGCATTGAAGTTCGCTCTGCTTTTGCTTAAGCTAGGAATGGTTCTCAGGCGGGAGCGGCGCCGCGCTGGAACGTGTCTGTTAAGCGATTAACAGAAGAGGGGAAACCCAAAAAGGCCAGCAACCAGGAAGCGGCCCTTAGCTATTAGCCATTGGCTTTTAGCCTGAGTGTTTTAGCTGCTTTCTCTCTTCACACCCTGAAGAAAATCGTGAGCCATACGTGTGTCTGGAAAAGCAGCAGTTAGCCATTAGCAATTAGCCAGAGCAAAGCAAAATCAGAACATCAAGCCATCCTTGCGGATGGCTTTTTTATTGGAGCAACTTCGCCGCCCAAGACTCACCAACCGGGCGGTCACAACAAAAGTCTATTGGAGCCAAAGATGACTAAAGAAGAGGTCATGACTGCGATCCGGGGATGCGCGGAGAAGATGGGGCGTGTCCCGACGTTTGCGGAGGTACGGAGAGCGACGAAGCTGAGCAAACACGCGATCCGGAAGAACTTTATCAGCTATGCGAGAGCGCTGGGCGAATGCGGCCTGGAGAGGAGAGGTCCGGGCTACGAAGCGGCGGCGAGCGCGCTATTTCTGGACTGGGCAGGGCTGGTGCGCCAGTTGGGCAAGCTGCCGACGATGGCCGAATACGAGATGCATGGCAGCTACAGCGTGAGGCCGCTGGTGCGTCGCTATGGAGGATGGACGCATGTGCCGGCGGGCATGCTGGAGTATGCCAAGAAAAGAAAGACTGGAAGGCGAATGGGCGGACGTACTGGACGTTGTGGTGAGACACAGGGAGAAAGCGGCGGAACTGGACAGGACGTCCGGGCGGAGGGATGGGACGGGCGTCTGGGCGAATGAGACTTCTGGTCGACGGAGGGTTTTGGCAAACCAATATTTGAATCGGCCGGTCTTTTATTTGGACCAGCCGGTCTATGGCACGCCATTGTTGCCGACGCCGCTGAGCCATGCTCCGACGAACGAACTGGGTGTGGTGTTTCTATTTGGGTCGGTGGCGCGGGAGCTGGGATTTATGGTGATGCGGCTGCAAGCGGAGTTTCCGGATTGCGAAGCGATGCGCGAGGTTGAGCCCGGCCGCTGGCAGCGGGTGAGGATTGAATTTGAATACGAGAGCCGGAATTTTCTGGCGCATATGCATCCGGTGGCGGGGTGCGATTTGATTGTGTGCTGGAACCATAACTGGAAGGATTGTCCGCTGGAGGTGCTGGAGCTACGAACATTGCCAAAATCGCCGGAATTGCCAAAAGTGACAAATTGAAAGGCAAAAAACTTACCACTGATTAACACCGATGACACTGATGGGGAAGATCGGGTGATCGCACGTGACGGCCACAACTTGCGTGGATGGTCGCGGATCGGAAAACAGAATTTTCACCACGGAGGCACGGAGACGCGGAGAAAACCAAAACCAGGAACTAATCGCAAAAACCTTACCACTGATGAACACGGATGACACTGATGTAAGCACGAGATCGGGATGATCGCAGGGGATCGCCGTGATCGGGTGATCGGAAAAGCCACCGCGGATGGCGTGAGTAGTCGAGGATCGGAAAAGAGAAGGAGGTCGAAGAGGATGGTTAATCCGAAAGCACCATCCGCCAATTAGGATATGATTTTCGGTAGAAACCATTGCCGATGACCTAACGGTTACGGCAGAGCTGGTTTGTGACGGCCTTCAGGCAACCAAAGTTCCTGAAAACAGCTTCCATAGCAGTCACATGGGTCAAACACTGAGCAGGTGGTCTACTAGAGAGCAGAGCGGCCCGCAGGTTACAACAATGCCGGGCCGGACAAACTCCAAGGCAGCGCCGGGACAGCCGTTTATCGTGCCAGGGCACACCCGGACGGACAACGAAGCAGCTACATTGCCGCATCTTACTAATCAGCGGCCTAACAAGGGCAAATTGACACAAGCTAAAAAAGTAATCGCATCCGGAATGACCGAGGCCGAGGCGATTGACCGAGCCAAGGGTGGTGACGCGGAAGCTTTTGAGGGTCTGTATGGACTCCACAAGCGCCGTGTCTATTCGCTATGCCTGCGCATGACCGGAAACACGGCCGAGGCGGAAGACCTGACACAGGAAGCCTTCCTGCAGCTGTATCGCAAGATTGCCACGTTCAGGGGCGAATCAGCGTTCTCTACCTGGCTGCATCGGCTGGCCGTAAACGTGGTGCTGATGCACTTGCGCAAGAAGGGTCTGCCGGAGATATCGCTGGACGAGGCGCTGGAGCCGCAGCATGAAGACGGTCCGAAGAAAGACATTGGCGCCAGGGACAACGTGCTGGCGGGGTCCATTGATCGGGTGAACCTGGGCCGGGCGATTGAGAGCCTGCCTCCGGGCTACAGAATTATCTTCGTCCTGCATGACGTGGAAGGTTATGAGCACAACGAGATCGCGGAAATGATGGGATGTTCGATTGGGAATAGCAAGTCACAGTTACACAAGGCGCGTATGAAACTGCGCGACCTGTTGAAACTCAGCAGAGCCGAAAAGGCCGCCCGCAGATAGAAGATAGAAGACAGCAAGCTGCGGCTGAGAGCAAGACCGGATCCAGAACGCCAGAGTGACGACAGAACAGAGCGCGTTGTGGGTTCCCCTGCACAGCAAGTTGGGAGAGGATAAAAGAAAAATGAACTGCCAGCAATTCCAGGAATTACTGCCCTATATCATTGAGAGTGGTGGCAAGGGAGATGACGAGTCACACCTTGAGACCTGCCCCTCATGCGCCTCACTGGTACAGGACCTGCGCTACATCGCCGAACAAGCCAAGCTTCTCTTGCCCATGCACGATCCGAATCCACGGGTATGGACCAATATTGAGCAGTCGCTGCAACGCGAGGGCCTGCTCCCGGAGGGTCGAATGTCCCCCCCGGGACATTCACAGAAAAACTCGACCTCGCAACAAGCCAAAAGCTGGACGCCTATAGGCTGGGCCATGGCTCTTACGGCGGTAGCACTCTTTACCGTTGTTCTTATCAACTACAAACCAAAACAGTTGCCTCCAACGCCATTGACGGCGCAGAATAGCAGTGCAGAACCAGCACAATTTAATAGCGACGACCGGCAGCTGATCAGCCAGGTTTCGCAGCAGGCGCCGGACGCCCGCAGCGCTTATGAAAGCAGCCTGCGTGACGTGAACGCGTATATCTCTGACGCACAACAGGCGGCAGAGCGCGATCCGGATGACGCGGCTGCGCAGGCATTGTTGCAGAATGCGTACCAGCAGAAAGAAATGCTGTACCAGATGGCGACCGCCCGTTCGTTGCCCTAAGCGCCCGAAGCGCTTGAAACGCACGAATGAGGAGGCTTGAAAACGGCATGCTTGAAACGATGAGAAAGAATCGTATACAGACAGCACCATCCACCCGCCATGCGCTGCTGCTGGCTGTTGCAGCAGGCTTTCGGTTGGAATCTGCATGCCTTCGCAAGCCGCGGAAACACACAAGGAAGCCAAAATCGATATTGCCGCCGGCGGCACTCTCAACATCGTGAATGGCGCCGGGTCCATTACTCTCCATTCGGGCAGCGGCCATCAGGTTGTGGTTTCTTACACGGTTCATTCAGACAAAGTAGAAGTTGACCAGAATACAAGTGAAAACAAGCAGCGCGTGGAGCTTCGCACGCATGCGCTGGCCAATGCCAAACCCAGCGCTGACGAAGCAAAAGTGGATTATGACGTTACCGTTCCAGCCGGCATTTCCGTGAACGTGACCACTACTTCCGCGCCCATCACCGCGAACAGTCTGAGCGGCGATATTGGCCTTTCCTCTGAAACCGGACAGATCACCATAACCAATGCTGCAAAATCGCACTTGCGCGTGCGCAGTATGACCGCCCCCGTCAGCTTGAAAGATGTCATCCTGAGCCACGTCGATATTCAATCCGCAGGCGGCGCAGTGCAGCTCACAAACGTCACCGGCCAGCGTATTTCGGTCGGGACAACCAGCGGCGATATTACCTATCACGGTGATTGCTCCGGCGGCGGCGACTACCTTCTCTCTACGCACAGCGGAGCCATTGACATGACGCTTCCGCCCACCGCCTCCGTGGACCTTACGGCTCGCTCCACCAGCGGCACGGTGGAGAACGCCTTCCCTTTGCAGGAAAAGACCCACAACACCTTTGTTCCCCAGCAGGGACGTTCCTTCGCAGGTACCTCCAATTCCGGTTCATCTTCGGTTGAGCTCCAGTCTTTCAGTGGTAAAATTCGCGTGAAGAAGCAATAAACACAAAGCTTTCGCAAGATACTTTTAAAAGATAAAAGATAAGATTTTATGGCCCGTCGAGCAGACGCCAATCGATGCGTGGTTCTCCTCGGGTTTATGGGCGCGGGCAAGACAACCGTGGGCCGCGCGCTGGCCACCCTGCTTCATTGCGACTTTTACGACCTGGACAACGTAATTGAGCAGCGCGAGCGGAAAAGCGTAGCCCAGATTTTTGCTTCTTCGGGCGAAGCGGAGTTTCGCAGCAAAGAGAGCGCTGCCCTGGCCGCATTGTTGCAAGATCAGCGCCCTAAGAGCGATCTGGTAATAGCTCTCGGAGGCGGAGCGTTTGTCCAGGAGCAAAATCGCATGGCCCTGGAAGCAGCAGGCGCAATCACGGTTTTGCTGGAAGCGCCTTTGGAAGAATTGCGCCGGCGCTGCAGTTCTGAGAGTAAAGTTCGCCCGCTGGCGCAGCAAGAGGCAAGGTTCAATGAACTGTTTGCCGCCAGACGCGCGGATTATGCCCTGGCCCGGTTCAAAGTGCAGACCATGGGCAAATCGGTAGAAGAAATTTCAGCGGAAATTGCAAGGCTGCTCAACGCAGCGAAAGTGGAGGTAGAAGAGTGAAAGCAGTAAAGCTGGCCATTCTCTTGAGCGTGGTGTTCGCGATGTCGGTTGGTCTTAACGCGTCCGACAAAATCAAAGAGAAAGAAAAGAGCGGCTCCAAGGTGGCGGATTCCGGCAGCTTTGGGGTTTATTTGAATGGCAAGCGCGTCGGCACGGAGACCTTCAACATCACGGAAACGCTGAACAGTGACCGGCGCCCGGAGTATTCAACCGCCAGCTCCGAAATCAAGTTTGACGATGGAAAATTCAAGGCCACACAGACAGCGGAGATACAGGTTTCAGCCAACGGAGAACTGCGGTCTTACAACTGGCACGCCACCTCCCCGCAGAAAGAAGATGCGTCCGTGGAGCTGAAAGACCAGCTTCTGGTGGAGCATCTTGTCCCTGCCGACCAGAAAAAAATGGATGTGCCCCACCTATTGCCTTCCTCCACGGTGATCCTGGACGACAATTTTTTCTCCCAGCGTGAAGTCTTGTTGTGGCGATATCTGTCTGGCTGCCCTCGCCAGGATAACGGCCTGCTCTGCGGCACCACCCGGTTCGTGATCCTGATTCCCCAGCAGCACGCCTCCGGCAACGCCACTCTTGAACTCATGGGCCAGGAGAAAGTCACAGTCAAAGGCGCGGAACGCATACTGAATAAGATCAAGCTGGAAACAAGCGGCCCGCAATCGCTCACCTGGCTCAACGATCAAAGCCGTGAGTCAGACGTCACCCAGTGGATCTTATGGGTCGACGATCAATACAAAATCGTCAAAATGACCGTGGCTGGAAGCAACATTGAAATTGTCAGGGACTGAAAATAATTGGTAAGTGGGTAAATTGGTAAATGAGTGATTGAGTTTTAAGGGTTAGGGCTGCAATTACCCAATTACCAAATTACTCATTTACCAAATTCTTTGCGCCGTCGTAACGCCAACAGATTTAGCACTTCTGGTCGTAAGAAAACCGCAGAACTTAGGATAAACTCTTCTCACCTTCCCCCATTCGCTCGAATTAGCGTATGACGAACAACCAGAATAACCATCGGTCTGACATTTTGTTCTTTTTCGGCGTGATCCTGGCGTTATGGGTCGCCTACTCCGTGCGTGACGTGCTCATGCTGATCTATGTGAGCGCGCTGTTTGCCGTGGTGCTGTCGCCGGCCATCGGAGTGATCCAGAAGATACGGATCAACGGCTGGCGCGCCGGACGCGGCTTCGCCATCGTCTTTCTGATTCTTATGCTGGTCCTTGCCGGGACTTGCTTCGTGGTATTTGCTCTGCCTCCCGTCTATCGTGACGGACGCAATTTCTCTGCCGACTGGCCCAAGCACCTGGCCGAGGTAACAGAAGGGATACGGCATCTGCCGTTTGCCAACAAGATTGATCCTGCCAGCCTGCAGAAATATGCGGCGGAAATCGCAGGAGACGCCGGCGGACTCTTTCTGAATCTTGCCGGCGGAATCTTTGGACTGTTCACGGCCGTAGTTCTCACCGCGTACTTCATCATTGATGGCGACCGCAGCTTTCATTGGGCCGTCTCGCTCTTTCCTTTTAATCAGCAGCACCGGCTGAACGCGACCCTCATGCGTGCCAAAGCGCGCATGAGCAACTGGCTGATTGGCCAGATGATGTTGATGTTGTGCTTTGGGTTCACCAGCCTGATTGTCTATTGGGCGATCGGCCTCAAGTATTTTTATCTGCTGGCAATGTTTGCCGGCATCGCCAATATTCTGCCTATCGCCGGACCGATCAGCGCCATTATCCTGGCGTCAGCAGTAGCTATTGTGGATTCACCGCAAAAGCTCGTTGCCGTAATTATTTTTTTCGCGATTTACTTCCAGATTGAAAGCGTCTTCCTCTCGCCGCGCATCATGCGGCACACGCTGAACCTCTCGCCGCTCACCGTGATCATCGCTCTCACCATGGGAGGCGCGCTGGCTGGAGTCGTCGGCGCTTTGGTCTCCGTGCCGACAGCGGCCCTGGTCATGGTGCTGGTGGATGAATATCTGGTAAAGCGCAAGCCGGCGGAAGCAGCGAAATCCGCAGCGGCAGATTGAACCATTAGCAGTCAGCAATCAGCCGTCAGCATTCAGCGTTCACTCCCGAAGCAGCATGGTTATAAATCAAAAAACCTTTGCAACACAGAGGAATGGAGGTAGCGGAGGATTTTTGGTCTGATATTTTGATCCCTCCGCTTACTCATTTCCTCCGTGTTTCAAGCTTTTCTCCGCTACTTCCACGCTGCTTCAGGGCTGAATGCTGAGCGCTGACTACTGAGTGCTCCGATCCAATGCTAAAATCTATTTTTAGTCCACAACCACATGAACACCAAAATTCCAGTCGGCATTCTCGGCGCTACCGGGACGGTCGGGCAACGCTTTATTCAATTGCTCGATGAGCACCCGTGGTTTGAAGTAACCTGGCTCGCGGCATCCGATCGCTCAGCGGGAAAACCCTATGCGGAAGCAGCAAAGTGGAACCTTGCCACGGCCATGCCGGCAAGGATCGCGGGCATGAAAGTTTCCGCCGCCACTCCGGACCGCAGCACGCCCAAGCTTGTCTTTGCCGCGCTGGACGCCACGGCAGCCCAGCAGATTGAGCCCGCCTTCGCCGCCGCCGGACACGCGGTTATTTCCAATTCAAGCGCGTTCCGCATGGCCGAAGATGTCCCGCTGATTATTCCTGAAGTCAATGGCGACCACGTTCCTCTCATCAAGACGCAAACCTGGTATAAGAACAACGGCGGCTTCATGGTCACCAATCCCAATTGCTCCGCCATTGGATTGGTGCTGGCTCTTGCTCCGCTCCATCGACGCTTCGGCATCGACAAGATTTTTGTTGCCACCATGCAGGCCATCAGTGGGGCCGGATATCCCGGCGTGCCTTCCATGGACATTCTGGGCAACGTGATTCCCTACATCGCCAAGGAAGAAGACAAGATGGAAGCCGAATCGCGCAAGCTGCTGGGATCACTGGTAGAAAGCTCACTGGTAGGAAGCTCGCTCAGCGGATCGCATGTTGTCCCCGCCGATCTCACGCTGAGCGCGCACTGCAACCGCGTGGCCGTGGAAGATGGGCACACGGAATCAGTCTCCCTCAAGCTGCGCAAACCGGCCCAGGCGGAAGAGATTATTGCCGCGTGGAATGAATTCCGCTGTCTGCCGCAGAAACTCAATCTGCCTACCGCGCCGGAACAGCCCATTATTTATGAGACTGCGCCGGACCGTCCGCAGCCGCGGTTGGACCGCGATCGTGGCCGGGGCATGAGTGCCGTGGTTGGCCGTTTGCGGCCCTGCAATATCTTCGACTGGAAATTTACCGTGCTCTCGCACAATACCATCCGTGGCGCCGCCGGTGCGGCCCTGCTGAATGGCGAGCTGCTCAAAGCGCAGGGATACATCAGTTGATCGAGCACGAACAAACCAGCAACGGCGGAGAAAACAGCGCATCGACACCAATGCACCGTCATCCCGAACCCCGTTTAGCGAGAGCGCGCTTTCTTCAGCGCTCGAATCCGGGGTCCCCGGCGCACGCGTTTTTCGTGCGTTGGGGTGGGAGTAGGGGTGAGGGACCTTGTGCTTTTGCTCTTCTCCGTGCCTCCGTGTCTCCGTGGTGGGTGTTCGCATGATCGTGATGAAGTTCGGCGGCACCTCCGTACAAGACGCGCAGGCCATCGATCGCGTTGCGGCCATTGTGCGCGAGCGTCTTCATGAACAGCCTGTGGTAGTGGTAAGCGCGCTCGCCAAAATCACTGACCAGCTTCTGGCCATGGCGGCCGCTGCCGGCGCAGGCGACCGTAAAAAAGCTCTGGAGCTCTCGCAGGCGGCGCGCGAGCGCCATTACAGCTGCGCTACTGATCTTCTGGGCAATGATCTGCTGGGCAAGCAGGCGTTTGCGCAGATCGCGCCGGAACTGGAAGCCGACTTCAACGGCCTGGACGAGCTCTTGCGCGGCGTTGTCGCCGTCGGAGAACTTACAGCACGAACCACGGACACTATCTCCGGCTTCGGCGAGCGGGTCTCTTCCAAGATTGCCGCAGCTGCTTTCTGCCAGCGCAACATTGAAGCTGCTCACGTAGATTCGCGCAAGTGCATTGTGACCGACTCAAACTTCGGCAAGGCCGTGCCGCAATTTGAAGAGACAGATGCGCGACTGAAGGAAACTGTGAAGCCGCTACTCGATCGCAAGCGCGTGCCGGTGATGGGAGGATTTATCGCCTCGACGCCGCAAGGCATTCCCACAACGCTGGGCCGCGGCGGATCGGATTTCAGCGCTGCCATTATCGGCGCGGGCCTGAACGCCGAGCGGATTGAAATCTGGACTGACGTGGACGGCATGATGACCACCGACCCCAATCTATGCCCCGACGCCAAACGCATCAAGAACATCAGCTTTGAAGAGGCCGCGGAATTGGCCTACTTCGGCGCCAAGGTGCTGCATCCGGCCACGCTGCTACCGGCGATCCAGAAAAACATTCCTGTGCTCATTCTGAACTCACGCAATCCAAAGAATGAAGGCACACGCATCACGGCCACGGCCCCCAAGAGCAAAAACATCTTCAAAGCCATTGCCGCCAAGAAACGCATTACCGTGGTGGATGTGGTCGCCACGCGCATGCTCATGGCACACGGTTTCCTCAAAAGCATTTTTGAGGTCTTCGCCAATCATCGCTGCCCCGTGGACATGGTTTCCACCTCAGAGGTCAGCGTATCCGTTACCGTGGACTCCAATGAATCCATCGCCGCCATCGCGGCCGATCTGGCCAAGCTGGCCGACGTGAAGTATGAAGGCCGCAAAGCCATCGTCTGCCTGGTGGGAGAAAACATCAAGACCATGCCGGGCATTGCGGCGAAAGTTTTCAGCGCTATTCCTGACGCCAACATCCATATGATTTCGCAGGGCGCGTCAGAAATTAATATCAGCTTTGTGATAGACGAGGACGCCGTGCCGGACGTGGTCTCGCGTCTGCATCGCACCTTCTTTTCGCAAGTGGATCCGGAGGTGTTTGCTTGAAAGAGGTGTTCGCATGAAGATTCTTGTGCTTGGGCGAGGCAAAACCGGCGCACTGGTGGCCGAGTTGGCAAAAGAACGGCAGCATGAAGTCCGCTCACTGGCCAGCCAGGAAAATCAGGATGGCCGCGCGCTCACCCCGGCCACGCTCAAAGAAATAGACGCCGTAATTGACTTCACCAACCCTCATGCGGTGATCGCCAACATTATTCGCTGCGTGGAATCCGGAATTCCCATGGTAGTAGGCACCACCGGCTGGTACCAGCACATCGAGAAGGTACGCGAGCTGGTTGCCGAGCGCAAAGGCGCGGTGCTCTATGGATCGAATTTTTCTGTCGGCATGAATTTCTTCTTCAAGGCCCTGCAGGCAGTCGCGCCGGTGCTGAAGCATGGCTATCGCGGCAACATCGTGGAGCGCCATCACGTCCACAAGAAAGACAAGCCTTCAGGATCGGCCATAACGATCCAGAAAATTCTTGAATCCGGCTCCGGAGAAAAAGTTGAGGTAGCCTCTGTGCGCGAAGGCGAAACCGTGGGCATGCATCTGGTGATGATGGATTCTCCGACTGACACCATCCTCTTCACCCATGACGCCAAATCGCGCGTCGGCTTCGCCGAGGGCGCTGTCCGCGCCGCCGAGTGGATCAAGGGCAAGGCAGGGTTTTACGAATTCCCGGAGATCGTCGACCAGTTGTAGCGGGAAAATCTTGAAACACAGAGGAAAGGAGTAAGCCGAGGAAAGCCAGCTTATCTGCATGGACTCATCTTGTTGAAATAATTCAGCTGCTCGAGCGTTAGTGCAACAATCAATTTTTAAACGAGTTATCGATGGTAGATCGAACCCTTTCGATTCCCTCCGTTTCCTCCGTTCCTCTGTGTTTCAAAGGTTTTGACTCTAAGGTTTCCTCAGATGAAAGATTCGTTTATCCTAGAACTCCCATGAATCTCCAAGGCTGCGGCACCGCGCTCATTACCCCATTCAAGCAAGACCAGAGCATTGACGAGAAAGCCCTTCGCTCGCTCGTTGAGTGGCAGATCACTTCCGGCATACATTTTCTTGTCCCTTGCGGGACCACGGGCGAGACGCCGACCCTGACCAAAGACGAATGGCTGCGCGTAATCGATATTACGATTGACGTGGCAGGCGGCCGCGTGCCGATCGTTGCCGGCGCAACTTCTAACTGCACTGCTGAAGCCGTGGAAAAAGCCCGTGAACTGGGCCGGCGCAAAGGCGTGGACGCTATCCTGACCGCCTCGCCTTACTACAACAAGCCAACGCAGGAAGGCCAATACCAGCATTTCAAAGCCATTGCGGAAGCCGTGGACAAGCCTCTGGTGCTCTATAGCGTG
This sequence comes from Terriglobia bacterium, assembly GCA_963724105.1. Classification (GTDB taxonomy): domain Bacteria; phylum Acidobacteriota; class Terriglobia; order Terriglobales; family Acidobacteriaceae; genus Angelobacter. The sequence continues at coordinate 352,213 of CAVRTD010000006.1, read as the reverse complement.
CAGGGGCGCACTGCCGCCAACATTGAGCCTGCTACGCTGGGACGCCTGGCCAGGATTCCCAATATCATCGCCGTGAAAGAGGCCAGCGGGAATATCTCTCAGATTGCTGAGGTCTTCAACCATGTGCCGGAAAGCTTTCTTGTCTTCTCCGGCGACGACGCAATCACTCTGCCGGTGATCTCTCTTGGCGGCGTGGGCATTATTTCCGTCTGCTCGAATGAGATTCCCAAAGAAATGTCTGAGCTTGCGGCTGCGGCATTAAACAATGACTGGGCAAAAGCGCGCCGCATACAGCACAAATTCCATCGCCTGATGCAGGCCAATTTCCTGGAATCAAACCCCATGCCCGCAAAGGCTGTGCTGGCCATGATGGGACGCATTGAAGAAGTCCTGCGGCTGCCCATGCTGCCGGTAAAGCCGGAGACACGGTCTAAGCTGGAAAAACTGGCCACCGAACTCGGGCTCTTGCAGGTCCACGCTTCGGTTTCCGACCTTTAAACCAGAGAATCGAAAAATCAGAGAATCGAGCAATCGCCGAATCGGAAGTTACCTTCGTTTTTGATCCCCTACTTCCGGGGGCGTTGCGAGCCCTCGCAATGGCCTAAAATGAGCCTCTATTGCATTCATTTGGTTGGATTTGGTTGCCCATTAGAAATTGTAAAGAAATGAAAAGATAGATACAGTTTTTCCGGCCATTTGTGCATCTCAGAAACTAAGACACGCCGCGGGTGTTTGTGCTTGTAGTGACCTAATCTCTAGTTGATCCATCAACAGTATTTGAATTTAGGGCCACAGTTAGGTTCGTCCATTTTTCAGTGAAAAGAAGGGGTTTTTCAGATGAAATTTCACCATCAACGATTGTTCCTGACTGTAATGATTTTTATGGCGCTCCTGAGTGCTCCGCTCTTTGCCCAATACCCTCAGGACTCCCAGTATCCTCAGGATTCCCAGAACCAGGGAGGCGGCGATCCTCCGGGGCGCGTGGCGCGGCTGGGATACGTCAGCGGCAGTGTGTCCTTTCAGCCCTCTGGAGAAGACCAGTGGAGCCAGGCGCTGGCGAACTATCCGCTGACCACCGGCGATCGCGTTTATACCGATAGGGACGGCCGCGCCGAGCTGGAAACCGGCAACATCGCCGTGCGTCTTTCATCCGGGACTGACTTATCCACCACCAGCTTGAGTGACCAGCTCGTACAGCTTGGTCTGGCGCAGGGAACCTTGCGGGTTCGCGCCTATGAAATCCTGCAGGGCAGCTCCGTTGAGATTGATACGCCCAACGCAGCGCTCACGCTGCTGCGTGCCGGCAGCTACCGAGTTGAGACTTTTCCTGACGACAACACCACGCTGGTCACAGTAAACAGCGGCGATCTGGAAATCAGCGGCAACGGCTTCTCCCAGGTTCTGCACAGCGGACAGTCCGTGAAATTGTCCGGCGACCAGGAATTGCAGGCGGACTCCGTACAGCCCCAAGGCGACGACGATTTTGATCGCTGGTGCAGTGACCGCGACCGGCGCTTCCTGTCCTCTAATTCCCGGCAATACGTCGGCCAATATACCCCTGGATACGACGATTTAGATCAATATGGCCAATGGGAACCTGCTCAGGAGTATGGACAGGTATGGTATCCATCCGCGGTTCCTGCTGGCTGGGCGCCGTATCGCTACGGCCGCTGGGCATGGGTTGAGCCGTGGGGCTGGACCTGGGTTGAAGACGAGCCATGGGGATTTGCTCCCTTCCACTATGGACGCTGGGCGCTGATCGGCTCGCGCTGGGGATGGGTCCCGGGAACAGTCGTAGTCGGAGTAAGGCCGGTGTATGCTCCCGCGCTTGTAGCTTTCGTGGGCGGTCCCAACGCGAACGTTCAGGTGTGGTTCCCACTTGGCCCGAGCGATCCATTTCTTCCCTGGTATCACCATAGCGACGTATATCTCCGCCAGGTAAACGTCACCAACGTGAGAACGCAGGTAAACATTGTGAACGTGATAAACGTTCGCAACGTAAACAATATTCACTACGCTTACCAGCGCGTTGCGCCGACGGCCGTCTCCACTGAGGCTTTCCGCGGCTCACGCCCGGTGGCCCGTGAAGCCGTGCATGTGGATGTGAACCTGATTGGAAGAGCGCAGGTCATTCCACATCCTGAAATTCGTCCTGACGCGAACGCCATACATGCCGGAGCGCCCGCAGCGCATCCGCCGGTAGAGCGCACTCGTCCGCGGATTGAAAGCCGTGCGCCTGTAGCCAACGGCAACAATGCCGGCAGACCGCAGGGAAACCAGAGAGGCGGACAGCCACAGCAGCCGCAGGGCAATGGCAGACCTCAGGGGAATGCTCCGGGCACGCAAACGGAACAAACCAGGCCGGCACAGGTGCCGCGCACTCCTCCTCCGGGCGGAGCGCCTGCAACTGACGCCAACAGAAACGCTCCTCCGCGCGACAACATACATGCTGCGCCTCCGGCAGACAACAGAGACGCAAACCGTGGCAACACGCAAACGGAACAGACCAGGCCGGCAGAAGTGCCGCGCACTCCTCCGCCGACTGGGCAGAATCAGCCCGCAAATCAAGGCGCCGCGCACAATCCTCCGCCCAGCGGACAAAATCCGCCGCCGGCAGACGCTAACAGAAATAATTTCGGGCGTGGAAACCCGAACAGCAATGCTGACAACGGAAATAACAATCGAGAAGGTCAGGGTGGCCGGCCGCAGAATGCCAATGGATCACAAAATCCTGGTGGCCAACAGAATGGCCCTCCGCAGGACCGTCGTGCCCTGGTGACCAAAAATCCGCCGCCGCAGCAGAATCCTTCGTTTTCGCAAAAGCAGGGCGCGATGCAGGAACATCCAGGACGTCCGCTGGAGCCGCAGCAGGTAGATAACATCCGCCGCGGCCAGCCGGCTGGCCAACAGCAGGACCGCGAAGTGCCAGCACACCATGACGCGGCTCCGCAACAGCAGCCGAAATCAAAACCTTCCAACCCGCCATCCAATAATGATCACGGGAAGGACAAGGATAAAGATAAGCCCAAATAACCAGAACTAACTTCACACCGTTTCAAGACAAACGCCCTCTGCAACAGAGGGCGTTTCATTTTGGAGTCCTTCCGCAGTCCCGGCATCATCACGCAAATTTCGGCGGCAATAGTTATCAAAAAAATGAGCGGCCACGCTGGTTAGCGCAACCGCTCTTATGCAACCCGCGAACACAACGCCGACCGGAAGGAAGATCAAATTCCGTCTGGCGCCACATCCACAGGGTCACCCACCTAGGAGAAACATCCCTGCTACTAGATCGTAAGCAGCGCAATTCTATGCGCAGATTTTTTAGCGCAGGAGTACGATTATCCAATGCTGAACACAGCAAAGATCATTGCCTTTGTTCCTATCCGCGACTCCCAACAGTCGCGGCCGTTTTATGAAGGGGTGCTGGGACTGCGCTTTGTCAGCGACGATCCGTTTGCTCTTGTTATGGATTCAAACGGCGTGATGGTTCGCCTGGCTAAGACGCCACACTTTACTCCGGCCGGCTTCACCGTGATGGGCTGGGAGGTTTTAAAGATCGAAGAAGAAGTGGCGTCGCTACAGAAAAAAGGTGTGAAGTTTGAGAAATTTCCGGGACTGTCACAAGATGAATCAGGCATATGGGCCGCGCCGGGTGGAGCGAAAGTCGCGTGGTTTAAAGATCCTGACGGGAATATTCTGTCGCTCTCACAGCATGTTTAGCGCTGACTGGCATTTCCATTGCTGTCTGCAAAATCCGGGTGTATAGATCCGCATAGCCGTCCGCCATTTTTGCGCTGCTGAAGTTTTCTTGCGCATGGGCCGCGCAGGCGGCGTTGCTGATGGCTTCTATACGGCCACATGCTTCCACCGCGCCAGCAACATCTGCCACCACAAAGCCCGTTTCATTTTCTTTCACCACTTCCGGCAGCGCGCCGCGCCGGAAAGCGATCACCGGCGTTCCTGAGGCTGCGGCCTCCATCGCCACCAGCGAACTGGTCTCATCCGCCAGACTGGTGATAAGCAGGGCCTGGGCCTCCCGCAGAAGCCTGCGTTTGGTTGCAAATGAAGGCGCGGAGACAAATGTGGCGTTCGCCGATTGCTGCAAACGTGGGGCCACTTCCCTGTCAAAATATTGCTGGTGATAAGAAAACGGATAGACCTGCCCGGCGATTGTGATCGGTAAGCCAGCGCGCTCGGCAATCTCCAGCGCGAGGTGCGGGGCTTTTTCCTCGCAGATGCGCCCCAGCCACAGCAGCCCTTTGCCTGTGCCCGGATCTCTGTTCCGCATCGGCAGCCAGATCCGGCCCAAAGTTTTCCAGGGCAATGCCATTGGGCACCACGCCCAGTATGGTATCGAAGTCTGCAAAGCTGCGGCTTTGTGATTGCGAAACGCAGCTGAAGCTGACATTCGGTGAAATATTTTCAAAACTCTCTGGCGGATAGAAGCTGCGCGGCAGGTGCAGCGTGGCCAGCACTGGAATCTCAACCTCTGCAGCCCGTCTCCAGAAGCTGCCAGACATGTCATGGATTAAATCAAAATGCTTCCCTTCGCGCGCACGTCGCCGAACCAGCTCCACGACTTTATCTTCGTGCTCAGTAGCGCCGCCGGTCATAGTCGTCCGGCTGGCTGCACGGTTCGCCCGTGGAAAACAGCTCGCCGCTCACGCGCGATCCAGCAGACGCAGCAACCGTGGTCAGCACGTTCATCTGCCCTGTCTTTTGCCGCGCCATTTCATGTTCCAGGGTCCATAAAACCTGCTCCGCGCCACCGGCTGACTCATCTGAGACGGTCAGCAGCGGATACGCAACATAAAGAACTCTGCTCATCCCACTATCAGATGCAAAGTAAGGCTTTGCTGGCGAAAGCTTAGGCGGTTATACTCCGCAATTGCTCTTGCAGAGGATAGAATTCGGCCGCATGGCCTGAAGTCCGGCAGAGCAAATACCTATCATGGACATACTGCGCCAGGAAATCGAACACCTATATGCCCGCGGAGCGCTCCCCACGGAATTGGCCGTACATGCACGGCACGCGTTTCGGGAATTTCATGAAGCTCTAACCCTCGGACAGATCCGGGCAGCGGAAAAGCAAGACGGCCAATGGCGCGTGAACGCCTGGGTAAAACAGGGTATCCTGCTGGGATTCCGGCTGGGCGAACTGGTAGAGATGGGCAGCGGCGCTCTGAGCTTTGTTGATAAAGATACTTTTCCCGCCCGGCAATTCACAGTCGCCGACCGTATCCGCGTGGTGCCCGGAGGGTCGTCCATCCGCAGCGGCGCTTATATCGCTCCCGGCGTAATCTGCATGCCGCCAATGTATGTCAACGTGGGTGCTTATGTGGACGAAGCCACCCTGATCGATTCCCATGCCCTCGTCGGCTCCTGCGCCCAGGTGGGCAAGCGCGTCCATTTGAGCGCGGCAGCGCAGATTGGCGGCGTTCTGGAACCGGTGAACGCTTCCCCGGTAATTATTGAAGATGACGTGCTGGTGGGCGGCAATTGCGGTATTTATGAAGGCACGCAGGTTCGCAGCGGCGCCGTGCTGGGTTCAGGCGTGATCCTTACGCGCGCCACGCCGGTCTATGACATTGTGCGCGAACAGATTTATCGTTCTACTGCGGACACGCCGCTCATCATCCCTGAAAATGCTGTGGTGGTTCCGGGATCGCGCGCCATCACCAAGGGGAAAGCGGCAGAGTGGGGGCTTTCACTCTATACGCCGGTGATCGTGAAATATCGTGACGAAAAGACCCAGGGCTCAATTGAATTGGAGGACTTGCTGCGCTGATGAAAAACTCACCGAATCAAGCTCGATTTCTTATCGCATTCCTGGCGCTTGCTGGAGTCGCGTGCGTCCTGTGGGCCATTACCCGCTATACCGGCGTTGGCATCCACCCTTATCTGCTGGCGGCGGTTCGCTGGGCCACCATTGCAGCTCTTTGCGGATACGCGTTCTTTCGCCGCTCGCTCACGCCATGGATTTTTGCCGGTATGCTGGTGGGCGCGGAAATTGGCTATGACCTGCAATTCATGGACAGTGCCTCGCGCCTGCGCATCGCCTCTGACCTTCAGGTATTGAGCTCTGTCTTTCTGCGGCTGATCAAGACCATTATTGCGCCGCTGATTTTCAGCACGCTGGTTGTAGGCATTGCCGGGCACTCCAACCTGAAACAGGTTGGGCGCATGGGGATCAAAGCGCTGCTGTATTTTGAGGTCGTCACCACGATTGCGCTGTTCATCGGCCTGGGAGCCATTCATCTCTCTCAGGCAGGCACCGGGCTCACGCCTCCGCCGAACGCTGCCGCAGCCACCGTTAACGCTCCGCCATCCAAATGGACAGATGTAGTCCTGCACATCTTCCCGGAAAACATTGCCAAGTCAGTATCTGAGGGCCAGGTGCTGCAGGTAGTGGTCTTCAGCATTATTTTTGGCATTGCACTCGCCCTGCTCAGTGAAGAGAAGCGCCGGCCGATGCTCGCGTTTTGTGAAAGCCTCTCTGAAACCATGTTCAAGTTCACCAATATCGTCATGCTGTCCGCGCCCATCGGCGTGGCTGGGGCCATGGCGTATACGGTGGGGACCATGGGCTTCGGCGTGATGGCGAATCTGTTCAAGCTTCTTATTACGCTATATGCGGCGTTGATCGTTTTTGTGCTGTGCGTGCTGCTTCCGGTTGCATTGATCGCCAGGCTGCCCATCAAGCGTCTTGTAAAAGCCGTGGCTGAACCCGTTACCATCGCATTTGCCACAGCCAGCTCAGAGTCCGCACTGCCCAGAGCCATGGAATGCATGGAGGCTTTCGGCGTGCCTCGGCAGATTGTGGCCTTTGTCCTGCCCACTGGTTATAGCTTTAATCTGGACGGTAGCACCCTCTATCTCTCACTAGCCTCCATCTTTGTGGCCCAGGCCGCCGGCATACATTTAACGTTGGGCCAGCAGTTGATCATGGTCTTTACCCTGATGCTCACAAGCAAAGGCGTAGCCGGAGTGCCGCGCGCCGTTCTGGTAATTTTGCTGGGCACGCTGGATTCTTTCCATCTGCCGGCGTGGCCCGTGGTGCTGATTCTGGGAATCGATCAGTTTATGGATATGGGGCGCACCGCGACGAACGTCCTTGGCAATTGCCTGGCCACAGCAGTGGTCGCGCGCTGGGAAGGCGAGTTAGGAGAAGGAACTCCTTCTCCGGCAGTGATGGACGCCGTGGCCCAATGATTCGCGAGCTTGCCGGTCATCAGCTTGTGCCGCCGGAAAAGAATTTTCGCTGGCGCGGCGGCGAGATCACGCGGCTGGAAGGCTTTACTGACGCTGTCTTTGCTTTTGCCGTGACCCTGCTAGTGGTTTCGCTCGAAGTGCCGCACACCTTTGATGAGTTGATAGTCGCGATGAAAGGCTTTTTCGCCTTTGCCATCTGCTTTGCCATTCTGACGCAAGTTTGGTTCTTCCACTATAAATTTTCGCGGCGCTACGGACTCCAGACCGTCTACACCATTGTGCTCAACGCTGCGCTGATCTTTGTGGTGTTGTTTTACGTTTACCCGCTCAAATTCTTGTTCACCATGGCAGTAGGTGGCCTCTCTGGCGGCAGGACCGTGCCGCAGCAGCAGCTAAACCATATGATCAGCTCATACCACGACCTTATGCTGCTCTGGCTTGTTTACAGCGCCGGCATCATCGCCGTCTATGGCTTGTTTGGCCTGCTCTACCACTATGCTTATACGAAACGCGCCGAGCTGCAGTTGAATGAATATGAGACTCTTTGCACGCGTCACGCTATCATTCATTTTGCCGGACTCGCCGGCGTGGGCGTAATCGTCGCCATTGCCGCTCTGGTGCTGCCGGCCGAGCGCGTTGGCTATGCCGGGTTTTTATTCTTTCTAAATGCGGGCTGGGGTTGGATCGCCGGGTCCATCATGGGGAAGCAGCAGCGGCGGGTGTTGGAGAGAATGCAGGAAAAATCAGTAGTTTCCGAACTTCTGTGAGCCTTCCTTTTCCTTCCGCGTTTCAAACTGATAGCATCAACTGTTGACCATGTCTTCTCATAAACTCCATCTAATCCCTCTGGGCGGCCTCGGCGAATTCGGAATGAACTGCATGGCGATTCGCTGGGGCGATGACATTATCGTCATTGACGCCGGCCTCATGTTCCCCGAATCCGAATTACTTGGCGTGGATATTGTCGTCCCCGATATCACCTATCTGATCCAGAACCGGGAAAAAGTCCGCGGCATTGTTCTCACCCACGGGCATGAGGACCATATTGGCGCGCTGCCCTGGGTGCTCACCGAACTGAAAGTCCCGGTCTTTGGAACCGAGTTCACGCTGGCGCTGGTGGAAAATAAACTGGAGGAACATGGCCTGCTTGATGACGCCGATCTGCGCGAGATTCGCGCCGGTTCGCGCTTCAATCTGGGACCATTCACCATCAATCCCATACAGGTAACGCACAGCATTGTCGATTGCGTTGCGCTGGCCGTTCACACGCCGCTGGGAGTTGTGATCCACACTGGCGATTTCAAGGTTGATCCCACGCCCACGGACAATCGCCTGTTTGACCTGCACACGTTTGCCGAGTACGGCAAAGAAGGCAATGTGCTCGCGCTGCTGCAGGATTCCACCAACGCCGAGCGTCGCGGCTATACACCCAGTGAACGCGCGGTACGGGGCAAGTTTGACGAGATTTTTGCGCGCACTGAGCGCCGCCTCTTCATCTCCTGTTTTTCCTCGTCGATCCATCGCATCAAGCTGGCCTTTGAGATGGCGCGTGAGTACAAGCGGAAAATCGCGCTGGTCGGGCGCTCCATGACCGAGGCCACGGAGATCGCCATGGACCTTGGCTACTTTGACGTGCCTGAAGGTCTGTTGATTCATCCGGGCCAGATTAAGGATTATGCCCCGCAGCAGGTCTGTGTGATGATCAGCGGCACGCAGGGCGAACCCATGTCCGCGCTTTCCCGCGCCGCAGTGGATAGCCACAAGCACGCCAAAATCGAAAAGGGCGACACGGTCGTTCTCTCTTCCCGCATAATTCCCGGCAATGAAAAAGGCATCTATCGGATGATCGACCACCTTTTCCGGCGTGAAGCTGACGTGATCTACGACGACGGCTCCAATCCGCCGGTCCACGTGAGCGGACACGCCAGCCAGGAAGAGCAAAAGCTGATCATGAACCTGGTGAAGCCGCGCTATTTCATTCCGATCCATGGAGAATACCGTCAGCTGCGCATACACGCCGATATGGCGCGGGCCATGCCCGGCTCCGTGGGCCAGGTGTTGATGCTGGAGAGCGGCGACGTAATGGAGTTCGACGAACTGGGCGCGCGCAAGATTGAAAAAGTCACCGTGGGCCGCATCTGCATTGATTCCGGATCGCGGACTGACGTGGTGGAAGACCTGGTCATCAAAGACCGGCGCCACCTGAGTGAGGACGGTTTTGTGCTGCCGATCATCGCCATCAACAAGCTCAAGGGGACGGTGGAATCGATTCCAGAAATCGTGATGCGCGGCTTTGCCGCCGGCTCAGAGGAAGGCTTTGTCCGTGAGGCGCGCCGCGTTGTCACCGCTACTCTGGATGGCTCCACGCCGGAAGAAAAAGCCGATTATGGCGTGATTAAGGAAAAAATCCGCGCGGACCTGAAGCGGTTCATTGTAAAGACAACCGCCAGGCGTCCGCTGATTATGCCGGTGATTCTGGAGATTTAGTGGCAAGGTTTTCGCGCAACCAGAAAATCTTTATTTTTATTTTTGTGGTGCTAGCATCCATCGGCCTTACCGGCGCGGTGACGCTGCATCCCATTGGCCCACACCTGCGCGCGATGTCACTGCTGTTGCGCTTCTCCAATCCTAACGCCACGGGGATTGCCGCCAGCTTCGCGCATCATCCATTCAAGGAAGAAGATGGTTCCGCCGCGACGCCGGACGGGCCGTTGCGTTACCGGCTATATATACCTCAAGACGTTAAAAATCCCGGCGGTGTAGTGCTCCTGCACGGCGTGCATCATTTGGGCATTGAAGATCCGCGCATGTGGAGCCTGGCGCGCGCGCTGGCCAGTGCCGGCGTGCTGGTGATGACGCCGGAATTGCAGGACCTGGCCGACTATCGCGTGACCGCGCAGACCATTGATGTGATTGGCGACTCAGCCGTGGTGCTGAGCACGCGGATGAATAAGCCTGTGGGTATCATTGGCCTGAGCTTTGCCGGAGGCCTTTCGCTGCTGGCGGCGGAAAAGCCTGCGTACGAGCAGAAGATCGGCTTTGTCGTCACCATTGGCGCACATCATGATATGGGCCGGGTGGCGCGATTCTTTGCCGCCAATGTAATCGCCAAGCCAGACGGCTCAGAGGCACCGTTTCAGGCCCACGAATATGGCGTGCTGGTGCTGGCCTATTCACACCTGGAAGACTTCTTCTCGCCCAGAGACATTCCCGTTGCGCGTGAGATCCTCCGGCAATGGCTGTGGGAGCTGCCCAACGCTGAGAAGAACGCTACCGGACTGAGCCCCGCCGGGAAAATAGAGTTGGACCAGTTGCTACATCATCGCGAACAGCTGCGTGAAGCGTTGTTACAGGAAATTAAGCTGCACCACGACGAGATGGACGCAGTCTCGCCGCACGGCAAAATTTCCGCAATGAGCACTCCGGTCTACCTGCTGCATGGCGCGGGCGACACAATCATTCCCGCGTCAGAAACGCTCTGGCTGGCCAAAGATCTTCCTCAGACCAGCGTGAAGGAAACGCTGGTGAGTCCGGCGCTTGTCCACGTGAATATGGAAGACAAAGTAACGTGGCAGCAGCAATGGGAGTTAATGGATTTCATGGCGCAGGTGCTGGACGCAACCGACCACCTGAAGACAATGGGAAAGTAGGCAAGCAATGAGTTCAAAAGTAAACATCACAGCCGAAGACGGACACCAATTTGAAGCTTACGTCGCCGCGAGCACCAGTCCGGCACGCGGAGCCATTGTTTTGATCCAGGAAATTTTTGGGGTCAACAGCCACATACGGTCCGTTGCGGATGGCTACGCGAAGGATGGTTTTCACGTTATCTCCCCCGCGTTGTTTGACCGCGCGGAGCGCAATCTTGAACTTAGCTATAACGCTGAAGACACGAAGAAAGGCATGGGCGCAATTTCTCAGATTGGCGTAGAAACCGCATTGAAAGATGTTGCCGCATCCATCAGTCACGCCAGAAGCCAGTGGCCCGGCTTGAAAGTTGGAGTGCTGGGATTTTGCCTGGGCGGAAGCCTCAGCTGGCTTGCCGCTACAAGGCTCGATCCGGCGGCAGCTGTCTGTTACTACGGCGGACAGATTTCCAGACACGTCACTGAAGTTCCTCGCTGCCCCGTCATGATGCACTTCGGAGCCAAAGATCCACATATTGGCCCTGAGCAAATCGAAACCATCAGGCAGGCACATCCGGACTTGCCTCTGTTCGTCTACGACGCCGGACATGGATTCAATTGCGACCAGCGTAAAGACTATGAACCGCAATCCGCGAATCTAGCCCGCCAGCGGACCCTGGAATTCTTTCACCAATATTTGTGATCAAGGCAGAACCGTGCGGCGCCTATCGGCCGGCCGCTTGACCTGCCGCTTTAGCCCGTTTGAACAGACCAGCCGACTTCATTTGCCGGCACGTCTCTTCAAATTCCGGCTGCGGCCCTTTCCAGCGAAGGTCCTCGAGGGTATCAAAGACCGGCACATCCAACCGCAGAGTCGCCAGCGTACGAAACAGCAGAGCGTCATCCCAGGCGCTGAATAACGACTCCGACAAAGCCCGGGCCCTCTTGATCGATGGATTCCACTCCTGCCAATTCTTTGGAATATCTTCAAGGTGCGTATAAAGAGATAGAACACCGCCTGCAGCTTTCTCGCCCCAGCCTTTGATGCCGGGGAAACCGTCAGCACTGTCGCCGACCAGCGCCAGATAATCCGGGATCGATTGCGGCTTCACGCCGAATTTTTCCACCACGCCGGCTTCATCGCGCGTGATCTCGCGGCGGCGGTCCAGTTGCACCACCCTCGTCCCCATAACAGATTGGCCCAGGTCTTTGTCCGGCGTGCAGATGAGCACCTGTTTCACGCGGCTATCTTTTGCTGCTTTAGCGGCGGCAGAAGCCAGCGCGTCATCGGCTTCAAATTCAACCATGGGCCACACCAGCACGCCCATCGCCTGCAGGGCTTCTTCCAGAATGGGAAACTGCGAGAGTAATTGCGGATCGACGCCTTCACTGGTCTTGTATCCGGCATACAGATCATTGCGGAAAGATTCCACCACGTGGTCGGTGGCGACGCCAAGATGCGTTGCGCCCTGCTCGATCATGGAGAGCACGGAGGCCAGAACGCCGCGCACCGCGCCAACTTCCCGGCCGTTCACATCTCTGGCGGCAGGCACGGCAAAAAAGTAGCGGAACAATTCGTAGGTCCCGTCAACCAGGTGTATGTTCATGCGGCTCCCATCGCCCCGCATGCGATGGTAAATGAATCCGGAGAGAGAATACATCGCCCGAGGTCAGATGATGCCCGATTCAAGCCTTCGCATTTCTGCAGACACACATCCAGGGGCGAATGTATCGTCAAATGATATTTTTTTAGTAAGCTATAGAAGTGAGCATTTTCTCCACTGGCAAAAATCAAAACACAGGAATCGCGGAAAGATTCGTTCGACGCTGGATTTCATTTTCAAAACAGCGGGAAGAACAGGTTTTTCTTGCTCTTACACTTCTCATTGGCGCGGTTGTCGGCCTGGCGGTGGTCGCGTTTATTGTTCTTACGGAACGCACAGGCATGCGGCTGTACCCGGTTGGCAGCAGCGCATGGCGGCGCGTTCTTATCCCAATTATGGGCGCGCTGGCCATGGGATATCTGCTGGCCCGTTATTTTCCAGATGCGCGTGGAAGCGGCGTGCCGCAAACCAAAGCCGCGCTTTTTGCGCGAGACGGCTTTATCTCTCTACGCACGGTTCTGGGAAAATTTCTTTGCACATCCGCCACGCTCGCCAGCGGAATTCCACTGGGTCGCGAAGGACCATCGGTCCAGGTTGGCGCTGGAATCGCTTCTGTCCTGGGCAGAAAGCTGGGGTTGCGTCCGGAAAAAGTAAAAGCGCTGCTGCCCGTAGGCGCTTCCGCAGCGATTGCAGCAGCCTTCAACACGCCCATGGCCGCCGTGCTGTTTTCGCTGGAAGAGGTGATGGGAGACTTGAATGCTCCCATCCTGGGCTCCGTGGTGCTGGCTTCAGCGACTTCATGGGCCGTTTTGCGCATGCTGCTTGGCAACAATCCACTTTTTCACGTACCGCAATATGAACTGGTGCATCCGATGGAGTTTGCCATCTATGCGGTATTGGGGGTTGCCGGCGGGCTTTTGTCAGCTGCCTTCACCTCGCTTTTGTTGAAGATCCGCAAGCACTTTCTGCTTCTACCCAGAAAGACGAACTGGTGGCATCCGGTGACCGGCGGCATACTGGTTGGACTCATGGGCTGGATCGTTCCGCAGGTTCTGGGTGTTGGATACAGCTATGTGGGCGACGCGCTCAATGGCAACATGCCTTTAAAATTGATGGCGCTGCTGGTGATACTTAAACTTGTTGCCGTGGCCGCGAGTTACGGGTCCGGCAATGCGGGTGGCATCTTTGGCCCCAGCCTGTTCCTGGGCGCAATGCTAGGCGGGACGATCGGCGCTATCGCGCATCATTTTTTGCCTGCCACCACTGCTTCCTCTGGAGCTTACGCCCTGGTAGGCATGGGCGCCCTTTTTGCCGGGGTTGTGCGCGCCCCTATGACATCCGTGCTGATGATTTTTGAGATGACGCACGACTATGCCGTGATTGTGCCTTTGATGATCGCGAACCTGGCTAGCCTCTTCGTTGCCTCCCGGCTGCAAAAACAACCTATCTATGAAGCCCTGGCGCATCAGGATGGCATTCACCTGCCAAGCGCAAAATTGCGGGAAGAATTTGGGCAGCGAAAGGTATTTCAAGTGATGCGCGGCGCTACGGAAGCACTCTCTGCATCCATAAGCGTTCAAAGCGCCCTTGATCAGGTCCGCCTGAGCCCGTTTCGGGCTTGGCCGTTGATGGATGAGGAAAGGATAGTGGGCGTTTTGAGCCGCGCAGCCCTCAACAGCGCTCTAGCTGCCGGCAAGGGGCAGGAACCGCTCAGCAGCCTCCTTGAGACAATCGAATTTCCGCATGTGCACACTGACCAGGCATTGCATTATGCCTTGGAACGCATGAGCGGCGCACACATTGATATTTTGCCTGTCGTCAATCGGGCCAATGTGCACAAACTGGAAGGCGTGGTCAGCCTACGCGATGTGCTTGATTCTTACGGTGTCGATTCCATTGGCTCAGCGTAACTCTACTCAGTCCTCATGGCTTTCATCGGTGGAGCGCACGCGACTCATTTACCATAGAGCTGAGACTTACAACTTTCTATGGTCACCCTTAAAGATATTCAGGACGCCCGTTCCCTGCTTCGCGGAGTCGCTGTCCGCACGCCGCTGGTACTGTGCAAGCTTCCCGACAATCGCCAAATGAACGACCGGCAGATATTCATCAAGCCGGAAAACCTGCAGCCTATCGGTTCATTTAAGCTGCGCGGGGCTTATAACAAGATTTCATCGCTCAGCCCGGAAGAGCGCAAGCGCGGCGTTGTGGCGCATTCCAGCGGCAATCATGCGCAGGGCGTGGCCTTTGCCGCGCGAGCCCTGGGCGTGAAAGCGACCATCGTAATGCCGAGCACTGCGCCCAAAGTAAAGCTGGATGCAACACGCGCGCTGGGAGCGGAAGTAGTGCTGGTTGGTCCGGCGAGCGAAGATCGAATCAAGAAGGCGGAAGAGCTGGAGCTCGAGCTTGGGCTTGTTGCCGTCCCGCCTTATAACGATGAAAAGATCATCGCCGGCCAGGGCACGATCGGCCTGGAGATTCTGGAAGACATGGCCGATGTGGAACTGGTATTGGCCCCGGTGGGCGGCGGAGGGTTGATCAGTGGCGTTGCCACGGCCATCAAAGAGTCGAACCCTAAAGTAAAGATCATTGGCGTGGAACCTGAATTTGCCGCTGACGCACAGGCGAGCCTGCGCGCGGGAAAGATACAATCAATCTCAGGCGAAAGCGCGGTGCGCACTGCTGCGGACGGATTACGGTCACAAAGCATTGGTGAGATCAATTTTGAGCACATCCGCAAATATGTGGACGATATTGTGACCGTGAGCGAAGACGAGATCCGTCTGGCAATGCGTCGTCTGCTGTTTTCCGGGCGCGTGCTGGCCGAGCCCAGCGGCGCTGTGACTACAGCTGCAGCAATGTTCCATGCAGACGAATTTCCGGACTCCGCCAGGACCGTGGCTGTGCTGACCGGAGGCAATATCGAGCCGCAGCTTTTTTCTGACATGCTCCTGCAAACCGTGTAAGGTAAATATTAGTGAAATACTGGACAAAACTTAGACTATTAACCCTGCTTGCCCTTGCAGCAGCGAGCGCTTTTGCCGCCGATAAAGACCACGCAACCGTGATTCGCGGTGAGTCTCTGTATTCTTTCGCGGGTGAGAATTCGGAGAGGTTGTCGCAGGTGGACCGCGGCAGCAGCCTCACGGTCCTAAAAACGTCAAACACAGATGGCCAGTTGTGGATGAGGGTGTCACTGGCAGCGGACCAGGCGGCAAAGGTCAGCAAGGAAATTTCCGGCTGGCTGCCCGGCAAGACAGTGATTCAAGCCGCTACCGCCAATGGCGACCAGATTATTTTTGGGCAGGCCGTAGACTCCGAGCGCCAGGCGGAAGTGCGTGGTGGACGCAAGGGCGCTGCCGAAGATGCACTGCGGCTCTATTCCCGCGTGCCTGAAATTTTTCCTGGCTCGCCGCTGGCGGCGGAAGCCCTGTGGCGCGCCGCGGACATCCGCTGGCAATTGGCCAAGGCTGACCGGTCAGGCAATCCTCCCGATGAAAAGTACCTGCAAGAGGTGATTACAAAATTTCCGCAGACGAAGCAGGCGGATCTGGCGGAGTTTGAACTGCTGGAAAATAAGCTGTGCACGGAGTGGCGCGCGCTGGCGGATTGTCCAACCAAAGAGTCTGCCTTGTATGAGCAATATGCCCACGATCATCCGCAATCGCCCAAGGCCGCGGAAGCGCTCTATGACGCGGCCTGGCGGCAGGCTGCTCTGGTAGATATTTATCGCCTCAGTGAGGACCCCGGCAAGAGTGAAGCCGCGCGCAAGAAAGCCACTGCTCTGGCACAACAGATCCAGAACCAGTATCCGCAGGGCGACTGGAAGCCGCGGGCCATTGATCTTGTCTACAAACTGGAAAAGAAGATTCCATTGTACGGACCAGCAGAGGAGTAAGCACGATGTTGAAGCATAAATTGTCCCTGCTCACATTAATGATCCTTTTTTCCGCGGCGGCCTTTGCCGGCGATAAAGAACACGGTACGGTAATCAATGAAGTCATGCTGCACGTGGCGCCTGACCCGAATTCCCAGAAGCTGGAAAAGGTCACGCGCGGCCGCGACGTTTTTCTCATGGACCAAACCATGGTCGATAACAAGCCCTGGGCGCACCTGCTGGCAGTCGTGGATGTTGACATAGAACGGGAAACAGACCGCGAGATCAGCGGATGGGTCCCCGCCAACGTGGTGGTTACAACTTCCACCCCCAACGGCGACCAGATTATCTATGGCGAGGCCGTAGACTCTGAAAATCAGGCAGACCAGCGTGCTGGACGCAAACGTGCGGCAGATGACGCCCGGCGGCTCTACTATCGCCTTTACGAATACTTCCCTACTTCCCCTCTGGCAGGAGAGGCTTTGTGGCGTTCCGCGAATATCCAGTGGCATCAGGAAAAAGCCGACGTGAGCAAACGGCCATCGTCGCGCGAGATGGATCCCTACCTGCGCGTGGCCATGAACGAAGAACCTCTCAAGCTGGTGATTAAAAAATTCCCTCACACCAAATGGGCTGACATGGCCTCATATAACCTGATCGATAACAAACTGTGCGGGTCCTGGAAGGGCGAGACCAAGTGTCCGGAGAAAGAATCAGAGCTGTATGAGAAATATGTGCGCGAGCATCCAGAATCACCGAAGGTTGCTGAGGCGCTCTTTAATGCCGCCAGCCGCCAGGGCGCTCTGGTAGAAATGTTCCGCGCCAACAATGAAAAAGACAAGAGCGAGAAGGCCCGTAAAAAAGGCATTGACCTGGCCCAGGAAATTGTTTCCAAGCATCCTGACGATGACTGGCAGCCGCGCGCCGTGGAGCTGATGTATGCTCTGCAACAAGGGATTCCCACCTACAATGCGAATGCAGCCAATTCAAAGTAAAGCCCGTCAGGGTAAGACCTCGGCAAGAAAAATCACGGAGGAGTTTTGCACGACTATCTGCTTTCTGTCCTATTAGGCATTGTTGAAGGTTTCACAGAATTTTTGCCCGTCAGCTCAACCGCCCATTTGCGGATTACCGAGGCGCTCCTCCATATTCATCTCGATGATCCTTTCTGGAAGATGTATACGATCGTGATCCAACTGGGCGCTATTCTGTGCCTGCCGATTTATTTTCGATCGAGGATTGCCCGGTTCCTCTCCACTTTTCCTGGCGGGGAACGCCAGGACCGTACGGCGCTCACGCATCCGCTGACGCTGGTGATGCTGGCATTCGTCTGCACGGCGATCCCGTCACTGCTGCTGACCAAAGTGATTGGTAAACATCTGGAAAGCCTGACCGTAATGGGCGTGTCACTGCTGGTAGGCGGCATTGTTATGTGGATTGTTGACGCCCATTTTGGCAGCCCTCGCTCCACCGGGCGCCACATGACGGAGCGCATGGAAGATGTCTCTGTCTTTCAGGCAATCTGGATCGGTATCTGCCAGGTGGCTTCGGCGGTATTTCCGGGCACGTCGCGGTCCATGGCGACCATTGCCGCCGGGCAGGTCTCCGGCATGTCACGCACGGCCGCGCTGGAATTTTCTTTCTTTCTCTCCATGCCCACCATGATCGCGGCTACAGGCTATGATCTGCTCAAGACTTTTCATCCTAAACACGGCGGAGAGGCGCTAGGCCGCATGCCCGTGGACGGCCATGAGTGGATCGTCCTCCTTATCGGCTTTGTGATTTCGTTTATTGTGGCGCTGGCTGTGGTGGCATGGTTCATGAACTGGGTGCGCCGCAGAGGCTTTACGCCGTTCGCGATTTATCGGATTGTTGTGGGTATTGCGGTACTGGTGTGGGTAATGCGAGGCTAGCGCGAAAGGAGCGTTTACGGCTTTACAGGACAATCGGGCACTTGCGTTTACGGCGATCATTTTAGATCGCAAAGGCCCAACATTGCGCCCAACGTTGCTTTGGGGCTACTTTACAAAGAGGAGCATAATGCGAAGGGCCAGCTTATCGGAAAGCGCGCTGGCATAGTGCTTAGCGGAAGAGTAGATCGCCCGCATAAAACCTCCTTCGAGCTCTAATTTCTTTGATACAGAAAGATTCAAGGTTTTCTCCCGTCAGGTCACACGACCAGAGTGAAAATCATCGGTCCGGCCGTGCGGTAACTGAACTCCCCCAAAGTATGCTCTTGCGCCGGTAGAGTTGGGTTAACGGGCTGTGAAAATGCGGGTAAACAGTCCAAAGATGAGAGATCCTCAATCTGAGACCATCAGAGTTGTTGCTGCCGGTCGTTGCTGCCGGTCAACGCGAAGCCCGCGCAGCACTTATGGCCAGTCCTGTGTTCTCAATCGGCTTGAGAACCACCGCGCATCCCGTCGCGCTGCATGAGAGCACTCCGCGGCGAACAATTCTCAGGGAGGAATAGTCAGGAAAAGAGACCGTAAATGTCGCGTCCATGAGCGCCTGCTCGGCGGGGTGCAGCTCAGGATCACCTTCAGCAAACTCAGCACGCTCGGCCTTGCTTGAGCCGCTGAATACAAGGGCGAATTCAGCCTGCCCTTTTTTCATCGTCAGGCCGGGAAGCTTTACCGTACGCATCTGGAGAAGCTCTGCCTGCGCCTGGGATGCATTCTCCGCGGCTCCCATTTTCTTGAGCTCGGCGCGTGAAGATTCAACCTCACTTCCTCCCGCAGCGGCCGCAAGAAGAAAGAAATGTTTGGCCCGGGCCGGGTCTCCGGCTTTCTGGTAAATCCGTCCCAGGCGATTGGCCAAAGTTCCGGATTGGCTGAGCTGCCAGGCAGAATCCAGGAATCGCAGCCCTTCCAGCCGATCCCCTTTCAGGTACTTGGCCCATCCGAGCCTTGCCCATTCCAGAGCCAGGAAATACATGGCAGAGCCGACTTCAGGAGAGCCATCGTCATAGGCCTCTGATTCAAACTGTTCGCCAATCGTGTCGACAATATTTTTTGCGTCCTCAAGAGTGCCAGCCACATTAATATCGTCACGCAATGCAGCTGCAAATAGATCGCCATCCTGAGCGGCGGTTGGACTGCCAATCACGCTCTTCATCAGCTCGCTGGATTTTTCCTGATTGCCACTCACGGCATATAACTGTGCCAGCGCCAGCTCAATCTCAGGATCGTCAGAGGAAGCCGTGTTTGCCGCTTCCAACTCAGTCAACGCTTCTTTGTTGCGTTTCAACTGCACCAGCAACAGACCGTGGTATTTACGGGCCGCGCGATCGACGGGAACATTTTCCAACTGCCTGGCATAGGCTTGCAGCGCTTCTTCGTATTTGCCCTGCCGTTGCAGCTCCGCGCCCAGGTCATTGTAAGCGCGCTTGTTGAATGGGTCCGCCTCCACCTGTTTGCGATACGCGCCGATAGCGTCTGCATGATTGCTCAATCCCGCGTATGCACGGCCAAGTGAATCCCATCCATCCGCGCTCTTCGGTTCCAACTCCACCAGGCGCTTAAAGACGTCCGCTGCAGTCTTGAAATCTCTCTGCTGCAAGGCTTTGGCCCCGGTTTTGCGCAACTCCTGCGGCGTCTCTCCACTGGCTGCACCCGATGCAAACGCAGCCACCGCATTTCTTGCCGCCGAACGCACATCCGCGCTGATGCTCTGCTCTGAATAACTCATGGCCACGCTGCGCAAAGACTGGACGTCTGACCGCCGCGACGCGGGAAGCTTGCTGGCTTTAAAAACAACGGTCCGCTCCGCGTCCAGAGTGCCGTTGGCAAATTTATAGGTCAGCAGGTAATCCGCGTAGTCGCGTGAAAGCCTTACTTCAGGCGGCAATCTGAGTGAGAAATTGGCGGGAAATTGCAGGTGCGCCTTATCCTGCAGCTCTATCATTGGTCCAAGATCAAGCTGCTCCGTAGGTTTGGGTTTGCGCAGACGCGGCAATTGCAAGGGCGAAAGCGGGAAGAATGTGGCATTGGCGCTGGGAACCTTGAAATAAGTATCGTCGTGATACTTGTAAGCCAGGTGAAATGGCTTGGCGGGGTTTTCCAGTTCGGTAACTTCCACGTCCGATACTTTTCCCCCAAGTCCTTCACCGCGCGCATAAAGTTCAGCCAACTTTTTCCAGTCTGCCTGGGGCGTGCTGCGGAACGCCATCCGTATGAAGACTGCGGCATCGCCGTCAGCGGAGATAGCTACGGTGGAATCCAATGCGCCGGTTTCAGAAACTTTGCCGTTCATGGAAAACGACAAAGTGTTTTTGCCCGGTATGGTTGCCGGCGTGCGGCGAAGCCCGCCAATCGCGTCAGCGGACGCAACCACCGCCTGTTTGTCACGCAGCGGATACAGAATCAGCGCGAACGGCGCAACCTCAGAGGTAGCGTCCAGCCAAACCCAGTCTTTATCGATCAGGGCGATTGTGATCACGTGATCAAACTGTGCCGGTGAAGGTATGTCTTCATCCAACTTGCGGCTGGAGTCAATCAAAACAGGATAGCTCTGGATTCCCGATGCACGCAGTAATGCCGAGAGCAACGTGGCCTTGTCTTTGCAATCGCCATAGCTGCCCTGCATGACCTCCGGCGCGGCGTGCGGCTGAAAGCGCCCTATACCGAATGACAGGCTGACATAACGTATGCCCCTGGCGACATAATCATATAGACGCTGTGCCTTTTCCCGCGGCGTAACCGCGCCCTTGGTGAGTTCAGCCGCTTTCTTCTGAATGGCATCATCCACTACCACGCGCTCGCCTTGCAGTTTGGCATACCAGTGGGCCACCTGCTGCCAGTCTTTGAAGGTGGTAAGTTGCACATCAGGGCTTTCGTCGTCGCTATCGTCAGCCGCGTCTTGCGCGTCCTGCGAGTCATCGCGGTCCTTGCGATCAGGAGAGATATTTTCAACCACCCAGCTATACGTGCGGCGATCACCGGATTCAGCTGTGGTGTATTTGCGATTGGGACTCTTTAACTTCAGCTCGCGCGACCTGGGTACATCCACATCCAGACGCGCCTGAGCTACGGCAACATATTTGGGAAATTTGTGTTCATACCAGAACTCCCCTGCAGCCAGCGGCGTGGTAATCAGAGTGGTGGTGCGGTATTCCAGCACGTCGCCCGGGCGAAGGGCTACCACAGTGATATGGCGCTCACGATAATCGCTGTACGTGGGGGCAAAGCGAAGGACTTCCGGCGCAAAATCCTGAGCGTTAGCTGCAGGGGTTTCCACCACCTGACCATCGGGCTTGCGTACCCGGACATAGTTTACTTCCAGCTTCTCCGTGGCTGAACTATAGCCAAATTGCAGCTGGCCGTATTCTTCCACTCCAGCGGTGCTCTGTATACGGATTGAGGCTGTCTCTTCCCGAAGCCCGGTGCCGTCATTTTCATAGCGCACTCGGGTGGCCAGCTGCTGAATCAGTGCGGCTTCCTTAGAAGTATCGGTAGCGGGACGGGTGCCTTGCGCAATTGCCGGCAAAGCAAGCAGAAAACAGAAAACAAGAGCAAAACTTGGCTTGGACATGTGAATGTTTTTTTAACACCGTGGAAGCAGGAAATCAATCTGAATCAAGGATATGAAGGTTAAGTTAAGACAAGAAGAGGGGTTTTCACCTAGATAGCTGACTATAAGACTTTATAGGCCATTCAATTTATGCTAAAGCTCGATCCCGCACGAGCTGGCTATTGACTATCATCACCAACGCTTGTGTTGGATTTCGTCTGCTGTAGTCTGGTCTTCAATTTGGAACCGTCCGATATACATTAATGAAACCCTGAGCACTGGTCACAAATAAGAAGTCAGGAGATGCATAGCAACCCAATCCAGCTCCAAGCATATTGCTTACTGTATATCTCTTCAGCTCTTTCCCGCGAAAATCGGTGACCATGATAAATCTCTCAGTGCGGTGTTTGCTTTCATACAAGATTGCAAGTTTTCCTCGAGCCGCTTTCATGGTAACTGGAAGAAAATCTGCCTGCTGAGGATTGATGCTGAGGTGCCGAATTATCCTGCCTGACCGGGAGATTGCGTAAATTAATGTTGGGGAGGTTCGACGCATGAGATATATATTGCCGTCCGTTCCCGCAGCTATGTCTCCATATTCAACAGCTAAATTACCCTGATAGGGGGAATTGGGCGAAGTGAAATCTTCATCTCCTCTCGTCGCCGAGTCCTCAAGCTGATGGTCTTCCGCAAAAGAAATTTCCCTTATAAGCTTGCCGTTGGGACTAAACAAGCCCGTAAAAGGCTTATTCATATCCGCTTTAAATTCAAGGCCGGTCAGCAATATCTCACCAGAACGATATCTAGCAACTTGATATGGTTCTATTTCAGACTCAATCTCGACCTTTTCGGTAAGATCTCCATTTCTCGAGAAAACAATCAACTGTAGCCGTTTTTGGCCAGCAGCCCATGCAATTTGGGACACTTGCCCGTCCACAGCAACAAAGAAAGGTCCTGCGCCGAGTTCAGATCCTGCTTCAGAAACCGCGAACTGTTTGGTGATTGTCCCATTACGTTCCAACTGTTGTATGGGAGCCCGAAGAGTTTTTTCTTGACTCAAAAACTGTCCATCGAAGGTTCGCAGATAAAGATTTTCTTGTGAATCACACACCATTTGCCCCAGGAATGCCTTCACCGGTATCGCCGTACGTAGAGTGGATTTTATCTTGAGATCGGAAACATCCCTTGAAGGCAGCAAGCTTGTATGCTTAGCTTTTGCACTCAAATAATCATTAAGCGTAAACAAGAGCAAGCCGCCTATCAAGCAGACTGCTGCACTGGCTGTTAATTTCATTTCGTTATCTAATTAGGCTCAACTTGTACAAGATGCAAGGTTTTGTTTACATCGGTCTTCGTGAAAAAAAACGATGGCGGAACATAACATCCGAAGAATTCCGCGGGTAGATTTCTGTCAAATGAGTGAACCTCTTTCTCGTTTCCATCATAATCCACCACCTTGATAAGGGTTTCGCGGCTGTGTTTTTTGCGAAAAACGATCGCTAGTCCGCTTGCCGAAGCCTTCATGTTTGCGGGTAGGAAGCCCGGATTTTTCATATCGACATGGAGCCTTCGCACAACTTCGCCGGCCGGCGAAACAACATATATCAAAGCAGGGGCAGTGGACCTCAATAAGTACACATTTCCGTCAGGACCTGTCGCTGCCTCTCCATCTGTAACCGCGTTGTTGCCGACATTTGCCGAATCATCCACATACAACGGATCGCCAGCTTCTGCTTTTTGCCTTGAATCTTCATCCTCAGCTTCGTAGATCTTTTTTATCAGGTTCCCAGTCGCATCAAAAACTGCAGTGAAAGGACGACGTTGATAATCGCCTGCCGTTCCGCTGATCAAAATTCCGCCATTGCCGAAGACCCCAAGATGATAAGGAACGAACTCTCTGATTTGCCGATGAATCTCAGTGGTCGACTGAACTGAGCCGTCGCTTGAAAACTTGACGACATAATATACCGGAAACTTGATGCCCTTCTTCGCCAAATTCGGCTTCTTATTTGTTGTACTCTTTGTGGTTTTGGTGGTACTGGGCGTTGAATTCACTGGTGGCCCTTCAGCCAGTACATATACTTCCCCTTGGGCTCCAACAACGAAGGCGCGTAATGAAAGAGCCGGGGACACATCGGTTATCTTGAATGAGGGACCGAGGGTACCATCGGCGTTTACCTTCTGAACCGGGCCTTGTATCATTTCCTGGTTCGCCGTCGACCCATCAGGGTCGAATTGTCGAAGATAGAAATTACCCTGGGTATCGCATGACACTCTACCCAAAGGCAGTCCTTTAGCTTGTGTTTCAGTCCGTTTCGACACCTTAAGCTGACTATCGGCAGAAGAAGACGATTCACCTGTCTGTGCAAACAATATCCCCTGCAGACTCAATAGCGCCATGGCAGCGCCCAATCGCCTGAGTAGTTTCATAGTCCACTTCCGCCCTTCCTCTTTTTTCTACTGATATTCAAACTGTCGCGGATATAAAGGTCTATAGCAAATTGTTCGGGACGTGCGGCAACTAAAGTTTCTGTTGCATAAAGCCCACCATTTACACAGTTCGCGGGAAGAAAAACGCGCATATGATAACGGTGTTCAGGCCTCATACTGGCTGTCTGGGGAGCGAACAAATCAGGTTCCAACTTTAATAGCCGGAGTGTTGCACCTTCATCCTCACCGCCGCCAGGCCCACAATCGGGATCGAACTCATTACATGCACCGCCATTCCCTCCCCCTCCACCAGCCCCCGCCCCAGGATCAGGCGTAGGCGCAGGGTCAGGTGTAGGCGCAGGGTCAGGCGTGGGTTCAGGTGTAGGAGCCGGATCAGGTGTAGGGGCCGGATCAGGCGTAGGCGCAGGATCAGGAGTGGGCTCAGGGGAAGGCGAAGGATCGGGAGTTGGTGAAGGGTCGGGAGTCGGCGAGGGTTCAGGAGCAGGTGAAGAGCAGCTCGGGTCCGGTGCTACGTTCGCTGTCCTGGTTGTTGAGTCGCAACATTTTGAGAAGCCCGAATAACAAAACTGTGCTGGATCTCCTCCCGGACCACCACATCTAAAAAAAGACTGCGCGCCATCGACACAGTCGCCCGTTGTGTCATTACAAAAGGAAAAATCCTTTACTGGAACGCTGCCGCACTGGGCATGAGCTCGCGTATAAAAGCCAACAACAAGTATCGACAATAGTAGACATCCAAATAGCAGAGGATACAAACGCTTCACTTTCCCTCCTAATAACTCTTCCTACTATTTCACGAATAGATCCGGCTTAGATAGGCTAAGCTATCGATACCTAACCTGCCTGTCAAGTAAATCTATAAATAAATCTCGATCAGACAACAGCTTGAATAAAGCTTCTGTTTGTTAAACGCGAGTTCCAAAATGAAACAGGGCGGGAAATAATCAATAAAGATTTGTAAAGCTGCCTCCCCCTGTCAAACTACTTCTATTTATATAGCATCTCGTTAACCATTTAAGCTCATGAACTAAGTTTTGACTTATGCCCGCTTCGGGCGACAAGGCTAAAGCGATACACACATTCGAAAGTTCCGCAGATATGTGTCATGACATTGGTCTCGCGAGAGTCGGCGCTCGAAAAAACGAATGTCTCCGTAGACTTTCGTTGTCAAGATGTACCAATTCGCAATTGAATCTTCGATATAAATTCGCTAGAGTACATCGGCGCCGAGATGCGCGAGATCTTTGAAAATTAGTAAATGGGTAATTTGGTTAAATGAGTAATTGAAAACCAAAGCTCAACCCTACGCCAAATTGGATGGAGTTCATCAAACCCACGCCAATCTGGGATGACTTGGGATGAAGGCGCTCAAGTCTACGCCAATCTGGGATGACCTATAGAGGGGGAGGGGGCAAAGGATTGCCAAAATCGCCGGAATTGCCAAAATTGGTAATTGAAAACCAAACCTGGTAAATCTCACAGGCAGGAGTGCCTGTGCCACGGGAGTTTCCGCACCATACAAAGAAAAAAGCCCGCCTTGCGGCGGGCTTAAAGATATCGGCAGTGAAGATAAAACTAGTTCCAGGCTGCCGGCAAAAAGTGCATAACTTACTGCACCGGGTTTCCATCGGCATCGATCTTGCGGATCTCACCCAGATTCAGTTCCCGGATACCAGCTTCTACCTTGCTCATGTCGCCCACAACTACCCAGATCACGTGATCGGGTTGAATTAGTTTTTTGGCAATGGCATTGGCCGAATCTGGATTGAGCGCCAGCACTTTTTCCGTGAAGGTATTGAAGTAGTTGTCTGGCAATCCATACTGGATGATCTGGCTATAGGCGCCGGAGAGCTGCTGCACGGTCTCAAACGATCCGGGCAAGCCGAGTGTGGCATTGGCTTTTTCGCGCTCCAGTTCCTTGTCCTCAATGGGTCTGGTCCCGATGATGTCATGGTATTCCTTCACCAGTTCCGCCAGAGACTCCTTCGTCTTGTCTGTCTGTACGGGGGCAATGCTGAAGTAAGGCCGCTGTCCGCGGGCCGCAGGGATTGCAGCGAACGTGCCATACGACCAGTGTTTATCTTCACGCAGATTCATGTTGATGCGCGCGCTGAACGTTCCACCGAAAACGTTGTTGACGATCTGGATGGGAATTGAGTCCGGGTCATTGCGCGGTGGCGCGAGCAGGCTGCCAAAGATCACGCTCTGCCCTGATCCAGGACGATCAATCAGGTAAACCTCAGTCTTTGGAGCCGGCTGTACCGGGGCAACGTTCTTTTTGGGCACCTCACCGGGCTTCCATCCGGCAAAGATTTTCTCCAGTTTGGGAGTGATCTCTTTGAGAGTGGTATCGCCCACGATGAGCAGCGTGGCATTGTTCGGTTTGAACCATGTTTCATGCCACTTTGCCAGGTCTTCACGCGTCATCCTGGCCAGGCTGGCTTCATTGCCGGTGCCGGTGAACGGAACCGCATAAGCATGACCTTTGCCGTAAAGCAGCTGCGGAATTACGCGCAGGGCCATGGTCTGAGGCTCAACCTTTTCACGACGGATGACGGCAAGGCGCTCTTTCTGCAGACGGTCAAACTCTTTCTGCGGATACGCCGGATGAAGAATCAGGTCGCCATAGATATCAAGCGCTTTATCCATGGTGAGTTTGAGTGTATTGAGGTTGACGGTGGCCCAGTCCAGGTTGGCGCTCGCGCCAAAATTGGCGCTGAGTGATTCCAGCTCTTCACCGATCTTGAGCGAGTCGCGTGTGGGCGTACCTTCTTCCAGCATGCGCTGGGAGAAGCTGGCCGTGCCGGGTGCGTTGGCTGGATCAGCGGCATAACCGCTATCGACCAGGAGCGTAAAGTTGACCACCGGAGCTGTATGGCGCTCTGCCAGCACAATGTTCAGGCCGTTGGAGAGCTTGGCTTTCTGCATTGGCGGCAACGTGAGTGACATAGGCTTGCCGAGAGCAGGCTCTTTGGAACGGTCAATTTTTTCGCCAGCAGTAATCGTGGTGGGATAGGGTTGAACTTCCAGGATGTAATCGCCATCGGTAAGCCAGTCATTGGCAGCTTTCTTCACCGAAGCAGGCGTTGCGGCCTGAATGCGCTGGAGATAGACCTTGTAGCAATCCGGATTGCCGGTGAACGTCTGGCAGCGGGCGATCAGATCGCTTTTGCCGCCGAAGCCGCCGATGCGTTCAACAATACGCGCGTAATTGCCAAAGATTTGTGTCTTGGCCAGCTGTAACTCGGCTTCCGTGGGGCCGTTCTTCAGGAAGTTTTGCAGTTCTTCATTCGCGGCTTTCTCGGCGTTCTTGAAATTTTCCGCGGCTTTTGCGGGGTCCTTATCAGATTTGACTGTGATGGTGTAATCAAATTGACCACCAATTTCATTCGTATCGTCACTGGAAGAGGC
Source organism: Terriglobia bacterium (assembly GCA_963724105.1). Classification (GTDB taxonomy): domain Bacteria; phylum Acidobacteriota; class Terriglobia; order Terriglobales; family Acidobacteriaceae; genus Angelobacter. Next base: position 324,518 of record CAVRTD010000006.1, on the reverse strand, counting down.
GCTGGTAGCAACCTGGTCTTTGTAAATCAGGCGCTTGTAAAGCCGCGAGGTCTTGCCGCGACCCAGTATCTGCGCTGCCAGATCAAGCTGCGCTTCTTCCGGTGATCCGTATTGCGGAACGTTCCAGATGCGATACAGACGCGCCTGCGGCACGCGGTCCTGCACCCATCCGCGATGCGAGCCGGTGCGTTTTGCCACCCATGTTTCCTGCTTGGCAATAGGCGGTCCAGGAGGAATTTCGCCGTAATATTTTTCTACTTTTTCGCGCGCAACTTCCGGCGTGATGTCGCCGGCGATCACGACTGTAACGTTGTTGGGGCCGTAGTAGGTCTTGAACCACTCCTGCACGTCTGCCATGGAGGCTGCATCCAGGTCTTTCATCGAGCCAATGACGGTCCAGGAATAAGGATGGCCCACGGGATACGTGTTCTCAACAATCAGCTGTTCCGTCACGCCGTAAGGCTGGTTTTCGCCCTGGCGCTTTTCGTTTTGCACCACGCCGCGCTGCAGATCGAGCTTCTTCTGGTCAAGTACGCCCAGCAGGTGCCCCATGCGATCGCTCTCGGCAAAGAGCGCGTAGTCCAGCATGGAGGTGGGCACGTTCTCAAAGTAATTGGTGCGATCATTGTTGGTGGTGCCGTTCAGATTCGTAGCGCCAATGCCTTCCATGGCATTGAGATAGGTATGGTTGAAATTATCGCTGCCGCTGAACATCAGGTGTTCAAACAGATGGGCGAAGCCGGTCTTGCCCAGCTTCTCATTCTTGGAACCCACGTGATACCAAGTGTTCACAGCAACGATAGGCGCTTTGTGGTCCTCATGCACCAGCACGGTCAGTCCGTTTTTAAGAACGAACTTGGTGTACTTGATATCGGGAATAGGAATGTTGACGCTGCTGGACGCAGGTTGTGCAGGTGCTTTCGGCTTTGCCGCAGGCTCCTGTTGCGCGTACAAGCTGAGCGAGGTGAAACTTACAACCGTCAGCGCCAGAAAGAGGGCCGCGGCTTTATGCATAAACTTTCTCAAGGTGCCTCCATAATTCAATATCGAAGAAAATTGGCCGGCAGCTAACTTGAGGCCGGCATGATTCAGATTTTGGTTGAACAAAGAAAGGGGGTGTCCCGCAGCTATTGGCCTGCGCTCTTGCACGACAGTCGTCAATGAAGAATGCAACAAAGGGAGTTTTCAAGTTCTGGGGACTGCGTTCATCATACCAGCGTAGCTGGCGCATATTCACTGGCTAAAAACATTTTTCTCGGAACAAATAAATGCGCTAACGTTTGGCAAAGCTGTGGGTCTAAAGTCATTGTGAAGGTGTTTTCAGCCGCGTTGGCGCTTGCGACTATTTTGCTGGGCCAAAGCGGCGACTCCACCAGGCTCGAACGTCAGGTTCAGGGCCAGGTTTTGACCTCCAAGAGCGACCCCGCCGTTCAGATCACTTTTGCCCCACAATTCAAGTATGCCGGCGGCCAGCGCTTTGTACTCTATGGAGTGGCTGAAGCTGAGCAGCATTTTTATACACAGTCCAACGCCGATGGAAAGATTGAGCGTTTCTACTGGGTACAGTTCGAGCACTACCTTCCTGACAACAAACACCAGTACGACTATCCTTCCAAACGGACTACCAATCTAGGCGGCCTGACGTTTATCTATGACACGGCTGTGTTTTCGGATTACGCCGGGGCCAAGGGCAATCCAGATTCTGATGGAGCAAAGGCCCGGGCCATGCTGAAGAAAGCAGGCCTGGTGTTTCCTTCTGCCATGGCGCGAATTCGGATGGTCCACCTGCCCGGCAGTTCGCGGCGCAGCGAGTTGATGATCATTTACGGCGAAGCGTTGAGCAAAATGGCTCCACCAAATTCAGAAGACGGCCTTGAAGCCGATGACCAACTCCCTGAGCTATCCGCGCGAGTACGCCAGCATGCCGCTGAGGGCATGAAGATCCAGCCACAGTAGTTGCGGCGAGATCTTCCCTTCTCTTTAAAGGTGTTGGTGAGTTATTTTTTCTTGCCCGGTTTCTTCGCGGCAGGCTTCTTCTTTGGCGCAGGCTTCTTTGCTACCGGCTTTTTCGCGGCAGGTTTCTTCGCAGCAGGCTTTGCCGCAGCTTTCACTGGCGCTTTTACCGGAGCAGCTTTAACAGCGGCTTTCTTTGCCGGCGCAGGCGGCACAGCTTTTTGCTTTGCCGCAGCCACGGGCTGCTTGGCGTTCGCAGGCGTGCCCTTGGCTGCTTCTGCCACAGGCGCTGCAGGAGCAGGGACACCATCAACGGCATTCTTGGGCTTGCGTCCACGCTTCTTGGGGGTCTGATCTCCAAGCGCTCCGGCGGCTGCAGGCTCTTTTTTGCCTCGCCCACGACGCGGCGGTGGCGGCGGTGGCGGGGGCTCCGGAGGAGAGTATGGCTCCAGGAACTTTACAATTTCCGTATGCGAGCGTAGCTTGCCATCCAACAGCATCAGGAAAGCTTCATCCTGTATTTTCCTGTATTCCGGATGCTCCGGCGTAATACGCATCTCCGCCATTTCCGGGAATGGAAGCTTCTGCCGCACCAGCGGCCACTTGGTCAGGAAGTTTTTGATCTTCTGTTCCACGGCGGAAGCGCGCGGCGTAATCGCGTTAAACAGCAGCGCGTCCGGACGGTTCGTCATCAGGAACTTCCAGGTTTGCGAAGGCAGCGTCAGTTCCCGCGCCATCAGCTTTTTCGCAAAATCCTTGGCGTCGTCCTCAAGGTTCTTCCAGCGTTCAACAAACCCCTTGTTGACGATCTGCTTCTGCATGGCTGAAATGTCTTTATCGCCCAGTTTGCGTGTAAGGAAATGCATCACAATCGGGCCGGCGTCAGGGTTCAGGCCAACTTCCTGCAGCTGCTGCTTCACCTTGAACACCTGGGTCAAGCCAGCGGTATCCACCTTGGCGACGGAAAGATGCGGCGCCACGGTCTTGAGCCAGCCCTCTTTTTCCAGTGCCTTCAGTACTTCAAGCGGATTATCTTCATGCGCCAGTTGCTCAATCTCATGCCCAAGGGCGCGATCGGAAACATTCTCAATGTAATTGTTCTCTTTGGCTGCTTCATAGCGGGCCTGGGTGCGCTCTTCCAGAGTCCAATGGAAGCGGGTGATCAGGCGGCTGGCGCGAATCAGCCGTGAAGGCTCTTCATAGAAAGCATAGTTATGCAGGACGCGCAGCACCTTGGCTTCGATATCGGCCACGCCATTAAACGGATCGGTCAGCAAGCCGCGTGAGCCAGGATTAAGCGAGAGCGCCATGGCATTCACGGTGAAGTCGCGCCGGCGCATATCGTCATAAATCGTGCCTTGGGTGATCTCCGGTGGCTTGCCCGGCTTGTCGTACTTTTCTGAGCGTGTGCTGGTTACTTCAGCGCGGACGTTGCCGGGAAGCAGCAGCATGATGGTGCGGGTGGTTTCGTCTGTGGCTTCTGTAACGGCGCCAGCCTTTTCAAAATCTTTTTGCAGCTTCAGCGCATTGCCCTGCACGGAGAAATCCAGGTCGCGGATGATAAAGCCGCTGATAATGTCGCGGACCGCGCCTCCGGTAAGGAAAATGTTCATTTCATGCGCGCGCGCAACGTCCGTCACCAGCGTTACTGCTCGCTGCTGGTCCGGCGAAAGCCGGGTTTCCATGAGGTAAATAAAGTCAGCCATCAGTTAAGGAACACACCATTGCCCTCCCGGCGTTGGCCGGGTGAACTAACCAATTCTCCATTTTTCGTAAGTTGCACTTTATACAAGAGTTAGACGGCTTCCCAAGAGACTGGAACAAACTCGAAACATTATCACAAAGGTTAACGGTTTGGCTACCCCACAGGCAGGAAAGGTGCAGTGACGCCTTTGATGCCTCCGGAATAGGTGCGAAAATCAATCTGGGCATGCCTTCTACGCACAAAAAGGTAATCGTACGCAAAATGGGGCGCGACTCCCTCAGCGGATACGTCTCGCCGGCCAATTTTGTCTTAGAAGGCAAGCTGGAACTGCTGAATCCTGCCGGCAAAGTAGTGATGATTGACCTGGCGGAAATCAAAAGCCTGGATTTTGTCCGCGACTTTAGCGATACCGCAACCACTGGACGCAAAACCTTTACCACCCGCCCGCGCACCGAAGGGCTCTGGGTGCGGCTCAAGTTTATTGACAATGACGTAATTGAAGGCCTGATGGCCAACGATCTCACGCAAGTCATTCCCGAGGGGTACCTGATTACGCCGCCTGATACTCGCGGCAATACGCAGAGGATTTTTGTCCCCCGGATCGCCCTTCAGGAATTAAATGTGCTTGCCGTAATTGGGCGTCCAGAGTCACACAAGAAGACTGCAGAGGACATTCGCCAGGAAAAACTGTTTGTTGAGCCATAACAATGCCTGGCCCTGACGATTTTGCTCTGACCTTGCCCTCAATCCCGATACAATTTTTCTTTAGGCAGTTTTCCCTCAGGTTCCCAGGGTACAAAGCTTAAATGACTATGAAGCTCAAAGAAATCGCGGACAAGCTGGGCGCCAGGCTTGATCCGGCAGATACGGAAGTTGAGATCACTAGCGTTGGCGCAATTGAAACAGCGCTGCCCGGCCAGATTACCTTTGCCGTTAGTTCAAAGTATGCGTCGGCGGCCAGGGCCACCAAGGCCTCCGCCATTATCGTGGATGAAAAATTTCCCGCATTAGATAAGCCTACGCTACGCACCAGAAATCCTCACTTTGCCTATGCCCGTGCCGTAGAACTGCTCCATGCTATCCCGCAGGAAAAACGCGGAATACATCCCACGGCCGTAATTGATCCCTCAGCCAGCATCGGGGCCAATGCATCGGTCGGCGCCTGCGTGGTCATCGGCGCCGATGTTGAAATTGGCGACGGCTGCACACTGCTGCCTCAGGTGGTCATCTATCGCGATGTAAAAATCGGCAGAAACTTTTTTGCGCATTCCCATGTCTCGATTCGCGAAAACTGCGTGATCGGAAATAATGTGCAACTGCACAACGGCGTGGTCATTGGCTCAGACGGATTCGGCTTCGCCAAAGATGATACCGGGATCTGGCACAAGATCCCGCAGGTTGGCCGGGTTGTAATTGAAGATAACGTGGAAATCCAGGCCAACTCATGCGTAGATCGCGCCAGCCTGGGTGAGACTCGCATTGGCCGCAACACAAAAATTGATAACCTGGTCCAGGTTGCACACAACTGTATTGTGGCGGAAAATTCCATGCTCTGCTCTCAGGTAGGTTTGGCCGGCTCCACGGAGATTGGCAAGAACGTTATTCTTGCCGGACAAGTAGGCGTGGCTGGGCACTGCAAGATCGGTGATGGAGTGATTGCCACTGCGCAAACCGGCATACCTAACAGCGTCGCGGAAGGAACCATTGTGAGCGGAACGCCGGCGATTGAGAATAAGCAATGGCTGCGCAGCGTTGCTGTATTTAACAAGCTTCCCGAACTGGCGCGCGCCATTCGCGGCAAAGGTACAAAAGAATAATGGACGGCCGCCCAGAAAAAAAACCGATCAAAGTCCTTCTGCTCGACGACCAGCACGATAACTTGATCCTGCGGTCGGCCATTCTGCGCAGCAACGGCTATGATGCCATCAGTTCCGCCTCCGTCGAAGAAGCGGAGACCCATCTGGGCGAGATTGATATTGCCGTGCTTGACTATCACCTGGGCGCGGGCAAGTTTGGCACTGAAGTAGCGCAGTCTCTGCGCGACAAGCGTCCTGAAGTTCCCATCATTATTCTCTCCGCCACGCTGGAAAGAAAATTTGGCGGCGTGGAAGACATGCACCTGCTCAAAGGCTATAGCTCAGTGGACGACCTGCTGGCCGCCCTGCGGTCCTTTGAGGCCAAGCGCCGCGGCAAGCCTGTGGTAGTGGATGCACGCGACTTTTTTTACTCCCGCATCGCCATGGCCATGGGAGATGACATTGTTCTGGAAATCCTGGACCGCGATGGTGAATGGCAATATGTGAACGAATTCTTTGCCCGGCTGTATGAGAAGAAGCGCACATGGTTCTCCGGCAAGAACCGCTTTGAAGTATTTCCTGAACTCAGCGACGAGTGGAAAGATATTATCCGCACGGTGGCCGACACGCGCGAAACCTACGTGGACCGCAGCTTCCGCTGCCTGCCCCATCTGCCCAAGAAAAAAAGCCGATGGAACTGGAACATCCTGGTCTTCCCTCTTAAGCTGCACGATAATCGCAACGGCGCTGTGCTGGCCGCGCGCGTGATCGAAAAGAAATAACGAGAAAAAATAAAACACAAAATGAAATCTTTCCGTCTCATCTCGCCCTTCCTGCTTCTTATTGCACTGGCTGGCTGCCGCTCTCACGTGGTCAAGATCAATCTGATCAATACCAGCACTGACGTGGTGAAAACCATCATTATCGATTACCCGACTGCCACCTTCGGCAAAGACAAGCTGGCCCCCGGTGAAACTTTTTCTTACGCCATTAAGCCGCTGGAAACCGGGATGATGAAAATTCAATTCACTGACGCTCAAGGCGCAGTCCACCATTACAGCGGCACAACCCTGCACAAGAATGATGATGGGGAGCTTGAGGTGAATATCAATCAAGCCGGAGTGATAGTAAAAGGCACCGTAGGTAAATAGGCTCGCCGTTAGCACTACGTGCAGATGCAGTAAGCCGAATCACAGGAATCCATAGAAAATATTCCGAGGATTTGTCATTCCGAACGCAGAGAGGAATCTGCTTTTGTCTCTATTTGCTGGTAAGACACCAGCAAAACCAGATCCCTCACCACTCTGCTTCGGCAAGCCTCAGCATCGGGATTCAGGATGACAATTCTGTGGCACAAATCAGCGGCACATTTTTGCATTGCTACTGCCGTTCCGGCGGCAATGCGCTGTTAATCGCATCGCGCACGGCTTGCACCAGCTCTTCACGCAACGCAAATTTCTTTGGATCAACAGGCGGATGAAATACCAAGGTCGCCGTGCCGCTTCTTACAATTGCGCTGGTTTTGGGCATCATCTCATAAGTCCCCAGAATGGTGACGGGAACAATGGAAAACCCTGTCTCCGCCGCCAGATGAAATGGCCCTTTTTTGAAAGGCATCAGCCGGCCATCCGGTGAGCGAGTGCCTTCCGGAAAAATCGTCATATGGATGTGGTGCTTCATGACCTCGCTGGCGCGGCGAATGCTGTTGATGGCCGAGTCACGATTGCTGCGCTCCACCGGAACAATCTCCGCCAGATCAAGCGCCTTGCCCAGAATAGGGATGCGCCAGATCTCTTTTTTAGCCAGCACGGAAGACCGCCCCGGGATCAACGGGAGCAGGAGCGGCGGATCGAGGTTGGAAACGTGATTGGACATAAAGATGTATGTCCCCGCTGGATCAATTTTATCCAGGCCAACCAGCTTAACTTTTGCGCCGGCAATGCGCACTCCAGCAAAAGCCAGGCTCATTCCAATCCAGTAAAGAAAGCTGGCATTGCCGGTGATGAGCGTCCAGGGGAAGGCGATAAGCGCAGCCGGCGGCGCGAACACAATCCAGAAGAGGAGGGCCAGCACGCTGCGCACAAAGCCGAATATGGTAGCTATCATGAACGGAACACGCCGCGAAGGTCTTCCAGCCTGCGTGGCAGCTTTTCATAAATGCCGCCAAAGCCGCCATTTGAAAGAATGGCCACCACATCACCGCTGCGCATGTCTCGCGCCACGGCTTCCACAATGGCGTCAGCGTCTGCGATTTCCCGCGCAAGCTTGCCGGCATCGCGAATACCCTGCACCACGGAGGCCGTGGTCAGCCGCTCGTTTTCCGGCACTGCTTCCGGCTTGAAAATGGGCGTGAGAACAACTTCATCGGCCACGGACAGGCTGGCAACCAATTCTTTCTCTAAAACTTTGCGGCGCAGAGTATTGGAGCGCGGCTCAAAGATCGCCCACAACCGCCTTCCGGGATAGCGCACGCGCAAAGCGCCTAACGTAGCAGCGATGGCCGTGGGATGGTGAGCGAAATCGTCGATGATCGTGATGCCGTCGACTTCCGCTTTGATCTCCAGACGCCGCTTTACGCTTTTAAAACTCTTGAGTGCGTCGGCAATCACCAGCGGATCAATGTCATAGTTGGCGGCCATGGCAACCGCGGCGGTGGCGTTCAGCACGTTATATTCGCCCGCCAGGGGAAACTCAAAATCAACTGGCTCTTTGCCATCGCGCAGCACAGTCCAGGTTGTGCGTTCCGCTTCGAACTGCAGATTGGTAATCCGCCAAAACGAATCTTCCTTCATCCCATACTTCTCTACCGGACAAAGAGCTTTGGCGATGCATTCGTCCACGTTCCCATTGGCGTCATAGGCAATGATCTTGCCCTTGCGCGGCACCAGATTCACCAGCCGCTTAAACGCAGTTTTTACCGCTGCCAGGTTGTCATAAATATCGGCATGATCAAACTCAACGGACGTAAGGATGACGGACTGCGGAAAGTAGTGCAGAAACTTAGGACCTTTATCGAAGAATGCCGTATCGTACTCGTCGCCCTCAATAATGAAGTGCCGGCCCTGGCGGATGGCAAAGCTGCTGCCAAAATTTTCGGCAATCCCACCGACCAAAAAAGATGGATCTTTTCCCGCCGTCTGGAAAATCCAGGCGAGCATGGAAGTTGTGGTTGTCTTGCCGTGCGTTCCGGCAACCACAATGGGCTGGCGGGTCCGCAGAAAGAGGTCGTAAAGAATATCCGGCATGGAGCGGAAGAAAATGCGCTCGTCCAGAACGTATTCCAGCTCCGGGTTGCCGCGCGAAATGGCGTTACCCACAATCACCATGTCCGGACGCGGCTTCAGGTTGGCTTCAGAATACGGCTGCATGATGGATATGCCGATCGATGCCAGAAAGTCTGACATCGGCGGATAGGCCGCTGCATCAGAGCCCGTGACTTTGAACCCGCGTTGTTTGAGCAAGCCTGCGAGCGAAGCCATGGCCGTCCCGCAGATTCCTATGATATGTACGTGCTGTTGTTCCACTGTTCAAGATTAACGGATTTGCGCGCTTTCGTGAGCGGGAAATTTACGTAGCATCAGCCAAGGTGGAAGCCTCAAGCACTCTAAGAGTCACACCTGAGTTTTCCGTCGCCAGTTCCGCCTGAACGCCGATGGGCAATGTGATATTGCCGCTGGTCACGTGACCGGATTTGAGTCCATAGACGATAGGCACGTTGTATGGCGCCAGCACCCGCATAATTACCTGCTGCAGAGTGTAGATCTCGCCTTTGGGCGGCAGGCAATCGAGCATTTCTCCAAAAACAAAGCCGCGTACCTGTTCGAGCTTTCCCGCGAGCCGCAATTGCATCAGCATGCGGTCAATACGAAATGGCTTTTCCGCTATGTCTTCAATAAACAAGATCGTTCCTTCGGTCTGGAGTTCATAGGGCGTACCCAGAGACGCTACCAGCATGGAGAGGCATCCACCGTAGAGCCGGCCTTCAGCCTTTCCAGCGCGCAGGACTTCAACTTTAGCGGCTGGCACGCTCCAATCCGTCGCACCCAGAAGAGCATTGTTCCAACTAGAGCGATCCAGCGTCTGCCCGGCAATATCCTTGGCGACCATGGGCCCATGAAAGGTAACCAGTCCGGTACGGTCTGTGATGGCTGTGAGCAAAGAGGTAATGTCACTGCAGCCGATTAGAATTTTCGGCCGTGCGGCGATCATCTGGTAGTCAATTTTATCCAGCAGGTAGTTGCCGCCATAGCCGCCGCGCACACAGATCAGCGCGGCCACATCCTCGCGCCGCCAGAGTTCGTGGAACTCGCGCGTACGGCGCTCGGCTGTCCCGGCAAAATAAATATCGCGATCAAAAATATCCGGCGCATAGACGGGTTCATATCCCATTTCGCGCAGGCGTTCACAGCCGGAAAGAAAATCTCCGTGGCTGAAGCTGCTGGCCGGAGCGAGAAGCCCAACCATGTCACCCTTGCGTAACGCCCGGGCCCAGATCATTTTTGCATTAGCCAAGAAACTCTCCCCGGCATACTAATTGCGCAGGCCCGCGCAGAAACACATTGCCGCCCGCCCATCGCACCACTTGCGTGCCGCCGGGCGCATGGATTTTTACCGGCGCGCTGGCACGGCCTGCGGCGATTGCAGCCACCGCAGAAGCGCAAGAGCCTGTGCCTGAGGATTGAGTCTCGCCCACGCCGCGCTCATAAAAACGCACTTCAATATCATTTGGGCCGGTCACGCGGACGAACTCCACGTTCACGCCCTCTTTAAAATCGCGCTGGCGGCCAATCTCCGCACCCTGGCTCTGCCAGTCCGGCGGGAAATCTTTCACAAACACCACATAATGCGGATTGCCCATGGAAACCGGCGTGCCGCGCACCTGGCCAAACGCGGCCTTGATGGAAAAATCATCGCCCACCTGAGGCTTGCCCATCTCCATTTCAAATTCATAGATATGGCCTTCGCGCGCAATCAGCTCGCAATGCTTCACGCCGGCTCCGGTGCGGATGGCGAGTTTGCCTGCGTGGCCGTTGCTGACCAGGTAAGTGGCGACGCAACGCGTTCCGTTCCCGGAGATTTCCGCCTCACTGCCGTCAGCATTAATCAGGCGCGCATGGATGTCTGCATCCTGCGTGGGAAAGAGCCACTCCACGCCGTCCGCTCCCACGCCATTGTGGCGATCGCAAATACGCCGGCTGAATTCCTGGATATCGACAGGGGCCAGCGCGCCGTCAATGATCAGGAAATCATTGCCGCAGGCAGATGCTTTAGTGAATGGGACGTTCATATATAGGAACTCATCTATTCAATCTCAACACCAGGGACGGTTTCAAAATTTCGCAAATCGTCTGACAGGCGCAGCCGGACTGCCAGTTCCTTGTGCTCACTCTGCGTACCATCCACGCTGAACACGAGCTTTTCTTTTCCGTTGCTCCGGCTCAAGCGCATTCCATGCATTTCTTTGTTCTGGTCTTCCAGAATTGAATTTACTTCGCTCACAAGGTCGTCCGCGGACTTTTCCGACACGATGATGTAGTTCATCATCAGCGGCTTCAGGTTAAAACGGCGTTCCAGAATTCCGAGCACATGGAGCGCCAAATACATGAGCATGGTTGCGAAGATCGCCGGCAGATACAGTCCGCCCCCGCATGCCATGCCAATGGACGCCACCACAAAGAGCGTGGCTGCCGTCGTCAGCCCGCTCACGCTGCCTTTAGCATGCAGGATGGAACCGGCTCCGATGAAGCCAATACCGGGAATGATCTGCGCGGCAATGCGCGTATGGTCTCCGCCCCACTCAGAGGCCAGTTCCGTGGAGAGAATCGTAAACATGGCGGAACCAAAACAGATAAACATATTGGTGCGCAGGCCGGCTGGTTTGCGATTGATCTCCCGCTCCAGCCCGATGATTCCGCCAAGAAAGGCAGACAACGTGAGCCGGACCATGGTCTTTGAAACCAGGTCAGCCAGCGATATGTGCGGCAAAGTAAAGTTCAGCGTGTGCATGAGTGGATATGGTCAGAGTGCATCACCATTATCAGTGTCTTGCGCGATAGATCAAAGCCTTAGGCTGCGAGGGAGTGCCGATTATGGCAACGGGCTCAAGCCCCTGAGGAAAGAGACGGACAGCGTAGGACACTTCGTCCCCGGGAAAAGCGACAACGTAGTCAGCCGACTGCGCCGGCTGCGTGAGCGCCCGCTGCCAGTAAGGCGTGTTGCTTTCGCGCAATACACGCGTGCCATGAACGCCAGCCATCTCCACGGCGCCAGAGTGCGCGTCACCCATTAATAAGGTTGCCGATTTAGGAAGCGCTCTCAAGATGAGAGCGATCTGCTGCTCCAGCGCCAGCCGATCACCGCCATTAATCCGGGCTTCACGCAGGCAGATGGGCGTCTTATGCCAGACGGAGAAATAACTCACAGCCACCAGCAGCGCGGCCGCCCAGCACACCCTTCGATAGGAAATAAAATTTGCGGCGAACTCGCAGGCGAGGGCAAAGAATACAGCAATGGCCGGCAGCAACTGCAATCCATAGCGGACGTTGTAATAGCTGAAAGGCCACCATTCCGGCTGGTAGATGGGCACGCTGCCCCAGGCGATACACAAGATATAAAACGGTACAGGCGCAAGCAGGATGGCCCATCGCAGATAGCGGCGCGAAAAATAAATAGATGCGAGCAGAGCGATGAAAGCGGCCGTGAAAAGCCAGGATTCTGGCCGGCCTTCCGCCACGTTGAGCCGGGAGGTTTTCAAAAACTGAAGCGTGGCTCCGCGCAAAGAGTGTTCGCCGGGGTAAGTAGGCATGCTCGCGGTCCGGTTGCGCTCCTGAATGGCCCGCGCGGAATACTGTCCGTTGGCGAACTCCAGCGGATTGCCGTAACCGCCCTGGTTGAAGGCGAGAAAAAATCCGGCGGTGAGCCCGGCAAGAAGAATAAAGTTGATGAACCCACGGCGAAGTTGCGGAGCGGACAACCGGAAGCGCCAAAAGACAAAGAGTGCCGCGACGACAATCACCGCAGCCAGAAACCAGCCGTCATAGCGCACCAGCATGGCTGCGGATACCATGATGCCGCATTTCTCCAGCGACCGGCGGCCCCGCGTTGCATCCTCTCGGGCAGCGCTCACAAATTCAGAAAAATAAACCGCTGACCAGATAAAGAACGCCAGATAGAGCGGCTCTGTCATGGCCGTAGACTGCATGTAAATAAGATTGGGATTCAGCGCATAGACCAGCGCGGCAATCCATGCGGCTCTGCGTGATGCAAGTCCGCTCACCAGACGGAACACGCCCAGTGATCCCAAAACATAGGCAACCATGGATGGCACGGACGCGCCCAATCCGGTCTGCCACAGCCGGTCATTCGCGATGAACGGAATATTGAGCACATGCGGCAGCGGCAGCCATACCGTGCCTAGCTGAAACAGCCCGGGCGTGCGCGAATCAAAGACGCGCCGCGCGATATTGATGTGGGCCACGGCATCGCCGTAAAGAAGAATGGCGCCCTGATGGTAATAAAAAATCAGAGCGCCAAAAGAAATAAGGGCAGCCAGCCTGGTGAGCAGCAGAGAGTCACGGCGGGCCGCGTCGGACATGGAAGCGCTGGTTACGCCTTTGCCTCCTGGCCTTTGCCCAGATATTTGTCCAGCAACAGTGCCAGCTTTTGCCGCGTGGCCGCAGGGATCTTATCTTTATCAGTCTGGATGGCGAATTTCATGGCTGAACCGCAAGCGCATTTGCGCTCCTTGGGCATGATGGCGATTGCATGCTTCACAACCTTCGCTGCATTTTCCGCATTCTCACGCACAACTTTCAGCACCTGGTCCACGGTTACATCTTCGTGGCCTTCGCGCCAGCAATCGTAGTCAGTAACCATGGCGCAGGTGGAGTAGCAAATCTCGGCCTCGCGGCAGAGCTTGGCTTCCTGCAGGTTGGTCATGCCGATCACGTCCGCGCCCCAGCTGCGATAGAGATTGGATTCCGCGCGCGTGGAAAACTGCGGGCCTTCCATGCAGATATACGTTCCGCCCTGCTTGCCGACCACGCCAATATCCTTGCAGGACTGCGTGAACGCCGCCGCTGCTTCCGGGCAGATTGGATCGCCGAACGCAACGTGCGCCACAATGCCGTGTCCAAAGAAAGTGGAGATGCGGTGAACCGTGCGATCAATAAACTGATCAGGAATCACAAAGTCGGTGGGCTTGTGCTCTTCCTTGAGCGATCCGACGGCTGAGAGCGACAAGATGCGCTCCACGCCCAGGTCTTTCATGCCGTAAATGTTGGCGCGATAGTTAATTTCCGAGGGCAGGATGCGATGTCCGCGGCCATGGCGGGCAAGAAACGCCACCTTGCGCCCTTCCAGCGTGCCCAGCACGTAGGCGTCCGACGATTCGCCGAACGGAGTTTGAACTGTGACCTCACGGATATCTGTAAGTCCGGGCATGGAATACAGCCCGCTACCGCCCATAATGCCGATTTCTGCTTGTTGCAAAGTGCGTCTCCTTGAATAGGTTGATCTTTGATTATAACGGAGCTTAGCTTCACGCAGAATCAGTGGTCCTCTATCATGTAAAAATAACTCATGCCCACCACGCCACCTCCATCCATCCCCAGCTTTCTTTACGGCACTGCCTGGAAAGAAGACCGCACGGCGGCGCTTACTGAGCTGGCGATCCAGATGGGCTTTCGCGGCATTGATACAGCCAACCAGAGAAAGCATTACTTTGAAGCCGCGGTGGGCGAAGGGCTGGCGGCGGTTTATCGCGCTGGAGTCGTCACACGGGCCGATCTTTTTCTGCAGACGAAATTCACTTCACAGCCCGGACAAGACGAGCGACTGCCTTATGATCCTGCGGCCAGCCTTTCCAAACAGGTGGCGCAATCCATGGCGAGTTCACTGGAACATCTGGGAACTGACTATGTGGATAGTTATGTGATGCATGGGCCTTTCACTCGCTATGAATGGACCGATAATGACGCCGAGGTATGGGAAGCAATGATCAGGGAGCGCAATGCGGGGCGCACGCGCCTGCTGGGTGTGAGCAATGTGAGCCTGGAGCAACTTGAGCGGATGGAAGAGGCGCACGCGGAAGGCCCTGCGTTTGTGCAGAACCGCTGTTACGCACGGCTGGGCTGGGACCGCGAAGTGCGCGCGTTCTGCCGCGATCGGGAAATCATTTACCAGGGGTTCTCACTGCTCACGGCAAATAGAGACGTGGTGCACCATCCGGCGGTGGCTAGAATGGCCATGCGCGCGGATGCCACGATCAATCAAGTTGTGTTTGCTTTTGCCCGCACAGTTGGAATGCTGCCGCTGACCGGAACATCCAGCGCGGAACACATGCAGGAAGATCTGGCCAGCCTGGATATAACGCTATCGCAGGACACATTACGCGATATTGAATCACTGGCAGGGTGAGCCAGTTATTCGCCATTCGCAGATGCGGTCTTCAATCCTGCCTCAATCAATTTTTTTGCCACATCTGGCTTGAAGCTTTCTACGGCTACCACTACATTCCCTGTCTGCTGAATAAAGATAGGGCCGTCTGAGCTTGTGTATTGGTCAAGGCCTGGAGTAGCTGCGCTGCCTGATACACGCTGCAGCGAGTCATAGCGTTTGGGCAGAGCCTTTGCGTAAGTTTTGGCAAACTCCTGGGCCGCTTCTTCGCTCGCCCACTTGGATACATAAAAGAGACCGATATGCGCGCTGGAATTTTTGTCGGTGGGCTTGGCGTCTTTGCGGCCTGCCGCGTAATACGATCCGCCGCGCCATTCCGGAGTGAGCTTGGTGGCCAGCTTTTCATCGGTATAAACGCGGAGCAGGATATTTACATCCAGTTCGCCGATGGCGCCTGCGTCATAAGGCTCATAGTCTTTTTTTAGAAAGCCGAAATCCGGCAGCAGCAGCGGCGGCACACGACGCCCGGCAAGATACTCCTTGGGCTCCATGATCTCCCGCGTGGTCTGCGGCATGCGGGCCAGCACATCTTTATAAGCGAGTTGCTTTCCGCCGGCCACGAGCAGGTCTTTGATGAACTTCATCCCCTGGCGATAGGGAAAGGCGAGCTCCTCCTGCAGCAGCAAAGGAGCGCTATCAAAGACAGGACTGTCACGGCTTTTGTCCATGGAGGCCTGCATAATGTCCACAACCTGCGGCATCTTTGCCACGCTTTGCCCCTGCGGCTCCAGCACGTAATCCAGCAGCACGATCATCGCCTGCCCTTCCAGAACGGAGCTGCGGCAGGTGGATTCCTCGTCATTGCGGACCAGCGCATCCAGATCTTCCAGACCGCGCTTCTCCACATCTTCTTCATGCTTGCTCATCTTCTTCAGATTGAAACTCTGATCCTGGAGAGCGTGGGTCAGTTCATGGGCAATCACCGGCTTCTGCATGTCCGGGGCATTCCAGTCGAGCAGGTTCATGGTGCGGGTCTTCTCGTCGTAATAGCCGGCCACCTGCTCCGCCAGCAGTTTGATCAGGAAGGTATGCAGATCGAACTGGCGTGGCAGCAGTCCAAATTTTTTCTGCACCAGCTCAGAGCGCTCAAAGCGTATGCGGTCAGCATCGTCTTTGAACTTATCGCCAATATATTTCTGGACCTCTTCACGGCTGACGATGGCCCGCTTGACCTTCTTCTTGATCGGCAAGCCTGTGTCGGTGCTGGCAAAGCGCAGAATCTCATCGACAGACTCAAAAAGCTCTTTGGCTTCCGCAGGCGTGATCGTGTGATCTTTTTCTTCAATCGGCTCAACTTCAACCCGATTGGGCGACGGCGTGGATTGCGGCTGCGCCGGCTGGCTGGCCTGTGGTGATGGCGAGGGAGCGGACTGTGGAGTCGGAGCAGTTTGAGGCGATGGTGATTGCGTGTTTTGCGCAACACCAAACGTGCAAGAAAGCAATACTGCCAGCAATAAGACGATAGAAGATTTCTTCATTGGAAAGATAAGTAGACCAAGCGGCTCCGTCTTAATGGTAACAATAAACAGAGATGAAAAACCTTGAAACACGGAGGAAAGGAGGAATCAGAGGAATTTCGTAAAGCATTTAAAACTTCCTCCGCTCCCTCTGTTCCTCTGTGTTTCAAAGATTTTCAAAAAAGCGGGCGACCTTCGTTTTCGAAGATCGCCCTCAGCCAGTACGGATTACTCTTTAATCAAGCGTTGGCTCGGCTGCACGGATGTACTCGATCACTGAATCGCTCCAGCCATCGATGTGCACCCACTTGCCATAACCCACGCCGTTCTGGTAGCTAGCCACGTTGATCACGTAGCCACGCGCCCGCGGGTTGGGAACTGCGTCGTGTGACTGCTCGTCGGTAATCACGATTACGCGGTCATACTTCTCGTCCAGCTCGCTGAGCGCCTTGCCCAGGTACGTGCCGTTGTGCGGCTGGCTAGCGTTCAGCGCGTCGCGCAAGGCAAAGCCCTGGCGTGACGGCACGCGCACCAGCTTGTCAGAGAAGGTATAGACACTGGACTGCTCTGCGATTTCACGCAGCAAGATCGCCAGCCCGTAAGCTGCGTCATTGCGGCGCATCTCCGCACGGCGAGAAAGCGGCGCGTCCATGGAGCCAGAGACGTCCACCAGCAGCACGGTCTTACCCTGCAGCTTAGTCTGACCTTCGCCGTTCTTGCCATCCAACGCCCGAAACATCGCCTGCTCCAGCTCCGTCTCCCACTGCGGCGCATAACGCGCAGCAGCGATAAAACGGAACGGCAGCACACGCTCAGTCTTCATGCGTCCCAGGCCGGCAGAGATCAGCGGCTCGCTGACCTTGGCCTCTGCCATGTTCCGCAGGTTCCGCAACATGGCCATCGCGCCCAGCTTGTTCTCTTCCAGCAGACGCTCCCAGGCTTCGCGCTTGTCGGCGCCGCCAGAGAGCGCCACTTCCCAGGTATCGGGCGCAGCCAGTTCGTCCGCGACAAGGCGCTTCCACAACTCAGCCTGCGCAGTATCCACCGGCTTGGCATGGCAGAGAAAGAGCACGTCACGCAGCTTGACCGGAGACGCGCGGTTGTACTTCGCCAATGCGTACTCGTCAAACCTGGTGAATGCGGCAGCCAGTCCCTTTTTTACCTGCGCGGAAAGAGGCTGCTTGCCCTCGCTCCAGTAGAGCGCCACGAACTCAGAGAGTTCGTCCGCACGCTGGATGACGCGAAACAAAGTCTCAGCCACAAGCTGGCGGTGCGTTGCCACGCGCGCCATCTCACGCACCAGCAACAGCGGCGCGTGACGCAGCTTCATCTGTGTACGCGCCTCAAGGGCCAACGCAGCAACTTTCTCTGCGGCAACCTTGGGAACCAACTCGCGGATGCGTCCGGCAATTGCCACGCCATCTTCATAAAACTCGTCTTCCCACAGCATGCAGGCCAGGACAGACCGGCGCAGCTCCTGCTCAGCAGAGATATGCTTTGCCGGAGCGCCCTCATGCGCGCGCTTTGCGCTGGTCTTCATCCAGGGCAGTCCGCTTAAGTTCAGTACGTTCAGGCGTGCCATGTTTCACCTCCAAAGTGTTACAGCGTTGCGACGGCTTCACCGCAAAGGGTACGGCGCAACGGAAATTATTTAGTTTTAAAAGCAGCGGGAGCTTCTACTGGGTGCTGTTCGGGTTCGGGATCTGCTTCCGGCTCATCTTGCGTGTCGGCTGGGACTTCCGCAACGCGAAAACCAGCCTTTTTCCCGGCGCTCTTGCTTCTTAGCTCCCAGGCGATTAGCTCCAGGTCCTCAATGCATGGCAGCCTTTTGTCGATGTAGTCCGTGCACTCCATGACCGCAAAGGGAATACGGATCGGTTCAAACAAGCGATCGCATAGTGTGATCTTTTCGCTTTGCGCATAGCCGCGAATGATGCGTGAATACACACATGAATCGCAGCGTGAAGCCTGGCCGATGGGCGTGCCACCATAAACCTTTCGTAAGTCCATAAAATCTTTCTAAGCAGCATCGCGCCGCAGGGTGAGGGAGACGCATCATGTTGCGTCTCAACGTTGACTTTTTTATGCCGGGGAACCGGCGACCTGGGGTTTTGCTACGCCAATCAAAGTGACTGGCGACGGGAATCGAACCCGCTACCTCCTGCACAATTGCAGGCGCTCTACCTATTGAAGTAACCCACGTCTACACCACCGGCAAATCTTTTGATTTATGTCGCTGCGCTCCAACCGCTACGCAGTCATCTCAACTATAAGTTTGTCTTGCGCTTGGTTTAAGCGGCTCGGCACGCGAGCCGGCCTCACCGCAAATCCGTTGAAAACTAAGCAGCCAACGCTGGAAACAAAATCCCAAACGGGGAACAATCGATCCGAGTGTAGTGGTCCGCCGTTCTAGTTTGAAACTACGGCACTCGAGATGCCGGCGGGGTTAAACCATGCTCATAATGCACACTATGAGTAGTTGGCACCCGCACCTGCGGACAGGTGATGTAACTCTGATCTACACCACCGATGAGATTTGTTCCAACGTCTAACTGCTGTTAAAGAGAGCAGGTTGTTAACTGATCCTGCTCCATGTTTTTCCTCAAATATGCGACAGGAGCCACTGCTCCTGCCGCTTCGCTTCCACTCCACACACAGGCACGGAAGGAGCACATCCATGCGCCCGGGCAGTAGTGGTATGCGAACCTTGTACTGCTAAAACAAAACCAGTCGGGGAACAATTAACAGGAGGTGCATCGGGACGGCCCGTCGCTTCTGTCGCTACGCTCCCAACCGCCAAAGTGCATTCCCAGCCCAAAAATTCAATTGCGCTTGTATTTATGGCTCGGCACGCGAGTCGGCCTCGCCATTCCTGGTTTAATTTTTTGGCACGACTCAGCGTGCCACTGAAAATTGGCAAGAGTTGACTTTAGCCTCTGAACATCACAGAGGCAGAGACAGTGCTGGGGGAACCGGCAGCTACGGGGTTTGCGATTAAGAGTCGAAGTAACCGCAGCTTTCGCCACCCAGCGATAGTTGTAGTTAGATCCCTTGCCATGGCTCGGGATTTCGCTTGCGGGCTCAGACGCCAGCAAAGCAGCTCAACTTCAAGGTTAGGCTTGCAGGCTCAATAGCTTGCAGCTTGGCTCAGGGTTTTAGTCAATTTGCGTAGGATTGACGCGCCTGGGAGGTTATTTGGAAAAATAGTTGAACGCCCACAGGCTATCAAGACCTGGTTCAGGTCTAGTCAGCCTCCGCACCGATATGTGATTGATGCATGTCATTGGGCGTTACTCCTACGCATAAGAAGAATAGCAAACTATAGATTGATGGCAAATATGAAAAATACGGAATTGCTGAAAAGATTTTGTGAAAAGAAAAATTTTGGAGACTAAGTACTAAACATAAATTGATCGTAGATATTTTTGGATTAAGACGTACGTTCGAATGAACGGTAACTTTTCCTTCTTTGCTGACTGCGACCTCTCAGGACGGAATAGACGATCAAAAATATGCCGGGAAGAGCAAGTACCGTCCCGCCGATAAAAAAAGGCAGGCTTGAGTACAAATTTCTTTCATAAATTTCTGGTTCTATTTTGACAATCAGATGAGGATTCGCAGCCATAAGCGCTCTACCGTCTGAGAGCACCTGCACTTCAAGAGAATACTTTTGTCTCGGCTGGCCGTGAAATGATCCGATCTGGCGCATGATCAGTTCACTATAGGCCCCACTGGAACTTGTAGCAGCGTTACCACGAGCAACGATTTTGGTGTCGTTACGGAGAACCCACGCTTCATTAATCTCGGATTCAACCGGACAGCGTTCAGGATGAAAGGATTCCATCCCCATTAAACATTCAGTTATCTCGATCGGGATTTTTCTTTCCACCGCGATTGCAATACCATAATCGCCTGGGATATCTATTCTGAATTCCGTGGTCCTTATTGTTTGGCCTTGAGTCAGTAAAATGGGGATATTCAATGGGACCCAGTTTCTTGTCTTTGACCAGAGGATGCGTCCAGTACAAAGCCCCACGCCAATAACCACCAGCGCAAAACCAAGCCAACTTATTGGAGTTACACGGCCCCTGCAATCCATTCCGCTGCTTCCTTTGTCCCCAAAGCTCCGCCGATATCCTGGGTAGTCTTCTTCTCTTTGACGGCGGCCAGGACCGCTTTATTAATGCGTTCAGCTTCTTTTTCGAAACCAAGGTGCTCCAGCATCATGGCAGCGGTTGAGATCGCGCCCACGGGATTGGCAATGTTCTTGCCTGCGAACGGCGGCGCGGAGCCATGCACCGGCTCAAACATGGAAGTCTTACCGGGATGAATATTTCCGCTGGCAGCCATGCCCAGCCCGCCCTGCAGGGCGGCGGCCAGGTCAGTGATAATGTCGCCAAACATATTGTTGGTTACGATCACGTCAAACTGTTTGGGATCGCGCGCCATGTGCATGCAGAGCGCGTCCACATACATATGTTGGGTCTGGATTTCGGGATATTCCGCAGCAACAATCTTGAAAACGCGCTGCCACAGGCCGCCGGCAAAGGTCATGACATTGGATTTGTCTGACATCAGAACCTTTTTGCGGCCCTGCTTACGCGCCAGCTCAAACGCATAACGGATCACCCGCTCCACGCCTTTGCGGGTATTGAAGTCTTCCTGGGTCGCGATCTCATCGGCTGTTCCCTGCTTGAGCACGCCGCCTGCGTCCACATAGGGGCCTTCCGTGTTTTCGCGAATCACCACAAAGTCCACGTGCTCGGGCTTTACGCCTTTGAGCGGACACAGGGCTTCATCCAGCAGCTTTACCGGGCGCACATTGGCATAGAGGTCCATCTTGAAGCGCATGCCCAGCAGAATTTCCTTGGCATGAATATTGGTTGGCACACGCGGATCGCCCAGGGCGCCGACGAAAATGGCGTCAAAGTCACGCGCCAGCATGGTGAAGCCGTCAGCGGGAATGGTGGTGCCGTCTTTCAGGTAGCGGTCGGCCGACCAGTCAAAGGTCGTGAACTCCACGGCGGCTCCGGTGGCTTCCACCACATTTAATGCCGCGGGAATTACTTCTTTGCCGATGCCATCGCCGGGTACCACCGCTATCTTTTTATTCATGTCGCTTCGCTCCAAAACCGCTTATGCCTTTTTCTTCCATGAGTCATTTTTCAGCCCTGATGCCTTGGGGCTCGGCACGCAAGTCGGCCTCGCCCTGAAATCTGTCGTTACGCTCCAAAACCGCTCCGCAGTTTCGCCTGCTGGGAAATTTTTCTGCGCCTGACGCTTGGCCGCTCGCCGCGTGGTCGGGCTCGCGTCCTTGGCAATCTTTCGCTGCGCTCCAAAACCATTTGCTCAAACTCAAAAAATATATCAGAAGGTTAAGATGCGGAATTTTTCGCGCACTGATTGTTCAGTTGAAAGCGCAGGTTCCCTCGTCGCTACTGTCGCGCTGAAGAAAGCGCGCGCCAGCTTAACGCTCCCTCGGGATGACGAGCTTTGGAGACAAATTCAATGGGCCTGGAAAAAACACGTTCTCGCAAAATTGACAAACAATCTCACTAGATGTATATTACCAATTGGTTATGGAACTAATTGGTTATAGAGATAGTGCGACTGGATTGGATGCGACGTTCGCGGCGCTGGCCGATCCCACACGGCGGGCGATCCTGGCCCGGCTTGCTTCTGGGGAAGCATCAGTAATGGAGCTGGCCAAGCCTTTTGCGATGAGCCAGCCTGCGATTTCCAAACATCTAAAGGTCTTGGAGCGCGCCGGCTTGATCTCACGGGGCAGCGATGCGCAGAGACGGCCGCGCAAACTTGAGGCCAGGCCGCTGGCCGATGCCACGGAATGGCTGGAGCATTATCGCGAGTTCTGGGAAGCCTCTTTTGAGCGGCTGGATTCCCTGCTGGTGGAACTTAAGGGTAACAAAATCAGGGGCAAGGAAAGGAAGCGCGGACGCGTTCGCCCGGGACGCAAAAAGAAATAAGGAGATTCACGATGAAAAATGTTGGAAAACTGGAAATCACTACCCCTTCAGAGAAAGAGATCATGTTCACGCGGACATTTGATGCGCCGCGCAAGTTGGTTTTTGATGCATGGACCAAGCCGGAGCTGCTGAAGCGCTGGCTGTACGGACCCAATGGCTGGTCGCTTGCCGTTTGCAAAGTGGATTTGCGCGTGGGCGGCCACTACCGCTTTGAATGGCGGCATACGAATGGAAACGAAATGGGCATGGGCGGTGTTTATCGCGAAGTTGCGCCGCCAGAGCGGCTGGTGAACACCCAGCTATTTGACCAGGACTGGACCGGCGGCGAGGCAGTGGGAACGCTTGTGCTTACGGAAAAGGACGGCAGGACGACATCTGTAAATACTGTGCTGTATGTATCACAGGCAGCACGCGACGGCGCGCTGAGCACCCCAATGGCCGAGGGTATGGAAATGGGCTACGTGAGAATGGATGAGATACTTGCATCTCAGGTGGGGACAAAATGACAACTCAGACCATTCCCGCAAGCGCAAATCAAGGCAACATCTTGAAAAGCATTGGCGCGGTATTGGCCGGCTTTGTTGTGGTGGCGGCTCTGTCCCTGGCCACGGATGAGGTGTTTCACCTGCTGAAGGTATATCCGCCGTGGGGTGAAGCGATGCCGTCGCCGGGCGCAAATGCGCTGGCACTGGCTTATCGTATGGTCTACAGCGTTCTTGGCGGTTATGTTACCGCCAGGATTGCGCCGCGGAATCCGGTGAAGCACGCTGTGATCCTGGGATCGACAGGGCTGGTCATTAGCATTCTCGGCGTGATTGTGACGCTGCCCATGCATCTTGGGCCGGCATGGTATCCGATTGGCCTGGCAGTTACGGCGTTGCCGTGTAGCTGGTTTGGCGGGGTTCTGTATAGCAAACAGATCAGGCAGTGAACATTTAATCCATCACCAGCAGCTTTTTCCGGCGCACATCACCTGGGCGCCGTTTTTTCATACGGCGCAAACCCCGTGCGCCATCCGCTCATCCTAACTAGCGAAAGCCGCGATGGTCCAAACGAGGGGGATATAAAATGGTCAAAATTACATGCGATGTCTGCGGTAAAGTGCGTCCACAAACCGATGGAAGGATCGTGGACGACTCCTGGGTATTGGGCTATGACATTGAAATTGAGAATGCGAACGCGCTGCAGCGGTCGCTGCGGTTCCTGACACGCTGGGACGATGCACGGCTGCTGGAGATTGGATCCATCCATCTCTGCTCAGAGAAATGTAAGGATCAATATATAAAAGACGCGCGAGCGGCAGCCTGAGGGCCTGCGGTTGCTTGCCGCGCGTGCTGTGTATTCTGCGGTTGCACGGCATGCGCGGAGCCGGGATGATACAAGAGCAATATGAGTGACGTAACCAGCCATAAAAGGGTTACGGCAAAGACGATCTTGTTGAGGCGAGAGTTGATCTGCTGCTTTTTTGTTGTTTCCCTGGGTAAATTCATGTCTCTACCAAAATAGATGCACAGACGCCAGCTGTGGTTACTGTTTTTCACGCCTGTTGCTCATCAGAAAAAACTGAAAAAAATCCGGAACATCGCTATCTGAAATTTTGAAAGCGTCCCTTTTTCCACACAATTCCACAGCGCTGCACCATGCTGGGGCATTGACCCTGGACTTTGGCAACGCGTAGATTCGGAATACAGCAGTTTGCCGCTTCAGTTTGTAGATGCCCAGCCATGCAATTTCAATTTACCGCTCCGCTTGCAAACGGAGGGGCCCAGTTGTGGATAAAAAAAGAACAGGAACCAGAGTAGAAAATGCCCCTAACGCCTGAGGTGTTCCGGGTAAAAGACGGTAAACAGGATACTTGGGCCGGATGACGGGAAATTGTCCGCTAAGGTACAATAGATTGTATTAGCCTCTTGACAGGCACAATATACAGGCGTAATTTCCCAATACTAGGTTGTGTCGTGGCCGGACCCGAGGCAAGCCACAGCGGGTCAAACGACCTTCAGCAGAACACACGGTGTCAGAGGTGGCGCCGGAAACAATAATCGCGGTGAAACTTCATATTTGTGTATTCACGTCGCTGGGATTCCCAGCGCTGCTAACCGTTTTTGGGGGTACGAAAGCTATGGAAATGAACTGGTCACGTTGGTTTCATTGCGAATCCAGCTTTGGATTGCTATTAGTTCCCAGCCAGCCTGGAATCTTTGCTCTGGCGGAAGAGGTTGTCCAGCCTGCAGACGGATCACGCCGGATGCTGGCAGTTTTTGCAGTGGAAGAAGCTGACGATCTCTCACGGGCCATGAGCCGGGTGTTTGCCGCCGGAAGCATGTGGCGGGAAAAGCTGTTGCAAGGTCGCTGCTACGTGCGTTATGCCCTGACTGCCAGCGCTGCAGATCGCCGGGAAGCGGCCACGGCGCTGAAGAACTGGATGAATTCGCAACGAGAGATGGCGGCACAGATCTTTGAACAGAAGATCTTTGAGCAACCTGTGAATGTCCCACCTGCTGCTGCTCCGGTGGCTGCTAAACCAGAATCATTCGATGACGAGTCAAAAACGATAGCGGAGCGGGCGGTGGATCGCGTGACCCGGCGCCAGGAATTTGCCCGCACATTTGTTGAAAGGGCTTAGTGTTGAAAGAGCTTAGCGTTGGCCTAGCTCTTCTGCCATCCATACCAGCCAGGGAATGGCCAGTATTTTCCCTTAATCAAAATGGATGATGGGCTCTAGGTAGAAACAAATAAAAATTGAAGAACACAGTGAAACTGAATGGGAGAGAATGAAATGGCGGAGACGAGCGCAAAGATGGCTATGACGGAACATACACACACATCGGCACAGCAACAGACGGCGGGACCGAGCGGCGCTCCCGGGTTGAAGTTCACTCGCCATTTCACGCGCACCGGCGTCTCGCCATATGACGAAGTGGAATGGGAGCTGCGCACCGCCAGCATCACTGACGCCAAGGGCAACAGCATTTTTGAGCAGCGCAACGTTGAGTCGCCCAAAGACTGGTCCATGACCGCCATCAATATTGTGGCCAGCAAATATCTGCACGGCACGCTCGGCACTCCGGGACGCGAGACCGGCGTACGCCAGTTGATTCAGCGCGTGGCAGAGACCATCCGCGACTGGGGCTGGCAGCAGGGTTATTTCTCTACCGCAGAAGATCGCGACACGTTCCATGATGAGCTCGTCCATATTCTTGTGCAGCAGAAAGCTGCGTTCAATTCGCCGGTATGGTTCAACGTTGGCTGTGACCGTCTGGAACCGCTTTCTGACGCGCAGAACTGGCACTGGAACGCGGAAAAAAGCCAGGTGGAATTTTCGACCACTGGCTACAAAGCGCCGCAATGCTCGGCATGCTTTATCAATTCGGTGAAAGATTCGCTTGATTCCATTCTTACGCTGGCCAAGACCGAAGGCATGTTGTTCAAATGGGGCAGCGGCACAGGCACCAATCTTTCCGCGCTGCGTGGA
The DNA here is from genome assembly GCA_963724105.1 of Terriglobia bacterium. Lineage (GTDB taxonomy): Bacteria > Acidobacteriota > Terriglobia > Terriglobales > Acidobacteriaceae > Angelobacter. The sequence continues at coordinate 298,692 of CAVRTD010000006.1, read as the reverse complement.
TCGAAAGAAGAACTCTCCGGCGGCGGACAGGCCAGTGGCCCTCTCAGCTTTATGAAAGGCTTTGACGCTTTTGCCGGCGTGATCAAATCCGGCGGCAAGACGCGTCGCGCGGCCAAGATGGTGATCCTGAACGTTGAACATCCTGACATCGTCGATTTCATCGATTGCAAATCCAAGGAAGAAGCCAAGGCCTGGGCGCTGATTGAGATGGGCTATGACGGTTCGTCTCCTGACTCTGACGCTTACAGCTCTATCTTTTTCCAGAATGCCAACAACTCTGTCCGCGTGACGGACGAGTTCATGTCTGCCGTGGAGCGTGACGACAATTTCTCTACGCGCTCCGTTAAAGGCAAGAACGTGATGCAGACATTCAAAGCCCGCGAGCTGATGAACAAGATCGCGCAAGCCACGTGGCAATGCGGCGATCCGGGCATGCAATACGACACGACGATTAACAAATGGCATACGTCGAAAAATACGGACCGCATCAATGCCAGCAATCCCTGCAGCGAATATATGTTCCTGGACGATTCGGCCTGCAACCTGGCTTCGCTCAACCTGATGAAGTTCCTGAAGTCGAATGGCGAATTCGATGTGCCGGCGTACCGGCACGCCGTGGACGTGCTGATCACAGCGCAGGAAATTCTGGTCGACAACGCCGGCTATCCGACAGAAGCAATCTCGCGCAACTCGCATGACTATCGTCCGCTGGGCCTGGGTTATGCCAACCTGGGTGCAATGCTCATGGCCAGCGGCCTGCCTTATGACTCTGACTCGGGCCGCGACTACGCAGCTTGCGTCACCGCCATTATGTGCGGCGAAGCTTATCTGCAATCAGCGCGCATTGCTGAGCAGTGTCCGCAGCTTGGCGCAGCCAGTTCGCGTGTCTCCCCGCAGGATGTTACCGGCGGCGCTTGCCCTGGCTGGTACATCAATCGCGAGCCGTTTCTTGATGTGATCCGCATGCATCGGGCGTCGGTCAACAAGATCAGCAAAGAGAACGTTCCCACTGCGCTGCTGGATGGCAGCCGGCAATGCTGGGACGAAGCTCTTGCACTCGGCGAAAAACATGGCTATCGCAACGCGCAGGTCACAGTGCTGGCGCCCACGGGAACCATCGGCTTCATGATGGACTGCGACACCACCGGCGTTGAACCTGATCTGGCGCTGGTGAAATACAAAAAGCTTGTGGGCGGCGGCATGATCAAGATCGTGAACCAGACCGTGCCTTCCGCGCTGTGGAAGCTCGGCTACACGCCGGACCAGGTGAACTCGATCGTCGGCTACATTGATTCCACCGGAACCATTGAAGGCGCGCCGGGCATCCGCGAAGAGCATCTGCCGGTGTTTGATTGCAGCTTCAAACCGCAGAAAGGCACGCGCACCATCCATTACATGGGACACGTAATGATGATGGCCGCAACGCAGCCGTTCATCTCCGGCGCAATTTCCAAGACCGTAAACCTGCCGGAAACCGCGACCGTGGACGACATCACCGAGGCTTACATACAGTCCTGGAAGCTCGGCATCAAGGCCGTGGCCATCTATCGCGATGGATCCAAGAAAGCGCAGCCGCTGATGGCTGCCAGCTCACGCGACGAAGCGGCCAAGCGCGGCACCCGCGGAGAAAAAGACGCTACGGCAACCACGCGTCCGCTGAGCGGCCCAGAGCTTGATTTCCAAAAGCTCTCACCGGAGCAGCAGACCATGGCGCTGGCCGCTGTGCGTCCGCTGACCATGCATGAGCAGGAAACAGCGCCGCCGCGCGCCGTGCGTCACCGGCTGCCGAGTGAGCGTGCGTCTATCACGCATAAATTCGGCATCGCCGGCCATGAAGGCTACATCACCGTGGGCCTGTATAAAGATGGCACCCCGGGCGAACTCTTTATCCGCATGGCCAAGGAAGGTTCCACCGTCTCCGGCCTCATGGACTCATTCGCCACCGCGGTTTCGCTCGCCCTGCAACATGGCGTGCCCATCAAACTGCTGTGTGACAAATTCAGCCACACGCGCTTTGAGCCGTCTGGCTTCACCGGCAACCAGGAAATTCCCATCGCCAAGAGCATCATGGACTACATCTTCCGCTGGCTGGAGCTTCGCTTCGTCACCGGACGGCAGTATCCGCTGTTCAAGGACATGGTGTTGCCTCCCACCGGAGCAGCCGTGAGCACTGAGCCGCTGGCGATTGGCCAGGGCGATCCGGCCTACAGCCAGACCATGAATGAGACCAAGCCTCCGCAAGGCGGAGTTCAAACGCCCTCGGCTGAGAACGCGGCCAAGAATCCTTCGCTCATCGACCGTGGCGTTTACCACTCGGCAGACGCGCTCAAAGAGTTCGTCGACCTGGGCGACGCACCAAGCTGCCACCTCTGCGGTTCGATTATGACGAGGAATGGAAGCTGCTACAGATGTATGAGTTGCGGAAGCACGAGCGGGTGCAGCTAGAAGCAGAATTCACACAAAACGCCGTGTCAATAAAAATGACTGTGAGTAATTTTTATTGACACGGCATTATTTTTGTAATAAGCTATTTTCGGATCGCAGTTACTGCGGTTTTCGCAAAGCTCTTTGAAAATTTTCTCCGCCAAGAGAGCAACTCTCATGACTGAGCCCGCCTTTATTGGTGGGCGTAATGCGGCGATTAATTTATCGCCGCGGCGGGTAACCAAACCCGCCTCTCTGACGCTGCTCCTGAAGTTGATGATCAAACATTGGGAGCATCCGATCGGGTAAGCGTGCAAGTAGTATCGGCACTAAAGCGCGCAGTGGATGAGTTTTCTGGTTCGATTCGTTCCTACTCGGGAGCGTGCTCCACGGCACGGCACATATGCCGAATAGGAGAAAATAATGGAACGCAACAGAGATTTGCGGTTCTGCATGGCACAACTCAATGCGATGCTGAACAAAAACGAATACGAACCGGAACAGAAGAGAACGCTTGAAGCTGCACAAAGGAGACTAAAGAGGCTTGCGCGAAAGACAAATCCAGGAAAACCTGAGATTTATCGAGTCGTAAGACAAATAGCGGAAGCCATCTTAAACACTCTTAATTGCGACTAATAAGTGAATCGAGTTCCAAAGAAAACTCTTTCCAGTTTTGAGGGCCCCAAAATGGATTATTCAAAGGCGATAAGGATATCGCGAGCTCTTGCTGATATACCCCAGCGGGAACTCGCGAACCGAATCGGAGTAGATGCAAGCCTTATTTCGATGTTTGAAAGCGGTTTACGCAAACCGAGTCTTGCAACGCTAGAGAAAATTGCGTCCACACTGGAGCTACCGTTTCATTTGTTCGCATTGCTTGGAACGGAGACCAAAGATGCCAGATCTATGGGTGCCCAAGAAATAGAGCAATTGGCGACTGGGCTGACAAGGCTCTTGCTGCACAAAGGAAAGGTACGAGATGATGCAGTTCAAAGAGCCGGAAGAAATCGCAAAACTGAACATCCTAAGCTTAAATCGGCTAGCATTCATACTACAAACAGACGTAAAAAGACTGGGTGAATTAGCGGAAAATGTGGAAAGCCACTATCTTCCATTTAAATCACCAGGAAGGAAGCGTTACTTTCAAAAGAGTGTTCCGAAATCACGCCCCATCGATAATCCGTCCCGCCAACTGAAGGCGGTACAGGACAAAATCCATAAACGATTACTTCGCGTTATATGTTTTCCAAACCATATAATTGGCGGCGTACCGAAGCGGAGCGTTCTGGATAATGCTGAACGCCACCTTGGTGCTGCCCTTCTGGTCACCATTGATGTTCGTAAATGTTTTCCGAGTATCACTAATAAGCAGGTCTATCATGTCTGGCGAAATGTGCTCGGCTGTTCTCCTCCTGCATCCGCTCTGCTAACCAGGCTTACCACCTATAAGCGTTATCTTCCGCAAGGGTCGCCTGCCAGTCCATTAATAGCCAATTTATTAATCTGGTCAATCGACAAATCCATCAGAGAGGCTTCTGCTGAAAGAGATTTAGCTTATTCCACATTTATTGACGATCTTGCGTTTTCTGGAGCACGAGCACGTGAGATGATTCAAATCGCTGCGGCCATCTTGGCAAGCCACGGGTTACGAATTTCGCATTCAAAAATCAGGATAATGGGCGCGAAAAGTGCCAAATTGCTAACAGGTACTAGGCTCGGAAGGTTTCAGATACGTGCGCCTAAAGAAAAACTATCGAGGATAAGGTCAGGGGTTCATAAGCTTAAGATTGGCTTGGTTTTGAAGGATGAGATCGAAATATATGTGGACAGCTTGGTTGGGCAACTTCGATACATAGAACGGCTCAATTTGAAAGACAGCCAGAAATATGCTTTTGAGTTGGCTCATTGCACAGGTGAAGAAATATCTACGCGTGCAAAGAAATTTCTTGAAGCCCGTAGCATTACATAAACGATTCGAGAAAGTGGGCTGCCGGGCCACCACCAGCCTAGTGCCCCATCCCTCGCGGTTTTTGCGAAGGGTGGGATAAGGCTTTCATGTTCCCAAATCCCGTCCCGTCTGGAATACACTCCTAGATTCCCATGACCATTAACTTTCAATTTACGCTGGATGACTATCGCAATGCCTATCGCACGCATTTCCGGAAGGGCGCCTCGGCATTTACGCGCTGGATGATGAAACTGTCTCTGGTGATTGGGGTGCTACTCCTGCTGGCCGGTATTCTGATTGTAGTTACCCGCCAAGCCCCTCTCAACGCGGCGTTTTCTCCACTTGTTTTAGGAGCGTTCTGGACCTGGATCGGGACAGGACAGATTTATTCGCTTTCCGCCAGAAACCAGTTCGCAAAAAGTCCGGCAGTGCGCGACCCAAGACGCGTTGAATTTAACGAGGATGGCGTGACCACGGATGCTGGAATCGCCAGCAGCCAGGTGAGTTGGAAAGCCTACTTGCGCTATGTGGAATCTAAAGACACCTTCCTTCTTTACACCTCGCCAGCGTGTTTCATCATTGTCCCGAAGCGCGTTTTGCAACCTGACCAGGTGACTGAGCTCCGGGGACTCATCCAGACTCATATTGTCAAGGATGTCGCAGTAGGGGTGGCTTAAATTGAATGGCCGGCCTATCATTCACGGTTTTTGTGAAGGGTAGGATTCGATCAATTCCTCAAACCGATCTTAACCTCAGCCCACTGCGGAATTATTGAGCCCACCGGTCATAATAGGAAATAACAGTCCGGAGAGACCGGAGTGTCCAGTTCTGTACAGCTTTTCTGTGCAGACTATTTCACAATATAGGCAACATGGCGACTGAAAAGATTCCTTTCTCAGATTGGACGTCTCCCGGCATGGTGCTCTGTATTGATGACGATCAGACGACGCTAGAGGTCATGAAAAGCATTCTGGAAACGAACAGGTATTCCGTTCAGACTTCTTCTGACTGGTGCAGCACACTGGCTATCCTTAAGCAGAATTCAATTGACGTGGTGATTGTGGATTATGAAATGCCAAGTATGAGCGGGTACGAAACCGCTTTGCGGATCAGAACCATTTGTCCGGAGGCGCCCATCATTTTGCACTCCGATTCGCTTGTGCCTGATCTGGCCAGCAAGAGGATAGACGCTTGCATCCCGAAAGGGACTGATCCTGCCGTTATGGTGGCTGCAATTTCAGGCCTGATTATGAAGGGCCGCACAAGACACGCTGGAAGCGTGGTGTGCATGAAGGAAAAAATGAACGCTCGAGGGCAAAAGATTGAACAGCCAATTGCCCTTCCAGTTGTTGCCTAGGGCGGCCATCGAAAATATCCCTCCGGCAAAATTATCAGCACGGCTTACGACCGCAGCGCCAGTTGCGATACTTTCCGATTTGCATGCGGGTGGAACGAAGCCACTAAACAGGGCCGAAACCTCTAGGTAACTAATTCAGCAGCAACTCTGGCCACCCGGTCCATCCAGCAGCTCATCTCATTTTGCAACGTTCCCCAGGGAACAACGGTTCTCTTCGCGAACATTGCAAGAAAGGTATCCAGTTTTATGAGAAGCCACAGGAAGATCGTCTGTCTGCTGATGTCCGTTTGTTTCATCGCCGCCACCGCAAGTGCTGCATTCGCCCAAACTCCTGAAGCAACGATCGGGAAATGCGGGTTTCAAACATTGACTTTTCCGCCGCCGGCCACTGGCGGAGGTCCCGTTGCACTCAATGATTCGGGGGCCATCGTGGGATCATACGGTGACGCTAAAAACGTGAGCCATGGGTTCCTGCTGTTTCAAGGCAGGCTCACCTCGTTTATGTTTCCTGGCTCTTCGGGCACAAATGTCAACGACATCAGCCGGAATGGAATTATTATTGGCGACTATAGTATTGCCGGCGACCCTAAGCAGCATCATTTCATGGTCCACTCCGGCGGGTTCCACGAGATCACTCTTCCCGGCCTTCCCAACGCAGATTTCACGGTCACCGGAGTGAATGCAAATGGCGATGTTGTTGGAGCCATCAATTCCGACACCCCTCCTGTCAATGGCTATCTGCTGCACAATGGAAAAGTAACCACCTTTTTATTTCCTGGAGCGGATATCATGCTGCCCACCAGCATCAACGATGAGGGCGTGATTGTAGGAGGCTATTTGATGCTGTTTGTGAACGAGAACCCGTCCTTTATGTTGAAAGACGGAGTGTTCAGCAATATTGAGCCTCCAGGTAACGACGGTTTCGTGACCGCGACCAAGGTCAGCAACTCGGGTGCGGTGGTGGGATTCTATGAGGCCTTTGATGGCACCCATGGATTCGCGTTGAAAAATGGGACCTATACCAAAATTGATGCGCCAGGGTTTCCTCTGGAAACACTCATCCAGGCTGTGAACAAATTTGATAACGTGCTGATACAAGCTGAACATAACACTCAACAAGGGGTCAACTTTATTGAGCTCAAGGGATTCTGCGGCGCAGCGTTTTAAAGGAAGAAATCTCTACCCTTCGTGAAACCAGCCGAGGGCAAATCCCTGGGGCGAGTTCCGTCTCGCGAGCTGCTTACCTCGATCTGCTTACAATGGGGCGTTGACTTCAGTCTTCAACCCGCGTAGGGTCGAGATAGAGCGAGCATTCTTCCTCTCTTTTTCAGATCCCCTGACCTAAGCAGCTCATCTGAGGTTCGTCCTTACCTTAGCCTCACCGGAACCAAGGAGGTTCAAATCATGTTCGCACGCAAAGTTTCAATTCAATTGAAGCCCAACACGCTTGTCGAGTTTATTAGAACGTTTGAGAAGGAAATCGTTCCCCTGCTCCGCAAACAGCAGGGCTTTAAAGATGAAATCACATTTGCCACGCCGGGAAGTACAGAGGTGCTTGCGTTCAGTCTTTGGGACACGCAGAAAAGCGCAGAGTCGTATGACAGCACAGCGTACAAAGATGTGCTCAAGATGATGGCCAACGTGATCGATGGTACACCGAAGGTGGCGACGACAGAGGTACTGCACTCGACCTTCCATGGGATCAGCGCCACCAAGCCGGTCGCCGCCTAAACGTTCCGGTGTGGCCGGGTACTGAGACAAAAATGGCCGGGGAAATAACCCCGGCCTTTCTTATACCACCACCCTGGCCTCTGCGCCGGGTGCCCATCCTTCGCGGTTTTTTCGAAAGGTGGGATACATGTGCGCTGTAAAAAATGTGCGCTGTAAAACCAGCTGCGACGACCTGGCGTTCTCTTGCTACTTAGTCCGAAATGTCTAGATAACTAATTCAGCAACACAGCTGGCCACCTCATCCAGCAGCAGCTCATCTTATTTTTGCAAGTTCCCGCAGGAAGACCCAAGGAGGACCATTCATTTTATGAGAAGTCACGGGAAAGCCTTCTGTCTGCTGATGTTCGCCTGTTTCATGGCCGCCACCGCAACCATTGCATTCGCCCAGGATGGGTCCCCGACCGGGAAATGCGGGTTTCAAACAATTACCATCCCTGCGCCGGCAAACCATGGCTCGCCTGCGGCGCTTAATGATTCAGGAGCTATTACGGGATCGTTCCTGGACAGCAAATTCAATAGCCATGGATTCCTGCTGTTTCAGGGCAAGGTCACCACATTTATGTTCCCCGGTTCAACCACCACTGCTGTCCACGACATGAATGCGACGGGAACGATCGTGGGCGAATTTAACGTTGGCACTACACCCCAGCGCGCCTTTATGGTCCACGCCGGCGGGTTCCAGCAAATCACAATTCCCGGCTTCCCCAATGTGCCTGCGGTGGCCAACGGAGTGAATGGCAATGGCGACGTTGTCGGGCAGTTCAATTCCAACAACACAGCATTTGGTTTTCTCCTGCACAATGGACAACTAACCACTCTTTCATTCCCTGGAGCACAGGGAGGGACGAATCCCACCGGCATCAACGACCAGGGTGTGATCGTCGGGACCTATTTTCTTTCCTCTGAGGACCCTGCCCGCGGCTTTATGTGGAAAGCCGGCGTCTTCAGCAATTTGAATCCTCCAGATGCCGGCGGCCACTCGATGCCGTCGAAGATCAGCAATGCCGGTGACATTGTGGGCTCGTACATATCCACCGCCGACGGTCTGCAACATGGCTTCTCCTTCGACAATGGAAAATTCACCACAATTGATGCGCCAGGCCTTCAGGGCACAGCTATCCTTGGCGTAAATAAATTTGACAATGTGATCGCAGAGGGTGCACAAGGGACGAGCAAGGTTACGCTCAAGGGATTCTGCTCCGCTGTGTTCTAGATCACCGGCGGGAAACATCCGCTTGACATCCCCTTTTATAGAAGCACACTATGGGAGTGGGAAGGCGGCCATCCGCCAACTTCCCACTGCAAATCAAAGAGGAGGACTTTATGAAAATGCTAAACCTCAGCAAGCTCTTTATCGCCAGAACCCTACTGTGCGCCACCTTCATCGTATTAGGTGCTCAGGGGCAACCCGCAAGAACATCGAGTGCTTCATCCGTTCCTTCCACCCGCACTTTTGCGATCACCTGCCAGCCAGGCTTTGTCTTTAGATGTAACCAACTCGGATGTTTCTGCGTGAGACCGTAACTGTAAGCACGCGAAACACAGCTCAGAACTAAAATACAAAAACGTGGGGTGTTGCTCCATTGAGACACGCCACCGCTTAAAATTCCAGAAACCACGATTCACAGCCCCGCTCTGCGGGGCTTAATTATTGGGTTCCGAAGGAAGCGCACAGCTTTTCAAGATCCAACCGCAGATTGCTTTACGGGCTCCCGATGCCGCTGCTTCCCAAAATAGCTTTCGCAGTCTATGCTATCGATCTTCACCAAACTATCTTTTTGTATTGGCATTAATAGGAGTGGAATGAGAACAATCCTAAGCTGTGCCCTATATCTACTGCTATCTACTCTGGCTTATGCGCAGGAGACACCGGTGCTCTTCCAGAAGGTACGCGTGTTCGATGGCGCTAAGGTCATTCCGGAAACCGATGTCCTGATTGAGCAAGGCAAGATCAAGGAAATTGGCCCCAACCTTCCCGTAGGTGAGGCCACAGTGGTAGATGGCGCCGGCAAAACTCTTCTACCCGGACTGATTGATGCCCATGTTCACGTGCACGGCGCTGAAACACTGGAACAGGCGCTCACGTTTGGTGTGACCACGGAACTGGACATGATGATGCAGCCTTACATGGAGCATCAGTTGAAAACGACCGACAGCGATAATCGCGCATCGTTCTTCTCTGCCGGCTCTCCCGCAACTGTCCCGGGTGGCCACGGCACGGAGTACGGAGTCACTATCCCAACGCTCATCATGCCGTCTGAAGCGGAAGCATTTGTCGAGCAGAGAATTCGCGAAGGGTCGGATTACATCAAAATCATGTATACGGCGGGGGTGGATATGGTGCGCATGAGGCCGCCACCCACGTTGAGCCGTGAGACCCTGGCGGCGGTGGTTGCCGCGGCGCACAAAAACCATCGGCTGGCCGTGGTGCATATTGGATCGGCATCGGGGGCGCAGGATGCGATCAACGCCGGCGCGGATGGCCTGGCGCACCTCTTCCGCGGCTACTCTTCTCCAAAGGATTTTGGCGAACTGGTGGCGCAGCACCATGCGTTTGTGATTCCAACGCTAAGCGTGATGCGTAGCGTCTGCGGCCCGGACTCTGCCGGAAGCCGGCTGGTAAAAGATCCGCATCTGGCGCCCTATCTGAACCACGAAGCGAAAAGCCGTCTGAAAGAGACGTTCCCTTCCGCTCGTACCAATCTTATTTCCTGCAAAGCTGGGCCGGAAGCGCTGCGCCAATTAAAAGCGGCTGGCGCGCTGATTGTGGCCGGCACGGACGCTCCCAATCCTGGCACCACTTACGGCGCAAGCCTGCACGGAGAGCTGGAAATGTATGTGGAAGCCGGACTGACACCTACGGAAGCGTTGATCACCGCTACGGCTGCTCCGGCGCAGGCATTTCATATGCCGGACCGCGGACATATTGCTCCCGGGCTTCGCGCCGATCTGCTGCTGGTGAACGGCCATCCGGATGAGGACATCAAGGCCACGCGCGATATTGACTCGGTATATAAAGGAGGCGTGAAGCTGGACCGGGCAAAGCATTAACAAGGCTCGCGACGGCGCATCTATAGAAGCAGGCAGGAAGTTCGATGACAGCGAATTCACAGCTAGCCGAACACGAACACTACATGCGCTTATGCATCGCGCTGGCCTGGAGAGCCCGCGACACACAGGACACTCCGGTGGGTTCGCTTATCGTTCAGGGCGGCGTCATTCTTGCTGAAGGCGTGGAAGCGGTGCGCGGCCACCAGGACGTTACAGCCCATGCGGAGATTGAAGCCCTGCGCGCAGCCTGCAAGAAGTCGGGATCGTTTGATCTGACGGGCAGCACGCTTTATACCAGCGTGGAACCGTGCGTGATGTGCGCCTATGCGATTCGGCTGGCACGCGTGAGCACCGTGGTGGCCGGGGCCAGGGCAGCGGATGCTGAGACTTCCGCAAGATCGTTGATGGCGCTGACCGATGTGAACTTTGTTCCAGGCCGGCCGCCGGTGATTTTTATTCGCGATGTGATGGAGGACGAATGCAAAGCGTTGCTGGAGCGGAAAAGATAGCAACATATCGCCCGCAGCCTGGGCGGACCGCAGATGGTCAGAAACCTGCAAGAAAATTACTTCTCCACGATTTCTAAATTGATTTCATTCATTACAATGCTGTATCCAACAAGCTTGGTAGTTGAAGACCTTTAAAGAAAGAGGGGCACATTGATTCGGCGCAGAAACATTTTACATCTCATCACTGGCCAGATTGTATTGCTGGCTCTGTTGACCTTTACCGCATGCAGCCAGAGCAGTAAGCCTGCGAGCAACGCCGGCGCGGCAAACGTAAGCGCCAGCCCGGCCGCTTCCAACGCGGGCCCTCAAAAGAGCTGGATGCCTGCAATCTGGTGACCAAGGCTGAAGCCGAACAGGTGATGGGAGAAAAGCTGAAAGATGCGGATTCAGGGCCCGCGTCGATGCAGGGTGGAACCATCTGCCTGTATGGGTCGCCGGAACCTGTGTCCCCAAAAAACGTGACCATCCGGGTGGAGTCGCCAAATTTTAATTGGGACAAATACAAGGAAGCCAAACGTGTGGAAGGCGAGAACATGCGGCCCAAACGCGGACACATGCGTCAGGTTCCCGGGCTGGGAAAAGATGCTTACTTTGCCCGCCACGTGCTCCACGTTCTGACTGACCACGGCATTCTTACGGTGATTATCTTTAAAGATACCGCGGACGCCGTGGCCGGAGAAGAAACGGAAACCAAAACGGAAGCTGCCGAAAAGGTGTTGGCCGAAAAAGCTCTAACAAGAATGTAAGCGTTGCAGCGCCGCTGGCGCTTCTAAAGGACCAGGTCAGCGTACTCAGGATGTTTTTCCAGATAGGCCGTGACCGATGGACAAATTACATCCACCTTCACGCCCTGCTCTCGCGCCCATTCCAGCGCTGAGTGCGCCAGCTCTGATGCGATGCCCTGGCCGCGCATGGCTACCGGCACCTCACTGTGGATGAGTTGCAGTACTTTGCCGGCCAGCGTGTATTCGAGATAGGCGATATGGCCGTCGCGCTCGATTTCAAACCGGCCGTTGGTTACTTTTTGCGGTGATGGCTTGGAGTGGCCAAACATACTGCCATTTTCCTGATTAATGGCAGCGCGCGCAACTAACTTCTGGCACGTCTGCCGAGGCGAGGAGCAATCGCGTAGTTCAGCTGCACCAGTACAATGAATGCGATGCTCCAATAAGTATTGAAGATACACAACAGCGCGCCAAAAGCGTAGAGCGCCTGGGCGATCACAATGCGGCGCTTCACGGCTTTGAACACCTCGGGCGTGGTCTCCGGCTGCACCACTCCCAGCCCTATGGCGCAAACCCAGGTCCAGTAGAGCGCCAGCCCGGGAAGAAGTATGTTGAGCCAATAGACCACCAACGCAGTACGGTACGCGATGAATTCAGCCAGCATGGTGGTGGAGAAAGGCATGATGGCGATGGTGGCCAGAAATAGAATATGCATCCAGGTAAGGCTGCGCTCAGAGCGCTCCAGATAATTCAGCTGCGTTTGCTGGCCGACCCAGAAAATGCCGAGAGTGAGAAAGCTCATCAGGTACATCAGGAGCCGCGGCGCAATGGCAACCAGGCCATGCCAAAGATCGCGCTCACTATGAATGGATTCCATCGCGGGTGCACGGAGGTCAAGCACAAGCAGCGTCATGGCGACGGCAAAGATACCGTCACTCAGAGCGGCAAGCCGCTCCACGCTCTGTCCGGCGATCCGATTGTACGCAGTATGCATGGGTCTGTGAGAGCTTTTATGTTTGAAAACTTTTATGTTGCAGATCTTTTCATAGCCGCGGCTGCCATCTTATCAGCCAGGACCGCGCCGGCCAATTTGCTGAGCTGTTTTCCATAGCTTACGCTCTCCCATACTGCCAGGTCCGGCTGCTAATATTATTTGCATGACCAGTCGCCCAGAACCCAACGAAGCTGCACCGTATTATTTTGGATACATCAACCGTGTCTCCAATGGAGATATTGTTCATACACTCCAGAACCAGTTGGATGAAATGCTTCCGCTTTTGCGCAGTATCTCTGAGGAAAAATCTTTGTATCGTTATGCCCCGGAGAAATGGAGCATTCGTCAGATGTGGAACCACGTGAATGATGCCGAGCGCATCTTCCTTTTTCGGGCGCTGTGGTTCGCGCGCGGTCATAACACCGCTCTGCCCAGCTTTGAGCAGGATATTGCCGTTGCCGCGGGCAAGGCCGACGATGTTCCCTGGGCCAACCATGTGGAAGAATTCCGCCTGGTCCGTCTGGCCACGCTCGCTTTCTTCCGCAACCTTCCGCAAGAAACATGGATGTATAGCGGTATGGCCAGCGGCAATCCTTTCAGCGTACGAGCATGTGCTTACATCGTGGCGGGGCATGTAGCGCACCACGCCGCAGTGCTTCATGAAAAATATTCCTGACGACCTGAACGCTCCTCCGCGTCCCGCGGAAATTGCCTTCTTACCATGAATAGTGGACCTTGTAAGAAAGCAGTTTTTCACCATCCGGTGGAATCTTGATCCGGAACTCAATGGTCTGCGAATCCAGCTTTGTGTATTCGTCAGTTTTCTGTGCGATCTCCCAGTTGCTGCCGCGATAGAGCTTCTCCACCACTCGGACCTCGGCTGCTTCTTTTTTGTGATTGCGTACCGTGACCTCGAAAGCTTCATCCAGTGACTTGCCGAGGGAATTCAGTTTGTAATCCGTCCGGCGACGTTCACCCACAATGTCAAAGGCATTGCCCGTATACACGCGAATGGTTTCGTCGGTGGGAGTGTGGTCAATCATGTTCTCCCCGGTGAATTCCATTTGTCCATCGTCATCGCGCCGGTAGAAGCGCAGCCGGCCTTTGGGCAGCGGCATACCCAGATGATTGGCTTTAGAGTTCTTAAATTCCTGCATCACCCAGACCTTGGGATTGGATTGGGTGCCAAAGCTCGCGTCATTACGGATTTGTTCGTCGCCATAGTAGTTGTAACGGCTGTCGATTGCCGCGCCATTGTAGACGTAGATTTTTTGTGACTTCACTCCGCTCGCCACCACAAATTCCACTTGTTTGGTTTCGCGATCATGGAGAGTGGTAGCGCGCTGCAGCGTGTAGAGATGGTATTCGTCAAAGGCCTTCTCGCCCACCACCTCCATTGTTGCGGCGGTCGCCATAAGATCTACAGTATTTCTGCGCAACTCCCGAGCCCCTTGCGGAGCAATCTTGTTTACGTCACCTGCGATCAGCTTGATCCGGGCATTTTCAAATAGCTTGCCAGTTTGATTATCAATCGTGATCCAGCCCACCAGATCAATCGTGTCGCCTTTCAGCGGCGCTACCACGTTGTAGTCGGCGTGCCAGCTCATGCCGCCTGTTACGTAGCTCAGCTCGCCGGCGGAGGCGCCAGGCTGGTCCGTCTGTAAAACCCAGTCCAGCGTCGGCTTCAGAATCGTGTCACTGCCCAGCGCGGGAAAAATGGGCTGTCCCGGTAAGTTGAATTGCAGTTGCCCGTTTACCTCAACAATGGGCACGCCCTGGCGTTGATAACCGCTGCGAATAACCTTGCCTTGCACAATGTTTTTATGTTCGTTGCCGTCCTTATCTGTCCACTGCCCACTCATGAAGTCCAGCGTCTTGCCCTCGTTCAGAAACAACAACAGCTCCTGGCTTACCGGATCATTGCGGTAATTCTGCTCCAGTATCTGCAAGGTGCGCCGGCCCAGCGGGTCGCGCAGCATGACTGAGTCTGGCTCAATGTGCGCGGTGGCATCCGCAAATGTGATGTGGTTGATCCCGGCTTTTAAGTCGAGCGGGATAGACTGCCGCACCACCGCGAAATTGGCGTTATAGACCGTTATCGCTGGCTGATCTGCGTGAGCCTGATCTACGTGAGCCTGGTCTGTACGCGGCTGTTCTCCAGTCTGGGTCCAGCCGCCTGCGGGAATCCAGCACAAGAGGAGCAAAGAAACGATTTTTCGATGCATAGTTGTGTTCTCAACGAACCATTGAAATTGTATGTAGTGCTAAAGAATGAACGTACTCTGGATGCGCGCTTGCGCTTTATTTTGGGCATTGGGCAGCCCAATGGGGTCGATTCCGGGCCTGGCCACCCGGCGAGCAACACTTTTCTTAACGATTTAATCCTTGGCTTTCTTGCCTTTAAAGTTATATTCTCAAGGAAATTTCGGGGTGGCTTCCGGCCCTCGAGCAGTGCCCATGGCGTCAAAACAATCGAATACTCCGCGTGACCCAGATGTCACGCCTCGGCCCCTAACTGAGCCAGCAGCGCAGCCGCGCACGCCTATCGATTGGCTTTTTCTTCAACCCAGCATCCTTGACCAGCTCCATGATTCCATCATCATCACCGATTTGCAGGGGACCATTACCGGCTGCAATCAGGCTGCGGCACATATGTTCGGCTATACCCAGCACGAACTGATCGGACGAAACGTCACCATCTTTTACCCTGAGGAAAGCTCTCCTGAGAAAGACCGCGAAAACAGGCGCGCGTCCATCCTGCAATCCCTGATGGAAAAGGGCCGTCTCGATACAGAAGAGCGCAGCAAAACCAAGTCCGGTGCTGAGATCTATATCCACCTTACCCTTACGTTGCTGCGCGATGCGGAAGGCAATCCTTTAGGCGTTGTCGGCATATCGCAGGACATCACTGAAAGCCGGCTGACGGATATCGCGCTGCGCCAGACCGATCAGAAATTGCGCGCGATGGCCCAGGTCTGTCCTGACTTTTTCTTTACCACACGCGCAGACGGCTGGACGGATTGGGTCAGCCATAAGTTTCATGAATACACCGGCGCTTGCCATGGCGAAGGCGATGGATTGAGCTGGACCGATTATCTTCATCCCGAAGACCGCGAGGAAACCACCTCCAAATGGATGGGAGCAGTTAAACGCGGCGATCCATCGGAAATCGAACATCGCTTTCTCGGACGGGATGGCCAATACCGCTGGTTTCGTTCGCGCGCCATTCCCGTGCGAAATGCAAGTGGCGGACTGGAACGCTGGGTAGGCATCAGTTCAGACATTCATTTCCAGAAACAGGCGGAGCAGGCGCTGACCCAGCAAAGGCTGGTGCTGGAAACGTTGATTGAGAGCACCGCGGATTTCATTTATATGAAAGACCGCGAAGGTCGTTATGTGTTCGTCAACTCTTCTGCCGCGCGATCCGTCGGCAAACCTGCCCATGAGATCATCGGCAAAGATGACCGCGATCTCTTTTCTGAAGAGAGTGCCCGGCCCATCATGGAAAAAGACCGCCAGATCATGGCCTCAGGCATCTCGGAGGTTTTTGAAGAAACCCGCTCCGCTGCCGGACGCACGCGGCATCTGCATTCTTCCAAAAATGTTTGTCGCGACGCCTCTGGCGCGGTGATCGGCATGGTTGGAATCTCGCGTGACATTACCGCGCTCAAACAGGTGGAAGACGTATTGAATTCCAACGAATTGAACGCTGCCGGCGCACGCATGGCCAACGCTCTGGCCCATGAAATTAACAACCCGCTGGCCGCAATCACCAACGCCCTTTTTCTGCTCCGCCAGGAAAACAAAGCATTTTCACCCGATACGTTGCTGAACTCGGCACAGGAATCACTTTGGCGTGTCACAAAAATTACCCGCCAGATGATTGGTCTCTACAATCGCAATGCGCAAGCCGGGCATATTCAGGTGGAGCAAGTGGTGGAAGATACGCTGGAGAACCTGGATTCGCGAATACGCGCAAAGGGCATTCATTTTGAAAACCGCCTTGCTCCGTGCGAGTTTTACGGTATTGACCTGGACTTGCGCCAGCTGATTACCGCACTCCTGGAAAATGCCGTGGAACAGTGCCACAGCCAGGTTCGGGTAAGGCTCTCCGCAAGCTCATCCTTGAGCGAAAACTCACGGCCCGGATTCCGCCTCATCATTGCGGATGATGGCCCGGGCATTGCGCCGGAATATCGTGAGCATATCTTTGAGCCATTCTTTTCCACCAAAACGGAAAAGGCCAGCGGCCTGGGGCTTTGGATGGCGCGCGGCATCACCAACAAATACGGCGGCAGCATCCGCGTTCGCAGCACAACTGAAAAAGGCGCTTCCGGAACCTGCGTTGTAGTGGTGATGCCCTCACATCAGGCCGGTCCGCCAAGACCGCGCGGCTGGACTTAACAAGCAAAAAAATTAGGCGTTACCCGGCGCAGAAGTTGTTGACACCACGCTGGCACAAAACGCGCAGCGGCGGGCGGCAATCGGAATCTCACTCAAACATTCCGGACATTTCTTGCTGGTTGGATCGGCTGGCACCGTATTGCGCGCGGCACGGGCTTTCCAGGCATTCATCGGCGCCACCATAAAGAAGTAAACCGCGGCGGCAACCAGCAGGAATGAGATCAAGGCGTTGAGAAACACACCATAAGAAATAACGGCGCCGTTGATCGTAAGATTGAACGCCCCAAAGTCAGGTTTGCCGACAATGGCAGCGATCAAGGGCGTAAGAATATTCGTGACAAATGACGTAACCACCGCGCCAAACGCAGCGCCAATCACAACCGCCACAGCAAGATCGAGCACGTTGCCGCGCATAATGAATTGTTTAAAGCCTTTGAGCATGTCCCCCTCCTTATTCCTGCCGGGAATCATACAAGATTTGTCAGCGGAGATTCCCGTTTCCCGCCGGGTCATCAGGTTTGAGCCCCGGATCACTGTGTATCGTTCATTCATTTATAATCAATCGTTTACACCCGTGAGGTAATAGTCCACAGTGTCCTTTGAAGAGAGCGTTTATCAGCTGCGCCAGCAGAAGCTGCGCGATATTCAAGCCCTGGGCCAGGAGGCCTATCCGCACAAGTTTGCCTTCACCCACACCGTGCCGCAGGTCCTGGCCGACTTCAATGAGAAGACAGCCGAGCAACTTGAGAATCCGCGTGTCGCTGTAAAGGTAGCGGGGCGCATCATCTCTCTGCGTCTGCAGGGCAAGGCAGGGTTTGCTCACGTGCAGCAGGGCGGCCAGCGGCTGCAGATCTATGTGAAGCTCGACTTCGTCGGCGAAAAAGGTTTTGCCCTGTATAAGCTGCTGGACCTGGGTGACCATATTGGCGTGGGCGGCTATCTCTTCCGCACACGCACCGGCGAGCTCACGATCCATGTGGAAGAGATTACGTTTTTAGCAAAAGACTATCTGCCGCTCCCGGAAAAATTCCATGGTTTGAGTGACGTGGAGCTGCGCTATCGCCAGCGCTATGTTGACCTGGTCATGAACCAGGACGTGCGCGAAGTTTTTGTCAAGCGCAGCAAAGTGGTGCAATCGATCCGCCGGTTTTTAGACACGCGCAACTTCATTGAAGTGGAAACCCCGATGATGCAGCCCATCGCGGGCGGCGCTACCGCGCGTCCATTTGTTACGCACCACAACACGCTCGATATCGATCTTTATCTGCGCATTGCCCCGGAGCTTTATCTCAAACGGCTGGTGGTAGGCGGGCTGGAGCGCGTGTATGAGATCAATCGCAACTTCCGCAATGAAGGCATCTCCACGCAGCACAATCCGGAATTTACGATGCTCGAGTTTTATCAGGCTTACGCTGACTATCACGACCTGATGCAGCTCACGGAAGATATGCTGGCCCAGGTGGCGCGCGACGTAAACGGCACAACCAAAGCCACCTTCAATGGCCACGAGTTTGATTTTGCCGATTGGCAGCGGCTCTCCATGCGCGAGGCCATCATGAAGTATTGGCCTGAAGCGGCCGCGCCAAAACCGGAAATGGCCGACTTTGCTACGCATGAGTCGGTCGCAAAGCTGGTGGCGCGGCTCAATGCCAGCCACACGCCGCACATGCCTTACGATCCCAAGGAACCTGCGGGCAAAACCATTGCCGCCATGTTTGAGACCGTGGCGGAGCATCACCTGATTCAGCCGACGATTCTCTATGACTTCCCTGTTGCCATTTCGCCTTTATCAAAAAATAAGCGCGACGAAGCCGACTGGGTGGAGCGCTTTGAAATCTTTATTGGAGGCCTGGAGATCGGCAACGCGTTCAGCGAATTGAACGATCCTGAAGAGCAGCGCCGCCGCTTTGAGCAGCAGCTAACCGAAAAAGAGCGTGGCGACGAAGAAGCCCATGCCATGGATGAAGACTACATCCGCGCGCTTTCTTACGGCCTGCCCCCAACCGGTGGTGAAGGCATTGGCATTGACCGGTTGACCATGCTGCTCACGGACTCTCGTTCTATCCGCGATGTGATTCTGTTCCCGCTGCTGCGCAAACAGCAGGAAACAGCGGAAGAGACGGAAGGCGAGAAACCGAAGGAAGCCTAGACCAACATCTTCCAGTAAAAACTAAAGAAAACCTTTGAAACACAGAGGAAAGGAGGAACCGGAGGAGCCTTGGGTTGTTCTGCGCTGATCCGCCTTTCCTTTGTTGCATGATCTTTTGTTGCATGATCGGGAGGCCGCGATTCAATTCGGCGACTTTTGGCACTTTTGGCAGTCCTGGCAATCCCTTCCCTCCGCTTCCTCCTCTCCTCCGCGTTTCAAGGTTTTAGATCAGCTTCGATACAATAGAGCTGATGCCCACTGGTTCAGAAATTCGCGAGAAATTCCTGCGCTTCTTTGAAAGCAAAGGCCACAAGCGCGTGCACTCATCGTCGCTGGTCCCTGCTAACGATCCTACGTTGCTCTTTACCAACGCGGGCATGAACCAGTTTAAAGACGTATTTCTTGGCGCCGAAAAACGCGATTATGACAAAGCCACCACGTCGCAGAAGTGCGTGCGGGCGGGCGGCAAGCACAATGATCTGGAGAACGTAGGCTTCACCAAGCGTCATCACACGTTCTTTGAGATGCTGGGCAATTTCGGCTTTGGCAGCTATTTTAAGGCCCAGGCCATTCCCTACGCCTGGGAGCTGGTGACATCTCCGGATTGGTACGGCGTGACCCGCGACCATCTCTACGTCACCATTTTCAAAGGCGAGCAGGGCATTCCGCGCGATGATGAGGCGGAAAAGTATTGGCTGAAAGTGGGCGTTCAAAAAGAACGCATCTTTGACATGGGCATGAAGGACAACTTCTGGTCCATGGGCGATACCGGCCCGTGCGGTCCGTGCAGCGAAATTCATTACGACATGGGCCCGAACGCCTCCGACGAAGGCCACCCGGATTGCATGTTCCCCTGCGACTGTGGGCGCTACGTGGAGATATGGAACCTCGTCTTCATGCAGTTTGACCGCGATAGCAACGGTACGCTCAATCCGCTGCCCAAGCCATCCATTGATACCGGCATGGGACTGGAACGGCTTACTTCCGTTCTGCAGGGAAAACTTTCCAACTACGATACTGATCTTTTTATGCCGCTGCTGGAAGCTGCGGCGCGGCTTACCGGAGTAGACCTGAACAAAGAGCTGGCAGCGGAGAAAGGTTCGCGCTCCGCGGCAAGCTTGCGCGTGGTGGCGGACCACGCGCGCGCAGTTACCTTTTTAATTTCCGACGGCGTATTGCCCGCGAATGAAGGCCGCGGCTATGTGCTCCGCAAGATTCTGCGCCGTGGCATACGCCATGGACGCCTTCTCGGCGCCACCAAACCATTCATGCATGAGATGGTGATGGCCGTCCGCGATCTGATGAAGGACGCTTACCCTGAGCTGGCAGATACGGCCGAGCGTACCGCGAAAATTGTCTTCGAAGAAGAGCGCCGGTTCGCCAACACGCTGGATGCGGGGCTTGCGCGTCTTGAGGCCGATCTGGTTGCGTTGCGCAAGGAAAAGGCTGACAGCCAGCGCATCGCCATGTCCAAAGATCCTCTGCATGAGCTGTCACCGGCCGAGTTGGCGACCCACCAATATCAGAGTGCGCGCGAGTTGCGCTATCGCGGTGAAGACGCGTTCAAGCTGTATGACACGTTTGGCCTGCCCTTTGATTTCATCATGGACACCTGCCGCGATGCCGGCATCAGCGTGGATGTGGAAGGTTTTGAGCGTGCCATGGAAGCGCAGCGCGAGCGTGCGCGGGCTTCCTGGAAAGGCGGCTCCAAGCAAACTGCGTCGCCGGTCTACCGCGATCTGAAGAAGACGGAGTTTGAAGGCTACCGCGCCACGCGGTCGAAAGGCAGTGAGGTACTGGCCATCGTGAAAGGCGGGCAGGGCGTACAGATGCTTAAGCCCGACGAAGAGGGCGAAGTCGTGCTGGACCACACGCCTTTTTACGCCGATTCCGGCGGGCAGGTCGGGGATATCGGAATCCTTTATGACGATACGCATACCAGCATTGCGGCGGAAGTAAATGGCTGTTACATGCCGGTGCAAGGCGTGCGCGCACATAAAGTGAAAGCCCGCATGCCGATTACGGTCGGCATGAAAGTAGATCCGGTGGTCCACGACGATGTGCGCGAATCCACTAAGCGCAACCACACCGCCACGCATCTGCTGCATGCGGCTTTGCGGGAAACGCTGGGCGGCCACGTGAAGCAAGCCGGATCGCTGGTGGACCCCGGCCATCTGCGCTTTGACTTTTCCCACTTTGCCGCCGTGGCCGACGAAGAGTTGCAGGACATTGAAGACCTGATCAATAAACATGTCCTGCGCAACACGCCCGTAGATACGATTGAAAATGTGCCCATCGACGTGGCGATCAATGAGTATAAGGCGATGGCGCTCTTTGGCGAAAAATATGGCGAGCGCGTGCGCGTGGTCAAGATCGGAGAATTTTCCACCGAGCTCTGCGGCGGCACGCATACGCACGCCACCGGCGAGATTGGCCTGATCAAAATCATGAGCGAAGGCAGCGTCTCTTCTGGCGTGCGGCGCGTGGAAGCCATCAGCGGCGAAGGGTCAGTCAAGCACTTCCGCCAGGATCACAAGCTGGGAAGCCTGGTGTCCGCGCTGATCCCGCAGACAAAATCTCATACACCGGCAGAAGCCTTGCGCCATGAGCTCGACAAAAAAGACGCTGAGATCAAGAAGCTGCAAAAAGAATTGGAGCAGCTGCGTATGAAGTCAGCGGGCTCACAGGTGGCTTCCGTCGGCGAGAAAGCCCGTGACATCCAGGGCGTAAAAGTCGTTGCCCAGCGCGTGGACAATCTTGATCGCGGGCAGATGCGCACGCTCGTCGATAACATGCGCAACAAACTGGGCTCTGGCGTTGTGGTTCTGGGCTCGGTGCAGGATGGCAAGGTCTCGCTGATCGTCGGCGTCACGGCTGATTTAACTTCGCGCGTGCAGGCAGGAAAAGTGATTAAGCCGGTCGCGGAAAAAGTTGGCGGCTCCGGCGGCGGACGCCCCGACATGGCCGAAGCCGGCGGTAAAGATCCCGCTCAGCTCGATGCGGCGCTGGACGAAGCATATGCTGCGGTGGAAGGATTGCTGAAGTAGCGATATTTTCAAAACGTCGACTTATTCGATTCGCAACAACTGTCCGGGTTGGATTGATTGGATAGCCGCCAGACAAGCCACAGCGTGCTCTTTAATATCCACCAGACGATTTGATTTGGAGCGGATAATCACGACAGCAATCTTTTTACCTGCCAGATTCTGCTGGAACTCAAGCCCTTTATCAAGAGTCACGAATACGTCGTATTTTCCTTCCGCCAACCCAAGCAGTTCCCCGTTCTTTTTACCTGCGAAGCCTGCCTCAGGCACAGTCTGGCAATCATGCGGTTCTAGACTGGATTTGAATTTTCGCGGAATACACTCGTCGATGAGGACTCTCATCTTAGTTGGGCAAAGATCAATGATTTCGCTTCTTCTAGTGATGCAATCGCCGCGTCACGACTGACGGTCGGGAAATCTGAGAGGAATTCATCCAGGCTCTGGCCGCCCTCTAGGTAATCAATCAACGCCTGAAAAGGCACGCGTGTACCGCGAAACACCGGTTCGCCGCCAAGAACCTGGGGGTCTTTTACGATCATGCTGTGGGCATTGGCCATCGATTCTTACCGCCTTCAGTCTACCTCACTCAAGACAGACTTCGCCCACTTCAGGATGACAATCTCTTTTTAGTGTCCCACCCGTGCCCAGCTATAAAGGGCGGAGAGCAAAAGGAATTCCAGGGTCGCCAGCGCGTAAAAAACGATTCTTGCTGTTTTGATGTTTGCCATATCGTAAGAATGATTTCTACACTGGTTTTTGCAGAATAATTACTTAAGTTTTGTAAACGCCTGGGGATACTTCAAGCCCATGGATTAACCGCTGCTACCGTGTTTTCTAAGGGTTTTACCGGTATTTCCTGACTGTTCACCCCCTAGATTCATCCAGTTTTAGCCGATTGCCGCAGGCTGGAAACCGTCTTATAATCCATATCTCTGGTCGTTGTTCTCAAGTATCAGGTTGGGGTAAAAAGGTGTTTGGCCTTCAGTGAGGTGGCGTAAGCCGCCGGAAACTGATATTTAGAGTGTAACCCGATGAAAAAGCACCTATTTACCATCCTGATCGGCGCCACGTCGATGGTAGCAAGCCGTCCAGTTCGTGCGCAAAGCATCGTAGCCACTCACGATGCCTACGGCCATACTGTCTGGGTCGCCAATGACGATCCCAAGCCTCAGCCGAAGCCACAACCTCAGCAGACAAGCACCACCTCCGCCCCCGCACAGCCTGCTTCCAATCCAGAAAGTTCTTCGCGCTACAGCGGACTGGTTTACTGGAGCAATAAGGAACGCCGCTGGAAAGCGGTTCCCATGGCGTCCTCTGCCACGATGAAAGCAGCGCGCAGCGCGGCCCAGGAAGTGAATGACATGGTGGCGGTCCCGGTCAGCGCAAGTGAAAGCCGGGCGTTAAGGCAATCCCAGCCGGTAAACCTGAAGTCAGATAATCTGACCCAGGTCCGTCCCGTTGACTCAGCTACCGTTGACAGCGCGATTGAAGCCGCGGCGCAGCGCCATGGCGTTGACCCCAATCTGGTGCGGGCCGTGGTCAAGGTGGAATCAAACTTCAATCCGCGTGCGGTTTCCAACAAAGGCGCCATGGGCTTGATGCAGCTCATGCCTTATACGGCGAAATCGCTCAACGTGGATAACGCATTTGATCCGCATCAAAACATTGATGCCGGCGTGCGTCACCTGAAGAGTCTGTTGGAAAACTATAATGGGAACGTGGAGCTCTCGCTGGCTGCATACAATGCCGGCAGCGGAGCCGTAAGGAGAAGCGGCGGCATTCCTCCGTATCGTGAAACGCGCGATTACGTGAAGAAAATCACTGACCTCTATCACGGATCGGCCTTGCGGCCGCGGCTGGTAGAGACACGTGACGCGGATGGTCACCGCATGTTTTCCAATAACGACTGACGCGGATTCGGGTTTACTCTGTAAGGTGCTTTTAAAATTGTGGTGATGAACATCGGACCCAGGACTCCCTCGAGCAACACCTTGGGTAAGACGCTCTCGAGGAAAACGACTGCTTTGGCACTGGCCTGCCTTATGCTTGCGCCAGTCAGCACCTTTGCGCGCACGGTGGCCCAGAAGAAACAAGCAGCGCGCGCCCAGTTTGACACCGCCGAGCGCCTGCGTGACGACCTTGAAACCAGGCCTGAAGCACAACGCACCCGCCGCGACTTCCAGAAAGTAATCGACGCCTACCGCAAGGTCTATTACGTTGCGCCGTCGTCAGTAAAGGCCGATTCCAGCGTGCTGGCCGTGGCCGAATTGCTGGACGACCAGGGCCGCATTCTCAAGGACCCCAAAAGCTTTCAGGATGCGATTGGGCAATATATCTTTTTGCGGCGTGAGTATCCCGGCAGCAAATATCGCGCCGAGGCGCTTTTCTCCATCGGCGAAATCTATCGCGACGATCTGGATGACACCAAACAGGCAAAAGCTACGTTTGAAGATTTCGTAAAGCATTATCCCGGCAACTCACACGCGCAGGAAGCGCGCAAAGCGATTGCCGAGATTGATAATCCTTCAGCGGCCCACAGCCCTTTTAGCGCCAAGGCAACCAGGCATGATCGTCCATCCAGGCCAAAGACCTTGCATGCGGCCGCAACAGACGACGCGCCCAAACCTCCAGCGGACGACGAAACTGCTGCTGCCCCAGCGCAGCCGCAAACGCAGGATGTAGCGGCCACCAATACTGAAGGCCAGCCGCACCGCCTGGCCAAGCTTACCGGTATCCGCCACTGGTCTACGGGAGATTACACCCGCGTAGCCATTGATCTGGAGCAGGAAGTGAAATATCAGGCGGGGCGCGTGCCGCATCCTGACCGGATTTTCTTTGATCTCTATGGCACCAAGCTGGCTTCTGATCTGGTAGGCAAAACTTTTGAAGTAGACGCAGGCTTCCTGCATAAAATTCGCGTTGCCCAGTACAAGCTCAACATGGCGCGCGTGGTGCTTGACGTTGACGATGTCGCGGAATATTCCGCGTTCCTGCTGCCCAATCCTTATCGCCTGATCATTGATATTCACGGCAAGCTGCCGCCAAATAAAGTGGCGGGCAACAAAGAACCTAAGCCTGTCCTGCAGGAAACCAAATCGGCACAGGACACAAGGCAGCCGGCAAACGGCATTGATTCAGGACCGGACTCAGGGCACGACGTAACGGTAACTACCATCAAGCCGGTCCAGAACTCTGTTTCGCCGAACTCTACTTTATCAAACAAGCAATCCGCGCCAAAGCAGACCGGCAATACCGCGACACCGGCGCAAAACGCTGACGCAGGCAGGTCCATACCGCTCAGGGGCCATGGCAAAGATAAAGATAAGGACAAAGAACGTGTTGTGGCGGAAACCCCGGCGGAGGTCGCAAAGGTTGTTACGCCAAAGTCTCTAGTAGTGGATGACACCGGAATGGACGATTCCGGCAAATCAACCGGCGAGCCCACCAGCGGCCCAACGTTTGAATCCATTGCGCCCAAGGAATCCAGCAGGAACAAGAAGACGATCGTCGAAAAGAAAATTATCGAACCAAGTACGCGTGCCTCCGCAGCCACCTCGACAACGCACACGGCCGAGCCAACGTCCTCTGGTGAGCGGTCGCTCATACGCGCGCTGGGATTGAAGATCGGTAAAATTGTGGTCGATGCCGGCCACGGCGGCCATGACACAGGCACGATTGGCCCCAACGGCCTGCTCGAAAAAGACCTGGTGCTGGACGTAGCGTTGAAGCTGGGCAAGCTTCTGGAAGACAAGCTGGGCGCTGAAGTGGTTTACACGCGCGATGATGACACCTTCATTCCACTGGAAACGCGCACGGCCATCGCCAACAAAGAGCAGGCGGATCTCTTCATCTCCATACACGCCAACTCGTCGGACGATCCTTCCGCACGCGGCGTAGAAACGTATTACCTGAATTTCACCAGCCGCGCGGACGCGCTGGAAGTGGCGGCGCGTGAAAACTCTGTGTCAGAGCAGTCCATCCACGAACTGCAGGACCTGGTAAAGAAGATTGCGCTGAAAGAGAAAATTGGCGAATCGCGCGAATTTGCGACAGATGTCCAGCACTCTCTTTATGCGGGGCTGAGCGCCAAGAGCCCGAACCTGCGTAATCGCGGTGTAAAGAAAGCGCCCTTCGTGGTGCTGATCGGCGCGAACATGCCGTCTATCCTGGCTGAAATTTCTTTCGTCAGCAATCCTGATGACGCCAAAAAGCTAAAGACCGGTGACTATCGCCAGCGCATTGCCGACTCGCTCTATAAAGGCGTGGCAAAATATGTGAACAGCCTGAGCGGGGTCAAGATCGCGTCCAAGAACAACGGCGCGAATGCTGACGGCGAAACCACAACTGCTGTGGCGGCGAAGTAGACATCTCCTCAGCTCTTTACTTCAAATCTCTTTACTTTAAATCTGGCGGAAGCCATTTCTCTTTCGCTTCTTTTGAATTAATCCGCTCGCGGCTGTAATACTCGAAGGCCAGATTCTTGTCGTTGAGCTGCGTCTGAATTCTTCTCACTGATTCTTCCAGACACAACTGGCGATCCAGTCGCATCTCCACCTGTTGCAGCCAGAACCGAGTCAACGTCTCATGATAAAGACCGGTCACGTGGTGATGTCCCGCAAACCGCTTCAGGCTGGAGCGCATGCGGTCCATCGCAGTATCAAAATCAGCCGCGTATAAATAGACAACCGCCACGGCCAGGTGATGGCGATGGTGAAACTCTTCTTTCGACAGCAGGCAGCGTTCAAGGCGATCGACCATCGTAAGAATTTCGGCGTCAGTCATTTTGTGCTCCAATTTTAGTACGCAAAGAAAAACGCCCATCGGCCAAAAGGCTGACAGGCGTGATTTGTGTTCAATTCCAGAGTAGCCAGGAATTGCGCCGAAATCAAGTATGTAACGTTTGTCGGTAATGCCCGCAGCCGATGGCGTCAGATTCCCAGAAGCCGACTTCTGGACAGCGGCGACTGCAGTCCGCCCTGGCCGACAACTTCAGAGGTTGCAACAGAAAAGGTTCAGCATCATGCTGACCTACTCTTTCTTGCGGTAATTATATGAGTAAATATGGCATGTTGAAGTGAAGAGCGCCGCTTTCAGAACGCAACGTAATATGTTCCGCTGCCGCGTGCCGGCAGTTCTAACGTCTGTAAGGTGTGTACCGGCCGAAAGTTTTGAAACAGATTGCTACAATTGATCTCCCTGAGCCCGGCAGGACAGCGTTTGATTGCCGGGCAGGCAAGGTTGACGGCCGCAAAGTGCTTGATCTTGAACCGGCCCCGGCCGAACCCGCGACGGAAAAAGACACAGCAACAACGGGAACTACTTGCGCGGAGGGACTAAATAAAGGGAGATGTATGCAGTCTCTTACTGCAGATCGGGTGCGGCACGGATTCATAGGCATGGGAGCGATGGGCCTTGCAAAAGTCAGGCAGATCAGGGAGCCATTTGCGCTGTCTTCTAAACAGTTGGAGGCGCCCCGGATGAAAATCTCTACATCCATCGCCGGCAGGCACGATAGGCCTGTAATCTTTGCTGCCTTGAAGTCAGGAAGAAGATTTCGGTTGACCTGTTTCAAAAAATGCAAGTACAGACCCTTGTTGTTGATCGTGATCGCTCTCGCGATGCCCACACGGGCGCTTGCACAAACCGACGAAATCCAGGTTTACGATGCCGAGATCGCCGAGCAGGGCGCATACAATCTGATGATCCACACGAACTTCACTCCTATCGGCCGTAAAACACCGCCATTCCCCGGCGCCATCATCGCCGACGAATCCGTCAACGGAGCCGCCGAATGGGCTTACGGCGTAAAGCCTTGGTTCGAGCAAGGCCTTTATCTTCCCGTGTACACACTGAACTCAACGAACCACGGCGCAACCATCGACGGCTTCAAGGTCCGTGAACTCTTCGTCCGTCCCCACGCGCGCGATCACAAGTTTTTCTATGGGTTGAACTTCGAGCTCAGCGTCAACGCCCTGTACTGGGAGCCGAAACGCATCACTTCAGAACTTCGGCCGATTGTCGGCGTGCGTTTTCGTCGTTGGGACCTCATCTATAATCCAATCCTGGATACGGATTACTCGGGCGGTTTCAAGGGTCTTGAATTCAATCCGGCTGGTCGTCTGGCCTACAATTTCAATCAACAATGGGCGGGTGCCGTTGAGGAGTACGACGGCTTTGGTCCGCTACGCGGTTTTGTTCCTCACGACCAGCAATTTCACGAGACTTGGGCCGTGGTGGACCACAATGGCAAGTTCCTGAACGTGGAGGCTGGTGTCGGCGCAGGCTGGAGCGGCGGCGCGGACAGAGTGACTCTGAAGCTGATGCTCTCCCGCGACTTAAACTCCCACTCGCACTGAAGGGTTGCACGAGGGGATATGTGAGGAATATCGGCTGCAGCAACGATCGCTGTCGAACATGATCGCGCCGACAAGGAAGCGGGCAAGCGAATTGAATGCCCGATGCTACATCTTTGGGCTAAGGGTGCCCCCCTCGATACTTTCTACGCAAAAGATGGGGGAGCAATCCTGGAATTTATTTGACGCTTCGTCCTAGCTGTCCAGAAACGGGCTTGTGGGAACCGAACAAAGTTCTCAGGATTGCCAGCTATCAGGAACTGACCTGACGCATGCCCTGAATTTAAAAGTGCGCTAAAACTTCTCCGCTTCCCGCCACTGCCGCACCTCTTCATCGACGGAGAACGGCTGCCCTTCGCGAAAACGCCCCTCCAGCAGATAGGCGTGCTTCTCCAGAGGAACCTCTTCATAGCTTCCGCCCTGGATAAATCCGTTGACGTAACGCGAGGAGAATTCCTTGAGCCCCATCTGCGCGTACTGGACCACGTGGACCAGTTCATGGAAGAGCAGTGCGTCCGTGAATTCTTCATGAGAAACAATTACGTCCACAAAAGTGATAGCAACCATCTCAGAGAAATCAGGCAGGTTGCGGATTCCCATCATCTTGGCCATGGAATACATGGAAGGATTGGGTACGCGCGTGCCACGCAAAACGCAGAGCCGGGTGCTGTCCAGGACTTCTGCCTGAAAGTATGGCTGCATGGCGCTACGCTGAGCATCAGTCAGCGGCGCGGCTTGGGAAGCAAACTTTGTTCTGCTGCTGGCGATATAGTCCTCAACCATCGAGGCCATTTGAGAGATCATTGCAGGAGGAAGTTTTGAAAGGTCCATAAGGAATTTGGTAAATGGGTAATTTGGTAATTGAGTAAATGAAGAGCTTAACAGAATTGGACGCCGTATAGATTCAGTGCAGATGGATCAGCGTGGATGCGAGGCAGCAAACGCAAAATAAAAAGTCCGGCTTGCACCGGACCTTCATTTACCAAATTACTAAATTACCCAATTACCAATTAAGCTTTACGCGACGCCCATCTCCGCGGCAATGCGCTCGGTCACATAAGCCTCAATCAGGTCGCCCTTCTTTACGTCATTGAAGTTGGCCAGATTGATGCCGCATTCCATGCCGGTACGGACTTCACTGGCATCGTCTTTGAAGCGCTTGAGCGATCCGATTTTGCCTTTGAAAACCTGCGCGCCATCGCGCACCAGGCGAATTTCGGAATCGCGCTTGATCTGGCCATCCAGCACATAGCAACCGGCGATGGTCCCGGCCTTGGGCACGCGGAACGTTTCGCGCACTTCGGCACGGCCAAGATAGGTTTCCTTGATGACCGGATCGAGCAGGCCCAGCATCGCTTTTTTGATCTGGTCCTGGAGCTCATAGATGATGGAGTGCAGGCGGATATCGATCTTTTCCATGTCCGCCAGTTCCTGTGCTTTGCGTTCCGGCCGCACGTTAAAGCCGATGATGACCGCATTGGAGGCCGATGCCAGCAGCACGTCATTTTCATTGATGGCGCCCACACCGGTGTGAAGGATTTTGATTTTTACCTTCTCATTGGAGAGCCTGGACATGGTATCTGCCAGCACTTCCGACGAACCCTGCACATCAGCCTTAAGGATGATGGGCAGTTCCTTCATGCCGGCCGTTTTGATCTGCTCAGCCAGGCCTTCCAGTGAAAGCTTGGAACTCTTGGCCAGCGTGGCTTCACGCGAGCGCTGTTCACGATACTCGGCGATCTGCCGCGCTTTTTCACGGTCGGCCACCAGCAGCACGTCACCCGACTGCGGCAGTCCTTCCAGTCCAAGCACTTCCACTGGAGTGGACGGTGGCGCTACTTCCACCGCTTTGCCGCGATCATCAAACATGGCGCGCACTTTGCCGAACGTGTTGCCGACGATAAAGCTATCGCCGACGCGCAACGTGCCGTTTTGTACCAGCACGGTAGCCACAACGCCGCGGCCGCGATCGACCTTGGCTTCAACCACGGTGCCCGTTCCCGGACGCTCTGGATTTGCCTTGAGGTCTTGCAGATCAGCCACCAGGCAAATCATTTCCATCAACAGATTCAGGTTCGTGTGCTTCTTGGCTGAGACATCCACAAATACCGTGGTACCGCCCCAGTCTTCCGGCATCAAGCCGCGATCGGCAAGCTGCTTTTTCACGCGGTCTGGCAAAGCCTCTGGTTTGTCGATTTTATTTACCGCAACGATGATTGGAACCTTGGCGGCCTTGGCATGGTCCATGGCTTCCAGGGTCTGTGGCATCACGCCATCATCGGCGGCGACGACCAGCACAACAATGTCCGTGACCTTGGCGCCGCGAGCACGCATGCGGGTAAACGCTTCGTGACCCGGCGTGTCCAGGAAGACGATCTGTCGCCCGAAGGCGGGAGAATCTTCCTTGGTGATTTTTACTTTGTACGCGCCAATATGCTGCGTGATGCCACCGGCTTCTCCGCCGGCGACGTCGGTTTCGCGAATCGCATCGAGCAGCGAAGTTTTGCCGTGGTCCACGTGGCCCATGATCGTCACCACAGGCGGACGCGTGACTGCCGCAGCGGCTGCGCTCTCCACAGTGGATCCGGAAAGCGACGCCATTTCCTGCGCTGTCTGCGCCTCAAAGCTGATGGCTTCAGATTCAGCGCCAAAATGCCGCGCCAGCTCTTTTGCCAGTTCGAAGTCCAGGCTCTGGTTCACCGTGGCCATTACGCCCTTCATCAGCAAACGAGCGATGAGATCTTTCGCGCGTACTTCCAGCTTTTCCGCCAGATCTTTTACGCTGATACCTTCACCGATGGTGATGGAGCGGGTGATTGGAAGCGGCTCGTTCGACAACGCCAGACGCGGCGGTGGCGTAAAGCCCTTCATCGGGCCTTCTTTTTCTCTGGGAATAAAAGGCTGGCCTGGACGGCGCGTTGGCCCGCCTGGACGTGCCGGTCTTCCCGCTGGTGGCGGCGGCCCACCTGGACCTATGCCTCCTCCCATTCCTGGGCGTGGCGGATATCCACCTGGGCGCGGCGAGCTTGTTGGATGCGGACCGCGGCGTTGTTCACCAGGTCTGCTTTGGTATGGCGGACGCTGCCCCGGGGGGCCCCCGCCGCCAGGACCTGAAGGCCTTGGCCGTTGAAAAATTGGCTGTCCACGCACTAAGCCGCCTTGCGGACGCTGTCCTGGACCACCTTGCATTGGTCTTGAACCTGGAGCACCCTGCATGGGGCGTCCTTGAGGAGCGCTGGGTGGAGCTGCTGGACGCTGCGGCGGCGCTGGCGCTGTATAAACCGGACGCGGCCCAGTCTGCGGCGTAATCATTCTGCGCTGCGGAACAATGGGCTGCCCTGGCACAGGCTTACCCGGCGCTGGTGCAGCAGGAGTCGCTTGCGGACTTGCCGCTGCTACCGGTGGCGCAGCTGGGGCTTTTGGCTGAGCTGGCGGTGGTGTAACGATGACTGCTGGAGGATGTGCAGGCGGTGTCACCACAACTGCGGGCGGAGCTGCCGGCTTTTCAACTGGAGCTGGAGGAGGCGCAACCACTGCCGGCGCCACAGGCTTAACCACAGGAGGTGTAACCACAACACTTCTTTCCGCTGCTGGAGCAGCCGGTTTGGGAGGAGCTACAACTACCGTAGCGGGCTTTTCCGCCGCTGCAGGCGCGGGCGGAGGAGTTGGCGGTGCTGTTACAGCCGCCGCTGGAGCAGCAGGCTTGGCCACAACCGCCGGCGGTTTTGCCGGAGGTGCGGATGGCTGCTGTTGCTCCTGCTCTCGTTGGCGGAGCAGTTTCATTACGTCGCCAGGCTTGGAAATCTTGGAGAGGTCAATTTTTGGTTTGACTTCCGTAGCGGACGTCCTCTCGCGTGAAGAAGAACCGGACTTGGCGGCAAAATACTTCCGTACCCGCTCCGCTTCATCCTCTTCAATTGAGCTTGAGTGAGTTTTTTTCTCCGTCACGCCGACTGCGTCCAGCGCGTCAAGAATTGCTTTGCTCTTAACCTCAAGCTCTCTAGCCAGATCATTGATTCGAATTTTCATCCGCTCTGTATTTCCTCCAAGTTGCCTGTTACACGATCATAATGACCTCACGGTTTTTGCCTTGAATCTCACTACGACTTTTCTTCTTCTGATTCTTCGCTCTGCTGCGCCAGTTCAGGTTCAACTGTGCCTTCCGCCGCAGGCTGCTCTTCAGCCACATCGGCGTCAGCCTGGCCGACCTCTACTGCTTCTGTATCTTCTTGCGTAGCACCTTCGACTGCCGCTACTTCTTCGGATGGCTCAACAGCTTCTCCGCCTTCCACTGCGGCTGCTTCAGCAACGGCTGCACCGGCAGGCGCTTCCAGACTGGCGAAGTAATTATTGACTGCAATACTGATTTTTTCCACCGTCTTCGGTCCCACGCCTGGCACTTCTTCCAGCTGCTCCGGAGTCATGTCCGCCAGTGCTTCCACCGTGGAGATTCCAGCTTCATTCAGCTTGCCAATCAATACTTCACCCAGGTCAGTGACCTTTTCCAGCGGAGTGGCCTGCTGGCTCACCAGCGAGTTCATCTGCTGTTCCACTTCCTGGCGTTTTTCTTCTTCACTCTTGATGTCAATCTTCCAGCCCAGCAGTTTGGCCGCCAGCCGCACATTCTGCCCCTTCTTGCCAATGGCAAGTGAGAGCTGGCTGTCATCCACCACCACTTCAAGGTGCTTATCAGACTGGTCAACCACGGTCACGCGGCTCACTTTCGCCGGCTGCAAAGCCTTTTCAGCAAATGTCACTGCATCTTCGTGGTACTCAATAATGTCGATCTTCTCTCCGCGCAGCTCACGGATAATGGACTGCACACGCATGCCCTTCATGCCGACACACGCGCCCACGGCGTCCACGTCCTTATCGCGGGACATCACAGCAATCTTGGTGCGCTCGCCGGCTTCGCGGGCAATCGCCCTGATCTGCACGGTGCCGTCGTAGATTTCCGGGACCTCGGTCTGGAACAGGTTCTGCACCAGTTCCGGCGCGGCGCGGGAGACAACCACGGCAGGCCCCTTCGAATTCTTGTCCACTCGCACCAGCACAGCGCGAACACGCTCTCCCACGGAAAACGATTCCAGTCGTGACTGCTCTTTCTTTGACATGCGGGCTTCGGCCCGGCCAATGTCCAGAATCACGTCCGGCCCTTCAATGCGTTTTACCGTTGCGTTCAGAACTTCGCCAACGCGTCCAATGTATTCGTTGTAAACCGTGTCACGCTCGGCTTCGCGGACCTTCTGAAAGATGATCTGCTTGGCAATCTGCGCGGAAATGCGGCCCAGTCCCTCAGTCGATTTAAGGAAGCGGACTTCTCCGCCGACCTCGGCATTCGGGTCCAGCGCCTTGGCTTCATCCAGGGAAATTTCCAGCTGCGGATCTTCAATGTCATCTTCTGACGGAAGAATGCTCTTCACCGCGTACACGCGGATCATGCCGGACTCTTTGTCCAGTTCGCCCTTCAGATTTTCCTGGCTCTTTTCTTTCTTGCGCGTGGCCGCAACAATAGCGTCTTCCACCGCGCTCACCACAATCTGCGGATCGATTCCCTTTTCCCGGCTTAACGCATCAATGACGTTGTAAATCTCGCTTGCCATATGAAACAGTTCCTTATAAGTGCCTTGCTGTATTTCTGTTTCTAAATCTCTGGTACCAGATTGGCCTTTTCCACGTTCGCCAGGTCAATCTCTATCTTCTCTCCCGCAACCGGATGTCCCGGCTTCGGCTTCTTCTTGGGAATCGTCTCCAGTGTCAGCCTGCCGTCCACAAAATTCTGTAAGCGACCTTCAAAGTGCCGATTGCCATTCACCGGATTGCGCGTCATCAACTTCATCCGGCTTCCCGTAAAGCGCTGATAATCTTCCGGCCTCACCAGCTTACGGTCCAGCCCCGGTGACGAAACTTCCAGAGTGTACGATGCTCCTGAAACCGCATCTTCCACATCCAGAATCGTCGATACATCCCGGCTGACCAGCGCACAGTCGTCGTGTGTAACACCTTCCGGCTTGTCGATGGTGATTCTCAGAGTGCGCGCTTTGCCGCCGCCCCGTAATTCCACATCCACAACTTCAATTCCATGCGCCGTGGCTACACGTCCGGCAATATCGCGAATTGTATTGAGATCTGCTGCCATCTAACAGTTGCTGTAACCTAAAACGCTCCCTTGCACGTACCAGCCTTCAAACTGCCGTACGCTCGGAAGAAGCGAACCTAATCAGTGAAATCCCCTACATCAGTAAAATACCCAAAATAAAAGTGGGCAATCCGCCCACTGGTACGTTCGCCACGAATTGGGGACTTCTAACCCACTCAGACCAGCCTTCCGGCCTGAGCCGAAACCAGCTACAACTTCTTAATAGTACGCCCTTTGCCAACAAAAAACAACGCGCCCAGCCGCGGCAAGCCGTGCCATTTTGGAACCTTGTACACCCCTAAACCCTTTCTTTACCGTCAGTTCGCAGTGTCGCTTTTTGCCTGGCCTGTCCGTTCACGGTAAATTCATCGGCTGGTCATTCTTTGCTTCCCAGCAAGCCAACGCGATCAGCGCCCGCATGGTGCGTGATGTCGACTGCCTGCGCCACATACTCAAACTCCACATCCGGATCTCCTTTTACAAACGCCACCCGGTCTTCGCGCATTGAATAGACTCGCTTGAGCGTGGCTTCCAGCGCATCCCAACTGACCTCTTCCGTATTAATTTTCAGGTTCGGAGGCTTACTCTCACCAGCGTCTATTAATTGGATGACAATCGGCTCCGTAGGATTCGTCGTCGGGTCTTCCGTAGCGGGCTGAGGTATTTGTGCCTGCTCGCCCTGATTGACCTCGGGCCGCACAACCATAAAAATAATCAGCAATACTAAAAGCACGTCAATCAGCGGCGTGACATTGATTTCACACGAGCGTGTGCCGCGCGCTCCAACCATAATAGACATGGCCCGGCTCCTCAGTGAGGCCGCACTTTGCTTGCGACCTTTTGGATTTGTGCGCGCTCTACTAATTGACACTCAACAGTGGGAGTATGTTCCCGAAAAAACAAGCCGCGAATTTCGCGAATCAACACGAATCTCTTTGGATCACGCGCAAATTGGGATAACACACAGCAGCCTATCTTCGTCTCTCCAAATTCGTTCACCTGAATGGGCGTACCGTGAATTCGCGACTCAACTTCCTGATCTGCGTTCCTCTGCGCAAATCTGCGGCTGAACGACCGTTGATTTTTCCAAATTCGTGTATTTCGCGTTCATTCGCGGCCAACTTCCTCATCTGCGTTCCTCTCCAACACATCATCCCGAATCAACGTGCCATCCCGAATCCCTTGCGCTGAGGCTTGCCGAAGCGCTAGCGGTGAGGGATCTGCTCCGCTGCTGCTCAGGATCAAGATTTCTGAATCGTCAGCTCAAACGATAATCAAAACGCCAAAGCAGATTCCTCACTCCGTTCGGAATGACAAATTCCCACCAATACCCACCACAATCCAGTCCCGCGTATTTTCGCGTTCATTCGCGGCCCAATTCCTGATCTGCATTCCTCTGCGCAAATCTGCGGCTGAGCTGTTCCCCAAACCGCCTATTTCCTGTACCCTCATCGGCATGAAAATCTTTCTGCGCTTATGCATCTGTCTCACGGCACTCGCCGCTTCCGCCCAGCACCTGGTTGATCAAAAAACATTTGACGCCATCGCCACCGAATACTCCGGTGAAGGGGCGCAGGAAAATACCCGCCGGATCGTGGAATACCATCGCATACAAGGCAGCCCCATGATGACCGCCGTTGCCGAGCAGGTAGTTCTGCCGCGCCTGAAAGCCGCAGGCCTCGAAGCAAAAATTGAACAATTCCCTTCCGACGGAAAGACCCGCTACGGCACATACATTTCTCCCATGGGCTGGGACATGCGCGGCGGCGAGTTGTGGGTTGAAGGCGTGGCCAGTGCAAAAGACTTTAAGCCCATCATGCTCTGCCGCTATGCTGACGTGCCCATGTGCGTCTCCACTTATTCCAAGGGTGGCGATTGGTCCGGCGAACTCGTAGACGTGGGCAGCGGCACCAGTGACGCCAGCTATCAAGGCGTTGACGTGCGTGGCAAAGTCGCTCTGGCATCAGGTTATGCCGCAAATGTTGTCCGCGAAGCCGTGATCAAGCACGGCGCTATCGGCGTGGTCATTTATCCATCTCCCACCGACCGCCCCGATCATCCTGACCTGGTCCGCTATAACGGCATCTGGCCACGCGCGGAAGAGCTGGACAAAACTTCCGGCGGCTTTCAGATCTCGCGCAATCAATATGACATGCTGAAGGCGCTCATGAAGCAGGGCGCGGTGCGTGTGCACGGCAAAATTGACGCCACGCTTGGTCCGGGCAAACTAACGCTGGTGCACGCTTACATTCGCGGCACAGAGCACCCCGAGCGGGAAATCCTGGTCACCGGACACCTTGACCATCCCAAGTGGAGCGCCAATGACAACGCCTCCGGCTCCGGAGCCATGATGGAAGCTGCACGTGCTCTGCAGGCTCTGATCGCCGCCAAGAAACTTGCGCCACCCAAACTGACGATTCACTTTATGTGGGTGCCGGAATATTTTGGCACGCTGGCTTATGTGAGCAATCACCCGGAAGCCCGGCGCTGTGATACGCCATGGGACGATCCTCGTAACAAAGCCGACGCCTTTGCCGCGGGCAAGCCCTGCATCGTAGCCAACATCAATACAGACATGGTGGGTGAAGACACCGTCAAGACCAATTCGCGTTTCTACTTCACCAAAGCTCCAGACTCAGTTCCATCATTTCTCGATGGCCTGCTCTCTGACGTACTGGCGCAAACGCGCGAAGCCGATCTCTACGCAATGACCGGCACGCGCAATTACTGGCTGCCGGAAGCCATCGACTACACACAAGGCAGTGACCACGATGTTTTCCTGGGACTGGGCGTTCCTTCGACCATGCTCGGCCACGATCCTGACTGGACGCACCACTCCAGCGAAGACAAAATCGACAAGACTGACGCCAGCGAATTCAAGCGTGTGGGGGTGTTTGCCAGTGCGGCAGCGTATTTTCTGGCACTGGATAATCCTGCGTCCTGGAACAGATTGACCGCTGCACAACATGCGAGCAGGGTCTCTGAATTAAGCAGTCGTGTCGCAATTCGTGCCGGTAGCCCAACCGAAAGTTCGCCCACGCGCATCAATCGAGAGCAACTCGCGAATGAGATCAGGCTTTTGAACATGAGTAGTCAGTCTTTAGACAAAACGTTCGACCCATCCGGCGGTGGTTCGATTAACTTGAGACAGGTCCGTGGCCCCCGCCGCCTGACCATTCTTCCCCTTGACGCCTCCGCTTTTGAAGGCGTCAGCCCAGAAGATGGCAAATGGCTGGCCGAGCAGGAAGCCCGCTTCTCCAGCGACTCGGAAGGCCTGGCCACAAAAGCCAACTTCGGTCTCATCAGCTTTGAGGCCGTAAACTTCATGGACGGCTACCGCAGCACCGCTGAAATTGCCAACCTGATCTCCGCCGAGTATCTGATGGATATCGATCAAGCCTGGGTGGACCGTTTGGTGAGTATTCTGGAGAAACAGAAGCTGGTGGCGAAATAGGAAATAAAGCGAATGGCAACTGGCAAATAGTAATTAGCTCAAACCAAGTTCTTGTCACTTGCGCAAAAGCGTTAATTTGTCATTCCGACGCCTGGCGCAATTTGTCTCCGAACGGAGCGAGGAATCTGCTTTTTGTCCTCGCTCATTTATTCTCTTCAAGTAGAGAAAGTTCCACCAAAAAAGAACGTGCCATCCCGAATCCCTCGCGCTGAGGCTTGCCGAAGCCAAGCGGTGAGCGATCTGCTCCGCTGCTGCCTCAGGATCAAATACCAGCAAAGCAGATTCCTCGCTCCGCTCGGAATGACAACTCTAAAAACAATTCGCGTCCTTCGCGTTCATTCGCGGCCCAATTCCTGATCTGCGCCCATCTGCGCAAATCTGCGGCTAATCGGTTTTTGCCAGTTGCCAGCTACCAGTTGCTCACTGATACCGCCGTTGTCCTTCCACAATGATCTTTCTCGCTGCATCAGCGTTAGCCCATCCGGCCATCTCCGTTTTCTTGCTTTCCAGAGCTTTGTAGATAGAAAAAAAGTGTTCAATCTCCCGCACCGTGTGAGTAAAAACTTCAGAATAATCTTTCACTTCGCGATACAACGGGTCGCTCTCCGCCACGGCCAGAATTTTCTCGTCCTTCTTGCCCTGGTCAACCATCTGCAGCACCCCAATCGGCCGCACCTCGATCAGGCATCCGGGAAAGCTGGGAGCTTCCACCAGCACCAGCACATCCAACGGATCGCCATCTTCTCCCAGCGTGCAGGGAATAAATCCATAATCGCCCGGATAATGGACCGGCGAAAACAGTGTGCGGTCCAGTCTGAACACGTGGAGCTGCTTGTCATACTCGTATTTATTGACGGAATCTTTGGGAATTTCAATCACCGCATTCACGCGGTGCGGCGCTTTCTCGCCAATAGGAAGTTTGGTGTAATCAGGCATTGAGCCGCCATTTTCCTGCCGGTCAAATAATTACCAGATAAAGAATCTTTTAATGCACGGCATCCCCTATTTTAGGTTATTTTAGTGACCTGCGAGGGGTGCTCTATGAAGCAGAACGTTTTGCTCTTCCTGATTGCTATCTTTGTCACGGCCCCCAGCTATGCGGCCGAACCCCAATGCACCAGGACCGTCCTGGTGTCCTTTTACGATCAACCCACCAAGGTTGAAATTGAGACGCTGAAAACTGAAGACTTTGAAATAAAAGTCGATGGAAAGAAATTTCCTGTCGTCAGTTCCACTCGGGACTTCAACAATCGTTTGTTAATTCTTCTGGAAACCCAGGGCGCTGCGAAAAATGAACACCTGGACGATCTGGTAACAACCGTCACCCTTCAGGCCCGCCAGGCCCCGGAAGGCAAGCCGGTGGCATTCGGCATATTCGGCGAAAAAGCTGTCTTCACCAAAGGTTTCATTTCCAATCCCGATAAGCGCACCGCCGCCATCGGCGCGATCATGGAAGAAGCCAGCACACTGGGCAAACGTGTAGGACTATGGAACGCCCTGCATGAGGCAATCAAAGTCTTTGGGCCGCATCAGCCGGGTGACACCATCCTGCTGGTGACCGACCCTTACGACGATTTCAGCCACTACTCTGCCGAAGAGGTGGAAAAAGAATTAATTGCCAGCGGCACGCGGCTGTTCATGATGCGCCGGCTCCATGCAAGCCATGTAGATAACGATTTCGCATGGAAATCGCATGAATTGGAGAAGTCGATGATCGATCGCATGACCCAGGAAACCGGTGGCTTGTGGAGCGATTACGTCCCTACTCTCATCAACTTTGCCTGGGCCGGATACATGCTGGAAATCAAAGTGCCGCCAGGCATGGAGAACCCGCATAAATGGAAGGTGCAGTTCCACGGGGCCGCGGCGCAGGTCCACAGAAAAACCAACTTTTACTTCCCTTCGCGGCTTCCGGGATGCTCCGCCGGCCCTGGTGATGCCCCTGGTACTTCCAAAACCGCGACGAACTAAACGTGACTAACTAAAGAAGACTGGTTAAGACCGGCCAAAAAGCAAACGCGCCCGAAATGGGCGCGTTTGTAGTCTTTCAGGCTGTAAGAATTTACTTTTTGTCTTCGCCGGCTGGGCCCTGTTCGGCTTCGGCCGCTTGCTGTTGTTCTTCCATCTGCTTGCGGATCTCTTCCTGGCGCTTGGTGCGGACTTCTGCCCGCTTTGCGCGCTTGGCCTCAATCACCTTCTCGCTGCCCAGCAGTTCGATGTAGCAGGTGGCGGCTCCATCGCCAATACGCCATCCTTTGTGAATGATGCGCAGGTATCCGCCGCTGCGGTCGCCGAAGCGCGGGGCCACGGTATCAAACAGGCGGCTGACTGACTCGCGCGTCATCAGATAACTTCCTGCCAGGCGGCGCGCAGCCACATCGCCACGCTTGCCCAGTGTGATCATTTTTTCCACGTGCGGACGCATGGCTTTGGCTTTGGCCGGAGTGGTTTCAAGCCGCTCTTCCATAATGAGTGAGGTCACCAGATTGCGCAGCAGCGCGCGGCGATGGCTGGTGTTACGTCCGAGTTTTTTCGTATGTCTCTGGTGACGCATGACGGTTTCCTTCGAGAAAAAAATTTCTAACTTGCTAAATAAAGTTCAAATTCCAGATCAATTTGGTGCGGGAGACGGGCGTTTGCCGCCCATCTCCCGGTCACCGATGTTAAAATTCCGGCCCATCGCCTTCGATATCATCCATACCGCCGCCCATAGGCACAGCGGATGGCATCTGGCTGGTTGGTCCGGGAACAGCGTTACCCTGCTCATCGATCTTCATGCCCAGTGAGAGGCCCATGGAAGCAAGGATTTCCTTGATTTCATTGAGCGACTTGCGGCCGAAGTTCTTTGTCTTGAGCATCTCGGCTTCCGTCTTCTGCACCAGCTCGCCAATCGACTGGATATTCGCGTTCTTCAGGCAGTTGTAGCTGCGCACGGAAAGCTCCAGCTCTTCCACGGAGCGGTTCAGGTTTTCATTCTTGATCAGCGGCTTCTCTTCGCCACGCGACTCTGTCTCCAGCTCTTCTTCAAAGTTGATGAAGATCGTCATGTGGTCTTTGAGCAGTTTCGCTGCAAGACCCAGTGCGTCCGCGGGAGCAATGGAACCGTTGGTCCAGATTTCAATGTCCAGTTTGTCGTAGTCGGTGATCTGGCCCAGACGAGCTGCTTCCACGGTGTAATTGCACTTGCGCACCGGGGAGTGGACTGAGTCGATCGGGATGAAACCGAGACCCAGGTCTTCGTCAAAGTTTTTGTCGGCAGCCACATAGCCGCGCCCGCGCTTCAAGCGCATTTCCATGTCCAGCTTGCCGCCTTCAGAAACCGTGGCAATGTAGACCGTCTTGTCCAGGATTTCCACGTCACCATCAGCCTCAATCATGGCGGAGGTAATCACGCCCGGCTGCTCGGCTTTCAAATAGATGGCTTTAGGTCCATCGCCATTCAGCTTGAAGGGGACCTGCTTCAGGTTAAGGATGATATCGGTTGCGTCTTCTACCACGCCGGGGATCGATTGAAATTCATGCAGCACGCCTTCAATCTTTACGGCGGTTACGGCTGCGCCTTCAATAGAAGACAGCAGTACGCGCCGCAGCGCGTTGCCGATGGTAGTTCCAAAGCCACGCTCAAAAGGCTGAGCGTAAAAACGGCCGTATTTGTCAGTGAGTGTCTCAGTATCAGTCGCGAGACGCTTTGGTTTTTGAAAACCTCTCCAGAGAACCATTCTTTTGTCCTTTCAACTCCGCTCCGTTTGGCGCATGCGGCTGGGAGGCCACAAGGCTGTTCTGGTGCGGGCATTGTGAAACCGGCAACGTACTGCCAGCTTCTGGCGAAACTTAAATTTTAGGTTGATGAACCAAGTAGGAACCTATTTGATGTCCGGTCCCAAAGTTTTGATTCATCAGGCGACTACAGGCGGGCCTGCGCCCGCCTATGCCGATTTATTTGCTATACAGTTCGACGATCAACTGTTCGTTGACCGGCGCGTTGATATCTTCGCGCTTCGGCAGGGCCAATACCCGGCCTTTCAGGTTGTCGCGGTCCACTTCCAGCCAGCCGACTACAGGCTGGTGGCTTGAATAGTCTCGCGCTCCTTCAATCACAGTGAATTTCTTTGCTTTTTCGCGCACCACAATCTCGTCTCCGGCGCTTACCTGGAAGGACGGGATATTCACGCGGCGGCCATTCACGTCAATATGGCCGTGGCGGACAATCTGCCTTGCCTGGCGGCGTGATGTGGCGAAGCCAAGCCGGTAAACCACGTTGTCCAGCCGGCGCTCCAGTTGCTGCAAGAGCAATTCGCCGGTAACACCCGGTTTGCGCGCGGCCTTTTCAAAGTAGTTACGGAACTGGGTTTCCAGGGTGAAGTACATGCGCTTGGTCTTCTGCTTTTCCCGGAGCTGCAGGCCGTAACCTACAACCTTGGCCTTGCGGTCCTTGCCATGCTGGCCCGGAGCGAAGTTGCGCTTTTCCACGGGGCATTTATCGGTAAAACACTTGGCCCCTTTTAAGAACAATTTCATGCCTTCGCGACGGCAAAGGCGGCAAACTGCACCTTTATATCGTGCCATTCATTCTCCTGCTTTCTGGTGACGATCGGTTTACGGGGCGGCTACCCTTTCTTCCCGATCCATTCATTTGAAGGGCTCCGCAGCTAACTGCTCTGCCCTTGCGTTACGTTGGCGCGGGCCAGCGCT
This sequence comes from Terriglobia bacterium, assembly GCA_963724105.1. GTDB lineage: Bacteria > Acidobacteriota > Terriglobia > Terriglobales > Acidobacteriaceae > Angelobacter. The sequence continues at coordinate 255,718 of CAVRTD010000006.1, read as the reverse complement.
CACTTCGCGCTTCACCCGTGCCAACAAATCTTCTTCTCAGACTCTGCGGCGCTTTGGCGGACGGCAGCCGTTGTGCGGAATGGGCGTGACGTCTTTAATCGTCTTCACGTCCAACCCGGCGGCAGCTAATGCGCGGATAGCGGACTCGCGGCCGGAGCCTGGTCCATTCACCCGGACTTCGATCGTACGCATGCCGTGGTCGCGTGCCTGGCTGGCAGCGTTGCTGGCGGCCTGCTGCGCGGCAAACGGAGTCCCTTTGCGCGAACCGCGGAAGCCCAGCGAACCTGAGCTCTTCCACGCCAGCGTGCGGCCTTCACTGTCAGTGATGGTGACGATGGTGTTATTGAAAGAAGCCTGGATGAACGCTACGCCATGCGGCACGTTCTTCCGTTCTTTCTTTTTAAAAACTTTTTTCTTGCCCTTTGTTCCGGTAGCGCCGCTTCCCGGTGCCGCTGCTGCTGCTTTCGCCATAATGTTTTTCCCTAATCGAATCTCTCAAAGGCGACTGACACAGTCAGTCGCATCCATTCTGAAGCTAATTGCCAAATGCTAATGGCTAATTGCTAAGTCTTTGACGCCGCTTTCTTCTTGTTGGCGACCGTGCCTTTGCGCGGACCTTTGCGGGTGCGTGCGTTGGTATGCGTGCGCTGTCCGCGGACCGGCAGGTTGCGGCGATGACGGTAGCCGCGATACGAACCGATTTCAATCAGCCGCTTGATGTGCATGGAGATGTCTTTGCGCAGATCACCTTCCACGTCGCCTTCGGCTTCAATGGCCTGGCGGATGCGGTTGACCTCGTCCTCATTCAGGTCCTGGACTTTCTTCATGGGCTCGACCTTCGCCGTGTCCAGAAGCCGCTTGGAGCGCGAGTTCCCAATACCGTAGATATACGTGAGCGCGATGTTCACATGCTTGTTGCGTGGAAGATCGACGCCTGAAATACGTGCCATTTAGTTCTCCTTATTGCTGCTTGATCGGTTTACAGTCTGGCTTTGGCCTTCATCCCGATCCTGGTTACGATTTGAAATTTCAATCTTGAAATTTCAAATTCACAAACTAGCCTTGCCTTTGTTTATGCTTCGAATTCTCGCAGATCACACGCACCACGCCCTTGCGGTGCACGACCTTGCACTTGTCGCAAATCTTTTTTACTGATGCCCGAACCTTCATTGTTTCCCACTCTCTGATTCTTCGGCTGCCCGGCTTCGTTCTCCAGGCCCGATTTTTCTCACTCAAATACCAGATCACTTGTACCTGTAAACGATCCGTCCGCGCGTCAGGTCATAGGGTGAGAGTTCCACCGCGACCTTGTCGCCGGGAAGAATGCGTATAAAGTTCTTGCGCATTCTGCCGGACACGTGCGCCAGCACCTGATGCTTGTTTTCCAGTTCCACCCGGAACATGGCATTGGGCAGCGGCTCTACCACCGTTGCCATTACCTCAATCGCGTCTTCTTTACTCACCTAGCTCCTTGAAGCTTGCAGTTACCTGCATACGCTTCCAGTAATAATCAGCGCTTCTACTCGGTCAGCACCAGCGGTCCGTTACGGGTTACTGCCACCGTGTGCTCAAAGTGTGCGCTGTAACTGCCATCTTCGGTAACCGCGGTCCATTTATCGTCCAGAACGCGCGCTCCCGGCTTGCCAATATTGACCATGGGCTCAATCGCAATCACCATGCCTTCACGCAACCGCGTGCCGTGGCCCCGCGTACCGTAATTCGGCACTTGCGGATCTTCATGCAACCGCGTGCCGATTCCGTGTCCCACAAATTCGCGCACCACGCTGAAGCCATTGGCTTCAACATATTCCTGCACCGCCGCGCCCACATCGCCAACCGTCTTGCCCAGCCTTACTTCGGCAATCGCCTTCTTCAGCGACGTCTCGGTGACATCGAGCAGCTTTTGCAGCTCAGGCGCCAGCGATTTTCCCACCGGCACGGTAATCGCGGAATCGCCGTAATACCCGTCCATTACCACGCCGCAATCGATGGAAACAATGTCGCCTTCCTTCAGCACCCGCTTCTCTGACGGAATGCCGTGGATGATCTCATTGTTGACCGACGTGCACAGCACACAGGGATAATCGCAATATCCTTTGAATGCCGGCTTGGCGCCGAACTCCCGGATCTTTTCTTCCGCCGCCAGTTCCAGGTCCATGGTGGAAACTCCAGGAGCAACCAGCGTTTTCACTGCATCCAGTACCTGGCGGACGATCTGCCCACTGCGGCGCATCTTGTCCAGCTCGGCTTGTGACTTGCAGTTAATCATTTCGTTCCGCCGCTGCGAAATCGCTCAATTTCGCGAAAAATCGTAGCCATCACCTCGTCCACCGGCAGCTCACCATTTACATGACGCAAACGCCCCTGCAGATTGTAAAACTCAACCAGGGGCAGGGTCTGGCGCTCATAGTTTTTCAAACGCTCAGAGATAACTTCTTCCCTGTCATCTTTGCGCTGGGCCAGCGGCGAACCGCAGATGTCGCATACGCCTGTTTCTTTTGGCGGCTGGAGGTAGACGTTATAAATTTTGCCATCGACCGGACAATTACGGCGGCCCGTAAGCCGTTGCAGTAATTGATTATAACTAACGTCCACGCTTATCACAACCGCCGGAGGCTGGTTTCCCTTGGCTGCCAGCTCTCGATCCAGCCATTCTGCCTGGGCTACCGTTCGCGGAAACCCATCCAGAATGAACCCTCTACCACAATCCGGCTGCCCCAGCCGTTCTGCCACCATATCGTTCACCAGGTCGTCAGAAACCAGGTCGCCCCGCTCCATCACGGCCCGGGCTTTGCTCCCCAGAAGGGTGTTCCAGGCCACGTTTTCCCGCAGAATGTCCCCGGTGGAGATATGGGGAATCCCATAATGCCTGGCGATCAGCTTAGCCTGTGTACCCTTGCCAGCTCCGGGAGCACCCAGCAAGGTGATAGGGCCCACGGAGATATTTTGCGCACTCATAGGGTCGCTGACGCTACTCGCCGGCATTGGCTTAGCCCCAGAGTCTCCGCCCGCGCACGCGACCGCTGCGAGAGGTAAACCCTTCGTAGTGTCGCATCACCAGCTGTGACTCAATCTGGTTTACCGTATCCATGGCCACGCCTACCACAATCAGCAGTGACGTTCCGCCAAAGTAGAAATTCACGCCCAAACCGTGGAGAACAGCCGTTGGCATACCGCTGAACAGCTTTGGCCCAATCCAGGGTATGTGATCAAGATGAATACCGGCAATCATCCACTCCGGAATCAACGAGATCAGGATCAAATACAAACCGCCTACCAGGGTCACGCGGGTCAGCACGTCATTGATGTAATCGCGCGTGCGATGCCCCGGGCGGATGCCAGGAATAAATCCGCCATATTTCCGCATGTTGTCCGCTACGTCCGACGGATTGAACACGATGGAAACATAGAAATAAGCGAAGAAAATAATGCCGACGGCATACAGCAGCGTATAGACCGGCTCGCCCCACTTCATCTGCTCCAGAAGAGGACCAAAAAGCCGGTTGAGCGTGGTGCCGGGCTTGAAAGCATTAGAAAGCGTCAGCATCTGCGGAATGCTCAGCAGTGAGGATGCGAAAATCACCGGCATTACGCCGCCGGAGTTCACGCGCAGCGGCAGATGCGTTGCCTGGCCGCCCATGATGCGCCGCCCTACAACGCGTTTGGCGTACTGCACGGGAATACGCCGCTCAGAGCGCTCCATAAATACGATGAACGCCACCACCAGGATCATCACAGCTACCAGGAGGATCATGAGTGGGATTGTGAAGCTGCCCCAGGCCTGCTGTCTGACTTTGGTGGAAAGATCGATCACAGCGCGCGGCAGTCCTACAACAATGCCGGAAAAAATCAGCAATGACATGCCATTGCCCACGCCGCGTTCGGTAATCTGCTCACCCAGCCACATAATGAAGATGCTGCCCGTGGTCAGGGTAACGATCGTCATCAAGATGAATGCCGGTCCTGGATTGACGACGAACTTCTGCGATTGCAGCGTAAAGGCGATGCCCATACTCTGCAGTATTGAGAGCACCAGGGTCAGATAACGCGTCCATTGCGTGATCTTCCTGCGTCCCAGATCGCCTTCTTTTTGCAGGCGCGCCAGAGGCTCCCACACCACCGTCAACAGCTGCAGGATGATGGATGCGGTGATATAGGGCATGATGCCCAGGGCAAAGATGGTCAAACGGCGCAGGTTGCCGCCGCTGAAAAGATCATAAAAACCCAGCAATCCGCCGCTCTGCTGTTCAAATGCCTTCTGCAGGGCGTCAGTATTGATGCCCGGCGTGGGAATGTGCGAACCAAGGCGATAGACAGCCAGCATGGCCAGCGTAAACAGAACGCGTTTGCGGAGGTCCGGTACTTTAAAGATATTCGCCAGTTTCTCGAACATTTAGCTCACTTCTTTATTAAATTTCCGATGGTGCTAATTTTGATCGTGCTTAATTTTGGTGGTGCTTAATTCTAACGGTGTTTTGGTTTCGACGGTGTCTTGCTCTTCAGCTTTCCCGGCTTGCTTTTTGCTCCGTCCGCGGCTTCCGCCTTTGCGGGAGTTCCAATCAGTTCGATCTTGCCGCCGGCTTTTGTGATCTTCTCCTCGGCTGACTTGGAGAACTTGTGCGCCTGCACTGTCAGCGCCGACTTGAGTTCGCCATCACCCAGAATCTTGATCAGATCGTTCTTGCTTGCCAGGCCGCTCTTGACCAGCAGCTCAGGATTAATATTCTTCTCACCCAGTTCCACCAGACGGTCCAGGTTCACGACCTGATATTCAACACGGAAAATATTGGTGAAGCCGCGCTTGGGCAAACGGCGATGCAATGGCATCTGGCCGCCTTCAAAACCGCGCATCATGCGCGAGCCTGAGCGCGAACGCTGGCCCTTGTGGCCGCGCGTTGACGTCTTACCCATACCGCTGCCCATACCCCGGCCGACGCGCTTCTTGTTGGATGTCGCGCCTTTGGGCGGTCGTAAGTTCGATAAATTCGTTGGCACTTTAATTTCCCTTTTACGCAGCCTGCTGATTCTCAGCAGCTACTCGGTTTCCCTGTTTGATTTGGCAATTACCCAATTACCAAATTACCCATTTACCAAATCTATTTCTCTAAGATCTCCACCAGATGTGGAATCTTTGCCACCATTCCGCGGATGGACGGTGTATCTTCCCGTACCACCACCTGGTTCAACCGGGTAAAGCCCAGCCCTTTGACCACCAGCTTGTGCTTGATCGGCGTGCAGATTTTCGAGCGTACGTACTTGAGTTGAATTGTCTTTTTCTGTGCTGTCATTGCTTTACAGCTCCTGCAAAGTCTTGCCGCGCAGAGTTGCCACATCCTGCCGGTCACGAAGTTTCATCAAAGCATCAAACGTGGCTTTAATCACGTTATGCGGATTGGCCGAGCCAATCGATTTGGTGAGCACGTTCTGCACGCCCACTGAGGTCATCACCGCGCGCACTGCTCCGCCCGCGATCACGCCCGTGCCTTCCGGGGCCGGCTTCAGCAGCACACGGCCGGAGCCAAATGTGCCCAGCGCCACATGCGGGACGGAAGTCTTGGTCAGGTTGACCTTGATCAGGTTCTTCTTGGCCGATTCAATTCCCTTGCGGATGGCCTGCGGAACTTCCTTGGCCTTGCCGGAACCGTAACCAACCACGCCTGCTCCCGGATCGCCGACCACAACCAGCGCCGCGAAGGACATATTCTTACCGCCCTTGACCACTTTGGTCACGCGGTTGATGGCAACTACCTGGTCTTTCAACTGGTAGTTACCGGCATCGAGCTTTCTTTTCGTTGCTGTCGCCATTGTATTTAGAACTCCAGACCTGCTTCGCGCGCGGCTTCCGCCAGCGCTTTAATGCGTCCGTGGTAGAGATACCCGCCACGATCAAATACCACCTTCTTGATTCCTTTTTCCTGCGCCTTCTGCGCAATCGTTTTACCGATTTCCTTGGCGCTGGCCACATTGCCGCCAGTCTTCTTCGCCGACTTTTTTCCGCCCGTGCTGGCCGAAACCAGCGTGGTGCCGGACATGTCATCGATCACCTGAACATAAATGTGGTTCAGTGAACGATAAACATTCAGCCGCGGACGCTCCGGCGTTCCAGCCAGCCGGTTGCGCAGCCGATCATGGATCTTGCGGCGCGTTATATCTTTTGAAGTATTTGCAAACATTTCTTTTTCCTTTGCTTCGCACCGCCCCTGGCAGCGCGATCAAAAAATTTATCTTTCTTCAATCAGCAAGCGTGCTTATTTCGCTCCGGTCTTGCCGACCTTCTTCTTCAATTTCTCGCCCACGTACCGGACACCCTTCTGCTTGTATGGGTCCGGTGGACGCAAGCCGCGCATGTCCGCCGCAACCTGTCCCACTTTCTGGCGATCAATACCGCTGACCGTCAGCTTGGTCTGCTTGGCGTCCACGGCAACCGTAACTCCGGTTGGCAGCGGAAACTCGATCGGATGCGAATAGCCCAGGGTAAACACCACCGTGTTCTTGCCCTTGAGCTCCGCGCGATAGCCAATGCCAACGATTTCAATCTCGCGGTTCCAGCCCTTGGTCACGCCTTCAACAGCGTTATTCACCAGAGCCCGCGCCAATCCATGGACTGCGGCAAACTGATCGCTCTTGCGGACGATCTGAATGTGGCCGTCAGCCTGTTTCAATTCCACGCCGGAAGGCAGATGCGTCTGAACCTGGCCTTTAGGGCCGTTCACGACAACGGTGTTGCCCTTCACTTCATACTTCACTCCCTGGGGGAGCGGGATCGGTTTCTTTCCGATACGAGACATTTAGCTTCTACCCTTCTCTTGAAGCGAGTCCTTCTAACCGCCTTCGGTTGAATTCCACGCTGATACTCACTTAGCTCTTGGCCTTTAGCTCTTAGCCTTTGGCCAGAACGTTAAAGTCGCCCTCACTCAAGCCAAGGGCTAAGAGCCAATGGCCAAGGGCTGGTTCGCGCTTCGCGCGAACTACCACACTTCGCAAAGAATCTCGCCACCCAGGCCTTGCTTGCGCGCCTGGCGTCCCGTCATCACCCCTTTAGGAGTGGTGAGGATGTTGATCCCCAGCCCGCCGAGCACGCGTGGAATTTCATTGCGTCCCACATACACGCGGCAACCGGGCCGCGAGATGCGCTGAAGGTTGGCGATAGCGGCAGTATTGTCCTGGCTGTATTTCAGGTAAACGCGCAGGACTTTTCTGCCTTCTTCTTCCGTCGCCTTGAAATTGGCGATGTAACCTTCTTCTTTCAAAATGCGCGCAATTTCCAGCTTCAGCTTGGAAGCAGGGATATCGAGTTTCTGGTGCCGCGCGTGGATTGAATTGCGAATGCGCGCCAGCAAATCTGCGACCGGATCGGTCAAACTCATCTTCGTTTATCTCCTCTTATCGTCACCCGTTTGCTCCGGCCTGCCGGAGAACCTGCCGTGACGTACTACTGAAGCACTTAGCTTTCAGCACTCAGCAATTCGCTTATGTGCCGTTGGCCCGTGCTTCCCATCTCGTCAAAATCCAGGAACACCAAGCAGCTGCAAAAACTGCATGCTGACTGCTGAGTGCTGACTGCTACCAGGAACTTTTCGATACCCCAGGTATCTCACCCTTGAGCGCCAGACCGCGGAAGCACAAACGGCAGAGGCCGAACTTGCGCAGAAAAGCGCGCGGCCGTCCACAGATTGAGCAGCGGTTGCGGTGCTGGGTGGAGAACTTTGGTTTCTTGTTCGTCTTGGCGATCTTTGCTGTTGTTGCCATTTTTTCCTTTGTGTCTGGCCTTTGGCTCTTAGCCTTTGGCCTTTAGCACTTCGTTGCTTCTAAACTCGCCTTACTGCTTAAACGGCATTCCAAAACTCTTGAGCAGCGCCCGTGCCTGGTTATCGTCGCGCGCAGTGGTCACAATGGTCACGTTCATGCCCTTCAGCTTGTCCACTTTCGCGTAATCGATTTCCGGGAAGATCAACTGGTCGCGCAAGCCCAGCGTGTAATTGCCACGGCCGTCAAATGACTTGGTGGAAACACCGCGGAAGTCGCGCACGCGCGGCAGAGCCACGTTGATCAAACGGTCCATGAACTCATACATGCGGGTCCCGCGCAGCGTCACCATGGCGCCAATGGCCATGCCTTCACGCACCTTGAATGCCGCAATCGACTTCTTGGCCTTGGTCACAACCGGCTTCTGCCCGCAGATATCACCCAGGTCGCGGACCAGCGGGTCCATCATTTTGGTATTCTGCGTCGCTTCGCCCACGCCCATATTCACCACAATCTTGTGCAGGCGGGGGACCGCCATGGGATTGGTCATGCCCAGCTCTTTCGCCAGCGCCGGAGCAATCTCTTTTTCGAATTTCTCTTTCAGCCTTGCTGTAACTTTGGTCGTTGCCATTGTTTCTCTGTTTCCTTCTCCCACGGTTTCGGAGTGGTTACCGGTTCGTAGGTTGAGACGTTTAGCGGGCGTCTGAGCCCGCTGTCAAATCCCGATCCTGCAACGCAGGAGAGGGATCTCTCTTTATTTATTCTTGTCCAGCGGTGCATCGCACCGGCGGCAGATACGCACATGGCGGCTGCCTTCTTTCTTATGTCCAATGCGTGACGGCCCACAGCTCGGGCACACCACCATGACGTTGGAGATGGCGATCGGGGATTCCTGCTCGGCGATTCCACCCTTGATATTCCGCTGCGGATTCGGACGCACATTCTTCTTCACCATCATCACGTGCTCCACCAGGACCTTGCTGGTTCCCGGGAAAACACGCAGCACGCGGCCTTGTTTGCCTTTGTCGCGGCCGGTGATGATTTTCACCGTGTCATTGCGTTTTATGTCGACTCTTGTATGCATTTTCTGCCTTCAACCCTGGCGGCCCCGGTTTTACTTGTCCGCCTGAATTCTGCTACTACCAATCTTCGTATCTCTCTTACAGCACCTCAGGCGCCAGAGAAACAATCTTCAAAAACTTCTTTTCCCGAAGCTCGCGGGCCACAGGACCAAAAACGCGCGTGCCTACCGGCTCTCCGGTTTCATTGATCAGGACAGCCGCATTCTGGTCAAAACGGATGTATGTCCCGTCCCGGCGGCGATGCTCCTTGCGCTGCCGCACGATCACGCACTTCACTACGGTCCCTTTTTTTGCCGTTCCATCCGGCGAAGCTTCTTTGACTGACGCGGTAATCACGTCACCCAGGCTGGCGTTCAGGCCAGTGTGGCCGCCCAGCGGCAGGATCATCTGCAGCCGGCGCGCTCCGCTGTTATCGGCCACATCGAGAATACTTCTCATCATGACTGCCATGGTCTAAACCCTCTCTTCTCCAAGGAGCGCTGCCGCGGCAATCACTCCTTACAATCTCTGAATTCTTCGTTCAGCCCTTAGCTCTTGGCCTTTAGCCAAACCTGCTTACTGCGCGATACAAAGCTAATTGCCAATTGCCAGCGGCTAATTGCTTGAAGCTGCCGGCGTTTCTTCACCCACCAGCTTGGTCTTCTGAATAATGTTCTTCAGGCGCCAGCGCTTCAGCTTTGACATGGGACGCGTCTCTTCAATCTCCACAAAATCGCCGACGTGCGCCGTGTTGTTCTCATCGTGCGCGTAAAACTTTTTCGACTTGGCCACCACGCGGCGATACAGCGGATGCGCCTTTTTCCTGATGACCTGCACCACGATGGTCTTGCTCATCTTGGTGGAAACCACCCGGCCGATTTTGGTGCTGCGGCTGCTTGTCTTTTTTTCGGTTGTCTCTGCCATTTACTTCTTCCTCTTTTTGGCGGTCGCGGTCTTCTTTTTCGCCGCCGGCTTTGCCGTCTTGCTCTTGGCCGCCGTTGTCTTTTTCTTTGCGCCCTTGCCGGCAGCCTTTTTCTTGGCCGTCTTGGCTGGGGCCGCACCACCAGCGGCCTCCGCCGCGGGATGACTCTCTACCACGATGCCCAGCTGCTTCTCACGGGCCACGGTGTGAACGCGGGCAACATCCTTGCGCAGTCCGCGGATCTTGTTCAGGCTCTCCGTCTGTCCCATCTTGAGCTGGAACTTCAGACGAAAAAGCTGGTCATTGAGCTCCTGCTGCTGGTGCAGCAGTTCGGCGTCAGTCAGATTTCTAAGTTTTTCAACGTCCATCAGTGTCTTCTCTTCTTTTCGTTAGCTATTAGCTCTTGAGCCTTTAGCCGGACCTGCCTTATGCAAAACGCAAAGGCTAATTGCTAAATGGCCAAATGCTTTCTCAATGCGCGTCCGCGCGGGCCACGAATTTTGTCCGCAGTCCCAGCTTATTGGACGCCAGCCGCATCGCTTCCTGCGCGTCCGTACGGCCTACGCCTTCCATCTCAAACAGGATCTTGCCCGGGCGAACCACGGCGACCCAATGGTCCGGAGCGCCTTTGCCTTTACCCATACGGGTTTCGGCCGGTTTTTTCGTGACCGGCTTGTCCGGGAACAAACGGATCCAGATCTTGCCGCCGCGCTTCACAAAACGCGTCATGGCCACGCGACTGGCCTCAATCTGACGGTCCGTAATCCAGCCCGGCTCCATTACCTTCAACCCGAAATCGCCAAAGGAGAGCTCTCCTCCGCGCCAGGCCTTACCGCGCATGCGTCCGCGCTGCTGCTTGCGGTACTTAACTTTTTTTGGCATCAACATAGGTTCAAATCCTCTAACTGCTCACTTCTTCGTCGAGTACTTAGTATTTAGAACTTAGCCGTAATCTTCTTAACTGCTCCTAAACTACAAAGCCGCTTCGGTCTTCCACACAAACTAAATACTAACTACCAATTACTAAATACTGCTTCTCTCAGAATGCTCCCGCACCTGCACGCTCCGGCTGGCGTTTCTTCTGCGGCAAAATATCGCCTTTATAAACCCAGCACTTCACGCCGATGATGCCATACGTGGTGTGTGCTTCCGAGAACCCAAAATCAATGTCGGCACGCAGCGTATGCAGCGGCAAGCGGCCCTGCAGATACCACTCGGAACGCGCGATTTCATTGCCGTTCAGCCGGCCCGATACGCGGACCTTGATGCCTTTGCAGCCGAAACGCAGAGCCGAATCCACCGACTTGCGCATGGCCCGCCGGAAACCGACGCGCTTTTCCAGCTGCAGCGCGATCCCTTCCGACACCAGCTGCGCATCCAGCTCAGGCTTGTGCACTTCCTGGATATCGATAAAGACGTCGCGGTTGGTGCGCTTCTGCAGCTCCACCTTCAGCTTGTCAATTTCCGCGCCCTTGCGTCCGATGATGATGCCCGGCCGCGCCGTGCGGATGATAATGCGCAGCTTGTTGCCTGGCCGCTCAATCTCCACTGAGCTCACGCCCGCGGACTTCAGCTTGTCCCGCAGCTCTTCCTTGAGCTTTACATCTTCAAGAAGCAATTTGCTGTAATCGCGCTCAATGAACCAGCGCGACCGCCAGGGCTTGGTGTATCCCAGGCGAAACCCGTAAGGATGGACTTTCTGTCCCATGCATTTACCTCATTGCCTTCATCGCGCAGCTTGCTGCGCAAAACTTTTTTAACCTTCTACTTCGCGGCTGCTGTCTTCTTCTTGCCCGCAGATTTCTTCTTTGCTCCAACGGCTTTCTTCTTCGCCGGTGTCCTGGCCGGAGCAGCAGACTCTTCTTCGCCTACAACCGTGGCCAGATTCTGCTTGTTCTCCGCGCCCTTTTCCGCCAGCACAATCTCCATGTGCGAGATACGGCGCTGGTAGCGGAACGCGCGGCCCATCGGCGCCGGGCGGATACGCTTCATGCGCGGGCCTTCATTGGCGATGGCATGCTTCACATAGAGCCGGTCCAGGTCCACATCCAAGCCTTTTTCCTGGCTCAGATAGTTGGCGTTTTCCACCGCGGAGCGCAGCAGCTGAAAAATCGCCGGAGCAATGCGCTTCTTGGTGAAGGTCAGCGTGGTCAGTGCATCTTCCACGCGCCGTCCTTTAATCAGGTCCAGCACCAGCCGCGCCTTCTGCGGCGATACTCGTGTGAACCGGGCTTTCGCTATAAATTCCATGATCTTTTCCTTAAGTCCTTAAACCGCAACCAAAAGACGCTCCGCAATGCTTCGCCTGCCTGGCCGTAATGCGTTACTTCGCCGGTGGCGGCGCCGGAGCGCTTGCCGGTTTCGCGGTGGTCTCTGCTGCCTTCATCGAGTGCCCTTTGAACTGCCGTGTAAAGGAGAACTCGCCCAGCTTGTGTCCCACCATGTTTTCCGTGATGTACACGGGAATAAACTTTTTGCCGTTGTGCACCGCGATCGTGTGTCCCACCATCTCCGGTGAAATCGTTGACCGGCGCGACCAGGAGCGAATAACCTTCTTGTCATTCTTCTGGTTCAAATCCTCGATCTTCTTCAACAGATGGCCGTCAATATGCGGCCCTTTTTTCAGTGAACGCGCCATTATTTCTGTCTCCTGCTGACAATAAACTTGTCGGTGCGCTTGTTGTTGCGCGTCTTGTAACCACGTGTCGGCTGGCCCCAGGGCGTTACCGGATGGCGTCCACCAGAGGTTTTACCTTCACCACCGCCATGTGGATGGTCTACCGGGTTCATGGCCACGCCGCGATTCACCGGCTTTTTGCCCAGCCAGATGTTGCGGCCGGCCTTGCCGATGGACACGTTTTCGTGGTCCACGTTGCCGATCTGCCCAATCGTCGCCATGCAATCAATCAGCACTTTGCGCGTCTCGCCCGAAGGCAGCTTCACCAGCGCGTAATCGGATTCCTTGGCCACCAGCTGTGCCGAGCCGCCGGCGGAACGCACCATCTGTGCGCCTTTACCGGGCTTCAGCTCAATGTTGTGGACCGTGGTGCCGGCGGGAATGTTCTTCAACGGCAGCGCGTTGCCCACCAGAATGTCGGCTTCCGGACCGCTGACAATCTTCTGTCCCACGTTTAATCCCACGGGATGAAGGATGTAGCGCTTTTCGCCATCGGCATACGCCAGCAAAGCAATGCGCGCGGAGCGGTTCGGATCGTATTCGATCGAAACCACGGTTGCCGGAACGCCGGACTTATCGCGCTTGAAATCGATTGCCCGCAGTTTGCGCTTGTGCCCGCCGCCACGATGCCAGATGGTGATGTCGCCACCATTGCGGCGTCCGCCGGTGCGCAGCTTGATGCGCGTGAGCGGCTTGTGCGGCTTATCGGTCGTCAGTTCGTCGTTCGTCAGCGTGGTCTTGAAACGCAGCGACGGCGTAATCGGTCTGTATGTCTTTATTGCCATAATTTCAGCCTTTGGTAGTTAGCTCTTAGCTTTTGTCTTGAAACTCGCTGGCTAACAGCTAAACCTTTAAATCTCTATTTCGTCAGCAATCCCGCCCATCTGGCCGCCGAATTGCGTTGCTCGGGAGCCGAATCGCCTTAACCACGATTCAAGCCCTCAAGCGGTTACTAACTAAATGTTGGCCGCGTACTCCGGCATCTTCTCGCCCGCCTTCAGCCTTACGTAGGCCTTCTTCCAGTCCGGACGGTAACCGGCAAACTTGCCCCGGCGGCGCTCTTTGCCCACAAAGTTCGCGGTGCGCACCGATTCAACCTTGACCTTGAATACCTTCTGTACCGCTTCTTTCACTTCCGTCTTGGTGGCCTGGGCGGCAACCTCAAAAACCAACGTGCCCTGGTTCTCTTTTACGCCCAGCCCTTTTTCCGTGATCACGGGCTTGCGGATAATCTGATAAGCCGATTTCATTACGCCACCTCCGCGCTATGGTTATGCTTCGGGGCTGAGGCCTTCAGTGAATCCTGCAGCTTTTCCATTGCCGCCAGAGAGAAGATCGCCGTCTCATAACGCAGCAGGTGATACGGATGCACCCGGTTGCTCGGGACCAGCTCCACGCCATGCAGGTTGCGCGAACTCAGCTCCAGATTGCGGTTTTCTTTCGTGCCGTCAACCAGCAGCGTGGTTTTGCCAACGCCCAGCTTGCCCAGCGTCTTGCGGAACGCTCCGGTCTTGACTTCACCCAGATCGAACTCTTCCACCACCACCAGCTTGCCGTCAGACAGCTTGGAAGCCAGCGCCGAACGCAGCGCACCAAGCAGCTTCTTCTTGGGAAACTGATAGTCATAGGAGCGGGGCTGTGGTCCGTGGACCGTGCCGCCGTGGCGCCACAGTGGAGAGCGTATGGAACCCACGCGAGCGCGGCCCGTACCTTTTTGCTTCCATAGTTTTTTGCCTGCGCCTGACACCAGCTTCTTGTTCTTGGTGGCGTGCGTGCCCGCGCGCTGTGCCGAACGGTAATGCTTTACCGCTTCCCAGAGAAGATCTTCATTAATACCGCCAAAGACCTCATCGGCCAGCTCCAGCGTGCCTGTCTTCTTGCCTTCTAAATTGACTACATCAATCTTTGCCATTGTCATCAGCTCTTCGCTATTGGCCCTTGGCCTTTAGCTCTTTAGTTGTGGCACAGGCACTCTTGCCTGTGCTCATTCGTTATTACTTTTTCGCCTTACCAGCAGCAGCTTTCTTTGCCGCCTTCAATGGATCCAGCGTGGTCGATCCGGCAAAGCCACGGCGCTCGCGCGGCGGCTTCTTGGACTTCAGGATCACCACATAAGCGCCTTTTGGTCCGGGTACCGCGCCTTCCACCAGCAACAAATTGTCTTCGTTGTCGATGCCGCGGATTTTCAAGTTGCGGACCGTCACCTGGTCCACGCCCATGTGGCCGGACATACGCATTCCGGGAAACACGCGCGAAGGAAATGACGATGCGCCAATCGAACCCTGCACCTGGAACATGTGTCCGTGCGCTCCGGGACCGCCGCCGAAGTGATGGCGCTTTACGACGCCGGCAAAGCCGCGCCCCTTGCTCACGCCGATCACATCCACGAATTTCTCATTGTTGAAAATGTCCACCAGAACCTTGGCGCCGACTTTAATTCCATCGCCATTGCTGGCCGCCGCTTCGCCTTCTACTGTTGGCTCTTCCGCCTTGGCTGCTTCCGTGCCATCGACCATCGCAACTTCGCGGATAAACTTTACCGGCGGCAGATCATGCTTGCCGAAATGTCCCTGCATGGCTTTCGAGACGTTCTTGCCCTTCACGAATTCCACCAGGCCAATCTGCGCCGCTTCATAACCGTCTTTATTGTTCCGCTTGATCTGCGTGATCACACACGGACCGGCCTGCAGGACCGTGACCGGATGAACTTCACCCTTGTCGTCAAAGATCTGCGTCATGCCGATTTTCTTGCCGAGAATTCCGTTAATCATTGTTCCCTTTCCTCATCATCGCTTTATTGAGCGACTGTAGGTTTGTTGCTTTTGGCTTTTGGTCGCTAGCTCTTAGCCTTTAGCCGAACCCGCCTTGTACAACCGCTTTGGCTAAGCACTAACTACTAATGACTAAAAGCTATTTGTGCTCTTTTCCAAATGCCTTGATCTCCACATCCACGCCGGCCGGAAGATCGAGCTTCATCAGCGCGTCCACCGTGTTCTGCGTGGGCTCCAGGATGTCGATCAGCCGTTTGTGCGTGCGGATCTCAAATGCCTCGCGCGACTTCTTGTCCACGTGGGGAGAGCGCAGCACGCAATATTTGTTTTTTACCGTGGGCAGCGGAATCGGTCCGGCAATCTGCGCTCCGGTACGTTTCGCTGTATCCACAATCTCGCCCGTCGACTGGTCCAGGATGCGGTAGTCGTAGGCTTTCAGCCGTATGCGAATTCTTTCTTTTCCAATCACTCGTTTATCCCTCAAAGATCTTTTGCGGTCAGGCCAGTGTCGAAAGATCTACGGTCACTGCCGCTTCATATTTTTCTCTGGACCGCAGGCGCGCTCGCCTGCGACCCCTCAATCCCTTACTGAATAATTTCTGAGATCGTGCCCGCGCCTACCGTCCGTCCACCTTCGCGGATAGCGAACCGCAAGCCCTTTTCCATGGCCACCGGCGTAATCAGCTCGATCGTCAAGGATACGTTGTCGCCCGGCATCACCATCTCGGTGCCCGCCGGCAGCTCTGCCACGCCCGTTACGTCCGTCGTGCGGAAGTAAAACTGTGGCCTGTAGCCCTTGAAGAACGGTGTGTGACGTCCGCCTTCTTCCTTGTTCAACACGTAAATCTCAGCCTTGAACTTGGTGTGCGGCGTAATCGATCCGCCCTTGGCCAATACCATGCCGCGCTCCACATCGTCTTTGCCAATACCGCGCAGCAGCAGCCCGGCGTTATCGCCCGCCATGCCTTCGTCCAGCTGCTTCTTGAACATTTCCACGCCTGTAACCACCGTCTTGCGCGTGTCGCGGAAGCCCACAATCTCCACTTCCTCGCCCACCTTCACCTTGCCACGCTCAATACGGCCCGTTACCACCGTGCCGCGGCCTGAGATTGAGAAGATATCTTCAATCGGCATCAGGAACGGCTTATCGATATCGCGTGCCGGCAGCGGTACGTACTTGTCCACCGCAGCCATCAGCTCGTCAATCTGCTTTTCCCACTTGGCATCGCCATTCAACGCATTCAGGGCGCTCAAGCGGACTACCGGGACATCGTCGCCGGGGAACTTGTAGCTCTTCAGCAGCTCGCGAACCTCCAATTCCACCAGGTCCAGCAGCTCAGCGTCATCGACGGCGTCGCACTTGTTCAACGCCACCACGATGCACGGCACGCCTACCTGGCGGGCCAGCAGCACGTGTTCACGCGTCTGCGGCATCGGACCATCGGTGGCCGCAACGACTAAGATCGCGCCATCCATCTGCGCCGCGCCCGTAATCATGTTCTTGATGTAATCGGCGTGACCCGGACAGTCCACGTGCGCATAGTGCCGGTTCGGCGTCTCGTATTCCACGTGCGCCGTCGCGATCGTAATACCGCGCTCGCGCTCTTCCGGCGCGTTGTCAATCGACGCAAAATCCCGGAACTTGATCTTCGGATTGTGCTTCGACAGCACCTTCGTGATCGCCGCCGTCAACGTGGTCTTTCCATGATCGATATGCCCGATCGTTCCTACGTTTACGTGCGGCTTGCTGCGGTCAAATTTTTCCTTTGCCATTGCCTGAAGCTCCTAACCTTTGCTGAACCAGAACGCGCCCAGGCGCGTTTCCTGTTCCGTTAAACCTGCAAACTCTTTGTCCAGCCGTTCATACTCGGCCAGATTTTTGTCGCGAAACCGGCTGAACTCTTCTTCACTCCGCCAGTAATCCAGCGTTAGAAACCGCCGGCCTTCGCCAACATTGCCCACATCTTTTACCAGCTCCGTCCGTATATAACCTGCGGAGCCGCGGAAGAAACGCGCCCATCCACCTTCAGGCCCGTACTTCTCTTGAAACTCAGCTGTACTGCCTGGCTTCACCAGAAACTCCCAGACAATCACGTACTGAGCATCGGAAGCCATCTGCCTAAACTAACCAAGCACCAGACCGCTTTCGTCCGGCCCATCTTCATAAAAACTTCCCAGCAACGTCTCTCGCTGGACCAAACTTTCAAGAAACAACAGCTTGAATCTTTCAATCTCCGGCTGACGCTCCTGCCGGCAGATTTCAAACTCTTCATGCGACTGCCAGTAGTCGAAAACTTCAAACCGGCCACGCTCGCGTGCAAACTTAACTAACTCGCTCGTCAAATATCCTGGTGAGCGCTGAAGAAATTCCTGCCATATCCCGTCTGGCTTGAAAACTCCTTCAAAATCCTCTTCCCGCCCATCCACCACTTGAAATTCACGGACGACAACAAACCGTCTCGCCCCGGTGATTCACCGGGCAGCCGGCTTACCCTGAACCTTGGCCACAATCTCTTCCGTCACAGCGCGCGGTGCTTCATCGTAATGCGCAAAGTGCATGGAGAAAGTCGCGCGTCCCTGCGTATTCGAGCGCATGTTCGTGGCGTAACCAAACATTTCCGCCAGCGGAACCAGCGACTTGATTACCTGCGAACCCGCGCGGTGCTCAATGCCTTCAATCCGTCCACGGCGGGAATTCAGGTCGCCGATAATCACACCCATGAAATCTTCCGGAACCAGCACTTCCACTGACATGATCGGCTCCAGCAGGACCGGCTGGGCCTTGCGCGCCGCTTCCTTAAAGCCCATGGAAGCCGCGATCTTGAATGCCATTTCGTCGGAATCTACTTCGTGATAGCTGCCGTCATACAGCGTGACCTTGATGTCGACCATTTCATAGCCGGCCAGAACGCCGCCTTCCATGGCCTGCTTCACGCCCTGCTCAATCGGCTTAAAGAATTCGCGCGGAACCGAACCGCTCTTGATCTCATTGACGAACTCAAAGCCCTTGCCCATCTCATTGGGATCAATACGCAGCTTCACGTGGCCATAGTGACCCGAACCGCCGGTCTGGCGAATGTATTTGCCTTCCGCCTCGGAATGCTTGCGAATCGTCTCGCGATAAGCCACCTGCGGTTTACCCACATTGGCTTCCACTTTGTATTCGCGCATCATGCGGTCAATGATGATTTCCAGATGCAACTCGCCCATACCACTGATAATGGTCTGTCCGGAATCCGGATCGGTCGCAACCTTGAACGTGGGATCTTCCTGCGCCAGGCGGCCCAGCGCCACGCCCATCTTTTCCTGATCGCTTTTCGTCTTCGGCTCAACCGCAACCGAGATAACCGGCGCGGCAAACGTAATCGACTCCAGCAGAATCGGCGATTTTTCTGAACAGATCGTGTCGCCTGTCGTGACGTTCTTCAGGCCCACGCAGGCGCAAATGTCGCCAGCATAGATTTCGCTGATCTCTTCGCGCTTATTGGCATGCATCTTCAAGAGACGGCCGATCCGCTCCGTCTTGCCCTTGGTGGTATTGAGCACGCCGTCACCGGTCTTCAAATGACCGGAATAGACGCGCACGAAAACCAATTGGCCGACAAACGAATCCGCCATGATCTTGAAAGCCAGTCCGGAGAAAGGCTCACTATCGGCCGGCTTGCGCTCGAGTTTGTTTTCCGGATGGTCAGGATCGATACCCTGAGTATTGGGAATATCGAGCGGCGAAGGCAGATAATCCACCACCGCGTCCAGCAGCGTCTGTACGCCCTTATTTTTAAAGGCTGTTCCGCAGAGAACCGGGAACAATTTCAGACTGATCGTGCTCTTGCGCAGCGACTTACGAATTTCGGCGGCGGAGATGGTCTCGCCTTCCAAAAACTTGTGCAGCAGGTCGTCATCGTTTTCCGCGACTGATTCAACCAGCTGTGCGTGAAATGCTTCCGCTTTCTTTTTCAGTTCAGCAGGAATCTCTTCCACTTCATACTTGGCGCCCATGGTTTCATCGCGCCAGTAGATGGCCTTCATTTCAACCAAATCGATGACGCCCTTAAAAGCCGCTTCCTGTCCAATAGGAATCTGGATCGCAACCGGACGGGCATTGAGGCGCTTGCGGATCGTATCCACCGCGTGCTCAAAATCCGCGCCCATCTTGTCCATCTTGTTAATGAAGCAAATACGCGGGACCTGATATTTATCGGCCTGGCGCCAAACTGTTTCCGATTGCGGCTCTACGCCATGCACGGCGTCAAACACGGCGCAGGCGCCATCCAGCACGCGCAGTGAGCGCTCCACTTCGGCCGTGAAATCCACGTGGCCTGGTGTATCAATAATGTTGATGCGAATATCCCGCCAGACGCAGGTCGTTGCGGCGGAGGTAATCGTAATGCCGCGCTCCTGCTCCTGCTCCATCCAATCCATGGTGGCAGTGCCTTCGTGCACTTCACCAATACGGTGTGTGATGCCCGTATAAAACAGGACTCGTTCAGTCGTAGTGGTCTTGCCGGCATCAATGTGGGCCATGATCCCGATGTTGCGGCAGCGTTCTAGTGGTACTTGTCTTGGCACTGTGTGGTCCTAATTTTCCTGAATACTTAAAAACTAAATACTGCTCTTCTACCAGCGATAGTGAGCAAACGCCTTGTTTGCCTCTGCCATACGGTGAACGTCTTCCTTTTTCTTGATCGCCGCGCCGCGACCGTTGGCCGCATCCAGCAATTCATTGGTGAGCTTATCCACCATGCCTTTTTCGCCACGCTCGCGCGCATAGCTCACGAGCCAGCGGATGGCCAGCGAGGTACGCCGGTCAGGATTCACTTCCACCGGGACCTGATAGTTCGCTCCGCCCACGCGGCGGGTCTTCACTTCCAGCATGGGCTTGGCATTTTCCACGGCCTTCTTGAACAGCTTCAGGGCTTCGTCTCCGCCCTTGGCCTGCAGGTTGTCCATGCACTTATAGAAAATTCCCTGCGCGGTGGACTTCTTGCCGCCATACATCATCGTGTTGACGAACTTGGTCACCAGCGTTGAGCTGTAAATCGGGTCCGCGATTGGGTCCCTCTTCGGAACGTGTCCTTTACGTGGCATAAATCTTTATTTCCTCAGACGGCATTTGCCGTTCACAAAAAATTTCTACTTGAGATCTACTTCGGCCGCTTGGCTCCGTACTTTGAGCGCCCCTGCTTGCGGTTCGCAACACCAGTGGCGTCCAGCGTGCCGCGCACAACGTGATAGCGCACTCCGGGAAGGTCTTTTACGCGGCCTCCGCGGATCAGCACAATCGAGTGCTCCTGCAGGTTGTGGCCGACGCCGGGAATATATGTCGTCACTTCGATCCCATTCGTCAGACGGACGCGAGCCACTTTGCGCAACGCTGAGTTCGGCTTTTTTGGCGTCTGGGTATAGACGCGCGTACAAACACCGCGACGCTGCGGTGAAGCCTGCAGGGCCGGGCTGGCCGTTTTGTAATTCGGCGCCGTTCTTCCTTTGCGGACCAACTGATTGAATGTCGGCACTTTAAATATCCTTAATCTCTCAAATCTCTGGGTTAAAACTTGTTTGCGGCAGGAACACATCGGCGCACACACGTACGCCCTGCCTGCTTGGGATCCCGCATTTGCGAGACTGGCTGCGACGCATGCAGCCATGAATCCGCCTAAAATCAGCGGAAATTATTGAATAACCCTATCTGTGGTTGAGAAACGACGGTGGCACCGAGCCTTAATACGGGGGCGCTCCGTTTCGTTCTCTTGATTCGCATACCCTTCCGTGGGAAGGTAGCGCGAACCATTTCAGCGAGGTATGCCCTCTTGCGGATTCAATCCTGGGCAAAAACTACTCACAGCTCACTACAGGCAAGCTAACTTGCACTCGCGGAACCTATTTAATATAACAACTGCGCCCTGCCTCGTCAACCTGGCCGCCGGATGGGCGGACAATCCCGAAATAGACGGAATCAGCCCAGTTAACCTTGCGTGAAAAACCTTTTTGGATCGTTTCATCCCTCAGAGTTTTCTGACAATCGATCCAATTCACCCTTTTTATGGCAGTTTTTACCCAGCTTGCCTGCCCTCACAAGTTGAAGAAATCCCCGCAAGAATCTACACTGAACTCTCTTCTATACTTATGCGCACTCAATTGTTGCTCAAGACGCGGGAAAAAAGGCCTGGTAGCTGGCATTTGGCGGGAACTTCGGCAATCATGGCTATTTTGTTCTTATCATTTGTCGCCGGTTGCGGCGGAGGCTCCTCATCCACCACGAATACTGTCGCCCAGGTCCTGGTGACCCCTGCCACGCTTTCCATGGACGCCGGAGACGTTGTTACAGTCACCCCAAGTGCCGTGAACTCTGCGAACAGTGCTGTAGTCACAACTTTTACTTTCAATTCAACCAATACCAATGTTGCTACAGTATCTCCCGCAGGCCAGGTTTGCGCCGGCGTTTGGGATTCAATCTTTGTGGTTTGCAAGGGTACGGACGCCTCAGGCAAGCTGATCTCAGGGCACAGCAATCATCACTGCTACCGCTGGAGGCGTTACCAGCGGACCAGTCAGCGTGGCGGTTCATCCCGCTATTACGGCCATTACCGTTGACCCGGCGCCCGCAGGATGTTTTTCCACCAATCAGACCCACCAATTCGTGGCCCACGCATTTAATAACGGCAATGACATCACCAGCCAGGTGGGCGATTTTACCTGGACGGAAAGCGCCGGCGCCGTTGCAACAGCGGATGCCAATGGATTGGTCACCGCGCATCAGGGCGGCATCACTGGAATTGTTGCCAGAATTGGCAACACCTCCTCACCGGCCCAGAACTTCCGGACCTGCCTGCCGGTGAACATTACGCTGCATGATTCGGGCGATCCCGCGAACGGATTCAAGTTTTCAACCTCATTGGCGGTGGCGGCTACGCAACAGCTTCAGGTTGATATATTCGATGAGAACGGTGTCGGGACATCGAATGCTGCTTTCACCTTGATAAGCAACAATCCCGGTATAGCTACGGTTGCCGGGGAGCTAGTCACTGCGCAATCTCCCGGCGGAGCCGGAATCATTGCGGTGTGTGCGCCTCCAAACTGCGGCGCTGGACTGAATACGCCCCTCTATAGCAACCTTTACAGCGTTACAGTCACTGGAACAAGCCCGAACACGACAACGGTTTACGCTGCCTCGTCGTTTGCTCCACCCGCTGGAAACCAGATTTCCCTGATTCCGATTGACGCCAGCACGAATCCTCCCAAAGCCGGTACCGCGATCCCGTTACCCGGAGTACCGAACTCGATTGTGTTTGATCGCACAGGCGCAAACGCTTACATCGGCACCAATGCCGGGCTGACTCTCCTGAACACCACATCGAATGTAGCGTCACTGGTAACTCCCGTAGCGCTGGGCAAGGTGCTGGCAGTCTCCGCCGATGGCACACAGGCGTTGGTTTCAAACTCCGCCAATGATCCTGCCACCGGCGCTCCAATTGACAAGTTCCCTTCAGAACAACGCTTATGGCTCTTTAACCAGCCCGCCAATACCATTACGACCTTTATTGTTCCCGGCATAGTTGCAGCGACCTTTGATGAGGATGGGTTCAAGGCCTTCGGAGTTGGAGATAATGGCACGGTCGCTGTTGTTTCTCCAGTGCTGACGCAGACAACAACAAATACGGGCGGCACCAGCACAGATGTAACCACGCTTTCCTCCGGCCCCTTTGTTTATGTGGCAAACTCCGCCGGCCTCCAGGCGATCGCCACCTGCAATAATGTTCAGCAATCGCTCACTCCGCCTACCAACGACAGCAGCACGATCCAGCTTGTGGGTTCGGTGAGGAATGCAGACCAGATCATTGCCGTGGAGGCAACGGGATTGGATGTTGAAACCGTTACCACTTCGTCGCTTACCACGCCCGTTGCCATTACGCCTGCAAATTGTCAGCAAAATGTCAGCTACAAAAACCAGTTTATTGATTTTGGAGTGGGACCATTCGCCGCTCGTCAGCTCTTGATTGGCACCAATGGCTCGCACGTCGTCGTGCTGCCAACTGGAATCAAAAGCGTACTGGTTGCCATTCCGGGAGGCGGCCCTGGAATCATTCCACTGCCCACAGGAGCCACAGCGCCGTTGACTGGCGGCCTGACCCCCGACGGAAGCACGCTCTGGGTTGGAGTGGCCGGCACCAATACCGTTGACCGAATCAATCTTCTAACCAGTCAAGACGAGGTCCAGATACCCACGACTTTCCTGAAGTCGGATGGTTCAGCGGCGCCGCCTGATCTGGTTGGCATCAGACCGAAATAACCAGGAGTTATGCTTTGCCGGAGCCGCCAGTGAGCCAATATCGCGGGCGGCTTGCGCCTTCCCCAACCGGGTTTCTGCACCTGGGACACGCACGCACTTTCTGGGTTGCGTGGCAGCGCGCCCGTACTGCGCAGGGCAAGCTGGTCTTCCGCAATGAAGACCTGGACTATCAACGCTGCAAGCCGGAATTCGTCCAGGCAATGTATGAAGATCTCCGCTGGCTGGGCCTGGCTTGGGATGAAGGCCCTGACGTAGGTGGGCCGTTTGCGCCGTATTCACAAAGCCAGCGCCGCAGCTTCTATCTTGCAGCGTGGCGCAAATTGCGTGATAGCGGCCTGGTCTATCCCTGCACATGCTCGCGCAAAGACCTTGAGCGCGCCCTTTCCGCACCGCATGAACCATTGCATGGAGCGGAGTCAGTCACTGTATCCCCGGTCGACGATGAAGCTTTCTTATCCCGGCACTTGCCGCAACAAAATTACCACCGCCGCGCAATACGATTCCCCCGCAGGCGTAAGCTGGCGCTTTAAGGTTCCTGAGGGGGAAGCCATCTCTTTTACCGATGGCTATTCCGGCGCCCAGCGGTTTGTCGCCGGCCAGGATTTCTCGGATTTCCTGCTCTGGCGCCGCGATGATATTCCAGCCTATCAACTCGCCGTGGTGGTGGATGATGCCGCCATGCAGATCACTGAAGTTGTTCGTGGAGAAGACCTGCTGAAGAGTACTGCACGGCAATTGCTTCTCATCCGCGCGCTCGGATATTCAGCGCCAGACTATTTTCATTGCCCCCTGCTGCGTGACGAAAAAAATCTTCGTCTGGCAAAAAGACATGACGCCTTGAGTTTGCGAACAATGAGAAATCAGGGAACCAGCGCGGAGGCCCTGCGAAAGAAATTTTCCGAAAATTTGAGGATCGAAGATTTGAGAATAGAAGATTTGAGATCCAAAGATTTGAAATCAAACAGCTGAGAATCGACTCATCCCTTCAACGTAATTGGGTGCGAAGCATCGGGTGCGGAAAATCGATCGCCCCGCACCCAAAAATTCCGCTCAATCAGCAATCCCCTGAGCTAGTTTGATCCTCCGGTTGGCTGTCCAGAAGCCGCCGGTTTTGCGTCCGCCGGCTTACCCATATCGCCAAACGGCCACAGGCCGAAAGCTTTCAGGAACCCATCACTATGCTTTTCCACCAGCATCTTGGCGGTCTTCTCCGCCGGCCACGGACTGGCAAGCCGCTCCGGTCGATCGGCAATCCAGAAAGCCGTCAGGCCCATCATCGTTGCGTCGCGGGTAAGCAGGTCGGGTTTTACTTTGTCAAAGGTATCCACCGCGGAGTGGTGTGTGTACTTGTACTCCGGCGAATCCTGGTCCATGTTGATGCCCGGCAGCCCGGCGAGAATAAATGGACCCGCATCGGTGCCAAAGACCACGCCGTCATCCACTCCCACTTCACCAAATGCTTTGACGGAATCGGCAAACATTTTGACTGCAGGCACAAGATCATCGCGGCCGCCCATGTTCAGCTTCACCACCGGCCCTTGTCCGTTGTCCAGGATGAGCGCAGCTACGTGGTTCGCCATTTCGTCTTTATGTGTCTTGGTATAAGCCAGCGAGCCAAGCAGACCCTGCTCTTCTCCGGTGAAAAGAACGAAGCGGATCGTCCGTTTAGGTTTGAAGCCGCTGAGCTTGATGGCCTTGGCCGCGCCCAGTGTAGTGGCAACACCGCAGCCATCATCGGTTGCGCCATCCGCCAGGTCCCAGGAATCAAGATGGCCGCCCACAACAATCACCTGCTCCGGATGCTCGCTGCCGCGGATTTCGCCCACCACATTGGCTGAATCCACCGGCCCGCTGCTGACTTTATTCTGCACGTTGATCTTCAAGCGTATCGGCTTGCCCTGATCGAGAAACCGTGTGAGCTGCAATTGGTCTTCGGCAATCATGCTGACAACGGGGATTTCGTAGTAAGTGTCAAAACCCAGTGCGCCCGTATGCGTAAGGTGCATGCCCGTCGCAAATGACCCTCCCTGGCCGCCGATGACCGCGACGGCGTGAACGTCATGCGCTTTTTTCAGAAAATCACCAAACTTGGCAAAGCCGCCCATGCCACCCGCAGGCGCCGCGCCTTTCTTTACGATCAAAATCACTTTGCCGGTCCATGAAGCGGAATTGTTCTTCAGCTCCTCTTCCAGGTTATTGATGTTGACAGGCGCAACCTCAGCTTCTTCTCCGCCCACTTTGGTCGAGCCCACCCAGCCCATGGCATCCACGCTCAGGCGGCGATGAATAGGAGCCAGCACTTCGGCCTCGGCAGAACCGCGCGTCCAGCCATGGGCGATTTGCCACTTCTCGGCATGCACATTTTCCAGTCCCATCGCGTTCATCTTGCGTATGCCCCACTCAACGGCCTGCGCCGCCTGCGGTGAACCGGTAACTCTTCCGCCGATATAGTCAGAGAGCTCTTCCAGATCGTCCATGGCTTCGGAACTCATCATGCCCTGTCCGGCAATGGCGGTCAGAGCGGGCATGGTGCCATCCTGGGCAGGCGCGACCGGGGCCGCGGGTCCGGAGGAGTTGGCAGCCAGACCGTGCACAGAAAAGCAGAACAATATTGCCAGTCCGGCAACGGATGTAAGCAGGAGTTTACGCATGTGAATTGGCACCTCAAAAGAAGGAATTTCAGACTATGGCGAAGGCAGATTATATCCTCTTATAGACGTGCATTGGGAATGACCGTAAGCAGCGAATGCGTCATTAATCTGCTAATTCTGCCGTGCGGACGGGCCGTATTGCCCGGCAAAGTTCTTGGTGCGCTCATCCCTGCTTGGTACTGGCCATCAGCCGCACCCGCAAGCCAGAAGGGTAAGCTCGGGTGCGGCCTCCGGGCGGGTTTGAAGATTATTTTGGTTGTAGCACCACCACCTTATCGGAACCGGAATCTGAAACGTACGTTAACCCGGTGGCTTTGCCACCTGAGCACTAGCGTAACTTTTTGACCGGAATAAACTCTGCCCAAAGCCAGTTATTCAGTTAAATTTATCTTTAAATCGAACTTGGACTTATAAACGCGGGTGGGGGATCTTTTTTGCGGAAAACACGTGTTGGCATCTTGTTGTTTCTTTTTGCGGCAGTCGCCGGGGCGCAAGAAGCAAATCCCGGACGTCCCACCGTTTCCACGCCGGCCACGCTCACTCCCGTTGGCTACCTGCAATTTGAAACCGGCGTATTGGGGGAAGAAAATTCTCCTGATGTGCCCAATCAGGTCAATTTTAGTGAAGTCATCAAGTTTGCGCCCACTCGTCGTCTGCAGTTAATTTTGCAATCCGAACCATTTGCCAATTCCGACGTGGGTAATGCTGAAACACGTGGCCAGGGCGATGTCTCTCTGGGAGTTCAGGCTGTGGTATTGCCCGGCACAGAGACCCGGCCAACCATTTCTGTAAGTTATTTGCGGCGTGTTTATGCCGGGGTTGCCCCAGACCTGGATATCGGCTCCAACAGCCAATCAGCGCTTGTTTTGATTTCAACCGATATTGCCAAGTTCCATATCGATGCCAATGCGCTATTCAACGAGCAGATTGAAAATGCCGCGCGCCGTGCTCAATTCGGCCAGACGCTCTCCATCTCGCACAATCTTCCGCGGCATTTTGGGTTGGATGGTGAAATCTGGCACTTTACGCAGCCGTTCCTGAACGGAAACGCTGTTGGTCTTCTCTTTGCGCCGACCTATACGCCGAGGCCGAACCTGGTTTTTGACGCAGGTTTCAATCGCGGGCTCACCTCGACCAGCACCCGGTGGGAATTCTTCCTGGGATTCACGTATCTCTTGCCGAAGAAGCTGCTCTAGACCCCAAGCTAAGCCCAAGTTAGTTCTAAGCGAAGTTAGTTCTAAGGAAAGCTAGCTTTTGGCTTTGCCCGCCACACCCAGCCGTGCGTTCGCACGGTCCAGTGCATTCTGCGCGTCCTGGTTGCCTTCAGCGCCGGCTTTCTGTAGCTCGGCTTCAGCTTTCTTCTTCGCTGCTTCAGCGCGGGCGGTATCAATATCCTCCGCCTTTTCCGCGGTCTCCGCCAGGATGGTGACTTTGTTCTGCAGAACTTCCGCAAAGCCCCATGCCACAGCCAGGCGTTTGGTCTTGCCCGCGTTGCTGTAGCTGATCTCGCCCACGGCAAGCTCCGTGATGAGCGGCGCATGGCCCGGCAGCACGCCAAGATACCCGGTTTTTCCGGGGATCTCAATGTACTCGGCGGTATCGTTCACCACCAGCCGCTCCGGCGTTACGATTTCGAGTTGGATCGTCTCTGCCATTTATTTTTACGCGGCCGCGCCAGACTTCATTTTTTCCGCCGCTTCCAGTACTTCTTCAATCGCGCCCTTCATGTAGAAAGCCTGCTCGGGAACGCTGTCATGCTTGCCTTCAATAATTTCCTTGAAGCTGCGCACCGTGTCGGCGATCTTCACATATCGGCCGGCCATGCCGGTGAACTGCTGCGCCACAAAGAACGGCTGCGAGAGGAATTTCTGCACTTTGCGCGCGCGTGAAACCGTGAGCCGGTCTTCTTCGCTCAATTCTTCAATACCCAGAATGGCGATGATGTCCTGTAGATCGGCATACCGCTGCAATATTCGTTTCACCGACTGCGCCACGTCATAGTGCTCCTGCCCAACAATGTGCGGATCGAGAATACGCGAAGTCGATTGCAGCGGATCGACCGCCGGATAAATTCCAATCGCCGTCAGCGGACGCGAAAGCACCGTGGTCGCGTCCAGGTGGGCAAATGTTGTGGCCGGCGCTGGATCGGTAAGATCGTCGGCAGGCACGTAAATTGCCTGCACCGATGTGATAGAGCCGCGCTTAGTCGATGTGATGCGCTCCTGCAGTTCGCCCATCTCCGTTGCCAGGTTTGGCTGATAACCTACGGCGGATGGCATACGTCCCAGCAGAGCGGACACTTCTGATCCAGCCTGCGTGAAACGGAAAATGTTGTCGATAAAGAGCAGCGTATCCGCGCCTTCTTCATCGCGGAAATACTCGGCCACGGTCAGGCCGGTCAATGCCACGCGCAGACGCGCTCCGGGCGGCTCGGTCATCTGTCCGTAAATAAGTGACGCTTTGGATTCCGCGGCGACGCCCGGCTTGATTACGCCGGACTCAGTCATTTCCAGCCACAGATCGTTGCCTTCGCGTGTGCGCTCGCCCACGCCGGCAAACACGGAATAGCCTCCGTGCTGCTTGGCCACGTTGTTGATCAGTTCCATGATCACAACCGTTTTGCCTACACCGGCGCCGCCAAACAAGCCAATCTTTCCGCCCTTCAAAAATGGCTGGACCAGATCGATAACTTTCACACCGGTCTCAAACATTTCTGCCTTGGTGGCCTGCTCGTCGAACGCAGGCGCCAGGCGATGGATCGGCAATCTCTTGGCTGACTTCACTGGGCCCAGCTGGTCTACCGGCTCGCCGATTACGTTCATCACGCGTCCCAGCGTTTCTTTGCCCACGGGCACGGAGATGGGACCGCCAAGATCAAGTGCGTTCATGCCGCGTACCATGCCGTCCGTGGCCTGCATGGCCACCGTGCGAACACGGCCTTCGCCAAGATGCTGCTGAACTTCCAGCACCACATCAATCGGATCCGGCACTTTAAAGCCTTCGCTGGTTACACGCAGCGCCTGATAGATCGGCGGCAGGTGCCCTTCTGAGAACTCCACGTCAACCGCGGGACCCGCGATCTGTATTACTTTGCCAACATTTTGAGTAGCCATAATTTTTTTGTCTCGTCATCCCGAACCCCGTCAACGAAGCCGCGATTTCTTCAGCGGCTGAGCAGAGGTGAGGGACCTTGTGTTCTTTGCTTATCGACTGCCGCCTTACTGTGCTGCCGCGGCGCCGCTGACAATTTCAATAATCTCTTTCGTAATTTTCGCCTGGCGGGCGCGGTTCATTGCCAGCGTCAGCGAATCAATCATGTCGGAAGCGTTGCTGGTGGCTGAATCCATCGCCGTCATTCTGGCTGCGTGCTCAGCGGCCTCAGACTCCAGCATGGCCCGATAAATCTGTACGGAAATGTATCGTGGCAGCAAATCGCGGAAAAGTTCAGCTGGTGATTGCTCGTAAATGTAGTCGACCTCACCGGTAGCAAACCCTTCGGCTTTTTTATCGATTTCAGCCGTGTCAGCCCCACGAACACCCACACCAGCATGCTTGGCCGCTTCCACGCGCTCTTTGCGCTGCTCTTCCGTGGCTTCCTCGATCATTGCGTGCGTTTGTTCGCCAATGGCGCGTATGGGGAGCACGTCATCCACCACCAGGCGCTGCGCAATCACTGACTTGAATTCGTTGTAAACGATGTAAACCGAATCCACTTTTGCTTCGGTGTAGAGCTTTACCACCCGTTCTGCTATTTCGCGGGCACTCGAAAACTGCGCGCGATTCATCAGGCCCACATATTCGCCCACAACCTGGATTGGGCCTTTGCGCTCTTCGCCTGACTCAGACGCCTGCGGATAGCGCCGGCGGAAATAATCGCGCGACTTTCGGCCTACGGCCAGCACGTCAATGTTCTTATCTTTCTTGGTATCCAGGAACTTGGCCGCGGCCTTCAGGATGTTGGAGTTGAACGCTCCGGCCAAACCTTTCTCGCCCGAAACAACAATCAACAGCGTTGTCTTCTCCTCGCGGCGGACCAGCAACGGATGGAGTACCTCTCCGGTTTCGGGATCGTAAACATCGGCGCGTGTCACCAGCGACTTCAGCACATTCGTCAGCATCTGTGCGTAAGGCCGTGCCGCCAATGCGCGCTCTTGCGCGCGACGGAGCTTTGCCGCCGAGACCATCTGCATGGCCTTGGTGATCTGCCGCGTGTTGCGCACGCTGCGGATACGCCGCCGGATGTCTAAAAGGTTCGCCATATTTTTATGCTATACCTTCGCCGCTTCTGCTTGCCGCTCACTGACAAAACGCTGCTTGAATTCTTTCAAAGTCTTCTCAATGTCCGCTTTGATCGAGTCATCAATCGTCTTCTTTTCCATGATTGAAGCCAGCAGCTTCGGATTCATCGACTCAACGTATTTATTCAGCTCTTCAGAGAATGCGCGCACATGCTCGACTTCCAGATCGTCCAGATAGCCGTTGGTTCCGGCAAAAATGATCATGATCTGCTTGCCGAAGGAAAGCGGCTGATACTGATCTTGTTTCAAAATCTCAACTAGACGTTTACCGCGATTGAGCTGTGCCTGTGTGGCTTTGTCCAGGTCGGAGCCGAACTGCGCAAATGCCGCCAGTTCGCGATACTGCGCCAATTCCAGCTTCAACGTTCCGGCAACCTGCCGCATGGCTTTGATCTGCGCGGAACCGCCTACGCGGCTTACGGAGATACCCACGTTTACCGCCGGACGCACGCCGGAGTTGAACAGATCGGTTTCCAGGAAGATCTGACCGTCGGTAATAGAAATCACATTGGTCGGAATGTAAGCCGAAACGTCGCCGGCCTGCGTCTCAATCACCGGCAGAGCGGTAAGTGATCCGCCGCCCATCTTGTCTGACATTTTTGCCGCGCGTTCCAGCAAACGGGAGTGGAGATAAAACACGTCGCCCGGATAAGCTTCGCGTCCCGGTGGACGGCGCAGCAGCAATGAAATTTCGCGGTAGGCCGCAGCGTGCTTGGAAAGATCGTCGTAGATCACCAGAGCGTGCTTGCCGTTATCGCGGAAGTATTCGCCCATCGCGCACGCAGCGTAAGGAGCCAGGTACAACATCGGAGCCGGCTCAGACGCGGAAGCCGCGACGACAATCGTGTACTCCATGGCGCCGTAATCTTCCAGCACCTTTACTACCTGCGCGATCGAAGAACGCTTCTGTCCAATCGCGTTGTAAATACAAATCAGGTTGTTGCCCTTGCTGTTGATGATCGTATCCAGAGCTACGGCGGTCTTGCCGGTCTGGCGGTCGCCAATGATCAGCTCACGCTGGCCGCGACCCACGGGGATCATCGAGTCAATGGCCTTGATTCCGGTCGCCATTGGTTCACGCACCGGCTGGCGATCGATAACGCCCGGCGCAATGCGCTCAATGGCAATCTGTTTGTTGGAAGCGATTGGCCCTTTGCCGTCAATCGGCTGGCCCAGCGCGTTCACCACGCGGCCAATCATGCCCTCGCCCACCGGAACTGACATGATGGTTCCGGTGCGCTTCACCTCGTCGCCTTCTTTGATCTCGGTGAATTCGCCCAGAAGCACCGCGCCCACCTGGTCTTCTTCCAGGTTCATGGCCAGTCCGGAAACGCCGTGCCCGAACTGCAGGAGTTCGCCGGCCATGACTTTGTCCAGGCCGTGTATGCGGGCGATTCCGTCACCCAGAGAGATGATGGTGCCAACCTCGTCCACGGAAACCTTGGACTCGTAATTCTCTATCTGGTCGCGAATGAGCTTAGTTATTTCGTCTGCTTTAATTTGAGCCATAGATACCTTGTCAAATATTTCGATTTCAACGCCGATTTGGTAATTGAGTGAATTGGTAATTTAGTAAATCGCTCGATGCTTATGGTTTTCAATTACCCATTTACCAAATTACTCATTTACCAAATTCTTCTAATACCAAGTTTCCTCTAGCCTTTCGCCAATTCCTGCTTCATGCGCTGCAACCGGCCATGGACAGAGCCGTCATAAATCGTGCTGCCCACACGCACCAACACGCCACCCAGCAGGCTGGCATCTTCAGAGTAGGTTGCCCGGACTAACTTGCCCGTAAGTGAGGCCAGCTGTTTTTCCAGAGAGCTCTTTTCGCTGGCGGTCAGTTCCCTTACCGATCTTACTTTTGCTTCGGCAATCCCCATGCGCCGATCCAGCTCACGCTTGAACTGCTCCACCAACTCGTTGATATTTGCAATACGCCGGTGGTCGATCAGCACAGCCAGAAAATTACGCAGCAGCTTGCTTGCGCCCATGCGGCTGATAATTGCATCCAGCAGCTTTAATTTCTGCTCACGGCTAACGGCGGGATTCGCCAACACATTTCGGAGATCGCGGCTGCCGCCCATGATCGCGGCCATCTGCTCAATCTCGGTGACTGCCGTTTCGGGGCTCTGCTTCTGCTTCACAATGACTTCAGCGTAAGCGCGGGCGTAACGGCCAAGGACTGCTGCCATCTTAGTTGCCGTCCTTTCCCATTTGCGCGGTAAATGAGCGTACCAGCGCTTCGTCTGCATCTTTGCTTACGCGGATCTTCTTCTCTGCCAGCTCAATCGCCAGCTCTGAAACGTACGATTTCAGCTCGCGGCGCGCGGCGTTGGCGGTCATCTCAATTTCCTGTTCAGAGGAAGCAACAATCCGGCGGCGCTCTTCTTCGCCGGCAGCCAGAATGCGCTGCTCTTCGGCCCTGGCGTTCTCATCGGCCTCGCGTCGCATCGAGGCAATCTCCGTATCCAGCCGGGAGAGCCGCCCTTCCACTTCCGTCAGCCGCTGGCGGGCCTCTTCACTCGTCTTCCGCGCCTCTTCAATACCCCTCTGAATCGTCGACGTGCGCCCCTTAAAGTAACCCGGCAGGTTCTTGCGCATCAGCCATCCGATACCCAGGAAGATGACGGCAAAGTTCAGCCCAATACAAATCCAGTAAACCACGTCGTTCGAAAGGCCTGTCTTGCGGGCAATAAAATTAACCGAAGGCGAATGGCGTATCGCATCCGCTTCCCCGCCTGCCTTTTCTTCTTGCTTGCCTTTTTCTTTCTCCGCTTGATCTGCAGCTTGTACAGATTTCGAGTCGGTTGCGGGAGCTGCGCTTTCCTGAGCGCGCAAAATCCCGCTGGGCATCGCGGCCAGCAGCAATAAAGCCA
The DNA here is from genome assembly GCA_963724105.1 of Terriglobia bacterium. Lineage (GTDB taxonomy): Bacteria > Acidobacteriota > Terriglobia > Terriglobales > Acidobacteriaceae > Angelobacter. The sequence goes on along the minus strand of CAVRTD010000006.1, from coordinate 222,423 downwards.
GAACAGCCTTGATCCAATATTTCTGTCTACGACTGGCCATGCTTTTTACCGTCCCCCTGCTGCTGCTGCCGGTTTCAAAATCGTTTCAATTACCTTGTCCGCCAGAGCATCTGCCTGATCCCGCAGCGCTGCCTTGGATGAAGCCACGGTGGCAACCAGACTGGCCCGTGCTTCTTTTACCTTGTCGCCTGCCTGTTTGCGCGCTTCGGTCAGGGCAGCATTGCGGGTATCCATAACCCGCTGCCGGTTGGCCTGCTGGGCTTTATAAATCTCCGCCCGGGCCTCACGCACCCGCTGCTCATATTCCGCCGTACGGGCTTCTGCCTTGGCAATCTCTTCCTGCGCCCGCTGAATAGCGCCCTGGGTCAGCGCATGCCGCTGCTCCAGCACCTGCTGCAACTTTCCATGGACGATATAGCGATAGCCTACCCACACGATCAGCAAGCTGATAATCGTGGGGATGGAAGAAATCAGTAATTCGCCTATTTGCCTGAGTATTGTGTCCATGCAAAATATTCTTTAAATTGTTGGTGAACTGAAGCGGATTGGGATGACCACCAAACTCTCTAACTTAACATCCGTTTCGCGGCAGTGTCAACGCCAGATGCGCCCGCAAAAGCCGCTTCGTTTATGATTCTGCCCATGGCTTTCCTTTACATATTACTCGGCCTTCTTGTAGGCGTCCTTTCCGGCATTGTTGGACTAGGCGGCGGCATCCTGATTGTCCCCGCACTGGCCTACTTTTTTCATATGAACCAGCACAAAGCGCAAGGGACATCCATTGCCGCTCTGCTGGCGCCCGTGGGAGCTCTGGCTTTCTGGGAATACTACAAGGCGGGAAATGTTGACCTCAAAGCTGGTCTGCTCATTGGCCTGGGATTCCTACTCGGAGGCTATTTTGGCGGACTGTGGGCCCAGCAGATCCCGGAATTGGCCTTGCGCCGGATATTTGGAACTTTGCTGGTAATGATTGGTATCCGGTTACTCCTTGCACGATAAAAACCGGCCCTCAAAAATCTCATTTTGAGTCGCTTTTGAGGGAATTCTAAAATCTCTGCAGATTTAACTATTAGCCCCATTTTCAGCGGCTCTGGCGCGCAGTTTACAAACTGGGGAAGTAAGTAAAAAAAGACTTCATGGACCGCTTGACATCGCCTTGGGCTGGCCTAAAATGGAAATATCACCTCCGATCCGATTCAGGATCGAATGGGCTTGTAGCCAAGGAAACCGTCACCGCTTCTTGGTTTCAGGCCCATTTAAATTTCTCGCAAATTTTGTAATTTCTGATTGCCGTTGGGTTCACTAAAATAGGGCTTCAGTCATCACTAAAATAGTGCTTCGCTCAATGGGGGTTAATAAATTGAAGCCAGCGGTATCCATTCTTCTGCTCCTCTCTTTCTGTACAACTGCGTACCCTCAACAACACCAGCATCCGGCTCCGGAGAAACTAGGCACCGTATCGTTTCCCATTTCTTGTCCGGCATTGGTTCAGGGCAGTTTCAATCGTGCCGTTGCTTTGCTGCACTCTTTCGCATACGCGCCAGCAGCAGAAGCATTTGCAGAAGTGGCCCGCCAGGATCCGGGTTGCGCCATGGCCCATTGGGGCATTGCCATGAGCTACTATCACCAGCTCTGGACGCCACCACTGCCCGGCGATGCAGTCCAGAAGGGGCGTGCAGAAATTGAGCAGGCGCAAAAGATTGGCACCGGCAATGCCCGGGAAAAAGAATTGCTGGCCGCGGCATCTTTCATTTTCATTGACGATGGCGGCGCTTATCCGGCCCATGCGGCAAAATACCGTGATGCGATGTCGACGGTGGCCAGTCATAATCCTGGCGACACCGAATCACAGATTTTCTATGCACTGGCGTTGCTTGCCACAGCAAGCCCACAAGACACGACCCACCAGAACCAAAAAGCTGCCGTGCAGATTCTTGAACCGCTCTATCTCAAATATCCGGAGCATCCTGGTCTGGCCCACTACCTGATTCATGCCAACGATAACGCCGAGATGGCGCAGCAGGGACTGAAGGCTGCGCGTGCCTACTCAGAAATTGCGCCCTCAGCGCCCCATGCGCTGCACATGCCTTCCCATATCTTTACCCGGCTCGGCATGTGGAACGATTCCGCGCGATCCAACCAGGCTGCGCGCGCGGCCGCAGACCAGCAAGGCGACATCGGGGAAGAATTGCATGCCATGGACTACCTTGTTTACGCGTCGCTTCAGCAAGGAAGGGACGCTGACACAGCTGCCATCCTCAAGGAGTTGCAGGGCATGGGGCAGCTGTCTGGAACCGATTTCAAAGTGTCGTATTCGGCAACAGCCATGCCGATCCGCTATGCCGTGGAACGAAAGCAATGGCCGGACGCAATCCGCTGCACGGCTGCACCGGGGGCGCCGCCGCAAGTTTCCGCTCTTGCTGCATGGGCCCGCGCCCTGGGATATGCACACACCGGTAATGTGACGGCAGCCCGTACGGAACTACAGTCGCTCGAACACATGACAGAAGAACTCCGCGCCTCCGGAAACCAGTACTGGGCTGTCCAGGTTCATATCCAGGCAGAAGAAGCAGGGGCGTGGATCGCCTTTGCGGATCACAAACCGGAAGACGCCGTGGTTTTGATGAAGAAAGCGGCGGACGAGGAAGACGCTGTAGAGAAACTTCCCGTCACGCCCGGACCAGTGGTGCCGGCGCGGGAGCAACTTGCGGACTTGCTCGCACGATCCGGTCATCCAGAGGCTGCGCTGGCTGAATACGAGAAAGCTCTTCTGAACGCTCCGGGAAGACGCGGCGCACTGCTTGGAGCTTTGGAGAGCGCGCGTGCTGCTGGAGCAAAGTCCAAGAGCAGCTACTATGAAGCTGCGCTCAAGAATAACAAGTAGGAAGTGTGATTAAAACGGAGCCGCCGACAGGCTATTTAGTCTTTCTTGCCGAACCGGCGGGAACTTGTCGCGGCCTCTGTTTCACCACATACGCTTCCAGCTGCCGCGCCAGCGATTCCGGCGCTTCCACGTCCAGCTGCACCTTACTGTCACGATACGACCGCTTCAGGATGTGAGCGCGTGCCTCAATCATGGCCAGCAATTTGCCTTCGCTCTGGGGAACCCGAATACACAAGGGCCGCAGCGCATCAATTTCCATATGGGAGTCGATTGCAGAGAGCAGACCGTCCAGCCCGATTTGTTTTGCCGCCGAGATATACACCGTGTTGGCTGCGCTGGTCAGCGCTTTACGCTGCGCTTCTGGCATCAAGTCGACTTTATTCATCACGCGGATCTGCGCCCGGTCCATCACGTCCAGCTCTTTCAGAACGCTTTCCACCTGCTGCTGTTGCTCCTGGCCTGAAGGGCTGGTGACATCCGCCACATGCAGAAGCAACGCCGCGCGCTGCACCTCTTCCAGCGTGGCGCGAAAGGCCGAGACCAGAGTCGTGGGCAGGTTGCGGATAAAACCTACCGTGTCTGAGAGCAATACTTTCCGCTTGCTGGGCAGCGTGATGCCGCGGACCGTTGGATCTAGCGTGGCGAACATCTTGGCCGACTCCAGCACACCTGCGCCGGTCAGCACATTGAACAACGTCGACTTGCCCGCATTGGTATAGCCCACCAGCGCCACGGTGGGAAGCGGAACAGACTCGCGCCGCTGCCGCTGCTGGCGGCGTATGCGCTTCACGTCTTCCAGCTGCTGCTTGATGTGGCGGATGCGGCGAAAAATCTTTCGCCGGTCGGTTTCCAGCTGGGTTTCACCAGGACCGCGCGTTCCAATACCGCCGCCGAGCTGAGACATTTCTATGCCTCTGTCCGGCCAGCCGGGGCAGCATGTAATTCAACTGCGCCAACTCCACCTGAAGCTGTCCTTCACGGCTGCGCGCATGGCGGGCAAAAATATCCAGGATGAGCTGCGTGCGATCAATCACGCGGGCATTCACTTCTTTTTCAATATTGCGCTGCTGAGAGGGAGAAAGTTCGTGGTCGACAAGCAGCAGGTCCGCATCTACTGACGCCACGGCCCCTGCTATTTCCTGCAGCTTGCCTTTGCCAATTAGCGTGGCCGGATCAGGACGGTCACGATGCTGGACGAATTCGCCGGCAATTTCCGCGCCTGCTGAACTTACCAGCTCGCGGAATTCCGCCAGAGATTCTTCCACACCTACACGGGAGACACCCGTGCCTTCAGCTCGCTCAACAGCAACATTGCGTGCGAGCACGGCGCTGGGCGGCAACGCAAGGTCACGGTCTGAGCGTGATCGATAACGAAACTCAACAGCTACTAAAAACGCACGCTCCGGACCATCACGACCGGTCTTGATCCCGGCCGACGATTTAAAACGGCGGGAACGCTGCCCTGGAATAGATTAGCCCTCCGACTTGCCGGTGCTGCTCTCGCCTTCTCCCGCCGATCCGTGGCGGCTGTCACCATGATGCATGGTGCTGCCCTTTGCCATCACGACAGTAGAGATAGCGTGTTTGAAAATGAGTTGTTCCTGGTTATTGGTTTCGAGGACCACTGAATATTTGTCAAAGGACCGTATACGTCCTGTCAGCTTCACTCCGCTTAGCAGATAAATCGTGATCTGACTCTTGTCCTTGCGCGCGGTATTCAGAAAGGAGTCCTGTATGTTTTGTGCCGGCTTATTTTCCATCTGCCGATCTTTCTCCTGTGTTCCTTGCATAGATCATACGGGTAAAACAGTTGTTGCGGCCTTTCTTTGCCCATTGTAGCTTCTCACATGCATTCCGGCAAAAAGACACTTCTCTGCCCACGAACCCTCGGAATGCTATGATTTTATCAACCGATTTTGCCGGTACTGATTTTTATAATTTTATGAAAAGCGCAACGCACAAAGTCACAGCCAACATCCCCATGCTAGATCTCTCGCGCCAGTACGCCTCTATCCGCGAGGACATTCTGGCTGCTGTTACCCGCGCCTGCGATTCCCAGCGCTACATCCTGGGCGATGACGCAATCGCATTCGAGCGTGAATTTGCTGTTCTATGCGGTACCGCCGATGCCGTAGGCTGCGCTTCCGGTACAGACGGTCTTTGGCTGGCCCTGGCTGCCGCCGGCATTGGGCCCGGTGATTCTGTCATCACCACCCCTTTTAGCTTCTTTGCTACTGCCAGCTCGATTCTCCGCGCTGGAGCAAAACCGGTTTTCGTTGACGTGGACCCGGAGACACTCAACCTTGATCCTGCCCAGGTAGAAGAACATCTGAAGAGAACACCGGTTGGAGCGCGCGCGCTGATGCCGGTCCATCTCTATGGCCAGTGCGCCGATATGGATAGTCTTGGCCGCGTGGCGGCTGAATTCAAATTACGTATGGTCGAAGACGCTGCGCAGGCCGTGGGAGCAACATGGAAAGGCCAGCCCGCGGGATCATTGAGTCTGGCTGCGGCATTCAGCTTCTATCCAACGAAAAACCTCAGCGCGTTTGGCGATGCCGGGGCCGTTACTACCAGCGATGCCAATCTGGCGGAGCGCATGCGCTCGCTGCGCAATCACGGCAGCAAGCAACGCTACTATCACGATGAAGTGGGCGCCAACAGCCGTCTGGATTCGATTCAAGCCGCCGTTCTGCGGGTAAAGATGCCGCATCTGGCAGATTGGAACAACGCCCGTCGCGACCGCGCTCAGCTGTATGACCAGTTGCTCAACACCGCAGGCCTGACCAAAACTGGCTCTGGCGCAACCGCTCCCGTTCGTCTGCTAAAGACGCTTCCCGGCGCGCACCACATTTATCACCAGTACGTGATTCGCGTGCAGGATCGAGACAAGCTCCGCGCCTTCCTTAGCGAACGTGGTATTGGCGCGGAAATTTACTATCCCATTCCGCTGCATTTGCAAACGTGCTTTGCCTATCTTGGCTACACTCCTGGCTCTTTGCCGGAAGCCGAGCGCGCCGCGCTTGATGTGCTGGCGTTGCCAATATTTCCTGAATTACGGGAAGACGAGCAGCGACAGGTAGTGGACTCCATCGCGGAGTTCTACTCCTAAGATTCACGCTACTCAGACTTAAGTTGCTGTAGTTGTATGCGAGCTAAGCCGCTGCCATGCCGCGCACTGCGCTTTTCTCGAGCATTGCTTTGTAGCCGGCGGCCGCTTGTTCTAAACGCGACTGCTCATCTGATCCAGCCATGGCGTTGGCCGCCATCAGGCAATAGGCCGCGCGAAAAGTTACATATGCCTGGATGAAACCGTCAATTCTTGCGCTCGCATCATCACCGCTGGCCGCGCGATAAAGCTCCAGAAATTCTTTTGCCTGTTGTCCATCCATACGCCATTCAACGATCGCGCCGGCAAGGTCCCAGGCTATATCCGTTGGACCTGGAAAGAAATGGTCGTCACCGTGGCTGCCGGAATCCGTCTTTAACAACCGGCCTTCTTTCGTCAGGAGCCATTCGTGTGGATGCATATGTCCATCGGCGATTACCGGGTGTGCAGGTTGCAGCTTGGTAGTCACTTCGAATCCGAGTTGACGCAGATTGTGCTCTGCCATTTGCTGAAGCGCATTTACGTCCCATAGTTCTGTGGAGAATGTGCGCAGCCGGAAAGCACAGTATTCCGCCATGCGCGCAAGAACGTCTGCAGAGAGATCACTCGCAGCCATTGCGCGGCCATCCCCCTTACTCATCCATGGATACGAAACAAAGCCATCGCTCTCCAGTTGCGGCGCCGGGCCGAATCCGCCTTCGGCAATTTTCTTTTCTCGTTCGAAGACCTGGTCTTCATAATGGCCAAGCCCGGCAAACTTAAACAGTCTTGGTTCACCTTGCTCTGCCGACGAGAGATACTTGAGTCGCTCAAGGCTGGTCCACGCCTCGGGCCACTCTGATTCAGCATGGAACAATCGGCTCCGCCATTGTCCTCCACCAATGAAATCCACTGCCTCAACTGGTCTGCGGGCTTCTGCGGCAACCGCCACATAGTGAAATCGCCGCCACCGTCGCGCTGCCTCGGAAGCGCACAGCGAATCAATATTCGGCTCATGGCTTCCCAATAAAACAATCTTCTCGTTCGGCACTCCTGCCTTCTCCAGCACTTCCGCCACTGACAAGAATGACGATCCACTCAACCCAGGCCCTTCATCCACGATCACAAACGTCGCGCCAGAGAAAACTCCGCTTTGCACGATCCCAAGCTGGCTCGGCAAAAGCTGTGTGCTGCGATTGTAAGGATGTCCCTCTGGACGCACCGTGAATCTCCGCACCTGCACTCCGCGAAGCCGCGCTGCCGCGGCGGCAACGGCGCTCAACGTTGAACCTATGCTCCGGATTCCCACAATCACCAGATTGTCTTCCGGCACATTGTTTTTTGGAACATTGTTTCTTGGAACATTGTTTCCCAGAACATTGTTTCCCAGAACAAAGATACGCTCCAGCGCTTCGGCGTAAGCCAAAGGATGTAGAGCGTAATAAGCAAAACCTTCTGGGGCGGAGATGTTGAGTTGCGCGGGTACGGAAATAGATCGCGCGGCAATCGCAAGACTTTGAAAATCAGAAGCGGCCTTGCCGCTTTTTTCTCTTACTAGCGCATCCGCAATGCGGTCCGTGATGAGTGCCGTTGGACGCCACATCACACTGTCAGCGTCCGCCGTGCCGCACTCTAGTTCTCCGGCAAGGAGAAGAGCGCTTATCAATCCATGAGTTGAGCAAGCGTCATTGAGCCGTTCCAACTGGCCCACCAAGGACGCCTTCAACTCGTGTCCGCAAATGCCCCGCTGGCTTCCACGGAAGACCAGCAGATTTAAAGCGCTCATCGCTGTTGGATCAGGCTACTTTCTTGGGCGTCCTGCGTGTTGCCCTGGGCGACCGCGCCACATCGCCTTCTTTGTCTACAAAATAGAGATACTGGTTGTCCCGCTCAATTGCCTTGGACACCAGCACCTCGGTTTCACCTTCTCCGGATTTAGGCTTGCGGCTAACATTGCCGAGGCCGTCAATAAAGTAGAGATACTTCTTATAGTCCCGTTCCAGATGCAATTCTTTTACCTTTTCAGCCATACCAGTTGGACGGTGAAAGAGGCCGTCTGGATGCCATGCCTTAGTTTTTAGATTGCGCTTTGCTGCCGGATTTGGTTGCCTTGCGATGTTTCGGCGTGGATGGCTCTTCCCCCGGCGCAAGTACCCGCCGCACGATCGGCGGGTTGAATTTGTACGTACGGTCATGCACGGTGCCATCATCGGCTTTTACGCGCAACACAAATGTGCGTAAATTGCCTTCTTTTTCAAAGTCTTGTCTGCCCAGCGTAACCGGCAGCACCCCTGCTAGATCCCGCTCACGATATGCGGTTTCATAGCGATGTTTACGCACATTCCACGTAAAAACCCTGGCCTGACTAAAGTCGTAAGGCAAGCCTTCTTTTTCCGTGAACAGCACCAGGTACTCAGAAACTTTCTTATCTCCGTCGGTTACGTCGTCGAGCGGGAAGGAAGCCACAATCCGCTGCCCTTCTGAATATTGTGAAATCTCTTCCGGGACGTCCAGATACAGGGTTCTTCCCAGCACCCAGCCCACGCGATTCTGCGCATCGCGCACCAGCCACCAGTCTTCGCGGACAGCTGGTGGCGCGGCACTGTCGCCTTTTACTTTGTCTTCATCGGAGCTGTCGTCCGCATCTTTCTGCTTGTCATCTTTCAACTGCTGCGGCGGAGCGTTGCGGTCCACTGTCATCCGCTGCAAGAGGTCTACCTTTTGTTTCTCATTCAACAGATAGAGATAACTGGTCTTCCGTCCTGGCAATACGTGGACCTTTACCTGCTCCTCGGTTGTTGCCACGGCCTGCGCCGGTGACGACTTAAACTGGTCCGCCAGACGCTGAAATTGATCAAACGTCTGCTGGTCCGTCAGGTAGCGTTCCTGTATCCAGCCCTCTTCACCGCGCGGTGAGCGTACGCGCACAAAGCGCTTGCTCTGCATGCGCTCCAATATCTGCACGCGCTCTCCGTTATGCAGCACGCCGGTCTTGTTATAAACCGTTGAAACATGGTCGCGCAGGCTGGCTTCCGTTACCGCAACATAGGCATACTCCGCGCGGTCAGACAGGCCGCCTCTGCCGCATCCAGCCAGCGAAGCAATCGCTGCTGCAGCAATCAGCAGCACAACAACGCCATGTTTTTGAATTGTGATAAGCCCCAAGAGTTTCCGCATCGCCAATACCGACAAATATAGCAGTCAACCCGCCATTCCAAACAGGTACGGCCCGCCATTGACCACTTGGCCATATCGCATGCGATAAACACGGCATTGTCCGGCACGGCTTATTCACATCGCTGCATTGCTTTTCCTACGCTGCGGACTGCTGCGCAAAGATAAAGTAATGTCCTGCTGGATCTTTAACGCCGAATTCTTTGGCGTTGTAAAAAGTGGTGCGGACCGCCATCACCATCTCCGCTCCCTTCGTCGCCTCCAGTGCAGCATTTAAGTCCGCAACTTCTATATACAAAAAACTTGGCCCTTTTCGCGCCGCTGCCCCAGTTGCGGCATTCTCTTTCTCCGCGCTGGCAAAGCTCTGGTACATCAATTCCATCCCATTCTTCTCCAAAATGGCGAATGCCATCTTGTCTCCCTCGGGTACCTCCACGGTTTTCTGAAAGCCCAAACGGTCAGTCCAGAACTGTATGCACGGCTCAATTTCCTCCGCAAACAGGAGAGGCGTAATCTTCTTCACTTCGGCAGATTTCATAATCTTCTCCAAATTTTCATCTTGCATTTAATTACTAGTCTCAATTAGACTAGTAACAGCTTAGGACATCTGCTGAACGATGTCAACGGAGTCTTTTATGCCAGTTCAGAAACGTCTCTTAACCGACCTTCGATTAAACGACCGCCGCTTACAAGATCTGATCTCCATCGGGCCGGCCATGCTGCGCGACTTTGAGTTGCTTGGCATTCGCAGCGTGAAGCAGCTTGCCCGCCAAAATCCAGGACGTCTCTACCGGAAGCTTTGCCAGGTCACCGGCCAGCGCATGGATATCTGCTGCCAGGATGTCTTCTCTGCCGCCATAGCCCAGGCCCGCAATCCTCTTCTTCCCGCCGAGCAATGCCAGTGGTGGTACTGGAGCCGGCAACGCAAGGCCAATCATGCCCGCTAAAAAACGCGAACTCACCGTCCCTGATCTGGTCCTGCTCAGCCTGCTGGCTGAGCAACCCATGCATGGATACCAGGCCAACACCGAACTGGAGCGCCGCCAGGTTCAGGACTGGGCTGGCATTTCCCGTCCACAGGTCTATTACTCCCTGGAAAAACTTGCCCGGCTCAGGCTGATCCATGAAGCAGGAGATCAGGAACCCGCTCTTGGCCCGGAGCGGCGCATCTTCGCCACCACGGCAAAAGGTCGCGCGGCCCTGGCTACCGCCCTCGAACGCGAAGACTGGACCCACCATCGCGATCGCCCGCCCTTCCTTACCTGGATGGCCCTTTCCTGGCAGGCGCGTCCTGGCGCTTTCCAGAAACAGCTTCAGCGCCGCGAAGAATTTCTCAGGACCGAGCTCGCCCGTGAAGAAGAGACCCTGCTCGCCGTTGAAAAAGAAGTAGGCCATCGTTTTCATGAAGCCATATGGATGATCACCCTGATGATCGAACAGTTTCACACTGAGCTGCGCTGGCTGAGCAAAGTTGCCGGCGAGTTGGACCGTCGCGCTCCCGCGAATGCCCGTAAAACCACACTCTAATTCTGCTCTTGAGCACAAATCCTCGCGATTTTCGGGCTGCACAATGCAGCAGGTATACTGCTGCCATAAGTAGCCGGTTGAGGAGAACCATTGGTAACCCGATCAATGCTCTTTCTATTGTGTGTAATTCTTGGATTTTCGCCCGCAGTTTCCGCTCAAGATTCCTCCAGCCAAGCCAGTCGCGATTCGGCCCAGATCCGCGGCGCCATGGAATTTCTCGCCAGTGACGCCATGCAGGGACGCGGCAGCGGCACGCATGATGAGTTGCTTGCAGCCAACTATCTCGCTTCCCAGTTGCGGCAGATCGGCATTGAGCCTGCGGGAGACAACGGCGGGTACATCCAGGATGTCTCCGGCGAATTCAACTTCTATCGTGAAGGCAGGAAGCAATGGAGCACTCGCAACGTGATTGGCATACTTCGCGGCCGCAATGCCAAGCTGAAAGATGAGGTGATTCTTCTCACCGCGCACATGGACCACCTGGGCATCGGCAAACCCGTAAATGATGACAAGATTTACAACGGCGCGGACGACGACGCTTCCGGCTGTGTTGCCGTGCTGCAACTGGCCCGCGCCCTGGCGCACGATAAAGCCCCCAAACGCACCGTACTCTTCGTTTTTTTTGGCAGCGAAGAAACCGGCGGACAAGGCAACCAGTATTTTCTTGAGCATCCGCCATTACCGCTCAAAAACATTGTCGCCAACCTGGAATTTGAAATGATCGGCCGCCCGGACACTGAAGTAAAACCCGACGAGCTCTGGCTCACCGGATTTGATCGCAGCAACCTCGGGGCCGAACTTGCCAAACACGGCGCCCGGCTCGTCCCTGATCCGCGTCCTAAGCAGGAGTTCTTCCAGCGCTCAGACAATTACGCTCTGGCCAAAAAAGGCATTGTCGCCCATACCGTTTCCAGCTTCGGCCTCCACGCCGATTATCACCGCCCCAGTGACGACGTGGCCCATCTCGACTTCAACCACATGGAGCAGGCAATTCACTCCATGCTCGGCCCGGTCGAGTGGCTCGCCAATTCAGACTTCAAGCCGGCCTGGGTGGAAGGAAAGAAGCCTTGATGTTTCTATCCCGAGTGGAGCGAGGAATCCCTATTGCAGGATTCTGATTCGCGGGTTTCAAGTTGTTAATTTAGTAACTCTTTCGCCCACCCACCCGGGGGTACAAACATTTTTGTTGAAAACAAAAGCCTAATCGCAATTCGATAAGCCAGTCACAAGGCTGTCGAAGCTCCTTTTTCGCTTCGTTTTGACCTCTATTCGGCATCTGTTTTCTCTGTCGCCCAAGCATCGATTTTTACTCTTCAGTAAACGCCCGGCGATGAATGACCATGCCCTGCTGAGAAATGCCCCTTTGGCTTCAGCTGACTTCCAATTGTCAAAGATCACCCTGCTGCGCGGATCATTCCAACCCGCAGGGTCCCGCCCAGAATTTAAGACGCATGTAGAAACGCAAAGCCGTAGCTGATTCTATCGTTTTTTGTTCGCCTACGGCAAAACCTAAAAAACGCAGCCCAGGAAACCCTTGGGCTTCTCCAGCCTGATTGACGTATAGCGAATGATTATTTCAACAAAAACTGGTTTTTCTGATTCGCGAAAATTCGCGTTGATTCGCGGCTAATCCGCCTTTTCCTAATTCGGCTTTTCCCGTTTTTTCGCGCGCAGAATGCGCTCGTCGATAGGCTTGCGTCCCGCAAAGCCCTCTTCCATGCCGTGCCAGAACTCGATTCTCTCTTCTCCGTACTTCCAGCACAGCAGAATGATCTCATCACCCACGGCGCAGGGAAAATCGAGCAAACCAATATCCAGATCTTTTACCTGGACGCCAATCGCATCAATCTCCGCCAGCGTATCCTTGATGTGCTGAAATGCCTTGTCTCTCTCAGCGCGACGCCGCGCCACCGCCGGCACGTCAACCAGCAACCCACCGCTCAACAGTATGCGATGCTTCAGGTCCTGCAGCTCTTTTTCCACTTCTTCAATCACATCCTTGCCGTCCATGGAGCGCTTGAGCAGCGAACTCAATACCGGCAGCAGGTTGTGCGCTTCATCCAGCGTAAACGTTTTTTGTTTTGCCATATATGCCGACTGTGTTGCCCTACCGGATTTCCAGCATTCTATCCAGCGCCACGCGCGACCAATGTTTCACATCGTCTGGAACTTGAATGCGATTCACCACGTTCCCTTGCGTCAGATTTTCCAGCGCCCAGCACAAATGTTGCGGCGAAATGCGAAACATCGTGGTGCAAAGGCAGCCGGATTCATCCAGGGTAATCACCATTTTACCCTCCCGGGCAAAGTCCCGGCCCATACGATTCACCAGGTGTATCTCCGTCCCCACGGCAAACTTGCTGCCCTCTGGCGCTTTTTCAATCATCTTGATCAGGCTCTCGGTTGAGCCAATGCCATCGGCCTTCTGGCAAACTTCCCAGCGGCATTCCGGATGCACAATCACCTGTATTCCCGGGTACTGTGCGCGAACCCGGTCCACATGCTCAGGAAGAAACCTCTGATGCACCGAGCAATGTCCCTTCCACAGAATCACCTTCGCGCGACGCAATCTTTCCGGGTCAACGCCGCCGCCAATCATAAAAGGGTCCCACACCACGCAATCGCTCAGCGGGATTCCCATGGCAAACGCCGTGTTACGGCCCAGATGCTGGTCTGGCAGGAAGAGGATTTTCTCATTGCGCGCAAACGCCCATTTGAACGCCGCCGGCGCATTGGACGATGTGCACACCAGCCCGCCGCGCTCGCCGCAAAATGCTTTGATCGCCGCCGTGGAATTCATGTAAGTCAGTGGAGTAATGCCGCGCCCGCCGTCATCGGTCAGTCCCAGCGACAACAAGCTGCTCCCAGCAGCTTTCCACCTGGCCAATCTCCGCCATGTCGGCCATCGAACAGCCGGCATTCAGGTCAGGCAAAATCACCTGCTGCCCGTCATGAGCCAGCACGTCCGCGCTTTCTGCCATAAAATGCACGCCGCAAAACAGAATGTATTCGGCGCTCGTGCGGGTAGCTTCCTGGGCAAGTTTGTAGGAGTCGCCGCGAAAATCGGCAAAGCGGATCACTTCATCCCGCTGGTAATGGTGGCCCAGGATCACCGCGCGCGAGCCCAGCTCTCTTCGGGCCGCGGCAATGCGCTCGTCCATTGTGTGATCAGGGAGTACTAGATAATTGTCGAGCGAGCAACTGACGCCTCGCTCTTCCATAGGAGCAATCGTGGTCGACATTTTTTCCGCCTTCAGTTCCGCGGCTTGTTGCCCCGAAACGGAGATGTTGAAAGCATCCACAGGCTCCAGCAGATCCACTGCACCGTTGGGTGAGCCAATGCGAGCGCCGGATCGCGCGAGCAATTGGCGAGGGCGGAGCGGTTTACCGCGAAGCCCTCGAATAAACGGGTGCCCGACCTGCGGGGTTGTTGAAGCCCACAGTCTTACTATTTCGTTTGATGCCTCTCCGCCTGTGAAGGTCGCAAAATTAGCGCCCTGCGCAAGCATGGAAAAGCACCGGGTATTGTGCCATTAGGAGCGCCAAAGGCGCAAATCGGCAGGGGAAGCACCCAGATAGAAGCATCCCAGATCAATGAGTAGGCTTTCATTTTGGAAAGAACCGTCATCCCGATGGCCGTTTTTGTGAACGCGCGCTTATCTCTCCGACAATCGTCATCCCGACGGCCGTAAACGAACGAGCGTTTTCGGGTCTCCAGAGCGCGTGAGTAGGCCAGAGGGACCTTGTGCTTAGGAAAAACATACTTCCGAGAAAAGCTACAATAACTGACCACTAAAGAGGATGGTTGAAGAGCCCCAATGACTCCATGGTTCATTGCCACTGAACGGTTTACGCCGGAAGACGAATCATGGAACGGCTACATCCAGTTCTCTGGTCTCACTCAGCTCAAGGAACTCGTATCGCTTGATTCATCGCTTTGTCCCAGCATTCTGCCAAACATTAAGGCCGAATATTGGCCGCACATCGTTAATGAAGACCTTATGCTCAATTTTTTCTTGGACTTCGACTTCTTGATTGAGCAAATCAATAACATCGAAAAGAAAAATGTTTTATGTGTTTTCCGCAACCCACAGCAAATACCCACTGCCCCTTCAGCAGCCAACTTTAAGTTTATTGGCTATGATCTGGTAGAGGTCAATGGCGGCATAAGCGCTCTCACTAACTGTGGTGGCTTCCCTGATGTCTTCGCGAATGCTGAGCTTTCTGAAGTTGGCCTTCTGACAGAGTTCGGTCGCGCAAACAAAGTCCATGCACTGCTCCGTTCTCTATACCCAAATGACCCTCATGCCAACTGCGATCTGTGGGCAATCTTTCGCGCAGCCGAATAGTCCTAACTCGTCAGCCTTCTCACAATCTCTTCCACCACCGCATCCGCCCGTGCTGCGATCTGCTGTGGTGTCTGGTCCTGTATAGGATGCTGCACATAAATGGCGTCAAAGCCCGCACGCCCCAGCGCACTGGCCTGGATGCGCGCAGGCGACGTGAACTCAGTCGTGGCAACAGGCACTGCGGGAATACCGAGATTTTCTAAACCGATCGTGTCGTGCAAACTGCACGTTGTGCACGACCCTCAATCCGCCAGCCCTTCCACCACCGCGTCCATGGCGCGCAGTTGCTCAATGATCTGCGGCGGAGCGTTCTTCGAAAACGTCGGCTTCTTCGCACGCAGCACTTCGGCAGCGCCATACTTCGTGCGCAGGATCTCTTCCAGCCGGTCGAGAAAAAAACTGCCGCCCGGCTTGCTGATGTCGAGCAGGCCAATCTTCTTGCCGGCCAGGCTCGCAAGCCGCGCGGGCGGTGTCGCCGCCTTCGGCACGCTTTCATTTCCTGGATGAACAATCGTTACTGCCATGTCACTCCTTTATCTGTCCGGAATCGGATACGTCACCATCTGGCTGCCCGTAGGCCCCGTGGACCAGCTGCCAATCACCGCTGAAAATTTTCCCGCCGTTCCGCCAGTTACAAAAATACTGATCGCTTCAGGCGAGCGGAATTTCTGGTAGCACTTTTCCCCGCGCACCGTGATCTCTTTATAATTCGCAGCCAGCTGCGTGCCTTCCGCGCGCTCCTCTTTCGAATAATGCCGGACAGGTATGCCCGTATTTTCAAAAAGAAATTGCCGCGCCTGCTCCTTGGTAAAACCATCGCGATGGATGGTCTTCACATGCTCGGGGCAAAGGACCACAATCGCCTCCGGCATCAGGCACGTGCGGTAACTCCAGACCGTGGCCAGCGCAAATGAAATCGTTTCCAGCACGGTCTTGCCCTGCGGGCGCGGTATGCTCGCTCACGCCGCGCGGCGGCTCGGCCGCAAACAATGACACTGCGCTCTGCTCGCGCTTCAGCCCGCGCGTTACATGAAACGGCTCCCACGGATTCTCTTCTTCATTCTCAGCAA
The DNA here is from genome assembly GCA_963724105.1 of Terriglobia bacterium. Lineage (GTDB taxonomy): Bacteria > Acidobacteriota > Terriglobia > Terriglobales > Acidobacteriaceae > Angelobacter. The sequence continues at coordinate 206,331 of CAVRTD010000006.1, read as the reverse complement.
TGCAGAAAGAAAATTTTCCCGGATTCCCCAGCGCGGACATGTCAATCCCGTCCGGCCTTCCGCCGCCGATATTCAGAAGTATCAACTGGAACGCCCGGCCCAGTGAGCTATTGGCGCGCGCCACATTGGAAAAAACATTCTGCTTTGACCAGAACCCCAGTTCCTGCCGCACCGGCCCATTGACCATCACCAGTGGCGCGGCAAAATGCGTGGTCGCCTGCACGCCGTGAATATTGAAGCGTTCATCGCACGCGGCGCGCAGTAGCGGCAGCAGGACACGCATCATCTCCGGCACGCAGCCGGCCATTACCGCGTTCGCGGCAATCTTCTCCACCGTCGCCTCACCATAGAAAGGTGGAACGCGCGCAATCACTGTCTCCGCCGCCAGCCCGGACGCCTTCACCATGGCCGCAACTTTTTCCACCGTCGGCGGCACCACCGGCAGCGCGTCACCAAACTTCTGCTGGCAGTATTCAAAAGGATCTTCTTCGTCGCCGAGCGTAATGCGCGTTGCCGGCTCGGCTGTACGGCGCAAAAACTTCATGCCGCTTTCTTTTGCGTCGCCTTGAGTCTCGGGTTCCAGATGGCGTGAACTGCAACCCGGCTTCCACGCCGGAGCTCCATCGTCCGGCGGCGCGATCGGCGCGTGCCCCAGTAACGCCGCCAGGTCATTCAAACCCTGCTTATCAAAGCCCACCAGCGTGCTCTGTATCTGACCGGTCTCATCCAGCAGATAAATCGTCGGAACCGATTGCGGATCATACTCCCGCGTGATCTTCAGTCCCTCGATCAAGTTCCACCGGATATGCAATCTTCAATTGCCGCACAAACTCGCGCGTAGCCGCTTCATCGTCCTGTGACAGCCCAATCACCTGTACGGAATCTTTCTTCAGCGCGTTTAGATAAGGCAGAGCAAGCTGGCAGGTGGGACAATCCGTCTCAAAAAACACCAGCAAGGCTTTCTTGCCGGACTGAATCCCCGGGATGGCAACCGCTTTTTCAAGTTGCTGCATAGGCATTAAAGATAAAGATGGCCGGGTATTCTTACAAGATGCTTCCCGAGACCACCTTTGAATTGCCCCCGGTTTGATTTCCTGAAGGTTTGATTCCCTGAAGATTTGATTTCCTGAAGAGAAGATTAGTTGAGATAAGAAAAGTTTCTTCTTTTTTGCTCGTACTTCGCGATCTCTGCCTCGTGCTTCAATGTGGTGCCAATCTCGTCCAGCCCTTCCAGCAGACAGGTGCGGGAAAACGCGTCAATTTCAAAATGCGCCTGAAATCCGCTGTTTCCTGAAACCTTGCAATGTTCCAGATCAATCTTCACCCGGTAGAGCCCTGCAGAATCGCGGGCCAGCAGTTGCACAATTTCAGATGGCCGCAGCACCACGGTCAGAATTCCATTTTTTAAGCAATTATTGGCAAAGATGTCCGCAAAGGACGGGGCAATAATCGCACGGAAACCGTAGTCACGCAGCGCCCACACAGCGTGCTCGCGTGACGACCCGCAGCCAAAATTCTTTCCGGCCAGCAGAATACTTGCACCCCGATACTGTGGCGCGTTCAGCGGGAACGCCGCGTCCGGCTTGCCCTCGCGATCATAGCGCCAGTCAAAAAACAGAACGTCGCCATATCCGCTACGCTCCACCCGCTTCAGAAACTGTTTGGGAATGATCTGGTCCGTATCAATATTCTCGCGCTCCAGCACGGCCACGGTTCCGGTATGAACAGTAAATCTCTCCATCAGAAATTAATCCTTGTAATGCCAGTTGCGTATATCCACAAAACGTCCGGCAACCGCCGCAGCAGCAGCCATGGCCGGACTCACCAGATGCGTGCGGCTGCCTGCACCCTGGCGTCCTTCAAAATTGCGGTTACTCGTTGACGCGCAGCGCTCGCCCGGCTTGAGCCGGTCAGCATTCATGCCCAGGCACATGGAGCAGCCTGACTCGCGCCATTCAAATCCTGCTTCGGTAAAAATGCGATGCAGCCCTTCCTGCTCGGCCGCGCGCTTTACCTGTTGCGATCCCGGCACAATCATTCCCTGGACGGTTTTAGAAATCTTGTATCCCTTCACCACCCGCGCCGCACTGCGTATATCTTCCAGCCGCGCGTTGGTGCAGGAGCCAATGAACACCCGATCAATCGCAATATCTTCAATGCGCGTATTTGCGCTTAGCCCCATATATTCCAGCGCCCGCGCCATGCTGTTGCGCTCGGAATCGGTTGCAGCACGGTCAGGGTTTGGTATCTCGCCCGTTACCGGCGCAGCCATTCCAGGATTGGTGCCCCAGGTCACAAACGGGGCAATCTGCGCGGCATTGATTTCAACCGTGGAATCAAATTTCGCTCCAAAATCGGACTGCAACGTCGACCAATCCTGCATTGCCTTTTCCCAGGCCTGGCCTTGCGGCGCAAATCGTTTTCCTTTCAGATAATCGAATGTCGTCTGGTCAGGTGCGATCATTCCTGCGCGCGCGCCGCCTTCAATGCTCATGTTGCAAATCGTCATGCGCGCTTCCATGGACAACCCGCGGATGGCCTCGCCTGCGTACTCAATCACGTGTCCGCTGGCGCCATCAATCCCGATCTGCGCAATCAGCGCCAGGATCAAATCTTTTGCTGTCACCTCCGCGGCAATCGCCCCGGAAAAATTCACCCGCATCGACTTCGGCTTTTTCTGCACCAGACACTGCGTGGCCATCACATGCTCCACCTCTGATGTGCCAATGCCGAAAGCCAATGCACCAAACGCTCCATGCGTGCTGGTATGGCTGTCACCACAGACGACGGTCATCCCCGGCTGCGTCAGACCCCAGCTCCGGCCCAATCACGTGAACAATGCCCTGCTCCGGCGCATCCAGATCAAACAATGGGACGCCAAACTCCTTGCAGTTCTTGCGCAACGCTTCCACCTGCGTGCGTGCCAGGGCGTCTTCCAGCGACATGCGGTCGCCCGTGGTAGGAATGTTGTGATCGAGTGTGGCAAACGTCAGGTCAGGCCGCCGAAGTTTGCGCTTTGCCTGCCGCAACCCTTCAAATGCCTGCGGTGAGGTGACTTCATGCACAAGATGAAGATCGATATAAAGAATGGACGAGCCTTCCGGCCCAGCGTAGACCACGTGGCGGTCCCAGATTTTATCGAAAAGAGTGCGTGCCATCATGATTCAAATTTCGTCATTCAAACAAACTTCATACTGCATGGTAAGAAAAGCGGCGGTCAAGCAGTCCTGCAAAACGCTGCTCCACCAGGTCTCCCATTTCGCTGGTGCCCACTACGTGCTTGCCCGGGTTGCTAGACAGGTGCCCAGCCAGATCAACGGTGCAATGCCCTTCGTCCAATACCTGGCGAATCGCGGCTTCCAGATCAGCAGCCTCAGCATGCATACCAAATGACAGCCGCAGCATCATCGCCGCGGAAGCAATCGCGCCCAGCGGATTGGCAATGCCTTTTCCCGCGATGTCCGGCGCGGAGCCGTGTACTGGCTCATAAAGATCAACTGTGCCGCCAACCGTTGCTGAAGCCAGCATGCCCAGCGATCCCATCAGCGCTCCTGCTTCGTCAGACAATATGTCGCCAAAAAGATTTTCTGTAAGCACCACATCAAAGCGTTTTGGATCTGTGACCAACTGCATCGCGCAGGAATCCACATACATGTGGTCCAGCTTCACGTCAGGATAGTCTTTGGCAATCCTGGTGACTGTCCGGCGCCAGAGTTGCGAAGTCTCCAGCACATTGGCCTTGTCCACGGACGTAACTTTTTTGCGGCGATTGCGCGCCTGCTGAAAAGCAATCCGCGCTACCCGCTCAATCTCCTCCGTGGAATAACGCATGGTGTTAAAAGCAGAATCGTTTTCCGGATCAAAGCCGCGCGGCTCGGCAAAATAGAGTCCACCCAGCAATTCGCGTACAAACAATACATCCGCACCTTCCACGCGCGAGCGCCGTAATGGAGAGCAATCGGCAATCGCCGGAAATGAAACCGCAGGCCGCAGATTAGCGAAGCCTCCCAGCGCCGTGCGCAACGCCAGCAGTCCTGCTTCGGGTTTCTGCTCGCGCGGCAGATGATCAAATTCCGGAGCGCCCACCGCGCCCAGAAAGACCGCGTCAGAGTCCATGCACGCGCTCAGCGTGCTTTCCGGCAGAGGCGTGCCATGTGCGCGAATGGCAGCGCCGCCAATCGGCTTCTCATCGCATATAAATTCGCAGTCAGAAAAATGACTCAGAGCGCGGAGCACGCGCAATGCTTCCCGCGCTACTTCCGGCCCAACACCATCACCAGGGAGGATTGTCAGCTTAAAACGCATGGTTCGGCACCAATTCTTCTTCCTTCAATCGTCAATTTAGCTTGCGGCATGGGCTGAAGCCCGCTGCCGCGTTGACACAGGAACCAATGACAGCAAATCCTGGTCATAAATTTTCTTCTTGCTCTCCGCCAGCTTCATGAAACGCGTGTAGACGGAATCAAGCTCAGAGCCCGACGCAGGATAGCCAAGCTCGGCCAGACGCTTGCTCAGCGCGTGGCGTCCTGAGTGCTTGCCCAGCACCAGATCATTTCCCGGCACGCCTACCGACTCCGGCGTCATGATTTCATAGCACAAAGGATTGGCGATCACGCCGTGCTGGTGTATGCCGGCTTCATGCGCGAATGCATTGCGGCCAACAATCGCCTTATTGGGCTGCGGCGTAAAACCAACAATCTCCGCCAGCATGCAACTCGCGGGATAAATCTTCTGCGTATTGATGCCTGTCTGATACGGAAGCTGCGTCTGGCGCACGCTCAGCACCATGGCAATTTCTTCCAGTGACGCGTTGCCCGCGCGCTCGCCAATGCCGTTGATGGTGCATTCCACCTGTCGCGCACCGGCGTTGATCGCGGCAATCGTATTGGCCACGGCCAGCCCAAGATCGTTGTGGCAGTGCACGGAAATCGTTACATTCTCAATTCCCTTCACCCGTTCGCGGATGGTGCGGATGATGGATGAAAACTCATCAGGAATGGAATAGCCCACCGTGTCCGGGATATTGATCGTAGTTGCTCCCGCATCCACGGCAGCCTGCACAAAGCTGCAGAGAAAATCCAGGTCAGAGCGCGTCGCGTCTTCCGGCGAAAACTCGACGTCCTGGCATAAAGACTTCGCATACGCCACGGCGCGGTAAACCTGCTCCAGTGCCTGCTCGCGCGTGATCTTCAGCTTGCATTGCAGATGCAGGTCAGAGCTGGCGAGAAAAACGTGGATGCGCGGCTGCCGTGCTTTCTCCAGGGCAGCCCAGGCGCGCTGGATATCCGGCTCACTGGCACGGGCCAATCCTGCAATGATGGGGCGGCGGATTTCAGCAGAGATCAGGCTAACAGCGCGGAAGTCATCTTCAGAAGCAATGGGAAACCCTGCCTCAATCACGTCCACTCCCAACGCTTCCAGCTGGCGCGCCATGCGCAGCTTGTCATAGACGCCCATGCTGCAGCCGGGGGCCTGTTCGCCATCGCGCAAAGTAGTGTCAAAGAAAGTAATGCGAGATTTATCCATGGAGTCCTTCTTTCCGCAACAGGACAATCGACAACCAGAGATCCATGTTCTTCTCTCGGAGAATAATAAGTCAAAGTTATAATTCTTCTGATATCATTCGTTTTTCTTATTCTATAAACCAGACATAGTCCTGGCATAAGGATCAAAAAAAGGATCGACGAAACGCGATGGACTTTTTTCAACTGGAAACGTTCTTGGCCGTAGCCCAGACAGGAAGCTTTTCTGCGGCGGCCGCGCAGGTGCATCGGACGCAGCCTGCGGTCAGCCAGATGGTACGCAAGCTGGAAGAAGAAATTGGCGAGCCGCTGTTTGATCGCTCCACCCGTGACGGCATGCTCACCGACGCCGGCAAGGTCCTGGAAGAATATGCGCAGAAGCTGCTGAATCTGCGCCGCGAAGCCCGTGCATCCATGGAAGAGCTGCGCCAGTTCCAGCGCGGCACGCTGACCATCGCAGCCAATGAGTTTACGGCGCTATACCTGCTGCCTGTGCTGGAAGAGTTCCGGCGTTTCTGCCCCATGATCAAGATCGCGGTGCATCGCTCCCTGGCCAGCTCCATTACAGACCAGCTTGCCGCTCACACGGTAGAACTTGGCGTGCTCTCATTCCGTCCAGAGAGTTCTCTTTTGCAATCCATTACCGTGTTTTGTGACCAGTTAACATTTGTGGTTCCTCCCCGCCATCCTCTGGCCAAGGCAGAAAGCGTGAGCATACGCCAGTTGGGGGCTGAATCTTTTGTGGCGCACAACGTCGTCTCTCCCTATCGTTTGAAAGTGCAGGAGGCATTCAAGCGGCACAAAACACCACTGAATATCGGCGTAGAAATGCCGACCATTGAAGCCATCAAGCTTTTTGTCGCATCTGGGAACGGAGTGGCGCTGGTACCGGGGATTGCCGTAGCGCCAGAGCTAAAACGCGGTGAGTTGGTCGCCGTTGCGGTGAAAGAATTGAAGCTGGAGCGCAAACTGAGAATTGTCTACCGCAAAAATGGACAGCTCTCCCATGCGGCACGGGCATTCTTGCAGGTTGCGGAGTCAATCAGCAAAACCCATAAAGAGAGATATCTGTTTCAGCCGGAAAGATAGCCCTGACAACGGTCCTATGCAAGAACAGACCGGCAACTAACCCTTACCTAACACTGAACTGCTTTTTTTCGGAAGCGGCCTTTTTCTTTGTCGGCAGCTCGGGTGTATGCTAATTCAATGGATAAGAAACAACCTCTCGACGAATCCAAGAACCGATTTGCTGAAGTGATCCGGCAATCACAGGAACGCCGTGCCGATCTGAACAACAAAACCAGGAAGAAGCAGATGGAAGACGTTGAGCTGCCTCCCCGCGACGAAGAGATCGTGGATTCAAAAGAAGAAGACGAGCCCCCAGTTTAGCGAACGACATCCTCTATAGTCTGTCGTCCGCCTCCGAGACCCATCAAGCTGCGGTGTCCGCAGCCAAATTGTTCTAGTACTTAGGCACTTTGGGGTCAATACGGTCAGCCCACGCCAGGATTCCACCCGCCAGGTTCTTGGCCTTGGTGAAACCGGCCTGTTGCAGGAACCCAACGGCCCGGGCGCTGCGTGCCCCGGAGCGGCAATGAACCACCATCTCCTTGCCGGGATCCAGCTCATTCATGCGCCGGGGAAGGTCATTCAACGGAATCAGAATGCCGTTGAGATTGCAGATGTTGTACTCATGCGGCTCGCGGACATCGAGCAGGACAAAGTCTTCCTTCGCGTCAAGACGCTGCTTTAATTCTTCCACACTGATTTCAGGTACGCCGGTGTTCACAGGTTTCTCCTGGCCTCGCAATCCGCAGAACTCTTCGTAATCAATGAGTTTAGTCACAGTCGGGTTGGTTCCGCAAACCACGCAATCAGGATTCTTGCGCAGCTTCAGTTCGCGGAATTTCATACCCAGCGCGTCGATCAGCAGCAGCCTGCCGATGAGAGGCTGACCGCTTCCCATAATCAGCTTAATGGTTTCCGTGGCTTGAATCAGGCCCACCAGTCCCGGAAGAATGCCTAACACTCCGCCTTCCGCGCAGGAAGGAACCAGCCCCGGCGGCGGCGGCTCAGGATACAGGCAGCGATAGCATGGTCCATCCTTTGTCGCGAAGACACTGGCCTGGCCTTCAAAGCGGAAAATCGATCCGTAAACATTGGGCTTGCCCGTCATCACGCAGGCATCATTCACCAGAAAACGCGTCGGAAAATTATCCGTGCCGTCCACGATGATGTCGAAATCCGCAAATATCTGAAGCGCATTCTCGCTGGTGAGTTTGGTATTAAAAGTTTTGACGTTCACAAATGGATTGATTGCCGCAATCTTCTCTTTGGCTGATTCCAGCTTGGGCCTTCCCACATCACTGGTGAAGTGGATCACCTGGCGTTGCAGGTTGGTGAAGTCCACCACGTCAAAATCAACCAATCCGATTGTGCCAACACCGGCCGCGGAAAGATACAAAGCCAGCGGCGATCCCAGGCCTCCGGTGCCAATGCAGAGCACGCGAGCCGCTTTGAGCTTCTGCTGGCCTTCCATGCCGACCTCAGGCATGATCAGGTGCCGCGAATAGCGGAGAACTTCTTCATTGCTCAGTGCGGGTGGCTCTTGGGGGGCAATGGTCGTCGCCATGGGAAAAATCCTTTCCTTCAACCAGAAGTGTTTAGATCAAAAAGTATTGCAATGGGTGCGGAAAATTTGAGCAAATCCGCCTGAAAAACACTGGCAGCGCGAGAGAATTTAGCGGGAGGCCCGCATAGAACATCGGGCCATTACAGGCGTGGCCCCTTGCGGCAGTGAAGCGGATGAAATCACAAATCCATTATATATCTTACGTGGCATAGAGCAGCGATCCCTGGTTCGAGACAATCTCAATGCTCTCTGGATGGAAGCTTTTTCTGTCCTCTGACCCAATCAGCACAAAAGAAGCCGTGGACGTGGGATTCCCCTTCTCCACGCTGGTAATCACATAAGAACAATCAAACCAGTGGGCTTCCGCAAGGTCGGTGGAAGAATACTGCGGCGAGTGGTCCGGATGAGAATGGTAAAAGCCGATAATGCTCTCTCCCCGATTGCGGGCCAGTTTCAGCGCTGCAATTACCTGCTCCGGATTAATGCTGTACCGGTCAGCCGGCGAATCAACCCGCATGTTTTCGCAGGTCAGGGTCATGGTGATCAGGCGGTGCCCGTCCACCACATTGCCAAGAAGAATGCCGCAGCACTCATGGGGATAGCTGCGCTTGGCTTCCCATCGAATCAGATCATAGTCAGCCTTGCTGATTTTCAACATTTGCGGAACGTCTCCTGGGAAGTGGCGGCTTCACCAGTTATCCGGCCAAAAAACAATCCAAAAAAGCGCTGCAAAAACAGTGCACCCGAAAGGGTGACTATATTAGATGATCCAGAATGGGATTGCATCATTTGTGCAGCTCCTTCACCGTATTTTTAAACAAATTTTGTCAGTTTGCACCAAATCTGAGGCAAAATCGCTCTATTCGATGCATTGCGCCTTCGAGCAAACGCCTTCTCCCAACCACGTTCATAATTCCTGCAACATTTCTTGTTGACATCCGACAGGAGTCTTCGTCTATCCTATTGTCGACATCCGAGGGGAGCGTAAATGGGGAACCAGATCGACCTTTTGCAGGGCACTTTGGATCTTTTAATACTCAAGACGCTGGCGTTGGAACCAATGCATGGCTGGGGCATCGCCCAGCGAATCCAGCAGATATCCAAAGACGTGCTGCAAGTGGGCCAGGGATCGCTTTACCCGGCGCTTCACCGGCTGGAGCAGCGCGGCTGGATCGGCGCTGAGTGGAGTACTTCTGACAATAATCGTCGCGCCAAGTTTTATTCCCTCACGCGCACGGGACGTAACCAGCTGGAAAAAGAATTAGGCGAGTGGGAGCGGCTCTCCGCTGCAATTGCACTCGTATTGCAGCAAAGCTAAAGGAAATCGCGCCATGCTTAAAAAACTACGCGGACTGTTCAGCCGGAACCAGGAAGACGACGCCAATGACGAACTTCGGTTTCATCTGGAAAAAGAAGTAGAGCAGAACATCGCCAGAGGCATGTCACCGTCAGAAGCCCGGCGGCGGGCCTTGATCGCTTTTGGTGGCGTGCAGCAGACTAGGGAATCTCTGCGCGAAGTCCATCGCAGCCGCCTGTTCGAATCGTTTCTACAGGACGTGCGCTATGGCTGGCGCATGCTGCGCAAATCACCGGCTTTTACCGTCATCGCCGTACTCACGCTGGCGTTGGGAATCGGCGCCAACACAGCAATCTTCAGCCTGATTGATGCTGTTCTGTTCCGCTCCATGCCCATCCCCGACCCGCAGAGCCTGATGGTATTCCAATGGCAGGCAAATCACGGCCCCAAGACCCACAGTTACAGGACATTTGGCGAATGTAACGATCAGAGCAATCCGGCCCATCCTGCCGGTTGTTCATTGCCTCTGCCTTTTTTCAAGGAAGTTCAGGCACAGACCAGCGTGTTTTCTCATCTGGCTGCGTTTACGGGTGGTGAACAGCTTGACCTGAGTAGCAATGGGTCGGCCAAGATGGTGCGCGGCGAGTTCGTCTCCGGCGACTATTTTGGAACGTTAGGCGTACATCCATATTTAGGCCGGTTCATGGCGCCGGCAGAGGACTCCCCGGAAGCTCCAGCCGTTGCGGTATTGAATTACGGATTCTGGCAAAGCTCATTCGGCGGTTCTGCCACCGCAATCGGGAAAACCGTGCGTTTGAATGGAACTCCATTCACCATCATCGGAGTTGCTGAACCGAAGTTCGACGCGTTAACGCTTTCCAACAAATATGACCTTTGGGTTCCTCTGGCTCAACACAACAAAGTTGTTCCCCATTGGAACGCAAAACAAGACCTGATGGATTCATGGTGGCTGATCATCATTGGCCGGGTAAAAGATGGCACGCCGGTCGCGCAGGCCCAGGCCGCAGTCAGCCTTATGTTTCGTAATGAAATGCTCAAGGGCGCAAAGCCCATCTTCAAAACCGAATACGCTCCCGGTATCAAACTGGCTTCCGCGGCGCAGGAGCTGGGCGGCTCACAAGATGACACGTTAAAGCCGCTCTACATCATGATGCTCTGCGTTGGGGTTGTGCTCTTGATTGCCTGCGCCAACGTTGCTGGATTGCTGTTGGCGCGTTCAACGGCAAGGCAGCGGGAGATTGCCGTACGCCTGGCTTTGGGAGCAAAGCGAAGCCGGCTTGTGCTGCAACTGCTCACGGAAAGCCTGATGCTGTCATTGATGGGAGGCCTGCTCGGCCTTCTGCTGGCCGTGTGGGGGGCCCGTTTATTGATGGTTCTTGTCTCCGCAGGAAGCTTCAACCCTCCTGTATTCTCGCCGCAAGTGGATTGGCGTGTGCTGGGATTCACCGCCGGAGTTTCATTGCTTACGGGAATCGTTTTTGGCCTGGCGCCTGCATTACGCGGATCGGATATCGGCCTGACCTCCTCTCTCAAGTCAGGGGACGGCGGCCTTTCCGGCGGCATGCATGCGAAGAAGCACCGGATCACACTTGGCGGAGCGCTGGTGGCGGTGCAAATGGCGCTGGCCATTGTTGTGCTGGTTACTGCCGGACTGCTGGTTCGCACGCTCAGCAACTTGAAAAATCTTGATCCCGGCTTCGACACACACAGTCTCCTCCTTTTCGGCATTGATCCTCGTCTGGCAGGTTACAAAGGCCCAGAGGTAGATAATCTTTATCGCGATTTACAGGCAAAATTCTCCGCTCTTCCAGCTGTGACGTCTGTAAGTTACTCATGGCAGCCGCTGTTGAATGGAGGTCTGAGCACCACCAGTTTTCTTAAACCGGGCGCTGCCTCAAGTTCGAAAGAAAAGGTTGACGCTGACGAGCTGTCCATTGGCCCCAATTTTTTTGCCACGCTGCGGGTTCCATTCCTCTCCGGCCATGATTTCACGCTCGTGGATTTTGCCGCGGCAACGGCAAACTCAGGCGATAAGCCCGGGCAGTCCCCTACGCCCGTCATAGTGAACAAGTCATTCGTTCGCAGCTATTTTCCAAATATCAATCCTCTGGGCGAGCGATTCGGAGATCATGAGCCAACCGAGCCTGGGGAGGACAAGAGCGCTGGGTACCGGATCGTGGGCACTGTGTCCGACGCAAAGTACAACAGCTTGCGGCGCGAAGTTAAGCCCACTTTTTATACACCGAATATTGGTGGTGATGCATTCTTCGAACTGCGTACCGCAACCGATCCCGCCGCGATGATTCCAGCAATCCGCAATATCGTAAGCCATGAAAATCAGGATCTGGCGCTGTTTCGCATCGCCACCCAGTCGCAAGCCATCGATCGCCAGGTTTTCAGCGAACGCCTCACCGCCCAGCTTTCCAGCTTCTTCGGACTGCTTGCCCTGGTGCTGGCTTGTCTTGGGCTTTACGGATTGCTGTCTTATGAAGTAATGCGGCGGACGCGCGAGATTGGCATCCGCATGGCTATAGGAGCGCAGTCGCACAACGTGGTTCGGTTGGTCGTGGGGAAGGCCGTAGCGCTGATCATTGCCGGCGCGGCCATTGGAATTGCGGTAGCTCTGGGAGTAACGCGCTTCATGTCCAGCTTCCTATATGGCGTGAAAGCCGGCGATCCAATCACGCTTTTGGCAGTGGCTGTATTGCTGGCCGTAGTCGCATTGGCAGCTTGTTATATCCCCGCGCGGCGGGCAACAAAAGTGGACCCACTGGTGGCTCTGCGTTACGAGTAGCCAGAAGGGTACTGGGTTCAAAATATCAGGTTCCCTTCGTCATCTGGCGGCGTGGATTCTCTTGCTTGTATGATTGCGGACTATGAGCTCATCCACGCGTTCATCTTCAACACAAGCACAGACTGGCAGCGCCGCCAAGACGCATGCGAAAAAGAAAATAGCCGTTCTGGGCTGCGGCAAAATGGGGACCATCCTGCTGGAGTCTTTTCTGGAGCGCAAGCTGATTGCGCCGGAAGAAGCAATTGCCACCGTGCAGCATGGCGACCGCGGCGCCGAGCTTTCCCGCGAACTGGGCGGCGTTCCCGTGGGCACAGACAATCGCGCTGCCGTGACGAAAGCTGAAATTGTTCTGCTGTGTGTAAAGCCGCAGGTGCTGGGTCAACTGCTGGAAGAAATTGCGCCCGCGCTCGATCCCGGCACGCTGGTGATCTCTATCGCTGCTTCCACCACCGCAACTTTTATCCAGCAGAAGCTGGGGAAAAATGTGCCCGTGGTCCGCGCCATGCCCAACACACCGGCCATGGTGGGTGCCGCCATGACGGCTTTATGCGCCGGCCCAGCGGCAAAATCCGAACACCTGGAAACAGCGAAGCATCTTTTTGAAAGCGTAGGCCGCGCGCTCGTCGTCGACGAAAAACACATGGACGCCATTACGGCGCTCTCCGCCAGCGGTCCGGCATTTGTGTTTGTGATATTGGAATCATTGGCTGAAGCTGGAGTAAAAGTCGGCCTGCCACGTGAGATGGCCACAACGCTGGCAGCGCAAACGCTGTACGGCTCGGCACAGCTTGCGCTTGAAACCGGACATCACCCGGCGCTCTTGAAAGATGCAGTCACAACGCCTGCGGGCTGCACCATTGAAGGTCTGATGGAACTGGAAAAAGGCGGGCTGCGAGTGACGCTAATGAATGCCATTATCAAGACGACCCAAAGGGCCAGGGAGTTGATGACGAGCTAGAAACAGTAGTTAGTATTTGGTAATTAGTATTTAGCTAAACACCAACTACTAATTACTTGCTGGCGCGTGCAGAGTGTTCACCCCTTCGTTGCTTCATCCTGTGAGGATAGTGTAGACTTTACTCGATGTTACTTTCTGTCTCCAACATGGCCATGTGCTGTCACACCATGGGCATGCGTGTGTTTACGCCGAGGCAGAAAGGTTCATAGCAAGATTTTATTCAGCCATCATGAACCCGCTGCCTCAGGTAGCGGGTTTTTTAGTTTTACCCGAAATTCAGCCAGCAAGACCAGGAAATCGAGGGAAAAGCAATGAGCACCAACCTGCGTTATGAATTGCGATGCCGTGAATGCCAGACCACGTGGGGCAACCAGCCGATCTCATTCTGCCAGAATTGTTTTGCTCCGCTGGAGGTGGCCTATGACTGGGACCGCATCCGCAAAGAGATCAGCAAAGATGAAATCGCCCGGCGAGCCACGAATCTGTGGCGCTACAAAGAGCTTTTGCCTTTGCCGGATACCTACGATGCTTCAACTCCCGCCGGCTTTACGCCGCTGATTCACGCGGCAAAGCTGGGCGAAACATTCCGCAGCCGGTCCGTCTACGTAAAAAACGATGCTGTCTGCTTCCCCACGCTCAGCTTCAAAGACCGCGTGGTGGCAGTGGCGCTTACCCAGGCCAGGAACTTTGGCTTCGACGTAGTTAGCTGCTCGTCCACGGGCAATCTGGCTAACGCCGTTGCTGCGCAGGCAGCGCGCCTGGGTTTGCGTGCATGCATCTTTATCCCCGCCGATCTTGAGCCTGCCAAAGTTCTGGGCACACAGGTTTATGGCGCGCAGATCGTCCGCATTGACGGCAATTACGATCACGTGAACCGTCTCTGCTCGCAGATCGCGGACAAGCATCGCTGGGGATTCGTGAACGTAAATCTGCGTCCGTATTACGCTGAGGGTTCGAAGACCGTCGGCTATGAAATCGCCGAACAGCTCGGCTGGCGCTTGCCGGACAATGTTGTGGTGCCGATGGCAGGCGGGTCTTTGATCACTAAAATTTATAAGGCCTTCAAAGAGCTGATCCAGCTTGGCCTGGTGGAAGAGAAGCAGGTAAAGTTCTTTGGCGCGCAAGCCACGGGCTGCAGCCCCATCAGCGTGGCCGTGAAAGCCGGACGCAATGAAATTGAACCGCAAAAGCCCGCCACCATCGCGCGCTCTCTGGCCATAGGAAACCCGGCAGATGGCTTCTATGCGGCAAAAACAATTCTGGGCAGCGGCGGCTGGGCTGAAGACGCCAGCGATCCTGAGATCGTAGACGGCATGTCTCTGCTGGCCGAAACCGAGGGCATCTTCACCGAGACCGCCGGCGGCGTGACCGTGGCCAGCGCGCGCAAGCTCTACGCGCAAGAACGTATACGTCCCGATGAAACAACTGTTCTGTGCATTACCGGCAACGGCCTGAAGACCACCGACGCTCTGGCGGGTCGATTTGAAGCGGTGGAACCGATCGCGCCCAAGCTGGCCGCATTTGAGCAATATCTGGAAACCCAATTCGCCGGCGCAGCCGGAAAAGGAGCTGCTTAATGAGCGTAAAAGTTTCTATTCCCAGTGCGTTCCGCCGCCATACCGAAGGCGCGGACCACTATGATTGTGCCGCGTCCGACTTGAACAGCCTGCTTGATTCCCTGGGCGGACGATTTCCCGAGCTAAAACCCCATCTGCGCGATGAACAGGGCAATGTCCGCCGCTTCCTGAATATTTATGTGAACGATGAAGATATCCGGTTCCTGGGCAAAGACTATAAGTTCAAGGAAGGCGATGAGATCACCCTGGTGCCATCGATAGCGGGCGGCTGATTTTTTTCGCACTCCCGTGTTGCATGTTGGGCTGCCACGTCGCCCACAATCAGCAATGCAGGCGCAACAATTCCCTTGGCAGACGACAATTCGGCGAGAGTAAGAAAGAGCACTGCCTCATTGACGCGGCCAGCTTGGGAGACCACAACACACGGAGTGTCTGCATCCACGCCTGACTCCATCAGGTCCTGAGCAGTCCGTCCGTAATCTGGCCCAGGCATGTAGACGGCAAACGATGTGCGCTGCGGGTCGAGCCCTGAAGCGCGCAGCTTTTCTCCGCGAACGTTGTGCGCCGTGACCACCATCAGCGCGGAAGCAGAGTGGCGGTCCGTAAGTGTGATTCCTGCAGAAGCCGCGGCGGCGCTGGCGGCGGTGACTCCGGGCACAATTTCAAATGCGATTCCCGCGCGGCGCAATGCTTCCAGTTCTTCACCTAATCTGCCAAAGACCGCTGGATCTCCAGACTTCAATCGAATGATCGTTTGCGCCTGTGTTTCCCGGGCATGCCAAATCATGAGCGCATTGATTTGCTCCTGGCTGCGGCCGTTATGTCCGCAGCGCTTGCCCACATTGATGACTTGCGCTGACGCCGGGCAGAGTTCAAGCACCTCCGCCGGAACCAGATCATCATGCAGCACAATCTCTGCCGCACGCAGCAGAGATGCGGCCCGTAGCGTCAAAAGGTCAGCCGCTCCCGGGCCCGCACCCACTAGGTAGACTTTTCCGGGCATTACTTATGCGCTCTTCTTTTGACTGATCGGACGCTCTTCAATCCACTCGTCCACTGCTTCCACCAGCCTGTGCAGCAACTGGTCAGCGCTGCCGATCATGTTCAGTCCTTCATGCTGATGCTCTTTGATTGCCTGCCTCAGCCTGCTTTCCAACTCTGCTTTTCTCGAATAGTCCATTGTTTCCTCCGGGGGATTGTTGATTTGAAAACTTTGCCGGCTTGCACAGCGCCAGCAGGTGTAGCAACTCTTTTCGATTTTCGCTGCGCGGCAGCGCGCTGCGTATCGCATCGCGCATGCGTCCCAGCCATGCAGCCCATGGTTCGTACTCGGGGCCAAATTCCTGTTCCAGATTTTTACGCACTCTCTGGGCCAGCGCCGGACTGTTGCCTCCGGTAGAGATGGCAATCTGAAAATCGCCACGGCTCACCACAGCCGGAGCATAAAAATCGCAGTAGCCGGGATCATCCACTGCATTTGCCAGTGCGCCAAATTCCCGCGCCTCTTTATAAACTGCGCGATTCACATCTTCAGAATCGGTGCAGGCAATTACCAGAAAGTACCCCTGCGTCATTCCCGGCTGAAACTCATGCGCAATATGTTTAAGACGGCCTTGCTGGCTCCAAAGTTGGATGACTGGCGAAATTTGCGGCGCAATAACCGTCACGTCAGTCGCCGAGCGCAGCACCGCTTCAATTTTTTGTTCAGCAATCACACCGCCGCCCACAATCAATACTTTGTGGCTTTCGAGCTTCAGAAAAATTGGATACAAAGACATGATTTCCCCTAGCCCTCCAGCCCATGCGGTACGCGGCCTGGTGATGGATCGCGCGGAACAGCCACTTTTTCCTGGCCAGCAAGAAAAGTACGGAGCGCCGTTTCCGAATGTCGCGCGAAAAATTGGCGCAGATTTTCACCGGTCGTCCGTTGCTCAAGATAACTTCGCAGCAGGCGTTCAATAGCGTCCGGCACTTCAGCGGCCGGGCAACGATAGCCGGTGTTGCGGGCAAAGCCTGCGTGTTCGCCTACGGCGCCGCCCAGGCAGAAATAATAGGCGTCACTGGTGCGGCCTTCAACCTTTATCTTCTTGCCTTCCAGGCCAATATCAGCAATGCGCTGCTGTCCGCAACTGTTAGGGCAGCCGGTTACGTTAAGTTTGAGGTGCTGATCAAACGCCGGCAGCCGCTCTTCCAACTCTTCCACCAGCCAGTGGGTAAACGCCTTGGTCTCAGTGATCGCAAGCTTGCAAAATTCGCTGCCGCTGCAAGCTACCGCGCCGCGCCAGAAAGCAGAAGCAGCAACATGGAGTCCAGCGGCTTCCAGCCCCTGCGCCACGTCTTTGGTTTTCTCCGCGGGCACGTTCACAATCACCAGGTTCTGCGCAATCGTGGTGCGCAGCTCGCCGTTTCCATGGCGTTCAGCAAGATCGGCCGCCGCCTCAAGCTGTTGTGGCGTGAGCCTTCCCCGCAACACGGACGCGCCAACATAAAACAGCCCTGGCTGCTTCTGCGGATGAACGCCGGCATGGTCGCGGAATACATCGTCAGGAGCCTGCTCAGGAGCTGCGGGATCCAGTTTGTATCCCAGCTTTCTTTCCACTTCCTGCAAGAATGATTCGGCCGTCCAGCCGTGCTGAAGAAATAAATACTTCAGCCGGGCGCGCTCACGGTTTTCGCGTAAAACAGAGGCATCACGGAACAACTCACTCACGGCCTTTGAAACCGGGACAACCTGCTCCCACGGCACAAATGCGTTGAGTCGCACTGCCAGATGCGGTTCGGTGGAAAGTCCGCCGCCAACGCGGATGGAAAAACCAACTTCCTGCTTCCCTGCTTTTTCCCGGACAGTAGGCGTAAAGGCCAGATCGTTGATCTCAGGATAGGCACACCAGTCCTGGCAGCCGCTGATGCTGATCTTGTACTTGCGCGGCAGATTGTAGAACTCAGGATTGTTTACGAGCGCCCGCGTTACTTCATCGACCAGTGGGGAAGCGTCACATAGCTCATGCGCGTCCAGCCCAGCCAGCGGACAGCCAGTAACATTTCTAGTCACGTCGCCACACGTGGCCATGGAGGTCAGGCCCGTTTTAAAGAGAGTTTCCAGAACTTCTGAAAGGTCTTTGATCGTAATCCAATGCAGCTGGATATTCTGGCGCACGGTAATGTCAGCCACGCTGCCGGCATAGGTTCGCGCCAGTCCGGCAATCGCACGCAGCTGCGGCGCGGTAACAAACCCATTCGACAAACGGATGCGCAGCATGAAATACGGCGTCGCGCGTCCCTCGCCGCCAATCCCGCCAACGGCCCCGCCGCCATCGCCCTGTGTATACACGCCCCACCAGCGAAAGTAGGTCTTGAGCCACTCATCAGGAATGGCAGTGTATCCCTGGCGCGCAAACTGCCTGATTTCCTCAAAGCATTCCAGAGGGTTCTTCTGCTGCTTAAGGCGTTCCACCTTCTGTGCTTTCGTTTCTTTGACTTGCTTGGCCGCTTCTGTGCTCATATTCCTCACGTGCAATCTTTCTGAATCACAAACAGCATTACCGCAAAAGCAAAAAGCCCATCGCTTGTTCTGGCGATGGGCACTGTTTCCTAAACTTAAAATGCGAATTAGGTAGCAGTTTCTTCAGCCAGAGACACCTGGATCGCCAGGCAACAACAGGTACACATACACATGTCTTGGCGCTTCATTCGCATACAAAGTAAGGTAAATGCCGCAGTTCACGCTGTCAACAAATCATGCGGTTTAGATGAATCAGAAAAGCTGATGGATGAAATGAATTTTTTCTATTCATCTACTTCTCGCATCCAAGGTGTCTCTATTGCCAAGACCTAGTGCCAAAATGGGACTTAGTTTGCCTTGCCCATATTCCGCGACTAAGAGTATGTTAACAAGCATGGAAATCAGAACGGCGCTTAATGGTAAGGCCATAAAAGCTGGCTTTGGAGTACTTTGTTGTACATTAGCTATCATAGTTTCGGGATGCGGCTCAGGTCACAACACGCTTGCCGTGGCTTCCACACCAACTCCTACGCCGACGCCCGCGGCAACACCTACCCCAACGGCAACTCCCACTCCCACGGCTACGCCTACTCCTGCTGCGGTGAGATTGCTGGTGTCAGACAATACCTCAGGCACTGTAAACGTAGTAAATGGCTCGACCGACTTAGTTACAAATACGATCGCGGTGCCTTCACCCGGCAAGATGATCAGCGCCTCTGGCACCACTCTGATCCAAAGCACGCTTTCCAACTCAGTAACGATTTTTGACAATGCCACGGAAACCGTTCGCTTCAACGTGATCCTGCCGGCCCAGCCCGTGGATATTGCACTCACCCCGGACGGCAACACGGCCTGGGTTGCGGAAACCGATGGCAATATTCAAAGCATAAGCACTGTAACCGGAACGATCGCCAGGACTATTTCCAGTGCCGGCGTCCAGCGACTGGTTATGAGCCCGCAAGGAACTACCGTATTGGCTTTCAATGATACTTTGGCCATTACGATTCCAGTGATCGTGCCCACTTTTGACTTCATTATTCCTATCGGGAATTCCGGCTTAGACCATCCTACAAGCGGTTTTTTTAATGTCGACGACAATCACTTTGAAGTACTGAGCTGCGGCGCTGAATGTGGCGGAACGCAAGCAGGCATTGCCGGCGTGGTTTTAAATACTCCCGGTGGTCCGTTTGTAAGTACACCACTGACGCTTTCTGGAGCGACCGTGGGCCTCTTGAATGGAAGCACTGACTTCGTTGCCGGCTCTCCAACCACCGGACTGAATACAGGCAAACTTCAAGTTGTGAATAATTCAACGCTTACGGCAAGTTCCCCGTTCAGTATTGCGGATGGACGGCACAATCTGATGTCGCTCACGTCCAATGGACGGCTCTATATCGGATCTACAGGCTGCACGCTTGGGGTACTCACACCGCAAAACCTGCGCCAGGGCTGCCTCACAATCTTCGATACAGTTGCGCAAACCGTCACCCCGGTTTTACTATCTGCAACTCGCTCAGGCGGCGACGTAACAGGGATGGCGCCGGTGCCCGGCCGCAATGTGATTTACGTGGTACAAGGCTCAACATTGACTCTAGGCGGTCTTGGGGAACAAGGCGGCGTGCTGGATATTTTTGATACGACTACAAATGCAGTCAGCACCACTGCGCAGGCCCCGGTCTTTCCTGGAAGCGTGTTTGACGTGGTGCAATTAGCTCCATAGCCCTAGTGCAAACAAGAGCGGCTGATTACTGTGGTTTTAACAGAAATCCTGAGCTTATTCTTGACTATGGCCTTTTTCCGGTCTATAGTCGGCTCTCATGCAGGCTTGTACCCGCAGCTTCGCCCTGGCCATGTGTTTGACAACAACAAGCACAGGCACAACTACATCCAGGCAACATACGGGCGAGCCGGCAAAGTAACTTAAAGCAATATCAAGTTCCTGACCCACTCGCCAAGGCGAGTGGGTTTTTGCTTTTGGGGAAAATTGATCATGGACAGATCAAAAGACCGATCAAAATCAGAAAATGTCGGATACGGCTGGCGCGTGGTGGTGCCGGCAACCTCCGCTAATCTGGGCTGCGCTTTCGATTGCGGCGGCTTGGCACTCAAACTTTATCTTCGAGCGCTTTTCGTTCCTTCTGGAAGCAGCGAGCTGAGCCTGGAATATCAAGGCAAGACCCCGGAACGCTTCCCCATGAAGAGCTCCAATCTGGTCCTGCACGCCTTGCGTTTTGCTGCCGAAAAACTCAACACTGCTCCTCCCTCCGGACACGTCCTGGTTCAGAGCGACATTCCTATCAGCGTCGGTTTAGGCAGCAGCGCCGCTGCCGTGATTGCCGGACTCTTACTCGGCGTCCGCTATAGCGGGAAAGAAGCGCATACGGAGCAGATTTTGCGCTGGGCAGAAGAGATTGAAGGGCACATCGACAATGCCGCAGCGGCCTACCACGGTGGTATGGTTCTGGCCCTCTCCAATAATGTTGATCGCGTGGTGACGCTGAAAACGGATTTTCCGGAGAGCATCCGTCTGGTGGTGGTGACTCCATCCATCGTTGTCCCTACGCATGAAGCGCGGCAGGTGCTGCCAAAATCGTATGAGCGTGCTGACGTGCTGCATACCTTGCAGCGCACCTCTCTGCTGGCAGCCACGTGCTTCTCCGGCAGGTTCGATCTCTTCCCTGAATTATTTGACGACAAGCTGCATCAACCCTACCGCCAAAATCTTGTGCCGGGAATGGAGCGCTGCCTTGGCTTGCGGCGTCCAGGGCTGCTGGGAGTGGCCATCAGTGGGTCGGGTTCATCCGTGATTGCGTTTGTCACAAGAGATGAAACCAGGATAGCGGAGGAGCTGCAGGAAATTTTTGCCGATGAAGGCGTGCAAACTGAAGCGCTTTTCACGTCAGCAGATAATAACGGCGCGGGAGTGACGCGCGAACAGGTTCCACTGATCGAAAGGCTTGGAGCAGTATTGCAGAAGCTGGAGAAAGCGCAATGAACAGAAAGCGTTTGATCGTCATGAAGTTTGGCGGCACCTCCGTGGGAAACGCGGAGCGGATCCGCCAGTGCGCGGGAATTGTGGCCCGGGCGGCAAAGAATGACCGCGTTGTAGTTGTGGTCTCCGCCATGGCTGGCGTGACCGACCTCATTTTCAAAACCATAGAAGCCGCACGGCACGGCGACTCGGCTGCAACCAAAACGCATCTGCAGAAGTTTGAGAGCGTACACCGCGAATTGATTGGCAGCTTGTTCGATCCGTCGCATCACGCTGCAGCAAACGATTTCACGGCGGAAGTCATCTCCCAGTTGCAGAACGCCTGCCATGCGCTCTCTGCATTGCGCTCTGATATTTCTGCCCAAACCTCTGACTCACTGGTGGCTCTGGGCGAACGCATATCCGCCTGGGCGCTGGCCGGCTATCTGCAGCAAACTGGAAACAACGCTCAGTTTGTCCGCGCGGAAAATGTGATAGTGACCGATAGCAACTTCGGCAGTGCCGCTCCGGATATCGCGGCAACGCACAAACAGTGTGAGCAGGCCTTGCTGCCGCTGCTGGACCGCGGCATTGTGCCGGTTGTCGCCGGCTATAGCGGCGCCAACACGCAAGGCCAGACCACCACGCTGGGCCGCGGCGGATCGGATTACTCTGCCACCATCATTGGAGCCGCTGCTGGCGCAGATGAAGTATGGATCTGGACGGATGTTGATGGCGTGCTCACGGCTGATCCGCGCATCTGCCCGGATGCCACCACGCTACCTGAAATCACCTTTGCCGAAGCCATCGAACTGGCTTACTACGGCGCGAAGGTAATCCATCCCAAGGCCGCATATCCAGCCGCTGAGGCTGGCTTCCCTGTCTGGATCAAGAATTCATTCCGCCCTGAAGTTGCCGGGACCAAGATCACGCATGACGCGCAACCGGCCAACTCCCCGGTGAAATCCGTAACGTCAGTCAAAAACGCCACTCTCATTTCGCTGGTCACCCGCGGTGACGTGCATCCCGCGGAATTTTGGGGCAGGCTCTTTTTACGCCTTGGACAGGAGCAAATTGAAGTTCTCTTCGCCACGCAGTCTTCACCAGAGCACGCTCTTGGACTGGTCTTGCGCAAGGACGATGCCACGCGAGTTCTGAAATTAATCAACTCAACCTTCCGCATGGAACTGGCGCAGGGCGTGCTCAGTCCCGTGGAGGTTGAAGACATTGCCGTGGTGGCCGTGCTGGGTGAGTCGATGAAAGGAAAGTGCGGAATCCTTGGCCGGGTCTTTTCAGCCGTGGCGCGGCAGGAAGTGAGCGTGATTGCCGTGGCGCAGGGTGCTAGCGAGTTAAGCATCTGCTTCGCCGTACCGGCAGCGCGGGGCGCTGAGGTGGTGCGCGCCATCCATGACGAATTTTGCGAACAGATCGGCGCCAGTGTCCCACTTTGTATTCCGCCCAATGTCTCTCTGATCACGGGGGCGCAATGACTACAGTACCGGCAAATCCGCGGGTGACCACGCATGTGCTGCGCTGCGTCCACTGCGGCAAAATACAAGACACAGCGGACCGAATGTTCCGCTGCACACAATGCTCGGAACTCCTGGAAGTGGTTTATCCGGAGTTGGCCGCCGCCCCCAGAGAATTCGCTTTGCGCCTGAAAGAAATCTGGCGGGAGCGCAGAGGATCATCCCTACCGGAAAACGCAAGCGGCGTGTGGCGATTCCGTGAGCTATTACCCCACGTGAATAGGCAAAATATTGTCACCATGTGTGAGGGCAACACGCCCCTCATCCCGCTCAAGAAAGCGGCCCGCGAACTGCGACTGCCAAATCTTCTGGTGAAGCATCAAGGCATGAACCCCACTGGCTCATTCAAAGACACAGGGATTTCAGCGGCCATCACCATGGCAAAGACTGAGGGCTTTTCCTGGGTCTGCTGTGCCTCCACCGGCAACACCTCTGCTTCCGTTGCAGCTTACGCCGCGCGCGCGGAGATGAAGAGCATTGTTCTCTTGCCCGTTGGGCAGGTGGCAGCAGGCAAACTGGCCCAGGCACTGGAATATGGCGCGCATGTTCTTCAGTTGCGCACGGATTTTGATGGCTGCTTAAAAGTCCTGCACGAAGTGGTACAGAAATTCCATGCTTATCTGCTGAATTCGCTCAACCCTTACCGGCTGGAAGGGCAGAAGACCGTAGCGTTTGAATTAATGGAGCAGTTGGACTGGCGTGTTCCCGAGCATGTGATAGTTCCCGGGGGAAACCTGGGCAACAGCTCAGCTCTGGGCAAGGGATTTATAGAGCTGCGCGATCTTGGCTTGATCCCATCGCTGCCGAAGATCTCCATCATTCAGGCCTCAGGCGCCAATCCTCTTGTTCGCACCATGCGTGAAAACGGCGGTAAAGAACTGGTCCGCGTAAATGCTGAGACCAGGGCGACGGCAATCCGAATTGGCAATCCTGCTTCATGGCGAAAAGCTGTGAGCGTGCTCAACGCCACGGGCGGCGTGTGCGAACAAGTCAGCGAAAATGAGATTGCACAGGCTAAAGCAGAGCTGGGCTCAGAAGGAATCGGCTGCGAGCCTGCGTCAGCAGCGACGCTGGCTGGCCTCAAAAAATTGGTGGCTGCGGACTTTGTAAAGCCGGCTGAGACAGTTGTTCTCATCCTTACCGGACACATGTTGAAAGACACTGACTATATGAAACAGGCGCCAGGACAAAGCCTTCTTGGTCCCATGGAAGCCGATGGCGATACGGTAATCAGGACATTGGAGCAAATTTATGCGCGGCATTGAAGAAGCAGAAGAAAAACAAAAGGCAAACCATAACAATGCCGAACTGGTGAGAGTCGGCATTGTGGGCTATGGCACGGTGGGCCGCGCTACGGCGGAGATTCTTTTCAGCCACGCGGAAGAGATTCGCCAGCGGACTGGCGGCATTTCTATCGTCGTGACCAGAATCTCCCGCAGAAAGCCGAAGGCCTCTGAGACCGGCGTGAATGGAATTGCGGTTGTGTCTGACTGGCGGCAAGTTGTAACCGCGGACGACGTCGACATTGTGGTTGAGGCGATAGGCGGCACAACGGTCGCCCGGGACGTAGTCCGTACCAGCCTGGAAAATGGCAAAGCCGTGGTCACGGCAAACAAAGCTCTCATCGCGCTGCATGGAGATGAGCTCTTTGCGCTGGCGCAGGAAAAGAATCTTCCCATCGGAATTGAAGCCACGGTGGCCGGCGGCGTGCCGGTGATCCGTGCGATCTCTGAAGCGTTGGCCGCGGACCGCATACAGGCCGTCTATGGCATTGTGAACGGCACGTGCAATTACATTCTTACGCAGATGGAACAACACGGCATTGAATTCGCGCACGCACTGGAGCAGGCGCAGGCTGCGGGCTATGCAGAAGCCGATTCAAGCCTGGACATTGATGGCCTGGATGCCCGCGATAAGATTGCCATTCTGGCGCGCATCGCTTTTGGTCACGCAGTCCGCGCTTCCGAAATTCCTGTGATGGGCATACGCAACATCACGTCAACTGATTTTCATTATGCGCACCGGCTGAACTCGACCATCCGCCTGGTTGCGTCGGCTGAACGCGTTGCTGAGGGCGTCCACATTTCCGTACAGCCGTGGCTGGAGCCGCGCGATTCCATGCTGGCCAAAGCCGCAGGCGCGAACAATGCTGTTTTTATCGCCGGTGAAAAAGTAGGGACGCAGATGCTCTATGGACGCGGCGCCGGCGGAGGCGCCACCGGAACCGCAGTGCTCTCTGACGTTTTGCAGATTGCCCGCCAGATTGCCCACGGCCAAACCGCCAGCAGCCTTCTTGCCGGATTTAATCGCAAAGAACCGCTGCAGCCCTTGTCCCGACCTAATCCAGTAAGTTGGTTTTTGCGGCTCACCGTGAACGATCAACCCGGCATTCTTGCGCGTACCGCGGAAGCGATTGCACATGAAGGAATCAATATTGACTCTGTGGTGCAGGAGCCGCACATGCAGAAAGACCGGCTCTCCTTTGTAATTACGCTGGAGCCCACACTGGAAACCACAGTCCAACGGGCCGTGGAAGCGATCAACCGCTTTGAATTTATGAAAGCTCCAGTCCTGCTGATGCCGATGATTTCACCGGTGGAAGAACACGTGTAGGAAATTGGTAAATGGGTAAGTTAGTAATTTGGTAAATGAAGAAACCAAATCGACCAACGAGTTTAGCAGCGACATGCTGTTGTGTTTTGACTTTACCAATTGCCAATTTACTCATTTACCAAATTACCAATTTACTCACTTACCAAATTCTATGGGTTCCGGCTCGGCTGTGCCGTCGGCGCGCGGATCAGACGCAGCTGAGTTCATGCCGGTCTTCGAGTTATGCATGACTGCCTGGCCGCGTCCCATGAGTGAGGTAAACTCCGCGCGTACGATCAGGTTGTGTCCTTTTTGCCGTAAAGCCTGTATCACGTCCGGCGCGACGCGGGATTCGATCAAAATATCGCAGCTGACCTGGCCGCTGGTAACAGTAAACCGAGGCGCGTCCAGCGCTCCCTGGATATTCATGCCATAGTCGACAAAGTTAGAAACAAACTGCGCATGCGCCAGCGGCTGGTTGGCCCCGCCCATGATGCCAAAGCCAATATGCACGTCACCGCGCTCCATGAATGCCGGAATTATGGTATGAAACGGCCGTTTCCGCGGCTGCAGCGCATTCGGGTGAGAAGCATCCAGTGAGAACAAAGCACCACGGTTCTGTAAGGCAAATCCCATCCCGTTTACTACCACACCGGAACCAAAACCGGAGTAGTTGCTCTGAATGAGCGACGCGATGTTGCCATCTTTGTCCACGGCTGCCAGGTACGTTGTGTCACTGGTGGCCGGATGTCCCGCGCCTGGATTGCAATTGGCTTTGTCAGGATCAATCTTCGAAGCCCGCTCGGCGGCGTATGTCTTATCCAGCAAACCCATGACTGGAACCTTGGCAAAACGCTGGTCAGCGTTGTAACGATAGAGGTCTGCGTAAGCCAGCTTCATGGCCTCAATCTTTTTGTGCAGCTCAACCACGCCTTTGGGGCCGGCTTTATCGGGCTGAAACTTCTCCATGATATTCAGCATTTCCAGGGCGGCCATACCCTGCACGTTTGGCGGAAGCTCGTAGACTTTCCATCCGCGATAGTCCGTGGAAATAGGCTCAACCCATTCGGCGGAAAAATCAGCCAGATCCTGCAGCTCCATCGTCCCACCCAGCGCAGTAGACGTGCTCACCAGCGCCTGGGCGATTTCGCCTTTATAAAATGCATCCCGGCCCTTTTCAGCTATCAGCCGCAAGGCCTTCGCAACGTCAGGATTAGTGAATCTGGCGCCAAGTTCAGGAACTTTGTTTCCAGGAAGGAATACGCGCGTGGCCTCCGTGGTCTTCCGTAGCTTGGTTTCTTCATCCACCCAGTAATCCTGAATAATTTCCGGCACTGCATAACCATGCTCGGCATAGTAGATGGCCGGCGTGAATAGTTCCTTCCATGGGAGCCGTCCAAAACGCTTGTGCGCCTGGCTCCAGCCATCCACGGCGCCGGGGACGGTAACACTCTGAATGCCATCATGCGGCATGGTGGTAATGCCGTGCTGGGCCAGAAATTCAATCGTAAGCTTGCGCGGCGCCCAGCCACTGGCATTCAACCCATAAAGCTTGCCAGCCTTTGCATCCCAATAAATGAGAAAGAGATCGCCGCCTATGCCGTTCATCATCGGCTCAGTCACACCTAGCACGGCATTTGCCGCGATAGCCGCGTCCATGGCTGACCCGCCCTTTGCCAGTGCCTGTGCACCTGCCTGCGAAGCGAGGTAATGGCTGGTGGCAACGATGCCTCTGTCCGTCATCACCACGGAGCGGCCATAGGAACGGTCTTGTGTGGAAGCTCTATACGTCATACTGAAAATCAAAATAAATAGCAGGAAAATCTGGCGTCGCAATCAGCACCTCTTATGCAGCCAAGCGCAGAATTATAGCTGACCGCTCTCAATCATGAAGGGTGTCACACAAAACATTCAGGAACTCTGCTTGAGAGTAATCGGCGCTGATGCCGAAAATCAACGGTACGCCAGTAAAAATCCAGTACCAATAAAGAGGGCCGCATGGTTAGCGGCCCCCTTTATACCTTGGCTTTCTTCTTTCTCTTCCCTTACTTTCCTTGCTTTCAGGCTGCTTTAGCAGCTCTCTTTCTTTCTGCCCAGCGCTTTTTCATCATTTCTGAAATGCGCTTCTTCGCGGCCGCGCTTAAACGTCGACGCCCCCGTCTTCCTGTACCTGTTGAGGCAGCGCCACGACGACCACTCGCTGAACCCCGAAGAGCGGAAATAGCCTGCTCCAGGCGGTCCCTCTCTGACTCTAACGCCGAGATAATCTGTTGCGTGTCCATATAGCTCCTTCCGAGAGCATGCTACCAGTCAATAACGCTACCTGCAAGGTGAATGCTCTAAGAAAAGTCTGGTGGAAGTATGGAGTAGGTTTCTGGTTTTCTGATTATCTATCCCTGATATAGCTCACTCGTATTGCGTACATATCTAGAAACTATTAAGTATGTGTGCCATATTCCCTAATTTCTTTTTGTAATTCCGGCTTTCAAGAGAACGTATAGTCTTTTTGAGCTTGTCAGAGGCCCTGAGAATGGCCCGTGGGCAAAGGATCCTTGGAGTGCATAAAATAATTTGCCTGATGCTCAAATGTCCCTGGAAGTTACAGATTGAGAAATAAGCATCAATTCAGCTGCTTCCGACCATTTGAATCAGAGCCAGCTTTCCTAGCTTCGACCTTAGTTCAATCCTCTGGTGCTGCTCTATAAGTATCGGGAAGCGACCTATATCTATCGACCTAGAGTGGATACTCTGCAAAAGATTGCGACCTTTGCAATTAACTGGGAAAGTGGAAATGCACATCATGTTTGGAAGGAATCGCCACCCCATTGCGTGTAGCCGGACGGAATCGCCAATCATGCAGCACAGCTATGACGCGTTCATCCACACCATGTCCCAGCCCCTGAAGCAATTTTTCCTCTACTACGGACCCTTGTGCGTCAATTGTAATTTCCACAATCACATCACCCTGGACGCCGCTCGGCAGATCTGCTCTGTAGATCTTAAGGTCCTGGAAGGTAACGGGGAGCGCCGGTTTAACTTCGTCACCGCTCGCAGAGCCGTCATAGGCTGAACCCTGCTCTGAGCCTGCCTCGGCAGGGCTGCTGGGCTTGGCCTCTTCAAGCACGTTTGTACGTTTGCGTATCTTGGTCTTTTGCGGTTTTTTCTGCGCGGAAGATGGCAGAGACAACAGGGATGGTTTGTTTGCCGTGGCAAGCTGAAGGTCATTCGGCACATAAAGGGCTACAGAAACCGGAGTTGCGCCGCCGCCTTCACCATGTGCAAGCATCTTTGGCTTCACAAATAACGGCGCGGCTGGCCAGCAGAGCACCGCTACAATAACGGCATGAAGCGCCACTGAGCCCGCAAGCGAGAAACTCCAGCGCCGCTGACGAGCGGGGTGGTTCTGCATCAAAGTATTCCACTCTGACCGGTCTTGTTCGAACCCAGACTCCATACACCCTGTCTTTTAGACGCCACTATCACCCTTGTGTCATCAGTGAAGATGCATAAAATACGAAAGCCACGGCTCAGGAGAGAGTAGAATCCCTGCCGCGACGAACTGCTACAAATATTATGTTAACGCAGCAATTGGCCGTGTTGATCCGATTTGCCGGGATGCTTATGCTATGGTCTTAAATGACCTGCAGGTCTTCCTTTTCCTATTTTAGGATGGGATGAACCCGGCCTTGCGGGCAAACGCCAAAACCACAGAAATATGAAGTTTTTCTCTTTTTTTAACTCGGCAGCAATGCGGGCCCGCCGTCACAGACGGAGCAAGGGCCCTCACGTGATTTCCGTTGAGACAATCCTCCTGATAGAGCTTTTGGCCGCAGTGGTGCTGCTGGCATTCTGCCTTACGGGTAGCCGTGGCGCGTTTCTTGACCGTATTCATCCCCGGGCAGACGCGATGCTGGTGGTGCTCACGGCATGCGCCGTGGCTGGATCGCATTTTATTTTCGTTACCCGGGTCCTTCCTGTCCTGCGCCGCCGCGCCTCTCCTATTGAATATGACCATCAGCGCATCTTGCTTGAACTGGGTGACGCTGCCCGGCACTCCAACAATCTTGCCGACGTTTACAAATTCAGTGTGAGCACAGTGGCGCATGCCCTGGATGTGGCCCAGGTTTCCCTTCTGGTCCGCGACCAGGAAACCGGGAACTTTCTGCTGCGCAGCTCGTCCGCGGAGCAGCCGGATGGGGCCGCCAGCACAGCTGATAATTCCCCGCTCGTACTCAGCAAGGACGCGTTTGTTGTCCGCCGCCTGAGCAAACTTTCCGCGCCCTTGCGTATTGAAACTGAAGACCTTGACGCCTGGCAGCGTGCTGCCGGCTTTATTCAGGGCATTAACAACGCCAAACGCGAGAGCTGAACGCGGTGTTCTGAAACAACTGGATTCTCGATTGCTAGTGCAGATCAGGAACAAGGCACAGCTCACTGGGATCCTCTCACTGGGCCCACGGCATTCAGGCTTTGATTTTGCTGACAAAGATCTGAAGATGCTGATGTCCATTGGCGAACAGCTGGCTCTGGTCATCGACAACTCCAACCTGGTTGAACGCATTGTTGATCAGGAAAAAATGCTGCATGAAATGGCCCTTGCAGCCTCGGTGCAAAAGCATCTCTTCCCCGTAGATGCTCCGCAGTCCCCAATGATCCAGATCAGTGGATACTGCAAGCCGGCAGGCTTTGTGGGCGGTGATTACTATGACTTCATGCAACTTGAGAATGGACAGATCGGTATGGCCGTGGCCGACGTTGCCGGCAAAGGCTTTGCCGCCGCGCTGCTCACTTTCATGATTCATGCCTTTCTGCGCAGCCAGGCGCTGGCCGCGAGCAACGGGTCGGCTTTGCGCGTGTCAATTTCTCAGCTTGCTACGTCGCTGAACCGTCTGCTCTTTGCTTCAACCAGCAGCTCGAGCTACGTGACTCTTTTTTATGCCGCCTATGAAGAAAGTTCCGGTCGGCTGAGCTTTGTGAACGCCGGACACAATCCTCCATTCGTTTTGCATGCGCATCCCACCACCGGAGAAATGTCTGCTTCAGCCAATTCCAATGGTGTGATGAGATTGGAATCGGGCGGCCCCATGCTTGGCCTGTTCCAGGATTGTCCAATCCAGGAAAGCTCGTTTCAGCTGCGGTCGGGTGACTTTTTGTTTGCTTATACTGACGGCGCTATCGACGCAGTCAACCCGGCGGGCGAAGAGTTTGGTGAAGATCGTTTGCTCACGCTGGTGAAGTCTAAAGCACATCTGCCCGCGATCACAGCGCGCGACGAAATTTTCCAGGGCATAGAAGACTGGTGTGGTGACGCCGCTCAACCCGACGATATCACCATGGTTGTTCTTAAAGTAAACGAAGCAGCTTAGCGGCTTACAACCAGCCTTTCATGCGGGCAATCCTTGCCGCTTCAACCCGATTGCTCGCGCCTAATTTACTCATGGCTTCAGAGAGATAGTTGCGCACTGTTCCCTCAGAGAGATGCAGCGAAAGCGCGATCTCGGCACTGGTAGCGCCTTCCGCGGCTTGCCGGAGGACCTGGCGTTCGCGATCGCTGAGCGGATCGGGTTCAGTCCATGCTTCCGTGGCAAGTTCAGGGTCGATCACGCGCCGGCCCGAATGGACGCGGCGGATTGCGTCTGCCAGGGCGGCAGCAGGAGAATCTTTCAATAGATAACCGGAGGCCCCTGCGTCCAGCGCACGCCGGAGATAGCCGGAGCGAGCGAAGGTAGTGAGAATAATCACACGCGAGGATGCGCCCTGCCGCTGGAGTTCCGCCGCCACCTCAAGCCCGCTCATCCCGGGCATTTCAATATCTGTAAGCAGAAGATCGGGCTTATGCTGCAGCGTGAGCTGCAATGCGTCTTTGCCGTTCAGGGCCTGGCCCACCACTCGTATGTCATGCTCAATTTCAAGCAGGGCCGCCAGGGCCCCCAGCACCATGCTCTGATCTTCAGCAATGACCACGCTAATCTTCACTGCACAAACTCCGTCAAAACGATTGCTATAAAAATCATTGGATCACTACCGGCAGGGTAATCGTCAGGCACGTTCCAGAAGAGACTTCGCGCTGGAGCCGTCCGCCGAGTGATTCTACGCGCTGGCGCATACCGCTCAGCCCTGCGCCTTCGGCAGACATGCCCCCGCAGCCATCGTCTTTGATTTCCAGCCGGCAATTGTCATTCTCCTGGCGCAGCGTCAGGTAGCACGAACTGGCCTTAGCATGGCGGATAACATTAGTCACCGCTTCACGCAACGCCAGCGCCAGCACGCCTTCCTGGACAGCTGGAAGTTTTGGAGTACTAAAATCGCATTGTGCCTGGACTCCAGCGGCGCTCAAGGCCGAACGCGCTTGCTCAACTTCCGCTAAAAGACCGTGTGACTGATAACCGCGCACTGTACTGCGCACCTGCCCCAGAGCGTCACGGGAGATCCGCTCCACATCGCGGATTTCCTGGGCTGCGCGTACAGGATCGGTTTCAGCCAGCTTCGCCGCCAATTCTGACTTCAACACGATCACTGAGAGCGTATGCCCCAAAACGTCATGCAGGTCGCGGGCAATGCGCTCACGTTCCGCGATCTTGGCCATATGTTCGACTTCTTCCTGTGCCATCAGCAGCTTCTTGTTGTCGCGCTGGCGCTGCATAAAGTGAATATTGACAGCGCCAATCAGAACGGAAAAGACCGAGGCTGGAATCCAGAAATAGGGTGGCAGATGGAATATCCACGTTTCCAGGCCGATCAGCACAAGTATCAGCCCCAAAATGCGGATGGCGAGCGCCGTCTCTCCAATGAATGCGACAAAAGACGCAGCATAAATAAAATAGACGGATGCACCTGGATTTGTGGGCGAATAAATGATGCCCAGTAACGCTATGCCTGCGACGATCCAGAGCAGCTTTCTGCCTTTGATCCAATAGCCGCGAAAATAGAGCGCCAGAAGAACCAGCATTCCAAGGATGTTGAGCGCCCAGAATGTTGCCGACCTCTGCCCGCTCGCGTATCCATAGAACGGCACGCTCGCCAGGTAGATGAGCCAGGCATACGGAGTCCAGCTGATATCTTTGTTCTGGGGCAGAAGTCGCATGAATCTTCAGTCCTTATGCGTTGATGCTGACATCATCGCGCTTGAACCCGCGCTGTGCAAGCAAAAGAAATGCCGCGGTAAAAGCCGCCAAAGCCGCCACGTGCTGCAGAGTGTGTCCGGCGCCGGCAAATCCAACCTGCTGCAAGGCCAGCTGTCCCAGATGATACGGCGGCAGAAACTGCGCCACATGCTGCAGAAACTTCGGCAACAGTTGTATTGGAAGCCACAAGCCGGAACAGAAAGAAAGCGGCAGAAATAGAATGTTTACCACCGCCGGAGCGGCGTTCGGCGCGGAATAGCAGCCAATCACCAGCCCCAGAGCGCAGAAAGGAATCGTGCCGACGATTACCGTTCCAGCAAGTCCAAGAAACCTGCCGATGGAAAGATGCACCCCGCCAAAGGCAACGCCAACCACAAACAATGAAACCACAAGAATGGCGCTGAAAACCATCGCCATAACAGCCTTTGCCGCCAGATACGCCAGCGGAGGCATGGGACTGGCGCGCTTTACCTGCAGCCAGCCATAACCGCGCTCCATGGCCACGCCCACTGCAAAGCCAAACAATGATGCTCCAATCACGCCAAACGCCGAGTATGTTGCCAGAAGGTAGGTTGCCATGTTCACCTCGCCCACGGCTTGCTTTCCCCCAAAAACAATCCCAAACATCACATAAAAGATGAGCGGAAAGGTCAACGTGGGAATTACATAAGCCGGCTGGCGCAAGGTTTTGAGAAATTCATATTTCGCTTCCGTCCGATAAGCACGGAACATGCTGCCCGTAGGACTCTGTGCTGTAACTGCTGTTGCGGTGCTCATGCTGTTGCCTCCTGTGCTTCCGGCTTGCCGGTTCCGACTATTTTGAGAAAAGCATCTTCCAGCGTGCTGTTGGAAACTTCCAACCCGGTGAGGCCGGGATCGCGAAGGAAGAGCTCCCGCAACACCGGCTCCACTTGCGACGTGAGTATCTCCATGCGGCTTTCCTGCGGCAAGACGCTGCTTACCTCCGGAATATTTTCTATCTCGTTTTGCCGCAGACGAGTTGCGCAGCGGATCTTTCTCTGCGCGGTGCGCGACTTAATCTCCGCTGACGTCCCTTCTGCAACAATCACGCCATGGTTGAGCACGATCACGCGGTCAGCCAGCGCATCCACTTCTTCAAGATAGTGCGTGGTCAACACTACGGTGCGCCCTTGCTGTATCAGCCTGCGGATCTGCTGCCAGATCAAGTGGCGCGTCGTAATGTCCAACCCAACGGTTGGCTCATCCAGAAACAGAAGATCTGGATTGCCGCAGATGGCCAGCGCAAAAAGCACGCGTTGTTTCTGTCCGCCAGAGAGCGCTCCGAACAGCCGGTCTTCCATGCCTTCCAAGCCGGCGGCTTCCAACGTTGCCCGCAATGAAAGCGGGTTAGCGTAATAGCTGCGAAACAAGTTGATGTGCTCTTTGACTTTGAGCGTCTCCGGCACTTTGGCTACCTGCAGCATTGCGCCAATACGTGCCCGCGCTGAAGCCGTTCGCGGATCGCGCCCGAATACGGCCACCTGGCCAGCAAGCGGCCTGGATAAACCCAGCATCAGACGAACCGCTGTCGTCTTCCCCGCGCCGTTTGGACCCAAGACTGCCAGCAGCTCTCCTGCGCGGACGTTCATATTTACATTATTGAGCGCCGTGACCTTGCCATATTTCTTGGTGACGTCAGAAAGCGAAGCCACAATTTGTTTTTCTTCTTTCATTGCCCACCTCCATCCGGAGACAAATTTGGATTCTTATTCGAGCCTTACATTGTCGATGGTCAAATTGAATGCGCCAGGATCCGCCGACGCCCCAAAGAAAATCCCCATCACGTCATGGCCATCGGTTTCAAAAGCTGAAAACGGAATCGTGATCTTCTTCCACTCCGGACCGGCCGCGAAGCTCTGGGATTTAGGCATATAGCCATTGCTCTGTAGGAAGAGCATGAGCCGGTAACTTTTGGCATCCCCTTTGGCCCAGAAAGTAATGCTTTTCTTCGCGGAAAGATTTGCCGGTGACATGGGCGCAGTCCCGGGAAAAAACATGGCGCCAGCCCAGGCCGCTGCGCTTTGTACAACCGTGCCATCGATTTGCAGCGCGCCTTTGCTGCCCTGTGCGCCGCTGGCAACAATTTTCATCTGTGCCGTGGACTGTCCGCCGCGAAGACTATCGCTTGAAACAATCCAGCCCGAGCCGAACTTTGCTTTTGGCGCGTCGCTGTCATCAAAGTCACTGATCCATCCTGATTCTGATCCCACAGGTCCGCTGGCCAGACTCTGCGCCGCAGCCTGCTTTTCTTTCTCCAGGGCAGCGCGATAAGATTCACGGTCCAATTCAACTCCGGCTTTCCATACTTCGGCGATGTTGCGCGTCGCGGTGATGTCAGTCGTTGGATCGCCTTTCACCAGCACCAGGTCCGCGCGTTTACCCGGAGCAATTTCTCCGCGGTCCTCAAGATGGAATGCATGCGCGGGGACTGACGTGGCAGACGCCAGTGCTTCCACCGGCGTTAATCCTGCTGCCACCAGCAACGCTATTTCACCGTGCAGGCTGGCGCCATGAGCAGTGCCGGGGTTAGGTGCATCTGTTCCGGCAAGAATGGGAACGTGCTGCGCTTTAAGCTGGCGGACAGTTTCCTGCACGTAGGTGAACTGACCGCTGGCTTTAGGGAATGAGCCGTCTAAATTTCTGAGTGAGTCTGGTGGAAGATAGGATTGAATTCTGGCATCTGCAGCAAGCGGCTTGCCGGAAGGTGCGCCACTGATAGATGCCAATACTGACATCGTGGGCACGACAAACACGTGATGTTTAGCGACAAAAGCGGCAAAGCTTGCGTCTGGGGCAGAATCAACGAACAGATGCGCCAAACCGTCTGCGCCTGATTCAATGGCGTCACGGGCGCCTTGCTGCGTGCCAATGTGGACCATCACCAGCTTGCCACGCTGATGTGCCGCGGCAATCACCGCAGCCATTGTCTCTTTACTAATGGTGGGGATGTTGAGTCCATAGGTCTTGCCATCGTCATAGACAATTTTGATGTAATCGGAGCCTTCGGCAATACGTGCATCGACAAATGCCTGCGCTTCGCCGGGCGAGGAAATGGTTGGTATGGCCATACCATATTCGGTGCCGTGGCCTTTAGGCGCTGTAACCAGCGTGCCGGCGCTCCGCAGATCGGCCATATCCAGATCTTTCCCTTCGCTCTGTTCCTTCTTGATTTGCGCGGCGTAGTTGTGGTCAGTGAACATGTCCAGTTCAGTGGTCACGCCAAACGCCAGCGCTTCCTTGAGCGCCGAGCCATAAACATGCGTGTGCGAATCAATCAAGCCAGGCAAAAGAGTTTGCCCCGCGCCATGGAAAGTGCGTACTGACGCCGGCGCTTTCACATCCGCGCCCACAGCTTTGATTTTTCCGTTTTGTACCCAGACCTGCCCGCCGGGGATCACGCGCGTCCCATCAAAAATGCGCACATCGCGAATCACAAATTCGCTTTTGTCCTGAGCAACAGATGGAATGGCC
The DNA here is from genome assembly GCA_963724105.1 of Terriglobia bacterium. Classification (GTDB taxonomy): domain Bacteria; phylum Acidobacteriota; class Terriglobia; order Terriglobales; family Acidobacteriaceae; genus Angelobacter. Next base: position 170,320 of record CAVRTD010000006.1, on the reverse strand, counting down.
ACCAATAAAGTAGCTGCTACAAATACACTTGTCTTTATGGCCGACGAACAACGATTGGCAATGGCTCTTAGATTCATCTTGACGCTCCTCAATCTTGCGAGCCTAGTATGCGAGGAATAGCCGGAGGGAGTAAGTGGAGAATGTCACTTTTTGCAGATGACATTTGTCATACGGGCGAAGGATGATTTGAGCCTTGAGGGGAAGAGGGATTTAAACGCTATCGATTGCAGCGCGTAGCTCGCGCACACTGTTTTCCGTGACTACCATGTGCTGGTATTCGTTTTCCAGCAACGTTCCCATTGTGATCTTCTGGTTGCGAAACTTCATGGCGCTGATCACGGCCGAACCCAGGCCAGCATGGACTTCTCGTACATTCGTATATGCGATTACTGCTTTTACGTTGGCAATAGATAATTCTCCGCATGCCATCACGGAGATGCGGGCTTCCGCCTGCTGGGTTATTTGCTTCAGGGTCGGCATGGCATCAACGGCACTTTTCTTGCCGCCGGAAGTCAGGACCCGGTCAACGCCGATATCCATCAGGTCTTCCAGAGCCTGGTCAAAATCGCGCGTCATATCAAATGCGCGATGGCACGTAACTTTCAGCGGGCGCGCCATGTCCAGCAGTTGGCGCATGCGGTCTTTATCAACATGGCCGTCAGGATTCAGAATGCCGTACACAACGCCGCTGGCGCCCAGCTGCCTGGCAATCAGGATGTCACGCTGCATGATGCTGAACTCGTCCGCGCTGTAACAGAAGTCCCCGCCGCGCGGGCGGATCATTACCTGCAGTCCGATCTCTATTTTCTTGCGCACCGCGGCAATCATGCCCGCACTCGGCGTGGTGCCGCCTTCGGGGAGTCCAGCGCAAAGCTCAACGCGGTCCGCGCCGCCATGCTCCGCGGCCGCAGCGGACTCCACCGAATCAAGGCATATCTCCAGCAGCACTTTGCCTGGACGAATTTGCGGTTGTGCTACCACACGCGGCAACGGTTCTCGCGAACCATTGGCTGGCCGGCTTTGCAGCTAAATGCCTGCTGAAACTCCGGCATATTCACCATAAGCCCGTTCACGCGATACCTGCCCGGCGAGTGCTCATTGGTGATGGCATTTGCGCGCAGATTTTCCGGCCGCTCATTTTCACAAGCCCACTGGGCGTAGCCGATGAAAAAACGCTGGTCAGGCGTGAAGCTGTCACGATTTTCCAACTGCTTATCTTTCACGTCCGCCTTCCAGGCGATATAAGCCAGGATCAGCCCGCCCAGATCGGCCACGTCCTCGCCTTCCGTGAGCTTGCTGTTGATCTTGGTATCGTCCACGATGGTGTATTGCGCATACTGGTCCACAATGCACTGCGCCCGCTTTTCAAACTGCTCGCCATCTTCCTTGGTCCACCAGTCGCGCAGATTGCCCTTGGAATCAAACTGGCGGCCCTGATCATCAAAGCCGTGCGTCAACTCGTGGCCAATGGTGCCACCGGTGTTGCCGTAGTTGGGGGCATCGTCGAGCTTGGGGTCGTAGAGCGGCGGCTGCAGAACGCCCGCCGGGAAGTTAATGTCATTCATCTGCGGATTGTAGTAAGCATTGACCGTGGGTGGCGTCATGCCCCATTCGCCTCGGTCCAGCGGCTTGCCGATTTTTGCCAGCTCGCGCCGCGCCTCAAACGTGGTTGCGCGATGCACGTTGCCCACAAAATCGTCCGGCTTGATTTCCACTGTGCTGTAATCACGCCACCGGTCAGGATAGCCAATCTTATTCACCACCGAATGCAGCTTCTCCAGTGCCTGCTTCTTTGTCTCCGGACTCATCCACGTAAGCTGGTTGATATCTTCTTCCATGGCCTGCTCAATGCCCTTGGTCATTTCCAGAGTGCTTTGTTTCGTCTGCTGGCTGAAAGCGCGGCTCACAAATTCCTGGCCCAGGGCTTCGCCCAACTGGCCGTCCACCAGGCGCACGCAGCGCTTCCACCGTGGAGCAATTTGCTCCACACCACGCAGCGTGTGGGCGTTGAAATCAAAGTTCTCATTCACAAACTTCTTGGAAAGAAATGCCGCGTTGGCGCTGGCCATATGCCAACGCAGATAGGTCTTCAGATCCTCAAGACTGTTGCTTTGGATCTGATGGTCCACTTCCTGATAAAACTTTGGCTCGGTCACGTTGAAGGTGCTTACCTGATCTATGCCGCCGACCTTGAGGTAGGTATTCCAGTCAAAATCTGGCGTGAGCGCCTGCAACTGCGCACGGTCCATTTTGTGAAATAGGTTGTGCGGATCACGCTGCTCTACCCGCGTGAGCGACGCCTTGGCCAGCGCCGTCTCAATCTGCATGATTGTTGCCGCTTCGCGTTTGGCTGCGTCCGGCTTATCTCCCAGCAGCACAAGCATCTTCTGCACATGGACCAAATATTTCTGCCTGATCTCTTCTGATTTTGCGTCAGTCTTGGTGTAGTAATCACGATCTGGCAGACCCAAACCACCAGCAACGGCAAAAGCAATCACCTGGTTAGAGTCAGAAAAATCCTGATCGGAACCAAACCCGAACAACAGCGATTGCGTTGCATTGGCCAGATGTTCATGCGCCAGAAGCGTTGCCAGATCCTTCTTGGTTTTAAGCGCGGCAATCTCATCGAGCGACGATTTCAGCGGCGTTGCGCCCAGCTTTTCTACTTCGGCTTCATTCATGCATGCAGCAAAATAATCGCCGACCTTCTGCTGCGTCGCGTTGCGTCCGCTGGTCTTCTTTGCCAGATCGTCGAGAATGCCCCAGAGAAAGCGCTGATTATCGACCGCCAGCTTTCCATAGACGCTCCAGGCTGCCTGGTCAGCAGGAATGGGATTGCTCTTCATCCACCCGCCGCAAGCGTACTGGTAGAAATCAACACACGGGTCGGCTGCCTTGTCCATGGAAGAAAGGTCCAGGCTCGGCGTATAGGGCAGCGCCGTAAGCGGTTTATCGTCAACCACAGCCACCGGGCTGGTAACGCCCGGCTTGGCTGGCTTCGCTTCCTGCGCGTTGCCGTGGACATTAATCATGGGGACACTAATCACGAAGAGGAGAGCTGCGGCTGATGAGCAAATCCGAATGCAGTTTTTCATAAGATTTTCCTGGACCACTTTGCTGAATGATTGCCTGAGAATGGCATTTCCATAGACGCGCCAGTGTACCGCAAGTGAGCGTGCTGGGGAAAATCACGCAGCTAAATTCCTGATTTGCGAGGGATTACGCTCTTAATAGAGCAGCTTACAATTTTGCCGCAACCGCGACGATTGGAAGTCCGGCCTGGCGCCAGGCATCAAATCCTCCGGTCAGATTGATTACATTCGCAACGCCGGCCCGCAGCAGCAAACTGCATGCGATCATGCTGCGATATCCGCCCTGGCAGTGGACAACCAGCGGCACGGCCGAGTCAACTTCAGGCGCGGAAACTTTGAAATTATCCAGCGGCCACCACGCTGCATCTTCCATGTGACCAGCCTGCCACTCGCCTTCACGGCGGACATCAAGCACCTGGGGCTTACGCTGGTCTTTATTTTGGTCTTTGTCATGTAAATCCTGCACGGTCGTCTGCCGTATTTGTGCCAGGGGAAATCCAGCCTGCTTCCAGGCAGCAATGCCGTCTTGCAGAAAGCCGCGTGGATCTTCAATACCAATGCGGGCCAGCCGCAACCGCGCTTCCGCATACTGCTCACGCGTATCCGCGATTAACACCGGACGCGCGCCTAATCCCAGGATGGTCCCGGCCCACGACGCAAACTGGCCAGACAGCGCAATATTGATCGAGCCCGGCACATGCGCGGCGGCAAAATCGGCATTTGGGCGAACGTCAAGTGCAAAAACTTCCTGCTCCAGCAGGGCCTTTAATTCCTGCGCGGATACGGGTGGAAGCTCAGGCAGCTCGTTGAGCGCAGGCGCGCCGGTTCGATTGATTTGCGCGTCCTGAAGAAAATATTCCGGGCGTGACGGCAGGTGCTCCGTCAACTGCCGGATGAACTCATCGCGCGATTTGATTTGCAGCGCGTAGTTGGTAAGCCGCTCCGTGCCGATGGTCGATGAACGCTCCGCACGCATGTTGCGACCGCACAGTGAACCTGCGCCATGCGCGGGATAGACCAGCACATCATCGCTGAGCCTGAGTAGTTTGGCGTGAAGGCTGTCATAGAGCAAGCCTGCCAGTTGCTGAGGCGTGTGCTCTTTGGAAAGATCAGGCCGGCCTACGTCGCCGATGAACAGCGTGTCCCCGGTCAGCGCCGCCCAGGGTTTCGGGGACTTCTCTTCGTCCGTGACAACAAAACTCATTCCTTCCGGCGTGTGGCCGGGCGTTTCCAGGGCTGTAATCCCTATCTTGCCAATCTGTATTGTGGTTCCCTCATGCATGGCTGCATGCGGGAAAGTGGCTTCCGCCTTGTCGCTGATGTGGATCGTGGCCCCGGTGCGCGCCGCCAATTCAATGTGGCCGGAGACAAAATCGGCATGCAGATGCGTCTCAAAAATGTGTGTGATTTTCAGACCCTGGCTTTCCGCAGCTTTCAGGTAAATCTCCACATCACGTTGCGGGTCCACCACTGCGGCTTCACCTTCAGAACCGAGCATGTAAGAAGCGTGCGCCAGGCATCCCAGGTAAAACTGCTCAAAATACATCGCTACTCCTCGCGGGCAGGCAGGAAACTTTATTCAATGATAGCCCCAGCGCGGCTTTGGCGCACATCTGTTCGCGGAGGAATGCTGATTATCTCTTAGAGCCTGAGGGGAATCAGCTGGCCAGCCGCCCACGGATGCTACCCGCAACGCATAGAAAACAATGTACCCATAGCACAGTACTGGAAGAATGAATGCATGGTGGATTCCAATGTGGTCCGCAAGCACACCCTGGAGTTCCGGAATCACGGCCCCGCCAACAATCGCGGCCACCAGCAGACCTGATCCCTTTCCCGTTAATGGTCCCAGCCCTTCAATGGCCAGCGTGAAAATACTGGGAAACATAATGGAATTAAACAGGCCAACCAGGATCAGGCTCCACATGGCGAGATGTCCAAATGTGAAGATGGAGATGGTTACAAGAAGCGCCGCCACCACGGCATTCAACGCCAGCAGCTTCTGTGTACGCAACTTTTGCAGCAACGCCGAACCAACAAACCGCCCGACCATGGCTCCGCCCCAGTAATATTGCAGATAGCCAGCCGCGCCCTGCAATGGCAGATTGCCGATTTCTTTCTGGTTGAAATAATTAGTCATCAGGCTGCCGATAGAAACTTCCGCGCCTACATAAACAAAAATCGCTACCGCGCCCAGCACCAGCCGGCGATGTTGCCAGATACTGCCTGCCGCATGGCCGTGCGCCTCCGCATATTCAATGACTGGCAGTTTGAACAGGCCCACAGTCATCGCAAGCAGAGCCAAAGCCACAGCGAGCCCAATGTACGGCAGCTTGACTGACGCAGCTTGTTGAATCCGGTAGGCGTGGAGCTGATCGGCGCTCAGCGCTCTCATGGCTTCCAGACTCAGCGGAACAAGCGCGGCGCCCAGGATCAGCCAGCTTCCGAATCTTGGCGCCAGCGTGGTGCCCAGAGAATTAAAAGCCTGCGTCAGGTTCAGACGGCTTGAGGCGGTGCGCGGCGGACCAAGAATCGCCACATATGGATTGGCGGAGGTCTGCAAAACGGTCATACCCCCAGCCAGCACAATCAGGGCACTCAGAAACAGAGGAAATGATGGAATTGATGCTGCTGGAACAAACAGGAATGCGCCCGTAGCCATCGTCAACAAACCAGTCACCATTGCCCGTTTATAGCCAAACCATTCAACGATCTTGCCGGACGGCATGGAGAAAATGAAGTAAGAAGAGAAAAACGCGAACTGCACCAGCATGACCTCTGCGTAATTCAGATCAAAAATATTCTTCAAATGGGGGATCAGAATGTCATTCAGGCAGGTCAGGAATCCCCAGGCAAAAAACAATGTTGAGACCATCGCCATTGCGCCATGGTCGGTCCTCTCCGGAGCGCTCTGTTGCGGGCTATGGACTGTTCCGGGTTGGCTGAGGATAGCGATGACGGGAACCGATGCGTGCTGCTGGAACTACTTAAGCACAGAAAGCAACAGCCGCTCAAGCGATTTGAGGCAAAGACCCACGAAATGTATTCTGGAAATGCCTACTCCTGAAAGCTGAATGCCGCCTTCACTTTTCCCACTTCAACAATGTCTCCGGAACTCAGCTCACGCTGGCCCACCACGTCTTCTCCGTTGAGCTTTAATTTGGCCTTGCTCTCTGACCCGGAGATAAAGTATTTGTTATCGCGCTTGCTGATCAGAGCGGCAGAAGGGGGAGCGAACAGGCCTTTCAGCTTGATGGACGCCATGCTGGATTTGCCGATCATCGTCATCTTGCCCGTCAGTACATATTTTTCCTGATCGGTCTTCCCTTCCAATATATTCAGCAGCCCAATGCGGTCTTTCGCGGCGCCGGCAAATGGATCAGACATCCATGTAGGGCGCGCAATCCCCAGCGGCCCTGCGCCGGCAGCGGGCGCGCTTTTGTCGACAAGCTTTTCCCGGGCCTGTTTTGTATCCAGCCGCATGGTAGCTTCCAGCTGTGGTGTTGTTGGTCCGGTTTTGACCGCGCCGGCAAAGTTTGGCACTTTGCCTTCATGCTTGAACTCCACCAGATGCTTGCCGATCTTCATCTGGTCGCCGTGCCTCAGCGTTGCTTTGCCTACGCGTTCATTATTTACGAAAGTTCCATTCAGGGAGCCCAGGTCTTCCACCACGTAATGGTCCTGGTCCCACGAGATTTTGGCATGGTGCCCGGAGACGGCGAGGTTATCGATTTGCACGGTGTTATCCGGCAACCGGCCGATGGTAGTGGCCGCCTGGGTCAGCGAAATCTCTTTCAACACCTGGTCGTTCTGTTCAAATCTTAAATAGAGTTTTGCCACTGAGGGCCTCCGAAAAATGCCTTGTTCAAAATATTGCGATACCACGACCGGTTCACCATGCGGACTAACAGGCAGGTAATGTTGTCATCCCCGCCGCGATCTTTCGCCATTTGCATCAGGTGGTTGCATCTGTGTTCCAAATCCCCGGGGCCCTGGACGATCTCAAGAATTTCTTCATCTGCCACATGCCGGGTCAGCCCGTCTGAGGTCATTAGCAAGACGTCGCCGGACACAGCAACCAGCCCTTCAACATCCGCTTCAACCATTTCTTCCGAACCCAGCGCTCTCAGGATGATGTTCTGCATCTCTGATTTCTGCGCCTGCTCCAGCGTGATGTATCCACGGCGCACCTGTTCCATTACCAGCGAGTGGTCCTGCGTGAGTTGTTGAATGGCGCCCTGGCGGACCAGATAAATCCGGCTGTCGCCCACGTGCCCAATGGTCAGCGAATTTCCGCGCACCAGCGCCGCCACAATAGTTGATCCCATACCATGGCGCCCCTCCTGCTCCTGCCCTGCCTGAAAAATTGTCCGATTTGCCAACTGAATGGCGCTGGTCATGCTTTTGGCCTCGCCGGAACTGGGTTGGCCGTTGCCTGAGTGCATTTCTGGAACCGCAACCTCATTGCGGAAATAATCCAGCAGAATATCCACACCCATCTTGCTGGCAACTTCACCTGCGGCCTGCCCGCCCATGCCGTCACAAACCACAAAGATGCCGTAGCGCGAATCGTAGCCGAAGTTATCTTCGTTATTCGCGCGCACACACCCGACGTCTGTTTTGCCGGCAACTTCCACCGCAAGCGCCATATGGGGGTTCCGTGTTTGAAATGCCAAGCTTTCTAGTGTCTCGTTCGAGATCATTATCCTTGTTTTCAGTGCAATCCGTGGGGAAATTCAATATTGCTGGAGGAGATTCGCACTCACGTACCGGGGGATTGGAGCGGATTTTACTAACCTTATTTATGGGTTTGCAAGTTACCGACGAGGTAGCGGATCAGCCGCCAATATGGACCATGCTGCGCGAAGGCTTGATAAATCCTGCCTCACCAATGTGATGGCGGGCTTCCTTCTGGTCGACCACTGACCGAACGTAATCAGCTAATTCACTGTCACTGGCGCCGCGGTCCATGCGCCCGGCCATGTCATGGTCAAGAAGAGAAAACAGGCAGGTGCGAATCTTGCCGTCTGAAGTGAGCCTGACCCTCGAGCAGTGTCCGCAGAAAGGATGCGATACCGGAGCGATAATGCCGATCTCGCCTATGCCATCGTCGAATGTGTACCGACGTGCAGTTTCACTGGGAGCATTGGGAAGCTGGCGCACAGGGACGAAACTGGTTGAGCTTTTCCAGGATTTCGTCCATGGTGACCACAACCTGCGGCGACCATACGCGATCTTCTTCCAGAGGCATGAATTCGATAAAACGAACAATCACGCCCTCCTCGCGAGAGAAGCGCGCAAATTCCACGACCTGATCTTCATTGAAGCCGCGCAGAAGAACGCAATTGACCTTGACGGGATCCAGGCCCGCACGCTTGGCCGCCCTGATGCCGGCAAGCACGCTTTCATATCCGTTGGGCACGCGCGTAATGCGGGCAAATCTCTCGGCATCCACGGCGTCCATACTGACGGTTGCGCGGCTCAGCCCTGCATCTTTTAAGCGGCTTGACCAACTCTGCGAGCAGATGTCCGTTGGTGGTAATCGCCAGATCAAGTTTTTTGCCGTCCAAAGTGCGAAGTGCGGACAAGTCGCGAACAAAATCAACCAGTCCGTTGCGCAGCAAAGGCTCACCGCCAGTGAGCCGGACTTTTTCAATGCCCAGATCAACAAAGATACGCACCAGCCGCAGGTAATCCGCAAACGGCAGCTCGGAATACTGCGCGCCTTCATTTCCGGTACGGCAATAGACACACTTGTAATTGCAGCGGTCTGTAATGCTCACCCGCAGATCAGTGATGTCTCTCCCGTGTTTGTCGCGCAGGCGCGTCATATGATTTACAAGGACAGTTTTAAATCTTCCGTGCTTGCAAGGAGGAAAAGGAGGGCATGCGCTCCACAGCGCATTGCGGTTCCTTTCCATACGGGAGGCCCAGGCGTTTCCACTCTGAACCCTCGTCCTTGCAGTCGCAAGGAGCCGCCACATCAGCCAGGTATGCCTCAGGCCGGATGTGGTCGAAACCTGTTTCACCCATTATAGATGAATCGGAGCAAAGAGGCTGCGCTTGCGCAAACGCAAGCCGGGCCGAAGGTGGTCCGGCTTTGCCATTTTCGGTTCTGCAGACATTCCTATTTCTTGTCGAGATAGAAGACCATCAGCACGTCATCGACATATTCCGTACCGATCTTCAATGAACGCGGCTCAACGCCATAGGCTTGAAATCCCAGGCTTTCATAGAGCTTTCGCGCCGGCAGATGAGCTGATGCAACAATGAGTATCTGCTCTATACCATTCATTGCGCGCGCCCGGCGCATAATCTCCTGCATCAGAGCACGGGCCACGCCTTTGCCGCGCGACTCCGGCCGGACGTATACACCCCAGATGTGTCCTTTATGACGTTCCTTCAGATGGGAGTAACGATAGAAGCCGGCCGTGGCTGCGAGCTTTGTGCCTTCAAACATGCCGAGAACAAAATTGAACGCAGTATTGCCAGCGCCCAGCCGTTCTCTGGTGGACTCAATGGTTGTAGTGAGGTGCTCCTCAACTGAATCGGCAAACGAAGCTGGATCATTGCTCAACGCCTCAAGGCGGAGTTGCCACCAGGCTTCAGCATCATCGGCAGTGAGCTGGCGGATTTCCATGGTGGGCCATTATCGCAAAGATGTTTGCGTGCAGCCTCAATACAAAACAGGCCGGACGAATTGTCCGGCCTGGTTCCAAAAATCCATCCTAATACGCGTGCTTAGAAGACGAACTTGCCTCCAAACTGGATGATTCTGGGATCGTAGGTTGAGGTGACCTGGCCGAAGGTTCCGCTGGAGATGTTTGTATCCGGCTCCAGGAATTCGGCATGGTTGAAGATATTGAAAAACTCCGCCCGGAACTGCAAGGAAACACGTTCGGTAATTTTCGTGGCTTTCGCGACGGCCATGTCAAAGTTGGTGCGTCCTGGACCACGAAGAATACCTCTGCCTGATCCATAGCTGCCGGTAATCACCGATGGGTCAGGCGACGAGAAGTTGCCGTTGAAAAACTGGTTGCCCGGCGTACCCGGAGTTGGGGTATGCGGATTGCTATAGGTGATGGGGCCAGTCAACGTCGCGAAGACGAGACCCGAGTCGCCGGCGCCGGACGGACCAGGGGAAGTTCGTCTGGTGGAGAGGTTCGCCAGCACATCCAGCGGGAAGCCGGTATGCCACTGGATAATCGGGAACAAGCTCCAGCCCTGAGTCAGGCGCTTGGGCCCGTTTGTCCAGGCGTGGTCAAACGGCAGGTCCCAGCCGCCACTGAAACTGAGCTGCTGGCGGACATCAAAGTCAGAGGAGGCGCGGAACGCGTTCCTATCGAAGAATGGAATCTCGAAGTTCCGCTGGCGGAAGCCGGAGGAATTGTCGATGGAATGCGCCCAGGTATAGGCCAGCGTGAAGTACGTGGTTCCCAGGATGGGAGTCGACGTGGCCTTCTTGGAAAGCTTGGTCTGGAGCGCGTTGTAGCTGGCATTGACTGCATTTTCAAACTCAGGAGTGAAGCTGAAACGTAAATCGTCAGGCGTGCCAATTTCGTTCAGCACCCGATGCGGGTCAGCAGATGCCAGCGTCGCTGGATCAAACGGATTGGCGTCGATAAGCGTGGTCAGTTTGCGCGATTGGCTGCCCACATATCCCACTTCCAGGGCCATGTTCCGGGCTACCTCGCGCTGGATATCCAGGTTGTATTGAATCGTGTAGGGTGTTCTCAAATTCGGATTGACAAAGAACACGCCGCCACCGCCAAAGGGGAGGAACCCTGCGGCGCCGAAGTCAAGATTCCCGGGCGGCACCTTTGAGGGGAATGGGTTAGGAGTTCCGGTTGTGGTGAACGGATCTGACATAAAGCCAGTTGGCCCGGTCACGCATCCTGGATCACCGGAATTAGCGCCGTTGGGGCAGTCAGTGAATACTGGACTGGTGAAGCCAAAAAACGGCGCCTGACCATTGAACTGCAGGTTATCTTCGCCTTTCAGCACGTCATAAAATACGCCGCCGCCGCCCCGGATACTGGTTTTGCCATCGCCTCTGACATCCCAGGCAAAGCCGAAGCGAGGAGCCCAATCGTTTTTGTCAGGGAAATTCGCTCCCGTGGGCGCGCCCTTATCGCCGGGAAACAGCAGCGATACCGGGGCGTTTACGAAGCGGGTGGATTGTGCGCCAGGAACGATGGTAAACGACCGTCCCTGTGTATCGAGCTTAGGCGAGCTGTATTCGTAGCGCGTACCCAGCGTGAGCACCAGGTTCTTGCGCACATGCCATTCATCCTGGGCAAAGAAATACGTGGACTTCTGGCGGATATTGGAAGGCGCGCTGCCAAACTGGAAGTAGTCCTCCGGCAGACCCAACAAGAAGTTCGCATACGGGTTGAACGCCCCGTTGAATTCGTCGAAGTCAAACTGGCCGTCAACGAAGAAATCAAACAGGGTGTTGTTCTCGTAGGGGGTAAAGCTGCCTCCGAACTTCCATGTATGGCGCCCCTTAATCCAGCTAAACGTGTCAGCGTACGAAAACGTGTTGTTAATCAGCTTGGTTGGACCCTGCGGGCTGAAACCTGCAACCAATCCCGATGAAAAGCTCAGCCGGGTAGGACCAGTAGACTGATCAGGTGTAACCCCGACGCCAAGCTGCGCCGGTGTGGGCAGAGCAGCGGACGGCACGGCCTGATCCTGTGCGTTGCGCTGCATCGTAAAGTGAAATTCGTTTAGCGCCGTGGGACTCACTGTGTGTGTGTAAGTCAGGCCGGCGAAATAGTTGTGCGGTACCGTAACCGTGGGGAAGCCCGGACCGCCCGCAGGCAGGGGGCGCACCTGGTTGAACCGCCTTCCGCCGACCGTTCCGTTGAAGTGGTCCTTGTCGGACATGTTGTAGTCCATACGGCCCGTAAATTCATTGAAGTCGTCGACGTTGCTGCCTTGAGTGTTGAAGGTGCCGGAGCAGAAGTTTCCGCCGCAGTCGGCGGGCACATTATTGTTCGGCGCGACCGCAAGCAGCCCCTTGGCAATGTAGTTCTTTGCCACCGCGTCAATTTTGGTGGGATCAATGATGCCCTGTGCCGCCAGCGCGGTATTCGACTGGTAGAAAGGATTGTTCAGGAGAAAGCTCGCGACGTTTGGATCAACCGTTCCACCCGGGCCGGCATGAGAGAAGTTTCCTGCGAGCATTTCGGGGGTGAAGGTGCTGAGAGCAAGGCTGTGGCCGGCAGTTTGCTTCTGGCCTTGATAACTCGCAAACCAGAACACCTTGTCTTTTTTAAGCGGGCCGCCGACAGCAAAACCGTACTGGTTGCGCTTCAACGTATCCCGAGGCAGATCATTTTTGTTATTGAAGTAGGTATTGGCGCTGAATGCGTCATTGCGATTGAACTCGAAGACGGAGCCGTGAATGGAGTTGCTGCCCGATTTGGTCACCAGGCTCACGATCCCGCCAGCGTTTCGACCGTATTCCGCAGTGTAATTGCTTGTGAGAATGCGAAACTCCTGAACCGCATCCGGATTGGGCGCGTAAACGACGCCATTGCTCAAGAGGTTGTTGTCAACGCCGCCATCCAGAACAAAAGTCACGGAATCAGATCGCGATCCAGCAATGTTATATGTGCCGGCGCTGCCGTCGTCATTATTGTGCGGGGTAACGCCGGGCTCCAACAAAGCCAGGTCCAGAACGTTTCGCCCGTTTAACGGAAGATCAACAATCGGCCGGCTCGTGATGGAAGCCCCTAGAGTCGGATTCACGACCTCGACCTGGGCAGCATCGCCGGTGACCTCAACCGTTTCGGATCTCGAGCCGAGTCTCATCGTGATGTCAATACGCTGGACCTGGTTGATCTCAAGCGTGTAAGCGACTGTCTCTACGGAAGAGAAGCCGTTGTGCTCAGCCTTGACTTTGTATGAACCGATTGGAAGCTCCAAGACCTGGTAGGAGCCTTGCTGGTCACTTTCCGCCTTGGCTTGGACGCCCGTGGCAACGTTGGTAACAATTATGTTTGCGCCGGCAACCACCGCTCCCTGCGGATCTTTTACCGTCCCGACGATTCTTGCCCGCGCGCTCTGCGCGACCAGTTGTGAGTTGAAAGCCAACAACAGAATACCAACATACAAAAACAGCCTTGCAGACTTGATTCCGCAGTTCCCCATATAAAGCTCCTTCTTACGCAACTGCACTTTTCTTTATTTACGGTTTCTCTCTTACCGAATGTAGAAGTGCTGCCAAGAGCCATTAAAAAAGTTGGCGCAAACACTACCAGAAAATATGGGGAGTCGCCACAAGATTCTAGGACAATGGACCAGAATGAGGCACGCGCCGGGAGACGGCGCGGGGCGGTCTAAGAGCTGCAGTCTGCCGCTAATACCGGGGCGGCCTGAAATGGCACGACCCGCTATGCCGCGACAGTCGATTTACATGCCGTCGTAATTCGGGCCGCCGCCGCCCTCCGGCGGCACCCAGGTGATGATCTCGTAGGGGTCCATCACATCACAGGTTTTACAGTGGACGCAGTTGGAAGGATTCAGATGGATTACTTTTCCCTTGGGCGCTGAGGCGTCTTCTTCCATTTCGTAGACGTTGGCAGGGCAGAAGTTCTGGCAAGGGTTACCGAACTCCGTCACACAGCGCGTATTGCAGATATTGGTGTCATGGATGATCAGGTGTGAAGGCTGATCTTCTTCGTGCTTGGTGCCGGAATGGTAGAGGTCCGTTAGCTTGTCAAAGGTAAGCTTGCCATCGCCTTTGGCCTTGCCCAGCAAATGAGCGCGATTGCCGCCATCCGCGGGCAGCGCGTCCAGGTGCTTCATCCGCGTGTGGCCAGCGTGCGCCGGATAAATCTCGTGTACGCCACGTCCGCCAGTGAGCTGTTGCAAAGCGGTGTGCATAAGTCCGGAAACCAATCCATTCTCAAAGCCCTGATGGAAGTTGCGCACTTCCCATAGCTCATCTTTGATCCAGCTTGATTCCACGCTCTCTGGATATTGCTGGAGCCGCGCCGCACTGAAATTATTCTCGAGCAACGCGGCAAAAGTGGCTTCTGCCGCAAGCATGCCGCTCTTGATGGCCAGGTGAATGCCCTTGAGCCGCTGTGAGTTCACAAATCCGGCGGAGTCGCCAACGATCATCCATCCGTTACCGGCGAGCGGCGGAATGGAATACCATCCGCCATACGGAAACGTCTTGGCGCCATAACGTACCATCTTGCCGCCCTTGAGCAGCCCGGCGATGAGCGGATGCATTTTGAAATCCTGCAGCACGCGCTGCGGATCAATGCGCGGGTCCTGATAATCCAGGCTGGTTACATAACCCAGCGAAACAATGTTGTCTTTGGATCCGTAGATCCAGCCGCCACCATATTCTTTGGTGGTCAGCGGCCATCCCATGGTGTAAATGACCTGGCCTTTTTTTATGGCCCCGGAAGGGACTTCCCACAACTCTTTTACGCCCAGTCCGTATACCTGAGGGTTGCGCTCTTTTTGCAGATCATATTTGCCGACCAGTTGTTTGGTCAGCGATCCGCGCGGGCCTTCCGCCAGCACCGTGACTTTTGATTTCAAGTCATAACCGGGCTCGAAGTTGGATTTCTTCTGGTTCTGCTTGTCGATGCCCTTGTCATCGGTGCGGACACCGGTGACCTGATTTCCTTCGGTCAGCAATTCAGAGCCGGCAAAGCCGGTAAAGACGGTGATCCCAGTCTGCTCAACTTTTTCTCCCAGCCACTTCACAAAGCGGTTGATGGAGATCACATAGTTGCCATGGTCCTGCAATGGCGGAGGAGTTATTGGCAGCCGATGCTCGCTTTTTTCCGTAAGGAAGTAAACGTCTTCGTGCGTGACCGCGGCGTCGAGCGGAGCTTCGTCGCGCCACCCAGGAAGCAGTTCGTCCATGGCGCGCGGATCGAGCAATGCGCCGGAAAGTGAGTGCTGCCCGAGCTCGCGCGCTTTTTCCAGGACATAAATATTTTCCTTGCTCATGGGCGCGTCAGGATTGCGGCGATTATGGCGGTCAATGAGTTGCGAGAGACGCAATGCGCAGGCCAGGCCCGCTGGGCCGCCGCCCACAATGGTAACGTCCGCTTCCATCTGCGGACGATCGACACCTTCAAGAGGTTTACGGAAAATTAGCATTTAGTTAGCACTCAGCAATCAGCCGTCAGCGACGGCAACGGCAAAGAATTTACCGCAGAGGGCGCAAAGGACGCAGAGAAAAAGAAAACTTAACTTCGACCTTAGCGTCCGTTGCGGTTAGATTTCTAGCTTCCAGCTTTGACTTTTTTCACTTCTTCGGTCAGCGCCGGGACGATATCAAACAGGTTCCCCACCACGCCAAAGTCGGCAATCTCAAAGATCGGCGCTTCCGCATCTTTATTAATAGCGATGATGCTGCGCGCGCCCTTCATGCCCACAATGTGCTGAATGGCTCCGCTGATGCCGACGGCCAGGTAAAGCTTGGGTGAAACCGTCTGCCCGGAGCTGCCAATCTGGCGGTCCATGGGGAGCCAGCCGGAGTCGCATATGGGGCGCGATGCGGCAATCTCACCGCCCAGCGCGTCCGCCAGCGCCTTGGCCAGTTCAATATTTTTCTGCTCTTTGATGCCGCGGCCCACGGAAACAATGATCTCCGCCTGGGTAAGATCGACCGCCTGCTTGGCTTCTTTGAATGGCGTTTCAGGGTGATTGCGGACAACACTATCCGCAACCTCTACGTTCACGGTTTCCACGGGCGCCGCTGCTGCGCCGGCTTCCGCTTTGTCGCCACGGAAGGCGCCTGACTGGAAGGTAACAAAATGCGGAGCAGGACAGTTAAAGGAAACGTCAGCGGCGAACTTGCCCTGGAACATCTGGCGCGTGAAGAGCAGCTTGTCACCGCTCTTGTGGAAGCCGATGGCGTCACTGATGAGCGTGCGTTCAAGAGCAGTGGCCAGTTGCGGAGCGAAGTCGCGCACCTGGTAGGTATGCGGCATCAGCACCAGCGTTGGCTTTTTCTGCTGGATGAAGTCTTTGAGCGCGGCGACCACGCCATCCGGCTCGTATGTAGCCAGCTTGGGGGATTCAATCGCATACACTTTGGCCAGCTTCTTGCCCGCAACTTCCTGAGCAATGGCGCCAATGCCGCTGCCAAAGACCGCGGCCTCAACGGTTGCGCCGGTTTCAGCGGCGATTGCCTGCGCACCCGCAATGGTTTCCAGGGATACGCGGTTCAGTTTGCCTTCACGTTGTTCAGCGATTACAAGAATTGTCTCTGCCATCTATATTATTTGCCGTTTCTTTTTGATAAATCCCAGGACGATAAGGAACAAGGCCGTGACAACATCTGCCACAAAAATGGCCTGCATCATGCCACCGCCATCGCGGATATCCCATCCGACAAACAGCAGCCAGCCCAGCGCCGCAATCAACATGACTACGCCCACCACCAGAAATGTGGCGCCGGTTTCATGTTCGGTTACAGGCTTATAATCTCCACCTTCAGGGTCATATTCAATTCGCTCCATGGGGTACTCCTTTAAAACCGATCGTTCATTTGAATCTGCAACAATTTGAATTTGCAGCTCTCTCCTCAAATTACCCGGGCGTTAAATTACGCGAACATCGTTCCGCAACTTATCCACCAGCTTCTTGGCAATTTCACCCGGCGAGCCTTCCAGCATCTCTGTCTTTTTGGTCTTCTGCGGAATGTAAAGTTTCTCAATTTTCTGCAGGTTCTCACCCAGCGCGGACTTAACTTCGTCCATGGTGACTTTGCGCAGCGGCTTGTTCTTGGCCTGCTTGATGCCCAGCAGCGTGGCGTAACGCAGCTTGTTGATGCCTGACTGGATGGTGAGCACCGCCGGCAGCGGCAGGCTTACATGCTGGAAGAAACCTGATTCCAGCTCGCGCTTTACCTGGATGCCACTGTCACTCTTCTGAATTTCCATGATGATGGTGGCATGTGGCCAGCCCAGCAACTGCGCCATGATTACGCCTGTCTGGGCGTAGCCATAATCGTCAGACTGCAGGCCGGTAAAGATAAGATCAAATTTCTCATCTTTGATGGCCGCGACAAAAGCCTTGGCCATATTGAAAGCGTCCAGCCCGACAAAGCCGTTATCTTCAAGATGAATGGCGCGATCAGCGCCCTTGGCCAGCCCTTCACGCAATACCTGCTGTGATCGCGCAGGGCCCGCGGTGATGACCACGACCTCACCGGTATGCTTTTCTTTTTGGCGAAGGGCCTCTTCCAGGGCGTAAGCATCCGGCTCATTGACTTCATAGGAAACGTCGTCACGAATCCATGTGCCGCTTTCGTTGAGCTTGAGAGGAGCGTCTTTCTGAGGGACCTGCTTCATGCAGACCAGAATCTTCATAGTCGAATAGTTCCTGTTCAACAACTTAGATGCGATTTACCAACGCCGGGGAAGGCCCATCAGCGCCGAACAAACCTGCAAGTATAAATGAGAAAAGGAAGGTGCGGACAGTGCAAGGTGTAACTCCTGTCCATTCATATGATTGATTGGCCGTAAACACCGCACCGAATGTCCGGCCCAAAAACAGCTTGCTAATTCAAAAACGCGACGGATTGCACGCCGGCAACTTCAAACCGCTTGCGGCAGCGAATATTTTTGCACATGGCCATATCGTCACGACGGACCATGTATGACTGCGCCTTGGCAAATTTGGCGCGGTCGCGCTCATCGGCCCGGCCCGATAGCTGCTTTTTCTTGGTGCGTACCAGCCATGAGAGTTCATACTCACCCTGTTGGCGGCAATGCGGGCAAGTCAGCGTGTGGGCTTTCTTGGATTCTTTTTCGTCGAAAAAATCGCGCTCATCCATTTCCCTATTATCTCTCACAGAGGACTCAGCGGGCACAGAGAAATACGCGGGACCTATGGCTATGGTTGAGCGCGATCAAACTGGCTATTTCCATTCGCCCTGAATCTGGAATGCGGCCCAATAATAAGGACTGTTCCAGCGTTTCTGCTTCCATAGCTTGATCTGGGCGGCGCGCAGAGCAGCTTCATGCTGCTTCCCAAACAAAGCAGCCAGCAGGATCCAGTGCTGGTTCCCGCTAAAGATAGGATAAGAAGTTTCGTTTTGGGACTACCAGTACCGCGGCGTAAGCTGCGGCCTTTTTATTCGCATATGCCATCCATTAGTTACAGATTAGTTACTTGGCAGGCCCATCAATAATCATTTATAAGTTTCAATCAAATACGCCCCCTTAAAGTACTGGCCTCTCATGCAAGTATAGGAATCACGCGAGCGCCTGCAGTAGAAGTATCCACATATCTAAAAAAAGTATAGGTCTGCGCATTCCGGTGATGTGCGGAGGGGGAATCGCCATGAAAACGCTCAAGCTAGCGGTACTGCTCACCATTATCTTTGTCACTGGAGGCCTGCTCCTCGGTCAGAGCGCGCCGAATCTCGAAAATGGCTTTAAGGCATTTGGCAGCTATCAATCAGGCGATCTTGATACGGTGAACCTGCAAACGGGGAACCTGATGTTCCACGTCCCTGTATTTTCCTATCCGCAGCGCGGAGGGAAGCTGAGCGCGAATTATATGGTGCACGGGAGTTCCAAGAACTGGCAGGTAGGAACATGGACTGATACCCAACATACTGACCACTATAAATGGATATTGACGGAGTCCCCGGGAGTCTACTCCATGACTTCCAGCGGGGTTTCTTTTATTGACCCAGGCCTTTTTGAGCTGAAACGGAACCGTCACCTTGCGACGGATTTGGCCGGAAACCAGACCTATACGGTGGATGATTACGCCATAGCAACAGGGGACGGCGGCTGGCACTGGCTGAGCGGATTCACGCCAGGCAACCACTTGATGACCATGGATGGTTCGGGGATACAGGTTGTTGTGACGCGCGGCATCAAGCAAGATCTCTCCGATGATACGGCAACGGTGATTTTCCGCGATGGCACGCATTACTTCTTCCCCAACATTTCTGTCCCCATGCCCGCGCAGGGAACGGGCAATAATGTGTCCGGCAGATTTTTTCATCCTGAGCTGATCCTGGACGCATTTGGCACCACGCAGACGGCCTTCGATGGAGCACCGGCAGGCAGCGCTATCGATGCGAATGGGAACATTCTGTCTCTTGCCACAGACACAATGGGGCGAAATGTGGCCGGCACGAGTTCTTCCACCAGTGATTACCTCAATTGTGTAACAACGCGCACCATCACCAGCGCCAATATCTTCAATGCTCCCGGCCCGGACGGGCGCAGCTCCACTCTAAAGATTTGCATGACCGATTTTGTTCCGACTGCGGCTTTTTCCCAGCCGAATGTTGACCCGCCAAGCAGTGCCGTCCCCGCATACCAGTTGAACAGCTTTGCCCAGGGACACGGTTCTTACATTGGCAGCATCGTCATGCCGGACCAGAATCACTGGTCATTCGATTACGACGATTTTGGCAATGTGACCAAAATCACCTTGCCCACCGGCGGCTCAATCAGCTATGTGTGGACGGAAATTTCTGACAGCTGCGCGAACGGAAGCCTGACCAGGGTCAGCCGAGCGGTTTCAACACGCACTACCAATGACAACAATGGCCATTCTTATCAATGGAGCTACACCTGGGGGCCCCTGCAGCAGGACGGCACCATCACGAATTACGTTCTCGATCCAAACGGCAATGAGACGGCCCACGTCTTTCATTCGGTCACAATCGCTCCGTGCGATTTTTATGAAGTCGAAACCCGCAGCTACCAGGGGACCCACGCGAGCGGCACGCTGCTTCACACCGTGGACAACCACTATCAGGCGGATTTTGGATATACCGCGGAGAGCTCATTCGCTGCAGACGTGGTGCCAGACATAATCACCACAACGCTGCCGAACGGGCCGGTGAGCAAAGTAGTGCGCCAGTATGACAGCGGCAATGGCGCAGGCATGTCCACCTACGGCAAGGTAACGGACGAAAAGGTTTACGATTATTCTGGAGCACTGCTGAAAGAAACTGCTACCACTTACCAGTGGCAGGTAAATTCGACCTATCTGGATGCAGGATTTCTTGATCTGCCGGCTTCGGTCGTCGTGAAAGATGGCGCGGGCTGCGCCCTGGCGGAAACCGATTATATCTATGACGAAGCGAATTACCTGACTGCATACACGGGAACGCTGCCTGCGGGCACGCACCAGGCCGCACCCGGCGGGACCGCGCGGGGCAATTTGACGACGGTAAAAAAATGGCTCGCGCCAACTAGTTCCTGCAGTCCTCTGAGTGGCACCGCTATCACCAGCCACGTCAAGTGGTATGACACCGGAGTGCCCTATCAGACGATTGATCCTCTGGGCCACACCACCAGCCTCTCCTATGATTCTGCTTATGCCGGGGCTTACGTCACCCAAACGTGTTCTCCCCAAACCGGCACAATAACGCATTGCGTCAGCGGAACGTATGACTCAATCACGGGCCTGCTGGAAAGCCTGACCAATGAAAATGCAGCCACACAAGCCAGTGGCAATACTCCCGGAGATTCCGGCCACACGTCGAACTTTGCCTATGACACTTCCTGGCGTCTGACTTCCGCGCAAGCTCCGCCCGACCCCGGCAATGCCAATGCTCGCGCAGCAACCACATTTACTCCTTCCGTAGCCAATGCTTTCCCACTTTCTGTGCAGCGTTCCAGATCCATCACCACAAGCGCGAGTGATTTTGTCACCACAACTTTTGATGGTCTGGCGCGGCCTTTTGAAACGCAACATACAGTTCCGGGCAACGCTGCCACGGTCATGACCACGTATGACGGTCTGGGCCAGATAAAGACCGTAACCAACCCGTATTTCACCACCTCTGATCCAACTTACGGCACTACGCAGATGCTATATGACGGCCTGGGGCGCGCATATCAGACCACGCGGCAGGATGGCAGCATCAGCGCCGCGAATTACGGTCAATCGCCCTGCACCACAACCACGGATGAAGCAGGCAAGCAGCGTCGTACCTGCGCAGATGCCATGGGAAGGCTAGTGGAAGTGGATGAGCCAAATTCAGCCGCCAATGCCACAGCAGCTTACGGCACGCTTTCAATTAGCGGCACACTGCAGAGCCATCTGACCAGTGGCAGCGCTGCTGTAAAAGCTGCCGCCACGGTCGGCGTCTGGAGCGGAGACGGCTCAGGCGCCGACATGCACATTGATGATACGAGCGATCCTTGCCCACCGCTTCCTCAGACTTGTCCGCAGATTTATGACAGCGGCTGGGTACGCGTAACCGTCAATGGCATTGCCAGCCAAATCAGTTACAGCCATTTCACTACCTCTTCCTCGCTGGCATCAAGCCTGGTAAGCGCAATTAACAGCAGCGGGGCCAATGTTTACGTTACGGCTGCCGTGAGCAATTCTACGAATATCTCGCTTCAGGCCAAGAATGCTGGAGCGGCGGGAAATTCCATCACCGTCTCGGCGGCCTCAGCCACCAACGATCCCGGAGATTTCGGCGGCGGCTCGTTTGGCGGCAGTGCGTCCGGCGGCACTCTTACTGGTGGCGCGGACGCCATTAATCCAGTAACCATCTGGGACCAGGGCATAGTCACGCTGACCATCGGTTCGTTTATCGCCAGCGCGCCTTATAGCCAGACCGGCAATAGCACGTCTGCCTTGGTGGCCTCAGCTCTGGCCAGTAGCGGTTCCACAGGACTGAATCGAGCCGGCTCGCCGGTAAGCGCCGTTGCCACGGGTAGTTCCATCACGCTTACTTACGCCACCCCGGGCACGGCGGGCAATGGTGTTACTGAAACTCCCAGCTCGCAGAGCACGCAAACGCTATGGACGTTCTCGCCATCCTTTGCCGGCTCCAGCACAACCCTGGGAAATGCTCTGGCCGCCGGCGACGTCAGCAACAATCCTCTGGTCACCCTGTATCAGTATGACGGATTAGGAAACCTGATCTGCGTGGAGCAGCACGGCGGAGTCACCGGCACTGGCTGCAGCGCTCTGCCGTCATCAGACGCAACTAGCCCATGGCGCGTCCGGCGGTTTAGTTATGATTCTTTGTCACGGCTGCTGACGGCGCACAATCCTGAATCAGGGACGATCACCTACAGCTATGACGCTGACGGCAACCTGCTGCAGAAGACCTCGCCTGCGCCAAATCAGACGGGCACGGCCACGCAGACGGTTAGCTTCTGCTATGACGAATTGCATCGCGTCACCGGCAAAGGGTACGGAGCGCAGAACTGTCCGCTGTCAGCGCCCGTCGTTACTTATGCCTACGACTCAGGCGCAAATTCCAAAGGCAAGCTGACCTCACTCACCGACCAGGCCGGAACCGCCAGCTACACGTATGACCCGCTGGGAAGATTGACGGCGGAAACGAGATCAATTGCAGGTGTCCCCAAAAATATCGGATATTCCTACAACTTGGATGGCTCGGTTAAAACCCTGACATATCCCAGCAATAGAGTTGTAACGTTCACGCCCGATTCCGCCGGTAGGTTGGTTTCTGCCGTGGATGGAAATGGAACAAATTATGTGATGTCCGCCAGCTACAATCCGGACGGTTCAGTTAAGAATTTACTGAACGGCAGCACTCCCGCTTTAAACCAGAGCTTCCAATACACGCCGCGTCTGCAAATGTGCCGCATCACCGCTTTAACTTCTGGAACGCTGCCAACTTCATGCACGGATACACTAAATATCGGTAATGTGATGGATCGGGGCTATGATTTCCACGCTGGCAATGGGGCAGCGGGTAGCGGCTCGGATAATGGAAATGTGTTTGGCATTACCAATTACCGTGATGCCAATCGTTCGCAGGCATTCACTTATGACTTATTAAATCGTCTTACTTCAGGTTGGTCTTCAGCCAACACTGGATCATATTCATGGGGTGAAAATTATTCGATTGATGCCTGGGGCAATTTACAGATTTCGCCCATGGGTGGCAAAGCGCACGGCGGCAATTTTATGCTAAGCGGCAACGCGCAGAATCGCCCCATTGGATTAACTTATGATGGTGCCGGAAATTTGATATCGTATCTCTCCGCTTCATATACCTACGATCAAGAAAACCGTCTCGCCTCCACGGCAGGTACAACCTACACGTATGACGGTAACGGGGAGCGAGTATTGAAATCCAACACCAGCACTGGTGCTCCAACAAAGCGCTATTGGTCCATGGGCGGCAACACTCTGGCGGAAGGCGACGGTTCAGGAAATCTGACTGCGGAATATATTTATTTCGGCGGCAAGCGTGTTGCCCGCATCGATCTGCCTGCTAATACTATCCACTACTATCTCTCAGATCACTTGGGCTCAACCAGCCTGGTGGCCAGCGCGGGAGGAGCAATTGAGGAGGAATCCGATTATTATCCGTTTGGAACTGAGGTTGTGGTTACTGGGGGAGTGAATGAACTGAAATTTACGGGTAAGAGAAGGGATACGGAATCGCAGTTGGATTATTTCGGAGCAAGGTACTACTTTAACTCTTTCGGACACTTTATGAATCCCGATCCTTTAAATGCCACTCCGGGGCATTTAGTAAATCCGCAACGTTGGAATGCGTATGCATACGTGATGAACAATCCTTTGTTCTACATTGATCCGGACGGTCGGGATGAAATTGCGGTTAACTTCTTTAGTGAGGTGCCGATTGGAGGACATGAAGGAATCATAGTAGTGCACGCGGACGGAAGCGCAACATATGCTCGATTTGGCCCTCAAGGAGGCAACAAGCCTTTTGGAAAAGGCGAAGTACAGACTCGCTCCTTATCAAAGGTTCAATTTCAAGCGAATGGTTTGCCGACTGATCAGTCGTATAAAGATATGGCTAAGGAAGTTGCGGATCTTGAGGGTCAAGATCCCAATACTGTTGGTTTTAATTATTTTAAAACTTCTGAGACAGATAGTATGCTTCTTCAGGATTGGATTGAAAGGATCCAAAAAGCATCTAATGAAGGGAAAGCTCCTGACTATGATGTGACACGATCAAATTGCACGACGTTTTGTATTGTTGGATTAATCGCAGGTCATGCAATAAAACCGGATCAGTCTGTCAATCTTACACCGAACCGTCTGTTCATGATTCTTGCGCCCCTTGCAACTGAGAATTATTCATGGGGTCAGCGAACACCTAAGGAGAAAGTCACGCACAAGTTTGCACCTCCATGCGGAGAACATGGGCAACCCAAATGCCAATAATCAATATGCTTTTGTTACTAGACAAATCGGAGATTTCATGAAAGAACGCTCCAAAGTTGTGGTGGTGCTTTGCATAGCGCTAGCTCTCATGTTCAGTATCATTGCGGCCTATTGGTGGTCGAATAGGGAGCCAAGCAAACCGAAGGATGTTCCTCAGAGTGCTGTGTTTATGTGGGCTCCGTATGATGGCATTCCAGGACCAAGGAGAGGCTGGTGGTTGCACTGCGATCAAAAAACAACGTCGTTTTGGTGTACCGTAAATCAAGTCGACGGAACCCTAAAATACCAAGGTGAATATATCCCATATCATATTGGAACCGAAATTGCGGCTACCAACTTGAGAATAGACGCTGTGAAAAGCAGGAAGTTCGGGGTATGGATAGAGCACAAAAATATACCGATTATATATATGCAGAACGGGGAGATTCTGATACCGGCGAGTAGATACGAAGAGGGAAAACAGATTTTAAATTCAGAGGGCTATGGCCGCGACCATTAGGATAAATCGCGTGTATCAGAAGAATCGCTTAGGTGAATGCGGGCCATCAGATCATGCTTAACCTCGGCGCAAAATGCGGGCACAGATTGCACCGCCAAAGTTCTCCAGAACAAAACCGAATACTGGGGTAACAGCTACACGTACGATGCCTGGGGTAACCTGCTCAATAAAACCATCACCAAATGCGGTGCGGAAAATCTAAGTGTCACCGCGGACGCGCATAATTGGATTCACGCGACTGCCCCACCCGACTATCAATATGATGCTGCCGGTAACATGACCTTCAATGCAACGCCTCCAACACAGACTTACACATACGACCAGGAAAATCGCCTCACCGGTGCTGCCGGCTATACCTTTACCTATGACGCTGACGGCAACCGCGTACGCAAATCCAACGGCAACACTGCTGGAGACGGCACGCTCTATTGGGCGATGACGCCCGGCGTGGTTGCTGAAACTGATCTCGCCGGAACGACCAAAAGCGAATACATCTTCTTTGACGGCGAGCGCGTTGCCCGCCGCGACGGAGCCACCGGCACAGGTGGCATCTTCTATTACTTTTCTGACCATCTGAAGACCGCGTCGGTGATCACTGACTCCGCCGGCGTAATCAAAGCTGAATCGGACTATTACCCCTGGGGCGGCGAGCTCCAATTCGTCAACAACGATTCCAACCACTACAAATTTACTGGCAAAGAACGAGATTCAGAAACCGGTCTGGATTACTTCGGGGCAAGGTATTACTCGAATGGGTTGGGAAGGTGGGTGAGCGCAGATTGGTCGTCAACACCCATTCCGGTGCCATATGCGGATTTTGGTGATCCGCAGAGCTTAAATCTGTATCAGTTTGTTGGCGGGAATCCGGCGAGCAAGGCTGATGCCAACGGTCACGAGGGGGATTTGAGGGGACAATTTATTTCGTTCGAAATTGCAAATGGTAGCGACATGGTACTGAATGCGGGCGCTGCTCTCTGGCACTTCTTAACTTCAGGCCCACCTGCTGTGCCGGCCCCGCTGCACGCCCCCTCGCCTTGTCCGCTTCCCTCATCTAATACGCAGAACAACAGCAAACAAAATAATAACAACTCCCAATCCACAAATCAGAGTGAGTCAGGAGGACAAAGTAAAAAAACGCCCAATCCAGATGGTAGGAATGGAAATGCTGTTCATCAAGATACTATTGGTAAAGCTGAAAAAGACATGCAAGATAGAGGGCTATCGACACAAAGGGAATATCAGGTGAAAACGCCTGGCGGTGAAAAGTCGAGTAGATTTGTTGATGTAGTTGGAAAGGATACCGAAGGTAATGTCGTAGAAATGCATCAGGCAGGTAAACAAACTCAATCTGGCGCACCTGTTGCACGTGAAAGAAGAGCTCTGGATGATATCCAAAATGCAACCGATCAGCGCCCACAATTCGATCCAACAAATAAACCAAAGGAATAAGTGCAAAATGGGACGGCAATTTCAGGTATATTTGCTTCCTTCGGATACGCTCAAATTGATTAACCTACTGCGGCATGAATTTGAGCTCCATACATTGACCAGCCGTATGATCGAGCCTCAACTCACAGAAGCTGTTCCTATTCTTCGCACTGAGGACCATTTTACGCGTGTGGACTGTCTCCTCGTTCCAAATCTGTCTGCCGAAATAAAATTGGATTATCTCGAAAGGCAAAAACTGTGGAGCATTAATACTCTATTTTCTGAAGTAGTCGAATTTAGTGGATGTCATTTCGGCGAAGAAACTTTAAAACGAGGCCGTTTTTTTTACGATAGAGGATATTACCAAAATGAAAAATGGATTGAGAAATCCCAAGGGTTTCTAAAATGGGCCGAGGCCATGTTTAAAGCAGTTAAAAAATCTCTGATCAGAATTTCTAGTATGAATGCATATGTTGGCAAGGACGCTCAAGAATGGCACTCAAATGGCGGGGTTTTTATTGACTTAAGCATCAAAAACAAAACTAACACTCGCATATTGCCTCCTTCCTAGCTGCTGCTTTCTGGCAGATGGGCGGGTGGCCCGCCCTTCCCGCATTTTCTATCCTTCACCATACCGCGGTGCCCCAATCCTTTGCGTAGCAAAGGGTGGGATAAAAACAACCGTATGCCCAAAGGACTGCGCAGATTCCATGCCTCAGGGCAGAGACACTTCACTCTGGGCTCAAGCCCAGAGCTTATAGCTGTTACCGCCGCCATCAGTTTCTCTCCTCGGCAAGGCGTCGCGACCTGTTTCTCAAGATCCTGTAAGAAGCTAAGACAGCGATATGATTTATTCGTTCTGGCCTGCGGCTTGTCAAGATGTACTTCTTCACACTTGATTCTTTGATAACACCTCTTTATAGTCCGGCAGCGTCTCAGGGCGTGAGCGATAAAAAGATCTTTGAAAAGTAGCATTCAGCACCTAGCAATCAGCGGTCAGCCAAAAACGAAAGCAGCTTGCGACCCTCTGCCGACTCAAAAACCTTAACCACGGAGGGCACAGAGTCACACAGAGGCAGATTAAAAGTGGGGTGCTTGCGGAAACCTACGCCAATTGGGGCTGAATCTCTCAAACCCACGCCAATTTGGGATGACTTGGGATATAGTCGCTCAAGTCTACGCCAATCTGGGATGGGTATAGGAGGGGTAGGGGTTGAAAGAATCGCCGTGATCGCCGACATCGCGCGTGATCGGGTGGTTGAGGTCAGCAAACAGTCTAAAAGCACCCAATTTCACCTGATTCTAAAGTCCACTTTTTAGCAGTGGTTCGTGATTAAATAGCTGACGTGCCGAAAAAGAAGAAGCTAAAGAAGATTCGCGCTACCAGCATAGTAAAAGCTGCGTCCCGGGCGGTTTTGGGGACACCCCCGCCGGTCAAACGTGCGGAAAACAAGAAACACTCCAAAAAAGACAAACACAAGCCCAGTCTGGGCAGATTACTGGCTGAACGCGATTAAGCTCGACCATCCCGCGCCCTATCTTTATATCCTGATCCTTCCGAAGTGCCCCGAACCACAGCCCAACTTGGAAGGAACCTGCGCTAAGTGTGCATTCTTTTGCCTGTGTGCCTCACTCGTCGACGAAAAATATATCGGTTGGCGATTTGTTAAAGAATTTAATTCCCGTTTAATGATGACCTAAGTTACTGAGCGCAACCTGTGCAGGTATCGACGGGTGGATGCTCCGGGGCGTCTGCTAGAAGAATTCCTTCTGCAATTTGCCCCCTGGCAGACACAAAAGCTAAGGACCGCAGGTGTCGGGTGGTTTACGACGCTGATGGTCACGAACGATGCAAGGCAAGACTGGTTCCGGGGCCCCGCATTTTTTACGTTTGTCTTATCCAGCTTACCTAGCGCC
The DNA here is from genome assembly GCA_963724105.1 of Terriglobia bacterium. Taxonomy (GTDB): domain Bacteria; phylum Acidobacteriota; class Terriglobia; order Terriglobales; family Acidobacteriaceae; genus Angelobacter. Next base: position 142,234 of record CAVRTD010000006.1, on the reverse strand, counting down.
GAACAGTGAGCCCTCAGCAGGGTGGCAACCTTGTTCACCGCAACACACCGTGCCGGTCTTCAGCAAAAACAAGGAGCGCCTCAAACAATGTCTTTCCAAAGCAAGCTCAAAAAACCGATCGTGCTGGTCATGTCCAGCGCGCTCACACTCTTTAGCGCTTCCTGCGGCTCCATTGGCGGGAAACAAAACACTAGCGCCAGCCTTACCGGAGGAGCTCAAAGCGGGAGCATCAATGGTGGAGGCGGCAGCAGCAGCACCGGTGGCGGAAATACTGGCGGCGGGAACAGTGGTGGCGGAAACTCCGGCACACCTGGCAATGGCGGAGCCACAGGCGGTGGAAATACTGGCGGCGACGCAAGCGGCGGGAACGGCGGAACCACTGGAACGCCCGGCAATGGTGGGGGCACGGGCGGTGGAAATGATGGCGGCGGTGACGACGGCGGTGGTGGCGGAAGAGGCAAGGGCGGCGGAAGTGGAAAGGGCGGTAACGGTGGTGCAATGGCGTTGGTGGTCATGATGGCCGTGGCCTGGGCTCGCTTAAAACCGCAACAATCCCTGGCCCGACTGCAGCAGAACTGGCGAACTTAATCGTCGACCAAAAAGCTGCCATCGCTCTGGGCAAAGCTTTCTTCTGGGAGATGCAATTTGGCAGCGACGGCAAAACTGCCTGCGCAAGTTGCCATTTCAATGCAGGCGCGGACAGCCGCACCGGCAATCAGATTGATCCAGGTGAGCGTCGCGTCGACATCAATGGATTCCCATCTGCGGATTCAACTACATTCCATGCGGGTTTTGGTCCGAATCACAACCTCAGCTGGAGTGATTTCCCGCTGCACACGGCAAGCGCCGACAATAACAACATCGTGGGCTCGCAAGGCGTGTTCCGGAATAATTTCAATGATGTGATCCTGGGGCAGGGCACCGAAGACGAAACCAGCGTGAGTGATCCCGTCTGGAGTGTCTCTGACGGCAATGGTGGCATGGTAAACGTGCGTCGTTCAACGCCACGCAATGCGCCTCCGGTCATCAACGCCGTATTCAACTATCGCAATTTCTGGGACGGACGCGCTCAGAGCACTTTCAACGGAGTCGATCCTTTCGGCGCCGGCGATCCTGCTGCACGTCTTCTCCAGACCGATCCCAGCAATCCCAACGCAACCATTGAAGTCGCGCTGCGTTTGTCCAACTCTTCGCTGGCATCGCAAGCCGTCGGACCTCCGGGCAGCGATATTGAAATGTCAGCCACCGGCCGTCCTTTTGTGAAAATGGGCAAGAAGATGCTCACGCTCACTCCGCTGGGATTGCAGCAAGTTGCCACCGATGACAGCGTGCTCGGCAGCTTGAGCGCAATGCCCAACAACGGTTTGACCACGGACTATGTCTCCATGATCAAAGCCGCGTTCCAGCCCAAATGGTGGAACTCCGGCGTTGTGGTGGACGCAAACAGCAACGTGCTGCATACCGGCACGCCGCAAAACACCAACGAGTACTCGCAGATGGAATACAACTTCTCGCTCTTCTGGGGCGTCGCTGTCCAGATGTATGAGTCCACTCTGGTTTCAGATAACTCTCGCTTTGACCAGTTCGTAGCAGGAAACCGCACCGCTTTAACCGCCTTGGAGCAGAACGGACTCGATCGCTTCCAGGGTAAGGGCGGCTGCATCAACTGCCATAACGGCGTTGAGTTTACTGATGCATCAGTTTCAAACGTACTGGCAAAAGGCACAGTGGTTGAGCAACTGCCCGGTGGACGCTGGCACGATGTCGGCTTCCATAACATCGGCCTTCGCCCAACTGACGACGATATGGGAATTGCTGCTTCTGATCCTTCCGGATTGGCCTCTCTCTCCGTGGCGCAACTTGCCTCCATGGGACAGGTCAGCGGTACTCCAGTTCCAGCGGGGGCAGCCGTTGCCGTCGCGGGAGCGGTCAAAACCCCCAGCCTGCGCAACGTTGAGTTGAGCGCCCCATACTTCTTGAATGGTGGCCAGGCAACTCTCGCGCAACTGGTGGATTTCTATAGCCGTGGCGGAGACTTCCGTACCTCGGACCAGGATCCCAACCTTCAACCAGTCAGCTTTGACGCCGGCGATAAAGCCGCTGTCGTAGCTTTCCTGAAATCTCTTACCGACGAGCGTGTACGCAATCAAAGCGCGCCCTTCGATCACCCTTCTCTTCTGGTCCCGAACGGCGCCGTGGTTTCCAACGGTGTTGCAACGGAACAGATGATCAGCATTCCTGCCGTTGGCGCCAGCGGCGGAGCACCCATGGCCAAGTTCTGTGATTCATTGGTCGGAGCATCTGCTTCAACGTGCGAGTAACCAAGGCGTTAGACTCATAGATTGAACTGAGTCAAATGAAAGAGGCCGCAAAAAAAGGCGGCCTCTTTTTTTCTTTGTGCCAGTACCTGAGCATGCTTCAAGAATATAAGTATCTCTCCCTCTGTCATCTTGAGCGAAGCACGCGGGAGCACAGTGACCCGAGGGCGAGTCGAAAGCCCCCGGCGCTGCGCATAATCACCATACCGATTCGGGGAGTTCTCACAACTCAGCTTTCTCAATCGAACGCAATAACAATTCTCTTCCTGATCCGCGCTCATCCGCGTTGATCCGCGGTAAGAAGATCCGCATTCCGCTTTGTCTCTAGATTTTTCCCGAATCAGTGTGATCAGCGTTTATCAGTGGTACGCATTGCCTTTGTTCTTGCTTTTCCGATCACGCGCTATGTCGGCGATCACCCGATTCCTATCTCAGTGTCTCCGTGGTAGGTTTTTCAATTTTGGCACTTCCGGCGATTTTGGCAATCTCCGCTTTTAGCTCAATCACCTCCAACGGACACTCCTTCCAATTGTGCCTCCAACACACAATCAAATCGCACCGATCAGCCCGGTGCCGATGCTTCAAAAAATTCCGGCTCTCAAACTCAAATTCAATCCGCACCCGCTGCCATTGCCCTGCCGCCATCTCGCGCATCGCAATGCAATCCGGAAAACCAGCCTGCAACCGATGGACAACAAATCCCAACCGCCGTGCCATCGCGCCAAAAACAAACACCACGCCTAACTCATTCACCGGCGCATGGGCCAGTTCCGGCAACTGTAAGGGCGGCCCATACACAGGACGGTCGCACAGCAACGCGCCCTTGCGAATACGCGGCTCCATATTGCCACCTACAACCCTTGGCCCCCTGGCTGGCCCGGCAGCGATCATCTCCAGCACATCGCGCCACTCTTCTTGAATGCCTTGATCTTGCGCAAACTTGCCGAAGGCGATACCCACGTGCGTCCAACTGCCGTAACGCGTGTGGAACGGCTTGCCGCTGAAGCGGCCCGTACTTTGGTATTCATTCACGCTCGGAATCTTATTGAGCTTGCGTGCCGCCCCTGCCCAGTCCAGCAGCAGCGCGGATTCCGGCTGCACAAAGCCGCATCCAGTCACTTCCAGCCCGGCAGCCTCCAGGGCATTACGCATCGTACCCAGGCGCCTGTATAAAACTTTCGCTGTCACGCCAGCCATGGAGTGCAGCTCACGCAGGTTCGGATTGCGGCCAAGCTTCCCCGCACAAACACGGATGGCCTTAAGGATTTCCTCTTTGGTCATGATTGATCTCGCAGATTGAATTTTCAGAAATTAGTTTCGGAAAAAGGCGGTGGAAGAGCGGCCCTTTAGGGCCGCGTATAAAAACAGATAAGCACGCTTCCTTGCGCCGCAGGCTTGCGCGTAGCGCAGCGAAGCGCACAAAACCAGAACCTTCATTGTCACGTCCGCGCCCAACTACACACTTGTTATCATCCCTCTATGCCCCTTTCCTGGAATGAGATTCGCCACCGCGCCATTGCATTTTCTAAAGAATGGGCTGGCGTAAAGAGTGAGCAGGCAGAAAACAAACGTTCTGGAATGAATTCTTCAATGTTTTTGGTATTCGCCGCCGTGTGGTCGCCAGCTTTGAAGAGCCGGTGAAAGGCATTTCTGGTCAATACGGCTATCAGGGCATGTCAGTCCTACCGTACCAAGCTGCTCCATTTGTCATCTTGAGCAAGTCCGAGAGAGCAACGCGATCTGAGGACGCGTCGAAAGATCCCGATGCAGCATTCATCTGACATGCCGCGTCAGGGAGTTCTCACAACGCTCTTATTCCTTTTTTGCGAAACGCCAGAATCCCCCTTGCGCAACATCACACCAGCGCCGTAGGCGCGATCCGAGCTAGCCCAGACCGGGGCTCCCGACTCGCGCTTCGCGTGGCGGGGTGGCAGACCGGAAGGTCTGGGTGCCGAACCATAAAAAGAGGAGCCCCGTAGGGCGCGACACTTCTGCTTTGCTCAAGCCGCCTGATTGTTGAATTTGCTTCGGGCTTCACCCCCCAAAAACAAACGCGACCCGTTAAGGTCGCGACACACCTCTCCCACCCGGTCTTCTGAGCAAAAATTCTCTACAGAAGGGTTCGCATGCTGGCAAACCGCCAACATCCGAAATGTGCTGGCCTTTCAGGACTCCCCAAACCCCGTCCTCCGGCGCCGCTCCCGGTCAAAACACAGACTAACTTTAGCAAATACAAAACGAAATTGCAAGCAGAAAAACACAGCTTTATTTTTCCTTGTCCGCGCTCATCCGCCTTGCTCCGCAGCAAGAAGTTCCGCAGCAAGAAGATCCGCGGTAGGCGTTCTGCTTTGTCTTGAAGTTTTTCCCGAATCAGTGTGATCTGTGTTTATCAGTGGTAAGCATTGCCTTTGTTCTTGCTTCTCCGATCACGCGCGATGTCGGCGATCGCGGCGATCATCCGATTCCCTTCTCCGTGCCTCCGTGTCTCCGTGGTAGGTTTTGCCTTCTGTTAACGTGCCCACAAAACTACTTCTCCTCCGCGGCATTCTGCGTTACAACATCCTTTATGACCCATCAGCAGCTTGTCCGGCTCGCCGAGCAGTGGCTACGTACCAAATATCGTTGTGGCATCGTCCTTTCTGAACAGTGTGGCGCCAGCGGTGAAACCCCGGACGTGATCGCCTGGAAAGGCGCTTGCCGCTCCGTGGTGGTGGAATGCAAAATCTCGCGCGCGGACTTCTTTGCCGACCAGGAAAAGCCTTTCCGCAAAGACCCGGAGCTGGCCATGGGCTGTGAACGCTTCTATCTTGTGCCGCAGGGCCTGATCGCCGCGCATGAACTCCCTAAAAAATGGGGACTGCTCGAATACAAAGGTCGCGAAATCCGCATGGCGGTGAAGCCGTGCCGGCAGGCCCAGCGCAGCCAGGCCGGACTGATGCATGAAATGAATCTTCTTCTCGCCAGCCTGCGCCGGGTTGAGGTGCGGATTGAGCCACAGACGATTACCGACTTCCTCAAATGGAAAAACCGGCTCGCCGAATATAACGGCGGCCGGTTACCTGAAGGTATCGTGGCTCCTGAAGCGGAGCCGAATGTTCATCTTGTGTGAGCCGTTTCCGCAGTCTTGAGCGCAGCATCACGCTCATGAGTTTTATCCCAGGCCGCCAGACGCGTGAATGACTTCGCCTGTGAGCCATCCTGAATCGGAAGAAGCCAGGAACACCGCGACCGGCGCAATATCGTCCGGCTGACCGAATCGCCCAAGCGGAGTTTGCGCCACCATCTGTTTAGCAAAGTCGCTGCCAACGATCCCCGCCGTATGAGTTCCCTCAGTCTCCACGCCGCCCGGATTAATCGAGTTCACGCGGATCTTTTTTGCTCCCAGCTCCTTGGCCAGCACGCCGGTAATCGCATCCACGGCGCCTTTGGTCGCCGAGTAAATCACTGACATTGGCGGCGTCTGGTCACTCGCAACCGAGCCAATGTTGATCACGCTTCCGCCTTCCGGTCCAAAATGTTTTACAGCTTCCTGCGTGGCCAGAATCAATCCCAGCACATTGGTATTGAACTGCCGGTGAAACTCCGCTTCCGTGGCCGCCTCAAGCGGTTCAAAACGAAAAATCCCTGCGTTATTCACCAGGACATCCAACGATCCAAAAGCTTTCTTGGTCTCTTTGAACAACCGCTGCACATCCGCCGCCTTGGATACGTCGCCCTGAACAGCCACTGCCTTCCCGCCCTTGGCTGCAATCTCCGCAACGGTGCGGTCGGCGCCTTCTTTACTGGAGGAATAATTCACCACCACCGCGGCCCCTGCCTTCGCCAGCGCTTTGGCTATGCCCGCGCCAATTCCCTTTGACGCTCCCGTTACCACTGCTACCTTGCCTTTTAAGTCGCTCATTGTTCAACTCCCTGCTTTCCGCGCTAAAATTTGTCAATTAGATGATTGTCTAATTGTCTAACCGATCAGATGTAGCTCCCGGCGCGGAGGATTCGTGAAAATTCGAATTCTAGAAATTTGGGCAGACGTTCATCGCGTCAGCGATGAATCAGACGCAAACTGTACCACTACCAAAAACAATTTAGATGCTAGATCTTAGAGAGCCGGTCCATGTAGGCCCTGAGAACGTCTCTCTGCAGGATAAGGTTGGCGAACTTTCCTTCACGGACAATCTGGATCAGCCCGGCCGTCTCCAACTCCTTTATATGGTGGGAGATAGTTGCTGCGCTTACCGGATGCGCTTTGTGCAGCTTGGTGCAGGGTGTCGGCCCGGTGCAGGATCCGATCTCTTTCAGGATCTCATACCGCCGAGGCTCGGCCAGGGCGCGGGCAATCCGTGCAAACTGCCGGTCGGTCAGTCGTTTGACTTCACTGGATGCCATTTGTTTTTTCACGAGTTTGTTCTTTAAAGCTACGCTGGATTAGATTCGTGTGTCCAGGCAAGTGACGCAAAATTGCTTGCCTTCCAATTGCTTCTAAACGCTGGTTAGGATCTCTGCCCTGCGCCGCGCATGCGCACAGCCTCGAATACAGGGGACGTTTCACTGGTCTGCTTTACCAGCAGAAACCGCACATCTTCTCCGCAGCCATTGCAGCGCGGAAACAGATCGCCTTTCCTGATCACAACCGTGTGCGGTGCGCGGTGCGCCAGATGTACCACCCGATAAACGCCGCCGTTTGTACAGATGTTCCCCGGCCGAAGCTCCGTTGCGGACGTGTCGCCATCCATTGAGAAATCCCTCTGCCCTTCTGGCTCTGTCTCTGGTCTCTGGTTTCCGGCCTAAAGCCCGCGTCCCTTGCGAACGATCGCATTAGCTACCCATGCCTTAGATGGAATGCGCAGAGACTCCGGTTGTTTGCAAAAACGGCGTGGCAGCCCAGAAGCTCGCCCGGAAGTCCCCAGTCCACTCTCCTTTCGGCCAATACGGATTTTGGCCAATTTTTCATCTCCGCGTGCCATTGCTTCCCGCTATGATGATTTCTCCTTTTCCGGGCATGCTTTGCGCATGTTGCGATCGCGTCGTTTCGTCTGTTTTTGATCACATGTTGAATCGAATGAGTCCTGCGGTCGGTGGGCCCCTTTTTGGGAATTTCAAAAAAAAAGACAATTTCAAAAAAAGAAAATGGAGTCCCATATGAAAAAGCTTAGTGTTCTTGTTGTGTGCTTCCTTGTGGTCAGCCTGGCTTCCGCGAAAAAAGGCGCTGACGATGGTCTCAACCTTTTCGAATTTAACCACATGACTGCCGTCGTGCCTCCCTTCACCGGCGCGGCCAATCCTATCCGCGGCATTGGCGGAGCGGGAGCTCCGTGGCAGATCGCTTCCGGCAATGTTGAAATGAAATCGACCGGCAAAATTGAACTCAGTGTGCGCGGACTGGTGCTGGTGTCCAACGGAACCAATCCCATCCCGACATTTGCCGTGATCGTAAGTTGCCAGAGCAAAGACGCTGCCGGAGCGCCAACCGTTGTAAATCTGGTTGCGGGCACCACGTCTGCAACCGCCACCGGCGACGCTGATTTTGAAGGCTCCGTCACGCCGCCTTCACCCTGCATCGCGCCGATTGTTTTTGTTGCTATTCCGGCAACTGCTACCGCACCAGCCCGCTGGCTGGCCATAAGCGGCTTCTAACAGCTGCTCGTTTTCTACAGAGAAAAGATATTCAGACTGCCGCACTGTTCAAGTGCGGCAGTTTTTATTTTTGCAGGCCGGTATTTATTTTGTGGCGGTTTTACATTCTGCAGTTTTCATTTTAAGAAGAATAAATAGCTCCGCCGCTTCAAGGCTTTCGCAACCGGAGCTCATGTAGACTAGTGGCTCACGGAAGCGCATGGGGTCCGGTGACCCTTCCGGTCTTCAAAACCGGCGAGAGTTAGCTTTGCTGGCTCTGGTGAGTTCGACTCTCACACGCTTCCGCCAGCTTTGTTTCTAGGATTTGGGGTTTCCTGCGTGCGTTCTTGCTCTGCAATCTGATGTTGATCTTTAAAGGAGAATGGATGCTGTCAACAATGATTGATTTTGCGGACATGTTCCTTGCCGCGCTGCTGGTGGGTGGCATGTTCGGACTATGGCTGTTCCTCAATCCGGCCGGACTGGCTGCCGATGTCTACATCACGCTACAGCAGCAAGGCATCCGGACGCTGAACCGGACCATGCCGATCCTGGGCGCGGCCACCATACTTCTTACGATTCTCGCGGCCGTGCTCGGGCGGCACGACAGCACGCGATTGGGTCTGTTCGTCGGGACCGTCGTCTGCTTTGTGGCGTCCGGCCTGATCACGCGATTTCTCAACCAGCCGATTAATGCAATCGTAATCACGTGGCGCCCTGATGCGCCGCCTGCGACCTGGACCGGTTTACGGGATGAATGGTGGCGATGGCATCTCATCCGTCTTCTCGCAGGGCTCGGCGGATTATCCCTGCTCATTGCTACGATGCTGCAGCGGGGTTGAGGCGGTGGAGTCTCGGCCGGGAACGACCGATCTGTTTCGGCGCGCCTGTTGTTTACCGCGAATCTCAGTGGTAAAGCTCAGAAACCCATCGCCTTGGCAATCGCCATGTCTTCCTGCGCTCTCTGCTCCAACTGCCTTTGGCTCATTGAGGAATAAAACTCCGGCTTGCAAGATCCTGTACCCACACCTTCTCGAATCCTTGCCCAGAAGCGCGTTAAAAGACTGCTGCTTCTCGCAGGACCGTGCGCTCTAACCGAAGTACGTTCGTAAACTTTAGCGATCTGTGTTGCTGTTTTCATGCTTTTCACTCTCTTATTTTGGTAAGAGAGTTTTGCCTGTTTTATTTCAGGAGAATTTTGGGGATTAAGTAGATTTAGATAAAGGAAAATGGATAGCGTCCTGAAGGACGCCTGGGCCTTTGCCAATCGGAATAGACTTTCACACGCTTCAGCGGATAAAGGCTACTCCGGCACGATCCGCAGAATGTCATATTTCACTTCAAAGCCTCTTCCCGGAAACTCCGTTTCAATCCGCTTTTTGAGTTCAGGCACCGTGGGAGAGCCGTTCTTGCCGTTCAGTCCGCGAGCGTCATCCATGAGGATCACATGCTGCTTGATGGAGTGGCTTAGGATGGCCTCAAGCTCGCTGGTCAGCCGCTGCTCATTGCCATGCAGCCCGGCCCAGCCGTAATAACCAGCATCAAGCCAGAAGAGTGTAGGCTGCTGCAGCGACTTCAGCAGCTCTGGTACAACTTTCTGGCTGTCGCCTTCCAGAATATGGACATGCGGCCAGCGGGAAAACTTTTTTGCGGCGCGCTGGGCCAGCTGCGAATCGAATTCCACAGAATAGATTTCATCAAAACGGTTCTTCATGGCGACTACCATCTCGCCGTAGTAGGTGCCGGTTTCAACCAGCACGCGCAGGCTATAACGCTGCGCATAGTCGCGCACGGCGCGCTGCTTGAGCAGATGTGGAGAGCGTATGGGTTCGCCGCGCAGCTTCCAGTACCAGTAATCAGGGTAATGGCCCAGCGCTTTGTAGACGCCGTAAAACGGAGTGCGCTGCAGCATTTTGCGGAAAGCTTTCACTGGTCCTCGGCCGCTCTTTTTGAATTTGGCTTGTTACACTGAACTTTCGAGAATAGGGTGTGGAGAAAACCATGTCAAACCAGAAGCGCCGTTTGCCGTTCATCCAGATGGATGTTTTTACCTCAGTTGCGCTGGAAGGAAACCAACTGGCGGTCTTCACAGACGGCCGTGGCCTCACCGATACCGAGATGCAGGCCATCGCCAGAGAGACCAATCTATCTGAAACCACCTTTATTCTGCCGGGCGAAGCTTCCACCGAGCGCGATCGCGGCGTACCCGTGCGCATCTTCACCACCACGGAAGAGCTGCCCTTTGCTGGGCATCCAACGCTCGGCACGGCCATGGTCCTGTATCATCGCGCCGTACAAAATGGCGGCAACGCGGAAGAAGTTGCTTTGGACCTGAAAGTAGGGCGCATTCCTGTGCGCTTTTCCACCCGCGATGGCCTCCCTTTTGGCATGATGACGCAGCGCGATCCTGAATTCGGCAAGAAGCATTCGCGCGAAGAGGTTGCCCGCGCCGCAGGGCTCGCAATCGATGATATTGCTGACGATGTACCGATTCAGACGGTGACAACCGGCAATCCCTTCGCCATTGTTCCTGTGAAGTCCCTTGCCGTACTGCAAAAGCTTTCACCCACGTGGGCCAACCTTAAAGTTTATCTTGAGAAGACTGACGCTAAGTTTCTCTATTTTGTTTCCCGCGAGACCCTGGATCCAGCCGCGAAACTGCAGGCACGCATGATTTTTTATAACGGTGAAGATCCGGCAACAGGCTCCGCGGCCGGTCCGTGTGTTGCGTGGGCAGTGCAATATGGAGTTATCGCTTCTGATCAGCAGGTGCTTCTGGAGCAGGGCGTGGAGATGAAGCGGCGTAGCAGGATTTTCTTCAGCGCCGGACGCAACGGTGACAAGATTGTGAACGTGCGCGTGGGCGGACATGCAGTTGAAGTGGTGCGTGGCGAATTTTTTTTGTAACGCGCGCGAATACAGCAAGCGGTTTGTTTCCCACGCTTTTTGGTAGCGAGTGAAGTTTGAATGAAGTCTTCCACAAAGATTTCCACGTATTGGCGTTTCAGTTACTTTACAGCCCCTTGCTTCCGCGCCTAAGATGCCTTACAGTTTTTCAAAACAAGTAACACCAGCCCAGCAAAATATCCGTAAGCCCAGCGCCGGACAGCAGCGGAGAAAAATATTCCCGGGGGAATGATGCGACCAAAAAGAACCATTCTGTGCGTTGATGATAATGAGCAGGCGCTCTCCATAAGAAAGCTTATGCTGGAAACACGCGGCTATCGCGTTCTGGCATGTACGAACGGCCATCAGGCGCTTGAGTTGTTCAAGCAGGGCGGTGTCGATCTGGTGCTGAGTGATTTGCAAATGCCCGGCCTGGATGGGGCGGAACTGGTGGACAAGATCAAACAAATTTCTGCTACTACGCCGGCTATTTTGTTCTCCGGAAAAATCCGGGTCTATGACAAAGACATGCACGCCGATATCTTTTTGCCGAAAGGCATGTACGCTCCCATTGAACTGCTGGAGCGGATCAGAATCATGCTGGTGAAAAAACGCGGACCCAAGCGTGCAAATTCCACGGAGCCGGTCAGATTCCAGGTTGCCAGCTAAGTTGCCGCAAACAATCGGTAGCAGTCAAATTGAAAGTAACATGAATGTCGCGCTTTGCCGCTGTTTGACTGCTTCCGCTCAGACTGCTGTCTGGTAATATCGAAGTACGTGGCCTCCATTATCCAAATTGAAAACGTTACCAAGGTCTACCGCATCGGCAAAGTCGATGTGCCTGCTCTCCGTGGTGTGAGCTTCTCCGTGGAGAAGGGCGAGTTCGTCAGCATCGTCGGTCCTTCGGGCAGCGGCAAGTCAACTTTGTTTTATATTCTGGGCGGACTTACCCGCGCGACCTCAGGACGTGTGACCATTGACGGCGCCGACTTTGCTCAGATGTCTGACGCGCAACGCACCGAAATGCGTAAACAGAAGATTGGGTTTGTCTTCCAGAAATTCAATCTACTGCCCACTCTTTCAGCACAGGGAAATATTGAGATTGCGCGCGAGATCGCCGGCGGCACCGGCGTTGATAAAGTGCTCTTCGATCAGGTCACGCAGATGCTCGGCATCGCCGGACGGCTCAATCACCGGCCTTCAGAACTTTCTGGCGGAGAACAGCAGCGTGTCGCACTGGCGCGCGCCCTGGTGAATGGACCGGCGCTCATCCTGGCGGACGAACCCACCGGGAACCTCGATTCCAAAAACTCTGAGATCGTGCTCAAGATGCTGCGTAACGCCAACAAGGAATTCGGCCAGACCGTATTAATGATTACCCATAATCCGGAAGCGGCGGGGGTTGGCGACCGCATCATTCATATGCGCGATGGCTCAATTGTCTCTGCGGAGCAAGACCCGCAAATGGCCCGGATTTAGGTTTGTCGGCTGATTTTACCGATTTCGAGCCTCTTTAAAGTCTCTGGGCACTCCGAATTGACCGTGCATTTTCAGCACGTTATAATACGTTCATCCTCTGAGCGGGAGTAACTCAGTGGTAGAGTGCGACCTTGCCAAGGTCGAAGTCGCGGGTTCAACTCCCGTCTCCCGCTCCATTACTTTGCTCGTTGTTGCCCCTCGCCCATGCGAGGGGTTATGCTCTCAGGGTTCAGTCAGGCGAGCACCCAATTCGAGGCGCGGTACCCAAGTGGTAAGGGAGAGGTCTGCAAAACCTTTATGCGTCGGTTCGATCCCGACCCGCGCCTCCAAAATCTTCAGGTACTTATCTCAAGCGATTCGAGTTAGGTCGCATCTGACGTGTGCTTGGATTGGGCTGGATTCGAGAAATCTTCCTGAAGCGCCCGGATGGGGAGGCCATAAGATGGGGGCCATAAAAGGAGCCACTCCTTCTTGCGCAATGCAAGGCGTAAGACTCTGCCCGCGCTACCTGCGGACCAAGTCGGGCTGGCTCTTCAGCCCCACGCCGATCTGGTGGCATAAACGGCCCTATTGTTCGGCACCAGACCGACAGCAATTTGTCCATGTAACTAGACTTTAGGGATGACAACGGAATGATTGCTGTCCGTTGCGAATCAGACTATGTGTCGCGGAAGGAGCCTTTTATCGCGACCGCTATTACTGTTCGCATTCTCGTAGTGGATGACTTTGAGCCGTGGCGACGGATGGTCTGCTCCATACTTCAAGCACGGCCGGATTTCTGCGTCGTCGCTGAAGTAGCCGACGGCCTGGAAGCAGTTCAGAAAACCACGGAACTGCAACCTGATTTGATTCTGCTCGACATCGGGCTTCCCACACTAAATGGAATCGAAGCTGCTCATCGAATATCCGGGCTCGTTCCATCTGCATTAATCCTTTTCCTAAGTCAGCACAGCGATGCTGATGTGGTAGCGAAAGCTTTAAGTAACGGAGCAAAAGGATATGTTTGCAAGGAAGACGCGATGTTCGACCTGCTACCTGCGGTGGAAGCTCTTCTTCGGGGTGCGCACTTTGTCAGTACAGGTGCAGCAAAACCCCGTGCGACATCTCCCTCGGTCCAATCTTCACCCTGAGCTTCCACTTTTCCGGTGTCTTTTTGGATGTGCCTCAGGTATCGCGAGTCCCATACGCTGCGTCGGTTCGATCCCGACCCGCGCCTCTAAAATCTCAATTACTTACCTGCCTGCCTGAATTCGATTTCAGAGAGCTCGCTCCTTACACACACTTAGCTCGCGTACGCTCCATGAAAACTGTCACGGCCGTATGACAGATCTCAGCGGACCAAATTTCTGCAAGATTATGAATTCATACTCGTACTATTGACATGCCAACTGGCAGGGGAGCATATTGTATGTCCGAGTTGTCAACATACTAGCGTGCGCGGGATTGGGCTCGTCCTGAGTTATGCTGGTTATGACTTTCCACCCCCTTATAACTCATAGCCTTATCGCAACGGTTTGCACGCGAGCCCGCATACCGTTGCACTTCCGAAGGGGATGTTTTGGGAACGAAGCTGCCGGAAGCAGATAGACTTCGCGAGATTTTTTCGGCACTGGGATTTGTCACCAGCAGCACCAGCATGACGCCTGTGCTTCAGTGTGCTTTCAAGGCCGCCCAGGCCAGTGACACAACCATACTGATACAAGGCGAAACAGGCACCGGCAAACAGGTAATCGCGCGCGCCATTCATAGCCTGGATGACAAGCGCAGCAAATTTCCCTTTGTCACTGTCCATTGCAGCACCGTAAATGAAGACCTGGCAGAGAGTGAACTGTTTGGACACCGCAAGGGATCGTTTTCAGGGGCGGTGTCATCAAGATCCGGCCTGTTTCAGGCGGCTGAGCACGGGACCGTATTTCTGGACGACGTCAACGATCTGCCGCTGCGACTTCAGCCCAAACTCCTGGATGCCCTGCAAAGAGGAAGCGTTCGGCCGCTGGGAGCAGACCGGGAGCTGTGTGTGGATGTGCGCGTGATTGCAGCCGCGAATCGCCGTCTGGAGCCGCTGGTGGCGGAAGGCGCTTTTCGCGCGGACTTGTATCACCGGTTGAACGTGATCAGGCTGACGCTGCCGCCGCTCCGCGAGCGCGGAGAAGATCTGGCGTCACTTGTACTGGAATTTGCCCGGCGCTATCCCAGTCTCTATGAGCGCATTGAATCGCTTGAGCCTGAGCTGCTGCAGCACCTGCAGGCGTGCCGCTTTGAAGGCAATGTGCGCGAGCTGGAAAATGCCGTGCAGCGCATGCTCTTCATGAAGAATGATGGCGATTCTCTTACGCGCGCGGACTGGCTGCGCCAGGAATCGGAATCACAACCGGAAGCAAAGAGCCCTGACGAAATACCGAAAGCCGCGAATCTCTTGTGGATCATCATGTTGCGGCATGAACTGCCCTTCCCTGAGCTGATGCGCCAGATCGAAGGCGAATTGCTGCGCCGCGCTCTGCAAATCGGCGGCAAGACCCGCCGCGAGATTGCCATGTTTCTTAAGACCAGCGAACGCACGCTGTATCACAAGATGCATGCACACGGGATCGTTCCCGGCACGCGAAGAGAAGCGGGGTAACAGGCCTCTGCCAAAACTTGCAGACTGATTCTCCATTTCGAACGTGCCAGTGTGAATTGCCAGTGCTGCGAACACGGAAGCAGTACTCCTGAGCGGCCAGAAAATAACTCACAAGAGAATTTTCAGAATTCACATTTCTTAACGCAAGATGCAGCATCTTTTTTCTGATAGTGGAGCGTGACTTGCTCTTAGCTGTGCGGCAGTCTTCTGTTTAGGCTGACAACTCTCTCCCAATAGGCGAAAGAATCTTTTCATTAGGAGATATGGAAATTGCTCGCACGTGCACCATTAGCGAAAGCGCCGGCTGCGAAGAAGGCTTCGCCGCAAGAGAAAGTGGATCCTTCGTATTTCTACGGCGAAGAGATGGCCGGGGTTTCGCGCGCCGCAGTTCTCATACTCGCTGGCGGGAATCCGTCCGCTGGCTGAAGACGAGAATAAGGGCAACGGAGCTTTCGCCGGCCAACGCGCAATGAAGCCAAGTCCTTTGCCGTTCCCAATTCAAGCCAAGCTGATGGTAGGCGCGGTCAACGATCCGCTGGAGCACGAAGCCGACCGCGTGGCTGACCAGGTGATGCGGATGCCAGAACCAAGAACAAGTGCAGCAACAAAAAGCGTGACTGCAGGATTTGGCAGTGCCACTGCCGCTGGTTCAGCCAACGCATCGGTACCAGGGCGAGTTGCGGGCGTGCAGCGCAAGTGCGACTGCGGCGGCTCATGCGACGACTGCAAGAAGAAGCATTCCGACGAAGACCATGTCAAAGTCCAGATGAAAGCTGGCGCCTGGCGTCACGGGCGGCTTTGAAGCGCCTGCAATCGTTCACAATGTCCTGCGCTCCCCCGGCCAGCCGCTTGACCCTCAGACGCGGGCATTCATGGAGCCGAGATTCGGACACGATTTCAGCAAAGTGCGAATCCATACGGATGCGAAGGCTGCGGAATCAGCGAGAGCGATAGGGGCCAGAGCGTACACAGTGGGAGAGAACCTCGTTTTTGGTGCAGAGCTTCACAGCATGGCGTCCCACGATGGCCGTAAACTGGTTGCACATGAACTCTCTCACACTTTGCAAGCCGAAAATTCCGTAGGGGGGACTACCAGAGTAAGCAGAAAAGATGACACGAAGAAGTCAGCCTGCAAGAAAGCTAAAGGCAAAATACGTCCGGTTTTTATTCGGGAAGACGCGAAAGATAAATCTCCAACGGGAGTCAGCCTAAAGCCCCGATTGGAGGAAGCCAATCGCATATGGGATAAGTGTGGAGTTAGCTTTTCTGCCGACGCTTCGCGGACGATCGAAGGAAAAGATACCAAACATGCCAACACGAGAGCTGAATTTTCGCAAATTATGAAGGACTACGCGAAGAGCGGCTCAGGCCCTGAAGTTTTCTTTTTTGATAGCGATTTGAAGAAGTTCGGGGGTGGCGTTGAGGGCCCTCAGCTAGGCGACATTGGTAACGACGCAAAAATTATGATGTCGGATCAGGGTACTAACAAGCGTCTTCTGGCCCATGAACTCGGGCATGCCATGGGCAGTGCGATGCTTCATCCTGGCGGTGCGGGCTATATGACTGCTGGCACAATTATGGAGCCAAGCGGGATAGATGCAACCAATCCCGATATTGTAACTAAATCGTTATGTACTCTTATTGAATGGCCCGAAAACATTACCGATAGGTATTGCTTGCATCCGGATCCTGATCCGCCAAAGGCGGAAGAGCCTAAAGAAACGCCGCCGCACGACAAGTAAGCAAGGAATTCGCCGTTGGATCTAAGAACTGCGGATAATTGCATGCGTACCTGTCAATTTTTGCATAACGGCTTCGGTAGGGACCGATCCACAGTCGCTTACTCTTTCTCAAATCTGTTGCTTGCAACATACTATCCGTTCAATTGGGTGTTGTTCGGCCCCTGTTTCCAGGGTCATTTTTTCTTGGCCCTCCAATTGCCTACTCAATTTCCTGAAGAGGCAATCGCATGCAATCCACTTCAACCGTTCAAGTCGGTGATCGGGTCAGCTTTCGGATTTCTGACGCATTCCTGCCCGAGCCCCCTGAGGTATTGGCGAGCTTGACTGTTGAAGCCGAGACCAATGGTGTGATCGTGGAGTTTTCCGATTCGGGAAACCGTCCGCGGATGTACGCGGTGGTGCAAATCACGCCGCAGCAGAAGGTCCTGATTCCGGTGCATGCGCTTCAGGTTGTCGATTACAAGTAAGGCGAAAAATGTTCTGACGCAAAAATTCATACCGCGAAGCGGCCCCAGAAAAAAGTCGGAAACGTTTCAGAGGTAGGCAGCACTAGAGTGAAAGTAGTGAAGAACGGAGAGACAGTGCGATGGTCAACATCAACTGGCAATTTCAAGCAACAATACCGGGAGGTCCGGCAATCATCCTCAACCAGCCGGTTATTCAGGTCGAGGGATATGACGTAGCGTCGGTCACGATACCGGCCAGCACCAGCAACGTCGCTGTTCCCATTCAACCGTCTTCCGGAGCTGGAGACGTCGTGTTGCTGGTGATCAGTGCCAGCCAATACGATGCCGGGCTCAGTTACACCGTGGATGCGGTAGGTGCAGTTCACGTTCTGGATGGTCCGCACACTCTCATAGGCAGCGGCGCAGTGGGCTTTCTCAACAGTGCCGCGCCTCCGCAAAAACTCACTTTCAGCAGCACGGTTGCAAAGGACATCAATGTGCAGGTGGTAGTGGGACGAAAAGTTTAACGGCGTCGCACAGCAGCAACTGCTTTTTTTCGATTGCCTGAGAAACAGTTACACCTTGAGGAGGATTGAGTCATGCCGCCTACGTTTACTTATCCAGGTGTTTATATTGAGGAACTTCCCAGCGGTGTTCATACGATCACCGGTGTGGCCACGTCGATCGCTGCATTTATCGGATGGGCCCCGCAAGGCCCGGTGGATAAGACCATACTGGTCGAGAGCTGGTCAGACTACGTAAGGCAGTTTGGCGGGCTCAGCTCCGGCAACTATCTTGGCTACGCGGTAAATCAGTTTTTCACCAACGGCGGGCAGCAAGCGTACATTGTGCGACTGGTGGCCACAACACTTGATACGCCGGCGGCGACAAAGATGGCCGCCACGGCGTCCAACACAGTGAGCACATTGACGCTGTTTGCCAGTAATCCAGGCGCCTGGGCGAACAACATAAAAGTCACTGTAACGCCATCCACTGCAGACCCCACGCGATTCAGCCTTCTGGTCCAGCTGGTGAACGGCTCCCAGATTACAACGCTGGAGAGCTACGCGAATCTGTCGGTAACCAGCACAGATCCGCAATACGTCGTGAAAGTAATTGACGGCGATTCGAACTACATTACATTCCTTGATCCCGCAATCAGCCCGCCCACAGAACCTCCACCACCGACTTTACCCGCTGCGACTGCGAACGGGACGCTGGGTGCGGGAACGCCGGGAGTTGACGGAGATGTGCTGGTACCTGCCACCGATGGAAACTTCGAACTGGCCCTGCTATCGGCCACTCTGGGTCATGGTATCAACCTGCTGGACCGGGTGGACATCTTCAATTTGCTTTGTGTTCCGGGCGAAATTAACGCTCCAACCGTCAAGACCCTCCAGACCTATTGCGCCGGGAAGCGCGCCTTCTATATTGTCGATCCTCCACAGTTGAGCACCATCGCAGGTCTTCGGACGAGCGGGCCGGCAGGCGACGGTGGCGTTTCGGTGGTAGGTCCAGACGCGAGCAACGCAGCTTACTACTTCCCGTGGATCCAGGCTCCAGACCCGCTCTTCGGGAACCGTCCTGCCCTTTTTCCACCATGCGGTTTCGTGGCTGGCGTCTACGCTTCAACCGATGCGAGTCGGGGCGTGTGGAAAGCTCCGGCCGGCATTGATGCGGGGCTGACCGGTGAGTTGGGTTTGCAATATAACCTCACTGACCTGGAGAACGGCGACCTGAATATTCAGGCCATTAACTGCCTGCGCACGTTCAAAGTCTTTGGCGACATTGTTTGGGGCGCGCGGACCCTTGCCGGCAATGATGAGACCGGCTCGCAGTGGAAATACGTTCCCATCCGAAGGCTGGCGCTGTTTTTGGAATCCAGTTTGTATAACGGCACGCAGTGGGTGGTCTTTGAGCCCAACGACGAACGACTCTGGGGGCAGATCAGGCTCAACGTCGGAGCGTTCATGCAGGGACTTTTCCTGCAGGGCGCTTTCCAGGGCACCACGCCGCAGCAGGCATACTTCGTCAAGTGCGACGGCGAGAACAATCCTCAATCGAGCATCGACCAGGGAATTGTGAACATTCTGGTGGGATTTGCGCCGCTGTATCCCGCCGAATTCGTAGTCATCCAGATCCAGCAGATAGCCGGACAGCTTTAATCGTAAGGAGAAATTGTATGGGTAATCCATTTCCTGCAAATCCCACGCGCCTTGATCCGTACAAAAATTTCAAGTTCCGCCTGAAGTGGGACGGCAAGTACGTTTACGGCGGCAGCAAGCTCACCGGCCTGAAGCGCACCACTGAGGTCGTGGAGCACCGCTCCGGCGGCGATCCTTCCACGTCGCACAAATCACCGGGCCGCAACAAATTTGAGGCTATCACTCTGGACCGCGGCCTCACACAGGACATGGCGTTTCATGACTGGGCGGGGCTGGTGTGGAACTTTGGATCGGCGCTGGGCTCGGAAGTTTCTTTGGCCAACTTCCGCAAGGACATCTACCTGGAGTTTTATAACGAAGCCGGCCAGCTGGTGATTGCCTACAAGATTTTCCGCTGCTGGGTCTCGGAATATCAGGCCATGCCCGATCTGGACGCGAACGCCAATGCCATTGCGATCGAACACATCAAGCTGGAGAACGAAGGCTTTGAGCGCGATACCAGCGTGACTGAACCACAAGAGCCCACTCTGACGTCAGTGATTGCCTAGCATGCGCGCTCTTTCAAACTCCGACATGCTCGATCTTTGGGAGCGTGGTTCCGGCATGCACGCGCTTGATCGGGCTCTGCTTGCGCTGAGCATGTCATGTCCTGAAGCGGGGCCGGCTACCTTGCCGGACTGGGTCCTGGGACAACGCAACCAGGCCCTGATCGATCTCCATTGCTCTCTTTTCGGCCCGGCGCTGGAAGCCTGGGCCGTCTGCCCGAGCTGCGGAGAAAAGATGGAGTTCAAGATCAACGCCAGGGCGCTGGTAAAAAGCATGGGCGCCGGAAACGCTGAGCCGACAGTTTTTTTCAAAGGACAAATCTTCCGGCTTCCCACCAGTCGCGATTTGGCGGCGGTGCAGCAAGACGATCCTGACTCGGCTGCGCTCTCCATCGTGGCGCGTTGCATGACCGATGCGGGCGCACCTGTTCAGTGGAGCCGCGAAGACATTGAAGAAATTGGCGAAAAAATGGCCTTGGCTGATCCTCTGGCGGAAATTCGGTTGGCCTTGACCTGTCCAGCATGCAGCAACGAGACCACGGAGACCATTGAAGTTACCAGTTTTCTGTGGTCGGAAATTGAAAGCCGCGCAAAGCGCCTGCTGTGGGAAGTCCATGCGATTGCTTCCGCCTATGGCTGGTCTGAAGCACAGGTCCTGTCTCTTAGCCCGGCCCGGCGCGCGCTCTATGTGGAGATGGCGCAAGCATGAGCGGCTACCTTCAGAGACTTGCTGGTTCAGTGATGCGGCCCAGGGAAACAGTTCGTCCCCTGGTGGGATCGATATTCTCCGGACGTAAGAGTCAACAAAGCCCGGATGACTTTTCGATCGACGCTCACGCCACACCCCTTGGCGAATCTGAGATTCCGGAGTTACAACGACCGCCAGACTTGCATGGTTTGCCGGTAACGCGCCTGCACGGGGCGAAGCTGCTGTTTCATCATCTTGAGTAAAGCCGCAAGCTTGAAGCCGGATGCAGCAAATGCAGTCCGGCCCGCGTTCTCCGCTTTAGCGCAAACTCACTCAAGCCCAGAGGATCATCCGCAGGAAGGGTCATCACACGAAGATGTGACTCTGCCATTCACGGAATTGAATGAAACTATCTACACGCCTTTGATGGTGAACAGCCCGGCTAGTCATGAGCAAGAATCAACGCCCTACGTCCCATCCGGGTCCGCATCTTCATCAGAGCGTGGTAGGCGGAAGACGGCGGCGCTTCATGGCTCTGAGCGCGAGCCGGATGAGATCCAGATACACATTGGCAGAATCGAGGTACTGGCCGTACCGCAGGCGCCAGCTGCTGCGCCCGTCAAGGTTGCGCGCACGGCCTCAAGCCTGGACGAATATCTGAAACGCCGCGACCGGAGGGGTGTATGAGCAACGCGCTCGCCATCGCCGGCGTTACAGCGGTGTTGCAGTCCTTGTTAGGTGATGTCTACAACGATCCCACAACACACCTGGGCAGTGTTTCAGTTTCAGCAATTGCGCCTGACATCGTCCAGTCCAGCGTAGGCACTGCTTCGGATGCGCCTTTGCAGGTCAACCTGTTTATGCACCAGGTGACAATGAACCCGGCCTGGCGAAATATGGACCTGCCGCGTCTGGCGCCAGACGGCACGACACGATTAACGAACCAGCCACTGGCGCTGGATCTGCATTACCTTTTGACGGCTTACGCGCCAGGACACTCTCAGGCCGAGGCACTTCTGGGTTATGCCGTGCTCTTTTTACATGAGAATCCGGTTTTAATGCGGAACCAGATCAATTCCGCGCTGCTGGGACTTCCGGCCGGCTACCCCGTGAGTGGCTTGTCCACGGCCGGCCTGGCGGACCAAATGGAGATGATCAAGATCACGCCCGCGACTCTGGGACGTGAAGAGGTTGCGTGGCTGTGGACTGCTCTCAAGGCTGACTATCGCCCAACGTTTCCTTTCCAGGCCTCGGTTGTTTTGATTCAGCCACAGAATCCAGTTGTCTCAGCGTTGCCGGTGCTGCAGCGAAAGATTGCGGTGGTGCCGGGAATGTCTACCTTGATCGAGGCCGATCCGCCCAACGGACAGCCAGCCGCGTGCCTCGGAGACACCGTTACAGTTCAGGGTACCAATCTCCTGGGCGTTTCCGCCGTGTCATTGGTCAACCAACAGCTGGGAATTCAACAGAGCATTACGTCCTTCCTGAATACTGGCGGCAGATCTTTCCAATTTGTTATTCCCAATAACCCTGCGGGCCTTGCCGCCGGCGTTTATATGGTTTCTGCCCAGATAGAAGTGAGCGGAGAGGCACTGCCCACCAACAGTGTACCGTTGGCAATCGCGCCGAAGATTGTTCCTGCGTCGGTGCCAGCGACTTTAACCTCAGGCACGAACGTGGCTGTTTCCATCTCGTGCACGCCGAATCTTCGACCCGGACAACAAGTGTCCTTGATCATCGGGAGTCAAGGAACTCCCGCCAACGATTTCACTACGCCCACAAATTCGCCCTCATTTACTTTTCAGTCGCTGCAACCTACCGCTGCACCTGTTCCTGTCCGGCTGCGGGTTGACGGGATCGACAGTCCGATTATTGACATGACAACCACGCCGCCCAAGTTTTCCGGGCCAGCGCTGCAGGTGACCTGATGATCGCAGCGCAGACCAAAAGTTCGTGGGCCGAGACCAACCATGCTCATCTGGTGGCGGAATTCGCGCGTCTGAAAACCCAGTTAGGGCTAAAGAATTCCGAATCGCAAACGCCAGTTGCCCAATTGTTCCAGGACGAACAGGAAACACCAGAACTTGCGCCGGCAATTGTCCGGCTGGTCGAGTTGTTTGGCTTAAGCCCGTTTGAACGCGACCTTCTTCTTCTTTGTGCCGGAGTCGAGATGGACTCCGAGTTGGCCGCGCGTTGCGCCGAAAGTCAAGGCCCGGCACAACGGCCTTATGTCACATTTGGCCTGGCGATGGCTTCTCTCGCCGAGCCGCATTGGAGCGCGTTCACGCCATCCCGCCCGTTGCGCCGTTTTCGGCTGGTGGACTTGGCCAACAACGCAGGTCTCACAGCGTCACCGGTGCGAATAGACGAGCGCATCCTTCACTACCTGGCCGGGATCAACCTGCTGGAGCCCGCTTTGGAACCGCTGCTTACCGCTATTCCCTTTCCTCAGTTGGTATCTGGAGAACACCAGTCGATTGCGCATGCAGCGGCCCATGTTCTTATGGACTATTTTGAGAACCGTCCAGTGATTCATCTCTGCGGCGACGATCCGTTCGGACAAGAAGACGTTGCTGCACTGGCCTCTCACTATGCTGGTTGTCACGTTTTCAGTTTGCGGGCAGAGGACCTTCCCAGTGCGGCGCCGGAACTCGAACGCCTGGTTGCGCTGCTGGAACGCGAATCCCTTCTGCTTCCCGCAGCTTTCATCATTCAATGCGGAACTACGGGATTTACCGCATCGGTCCGCCATGTTGCGGAAAAATTGCGGGCATCTGTGTTCCTGGGTACCAGCGAACCTGTGCGGCTGCAGCGAAGCGTTGTCCGGTTTGACGTAAACAAGCCCGGCCCGGCGGAACAGCGGACGCTGTGGCAGAAAACACTGGGCAATGCAGCGCCGCAAAACGATAGCGCGCTCGATAATCTATCACAACATTTCCGTCTCAGCGCACGGATGATCTTCAACACTGCCTCTCTCTCCGCGTCGAAAGAAGGCGAGGTTGACCAGCAGGTACTATGGGGCGCGTGCCGCTCCATGGTGCGACCGAAACTTGAAAACATGGCGCAACGAATCGTCTCATGTGCTGGATGGGACGATCTGGTTCTGCCTGATCTGCAGATACAAACCCTGCGGCAGTTGGCCGCACAGGTCTGGCATCGCATGAAGGTCTATGAAACCTGGGGATTCTCATCCAAGGGCCGCCGCGGCCTGGGCATCAGCGCGCTTTTCTGCGGCGATTCCGGCACGGGCAAGACCCTGGCGGCCGAGGTACTGGCGCATGAACTAGGACTTGATCTGTACCGGATCGATCTCGCTTCAGTGGTCAGCAAGTACATCGGCGAAACCGAAAAAAACCTGAAGGTGATCTTCGATGCCGCGGAAGAAGGAGGGTCCCTTCTGCTGTTTGACGAAGCCGACGCACTCTTTGGAAAGCGCGGCGAAGTCCGTGACAGTCACGACCGCTACGCGAACATTGAGGTCGGGTACCTGCTCCAACGCATGGAGTCTTACCAGGGCCTGGTGATTCTTACCACCAACCTGAAGTCTTCCCTGGACCGCGCCTTTCAGCGCCGTCTGCGTTACACGGTGACGTTTCCTTTTCCTGACGCCCTTCAGCGCGAAGCCATCTGGAGCAGGGTCTTTCCGAGTGCTACTCCAACCAGCGGCCTGAATCTCAAAAGGCTTTCACAGCTCAATATGGCTGGCGGAAACATTCGCAACATTGCTTTGAACGCTGCTTTTCTGGCTGCAAGCGTGGATACGCCCGTGGAGATGGGACATTTAATGGAAGCTGCGCGGCTGGAAGCGCACAAGATTGAGCGCCCGCTGGCTGAAGCCGAAATCCGGGGGTGGGCATGAGTCGCATTCATCTGAAGATCGACCGGCTCGTTTTGAACGGACTGCAGCCCGGGCAGGACAAAGCATTGGTGGAAGCACTACGGACACAGCTGACGAAGATATTGTCAGATCGCGGCACGCGCGCCGCGTGGGCGCAATCTCATCGCACGCCGGTGCTGAAACTTGGCAACGTTCCTCTTGGAACTGGAACGGCAGGCGCGAAGAATTTTGGGACGCGGGTTGCGCGGGGAATCGGAAAAGGGTTGAAGCCATGAGGCATGCCAAGCTGTCACGTAAAACCAATACAGCGGCGGTCCGCAATACGAACGTGAAGGCTAGAGCGCAGACTTCGAATTTGCGCATTGGCGAGCCGAACGATTCTTTCGAGCAGGAAGCCGATCGCGTGGCAGACGAGATCATGGCCGGCGGAACACTTCGGCGCTGGTCAATTGCCGACGTAGGTGTTAACGCTCCGTTGCAGAGGAAATGCTCCTGCGGAAGTCCGGCTGGCATGGGCGGAGAATGTGACGCATGCAAGCATAAGAAAGAGCAAACGCTGCAACGAAAGGCTGTTGGCTCTGCCGAGTCTGGATTCGCCTCGCCAATCGTGCATGAGGTGCTGAACTCGTCCGGCCAGCCGTTGGATAAACCGACCCGTGATTTTTTCGAGCCACGCTTTGGACTCGACTTTAGCAGGGTTCGTGTTCACACCGATGCAAAGGCCGCTGAGTCAGCCCGCGCGCTGAATGCATCTGCTTACACGGTTGGCAGTCACGTTGTGTTCGGCCGGACCTCCAGCCCACTTGAACGGACGCTGCTCGCGCACGAGCTGACTCATGTGGTGCAGCAGACCCAGCCACTCCTGTCTTCGCCGACTTCGGATGAACCTAGCCTTGAAACAGAGGCAAATCAGGCTGCGTCCGCAATCAGTCACAATGCCAGGCAGGTCAGCATCCTCAATGCGAGCGCGCTCCGAATCTCACGTCAACAGTCGACGCTATCACCGGCACTTGCCTTCCTCACACCTCAGGATATCGCGAAATTAAAAGCATTCGGGGCGGCGGATTATCAAGCCTCTCTGGACACGCTGGAGAAGATGCTGCGCGTTACAGGAGATTTGACGCAACAGGGATTGCCACGGCAGTTCGTCTCCACAAGACAAGCCTCAGGAGAGCTACGAACCTTCCTTGACGTCATTCGCGATCCCAAGGTTCAGGCCGTGAAAGTTGTGCCCAGCGCAAGCGGCGGGCGCTCCCCTGACCTTTACTACGGGGAGGTTTCCGGGGCAGAAAGCCGCGTCGAAGTCGTCAATATCACGGCTGCGGCGGCGCGAACACGTGCAGAGCTGCAGCCGACTCCAGAAGGCGGAATCAGGCGCACGATACCCAAAGAGGGAGGAAATGTCGTTAACACGGTAGAGGAGATCAACACAGTAGGAAAGTTGCGTGAAGCTATACGCGTGAAAGTCAAAGCAGGAAGTCAACTGAGTGCGCAAAACAAAAACACACAGGTTGCAGGGCGGTCAATGGAGGTTGGCGGTGAAGTGCGAGTATCCACCTCACATATTGAATTGTCGAAAGACGAAATTGATGGCGTCATCAATGACTTGCAAGCAGAACTGGCTAACTCTCCGGCCACAAAGATCGTGGTGGATACCATCGACAAGGCCGACTCTCGCGGCGGCAGAAAACTATTTGAGTACGTGAAAGACGAGAAGCGACAATTCGTTTATTCCCAAACAAGGGTTTCTTATGCACGACAGGCCGCGTCCGACGTCAGCGGGGATGCCGCGTCGACAGCCGCGAAGCTCACGACGAAAGCGGAAGGGGATGTTGCGGAGCATGCCCTTGAGGACGCAGCCGCCGCAAGAATCTCGAAAGTAACCGTGCAAACTGCAGAAAAGGACCTGGCTGAGACGGCTACGGAGGCATTCACCAGGTCCGCGACCGCGACGGCAACGCGGCGATTGGGGCAGGCGGCAGCTCCGGTCATTGGAGCAGCGTTCGCGGCTCCAGATGCCTGGGAAGGTGTTAAAGACATTTCCCACGGGGATTTCTTCACCGGCCTCGGAACAATCGGCGTTGCAATCATTGATGTCGCTTCGCAAGGCCTGCACTTGACCGATGAGGTGAGCGGTGGCGGCGGTACCGTGCTGGCAATTACGATCCAGACCTGGGCGGCAGCGATGCAGTTCGGATTCGAGACCGAGCGCATCCGACAACGCGCTTCAGAACTCAAGGCCTATATGAAAGCGCACGGCAACCACTTGCCGCCGCGCGACGAGTTGATGAGCTACTACCGACTGAATGACGAAGACATTCTGATTCTAGAGAACGACATTTACAAGGCACAGCAGAACAAGGTTACAACCGAAGACCTGGCCAAGCAGGTGCGTGCGCTGTTGGCGCAGATTGATGCAGACGCGAACAAAGCGCTGCCAGAGGGTGCTACACCGGCGGGAATACAGAGGGAGCGAGCGGCCCTCAGCAAACTACTGGTGGCCCTGGAGGCTGACGTTCAGCAGAAAAGAGCACAAGCGGCCAAGGAGCGGGCGGCAGCCGACGAAAAGCGGCGACAGCAAAACTTTGACCGTGCTCAACAACAACAGAAACAGGCAGCGACAGCGCAAGCCACCCCTCAGCTTCTGCCCAGCCCTGGTGTTTCGCAGCAACAACAACAAAGAGCAACGCCTGATCCTTTCGGTCTGTTTTCTCCGACAACTCCCCAGCCGTTGTCAGGGATATCGATGGAAAACGCCGAACTGGCTGGCACAGGATTCGGACGGATGCGGAATGCGCTGCTTGCGCGCTATCAGCAACTAGAGTCGGAACATTTTCCGCAAGACAAAGTAAATCAGTATCAGAACGACGTGACAGCTTACGTCAATAACCTTGATCGCATGATTGCCGAGTTCATGAAAAAGGGCAGTGCGGAATGGCCGGGAGTGAAAGAAATGCGTCGCTTAAGGGATGCGGCAGACAACGACGACCGGACCAAGTTGATGCGATAGCAAACGATGTAACGCCTTTCCGAACAGGATGGCGATGGAACAAAACGAGGATTCAGCATGCCAGGCACTCCACTATCGCCGCGATTGGTCAAAGGTGGCATCGTCACCATGGACCCGGACACGTCGGCGCTCAAAAGCGTGATCGCGCTGCAATATAACCCGGACACGTTGACGCGCACGCTCCAGATTCAGGCCGTGCAAGGCGCGCAAGACGGCACTCGCGTGGACGCGCTCCGGCTACGCGGACCGGCGGTGGAGACCATCAAGATCGAAGCCGAACTTGACGCGACTGATCAGTTGGAGTTTCCGCAGCAAAATCCCATCACGGTTCAGTATGGTTTGCAGCCACAGATCGCGCAGTTGGAGATGCTGGTCAATCCCACGGTGGAGACTTTGCTCTCAGATGACCAGATGGCAAACCAGGGCCAACTTGAGATCATTCCGCTGGAGCAGGCTCTGACTCTTTTCGTCTGGAGCAAGAGCCGTGTTGTGCCGGTGCGGATCACCGATTTTTCCATCACTGAAGAAGCTTTCGATCCGAACCTGAATCCCATCCGCGCCAAGATCAGCCTGGGGCTGCGGGTACTGAACGTCGACGATCTTGGGTTCTCGCATCCCGGCGGGCGCATATATATGACTTACCTCAGCAACAAACAGCAACTGGCTTCGAAAGCAACAAGCGTGGCCATTTCCGTGCTTGGCCTGGGAGGCCTGCCATGATTTCTCCATTACAAAGATTGATTCAGAGCGGCGTAGTGCCGCCGGTGACATTTCCAACGGACAGCCGCTACTACGGCTCGGGCACGCTCACCTACATCACGCCCGAAGGCCAGACCATCAGCTATCTGGCCCGGCGTTTTGTGCCCAAGCCCGGGCCGCCAAACTTCGCGACGGTGGCGCAACACATTGTGCGACAAGGCGACCGGCTCGATCTGATCGCCGCCAAGTATCTTGGCGATCCGCTGATCTTCTGGCTGATTTGCGACGCCAACGGAGCGATTGAACCTAACCAACTGGTGGAAACACCAGGAACTGTGGTGAATATCACCACTCCTCAAGGTGTTCCGGGGATGCCAAATGCTCGATAGCGTACAGCTGAATCTGCTGATGGGACCATTCGTCCCGTTGACACCGCCGCGCCCGGTGCTTGATGCACTGGACTCGGTTGAGGTCACGGTGAATGACACCGGTACCAGCGGATTTCAGCTGACCTTTATTATCGATAAGCAATCACCGCTGCAGATTCTCTTTCTTCTATCCGGCGGATCTCCGCTGTTGTTCATGCGCGTGGTGCTGGTGGCCACCGTGAACGGCGTAGCCAATGTGCTGATCGATGGCGTTGTGACGAACAACCAGATCGCTCCAGGAGATAAAGGTTCCAATTCCACGCTGACCATCACTGGTGAAGACCTGTCGGCGCTGATGAATCAGTCTGACTGGAGCGGATTCCCGTTTCCGGCGTGTCCGGCGGAAGCGCGCGTCGCCCTGCTGGTGGCGAAGTATTCGATGTTCGGCGTAATTCCGTTGGTTATACCCAGCGTGCTCATTGACGTTCCCTTGCCCACAGACCAGATTCCCAGCCAACAAGGAACTGACCTTGCTTATATCCGCGCGCTCGCCGATCGCGTCGGCTACGTGTTTTATATCGATCCCGGCCCGGTGCCCGGCGTGAGCAAAGCCTATTGGGGGCCGCAAATCAAAGTGGGGCCTGTGCAGCCGGCGTTGAACGTTGATATGGATGCCTATACAAACGTGGAAAGCCTCCATTTCAATTTTGATCAGCAACAAAACAAAATTCCGATCGTCTACATTTACAACCAGGAAACCGGGGTTTCAATTCCAATCCCGATTCCGCCAATCACGCCACTCAATCCACCGCTCGGGCTGATTCCGCCGCTGCCCACAAACATTCCGCCTGACCTCACGCCAATTCGCGACGATCTGTCAAAGCGTTCGATTCCGCAGGCCATCATGATTGGAATGGCCACAGCATCCCAGTGGGCCGATGCAGTCACCGGAGAAGGCAGCCTCGACGTGGTGCGCTACGGCAGAGTGTTGCAGGCGCGACAACTGGTGGGTGTACGCGGCGCGGGGCCGGCATTCGATGGTTTGTATTACGTCAAGAGCGTCACGCACAAGATCAAGCGCGGCGAATACAAGCAGAGTTTCAAGCTGAGCCGTAATGGCTTGGTATCCACAGTACCAACGGTGCCGTCATGAGTCCGCAGAGTTCCGCCGCAGGCGGCAATCCAACTAAACACTACGGAAAGTATCGCGGGCTGGTCATTGAGAACCTTGACCCTGAACAGATTGGCCGCGTGCTCGTGCAAGTGCCAGACGTTCTGGGCGAAACACCTTCCTCCTGGGCAATGCCGTGCGTTCCGGCGGCAGGTATTCAGGCCGGGTGTTTTGTTGTTCCACCCATCGGTTCGCAGGTCTGGGTTGAATTTGAGCAGGGCGATCCTGACTACCCGATCTGGACAGGAGGATTCTGGGGCATGGTGGCGGACGTTCCGGTTTTTGCAACGGCGCCACCCGCTATTCCGCCCGGGCAGAACATTTTGTTCCAAACAACGGGACAGAACATGCTGCTGATCAGTGACGCGCCGCCAACGCCGGTTACAGGTGGAATTGTTTTGAAGAGCACGACCGGCGCGATGATCGTGGTGAATGATTCGGGAATTTACATCAGCAATGGAAAAGGCGCTGCCATTACTTTGCTCGGGCCAGCGGTGGACATCAATCTGGGCGGCTTGACGGTGCTGTGATGACTTTTTTTATTTGAGGTGACTTGAATGCCGGGACCAATTCTGCATGTCGGAGCAACGGTTCTCTGTTCACACGGAGGCCAGGCCATCCCCACGGTGCCTAGTCCTGTGGTGATGGTTTCAGGGATGCCCATTGCGACGATCGCCGCGCCCTATGCTGTGGCGGGATGCGCCTTTGTGCCACCTGCCGGCAACGGCCCGTGCGTCACCGGACAGTGGATCGTGGGAACCGTAAGAGTGGTTTCGCAGGGACAGCCTCTTGCCATCATGAGTGGTGTCTCGATATGCGTCCCAACAGGTACGCCACTCTTGCCGGTGGCGGCGCAGACGCGCGCGATAGCAAGTTAACAAATAGGAGATCAATGATCACGAAGCGAGATTGACAGTTATGAATCTTAATTTCCCCTACCAATTCGACGGACGCGGGCGCACACAGGAAGCTGCCCTGCAGGATTACGTGTACCAGTTGATTGAACAGGTGCTTTTCACCTCGCCAGGGGAGCGAGTTAATTTGCCGGATTTTGGAAGCGGTCTTCTGCAACTCCCGTTCGCGCCCAACAGCATGGAAATGGCTGCGGCCACGCAATTCGCCGTGCAAGGGGCATTGCAGAAATGGCTCAGCAATTACGTGAGGGTCATCTCAGTCGAAGCCATATCGCAGGAAGCCGTGTTGACGGTGAAAGTCACCTATTCACTGTTGAGCAGTGACGTGACCCAGGTGCAGACGTTTGTTTACGGGACAGCCTCATGATCTACAGCTGCTGCAATGAAAATCGCAAAGGCGCAGTGCTCAGCGCTCCGAACCTGAACGGCATCGACTATCTTGAGGTGCTGGACCACGATGCCATTCCGCTCGGCGGTCCGCGGCAGCAGACTCTGCTGGTCCATTGCCTGAAGCCCGTCCCGTCCACGTTGACTCCGGCCAATGTCATTATCACGGGCGGTGAGAGCATTCTCGGAATTACGGCGCAATGGATCTCGCCAGCATCAACTCCGCCGCCCCAGGCGAATGCGCTGGAGCAAAATTATTTTGCAGCATTGGCTGACGCAACCAAAGTGCTGGTGATTCGCACGAACAAGGCGGGCGATTTTTCCACCTACACGCTGCGCCTGGTAAACAACGCACTTCAGGCGCAGGAAGATGCTTTCGCCGTCACAGAAGTGCTGGCGGGATTTGATCCGCAATTGGCGGAAGTAGATTTCTGCTTCAAGGTAGAATGCGGTCCGGACTTCGACTGCGCTCCGCAGACTCCCACCTGCCCGCCTGACCTGCCCGCGCCCCCGCCCATTAACTATCTGGCAAAGGATTATGGTTCCTTTCGCAGCATCATGCTGGATCGGCTGAGCCAGCTCTTGCCGAACTGGGGCGCTACGACGGAAGCTGACCTGGGCGTGGCCCTGGCAGAGGTCATCTCCTATGTAGGTGATTACCTGAGCTACCAGCAGGACGCAGTCTCAACGGAAGCTTACCTGGAAACCGCGCGCAGTCGTGTCTCACTCCGACGGCACGCGCTGCTGGTTGACTACCACGTGCATGATGGCTGCAACGCCCGCACATGGATTTGCCTTCAGGTATCAGTGCCCGTCTTTCTTGATCACACCCAGACCCGCTTTTACACATTTGCGCCCGGCGCGCCTTCAAACTTGAAAGTTGGCTCGGGCAATGAACGGGCCGCACTCCTGGCCGGAGTAACTGTCTTTGAGCCGATGCAGGACGCCGCTTTGGTTCCTGAACACAACCAGATCTCGTTTTATACCTGGGGTGACACCAATTGCTGCCTGCCAAAAGGCGCCACGGAAGCCACACTCTATGGCACGCTTGCGAATCTGCAGCCAGGCGACGTTTTGATTTTCCAGGAGATGAAAGGGCCACAGACCGGTGAACCCGCCGATGCAGACATCCGCCATCGCTGCGCGGTAAGGCTCACGCAGGTAACAACGGTGAACAGCCAGGGACAGGCCCTGGTCGATCCGCTCTTTGAAGACAAGACGGGCAAGGCGATCACAAATCCCGCAACGCAGAAAGCAACGCCGGTCACCGAGATCCAATGGTCAGCCGACGACGCGTTGCCGTTCGCGCTCTGCCTCTCTTCCACTTTCCTGAACTCCAGCGGCGCTCACCAAAACGTGCCCGACGTGAGCGTGGCTTTCGGCAACGTAGTGCTGGCTGATCAGGGATTGTCACTTTCCGGAGTCGACCTGGGAACCGTTCCTGGGCCGGCGCTCTTCTTCCCTCCCGATCCTGACGGCGACCACTGCGATCCTACAGCGCCCGTTCCAGTTCCAGTGCGTTTTCGTCCCGTGGTCCCAGACGCTCCCATCACACAGGCAGTACCGTTGCCGCTGGCCGGCAGTCCGGTTACGCCCGGCCTGGTCAAGCTGAACGCAACTGGCCCGGTCGACTTGCTGGATGCAAATGGTTTTATCGCTTTGATGGTCCAGCCCGATCATCCTTTCAACTGGCCCCAATATTTTGGCGTTGCGACCGTGGCCAACGCGGTAAATCCCGGGAACTTCGATCTCTCCATTGTTTTCAACCCGCCGGGTGGCGCGCACGGCATGACGGGACCAGTGGTGCTGGAGAAGTTCCAGGACCTCTCATTCACTACGACTGACGCGAATTACGCTGCGACGCAGATCAACAATCATTCGAAGTTGATCAGCGTTCCCTCCAGTTACACGCCGCCAGCCACTCCGCCATCAGGCTTTCCGGCAGCCCCGACCATGCTCAGTAATACCGGCTCTGTGGACCTGAACGATACGAGTTCTGTGGCCTATCTCACGGTTCAGGCCACGAATCCGGCTACGTGGCCGCAATCGTTCGCCGTTATAGCCCAGGGTAACCTGCTAAACCCGTCTTCATTCAATCTAGTGCTGGTCTATGATCCGCCCTCCGGCGGTGTGGGCGTAAATCTTCCGGTCACGGTGGAGCAATTTGAAAATGAAACGCTGGCCACGATAGACAGTGACTTCAGCTCCGGCTCTGCATTGATCAGCGTAAAGAGCTTTGATGAAGCGCCAAATGCCAGCCTCTCCGCCTATGACCTGATGCACTTTGATCCCAGTGAGGCCGTACCGGTCATCTCGCTTGTTGGCACTTTGAAGACCGGCGCTTCAACAACAGACATCAGCCAATGGCTGCCTCAGCAGGATTTGCTGGAACAGGACGAATCCGATCTGGCATTCGTGGTGGAGGTGGAATCAGACGGCACCGCCAAGTTGCGCTTCGGCGACAACACAAACGGCAAGAGCCCGGAGAGTGGAACAGCGTTTGTCGCAGCTTACCGCATCGGCAACGGAACGGCTGGAAACGTCGGGGCTGACACGTTGATCTTTCTGGCCGGCGATCCGCGGATTCAAAGTTGTACCAATCCTCTGCCGGCCAGTGGCGGGACTGACCCCGAGACCAGCGAACAGATCCGCCGCCGCGCACCGCAGGCCTTCATGACTCAGCAAAGGGCGGTGACCATGGCCGACTACGAAAATGTTGCCGAGATGAACCCTCTGGTCGAGCAATCAGTCGCCACTTTGCGTTGGACTGGAAGCTGGTACACCGTCTTCGTTGCCGCGGAGCCTCACGGCGGCGGCAATCTCAGTCCTGCCTTGCGCAAGGCCATCAAGAAAAACGTGGAGCGTTATCACCTGGCCGGGCAGGACCTGGAGGTTGAGTCTCCGCAATATGTATCGATTGAACTTGAATTGCAAATCTGCGTAGACCCTGACTATTTCCGCGCCGACGTGGAGCAGGCATTGTGTGAGGTATTGAGCGACAAGATTCTTCCAGACGGCCAGAAGGGATTGTTCTTTCCAGACAACTTTGGCTTCGGCCAGACCGTTTATCTGAGTCCGGTGTATGCCGCGGCGCGAAACGTGCCGGGCGTGCGCAATGTGACCGCATCCATTTTTCAGCCGCAAGGCGTGAACAGCCCCATCTATCTGCAAACCGGAGAAATCAAGATTGGGCCGCTTCAAGTGGCGCGCCTGGAAAACGACCGCAACTTCCCTGACCACGGCCGGCTGACGCTGGTGATGGAGGGCGGTAAGTGAGAATTTTATGAGCTGCGCAGGAACATCCAATTGCGATTGCGGCTGCTGCGCCGGCATCAGCGTGCAGACGCCCGTGCCGGAGACCAACCGTCCCGGTCTATCTTCCGTCAGCTATCGAACTGGAACGTGGGCCACCTTCAAGGAATCCATGCTGGCCCGGCTTTCCAGTTCAGACTATCCGGCGCTGGGCGGCTTGAAAACCCGCGATGATGACGACTTCAGCATCGCTCTGCTGGATGCGTCCGCGATGATGCTGGATATTCTCACTTTCTACCAGGAGCGGCTGGCCAACGAAAGCTATCTCCGTACAGCGGGACAACTGCGCTCGCTGATTGAACTCTCGCGGCTGATCGGCTACCAGCCAGCGCCCGGCGTCTCGGCATCGGTTTATCTGGCGTTCACGCTTAAGGCAACTCCCGGCCATACGCCAGATCCTTCGACGCCCGCCATCACCATCCCCCAAGGCACACAGGCACAGAGTGTTCCAACCCAGGGACAGAAACCACAGATCTTTGAAACCTCGGCGGACATTCAGGCCAAATCGGACTGGAATGCTCTTCCGGTGCAAGCCAGCCAGCCATGGGTTCCGCAATCTGGAGATTCAGGAGTCTACCTGCAAGGAACCGCCACGCAGTTGCAGCCGGGTGATCTGTTCCTGGTGGTGGGCGATGAGCGTTTGACAAACATGGGCAGTAATCAATGGGACGTCAGGGTGGTTACAAGCGTCCAGCCGGATACGAAGAATGATCGCACCCTTGTGTCATGGAGTGAAGGATTGGGGCACAGCAGCAGCGGGCCGGCAAAAGGGCATGTGAAGTTTTACGCCTTCCGCCAGCGCGCGGCCTTGTTCGGATATAACGCAGTGAATCCGCTGATGCTTACCCAAAAGACGCGTAACGGCCTGGGCACTCTCTTAAGCGGGAATGAGTGGGACTTCGGAATCCACAACCTTGCCGGTAGCAATCTGGTTGATCTGGATGCCGTCTATTCCAAAATTGTTTCTCCAGGATGGATGGCGTTGATCCACCCGGATGGTGAAGCCGTGCGCTCGCCTGCAGGTTTTGTCTCCCTGTACCACGTTGAATCCATCACCGCGGTCTCGCGCTCTGATTTCAGCGTAAGTTCCAAAATCAGCCGCATACGAACAGATACAAACGCTAACCTGAGCACTTATTACGGGGCAACGCGGGAAACTTCAGTGCTGACCCAAAGCGATGAGCTCTCGATCGCCGACCAGCCGCTCAAGTACCCGCTCTACGGAACCTTCCTTGATCTAAAAGATCTGCGGCCTGACCTGGTCGGCGCGAAGGTAGTGGCTGTTTCCGGCAAGCGCCAGAAACTCACAGTAAAAGATGGAATCACAGCCCTGGTCTTTGTTCCTGACGACGGTTCCGGCAATCTGGTGTTAAACCCGGGCGATCAATTGACGGTCACCGATTCGTTGCCGCTTCCCTTCAACGCTGATGGTTCGATTCCCGATTGGAGCACAGAAACCACTCAACGCAAGTTCAACGTTGAGGATGCAAGCGGCAGGAGCGGGACAGTGATCTCGACTGCTCCATCCGTCCCTTTGCCATCGCTCAGCAATTTCAGCCTGGCTCTCTCCGGCAGTAAAGACCCTGACGTGGAAGAATACGCGCTGGTCGCCTCGGTGAGCACCGTTTCCACCGTTGCCAACGGGCCAAGCCATACGCGCATTCGCCTGAAATCAAATCTGCTCAACTGTTACGACCGCACCGTTGCCGTGGTGAATGCGAACGTCGGCCTGGCGACCAACGGCCAGTCAGTAACGGAAGTGATGGGGAATGGCGCGGCCTCTGTTCCCAATCAGAGCTTTGCGTTGAAACAAACACCGCTGACGTTTGTGCAAGCGCCAACTCCCACGGGCCGCCAGAGCACGCTGCAGGTAAGGGCCAACTCGGTGGCCTGGACCGAAGTCCCCAGCCTCTACAATCACGGACCGGCCGAGCAGGTCTTTGCCACATTGAACCAGCCCGCGGGCGCCACCACTGCTCTCTTCGGTGACGGTGTGGAAGGAGCGACGCTGCCCACCGGCCAGAACAATATTCAAGCCAGCTATCGAATCGGGTCAGGAGCGTCAGGCAACGTGGCGTCAGGTTCCATCAGCATTCTGGTTGACCGGCCGCTCGGAGTAAGCGGAGTAAATAACCCGCAGGACGCCACTGGAGGCCAGGACCCGCAGTCGGTGGATGACATCAGGACCAACGCACCGCAAACAGTGCTCACGCTGGGCCGGGCGGTTTCCATTACCGACTACGAGAATTTCGCGAGCACCTTCGCGGGCATCGCGAAGGCACACGCCATCTGGATTCCCAGTGGGCCGGGCCGTGGCGTTTTTCTTACCGTTGCGGGCGTGGGCGGAGCGGCATTGCCGCCGGGAAATCCCACACTCAGCAATCTGGTGACCTCGCTCCAGAACTACGGTAATCCGCTCATCCCCATTTCGGCGCAATCATTTCTTGAGACGCTCTTTGGTCTTGCAGCCGATCTCAAATACGATCCGGCGTTCGACACAACCGGCGTGAAGGCCCAGGTGATGGCGTCGCTGACGCAGGCTTACAGCTTTGCCGCGCGTACTTTCGGGCAAGGCATTTCCGCCGACGAAGTGGCTGCCTTTATCCAGGCCGTTCCCGGTGTGCTGGCGGTGAACGTCACCAAACTTTATACCGTTGCCACCAGCACCGCTGGCGACCTTGCCGGCCAGGGGAGCTTCACCATTGCAAAACTGAATAACTGGCTGGCCCAGCAGGTGAGCTTAACGCGGACCGCATCCGGATCAGCGTCACGAATCTGCGCGTATCTGCCGGTGGCAGATCCTCATGCCGTGCCGCTCCCGGCGGAGATTCTGGTGCTGGATCCGGATCCCAAGAGCGTGGTTCTGGGGGTGATGGCATGAGTTTGAAAGGGCTTGATCTTTTCCAGTTGCTGCCCGCGTTGTACCGCATCAGGGACGCGCAGCTCGCCCAGTCAATGGCGCTGCTGACTCCGGCTGAACAGACAACGCTGGCGGCGCTGCAGGCTTCGACTCCGCCGCTTTCACCGGACCAACAGGCCGAGTTGGATGGGCTTACTGCAAAAGCGTCACGTGGTCCGCTCCAGTCATTGCTCATGGTGATTGAAGAACAACTGGCGGTGCTGGCAGAGGACCTTGACCAGCTCTATGACGACCAGTTCATTGAAACCTGTGCCCGCTGGGTGATTCCTTATATAGGCGATCTCATCGGCTATCGCGCAGTGAAAGGCATAGCTCCGGCGGTGGCCAACCCGCGAGCCGAAGTAGCCCACACCATCTCCTTCCGCCGCCGCAAAGGAACCGTGCCGGTGATCGAGCAATTGGCCCGCGACGTCACCGGCTGGCCCGCGCACGCAGTTGAGTTCTTCAAGGTGCTGATGGACAGCCAATACATGAACCACATCCGGCTCTATAACCATTACTCACCGGATCTGCGGCGCTGGAAGCCAGGTCTTTATATGGATAGCGGATTTGATCGCACCGCGCACAGCGTTGATGTCCGCCGCATCGCTTCCGGCCGCGGCCGCTACAACATTCAAAACATCGGCGTCTTTCTCTGGTCGTTGCACGCTTACCGGCTCACTCAGTCGCCGGCCGTTACCGTGCCTCTGGACGCTCAATGTTTCCGATTCAGTCCGCTCGGGCAGGACATCCCGCTCTTCAATAATCCCCGGCCGCAGGGCGCGACCATCACTTCTCTGGCCGAGCCGGTAAACGTTCCTGACCGCTTGCGGCGGCGTGTTCTCTGCAATGACCTGCAAAGTGGCGCTGGCGCGGACTATTACGGTGAAGGCAACAGCCTGGCTATTTATCTGGACAACAAATTACTGAATCCGTACGAAATTCAGGTCTGCGACCTTTCCGGACCGGATGGAAGCTGGAACAATCTGCCGGTCGCCGGCAGCCTGTTCAAGGCGGCGGTCGATCCGGAACTGGGCAGAATCGCCTTGCCCCCGGGCGGGCATGCGCCGGACGTGAGCGCATCCTTTTATTACGGCTTCAACGCGGATATGGGCGGCGGAGAGTATCCGCGGTCGGACACATTCATTGCTCAGAACAAAGCGGCTGTGTTTCTCTTTCCCGACACTGGGGGAACGCACGGATACACCACTCTGCAGCAGGCCGTAACATTTGCGATCGGCCAGATAACGCCCGACCAGGCAACTGTAGCCATCGAAATCATTGACAGCCAAATCTATCCGCAGCCCAGTTCACCCGCTCTGACCCTGGAGATCGATCTTCCCGCCGGAAGCACGCTTGAGCTGCGCGCCGCGGATGATCACCGGCCAACGCTGGTCCTGAGCGGCGAAATCACCATCAGCGGCGGGGCTTCCAGCGTATTTGCGCTGAACGGCCTTGTGATCAGCTCCAGCGTCGGTCCTGGCAGTTCCGGCAGCTCTCCGGTGGCCCTTGTGCATGTGCCCGCCTCTCGTCCGGATGGAAGCGGCAATCTTCTGGGCCAGCTGACACTCACCCATACCACGCTTGTGCCGGGCTGGGCGCTGACTTCGGCGGGCCAACCGCAGCACGGCGACCAGCCAGGATTGGTGGCAGAGCCCGCAGGATTGGAAATCGTGGTGGAGAAATCCATCCTGGGCGCAATGCGTACGAATGAGCTGGTTACGACTGAAATGTCTGACAGCATTCTCGACGCCACAGACCGCACCAATGTGGCATACAGTGCGCCTGACGGACAAAGCGGCGGAGGCGACCTGACGATGAACGGCTGCACTGTGGTGGGAAAAGTTCACGCCACGCTGTTGCAGCTGATCTCTGACACCATTTTCTGGGCGGGGCTGGCCGCAGGCGACACCTGGACAACTTCTCTGCATACCGCTCGCAAACAGGCTGGCTGCGTGCGATTCAGTTTTCTTCCTCCACACGCGGTCACGCCTCGGCGATTTGAATGCGTTGAACAAGGTCCGGGATCGCCCCAGCCTCTCTTCTTCTCATTGCGATACGGCGATCCGTCGTACGCCAAGCTGTTGACTGCGACCGCCGATGCCATTCGCCGTGGCGCGGACGATGGCGGAGAGATGGGAGCTTTTCATTTTGTGCTGGCGCCTTTACGTGAAACTGACCTGCTCGTGAGATTGCAGGAATACATTCCGGCTGGGCTGGAATTCGGGATTATTTATGAAAATTGAACGGAGAAGGACATGACATTCGATAACAGTCGATTCCCATTTAACCCGTGGAAAGATTATTGCGGCGTCGTTGGGTTGCAAGGCCGTGTTCATTTGGAATCGGAATGGAACGAATGGCTGGCCGAGATGAACCGGCGCTTCCAGGCCGGCACACTGGATTCATTGGGACAAGTAGCAGTTCCGGCAACCACCCCGTATGCCTTCCAGATTACTGCCTCCTCCGCCGGCGGGAACCATCTCTCGATTGGTCCGGGCAGAATGTACGTTGACGGCATTCTGGCGGAGAACCACGGTGACCCCTTAGCCGCGCAGTGGGATCCAGCGCTCGCCGAACTCAGCGGATCGCCACAGCCACCTCCTGCAGCAAATCCGCCAGGATTGGATTACACGAGCCAACCATATCTGCCCGGCGCCACTCTTCCTCCGGGCAACGGACCCTTTCTTGCCTATCTGGATGTTTGGCGACGGGCTGTGACCTATCTGGAAGATCCGGATTTGATCGATAAAGCAGTCGGCGTGGACACCACGGGACGTCTGCAAACTGTGTGGCAGGTTAAGCTACTGGACCTGAGCAATAGTGGCGGCGGCATCACGTGCTCAAGCTCCATTCCCGCCTGGGACAAGCTGATTCAACCTTCAGCCGGACAGTTGACGACCGGAGTGGTGCAGTCCACTCCTTCAGGTCCATGTTGTCTTTCTCCTAACACCGGCTATACAGGAATGGAGAACCAGTTTTATCGCGTACAAATTCACCAGCCCGGAACACTTTCGGCAAGCGCGGCAGCTCCTGCTGCAAATCCCGCGCCGGCTGGGACCGCCACTTTCAAGTGGTCGCGCGATAACGGCTCGGTGGAAACAGGCGTGACCGGAATCGCCAGCGTCACCAACACGGCAGGCAATCCGGCGAGCGCTCTCACCGTGATGAGCATGGGCCGCGACCAGGTTCTGGGATTCGCGCCCGGAAACTGGATTGAAATTACCGATGATGTTCAGGAGCTGAACGGCCTTCCTGGAGAGCTTCATCAGATCGACAGCATTGATTTCGCAGCCAAGGTCATTATTCTGGATTCAACGGTATCCTCTACCGGCTTTCCTTTGACGAGCGGCCAGACAGATCCCGCGCGCCATACCCGAATCACGCGCTGGGACCAGGCAGGCAAAGTCTACGAGAGTGACGGGGTGACGGTCTGGGCAGATTTAGGTGCGGCAGGAAGCACAGGCGACATTCCTGTTCCGCCGGCCGGTACCACGCTCATTCTGGAAAATGGGGTCACCGTTACCTTTAACCTGAATCCTGCCACCGGAACATTTCATACCGCAGATTTCTGGACTTTCGCAGCGCGCACCGCCGATGGCTCGGTGGAAGCTCTAACCAACGCCTTTCCCCGTGGAATCCATCATCATTATGTCCGTCTTTCGGTGGTCACGTTTCCCAACGGCGCCACAGACTGCCGGCCTTCCTCACCAACAGGGACAGAGAAGGAATGCGACTGTTGCTGTACCTGCACGGTTGGCGACGGATTGGAAAGCTTTGGGCAGTTCACTTCAATCCAGGCCGCAATAGACTCTCTACCTGCCGACGGCGGAGAAGTTTGCATTCTGCCCGGGCGCTACTTTGAGAATGTGGTAATTGCCGGGCGGACCGATATCGTAATTCATGGATGTGGCTGGCGAACCCGTGTGGCCTCGCCTTCTCTCGCACCGATCCAGATTGAAGCGCGTGCGCCTGCTGCTGCAGCGGCGAGCGCAGCACTGAGTGCAGTGATTACCATTGAGTCATCCAGACACATTGAGCTGCGCTCTTTCGTGGTGGAAGCCGGAGACGGGGATGTCGGCATCCTGGTTGACGGAGCTGCCGCGCCCGCTCCTACCTCCCCCACGATTAAGGCGACAAAAAGCGCCGTGTTTTCACAGTTCGGCGTAATCGATACCACGATCAAAGAGATGGTCATGGTCGCTTCCACGATGCCTGCGGTCCTGGCTCGCAAAACCGAGCTGCTGCGGGTTGATAAAAACCGCATTGCCATGGGAAACGCCCGCAGCACAGTGCCTGCCGTCTATGCCAGCGGGGTTGAACTCCATATTGACCAGAACTGGATTGGACTTCTGCAGACGGCCAGCATTGCTGAATGGCTTCCGACGATCGTTGTCAGCGATTTAAAAAACTCGGCATCGTCAGAGTCCAATACAACAATCACGGGATTTAATGTGCAACCTCCCGGCGGTATCCAGATTGGGGGACCTTCGAAGGACGTTTACATCCTGGAAAACGAAATTGAAGGAGGCAGCCGCAACGGCATCACGCTCGGCAGCCTCGATATTTTGGATAACCAGGGAAAGAGTACTGGAAGCTGGGTAGGCGTTTTGGTGACGCCGGAAGATAACTGCTCAACAACTGGCACGGTGCTGGTTTCCGGAACCAACCCGGGAGCCGGCGGGGGCAGTGTTGTTTCTGCTGGTCCGCTTGCGAATATTCAGATTCATCGCAATCGCATTCGCAATATGGGTTTATGCGGAATAGGCCCGGTCGCCTTCTTCGATTTGACTGAGACTCTGGAGATCATCAGCATTGACGGGTTGAGTATCTCTGAAAACGCAATTACCAACGTTTTGCTCAGGCCAATTGCGCCCGTCAATGCAAACCAAATTGCTTTTCTCGGCTACGGCGCCATCTGCGTGCCTGATGTCCAGGATCTGACCATCCGCGACAACGCCATTACCGACTTCGGCACGTCCCCTGGGCTTTCGCTCGTCGGGATTTTTGTCTTGCACGCCGAGATGGTTGAGATCAGCCGGAACAAGGTTCTGGAGACGCGCGACTGGACCGCTACGTTGCTGCAGGCGCCATCATCCCCCACCGCCCGAGGCGGAATCGTGGTTCTGTTCGCCACGCCGCCATCATTCGCCAACCCGGCTTCAGTTTTCACTCTCGCTCCTCTGCCGCCAATCTATGAACCCGGACTCCCTGCTCTGCGTGTGGAGCACAACATTGTCCGCATTGCGCTGGGCGAAGCCCTGATGGCATTTGGAATTGGCCCTTTTTCCATCGTGAACAATCACCTTAGCACCGGTGGCAACGTTCAAGGCGCCGCGACGCCACTCGCTCAGACCGTATTTCTGTGGAACTTTGGAACACCCATTGACCCCATAACCGCGGCCAATACCGCCAGCGGCCTCTTCGAGGGTGCGCAAACGACAAACGCTAGCTTGGGTACGCAGGCCAGCAATAGCTTGTCAATTGCGAGCGGTGCGGTCTTATTCACGAATAATATTTGCCAGTTGGAAGCAAGCGTGAGCGGATTAAGTGGGATTGCATCAGTTCTAGTTCTTACGTTTGATCATCTAACCTTTGGAAACAACCACTGCTGGGTTGATGCTGTAAGAACGAATAAGGAATCGGGATTCTTCATGAACGCCCTGCTGGCGGCGCCTACGCTCAATGTGGTGAGCAACCGATTCCAGGAAGCGCTAAACGCTCCGATCACTCTATCGGCGCTCACGGCGGGAACATTCAACATTACTACACAGAATATCTCAACGCACCGATTGATCGCCGAAGCGCCGGCCTCAGGACTGGTCGACAGTCCCAATCTAATGCTTTGAGCTTGCGCAAATGAGGTATCAGTGACTGTGAGAGCAACGATCTGAAAGAGAGCAACAAGAAAAGGATATTGACCGATGGCCAAGACCAAAGATAGCACTTCATCAAGCAGCACCTCTGCGGACAGTTCTAACTTCGAATCGA
Source organism: Terriglobia bacterium (assembly GCA_963724105.1). GTDB lineage: Bacteria > Acidobacteriota > Terriglobia > Terriglobales > Acidobacteriaceae > Angelobacter. The sequence goes on along the minus strand of CAVRTD010000006.1, from coordinate 99,146 downwards.
TCGCCAGGGGCCTTGCCCCATCGCTTTCGGCCGCGGACAGCAACGCGGCACAAAGTATGCAGACTCTCACCCTGGTGCATCAGTCGCGGCTGGCGCAATTGTCTCGTACTGCTGCCTCGCTCAAGGCGCAATTCGGATCGAAAGATCCTGGGGTGATAAGCGCCGAGGCAGCGGTCGCAGCGGGAAAAAGCACGGTTGCCAGGCTCACCGTGACACAGCAGGAGTTGAATACGCCTGCACCGCAGGTTGCGGCCAAGGGGTGGGCTGTGCAGGGCCGCGTCTATGATTCGTCCCTTACCCCCCTTCCTAATATGACGGTGTTCCTGGTAGACGCAGCAAATGCCTATCAGCAACAGTTCGGGTTTGCCTACACTGACCAGACCGGCTATTTCCTGATCAGCGTGGCTGAGGCAGGCGCCCATTTGTCAAACGACCAACCGATTTTTCTGGAAGTGGCGGACGCCAAATCACACCCTGTTTATCTCAGCGACTCTCCCGTAGAGCCGGTGCCCGGTGTCGCCCTCTATCAGAAAATCGTCCTTGCCGCAGGTGGGAAACCCATTGGAGATCCACCTAAGGCGATTCGTGGAACGGCCATCCCGGCGAAACCGAAAAAGAAGTAAGCCCGTCACTGTACCATTTGCTTAATACGGCCAAAAAAGACTAGCTGTTAACTTGAGTACGCCTTTGCAGATAATAGTGAATGACCGGCGTAAAGATAACTGAAAGCACCATTGAGCTTAGCAGTCCCCCAACCACAGCGATCGCCAGCGGCTGAAGCATTTGCGATCCTGCTCCCAAACCGAGCGCAAGCGGCAACATGCCGGCAATCGTTGCTAACGCAGTCATTGCGATGGGGCGCAAACGGCGGCGTCCTGCCAGGATCATGGAATCTTCTAAAGAAAGACCCTGCACGCGGAAGCGCTGCTCAGCGTCAAGCAAAAGAATTCCGTTCTTGGCGACGATTCCAATCACCATGATCAACCCGATAAATGATGCGACGTTAAACGTGGTTCCAGTCACCAGCAGCGCGACGAAGCCTCCACAGGTGGACAACAACGCGGAGAACAGGATTGCCGTTGGCGCGGAAAAAGTTCCGAATTCAAAGAGCAAAACCGCAAACAGCAGCAACACCGCAATCACCAGGACCATCAGCAGATCGTGAAAAGATTTCTGCTGCTCTTCATACAGTCCTCCATACTCAACCCTGATGGTGGAAGGTAAATGCAGGTCATTCACCGCTTTTTGTACCTGGGCAATGCCGCTTCCTAAATCCACGCCTTCCAGCCGCCCAGTGACCTCTGCCATTCTCTGCGAGTTCTCTCGCTTGATTTCGGTTTCGCCCGGCACGGATTCCAAATGGGCCAAAGCACCCAAGGTAGCTGTTTTGCCGGACGCGCTCACCAGCAATGTGTTGGTCATGCGTTCGAGCGTTGCTCGGTCCTGGTCAGGGAATCTCACGCGAATTGGATAGACGCGATCATTGATCACCACCGGGGCCGTTGCCGGTTCGCCTTCCAGCAGGGCGGATGCATCCACCGCAATCTCTTCCGGCGTGAAACCCGACCGCGCGGCAACCAGCGGATTCACCTGAAAAGTAACCGCTGGGCCGCTAATCGTATTCTCCACGCCGTCTAGTACGTCTACGACTCCGTGGACTTTATCAATAGCATCTGCAACCCGTGGAGCAGTGTCATTCAAGAGCTTTGCATCCTGCGCGAAGAGCTTGATCACAATCGGCTCTGGCTGGCTGGTGAGATCGCCAATCATGTCTTGTAATAGCTGGATGAATTCCACCTTGGCAGCGGGCTCTTCCTCTTCTACCTTTGAGCGAATGTCCGAAATAATCTCGTCTATCGGACGCCTTCGCCCTGCTTTGAGCTTGACGGTGAAGTCCCCGTTATTTGCCTCGGTTACCGTCGCAAGTCCAAGCTGCAGGCCTGTGCGGCGCGATGTGGTTTCTACATCTGGAGTCGACCGCAGAATTTTTTCAACATGCTCAAGGATTCGATTGGACTCCGTGAGAGAACTTCCCGCTGGCGTTATGTAGTCCAGAATGAAAGCGCCCTCATCCATTTCCGGCAGGAGATCATTTCCAAGAACCTGATAGCTCGTATAGGACAAGATGATCAGCGCCACGAAAACTGCGGGCAACACCCAAGAGTGTTGCAGCACCCATCGCATTGCCGTGGTATAAAACTCAATCACCCGGCCTAAGAATCCCGTGAATGTCTCTTCTTCACCGACCAGCGCTTCTGCATCGAGTTCCTTTGAAGCCTCATGCGCGTCACCATGCTTCGGTGTTCCGTTCCGCCGCACAAAATATTGACTGAGCGCTGGAGTCCAGGTAAGAGCAAGGAGCAGAGAGGTCAGGAGCGATACCGTAAGAGTGACTGCCAGTGCGCGGAAAAAACTGCCTGTGACTCCGGTGATGAAAACCAGCGGAAGAAAAACAACAATGGGCGTGATGGTAGAACCGATGAGGGGAACGGTAAGTTCTTTGAAAGCGCTTTGGATTGCCTGGAAGCGGTCCTGCCCTGCATCGCGATGCAGCACAATATTTTCAAGCACCACAATGGCATCGTCGATCACCAGACCAACGGCAGCGGCCAGGCCGCCCAGCGTCATCAGGTTGAAGCTTTGTCCCGTAAGCCGCAGGACAATAAACGTTATGCAAAGCGTCACTGGAATTACCAGTCCGGCAACCAGCGATGATCCCCAATCGCGCAAAAAGAGCACCAGCACGATGGAAGCAAGAATAATGCCCAACAACACCGCGTCGCGAACACTTGAAATGGAATCCCGGACAATCGTGGACTGGTCGTAAAAAGGTTGCAGCTTCACATCCGGCGGCAGCGTTGAGCTTATTTGCTGAATCAGATCGTGGACTTCATTTGCCACTTGAAGCGTATTGCTATCTGGCTGGCGATTCACGTTCAGCAGCACAGCCGGTTTTCCATTGGCGGTCACAACGGTGTACACGGGAGCCACCGAGGCAGCTATCGTTGCGATGTCTCCAATGCGGATGGGAACACCCGCCGCTGAACTCTTCAGGACAATCTGTCCAATTTCTTCCGGCGTGTGGACCTGGCCGCTCACCAGGCTGAGCACCAGATGATGGTCACTCTCAATCAAGCCGGGCGAATCAATCAGGTTAGTGCGGCGAATGGCGTCGAGAATATCCGTTACCGTGATGCCCGAAGCAGAAATTCGCGCGGGATCAGGCGTGATCTGGAATTCAGGAACACGCCCGCCTTGTATGACCACCGTCGCGACGCCATCCAGACGATTCAATCGGGGCTTTAAATCGTAGGTAGCAATCTCCCATAATTTGTTGGGAGCGACCGTATCTGAGGTCAGGCTGTAACCAATAATGGGAAACGCCGCGAAGGTAAGCCGGTGCGTATCGAGCTTTGCGGCCGGTGGAAGCTCTGCCTGTAACCGCGCTACGACCGCGTCCACGCGTTGCAAGGTCAGGACCATGTCCGAATTCCAATCAAAGAACAGGTCAACTTCCGCGGACCCCCGGCTGGTGGTAGATAAAACTTTCTGTAAGCCGGGCACGCTGTTGACCGCTTCCTCAATCGGACGCGTCACTGTCACCAGCATCTGATCGATGGGAGCAACCCCGTTATCCACGCCGATGATAATTCGCGGAAAATCCGTGCTGGGAAAGACCGATACGGGAATCGTAAAGGCCAGGTAAGCTCCCACAAGCGCCAGCGCCGTAATCAGAAACAACAAAGGACGTGAAAATCGATGAAACCACGGTTGGGGCGCTCCATCGCTAGGGCCGGCAGGAGTCTCAGTAAACTCAGTCATGCGAGACTAATCCTTGTCCTTTTCCTGGTTGTTGCCAGCCGCTGTATCCTTGTCAGACTCCACTTGAATCGGAGCTTTATCCGGGAGCCCATAGCCGCCGGAAGTAATGACCGGATCTCCCACAATAACGCCGCTCGTGATTTGAACCTGGCCGTGGCTGCGGATACCGGTTTGCACAGTAGTAATTTCAGCGTGATTGTCCAGGCCCGCAATCACCACGTAATCAGCGCCCGCGCTGTTCTTGAAAATGGCTGAGTCCGCAACCACCACAGCATCTTTCACGGTCCGCGCAGTAATGAGCAATGAAACGGTCATTCCCGGCTTCAAGGCGGGGCTCGGTTTTTTGGACTCCACCCAGACTTCTACTGTTGTGCTGCCGGCATCGAGCGCAGGACTAACCAGCGTGACGTGCGCATCAATCGGGTCACTGATGCCACTCACCTTGATCTGCGCCTTGTTGCCGGCCTTCAAGGATGCGGCATCGGTCTGCGCAATGTGGGCTTTGGCGATCACCCTGGACATATCCATCACGGTGAGCAAAGGCTGGTTGGCCGTGGCCAGTTCTCCCGCAAACTGCGGCCTGTCAGTAATCACGCCATTGATGGGGCTGCGTATCTCAGAGTAAGCAAGCTGCGAAGTTGCGCCCAGGTATTTCCCTCGCGCAGCCGAGAGCTGGCCTGAAGCGGACTTCAATGCTTCCTTTTCGCCGATACGTTTCAGATCGTCCAATTGCCGCTGCGCCACCTCTGCCTGTGTGCGGGCCTGAGCCAATGTCACTTCAGCGGAATCAAGATCGTGACGCGGAATGGCTCCCTGTTGAAACAGGTCTTTACGGTTGTCATAGATTTTTTGCTGGGCGGCAAAGGCCGCTTTGGCTGACGCAGCATCTAGCTCGGCCTTTTGCAGCGCTTCCGGAAGATTGGCGCCCGTCGTGGTGGCATAGCTGGCCTGGGCTTGTTCAAATTCTCCTTTGCTCTGCTCGGCGGCGGCGGAAAGATCGGCATTCTCCAGCACTGCGAGCAATTGACCTTTATGGACCGGGCTCCCCCTTTGCACCAGATACTGTTTAATGGTTGAAGTAATCTTCGGAGCAATCACAGCTTGCTGCAGCGGAAAGACAATTCCTTCCGCTTCCACAATTTGATCGATGGACGCGCGCTTAACCGGCGTGACATGCACTGATATAACCGGCTCTTTTTCCTTTTCGGCAGAATGGCAACCGGTGGCAGTGACGGTAAATATCAGCGTCAATAAAAATAGCCATGGCCGGCCTTGATACATATTCACCAGGGTTTTCATTGAGTAACCGTTTTCATTGGGAAACCAAGTCTCCCGTAAGAGTTTGTAGATTTGCCAGAGCGACACGGAATTTTAAAGCACCATCCTGATAGGAGACGTTGGCTGAAGCCGCGGTGTTTTGCGCGTCCGTAACTTCCAAAACAGTCGCTTCCCCGCTCTTATAGCGCAGGATGGTCAAGCGAAGACTCTCAGCGGCAAGGTCGGCTGATTGGCTCAGACTGGCCAGATCGCTTGAAGCTGTTTCGGCTTCTGCGTACAAGGATTGCATCTCAGCAAGAAGCTTCCTTTGCGACAATGACAACTCGCGCTTTGCCTGGTCCCTGCGGAGCTCCGCTTGCTTGATCTTGCTCTGGGTCGCGCCCCAATTCCAGATGGGGATATTTAACGTCAATACGACGGAAGATCCAAGATTCGATACTCCATCTGTTCTGGTGGCGAAGTGTGTAGCGTCAATCCCATAAAAATAATCAAAGCCAAGAGAGGGCAAATATCCGGCGCGTGAGGATGCTACCGCAAAATCATTTTCTTTTACTGACTCCATGGCGGCGTTGACTTCAGGATTGTGTTGCGCGGACCGCTGCTGAAATTCTTCACGTGATGGCATATTCGTACTGGCGTGGAGGTCATCTGCGATCTCGAAGCTGTTGTTGAAGTTGGGAAAGATCAGCACAGCGAGATCCAGCCGCGCATTTAACAACGCCAGCCTGGCTGCCTGCAATTGCCGGCGCCGATCATTCACCTGCAACTCTGCTTTAATTACGTCGGCATGCGCAACCTCGCCGCCGCGTTCAAGGTCTTGCGTAAGCTTCAGGAACCCTTCACCTTCCTCCGCGGCCTTTTGCAACGCCTCAAGTTTCAGCTGCGCAGCGGCCAGGCTCCAATAGCTTTGGACAACCGTAACCACCAGACCGCGGGAAGCGACCTCCGCGTTCGCCTTTGCTACGGCAGCGGCTGCGCCCTTGCGGCGAAACTCCGCGAGAGCGGCCAGATCGAACGCCTGATGCACATTCCCCTGGCTGAAATATTCATGCACGGCGTTATTCGCAATGAATTTGACGGCATCGTCTACGCCGGTACCCTGGGTATAAATATAGGAGTTTTCATAGACAACACTGGGAAGCAAGGTGGCCCGCGCTTGTTTTTTGTCTTCGCGGGCCAGTCCCGCGTTTGTGACTGCGGACTGAAAGGCCACACTATTTTGCCGTGCCAGATCCAGGGCCTGACGCAAGGTCAAGCGCAATGTCTCCGTTTGGGGGGCCGGACTTTGCCCATGTGCCAAGGTAACAAATATTCCAATGAAGACAGGAACAGCATAATGTTTAAAACGCATTAGAGTCATAGAACGGGGAGCCTGGCATTTGCTCAACCTCTGAAGGTTAACGGCTGCGAGATAAACGCGAGATTAACATGCCCTTATCGAGGTAAAAAGACGCTGAAAATGCTGCCTTCCGGGCCGGAATGACTCAATTCAATTCGTCCGCCATGCGCTTCCGCGATCCACGCGCTGATAGACAAGCCCAAGCCCGCGCCGCCTCCATCGTTCCTGGAACGAACTTTATCCACCCGGAAGAAACGCTCAAAAATGCGCGCATGCAGGTCTGAAGGAATACCGCAGCCGGTGTCACGGACGGTCACACAGTAACCCGATTCACAACTCTGGCAGGAGATAGCCACCTTCCCCCCAGCCGGCGTGTACTTGATCGCGTTATCCAGGACATTCAAGAGCATGCGACGCAGCAATCCCTCGTCTCCGCGAATGGGCAGCTCCTTGCGCGCATCACAGGAAAGCTCGACCGCTTTTGCGGAAGCCACGGTACGTAAATGTCGCGCACATTCACTAACAAGCTCATCCAGGTAGAAATCGCTGACGGTGAGAGGATATTGTCCGGCGTCGGCCCGGGTTAAAGTAAACAAGCCATCAACGATATCTTTTAGCCGACCGGCTTCCGAGCGAAGGATATTCAGGGTTTCCCGATATTCTTCCGGAGAGCGGGCGCTCTGCGATAACGCAACGTCTGCTTCGCCGAACAGAATCGCCACTGGCGTGCGCAGTTCGTGCGACGCGTCCGCCGTAAAGCGCTGCTGCTGTTCAAAGGACGTATCAAGGCGCTGCAGCAACTGGTTGAATGAAAGCGCAAGTTGTCCTAATTCATCGTTCGAGTTCTTCACTGACAAGCGTTCGCGAAGATTGGACGCTCCAATCTGTTTTGCCTGATCGCTCATCGCAACAACCGGGGACAGGCTTCTGCGGGCAAGGAAATAGCCACCCACGCTGGCAAGCACAAGCGTAAGAGGAATGACCACCGCAAATGTTCCGGCAAGGTTCTCAAGAAATTCATTTTGCCGATGCAAAGATTGCAGAAGTATCAGCGTCAACTGCCGGCCGGCAACCGTGAATGGTCGAATGTAAGTGCGATAGTGGCGGTGTCCTATATGGACGGTCCGCAAGGATTGCAGTCCAGCCAGGCGTTCTTTGAGATCGGATGGCTGCTCGTCAGAAGAAGCAAGAACATTGCCATGAGAATCTAATGCAATAAAAATGGTGTCAGCAAGCCGATGCTCGGCGATTCCGGTAGCCAGAGCATCTTGTAATGCCTTTGGACCTGATTCCTCTTTGGCCTCGGCATTCACGGTGGCCAGAAAAGAATCCGCAATCTCAGCGGCGGAACCATCCATGCGACGGCTGAAATTTTCACGCAAAACGAAGTATGTGGTAAAAGCCAGCAGGACAAGGACACAGGCTAAAACTGCCGTATACCAGCAAGTGAGGCGGACACGAACGGAATTAAACATCGGAATAGCCTGCTGTGTCATTTGGAAATGAGGACTCATTCTCATCCTCGGCGAGGATGTAACCTGAACCCCTGCGGGTATGGAGCAATGCCCTGGCCGGAGGCAAGTCAACTTTGCGTCGCAATCGATTGATGTAAACCTCAATCAAATTGGAAAATGGATCGAACTCCTCGTCCCATACGTGTTCAGCGATCTCTGCCCGGCCCACCACGCGGCCTGCATTCCGCGCCAGGAATTCCAGTAACGCGTACTCTTTTGCCGTAAGCGAAATGTGCCTGCCTTTGCGTGAAACGTGTTGCCCGGTTGTATCAATCACAAGGTCTGCAATAACGAGCTGGTCAGGGATGAGTCCGCTGGGCCGCCGGAGCAGGGCCCGCAAGCGGGCCAGGAGCTCACGGAATTCAAAAGGCTTGGTCAGGTAGTCATCCGCGCCATAATCCAAACCCTGGATGCGGTCTTCTACTGTGTCACGGGCGGTCAACATCAGGATCGGCACTTGCTGCCCAGATTTTCTGATCTCTTTGCAGACCGCAAATCCATCAGGAGCGGGAATCATCACGTCGAGTATCACAATATCGTAACTCGTGAGGCTTACTTGATATAAAGCCGCTTCACCGGAGGCGACTTCATCCACGGCGTATGCCTGCTCGCGCAATCCCTTGGCGACAAAGCGCGCGATTCTCTCGTCATCCTCGACCAGCAAAATACGCATAGCGTCAATCATAATGCCATGGGCAAGACTTTGTTTTGCCGGCCTTTTGCATTTAGGTTCTGTTTATCTCCCGTTTAATAGAAATGTCTGTCGGGATTTCTCTTAAGGAGCTGCCAGTCATGCGCCGCAAAATTCGCTCACAACAAGCTGCTGTTTTCATTGGTCTCGTTTCGCTCACGCTCGGATCATTCGCAGGAAAGGCAGCTGCCCCTAAAGCGGGCCCTTCCGGATATGAAGTCACTAAAACCATCTCAATCCCTGGCGACGAAGGCTGGGACTATGTAACTGTCGATAGTGATGCGCGCCGGGTATACGTCTCTCATGGCAGCCATGTAGTGGTGCTCAATGCCGACACGCACGAAGTTACCGGCGACATTCCTGATACCCAGGGTGTGCACGGCATAGCGATTGCATCGGACCTGGGCAAGGGTTTTACCAGCAATGGGCGCGCAAATACCGTGACCATTTTTGATCTGAAAACACTTAAAGCTTTGGGGACCGTTAAGACGGGCACCAACCCCGACGCCATTATTTACGACGCCGGAACCAAGCGTGTTTTCGCGATGGATGGGCGCAGCCAGGATGTGACTGCTATCAATGCAACCGATGGCACGGTGGCTGGAACGCTGGCAGTCAGTGGCAAGCCTGAATTTGCCGTCTCCGATGGTAAAGGCAGCATTTATGTAAATATTGAAGATAAGTCTGAGCTTGTGCAATTTGACGCCCAGAAATTGACGGTAACCAACCATTGGCCGCTCGCTCCCTGTGAGGAGCCCTCAGGATTGGCCATGGATACCAAGACCAGACGTCTGTTTGTTGGCTGCGGCAATAAGATGATGGCGGTGGTCAACGCCGATACAGGCAAAGTCGTGGCGACGCCGGCAATCGGCGCTGGCGTGGATGCGAACGGCTTTGATCCTGGAACGAAATATGCCTTTGCCTCAACGGGCGATGGCAATCTCACCGTGGTTCACGAAGACTCAGCCGATAAGTTCACGGTTGTGGAAAATGTACCAACCAAGAAATCTGCGCGCACGATGGGATTGGACACCAAGACCCATGCGGTCTTTCTTCCGGCTGCAGAGTTTGAAGCTCCCGCTCCCGGTGAGAGAAGAGGCAAGATGAAGCCCGGCACCTTCGGGGTGCTTTTAGTCGAAAAGAAATAAGCAGGCAGAGAAACTCATATCAGTTCACTCTGAGCAACACTGCGCTCCTGTGAGGCCAGCCTCCCGCAAGGCTGGCCTTTTTTCATGTGTAAGAGCGGCGCCAGGCGGCTATTGAAAGAACTCTTGCATCGTCGGCGCGGTAGCGGAAAGGCCTGGATGATCGGGAACCCCGAGTAGATCAAGCATCAATCGCAAAACACTTTGATGCTGATAGAAGGTGACGGACTGGAAGCCAGACTTAACGTGAGATCCCACAAGCACCATGGGAACTTTTCCTCCGCCGTGAGTCGCATCGGTGTCTAATGCCTCGTCGAAATCAATGATAAAAACGCTGTTCGAGAATGCCGGATTATGAATGAGAGGATCAATATTTGACTGCAGCCATGTGTCCGCCGCGGTAAGCTTGTCCGTGTCTGGACACGCGGAGCCTCCAGTGGGGCAATCATGCGCGTCATTTTCCGCATCGGGCAACAGGTAAACCAGGCTTGGTAGAGCGCCAGACGCAACGTCAGCCTGCAGATTGCTGAACGGCACAACCTTCTGTGCCTGAGCGCTTGAATTTACTACATCACTGAAATATACAAACGGATTGTGGTGCTTAAAGTACGGGTATACATCATTCCCCAGATATCCCACCGACGGAAGGCTCTGAGCATACGCTTTCCAGGATTTTCCAGAGGCAGTCAAGGCCCGCACGATATTATCGTCCGTCACAATTCCCGCGAAAGCATCGTCGTTGGATTCCAATTCTCCTGCCGTCAGCATGAAGTAATTTCCGATGGATGGATGTGTGTTGGCGAAATAATTCGTCGCCAATGAATGCTGGCTGGCCAGTGAATTCAAGTAAGGCATGGCGGGGCTGCCAATCACCTGAGCGAAGCCATGATTTTCCAGAACGACCAGGAATACATGGTCTGCGGCAGGCATAGCCGGATTTGGAGTGGGCGTCGTCGTGACAGTGGAAGAACTGCCTCCACATCCGCATATAACAAAGATAGATAAGAACGCGAGCAGGGCCGTACGTGGAAACATACCACCTCTTGGGAACTAAGATGTCACAGGGCTGCTGCCCAGATGCCCCTGACACCCGCCGCCTACGCCCATGTCAGGCGTGTGCGCCCTGGCTCATTTTTTAATCATTCTTTCATCCAGAGTTGGCCTTCCGCTTTTTATATTTGCTCGCCGGGACTTTGTCCCGAAAAGGAGCCCCCCAGATGCATCAACCTAAATCTGTATTGTTGTTCCTCATGGCAGCTTTACTTCTAAGCGTGGCCGCTAGCCCTTCCGCGATGGCGCGTGAAGGCGATAATGATGGCAATCATGCAAAGCATGTTCTTCTAATCAGCGTCGATGGCATGCACGCCCTCGATCTCTCAAATTATGTGGCTGCACATCCGAATTCCACTCTGGCCCAGTTGAGCGCTCACGGCAAGACTTATACCAACGCCACAACCTCTCAACCTTCAGACTCGTTTCCCGGTCTGGCTGGTCTGGTTACCGGCGGATCCCCTATAACAACCGGCTTCTGGTATGACGTAAGTTATAACCGCAAGCTGTCACCTCCGGCTGCAACCAATCCTATTCTTGGCCCCACCGGAGGAGCGAATCTGTGCCCGGGCACAATCGGAACAGTCGTGGAGCTAGACGAATCCGTCGACATTGACCTGACACAAGTCAACGGCGGCGGTGGCATCAACCCCAATTTTTTACCTCGCGATCCTAACAACGGATGCGCGCCCGTCTTCCCGCATGACTACCTGCGTGTGAATACCATCTTTGAAGTGGTTCGGGCGAACGGCGGGTTCACGGCCTGGACGGACAAGCACCCTTCCTATGAATGGACGAACGGCCCCAGCGGCAAAGGCGTGAATGATTTCTTTGGTCCGGAAATTAATTCAATTCCCATAGCGCTGCCCCAGTTCGCCGGCTGCTCACCTGTGCCTGCTCCAGCAACTACTCCAGATGATGGCTGGACTACCGATCTAGCCAATATTAAGTGCTACGATTCCCTGCATGTTCAAGCAGTGATCAACCAGATTGATGGTTTTAACCACGATCGCACCAAGCGCGCTCCCGTACCCACGTTGTTCGGTACAAACTTTCAGGCAGTCAGCGTGGGCCAGAAATTGAAAGGCAGCGGCTATCAAGATGTTCTCGGAACCCCGACAGCAGGTCTTGCTGGTGAATTGGACTTTGTGGACCAGTCACTGGGTGCGATGGTAAGCGAACTAAAGAAACAAGGGCTCTTCGACTCTACGCTCATTATCATCTCGGCCAAACACGGGCAATCGCCCATTGATTTGCAAAAGCGCGTCGGCATCGGCGGCGGACAGCCGCAGACAACCGTGGGAGCTGCCGAGGCTTTTGACATTTCCGATGATGGCTCCCTGATATGGCTTACAGATCCTTCCCTCACCGCTGGGGTGGTCGCCAACCTCAGTACCCCTGCGAACCAGCAGGCTCTGGGAATACAGGAGATTTTCGCCGGGCAGTCCCTTCAGGACAAGTTCAATAGCCCGCTCGACGATCCACGCACGCCAGACATCATTCTGAAAACGAACACGGGAGTGATTTTCACGGGCGGTTCAAAAATTGCCGAGCACGGCGGCTTCAATGAAGACGACGTGCACACAGCACTGTTGCTCTCAATCCCTGGGATGAAGGCACAGCAGGTTAAAACGCCAGTATCCAACCAGCAGGTGGCCCCTACTATCCTGAAGGCTCTGGATATTGATCCTGACCAGCTCGATGCGGTTCGCCAGGAACGGGTACACGTTCTGCCCTTCTTCTTCACTGACCGCGATGACAATGATCGCGACCAACACGGCAGAAATTAATTTGTTCCTAGTTCTAGCCACATAAATGCGGCCTTCGTACTTGAAGAAGGCCGCATTTTTCGTTTCTAAACTATCTTCAGTTGGCCGCTGCGGTCTTCGCCTGATTTGGCGCGGGAATGGTTACGTACCCCTTTCTCTGATCTGCCACTTATAATGTTGTTGGCTGCCTAGGGCTGCCAGAAATCTTCATTCCAACATAGCACTACAAAATGAAAGAGCCGGGTACATCATTATGAATTCTGAGCAACTGGCGGCCAGGTCCGCTGTGAAATCCTGGAAGATGACTATAGAACGCGCTGACAAGATATTCTCACCTCTAACGGCAGATCAACTTCAGCAGCAAATCGCTCCCGGCAAAAACAGGATCATCTACCTGCTGGGCCATCTCACGGCGGTGCATGACGCCATGCTGACGCTTCTTGGTCTTGGCGAACGTCTGCATCCGGAACTGGATGAAATCTTTATCACGAAACCAGATCGGGAGGTCGCGCAGCTTCCCTCAGCAGGCGAGCTCAAAGAAATATTGGACGGACGTGAATAACGCGCTGCTCGATAAGTTCACTGCACTTTCACCAGAAGAGTGGTTGCAGCGCCATACGGCAATGTCCGATGAGGATTATGCGAAAGATCCAATGCGAAACCGATTGAGCGTTCTTCTGAGCAGAACCAACCATCTCTCATTCCACATTGGACAGCTGGTTTTGGCGCCGAAATAAGCAGCGCAGGCCGCGCAGCTTAGTCATCCAGCATACGGTCGAGATTGAATGCTGCGCTGATCAATGCCAGATGGGTGAAGGCCTGCGGGAAATTTCCCAGCGCTTCACCCTGTGGTCCTGTCTGTTCGGCATACAACCCCAGATGATTGGCATAGCCCAGCACGCGTTCAAACAGCAGGCGTGCCTGGTCCAATTTTTCCGGGAAGGTTTGGCCTGCGCGAGTGAGCGCTTCTACCAGCCAAAAAGAGCACATATTGAAGGTGCCTTCTTCGCCCGGAAGGCCGTCAATCCGGGGCTGCGCCGGATAGCGATAGACAAGACTGTCGCTTACGAGCCCACCCTCGCGCGGATTCTTGAGAATGGCTTCGACCGTTTTGATCATCCGCGGATCACTCGGCGCCATGAAAAAAACCAGCGGCATGATGAGAAGAGAGGCATCAAGATCTTCACTGCCATAATATTGGGTAAAAGCACCGCGCTTTTCATTCCAGCCTTTGGTCATTACTTCTTCATAGATGCGGTCACGCTCCTGTATCCATTTGGCCCGCTCCGCCGGAAGCGCGCGCTTCTCCGCCAGACGGATGCCGCGATCCAGCGCCACCCAATTCATAACTTTTGAATAGACGAAATGTTCCTCGCGATTACGCATCTCCCATATGCCTGCATCTGGCAGCGACCAGTTTTCACACAGCCAATTCAGACGGTGGCGGATCGTGACCCATATGTCATAGGAAGTGGGGCTCACGTATTTGTTGGAGAGATAAACGGCGTCCATGATCTCGCCATAAATATCATCTTGAAATTGAGAAACCGCTCCATTGCCAATGCGCACCGGAGCCGAGCCGCAATATCCTTCCCAGTGGTCCAGAGTCTGTTCCGGCAGATTGTTATCGCCGGCGATAGTGAAAACGACTGGCCCTGCCTTCTCGGGATCGATGTGCCTGGCCGCGTATTCCTGGAGCCAGCGCATAAATGCCGCAGCCTCTTCCTTAAAACCGATTCGCAGAAATGCATACACGGTAAAAGCGGCATCGCGGATCCACGTATAGCGATAGTCCCAATTGCGCGTGCCTCCCATAACTTCAGGCAGGCTGGTGGTGGGCGCCGCAATGATCGCCCCGGTAGGTTCAAAGGTAAGCAGCTTGAGCGTGAGCGCGGATCGTTGCACCTGGTCTCGCCAGCGCCCGTGGTAAGTGCAGGCGGAGAGCCATTTCTGCCAGAACTTGACTGTACTTTGCATGAGGTCTGCCGCGTCTTTTTCGGTGGGCGCAGCAGGCACAGCACTGTCAGCAGGCTCTTCACAAAGGACAAAAACTTGAGATTCTTCTTCGGCGAGAACGAACTCGGCAGAGACGCCACCTTGTCCGTCATGCTGCAAGCGGAACTTTTGTTGAAAGCGCCAGGGTCAAACCAACGGTCTTGAATATTGCGCCATTCGCGTCAATCAATGTGTCATGAATCTCGCGTCCATAATTGAAAGCCGGACGGCACACGATGGAAAGACGCACCTTGCCTCGGACACAGCGAACACGCCGATAGACATGATGGTACTCATGCGATTCCGGCGGCAGTCCGGCCGGCATAAAGTCCTCTAGCTCGGCGATTCCATCCGGCAGCAGGAAGCGTGTTACCAGTACGTTGGTGGAAGGCCAGTAGAACTGCTTGTACCGCATTCCGTCTGCCTGGGCACAAATCTGGAAGCGGCCTCCTTTTTTATCGTCCAGGATTGCTCCGAAAACGCTGGGCGAATCAAAGTTGGGATAGCAATACCAGTCGATTGAGCCGTTCATGCCGACCAGGGCGACGGTCCGCATGTTGCCGATGATTCCGTAATTTTCGATTGGCTGATATGGCAATCTTCCTCCAACTGGGCCGATACGAAAAAGCTGAATCATCAACCCTTGTCGTTCATCTTTGATCTTTCATCTGTCATCTTGGATGTCGGATTCCGCGTTTCTGTAATCTGCAACACAGTTATTTCTGCCCGGATTCCATGGCAACTTCAGCCTGCAGGCTTTGCAAATCGCGCGCAATGGTCACCACAGCAAGAGTGCGGCCCCCCTGCATGTAATGGACAGTGCAGTCCCGGGCATCGAGCTTTCCGTCGATTCTGATTGCATCCCATTTTTCCGCGTGGCCAACATAATTGAGCGTGACGTCATAATGGGCGCTCCAGAAAAATGGCACGGCGGTGAACGGCTCACGCCGTCCTAGAATGTTCTGCGCCGCAACCTGGCCTTGCCGCTCTGCAACCACCCAATGCTCCACACGGATTTTGTCTCCGGAATAAGGATCTGGCCACCGCGCAATGTCACCCGCGGCAAAAATGCCGGGCACGCTGGTCTCAAGATATTCGTTCACTGCTATACCGCGGTCCATGGTTAGACCAGCTTGTTCCGCAAGAGCAAGGGATGGTCGCACGCCAACGCCAAGAACCAGAAAGTCTGCATCTACTGCCGAGCTTCCATTGGCGGAACCACCGCTCAATTTCACGGTGCGTCCATCCATGCGACTCACGGTTTCACCCAGATGAAAAATGACACCATGCTCCTCATGAAGCTTGCGAATGAATGCGCCAACCTCGGGGCCCAGGACGCGGGCAAGGGGCTGGCTTTCCGGGGCTACCACGTGGACCTCAATGCCACGCGTGCGCAATGATGCGGCAACTTCAAGACCAATAAAGCTGGAACCCACAACCACAACTTTCTTTGCCGATGCGGGCTTTCCCGATCCGGAGCTGGCGATAATCGCTTTGCTATCCGCAAATGTGCGCAGATAAAAAATCTGGGAGGGGTCAGCGCCTTCAACCGGCAACCGAACAGGATCCGCGCCTGTGGCCAGCAGAAGAGCTCCGAATGGATAGGTCTTGCCGTTCTCCAACTGGACCTGCTTCTTCTTGACGTCAAGCGTTGCTACGCGCGAACCAAGCACAAGATCAATCCGCCGCTCAGTGTAGTATTCAGGCGGTCTCAGTGGAATCCAATCTTCTGAGGCCGTGCCCGCGAGAAAATCTTTGGAAAGATTTGGACGATCGCACGGTGGCGAATCGTCAGCGCTGATCATGGTGACGGAACCGTCATAGCCTTCACGGCGCAGCATGTCTGCAGCGGCCAATCCGGCGGCGCCACCGCCCACGATGACCACGGACGCCGGCGGCTCTTTTGAGTTTTTAGCCCGGTTTGATTTTGGATCCGGCGGAGCGAGCTTCTCTCGGATAAAGACATTGCCGTTGCTTTTCTCAACTCGCCAGCAGCTGATCGGATCCAGGGCCGGCGCACGGAGAGCTTCGCCGGTCCGCAAGCTGAAACATGCGTGGTGCAGCGGGCAACGTACCGTATCGCCGACGACCAATCCATCGGCCAGCGCGCCATGATAGTGAGTACAAAATGCTCCAACCGCAAAAAAGTCTGCACCGCGCCGCGCCAAGATTACGTCTTCACCATTGAACTCGCCCGCAATCATTCCACCATCTGGAATATCCTGGGCTGGAAAACCATTTTTGAAGTCTAGTTTCTTAGCGTCTGGCTTTTTAGCATCTGTATTTTCTGACATAGAACACTATCCTCGTTCTTATTCCGGCCTTTGGTCAGGCCGCTACTTTCAACACAATCTTTCCCCGAGAATGCGGCGCTCCGCCAAGCATCTCATGGGCAACACGAGCTTCCTCCAGCGGCAACACGGTACCAACCTGAGTGGCCAGATGTCCGGAGTTAAAGAGTTCTGTGATCTTGTTAAGCCGCGCTGTCGTGACGTCTACAAAGAAAAAGACAGCTTTACGCCCATCGCGCCGTGGTGTTGCCTCAGGCGAGGCAACAGTAACCAGAATTCCATCTGGCTTCAGCCTGGAGAAAGCATGCCCTCTCGCCTCTCCGCCGACTGTATCGATGACAACATCAACCGGGGGCACTGACTCCGCAAATTTTGTGGTGCGATAATTCAACACGGTTTCAGCGCCCAAATTGCGGACATACTCAATATCGCGCGGACCGGCGGTTGCCACCACATGTATCCCCGCATGTTTGGCAAGCTGAACGGCATACGCGCCTACGTTTCCGGCTCCGCCGAGGATGAGCACAGTTTGCCCGGCAACTGCATGAGCATATTCAAAGAGCATTTGCCATGCCGTGACGGCCACAACCGGAACGGACGCGGCTTCAATAAAGCTCAGATGTTTTGGTTTTGGCGCAATCTTATTTGCCGAAGCCAGAGCATATTCCGCGTACGCTCCAACAAAACGGTCATTGGTAACTCCGTAAACTTCATCGCCGGCTTTGAACCCTGAAACTCCGGGGCCAATAGCTTCTACAATTCCCGCAAGGTCAGAGCCCAGAGTCAGTGGCAGTGGCTGATTCATTCCGCTCTTCCCTTCCCGAATGAGCGCGTCCCAGGGACCAACGCCGGCGGCCTGGACGCGAACCAGCACTTGTCCATTGCCGGGCTCCGGTTTCGATAGGTTCTCACTGACAATCACGTTCGGCGGACCAAATTGCAGAATTCTTGACACTCTCATCTTTGTCGCGCTCCTCCTTCAAGCGCTCCTCCTTCAAACATAATAAAAGATAGGAGAGTACCGGGTTGGGCCGGGATCATTTCCTGGGTTGCGGCTTTTGCTGTAATGAAGGGACCGTATGCGGCCTCGCGACAGTGGCAGACCAACGAATTCTATACCCACAGCCAGCGTCAATGACAGGAATGGAGCTTGTTGTCTGGTTTAGAAATAGCTGAGCCATGCGTCATTGCGACGCTGCTTCAACGCGGCAAACCAGGCGCACAGTGGATACAACGCAACCACAACAAATATCCAGACAAGATAGACAATCGGCAGAGAGAAACCCCATCCAGGAGGAGGACTGATGGGGAACTGACCTATCCCAGGTGATTCAAACATCCAATGCACCTGGCCGTAACGCAAATAACAAACAATGATAGCGAGCACATGAATGAGCGGCACGTGGAGAAGAAAATAAAACAGAGGCACTTTGCCGATGGTATGTGCCGGACGCAACCATGTTGGTGTGTCACCATCCAGAGCCCAGAGTAAAAGCATTGCGGGTCCAAGAGTCATGAGAAGAAACAAAAGCGACGGCGGATACTTGACGGTATTCAGAAATGAAAGCACAGTAAAGAGCGCCGACTTCTGAACGCTCCAGCGCAAAGGATCGCCATAGATATTGATACCGCGAAGAACCACAAATGCCGCGGTCAGGATGATCCCGATGCGTAAAAGAAAAGTCTGGCGGCGCTCTGCTGGCCAGCTATAAATCTGGCCCAGACCATAGCCTGCGGCTGTAACTCCGATCCAGGGAATCAGCGGATACGCCACAAAGACAACATGTTGCGGATTGTTCACGACGAAGCCGGGAGCATGCAAGATGGAAAACAGCGGATTGGAAGACCGAATGAAATCGAGCAAATTGTGGCCTACGATCATCAAGATGCCAATCGATGTCACCAACTTTGTGGGAAGGTAAACCAACGCTGACAGGAAGATCATGGCCCAGGCCAACGCCCACAAAACAACCAGCATGCTCACCTTGTAGTCAAAATTGAACTGCCATCCAAAGCCGCGCATCACCACCTGCTCCAGAAAAATAAGCCACAGGCCGCGCGTGAACAAAAAGCGCGACAGCTCTGAAGTGGATTTTTTTCGCAGAGAAAGATAAGCTCCGGTACCGGTGAGCAAAAAGAAAACCGGAGCACAAATGTTTGTGATCCAGCGCGTGAAGAATAGAGCGGCACTTGCCTGGTCAAGATTCGTGGGGCTGATGCCGGCGACGCCGAAAAAATCCCGCGTATGATCGAGCGCCATCAGGACCATGATGACGCCGCGAACGGTATCAATGGATTTAATCCGCGCGCGCGTTGGAGCAAGAGATCCGGAAGCCGAGGACATGCAGGCGCGTAGTGTAACAGAAAATTTAAAACATCATCGCAAGCCTGGGACGAAACGCTACTTTATCTTTTGGACATCTTTTGGGACAGGAACTCACGGACGACCACGGCGGCGTCTTTCTTTTCGCCATCCACAGCGTAGTTCATGCGGCGCATGTCTTCGGCGCTGATCTGTCCGCCGAGCCGGCGTAATGCTGCCGCCACTTCCGGATGGCGCTCCAAAGTCTGCCGCCGCACGATGGGCACAGCATCATAGGGCGGAAAATAATGCAGATTGTCTTCCAGGACAACCAGATCGAGCGCGGCGATCAGGCCGTCTGTATTCGAGCCGGCAACCATATCGACCTGATTATTTTGCAGCGCGCGATAGAGCAGTCCCAGGTCCATGACGCGTGGCGCTTCTGCGAATTTGAGATCGTACTTGCTGGCCAGTCCTTGATAGCCATCCGGCCGCTCAAGAAATTCATAGCCCACGCCCAGGCGCAGTTGCGAAGACACCGCGGCAGCGTCTGAAAGTGTTTTCAGGCGAAGACGGCGCGCGTCATTGCCGCGCATGACCATGGCAAAAGTGTTATTGAATCCAAGCGAAGGCAACACTTCCAGTCCGAACCGTTGCGCGTAAAGTTCTTTGACTTTGTTGAAGACCGCGGCGTGATCGGAAGACGGAGGCTCTTTCAAGATAGCCACCAGTGCGGTCCCTGTGTATTCCACATACATATCGATCCGTCCGGCGAGCAGGGCCTGGTGGCAGATATAAGACCCGGCGAGGTAGAAGCGCCTCTCGATGGGCAAAGTGGTGAAACGGCCAAGGTATTGCGCCAGCAGTTCGCCCAGGATAAGTTGCTCAGTGAAATTCTTGGAGCCAATGGAAAGCCCCGATGCGCGGGGAACACACCCAGTCATAAGCAGCGCGAGCGCGGCGAGAAAGCTGCGGCGGTCCATTAGTGGTGTGTCCGAATCAGGGTGCGCTGAATCAATGCCAGACACCATATCCGCGGAGAGCGCCATGACGGCTGCGGGAATCGCTCCGGCAAGAATCACATTGTTATCGACCATGGCCAGCCCGCGAAAGATGAATTCACCCAGTCCGCCGGCGCCAATGGCCGCGGCGATGGTGGCAACTCCCACGGTAATGACCGTTGCAGTGCGTATGCCAGCAACAATCACGTTGGAAGCCAGCGGCAGCTCCACATGCCAGAGCAATTGCCGCGAGGTGAGTCCCATGCCGATGGCAGCTTCACGCACCGGCGCATCAACACCGGCAATGCCAACATAAGTATTGCGCACCACGGGAAGCAGCGCATACATAGTGAGAGCCAGAATGGCCAGCCGGTCCGCGCGCGCGCCGATCCAGGGCACAGGCAACAGTAGACCAAACAGCGCGAGGCTGGGAATGGTTTGCATGATATTGCTGCCGCCCAGCACCAGAGATTTCCATCCCGGACGACGGCTCAGGAGAATACCCAGAGGCACGCCAATGGCGACGGCCAGCAGCATGGAGATTCCCACCAGCCATAGATGCTCGCCCGTAAGCGTGAACACCTCACGTTTGTGCGCGATAAAAAAATCAGGCAGCGACATGTGGTCAAGCTCCGGAGTTCAAGATTTGCTGTCCAGCCCGGAACGCGGTGAGATAAGGCTGAACAAAATTGTCAGTCGAGTGCAGAAATTCGGCGGGAGTGAAGACACCTTTTAACGAGCCTGAATCCATTAAGGCGATCCGGTCGCCCAGCATGAGTGCTTCCGCTACATCATGGGTTACAAAGACGACGGTCTTGCTCAGTTTTTTTCGGAGCTCGATGAATTCATGCTGCAACTCCGCGCGGGTGATGGGGTCAAGCGCGCCGAACGGTTCGTCCATCAGGAGGATTTGCGGATCGGCGGCAAGTGCGCGGGCCAGACCAACGCGCTGGCGTTGTCCGCCGGAAAGCTGGTTTGGATAACGGCCAGCATATTGATCGTATGGCAGCCCAACAAGCTGCAAAACTTCCTGTACGCGAGAAGCAATGCGCGCTGAGTCCCAGCGCTCCAGCCGCGGAACAAGCGCGACGTTGTCTTTGACGGTGTAATGCGGAAAGAGCCCGGCTTCCTGAATGGCATAACCAATGTGGCGGCGAAGCTGGATCACGTCCCACTCGGCGGTGGAGCGCCCGTCAACCAGGACCTGGCCCTGGCTCTGCTGCAAGAGGCGGTTGATCAGTTTGAGCGTGGTGGTCTTGCCGGAGCCGCTGCGGCCAAGCAGCATAAGCGTTTCACCGCGGTGGATATTGAGATTCAAATCAGAGATGAGAGTGCGATTACCGTCGACGCGGTAGGTGACATTCGCGAATTCGATGGCGGTGGCGGAATCGTTCATCGTTGATCGTTCATCGTTGAGCTTCGACCTTCGATTGTGGATCGTGGACCGTAGCGAATAATGATTGTAGCCGGAGATAAAAGCAAAACCTACAACGGAGGCGCGGAGAGGAACGACAGGATATGATTTTGCCGCAGATTTACGCAGACAAGCGCAGATCAAAAAGAATTCAATTTAGTAAATAAAAAGCAGAAATGTGGCTTCGCATGAGGCTGGCAGGCATGAAAGGCAGCCGCTTCCCCGGGCAAAAAAAGAGACGGCGGAGCTGGGCCGTCTCAATAATTGAAAGGAGTTCAAGGAGCGCAGCGCTCAGGGCCGATGCGGCTGTACATCAAGAATTCCGCCAGTTGGACTTGCAACTTCTTCTGAATATTCGTTTGCCTTAAAGAAACAGCGGAAGTGGTAGATGCCTCCTACCGTCAATGTGCGGGCCTCAGAATCCAGCAGTTGCGGCCCATCGTCATTGAAAGGTGAAACAAATACTACACGGACACTGCCTTGGGAACAGTTGAAGCAGATCGTAGCACCTTTAGCAACTGTCGAGGGCGTTACGGAAACTGCGTAGGTTGTTGGATTGTATTCAAGCATGATCGGCACAACGGGTAGGGTACTGGAACCGGTGCCATGAGCTGCCTGGCTTGGGGCTACCATAGTGGCCATTCCTCCTTATTACTGGGGCACTATTTGGTAAAGCGAGAATCCGCGATGAAATCCGCCAAGTCAGGAAGATGTTCAATTTCTTTTTTCACATCCGGGGTAGCCATAGCTGCCACATGCAGCGCCAGAGTCCGTTTTCCCAACGCCTCATAGGTCAAGACTGCGCGCAGAACAATCTGTTGATCATTTTTGGCGAAGCTTAGCGCCTGCCCTATTTCGGACTCCGCATCGGCGGTCTTGCCCATCCGGGCCAAGCTATAGGCCATATACGCGCGGGACAACTGGCTGGCAGGGTCAGTTTGGAGATGCTCTATCATCAAAGCACGGACTTTTTTATAGGCCGTGGCTGCGTCCCTGGCATGCCCCAGCCGTCTGGAGGAATCGCCAAGATTGATCCAGTAAATAGGACTCGCCGGTAGCAGCGCCGCGGCTCTCTCGTACAATGGCAGTGCGTCAGCATCGCGCTTCTGGCGATCCAGTGTAGCTCCCAGATTGTTTAAATTTTCCGGCGTCTCCTGGATTTGTAACGCCGCGCGATATATCTTCTCCGCTTCTGCGTACCTAAATTGGCTGGTTAAGAGCGCTCCCAGATTGGCATAGCCATCCAGCCTCTGCGGCGCATGCTCTATCTGTTTCCTATATTGTTGCTCAGCTTCCGGATACATGCCCTTGTAGTAATACAAGGCCCCAAGATACTCGTAAGATTTGTAATAACCGGGATCCAGTTCAATTGCCTTGTGGTAGGACTCCTGCGCTTTGTCATAAATGTACTGCTCTTCATAGGCAAAGCCGGAGCGGATCCACGCTTCCGGGTTCTTGGGCTCAATCTCCTGCACACGCGCGCAGTCTTGCACTGCCTGCGGGTTTCGCCCCCTCGCGGTATTCAAACTGGCTGAAGCCATGAGCACTTGCGGTGAATCTGGATCCAGCCGTTCGGCGGACTGCCAGATATTGCTGGGCCTCATCCAGCGTTTGTTTGTTTCCTTCCACGTAGTACTTGCCCACATAGGCTTCCGCGAGTCCGGCCAAAGGCAGCGGTGAATGCGGATCGAGATGGGCAGCTTCCTGGAATTCCGCGATGGCTTTGTTGAAGCTATAACGGTCCTGGCTTAGATAGTTACGGCCGCTCTCATAGGCAGTTTTAGCTGCCGGCGCGATTGTCTCAGATATTGCCGGACGGGGCAGATGCAGCGCCAGGGAAACCAAGCCTGCCAGGCCGCCAGAGAGATCACCCAGATCTCTTTCAGTAAAGTGGCCGGAGTAATCGCGAATATGGGCCGACGTTTTTGCGTCAACTACCGCGGCGTCCACGACAATATCGCCATGATCGCGACTCATGCTGACTTGCAAAACATGTGTCGCGTGCAAAAGACGTTCTGCTTGCTCCGGACTGTTTATGTCTTGCTTTTCGGCGACTGATGCCGGAACCAGTTGAAATTTAGGCTTGCCCCTTGGTTCCTGGGCAAGCCGCGCTGTTACATCACGCAAAACCTCTTCCCCGATGTATTGCATGTCTCCGGGATTCTGCACGGCAAGAATAACCAGCTTGATAGCCGGGGGGGTGAAGTAATCATAGATAGGCCGCCACAGGAATGCGCCGGCGGCAAGCAGAACCAGCGCAGCGATCGCGACTCCAGAAACCCATGCACGGCGGTAGAACGGTGGGCGGTCAAGAACGGCAAGAACTTGTTGCACGGAAGGGCGTTTTTCAGGATTAGTCGCGAGGCAGGGGAGAATCGCATCGTCCCAGACTGAGGGCAGATGCCTGACAAGTTTGCTGGGAGGAACCGGCGCAGGCGTGGCGCGATCGCTAGCGGCGGTATCCAGAAATGGTTTTTGCCCGGTCACCGCCTCATACAAAATCACCCCGAGGGCATAAACATCCGATGCCGGAGAGGTTTGGCCGCTCTGTTTGAGTTCAGGCGCCATGTAGCTGGGCGTGCCCCCGATCAGATCGGTGTTTCCGTCCTGGTCGGCGGCCAGGCCGAAATCAGTGATGACTGCCCGAAGCTCTTTGCTCTTTCCCCTGAGACAGGATCACATTGGCAGGCTTCAAATCACGGTGAAGCACGCCGCTGCGATGAGCTTCCGCCAATCCGGCGCAGAGCTGGCGCGCAAGCTGCAGGGCCTCATGCGACCCCAGCCTGCCGTGTAAGAGCCGGTCAAGAAGGGTCTCACCATCCAGAAACTCCATGGTGAGAAAATCCAGCGTGCCGAGATCGGTCTTCTCGGTGTGAATCTCATTCATCATGCAGACGTTGGGATGCCGTACCTTCAGCGCCGCGCGGAGCTCTGGCGGGAGGCGCTCATAGCCTACCTTGGCACATTTAATGGCGATGCGCTGCTGCCGTTTACGGTCATAAGCCTCATAGACGACGCCCATACCACCGTCGCCGACCTCGCGGATAATCTCAAACCTGTCTCCGATCAGCTGCTCCGGTGTGAACGGACGATCAAGGCCTTCCAGATCGATGAACTTCAGTAAAGGATCACGCATGAAGCCGCCCATGCGGTCTTCCCACTCCACGATCTCGGAAACCTCAGCGTAAAGATCTGAATCCTGATGGCAGGCGGCCCGTAAGAATGAATCGCGTTCGGCGACAGGGGTGCGGAGGGCATCCTCCGCCAGTCGCATCAGCCGCTCGTCTCGGTCTTGCATTGTGCCTCGCTCAATCTCTCGTAAAGCCACCGTCTTGCCCGGTGCCACTCATGTTCCACGACGGCTTCGGTCACATCCAATTTTTCCGCCGTCTCTTTTGTGCTCAACCCCAAGTAGGAGCGGAATACCACGACGCTGCACCTTGTCGGAAACTTCTCCTCCAACTCATCCAGCAGCTTGTCTATGGTCAGAGCCAGTTCCAGCCAGTTATGACGTGCAAGAATCCCTTCCGGCAAACCTTCCAATGGGACTAGTTTGTAATCGCCCCGCTTGCGGGCATAGTCGATCAAATATCGACGCATCTTTATAGTGACTATAGCGAAGAAATGGCCACGATCCCGCCAATCAATCTTTCTGGCGGTCAGAAGTCTTAAAAAGCACTCATCGACCAGATCGCTTCTTTCCACACTATGATTGCGACGCTCGCGGCGCAGACAGCGAGCAGCCAGCTTCTTCAGGTCATGACGCAGCTCCCTATAGAGCTGATCTCCCGCATCCTGGTCCCCGTCCGCCCACTTGTGCAGTAGCAGGGTGACGTCTTTGGGGCTGGTTGGCACAGCTTTACCCGCCTGTAATGGTTTAGATCGGGCAATTATAGGTCGAAGAAGTGCAAAATTTTACAACTTTGTACGTTCGTCCCAAGCCTGATGGATAGTTTGCCGCACAAATCGCCATAGATTGCCCCAAGAATTTGAATAAATTTCTGTTAAGACTGGCGGAATTCCATTGTTCCCACCGCTACTTGAAATGAAACCGCACGAAATTTCTTAAAAACAAGAAAATGCGAGGTTTTTTGTATGCGGCATTGCCTGCATGCAAAAAGCCCCGGATCGCAGGAGCAAGGACATGGCTTCCCCAGGAGTATTGCCACCGTTTGAATTCAATGCGATGTATGTTCACTCTCTGCGGCAGGGAGATCCCTGGACGGAAGAGCATTTCGTATCGCATTTCAGTCCTATCCTGCTGAGAAGGTTGCGCAGGAAGCTGCGGTCAGCGGACCTGGCCGATGACCTGCGCCAGGAGACGTTTCTGCGTGTTCTGACGCTGCTCCGCTCGGAACAGGGCGTGCGCAATCCTGAGCGTTTTGAGATTCTAGTGCTGGCGGTGTGCAACAACGTGCTGCTCGAAACCTATCGGCAACAGAAAAGAATCGTGCAGATGGAGCCGGAATTCGATGTAGCCAGTCATGCGCCCAGTCCAGCGGCATGCGTATTGGCCGACGAAACCGGGGAACATGTACGGAAACTGCTCTCGCGCATGAAGCCCGAGGTTCGCGCGATTCTAAAGGCGGCATTTCTGGAAGAGCAAGACAGGGACGAAATATGCCAGCGGTTCGGCGTCAGCCGGAATTATTTGCGCCTGGTGCTCTATCGCGCCAAAAAAATGTTTGGCGCCTGCGCACAAAAAGACGTGACAGACAAAACTGACCTGAAAATGCGGGGCTCACGTAGGGCTGGCGGCGGTATGGTTGTGGCGCAGAAGCCACGACCTGCTGCCTCGAGCGAAGCGATGGGCTGTGCGACGCCGGCGCTTCTGGCACCCACCCATGCAGATGTCGCGGGTGCACGGTGCTGGACGTAAACGGCCTATCGCGGCCCTGAAGGGACGCACTTCCACCAAAGGCTAAGAGGCACGTAACCCTGATGCGCCACCTCAATTCTGTTGTATGGGGAGAACTCCCTGATGCGGCATGGCAAGAGGAGGCTCTGCCGGGATCCTTCCGCTTTACCTCACTTCCCTACGGTCGTTCGGCTGACGGTCGGGATGACAATGGGAAACTGATGGCCCGACGAAGCGATTGAGAACTGAATCGTTGGGAAGCGCAAGGTCCCTCCTCCCTACTCGCGCGCTGGTGACAATGCGCGCTCGCTTCACGGTCGTCGGGATGACGAGGTTGGGAGGGTGTGAGAGGAGGTCACGCGGCAATCACAGAAGCCAGGGGCTGAAGCCCACGATATAAAAGACGTGGACGGCACGGCTAAAGCCATGCCCTGTTACCTACAGAGGCTAAAGCCGAATTGGAAACATTTTTGAAAATCGCAAAACAAAAAAGGCGTCCTATGTGGACGCCTTTTCTTTTAAAACAACATTGATTCGAGTTGTGTCTTTAACGACTGTTTCGCTCCAACTGGAAATCTCTTTTTTCGCGAGCTTACTGTTGCGCGCCCAGCGTCTTTTCTCCAACGGCGCGGCTGGCGGCGGTTGAAGGCTGGCGGAAGAAGTTGTGGTCATACAGTCCGCGGTAGAACTTGCCGCTGATTTCTGCGGCTTTGGGGCCGAAGGTGGGGCGTCCGCCCTGGAGGAAGACCACGGTAACGATGTGTCCGTATTGCGTATCTGCGTAAGAGGCGAACCAGCCGAAGCGAGTGCCATCCTTGGAGCAGGTGCCGGTCTTGCCCAGGATCTGCTCTTCACTGAAGTTGAGACGCAGGCTGCGGGCGGTGCCATACTGGACTGCGCCGGTCATGCCTTCCGCAATTTCAGGAACGAGCGGACCGATATCGAGCTTGCGCTTCACGCGCGGCTCATAGTTGATGACTTCGTCGACCGAAGTGGGATGCTGGAGGTAATAGAGCGTGCCTCCGTTGGCCACGGCGGAGACCAGAGCGCCGAGCTGCAGGGCCGTCATGGAGATGCTTTCACCGAAAGAGCACATTTTGCCTACGCCGCCGAGCCTGGCATCAAGCTCATGCGTGGGGAAAGTGCCGAGGTGCTCATCTTGAATGTTATAGCCGGCAAGCTCGCCGAGTCCGAACTGGTGGGCGTAATAGCTGACCTTGGCGAAACCGAGACGGCGTCCGACGGCTTCAAAATATGCGTTGTTGGAATGAGCAAGCGCTGTGGTGAGATTCATCCGAGCATGACCACCGAGACTGACGGATTCCTCACGGGTAATCACTTTTTCACTGAGACCGGCCAGCGCGACCGCAACCTTAATAGTGGAGCAGGGTTGCGCGCCTTCACTAAGCGCCAGCTTCTGGTTGACCATGGCGAGAATGCGTCCGCTGGTGGGATCAATGGCGACGACGGTCCCATTCATATTGCCGAGCGCATCAATAGCGGCCTGGCGCACGACCGGGTCTTCGCCTTCGACGATGTCGCCATCTGTGTTGTCGTCAGTAAATGACTTGCCGGTGAAGCGCTCAACATAACGATGACGGACGCGGCTTCGACGGATACCGGTTGTTGTCTTAACGGCTACGAGCTTTCGCAGTCGCGGTGCGAGCGGTAGCGGGTCTTGCCGTTGTGGCTTTTGCAGTGGTCTTTCTGCTGGCGGTGGCTTTGGCTACCACATGCTTTTTCGTCCCGCGATGGTGTCGCAGACGGGCTACACGCTTTTGAGCGTGAGCGCTTTCAGTTACGTCTCCGCTGGATTTGGATTTGGTGGTTGAGTTGTTGGAGCTACGCGCGAATGATGTGTTGGACAGAATAAGAGCTGAGATGAAGACGACGGAGAGACGAAGCCGAGATTTCATGGGAATCCTACCACCTAACTACCCAGGGGGAATTCTTATTGCGTTGGATATCGCGCAAATGCGGCCAGAAGAAACTTGATCGAACGCGCAAACCAAAACTCTTGTTGCGATGGTAAGAAAATTTTCCATCGCACGCAATGGTGAATTCCCCTAGTACCGAGTAAGTACCTTTCTCCACAATTAAAAAGATGCAGCTACTCACGCTGGAGTTTGGCTGCATAGTGCTTGTTTTTATTGGCAGAGAATCAAAGTACCAAAGGACCCAGGAATTAATGACCCATGTCCCCCGATGCTATAAACCCTACCAACCTGCCATTTGTTTTGCCTTAAGTTCCAATTAACTTTTTTAATTTCGCCGGCCTATTAACGCCGGGTTTCTGTACGGGTTGAAGACGTTCCTGAAGGTTAGGCTGGCCGGAGCGCCCTGCTTTTGTGGCAAGGCGCCCGGACTTTACGTAGACGATCGGCGAGGCTAGTTGATTTCCCCGCGCTTACGGATAAAGGCTGGAACATCAAGATCGTCGTGCTCGACGGCCGTCTTGATGGACTCAGTCATGGTGGCAAGGTTGGGCGATTCACGTGCTGGCGCAACCATCCGGGCAGGAGCAGAGGCGTGGGCAGCGTGGGCGACGGGGCTTCCGTTGACAACACGCTGTATCGTGGCCGGAGCCTGCACCTGATAAGCAGAGGCAGTCCGCGCGGTGGAGATAGCGGCTTGCGCGGCGTTCACAGTACGGTCTTTGCGGGCGGGAACATCATTCTTGAACCCGGTGGCAATTACAGTGATTTTTAAATCGTCCTTCATTTTCTCGTCTTGCACGGCGCCGAAAATAATATTGGCATCTTCATGGGCCGCCGATTGGATGATGGTGGAAGCCTCATTTACTTCAGCCAGCTTGAGCGACGACGAGCCGGTAATGTTGATCAGGATGCCGCGAGCGCCGTCGATGGCTCCGGCTTCAAGCAGCGGAGAAGAGATGGCTGCCTGCGCAGCTTCCGTCGCGCGACGTTCACCCTTGGCCACAGCGGTACCCATGACGGCATAGCCCATACCGGCCATGATGGTTTTTACGTCGGCAAAATCGCGGTTGATGATGCCGGGAATTGTGATGATGTCCGAGATACCCTGCACGGCCTGGCGCAGGATATCGTCGGCGATGCGGAAAGACTCAAAGAAGCCGGCGTCTTGCGCAACGGCCAGCAGCTTTTCGTTCGGGATGACGATAGTGGTGTCAATGCTGTCAATCAGCTCGGCCAAACCACGCTCCGCCTGGGCCATTCTACGGCGGCCTTCAAACGCGAACGGCTTGGTCACTACCGCCACGGTCAAAGCGCCCATTTCGCTGGCCAGCGACGCGATGATCGGCGCAGCACCTGTTCCGGTGCCGCCACCAAGACCTGTGGTGACAAATACCATGTCAGCCCCTTCCAGGGCTTCGATTATTTTATCGGCATCTTCAAGTGCCCCGCGACGTCCCATCTCAGGGTTCGCGCCCGCGCCCAGACCATTTGTGAGCTTGGTGCCAAGCTGTATCTTTACCGGCGCATGGGACATCTGCAGCGCCTGCAAATCAGTATTGGCGACCACAAATTCCACGCCCTCAACCCCGGCGCAGATCATTCTGTTCACCGCGTTCCCGCCTCCACCACCCACGCCGATCACCTTGATCTTGGCGTTGGTCCGAGGGTCTTCATTAAATTGGATTCTCACTTCCGCGTCCGCTTTTCTCTGCTCGTCATGCATACATCACACTCCTGATCCGTTTAGTCCGCCAGCCTGCCTTTTGGTTTTGTGTTTACGGTTTGCATCTCACGTCACTTTGAGACGCCTTATTTCCATCGAACCCAAACTCTTTTGTGCCGACCATCACTGCGCCACACTTCAAGCTGCTCCGCGCTAGGCTCCCAGCTTCGCGATCAATGCTCTTAACTTGTGGCCGAATCCCTGCTCCGGATTCATCCTCGCCATGGTCGTCCGATGCGCATACATCACCAGGCCGATGGCAGTCGCAAACTCCGGCTCGGCCAGTTGTTCGGGCATATCCGCAATCGGCTCTGGCACGGCCAGCCTGATCGGCCTATCCAATATCTGCTGGCATACCTCCGCCAGCCCAGTCATGCGCGACCCGCCGCCTGTCAGCACCAAGCCCGCCGGACACAGTTCCATCACGCCCGCCTGCTTCAGATGATCACGCATCAGTTCGCAAAGCTCCATCGCGCGCGGCTCCAGTATCTCCGCCAGAAAACGCTGCGGCATCAGCCTTGACGGCCTGTCACCCACCGCAGGCACTTCAATCTCATTGCCGTCAGCAACCTTGTTGCTGATGGTGTGTCCAAACTGCTTCTTGATCTTCTCCGCAGCAACCAGAGGTGTACGAAGTCCAACCGCAACGTCATTCGTAAAATGGTCTCCGCCCACGGGAACCACGCCCGTATGCGCCACCATGCCATCGGAATAAACGATCATGTCGGTTGAGCCCGCGCCAATATCCGCCAGACAAACGCCCAGCTCTTTCTCGTCCGCGCGCAGCGTGCTGTCGCCGGACATCAGCGCTTCATACACCACATTGTCCACGTGCAAGCCGGCGCGGTTCGCCGCCGTCACCACATTTTGCGTCGCGCTGGACGATGCCGTCACCATATGCAGATTCACTTCCAGCCTGCGGCCCATCATCCCCGCCGGATCGCGCACACCCACCTGGTCATCCAGAATGAATTCCTGCGGCAGCAGATGCAGCACTTCGCGATCTTCCGGCAGCGTCACGGACCGCGCCTTCTCCACGGCCGTGCGAATGTCTTCGCGTGTTACATCTCTCGGCTTTTGTCCCAGCGTTACGCCGCCGCGGCTCGTCACTCCTTTAATATGCGACCCAGCCACTGAAACCACGGCATTCCCCACATGGCATCCGGCCAGCTTCTCTGCTTCGTCCACCGCTTTGTGGATACTCTGCACCGCTTTATCCAGCTCAACAATAATTCCCTTGCGCGATCCCCGGCTCTCCACCACGCCGTGTCCGCGATACCGCAGCCCCGTGTCCGTGGCCTCACAGATCAGCGCAACCGTCTTGGCGCTGCCCACGTCCAGCACCGTAATTGTGTTCGGATGAAATTTGCCGTTACTGCCCATAATTCCGTGTCCTTATATATTGCTGTTAGCCCGTAGCTATTAGCCTTTAGCTCTTAGCCATTGGCTTTGTCTCTTCGCTACAGGCTTTGTCTCTTCGCTACAGGCTTTGCGCTCTTGCATTGCTTTCATATCTGCTTCGCTGCCAGGGTCAAAAATCACAAATCTAAAATTACAAATTCTCTTCATTTACCAAATTACCAACTTACCCATTTACCAAATTCTTTCTATCTCTGCGCTGTCTGTATCTTCTGCGGTTGCTTCTTCGCTACAGCTTTCTTGTTTGCCGGCTTAGCAGCAGTCTTTTTGGCGACTGGTTTACTTGTCGCTTTCTTGACCGCTGGCTTTGCGGCAGGCTTTGCTACGGTCTTGGCACTGACCGTCTTCAGCACTGGTTTTTTCCGATCAGCGTTATCTGCGTTCATCAGCGGCGAAGGTTTTTCCGGGGTTTTCTCCTTGTCCGGATTTACAATCACCTGGCCTTCATACCGCAGATCCACTGACTGCACGTTCTGGAACTGCTGCCGCCACTCCGCGATATGCGTCACATAAAGCTTGTAGCGCGGTAGAAAGTCTTCTTTACCCAGATGCACCACCATCGTCCCGCCCGGATCGTTCGCCGTGACCTTCACGTTCTCCGGATCGGAAAGATCAACCTCGCTCAACTGCTTAACGTAATTTGGGGGTCCACTATTTAAAGACCCATTCACGCCGCCGTTCGGCCCAGCGCTGTCGCCGTCAGTCGAACCCAGCTCGCTGACCAGACCGGTTGTATATCTTCATGGCCGCGGCGCGGGAAGAAAGCGGCTCGGTCTCCGTAATGCCGCGAATCACAGGAAAAGAATATTTAACCTGGCGATTAGCGGGCATGCCCATCACCATGCCTCCGGCATCAATCAGGCTGGTCCGTGGACCGATCTGGGCAAACGCCACCGGCGTCCGCTCTTCAATCGTTACCGAAATGCGGTTCGGCAGCAGCCGCATTACCGACGCGTGCTTCACCCAGGGAATCTGCTCCAGTTGCCGTTGGCGCTCTTCCAGGTCAACCGAGAAAATATTGCGAGCAAGGACGTCAGTCGCGGCCACCTCCCTCACGTGGTCCAGGGAGGCATTGTGCACACCGGTGATTTCCAGCGAGTCACTGGAATCAATGCGGAACCGCCAGGAATGTGTGCCGAACCCGTAAGCCAATCCCCACAATGCGGCAGCGGCGACCACCACGGCGGCAACAATTCCGGCAATCTTGAGCTGGCTCGCGGCCTTTTTCGGGATCGGACTGCGACGCACCGGCACGCGCTTGTTGGTGCGCAGAAACTGCGCTTCCTCGCCATCCAGCTCGTCCAGGTTGAAATCTTCAGGATTGATCAGCAGTTCAGAGTCGTCTTCATTGCGGACGCCCGCCGCACGTGCACGCGACCGGCTGCCCGATGAGCGAGGTTTCGCTTCACTGTCAATATCGTCTTCGGTGAGAGTTCTGGAATACGCAGATGCTCCGAGCTTCAGCTCAGAGTTAGCGGAGCGAGTACGCGCCCGCGGCGTAGAGACAACATCATCGTATTGTGTCAACTCGATAGAGTCGCGCGCCATTAATTCGCGGTCGACGGAGTTGTGCGCCAGCACAAAACAATATATCCGGTTTCTTTCCTTTTTGTTACCAGAATTTTAGGGTTTCACCGATTTTTTTAGGGTTTACGCCAGAGTAGCTGGATTCGATTTCGAATCGCGGGCCTTTAGGCAGACGTTCATCGCATCAGCGATGAATAAACGCGAACCCACGCACAGCCGAACTTTTGCTTTACTCATCTTTGCCTGCCTATTTTTGCTTCACGCATCGCCAGCATATGATCTCCGCAAACTGATTTGACTTTTCACCCGTGGCAAACTCTGCTTGAGTTAGAAGTTCTCTGCCAGCTGGCTTTAGCCTCTGTAGGTATCAGGGCACGGCTTCAGCCGTGCCGTCCGTGCCTTTCTTGACTTGGGCTTTAGCCCCTGTGTTCTCCACGGAGACATCTTGTGTATTCGTTTTATATTCGCTATAATCCCGCCATGGCAAGACCTGCACGAAACTCCAATTCCGAAGCTGTTCGCAATATCTCGCGCACATTCTTTGTGACCTCAAAGACCGCGCCAGGCAAGGCCGTCCTTCGGGCCGAGCCCATGGCGTTGCTGATGATTGAGGTGCTGCGTTCTTATGTCACCGCCGGCAAGTTTGTGCTCCACGATTTTGTGGTGATGCCCGACCATATCCATCTGCTTCTAAGCCTGGACCAGATGATGAGCGTGGAGAAAGCCATGCAGCTGATCAAGGGAGGGTTCTCTTATCGCGCTAAGACGGAATTGGGTTATCCGGGCGAAGTTTGGCAGCCCGGCTTTTCAGAAGTGCGAATCCTGGACCGGAAAAGTTTTTTGGCGCATCGGAAATACATTGAACAAAACCCGGTAAAGGCGGGTTTGGCAGACTCTCCGGAGAAGTTTCCGTATAGCTCGGCGTATCTTAAATATCAAAAGCGCACAGGGGCTAAAGCCCAAAATAAAAGTGACGTGGACGGCACGGCTAAAGCCATGCCCTGATACCTGCAGAGGCTAAAGCCAACGTCATCCGAATTCACATCCCTCTTATCACCTTCCACCCAATTATGTCTCCAACACACAATCAGGTCGCATTCTTTGCCCCTTACTTTCCCGGCTGGTCTCATACTCCGGCACGGGCCCGCCGCCACGCGGGCCTGTGCCGCTGGCCAAGAGCTACGGAACGGTTACCGTCATCGTTTTCTTCACGATTTCGTCATACAAGTCCACAGCCACAATCGTGACGCTGCGCGTACCTGCAGCGACGCTCACGCGAGCATTGATTTGGTCGTTGAATGCTTGCGTTAATTTCTTGCCATCCACCCACAGTTCCAGGCGCTTCACGCCATTCGGCGAATTGCCGCTCGCTTTCACGGTAATCGCATTCGTGGCCGGTGTGATCGAACAGACAGCAACGGAAACCGCCTGGCTACCTGGCGCCGGGCAGTTTGGGGCGGCGTTCGCGTTCAGCATAAATCCAGCACCTGAGCCATTCGATGGAGGCAGCCCGAACGTAGTGAAGATGAAGTCATGTCGCGCATCACGGTTCAGGTCGCGAATGGCAATCGCAGTAGTGTTTCCGAGAAGGCTCGGATCGGAAACATGTTGGAAAGGCCCAAACGTCCCGTCTCCCCGGCCCAGAGCATAGTCGACGCTCCTAGCGCTCATAATCATCAGGTCTTGAATAAAATCGCCATTGATATCACTCACCGCCAGGTTGTGGCCGGTGTGCTGGCCCGTAATCGCCTGCTTAAGGAAAAACGTTCCGTTCCCATGGTTAAGGAACACATACTCGGTGTTTGGCAAACTCGTGTCGTTCCCCGGGTTAAACACTTCGAAGAGCAGATCGGGAGCGGCGCCCGCGTTGAAATGCCCACTGGTCAGCGCGCTGATGAGGCCGCCATTCGGTGATTTCACCGTCGTCTGCAGGGTCAGGTGAGCGCTGGCATTGCCGTCAAACACACTTGTGTTTCGGAATACCATCACCTGGTTCCCAACGCCGATGGCTATGTCCGGTTTGTTGTCCAGATCAAAATCGTCGCTGGTGATCATGTTGAAAGCATCCTGGGGAATCGTGTTGAAAGAGCCCGGGATGCCTGGCAACGCGATTCGCTGGGCTGATTCAAACATGCCTGCGCTGTTGCTTTGAAACAAGTCCAGGAAGCATGGCTGAGTGTTGACAGCAGCACACTCCGCAACCACCAGTTGCGTGCGTCCGTCATTCCGCAGATTTGCGCCGATCATTGCTATGGGAACGCCCACGATCGGAATCGTGGTGGTTCCAGTGCCCGCAATTCCGCCGGTTGTGATGAAGGTGCCGTCGCCCCGGCCTAAATATATGTCGATCCTATGCCCAAACTCGTTTGCGACCGCCAGGTCCTGATGGGTGTCACCATCGAACCTTCCCGCAACAATGACGTTCGGAAAATTGCTCGTGTCTGACACGCGTTGAATGAGGCTGGCTAAGCTGAATTGGAACGCGCCATCATTCTGCACCACAAAAATGGAATCAGTTCCTTCATCGAGGATGGCTACATCCACGCGCCCATCCTCGTTAAAGTCGCCTGTTACGATGCCGTTCGGAGATCCACTATCGCAACAGCCGGCCTGAAGGCGAAAGTTCACGGTGCCGGGTGCTGTTTGTGCGGACGCAATGCTGACTGCGGCAAAAAGGAAAGTTGGCAGAAATAGACGGACTGGGAGACTGCGCAAAATGGAATGGAATCGCATAGGAAGGGACCTCACTGTGGAATGTCAGGCACTGGAGGGAAGGCGAGCGGAGGAGAACAATCGGCCCGGAGGTCTTCGCCCAAGCCTGCTACTTGCAACTGAGATGGAGCTCTGCCCAGCAGAGTTGCCGCATCTAGGGTGAGTCACATTTCACATCCCCCTTATCAACCCGCTTTTGGTTTGTTTGGGTGGAGATATCAGGGCACGGCCGCCCCACGCCGTCCCTTGGGAGATATCAAATCATCGCCTAAGGATTCATGTTTGGAGTAGCTAATTCTGATGAAGGTATGGAACGTGTCGCCTTGTGCTACTCATACTCCCTGCCGACTGGCTTTAGCCTCTGTAGGTATCAGGGCATGGCTTCAGCCGTGCCGTCCGTCCCTTTAATTATCTTGGGCTTTAGCCCCTGCTCAATAATTCGCCACTTCTTTCAGCGACGCCTGCTTCTTCTTCAACTGCTCCAGCACCATCGCCCCAAGCTGTGACACGCTGCCTGCACCGAGCGTCAACACCATGTCCCCGGGCTCAGCCAGATCGGCCACCGAGCGCGCGGCCTCGTCGAATGACGGAACATAGTTCACCGTGCTGCTCTTACCGCCAACCGACCGGATCGTCTCAGCCAATCGTTCCCCGGTAATGCCCGGGATAGGCTGTTCACTGGCAGGGTAGATATCGAGCACAGAAACCGTATCCGCGTCATTGAACGACGCGCCGAATTCTTCCAGCAGATCGCGCGTGCGGGTGAACCGGTGCGGCTGAAAGATGACGTGAACGCGCTTGAATCCGCACTGGCGCGCCGCGGCCAGCGTGGCCCGGACCTCCGTGGGATGGTGTCCGTAATCGTCAATCACGCTGACGTCGGCAGCGCGTCCCTTGAGCTGAAAGCGGCGGTCCACGCCGCGAAAGTTTTCCAGCGCTTCGCGAATGCGTTCAGGGGGAATATCCAGGCCAATGCCCACCGCCACGGCAGCCGCGGCGTTCAGAATATTGTGATTGCCGGGAACGCGCAGATGGAAATCGCCCAGCGACTTGCCGCGATATTCCACGGAGAAATGAGCATAGTGCTTGTCGCTGGCGCACTTGGTCTTTCCCCGGCGAGATACGAAAATCAGAATCTTCATGCGTGCCGTATGTAGTAGCGCGGCGGGCCAGCCGCGGCAGCATGTTGCGCAGGCGCTCATCGTCATGGCAGAGCACTGCCATGCCGTAAAAAGGGACGCGGTCGATAAAATCCACGAACGCCTTTTCCACGTCTTCCATGTCGCGATAGCAATCCATGTGCTCGCGATCGATATTGGTCACCACCGCCAGAATAGGCGAGAGCTTAAGAAATGAGCGGTCACTTTCGTCGGCCTCAGCCACCAGATATTGTGACTTGCCCAGGCGCGCGTTGGAGCCCATGGCGTCCACGCGCCCGCCCACGACGACCGTGGGATCAAGCCCGCCGCCAGCCAGCACCGCCGCAACCATGCTGGTAGTTGTGGTCTTGCCATGCATTCCGGCAATGGCAATTCCGTATTTCAGGCGCATCAGCTCCGCCAGCATCTCCGCGCGCTGGATCACCGGAACATGCTCAGCATGCGCCGCGGTGATCTCAGGATTGTCCCGACGGATGGCCGAGCTGGCCACCACAACTTCAGCGCCGGTAATGTTCTCCGCGCGATGGCCTTCAAAAATGATGGCGCCTTTTTCCCCCAGGCGCTCGGTAACGCTGGAGCTTCTCAGGTCAGATCCGGAAACTTTATAGCCAAGCGTAAGCAGGACCTCGGCAATGCCGCTCATGCCGATGCCGCCGATACCTACGAAATGAATTCTTTGAACTTTTGCAAACATCGTTATTTTTGGTCGCTTGCGCGACAAACCGCTAGGCAGTTTCCTTTAAGCTGGATTCGTATGCTCTTGTTGCAGCGGGCTCGCCACGCAAGTCGGGCTCGCCCTCAATTTGATAACGTCATCAAATCGTCTAAACTAAAAAATTCAATTCGCGTTTTTCGCGTTCATTCGCGGCCCAAAGCTTCGTCATTCGCGGCTAATCCGCTTTAGCCCCTGCCAACTCTGCCACCATCCGTGCTACGCGGCCGGCCGCGTCATGGTGTGACAAATCTCGCGCACGCTCCGCCATTTCCTTTAGACGCTTTGGATTCGCAAACAGCTCCGTCACCACCTGCGCCAGACGTTCCGGCGTAAGTTCTGCCTGCGGCACCAGAACGGCCGCTCCACCTTGCGCGATCGCCTCAGCATTGCGCCGCTGATGATCGTCCGCCGCCTGGGGAAACGGGACAAAAATCGCCGGCTTCCCTGCCGCCGTGGCTTCTGCCACGGTGCTGGCCCCGGACCGGCACAACAATAAATCCGCGAGCGCAAATGCAGCGGGCATATCGTCAATAAAAGCTGAAACTTCTGCCGTTACGCCTGCGCGCTCGTACGCAGCCAGGACGTCATTATATTCCCGCTCTCCTGTCTGGTGGATGATCCGGAGCGATGGAATTTGTCGTAGTACTTCTGGAGCAGCAGCCACCATGGCCTGGTTGATCGCCCTGGCGCCCTGGCTTCCGCCAAAAATCAGAAGCGTTGGCGGATGCTTGGCTGCCGCCGCAACTTTGAAGAATTCCGCCCTTACCGGCACGCCGACGACCTGTGCGTTGTTGAAGAATTTCTGTGTCTGCTCAAAATGCACTGCCGCCGCCGACACACGATGTCCCACAATCTTGTTGGCAAAGCCGGGCACATAGTTTGGCTCAAACGCCAGCGTGGGAATATGCATCAGGATAGCCGCCGCCATCGCCGGCCCGGAAGCGTAGCCGCCCACGCCAACCACCACGTCAGGATTAAAAACGTTGATGATCTTGCGCGAATCCACCACCGCCCGGGGCAGATCAAACACCGTGCGCACACGGGTGGCCAGGCTTACATTCTTGAGCGCGCCCACCTTCACGCGCATCAGGCCAAATCCAGCTTGCGGCACCAGCCGGTTTTCCATGCCTCTTGCCGTCCCAACAAACAATACTTCCGCGTTATAACGGGCCTTGAGCTCACGGGCAATGGCCAGGGCAGGTATTACATGGCCCCCTGTGCCTCCCCCAGCTATAAGAATGCGCATAAGAATTTAAGTTTAATCGCAGGTAAGCCATTCTGCTGTAACCACTTTTAGCCCGGGGCTTAATTACCCCGGTACCCAAATTCACATTTTCAGAACAGAAACCAAAAATGCTGCGTCTACCTGGCCGCTTATGCTATGTTTTCATTCAGAACTCACAAATAGTTCGCGGTTGAAAACTGCCTGATGAAGCGGTTTCCGGGGGATCGCTAGTATGATTCTTAAAGCTGCTGAAGATTTCAAAAAGCGCACTCTGAGCGCTTTGCCCACACTGTTGGAAAAAGTAGCCTACATCTGTTCATTGCAGACCGGTAGTGGAGGTTATCTGCACTGGGGTTTTGCCCGCGCTTACGGGAACAGGCCTACGCAAGAAGCCATTTACGCCGCGCACATGGAAACTTCTCTGGCTCTCAGCCATGTGCCGATACGGGAGATTTACCAGGAATATCAGCAAGCTCGCGCCCGCTCTGGATCTTTGGAAGCTCTCAACCCAGACTCTTTTGTCCTGAAAGCGCCTGCTAACGGCGACGCAATTCTTTCGGCTCACCTACGTCTTCTTCAGGACTCTGTTGTTGCACTTGCTCGGCAGGAGCCGGGTCCTCACCAAGTCGCATAGCCACGCCCACCACCTGCCCCAGGACTTCAGCTTCCTGCGGATGCTTCAATATCCGCGCCGGCACCGGTGAAAGCGGATGGGATTGCAGCACAATTTCTCCACGCCGCACGGAACACCAGCAGCACACATGACCTTCACGCGTTTCCACAAAATATATTGGACGCTCCAGCTCTGACCGCCACTTTTTCTCTTCCACGCGGCTGCGTCTTTCATCCACCTGCACAAACGTGCCCGGCAGCAGCAGCGGATACATCGTCAGATCTTCCGTGCCAATGTAAGCGTATGTGTATTTCTGTTTGGATAGTTCCTGTAGATAGAGCATCGGCACCACGCCCCAGCTCTCGATCATGCGGCCCATGTCGGTGGAGCGGCGAACGTCAAAACCCGGATCAAGCCTTACCGGAATCTGCACATTGCCCCGGCCCGCGGCAATCTCCAAGCGATGCGTCTTCCCCGGACGGCAAATCGCAAAGTCCGCGGCCGTATAGCTCAGGTCAACACCATACAGCCGGAGCAGTTCAGTGAAGTCTGCCCGGTACAGTACAGAGAGAACATACAGCCGGTAAATACTGGGGATTACACCTTTGGTTTCGATATCCGACAGGCGGCTGGGATTGATGACAAACTCTTCAATCCCTCTTGATTCAGCCAGAGATGTACTTGAGAGCTCAACATCCCGCAATGTGAGCCCCATCTGTTCGCGTAACTCGCGTAACTTTTTGCCCGCTGACAGCACTGTTTATTCCTCGGCCCGGTTAACGGTTCTCTATCAGTTCCGTCCTGCAATCATCCGTCGCAACGGAGGTTAGAAAACCTGGTTATCATGCCGGAAGGTTGGTAAATGGAGCGGCAATTTGCTCGTAATTGCTGCCACATAGTGTAACTCTAAGGTTGCCTGCTTTGGGAAAGAACCTTGCATTCAGTGAACAATAAAAAGAGGTGACGCAAGTTCCATACACCTTTGTTCCTAAAACACCCCCACTTTATGCCCCAAAGTTCAGTAGACGATTGAAAGCTTAAAGCATTCTAAGAAAACTGCTGCAAAATGCCATTTCCCGCAAGCCGCAGTTTCTGCCTAATTTCGGAAAGGATTCATCACGCTTTCAACCTCTGCTTTCTGTGCAGCAGTCAGTGGAAGCAAGGGAAGCCGTGGCAGCCCTCCATAGTAGCCGTTAAGGTCCATGGCGTATTTGATTGCCGGAATCCCCATTTCAGATACAACTTTCTTCGTCGCCGGCGCCAGCCCTGTTTGCTTTGACCGGGCCAGTTCCAGGTCATTGTCTTTCCATGCAGTGTGGATTTCAAAACAGATCGTCGGCGCTGGCGCTGCTACACCCAGCACGCCTCCGCTTGCTCCGGCCTGCAATGAATCCAGCAGCGTGTGCGCCGCACCCACCAGCACCTGAAATCCGACTTCCTTTGTACGTGTCTTGAGTTTGGGCCGCGCAGCCACGGCAACGTCTGAGCCTCCATTGAGCTGGGTGACGTTAACCAGCTGGCCGCCATTTTCGTCTTTTGCTGGAGCCGCCAGCATGCGTGCCGTCACTGCCTGCTGGATCTCAGTCACAGTGGCCGTTCGCTTGATATGTTTCGTGGCCGCCACCATGGCAGCTACCTTCTCCACGTTACCGCTTGATTCCTTGATCCCAATAATGTTCTTGTGCTCCGCCAGCGCCGTGATCACTTCCAGCGGAAGATCGTAAGCGGTAAATGGAGGCACCGTGTAAAGCAGGACAGGAAGGGGTGAATGGTCAGCCACCGTGCGAAAGAATGTCAGCATGGCATCCGGCTTCATCTGTGGCCGGTAAAAATGCGGCGTGCGCACCAGTGCCACGTCATAGTTCAGCTTGGCCGCCAGCTCCGTAAGACGCAAAGTTTCAATCACGGATTCAGCGCCCGTGCCGGCAATCAAAACTTTCTCCGGCGCAGCCACTTCAGCGGTCACGCGCAACACTTCGCTGCGCTCCTGATCGCTCAGCATCACGGCCTCGCCCGTCGAGCCCAGCACTACCATGCCGGCGATCGGCGTCCGCGAATAGCGGTCAATATTGTGTTCAATCTTTTTGTAGTACACCGCTCCATCGGAATAGAACGGCGTAGTCACGGCTGGAAATATGCCTTGCAGGAGCATGTGACTATTTTAAATGCAATCTGGAATCAATGCGCAGTTTCGGGTATGCATACTACTTTTCCTCTGTCATTCTGAGCGGAGCGCCAGTTGGATGCTTGCTCTATGGAGTGACAGTGGCGCGGAGTCGAAGAATCCCGAAGATGACTTAAATGACCACAACGCATCAGGGAGTTCTCTCGAGCATCTATGCGCGTGCAGTGCGTCTTTTCCTTGAAATCATGTGTTAAAAACAAAAGCCCTGCGCTCGCGCACAGGGCTCTCTTTTGTGTCAAAAAAACGTTTAGATCGCTGCAGCCGCCAGTGCTGGGTTCTGCGTTTGCAGGTCACCCAGAAGCCGCAGGTTCTCCCGCAAAGACTGGTATTTGGGTACCAGCATTGCCGGAGTAAGCTGCAAAGACGGCAGCGCGTATTCAAGTGAAAGCTTGGTCAAAGCCACCAGGCACTGCAAGCGGATCTGCGTGGCCAACTCCATCACCTGCGCGGCCGCATGCGCCACTTCTGGCATGGAACTTGCGCGCGCTGCTTCACCCACGTGCATCACGGCGGAAGCGTTGGCGGCAATCCGGGTAACATGTCTCATAATCACGCGGATTCGCTGGCGCTTCAGATGAGAGAATTTCGAACGCGGAAGCTTTGCCCGCATGAAAAGCTCGTCGTCCCGGTCCATCAGGGTACGCAAAGCATTCAGATCTACCGCGCGGAAACTATGTTCCGCCTGGGTTCTGCGGCTGCGTACCGCCATGTAAAACAACATGACAGCGCACAACGCAAGCGCAATTACGATCACAGTAATCATTGACTTATTAGCTCCATCACTGCCTGGTTCCACTGCTCAAGCTGTGCCCGTTTGGGAATTTCCGCACTGCTGGTGGCACGCTCCGGAGCCAGCAGATAACCCAGCCAAATTAAAAGACTCGCATTGAACCCGAGTATTCGTACAACGCTCAAGACATCCCACACCTGCGCACCGACTTGCGGACGCAAAGTCACTGCAGTTAACTCAATCGTTGCGAAAAGCCCCAATCCAAGAGCAATCCCAAATTCTGATTGTTTCCAGTGCAGACCAAAAGCGCTGGAACATACGAACAAGAACATCAAAACACCGACCTCAATAATCCGTGTCGCCTGTTCGATGACCAAAACTCCTTTACTAATACTGCTGATGCTGCTGGGAGCTTGCACAAAGATCACAATTAGGCCGACACATAAAAGTGCCACGATGGCACATCGGAAAATCAAGCTAGCAAGCTTTAACAAAGCACTGTGAACTGAAAACAGGTGTCTAAACACCTCAAATACAACTGCGAAACCAAGAACAATACCGACTGTTTCAGTAATCCAGTAACAGTAAAAAAAAGCAAAAGCGCTCTTTTGAATAGTGAAGATCGTAACGCTCGCGAGAAAGCTGAACAACGAATAGCAAGTAAAGAATGGCAGTCGTCGCCATGCTTTCTTACTTAACAAAACCGTTGCCAGCAACCCCTGGGTCGCGATTCCACCGATCCAAAGAGCGTGGATGATTGATGCTAAAGTCATTGCAGTCCTGTAAGAGGATACGTCTCACAAAGGGCTGAAACAACTAAATTTTCGCAATATCGTAACTATCTTCCAGTTACCAGCGTCACTTATTTTGGGCAGTTATAAGGTGCACACTGTGGCGGCGCTGGAAATGGTCCGTCAAACCCAATCTGAGCTCCCCCGCACGCTGCACTCGCACACAGAAACATTGCTATAACCATAAATCGAAAAGTATGCTTCGCCATATGTCCGTTCCTCCTCAGTGATTTCTCATTCTTTCTATTGCCTAGTTTCTTCTTGAGTAGCTGTATCCATAACAAAACATTAGATTTACTTTGCCTTTCCGAATTCAGAACAGTTTTTTCCAAAACGGGAAAACAAAGCGATGGCCGTTACTCTTAGAATGTTAGAGTTCTGTTTGGCGCAATTTGATAGGACAGATTTGTGATCAAAAGGGAGGTGGCCATGCAGGGAAAATCGTGACGGTCTTCAGGGCTTTGACATAAGAGATTTCTGAATGCGCATCTTCATCTCTTACGTCGATGAAAATCATGGGTTCAGAGCAGCCGAGCCTGGATTGAAGAGGAAAAGCTCAGAGAACTTCCGCATTCGGAAAGGTCTTT
Source organism: Terriglobia bacterium (assembly GCA_963724105.1). Lineage (GTDB taxonomy): Bacteria > Acidobacteriota > Terriglobia > Terriglobales > Acidobacteriaceae > Angelobacter. The sequence continues at coordinate 55,353 of CAVRTD010000006.1, read as the reverse complement.
AAAAAGTTCAGGAAATGCTGCAAAGAGCGCGCTGCTGGAAGCCAATCGAATCGCAGGTTTCAACCTTCGCTTTAGTTCCCAATTCTGGTTTTCGTAACATCCCTGCCGCACACCGGAAAGTACCTGCCAAAACTCCTCCCGAAACCTTATTCCAGAAACAGGAACCCACATGCATCTCCTATGAAAACTCGGTCATTACCTCCGGGTAATGACGGATCCGAAAAATCGGGTAGAATGAGATTGTTCATTTCACAAATGTCGGGGCGTAGCGCAGCCTGGTAGCGCACCTGCCTTGGGCGCAGGGGGTCAGAGGTTCAAATCCTCTCGCCCCGACCATTTTCCTCTTGAATAAGCTATCCGGCAGAAAACCTGAGGTCCTTCGACTTCGCTCAGGATTTCGGCTGGCGGCTCAAACGCCGCCATTTCGCCTCAAGTTCAAATCCTCTCGCCCCGACCATTTCCCTCTGAATAAGCTATCTCTGCAACGCTTGACTTTTGCAGGAACGGGTGTATCGTTTCGAGGATTCATACCGAACCCAAGGGTTGACCCGGCAACCGACTTCAATTTTCCGCCCCAAACTCTGCAGTCTTCTGTAAAGGCGCCAGGGAGTCAGTTTTGCCGGATTCCAAACAGGAGGCCCACGATGGCCGCGAGTGGATCTGTCCCCTCTACAGAGTTAGAACTCAAAGCAGAAAAAAATGCGGATGAAACGATTGTCCGCGGCAAAGGCCGGATCACATCGGCGACCACAGACCTTTTCCAGACCACGATCCGCGGGCTTATCCCAGGATGCAAACGCATTGTGCTTGACCTGACCTCGGTTGACTACATCGATAGCTCCGGTCTGGGAGCGCTGGTCAGCGTCTATATGGCTGCTGGCCGGGCAAATTGCGATCTGGAGCTGGCCAATCCCAAACCCCGTGTGATGGATTTACTGAAAGTCACCAAGCTCGCTTCAGTTTTTGAGGGACATCACTTCGGCGGTCTCTGATCGCAACTCGCTGTCCTAAGCGCTGGAATACCTACAGCACACTGACTGCCTTCAATCCCATATCGGCAGCGGTGTGCTCTCCTCTGCCCTGGCAACACTCGCATGCGGTAAGGCTCTAACTCCGCCGCAGTCCCATGCCCCGTAACAGCTTCCCTGCCATCCGTCTTGCTGCCAGAACGCCGGACGCCACAAACGGTTTCGGGTCTGACCAATTCCACCACGCATACGAGTTCGCTCGCGCAACATGAAAAAGAAAGGCGATCCGCGCCAGCGACCATCTGCTTTTTGTCTCTCGCAACCAGCCCCCATAATTGCGATAGCTCACCCAGCTTGTCATCTGCCGCTGCTGCGGCAAAGCTGAACTGCCTGCGGACTTGCCAGTCAAATCCTTTCTTGTCAAATCATTACTTGTTAAGTCAAGGTAAGCCAGATAGGGCAGGTTGACTCCAGCGTCGGCAAAGATGCCGTTGTACCAGGGCAGCCGTGTATTCATTTCGATGAAGTAATAGCCTCCATCTTTTTGCCTGTACTTAAACTCCAGCGATCCCAACCCGCGGTAGCCGAGCGCGCGAATCAGCTTTTCTCCTTCCGCCGCCAGCGCGGGGTTCGGCTCCGTCTGCCCGTAACACATGCTGCCGTAGCCGGCAGGATACTGGCGCAGCTTGCGCACCGTGGAATACCCCGCTATCGCGCCTTTGCTGTTGACCAGCGCAGTGTATTGAAACACCTGGTCGTCACCGCCCTCAATCAGCTCCTGCATCAGCGTGGCGCCTTTCATCTGCGGATACTTTTCAAAAAACGTTTGCGCCTCTTGTGGCGTCTGCGCCACCAGCACCTTGGCCGTCTCCACGGGAAACCCCGCTGTATAACGATTGACCGGCTTCACCAGGCAGGGATAGACAAAGTCTCGCGCCACCTGCGCCATGTCGTCCTCGGGTCGCGTAATGTGCGTTCGCGGGACCTTCACGCCTGCGCGCTCGCAAAAACGCACCATGGTTCCTTTGTCGGTGATGGTAGTAAACAGTTCCGGCGCGACCCAATGAAAAAGAAATTTTTGTGCCAGCCTCTGCTGCTGGTTGGAAAGAAAACGCGCAAACCAGTCTGAGGTGGCGAACAGAACCGGCTTTTGCTCAAACCGCGCCCCCCATTCCAGCATCAGCCGGCAAAGCACGTCTTCATTGGCCACGCTGTCACCGGCATAAGCCCGCGGCTGGCTGGGATCATCAGGAAAAATAAAGCAGTCACGGCAATAGCGCGAGAAGCGCAGGGCATCGCGCAACTGGTCATTCAGCGCATATACAGGAACACCATGGCGGCCTACGCTGCGCGTGATGCCGTACGCGGAAACGTCCAGGCCTTCCACAAATACCGGCGTGATGTCGCGAGAGGAAGCCATGGCGTGTGGTTACGAGTCCGCCGCTTCTTTTTCACTGCCCTGGGGCTTGGACTTCAACTCCAGCGGTGCGCTCTCATCCTCTTGCCGGCCCGATAATTTTCGTAACGCGTCCCATGCTGAAATCCGTGCGAAGTGAAGCAACCGTCCATACCAGCTTTTGCGAAAGATAAAGACGCGAAAGTTGGTCCGCCGCTCTGAGGCCCAGCGGCTTTCGTCCCAGGTTGCCGGCCCCACAAAATCAAATTCACGCAGCCCGCGATGCGGCGTCTCACTCAAGATTTCATTTACCAGCAGCTGTCCCGGACCCTGCCGCCGATAGGCTTCGTCATAACCGGCCTTCGCCAGAAAATATCGCCCGCGCAAATTGAACCCAAAATGCGCGGCGATGGCCTTGCCGTGCAGTTCAAGAAAATCCAGAGAAAGATAACCATCACGCGCTGCCGCCTGCGCCACCAGATCATAAAACTGCCGCGTGCGAGGATTGCACTGTATCGCCGTGCCTTCCGCGCCTTTCCAGCCCGATGCTTCAAGGTCATAAAACTTTTTGAGCGCCTCTGGATCGGCCACGTCAAAGTGCTTGCATGCCAGCATGCCGTACTCTTCTGACCCTTGCTCTTTCAGACCTTGGTCTTCCAACTGGCGCCGGGCGCGCCTCAGATGTGAACGGAATTTGGGCCGTGTCCCCGCCAGCCATGGCGCTTGCCCGCCCGATGCTTTCTCTGGTGAAGACGCGCTGATTGGCAGATACAGACTTTGTGAGGTCCGTTTCCGCGCCACCGGATATCCCTCCGCCCGAGCCTGCGTGCACAGGCGATCGATCCCGTTGCCCTCCACCACATTGGCAACGTCAATCATGTCCCACTGCGGCAGCTCTGTTGCGGCCCGCCACAGGGCTTTCAATACCGCATCGCGTTCTTCTCCCGCGCAGACCGTGAGGCTCGCGCGTAGCGAATGTACGTTGGCCGGCGCCGATAATTTGAAGATGGGGAAACCGTAAGCAGTCAGCCGATGGCGCACCAAGGGGAGTACACCGCGCAATTTAGGGCCTGTCCAGGCAGAGATAACGATAACGTCTGCCCGGGGATCGTATGCCTGCAAATATGCCTGCGCCCATTCAGGACGATAAAAGACTTCTTCGTCGCCTGATTCATCGCAAAGCTGGCGCCACGCGTCAGCGATCTGCTCCACCAGCTCGATACCGCCGCGTTGCACACGGACAGCCATCTCCATTTCCCGGAAGTCTTTCACTACAGCCGCGATCATTGTGTTTACTTTGGGGTGCTTACTCTAGAAACTTTCCCTTACTGGCCCTGGGCCATCCATTTTTCCATGTTGTCGCCCTGCAGCTTCTTGAACTCTGTGCAATTGTTGATCCGTTCCAGGCTCTGCTTCAGTGCGCGCTCAGCGCCGGGTGCGCGATGGTCGGTGAAGAACTGCTGGATGTCATCATGCATGGTGGTGGAGCAAAAGCCGCCCAAAGCGGAAACCGCGCCGCGTCCGCCGAAGGACGTAACCTTTTCGGCCAGCGTGTCCCAATGCGCTTTTAAATAGTCCCAGGCAATCTCGCGGCCCGGCGCTTCAGACAGCAGCGCGGGAAACAGCCGGACATAATCCTGCTGGCGGATCTTGCCCTGGTCCACAAGCACCAGCGTGCGCTTGACCAGCTCCGGCTGATGGAAGGAAGTAAGCGCGGAAAGATAGTGGTAGTACTCATCTGCGCCATGAGCGCGATCCATCGCTTCATTCAACTGGTCATAGAGCGCGGCGTCGCCGTTCTCCGCCGTGACCCTGAGTGCGGGATCAACAATTGTGCCTTCCACCGAGTTCGCTTCTTTCATGTAAGCCTGCGTGATTTTTTGTGCCGCGGCGACAGCGTCAGGGTCGCCCGCTTCACCCAGAATTCCCAGCAGGCTGGCGCGCAATGCTTTTTGCTCGTCACTGTCATTGGCGCTGGAGTTCCATCCAACTTCCTTCGCCAGCGGCGCAAATTGCTGGCGCACAAAGTCGCGATACTCTTTTTGCTTCTGCTCCGGCACAAGCGAGTGCTCGATCGTACCCAGATGGTCTGAGACGAACTCAATCACCGATCGCGAATGTTCCGCGCGCAACTCTTTGGTTGCAGCCAGAAAAACGCCTACCGGCTCTTTGCCTGCCCGCACCATCGCCCACAAATCTTCTACCAGGGCAATGCGCTCCGGGACCGTCAGCTCTTTCTCTGCGGCCGCGGCCACGTTCATCAGATTTTTCTGGTCTTCATAAAACACGCGGTAGTAACCCTTGGCATCGCGATTGGCAAACACCCAGGCCGGACATGCGTTCGCGGTAACGCTCTCGCTCGTCTTCTCCGTCAGGTAACACGCCGATCCCGCATTCTGGGCTGCTTTGGTGCAGACGGGGATTGACCATGTCTGGTCCTGCTGCGGAGCGGAAGCTCCAATCAAAAATCTCTGTTGCGATAGCTGCAACGTCGTATTGCCACTTGTGCAACTTCCACTCACCGTCACCAGCGGCACGCCGGGCTGCAATACAAAAGTCGGCATGATCTTATCGACGGGCTTGCCTGAAACCTTCGCCATGGCCTGCCAGAAGTCGGCGGCCGCGGCATTGCCGTTGGCATGCGCCTGCAGGTAGGCGTTTACGCCTTTGCGGAATACTTCCGGCCCTACGTATGTTTCCAGCATGCCCAGCACGGCAGCGCCTTTTTCATAGGTAATGCCGTCAAACATTTCTTTGATCTCGGCCGAGGTGCGCGGATCGCCATGGATGGCCCGCGCCGCACTCAATGAATCCTGCCCAATCACCCGCTGCGCCGTGGCCGCTGCATCGTCTTCCAAATGCCATTCCGGATGCCACGCCATAATCGGTTTGCGCTCCATCCAGCTGGCAAAGCCTTCATTCAGCCAGATGTCGTCCCACCACGCGGCAGTCACCAGATCGCCAAACCACTGGTGCGCAATCTCATGCGCCACCACCGTGGCATGTGAGCGTTTGCTGAAGACTGAAGCCGTCTTTTCGTCCATCAGCAGCGCGGTGTCGCGATAAAAGATGGAGCCAGTGTTCTCCATGCCGCCCCACTCGTAGTCTGGGATCGCCAGCATGTCCAGCTTTCCAAACGGATACTTGATGCCATACCACTGGTTATAGAAATGGATCGACTGCGCGGCCGCTTCCAGAGCAAACTGCCCTTCCTGCTTCCGTTCCGGTATGGCGCAAACACGGATGGGCACGCCATCCACCGTGCGCTCCAAGCATTGCCAGTCGCCGATCGCCAGCGCCACCAGATACGTGGACATTTTGGGCGAGGTGGAAAATGTAAGCCTGTGCCGCTCGGACCCGGCAATAGGCTCATCCTTAATGATGTGACCGTTGGAGATTGCCGTGTCACCCTTGTCCGCGACCACAGTGAGATCGAAAGTGGCTTTGAAACCCGGCTCGTCAAATCCCGGGAACATCATGCGCGCATATGTGCCTTCAAATTGCGTAACAGCATATTGCCGCCGCGCTGACTTGCTCAGATAGAGTCCGCGAAGCCCGGCTGTGAGCTTGCCGGAATATTTCAAGTGCAAGGTCGCTGCGCCAGCCGGTACCGGCTTGGCAAAGGTAAGGCGCACCATTTCACTCGGCTGGTCATAGGCTACCTGCGCCGGCATGGTGGCAGTACCCGCGGTCACTTCCGCCAGGGCAATCTCCAGTCCCAGAGAGTTCAACACAATCTCACTTGTGGGCTGCTGCACCTGGACAGTAATTGTCTCCTCGCCAGAAAACTTCTGCCCGCTGATATCCGGATCAAGAGACAATTTGTAGTGGCTGGGTACGACCGTCTTAGGCAGCCGTTGCGCCTGCATGCCCGTAACGGTGACGACCAACAACAGAAGAGTAGATAGCGCAAACTTCGCGCGGAACGAAGAATAAGTCAGCATGAGTTAGTTGGCCCCTTGGGAAGCGCTAATCTTACAACATCCATGCATAAAACAGGGCCACGATGGCGAATGATTCGCCTGCCCACTAGCCTACCTACTAAAATGATTCGTCTGTGATAGGAGAACTTATGGACTCTCAGCTTTCCCGCGTCGCGGCCATCATGCTGGGCGTGCGCGACCTTGGCCTGGCGCTTGAGTTCTATAAAAACAAACTCGGGCTTAAGGTAATCATGCACGAGCCTGGGCTGGCGCTGCTGCAATGCGGAAACGTAATACTGGGCCTGAATCCGGGACTTACCAATCTGGCGCCGCACGTTGCCGGAGCCACGGAAGTCTCTTTTGGTGTGGACAATCTTCGCGCCACGCACAAAGCGCTGACCGCGAAGGGCGTTACTTTCATGAGTGAGCCGCGCAAGGCCACGCCCACGGATTGGGCTGTCCACTTCAAAGACGTGGATGGACACCTGCTCTCGTTATTTGGTCCAGAAGGGTTTGGTCCGGAAGGTTCTGTTTAGAAACAGCCTGATTTAGCGATGGAGGAATTTTTGGCGAATGTCTGGCCAGAATTCATGCACCAGGTTCATGCCGGCATCGCGCAATAGATCAAAGGTAATGCAGCCGGATAAGGGATGCAGTCCCTGGCGGTCTCCGGGAACATAAAGGTCGGAGACTGCCTTGGTAGCCATGCCGCCCAGAACGCGGGAAGCATTAAAAGTCTGCGCGCCACTGTCAGACCGCGTGATGATGACGCGGCTCATGGAATAGAGAATCCGCGGAAACAAGGGCAGGCTTGGGTCGCGGAAATATCTTGGGTCCTGCTTCAGCAGCGTTGGAAAAAGAAAGCGCTGGAAGAACACGTCCGTCTCATTGGTGGCTAGCTCAATTCCATAACGCTGGGCCACGCCGCGCGTCCCGCTCTCATAGGCCTTATTCAAATGATGGCCTTCCGCGCGATCCATGGCCATGTCAATCGCGGCATTGGCGAAAGTCTGCGGAGAATACGTGCTGTGGAGAAATACCTGGAACTTCTGGCGCGCCGTCAGCGGTTTCCACTCAGACAGATCAGGGTAACCATTGGAATCGATGGCATGGTTTACCTGCCGCTTGATTAAGAGCTTCATCTTCTGGACCCGAGCCAGCTCTGGTACAAGCTCAGGCGCTGGCTCGGGCGCCGACGGAAGCGCTTCCAGCAGGACCAGCGAACGCGTAGCTTGAGACGACGATGTTTGTGATGCGTCCAGCGGCACTCGCTGCGCGAATGCAAATCCGCAGACGAATGTCAAAACAAGGATGGTGCAAACTGAACGCATAATCTGGATTCGAGCCCTATACCTTAAATAAAAAGAATCAGCCTTAAACTGTTAGAACTAAGGTTGCGAGCTGAAGGTTGCCGCCACCATTTAAAAACTGGCCTCACTTATCACTTAACTTGTTTTTTCCACACAGATTTAAGCGTCAGCACCCCAACAATGCCTCTTTGGATGAGTGCGGTTCACCAGCTTTTGCCCAGTGTGGAGTGGTCGGGGGCAAAACAAATTTCATCGCATTGAGCCGTGCGGACATCTTTAACGCTTTCACAAATACTTGTTTCGGTCAGGGGGACCGATTGACGCGCAACGCGGAGAGCACCGCTAAACTTCATTACGCCTGGGTTGTCGCGGGCGTGACCTTCTTTGTTCTTCTGATCACGGCCGGCATCCGCGCTACACCGGCCATCCTGATGGTTCCGCTGGAGCACGAATTTGGCTGGAGCCGCGCGGCCATCTCCGGTTCTATTGCCATCAACATTGCGCTGTTCGGTCTCATCGGGCCATTTGCCGCATCATTTATTGATCGCTACGGGCTGCGCCGGATTGTCCTGATGGCGCTGGCTTTGCTCACTGCCGGTGTAGCGCTTTCTTCCACCATGCATGCGCAGTGGCAGCTCACGCTTTTCTGGGGCGTGCTGGTGGGATCAGGCACGGGCGTTACGGCCATGGTGCTGGCGGCCATTGTGGTGAACCGCTGGTTTGAAGAGCGCCGCGGCCTGGTTCTGGGCATGCTCTCCGCCGCTAACGCCACCGGACAGCTCATATTCCTGCCGGTTCTGGCGCGCATTGTTACCGGACACGGCTGGCGCAGCGTTACATACACGCTGGCTGCGGTCGCCGCGCTGGTTTTCTTGATTGTGCTTTTGCTGCTGCGGGACAAGCCGCAAGATATGGGATTGCTCCCCTACGGCGCAACCGAAGCAACTCCGGTTTCCACGCAAAACGTAGCGCGCAAACCGGTGCGTGCTCTGCTGTGGGCCGCGCAGTCGCGCGAGTTCTGGATTCTTGGCGGCAGCTTCTTCATATGCGGCGCCAGCACCAATGGCTTGATTGGCACGCATTTGATTCCCGCGTGCATGGACCATGGCATTCCAGAAGTTACAGCAGCGGGCATGCTGGCCGTGATGGGCATCTTTGATCTCTTCGGCACCACCGCCTCCGGATGGCTCACCGACCGCTTCAACAGCCGCTATCTTCTTTTCTGGTATTACGCACTGCGCGGCGTCTCTCTGCTCTTTCTTCCGTTCGCTCTGGGCAGCCAGCATCTGTGGCTCTCCGGCTTTGCCGTATTTTATGGACTGGATTGGGTGGCCACGGTTCCGCCGACTGTCCGGCTGACGGCCAATACTTTTGGACGGGAAAACGTTGGCGTGGTCTATGGCTGGATTGGCGCGATGCATCAGCTAGGCGCGTCCGCGGCGGCGCTTACCGCAGGAACGATTCGAACGTACATGGGCGACTATCGCGATGCATTCTGGATTTCCGGCGCGCTCTGCCTGCTGGCCGCAACGCTTCTGGTTACGACCAGAAAGAGCGTGGAATCGCGCAAGCCGGAGATGGCGACGGCATCGGCGTAGCGGGCTAATAAAACAGTTGACTTTTCCCTATTGTTTCGTCTAATATGAGGGCTGTACGTGCCGGGAGCGGCGCCGGCATCATCCAACGGCCAGCAACCTAAAAAAGCAGCAATTGGCAGTTAGCGTCTGTGTTTTCGCTGCTTTCACGCCTGAATCCCGAAGTGTATCTATAAGAATCTCAGCGGTGTCACAGGCAGGAGTGCCTGTAGCGGTAGGTTCACAGCGCGCTCGTTGCCAAGTCAAAAAGGCTCGCAGGCGAGGGCGCCTGCGCTCCACAGTCAAAACAAATTTCGAAATTCAGGAGAGTTGGGGAGGGTGGCCGCGGAGTTACGCCAATGAGATCAAATAGATCAAAAACCTACCACGGAGACACGGAGGCACGGAGGCACGGAGAAAACAAGGCTTTTCAAACAGTTGTTGCTTGCATTCGACGTGCCGCTAAATCTGCCATTGGATATTGAACCGTATCGGGAAATTCGTCATAGGTACGACCATTGAGCATTCGTCCCGTCTTGCTCTTACGCACACCACCCCATTGCTTAAAGAAGAATTTCACACTTTGTTCGTGACATTGCCTCAGAATATTCAGAACCCATTCAGGTTTCATTGGTCTAGCGCCATGTCCACTTTCACCGCCCACGATTACCCAATGAATTCCGGTAAGGTCAATTTCACCCAAATCTTCAAGGAGCGGTTCCACAGAAAGGAAGCGGACCTGCGCTGGAGATTTACGTAAGTTTTCTATGCGTGGCACGCCGTGCTTCTTGTTCTCAACGCTTACGCCCCACCAGATGTTTCTGGCCTTGGCAGCAAAACGGAGTTGATTAGCTAAAAGCGTTTGTATTCTGTCGGCTCGCTTGGTTAAAACCTGATAAGTGTGCCAATTAGCCGTAACCATTACTTTTGCAACCCGCTCTATGTATTCGTCCGGAACATACGTGTGAAAAAGATCACTCATTGAATTGACGAACACCATTTTTGGGGTACCCCATTTGAACGGCTCGTTCAGCTTTCCCGGAACCAGCCTCGGGTCGAAGCCTTGCTCGTAAGGATGGCCAGCCACACCGCGGAACCGCTCTGCAAAAGTCTCCGCATAGCAGTGTTTGCAGCCAGGACTGATTTTGGTACAGCCACGAACTGGGTTCCAGGTTGCATCAGTCCATTCGATTTTTGAGTGGTCAGCCATAGCTTCACTCCTGAAACATGTCAATTTGATCTGTACTGTACTTCAAAACGTCTTTCCAGAATTCGTAAGCTCTCGGGTGTCTCGAAAAAATTGCAAGATGATAAAGTGGAAGATTTTTTTCGTGTGATCTGACTTCTTTCATACGTGGCGATGGCAAGTACCCCAGATCACACATTCGCTTCGCATATTCATCAGCAACAAACCGCGGAAAAGAAACACCAGACTCCTGTGCTTTCAACCAATTTTGCCGCCAAGCCTTATTGCCCAAAAAGTTATCGATCTTGGCTGACTTTTCATCAACATATAAAGAGTAATTGCGGTTAGCATCCATGTACAACGCGAGTAAGACCAAGAAATCTGTAAATCTCTCGGCTAATTTTGCTATCGTTTCGAAGTTAATCCCAAGATTGTAAGGATCAACTAAGCAAAGCGACAGAACAGTAGAACTTTGTGATGCTTTGGGGATTCCAGCCAATATTTCATCGATTTTGGTATTACAGTCGCCATCAACAAATTGGACATTTGCTGCGGGCGAGATCTTCCTTACTCGTTGACGTAATGCATCCATGCTCTCCCGATTTTTTTCACAAAAAATGTACTTGTCGAATGGATGTTCGACCATTAGCGCAAGCAGCGGCGATCCGTACACCAGACGCTGCGTTCCGCGAATCAAACTTATCCCGGCTCCAGCATAAAGATCGACATACACCCGCTTGTCCCACTTATGTCGCATTCCTGAGGAAAAAAGGACATCATAGAGTGCGACTAGGCGGTATTTGGTTTCAGCCCAAAGACCAACTTCGGGCGTTATCAATCCATCGGAAATAGCCTCAGACATTTCGCTATTACAACACGATTCGCTCCATTTTCGCCATTGATTTTGGCTGATGTATCGCTCAAACAAACAGCGACAGCCCTCAGGCGAGCAAATGTGCGTCTGTAAGGTTGAACCTATGGCGAAAACTCCCTGCGTCAGCATGGTAAAGGAAAGACCTTCGGGGTCTTTCGACTTGCCCTCGCGCGCTTTGCTTGCTTCGTCCGGCGCTCAAGATGACAGGGTGCATGCGTGATTGTTGATAAGAAAATTTTCGGAAGCGCGACGATAATAATTCAGCGCATAGCGCGGCACAGAGAGATGACGAGGTCTTGTAGTGTTTGCAAAGCACAGGGTCCCTCCGGCCTACGCGCTCGCTGATGAATGCGCGTGCGCGTTTGACGGCCGTCGGGATGACGGCATAGGTAACGTCATACTAGCGTGGAATGCGGGACAAAAGCGGATTCCTCCCCCTTCGACTTCGCTCAGGGTCGGAATGACAAATTAAAGAGGGCGTTCCAAAGCATTCTGATCTTCGCGAATTACGGCTTACCCTAGCGCTTTGCTTGCTCGGGCGGCGCTCAAGATGACAGGGAGATGCGGGATTGTTGATAGGTAAATTTTCGGAACCGCGACGATAAATAATTCAGCGCGTCGCGATATCTGTATTTCAAGTGAATTCTCTTCACCGTAAGAGCAGCGGAGCAGATCCCTCACATTTTCCGGCTCACCAAGGCTCGCCGACGCGAAGTTCGGGACGGCACGATCTTTGGGATGACAGGATCGTTGCGGGATGACACGATCATTGTGAGAGACGATTTTTTCTCCAAACCTTCACATAGTTCCAACTAAGCATTAAGCCTGTTGAACCCCTGGATTCATAGTGTTTGACGTGGGCACCGCATGATGTTACGGTCAAGAGTTAACTGATAGAGGCGGTTGACTTTGCAATGATAATTTCACAATCCCCCCTGACTGCACTCATTATCGGCGGAGAGGTCTTTAACCTGATACGGCAGACCGGCGCCGTTGCGCAGGTGGTCCTGGTAATCCTCCTGATTTTTAGCATCCTTTCCTGGTCCATCATTCTTACCAAGTGGGCCTCTATCAGACGGGCACGGGCCCAGAGTGGAAGGTTTCTGCGCGCGTTTCGCAAGACGCAGCGCCTGCAGGATATCGCCGCCATCTCTGACCAGTTCAAGCCCAGTCCGCTGGTGGCTGTTTTTGACAACGCCTATGACGAATATCGCCGGCAGGGCGATTCGAACATTCCGGCGGTGCAGCGCGCGGCGCAAATTGGAGCTTCAGAAGAGCTCTCGCGCTTGGAGCGCAAGCTGCCATGGCTGGCGACCACGGGCGCAGTGGCGCCGTTCGTCGGATTGTTTGGCACCGTCTGGGGCATCATTGACGCGTTCAACGGCCTGGGTGATGCCGGCGCAGCCACGCTGCGCGCGGTGGCGCCAGGAATTTCCGAAGCGCTGATTACCACGGCGGCAGGCCTGTTTGCCGCGATTCCGGCGGTAATCGCATACAACCAGTTCACGCACAGCATGCGCGAGTTTGGCTCACGCATGGACGACTTCTCCATGGAACTGCTGAACTTTATTGAGCGCACCACCGGAGTGAGTACGGGGGTCCGCTAATGGCGATTTTTGAATGCAATGGCGCAGGGGCTAAAGCCCGAATCCGAAAGAACCTTTACGCGGCCATAAATGGCCGCTCTTCCACCGAACTTTGCGCTACCACAAATGGCCGCACTTCCGCCGAGCTTTGCGCTAATTCGCTGCGCTCACCCTTACCTGAAGGTAAGGGCTGGGGCCGCTCTTCCACCGGGGGCCGCTAATGGCGTTCACTTCCAAGAGCGGCCGCACGGAGACATCGCTTTCAGAAATCAACGTCACGCCTTTTGTTGACGTGGTGCTGGTGCTGCTGATTATTTTCATGGTCACCGCGCCGGTGCTGCAATCCGGCATTGAAGTTTCCGTCCCCAAGACCAAAGTGGTGAAACAAGTTTCCGAAGAGCGCCTGGTCATTTCCATCACCAAGGGACAGGAAGTTTATCTGGACAGCGAACACGTACGGCTCGATGAAATTGCGGACAAGCTGCGCAAGAAATTTCGCGATCCGCGCGGCCAGTCAGTTTACGTGCGCGCCGATGAGAACGTGGCTTTTGGGGCGTTTGCCACGGTGATGAGCGCGGTGAAGTCCGCGGGCATCACGAACGTGAGCATTGTCACGGAACCGATTCAACCCCCGAAGCAGAAATAGTTTTTGCAGGGGCTAAAGCCCAAGTTTTTTTAACGCTTACGGCACGACTAAAGTCATGCCCTGATACCTGCAGCGGCTGAAGCCTGAGAAAGTCTGGAGCGACGAAGGCAACCGCAGTGGATGTAGAGTAAGCACAAGGTTCCCTCCAGATGTGAGAAGCGCGGAATGGAATTGGGGATTTTTTTTGAAGCACAAGGTTCCTCCGGGCTACTCGCCCGCTGATTACGGCGCGGGCTCGCTTACGCCACGTCGGGATGACGAAGTTCGGTCGGGATGACGAATTTAGTGAGGGGAATTGATTTTCCCTTTGGTTACAAATTGCACGACTGCCAAAAAGTAATTGGAGACTATGGCATACGCCAGGGCTAACCTGTTTTACGAGCGGGAGCAATGGAAGAAACCGTTGCTGATCTCCGCCGTGTTCCATCTGGGACTGGTGGCGGCAGGGCTCGGCTTGAGCTATGTCATGAATTCGCACAGCAGCAAGAATGACTGGGGCATCCACGAAGGCGATGCCGTGACGGCGCAGCTGGTGAGCGCCTCCATTCCGATTCCGAAGACCGAGCAGTCAGACAATATCGTTGCCAATGAGAGCAAAGGCGTAACGGAGACGCAGCCTCAGCCCAAGCCGGTGGAAAAAGACGCTGACGCCCTGCCGATCCCGGGCAAAGTAACGCCGCCGAAGAAGACGATCGACAAGCCAGCGCCGCCAACCCATGTACCGCCGCGCGCAGTACCAACGCCCGTGGAGACTGCAGTGCCGTATGGCGAAGGCGGTCCGGTAACCGGGCCATATGGTGCGGTTTCAACCAACGCCTATAAAGGTGGGTTCAGCTTTCAGAATGCCGACTTTGGCGGCAAGTATGGCTGGTATGTTGACGGCGTGAAGCGCCGTGTACAGCAGAACTGGCTCACGTATGAAATTGATCCGCGTATTGTGGCGCAGCATCGCGCGTATATTGAATTTGATATTACCCGCGATGGCAGCCCGGCGAACGTGCACATTGCACAGACGAGCGGCGTGCCGTCACTGGACCAATCGGCCGTGCGGGCAATCCAGCGTATTGATAGTTTTGGCAAGCTGCCGGAAGGCGACAGAGTTACAGTAGAGTTTTGGTTTGACTATCCCCCGAAATAGGCGAAGGCATGCATAAAGCAAAAAGAGCTGGCACTGGAACCACGGTCTACATACTTTCACTGGCTTGTGTATTGGCAATGATGCTGGGCAGTTTTCTCAGCGCACGGGCGCAGGACCGAATCAAGATTGAACTGAATATGGGCCAGGAACGTCCGCGGATTGCCGTACCGGATTTTAAGACGACGAATGCTGATCCGGAGTCTGGCCCGCTGGCGACCGTGTTTAACCAGACCCTATGGAATGACCTGGAAAATGCCGGGATCTTCGACTTGGTGGCGAAGAGCTTCTATCCGTCACAGGTGCCGGGACAGCCGGCAGAGTTGAACGCTAAGGTCTGGGGCGATCCGCCACCGAATGCCGGAGTGCTTACCTTCGGCAATCTGGGCGTTGCCACGGGAAAAGTGGATGTCCAGGGGTGGCTGTATGACGTGAAAAATCCCGGCGCCCCGCAGATCCTGGGCAAGCAATATAAAGAAGATGCCACGCCGGACAACGCACGGCTGATCGCACACCGTTTTGCCGACGAGATTATTGCCCGCCTGGGCAGCGGTATTGCCGGGATCGCGGAGAGCCAGATTTACTTTGTGAGCAATCGCAGCGGCAGTAAAGAAATATGGTCGATGGATTATGACGGCGCAAACCAGAAACAGCTTACCAAGTCGGGCACGATTGCGCTGTCACCACGCATCTCCCCGGATGGATCACGCCTGGCTTTCAGCGCCCTGACGAACGATTCATGGCAGATCAAGATGTATTCCATGGACCTGGGCCGCACCGTGGCGTTCCCGCGATCGGCTGGGGATAATTTTTCCCCCGCATGGGCGTCGGATGGCACTAAAATCGCTTTTTCTTCTTCCATGCATAGCGGGCTTTCAGAGATATTTGTGGCGGATGCGTCGGGCGGGGGCGCCCGCAGGTTGAGCACCGGCAAAGGCGACGTATCACCGGTCTTCAACCCTAAAACCAACGGCCAGATAGCGTGGGTAAGCGGACGCTCCGGACTACCCCAAATTTACGTAATGGATGCGGACGGTAGTAACGTGCAAAGGATGACCGAGCAGGGCTATGCTGTTTCACCGGCCTGGTCTCCGAACGGGTTGCTGCTGGCATTTGCCTGGGTAAGGAACTATGGTCCTGGCGTTCTGGGCGGCCAAGATATTTACCTTATGGATATCGCATCACGACAGATCGTACAATTGACCCACGATGGCGGAAGAAATGACTTCCCTTCCTGGTCTCCTGATGGGAGGCACATTGCATTTCAGTCGAACCGAAGTGGCACGGAACAAATCTGGAGCGTCCTGGCAGACGGCTCGCACTTGCAGCAACTGACGCGCCAGGGCCGCAATAGCCAGCCCAATTGGAGTTTCAAATAGGCCTTATAGTAAATTGCATTATTTTCTTGGAGGACATGAGGTGAACAACAGCAAGAGTATTCGGATCTTCGTCCTGGGGGTGCTGTTTTTGTTGATGGTGGCAAGCGGATGTAAGAAGAAACAACCAGCACCACCGCCGCCACCACCACCTAAAGCGCCAACCGCAACTCTTTCCGCCAACCCGGCTTCAATTCAGCGCGGCCAGTCCGCAACACTGAACTGGAGCACAGAGAACGCAACTGACGTTGCCCTTGACGGCAATAAAGTTGATGCCAGTGGCTCGCAAACCGTCTCGCCAACTGAGACCACCACCTATCACTTGACCGCCAAGGGAGCGGGTGGAACACAGGAAGCCACAGCGCAGGTTTCGGTAGCAGCTCCACCGCCACCGCCAGCGCCCACACCGGCTCCAACGCCTCAAGTCACTGAAGATCAGCTCTTTGCCCAGACCGTACAGGACATCTACTTTGACTATGACAAGGCTGATCTGCGTCCAGACGCTCAACAGGCGCTGGCCCAGGCTGCCCAGGTCATCAAGCAGAAGGGCTGGAAGGTACAGATTGAGGGCAACGCGGACGAGCGCGGTTCCACTGAGTTCAACCTGGCTCTCGGTGAACGTCGTGCCGACTCCGCCAAGCAGGCCTTAATCCAGGGTGGCGTAAGTGCAGACTCTCTCAAAACCATCAGCTATGGTAAAGAGAAGCCGCAATGCACTGAGTCCAATGAAGCTTGCTGGCAGAAAAACCGCCGCGATCACTTCACGCTGTTACACTAAAAACACATAGCCGGGCGGGTTCGCGCCCGTCCGGCTTCAATCCGCGCTTCTCGTCTAAAAAAAGAAAAATCCTGCAGAGTGATCAGCTATTCTGCATCTAACGGATTAAATGCCTATGAAGAAACAAAGTTTCATCGCCCTGCTTGCTCTGTTGCTTTTTGCCATCTGCGCCAGCCGTCCCGCTGCCGCCGCTGACACCAAGTCGCAGTTGATAACGATCCAGACCCAGCTCCAGCTCATGCAGGACACCATGGCCCGCATGCAGCAATCGTTTGACGAGCGCATGGGTGTAATGAAAGACCTGCTCACCCAGCAGACGGACAACGTAAACAAGATGGGCGTGACCGTTCAGAATCTGCAAAAGTCATTGGGACAGCAAACCTCTGACGCGGGCAGCAAAGTCGACCAGATCTCCGGACAGGTGCAGGCCTTGCATGATTCCGTCGACGAGCTCAAGGCGCGTCTGGCCAAAGTAAGCAAGCAGTTGGATGACATGCAGACGGCGCAGCAGAATATTTCCGTTCCTACGGGGATCCAGCCGGCCGGCAGCGCGCCCCCGGGTGCAGCGGCCAATATGCCGCAGGCCCCGCCCGCGGACCAGCTCTATAACGACGGCCTGCGTGATTACAACGCCAACAAGAATGATCTGGCGTCACAGGAATTTGCCCAGTATTTACAGTTCTATGGCAATACCGATCTCGCCGGCAATGCCCAGTTTTATGTGGGAGAAATTGCTTATCGCCAGGGAAATTTCAGTGGCGCAGTCCAGGCATATAACAAGGTTCTGGACCAATATCCCGGCGGAAACAAGACCGCTGCCGCCCAGTTGAAGAAAGCTTATGCTCTGTTGGAACTTGGCCAGCGCGATGCCGGTGTACAGGAGTTGCGCAGCCTGATCAGCCGCTATCCAAAAAGCCCTGAGGCTTTACAGGCACGTGATCGCCTCACGAAATTGGGGGCCGCCGGCGCGGCCTCCACAGGCAAAACTCCCCGGCCTTCACCCAGCCACCACTAAAACCTGGGTCTCGACTTCAAACTCTTAGGGCTTCGCTTCCTTTACCTTCAGGTTTAGCTCCAGCTTCCGCAAACAATATTTGATCTCCTGCGCCACTTCCGTCACGCGCATTCCATCCAGTACCATCAGCTTGCAAGAGATAGCCGTGCGGACCTGCGTCCCTGGCCCCAAATCAAAATTCACGCGGCAATACTGGCATTCTTCATTCCAGCAGAACTTTCCATAAGAAATGTCTTCCGGAGAGAGATACTGCATGGCCCGCAGCAGCATGTTGCCATCGGGAACCTCAAACTCCTTCTCCCCGATGGTGATCTTCACTAGCTTGTCATATGGTCGGAACAATGGCCCCAAATTGGACATGCCCCTGATTTTAATAGGAAAAGAGATTTTAGAACCCATCTCATAAGTGTCCTGCACAATTTGTCCTGAAGGGTTGTTCTGAAGGGTTGTTTTTAAAGGACCAGTCGTCGAAGGACCTGTCTTAAAGGGCTTGCCGTTTGAAAGATTGCTTTCGATTGCTTTTGAAACGGTGCAGAGAATTCACTGAATAAGGAGTTCTCTCGATCTTTTTTCTCGCTGATGGCTTAGGCTGCTCATTTCCACCCCATCAACGTGCCATCCCGAACTTCGCCGGCGAGCCTTGGTGAGCCGAGGAACCGTGAGGGATCGGCTCCGCGCCTCTCGGGTCTAAACGTTCCGCCACTCATTTGAGAACGTTCCCATCGTGAATCTCGCATTGCCCCTGTCATCTTGAGCGCCGACCGAGCAAGCTCGCGCGCGAGGGCAAGTCGAAAGACCCCGAAGGTCTTTCTTTCACTATGCTGCCGCAGGGAGTTCTTTCCATAGCTTTCCTGTTAGCTCGCGTCAGTCCGGTAAAAATTGCCTTGAGAGGGCACAGCTTAAACTGTGCCGAAAAGCCGCTAAACAGGGCTTTTAAGCCTTAAGGATGAAATCTCCTCCAATAGAAAAAGCGGCCACAGGAGAGACCGCGGCCGCTTCTTGCATCGCTCTTCGCAGTGAAGAAAGGTTCCAATCCCCATCAGATCCCCTCTCCCCACTTTGCTCTTATAAAGAATCAGAGCGTTATATGTAGATTTGAACCCTGGCAGGGGGGAAAAGTTGCAATATTTTTTCAATATAACCCTGTCATCTTGAGCGTCGCCCGAGCCAGAGTAGCGCGTAAGCACAAGCCGCAAGTCGCCAGGATCAGAATGCTTTGGAACGGCCTCTTTTGATTTGTCATTCCGACCCTGAGCGAAGTCGAAGGGGAGGAATCCGCTTTTGTCCCTGCGTCTACGCTGTATGACGTTACTATGCCGTCATCCCGACGGCCGTCAAACGCGCACGCGCATTCATCAGCGGGCGCGTAGGCCGGAGGGACCCTGTGCTTTGCAAGCACTACAAGACCTCACCCTCTCTCTGTATCAAGCTACGCGCTGAATTATTTCGGTCGCGCTTCCGAAAAGTTCCTTATCCGCAATCCCGCATACCCTGTCATCTTGAGCGCCGCCCCAAGCAAGCGCGCGAGGACAAGTAGAATGTCTATCTTCCTGTAGGGACGCCGAAGCAATGCGTAAAGCCGTCATCGTCGGTAAGGAAAAACTCGGTCTGCCCGTAGTCTCGATGTTCAAGTTCTGAAACGCCGTACCCCAGACTCTTCAATCGCTCTCTGGTTTCGTCTATATCTTTCGGGGCCCAGTAAAGCCGGATGCCATCGTAGTCTTCCGGCTTTACCGGATTCCCCGCCCGCTGGTTCAGCATGAACCACAGGTCGCCTTTCTGAAGCATGCAGAAAATCAGCTTGCCGTCTTTGCGCATTTCTCGACTCATCGAGAATTCGAGACCATCCACCCACAAACGCAGACTCTTCTCCAGGTTTGCGCTTGGAATGACCGGGATGCAAAATTCAACCGGCATAACATCCTCCAACGTAATTCACGGGCGAAACCCGCGCTGTGCGTTCCTGACCGTGCATTAGTTTACGCCAGCGCCGCAGAGCTTGCCCTGAGCGAAATCAAAGAACGCGAAATGATTGGGCCGAGCAAGTACCGCGTCCTTGGACAGCTCGCATCTTGACCATCAACAATCCCGCATGCCCCTGTCATCTTGAGCGCCGCCCGAGCCAGAGTAGCGCGCAGGGCAAGTGGAAATTCGCGAAGATCCGAATGCATGGAACGCCCTCTTTTGATTTGTCATTCCGACGCTGAGCGAAGTCGAAGAGGAGGAATCCGCTTTGTCCCCGCGTCTACGTTGATATGGCGTTACTATGCCGTCATCCCGACGGCCGTCAAACGCGCACGCGCATTCATCAGCGAGCGCGTAGGCCGGAGGGACCCTGTGCTTTGCAAACACCACAAGACATCGTCATCTCTCTGTATCGCGCTACGCGCTGAATTATTACGGTCGCGCTTCCGAAAAGTTCCTTATCAACAATCCCGCATAACCGCTGTCATCTTGAGCGCCGCCGAGCCAGCGGAGCGCGCGAGGACAAGTCGAAAGTTGAGCCGGTTTGCGGGCGTAGTCCGCAGGTGAAATCCCGAGCATAGCGAGGAAACTTTCCAATACCCCGAAGGTCTTTCCGTCACGATGCCGCCTCAGGGAATTCTCTCGATCTTCTTTTCTCGGCTGATTGTGTTCGCCTACTCACTCCCACCCCATCAACGTGCCATCCCGAACTTCGCCGGCGAGCCTTGGTGAGCCGGAGAACCGTGAGGGATCTGCTCCGCTGCTCTTGCGATCTAAAACGTTCCCCCACTCATTTAAGAACGTCTCCCATCCCCAATCCCGCATAACCCTGTCATCTTGAGCGCCGACCGAGCAAGCGGAGCGCGCGAGGGCAAGTCGAAAGACCCCGAAGGTCTTTCTTTATATCGTGCTGCCGCAGGGAATTTTCACCAGATTTTCAACGCTAAACAACGCCCCTATGTAGTCCCGACGCCGATTACATGAGAAATGCACGCTCTTCATATACCGGTTTCTAAGTCCACTCAGTGGACGTTTGGTAGTAGCCCGCCGTTTTAACGGCGGGAAAACAAAATCAAAAGAGAATCTTCCTTACGCCGTAGGCATGCGCGCAGCGAAGCGGACCGGTGAAAGCTTCAATCATCTTGGTTCAACAATGCGCCTTATCTCAAACGATCTAAGAGAGAATGTCTTCCATATTGATTTTTTTGACAATTCAGAGCTTACCTTGACTTCGTGCTCGTACTACCAATTCATGCTTCCGTGGACAATAAAGGGGTCCTATAACGGGGAAACCTACAACGCCGAGATCTCGCGTGCAATTGCGGCACTCCTTCCTCCAAAAAGCACCAATAAAGAGAGACTCGCAGGCGCTGGATTCGCCTTTGGTCTGGCTGAAGCAGTCAAGAGCAGCATTGAGAATCAGTGGAAAGAAATCGGCGCTGAAGATCACGCTGGCGATTCGCTGGCCCAACTCCGCAACCAATACACAATCAGCGCCAGCGACATCAACCCTTACCATGATGCGGAGTTTGGAATTTCATGGAGTCCCAAAGGCCCACAAGAAACAAACCTGCATGTCACTCTGCATAAGCCCAACTTTCCTCCAAACCTTGTGGTTGAAGGCATTTTTCTTTCAGAGAACCGCAGAATCCAGGGAGTAGACGAATTCCTTAAAACAGGATCACGATATGAGGACCTCACGCTCTCTGTCACATGGCTGATGGATTGGCTTCGCAAACACCCCGATAGACACGCGTACCTGTTCAATGTGCACGGGCTTTCCTTCGGTGAACACGCCATGCGGACGTTCAGCAGAGACATGAAGCTCAGGAACCGGAATGATCTGGTCGAAAAGGTACGTGCTCAGCAGTCACAGATCGCATTGTTGAAGATTGATGGAGCAGACTGGCTCATTTTTCCGGATCGGCATCTTCTTCTCTGGCGATATGAATGGTCTCACGGTCTCCTGAATTGGACGTCTGACGACTTCGGTGAAGGCGAATGTGCTGACTACCGCGTGAACAATGGCGGGTGCTCTGGACGTGAAGTCTCACCCGAGGGAACGCTAATCCCGGATCGCACTCCCAGGGACTTGGAGTGCATGAGAAACTGGCGCAGTAAGCATGCCTTCAGTTCCTCGCCAACTGATGCGCTCTTCGAGATAGAGGAGCAAGGACGCGAAGGATTCATTGACCGTGCTGGCCAGATTGTCATCGCGCCCTGTTTTGATGCAGTCGGAGAATTCTCCGAAGGACTTGCCAGATTCAAGAGGGATGGACGCTGGGGTTACATTGATCCGGCCGGAAACATAGTCATCGAGCCTACGTTCCCGTGGGCCGAGGAGTTCCATGAAGGCCTGGCGCACGTGCAGATCACAGGCACTGTTCTAGGCTATGACGGCCGCTGGGGCTATATCGACCAAACGGGTAATGTCGTCATCCCACCAAACTCTGGCCGTATGTTCAGCGATAGCGGTGGTGAAGAATCGGCTTTCCATGATGGCTTAGCGATTATCGAAATCGAGAATGCTGGCTTTCCGCGCAAAGGCTTAATCGACAAAGGCGGAAAGCTCGTCATACCCGCACGATTCACCTATGTGTACCCATTCTCCGAGGGCTTGGCGGCAGCTACCGAGTCTGAGTTCGGCGATACAGGCTGGGGCTATATCGACAAGTCTGGAAATTGGGCGATTCCACCGCGCTTTGACTCGGCCAGCAGCTTCCAGTTGGGGCTCGCGCCTGTGAACCGAAAGAAGGATTGCGGCTATATCGATAAGAAGGGCGATCAGGTCCTGCATCTGCCTGCTCCTGGCGGAAAGCAAGATTGCGCTTTGGCTTGGGGCGATTTTACAGACGGCCTGTCGCGCTGGCTGTTTGGAAGAAAGTATGGCTTCATCGACCGTAGCGGAAAAACCGTCATCCCGCCGCAGTTCGACCTCACCTATGGCTTTTCTGAAGGGCTCGCCGCCGTTCAGATCGGCAGGAAATGGGGCTATATCAACACGACAGGAAAAATGGTGATCGCACCTCAGGAATTCTGGAACGTTAAGCCATTCCATAACGGGTTGGCTCAGGTGCAGACCAAAGACCGCAGCGTGGGCTACATTGACCGTTCTGGTCGATACATTTGGGGGCCTAAGCCTTATGACGCTGGCGCAGAATGATGCCCCGAGATGATCCGCGTTCATCTGCCTAAATCTGCGGCCACCCTCCCCAACTCCACCACCTCCACCGGACACTCATGCCAGTTGTGTATCCAGCACACAATCAAATCGCATCCGCTCGGCGGATGGCCGTGGCGTAGAAAATTGCGGCTCTCATATTCAAATTCAATCCTTACTTTCTGCCAGGTCTGATCGTCTATCTTGCGCATCGCTTCGCAATCGGGAAACGCCGTCTGTATGCGCATCACCACAAAACCCAATTGCCGTGCCACCATGCCAAACAGAAAAACCACGCCCAGCTCATTCGCCGGACCATACGCCAGCCCTGCGTCCATCATCGGCGGCCCATACGTCGGACGGTCCCTTAAGCAGCTTTCCCGTGCCGCGCGGCTCATCCGCTCCTCGACAAATCTGCGCCACAACCCTTCACCTGGCTCTGGCGAATCAGCTCCATAACATCCGTCCATTCACTTTCTAGCTTTTCTCTCTCCGCATACGCCAGCATCGCCTCTGGCACCTGCCGCCAGCCCTTGAACCTGCCAATCAGCGGCTTGGAGCTGTACACGCTCTCGCGCTCATAATCGAAAATCGTCGGCAGCTTTCCCAGTTTGCGCACCACCCCGGCCCAATCCACAAACAAATCCTCCACTTTGGTCGGACTCCCTTTCTTGGGCTCCATCCCGCATGCCCTTACCGCCATTCCATAATTACCAAAAAGCTTTTGCACATCGCGCCGGCTCACCCGCGCCCGCGCTGTCAACTCACCCAGGCTCGGGCAATGTCCCAGCTCTTTCGTGCACTTCCGGATAGCCGCCATAATTTCTGCTTTTGACACGGTTTCCTCCAAATAGAAAAGCCACCCGTTTGGGTGGCTCCTGAATTTCGAAATTTGTTTTTGACTGTGGAGCGCAGAGCCTGCCCTGAGCTTGTCGAAGGGCGCCCTCGCCTGCGAATCTTGTTGACTCTTTGGCAAAGAGCCTGCGGTGAACCGCTACAGGCACTTCTGCCTATGGCTCAGCTGGGATTTCTATAGATACACTTCGGGATTCGAGCGTGAAAGCAGCGAAAACACAGACGCTAACTGCCAATTGCTGCTTTTTTAGGTTGCTGGCCGTTGGATGACGCCGGCGCCGCTCCCGGCACTTACAGCCCTCATATTAGACGAAATAATAGGGAAAAGTCAACAGTTTTCTGCCGTTGAAATCTACCCTCAGGCGGCACAAACAAAGCTCAACATCATCCAATCCTGCATGAAGCAGCCAACCGACCAGGAAGAGCGCAACGAAGACAAGAAAAAGCCCGAAAAGGAAAACCCCTCTCACGGCATTGATCCGGACCCCGAAGAACCGGAAATGGAAGCTGAAAAACCTAAATAAGCCGGTCTGCTGAGCTTAGAGCCGCTGGGTTTGCCGCGTTAGGATTTGCTTGCCAAAAGAATGGCCAGCGCCGCTAGAGCCCCAGCGTCAGGTAACGCGCCCGTCGATGTGGCATGTATCCTGCCTGCCGCCATCTTTCGACCAGCGAAGTGCCGAACCCGTTACAGAAATGGTGGATCGAAACCTGCGCTTTCTTCAAAGCAAGCCGCGGCGATTTTGAATCCGCGCACACCCACAACTCATGTGCTTCAGGATCCAGCCCCAGCTTCTCAATCGTTTTGCATATTTCGCATTTCATGGCGTTGTGCTCTGGTAGGTAAGAACCCCTAGAGCGCGGAAGAGTTGTGCAGCTCTGGATTTTTTTTGCTGCCTTTTTCCTTAAAAAATTTCTCACGCGGCTGCGGAACCGCACCTTACAGGCAAGTACTAAGAGAGCTGCTGGAATCCATTCTTGTATCCCTTGATCACAGCGATCGCCTGCATCCATCTGCGCAGAATCACGCGCCATTCAAAGCGACCATCGCTCCATCCTCAGGGATCACCGGACGCGCTCCAGCAGACTGCGCTTGCTCCGCCAACTCTCCCCGTGTGAGCAGGCAATGATTGATCGCCTCCATGTGGACGGCCACCACCTGCGCCTGCGGCGCAGCGCGGCAAACACGGACCACGTCTCCGGCCGTCATCGTGATCGGGTCGCCGTGCAGAAATTGTGCTGCACCGGCGTTCACCACAATGATCTGCGGATTATGTTCCTTGATCGTCTCCGCCACCTGGTCATACCAGATCGTATCGCCGGCGATATACAGAGTCGGCTCGCCTTCGCTGCTGAGCATATAGCCGCTGGAAGGCGCCATGGCGCGCGCAATTTCTCCTGACCCATGTTGCGCCGGCGTGCGCTGTATGCAGATGTCACTCCAGTGCTTTGTGTCGTGCACCGCAGACGTATTCACAAAATGCACTGCCTCCATCTTTTGCAAATCTTCCGGCTGGCACAGCAGCGGCAGGTCTTTCGGTACAAGCTGGATCGCGGTATCGTCCCAGTGGTCGCGATGCGTATGCGTGACCAGCACCAGTTGCACTCCGTCCAGCACCTGCTCTACCGGAAACGGCAGCGGCACCAGCGGGTTCGGACGCGGCTGCGGTGAATTCTGGATCGCGGACATGGCTCCCGCATCGCTCAGCATGGGATCGACCAATATCTTCATTCCTGCATAGTCCAGCAGCAGTGTAGCGTGACGCACCAGTTGCATCTTCATGCAAATATCTCCTTTGCCGCCAGAATCGTATTGCAGTGGATGGTTACTGTGTCTTCCACCTTGCGTGCATAGCCGCCGGCATAGGTAACCATCACCGGGACGTTCCGCGTCTTCGCCACTTTCAGCACCAGCTCGTCGCGCTTCTTCAGCCCTTCAATGGTCAATGACAGTCCGCCCAGCTGGTCTTCTTGATATGGATCTGCTCCGGCAATATAACAGAGCAGCTCCGGCTCAAACTGGCGGAAGGCCGAACTCAACGACTGGTCCAGCCAGCCCAGATATTCTTCATCGTTGGTTCCGTCGGGCAAATTCACGTCAATGGAAGATGGCGGCTTATACATCGGATAGTTATTTGCCTGATGCAGAGAAATTGTAAACACCTCAAGCGCGTCTGACTTGCTTTTGCCGGGATCATCTGCGGCGTGAACATCGCGTTGAACTGGGCTTGCGCCGGCGCTCGGCAGCGGATGGCCTGATTTTATCTTGGGTGGAAAAATAGCCGCCGTGCCGTTGCCATCGTGGACGTCGCAATCCACCGTCATGGCTCGCGTGATTCTGCCTTCCTTGTGCATGCGCTTGATCGCCACCGCAACATCGTGAATCACGCAGAAGCCCTCTCCGTGATCAGGGAACGCATGATGAAATCCGCCGCCAATGTTGCATGCCACCCGCTCGCGCAATGCCAGGTCAGCGGCAAGAATCGATCCCCCGGCCGAAAGCCAGAATGCCTTCACCAGCTCCGGCGAATACGGCACTTCCATCTGCTGCTCTTCCCGCGCGGAGAGCGTTCCCATCTTGAGCTTCTGCACATACTCGCGCGTATGCACCAGCAGAATGTCTTCGTCCTGGGCCGGTTGCGGCGCAAGGAAATCCGCAGGCACGGCCAGCCCGCTCTCCAGCAGCCGCTTGTGGACCAGCCGGTATTTCTCCGCCGGAAAAACATGCGCGCCGATCGGCAGATAGTAGTCGTCGCTATAAATGAGTTTGAATGGCAACATCGCCCGATAAGAGTAACGCGGACTTGCCGCTGCGGCAAAGCCCGGATAGTAATTTCCGCCGCATCGTCGTACCATCTTTAGCTACTTCAGAAGGAGGCACACCATGGTTTTTGGCATGTCGCTTGCCACATATACCCTGATTCACGTGATCATCAGTCTGGTGGGAATTGGCTCCGGGTTAATCGTCTTGTTCGGTATGTTCGGCGGCAAGCGGATGGACGGCCTCACCGCTCTTTTTCTGGTGACCACCGTGTTGACCAGCGTGACCGGCTTCGGCTTCCCCTTTGAGCACGTTACGCCGGGCATTATTCTTGGAATTCTGTCTCTTATTGTGCTGGCCATCTGTATCCCTGCGCGCTACATGTTTCACATGGCAGGTAAATGGCGTGCGATTTATGTCGTCACCGCCCTCGTCGCGCTTTATTTCAACTGCTTCGTCCTGCTTGTGCAAGTCTTCCAGAAAATACCTGCCCTCCACGCAATGGCCCCAAAAGGAAATGAGCCGCCGTTTCAAATTGCCGAAGGCATATTGCTGGTGCTGTTCGTTGCGTTTGGTATTCAGGCCGTGAAAAAATTCCATCCTGTCCAGATTGCCTGATCGCCGGCAGGTTCTTGCGTTTCAGCAGCCTTCGCAAGAAAATATGCATGAGGTCTTTTGAAGGATGTGCAGAAATATTAAAACCTTGTTTAATTTTGATCCGCCGGTCACCGCCGATGAGGTCCACGCTGCTTCTCTGCAGTTCGTAAGAAAAATCACCGGCTTTAACAAACCATCCAAGGCCAATGAAGCAGCGTTTGAGTCGGCCATTGACGAAATAGCCGCCATCTCCAACCGGCTTCTTCGCTCGCTTGAAACCACCGCGCCGCCCAAGAACCGCGAAGAAGAAGCCGCCAAAGCCAAGGCACGCGCTGCGGAGAGATTTGGCATCTAAACGTTAATCCTGAACCTGATTCTGGACCGCGGGTGGCCTCGCCTGCGACAGCATCCTCTGCGAAATTAACCTGACTTATGGAGGAATCAATGAAGGAACTCAACCCATACCTGATCTTCAACGGAAACTGCCGCCAGGCCATGACGTTCTACCAGAAGTCGCTTGGCGCTGATCTGCAAACCATGCCGTTCTCTGAAATGCCGGGCGATAAGCCGAAAGAAGCGGGTGACAGGCTTGCGCATGCAAGGCTCACCAAGGGCAAGACCGTTCTGATGGCTTCGGATACTCTTCCCGGCATGCCATTCCAGCAGGGCGACAATTTTTCTGTCTGCCTGGACTGCGAGAGCGAGCAGGAAGTCGATACGCATCTTTGCTGCGCTCAGCGAAAAAGGCAAAGTCAACATGGCGCCGCAAGAAACCTTCTGGGCCAAACGCTACTCCATGTTCACCGATCAGTTCGGCATCAACTGGATGCTGAATCTCTCCAAGCCAATGTAGATTCAACTCTTACGGAATCGCGTCCCGGCGCGATTCCGTCGTTATATCGCGATGATTGCCGCTCCAGCCTCCCGCAACTCCTTCAACTTTGTTAAAATCTATAAGTAACAGAAACTTTCCCGTCTAATTTCCCAGGAATCTATTTTTCAATCTGTGAAAAAATGCTTCGGGTGAGGAGTGTGCATTCGAGTGAAGCGCGGTAAGACAGCTGTAATCGTCGGCGCCCAGTGGGGCGACGAAGGCAAGGGCAAAATTGTAGACGTCCTTTCCGATAACTTTTCCGTCGTGGCCCGTTATGCCGGCGGCCACAACGCCGGACACACCGTCATCATCAAGGGCCAGAAATTTGTATTGCAACTGGTGCCCTGCGGCGTGCTGCGCAAAGGCTGCCGTTCGGTGATTGGCAACGGCGTGGTCCTTGATCCGCTGGCCTTCCTGAAGGAAGTAAAGATGCTGCGCGAAGCCGGCGTGCAGGTGGACGGCAATATTTTTGTCTCCAATCGCGCCCATGTGATCCTGCCCTACCACCGCATGATTGAGATGGGAGCGGAGAACGCTCCTGGCCGCGTAAAGATCGGTACCACCTCGCGCGGTATTGGTCCGGCGTATGAAGACAAAATGGGCCGCCGCGGTCTCCGCGTCGCTGATCTGCTCGATTCAAGCCTGCTCAAGACCACGATTGAAAACGCCTGCCGCGAAAAAAATATGATCGCGCACGCGCTTTTCAACTCCGATCCGCTCGATGCTGACAGCATGTACGCCGAGTACGCCAGGGCCGCTGAGCAGATTGCTCCGTTCGTCGCCGATACCGCCGTGCTGCTGAATCAGGCGCTGGCGGAAGGCGAGTCCGTGATGTTTGAAGGCGCTCAGGCCACCATGCTGGATATCGACCACGGCACCTATCCGTTTGTGACTTCATCCAGCTGTACCTCGGGCGGAGCGGCCACCGGCACCGGCGTTGCCCCGAACGCAATTCAGAACGTGATTGGAATCACCAAGGCCTACTGCACACGCGTGGGCGGTGGTCCATTCCCCAGCGAAGTGGAAGGCCCAATCGCCGATCAGCTACGCGCACGCGGCAATGAATACGGCGCAGTCACCGGACGCTCCCGCCGCTGTGGCTGGGTCGATCTTCCGCTGCTGCGCTATGCGCAGATGATCAACGGCGTGAACTGGTGGGTGGTCACCAAAATGGATGTGCTCGACGTGCTGGATGAAGTTCCAGTCTGCGTTGGTTACAAAATCAAAGGCAAGAAGTATGACTCCATTCCCGCGCTGGCCACCGGCTTTGAACAGGTGGAGTGCATCTATGAAAAGATGCCGGGCTGGAAAAAATCTACGGAAGGCGCCACTACCTTTGACGATCTGCCCAAAAAAGCCCAGGAGTATTTGCGTTTTCTTGAGCGTGAGAGCGGAGCAAAAATCGGAATGGTTTCTACCGGGCCCGACCGCGACCAGACCATGATGCTTCCGGAATTTGCGGCAGAGATTCTGGGGACCTCCGAGAAAGTCCACGCGGAAAAGTCTGCATCGCAGAAAGGCGCTAAGACAAAATGATCGTGTTGAAAGTCGATATGCTGGTGAAGCCGGGCACGGAAGAAAAGTGCCGTGAGTACATCCGTATTCTGCATGAGCATTCCCGCAAGGAACCCGGCTGCCTGATGTACATCGGCCACCAGTCCACGGAAGATCCGCGCAAGTTTCTCTTCTACGAGCAATACAAGGACGAAGCCGCGCTTCAGGCCCACCGCGACTCACCGCACTTTAAGCAGTATGTTATCGGCGGCCTGGATCCCATTATGGAGCACCGCAGCAGAGATCTGTACCACGTAGTGGACTAACGTTATTTTTTATCTGCCAGCAGCACGCCGGCGTTGGCGTAATCTTCACGCGTAATCTCAATAAACGTGATCACCACAGCTTCCTTCGCAGCTTTGGCATCTTCTACCATCACTTGCGTGATGCGCTCGGCAACCTTCCGCTTCTGCTCCACAGTACGGCCTTTCAGCATGGTGACTTGTATCAATGGCATATAAAATCCTCGCTTCGGGCGGTCCTATTTGATCAACTCGTATCCAGGAAAGAAGTAGCTCAGTTCGAAGCGGGCGGTATCGTCAGCGTCAGAGCC
The DNA here is from genome assembly GCA_963724105.1 of Terriglobia bacterium. Taxonomy (GTDB): domain Bacteria; phylum Acidobacteriota; class Terriglobia; order Terriglobales; family Acidobacteriaceae; genus Angelobacter. The sequence continues at coordinate 25,270 of CAVRTD010000006.1, read as the reverse complement.
GTGAATCGCGTTGTGCTCAATACTGGAGGCCCATTTTTTGCGAATTGTGCCTTCCTCGGCATTCGCCGGATTGGTGGCGCCCATGAGCTTGCGCAGGTCGGCAATGGCGTTTTCTTTTTCCAGTGCCATGACCACCATGGGTCCGCTCGACATAAACGTAGTCAGCGAATCAAAAAATGGACGGCTGGCATGGACAGCATAAAAGCCCTCTGCCTGCTGCTTGCTGATGGCCACCATTCTTAGCCCGACGATACGGAATCCATTTTGCTGAAGCATGTGAAGAATATCGCCGGTGGCGCCTTTGGCAACCGCGTCCGGCTTTACGATGGAAAATGTGCGTTGGATACTCATTGCTGGTAATTGCTCCTGTGTGCGATCTTGCTTCTGAATCTGTAATCCTGAAAGTTGCCGGCGAACTCGATTGCCTTTAAGCGGCCATAAACCTTCACGTAGAGACGCAGCATGGCTGCGTCTTAGATCTTCGCTGTTCCAATCCTGTCTAATAACGTCTGCGCCATCATGGCCGGGGACTTGGCCACGGCAATCCCCGCAGCTTCCAGCGCTTTAATTTTTTCTGAGGCAGTGCCGTGCCCGCCAGAAATAATTGCGCCGGCATGGCCCATGCGCCGTCCAGGAGGCGCAGTCTGCCCGGCAATAAACGAGACTACCGGCTTCTTCACATGCTGTTTCACATACTCGGCCGCAGTCTCTTCCGCGTTGCCGCCAATCTCGCCGATCATAATAATGGCGTGCGTCTCCGGATCTTCATTAAACAGCTTCAGCGCATCGACAAAATTTGTGCCGATAATCGGGTCGCCGCCAATGCCGATCGCCGTCGACTGGCCAATGCCGCGCTGCGTCAACTGAAATACCGCTTCATAAGTCAGCGTGCCTGAGCGCGACACAATGCCGACGTGTCCTTCTTTATGTATGTGGCCCGGCATAATCCCAACTTTGGCCTTGCCCGGTGAGATGATCCCCGGACAGTTCGGCCCAATCAGCCGCGACTTGCCTTTGATCTTCAGATATTCAAATGCGCGGACCATGTCCAGCACGGGAATGCCTTCCGTGATGCAGATGATCAACGGAATTTCTGCTTCGGCGGCTTCCATCATGGCGTCCGCGGCAAACGGCGGCGGAACAAAAATCATGGTGGTGTTGGCGCCGGTTTTTTCTTTGGCTTCCGCCACGGTATTGAATACCGGCCAGCCTTCATGCGTGGTGCCGCCCTTGCCCGGCGTTACGCCGCCCACAATGTTGGTGCCGTAAGCAGCGGAGGTCTTGGCGTGGAATGTGCCTTCACGTCCGGTAATTCCCTGGACGATCAGCCGCGTGGATTTATCAACTAGGACTGCCATCTGCTATCTGCCTCCCGCGGCTGCCACAACTTTTTCCGCAGCGTCTTTCATGGTCTCCGCCACCTGGAAGTTGAGACCGGAATTCTTCAATATCTCGCGACCTTTTTCCACGTTGGTGCCTTCCAGGCGCAACACCAGCGGCAGCTTCAAGTTTGTTGCTTTGGCCGCCTGCACCACACCATCCGCCAGCGTGTCCACACGCAGGATGCCGCCAAAAATATTGATCAGGATCGCCTTCACGTTTTTGTCGCTCAGCAGGATTTCAAACGCGTGGCCAATCTGCTCTGCGTTGGCGCCGCCGCCCACGTCTAGAAAATTTGCCGGTGAACCACCCGCGTATTTAATGATGTCCATGGTCGCCATCGCCAGGCCAGCGCCGTTCACCAGACAGGCAATGTTGCCGTCCAGCTTGATGTAATTCAGGTTGTATTTTGAGGCTTCCACTTCCAGCGGATCTTCTTCGCTGATGTCGCGCAGCTCTTTCAAATCTTTGTGGCGGAAGAGCGCGTTGTCATCAAAACCGAATTTGGCGTCCAGGGCAAACACACGGCCGTCAGTCGTCGTAATAAAAGGATTGATCTCGCATAGAGAAGCGTCCGTATCCACAAACGCGCGATACAGTCCGGTCATCAGCTTTACCGCTTCGCCAACCTGCTCCGGCTTCAGTCCCAGGCCAAACGCCAGCTTGCGCGCATGAAATGGCTGGAAGCCGATCGTAGGATCAATGGCCTCTTTGATGATTGCCGTTGGGATCTTTGGCCGCGACCTCTTCAATCTCCATGCCGCCCGCAGCCGACGCCATGAATACCGGACGCGACGTGGCGCGGTCCACCACAATGCCCAGATAAAGTTCGCGCTCAATCGGCAGCGTCTCTTCAATCAGCAGGCGCTGCACAATCCTGCCTTCCGGCCCGGTCTGGTGCGTGACCAGGCGCATGCCCAGAATCTTGTCCGCCCATTGCTTGGCTTCTTCCAGATTTTTGGCCACCTTCACGCCGCCGCCCTTGCCGCGGCCTCCGGCGTGTATCTGGGCTTTTACCACCACGCCTTTTGCGCCTTCTTCAAACAGGCGATGCGCGGCTTTCTCAGCTTCAGCGCGGGTCAGCGCCATCTCACCGCGAGGCACGGCCACACCATACTTCGCAAGAATTGTCTTTGCCTGGTACTCGTGTATTTTCATGTTAGGTTTTTTTAGGAACGAAGCGTTCTTACAGCGGGCTTGAGCGCGCTCAGCAGAACCTGTGATTTTATAAGACGGGTGACGGGTTGGGCAAACGTGGTGGGGCGAATGAATTTTCCAAGCACATGCGCATCGGCTACCAGAACCACAGCACCATGAGAACGTGCCATTCCGAACCCCCGTCCCGTGAAATAAGCAAACGTCCTTAAATTTTGAGAAGTTGGGATGGGTGAGGAATCGGCTCCGCTGCCGTTAAGGTTCAAGAGGAATCCCACATACAACCGGCGCGATTTGTTCGACATGATGTAAACAAAGTACTGTTTCATATCGGGCGGCAACGCAGTAGATTCCTCAATTCCTTACTCCACCTGCTAAGATTAACCACTCCCTTATGATCATTGACGCGCTGTGTAAAATCGCCAACCATCGTGCTTCCCTCAGCCGGGATGAATCCCGCACCGTGATGGGAGAGCTCCTCGAAGGCAAAGCCACGGACGCGCAGGTTGCCGCGCTTCTTGTCGCGCTGCATATGAAGGGCGAGACCGTGGAAGAGATCGTCGGCTTTGCTGAAGCGATGCGGGCCGCGGCGCAGCCACTCTCGAATGCCGACGGCACTGCGCTTGACGTGAGCGGCACGGAGCGCGACGCCCTGGTGGACACCTGCGGCACCGGCGGCGACGCCAGCGACACTTTCAATATTTCTACCGCCACGGCGCTCACCATTGCCGGCGCAGGCGTGCGCGTGGCCAAGCATGGCAATCGCGGCATCACTTCCAGATGCGGCTCGGCCGACGTAATGGAAGCCTTGGGCGTGAACATCACCATCCCGCCGCCGCGCATTGCCGATTGCCTCAAGGAAGTTGGCATCGCCTTTATGTTTGCTCCCGCCATGCACTCGGCGACCAAACACGTGCAGCCCGCCCGCAAAGATTTGCGCCCGCTGCGCTCGGTCTTCAATTTACTGGGGCCGCTGACCAACCCTGCGCGTGCATCCGCCCAGGTGGTGGGCGTCTATTCAGAAGATCTGGTGGAAAAACTGGCGCAGGCGCTCAAGCTGCTGGGACTGCGGCGCGCCCTGGTGGTCCACGGGAAAGATGGGCTGGACGAAATCTCCATCAGCGGGGCGACCAAAATCGGCGAAGTCCGTGGCGAATGGGTCCGCGTCTATGAAGTTACGCCGGAACAGTTTGGGCTGGAGCGCGCACCGATGAGCGCTATTGTTGGTGGCGACTTGAAGACCAACGCCGATATCATCTGGAAACTTTTGGATGGTGAGAAATCTGCGCGCCGTGACATTGTTCTCATGAACGCCGCGGCAGCGCTGGTGGCCGCCAACCGCGCCGACTCACTGGATGAAGCCATGCCCATGGCAGTGCAGTCAATTGACACCGGAGCCGCACGCGCTAAGCTGGGCGCGCTGATCGAATTCACGAATAGACGTCATCTTTAGTTCTTGTCGCTCCGCTCCAAGACCGCCTAAGAGCGGTTCTCCAATCACGCTTTGTCCTGCGCTTGCGGCAACCGGCTCGGCGCGCAAGTCGGCCTCGCCGGTGAGTGTTCCCCTCCTGTTCCAATCAGTGTTATCCGTGTTCATCCGTGGTAAGGTTTGGGTTTTTCCGCGCCTCCGTGGTAGGTTTTGCCTTTCTTGATCCGTGGTAAGGGTTTGTCTTTGCGCGACCGGTTTACAATTATCTTGAGCCACCGCAAGGAGCCCTATGCCTCTTTCTCTGAGTCGTCGTGCTGCCCGCACCGTGCAGTCTGAGATTCGCGCCATGTCGATTGCCTGCGACAGGGTGCAGGGCATCAATCTGGCCCAGGGTGTTTGCGATACCGAAGTTCCCTTGCCTGTGCGTGAAGGCGCGAAGTGGGCGATGGAACACGGGCTGAATAGTTATACGCGCGCCGAAGGGTTGGGGCCGATTCGTGAAGCCATCGCGGAAAAGATGCAGCGCTTCAACGGCATTGAATGCGATCCCGAGACGGAGGTCATCGTAGGATCGGGAGCCACCGGGGCATTTTATGCGGCTGCGCTGGCGCTGCTGAATCCCGGCGATGAAGTCATCCTCTTTGAGCCTTTTTATGGCTACCACCTGAACACGCTGGTCGCCGTGGAGGCCGTGCCGCTTTATATAACGATGCGGGCGCCAGATTGGACCTTCAATCGCGAAGACCTGGAGCGCACCGTCACGCTGCGCACGCGGGCCATCATGCTGAACTCGCCCGGCAATCCAACGGGGAAAATTTTTACCCGCGAGGAAATGGAATGGATCGCCAACTTTGCCAAGCGGCATGATCTTTTTGTCTTCACCGACGAAATTTACGAATACTTTGTCTATCGAAGGCAGGCACATCAGCATCGCCACGCTTCCCGGCATGCGTGAGCGGACGATTACCATGTCCGGCTATTCCAAGACTTTCAGCATTACCGGCTGGCGCATCGGGTATACGGTATGTGACCGTCGCTGGGCGCAGGGCATCGCCTATTTTCACGACCTTATCTATGTATGCGCGCCGGCGCCGCTGCAGATCGGCGTGGCCGAAGGCATCCGGCAGCTGCCCCAGAGTTTTTATGACGAGATCGGCAAAGAGTATGTAGAGAAGCGCGATCTTCTCTGCAACGTTCTGAAGGAAATTGGCTTAACGCCTTCCGTGCCGAAAGGCGCATATTACGTGCTGGCCGATGCTTCCATTCTTCCCGGCAAGACCAGCCGCGACAAAGCCATGTACCTGCTGGAGAAAACTGGCGTTGCTACCGTGGCCGGATCGGCTTTCTACCATGGCGATGGCGGCGAGAACCTGATCAGGTTCTGTTTTGCCAAGACTGACGCGGAGCTGGCTGAGGCGTGCCGTCGATTGAAAGCTCTGCCCTCTGTTTTAAATCCCGAGCGTAGCGAGGGATCCCTATCGCTCCGAAATTCTTAAAGTTTTAACAAGGAAGTCTATCTATTCCGATAGTTTCTTTGTAGCTAAAGGGATTCCTCGCTCAAGCTCGGAACTCCGGCGAAAATGCTTATAATCAAGAACAAATGAACTTCTCTGAACTGCTGAGTGGACTCGGTGTCTCACACAGCGGTGGCGATCCCAAAATTTCTGGCCTGGACATTTCTGGCATTACGACTCGCGGCGCATACAGCCCGGATGGGTCTTCGTCGCCATGCGCGGCGAAAGCAGTGACGGCAATCGCTATATTGACACTGCCTTGAAACATGGCGCAGTAGCCGTGGTGACAGACTCAACGTCCGAACCCAGTCGGCAAAATATTCCGTGGGCTGTGATTCCAAATGGCCGGCGCGCGCTCGCGCGGATGAGCGCCAATTTTTATGGCCATCCAGCGGAGAAGCTGAAGGTCATCGGCGTTACCGGCACCAATGGCAAGACCACCACGACCTTCTTGTGCGAATCGATCTTGCGGCATTGCGGAAAACAATCAGCGCTGATCGGCACAATTGAATATCACGTGCCGGTGCGCCAAGACGATGCCGAAAAAAACGGAGCACCATTCAAAGTTCTGCCCTCTCCGCATACCACGCCGGAATCGCTGGAACTGAATCAGATATTTGCAGAAGCCCTGGCCGCAGGCGCTACGCATGCGGTGATGGAGGTCTCGTCACACGCGCTGGCGCAGGAGCGTGTGTGGGGCGTGCCGTATGAAGTGGCAATCTTCACCAACCTCACGCGGGACCATCTGGATTACCACACAGATATGGAACGCTATTTTGCAGCCAAGAGCATTTTGTTTAGTGGCTGTGGAACCCGCGCGCCACGGGCCGTGGTGATCAATGCCGATGACGAATACGGGCAGATTCTGGCGAAGACCAAAGCCAGCGCGAGCGAAAAGGTGATTCTGTATGGAATCCAAAATGGCGATTTCCGCGCGACTAACATTGACCTAAAGCCGGACGGCACCACGTTTGATCTGGTCACTCCCGGCAGCACCACAAGAATCGAAACCGCGCTTATCGGCGGCATCAACGTCTACAACATTCTGGCTGCGGCGGCTGCGATCTTTGCCTGTGGATTTTCGCTTAACCAAATAGCCGAGGCCATCAGCCACTTCAAGCAGGTCCCAGGCCGGTTTGAGAAAGTGGATTGCGGCCAGCCATTCACGGTCGTGGTCGACTACGCTCACACGGACGATGCGTTGCGCAATCTTACGTCGATTGCCCGGGATTTTGTGCGTCGGGGCAGCGAATCAGGCCGGGTGATAACTGTTTTTGGCTGCGGAGGTGATCGCGATCGCACGAAGCGTCCGCTCATGGCGCAAGCGGCCGGCCTGGGCAGTGACTTTGTGGTCCTGACCTCAGACAATCCACGCAGTGAAGATCCGCTGCGGATTATTGAAGATGCTCTGCCTGCACTGCGCAAGACCGGCACGCGGCATGAAGTTGAGCCGGACCGCAAGAAAGCCATTCATTTGGCGCTGCGCGAAGCCAAATCTGGCGACGTTGTCTTGATCGCGGGCAAGGGACATGAGAAAGTTCAGACCACGCGCGAAGGTACATTCCCTTTCGATGATGTGCAGGTGGCCCGGGACGCGCTACAACAGATGAGTTACACCATTATTAGCTACACCAGGGAAGGAGGAGCGCAATGAAGCTGCCGTTATGGCGAATCGCCGAGTTTGTTGGAGCCAAAGGCGAATGTGACCAGGAAGCACTTGCCATGGGGTATTCCATTGATTCGCGCACACTCAATCCTGGTGATTTGTTCATAGCCATTGCCGGCGAGCGCTTTGACGGCCATCAATATGTTGAAGCCGTGCTGGAAAAAGGCGCGGTAGGCGCTGTTGTTCAGACTGGCAAAAAAGTTGCTGGTGATCCCGCTCGATTGCTCTACGTGGAAGACACGCTCAAGGCGTTGCAATCTTTGGGCGCTGCTGCGCGCAGGCTGTGGGGAAAACCGCTGCTGGCTGTAACCGGATCGGCAGGCAAGACCACCACCAAGGAAATTCTGGCCCACATTCTGGCCACGCACTTCTGGGTAATGAAGAGTTCCGGCAACCTCAACAACCATATTGGATTGCCGCTGCAACTGCTCAAGCTGGAAGCCGAGCACGAAGTTGCCGTGGTGGAGATGGGCATGAACCATGCCGGCGAGATTCGCGAACTGGGCAAGCTGGCACACCATGATCTTGCCGTAGTCACCACCGTGGCGCCGGTACATCTGGAATTTTTTGGTTCGCTGGCCGAAATCGCCCGCGCAAAATACGAGATTATTGAGACGCTGCATCCCGGCGGCGTGGCTGTTCTGAATGCCGATGACGAGTATGTCTCACAATTTGGCCGTAACTTCAAAGGCAAGGTAGTCACGTTTGGGATCCGCCGCGCGGCAGACGTGAGCGCGCGAAACATAAAACTGAATGGCGCTGAAGGCTCCTCGTTTGATCTGGTCGTCGGCAACGTCGATGCACCGGTAACATTTCCTCTGGTCGGTGAGCACAATATCTATAACGCCCTGGCTGCCGCGGCGGCTGCCATGGAGCGCGGCATACCACCTTCGGAAGCTGCTGAGGCGCTTTCCAGCATTCAGCCTCCGGAAAAACGCGGCCAGGTACTGAACATTGGCGGCGCCACCATTATTAATGACTGTTACAACTCCAACCCTCGTGCATTGGAAGCAATGATCGACACGCTGGCCAGCATGAAGGCAGATCGCCACATTCTGGTTGCCGGAGAGATGCTGGAGCTTGGTCCCACGGCTGAGGCACTGCACCGCGAATCCGGACAGCACGCTGCGGAAAAGAAAATCGATGTTGTCATTGGTGTGCGCGGACTGGCCCGTGCAGTGGCAGAAGCAGCATGCGGCGCGGGCACTCAGGCGCAATTTGTGGAGACGCCGGAACAGGCCGGTGAGTGGTTGAGGCGCAATCTTCGTCCTGGAGACGCGGTACTGCTCAAGGCATCACGCGGCGTTAAACTGGAACGCGCCCTGGAGATGTTGCAGGAAAGCAGTATTTAGTACTTAGTTATTAGTATTTAGTGATCGCGTTTAAAATACGTTGCGGGAAGAATATGCGAAATTACCGAGACTTGCAGGTGTGGGCCAAAGCTCACAAACTGACGCTGGATTTGTATCGGCTTTCTCAAACATTCCCGCGAGAAGAAATTTATGGACTTACCAGCCAGTTACGCAGAGCCGCAGTGTCCATTGGGGCTAATCTGGCAGAGGGCTGCGGACGCCGCACCAGCACTGAGCTGGCAAGGTTTGTAAGGATCGCAATGGGCTCGGCCAGCGAACTCGATTACCATCTCCTGATCTCGAAAGATCTTGGATATTTGAATGCAAACGATTTCACGCGTACCGCTGCTGCGCTGACAGAAGTACGCAAAATGCTCACGTCGTTCCTGAGTAGTGTTGAAGAGCAGATTGAGCTAAAGTCCAAAGCAGCGGGAACAACATAAACGAATCGGATCGAACGGCTAAATTCTAATTACTAAGAACTAAGTACTGTTTTTTCGCGGAGGATTTTTGCTTTACTGGCTTCTTTATCAACGGTTATTTGCCCACTTTCCTCCGTTCCGTATTTTCCGTTATGTCACCTTCCGCACCGCTTTTGCCAGCCTGACAGCCTTGTTCATGGGCTTGATCATTGGCCCGGCCATTATCCGCCAGCTGCGCGAGTTCCAGATTGGCCAATACATCCGTGAGGAAGGTCCCAAGGGCCACCAGAAAAAAGCCGGTACGCCGACCATGGGCGGGGTTCTGATCACGATCGCCATTATTGTGCCCACGGTGCTTTGGGCTGATCTTTCCAATACCTATATATGGCTGGCGATTTTTTCCACCATGGCCTTTGGAGCCATTGGATTTGCCGATGACTACATCAAGGTTGTGCAGAAGCGGAACCTTGGGTTGACCGGACGGATGAAGCTGGTGCTGCAATTCCTGGCCGCCGGATTTGTGGCCGTGGCGCTGGTGACTCTCACCGCCACGCGCCAATATTCCACGCACCTGATGGTGCCCTTTTTTAAGCAGTTTCGGCCAGACCTGGTGATTGACAGCTTTCGCCACTATCCGCATCTGTGGTGGCTGGCTTTCACGCCGTTTGTGCTCTTTGTCATGCTGGTGCTGGTGGGCTCCAGCAACGCCGTAAACCTCACGGATGGACTCGACGGTCTGGCCATTGGCTGCACGGTGATTGCCGCCGGCGCGCTGACCATCCTTACATACCTGAGCGGGCATGCTGTGTTTTCAGAATATCTGGAGTTGCAGAAGATGCCGCAGGTAGCGGAGCTGACTGTCTTCTGCGGGGCCATGGTGGGGTCGAGTATCGGGTTCCTATGGTATAACGCGCACCCGGCAGAAATTTTCATGGGTGACGTAGGCTCGCTGGCGCTGGGCGGCGCCATTGGCACGGTCGCCATCATTATCAAGCAGGAACTGCTGCTGCCGTTCATCGGCGGGATATTTGTGCTGGAAGCGCTTTCGGTAATCATCCAGGTGGCTTCTTACAAGCTGCGCAAGAAGCGAGTATTCAAGATGGCTCCGCTGCACCATCACTTTGAACTGGTGGGATGGTCAGAATCAAAGATCATTGCGCGCTTCTGGATCATCTCCTTGATCTTTGCTCTATTTGCTCTCACCACGTTGAAGTTGCGTTAAGGCCAGCTTTCGAGAACGTTGCTCGCTTGTAATCTGTCATGCTGAGCGGCGTTCGAGCTGAGCCACGCGATGCGAGCGCAAGTCGAAGCATCCCGAAGACATTTGTTTCATAAATATCTGCCACAGGGAGTTCTACCGATACTCTGTCCTCAGCTTTGATTAGCTACCATGCCTGGAAGAGCTCCCTGAAGCTGCATGGCAGAGGATGCTTTATCGGGATCTTTCGACTTCAGCCTCGCTCCCTTCGGTCGTTCGGCTTACGCTCAAGATGACAGGTTAAGACAATATCGCTTTCGGTGACAGCTACGTTTCCGTCAAGCGAAACGCATGCAGCTCGCAAGCACAAATGTAAGGTTCACACTCTCTCACTTGCGCAAAGCAAGATTCGTGGCACAATGGAAATCAATGGAGTTGAAGAACAAAAGAGTTCTGGTGGTGGGCCTGGGACGCTCCGGCGTGGCCTCAGCATTTTTTTTGCAGGAGCATGGCGCCAAGGTCATAGTTTCTGATTCCAAGAGTGAAGCGCAGTTGCAGGGTGAAGTTTCCGCGCTGCTCGATCGCGGCATCTCCATTGAGACCGGACAGCACGGCGAACGCACCTTCCGCGATCAGGACCTGATCGTCGTCAGCCCGGGCGTTCCTTCTGACCAGCCACAGCTGCAGCATGCGCGCTCGCTGGGAATTCCCGTGATCGGCGAGGTAGAGCTGGCCTTCCGTTTTCTGCAAGGCAAGGTGCTGGCGATTACCGGCTCCAACGGCAAGACCACCACGACGACACTGGTCGGCGAGATTCTGGCCAAAAGCGGAAAGAAGACCTTGGTGGGTGGCAACATTGGCACGCCGGTGATTTCACTGGCCGGCCAATCGACTGCGGACAGCATGGTTGCGCTGGAGATTTCAAGCTTTCAACTGGAGAGCATTCAGCAGTTCCGCCCGTGGATTGCCGCGATTTTGAATATCACGCCGGACCATCTGGACCGCCACCACACGTTTCAGGCATATGTCGACGCCAAAGCCAGAATCTTTGAAAACCAGCACGCCGGTGATTTTGCAGTGCTCAATGCCGACGATCCAACGTGTGTTGCGCTGAAAGGCAAGATCAAATCTTCCCTGCTCTGGTTCAGCCGAAAGCAACCGGTAGAAAATGGGGCATTCGTTAAGGGCGAGCAGATTATTTTTCGCCAAAACGGGCAGGAGCAGGCAGTGCTCAGCGTTCCGATATCCAACTTAAAGGCGAACACAATCTGGAAAACGTATTGGCCGCAGTGGCAATGACCATGGTTGCCGGATGCACGCCGCAGCAGGTACGCCAGGCGGTAAAGGAATTTCGCGCCGTCGAGCACAGACTGGAACTGGTGGCAACCATCAACGGCGTTACTTTCTATAACGATTCCAAAGCGACCAACGTTGACGCCACGGTAAAGGCGCTGGAATCTTTTCCAGGCAACATACACATTATTCTGGGCGGCAAAGACAAAGGCAGCGACTACACGGTGCTGAACCCTCTGCTGCGCGAGCGGGTGAAGCGCGTCTACCTGATTGGCGCGGCTGCAGACAAGATCGCCTCGCAGGTGCAAGGTTCGGCGGAGCTCGTCCGCTCAGGAACGCTGGAGCGCGCGGTGCGGCAGGCCTTTGACGCGGCGAAATCCGGCGATGTCGTGTTGCTGGCTCCGGCTTGCGCCAGCTTTGACCAATTTAATAGCTATGAGCACCGTGGACGCGTGTTCAAAGAACTGGTGAAGTCACTTACTCCGGTACCAACGGGAGACAGGTCCTAGTGGCAAAAAGAGTTGGCGTTGATAAATGGATGTTCGGTTCCACCTTGCTGCTGGTTGTGATTGGCGTGCTGATGGTATTTCAGCGCGTCGGCGGTAATGGCCAGCGAACGCTTTGGATCGCCGTATCATTTTCTCTTTCGCCAGCTTGGCTGGGCCGTTGCTGGCCTGGGCGCGATGGCTGTGGCCATGAATGTGGATTATCGCCGGTGGAAAAAGCCGGCCATTGTTTTTTCGCTGCTTGGCGTGACCGCATTGCTGCTGATCGCCGTCTTTTTTCTTGACCGCTCACACAACACGCATCGCTGGATCAAGCTGGGCAGCTTGATGTCATTCCAGCCATCGGAGCTGGCCAAGCCGGCGCTCATTCTTTTTCTGGCCTTCTTTCTTGAGGCACGGTCCAAATCCATGGACGACTGGCGGCATACGCTGCTGCCGGCAGTGATTCCGGTCTTTCTGTTTGCAGGGCTGATCATGAAACAGCCCGACCTGGGCACCGCACTGGTTTGCCTGGGTGTAACCGCCGCCATTCTCTATGCAGCCGGCATGCGGCTGAGATATTTTGCTGCAGGCCTGGTTCCCATTGTGCCGGTGCTGGCTTACATGCTGATTTTTGTTCCATGGCGGCTGGCGCGCATGGAGGTTTTCCTTCATCCGGAGCGGGATCCGCAGGGGATCGGCTTTCATATCAATCAATCATTGATTGCCGTGGGGACCGGCGGCATGACCGGCCTGGGGCTGATGGAAGGCAAGCAGAAGCTCTTTTACCTGCCTGAACCCCATACCGACTTTATTTTTGGGGTGATTTCAGAGGAATTGGGACTTATTGGTGCGGTGGCGGTGGGTGTGCTGTTTTGTATCTTTGCCTGGCGCGGCCTCAGGACCTCTTTGCGCGCCCGGGACAATTTTGGGCGCTATATCGCAATTGGCGTCACCACCATGATTGTGGTGCAGGCTTTCTTCAATATAAGCGTGGTTTTGGCATTGCTTCCAACCAAAGGCATTCCACTGCCGTTTATCTCGTATGGTGGCTCATCTCTCTTTATGATGTTAACCAGTGTTGGCGTTTTGCTGAATATAAGTCAGCAGACAGAATAAAAGGCATTTTCCGCCGCAAAAACGCCCTGGGATAGCGGTTGCCAAAGTGAGACCATGGGCGTAATCCAGCAGTCAATTGTCTTTGATTGGCTTTCCTTAATCATTTATTTCCATATATTTGCGGGTGGCTTACGATACCTATGGTAAATCGTACCCGGAAGGCCATTTTATTGTGAAATTCTGTATATTTACACTTGTAAAAATCGGTAAAGTTATCAAATACAGTGACTTTGATTATGGAATCCAGAATGCAATATTGAATGGCATGAAAACATTCAGCCTTAAACTTGGCATAGCTCTTATTGCCATAGCCATCCTGAGTCTCCCGATGTACATGGGGGCGCAGGCCATTAGCGGCGATCTCCTTGGCGTTGTAACAGACACCTCTGGTGCTGTCGTCCCAAACGCTCAAGTGGTCGCTACTAGCCTAGCTACTGGCGCGAAATCAACCACAACAACCAATGCAAGCGGCGAATTCCATTTCGTCAATTTGCCGATCGGTCACTATTCGCTGGAAATGACTGGCAGCAACATGGCCGGCGGGTATAAAGACGTTCAAGTTCAGCTCAACAAGCAAGCCACTGCAAATATCGTGGCAGCCGTCAGCGGCAAGCAGGAAACTCTTGAAGTAACTGCTGAGGCCCTGACCATTGACACCACCACCCACAATATTCAGAACACATTTGAGACCAAAGAAATACAGGACCTGCCGACTGCCACAATCGGGTTAGGCGTTCTTAACCTGTCCTTGCTGAATGCAGGCGTTGCTACCAGCGGCGGCATCGGAGCCGGAACCGGACCTTCCGTTTCAGGCCAGCGTCCGCGCAACAACAACTTCACGATTGAAGGTGTGGACAACAACAGCAAGTCGGTAACGGGACCAGTAGTTACCATCCCGAATGATGCAGTTGAAAACTTTACCATTCTTCAGAACCAGTTCTCTCCTGAATTTGGACACTCTTCAGGCGGACAATTCAACCAGACGATCGTCAGCGGCACCAATAAATGGCATGGTCGCGTGTATGAGTACATGCAAAACCGTAATCTGAATGCCATCGACGCATCGAATGCTCGCACTCAGTCCGGACCAGATTTCACCAATCCTGGTTTTGACAATAATCGGCTCGGCGGCCAGGTTGGCGGCCCCATCTGGAAGGACAAGATGTTCTTCTTCACCAACCAGGAATACAATCCGAGCCACCAGACGATTGGCAGCAGCTTTATCTGCGCGCCTACAGCGGCTGGATATGCTACGTTGGCGGCCCTTCCCGGTGTCAGCACCACGAACCTCAACGTATTGAAAAATGCTGAAGGTACCGCAGCGGCGCCTGCAGGTGTGGACAGCAACTGCGCAGCAATTGGCGCAGCCACCTTGGGTAGCGGCGCTCAATTGGGCGAAATCGACTTTACGCCCAAGGCACACAACAACACCTACACCACTGTAAATAGCTTTGATTACAACCTGTCGGATAAGGACCAGATCCGCGCTCGTTACATTTACCAGAAGAACGATGCCACTGATCCGACACCGAACATTCCTTCATTCTTCACAACGGTTCCTACTCGTGACCATGTGATCACGTTTAGCGAATACCACACGTTTACTCCGACCCTGAGCAACGAATTCCGTCTGGGCTTTAACCGCAATGCTTCGACTTTGACGGCCGGCAACTTCTCGTTCCCGGGTCTCGCTGCTTTCCCGAACCTCACCTTTGATGACACGGAGAACCAGATCGGACCTGATCCGAACGCTCCGCAGTTTGGAATTCAGAACGTATATCAGGCCACCGAAAATATCGTGTGGGTAAAAGGCAAGCACACGATGAAGTTCGGTCTTGAAGGCCGCAAATACATCTCACCGCAGGGTTTCACGCAGCGTGCACGCGGTGACTATGATTACGGAAGCACGGAAGAATTCCTGACTGACCAGGTTCCTTCTGACTTCGGTCAACGGTCCACTGGCAGCAACACCTATTACGGCGACCAGTCAGCCATCTATGTTTATGGCAATGACGAGTTCCGTATCACCAAGAACCTCACCCTGAACCTTGGTCTGCGTTATGAATTCACCTCTGTGCCAACCAGCGAAAGGCTCCAGAGCCTGAACTCTGCTGCCAGCGTACCGGGCCTGATTACCTTCGGTGCACCGCAGCCACAGTACAACAACTGGTCTCCGCGCATCGGCTTTGCGTATTCGCCGGGTACTTCCGGAAACACCTCGATTCGCGGCGGTTTCGGAATGGCGACCGATGTGTTGTATGACAACCTCGGTCTTCTGGCTGTTCCTCCGCAATTTGGTGGCACTTGCGACGTAAACAACAGCATCAACGGAGTTGGCGGTTGCAACTGGGCTACCACTGGCTTCCTGGCTGGCGGCGGACTGCCTGCCGGAGCAGGTTCTGGCCTGAAAACCTTTGCCTCACCGGCTGATCAAATCGCTGCAACGGCAAACTTCCTGCCGATTCAGCAGAAGCTTCCGTATTCCGAATCCTGGAACCTGGGCATTGAACACGTTTTTGCCAAGAAATACACGGCGGAAATTCGCTATGTAGGCACAAAAGGCATTCACTTGCCGGTACAGCAGCAGCTGAACATTCAACCTCAGGTAACGGCAACGAACTTCCTGCCGACCTTCCTGACCACGCCAAGCCCGGCCACGATTGCGAGCTTGACTCAGAACCTGGCCAGCGTAAGAGCGGCCGTTCCACGCGTCCTTCCTGCATTCTTCAATGCCGGGTTTAAGAACGCCATCACCTCATTCCAACCCTACGGACAGTCCAAGTACGACGGACTCCAGGCACAGGTAACACGCAGCTACAGCAACGGCCTGCAATTGCTCGCTGCTTACACCTATAGCCATGCGTTTGATAACTCAACCGCGGATGTATTCTCGACCCTGTTGACGCCCCGTCGTCCGCAGAACTCGCAGAATTTCACGGCTGACATGTCCACTTCCGCTCTCGATCGCCGTCAGCGTTTGAGCCTGGAAGCCATCTACAACGTCCCGTTCTTCAAGGGTTCATCCAACTGGATGGCCAAAAACCTGCTCGGCAACTGGGAGCTCGCTCCACAGTGGCAGCTGCAGTCTCCTGAGTTCTACACGCCTCAGAGCAGCGGCCCAACTGGCGATCCGAGCTGCTTAACTGTCACCGCGAATGTGCCTTGCAGCACTGGCGCTGGACAGGATGCCAACCAGAACGGCGACGCCGCTCCAGACCGCACCATCTTTAACAAGTCTGGCGTCCCGGGCACGAGCAGCGCAGTTACCACACTTTGTAACGTTGCCGTTGTTGCAGGTAACCCATGCCCCACAGGTAACATCGTGGGTTATGTTGCCGTAAACCCGAACGCCCAGTACATCCAGGCTGCCAATGGCGCCCTGGCTACTGCTGGACGTAACACGCTGGCAACCCCGCGCACCAACAACTGGGACATGACCGTGGTAAAACGCTTCAACACCACGGAAAGAACGTCACTGGAATTCCAGGCCCAGGCATTCAACATCTTCAACCACTCCCAGTTCCTCCCGGGTAGTGTCAACACAGTGAACTCACTCGGATTCACGGGCATCACCGCTTTTGTCCGTGCCCAGAGCAGCGCATTTAACGACGCTTCACAGGCATTCTCCAACAATGCTCGCGTCATGCAGCTGGTTGCCAAGTTCATTTTCTAACCATCTGCTTAACCAAAAAGGGGGAGCCAAATCGGCTCCCCCTTTTTTTAGTTTGTGCGGCTCTTTTTAGTTCACATGGCTTCTTCATGGCGCATGACGCCAACATCCCCGCGCGTGCTAGCGCGGCCCTGCATTCAGTTTGCTAAAGAACATCTGTGTGTTGTACTCAAACCGGACCATGTTATCCCGTGCGTGGTCACGGAAAATTTGCTCAAGCTCCCTCATCATCGGCGCGTGGCGGGGGTCCTGTTGCAAGGGACTATAGGAAGATGAAAGCAGTCGCCCTGAGAGACCTTCAAAATCGAATTCCTGCTCGTATTGAAAGACCCGCTCCTGATATTGCGCACCCGCGAAAAACTCCTGAATAATTCTTGATGTCTGCCCGTGCCGTGTTTCTTTGTAATCGGCGCAATACGTCTGCAGGATTCGCTCATACTGCTCTAAAAACGGATTGCCATCCGTGCGGCGCTCATTCCAGACGAACACACACCATCCATTCGGCTTCAGGATGCGCTCAAACTCAGCGCGCGCCAGTTTGAGGTGAAACCAATGGGCCGCCTGAGCTGCCGTAACAAAATCCACGGAAGCGGCAGGAAGCGTGGTTTCTTCGGCCGTGCCAGCGACCGGCACTAGATTCTTAAAAGACTCCTGCAACTGGCTGCCCGCCGCCCGCATTGCAGCATTGGGCTCGACCGCGAATACCTTGTTGCCGTTCTCCAACAACAGTCGCGTGAAAATGCCGGTGCCAGAGGCGATGTCCGCCAGGATGTGTTCGGGCCGGAGCCCACATTCCCGCCGCAATAACTCCAACACTTCCGGCGGATACCCTGGCCGGTAGCGTACATAATTGTCTACACGGTCGCTGAATCGCTCTGTGGATGCTTTCATCATCAGAATTGGATGCGGGCTGCCCGCGCTAGCCAGTTGGTGCTCCTGGCCAGCAACTAGCATTATCTCCTGAGCGGCTTTGCCCCGTCCAAAATGGCTCGCCCAGGGCTGAATGGGCCTTTCCGGGAGTAGGGTGGCTTGATAAGGTGAGTTCCCTCTGACCGTCCAGACAGACGCCCTAATCAACAGGCGTCAAATCAACAGGCGCCAAATCATCAAACCAGGGGCAGGTTAAAGGTTTACAATTTAGACGGTCGGCAAAGACTGCAATTAGCGTCAACGGGGCTGGACAAATCTTCGGGACAAAATCTATGGACTCCTCAATTCTCCGCCAACTCAAGAAAATAGCAGGTAAAGACGCAGTACTGGATAAGCCGGAAGAACTCATGCTTTACGAATACGATGCGGGCGTGGATACGCATCGTCCGGGGGCCGTCGTGTTTGCGCAGACCACGCAGCAGGTCTCGCAGATCATGAAGATGGCCAGCGAGAAGAAGATTCCCGTGGTGCCGCGCGGAGCGGGCACGGGGCTGAGTGGCGGGGCCATCGCGCGGCGAGAGGCGATTGTGCTCTCACTGGCGCGCATGAACAAAATCCTTGAGATTGATGTACCCAACCAAAGGGCCGTGGTCCAGCCGGGCGTGGTAAATCTGGAGCTGAGTAACGCCACAGCCCGATATGGCTACTATTACGCGCCTGATCCTTCCAGCCAGAAAGCCTGCACCATCGGCGGAAACGTGGCGGAAAATTCCGGCGGACCGCATACGCTGGCACTGGGCGTTACGGTAAATCACGTAACTGGTCTGGAAATTGTGCTGCCGGACGGAAGAGTTGTTGAGTTTGGCGGCAAAGCGCAGGATTCCACCGGTCTGGACCTGACCGGCTTCTTCGTTGGCTCAGAAGGAACTATGGGCGTGGTGACGCGCGTCACGGTTAAGCTCACCAAGCTTCCAGAGCATGTAACCACGCTGCTGGCGATTTACAACACCGTGGAAGATGCGGCCAACACAGTAGTGGCCATCACGCAGAGCGGCGTAACGCCGGCTGCGCTGGAAATGCTGGATGGCTGGATGGTGCGTTGCGTCGAAGCCAACGTTCACGCCGGATATCCGGAAGACGCAGCGGCGGTGCTTCTGATCGAGCTTGAGGGCATGCGGGAAGTTGTGGAAGAACAAGCCAAAGCCGTCAGCGAGGTCTGCCTGCAACAAAAAGCCCGCGAAGTTCGCCATGCCAAGGACGAAAAACAACGCCAGTTGCTCTGGCTGGGCCGCAAAACGGCTTTCGGCTCCGTAGGCCGCGTGTCACCTTCTTATTACACGCAGGATGGAGTCATCCCCCGCACCAAGGTCCCGTACACGCTGGCGGAGATTGAACGCATCAGCAAAAAGTACGACCTGATTATCGGCAACGTATTTCACGCCGGCGACGGCAATCTTCACCCGCTGATCCTTTTCAATAGCCGTGATCCTGTACAAACCGAAAATAGCCGCAAAGCAGCTAAAGAGATTATGGCCTGCTGCCTGAAGTTTGGCGGCTCCATCACGGGCGAACATGGCGTGGGGCTGGAAAAAATGGGCTTGATGACTGCCATGTTTACCGAAGACGATCTGGAAGTGATGATTCGATTGCGCAATGCTTTCAATCCTGAATCCATTTTGAATCCGCAGAAGATGATTCCTGAATTGCACTTCTGCCGCGAAATTACCGGGCCTCTGCCGAAAGCCAAAGTTGAGCCGGTTGAGGGAGTCTTCGCATGAGTTCGGTTGTCAGTCCAGCGAGTGTGGACCGCGATCTGGCTGCGATTGTGGGCGAAACGCATCTCACCCATGACCTGCGAGGCTTTGACATTAACGGCGTGGCTCCGTCCGTTGTGGTCTTCCCTGGTTCGCCCGAAGAAGTCGCGGCCGTGCTGCATCTGGCGAATGAGCGCGATCTGGTGGTGGCTCCAGCGGGCGGCCTGACCAAGCAGCAAATCGGCGGCGTGCCGGAACGTGTGGACATTCTGCTCAGTACCACGCGCATGAACAAGATTGAAGAATATGATCCGGGCGATTTAACCATTGCCGTGGGTGCAGGCATGCCGTTTGCCGAAATGCAGCGCAAACTGGGCGAGCACCATCAGTGGGTCCCGTGTGATTCCGCAAGCCTGGACCATGCAACCATCGGCGGACTGCTGGCTACGGGCGCTGCCGGGCCGCTGAAATCAACTTTCGGCCACATGCGCGATTTCTGCATTGGCATTCAGTTTGTCACCACGGACGGCAAGGTCGTAAAAGGCGGCGGACGCGTGGTAAAAAATGTTGCCGGCTATGACCTGATGAAGCTGCTCACCGGCAGCTATGGATCGCTGGCGGTAATGACGCGAGCGAACTTTAAAGTTTTCCCCCGTCCCCGGCAGACACGGACTTTTATTTGCTCGTTCCACTCGCTCGACGAAGCGCTGCAATTCCGCACGCATCTTTTCCAGTCGCCGCTTACGCCCATGTGCATGGAGATCATCTCGCCGCGGGCGGGTGAGTATCTGCGCGATGCCGGAACCGTGCATGATCCGGATGACTACGCGCCGGAACAACCTTTGTCTCTGCCTGCCGTCGAATGGCAGATTGTTCTGCGCGCGGTGGGCAGTGACAACGTGCTGGCCCGCTATGCCCGCGAACTGGGAAGCGCCGTCACACGTTCACTGGAAGGCCCGGCGGAAGATCAATTCTGGAGCTGGATTTCACACTTTGAGCAAAGCGTTCTGGCGCGCCACAGAAATGCCATGGTGATGTATACGCACATGGCGATCCAGAGTGTTGGCCCTGCATTGCAGGCCTTTGAGCGCGCCGCCCCGGATTACAATATGATTCCTGCCGCTGTGGGCCGCGCCGCTACCGGAAACATGGTGCTGGCCTTTATGCCTTTGTCGGTGGACCCGCCTTCCGCGATGCAGTATGCCAACTGCGTTTCGGCGTTTCGCGGATTGCTGCCTCAGGGCTCATCGGCCGAGGTGGCGCAATGCCCGAAAGAAGCCAAGAACCATTTTGACGTCTGGGGCACCACGCCGACCGACGTAAAGATGATGCGCGCGGTAAAGAAAGCCATTGATCCAAAAAATATTCTGAACAGGGGAAGATTCATTGTCTGAGAGCACCGCATTCGAACCTCATGTGCACGATCCGCATTTGAAGCCGCCGGCTGGCACAAGCAAAGATGCGCCGACCTGGGAGCTGCTCTCTACCTGCGTGCATTGCGGGCTCTGCCTGAACCATTGCCCAACCTACAAAGTACTGGGCATGGAGATGGATTCTCCCCGTGGACGCATCTTTCAGGTCCTGCAGGTCAATGAAGGCAAGATGCCGCTGGGTGAGACATTTGTAAATCATATTGACCGTTGCCTGGGCTGCGTGGCCTGTGAAATTGCCTGCCCCTCCGGCGTGAAATACGGGCGCATTGTGGAACGCGCGCGCGCGCAGATTGAGCAAGGCTACAAACGCCCGTTCATTCAGCGTATGCTGCGGAGCTTCTTTTACAAAAAGGTGATTCCGAATTTTGGCATGTTGCGCCTGGTCGCCAGCTTGATGCGTTTCTACCAGCGCTCCGGACTGCAAACGCTGGTGCGGAAGTCTGGCCTGCTGAAGCTGTTGGGCGTGGCCGATCTGGATAAGCTATCTCCCCAGATTGACAAGGAATTTTTCTTTGACCAGATTGGCAAAGTTTTCCCAGCGGTAGGCGAGAAGCGCGGTAAGGTCGCCTTCGTGGCTGGATGCATTAATAACGTCGCGTTTTCGCATCTGAACCGCGCCACAGTGAATGTGCTGACGCAGAACGGCATTGAAGTCCACATTCCTGAGGGGCAAGGCTGCTGTGGCGCCTTGCACGCCCACGCCGGACTGCGCGAAGAAGCCCGCGAGCTGGCTCGGAACAACATCGACATTTTTCTGGGCGGCGAGTATGACGCGATTGTGACCAACGCCGCCGGCTGCGGCTCCAATATGAAGGAGTATGACGACCTGCTGGAGCACGATCCGGTGTATCTGGAGCGTGCCGAGGAATTCAAAGCCAAGATGCGCGACGTGACTGAATATCTGGCCGGCATTGGCTTGAGAGCGCCGAAAAAGAAGATCGGACAGAAAGTGGCTTACCAGGACCCATGCCATCTGGCCAATGCTCAGCGCATCCGCACACAGCCGCGCGAACTGCTGACGGCAATTGGATGCCAACTGGTGGAGTTACCCCATCCTGACCAGTGCTGCGGCAGCGCCGGCGTCTATAACGTCGCGCAAAATGAGCTATCCATGAAGATCCTGGAAAAGAAGATGGAAGACGTGACTTCCGTCTCGTCTGACATGCTTGCCACCGCCAACGTGGGCTGCATGATCCAGTTGCGCGCCGGCATGGAAAAGAATGGGCTGAAGACTCCGGTGAAGCATGTGATGGAGTTGTTGGATGAGGCGTATGGGGGCAGTAATTAGTAGTTAGTTATTAGTAATTGCGAAGGCTATTGGCCATTAGCTTTTGGCTCCTGGGCCAAAAGCAAAGCTGTTGTGCAAGCGGTGCTAAGTCAAACCATCTGCTGGCAGATTCAACATGGAAACCCAAACAAAAGCAGAAGCCAAAGCTGTTGCCAACGTACAGCAGGCTGTACCTTTTTTTGGCGTGTCCAGTATGGAAGCGTCGCTCCGTTTTTATGTGGATGGCCTGGGCTTTGTAATGACCAAACAGTGGACGCCGGATGGTCCGGACAAAGTTCGCTGGTGCTGGCTGCAGCACGGCAACGCCGCCCTGATGCTGCAGGAATTTAAGAAAGACCATCGCCCAGCGGCCGGAAGGCAAACTTGGCTGTGGGCGTCTCCATCTGCTTTCAATGCAATGACGCTCTGGCAATCTATCGTGAGATCACGTCGCGCGGGATTCAGGCCAAACGGCCGTTCGTGGGAAATGCCATGTGGGTCACATCCGTGGAAGACCCTGATGGTTACAAGATCGACTTTGAAAGTCCCACGAACGTGCCGGAAGAAACCATCTTCTCTGACACGATTTAGATCCATACTTCTTCACCCTCAGCGCAAATTTTGCTGCAGAGCTGCTGGATTCGCATGAAGTAACGTTATCCAAGTAACGTTACTGAGCTACGGGATACCAAGTAGAGTTCTAAGGTCTTTGAGTGATTCGCGGTTTGCCTTCCTGCTAGAACAATGGTCAAGCTATGAATAGAGTCGTAAACAAATTCGTGCTAGCCCATGACCGGTACCTGGAGCTTGACCGCATTCG
Organism: Terriglobia bacterium; assembly: GCA_963724105.1. GTDB lineage: Bacteria > Acidobacteriota > Terriglobia > Terriglobales > Acidobacteriaceae > Angelobacter. The sequence goes on along the minus strand of CAVRTD010000006.1, from coordinate 2,443 downwards.
TACGGAATGCACCAGCCCGGCGCAACGCGAGTCGATTCACATTGCAATTATGACGGCGTACCTGGAAGTACAGCACCATGCACGGCAGATAACAGGCCTGCAGTTTGCTGACGGCATGGATTTTGCCGAAGTGAATTAACCAGTCACTTGCCAGGCACCCCTTACCGCGCAATTTGCGTCTAAATAATCACGCCGCTGCTGTACTATGGACTCGTGTGGCCGGAACATTGTTGGCTCCGGGCGCAGTAGTCACAAATCTCTGGGAGGTGGCTTCCCCATGCCACTGGCTCGAATACTTACGCGCAACCCTGAAAGAACGGCTGATCTTTCCAGTCAATTACGTCAACAAGGCTATAAAGTTGAGGTGGTGCGTCCGGACCAGGCAAACCTTGCTCCCGCCGATCTGGAAATTGAGTTTGAAATGTGCGAACGGGCTGACGTGCTGGACCGCGCAGCCGATCTGGCGACCGAACTTGAAGCCGATATTGCCGTCGCCCCTGGCATTCTGCAATCCGCGCCAGAACCTATCGTCGAGCTCACCCCGCAAGCCGCTGTTCAGCCGGCCGCCGAAAACGTAATAAAGATAGTTTCCCACAAAGAGATACAGTCCGAGGCAGAGCGCGAATTCGAAGCGGCATTTTCTGCCAATGCTGAGATGCCCGCTGCCATGCAGGCTGCGCCGGAGCTAGTCGAGATACCGGTGATGGAGCAGGCGCCGCTACCGCCCGTGGCCTTTATGGAAGAGCCAACGGCTGCAATGGGACCAGTCAGGATCGCAGAAAATCTGCCAACGTTAGTTCCTGAGCCTGCAAGCTCCAACGATTCCATGCCTTACCTGTCACAGTTGACGCCATTCAGCACACCAGTGGCACGCACAGAAGCGCCACAAGTAAGTCCCGCGGCCCAGGATACTAAAAAGCCTTTACCGGCGTCGGAACGTGGCAAGCAAGTTTTGCAGGATGGCGCGAAGATTGCCGCCCGGACGTGGGCTGGCGCGCTGGCCTTGACCTCTTCCACAGCTGCTTCCGTCCGCGATCATTTTCAGGAATACAAGAAGCGCGCTCAGGTACGCTCAGCCGAGGCACGGGCAGCGCACACCGCGCGGCTGCTCGATCTGGAGCAGCGCCGGGCAGAAGCGCAGCAACGGGCAGCAGAGCTGGAAGCCGCGCGCATTGCGGCCTCAGTCCGGCTGATGGAGTTGCTGCAGCAGCGCAAACCCGGCTTACATGAAAGCCAGTCTGAGAGTCAGCCTGAGCATCGTCTGTGGCAGCCGGAACAAAGCACATACGCACATAGCCTGCCGAAGCTTCCCAGACCCAAAAAAAACTACAGACGAGAAAGTTCCGCCCGCGGCAGCTCTCGTCCGGCCCCCTGCCCCTGCTCCCAGATTGGACCGGGATGCGATTCATGCCACCCCGATCGCCCGTGACAAGATAAACCCGCCATTGCGCGCGGTGCTTACCGGCGCGGCTGCAGTAAGCGCGCTGTTTGTGATGGGCATTGCTCTGGGGCTATTTCATTCAGGCGCTCCGCTGGCCAGCCCGGCCAACCATGCTTCCAGCAGCGTGGCAGCACAGGCCCCAAGTGCTACATCGCCAGCCTCAACCGGCAGAACAACTCAAGCTATAGCCAAGCCCCAGCCAGGAACAGGATCTCAGCCGGTCGCTCAGGTAGCGGCAAAGCCTTCACCACGCACCCAACGGACACAGGAATTAGTTGCACAGCAGGCTGAAACCTCTATTGGCGATGACGTGGATCCGCCGCTTCAAGATTCCAGTGCCTACGCAGAAACCTAAACAGTCAGGCCAGCAAGCCGGCTTGAAGCATTTCTCTGATTTAGATAATGAGCATTAGACAACTGGCGCTTTGCCGGAAAAATAGCTTGGGCACAAAAGACAGCCTGCATTCCGTGAGGGCTGTTTTGTGATTCCAATTTTGTCTGTCCGACGGTCTAGCTACTTCACTCCCGCAAGCTTCTCCACCAACTGCGAGTAATCCGTCTTCTTGATCCCGTAAACCTTTTTGTTGAAGTCATCCACCTTCTGCGAGTAATTCATGGAGCAGAATTTCGGTCCGCACATGGAGCAGAACTTGGCGTCTTTGTAGAAGTCGTCCGCCAGAGTTTCGTCGTGCATGGAGCGCGCGCTTTCAGGATCAAGTGAGAGAGCAAACTGCTTCTCCCAGTCGAAGGTGTAGCGGGCATAGCTGAGAGCGTTGTCGCGGTCCTGCGCGCCGGGGCGGTGCCGCGCGATATCCGCTGCGTGCGCCGCAATTTTATAGGCGATGATCCCGTCTTTTACGTCCTTTTCGTTGGGCAGTCCCAGGTCTCTTCCCGGCGTGACGTAGCAGAGCATGGAAGCGCCGTGCCAGCCGATCATGGCCGCACCAATCGCGGAGCGCATGCGATCCTAGACCGGGACGTCCGTGACCAGCGGCCCCAGCA
>CAVRTD010000005.1:0-272227 GCA_963724105.1 Terriglobia bacterium | reverse complement strand
ACCCTCGATCATTCTTCGCATCTTCTTCGATAAGGTGGTCTGCAGGAATCGGCAAGCCGGGTCTGCGCGTGCTCGCGGGTGAGTAGGACGAGTGGTATGCTTTTGAGTATGCCACGAGCCGTGTTACCTGCGGCTGGCAGCTTGCAATTGACAGGCAGTTGCTCAGGTTCTCCTGGAACCTTGACCGTGAGAGTCTACTGGTTGTTCCCTCTGACTCCACACGCGGTTTGAAACATCGGCCGCGGTAGCTCTTTCTCAGCGAATCCTCGCACAAGGAAAAATGTATGTCTCTAATGCGTCCGGACCCAACCTTTTATCCTTCCCCGGGCATGGCCATGCAGGCCCCGCCGGAACAACTCGCTTATGTCGTGCTGCTCAACGTCGGCAAGAACGGAAAGAAAGACGCTCTGGGCGTGATTGACCTCGATCCGAAATCTTCCGGGTACGGCCGCCTGCTCGGGCAGGTGGATTTCCCCGGCAACGACAATGAGCTGCACCACTTCGGATGGAATGCGTGCAGCGCGTGTCTCTGCCCGCAGGCGTCGCATGCGCACATGGAGCGTCGCTACTTGATCGTGCCCGGCATCGGCTCGTCGCGAATTCACATCCTCGATACCAAAGAGAATCCCCGGCAGCCGAGGATCGTGAAGGTGATCGAGCCGGAAGAGTTCATCAAAAAGACCGGTTACACTTCACCGCACACGATTCATTGCGGGCCTGACGGCGTCTATGGCAGCGCGCTCGGCAATACCACCGGAGACGGCCCTGGCGGCATCTTCCTGATGGATGCCAACACGTTTGAGTTGAAGGGCGCCTGGGAGAAGGACCGCGGTTCACAGCAACTGGCCTACGACTTCTGGTGGCATCTGGGGCACGACACCATGATCACTTCTGAATGGGGCACGCCCAACATGGTGAAGCATGGCCTCAACGCGGAGTTGCTGCTGGCCGGCAAATACGGCCACAAGATCCACATCTTTGATCTGGACAAGCGTCGCCATGTGCAGGAACTGGATCTGGGCGCGGAGCAACAGATGGTGCTGGAGCTGCGGCCTTCCCACGATCCCCAAAAGACCTTTGGGTTCGCCGGTGTGGTGATTTCGACCAAGGATCTTTCGGCTTCCATCTGGATGTGGTATCGCGAAGGCGAAGGCAAAAACGCCAAGTGGGCCGTCCGCAAAGTGATTGAAATTCCCGCTGAACCGGCAGACCCGGAAAAACTCCCGCCGCTGCTCAAGGGCTTCAAGGCGGTGCCTCCGTTGGTAACGGACATCAACCTGTCACTCGACGACCGCTTCCTCTATGTTTCATGCTGGGGGACCGGCGAGTTCATTCAGTATGACGTCTCCGACCCCGCCCATCCGAAGAAGACGGGCTCGCTGCACCTCGGCGGCATCGTACGTCGCGCGGCCCACCCGAAGAAACCAGGGCAGCCGCTCAATGGCGCTCCGCAGATGGTTGAAATCAGCCGTGACGGCAAGCGCGTTTATTTCACCAATTCGCTCTACTCGCCCTGGGACGAGCAGTTCTATCCCGATGGCGTCAAGAGTTGGATGGTAAAAATCGATGCGGACCCGAAAGGCGGGATGAAGCTGGATGAAAACTTCTTCGTCGAGTTCGACGGGCTGCGCGCGCATCAGCTACGTCTACAGGGCGGCGACGCTTCATCCGACTCTTACTGCTATTCCGAGGCGCCATGACGCACGCGGAGATGGGCACGACGGCACTGGGGATCATGCTGCTCCTCGGCGCCTATCACGGGCTCAACCCCGGGATGGGCTGGCTCTTCGCCGTGGCGCTGGGCATGCAGGAGCGGAAAGGCAGTGCGGTCGCGCGATCGCTCCTGCCCATTGCCCTGGGCCACGCGCTGGCCATCGGCTTCGTTGTGATGGCAGCTGTTTTTCTTGGCAATGCGCTGCCGCTTGCGGCCATCCGCTATCCAGTCGGCGCGGTCCTGATTGGCCTTGGGACCTATTTCCTGCTGCGGCATCACCGCCACCCGCGCTGGGTGCGCATGCAGGTCGACTTCCGCGACCTCACGGTGTGGTCGTTTCTAATGGCCTCTGCACATGGCGCAGGTTTGATGGTCCTTCCGGTGCTGCTGTCCAGTAGCACCGTCGAAGCGGTCGGCAATGCGGCGGTCCACCATCACACATCGGCCGCCGCCAGTCCGCTTGCAGGAATGCTTGCCACCGGCGTGCACACGCTGGGCTATCTTGCGGTCACAGGTCTGGTGGCGTGGATGGTCTACAGCAAGTTCGGTCTCGCGATTCTACGCAAGGCGTGGTTCAACGTTGACATAGTCTGGGCCGCCGCGCTGATCGTCACCGGCCTGGTCACACTGGTGACCTAGCCTGCTAATCAGGGCTTCGGATCGAGATCGGGGGATGCTCGGCCAAAGTGCTCACGAACCGTCCTCGCAAAACCGGCGTTCACTAACCTGAGTTTCTCTTGCCGGGCAGCTTCGTCTGAGCAGTAAATGCTCTCGCTGTTAGCCGGCGAGGCGCTCTGAGCCTACCCACAGTTGAGCCAGATCTCTGAGGTTGTTTTTGTATGTGCGCGTTACCAGGTATTCCTTCCCACCTTTTACGCGCAGCCTGTACTCTCCCGTCGGTAAAGGTTGGATCTCCTCCACGGCTGAAATATTCACGACCACCGAGCGGTGGATGCGAATAAAACCGTAGGGCTTGAGCTTCTCCGCCATGGACGAGAGAGACTCGCGCAGCAAATAGGGATTGGTCCGGTGCCACAACGAAACGTAATTACCTTCGGCTTGCACTGCCACGATCTCAGCTAAATCCAGGAAAAAGATCCTACCCTTTGCCTTGACCGCGATTCGTGGCGCCTGTCGTTTTGCTATAACCTCCAACTGCCGCAAGATGCGCATGAGGTTTGCATCAACTCCGATTACCGGAAGCAATGATGTATCTGCAGCTTCGCAGAACTCGTCCGCTGTCGATTCAAGAGTGCGATTCCGTCTACTCTTCGTAGAGAAAATTGCAGCTACCCGCAGTGGGCTGGCCGCAACGTTCGCATTAGCGTGAGCAGCTTGTTGAACAGGCATCTCACGTGCATTGGCCTTCTGATCCTGAATCTCGCGGGCGCTCATGATGGAACCCCTTGCTCTCTCATTTCGACTTCCTGCTACCCCAAATGAGAGTGACGAGTGCACTGCTTCTAAATCAAATGGTCCTACATAACCGGAGCAGCGGATCCGTCTGACCACCTGCCCACGGAAATGATAAACACGTCGATTGGTTGAGCGCCTTGGAATTGCGGAATCAGCATCACCGGTGATTTCGGCAGATCGGCACCCCAAGCCTTGCCGTCCAGCGGAGGCGCATAAAACATCAAGTGGGCCAGGTTGTGACCACCGTCATCGGTGAGATAAGCTTCCTTCGACATCATGTAACTCATCCCGCCGGGTTCGAGCGGCGGCAGTTCACCCTTGTCGAACGCTGCCTTGTTGCCCGCGATGATCTCAGCCTTGGTTCGCCCTGCCAGTACCATCTCTGTTCTCTTCAGAGTAGTCGGCAACACGGATCGCGCGGCCGGCGGATTGAAACAGATCGGACCTCGAATTTTGGGATTCCAAAATTCCTTAGCGTCGGAAGGCGACATCCACCCTCTCTCGACAACGCATACAAAACCATTCTTGCCTTCGACGGCAGTTTCGTAGCCATGGCGCCCGAGGACCAGAATTTTTGCATCGCCTGATATGGCATCCGGTGCCGCGCTTCGCGCCAGGGCAATTTCGGCATTGCGGTCTGCGATGAGGTACTGATCGAGTGGCGCCATGCTCGAATATGCTTGCTTAGGCGCCTGTGCTAGCCCTTGCTTCATTCCAATTAGCGCAAGGACCAGAGCGAAACTTAGAAAAGCTGCCACCACCAACAATTTTCTTCGGTTCATCGGTTCCTCCTGGGGCAGAATCGCCCGGCTTCATCACGAGCCACATGCTCCTTCAGCCTGAACGCCGCCTCCCGCTGCGTGTATGCGCCGGCGCTCGAAGAGTCCGGAGCCACCCCACCATATTTCTGACTCCTACATTCCACACTTTCGGGTTTTGAGCATTCTTTGCTAACAAGATGTAGCCCTCGTACATCGCGACGAGAAAGCTGGCAGTCTCTTCTGGAACCAGGTCGCGGCGGACCGTCCCTTGAGACTGTCCCCTCCGCAAAGCCGTGGCAACGCCTTCTTGCCAGTCGTTGAAGATATTCTCCAATCGCTTGCGGAATCGCTCATCCAGAGGAGACATCTCCTGCGCCAAGTTGGCCAGGGGACAACCACCCTCCACGTCCTTTGGCCGAACTGAGGTCGCTTGAACAATGTCGATCAAAACATCGATAGGGTCTTTGTTTTCTTGCAGAGGACGCAACCACTTGTCGCGGGGGAGCTCTGCGACAATCTCTTCGACGATGGCGTATCCCAGGGCTTCCTTGCTGTCAAAGTGATGGTAGAGTGCTCCTTTAGTGACTCCGGTGGCGGCCAGGATGGTATCCAGGCCGGTACCCTGAAAGCCCGAACGGTAGACCTCCCGAAAAGCCGCTTGCAGCAAGCGTTGCCGCGTGCGCTCTGGATCACGCAACTTTCGCTTCCTGTCATGCGCTTTTAACATACCAACCAGTATGTATGTTAATAACCTGAAAAGTCAATCACAAATTGAGCGACCTGACGTGTGGCCGCTGACGTTCTCAAATTTCGTAATCTTCTTGCCAGTGTGTATGGAAAGCTGGAGAAACAGTCGCTCTACCCGTTTTGGGATCGTCCCAGGAGATTGTTAGTCCGCCACTCGTTTTCGAACTCTGAAGTCCTGGGCCTGTTATGTCGCGTAATCGTTGTGAAAGTGGAACACCACATGCTCCATCAGTTGTCACTCGGCAGGAATTTGTGGAGTTGTAGAACCAATTCTGCTCTGAACTGCTGGAGCGCCGAGTGATGCCTGACGTAAATCGCCAGTCATCTCGGCAGGACGACTTTCACCGGACGAAAAGAGGAAATCATGAATATGCTAAGACAGTTGCGGAATTACTGGATACCGTGGGTTATAACGATTGTTCTTGTGTGCTTCAACCCTGCGGTCGCTCAAGACAACAACAGAATGCAAGGGAGGGCTCAAGACATCATCACATTTAGTGCTCCGGGCGCGGGCACCGGCGCCGGCCAGGGCACCGGGGGCTTTGGCATCAACCAGCAGGGGACGGTCGTGGGATCCTTCGTTGACTCAGGCAACGTGTTTCACGGCTTCCAGTGCGTTTCGGGCTGTGGTTCGCTCAGCACCTTCAGCACATTTAATGCTCCGGGCGCGGGCACGGCCTCCGGCCAGGGCACTATTACTTTCAGCGTCAACCAGTTCGGAGTGATGGCAGGTTTCCTCATTGACGCAAGTAACGTGGCTCACGGCTTCGTGACTGCTGCTCCGTTCAAGACCTTTACCATTTTGAACGATCCCAACGCCGGGCAGGGCTCCGGCCAGGGCACTTTCGCAGGCAACATCAACCTGCGAGGGGAGATCGCCGGAAACTACATTGACGCAAGCGGTGTATCTCACGGCTTCGTCACCGCGCCACCTTACCGCACCTTCACCTCTTTCGATCCCACGGGCTCCGTATCCACGATGCCCGCGGTGGCAAGCGCCCTCAACCAGGAGGGGGCGGTCACCGGAACTTATTCTGACGCGAGCGGCGCGCTTCACGGCTTCGTTCGCGCTGCGAACGGCACCATCACTGAAGTCAACGTCACGGGCGCAGGCACGGCCTCCGGCCAGGGCACCGGCTCCACAAGCATCAACGACCTGGGGGTGACCACGGGAAACACCATTGACTCGAGCGGCGTGAATCACGGCTTTGTGCGCGGTCCGTTCGGCGCCACCACCACCTTTAACGTTTCGGAAGCGGGCACAGGCTCCGGCCAAGGCACAGTACCTCAGGGCATCGACCTGCTAGGGGAGATTACAGGAAACTACATCGACTCGAGCGGCGTGAATCACGGCTTTGTGCGGAGCCCGTTTGGCGCCATCACCATCTTCGACGTTCCGGGGGCGGGGACGGCCTTTGCTCAGGGCACCTTTCCGGCGACCCCCAACGTGTTTGGGGTGATTACCGGACAGTATATTGACGCAAGCAACGTGCATCACGGCTTTCTGCGGTTCCCGTAAGCCCGCTCTAGGTAAACAGGTATCACCACTTGACGGTTAATTTGCGATACCCGGACGCAGGAAACCTTCGTGTCCGGTTGGAGGAAGGGAGAGGGGTGTCGGATCACTCCCCTTCCCACTCCTGCCACTGGGTGGCGTCGCCCATGCTCGCCGACTCTTTGGGTAGTATCTTCTTGATGCTTGATGCTCGACTGGTGCCCCATCCTATGCGCGCACAACCATGCTGGCGGATCAAGCGATCTGGCCGCAAGCACCTTGGCAACAAAGCGTGCTGTGGCCTCTCCCACTGCTTCCGGTGCGTCCTCTTGTAAGAAGTGCGAACCTTTTACGGTCACGGTCGCCTGGTTCGGCCATGCCCGGCAGAAGTCACGTTGTGGGCCGATAAGGAAACCTCCAGGTTCGGCATCGATGAACAGCTTCGGAATCAGGCTGGTCGATAGCCATGCCGCGTAGGAGTCAACGATAGCGCAAACGTCTTTCGGCTCTCCTGCGATCGGCAGGTCGCGTGTCCAGGCGAGCATTGGTTGACGTGAGAGGCCAGGGTTTCGATAGTGCCGGCGATATACCTCCATCGCCTCGGCGGAAATATTTCGCAGGGGAAGTAAGTATTCGATAAAGAGATTTTTTTGCAGGATCAGATCTTCGCCTGCGGGTGTACGCTGAGCCTGGAAGAACGCACGCGTCGCATCCGGCCACTCATCCCACGAGAGAAATGGCCTGACAATTCCTTCCATGTAGACGATGGCCCGAACTTTGTCTGGATTGCGCTGGGCCCAGGAAAAACCCAGAGCTGACCCCCAGTCATGCAAGACCAGAATCACATTTTTCTTTAGGTCCAGAGCATCGAACCAGGCATCCAGGTAGCGCTGGTGATCGAGAAACCGGTACCTGCCATCTGGTGAAGGGCCGGAATTGCCCATTCCCACGTAGTCCGGTGCGATGCAGCGGCCGAAAGGGAGTAGATAGGGGATGATGTTTCGCCATAAATACGAAGGCGTTGGATTGCCATGCAGAAATACAATCGGGTCTCCTTCACTGACGTCAACATAGGCCATCTGGGTATCGAGCACGGGAACGTGCTTCCGGTAGGAAATGTCTTCTGTAGAAATTGCGGGTCTTGTCATAGCTCCTCCTTCGGCAATCAATAAGACACCTGTAAATCATAATAACTGGTGTCTTGATTGTCAACCGGTAAAACGGTTACACTGGTGTTGCTATGCGTCTCTCAGATAAGTACCCTGTTCCTCGTGAGTTCGCACTCTTCTACGAGTTCGTGAATTCCCTTGACCTGCGCCGGTTCGTGGAGCAAGGCGCCGCGCACGTGACTAGTGACGAACTCGCCACCGCTCCGCAAATGGAGCGCTGGATGCGCGTGCGCGGTCTGCTTGGATCGGGCGACAGCATCACCGAAGCGCAATATAGAAAAGCACTGGATCTACGCGATGCCCTGCGGGCTTTTTTGGGTATCGCTCCAGGGGAAAGGTTGGGCAATCGAGGGATAGTGCGGCGGCTGAATGAACTCAGTGAACACTATCCAGTCGTGCTGAAGATTGGAAGCGATAAAGCAACTTTCCAGCCAGCAAAGGGCAGCAGCGGTCTTGGCCGGATTCTTTCGGAGCTGTACCTGCTCGCCGAAACAGGCCGACTCGATCGATTCAAGGCTTGCGGGTCTGACGAATGCCACTGGATTTTCTATGACCATTCGAAGCCCGGCAAACGCCGCTGGTGCTCCTCAGTCCTTTGCGGCAACCGCCAGAAGACGCGGGCATACCGGCAGCGCCGCAAGGAAGCAGCCGGGTAGTCCGTATCACTTATCCAATTGACAGCGGCGACTTGTACAAGTAAAAGAGACCAAATGCTGACCTTACCTCGCTTCTCGGCAATTTTGTTGGCGGCCATCTTCTTTTCCCTAACCGCGTGTAACTCAACCCAGAGCGCTTCTTCGACCGCTTCATCGACCATCCAGCCTGCAACCACCAGCACTGCAAGCACCACCGCAGCCGATGCGAAAACGGCGCTGCCGTCTAGAACGACTGACTTCACCACCAATAGGAACGCTGCGCACCTGACAGACTCAGTGGGCCTAATCTGGCTTCGGCAACTACAGTTGAGGGAATCTACGATGAAGGTATCTGTGTTCGTTGGAACCAGCGTCGACGGTTTCATTGCGCGACGCAACGGTGATTTCGACTTTCTGATGGAGGGTGGCGGCGAGCCCCACGGCTACAACGAATTCATTGCAAGCGTCGATGCGATTGTGATGGGTCGTAACACCTTCGAGAAGGTCCTGACCTTGGGAGCCTGGCCATATGGTGACAAGCGCGTCGTGGTTCTGAGTAGTCGCCCGGTCGACTTGTCTTCGGCCAGCGGAAGCGTTGTTGAACAGATGGCGGGCGCTCCGGCTGAGATCGTTTCGCAACTTGCTGCGAGTGGTGCCCACCACCTCTACGTCGACGGTGGAAACACGATTCAACGGTTCCTGCGCGCGGGGCTCATCCAACGTCTCATTATCACGCGCGTGCCTGTACTCATCGGAGACGGAATTGCCCTCTTTGGCACCCTGCCGCGCGACGTTCGGCTCCGTCACGTAGCTACTCGGCATTATTCGAGCGGCTTGGTGCAAAGCGAGTACCATATTGATTTTGCCGCTTAACAATCGCAAGGAGCCCTGTCGGCGGGACCCGCCAGGAAAGGGTCGCACCGAAATTGCATAGCAGCAGCAAGGTTACTTCCGGATGAGCAAAGCGCACCCGACTTGAGCGTTGCCGAAGCAAAGATCCATCCGAGTGTTAATTCGCCGCTTTTCGGGGCTTTTTCTCTATCACGCCGGTCTGAAACGAGCATTGACACATGCGGGCTGGCTCAGCCGTGAATCCAAAAAACTGGAAAACTCACGAGCTTTAAACATGTTGGCCAAAGGCTTCTGGCACGGATTCTTGTCAGGTGCCAGTCCCGGCCGCTAGTAAATTAAGATAGTATTTCAAGCGAACGTTATGCACAGTGCAGATACGACCATCCTTAGCATTGACGACGATCCTCCGCACCTCAAAATCTATTCTTGGATTCTTCAAAGTAAAAGTTATAAATGCGAGACCGCTCTGGTGAACAGTACGTCACTCGAACTGCGAGCCGATGCTGCAATTGATCTGGTGCTTCTGGATTACCGGCTGAACATTTGTCAGTCCGTCGGGAAGTCGCAATGGGACATCCCGGCTTGCCCGTGAAAAGACCGAGCTCAATCGCAAGCGTGGTGTGCCTCGCGGCCTTCCTGGTCGGAGCGCTGGTGATGGGCTATTGGCTTTTCCATCCCTTCCTCAAGGCTTTTGCGTTCGCGACTGTCATCGGTGTCGGATTCTATCCGTTCTTTCTAAAGATCAGCAGGTTCGTGCGAGGTCCGAATAAGTCTGCCCTGCTGACGACCTTTGCCGTGCTTCTGATCTTTGTACTACCAGCCCTCTTCATAGCATCGGCAGCCGGCGTGGAGCTAATCAAAGTCGCTCGGTACCTGGGCGACCGGAGCACTCAGGAAGGGGGATCGGTCGCCTACCTGACGCACAAGCAGCAAAGCGGGTTGCAGTGGCTTGGAAAGTACGTGGACGTGGAAGTATTGCATCTACAGGATGCCATGGCTAACCTCCCCGGCAAGGCAAGCAAGGTTTTGCTCGCGGCGGGTACCGGCTTGGTGGGGGCACTGGCGGGCTTTGCCGGGAACGCAATCCTCACATTCCTAATCCTGTTCTTCGTATTCCGCGACGGACATACCGCAATCGAAAAGGTCATCTCGCTACTGCCACTAAGCCGCGACCGCGCAGTGCGATTGTTGACCGGAATTCGCGACAGCATTATTGCCAACCTGTATGGGATTCTGGCGGTCGGTCTCGCCCAAGGTCTGCTGACCGGAGCCGCCCTGGCGATCCTCCGCGTGCCGTCAGCGTTGCTGCTTGGGTTGACTGCGGCAGTGTGCTCCGTCATACCGATCGTGGGAACAACGTTGGTCTGGGTGCCCGCCGCCATTTACCTCATGGCCACAGGTCACATCGTGAAAGGGATTATTTTGATCCTGTGGGGCGCTCTGGTGGTGTCAACGGTGGACAATATTATTCGCCCCTTGGTGATCGGCAGCAGGGTCGAACTCCATCCGCTGCTCTTGCTGTTGGCGTTGCTGGGCGGGCTGCAGGCATTTGGGTTCATCGGAATTTTTGTCGGGCCAGTGGTCATTTCCCTGATCGCCGCCCTGATCACCATGCTGAGAGAAGAACTTACAGCATCCTCTAGCGATGCGCTCCCGGACACGGACTCCGCATTATGACGATGTTCGTCGACCACACTAAGGGCCCCCACTCCTTTGCGTAGCAAAGGGTGGGATAAAAAATCTACCTGAGTTCTTCCATGATCTCATCCAGCGCCTGGCGTGATGGACGCACCTGCTCTTCCGTCATCCGGGCCAGAGACTGGTCGGTCAGGTTGAGCTGTTCAATGAAATTGGGCGCCGTGGTGTTCACGTAAAAGACGCCGGTCAGCATCTCGCCTTTTTCATGCGACTCAGCCAGCAGTCGCAACGCTCCGACTTTACTGGTAGCGTCATATTCGCGATCAAGTTTGCGCAGGCGCAGCTGCGAGCCGTCATGCATACGCACCGTGGCGGTTGTGCCGGGATCGTAATCCACCTCAATATTTTCAAAGCTCGGCACAAAGCCAACTTCCTGGATTGGCTCTTCATGGTCTTTGGAATATTTGTAAGACTTGGTGGAGCCCTCATGGTCATTGAAGGTCACGCAGGGCGAGATCACGTCAAGCATCACGGTGCCGCGATGCGCAATGGCCGCCTTCAGCAGATTCAGCAACTGCTTCTTGTCGCCGGAAAATGACCGCGCAACAAACGTCGCTCCCAGCTGAATCGCCAGCGCGCACGTATCGATCGGCGGCAGATCATTGATCACGCCCGTCTTCAGCTTTGATCCCAGGTCGGCCGTGGCCGAAAACTGGCCCTTGGTCAGGCCATACACGCCGTTGTCTTCAATGATGTAAATGATCGGCAGATTGCGCCGCATCAGGTGCACGAACTGCCCAATACCGATCGACGCCGTATCGCCATCGCCAGAGACGCCAATCATCAGCAGCTTCTGGTTGGCCAGTGCCACTCCGGTGGCAACGGACGGCATGCGTCCATGCACGGAGTTGAAACCGTGTGCGCGGTTGGCAAAATAAGCCGGGCTCTTCGACGAGCATCCGATCCCAGACAGCTTGGCCAGGTTCTCCGGCTTCACGCCCATCTCATACATGGCGTCGATAATGCGCTCCGTAATGGCGTTGTGGCCGCAGCCCGCGCACAGCGTGGTCTTGCCGCCGCGATAATCGAGCACGGTCAGACCAACATGGTTCGTTTTTGGCCCTGCGGGAACGGGAGTTGGAGTGGAACCTGCTGACATTACCTGGCCTCCTGAAGAACGATTGCGTCAGTGATGGAGCGCGCGTCGATCGGCAGCCCGTTATAGTGGAGCACGCTGCGCAGCTTGGTCACCTGGTCTGCCGCGATATCGAGCTTGATCAGCTGAAACATCTGCGCGTCACGGTTTTGCTCCACAACGTAAACGCGATCGTGGTTCTTGATGAATTCGTGTACGTCCTGGGTAAACGGATAGGCACGCAGGCGGAGATAATCCGCCGCAATGTTGTGCTCGCGCAAAAGCTGGTCACAAGCTTCCGTCATCGCCCAGTGCGTGGTGCCAAAAGCGATGATGCCGGTCTTTGACGTGCCCTCAACTTCTTTCACCGGTGCGGGAACGAACTTGCGCGCGGTTTCAAACTTGCGCGCCAGCCGGTCCATGTTGCGCACATAATCGTCCGGACGCTCACTGTATTGCGCCTTCTCATTGTGTCCGCTGCCGCGTGTGAAATAGGCCGCCGCCGGATGGTTCGTCCCCGGCAACGTGCGGTAAGGAATGCCGTCGCCATCAACATCTTTATAGCGCGCGAAGCCGCCCAGGCGCTTCAGGTCTTCTTCATTCAGTACCTTGCCGCGCGAGATTGGTTTTTCCGGATACTTGAAAGGATGCGCCATCCAGTTGTTCATGCCCAGATCGAGATCAGAAAGAACGAAGACCGGCGTCTGGAATTGCTCAGCCAGTTCAAACGCGTCCATGGCCATGCTGAAACACTCTTCCACCGATGACGGCAGCAGTATGATGTGTTTGGTGTCGCCGTGGGAGAGAAACGCACAGGCCAGAAGATCGCCCTGCATGGTGCGCGTCGGCAGGCCCGTGGAAGGGCCCACGCGCTGAATATCAAAGATCACGCCGGGCAGCTCAGTGTAATAACCAAGTCCCACAAATTCCGCCATCAGAGAAATGCCGGGACCGGAAGTTGACGTCATGGACCGCGCGCCTGCCCAGCCAGCACCCAGCACCATGCCCACGGCAGCAAGCTCGTCTTCTGCCTGGACGACCGCAAACGTCGCTTTGCCGTCGGGACCAATGCGGTATTCCTTCAGATAGTCAATCAGCGTTTCTACCAGCGAGCTGGATGGCGTAATTGGATACCACGTGACCACGGTGACGCCGGCAAACAAACAGCCCAGAGCGGCAGCGGCGTTGCCATCCACAATGATCTTGCCCTCGTTCTCATTCATGCGCTCCACCCAGAACGGGTCCTTCTTGGTGAAGGTGGCCAGCGCGTAGTCATAGCCGGCGCGGATCGCGGCGGTGTTCAGCTCGGCCGCTTTTTTCTTTTTGGCAAAATGTTTGACCAGCGCTTTTTCTGACTCTTCCCGGTCAATGCCCAGCAGCGCGTCCACCACGCCCACATACAGCATGTTCTTTACCAGGCGGCGCAGCTTGGCTTCCGGACAGACCGGCGCAACCAGCTTGTCAAACGGCACAGCATAAAAAGTTATGTCAGTGCGCAGGCCGGAAAGATTCAGCGGCTCGTCATAGACGCAGACAGCCCCAGCCGGCAGCGACATCACATCTTCCTGCGCGGTCTCGGCGTTCATCGCCACCAGAAAATCAATCTCTTTTTTGCGCGCGATGTAGCCATGCTGGCTGGCGCGGATGGTATACCACGTGGGCAATCCGGCAATGTTCGAAGGAAACAGGTTTTTGCCGGAAACGGGAACGCCCATCTGGAAAATGCTGCGCAACAAGACTGTGTTGGCCGACTGTGAACCTGAACCGTTCACCGTGGCGACCTGTATGCTGAAATCGTTGATTTTGCGGCCCGGTTGTGGCGTGAGCGCCGCTTTTTCCTGTACTCCAAGTTCTACTGTGGTGGCCATGAATTGTCCCTGCGCGACCCTGCGGCCGCAATCACCCTCGTGTTCTGACTGATTTGAGGTAACCTTTTATTATAAAACAGCAAGCGGTTCTCCCGCTCATGCCTATACTTCGGTCAATAACTCATCCAATCCTGATAAATTGTTATCGTGAACATTATTCTGAATGCCGCTGAAGCCCGGGTACTGGGCGCGCTCATAGAAAAAGACATCACCACGCCGGACTACTATCCGCTTTCTCTGAATGCGCTGGTCAATGCCTGCAATCAGAAGAACAATCGCGAGCCGGTGACCAGCTATGACGAAGATACGGTCAGGCTGGCGCTGCGCAACCTGAGCGACAAAAGTCTGGCTGGATTAGCGCGCGGGGCCGATGGTCGCGTGGCCAAGTATGAGCACCATCTGCAAGAGGTATTCAATTTTACCCGGCGTGAGACCGCGATCATCTGCGTGCTGCTGCTGCGCGGCCCGCAAACTCCGGGCGAGCTGCGCGGACGCACCGAGCGCATGCATCCCTTTGAAGACCTGGACGAAGTTCTCTCCGGCTTGCAGCAGCTTATGCGTCGCGAGCCTCCGCTGGCCAAGGCCCTGGGACGCCGCCCGGGGACAAAAGAAATCCGTTACGCGCACTTGCTTTCCGGTGACGTGGAAGCCTGGGAGCCACCGGATGCCTATGCCAACGCCAGCAGCAGTGACAGTTCCGCGGACTCCGAGCGCATTACACAACTGGAAGAACAAGTGGCTGCTCTACAGAAAGAAATCGCCGAGATCAAGCAGCAGATGGCGGAGTTCAAAAAACAGTTTGAGTAAGCCTCTTCTTTAATGTGTGCCCGTTTAATGGGCGCCCGGAGCGGCCATCAACAGCTTGGGGTTGATCTTCTGTACGATTGCGGTATTTTTTGCTGCGCTTGCATTTTCACCCAGCAATGTCTGCGCATGCGCGACCTTAGACAATGCGGTCGGATTTGCAATGGGCTCCTGGGTCGCAGCCGCCACCGCCTGATTGAGCTGGTTTCTCGCTAGCTGGTCCGTCGGATTACTTTCCACTTTACTGGTTAGCTCCGGCAGTTGGTCCACACTGGCAATTTTGGCCTTCAAGGCCGTGGCTGCCGGCAGCGCGGGATTGGCCTGAAGCGCCTTGTTCAAAGTGTCTTTGGCCGTTTGTTCATTTCCCAGCGCGAATTCTGCCTTGGACAAACTCGTCAATATGACCGGATCAGAGAATGATCGCTTGCGCAACTGAGCAACCTGTTGCTCCAGTGTTTGCCGGGTTGCGGCGTCTGCCGGGTCTGCGTGGAGAGCATCCGTTGTCTTCTGTACGTTGACCTCAACATCCGCAAGTTTAAAGCTTTGAATGCTTGGGTATCCGATCATGAGGATAGGCACAACAAAGAACCCCAGCAATGCGCCGATACTCTGCTTGTGCATGATCTGATACAAGAAGGCAATCACCAGAACAATAAACAGAATCACGCCCAGTACCATCAGTACCCATTCGAACATATACAAGCCATCAAAAGTCATAACCACCTCACAACCAGCCCGGATCACTTGCCGGCTGGCGCTTTAGATTTCCGGGGTAGGCCAATTACAGGGAACCTGCTGTCTGATAGTGCTGATTGCCGGCAAATCGTTTCACATAAAACGTTTGTTGTTGGGGCGGAAGTATTGGCGGAAGCGATGGCTGATCCGCTCTGAACCTCTTCTGACGGCGTACAATAGCTGGCGTCGAACGCTGTAATGATCCGGCGCCCCGCGGTAATCGATTTGAGGAGGAGCCATGCCAACAGTCAGCAACTCTCAAGGAATCGAACAGCTCTTACGCGCAGAGAATGAACTCCTTCCTCCCAAATCACTGGTAGAAAATGCGCTGCTCAAAGACTATGCCGCGGAATACCGGCGCTCGGTCGAAGATCCTGAAGCGTTCTGGGCCGGCGCTGCCAAAGAGCTGGAATGGTTCCAGCCGTGGACGAAAGTTTTTGACTGGAAATATCCCACGTTCGAATGGTTCATCGGCGGCAAGTTCAATATCACTTACAACTGCCTTGACCGTCAGGTGAAATCCGGACGCAAAAATAAAGTCGCATACATATGGGTCGGCGAGGACGGCACAGAACAGCAAATCACCTACGGGCAGCTTCTGGATTTTGTCTGCCGCACGGCCAACGGGTTGAAGCAACTGGGCGTGAAGAAGGGCGACCGCGTCATTATCTATATGCCGCTGTGCCTGGAAGGCGTGGTCTCCATGCTGGCTTGCGCACGCATTGGGGCAGTGCATTCGGTAGTCTACGCCGGATTCAGTGTGGGTGCGTTGCGCAGCCGCATTGAAGATGCTCAGGCCAAGGTCATTCTCACGGCCGATGTCACCTACCGCCGCGGCAAGCTGGTGCCATTGCGCGCGATCGTGCAGGAATCCATCGCCGGTCTGGAACTGGTGGAAAAGGTTGCGGTGTTCCGTCGGGTCAAGCCATCGATTGAATTGAGCGGACGTGAAGTTGATTTCTACGAACTGGTGCGCGCGCAGAAAGCGGAATGCCTGCCGGAAGTAATGGACGCAGAAGATCCGCTCTATATCCTCTATACCAGCGGGACCACCGGCAAACCCAAGGGCGTGGTCCACGTGCATGGCGGATACGCCGTGGGCATTCACTATCACATGAAGCGTTTCTGGGACGCGACAGACAACGATATTTTCTTCTGTACCTCGGACATCGGCTGGGTGGTGGGACATTCTTATATCGTTTACGCGCCGCTTCTTGCCGGCGTAACCACGCTCTTCCGCGAAGGCGCCATTGACTATCCCCACCCTGCCATTGCCTGGGAGCTGGTGGAAAAATATCGCGTCTCGATTGTCTTCACCGCGCCCACGGCCGTCCGCATGTTCATGCGCCATGGTGACGAGCTGCCAAGAAAATATGATCTCCGCAGCATTCGGCTCTTCACCTGCGCCGGCGAGCCTTTGAATCCTGAGGCCTTGCAGTGGGCGTATCGCGTGATCTGCGCCAACGGAACCACTGGCTTCGTCGCCGATAACTGGTGGCAGACTGAAACCGGCGGCCCATGCCTGGGCACACTGCCCATCATGGCTACTCGTCCGGCAAAAGCGGGCAAGGCGCTGCCCGGAGTGGTGGCTGAAGTTGTCGATCAGCAAGGCAACAAGATGCCACCCAACAAAGGCGGATTGCTTGTGCTTCGCAAGCCGTTTCCGCACATGTTCCGCACTGTTTATGGCGACCCCGCGCGCTATGCCGAGGACTGGGGCAAAGTGCCCAACGCTTACACCACGGGGGACGTTGCCGTCTGTGACCAGGACGGCTACTTCACCGTGGTTGGCCGCGCCGACGATGTGCTGAATGTCGCCGGCCATCGCATTGGCACTGCTGATGTTGAAGGAGCGCTGGTAAGCCATCCGGCTGTGGCAGAAGCCGCGGTGATCGGACGTCCCGACGAAATCAAAGGCGAAAATATTAAGGCATTCGTGATTCTGCGCGTGGGACACGCCAGCTCACCGGAGCTTGAAGTGAAATTGAAGGACCACGTGCGGCACGTATTGGGATCCATCGCCGTGCCTGCGGAAATTGCTTTTCCAGACAAGCTGCCTAAAACGCGCAGCGGCAAGATCATCCGGCGGCTATTGAAAGCGCAGGAAACCGGCGGCGACGTGGGCGATCTCTCTACGCTGGAAGAATAGTCCTGACCCTGGTCCCCGGAAGAAGCCTTTCAATAATGCCGCAAATAAGAATGGCGTACTGTAATTTGTACAGTACGCCACAGATCATCAGTTGCGTATTTAGTGAGTAATCGTCAGCTGCAGATTGATGCTGGTGGTATGCGTGCCGCTGGTTCCCGTCACCACAATCGTGGCATTGGTGGGTCCCTGCGTGGGTGGAAGAACCGGAGTGGTTACTGTTTTGCTGCCGCCACATGAGCTTATTCCGAAAGCCAAAACAGCAACCAGTCCAAGCTGCCAAAGATGCTTACGATTTCCCTTCAGTGAAACTGCAAGCGCTAAAACTCCGGCAAAAACAACCGGCAACCCACGGAAGGGGAATGCCGGATGCACTGCCGCGCTGGTGGTGGTCGCCACAATCACCGTAAACGGCACTATATTGTTCGCGGTCGGGAAAGTGATGGACGCCGGATTAATGGAGCAGGTGGTTCCAGCCGGTGCGCCGGAACATGACAGCGCAACCGTGCCGGCAAATGTGCTGGCCGGATTTGGAGTGTCCAGCGCAAGGTTATATATGGCAGTCTGCCCGGCAGCCACTGTGGCCGAGGTGATATTTGCCCCGAAAGCAAAGGGCGCAACAACATTGGCTAGAAAAGCTGCAGAAACGGCGCCATTATAAGTATTGTCACCGGAATAGCTCGCGGTAATGGAGTGCTGGCCTTCCGTGGCGAATGTGGTTGTCAGCGCTGCGCTGTTTCCGGTGACTGTTACTGGATTTCCCAGGGCTACTCCGCTGTCCAAGAATTGAATAGTACCTGTTGCAGTAATGGGGCCTGTGGTATTAATCGCTGCCCTCAGCAATGTCGCTTGCGTCGCCGCAAAGATAGCGGGCGGAACTACAGCGACTCCTGGGGTCCCTTTTGTGATTGTCACATTTACGCCAGTTGAAACAGAGGCTCTGAAGCTTTGGTTGCCTTCATACGATGCGATTAATGTATGCGGTCCCGGCGTAAGAGGAATTGGATTGGGACTCCCCGGCAGCACGAACAGATCTGCTTCATTTTGAACGTCCATCTGCCGCGAGCCAATGAGAGTATTGGAATCCATGAAGTCCATAAATCCCGTGACCGCGCCGTTGCCTGACGTCCCGGTAACGGAAGCACGCAGTTCCATGAAACTGCCATAAGGAAATGAACTGGCCGGTGCTGTAGTGCCGGAGACGATAAGATTCGTAGTGCTTGCTTCTGACGTAATAGTGACCGAAATCGGAGCTGAATCGCTGGCCCCATTCACGCTATCGCCCGGGTAATGCGCCGTCAGAAAATAAGCTCCTCCCGGAAGATTACTTAAGGATCCAGTGAAAGTACCTGAGACGCCGGTTGCAGGCGACGTCAAATCCACCGAACCAAATGTTCCCGTCAGGCTGGAAACGAGTCCCACTGCACCGGTAGGCGGAGGCGCGTTTTGAGCTGTCACGTTGACCGTAAGAGGAACCGGGGTGCCGTGAGTCCCTGTTATAGTCGTGGCGCCTCCAGAAGTGAGTGTCGTACTGGTCGTCGCGCTCGTTAGCAATTTCCATGCGCTCACCAGGTTCGCGGCGTTTACGGATCCAAGTCCAGTCGCCAGATCAAAGCCGGAGACAGCGCTGAACCCGGTCAAGCCCGGAACGCTGTTGTTGCCCGTGGTCACATCATTGAAAATGCAGCCGGCAGGAACCGGTGCAGTTGGAACCGTGCGCAAACTGGAGCTACAGACAGCCGAAGGACCTGTAGCCAATCGATACAGCGCGTAATTGGCTAAGCCTTGTCTGCCGCCCAGCGCCTGGTCCACGATCGCCATAATACCGGCAAAGGACGGCGATGACGCTGACGTTCCTCCAACAACCCCTACCAGCTTCGAATCGCAGCTTGCTGCGAAGCAAATCACATACCCGTCATGCCCGGCAGCAGAGAGCGATACGTCTGGAATATCGCGGAAAGTATCGGTAGCGGAAGAAAATCCAACCTGCCAGGCTGGCTTTGGATATATCGTGCTCTTTCCGCCCGAGCCGGAGTCAAGAAAGAAACCTTGTCCTGCGCACGGTGAGTTTACGGTATTAGGGTTACAAGATTCATTCCAGACTGTTTCAGGAATGTAACCAAGCGCTGAAACGCCGCCTACTCCGTTCGTTGCAGACCAGAAAGTAGCGGGGGTGGGATCACTAAACTGTGTTCCACCTACAGCCGTGTTGAACGGGGTTGATGCCAGACCGCTTACCGCTAGCCCATGTGTCGCCGCTGTAGTGCCTTCTGCGGGATCACAAGCTGCCGCTCCGTTGTCGCCGGCGGATACAAAAACGCTCATACCCTGGGCCGCAGCCTGCAGCCACAGAGAGTTTATGAATGCGTTCTCTGCCGGCCCCAGAATGGCTTCACATTGGCCAAAGCTTACGCTAAGTATGTCCGTCAAATTGTTATCGACGGCGTATGCAGAAGAGAGATCAACGCCATCCGTCGTGGCCGTAGAGGCACTCACGATAACACTTATGTTGGCGCCCGGCGCCACGCCACCGGACCATTCCGCGTCAAGTGTCGCTTCCAGGGCATCACCGGACGTGGGATCAAATCCTGGATCAGGCAGGAGAGTCAAAACGTTTGCGATATTGCCTGAAGGCAAACCTGCGAGGGTCCGGAAACCATTGTAATCCGCAATGCTGATGTCGCTTCTTGCCACCAGGCCTATCTGAATCCTGGCGCCGTTCAGGGGTGTAGGAGCAAGGTACAACGGATTAAGATCATAGATAGTTGCATAGTCACCCGGCACTAACGCGTGAATGGCCCCGCCGGTCCCCAGGTTGACGTTAGGAGAAATAGGAGTATAGGTGCCATCTCCGTTGATGCGCGCTTGCGTATGCCGTCCGACGAGCGGCTTCTTGAAGAAGTTATGCAATGAAACCACGCCGCGCACCACGGGAGCCAGTGCGGCCGGAATCGAAAGCTCAGATGCATTCGCGATATGCGTCTCACCGGCAATCCTGTATTGCCTCATCTGCGTCTGGAAAGCATTTTCGATCTGGGCTGACGTTCCGGAAAGCTCCATCCATAATCCACTTTTGGCAATGGCCGTAACCTGCAAACCTTGTTGCTCCAGCCAGCCTTTCACCGTCAGTATGTCCTGTGGAGCGGGACCAAACTTCTGGCCAAACTCCTCCGGCGTAAGCCAATGATGGTAGTCCGGTGAAGTTCTGTCCTGCTGATGGTTGAGAAATGTCTGAAGCTGGTCTTCCACTTCTTTAGGCGGCGTCAATGCCACGATGACCCTTGTCATCTTCAAGCCGGGCTCTACCGCGCCAACCTCAAATCGCGGCTGGACCAACTGGTGTTTCGATCCCGCCAGCGTAACCGAATTACTGCTATCAATGGGGCCGGTAATCAAAGGTTTTCGTGACATTTGTCCCTGAGAGGGTAGAGACGCGCACAAGGAGATAGTAAGGAGGATCAGGCAGGCTTTAGACGCACTCATTTTATATAGGTACTTTCAGACAGCAGAATTTTTTAACGATGAACTATCTACAGCTTCAACCACAGGCACAACTATTGGGGGGCTAGCAAATGCTATCTGGTTCAATGTAGTTTAGTCAAAGGCAAAAATGGCTATCCATTTCTCCAGCTATTAGGAAAATCACCAGGATTTTATGAGTGATTTTACGTATATCAATCACCAGTGGGGTCTTCGTCGCCTGCCCGCGGGCCTTGGAAAATGGCCGCCAAAGCATCAACTCTGGTCCTGGCCGGTAAGGCCCTAATCCTTGGGAACTGAGGTTCAGGCCCTATTTTCTCCAGGCAGACTTCCGGCCACAATCTAGTTAAATATTTTTCCGCACCGCATAGGGGATGAGTGCAGCCTTCATGCTTTCTGGTGAAGGTCTTGGGGAGGGCCCGCGTGAAGTTCGCCATTACAGGCGTTATGTTGTTGGCGTTTTTTGGATTGTCAGGCACAGCCGAAGGGCTGGCAGCTGAGACCCAATCCACTGAGAGCCAGGGATTATCTATGACCTCAGAAGACGGACGGGAAACATCGTCTGCTTCTGCCACAACCACGGCCTCAGTCTCAGCTCCATCGTTCACCGCGATCTTGACTCCGTCGCCTGCCGTGCCTGCATTGGCCCCAATCCCCGCATTTACGCCAATGTCCGCATTGACCCCAGTGCCTGCACTTACTTCAACGGCCAGTGCCTTCGTTGTGCTGAAAACTCCGCCTAAACCCCACAGGTTTTTTGACGCACAAAATTCTCTTGGCCTTACTGCCATGGCCGGATCCCTCATCACCGACGCACTCTCCACGCAAAAGGGCCTGGCTTATCCCAACTTTCATGAGATGAATCCGCTGGCGCGGCCGTTTGTCCAAACCCGCTCAGGAGCGGCAGCCTATAGCGCAGGTAGCTTCGCTCTGCTTGCCGGCGCAGCATACGCCATGCATAAAACGCACCATCACAAGCTGGAACACATCTTTCCTTTTGCCGTCGCCGGATGGGAAGGCTTTCTTAGCGCCCGCAACTATCACGTGATCGCAGCAGCCAAAAAGTAGGTTTTCAGCGTAAGGGTTTACCCGGCAAAGGGCGATTTCCATCACGCAAGTTTCGAAGCCATGAAGAAAGAAGCTACATTTTCCTCTTCGGAGGAAAATGTACTTCACGAATATTCTGCAAAAGCTCCCAAAGGGCTTTCCATACGCCGCTTGGCAAAACCAGCAACGCAAAACCAGTGCATCCCAGAATGATCCATCCTAAGCTGAACACTATTTTTGCGGCGCGCTCTGCTGGTAATGCTCGATCATGTTGCGCATCGCAATCGCGTCGGCCTTGCTGTGGCCATGGCTCAGAATCGGGTTGCTTCCGCCGCTGGAATCAATGCGAATGTCCGACCAGAATATTCCGGTGGCAATCTGAACGGACGCAACTTTTGAGATTGGAATACTTTCTTCAGAGCTGCCAAAGAGCCGCGGCTTGACGCGCAGCACACGCTCCGGACCAACCTCAATGCGTGTGGGAAAGAAAAAGTTGCCATGAGTGAAGCGGCTGGCGATGAATAGCCGGGTGGAATTCGAAACAAGAGGCGCAGTGGACATGCGCCCTATTCTACGCTGTCAGCCCCTGAAAAAATCTAATGGGCTTTGGCGGGGTTGCTGGCTTCCGCCTGCTGCAGGGCTTTCTTCTTCCGCCGGCTCAGAATAAACGGACGGCGCCGGCGGCGCTCCACACGCTTATCAATCTTCTTCCAGAATGCAAAGAAGTAATCGACTGCGGAAATTACTGACACAGCCACCATGAACCAGATGGCCATCCGCGCCACCAGGTCAACATCCAGAACGAAGCTGAACAGGCCAAAATTAAAGTGCCACACGTCCCAGCGAATGGCCAGAATGGCCGCCACGACGGAAACAATCTGCACCACCATCTTCAGCTTGCCTAGCTCGCTGGCCTCAATGGTGAAACCCTCAGAGGCGGCAATGGAGCGCAGTCCGGAGATAAGAAATTCACGGCCAATAATCAGCACTACCACCCAGACATTCACGATCTGGGGAATCAGGTGCACCAGGGTGATATAGCAGGCGGCAATCATCAGCTTGTCCGCCAGTGGGTCCAGCAGCATGCCCATGGTGGTGATCTGCCCGCGGCGACGCGCCAGATAGCCATCCAGGCCGTCCGTAATAGAAGCCAGAATAAACAAGCCTGAAGCCAGGACCACGCGCAGAGTCGCTTCCTTGGCGCCGAAATATGGCGTGGTAAGGATCCATATGATCAGCGGAATGGAGGCGATCCGCGACAGCGTAATGTAATTCGGCAGGTTCACAGAAACGGGTAAAAGGGCTGTTGACAGCCCTGATTATCCTTGGATTTGGGCCTGAGCGCAAACGATTGTTTGGCTATTTCTTGTTCACAGTTTCCAGGCAGCGAGTATATAGCTCCAGCAGGTGGGTAGCATAGTCCTCTGACTTGTTATCCGCACCGCCGTGAAAGCCCGCGCCGGTCGCCGCAGTCTTGCCAAAGTTAGTAGTGGAAGCGATAAATTTCATCAAATCCAGTGCGATATCTTCATTGCGACGGCCAAGCTGGCCTGAAAGCGGGTCCATGGTTCCTCCCAAAGTGCGAGTTACTCTATTGTAACGTTTTCTGCCATCCCGGGCGCAGCCAGCTCACGAAGGAAAACTTTGTGATTCTGAAGAAACCTGTTTGATTTCTGAACATGCGCAGTAAGTTAACGGTAGGGTTCCCCCAATGCATTCGGGAGTACAGAGAAAATACCAGCTGCCAATTGCTAGCCGCTAGTTGCTAGTTGCTCTTACTCATACGCCAGGGCGTCTATCGGATCTTTCTGCGCCGCCTTGAACGCGGGGTAGATCGCGCCCAGCATGGCTCCGCCAATCGCGATCAGGGTGGCATAGATCGCCCATTTCAGAGTGATTGACTGGATGCGTAAAGTTGGGAACTGGTGGATCAGCCCGGTCCGGCCAATCATGCTGATCATGAAGCCGACAAGAATTCCAGCCACCGCCAGCAGCAGTGCCTCGCGCAGAATCACCCGCACCACGTAAGACTTGGACGCGCCCAGCGATTTCAGAATGCCGATTTCCCGTGTCCGCTCCATCACCGCCGTATACATGGACTGGAAAATCACGATGAATCCGATGATCACGGCAATCCCGATAACAATTCTGATGAATAAGTTGAGCCCGGGGATATTGTCCGCCGAAGTTGCCGCCAGCCACTGGCTGGTGGAGAGAATGTTGTAGTTCTCCATCCCGGGAATTGTTTTGAGCTGGGTCACCACCAGATCGGCATTCCCGGGTTTGTCAATCTTCACGTAAAACATTGAGGCTTTATTCTGCGCGCCAATCAGGTCCTGCATGGTTGTGATGGGAATAAACCGCCGCGCGCCGCGGCCATGCGGCACAATGCCGCAAATCGTGAACTTGTGATTCAGAACAGTGACCGCGTCTCCCACGTGGACTTTACTGTTTGCCGCAAACAAATCGTCCACAATCATGTCATCTGGGCCCTTAAAAGGGCCGCCTTCCAGATAGTGCATGGGGCCGCCCACGGCCTGAAAAGAATCCAGATCAGTGCCGTAAATAATCTCGATGTTCGTGGTCGAAATTACCTGCAATACCACTGGAGAGACAGCCACCACGTGCGGCTGCTTGCGGAGAATATCGGCAACACGGCTTGGCACGGGGGCGCCGCCAAAAGCAGCCAGATTGGATGATCCCGGAGGACGGACTGTCAGGTCCGCGCCGATTCCCACCTGGCGCGACTTGTTGTCATCCAGAATGCCAAGCGCAAGTCCCACGATCATCAAAATCAGCGTGACTTCTACCGCCACGGCAACAATGGAAATCAGGGAACGGATGGGGCGGTGGACCAGATTGGCCAAGACCATTTTATTCATAATTTTTTAGGGCTGCGAAAGCACATCAGCGCTTGCTGCGTATCAGTTTCACTCCTGATGCGGCTTCTTATTCTCCTCTTGAAAGGCGGCAGAGGAGTTGGTATCCATGTTAATCAATTGCGACCCCGAGGGCTGAGTCAGCACAAACTGATCATCGGTCAACGGCACATTCAGCTCCAGCTTAACCATGGAAAGAGTAAGACCATAACCCTCAATGGGGCGCTGGATGGAAACGATTGATGGGAACATGATGTTCGAGTTTTGGGCAAAGTTTTCGTATCGGGCAAAAGTTACCAGCTGGCCCTTGCGGTCATAAATACTTTGCTCATGCGGCAGAAGATCGATCCGGCTGAACACAATCTTGCGTGAAAGATAATAACCGGTGCTGTCTTTGTCGATAATCACCAGGGTATAGGTCGCCTGCTCCACGCTCTTATGGGCCTTCTGGTCTCTCACAATTTCCGTGGTATTTTCCAGTACTGCGATTTCTCTTTCCGGATCAATCGCCTTGATTAACAGGGAGTCAGAGATGTGCTGCGGCCGCAGATTTTCCAGCGGCTGTGGCGACGGCTTGGCCGGCTGCCGATTGGAACCTACAATAAACTTGCTCTTGGGTGGGATAGCCAGAGAAAAGTTGTTGCCGTCACTCACCATATCGACCATGGTGTTTCGCACCACTGGCACCAGCACCTTCATGCGCAGCATCTCCGGTTTGCGCACCAGAACATAGCCCGCAACTTGCGGATTATCGGTTACTTTTTGCTTTTTTGGGTCCAGGACTGAAGTGTCAATATCTACTGTCGCCTTCAGCGTCTGAAGTTTTTCCGCGCTGGTATTGATGTACTGCACCAGCTGGTCCTGCGTGGCTTCCTTGAGGGTGGCCGTGCTGGCTTGCACCTGTACCGGGTGCGAGGAACGAAATCCGCAACCAGTGAGTAGCAAAAACGCAGCTAAAAAAAATATGAGAGTGGTTTTCCGCAAATGAGAGTACATCAGTCCAGTCTTATTACCCGTAAATTGGATGCATTAAGTATAGCGGAAGGTGCAGCACATATGGCCCGGGCAAGCCACGGCAAATCATGACATTGCGCGGCAAGATAATCTGGTTAATCGTTTATGTCTAATGGTTTACGGCTTGCGCAACTGCCCGCCGATACGCCAGCACGTTGGCGGCATGTTCAGAGTCTGTGCGGGCAAAGCGGTGGTGGCCCTGATTATCACTGACGAAAAAAAGATAGTCGGTCTGGGCCGGATGCATTGCCGCCTGCAAGGAAGCTCTTCCGGGATTCGAGATCGGCCCCGGAGGAAGTCCGGATGTCCGGTAGGTGTTATACGGTGAATCAAAATGCAGATCGGATTGGTGAATCACGCCGTTGTAGCGATTGTTCAGCAGAGCTGCATAAATCACAGATGGGTCCGTCTTTAGCTCCATATTTTTCTGCAGACGGTTATAAAACACGCTGGCAACTTCAGGCCGTTCTTCGGGTGCTCCCGTTTCTTTTTCCACGATGCTGGCCATGGTCACTACGGCATGGAAATTCTGGTTCAACCCCATCTCCTTGGCTGCCTGGCGAAAGCGCCGGACCATGGCTGCTGCCATGTCATGCAATGACTGCGTCCGCGTGAAATGATACGTGTCTGGGAAAAGGTAGCCTTCCAGGCTCGGCGCCTGAGGATCAAGATCCCGCACCAGTGCCATATCTGTACGGGCAACTTTCAGGAAATCGTCGCGCTTGCCCAGTTGCGCTTCCTCAATCGCCGTGGCGATATCAAACATGTTGAAGCCTTCCGGCACCACCAGGGTTTGAAAGTAGATATCGCCGCGAGCAATGCGGGCATAGACTTCCCGCGCGCTGGCAGGATGATCAAATGCGTATTCCCCGGCCTTGAGCGGCTTGCGGCCATGCAGATAATGCCAGGCCATAAAAGCGTATTGATTGCGAATAATACCTGCGCTTTTGAGCTCTGCCGCAATGTGGCGCGCAGAGGAGCCAGGCTTAAGCTGCACCAGCTTTTCCTGCGTGGGACCAGCAGGCACGAGCAGACCATACGCCAGCAGTGCACCCGCGGCCAGCGCCAGAATCAGTACGACTCTAAAAAGAAATTTCGCCATGAAAGCAATCTTCTCGGAACGCCTATTCATTTTAAGGGTGAAATCCCTGCCCGGCACTAGCGAACAGCACCTGCCTGCGTCACGAATGGCCAATGAACTGACGGTTCTCTTTACAAGTTTGGAAGAGGATCATTGCGCCCGAGTTGTAAGGAACCGCCCTCGCTTCGCTCAGAATTCGTTTGTTCAGAGTGCCGCTTGTTCACAGTTCAAGATGGAGCCTTACACCTGGAACAATCACGGGGCCTCGGTCCTGGTTATAACCGGGATGAACAACCCATTGCAGCTCCGGCGAAATGTACACTCCTCGCCACAGATGGGCCGTGTAATAAGTCTCCAGAATGTCTTCGCGCCCGTAGGTCAGACGCCCATCTCCCAGCAGGAATCCATTTCCGCCCAGCGCCAGGTAGAGTTGGTGCCATCTTGAAATTCCGTTCGTGATGAGAACCAGTCCCAGCTTGTCGTTGGGCCTCTTCCACCGCTCCAGTCGCCAATCCACGCCTGCCGCTGTTTCCTGATCGTCTTCCGTATAAGCGAAACTTTCATTCTGGCCTTCATTCCAGCCCACACGGCCAAAGGCGCGTACGTTCTTTGTGATCTCCTGCTCAAAATTTAGCCCAAAGCCATATTTAATGCGGCCCTGCTGGCGATGCGCTTCAATATTCGGAGTGGGATCAATTCCCTCAAGAAATGCATCTACCGCCGCCTGATAGCTGCCCATATTGGCATGATTGATGTAGCTGAGCAGCCGCACCACGCCAGGCTTTTTATGCAGCTCCGGCCTGAACTCCAGTTCAATGTTTTCCGATCGTGCGCGAGCCACATTCAAATCGAGATCAGGCCCGTTTGCTACTTTCGGCATCAGGGCTTCAGCAAAACGCACGCCCCAGTTACGGTCCTGATATTCAACCATGGCCGCGACGGTGTAACCGCGTGTGTCCGCCGCGTAGTCATAAGCGCCGTCATTGACCGCAGTCCAATTGAGAAATTGCAAATGGCTGTCACTGCCAACGCCGTTCACATCAAAATAGTCGGCAAGGCTCATCTTGCCGGCGCGTATCTCAAGGCGGCGAACAGGCAGCTTGGTCAAAAGCGATGTCGCCGTCCGTGCCTGGTCTTCTTCTTTTGTGCTCAAGGCAAATACATGGTGCACAATGGCGCGGGCAACATACGGCGTCGATCCCAGCGTTGGGTTCCGGACCACGTCCACGTTGGTGAAACCGGCCATGCCCAGCGCATCGCTCAGGCCTCTGCCGCCCGCGCTTTCCACGTCGAACAGGACTTCAGTGTGATCTGAAAATTGATAGCCGGTATACAAGGTAAGAACGCGTGAGGTCGCGTGATCGGCATTGGGCAAAAAACTGTTTGGTCCGGTATACAGCGCATGAAAGGCGGGATTCGCCTGAAACACAATGTTGATCTGGCCTGAAACCCACCAACGCGCAGTGGAGGAATGGGGAAAGACCGTGGGAGCAGCCTCCTGCACTTCGTCAGCATCCTGCGCATTGCCTGCGAGAGGCAGGAGGCAGAACACGACGAATGCAGCGAGCTGCAAGAGCAGAGATGGGCGATTGATCGGCAATGGTTGAATTTAGCAGAGCAACCGCCGTTCAAGGCATAAAGGTTTTGTAAATACCCGACGTAAGTGTTACTGAATGCTCCGCGATTGCATAAAACTTTGCAGGATCAAAACCGCGGCCATACGATCAACGGCTTGAACCCGTTTTTGCGTGCTCACTTCGGCCTCGCGCAGCAGGCGATTGGCTTCCGCTGAGGTTAGCCGCTCATCCCACAAATGGACAGGAAGCTCGAAGCGCTGCCGCAGCTCTTCTGCAAACTCTGCCACTTTTTGCGACTGGGTGCCTTCCTGGCCGCTCATCCGCAGAGGGTTGCCCAGCACAATTTCCTTGATCTGGTACTCCCGAATGATCCGTTCAAGACGGCCAAAATCAGCGCGCTTGTTCTTGCGCTGCAGCGTCTCAATTCCCTGGGCGGTGATGCCCAGCGGATCTGAGACGGCCAGTCCCATGCGCCGTGTGCCGTGATCAATGGCCAAAATACGTCCAGAAACTTCCATCTGCCGATTATACGAAGAACAGCATCCTACCTAAGCATATGCCTGGCAATCGCGTTATTCCTCCCGCGCCTGAGCAACTGATGCCGGAAGAGGCGCCGGACCAGCACCTGGTACAGGAAGAGCTGGATAGAAAAGAAGAACGCAAGCTCAACACCATGGTGCGCGCCGGCGCAATCGCGCAGATCATCGTGGGAGCAACAGTGGTACTGGCCGTTTGTTATGTGGCCAAGCTGATTTTGATCACTCTGCTGGTCTCGATCTTGCTTGCCTTCATGCTCGATCCGTTAGTAAGCCTGCTGGAGAGGGTCCGCATACCCCGGGCAGCAGGAGCTATCTTAGCGGTGCTGGTGCTGCTGGTTGCGATTTATAGCGGCAGTTACTTCCTGTATGGCCGGGCGGTCAGCTTTGTACACGAACTACCCAAGTACTCCGAGAAGATTCGTGGGGTGTTCGCGCACGTCCGCCAGCAGACCAGTGACTTTGAAAAAACCTCGCAGCAGATGTTTCCTGACGAAACTAAGAACGGCAAGAAGCCAATGTCCGTGACGGTGGAAAATCATACTGGCCCAGTCACGGAAAACCTTGGCGCCGTGACTGAAGTGGCGCTCACGCTCGTCTTTATCCCGTTTCTGGTTTATTTCATGCTGAGCTGGCAGGAGCACGCGCGCACCAAGTCCGTACAACTCTTCAGCCCGGAGAACCGCAGCACCGCCTACGTAACGCTGGGGCACATCTCCACCATGATGAAAAGTTTTATCGCTGGAAATTTTGCCATCGGGCTCTTTATCAGCATTTGCAGCATGGTGGTTTTCGGTTTGCTCGGGCTTCCCTACTTTTACTTCCTCGGCTTCATCAGCGGATTTCTCAGCCTCATGCCCTATCTCGGCATCCTGCTGGCCATGCTGCCGCCGCTAGCCGCCGGCATGGGCGTGGTAGGCGATACCGGCTTTATCATCATCGCCTGCACCGTACTCGGCCTGCATCTGCTAGCCATGAATGTTCTCTATCCCAAAGTACTGGGCAGCCGTCTGCAATTGAACCCGCTGGTGGTGACTATCTCACTGTTGATCTGGGGATTTATATGGGGCGCCATGGGATTGATTCTGGCTGTACCGATCATGGCCGCGGTCAAAATCATTTGTGACCACATGCCTTCGCTACGTCCGATTGGGGATTGGATGGGAGAGTAGTTTTTCCCAATCCCGAGCAAAGCGAGGGAACCCTATAGCAATCTCGTCGCTGGCATTTTTTTGAATATTGAAAGTGGCAGTATCCATCGGAAGTACAGACGATTTGCCATTCAGATCATTTTTAGCAATAGGGTTCCCTCACCCGCTTTGCGGGATTCGGGATTTCAACCCCACCGCTTCTTCCGCCTTCAACCGGCATCTCTCCAGTGTCTCCTGCATTTGCTGATGCAGCGCGGACATCTGCTCGTCCGTGGCATCAGCCGGAACATGAATTGGACTGCTGGCGTAGACCACAGCGCGGGAGAACAGTTTGGGAATAATCATCTGGTCCCATGAATTCAGAATCCACGCACGTTCGACTGCAACATAAAAACAATTGATAGGAGCGCCGGTTTTCTTGGCCAGCAACACTGGGCCGGGCTTGGCAACGTATCGCGGACCGCGAGGCCCGTCGATGGTAAACACCACGGGATGGCCTTGCTCCAGCTGCTGGCGCATGCCAAACAGCGCACCCACGGCTCCGCGCGAGCTCGATCCGCGCACGGCACCAAATCCCAGTTTCTGAATGATCCGAGCGATATATTCGCCGTCAAAGCTGCGGCTGGTCATCACCGCAAGGCCCTGGTTGCGAAAACGATAGGTTGCCGGCAGAACGCAACGGTGCCAGAAACACCAGATGGTGCCGGGAGCGGCGACTGCGTTTTCGTCCGCCAGGCAGCCCGGCTCTGGAATGAATGTATAGCGCAGGGTCGCGCATACCACGCGGATGAATAAGTATCCCGCCCAGGAGATCAGCCAGAGTTTAATGCGGTCACTCAAGGAAAAAGAGCGAGAGGCAATAGCGCTCTCGCTCTTGATTTCGGCCTGGGCAGCGTCGCTCACGGTTAGATTGTATAAGGTTGTTTCCGTTGCTAACGCCCGAAACGCTATCTAATCTGCCGCGAACCCTATTTCCCGATCAGTGTTATCCGTGTTCATCAGTGGTAAGGTTTTTCTTTTGTCATCCGCGTAAATCTGCGGCAAAGTGACAACTCTTATGCGTACTTGATCCACTTCATGATTTCCGGCAGGTTCGGTTTCTTGCCGTACATCAGAATGCCAACGCGATAAATTCGTCCGCAGAGCCAGACCATCGCATAGATGGTCGCCACCATGATCGCGATGGACAGTGCGATTTGCCACATTGGCGGCTGTTGCATGGCGATACGGCTGAACATCACCAAAGGCGCGGTGAAGGGGAAAAGCGATCCGAAGACGGCAATCGGCGAAGACGGATGCTGAAAAATATTCACGATAAAGATGACCGAAAGAATCATCGGCATCATCACCAGAAACTGCATCTGCTGCGCTTCCTGCTCAGAGTTCACCATGGAACCCACGGCAGCACAGAGAGTGCTGTACAAAACGTAACCCAACAGGAAAAACACGACAAAGAAAACCAGCAGCATCGGGCTGAACGCGCCTTTGATGGAGCCGGCAGCAGCAACCAGAATGCCTGCAAAATAAATGGCAGCCGCCACGGCCCATATGCCAACCTGAGTCAGGCCCACGGCGCCCACGCCCAGAATTTTTCCCGCCATCATTTCTTTCGCAGTGGCGGTGGACAGCATGACCTCCATGATGCGGGAGGTCTTTTCTTCCAGGATGGAACGCATCACGTTGATGCCGTACAGTAAAACGGTCATATACATCACCATGACCAATCCCAGGGTCGCAAGGAACATGACCTGCGGATCCGGAGCGCCTTTACCCAGCGGGCTTTGCGGCTGCACTTTCACCGGCTGCAGCGCCGCATCAATATCGTCTTCCTTTAATCCTTTGCTCCTTAGCGCCTGGTGCACCACCGCATCACTAATGGTCTGGCCAAGAACGCCGTTATCGATAAAGCTGGAGACATCCCGCGTTACAAAATCCAGTTTTCTCGCTGCGATTGCATCCGGCGTGGCCCATAGAAAGCCATCCAACTGCTTTTGTTTTACCTTTTCCGTCAGCGCGTCGCGTTCCGCCTGCGATGTATTGGTGCTCACTTCCACGGTGAAGTGGGTTGGCGGCAAGTTCTTTTTTCTTCCCAGGCTGGCTTCCGGCTTGGCCCCGGATTTTTCCTGCTCCTGCTGCTCTTCAATACTGCGGCGAATCATATCCCCGGTATCGCGGTCCTGCGCCACCACCACCATACTTTTGGTTTCATTGGAGCCGCGGTTTGCCAGCATGGTAGGCACCACAGAGACGCCGAACATCAACGCGGGAATCAGGAACGTCATGATCACAAAAGACCGCGAGCGCACCCGCTCCAGGTATTCGCGCTTGGCGATAATCAAAATGTTATGCATTGGCTTTACCTACCGTGTTGATAAAAATTTCTTCCAACGATGGCTCCATCAGCTCAAATCGATTCACGCGCGTGCGCTCCGCTATCTCACGCAACAACAGTTGCGCATCCGCGCCGGGCGCCAGCTTTACTTCCGCATAGTTGCCGTAATTGTTGCAGGCGCTCACCAGCGGGTTCTTGTCCAGAAAATCTCCATTGCCTTCATATTCAATCTGCACGTTGCTCTTCCCATAGGCGGACTTGATGTTCTTCAGGTCGCCCTGCAGGACGGCCGTGCCTTTGTTGATCAGGCAAATGCTGTCACACAGCTTCTCCACCTGGTCCATGCGATGGGTCGAGAACAGAATGGTCTTGCCTTGTTTCTTCAGGTCCAGCATCACGTCCTTGAGCAGGGTGGCATTGACGGGATCAAGACCGAAAAACGGCTCGTCCATAATGATGAAGTCCGGATCGTGAATCAGCGCGGCGATAAACTGTATTTTTTGCTGCATGCCTTTGGAAAGCTCTTCCACTTTCTTCTGCAGCCAGGCATCAATCTCCAGCCTTTTCGCCCATTCCACGGCCTTTTGCCGGGCAGCGCCGCTGGTCATGCCATGCAGTTCGCCCAGAAAGATAAGCTGGTCAAGGATCTTCATCTTCTTATAAAGCCCGCGCTCTTCCGGCAGATAACCCACCTTATTCAGGCTCTTGCGGTCAAAGGGTTTGCCAAAAAGATTGATCCGGCCGGAATCAGGCACGGTAATGCCGATCATCATGCGGATGGTGCTGGTCTTGCCCGCGCCGTTTGGCCCCAGGAGTCCGAACACGCCTCCCTGCTCAATGTTGAACGAGAGATCGTTCACGGCCACAAACTTGTCATAGGATTTACGAACTGTGTTGAGTTCTATCGTCTGCATGTAGAGAGAGTCCTGCCTCGAGTGTTATACGCTGGGAGTGCCCCAAGGTTACACGATTTCCAGATATTGGTCGATCCAGCTGCGCACCTTCAGCCGGCGCTCGTCCGTGGAGTCAAAGCGCAGGCCGTAGATCTTGTCAGTCTCGCGGTGCCAGCAGATATAGGCCCGAAGGCTCAGCTTACCCAGTCCCGGAAGCGAGAGGCTGAGGCGGATCGGGTCCGACTTAGGCAGCGGCGTGGGGCAGCGGACGGATATGCCTCCGGAACTAATCTCTACCGTGGTCACCGGCGCGGGCATGCGGTTGCCGGTGTCAATCTCCGCCGGCGAGACAATAGGGATGCGCACATAGCGGCGGAGCTCATGGATTACCAGCAAATGAGTGGCGCGGACGATCTTTAATACACTCTGCCGGTCTAACGGCTCATCCAGGACCGCGTTGATTCCATAGGCAGAGAAGCGCAACGCTTCCTGGGTATTCCGGGCAATTCCGTAGATTACAAGCCGGCGGTTGGAAGGAGAATTCCGCGCGGCTTTCAGGATTCTGTCTGCGTCCGGGTCATACAGACGCAGCACACAGGCCTCAAATTTCTGGCGGTTCAGGAGTGCGACGGGATCGCCCTCAGCGGATACAACGGTAATGCCAAATTGCCTGAAACAGTCATTGAGAAATGCATTACATCCGGAGTCAATGTGGATGCTGAGGATCCTTGCAGTGATCTTGCCCGATATGGCTGCGACGGTGGTGCTGCTCATGTCTCCCTGCGCTCCGGCTATCTGGAAGCGGAAAATTCTTTCTTAACTGAAGCTGACGCCACCTGATTTCGCCCTAACTGCTTGGCCTGGTAGAGCGCGCTATCGGCGGCGGCCACCACTTCATCGCGCGTTATGCCATGTGCGGGATAGTCGGCCACGCCGCAGCTGATCGTCACCGGACGCGGTACGCCGGGGAAGAAATGTGTTTCCACCTGGCGGCGCAGTTTTTCCGCCACGCGCACGGCGCTTTCTCCCGTGGTTTCCGGCACCACAATTGCGAATTCGTCGCCGCCATAGCGGCACACCAGATCCATCTTGCGCAACTGCTGCTTGAGGATGGAAGAAACCGAACGCAGCATCTCATCCCCCAGCAGGTGCCCAAACTCGTCATTCATCTTCTTAAAGTGGTCAATATCCACCATGATTACGGACATGCGGCCCTGGAAGCGCCCAGCGCGCTCCAGCTCTTCCACAATGCGCATCTCAAAAAAGCGCCGGTTGTGAATGCCGGTAAGACCGTCCACATAGGCAAGCTGCTTCATGCGGTCAAAGTTGTGCGCGTTCTGGATGGCCGCGGCGCAGATGTCCGCCACCGACTCCAGCGGCTGAACATCATCAAAATCAAAAGCATCTTTGCTGGCGCTGTCCAGGGCCAGCACGCCCAGCTTTTCTCCAAAGATAATCAGCGGTACACACATTTCCGATTGCGTTTCGGCAAAGCCGGCAATGTAGCCTTCCACGTTGCTTGTGTCGTTTTCAATCACGCTTCTGCCTGAACTCAGGGAGCGCGCCGCCAGCCCGGTGCCCGGAGTAAGAACTGACCCCATCGCCAGATTCGGCGTAAGCCTGCCTTCATGAGCGCGCACACGCAACGTGTCACCTTCAGCCAGCAGGACTGCTGCCTGGTCAATTCCAAATAGTTCCATCAGCAGGCGGCAAACCACGGTGAGCAATTCATCCAGATCAAGGACGCGCGTGGTTTTCTTGGCTACGGCATTGATTGCCTCAAGCTGCTTGGTGCGGCGGCGCTCCGTGGTATACAAGCGGGCATGTTCCAGCGCCATGGAAGCCTGCGTGGAAAATAGAGTGAGCAGATCGATTTTTTCCGGATCAAAGTAGTTGACTTGTTCGCTCTGGAAATCCAGAACGCCCACCACATCGTCACGAACCAGCAGAGGAATGGCTACCTCAGACATGGTCTCATCAACTTTCCGCAGGTAGCGGGGATCTTTGGTTACATCAGGCGCATAGACCGGGCGCTTGAGTTCAGCGGCTGCCCAGGTCAGTCCATTGCCCTTGGGAATCCGATAACCTACATCCAGATTGCTCCGGCCCAGATGGGCGCGCACGTGCAGCTCCTGCCCCGATTTGTCCATCAGAAGTACGGCGCCATTCTGCAACTGAAAATAGTCACGAATAATGGTGAGGATGCGGTTCAGCACCTCGTCCAGGTCAAACGTAGAAAGAATCGCCTGACTGGCGTCATACAAAATAGCAATCTTTTGCATCGATTCAAGCAAGATGAATCCGTCTCCATGGACCTCTGGACACGCTGCTCCCGGCGAGATGAAACACCAAACTTCCTGTTTACTGCCGGAGGGGGTGTGAGCACGTACCTGGTTACAAGATAAGAGATTTTATAGCGAAAAGCCCGGGAGATAAAAGATGATTTTAGTCACCTGCTGTCAATTCTTCGTTTTATGTGCAAGATAAAGCACAATCAATGCCGGAATAGACGGAAAAACCAGCCAAAAAGACCCGTCCGAACTCAAAAGTACATGACCATTCGATTCTAGATTTTCACACGTCTGCGCCTTCCTGGCGGAGCCAGGGGCCAAGAAACAGCAACTAGCGCTTGAGCAAATCAACCGGCTCCCGGACATCGCTGACGCGGAAATGCTTTGCCAGCAAAGGGTGCTTCTTCGCCACCTCTTCATACATGGCATAAGCCACATTGCGGTAGGAAAAGTGGCCTGCCGGGCCGCTGCGCAGCTCAGAGATATACAGCGCTTCGGCAAAATCCATTTTGAAGAGGGTGCGTTTACGGTACGCCATGGGCAGCAGGTAAAGCCCCGCATGCGGACCAGCCAGGCCAACTTTCTCGCACGCATGTTCAACTTTCTGCATGGCGGATTGATAGCGCGTTTCGAGACCGGCGGTAAGAATGTCTGGCGGCGTGTCATAGCCATGCAGTCGGGTAAAGCCCTGCTCAATCTGCGTGCAGCGGCGGTGGCGATGCATGTCACGGAAGCCGCCCACGTCCATCAGGATGTCAAACTTAAACTGCTGGCCCGCGTGGAATCCGCGCAGCAGCTCGTCATGTGGACCGCGATGGCGCATACCCAGATCAACAATCTCATTGCGCTGCGCCGTTGTAAGTGCTTGCACTCGTTCTGTGACTTGCCGGTAAGAATGATGGCAAGCCGAGTAAAGCAGCGTGGCTGCAATCTCCACTTCCAGCGGACCATCTTCTACCAGATCGACCAGCGGCGCCGGAGCTATCGGCATGCCCTGCATTAATTCTTTTGCGGCATGCTCCAACTCATTGCGCGTGCGGCTTTCATATTCATTGGCATTGGCATACTTCACCAGCGTGGGGGCCACTTTCGTGGGACGCAGCAACTGCTGCTCCGCTTTCGCGCCTAGCTCAGGATTGGCCGCCTTGATTTCTTCCACCAAAGCCCGCATCGACTCTGACTGCACGTTGTATGCGGCGTCACGCGCGGCATCTTTCAACAGCGCGCCCAGGTGACGCACCTCAGCATACGGGCTGGCCAGCAGCCGCGAGATCTGCTGCTCCAGCGTGCGCGCATTTACGATCTGGCCGAGTGAAGTATTCGTCGCCAGCGGAAGCAGGTAGCGCGAATTATCGAAAGCCCGCGCGCGCAGCGTCCTCGTGTACTGGTCGTCCGCCATGCCTTCCGGACGCGGAACCCTGCCGGTGTAAAAACGAAGCATCTCCTGGGTGAAAGCGTCATACTCGGCAAAAAGAAAATCTACCGTAGCGCAGTACTCGGCTTTAAGCGCAGCATCGCCGCCAAAGTCGGGAATGAAGTAACCGCTCTTCTTGAAATTCTGGTAACGCGTGGAGCGCTCCTGCCCATCCCAGCGCTGTTCATCCACTAAAACAATTGCTGCAAGGATAGACAGTTTTTCAATGGCAAACGCCAGATGCGCCAGGTCGGCAATGGAGCGGTGTCCGTATTGGAAATAAAAAGTGTTGAGAAACTGCTCCGCCTTCTGCTCGCTGATCTCCTTGAGTGACTCCTTCATGGACAACGCAGAACGCGAATACTTGGCCATGGCATAGGCCTGCACCTCAGGCTCAACGCCGTGCACGGCAAATACATTGACCTGCGGACCGGAGCTGGCCCCGTTCTTTTCCGTTGCTGCTGGCTTGGTTGTGGGAGAGTCAGGCATGAGAATTAGATTCTAGACGATTCGAGGAAACGAAAAAATTCATTTTCCAGCTAAGGATTCTGCTCTGACGCTTCTTGGGGGCTGAAAAATTGTTTATTCACCTCAAAGCACGGAAGGTTCCGATATGTAGACGGTTCTTTTCCTGTAAGTACTGTAATTGCAGATTTCTTTTCCAGTTCTCGCCCCGCCTCATCTGTAAAAGAAATCGATTCCTGGACATCCTGACGGCAGACGTCACCATTAGCGGGAGGCTCAGCAGTCGGTCGTAAGTACATTCTCCACACAGATCCGGGTTCGAATGCTGTCTCGGGCAAGTTATATTCTGGCAAATTCTTGACTCCCCAAAAATCAACTCGGACGCGTTCTGAAGGCAAGCTGCCAGCCACTATATGAGTCACCTCAACGATGAAATGATCGATGTAGATGCTTTCAATCGCCCCAGGGAACGCGTGGCTCACCCAGTTATACGCCAATATGCGGCCATCAACTATTGTTGGCGGGCACGTAAGCCGATGTTCTAGAAATTCCACAATCTCCTTGGACGGCCGTACGTATTTAGGCCGCACGTCGCTTATGCGGAACTCGCCATTCGCATTTTTGGTGAACGTGACAGCCCCATTAGAGAGCTTTACGCCGTCCCATCCTCCCAGCAAATCCGCCGGGTTTCTGCTTTCGGACAGAACGGATCACGTAACGCGTGAACACCCTGTGATACTCACTCACAAATGTCTGAGACGTTTCGAACTTGACAGGATAGCCATCAATGACGAAATTTGCCGGGAAATTCATCAAAGCCATTACTTGTTCGCGATTATCACTAAGCAATGCATAGCGGAACTTCTCAAAAGTACGCTTTGCTGTCTCGGCATCACTAAACAGAAGAAACTCGTCCACCTTCAGGCTCCTGCGGCACCGTTCCGTGGCTTCTGGCACGTTTTGAGCAGCGGCCGATGCAGACATGACAAGGGCCAGGATCAGGATGACGGAATGTTTCATGACCAAACTGTACGAGCGGAAAACCGATACTTGCATTAATTC
This sequence comes from Terriglobia bacterium, assembly GCA_963724105.1. Lineage (GTDB taxonomy): Bacteria > Acidobacteriota > Terriglobia > Terriglobales > Acidobacteriaceae > Angelobacter. Next base: position 233,890 of record CAVRTD010000005.1, on the reverse strand, counting down.
TTCGTTTCATTTGGGAAGGAATTGATTTTTTAGCTTTCCTCCCCTTATCCACAGTCGTGCCCTTTCACCGCGCCTTCTGGATGATAAAATTAGTCAAAATCCACTCCTCGGGAGTTCCGATGCATGCAATCCTTGCGCTGGAAGATGGGCGAATCTTCAGCGGCAGAGGCCACGGCGCGAAAGGCGAATGCTACGGAGAAGTAGTTTTTAATACTTCTATCACCGGTTACCAGGAAATTTTCACCGATCCTTCTTATGCAGGGCAGATCGTTGTCCTCACCAACCCGCAGATCGGGAATTACGGCACCAATCCTGACGACAATGAAGCCACGCATCCGTATATAGAAGGTCTGGTGGTGCGTGAGTTCTCGCCCATCAGCTCAAACTGGCGCTCGCAGCAGGTGACGGACGAGTATCTGGAAAAGTTCAAGATCCCGGTCATCGCCGATATTGATACGCGCGCGTTGGTGCGGCATCTGCGCACACACGGCGTAATGCGCGGCGTGGTCTCTTCGATTGAAACCGACCACGAAAAGCTCATCGCCAAGGCACGCGCCATCCCCAAAATGGATGGCACAGATCTGGCCAAGGTCGTCACCACCAAGCAGCGCTACCGCTGGGAGACTGGCACGCGCTCCCATGAGCCTACGGAGATTGTCGGCGTAAAAGATCTGCCGCCAAGCAAGCACGTGGTGGCGTATGACTTCGGCATCAAGCAAAACATTCTGCGGATGCTGGTGGACCAGGGCTGCCGCGTGACCGTTGTTCCGGCCATGACCAGCGCGGAAGACGTACTGTCATTGAATCCAGACGGTGTCTTTCTATCCAATGGCCCCGGTGATCCTGAGCCATGCACTTACGCCGCGGACAATATTCGCCGCCTTATGGGCAAGACGCCGATCTTTGGAATCTGCCTGGGACATCAGTTGGTGGGACTGGCGCTGGGCGGCAAGACTTACAAACTCAAGTTCGGACACCACGGCGGCAATCATCCGGTAAAGCAGTTGGAGACCGGCAAGATTGAGATCACGGCGCACAACCACAATTTTGCCGTCGATCCGGATTCGCTCAAGGAATCCGAGGTCATGAAGACGCACATTGATCTCAACGACAACACGCTGGAGGGCCTGCGCCATCGCACGCTGCCGCTCTTTACCGTGCAGTATCACCCGGAAGCCGCGCCCGGCCCGCACGACTCACATTACCTCTTTAAGGACTTCATGGGGCTGATGGAGGAGTGGAAAAAATAAATGCCCCGCAGAAATGACATCGCGAAAATTCTGATTATCGGCTCCGGGCCGATCGTCATTGGCCAGTCGGCGGAGTTCGATTACTCCGGCACGCAGGCATGCAAGGCACTCAAAGCGGAAGGCTATGAGGTGGTGCTGGCGAACTCCAACCCCGCCACAATCATGACCGACCCGGAGATGGCGGACCGCACTTACATTGAGCCGCTGACAAAAACATATCTGGAAGAAATCATCCGCCAGGAATCAGAAATGCTGCGCGGACAGTCAGGCAAATTCGCTCTGCTGCCAACCGTCGGCGGACAGACGGCGTTGAACCTGGCCGTGGAGCTGGCTGATTCGGGCATTCTGGAGAAATACAACGTTGAATTGATCGGCGCGCAGCTTCGTGCCATCAAAATGGCGGAAGACCGCCTGCTCTTTAAAGATGCCATGAACCGCATCGGGCTGGACGTGCCCAAATCGGCGCTGGTCAACAATCTGAAAGACGGCCTGGATTTCTCCGGCAAGATCGGCTTTCCGCTGGTCGTCCGCCCGTCATTCACGCTGGGCGGCAGCGGCGGCGGCATTGCCTACAACCGCGAAGAACTCCTGGACATTCTGGCCCGCGGACTTGATCTCTCGCCGGTGCATGAAGTCCTGATTGAAGAATCCGTTCTGGGCTGGAAGGAATATGAGCTTGAGGTAATGCGCGATCTGGCGGACAACGTGATCATTGTCTGCTCGATTGAAAATTTTGATCCCATGGGCGTGCATACCGGTGATTCCATCACGGTGGCGCCGGCGCAAACGCTGACCGACCGCGAATACCAATACATGCGCGACGCCTCGATCAAGGTGATCCGCGAAATTGGCGTGGAAACCGGCGGCTCAAATATTCAGTACGGCGTGAATCCTACCAACGGACGCATGGTGGTGATTGAAATGAACCCGCGCGTCTCGCGCTCGTCGGCGCTGGCGTCCAAGGCCACGGGATTTCCGATCGCCAAGATTGCGGCGCGGTTGGCCGTAGGCTACACACTGGACGAGATTTCCAACGACATCACCAAGAAGACACCGGCGTGCTTTGAGCCAACACTCGATTACGTGGTCGTAAAAATTCCCAAGTGGCAGTTTGAGAAATTCCCCGGGGCGGATGAAGGCCTGGGACCGCAGATGAAGTCCGTGGGCGAGGCCATGGCCATTGGGCGCACCTTCAAAGAAGCCATGATGAAGGGCATCCGCTCACTTGAGACGGGCAAGAAAGTCGGCACGGAGAAAATTGAGCCGCGGATTCTTACGCAGCGGTTAGTTACGCCCCATCCCGAGCGGCTGATGTACATCCGCTACGCGCTGCACCAGGGCATGACGGTAAAAGAGCTGCACAAGATGACCAGCATCGATCCCTGGTTCCTCTATCAGCTCAAGGAAATTACCGCCATGGAGATTGAGCTTGCGGGGCTGACGCCGGAAACTCTCTCGACTGAAGTCCTGCGGCAGGCCAAGCGGCTGGGCATCTCTGACGAACGGCTGGCGCTCTCCACCAAAACAGGCGTGCAGACCATCCGCCACATGCGCGAAGAGCGCGGCGTGAAGCCAGTCTACAAACTGGTTGACACATGTGCCGCTGAATTTGAAAGCTACACGCCATATTTCTATTCGACCTACGAAGAAGAAGATGAAGCTCCACCGACGGCGAAGAAGAAGATCCTGATTCTGGGCAGCGGGCCCAACCGCATTGGCCAGGGTATTGAGTTTGACTATTGCTGCTGCCACGCGGCTTTTGCACTGCATGACGATGGCTTTGAAACCATCATGGTCAACTGCAATCCGGAAACGGTCTCAACCGACTATGACACCAGCGACCGCCTTTACTTTGAGCCGCTCACCTTTGAAGACGTGCTCTCTATTTACCAGCATGAGACGCAGGGCGGCGCTCAAGTCGGAGTGATTGTCCAATTTGGTGGTCAGACACCGCTGAATCTGGCGCTGCCGCTGCGAGAAGCCGGCGTCACGATTATCGGGACCTCACCGGAATCGATCGATCTGGCGGAAGACCGCAAGCGGTTTGGCAAGCTTCTGGAAGAGCTGGATATTCCGCAACCGCCAGGCGCGATCGCCACCAGCGTGGAAGAAGCTGTGGCCGGCGCGCGCAAAGCCGGATACCCCGTGCTGGTGCGCCCCTCATATGTTCTGGGCGGACGCGCCATGGTAATTGCCTACGACGATGAGAGCGTTGTCCGCTATATGAAAGAAGCGGTGGAATATTCGCAGCAGCGCCCGGTGCTGGTCGACCATTTTCTGGAAGACGCGATTGAAGTTGATGTGGACGCACTCTCTGACGGCGAAGACGTAGTGATTGGCGGAATCATGCAGCATATTGAAGAGGCCGGAATCCACTCTGGTGATTCTTCCTGCGTGCTGCCATCCGTTGGCTTGCGTAAGCCCGTGCTGGATACTATCCGCGAATACACTTTCAAACTGGCCCGCGCTCTGAAAGTAATTGGGCTGATGAATATTCAGTTCGCAATCCAGAATGAAAAAGTTTTTGTCATCGAAGTAAATCCCCGCGCTTCGCGCACGGTGCCTTATGTTTCCAAAGCCACGGGCGTACCGCTGGCCAAGATTGCTGCGCGACTGATGACCGGCCGCAAGCTGCGTGAATTTCTGCCTTCCAACGTCGATCAGCGCACAGACCTGGCTACAGGCGCAGGATATTTTGTGAAATCGCCGGTCTTCCCCTGGAACAAATTCCCAGGCGTAGATACAGTGCTGGGACCGGAGATGAAATCGACTGGCGAGGTAATGGGCTCCGCCGATACCTTTGGTGAAGCTTTTGCCAAGGCCCAGCTTTCTGCCGGACAGGCGCTGCCCACGCGCGGCACTGTGTTTATCAGCGTGATTGATCGCTACAAGCAGGATTCTATCGAACTGGCACGGCGCTTTGTTGAATTGGGTTTCAGCCTTGTCGCCACGCATGGCACAGCGGACCGGCTGGAAAAAGCCGGCCTCTCAGTGGACCGCGTTTACAAAGTAAAAGAAGGCCGTCCGAACGTGGTGGACTTGATCAAAGGTGAAAGCGTTCAGCTTGTGGTAAACACTCCGCATGGCGCCGAGCCCTGGTTCGATGAAAAAGCCATCCGTCGGGCGGCCGTGACCAACCGCATTCCCACCATTACTACTATGGCCGCAGCCTGGGCCGCGGCTGATGGCATCGCGGCATTGCAGAGCAATGAAGTCAACATCAGATCTTTACAGCATTGGCACGGCAACAAGAGCACGCAGCCCTCGGCCATCAACACGAAGTAACAGCTGTGCCTTGGCATAGCTCAGCCGCAGGCTTACTTTGCTCTTAACTATTCTTTAATAACATCTATCTTGCTAGACAAGCAGAGCTGGATTAGCATAGCTACCTACCATCTGTTGGGTGCCTTAAGACTAGTAGTTTGGAGCACCGTATGCTTAGCCTTCGCAAGCTGTTATTTCTATTTCTCATTCTTAGCTTCACTACCGCCGGCTTCAGCCAAAATCCGTTGCCGATTGCGCCGGTACCTACCGACTCGCTGGAATTGGTTAATGGTGCTACGCAGGTACCTGGTACTCCCCAGGAACGTGCCCCTGTGCTGGAGTTGCTGGAGCGCGCCCGCCAGAACAGCGACCTTCACGCACCCGGTAGCGCAGCCTTTACCCTCAAAGCCAGTTTTAGCGCCACCGGCAACGTGCACTATACCGGCTCCGGAGAGATGGAAGAAACATGGCTCTCACCATTCAATTTTCGCTGGAGTGCGCGACTGGGAAATTTTGAGCTTACACGTATTTCTTCCGGCAATCGCATTTTTGACGATAAGCCAGTTGACTTCATTCCCATCCGCCTGCACATGTTGCGCGACGCCATTTTTTGGCCGATTAATTTTAATCAGGCACATGCACTGATCAGGACAGCCACGGCGCAGTGGAAAGGTAATGAAGTTACCTGCGTTTTGACTTCCGGCGCCATGGCTGACGCCACGCCCACTCCCGGACGCCGCTGGGTAGAGCGCGAGTTTTGCGTGGATAACAAGACCGGCCTGCTTCAGGTACTATCCGATGCGCCCGGTATTTACGTGCTTTTCGATTACTCGAATCCGCTGCAATTCCATGGGCGGACGCTGGCCAGCAAGATATCGATTGTGGAGGGCGGCAAAACTGTTTTGGAAGCGCAGATTGGCAGCATCGCAGATGCTGATCAGAATGACACAAATCTGCTGACTCCAACTCCAGAGATGCGGAGCAATTCCGGACCGATTCTCTCTGGCACCATGCGGTTCCCTCAGAATGTTTCCGTGGCTGCTGGTGCTTCCGTTATTCAACCGGTGATCGTCCACGCTATTCTCGATAAGAATGGCAGAGTGCTGGATGCCGAACTGGTGGAGAGTTCAGACGCGAAACTCAGCCAGACGGCCCTCGCTCTGGTGAAGCAATCCTCTTATGGGCAAGCCGAACGTGGAAGGCCGCAGAGGGAAGCATTCATCAATGTGAAGTTTGTCTCGCAGTAAGCGAACGCGGCTTATGAAAATTTCCGCATCAGTGCGCATATTGGCTCGGTATCGGCATAGACCTGCCGTGTGGCCATTTTGCCGTCTTTGACCAGCCCGCCCACCCGCGGCGGGCATATTCGCGTCTTCATCTTTTTACCCTGTTCCATTTTTACACTGTTCCATCTTTAGAAAACGCTCTCTCGGGTATGCAACAAATCGCACTGCTTGGATTAGAATCCTCTCACCAATTCCACCAGGAGATTCCAATGGCTCGCTGCAAGACGTTTCTCAACGTGCTGCTTATCGCTATTTTTGCTTTTATGGTCACATCCTTTTCCCAAGGCCAGGTCCCTGATAAACAGGTTCCCACTAAAAGAGACAGGCCTCTTCGTCCGGTGCATACCTTTTCCATCGTGGCTTTTGATCCTGCAACCGGAGAGATGGGCGTGGCCGTGCAGTCGCACTGGTTTGCCGTTGGCGGCGAGGTTCCATGGGCGGAGGCCGGAGTAGGCGCGGTGGCGACGCAATCGTTTATCGATCCCAGCTACGGTCCACTTGGCCTGGACCTGATGCGCACAGGCAAGAGCGCGCCGGACGCGCTGCACGGACTCCTGATCGCCGACGACGCCTGCAACGTGCGCCAGGTGGCGATGGTAGATACACAGGGACGCGTAGCGACATTCACCGGAGCCAAGGACATACAGCCTGCGGGTGGAATTGCCGGGGCGTCAAACGGTAACGCGGCGGCCATTCAATGCGGCGGCGAGCCCGGCGGCATGATGATGACCGGCAAAAACTATGCGGTCCAGGCCAACCTGATGAGCAATGACAAGATATGGCCTGCCATGTCCAAGGCATATGAATCTACCAAGGGAGATCTGGCGGAGCGCATTCTTGCCGCGCTGGACGCCGCACAGGCCGTTGGTGGCGACGTTCGGGGAAGGCAGTCCGCGGCGATCGTGATTGTTCCGGCCAAAGGCACAGGCAAACCGTGGCAGGACTATATCTTCAATCTGCGCGTGGACGACAGCACTGAGCCGCTCAAAGAGTTGCGCCGCCTGGTAACGCTACAGCGCGCCTATAACCATATGAATGCCGGCGATAAAGCCGTGGAGCTGCATGACAATCCGGGCGCGCTGCGTGAGTACGGCGCTGCCGAGCAACTGGTCCCTGACAATGCCGAGATGGTTTACTGGCACGCCATAGCTCTGGCGAACATGGGCCGCGTGGATGAAAGCCTGCCGCTCTTCAAAAAGGTCTTCGCCATCGACCACAACTGGGTGGACCTCACGCCGCGTCTGCCGAAAGCGGGCCTCCTGCCGGATGATCCGCAGTTGATACAGAAAATTGTGGGGCAGGCGAAGTGATCCATCGCGTGATCGGGACATCGCGCGTGATCGGGTGATCGGAAAGACAGAACTTACCACTGATTTGCGCTGATGACACTGATCGAAAAACAAAAACTTACCGCGGATGAACACGGATCGACGCGGATCAAAGGCGGAAAAGACAGGCGAATCTGGTAATCCTGCGTGACTCAAATGACGTCAAGGTGCTGCAAGAAATCCTATTGAGAGCGTTCTCCCAAGCGAAAGCAGCGGAAGTCTTTCTGGGAGGCGCAATGGTCATAACGCTTACTCTTGCAGCACTCGTTTTCTTCAATCAAACTCACAGCGATACAGCGGTTCCCCGTTTCTCCAGCCCGTCACAGGCCTGGGAGTATGCCAACGGTCCAGCAGCGGCATGGGACGCGGATGTAGCAGCCAGGAAAACGCCAAAATTCCATTTCCGGCCTAGCGGTGTAACAGAGGAACGTGCCAAAACACTATGTCCACAGTTTGCGTTGGATTCTATCTCCGGCGAAGAGCTTTACTGGCTGGCCAAGTTATGTGAGTTCGGTGGCGCGTTCCCTAAAGGGCTTACCGCGGCGGAACGGTACCTTGCCCTCCCAGAGGTTACACATGGAGCGGACGCACGGCTTGAGTTAGCGGTATTGCAAATGAGAGTCTCTGAAGCATGGGAAGAGTCGTGGCCGACTTTCCGCGCCATTCTGCAAAAGGACCCAATGGTGTCTGAGGCAGAGGTGCTGATTCGCACCGCTATTGAAGAAGAGGCAAACAAGAACGAAGCGATGGCGCTTGGATGGTCGCAAGAGCGCTACTCATTGTTGCTGGCGCGCGCCATGAACCCAGAACCGAGTCTGACGCCAGTTTCCTATACCTGGGTGGAAATGGCTGGCGGCGATCTTGTACACCGGTATTACCTGGCTGGCGACACCGCCAAAGCAACGGCTTTGGTGGCTGAACTTAACCAGTTGAAGGATGCGCATCTGGAGGACGTAAGGGGCTGGGGTGCGGATTATTTGCGCACCGCCAACATGGAGATGAAGCCCGCTCCGCAAATTCCCGTGCTCAAAGCGTTAGGCCGGCAACCGGGTTCTGACCTGATACAGAAAGGGCGGGTTGAGGTGGTCTGGTTTTTCTTTCTGAATTGCTCGCACTGCGTTACCGATATGCGCTATCTAAATGAGCTCGAAAAGAGATACCGAAAAGAAAACCTGCTTATTGCCAATCTAACCACTTACAAGACTGCTGTGCGCATGGAAGCACTGCCGCACACCAAGGTAGAAGCAGAGCTGGCCAAAACACGGCGGAAAAAATCCCCGCATTTGACCATGGCTGTGGCTCCAGAGCAGGTACTCGCTGATTACAACATCAAAGCATTCCCGAGAATAGTTGTCATCGATAAGCTGGGGCGACTGCGTTACCAGGGCATTCCCGATGGACTTGATAAAGGGGAAGACCTTGACCGGCTCGTGCGCAAGCTGCTAGCTGAGTAGCCCCATCGGCACATTCGCGTGTGATCGGAAAGACAGAACTTACCACTGATTTGCGCTGATGCCACTGATCGGAAAACAAAAGCTTACCGCGGATGAACACGGACCAACGCGGATCAGTGCCATTTTGCGTGAATTCAGGATTTGCGGCGAAGCCGACTCGCGCGGTGAGCCGCATGCAGCAGGTGCGAAGAAGGGTTCACGAACAAGAAAGCTCTTGAGCGGTTTGGAGCGAAGCTCCACAATGAGGCGTGTTCACTTACAAAGGCGTTGATCACATTGCGCTGGTAACAAAGAAGCTGGAGGCGATGAAGAAGTTTTACATCGAGAGCCTTGGGCTGACTTTGGAGCAGGAAAGCAAAGCGAAAGCCGGCTACAACGTGGTGACGCTTCGTGCCGGTGAATCGCTGATCGATCTGTTTGAAGCTTCACCTACAAATCCCGCCCCGGCGGCCAATCTGAGCGCAGGGCACTTCTGCCTATCTGCCACAGGGACAAGCATTTACGACGTAATCGCAACCTTCAAACGCAAAGGCCTTGACCCCTCACAGGCTGAGGTAAACAGTGGCGCCAAGGGCAAGGGCCTCTCTATCTGGGTGCGCGATCCGGATGGAAACAAAATCGAAATCAAGGTCGATTAGGCAAGACCCGGCTAAACCCACTCTGAATGAGTTGGCGAACCAGCTCTGCACCATTCTTCAGGCAGTGAAAAGGCAGTGAAATCCTGAAAACCGCATGATCAGCGGCTACTCGGCGTCATGATGAAAGCAGCAACTCTCAAACGTGCATGCACCTTATGCTTGGTACATGTACTAAATCCATCTTGCGGATGTACTAAGTAAAAGCTTCTAATCACTCCCAGCCCGAGTAAGCCTCAGGTCAACAAATAATAAAAGAACATGCTGGCGCACCCTCAATATCCCCCGAGTCGCCGATTGTCTTAGGTAGTCTCCAGGAGAGTTTATGCAGATCGGTGTCTACGGTTGTGGATATCTGGGTACTGTAGTGGCTGCTTGTCTTGCCGATTTTGGCGTTCCCGTAACTGCCTATGGCAGTGACTCCGTGAATACAACGCTGCTGGCAAGCGGCATTTTGCCCTTCCATGAAAAGAACTTAAGTGACATTGTGCGCCGCGGCGTCCGCTCCGGCCGCCTCATGTATTCCACCCACCTGCAGTCCATGGTGCAGCGCGCAGAAATTATTTATCTGGCGGAAGACGCCAATCGTGACATGGAAGCAATCTCAATGGAGATTGCCAATTATTGCGACCACGGTCAGATTCTGGTCCTGGTGACCCCTGTACCAGTGGGCACAGCGCACCGGATTGAAGAACGGCTGAAAGCGTCCGGACGGAATATCACCGTCGTATCCCATCCGCTGTTCCTCTCCGAGGGCTGCGCGGTGGAAGATTTCAACTGGCCCGATCGCATTGTTCTGGGTACTGCTTCCAACGCAGCTGTAACGGCGCTGAAGGCCTTGTATCGTCCGCTGGTGATGCGCGGCGTACCAGTGATTGTTACGAGCCATCAGACTGCCGAGTTGGTACGCGAAGCGTCCACGGCATTCCTGGCGACCAAAGTTTCTTTCATCAATGAACTCTCAAGCTTGTGCGAACGGATTAATGCCGACGCGGTTGACCTGTCTCTGGCGCTTGGCCTGGATAAACGTATTGCGCCCGCGCTCTCTGCAACCTGGGTCGCTGGGCGGAAGCTTTACTGAATCCGACATGGACTCGCTGGCCAATCTGGCTGCCGGCTCCGGTGTGTCGCTCAAGATCCTGACTGCGGCGCGTGAAGTGAATTTTGAATTCTGCGCCCGCATCATGAAGAAAATCTCGGGCGCCATGGGCACGGTTGAAGGCAAGCAGGTTGGGCTGCTTGGTCTGGCATTCAAGCCGAATACGAACTCTGTTGTCAGCTCCGGCTCCATTCGTCTGGCGCGCAGCCTGATGGAAAGCGGCGCACACGTGAAAGCTTATGATCCTATCGCCATGCCGGACGCGCAGCAGGAATTGACCGGCAACGTGCGTTACTGTGATTCAGCTTATTCCGTAGCAGAAGGCGCGGACGCGCTGGTGCTGGGCACAGGCTGGCCGGAATTCCGGACTTTGGATTTTGACCGCATTCGCCGGATTATCCGCAACCCGGTGGTTGTGGACACAAAGAACCTGCTCGACGGGCCGCGCATGAAGGCCCTGGGCTTTGAATATTTGGGTGTGGGCCGCGCATAAAAATCCCCACTCAAATTCAAAAAGCCCCTGCTGACTCAGCGGGGGCTTTTTCTTTTCTGAATAGTTTTTTGGGGACCCGGGTTATTTCTCGCCCTCAATATCGCCCATTTGCTGGGTGAGATAGCGCTCGTATCCCAGCTCTTTGATCTGGTGCATCTGGGCTTCCAGCCAATCTACGTGGTCTTCTTCGTCTTTCAACAGCACAACCAGCAGATCGCGTGTGCCATTGTCATGCTGTTCCGTAGCGACCTGAACAGCCGCGTTGTACTGCTTCACGGCAGAAAGCTCGAGCGCCAAATCGCTCTCAATCATGTCCTTCACGTTACCGCCCACTTTCAGGTCCAGCGGCTGCATGGAGGGAGTGCCGTCAAGAAATAAGATTCGCTCAATGAGCACTTCCGCGTGTTTCATCTCACCGATCGACTGCTTCTTGATGTATCCGGCAAGCCGCTCATATCCCCAGTTCTCACACATCTCTGCGTGCAGGAAATATTGATTGATCGCCGTCAACTCTTCACGAAGAGCCGCATTCAATTCTTGCAGAACTTTCGGATTACCTTTCATGGCAAAAATGTTAGCACAGTCCCGCTGCTTACGCGGTTCGTGCCACCTCATACAGATATTCTACGTAGGACATCACGGCGCCATCAATCCCCTGCACTTTGGGGTTGCTGGATTCGATCACATAGTATTCGTTCGGAGCGTGCGCGCCGTTCCCGTGGCCCAGACCAAAGTGCCCTGCCGGCAGCTTGAGCGGCTCTCCGGTAAATACAAAGCCAGGCCATGATCCGGCCAGACGCGGCATGACGATTGGATCAATCCCATTGCGTTTGTAGACCGCATGCTCAGCGCGGACCAGAGCGGCGTCAGCCGGGGTGGAGGTGGGATCATAGCCGCCAGTCATATTTACTTCGATATCGGCAAAGCCATTTTTCGCCAGATGCGCCTTCAGCGCGGCCAGCGCATCCGTGGCCGTCATATCGGGCACAAGACGCATATCGATTTTCGCCACGGCGCGATGAGGAAGAACGGTCTTGCCGCCCGGACCAGTGTATCCGCCCACCAGGCCCTCAATATTTACCGTGGGCCGCGCGACCAGTAGTTCCAGCGATTCCTGAAAACTCACGTCATGGACCCAGTGCTCCACACCCATTTGCTTTTTAAGCGAAGCCTCATCAAGGCGGCGGGTAGCTTCAGCGATCATGGCTTTCTCTTGTGCTGAAAGCGGCCGGGCCTTGTCGGCAAAGCCTTCAATCGCCGGATCATTTCCATCGGCCGAGACAAGCGTATTCAGGGCTTTTACCAGGTGCCATGCGGGAGAGTCGAGCCGTGCCTTGTTGCTGGAATGGATGTCCGCCTTGGGTCCGCGTCCCCACTTCTCTCCGCTGGAAACCAGCTCAAGCTCAACCACGCCTTTGGCGCCGAGAAACGCAGTCACCTGCCCATCAGGATCTTGCGAGGCAAACGGCATAAAGATTCCCACCGTTTTCTTCAACGCTGCCAGAATATCTGGCCGGCGCACGACTTGAGGAAAATGCGGCGAGCCAATCTCTTCCTCACCTTCGGCCACCAGGACAAAATTTACCGGCAGCTTCCGCCCAGAGGCGCGAATGGCATGCAGCGCCGCAATGAATGACGCTTCAGGCCCTTTCTGGTTTACAGCTCCGCGCCCCACCACAACTTTGCCGAAGCCGGGCTTATCCACCAGTTTGGCATCCCATGGCGGTGACGACCACTCAGACGGGTCCACCTGTTTCACGTCATACATAAAGTAGAGACCAAGAGTTTTCGGAGCGCCTGCATCGAGCGTGGCAAAGATACCCGGCTGGCCATCCGTGGGAACTTTGGTGACCTGCTGGAAGCCCGCCTCACGCAGCATCTGCATGGTCAACTCACACCCTTCATTCATCCCGCGATTTTCCGCGGCAATGGAAGGCTGCTTCATCCAGGTTTGCAGGCGCTGGACGGTTTCATCATGGCGCTTAGTGATTTCAGCGCGGATAGCGCTCTGGTCTTCTTCCAGTAGAGCGGGGCCAAATGCTGGCGTGCCGGAAAAGAAGCCGCTGGCATCGGCGTGTGCCCAGCGAGGCATCGCCAGCGTGGCCGCTCCAGCAGCAGCGCCAGCTAAAAAGCTGCGCCGGTTGAACGGGGTGGTGGTGGGCCGGATCTGACTGAAGTCTTCTGGGGGATTGCCGTTCGATTGGTTTGCCATAGCCGCGTTTTTCTCCTGAATGGATTGTGCGGCGCATTATAAGACATGGCAAAACCGGGCACAAAGAATCTGTTTTACGTCGCCTTTACAGGCCTTTCCACACGTTCAATGACCCGCTTTACATAGCGCGGTTTCTTGCCCTTGAGAATTCTGAATTTCCGGCCACAGGTAGGACATGCAGGAACAAAGTACAGCTCTTCATGAGGCCCCAGCATCAGGTGGTCACATTTACACCTCCACGCCACGTGGTTGCCGAGAGCCCGCCCATAGGTTTCGTCTCCCTCTTTCCACTGGATCGGCACATCCTCATAGAACCTGGCCATGCTTGAACTCCCCCATCTTCTTAATCCATAACCTTTTCAATCCGAAGGTGAATTCTATTCCAGCTCAACCACTTACGGCTTCTTCTGCCGCTAAATAATTAAATTGCATTGAAATCTCGGTCGAAGAAATCACGGAATTTGCGCCGGAAATTCCAGAGTGTGCTGCTGCTAACAACTTCTGAAGCTCAGATTGCATCTTAAGTTGCACGCTGAAGGGTTGTACTGCGGCTCAATTGCAATAAGCCCCAATTTGCTCGCTTTGGTACCGGGTAACGTGTCTTACGAATCTTCCAATAAACTGGCCTCCTTGAATATGCGCAGGCGAAAAGCCGACCAGGAATCCACCGGGATATTTCCGGAACCTGCCGCTGCAATGCGCGAAGAGATCTTTTCCGGCGGCGGAGAGATGGGCGCCAGAATCCGCAGTTTTGACTGGTCGAAGACACCCATTGGTCCGATCTGTACATGGCCGCAGAGCCTGAAGACAGCTGTGCGCATCCTGATTACCTCCCGGTTTGCCATGTGGATGAGCTGGGGGCCGGAGCTCACTTTTCTTTATAACGACGCATACGCCCACATGACGCTGGGCAAGAAGCATCCCTGGGCCCTGGGAAAACAGTCGCGCGAAGTCTGGGCCGAAATTTGGCAGGACATTGGTCCGCGCATCCGCCGGGTGCTCGATACCGGCGAATCCACCTGGGACGAGGGGCTGCTTTTGTTTCTTGAGCGCAGCGGCTTCCCTGAAGAGACGTACCACACCTTCTCTTACAGCCCGCTGACCGGAGATGACGGCAAGATCAACGGCCACTTGTGCGTGGTTACCGAAGAGACTGAGAGAATTATCGGTGAGCGCCAGCTGACTTTTCTGCGCTCTCTGTCGTCAGGGTTGAGCGCAAAAATCACGGAAGAAGACGTTCTGGCGGCTGTCCACAATGGTTTGGGAGCAAACCGGCAGGACTTGCCCTTTACGCTGACCTATCTTTTCGAAAATGGCGAGACACGCGCGCGGCTGGCCTGTGCTACAGGCATATATTCGGGCCATCGGGCAGCGCCGGAAGTTTTGGAACTTGATTCGACGAACATCAATTCAACGAACGTGGTTTGGCCCGTCCGCGATTTATTGGAACGCAAGAGCTCGATCCTGGTGGAAAATCTTGCGGAGCGCTTTGGCCTCGTCCCCACGGGAGCCTGGGACAAATCGCCAGAACGCGCCATGCTTGTGCCCATCACGCGGCAAGGGCAGGATGTCCCGGCAGGCCTGCTTGTTGCTGCGCTCAATCCTTACCGGCAACTGGATGCCAACTATGCCGGATTCATTGACCTGGTAGCCGGACAGATTGCCGCAGGCATTGCCAACGCACGGGCGTATGAAGAAGAACGCAAACGCGCTGAAGCGCTGGCGGCCATCGACAGTGCAAAAACGGCATTCTTCAGCAACGTGAGCCATGAATTCCGCACGCCGCTCACGCTGATGCTTGGCCCCACGGAAGACGCGCTGGCTACCCCTGAAAAAGCTTTGCGCGGCACGGACCTGGAGACAGTCCACCGCAATGAGTTGCGACTGCTGAAGCTGGTGAATACGTTACTGGATTTCTCCCGGCTGGAAGCTGGCCGGGTAAAGGCAAGCTATCGCTCTACCGATCTTTCTTCTTACACGGCGGAACTTGCCAGCGTCTTCCGCTCAGCCATGGCAAAAGCCGGGCTGGACTACATTGTGGAAGCCAAGCCGCTGCCTCAGCACGTTTATGTGGACCATGAGATGTGGGAGAAGATAGTTCTCAACCTGATCTCTAACGCGCTGAAGTCCACCTTTGAAGGCTCGATTGCCGTGCGGCTCAAACACAAAACAGATCATGCCGAGCTCACGGTCAGCGATACAGGCACCGGCATTGCCCAGGAAGAAATCAGTCATTTGTTCGAACGCTTCCGCCGCATTGAGAATGCCCGCCGGCGCACACACGAAGGCAGCGGCATTGGACTGGCGCTGGTGCATGAATTACTCAATATGCATGGCGGCAAGATTGACGTGCAGAGCCAGATGGGAAAAGGCACCACGTTCACGGTTTCCATTCCCTATGGGAGCAAGACATCTCCCTCAAGACCGTATCCACTCGCGCGAAGAAGTTGCGGTATCGGGCACGGCGCGCGAAGCGCTGGTGCAGGAAGCATTGAGCTGGCTGCCCAGTGAGCATCTGGCTGACGATCCCGTTACATATACAAATCCGGCTGACTCTGGACACAACCGCTGCGCTGAGCGCGCAGCCGCCGGAAACCGGCGTGAAAGCGACAGTACTGCTGGTGGATGACAATCGCGACATGCGCGAGTACGTTTACCGCCTGCTGCGCTCCCGGTTTCACGTGGTCACGGCCGTAAATGGCCGCGACGCACTGGAAAAAGCAAAGAATCAAGTCCCCGATCTGGTCCTGAGCGACGTGATGATGCCGGAAATGGACGGCATCGAATTGCTTGCAGCGCTGCGGCAAAATCAAGACACATCTTCAGTTCCGGTGGTGCTGCTCTCCGCCCGCGCCGGTGAAGATGCGCGAATTGAAGGCATGCAATCCGGCGCAGATGACTATCTGGTGAAACCGTTCACGGCGCGTGAGCTGATCGCCAGGGTGGAAACGCACATCAAAATTTCGCGTATCCGCCGTGAAGCCCAGCAAAAAGAATCAGAGGCGCTCCGCGCTGAACAAACCCGCCTGGCGGAACTTTTCCGGCAAGCCCCGGCTTTCCTGGCCGTGTTGCGCGGGCCCGATCATGTTTTCGAAATGACCAATCCGCAATATCAGAAGCTGATTGGCCATCGCGACGTGCTGGGCAAAACCTTGCGCGAAGCCTTGCCGGAAGCAGCGGAACAGGGCTTCAACGATCTTTTGGATCGCGTTTATCGGACCGGCGAACCGTTTGTTGGCGCCAGCGTGCCGGTAAGGCTCGCCAGAACAGCCGGACAACCGCTTGACGATACGTTCCTGGATTTTGTGTATCAACCCATGCGCGATCCCGACGGTAAAGTCACCGCAATCCTGGTGCTGGGCGTGGACGTGACAGAGCGCAGGCGGATGCAACATGCTCTGCAGGCAAGCGAAGCGCGACTCAGCGCCATGTACAGCAGCATGCACGAATACATTGGGCTACTCTCCATTGACGGGACCTTGCTCGATTGCAATCCTGCATCGCTTGAGTTTGCCGGCAATGCGCGTCAAGAAATTATCGGAATGAAGTTCTGGGATACACCCTGGTTCATCCACACGCCCGGTGCCCCGGAACTGTTGCGTCAGGCGATTGCTCGAACGGCTGCAGGGGAGTTCATGCGCTATGAAACCGTGCTCAACCGGCCAAACGGTGATGCCCTGACCTTTGATTTCTCGCTGCGTCCGGTTTACAACGCGCAGGGCGAAGTAGAGTTTATTGTGCCCGAAGGGCGCGACATCACAGAGGTAAAACGCGCTCAGTCTGCGCTGCTGCAGAGTGAAAAACTTGCTGCCGTGGGCCGCCTTTCTGCTTCCATCGCGCATGAGATCAACAATCCGCTGGAGGCCATTACCAACCTGCTCTATCTCATTGACCTGTCAGAAGAACTGCCGGAATCATTGCGCGGCTTTACCCGGATGGCGCAACAAGAGCTCACGCGCGTAAGCCAGATCGCCACGCAGACTCTGCGGTTTTACCGCCAGTCAACGGCAAAGAATGCAGTACGCGTCTCTGAACTTCTTGACCAGGTGCTTAAGCTCTATCAGGGCCGTCTTACCTCTGCGGGCGTGGGCGTGATACGCGACTATCAGGGAACGGAACCTCTGCTCTGCTTTGACGGCGAACTCCGCCAGGTATTTACCAACCTGATTGGCAATGCCCTGGACGCTTCGCGCGAGAGCGGTCCAATCACCGTGCGCGAACGCGAAGCCACGGACTGGCGCACCGGACGCAAAGGCGTACTCATCACCGTGGCCGACAAAGGACACGGCATGCCAACAGAAACCGTTGCCCGTATCTTCGAACCGTTTTTCTCCACCAAAGGCATTACCGGAACCGGCCTGGGACTATGGGTGAGCCTGGAGATCATTCAAAAACACCAAGGTACCGTGAAGGTGCGCAGCAGCGTCTCGCCCGCGCATCATGGAACGGTTTTTCATGTCTTTGTGCCGCATCACGCGGAGTAAAGACGGCTTTTTTACCCTTCGACCCCCTGTTATCAGTGGTAAGTTTGTTTTCGCTCACCTTGTGGAAATCCGCCACAATCTACCCATTTCCTCTATGATTTCTCCAGTCCGTTTGCCTGATTTCTTCCGATTCTTTTCCCAATGGGTGCTATCAGAGCAAATCAGCGGCATGGTTTTGCCTTCGGTTTTCAATTATCAATTTTTGGCAATTTCGGCGATTCTGGCAATTCTCACCCCACCCCTGCCCCCCGTTTCGTCCCATATCGTCCCCAAGTGTCCCACCCTGTCCCGGGCTGAGAAGAGTCGGCAGAGGGTCGCAAGAACTTCACGTGGTTTTCTTTTGGCTAATTGCTAATTGCTAACGGCTATTTTTCAAAGACCCACTTACCACAAACGTCCTGAGACGCTGCCGGAGTATAGGGAGATTCTATAAGCGAATCAAGTACGAATTAGTACATCTTGACAAGAGCCAGCCGCCGAGCTGTTCATTTCCGCCCATAAACACCGCACTGCTTCGGCGTCTCTCGATTTGGAGTCATTACGGTTTGGTTCGATATCGTACATACGGGCATGATCCATAAAGCGTATGATTGAGTTACATCTTCATACGCAGGCTGTTATGGAGCTTCTTGCGCATTGAGGTTGCAGGTCATTTGACCTCGCGATCAGTGCAAAGGAGGCCTTATGGCCCGTGCCGCCCCATCTTGTCAGCCTTACAGAAACAGAATCCTCGCATCCTTGCCCATTGCAGAGCTTGCCCGTCTTGACCCTCATCTTTCCCCATTGCCCTTGCCCGCCGGCAAGGCTTTGCAAAATCCAAATGAAGAAGCCCCATATGCCTATTTCCTGGAAACAGGTCTTGCCTCCGTGGTGGTTGAAATGCTGGATGGGAATACCGTAGAGACAGGCATTACGGGCAACGAAGGAGTCGTCGGCATTCCCGCAATCCTGGGCACCAAAACCATGCCTACGCGGACCTTCATGCAGATTCCTGGTCACGGCCACAGAATCAAAGCGGAGCGACTCAGCGAGGAATTCGAGAGGTCAGGGAAGCTGCACAAGCTGATCAACAATTTCTTCCAGGCGTATCTGGTGCAAACCTCGCAGACTGCTGCCTGCAATCGCCTGCATGATATTGCCGAGCGGCTGGCCCGCTGGCTCTTGATGTGCCATGACAGAATGGAGTCCGATACCTTTTGCATCACCCATGAATTTCTAGGCCACATGCTCGGCACGCCCCGCTCCACCGTCAGCCTGGCCGCGGGAATTCTGCAAAAGGCAGGATTGCTCGATTACTCGCGCGGAGAAGTAAATATCCGCGATCGCAAGGGCCTGGAGAAGGTTGCGTGCGAATGCTACCGGACGATGCGCAATGAGTCTGACCGGCTCGGCGTCTCTTCTCTCTGAACGGACCTCTTCCCGGTTTACATGGGTGGAATCATGGTGGAATAAAGAGACTGGTTCTTATGTTCGATGCCAAACGGACGGCCTGCTTCCGGAATAGCTAAGATTCCGGTGTGGCAAAGCCCAAAAAAATCGACAAAGATGAACGCAGGATCAAAAAGGATGGCGCGGTAGACGGCCTTTGGGTCTCTCCGCGTTACAGTTTGAAGGGCCCAACCGGTGAGCGATCATGGGAAGACCGTCGCGATGTCGCTCCCAATAGCGGCAAATATCTTGAACTGGCGGATATTGCTCTTGGTCTGAAAAAGGCGAGCTCCGCCTTTAAGAAGCACGAGCCGGCGAATCCTCACGTTACTGATAAAACAGAACCCTATTCGAATTAATTTTTAATTTTACTTCGCGCTTCCAATTCAGCTGGGCTGGGCAAGCGCGGCTACGCGGTCCGCCAACTCTGGCGGCACGCCGCCAACGACTTCAATCCATGAATCGGCATCTTCCAGAGTGCGGCTATCAGAAATTGGATACAGCTCCAGAATTTTCGCGTCCGGACAATGTTTGCGTATCAAGCTTCCTACATGCTGTTTCATCTGGGCTGAAAGCGTTTGCCCCACAATAACAACATCAAAGCGATGCTCTTTACATGCGGCCGATAGCTCTTTTTCGTTTGTCGCCGTCACAACTCTGTGACCGGCCTTTTCAAGAAAGAGCTGCCGGTCTCTCATCACCTCTGGATCAGCGCCGGTGCAAAGAACAAAGGCCATTTCAGGTGCTCCCTCTATTGGGCTGGGCTGAATCTCTCCCGCTTTCCATTGGAGCAGTGCTTTTGGAATAAGGTTGTGACCAGATTGAGTTGCAAATAAACATTCACCTGCGTTCCATTTTTCCCCATTGCACTCCGGCGCAACCCGAGGCATGCAGAAACGCTGAATGAGAGCTGATTCTGAGCTAAAACTTATAAATGCTTATGTTCGCTATCAGACTGACGTCATAAGTTTTGCCTTCCTATAATCGCGCTAGGCCCATCGCTAATATTTGGCCTGTCCTATGGCTGCATTCTGCGTACTTTCGCTTGGTTATGATCACATGTTAATGCCTGAGCGTTCTCTCCGTCTGCGCCAGGCGGGATATGCTGTGATTGAAACTTTCTCGCTGGGCGAGGTCCTGAGGCGCCTAAAAACCGGCGGCCTTGATCTTCTCCTGATCTGCCACACAGTCCCGTTGGATCAAAGAGAAGCCATCATTGAAGCTGTTCAGCTGTCACAACCAAAGCTGCCGTTTCTCTGCCTTCCGGCGGAACCGGTTTATTCCGATCCCGAGCGTTGCCGGCCGGCTTGCAACACCGCTCCCGGGTTCCTGGCTGAGGTCAACAATGCTCTGGCAAAAGCTCTGGGAAGACGACCTTAATAGCTGAAACTTTCCACATTAATCTCGCCCATTCGCCGCCGCGGGGAGTACCAATTCCTTCAACAACTTCTCCGTCCGCTATGTATTGTGCAAGACAGTCAAGACTCCATCCTGTTCCGTATTATCAAAAATGCATTTTCAGGCCGACCGATGTTTTGTATAGATTCACCAACTTGAATATTTGAATGAAGTCCGTTTCCAGGGACCTTCCCCAATACGAGAATAGGATCCTGGCCGCTTTGCCGGCCAGCGAGCGTGACGCCATCAAGCGGCACCTCTCGCCCGTGGAACTGCCTCTACGCATGGTCCTGCATCAGGCAGATCAACCCAGTGAATACGCGTACTTCCCGGAAACCGGAATCGCTTCCATGGTAAGCACGCTGCGCGACGGCAGCACCGTGGAAGTTGGTTTGATTGGAAGAGATGGAGTGGTAGGTCTTGCTTCGGTCCTGGGCACGGAACGGACACCCTTTGACTGTTTCATACAGTCCCCTGGCCACGGCTACCGCATTACCTCCAAACGGTTGAAGGAGCATTTTGCAGCTTGCAAGAAGCTCCAGGAAAGGCTGCTCTGTGCCGCACAGGGGCAGATGGTGCAGATGGGGCAGATCGCCGTTTGCAACCGCCTGCATGACATACAAGAGCGCCTGGCGCGATGGCTGCTCAGCTGCCATGATCGCACTGATTCAGATGAGCTCTCACTTACTCATGAATTCATGGCCACCATGCTGGGCGCGCCGCGCTCCACGGTGACGGTGGCTGCCGGAATTCTTCAGCAGGCTGGATTGATTGAATACAGCCGCGGCCATGTGACGATTCGCGATAGAGCAGGACTGGAAGACTCTACTTGCGAATGTTACGCGATCATCCGCAATGAAACGGCCCGGCTCCGTCTCTTGTGAAACAGCCATTCCGTAACTATTTGTTACGCGATCCCGCAACCAGTAAGCCTATGCCTCCCACCAGAGCCAGTGTGCTCAGGATCGGCGAGATTGGCAGCGTATCTTTCTGTTTGTGTGAAAGTTGCACCGGGCCGAGGTCGACATCTTTCTTTTCGTGGGTAAAGCTGATGCCGCCCATGGCAAATCCTGCGATGCCAAGGATGATGAGTAGAATTCCTACTAATGTTGCAGCCTTCATGTTTTCTCTTTTCTGTTGAACGGAAGTGATGGATTGTAGGGCGACCCCGGACACCGTTTATACCACGGTCTATACGCCGCCAATCGAGCTGTTCTGATTAGATGCAGCTTTTCACCCGCGTATCGAGCAATTCCTTTGAGGATCTTCATCCATCCGCGGTGCTCTCAGCCTCTAAACACCAAAGAGGCAACCTCCCGAATTCGGCAGTTCTCCTACCTTCTGGTTCCCCCTTTGGACCGAATTGCGTTTGGGAGGCCTTATCGTGCGCAACACCATGGTCGTCTTGGTCGTTTTGTTCTCGGGGCTTTTACTGCTGCTCATTGGCTGCGGCTCAGTCACCAACAGAACGCTGAGTGTTGCCTCTCCAACGCCAACCCCAATTCCCACACCAAGCCCAACTCCAACTCCAGTTACTCTACCGACACCAACTCCAATCCCCACTCCAACACCGATCACAACTCCAACCCCAGTTACTCTCCCGACACCTCCAACGCCGACCCCAACTCCCACGCCAAGCCCAACTCCGATGGCTGCCGGCGCGTCTCTATCTACCATGTTTTTACTGCCCGGCCGCGTTCCTTCACTGTCTGGTCCAATCGTTGTTAACACCGCAGCCAATGACGGCTCCGGCAGGATGCAGTTAAGTAACCTGGGGGTAGTCAACACATCGCTGGTGCTGCAGTTTTGCCCCTACCCGCGGGATCTTAGCGGATGCATCAGCATCACATCCTTCGCCACGGATGCTAACGGCAAAGCGAACATAAACTTTACTTTTCCGCAGAAAGGCAATTACACAGGAATATTTGCATTGATTGATGCAATTCAGCCTCTGCTAGCGGTCACATCTACTGGGTCCACCGGAATATCTTTTCAGTCAGCGCTCCTCCCTGCTGCAACGATCACTGGCGGCATTCAGCAGACCACCGGTAACGTGCCCGGCAAGGGAACAATTGTGGTGAATGAAACAACTGCGCATATTACTCTGACTGGCACCACGCCGAATCACACCTTCAAAACCAGCTTGTGCCCACCATCCATGGGGCAGTGCATGGCTCTGGCAAACGTCACAACCGATGCCGAAGGAAACGCGAGCATTGATGTGGGCCAGATACAGGCGGCGGGATGGAGCACTTTTTTCCTGAGCGATAGTGACGGAGTCGAGTTTGTGAATGGATTTCAAGTGCAGTAGCGCGGAGCTGGTTGCGGAAAACGAAAGAGGCAACCTGCCGTCTGCGGCAACTCTCCTATGGATAGCTTCCTTCTGCCTAGATGAGTGCCAGTCCCAGGTCCAGGAGGTCTGCGCTTGCGCAACGCCATCGTTTTTTTATTGTCAGGGATTTTATTGGTACTGGCCGGCTGCGGTTCAGTTTCCACCAATACGCTGTCGGTCGCATCACCAACCCCCACGCCGATCGCAACTCCAACTCCCACGCCAAGCCCAACGCCAATAGAAGCGGACGCATTCCTCGCCACCATCTTTTTAGAACAGGGCCGCACTCCTTCGCCCGATA
Source organism: Terriglobia bacterium (assembly GCA_963724105.1). Classification (GTDB taxonomy): domain Bacteria; phylum Acidobacteriota; class Terriglobia; order Terriglobales; family Acidobacteriaceae; genus Angelobacter. Next base: position 210,926 of record CAVRTD010000005.1, on the reverse strand, counting down.
GGCGGCATCACCGTGGATACCACCGCAAATGACGGCGCCGGCAAACTGCAATTCATCGCCATAGGCGAACCCAACACAACATTGGTCCTGCAATTTTGCCCTTACCCGCAAGGCTTCATTGGATGCTCCAACGTCACATCGCTCACCACGGATGCTATCGGCAATGCCAATATCACTTTTACTTTCCCGCAGACGGGTACATTCTCCGGGATATTCCAACTGCTGCAGACGAACACGGCCCAGCTTGCAGCCACGGCTACGGGATCCAGCGGAACAAGTTTTCAATCGGCTCTGCTGCCCGCTGCCACCATTAGCGGCGGTATTCAGCAGACTACCGGCAATGCTCCCGGCAGCGGAAGGGCTTTGATGACTGGCACAACCGCGCATATAACGCTCACCGGCACGATTCCGAATCACACATTCAATACCGCCGTATGCAGTCTGTTTCTGCAGACCGCATGCCTGCCTTTGGCAGACGTCACCACCGATGCGCTGGGGAACGCCAATATTAACGTGGGCACGGTGCAGCCGGCGGGATTGAGTATCTTCCGCGTCAGCGATATCAACGGAGTTCAGTTTGTTACCGCTTTCCGCGTGCAGTAAGACACGGCAAGAGTTCGCAAAAAAAAATCGCGCTGAACGTGAAGGGCAACCTGCCGCGTTCAGGAGCTCTCTTACTTGGTAAGTTCCCTCTTGAACACCAGGTCCAGGAGCCTCCATGCTGCGTAAGGTTAGTTTTTGTCTGTCATCTACATTTTTGCTTTTAGCTATAGGCTGCGGTTCAGTCTCTAACTCGTCTAACCCGACACCTACCCCAACCCCCACCCCAGTTGCGTCACCAACTCCAACTGCCACGCCAACGCCGACACCGGCAGCGTCACCTGATGCATACCTTGCCACCATCTTTTTGCAGCAAGGGCAAACTCCTTCGAAGATTGGCCTGATCTTTGTTGATACCGGCGCCAATAATGGAGCAAGTCACGTGCAATTTACGGGCATAGGAGAAACCAACACAACGTTGATCCTGCAGTTCTGCCCTTATCCACAGGCAAACCCTGCCGTTCTAAACTGCTCCAACATTCTCTCGCTCACCACGGACGCAAGCGGCAGTGCAAGCGAGGGTTTTACCTTTCCAGGTAGAGGGACTTTTTCTGGACAATTCCAGATTGTGCAAACGAACGGCGCCCAGTTGGCGGTCACCGGCACGGACACAACCGGCAGGAGTTTCCATTCGGCATTGCTTCCGGCAGCAACGGTCACGGGAGGCATCCAGCAGACCACCGGCAACGCGCCGGGGAGTGGAAACATTGTGATGAACGGGACAGATGCGACGATTACATTGACTGGCACCACCCCGAATCACACGTTCACGACTGCCGTCTGCAGTCTGTTTCCTACCGGGCCGGCGCCAGCGCCGTGTATAGCACTGGCGAACATAACTACCGATGCCCAGGGGAATGCGAGCGCTGATGTAGGCCCGGTGCAGCGGGACTTGTTTAGCATATTTCAAGTAAGCGATAGTGATGGAGTGGAGTTCATCACTGCCTTCCGAGTGCTGTAAAGCAGTTCGTGATTCATGGAGCGCAGGCGAGGCCGCCTGCGCTCCACATCTCAAATTTCGACTCCTCTTCGGCAAACCTCAGAGTCGCTCAGGATTTCGCCTGCGGGCTCCCGCCCCGCTCACGCAAGCCGCTCAACTTATAAACCCGGCTCAGCTTATAATCGAAGTACACCATGAAGGCTTACGTCACAGTCATGCTCAAGACCACCGTCCTTGATCCTCAGGGCAAGACCATTCACGGCGCGCTCACCAAGATGGGCTATAAAGGTGTTGGCGCGGTCCGCCAGGGCAAATTCTTTGAACTGGCCCTGGATGGCGGGCTGGACAAAGCCGCTGCCAAGGCTGAGGTGGAGCGCATCGCCAAAGAAGTGCTCACCAATCCGGTGATTGAAGAGTTCTCTTATCGCCTGGAAGACTAAGCCGCCTCGGGCATTCCAGCACCTGTGCCCGGCATCGCTTTCCCATATATGGCTTTTCCCTGCCCGCTGCAATTTTTTGCACATCCGCCCGAACACACTGAGGTAACAAGGGTTTGATCCACTCCAGAGTTAGAATAATCAGAGTCCCCAGCCGGAAAATTGGAGTCCAATGGCCAGAGCAGATGGCGATTGGCTTGCTCTAATGATTCCAGGGTCAGGTTCAGGCAGTGTGGGGTAGAACTCCCTGAGGCGGCATGGAAGCGATTTAATCCGTCGGGGTTCTTCGACGACTTTACCTCACTCCTTCGTCGTTCGGGTGTCGCTCAGGATGACAAGGGAAAAACGGGATCGGTGAAGCACAACAGACTGTTTTTGGGTCAGAGATGAGTTCGTCTTAGTCATCGCGACTTTTAAAGAAGAAGATTTTTGAGTCAGGATTTTTAAATTATGTGCGGAATTGTTGGCTATGTAGGCAAGAAGCGCGTGGTTCCCGTCATCATTGAGGGCCTGCGCAAGCTCGAATATCGCGGATATGATTCCGCCGGCATCGCCGTGGCTGGTTGTGCAGATGTAGGCAGCGTCAACGGAAACAGCAGTAACGGCGCGCTGCAGTTGCGCCGCGCTGAAGGAAAGCTGCGCAATCTGGAAGAAGCAATCCGTCTGAAGCCCATGGACGGCACTTACGGAATCGGGCACACGCGCTGGGCCACGCACGGACGCCCCACGGAAGAGAATGCGCATCCGCATCGTGACTGCACCGGCAAAATCGTGGTGGTGCACAATGGCATTGTTGAGAACTATCTCTCGCTCAAGAAGAAGCTGATTGAAGAAGGCCACAAATTTTCTACCGAGACCGATACTGAAGTCATCGCGCACCTGATTGAGAAGACGCTGGCCCAATCCAATGGGCATAAGATCACTTTGGAAGAGGCTGTCCGCAAGACCGTGAAGCAGCTTAGCGGCGTTTTTGCTCTGGGCGTGCTTTCAGAAGACGAGCCCAACAAACTGATCGCGGCGCGCAATGGCCCGCCGGTGGTGATTGGCATGGGCGACAACGAATACTTCGTTGCCTCTGACGTAACGGCCCTGCTGAGCCACACGCGCGACATATATTTCCTGCATGACGGCGATATGGCGATTCTCACCCCTGAGGGAGTGAAGCTCACGGATTTTGACGGTAAGCCGGTAGCGCGTGAAATCCAGCATGTGACCTGGGACCCGATCATGGCGGAAAAAGGCGGCTTCAAGCACTTTATGCTCAAAGAAATTTATGAGCAGCCGCGTGCCGTTCGTGACACAACGCTGGGACGCGTCTCTCTGGATTCCGGCAAAGTTTTTCTGGAAGAGATGGACATCACGGAAGCCGAGCTGCGCAATGTGCAGAAGATCAACATTGCTGCGTGCGGCACCAGTTGGCACGCTGCACTGGCCGGCAAATTCATGATCGAACGGCTGGCGCGTATTCCCGTGGAAGTGGATTACGCCAGCGAATTTCGCTATCGCGATCCCATTACTTCCAGCAAAGAAATCACGCTGCTGATTACGCAGTCCGGCGAAACAGCGGACACGATTGCGGCGCAGCGCGAAGCCAAAGCCAAAGGCTCAAAGACGCTGGCCATCTGCAACGTGGTAGGCGCGATGATTGCGCGCGAATCCGCGGGCACCGTTTACACGCATGCAGGGCCGGAGATCGGCGTGGCATCGACCAAGGCTTTCACAGCGCAGCTGACCGCGCTGTTTCTGCTGGCGCTGTATCTGGGCGAGCTTCGCGGCGCAACGTCCACGGAAGATGCCAAGCGTTATATTGACGAATTACTGAAGATTCCGCACAAACTGGAATCGCTCTTGAGCAACGATCCAGAGTGCGAGGCCCTGGCGAAGCAATATTACCGTGTGCAGGATTTCCTGTTTCTTGGCCGCGGCATTCACTACCCCATCGCCCTGGAAGGCGCGCTGAAGCTGAAGGAAATCTCGTACATCCACGCAGAGGGCTATCCCGCAGGCGAGATGAAGCATGGTCCCAACGCGCTGATTGATGAAGACCTGCCCGTGGTAGTGGTCGCCACCAAAGACCCGAACGATCCAAACTCAGTGCTGCGCTATGAGAAAACCATGTCAAACGTGAAAGAGGTCACGGCGCGCTCTGGAAAAGTGATTGCCATTGCCACTGAAGGCGATGAGGAGATCAAAGAGTCCGTGGACCACGTGCTTTATGTGCCGCATGCGCCGGAGCTGCTGCTGCCTATTCTGGAAGTGGTGCCGCTGCAACTGCTGGCTTATCACATTGCGGTACTCCGCGGATGCGACGTGGACCAGCCGCGCAACCTGGCCAAATCCGTAACTGTGGAGTAGTACGGCCCACCAGATGTGGGCGACAATAAGATTAGTAAAGGCTCACTTTTTGCTTCCGTTGCAAGGGACGGAGTGTTCTAAAATTTAGGCACTGTGAAAAAAGAAAATCTTCCGGACGAATCCTTATGGTCCCGTACGCCTAGCGGCCTGTTCTCTCTCATTGTTGCCATCGTCGTTTCCGTCCTGGGGACTGTCCTGGATCGTGCACTCATCAAAGAGGGTCTGGGTCGACTTGACTTGATGATCCTCAGCAACAGCCTGACGGGCTTGTTTGCAGGTTGGCTTTTTTATCAGATGGCAAGAGAAGCCAGGGCCAGCCGCGAACTGATCCGCGCAAGAATGAAGACGATCGCTGAGCTCAATCATCACATCCGCAATGCTCTGCAGGTAATCAAGTTTCTGGGCGGACAGCAGCGTTCAGGCATGGACGCGATGCAGTTGCAACTCATCAATGATTCCGTCGATCGCATTGAGTGGGCGTTGCGTGAGGTGCTGCCACGGTATCCTCTGGATGCCGGAAGCGCTGCCGCAGCCGCAGACATCCATGCAAAAGCAGCGGATGCCAACTCAAAAGCGATTGGACCCGCCGCCTAAGCCGGGCATTTCATTCACCGATAAACCACTCATTTTCAATGCTTTTGGGGCTGCATTTTTTCCGCAACCGCTTGCAGCCAAATAACATCTAACACCTTGACAGTAAGTGACTCACATATCATAATGAGTCTGCTGTGATACCACGGACACTGATTTTGAAGCACTTATACGCAGGGAGGCGGAAGATATGGGCAAGATTATAGGAATTGATCTCGGAACCACAAATTCGGTGGTTGCCGTGATGGAAGGCGGGGAGCCGAAAGTTATCCCCAATGAAGAAGGTGGTCGCACTACGCCTTCAGTGGTTGGATTCGCCAAATCCGGCGAGCGGCTGGTGGGGCAGGTAGCCAAGCGGCAAGCCATCACCAATCCGGAAAACACGGTGTATTCCATCAAGCGGTTTATGGGACGCCGCTATGACGAAGTGAATGAAGAAATGAAGATGGTCCCATACAAAGTGGTTCGCCAGGGCGACCACGTTGCCGTGGTAGCGCAGGGGCAGGAATATACGCCGCAGCAGGTTTCGGCCATGATTCTGCAAAAGCTCAAGAAAGCGGCAGAAGACTATCTTGGCCAGCCGGTGACGGAAGCCGTGATTACGGTTCCGGCCTATTTCAATGACGCACAGCGCCAGGCGACAAAAGACGCCGGCAAAGTTGCGGGGCTGGACGTGAAGCGCATTGTCAACGAGCCCACGGCGGCTGCGTTGGCTTATGGCCTGGACAAGAAGAAGGAAGAGACCATCGCGGTTTATGACTTCGGCGGCGGCACCTTCGATATTTCGATTCTTGAAGTGGGCGAAGGCGTGATTGAAGTGAAGTCCACCAATGGCGATACGCACCTGGGTGGCGACAATATCGATCAGCGCATTGTCGAATGGCTGGTGGAAGAGTTCAAGAAAGATGAAGGACTGGATCTGCGCGCCAAGGGCAATGAGATGGCACTGCAGCGTCTGCGTGACGCCGCGGAAAAAGCCAAGATCGAACTTTCCACGACCATGGAGAGCGAAATCAATCTGCCGTTTATCACGGCGGATGCAAGCGGTCCAAAGCATCTGGTGAAGAAGCTGACGCGCACCAAGCTGGAGCAGATGGTGGATGACATCGTCCAGCGCTCGATTGGTCCGTGCAAGCAGGCCATGAAAGATGCGGGCGTTGACGCCAGCAAGATTGATGAAGTGGTCCTGGTGGGCGGACAGACGCGCATGCCGCGCATCCAGCAGCTGGTAAAAGAGCTGTTTGGCAAAGAGCCGCACAAGGGCGTAAACCCGGATGAAGTTGTGGCCATTGGCGCAGCGGTCCAGGCAGGCGTGCTTGCGGGAGATGTGAAAGATCTGCTCTTGCTTGACGTGACTCCGCTGACGCTGGCGATTGAAACTCTGGGCGGCGTGGCTACGCAGATGATTCCGCGTAACACCACGATCCCGACCAAGAAGACGGAGACCTTCTCCACGGCAGCGGATAGCCAGCCTTCGGTTGAGGTCCATGTGTTGCAGGGTGAACGTCCGCTGGCGCGCGATAACCGCACTCTGGGCAAGTTCCACCTGACCGGCCTTCCGCCGGCTCCGCGTGGCGTGCCCCAGATTGAGGTAACGTTTGATATTGACGCCAACGGAATCCTGAACGTGACCGCGAAAGACAAGGCCACGAACAAGGAGCAGAAGATCACCATTACCTCATCCTCGGGTCTGAGCAAGGAAGAGGTTGAGCGTATGGCGAAGGAAGCTGAAGCGCATGCGTCAGAAGACAAGGCCAAGCGCGAGGAGATCGAGGCCCGCAACCAGCTTGACGGTATGGTCTATCAGGTGGAAAAGACCCTGAAAGAACATGGCGACAAGATCTCTGGTGACGAAAAAGGCCAGGTTGAAACCGCAATCGCCGAGGCCAAGAAAGCGCTGGAAGGCACGGACGCGGCGGCCATGAACACGGCCCGCGAAAACCTGACTCAGGCTTCGCACAAGTTGGCCGAGGTCATGTATAAATCCGCGCAGACACCGCCGGAAGGCGCTGCCGGAGCTGGTCCGCAAGCCGAGGCACAGCCAAACGGAACGAACGAAAAGAAAGACGAAGGCGTGATTGATGCTGAGTACGTTGACGTGGAGGACAAAAAATAAGTCTTCCGCACAGTAGCTGGCATGGTGAAGGCGGCGCTGGGCCGCCTTCAAACCTATGCGACGAAGGAGACACTTTGAAAAGATATCTGGTAGTGAAAGTGGCAGAAGGCTGGAGTCAGGTAATCAACTGGATTGCGATGCCCGGGCTTTACACGCTGGAAGCGGCGCAGCAATTCGTGGATAGCGCTACCGCCAATGAACCTGATGCCAGGTTTCTGATTCAGGAAGTAGGCGCGGCGTAAACTCGCCGCAGATTTGCGCTGATGGGAATCAGCCGCGAATTAACGCGAAGAACGCGAATCAAAGAAAATGCTTTGATTAGCGTGAGATTGAAAACGGAAAAGCCCGGAGGGGCGACACACATGAGATACATGAAACGTCGTGGTCTGCGGATGTTTGCTGTCGCGGCCCTTTTACCTATGATGGCACTGGCCCAGGCGCAAAAGCCTGCGGCCAGCCCACAGGACTCAACCACCACGCAGCAGGTTACGCAGCTTGTGCGCGATTTCCTGTCGAACGTGCCAAAGAATGATCCCAAGGTTTTCCAGGAATTCTTTGCCGATGACGTAATCTATACGCGCGCAACAGGCCTGACCGTGACGAAACCGGACATCATAAAAAATATTGATGTCCGAGCAGCCGCCGACCCGCAGGCTTCGTATGAGGCGGACGATATAACCGTCCATCCGTATAACGATATGGCGGTGGTGAATTTCCGCCTGGTCATGCATAACGTTGAGAATGGAAAACCCATTACGGTTTACTATCGCAACACAGGAACGTTTTTGAAACGCAACGGCAAATGGCAGGTGATTGCATGGCAGGCGACGAAGGCGCCGGAGGACTCTGCTAAATAGGAACCATTGCGACGAGACTGCTCAACGATTGTCATCCTGAGCAGAGCGCAGCGAAATTTTTGAAACACTATGGCGACGACACAACAAAAGGATTATTACGGCCTTCTGGGCGTAAAGAAGACTGCCTCAGCGGAGGACATCCGCAAGGCTTTCCGGAAGCTCGCCAGAAAGTATCATCCTGACGTAAATCCCAATGACAAGAAGGCCGAAGAGAAGTTCAAGGAAATCTCTGAGGCCAACGATGTTCTCGGCGATCCCAAGAAGCGCAAGATCTACGACCAGCTCGGCTTCTATTCAGACAACATTGATCCGGCCGCGGCGGAAGCCTACGCGCGCGGAGGCGGCTTTGGGGCTGGCGGTTTCGGCGCAACCCCCGGTGGCGGAAGAAGCGCACGCAGCGCAGGCGCACAGGGCTTCGACTTCAGCGGGTTTGATTTTTCTGATGCCGGCGGCGCGGGCGGCAGGCAGAGCGCGGGCGGCTTCCGCGATATTTTCTCCAGCATTTTTGGCGGACGCGGCGGCGCAGGCGCAGCCACGGATAACCAGCCAGAGCGCGGCTCTGACCTGGAATATCAAGTGAACGTCGGCTTCTGGGACGCGATCCGCGGCACAGTAATGCGCTTGAGTGTCACGCATCTTGATACCTGCGGTAACTGCCACGGCAGCGGCGTGGTGGGCGCACCCACAACGTGTCCGCAATGCCACGGCAGCGGACAGATTACGCAGTCCGGCGGCGGGATGAAGTTCAATGTGACCTGCCCGCGCTGCGGCGGCACAGGCAAAATACAGTCCCCGTGTCCGGTATGCCATGGTGAAACCGTGGTAGAACGCACTGAGCCCATGGAGATCCGAGTGAAAGCTGGCACGCGCGATGGACAGCGCATACGTCTTGCCGGCAAAGGCAATGCCGGAACGCACGGCGGCCAGGCGGGCGATCTATTCATTATTATTCGCGTAGGCGACCATCCGGTGTTTCGCCGCGACGGCGATGATATTTACGTCACCATTCCAGTGGCTGCATGGGAAGCCGCGCTGGGCGCGAAGATTGACGTGCCCACCATTGACGGCCGATCGCAGTTGAAGATCCCGCCGGGAACACAGAGCGGGCAGAAGCTGCGGTTGCGCGAAAAAGGCGTGCCTTCAGCCACACGCGAAGAAAAGCGCGGCGATGAAATTGTTGAGATCAAGATCATGGTCCCGGAAGCGCATGACATGAAAGCCCGCGAGCTGTGGCAGGAATTGCAGAAGCTGCACGCAGATGATCCCAGGGCGGAGCTGTGGAGCAAGGTGTAACGAAGCTGGTGTGATGAGTCTGGTGTGATGAGTCTCGGGTTAAATAGTTATGACCGCTAAAAGAAAATCCAAAGGCGCTTATATGATCTCCTCCGTGGCGGAGATGTATGGCATACATCCGCAAACGCTGCGTTTGTATGAGCGGGAAGGCCTGCTCAAGCCGTCACGCACGGACGGCAATACGCGCCTATACACCGAAGAAGATTTGCAGCGGCTGGAATTTATTCTGAACCTGGCGCGCGATCTGGGAGTCAACATCGCCGGCATCGCAATCATCTTGCAGATGCGCGAGCGCATGGAAGAGATGAACCGCAAAATGCAGGACTTCGTCCACTTTGTACAGGATGAAGTTGCGTTCCGCGCCAGCCACGCTCAGGCCGATCCCAGCAAAGGCGCCATCGTCCCGCTGCGCAAACCTACCATCAACGTGGTATCGCGCGACAAGCGCAAATAATTCGCTGATTCAGGTCTGCTGCTTCAACCGAATACTCCAATAAAAAAGCCGACCCCCGCAAAAGCGGGCCGGCTTTTTTCTGTGTTGAAGAATGAAGAATGTGAAAAAAGTATGGTTATGCGTCGTTCAGGTCCTTGCCGTGAATTGAGACGATAGGACGCCGCTCCCCAGGTTGCGGCGCAATATCAGGCACATCGTGATCCAGACTAAATTGTCCGCTAGCGGCTGCGGCTGCCATAGCATTTTGTTTTTGCGGATAAATACGCATGCGCTGCCGAATCCGGCGCTCCACGTCTGCCCACTCTTCGCGGGCGCGTTCCACGCCACGTCGGAGTGTCATAACGCTTTTCTCTTCAGCTTTACGGAGATTTTCTGCCAAACGCATAGTGATCTTCCCCTTTTTGGCTGGGCGTGTCAGGCACACCCAATCCCAATTAATGGGATGCCTGCGGGATCTACTTGGAAACTGCTGGCCAGAGTTGCTGAATGGATGAATCGCGCCTTAGCCTGCTTAAGAGAGAAAAGAGATGGGGAGAGTTTCTGCGGGGCAAAGCTGCGCGCGCGCAGCTCGGCTTTGCCTGTTCGATTCAGCTGTGGTGAATTTATTTAGAAACGTTTTGTTTGGCCAGCCAGTCAAGGAAGAGCTGCTCAATCGGCTTGTCTTTGCTCCGGATCACGTGGCGCATGGTGTGGCCCGTAGCCAGGTGGCAAAGCTCTTCCGCCATATTCTTGATGTGATCTCCAGCGCGCTCCAGCGCATTCGCCATGGAGAGCACGTGCAGGCTTTCCGGCCCTTTCAGCCCTTCAGAATTTTCCGTATGGCGGACAACAACCAGGTTGCGCATGCGGTCAATCTCAGAGTCAGTGCGCAACACATGAATGGCTTGCTCAATGTTGCGTGTCGCAAAAGCGCGGACCATGGTGCTGAGCATGTTTTCCAGCAGGCAGCCCATCTTGGTCAGTTGCTCAATATCATCCATGTCAATCCGGTTACGCACGATAGCGGAGCGCTCGGCGAAGCTGGCGACGAGGTCGCCAATACGCTCCAGGTCCAGCATTAATTTCATGCAAGCCAGCAGTTCGCGGGCTTCAGGCGGCGTCACCTGTGTGATCACGGTGGAGAGCTCTTCGTCCATTTCGCGGTCCATGCTATCCAGCCGCTCTTCGCATTTGCGGACAGCCAGCAGCGCCAGATGCGAACCATTAATCAATCCGTCAATGGCGTGCGCTACCTCGTCCTTGGCGACGGAAAACGCGCTCATGGTGAGAGCAACAAGGTGAGACTGCTCTGCCGATTCAACGGGGAGAAGAACTGCGTGGGAAGTCATGGCCATACAACCTTGTCTGCCGCGCCTTCATATTCTGGGCCTTGATTTCTTAGAGGAAGCGGCTCGATTTGCTACTACGCCATCTATCCAAGGTTATAAACCGGAATTGTGAAAGGAAGATTAAAGGGCCATGAATCCTGCGCGAATGCGTGACACCGGGTTGCTCCTCGGTCAAGCAAGTGCTGCCTAAGCAGGCAACTTTCTAACAGCTACGTTTTAGCAGGCTGCATTTAACACGACGGTGCGAATCTTTTCCGGCGCGGGCGCCCCAGCCAGAAAAACCGTGAGGTTCTTCGCCAGTTGAGCGGCGTGGTCCGCGATCTGCTCCAGGCAACGCGACGCAAAGACCAGATGAATATCCTGCTCGTTCGTACTGAGCGGCTCTTGCTGGTTCAGACCGCGCAGAACGTAATCGCGATAAGCATCGACTGAGGCGCTGCCTTCGGCAGCATTGCGCGCCAGCACCAAATCCAATCTGGCAAGTGAACGCAGCGTCTGATGGCACAGATGGTATACGGCAATCGCCAGCGGCTGCAGCCTGGAAAAATCTTCGTTTTCCTGATGCCTGCCAACCTCTGTGACTTTACGCCCCAGATTGGCGGCGAGCTTACCCAGAGACGCCAGATCTTTGTTGACGGAAATTGCGCGTTGCGCTTCGACCGGCAGCAATTCGCCCTGCTCCACGGCGAAGAATACGGTCTGGTCAATTGTGCGTTCCAATTCCTGAATGGCCACCGCGTTTTCCATTACGCCCGCCACAATATGCGAGTTCGAACGCAGCAAGGCCATAATGGCCTGGCTCACAGCTTCATCCACTTTGAGGCCCATGGTCACAAGAAGACCATTGATGTTGCTTTCCGCTGATAGCACTTTGGAATCCTGGCTGGACATAAAACACCTTTTTTATAGCGTTACTCTGTTAGACGAAACCCACCACCCACTGGTTAACAGCGAATAAAAGTTTATAAGCCGCCAGTGGGATTGAAATAAAGACCAGTGATCACTCACACGGATAGATGAGCGACGGCAGAGGGAAGATTCACTTTTTCGGAGATTCAAACCGGTAGCCGGCGCCACGGACTGTCCGCAAATACCGGGGATGTTCAGGGTCCAGCTCGATTTTGGCCCTCAGCTTTCTCACATAGACGTCCACGGAGCGCGGGCTGACAAAGGTAGTCTCGCGCCAGACAGCGTCAAGTATCTGGTCACGCGTAAAGACCCGGCCGGCATGCTGGGCCAGATAGTGCAAAAGCCGGAACTCTGTTGCCGTGGCTGTAATAATCGCGCCACGGACTGTCAGGGTCATGGCCATGGCGTCAATCTCCAGATCGCCGGAGCGGATCACGGTGGGCGCCAGCGGAGCTTCACAGCGGCGCAAAACGGCTTTCACACGCGCTACAAGTTCACGCGGGCTGAAGGGCTTGGTGATGTAATCGTCAGCGCCAGTTTCCAATCCTCGAATGCGGTCAGCTTCACTGGTCTTGGCCGTAAGAAAAACAATCGGAATTCCACCCAGTGTCTGGCCAGATTGGCGAACCTGCCGGCAGAGTTCAATTCCATCGCCACCGGGAACCATGATGTCCAACAGCATTAAAGACGGACGCTCTTTGAGGGCATCTCCCAACACGGCATGGGTACTGGAATAGCTGCGGACGCGGTATCCGGCCATCTCAAGATGATGGCGCACGAGGCGCGCGATATCTGTATCGTCCTCGACGACAAAAATTCTCTGTTTGTCATTCAGCACCGGCTCTGCCGCAGGTTTCTCCTGTGCAGGCCGCTCCGCGGCGGGCAAGGTTCTGTTGAGTGCACCCATGGGTACGAAGCTTACAGAGGGAATGTTAAAGGAAAGTAAAAAGCGGGCGAAAAGCAGATGCTACTCGGATTCATCAAACTTTAACAATGCGAAAACATGGATGCAACATAGCTGACCATTGGCTGAAGGTCCTTCAACTCCGCCCGATCCTAACGAAGCGGGCTGGAAAGACACGTGCCGGCGCATCCCGGAATGGTGACGCGCATCATCGCCGAGTTTAAAGGCTATCCTGGACGCTACGTGGTGGCACTGCCACATCCTGGAGCATGAAGACAACGAAATGATGCGGCCTTTTGATGTGATTGCCGTGCCGTAAAGATTGCCGTAAAGATCAAACGATCGCCGTTGAAGATCAACGACTATTTCTGCTCGTCTGCCTTCAGCCCGAGCGGCATAAACAGCCCACGCGGGCCGCTCGTCACTCGCCGTTGCTGCAGGACAGTCGCAGGCGTGCAGGTTGTCATGCCCGCTGGCACCGGAGTTTGTCCATCTTGCCGGCGGAAGTAATAGCTACGCATCGTGTAGCAGGTATTCCTCTTTGATTCAGCAAGCTGGGATTCAGCAAGCTGGGACTCGGCAAGCTGGGATTCGGCAAGCTGGCTCACCTGCTGATCGTCAAGACGCATGATCTGTGGAGGCAGCTTTTGCTGAATACTCGGGATTGTGTTCTGAGAATTCTGCTGTGGGGCAGCCGTCGCGAAAATAAAAACAAGGTAGAGAGGCCACATAAGGGGAACCCTCCTGAGCGGAATTATAGTCCAGGCAGCGACGGAAAACGCAAATCCAGCATGGAAACAGGGTTGCTGGAGGTATCCAAAAGCGGGAAAGCTCCACCTGATCAGCTATTTGCATCTTCTTACCTCCAGGCGTAGGCTTATTGGGTCACAGGCGCGAATGCCAGGAAAGATTGATTGTCTTAAGTATGTCAACCGAACAAATGCCCGTAGCTAGGCGCCTGCACTCCAGTAAAGAAGGATCGCATGAAGAATATTTATGTAGGCAATCTGGATTTTAACGTCAGTGAAGATGAACTTCGGCAGGCTTTTGCAGCTTACGGGCAGGTCGAAAATGTCACTGTTTTGAAAGACCGCGATACCGGTCAGCCGCGCGGCTTTGGTTTTGTTGAGATGGCCAACGATGAAGAAGCGGAAAAAGCCATCAGTGCGATGAATGGATATCAACTGGGGTCACGTGCACTCAACGTGAATGAAGCTCGTCCTAAAACCGGAGGCGGTGGCGGCGGTGGCTTCAGTCGCGGAGGCGGTGGTGGTTTCGGCCGTGGCGGCGGTGGCGGAGGCCGTGGCGGCGGGGGCGGCAACCGTGGCGGGGGCGGCGGATATGGCGGAGGCCGTGGCGGTGGTGGCGGCGGACGCGGGAAATACTAATCTCTGAAAATATAAAGAGACGCAGGCTACAGTCTGCGTCTCTTTTATTTGTAATCTTTGTCTCTGCGCTTTTGCTTACACAAACTCCACTGCGGGTTTGTGCGGAATGATTCCGGCGCGATATCCCATATCCAGCAGTTTCTCCACGGCAATCTTGCCGTCTTCGCCGTAATCAAGCGTGCGCTCATTCACGTACATTCCCACAAAGCGGTCCGCCATCTGCGGATCAAGATCACGCGCGAACTGCATGGCATACGCCAGCGCCGGCTCGCGATGGTCGAGCGCGTACTGAATGCTATCGCGCAAGGCCTGTGTGACTTGCGCAATCAACTCCGGTCCCAGTTCGCGGCGAATGGCATTGCCGCCTAACGGCAGCGGCAGGCCAGTCAGCTCATGCCACCACTTGCCCAGATCCAGAATGCGTTTGAGCCCTGAGCGTTCATATGTGAGCTGGCCTTCATGGATGATCAAACCAGCTTCATACTTGCCGGCAACAACTTCCTCAATGATGTGATCAAACGGCACGACTACAGTTTCAATCTTGGGCGCAAACAATTTAAGCGCGAGATAAGCCGTGGTCATGGTGCCGGGCACGGCAACTTTCATGGTCTTGAGTTCTTCCAGGCTGATCATGCGCGGCGAAATCACCATGGGACCATACTGTTCCCCAACGCTGCCGCCGCAGGGCATGAGCGCGTATTTATCCTGCACGTAAGGATAGGCGTGGAAGGAGATGGCGCTCACGTCGTAAAAGCCTTCCATGGCTTTACGGTTCAGGGTTTCAATGTCCGTCAGCGTGTGCGAAAACTTGAGACCCGGCACACGAACCTTGTTCGTGGCGAGTGCATAGAACATAAAAGCGTCGTCAGAGTCAGGACTATGGGCGACTGTGATTTCGCGGACGGCGGTAGATAACGATGATGACATATGTTGAAATCCTATACCACTCTTGGCTTCAGTGCTGGCAGGAAAGAGGACCTGCCGTGTTAAAAAATTCCTTCTTCCGTCGAAGGAGATGTTGGGTTTCCTGAAAAGGCCTTAGTACTTCTACGTTTTTTCCGCTGGATCCTTGTCTGGCGGGACCTCTGGCGAAGGATTTGGCGGCGTCACATGCGGACGCCCCAGATGCCAGCGCAATCGCCACAACAGCGCTCCCACCGCAGCGATGATTGCCACAATCGAAAGCGCCAATACAACGTAAAGGACCTTCATCAGCATTTGCGGCTAGGATACCAGAGCGTATCCCCGCAATGGCTGAAAAAGCTCTTAGACGCCCACCGGGAAAGGCTTGGTATGCGGCTCCCGCGCCGCCTCGCCGCGGCGCTCAAACCTGCCCTGCAGCAACGACATCAATCCGGTGTACCAGTATCCCAGCACAAAAAGCAGCAGGAACGGGATTGTCCAGTAATTGCCGCTGCTGAAAGCGTAAGCGCACATGAGCACAAAATATGTTCCCACCAGCAATTCCAGCCACGGAACCAGTCCCAGCCTGCGGCGATATTTTTGCCCCTGGGCTTTATCGGCTTTCGATTGCACGGCATATTTGGGCGTGCGTTTAAACGCTGACTTGATTCCCAGAAGCGCTTCAATCACGGCGCGTGTATTCGTAAGCGTCAAGCCGATTCCCAGCGCCATCAAAAACGGCAGAAAGAGAAAAGTGCGCGGCCAGCGCCGGGGAAAAAGTTCTTTCTGCGAAACCAGATAAAAACTGGAAATAGAAAAAGTGGATGCCAGAAACAGCGGCAGATCGATCAACAACATCTGAAACCAGCCGCCAAAGGAACGAATAATCATGGCCGGCATCAGCAAGGTCGAAAGCACAATCATCAGCGGATAGCTCAGGTTCGCGCTGAGATGGTAAAACGCTTCCAGCTTCACGCGGAATGGCACATCGCTCTTGAAAACTTTTGGCAGGATCTTCTTCCCGGTCTGGATCAGGCCTTTGGCCCAGCGCGCCTGCTGCGTCTTGAATGCCGTCATTTCAATGGGCAGCTCCGCTGGACACTCAACGTCCTGCAGGTATTTAAATTTCCATCCTTTGAGCTGTGCGCGATAAGAAAGATCAGTGTCTTCGGTCAGCGTATCGTGCTGCCAGCCGCCAGCTTCGGCAATGGCCTGGCGACGCCACATGCCCGCCGTGCCGTTGAAGTTAAAGAAGACATGGCTGCGTGAACGCCCGCCATGCTCCAGCACAAAATGCCCGTCGAGCAGAATGGCTTCCACTTCAGTAAGGAATGAGTAATTGCGGTTGAGATGCGTCCAGCGCGTCTGCACCATGCCGATCTTTGGATCGGTAAAGTGGTGGATTACGCGCATCAGCCAGTCTTCCGGAGGAACAAAGTCGGCGTCAAAAATAGCGACCAGGTCGCCCTTGGCCGTTTCCAGGCCATTTTGCAGAGCGCCGGCCTTAAAGCCTTCACGATTTGTGCGATGAATATAAACAACAGGATGACCGAGCGCCGCATAGCGATCCACTACGGCCTTCGCCACGGTAACGGTTTCGTCCGTGGAGTCATCCAGTACCTGGATATCAAGCTTGTCTTTGGGATAGTCCAGCTTGCAGATGGACTCAACCAGGCGGTCAATCACATACTGCTCGTTGTAAATCGGCAGCTGAATGGTGACGCGAGGAAGCTCTGCGAACTTTGCCGGCGGCTCAGTGGTACGGTTCTTGCGGTTCTTGTAATACATGTAAACCAGCACATACCGATGTATGCCGTAAGCGGCAAGAATGACCATCACCACGAAATACGGAATGAGCAAGGCAAGGTCGAATCCGTTGGGTGAATAGAGGCCCTTGAAAGTCTTGTCCAGGAACTGGCTGCGGAAAAAATGGACCAGCCCCTTCTGCGAATTGGCAAAGAGCAACAGCGCTAAACTGGCACAGATGTTCAACAGAAGACTCCCAAAGGACGGTCACCTTGAATAGAAGGAATTCTAAATCATAAGAGGCGAATAAAGAGAGAATAAATTCAGAAAAGCTTATTTTTGATTTGGAGAAGCGTAAGTATCCCCGCAAACGAGTGCGAGATTAATTCAAGCTCGCACTAATCCCCGTGCTAATTAAGGAACAGCTGCCGATACAGCGTATCTCTCCGCTTCGGCACAAAGCCCGCATCGCGAATCATGCGGCGAAGCTCTTCTTCCGTGGTGCAGTTGGCGACGCCGGCAGAGCGGACCACGTTCTCTTCCAGCATCACGGAGCCAACATCATTGCCGCCAAAGCGCAGGCCAAGCTGGCAGACTTTCAGTCCCTGTGTGACCCAGCTGGATTGCACGTTCTCAAAGTTGGAGAGATACAGCCGCGCGATGGCCAGCACTTTCAGATATTCCACGGCCGTGGCTTCTTCCCAGTGGCGTCCGCCTAACGCGGTGTTGCCAGGCTGAAAGCTCCATGGGATAAACGCCGTAAAGCCGCCGGTCTCTTCCTGCAATTCAAAAACGCGCTGGAAGTGATTGATGCGATGCTCAAAAGTTTCGCCCACGCCAAACATCATCGTTGCGGTGGTGCGCATGCCCAGCTTGTGCGCTGTCCGATGCACATTGAGCCAGTCTTCGGTCAGGCATTTCAGGCGAGCAATCTTGTGGCGTACTTCGTCATCCAGGATTTCCGCGCCGCCGCCAGGAATGGAATCGAGTCCCGCCGCGCGCAGCCGCTTGATGGTCTCTTCAATCGAGAGTCCGCTGACGTCGGCAAAGTGAATGATCTCTGAAGCGGAAAAGCAATGCAGATGGATTTGCGGAAAGCGCTGCTTGATGCCGCTCAGCATCTCTTCATACCATTCAATCTTCAAGTCCGGATGCAGGCCGCCCTGCATGAGCACGCCCGTGCCGCCCATTTCCACGGTCTCGCGGATCTTGTCATAGATCGTTTCCAACTCCAGCACGTAGCCCTTGGCGCGACCGGGGCCTTTCACCGGCGCGTAAAAAGCGCAGAAGGTGCAGTACTCCGTGCAGAAATTCGTGTAATTAATATTGCGATCGATGATGTATGTGGCCACGCCTTCCGGATGCAGCTTCTGGCGGAGAGCATTCGCTTCCATACCCAGGCCGATAAGATCGTCCGAGCGGAACAGGTCAAGCGCTTGTTGTTTGGTCAGGGACATGCGTGACTAAATTTTAGCCGAAACACGCTCGCATTGGAACTTACTGTGTGGCGGGTGGTCAGTTTGAATTTAGAGAGGGAGAAAAGCGAAGCACCATTTGACGATGGCTGCTAACTACATCCGAAAGGGCCACACATTGCCCCTAATGTAGCCATAGCCCAGAGGAACGCACCCCCATTGACCAAGAATCCGCTCCAGCGACTCCACCCAAGCCCCGACAGCGAGACCATGAACAGAAGTAGTGATCCGAGAAAACTGACACTCCAGATCAGCCCGAACGCTTGCGCATGCCGAAGTCTTTCCTCTAAATGTGAGCTTGAGGGATTTGATATGTACCTCTCGTACAGGAAGCTGGCGGCCGCGAACAAGGGGACACCAAGCACAGTGCTAATCATCCCGATTCTTCGCCTCCAGATTGCAATGGGAGCCATGGCTGGAGGAATGAGCCAAACGGCAAACTTCTGTCCGCCCCAAAGAAATAGACCTATGTAGACACATCCGAGAATAGCGAAGCCTGCATGGAACAGCCAGACTCCAAAGAGGACACCGACGAGAGACATTACTGTTAGCGTCAGGATTTGCCGTCGACATCTTCCGATCATTTAGCCTCTGGGTGGGGCATTCTATATGGGAATGTTATGCCGTTATGTTCGTTGAATCGGGTTCGCCCGAATTAATTCCATTAAATTAATTGGTTTCTGCTACAAAGCTATGCCCGGCTGGCCCTGGGCTCTTTGCCATCCGGAATCACCGGCTTGCCGGCGCGTTTACGCTGCCAGGTCCAGAATAGAGCTGCAATCGTGCCTGCCACGGCCAGCACAATCAAGGCCCAAAAGACCGGCCCATAATAACGATGGAAGAAACCAAAAATCTGCTTGCTGTATTTCGATCCCAGCCACGCCAGCAGTGAATACCGGATGGCGCGGGCCGAGCCCACGGCAACCAGAAAATTCCGCTTGGGATACTTGAGCGCTCCGGCAACGATCAGAAATGGCGAGAAAGGCACAGGCGGCGGCAGCAGTGCCGGTACGAACAGGCTCCAAAAGCCATACCGCTTAAACAGGCTGTAAATCCGCTCTGCTTTCTTTTTGGAGACCCTTTTCTCCAGCGCTTTTTCGCCGCTTTTGAAGCCCAGCCCATAGGTGGCGTATCCGCCGGCAATGCCGCCCAGGGTAGCCATCAACGCGTAATAGGGCCACCAATCCTTCTGGTGGGCGGAGAGCACGATGGTGAGGGCGTCCATGCTGCCGGGCAGCGGGACAATGGAATTGTCGGCAAAACCGAGCAGAATGAGCCCAACGCCGCCCAGGCGCTCCAGCCATGCACCTAATCCACTGATGAGAAGAAATATCACAGATTACTTAGATGCCGTTTGAGACGGCAGCACCGGTTGAGAGTTGTTAAGTGCGTAAAGCCCATGTTAGGGGCGCTAACGGCGCGCATTAATGGCTCACCGTCAGATTCGGCTGCTCCAGAAACTCCAGATTCGGGGCGCTCGAAAAAACGCCGCATTCGGCGCCATAGCGGTAAAAGAGACGCAGCCCCTCAAGGTTCTCCGCATCCAGCGTGTAATCCACGTTTTCTGTCAGGTAGTCGGAAATGAGCTTGGCCGACAGGTTGAGCTTGGGCGCCCATGCAGTGGAAATTTCAGAGATGTGCTTCAACCCACTGTCGCGCGATTGCTGGAATACCTGGGCGATATTGGGCCCGGCTCCAGGCGCCGGCAACGCCGCCTTCCGTATGGCCCAGAAAGCAAACACAAAAGAGCGGCCAGTCCAGCGCCGCCACTCTTCTGCCATATCGTAGACAAAATAACCATCAGGACGCGCCTGCAGCGCCGGATCGCCGATTAAAAGCGCGGCATCATGCCACTGCAGCATCTCCCTGAGCGCAGGCTTCTGCCGGGAAAATCCGGGGTCGATGCCGACAAACTTGCGCAGGTAAATCTCCACCAGCGCGGCAGAGGTGCGCGAAGAATCGTCGGTGGCGACGCTGCGTATCTTATCCAGCGGAACCTTGCTGACCAGCAGGATCGAGCGCACCTTGTCCTTGGCCGCGATGGCCACGTCAGGAACAATCACCAGGTCAGGAATGGTTGTGTACGCCGCCACTGGAATAATGCCGATATCGGCCGAGCCTTCTTTCAACTGCTCGGCACAGCGGGAGGGAATCGTGTAACTGATTTCAAAATGCTCGCGCAGGCGCGCGGCCGACTCTCCGTTTTCAAAGTCCCACATGAGCGGGGCGGTGTTCAAAAAGCTGATAGCGGAGATGCGAAGCTGGGACATGTATCTTTATTCTAGCAAGTCGATTCCGGTAAAGCCGTTTCCGCCATTTGCAGTGGGTAAGCTTGAAGTAAACCTCGCAAAATTCCATTCCACACCAAAAATCGTCATCCTGAGGTCCGTAAGCGAGCAAGCGCTTTCCGGGTCCCCGTTCACGCCTGCTTTCGGCGTGAATGGGCAGAGCTTGCGAGTAGGACCGAAGGACCTTGTGCTTATAATCATGCAAAAACACAAGGTCCCTCCGGCCTGCTCACACGCTGATAAATGCGCGTGTTCGCTGACAGCACGACGGGATGACATACGAAAGAAGGATGAATTCAGGTGAGAAAGATTGGACTGTCGCGCGGTGAGATGGCGGACATTATTGAACGCTTTGTTGACGGCATTTGCGGCCGCTGGGACTGGGACGACTTTTGCTCTTTTCCCATTGTCGATCCCTCGCTGGACGCCATTCGGGTCCGCTGCATTGGATTGCCGCAAGAATTTCCTTCCAGCCAGAAAGGTCACTATTGTTCTGAAGCTGGAATTGAGGTCTTGCGGGAGATGGTGAGGGAGCTGAGGCGGCCTGTGCGTTGACCACTGTCTACTCGAAGTTCTCGGCTCAATATTCAATACTCATGAAATCTCATCTTATCCATACGTCATCCCGAAAGGCGTGATCGAGCCCGCGCTGTCATCAGCGGGCGAGTAGCCTTGAGGGACCTAGTGCTTGGATAAAAGTGCTTGGATAAAAATCATTCAGCTGGGTAAAAACACAAGGTCCCTCCGGCCTGCTCACACGCTGAAGAAAGCGCGTGTTCGCTGACGGCACGTCGGGATGACGTATTTTTGGGATATGCAGGTCTTCCCCAGCACAGTCCTGATTGCCGCCATATTGCTATCATCATTTTTGGTGCGGGGTTGACAGAGTTTTCGCAATCCGTGTACAGTCCGCCAAGTTTGCTGATGAACGGAATTTCTCTTTATGGCCACGGCACAAGCTGCAACTTCCAATGCAATTTACTGGCTGGCGCTCTCGCTAACGCCCGGTCTTGGTCCCACCCGTGGACGCAAACTGGTGGAGCGTTTTGGCAACATCCAGGATATTTTTCACGCGTCGCTTACAGAGCTTGAAGCCGAGAACCTGCAGGCGCAGTCAGCCCAGCACATCGCACTGGGAAAATCTTTAGAGCTGGCGCACGATGAAGTGGCTAAAGCCGTGGCGGCGGGCGTTCAGATTCTTTGCCGCGACGATGCGGGCTGGCCTGTACGGCTCAGCGAGATTTACGATCCACCGCTGGTTCTGTTTGTCCGCGGCAACGCCGAAGCCCTGAGCCGTCCTGGCATTGCCATTGTCGGCACGCGCCACCCAACTCCTTACGGCATGGGCATGGCAGAGCGGCTGAGTTGCGATCTGGCGTCGCGAGGGCTGGTTATATTCAGCGGGATGGCGCGCGGCGTGGACACATTCGGGCACAAAGGCGCAATCAAAGCCAAAGGCATCACGGTGGCGGTCTTCGGCACCGGAGTGGACGTGATTTATCCGCGCGAAAATAAAAAAATTGCCGAAGGGATTCTCGAGTCCAACGGCGCGCTGATCAGTGAATTTCCTCTGGGCACATTTGCCGCGCCGCAGAATTTTCCAATTCGCAACCGCATCATCAGCGGCATATCTCTGGGAGTGCTGGTGGTGGAAGCCGGAGAGTACAGCGGCACCCGGATTACCGCCCGTTGCGCTCTGGAGCAGAGCCGGGAAATCTTTGCCGTGCCGGGCAATGTGATCTCCCGGAACTCCTGGGGGCCAAATACCCTGATAAAACAGGGAGCCAAGCTAACTGCAACATGGGAAGACATTTGGGAGGAATTGCCGGCCGGGGTAAAACAGCAGCTTGAATCCGAACGGGGGCCGGCTGCATCAGACGACAAGCCCCAGGGAGCCGGCCTCTTCGATGAGCAAGTCTCTCCCAGAGAAAAAAAGGTCCTGGCCGTACTCAAGCAAGACACTCTGACTCACATTGATGAAATCATTGAGCGGCTTGAGCCGGAAGTATCGTCTTCGGAGGTATTTGCGGCCCTGTTTGAGCTTGAGTTAAACGGGAAAATCAAACAGCTTCCGGGGAAGAATTTTGTGAAGGCGTTTTAAAAGCAAAACGCGCCTTTAGCACTTAGCCGTTGGCCCTTAGCCAAACAGTTTGTAACGCTTGAAAGGCTGGTAATGAGAAATTACAGAGACTTGCAGACGTGGGAAAAAGCGCACAAACTCACTTTGGAGCTATACAAGCTTTCTCGGCAATTTCCAAAAGAGGAGATGTATGGCCTCACGTCTCAGCTTCGACGATCTGCCGCATCTATCGGAGCAAATCTGGCTGAAGGATGCGGGCGCCAGACAAATCCTGAATTCGCTCGATTCGTGAAAATCTCAATGGGCTCAGCAAGTGAGCTTGATTACCACTTGCTACTCTCAAGAGATCTCGGTTTTCTGGAAGCAGAGACTTACGAACGTGCAGCCAAGAGACTCACCGAGGTGCGTAAAATGCTTACTTCATTGCTTTCCACGGTTGAAATCGAGGTCCAATCGAGAGTCAAAGCCGCGGGTAAAGGCTAAAGGCCAAGGGCTAACGGCTAAAGAACAGTTAAGAACAAATTTGTGGATGCAATCCATTTCGTGTTAGCTTCAACTTGAATTCAAGGGAAAAGAGTAACGTTGGCAAAATCACTCGTCATTGTCGAATCGCCCGCCAAAGCGAAGACCATCAATAAATATCTTGGCAAAGACTTCGAGGTCGAAGCCTCGCTCGGTCATATTAAGGATCTGCCGAAGAGCCAGCTGGGTGTGGACCTGGAAGGCGACTTCACGACCGAGTACGTCGTCATCCCCGGCAAAGAAAAAATTGTGGCCAAGCTGAAGAAGATGGCCAAGGGCGCAGTTGCCATTTATCTGGCGCCTGACCCGGACCGCGAAGGCGAAGCCATTGCCGCGCATCTGGAAGAAGAGCTTTCTGAAAACGGCGGTCGGCAAGAAGAAAAAGAAAGACGCGACGCCCTTCCATCGCGTGACCTTTAACGAGATCACCAAGAAGGCCGTGCTGGAAGCATTTCAGCATCCGCGGGAGATTGATCGCAATCTTGTAGACGCACAGCAGACGCGCCGCGTGCTTGACCGCATTGTGGGTTATCAGGTTTCGCCGCTGCTCTGGGACAAAGTCCGCCGTGGCCTTTCCGCCGGACGCGTACAGACGGTGGCGCTGCGCCTGATTGTGGAGCGCGAGCGCGAAGTCAAAGCGTTCGAGAAAAAAGAATATTGGACGATTGACGCTCACCTTGCTCCCGGCAAGACCGGGCCTTTTGACGCGCGCTTTATTGGCCGCGGCAATGAGAAGACCGAGATCCCCAACGAGGAAGAATCAAAGAAGATCACCGCCGCGCTCGAAAAAGCGGAGTGGGCAGTACGGGACATTGAGAAGAAAGAACGCCGCCGCAGTGCCGCGCCGCCGTTCACCACCAGCAAGCTCCAGCAGGATGGATCGCGCAAGCTGCGTTTCAGCGTGAAGCGCGTGATGATGATCGCCCAGCGTTTGTATGAAGGCGTGGAGCTGGGTGACGAGGGTTCAGTCGGCCTCATTACTTATATGCGTACGGATTCCGTACGGGTATCGAATGACGCCCTGACCGAGGTGCGCGAAGCGATTGCCGGGTCTTTCGGCAAAGACTTTCTGCCCGAAAAACCGAACGAGTACAAATCGAAAAAAGCGGCGCAGGAAGCGCACGAAGCCATCCGGCCCACGGCGGTCTCGCGCCATCCTGATGAGATCAAGAAAGTATCTCCAGGAAGATGAATACAAAGTTTACAAGTTGATCTGGCAGAGGTTTGTGGCTTCACAGATGATGCCGGCGGTCTTTGACCAGACCAGCGTGGACATTGAAGCCAAAAACGGAGCGGAGTCATTTACGTTCCGCGTAACTGGATCGATCCTGAAGTTTGAAGGCTTCCTGAAGGTCTATGAAGAATCCAAGGACGCCAAGGACGAAGAAGACGAGGAGCTCAAGCACAAGCTGCCGGCGCTGGAAGCAGGCCAGAAGCTTACACTGCGCGAGTTGAAGCCGGAACAGCACTTCACCGAGCCGCCCCCGCGGTTCAATGAGGCGTCATTGGTGAAAGAGCTGGAAGAGCGCGGCATCGGCCGGCCGTCCACGTACTCCACCATTATTTCCACGATCGTGGAGCGCCAGTACGTACAGAAAATCGGCGGGAAATTTACTCCCACCGAGACTGGCCTGGTGGTGACCGATCTGCTGGTAAAGAACTTTGAAGAGATCTTTGACCCTGCGTACACGGCGCGGCTGGAAGAAGAGCTGGACGAGATCGAAGAAGGTAAAGAGAAGTGGACTGACGCGCTGGGCAGCTTCTACAAAAAGTTTGAGAAGGACCTCCGCTACGCTGAAAAGCACATGGAAAACGTGAAGCGGATGGAAAAGCCCACCGACGAAAAATGCGAGCGGTGCGGCTCTCCGCTGGTGCTCAAGTGGGGCAAGCACGGCTCCTTCTACGCCTGCAGCTCGTATAAAAAAGATGATCCGGAAAGCTGCACGTTCACCAAAGAAAACCCGATCAACCTTCCTGAGTTCGATGCCGCGGAGATGCCGGAGACAGGACAGGATGAATACTGCGAGAACTGCGGACGCGTGATGGTTCTGAAGCGCGGGCGCTTTGGTCAGTTCATGGCTTGCACAGGTTATCCGGACTGCAAGACCACGCGGCGGCTGGACCAGGGCAAGCGCGTGCCAGATGTTCCGCTGGAAGAGCTTTGCCCAAAGTGCAGTCGCAATCTGGTGCTGCGCCACGGGCGTTATGGCGAGTTCATCTCATGCAGCGGATATCCAGACTGCAAATACATCAAGCAGAATTTTATCGGCGTGAAGTGCCCGCAGTGCGCGGATGGCGAGCTGGTGGAAAAGAAGGCGCGCAAGCGCGGCAACACATTCTACGGCTGCTCGAATTACCCCGACTGCGAGTTCACGTCGGCCTATAAGCCGGTGGCGGAGAAGTGTCCGCAATGCTCCAGCCCGTATCTGCTGGAGAAGCATTTGAAATCAGGGTCCATACTGGTTTGCCCGAACAATAACAAGAAATCGGCTGAGGAAGAAGATCAGCCCAAGCCGAGGAAGCGCGCCAAGAAAGGCGCAGCCGCGGAAGAAGCAAAGCCAGCGGCAGCCGCCATCAAGTGCGACTACGTACGCTCCATTCCCACACCGGACTGGGTGACGCAGCAGCAGACGGAAGCGGCGCAAAGAGAAGCTGTCTAATAGTAAGGAGACCAGAGCAAGGAGACGCATCCCCATGGCGAAAGCAAAAGCAGAAGAAGCGCAGTTGATCCTGCAGATGTATGACCTGCGGCGCGAGGCGGTGATGCGTGCGGCAAGAAAATATGTTGTGTCTGAGCTCTGGCCGCAGAACTATGAGGAATTCAAAGCAGTAGTCACCGGCTACGGGACGGAGCCGAATGCATATTTTCGCCAGGTGATGACTTACTGGAACATGGTCGCAGCCCTGGTGCTGCGCGGCGCTGTGGGTGAACAACTGTTTCATGAAACCCAGACGGAACCCTATTTCCTTTGGGCCAAGTTCGGCGAGCACATTGCCCAGGCCAGGAAAGACCAGATCGATCCGGAATTTCTCTCGCACATGGATAAGCTCATGGCCAAGCCGGCGGCAAAGAAGAGAGTCAAGGCCCTGAGAGAGCGTCTGGCTGCGCGAGTAGCGCACGCTGCGGCGGCCAAAGCAGGCAAATAAAACGGCAGGTAGTAAATGTTTGAGCTGAACCAATTCGCCTCTGATTGCCGCGCGGCATTGAAAGAAGGTATGCCGCAGAAGGCCGTGCAGGAAGTGGTGGCCCGCGCCGTTTCCAATCCGCGAGACGTGCTACATGCTCTGGGTGAACCGCAAAAAGCGGAGATGCAGACACTCTATCGCTCCGACGATCTCACGATCCTGAACGTGATCTGGGCTCCGTGGATGAACCTGCTGCCTCACAATCACCAGATGTGGGCGATTATTGGCCTGTATACAGGACGAGAAGACAATATTTTCTGGCGTCGGGTGCCGGGGAACAAAGGCCTGGTGGAAGCCGCGGGCGCGCGAGCTTTGCGAGAGAAAGATGCCGAGCCGCTGGGCCGGGACATCA
Source organism: Terriglobia bacterium (assembly GCA_963724105.1). GTDB lineage: Bacteria > Acidobacteriota > Terriglobia > Terriglobales > Acidobacteriaceae > Angelobacter. Next base: position 184,202 of record CAVRTD010000005.1, on the reverse strand, counting down.
TCCATTCAGTCAGCAATCCAATTCCAAAATTGACTGGCGCGCTGCATGTTTATGGCGGTGATTTTTTTGCCGCTGATCGCAGCGAATGGGACGCCGAGACCCTGCTGGAGCAGCAATGCAATGGCGAGAAGATGGTCCGCCGCTTTGAAGAAGCAAACGCCCTGCTAAAAACATCCTGACTGCGCGTCGCCTATCCCTCGGCAAAACTTTCAGGCAATATATTCCTTGATGTACGGGTCTTCCACTTTCCCAAGCTCGTGCGCGTTCCCTTCAAACACAGCTTTGCCTTCACGCAAAATCATGAAGCTGGTACTGATGTCGCGCGAGGACATGCCGTCTGACGACACCATGTGTTTGCTAGCCGGATCATAAAAGTGGCTGGCGAGGGTAAATCCATCCTGCAGGCGATGGCTCACCATGAGAGCGCTGGTCTTATAAACGTCGCGCTGCTTCATGATCAGCTCAATAATCGTGGTTGAGGTGATGGGATCAAGACCGCCGGTAGGAGAGTCATACAGGATTACTTCCGGCTGCGTGATGATGGCGCGAGCAATGCCAACGCGGCGGCGCATGCCTCCGGAAAGCTCAGCGGGAAAGCGATCAATCGCATCTTCCAGTTCGACGAAGCTCAGCGCTTCACGCACACGCTTTTCCACCTCTGCCGGCGGCAGGTGTTCTTCCATCAGCCGAAAAGCCACGTTGTCACGGACGTTCAGAGAATCAAAGAGAGCGCTTTCCTGAAACACCATGCCGACCTGGCTGCGCAGATCGAATAACTCTTCTTCTGACATTTTGGTGATGTCATGCCCGAGCACGTAAATCTGCCCAGCGTCAGGCCGGATCAGCCCGAGGCATAACTTCAGGATCGTGCTCTTGCCGGAACCGGAAACGCCAAGCACCACCTTGGTTTCACCGCGCCGGAGCTCGAAAGAGACACCATCCAGGACCGGAATATCCTCAAAGCCAATGGAAACATTTTCAAAGATGATGGCTTTGTGAACTGTGTCTGGAGAATTCTCATCCAGCGGAGGCGTCGCGTTATCTAACGGAGGCATGGCGTCAGCTCAGAGTGATAAAGAGTTGGGTGAGAACGGCGTCAACGAACAGGATAAGCACAGACGCCACAACCACGGCCTGGGTGGTGGAGCGGCCCACGCCCTGCGTACCGCCTTGCGTATTCATGCCGTAAAAACATCCAACGGTGGCGATGATGAAACCAAAGACCAGCGGCTTGACCAGGCCGGTGATGACATCGTTGTATTTCAATACCTGATAAGCGCTGTTCCAGTATTGCGTGCTGTCCAGCCCCAGCATGGAAAAGGAAATAATCCATCCACCGATCAGGCCTACAAGGTCGGAGACGATGGTGAGAAAAAACATCATGAAAACCGTGGAGAGCACGCGCGGGGTAACCAGTTTTTTGTACGGGTCAGTGCCGAGAGCGCGCATGGCGTCAATCTGCTCTGTCACCTTCATGGAGCCAAGCTCGCTGGCCATGCCCGAGGAGTTGCGTCCAGCCACCATCAGGCTGGTGAGCACCGGCCCAAGCTCGCGCACCATGGAAAAAGAAACCAGCCGGCCGGTGAGCGACAGCGAGCCAAACTGCTCCAGGGTCTTGGAAGTATTGAGCGCCAGAACGATGCCGGTAAACATTCCGGTGAGAACTACGATGGGAAGCGAGCCGACGCCGATCAGGTCGGCCTGCTGGATGGTATCCGCCATGTAGAACGGTTTGCGGAAGGCATTGGTGATCGCGCGCAGGGAAAGATGGGTGTAATCCTGCACCGCGAGGACACTACGCTTCACGAAATCAAACGGCGAGATGAGTTCCATCCAAGAGGCAATATAGCAGAGCCAGCGCCTGTGTCCCAAGAACAGGGCAGGCAAATGCTGGATTGTGCACGTGAGCAGCGTGGATTACAATCTCACCCCGATGAGCACACCATCCAGCTCGGTGAGAGGCCTCTTGCACAGCATTCTGCTCTCCAAGGGCCGCATGGAAGCGCTTACAGACGGCATTTTTGCCATCGCCATGACGCTGCTGGTACTGGAATTGAAGGTCCCCGATCTGCCCAGGCACGTGGATTCAGGTGAACTTCTCCGGAAGATTGCCGAGGAGGGCCCGGCTTTCTTCAGCTTTATGATTTCGTTTCTTTATTGCGGACTGCTCTGGTTAATGCATCACCTGGCAATGCATTTCGTGCGTCATCTGCAGATCGCCCTGGTGTGGCTGAACCTGTTATTCCTGATGTCGATTTCCGTGATGCCTTTTTCCTGCGGTTTGCTGGGGCATTTTCTGCGCAATCCCGTGGCGCAGGAAATCTACTTTGGAAATATGTTTGTGGCAGCGGCCCTGATGGCGGTGCAATGGCTGGTGGCAAAGAAGAAGAAACTCATTAATGAAGACGAGCCCCTGAAGACCCAGCTGATGGGACAGCGGATCATTTTCCTTCCTGTGGCGATGGGCGTGGCCCTGGTGGCCGTGCACTTCATCAATCCGCAGGCAGGGTTCTATGCCATGGCGATGGTGTTGCTAGCGTTGCGCGCAGGACAGAGGATATGGCATCGCAGACAGACTACAAGTCCCGTCCCTTCTTCCTGATCTCAATGTTCAGCCGCTTGATCTTCTGATTCAGGGTGGAAAGCGGGATATGGAAGCGTTCCGCGGCCTCGGTCTGGTTCCAATTGCATTTTTCCAGCATGTTCACGATCAGGCGGCGCTCGCAGTCCTCCACAATTTCAAACAGTGACGCATCCGGGCGATGCTCAAACATCTTCCCTTCTGAGCCGCGGCCGACAATATGGTCAGGTATCAGCTCAATGCCCACCACAGGGCCATTACAGAGCACCACGGCGCGTTCAATCACGTTCTCCAATTCGCGGACGTTGCCCGGCCAGCCATAGTCCATGAGCGGACGCAGGGCTTCCGGCGAGATGTGTGTGACTGACTTGCCATTCTCGCGCGAGAATTTCTCCAGAAAGCGAATGACCAGCAGAGGAATATCTTCACTGCGGCTGCGCAACGGCGGCAAATCCACGGTGATTACATTCAGGCGATAGAAAAGGTCTTCACGAAACTTGCCTTCCCGCACCAAAACATGCAGATCGATATTGGTGGCTGCAATCACGCGCACATCGACTTGCAATTCATGGACGCCGCCCAGATGCATGAATTTGCGGTCCTGCAGCACGCGCAGGATTTTTGCCTGGGTTTCCAGGCTCATGGTTCCGATTTCATCCAAAAACAGGGTGCCGGTGTCCGCAACTTCAAAAAGGCCTTTCTTGGAAGAGACGGCGCTGGTGAAAGCGCCTTTCACATGTCCGAACAGCGTGGACTCAAGCAGGTCAGCCGGCATGGAGCCGGTATTTACGGGCACAAAAGGATTGTTCTTACGCGTGGAGTTGGCATGAATGGCCTTGGCAATGAGTTCCTTGCCAGTACCGCTCTCACCCTGGATGAGGACGGTGGAGCGGCTGGGCGCAACCTGCCCGACCAGATCAAAAATCTTGAGCATGGAATCAGCTTTGCCCACGATATTTTCAAAGTTATACCGCTGTTTGAGGGCGCGTTTCAGCTGCTCATTTTCTTCTTCCACGCGACGGCGGGAGATTGATGCGCGCACATCGGCCAGAAGCTTTTCATTGTCCCAGGGTTTCTGAATAAAGTTGGTGGCGCCCTGCTGCATGGCGCGCACGGCGTTATCCAGAGTGCCATAAGCAGTGATCATGATCACGGCAAGTTGCGAATCGCGCGAACGGATGTCAGCCAGGATTTCCAGGCCATTGCGGTCCGGCAAAGCAAAATCCAGCAAGACAAGATCAAAGGTCCGCTCACTCAGGCGGGCCAGGCCATCTTCACCGGTTTCCGCCGAATGCACGCTGTACCCTTCGAATTCCAGGAGGGTTTCGAGCGATTCCCGGATGGCTGCTTCGTCATCGATAATCAGAATGGAACCGCCACTAACCGCGTCGGTCCGGGGGCGAGTTAAGACCGCAGCTTCAGACATTGACTGCCTTTCTCATGGGAAATTCCAGATGAAACTTTGTTCCCTGGCCAGGTTGTGAGTCCACGCGAATCTTGCCAGCATGCTCTTGAATAATTCCGTAAGTGACTGACAGGCCCAGGCCCGTGCCACGCGACTGACCCTCTCGCGGGTTGGTTTTGGTGGTAAAAAACGGGTCATAGATCTTGCTGATATGCTCCGGCGAAATACCGGCCCCGCTGTCACTAATACTCACCTGCACAGCATCGCCGTTTGAGGTGCTGATGTGGAGCGTTCCGCCCTTGCCTGCCATGGCGTCTTTGGCGTTGAGAAACAGGTTCAGGAAGACCTGCTGCAGCTTGCCGGAATTGCCATGGATCAGCGGCAGGGCCTGATAAAGCTCAGTCTCAACCTTGATGTGCGAGATTTTGAGCTGGTGTTCCAGCAGCGTCAAAGTGTCGGTAATGATCTTGTTGAGATCAATGGCGCTGAATTCGGTGGCGCCGGTGCGCGAGAAGTTCAACAGGTTATTGACGATCTCTGAAGCACGGAAAGTCTGGCGCGTGATCTTTTCCAGCAGTGGAGCGAGCTTGGCGTCTCCACTGATCTGCTTGGTAAGCATCTGCGCATAACTGGAGATAACCGCCAGCGGCGTATTCACTTCATGCGCTACGCCGGCAGCCAGCAAGCCAATGGAAGATAGCTTTTCCGCCTGGCTCAGCTGCGATTCCAGTTCCATACGTTCTGTGATGTCATCCACGATGATGAGGCGGCCGATTACGTTGAACTTTCTGGTAACCAGGGGCGCTATGGCCACGTTGGCAATACGCGTGTCACCGGCGCGGGTGTGCAGACGGAATTTGTACAAATTGTGAATACCGGGATTCTGCCGCACGCGATAAAACTCTTCCATGAAAGCCGAGGGGAAAACTTCACTCAGCCTCTCACCCAGCACCTGGGAGCGCGGCATGGCATACATGACTTCCATCTGGGAGTTCCAGGACTCAATGCGGTCTTCCAGGTCCACGGCCAGCACGCCCACGCTGATGGATTCCACGATGTTTTCGTTGAAGTCCTTCAGCCGCTCATACTCGCTGGCTTTCTGCTCCAAAGATGCGTAGAGGCGGGCATTCTGGATGGCAATGCCCATATAACCGGCCAGCGTTTCCAGCAGCTCCACATCTTCACTGGAGAGGAACTCGCCAGCCATGGTCTTACCCAGCCCCATCACGGCAATGGTGCGGTTCCGCACAGTGCATGGGATGTAATAGTTCAAATTCAGCTTGGCAATGGTCTCGCGCGCCGTCACGCTTTCCTGCAGAGCCTTACGCGTGTTGTCAAAGAAGATATGCCCGGCATATTGCTCCGGACGCTCCACCACCAGGAAGCTGAGATCGAGCAAGCCGTGGTAGCTGATGCCGAAAGACTGCTCCATCACGAATTCATTCGCGTTTTCGTCGGCGGCCAGGAAGATGGCAATGCGATCGACGAGCAGCGTGCGCGAGAGACGATCGATGACTGATGTCAACTGTGCGCTCAGGTCAGGTTCAGAGCTGAGCTCGCGGCCAAATTCGATGAGCGTGCGGCGGTAGTCATAGCGCTTGCGGTAGAAAAAGCGGTCAACCCTGACTTGAATCCAATTCTTGAGCGGCTCAAAAATCAATGCGGTAATGATAATTACCGCAATCAATCCGAAGGTGCCGGTGCCGGGATACTTGGTGGTGATGGAGCCGGCAAGGCTGCCAATGCCAACAAAGTAAGCGCCCACAATAGCTGCAGTGGCCAGTGTGTAAGAGACGCCACGCTTGAAAACAATATCAACGTCCATCAGCCGATAGCGAACAATGGCATAACCCCATGTGACCGGCAAAAAGACCAGCGACAGAACTGAAATCTTCATGGCCGCATTGGGCAGCGCCCCGGCCAGGTACGGCACTACATAGAAAAGTGTGTATGGGCCAATGGCCAGAACCGTGCCGCGGGAGATCCACTTAAGCTGCTGTTGCTGCAGCGGCGTGCCGGCTTTCTTATAGCTGCGCCACAAGAGTACGGCAGCAAAAGCAAAATACAGGGTCTGATAGAGCATCTGCAGCCGGTCCAGGTCCCAGCGCAGCGCTTCAGTAAATTGAAAATAGCCGATGGCGGCAACTTGCATCAGCAGCAAAACAATCGCAGGCAAGTAGACCAGCGTGATGGACGATGGATGCTTTGCCAGGAATTTGCGCGGCTTGGGAAAAGTTAGAGCAAAGTGCAGGAACAGCGCACACTGCAATAGCGACGCGACAATACTGGACCAATAAATGGCCTGATCAAATGCATTCAGTTTGCCCGTGTAATGGAACGAGTACAGGACGAACGAAACCAGGCAAAAGAGATAAAAATGCGTGGATTTTGGCGCTGTCCAGCGCCGGAAAAGCACATATAAGCCGATGCACAAATAAATAAGGGCAATGAGCCGCTGCCCCAGGTACATGGAGTTATCAGCCGGCACCGGGATGACCGGACCAACTTCAACATTCACGCCCTTGCGGTTCAGAAGATAGGTTGCGCGCGAATATACGCCAACGCGGTCAAGAAGCTTTTCAAACTCCGCGTTATTTTTGATGGTCCGGTCTTTTGGCTGACCATCAATCCGCAGCAGCCGGTCGCCAACTTTGATTCCGGCACGATCGGCGGGACCATTGGGATTGATTCCCCTGGCCACCAGAAAGCCGCCTTGCTCCAACCACCAGGCGTCATCTGTTGTCTTTTTGTACTGCAACTCTTTTTGCCAGTTGATGATGGCAAAAACAACGGTAGTCGCCGTAAGCAATGCCAGGGCGATGGCTGAAAACCGGGTTAGGGAATCCTTGCGCATCCGCTTGTTTCCAAGACTCTCCGGGGTCCGCCAGTGGAAACGCGCGGACTGATTTAATTGATGCAAGTCGGATGCCATGAATCCTTAACCTATGTGACGGACAAATATCCTATTTGCTTACGCTTACGAAAATTATAAATAGTATTGGAAAGAAAACATTCTAAAAGTAGTATTTGTATGTGATTTTTTGTATTAGTACTATTTTTAAGAGTTTTGCATGAAAAGCAGGTGTTATACCTTAAAAAAAAGACGGATTTTATAAGAAATAGTCCTCAGATGGTGGTGATAGATAACGAATAACATTTAGTTTGAGCATGTTGGGAGATCGAAAAACCCGCTTGGGGCTGAATCTATGGCAATACAGAAAAATGGAGTGGAACGCCAGGAACTGGGGGTCAAGGGAGACCAGCTCCGCTACCTTCAATCCGGATCGGGGCCAGCTATGCTGCTGCTTCACGGGCTGCTCGGCGGATCGTTCTGCTGGCGCTTCAACCTGGAGGCCTTTTCCCGGCAGCATACGGTCCTGGCCCTTGATCTCCCCGGGTTTGGCGAGTGTGATACCTCACGCCAAACCGATTGCAGCATGGAAGCCCAGGCGCTCCGGCTTACCCATCTGCTGGAGAAGCTTGACCTGAACTCTGTAGACATTGTCGGATCATCCTGGGGAGGAGCGGTGGCAATTCTGCTTGCAGCAATGAGCAGGAAGAGTGCGTTCTATGGTGCTGGCAGCTCCGGTAAACCCATGGTCAGACTTTGGGGCAGGGCGCATACAGTTCCTGAATGGACGGCTGGGAAGAACGCTGCTTCGCCTGGCCATGCCGGTTTCGCGTCCGGTTCATCTGATCGCAATGCAGCGCATGTATGGCGATCCCCAACGCATTCCGCCGGGAACGGTGGATGGCTATTCGTCCAGCGTATTGCGGCCAGGCAGAGTGCACAACATTCTGAATACTCTGAGCCATTGGGAGAAAGATGTGGCAGCATTGCGGGAAGCCATCCCACGGGTAAAGGCGCGTTCTTTGCTGATCTGGGGAACGCGTGACGGCGCCGTAGACCTGCGCTCGTCTGAGCCGCTGATGCGGGCGCTGCCTGAATGCGAACGGGCGCTGATGGAAGGCGCAGGACATCTGCCCTTTGAAGAAATGCCGGAGGAGTTCAACCGGCTGGCGCTGGATTTTCTGGCCCGATCCTAAGCCATGAAATTCAGCCATGAAATTCGGCCTGGCAACGCAAGGCCTCATGCGCTTAAGACACTTTAGGCACGTTCCAGATTTTGGGCGGTTATGCCACACTTAGAACAGAAGATGCGTGAGTATTTCAAATCCATGTGGGACCGCGTTGACGGCGAAGCGTGGCAGCGGTTTTTCATGGCCGTTGCGGGGCTTGGGTTAGCGTTTGCCGCAGCGATATTTTCGTCAGTAGCGCGTGAGCGCGGCAACACCATGGCCACCGTGATCTTTGCGCTTTCTGCGCTGTTTCTGGCTACGATTGTCGGGTTCCTTACGGTACCTTTTCTCACGCAGCGCGTGGTTGCCGCGCGCATGAAAGATGCCTTCCAATTTGAATTGACGCGTGAAGGCATGGTGTATCTGGGCGTAACGCTGGTGATCGCCATCGCTGCGCTTAACACCGCGAACAATCTGCTGTTTATCGTGCTCGCGGCAATGCTGGCGGCAATCGTGGTTTCAGGAATCGCTTCTGCCGCGGTACTGCGGCGGCTGGAACTGGACATCATCATCCCCAGAAACGCGTTTGCCACAAAGCCTGTCCAACTGCGTGTGAACCTTACCAATCCGCGGCTGCTGGTGCCGGCATTTTCAGTGAAAGTTTTCAGCCCGTCTGACAAAAAGAAAAAACGCCGCGGCTGGGAATGGAGCAGGACAGAGTTTATCTTCCCCAAACGCCGCCGCTGGCTGCGCCTGCCTGATTACACGTTGCGCAAGATGGTCCCACCGCCGGTACAAGAAAAAATCCTGACCAAGCCGGTATATTTCACCTTTGTTGGACCAAGAAACACAGTGGGCACCGAGCTTGAGCTGTCTTTTCCCCGCCGTGGACATTACACGCAAGACGGCTTCAGTCTGGCCACACGCTTCCCTTTTTCCTTTTTGATCAAGAGCCGCAAAGTCACCCTTGACCGCGATCTGCTGGTCTATCCGGCGCTGCTGGAGCCCGACGATTTTCTTGACGTGCTGCCCATGATTACCGGCGAATTCGTCTCGTTTGTCCGTGGACGCGGCATTGAGCTCTACCGTATTCGCGAGCACACGCCACAAGACCCGGGACGCTTCGTCGACTGGAAAGCCACGGCCAAAACCGGCGCTTTGAAAGTCCGCGAGTTTACCCGCGAAGATGAGCGCCGCCTGCGCCTGGTCTTTGATAATCCTGAGCCGGGCCGCGTTTCCGCGGAGCAGTATGAGCGCGCGGTTTCCATGGCTGCGTCACTGGCATGCCATTTCAATACCGAAAACATTGACCTCTCGTATGCCGGGTCTTGTTACGATGGCGGCCTGCACCTGCAGGATTTTCTCCGCTATCTGGCGACGATCCAGCCGGACAGCCGCGATCCCCACTTTCTTGACGCGCTGCCCGTATCACAGGACTACAACGTAATCATCAGCTCCCGCCCGCGCGGCACTCTGCCCAGCGCACTGTGGTTTACCTCTTACGTCATTTATATGTAAGCAAAAATCAAACCACTGATTTCACTGACAACACTGATCTGAATAAGTAGTGATCCAGGTTCTTCTGTTTCGTTTTATCAGTGTCATCAGTGTTCATCAGTGGCGAGATTTATTCATCCCGCAGCGCCACCATCGGTTCAACCCGCATGGCGCGGCGCGCCGGGATATAACAAGCGGCCAGGGCCACCAGCGCCAGCACGGCTACCACACAGGCAAACGTGACCGGATCTTTCGCCGTGACGCCGAAGAGCAAGCTATTCATAAAGCGCGTTAATGCCAGCGCTCCGCCGATACCCAGCACAACGCCCGCGGCGGTAAGCTTGCTGCCGTGTCCCATTACCAGACGCAGAACATGCATGTGCTGCGCGCCCAGCGCCATGCGGATACCAATCTCGCGCGTGCGCTGTGTCACCAGATAAGCCAACACGCTGTAAAGCCCAACGGCGGCAAGCAGCAGAGCCAGTCCGGCAAAGCTGCCGAGAAGATAGGTTTGTACGCCGGTGGATTGCGTGGCTTCGGCAATTACCGCCTCCATGGCGCGGGGCTGGAAGGCTGCCAGCGTGGAATCAAGCGCCGCAAGATTGCTGCGCAAAGGCTGCACCACGCTGCCGGGAGCGCCGCTGGTCTTCACCACCACAGAGCCGCCGAAGGGCGCAAAGTCCAGGGCGGCCGTCACGGGATAATACGCCTGGGGAAACGGGCTTTTCTGGATGCCAAAAACGCTGGTATCGCCAACCACGCCCAGCACGCGCACCGGAAGCGCTCCGCTGTTGAGCTTGAAGATCTTTCCTACCGCATCCTGATTGGGCCAGAAAGTTTTTGCCATGGCGCGATTGATGACCGCAACAAAATAAAGTTCCGGCGGAAGTTTTTTGAGATCTGGGTTCTGCTTATAGAGCTCGCTAAGTTTCAGATTGATCTCATTCGTATGCTCCAGGTCCGCGGCGGAAAAGGTTTCGCCATGCAGAAACGGAATACCGAAAGCGCGGAAGTAATCCGGCGTAATGTAGTTGCTCTCCACCAGCTGGTTCGCGTGCGCGGGGTCGGTATCGCCGTCCACGGTTACGTAGCCATTGTTGCCGCCTTCGAGCGGAATTTCCGTGGCGATGGCGGCGGCCTGCACTCCGGGCAGATGCTGTATGCGCTCCAGGTAGCGATCAATAAATCCGCGACGTGAAGCTACGGTCGCGTACTTTTGCGCCGGCAGCATAATGGACATGGTCATCACATTTTGCGACTGCACGCCAACATCTGAATTGCGCATCTTGCTGAAGCTGCGCAGCAGAAGCCCGGCGCCCGCCAGCAGGGCCAGATGAGGCGGCAATTTCTACGATCACCAATCCATCGCGCAGCCAGCGCTGCCAGCCCAATGGGCTGACAACGGCCTGCGCGCTCGCTTTCAGCTCTTCACCCAGATCAGCGCCAGAGGCCTGCAGCGCCGGAGCCAGTCCAAACAAGATTCCCACCACCATGCTCACCAGCACGGTAAACGCCAGCACCGTTACGTCCAGTTCCACCGAGTTCACGCGCGGGATCGGCAAAGTATCGCTGGAGCGAATGATGATTACCGCCCACCATGCTCCGGCCAGTCCCAGGGCTGCGCCCATCAGAGAAAGCAAAACGCTTTCCGTGAGCAACTGGCGAACCACACGCTTTCGGCTTGCGCCCAGCACGGCGCGCAAAGCAATCTCGCGCTGGCGTCTGGTGGACCGCGCCAGCAGAAGGTTGGCCACGTTCACGCACGCCACCAGTAGGACCGCGGCCACGGCTATCAGCAGCACCAGCAGCTGCGGCTTCGATGATCCGGTGATCTGCTCTTTCAGCGGGACCACCACGGCTTCAATCTTGTCATTGTCATACTGCTTTTCCAGGCGCTTGCTGATGGTCAGCAGGTCAGCGCGCGCGGCTTCAATGCTTGCGTCCGCTTTCACCCTGGCCACCGCGCGATAGCTGTGTGAGCCACGCGGTCCCAGCGCTTTCTGCGCCATATCCAGCGGCGTCCAGATCTGCGTGTTCGCGGGATAGTTGAACCAGTCCGGCATCACGCCCACCACCACGTGCTCCTGGCTATTCAGCGCGATGGTCTTGCCCAGCACGTCAGGGCGTCCACCAAAAAACTTCTTCCAGAAACCATGGCTGATCACCACCACATTGCTCTTGCCTTCATGGTCTTCTCCGGAAGCAAACGTCCGGCCCATGGCAGGCGCAACTCCCAGAACGGTAAAGAAATTGGCCTGCGTGTTGACGCCGGAAACGGGCTGCGCCTCGCCTGCACCGCTGGCATTAAACGAGCGCGGCCAAGTAAACAGTGCCGACGATTCCAGCGTACGGTTCTGCTCCTGCCAGTCCAGATAGTCCGGACCAGTGAGCGGAAAGTTGCCGGGAGCAGCTTCCGTCTCCCATAGCTGCACCAGCCGGTCAGGATCTTTGAACGGCAATGGCCGCAACAGTACCGCATTGATCACGGAAAAAATGGCTGTGTTCGCGCCGATCCCCAGCGCCAGCGTGAGCACCGCGACAAACGTAAATCCCGGGCTCTTGCGCAGAGTGCGCGCGCCATAGCGGATGTCCTGCATGAGGGTTTCGAAGAAGGGAATGCCGGCTTTCTGGTCCATAACATCTCCTATACGACTGGGAAGGCGATTCGAGTGCCAAAAAATATTGGACTAGGTAGAAAGGCTTTAGTTAGTGGTGAACTTTGCTATTGACAAAATGTAGGTTATTCGCCTATACTTCGCTTTGTAGTAACCCTGCCTGGCGCGGTATGCCCGCGTTCATAGGGAGCCGCCAGTCACTACAATGCAACAGGCTGGGCCCGGCAACCCTGAGGTTTTTCTTGCCTCGTCAAACGTAAGCTATACGTGTGTCTATACGAGCCCTGCGATGACTCAAGTCATTTGGCGGGGCTTTTGTGTTTTTGGGTGTGGTGTTTTTGGGCTTTTGGGTTTTTGCTGAATGCTTTGTCACTTGTCACAAGACCTCAGGACGCTGACCGGTTTGGCTGCGTCGGTTCTATGCGTGTCCTGACGAGCAGCTTCTCAGTCGTCCCCTAAAGGGGACTTTGTAATTCTCGCTACGCTCTCCCGCCGTTGAAACGGCGGGCTACTGCCATACGTGCCGCTAAACGCGGGACTGGAGCAATGAAGATGCCTGCGAAGCTCTTTCGAATTCCGCTCGCCGACCGCCAGCAGGTTTTTCGCAGGCGAGGGCGCCCTTCGACAAGCTCAGGGCAGGCTCTGCGTTCCACTCTCGTCTAGTTTGAAACACCCTACAGAGCCGGCGTGACGTTCCTGACGTAATTTCTGTTCCAACAAATAACTTTCAATGTTCGTGGCACGCGGTACCGGGAGCATTTAGAAAAATGGCGCGGGAAAAGCAGATAGAAAAAGAGTGGAAGGACGTGCTGGCGATTATCGAGGCGGCGCATGAAGCGGAGTTGCGCAAGAAGATTGCGTGCCCGGGACGGCGCGATAGAAGCCTGGGCGCTATGTCCGACGAGATGAGCCAGACGGAGCCGGAGACGTGGAACCCTCGGGCGAATGAGTATTCCAGACGAAAGCTGTTGCCGGGCCGCGCGCTGGCTGGACCTCCGATGGACTTTGCGGGCCTGGCGCATGAGCCAGCCAATGAACTAGGTGTTGTGTTCTTCTTTGGAACACAGGCGCATGCGCTCGGCTTCCATGTGTTGACGTTTCAGCAGGATTTTCCTGATTGCGAGGCGATGCGGGAGGTGCGTCCGGGGAAGTGGCAGCGGGTGCGGATTGAGTTTGAGTACGAGAGCCGCAATTTTGTGAAGCATGGACATGCGCACGATGGCTGCGATCTGATTGTGTGCTGGCGGCACAACTGGGCTGGATGTCCGAAGAGTATTGAGGTGGTGGAGTTGAGGAAGGTGGTGGGAAAGTGAATTTTCACCACGGAGAAAAACAAAACCTTTAACCACAGAGGACACAAAGGGGCACAAAGGAAAGCCGAAAAATAAAACCTTGCAACACGGAGGAACAGAGTAAGCGGAGGATAAGGAGTTCCAACTCCGCTCAGGATATCCAGCCGCTGCATACACTATTGAGCTTCCACTCGCCTAAAGTTCGGGTGACGCAGCATGGAGAGAACTCCCTGAAACTGTCGTAGCCGTGCGGATATCTTCGGGGTCCTGCGACTGCGCGCCCTCCTCATTTCATTCGGGCGCTCCGCTCAGGATGACAGGTTTAATATTTTGATCATGATGGAAGCGGCAATCTGACCTGACGCGGATGACCGTGGATTGAAGCCAAAACCTACCACGGAGGCACGGAGAAAAACAAACCGTTAACCACAGAGGACACAAAGGGGCACGAAGGAAAGTCGGCGGAGGAAAAGGAGTTCCCAATCTCGCCCAGCCTGGAAAAACAAAATCCACCACAGAGACACCGAGAAAAACTATGTCCGGATTGGAAGATAAGACCAATGCCTTGAATACGGGCCATGAACTTACGGATCAGCAGCCAATTGCTATTTGCCAATTACTAATTGCTACACTAATAAGCGATGGCTACCGCACCCCAGAACAAAGACAAAGTGACGCATCGCAAGCCCGACCTGAGCGTAAGTTTTGCCGGCATCTCTTTCAAGAATCCGGTGATCGCGGCCGGTGGGACGTTTGGCTACGGCATTGAGTTTGAAGATATTGTCACGCTGGAAAAGCTGGGCGGCTTTGTGACCAAAGGGCTCTCGTATGAGCCGATGGTCGGCAATCCGCCGCCGCGCCTGTTTGAGACCGCCGCAGGCATGCTGAACTCGATTGGGCTGCAGAATATTGGCGCGCGCGCTTTTATTGACGAAAAGCTGCCCAAGCTGGCGGCCAAGAAAAATGTGGTAGTGATTGCCAACGTGTTTGGCTATACGCGCGAGGAATACCAGGCGACGATCCGCATATTGAATGAAGCCGAAGGCATTGCGGCGTATGAATTGAATGTCTCCTGCCCGAACACGAGCCACGGCGGCATGGTGTTTGGCACGGACCGCGCGCTGCTGGAAGAGTTGGTAGCCAGTTGCAAGGCGGCTTCGGCACGGCCGCTGATTGTGAAGCTTTCTCCGAACGTGACCAACATTGCCGCGATGGCCAAGTCGGCGGAAAACGCCGGCGCTGACGCCATCTCACTGATCAATACTTTTGTCGGCATGGCGATTGACGCCAAGACGAGCAAGCCGCGCATCTCCAATGTGACGGCAGGATTAAGCGGTCCGGCGATTAAGCCGATTGCGCTGCGCATGGTCTATGAAGCCGCGCACACGGTGGAAATTCCGGTGATCGGGATGGGCGGCATCACCACGGCGGAAGACGCAGTGGAATTCATGCTGGCGGGCGCAGCCGCCGTGGAAGTGGGCACGGCGAACTTCTGGGACCCCTGCGCCACAGAGAAGATTGTGGACGGCCTGCAGCGCTGGTGCTTTGAGAACAGGGTCGCGCGGATTACCGATCTGATTGGCACACTGGAAACGTAAATGGCTTTTAGCTATTAGCTTTTGGCCCTTGGCTTTTAGCCTTTAGCTTTTAGCCCAGGGCAGGTCCAGCAACTCTGATATCGCACGATGAACGTGCAACCCCGCGCCACCTTACACCCCTCAGACTAAATAAGTCTTAACAAATCGTGGCGCGTGTGCCGGTCCGGCGGGTGCAAGCGCTCACGGGCAATGCCGCGGACTGCGGCAATTCTTAAAAAATTCACTATGTAGAAGAGGCAAAGAATGAAAAGGATAACTACGCTCACAGGGCTGCTGGTGATGTTTTTTGCAGCATCGGCATTTGCGCAAGGGCATATGGACGCCAATGAAAGAGACGTCCGCATTGTGGAAGGCCCAAGCATTATTAACGTAACAGACCGCTCGGCGAGAATTGAGTGGGTCACCAATTCCGCGGGCGCTAACCAGGTGCACTATCGAGTAGCGGGCAGCCATGACCAATGGCAATCGGCCTATCATCAGGGCGGAGGAACCCGTCACTCTTTGGAGCTGTCCGGGCTGGAGCCAGGCAGAACGTATGAGTGGGAGATCCTGACCCGTGACGGCGACGTGCGCCAGAAAGGTCAATTCCAGACTGAAGGCCATCACCGGCATTCGGATAACCACGGAGGTGGTTATCCGGGTGGCGACAGGGGTTATGGTGACAGGGGTCATGGAGAAAGAGTGGCGCTTTATCGCTCTGTGAGTACCGTCAATGGCGGGCACCTTTACAGCACGGACGCCAATGATCGCAATCTGCGCAATTTCAAACTGGAAGGCAATGCCGGATACATTCTGGGAGAACAGCGGGATGGAGTAGCGCCGCTCTATCGCATGTCCAGCAGGAACGGCGACTTTCTGCTGACGACTGACACCAATGATATCAACCGTATGGAGGGATTTGGATATCGCAATCAGGGAGTGATTGGCTATATAGCAATTACACAGATGCCAGGTACACAGCCATTTTATCGGCTGGTTAAGCCTGACGGCAGCGGCCATTTCTTTACAGCCAACCCTGAAGAGCGCGCACAGGTATTACAAAGCGGCTGGAGAGATGAAGGCATCACAGGATACGTCTGGCCCCAATAAAGGTCTTGAAGGAACGGCTGTGTGTTGCTTCAGAAGCAGGCTGGTGAAGATGTGGGGCTATCGTTCTTTGAGGAAGTCCTGTGTGATGTCGGGCAGCTTCTCGCGAATCTGGCTGGGCAGGCGATCGTGAATGCGGCGGGCCTGTATGCGGGCGACGTCGGCGACAACTACCGGCGCCGGGGTGGCCACGGCTACAATCAGCCACACCACACTAAAGAAGAGAAATCCTGCCAGGGCAATTAATTCCAGGACCAGCGCGTGTCGGGGAGAGAAATGCCGCACTGCGCCAAACGCCACCAGAAACATGACAGCAGAAACGCTGGCCACGATCATCAGGCCGATATCGATGGTGCGGTGCAGCACTTGGCGCGACCGGCAATGAGCGCACTCCACCAGATGCGCTTCGTAGTCGCCTCGCATCTCAGGAGCCAATCCTGAAATGTCATACCTCCAGCCTGCGAGAATGTCACCTACGACTCGGTCGCTACAGATATTGCTCATCGACTTGCCTGGCTACTGCTCAAAAAAGCCTTCTTGCCCAAAATTTGGGTAGGATAAGTCTACTCTTACCCCAGATTAAGTTTTGTATAGGCTATCTTCTCACCCTAAGCAGAGAGGCTGCAATGGGTGATCCTGCTGGGCCAGTTTCAGAGCGCATGCCTGAAAAAGGTTCATTTTGCCGCCCAGGGCCTTATGTGCTGTCTCCCGAGCCACTTCCGGGTGATTATTGTGCTCAGAGAGATGTGCCAGTACCAGGAACGCCGCCTGCCCGTCATAGTCTTTTTCAAAGAATTCCGCCAGCGCCGCGTTGGAAAGATGTCCCACCCGGCTCATCACGCGCTGTTTCACCATCCACGGATAAGGCCCATTGCGCAGCATCTCCAGATCGTGGTTTGACTCAATCATCAGCCCGTCACACCGACGCAGATGGTCTTTCACGCTGAACGGCAGGTAACCCAGGTCAGTCACCACGCCGATCTTCACTCCATCCGCTTTAAACGTAAAGCCACACGGATCAGCCGCATCATGCGGGATAGTAAACGCCGTCACCGTAATGTCCCCGACGCAGAAGCTGCGGCCGGCCTGAAAGTGTTCGCGGCGCTCCAGCTTTGCCGGCCTGCCTTCCGGGTCCTTGGTCGACCGCCGCCAGCTCTGGTACGTGGCCTCAGTGATATAGACAGGGATTTGCAGCTTGCGTGCCAGCACCTGCAGTCCGGCTACGTGGTCCTGATGCTCATGCGAAATCACAATTGCTTTGAGTTTTTGCGGATCTTCTCCCGCAACCTTCATCCGCCTGAGCGTTTCTCGGCAGGAAATTCCAGCGTCCACCAGAATACTGGCGCTCGAACTTGAGAGCACGGTTGAGTTCCCTTTGCTCCCACTCGCCAGGACTGTCATTCGCATTGCCACTGAATGGCAGAATAACGTTTATCCGACCCTCATGGGAGTAGCAAACTAGTTAACACACTGGAAAAGTTTCCCCTCAGCCGGCGGATACTGCATGCGAGCTGAACCCGCAGAGGTCTGGGTGGGTGGAGCAGGCATTCATGCCTGCGTTTCAGTTCTTTTCAAATTCACGGCTTCAGCCGCTGGGCCTACTTCATCTGCACATCTACCAGCTTTTCTTTTTTGTCTTTATCCATGCACTCACGATAGATCCAAACCTTGGGCGGGTCCGTCCGATACCCGGCCGCAATGTGGTCCAGAATGTCTGCCACCAGCGCGTTTTTCATCTCGATAATCATCGGCGGTGAAAGCACTTTCCTGGTTGTGCTCATCCGCCGCGGCATCTGCATATGGTTCTTGCGCAGAAACGCAGCTACCTCCGGCGCCCGCCATAGCGCTGCTAGCGCCGCGTCAGGTTCGCGATCTTCCACAATGCGAAACTCCCGCACACGGACCTTCAGCAGCGCCGCCTTCGCGTTACTATCCACCACGCGCACCCCGCTTTCGCGCGACTCCCGCCAGTAGATGTTCTGATACTTGGTGGAAATCTCCTGCAGCGCCGTGTCCATCGGCTCCAGCGTCACCGGCGGATGCAGTGTATACGGATCGTTAATCCCGCTCGGTCCGCACTCGCCGTGCAATAGTCACCGACCCATTGCGATGCGCGGTATTCAAGATCTTCACCGCCGCCAACGCAGCATCGGTCTCCGCGACCTCGACACTCGGCTTGCTCGGGCTGCTCTGCGCCACAGGCTTCGCTCGCCCATCTTTCGCTGGCAACGCATCTTTCGTCGCATCCGGCGCAGACTTGCTGCAACCGCAAAGCAAAAGTGCAAGCACCATACAAGCGCGGACAATGTAAGTTTTTTTGAAAGTCAGGTTCGGATTCATAGGCATGAAAAGACTGCAGAAAAGAATAACGGTGGGCCGTGTTCCAGGAGAAGTACCAAACTAGCTTCAAAGAGTGACACGTGATAAACATCACAGAGTCTTTCGATAGACAAGAAACCCCGACTTCTCAGCTACCTTGTCATATAGCTTCATCGCAGTTGCGTTCGTTTCATGGGTTTGCCAATACACCCTGTGGCAACCCGCATGTTTCGCGTGTCGATAAACTTCCTGGATGAGAGCGCGCCCGACTCCCTTACCTCTTGCAGTCGCGTGCGTGAACAAGTCTTGCAGATAGCAGATTGGCTCCAATGAAATAGTACTGCGATGGAACAGAAAATGCGCGAGGCCGAGCAAGCTTCCCGACTGCTCCACTACCAGAGCATGCATCGGCTCGTATCCATCGAAGAAACGCGACCACGTCATCTTCGTAATCGCGTCCGGCAGCGCGGTGTCCTGTTTGCGACCGTAAAACGCGTTGTACCCGTCCCACAGTGACTTCCATTGCTCGAAATCACTTGGCTGGACACTTCGTACCAACAGATTGTTCGTCATATTCCATACAGTGTACCGTTCAGGAGTGCACACGTGGGCGACCGGGGCAACGGTTCTTCGAATGAAAAGTTTCAAAATTTGGCCCACCTTTCAGTACATATCGCTGACTATTCCAGAAACCTCGTTCCGCTTCCCACAAGGATGTTTCTCGGTACCGATGAAAGAAATCCGGAACCCAAACTATGATAGAAAAAGGACGCGACCCCCTTGAGACGGAGGCAAACCGATGGGCCATGGATACACCATGCTTGGATTTGTTGTGATTTTGGTCCTCTACGCAGTGATCGGGCTCATGGCGGCGGCGGGCTCCATCTTCATCACCCGGAAGGTCCTCGCCCCCAGGGCAGAGCAGATCTTCTACGCGATGTTCCTCATCATGATCGCCTCGTTCTACCTGGCTTTCGCGGCCTACTTCGGAACGGCGACGGCGTGGCGGCTGGAAACGGCTGCCGTCGTAGCATTTGTCGCGATAGGCCTGCTGGGAGCGCGCCTGCCCTTCGCCCTGATTGTCGGATATTCTCTGCATGGGCTGTGGGATCTGCTCCACGAACTTCAGGCGCATGGAGCCTACTCCGCGTTTGCGCCGGGCCAGTTGACCGCGATTCCGCTCGCGTACGGAGTCTTTTGTTTAGCGTTCGACTTCTGCATGGCGTCGTATTTCTATACCCGACGCGCCGAGTGGAGTGCCGCGTGGAAGGCTGTACGGTCCTGAGCATCGCTGTGAAATGAAAATGGGCGGGCCCACGGTGCATAACCAGATAGAATCGTCCATCTTAATATCTTGACTGTCATCTTCCTTCGTTGTATTTTTTGCTCACAGAAGCAATTACCGTGGCGGTCGTTCGCTGCGGAGTGCGGGAGCGTCTACTCTGCCTTAACAGAGGGCCGCTAAAAGGGGAAACTATCGTGGTGATACCGGGAATGGCACATTTACTTAAAGACATAAAAGCAGTTGAGGACTATGCCCGAGCCTGCCAGTCAAGGGAAGAATTGCGAATGGTGCTCGTCACGCGGGAAGAGGCAGATGTAATAGACTCGTTCCGCCGTTTTAAAAATCAGGAATAAAGATCAGGAATAACAGTAAAAGGCGACAACGCCTCCGGGCCGTGCCATGCAGCTTCGATCTGCTGGTTCAATAAACCTAAAGTTCAATAAACCTAAAGTCCGATAAACCTGAAAGAAGGGGACCAGAAATTCCTGGCCCCCTTAGCCTGTCAGGTTGACTCCCACACTACTGCCCGTGATGTGCCATGGCTGCCGCGATCTTCTCCTTTACGGCATCAAGGTTGAACGATGCGCCCCTCTGCATGGGCGGATACTCGATTGCGGTCATTGCGAGCTTCCCAACTTCCTCTTGCACAAACACGAAGCGCCAGAACTCGTAAGTGAACCAATTCATAAAATTGTAACTGCCCCTATTCCCGTCCGCGCCAGGAAAGTTCATTCTCTCGAAAGGGTCTATACGCAGGTTGGTGATTTGCGGCACGTCTGGATGGTCCTTGGTGCCGAGCCAGCCTCCGGGCTGCATAATGAACTGGTATTTGTAATCGCCGAGCCTCACGGCGGCGAGGTTATTTTCCGTGAAGTAGAAGATTTCCTTGCGCGCCGATGGACCCTTGCCGCTAAGCAGGTCTAGCTGGTTATAGCCATCCAGATGCACTTTGTAGGTCCGGTCGCCGATCTGTTTGCCTTTAAGAAGATCATGCTTTGATTTTCGGGTTGCCTGCCGCGGCCACGAACGTCGCGAACCAATCGAGCCCGGAGATGACGCCGCTCTCGAATTTACCTGCGGGAACATGCCCGGGCCAGCGAATCATGGCTGGGCACCGGAAACCGCCCTCATATCCCGTCCCTTTGCAGCCGTAGAAAGGCGTTGTTCCGCCATCCGGCCAGGTGAAGGTCTCGGTGCCGTTGTCAGTCGTGAACATGACGATCGTGTTATCGTCCACGCCCATGTCCTTCAGCTTCTGCATTACCGAGCCCACGATGTCGTCGAGCTGCGCCATGCCGGCTTCGTGAATAGTCCAGCCATTTTTGCTGTTCCGCAGTGCTTCGTATTTTGGCGAGAGGTGGGTGACGATGTGCATGCGCGTCGGATTGAGCCACACAAAGAATGGCTTATTGGCGGCCTTCGCCTTGTCGATGAATTTGAACGAAAAGTCGAGAATCTCGTCGTCTACAGTTTCCATTCGCTTGGGATAGAGAGTGCCTGCATCCTCGATCTTCTGTTTCCCCACCTTGCCCCAGCGCGGGTCCACGGTGGAATCATCTTTATCGGAGGCCCAGGAATGAACCATGTTGCGCGGGCCGACTTTGTCCAATAACTCCTGCGGATAATTGGGGTGCGCCGGGTCCTCCATCGCGTCCAGATGATAGAGGTAACCAAAAAACTCGTCGAAGCCATGAACGGTGGGCAGGAACTCGTTTTTATCGCCAAGGTGGTTCTTGCCGAACTGTCCCGTCGCATACCCCATGGATTTGAGTACCGTGGCAATGGTCGGCGCTTCGGCTGGCATACCGATGGGGGCTCCTGCCTGGCCGACTGTCGTCAATCCAGTGCGGATCGGTAACTCGCCGGTGATGAACGCCGCACGACCTGCCGTGCAGCTCGCTTCGCCGTAGTAGTCGGCGAATGTCATGCCCTCTTCGGCAAGCTTATCGAGATTCGGGGTGCGTCCGGTCATCATGCCGCGGTGGTAGGCGCCGATGTTCCAGATGCCGATGTCGTCCGCCATGATGGCAATGATGTTGGGTTGCTTTGCAGCCATATTTTCTCCTTAATAAGTTGGGGGCTGGTTTGAATCCCCCTGAAGGCACTTGCTGTCTACTCAGCCGGCCATGTTCACTGAAATGTTGATTTCGTCCGTGAGCATTTCCGAGGTTGTGCGTGCGAGGTTATCGTTGGTCATGCGCTTGGCTGTGGATTTGCATTCGGCCTCGTGTCACTCATGACCCCGCTCATTGATTCTCTTTCACTTGCTCGATTTCATCTTTGCGAATGCTTTCCCACTGCTGGTATTGAGTCGGATTAAGAATGGCTTTGATCTGCGGATCGGCCTGAGAGTGTATGGCCTTCAGCTGTTTCTTCTTTTCTCTTCCGGGCATAGATGGGTTGTCTTTGATCGCTTTCAGCTTAGGCGCTTCTGCCTCAAGGATCGGCGCGAGCTGGGATTTTTGTTTCGGGCTGAGGTTAAGTACCTGGGAAATCTTCTCAAGTTTCTCTGAAGCTGCGCCTGGCGCTGCGCCCGCCTCCTGTGCCGCCAGCACGCGGCCCTGCAAGAAGAGGCACGCGCAAAACGCCAATGCTGCAAATACGGTCATGCTATGTTTCATCCTTTACCACTTTCTGCGTATGCCATTCGCAGCAATGACCCTTGGTTTCCTTCCTTCATTCCGCAAATAGCCGTCTACGCCTTTACAGTCCTGAATCGAGAGCCTGCTCGACTATCTGTGTGGAAGATGTCCGGGTTGTTCCCGCGGGTTTGCCTGCGTGTACTGCTGCTGGAGATTCTGTTTCTCAACTGGAAATAATTTGGATACTGTTTGAATACTGAATGTTAGAAACAGCGCTCATCACGCAGCCGTAGATTGTCGTCGGCGGGGCCCCACTCTTTCCCGCATTTTCTACCCTTCTCGATAGCGTGGGTGCCCGAATCTTTTGCCTATCAGTGTCATCAGTGAAAATCAGTGGTAAAAGCTTTTCCTGCTTTTCTCCGCGCCTCCGTGTCTCCATGGTGAGGTTTAGGTTTTTGATCCGCGATTATCCGCGCAAATCCGCGGTAAAGCTTTTTAAGCTTTTCCAATCAGTGTCATCAGTGAAAATCAGTGGTAAGTTTGTTTTCTCTGGTCCGCCCGTCCGCAGCTTTGAATGAGCACTGGATACTGAATAGACTCCAGGCTGGAGGTAATCCCAATGCGTTGCTTGCTGAAAGTTTCTATTCCAGTCGAGACAGGAAATGCCTGCATGGCCGATGGCAGCTTGAACAAAACCATCGAATCGATCCTTACCGAGTTCAAACCCGAATCCGCTTATTTCGCAGAAGAGAACGGCCAACGGACTGGATTCATCTTCCTTGAAGTAAAAGATCCGTCCCATATTCCCGCAATCGCGGAGCCGTGGTTTCTCGCCTTCAACGCCAAGGTGGAGTTCCATCCGGCCATGACCGTTGACGATCTCAAGAAAGCTGCTCCGGGAATCGAACGGGCAGTAAAGAACCATTACCGGAGAGAACGCCAGGCAGCTTAGTCGTTTCCTTCATCATTCATCGTCGTGTACCGCGACGGCGCACTGTGACGCAGCCAGCAAGCTGGCGCAGCTCTGACTCCCCGTCTGTTCTGCAGACCGCCTGTTCTACAGACCGTCTGCTCTGCAGATTGGGAGACGCGGGGGAGTTCTGCGGTTGAAAGTGCGGGATCAGAGTAGCCCACCACGCCGAAAGAATTACGCCCCCGCTGCTAGCGTCACTTTGCTGCCGAGAGGTGCGCCCTATTCTTTCCCTGAGAAGAGTGAAACGAAGACCATAGCAAAGGGCTGGCCGCCGCCCGGTTTATTTGCACTTGTCCGATAGAGACTCCACCTTCTTTACTCCAAACGTGGCTTGCGTCCCCCATATAGAACTGGGGCTATAGCCAGAGCTGGCTGCGGTGCCGTACAGCCGGACCATGTGGCCGACATTCTCCTTCAGCCCTGACGTATCACCCGTAAGCTTATAGGGCCTGCCCTCTGCGTTGGTGAGTGTAAAGGTGTCGGCCGAGCCTGTAAGGCAGCCCTCCACGGCTTTGCCATGTTTTTCTAACTCTGCAAATTGCTCTTTGTCGTCCTGCGTTTTCTCGGGTGATGGGTTGTTCTGCGCCAACCCCCAGGACGACGAGAGCAGAACAACGGCTGTCGCGAAAACGAACTTCTTCATGATTTCCCCCTGTGCTTCAGCCCTCGCTGTGTCGCGAATGAACCGGTCTCACGAATGAACGGTCTCGCGTATGGGCGGGTGCGCCCATGAGTGATGCGTGATGCTGAAGTGGCACGTAATTGACAAATTTAGATGCCTACGCACGAGTGAGTGGTTAGCTCTTTCGTCCACGGCGGAAGCTTGTACCTACTCCCAGCATTTTCTATCCTTCGTAATATCGTGGGTGGCTCACCCTTCCCCAGGGTTTTCTCCGTGTCTCCGTGCCTCTGTGGTAGGTTTTGCTTTTCTATCAGTGTCATCAGTGCAAATCAGTGGTAAAAGTTTTCTAATTACATCCACGATAAAGATCGCCCACTCTTTGCCAGTGACTAAAACATAGAAAAGCAAAAGCCAATCGCTGTCATCCCCGAACACTGCTTTGCGCTTCTTACAATCCCGGAGGCCTTGCCGCGACGCCTTGCGGACCATCTTGCGTGAAGTCATCTCCTAAGCTCGCCCGGCCGCTGTGGCTGGTTGCGGCTCTCGCGCTGGTGTGTGCCTCCGCCATGGCGCAGGATATGGAGCCGCGTTCCTACTCGCCAACTCCCATCGGCACAAATTTTGCCCAGCTCTCTTACGGACGCACGACCGGCAGTGTCGTACTCGATCCAACCATACCCATCACCAACGCTTCCGCCGAGTTCAACACGGTCATCGCGGGCTATTACCACTCCTTCGGTCTGTTCGGGCGCCAGACCACCGTATCGCTTGGCGTGCCTTACGTATGGGGTACAGGGCAGGGACTGGTGAGCGGTGTTTCCCGGCGCATCTATCGTTCCGGTCTGGGCGATCCTCGCCTGCGCTTTGTTTACATTCTTGTTGGTTCACCGGCTGTCGGGCCGGCGGAATTCAAAAAACACAAGCACCGGACCGTGGTGGGAACCAGCCTGGTGGTGCAAGTGCCGCTGGGCCAGTACGATCCGAATCTGCTGATCAACATTGGCACCAATCGATGGGCGTTTAAGCCGGAAATCGGCGTCTCACATACGCTGCATTCCTGGTTGCTGGAGCTGGATCTGGGTGGCTGGTTCTTTGGACAGAACTCTGACTTCGTTCATCAGGTGCGCGAACAGGCGCCGCTTGGCTCCGTGCAGGGGCACGTGAGCTACACATTTCGCCCTGGGCTTTGGCTGGCCTTTGACAGCACTTATTACACCGGCGGACGGACCCATCTGAACGGAGTCCGGAGTGACGATCTACAGCAAAATTCGCGGCTCGGCGCAACCTTCGCGTTGCCGCTCACGCGCGCGCAATCGGTGAAGTTCTCCTATACCCGCGGAGCCGTTGTACGGGCTGGTGGCGATTTCACAACGTTCGCGATCAGCTATCAATTGCGCTGGTTCACGCCCAAGTAAATTACATCAGTGCGATTCTTTCCAGGTTAGCTAGCCGGCGTGGTGGCCGGCTCATCCCCAATTTTCTGCTGTCTCCAGCCGCACCAGGTTGTTCCCCGCTCCGCCGGATTTTCTCTTGCTCGCCGCATACCGGTACGCTTCGTCGTACTTCTGGCCCACGGCGGCGGTGCTGCGCGTTTCAAAAATATACATGCGGCCGGCGGCGCCCAGCGCGGCGCGAAATTCCGGCTTGCGTCCCAGAAACGCCATGCGATAGCCCAGGTCGCGCGGATTGTCGGCTTCAAACCACAGGCAGCCGCGGCCGTCCGGGCTGGCGTCGCGATTGCGCGGAATATCGGCGGCCAGCAGCGTCTTGCCCTGCCACAAACTCTTTAAGCAGATTTCGTTTGGCTGCCGCGCTTCCATTGCATCAGCCGGAACCTCCGCCATGGCCACCACCACATGCGCGCTCTGCATGGTTGCCGGCACATCAAACGGATGCACCAGCGCCACATGCGGAGAAACTCCCAGCCGCGCCGCATGTTCATTGATGGCCTTGCGCGCGCTTTCCGGCGCGTCCAGTAGCAGGTTGAACTGCGGCAGCTCGTTTGAGGCCAGCGCAAATCCTTCCAGCACGGAAACTGCCGCCGCGGATAGCTGCTCTGCGCCTTCGGGGGCGAACTGCGGCACAAAGAATGAGACCGCATTCGGCGATAGCCCAAACCGCCGCGTAAGAAAATCCATGTCCACGGAGAGCGTTGGCGGATCGTCGTCTATATCGATCGGCTGCGGCACCACAAAAATACTTGCCGGTGGCGCGCCGCGTTCGATGGCCGCCTGCTTCATTCCTTCAGAGTGGACAATCACCGCCGCGGCCCGGGTAAGAACAAACTGCTCAGCCACGCGAAATGACCGCGCCATCCAGCTGCCCGCTTCACACAGTTCGGCGGCAATGGCCATCTCTTCAATGCAGGCGCCCAGGTCATAGACCACGCAGCTGCAACTGCGCACGGCTGCCATGCCGGCGGCAAAGCAATGAGCGTGCACAAGGTCAGAAGAGGTTTCAGGCTCGCAATCCAGCAATGACTTGCGCCAGTTGCGTACGTCCTGCCACGATCGCAGTAAAGAAAGAGTGCGTGGCTGCTCCTGATTGCCGCCGGAAAGATAAAGCTCCGCGGTGCCAGCGCCCTGGGGCGTTACGATGTACGGCCGCATTCCCACGGCGACCTGCCCTTCTACCACCGGCAGCACGTCGCGGGCATATTCGCATGCATGGAGCACGCGCCAGATTTTGGTCCGGACATGGGCCCGCGTCCCCACGCTTCCTGACTGTCCATTCCCAGTTGCCGCATAAAAGCCATGACTCATAAATGACTCAGTTAGGAAACTTCTCTTCCCTCTTTTTTGGACAGCTCGGAATAGCACATCACGCGGTTACGGCCGTTATGCTTGGCAGCGTAAAGCGCCGCGTCAGAAAACTCGATCAAGTCGCGCTTGAACTGCGCGTCAGTATCGTACACGGCCACGCCAATACTAATGGTGAGATGCTGGACGGAATGCGGTGAGCCTGCAAAAAATTTGGCCTGGTCCACGGCGCGGCGCAGCCTTTGCGCCACAAATACCGCCCCGGTCTCCGTGGTCTCCGGCAGGATGATGACAAACTCTTCTCCACCATAGCGCGCCACCGTATCCACCTCGCGCATGTCTTTCATCAGGATGGACGTTACATCGCGCAGCAGCTGGTCGCCCACGTGGTGCCCAAACGTGTCATTCAGGACCTTGAAATGGTCAATATCGATCATGAGCAGCGCAAATTTCTGCTGCTTGCGTTCCGCGCGTTTGAACTCCAGCTCCAGTTGCTGCTCAAAATAGCCGCGTGTGCGCAGCCCGGTGAGATAGTCAGTAAAGGCAAAGCGCAGCAGGCCTTCATTTGCGTATTCGCGCGTGAGAAGATTTTCCGCGACCAGTGAGAGTATCCACAGAAGCTGTGCATCTTCTTTGCGGAAGCCATTGGCCGCCGAGCGAAAGAGCTGCATCGATCCCATCACTCTGTTGCTTACAAACAGCGGCACCACCAGCGCACTTCCTGCTTCCAGCACCTGCAACAGCGCATCGGATTGCACGTTGTGGCCGGCTTCCACCAGAAGCGGTCTGCCATACTTGATGGCCCAGAAATTCAGGATGTTCCCGCTGGCAATCTCCTCGCTGGAAACTTTCTCCACGTTGCGCGCGATGCGCGGCTCCATCAGCTCGCGGCCTTCGTCCCAGAAATAAAAAATCGCTTTATCAAACGCCGTGATATCAGCGGCCATGTCGCAAAGAAGATTCAGGGTGGCATCCAGTTGCATTTGCAGCCCGGTGAGCATGCTCATCCGCAGAATGACGTTTACGTCTTCCCAGCGTTTTTGAATGGTTTCAGGCCGCAGTTCTGAAAACACCTCCACCACAAATCTCTCAGGCGGAGACGAGGCGGCATCAGCGGGTTCAGGAGAAGGCATTGGGAACATTTTTCTTGGGGAACTCACGGCAGCAAGCGCTCCAACCGGCATTTTGTGAGATGCCTTAGCAGTGCTCGGGGAAACTTACGGAAGTGCCTGTTGTTTTTACCTGCTTATGTCCAAATGTACAGGGTCAGTCTCAGTCAGATGGAAGCTTAGGCACCCTCCTTGTGGAACACTCTAGCCAATCCAAGGAATGTAGATGCTCGTTTCCTGCGGATATTTGCACAACTCAGCCTTAAATTACTTGGTGGCTCGCCGACGAGCTGCTTGGCTGCCGACTTGCAATATCACAGGATGCACGGAGGTGATCTGATGGCGCTTACTAAACTGGAACTGATTGGCGAATTAAAGCACGAAATCAACAGTCCGCTGGCTGCCATTCGCAATGCGCTCTATCTTGCCGGCGCCCGCAGCGATGATCCGGAGCTCCAGCGCTACCTCCGTCTTGCCGACGAAGAAGCAGCGCGTATCTCGGCAATTCTCAAGAACGCCAATCAAATCGATGAAAATAAAAGGCTTCATTCCCTGGAATGCCGTGCGAATGCTGCCACAGCCGCGTAATATTTACTCCCAGTAACCAGCTACTCACGATTTCTTGCATCCCAAAGCACAGTCTCTGTTGCAATTCTCTCATTATCAGCTTAGGATACATTTCAGTGCTGGAAAACCCGCTGGCACTAAATGCAATGCTCTTCGCAGTAAAACTTCGCTTGTTAAAATTTTTTTAAGATCACGCCCGGCCCAAACGTTTTTCCCACAGGAGAAGCCCCCCAATGGCATGGTACGCGTACTGCATCGTTGAGCAACAAGCTGTTCAAGGTGGTATTCGCGCTCGTCGTCCCGTCCCCGTAGAAGGTCTCAAAGGCATCGCAGATGCACAGATATTCGCGTATCCCAGCGGAGATTTCTCAGTCCTGGTGAGTGAATACATTCCCACCGGCGACCTTGGGCAAAAAGCCCTTTTACAGCATGCCCATGTGGTCAGCGAATGCTTTAAACGCACCACTGTACTGCCATTCCGCTTTGGGACCGTGTTTGATACCGATGACGCGCTTCGTCGCGCCGTTCGCATCAACCGCAAGGCTTTCCTGGAGAGCGTGACCAAGCTCAAAGGCAAGGCGGAGATGCACCTGAAGCTCCTGATAAAAGACGGCTCTTTGCGTGAGGCCCTGGAAGAAATTGAGCTTCCCGCCACCGTTGGCAGTGAGTATCTCAGCAAGCTTCGCGAAAAGGCTGTTCGACAACGGGAGCGGCAAACCAAGGCCCGCGCCCTTTCCGTTCAGGTCCACAAAATTTTCTCCCCGCTAGACCAGGACGTTTGCTGCAGAAAGATTGACTCCGGGGGCATGCTGATTGACATCGCCCATCTCATCGACCACAAAAAAGTTGAGAAATACCAGAACCGTTATCAGATGGCGACTCGTCACCTGCCCGGGATTGAAGTTGTTATGAGCGGCCCATGGCCACCCTACCACTTCATCACTGGTAAGCGTTCTTCCTAATCGAGATCGAAACTCATCAGGAACAAACCATCAAGGGGCGGAAAATCGCCCCTTTTTCCTTTTTTGCCTAAAGCCAGCCAAATTGGCTCCGGTTAGGCATCCAAATGCCTCAAAATGGAATCGGAGTACAATATCTGTGGGCCTAAGCCTTGCATGGCCCCGGTTGGGCACCCCGTTTTCAGCTTAGATATCATGTCTCCATAAAAGGAGAGTGGGGCAGAGTGCCGCCAGGAGTAGTAATGAATCCCAAGACCCGCGTGCTGATCGTGGATGATGACGTGGCCATGGCCAAGTACCTGGCAGCTCATTTGTCTCGTCGCAATTTTGAGGTTACGGTGGCATCCAGTGCACAAGAAGCGTTGCGCGTCTTCCGTACATTTGATCCCACGCTCGTCCTGGTGGAAACTTCCATGGACGGTGAAGCCGGCGCAGATACTTTGCAGCGCCTGAAAGAGATCAAGCCCTCCCTCGCCATCATCGTACTTTCTTCCAGCAAGGATCCGGAGTTGATTTTCAGGGCCTCCAAACTGGGCGCGGACGATTTTATCTGCAAGCCGGTGGACCCAAAAGATCTGGATGAACGTATCGGAAAAGTTCTGGATAGCCAGCGGCTCTCCTCTGAAGTTACGCAGTTGCGCGAGCACGTGCGTCGTCAGACTGACTTCACCATGCTCTTCGGCACCAGCCCGAAAATGATGGAAGTAAAGATGACTATTGAGCAGGTGGCGGATACCACGGCCACTGTGCTCGTTCGCGGCGAAAGCGGCACCGGCAAAGAAGTGGTGGCGCGCATGGTTTACGCCGAGTCGTCACGCTGTGACAAGCCATTCGTCAAAGTCAATTGCGCCGCCATTCCGCATGAGTTGTTGGAAAGCGAACTCTTCGGTTATGAAGCCGGCGCGTTCACTGGCGCAAACCGGCAAAAGCTGGGCAAATTTGAGCAGGCCAATGGCGGAACAATCTTTCTCGATGAAATCAGCGAGATGCATCCGGCTTTGCAGGCCAAACTGCTGCATGTGCTGCAGGACCATGAATTTTCCCGCCTGGGCGGCAAGCGTGATGTGCAGGTCGACGTGCGCGTCCTGGCCGCTACCAATAAACCGCTGGAGCGCGCGGTAGAAGAAGGTGTATTTCGCGAGGACCTTTTCTATCGCCTGAATGTAGTCACCATCCACATTCCCCCGCTGCGTGAACGCCGCGAGGAGATTCCAGTCTTCCTGAAATATTTTCTGGAAAAATACAGCGAGCATTATGGCAAGAAGCCTTCCATGTTCAGCGAATATGCAGTCACGCGCATGATGGAATATCCGTGGCCGGGAAATATCCGCGAGCTGGAAAACATGGTGAAGCGCTATGTGATTGTCGGAAATGAAGCGCAGATCATCCGCGAGCTCTCGACCCACAAGCCCATCGTCACCTCATTTGGCGGCATAGGAATTGGCGGAGTCACGGTCCAGGCCGCCGCGCCGGCAGCAGTTGCTTCAGCCCTGCAAGCCAGCAATGGCGCCGAGCTGGAAATGCCGTCCTTGTTGGAAATTGGGCGGAGAGCAGCCATGCAGGCGGAGCGTGAAGCGATTGAACGCGTGCTGGCCCAGACACGCTGGAACCGGCGCCAGGCCGCCAAGATCCTGAAAATCAGCTATAAAGCGCTATTGAACAAAATGAAGGCCATGGAGGAGCAAACCAAGGCACAGGCTAAGCAAGAAGAAGCCTAAAAAGTGGTATCCAGATACCACATATAATTCCTTGGATGCTCTCTCGGTTCTACGCTCCAAAACCCCAATTCAGAGCTGAAAAGCTTCTAATCGAAAGAAACATAAGAGCTTAGATTGCTGCTGCTTGTATATGGCTTTGTGCAAAACCTTTGGTTTGTGAGTTGCTTAGATATAAGCATACTAAAGAGGCTCGTAAAATTTAATGACTTCAACCCTCTTCCAAGATTTGAGACTTCTTCAATCCGTGTGTCTTGGCATGAGCCGAGACTGCATCGGGCATCGCCTTCCCTGAGAGATTTTCCCTTCCCCATTGCCTCTTTGCTGAAAGGCGGCCTCAACGGGCCGCTTTTTTGTTTTGCACCGCAGCTTAATCATTCTTGTTGGTGACAAGTTGGTACCATGCTGCATCTAATTCTCGTTCCTGCAATATTTGACGGTTATTCATTATGGCGACTAAGATTGATCACTTATCGAGACCCATGGACAAGAAGAGACTGGAAACCTTTAAGAAGCGGCTGGAAGAGCGGCAACAAAGCCTGCGTAAAACGGTGAGCCGTACGGAAGAGGATGGTCGCATTGCCGACCAGGATTCCGCCCAGGACATTGCTGACCGTGCAGCCAGTTCTTACACCAAAGAATTCCTTTTCTCACAGAGCAACAATGAGCGCCAGCTCCTGGCGATGGTAGAGACTGCGCTCCAGCGTATCCGCGAAGGCGCATTTGGCGAATGCGTGAGTTGCGGAAATGAAATCAATGCCAAACGGCTGGAAGCGGTGCCCTGGACGCGCTATTGCATTGAGTGCCAGGAGAAGCTGGAAAATGGCCAATTGGAAGAGGTCCAGGACTAGAGACTCCAAACAGGTTCGCAACAAAAACAAAAAAGGAGATGCAGACCGCATCTCCTTTTTTTATTTCAAAATTTCTTTTAGTACAGGTTGAACGCAACTTCCACGTTCATCTCAACCGCCACTGCGCGGCCGTCCTTCTTGGACGGATCAAACTTCCAGGTCTTCACGCCTTCAATAGCTTTTTCATCCAGGCCCATGCCCAGAGAGCGCACGACGCGCGGGCTATGCACATGGCCGTCAGTGCCAACGATAATGGTTACAACCACAACGCCCTGATATTTGGCTTTGCGCGCTTCTTCAGAAAATTCAGGCTCAGGAGTATAGATGGCGCGCGGCGCGCTCACTCCATCACCCACGTGAAAAATTCCCGGGCCAACGCCTGGGCCGCCGTGTCCAGATCCAACTCCACCGCCGCTGCCGCTGCCGATTCCTCCGCCTACGCCGACTCCGTTAGAGGGCACCATCAGCTTGGACAGAGGATCTCCCAGTTGTGTGCTGGGCGGCGCTTTCAAGTCAGCAACCACGGTCGGCGCAACCATCAACTTGCTTTGCTGTTGGACCAATACTGTTGGCGGAGTAAATTGCTGCTTTGCCGCCTTTGGAGGCGTTCCGGCAGAGGCCTTCAGTTTGTTCGCATCGCCGCCGCCGCCACCGCTGGGGCCGTTCTTGCCGACCTTCATGGGAACGTACGGCGCCAATTCAACAGAATTCATGGTAGTTGGCGGGATGATCTTTGCCGGGACCGCAACATGAAGCAACCACAGCAGTAATCCAAGCCCTGCCGTGTGGGTCACAAACGACAAAAGAAAATTCTCCGGCCGGGTCTCATAAAGCCCGTAGTGCCCGGTGCCCGTCAGTGTGGGCATGATTGTGCTGTTTGCCGCCTGATCCTTGGCAAATTTGACCACAGACTGCTGTGGATCCTGCGCAGCACCGGATTCTGGCTGCTCCGGATTCGGCTGGTTCTTGGGATCGGACAAAGGCATAAGGTGTTATCTAGTATAGACGCCAAGCCGCTGAAAAAGTTTCAGAATGATACTTCGGCTAGAGTTAGTCTACCTAATTCCTCCTATGGCAACAACTTAGCGATGGAACAGAGAGCCAAAAAATCCTTTGACACGTCCCATAAAACCCTTCTTTTCTTGCCGTTTTTCCTCGGGCTTCGGCGCCACCGCTTCCGCTTTTGAAGACACTTCTGCCTTCTTTTCGATAAGAACGACCGGATCGACCTTTTCTTGCACAAAATATGTGTTCGGCAGGGACGCAATCCGCACTTTGGCCACCGAATAAGGCCGCCCCGTGGCTGGCCGCGCCGTGAATACAAACGGAGCGTCCACCTGGACATGGACCTGCCCTGGCTTGTCTGGCGGTAAAGCAGAGGTTGGCTCATTGCTGGCAACTGCAACTTTGTCGGTGGGATTTACGCTGCTGTCTTTGGGAGGAACAGGTGTGGGGCTCGGCTGCGCCTGCGCTTGCAACACTGGCGCCGCCACAGGACAGCCGCAATCACCGGAAAATTCCGCAGGCTTATCCAGCTTGCCGCCTCGGAAAACCACGGCACGGTTCGGCTGTGCTTTGTAACTGGCAGTCCCCAGTAATTCTGAGAAAGTAACCTCTGTCATATTGCCGGCAAGAGGCTTCACGCACGTATCGCCCTGCTTGCCCACGCCAAGAGCAAAGTGAAATGTGCCCGGCCCTGCCAGTGATACGTTGAAGTCCGGCGTGATCAACACATCGGCCGTCTGCTGACTCAATTCGTAATTAATTTCAATGGCGCCGGTGCCTGTGGCCAGCATAAAACCCTGATTGCCTGAGGTTACGTTGAGACCGCTGTGCGGGCAGATGCGTACCTGGCCGCCGCGGGCAAGTCTAAGCGTCGCCGGCGCAATTCCCGCCGATAGCTCTGAACCGGAATAAACGCTCATCCCTGAGCCGGCTAATTGCAAGGAACTATTTCCGTCTGTGCCGGAGGCAAACAGTTCTCCTACAGTAGGCACAACTTGCGCGCACGCCGGAGCGCACAACAAAAGGAGCGCAGCCCAATGCCAGGTCTTTGTTCGAATGATTGTGGACAGATAATCTGACAGAACTTGTTTACTCCTCACTCACAAAATCATATTTATCAATCGCCACGGCAACGCCCTGTTCCTGTCCCACCTTGTCCACTCTCAGCACCGTTCCTGTGCAACGCACGCGAATCGGCTCTGACAGCGTAATTTCCGGCGGCAAAGTCATGACAAAAACAATCGGCGCGCCGGTTGCAATTTCCGTATCCAGAAACATGAACACGCCGCGTGAACTCACGTCGCGTGTATGCCCTGCCAGTTCTTGTTTGCCGTGATTCAGAAACTTTACAGAAATCGGTAAATCGAGTGAAAACCGCCGCATGGATCGCTTGTCCGGTTGCGGTTGCGCCATTCGCTGGCCTCCAAAAGTTAGCAGCTTTGGCTGATTCTAGCCTATGTAGCTGGATTTTCGATGGATTATTCTGGGACGATTCATGCACCAGGCCTTCAGAAAAACCTTTGAAACACAGAGGAACGGAGACAGCCGAGGGAAAATGCCAAAGGCGATGGTTACCGCGTCGTTCAAGCTAACAAGCAATTGCCGACGATTGAGAACCTTTCGGTAAAAAGATCTCTCGTTGTCCTGCTGACCATTTCAGCCCCAACTTCCTCCGCTCCCTCCGTTCCTCCGTGTTTCAAGGTTTTTAGAAGGATGGATCTACAGAGCAAGGAAATTCTTGAGCAGCAATCGACCCGAATCCGTCAGCACGCTCTCCGGGTGAAACTGCACACCCTCTACCGGAAAATGGCGGTGACGCAATCCCATGATCACGCGCGTGCCGTCGGCTTCACGCGTCTCGGCGCTGATTTCCAGCTCTTTAGGAAGGTCTTCTTCCGCCACAATGAGCGAGTGGTAGCGGGTTGCAGTCATGGGCAGCGGCATGTTTTGAAACAGTGTCTTGCCGTCATGCTGGATTTGGCTGGTTTTGCCGTGCATTAACTGCTTTGCCCGGACCACGCTGCCGCCAAACGCAGCGCCGATCGCCTGATGTCCCAGGCAAACGCCCAGCACTGGACGCTTCCCGGCAAAATGCCTGATCAGGTCAATGCTGATGCCGGCCATCTGCGGTGTGCAAGGGCCCGGCGAGACAAGAATATGGTCGGGCTGCATGGCCTCAACTTCCTGCGGCGTGACCTGATCGTTGCGCCGCACCTCAATCTGCTGCCCTAGCTCGCCCAGATACTGGACCAGGTTGTAGGTAAAGGAATCGTAGTTGTCGAGAACGAATACCATGCTATGCCGTGACGATAAGTTTAGCCGATGAAGAGAATTACCAGAACTGCCAATTCTCTCCCAATTCTCTCTATGATAGCCTTTTCTCGTGCTGCATATCACCAACGGCGAGTCCGTCACCGGCACCTTCCGGCAGGTCAGGTTCCCCGGAATTTACCTTGCATGGAATGACGCTTTGCATGACGGCCCTGTGCCCCAGACTGAAACCCTGAGTGAGCTCTCGGATATCCGAGCTCGAACGCTTTCTGGCTTTGGTTGGGGCAATTACGAAACAATGCGCGCCGGTTTCACCAATCGCGACCGGACGCTGGAAGACTTTCGCAAACATCAGGATGTTGTCCTCTGGTTCGAGCACGATCTTTACGACCAGTTGCAGCTTGCTTCAACTGCTCGACTGGTTCGCCCGCCAGGACCTGAGCGGCGTAAATCTTGATATTGTTCAAATCGATTCGCATCCCGCCGTGAAGCCATTTTACGGTCTGGGCCAGCTCAGCGGCACGCAGTTGGCCCGGCTCTTCCCCATGCGCAAACGCGTGACGCCAGAACAAATCGCTACCGCCACGGACGCATGGAAGGCCTTCCGCAGCAATGATCCAACCGCGCTGCTTGCATTCGCGCGGCAAACGTACCCAGAGATGCCGTTCCTGTGCGCTGCAATGGCCCGCTTTCTTGAAGAGTATCCCTGGACGACTGACGGCCTCTCCCGCACCGAGCGTCAGCTGTTGCAGGCGGCTGCTTCCGGAAAACGCAAGAAGCAGGAAATTTATATGGAGTCCCGTAAGCAGGAAGCTGTGCCGTGGGGCGATTTGTCAGTCTATCTACGGATGGCCTGGCTTACGGCTGGCCCGAACCCTGCGCTGGTGGAAGCCGAGAAGAATGAATTTGCCGTCACCGATGCCGGACGCGAGCTGCTCGAAGGCAAAGCCGACTGGATCAAGCTCCAGGGCAAAGTCGACCGCTGGCTCGGTGGTGTGCATCTGACAGGTGAACAAGCGCACTGGCGGTGGGACCACCAAAACCATACGCTGATTGCCGCCTGAGCCCTCTTCCGTCTAAATCCTCGCCCGTCTATTTGAAATGCGACAAACCGGGCAGCGTCTTGGCTACGTCGTTAAAGATCACCACAGCGGCAAATAAGACCAGGAATACGAATGCTGCCTGATACACGCGCTCTTTTACTTCCTGCTTGATGTCCCGCCGCATAACCGCTTCCACCAGCAACATCAGCATCAGTCCGCCATCCAGAATCGGAATCGGCAAAAGATTGAAGATGGCAAGGTTCAGGCTGATCTGGGCCATGAACGTAAGCAGTGTAGGCAGACCGAGCCTGGCGGCTTCGCCGGAATACTTCATGATTCCAATCGGCCCGCTCATCTGCTTGATTGAAACTTTATGCTGCACCAGCTTGCCGACAACTTCAAAAATCAGCAGCGAATCGCTCTTGCTGTCCGCAAATGCGTTTTCCACTGACTCCCTGAAAGGAAGCTTGTCTACTTCCACCAGTCCCACGCCGATACGGTAAAGCTTGCTGGGCGAGCCGGGTGTGTCCCGCAGTTCCGGGGTGATGGGAAGCGTAATTTCTTTGCGATCGCGAAGGATCGTAAGCTGGACCGGAGTGCTCTGGCTCTGCTGCAAGGCGGCCTGCAAATCGTCAAGCAGATGAATAGCTTTCCCGTTCACAGAAACCAGGATGTCGCCTTGCTGGATATTCGCTTTTGCCGCTGGAAATCCCGGCTCGATCTGGCCGATGATCAGGGGCGGCTCTATGCCAACTTCACCTACCCGCTCTTCGCCTTTGGGCTCCGGCACCAGCGTCAGATCAACCACCTGATTGCCGCGCTGCACCTTTACCGGCACCTGCTGATTCGGGTTGATGCTTACTCGAATCAGGAATTGGTTCCAGTTAGGATTCTGAATGCCCTGAATTTCAGCTACTCTGTCACCCGCCTGCAGCCCGGCTTTTTCCGCCGGTGATCCCGGCGCGATGAAAATCACATCCACGGGACGCTTGGTGAACGCAGGATATTCGTGGTGGAACATGTACAGACCGGCAAAAATCACAAACGCCAGAATGATGTTCATCACCGGACCGGCAATGGCAATCAGAAAGCGCTGCCAGCGCGGATGACTCATGAACTCATCCGGATCGCCTGTGCGGGCTTCCATGGGATTTTCACCCGCCATTTTTACGTAACCGCCAAGGGGTAAAAGACTGATGCGGTAATCGGTATCGCCGCGCCGGAAGCCGACCAGGCGCTTGCCAAAACCCAGGCTGAAGACCTCAACTCTTACTTTGAAGAGCTTTGCCATGGCGTAATGGCCGAATTCGTGAACGAAAACCAGTACGCCTAATACCAGAATGAAAGCTGCGGGATAAATAGGAAATGACTGCATAAAAAGAAGATAGTCTGATTATTGTAACGTAAGAGCCAAGATCAGAGCCAAGATCGCTACCGGCTTACCTGCCGGGGCAACTGATTCTGCGCCAGTTCACGGGCCTCTGCGTCAATGGCCAGTACCTCTTCTATAGATTCGGGATGGCGGTCCTTTGTTTCCCGAATCGTGCGCTCCACCACCTTAGAAATATCGGTAAACCCGATCTCCCGCTTAAGAAAAGCCGCTACTGCCACCTCGTCCGCGGCGTTCAGGGCCACCGTTTTAGCCCCGCCCATTTCAGCTGCTTCATAGGCCAGACGCAAGCAGGGAAACTTATCGAAATCCGGGGGACAGAAATCGAGCTGCTTCAGGTCGAGCACGTTGAAGCGCAGATCGGAAGAAATACGCTCCGGATAGGTCAGCGCATAGAGAATCGGCAGGCGCATGTCCGTAACCGAGAGCTGCGCCAGAATGCTGCCATCATTGAATTCAACCAGTGAGTGGATCGTCGACTGTGGATGAACGATAACTTTTACTCGCGCTGGCGGCATGTTAAACAGCCGGCACGCCTCAATCACCTCAAAGCCTTTGTTCATCAAAGTGGCGGAATCAATCGTAATGCGCTGGCCCATTTTCCACGTGGGATGGTTCAGCGCTTGCTCCACCGTAATACTTTCGAACTCAGATTTCGGCTTGTTAAGGAATGGTCCGCCGCTGGCGGTGAGCCACACACGCTCGACTTCATTCATGCGTCCGCCGCGCATGCACTGGTGCACGGCATTGTGTTCGCTATCGATCGGCAGCAGCGGCTTGCCCTGCCTGCGCGCTTCAGCGGTAATCAGCTCGCCCGCGGCAACCAGACATTCCTTATTGGCCAATCCAATTTCTTTTCCCGCGCGGACAGCCTCATACGTCGCTTTCAATCCCGCCACGCCCACAATCGCGCTCACCACAAAATCCACTTCCGGATGCGTCGCCACGCGGACCGTTCCAGCCTGCCCGTAAACCACTTCAATCTCGCTGAGACCTTCAGCTTTGAGTTGCTTGCGAACTTTTTCTGCGTCCTGCTCTGAGGCGAGCGAAAGAACTTTGGGCTTCCAGCGGCGAGCATCTTGCAATGCGGCTTCAGTGTTTGAGCCCGCAGCCATCGTCAAAAGCTGAAAGCGCTCAGGATTATTCTCAATCACGTTGAGCGTGCTGCGTCCGATAGAGCCTGTGGAACCAAGGATGGCGATGCGTTTCATTGAAAGAGGTTTATCACTTGAGTGTTAAATTGACCGGTTATTTCGCATAGTACCATACGACCGGAATTGCGAAGAGAAGCGCATCGATGCGATCAAGAATACCGCCATGGCCTGGCAAAATAGTTCCAGAATCTTTCACTCCTGCGCCGCGCTTTAAAGCAGATTCAAACAAGATCCCCAAGCTGGGCCGCAATATTTGTAATCAAGCCAAGCACAATGACCTGCGGAAGACACCAAGGGCGATGGCACTATAACTCGGACTGTGTTAGAGTGCTCATGAGTACAAAATTGCATTTAACGTTTCGCGCCAGTGAAAGACCAGCAAGGCAATGCCCATAATACTTGCTATGACCGAAGCGATGGCGCCTTCCCAGCTCTTGTTAGGACTCACCACCGGTGCTAGTTTGTGGCGTCCAAAATTCTTCCCGACATAATAGGCTGCTATATCGCCGCCCAAACCGAAAACAAAATGATAAACAACAAGATGTTCATTCTTAGGCAGATGGCGAAAACGAAGAGCCCCAAGGGATACGCAATATACAGAATACCGAAAATGGACATGGCCGCTGCCGGCACAGCCATTCGTCATCTCTTTTCGAAACACAACTGGTACGCCAAACACGACCGCAGCAGATAGCTCAAAGCTATCAATGACAAAAATTCTTCAGACAGGTTCCAGTAGTCCAATCCGATGGTTATACGCAGTGAATGCACGCACAACGAGGATCGAAACTGCATACTGTCAGCCCGCGAAATGGCTTCATCCCATAGCGCTTCTGTCATATCAAGATATTCGCGTAGCGTCAGAATAATCATCGCCGGCAATCGCCAGTGCAAAGATTGGCCACGGAGCTTTAAACAGAAGCAGCAGCACCACCGGTATGAGCACTACCGCTGTAAGTACGCGTTTCATCTTTAGTTGGAGCTGCCTGGAGTAGGTTCGTTCAGCCCGCCGTAGCGGCGCTCGCGCTTCTGGAATTCCTGTATGGCCTCAAGCAGATGCAGTCCGCTGAAGTCAGGCCAGAGCGTCTTGGTCACATAGATCTCCGCATACGCCGCCTGCCAGAGAAGAAAATTGCTGAGCCGCATTTCGCCGCTGGTGCGGATGATCAGATCCAGTTCCGGAAGATTGCTGGTATACATGTGGCGATTCAGGCTCTCTTCATCGATCTTAAGGTGCTCCATTCCGCCATTGCTGGCCGCGGCGGCCACCATGGATTTGCAGGCATCCACAATCTCTGAGCGCGATCCGTAATTCAGGGCCAGCGTCATGATCATGCCGGTATTGTGGGAGGTCTGCTCCTTGGCCCAGGCCATGCGCTCCTGCACCTCTTGCGGCAGCATCTGGCTGCGCCCGATAAATGACAGCCGGACATTGTTGCGGTGCATCAGCGGCAGCTCATTCTTGAGATACCGGTGCAGCAGCTTCATCAGGAAATGGATTTCCGTGGCTGGCCGGCGCCTGAAATTCTCCGCCGAAAAGGCATACAAGGTGAGGGCCGGCAGGCCGATATTCGAGGCTGTTTCCACCGCCCGGCGCAATGAATCCACACCTTTCCGATGCCCCGCGATACGGGGCAGGTGTCGCCGTTTGGCCCAGCGGCCATTGCCGTCCATGATTATGGCGACATGTTTGGGGAACTGGTTCGGATCAAGCTGGCTGTAGAGTTCCGCTTCTTTTCGGTCCAGCCCAGAAGGAATGGTTCGCAAAACCGCCTCTCAATACTTCTCCACGCTAGCACAGCAGCACTGGCCATGCAATTTTATGGAACAAAGGTACTCAAAAAAAAGCCCGTAACTCTGATAAGATGTTAGTATTCCTGGCTTATTAAGGCTTTCGGTTCCCGGCAGTTCTTGGGGTCCGCTTTGCGTATAGGCCCCGGAAAACAAACTTATGGTTCTTCGCGTCGATCGCAAAGGCCAATTCGAGACAAGCAGTCTGGTGCGGGTAATCGCCCTGGTCTGCGTGCTGCTTGCCCTGGTAATGACCGGGGTGGAAGCAATGCACGCCCACTCTGAAAACGCGCTCTCGGCCAACTCTGCGCCTTGCGCCATATGCCTTTCCGCACATGCCAAGACCCCTACTGTTACAGTCCAGCTATTGCCGTTGGTTTACACGGTAGAGACAGTTGCCGTCCCTTATGAATCGCAAGGCAAGAGCGCCATCTCTGATCTCACGCTCTTTATCCGTCCTCCTCCCATCGCCTAATCAGGCAATCAATCCAAAGTTCTATCTATAAATACTCCGGTTTGGAGGGGAACGATGTATCGGTCCCTTTTTCTACTACTTTTCATGCTGCCCCAGCTTTTGTTTGGGCAGGCGACAATTCCGCTTAGTTCTTCCGTGACGGCACGCAACCAGGCGCCGCCGCAAGGGAGCCAGTCTGCGCCAGCGGCTACACCCACGCCTGCAAACGCCACTCGGCCTGACCGGCCCGCGGCCACGCTAATCACGTTGGAGCAGGCCATCGATCTGGCGCTCAAGAACAGCCCCGCCATCAAAGCGGCGCGCACGCAGATCCAGCAAAATCAGGCGCAGGAAATCACGGCCAATTTAAGGCCGAATCCAGTGCTGGCCGTGGATTCGCAATTTGTCCCGGTCTTTACCGCGGACTTTTCTGCTGACACGATCAATAATCTGCAGCAATTTGATATCGGCGTGGGCTACCTCTTTGAACGCGGTCACAAACGCCAGAACCGTTTGCAGGCAGCAAAAGATCAGACCGCGGTCACCGCAGCCACCGTAGCAGACACCGAGCGCACGCTTGTCTTCAACGTGGCCCAGCAATTCATCAACGTTCTGCTGGCTAATTCCACTTTGCAGTATGCTCTCGAAGCCCTGAACAGCTTTAAGGAAACCGTCGACATCAGCGAGCAGCGTTACCGGGCCGGCGACATCAGTGAAGGCGACAACCTGAAAATCAAGCTGCAGCTGCTGCAATTCCAGACAGACGTGAGTTCAGCGCGGGTAGCTAAAGTCCAGGCGCTGGGAAGCCTGCGCCAGCTCGTGGGATACGCGTCCCTGCCGCACGACTACGACTGCGCCGGAGACCTGGACTATCAACCGCTCACGGCTTCGCTTCCTGACCTGCAGGTCAAAGCGCTTGCTGAGCGTCCTGATCTCAAGGCAGCACAAATCGGGATCAAGGCTGCCAATAGCCAGATTTCCCTGGCCAAAGCAAATGCCAAGATTGACATTACCGGCCAGGCCAGTTTCTCTCACGTATCGGGCGCCAGTTCCACATCGCTTTTTGCCAACATGCCTCTGCCGTTTTTTGACCGCAATCAGGGTGAAATAGCCCGGACTAAATTTGCGCTCACCCAGGCGGAGCTCACCGCCAAAGCCGCTGAAGATACGGTCCTGACCGACGTCACCAATGCCTATGAGGCCACCGTCTCCAATCAGGACGTAGTCAAGCTTTACGTTTCCGGCTACCTGAAGCAGGCGCAGGATTCACGCGACATCAGCCAATATGCCTATAAGGGAGGCGCCGCCACTTTGCTCGATTTTCTTGATGCCGAACGCAGTTATCGCTCTACCCAGCTCGCCTACCGCCAGGCGCTGGCGGCCTACATGCTCAGCCTGGAGCAACTGCGGCAGGCTACAGGAACCAGGAGTTTGCCATGAGATATTTTTATCAACAACACATAGCCCGCTCGCTTCCGCGAGCAGTACTGCTTGCTACCTCACTGGTGATGTTACTTGCGGGATGCTCCAGCACCGATCCAAGCGCCAAGACCTACAGCGATGGCGGCACTGAGCCCGGCAAAGCAGACAAGACACAACTGTTCTCCGTCCCCAAAGAGCAGGTCTCCCACATTCAGGTGGTCACCATCCAGCCTACAAGCTGGCCGCGCGTACTGCGGCTGACTGGCGCTGTGGCCTATAACAGCTTCCTGACGACTCCGGTAATCAGCCAGGTAAGCGGACCGGTCAGCAGGATCATTGTCTCGCCCGGCCAGCAGGTGAAAAAAGGGGAGCCAATGTTGTATGTCAGCAGCCCGGACTATTCCCAGCTTCGGGCCAATTACCTGAAAGCCCGTGACGCTCATTCGCTGGCACACAAAAATTACCTGCGCTCGCAAGACCTTTACGCCCACCATGCCATTGCTGAACGTGATTTGCAGGCTGCCGAATCAGCGGAGATTCAGGCACAGGCCGATCAGACGGCAGCGGAGCAGTCGCTGAAAATTCTTGGCATTCCCCGCCCGGACACGCTGGTTGAAAATCCGACTTCCCCAGAAGTGCCGGTGCTGGCGCCGATCTCCGGGGAAGCCGTTGAGCGGCTGTGCTCGCCGGGTCAGGTAATCCAGGCAGGGCAGACGCAGTGCTTCACCATTTCCGATATGAGCACGGTCTGGGTGCTGGCTAATGTTTATGAGAACCAGCTCGCTGATGTGCATGTGGGCGATCCCGTCTCAATCAAGACCGATGCATATTCAGATATCTTTCACGGACGCATTTCATTCATGGGCGCCGCTCTTGATCCCACATCGCGGACCCTGCAAGCCCGTATCGATACCAGGAACCCTGCCGGTCGACTGAAAAAAGATATGTATGTGACCGCCACCGTGGTAGCGGGAAAGATCGCGAACGCGTTGCTGGTCCCGGACGCAGCCGTACTGCGAGACGCAGAAAATGAGCCGTTTTTATATGTAGCCACAGGCCAGAACCAATTCACCCGTAGACCAGTAAAGCTGGGACAAAGCAGTGAAGGAAAGACCCAGATTATCAGCGGATTGCAATCCGGAGAACAAGTGGTTGGCGATGGCAGCCTGTTTTTACAGTTTGCCAGTTCTCAGTAGCGCTGAAAAGCCGGAGATCAACTTTTCGAAGAAGGCTCTTGGTTTTGGAGCGAAGCGACAACAGATTTTTGCAACGCGATTAGCCGCGAGGGCCGCCCAGCCCGAGCGGATCGATGCAGGAGCAAGACGAACTTTGCTAAGAGAAAACTCTCTAGCGGGGTGGAGCGAAGCGACAACAGATTTTTAAAGCACAATTAGCCGCGAGGGCCGTCCAGCCCGAGCGGATCGATGCAGGAGCAAGACGAACTTTGCTAAGAGAAGACTCTTGAGCGGGGTGGAGCGAAGCGACAACAAACAATGATCCATAAATTAGTACAAGCTGCTTTAAAGCAGCGCTTTCTGGTTCTGATGCTGGTCGGCCTTCTGATCATCGGCGGCATCGTCTCATTCCAGCGGATGCCCGTGGATGCTTATCCTGACCTTGCTCCGCCCACCGTTGAGCTCATCACGCAGTGGCCCGGACACGCGGCGGAAGAAGTAGAGCGTCTCATCACTCTTCCCCTGGAAGTAGAAATGTCAGGCACGCCCCAGATGGTGGTGATGCGCTCCATTTCTCTCTATGGCCTTTCCGATATCACTCTTACCTTTGACGAAGGCACGGACAATTACTTTTCCCGCCAGGTAGTCTTCCAAAGAATCGGCGATGCACAACTTCCCGCCGGCGTAACGCCGAGCATGGCGCCGTTGTTCAGCCCCAGCGGACTTGTATACCGCTATGTGCTGGAAAGCCCGGACCGCTCGCCGCAAGAACTAAAGACCATTGAAGATTGGGTAGT
This sequence comes from Terriglobia bacterium, assembly GCA_963724105.1. Taxonomy (GTDB): domain Bacteria; phylum Acidobacteriota; class Terriglobia; order Terriglobales; family Acidobacteriaceae; genus Angelobacter. Next base: position 139,865 of record CAVRTD010000005.1, on the reverse strand, counting down.
CGAGCGCGCTTACAAATCACTGCCCGGCGTAGCCGACGACTCCGGCCTGGGCGGCACCGTCATGCAGTATCAAGTGCTGCTGGATCCCTCTCGGCTGTACGGATACCACCTGACCGTCCCGCAGGTACTGCAGGCGCTCTCTGTCAATAATGCCAATGCCGGCGGCGGTTTCTATTCGCAGGGCGGGCAGTTCTATTACGTGCGTGGTCTCGGCCTGGTCCAGAATTCGGCGGACATCGGCAACATCGTTGTCGCCAGCAATAAGGGAACTCCGATACGCGTTCGCGATATTGGCGAAGTAATCATCGGCAATGCTCCGCGCCTGGGGTCGTTTGGTTTCCAGACTCACAAATCCAACCAGGATGACGCGGTAGAAGGCGTGATCCTGATGCGCCGCGACGAGCAGACGCAGAACGTGCTCAAGAACGTGGAAAAGAAAACAGAAGAGCTGAACAGCTCCATCCTGCCACGTGACGTAAAAATCCGGCCTTTTTACGACCGCAGCGATCTCGTGCAGGTTACTACCGGCACTGTGGAAGCCAACCTTGTTCGCGGGATGATCCTGGTGCTGCTGGTACTGCTTTTTTTCCTGGTCAGCATTCGCGCTGCCGTGATTGTGGCGCTCACCATTCCTCTGGGCCTGCTGTTTGCTTTCATTGTGCTGCATGCGCGTAATGTTCCCGCTAACCTGTTGTCCATTGGCGCGATTGATTTTGGCATCATCATTGACGGCACCGTGGTCATGGTGGAAAATATTTTCCGCGAGCTGGCATTGCGGGAAGGCCAGGAATACAACCTCAATGAAGTAATTCTGTCTGCCGCCAAAGACGTTGACCGTCCTATTTTCTATTCCGTTGCTGTAATCATCGCGGGCTATCTTCCCATCTACGCGCTGGGCGGGCCTTCCGGCAAGCTGTTTCACCCCATGGCCGACACCATGTCCTTCGCACTCATCGGTGCGTTGATACTGACTCTCACGCTGATCCCCGTTCTGGCCTCTTACTTTTTCAGGGGCGGCGTGAAGGAAACCAGGAATCTGGCCTTTGAATGGATCAAGAAAATCTATACCCGGCAGCTCGACTGGTGTCTTGACAATCGCCGGCTGACGCTGGTGATTGCGGTAGCCATTTTCGCCGCCGCCATGTCATTAGTCCCCTTCATCGGCGGTGAGTTCATGCCTCACCTTGACGAAGGCGCGCTCTGGGTCCGGGCTACCATGCCCTATACCATTTCTTTTGAAGAATCGAGCAAGATCGTTCCGCAGATCCGCAGCATCCTGATCTCCTATCCTCAAGTTACAGTGGTCGGTTCCGAACATGGGCGGCCTGACGATGGCACCGATCCCACCGGCTTCTTTAATGCCGAGTTTTATGTTGGACTGAAACCGTATGGCGATCCCTCCTGGAAAGGCGACCTGAATACCAAAGACAAACTGATCGCTGCAATCGATAAAAGGCTCGCGGCCTTCCCCGGCATTATTTTCAACTACACGCAGCCGGCGGAAGACGCAGTAGACGAAGCGCTCACCGGCTTGAAAAGCTCGCTGGCGGTAAAGATCTACGGCTCGGATCTTGATGTCCTGGAAAAGAAGGCTGTAGAGATCAAGAAGACGCTGGAGAACGTGCCCGGATTTACTGATCTCACAGTGGTGCATGAGCTGGGTCAGCCCAGTTTGAATATTGAAGTCGACCGCGAAAAAATCGCACGCTATGGCATCAATGTGGCGGACGTGGAGGCCGTGATCCAGGCCGCGGTCGGCGGCCAGGTCGCCACGCAAGTCGTCCAGGGAGAAAAACTCTTTGACCTGGTGGTGCGTATGCAGCCGCAATTCCGCAGCAGCGCCCAGGAAATCGGCAACCTGCTGGTGGGCACCCCCGACGGACAGCAAATCCCTATCAGCCAGATGGCGCAAATCAAGCAGGGGGATGGCGCGTCTTTCATCTATCGTGAAAACAACTCGCGCTATATCGGCGTGCAATACAGCATTGAGAAGCGTGATCTGCAGCGCGCCGTGGAAGAAGGCCAGGCTGCGGTAAAAAAGAATGTTTCCATCCCCGGCGGATACCGCATTGCCTGGGGCGGAGAATATGACCAGTTCCTTGCCGCCAAACAGCAGCTCATCGTCATTGGTCCGCTGGCTGTTCTGTTGATCTTCTTCATCCTGTTTGCTCTTTATGGCAATTTCAAATTCCCATTGGCCATAGCTCTTGACGTAATCATGACCGAGCCTGTGGGCGCATTAATCGCACTTAAGCTGACGGGGACTCCGTTCAGCGTATCTTCCATACTCGGCTTGCTGGCGTTGATGGGAGTATCAGTAGAAACAGGTGTAATTCTGATTTCTTATATCAACAAGCTGCGGCTGGAAGGAATGGACATTCGCACGGCCACGCGGGAAGCCGCGCTGTTGCGCCTGCGGCCCATCATGATGACCGCTTTGGTGGCCTGCCTGGGCTTGCTGCCGGCTGCGCTTTCCACCGGCATTGGATCAGACACGCAGAAGCCTTTCGCCATTGTGATTGTGGCTGGACTGGTCTCCAGACTGTTCCTCGGATTCTTTATCAACCCAGTGCTCTACCGGACCCTCGCAAAAGAAGGAGACGTATTGCAAGTTTGATCGAGCTTTTATCGAGTAAGGAATTTGTATTGGCTTTTAATTAGGTACTGTTATGAAACACAAACAAAGCAACATCGCACGTTGGATCCCGCCCTGGCTGGTAATTGCCTGCCTGGTGCTTGTGCTGGGATCAGCGGCGGCGCAAGCGTTGCATTTCCACCTTGACGGGCTGGAAAAAGACGCACGGCATTGTCCCGTATGCCCGCTGTTGCACTCAGCAGTGCGTGTGGCAAGCTCTTGTCATACGAGTGTCACGTTCCAACAGACAGGCGTTCTCCGCCTTCTGCTGGAAACGGACGGTAAAGCAGAGCAACATGCAACCCCGTACTCGTCCCGTCCTCCACCTTCCGCATAGCTCATTCCGCAAAACATAATCTGAGATCTCCAACACTCTTCACTCACCAATCCCTTGGAGGAGCTATGCGTATTTCCGCAAAAGCAGTTCTGTTTTTATCGTCGCTCGCATTCATTACCACAGTTTTTCTGCTGTGCCTGCAGGCCTCTGCCCAGAGCAGCTCTGGAGTAATTCAGGGCGTTCTCACGGATCCAACGAATGCCGTGGTCCCCGGCGCAACAGTTGAAATTCATAATCCGGTCAGCGGTTATAACCGCACGGTAACCACTGACGGCGCAGGAAGATTCACCATTTCAAACATTCCCTACAATAGCTATCACCTCTCCGTCAGCAGCAAAGGATTTAATCCTTTTTCGCAGGATGTTAATGTTCGTTCGGCGGTACCAGTCAATCTCAATATCGGTTTGAAGTTGGCTGGCGCGTCGGAGACCGTAACGGTTGAAGGCGGCGGCGCAGACCTGGTTGAGTCCGACACTACATTTCACACAGACATAGACCGTGACCTGTTTAACAAGGTGCCGCTGGAAAGCTCGTCTTCCTCCGTAAGCTCGCTCGTTACTTTGACCTCGCCCGGAATCGCCGCGGATTCCAATGGCCTTTTCCATGGCATGGGCGACCATGCTGAAAACTCTTTTTCCGTGGATGGCCAGCCCATCACCGATCAGCAAAGCAAAATCTTTTCCAACCAGATTCCCATGGACTCGATCCAATCGCTTCAGGTCATTGACGGTGCGCCTCCAGCGGAATTTGGCGAGAAAACAAGCGTTGTGATCAACGTTACAACGCGCTCCGGGCTCGGGCAGACCACGCCTCATGGCAGTTTCACAACTTCATACGGGAGTTTTGGCACGTCCGATGCGGGATTTAATCTTGCCTATGGAGGCGAGAAGTGGGGAAATTTTATTTCCATCAGCGGGTTGAACAGCGGCCGTTTTCTTGACACGCCTGAGTCCACCATCATGCATGACAAGGGAAACGAAGAGAATATATTTAATCGCCTGGATTTTCAGCCCTCACAATCCGACTCCGTTCACTTAAATCTCGGATTTACCCGCTCCTGGTTCCAGACACCGAATACCTTTGACGCTCAAGACGCAACTGCATGGTCGGGGCTTGTCGTGGATAATGGCGGCCTCGGCCCCAATGGCCTTCCCGTTGGCCCAGCGGACCAGCGCTCAGAGATTAAAACTTTCAACATCGCTCCAACCTGGACGCACTTGATTAACGCCCATACGGTCTTCACGCTCGGCGCTTTTAGCCGGCATGATCAGTTCAACTATTACCCCAGCAATAACCCATTTGCCGATCTCGCTTCAGACCTCCAGCAGGAAACCCTGGCCCAGGACCGCAGCCTTTTGAATATGGGCGTTCTTTCCACTATTTCTTATGTGAAAGGCATTCATAACCTGAAGGCAGGAGCCAGCTATCAACAAACTTTTCTCAACGAGCATGATCAGTTTGGCATCGTTGATCCGACCTTGAACGCAGTATGTCTCAATGCGGACGGAAGTCCCAACACCAATCCTGCAATCACTAGTTCTGGGCAATGTGGAGGAGCGCAAAACATTGGCGGCTCGGCGAACCCGGGCTTCAATAATCTCCTGCTTCCCGTGGACCTCACACGCGGGGGCACTCTGTTTCCCTTCAACGGCCATGCGGATATTAAGCTGCTCTCTCTCTATCTGCAGGACGCAATTACAAAAGGAAACTTCACCCTGAACCTGGGCGTGCGCGGTGATCTGTACAATGGCTTTGTTTCGCACAATGAAGCCGAGCCGCGTATCGGCATTGCCTACAACGTTAAAAAAACTAGCACTGTTTTGCGCGTCTCCTATGCACGCTTACTGGAAACTCCATTTAACGAAAACCTGATTCTTTCGAGCACTGGATGCGCGAATCCCGTCCTGAATCCGCTTCTGTTCTGTCTCTCTAATGCGGCCACTCCGTTCTCACCTGGCTGGCGCAATGAATTTCATGCCGGCCTGCAGCAGGCTTTTGGAAAGTACCTTGTCTTCTCCGGTGAGTACATCTGGAAATATACGCATAACGCTTATGATTTCGGCGTCTTCGGAAGCACTCCACTCACTTTTCCGATTGAGTGGCACAACTCAAAAATCCCCGGCTTTGCCGGAAGCGTGAGCGTACCAAACTTCCACGGCTTCACCGCGCTCTTCGTCTTTTCCAGTGTGGCGGCCCGGTTCTTTAACCCGCAGCTCGGCGGAGCTGGAGCTGTACCGCCTGGGACGAGTGGAACTGGAAATACTCCGTTCCGCATTGACCATGACGAAACCTTTAACCAGACGGCACATCTGCAATACCAGATTGGTAAGCGCGGACCATGGGTGGGATTCAACTGGCGTTATGACAGCGGACTGGTCGCTGGCGCGGTTCCCTTTGCCACCGACGGCACAACCCCGGTTGATTTGACCGGGCTCACCGCAGACCAGCAAATCCAGGCCGGCTTGTTCTGCGGCGGCGTATTTCCCACACTCGCTTCCCCATTGACCACCTGCGCGCCGTCACAATATGGATCTACACGCATTTCCATTCCGGCGCCCGGCACGGAAAATGACGACCACAACCCGCCGCGGATCGCTCCGCGCAATCTATTTGATATGGCCGTGGGACATGACAATCTTTTCCACGGCGATCGCTATAAATGGAGCCTGCAAGTCAGCGCAATTAATCTGACGAACAATACAGCGCTCTATAACTTCCTCTCAACTTTTAGTGGAACGCACTTTGTTACGCCGCGCTCATACTCGGCGCAGCTGGGCTTTCACTTTTAAACCTCAAAGGCCCACCACGGATGAACGCGGATTTGGCAGATGACAAATAAAACGACAAACGATAAACACGGATAAAAAGACTTCTATTTATTTTTTATCCGTGTAAATCAGATTTTGTTTGTGTCATCCGTGGTGAGGCTTTTTAGTTTTGCTCCAGCGAGGCCGGGGCCTGTTCGACTACAATTTTCATGTGGCAATTGGTGCTAGCTCAGACATAATTCAGGCTTTTGCCGCGCTGGTCCGTTCAGAGATTGCAGATGAACGAATAGACCTGCTGCGGGCCGCGCTCACCTTCGCGCGCGTGGAAGACCCTGCGCTCGATATTGAGCATTACGTGCGCCGTGTGGACGCGCTGGCCAAACGCGTAGCAGCAAAGATACAGGATCCGGACGATCCCACGGGCATGATCGCCGCGATCAATGCAGTCCTGTTTCAGGAAGAAGTGTTCCGCGGAAACACCGTGGACTATTACAGTCCGCGCAATTCTTTTCTTCAACATGTGCTTGACCGCCAGCTGGGCATTCCCATCTCGCTGGCGCTGGTCTATATGGAAGTGGCACAGCGAGTTGGCTTCCCGCTTTATGGCGTCGGCATGCCCGGGCATTTTCTGCTCAAGCACTATGATGTGTCTGGACAGGCGATTCTGATTGACGCTTTTGAACGCGGATCAATCGTCAGCGAAGAAGATTGTCAACAGAGGCTCAAGACCATTTATTCGGGACAGATCACGCTGCAGCCGGAATTCCTTCTTCCTGTAACTCGCCGGCAGATGCTCACGCGCATGCTCAACAACCTGCGCTCCGTTTATCTCTCCCAGCGCGACTTCCGCCGTACCGTGCAGGTTGTCGACTCTGATTCTGGTGATCTATCCGCGCTCGCCTGAGGATGTGAAACAGCGCGCGGCGTTGCGCTACAACCTGAATGATTACCGGGGCGCTCTCAGCGACTTTGACGAATACGTGAAGATGTCGCCAGATGCCTCTGATACGGAAGAGATCAAGCAGACAGCACTGTCGCTGCGGAGATCCATGGCGATGATGAACTGAAGTTCTGTGTAATCCCGAAGCGGAGCGAGGGATCCCTATAGCCGGTCATTACTTTCCCGGGTCGAGCCTTCTTTCTGAAACCTCGAGCAAAGCGAGAGGTCGCACAGTAATGAAAAATTTCCAGGGATTGAATCAGAAATTTAACTGCGGTGACGAATGATTCAGAATAAACATTCTGCTATTCCGCAAATTTAATTTAGATCGTAGGGATTTCTCGCTTCGCTCGAGACTTCGGAAAAGGCGATAGAGATCCCTCGCTCCGCTTCGGGACTTCAGAAAACGATTTACTTCGGCTGCGGATTTTGCGCAGTCCCGCCCTCTTGAGGATTAATCTCGGCAAGTCCGCTGATGAGCTTTTGCTCCTGATCAGAGAAAGTGCTGCGGAAGCGGTCTGACTGGATGATCTGCTGCCGTTCTTCCGGCGACATCTGGCGAAGATGGCGCACGGCCTTGTGCACCGCTACCTGCCGGTCCTGAGGCAGGGACTGAAGCTGCTGGTTGGCGTCACGCAGCTGCTGCCGCTGTTGCGGCGTGAGCTTGGCCAGGAACTCCATCCGCTGCAGGGCCTGATCGCGTTTTTCCGGGGGCAGGCTGTTGAATTTTTGCAGGCGCTCGCGCAATGCATTCTGGCGTTCAGGCGGAAGCTTTTTGAATTGTGGTTCATTTTCCAGAAGCTTTAACTGCTGATCGGGCGGCAGATTCTTGTGGGCCTCAAGCCAGTCTCCCATTTTGCGGCCAGGGTGATTGCCGTTGTTAGCGCCCTTGTTGCCGCCTTTCTGGCCGGCTTGAAAGGCAACATGAGCAGTTTTGGCTCCGCCGGTGTTTACGCGCGAGGGAACATTCAGGGTCATTAGCCCTGATAACAAGAAGACGGACACTACTTTAGCGCCGATCACCATTTGCTCCCCCGAGCAATCACTTTACACAGCAATTACTTTTTACGGCTCTGCTACATCGTCAGACGGGCCACCGCTTAATTCATTCACCAGATCTGTATCGAGCAGCAGGTCGTGGTTTTTATCCAGAGAATCAATATCAGCCACTGCCGTGCCAGGCTCTGGAGGAGGAGGCGGCGCAATTCCGACTGTAAGCCGGTATACCACACCACCCGCCGCCAATACCGTTGCCAGCGATGCCGCCAGCAGAGGCCGGCGCAGCCAGCCAAACATTGGGGCAGGGGCCTTTTCCCGTTCTTCTTTCACATGCGCCCGCAGGCGGGTAAGAAAATACGGAGAAGGCTCCGGCGCTTCCCATTCATCCATCAACGCCATGGTGTTGCGCATGGAGGCAAGCTCTTCCGCGCAGGCGCTGCATTGCTTCACGTGAGCCGTCACCTGAGGGTCGGCCGGACCGTCAGTGAGCAACTCAATCAAATTTTCCCGGACATCATTGCAGTTCATACAAATTCCTTCAGCCGTTCGCGCAGCACTTCATAGGCGCGGAACAACAGAGACTTAGTGGCGGACTCACTCAATTTCAATACTTCGGCGATCTCGCGATAATCCATCCCCTGATACTTGTGCATTAAAACGGCGGTGCGCTGTTTTTCCGGCAACGCCATTACATGTTTCTTGATGGCCTGTAGCCGTTCCCGGCGGAGAATGTTTTGTTCCACATTCAGCGTGGGATCGGCCACGTCCAGCGTTGTGCCGGATTCTTCATCCGGCTCGTCCAGGCTGACTACTTTGCCGCTGCGTTCAACCTTGTGGTCGCGCGCATGGTTGACCGCTAAATTGGTGGCGATACGATACAGCCATGTCGTGAACTTGGCCTCCGCCGCATAGGTCTTGCGCGAGCGGTAAACGCGCAGAAAGACCTCCTGCGCCAACTCTTCCGCCAGCGCCTGGTTGCGGCACATGCGGTACATGAAGGCGATCATCGGCCGGTGATACTTGGTTACGAGATACTCGTACGCCGCGTTATCATCGGTTCCGGCGCGGAGCATTACCTCCGCATCGCTTAACGAATCATAAGGAACGTGGCTTGCTGCCATCTCCGCAATACCCTGCATCCTGCCGGTAGCTGTGGGCATGAACAACCCCGATTTTAAGGCCACGCTGCTCATACCCCCTTAAACCCTCTAGTCCCCTAAAAGTTGCAGGTTTTCCAGAAGGCCGGCAGGGCCCCGACAACAGAGTTTATTCCATACGCGGCTTCCGCGCATCTGTAAGTTTATACAAAGTTTAGCCCCCACAGCCTCCCCGGCCGTGAGACAGCGGCAAAAGCCTTCTGCTAGAATGGTTTTCACCCGAAACAGCAGCACGCGAGCGTATCGGGGCGCTTAACTCAGCGGTAGAGTGCCACCTTCACACGGTGGAAGTCATAGGTTCGAATCCTATAGCGCCCACCACTCTCCAGTTTCCCTGCAGTCACAATTTGCGTGGAATTCTGGGGGTTTTAAATTAACAAGTTTTTGCTTGCTTCGGCATCCGTTCGTGGTAACATCACGAATGTCTTCAGTTGCCGCCCGTTCCGGTGCGGCGTTTCGCGCAAAGACTAAGGCGCCGATAACAAACGAAGATTTTCCGAGAACTTAGCCTAAGACCTCCATCCAGACCCTGAGGATTAGCTCATACAGGTTCACCACACATGGAAGTCAGGCAGTTAGACCAAAAGCCACAGGTATACGAATGAATGAAGGATTGAACCAGCCGCAGAACCCGCGTAATCGCAAGTCGCGGCGACGTAAACGCAGTTTTGGCAGCCAGAACCAGGGCCAAAACGGACAAAGCAATAGCAGCAACAGCAATAACGGACGTCCCGGCGGACAAAACCGCAATAATCGTAATAATCGCGGCGGCGGGCCGCGCCGTGGCGGTTCAGCTTTTGTCGGTCCCATGGACCATAGCTATCGCAATCAGGGAAATGGCTCGGCCATGCAGGGAGCGCGCTTCCACAATGGCGCCCAGGCCGCCCCGAATATGGAGCCTCTCACCCACCGTGTCGACGCTCCAACACGCATCTTCGCCTTCGTCGACGATCTTTTCTTTGTCGCTAAAATCCAGGAAGTCTCCCGCAAACTGAACGTAAAAGTAGAGTTTGTAAAGACCGACAAAGATATTGCGGAAAAAACCGAGAACGTGGATGAAAAACCATCATTGATCATCGTGGACCTGAACAGCAACGGCATTAAGCCGCTGCCGGTCATCACGAAAATGCGCTCCAAGTATAAGAAAGCCACATCCATTGTGGGTTTTGTCTCTCACGTGCAGGGTGATCTCAAGGTCAAGGCGCAGGAAGCTGGTTGCGACGTGGTAATGCCGCGCTCAGCATTCTCCCAGAACCTGGTGAGCATTCTCCGCCGCCATGGCGCTGAAGAAGAAACGGAAGACAACTTCAACCGCGTCTAACCGCCCGGGAAAATTGATATTTTCAGGCCCTTGCAACTAGCCTGAGATGCCGTACGTCCAATGATGCTGAGGCACCATTGGCAATGGCTCTTACTCGCGCATACGAAGAAAACGAAGTTACTCCAGAGATAAGGCGGATGTACGCCAACATCCGCACTGGATTTGATCTGCCCTTTGTTCCCACCGTTCTTAAACTCTCAGCCGGAATACCGCAGTACCTGAAGGTAGTTTGGAAAGACCTGGAAAGCGTGGTCTGCTCGCGGGAATTTGAAGCAGCCTCCCGGGCGTTCCTGGAGATTGCCCATTCTTCCGCCATCAGCGGTGGCTGGGCCTTCTCAGACCAGCCCGGAGTTCTGGCGGCAGACAAATTTTCCAATGCCGATATCCGTGTGATTGGCGGCATTATCGGATTATTTTCCCGCGCCACGGCGCAGATGGGATTGTTCTCGCGGCTCATGCAGCGCGGCTATTCCGGCGGACAAAAAGGCAGAGTCACCAGTTCGAAGCAGGTTTCAGCCTTGTCGCAGATTGTGCGCTTGCACGTCCCCAATGAACGTGAAGCTGCATTGCGTGTCTGGCTGATCTACTCTGACATCAAGAAGACCACCGGCTCAAAAAGCGTGCCGAGCTTGTTTCGCGTGCTTTCACCCTTCCCTGGGTATCTGGCTTCAGCCTGGCTGGACAGCAAACGAATGCTGTCCGACGCGTCATTCATGAGCGCCCAGGAAGAACTGAACCGCCGCGCCCGCGCCTTGCTTACCGGCCTGCCCGTCAGAGACCATCGCGCCATGTTGAAGGATATTGGACCTGCGCAGTGGCGGGACATTGAAGAGACCGTCGATGGCTTTGCCCGCATGCTGCCGCAATTCGCTCTGCTGACTGCGGTGTGGCAACGGTCATTCCCCAGCGCATCCAGGTTGATTGGGGCGGCGTAGTTCTTTTCTTCTGAAACCTCGAGCAAAGCGAGAGGTCCCTATAACAATGAAAGTCCCTGGGGATTGAATCAGGAATTAGCTGCGATGACGAATGATTCAGAATAAATATTCTGCTCTTCCGTGAATTTAATTTAGATCGTAGGGGTCCCTCGCTGCGCTTCGGGATTTCAGAAAAAGACTATCCCGGTGGCCATCCCATCTTCCTTCCGCCCAGCAGGTGTAAATGCAGATGAAAGACCGTCTGGCCTGCGTCGGGGCCGACGTTATAGACAGTACGGAAACCGCTCTCAAGCTTGCGTTCGCGTGCAATCTTCGCCGCCACAAGCTGGCAATAGCCCATCAGTTCCGCATCTGCTTCCGTCGCCTGATCAATCCCGACAATATGCTTTTTAGGAATGATCAACACATGCGTGGGCGCTTGCGGATTGATGTCCTCAAACGCAAAAGCTTTTTCGTCTTCATAGACTTTCTTGGCGGGGATTTTGCCGGCAATGATCTTGCAGAAAAGACAGTCAGTCATAACCAGAAATCTTAGCAAATCTGCGCTCAGGCGGAGAGAATGACTCAACTAAATCTTGAAAAGCTTAAACCGAGAGGAACAGAGTAAACGGAGACAACTTGGCCTGAAATTTCAAACTTCCTCTACCTTATCTGAAAAACCTCCGCTTACTCCTTTCCTCCGTGTTTCAAAGGTTTTTGAAACTGCCTCAATCCAATCTCACCAGATACACTCCAGCGTCAGTGTGCGTGTCGCGCATCACTTCCTGCGCGCGCTTTTTGTCGTCTTCCGCCACGCGGACGCGGATCCAATCACCGCCAACAGGACTGCTGAACTGCAGCACTTTTGCCGTCTGATAGCGGCGCGCAAGTTTTTCCTTCAGCTTTTGCGCCTCATGCGAATCCGAAAATGCGCCAATCTGTACGCACCAGCGGCCGCCCTCCAGAATAGGCGCAGGCGTTTCCAGCACTTCAATCCTTACCAGCGCGGTGCCCTTCTGGAACACACTCAGCTTGCGCGCGGCGGCGCGGGAAAGATCAATCACGCGATCGCCCACGAACGGCCCGCGGTCCGTAATGCGCAGCAGCACAGAGTCGCCGGTCTTTATGTCGGTCACGCGCGCGATTGTATTCAGCGGCAGCGTGCGATGCGCGGCGGTCATGGCATTCATGTCATAGGGCAGGCCATTGGCTCCGTTACGCTTTTGAAATCCCGGCCCATACCAGCTTGCATAGCCAACTTCCGTATAAAGAACTTTGGCATTCTTTGGGACAACAATCTCATCACTCGGCGGCGGGACATTCTTCTTTACTGAGGGCGCGGGCGTGGGCGCCGGAACAGGTGTGGGTGTCGGCGTGGGCACACGCGACGGCGTATTCGGAATAGAAGGCGGAGGCGGAGGCATACTTGGCGGAGGCTCCCGATGAGCACACCCAGCCAGCACCACAAGCAGGCAAAACAGCGCTGCTAACTGGAGCGATTTTTTTCCATGTACTCGGCCAGTTTGCTGAGCTGCTCTGCTGCCACGCGCAATGCCTTGGTTGAGTGCGTGCGGATGGCCGGCACCACCTCGTTGTTCAGGTAGGTGATCACCCTTTCCTTTTCCCGCTCGATCTTTTCTGCTGCTCCGCCAAATTCGGCGTCCATCCTGCGTCCAAAACTCTCGAACCGTGGCGGTTTTTCCTTGGGATCGTCTTGTGAACTCATGGCTCTGTTTTACCATCGCATCCGAACGGTGGCCAACTGAGATTATGGATTTGCGCCCTGCCTCCGATTCCTTACCCATCCGTAACAGCGCGCCCTCTCAGTACCTTAGATGATACGCGCTGGGTCCAGCAATGTGGTTTTTTTGTGACTGCAAAATCAGGGCAGGCAACGCCCTCAAGCAACCAGGACTTAAAGAGGCAGGGACCAAACGATAGAAAGCGTTATTTCTTTGAAAGCTACTGCGTTTGGAAAATAAGTCGGGAGCGGCCAGCGATCAGGAACAGAAGCGGGCCGCAAATTTTACACGCGTCTCCGGCCAGTTACTGAGGATGCGACGCACTACCCGCGCTACCCGCATGCTTGACTTCATTTCCGGCTCAGAGCTCTGAAACGTGATCTGCACTCTGTCATTCACTTCCAGCATTTGATCGGAAGAAAAAAGCACACCCGTTTCGCTCATGTTGATGGCTTCACCAGGCAACCAGTCTTGCCTGCCCTCCAGCCGGTAACGCAAAGGTATATGAAGTTCGTGGCGCAAAGCACGGCTGCCTACACTTTGAGGATCAGCTACCGTGATCGGGTCTATCTTTACCATATCGTTCTCGTAACCATCCTTACTGAAGTCGTTCTGTAAGCAGCTACGTTACTTACGGAAAGCTCGTAGATCGAGCACATGAATTTTCTGTCGCCAGCAGCCGCATGTCAAGCACCGACTGGTACAGTTACCTTTTTAATTTTGATTACAAAAATATTGAAACGTTTATCGCATGAGTTTCACCGCGATTTTCCAGCCGATAACAGCTATTGCCTCCCAGACTGCAACACTATGAGTGCAAAGTAGTTGGCAACTATTTTTCTTCTGGCATCTTTTTTAAGATAAGACAAATCTTAACTATTTCTTACAATACCGAAACAGAACGCCCATAGATTGGGGAGCCAGACCTGCCATGTTCGCGGATAGTTCGAACCATGGCAGCCCCGCCAATTAAGTATCATGACAAGATATAAAACATGGATCCGCGATTTGAATCTCTTGGGCATGGATAACAGCTTTGCCATCGCGGTTGAAGCCCCTATGGAGTTCCAGTTAGCTCACAAGAAACCCTGATTTCTTAAATCAAAACTGGCCGCAACCCTCAAGCCGCCTTTCGTCCTCCGATCATCAACACCTCATCCACACCATTCTCCCTCCGTGTTATCAGTAGCTTATCTGTTGACTTCCGTTTTACCTCCAGTTGATCTCGCGTGCATTGCCGGTTGATCGCCTTGCGGAGCAGAGTTCGGGTCATGGCAAGCGGCTGGCTCTCAGGGCCTGTGGAAAAGTGCACCTGCTTTGGCTCCTTCCAAAAGCTTTTCCACAGCTTTGTAGCCAGCCCATGCCAACCGATCATCGGAGGTGAAACGCATGCAGCAGAATCAATCAACCACTCAACCCTCAAACTCATCCTCACGCAATCCCAGCTTTCGTGAAGCCACGCGGATACAGCAGAGCTTTCTCTCCAACCTGGAAAAACGAACTCTGATCTGGCTCGCCGCCCGTACTCCCGCCTGGATCAACTCTGACCATCTCACCCTGCTCGGCTTGTTCTCCATGGTTGGCGCCGGCGCAGCCTACTGGTGGTCCGCAACCAACCGCGCCGGACTGCTTCTAGTCATCCTGTGCCTGGCGCTTAACTGGCTCGGTGATTCTCTGGATGGCACTCTGGCACGCTTTCGCGACCACTCGCGTCCGCGCTATGGCTTTTATGTCGACCACATTGTGGACGCATTCAGCGCGTTCTTCCTTCTCGGCGGGCTCGCTCTCTCCGGCTACATGCATCCTCTCGTCGCTCTAGGTCTGCTCATTGCTTACCTCATGCTCTCCGTGGAGATTTATCTCGCCAGCTATACCCTGGGCGACTTCAAAATCTCCTACTTCAAAATGGGACCTACGGAGTTGCGCATTCTGCTCTCCATCGGCAATCTGGCTGTGCTATGGAGATCCACGGTCCACCTGCTCGGCCGCGCCCATCGGCTCTTTGACGTCGCCGGAACTCTGGGCATCTCCGGAATGCTGCTCATTATGGTTATCTCATCCATTCAACACACCATGCGGCTCTATCGACTTGAGCCCGTGCCGGGGGGTAAACGGCTTCTCGGCGGTAAACAAACTCCGTTTGGAATCGAACCCACACAGTCCTCTCAGCTAAAAACTGCAAATGCGATCCGATTCAAATAACGACGATCCATTCTTCGCGACTTCTCCAGTGCCTGCTTTTCTCCGCGTCTCTGCGTCTCCGCGGTGAAATCAGGCATTTCGCGTTTTCCTGATCAGTGTCATCCGTGTTTATCAGTGGTAAGGTTTGCTGGTAAGGGTTGCTCTTTCCTGATCTGCTCGTTTATTTCGGTCTGCCCGGCCCAGTGTGCACTATTGCACAGTTAATTTCGGCCGACTATGCCATGCTCAAACCATGCCTCAGTTAATTGCCATAGAAAAGATTGACGGAAACCCCGTCGCCTGGCGCTGTTCCGATTGCAGCCAGAACTTTTCTGCTCGTGGCAAGCTGACTGCAAAAGAGAGGCTGAAAAAAGTTAATGTAGAGTTCAAGTCCCATCTGGAAGAAAGCCACAAGGCCGCGGCGGTCGCCCGTCCCATCGCGTTCGCCGCCAGCGTACCCTGGCCAGAGTAAGGCTTATAGCTGCACAAGCGGCCGGATTTGGTATTCCCTCTTCCGTTGAGCAGTTTTGAAAAGAGGTCCAATGTCTCAGGCGCCAATAATCGCAGATATTCCAGTAGTTAATGCCAGAGCTATGCCGCCCATGACCTGGAATGGAACTCTGGTGGAAGCCGAGGAGACCATGACCCATTATCTCCACCTCTCGGCATTTCCTTGTGAGAAGTGCAATGGGCCTGTTGTCGCAGGTTCACTCGGTATGCGGCTGGATGGCATAACCCAGGAGACCAATATCAGGAGAATCGGGGCTGCCTGTATCACATGCGGGTTCAGGCCGGAAACAATGGTTGAGCCCTCCGTGGACCACCATTTTCGTCCCGTAGAATGGAGATGGACCATCAAGCCCCACGCGCTGCCAGCAGGCCCCAGCGATGACCCACTATCGGCAGAGCTATCGCAAGATGCGGATTCCCAGCCCGAATCCATCTAACCGGACAACTGCTCAAAATTGAACAGCTTTCCTTTCTGGACATAATTACGATCACTGGAACTTTAAAAAAAGAACTTTGAAAAAAAGCACTTTGAAAAAACTCACTCCAACACGCAGCCGCGAGCCAGTATTTCAGCCAGCGGCCTTTCTTGCCAAAATCGGAACTGGCCGCACTATTTCTGACCTGAAGAAGGGCGCTGCGGTCTTCTCCCAGGGCGAGGCCTCCGATTCCGTGTTTTATATCCAGAAAGGGAAGATCAAGGTTACGGTGATCTCCAAAACTGGCAAGGAAGCAACCATCGGATTGCTGGGCGAAGGCCATTTCCTGGGCGAAGAATGTATCACCGCAATGAAGTTGCACCGGGTAGCCACGGCAACAGCGTTGATCCCTTCCACTGTCCTCAGGATTGAACGCGGCGAAATGGTCCGCGTGCTCCATGAAGAACAATTATTTTCTGAGCTGTTCGTCTCTTATCTGCTTGCCCGCAATGCCCGCGTCCAGGAAGACCTGGTGGACCAGCTTTTTAATTCCAGTGAAAAACGCCTGGCCCGTGCGCTCTTGCTCCTGGCCCAGTTTGGCAAGGAAGGCGCGCCGGAAACGACGATCCCCAAAATCAGCCAGGAAACTCTGGCAGACATGATAGGCACCACACGCTCCCGGGTGAACTTCTTTATGAATCGCTTCCGGAAACTCGGCTTCATTGAATACAACGGCGGGTTGAGCATTCACAGCTCTCTGCTGAACGTCATCCTTCACGACTAGGGCAAAACAGCCTGTTCACAATTGCACACCTTTAGCGCTGTGCCATTTGGGACAGACAAGGCAAGCTGCTGGATGGGAAAATTCCTCTACCAGATTTTTCCTCAATAGATAAAGAGAGGCTCATTATGTTAGACCATTCTAAGTATGAGATCTTGGTCGTGGACGATGACGAATCAGTCCGCAGCAGCCTTGTGATGTTGCTGGAATATTCGGGTTATCGCGTGAGCACTGCGATCCATGGTTTTGATGCTCTCCTGCAATTGAAAAGAAGGGTGCCTGCCATTGTGCTTTCTGACCTGAATATGCCGGAAATGTCCGGGTTTGAATTCCTGTCAGTGGTTCGCAGGCGTTTTCCGCAGGTCTCCGTGATTGCCATGAGCGGCGCTTATCATTCCGGTGATTCCGTACCCGGCGGCGTGATTGCAGACTCTTTCTATGGCAAGGGGCTTGGCACTCCCGATGTGCTGCTGAAGATCATCACCGACCTGATACAAACTTCCGCGGCGCATGCCGTGGACCATCAAAGAGAATCCGCTCCCGTCTGGATTCCCCGGAACGGCAATGATTCGCACGGCGTTCCCTATGTGGTGCTGACATGCACAGAATGCCTGCGGTCGTTTCCAATGAGCGTCTTGACTGAAGACTTGCAGAAAATTCAGGAAACGGCCTGCCTGTTCTGCCCGAATATCGTGAGATATATTATCGACTTTTCTCTTGCGATTGCTTCGCCCCGGCCTGTGGAAGCAGCCATTTACGACGCAGCGGCAATCATGAAAGCAACCAGCAGCCATTAGTTGCGAGCGCGTTTGCGCTCTGGGCTAGTCGTGCAGTACCACGCTTAGAAGCGATGGGTGGACTTCAATTGAGCCGTTGTACGCAATGAACCCCAGTTTTCGGAAACGGTTCATAAAGAAGTTCACGCGCGCGCGGGTCGTCCCCACCATTTCAGCGAGCACTTCCTGGCTTATCTTGGGGACCACCGTCTCTGGCGCGCCTTCCTTGCCAAACTGCGCCAGCAGCAAAAGCACCCTGGCCAGCCGCTTTTCACTGGAATTAAAAAGCTGGTCCACCAGGTCTTCCTGGACCCGGGCATTGCGCGACAGCAGATGGGCCACAAAAAGATCGGAGAAAGTATGCTCCTGGTGCAGCGCGCGGACCATCTCTTTCCTCTCAATTTTGAGCAGTTCGCACGCTCCAACCGCGCTCGCGCTGGCCACGCGCACAGGTTGCGCCAGGGCCACGCACTCTTCCCCGCAAAAATCCCCCGTGCCCAGCAGGGCCACGGTCGCCTCTTTGCCCGTCTTGGACAGCACGCTCAGCCTGATCCGGCCGCTTTGGATATAGAAGATGCTCTCAGCAGCATCGCCCTGCGTAAACGCGCGCTCTTTGGTATTCAGGTGGATCATGGTTCGGCCCAGCCCGGCTTGCGCCAGAAAAGCTCCAGGATCAAAGTCACGTTTCTTCTTCAGTGGGATTCTGATATTCGTTGCCCTCGTTTTCTCTAGTAAGTATTTTCCGTTCGCCATTGCAAACCCCCAAAAAGGTTGGCGCGTCCCGATCCTTGTCATGGCTGCCAGCGATTCTTCCTGCCAAGGCCACCCTTATATCTTCATATTTTCCTCTTTTATGAGGCTAGCAGAGCTGGAAACATACGGGGAAACGCGTTTTGTCTGCGTAAAATTCTTTTTTCTGCGAGACCGTAGGCAATTGCATCCCGCAGCACCTGCCTTGCTCAGAAGGAAGAATTGTGCGCTAGGAAACTCTTACCTTGCTATTCGGGTGGCTTAAGCCTAGACTTCGGGGTGCTAACGGTTGGATTGCGTTACGTTAGATATACGTTAACGGAGCCAGCTGCCCCGGCAGGAGGTACACGACGATGGCAAAGGTCGCGCCAAAGAATGGCCACAATTCTTCGAACAATGGCCACACAAGCAACGGCCACGCGAGCAATGGCCACGGCGAAAATGGCAAAGCAGCAACCATCCCCCATTTTGCCAGCAAGCTTATCGCCTCGGTTCCTCACGGCAGAAAAGGGAAACACAACCTGATCGTTTCCATGATCCTGGATGATCTGGACAAACTGGATCTGGAAAATGCGGTCCTGGTTCCTCTGGATAGCCTTGAAGGGGAAAAGATGGAAAATGTTCGTTCCGCCCTGAACCGGGCCACTCGCCAGCGAAACATGCTTGTTACCACCGCAACGGATGAAAAGTATTTTTACGTTTGGCGGACGGAGCTGAATAAGACCCAATCAGCGACTGCCCACAAGACAAGCTAGCCAATTACCCGTACCGATCATTGATCTTTAATCTTTGATCTTGGCCGACACAGGCCGCATCTCGCGCAAAATCTATTTCCCACCCATCTTTCAAACATCACCAGAGCTTCTTCGACCATATCTTATGGCGCGGGCGATATCGGTGCGCGATATGGGGGCGCGATATGGGGGTCACGATATAATGACGGCCAATCGCCAAACAGTTTCTTGATACGTCTAATACCAGGCAGTCATCTACTTTCTGGAGGAACAAGGTTTGAGAATTTTCCGCTCCGTCATCTTTCTTCTTTTATCTATCGGCCCCGCATTCGCCCAACGAAACTTTCAGCCTCCCGCGCCTTATCCGCCGCAACTGACCAATGAGCTCAAGCAGCTTCAGGATTCGGCCCTGAAAAGTGACTACGCCTGGAACCAGCTTGCTCACCTCACCAACAGCATTGGCCCCCGGCCCGCCGGCTCCATCCAGGCCACATTTGCAGCGCGCTACGTTGCCGACGAACTTCGCAAACTCGGAATGGACGTGCGCCTTGAAAAAGTAACCGTGCCGCACTGGGTCCGCGGTGAAGAAACCGGCGCGCTGGTCGCGTATCCGGGGATGGCTCCGGGCACAACGCAGAAAGTTGTGCTTACGGCGCTGGGCGGCAGTGAAGCCACGCCGGCAGGCGGCGTGACCGCGGAAGTTGTGGTGGTAAATAACTTTGACGAACTGACCGCTCTTGGCCGCGACAAAGTTGCCGGCAAGATCGTGCTCTTTAATTACAAGTTTGATAAGCAGCTCGCGGCCACGGGCCAGGGCGGCGAGGCCTATGGGCAGGCTGTGGTCTATCGCGCCATCGGGGCCAGCGCCGCCGGAAAACTTGGCGCCATTGCTGCCTTGGTGCGCAGCGTAGGTGGCGCGGACTATCGCATTCCCCACACCGGCGCCATGTTTTACCAGCCCGACGCTCCTCGCATTCCCGCAGCCGCCGTTACCGCGGAAGACGCCGACACAATGGCCTATCTCACGCAGCAAGGGCCTGTCCGCATGCACCTTGTGCTGGCGACACAGAAACTTGCCGACGTTGAATCGTTCAACGTGGTCGGCGACCTGAAAGGCAGCGAGCATCCGGAGCAAGTGGTCATCGTTTCCGGCCATCTTGATTCCTGGGACCTGGGCACTGGCGCCATAGACGATGCCGCAGGCGTCGTAATGGCCATGCAGACCGCGCAGCTGATCAAGCAACTTGGCTTGCATCCCAAGCGGACCATCCGCGTGATTGCCTGGATGAATGAAGAGTTCGGCAACTCAGGCGGCCGGGCTTACGCTGCCGCGCACAAAGACGATGTCCAAAATCATTTTGCCGCCATTGAGAGCGATCTTGGCGCCGGCCATCCCGTTGGAATCTCCGTAGCGGCGCCGCAATCGAATGTTGCCCTGCTGCAGCCGGCGGCGCAGATCCTTCAAACCATCGGAGCGGGAATTCTCCGGTCGTCAGACGATTCTGAAACCGATGTTGGCCCCCTGATGGCCCTGGGCGTTCCCTGCTTCAGCCCGATTCAGGACAATCGCTTTTATTTCAATTACCATCACACGCCTGCTGATACCCTCGACAAGGTAGTACCGCGCGAGTTGCAGGAAAACGCAGCAGTCATGGCCGTGCTGGCATACTCGCTGGCAAATATACCGGGCCCGCTTGAGCGTCCTGCGCCAAAGCCGGCTCCAACGTTCTGATCCATTGTTGTTCTGATCCATCGCTGTTCTGATCCAACGCCAGTTTGTGCGTGCAAGAGGAAGGTCACCAAAATTTAATTGCTAGGCCAGGAGGATGGCTGAAATGAAAATTCATGAGGTAAGCCGCTGGATGTTTGCGGCATGTGTCTGGGGAGCTCTGATGTGTTGCGCTGTGGCGCAGGAAGCAGCGCCCAAACCACCCGAACCGCCGAAAGAAGATTACGTAAAATCGCACTACACCAAGTACGAGTACCGCATTCCCATGCGCGATGGGAAAAAGCTCTTTACCTCCGTCTATGTTCCCAAAGACACATCGCAGCCTTATCCCATCCTGATTGACCGCACGCCTTACAGCGTGGGCCCGTACGGAGAAGACCAGTACAAGAAGCAGATTGGCCCGTCCGATGAATTTGAAAAGGCCGGCTACATCGTGGTTTATCAGGATGTGCGCGGCCGTTACATGTCAGAAGGCGAGTTTGTCGAGATGCATCCGCATATCGACAACAAAAAGTCTTCCAAAGATGTGGACGACAGCACCGATATGTATGACACGATCGAATTCCTGCTGAAGCACGTTCCCAACAACAATGGAAAAGTTGGCATCTGGGGAATTTCGTATCCGGGTTTTTACACCTCGGCCAGCATCATCGATTCTCATCCGGCGTTGAAGGCCGCTTCACCGCAGGCGCCGATGACCGACCTCTTCTTCACCGACGACGGCTATCACGGCGGCGCTTTCATGCTCGCCGCAAATTTTGGCTTCTATGTATTCTTCAAGCCGATTGCCGAACCTTCTCTGCCGCCCAGAACTCCGGCGCAGTTTGATTTCGGCACACCAGACGGCTACTCCTTTTATCTTCAAGCCGGTTCCACCAGTGAGCTGGAAAAGAAATACCTAAAAGGCAGCAATCCGCTTTTCACTGACCAGATGCGCCACACCACCTACGACGATTACTGGAAGGCGCGCGACATCTCTCGCCACATGAAAAACGTAAAGTGCGCCGTGATGACCGTCGGCGGATGGTTTGACGGCGAAGACCTCTCCGGCCCATTCAAGACTTTTCACGCCATCGATCAATTCAATCCCGGCACGCCGAACTCGCTGGTGATCGGGCCATGGGTGCATGGTGGCTGGGCCCGCAGCGACGGCGACCATCTTGGCGACGCGCAGTTTGACTCCAAGACCTCAGAGTTCTTCCGCAAACAAATTCAGTTCCCTTTCTTTGAGTACTATCTCAAAGGCAAAGGCTCAGCCATGCCCAAAGCTTATGTCTTTGAAACGGGCGCCAACGTCTGGCGCAAGTACGATTCATGGCCTCCCGCGCAGGCCGCAGCCAAAACGCTCTATCTGCACGCCGGCGGAAAGCTCTCATTCGATCCTCCCGTCGCCAATGAAGGAAAGGATGAATATATAAGCGATCCTGCGCATCCGGTGCCGTTCATCAGCTACATGGCAACGGCCGTTCCTCAGCGCTACATGACGGACGATCAGCGATTCGCCTCGCGCCGTACTGACGTGCTGACCTACCAGACTGAGCCGCTTGACGAAGACGTGACCATCGCCGGGCCGGTTTCACCCAAGTTGAAAATTGCTTCTTCTGGAACGGACTCAGACTTTGTCGTGAAGCTGATTGATGTCTACCCCGACGATTATCCCGATCCGGAAGTTGTCGATGCCAGCAAGAGGCTCCTTGGTCCGCCGCCGATCCGCATGGGCGGATATCAGCAGCTTTTGCGCGGCGAGCCAATGCGCGCAAAATTCCGCAATAGCTGGGAGAAGCCGCAAGCGCTGGTGCCCGGAAAGTCCGCGGACCTCAACTTCACCATGCCGGATATTGACCATACGTTCCGCAAGGGCCACCGGATCATGGTGCAGATCCAAAGCTCATGGTTCCCGCTGGTAGACCGCAACCCGCAGACGTTTGTTGAGATTCCTGACGCGAAGCCGGAAGACTTCAAGAAGGCAACCGAGGAAGTCTTTCACAACAGCGGTGCGGCGTCCGGTGTAGAAGTGATGGTCTTACAGCAATAGAGTAATGGCAAGAATGTCGCAAGCGCTTTCTGCTTTCTTCAAAACAGAGAGCGCTTGCGATGCTTAAAGTGTCCCTAAAGAAAAATTCCTAGCCCCGCTTCCACTTGCTCCAACTCACAACTCCCAGCTCAGGCCGCGGAGACTCCGGCAGCATCGCAAGAAACTCCAGCAGATTTCCATCAGGATCGTGAAAATATAATGAAGCAGCCGGCATCCACGCCAGGACCACGGGCTCATCGGCAGGATGGCCGTCAAAATCTCGCGGGGTCACGTTAGCCGCCGCTAATTTTGCGGGCGCTTTAAGAATGTCTTCAAGGCTCACGCGAAAGGCAATGTGGAGCACCATCTTCTGTGGAGCCGATCCCGCCTCCCACAGTCCAAGCATGGAATTGCCTTTTCCTCCAATCCAATAGAATGCCGCTTTGCGTTCGTCGACAACCTGCGACAGCTCAAGCCCCAGCAGCTCTCCATAGAACGCCATCGACTGCCGCAAATCTGCAACGGCTAAATGGCTTTCAAACAGGCTTTGAATTGGAGTCATTTACTTTTCCAGGCCCAGCAAATGCGCCTTTGTATCAAGCCCGCCTGCAAAGCCCGTGAGTTTGCCGGATGATCCAATCACGCGATGACAAGGCACGATAATGGATACCGGGTTCCTTCCGTTCGCC
This sequence comes from Terriglobia bacterium, assembly GCA_963724105.1. Taxonomy (GTDB): domain Bacteria; phylum Acidobacteriota; class Terriglobia; order Terriglobales; family Acidobacteriaceae; genus Angelobacter. The sequence goes on along the minus strand of CAVRTD010000005.1, from coordinate 116,472 downwards.
GCGCCCACAGCTCGTGACGCCCGGGGATTTCCCAGTTGTTTCGCGAGTTGCCCATAGCTTCTCGTCTCGCCAAACGGTATGGCAAGCAACGCCGCCCATACGTCTTTCTGAAAACGAGTACCTCTTATATCCAGAGCAACGGAGAACGCTTTTCTTTTCCCGGAAAAGTATTCACGTAGCTGCCGTTCCGTCTCAAGCAGAACAGGATGCTTCTCATTCGCAACCAGTTCAGCCAGGCGCACACGGCGGGGATTGTCATTCTCCCACAGTATGGCCACCAGGCCTTTTTCGCTCGCGACCAGCTTCAGCTGTCCGACCGGAGAATCGATCGTTTTATAGGCGAGACTCATAGTCTTATCCTTTCTGATATTTGCTTTGCGGCGGTCACGATTCAAGCCCGGCGCTCGACGTGATACGTGTGGACGGTTTTACGGCAGCGCTTCCGTCGGCAGCGCTTCCATCAGAAGCCCAGAGATGCTGCGCCGCATAAGCACGCCACGGCCGCCAGGATTCGGCGCGGCTCAAGAGGTTCGCCGGAGTTGTTTTCTCTCCATCCATGGAAGCCACGCTGCGGAGCAATCCAATGTCAGTCGCCGGAAAGGCGTCCATCTCGCGGATAGCGCGAAGAGCGATGTACTGTGCGGTCCATTCGCCAATCCCGCGAATCGCTCGCAAACGCGCAACCGTCTCTTCAATGTTGCCGAACGGACGGAACAGGTTCGGATCAGCCACTGCCGCGTCGGCCACCGCTTTTAATGCCTGCAATCGCGCTCCCGGCATGGCCAATCCAATGGCGGAAGCCGAAGCCAACCGTTTCGCGCTGGGAAACGCCCGAACCAATTCTGGATGGATCAGAAAAGACTTTGGCACAGCTCGCCCGTGGAGAGCTACCAGTTGACCAGCGTATCGAATTGCAGCGACCACGCTGATTTGCTGACCCAGGACAGCCCGTACCGCTATCTCGAAACCGTCCCAGCCGCCAGGAGCCCGCAGCCCCGGACGCTGTGCTACCAGGCGAGCGAGCACAGGATCGCCAGATAGATGATCGTCGATGGTCTCGATGTCAGCTCCAAGATCGAACAGTCGCCGCACCCGGGCAACAATAGCTGGAAACAGCCGCACGTCTGGAAAACGAATTTTCACACCAACACTCTGCCGTTCGGGCAGGTGACTCACTTCTATGCTGCCCATTGCTCCATCTATCTCAACCGTGCGCATGTAGCGTCCACTCTCTACAACTTCCACGCCGGGAATCGCGCGCGCCCGCAAGAAACTGAGCATGCTTTCCCAGTCATAGGGTGGACGATAGCGAAGCCGAAGTGTGACATCCTTCTCGGCATGTCCTGTGGAGTTCTTTCTCCGCAAAGCGCTGGGAGGGCGATGGAATAAATTGAAAAATGTTTCATTGAATCGCCGTAAGCTGCCGAACCCGGCCGCCATCGCGACTTCCGTCATCGGCATCCGGGTTTCATGTATGAGCTGCTTCGCGAAGAGCACTCGCCGTGTTTGTGCAACAGAGATAGGGGGCGCGCCGAGATGCTGCAGGAATAGTCGCCGCAATTGGCGTTCACCCATGCCCAGGCGTTCAGCCAGCTTTTCCACGCTATTTCCATCGCCATCAAGAGCGCCTTCAGCGATAAGAGCCAGGGCACGAGAAACTGTATTCGAGGTCCCACGCCATGAAGCCAGATCCGGGGCAGTCTCTGGCCGGCAACGAAGACATGGACGAAAACCGGCATTCTGCGCCGCTGCGGCTGAGCCGAAGAAACGGCAATTTTCAAACTTTGCCGTACGCGCCGGACATACAGGACGACAGTAGATACCCGTTGATGTGACGCCGACGAAGATCAAGCCATCGAAGCGAGCGTCTCTGCTCTGTAATGCACGATGGCAAATTTCACGACTGGGCAGTTCCATGTCTGGATTATCCCACTCGCGATAACGAGAAACTAGCGGTTTTCGGACATGATAGATTCCGCAGCATTAAGACCTGCTCTCAATCGCATCTTGCGGCGCGACTAGATCCTTTCCTGGCATGAAAGTGCATGGATTACCGGCAAGAAAGAAGGGCCACCCATGCTAACGGAGACGCCATCACACGTGCATAAACCAATAAATTCCACACGGCAGACATTTCCGTACAAATCAGCATCTTGCTTCGGCAGCAGAAAGGGATAGAAAAACGTGGCTAACACCTCCTTTGCTCAGACTTCAGATGTTCAGACTTCAGAGTTTCAATCGTTACCTATCGACATGGCGACGAAGCGGACTCCTCGGATTGAGGATCACGCTTTGATCGGAGACCTGCGCACCGCCGCGCTTGTGACGAAAGACGGGGTGCTTGACTGGCTGTGCCTTCCTGCATTCGATTCAGATGCTTGTTTCGCGGCGCTCCTGGGGACAGCCAGGAATGGACACTGGACAATCGCCCCGGAGATTCCGGTCATCGAGGTCCGGCGACGCTACCGCAAGGACACGCTGATCCTTGAAACGGATTTCGTCACCGAGGAGGGCACTGTACGGCTCGTCGATTTCATGCCGCCACGGAAAGGCCGGGAGTGCTCTCAAGTGTGCCGGTCCATTCGGGGGATCAACGGCACGGTGCCAATGCGTTCTGAAATGGCTCCGCGCTTCGCGTTCGGGCGCGCTGTGCCTCGGGTTCTTTCGGTGGACAGTGCGACGAAGGTGTCCGCCGGCCCCGATGCCCTTTACTTGCGCGGCGGCCCCACCGATGGGATTCCGTCGTTGGTCGCCGAGTTTCTCGTCTCAGAGGGAACCGAGATTTCGTACTCGCTCAGCTATGGCGCTTCGTATGAAGAAGCGCCTAGTAAGGAAGACATTGCCCAGGCCGAGCGCGACACTGAGGAATTCTGGGCCGGTTGGTGCTCGAAGATCGACGTGCCTGAGCTCTATAGGGATTTAGTGGTCCGGTCGCTGATCACGCTCAAGGCATGTATTTACGAGCCCACTGGCGGCATCGTTGCTGCTCCCACATCGTCGCTGCCGGAAACTCCGGGCGGCGTGCGCAACTGGGATTACCGTTACTGCTGGCTGCGGGATGGGGCTCTTTCTCTTCGTTGTCTCATTGTAGCGGGCTTGAGCGACGAGGCAATGGCGTTCTTTGACTGGATGCAGCGGGCAATCGCCGGAGATCCGGCCCAGGTGCAGATCATGTATGGTATTCGGGGCGAGCGCCGCCTCTCCGAAGTCGAACTAGGTTGGTTCGATGGGTATGAAGGCGCCAAGCCGGTTCGCGTAGGCAACGCTGCATACGAACAAAGCCAGCTCGATGTCTACGGCGAGTTATCCATGGTGCTTTACGAGGCCAGTAAGCACCTCGGTGGCAGGCGTGGTCCTGAGGCCCTGCGCGCCCTCATCACTATCGCTCGCCACGTCGCCGGCGTGTGGCAGAAGCCGGACCGCGGCATATGGGAAATGCGCGGCCCTGAACGCTCCTTCACCGCATCCAAGGTGGCGGCGTGGGCCGCGCTGGATCGGGCGATTCGATTCACAGAAGACCATAACCTCGACGAGCCCGTAGAGGACTTTCGCAAAGCCCGGAAAGCTATTTTCGATGAAGTCACGCGTGATGGGTTCAATCCAAAGCTCAACACCTTTACACAGTACTACGGGGGGACGGGAGTAGATGCCAGCCTTCTCGTCATACCCATATGCGGCTTCTTGCCAGTGACCGATGCTCGCGTAATCGGCACAGTCGCAGCTCTTGAGCGCGAACTTCTCCAGGATGGGCTGCTGCTTCGTTTCAAGCCAGAAGCAGAGGTGGATGGCCTTGCCGGTGACGAGGGCGTGTTTCTCGCGTGCTCGTTCTGGCTGGCCGGAGTCTATCAGATGATGGGCAGAGAAAGGGACGCGCGCACAATATTCGAGAGAGCAGCTTCAACCCGCAACGATCTGGGATTGCTTTCCGAAGAATACCATCCGAAACAACGGCGCCAGCTTGGCAACTTCCCACAGGCATTCAGCCACTTTGCGCTGGTGAGTGCGGCCCTGGCGCTGGCTGAGCGCAAGTCGATGGGTGAAGAGTGATCTCGATGTTGCCAACGGAATGTGTTGGGACCTTGCAGAACGAGGCTTTGCTCTGCAGCCAAAAGAAAAAGGCCGCGGGTTGTTATGCCCGCGGCCCACACTTCTATTTGAGTGATTACGCTGCCGGATGCTCCAGAATATGAGCCAAAGCGCGCAGCCGCGTCGAATCCGCAGGGCTTTTCGCTGACCCAGCGTCCTTCTCCAATGACGGCGCCATGCCCTTCAGCTTTTCCAACTCAGCCTTGCTCATGTGAGAGCTCTCCGCGCCGTGAATTGCTTTCTGTAAAGCAGCAATTCTGTCTGGAGACAGAGCTTGTGACCGGAACAATTGGTCCACATACGCTTTCGCGACGACCAGTTTTGCCGGCCACTCGATCTTTTGCTGGTTCTGCACATTCAGTTCAGCCACCTGAACCGTTTTCGCAGCGTTGATTTCATTCTGGGTCAGGAATTTGCTCGGCGTCAGCTCAAACACGTCCAGTCCGCGCGCAATTTCTGAACCGTAAATGTAGCCGTTGTACCAATAAGCAGACCAGTCTCCGCCCAGCACCAGCACCTTTGGATCAATCGGCCCGCGGTCAAAGTAGGCAATTTCAAATGGATGCGCCGGATCAGTAAAGTCCACAAGGGAGATGCCGCCCTGGTACCAGGCCTGTACTTCAATATCACGGCCCGGGACAGGAACCAGCGAGCCGTTGTGCGCCACGCAGTTTTTCGTATCACCCTGCGCGGCCGGCAGCTTGTAATAGTTCTCAAAAGTGAGCTTGTCATTCTTCAGACCAAAGATCGCGTCTGCGCCCCACTTGTTCGGGTCGTTCGGACGGCAACGCGCTCCCAGTCCGCCGCCCCACTCGTCAGTAAACACGACCTTGGTTCCGTCATTCGAGAAGGAAGCTGAATGCCAGTAGGAATAGTTCGGATCGTTCACTGCATCCACGCGCTTCGGATTTACGGGATCTTTGATGTCCAGCAGGATTCCATTTCCTGAGCACGCACCCGCTGCCAGCCCGATCGCCGAATAGACCGTAATGTCGTGGCATTGGTTCGTATCCGCCGGCTTCTCCGATCCTGGCTTGCCATGAGTGCCGCCATTATTCAGGCCGTTCATCGCTCCCGTCCGGGGGTCAATAAATACCCTGGGGCTGGACACCACTTTGGCGTCCTGCGGCGCAGCCACCGGAACCTTGATCACTTCAATACGGAACAGTGCTGTATTCGGGTCTTTATCAGGCTGATCTCCTGAGCATCCAGCCAGTTCTTCCGGCTGGCGCACAAACGATGTGCCGGAAACATAGATATAAACATTGTCTTTGTCGTTCGGATCCACCACCAGCGTATGCGTGTGCGATCCGCGGCAGGTCTGCACGGCTGCGACCTGCTTTGGGTTCTTGATGTCAGAAATATCGAAGATTCTCACGCCGCGGAAACGGTCCTTTTGCGCTGCGGGCGGACGGCGTTTCTTCTCTTTTTCCTGCTCGGGCGTTGGAGGCGGCTCCGGCGGAAAGCCCTGCGAGCCGCAGTCCAGACGGCCATTCGGCATCTCTACCGACATGAACAGCAGGTTTTTATACACTGACACATCACCCTGCCCGCCTGGGCACACCAGTGAAGTCAGCAACTTGGTCTGCGCCGGATTGGAAATATCAAAGATATTCACGCCATAAAAATTTCCCTGGAACAGATGATTGCCCTGAAACGCAAAATCGGAGTTCGCGAAAGCAAGCTGCGCGATCACCAAAAGCATGGGCTTCGGTATCTTCGCGGCATTGTTGCCCATGTTGAGCTGTCCCAGAATCTTCTTCACCTTTGGATCATCGGCGTCAGCGGTCCCGAGCTGAAAGGCGTCAGGCTTCTTGACCAGCACAAGGTGCTTCATACCCATCGCTGCTTCACCCGCGTCATAGAGGCCCGGGGTCAGCTTTGCGCGCGGATCGTTTGCATCCGAGCCGATCATGCCCGGCGGCAGCGCTGGAGCGGGCTCCGGAGCAAACGGATTCTTTTCCTCCTCCTCGGGCTCCTTTGCGGCCGGCGAGGGCGAAGGTGAAGCTGTCTCCGCTGACGGCGTGGGCGAAGGCGTAGGTGTTTGCGCCTGTGCCTGCAGGCAGCTCACACCAAAAAATAAAATGATTGCGGCGACCGCCATGCGAAAAGCAAAACTGGGCACTCGGTTCATTGTTTCTCCTCTGGAATTTTTTTCTCCAACATTGCTTGCATAATCCGGATCTCGGCTCGTTGGGTATTGTCGGCATCCGTCGCGAAGTTAAACAGCTCGGCATCCTGCCCCGCGCCTGCTGTGTCGAACAAATCCTTCACCATGGTCAAAGCACCATTGTGGTGTTGAATCATCCCTGTCAAAAATAAACGGTCGAACTCAGCCCCCTGCGCTTTTCGCAGCGCTTCCATCTGTTCCGGCGTAAGCATACCCGGCATCAGGGGCATCGCATGGCCGGACTTATCCATGTCCGGCATTCCCGGCATTGCCATGGAAAGTGCTTCTCCACGGGCTGCCAGCCAGCGCTTCATAAACTTGATCTCGTCTGACTGAGAACTGCTGATGCGCGCTCCCAGCGTCCGCAGGTCCTTGTTCTCCGAATGCGACGCAATCAGTGCCGTCATCTCCACTGCTTGCGAATGATGCATGATCATGCCTTGCATAAATTCCACATCAGTATGTGACGGCGGCGGCAGCTTGGCCGTTGTGGACGCCGGTAGCCGTTTACTCGGCTGGCCAGGCGCACCCGGCTGAACCACTACAGGCCCCGGGGCAATCTGCTGCGCGCGAGCAGCAAAGCAGAAGAAATCAGTAGGAGCGCCTACCGCGAAAACGAGGCCAAGGCCACACAACACCGTAAACGCTCGTGTAGCCCGTCGCTTGCGCTTGCGGGGTAAAACATAGGGACGCCGGTTGGGAAAATTGCTAAACATTTCGTTTGAATTTCAATGAAAGCCAGGTCACGGAATATTAACACTTCCAGTGACCCTCCAGGCAGATTGAACAAGCCCGGTCAGGGAGTCCGGATCCGTGCAAGACAGCTCAATTCCCGCGGTGGGCCCCACCCGAAGATTAAGCTCAATTTACTGGGGATTTGCCGGACGGACATGCTCATAAGCTGTTCCCGCACATATAAAGCCGGCGGAGCATTAAGGTTGGTGCCGGGAGGGGGAGTCGAACCCCCACGAGGGGTGAACCTCGGCGGATTTTGAGTCCGCTGCGTCTGCCAGTTCCGCCATCCCGGCTTGAGAATGGCATCAACAAGGTTAGCATATTTGGCGTGACTGTTACCGCGCACAGTCTCTTAAAACAGCTGATAGGAACGCCAAACTTTTCGGCCCGATGATTTTTGGCTCGATGATTTTCGACCCGACGATTTTCGACCCGCTGACTAGCGCAACAGGCAATCCCGAGCGGAAACTGTTGGGGCGCATAAACTTTCGGGTTTTCGCGTGGTGCGCACGTTGTGGTCTAATGGGCGTGGCTTATAAAAGGCCTGCTGGCGGCGAAAGGGTCTACGGGAAACCTATGGGATGGATCACCTCAATATTGCGCATGCTGGCGCCGATCGCTGTTGAACATGGCGGCCAGGTCCTGCGCGAGCAACTCAGGTCCCGCGCAGCAGCCCAAGCGCAGCCGGAGGCGCCTAGCGGTCCCGATCCGCTGCAATTGCTGGCTGAAGACGTGGATCAACTCAAATCCTATTCTCTGCAGCTCAAGTCTGAACTTGTAACGCTCAATCAAGGCATTGCCGAGCGCGAAGATCAATTGCGCAAGTGGCTGCTGGCGTTACTTATCTGGAATGCCGTGCTGACCATTGGCTTGGTAGTGCTGGCGATATTGGCCCTGCGACACTGATCTTCGCTTTATAGATCCATTGAAAAATAATTTGAGGTAAGGCGCTCGCCCTAAAAGCCCGCCAATTAACACTCATGAAGCAAAGTTTAAGCCAGTCTTAACATTGGTTGCGTTACAGTACGCACAACACGCAAACCCAAAAGCACTTTCTTGCACGATTTAGCGCTGTCGCAACACCCCGTTTATGCCGAGCTAGGTTCGCCTTCGGTTGAGGGTTTCGTGTGTATTCACTCTTAAAGCGAGAGGACCTATTCGCAATGCGTGTGAGAAATTTTGTTCCAGCAGTCATCGTGCTCTTGGTTTTTGTATTCCTTCCGGCTTTCAGCCCCGCTCAGGTGGCTGTTCCCCATTCATCGCATGTGGTGGTTTTGATGGACGAAAACACGAGCTATAGAACTACGCTTCTTGAAATGCCATGGCTGGTAAGCCAGGGGTCGGCGAATGGATACGCTTCAAACTACACGTCGAATACCGCAGGCTCGCTGATGGATTATCTCTGGCTCTCGTCTGGAAGCTGCCATGATGCCATTGATTGTGTGCTGCCGGCGGGCACGCATAACTTTCAATGCACAGGAGACAGCTGCACCTCGCCCATTACTGACGACAACATTTTTCGCGAGATGAATAACCTGGGCATCTCCTGGAAGGTTTATGCGCAGTCCTATAAAGCTGCCGGTGGAACTGTGACCACGCCGGATCGCGCTGGCGGCACGCATTACTATCGCCGCCACAATGGAGCAACCTGGTACAGCGATATTCTGAGCAACGTTGCCGGATCGAAGGCAAAAATCGTCGACTTTTCCCAGTTTGCGGTGGACCTGGCAAACAATGCCCTGCCTCAGTTCGCCATCATCGCGCCTGATGGATTGCATGACGCGCATGATTCAACTCCAGCCGCTGCCGATGCGTTTCTCAAAGCAAATCTGCCGGCCCTGCTCGCCAAGCCGTATTTTCAACCCGGCGGTGATGGATTGTTGCTCATTACATTTGACAACGGTGACGCTGATGAAGCCGGCCCCGTCTATACGGCACTCATCGGTCCGAATGTGACTCCGCACACGGTGTCTATCACTCCTTACACGCATGAAAACTCGTTGAGAACAATTCTTGATGCTCTGGGAATTGCAGCTCATCCCGGCGGCTCCGCAACTGCGGCGCCGATGACGGAATTCTTTACCGGAGCTGTGGCCGTTGCTTCACCAGCACAGAATGCCATCACCGGCACGCAGGTATTGGTTAGCGCTTCCGCAAGTGAGTCGACAAAGGTTTACCAACTCCAGGTTTGGGACAACCTTAGCGGACAGAAGATTGGCGAGTCCGCGCCCAATACATCAAGCTTCAACCAGACAGTTTCTCTTTTGCCGGGGACGCATCAGTTAATCATTGAAGATATCGCTGCCGGTAATTTTAAAGTTTTGCATAAAGCAATTGTGATGATTACCGTGCGCCAGGATGGCGTAACCATTACCTCGCCTGCGCCAAATGCCATCTCTGGTTCTGCGGTGCTTGTGCACGCGTCCGCCAGTGAAACTGCTGGCGAGATTTATCAACTTCAGGTCTGGGACCACACCACTGGCCAGAAGCTGGGTGAGTCTGCGCTGGGAAGTTCGGTCATCAACCAGACATTTACTCTTTCCGCAGGAGCGCATCAGCTGGTGGTGGAAGATATTGGCGCCGGAACTTTTCAAACTCTGCACAAAGCAACGGTCAATATCACTGTTCAGGCAGATGGCGTCTTCATTTCCTCTCCAGCTACCAACTCGATCAACCAACAACAAGTACTCATCAGCGCGTCTGCCCGGGAATCGGCCGCAAGCATTTATCAGCTGCAGATATGGGACCACACCACCGGGCAAAAACTCGGCCAGTCTGCTGCGGGAACTTCCACTATCAGCCAGACTCTTACGCTCACGCCCGGCACACATCAAATCGTGGTGGAAGATATTGCCGCTGGAACTTTCCAGGCGCTGCATAAAGCGAGCATTACGGTGAATGTCACTTCCGGCGCCGCGGCAATTGCTCCGCAGTAGTGTCTCGTCGCATTCCTTTCCCATACCGGCATAGTTACACTATGGAGTAACTGCTGGTTAGCAAGGTCTATGCAAAATTTTGATGTAATCATTCTCGGCGGCGGAGCGGCCGGCCTGATGTGCGCCATGGAAGCCGGCAAGCGCGGACGGCGCGTGTTGTTGCTGGAGCGGGCCGAGCGCATTGGAAAGAAGATCCTGATCTCCGGCGGCGGACGCTGCAATTTCACCAACGTGCACTGCCGTCCGGAGAACTTTATCTCCGCCAATCCGCATTTTGCCAAGTCTGCACTGGCGCGCTATACGCCTGCGGATTTCATCGCGCTGGTAGAGAAACATGGCATTGCCTACCACGAAAAGACCCTGGGCCAACTCTTTTGCGACGGATCGGCGCAGCAGATCGTCGCCATGCTGGAGCAGGAGTGCCGCGCCACTGGCGTGAGAATTCAAACCAACATTTTGATTGATGAAGTTAAAAGTGCAGAGCCGCGAAACAGTTTCACTGTTTGCGCGGGTGATCAGAAGTTTGTGGCCGGGTCGCTGGTCGTCGCCACCGGAGGGCTTTCGATTCCCAAGATGGGAGCTACCGGATTTGGCTATGACCTGGCGCGGCAATTTGAATTGAAGATCGTAGAACCTCGGCCGGCGCTGGTTCCGTTTACATTGAATAAAGAAGACTCTGCCCGCTTCTGTGACCTCGCGGGAGTATCGGCTGAAGTGGTGGCTTCAATTGGTACGCAGAGTTTTCGCGAAAAGATGCTGATTACGCATCGCGGCCTGAGCGGTCCGGCGATCCTGCAAATCTCGTCTTACTGGAAACCGCCGCAGCCGCTCACATTGGACCTGGCGCCAGACCATGAGCTCACGGCAGAGCTGCGCGATCCAAAAGTTCGCCGCGATCTGGCCGCAGCCAAACTGGCTTTCCGCGCCGCTTTACCGTACCGCCTGGCTGAGCGCTGGCTTGACGTTCATCCTCCGCAGGGCTGGAACAATTCTGCTCTCGACGAATTGGAACGCAGGGTCCACCGCTGGCAAATCACGCCTGCTGGCACGGAGGGATATGCGAAAGCAGAAGTCACCGCCGGCGGCGTGGACACGAACGAACTTTCCGCTAAGACCATGGAGAGCCGTGAAGTACCGGGGCTTTACTTCATTGGTGAAGCAGTGGATGTTACCGGCCATCTGGGCGGCTTCAATTTCCAGTGGGCCTGGGCTTCAGGATTCAGCGCCGGGCAGGCGGCATAACGTCAGTTTTTCGACACGGCGCTACGTCCGCCCATTGGAAGCTACTTCATACTCCGGTCTTGCCTTACTACTGAATCGAGGTAAGCACAAGTGGCTGCGCGTCACTCGTGGCCACGTCGTTATAAAACTTGCGCAACTCAGCGTAGTCCTTTTGCGGAATAGTGACCGCGGCAATGGCAAAATCACGGCTGATGGTCACGGTATTACTGCCAGTCGCGCTGTGTTTCACTTTATAAATCGAATAATCCGTCTTGATCGGCTCCCCATCCTGCGCCATGCTATCTAAGTGGAACGTCGCAGGTATCGTGATCTGCGTATCATCCATGAGGTAGTAGGGGTAGTCAAAGTAAATTGGCTGTTTGCGTTCAATCTGGGAAAATGGCTGGACGTTGCGGGTTTGAAACAGGTCAGCAGGCACGATCAGGCGCTTGCCTGTGCTGCTGGCATAAGACGGTATGTCAATGCTGAAATTGGCGGTCAATGAAGCTTCACCGTCATCCCATCCAGTTGCTTTATCCAGTTGCACCGATGTGCCAGGGGGCAGAATCTCTTGCAACTCATCTTCCAGCTCTTTCTTCCTTCCCGCTTCGTCCGTTTTCAGCGCGCGTAGCCGATGGACCAATGCTTCCTCGCCTGCCCAGGCTATGCCGACTTTTCCTTTGGCACTACCGTCGTCGTTCAGTGCAATGTGCCCAACTCGTTTGCTGATGGCATCCTTATAGTTTGCCGCTGGTGTTATCGCCAGAACGATGCTTCCATCGGAATATTGGCGCATTCCCTTGGTTGAACTGTGTTGCCATGACAAATGCCCAAACGGACAAAAAGGCGTCCCGGGATCCAGGAAAACTTCTTTGTCATTCAGAACGACAGCGGCAATTTCTGAAGTCAACTGCCCTGGGTTGGGAACAGTGGATTGAAAGAAGAACTTATTCCGGTCAGAGACGCGCATCATGTAAGCAGGTAGGCCGGCCGAACGGGCCATGTCCCAGAAAAGCCGGGTAATCTCGTCGCGATAACCTTCTTTGTTCTGAAGCACATCATTCACTGTGCGCTTCTGCTTGCTTTCGCGGCTTAACATCTGTTCCAGCCCGCTTTGGCTGTAGCTCAGATTTTTGATCTTCTGCACGTAGGCATAGATCTTGCGCGCTTTCTGCTCCGGAGTATCGGATGCGCTAACAACCTGATTCACCGCGGCTGTAACCGCCGCCGAATGGCCGGCAAAGGACTCAATATCCTTGTTCCAATATTTACCTTCATCCTTCCAGAATTGCTCCGGCTTGGCTATTTTGTCGGTACCGTAATAAAAATTCACGCTCATCTTTAACAGGTCTGGAGGTGGCGCAAAATTTTCCTCTACGAAAGCAGGAATATCTTTCAGTTCCAGTGTCAGTCCGCCATTGGGCAGTGATTTAATCGGTGTGTTTTCAGGAAGTGCAACCGGGACATAATAAATCCTGTCTTTGACGTTACCGTGCGAGTCCTGAACGGTTTCACCGGCGATTTTGATTTGAAAGGGAACAAACGTAAATTTAGCTTTTTTCTGGAAAAGATCCTCCTGCACTACCCAACTTGGCGCGACAAGGAAGTCTTCCCAGAATTCGGTATATTTCCATTCGATAATGCTTCCCACCTGGACGTTCGGCAATGTAAGGGTCTTGGCCAGATATTTCTCGCCGTGCGTTTTCACAATCGTGCTGTTGAAGGCCTTGCCTGTAAACGGTGTAATAGTCCCATCCGGCGCAATGGTCCGGGCCTTAATATCTGAAATGCCCACACGACCGCCATCGTATCCTATTTCCACATTGGCACGGTCTTTGCCCTTCTCGGTCAAAATCTTCACCCGCTTGTAGACATAGCGATGGCGGGTCATATCATCCGCGGTTTCTTCATGGTAAAGAATGATCGCGTCCGCCGGATGAGCGGGGTCGGCCGTCATCTTTAACTCTTCTGGATTGATAGGTTGCCAGTCATCCAAAGCGAATAACCGATAGGATGAGCATAAAAAAAGAACTACAAGGGCAATAAAGGAGAACTTGGGGCGAAGCATGAAACGACCTCATGGGAAATTGGAAACTAGTTTGGGGGAAGTAGAAGTTTATACATAGTTCGGTCCTGCCGCAAGACCATTGAGTGAAAACTGGCAACTTGTACAAATCGGGATGGATGTGGAACCGACAAATGGTTCCTGGCAGCAATTTTGATGCTGCCAGGTGAGCCATTGTATTCAACTTATGGGGGTGAGCTGTTACTGCAGAACTGCAGGATCTTTTGTCTCTGCGCTTTTCTTAATCCGTTCAAACACCGCTTTCACTACACGATCGCAGCGCACGGCGTGGAACTGATAGAGATCAGTGGCGCGACCCTTGGCTCGGGCATAAAGGTCTTTACGCAACATGGCATGGGCGCGGTGCAGGCGCGTCTTGACCACGGCATCACTCACGCCAAGGCTCTCCGCCGTTTCCGCTACGCTCATCTCTTCTACTTCGCGCAGCATCACCACCGTGCGATAGGCTTCAGGCAGATGGTCAATTGCCTGTTCCAGTAGCTCACGCGCCTCCGCCGTGGCGGTGCCGGCCTCTGGGCTGGGCGCTGACGATTTCATAATGGACATGGTTTCTCCGTTCGCGGGGAGCGCATCAAGTTCATCCATCCGTCCGCGGCGCCGTTTGCGGGCAAGCGCCTCATGTATGGCAATGCGGGTCAGCCACGTGGAAAACGCGGCTCTGCCCGCAAATTGGTTCAGGTGTTCATAGGCGCGTACGTACGCATCCTGCATTACATCCTCGGCTTCACTATCGTCGCGCAGGATCCCGCGCGACACCCGGTAGAGCCGCTGGTTATAGCGCCGCAGCAGTATCTCAAACAGAGCAGTTTCGCCAGCGAGCACGCGGGCCACTACTTCTTCATCCCGAAGCTCGCTTTGTGCCGTTACCGGGGACAATATTGCACTCACCTCAAATTCCCTCCACACGAATAGAGGATTGGGCGGAGTAAAGGTTACAATTCGCCAACAGAGCAATTTTAAGTCTTTAAGTCCTTTGGGAGCATAGAAATGCGCATATCTGTAGTTTTCCTGGGCATGGCACTGATTTCAGGCCTTGGGCTGGGCCAGCAGCCCCAAACGACGCCAGTGCCACAGCCAGGTTTATGGCAGCTGCAAAGCAGCAATACAGACGTGCAACTCCGCGGCATCAGCGCTGTCTCCGACAAAGTGGCCTGGGCCAGCGGAGCCAAAGGAACCGTACTGCGCACCACTGACGGCGGGAAAAAATGGCTGCAGATGGAAATTGTGGGCGCCGATAATCTCGATTTCCGTGATATCCAGGCTTTTGACCAGAACACCGCTTACGTACTCAGCATTGGGCCGGGCGATGACTCACGCATCTATAAAACCGCTGATGGCGGCAGAATCTGGCAGCGCCAGTTCACCAACCGAGACCCCAAAGCCTTCTACGATTGCTTTGCTTTCTGGGACAGCACGCACGGTATCGCGATGAGTGATTCTGTCGATGGCAAGTTCCCTCTCATCGCCACATCAGATGGCATCAACTGGAATCCGGTCATGGTCAAAAAAATGCCGGCCGCTTTGCCGAATGAAGGCGCTTTCGCCGCCAGCGGCACATGCATTGCCACGTTCGGTAAAAATGACGTCTGGTTTGCCACCGGAGGCCCAGCAGCCAGGGTGTTCCATTCCGCGGATCGCGGAGTGAACTGGACAGTAGCTGAGACACCGATCATTCATGGCGCAGCAACGCAGGGGATCTTCTCGCTTAGCTTTCTGGAGCGAAAAAGATGGAATGGCGGTGGGTGGTGATTACAAAGAACCGTCAAAGGCCGGCGAGAATGCAGCCGTAACGCATGATGGCGGCAAGAGCTGGAAGCTAACAGCATCGTTTCCGCATGGCTATCGCTCTGCTGTGGCCATGGCTTCTGAGAACCCTTTGCACCTGGTAGCGGTGGGGACGAGCGGCGCAGATGAATCCACCGATCTTGGACAGAAATGGAACCACCTGGATGACGGCAACTACAACGCTGTGAGCTATACCAATCTTGCGGGATGGGCTGTAGGACCTGCCGGACACATTGTTCGAATCGGTCACACCGCTGCTGGAGGCAAAGATTAGTTTTTGATATCCGGCCAATGTCACGTGGCCGTCTCTCCGCCGTTTGACCCCGCTTCCTCTGCGTTATTAGAATTTGGCCGCACCATGGAGGTAGCAAATGCACGACTTCTCCCCTACCACGCAAAAGCCTTTTTCTTCCTTCCTCACAACAAAAATATTCGCGATTGTTTGTCTTATGCTGGCGGCAAGCGCAGTTTCTGCCCAGACAATTCCACCACCGGGATTGGTGATTGGTTCCGGCAATACGGCAACTGCAGACCCAACTCTCCCGCGGCCTGCCACAACTCCCTGCGTTGTCACGTTGTTTAACAATTTTGTCTTTGCAGATTTTTCTACCAAGCCATTTTCTTTTACTCCACCTTCGGGATGCCCGGGGCCATGGGCCAAGGTGGTTTTGAACGCGGATTTTTCCATTCAAGCCGGTCTGCAGTTTGATCGCACGGCAGAAATCTGGATTGGCGGCGTGAACGTCTATTTCGGCACCACATCTGAGCCTTCAGGAGCCGTAGCGCGCTCGTGGCATATCGAGCGCGATCTCACTGACTACTCCGCGCTCCTCAGTGCCGCGCAGAATGGCCGCGTGGATCTGGGCAATCTAGTAAATAACCAATTCACCAGTTCGCTCTTTGGCACGGCAGAGATTCAGTTCTATCCTTTGGCCAAGCATGAAGACGCCGCGCGCACAGCCGACATGGTTTTGCCGCTGGCTTCTGATCCCACGGGCGGAACCGCGTTTCTCTCTACTTCGAGTGACACGCTTGCCAAAACTTTTACTCTGCCGGCCAACGTTGAGAAAGCATTTATTGACGTGGTTGCTGAGAGCCAGTCTGGCGATGAGTTCTGGTACACCTGCGTGCCAAATGATGTAACCAATGAATTACAGAGCTGCGGCGGAACGGCCTTCCGTGAAAGTCAGGTCACCATTGATGGCGCGCCAGCCGGCGTAGCTCCGGTCTATCCATGGATCTACACCGGCGGTATCGATCCGCTGCTGTGGCGTCCTATACCCGGAGTGCAGACGCTGAATTTTGCTCCGTATCGTGTGGACCTCACGCCTTTCGCAGGCCTGCTCAGCAACGGGCAGCCGCATCAGGTTTCTGTGAGCGTCTTCAATGCCAACAGCGGCTTTTCCACTACTGCCACTCTGCTGGTGTTTCAGGATCACGGATCGCAGCAGGTTACCGGCGAAGTTACGCGCAACACCATTGGCGTTCCCAATCCCAGCGTGGTTGAAAATCTGACCACAGCAGCGGACGGAACCATTACCGGCTCGGTTACTGTTGGCTCTTCGCGTAGCTTCCGCGTAGAAGGCTTTGTCAGGACGTCCCATGGCCGCGTGGAAACTGATGTCCGGCAGGACATTCAATTTTCCAGCCGGCAGGATTTCAATATCACCAATACGGCTTTTGTACAGAACATCAAACAGCGCACCACCATCTCCTCAGAAACCAGCACCAACGGCCAGGGCGGCGGAAGCACACAGCAGCGGTTTGAGTGGCCTCTGGATCTGGTCTTCAGCTTCAACGTGAATTCCGATGGCTCGGGCGGCTCACAGACTACAACCGTCAAACAGCAATTCCTTAGCGCCGTTACACAACACGGTGATGGCCCTGATTCGTTCAGCGTGGTCTCAAACACCGTTACCCCCAGCGATACGCTGCTGTTCGATGCCAACTTCAATATCACTGGCAGCCAGGGCCAGCAAAGCGCGCAGGAGTTTTTCTCCAATGATTCTTCTAACGGCTGTTTCAGCCGGAAGATCACCGCTGCTGCCGGTCTACTGACCAGCGTTACGGATGGAGCACTGTGCAATAGCAATAAGCACTAACGACAAAGTGGAAAAGCGTTTTTAAGGGCGCGGACACAATCCGCGCTCTTTTTCTTTTTACGTTTCCTCCACTGTACGTCATCCCGAAAGGCGTGAGCGAGTCCGCGTTTTCATCAGCGGACGAGTAGCCTTGAGGGACCCTGTGTTTGCTGAAAGTTAATGGAAAGCACAAGGTCCCTCCGCCCTACTCGCGTGCTGATAACGGCGCACGCTCGCTTAACGGTCGTCGGGATGACGAGCAGTGACAAAGACATTCATGTATCCGCTGATTTGGGCTGAGTTTTTGCCGTCGCAGAACGAAACGCGTATCATTTTATTAATCGTTCGTTTTAATAATCTTTCGTTGAGAACCTATCAGAGGGATGGGATTGATGTCGCCAGCACCCGGTACAACCGCCATTGTGGACGTAACAAATTTTGACCTGAAGCAGGCTTCCTGGCATTGCGACCAACTGGAGCAGGGCAAAGTGCTGTTTTTCAGCCACGTGCCGTTTACGTTTCCTGATGCAGACCGTGAATTCCTTCTCTCACAGAAACAAACTGGCTCGCGCTTCCACAAAAACATTTCCTATCGCCCGGCGAAGGACATTCTGAAAGGCGTGGATGAGAACTCTCCCGACCGCGAGCGCATGAACGCCATCATGCGCGATTTCTCCGCGTCGGTGGCCAAATTCATCTCACAGTTTCTGGCGCCGTACGCAGGAAAGATGAAGATGGACTTTGCCAGCTTCCGTCCGCTGGAAGAGAAAGGGCGCGACCTGTCATTGCACAAGCGCAATGACCTGCTTCACGTGGATGCATTCCCAACGCGGCCCACGCATGGCGCGCGCATCCTGCGTGTTTTTGCCAACATCAATCCATCGGTGGGGCGTGTCTGGAATGTGGGTGAGCCGTTCCATGAATTTCTGCCCAAGCTCATGCGGGTGAAAAAAATTGGACCATCCAGCGGCGGGCTGGGCCGCACGCTTGCACATATGGCGAGCAAGATTGGCCTGCCCGTGGCGCAACGCTCGCCCTATGACGATTTCATGCTCTATTTACACGACTGGCTCAAGGAAAATTCTGATTTCCAGCAGAACTCGCCGAAGCAGGAACTGGTGTTCCCTCCGGGTAGCTCCTGGATGGTCTACACCGATGGCGTGCCCCACGCCGCCATGTCAGGCAAATATGCTCTGGAGCAGACTTTTATCATTCCGCGCGAGGCACTGGTGACCCCGCGCGTGGCGCCTTGCCAGGTATTGGAAGATGGCAACTACGTGCCCCGCGCCAGAGCTGTTTAGGATGCGTGCCGCATGTGCGCCAGCTTGCCTACGTTCATCTTTATATTGAAGGCAATGCTATTCAGGTCAAACGTTGCGCTCCGGGAAAAACCCAGTTCCACGCGCCATACCGGCGTAGGCTCAAAAGCAATCCAGCTGTTAAATCCGTTCTCGCGAGTCAGGCCGCTACCGCTGGTTTCCGCCGCCTGATCAAAGCTGTTTTTTCCGTTGCCGCTCTGGCCTTTGCCCACAAGTTTGCTGAAGATCTTCTGATTGCCAAACGGCACAATCTCAAATCCTGAACCACCTACCGCGAAATGCTTGATCACCTCAAATTCGCCGCCCTCTTCAAAATGCGTCACCAGACCCAGTGAAGTGAAAGGCCGCGTAAACAGTTCCGAATCCGGCACAGCGTTACTCACGCCACCTTCAACAAACGGTGTAAGCCGGTCAAAGGAATGCTCAACGCGATTGGTAAAGTCAACATTGGCGCGACCGCTGCTCAGGCCTTTCGTAGTGCTGCCTGTCGGCGCGGCAAAGGTGGCCGTGGAGCTGTAGTCCAGCGTCTTATTGGGCGCACGCATGGCAAGTCCGAAATAAGCGTTGCCAATACCATTGTTGGTCACGTTGGAAGTGGTGGTCGTGGCAGTGCCGTTGACTTGCGTGATGGTGGTCTGGGTGTTGGCAAAGTACAGCGGCATGCCCGCAAAGAGACCAAAGTGCTTGTTGAAATCATAGCCGGCATTTGAGTCCAGCTTGAACATTCTGCTGTCAGAATTCACCGACCCTTGAAAAGCCTCATAGCCGGTAAAACCTTTTTGAAAATCCGGCGTGGGCTCATATTGGCCACAGGCCGGAATGGTCACGCCAACCATCGCTAGAAAACAGACTGCTCGCAGCAAAGTCTTCATAAATTCCCCCGATTGTCTGGGGATATTCTTTGCTGTCAGCGGCTTCGCGGCAATTAACCTAGGTGTAGTGTCCTTGCGATTGGGGGTATATAGCCTTTTGTTTGGTGAAAAGCGCTATATCAGATTGGTGGATTACGCACTCCTCAAAACCCGGAGTTTGCCGCTGATTTACGCTGATGGTCGCAGATCAGGAAGACCCCTTGAAACACAGAGGAACGGAGGAAGCAGAGGAATGCAAAATTTCCCTTACCGCGGATTTACGCGGATGATCGCGGATCAAAAAAACTGAAGAAACAAAAGGCTGACATTTCAATCTTTGGAGTCCTCTGCTTCCTCCGTTCCTCTGTGTTTCAAGGTTTGCTATTCATTTTGCCGGCGCGGGTTGCAAAGCCTGCAGCCGCTCTTTCTTGATCATCAGCACGATGCCGGCATTGCGGTCGGCAACCTCGCTTATTTTGTACTCCGCGGAAGTCCCCAGCACCTGCGCAATTTCCGATGGAGTGAGTGCATATTTTTCCGTCAGCCAGGTGAACATGTCTTGCGTGGCGCGACGAAAAGCGTCATCCAGTCCGCCTGACAGCCCCATGGTAATGATGTGTGTCGGTGACTCCACGCGAGGCGAAAAAATGCTCTTACCGGGAATCACATCAACCGTGAATTCAACGTCCATGGAAGTTTCCAGGGCATTGCCATTGAGTTCGCCATCGCCCTGGGCCGCGTGTCCATCGCCCACATAAAGCATGGCTCCGGGAGCAATCACCGGCAGATACACCGTTGCACCTTCCACGATTTCATTGAAATCCATGTTGCCGCCGAAGCCTCCGGAATCTCCGGTGGGCGGTGGCGCCTGCGCCGGGCCGGGTGATGTGGCCACGCAGCCAAGCATCGGCCGCAAAGGAACGGAATATTGCTTCAGATGATCGCCCGGTTTTTCTGACGTTGCCACACCGCGTTGCATGTCCAGATGCCAACGAACGTCCTTGCCCAGATCTTTTGCCTTGACCGCCGTATCACTGTTAAGCGCACGCTCCACAATTCCATCATCGCTGATGGCATAGTCGCGGTTCAGGCGGATGCGGGTAAAGTGGACAACCAGCGTGTCGCCGGGCGCGGCGGTTTCAATATAAAAAGGCCCGGTTTCAGGATTGCCGCCCAACACGCGGGTCACGCCCTTTTCATCGCCGCCGCCAGCGTCGACTGTAGTGGTGTGAATGGAATCCCCCGGCCAGATGGTGAGCACCGGTTTGTTGAACGGAGAGAACTGGCGATAGAAAACCGTGGGCGTGAATTCATGATGCTGCGGCGGACCAGAGCGACGCTGCGGGACCAGCCTGGCCGTGAACTGGTGCGTGGCTTGATGATGCGCAGGGTCGTCGTTATCGGCAAAGATTGCGGTGCCCGTCATGGTGTCGCCCTGGACGGTGGCTTTTACGTCTTCCCATCCACCGTTGGGATCTTTGGCAAAAAATTTGACCGCGTTGCCGGTGAGCGTGCCTTCCAGTTTGTCGCCGCCCAGATTGCCCGTGAGCTTCTCCCCTTGCTGCTGCAATTCCAGCTTATAGTTCAGCGGAGTGCCGTAATAGTCCGCGATGAAAACCCAGCGCCCGGTCAGCGAATTCTGTTGTTGAGCAGACAAAAGCACAGGGGCAAGAAGCGCGGGAGCAAGGAGCAGCAAAGGAAGAAGCCGAAACTTTTGAATGCGCACAGTAGTGGGACCTCCGACAAATTGGTGTTTTGAATATTAGACGGCCGACGGCCGGCGCGGTTCGCCTAACTCAAGTGAAGAAAGCACACGTATACCACGTTACGGGAATGAATACGCCCGCCGGGGGAAAAGGTTCCGTGGAAAAGAACGTAACCACAAGAGATGCCGCAGAGAATCAGATTTTAGAATCAGCCCCAGGATCAGGCGAAGGAGCGCGGCTCAGCGGAGGAGTTATTGCACCGCTCACCTGCAGTCTTAGAGAACTCCGTTCTGGGGAAAGAAGATGGAGAACACTGTGCCTTGTCCCGGCTGTTGCTGGCGGCTGCGGACGCGGATGCTTGCCCGGTGTTTCTTCAGAATCTCAGCGCTCACCCACAATCCCAATCCAGTTCCGGTGATGCCCTTGGTAGTAAAGAATGGATCAAAAATCATCCTGCGGGTATGGGCGGACATGCCGTGTCCGGTATCCGCGATGGTGATACGCACGCCGCGTTCGCCGGTACGCCAATCCGTAACATTTCTTTCGCGCACAATCACTTTTCCTCCCGGAGTTGTGGCATCCATGGCATTGCTCAGCAAATTCGTGAATACCTGGCGGATGTCACTCTCATAGCACAAGACAGGCATGGCATCGTGATATTGCCTCTCCACCTCAATGCTGGCATTTACCAGGCGTCCATGGAAAAGCGCGAGCACTCCTTCAATAATCTGCGCCAGAAAAGCTGTCTTGGCGTTGGTGGATTGCCGATGAAAGCGCAGCGTCTGCGTGGTGATGTTGGCCACCCGCGCCAATTCCTGCTGCGCCATACGAACGTATTTCTTCAGTTCGTCAGGTAGCGATTCCTGGTCAATCAGGTAAAGCAGATTGGTCACGGCCTCAAGAGGGTTGTTGATCTCATGCGCTATCGAACTGGCCAGCCGGCCCACGACGGCAAGCTTTTCCGATTGCCGCAGCGCGCTCTCCGTGCGCTTGAGTTCGGTCAAGTCCGCCGTGAATGCCGCCACTTCCGCCGGACGCCCCTCTGCTGGAGCCAGCATGGCTGCGCCTATCAGCAATGGAATTTTCCGTCCATCTTTGGTCAGGTAGGCTTTCTCATACGGCTGAGCAATTCCGAATTCCTGCAATTGCTGTACAGCACGCGCATCCATCTCAGCATATTCCGGCGGCGTAAGATCGCTCCAGCGGACGAGTCCCGCCTTTACCTCTTCCGCGGTGTAGCCAAGCGTCTCTAACATTGTAGGATTGAGATAGGTCAGATTGCCGACCAGATCGCCAATCACGAACCCGACATTGGCCTGCTCGATCAGGCTGCGAAAGCGCGCCTCGCTCTCACGCAGGCGTTTTTCTCCCTGCACCTCTTCCGTGGTTTCACTGCAGGTAACCAGCGTACCGCAAATATTGCCTTCACTGTCGCGGACTGGGCTGTAGCTGTAAGTCCAATAAACATCTTCCAGCTTGCCATTGCGATAAATAGGAACAAGCGCATTGCGATGCCAGGTGGAGTCACCCCGGGTCATCACCGCTTCAATCTGCGGACCGATAATGGGCCAAATTTCCGGCCAGCATTCCACGCCACGCTGGCCCAGCGCTTTTGGGTGTTTATCTTCACGAATGCTGGGACGATAGCCGTCATTGTAGAACTGGATCAGCTCGGGTCCCCACCAAAGGAACATCGGATGCCGGGTGGCAAGCAGCAGGTTCACGGTGGTTAGCAGGACATCCGGCCAGGAGTCGATTGGGCCAACCGGAGTCTTGCTCCAGTCGAAGGCGCGCGTGAGCTCCGCCATTTCGCCATTGCCATAAATCTGTCTGGCGTTGTGGCGAGAGGGTATGGAGTCAGATATTGGGAGAGCTGAGCGCATGGTTACTGCTACGTCGCTCTATTTTAACCCTGCCAACAGGGAAGGGGCGAACCAGGGCAGGCTGTTTATGCTCGCTCAAACCAGAGCTCAGCATGCCGATTACCGAGTGTGAAAACGAATTTTTCCGCAGCGCGGCTTTGTCAAGATGTACTTCTTCGCGCTTGATCTTTGCGATGAATGCGCTAATATCGCTCTCATCCCACTAGTTATCAAACCGTAAAAAAAGCATATGTGCCTGAGGGACGTTTGCCGGGGATACATCCCATGGCGCACCTGGGATAAACCTACGCCAATCTGGGATGTTTGGGATCAACCGGGGAGGGGGTAGGGGAGGCAGCGAGTGTTTACTAGAAGGTAAATTCTGGAGATTGCCAAAATCGCCGGAAATGCCAAAATTGGCAATTGAAAAGCGGCGGCGGGTCAGCGCATGGTTGACCGGGAATAAGTTCTTTGACAACTGAAAGTAAAGTAAGGATCGCCGACAAGGCGCAAGGTCCCTCAAAGCACACCGTTGCTCGCCAAAGCACACCGTTGTTCGCTGGTGGGAGATTCTTAGCGTCCGTTTTTTGCGTACTGTGACCGCGCCTCAAAAAGATCTTCCAGTTGGCGGCTATTGAGAGAGCGTGCGCAGCCCAATTGGCGTGTGGTCATAACGATTTTTGCGTAGTGCTCTACGGCTTCCATCCTCATATAGGCGCGGCAGAGATCCTCGCCATACGTGACAACGCCGTGGTTGGCCATGAGGATGGCATCATGAAACGGAATGAACGGACGCAGAGAGTCGCTCAACTCCATGGTGCCGGTGGTAGCATAAGGCGCCAGAGGAACAGCACCCAGGGTGATTACGATTTCCGAGCACAACGGTTCGTCCAGGGCAATGCCGGCAGAGGCAAAGCCGGTTGCGGTACAAGGATGCGCATGGACCACGGCACCCACGTCAGGCCGCATACGATAGATGGTAAGGTGCATCGCGATTTCACTGGAAGGTTTGTAACTGCCGCTGAGCTTCTTACCATGAACGTCCACCACGACCATGTCTTCCGGCTGCATCATGCCTTTGCTGAAGCCAGTTGGCGTAACCAGAAAGCGCGTTTCATCCAGACGCACAGAGAGGTTCCCATCCGTGGCGGCAACGAATCCCATGCTGTGGAGCATCTTGCCAAAGCGGGAGAGGTCCTCACGCAGGGTACGTTCCCGTGCGGCAGATTTGCCGCGGAACGGCAGAGCTGCGGTGGATTTGATCAGTTCCCTGAGATAGCTCATAACTATTACCTTCCAAAATTAGATCTTACGCTGCGCGCTTCTTTCTTTGCAGTGCTTTGCTTAGACTTGATGAGGCACGGTAAATATCGCCTGCCGTTACGCCAAGCGCAATCTTATGATTGCCCACCGCGGCCAGCCCCATGGAGGCGACGCATCCGCATTGCGAGCAATCTGGATTGCCCCCGAACTGGCAAGGCGTGATCTTGCTTTTCAAATCGGCGGAGATGGTATGCGTGGTCTGCGCAAAAATGCACTCTTCCGGCGAAGCCGGTGGATGCAGAAATTCCTGTATAAGACCTTCCGGCATGTCCAGTTTGGGAAAGAGCCTGCGCAGCCAGAACAGGTCAGTGGCTGCCTGGGCGCGCTCTTCCTGAGTAAGAATTTCCGGATCAGTAGCGCCGATTTGTGGCGTGAACATGCTCATCCAGATTTTCTTAATCTCCGGTTTCGCGCTCCAGAACTCGATGAACTCCCGCAGGTATCCGGGGCGTTTCATCATTTGTCCGGTAATCGTGCAATGGACAACCACCTTTTGCCCGCGAATGTTTTCCAGAATGCGGTCATAGGTAGCCGGTTTGCGGCGCTGATCGTGCTCCGGCTGCAAACCATCAATTGAGACAACTATATTCAGCCGCTCAATCTGCGCCCACTCAGCGGGAATCTGGCGGAAAGCACTGGTCACCACCTGCACGTAAATTCCCCGCGCATTGAGTTGGGGAAGCAGAGTTGTCACCTCACGATGGCGGACGAGCGGATCGCCACCAACAATCGAGAGGTGCAGTGGACGGTGCTCATCCACCAGGGCGAGCACACCCTGTACCAGTTCGTCACCGCGTTTGTCTTGAAGCTGCCGCAGATTCAAGCCTCCGACGTGCCCGTCTCCATATGCGTAACATCCCGGACAGCGCAACGGACACTCCCGCGTAATTTCAATTGCGAGAGACGGTCGTCTGCCGCTCAGGACGCTCTTCCATGCCTGAATGACTTCGTTGGTCTTCATGAGTCTTCTTCTGTGGCCAGAGATCAACCTGGAATCCGCATCCTACTGGCTACAAAAACCTAAATGACGAAAATTGTCTTAAGGTTGCCAGAAAGCGCGAAGGACAGTTGCACCAGTCGAAAAGAAGCTAACAAAGCCTTACGCAGGTCATCTTTAGAACGTCACGGCGTGGATTGGCAATCCATTCAACAGGAAATAAACGCACTGAAAAAGCAAATAAGAACAAACCTAAGAAAGCGTGCGTAACGAGGACGAAATAATTAAAGAAGGATTTTCCTGAAAGGGTCGCATCCACTTCCGGTAATGGTGAAATCAGCACATAAAGAATGCCGATCACAACCAATAACGCAATCAAGTACTTGAGGGCGGTGGACACGCAGCCATATTATCCGATTTTCTGAGCTCTTAAAAGGATTTAACAGAGTTCCCGATTCTATAGAAATACTTATTTCCGATTTGAGGGCAAAATGATCTGGGATGAACGGCTCAACTTTACATTTCTTATGCAAAGTCAGGAAAGAAGGGCTCGTTCTATCCGGCAGCTGGCGATAAAATCGCCTGCCAGTGCAGAAAAATGCGCAAAAGAAGAAGTGGCTTTAACTTGCTAAATTGCTCTAACGCACCTCTAAGAAGCTGCTCAAAGCCTGATAACTTCAACAGTGCGGAAGACTTGTACCAACTTCAGGCGGAATAATTGCATCGATTAGCAGGTACTTCCAGAAGGTTTGTCTTCTCCAATCCTGAAAACTGAATGGCCCAGCTTTACAAAAGTTCGGATACGATCCCGGAAAGTGGAGTCTACCGCGTGATTCATGCGCAACACCGTCTGCCGCATGAGGTAACGCTGCTCTCCGGACAGACTTTTCCGCCTTGTGCAAAGTGCCAGGAAGAGGTCCGGTTTGAGCTGGTGCGGGAACTGCCGGACCTCGCTCGCGAACGCCGTGGCAACGTATCACTCTATAGCCTGCCAGTATTTGATGACGATGAGGACTCAGCTACCTGAGCTAGCACTTGTCTCTACTCATGCCGCAATGCAACCAGCGGGTCAACACGAGTAGCGCGTCTTGCCGGAAGGTAGCAGGCGGCCAAAGCGACCAGCAGCATGAGCACCGCAGCGCCGATCAAGGTAGCAGGATCGGTTGGCTTGATATCGAAGAGTTCGCTCTTCAGAAGACGCGTGAGAGCCAGCGATCCGAGCACTCCAGCGGTCGCGCCCACCACGGTCAAGCGAACTCCCTGACTTAGCACAAGCCGTAGGACATTGCTTCGTTGAGCGCCCAGGGCAACCCGAATTCCGATCTCTCTGGTACGCTGGCCCGCCATATAAGAAACAACACCGTAAAGGCCAACCAGCGTCAGCGTGAGTCCAGCGGCGGCAAACGCGCCCAGCAGCCAGGTTCGGAAGCGCGGTTCAGCCACAGATTCTGAGATCACTTCCGCCATACTTTGCAGATGGGTCACGGGCTGGTCCTTGTCGATAGCCCAAACAGTTTTCCGCAACTCGGCTGCCATGGCCAATGGGTCTGCGCTGGTGCGAACAAAGAGATGAATGGAAGACGCTGGGGCTTGTAACAGTGAAAAATAGATTTCTGGACGCGCCGCGGTTTTCAACTGAACATCTCGCGTATCAGAGACTACGCCGACGATCTGGCGCTGGTCTTCGGCTTCCGGGCCTAATTTGAGTATCTTTCCCAACGGGTTTTGCCCGGGAAAATAACGCCTTGCCAGCGCTTCATTGATGATCGCAACACGCGGTGAAGCCTTGTTATCGGTTTCCTGAAAAGGACGCCCTGAAACCAGTCGAATGCCCAACGTATCAAAGAATCCCGGAGCTACCACGCGCATTTGCAGCGTCGTGGACTTATCACTTATTCCCAGCGTTCCGGGATCGAAACTTAACATCTGCAGGTTATCAGTTAAAGCGGTCGAATCGCTCAGAGCAATATTCTTGAGTCGTTCATTGGAGTGGAAGGTATCCAACAGCTGCTGTATGAATATGAGTCGCGCATCGGCTGTACCGTAACGCGATTTCGGCAGATTCAACTCTGCTGTCAAAACATTGTCGGTCCGGAAGCCGGCGTCCACGCGCAACAGCCGCACCATGCTCTGAATCATGAGTGAGGAGCCATCCAGCAGGACCAGCGCCAGCGCCACTTCAATCACAATCAGTGCGCTGCGCAGGGAGAGCCGCCTTGCTGCGCCTGATGTCCCGCTCGCGAGACGCTCCTTCAAGCCCAGATTGAGGTCCGGGCGTGACGTATGAAGCGCAGGCGCCAGCCCGCACAAAACACCTGCAAGCGTCGACAGAGCAAGGGCGATCCATGCAATGGTTCGGTCCACATGCAGTTCGTTGATTCGGGGGATGTTCGCTGGAGCAAATGCTCGATAGAGGTCAATGCCATAGATCGCAACCACTATGCCCATGACGCCGCCGAGACAAGATAGAAGAAAGCTTTCGACCAGCAACTGCCGCAGTATCCGCATGCGGCTTGCACCCAGCGCTGCGCGGACAGCCATTTCACTCTGCCGCTGCATGCCCCGCGAGAGAATCAGGTTACTCACATTGGCGCATGCAATCAGAAGCAGAAATCCAACCGCCCCCAAAAGAAGCAGCAGCCCGGACTTCGTATTTCCAACCACCGACTCTTGCAAAGGAGTCAGCTTGAACTGAATACCCTTATCATCCTCTGGATGCTGGATGGCCAGTCTTGCCGCCACACCGTCCAACTCAGTCTGGGCTGCCTGTATTCCTTTTCTGTCCCTAACCTTCGCCAGAACGCCAAAGAACCAGTTTGTGCGATTGCTTGCCTCTTCAGGAACAAGGATCAGCGGCAACCACACGTCGTCTTCTTTATTTGGCCTGTCAAAACCAGCGGGCATCACACCGACCACCGTGTAAGGCTTTTGTTCCAGCGTGATCAGGCGACCCACAACGCTGGGATCCGATCCAAAGCGATCACGCCACAGACGCTGGCTGAGCAAAGCCACGTCGCCATTTTTTCTTTCTTCATCCCCGGACTGAAATGCGCGGCCAAGTATAGGAGAAATACCCAGCAGAGGAAGGAACTCCGTGGAAATCGTCGCGACCGAGATTTGTTCCGGCGCTCCCGGGGCAGTCAGATTGGCGCTTTTATTCTGAAAGATCGCCATGGCCTCAAAGGAATGTGTGCCAGCCTTGATGTCATCAAAGTCAGGCTTCGATTCGCCTAACTGAAATTCTGGAAACATGGCAGAGATGGTGTGAATTTCGGCAATCCTGGTTGAATCCTTGTATGGCAGCGGACGCAGCAGCACCGTGTTAACCACGCTGAAGATTACAGTGGTAGCTCCAATGCCAAGAGCAAGAGTAATGATTGCGACCACGGTAAAGCCGGGGGCTTTGCGCAATCCGCGTAATCCATAGCGAACATCCTGCAGTAGACTCTCCAGAAATGGAAAACCCCACTGCTGCCGGCTTTCTTCTTCCATGCGCGTCAAATTACCGAGCTGGCGCTTCGCCGCATAGCCGGCTTCCTCTTCAGACATGCCTGCCGCAATATTCTGCCGTGTCTTCAGCTCTACGTGCTGGCGCATCTCTTCCGCCAGCTCGCGGTCCATGGTGTTGCGTTGGAGAGAGAAAATAATTCGCCGCCAGAATTCACCCAGCTTCGCCATGCCGGTCTCCTTATTACGCCGTCTGCATCACGCGCGCAATGGCCTGCACCATGCGGCTGAAGTTTTCTGATTCCTCGCCCAGCTGTTTTTTACCGGCGCTGGTGATGGTGTAATAACGCGCGCGCCGGTTATTCTCTGATGTTCCCCATTCGGCCTTTACCCAGCCCTTTACCAGCAGACGCTGCAGCGCCGGGTAGAGCGATCCTTCTTCCACCTGCAGCACTTCGTCTGAGATTTCCTGTATGTGCTGCGCGATTCCATACCCATGCATGGCGCCGCGAGTCAGCGTGTGCAAAATCAGCATGTCCAAGGTGCCGGGAAGCAGTTCATTTCTTGTCGCCGTGCGTACCATAGATACCCTTCATAGATAGTCTATGGGAGATTAGACCCGGCTTGCCAAA
Source organism: Terriglobia bacterium (assembly GCA_963724105.1). GTDB lineage: Bacteria > Acidobacteriota > Terriglobia > Terriglobales > Acidobacteriaceae > Angelobacter. The sequence continues at coordinate 87,295 of CAVRTD010000005.1, read as the reverse complement.
AAAGGTCAACTCCAAAAAAATAGGAGATGCCGCTTTGCAACGGCATCTCCCCTTAGTGGCGACGGAAAAAGTTAGAGTCTAGGCGGATTAGGGTTCGGTGGCGGATTCGACGGTGGCGGAGCCGCAATGCTTCCTGGAGGTGCCGTACTGGGTTGAGCAGGCACCGTGGTCCCCTGTGTGGCTCCAGATACGCCGCCTGGGTAGCCTGTGGGAGTCGTTGCAGGTGGTGTCGTGGTCGCGTTGCTGCCAATGGCTTCGCCGCTTACCACCAGTTCAACTCTGCGATTCTGCTGGCGCCCTGAAGCAGTGGCATTGCTGGCCACAGGATTAGACGCGCCATATCCGCGCGTGTTTACTGTGTCCGGCCCAACGCCCTGGGTGACCAGAAAATCGCGCACTGCTTTTGCACGCCTGTCAGATAGGCCCATGTTGTATTCAGGTGTGCCTTTGTTGTCAGTAAAGCCATCAATTTCCAGCTTCAAATCAGGATAAGCAAGGATGATGCCGGAAACCTTTGCCAGACGCAGCTTGGCTCCCGACTTCAACGTAGCTTGATTGAAATCAAAAAGCACGTCTGACATGCTCACGATCAAGCCGCGGGCGCTGTCTCGCGTCTGCAAAACCTGATTCAGCTGCGTGAGCAAACGCTGGCGCTGGGCTTCAGCCTGTTGGACAGCCTGCAGCCTGGCCTGATCTGCCTGCTGCGCCTGCAGACGCGCCTGATCTGCCTGTTGCGATAAAGCCTGTTGCTGCTGCAAAGCTGCCTGCCGCTGTTGCTCGGATTGTTGTAGCTGCTGTTCCGCCGCAGCTTGGTTCTGCGCTGCCTGTTGCGCTGCCTGCTCGGCCTGTAAGCGCGCCTGCTCTGCGGCCTGCCGTTCCTGGTCAGCTAGCTCACGCTGCTCTTTCTGGCTCTGCGCCTCCAGGCGAGCGGCATCAGCGCGAGCGGATTCAGATTCCGCCTGGGACTGCGCCTGTTGGATTCGATCTCGCGCTCTCTGGCGCTCTGCCTCGGTAGCTTCTTCCTGCTTCTTCTGGAGAGTGAGCAAACGGGCGTCTTCCGCGGCTTGCGTAGCCGCTCGTCCTACGGCTCCAATGGGCGTGATGCCTTGTTTGCGGCGAACATAATCCTGTCCCTGGACCAGATAAGCCTTGGCTTTGCCCAGAGTATCGGCCGCGTATTGCTCGGCACCTGCCGCCTCTGCTATCGCAATGGCATTCTCCGCTTCCAGTAACTCCAGTGGAGTTCGCTTGTCCGCATTCGTTGCCGGCAATTGCTCAGGGTTGATATTTACCGTGTACTGCCCTTTCTCCAGCAGATCGAACTTTGCTGAAATCGGATGATTGCCACCCAGGGTATCCGCGCGCACAATGTTTTCTGCAACCACCAGATTGCTGGGACGCGTCACGGCAAAATAAGGCTCGGCCGTCACGATCATGCCAAATTCCTGCAACCCGCTGGTGACTTGTATACGCGAATTGCCATCGTCATTGGGCCTGACTTCGCCCATGTTCACAGGACGTCCCTCAGGCGTAATGGCCCAAAGAACATATGTCAGATATTCCGGCCCAAAGCTGCGTGGCGGCGCCAGATGTCGCAAGGTTGCGTCGATTGCCAGACGGCCGGTATGGCCCGTTACTCTGGCATTGCCTTCCACGGATGGCATGAGCGATGTGCCTTTGAAATCAACTTGCGTTGTACCGCCGCGGTCACGATAGTCAACAGCTTCTGTGGTGCGCTGGACCACAGTTACGCGATAAACCGGCACCTTGCCATTGGGCTGGTCTGTCGCGTCTGGCTGAGCATCTGGTTTTTGCGCTTCTGGTTTTTGTGTGTCGGGCGCAGGACTCGTATCTTGAGAATTCTGGTCTTGAGAATTCTGGGTTGAGTTCTGCTTGTCTGGCGCTGGTGGCGGAGCACCTTGCTGCGCGGCAAGCGGTAAAAACGTAAAAGCTGAGAAGGCGAGTGGAAGAAGCAGCTTGGGTTTCATACGCATCCTGTCTGTGCGGGATTGATGTGCGTATATGTTTGGATGGTTCCGATTGCTCCCGTGTTTTCTCAGCTAGGTAGGAAACGGTCTGAATGAGTTGCGGAGCAAAGAATCAGAACAGAACGCCTGCAAGAAACGGCGCACCTGACTCAAACTTTGTCTTCCAGGCTTGCCAGAAATTCCCGCGCCTCGCGCGCATTGTAGGTTTTGTTGTAAATCGGTGAGTCGGGTTCCTGCAGACGGCCGCCTTCGCGCAACGAGCCGGTATCCACGGCGGCAAAGCCGATCTCCTCAATCAAGCGCGCCACCACTTTTTTAGCTTCTGCGTCATCCCCGGCAACGTAGATGCTATGCCGGTCATCCATGGGCAGATCTTTACGGCCCCGGTCTGCCAGATGCACGTAATATATGGTGTTGAAGGCCTTTACCAGCCGGGAGCCGGGAATTCGTTCCAGCACGATTTCAGAAGACGTGGAGCCTCCAAGATCGTAAAAACCGCCATCCGGGCGGTAAGGATTCATGGCATCAATCACAATCTTATTGCGCAACAGTTCGGGGTGCGGCAGCGCATCAGGAGAGCGCCAGGGAACGGCCAGCAAAATAACATCACCGAAGGAGGACGCTCCGTCAATGGTCATGGCTCGCGCATGCGGACCAAGCTCGCTGACCAGCGGTTGCAGCGACTCTGGTCCCCGCGAATTGCTGACGGCGACGTCATGACCGGCGTCGACAAATAAGCGCGCCGCTACCGCGCCAATGTTTCCCGCTCCTAGGATCCCTATCTTCATGCACCCTTCTTATGGATTTGTTGCCTGGCCTTGCACCAATGAGTTTGTTTTCTGTTCCAATTTTCTCAGCAGTGCCGCTGGAATCACAACCAGCTTTTCTGGATATGGGCAAATTCCACATCAGTCGGCAAGATTTTGGAGGCAAATAGGCCATCAGCATGGGTTTGCCTGAAGAAATTATATTATGAAAGACAAAGAAGCCTAATCCTGCATAAGCTATTAAAACCAATAGATTTAAGCAGTCAATGTATTCATCTTAACAAATCTTAATTTTTTGCTTGGCAATCCAGAGATCGCGGATATAATCAGGCAAAGTTCAACCCCATGTGGGAAAAAACTGCGTGAGTGTGGATGAAATAGCCGGAGAGCATAGGGGCGCTCCGGAACGATCTACCAGTTCACAGACGTGCGTCCGTCGGAGCGGATAGATTCTCACCTTCTTCTGCCCGAAGAAAGTTACAACCAACCATGTGTGGCATCCTCGGGTACACGCACGTACGCAAACGTCTGCCTAATGACGTAATGGAGACGGCACTCAACTCCCTCATGCATCGTGGGCCTGACCATCAAGGCCGCTTCGTCACAGAAATGGTTTCGCTCGGCGCCACCCGGCTCCGGATTCTTGACCTGGCGAGCGGAGACCAGCCGCTGATCAGTCCTGATGGCGATGTGATCGTCGTCTTCAACGGCGAAATTTTCAATCACCGTGAGCTGCGCCATGAACTGGAAGCCCACGGCGCTCAATTTGAAACCACCTGCGATACCGAAGTAGTTCTGTATGCGTTTCTGCGCTGGGGCAGCGACTGCTTTTCCCATCTGAGTGGAATGTTTGGCATCGCCATCTGGGTGCAGTCGGAGCGGCGGCTCATTCTTGCGCGTGACCGCATGGGCATTAAGCCGCTCTATTACTGCCAGCATGAAGGCGAACTCTATTTTGGCTCCGAGCTGAAGTGCATCTTTGCCCATCCGGATGTCCCGCGCAGGATATCCATGGACGGATTGAATTGCTTTCTGAGCCTGAACTATGTGCCCGCGCCTCATACTCTGGTGGAAGGCATCAACAAACTTCTTCCCGGACATGTACTGGAATGGCGCAACCACGAATCGAGCATCCGTTCTTATGTACGGAAAGATGAGACGTCGATTGCTCCACGCACGATTAACGAAGCGACAGAAGAGTTGGACAGCCTGTTGCAGAAATCGGTAGGCGAGCAGTTAGTCTCTGACGTGCCTGTAGGCATATGGCTCAGCGGCGGCCTGGATTCTTCCACCATCCTGCGCTATGCCGCAAATGCAGGCACTGCGCAGGTGCGTACATTTTCCATCACGTTTAAAGGCCGCTCTTTTGATGAGAGCGACTCCATCCGGGAGATCACCAATCATTTTGGCAGCCAGCATACGGAGTTTGATCTGGATGAAAGCGCCGGACTTGAGAGCGCGATTCAGAAGATGGCTTATTACTCTGACGAACCCAGCGCGGACGCCGGCGCTCTGCCTGCCTGGTTTCTGGCGCAGATGAGCAGCCAGCAGGTAACGGTGGTCCTGACCGGCGAAGGTGCGGACGAACTTTTTGCCGGCTATCTCACCTATAAAGCTGACCGCTATGCCGCCATGGCGCGCAAGGTGCCCGCGGGTTTGCGCAGAGCCGCGTTAAAGTCCGCCGGGCTGCTGCCAGTTTCGGATGACAAGATCAGTTTTGAATACAAGCTGAAGCGCTTTCTGCAAGGCTCACTTCTATCTCCGGAGATGGCCCACGTCTATTGGAACGGAACATTTACTGAATCGGAAAAGCGTAACTTCTTCCACTTTGCCGATCCCAATCCGATGGCGGACATGCTCCGCAATATGAAAGCCGGCTCAGGCCTGGAGCGCTTTCTTGAGTTTGACCAGCGTTACTACCTGGCGGATGACATCCTTTATAAGGTTGACCGCATGACGATGGCGCACTCTCTAGAGGCACGGCCACCATTTCTGGATCCACGCATTGTTGATTTTTCTGCCCGACTTCCGGAAGAGTTCAAGCTGCACGGATCGCAATCCAAGTATGTGCTGCGCCACCTGATGCGAGACAAGCTGCCGCCGAACGTACTGCGCCGTCCAAAAATCGGTTTTGACATTCCTATCCATGATTGGTTCCGCGGAGTGCTCCAGCCAATGCTGCTGGACACTCTCTCAAAAGACGCCGTACGCGCCAGTGAGCTATTTAACTGGACTGCCGTGGAGCGGCTGATCAGCGACCATGTGGAGAGAAAAGCGAATCTGGGGTATCACCTATGGGGTTTAATGGTGTTGTTGTTGTGGATGAAGCAATGGAACATCCTGCCAGGGAGCGGGAAAACAGCGTCGCACGAAACTACTTCGGCGGTGCTCGATCGGGTTGGATCGTTGTAGCCGCAGCCTGCTTTGTCTTCCTAATTAATATTGTCAGCCCGCCGCGCCTCATGGACGATGTGGATGCCGTGCAGGCGCAAATCGCCCGCAACATGCTCAACTCCGGCGATTGGGTGACCGCGCGCCTGGATGGCGTTGCTTACCTTGAAAAAGCTCCTCTCGTTTATTGGGCCATGGCGGCCTCTTATGCCGTGTTTGGAGTTCACGATTGGTCTGCGCGTCTGCCGCTGGCCCTGGCCGTGATTCTTCTCTGCTGGGTTACCTATCGCATGGGAAGGTGGGCCTTTGACGAAGAAGCGGGTATGTTTGCCGGGATCATTCTGGCAACTTCCGCCGGACTGTTTCTCTTCACGCGCATTTTGATCCCGGATGCCATGCTTACCTTGGCCATCACCGGCGCGATCTGGGCATGGCTGCGCCTTCTTGAGCCTGATGAACAACGTCCACAACGCTGGGCCGCGATCATGGGGCTGTGTTTCGGTATCGGTCTGCTGTTGAAAGGCCTGATTGCTGTTGTGTTTCCGGTGATGGCGGGTTTTGCTTACATGGCCATCACGCGTCAATTGTTCTCACTGGCGGTATGGAGAAAACTGGACCTCTGGCTGGTGGGTGCTATCGCATTACTCATTGCGGCGCCATGGCACGTGATGGCGGCCCTCAGCAATCCGCCTACGTTTGCATTTTCCCTGCATAGCGGGCCGGGCGAATATCGCGGCTTTTTCTGGTTCTATTTTTTCAATGAACATCTACTGCGTTTTCTGAACATGCGCTACCCGCGCGATTACAACACAGTGCCGCGAGTCTGGTTCTGGCTGTTGAATCTGGTGTGGTTGTTTCCCTGGTCAGCCTACTTGCCCGCCGCGATGAAGCAACCATACGGGACAGGCGCGCGCGCCAGCCGGGCAAGATTGATGGCCGCATGCTGGATCGGCGTGGTCATGGTGTTCTTCACCTTCTCCACCACGCAGGAGTACTACTCCATGCCAATCTATCCAGCGCTGGCATTGTTGCTTGGATCGGCTCTGGCTTCAGGCACGCAACGTTTGCGCGTGGGCACGTGGATTTTGCAAGCAGTCTCAGTCTTGATTTTCGTGGTGCTCGCAGCCGTTCTTGTCACGGTATGGAGACTGCCTGCATACGGCGATATCTCCCAGGCTCTCAGTCAACATCCCGAGCTTTACACGCTCTCACTGGGCCACATGGGCGACCTGACGCTGAATGCCTTCGCTTACCTGAAATTGCCGCTAGCGTTGGCGACAGTTGCCTTTGCGGGAATTGCTGTGGCGATTACTGTCTGGCGCAACAACATTGGCCGGGCAGTTCTGGCAACCGCGTTGGGGATGGTCATCTTTTTCCAGGCAGCCAGACTGGCGCTGGTCCGCTTTGACGCTTATCTGGGATCTTATCCGCTTGCGCAAAGCCTGATGAAGTCGCCGCCGGGGCAGCTGATAGAAGCAAACTCTTACTATGCTTTTTCCTCGGTCTTTTTCTATACCAACCGCACTGCGCTGCTGCTGAACGGGCGCAACAACAATCTTGAATACGGATCGTATGCGCCGGGTGCGCCGAACGTATTCATTGACGACACAAAATTCAGCGCGCTCTGGCAATCGTCTTCACGCTATTACCTGGTGGCTTATGGCAGTGAGACCGCGTGGCTGGAACAGCTTGTAGGCCGCAACAACCTTCACGTAGTGGCTGAAAACGCCGGAAACTTTCTCTATACCAACCGCGAGATTCCCTCAGGTCACACGACAACACAATGATGCAATGGGAAGAAAGCATACGGCTCGCGCTGGATGCGCTTAGCGTGGACAAGGTCAAGGCATTTTTGACCATGCTGGGCGTAATGATTGGCAGCGCGTCGATTGTGCTGGTGGTGACGATCGCCTCTACTGGTAAGACTTACGTTGTCGGCCAGATTGAAGGCATCGGGGCCAACCTTGCCTATGCCTCGCTTGACCGCAACGGCGTACCGACGGTGCCGGGAGATGAACTTTCCCCTGCTGATCTGGCCGCCATCCATCAGTCATTGCCCATGGTGAGCTTTGCCGCCGGGACCTATGACGTCCCTTTTGATCTCAAACTTCACGGCAAGATGGTGCGCGCGCGACTGGTGGGCGTGACAGAAGAGTTCCAGCAAATACGCAATCTGCTGATGGTTTCAGGGCGTTATTTTGATTCAGTAGATTTTGTTTCCCGCGCAAAAGCCTGCCTGGTAACTGAACACGTTGCGAGCAGCGTTTTTGGCCATGAGTCGGCAATCGGACATCCGCTGCAACTGGAGCATGTGCGCTGCACTGTGATTGGCGTATTCAAAGAGGGTGTGCCAACGTTTGGGCAGTCAGAGATTCAAGACGAAACCGTGCTGGTTCCCTTCCCGCTCATCAAGACCATCACCGGCGAAGATTTTTTTCAGGTGCTCTATGCGCAGGCGGCTTCGTCTGATGAAGTGCCGGTGGTAACCGCAGAGATCGACCACCTGCTCCACAGCCGCCATCGTAGCGTGGCCCGATACAGCGTGCAAAATCTTTCGTCCGTGCTGGAAACAGTGCATAGCGTTTCTCTGGGCATGAGCCTGGTGCTGGTGGCTGTGGCCATTCTGACTCTGATTACCGCAGGCACGGGAATCATGAACATTATGTTTGTGAATGTGGTCCAGAGGACGCATGAAATCGGGATTCGCAAGGCACTGGGAGCGCGTACGGCGGAAATCCGATTGCAGTTTGTTCTGGAGGCGGCGTTCATCAGCCTGGCCGGTGCAATCATCGGCGTAGCCATTGCCCTGGGATTGATCTGGTTTGCCACCAGCCTGGTGGAAGGCGATGTCCCATTCTCAATTTCATGGGCTGCAGTATTTCTGGCGCTGCTTCTTTCCACCGCGATCGGCGTACTGTTCGGATACCGTCCCGCGAACGCCGCTGCACGAATGAATCCTGTGGAAGCGCTCAGGGTGGAGTAGAGAAAAGACCTTTGAACAACTAGGAACGGAGTAAGCGGAGGGATGGCCGCTATTCGGCAGCGAACCATCGTTATTTAGTTATTCAGTTAGTGCACAGACTTCGACTCCCCAGCCAAATTCGCCTCAACACTTTGTCTGTGTCGTTGAATATAGTCTGAGATTGCAAACCGCTCTACTTCATCCAGTGTCGCCGCCCGTGCCTTCCTGTTATTGGTGATGGGGTCAAATGTCGCAGCCCCAAGCTTGCTCTCTTGTCCGAATCCTTGCATCCACAGAACCATCAGGCACGAGATAGGCCCAGCCTCAATCTGCTGGCGCAGTTGTTCCTGGGTATCGCTGTTCATGTCCTTTACTTCAAACGAGCGAAGCCCAATGGAATGTTTTCCGCCTTCCCGTATTTTCAGACCCTGCGCATCGAGGTTATAGCTGCCCATGGCAACCTCAATCCGCGAAGCATCAGGGTTCTTCACGAGATCAATGAGGGTTTCGATCAAGCCGAGGGTTGTGGCGCCTGCTGGATTCATAGGTGCAATTATACGTTTTCGCTATACAAAGCAAGGATTTAAAACCTTTGAAACACAGAGGAACGGAGTAAGCGGGGGAAAATGGTGCCTGTTCTAAACAGCGCTGAATTTGAGAATCACAAAAGGTATTACTCTTACCAAAAACAAAGAAATTAACTCCTCTGTTCCCACCTTTCCTCCGTGTTTCAAGCGTTTTATTGGTCAAAACCGCCATCCATCCTATACTGCTGCTTTTTCATCCAACCTCTTGTAACGACCTATATTTATTTATGAACCGCACTCTTACGCCCGTAGGGCTACTTTTTCTCTGCGCGATAACGCTTATGCTCCTGAACGGCTGCGCTGCCCGGATGAATCCACGCGATTCACTGGCGTCCGTACAGGCATCCGCCCCGGCGGGAAGCCCGAAATTGCTGGCCATTTACCAGCCGTGGTTTGGCCAGAAAGAACACATTAACGTGGGCTACTCCTGCCATGATCCCAAGGTGCTGCAGCAGCAGATCGCCAGCGCCAAAGAGCTGAACATGAGCGGATTTGTGGTGAACTGGTATGGACCGCGCAAGGAATTTGAAGACGAGAGTTACCGGCTGATGCAGAAGATCGCCAGCGCGGACGGCAGCTTTAAAGTAGCAGTGCAATACGATGAAGCGGTAGACCATCCAGGTTATGACACGGACGCGGTCATCGTTGACCTGCAATATCTTTATGACCGCTATATCGGGCCGAACGCCGGTGCAACGCGCGATGCTTACCTGCGCTATAACGGCCATCCGGTGATATTCATATTTCCCAAAGACTCCGGCACGGACTGGAACCGGATACGCCAGATCACAAGGTCATGGGAAGACCCGCCACTGCTGATCTATAAGGACATGAGCCCCAAATATCCGCAGGCGTTTGATGGATACTACGCCTGGGTACAGCCGGGCAAAGATGGCTGGGCGCGCAACGGCAGCAATTACGGTGAAGACTACCTGAATTATTTTTATCGCAACATGCAGGAGCATCATCCGGACAAAATTGCCGTGGGCGCGGTGTGGCCGGGATTTGACGACTCCAGGGCATCCTGGAGCCGCAACCGCCACATTGCTTATCGCTGCGGCAAGACGTTTGACGACGTGCTGAAGATCTACCGCAAATATTATGGATCACAGAACGCAGCGCCTTATCTTCTGGTGGAAACCTGGAACGATTACGAAGAAGGCACAGACGTTGAAAGAAGCATAGGCCATTGTGCCGGACAAAGTAACGTAAGGAACGTCGCGTCAGGCGCTGGAGAGCAGTAGAATACCTTTAGATATCTAACGGAAGGCAATTATGAGAGTTTTGGTTACAGGCGGAGCCGGATTCATTGGCTCACATCTTTGTGATGCGCTTCTGGCTGAAGGGAACGATGTTGTCTGTGTGGACAATCTGCTGACCGGAAGCCTGCGCAATATTTCTCATCTGAAGGGCCAGCCGCGCTTTGAGTTCATTGAGCAAGACGTGAATGAGCCTTATGATGCGGGCAAGGTCGATTATATTTTTCATTTTGCCTCACCGGCCAGTCCGGTGGACTACATGGAGCATGGCATTGAAACTCTGAAAGTCGGCTCGCTGGGATCTTTTCATTCGCTTGATCTGGCCAAGAAGTACGGGGCGAAGTATCTGGTGGCCTCAACTTCAGAGTGCTATGGCGATCCGCTGGAGCATCCACAAAAAGAAACGTATTGGGGAAATGTGAACCCCATCGGCCCTCGCTCCGTCTATGACGAGTCCAAGCGCTTTGCGGAAGCTGTGACCATGGCTTACAACCGTTACCATAAGGTGGACACGCGCATTCTGCGGATCTTCAATACTTATGGGCCACGGTTGCAGTTGAATGATGGCCGCGTGATTTCAAACTTCATGAAGCAGGCGCTACGCGGCGAGCCGCTGACTGTCTACGGCGACGGCAAACAGACACGCAGTTTCTGTTACGTAAGCGATGAGGTAGAGGGCATTCTGCGTCTCTCGCGCTCCGATGCTCATGATCCGGTCAACATCGGCAACCCCATTGAGTTCACGATTCTGGAGTGCGCGAAGATGGTGCTGAAGGTCACTGGCTCCAGCAGCCCAATTTCTTATGAGCCGCTGCCCCAGGACGATCCCAAACAGCGCCGTCCGGACATCAGCAAAGCCCAGCGCCTGCTTGGCTGGGAGCCAAAGATCGATCTGGAAGCCGGCTTGAGGCTTTCCATGGCCTATTTCCGTCAGGCAATCGAACTGGAGCAGGCCGAAAAGTCAGGCAAAGAACAGCCCGTGGTGGCCTAAGGGTCGAGAGCAGGCATAAAACAGGGTCAGTTGAGTATCAATTTGAGTTAAGGTCTTAATCTTAGGGCTATAGGGCATTTCACTGCTGGCTAGAGAAATAGTAACTATTTAGTTCACAGTGGCTTCGGAGCGCTGTAAAATACCTTAGAGATAAGGTTTTTTTCTGTCATCTAAGTAGTAAGATGGCCCGTGAAACGGCCACCTCGTCAATACAAAGCTCAGGAAGTGCCAGTGACTGCTGTACCGCCGTTCAAGGAATCATCCCGGGAGTTAATCGCCGAAGTTGCGCGCGCATTAGAACCTTACTTTCCAGACATCACCAATAAGTGGCGTGAGCAACTGGCTGCGGAGTTTGGCTTTAACGGCCGCACTCTGGCGGCAGTGGAACGCCTTACTCTGGCAGCAGGCTGCTCTTATTTTTGCCATGATGATTACCCGGGGTTCCAGGAAAACCTGCAATACTTCGGCACACGTCTTTCCAAGCTCCAGATGGATACCCGCGCTGTGGCGCGAGCGCTGGAGTTATACCAATCCTGTTGCGAACCTTATATAGCAGGGCTTTTCCCTGAGCGCGAAGCGGAAGCCAAGGCAGCCCTGGAAATGCTCTCGTCCGTTTCTTTTGTCATTATTTCAGGCGCATATTTCGATTCCAAGACTCTGGAATCTTCCGTCCTGTTGAGTTTGCTGGATGCAGAGCTGGCTTCCTCAGATTTGAGCGCGCTGCTGGGTAAGGTCCTGGATATTACGACGCACACGTTTCAAGCCTCAGTGGGCATTATTCTTTTGCGCGACGCTGAGAGTGGCGCTTTGCGCATCTCCTCTTCCGTGGGCATAGATGTGGAATTGCCGGAAGATTTCAGAATCGAGATGGGAAGCGGGTTTGCCGGAAAGATTGCCGTAAGCGGCGAACCGGGAATGATCCTGGACACAAACGCTGATACCGGCTCCCTGCAGCCGATGATCCGTATTAAAGCCAAGTCTCTCTGGGGCGTGCCGCTGAAAGCCGATGGCGAGACGATTGGCGTGATGGTGATTGGGTTTCCCAAGCCATACGAATGGCTGCCGACGGAGCGCGAGTTGATGCGCGCCATTGGCGACCGAACCGCGCTGGCCATTGAACGCGCGCGTATGACAGACGCTCTGCGCGAACGCGAACAAAGGATCGCGGAACTCTCGGGCCATCTGCTGCGCGTGCAGGAAGAAGAGCGCAAGCGCATCAGCCGTGAGCTGCACGATGAAACCGGCCAGGCGCTGATGGTGATCCGGCTCTATCTGGGAATGATGGAAACCGGCGTCACGGCGAAAAACATACGCGGCAAGATCCGCGAAACCGTGGACGTGGTGGACCGCACGATTGAAGGAATCAGAAGAATTATTGGCAAGCTCTCTCCGCTGGTGCTACAAGAACTAGGGTTGGTGGCCGCAGTGAGAAAAGAAGCCAAGGATTTTGCGCGAAACACCGGCGTAAAAGCGCGGGTGCTGATTTCAGAGGACGTAGGCCGCCTTGCTCCGGGCACCGAACAGGCTATTTATCGCGTGGTGCAGGAAGCGCTGCACAACGTGGCGAAACATGCACATGCACGGAACGTGACAGTGCAGGTAGAACGCGTGGATGAACTGGTACACGTGTCGGTGGAAGATGATGGAGTTGGCATCCAGGCGCGCAGCAATTCGCGCGACCAATCATTTGGACTGGCCGGAATCAAGGAACGAATTGCCATGTTGGGCGGGATCTCGCGCGTGATCTCGGCTAAAGAACAAGGCACGCGCATAGAAATAAGCGTACCTGCGGGCGAAGCTACACAAGTTGTAGACCGTCCGCTGGCGCAGGCGGCACATGCCGCACAGAGGCCGAATTAAGACAAAGGACACTCCCCCATGCCGAAAATTAAATGTTTACTCGTAGATGACCACACACTGTTTCGCCAGGGCGTACGCCGGCTTCTGGAGAGCGAAAGCGATTTTGAAGTTGTAGGCGAAGCCGCTGACGGCGGAGAAGCCGTTGAGAAAGCACGCGAACTTCGGCCAGACATCGTTCTGATGGATATTGGCATGCCTGGGCTGTCGTCATTTGAATCAGCCCGGCAAATCAAGAAAAACCGCCTGGAGACGAAGATCCTCTTCCTCACCATGTATGAAGACGAAGACTATCTCGTCCAGTGCCTGGAAGTTGGGGCCTCCGGCTATGTGCTGAAGGATACGCCCGCGCCGCAGTTGCTCACGGCCGTAAAGGACGTGTACAAAGGCGGGAAATACCTGAGCTCGCAGGTGCTGGGTAAGCTGGTGGAAGATTTCCGGTCGCGCGTACGCGATACCAGAATGCGCCCGCGCATCTCCACGCTCACTCCGCGCGAACGAGAGATCCTGAAGCTGCTGGCGGAAGGAAACTCAGTGAAAGAAATTGCCGTGATCCTTGGACTGAGCGTAAAGACCGTGGAAGCGCACAAGTTCAATCTCATGCGCAAACTCGATATTCACAACAAGGCCCAGCTAGTGACATACGCAATTCAAAAGAAAATCATCAAGATTCCCGTAAATCAATAGGCTGTTACCCTCCCCGCAAATAAGAATGGCGCTCGCAAGGGCGCCGTTTTTATTTGTTGCACAAGAAGCGCGTTCTACCGGAACAAATCAGGTCGCTATTGCGCTCAGAATTACCTTCAACGGCTATACTGTTACGCTTCTTCATTCTTTTACCAACAGAGATCACAGAACATGAATGCAAATAAAAGCCGGGTCTTGATTCTTGCCCTCACCTTGGTTGCGGCCATCGCACCCATTGCCGCGCAGCAGAAAAGCGCTCACGCCCCAACACCTTCTGAATTCCTGGGCTTTGAGGTGGGCGCCGATCGCAAGCTCGCCGACTATCGCCAGATCGCCTCATACTTCAAGGCACTGAGTGCGGCTTCGGACCGCGTTCAGGTTGAGGTCCTGGGCAAGACCACGCTGGGCGAAGAGATGTTCATGGCGGTGATCTCGACTCCGGAAAACCTGCGCAACAAAGCTAAGTATCAGGAGATCGCGCATAAGCTGGCCGATCCCCGTGGACTTTCCAAAGAGCAGATTGACGCGCTCGCCAGCGAGGGCAAAGGCATTCTCCTGCTCACATGCAATATTCATGCCGATGAAATCGGCTCCAGTCAGATGGCCATGGAATGGGCCTATAAGCTTGCCACCACCAGCGATCCGGAGAAGCTCCGCCAGTTGAATGACGTCATCGTGCTGCTGGTTCCTTCGCTCAACCCGGACGGCGAAACCATGGTCACCGAGTGGTATCGCAAATATCTGGGCACAAAATATGAAGGCGGCCGGATGCCGTACCTTTATCACCATTACGTCGGCCATGATGACAATCGCGACTGGTACATGCTTACCCAGATTGAAACTAAAAACGTGAACCAGGCTGTCTATCACGAGTGGTTTCCGCAGTTCTGGCTTGACGAGCATCAGATGGGCTCTTATGGTCCGCGCATTTATATTCCGCCCAACGCCGATCCCGTAGCCAAGCTGGTGAACCCTCTGGTACATCGTGGCAACAATCTGCTGGGCGCCGATATGGGCTGGCGGCTGGAAGAGGCCGGCAAGTCCGGCGTGATTTACAACTACTCATTTGACGCCTACTGGCCCGGCGGCACGCGCAACACCGGCTGGTGGAAAAACATGTATGGCGTTCTGACGGAAGTTGCGTCAGCGCGCGTTGCCACTCCCATGCAGATTTCGCCCACGGAACTTCAAGGCGGGACCAAAGGTCTGATCCAGTATCAACAGCAGATCAACTTTCCCAATCCATGGCCCGGCGGCACGTGGCGTTTGCGCGACATCATGGATTACGAGCTTCTCGTCTCTGACGCCGCTCTTGAAACCATGAGCAAGTATCGCCGAGAGTTATTGCGCGGCGTTGCCAGCATGGCGACAGCGGCGGTAGAGTCTGCGGATCCTTCTGAGTTCTGGCGCATTCCACTCGATAATCAGCGGGATCCCGTCGTCGCCGCGCGTCTGGCTGCGCTCATGCTGGAGCATGGAGCAGAGGTTCGTCTGGCACAGGACGGCAAGACTTTTCTTTTGCCCACATCGCAGCCGTATGGCCGCTTCCTTGACGAGATGCTCGGCATCCAGCGCTACCCGGAGGTTCATCTTGCGCCCAATAGCGGCATCCTTGAGCCTTATGATGTGGCGGCATGGTCTCTGCCGCTGATGATGGGGGTGAAAGTCGAGAAAACAAAACTTTCTCCCGCGGATCAACAGTCCACCAAAGTGATCAAAACGGCGGCATGGCCTGAGAGTGGACTCACCGGCAAAGGCGGTTACTATTCCATCGCAGACCATCAGAACAACGCATTTGCCCTGGTCAACGCCATGCAAAAAGCAGGCGCGCAGGTTTTCTTACAGAATGCCGCAGGACAGCAGCCACAGTTGATTTTCGCGGCCCATCCGCAGCTCGCCGCCAATGCCGAAAAGTTACACCTTGCGCTCTCCGCCATGTCTGATTTGCCGAAAGGCGCAATACCGCTCAAAGCAGTGCGTGTTGCGTTATACAAGCCATTCGTCGCCTCCATGGACGAAGGCTGGACGCGATTCATCCTTGAGCAATATGGCTTCAATATCAAAAATGTTGAGAACAAGCAGGTGCGTGCCGGGAATCTCAACGCCGCGTTTGACGTGATCATTCTTCCCGATACCAGTCGTGACATCATCGTTGACGGACGCACCAGCCGCGAAGGCTACTCAGAAGAGCTGCCTCCGGAATATACAGGCGGCATTGGTAAAGAAGGCGTTCGCGCGCTCAAAGATTTTGTCGATAAAGGCGGCACCTTGATAACACTCGCACATTCGTCAGAACTCATCTTCGGTGAAGACTTCAATCTCCCGGTACGCAACGCGGTCCAAAGCGCAACCGGACGCGGCGCTGCTTCAACCGCTGAGTTCAACGTTCCGGGATCGCTTCTCCGCGTTTATGTGGATACGCAAAATCCTGTCGGCTATGGCATGCCGAAAGAAATTGCTGCCTTTGTCGACGCGCCGCTCGCCTTCCAGACCTCAGTGCCCGATCCTGACACGCAGCGCTCCGTGATCGCCTGGTACCCTGACGACGCCAAAGACATCCTGATCTCCGGCTACGCCCATGGCGCTGAGCGGCTGGAACGTAAGGCAGCGGCCGTGAGCTTTACCCGCGGCAAGGGTAAAATCGTGATGTTCGGTTTCCGCGTGCAGCATCGCGCCCAGACTGAAGGCACATTCCAAATGCTGTTTAACGCGATTGAATGGGCTGGGATGGAGTAGACCCTTAGCCGGCTGCGAATGCATCTGAGAATCTGGCTTCGCAGCCTGCGTAAGAGGAGAAAGGCTTAAGGACACAGATGCCTCCTACACTAAAGAATGGCAAGATCTGCTATATCGAAATTCCCGCAACTGATATTGCGCGTTCAGCCGCCTTTTACCAGCGGGCTTTTGGATGGAGCATCCGCAAACGTGGCGATGGCAGTACCGCCTTTGACGACGCAGTTGGCGAGGTAAGCGGCTCCTGGGTACTCGGACGTCCGCCTGCTACTGCTCCAGGCCTTATGGTTTACATCATGGTAGATAGCGTGGCTGCAACCCTTGATCTGCTCGTCGCCAATGGAGGCGAGATCGTTCAGCCAATTGGCGCCGATGCGCCGGAGATTACTGCCAGGTTCCGCGATCCGGCAGGTAACGTGATCGGCTTGTATCAGGAGCCTGCGCAGAAACCTGCTTGAAGACGGCGTTAAATCAAAGATCATTTTGGTGGCTGGGCTAGCTGCTCTGGCGGCACTTCCTTCAGTCCCGGAAGAATCGTCACTGTGCTGCTGAACTTTTTGTAATTGGAAAAAACATCTTCTTGTTCGGCGATCTCATTTTTCAACAGCGCAATCCTGCGCGCTGCCATTAATGTAAAGCCGCTGCAGCGCCCAAAACTCATTGTTGATGTGTGCCGTTTCCAGAACAAAGCGCGATCCGGGATGAATACGGAACAGAAACAGGCCAAATGAAATCGTGTCCGTGGCCTCTGCCTCTACCTTTACCCAGTTGTAGTCCTTTTTTTCAATCCAGATACGCCCTCTGACCTTCTTCAGTATGTCGGCATGCGGCTGCGTGGGCTTGAAGTCGGCGCGCGGGATTGCCTCAATCACCCAGGTATCCGCGCCGGAAACCTTGTCCTCGCCGGCCATGCGGAAGTCGTAGGCATTCACCACGTCACGGACAAAAGCCCGGCTCTCCTCCCGCTCCTTCTTTTCCTTATCCAGCCGTTTTTGCCTCTCCTCTTCACTTTCGTTGCGGCGTTTGTCTAGAAATTTTTCCAGCTTCTCGTCTTCTTTCTTCTGTTCTTTCTCGCTCAGTGGCTTGTCACCCACCTGGATCAGCTTGGGATAGAACTCGCCAAAGTAATAATTGACGTCGTAGGTCTTGATCTCGGTTGACTTAATATTGCCCTGCTTGTCCAGCACTTTGACCACCTGCCGCTGGACGCAGGTATATTTCTGCGCGCGCTCAAAATTATGGTGGTCAACCGCCACGGCGCGCCGGACAATCTCTTTCGGATCGGTTGTTGGGGGAAGCTTAGCCGCAGGATCTTCGGCCGCGTCGTCCTGGTCTGTGCCAGGCGTTTGCACGGCGGCGGGTGTGGGTGTACTCTGCGCCTTCGGCTGCGACGCATCAGCCACTGGCGATTGCTGCCATGCGTGGGCTGCCAGGCAAAAAACTACAATAAGAGCCGCGCAGCTAATTTCTGCAATGCGTTTTTTCATCAAACTATCTTTATTAACATTAACCCAGCCATGTTGGCATTCACACCAGTTTAGGCGTAACCCACTGGGACGAACAATAGAAAGGCCGCCAAAAAACACCGGCGCAGCTGTTATACTTGGGGTAGTCGGTACCACCCGCCAAACAAATAGCCCTTCGCGCCCAAGGAGCCCGTGATGCCCACTTTTCGCTTTCGTGTCCTTTTTGTGGACGACGAACCTGCGGTAAGAACTACCGGCGGGGCCGTGCTTGAAGCCGCAGGTTATGAGGTGCTCACGGCCGCGGACGGAATGGAAGGGCTGCACGCTCTGGATGAAGCACTGCCCGATCTCATCATTTCAGATTTGCGCATGCCGAAAATGTCTGGCTTTGAATTTCTGGCCGTGGTGCGCAATCGCTTTCCTCAGATTCCCACCATCGCCCTGAGCGGCGAATACGTGACTGACAATATTCCCGATGGCCTTCTGGCTGACACCTTTTTCCAGAAAGGCGATTACTCCGTCCCGGAATTGCTGGCCAAGGTGAAAGAACTTGTGCGGCAGGCTCCGGAGCGTCCCGTGCAGGGCAAGCGTAATACTTCTCCCATATGGGTGGCGCTCAATGGTTCAGGCCAGGTCATTGTTACCTGCCCCAAGTGCCTGCGCTCTTTTGATGTGGAGCCCACTCAAGTAAAAGAAGGGGTACACAGGACGTCCTGCCCTTCCTGCACCAATGAGTTCACCTTTAATATCGATCATTTCAGCATGCCGCAGCTTTTTGGCACGGACGGTAGCGCTGCTGCCAGACCAAAGAAAGCAGCCGTCAAGCGCCGCTCTGCCCGCGGCTAGAAGTCGAATACTCTCTTTCAGTGACAACCCATTTATCATGAGTTGAGTGCTGGATCTTTCAACTGAAGTCAAATTCGTTAAAGGCGTTGGGCCGCGCATTGCCGAGTGGCTGGAGCAGAAGAATATCTCCACGGTTGAAGACCTGCTCTACTATCTCCCCTTCCGCTATGAAGACCGCCTGAATCCGCGCGGGATTGGCGAACTCCGTGCCGGTGAAATGGCCACCGTGATAGCCGAAGTCCGCAACTCGGCGGTGTTTCGCACGCGCAACGGCATGCCTATCTTTGAGATGGTCGCCGGCCAGGGACGCTCAACCCTTAAATGCATATGGTTTCACGGTGAATATCTGCGTGACCGGTTCAAACCCGGCCAACTCGTCGCGCTGTACGGCAAGGTGGAAGAAGGCTGGAAAGGACGCGGCCTGCAGATCAATCAGCCGCAGTTTGAAGTTTTAGATGGCGGGGGTGAAGGCGAGCTTGATCTTGAAACCGCCAAAGATATTGAGTCGCTCGAAGTGGGCCGGATCGTTCCTATTTATGAGTCCGCCGCAAATACCAAGCTGACCTCGCGCTGGTTTCGCCGGATCATTTACGGCGCACTGCAGAACCTGGGACCTCATGTCCCTGACGGCATTCCGCCCGCTCTTAGCCGCCGTCTAAATCTCCTGGATCGGCGTCCTGCATTTGATCAGGTCCACTTTCCGCCTGAGGGAGAGTCGTTCGCTGACCTGCAAAACAACTGCACGCCAGGCCACAAGCGCCTGATCTTTGAAGAGCTATTTTTTCTGGAAGTAGGCCTGGAGTTGAAGCGGCGCAAAATGCGCTCCCGCCCCGGCATCCCCTTTGCACTGACCGAGAGCGTTCGCCAGTCGCTCAAGAAAACTCTTCCTTTCAAACCGACTGCCGCGCAGAAGCGCGTGCTCGGAGAAATTGCGCAGGACATGCAGCAGCCTTTTCCCATGCGGCGTCTGCTCCAGGGCGATGTGGGATCCGGCAAGACGATCGTCGCGCTGCAGGCTGCGATTATCGCCATTGAGAATGGCTATCAGGTGGCCTTCATGGCGCCTACGGAAATTCTGGCCACGCAGCATTATTTTTCCGCACGGCGCATTCTGGAAGATGTTGCTGGTTATCGCATTTTGCTGCTCACCGGCTCCCTGGATGAAGACATGAAGCGTAGCGCGCGCCGCCACATTGCGCGCGGTGACGTGCATCTGGTCATCGGCACGCACGCTCTGATCCAGGAAAAAGTTGAATTCAATAAATTGGGGTTCGTGATTGTCGACGAGCAGCACCGCTTCGGCGTGATGCAGCGCTTTAAGCTGATGAAAAAAGGCGATGCCGAACCGGACACTCTGGTGATGACGGCCACTCCCATTCCACGAACGCTGGCGCTCACGCTCTATGGCGATCTCGATACCAGTGTGCTCGACGAACTGCCGCCCGGCCGCACGCCCATTACTACGCGCAAAATTTCTGACAAGCGCGCTGATGAAGTCTGGGACTTCGTAAAAAAACAGGTTAAGTTGGGACGGCAGGCATATGTCGTCTACCCGGTGATTGAAGGGGCTCCCGCGGAACAGCAGGAGATGGAATTTTCAGGGGAGCCTGTTGGCTCGCGATCGAAGACCGGGCTCAAGGCCGCCCTGCACATGTATGACGAACTGCGAAAGAAAATCTTCCCTGATCTGCGTGTAGGACTACTGCATGGCCGCCTTAGTCCGGAAGAAAAAGAAGCAGCCATGCGCCGCTTTAAGGCCGGCGAAATTGACGTTCTGGTCGCTACCACCGTGATTGAAGTTGGCGTGGACGTACCCAACGCAACTGTGATGGTAGTGGAACATGCCGAGCGGTTCGGACTATCACAACTCCACCAGCTTCGCGGACGCATCGGTCGTGGCGCAGCCAAATCTTATTGCGTGCTTATGACCGGCGGTAAGGTCTCGCCTGAAGGCGAGCGCAGGCTCAACGAAATGGTGCGCACACAAGACGGATTTGAAATTGCCGAACTCGATCTTGAATTGCGCGGCCCCGGAGAATTCTTTGGCACACGGCAAGCCGGCATGCCCGGGCTACGCGTCGCCAATCTTCTGCGCGACCGCAAGCTGCTGGAACTGGCCAAAGTTGAAGCCGCAAAGCTCGTGAAAGAAGAAGATCCGGAAATCACTCTGGAAGATCGCAGGCGGGTCATGGAGCATTTGAGAAACCACTGGCAGCGCAGGTATGGATTGGTGGAAGTGGGATAGGTTTTTAAAGACCCAAACGTAGCTTTTTCTGCAATCCCGAGCGGAGCGAGGGATCCCTATCGCCTGATGGATGATTGGGTTATGAACATTTGAAAGCCTGTGTAAAAATGAGAATGCGAAGATGCTTTTACCTTTTCGGTATTTAAGACTGTAGGGCTCCCTCGCTACGCTCGGGATAAAAGACATGACAACAACCTCCAAATCCGATCTCTACCGCCTTCTTCCCGCCGTGGACGAACTGCTGAAGAATGCAGCGCTTACAGATCTGCTGGCGCGTGAAGGGCAACCCGCAGTCACGGACTCAGTCCGCGCAGTGCTGGCCAGCCTGCGTGAAGAGATCGGCGCAGGCACGCTTGGCAATCGAGCAGCGGTAGAACTCGCGGTATCTCATTTGCCGCAGGCGGTGGCCCGTCACCTGAGCCGCGCTATGGAATTTTCACTCAAGCCAGTGATCAACGCTACCGGGGTGGTCCTGCATACCAATCTGGGGCGCGCGCCATTGGCCGAAGCGGCGCTTAAGCGAATCAATGAAGTTGCTGGCCGCTACTCCAATCTTGAATTTGATATTGCTGCGGGCGAACGCGGTAAGCGCGACGTCCACGTTGAGCGGCTGTTTTCCCGGCTGCTGAACCAGGAAGGCGTGAGCGGCATTCGCACCGTAGCCGTGAATAATTGCGCGGCGGCGGTCATGCTGGCATTGAACACGCTGGCTGAAGGCGGCGAAGTCATCGTTTCACGCGGCGAGCTGGTTGAGATTGGCGGATCATTTCGCGTGCCAGACGTGATGGCTAAATCTGGCGCTGTCCTGCGCGAAGTTGGCACAACCAATCGCACGCGGCTGGCCGACTACGAACAAGCTATCAATGAAAAGACGCGGCTGCTGCTGCGCGTACATCGCTCCAACTTTGCCATTATCGGTTTTACAGAACAGCCAACTCTGGAAGAACTGGCCGCACTTGGCCGCAAGCACAATATCCCTGTGATGGAAGATCTTGGTGGCGGCGCTCTGCTGCCGCTGCGTGCTCTGGGCATCAATGAAAGCGGCGTGATGGAAAGCCTGCGTGCCGGTGTTGACCTGATCACTTACAGTGGCGACAAAATGCTGGGCGGTCCGCAAGCCGGCCTGCTGAGCGGACGCGAAGAGCTAGTTAAACGTTTGCGCTCCAACCCGCTTTTCCGCGCCTTGCGTGTGGACAAGCTGACCTATGCCGCTCTGGAAGGCACGCTGATGGAATACATCCGCCAGAACCATGATGCAATTCCTTTTGCCCGCATGATGCGCCTGCCTGCCGAAGAAATTCGCGTTCGCGCAGAGGCATTGCAGGCGCAGCTCAACTCTGCCTCGCATCTGAAGACCGCCATCATCTCTGGTGAATCGTTAGTCGGCGGCGGTTCTGCTCCAACTTCTTCTTTGCCAACTTTTCTTCTGGCTGTCACGGCCAATTCGCTCAGCGCGGATCAACTGGCGGTACGCTTGCGCAATCATCAGCCACCTATCGTGGCCCGCGTGGAAGAAGGCCGCGTACTACTCGATCTGCGGACCGTCTTTGGCCCTACAGAAGATTCAGTCATCGCTCAGGCGCTGCTCAGTTTCCGCAGTTAAGCGGACAATTTGCCCATGCATTAGCAGGTCGCTAGTATTTCACTCATGATTTCTTACCTCGACTGGGTGCGCGCGTTCTGTCTTTCACTCCCTCATGCTACCGAGGATGTGCAGTGGGAACATAATCTGCTCTTCCGCATTGCCGGCAAAATGTTTTGCATCGCCAACCTTGAGCCGGGATCGAGCCCAACAAAGATCGCTTTCAAATGCACTCCAGAGAAATTTGCGGAACTGGTGGAGATCGAAGGCATTATTCCTGCGCCGTACATGGCGCGTAATCACTGGGTGGCAATGATCGAACTGGACGGTCTACGACAGACTGAAGTAAAAGAGCTCATCCGGCAATCGTATGAACTTATTCTGGAAAAGCTGCCCAAGAAGACTCGGGTCGGTTTGGGCGCAGCGCCGAACGCGAGGCCTGCCGCCAAGAAAAGTAAAGCTAAACCGGCGCGTGCTGTGAAACGGCGGAAGTAATCTGCTCCACCGCTTGCACAGCGGATTTAATGCAGTCAGGCACGCCGATCCCATGGAATGAATTGCCGATGATATGGAAGCCGGGCATGGCGGCGACAATCTTCTCCATTTCCGCCACGCGTTCCAGATGTCCGGTTTCATATTGCGCCATAGCACGGTCCCAGCGAAACGTGCGGGCGAATAGGGGCTCGGCAGTCAGTCCCAGAACATCTTTGAGATCCTGGCGCGCCATCTGCTGCAAGGCTTCGTCACTCTGCGCGGGCAGGTCAGGCATGCGCGCGCTGGAAAAGAAGCAGCGCAGCATGATCTTTCCTTCAGGTGCGCGATGTGCAAACTTCTTATGCACAAATGTGCAGGCCATGATCTTGCGGCGCTCTGATCGCGGCACAAGAAAGCCGTGCCCCGGAGGCAGGTTGGCGCGGTCATATGCGAGAGCAACCGCCGCAGACGAAGTGTATTGAATGTGGGCCAGACCTTCAATCAAAGCAGGATGAAATTGCCGCAACAGTCCAGCCGCTGAAGGCGCTGGCACTGCCAGTAATACTGCTTGAAATCTCTCTGCAACACCGGAGCTTTCGACCTGCCAGTCACCGCTCGCTTGCACCGGTCGCACGGTGATGTTTTGCTGATGCAAACGTATCGACGATTGCGGCAGCGCCCCAACCAGCGCGTCTATCATTTGCTGCATGCCATTCCTCAGTGAACTGAAGAGCGGCTGCGGTTTGGCGCCAGACTGGGCTTTGCTTTGGGACTTGCTTTGCGCTTTGGCTTTCAGCGTTGCACGCACCAGGCTGCCGTGTTCGCGCTCCATCTCGGCAAAGCGCGGCAGCACAGCGCGCACGCTCAGGCTTTCGACATCGCCACCGTAGACGCCGGCCAGCAGCGGCTCCGCCACACGATCGACCATTTCCTGTCCAAAATGGCGGCGAACAAATTCGCCTACTGATTCGTCGCCCGCATTCTTTCGGACGGAAGAAAACAACTCCGAAGCCATCCGCAATTTTGTCTTGAAAGAAAACAGCGGCGTTGTGGCCATGGGCCACACGCGCGTGGGAACCATGAACTCCAGGCCCTGAGGTATGGGCACAAGCTTGCCTTTTACCAGGATGTAAGTCTTGCGGCCAGCGTTGGAGCTGATCAGCTCGGACCCGATCCCCAACTCCTGGCACAAGCGAGTGGCTTCAGGCTTTGCCGCCAGAAACGAATCAGCGCCGGCTTCAAGAACAAAACCATCGCGCTGTTCTGTCTGGATGACGCCGCCGAGGCGGTCAGATTTTTCAAACAGTGTCCATTGGAGAGCAGCGCCACCGCGCCGCGCTTTTTCCAGGTAGAAGGCCGCGCTGAGCCCGGCAATACCGCCGCCGATAATGGCTATTCGTTTCATGGCAAAGAGTTCTGGCTCATCGGGCTGCAGCGGAAATTTCTGCGCTCAGTTCTCTTACAAAATTCACCAGAGCGCATACGTTTTCTACCGGCGTTTCCGGCAGGATTCCATGCCCTAAATTAAAGATGTGTCCCGGACGTCCACCAGCCTGCCGCAAAATAGCTTCAGTCCGCGCGCGCAGTTCTTTCTGCCCGGCAAAGAGCAGCACAGGATCAAGATTGCCCTGCACTGCCCCTTGAAACTTCAGGCTGCTCCAGGCCTGGTCCATGGGAAAGCGCCAGTCCACGCCCATCACCTGTGCGCCTGTTTCTTTCATGGCGGGAAGCAAAGTTGCCGTGTCCGTGCCGAAATAAATAATGGGTACGCCGGTCTTCTTCAATCGCTGCACCAGATCGGTGGCGAAAGGCAGAACATACTGGCGATAATCCTCAACGCTCAGGCAACCTACCCAGCTATCAAAGATCTGCAGCGCGTCGGCGCCGGCGGTCACCTGCTCCGCGGCATAAGCAGACAATACGTCCACCAGCTTGCGCATCAGCATCTGCCACGCAGCGGGTTCGGTATACATCATTTTTTTTGTATGGATATAGTTGCGCGACCCGCCGCCCTCAATCATGTAACTGGCCAGCGTAAAAGGAGCGCCACAGAATCCGATGACTGGAAGCTTGTCACCAAAATGTTTGACCACGCGCCGGACCGATTCAGATACATAGCCCAGTTCGCTGGCGCGATTGGTGACCAGTGCATCAATGTGCCTGGGAGAACGCAACGGCTGCTCAACGACCGGACCTTCACCGGCTTCAAAGCGGAATGGCATGCCCATTACTTCCAGCGGCAGCAGCAGGTCGGCAAAGATGATGGCCGCGTCCACGTCCAGCTTTTCCGCCGCGGTAATGGTGACCTCAGCTGCGATTTCCGGAGTTTTACAAATCTCCAAAATTGAATGGTGCTTACGCACGGCGCGATATTCGGCCATGTAACGGCCGGCCTGACGCATGAGCCAGATCGGCGTGACGTCAACGGGTTCACACCGGCAAGCGCGAATGAATCTTGAGTTAGGAGCAGACATTGCTCCTCAAATCTATCATTTCTTTCTGAAACCCCGAAGCGTAGCGAGGAGACGCTATGGGAGCCATACATTACTCAAGTTACTTAGTGCCTGAAATATTGGGTAGCGATAGTGATCCCTCACCCACTGCGTGGGATTCGGGATTTCAGAAGGTTGCGTAAGCCCGAGTCACTTTCCAAACAGATATCATTACGCATGCGCAAAATTCTGCTTTCATGGAGTAGTGGCAAAGATAGCGCCTGGGCTTTGCACGTTCTCCGACAACAGAATCAGTATGAAATTGCCGGCCTGCTCACTACCATCAATTCAGCCTTTGATCGCGTTGCCATGCATAGCACCCGCCGCGCGCTGCTGGAAATGCAGGCAGAAGCTGCCGGGCTACCGCTGATCATCGCACCTCTACCCTGGCCTTGCTCCAACACGGATTATGAAATGGCGATGAAACAAGTCTGCGATCAGGCAGTGTCCCAGGGAATTACAGCTATCGCATTTGGCGATCTATTTCTCACAGACGTACGCGCGTATCGTGAGCGCCAATTGAAAGGCACAGGACTGGAGCCGCTTTTCCCAATCTGGGGAATTCCTACCGGTCAGCTTGCCAGAGAGATGGTCAACGCTGGACTTCGCGCCAGACTGGTGTGTGTGGATCCTAAACAGCTCTCCCCGGATTTCACAGGGCGCGATTTTGACCAGTCATTACTGGACGAACTTCCGCCCGGCGTGGATCCATGTGGAGAGAATGGCGAGTTCCATTCTTTTGCCTATGCCGGACCAATGTTCAGCCGGGAGATAGCGATCGCGACAGGCGAAAGGGTTGAGCGCGATGGCTTCTGGTTTTGTGACATTCTCCCCGCCGCGACTGGCCTTCACTCAGCTTCCCGCGATTAAAACTCCGCGCGCGGGCTTACTGCTGCCAGCCGCCGCCAAGTGAGCGATAGAGTTGGACCAGGGCGTTCAATTCATTCAGCTGGGCCTGCGCCAGATTGAGTTGCGCGGAGAAATAATTCGTCTGGTTGGTTAGAACTTCCAGATAGCTTGTGGCCCCGCCTTTATAGCGGACGTCCGACAGATGTGCCGCGTCTTCCGCGGCATTGGTCAGCAGTTGTTGCTGCTGCCGGAATTCCTGGTCTTTTTCATAACCGATGAGCGAATCCGAAACGTCTTGAAATGCCTGCTGAATGGTTTTCTTGTAGGTCAGTACGGCTTCTTCTTTTTGCGCCTCAGACAATTTCACGCCTGAGCGTATTTTGCCTCCAGCAAAAAGCGGCTGCGTCAACGCGCCACCCAGGCTGAAGAATCCGCCTGGACCGCTAAACAGATTGGTAATGGCCACGCTCTGATAGCCGGCATCGCCGGTCAGGGTGATCTGCGGAAAGTAGGCTGCTTTGGCAACGCCAATTTGCGCGTTAAAAGCTACAAGCTGTTCTTCTGCCTGCCGTATATCGGGCCGCCGCTCCAGCAACGCAGACGGCAAACCTGCAGGAACTTGTGGAATGTGTGGCTGCTCGGTCAGTTTCATTCCCCGCGTTACCGGCCCTGGGTTTTTGCCCAGCAGCGTGCTGATCAGATTTTCCTGCTGTTGAATGCGGCGCTCCAGATCCGGCACCTGTTCAGCGGCAGTGTATACAAGTTGTTCCGCCTGCCGCACGTCCAACATTGAAGTTGCGCCGTGATCGGCCAGCATCTGCGTCAACTTGAGTGAATCACGCCGCGAAGTAAGCGCCTGCTTAGAAATCTCAAGCTCAAGATCGAGCTCCCGCAGCTGGAAATAAGCCGTCGCCACATCACTAATCAGTGTGCTGATGACTTGCTGCTTCGCCCATTCGCTGGCCAGCAGGTTGGCGCGAGCCGCTTCCGTGGCGCGCCGAAACTTGCCCCAGAAATCCAGCTCCCACGCTGCTGACACACTCAATTGAGTGGCGCTGCCGTTGGTTGCGACGGGCAAAGACGCTTGTGCCGGTATACGTTGGATGACAGTCGCCGCGCCGGCATTCACCTGCGGAAACTGGTTGGACCGGGTTATGCCCAGTTGGGCCTCGGCTTCAAGAATACGGGCCGCGGCAATGCGCACATCATAGTTTTGTTCCAGAGCGGTATGCACCAATTGCTGCAGTTGCTGGTCCTGAAAGACCTCCCACCATTTCTGGTCAGCAAGCGAAGCAGCTTCAGTCTTGCCAGCATTTTCCTGGTCGATTCCGCGATAAGCATCAGGAACATCCACGGGAGGCCGCTTGTAACGCGGTCCCACGGTACAGCCAGTAAGAGCAACAGCTAATAAGGCGATGGCGGCAATTTTTTTCATTTCGGTCCTAATCGTCAGCTCCAGCTCGGGATGAATGAGGAGCGGATGTTGCTGGAATTGGCGAAGGCGAAGTTCTGCGCATCCGCGCCGCAATCTTCTCTACCACCACAAACAACATCGGAATAATAAAGACAGCGATACAAGTTGCAGCCAACATTCCGGTGATTACCACCGTCCCAAGGATGCGCCGACCTGAGGCGCCCGAACCGGATGCGATCCACAGAGGCACGCAACCCAGAATGAAAGCGAACGATGTCATAAGAATCGGACGCAGGCGGAGCTTGGCCCCTTCAATCGCAGCTTCCACCAGATCCTTCCCTTTTTCATGTTCGATCTTGGCGAACTCAACAATCAGAATGGCGTTCTTAGCAGAGAGTCCAATCAGCATGATCAGGCCGATCTGTGCGTAAACATCAAGATCAAAATGGCGAAGCTGCAATCCGAGAAAAGCCCCGAAGACCGCAATGGGCACTGACAGCAGAACAGAGAATGGTAGCGCCCAGCTTTCATAGAGCGCCGCCAGAATCAGAAAGACCAGCAACAGTGACAGTGCGAAGATGCCTCCGGCTGCGCCAGAAGCTCTTCTTTCCTGATAAGAGAGATCGGCCCAGTCAAAACCCATATCGGCAGGCAGTGTCTCTTTTGCCACTTGCTCCAGCGCGTCCATGGCCTGGCCTGAGCTATAGCCGGGAGCAGCAGTACCCAAGACCTGTGCCGCACGATACAGATTGAAGCGGTTGGTATATTCAGGGCCGGTCGTGGGCTTGGTGTTGACTACAGCCGAAAGCGGAACCATGCCGCCTTTGCTGCTGCGCACGTAATACTGGCCAATATCTTCAGGGTGTGCGCGCTCTTCTCCCTCGGCTTCCACAAATACTTTCCACTGGCGACCGAAGCGGTTGAATTGATTCACAAAGAGTCCGCCAAGAAATGCCTGCAGCGTCTGATAGACATCACTCACGGCTACGCTCTGTTTCAGCACCTTGTCGCGGTCCACATCGGCATAAATCTGCGGGATGTTGGTGGAGAACGAAGCGTTAACACCGCTCAGTTCAGGACGCTTGCGTGCGGCAGCAAGAAACTTCTTGAGGTTCTGATCAAGATAATCCACCGACCCGCCGCTGCGGTCCTGAAGCCAGAAAGAAAATCCGCCGGCACTGCCCAGACCTGGAATTGCTGGTGGCATAAAGCCAAAAGCATTCGCCTCTGGGATGTCCGAGGCAAGCCGTTTATTGAGACGGTCCAGAATCTGTTTTGCTTCCATGCCTTTCCCGCGCCGATCGTCCCATGGCTTGAGCGCGACAAAAAAGAAACCGTTATAAGAAGATGAAACGCGGGTCAGCAGGCTGAAGCCGGCAACGCGGCTTACGTATTGAATGCCATCCGTCTCGGCCAGAATTTTTTCAATCTTCTGGCACACCAGATCTGTACGCGCCAGCGACGACGCCGGAGGAAGCTGGGCATTCAGCAGGAAGAATCCATAGTCTTCTTCTGGCAGAAAGCTGGTGGGCAGTTTGCGTCCCACAGCGCCATCAAACAGGACGAATGCAACCAGTATCAATACCCCAACCACTGCTTTGCGGATCAAGCCATGACTCACGCTTCCATAACCGTGTGTAGCTTTATCAAACCAGCGGTTAAAGGCAGCGAAGAATCGCGCCAGCGGGCTGTTTGATTTCTTTCTGGGGCGCAGCAACATGGCGGACAGAGCCGGCGAAAGCGTCAAGGCATTGAAGGCGGAAATCAAAACAGAGATGGCAATGGTGACCGCGAATTGCCGGTTCAACTGCCCTTGAATGCCGCTCATGAAAGCAATCGGAATAAACACCGATGACAAAATCAGCGCGATGCCGATGACCGGCCCGGACACTTCTTTCATCGCCTGCAGAGTGGCTTCTTTGGGCGACATTCCTTCTTCAATGTGGTGCTCCACGGCTTCCACTACAACAATGGCATCGTCTACGACTAGTCCGATGGCCAGCACCAATCCGAAGAGAGAAAGGTGTTGATGGAAAATGACAGAAACGGAAAAAATGCAAAAGTTCCAATGAGCGAAACAGGTACGGCGATCATCGGGATCAATGTGGCGCGCCAGTTCTGCAAGAACAGATAAACAACAAAGATCACCAGTACCATGGCTTCCGCTAAGGTGATGGCGATTTCTTTAATGCCTTCTCTTACCGGGCGCGTGGTATCGAGCGAAGTTACATAATCCAGATCAGAGGGAAAGCGCTGCTTCATCCCCTGCATGATTTTTTCTACGCCGTCGGCGACAGCGATTGCGTTTGATCCGGGAGCCTGAAATACCACGATGATGCAGGTCGGCTTGCCGTTCATACGCGCCACCTGCTGGTAGTTCAGCGCGCCCAACTCGATTCTGGCAACGTCTTTCAAGCGCACCAGCGAACCGTCAGGGTTAGAGCGGATTACAATTTCGCCGAACTGATCGGCGGTAATCAACCTGCCCTGCGCCCGAACCGTATAGGTCATTTCATTGCCGGGAGGCGCCGGCTCGGCTCCCACCTGGCCTGCAGGATTTACGTTGTTCTGCTGTTGTACCGCGCGCGTTATATCGGGGACCGTCAGTCCCAATTTTGCCAGCACGTCTGGCTTGACCCAGATACGCATGGCGTAATCGCCCGCGCCAAAGACCCTGACTTCACCCACGCCGGGAATGCGATAAAGCGCGTCATTGATGTTGATATTGGCGTAGTTCGCCAGAAACAGAGAGTTATACGTGCCTTTGGGCGAATACAGAGCCACCAGCATCATGGGGAAGCCGGTGGATTTGCGCAGCGTAACGCCAAACTGGTTTACGTCTGGCGGAAGATTGGGTTGCGCCTGCGCCAGGCGATTTTGCACGTTGACCTGGTCTGTGCTGGGATCGCTGTTTACATCGAAAGTTACCGTCTCTTGCAGCGTGCCATCATTGGCATTGGTGGACTGCATGTAGAGCATGTTGTCCACGCCATTCAGTTGCTGCTCCAGGGGCGTGGCCACGGACTGCTCAATGGTGGCGGCATCGCCGCCAGTGAACGTGGTGTTGACGATGATCTGCGGAGGAACAATCTGCGGGAACTGCGCCAGCGGCAGCTTGCCCATTGAAACCAGTCCTGCCAGCACGGTAACAATGGAAATCACCATTGCCACAATGGGACGGTTCACAAAAAATTTAGCCATTGGACGCCTGCCCTTCTGCTATCTGTTACAGGTTTGCTGTTTTGGGGGTTACAAGGGTGCCGTCTTTGACCTTTTGCAGACCTTCCACAACCACCCGCTCCTGAGGTTTCAATCCATCTTGAATGATCAACATCTTGCCGATATTCGGCCCTACCTTCACCGGACGCATGGTTACTTTGTTGTCTGGGCCAACCACCGCCAGTTGATAACTGCCCTGCAGTTCAGTGACGGCGCGCTGCGGAACCAGCAACGCTGATTTTTGCGTACCCATTTCAGCCAGGACGCGGCCAAACTGCCCGGGACGAAGAAGGTTATTGGGATTGGGGAAAGAGCCCACGACACGGATGGTCCCGGTGTTCGCATCTACCTGGCGGTCTGCCAGAAGGAATGAA
This sequence comes from Terriglobia bacterium, assembly GCA_963724105.1. Lineage (GTDB taxonomy): Bacteria > Acidobacteriota > Terriglobia > Terriglobales > Acidobacteriaceae > Angelobacter. The sequence continues at coordinate 56,112 of CAVRTD010000005.1, read as the reverse complement.
CCTTCATGCGGGAATGTGGTGCCGTCAGATAACACCAGCTTCAGCTTTACGCCTTTCCACGCATCTTTTTCAGCGCCATTCTTGCCGACGCTTTGCGTCAGCATGTATTGCTGCTCGCTGATGGAAAAAAAGGCCTTGATCGGATTGACCTGTGAGATTGAGGTCAGCACTGTAGTGGGACTCACCAGATTGCCGATTTGTGTCTGCGCAATGCCGGCAATGCCATCAATCAATGACGTGACTTTGGTAAATCCTACGTTGAGTTCCGCCTGCTCGATGTTTGCTTTCGCAATCTCTACCGCGGCCTTGGCTCCCAGCTCTGCCTGAACGTCATTATCAAGCTGGCTCTGAGCGATAGCGCGGGCTTCAGCCAGCGGCGTATCGCGTTTTACATCCTGCTGCGCTTTGCCCAGCGCGGCTTGCGCCTGTGCCAATTGACCTTTTGCTTCGTTCAATGCGGCTACAAACGGTCTCTCATCGATTTCAAACAGCACCTGGCCCTTATGAACGAATGAGCCTTCCTTGTAGTTCTGCTTGGTGAGATAGCCTGAAACGCGTGGCTGAATCTGTGCGTTCACATAGCCATCCAGGGTGGCGGTCCATTCGCTTTGGATGGGCACATCTTTCTGGACCACTTCGGCCACGTCCACCTCAGGCGGCTTGGGTGGCGGTCCGGAAGCTTTGGCGCCACCGCATCCGGCAAGGACCAATGCCGTCGCCAGAACCAAGCCGGCACCCATCCATACAGTTTTGCTGGTCTTTTTCCACGGAAAATTCGCACGTTGAATGTTTAATCTGGAAACAGCCGGTTGCATCTTGATGGTCCTCTCTTTTCAACTGCGCTTTTCAACTTGCGGTTGTGCGAAGCGCCGCATCAATAAACTCGATCAAAAAATCGGCGTCCTGCCGAGCTGTGGTGGTTGGGATTGTTGAGAGCCTGCGTTGTAATGCCCCGGTGGTTAAATCCGCCACGGTCCAGGCCATGATCTCCGCCGGCCAGGGACGTATCTGGTTCTCTGCAATGGCGCTCTCAATGGCTACCGTAAGCTGGCGTACAGGTTCGCGCAGCCACTCCCGCGCTTTGGCCTTGCTCAACACAGGCGATCCCGAGGGCTCTATGTACATGATCCGGAAAAAATCGCGGCGCTCTTCGCAGTATTTGAACCTCGCGTCGATGTAGGCCGAGATCTTTTCCCGCGCCGTCTTCGCGGATGCGATCTTTTCCAGCGTGAGCGCACGCAAGGCGTCCAGGTCATTCTCCAGGACGGCGTTATAAATCTGCTCTTTTGACTCGAAATAAACGTAAATGGTGCCTTTGGCCAGGGCGGCCAGGGTGGCAATCTCATCCACCGTCGCGGCGATATAGCCCTTTTCGGCGAAAACTTTCCGCGCGGCAGTGATGATTTCCGATTGACGGAATTCCGAAACTACCTGCTTCTTCGTCTTAATGGATTGCGCCAGTTCAGGCATACGTGACTTTATAGTATAAAAAAATGACTACCCGGTCAACATACAGCACTATGGGGTCGCTCGTGAAATATCCGGTTAATTCGCTTTGATTCTCTTACCCGGAAGCTGCAACTGGCTGAGTCCATTCGATGGCCTTTATTACAACTGGCTGCAGGAACTTGCCCTCCTGATGTAAGCCACCTTTCGTGTTGCAGCTAGTTGCAAACCGATTGCAACAGAAATTGAGAGCTGCTCCTTGACACCGAATTGAAAATGAATTTCAATTTCATTTCGACACACGTAGATGCAAACCAGTTGCAACAAGGAGACACTGTGCTGCGCCGCCTCTGGCTTATCGTTCCGGTTCTTGCTCTGATCGTTCTCTTCTCTCCGTCGCGCGCCGCGGCCCAGGAGAACCCTTATATCGTGGCTTACGACCATTACATGGAAGAACCCGGCAGCCTTGAGGTTGAATATTTTTCAACCTTTGGCACGCAGCGGGGCGGCAATGATTTCCATGCTTTTTGGACCGAATTCGAATATGGCGCCACAGCCTGGTGGACGACCGAGTTCTACCTTGCCGGCCAGACGACTTTTAATGACAGCACCCTTTTCACGGGCTGGCGATGGGAGAACCGCTTCCGTTTGCTGAAGCATGAACACATCATCAACCCCGTGCTCTATATCGAATATGAGGACGTCTGGGCCGATAAAATTCTGAAAGAAATCGAAGGCCATGATGTGGAGTCAGATTTTGATGAAAGCAATGCGGTGCTCCGGCAGGAGCATGACCACGAATTGGAGTTAAAGCTGTTGCTCTCCAGCTACTATAAGGGCTGGAATTTTGTAGAAAACAGCCTGGCGGTGAAGAACCTCTCGAATGAGCCATGGGAGTTCGGCTATGCGCTGGGAGCCAGCCGTCCGCTGGCGCTGAAGGGCTCTACCACTCCATGCAATTTCTGCAAACAGAATATTATTGTGGGAGCGGAAATGTATGGCGGCCTGGGCGACCGCTACAGCTTTGGCCTGCATGAAACCTCACACTATTTTGCGCCTGTCGCTGCATGGAACATGCCCTCCGGGTGGACAGTCCGCATCTCTCCCGGATTTGGACTCAATGACAACAGCCATATCTTTCTCTTGCGCTGGGGGCTTGCGCACGAATTTCCCAACTTCGGCCCCGCCGTTGCGCGTTTCTTCGGAGCTCACAAATGAAAACAAGATTCTTTGTTTCCCTGCTAAGCGCGAGTGCCGTTCTTCTTGGCGCATCCATCAGTTTTGCGCAGCATGACAATGAAAGTCCTGCGCAGCAAGCCGCGGCAAAATATCGTGGCCGTCCGAATGAGATGGCCAAAGCTCCTGAGAAATCTCGCTCCAAACCCAACCCCATGGAAAGCGATCCAACCGCGCCTGTGGCCGGCAAGATTCTATTCCAGGAGCACTGTTCAACATGCCACGGTAAGGACGCGGACGGCACGCGGCGCGGCCCGAGCATGATGAGAGACAGAGTACAAACCGCAACCCCAGGCGCAATTTTCTGGGTGGTGACCAATGGAATTGTTTGCCACGGCATGCCTGTTTGGTCCAAGCTGCCCGAACCAGAACGCTGGCAGATTGTGAGCTATATCAAATCTCTTGGATCGTCCACGGGAGGAGCCGAAACACCCAGTCCACAAGCTTCTATTGTGGCGCCTCGTTAAGAAGATCATCGCCAGGCGTATGACGCCGCTTCTTTTTTCTGACAACACTTGAGTCTAGTTGCAACTTGTTTGCAAATTTCTGAACTCCCCAATTTCGAACATAAAAAAGCCCCAGAAATCCTGGGGCTTTTAACTTTCTGCGGCCGTCCGCTCGATTATTGTTTCGGCGGCGCGACCGGTGAAGGACTTGCTGCCGGAGCTTTTGTTCCCGTGGCAACAGGCGGCTCCAAGTGCGCCGGATGCGTTGGCACCGGGCCTTTGAACGCTGTAAAAGGCGTGAAGAAGTCCAGATTCAGATTCGTACGAACACGGTCGGCTGTAGCCTTGGTGGTGTTCGCGACGTATTGCTGGTGCATATCACGGAGAACTTCAGTGCGGATTGAATCCAGGCTGGGCGTGTCATGGGTGCGAAGCCGATAAATTGTGAGGCCAGAAGGCTCTTCCAACACTTTGGTGACCTCGCCGGGCTTCATGGAGAAGAGTTGAGTTTCAATGGCTGGAGGCAGGGTCCCGTGACGACGCGATCCCAAATCGGTATTGGGAGGGGCCGGCAGTCCGAGCGCCTTGTAAGCGTCAGCCTGCAAAATGGTCATATCCTCGCCCTTGACCGCGCGCTCACGAATCTGGTTCGCCAGATCGGTCACCTTTTTGGCAGCTTCCGCAGGCGTGGCGGCAACCGGGTGTGCCCGGGTTACGCGGGGAATAATGACCCTTTCAGCCCTGATCTGCTCATACTTAGCGGTGTTCTGCTTGTAAAAAGCCTCAACGTCCTCTTGTGCAGGATTGTTGGCTTTGTCTTCCAGAACATACCGATATGCTTCCGCCAGCGTGCGGATACGCACAATTTTCATCAGTTCGATGAACTGCGGATCTTTCTCCATGCCTGCTTTTTCGGCCGCATCGGCAAGCGCAAGAAGTTGAATGTAGCCTTCCGCGAAGTTGCGTTGCGTTGCCGTGGTAGGCATTGGAGTGTGAACAGCAGCGACCATGGCATTGAACTGGCTCTTGGTGATCTGGGTAACGCAGGGAGTCTGCGTGACAGTGCCATCACTCAAAGGGGAGCAAATACCCTGAATTTCAACCACCACGGTGTTCGGACCAACGTTTTCAGGATGAAATACCGGCCGGGGCGCCGGCGCCACAGGAGCAGCCGATGTCGTTTGGGGCGGGGCCATCTGCGCCACAGCGGAGGCACACGCCAACATACAAGTCAAGAATAAGCGGAACATGAAACAGACCTTCCTCAACTGAATTATGGTAAAAAGCTGGGTGGGGGAATTGAGCTATGATAGCAACTTCTGATACATTTGGGGCACTTTTTTATCAAACTACCGGCCTGTAATCCAGTCAAACACGACCCTTTCGTGCTGATCTGGAGGCGAATTGAGATGTTCATTCATGCGCACACTTCTTGCAGTATTTCTATTTTGTAATTTAGCGATAGCCCAACAAAGCGTGCGGACGGTTTATCTGGTCCGGCATGCGGAAAAGACTTCCACGGCCGCCGACGCCACGCTGAGCCCGGCAGGAATCAAACGAGCGGATTGCCTGGCCAACACGCTGAAAGACGCGGGAATCAAGCAAATCTACGTAACGGAAGTAAAGCGCACGCAACAGACCGCGGATCCGCTGGCCAAGCAGCTAAAGATCACGCCAAAGGTTGTGCCGGCGGCAGATCCTGTCAACCTGGTGCGTGACCTGTTTTATATGGGTGGCGGCAACACCCTGGTCGTCGGCCACGGCAATACTTTGCCGGTGGTGATCGCGCGCATGAAAGCGGGAACAATTCCGGCTATCGGCGAGAACGATTATGACAAGCTGTTTGTGATCACAACCATGGAAGGATCAGCCACGCCAGTGGTTACTCTCCACTACTGCATCGAGTAGCGGATCTGCCGCGGCGGCTCCCAGCGCCAGTCCTTCTCCAGCAAAACCCGCAGCCAAGAAAACACCTGCAAAGAAGTAGCAAACTTTTTCATGGTGCAAGCTCGATGAGACGTCTGGGGACCAGTAAACATGCTGGTCCCCCGCGTCCTGCGTGGATTCTTAAGGATTTTAATCCAGCGCCAATGACACTCTAATTGTTAGAACCCTATTATCTGGCATGCGGTCACGCTTGCCTGCAGGGTAATAGCCCGCGCGCAAGCTAGCGGAGCATTGTGCCTGTGCGATTCCGGATTCTCCCGTTCATGCACACTTGTGAGCTCCAAACAACGGATGAAGGCCTGTCTAACTGAAACGTACCCCGGGGCAAAGCCCATGGGGACAGGAAGGTCTTAAATCATGACACGCTCTACCTGTTCTGCGGTTGCCGAGCTAGGCAAGCGCCGCGGGAGCAATGTTGCAGCCCGCGTTTGCATCTGCTTGACAGTCCTCTTGGTGCTCGCAGCAGTCTCCGCGAGCGCTCAATCCACCGCGGTTCCGCCGACAAGCGCGATTCAGATTCTTGGAATCAGCCCGACGACGCCCGCACCTTCTAATCCCCCAACAGCACCTGTGGGTGGAATCATCCTTTACGGCAGCCTGATCAGCCCGATCACCAATCAGCCGGTACGCCATCTCTGGATCGGCGATTCAAACTTCGGCCTGTGCCGCATTGATCCTGATATTGATTCGGGTATGGCGGCAATAGCATTGAATCCGACCGCGCCTTCGCCATTTACCGTCACGATAGCGACTTGCCCGTTCAAACTGAACGGCCTTTCGGTAACCGCCGGTCCAATGGCTTTTGACCCCCAGACAAACTTTGTTTACATGACGGACGAACAGACGAACTCTCAAGGCATCTTCCGCCTCGGCTATTTACCTACCGGTGATAGCGGCCAAGGCCAATTGGATTTCAACAACGTTCTGCCTTTGGCCGGCAACATCACTGGCAGCCGCTTTTCTGGCGGCACCACCGGATGCGCATTCCCTGATGACAGCACGGAAACCATTCTGGCACCAGATGGTGTAACGCCGATTGCAGTTCCCATGGGCGTCCCGGACGGCCTTGCTCTTAGCCCCGATGGCAATTTGTATATTGGCTTCAAGAAACAAGGCGGTATTGTCCGTATTAACAGTCCCGCTACTGCAACATCGGCTGGCTTTGGCACTTGCGCTGATTTCGTCCAGCTTGTCGCCCAAACCACGGGCGGCGGCGGTAATGGTCTGGCTTTCATCGGCCACGATCTGTGGCAAGCGGGTGAAGGCGGACCGTTTGTGATCAAGAACGCTGATACTACTTGCCAGGCGTTGCCTCCATCGATTACGCCGACGGTGCAGCACGCAACATGCCCCAACCTCACTCCGACAACGGCTGCGCTGGTCGCACTTACACCAACGGCGATTTATGGCGACCAAACGTACCCTTATCTCAACGGTAATAACCTTTACATGGGTGACTTAACCGATGACATGTGGGCTGGAAACGTCTCAGGCGACCCCATTCTCGCCGAAGACGCTCTGCCGGTTGTGGTGCAAGATCCATATGAGCCTGCGGGAGCCTTTGTTTTCAATGGCAGTCCATCAGTTGGCGTGAATGCTGTGGTGGCTGACGTAACCGATGCCGCGAACGTGGTCGCTTACTCTGGTGACGATCCTTCGCTCGCTGCCCTTCTTGCTCAGGGACGCTGGTTCAGCGTTTCTCAGAACCCATCATCACCCTTAACGGCACCATTTGCTCCGACCATTGTCCGCACTTCTGCCGTGGGCAATACCGTTACAGTTAGCTGGAGCCCCGCACAAAGCGGACTACCGGTAACTTCTTACACCGTGCATGAGGTAGCAGGAGCGATTGCAGACCAAACAGTTACACCCATCGCGGGTGGAACTTTCCCGCCGAACTTCCTGGTGATTCCTGGAGTGGCGAATGGCTCTTACAGTTTTGAAGTCGCAGCCAACAACGGACAGGGTAACGGCCCATTCTCCGCTCCCAGCACGGCAGTAACGCTGCCCACGGTTGTTAAGCCGACCATCCCAACCAACATCAGTGCAACGGCTGGCGACACGGTAGCCTTTGTTAACTTTGCACCGCCACCGAACGCAGTGCTCCAGGGCATCACTGGATACTTGATCACTTCAACCCCGGGTGGCTTCACCGCAACCGTTGCGGCAAACGCTACCACCGGAACTGTTACTGGTTTGACCGATGGCACAACCTATACGTTTGTTGTCCAGGCAGTTAACGCGGGCGGAGCCGGTATGCAATCCACACCGTCCAACCCGGTAACTCCGGCTGCATCTCCGATAGGCGCGATCAAAATTGCGCTTGCTGGTCCAACCTCGGTGCCTGCGGTACCGGTCATGTCGACTTTCACTGCTACGTTAACCAACACCACGCCAAACGCAGCGACTGGCCTGACATTGACCTACAACCTGACAACAACTGACGGAGCAGCGGTTCTGCTCGGCCAGCCCGGATTGGGAAGCTGCACTACAACATCCACAATCCAGGTTAACTGCACCCTTGGCTCATTGGCTGCCGGTGCTTCAGTAAACGTGAACTTCCTGGTGCAGATCAAGACGGCCCCGATCAGCGCCACGGCAACCTTCGCCGGCACTGCAACTCCGGCGGGCGGAATCGCCACTGCTGTAACGGCGACAACTCCTGTTCTGACCACGGCAACGCCTGGCGCACCGCCGACGGGCAATCCTGGACCGACGGTCCCCGTAACTGTGACCGCCAATTCCGCTAAACCCACGATGAATTCGGGTACCACAACCACCCACACATTCGTCGCGACCAACACCAATTCAGTCCTGGCAAATAACCTGAGCTTTATCATCTCTGAACCAGCTCAGCTCACAATCACAGGCGTGACCGCCGTTTCCAGCGCTCCTGCAACCGATCCAGTTGCTTGCGGCGCCCCGGTAGCGGCGACCTTGAATGGCCAGCCGGTAAACAACATTACCTGCACCATTGCATCCCTGGGTGGAAACCTGAAAAACGGCAACAAACCAACAACGGCCCAAACAATCACGATTACCGTGAACGTTGCGGCCTCGGCAACGAAGCTGTTAAAACCGGTCAACTTCGCAGTTTCATCGGTTGTCGTGTTTGACGGCATCGACTCCCTGAACCCGAGCGCTAACTTCACGCAGACGGTGAAGTAAGAAACTTGAAACCGCCAGGGTATTGATTGTTACCCTGGCGGCTCATTTAACTCTGGTTCAGTGTTGTTTGGTGATTGATTCATAAATTTAACAGGCACGCTTCAATGCGTGCCTGTTTTTTCGTTTACAAGAAGCTAGCTTTATATACCTAATCCTCAGAGCCCCATTACTGATCCTTCGGGCGGGGCAATTCTTTACGGCACAGCCATCAACCCAGCAACCAATCTTCCCGTACGTCACCTGTGGGTAGCAGACGCCTCTCTGGGGATCTGCCGTGTCGACCCTGACCTGGATTCACCCGGTCCGTACGCGATCAATGCCAATGCATGTCCATTGAGTGGAGTTTCCGGGCTCAACGGGGGCGCCATGGCTTTTGATTCTGCCAACAATCTTATTTATCTGGTTGACGCGCAAGCCAAGAGCTCCCTTGGAGCGCTACGCGTGAACTACCAGCCTGGGGCCGATAGCGGCAACGGTTTAATGGATCCGCAAAGCTTATTTTCACTGGGCGGCGCGCCTGCAGGAAGTCTCTTTGCTGGTGGCCAAACAGGATGCGCCTTCCCGGGCAATCCTGGATCGCCTAATTCGGTTGCCATTGATCCGCTGGGCAACGTGTGGGTTGGATTTAGCAAAAGTTCCGTAATCGCCCGATTCAATTCCCCGGCCAATGCCACATCCAGCAATTTTGGAACGTGCTCACAGTTTGTGCAGCAGGCCGCCACTGTCGCAGGCAACCACGCTGGCTCCGGCCTGGCTTTTGTTGGCCACGATCTCTGGGGCGCGACGCTGGAGATTATGTTCGTAATCAAGAATGCTGACACGGTCTGCCTGGTAGGACAGAACCCGGCTTGCGGTTCGGCCAATGGAACAGCCCAGATCACACTCGGTAGCTTGCTGCTCGCAACTTCCATTGCCAGCGACCAGGTGTATCCCTCCACGAACGGCAATAATCTTTATATAGGCGATGCTAACAGCGTTGCCTGGGTCGGAAATGTTGCAGCGGGAAGCGCCGGACAAACACTGGCTCCAACCTATGTTGCAACTTCTATTGGGTTGGCCAACGTAGGAGCGGTTGCTGTTGACGGCACCGACCCGGCAAATCTGGTGCTGTATGCCGGTGACGATCCAAGCGGCGCAGGCACCGCAGGTGCAGGAAGAATCTTCCAGACGATACAGACCGCCGCCGCTCCTGGCCCCCCGGGTGCGCCGCTGAATGTTGTCGCCTCAATTGCCAATGGACAAGGAACGGTTACCTGGAGCCCTTTGCAAACTGGGCAGCCAGTGACCAGTTACACCGTGCATAACAACTTTGCTTCCAATGGAATATCTCTCCCGGATATCACGGTTTCCCCGGTTGGATCAGCGTTCCCCGCGACTTCCACGGCGCTGAGTGGAATCGCCGCCGGCGCAACGTATCAGTTCGAGGTGATGGCAAACAATGCGCAGGGTTCAAGCCCATTTTCTGCGCCCAGCAACCTGGCTCCGGTGATTCCAATCCCCAATCCGCCGGCCGCCGTTCAAGGGATCGCCGGAGACACGCAGGCATTCGTATCCTGGACTGCGCCGCTGAATAATGGAGGCGCAGCCATCGTGAGCTACACGGTGACTGCGTTGATCAACGGGAACCCAACGCCCAACACGATTACGGTTCCTGCTCCTTCCAGCGGCACTGCTGTCAGCGCAGTGGTTTCAGGGCTTACGAATAACACCTCGTATACGTTCACGGTCCATGCCAGCAACACACAGGCAAACAGTCAGGAATCCGCGGCTTCAACCCCGGTTACTCCGTCGGTCAGCAATCTGCCCGTCATGAAAATAGAAGTGAATGGGCCGGTTTCGGTGACGCCAGTGCCCGCGAGGCGAGACCGTAGGCAGTTGGCTCGCCGTTTTTTTATTTGCGTAGAAGCTGAGTCGCCTGGCTATATGACACAGGGGTGAAATATTCCGCTGAAGTAGCGTAGGCGGAAGCCGATGGGTTCAATGCGTTAAAGCCGGCCACCGCGGATACACTCGTTGGGCTGCCTTTGGGCTTTGGTTGAAACGCGCTGGCAACGTCGAAGATCTCCGCGTTCTTCTTGGGATTAAACCGCCCCGTGAGGTACGCCGCTCCAACACCGCAGATTGTGTATGGACTCAAAATCACCAGTGGCACTAGATATTTTTTTGATTTCAGCAATGCTTCAGCCACGGTGTCTACGCGTTTGCTCCGCTTGATGCTGCCGGGCACTTGCGGAATTTTAAAAGAACGGAGCTCGAGATCGGGATGGCGATGAGCGTAGGCGGCAAGCGACTTGGCAACCTGCTTCGGGGTAGTCATGCCGGCGTCGGCAAAATAGTTGCGATGAATCGAGTGCGGCTCATAAAAGTTCAGGATTTCACGCGCCAGGTCAGCGCAATTTGAAAAGAAAAGGCTGAAGTTCGTTTTATTTTTGCGCTCATTGAAGTACTGGATAAAAGCGTCATCTTGCTCCTGGCTTGTTTTTATGCGGAAGCCATAAATATTTCTGAGGTAAGCAGCTCCAACCAATTGGACCCAGTCTCCATTCAGCGGCCGCCCATTCTCGTCACTGGGCACGACCTCAAGCAGATGAGTGCGGCGATACTGGTCCCGGAGCAGGGCAGCAGAGCGCTCGTCAGTCGACTGCGGGATTTCCTGAAGGGTGTCTACGGCGTAAAGATATGGAAGCAGCGGGATGGCCAGCCAGTCATATTCTCCAATTTTGAAATAGCGGCTGATGACAACGCCGCCTTCTCCAGGCACACAGCGGCGCAACTGGGAAGGAGTATCAGCGCATACATCCGGCAGATAAATTGCTGCATGACCGGTTGGATTGACACTGCCAAAAAAACCATAGGGCTCTTCCAGCAAAAGCGCTACATCAGCATGAGCCTGGGAAAATATGCCAACTGCAAATAAAAGGACCCACAATTTTTTTAGCATCGCGCCGTTCCAGAAAACTAAATAAGTATTTGCGAACTTATCCATCTACTTCAATATGACAACAGTGAAAATAGTGTCTATTCACCTTAGTGCTGGATTACGTGATGCTGGTTGCCTTATTAACTAATTGTTAACAAATTCGCCCACGTTTAATTCAGCAATTGAAAATTGTGACGCGTCATCCCCGTAATATTGCTGTACAAACCGCGATTCCCCGGCTTTCGTAATATGAAATTTTGCATCACTGAAAGTTTCAGCGTCACGTTTTTATTTCCTGACTTCTGTAAACAAATGTAAACAGAACGGTGCACTCTGCTGCCCGCTAAAAAACAGATACACGAATCAATAAATTAAGTTCTTCTGATCTTTTTAGATGCGCTATCTGTCATGAGTTTTGATTCCCAAAATGGAATTTATTCAAAGTTAGAAGACAACCTGCGCTCAAAAGTGTGAGCACGGGACGCATAGCTTTTAGGCAAAACAAAAGGGGCAGCCGAAGCTGCCCCCTCAGGGTGAATCATTGGGCGGCTTTTGCAGCCGCCCAAGCTATTTTGGGATTAAATCATCGAGAACTGGAAGTTGATCGTTGTCCCATCGGCCAAAGTGATCTGGTAGACATAGGTGGAACCGGCTGCCAGGTTGGTTGGATTGCTTGTGCTCAGGTTGAAGAGCCAGTCCTGGGCGGCTGCGTCGAAGGTAAACGCGGTGCCCTGGAACTGATTCAGATTGGTGGCTACGCCTCCGGTGATCTTCTGGAGCAGCCTGAAGTTGGTTACGACTGCGCCAGTGCTTACGGCCACGCCATTCGCGTCACACACACGGAATTGCACCGGTATGCTGGTGGTGGTAGAGGCTGTAAACACGGAGGAGCCGTCAGCGCTGATCGGAGCGAGGATCTGGTGTCCGGGGCCGCTGGCGCAAACACCGAGTGCCGCGTAATTCACGGTTGCGGTGCCACCAACAAATGTCAACTGATAGTTGGTTGACGTTACTCCGGAGCAAGTGATGGGGTGCGTACCAACGGTATTCACAGCCGCCGTGCAGTTCAATGTGCCAGTCAGGACTGAAGGGTCCTGGCCCAGAACAAGACCGGTGAAGGTGGCAGTGAATCCAGGCGTTGCCGTGTTCAGCACCACCGTGGCGTTGTTTGCGGTTATGGTGAGCGGCGCTTTGGTGATGGTCAACGTCGCGGTCTTAGTAGTAACGGTATAGTTCCCCACCAGTAGACCTGGATCAACCAATACCGGTGTAAGGGTGTAAGTCCCTACCGGGCTCGCCGAAGTTGGGCTTGTGTAAGTAGCGGTGATGTTGTCACCGTTCTTTAAGCCGGAGATAGTAGCAGCCGGGTTCACTCCGCCATAGAGACGGGTGCCACCCACCGCGGTTACTGTGAGCGGAGCAGGCGTGACTGTGAGAACGCCATTCACGATTGTGATGGTGTAGTTCGTGATTTTCGCGCCTGGATCAGAGTAGGTCGGCGAGATCCTGTACGTGCCAACCGGAGCGGTAACGCCAACGCTGGAATAAGTGGCGGTGATGGAATCACCGTTTACCAATCCAGAGATGGTGCCCTTAAAGGTTGGGTTAGTGCTTCCATACACGCGGTTCGCGTTATTGATGGTGACTGTCAGCGGCGCGGTGGAAACGGTCAGAGTTCCGTTGACGACTGAAACGGTGTAATTCACCAGTAGTCCGCCCGGATCAACCAGAGTTGGAACAATGGGATAGAGCCCCACAGGACTGGCGGCGGTGGCTGCACTGGCGTATGTCGCCGTGATGTTGTCACCAGGTTTCAGGCCTGTAATTGTTCCGGTAAAGACCGGGTTGGCTGCGCCGTAGATCCGGCTGGCATTTGCAGCAGTCACCACCAGGGTTGCTTGCGAAATCGTAAGCGTTCCGCCGGTGATGCTTACTGTGTAATTGCTCAGCTTAAAGCCGGGATCGACCAATGTGACGTTGATGGGATATGCGCCCACGGGGCTGGCGGCTGTGGCTGGGGTGGAATAAGCCGCAGTGATGTTATCCGCGTTTTTCAACCCAACGATAGTGCCGGTGAATGGCGGATTGGGTGCGCCAAATACCCGCGATGCGTTGTTTGCTACCACGGAAAGCGGAGCCGGCGTGATGGTCATGATGCCATTCACGGCCGAAGTGATGGTGTAGTTCCCCGTAATTGTAGGCACGACCACATAGTTGCCGACTGGGCTGGTAACTTGAGCGGACGTGGCGTAAGACGGAGTGACTGTTTCGCCATTTTTTGCTCCGGTAACAGTTGAGGTGAAAGCAGGGTTCGGATCACCGTAGAGGCGGGTAGTGTTATCCACCGTTACGGAGATTGGCGCAGGAACAACAGTGGCCACGCCAGGCACAGTAACGATTGTGTAATTTGGAGCCGAAACGCCAGCGATCGTGCATGTGGTCGGATAGTTGCCCACTGGACTGCCGGGTACTCCAAGAGTTGTGGGAGCGACGATGGTGGTGGTGCAAACTGCGGTTCCTGTCACGACGGCGGAAGTATCTCCGTTCACGAACCCGGTAATGGTGTAAGGCAGCGGTGATGGAACGGGGTCGTCATAAACCATGCTGAAGTTGCTGACGACCGTGAGCACCGCATTGCCAATGGTGAGAGTGCCGCTACCGCTGCTGGTTGTGAACAAAACATCGCCGGCAAAATTGGCGGTAATGGGAAGAGTTCCCAATGCCTGGCCAGCTATGCTCACGTTGAGAGTGGCTGTTCCACCGGAGTTAGTTACCGCTGATCCAACGGCCACTCCATTCAGAGTGAATGTAATGGTTTTGCCGCTGATGCCGGCAGAATTCACGTTCTTTGTCAGTGTCGCGGTAAGCGCCGCAGTGCCGCCGTAAGGCGCGGTTACCGGAGCAACGGTGAGAGTGGTTGGCCCAGCTACGGCTGTGATAGTAATAGTCGCCGAAACTGTGTCATTGGCAGTATTGGCATCAACCACGGATTTGCTGGTGATCGTGGCCGTGGTGGTCAGAGAGGCCCCATTGGCCAGATCAGTGCTGGTCGCCGCAACGATAGTAACGGTTTCAGTTGTGCCTGCAGGAATGGCCGAAAACGAAATCGTTGGACTACCTTGATTGCAAACGCCTGTGCCGGTGGCTGTGCAAGAGACCAGTGACAAGCCGGCGGGCAGAGTGTAAGTAACCGTTTCCGCCGCAGGCCCCGTGGCCGTGGCAGGATTTGTGACTGCGATGGCGAAGGTAACTTGAGAGCCGGAATCCACAGTCGCCGGTGTCGCGGTCATGCTATCAAGGCTAACGTCACCGGACACGCAGCTACGGGTAGGATAAGTGGCCACTCCCTGCATTTCCTGCCCAAGATTGGTTGAAACATCACTCACTGGCGTGAGTGATCCATCTGGAGCGATGCTGAAAACAGCGATACCGAAGGTATCGTCAGCCACGTAAAGAAAAGCGCCGGCAGCATCAACAGTAAGTCCTGTGGGAACATGCACTGAACCTACACCGCCATAAGTGCCGATGCTCGCCAAACCTCCGCCTGCGGCAACGCTGAACGAAGCAACTTTGCTGTTGAGCTGGTCCGCGGTGAAAAGCCTGTTGCCATCCGGGCTGAGCGCAATCACATTTGAGTCGCTCATACCAGGAGTCAGGAGAGGACTACCGGCGAGAGGCGTGAGCGCCCCCGGCACAGCGGATGTGGCATCACCAATGCTCCACGCATCGGTGATTGCCGACGATCCAAAGGAAGACTCGCTGGCATAAAGAGTATCAACCGCGCAGCTGAATTCAAGACCAGAGATCAGCCCGGTACTCTGGCGTGCGAAGGGTGAAGTGGCGACGCTTGTAAGCGCCGAAGTGGTGGGATCAATGGTGTACATGGAAACACTCGTCTCATTGGAAAGAGCCAGATACTTTCCATCGAAAGAGATCTTCATGCCAACTGAAGTTGCGGGCGCCGCAGGCGTGGTAAGTAGAGCCGGAGTCAAAGCGCCAGAGGCAGCAACATTGAAGGACTGAATCGAGCCATTGCTCGAGGCCATCAGGAAGTGTCCATCCGGCGTTGCCGCCAGGGACATACCACCGCAGCCATCCGCGGCCAGGCCGCTTGCCACAGGGGACCCAGGAGCTACGGTCAAAGCGCCCGTGGCGGGATTGATCTGGAACACGCTGATCGTTTGGTCTCCGCTATTTGATATGAACAGAAGATTGTCCACGGTGCTGACAACCATCCGGTCCAGACCAAAACAAGTTACGGATGAACCGGCGCCGCCTGTAACAAAGGGCGAGCCAGCAATTGGGGTAAGCGCTCCGGAAGCCGCTACAGAGAAACCGGAGATTGTGTTGGTTGTGTCCTGATTGTTGACGTACACAAAGCTTTGCGCAGTAAGACTTGCGGGCAGCATGAGTACCATGATCAACAACAGAGTTGCCGCGACCAGGCCGCGGCTAGAGACCATATTACGTAGGTATCTGTAATAGTTTTTGGTTCTGGGGAAAGTCATTTGAGCTCCTAAATTTTTATCAACGACTTCACAGCGTTTCTATTTGTGTCACCGAAAAGTGCCTTCGCTTTCCGGTGACCATTTTTTGCATGGATCAATCTGGGGGTGAGTGAGCGGTTTGCCGCGGCGTGATTCAGGAATGTGAGTGAAGCAAGCAACTGGGTGGATGAACGGCTGAGATTTGCAGCGCCTGGATGATAACTAACGGCAAATGCGCTTCCCACGGAAGCATTGCGCGCAACTGCAATCGCCAGTACGAAACAATCTACTCGTATGGTTGAGTATGCGCTGGGCATGGTGTTCTCCCTGAAGGATGAAGCAAGTGGAATGTGATCCTGATTCCTCTGCTACCCGGAAGAACAGCATTGGGTTAAAACTGATTGGTTACGAACGAAAGGGATGGAGCCAACAAACTATTCCGTCTTTTTCAGTTTTGAATATTTTTCCAGCTATCCAATTTAAAAAAGATGGAAAGAGACATCTTCTCCCCGCCCTTTGTATTGAAGAAGATAGTCGTTAGTAATTAAGATTTGCTGAGAAATGGATTAGAAATTCTAAAGTTTCGCAGTAGTGAGGAATAGGTTGAGATGGGTTATCCGATCGAAATTCTAGAAAGGCTGGCAATAAAAAAGGCTGGCGGATGTTTTCCGCCAGCCCGAGAGGATCAACCATTTACTAACTATCGAATGATGTACACATGTCCCTGACCAGGAGTAAGCGCCGGGGTTGTGAGCGGAATCCCGTTCGGATCCTTCGCAAGACCGCCCTTTGGATCTGGCACCTCAGCAGTCGGGTCATCGCCGATTGCCATGGTGGCATTTGCAGTGTGATCGCTAACAGCAATCGCGGTTACGCTGCCCATTGGGATGTTCAGGCTTAGCAGCGGGCTCAGAGCAGCCTCGTCAGCCCAGTTGTCCTGGGTCTTGCAGGTAAAGCTCCACCGGTCAACTTCAGCGTCCTGGGTGAGTGTGTTTCCACCCTGAGCGCTCTGAGGTAGCGTGCCGGTTGGGATTGCCGATGCTCCAACGTACATAGCAGGAGCAGTGAGCAACGCTGAAGGATCGGTAACGGTATTTCCGCCGCTGAACGTGAGGATGTTGCCGGTTGCCACACCCGGAGGCCCAAGGCAGCTCGGCCTTTCGAACTCAGGACCAATCGCGATTGCCAATGGGTTCTGGATCACCAACCCAAGCTCCTGGCCTCTGACAGCCGGGAAAGCAACGGAAATAGCCGTTCCTTTTGCCATGCTGGGTGAGGCTTTCATCATCAGGGTGTTGAACGAACCGCGTTTCACGCTGTTGACGTTGCCATTGGCGAGAGTTGGAGTGCCTTCTTCCGCCATGTACAGGTCGCTGCCGTAGAACGCCATGCTGATCACGCCAACGCCATTTTCCGTATTGGCTACAGGAATCAGAGCGCTGGGTGAGCTGGATGCTCTGGTAATCTTGGAGATTACACCGTTATTGGAGAAGCCGATGTATACGGCATCCTCAGGAACCACAGTTGTGCCAGGCACCTGCTTGGGAACCGCAACTGACTCAGCCGCGCTGGTACCTGAAGCCAGGACACCAGTCTGGGTAAGAGTTCCACCGTTAGCTGGGTTGAAGGTGAAGCGAGCGATGCCCGTGGCGCCTGAAGCGTCAGGAACATAGACAGTACGATTGCCGGCAAGAGTTGCACCGTCAGTCGCATCCGCCTGCCCAGGCATGAAGGTAGGTGTTGGTTTGTAGCAATGGCTCAGCGAAGCCGCGCCGCCAACCTCATCAATGCGGCAGAAACCATTGACTTCGTCGGACACCCAGTAACGATCGCCCAGGAACAGGAGACCGCGAGGATGGGTAACGCCGGCGAGCAACAGGGTAGCGCGGCGAGCAGCCACTTGCTCCTGCGCAACAAATACCGGCGCAGTGTTACCAAGCGTTGAAGTCATGCTGCACGATTGAGACGGTCCGCAAGGCTCAAAGACGCCGGACGGAACCACCCACGCGCGGCCTGTGCCACCCGGGTTCGCGCCTGCGCCTTCAGGAAGAGGAGCTTCAATCTGGGGATCATCCACGATAAGAAAATCTCCGTTTGTCTGATCCAGATTGATGCCCTCAACGATTGAGGTTGGCACCAGCGTGGTGGTACCGGGGCCGGTGATGAGGTTTCCCGAGTTGGTAACAATGGTCATCGTCTGCACTGTCTGGGTGTCATAGTCAACAACGACATTACCGGAGGCGAAATACATGTGATGCCCGCTCACGTCTGTGGAGAAGCGCTGGTCAGAAGCCATCGCTAAGTTGGATGCCACGTTGCCAAACTCGAGCGTGGCAACGCAAGCAGCCGTGTAGTTGCATGCGGTTGCGTTTGGCAAAACATTCAGGAAGCCTGCCTGGTCCATCCATAGATCGTGGCCAATCCAGGCGATTGCATCAATACGGCGCTGGTTATCTGAAGTACCTACGCGCTCCACCTTGTTTCCCGCCTGAGTAAAGGTTGGAGAAAGAGGATTCAAAATGCGCCAGATGTCACCATTGCCCGGGAACGTGATATAGAGTTTGCCGTCCGGTCCCATTTTTGTGGTTTCAACGCGGGGATGAATACCGACCGCAGTGCTGCCGATAAGAGACGTGGAGTTAAAGATCGCAACCGTGTTGGCCGGATCAATGATCATGTGCTGGCCGGTGGCGTCTGGGATGAATTTGAAGCGCATGACGCCGCCCACAGACATATCAGCAACAAAAACAACGCCGAATTCAGCCTGATAGTCGGCCAGGGCTCCGGTAGCGGCCAGGAAGCAGGTGGCAAGATTCAATGCGCCTGAAACTGCGCCGGTGGCCGGGTTAAGAGTCTGGTCAATACGGCAAAAACCGCTCGCCGTGTCGGATACCCAGTAATCAAATAACGGAGTAACTCCGTCAGGTCCGAGCACCGGATTACCGGCTGCGTCTTTTACGGGTACGCGAACCAGACCGTGAGGAATCAACATTCCCTGATCGCCAACGTCGGTTCCTGGGTTGGTCCCGGGCGTCGGGATTGTGTTAGGGACTTGTGCGAACGCGCCGGCGACGGTTGCCAGAACGACCAAGGCTATCGCTAGCGTGCGCGCTAAAGAGTGGCGTACTAGCTGCAGTGTACTGGAGTTCATTTTCGGATCCTCTCCTCTAAATCTTCCGTTGCCTTCGCTCTGTTCAGCGGCGTTAGATCCCGGAAGTTTCTTAAAAGTGCTTAAGTTATCGCAGGCTGCCGGAACAACTCCGGCAGCCCGCGGGTTTATCGATTTACCTCAAGAACGTGATGCCCGAGGTTGCCACGCCACCTGCTGACGAAGTTACTGTCACCAAATTCGGCGGAGGCACATTACTGAAGGTGATGGTGTAGACGCCCGGTGCTGCCGGTATTACGGGGCCCATCACTCCGGTGTACTGCAATCCGGTTGCTGCGTTAATGATGTCCAGAGTGCAAGTCATCGTGATGTTTGGAGTTACGTCAGTTGCTGTTACCACCAGGCGGCCTTTGCGGGTCCGGTAAACAACGCCCGTTGCGTTGATCAGGATGAAGTCGCCAGAGGGGTTGACCACGATGGTTATCGTCGCGGTTCCCGTCAGGCCACTCACGCTGCTGGTAGCGGTGACTGTGAATGTAAGCGGCACAGGTGCAGTTCCCGCCGCGAGTGTCGGAGCAACGAAGGTCTGGATAGAACCATCAACTGCGCCCGGAATCAGAACCGCACCACCTGTAGTTGTCCAGGTGAAGGTCAGAACGCCACCCGCAGGATCCACACCGTCGGCGGTGAGAGTCACTGACGATCCGCTGGGCACAGGGCTCGGGATAGTCGAAGCGATGCTCACAACCGGAGGCGCACCCGCTGGAGGCGGTACGATTGGCACTAACACTGATACAGGGGTTGACATTGGGACTACAACGCCATCGCCCACGATCAACTGGAAAGCCAGGTTCTGTCCCACGGCCACCAGCGGAGCGGTAAATGTTGCCAGCGCTGAGTTGGGATTATTGATGTTCACAACCGGATCGCCCGGGTTGATGATCTGAGTCCAGGTAAATGGACCAGTTGCCGGTTTGCTTCCCGATCCGTTCAACGTCACTGTGGTTCCAGCGAACGGCGGATTAGGAGTCGAACTAAACACCGGAACAGCCACTGACGTGAAGGAGCCAGCGAGGCAGGTCGGGGCCGGAATTACAGAATCCGGGAACGGTGTAAGCTGCCCCATCTGCTGGTTGGTATAGAACGGAGAAGTTCCGCCCAACTGGACCTGGAAGCTGTCATACAAATCAGGCACCATGGGCAATGGGCCCAGGCCGTTTACCAGGTACGTCAGATCGCGGAAGTTGCCTGCCGGCGGTGGCGTACCAGGGGTAATGTTTTCCGGGAAGATGAAAGTCGCTTCCGGCAGCTGATACTCGCCGAAAGTAAGACCATTCTTCTGTTTGGCAATGATGGCGCCGCTAACGCGTGAGCCTACGTTTTGAACTGCTGGCAGAAAATCTCCGCCCTGTGGGAAGCGTGCGCGCCAACGGCCGACTACGCCGATTCCCGGAGGTCCCGGCTCAACCGGAAAACCTGCAGCCCAGGCTGGTTCGCGGAAAATCAGGTTGCCGTTGCAATCCTGGTCAATGGCGGAAACGTCCACGGTACGGGAAGGATCCGTTGAAAAACCTTCCACACGGGTGCGGACGCCGGCTTCCTGCGGGAAAGCAGGATCAGGCACGCCGCCCGTACCTTGCACGAGCACGCTTACCTGTGTGTAAGCAGGATCAACACTGGGCCAGGTCAAAATGCCCACGCTGGTATTCAGGATTGTTGTTGCGCTGATGTATGGACCAGTGGCATCAACTTCCATGCTGCCAACCACTGAAACAAAATCACCCACTTCAAACGGAGCTTCAAGATATGGGTCCTGAGGAAACGGATTGTCAGAAGTAGCTGGGGCGTCCGGAGCATTCATCGTGAAAATCTGGATGAGGGTCGTTCCGGTAGTAATGTCGCGCGGACGGTTCTTTTCAGGGCACTGCGAATCCTGGCTGGCTTCCGGCAACAGTGACGATACGGCCACACCACCCGAGCCATCCGCGCTGTTCGAGTACGGGCTGACCCGTGGAATACACATTGGATAACCGCTCTGGGAGGTTACTGAAGGATTGTCCTGATCCACTGCAAAGCGCATATCAGTGCAAGGCGTTCCAGCAGCCTGAGGACAAGGTAACTGTCCAGCGCTGTAACGGCCTTTCTGAACAACCGGCACTGTAACGCCGTCAATTACCAGCGGCGTGCCATCAGGGTTAGCCACTGTAATCATGGGGTCGTTGATTTGAACCCTGGTTCCATCCACATACATGACGCTGTTGGCATAATCGAACTTCTCGATAAAGCCCTGGATGCCAGCGTCAGCGATTACCTGGTTAATGAACACCAGGCCGGCAATGTACTGGCCATTCACCATGTTTCCTTGCACGTGAACGATGTAGTTACCCGGCAGTCTTTGTGTATCTGCCATGGCCAGGCCAGTCTCAGTCGTTACCCCTGTCGGGTTGTTCTCGAACGCCTCTTCCCAGGTCAGCAAAGTATTCGGGAAAACGACGACCACACTCGTCGGGACCTTGATTACTACGTCGCCAATCTCAAGCCATCCACCTGTTGTTTTGCACTGTGCCGGCTCGGGGTTAGGGTCGGTAGCCGACGGCGGGGTACAAATTCCCGGCGTGGCGTCAAGCGATGCGAACTGCAGCATGCCCGTCATGTCAAACCCGGTTGGAACCGTCTGCGTCGCCGGAACTATTGCCGCCGCAGGCGGAAACGTTGTCGGCGCAGGCCACGGATTTGGTGTAGGAACAGACTGGGCATTTGCATTGGAGCCCATTCCCGCCACCACCAGCAGCAGCATGAGCATTAGCCCTGCCACTCTTAAACTCTTGCGTATTTGTTCAAATCCCCACATTTTGAAGCTCCTCCCGTCGAATTGCAGTTCGCTTGTATAGCTCTGCTCTGCTGCTGATGTAGTTTGGTCTTGCTCTTGCCCGCTGAAATTCCGCAGGCAGATATGTTTGTTTACGGATGACTTAGTTGGCTTTGGCACTTTTCACCCCCAACAAGTTATCCAGGAAAGTTGGCAATGCATTCCCGCCCTTAGCGCCCGTCGCCGGAACCTGTATGAACTGGTTCGTCGCCTGGCCCGGATGTGCAGGATCAGCCTGAACCGGATATCCGTTCGCGCCTTGGGGATGACCGTTCGGAACCGTCAGCTGCGGGTGGTCGAACGGCGCGGACTGGCTCGCCGTACGAGGATCGGTTAATGCGTAGCGCAGGAAGTCAACTAAGTCTTGTTTGTCCTGCAGTGTGAGTCCCAGGATCTCGATATCCGGATCCATGTTCTTCACTTCGGCAACCGTGTTGAAATCGCCGCCGCGGTTGTAATACTCCACCACCTGCTCCAGCGTGAGCTGGCTGCCGGTGTGGAAGTAAGGAGCCGTCAGAGCAACGTTACGCAATTGCGGCGCCTTGAAGAATCCGCCGCGGGCAACATCGTCCGAACAGTTCAGAGGGGCCGTGGCAATACCGTCACCACGACGTCCCGGCACAATCACGGTTTCAAATCCGCCGTTGCAGACGTGCTCGCGCAGATATTCAGCGTTTGAAAGTGGCAGGCCGGCCACACCATCGACTCCTGCCAGACCCGCGTCTTCAGCGGATGGCCGTACGCCGATGTGATAGAAGCCCGTGTCGTATACGCGAGCGCTGTCGTCTTCCATGATCATGCGCTCGATTGGTGAGCCGGACACCGTTCCCACCGCCGCGTTGGAAAGCTCAGGTCCGCCGTGGCAGACCACGCACTCTCCTTTGGTCTGGAAAATATACAGACCGCGGAGCTGACCGGTAGTCATCGGCGTGGTGCCGGTTGAATAGTTGATCTGCACCGGAACTTCTGAAACCGGCGGTTCGCCAAAGTAAATCGTCAGCAAGCCAGTGGAGTAATTAATGGACCCGCTATTTACGCCGACTCCACCAATGTGCCCCTGGCCATCGTCAAATGAATAGGTGTCCTGATCGCTGGCATCGAGCGTTGGGTTCAAGCCGATGACGGAGATCGTGTAAGGAACCACGCCGGGCTTCAACTGAATGGTGTATTGGTTCTTAACGTTATCGCCAATCAGCGTGTAACCCTGCTGCTGTTCAAGATATTGGTCCAGCGGAGTCTGGTCAGCCACCAGCGTGCTCTCGTACATCTGGATGGCAACTCCCCAGAACAGCGAGAAGTTGTATTCCATCTCTGAGTATTCAAGCGTGTTGGCCGGGCATACTGTCTTCGCCGGATCGATGGTTGCGGTTGTGCTGCCGTCTGCGGCTACGCAAATGTGCTGCGCGAATTGCCACCACTCGGGCAGGAACGCTTTCTGGATCAAAGCCGAATAGCTTGTATTGATCCCGGTGTTGGGCGCGTTCGAAAGTACGCCGAGAACGCTGTCAGTCGGATCGACCATCTGCTTGGCCAGAGGATTTCTGTGCAGTAATTTCTTGCCTACCTGCTTGAAATCGCGGCCATTAGCGGACATTTCCGTGCTGCTCAGGATCGGCCCCAGAGACTGGGAGCACAATGCTGAGTTCTTCATGCTCATTAACGAGTTGGAGAGCGTTCCGTCATCTTTCATTACAACCAGATGAGTGCTGCCGTCGCGGCCTCCGAATGGATTTGCGCCGTTGCAATCGTTCTGCGCGCGTCCATCCCAGAAGTTGCGGAAGTTGAATACGGCATCCACCACGCTGGGAGTGTTGCGGCCGGTCGTCCGGCGAACATTAATGCTCTTCGTGGAATCCGACGGATCTGGGTACGAGAAAACCGGATCAACAACGGACGTGCTTATTTCCACGCTGGTGATATCACCGGGCGCGGTACCAATCGTGCTTGAGCTCCCGTTAAGCTTGCTGCCGCCCTTTGCGCCGCCTTTGCCACTATTACCTATCAAGGACGGGCCCCGATTATCGAGGTTGCTTCCCCCATTCGACGTTCGCAGCAGCGGTGCGCCACCGACCCCTTTAACTACGTCCTGGTCCTGGTTTCCCGGTGAGTCATCGCCCGGCTCTGCATTAATTTGCTGTACAGAACCATTGCCACCCACAAGGCCAACCTGCACCTGGCTGATCTGGAGCGGGAAAATACCCTGCGAGCCAGAAATGTCGTTGACGTCGGAAGTTACGCTGAAACGGTTATTTACATCAGAAAGCTTGCGGAATGGAAAATCGCCATCGTGGTAACCGCCAAATCCAGCACCGGCAGTACCCGCGCTGTATTTGTAGTTAGGGCCCAGAGTACCGTTCAGCGGCACGCCAACCTGGAACGTGTTGTCGTTACCAGGCTGTCCGGGGTTTACGTCATTGTTAACCCGGCTATCTGCGCCGGCGTTGAAATGGCAGCTCGCGCAAGCCTGGATATCGTCGCTACCAGCTTGCATGTCCCAAAAGAGAGCCTTACCTAATTGGATGGCGGACTGTTTGTCAGCGACGATTCCTTCCACGCCAAACACGGGAGGAATAGGTACGCTGGACAACGGAGCGAGCGGGCGCAGTGGAATTACGACTGAACCGACTCCACTCTGGGCCCGTACATGGCCGTAATATCCAAGCGCTACAACAATCGCTACAACCCACGCGCCGATGCGCGCAAAAGCCCTGATCCCGGAAGACGGTTTCATGGTTATCTTCTCCTAAAATTTTTGCCCTAGACGTCGTCAGGTCTTTTGCTTTTCAGCCGTCCCTTTTTCTTATCCATGGACGGCAGTGAACCTGATCGCGTGTGCTCGACAAAGCAGTCGAAATCTGTACCGCTGCATGAAGGATTGTGAGCTGTGGCAATTAGAAGGGGATTAGGTGTAGGTTAAAACTTTTAATGGATAGGCTGGACTGGATATTTTCTGCTTAAATATAAGTAAATAAACAACTTATAAAGACCCTAAACCTCAAAAAAGCGCCCTAAAGCGCTTCCGAAATCACGCCCAAAACAGGCCTCTTGGGCACTGGTCTTAATTGTTCTAATGCTAATACCTGTACTGTACTTAAGTACCTGGTGCATTGAACCAATGGCTCAGCCGGTTGAAGTCTGGCAAAAACAGCACCAGAAAACAGTGCAGTTCTTTTCACAAAAACAGCTGCTCATCGGAATACAAGGTGAAACAACTTGCCTACGTTTCTTTCATCGAAAACTTGCCGAGAACGCGGATCGCTCAATCGCAGATTTTTAAGCACCTCTATATAGAAGAGTAAATTGTGATCGATTTAATTGGCCCCGATGCAAAGAAAACTTAGCGGCACTGAAAATTTCTATCGGCGAAGGATCCACCAAACAAATATGAAGCCAGTGGACAGAGCTTTGTCACCACTCGCTTGTCCGCTGGCTTCTTTTTCGCTGACCAGTTTTTATTCTTTATATCCAAATGTCCGCCAATGCTCACGCAGCCTGGATAGGTCAAAAAAAACGATAGATCAAATATCACCGACAGCCATTTATTCATAGATCATTTATGCATAAATCCCTGGCGCTTCATGTCCGATCTTCTGCACATATTCAACATATGAGCCGGGATAGACGTGAGGATTGCGATCCGTCCCGCTCTCCCCGCCCAGCTCCAGCACACGCGAACCCAGCCCGCGCAGGAACATGCGATCATGCGACACAAAAATCATTGTGCCTTCAAACTCCTTCAGCGCCTCCACCAGCATTTCCTTGGTGGCCAGGTCCAGATGGTTTGTCGGCTCGTCCAGCACCAGAAAGTTAGGCGGGTTATACAACATGAGCGCCATCACCAGGCGCGATTTCTCTCCGCCAGAAAGCGCGCGTATCTTCTTGTCCACATCGTCCCCGGAAAACTGGAACGCGCCCGCCAGGTTCCGCAATGAGCCCAGGCTGTCGTGAGGAAAATCTCGCTGGAGCTGATCAATGATGGTCAGGTCAGGACTGAGCACGTCCAGCGACTGCTGCGCGAAATATCCCATGTTCAGGCTTGCTCCCAGGCGAACGTGGCCGCTGTCAGGCTGGGTTGCCCCTGCAATCATCTTGAGCAGCGTGGTTTTACCCGCGCCGTTTCTGCCCATCACGGCCCATCGTTCTCCGCGCCGGATCGTCAGGTTGAATCCTTCATAGATCACGCGCGGGCCATAACTTTTCCGCAGGTCTTCCAGCACGGCGACTTGTTCGCCTGAGCGCGGCGGAGTCCGAAATTCAAACTTTACGATCTGGCGTTTTTTGGGCAGCTCAATTTTTTCAATCTTGTCCAGTGCCTTGATCCGGCTTTGCACCTGCGCGGCCTTGGCTGCGTGCGTTCTAAAGCGATCGATGAACCGCTGCTCTTTCGCCAGCATGGATTGTTGCCGCGCGAACGCCGCTTCCTGATTGGCAGCGCGGGTGTTGCGCTCACGCTCATAGAAATCATAGTTGCCGGAGTAAGTGATGATCTCACCACCGTCGATCTCTGCAATCTTCGATACCAGGCGGTTCATAAACTCGCGGTCGTGCGAGGTCATCAGCAAAGCACCCTGATAGGACTTAAGAAACTGCTCCAGCCAGATGATTGACTCCAGATCAAGATGGTTGGTCGGCTCGTCCATCAGCAATACTTCCGGACGTCCTAAGAAAACGCGGGCCAACGCAACGCGCATCTTCCATCCGCCGGAGAGCGCTCCCACATCGCCATCAATCTGGTCATCTTTAAAACCCAGCCCATGCAGGACCTCGCGCGCCTGCGCTTCCAGCGCATAACCGCCAAGATGCTCATATTCTTCCTGGACTTCGCCAAAGCGCTCCAGCACGCGGTCCATCTCGTCCGCTTTGTCCGGATCTCCCATTGCATGCTGCAAGGCTTCCAGTTCATGGTGCAGATCGCCCACGCGCCCGCTGCCCGCGATGGCTTCATCCAGCACGGACCGCCCGGACATTTCTTCAACGTCCTGGCGGAAATAACCAATCGTGAGCCGCCTGGGGACAGAGACATCGCCCTCGTCCGGAGTTTCTTCACTCACAACCATGCGAAACAGGGTGGTCTTCCCTGATCCGTTCGGGCCTACCAGTCCAACTTTTTCGCCTGGATTGAGCTGAAATGAAGCGTCGACAAAAACCAGCTGCTTACCGTACTGCTTGTTGATATTAGAGAAAGAGATCATCCAGTATTCAAGCTAACAGAATACGGCCCATATGGGTAACGGACGAAGATGGGTAACGGGCGGAGATCATCTCATGGAACGTCATCCTGAAGGGCGTAAGCGAACCCGCGCCCTTATCAGCGGGTGAGCAGCCCTGAAGGACCTTGTGTTTCTTTACCATGGAAAAGTAAAACACAAGGTCTCTCGCGGCTTGAGATGACGGTTAGCAGTGGGCAGTGTCCATTCCCTGATTTTCCTATTTACTGACCAGAGTTACAGATTTTGTATTGTCGTCCGGTATGCGATCGATCAATAAAGCAAACGGATCGATGCCGGCTTTGTCCGGCAAAGAATCTGTCACAAAGGTAAAGCTCGAATCTTTCTGTGTGACGTGGACCCGCTGGCGGTAAAGCGTGTCACCGTATTTCTTGTTTTTGCCCGGTTTGGCGAAAGCGCCAATATCAATGTAGTCATTGACCGGCACTTCCGTCTCATTTCCCTTGGGATCGGCCTTGTATTTGTGCGCTTCCACCTGGATGGTTACGTCATACTTGCCATCGGCGCGCTTTTGCGCGGTTGCATCCAGCGTGCGGTTAGAGAAGATCGTGATGTCTTCAAACAAGTCCTTGATCAGATACTGCAATTCAGGCGGCGTTTGCTCCTGCAATGCATCCACCAGGGCGTGCGAAGTTGGATAAGGCGGTTGCGCGTAAGCATATTGCTGGACCACCTTACGCAGCGCCCGATTAACCGCTTCTTCACCAATCATCTCTTTCAGGTAGTAGAGCACCACGCTTGCCTTGCGATAGTGAATGTAGCCCTGGTTGGCCTCCACGGTAATCAGCGGTCTTTCTTTCAATCGTTCCGCGCCGCGTGAGCGCAGATAGTTATCCATCTCGTACTTCAGGAATTTCCGCATCGTGTCGCGGCCATATTCCTTTTCCATGACCATCAACGCGGAATACTGGGCCAGGGATTCAGAAAGCATCGTTGCGCCTTCCATATTCGCCCCAATCACCTGATGCGCCCACCACTGGTGCCCCATCTCATGCGCCACGACATAAAAAACAAAATCAATGTCATCAGGCTTATTGATGTTGGCGATAAATCCAATGGACTCCGAATACGGCATGGTGCCCGGGAAACGCCTGCGCAAACTGCGCAACGCGCGGGAACTCAATGATGCGTGCTTCTTTGTGGTAATACGGGCCAAAATTCTTCGTGTAATAGTCCAGCGACTTCTTGAGCGAGTTCATCATGCGCGGGACGTTCCACGGATGCTGCTTGTCGTAATAAACCTCCAGCTTGATGCCGTTCCACTCTTCACGTGCCACCTCATAGCGGGCGGACAGGAAGGAATAAAAATTCATTGATTCATGATCAAGCTTGTATTCAAAGTAACGGCGGCCATTCTCCTGCCACTCCCGTAGAAGTGATCCGGGAGCAATCGCCAGCTGGTCAGCAGACGTGCTGATGACTGTCTGCACGTCTACCCAATCGGAATGGCCGCCCAGGTATGTGTCGCGGCAATTGTCCGTGCAGTTACGCTCCAGCAGCGGCATGAGATCGATTTCTTTCAGCCCATATTTCTTCCGGTCATTTGGATCTGTCAGCTGGCGCTGCGCATCGTAACCAACGACCGGGCCAATCGTGTTATTGAAAAACGTGCCATTCTGTACCAACTCAACCGTACTCACATCATTCTCAAAGCCGCGATTCTTACTCTTCACCGTAAAGTGCATGGTGCGGCTTTCGTTGGGCTGTAGAGGGCGGGTCGAATTTGTAAATCCTGTAGTAAAGCTTTTGATCGTCTTTGCTGAGCGACGCTCCGGGAATGTCGATCTCGGTCAGATAATTAGGATCCACCGTGAAATGAATTTCATTGATCGGCTGCGGGAATGGGTTCTGTATCACCTGCTCGCCCCGCATCACAATGTTGCGCGCCTCCGGATACACGTCGATTGCATACTTCACGCTGCGGACTCTGGGCAGCGGAATTTTTTCGTACTGCTTGTAGGATTTCTCGTAGTCGGCCTGCAGCCTCTGCTGCGTCTTAGGGCCAACAAGACGATTCATGATTGCCGTGTTGTACCAGATCCAGCCGCCTGTGGAAGCAAACGCCAGCAGGCACAACAATGTGGCGGAGATCCAGCCGCCATGAAAACGTTGAGCGGCATTTCGGCGTCTTCCGATCCAGCGGTCCTGTTTTCCACGAGGCCAGAACATCACCGTTAAAATCGCCAGCAGTCCGCAGAAGAAGACCCAGTAAAGCGTGTACCAGTTCCATGCGGCGCGGTAAGGAGCGTCGCCAAACATATCTGAGTGGACCACGTTGGGCCTGCTGGAGAACTGGACCAGGTTGGTGGCTACATTCAGCGGTTGCCATGCGAACGCATTGCCGGCGAGAAAAGCGATATAGAAAAAGTAGCCAAGGTACTTGTTGGGTGAAAGCACGTGAATAAAAAAGGCAAGTACGCTCAGGAACAAAAAGGCGGAAGCATCGCGCAACAGAAGTTCATGCAGATACAACCCCATCTGATAGCGATGGTAACCATGCCACGTTTGCACCGCAATGCCGCCCAGCAGCGCAGCCGTTTGCATCAACATCACCATAATCATCAGTGTGAGCAAGCGCGAGGCATAAGACATCCACTCTGGAGCAGGCGTGGAGTCAGCAATTTCGTCCATCCGCTCGTCGCGGTCTTTCCAGACCAGCACGCCGGCGTAATAGGTAATCACGATCACAACAAACAGATACAGCGACCCTCGTATCAGGTCCAGTATCCAGTACGTAACGGGAAGAGTCTGGTTGCCGTAACCTTCAGTCGCGCTCAGGGCGATGCTGGGAATGCAATTCAATAGGGACGCTACGGCGATCACAATGAAAAATGTGCTTCTCGCCATCCCCAGGAAGTGGATCTTGAACGAACCTACAAATTTGGTCCATGGCGCATCGTGCAATTGCGGACGGGGCAGCGCAATCCAGACAGGCTTGATTGCTTCCTCAGCATCTGCTTCAACTGGCTTGGGCTTGGTGCTTCTTTCAGCAAAGCTGAAACGCGAGTAGGCCACGGCAAAAACCAGGCAGCCGACTCCTATCCATAGAAGCCGGTTCCATAACAGCAATCCGGTGAAGCCAACCGCAATGCTGTTTTTCTCTGCGACTGTCCAATAACGCGTGACCAGGTCGAACGCGCGGATGCCAAACGGATCCAGAAGGGCAGCGATTTTCTCATGTTGAATATCTTGCAGCAGCGCGCCGGCAACGCCATAGCCGGTAAGCAATATCAGAGCCGCAACAAAAGAGACAATCTCATTCCGCGCCAGCACCGCAACGGCAAACAGTACCGCTGCCATGAAAAATGCATTCGGCAAAGCAAAGACCAAAATGCCATTCAGGTGCGCAGCCCAGTTGACCCGCTCCCATCTGTCCGGATCCACCCATGGCATATACTTTGGCGACTAATATGCCGAGAGAAACGCCCAGCATCGGTATTACCGATATAAGAGTCGCGCCGATGAAGCGGCCCAGCAGGAAATCGAAGCGGCGGAGCGGAGTGGTAAAGATAATCTGATAGGTGTTGTAGCTGAAGTCCCGGATGGCGGCAGAATTCACAAACGCCGTGGACATCAGCAGCGTGAACAGGCCGATGAGCGAGTAAAAGTTCTGGATGACAAAAGGTGCATTGCGGTACGTATTGGAGAGAGCTCCGCCAATCTGTACATTGTCAGTACCCACGGCTCCAAAAATCAACAGTCCAATGATGAACAGAAAAATCCATACCATCCAGGAACGGAGCCAAAACCGAATTTCAAATAACGCTATCCGTAAAAACATGGTCGCTCCCTAGTTCCAGTGCCGGATTTTGGTAAAGAACACATCTTCCAGATCGGGCTGGCTGGGCATAAACCCGTCGCCTGGTGATTGCTCTCCAAACACGTGCAGGAACGGGCGTCCGCCAACGAGCCTGTTGGAAACGACGCGGAAAGTTTCCTCATAGTGCGCCAGTTCCGGCTTGTCGATGGAGCGCTGCCAAATCCGGCCATTCAGCTCAGAGATTGCGGCCTGCGGCGCACCTTCATATAAAACCCTGCCTTCATGGATGATCGCCATGTCAGTGCACAAGTCCATTACATCTTCCACAATGTGCGTGGAGAGAATCACAATCACCTGTTCTCCCACTTCGGCCAGCAAGTTGTAAAAACGGTTGCGCTCGCCCGGATCAAGACCGGCGGTTGGCTCGTCTACGATCAGCAATTGCGGATTGCCAATGAGCGCCTGGGCAATGCCAAAGCGTTGCCGCATGCCTCCGGAAAAACCGGTCAGGGCTTTTTTGCGCACGTCATACAGATTGCAGCGCTGCAGCATGGCGCCTACAACTTCCTTGCGCTCACGGGCATTCGTGATGCCTTTCAGCAACGCCAGATGGCTAAGCATGTCCTGCGCTGAGATTCGCGGATAGACGCCAAACTCCTGCGGCAGATATCCAAGGCGGTGGCGAACCTCATCCTTTTGCTTGAGGACGTCAATCTCTCCGAGCCAGGCGCTGCCGCTATCCGGCTCCTGTAGCGTAGCCAGCGTCCTCATCAGGGTGGATTTGCCGGCTCCATTCGGTCCGAGCAGGCCATACATGCCACGCGGAATTGTCAGCGACACGTTATCCAGCGCTTTCACGCCATTTTTATAGGTCTTGGAAAGGTTAGTGATTTTCAGTTCCATGCTTATGCCTCATTCGTCGTAAGAGTAATACGTGAAAAGTTGAGATAAGTTTCCCGAGATATGCCGAAAAAGCCGCGTGTTTTACCCAAAGGCTGGCCTTCCTGCCACTCATAAAAGACGTTCTACCAAAGGTTATGTTACTGCCTGGCTTGCATCGAAAACATTTCTTGACACTCGAGGACCAGCAGTAGCTCTAAAGTTTTGGGCAGTGCGGGTAGTTTACCGAAGCTTGACTTGGGTAGCTAGAGAAGCCGTTTTTGTCCGAAACGGCTAGAGAGACGCTCGACGACTAGAAACGTCACGGAATAATAATAAAGATGGCATGCAGCGTGGCGGCCAGCATTCCGCCGATGACTGTTCCCGACGGCAACCACGGGATGGCCATGCGGGCGTCGGTCATGGCGAGAAAGCGTAAGGATCGGAACCCGTTGGGCAACCGCATGCACCACAACTCTGAAAAGTTAGCTACCTCATTGCAAAGATCACCACTCTCCTTTAACGCAACGCTTCTTTAAGAATCCCCTCAGGCCGCATGTTAAATCTGCATGAAATTTGGCCTGAGGCCTAAGGCAACTCAGGCTGCTTATTGATTCAGTTTTGCGTCTCAAACACCTTGGCATATCACTGTCTTGAGTCTTGGCGCGGAATACCAAAATGGAACTAATCATTGGACTTCTCATTGGAGCCGCTATCGGGGCAACCGGTGTTGGCGGCGGGACGCTTACTGCACCGGCTTTGATTTTGCTCATGGGTTATCCACCGCGCGTCGCGGTGGCTACAGCGCTGATTTTTTCTGCCGTGGTAAAGATCTGGGCTTCCGGCGTTTATCTGGCCAGACGTCAGGTTGATTTCGGCATTCTCTGGCGCCTTCTGGCCGGCGGATTGCCTGGCACAGTTCTTGGAGCTATTGCGCTGCAGGGGTTGCGAACATCGCAAGCAAATCAGTGGATTCTTCTTGCCGTTGGAGCAACCGTGGTGGTCTCCGCGCTGGTTAACCTGTTGAACATTCGCAAACGCGACCGAGAGAGCAGGACCAGACTCAATTTGATTCCCATGTTGAGCTTTCCCATCGGACTCGAATCCGGATTCTCGTCTGCCGGCACCGGCGCTCTTGGCACGCTTGTGCTTTTCAATTTCACACTCCTTGCGCCGGCCATGGTGGTAGGGACAGATCTTGTTTTTGGAATGCTCGTCTCCGCGATCGGAGGCGGTATCCACGCGGCTTCCGGTAGTTGCAATTGGGATGCTCTGAGCAGGCTTATACCGGCTGGTGTAGTTGGAAGCCTGATTGGATCGCGCGCCTGCCGTGGCCTGCCCGCTGCAACATTGCGGAAGGCCGTGCTGATTTGCACCGCGGCAGTCGGTGTTTCACTGCTATGGAAAGGCCTGGAGGCAATCTTATCGTGAAGACTCTTTCTCATCTGCAGGCGCTTGAAGCCGAAAGCATTCATATTTTGCGGGAAGTTGCCGCTGAGTTTTCGCGCCCGGTCATGCTTTATTCCGTCGGCAAGGATTCTTCCGTGATGCTGCGGTTGGCCCAGAAGGCTTTCTATCCCGCCAAGCCTCCGTTTCCTCTCCTTCATATCGATACCACTTATAAATTTGGCGAGATGATTGAGTTCC
This sequence comes from Terriglobia bacterium, assembly GCA_963724105.1. Classification (GTDB taxonomy): domain Bacteria; phylum Acidobacteriota; class Terriglobia; order Terriglobales; family Acidobacteriaceae; genus Angelobacter. Next base: position 22,970 of record CAVRTD010000005.1, on the reverse strand, counting down.
GTGACCGAATGGCTGCAGAACATGGGTTCCAGCTCATCGTGCACTCAGGAAAGACAAATGGAGAGAACCCTTTCAGCCTTGGTACGCAGAAATGCTGTGCCGTGCTCAAAACCGGCGCGCTACTGGACGCGCTGAAGCGGGGCAATTTTGACGCCGCCATCGGAGGCGCCCGCCGTGATGAGGAGAAATCACGCGCCAAGGAACGCGTTTATTCGTTTCGCGATGCCCTTGGTCAATGGGACCCGAAGAACCAGCGCCCTGAGCTTTGGAACATTTACAACGGACGCATTAATAAAGGAGAGAGCATTCGCGTCTTCCCTCTCTCCAACTGGACCGAACTTGATGTTTGGGAATACATAGAAGCAGACAATATCCCGGTTGTGCCTTTGTACTTTGCGCAAGAACGGCAGATGCTGGTTCGCGGCGAGTCGCTAATCTCCACCGAGCACAACCCGCCGCTGTTGCCGGGTGAAGTGCCGGCGCCTGTAATGAGCCGGATGCGCTCACTGGGCTGCACATATTGCACAGGCGCCGTGCGGTCCACTGCAACCAGCGTCGCGGACATTATTAAAGAGTTGCGGGCAGTAAAGCGATCTGAGCGGGAGAACCGGGTGATTGACCACGACCAGGAAGGCTCGATGGAACAAAAAAAACGGGAAGGATACTTTTAATTCATGGCTCTGGAATTACTTCGATTCAGCACCGCGGGAAGCGTTGACGACGGCAAATCCACGTTGATTGGGCGCCTGCTTCACGATAGCGGCGGAGTGTATGAAGACCAGTTGCAGGCTGCCACCGGGCATCGCGCAGCGGCCTGGACCTGGCGTTTTTAACAGACGGTCTTCGGGCAGAGCGGGAACAGGGCATCACCATTGATGTTGCGTACCGTTATTTCGCAACTAAAAAACGCAAGTTCATCATTGCCGATACTCCCGGCCACGAACAATACACGCGCAATATGGCAACCGGCGCGTCCAATGCGCACCTGGGACTCGTTCTTATGGACGCCCGCAAAGGCGTGTTGCCGCAGACCACCCGCCATGCCTGCATTGCGTGGCTTCTTGGAATTAGAAACATCGTGGTCGCGGTTAACAAAATGGATATGGTTGGCTTTCAACAGGATGTATTCAAGGCGATCCAGCAACAGTTCGCGCCACTGGCAAAGAAACTGGAAGGAACCACCTTTTATTTTGTTCCCGTGGTCGCGATCGATGGCGACAATGTTGTGCAGCGCAGCCATCGCATGAATTGGTTTGATGGCCCAAGCGTTCTGGAATATATGGAAACCGTTCCCATTGAACAGGGGAGGCGAAGCGCAGTCATTCCGCATGCCTGTCCAATATGTGATTCGCTCAGGGGACACCCGTGGATATGCCGGGCAAGTGATTTCAGGGGCCGTGGCAGTGGGCGATGAGGTACTAGTACTGCCTGGCAACAGGCGGGCACGCGTCGAGCATATATCTTCCTACGATCAGGGGGGTGAAGAAGCGTTTGCTCCCATGTCCACATCGGTTTGCCTGAACGATCATCTCGACGTGGGAAGAGGAGATATGCTGGCGAACCCTGACACTCCTCCAAAATCGACGCGGGCCTTCCGCGCGCGAATCGTATGGATGTCTGACACGCCGGTGTCTTTAAGCAGTCCGTACTTGATCAAGCATGCTTCACAAACTGTGTGCGCGAATATAGTCGAAGTGGCATCCAGGCTCGACATCGCAAAACTTTCTGAGGAACCGGCCGGAGAGTTGCGGCTCAATGATATTGGGATCGTCGCTATTGAGACGCATCGTCCGATCTTTTGCGATCCGTACGCGGAGAACCGTTATACCGGCAGCTTTATTCTGATTGATCCAATCACAAATCTCACTGTAGCCGCCGGAATGATCGAGTCCATCTCCGAGCCGAAATCGACGAAGCCACGTGTAACCGGACATCAGGGATTAACTGTCTGGCTCACTGGATTGAGTTCAGCAGGCAAGAGCACGTTGAGCAAGGCGATTTATGAGCGGTTGTGGGCCCGCGGCTATCGCGTGGAGACGATCGATGGCGACGAGGTTCGCCGCTACCTGTCGCGTGATCTTAGCTTCAGCAAAGCAGACCGGGACGAGAATATTCGGCGCATCGGATTCCTCGCCGAGCTGTTGAGCAGAAACGGAGTGGTTGCGCTGGTCTCAGTGATCTCGCCGTATCGAGCGGTTCGAGACGAAGTACGAAGTCGTATCGCAAATTTCCTGGAGGTCTACGTAAATGCGCCTCTTGGCGTCTGTGAGGGACGAGACGTGAAAGGGCTTTATCGCAAAGCACGAACCGGAGAGATTGCCTCTTTCACCGGCATCGACGATCCATACGAGCCGCCGCTATCGCCAGATGTTGAATGCAGAACAGACCAGGAGACGATAGCGCAAAGCGCGGACAAAATCATCGAAGCCATTGAGTGGCGATTTTCCAGCCGTGCGGCCTAAGAAAGCGCTAGCTCGCCTGTTGGCCATATCGGCGGTATGCGGCGAGAATGCGGTACACCGCCGGCGAACAATCCCGGGAGAAAGCACAGAACGTATCCAGCCGAGGCACTCGGCTGTTGAATGGAATCGGTCTTCTACTCACTGTCTGCACTGTTCCGCCGCAAGCATGTATCAACGCTACCCCCGCGGCAACGTCCCATTCATTGCGTGGCTCAAACGTGCAGGTGGCTCCAGCATAGCCCGCAGCCACCCGCGCAAGGCGGTACGCAATGGAGCCCATTGGTGTGACTTTCACTGAAAGCTCTTCCTCAGAGCGCCACTTCCCTTCGCCATATTCTCTGCGGCTCACCAGGATGCACGCGCTATTTTTGATCTCAGAGCTTCTGATTTCAGGGCCAGCCGGGCCGCCTAGCTGTGAAACTTTAAGGCCGGTCTCTGCCGATCCCAGAAACATCTCGCCTGTGGAGGGATTGAGAACGCCCTCCAGCAACAACTCTTTGTTCCTCGACCAGGCCAATGGAGACGGACCATTCAGGAATTCCTTCCACCAACTCTCTTGTTCCGTCGATAGGATCGATAACCCACACCCGCCGGCATTGCAGTCTCACAAGATCATCTCGGCTCTCTTCCGAAAGCCACCCTTCATTTTGAGCAGGTAGAGTGTCTCGGATGATCTGATTTATTTCCCGGTCAAGGGAAGTGACAGGATCACCGTTCTGTGTGTGGCTTACATTAAGCGCATCTTTATCCGTGCGCGAAACCAGCTGAGCTACCAGCGAAAGAGTGCTGGATATGCGGCGCAGATCAGCTTCACGGGAACTTAACGCTGGCGATTCGAGTCTACTCTGCACGCGACTTCCTCAAGGCGTCTCCCTGGGCCAGGAACATGCCAGTCGGTACGATGTTGGCCGTCTATTCTCTTCTGTCTGTGATTTGTGAAGATCTGATGAAAAAACAAACACACAAATGATGCGCGCTGCCGGGTATTCCAACCTCGAGGATTTTTAGAACATCTTATGACCCTGGGATTTTTGTCCCTGTGTGATTACCTTGACGGCACAAGGCGCGAAGCAGTCGAAGGAGAATGAATGGGAGCGATCCAGAAGCCGGCTTTTACGTGTACCACGGCTACGATTCAAAATGGTGCGGATGCCCTGATGAAGTTGACGGATTACACGGTGGAGGAGTCTGCCCGGCCTCTTCCCTCTTTTTTTATTGTTGGGCCGCCCAGGACAGGAACCACGTGGATTCATGATGTTCTTAGGCAGCATGTGAATCTACCCTCGCCTACAAAAGAGACACGCTTCTTTGATGTCCATTTTCAGCGCGGGCTGAAATGGTATCGCGCCCACTTCCCTGGTTCGGGCGCCGATCATCCAATGGGCGAAATCGCACCTACATACTTTGCTTCCGCGCAAGCGCGGGAGCGTATCGCACAGACGATTCCGGAAGCAAAGCTGGTTTTCGTTTTTCGCAATCCCGTTCAGCGTATCGTTTCGCTCTATCGCGTGAAACGCGCGTATGGCATGTATTCGTGGAGCCTGGAACAAGCGCTGGATCTGGATCCTGAACTCATGGCGTCGGGGATGTATGCAACTTCTCTTAGAGACTGGCAGCGGACATTTCGAAAAGACCAGATACTCTTAACTATCTATGACGATCTCCGCAAGGAGCCACAGTCGTATATAGACAGGCTGGCGGATTTTATCTGCATTCCCCGAATTGCTCTGAGCAAGTCACAGCTCAAACGTAGTCACTCATCCGAAGCGATGACCGAACCACGCAGCTACCTGGCTACTCGAATGGCCACTACGCTGGCAGACTGGCTCAAGGCCCGCAGGCTGGATGACGTGGTTGCTGCAGTCAGGAACTCTTCGCTGATCAAGCTATTCATTGGCGGAGGTACACCCTTTAAGGAACTGTCTCAGGACGTTCTGCACAGACTGACTGAAATCTTTCGGCCCGAAGTAGATGAGCTGGAAACGATTCTCGGCCGCGATTTATCAGCGTGGAAAACCGTTAGAACAGGTCCGATCGAAATGCCCCGCCAGTCCCTATGCTCCAAGCCCTAACTTTGGGCCAGGCAAGGTGCGCCATGGAAGCGCCAGGCCGACTCCGCTTGCGGCGAGCACGTCCATGACGCGCAGCAGCAGGTCTTCGCGAATCGCCAGAAATTCACTCAACTCGCCGGTAAGGATGAGGCAATAGATCTCGATATCAAGGCCGGTTTCACTGAACCCCATAAAGCGCACTCGGGCGGTGAGGGGGTCCACTCTCTCATGGCGGCGGAGCAGCGCCAATATGTCTTTCAGCAAGGATCGCAAATCATTTGCCGATGTTTCTTGCCGCAATATGATCCTGGACCGAACCAAACTCGTGTTACTGCGGCTCAGGTTCTCTACATTCATGTTCGCCAATTGCCCGTTGGGGACTGAAAGTTCCGTGCATTCTCGCGTACGGATACGAGTGGACCGCAGGCTAATATCTTCCACCGTGCCTACTTTGTCGCCGATGCGGCACAATTCCCCAACGCGGATCACCTGATCGCCAATGATCGATATGCCCCCGAAAAGGTTCTCCAGGGTTTTTTGTGCGGCAAAAGCAATGGCAAGACTGCCGATGCCAAGTCCAGCCACGGCCGTGGTCATGTCAAATCCCAGAATGGAAATGATGACCAGCAGGGCAACGATGACCACAACAAACTTGAGCACCCGCTGCCCAAGTAAGACGATGGAACTGCTGGTATATCCGGAGCCTTCAAGTACCTTGAGGCGCTCCCGTTCGCCCCAGTTATTGATCAGCCGGAAAACCAGCCAGGTCACGCTCGCTATCAGGATGATGACGGTGAGCCGGTGATAATACACACGAATAAGCAGCGGAACCCCGAGAAAATAAACTCCAATCTGGTGAAAGATCACGGTCAGTGTGACTATTCCTGGCGCGACGGGAGAACTGTGAACATCCTCAATCCATGGATGGTGGTGCCAGCGCAGCCAAACGCGCTGACCAGCACGCAGTAAACGCATTACGACCCAGGCCAGGCCAAGAGCAATCGGGATCAACAACACGAAGGAGAGCAAACGCCACATCGGCGTGCTGAGAACGCGCCGTGTCAGCAGAAACCTGGGAAGGTTTGGTTCATACTCTCCGTTTTCAATCTGGCTAAACAGGACGGGGACAGCGGAAACAATTTGCGAGGAGAACAACCAAATCTCACCTGCGGCAGGATCGGAGACACGCACAAGATCGACGTTGGTTTCCTTCCCATTGATCCGGAAGACCCCGATTTGTTCGTGATCGCGGGGAACGTCCTCCTGCACGGAGCCTTCCTCATTGGTACTGATTGCGCCAACACGCCCAACGAAAGCGTTGTCCATGAGTTGATGAAGTTCACGGGCAATTTGCTCGCCTTGAGTGGCCCGTTCATTTTTAGAAAGCTGGAGGTACTGCGCGGCCTCTTTGTATTTGCCGCTTTGGGCGTTCTGCAGAAAACCGAATATTGTCCCGTGCGGTGTGCGCCTGCCAAAAGCATCGTCAGCTTCTTTAGCGGGGGTCGGCTCAGGAGTATTCTGAGCCTGTGCTTTGTCAACCCCTTTGGCAGTGGATTGGCCGTGTGCTGAGATTGTGATCGACGCAAAGACAAGCAGGACAACCCAGAGCAGAAATTTCCTGAGATTATTGTTTTGCGGGCAGCGCGCTCTGGACATGGTCAACCCCAATATGGCTCCGTAATTCCGATGTTGGACCATGCAGCGCACCTTTTCAGCTCACGTGCTGAACTCAGGATGAAGATGGAATCAGAATCTCCAGCCGAGAGTGATGTCCGTGCCGAAGTTGCTGTTCTCATGAGTGTTGCCCGGAGGATTGCTATCAAAGCTCTCGAATACCTTTAGTCCCCAAAAAAGTTTTCGGAAGACAAATTCCGTGAGCTGGCTGCTGAACTCCAGACGCGCGCGCGGCCGCTGCAGGCTGATAAAGGTTTCACCCTTTGTGACCAGTTCGGTGCTGTGGGCGGGAAACCAATCCCAATCAAGTCCAGCGGAAACTTCGGCCGAATTGTCGATGGATTGCGGGGCCGAGTAACGTTCATGGTTATAGTCCAGGCCGCCAAAAGCCGCGAAAATACTTTCATGCGACTGCACCAACGTTCTGCCAATACCGCCGCCGACAAGGACCCTGAAGTCGAGATTCAAATCCTTATCGTTCTGCATCTCCCATAGCCCGCGGGTAAACCAACGTGATGCCAGCAGTTTGCGAGCATCGAACTGAAAGAAATTTCGCGATTCCGTGAGATCACCCTGGTTTCTTGACGACAGGGAATCAAGCTCCGCCGCCGCCGTGAAACCTTCGCCGCGATACGCCGCTTCAGCACCAAGGGTATAGCTGGTTGTGACGTCAGGCGGGTTGACTAAACTGAAACCGGCCTCAAGTGAGCCTGTTGTCCGTGCGCGGGCCCCGTGTACGACCGGGGTAATCCGGATGACATCCTTCATTTCAAGAGTGATTGGCGCTGGAGCACCTTCGACGTCAAGGTGGCCGGCAGATGCCTTAATGGGCCCATAATACCTGCGCCCTGATGCAAGCTCGATTTCGAACCGCTGCGCGCTGGTGATCGTGGCCACATTCTTCCATGGAATGTCGATGCTGCCTCCCTCTTCGGCGGAAACTTCCAGTTGGCCGCGCTCCAATTTCACAACCCTGCCAGTGAGGTGATCTCCGTTGGTCATAGTGACAACGTCCGCATCGGCCAATGCCGCGATGGGAAACGCCAGCAGAAGAACCACACCCAAAAAACGAAGCATTCGGAACATGAGAACCTCCTGGAGCCTGATGCTCTGGATGTAACTTCGGAGTACTCGAAGAGTTGCAGTGGCTTGGTTCGAGGTTCCCGAAAACGGTGCGACTAGTTTTCGCCCGAAATATTCGGAACATGAGAACTCCTGGCCATAGCTAATGAAGATGGAACTCAGGTAAGCCAAGTTGGCCCCACAAAGTACTTAGTCAGTTGGTATTTTTTCCCCAGAAAAAATGTACTACTCGTTCGGCATTCCTCAAATTTGAAAAAATTAATAAGCGATTTTTCCCCAGAAAAAATCGAAGCTGCGCCGGGCACAACCTGCGAAATCGCTGGCCATTCTTAAGAAGAGTTCACAGCCGCGACCTACCCCGAGTCAAAGGTTCAACCCCTCAACCGCCAGGAAGAAAGGGTGAGTTGTATGAATGCAAAACCCGCAGTAGTAATGCCGACCCCGCACAAAAAAACTCGCATGGAAAAACTGCTCGACACAGTTGAGCGCGTGGGAAATAAAGTGCCCCATCCGGCAGTGATCTTTGTCATCCTGATTGGTATCGTTGTGTTGCTCTCTCACGTCTTCTACCTGATGGGGGCCAGCGTTACCTACGAATCCATCAACCCGGAAACCGACAAGGTCGAGGAGCTCACCACTGCGGCGAAAAGCCTTCTGACGGGAGATGGCATTCGCTTTATGTATGAAAACGTCGTCAAGAATTTCATGGACTTCACGGCTGTCGGCGTGATCATTGTGGCCATGCTGGGTGTAGGCGTCGCCGATTCTGCCGGCCTGGTGGGAGCATTGATTCGCAAGATGGTTCAGGTGGCGCCGCGCAAAGCGCTTACTTACATTCTCGTGTTCGTCGGCATTATCTCGAGCATCGCGGCGGATGCCGGTTATCTGGTGCTGATTCCTCTTGGCGCCGCAGCATTTCTGAGTTTGCGCAGGCACCCGCTGGCGGGTCTGGCCGCGTCTTTCGCTGGCGTTGCTGCCGTCTTCACGGTAAACATTTTGATCAAACCATTGGATGGCATTCTTACTGGAATTACCAACGATGCTATCCATCTTCTCAATCCGTCTTTATCTATTGACCTGACGGCGAACTGGTGGTTCTCACTTGCCTCAGTGCTTATGCTGACTGTTGTGGTTGGGTTCGTAACCGATAAAGTGGTTGAACCCCGTCTGGGAGAGTACAAGGGTGAGAAGCCGGAGGAAGGCGAGGGTCTGTCTCGCGACGAATCGCGCGGACTCAAGTACACGCTTTGGGCCCTCGTAGGATTACTCGTATTTTTCGCATTACTCACCGTCCCAAGGGGAGCAGTCTTGCGGAACCCGGAAACCGGCGCCCTCATCGGAAATTCGCCCTTCATGAATGGCTTAATCGTCTTTATTACTCTTGTGTTCCTGGTAACGGGAGTGGCTTACGGCATTGGCGCCGGAACAATCAAGGGCATTACCGATATCACCAAGGCAATGGAAAAAGCAATTTCCGGCCTGGGTGGATTGATCTTTCTCTTGTTTATCATCAGCCAGTTTCTCGCAATCTTTAACTACAGCAACATTGCGACCCTTGCCGCTGTGAAGGTGGGTGATGCGCTGGAACACGCCGGCCTCGGCCCGCTTCCACTGCTTGTGGGATTCGTAGTCGTCGTCCTCGTGCTCGACCTGATTATGACGGGCGCCATTCCCAAATGGGCCATCTTTGCTCCGATCTTCATACCACTGCTCATGCGCCTTCACGTGCAACCTGAAGCCGTGCTCGCAGCCTACCGTGTGGGAGACGGCCCGATGAACGCTGTTTCTCCGCTCAACGCATATTTCGCACTCATTGTGACGTTTGCTCAGAAGTACCAGAAGAACGCAGGTGTGGGCACCCTTGTGGCGCTCATGTTGCCATACGTAGTGGTTGTCTCTATCGTCTGGATCATTCTGCTCATCATCTGGCAGGTGCTGGGACTTCCGTGGGGATTCTAAAGAACCGCTAATTCTAGAGAACCGCTTAAGGGCGCCAAACCAACCATGACTGAACCAGGCTGAAAAGCCAATGTTTGAGGAGCAATCCATGGCACCCGCCACGAAGAGCAATGCAATAGAACTCACCCTGGATACCGCGTCGCCGGAAAAAATCCGGACCGGTGTTCTTGTCGTCGGCGCTTTTGCTGACGGCGCGTTACCACCCTCCGCTCAGAAAATTGATGAAGTATCAAAGCAAAAGCTATCTGCCATCATCAAGCGTGGAGACCTCGACGAGAAGCCCGGCGCTTCTCTGTTGTTGCATGATCTGCCTGGCGTTGAGGCGGAGCGTGTTTTGCTGGTGAGCCTGGGCAAGCGTAGCGAACTCAGCGACAAATCATTTCGCGATGCGCTCAGCGGTGCAGCGAAGACCCTTGCCACAGGTGTGGCCAGGGATGCCACTGTGACCCTTACCGATGTTGCGGTACCCGGGCGCTCACATGCATGGCGCGTGCAGCAGGCGAGCCGCCTGCTTGCCGATGGAGCTTACCGCTTCAATGCTCCCGGGACCAAGAGCGACAAGAAAGAACGCGGCGCTCGGAAGGTCACACTGCTGACTTCAGAAAAAGTCGATGACAAGACCAAGACCGCGGTGCGCCGTGGCCACGCCATTGCTGAAGGCGTCGCGCTGGCAAAAGATCTGGGAAATCTGCCCGGCAACGTCTGTCATCCACCTTTTCTTGCCGAGGTGGCGCGGGCTCTGGGCAAAGAATTCAAACTCGATGTCGAAGTGCTTGAGCGCGAAGACATGCGAAAACTCGGCATGGGTGCAGCGCTGTGCGTGGGACAAGCTTCATCGCAGCCATGCAAATTCATCATTATGCAGTACCGGGGTGGAGGCAAGGCAAAGCCAATCGTGCTGATTGGCAAAGGCATTACGTTTGACACAGGCGGCATCTCGCTCAAACCCGGCGCCAACATGGATGAAATGAAGTTCGACATGTGCGGCGCGGCCAGTGTGTTTGGCGCGATGAAGACGGTTGCGCGCATGGGATTGCCAATCAACGTGGTGGGCATTGTTCCGGCGGCTGAAAACATGCCCGGCGGCAACGCTACCCGCCCCGGTGACGTCGTGACCTCAATGTCAGGCCAGACGATTGAGATTCTAAATACCGATGCTGAAGGCAGATTGGTCCTGGCGGACGCATTGACCTACGCCGAGCGCTTCAAACCAGAGTGCGTAATCGATGTTGCAACACTGACAGGCGCCTGCGTGATTGCGCTGGGCAACATTACCAGCGGACTGTTCGCGAATGATGACGAACTCGCAGAACAACTACTCGAATCCGGAGACGATACGGGAGATCGTGCATGGCGCCTGCCAATGTTCGACGAATATCAGGACCTGCTCAAGAGCAATTTCGCCGATATGAGCAATCTCGGTGGACGGCCTGCCGGGACAATCACTGCAGCTTGCTTCCTCAAGCGTTTTGCCAACAATTACAAATGGGCACACCTTGATATCGCAGGCACAAACGCAATCTCGGGTGACGCCAAAGGCGCAACGGGCCGGCCCGTGCCGCTGCTAACAGAGTTTTTAATTGGACGAGCTGAGGGCAAAGCATGGGGTACTGGTGAGGTAGCCAGGGCCGCGTAAGTCGTTTCTGACTTTGTAGGCTTCGACTTTGTAAACCAGGTGGCGGCGCCACTCGTGTGAAAAGGGAGATAGGAAACGTATGTCTAGGAATAGCGATAAAGCACGCAAGTATTCGCGCGATCATGCGGAAAGATTCCGCCATGAACTTCATGAACTGCTGCGCATACCCAGCCTGAGCGGCGACCCTGCCCATGCTGACGATGTGAAACTTGCCGCGGAATGGCTGGCGTCGCGCCTGCACGCGCTGGGCATCAAGAACGCCAAAGTGATGCCGACGGGCGGCCATCCAGTGGTGTATGCCGAGTGGATGGGCGCGGGGCGGGACAAGCCCACTGTGCTGGTTTACGGCCACTATGACGTGGTGCCCGCCGTAAAGGAAGATGGCTGGGACACGGCACCGTTTGAGCCGGTAGAGAAGAATGGAAAAATCTATGCCCGTGGCGCGACGGACGACAAAGGGCAAATGTTCATCCACATTAAAGCCCTGGAGTCCTATCTGGAAGCCAACGGCGGCGCGCCGGTGAATGTGAAATTACTGATTGAGGGTGAAGAAGAAATCTCTTCTCCCAACCTTGCGCCGTTTATCAAAAAGCATCTGGACTTGCTCAAGGCTGACGTGTGCGTGATCAGCGATTCATCCATGCGACGGATTGAAGAGCCGGCCGTAACGCACAGCCTGCGCGGCATGACTTATATCCAGGTGGATATTCAAGGACCAAAGGACGACCTGCACAGCGGCTTCTGGGGCGGCGCGGCGCACAACCCCGCTCTCGCACTGGTGGAAATTCTTTCCAAGCTCTACAACCCCGACAATACCATCGCGGTACCTGGATTTTATGACGACGTTGTCTCACTTACGAAGGCAGAGCGCGACATGATTGCGAAAACCTCGCTGACCGAAGCGCAGTTCAAGGAAGCCACAGGTGTACCCGCCGTTTGGGGAGACAAGAAATTCACGATTCGCGAGCGCGTCTCAGCCCGCCCAACCCTGGACATCAACGGCCTGTGGAGCGGCTACTCTGGCCCCGGCCCCAAGACCATTGTTCCAGCCAAGGCCGGAGCAAAGCTGAGCGCCCGCCTGGTCGGCAATCAGGATCCTGAAAAGATTTACAAACTCCTGAAGAAACACATTGAATCCATTACGCCGCCGACCGTGAAAGTAGAAGTCAATTTGTTGACCAAGGGCAAACCGGCGCTGATCCCCTTTGATCTGCCGGAAATGCAGGCAGCATCGCGCGCCTACGCAAAAGCCTGGGGATATGAACCGGTATTCACGCGCGGCGGCGGCAGCATTCCGATCGTCGCGGACATTGCCAACATGATGAAAATCCCCGTGGTCATGATGGGCTATGGACTGGATAGCGACGGCCTGCATGCGGCCAACGAACATTACAGCATTGAGATGTTCCATCGCGGTATTGAAACGGCGATTGAATACCTTGAGGAATTGGCTCAACTGCCGCGCGCAGCATGAGATGGACCAGGTGAGCCGCGCGGACCCTCCTGTCTGCGAGGCCCGCCACAACAGGAGAATTCACATGCCAACCCCTACTCGCATCGAGACTGACATGCTCGGTGAAGTCAAAGTCCCAGCGCAGGCATACTACGGTGTGAATACCGTCCGCGCAGTCGAGAACTTTTCCATTAGCGGCATACCGATCTCAAGCAGCCCCGATCTTATCAATGCTCTCGCATGCGTGAAGCAGGCCGCAGCCCTCGCGAACCATGAGCTTGGCCTGCTGGATAAAGAGCACACGCGCGCGATCGTCGCCGCCTGTGAGGAGATCCGCGCCGGTAAGCTCCACGATCAGTTCATTGTTGATGTAATCCAGGGTGGCGCCGGCACATCGACAAACATGAATGCCAATGAGGTAATAGCGAATCGCGCGCTGGAGCTCATGGGCCGCGCCCGCGGCGATTACGCTGTACTCCATCCGAATGAGCATTTGAACCTGAGCCAGAGCACCAATGATGCGGTCCCCACGGCGCTCAAGATCGCGGGCTGGGTCGGGATTCATCAACTTATTGAAGCCATGGACGTGCTCCGCGTGGCGTTCGCAGCGAAATCTCGCGAGTTCAAAAACATCCTCAAAATGGGGCGCACCCAGCTGCAAGACGCAGTGCCGATGACGCTGGGCCAGGAGTTTTCAACCTACGCCGAAATGCTCTCAGAGGACGTGCTGCGGCTGCGCGAAGCGGCGCGTTTAATCTGCGAGATCAACATGGGCGCGACCGCGGTTGGCACCGGCATTAATTCACATCCTGATTACGCGGCGACGGTACGCAAGCACCTGGCACACATTACCGGTATTCCTTTTACTACTGCGCCTAATCTCGTCGAAGCAACGCAGGATGCTGGCGCGTTCGTGCAAGTTTCGGGAGTCCTTAAGCGGGTGGCGATCAAGCTCTCAAAGGTATGCAATGATCTGCGGCTTCTCTCATCCGGACCGCGCGCGGGATTTGGCGAAATCAACCTTCCTCCCATGCAGGCAGGATCGAGCATCATGCCAGGCAAAGTGAATCCGGTGATTCCGGAAGTGGTGAACCAGATTGCCTATGAAGTGATTGGCAATGACGTCACCGTAAGTTTTGCCGCTGAGGCGGGCCAACTGCAGCTGAATGCATTCCTGCCGATCATCGCTCACAGCATTTTTAAAAGCCTGCGGCACCTGCGCAATGGATGCGTCACGCTCACCGAGCGCTGCGTGCGCGGCATCACCGCGAACCGGGACCGGATTGAAGAACACATGAATCGTTCAGTCGGCATCGTAACGGCGCTCAATCCATACATCGGTTATGCGAATGCCAGCGAGATCGCTCAGGAAGCTTTGCGTACCGGGCGCAGCGTGGCCGATCTTGTACTGGAGAAAAAACTACTCACGAAAGAACAGCTCAGCGAGATTTTGAGGCCAGAAACGCTTACCCGGCCGGTGGCGCGCGCTGGCGCCTCACGTCCCTCAAAGCGGCGCACTGCTTAATGGATCAGACGCATTTCCAGAGGAAAGGAGCTGCCAATGACGCCACCGAAGATCGCAGAGGCGGAAAGCTTGTATGTATCGACTGGCCACTTACCTTCCCCCGAAATGGTCAAGTCTCTGGTGGCCGAAGCCTACGAGCTCTACAGATTCAACACAGAAGGATCAAACTCACAGGTTTACCCTGCGCTGGCCAAGGTGCCGAGCAAGTTGTTTGGCGTGTGTGTAATCGCAACCAACGGCAATGTCTATCCAGCAGGTGACGCGGAATATGAATTCTCCATCATGAGCGTCTCCAAGCCATTCGTCTTCGCCCTGGTATGCCAGGCTCTGGGCGCTGAGCAGGTGCGGAAGAAGCTGGGCGTGAACGCCACCGGGCTGCCATTCAATTCGCTTGCGGCCATTGAGCGTAGCGGCGATGGCAGAACAAATCCCATGGTGAACGCGGGGGCCATTGCAACAACCAGCCTTGTACCCGGAGCAACACTCGATGCCAAGTGGCAATTTATTCATGATGGACTGTCCCGGTTCGCCGGACGCACGCTGAGTCTGAATGCCGAAGTACATGCATCGGCATCAAAAACCAATTTTCAAAGCCAGAGCATCGCGAATCTGCTGCGCGGTTATGCGCGAATCGAAATGAACCCATCCGACGCGGCTGAACTGTACACCAAGCAATGCGCGTTGAACGTGAGCGCCAAAGACCTGGCGGTGATGGGCGCCACGCTTGCTGATGGCGGGATGAATCCGCTCACGAAGGACCGCCTAGTTGATCCGGAAGTATGCCATTACACTCTCGCCGTGATGGCTACGGCTGGACTGTATGAGACTTCCGGCGACTGGCTTTTCGATATTGGCCTGCCGGGCAAGAGTGGGATCGGCGGCGGGATCGTTACTGTCTCTCCCGGCAAAGGCGGATTGGGGACATTTGCTCCACCGATCGACCAGGCAGGCAACAGCGTAAAGGGCCAGCTCGTCGCCAAATTCCTGGCTGCGCGGCTGGGAATGGACTTGTTCGTATCGAAGCCCGCGGAATGAGAAATCCCAGGCAGCGGCCCGGTGATTTGCGAGTTAGATCTACTGGAGTTCTTTGGTCCAGTTCATCTCGTTCTCGGAAATACCTGTGAAGATGCAGTTTGCCTAGGAGGGCAAGTGAATGCAGTTTCTGAAAGAGACGATTTCACTAGGCAAAGGCATTTTCAAAGGGTTTGAAAGAAAACACCTGGCGCTGATTGCCGCAGGCCTGGCTTATTACTTCGTAATGTCCAGTGTCCCCGCGCTGGTATTGCTCACCGCTGTGGTGGCATACCTCCCCTTGCAAGACGCCACGCAGGGCGCAAACTCATTCATGGCCCATGTAATCCCGCGGCAAGGCTTATATCTGATCGAGCCTATTCTGACCACGATTACTCCTCACCGCACGGGGCTACTTTCATTTGGACTCATCGCAACACTGTGGCTCACTTCAAAGGCGGTCAAAGGAGTCATTGCGGGGCTCGACATTGTGTATGAGGTGAATGTGCCACGTTCTATATGGATCAACCGGATCCTTGCCTTCGGCCTGACAGTAGGGGTTGGAGTGCTCTTGCTGCTGGCGTTAATCCTGGCGCTAGGCGGGCCGATCCTGGAAAGCCTTCTAGCCAGGGCCGTTCCGGTTCAATCGTTGTGGATAACAGTCTGGCCGTTCATTCAATGGCTGCTGGCGGCAGCATTCACCTTCTCCGCGATTGAATTGTTTTATCTCCTGGCACCCAATGTTCCTACTGCACACCGTGTGACCATTCCAGGTGCTTTGACTGCAGCCTTAGCGTGGCTCATTCTCGCAAGGGGCCTTGGTTTTTATTTTCATTATTTCGGGGAGTCGAAGCTGACCGGAATTTATGGGATCCTGGCGGCTCCCGTCGCGCTGGTGGTCTGGTTGTACTGGGGCGCGGCTGCCATTCTGCTTGGCGCAGAAATTAACGTAAATCTTCAGTTTTATAAGAGCCGCAGAGTACCTCCTGCGCCAAGAAGCCCACGGCGAGAGATAGATGCAGCGTAAAGCCCGCTTTTTCAAGCTCCTGAGCAGCAGCATCCATCTTCCCGGTGCCCTGCTTTCTGGGACAACGCTCACAATCCATGAAGGTTCTAACTTGTAACGGCCCAAAAAAGGCCTGACAACAAAGGAGGACCGGCCAGAGTCGTTGAAGAGAATGGAAAAAAATAAACGTTAGGAGAAGTCATGCGGAGAAATGTACGGAACGAACTCGAAGACAAGTTAACCGGATATGAACATGAAGACGAGAGAAGGGGACGAGACTTTGCCCTTCTGATTGCCGGCATCGGAATCGGCGCGGGTGCAGCTTTGCTTCTTGCGCCCAGCAGCGGAGAAGATGCACGCCATGCCATTAGCCGCAGGTATCGCAAGGCCGTAAAAAACCTCGCTCGGTATACTGAGGATCTATTTGACCGCACCGAGGGCATTATGGAACATGCCCAGCATTTACAAAGACGCGGCTCCAGGCTTATACACTTCGGACGACGCGAACACGGCCTCAGGAGAACGGCCTAGTCCACTCGCTTGTGCCGAATCAATATGTGAACCAACACTGCCCGGCGCGGCTGCGAAACACTACCATAGCTATATTCCATCAGGGATAAAGGCCGAATCATAGATCGACGACCTAGGCCGCCAATTTCGCAGTTTCCTGCCGGGCAGCGTATTCCTCACGCAGGATACGCAAGAGAGCGATGATAAGGGCCAGCATCACAGGTCCCACAAAAATTCCGATAACGCCGAAGGCTTTCACTCCTCCCAGGAATGAAAGTAATACCAGCAACCTGTTTGCGTTGACACGTCCGCCACTCGCAACCCTGGGCCGGATAATATAATCCGCGGCCGAGACCACAACGGCGCCCCAAAGGGAAAGTATCGCCGCTTTGCCGATGTCTCCCTGCATCGCAAGCACGACGGCCCCTGGAATCCATACCAGCGAAGGGCCGACCAGCGGTACAAAAGAGAAAACCATCGCCATCACTCCCCACAACAGTGGAGCACGCAGACCGGTCATCCAAAAACCAATGGCTGTCAAAATTCCCTGCACCAGGCCTACGGCAAACATTCCGTAGATGTTGGCGACGATGGACTCATGGATGATGGCTGCCAGTTCCAGCAGTCGACGCGGGGGGAGGGGCAGCAGGCCGAATATGCCACGACGAAACTCTGCACGATCACGCAACATGAAAAACAGGACCAGAAAGACCAGGGCCGCAGTAACCATCTGTTGCAGCGCGCCTCTTGCGGCCCATGTGGCCATCCCCAGCAACCACGTGCCAACGCTTTGTGCACGGCCTGTTACGACAGACTTTAATTGCTGAACTGGGACCCCTACATGGTCCGCCGCTCTCTCCAGTGTTTCCGACAACCCGCTCACGCTGTGGTACCAGGCGGTGCCTGATCTCCACTGCTGCGAGGTGGCGGTATAGAAGCTTGCAGCTTCAGACGCCAGCCTGAGGCTGACCAGAATAAATGGCACCAGAATAAACAGCATGACCACAACGGTAGTCGCAAGCGCCGCGGTATTCGCCCCGCGGATTCTTTTAGCAATCCATCGGTGCAGTGGCGCGAAAGCAATCGCCAGAACAAAGGCCAGGAAGATTGCCGTGAGAAAAGGGCTAAAGATGAGGTACGCAATATAGAACGCACCGGCAATCAGCAATAGGAGAACGATTAAGGAAAGCCAGCGATCCTGCCCTGATCGACGCGGACCTCCAATGGCCCTGGCAACATTTTGCTGCAAGGACAAGGACCGCTCTTCTGGTCTTTCTTCCGGTCTGGAGCTACCGACGAGCGTTGGTTTCCATGGCTTCATCAAATGCGCCAATTCTTCATTTCGCCCCGAGAAGGCCGCGTCGGCAAATGCTGGCAGAGCAGCGGAGCACCGGCGTGAATGCTTGCCTCTTAGAAGCAAGGGGCCACGCCGGATTCGCACCAAGGCGCGACACTCTAGCGGATGGCTTAGGCAGCCGACTGGGAAGGCGTCTCAAGTACTTCGCGCAGGGCTTTTTCGTCATCTTTGTTGAGCGAAGACTGGAACACTTTTCCTTTGCCTGCGAATGCCTTCAATCCGTCGAGCACTTTGTCGGCTGTCACCTTGCGGAGCAGAACGAACAGCGCAGACGTGCCGGGCGTAAGCGATTCTCCAACGCCCTTCATCATCTTGTCGTCCAGACCAAGGTCGCGGAACTTACCGGACAATGCACCTGCCCCGGCGCCAATTGCGAAACCAAGGAATGGGTTTAGAAAAAGCAAACCGATCAGCATGCCCCAAAAGCCGCCGCTGACTGCGCCTGCGCCCGTGAGGCTCACGGCCTGGTGTAATTTGGTTTTACCGTTCTCGTCTCTGGTTACGACGACAGCATCTTCCATTTCAAGCAGATATTGCTTTTGCATTTTTGCCAATGCCGCGCGCATTTCAAATGCAGTCGACTCATCGCCAAACACTACCGCTACTAGAGTGCTCATGCTTTTTGCTCCCATGCCTTTGTGGCCTGCAAGGAATTGGAGACCCTGCACTCCCTGACTGTTGTCCCTGGAATCGCACAACCAAAATCAACTTGAACGGCATTCAAACCGCGTACTCAGAAGTGAGCCATGGTTAGTTGAAAAATATCTGCAAGCGGCTCGCCGCTAGTTCCTGGGATTTTTTGCCCCGAAGGACCGTTTCTTATCTTGCTGGGCGGTTTCGGGATTGCCGCGTGGCACTTCTCCGCGGACGTAGTCAGGTAATCCTCCGGCGGGAAAAAATGCCAGCAGGGCCAGGCCTGCGAGGGTGAAAAACGAAACTTTCAACGCCAGGAGACGCGCTTCAGTATTAATGCGCACGGCTTCGGCGACCTTCTCTGGCGCGGCCGACGTCTGCTCCAGGGTTTCACGCAACTGGCCGTTGCTGATGAAGGGCACACTATCGAGATTGACCTCCATCTTCAATTCATTTGGGATCACCGGGTTATGCACAAGTTCACGATGAACGCTGGTGCCGAGCACGCCCACCAAGAGCGCGCCAGCAAGCGCCGTGCCTACGCCCGCCGCAAGATTGTTCGTGGTCCCGCGCAGCGATCCCACATCACCAGCCAGCGCTTTGGGCGATGCCGATACGAGCACGTTGAATAACAGCGTCAAAAGAGCTCCTTCGCCTAGACCAGCCACCAGCATGCCGACGATCACCATGAAGGTGCCCCAGTCATTCCGTATGACAGCCCCCAGCACGGCCATTCCGGCCGACACGATCAGAAAAGCGTAACGCGCAATGTGGCATGGGCTGATGCGGTCATAGAGATGGACTATAAGAACAGCGGCGATAAAGCTGGCGAACGAAAAAGGGATCACGGCTACCGCCGTCCGCAGGCCGGAGCGGCCCTGGACAACCTGCATATAAAGAGGGACGAGAAAAGTGATGGCGGAGCCGAGCGCTCCGATAATGAACATCGAGAATAGAGCCGAACGCTCCTGCGGCGTTTCCACCACCTCCAGCGCGATGAGCGGCGTCTCTCCTGCTTGCCGGCGCTTTCGCGACCAGAAAAAGAATGCCTGAATAAGGAAGATACCGCACACAATCATGATCGGAGCGGGAGACATATCCAATATGCTGAAGGGGGCTCCAGCCCCGGCCAGCAGCAGTCCCCAGGCAGTAAGGTTGCTGGCGCCAAAACTAATAAGAAACACCGCCGACGCCGC
The DNA here is from genome assembly GCA_963724105.1 of Terriglobia bacterium. Lineage (GTDB taxonomy): Bacteria > Acidobacteriota > Terriglobia > Terriglobales > Acidobacteriaceae > Angelobacter. The sequence continues at coordinate 3,414 of CAVRTD010000005.1, read as the reverse complement.
CAGCACTACACCGACTTTATCGATACTTACGTTGGACCGGCTCTTGACGGGACTCAGTTTGGCACTGAGTTTGTAAATAGCCGCCGCCAGGACGACAAGCAAACCATAGGTGTAGCGCCAGCCGACCAAGGTGGAGAAAATGCCCGCTATTAAAAATCCAAGCACAATGCCCATGGCCTGCGCTCCGCCGAGCCATCCCAGAGCTGTCGCCTGCTGAAGGCCGCGATAGTTTTCGGCAATCAGCACCACAAGTGTGGGGACTAATGCCGCGGCTGCAACACCGGCAAGGGCCTGGGCAGCAATCATCACTCCCACGCCGGGGCTCAACGCCATGAGCGCCATGGCTGCTCCAAAGAGCACGATCATTGCGCGGAAGACACGGCGCGCTCCGAAGATTTTACCCATCTTCGCGCCCAGCATGATGAGCCCTGCCACAACCAGCGAGTATGTGACGATCGCCGTTCCGACGGTGGTTGCCGGCGCGTTAAAACTGGAGATAATCCCCTCAATCGAAACCTGCAAGGAAGAGATGTTGAAAACCATCAGAATCTGGGCCAGCGCGATGATCACCATTGGCAACCATGAAGCATTCCGCTCAGCTTCAACGTGAATATCAGATATCGGCTGCGTTGCCATTGTGTTTCGTCTCCTAATTACCGTTCGTAGCCGTTGCGTCAGGAGCTGGCTGCGGCATCAAGCAGCAGGCTCATGGGGACGTACGACTATGTCCACGGCATCTGGCATTTCCATCAAACTCGTGTCTGGCACCTTCACATTCTGTGTTGCCGTCAACTGAATGCCATCAGAGCCACGTGCCAGCTCATGAAGGTGAAAGCTTCCTTGATAATCGTCAGAACCAAGAGAAACAGACGGAGCGGAACACAGCAGAACATCGCCACAGTTGCCAGTCCAATCCCGGTGGCGGTGTCCGTGAAGAACCATCACGCGCGCGGCATGTGGCGCGATCGCTGCTAGAACGTCCGGTGCGTTGACCAGAGCCAGACCGATGCGGTCGCGCAAACTACTAATCGACGCCACCGGATACTCAACCACCTGATGATGAAGCAGAATGATCCAGGCGCTACGTGGAGAATTTCGCAACACGGACTTGAGCGCTTTCATCTCCGAAGGATTCACCACGCCGATAGCATTGGTAAGCGCGAAGTGGCTGGGAGCATTGGAGTCAAGAAGAATGACACCGCAGCCCTCTTCACTTGGCGGAGGTTCAACCAGAGGAAAGACCGCATTCCATACCTTCGTTATCTCCCAGCGTCCGCGTATTGCGCCGCGCTCCGCGAGCGAACGCAGCAGTTCCATGCGGTTGCCTTCGCGCAGGTAATTGCTGAGTGATGGCCCCAAAGTACCGGACGCGCGATCAAAAACACGCGCACGATTGCCCTGAACTTCATCCAAAGCCAGAATGAAACGGAGTTTGCGCAGCGCCTGCCCAGCGCTCCAGGGCAGATCGAGACGCGCTGGATTTGTCCGATCTACGATGCTTATATCGTGATTTCCCGGCACAAATGAAAAACGCGCACGCAATGCGGGAAAAGTTTGAAGAAGATCGATGAACTCCGCCCACTCCGCGCGCGTCCCGGCATCGGTAACGTCGCCGGTCACCAGAATACGGTCAAGAGGAGTTTGCGCATGGATTGCGCTGAGCCGGCGCAGGGCATTGGCAAAAGACTGGTTGCCTCGCGGACCGCGCGTGCCGGATTCCATCCGGCAACCATAGCGCTCGCCCACCAGATGCAGGTCAGACAAGTGCGCTACACGCACAGTTGACAAAGCAGCATGCGACGCAGCAGGCACCCAATCGAGAACCGGACCGGTCATGGTGAGCTCACGCCAGAGCCAATACAGGCTCTCAAAAACAGTTGATAACCCGACAATCACCGCGGCGTTGCCCAGCGTAGCCTTGATCGTCGGCAACATTTGAATGCGCTCGACGTTCGTCAATTTCAATCCGGTTGAGATTTCAACTGTGAGCGCCAGAACAAGACCGCCACCAGCGAAGAGCAGCGCGGCAAGGATCGTGCAGGACCGGCGTCGGCGAGCAAGCTGTTGAGGAGTGGTCGAGGGGCCGGCAAACCGTTCGATAAGCGAACGCAGAATCTCTCGCACGGCGACAAAAATCGGAAAGACGAGGGAGTAATGCAGATGCCGAAAATTATCAAAAGCAATGATTAGAAGCGGCCGGCCAAGCCAGAGAGCTGCAGCAGCCAGAACAGCGAACAGGCCGAGTGCAACGATCAGCCTTGTTCCTGCAAGAGTTGCCGTATGGAACATGAGTTGGCCAAACGTGGCTACAACCGAAGGCGCAATACCCACGAGCAGCGCCGGTCCCAGGATCAGAAACAGAAAGACGATTGGCGCTTTCAGATAATTGAATTCAAGTACGGCCGAGAGGATCGCGCTCCGCAGTCCTCCTCCGTAGGGGCTGGAGCGATTATCGTCATAATCGCCGCGGCGCAAATCCCAGATGGGTAAGTCCATCATTTAGCCAGCGCCTCGCTTCCTATGTATTCCACTCGCAAATTTCGCCGGACATTGCGCCTTAGCAGAGGCTCTCATTCCTTGCGATGGTCAGTTCTGGCTGGGTAGTTGCCGTGCTGTTCTCAGGCGACTTTCTTCATGGGAAAACAGTTGTGAGTCTAATGGCGAGTTACGCCGGTAGCCCACAAGGGATCACCGCGTATAGATAGATTCCTTGTAGTAATTTGTAGCGACGCGATGGTTAGCGGTGTTACAGTTACGCACCGATCCCCCTCTCAGGAGCAAACTATGCGTCGAATCGTTGCGGTTCCTTTCGTTCTACTCCTTTTGACTCTGGCAGCAGGCGCACAGAACGCCGCCATCGCATTCTGCGGTCTGGACCAAACAGTGGACTTTAAGATAGCCAAAGCAGGAGACAAGATTGCTCTGCATCTTACGCGTGATCTGGTGGTCAATGGGAAAACTCTCATGCCACGTGGCATTACGTTGAGTGCGACGATTGTTGACGCGAAAGACGGAAATACGGTTTCGATCGTGCTTGACAAGGCGACGCCCAAGAACGGACAAGAGGTTCCTCTCATGGGCATCATTGCTGCTGTGGCCACCCCGCCGGGAGATTTGACGGATGACCCGTTCTACGGGATGAATCGCTCCGAGGAGGCCACGCAACGGACTGGAAATGCAAACGTTACGTCAAGCGCATCCTCAGGAGCAGCGGTGCAAACCGCCCTCCAAAGACGCGACGCAGGCGCGAAGTCAAATCTTCAGGAAGATTCAAGCGGAGCGATCGGAATTGATGGGCTCAAGTTGAATTGGATCCTCGACAAGCCTCCTGCAACAACGGTAATGACCACCAAGAAGAAAAACTTCAAGCTGCAACGCGGAACAGAAATCCTGCTACGCATGGCGCCACCGAAG
>CAVRTD010000004.1:0-619817 GCA_963724105.1 Terriglobia bacterium | reverse complement strand
TGCCGAGAGGGGGACTCGAACCCCCACGGGCCGTTTAAGCCCTGCGGATTTTAAGTCCGCTGCGTCTGCCAGTTCCGCCATCCCGGCTGGGATGATTCATTTTATATGATCGGGAGTTTCTGTCAGTGTCGGCCTGCGGGACTTCCCTTCTCTTTTACACTTTCCCCGCGCTTGTTTACCCCTACACATGAAAACCGGGCATGCTGATGCCCGGTTCACCCTCATTCCAAGTTGATCCTTTACAATCGACAGGGCTGGTCAGTGCAGATTTTGTGCAACCAGTTGAACTGTTGAGCGTCCAATGAGTCTATGCAGATAGTGGAGAGCCAAACTTTGGAAACCGAGTGTCTGCCATTTTCCAGCATTCCCCACACCGCGCGTTTGTTTGACGACTATCTCCACGCCTTTGATCGAGTTAAACAGTTCTATGCCCGACCACCATTGAGCCATGATTGGTGGGCGGAAGAGACCACAAAAGATCCAGTATCCGGCAGAACGCCGGCAGGCCGTAACGGCGATTCTGGAACGCCAGAACCGGGCGTTTGGCGCCGGAGAAAAGACCCTGGCTAATATTCAGCGGCTGCGTGAAGGCGCAGCGGCGGTGGTTACGGGGCAGCAGGTTGGTTTGTTTGGCGGACCGCTGTTTTGCATTCTGAAAGCGCTCACAGCGGTGATCATGGCGGAAAAGGCCGGCGAAGTGCCGGTGTTCTGGATGGCGACCGAAGACCACGACCTGGAAGAAATCAACACGGCCAATCTGCCGGCCGGCGATCACCTGCAAAGGTTCACGGTGAACGTGCCGCACCGTGAAGGCGCGCCCGTGGGGACGATCGAGTTCACCGACGAAATTACGGCGGCGATCCAACAGGTGGAAGCGCTCTTTGGCCCGTCAGAGATCAGTGAACTATTGGCGACCAGCTATCGCAAAGGCGAAACGTTTGGAACGGCGTTTGCCAAATTTTATGCCAAAGTCTTTTCTGACCTGGGTGTGGTCTTCCTGGATCCGCTCGATCCGGAGTTGCACCGCATCGCACAGCCGGTGTTTCGCGCAGCACTGGAGAAGTCTGAAGAAATCAATCAGGCGTTACTCGAAAGAAATAAAGAGCTGGAAGCAGCGGGATATACCGCGCAAGTCAAAGTCACGCCTTCGCACACGCTGTGTTTCTACCTGGAAGATGGAGCCAGAACTCCGGTAAAGCATCACGATAAAGATTTTTTTGTTGGCGAACGAAAAATTGCCGCGGCCGACATGCTTCAGGAGACCGAGCGATGTCCGGAGCGGTTCAGCGCCAACGTGCTATTGCGGCCCGTGATACAAGATTATCTCCTGCCCACGTTGTGTTACATCGGCGGCCCCGCTGAAGTTGCTTACTTTGCCCAGATTGAAGTGGTTTATAGAAAGCTTGCCGGCCGGCTCACGCCGATTGTCCCACGCATTTTTGCCACGCTTGTTGAACCCCGCCAGGCCAAATTACTGGATCGCTACCAAATCTCTCTTTCAGATCTTTTTAACGGACCGGAAAAGACACGCGAACTGGTGGGCTCCCGTGCTCTGCCAGATAGCATTCTCAAGAGTTTTGATCAAGCTGCCGAGCATTTGGAGCAGGCGCTAACACTGATCCAAGAGCCTCTGGAGAAATTAGACCGCACGTTGACTGACGCCGCGGAAAACGCCGGCTCAAAAATGCGCTACCAGTTACAAGGCCTCCGGGACAAAGCCGCACGTGCTGAAGCGCGGAAGAATACGGAAGTCGCGCGCCATGCCGATGAGCTTGTGACAACGCTCTATCCCAATAAGGATCTGCAGGAACGAGAGATAGGCTCAGTATACTTTTTGCTGAAGTACGGACTAAGCGTTGTGGAGCAGATCAAATCTGCCGTGCAAGCAGGCTGTGCTGAACATCAGGTTATCCGGATACAGACGGGATAAAAATATCGCCGCAAGATTTACGCGTATTAACGCTGATCGGAATTAAGCGATCAAAGCATTTCGTGGTTCATCGATACCTAAGCGCCCGATAATCTAAGCTCCAGGCGCAAAGTAGCGAATCACCCAAAAAGTAAGAGCAGCCACCACTGCCGACGCAGGAATGGTAAGCACCCAGGCCCATACGATCTGTTTTGCCACGCCCCATCGGACGGCAGAAAGACGGGTGGTTGAGCCAACACCGACGATCGCACCGGTAATCGTATGCGTGGTGCTGACTGGAATGCCGTGATAAGCAAGAAAAAAGAGCGTGATCGCACCCGCGCCTTCAGCGCAGAATCCACCTACCGGACGGAGTTTGGTAATCTTCGATCCCATGGTGTGGACAATGCGCCAGCCGCCAAAGTAGGTCCCCATGGCGATGGCCGCATTTGCGCCGAGAATAATGAACCACTTGTACTTCCCCCAGCCTGAAGCAAACTCGGCCGGCGTAAGAAAGCCGCCAGCCAGTAACGCACCAGCAATGATGCCCATGGTTTTCTGCGCATCATTGCCGCCATGGCCCAGGCTGTAAGCAGCAGCGGAAAGCAATTGCAGCTTCCGGAAAAGCTTGTCCACGGTGCGAGGGGCGGCACGGCGGAAAATCCAGGAGACAGCGACCATCAAGCCAAAGCCGATGGCGAGTCCGATGAGTGGAGCAAGCACGATAAAGATGAGCGTTGCCATCCACTTTTCGCCCAGGCCAGGGATTGTGCCGATGATCGGCCAATGCAATTTGGGCTCACGCACCAGAACTTGCCATCCGGCGCGCGCGATGCCTGCGCCTGCCAGGCCGCCAATCAGCGCATGAGAGGATGAGGTGGGTAATCCCAACCACCAGGTAAACAGGTCCCAAATGATGGCGCCCACGAGCGCAGCGAGGATCACAAACTGCGTTGCCTGATGCGGGTCAATCAGACCGCCTGCGATGGTCTTGGCAACGGCCGTGCCAAAGACGAATGCGGCTATGAAGTTAAACGCTGCCGCCCAGATTACGGCCAGCTTGGGCGAGAGCACGCGAGTGGAAACCACGGTGGCGATGCTATTGGCGGCGTCGTGAAAGCCGTTGATGAAATCAAATGAAAGCGCGATCAGAATGGTAACAAAAACCAACAATCCGCTCAGATGCACTTAGCTGCCTCACGCAGGGGGGAGTTTTTACAAGTCCGCATGCTTTATGCGCTCTTCACCACTACGCCTTCCAAGACGTTGGCGGCGTCCTCAGCTTTGTCCGTGGCAGTCTCCAGGACTTCATAGAGCTCCTTGAGCTTGATCAGCGAAATCGGGTCCTTTTCTTTTTCGAACAGAACTGCGATGGCTGAGCGCGCTACGCCGTCAGCTTCATTTTCCAGCCGGTTGATCTCGACACAGTTTTCCAGCACGTTCTCATGGTTCTTTTCAAGAAGGGCAAGCGCATCAGTCAACTGGTCCGACTGCTTGACGATAATGCCAGCCAATTGAGAAGCCGCTGCTGGCGCGCTGGTGATTTTGTACATCACAAGGCGGACGCCGGCGGCATAGACGAAATCGAGAACATCATCGAGCGAAGAGGCCAGGCGGTGAATGTCTTCACGATCAAATGGGGTGATAAAAGTTTGATTCAGTTTGGTCAGAATATTATGGGTCATTTCATCGCCACGGTGTTCGATGTCTTTGAGTTGCCGTACCCGGGCTTCGACGTTGTTAAAGTCCTCCAGCGTCTGCTTAAGGAGGCGGGCGCCATCGCCAAGGTTGCTGGCCATTTCGGCAAACATATCAAAGAACTTCGTATCTTTGGGGATGAGACGAACCATGTAAGGTGGAACTCTCCTGATTGTTAACGCAATGTTAAAGTCAACGGAGAAATATCGCATGCTGGCTGCGATCAGGTCAAACGCGGTTGATCACAAAGTCTCTTGTCCGCTGAAAAAGGCGGTCGACGGAGCGGATTACATATCGTATGGCGAAAATGATCATTAACACCAGCACCGCCACCGTCACAGTCGCTACAACCGGATGCTGAGTGGCCAACCAAGTAAGAGAAACAGCCAGTGCATCCTCACCAAGGCTTAAAACTGTGTTGGATACCGGCTCGGGTGAGGGAGTAACCGCCGCTCTTATCGCGGTTTTCCCGCCATGCGCGGCCAAAGCAATTGCAGCGCCCAGTAGCCCGGCCCCAAGCTGCGCCGATGGGGAGAGACTCTGTGTCGCTCCATAAGAGAGAAAAGCCGCCACTGGAACGCGAACGAAAGTCTGCATGGCGTTCCAAGCCAGATCAAGCACTGGAATCTTGTCAGCTACAAACTCCAGAGCAAATAAAATTCCGCAAATGACAATCACCGCCCAGGATCCTACCGGGTGCAACGCCGGCGGCAGTTGGAATATATGCGCATGGGAAAGCAGCCCCAGGGTAGCAACGGTTGCATAAACGTTCAAACCGGAAGCAAAGCTGGCGCCTACAACGATGGCAAGAATATCCTGATGCGTGAGGACGGAAATGGGGAACACTGACAAAAGATAAAAGCCGCCTGATAGGCGGCTTTTACTCATCATTAGCTCTTCGAGCTTACAGCGTACTCTCAATCTCGAACCCCCAGGCTTCCAGGAGGGGCTCTGGGATATACTTACTGTTTTTATTTCGGCGTGCCCACTCGCGCAAACGAGTAGACCGGATGTATTGATCAGGTGTCAGCTTGAATTCCTTAACAGCCTGCTCAAAAGATGTAACTACGGGGATGACTGGCCCGATGGGCTCAGGCTTGCCCCAGTTAGGATTACCGCGTCGCCTTGCCATATTAGGTTTCGCCCTGCCTTTGGATAGAAAAATAGCGTAATTCTAAGTTCTTTATGATTCTGCTAACTTGGATTCCCTAAAACTGCCTTTGGTTTCAAGTCTTGACTAAAAAAACCTGATTTTGGATAGCTCAGCGGGACCCGATGGGTGTCTCAAAAACCATTCATTATAAAGCGGTTTTTCGCGATTTGCAATCTCTTTATGAGCCCTGATTCCCCGCAATTTTTACTTTCTTTTCCCTATATCAATTGCCGATAACCCGCGCACACACCGCAAGATAGCTGCGGTATTTCATTTTCAGCTTTCCTCTGCGGTCTTTACGTCCTGCTGCCATTAGGATTACCAGCATTGCGATCTTACGTGCGGACACAAAAGCTTCCTCTTTTAGGCCGACTCCCGCATTTCCCACAAAGAAAGATTTCCTGCTGCCGCTATTTCGCAAGAAGCAAATTCTTAGCGTGTTCTAATGTCGAAACGCCGCGACTCCGATTCAATTCCCCTTGTGGATTTCGCGTAAGAAGCAAATCAATGCACGTCCTTCCCGCCTAATTTGTCAATCTTCATTTATCATTGTCGATGTAAAGACCATCTACTCTGTTCAGTAATTTGGCTTGTGAAAAACAATCAGATTTTCAAAGCGGAGTCAGGATGGTTGGTGAGTGAAATCACCTACTCGTTAGGAGGAAGACATGAAGTTCGTGGCGCGTGCTGTTGCAACAGTGCTTCTTGGGGCTCTCATTTGGACGCCGGCTTTTGCAGATGAAACTGCAAACGCGGCGGCTAACGTGACCAATGCTGGTGTGAGCGACACAAACGCTACCACTGACTCCGGCGATTATCTGTCGCCGACCATTCCAATGCCTCTACCGCAAGACAAGGCGAGTGGTCCGTCCAACAGCAGTGATACTCGCGCGGTCGCTGATATCTTTCTGGGCTTCTCTTATGTGCGTTTTAACACCGATGCGGCGAATATCCACGAAGACTTCAAGTGGATGGGCTTTACCGGTGCGATCGCGGGAAACGTGAATCGCTGGTTTAGCCTGGTTGCCGATTTTGGTATTTTAGGCCTTAAAGACGTGCCTCCTAACACCACCGGCCTGGCCTACACATTTTTGTTTGGACCACAATTCGCACATCGCGGGAAACACTTTGTACCGTTCGCGCACGCCCTTTTTGGCGACGCCACCCTGTCTCAGGTGCGGGTTGCTACTATTCCTAGCGGCTCCGCGTTCTTCAATCGGTCATTTTCTCAAAACGCTTTTGCCACCGCCCTTGGCGGAGGCCTTGATGTGAATTTAAATAAAGTTTTCAGCCTCCGGCTGATTCAGGCTGAGTACTTCCTGACCAAATTTACTGATGGCAATAACGATTCACAGAATAATGTGCGCCTTTCCGCTGGACTGGTCTTTCACTTCAACAGCGGCCCCCCTCCTCCGCCACCAAATCGTCCGCCCACAGTTTCTGTTAGCGTGAACCCAACCACGGTTTTTGCCGGATCGAATGACAGCGTAACCGCTACCGCGACGGCCGCAGATCCTGACAATGACACTCTCACGTACAAATGGACCGCCACCGGCGGAACCATTGAAGGGACTGGCGCTGAGGTTCACTGGAACACTTCCGGTCTTGCTGAAGGCACATATACGATTACAGTCACCGTCAATGATGGACACGCGGGAACAGCCACAGCATCAGCTGACATAAAAATTGCTGCCAAGCCGAACACGGCGCCCACCATCACCTGCGCAGCCAGCCCGGCGACTATTACTGCCGGCCAGCGCACCAGCATTGCCGCCAACGCCAGTGACGCGGACAATGACACGCTGACTTATAGCTATCAAGCCAGCGGTGGAAAAGTTACCGGAACGGGGGCCAACGTTCAGTTTGATTCCACCGGTGTTGCTCCAGGCGATTACACAGTAACCTGCCACGTAAGTGACGGTCGCGGTGGTGAAACCGATGCAACCGCAACAGTCACGGTACAGGCAGCTGCTCCGCCGCCTGAACAGCGCCAGCTTGAACAGCGCCTTTCTCTGCACAGCATTTACTTCGCAACCGCGAAGCCAACTGCTGCCAATCCTGATGGCGGATTGCTCGATAGTCAGCAGGCCACGCTGGTTACCCTGGCCGCGGACTTCCAGAATTATCTGCATTACAAACCGGACGCTCACCTGATTCTGCAAGGCCATGCCGATCCGCGCGGAGGGGAGGAGTACAACAAGGCGCTCTCCGATCGTCGCGTGGTTCGCACCAAGGCATTCCTTGTAAAACAGGGCGTATCCGCTGATGTCATCGATACCCAAGCTCTGGGTGAAGAAGAGCCCATGAGCGTCGATCAGGTCAAGCAGGCCGTCGATCAGGACCAGAGCTTGACGGCAGCACAAAAGGCTCAGCTTACCAATAACGCCAAGGTCGTGGCGCTCGCCCAGAGCCGTCGCGTTGACGTAACCCTCAGCACCACGGGACAAACTTCCGTTCGCCAGTTCCCGTTCAACGCTGCGGATGCTTTCAACCTTATCAACCCCAGAGGCACCGGTACCGCAAAAACCGGTGGGAAAACTGGAACATCCAAGGCCGGAACGAGCAAGACCGGCACCAAGAAAACTCCGCCGAAGAAACAGTAAGAATCGACGGAAAATCTAAGGCATGAATTAATTTAGCGGTAGGCTCAAAACCTGCCGCTTTCTTATGAGCCTTCACCCCTCCTAATTTGAAATGATCACAAGATCGACAGTTTAAAACTGAAAATAAAGCCTCTCCCCAATCGCCACTCTTTGGCAATTTCGGCGATTTTGGCAATCTTCTTTCACCTCCTCATCTCACTGCTTAACTCCAGCACCTCTATCTCCTCCGGACACTCCGGCCAATTGTGCACCCAGCAGACAATCATGTCGCACTCATCCGGATTGTGCTTATGCAGCAGAAAATTCCGGCTTTCATACTCAAACTCCACATTTAACCGCTGCCACCTGCCCGTTTCCACCTCGCGCATGGCTTCGCAATCGGGAAACTCCGGCTGTAACCTCGTCACTACCATTCCCAACTGGTTCGCCATCATCCCAAAAAGATAGACCACGCCCATTTCGTTGGTCGGGGCATGCACCAGCGCCGCCGGCGTCAGCGGATATCCATATACCGGCCGGTCTTTTTTTGATCTCCCGTTCACCGTACTCGAACTCTTGATCGCGCACCGGTTAATATTCTCGTGCGCCTCAATCATCGCCACTACATCTCCCCACTCCTCTTCAAGTTCCTTCCCACGCGCAAACTGCAGCAGCCCGCGCGGGACCTCCGTCCATCCTCCAAACCGCGTCAGCAGCGGCCCCACGCTATATTTGCTGTGCTTGTTGTAAGCCAGAATGCTCGGAATCTTCCTGATCTGGCGCGCGATCGACGCCCAGTCCCTGAACAGCGTCTCCAGATCCAGCGTGTATCCCGCTCCATGCGGGTTGAATCCGGCCTCGCGCAGTGCTTCCGAGTATCGGCCATAAAATCGCCGGATCGTCCGCAAGCTGATCCTCTTCATTCCTTTTAAATCGGCCACGGTAGGAACGCGGCCCAGTTCCTCCGCGCAGCTCTGGATACCTGCGATAATCTCTTCTTTCGTCATATTGGCTCCAATAAAAAAGCCACCCATTTGGGTGGCTGCTGTCTAAATAAAATGATTGTGGAGCGCAGGGCCTGCCCTGGACTTGCCTAAGGGCGCCCTCGCCTGCGTAAATACACTCTTTACTGTGTGGCACAGACACTCTTGTCTGTGCACTGACTTAGGCTGGACCGCAGGCCCGAGTCCCCTGCAAGCCATGTTTAGCTTTCAGCGATAGAAAGCCCTCACATCGTTTCTACCTACCCGATGATCACGCTGATCGCGATCTCGTGCGATCAGCCGATTCCTCGGCTAGCTGCTAATTGCCAGCTGCTAGTTTTTCAAATTATCACTCTTGGCAATTTCGGCGATTTTGGCAATCACCCAGACACACTTCTTCCCGGTGGATCCCATCTTTAAAAAAAAATGGGCGAAAGCAGCTATAAATCTCTGAAGCTAAAAGCCAAGGGCCGATTGCTGGCTGCTTTCTGGTTGCTGGCCTTTTTGGGTTTCCCCGCCGACGCCGCTCTCGGTCTTTCCAGCCCTCACTATAAGCGAATCAATAACGAAAGTCAATAGGGATCTAAGGCCGTTTATTCCCTGGCGCGCTGTCCATCCGAAAGAAACACCTTCGCGCACAGTTACTGTATGACGTCAGGCAGCTCTATTCTTTTCAACCAGAAATTCTTCAAATCGCCAAGCAGATTGGTCAGTTCTTTCACGCTCTCTGGCTTTGTGAGATAGGCATTTGCGCCGCGATCAAAAGCTTTGTTGATATCCACTTTATGCTTGGACGAAGTAAACACCAGCGCTGGCAGCCGCCTGATCGGCCCCGGCTGGCTCCTCAACCACTCCAGCACTTCAAAACCTGAGCGCTTGGGAAGCTTTATATCCAGCATCATCGTGATTGGAATGGGATATTTTTCTCGATCATCGAACGGCGGGGTTCCAGCTAAATAGTCAACCGCCTTGTCACCATCATTCACACGGATGAGATTGATTTCTCCCGGTGTGCGCACCAGCGCAGCCATGATCAGCTTTACGTCAAACGTATTATCTTCCACCAGAAGTATGACCGGGGGTTTCTGCGGATTTCGATCGCTCATGGTGCCGATGGCAGTGAAATATAAAACCTGCTTCCTTTTCCTGGCTCTGATTCCAACCTTACGGTCCCGCCTAAACGCTGAATGCCACGCTTCACAATGGCCAGGCCAATGCCTGTTCCCGGGTACGCTTCCTGTGAATGCAGCCGTTCAAATACCTGGAAGATCCGCTCCTGGTGCTGCGGCGCAATTCCAATGCCTTCATCACATACTTCAACAATGATATCCGGGCCTTCACGCCGGGCGCTCACTTCAACGTGGGGCGTCTGGTCCGGCGGATAAAATTTGAGCCCGTTATTGATCAGATTGAATAAGGCCTGCGTCAGCGTAGCCATATTAGCTAAAACCTTGAGCGATGGATCAATCGCAGTTTTTATCTTGTCGCGTAGCCCCTTGTCTACCTGCTCAGACGCCGCTTTCACAGCCTCAGCAATGCTCACCGGTGCAGCTTCCATCTCGATCCGGCCCAGGCGGCTGTAATTCAGTAAATCCTCCACCAGGCGATTCATGCGTGTGGCGGACACTACTACGTTTCCCAATAGCTCAACTACCTGTTCCGGGAGCTGTTCCTTAAAATCAGTGAGCACGATATCGGTGAAGCCCTCAATTGCGCGTAATGGAGAACGGAGATCGTGCGATACCGAATAACTGAATGCTTCTAACTCAGCATTGGTGCGTTCTCGCTCGGCAATGCGTACTTCCAGCTCGTCTGCGTGGTGCTGGATCTTTTCCAGCAACTGCATTCTGTCTGTGACGTCGCGGGTGATCTTGGTATAGCCGATAAGTTCGCCAGCCTCATCCCGCATTGGCGTGACTACCACGCTTGACCAGAACTTGGTGCCGTCTTTGCGGATGCGCCAGCCTTCGCCCTCAAAATGGCCTGTATTGGCAGCCGTCTGCCAGAACCTTTGCGGGCAATCCAGCGGCCGCATCTTCTTTCGTATAGAACTGGGAAAAGTGTTTACCGATGATTTCCTCAGCCGTATATTGCTTGATTCGCTGCGCGCCTGAATTCCAGCTCGTCACGTTTCCCTTGCTGTCCAGGGAGTAGATGGCATAATCGGTAACGCCCTCAATCAATAGCCGGTGACGCAGCTCTGCTTCTCGACGGTCGGTATTGTCTCGTGTGATCTTGCCAAAACCAAGCAGCGTGCCATCCGTGTCTCGAATTGCCGTGATGACCACGTTTGCCCAAAAGCGCGTACCGTCTTTCCTGATGCGCCAGCCTTCATCCTCTAAACGGCCATCCTCTTTCGCCGTTTTCAGTTCCCTTTCGGGCTTTCCGGCAGCCCGGTCCTGCGCTGAATAGAATGTTGAGAAGTGCTTGCCAATAATCTCTGAAGCCTTGTACTGCTTCATGCGCTCGGCGCCGGGGTTCCAGGACGCTACGACGCCCTCAGGGGTGAGAACAAAGATGGCGTAATCTTTAGACCCTTCCACCAGCAACCGAAAAACACGCTCTGACTGTAGCGGGTGCTCAGAGTCAGAAGCGCCATCATTCTTTAACTTGTTATTTTCTGGCTTGCCGTTGGTTGTGGGCATTCAACCTCAAAGACCTGATGCGCAAAAAGCAGCTCAATAGAATGAGGACTTGAAGTAGTATATGCTAACTGAAAGAGCAAGCGCCGCCTTATGCCACAGGAAACCACGATCCTCATCGTTGACGATGACCAGCTTCACCTCACCCTTTATACATGGATTCTTCAGGGCCAGGGCTACATCTGCAAAACCGCTCTGGTAAAGAGTACCTCTGTTGACCTTCCCACTGACGCTGCCATTGACTTGGTTCTTCTGGATTACAGGTTGAGCAGTTCGCTCACGCCTGCGGATGTCGTTCATCAGTTGAAGAGCACCTTTCCTTCCGTTCCCATTGTTGTTCTCTCAGAAGTCCAGTGGATGCCCGATGAAATGCGCGGCCACGCTGTGGCTTTCATCAATAAGGGTGATCCCAAACGACTCGTACAAACGATTGGCGAAATTCTGCAGGGAAAAATTTCCTGAGATCAGGACGCATGGCTTTCCAGCTGAAGCTGCTTATCGGCTTTCAATCAGAACTTGTTTTGCCCAAATAAAAAGGGGCTGGCGAATGTGCCAGCCCCAAAAATTGTTTCTCCGTCGAGAATTACAGTTACGGTGTAACGGTCAGTGTTCCATTCGAAATAGACACTGAGTAGTTGCTGGTAGCGCCAGACACCGTGGGAACGATGGGATATGTTCCTTGCTGACTGTCGGTCGTCGCCGGGCTGTCTTGGGTTGCGGTTATGGCATCACCGTTCTTGAGTCCTGAGATCGTTCCGGTGAATGTGGGGTTCGGCGCGCCGGCGGCGCGCGTGGCGTCATCAGCGATAATGGTCAGCGGTGCAGGTGTAACCGTCAGAGTGCCGTTGTTGATGACCACTTCGTAGTTGCCCAGTTGGCCGTCCGGATCAACCAGGGTAGGAACAATCGCGTAATCTCCTACCGCACTGCCCGGATTGGCAACGGTGTTATAAACAACAGTAATCGTGTCACCGCTTCTGAGGCCAGTGATGGTTCCGATGAATGATGGATTCGCATCACCATAGAACCGGCCGGCATTGATCGCGGTTACCACAAGCGTCGCTGGAGCCGCTGGGGCGGCGGCGGTGGGGTTAACAAAGTATGCGTGCGCCGGCGCTGCCATAGAAACAACCAGCATGGCAAACACCAGGGCCGTGACGAATGAGGTTATGGATTTTGTGCGTTTACTCTTGCCGGTAGGCAGGAGGGTGGCAAAGAAGTTCTCCAAGGCGTCCATGTTTTTCTCCGAGTGTCTCAGTTGAGACCATACCCACGATCTTCACGGCGAACCGTGAGACCGCTTTTCGGCCGGGGTTACTCCGCCCGGCACGAAATTGTTCAAGGGATTTTGAGCCCGGAAGAAGGCCGCTTTCTCTGGTCCCTGGCATTGCCGAACACAACCCACTAAAAGGCGCTGTTGCGCAACAATACCAAATGCCTTTGTGCGTCTGTAAAAAATCGTTGCAAGGGGTAGAGCCCGAGATGTGCTACCTCAGACCCTAGAAAACGATGAAGGAAGCCGGAAGTGAAAAAACTTGCACTTCATCGTGAAGAGGAGACCCTACGCGTCGGAGATTAGATCAAAATTAAGACTAGATTAAAATTTTTAATGTTGGTGAAAGACCGCGCGCCTAATCCGGCGTTGAACATCTTAAAGTTAACCAAGAGGAGTATGGCCATAAACCGCTGATTACAAGCATGATTTTTTGTTCTCCAAACAGCGCAAAAAGTTGCAGTGGCGAAGGTTCGGCGCACCAATCCTTGTGCAGCCAGATGGGACCGACAAAAACTTTATGGGAGCCGCAGCGGACGACAAATCTAGAGGTCAGACAAGACGAAGACGCAATGGGATGGCCGCAAAGGGAAAAATTGAGGCCGTACCGGACGGCGGAGCGGCCTGAATCCCGCTGCTGCTTCCCTTCATCTAACGCTATGACCAGTCTCTGCCATCTGCTAAGGTAGAGACAGCTCTTTGACAATTGGACTTGGCACAAGTCCTTTTCCGTAACACATGGGGGCGTCACGGCTTCGACGGAAATGCTTGCGGCCAGGAGGCATACCGGGGCGCATTCCCCCGTAAGTGGTGCAAAAACAATAATTGCTAACTCTAATCAGTTCGCATACGCAGCTTAATTAAATAAGCAGCCGCTCTCCACAGCTTCGCCTATGGGCTGTGAAAGGGCGTCACACAGTAGGCTGGTCTTCTCTGCTACGCCTGGGCGGGAGGACGAGACATTCGGGCTAGCGTTTTGCGTTTCTTGTCCGTTCTAAGCGCAACACGCGAATCTGGCGGGGTAATTCCCGTTGGGTGAACTGGACTAAGTATGTAGGCTCTTGACCAGTGACGTTTTCGGACGTGGGTTCAACTCCCACCGCCTCCACCATATTTTTCTTCATCCCGAGCGTAGCGAGGGATCCCTATCAGCTTAAAATCACTTTCCTCTACTCCGTGGCCTTGCTAGATACAGGCAGATCTTTTTCCAACACAAATTGACTCAACTCTCGTATCGTTACTTGTCTAATGAGCAAACGTCCAGACTTAGTCACGGCCATCGGTTATCGTATTCATTGCCGTGGGTGCAATTGAGATTGCTTACCACCTTGTTGGGCTCAAGCATCCGTTTCCGTATGACGTTTTATGGGTTTGCCTTGTAAATCTCGTCGCCATTGTTTGTGGAATTTATATGCTTCGGGGCAGCGATTGGGCGCGCTGGCTGACAGTAGTCTGGATCGCTTACCACGTAATTCTTAGCAGCTTCCACTCCTTAGGTAAGCTGGCAGTGCACGGCATCCTGTTCGCGGTGTTTGTATATTTCCTTTTTCGCCCCAACGTAACAAAATACTTCCACGATGTGAAAAACGGAGCCAACGGCAGGAGCAACTGAGTCCTGTGTCCGCCTGATCAGTGTTTGTCAGCGCAAAATCAGTGGTAAAAAACTCTTACTCGTCCCTTTCCGTATATTCCTCAGGGACATCATCTTCCGGCACTTCTCTGGTATGCACTTCGCTTTCATCGGCATCGGGAGCATTCTCCACGCCGCTGACCGCTTCAGCTTCCATGTACTGCCCTTCTTCCATCAACTCTTCCACGCTCTCAGAATCCTGGTACTCCCCGCGCGAGAGTCCCTGGGTGTCACCGGACTGTCCACCTGACTCTGGACCAAGTCCCCGACGGCTGCTGATGGGAATGGGATTTGACCTGCCCGGGCGTGACGCGACGCGTGATGCGCTGACCGCCTTCTTCTTCGCTGGCGCCTTGATTGCCACAGCCTTCTTTGCTGTAGCTTTCTTTTTTGCTGCAGGCCTGCGTGTAGCGGCTTTTTTGGCCACGGTCTTTTTCGCCGCAGTTTTCTTCTTGGCCACGGTTTTTTTCTTCGCTACCGGCCTTGGCTTTTTGCTGGCAATGAGTTTCTTCTTAGAAGTTAATTTCTTTTTGCTGGAAGTTTTTTTGCGTGCTGGTTTTTTGCGAGCCATGCGGAAAGTCTATCAAATTTCTGCGGGCTTTCGCGGGTTCCAGCTCACGTTTCTCACTTGTGTGTAACTCTGGGTGGCGCTAGGTGCTGCTCTCCAGGATAACCACCAGCCTCATCGGTCCGTGTGCGCCCTGCACCAGAATTTTTTCGATGTCTGCTGTCCGGCTTGAGCCGCTGATCATGCAGGCGTATGAATTTGTCTCAAGCTGGCCTTGCGCCGTGGCATTGCGCAGCGCCGTCACCAGGTCAGTGACCAGTTGCTTTGTCGTGGCATAAACAATATGGACAGGCGCAACCACTGACGCTCCGCGCCCCCCGCAAGATGCCGTCACAAAGATCGATCCTGTCTGCGCGACCAGCGCCTCTGCCAGCGTTACTGTCGCCTGAGATATTTCTTTCGGACCGCCCTGGCTTGACCATCGTATCGGCCGCACTGTCCCGGACGATTCCATCATTCTGCGCAGCGCCGGATCGTCCTGCACAAAAATTTCACCCTGCGGCAATGTCTCCAGGACCTTGGCCAGAACCTGCGCGCTGTCTGCAGTGTTGGCGGTCACCTGGCACTCCATCAGGTTTGCCTTGCACTCTTGCTGGAAGCGTTCCAGCGGATTCTGTATCGGCTCAAATATCGGTCCGTCAAATGTTTTCTCTTCTATCGGCGGAGCAGGCGTGCGCAAGCCTTCGCGAATGCGCGCCAGGATCGCCTCACGGCTGGGATTGCTTGTTGCCACCTAATTCCTCTCCAGTTCTTTTTTCCAGCGCGCCCTGAAAGACTCTTCTGGAAGCGGTATGCGCGTGCGCTTCCTGCTCCATGCGCGCATTGGGTCTAAAGCTGTTCCCGCCATTCCCATGCCGTAGAGAAGCCGCAGGCTTCGCCGCACCATCCATCCACCCATTGCGTAGAGCCTCGGATGCAGCATCGCCATTCGCCACAACTTGAACTGCGTCCGCTCGCCAGTCTGTGATTTGTTGGCCGTTGTGAAGTCACGGCGGTTATGCAGCAGATGATGATGCAGATTGATATTCACCGGGCAAACGCTCGTACACGCGCCACACAAAGAAGAGGCATAGGAAAGATGCTCAAATTCACTGCCGCGCAAATGCGGTG
Organism: Terriglobia bacterium; assembly: GCA_963724105.1. Lineage (GTDB taxonomy): Bacteria > Acidobacteriota > Terriglobia > Terriglobales > Acidobacteriaceae > Angelobacter. The sequence goes on along the minus strand of CAVRTD010000004.1, from coordinate 604,269 downwards.
TGAGCACGCTGCCGATTGGTCCCGGATACGTAGTGTTGTATGTGTGGCCGCCAATATTCTTATACACCGGACAAATATTCAGGCACGCGCCACAGCGTATGCAGGTCAAAACTTCGCGCTCTTCGGCATTCGCCAGCAACCCGCTGCGTCCGTTATCCAGCAGCACCACATGGAATTCTTCGGGCCCGTCCGCTTCCCCTTCACGCCTTGGCCCAGCGATCAGCGTGCTGTACGTTGTAATCGGCTGCCCCGTGCCTGATGTCGCCAGCACCGGCCATAACGTCCCAAGATCTTCCAGCCGTGGAATCACTTTCTCAATGCCGGTCACCGCAACATGTATGCGCGGCAGGCTCGTGCTCAACCGCCCATTGCCTTCATTGGTAGTGAGCGCGACTGCGCCACTGTCAGCCACCAGAAAGTTTGCGCCGGAAATCCCCATCTCCGCGGCAAAGAACGCCTCGCGCAATTTGCGCCGCGCCAGCGCCACCAGCTTCTGCGGATCGGCATCAGCAATGTCTTCACCTAGTTTTTCGCGGAAGAGATCACGAATCTGCTGGCGGTCCAGGTGCATGGCCGGCGTCACAATGTGATACGGAGCTTCATTACGAAGCTGCACAATGAATTCGCCCAGGTCGGTCTCCCAGACTTTGATGCCAACTTCTTCCAGCACCGGCGCCAGATGCATTTCTTCCGTGACCATCGATTTCGACTTCACCACGGTGCGCACACCGCGTTTCACCGCCAGATCTTTGATGTAAGCGCAGGCCTCGTCACTGTTGGCAGCCCAGAAAACATGCCCACCGCGGGCAATGACCTTCTCTTCAAACTGGAGCAGATATTTATCCAGATGTTCAACAGCTTCGCGCTTGATCGCCTGGCATTTGTAGCGCGCCGCTTCCCAGTTGTTGAACCGGCTGCGCCCGCGCGCATGCCCGGCATCATAACTCTCCATGTTTTTGCGGATGATCTCGCGATGCACCAGATCGGCGGACTTGGTCGCCGCATCACGCAGAAACTTCTGCGCCGCTGTAAGAGCTGCAGGCTGATCGCCTGCCGGTGTCGGATTGGGAGTGGAGGTACTCACAAAGACATCCTTGATTCGTCCTTGAGATCACCCGATTTCCCGATCACCAGATCACCCGATCTCATGCTTTCCCCTCGCTTGCTAATATGCTTGCCAGATGAATGGTCTTGGCGCGGTCTTTTCGATGTCCCATAATTCCCTGCATGTGCATCAGGCAGCTGGGATCGATAGCCGTCACATATTCCGCTCCAGTCACCGCAATGCTGTCTGCCTTGGTGTCGCCCATTGCTACTGAAATGCTTTCAAATTTCGTGGCAAACGTTCCGCCAAAGCCGCAGCATTCTTCAAAGCGCAGCATGTCCACCAGTTTCAACCCCTTCACGCCGCGCAGCAACTGTAGCGGTTCATTGCGCAACTTCAGCTCGCGCAGCCCATGGCAGGACGCATGATAAGTCACCGTATGCGGAAACGTCGCTCCCACATCGGTCATGCCCATCACTTTTACCAGAAACTCTGAGAGTTCAAACGTGCGTTTGCCCAACGCAACAGCTTCATCGTGCAGCGGACCAGATGCCATTAACTCAGGGTAGAAAACTCGGACCATCGTGGTGCATGAGCCGGAAGGGCAAACTATCGTTTCTGCATCTTTAAAGATGCGCAGAAATCTTTCCGCGCAAGGCCGCGCTTCATCCCAAAAGCCGGAATTGAAAGCCGGCTGTCCACAGCAGGTTTGGTCGTTAAGGAATTCGACCTCGCAGCCAATGCGCCGCAGAACTTTCACTGTGTCCACAGCCACTTCAGGCTGCAGCTGATCAACAAAACACGGTACAAAAAGTGAGATCTTTCGTGGCATCAGGACCCACAGATTTTAACAAACCCGCCATGAGATTAACACTGGCCGTCATCCCGGCGACTGCATTTCCAACCGGCCAAAGCTTTTTCTGCTTCAGCTTCACCGCTGCGAATCAGAATGCGCATTCCACCAGGTCCCGGTACCATTCCCGCCGCCGGAATTGGTGGATGAATCACCAGATCACTCTTTCGAACGGCCTCCATGTATTGACGGGAATAGATCTGATCGGCAAAGCGGCCATTCGTACTAATGCCAGACTTCCTGGCCACCGATGCTCGCCACCACACGTCAGAGCTGATTACTTTCTTGCAACCTCGATCGCGGCATACTACTGCCGGCAAAACACAGCCCCAGCCACCGTCCGTATACATTCTGTCGCCGATTTTCACACGCCGTAAAAGCCATGGCATCGCGCAGCTTGCGGCAATAGCAGGCGCCAGCTCACCTGAATCGAGTATGACCGTTGCTCTTGACGGCAGTGCTGTTACGACAACGCTCAACGGGATGGCCAGCTCAGCGAATGTCCGCGGAAGATTGTCATGGCAGAAATCGGCCAGTTCGCGCGAACCAAGTAACTTTGGCCAGAAAATTTTACTCGCCAGTGCCTCAATGTTCGCTGCCGATTTGCCGGACGCATACAACGCGCCAATCAAACTGCCTGCGCTTGTGCCGGCGATAAAATCTGGCTTCAGGGCATGCCGCTCCAGCGCACGCAAAACACCAATGTGGGCCATGCCGCGGAAACCACCGCCGCTAAGAGCAACACCCAGAGAATAGCCAGTGGCTGGGTTGACGCCACGCATGCCCTCAAGTCTAACAGTTGCAAAAATGCTGAGGTTCCTTGTGTAACAATGACAAGATCGCCAGCAAACAGGTTCAAAATACAAAATATTTTGGAAATTTAAAGGAAGCAATCATGCCTTGGCCTGAGCCAATCACTTTACACGGTACTCATGCGATATTAGAGCCGCTTTCGCATGCTCATCATCTCGATCTCGCAGAGGCCGTGCAGGATGGCGAGCTATGGAAGTTGTGGTACACCGTCATCCCCGAGCCGGGCAAGATGCTGGCGGAGATCGATCGCCGTCTGGGCTGCCAAGCCAAAGGCGAAATGCTTCCCTTTGCCGTCAGAGATACGCTTACATCCAAAGTTGTGGGCATGACGAGCTACTGGAATATTGACGCACCCAACCGGCGCGTGGAGATTGGCGGCACATGGTACCGCAAAAGCGCGCAGGGCACGCCGCTCAACACAGAATGCAAACTGCTTTTACTTACCCATGCTTTTGAGACGTTGAATTGCATCTGCGTGGAACTGCGCACGCATTTCTTTAACCAGCAAAGCCGTCGCGGCATTGAGCGCCTGGGCGCAAAGCTTGACGGAATACTGCGTAGCAACCAGATCGCACCCAACGGGACCATCCGGGATACATGCGTCTATAGCATCATCGCCGGCGAATGGCCAACAGTGAAGGCGCATCTCACCTGGAAGCTCAGCTTGCCAGTTGGCAAAACACAAGAGTAAAACCCATCCTCGCAACGCCCGAAGGATTGGCTCCGGGTTATTTCGTTGCTTTAGTACTGCTGGCTGCTTTAGCTGTGCTGAAGTCTTTCTTCCGGATCAGCGCGTGAACGCCTTTGGTTTTGTCGACGACCTGTGAGACTTCGAAATCGGCGGCTGCACTCAAGTAAGCCATTGCGGTCGCCCGATCCAGCCCCTGCTTCTCCGATAAAAAACGAATCGCTTCGCGCGTCGCTTTCTTCATCGCCTCATTCAGATCAGGATCAAGTCCAATTGCAATCCAGTAATCGGCCGTTTCGGCAAATGGTCCTGCCAGTTTTCCGTTTCCGGGAATCGCCGCGTCTCCGGCTTTCAGCACGGTAAACCGCAAAGTGGACCGCAGCGATCCTTCCACGGCCGTCAGTGCCACTTCGCCATTGCCCTGCAAAAAGTGTGGATCGGCAATAAAGAACATTGCGCCCGGAACCTGCACTGGCAAATACAACGTGGCTCCTGCAGTCAGGTAATGTATGTCCAGATTTCCGCCGTAGTCGCCCGGAGGAATGGAGTTGGGCTTCCCACTCACGTTGGGAGCAACACCCATTGTGCCCATGAACGGCGCTACCGGCATGTGTATTTCATTGCCCTGCGCCGCTGGGAGAATGCCGTACCACTTTCCATTGATCAGTTTGATGGGAACAAACTTTGACACATTGCTATACAGCTCCGGTGCGGTTGCGCTGGCGCCGGCCTGCGGCCCTTTGTTCTCAGGAAATTCTCCCGGCAGCGCTCCCTTGCCATGGCGATTGCTGATCACGCCGTACGGTACTCGCGGTACAAAGGAAATCATCTCCACTTTCAGCACGTCGCCCGGCTGCGCGTTCTCAATTGCCACCGGCCCCATCACAATATGCGGACCCTCTTTGGCGAAGTCATGTGTCAGGCTGGACGTTGCAATTGCCTGCGCGTCTTTCAGCACCTGATCTGACTTCATGCCAAACGAGCCAAAGTATTTCACCGGATCGCGACCCTGGTCTTCCAGCAGGCCTTCGTGTGAAACCGTGTCAAACGTAACCGTAGATCCAGATTTCACGGTGACAATCGGCGGCGCCGCATTGTCCGGCAGGTATCCCCAACGGATCGTCTCCGGCGTGGCCGGGACATAGAAATCAGCCGGCAGTTTTACAGACTTGCCCGCAACAGGTTTGTCTGACAACGGCTGCAGAATACTGGTCTGCGCAGCCATCTTTAAAGTGGAACAGAGCAAGGTGAAACAGACTGTAATGGCCAACAGCCAACGGGAATGCCGCAAAGAAGAGGTAAACATGTCGGCGGGATTCTACCTTATGTGTGGCAGCGGTAGTACATTGATTTTTCTTATGCTGTAAATCAGAAAAGCAATGGCCTTGGGGAGAACTTCGCCGCTGCGCAGCTCACAGATGCGTCAGCGCCAGAGCCACAAACCCAGTGGCAATAATGATTGCGGTATCAATGCTCAACCGGCGGCTTACTGATTTATCAGGGGCTTTGCGAAACACGATTGGCAGGTTCACCAGTACGCTGGCAATCGACGCCAGTGTGACAGACAATGCCGTGATATTGGTGGTTGTCTGTCCTCTGGCAAATGCCGATGCAGCAGCAGCAGTGGTGCTCGCGCTGCTGATAAGGCCTCCAATAAATCCAACGATCACGTATCCCGTTTGGCCGATAAAACGGCTGGCCACCGTACCGCCCACCGCGATGGCAAGAAAAATCAAACCAAAGAGCAGAATTGACTTCAACGAAACCGGTGATGGAAGTGGAAACTCATTCTTAGGCATTTCATCGCGCGTGCGCGAAATAAGGACAATCCCCACAGACGCAACGGACATCGCCACCAATGGAATTGCCGAAACAATTGCGGCTCCCGGCGCGAAGAGAGCAACGATAATCAGATTCCTCAGAAACATGGCCAGGTTCGCCAACAGAATGAGCGACGTGGCGGCGGAAATCTGCGTTAGCTGGGCAACAGTGGCCGTACTGTTCACCGCTCCGCCAAGGATTGCCGTGAGATATAACCCGCGCGAACCATACAGCCTGAGCAAAAGATAATTACCGAAACCTATTAGCGCCAGCACAACCACAATCGCCCAGGCCGTCCGTGGATTGAATAGTTGCCACGGGTCCACATATCGATCGGGCAAAAGCGGATAAATCACAAATCCAATCAGACCAACCAGCACGGCGCTACGGATCTCATTGCGCAGCAGAACGCCCGTGAATGACGTTAGCTCAGGCTTGAGAGAGAGCAAAAGCGTCATCACAATAGCCAGAGCAACAGGCGTAAAAAGATGGCCATAACCCACCAGAACGCCCAGAAAGAAAATCAACATCAGCGCAACTGACGTGGTGATCTCAGCGGAGCGATCGGCCAAAAGCGTACGAATATTGGTGAATGCCACCAGCAAAAGGACGCCGCCAAATGCAGCCACAACGAATTCTGTCGCAAGGAGAGAACTGGCCATCCCCAGAAGACTCACGATTGCGAAGGTACGCACACCGGTTTCTTTGTGTGCCCACTCCCGTTCCAACCCTGCAAGCAGGCCAATCGTCAGGGCAATGGCGATCTTCACGCCTATCAATACAGGAGGAAAATGCGTTTCAGTAAGAAGAATATGCGGCATCGTCAAATGTTAGAAAAATACCTCCAGGTATGGTTGCGCTAAAAATAGAATCCCATCCTTCCGCAATACGAAAGGATGGGCATTCAAGATTCGAGGACTATTATGCCGCTTTCTTAGCTGCTTCTTCCAGCAACTGCCACTCGGCTTCGCTCAATTTCAATTCTGCCGTAGCCACGTTCTCTTCCAGGTGCTTCACTTTGGATGTCCCCGGAATCGGCAGCATGACCGGTGAGCGGTGCAGTAGCCAGGCAATCGCGATCTGAGAGGTCGTGACGTTGTGGGATTTGGCAAGCTTATCCAGCACGCCGCCCGGCTTGGTCAATGCTCCGGCAGCCAGTGGAAACCACGGGATAAATGCAATCTTGTTCTTCGCGCAATATTCAACCACGTCTTCATGCACGCGATCAGTAAGGTTGTACTTGTTCTGGACGCTCACCACATTCACGATCTTCTGTGCCTGTTGAATCTCAGCCACAGTAACCTCTGAAATACCGATGTAGTGGATCTTGCCTTCTTCCTGCATCTTTTTGAGCTCGCCCAGCGATTCTTCCACCGGAACCTTGGGATCGAAACGGTGGAGTTGGTACAGATCAATGCGCTCTACCTTCAGGCGGCGCAAACTCATCTCCACGCATTGGCGCAGGTACTCAGCCCGGCCCACCGGAATCCATTGGTTTGGTCCCGTACGCGTGAGGCCGCCCTTGGTTGCAAGGACCAAACCTTTCGGATACGGATGAAGCGCCTCGGCAATAAGATTTTCACTGACTTCAGGACCGTAAGAATCAGCGGTGTCAATAAAATTAACGTTTAAGTCAGGCAGTCGTTTCAAGACGCGCCTGGACTCTGCCGGATCTTTGGGATAGCCCCATATGCCGTCTCCTGTAATTCGCATGGCGCCATATCCAAGGCGATTTACTGTAAGTTTTCCTGCAATAGAAAAAGTGCCGCTATCAGCTGCATTCGGTGTAGTCATATTTTCTTGGATTCAGTTGGCAGGTTAAGGGATTCCAAATGATTTTTGGCCTGCCGATAGAAATATTAACTCACAAAACCAACCTCGATACACCAACAGAGCCACAGAAATTGCCCGCCACTTTGTTTTTCATCCGATGAATTACCAGTAACAAAAGTCTTATTTCCAGTGCCGCGAAGTAACGTGACTATCAGCCCAACACTCAGGCGAAATCATCATTCGCTGAGTGGATTACTCGCTTCAAAACTCCAGCAATGATGCGGCTAAATCGCTTGCGCTATTTTTGTTGCGCAGCAAAACAACCCTGCTGCTGTAAACCCGCATTTCCTTGTGATGGTTACCTCATTGATACAGGTCTGCATCCAAAGTCATCTACGTACCTCGCCTGAACAGGCCCACGATGACAATGTAACGGCTTCCCCCGGGCCGAAAGCAAGCTCGGAGAAAAAGCCATGTCTCGTGCAACAAAAGGACTGGGGCTCAGCTTTCTAATTTTTTATTGTGTCGCCTCTGCTGCTCTGCAAGCCGCAACCGATGCAAGTTCCACCACTCTGCCTGCCCGCATCATTCAGGGATATCTCATGGTCGTCAGAGTCAGCGTGAACGATCAAGGACCGTTTGATTTTCTGGTCGACACAGGCACCAATACAACTCTCATCGACCCTGCTCTGGCAAAGCAACTTGCCATCCACGCCAAAGACAGGCTGCAGCTATCCAGCCTGGCAAAGTCCACCGCTGTGCCGCGTTACTTCCTGCAAAAATTCAACGTCGGTCCGGCTTCCATCTCCAATCTTGAAGCTCTGGCCGTTCCCCTTACGCAACTCGCCGCGCTGGATCGCAAAATTCGCGGCGTGATTGGCATGAACTTTCTGCTCCAGTTCTCTTTCCGCCTCGACTATGACCATCGAATCATGGAGCTCTATCCATTTCCTGAAGATGCGCCGGTTCCAGAAGGACTCCACGTCCCGGTCACCATCAACGAATCTCGACTGTTAGTTACGGTCGCCTCAGATGCCGCGCCTCATGGAAGCTGGACGCTTGCGCTTGACTCCGGCATCTGCCAGCCATTGATTTTTGAGCAGCGCATAGAAAAGTCCACCGTTGCCGGCAATCGACTCGCAAAAGCCGGACGCATGATGCAGGTATCCACCAATCTGGCGGAGCACACTGCTTTCACCGTTCGGCTGGATGACATATCCATTGCAGAAGCACGTCTGCCGCAAACCGAAGTAGTCATACTGAAGAATGATCTTCAGAAATCGTCGGATCCGCAAGACGGTCTTCTTGCAGCCGTTGTGTTCCACTCTGTTTTCTTTGACCGTAGTACTGCGACTCTCATTTTCAGTCCGCCACCGGAGAGCATATCGATGGCAGCCGCTCAAAAGCACTAACGCATTTTTATGCGGCGCGCTTTCTGCTCTTCACTTTCGCGACTTTTGCTCCTTGCTTGCCGAGCGCTGTCCTGGTCGATTGGGGCAAGTGTGCGATAGTGCGTTGCTTTTTTGCTGCTACAGCGGCTTTTCGGATATTCTTCCGCGCTGCGCTACGCTGTTTTTCGCTCGGCATATCGTCTCCTCTTTATTTCATGATGACGTTCGAATTAATGGCGTTTGAAATACTGTATCGCTCGCTCATGCGCCTTGGCCTTCTCCAGCGTCTTGAACGTGCCCAGGTTGCGGCGTTTACCCGTCTTTACATTCTTCTTGCGCGAGTACAAACGGTATTCGCCCGATTTCAATTTACGGATCATGGTCGCCTTTTGCAACAAACTAGGATGGCGTCGGACGCGATGCCGATGGCCCATACCATTTACCACAACAGCACTTCGCCCCTGATTTTCATCCGTTTGCATCAAACCCTCTGTTCGTTTTCGAACGTCGCTTTTTCAAAAACGGCCAGCTAATTAACACTTTCACCGATCTTGGCTCGCATAACCTGTGATCTATCAATCACTTATTGTTTCTTAGTTCCTGGCATTAGATTTGCTCGCAATATCCATGAAAGGTCCGGGGAGCAAGTTGGCGAAACTGCCCGCCTTCAGGGTTACAACCAGTCATTTCGGACGGGAGGTCCTAGTGGCAAAGATTGAGCGCATTCGTGAAGTGGTAACAGGTTCGGTTGACCTGGATTATGTCCGCCAGAAGACTGAGGCGGGATGGAAACTGGTGGCAATGGAGTGGCGCCGGGAAATCGCCGGTGACGAAGCACAGGAAGCTGTCCTTGTGGAAGATATCCCCTATGGTCTTCGCGTTGCCCCTGACTGCAGCCGCCTTGAAGAAGATCCCCAGGAACGCAATGTGCTGGTACAGATGATGGAGTTGATCGTCCAGGATTATTCCATCACCCTTGTCGCGACGGAATTAAACAAGCGCAGCCTTCGAACCCGCTCAGGCGGTCCCTGGACCCCAGTCTCTGTCTTCAAAATGCTTCCGCGCCTCATAGAGGTTGGCCCCGATATCTTTTCCAGCGACGATTGGGACGCACGCCGTGCGCGATTGCTTAAGATGGTGTAGCCTCCCCTATTGGTGAGGCAATGAAAATTGTAAGTCTGGGAGAAGTGCTGTGGGATATTCTCCCAGGCGCCGAACACCTGGGTGGAGCGCCTTTCAACTTTGCCCTGCACGCGCGCAATCTCGGTCATGACGTCTGCTTTATTAGTGCCGTTGGCGATGATCCTTACGGCCAACGAGCGCTAACCCAGATGGAAGAAGCGGGGCTTTCAACCCGCTTCGTTCGCCGTACGCCCGATTATCCCACTGGAATCGTCTCGGTTACGCTGGATGCGGCCGGCAATCCGCAATATCAAATCCATCGTCCTGCCGCCTATGATTTCCCCGCCCTTGCTACCTTGGACCTTGGCGCTCTGTTTACTCCGCCACCGCAATGGATTTACTTTGGCACCCTGCAGCAGATGAGCGCACCGGCGTATGACTTCACCAGGCAACTGCTGGCAGCAGCGCCCACGGCCCGGCGCTTTTACGATGTAAACCTGCGCGCCAATTCCTATACGCCAGAATTAGTTCGCACCCTTGCCCGGCACGCTAACGTTCTCAAGTTGAATGAGCACGAGCTTCCCGTCCTGCAAGAAATAGGCGGGATTGCGGGCTCGTCTTTGGAAGACTTTTGCCGTAACTGCGCGCGCGCATTTGATCTTGAAGTCATATGCGTCACGCGCGGCTCAAAAGGCTGTGCGCTCTTGCTGGAAGAAAAGTTTCTAGAAGCTCCCGGCTTTCAGATAAAAGTGGCTGACACCATCGGCGCGGGTGACGCCTTCTCTGCTGCGCTTGTCCACGGGCTCAGTGCAGGATGGCCTGTTCAGCAGATCGCAAACTTTGCCAACCGCGTGGGCGCGTTGGTCGCCAGCCGTCCCGGCGGAACGCCAAAGTGGACAGTGAAAGAAGCAATGGCGTTGCAACCGTGCACAGCTGTCAATCGTTTCTGATCTGCCCGATCTTGCAATCTCCTGATCCGCATTTATCCGCGGTAATGTTCTATTTTTTCCTGAGAGTGGCCCATCAAGGAAGCTCTGAGTTAAGGTAACAATATGCCCAAGATCGTCTTTCTCTTTGACGTTGATAACACGCTGCTCGATAATGACCGCGTCACCGCTGATCTGAAACGCCATCTTGAGCAACAGGTTGGCTCGGAGCGCCAGCAGCGCTTCTGGGATATTTTTGAACAGCTTCGCACCGAGCTTGGCTACGCCGACTACCTTGGTGCGCTTCAGCGCTATCGCATTGAATACCCGCACGATCCCAGCTTGCTCACGGTTTCGCATTTCTTTATCAACTATCCCTTTGCCACGCGTCTCTATCCGGATTCTCTTGATGCCGTGGAGTACGTGAAGCAGTGGGGTACAGCGGTGGTGCTGTCTGACGGGGATGTGGTTTTTCAGCCGCTAAAAGTGGAGCACTCGGGAATCTATGAGGCGGTCAATGGCAAGGTGCTGATCTACATCCACAAGGAAAAGGAATTGGAAGACGTGGAACGCCGCTGTCCGGCTGACCACTATGTGTTGGTCGATGACAAGATTCGCATTCTTTCCGATGTGAAGAAAATCTGGGGCGCTAAAGTAACCACGGTTTTCCCGCGCCAGGGTCACTATGCGCTCGATCCCAAGATTGTGAGCGCCTATCCCCCAGCTGATATCACAATCAACCGTATAGGCGAGTTGGTCAATTGCAAACTCGATGCTTTCCTGGGCGCCAAGCCCGCATAGAAGACCACATAATTCTCCCACATCACCGGACTGATGCTCCAGCTACGGCTTTCCTGCTATTCCCTGCACTTCAAATCTTGCGTCAAATAGCAGCTTGCCTGAGCCAATGAATGCCCGTGCGGGAAACTCTCCCTTGAAATATGTCCGATAGACCGCGTTGAATTGTTCAAACAAAGTCACGTCCGAGCAGAAAATCTGCACTGAGAGCAGATCATCCATGGTCAAGCCAGCCGCTTCCAGTGTACGTTTCACGCCATTTAGAACCAGCTGCGCTTCTTCTTCCGCTGTAGACGGTGGACGCCCTGTGTTTGGGTCAAGGCCAATATGGCCGCATAGATACAGTGTATCGCCGTGCCATACCGCATCACTGAATGGCAGGTTGTTGCGAACCGTACGCTCCTGCCGGATTCGTTTTCCGCCGGCTGCGGCCAATCCAACGGCAAACGCGAATGCACTCAACAACGGTAACTGGACCATTATTTTCTCCCGTCAAAGTACTAGCTTATAGATGCTCAGCTTGACTGTTGGTGTTCATTTTCCAATCGCATCCAGTCTAAAAGAGTAGAATTCATTCCAGTGGAGGGATATATGCGTAAATTCTTGACGATTTTGGTTCTGTTTCCGGCACTCCTGCTGGCCCAGACTGCGGCGCCCAAGAAAGCTGCGGCCAAACCAGCCGGTCCGGAAGCAGTCATCCTCACCCCGGATAAAATCCAATGGGGCCCGGCGCCCCCAATATTTCAACCCGGCGCGCAATTTGCTGTTCTCGCCGGCGACCCTGGTAAGACCGGTCCATATATTGTTCGCCTGAAACTACCGGATGGTTACAAGATCATGCCGCACTGGCATCCCACAACGGAAAATGTGACTGTGATTTCCGGAGAATTCCACGCTGCCATGGGCGATAAATTTGATGAAAGTTCCATGGGAACTCTTCCCCCTGGCTCGGTTGCCGTGATGCCTCCGCATCACAATCACTATGCAATGGCAAAGGGAGAAACAGTAGTTCAAGTGAATGGTACCGGACCATTCAAATTGACGTATGTCAATCCAGCCGACGATCCGACCAAAGGACAGTCCGGCGCTGCCCCTAAAACAACGACGACCCCAGCCCCTAAGAAATAAACAGCCGGGCCTGTAAATTTCGGTATGTAAATCAAGGTTGTTCACAAAATTAAAGGTGCGCTTCGGCGCACCTTTTCACTTTTATAATCTCTGGTGAACGCTCAAAGCGCTCGGAGGAAGATGCCGCAGAACAAAACCCAGAGCTCTCTTGCTGAACGAAGCGTGAAGTTCCGCCGCCTGATCAACATGTATCCGCCCTTTCTGGGCGCCGCCGTGCGCATCACACATGTTTCTGAAGACTTTCTCAATCTTGAAGTTGAGATGCCACTGCGTTTTTATAATCGCAATTATTTTGGCACGCATTTTGGCGGATCGCTTTACTCCATGTGCGATCCTTTCTACGTTTTGATGCTCGTTAACATCCTTGGCCCTGATTACATCGTTTGGGACAAGGCCGCTACCATCCGATTCAAGAAACCAGGCAAAGGCCTGATGAGGGCGTCATTTCATCTGACAGAAGAGAAGATCGCGGAAATCCGCGCCCAGGCTGAAGCCCAGCCAAAAGTGGAACCGCAGTTTCAAGTATTGGTTAAAGACACACAGGGCAACGTGATCGCAGAGGTCGACAAGCTGCTGTATATCAAGAAAAAGCCGAAGCAATGAGCGATGCTTCCGCTGTTAGCGGTAAAACTTACAGCCTGGGCTTTGCCTTACTCAAAATGTCTTCCGCCAACCTGTCCGCTGCCTGGTATGTAGGAATTTTCTGCTGCTGGGCGATCGCAAAAATCTTCGTTAGCGTGTCATAGATTGCATCTGTCTTTGCCAGAGTCTTCGGTACATCCCAGCCCAGCATTTCAATGCAGCAGCCGTTGATCACTCCACCGGCATTCGCCGCGTAATCAGGCGCGTAAAGGATGCCATACTTCTCCAGCAGATCGCCGTGATGGGGTTGAAGCAACTGGTTATTTGCCGCTCCCACAACCAGCTCAACTTTCAATTGCGGAATTGTTTTGTCATTGAGCACGCCGCCCAGTGCGCACGGAGCAAAAATATCCGCGGGCACGGAAACCTCTTCTGGATCCACAGCCGTGGCTCCATAGTCATCCACCACGCGCTTCACTTTTGCCGGATCAACATCCGTGACAATCAGCTTTGCGCCGGCGCGGGCAAGTTCGCCGGCCAGTAAGGATCCAACATGTCCGCAGCCCTGAATCGATACAGTCTTGCCGGACAAATCATCACTTCCCCACTTATGCTTTGCCGCAGCCTGCATCGCACGAAAAACCCCGCGCGCGGTATGTGGAGAAGGGTCCCCAGAGCGCCCTTGCAATCCCGCAACATGTGGGGTCTCTTTTAATATGTATTCCATATCGGCGGGACTCGTACCCACATCTTCCGCCGTGACATATTCGCCTTTAAAACTATTCACCAGTCGGCCATGCGCGCGAAATAATTGCTCGCGATCTGTTGCCTTGGTGTCGCGCATCACAATCGATTTCCCGCCGCCACACGGCAAGCCCGCAAGCGCGTTTTTGTAAGTCATACCCGCCGCAAGGCGCAGCGCATCGGTCAAAGCGTCGTCTTTAGACTGGTAACTCCAATAGCGCGTCCCTCCCACGGCCGGCCCCAGGGCTGTGGAATGGACAACAACGATCCCGCGGTAGCCCGCGGCTTTATCCGTCCCGTACACAACTCGTTCGTATCCGGGCACACTTTTTTCCGTAATGTTCATGGAACGGGGTTCCTTCTGCAAAAACACAGGATTGGAGTACTTGTAAATTTATCAGATCGCAGAGAGTAAGCGAAAGCGTCTCTTATACAATTCTGTTGATGCGGAAGGGCGCCCGGCACGCATTTCGTCCCGCATTACCGTTTTCTGATCTGATTCGTGGTCTCAAACAGATGGTACAAGCTTTGTTAATTTTTGTTAACTAAAAGAAGTATTGGGAAGCAAGCATGCAAACTGCGGACGTAGTGATCGTCGGAGGCGGTATTGTTGGCTCCAGTATTGCGTGGCATCTCACGCATGCCGGATGCAAAAACGTGCTGGTCATTGAGCGCGAAAGCTCGCAAGGCAAAGGGTCAACTGGCAAGAGTATGGGTGGCGTGCGCGCGCAGTTTTCCACGCCCGTAAACATACAGATGTCACTCTACTCAATTCCCTTCTACGCCCGATTTGAAGAAGTGGTCGGCCACCCGGCTGACTATCGCTCGCAAGGCTATCTTTTTCTGGCAACCAAGGATTCTCACCTTGCTTACCTGCGCGATAACTTCGAACGGCAGAAAGAACTCGGCCTGACCACCGCTCGCTTGCTTTCCGCCGATGAAATTCGCAATATGCTGCCACAGCTACGCTCCGATGACGTCCTCGGCGGCAGCTTCTGCTCGACAGACGGCTTTGTTGATCCTTATAGCGTGATGAACGGCTTCATGGCGTCCGCCACCGAGCACGGTGCAACTCTATGGAAAAAAACCGAGGTCACCGGCATAACCCGTGATAAGGACTGATCAGCATGGCGCCTTCATGGTTGAAACCACCAGAGGCCAGTGTTTCCACGCCAATAGTGGTAAACGCTGCTGGCGCGTGGTCTGCGCAACTGGCTAAATTCATTGGCATCGATCTTCCAGTTGAGCCGTTGCGACGCATGCTAGTGCCATCGGAACCATTTTCAGACTTTCCCCACTCGTCGCCCATGGTCATCGACATGAGCACGGGCTTCCATTTTCGTCCGGAAGGCCGCGGCTTTTTATTGGCCTGGAACGATCCTGAAGAAACGCCGGGGTATAAGACAGACTTTGAGCCGGCATTCATTGAAAAAATTCTCATCCACGCCGCCAACCGTGTGCCGGCGTTTGAGAACCTTCCTATCAATCCCAAGCGCGCATGGGCCGGTCTCTACGAGATGACTCCCGACCATCATTGCATTCTTGGCCCTGTTGCCGCCGTACCAGGATTTTTTCTGGCGAACGGCTTCAGCGGGCACGGCGTAATGCACTCGCCTGCCACCGGGAAGATTCTGGCAGACCTAATTTTGCAGGGAAAAACCAGCGTAGTGGACGATGTATCCGTGCTGAGTTTTGAGCGCTTTGCCCGTGGTGAGCTGCTGCATGAAACAGCCGTGCTCTGAACAAAGCGCTTTTTAGAGGGTATCTAGTGGGCGTGTACCGGGCTCACCAGGTGGAACGATTTGATGATCCGGTCCACATCGGCAGGTACCTGCTTGCCGGCATAACCCGCGCGGAAAATATAAAACTTGTGTTCGTCCGCGCATTGGAAGCGATGTAGAGACCGTTCTCCGGAACCGAGCTCCGTCTCGTACTCCAGCCCCTTCATTCCTGAAGGTGAAATCTGTTTCAGAGAATTTTTGACCAGGGGCTCTTTCGCATCTTTTCTGTCCGCCTCTTCCCATTGGTCAGCCAGAGCAGTTTCGCAATCCATCAATCGGCTGATGGCACGCAGAGTTACAACTGTCTTTCCCAACTGGACGGAGTAAACGTTGATATGCCGATCACCCTGATCGTAATACGGTTTTGGAGCATAAGGCAGCGTAATGGCGAACCCGTCTTGCGGATAGACGTATTCTCTCCACTGTTGTTGCTGCTGTTTCTGGGCCACCGGTTTCAAGGTTGGTGAATTTAAGCCTGGTGATTTCTGGGATAAACAGGCGCTACCCAGGAGCAAGGTTAGAATTGCCACGACAATAGTCTTCATGTCTGGCAAACATCTTACCAGCCAAGCGTCGTCCACAAAAGCGTCTATGCGCTCTTGGTCAAGACCACGTCCAGCTTTCGCATCGCCTCGCGTAGTGATCCCAGTCCGGAGGCATTGTTGCCTCCCGCCTCAATCTCTGAAGCCAGCTGGTTTGTCATGCGGGTAATGCAGCGAATCCGTTCCTCTGTGATCAGCGCGGAAAGCTCGCGGCTATCTCCATCCAGCCACTTCTCCACGTGCCATCCGGTATGCCGGGCGCGGTCCACGGCATAGCGGAACTCGCTCAGAACACGGCGGTCTACCATGCCTGCGCTGAGCAATTGTTCCAGACGATTGAGTTCACCGGTAATGCGGGCAACCTGGTTCGTTACCTGCTTGCTGAAGGCCTGATTGGCCTCCTGAATTGCTGTTTCTTTAAGTACTGCGTCGATCATTGCTACTCCGGAAGTTCATGTACCTTGTTTCCGTAGAGTAGTACAACTTTCGCGGCAGAGGTTAGTTACATTGGTAATCGATCAGCCGATTACAAAAATAAGAACAGGCCATGTGCACCGCAAAAGGCACACGGCCTGTCTTCAGCACTGTTAAAAATAAACAAGTGCTTATCATCGATTATAAGTTGGCCCGTAAACCTGAAATCCAGGAGCCAGCACAAGCCAAAAAGCTGGCTCCTGGAGCGCGGCTTGCTACATGGGCACGTTGGAACAGCGCAAGCATACGAGTCAGCATGCGTTGATTTCAGTGGGGATGCAGCGCGGCTGCAATCACACCGGTTCCAACGTCTTACAAAATTGTTAAGGTATAGATCGCAACTAACAGCGCAGAGGAGAGGACAACACGCGCTGAGGGGCTGTTTCAAGATGATTGACGGGCGTAGACACGTTCACAATTGGCATGCTTGTTGGTCGCTCAACCGCCATAGAAGGCAGAGTCGAAGCGCCTGCATTTTTGTTTAAAACGCCAACTGCCATTGCGTGACTCACGCATTTATGCTCAATCTTGACCGGCGGTCGATTGGCATCATAGCCGCCGCTAACGACAGAAGTGGATACAAAATCAGCTGTTGCCGCAAAAAACAACAACAGGCAGCAAACAACACACGGTATCCAACTTTTAGTCGAAAAGTTCATACGACGGACATTCCGGGATAAACCCACTTACATAATTTGCTGGCTGGCTTAAAGTCAGATTAAGGCAGGATTAAAATTCTTAATCTTGTCCGGCAACTACCTGGTCTGTGTAACCGGAAGCGTCACCGGCTGATCGAGCGCAAAATCCAGCAGCGTTTCGCTGGGTACATGTATCTGGTCTCCTTTTGTTACGATCGGTGCCGCCATTCCAGAAGCACCCACTCCTGCCGCCGCGATCCCGCCTCCGGATCTTGTCACGGTGTTGTTGGAACGTGATTTGCCGGAAAGTTCATAGTCACCGGTAGAGAGAGGATAATTTTGGCCATTTACTACAATTCCGTTCAGTGACAACCTGAGTTCCGCTTTGCCTGTTAACTGCCCCGTCAGCTTTGCTTCTTCAAATCTCCCATAGACGCTGGTTCCCCTGGCGGCTACGAGCACGTTATTCACATAGAGAGGTTGGTCCAGCATGGCGGCAAATCGCTCGCCTACACGATTGCGATCAGAATCAACGCCGTCAACCATGCGAATCGTCAGACGCGTCCCAGCAGGCAAGTTGATTTCGTTACCAACGCCAACCGGAGTTGAGCTGCCTTGAGGTCGTACAGAAGAATTATTGAGTGGCTGAGGCGCGGGATAGTTATTTGACGGAGGCTGTACTGCAGCGTTATTTGGCAAGGGGTCTTGGGAATAGTTTGCAGGGCGCGACGCAGAAGCACTATTCGATGGCGCGTTCGTATAATTTCGGCCCGAAGAACGCGGATAGCTTCCATAGTGCGCCGAGCCGATTAACTCCGGATCGAATTTTACGGAGGCGACCTCAGCTACGGCATAGTGCTGCAGTCTGGGGCCTACACGAAAACTGATTTGTGCTGCTGATGCGCCGATAAAGGTTCCCTGGATCAGGCTGCCGTTTTTCAGTTCAAGGGTATCGGCAAAAGCGGAGAGTGCCGGCAAACATACACAAATTGCCAGAATCGCAATAAATAACTTCTTCACAACTACCTCCAGATCAGACACGGCTCTGTACCGCAGAGCCCGCTTACTAACTGGTAGATAAAAATTTGTGATGCCAGGAAAAATGAGAGAGTTGCTGAAGCGCACTGAGCGATAAATTCGCCTAAGCCCTCAATGGAATGGCATTGGAGAATTCCAATTTATCCATCAACTCTCAACATCGTCTAAGCAGCGCTCCCGTCGCTCATTCCGCTTAAAAACACAACATGTAAGCGTTTAGATACGCGCAACTAAGCTTCTGAAAACAAGTATCTTCCTTCTACTTTTTTTGATGTTTGGATCGCGTCTCCAAAGGTGGAATGGTGCGTGAGCGTAAGTAACGCAGGTTTCTATTCAATTTCGCAGGAACTTTGGATAGACTCATCCGTTCAAAAAAACTTAAGAGAAGGCGGTGCCCATGCGGAAGCTCGCGCGTCACTTTACTGTTCTATTGCTGAGTGTGTTTGTTCTCCAGTCCTGGCAGGTCACGTTTGCTCAGCAGGCCCAACAGGAAGAGCAGCCGGTCTTTCACGGATATCAGAAAGCTCCGTCACCAATTTCTGAAATTTTGAGCGCGCGGCCCACGCCGCTGGTACAGGTGAGTCCGAATGGCAAATGGCTGCTCGCAGCAGACCGTCTGGCGAATCCGCCTATCTCTGACCTTGCGCAGCCTATGCTGCGGCTGGCAGGGCTGCGCATCAATCCGGCCACGAACGGAAGACATCATCCTCCGCGCCTTGTGCGTTTGCGTCTCTTTTACACCATGGGCAACGAACAGGCCGATGTTACCGTGCCTCGCAACGCTTACTTGAGTGTGCCGGAGTGGTCACCAGATAGCCAACATTTTGCCTTTACCAACACCACAGTCAATGGGATTGAACTATGGATTGGTCAGATCGGCACATACACCGCCGCCGTCGTCCCCAAAGTCAGGATCAGCGCCGTGCTAGGCGAGGCCGTGCAATGGTTGCCCGATGGCAAAACGCTTCTGGTACAGACTGTGCCGGCAACGCGCGGTAATCCTCCGGCTGAACCAAAGTCACCCGATGGGCCTGTCATTCAGGAAAGTGACGGCAAGCGCGGCGCCGTCCGCACGTATGAGGACTTACTGGAAAATGCGCACGATGAAGCGCTCTTTGATTATTACGCCACCACACAACTGGCATTTATCAAGAATGGCGTGGCCACGCCTATCGGCAAGCCAGGAATCTTTTCCCGTGTGGAAGCTTCTCCGGATGGCAAACACCTGCTGGTGAGCCGCATTCAGCACCCGTATTCTTACATCCTGCCGGAAAGCGAATTTCCCCGTGAAGTTGAGGTGTGGAACCTGGCCGGCAAAGTGGAATACAAAGTCGCCAGCCTGCCGCTGCAGGAGCATGTTCCGATCGAAGGCGTTCCACTCGGTCCTCGCGATTATCAATGGGTTCCGACGCAACCTGCAACGCTGACCTGGGCGGATGCGCTTGATGGCGGCGATCCCAAAGCCAAAGCTCCCTTCCGCGATGAAGTAATGATGCTGAGCGCTCCGTTCAAAGATGATCCGGTCGAACTGGTGAAGCTCGAACAGCGTTTTGTACCCGCAGGCGGCGGGGGAGGCGGCTTCCGGTCTGGCTCAGCAATAGAGTGGGGAGAAAATGGAATTGGCCTGGTGCATGACTACAATCGCGACCGCCGCTGGGTACGGACTTTCATGATTAATATCTCCCAGCCCGGCGGCCAGCCCAAATTGATCTGGGAGCGCTCCATACGCGATCGTTACCGCGATCCTGGCTCTCCTCTGATGCGGACACTGGCAAATGGCAAGCGTGTGTTGCGCCAGGACGGTAACTCAATTTTCCTGGTTGGCAGCGGCGCTTCGCAGGAAGGCGAGTTCCCTTTCCTGGACCGCTTTGATCTGGAGACACGGAAAGGCGAACGCATGTTTCAATGCGAAACCGGCCACTATGAATCAGTGGTGGCATTGGCCGATGATGGTTCGCGCTTTATTACTCGGCATGAGAGTCCCACTGAGCCGCCAAATTATTTTGTCCGCACAGTCAATGGAGGAGACAAAAAGGCTGTCACGGACTTCCCTGATCCTGCGCCGCAGTTACATGGCATTACCAAACAGCTTGTAACTTACAAGCGGGATGATGGCGTTCAACTTTCTTTCACTCTTTACCTTCCTGCTGGCTATAAGCAAGGCGAGAGGCTGCCGACGATTGTGTGGGCGTATCCACTCGAGTTTAATGACGCGGACACAGCTGGACAGGTTTCCGGATCGCAATATCGCTTTACTACGATCACCGGAATCTCTCATCTGTTCCTGCTCACACAGGGCTATGCCGTTTTAGATAACGCCACGATGCCTGTGGTGGGCGACCCTGAAACCATGAACAATACTTACGTGGAGCAAGTGGTTTCCAGCGCCAAAGCGGCAATCGACAAAGCAGTAGAGATGGGCGTGACCGACCCACAGCGCGTTGGCGTGGGCGGACACAGCTATGGTGCCTTTATGACCGCCAATCTGCTGGCCCATTCTGATCTGTTCCGCGCTGGTGTGGCGCGCAGTGGCGCATACAATCGCACGCTCACGCCGTTCGGCTTCCAGAGCGAGCGCCGCACCATCTGGGAAGCGCCAGAGATGTATATGAAGGTTTCACCCTTTATGTACGCCGATAAGATCAAGCATCCAATTTTGCTGATCCACGGCATGGCTGACGATAACTCAGGCACGTTTCCGGTTCAGAGCGAACGGATGTATCAGGCCATTAAAGGGAATGGCGGCATCGTCCGCTATGTGCAGCTGCCGTATGAAGCTCATGGCTATCTGGCACGGGAATCCACGGAACACACGCTCTGGGAGATGGTCACTTGGTTCGATAAATGGGTGAAAAATGCCCAGCCAGCCGGGCCGGCGACCGCCTCTGGCGATGGTGCCACCAAATAAGCATTCAACCAATAAAGCGGTGAGCTATGAAAAATGAATTGCTGGTTCCACCAATCGCAGAATCAGACCCAAATGCGATAGAGGTTGTCCGCGTATGGGTCGCCAAGGGTGGTCAACACGTCAGTATCAATCCGCTCGTTTGGAAAGATCCACAGGCTTGGGGCATCGTGCTGGCGGATCTGGCTGGGCATGTGGCTAACGCTTATGAACAGGCATTAGGGCTGGACCGCAAACAAACCATGAAAAAGATCACCGATCTGCTAATGGCAGAACTTACAAACCCAACTGACACAGCACGCGGCAAAATGCAGAATACACGCCCGCCACATCGCAGAAAGTGAAAGATTAAAAAGGACTTAACTGTGAGTGTGTCAGTTTTTGGCGGGATGTACATTCAAAGTGAAAGAAAATAATTTAAAAAAAATTCACGAACGATGAAACGCTTCGTCCCTTTCTGACACTAATCATCAGGATGAACGAAAAAAGCACGAACTAGGGAGGCGGTGGTTGCCAAGGGGGTGTCACCGCCAATCTAGGAAAGTGTTTTAGGTCCTTTTTTGCCTCTTCAAGTAGCCAAAAGCGCGGCTCACCTGGCCGCGCTTTTGGTCTTTTCGCAATCCCGCTCTATTTGTTTTTTCCGCGTCAAATTCTCAACTTTTTCCACAACCTTATTTCTGCTTTGAATCTCTCTTCACCGCGTCAGCATCTCTCAAAAAGCGACGTTGGCGCTCCAAAGAGTCCCCAATTTAGCGTAGGCTTATCTTTTAAGGGTTTTGCATTATGGATCTCATCTTTTGCTCACAAGACCCGTGTGGCTTGGACGATAGCCAAGAAAGCTCATGAAGATCACCATAGGTTCTGATCATGCCGGCTTCCTCCTGAAGAAAGTGCTGATAGAGCATCTTCAGAAAAACGGCCACCAGTTGAATGACGTCGGAACTGACAGCACTGCGCCAGTGGATTATCCTGATTATGCCGAGGCCGTCGCAAAAGGCGTACTGCAGGGCGGATCAGAGCGCGGCATTCTGATCTGTGGAAGCGGCGTGGGCGCGTCCGTGGCCGCGAACAAAATTCCAGGGATCCGCGCAGCCATTTGCCACGACTCTTATTCAGCCCATCAAGGCGTGGAGCATGACGATATGAACGTGCTGGTCCTGGGTTCGCGTGTAGTCGCCGAGGAACTGGCAAAGGACCTATGCACAAATTTCTTGAACGCAAGATTTACCGGTGAAGATCGTCATCGCCGGCGTTTGGCAAAAGTGCAAAGCATTGAGCAACGCTATTCCATCGTATTGGACCCAATCGCATCGGCCACCAAGGAGAAGATTTCATGAATCCGGTTACTACCCCCGAAAAGCAGACACAGAGCAGCACGCGCACGCAGAATCCACTCCTGGACTTGCAAAAGTTTGGCCAGTCCGTCTGGCTGGATTACATCCGGCGCAACATCATCACTAATGGAGAACTGCAAAAGCTGATCGACCAGGACGGCCTTCGCGGCATCACATCCAATCCGTCTATTTTTGAGAAGGCGATTGCCGGCAGCACGGACTATGCCGATTTTATAGATCAACTTCGCGCACAGAGCCTGAGCACCGGAGATATTTACGAACGCCTTGCCATCCGCGACATACAGGACTCAGCCGATCTGCTGCTTCCCGTTTACAAGTCCACCAACCGAAAAGACGGCTACGTAAGCCTTGAGGTCTCACCTACGCTGGCGCGCAACACACAAGGCACCATCGAAGAGGCGCGGCGTCTATGGAAAGCCGTTGGCCGCCCCAACATCATGATCAAAGTTCCTGGGACAGTAGAAGGTGCGCCTGCGGTCCGCCAGCTGACCAGTGAAGGCATCAATATCAACATCACGCTGCTTTTTGCCCAGGAAGCTTACATAAAAGTTGCCGATGCCTACATTGAAGGTCTGGAAGCGGCACAGAAAGCCGGCAAAGACATTAGCGGCATTGCCAGCGTGGCCAGCTTTTTTGTTTCCCGCATCGACAGCCTGGTTGATTCCACGCTCGATACACGCCTCAAGAGCCCAGCCAACGCCGAAGAAGGGGCTCTCCTGAATGGACTGCACGGCAAAGTTGCGATCGCGAATGCGAAACAGGCTTATCGCAGTTACCAGCAGATGATCGCCGGCCAGCGTTGGAAAGCTCTGGCTGCAAGCGGAGGACAGGTGCAGCGCCTGCTTTGGGC
Source organism: Terriglobia bacterium (assembly GCA_963724105.1). Classification (GTDB taxonomy): domain Bacteria; phylum Acidobacteriota; class Terriglobia; order Terriglobales; family Acidobacteriaceae; genus Angelobacter. Next base: position 581,002 of record CAVRTD010000004.1, on the reverse strand, counting down.
CAGCACCAGCACCAAAAACCCCAAGTATCGTGACGTTCTCTATATAGAAGAGCTGATCGGACCGGACACGGTGAACACCATTCCACCCGCAACCATGGACGCCTTCCGCGAACACGGAAATGTAAGCCGCACTCTGGACGCCGATCTGGCCTCAGCCGACAAAACCATGGCGGACCTGGAGAAAGTCGGCATCTCCATGAAGAAAATAACCGATCAACTTTTAAACGACGCCATCAAACTTTTTGACGAAGCTTTCGAAAAGCTGCTGGCCGCCGTGGAGCAAAAAAAGAAATAGCACAAGAAAGAGACCCCGTGAGTACAAAATCGATGGTTCCAAAACCAGCGCCCCAGCCTCCGCAGTGGAATTTTACTGCTCCACTTACGCAAGCGGTGGAAGCAACGATCAAAGAATGGCAAAGTGGTAATAAAATGGCGCGCCTGTGGCAGGGCGACGCCTCACTTTGGACCGGCGACGATGAAAGCAAGTGGCTGGGCTGGCTTCGCATAGTAGAAGATCAGATTGCCCATATACAGCAATTTAGTGATATAGCAGCAGACGCTGCCAAAGCCGGCTTCACCCACGCGCTTTTGCTCGGCATGGGCGGGTCGAGTCTGTGTCCTGAGGTTTTCAAAATTACTTTTGGCAGGCAGAAGGGCCACCCTGAGCTGCACGTTCTGGATTCCACCGATCCCGCGCAGATCAAAGCGATCGAAAATCAGGTTGATCTGGCGCGGACACTCTGCATCGTGTCCAGCAAATCTGGTAGCACGCTGGAACCTAACATTTTCAAGCAATACTTTTTTGATCAAATTCAAAAAGTTGTCGGCAAAGAAAAAGTCGGAGAACACTTCATCGCCGTTACCGATCCCGGCTCAAAGATGCAACAGGTGGCGGAGCGCGACCACTTCCGCAAAATCTTCTTCGGCCTGGCCAGCATAGGCGGACGCTACTCTGCCCTCTCCAACTTCGGCATTGTGCCCGCCGCGGTGATGGGACTCGACGTCAGTAAATTTCTTGATCGCACGGAAGAGATGGTCCAGGCATGCGGGCCTGAGGTCGCCGCTGATCAGAATCCTGGCGCCGTTTTAGGCATCATCCTTGGGACGCTGGGCAATCTTGGCAGAAACAAAATCACCATCGTTACTTCTCCCGGAATACACGATCTCGGAGCATGGCTGGAGCAACTGATTGCTGAAAGCACCGGCAAGCAAGGCAAAGGACTGATTCCAGTGGATCGCGAAGCACTGGGAGCGCCGGAGGTTTACGGCAATGACCGGGTGTTTGCGCATCTGCGTCTCGCCGGCGAACCTGACACGGTGCAAAAGCAAAAGCTTGATGTGCTGAGAAAAGCCGGCCATCCGGTTCTCGAGATCGAACTCTCGGATATTTATGACCTCGGCCAGGAATTCTTCCGCTGGGAGATTGCCACGGCCGTTGCGGGTTCGATTCTGAAGATCAATCCTTTCAACCAGCCTGACGTGGAAGCCAGCAAGATCGTCACGCGGCAACTCACCGAGGCATACGAAAAAAGCGGAAAGCTGCCGGAAGAAGCTCCCATCTTCGAAGAAGGCGGCATCAAGCTGTTTACAGATGAGCGCAACGCGGTGAATCTGGCAAAGCTTACGGCCAATGATCGTTCGCTGACAGGCTTTCTTCGCGCCCATCTCAATCAACTCGGGCCGGGCGACTATCTCGGATTGCTGGGCTATATCCAAATGAATGCTGAGCACGAAGAGCAGCTTCAACTCATACGCCACTTCGTGCGTGATCGTAAGCATGTGGCAACTTGTCTGGGCTTTGGTCCGCGCTTTCTGCATTCCACCGGACAAGCCTATAAAGGCGGCCCCAACACCGGCGTCTTTCTACAGATCACCTGTGATGACGCGAACGATTTGCCTGTGCCGGACCAGAAATACACTTTTGGGACAGTCAAAGCGGCGCAGGCGCGTGGAGATTTCCAGGTGCTGGCCGACCGCAAACGGCGCGCATTACGCGTGCATCTACCTAAAGACGTGAATGCGGGATTGGAAAAACTGAAGCAGGCTGTGATGGATGCTTTGACTCTGTAATCCCGAGCCTAAGCGAAGGAACCCTATTGTGACGACACTGTTTGAGTTGGACAAATGTTGAATCGGTTGAGTTGTTATTGATCCTACAAACTCACGTTGTTTAAGGGGCTTCCTCGCTTCGCTCGGAAAGAAAGATTAGGAGAAAGAATGCAACTTGGAATGATAGGTCTGGGCCGGATGGGCGGCAATATGGTGCGCCGCCTGATGCGCGCAGGACATGAATGCGTAGTTTCTGATCTGAGTCCGCAGAACGTAAATGCACTGGCAGGTGAAGGCGCAAAGGGATCCACCTCATTAGATGATTTCATCTCCAAGCTCGCCAAGCCGCGCGCTGCCTGGGTGATGGTGCCGGCAGGAGATCCTACAGAGCAAACCGTCAATGCGCTGGCGCAAAAATTTGAAAAAGGCGACATCATTATTGACGGCGGAAATTCTTATTTCAAAGACGATATCCGCCGATCGCAAAGACTAAAAGAACGTGGCATCCACTATATGGATGTCGGCACCAGCGGCGGCGTCTGGGGCCTTGAGCGCGGCTACTGCATGATGATCGGCGGCCCAAAAGAAGCCTTCGACCATCTTGATCCGATTTTCAAAACATTGGCGCCGGGCATGGGCGATACTCCACGCACGCCGGGCCGTGAGAAGCTCGGCGGCACAGCCGAACAAGGTTACATCTATTGCGGTCCATCAGGCGCCGGACACTTTGTGAAAATGGTGCACAACGGCATTGAGTACGGGCTCATGCAGGCTTACGCCGAGGGTTTTGATATTTTCCGCAATGCAACTTCAGACCAGCTGCCGGAAGCACAACGTTACGATTTAAATCTCGCCGACATTGCTGAAGTGTGGCGGCGCGGCAGTGTGGTTTCATCCTGGCTGCTGGACCTCACGGCGATGGCTCTGGCGGAAAACCCTACATTATCCGAGTACACAGGTTTCGTGCAGGATTCAGGCGAAGGCCGTTGGACCGTGACTGCCGCGCTGGAAGAGGCCGTTCCCGCCGATGTCCTAACGGCGGCGCTTTATACACGCTTCCGATCCCGCCAGGAGCATACATTTGCGGAAAAGATGCTCAGTGCCATGCGGCAGAAGTTCGGCGGCCATATTGAACTAAAACAAAAAAAATAAAGCTCTTCTCGAACAGGAGATCCTGGCACATATGCCTCAGCTTGAACACGAACAGACCGCACCGGAACAGACACCTGCAGGATCTCCGCCGCCCGTTGGCCCCTGCGCCATGGTTCTCTTCGGAGGAACCGGAGACCTGGCCGGACGCAAGCTCTTCCCTGCTCTGTACAACCTGGTCACCAGCAAATTGCTCCCCTCTGATTTCGCCATCGTGGGCGTAGGCCGTAATGACTACACCACAGAGCAATACCGGCAACAGATGGGAGAGAAACTGGATAGCTTTGCGACCGGCAAACTCGATCCCAAATTGCGTGCCTGGATGCTGGAGCGTGTTTACTACGTCTCCGGAGAATTTCAGGATCCAGCGCTCTATACCCGGCTGGGAAAAGCTCTGGCAGATGTGGACAAGCAGCACAATACGCAAGGCAATTACTTTTTTTATCTCGCCACCAGCCCCACTTTTTTTGGAGACATTGTTGATCATTTAGGCGCGTCAGACCTGGCATGCGAGAAAGATGGGCATTGGCGGCGCGTGGTTTTTGAGAAGCCTTTCGGTCACGACCTGCAGTCAGCGAAAGCACTCAACCGTCAGGTAAACAAGGTGCTGACGGAGCGGCAGATTTTCCGCATTGACCATTATCTGGGAAAAGAAACGGTCCAGAACATACTTGTTTTCCGTTTCAGCAACGGCATCTTTGAGCCGATATGGAACCGGCGATACGTCGACCATGTTCAGATCACAGTGGCGGAAACCGTGGGCGTGGAAAAACGCGGCGGCTATTTTGATATGGCAGGAACTCTGCGAGACATGGTGCCAAACCATCTTTTTCAACTGGTTTCTCTTACCACCATGGAACCTCCCATCTCTTTCAGTTCAGGATCAGTTCATGACGAGCAGGCAAAGATATTGAATGCCATCCAGCCTTTCAGCGAAGAGGATGTGTTGCACTGCGCCGTTCGCGGCCAATATGGTCCCGGTACTGTAAAGGGAGAGCATGTACCCGGCTATCGTACCGAGGAAGACGTTCCACAGGATTCAAAGACTGAGACCTTTGTCGCTCTTAAGCTGATGATTGATAACTGGCGATGGGCAGGTGTGCCGTTTTATCTGCGTACCGGTAAGCGCCTGGCTGCACGGCACACTGAAATCGCGGTGCAATTTAAGCGCGCCCCTTTTGTCTTGTTTCGTGACACGCCGGTCAGCAGCCTGGATGCTAATCAATTGATCATTCACATTGCTCCTGATGAAGGCGTTTCTCTGCGGTTTGGAGCGAAGATTCCCGGAGCGCAAATGAAGGTGGGGCAAGTGGAGATGTCCTTCAACTACTCTGATTATTTCGGTACCGACGCGAATACAGGATATGAAGTGCTTCTCTATGACGGCATCATGGGCGATCAGACGCTCTATCAGCGCGCGGATATGGTAGAGGCCGGCTGGAGCGTGGTGGATCCAATTCTTGACGTATGGAAAGCGCTATCGACGCGGAGCTTTCCAAATTACGCGGCTGGATCCTGGGGCCCCTCGGAAGCCGCAGACATTATTGCCCGAGACGGGCGTTCATGGAGAAATATCAAGCAATAAATCATCAAACAATAGATCAGGGTTATGGGCTCAGAGATCAAAATACTTCCCGATAGTGTGGCTTTGTGCCGCGCCGCGGCGCAGGAATTTCACCGGCTTGCGGAAACTGCTGTGGCGGAGCGTGGCAAATTTTCCGTTGCCTTGTCCGGTGGCAACACTCCGCGCAGTGTCTATTCTCTGCTGGCAGAGGAGCATAAGGAACTGCCCTGGGACAGGATAAACATCTTTTTTGGCGATGAGCGTCACGTACCTCCAACAGATGCTGACAGCAACTTTCGTATGGCCAATGAATCCCTGTTATCCAGAGTGCCGATTCCTGAAGGCAACGTTCATCGTATCCGCGCGGAACTGGACCCCAACTCCGCCGCCCAGGATTACGAGGAGCAATTGCGCAAGTTTTTCCGGCTGGCGGGGGGTGACTGGCCACGCTTTGATCTGATCCTGCTTGGCCTGGGAGAAGATGGCCACACTGCATCACTCTTTCCCGGCAGTGACGCCATCAATGAGACTTCACGCAGAGTGGCCGCCAATTGGGTGCAAAGGCTTCAAACTTTTCGCATTACGCTTACCTTTCCTGTTCTCAATCATGCTGCTGAGGTAATGTTTCTGGTTTCTGGAGAAGCTAAAGCCCAGATTTTGAGTGACGTGCTCAAGCCCGGCCCTAAGAAGTTTCCATCGCAGTCGGTACAGCCAGAGGATGGCCACCTGCTCTGGCTCCTTGATCTGGAAGCAGCCAAGCTGCTGCAGCCCGCGAAATCCTCCATTTAGCAACGAAAGCCTCCTTGAAAGATTTTCGCCTTGTATTCGTATTCTCGGCATCGTATCATTGATAGCGAATAAACAACGAATCTCAGATGCCCAATCTCTTCTCCCACTCCGAGCCTGAATCTCAGTTGGTGGGAATTGCGCGTCTTGCAGCCGAGGGAGAAGCTCTTTCACAGGGGCATCTGGTTGACTACATAACGCTCGAAAACCGCAGCCTGCTCACCCGATGTACGTCCGCGCGTGTGCCCTTTTCCTGGCAAATCAATCCTTACCGCGGATGCGAGTTTGCCTGTGAATACTGCTATGCGCGCTACACCCATGAGTTCATGGAAATGCGGGACAGCCTTGATTTCGAACGCAAGATTTATGTGAAGAAACACAGTGCGTGGTTGCTGCGGCAGGAGCTCAAACAGGTCCGTACGGGGCAAAGCATTGCGATTGGCACAGCTACAGATCCTTACCAGCCGGCTGAGAGAAAGTTTGGAATCACTCGCACGATTATGGAAGAGTTCGCCCGGCATGCAGGGCTTTCGATAGGATTAGTCACTAAATCTGACCTTATCCTGCGTGATCTTGAGCTGCTGCGCGCGATCTCGCGCAAGAACCGTCTAAGCATTCACGTTACGATAACCACAACAAATGCAAACCTGGCCCGCATTCTTGAACCGAGGGCGCCGCGCCCTGACTTACGCTTTAAAGCAGTAGAAAAGCTGGTGGCAGCTGGAATCCACACAAGCGTTAATTGCGCACCGGTTCTTCCGGAAATCACAGATTCGCATAAAGATTTAGAGAGCGTGGTGAGGGCCGCCGCTGCGGCAAAGGCCCAATCCGTAGCCGCGATCCCGCTGTTTTTGAAGCCTTGCTCGGAAAAGGTGTTTGTTCCGTTCCTGGAAGAAAATTTCCCCCATCTTGTTGATTTCTATAAAAAGAGGTATTCTGGTCGCGCTTTTCTCCCTGTGGAGTATTCGAAGCGGATTTCGGCGCTGGTTAAGAGATTGTGCCGACAGTACGGTATCGCCGCCAGGGATCAGGGATCCCGTCAAGCAACGAACCGCGCAAGTCTCTCACCTCAGCTGGACCTATTCACATACTCTGAATGAAATCTAGGGCTTTCACGCTATGGAGGTAACCATGCAATTTCCGCGTTTTCCACAGGGTAACCATCAGGCAAATCATTTCAACGGGTCAGGAAATCCTGCTTAATTCTGTATAAGCTATTGTAAAAAAGCAGTTTAATAGAAAATTAAAACCAGATTAAAGACCGGGAATATATTTAGTACATTGTCCTCAAGTACACTGTTGCATATGTCCATTAGGCCATGGTATAGTCTGTTTGTGGCACAGAGATACATGATCGGTACCAGCAAGAGAGTCAGTCCCAGGAACACCGGGCTGAGAAAAGAAGCAAATAAATCGATGAATTTCTGTTCCATTGCCGAAAATAATGTGTACTATGGTACAACTTTTCCAGTGTACCAATGACACATCCAACTCCCCATCCATTTGGCTCTGGGGAATTCTTGGCACTTTGGAAGCTGCTGTAGATCGGCTGTTTGTTGCGAGTTCAGAAAGACATTAACTGATGTACCTGGATCGAGTACGCGGTGCAGCTCAGAAACAAAAAAATAGAGAGCGCCAATCGATCGTAAAAGGTCTCAGTAACTGGCACCACTAATTCTGTTGTAACTGGCCGTACGGACAATGTGATCAAAACACTGACGTACAACATAATAAGCGGCAATAGTGAAACGTTTTTCGGACTGAATGCACAAGTAATAGGGACCTGATTCCGGCACACAAAAGAGCGGTTCCTTTGAGTGAGGGGTAAAACAGCGGATGGGTTTTGTACGTTACTCAATTTAGAGTAACGGCAATTCTTCCACCGAAGCGGGAGGTGGACTTTGCGGATATTGGTTATTGAAGACGAGCCTAAAGTAGCACGCACACTGGTAAAGGGCCTGGAAGCAGATCACTTTGCCGTCGACCTGGCGGGGGATGGCGAAGAAGGTCTCCAGCTGGCGACCGAGATTGATTATGACGCTATCATTCTCGACTGGAATCTTCCAAAACTCGACGGACTAACGGTCCTTCGTAAACTTCGTAAATCCGGCTCCAACATCCGGATTCTTCTGTTGAGCGCACGGAAAGACGTTTCTGACCGCGTTTGCGGGTTGCAGGCCGGCGCCGACGATTACCTGGTAAAACCATTTTCTTTTGAAGAACTGCTCGCCCGGGTCCACGCGCTTCTGCGCCGTCCGCAGGAACTGCTGGATAAACTCAGCGTTGAAGACCTGGAGCTCGACCGCATGCGCCACATGGTGACGCGCGCAGGCAAGCCGATCAATTTGACACAGCGCGAATACGCCGTGTTGGAATACCTGATGCGCAATGCCGGTCGCACCGTTACCCGCACAATGGTTGTGGAGCACGTCTGGAATCTTGGTTTTGAAGGTCTTACCAATATTGTGGATGTATACATCAATTACCTGCGTGCCAAAATTGATCACGGCTATGAGAAACCGCTGATTCATACGGCCCGCGGCGTCGGGTACATGCTGTCAGCAGCCTCCCAATGAAGCTATTGCTTTTACGCCGCCTGAGTACCAGGCTCGCGTTCAAGCAGACCGTAACATTCGCGCTCCTGGTAGTGATCCTCGCCTGGAGCGCGTATGCTCTGCTGGCGCGACGCATTTACGGACAGCTCGATGACGAGTTACAGGATCGTGCTATTGCTGTCCGCAGCATGCTCCAGATTCGCGCCGGCAGCGTCAAGTGGCTCAACGCAGAAGCGGATCCTGAGGTTCGGGCGCAATTCGAACATTCCATGCGGTACTACGAGCTTCTGAATGACGAAGGTCGTACCCTGGATGTTTCTCGCGCCATGGCAGCGCTGCATTTGCCGGCCAGTCCAGCATTGCCTTTGTTAGTGCAGTCCGACCACATCACATACCAGAGCGTAACCGCAGGTGATTCCCGCATCCGTATTCTGGATGTCCCAGTGCTTGGACTTTCTGGAAACCACTATCTGCTCCGCATTGGTGGTTCTCTGGATGAAGCCGACGATGACTGCCGGCGTCTGCAGATGTTTCTTTTCGCGCTGGTTCCCTTCTTCATTCTGGCCCACGCAGCCAATGCCTGGATCATGGCCAATCATTCTCTACGTCCTCTGGAACGAACCTGCGCTGCAGCGAAACAGATTACAGCCTTTGATTTGGCCCAGCGTCTGCCTGTTTCCGGGAAGGGTGACGAACTGGATGAACTGAGCACCTCGCTCAACGCGATGATTGCCCGTTTGCAAAGCTCATTTCAGCGAATGACTGAGTTTCTCCGCAGCCTGTCTCATGAGATCCGTCAACCGCTTACTGTATTGCGGGCTGAAACCGAGCAGGCATTGCGTCTTGGGAACAGTGAAACTAATTATCGAGATATGCTCTCCAAACAACTGGAGCACGTGGAGTTACTGGCCCGGACGGTTTCCGACCTGATGGAGCTGGCGCAAACTGAGGGTGAGCAATTCAAACTTCAGCGTGAAAAAGAAGACCTTTCGGAATTGGTTCAGGCAGCGATCGATGGCATGCGTCCGCAGGCGCTGGAACGCGGCATAAAGATTTCAGGAACAGTACAGCAGCATGTGATCGGCTCTTTTGATGCCGGACAAATCTGGCGGCTTCTGCTCAATCTGCTGGATAATGCGATCAAGTTCAATCACGCAACCGGCCACATTGACGTGGCCCTGGCCGTCCATAACGAACTCGCGATTATTTCGGTCACAGACACAGGCAGCGGCATTATCACAGAAGACCAGGCCCATATTTTTGAACGCGGATATCGTGCTCCCTCAGCGCGCAAATCAAATGTTCCCGGAACAGGCTTGGGCTTGCACTTTGCCCTGGGCATAGCTGAAGCCCACGGAGGCAAGATCGAAGTCACAAGCGTGCCGGGCGAAGGTTCCTGTTTCCGCGTCTCGTTGCCGCTACTGGCGGGCGCCACGGCAGGAGCCGCGTTAACAGCAACCCACCGCGATGCCCCAATCAACTAGCTTAATCAGACTTTCATCAGGAACTGAGCGTCTGGATCGAAAGAGCATTTAGAAAACATTAGGGATATGGATTACAGATTTTAATGATTTTTCAATGCAGCCAACCATGAAGGCATTCGAAAATAGAGGCACAACGTAGGTTAAAAAAGATCGTCAGTATGGTAGCCCTGAAACAGGAAGGTTTTGTATGTTGAGCTTAAGCAAAACAGCCCGATTGATCCTGATTGCAACAGTACCTGTCCTTGCCACGGCACAGTCAGCTCAGGTAGGTTCGATCCCGCAACCAAGCGCGGCAATCACGCCTCAGCCGAATACAGCCTCAGCTCCTAATGGTGCAGAGCAAATTGCCGCACCGACTGTAATCTATGCGAAAGGGCAGCTCACGGTGGTTTCTCAAAATGCTCCGCTGGGAGTGGTGCTGAAGCTTATCGCTGCAAAAACCGGGGCGGTTGTAGCCGTCGCACCGGAACTGCAGAATGAGCCTGTAGTAGGACAACTTGGTCCGGGAACGGTACGCGAGGTTGTGACCAGACTGCTTGACAGCCCGCGAATCGGTTACATCCTCATGGGCGCCGGTAATGATCCTGATACGCTGCTACGGATCGCGGTCCAGAGCCGCCGGCCGGCTGGACGCGGAAACATGGCCGATCTCCAACCACCGCCACAGCCCGTTCAGGACGATGAAGAGAACAAACTGGACGAGAATGGAAAGCTGCCCAACGGACTCACGCCGGAAGAAGCCAAGATGTCGCAAGTTGAACTCCAGGAAAACTGGAAGAAAATTCGTGCCCAGAAACTTGAGGCGGAATTACTGCAACAGAAACAGGACCGCGAAAAAGACCTGACCGAATCACAGAATGGCTCCCAGCCCCAGCCCCAAACTCAGCCGCAACCGCAGTTGCAGGATCCTCCTCCGCAGCAGTAAATTATGGAAAGCATTGAACCCCTCGGAAGCAGGCATTCCGAGGGGTTATTTTTTGCTCTCGCGCATTACGCAATATTGCTCAATTTACTTTTTCATCAAAAAACCAATCAGTTATTTATGCTCGCAGAGCTCTGCAATCCAACCGGAAATGAAGAATTTTAATCTGGTCTTGATAGGTATCTAATCATCAGGCCTCAGAATGTTCTTGAAACATTCAGTGAGATTGTTTTCTTCCGTAGTGCATTAACTTCAGTCCCGCAAGCTGAAGAGCATCAGTCTGAAATTTTAAAATTTCCTGGCCGCGCGCGGCCGGGATTCCAAGCAAGGCCTTGCTTGTATTTGAGGCTGGGTGGTGAAGAGCCACACAGCCTCGTTTTTTATTTTTGCTGTCGTCGATCAATGCAGTCCACAAACGAATATAAGAATCCCCTTGCCGCAACAAGGGGAACAGTACGATTCAAGGCTTGTTAGTTTGCACTGCCGCGCAGAACATTCGCGGCAAGAAAGCCTTTAGGACCTTTCAGGAGCTCAAATTCCACGGTTTCGCCCTCATTTAAAGTCCTGTAGCCATTCTCCTGAATAGCGGAAAAGTGGACAAAAACGTCCTCTCCGGTCGAACGTTGAATAAAGCCATAGCCTTTGGCTCCGTTGAACCACTTGACTGTTCCCTTCTCTTTCACAATGCAACTCCTTTCGCCTCAGTTTCTTAAAGATAGAGATCTCCTCCCCTGGAAAACCAAGGGTAGAGAAAAGGTTGTTGCTTTGCCGGCCAGATAGCTCTTTTCCGCAAGATGGCTGCCGTGCCGGAAGGCCTGCCGTGCAGGCGACTCCAGCAACCGGATCGTTCGGCGAAAGTTCAACTGCTGTACAAAAACATCAACCCGACTACAACCGGCGGGATCGCCGGAAGCTAGGCATAATATTCAGGAACTCTGGTTTTTGTAAAGTACTTTGTTTGCATTGCGCCGGAACGCCAAAGGGAATGCCCTTCTGCGACTTTAGTTTTTGCCAGGGCCGCTTTTATAAAAGCTTGTTGTAGGGCCTTTTCTGGTACGATTTTCACAGGATCTCATGACACCAGGTTCAATTTCATCAGCTGCGGAGGCAGCTCCGTCTCCGGTCGCGGAGTCCCAGGCCACGACGCTTTTGCTGCGTCCATGGGAATACATGCTGCGGCACCGCGGATGGCCTACACTGCAATATCTGGCTAAAACCGAGGCGCACACCTACGCTTTTTCAGTCGCGGCGAACGCCATACTTTCGTTCTTCCCTTTCATGGTCCTGCTGATGTGGTTGATCCGCAATGTCTTCCACTCACAGACAATGTTCAATGTTGTAGTGGATTTGCTGAAGGACCATCTGCCCGCTGGTCAGGATTTCGTGATTAAGAATCTCACGTATCTGGTCAAGACCCGGCAACGGGTCAAGATGGCCTCTTTGGTCATTTTGCTGATTACTTCCACGGGTGTCTTTGTGCCTCTGGAAGTGGCCTTTAATCGCATATGGGGATTTGCCAAGAACCGTTCGTATCTTGGTAATCAGATTATTTCGTTGCTACTGGCGTTCTCTTGTGGAATTCTGGCCCTGGCCTCAATCGGACTTGCCGCAGGCAATGAGCTAGCACTGAGCTTTGTGATGCGCGGCAATGAGAACATTGTTTTTCGCGCCATAACTTTTGTGGCCCTTAAAATCTGCGCCACTGTAGCCAGTATTGCTATCTTTTTCCTTATTTATTGGTTGTTACCCAACGGCAAAATCAAGGCCAGAAGCGTTTTACCCGCCGCTGTTGCCATGGGCGTTCTCTGGGAGGCGGGGAAGGTTCTTTACATCAAAGCATTGCCCTGGCTGGATTTTCAGGAAGTTTACGGACAGGCTTTCTCAATCTCAGTGGCATTGATGTTTTGGGCGTTTATTTCCGGGCTGATGCTGCTGGCGGGTGCACATCTGTCGTCTGATTTCACACCCGAAGCTGCTGAACCCGATACGCAAGACGACGAAGAAGGCCTTGAGTTCAGCTGATTTCGATATGAAAACAAATTCGTTTTTATTTGTTTGCCGGTGTAGCGCGAATCGTCCACATCGGCGATAGAATTCCCCGCAGTCCCGGATTTCCCTCCCCTTGGTTTTGCCCTATCCCTGTAGGTGTTCCATGGGGCCCCAAAAATTAAATCAAGGCTGTTAAACAACAGCCCAACTGCTTCTAAAGGAGGAAGTATGCGTAAAAATGCGATTCGTTTGGTTGTTGCAACTGTATTGCTCGTCGGTATGAGTTCCCTTCAACTTTGGGCCTCTAGCCCATTCCCCCCGCCAATGACCCCACCCGTTGTCGCGGTAAGATAAATTTGCTCGTAATGAGTGGCTGGTTTAAGCTGGCCACTCCTTTTTTATGAACAAGGGTGAACTAATACTGGCTGGCTTGGGCACGGCCTTGCAAATCTGCCTTTTAGTTCTATTGCTCATGCGTCAGAGTTATAGGGAATTTCCTTTTTTCTTTTCCTATTCGACGATTGCCGTGCTCAATGCACTCCTGACCATGACCATTCGCAATAACAGCTCTATTTATTTTTTCGCTTACTGGACCTACGAATTCCTCTATATCGTTATTGCCTTTTTAGTGCTTCAAGAAGCGGTCCGTTCGGTCTTCCGAAATTTTTACGATCTCCGATGGTTCAAGCTGGCATTTCCAACCATTGGGTTTTTGATGATCCTTGTGGCTGCTCTCAGACAAGTATTTCTACACAAAGTTGAGACGCATCCAGTTATCGGCACCTTGATTTCCCTTGAAATTGCAGTTGGTTTTCTGCAATTCGGGCTATTTTGCCTCTTTATCTTGTTAGTTCGTTTCTTTCATATGCGATGGCAACAACGAGCCTTCGGTATCGTTCTTGGCTTCGGTATTGCTGCCGGGGGGTCATTAGTCGCATTTTTACTTCGTTCCGAATTCGGAACAAATCTTGATTGGGTAGTTAGAATTATGGTGCCTCTGTCGTACATTATTGGTGTAGCGGTTTGGCTGGCTACATTTTTAAGACGAGAACCATCCCAGCTCACGAAAAGCTGGAATTCTGCGCTAACACCGGAACAAATGATCTCTGAACTCAGGCGGCATACCAACGCAGTGAAAGGCATACTAGGAAGATGACGTTCGATCTCATCGTAATATTCCTGGTCGGCATTCTGCTGTTATTTGCTGTGTACACCGCCATCCGGCATCTGGGAAGGTTTCCTAAGCGCACCATTAACGACGTAACGCCTTTTCTCCGTCCCGCCGAACCGCAAGAACTGGAATCTCTTCTGGATCCTGCGCAGGAAGCGAATTTCCGGTTGCGAATGTCTCCTGACGAATTTGCTGATTGGCAGCGCAAGCGAATCCATCTAATGCGTGAGTACTTGTTGCGAATGTCCCATAACTCTTTGGTACTGATTGAATGGGGCAATATGGAAGCGCTTAAAAACGAGCAGGAATTGGCATCCAGCAAGCAGTTGCTGGCACAGGAGTTGGTGCAAGCAGCCACTGAGTTCCGGCTTTACTCGTTTCTGGCGCTGGCAAAATTGAAGTTGTGGCTCATTCTTCCTTCTCCTTTTAAGCTTCTCCTGCCCTCGCCCAGTCTTCCCTCTTTGCGCACGCTGTTTGGGATTGACGCCCTTGGCTCTTACCAACGCCTAAAGACCGCCGCCAGCGGCCTGAGCCTGGCGTATAACAACCAGTTCCATACCGAACTGATTGAAAAGCTTTAAAGCCCGGGCGCGCATCCGTTTTTTGCTCTGTTTCCTTTAAATCAGCACACCGCCAACCGATATAATCGATAAATCTTGGCAGCCTGGTCTTCCATTACGCGCAAACTCGGCTCTCTGGGCCTGGTACCCCGTACGCGCATGGTATTGGCTACCGCCTATCTGGCGGGAATAGCGGCAGCCCTGCTCCTTTTGCAATGGCTATTCAGGCTAGCCAATGCAGGACATGCGGCCGACGCTCTTGCGGGATGGACCAGTTTTCTGGGCTGGGTAGTCTTCATGCTGCTCTTCTTCCTGTCTCTGCGCTGGTTCAGAGACCATGTGATGTGGAGCGTGCGCAATCGCCTGATTGTTACGTATCTGTTCATCGGTGCACTGCCTGTCGGGCTGATGGCAACCATGGCAATTGGGTCAGGCTATCTTGTAATAGAACATCTGGCCGTCTTTCTTACCGTCTCTGAAATACGCGGACAAGAGCAGCGTCTGACAGCCGCCAATCTTGCGGCAATCGAGGAAATGCAGCGGCACGCAGGAACTCCGGGACAAATTGCCGCCATGGACGCTTCTTTTCCTGGACGAAGAATCCTGGTGATGCCGCAAGGGACTACCCCGCAATGGCTAAAGCCTGGCTTTAGCGGGCTGGTCTTTGACCGCGGCGAGATATGTCTGCGCGCGGCAAATTCGCTGGAGACAGCCCATGGGCCGGCGATAGTGGTGTCAACGGTGCCTTTCAACCAGCGGCTGCTGGGCAGCGTCGCCAGCAAACTGGGAACACTCACGCTCGAGCCTATCCCCCAGCCACAAGGCAGCATTAATGCCGGTGTTGTACCCGAGCCAAAGCGCAGCTTTGATTGGGAATTTCGCTTTGGTGGACTGATTCAATCCACAGACTGGGAAACGGGCGAATCGAAGCCCAATTTATTTATCTCCGGGAGCACACGGCTTTCTGCCGTTCTAGCGAATCTTTCTGAGTCAATGTCCATATGGAGCGCAGGCGTGGGATTGCTGCTGGTTGCCGCCTCCATCGCATTCGCCATCGTAGTGCTGGTTGCGCTATTGATCGGTGTGGGGCTCACCCGGAAAATCACTTACTCCGTAGCGAACCTATACAAAGCCACGCAGCACATTAATCGTGGCGACTTTACGCATCGCATTCAAGTCAAGGAAAAAGACCAACTGGCAGCTCTACAGGTCTCTTTCAACTCCATGACGACCAACCTGGAGCGGCTGATTATTGAGCAGAAAGAGAAAGAACGCCTGCAGAGTGAACTTGAAATCGCGCATGAAGTTCAGGCGCAGCTCTTTCCCCGGGCCATCTCCGGCACCAGCACGCTGGAACTGTACGGCGTCTGCCGGCCGGCGCGCATTGTGAGTGGCGACTACTATGATTTTCTCTCTTATGGCCCTGAACAGGTTGGAATCGCCGTGGGCGATATCAGCGGCAAGGGTATATCCGCTGCCTTGCTAATGGCGACCATTCACTCGGCTGTCCGGGCCTATGAGCAGGAGCAGCTGCTTTTTGTGGGCAGTGCCGCTGCCTATGGAACCACCAGCAGGGTGGCTGCGATTGAGACACCTACCGCGCCGGCCTCTCCAGCACAAATGCTCTGGCTCCTGAACCGGCATTTGTTTCAAAGTACGCAGCCGGAAAAGTATGCCACGCTCTTTCTGGGCTTTTATGACAACGTGAAACACCGGCTGACATATTCCAATGCTGGCCACTTGCCGCCTATTGTCCTGTCGTCGGATAACACGGTCCGCCGCCTGGAAAACGGAGGGACTGTCGTTGGTCTTTTCGACGATTGCCAGTATGAAGAAGAGACCGTGGAACTGTATCCGGGAGACATCTTTATCGCCTTCAGTGACGGTATTACTGAGCCGGAAAATGAGTTTGGCGAGTTTGGCGAGGAGCGGCTGATTGAAACCATCTCTACTTATCGCCACTTGCCGCTGGAAAAAATTACCGAGCATGCCGTTTCGGCGATCCAGGATTGGATTGGTTCAACCGAGCAGCCTGACGACATAACTCTGGTACTGGCGCGCCGGATCTAAGCGCAAAGTATTCTCTCTCCTATTATCTAACTTGGAACTTGCCAAATTCTGCTCTTATCTTTGGCATTCGCAGCTTGTATGTTTGTACCCTTGAATTCCAAAATAATCATGAAACCAACTGGCAACCAATCGCCGTTCCAGTCTCTCTTCGTGGCAAGGTCAACCGAAGGTCAAAAACGCCGTCTTGGATCGGATCAGGAATATCACGGTAGAGCTTGAGGCCATCCAGGCAGAAATGCACAGCGAACTCACCGAGCCCGCCACCGATAAACGGCTTACCAAATTTTTTGAAGATTCCTCCGCCGTCCCTGTGTTAAATCACTTCAAAGCCGAGCTTGACCAGCTCAGGCGCATCTTGTGGTTTTACATTGAAGAGGCTGCGGGAAAGTCCGCGTCAGGAATGAACGAAGAGCAACAAGCCAATCACATGCAACGCGTCGCAGAGCTGCTGCGAGCGCTCGCTCCTAAGCCTTCTGCATCGGACACGACGGAAAGCAAGCCCTCCGTCTCATTTTTTGAGAGGCTAGACGTCGTAATCGACACCTATATGCAGGACAAGAAGCCTGTAGCTCAAATCACCACCGTAAAATCCACCCGCCATTAGTGCGCGATCGCCAGCCTGTGGTCCAGGTTGGCGATACGCCATCCCGTTTCAAATACCAGCCGGGTCACCTTCGTCATTTTGTCAAAATCAATCTTGTCCACCGTATCCGTGGGCCTGTGATAATCCACGTGAACACCATCAAAATAGAAGATCACGGGTATGCCGTGTTTGGCATAGTTCCAATGGTCTGAGCGGTAATAGATCCGCTCTGGATTGTCAGGATCGTTATAGTAGTAATCCAGCTTCATCTTTTGAAACTGGGAGTTCGTCTCTTCGCTGATCTCATGCAGTTCCGGGCTGATGCGGTTAGAGCCGACGAGATAGACAGTATTCGCATCTGTTAGATGCTCGTCTTTTTGGTCCTTGTCACCAGGCGGCTTGGAACGCCCGATCATATCGATATTGAGATCAGCCACCATCTTGTCCAGCGGGACCGCAGGAGCGAAGTCTGTGTTGTATTGCGAGCCCAGCAAACCAAGCTCTTCACCGGCGTGGAACATTACCAGCACAGAGCGCTTTGGCCGCTCCAGTGACAAGGCATGTGCAATGGTCAGGATGGCCGTGGTTCCTGAACCGTCATCGTCGGCGCCGGGATAAACCTCTCCATTTGGCCCGGTCTTCAGATGGTCGTAGTGCGCGCTGAAGACCACGTACTCGCTTTTCAGCTTGGGGTCAGTGCCTTCCAGGGTAGCTGCCACGTTCTGCGTGGTTGTGCGTGTAGTCTGCATGGAAACAGCCATTTTGGCTGAAACACTCAAGTTCTTCGGCTGCAGCTTCTCTTTATGGTTGATCGACTCATAGACTGACTTTAGATTAAGTCCACCTGCCGCAAGAAGTTGCTCAGCAAGATCCGGTCCCAGAGTTATGGAAGGCAGTGCGCCTTCGCCTTCACGCGCCAAACGGATAGACTCGCGCGTCGCGGCACGCTCCTGAAAACCTTTGCTCTTCATGAATTCGAGAAAGCGCTGCGCGGGAATCTGCATGATCCCTACTGCGCCATGGGCGCGGGCAGCTCCCTCTCCCTGTTCGTTGTCCGCCAGGCGGGCTGCATCAACTCCGGCAGGCATGCCAGAGGCGATCATGACAATTTTTCCTTTTACGTCCATCCCGGCATAATCGTCATGCTGTTGCGAGGGTGAAGAAACACCCGTGCCAACAAAAACAACCTGGCCCTGCCCCTCACCACTGGAAGTCCCAAGCGGGTAGAAGTCGCCAAAGTGATAAGCGCTTGTCTTTGTGCCATTTGTGATCTCAAGCGAACTCTTGGCTGGATCGGGCTTGGCCGAGATCACCTGAAAAGTTTGCAGAAAATCCCCGTGCTCACCAGCCCCTTTAAATCCATAGGCTTCAAGATGGGAAGCTAGATACCGGGCCGCAATGGCAAAACTGGGCGAGAGCGTATAACGTCCGCCTAATTCCTGCGAAGCCAGGAATTCCAGATGCATTCTCAGCTCACCTTGAGTGATGGTATCGACGCTTGAAGGCACGGATGGCAGGACCGTGGCTGGGCCTGCGGCATACATAGCTGCGGACATGGCCAAAGCCACGCCAGTCGTTATTTTGGCAAGAAAAGTCTTATGGCGATTCACACTTTGATGGTAGCAGCCCTTCCAGCGGCTTACAATCGGCTGCGGCCTGGGCTGCTCAAATTTTGGTTCTTGCGGTTAAAATCGTACGCAAAGGCGTCCAACACTCTAGTGAAGCAAAATATAATCGTCCTCGAAGATGACGCCGACATCGGCAACCTGGTAAGCCACCATCTGCAATTAGCTGGCTTTGCCGTCCGCGTTTCCGCTTCTGGCGATCAGGTGTTGCCCCTGGCGCGCAAGCAGCCGCCCATCCTCTTCTTGCTCGATATCATGGTCCCCGGCGGCAGTGGATTTGAGGTTTGCCGCCAAATCCGGGAAAGCCAGGATTTCGCAAGAATCCCCATCATCTTTCTTACGGCCAAGGCCAATGAAGAGGACCGGGTCCGTGGCCTGGATCTTGGCGCCGATGATTACATCACCAAGCCTTTTGGAACGCGTGAACTTACAGCACGCGTACGAGCGGTACTGCGGCGCTTTGAACAGCCGCTGACCACCAGCATCACCACGCCAGATTTTGAATTGAGTGGTGACTCCATGACGCTGACCGTCCGAGGAACGCTCACAGACGTAACGGCCACGGAATTTCGCCTGCTGCATTTCCTGTCCTCGCATCCCGGCCGTGTCTATAGCCGAGATCAGGTTCTTGACGCCGTGTGGCGGGACCTTTCCTTTGTTACCCCACGCTCGGTGGACGTATACATTCGGCGGCTGAGAGAGAAAATTGAGCGCGATCCCGAAGATCCCCGGTATCTCAAGACCGTTCGCGGCGCCGGATACAAGTTTGAGGCGGCGAAGTGAGAAACCGGATTTTTCTCAAGGCGATGGGAGCTTTTGTCGCCGTGATTGCCGCTGCCACGCTTACGCTGGATATCAGTATCCGCCACACCTGGGAAAATACTTTCCGTACGGACATTGAGCGGCTGCTCGTCCAGAACGCCCAGGGTTTTGCACTGCGCGTGCAAAATGATCAGCAACACTCCCTTCAGCAGATGGCTACCGAGGAAGCACATATTACCGAAACCCGCGTCACCATTATCGGGCGCGATGGCATTGTGCTGGCTGATTCGGAAGCCGATCCAACAACCATGGAAAACCACGCCGGGCGGCCCGAAGTGGTGGATGCCCTCAGTGGCAAGACCGGCAGCTCTACCCGGCTCAGTCGTACGGTGGGCATTGAATTTCTCTATCTCGCCGTGCCCAGTGGCGACAAAATTGTCCGTCTGGCGTACCCGCTTTCGAGCATGCGCCAACATGTTGCCGATATTCGATCCAACTTGATGCGAGCAACAATTCTGGCCTTGCTCATGGCCCTTGTCCTGTCCGTGGTGATAGCTGAAGTGATTTCGCGCAGACTGCGCCGCATTGTCCGTTTCGCCGAGCAGATAGCGGATGGCGATCTTTCTGCTCGTATTGCTGAAAAAAGTGGTGACGAGATCGCGCAAGTTGCCATAGCACTTGACCGTACGGCGCGCCGTCTGGAAGAAAATTTTACCGCGGTGCGTGAAAGCCGCTCTGAGCTCGAGGCCCTGCTCAATAGCATGACAGACGGAGTCATCGCGGTATCGCCGGATATGAAGGTGCGATGGGCCAACCACGCGATTGCCGGCATCGTCCATCAACAGGTGCGTATTGGCGCTCCTGTGATTGAACTGCTTCGCCATCCAGACTTTCTGGCTACCATCACCGCAACACTCAAATCGAAACGCAGGGAGAGCACGATTGCCGCATCTCTTTCCGGGCGCAGATCGTTTTCCATCAACGCCGAGCCGCTACCCGATGGCGGCGTGGTCAGCGTATTGCATGACATCTCTGAAGTTGAGCGCGTGGAAAAAACGCGGCGCGATTTTATCGCCAATGTCTCCCATGAACTGCGCACGCCCTTGACCTCTATCAGCGGCTACACGGAAACGCTGATCGAATCTGACGGTTTACTCAATGACAGCGCGCGCGAATTTCTGCAGGTCATACGACGCAACGCGGACCGCATGGGACGCCTTACAGAAGATCTGCTGGTGTTGGCAAGAGTGGAATCCGGAGAAGAAAAGCTTGACCTGCGTCCTCATCCCGCGCGGGAACTTCTGGCAGAATCCGCTTCTTCCATGCAGGAAAATGCCCGCACCGCTGAAGTGGAGCTTACGGTCGAAGATATTCCAGATTGGTCGGTCATCTGCGATGGTTATGCCGTTCACCAGGTGTTTGGCAACCTGATCAGCAACGCGATCCGCTATGCCGCGAGTGGTAAGAAAATTATTATCGGCGCACAGGAGCAACGCGCAGGCATTGAATTCTTTGTACGTGATTTCGGCCCGGGCATTGCCTCAGAACATCTGCCGCGCATCTTTGAACGTTTCTATCGTGTGGACAAGGCGCGCTCACGCGAAAGCGGCGGTACGGGCCTCGGATTAGCAATTGTTAAGCATATTGTATTAAATCATGGCGGCGCTGTACGCGTGGAAAGCTCAGTCGGTCACGGCACCACCTTCTTCTTTCTTCTGCCTAAGGCCTGATTCTCCTCATTTCCTCTTTTAACACTCGTTTAACACTCCTTTGTTAACGTTCCTCTCGTACCCTCAGGAGGAATGAATGAGATTGAAACTTACAATGGCAATGGCGCTCATAGCTGCACTCGTAGGCGTGAGCAGCGCACAGACAAATCTTAATGGCGCGGGCGCGACCTTTCCGAACCCGATTTACCAAAAATGGTTTAGTGAATATCACAACGCCCACAACGACGTACAGATCAATTATCAGTCCATCGGCAGCGGCGGCGGCATCCAGCAGCTTACCTCTGGGACCGTTGACTTCGGCGCCAGCGATGGGCCTATGACTGACGAACAGCTATCCAAAGTTCAGGGCAAAGTTTTCCATATCCCAACCGTGCTCGGCGCGGTGGTGCCCACTTACAATGTCAGCGGCGTCAGCACGGACCTTAAGTTCTCACCAGATGTGCTGGCTGACATCTATCTTGGCAATATCAAGAAATGGAATGATCCACGGATCGCCAAAGCGAACCCCGGCGTCAAATTTCCAGACACGGACATCGTAGTGGTCCATCGCTCAGATGGCAGCGGCACCACTTACATTTTTACTGACTACCTCAGCAAAGTTAGCCCAGCCTGGAAAGACAAAGTCGGCAAAGGCACTTCCGTCAACTGGCCCGCTGGTTTGGGCGGCAAAGGAAACGAAGGCGTTTCCGGCATGGTGAAGCAGACCGAAGGCAGCATTGGTTACGTTGAGTTGATCTATGCTCTTTCCAACAAGATGTCATACGGCGGCGTGCAGAATGCCAGCGGAGAGTTTGTTAAGGCCAGCCTGGAATCAGTGACAGCTGCGGCTGCGGGCATGAAAGAAATGCCGGATGATTTCCGGGTTTCCATCACCAACGCGCCCGGCAAACAGGCTTATCCCATCAGCAGCTTTACCTGGCTCCTCGTCCCCGCAGAGTGGGCAGATGCCACCAAGCAAAAAGCTTTTGTGGATTTCCTGACCTGGATGGTCGACAAAGGTCAGACCATGACATCGGCTCTGTCTTACGCGCCTCTTCCTAAATCCGTGGCAGCGAAAGTAAAAGCACGGATCAAAGAAGTGAAAGTAAAAGGGCAGACCGCAAACAAACCGGCAACAGAAAAGCAGACTGCAAAGAAGTAGCGGGCGAGAAGGCACCTTAGCTCTTACAGAATCGCCGGCTGAAAGTTGCCGGCGATTCATCTTCTTCACGCGTCCATAAGCAAGATATCTCTTCCTTACTCCTTTCGAGCGCTGGTTATCAACCAGCGCTCTTTTTTCAGACACCGCATCAAGATCAAATTTGAGGCTGTTAACTTGACAGAGCTGCGGGTTGGGACTAGCCTTCTCTTCGTTTTCCAACGAGCTGACTTTTTAATGTGCGGCATTTGATTTTTTTTAGATCGGCTCATTGCAAAACATAAATTAACTTTATGCGGAGGATTCATGCACGTTCGTAAAGTGCTCGCGCTCGTTATACTCCTCGCAGCTGTTTTCGCCGTACCCGCTTCTGCACGTGTGGTTCGGTTCGTGATCGACACAAAAACCTCTCCCGCCTTTAACGGCTCCACGTTCGGCAATGCCGGACAATATGAAACGCTTGCAGGACGTGCCTTTGGCGAATTGGATCCAAATGACCCGTTGAACTCGATCATCCAGGACATCCAGCTTGCGCCGCGCAACGCAAACGGCATGGTGGAATACACCGCAACTTTCTTTATTGTGAAACCCATTGACATGTCAAAGGCCAGCGGACTGCTCTGGCATGATGTACCGAACCGCGGCGGACGCGTGACGATCGTCGACGACGAAAAGGCGTTTGGTGACGTAGGAATTTCCAGCGGCTGGCAGGGCGATAACCAGGGTGGAACCGATCAGACGCGAACCAATAACGATTGGGTCCAGGTACCGGTTGCAGTAAATCCTGATGGCTCGCCGATCACCGGCACAGTTTTGGCGCGGATTATCAATCCCGCAACAGGCCTCAACTCGGCTGCGCTTTTTGTGCAGGCCAATCCGTTTCCCTATAAGCCCGCTACGCTTGATACAACACAGGCCACGCTGACTGAGCATCTGCATGAAACCATGAACGGTGTGGTCACGCTGGGCAATACCATCGCCAGCAAAGACTGGGCCTGGGCGCATTGTGATGCAACGCATCCTTTCCCCGGCACACCCAGCACGTCTGAGATTTGCCTCCGCAATGGATTTGACGGCAACAAACTCTACCAAGTCGTATTCACGGCGCGCGATCCGCTCGTCCTCGGCGTCGGCTTCGCCGCATTCCGTGACGTGGAATCATTTTTCAAACATGCAAAGGCTGACGACAATGGCCAGGCCAACCCGCTGGCAGGCAAAATCAACTGGTCGATCAGCCGTGGTGTTTCGCAAAGCGGCAATTTCCTGCGCGGCTGGCTGCACCTGGGATTCAATCAGGATGAAGCGCGGCGGCAGGTCAGCGACGGCATGTGGCCGATCATTGCCGGGCGACGCATCGCGCTAAACTTCCGCTGGGCGCAGCCTGATGGCGTCCTGGAGTTGTATGAAGCCGGAAGTGAAGGCCCGCAGTGGTGGGTTGATTATGAAGATAAACAACGTAACCTGCCGACACGGGGCATTCTGGATCGCTGCACCGAATCAAAAACATGTCCAAAGGTGATTGAGCACTTTGGCGCAGCCGAAATTTGGGAATTGAAGCTTGGCGTCGAATGGGTTGGAACGGACGGCAAAAAAGATATTCCGATTCCTGATAATGTCCGCCGCTATTACATTCCCAGCACAACTCACGGCGGCACCACTACTCCGGCTGGCACCAACTTGTTTGATTTTGTTCCCAACCCCCCCAGTTGCCCGGGTAATAAGTGGGGCACAGGCGCGCTGGTTGGCAATCCAATTCCACATACGCAAACCGTCAACGCCATTCGCGTACACTTCCGCGACTGGGTGATGAAGGGCGTTACTCCTCCAGACAATCTCTACCCGCGCATGCATACGCCGAACGCAAATTCTGGTCCGGGAAATCAAAATAATAAGGAAGACAACGATCGCGGTAACAATGACGCCGACCGCCGCAATCTGGTTCCACCGACTCTTGCTGCAATGGGCTTCCCTGTTGGAATCCCTCTGTTGCAGAGTCTTGGGCCGCATGTACCTGAATCCTCTACGATCAACGGCGTAGACGAAACTCCATTCATCAATCCGGTGCTTGACTACAACTGGGGATCAAACTTCAACCCCAGTGATGGTTCTGGCATTCCCACCAATTTCCCGCCACCGATCAAACAGGTGATCAATATGTTTGTTCCGCGCACGGATTCTGACGGAAACGAACTGGGCGGAGTTCCCCTGGTGCTGCGCGACGCGCCACTTGGATCGTACTTCGGCTGGAACATTACCGCAGCAGGTTTCCACAAATCACAGAACTGCGATTACACTGGCGGTTACATTCCGTTCGCCGTAACCAAACAAGCGCGTATACAGTCAGGCGACCCTCGTCCCTCTCTGGAAGAGCGCTATACAAACCATGACGGCTACGTGAAGGCCGTGCAGGCAGCAGCAGCAAAAGCAGTTGCCAGCGGCTTCCTGTTACAAGCTGACGCGGATGCGCTCATCGCCGCAGCTCAGGCCAGTCACGTTTTGAATTAAACGCTTCGCTCTGAAGAGCAAAGCATGGCTCAATGAGGAATAACCGGAAGATGGCTTCGGGATATCGTCAAGGACGATTCGCCGGGGCCATCTTTTTCATTGGTGCTCCAATTTTGGAGGGTAGGACGATGCATGTATGGCAGCGAAAAGGGCGGAAACTTTGTCCAGCCAATGAATTCCTGCAACCCATTGATGCATATGTGGTTTAGCGCCACAGGAGCAAAAGAAAAACTTTTAACAATGTATTAACAATGGTCTGCTAGTTTCCAAGCATGCCAACCGCGCCCGAACACAGGTCTTCCCGCAGCACGGAAAGTCTTGAAGAGCCGGACAATCTTGAATTGACCAGCCCAGACAAGCTGAAGATGGTGCCGAAGAGCCGTGTGGGCAGCCAGGAAAAAGTGGTTGCCGATCGTGTATTCCGTGGCCTGGTGATTTTGTGTGCCCTGGCGGTTATGACGATTGTCGGGTTGATTGCTTTTGAGTTAGTAAGTCAATCGCGCATCTCCATAACGAAATTCGGTTTCAAATTTCTGGCCAAACAGATCTGGGATCCTGTAGCGGAAGACTTTGGCGCGTTGCCATTTATCTACGGCACCATCGTTTCATCTTTGGTGGCGTTATGTATCGCTGTCCCGCTCGCTGTGGGAACAGCGCTTTTTCTCACTGAGTTATGCCCCAAGCAACTCCGCGGAATTCTCTCTTTGCTGGTGGAGCTTCTCTCGGCAATTCCCAGTGTTATTTATGGCCTATGGGGAATCTTTGTTCTCTCGCCGTTCCTTAGGGTCTATGTTCAGCCTTTTCTAGCAAAGTATTTTGGCTGGACCGGTTTATTCAGCGGCCCGAAGTATGGCTGGGGCATGCTGGCTGCCGGGGTGATTCTGGCCATCATGATTCTTCCTATCATTGCGGCCATCACACGCGAGGTAATTACCGCCGTGCCGCGGGTGCAGCGTGAAGCTGCGCTGGCGCTGGGCGCCACCAAGTGGGAGATGCTGCGCATTGCCGTGTTGCGCAACGCCCGTCCAGGAATCTGTGGAGCAGTGATCCTTGGCCTGGGACGCGCGCTGGGCGAAACCATGGCAGTCACCATGGTGATTGGTAATCGACCGGAAATTGCGCGTTCTCTCTTTGCCCCAGGGCACACACTGGCTAGTGTGATAGCGAACGAATTTACCGAGGCGGTTGGCAGTGTTTACTTAAGCGCACTGGTGGAGATGGCCTTGATTCTGTTCGTTCTTACCTTGATCGTGAATGCGCTGGCCGGGTTGCTGGTTTGGTCCATTACCCGGGGAATGCCTGCGAGGGCCATTGCTTAATTCTTCACAAAATATTTCTCTGTATCGCAGGCTCACAAACGGCGTGGCGATTGGACTGATCTCGCTTGGTGCGCTGATCGTGACAGTGCCTCTGTTCCTGATTCTGGGTACGGTGGTCTATCGCGGCATGGGCGGCCTGAACTGGGCATTTTTCACTCAGATTCCAAAGCCTATCGGTGAGATTGGCGGCGGCATGGCCAATGCGATTATAGGTTCCGTCATGCTGCTGGGCCTGGCAAGTCTAGTCGGGGTTCCATTGGGTGTGGGCGCTGGAATTTATCTTGCCGAGTATGGCCGCAATAAATGGGGCAATATTGTTCGCTTCACCTGCGACGTGCTGAATGGAGTTCCGTCCATTGTGATTGGCCTCACCGCGTATGCCCTGGTAGTGGTGGTGCAGAAACATTTTTCGCTGATGGCCGGCGCCGTGGCCCTGGGCATCATGATGATCCCAACAATTTCCCGGACCACGGAGGAAGTCCTTCTGCTGGTTCCCCAGTCCATCCGCGAAGCAGCGCTGGGTTTGGGCATTCCCAGATGGCGGACAATTATTTCCGTGGTGTTGCGTACCGCCAGTTCCGGCATTGTCACCAGCATCATGCTGGCTTTTGCCCGTATCGCGGGTGAAACTGCGCCGCTGATATTCACCACGCTGGGAAATTCCTATTGGAATGTGAACCTTAATCAGCCTACGGCAGCTCTTCCGCTGCAGATATACACATACGCTCTGATGCCGTATGACCAGGCCCACCAGCAAGCCTGGACCGGAGCCCTGGTATTGATTTTTATGATTATGTTGACGGTTATTTTATTCAGGTTTATTGCCAGCCGAGGCGCCATCAAGGGGAACCACTAATGGAAGCGGGCATTCACGTAAAAGATCTGAACGCCTGGTTTGGGGCGAAACAGGCGCTCTTCAATATCGGGATGGAGATTCCCGCCAAGAAGGCCACCGCCATCATCGGCCCTTCCGGCTGCGGAAAATCAACGTTTGTCCGCTGCCTGAATCGCATGCATGAGACTCTGCCGGATACGCGTGTGGAAGGCACAGTCGCAATTGGCGATCTAGATGTTTATGGCAAAGGCGTCTCGCCCGTATGGATACGCCGCCGCGTTGGCATGGTCTTTCAAAAGCCCAACCCGTTTCCTACCATGACAATCTATGACAACGTGGCAGCGGGCTTGAAGTTGAATGGCTTTCGCAATCGCCGCGAACTGGATAACGTGGTGGAACGCTCACTGAAACACGCTGCATTGTGGGATGAAGTTAAAGATGATCTGAAGAAAAAATCCGGCGCCAGCCTTTCCGGCGGACAGCAGCAGCGCCTTTGCATCGCGCGCGCGCTCGCCGTGGAACCGGAAGTCCTGCTCATGGATGAACCGGCTTCTGCGCTGGATCCAATTTCCACAGCAAAAGTAGAAGACCTGATTTTTGAATTGAAGAAAGAATATACAGTGGTGATTGTTACCCACAATATGCAGCAGGCGGCGCGCGTGGCTGACTTTACCGCTTTCTTTCTTATGGGATACATGGTCGAGCTGGATAAAACAGAAAAGATGTTTACCAAGCCTTCCGACAAGCGCACGGAAGACTACATTACGGGGAGGTTTGGATGACGCGCACACGGTTCCATCAGGGGCTTGACGATTTAAAACAAAAACTGCTGGCCATGGGCGGACTGGCAGAACAGGCCGTGGAGCGCGCGGTCCGCGCCTATCAGGGGCTGGATCTATCGCTCTGCCAGATCGTGCTGCGTGATGAATCCAAAATCAATGCAGCCGAACGTGACGTGGATGAAATGTCCATCGACCTTTTGGCCATGCAACAACCCATGGCAATCGATCTGCGTTTTATCGTTGCTTGCATCAAGATTAATGCTGATCTGGAGCGCGTTGGCGACCAGGCAGTGAATATCGCGGAGCGCGTCATGGACCTGGCATCGCGCCCTGATCCAGGACTCAACGTGGATATTCCGCGCATGGCGCAGATCACGATCAGCATGGTGCATGATGCCCTGAACTCTTTTCTTAGCGCCGACGTGGAGATGGCGCAGTCCGTGCTGGAACGGGATGATCTGGTGGACAACATGAACCGGGAGATATTTGAGGCGGTCGATTACGCCATGGGTAAATCATCCGGCAATCATCGCAACCTGCTGGATACTCTGATTGTGGCCAGAAACCTTGAGCGCGTAGCTGATCACGCCACAAATATTGCGGAAGATGTGATCTTCTGGGTACGTGGAGCCGACGTGAGACACCATGCGCAAACCTAGCATCATTGCTTGAATACTCAAACTACATAAAGTAATACTTTAAGATCAACGGCTTGACGCGGTCCCAGGATAGCTGCGAACCAACTACAATGGATGCAAGACGCAAAACGTCGGTGAATGGCTCCAAGCCTGAACCTATCCAGCGTATGAACCGTTCGGTATCAGATCCGTCTCTTTACATCAATCGCGAAGCTTCGTGGCTCGCTTTCAATCGGCGTGTGCTGGAAGAGGCCAATGATGAATACAATCCCCTGCTGGAACGGGTAAAGTTTCTTGCCATTTCGGCCAGCAATTTTGACGAATTTTTTGAAGTCCGTGTAGCTGGCCTACTGCAGCGCATTGAAGAAGGCTTTATTGACTCTGGTCCGGACGCGCTTACCGCCCAGCAGGAGCGCGAACTGATTGCCCTGGAGACACATGAATTTGTCCAGGAGCAATACGAATGCTGGAACATGAAATTGCTGCCGGCGCTGGCCAAAGAAAACATTCGCGTGCTGGACCTGAAAGATCTTACAACCGAGCAGGAGGCGTTCATTGACACTTACTGCGAACGCGAAGTCGACCCACTGCTCACGCCGGTCACCGTGGATCCGGCGCATCCATTTCCCCGCGTTTTGAATAAAGCGTTGTGTATTGCTTTGCTGCTCAAACGCAAGCGGCGCGCCAGCGGAACTTACATGGGCGTGATCACCGTACCCAGAGCTCTGCCGCGTCTGGTGAAGCTACCCTCGCGCACTGGGACTGATTATGTTTTTCTTGCCGACCTGCTTACGTATCACGCAGCCAGCATGTATCGCGGTTACGATATTGTTTCCGCAGCTTCATTTCGCGTGACCCGGAACAGCAACCTCTACCTGGAAGAAGAAGAAACGCGCAACCTGCTTGAGTCGGTAAGAACAGAGTTGCACCGCCGGCGCAAAGGCGATGCCGTGCGCCTTGAGATTGACGCAAATGCCAATGCGGAAATTGCCAAACGCCTGCAACAGACTTTTGAGCTCGATGACTGGCAGATCTTTCACACGCAAGGCCCTGTAAATCTCTCACGTCTCTTCAATTTTTATGATCTCGAGCGGCCCGAGCTGAAATATCGCACGCTGGTGCCCCGGGAACTGCGGCTTCCCGCCAGCAGCAATAATATTTTTGCCGAGCTGCGCAAACGCGACGTGCTGCTCCACCATCCCTATGATTCCTTTGACGCGGTCGTTGATTTCATTGAGAGCGCGGCCAGCGATCCTGACGTAATCTCACTGAAACAGACTATTTATCGCACCAGCCGCGATTCGCCGATCGTTGGCGCATTGATCGCAGCCGCGGCAGCAGAAAAAGAAGTCACAGCTGTCCTGGAGCTGAAAGCCAGATTTGATGAAGCTTCCAACATCCAGTGGGCGCGCACGCTGGAAGATGAGGGCGTGCAGGTCTATCACGGGCTTGTGGGCCTCAAGACCCACTGCAAGCTTTGCCTGCTGGTACGCCGCGATCCTGACGGCGTAACGCGCCAGTACGCACATATCGGCACTGGAAACTACAATCCGACGACTTCCCGCTTCTATACCGATGTAAGCCTTTTGACGGCATCGCCGGAGATAACGTCCTCTGTGCAAGCGGTATTCAACTATCTCACCGCTTATTCTGAAGCGCCGAGCTACGCTCCGCTGGCCATCTCGCCCATCAATCTGGCTGCAACCGCTTTGTCGCAGATTAACCGGGAAACTGACCATGCCATGAATGGCCGGCCGGCACGGATCATCGCCAAGATGAATTCGCTGCTCGATAAAAATGTGATTGAAGCTTTATATCGCGCATCCCAGGCGGGCGTTCAGATTGACCTGACTGTACGAGGCATGTGCTCTCTCCGTCCAGGAGTGCCAGGCGTCAGCGACAAAATTGTGGTTCGCAGCGTTGTGGGCCGCTTCCTGGAACACAGCCGCATTTTCTACTTTGAAAATGGCGGCGAGGACGAGGTTTATATCTCCAGCGCTGACTGGATGCCGCGCAATCTCTATGAGCGCGTTGAGGTACTCTGCCCTGTCCGCGAGCCCTCACTAAAGCAACGAATCAAGAGTGAGATACTGGCAGCTTATCTTGCGGACAACGTGAAAGCCCGTTTTCTCGATCGCAATGGGCGCTATGTTCATGTCACGCGTCGGCGCGGCGATGTAAGCTTCTCTTCCCAGGACTTTCTGATCGCCGTAGCAGAGGGCACAGCCACTGCTGCTGATATACCAGACCCGGTATCGCCTAAAATAAAGAAGGCAACTGTCCGAAAGAAAAGACAGGTGGTTTCTCGATAGCTTATGTTTCTCTATTTTTTGCGCCACGCTTCCGCCGGTAAGACCATGCTCAATCCCAAGAAAGATGAGCGCCGCCCTTTGGACGAAGAAGGCATCCTGCAGGCACGCTACGTTGGCCGTCTGCTGGCCAATCTTGACGTGCAGGTAGACCAGATTATCAGCAGCCCGCTCAAGCGCGCGCGCCAGACAGCGTCATTGGTGGCAAATGAGTTGGCGTTTGAAATAGCTGTGCAGATCGACGATGCTTTACGCCCTGAAGCAGAGTTCCAGCAGTTTCAAGCGATGCTGGCGCGTTATGGCAAATATGACGCCATCATGGTGGTGGGGCATAACCCGAGTTTCACCGAATTTCTAAACAAATCAGTGGCCCGATCCGGAGCAGCGCAGGTTGAATTCAAGAAGGGCGCGGTGGCCAAGGTCGAGATGCATGGCCGTTCCGGCACGCTGCAGTGGCTGGTAACGCCAAAAATCGCGCGCACGCTTCAAACCAGCTTGAAGACCAGTTCGCGGCCAAAAACAGCCCGGAAGTAAACACGCTCTTTTTCAGCCGCCCACAATTCCAGATCAGCGCCGCCTCGGCCTGCCTTTACCGCCAGCGTTAAATCCCCACCACGAGCGGTTGCGCGAATTGATTCCACCGTAGAACGACGCCCCTGATTCAGTGCGCGGGCTACGCGCAGAATGGCCGTAGTCTTTATCACGTCTGACCTGATCTGGGCCGGCAGTAGCTTAATCAGACGATCGCGCAACTGCGGTTTGGAATTACCCTGGAAGCGGGCCACCGTGGCAATGATCTTTCTCTGCATGGGAGTAAAACCGTACAACTCAGAGCGCGAGATCACGTAATAAGCGTGCCGGTGCAATCCAACCGGGTTGATATACATTCCAACTTCGTAGAGCATGGCGGCAGCGTCAATCCACTCGCGGCACTCCCGGCTCAATCCATGAATGCTTTTCGTTTGATCAAAAATCGTCAGTGCTAATTTGCGCACCTGCTCCGCGTTCTGCAGGTCAACGCCATAACGTTTGCTGGTATTCAAGAGCACATCTTGCCGGTCAGCTTTCAATTGCCGGTGCGAACGCGTGTGCTGGTCATATTCGGCGGACATCTGCGCAAGAATTCCGTCACGCAATCCCAGCGGCGAATAACGGAATGACTTGAGTCCGCAGGCACGCAACACATGCGCATAAACCGCCGCGCCGGCCACAATGATCTGCGCGCGCTTGGAGTTGATGCCTTTGATGGCTGTCCGCTGCCGGGCAGTTAACCTGGCCAGCCGATTGGCCAGCTTTTCCGCAACCGCCTGTGACACGGTGCCGGTCCGGCTGATTCGCAGTGAATTTGCCGCGCCTGCCAAAGCAGCCGCCGTTCCTGAGGTGGCAATTACGGCACGCACATCGGCGCGAGTAATTTTTCGCGAGACATTGGCGACCTCCTGCACAATAAATTCGTGCAGGCGTTTCAGATCGGCCTTGTTTGGCGGATCGTTTTGGATAAATTCCTGGGTCAGACGCACCGCACCCAGCGGCAGCGAAACGATCTCTTTGATGTGCCCTTTTTCAGATAGCGTGAGTTCGCAGCTACCTCCGCCCAGATCTATGAGCAGGAGTTTTGGCGGCAGCGTGCGCAAACTGGAAATCACGCCCAGGTGAATCAGCCGGCCTTCTTCCAGTCCGGTAATAACTTCAAGGTTCCAGCCAGTCACGGTCTTTATCCATTCAGCGAAGAGACGTGCGTTATTGCTGTCACGCAAGGCGCTGGTGCCGACCACGCGCGTGCGTTCCACCGCAAAACTCTGGACCGCACGATGAAAACGGCGCATGACTTTGAGTGTCTGTGCCATGGCCTGGGGATCGAGGTCACCGTCGCGAAAGACACCTTCACCCAGACGGGTAACCTCGCGGTCCTGATGGAGCGCAACCAGATGTCCACGGCGAAGTTCGGCAATACTGAGCCGAACTGAGTTGGAGCCGATGTCGACCGCGGCAAAGACCGGCATGTTTTATCAGGCGTGTTGGGCAAGCGCCCGGTCAAGCGAGGCTGCGCGGGGCGGTTTTTTGGTTGGCCCCAATGACAACGCAAACAGGTTGTTGAGGGAGAAAGTTGCCGTGGCATGACGCGCAGCCAGAAGCGCACGAACTTCGCGCAACAAGGCACAGTTCACGCGATCAGAAAATCGTTTTTCCGCGGTATTGGTCAATTCCAGCCAGTCATGCCAATCACCTACCGAGTCCTGCACGGACTTTAATTTGTGAATGAAGTCTTTCTTTTCGGCTGATTCCTCTGCCAATTCGGCCAGATAGCGGAGGCGCTTGAGACTGACGCGTGCGCTATGCAAGCGACTAAGTTTGATCTCTTGATGTGAAGAGAAATCCGTGGCCATCTCCGCCAGTTGGACCTTTGCCTCTTCAAGCGGCGCCAGCGGGCGGTTCTTCCCTTCAGGCACAGCCCCGGACACTTCAGCAATCCGGTTCATACGCGCAAAGAATTTTGATTCCTGAACTTTTCTTACCGCAGATACCAACCGCTTCGTTTGCCGGTCTCTCTTTTTTCCCAGCAATTCTGCCAGTGCCTTCCGATCCCGTGCGGTAGAACCATTTCCCACTGCTTCCAACAGCC
Source organism: Terriglobia bacterium (assembly GCA_963724105.1). Classification (GTDB taxonomy): domain Bacteria; phylum Acidobacteriota; class Terriglobia; order Terriglobales; family Acidobacteriaceae; genus Angelobacter. Next base: position 547,854 of record CAVRTD010000004.1, on the reverse strand, counting down.
CCGCCTGCACATCCAGATCACGCACTTTCCCTGCACGCTTCCGTAGATCAGCCATCTTTTCCAGGCTACGTTCCAGTTTTTTATCGAGATCAGGGTTTGCGTAGCTCACCAGGCTTTCAATGCGTCGAATGGTGGTACGCAAATGATGGACATTCTGTGGCGCAGCTTTGTCATCTGCCAGTTTGGCAACGACAGAAGAGAGGTCCGCAGTTAGACCTAGCATGCGTTTTTCTAAGTGCGCCATGGGAGAGGGTCGGTCAACGGACAGCAAAAGATCCTGACGTATTTTAGATGACAAATTTAAGCGAAAATACACACTTTAAAATTCAACTGTGGAAAACCCAAACTATCCTTTTATTTTCTGTATCTTACGTACATGATAAAGAATACCTTATCTGCACTTGACGGACGATTTATGCTCTAATATAGCCAAGGCGATGGAGTTCGCCTTTAACCGCCTGCTGACGGCTGATGACTCCTACCAAATCATTCAGACTTTGGAGCCATCAGCATGCAATCTCTTATTGATTGGAAAGCCTATCTCTGGGTTTCCCTGGGCGGAATTCTCGGCGCAAACCTGCGCTATTTTCTGAGCCGGATCATTACTCGTTTTAGTGACGCTGCTTTCCCTTACGGCACGCTGGTGATCAATGTTACTGGCAGCCTTATTCTTGGGTTCTTCCTGATATGGACGACAGATCGTGTGCTGGTTGATCCGAAGTGGCGTCTGCTGGTAGCCGTTGGGTTTTGCGGGTCTTACACCACGTTTTCCGGTTATGCGTTTGAGACCATAAGCTATTTTGAACAAGGACATTGGGCCTTGTTTGCATCCAATATCCTGGCCAACAACGTGCTTTGCCTGGGCGCGATCCTGGCTGGGGCCATGATTGCCCGGGCGATTTAATGCCACGATCATAACGTGCAAAAACCTTTGTGAAGGGAAAGCCGCATCTTACCGGTAATGAATCAGCCGCGAATTGCAGTCCAGATATCGATCTACCTGAGTGAAGACGACCAGTGGAACCGCAAGCCTCTCCACATGGAGCTGCTTAAATTCCTGCGCGAGCAGGAAATTATGGGAGCTACCGTTCTGCACGCGGTTGCAGGATTCACTGGACGCGGCCGCGTGAAGACGACGACGTTGGTCGATGCCGGCGGCAAACTTCCTCTGGTTCTCACATTTGTGGATACAGCGGACCACGTTGATCGCGTGCTTCCGAAAGTAAAAGAGATGGCCGGACATCGCCTGATTGTTCGTGAAAATGTGACGGTTGAAGCCGGACAATTTGAGTAACAGCCGGCTTTATTCAAGAGCAAATGGTTGAGCGTTGACTGATTCTTTCTTCGCCGACATCACGCGCTCAATTACTTGTTTCAGCTCTTCACGGCTGATGGGCTTGGCAATGTAGTCGTCCATGCCCGCCTCAAGACAGCTTTCCCGGTCGCCCTTCATGGCATGGGCTGTCATGGCAATCACCGGCAAGCGTTCATGGCTACCCTGTTCTCTGCTTCTTATTTCTTTTGTTGCCGTAAGCCCGTCCATTTCCGGCATCTGCACGTCCATCAGGATCAGATCGATTTTTTCAGCCTGTAGCGCTGCAATCGCCTCATGTCCTGTTTGCACCACCACAACCTCGTGTCCCATTCTCTGCAGCGTGCGCACCGCGAACCGCTGATTCACCAGATTATCTTCAGCCAGGAGAATATGGTATCGAGCGGACGGAGCCTTCTCTTCGGCGTGGGGATGATTTACTTCGTCCGTGGTTGGCGCAACAACATCCTGGATTGCCGTCCGTAATTCAAATAGCGTTACTGGCTTAAGAAGATGCACTGCAATGCCCAGTTCGCGGCAGCGCCGAACTGAGGAGTAATAATCGTCTGATGTCAGCAGCATGACCGTGGCGACGGTAATCTCAGGCGATTGGCGTATGGCTTGAACAAGATCAAAACCATCAATGCCGGGCATCCGGCTATCGGCGAAAACGATCTGATAGGGTCTTCCCTGCCGCGCGGCTTCCTGCAGTTCATGGAGCGCCTCTGGCGCCGAACCAACGGCTGTCACCCTGAGCCCACAGGTCCGCAGGTCCCCTTGCAGGATCATTCGATTGCTGGCATTGTCGTCGACAACCAAAACGCAAATACCCTTCAGTTCAGCCTTCCTCATGTCCGGTGGAAGGCTACCGGCGGCAGCCTGCAGCTTTGCAGTGAAATAAAACGAAGATCCCTTGCCGATCCTGCTATCTACCCTGAGCGTTCCTCCCATCAGGGATGCAATGCGCGAGGAAATAGCCAGCCCCAGCCCGCTTCCCCCGTACTTGCGAGTGGTGGAGGCATCTGCCTGAGAAAACGCTTCAAAGATAAGCTTCTGCTTTTCCGCCGGGATGCCGATACCTGTATCTGACACGGTAAAGCGCAAGCCGAGTCCGCCGGCCACGAACTCATCCGCAACCACGCGCAATATCACTTCACCTGTTTCGGTGAATTTAATCGCGTTGCCGACAAGGTTGATCAGGACTTGCTTGATCCGATCCGCGTCTCCCAGCAAATATTGTGGAATGGAAGAATCGATCTGGTATGCCAGTTCCAGGCCTTTCTGATGAGCACGCAACGCCATGGTGCGGCAAACCTCAGATACGGTTTCCGCAAGATCGAACTCGTGAATATCAAAAGCCAATTTACCTGCTTCGATTTTCGAGAAGTCCAAAATGTCATTGATCACGCCCATGAGCGAGTTGGCCGAATCCTGGGCCATAGCCACGAGCTGCTTCTGATCAAGCGAGAGTTCGCCTTGGTCGACGAGATCCAGCATGCCCGTTACGCCATTGAGCGGCGTGCGAATTTCATGGCTCATATTGGCCAGAAAATCACTTTTGGCTTGAGTGGCTGCTTCAGCCAGTTCTTTGGCTACCTGCAACTCTCGCGTGCGGCGGGCAACCAGAACCGTTAATTCCCGCTCTCTCTTACGAATCTGCCGGATACGCAAAAGGTAGATGGCGATCGGCGTGAACACCAGAATCAGCCCGCATAATAAATAAAACCAATTGGTCTGATAGAAACGCGGCTCCAGATAGAAAGAGAATGACGCGCCTTCCTCATTCCATACCCCGTCATTATTTGCCGCCTTAACCCGGAACGTGTACGCCCCGGGAGAAAGGTTCGTATAACGCATAAAGCCAGGGGTGGAAGGCGTACTCCAGTCGTCTTCATAACCTTCCAGCTTGCATTTGAAGCTGACTCTCTTAGGAGCAAAATAGCTTAGCGCGGCATATTGAAACTCCAATTCGCCGGCGCCTACGGGAATACTTGCTCCGGGAGCCACGTTTTGTTGCTGATTGACTTTCACGGCTTCAATCACAACCGGAGGCGCAAGAGGATTGCGCGGCAGATTATTGGGGTCCACAACAACTACGCTCTTCAAGCAGGCAAACAACAGTTTTCCATCTTTAGTCTTCCAGCCTGAATACTGGGTTCCCCCATTGCATTCACTGCTCTCCATGCCGTCGGCTACGCCATATCCCTGCGTGACCAGGTGCGTCATGGTTCCATCGGCCACCGCATTCAGGTCGCTCTTTTTGACGCTGAAGATGCCACGGTTGGAACTCATCCACAAATTGCCGAGATCATCCTCCAAAATGCTCCACGTTGTATCGTCAAACAGACCCTGCCGTGTGGTGATGCTGCTCACTTTGCCGTCTTTAAGCCGTTTCAATCCTCCGCCATATGTGCCGAGCCAGAAAACATGGTCCGCGTCCTCATAAATCACCATCACGCCGCTGCCAGTACCCGAGGCTTCTGCAGCAGGCCCGTCCAGTTCCATGCTGATGAATTTGCCATCGCGGAAAATGCTTAAACCTGCATCCGTGCCGAACCATAAAATACCCTGATGGTCCTGCTGGATCGACCATACGCGGTTGCTGCCCAAACCGTCTTTAGTGGTGTAGTTCGTGAATTTACCGTTGTGGAGACGGCTTACACCACCAGAAAAGGTGCCTACCCAAATGTCTCCCGCGCGATCTTCATACACAGCAGGGATCCAGTTATCGGCCAGCCCGTCCTCTTTTGTGTAAGTCTTTACGCTATGACCGGTGAACTTGTTCAGGCCGCCTTCATCTGTGCCCACCCAAACATTTCCCGCGCGGTCCTGAAACATGGCGTACACATAATTGTTGGCCGCGCCTTTGTGGGTGAGATAAGGAATGATCCTGCCATTCTCCATGCGATATAAGCCGGTGCTGGTGCCAATCCAGAGACTGCCATCATGATCTTGAAAGATGGCGCGCGGGGAGCCCTGCAATCCAATCTCGCTTCCGTAATTGGTTAACGCGCCTTCTTTAAAACGATTAAGGCCGCCCGTCTCTGTCCCTGCCCAGAGACTGCCTTCAAGGTCCTGAACAATGGACTCGACAAAATCTCCGCTGAGCCCATTCTTTGATGAATAACAATCAAATCTACCGGAGACGAGCCGGCAGAGCCCTCCACCTTCCGTTCCGATCCAGATGGTGTCTTGTGTATCCTGATAAATGGTGTGTATGGGAGCGTTGGGCAGGCCTTGCGATCGCCCATAATGCGTGAGCTTTCCTGCACTGAATGCGTAGAACCCGTGATCTTCCGTGCCAATCCATAACGTGCCGCTGCGATCACGAAAGAGCGCTTTTACCGATTCCTTGTTGGCGAATAATGTGGAATAAGCCATCACCCGCCGGCCGTTCACAATCAAATCAAGGCCGGCACTGGTGGCCACCACTAAGCGGCCTGCGGCATCTTCAGCAATTGCGTTTACGTCATTGTCAGAAAGCCCATTCTTTCTGTTGAACGTGACAATCTTGTCGTCGACAAACTCACTCAGACCGTCCGTTGTGCCGACCCAAAGATTGCCTGTCCGATCCTGCAGGATAGAGGTGATGGAATTGTTCGAGAGTCCTTGCTGAACTGAATAATTCTTGAATTGTCCGTCTTTATAGCGAACCAGACCGCCGCCAAAGGTGCCAATCCACAACACTCCGTCACGGTCCTCATAAAGTGCGCGGATGTCATTGTGCTTGATGGCTTCCGTTGTGGACTTGTTAAATATCTTAAACTCAAGGCCATTGAATCGCACCAGGCCTTCCTGAGTTCCGAACCAGAGATATCCATCCCTGGTCCGCAATAATGCCTGAATGCTGTTTTGCGGTAAGCCGTCTTCAGAGCGCCATACGGTATGCAGGTATTGCGTGATGGGCTTGTGTGGATCCAAGCACCACGCGATACCTGTGAGAGAGACCACAAATAAGAAGAGTAGAAAGCGCCTCAAACCTGCACCTCTTCCAATGGCTGAGATTGGCCCCGGATTATGAGTATGGCAATATTGCATCAGCAGCCGTGCTCTATAACATACCGCGTTACACGCGTAATCTTTAATGAATATCAAAGAAAATGTAACGATCCGGGTTGAAATTCTCAAAAGCCGAAAATTAAAAAACGCTAATTATTTTTCTCCTTTGCATTGCAAGATCCACCTTGCAAACAATTTCTCTCTGAGAAATTTTTTTCAACAAGAACGCGGACTGCGTTTAGCGGCCCGCTGCGGCTGCATGATGCGGCAACGGCGCTGGCATTTCCGAAACATTCCACGCCCACGCTGCCAGCAGTGCAGCGCCTTCATTGATCTCGTCGGGAATCACTTTATCGAAAGTATCGGTCTGGCTGTGGTGTGCCTCGCGGTAATGCGCCGGCTTCTGTATGCAAAAATAAGACGCGACCCCTGCGCGCAAAAACGCCACGTGGTCTGAAGAGCCGAAATATCGTGTGCTTAACGGCTGCAGATCAAACACTTCACGCAATGGCTCATAGATTTCACCCATCAGCGGAGCAGTCTCATACAGGTTCTCCAGAGCTATGCTGAAAACTTTGCCTGTGCCGGTGTCATGAACAAGAGCAGCGTCCATTTTAGGAATCTCACTGGCATGGTTCTTCATGAAAGTTTCCGCGCCAACGCCTCCCTGCTCTTCACCTGTGAAAAGAATGAAGGTGATGGTGCGCTTCGGTTTCCAGCCCAGAGCCTTCAGAGTGCGGGCCGCTTCCAGAACTGCCATGGATCCGGTGCCATTGTCGAGCGCTCCCTGGCCCAGGTCCCAGGAATCAAGATGTCCACCGATAATTACTCTTTCGTCAGGAAACTCACTGCCTTTGATCTCGCCGACGGTGATGGATGCCGGCGCAGGTCCAGGGCTGAATGTTCCCGTGAGATTCACTTTGAGTGAGACCGGCCCGGCTGCCGCCAAGCGATAAATCAAGCTGAAATCTTCATGAGTCAAAAATGCCAGCGGCACTTCTGAAGGCTGATACCGGCTGAAGGCGCTCATGTTGAAAAGATTGTCAGTCTTACCGCTATCGAGCAACAAGACACCTGGCTGCTCCTGGCCGATCATGGCCATCATCTTCATTCTTTCCTGAAATCCAAGCCGTGGCGCCTTGGACAACCCTTTATCCGGAGCGATCACGGCGTCATAGGCGTTCTCTTCAGGCTCAGTGGGAAGATCTGCGGGCTTGTTGAGCAGGATGATCGCACCCTTCAACTTGCCTTTAAACTTGGCCAAGTCATCGAGAGAATCCATTTTCACTACTGCAACCTGGCCGGAGACTTCTCCAGCAGTGGCTTTGCTCCAGCCCAGAGCCCGTACACCAATGCGGCGCTGAATGGGCGCGGTGATCTCCGCCGTGTCGACCCCGCGGTAATAAGCGTGAGGGATTTCGGTGGTTTCCAGGTGCGCGTCAACCCCGTAGTCGTGGAAACGTTTGAGCGTCCAGTCGCTGGCTTGCTGCATCTGCTTCGATCCGGTGAGCCTGGGGCCGATCTCCGTGGTCAGGTGCTCCAGGTTCTTCATCAGCTCAGAATGGGCCCTTACTTCATCGGCAATCTTCTGGTCGGCATCTTCCATGGCGGTTTTGTAGGCTTTCTTAACCTCGTCAGTGCGTACCGGCGCGGCCGTTTGGGCCGACAAGGCAGCGGAAAAGGAAGCGAGCAGCAACACACTCAGCAGATAGAGCCGCAAGGAATGTTTCATTTGGATAAAGACCTCAGATTCTTGGATTTAGGGACCGACGTGCCGATTTGGGAACTGCCGATTATAGCGACCCGGCCTTTTGAGTACCACTGCAAGATGAAAGGCGGTGTCAAAGAAATAATTAATAAATTGAAACGATTCCAGGGTTTACCGCACTAGCTCAACAGGGAACCAGTGAGGTCCCACAACGACCTGCGATGATAGTTTGCTGGCCGGTGTGTGACTTCTTGTTTTTCTTTTCCTTGGTGGAGTCTTCGCGGCTGAACGCTGGTCGCGAAGACTTTTTTATTTCAACGACTCGGCAACCCCAGTGACGATGGAATCCACTTCCACCCCTGCCGGCAGGGTTCCAAATGCCTGTCCGTGCTGCCCTGTCAGGCGCGATGCGATGAATGCGTCGGCGATGGCGGGTGAACTGTACCGAACGATGAGGGACGCCTGCAGCGCGAGAGCCAGTTTTTCCGTGAGTTCTCTGGCGGCGTAGTCGGTGGCGCCAGAAATTTCTGTCGATTCGCCACTGGCTTTTGGAAAATCTACCCTGGATGGCGGTGACGTAGGCATCCAGGCGCTTGTCGGCGCCAGTTGTGGATTTCAATTCTGCCAGCAGAGCTTCCAGGGTTGCGGGATCTTTTGTCAGAGCACGAAGAACGTCCAGGCACATCACGTTGCCTGAGCCTTCCCAGATCGAATAGAGCGGCGATTCGCGATACAGACGCGGCATGATGGACTCTTCCACGTAGCCGTTTCCGCCCAGACATTCCAAGGCTTCGCCCACGTGTACAGGAGAGCGCTTGCACAACCAGTATTTGGCGATCGCCGTGGCGATGCGGCAGAAAGCCCGCTCGCGGTCGTTGGAGGCGCGCGCGTCAAAAGAGTGGGCCAGTCGGACCATCAGCAGCGTTGCGGCCTCGGACTCAATCGCCAGATCAGCCAGCACGTTGCGCATGAGTGGCTGCTCGATCAGTAGTTTCCCGAAGGCGTACCGATAGCGCGCATGATGCACGGCCTGCGCCAGCGCCTGACGCATCAGACCGGCGGCGGCAATGGAGCAGTCGAGGCGCGTGTGGTTGACCATCTCAATGATGGTTTGAATGCCTCTTCCCTCTTCGCCTATCAGGTGCGCCCATGCTTGCGCAAATTCAACTTCGCTGGAGGCGTTGGAACGATTTCCCAGTTTGTCTTTCAGCCGCTGGATGTGGAAATGGTTGCGCTCGCCTGCCGGTGTCCAGCGCGGCAGCAGAAAGCAGGAAAGTCCCTGGGGCGCCTGCGCCAGAATGAGAAACGCATCACACATGGGCGCGGAGCAAAACCATTTGTGTCCGGTGATCAGGTACTCGCGCGAGCTGCCGATTCTCTCCGCGCTGGTGGTATTGGCGCGCACATCTGAGCCGCCCTGTCTTTCCGTCATGCCCATGCCCAGCAGCACGCCAGACTTTTGCTGCACCGGTGCGAACTGAGGATCATAAGACGAAGAGAGAATGCGCGGCTCCCATTCGCCGGCCAACTCAGGTTCCGCGCGCAATGCGGCCACGGCAGAGAACGTCATCGAGATGGGACAGGTATGTCCGGCTTCATTCTGAGCGGTCAGCATCATGAGCGCCGCGCGGGCAACTTGCGAGCCGTTTCGTTCTGTCTTATCGGCGCCACCAGCCTTCTCCCAGGGCAGGCTATGCAGGCGGTTCTCGACGGACGTTCGCATCAGGTTGTGCCATGAAGGATGAAAGAGCACTTCATCACGACGGTTGCCGAAGCGGTCATGCGTATGCAGGACAGGCTTGTTCTCATTCGCTTCAAAACCCCAGCGCTGTGCTTCTTCCGTGCCAAGAAAGCGACCCAGTTCGCTGATCTGCTCGCGGGCCCAGCCTGCTCCTTCGCGTTCCACGGCTTGCACGAGTGTACGGTCGCTCAGAAAGAGGTTGTAACCGGTGAGTGGCGGGACCTGATTTTGGGCAGCACGACTTTCTGCGGATTGGCCTGTGGCAACTGGGCCGGGGACGATCTGTTTTGTAGACGCCGTCATGGTACCTTCATTATGAACCACGGATGGGCTCTTACGGGCAGTTCTGGATTCAGGGACGGAAACAAATCGACGGTGCGGCGGTCAGCCTGCCGTTACGATTTCAGAGAAGTCAGCAATGCTGGAGAATTCTCTGACCAGCGTTTGCAGCAAGCCAAGGCGATGGGAGCGGAGAGTCTCGTCGTCCACCATGACCATCACTTTGTCAAAGAAGGCATCGATCGGCGGGCGCAGGCGGGAGATCTCAATGAGCGCAGGTTCATATTGCCGCGAGGCGCTAAGCTCCTGCACTTTTTTGGCGACCTGCGGGACTGCGGCAGCCAAAGTTTTTTCTTCCTGATCTTTGAGGGCGGAGGGATCAAATGGCTCGGCAATTTTCTTCTTCGTTTCTGCTGCCTGGCGCAGAATGTTTTTCATCCGTTTGAAGGCCACGGAGATTGATTCAAAATCCGCCGATGGACGCACTTTGGCTACAGCGCTTGCCCGGGCAACGGCGTCGACTACATCGTCCGCTCCGGCGGCCAGCGTGGCATTCACTACGTCATAGGCCAATCCAAGCACATCGCGCAGATAAAATTCCAGACGCTCGCGGAAAAAGCCTCGGACGGCTTCTGTATAAGCGTCGCCACTCAGCGTGAATTTCTTCTCTGCCTCGCTTCCCTGATATCCGTTGCGCGCGTCAGTCAGAATTTGGGCAAGATTCAAAGGCAGTTTGTGCTCGACAATGATTTTCACTATTCCGTTGGCCTGCCGCCGCAAGGCAAACGGATCTTTCGAACCCGACGGCACAAGGCCCAAGGCAAACATTCCGGCAATGCTGTCCGCTTTGTCAGCGATAGAAAGCACCGCGCCTTCCAGCGTTCGCGGCGCGGAATCTTCGGTCGATCCAGGTTTGTATTGATCGTAAATGGCGTCGGCCACGGACTGTGGCAATCCCTGAGCTTTAGCGTAAAGTCCGCCGACAATTCCCTGCAGCTCGGTAAATTCTTTAACTAACTCTGCCGTGAGATCCGTCTTGGCCAGCTTCGCTGCCTGCTGAACAGCCGCAGCATCTACTTTCAATCCAGATTTGGTCAGCACAGCGCATAGTTTTTCTGCCAGCTTGACTGTGCGTTCCGCCTTTGCGGCATAGCTGCCCAGGTCTTTCTGGAAAGTTACGGACTTGAGCATCTCTGCCCGGCCGGTGAGCGGCGTTTTTTGATCAGTGTTCCAGAAAAACTCTGCGTCACGGAAGCGTGCACGCAGCACGCGTTCATTGCCATGCTGGATCAGGCCGTCGGGATCGCCGTCAGTGTTGAGGACAGCCAGGAAATGCGGCGCAAGTTTTCCGTTCGCATCTTCCACGGCAAAATATTTTTGATGGTCACGCATTACGGTGACCAGCACTTCTTCCGGCAGCGAGAGAAATTGTTTATCAAAGTTGCCCAAAATCGCCGACGGCCATTCCGTGAGATTCACAACGGTCTTCAATAATTCTGCATCTTCACGCCAGCGTGCGCCGGGAACCGTGCGTGTGACGGCATCGAGGGCTTTGCGGATCTTGTATTCACGATCTGCCGTCAAAGCGGAGACGTGCGCGCTTTGCATGGACTCGACATACTGGGCTGGCGAGGAGATTAAAACCTGTTCCGGGCCGAGAATCCGATGGCCACGCGATTGTTTCCCTGCTTTGATCCCAGCAAACTCCAGCGGAATGATCTCGCGATCCAGCATGGCCACGATCCAGCGCACCGGACGAACAAACCGCTCTGGCTTGCCTGCGCGCCAGTACATATTCTTGGACCAGTAAATGGACGCAATCTCTTTGGGCAAAAGCTCGGCCAGCACCTGCGCAGCCGGCTTGCCTTTGTTGGTGACTGTCGCGGCAAGATATTCGCCTTTGGGCGTGGTGACGGTTTGCAATTTTGCAACGTCCACCCCAGCTTTTTTGGCGAAGGCATGGGCCGCCGGTGTTGGCTGGCCATCTTTATAGGCAACTTTCGTCGCCGGTCCGGTAAGCTGCTCTTCAACGTCAGACTGCGTGCCGGGAATACCGTAAACGATCAAGGCCAGACGGCGCGGCGTTTCCGCGCGCTTCACCTCTTTATAGGGCAGCGAGTTTTTGGTCAGAAGGTCTTCGACACACTTCTGCAACTCCTGGCTGGCCTCTTGAATCATCCGCGAAGGAATTTCGTCGGCTCCAATTTCCAGCAGAAAGTCGGGCATCAGGCCACCCCTTCCTTCTGCGTTTTCTCTGCTGTACCGATGTTCTGCTGCGTCACATATGCTTTGGCCAATCCCACGGCAAGCTGGCGAATGCGGGCGATCACGCCGACGCGTTCCGTCACTGAAATGGCTCCGCGGGCGTCAAGGATATTGAAGAGATGTGAGCACTTCAGGCAGAGTTCATAAGCAGCCAGTAATGGGAAGCGCTCTTTCTCAGCGGCGCTGGCGTTCTTATCGGCAAGAAGAGTATGGAATTGACTGATAAGCGCCTGTGATTCGCTTTCATACATCTCCAGGTGCTTCCACGTTTTTTCGACATCGGCTTTCTCGAAGTTGTAGACGGAAAGCTGGAGCTCATCCTGAAAGCGCACGTCGCGATACTTTACTTCCCGGCCGCTTTGCGGATCGCGCGCCCATACAATGTCATAAATGCTGTCGACATCCTGTAAAAATGCGGCAATGCGCTCAAGGCCGTACGTCAGCTCGGCGCAGATGGGATCAAGATCAATTCCGCCGCACTGCTGAAAGTAAGTAAACTGCGTGATCTCCAGCCCATCGAGCATTACCTGCCAGCCCACGCCCCATGCGCCCAGAGTCGGCGACTCCCAGTTGTCCTCTTCAAACTTAATGTCGTGCTTGCGCAGATCAATGCCCAGGGCTTCCAGCGATTGCAGATAAAGTTCCTGGACGTCGTCCGGCGGCGGCTTCAGGATCACCTGCATCTGCATGTGCTTATAAAGACGGTTGGGATTGTCACCGTAACGGCCGTCAGCGGGGCGGCGCGAAGGCTGCACATAGGCGACCTTGTAAGGCTTGGGTCCGAGGGCACGCAGAAATGTCTCCGGCGACATGGTGCCGGCGCCTACTTCAGTGTCATAAGGCTGCTGCAATACGCATCCGCGCTCTGCCCAAAATTTCTGCAGGCGAAGGATGAGTTCCTGATATGTAGGGGCTGTCGGCATGAATGAACTATTAATTTAACAGATCATTTAACTTAACAGGATCATTGAGAGAACATTCCTGCCTATTGCCTGTCCGGACCGCGTTGTTATTTTCAAAGTACGGAAAGACCTGCGTTAATATGAGCACTTGCCTTTCACACTTGCACATCCGGCTGCGGTGGTTCCTCTACGTAGATTTCTGGTACCGTCGGCTTTAGTGGTTGGAAGTTTGGCCCCGGACTTTCATTACTTCCTTAATTTAGCGCCACGCGGGCATTTTGGTCACAGCTTCAAGGGGATATTCTTTTTTTGTCTACCCGTAGGCTTGGTGGTGCTTTGGATTTTTCAACGTTTCATGAAGCTTCCGCTCCTCAGCCTTGCACCCAAGTCCCACCAGGAACGACTGATCGCTGTGGCAAAGCCATTTCGCTGGGGCGGAGTGAAACGATTCAGCTTGATCGTGGCATCGCTATTGCTTGGCGCCATCACCCATCTTGCATGGGACGCATTTACGCATGAGCATGGCCTGGTCGTACGCAATGTTCCCGATCTGCGTACCCCGCTGGAGGAATTTGGAACCCAGAGGCCGCTTTACAACGTACTTCAGCATGGAAGCTCGCTCCTTGGCCTGGCTCTTCTCACCTTTTGGTATTGGCGATGGTCCAAACGCACACCGCCGCAGCCCGTGCCATTGCATTTGCAAATAAGTGAGAAAACAAAGCAATGGATCGTGGCTGCTATTTTGATTTTTGCGACATGTTCAGCGGCCATTTACGCATATTTCAGATCTGACTATTTGGTCTCGCGTACTCTTTTTCTAGGCACGTTTGTTGTCACATTAATGTCTCTGACTTATGTCGGTACGCTTTGCTTCAGCTTCTGGTGGCATTTAAATGCACGCGCCGTTGCTGTTCGTTAGAGTCATTCACTCCGTTCAACAATTTCAGAAAGCAGCTTAGAAAACCCCCTGTGTTTTCTGGTATACCCTTAAAAAACCAGAATCTTGCAACACAGAGGAGCAGAGTAAACAGAGGATAAGAAGCTAGAAACAGGAAGACTTAAAATCCTCCGTTCCTCCTTTCCTCTGTGTTTCAAGGGTTTTTTCTGTCCTAGTCAAATCTTCTCCAGCATCGCCGCCGTCACCAGCTTACGTTCAATATGGCGTTCAATGCGCTGGGCCAGAAAGCGGCGGAGATCGGCGCCACGGTTGCGGCTCCAGGGATCGCCTTTCAGACGGTTCAAAGGCGCGCGAAACATCTCTGATGCCAGAGAGCGTGAGTCGTCGGATATTTCAGTGCTGGCCAGGCGCTTGTCATCGGCGCAAAGCAGACCATCGGCCAGGGGATGGAAGTAAGCGCGGCTTCCATTCAGTTCAGAGCCGCACATCACGCAGGCGTTCAGATCAGGCAGCAGGCCGATCAGGCGGACGATCCAGAGATCGAAATAGGTGAGCGGCATCCAGATGGCCTCGGCTTTCAGATGATGGACGACGGCCAGTGTGAGGCGGAAAATGTCGTCGCTGGGTTCGCGATCAGGAAGAAGCTGATCAATCACTTCAGAGACATAACTGAGCGCGACAAGCCGCGGGTAGGTAACTTCAGTGGCCAGCGGCGAGGAGATGATGTCACAGGAGTCCAGCCGCACCAGTTCCTGTTTTTCTTTTTCTTCCCAATGCGCGGTTACATGGGTGAGCGGCTCCAGGGCGCCGCCAAAACGGCGTTTGGATTTTTTGGCAGCTTTGGCCACACCACGAATTTTGCCCTCAGCGCGGGTAAAAAATGTCACTAGCAAGTCCGCTTCATGAAACGGATAGGTGCGCAGAATCAGGGCTTCAGACTGCTTGGGCATTCGAACTTAAGCATACACCGCTGATTGTGGCTGAGCAGCAAATCCGGTGGCATTGGCCGCTGCTGTCTCCATGAAAAACGCGCAGCCAATAATGACTGCGCGTTTCTCGAAAATGTTTGGGGGCGTTAGCGGCCGTAATGCTTGGAATTTTTGTCCGCGAACTCTTTCCATTTTTCCGGGAGATCGTCCAGGGCAAAAATGGCGGACACCGGGCATACGGGCACGCAAGCGCCGCAATCAATACATTCCACGGGATCAATAAACAGCATGTCAGTCCCTTCAAACTGAGGCTCATCTTTCTTGGGATGTATGCAGTCCACCGGACATGCATCCACGCACGCCGCGTCCTTGGTCCCTATACAAGGCTCTGCAATAACGTATGCCATAAAAATTAAGTTCTCCGTATGTTGATTGAGTTAACTATAGATTTTAGCAGCTATTAAAGACTGCGCCAATGTTTCTGCCAAACGGCCATAAACCTGCATTGAGTGGTGCGTTTGTCCGGCTGAAAGCCAGAAGAATGCAGCCTCTCTGACAACCGATAATCCAGTGTGCGTTTAGAATATTCCTGAGTATCAGGTGAACAACTCCGCAGATGCGTACGACTAAACTCTTCCGTCCTGTTGGGCAGCTCGAATTTGATTTGATCGCAGCCAGTGGATTCAAGTCATTTCCTCCCCGGCTTCCAGAACAGCCGATTTTTTATCCAGTCTTGACGCAGGAATACGCTACTCAGATTGCCCGTGACTGGAACACCAAGGATGAGAGATCAGGATATACAGGGTATGTTTTGGAATTTGATGTGGATAGTGAATATCTGACGCGCTTTGAGGTACAGAAGGCAGGCATTTCCAAACACCTGGAATATTGGATCCCGGCAGAAGAGCTCCGGGAATTCAATGGTCACATATGCGGGGAAATTCGCGTCGCCAGCAAATTCACCCAAAACCCTGCTACTTAGATTGTCCAAGCTCTTCGATCTGACGGATATAGCTCCTGCTATCAAATTTCTTTGACGTGCTGTTGAATGACATGAAGCGGACCTTGCCAAAGATCGGCCGCTCAAACCAGGGCCGGTCATGCTTCCCGACAATCGCCCAGGCGATGCCAGCATAGCCGTTGGGATCGCGGCCATCGAGTTCATATTTGTCATTTAAATAGACGGCTATCTGGTAAGCGCGTGCCGGTGTTTTGCTCCATTCCAGAATCTTCTTGGCCCAATACATGCGAACATAATTGTGCATGAAGCCGGTCATTACCATCTGGCGCTGCGCGGCATTCCAGAGTGGATCATGGGTCTGCGCTTCTTCCAACTGACGTTCACTGTAAATTTTTCTTGGATCGCCAGCGTGCTCTGCCAGGCTTTTATGCGCCCAAGGCGCGCCTGACTCAAAATTGTCATAATCAGGGTTGAAGCGGACAAAATTGATGGCCAGTTCGCGGCGGACGATGAGCTGTTCCAGAAACGCTTCTTTGGCTTGTTTAGGAGCTTTGGATTTTTGTACAGCCAGCGCCACGGTGTGAGGACCGATGTGACCGAAATGTAAGTAGGCAGAAAGGCGGCTGGTGCCATCGCACTCTGGTTTGTTGCGATCAACAGGATAGTTTGCAAGCCCGTGCTTGATAAAGCCCTTGAGCTGCTTTAGCGCCTGGTCCGTACCACCAGAGATGCTATCCACGGGCAGCACCAAGCGGTCGATCTTCCATCCTTCAGTGATATCTGCATCTGGCTGCGAGCGATTGCAGGTCGCGAGGCATTTTCCACTCAACTTTGGCACGTGTGTTCCCAACTGGCCGTAAAAATTCCGGCAACAGCCGCTTGATCACCGGACGCGCCGTGTAAGCGCCGTACTGTTCTTTTATCAGCAGCTTGGAGGGGACGATCACATCGGCATCGACGGTCCAAAATGGCGCGCGGAGGAGTTTGGTCACAACTTCACGCCAGTGCTCCGGCTCGACCATGGGATTTTCATCGCCAATGACCAGAGCGGGCCTGACTTGGTCACAGAATTTCAGAAGATAGTGGTCAGGATAGCGGCGAAGTACAAAGCCTATGCCGCGTTTCTTCAAGCCATTGGCAATCGCCGGAATGCCCTGGTTGAGAAAGTGGTAATGGCGCAGATTGGCATGTGGATAAAACGGTACCGGAGCAAAAAAAACAACACATGGCTTGCGCAGCAGGTTCGCAGCTTGCACGGCAACTTCAAGCGCGGGATTATCGAGAGCGCGCTGGGTCCGCTGCATCCAGTAGACAACGCATTTGCCATCGGGATCAGGCGCTCCGGAGCGACGGACTGTGACGCGGGCGTTTGAGCTCAGGCGGCTGAGTTCGTCCATGTTCAACAAGTATCACGAGCAGGAGGCTCTCGTCTGTCGCCTGAGTCTCACTTTGGACGGGTATGATGAGAAAGTGACGCAGCAATCCATCCGACTCATTGCCCTGGACATAGACGGCACGCTGACTGATCCGAGCTATCAGGTATCCGCGCGCAACATAGCCGCTCTGCGGGCAGCGCATGAGGCAGGAATACAGATCATACTGGCGACTGGCCGCCGGCACGATTACGCGATGCCGATCGCGAAGGAGCTCGGGTTTCCCGTTGGCCTGATTAGCTCCAATGGAGCGTTGATCCGGTCGAGCGCGGGCGAGACTTTTTTTACCGATCGATTGCCCGCAAAAACTGCCCTTGAGCTCATTCAATATATGGACGAATTTCGCGGGCACGCCGTGCTGACGTTTGATCGCCCAGACAATGTGCCGGGCAATGACTCACTGGTGCTGGAAAGCGCAGACGAGTTAAACAAGACGGTCGCCAGATGGATGGAGCTGAACCGGCCTTATATCAAGTTCATTTCGCCGCTGGAAGATGCGCTGACGGAAGATCCGCTACAAGCCATGTATTGCGGGCGGGTGGCGAGGATGGGGGCGGTCCAGCACCGGCTCAAGCAAGCTCCGTTTCTGGACAAAATCACGGTGATGAAGACCCAGTATGACCACCGGGACCTGTGCATCCTGGATATCCTGAACCGGGAATGTTCCAAAGGTCATGCCTTAAGGCGCTGGGCTGAGGAGCAAGGGGTTTCCCGAGACAATATTATGGCCATTGGCGACAACTACAATGACCTGGAAATGCTTGAATTTGCAGGACTTGCGGTTGTCATGGGAAATGCATCCAAGGAGATGAAGCAGAACGGGTGGAAGGTGACGGCCAGCAATGCCGAAAGCGGCGTGGCCCAGGCCGTGGAAGAGATTTTGGGGCTGGCTTTCAGGGGCTAATTGGGTGAAAATAAGTACCTTGCGCTGATTATGCGAATTGGCAAACACATAGCGATTGGAGCCCTGCTGGCCCTGGCACAGCTTTCCGCTTTTGCCGGGGAGATTGCCGTGCTGCGCAATGGCTTTTCCATCCATTTTGAGCGCAAAGAGCAGAATGGCAATTCCACCCGGCTTTATACCGGCGCCGGGTACATGGATATCGCCAGCGACCAGATTGAATCGTTTCAGGTAGACGAAACTCCAGTCGCACCGGCAACGCAAGATGCTGCCCAAGCCTCAGCCCAGTCTGTGGCTAAGCCAGCAGTGGGTAGCCAGGCGGCGGCTTCGGCTTCGGCTCCATCCAGGGATGTGCTAGCGGTGGATATTGATCAGGTGGTCCGGGAAGCAGCTACCAAGAACAGGCTTGATCCTGACTTTGTGAGCAGCGTGATCCGGGCAGAGAGTAACTTCAAGACCCATGCGGTATCGAAAAAAGGCGCGCAAGGATTGATGCAGCTCATGCCGGGAACGGCGGCGCAGCTGGGCGTGGCTGATCCGTTTGATCCCAAAGCGAATGTGGAAGCAGGTACGGCGCATTTGAGCGCGCTGCTGAATCTCTATCATGACGATCCCATCAAAGCCCTGGCTGCTTACAATGCCGGCGCGTTTCGGGTAAAGCAGTACAACGGCGTCCCACCGTACCATGAGACGCGGGCCTACGTGGCCAAGATTGTTCGCGACTTCAATGCAAAAAAACGCGCACAGATGAAGGCCGCAGCCGCGACAAAAGCGGCTACAGGAAGCGCCATAGAAAAGAAGACTGCCGCAAGTCCGGCCAAGGCCGCGAATCCCACGCAGCTGAAAAAGGCGAGGCCGCAACAGGCCAGCGTGACCAAACCGGCAAGTCCCGCTTAATCTCAAAAGAGATAAAAGCTTAGAAATGAGGCGCGTCCCTGCCCGCAGGGCGCGTTTTTTGTATGATCAGTGAGTCGTCGGCCGTAAATCATGAGCAAAAAAAGATTTCTAATCACCACCGCAGTGATGGTTGTGCTGGGCGCGCTGGTCTATCTGCAGATCAGGACGTGGAAAAAATTTGACTGGCACCGCTTCTGGGCGGTAACTCACACCACCAATAAGTTCTACATTGTGGCCGGAGTAGCGCTGATCTATGCCGACTATATTCTGCGCGCGGTGCGGTGGAAGATTCTGCTGCAGCCGGTGTGCGACGCCAAAACTTCTGACCTGGTTCCTCCCACAGTAATAGGCTTTGCGGGGCTGGCTTTGCTGGGACGACCGGGAGAGTTCATACGCCCCTACCTGATCGCGCGCAAATTAAATCTAAGCATGGCATCGCAACTGGCGGTTTGGACGGTGGAGCGCATCTTTGATACCGGCGCTTTTGCGCTGATTATGGCCGTAAATATCCTGTGGTTCAGAAATGACCTCAGCCAGCTTCCTGGATTTGCCGAATCAGCCAAACGACACTTGCTGGGTTATGAGTTTTCGTCATTCACTTTCTTTGAGGTTTTTGCCATCGCTCTGTTGTGCGGTGTTGGATTTATAGCGCTCATGGCGTTCTGGGTGCGAAAGAACCCTTCCGTGGCGGCAAATTTTTTTACGCGGCTATTTGCGGGGATCTCACCAAAGGCCGGCCACGCGGTGGGCAAGCGCGTCCAAGCCTTTGGCGAAGGGCTGAACACCGTGAAAGACGTGAAGTCGTTCTTTCAGTTGAGCGGCCTTTCGATTGCCATATGGCTCTTTATTGGATTTGCCTACATGGCGGTGATGCAAGCTTATCCGATCCACAGGCTTTCGCAGATGACGCTCTCACGGGTATTTCTTCTCACGGCTGCGAGCGTGGTGGGAGGCGTACTGCAATTGCCGGTTGTGGGCGGCGGATCGCAGTTGGCGACCATCGGCATGCTGCGCGGGGTCTTTAACCTGTCCCCTGAGCTGGCCACCAGCGCAGGCATTATGCTCTGGCTGACTACTTTTATGTCTGTAATTCCGGCAGGGCTGGCAATGGCGCGGTCAGAACATGTATCGATCACGAGGGTTGAGGAAGAAAGCCTGGAAGAATCGGGACATCAGGACATGAGGTAATTGGCGCGTAAAGCACAAGGTCCCTCAGGGCTATGCGCGAGCTGAAGAAAGCGCTCGCTAAGGAACGCCCGTCGGGATGACGATTTTTGGTCGTTCATGCTAATTTCCAGTTTTCAAACAGTGATTTGGCGTAACTCGCAATGCCAATTTTGCCTGTTACAATCGAGAGAACAAACCCTTTGGAAAGTTGCGGTTAAGACACGATGAAATGTCCGTTTTGCGGGTTCGAAAATGACAAAGTGGTGGACTCGCGCGAGAGCAAAGAAGGAGAATCCATTCGCCGCCGCCGCGAATGCCTGAAATGCGAAAAGCGCTTTACCACCTATGAGCGCATTGACGAAATCCCCTACATGGTTGTGAAGAAAGACGGCCGCCGGGAGAAGTTTGAGCGGCAGAAGATCCTTGGCGGACTCCTGCGGGCCTGCGAAAAGCGGCCGATATCCATGGGAAAGATGGAGCAGATCGTCAATGAAGTGGAGCAGTTTGTCATTGATTCGCCGGAGCGCGAGCGCACCGCCAGCGAGCTGGGCGAGCAGATCATGAATAACCTGAAGCAGATCGACAAGGTCGCCTACATTCGATTTGCCTCGGTTTATCGCGACTTCAAGGACGTGGGCGAGTTCCACTCTGAGCTTGAGTCGCTGCTCAATCCGAAAACGGAAGACAAGGCCAAGCCGGCCAAGGCAAAAACCAACGCGAAATGAAGCAGGAGTTATGGCACATAAAGTTACATTGATTCCGGGTGACGGCATCGGCCCCGAAGTTACCAACGCTGCAGTGCGCATTGTGGATGCGTCTGGCGTAAAGATTGAATGGGAGCCGTTTGCCGCCGGCGCGGAAGCTTTTGCCAAGTACGGCGAATATATTCCTAAAGAACTTACCGAATCGATTGAACGAACTGGAATTGGGCTGAAAGGCCCCGTTACTACGCCCATAGGCGGAGGCTTCTCCAGCATTAACGTGGCGTTGCGCAAACAGTTCGAGCTTTTTGCAAACTTCCGGCCGATCCGTAATCTGCCTTCCCTGCCCACGCGCTATCCCAGCGTTGATCTGGCGATTGTGCGCGAAAACACTGAAGGCTTATATTCCGGGATTGAGCATGAAGTGGTGCCGGGCGTGGTGGAGTCACTGAAGATCATTACGGAGAAGGCTTCCACGCGCATTGCCAGGTTTGCTTTTGAGTATGCCCGGCGGGAGAAGCGAAAGAAGGTTCATGCCATCCACAAAGCCAACATCATGAAGATGAGTGATGGTCTGTTTCTGCGCTGCAGCCGCAACATAGCCAAGGAATATCCGGAAATAACTTACGGCGAACACATTGTCGACAATACGTGCATGCAGCTGGTGACGAATCCTTACCAGTACGATGTTCTGGTGATGGAGAATCTTTACGGCGATATTATTTCCGATCTGTGCGCGGCGTTTGTCGGCGGCCTGGGGCTGGTTCCGGGCGCGAACATCGGGCTGAAATGCGCTATTTTCGAAGCCGTGCATGGCTCTGCGCCGGATATTGCCGGCAAAGATATGGCCAATCCTACGGCGGTGCTGCAATCGGCGGTGCTGATGCTCCGGCATATCGGAGAGGTGGCGGCCGCGGACAGAGTCCATGCGGCGCTGGAAAAGACTTATAAAGAGAAGCTGCATCTCACGCGCGACGTGGGCGGTACGGCCGGGACGAGCGAGTTCGCGGATACGGTGATTGCCAACATGGAGAGCGTGGCGGCAGCAAGCCGGTAGAAGAGTCTTGCCGCTGATTTACGCAGATAAAAGCGGATCGGGAAAAAGGCATAACGCCTCAATGAGAGTGCTAAATGACGTCTACTGATGTCGCAGTCGTAACGTTAGGGTTAGTTGTAATTGTTATCGGGTGCACAACTAAGACCTTCTATTATTTGAAGGGGCGGGGATCCTCTGATAAACCTGCACCGATATGGTTAGGACGATTGATATTTATAGTCGTGGGTTCTATGTTCGTTCTCTTCGGCCTAGGACACTTGTTTATTGACTGAGACAAAACATGGCGATCGCCAAGATGAAGTGCAGAGGGCAGCGAGCCGGTAAAGAGCTTTTGCCGCTGATTTACGCAGATAAACGCTGATCAGAGGAATTGCCAAAATCGCCGAAAATACCAAAGGTGATAATTGAAAAGCCGGCGAGATTTTTCTGTACCGACTATTGCATGGGCGAATAAATAGCGGATATAATTCCCTCTTCGCCCCATGCCAGCATTTTTGAAACCTTCTGCATCGCCATCGATTGGCCTGCTCGCTGAGCTTTTTTCTATTCAGCTGCCTTCCATTTGGCGGTCTTTCATTCGGCAATCTTCCATTTGGCTTTCCTATACAGGGCTTCTCTCTATACGCCTTTGCTCCACACAGCGTTGCTCTATTAATCAGGTAGTAAAGTTCGTTTCAAATTATCCGAGAAAAAAGACAAGCGATTGGGCTGCGGATGAGCCCCAAAAAGGGCGTTCGACTGTCTTATGACTGTCTTATCGAATTCGACTTTTACTTTTGTTTTCAACAAAAAATTAAAAAAGGGGGGTGGGGTGCAAAAAAGTTGGCAAAGTAGTAACAGCAGCACGAGCGATTTCGGTGCAAGGAAGCACGAGCCGGGTCAACGAAAGCCGGCAGCATTTTCTTTTTTCGCGACCTTATTTATTTCTTCTATGTCTGTTATTTCTGTGGGAATGCTGGCGGGTTGCAGCAGTTCTCAGCCGCCTTCTGAGCAGCCTGCGCCTAAAGCTGCAAACATTATGGTGGATGCGGCTACCGCCGGCACGATTACCGGCACTGTGAGTTTTACGGGCACGTCGCCAAAAATGAAGCCACTGGATATGACACAGGATCCCGGCTGTCCGACACAACCGCAGCCAGCTGAAGTGGCGGTGCTGAATGGCAACAAGCTGGCCAATGTTTTTGTCTATGTGAAAGAAGGGCTGCCGCAGGGTACATTCGCAGTCCCCACGGAGCCGGTGGTGCTTGACCAGAAAGGCTGCCGTTACAATCCGCACGTTTTGGGCATTATGGTGGGCCAGCCGTTGAAGATCACAAACACGGATTCGGCCGAGCACAATATCCATGACATGCCGAGTAACAACCAGCCCTTTAACGAGTCGCAAAAGCCCACGGACAAACCTGTTACCAAGACTTTCACCAAGCCGGAGATCATGATTCCGGTGCAGTGCAACCAGCATCCGTGGATGAGAGCTTATATCGGCGTGTTGACACATCCATATTTTGCCGTGAGCGCGGCGGATGGAAGCTTTGAGATCAAGAACCTTCCTCCGGGGGAATACACGCTGGCCGCGGTGCATGAAAAATTTGGTGAGCAGACGATGAAGATTAAGGTGGCAGCCAGGGAAAGTACTAAGGCAGCGTTCAGCTTTACTCAGTAAACCCACGCAGTAAATCTTTGAAACACGGAGGAACAGAGGAAGCGGAGGACAGATCCGAGTTTAGTTAAAACTCCTCTGGTTACTCCTTTCCTCTGCGTTTCAAGTTTTTGTGTTTTCAAGTTATTTGTATTTGGCTGGCGCAGGGAAATGCGGATTGCTAAAATAATCAGTACTTCTCAGGAGTTGTTCTGACCTCTTCCACGTATAACGCCGCTCAACACCGTTTCACTGTGTTTGTTGCCTGTCTGGCTTTCCTGCTGATTGTTGCGGGCGGGCTGGTCACCAGCAACAACGCCGGCCTGGCTGTCCCCGACTGGCCTACCAGCTTTGGCCATCTGTTCAAAATTCCCAAGATGATTGGCGGGGTGAAGTTTGAGCACGGACACCGCATGATCGCGGAATTTGTGGGCCTGCTGACGATCATTGTGGCCGTATGGACCTGGCGTGTGGACAAGCGCCGCTGGATGCGCGGCCTGACATTGGGCGCCGTGGGTGGAGTGGTCATCCAGGGAATTTTGGGTGGTTTAACGGTGCTGAATTTTCTTCCGCCCGCGATCTCTACCGCACACGCCACCGTGGGACAGACGATGTTCTGCGTGCTGGCGGCGATTGCCGTATTTACCAGCCGGAGCTGGCTCGACGAGCCCAAAGAAAAAATCACGCTGAAAGATGCCCGGCCCCTGCTGCGCCATTGCTGGATGCTGATCGGATTTCTGTATCTCCAGCTGATTCTGGGAGCGGCCTTCCGCCATGTGTGGACAAAATGGGGACCAACCGGCTCCAACCATTGGCCGGTGCATAAGATTATTCATTCGTTTCTTTATCCTCACATCCTGAATGCGCTGATAGTCACGGTCCTGGTGCTCTATGTGAGTTTAAGAACGCTGACAAAGCATTCCGGCATCCGCCAGTTGCGCCGTCCGGCGCTGTGGATGCTTATGCTGCTGATTGCGCAATTGATGCTG
The DNA here is from genome assembly GCA_963724105.1 of Terriglobia bacterium. GTDB lineage: Bacteria > Acidobacteriota > Terriglobia > Terriglobales > Acidobacteriaceae > Angelobacter. The sequence continues at coordinate 524,079 of CAVRTD010000004.1, read as the reverse complement.
GGGGTTGGCGCTTATGTGGTTCGCGTGGTGCAGGGCGTGAATGAAGCGCAGCCAACAATGTCTCTGGTGGTCGTAACCGTGGCACATCTGGCAGTGGGCGCTCTGATTCTGGCTACCACCGTAATACTGACAATTCAGGCTTACCGGCATAGTGGAGATCCGGCGTCAGTGATTCCATTCGACCGGCGACGCGAGGTGGCCACGGCATGAGCACTATTCCCCAAAGGGTGGTTGAATTGACGCCTGAGCGAAACGCAGAAATAGCAGCGCAGCCAGTTGTGCTCAAGAAGAATTCTCTGATTGGCGATTATCTTCAGCTCTTCAAGGTCCGCGTGACGACACTCATTGTGGTGACGGCATGGACCGGTTTTTACATGAGTGCGGCGAAGAGCGGCATCTCGTCACTCTCATGGACACTGCTCAACGCTCTGCTGGGGATTGGCGTGACCTGCGCTGGATCTGCGGCGTTGAATGAGGTCCTGGAATACAAGATTGATGCGCTGATGCGGCGCACGCGGAATCGTCCGCTACCTGCAGGCAGAATGAGCCTGGCGACCGGGCTGACCGCTGGAATCCTGGCGACGATTCTGGGACCGGTGTATCTGGTGTTTACCACCAACGCGCTTACCGGTGTGCTGGCGTTCGCAACCGCCGTGACATATCTGGCGTTCTACACGCCGCTTAAGCGCGTATCGCCGATCTCAACTTTTGTGGGAGCATTTCCCGGCGCGATGCCGCCGCTGCTTGGCTGGACGGCGGTCCGCGGCAAGCTGGAGATTGAAGCGATCTTTCTATTCCTGATCGTCTTCTTCTGGCAGTTTCCGCATTTCCAGGCCATCGCCTGGATGTATCGCGAAGAATATGAGGCTGCCGGCATCAAGATGCTTCCGGTGGTGGACAAGGCCGGGCACAGCGTGATCCGGCAGATGTTTACCTATTGCTCCACGCTGATTTCCGTAAGCCTGGTTCCGACACTGCTGCATATGACCGGCAGAATTTATCTTTTTGGCGCGCTGATTCTGGGACTGGCTTTTCTGTGGTTTGTTTTTCGACTGGCAATGACCAAGCTGCCAACAACGTCACCGGATTCCAGAAAGTTTGCCCGACAGCTATTGCAAGCCAGCGTGCTTTATCTGCCACTGCTTTTTGCGTTGATGATGCTGAACGTGGTGCATGCCTGATTCATGGGTGATGGCATATGACTGACTACAGCATCTTCCCTGCCCTGAATGCCACGCTGAACGGCGCCAGCGCAGTTTTGATCACAACCGGAAGAGTGCTGATCGCGCGCAAGCAGATACGCCTGCATCGTGCGTTCATGATTGCGGCGGTTGCCACGTCCAGTGTTTTTCTGGCGAGCTACCTTTACTACCATGCGCATGTGGGATCGGTGCATTTTCCCGGACAGGGATGGGCCCGGCCGGTTTATTTTACAATCCTGATTTCACATACCCTGCTGGCTGTGGCCGTGGTTCCGCTGGTGTTGCTCTCGTTGACGAATGGGCTGAGGTCGCGATTTGACCGTCATCGTAGAATTTCACGCTGGACGTTTCCAGTATGGCTTTATGTCTCAGTCACCGGCGTGGTGGTTTATATAATGCTGTATCAAATTTATGGGGCCCATAGCTGAGCTGGCGGCCACTTTCTGAAATTTCAACCCGCTGGTATATTTACCAACATTCGCAAAGGAAAAATTCTTTATGGCAAAGAGCGTAAACAAAGTGATTCTGGTGGGAAATCTGGGAAAAGATCCCGAGGTGAAATACACACCTAGCGGCGTTCCAGTGGCAAAGTTCAGCCTGGCCACCAATGAGCGGTTCAAAGACAAAGCCGGCGAATGGCAGGACCGCACGGAATGGCACAACATTGTGGCCTGGCAGCGGCTGGCGGAGATTATTGGCGAGTACGTGAAGAAGGGCTCCAAGATTTACATCGAGGGGCGGCTGCAGACATCGAGCTGGGAAGACAAGCAGAGCGGAGAGAAAAAGTACCGCACTGAGGTTGTCGCCAGCGATCTGGTCCTGCTGGGTGGCCGGGGAGAAGGTGGCGGCGATCATGAAGGGCGTTCATCGCGCGGAGCGGCTTCTTCCTTTGACCAGCGTACCTCGCATTCTGAAGAACATGTGCCGTCGTCCGCGGAGATCACGGATGAGGACATACCTTTTTAGGCGACGGAGATGTTATCAGCGGGCGGATGCCAGGAACGATGTTACTCCTGGCTTAAAGCCATAGAAATCGCCAACCATCTTGAGATAGTCAATCACGCGCTGATCGTATTGCCGCTTCAGTGCGGGCGTGAGGATATTCTGCTGGGCATTGGGATCCTGGGACAGGTCAAAAAGCTCACTCTTGGCAGGCGATGCGTATGTCGTATAGAGATAGCGGCCATCTTCCGCCAGAATGCCGTACACCGCTAGAACGTCAGAGGCCAGAAAGAGTTCATGGCGGGCATTGCGCTGCAGCTCTTCTCCAGTCTCAGCGAACAAGGTATGGCCAAAAACAGGATCGTGCTGCAGGGCATGGTGCCCCAGCAAATAGTCGAGTGACGGAGTAATGTCTGTCAGAGCCGCGAATTCATTCTCGTTATGAATAAATTTATCCTGCATGGATTTGGGCAGGTGAATGATGAGCGGGACACGCATTATTTCTGGATAGATCATTAAGGCATGACTGATTCGGCCATACTCTCCAGTTGCGTCGCCATGATCGGAAGTTACGATCACGATACTGTCGTCATACATGCCACGCTGTTTTAAATAAGAGAAGAAACCGCCCAAACATGTGTCGACTTGGTTGACGGTCAGAGAAATACGCGGGTTGAATCCCGGACGATGCCAGTCTTTGAGTCCAGCGGGCGGACGGCCATTGCGAGCAAATTGATGTACGTTCATTGGCTGGCTATAGAAGAATACAGGGCGCGTCTTGTCAGCACGCGCATCCAGCGTGTCAGTCAATTGATGAATGGTGGAGCAAGCCTCGTAGTTATTCCAGACTGATTTGTCGGTATCGAGCCGCGCTAAATCATCGGAAGGAGAAAGCACCTGCCGCAGAACGGTGTCATAGCTAACCACCATCTTGTAGTTCTCGGCGCTGACAAGTTTTTCGAGATTGTTCACGTTCGAGAATGGCTGCGTGTAATGGGTATGGAGCAGCATTGCGCCAGACCAGATTGCAGGCTCAGATAACGTGGTGCCGGCATATTGCGTGTAGGCACGGCGAAATACGACGCTGTCACGGGCAAAAGCATCCAGGTTTGGAGTAAAGTCAACCGCGTGATTGTAAGCGCCAAGATAATCGGGGCGCATTGAGTCGATCACGAAAACAAAAATGTTCGGACGATTACCGCTGACTGGCGCAAGTTCTTTGACCAGATTGACTTGGTGTCCAAGATGAAAATTGGGGATGTTTGTATACTGTTTCAAGATGCGGCAGAGGTCATTGCAGGGCTCTGCTTTAGGCTCATTTCCCAGAAAATGACTGACCAGAGCGAATGAAAAATCCTGGGAGGCATATTCCTCCATCTTCCGTGAAATCTCATCATCAGTGGCGCCCAGCGGTTTTGCCCAGACAATTTCGGTATATTTAAACCCTTCATAAACCGCACCCGCGATGATCGCGATTGCAAGAACTGCCGGCAATGAGTACTGCTTGTAATGCGGAAGGAGCAGGCCGCAACAAATCAGGACCGTAATCCACAATAGGACGGAAAACATACTCTGGAACAGGCCATTCCAGTCCCAGATGCCGACATAAGAAGGAAGAACGAGAGCAAGTACAGCAATAAAACAGATTACGCCGATAATCGCGAATTTTGCGGGCTTGGAAACGCCTGCTGATTGCCTGGGCCGATTTATCAGCGAAGCCATGGCTAATGACAAACCGAAAAGAGTCAGCATTAAGGAAAGGAACAGAGAATAAATAATTGCCGCTTCGTGGGGAAAATCCAAAGAGTTTTGCAGAAAACGGGACGTTCCCAGAGACAACCAGCAACAAACGGCGAGCAGCACAACCGCATAAATAGCCACTCTGCCGAACCGTATCTTGTTGCCAAAAATTTTCAAAAGATTCAGGCTTGAGACAATCGTCAGCACGACCGTGAGATGAATGAGGATGCTCCACATCGGCATTCGTATGGGGTCAACACTCGCCCCGCTGGAGGTCATGTTTCGGTAATGGCATAGCTGCACTCCCGCCGCACTCAACAACGCAACCGATCCGGCCGTGAGGACAGGCACCAGATATCCAAGCGTTGCCATTTCCTGCGTATTATTACTCTCTGGCCATAGGCGGATGATTTCCATTCCCGCCCAAAGAATAGGTGGTATCAGGGCCACAATTGCATAAACAAAAGTTGAACGATTCCCTTGTACTGAGGCCATGAAGGGATTCAGCGTTAGAGCGATACCCAGCAGACCGCAAACCGAGAGGCAGACAAGATATATGCGAGTCTTTTTACCTGGCCAATAAGCCAGTGCAGAGACCACCCAAACGATCCAAAATAGCGCCACGTGGTGGCTGGCAAACCAGGAAACCCAGTCGTATGGCGGGGCTTTAATCAAGGCATAGTAGGTATAAGGCGGAATCGCCAATACACAGTAGATCGATGTCAGAAGAAAATATCCTGCCAACATTAACTTCAGAGGAATGGTTAACCACAGCTTCATCTGGCTTTTGCGGAATCCTTAACTTCTTTGATCTTCGCCTCAAATCCCTGCCATCGCAATGATCGATAGTGTGTGTCCGAGTGGAAAATCTCAGGATTGACAATCGAAATGCAATAACGATAGGCCCAAAATCCCACTTGTCAATTCTTGTCGCATGAAAGTGCCACTTATTGTCACTTTCATCGATAGATCATTACATCAGTAACTCAATCAAAATCACTAATAATGCTTTTATTTACAATGGTTTATGAAACTCCTACGTATCTCTTGCTGGATGGCGCTCCATCTGCAATGTAAAGAAACATCAAGTTACTCTCAAGGTTCGGCAGCCAATGATGGCCTAGAACAAGAGAACTTCCAGAGGAGATTTAAATGCGCAAGCAAAAAGGTTTTTCACTTATTGAGCTGCTGATTGTAGTAGCAATCATTCTGATCATCGCGGCAATCGCGATTCCCAACCTGCTCCGTTCCAAAATGTCAGCCAATGACTCGTCAGCTGCCAGCACCATCCGCACGCTGAACACTTCACAGGTTACGTATGCAACCAATTACCCCACGGTGGGTTATGCTGCCACTTTGAAGACACTTGGCCCGGCAGCCACGGCTGCTGCTTGTGGCGTAGCTTCTGCCTGTCTTATTGATAACGTCCTGGCCTGCACGGTAGCCACTGGCTGCCCGAAGAGCGGCTACAACTACTTTATGAGCGGCGCAGCTCCAGTTTCTAACGTAGTGGGCGATTATGCCGCCAGCGCCAGCCCGATTACTACCGGCAGCACCGGAACCAACAACTATTGCTCCACAGGCGATGCCGTCGTTCGCTCCATGAAGACTGCTATTCCGCTGCCGGCCGTCAACCCAACCACGTCGCTGACTGCAGCAGTTGATATCCCGACTTGCCAGACGATCGCGACTTACGGCCCAATTCAGTAACGTTTCAACTTTTCGGCAAGTACCTGGGGGAGGGTATAAGCCAAAAAAAGAGGGGCACGGCTTTGGCCGTGCCTCTCTTTTTTGCATGTGCTTAAAAATGTCTATAAAATGACAAAAAGTGTCAAAACATAAGTGCCAAAATCCCTAGATGATTGTTGCGATCTATTCGGCTAGGGCACAGAAAGACATTTACTTTCAGTTACTTAGGTTTCTCGGGGAGATTTTTTGATCGCATTGGCCAGACAGATGCTTTCAGTAAGAAGCGGAAGGCGGCAGAAGAGTCGAACCTTCAAAGCTTTAAAGTTTTGTTTTCTGAGAATCTGAGAAGAGGAGAATTTCACTAAATGCGCAAACAAAAAGGTTTTTCACTTATTGAGCTGCTGATTGTAGTAGCAATCATTCTGATCATCGCGGCAATCGCGATTCCCAACCTGCTCCGTTCCAAAATGTCAGCCAATGACTCGTCAGCTGCCAGCACCATCCGCACGCTGAACACTTCACAGGTTACGTATGCAACCAATTACCCCACAGTCGGTTATGCTGCCAATTTGCAGACACTTGGTCCGGCAGCCACTGCTGCTGCTTGCGGCGTAGCTTCTGCCTGTCTTATTGACAACGTCCTGGCCTGCACGGTAGCCACTGGCTGCCCGAAGAGCGGCTACAACTACTTTATGAGCGGCGCAGCTCCAGTTTCTAACGTAGTGGGCGATTATGCCGCCAGCGCCAGCCCGATTACTACCGGCAGCACCGGAACCAACAACTATTGCTCCACAGGCGATGCCGTCGTTCGCTCCATGAAGACTGCTATTCCGCTGCCGGCCGTCAACCCAACCACGTCGCTGACTGCAGCAGTTGATATCCCGACTTGCCAGACGATCGCGACTTACGGCCCAATTCAGTAACGTTTCAACTTTTCGGCAAGTACCTGGGGGAGGGTATAAGCCAAAAGAGAAGGACACGGATGAAACCGTGTCCTTTTTTATTTCCTGCAGATGGGCAGAAATTTGCTTTTCTTAATAACAATATTTGTTAGGCGTCAGAATATGGGACAGAGCGCGACAAGGCATTTTCAGGGTAAGCCATTGAAAATAAAGCACCATATAAAACTTTAGTCACAAGAATTAACCAAAAGAGAATTGGTCATCGAAGTGCATTAGAAGAAGTGCAACAAGAAGTAGATGGAGATATCACGGGTGGGCCTTTGCCGGCATCATTCATGAACAATTTTTAGAGAGATAAGCTAGTGAAAAATCACACTAAAACAAAAGGCTTCTCCCTGATCGAACTGTTGATCGTGGTGGCGATTATTCTGATCGTCGCCAGTATAGCTATCCCCAATTTATTGCGCAGCAAGATGTCAGCCAATGAATCGGCGGCTGTTTCAGTGGTCCGCAATATTCACAATTCTCAAGCGGTTTACATTGTGCAGTTCTCTGAGGCCGTGGGCTTTGCCGATTCACTTATTAAACTGGGCCCCGGAACGCCCTGCAGCAAGGTGCATGCCTGCCTGTCAGATCAGCTTGTGGGGTGCTCAGCCGAGCCATGCTTGAAGAGCGGCTACCTGTTTTATCTGAATTCATCCCAGTCAACCGAGCCTTTTGGGGACTACACCGCTTCAGCGACTCCTGCAGTGTTCGCCAGCACTGGCCAGAATAATTTTTGTTCAACGGAAGACGGTGTGATTCGCAAACAAAAGGCCCCCATTGCCACTCTTGGCGGCGCGGTATTGCACGCGGACTGCATGGATCCCGCTCAATACGTTCCTCTTGGCGGCTAAGTTGGTTCCCTGATTGATCGTGATTGGCGGTTAAGCTAAACTGGCTATCATCTGTCATTCATCCGCACATGCATGCTATTGAAATTAAGGAATTAACCAAGGCCTACCCAGTAGGCTTCTGGAAAAAGCAGCTTCGTCCAGCGCTTCAGGGACTCACACTGGAGATCAATCACGGAGAAACGTTTGGCTTTCTCGGTCCAAACGGAGCTGGAAAAACCACGACTCTTAAAATTCTCATGGGGATCACCAGCCCCAGCGCAGGCTCTGCCACAATTTTGGGCAAAGATTTTCGCGACCCTGAAATACGGGCAAAAATCGGGTTTCTGCCCGAGCAGCCCTATTTTTACGACTACCTGAGCGCGCCGGAATTGCTCAATTATTATGCCCAGCTCTCCGGCATGGCAGCAGGTCACAGGGCCCAGCGTATTGCGCCAATCCTGACGCGGGTTGGACTGGGCGACGTCGGTGATAAACAACTGCGCAAGTTTTCCAAGGGCATGTTGCAGCGTGTGGGAATTGCGCAAGCCATTATTCACGATCCCCAGGTCGTGTTTCTCGATGAACCCATGTCTGGGCTTGATCCGCTTGGCCGGCATGAAGTAAGAGAGTTGATCCAGGGCCTGAAGGATGAAGGCAAGACAATTTTCTTTTCCACCCATATTCTGTCTGACGCTGAAGCACTCTGTGATCGCGTGGCGGTCATCCACAAAGGTGAGCTTCGCGGGGTCGGCGTGGTAAATGATTTACGTTCCAACGTCGCGGGCAAAACCGAGGTGATCTGGGAGGGCGCGTATGCGGCGTCCGCAGTCAGCGGTTTGCTGGCGGAATCGCACATTACTGGTGAGACCGTGCGCGTAAACGTGCAGGATTCCAATCTCGATGCCCTGTTGGAAAAGCTGCGCCAGCAGCGCGCTCGGCTCATTTCCGTCACGCCGCTGCGCGGTACTCTTGAAGATTATTTCCTGGCCAAAACGTCAGAAAAGGAGGCAGCAAACTCTTGATCTCACGTCTATCCGCGATCACGCTGAACACGTTTCGTGAGGCCGTGCGTGACCGGGTCCTCTATAACCTGATTCTTTTTGCACTGCTCCTGGTGGCCAGCGCTCCGCTCTTTGGACAAATCTCCATTGGTCTGGAGCGGTTGATTCTTGTCAATGTGGGCCTGAGTTCCATTTCCCTGTTCGGCGTGATCATCGCTATTTTTGTGGGCATTGGGATGGTCTCAAAGGAAATCGAAAAGAAAACTCTTTACACAATCCTCTCGCGGCCGGTCCGACGGTGGGAATTCATTGTGGGCAAATATTTCGGGCTCATGATGACCCTGGCAGTCAACACGTTGTTAATGACCGTCGGATTTTACGTTGCGCTGATGCTGGCCGCCCACGGGCTGAAAAGTAGTGACGCTAACCTGCTGCTTGCAATTTATTTTATCGTCCTTCAGTTGTTGATGATTGTTGCTTTAACGCTGCTGTTCTCATCTTTCTCTACACCAATATTCTCGGCAATTTTTGCTTTCGCACTCTTCGTGATTGGGACCTTTGCGGAAGATCTGAAGAATTTTGCCGCTTTATCACAAGGAGCGCTGAAGTGGCTGGCCATAGGCGTCGCCTATATTGTTCCCAATTTCGCTTCCCTCAACGTGATTGCCCAGGCGGCGCACGATCAGCCAATCGGTGGCGGGCTGATTGTTTTTAATACCATGTATGCGCTTCTTTATTCCGCAGCGGTCACGGCAGGAGCGGTGTTGATCTTCGAACGCCGCAGCTTGAAATGAATTCAAGTCGTACAGTTTCGATTGTGGCGGGGTTCCTGCTGGTAATTTTGCTTGCCGGCTCGATCCTTAGCCGTCGTCAGGTCGAAAAACAGCGCGGCGCAGAAGCCACGCTGGAAGACGTCCTTTATTTGCCTTCAGGAAAAACCGTGAAGCGGCTGAGTCTCGGCTATTCCAGTTTGCTGGCAAACATCTACTGGACGCGGGCGGTGCAATATTTCGGTTCAAGGCATCGCGCACATTCCACTCAATATAATTTGTTATACCCGCTGCTCGATATAACAACGGACCTTGATCCCAAGCTGATCGTGGCTTATGACTATGGCGCAGTATTTCTTGCTCAGCAACCGCCCGAGGGAGCAGGCCAGCCAGACAATGCAGTGGCTCTGGCTGAGAAAGGGATTCGCGCGAACCCGGAATACTGGCGATTGTATTTCACGCTGGGGTTCGTCCATTACATTGACCGGGATGATCCGGTGGCCGCCCAGGCCGCATTCGAAAAAGGTTCACAGGTGCCGGGGGCACTTCCCTGGATGAAGGTGATGGCCGCGCGTATGGCGGAACGGACCAAGGATATAAATACTTCCACTCTTCTATGGGAGGGAGTTTATGAGACGACGAATGATCGGGAAGTAAAGAAAGCAGCTCAGATCCACCTGGATTCATTACACGCCGCACGTGACCTCTCTGAACTTGAACGCCGTGTGCAGGTTTACCGCCAGCAAACCGGAAGGTTTCCGGCAACCTGGGCTGACATGATACGCGCCGGTTTACTCCCTGGTGTGCCGCTGGCTCCAGAGCATGAACCTTATGTGCTTAAATCTGGTGGTAAGGTAGATGTTGAGGATGCCAGCAAGTACCGTTATCTGGCAGAGTGGCAGGGCACCAGAGAACTTCCCTTCTGACTTACGCGAGTAATCTTTCCATGCAATTACGCTTCATTCCGTTGTTCGTATTGCTTTTTTTGTGCTGCGTGCCGGCACAACCCCAGGCTATGGGCGCAGAAAATCTTGCTCATACCGTGGATGAACACTACAACCATCTAAAGACGTTCAAGGCAGCATTCACAGAGATTTATCAAGGTAACGGCATTTCACGCACCGAGAGCGGCACGCTATGGCTGAAAAAGCCTGGACGCATGCGCTGGGAATATCATGTGCCGCGGGAAAAGCTGTTTCTGATTGACTCGCAGAATGCGTATTTTTACGTGACTGGGGACCCGCAGGCCAAAAGGACCCCGGTCAAGAATCTTGACGATATCCGTTCCCCCTTGCGCTACCTGCTGGGTAAGACGAAACTAGAGAAAGAGCTGGATGCGCTTTCCCTGGCGCCGGATCTCACGCCCGTTCAGCAGGGCGATATTGTATTGCGCGGGGTCCCGAAAACGCTAAAAGACAGGGTCTCTGAGGTGGTTTTGGAGATATCCGCGGCACATCAGATTCGCCGGATTTTGATTCATGGCGTGGACGGCACTACCACCGACTTTCGCTTTTCTCAGATCGAGGAGAATGTCCCCGTCCAGGACAGCCTGTTTCGCTTTGTTCCACCCCCGGGTGTGCAGGTCTTTGAGGACAGCCAGGTAGCTCAATAATCACTACCGGTTACTTTCGATAGCTGAAGAATTAGTGAATTTAATGACTAAAATGCGCAATAATAGCGGTTCCCCCCATTCTATTAAGTGAGCTGGCAATCCATTGAAATGCTAGACTTATAAGGGAGTCGGAAGCTCCCATATTCATATCCCATGGCTGAATTTCTGGTTAAAATGGCGGACGAGCGCGGTCACGTGCTCCAACAAGTGGAAAACGGCGTCTCCGAACAGGAGATCAAGGACCGTTTTGCCCAGCAGGGCTTCCTTGTTTATTCGGTCAAGAGCCGTACAGGCCTGCTTTCCATGGGCGGTCCACGCCGCAAAAAGCCGATTAAGCCCGACGTATTTATCGTTTTCAACCAGCAATTCCTGACCCTGATTAAAGCGGGTCTTCCCATCATTAAATCGCTGAATATTCTGGGGAAACGACAAAAAGACCCGAATTTTAAAGCGATCCTTGAGAATGTGCAGGAACGTGTAAAGAGCGGCGAGCTACTGTCAGAAGCTTTTGAAGCCCAGGGAGCAATCACCTCAAAGATCTATACCACTACCCTGCTGGCAGGTGAACGCAGCGGCAACCTTGAAGAGGTTCTGGGCCGTTATATTGCTTTCCAGCGCATCGCGCTCTCATTCCGTAAGAAGCTGATCTCCTCGTTGTGGTATCCGGCGCTGTTGATCTGTGCACTAACCGTGATGTTGACGTTCCTGATGACATACGTGGTGCCTCAGTTCGCCGATCTTTACAGTACGCTCAACGCCAAGCTGCCAACCGTAACGCTGTTTATGCTCAGTATTGGGCGGTTCATTCAACATTCCTACGTCTTTATTTTGCTTGGGATCATTGCCGTGGTAGTTGCAGGCACCCTCTGGGTGCGCTCAGAGCAAGGCAGCAAAGCGCTGGATGCGATCCGTTACAAGCTGCCTCTTTTTGGACCGATCTGGATGAAATATCAGATCGCAATGTTTTCAAGAACGCTGTCTACACTGCTCTCTGGCGGTCTGCCTCTTGTGCCATCGCTTGAAACCGCCAGCCACTCCATCAACAGTTTTAAGATTTCAAGCAGTGTGGAACATGCCTCCAGGCGCGTGCGAGAAGGCCGTTCACTTTCTTTCAGCCTGGAAGAGACTCAATTTTTCCCTGACCTGGCAATTGAGATGGTTGAGGTTGGAGAGTCCACAGGCGCCCTTCCTTCCATGCTGAACTCGGTTGCCGAGTTCTATGAGGAAGACGTGCAGAATTCTCTCTCTACCGCCATGCAATTGATTGAGCCGGTCATTTTAATCTTTATGGGCATTACGGTTGCGTTTGTGCTCCTGTCACTGTATCTGCCAATCTTTTCTTTGGGAGCACAAGTACAGCAATAGGACGGTATGAACCAGAAGAGTTTATCGACCATGGAAATAAATACAGCCATTCTCGGACAGTTGGAAGGTAGCGAGCAGAAGGCGCGTGACATGGCCGCGCGTTATCGCTGCGAATTCGTGGACCTTCGCGATTATCACCTTGACGCAGAATTATTCAAGACCGTTCCAGTGGACCTGATGTTCCGTTACAACTTTGTTCCGCTGGAACAGAATGAAAGTACTCTTTCCATCGCCATTGCCGATCCCAGCAAGCTGATGATGATCGATGAAATCGGCCTGCTTCTCAACCGGCGCATCAAGACCAAAGTGGCCACACTGGCCCAGATCAGCGACATTCTAAAAAAGACGGAACAGTCACAGCGCGTTTTGGAAGAAGCCAGTGAAGGCTTTGTGCTTGACGTGGTCCGTGAAGACGAAGGCGGTGGTGACGAAAATATCACGATTGACCGGATTACGGGCACCACGGAAGCAGACGTAAGCCCGATCATCCGCCTCGTGGACACTACAATTTTTACGGCACTGCAAAAACGCGCCAGTGATATCCACATTGAAACCGAGAGCGACTCAGTCGTAGTCAAGTATCGAATTGACGGCGTGCTGCAGCCGGCCATGCAGCCCATGGCCAAAGAGCACCATTCCACCATCATCACCCGTATCAAGGTCATGAGTGAGTTGGATATCGCCGAGCGCCGCGTGCCTCAGGACGGACGTTTCCGCGTGAAATACAGCGGCCGCCTGATCGATTTTCGCGTGTCCATCATGCCCACCATTCACGGTGAAAATGCTGTGTTGCGCGTGCTGGATAAAGAATCGATGAGCGAAAAGTTTCGCAACCTGGTGCTGGACGTTGTAGGTTTTGACCCGGAAGATTTGCGCAGGTTCCGCCGCTACATTCTGGAACCTTACGGCATGGTGCTGGTCACCGGCCCAACCGGCAGCGGCAAGACAACCACGCTGTACGCTGCTCTGAATGAAATTAAGACCGACGAAGACAAGATCATTACGATTGAAGATCCGGTTGAATACCAGATCCATGGCATTACACAGATTCCGGTGAACGAGAAAAAAGGTCTCACGTTTGCCCGCGGACTGCGCTCGATTCTGCGCCATGATCCAGACAAAATCATGGTGGGCGAAATCCGCGACACCGAAACCGCGCAGATCGCAATCCAATCAGCCCTGACAGGCCACCTGGTGTTTACCACTGTCCACGCCAATAACGTGGTGGACGTTCTGGGACGCTTCCTGAATATGGGCGTGGAACCATACAATTTTGTGTCCGCTTTGAACTGCGTTCTGGCGCAACGGCTGGTGCGTACCATCTGCCAGCACTGTAAAGAACGCGTTCACTACACGGATGATGAGTTAGTATCTTTCGGGCTGGATCCACAAAAATGGCGTGATGTTGCCTTCTATGATGGCCCCGGCTGCATTGAGTGCGGCGGCACCGGATACCACGGCCGCACGGCAATCCATGAGTTGCTGGACCTTACCGACCGTATCCGCGAACTCATTCTGGAAAAAAGGCCATCCTCAGAAATTCGCAAGGCCGCGCATGAAGAAGGTATGAAATTTCTGCGTGATTCGGCGCTGGCCCGGGTCCGTGCAGGCGAGACCACAATGAAAGAAATCAATAAAGTCACTTTCATTGAGACTACGAGATAAATACGAGATAAAGATGACAGGTTTGAACCAAAAAATAACGCGCCCGAGGCTTGCTTGCGAGATCACCGCTGACAGTGTGATCGCCGCTCGGGCATCTGAAAGATTGCCTCGCCTGGAGGTCTTTACCTCACGGCGGCTGAATGAAGGCGTGATTGCTCCTGGACTCAACAGCCCCAACGTCCTGAATCCAGACGCCCTGCGCACGGCGCTCAACAGCGCTCTTGGCGCGGTTGCCGGAAAATCGCGCGACGTAATTGTCGTTTTACCGGACGTAGCGATCCGTATGGTGCTGCTGGACTTTGAAGCGTTGCCAACCAAGCCTGATGAAATTGAGCCCGTCATACGCTTCCGACTCAAAAAGTCCCTTCCCTTTGACGTGGACCATGCAATGCTTTCCTATTCTGTGACTCGCGTGAATGGAAGCATTCGCGTTGTGGCTGCAGTCTCACCGCGCGAGATCATTGAAGAGTATGAGAAAGCTTTCCGCGATATCGGCTATGAACCGGGCGTGGTGTTGCCATCCTCGCTCGCGGCCCTCGGTCTGGTCGATGGTGAGCGGCCGTCCCTGATCCTAAAAGTCGATCCGCTCAACATCACGATTACCGCCGTGGAACATCAGCAGCTTAGACTGGTACGTACACTCGAAAACCAGCAGAGCGGCAATTTTTCTGCCGTCGATTTGTCAGAAGCCGTGTTGCCCTCGGTTGTCTTTTTTGAAGACACTTTTGCTGCCCACATTGAGAAAATCTACGTCGGTGGCATAGCACCTATTCAGGAAGTGGGGCCCTTGCTTCATCAACAGACCGGCGCCCAGATACTGGAATTGGCGCCGGAGCTTGCGCCAGAACAGAACCTCAACGGTGACAATATTTCGCCTCCGACCATGGCGGGAATCGTGGGGGCTTTGCTGGGATAATGCGCCTCAATATCAATCTCGCTTCGCAGAAATATGAAGATGTCCAGCAGTTTTACCGGCGCTGGGGCATAGCCATTGGTTTGACCGCTCTCTTCACTTTGTTTCTGATCGGCTTGACCTTAATCAACCACTCCACTGCGGCCAAATCCAACGCGCGGATTAAAGAGTTGCGGGAGAAAATCACCACTCTCCAGAAGGAACGAACTGCCGCACAGGTGGTCACAAACCTTCCGGAAAACCATGACGTCACCGAGCAGAAGAATTACTGGAACAAGCAGATTAACCGCCGGCAGTTTTCCTGGACGCAGCTGTTCAATGATCTGCAAAGAATCATGCCGGCCCGGGCTTTTGTGAGCTCCGTCCATCCGGAAATAACGCAGGACAATCGGCTCAAGCTGACCTTGATCATCAAGGGTGATACACACGAAAATGGGCTGGAATTAGTGCAAAAAATGGAGAAATCCGAGCGCTTCCGCGGCCCACAAATTAATGCTGAGACCACGGAAAAAGACCAGCGTTCGGGCACACCACTTTATAAATTTGACATTGTTACTTACTATTCACCCGCCGGGCCGGTGCAAGGCCGCGCGTCCAGCAAAGAGGGGTTGTAATGGGCAACCTAACGAAAGTCCGCCAAAAGTTTACCCTGATCCTGGGACTACTCGGTGCAATCGATTTACTGCTTATTATTTATCTGCTTCTGCCGGGATCAAGTGCTTCCGGAAGATTGGCGCAGGAAAAAAGCCTGCAGGAACAGACAGCAACGTTGACGCGTGAAGTAACTCCACTGCGTGGTATTGATCAAAAGCTGTCGCAGACGCGCGTGGACTTAAAAAAGTTTTACGCACAGCAGGTTCCCAGCCAGTTTTCCCAGATCTCACAGCATTTGGAAAAACTGATGCAGGAAACAGGAGTTACCTCGCAGGGAATCCGCTATGGCCAGGGCCACAACGGCGCTGAGGAGAAAGATAAGTTACCTGAAATACGAATGGTCGACGTTGAAACCACCGTCACCGGAGAGTACGCCAAGGTGGCGCGCTTTATCAATGCCATGGAACAAGACAAGCTCATCTTTATCATCGATCAAGTGTCACTCAATAGTCAGGAAAGCGGCGTGATATCGCTACAGATCAAGGCCCAGACTTTTTTGAAAGAATCCTAGCAAACAGACGTTCATATCCTGAGGGAGAAGCATTTAAGGTGAAGATAGGCGCGGAAAACAAGAAGCAAGTGCAATGGATGATCGCTCTGCTGGCGATTCTCCTTCTGGTGGGCATCTACAACTTCCGCGACTACTTTGGAAGCAGCTCCGCCGCGTCAACGCCTGCGCCTTCAGGTACGGCAGCCCAGCCAAAGAAAGCCGGTGCGGTACAAGCCGCGGACAGCACCCTTGATCCCAGATTGCGGCTGGATATCCTGGCAGCCAGCCAGAACAAGAAATATGAAACAGGAAGAAATATTTTCAGGATGGAAGAAGCGCCAATCCCCAAGGTAGAAGCCGGGGTTAGAAAAGGCCCCATGGGCCCGGAGCCGCCGCCTACGCCCACACCAACTCCTCCGCCTCCGCCAATTCCGCTCAAGTTTTACGGCTTTGCCAGCAAGTCCAACGAGCCTAAGAGAATTTTCCTCGATGATGAAGGTGAAGTCTTCATCGCTCGCCAGGGTGATATTGTTGAGAGGCGATACAAAGTAATTCAGATCAACAATACCAGCGTCATTATTGAAGACGCATTGAACAGTAATCGTCAGACGATTCAGATAACGGCTAAATAGCCGGCGGAAAATGCCATGCGTTGTATGAAACCAGTTCGTTCACATCCCGCACAGTCGGGCTACGTACTTTTGGCCGTGCTGCTGGCGATGACGATCATGCTTATTGCCCTGTCGATTGAGGCTCCGCGCATCGCCCAGCAGATCAAACGGCAAAAAGAAGAAGAGCTGGTCCATCGCGGAAAAGATTATGCAACCGCGGTAAAACGGTTTGTCCATAAGAATGGCGGCAGGTTCCCACTTTCCATTGAGCAACTGGAAGATACCAACCACGTCCGCTTTCTGCGCAAGAGATATAAAGACCCCATGACGGGCGAATCGGATTGGCGCCTGGTCCATTTCGGCGAAGCGCAGGTTACTATCCCAGCCCCCAATCCGGGGTTGAATGGATCCACCCAACCCGGCTTGTTCAACAGCAGCTCTTCAAGTGGGCAAGGGAGCACTTCAGGCAATCAGAGTAACAACAACTCTCTAACACAAAACACTAATCAACAGAACAACAACGCATCAACGCTCCTCACTCAGAATATCGGCAATGGACAGCCTGTCGGCGGCGGCCAGATCATCGGCGTGGCCAGCGTTAACAAAGGCAAGTCAATCAAGGAATTTAACGATAAAGACCATTACAACGATTGGCTGTTTGTCTACGATTTACGGCTAGAACAAAGCGGCGGGACCGGGGTGGCCGTTGGCGCACCAATGATCCCTGGCGCGACGAATGCCGGCAGCGCCACCGGCGCTCCCAATGCCAACAATCCGGGTGCGAACAATCCTGGTGCGAACAATCCCGGTGCCAACAACCCCAATACCAGCGATCCCAACTCCAGCAACCCACCGGGAGCAACCGGATCCGGATCTCAGAATCCGCCTGCCAATGGACAGCTACCGCCCGGATCAGTCCCACCAGCACCTGCTCCCTCGCCCAACTAAAAAGCCCCGTCTTTCGACGAGGCTTAAAGTCATTGCGAAAGTTCTTTCGCAGCAAATATGTTGTGAGTTACACGCTGAAGGAAGAGCCGCATCCGCAGGTGCTCTTCACATTGGGATTCTCAAACTTAAAGCCGGAAGCTTCCAGCGTTTCAACAAAGTCGACGATGCAGCCATTCAGATACATGGCCGAGGTTGCGTCCACATAAACCTTTAATCCTTCAAAGGTGTAAACCTTGTCCATCACCCCAGGAGCGTTTTCAAACGACATGGAGTAAGAAAAGCCTGAACAGCCTCCTCCAACCACGCCAATACGTAAACCAGCGGGCACGGGGTTCTGCTGGCCCATAATTTCTTTCACCTTTACCACCGCTGTGGGAGTCAAATTGACCGGCAATTTGGGGGCGGTTTCTACTACATTAAGAGTCGTGGTGGAAGCCATTATTTTGTGTCTCCTTGAAGCTACGTAGCCTGCTGAATCTCACTTTATTATACATAACTTGCGTTGATTCCATTGGGCTTTCTATCGGTTAGATGATCGGCGGGCTGTAACGTTGCAGAAATTTTCCATTCAGCAGCTTTCTTTCTCCATCCACCCTCTCTGGCTGCCCGTTCGCCCTCCAGGCGTCCTTCCAGCAACTCTCAAAAATGCTGGTGCTTTAGGGCCCAGCGCAGGACTATAATCCCGGTAAGGTTCCACTTACCCCTCGCCGCGACCCGCGGTTGCGGCCTCTGAGTAGCGGAGCCGGTGCCAAAATTAAAGGTGGTGTTCTATGATGACGCCTCTCCTCATCGTTTGGGCCGGTTTGACAGTTGTGCTGATTCTTCTACTAATCTATCGCAGCACGCTTGCCATGCATGAAGACGACCAGCTTTTTCTTGATAGCGCTGAAGCCCATATGGCCAAAGAGCAAGAAGAACTGTCAGTCAGAATGAACAGGCTCACGCCGTGGCTGCGCATCTGCGGCGCTGGCTCTGCGTTGCTGCTTTTTGTCATCGCAGGCATGGCGCTTTACGCGCGCTTTCAACAATAGTTAACTGCAGCAATTAACTGCTGCGCATCGTGGCGTATGTCTCGGCTCCAGGGACGGTTTCGTCCCTGGCTATTCGTGTTGGTCCGACGAGTTCTCCTCATCTGCCGCTGAGAGACCTTTAATGATTACTCCGCCCTCAACGTAATCGAGGGATCCACACGCGAGGCGCGCCAGGCCGGCACCCAGCAAGCAATGATTGACACACCCGCCAGCAGCACGATCACTCCAAGATATGTAACTGGATCAAGCCATGAGATTCCAAATAGCAGCGAGACCAGCGCCTGACTGGCAATTACCGCGCCCCCCAGTCCAATGGCGATGCCCAGTGCTGTAAGCACCATGCCCTGGCGAAGCACCAGTGCAAGAATATTGCTCCTCGATGCGCCCAGCGCCGCACGCACTCCAATTTCGCGAATGCGTTCACTCACGCTACCTGAGAGAACGCCATAGATGCCGGTGGCTGCCAGTATCAGCGCAACAAGACCAAAGGCTTCAAACAGGGTGAGCACAAAACGCCGCTCTGCCGCCGTCGCCGCAACCAAATTGTCCATGGTGGCTACCCGTACGATGGGCTGGTCTTTATCGACAGACCAGATCGCATCTCGGATCGCCGGAGCAAGTGCTGCCGCTTCTCCGCGTGTGCGGACTACCAGCGACATTGCATCGTCCGCAAAGTACCACTGCGCTGACGGCACATAGACGGCATCCGACTGAGTCACCGCCAGAGACAGCTGCTTTACGTCTCCGACCACGCCAACAATCGTGTACCACGGCAAATCCTGGCGACCCACATGCACTCGATGGCCAATGGGGTCTTGCTCATGAAACTTACGTTTTGCCAGCGACTCGCTGATTAGAACAACCAGCGGAGCACCGGCAACATCGTGCTCATTCAGCAGACGCCCGCGGTGCAACGGAATGCCCATGGTTTCCAAATAGCCCGGAGTCACGGCGTATCGAAACGTACTGTAACCGCCCTCCGGCCTGCCCTCGGGACCGGGATCAAAGTGGACTCCATATTCGTCAAGGTCTCCACTCAAAGGCAGTTGGCTGGTGAAAGCCGCCGCAGCTACTCCCGGAACATTTCTGACCGCTTCAACAGATTGTGTGAAGAACTGTCGAGTGGTGTCATCATCAAAACGATTACCGGATGTCTGGACCTGCATGGTAAGCAGATGTGTCGCATTGAAGCCTGCATCAACCGCGAACAGGCGTTGCAGGCTTCGCAGCAACAAACCGGCCCCCACCAGTAGCACCAGCGCCAATGAGACTTCCGTGATCACCAGCGCACGTCGTGCCATTTGGCGGCCGCCAACACGGCTCCGCGCGCTTTGGTGCAAGCCAGCGTTCAACTCATCGCGAGATGCCTGCAATGCCGGCATCAAGCCAACCATCAGCCCAATCAGCGTGGTTAAAGCCAGCGCAAAAATCGAGGACAGCTCTCATTCAATCCTATCGAGCTCACCCGCGGAAGGCCGGGCGGACTGAGCGCCAGCAACACCCGCACGCCAATTTCAGCTACCGCCATCCCGAGAATGCCACCGACGGCAGCGAGCAACAAACTCTCCGTCAGCAGCTGCCGCACCAGCCGCATTTTTGCCGCGCCAAGCGCCGCACGCATTGCGAACTCAGCACGTCTCTGTGAACCGCGAGCGAGAAGCAGATTGGTCACGTTCACGCATGCGATCATCAACACCAACATGACCGCACCCAGAACAACCAGCAATGCCGGCTTCACGCTGCGTGTAATGTCTTGCTGAAGTGGGTTCACGATGAATCTGTCTGGAACTCCGTAATCACTGTTGGCGCGTGGGTAAATGGATGCAAGATCATGCAAGACCTGGCCCAATTCAAGGCTGGCCTGAGTTTTGCTGGCGTCTGGCCGCAGCCTGCCAACTGTACGCAGGTGGTGTCCCCATTCCCTGCTCCGGGGAAGAAGTGCCCGGTCATATTGCAGTGGCGCCCAAAGCTCAGCGGATGGAGCCAAAACATTTTCAAATTCTTTTTGCATCACTCCAATAACGGTATAGCTGTTGTCATCAAGCTTGACCTGCCGCCCCACGATTGCGGTATCTCTGCCAAAGCGCCGTCGCCACAGTGAATCGCTCAGGATCGCGACGTTAGGCCCATGGAACTGATCGTCAGCTTCCTGGAAATCACGACCTAACGCGGGGATTACGCCTAAAACCTGAAAGTAGCTCGCGCTTACGCGCTGGCCTTCCAGGCGTTCTGGCTGAGCGGCGCCAACCATGGTCGGCTGCCATGTTTTCAGTACGGCGATAGATTCAAATGCGCGGCTCCGCTCCACCATTGCGCGATATGCGCCAAATGTTCCGGGAACTCTTCCGCCATCTCTGTTCCCGTCCCAGATCGCCATGATTCTGCCGGCGTGTGGATATGGCAAAGGCTCAAACAGAATAGGATCGACTGCGCTAAAGATGGCGGCACTGGCGCCAATGCCCAGCGCCAGCGTAATCACACTGGCGACTGTAAATCCCGGCTTATGCCGCAGCATGCGGAGCGCATAGCGAAAGTCCTGCACCAGATCTTCCAGCCAGCGTGTGCCGCGCGCCTCGCGGCATTCCTCCGCCACCTGGGTTGGACCGCCGAAGGCCAGCCGAGCCTGGCGTCGCGCTTCGTCAGGAGCAATGCCCTTTGCGATCAGATCTGTGGTTTGCTGATCAATATGAAAGCGCAGTTCTTTATCCAACTGCTCATCCATTTGCTTGCGCTGCCATAGGCGATGCCACCAGCTCATACAGCACCTTCCCCTGACATTTTGAGAATGAGCGCTACGGACTCAGTGAGCCGCTGCCAACTCGCAGTTTCGGTTTCAAGTTGAGCGCGGCCTTTCTTTGTCAGCCGGTAGAACTTGGCCTCGCGTCCAGTTTCAGTCTCCTTCCAGTCCGCCGCCAGCAGCCCGCGGTTTTCCAACCGATGGAGCGCTGGATAGAGCGAACCCTGCGGAACCTGCACCACATCCTGCGATACCTGCTGCAGGCGCTGCGCGATCGCATAGCCGTGAATTGGGCCCAGCGCGGCAACTTTCAGGATCAATAAATCCAGTGTGCCCTGGGGAAGATCTGACTTTGTTGGCATGGCATATACCTCGGTCTTCTACACATACTAATCATCGGACGTGTAGAAGGTCAAGGCATGCAATTGGAATGGGTTTGCGAAAGATTCAAGAGCGATTGTGACGAAGCTCAAGTTCCTGTGTGGTTTTGGACGGCCAGGTAAATCCATTTACAATTGAAGCTCTCACGCGTGCGAAAGTGGCGGAATTGGCAGACGCACCAGACTTAGGATCGAGCACCCGGCATTTAAAGCGGTTTGTGAGATATTGGATTCACTAGCAGGATCAGGTGATCCGGTGTCGGGACACAACGAAAACAAGCCGCTCAACCCGGGCACCGGCTACAATTCCCGCTACAGCCGACCATCAGCGACGCGTAACAGAATAGTGTCGCCTGATGCCGAAAAAGCAGAATGCCGGAGAATGTGTTTGTGAGTTGTACTGATCCAGAGTAGACTTGACCCGCTTAATATATTCATAGTTTCGGCGTTGGCATCTTTGGAATTTTTTGGCTTTATCTCCTGTTCGTAGCAGTTTAGGAAACTTCAATTAACCGAGGAATAACAAATATGAAATCGCCCTTCAGGAAAGCAGGGGCCGCAGTTGCGGTTCTCTTGCTGGCTCTGAGTTTTAATCCGCTGCTGGCTCAGTCTCATGTTGACAACCCGGGTCAGACCCCGATGCAGGTAAATGATCTGATCGTTCCCCGTCATACCGTTCTGCCTCCGAGCGTGAGTGCGGGAATTGCCACCCGGGCCGTCGTCCAACCTAATGGAAAGGTCATACTCGCCGCGTCAACTCCGTTGACGACGTGGAATGGTTCGTTCGTTTCTGGCGGGACGACATTCAACTTCAACATGGTCGGTACCGCTCCTTCCACTGGTACTTCCACCACCATTCAGGCATTCGTCATTCCGATCAAACTAGTAGTTGGCACGCACACATTTGATCCTCAGACTGTGTTGTCTAACGGCAAAACCGTTGCGAACAACACGATCGCATCGCCGGTTTTTGCCACCGGAGTGGACTTCACCTCGGGCGGGGTGGACATGGGCTCAACTCAGTATCTTGACGCTTACCAGCGCGCCAACTTCTGGGGCACTGTCTCCGCCCATACCGGATATCACGTTCTGTTGGGCGGCCCTACAGTTCAGCCGGAAGTGACTTTGACCGTTCCTAAGCGTAGCGGGACCACGGGAACACCCTTCGGACATACAGCTGCCGAAGTCGACATCAACTACTTTGACGCGCAAGTGCAGACCATCATCAAGAACACTGCGGCGATCCAGCCCAACACGCTCCCCATCATCGTCCTTTACGATACCTATCTGACCCAAAACCACTCGTGCTGCATCGGCGGCTATCACAGCTCGTTTGGACTGGCCAGCGCTCCGCAGTCGTACGCGGTGTTCTCCTATGTTGATCATCCTGGCGACTTCTCGCAGGACGTCTCCGCTTTGTCGCATGAGATCGGGGAATGGATGGCCGATCCGCTGGTTGCCAATAACGGAAACAACACGCCTTGCGGCATCCTTGAAAATGGCGACCCGCTGGAAAACGGCGCGAATTTCGGTGGCTTCCCTTACACGCTCGGCGGGTTCACTTATAACCTTCAGGACCTGGCCACGATGCCTTACTTCGGAGCGCCTCCAAGCACTTCAGTGAACAACGAATTCACCTTCCAGGGCCAGCATCTGACGCAGTGCCAGAACGGCAGCTAAAGAATCGCCTGGTTTGCAACTCTTTAAGCCCGCCTGACAGGCGGGCTTTATTTGCGTCCAGGTCCGTGGAAAAGACTGGCTTTGGTTTTGCCTTCTAGTTTTCTCGTTGATGAGGGTTGAATGAGAGCCGCTTAAAAATCAGCTTTCGTCGAGAGCAACTCCCGCACAATACCGCTCTTACGGACCTTGGCGCATCCGGCGCGGATGCATTTACAATACAAGCACTCGCGGACACGCGTCCAAAGCTGATTTCGCTGCATCCAAACCAGCGCAATCGGCGGCAGCAGGTAAATAATTTGATTCTATTCATGCGAAAGTGGCGGAATTGGCAGACGCACCAGACTTAGGATCTGGCGCCGCAAGGCGTGGGGGTTCGAGTCCCCCCTTTCGCACCAACTCACATATTTCGCCTGTTACGTACCTGTTCTCAGGCGTTGCATAAGCGTAGGTTTGTCTCGTTCATTGCCGTTCCATGGCAAGCACCAATCGCTCCTCGGGGCTGATGACGTGGTCCGCACCCTCTTTGCCGAGATCAATCTGAACCCATTTCACCTTGCCGTTGAAGATGCTGTTCTTGCGATCATAGTCAGGAGAAACTGGCGTGCCGCTTTCTCGTCCGACATCGGTCGTTTCGTCGGCCGAGAATGCCATCGGGACCGTGCGGTCAATTCGCCCTTCGCCAACTTTTTTGCCATCGTAGTAAAGCGTGACATCACCGCCCTTGCCGAGGCCTTTGCCGTCATAGGCGAACTCCACGCGTACCTGATGCTTTCCGGCGGGAATCGGTGTAGAAGCCTCAACCTGGTAGATCTCAAGGCCAAAGAAGTTATAGGCAAATTTGGCCTTGCCTGCCTTGGCATACAGGCTCCAGCCCCCAAAGGCCCCGCCTTGCGCGATGATGACACCCGCAGCGCCGCTTGCAGGCACCTCCAAATCGCCGGTCACGGAAAACGATTTGTTCTTGATGTTGATGACGCTGTTCTCACTTAGTCGCCCCATCTCGCCAAAAAGCAATTGCGAGTTGCCCTTGATAAGTTGCGGCCGGCCGGCCAGGTCGGGGTTGAAGCGTTCGACCCTCCGGTCGTCCAATGGGAGCACGTTGTACTTGGCGGCCTCAATCAGGAACAGCCGCTGCAGCTCGCGCAACTTTTCCGGGAACTCCTTCGCCAGGTTGTGGGCCTGGGTCCAGTCGCTGGCGCCGTCGTATAGTTCCCAGATATCTTCCTCGAACGAAGGCAGTTTCTCTACCAACCACGGCGTGCTGTGCCTGGTGATTGCGCTCCAGCCCTTGAAGTAGATGCCGCGATTGCAGAACATCTCGAAATACTGCACGTCATGACGCTCTGTGGCCTTGGCGTCGTTAAAGCTGTACATCATGCTGGTGCCTTCCATCGGGCTCTGCTGCACGCTGTTCACCATGGTTGGCTCGGGAATGCCGGCCGCTTCCAATACGGTCGGCGCCACATCGATCACGTGGCAGAATTGCGAACGCGTCTGGTTCTTCGCTTGAATGCTTTTCGGCCAATGAACGATCGTCCCATTTCGCGTGCCACCCCAGTGTGAAGCCACCTGCTTCGTCCATTGATAAGGAGTGTCCGTTGCGTGAGCCCAGCCCACGGCATAGTGGTTGAAAGCCTCCGGAGTGCCGAACTTATCGATCCGCTGCATCAGGAACTCGGGCGTCTCAATTCCGGTAATGCCGTTGAGCATGAGCAGCTCGTTGAAACTCCCGTTGAGGGTCCCTTCGGCTGAAGCGCCGTTGTCGCCGATGATCACGTAAATCAAAGTGTCATCGAGAGCCCCGAGGTCCTTGAGGGCATCCACCAAACGCCCGATGTGGTAATCAGTATGTTCAAGGAATCCGGCATAGACTTCCATCTCACGGGCCAGGATAGGCTTCATGCGCGGGTCAACGTCATTCCAGGCGGGGATCTCCTGCGGACGCCTGGTCAGCTCTGCGTTGTTGGGAACGACGCCCAACTTTTTCTGCCGCGCGAGTATCTCCTCGCGAAGCGTGTCCCAGCCTTTGTCGAACTTGCCCTTGTATTTGTCAGCCCACTCTTTCGGAACGTGATGAGGCGCGTGCGTAGCCCCTGGCGCGAAGTAGATGAAAAACGGTTTATCGGCCATCAATGCTTTTTGTTGCCGGACCCATGCAATCGCCTTGTCCGTCATATCTTCGGTGAAGTGATAGCCTTCCTCCGAAGTTTTCGGAGGCTCGATGGGTGTCGTGCCCTCATAAATCCCCGGGTCCCACTGGTTGGTTTCGCCTCCAATGAATCCGTAGAAGTACTCGAAGCCGCCTCCACCGGTCGGCCACTGATCAAAGGGCCCCAAAGGGCTCGTCTGCCATGCCGGCACCTCGTGACACTTACCAAATTGCGCCGTGGAGTAGCCGTTGAGTTTCAGAATCTGCGGCAGCGGCGCCTTGTTCTTGGGCAGGACAGATGAATAGCCGGGCGCGGATGTGGCGATTTCCGTGATACCGCCCATACCAACTGAATGGTGGTTTCGTCCAGTAAGAAGCGCCTGTCGCGTCGGCGAGCACAGCGCCGTGGTATGAAAACGGGTGTAGCGAAGCCCATTCTCCGCCAGCGCCTCGAAAGCCGGTGTGAGGCACGGGCCGCCGAATGCGCTGCTCGCGCCAAAACCAACATCATCCAACAGGATGATGAGCACGTTCGGCGCTCCTTTCGGAGGGCGAAGCTCCTCTATCGGGGGGAACTTTGTTTCCGGGTCCTTCGCGTCGTACGTTGTGAGGCCTACGTGCTGCCGGTCTGGAATAGGAAGAATTTGGCGCTGCCTGGGATTCGTAAGATTGCTCACAACAATACCTCCGATGACTTTGTCTCAACGATTAGATTGGATTTTGACCATGCAGTTTTTGAGATCGGAGAGAATCAATTGCACAACGATAAACGTGCGACATCACATTTGACACTAGCTCAACGCACTTCTTCGAGCTGCTTCTTATCAGGCTGCAACAGAGGATGTAGAGGCATCTTGCTGACGTGACAGTCATACGCGGCAACGTTTTTGTGATCACATTTTGAGAATCTTAAGCCGGTACGATGACGCTTGGGTATGTCTTGCGCCGGCTTGCACCGAGCTTAAACAGACATGCATCGACAAACATCCCATCCGCGGATTCCTATTGCACCCGGTAAGGCCATCAGCGGGAGCCGGCCGTACTGGCTGTTGTTGGCGTTACAAACTGTCGGAACGGCGTTGCTTTATTGGGAAGGGGTTCCCATCTATCGAAATACAATGAGCCATCCCGGGGCTTACGAGGCTGAAACAACCGTCACGGCTCTCGGCGCGTGCGCTTTGATTCAAGTTGCGTATTGGATTGGTTACCGAACTCATCCTGCGCTGCCACGCTTTCGGAACGTGCTACTCGGCCACGCTCTGATCTTCTTCTCCAAAATGATTCTCGTATTCCCATCAGCGGTGGTTTCATTGTTGTTCGTAGCCAAAGACTTTGCCGTGCAGATACCGCCTTCAAGGTACGCCTTCATGATCTTCGCTCTGTTCTCTTTGTTCTGCTACGCGTTTGAATTGGAGCGAATGGGAGGGCGATTTCTGAACTACACAAGCGATTTGTAAGGATTCGTAACATCCAACCTGAGAGGAGTCTTTTTTATGGCGGAAACATCACTTTCCATTCCCAAGCGCATCATGATCGCCGGAACGCGTGCTGCCGTGGGAATCGGCCTGGGATGGTTGCTGTCTCGGAACATCAGACGCGATGCCCACCGAGGTGCCCGAGGGGCGCTGCTCGCATTCAACGTGATCAACACGTGCAACGTGAGCAATACGATTAACGTGACCAATACCTTCCCGATTGTAACGAATATCGCGACGAAGCAAAACCCGCAGCTGGAACATCCGGCAGCATAGAACGCCGGGTAACCTGAATGGGGCTGTCAGGCTCCATGCCCTCGATCTATGGACCGCCCGGAGACAGCAGATCTTAGCTCGGGAAATATTCAAGCAGCTCAGTCAGTACCGAATTTTTGACAGAGATGGATTCCGCAAAAATTCGGTACTGAACTAATAGCTGAACAAGAATACTAGTTGCCGCTTATTTTTTGCAGCACTAGAGGTGAGCCGTTCAAGGATTCGTCTGTGAAACCGAACACAAAGAACTGGCTCGGGTTGGCGATCAGGTTTCCATTGGGATCGGGGACCGTGGCCAGGAAGTCGTTGTCGTTGGCGATCCAAAGTGTATGCAGCTTGCCGGGACCCTGCGTGATGTCCTGACCAAGCGCGATACCTTCCAATTTAGCGGGGATTTGCGTGGGGTCAAAGCCAGCATTCACCAGCGCCTTCACCACGTCCAGGAACAACGTCTTCTTTACCTCATTATTGGCTGCGTCTGCTCCGTTCATGCCGGTAACGTCCACCGCGCTATCCAGATCAATTTTGAAAATTTCCTTGACCACGGCGGCATCGCCATTGGCGCGTCCGTCGCCATCACGTTCGTCGACCAGGAACTCGTGATTATTCAGGGCAGTGATTTCGCTTACGCCTGAACCGTCCGTCAGCCCGTAAGCAAATTCGTGGGCAGTCTGGCCGGACGCGAGGTCAATCACTTCAATGCGCAGAAGTTTTTTAGCAGCTTTGCCCAGGGTGGCATCCTGTATCAGCGCGGCTTGCACAATGCCGACCAGTGTCTTGCCGTCGGGCGTGATAGCCAGGCCTTCCATGCCTTTGTTGGCGGTGCGTCCGCTGGTGTTGCCGCTAATTTCAGTGGCTCCGATTGAATTCAAATTGCTGACGAACAAATGTGCAGGCAGCGCGAAGGCGCGGGTGCGCTTTCCACTGGAGCGCTCAAACTCATAAACATATGGGCCATACTCGTCAGAGATGTAGACGAATTTGCCATCATTTGACACGCGGATGCCTTCTGAATCCAGGCGCGCATCCAGCGGATTACCGGAATTCTGGTGAGGATCAAAAGCGTCTGAGCGTCCGGTAAAGAAATGCCTGGACGCAGTGTTCTGTGACGGAACGCCGGAAGGAATGTTCAGGGCCGGATTGGCGGCGCCATAAACAAGCGGATCTGCGCTGTAAAGCAACGTAGTGGAGCGAACCCGCGGTACAAGTGTGAAGGGGAGCCCTGCGCCGTGGTTCTTCTTGAGGTCCATGGTGATGGTATGGAAGCGCGGGATATAGGTGACGGTGTTATCGAGAGCCGTTCCTTCATTGAGATCGGCAAAATTGACCGCGTTAGGACCACGATCTGGCAGCGCCAGGAAAGTGTTGCCAGAGGCCCATGCGAGGCCGGAGCCCAGGCCGCCGAGAATGTTGGCGGGATCGCCATTTTCCAACGTATTTGTCAATCCGGAAAGGTCAGCAAGAACGCCGGCGTCCGTTTGCGTCAGATCGCCAACAGCGATCAGTACAGGTTGCGGAGGGGCGGGAGAGGGTGAAGGCGCTTGGGCGGTTGCGTAGGTTGGAAACCAGCCAAGGGCAAAGGCAAGTACGGCGCCAGGGATCAATGAATTTCTCACAGAGGGGGAGACTCCTTTTTGGGTTTTGGAAAATTTTCAGCAGCCTTCCACTATCTCGGAAGAAACACTTAGGACGAATGAAGATATGGTTAATTCTTAAGCGGGTTTTCCACTTTCAGCAGCCATAGTCTCGCCTGGTATTAGCACCTTTGAGCATCAACTCTGGATTGTACAAACCCCTGATATGTGGTGAAATCTGATACACCCACTACGTCGTTTGGATACACTTCAGCGCCAATAGGAGCCGCTAACCCAGCTATCTCATTGAAAGCAGGTTTGGCGACCCAGTTGCTTTTTGCAAGGGGATGTCCAGCGCGTGTTTTCGCTTATGAACCGTTCAGCTATCACAGTCCGATTTGTCATGGCACTACTCACGCTGGTGAGTACGCATCTTTTTGCGCGGCAGACACGCGATCAGGAAATCGCCCAAATAGTGGCGCAAAGCCAGGAAGCTCTGAGTCAGCACGATGAGCAAAAAGCGCTGTCTTTTGTCAGAGACGGGCTGGTCAAGTTTCCCAACGACGAAAATCTGCAAATACAGCTGGCGCGGATCTATGTTGAGCAAAAGCGCGACCAGCAGGCCACTGGGTTACTGAACGCGATCCTGCTGGCCAATCCCACGCAGCGCAACGCCAAACTAGAGCTGGCGCTGATCTTTGGCTATCGTGGGAAGTATGCAGAATCAGACAGGCTCTATCGCGAATTGCTCGCGGAGAGCGTTGACGACGAGGCCGCATCCCTGGGGCTGGTACACAACCTGCTTCTGGAAGGAAAGAAGGCAGAAGCCCGGACGGAGTTGCAGCAGGCATTCACCCGGCATCCCACCAGCCTTGAATTGCAGGAATACAGCGACTATCTGGCCAACAGCCCTGTTGAAAGCAGCTACAAAAAAGTACATCGCATACAAAATACCGAATCGTTTTTCTCTGACACATCTGGAAACCGCGCTGTTTATTCCAGCCAGGGCGTGGTCTATCAGATAGCCAAAAACTTCACCGCCAGAATGCGGCTGGAGGAGACTTCTCTCTGGAGAATCGGCACAGTTGGCGAGACGGTGCTCTCTGGAACAAGTGAAGGCCAGTATCGAATCAATAAGTATGTTGGCTTGCGCGCTGGCGCCGGCGCCGTACGTTTTATCGATGACAGCAGCCGTCTTCTTTATGGCGGCGATGTGGAACTATTTCCGCTGAAGGGACTTTCGCTGGCTGGGGGCTTCTCCCGCTACCCAATCATTCCGACCATTGATGCCACGCTGTTTGATCTTCTGGCGGAAGGCTGGAACGGCCGGCTCGCCTATAGCGCGCATAACTTTAACGTGACCGGCAACCTCTCTTTCACGCACTACTCTGACGGCAACCATGGTGAGCGTGAGTGGGCAGAAGCTCTGCGCTGGTTTCCATGGGGCGATAGCAAATTTGCTCTTGGCGGCGGATACGCTTTCCGCCACATTCATTTCCTGGAAGACACCAATCACGGATATTTCAGCCCTCACCAATATCGCAGCCACCTTGCCGCGGCCGGCTTCCGTCTGCGGCTGGGCAAGCATTATCGCGGCGAGTATATGGGTTACGGCGGCGCCGAAATCCTGGAGAACTTTGACGGATACTCGCCCGCGGGCGAAGTGCTTCTGAAAAACGATTTTCTATTTGGACCGTGGGACCTGGCCGCGGATTATTCCTATTACCACTTGATACAAGCCACGGGCGCATTCCGTGCAAACTCAGTCAGCGTGACTTTTGGATACAAGTTCTAATTACTGACAGTCTTTTGTGACTGTAGAAAGGCCCTGGGATGGCCGGTAGTGAAAAGCACCGTAACTTCAGAATCTTAATTGTGGATGATGACGATTCCACCCGCAGCCTGCTTAGCTCGGTGCTGGCCGCTGAGGGATATGAATGTCTCACTGCCAATAGCGTAGCCTCGGCAGACGTGATTCTGCGGCAGGAGCCGGTGCAACTTGCGTTGCTCGATCTCTATCTGGGCACGGCCAACGGCCTGAACGTGCTTGATCTTATTAAAGTCCTGCAGCCGCAATGCGCCTGCGTGATCATGACGGCCCATACCAGCGTTGAAACCGTCACCAAATCGCTGGGCTCAGGAGCCATTGAATATCTGGGCAAGCCTTTGCTGATCGACGATCTTCTGGCGCTGGTGCGTAGAGTACAGGCCAGTCGAAAGTCGTCAGGCGAGACCACAGCTACGGTTGATGAAGGCCCGGAAACCTCGATCATTGGCCGCACTCCCAAAATGCTGGAGGTCTATCGCGCCATTGCCCGCGTTGCGCCGACTGAAGCCAGCGTGCTGATCCTGGGCGCCAGCGGCACAGGCAAAGAGCTGGTGGCACGCGCCCTTCACGATCACAGTACCCGCGCGCAGATGCCATTTGTGCCCGTGAACTGCGGGGCGCTTCCAGAGAACATTCTGGAGAGCGAATTGTTTGGCCACGAAAAAGGCGCATACACCGGGGCTGACAGCAGTCGTCCCGGCCTGTTTGAAGCTGCGCATGGCGGCACGCTCTTTCTGGATGAAATCTCTGAGACCAAGCCAGGCTTCCAGGTCAATCTTCTGCGGGCCGTGCAGGAACAACAGATTCGCCGCGTAGGCTCGCACAAATACACTTCCATCAACGTCAGAATTCTGGCGGCGAGTAATCGCGACCTGACCAAGATGATGACCGACGGACGCTTCCGCGAAGATCTTTACTATCGCCTGAGCGTAGTGGTGATCAATCTCCCCAGCCTCGAAGAGCGCCGCGAAGATATTCCGCTGCTGATACAGCATTTTCTGAAACGCTCCAACGTAAAAAGCAAACGCAATATCACCATCACGGAAGCCGCGGTAAGAGTCCTGACCAATGCATCGTGGCCGGGAAATGTCCGTGAGCTGGAAAATCTGGTGGAGCGGCTGGCAATTTTCTGTATGTCAGGCGAAATCGGAGTAGCGGACGTGGAACGTGAACGACAACTTGTCCGTGCCAGCGGAATTCCTGATAACACTCCCCCAAGCTCGCTGGAAGACATGGAGCGCCAGCACATCATGCGCGTTCTGCAGGAACATGCCGGCAACAAATCCAAGGCGGCACGTGCGCTGGGCATTGAGAGGAAAACTCTTTATCAGAAAGCGCGGCGGTTGGGCATTGATCTGATGGTCGGTTAGTTTTTGCTGATTGAGTTCAGATTGGAAAAATAAGATCTGAAAAAATGAAGATCTTCTCCAATTCGGATAACACGAAGCCCATCACCTGGGGCCGCTGGATCAGGCTCAATCTGGTGCTCCTGGGACTCGTGTTTCTGGTGAGCCTGAGCTTCCCTGTTTCCACACTCAGCCAGAAGTTAAATGACTTCTTCTTTCGCTTGCGGCGGCCACAGGCAATCTCCAGTCAAGTTGCCATGGTGCTGATTGACGACGCCACGCTGGCGCAGCTATGGCCGCTGGCCCTGGCCACGCGCGGAGCTGGCCAAACTGGTTCAGGCGGTCAGCGCGCAACATCCAAAAGCGATTGGCATGGACGTTCTTCTGCCAGAAGCAGAGGACGAGCAAAACGATTCCGCGCTGACAAACGCTATCCAGTCCGCGCCCAATATGGTTCTGGCCGCCAAAATCTCCACTTCACCCACAGGCAATTTATGGATGGATCCGCTGCCTCGTTTTGCGCAAGCAGCAAAAGGCGTTGGACACGTCCAGGCCATTATTGATTTTGATGGTCTCTGCCGCAGCATTCCAATGCAGGAACCAACTGCTGAAGGCCTGCGGCCGGCATTTGCACTAAAACTGGCGTCGCTCGTTCAACCGAATATCATCAGCAGCACAAAACAATTCTGAAGCCAATACGCCCGGAGTCGAGCATCTGGCTGCGGCCCCTCCGCTGCTCATCGACTACAGACCGCAATTCGAACCAGGGCAGCCTGACCCGCCGTTTGTGGTTGTCTCCGCGGGCGATCTTCTGGCCGGCAAGCGCGCGGAGCAATTGGCAGGCAAAGCAGTGTTAATCGGCTTTGGTGCAATCGATATCAGTGACCGGCTGATCACGCCTGTAAGTAATCAGCTTCCCATGCCCGGAGTTGAAATCAACGCCAACGTGGCAGACATGGCGCTTAGCGGCAGAATGCTTTCACAGATTGGAAGCGTTGGCCAATTCATTCTGGTCGTCTTAATGAGCGCCGCCGCGCTCTGGGTTGTGGTGCGGTATCCGGGCCTGCGCGGACTTTTAGTGCTCGTCGGAATGCTGGCAGGAGGCTATCTTGCAGCTTACTTCCTGTTCCGCGACTATCATCGCTTGCTGTCTTACGGACCGCTGCTGATTGCCGGGGTGCTTGCAGCGCCCATCGCGCAGTTGGAGAATCTTCTCATCGTGGACCGCGAAGTAACGTTGCGATTGCAGCAACTGCGCAACGCCATTAGTCCGCACTATGGATACCTGAAACCGGCGCAACCTGGCTCAGATCGCTCCAGGTGGCCTGCCTCTGACCGGCTGCATTGGAAGCTGGCAGCGCTCAAGGACCTGCAGGCAGAGTTATCTTCACTCTATTCCTTCAACCAGACCATGCTTGAGACCATGAGTGAAGGCCTGGCAGTGTATGGCGCTGACGGCTCGCTGCTCTTCAGCAATGGCACCTGGAAACAGTTTTGCGAGCGGCAAGATGCCGTGATGGATCAGCTTTCTCACGTGGCACAACTTGCCGGCGGCTGGAAAGAATTGGCTGCTTTGCCGCCGGAAGCCGCATCGTGGGCTGAAAATGAAGTTCCCCTGGGCGAAGAGCTGTGGCTCTTCCGCGCGGTGCGTCTGCCGTGGACCTCTTTTGCTGAAGCCGGCGCGCTCTTGCTGATCGCTGAAGATATCACGGCGCGTCGCCAACGCGACCAGGCGCGGTCCGAGGCGCTAAGTTTTGTAACCCATGAACTTGCGTACGCCGCTCATCTCTATTCAAGGCTTCTCTGAGCTGCTGATGCGCTATCCGAACTCTCCCGCAACCAGTGAAGCGCCAGCTACTATCTTCCGTGAAACCAATCGCTTAGTGGCGATGATTAATACATATCTTGAAGTCTTGCGTCTGGACGCCGGAGCAAGGCCGTTACGTCTTGCCCAGACCAATATCAGCGCCATGGTGGAGCACGTGAAGAAAGTGGTGCAGCCGCTGGCCAACTCCGCCAAAGTGCCCGTGCGCGTGGAACTGGATTGCGAAGAAGAGTTTGTGGTTTGCGATGAGACGCTGATTTCCGGCGCGCTGCTCAACCTGGTCAGCAACGCAATTAAATATGGCGCTGGCGGAACAGAAGTTTTGGTCCACGTGAGCTCAAGTGATGAGGAAGTTCAGTTTGAAGTACAAAACTCCGGCCCGGTTATCCCTAAGGCCGAACTGGAGCAATTATTTCAACGGTTCTATCGCCCAGCCCGCAGTGAATCGATCCCCGGATGGGGTCTGGGGCTTAGCTTTGTCCGCCGTATATCGCAGCAGCATGGCGGACGAGTACAGGTAACCAGCAACCAAACTTCGGGCACCACGTTTGCATTTACTCTGCCGCGTGGCGCCCGGGAAGCTACAGAGGTCGCACCATGAAAAACAAATTAGTTTTTACCGTGATTGGCATAGCGCTATTTGGCACCTGTGCAGTAGGTCAGCAGGTTACTCCTGCCGTCAGCGCGCCTTATGCCGGCGCAACCATTTCTGACTTCAAGGGAAAAGTCAGCATACAGCTCCCTGCCCAGGCATTTACGTCTCCCTTGAGAGGCGAGGTCCTGCCTCCAGATACGACCGTGAGCACGGATGAAGGGCGGCTACTGCTGAAGCTTTCCGATGGCAGTGATGTGCTGGTGCGTCCTTACACCAAGCTTTTGCTCAAAGAGCCGGAGACCAATGGCTGGAAATATTTTCAGATATTGCTCGGTCGCGTGCGCACGCAGATTCAAAAACGGACTGGTGGATCGCCGGCATTTCAGATTGGCACGCCCAGCGCGGTGATCTCTGTTCGCGGCACAAAGTTTAACGTAGAGGTAGATCGCCGTGGCTTCACCCAGGTTGATGTGGATGAAGGCGTCGTTGAGCTTGAAGCAGTAACCGGACGCGGCGAAGCCGTGATGATTACCGCTGGATTTTCCAGCCGTGTAGGAATGGAAACGGGGCCAGAGGTTCCTCGTCCAACGCAGGATTTGCGTCCGCAGCTTGATCGCCCCGGCCGCGGGAACATCGGAAGCAGTTTAGACGAAGACGATAACGATCCCCTCAAGAGCCTGTCTGCTTCTGACCAGAACAACGGAGATCATCACGGTGGCGGCGCCCCGTCCGGCTCAGACGGCAGCCATTCTTCGGGTGGACCTGGTTCGGGGAGCGACGGCGGTAGCCAATCCGGTTCCGGGGGCGACGGCGGCAGCCCATCGAGCTCAGGCGATAGCAATAGCTCAACATCGGGCTCGGATGACCATGATCATCACCGCGGGGGACGTCCGCCTGAGTTGCCCTAGCCGCTTTTGCAATCATTCGCTACATAGAAATCGCGACGATGTCTTCTTCAAGAGGCATCGTCGCGAGCTTAGTATTGTTGTTCATTTTCCCACCGCCATTTGACCTGTATCCACATGACACACTTTTGGGTTACATCCACCCAGATCTACTCACCCAACCATCCGCTTTAAACTGAAAATAAAGGACTTATCCAAGGTTCTGCATTGGCAGTAGGACTGCATTATCAGGTGTGGTCAGCACGGATCTACCGTGCTCACCCGGCCTGAGCAGAAAAAGGTATAGCTTGAAAAGCATTCGCGAAATTTCGAACTCGGTCTTCTCCACGCACCAATCAGGAGAAATGCACACCGGAAGTCCGTTGTCTTCGCAGTGCTTCGGGCATGTACAAGGGAGCGGCAACATGACGGAGTCGCCCCTCTATCAGAGCACGGTACGTTGTACTCTACTTAAACAACGCCACTCGATCGAATTCCTTAGAAAGCTAAATCTTGGAGGCCCTATGAAACGGGTTTATTTATTCACACTTTTGAGTGTGGTGTTTGCTTTGGCACTGACAGGTTGCGGAAGCGGCAGTAATACTTTGACGAATGCCACCGCGGGAAACACAACGATCACGACCAGCGACGCGGTCAATGATCAGATCGTAAAATTTGAGCTAACCGTTAGCTCCATCACTCTCACCGGCGTCAGCCCAACGGCTACCACGGCAAACTTGCTGGCGAAACCGGGCGAAGTGGAATTTGTGCACCAGGCAGGTACGACCGAGCCATTAACTCTGGCCAACGTTCCCGCTGGAACTTATAACGGTGCGACGCTTAGCGTCTCAGATGCGGACGTTGTGGTAATCAATGCCGCTGGAGTGCCCACGAAAATACCGGCAACTCTTACCGCTAGCACGATCAACGTATCTTTTACCAACATCGTAGTCGGCACTTCGCCGCTGTTTATCAACTTTGATCTGGATCTGATCAATTCCGTCGTTCTGAACGGTACGCCGGTCACTTCAGCCACGGTCACTCCGAAGTTTAATGTGACTTCTGCCACCGTCGCGCCGAACCAAAATAACGAAGACGACAATGACGGCGAAAATGACGAAATTCACGGCAGCGTGAAGTCCATCAGCGCTCCGAATTTTGTTGTCACAACCAGTACTACCGACATCACTTTTGTTACCGACGCAAGTACCAGATTCAAGGACGGCATGAATTCTCTTGCTGATCTGCGCGTTGGGGACATTGTGGAAGTTGACTCAGTCACGCAAACTGACGGCACCAAGCTCGCGACCCACATTGGAAGGGAAAGCGATAACAAGGGCGAAGAGCTCGAAGGTATTATTTCTGCCACAACGGGAACTCCGGTAACGGATATCACCGTTGCTCATCAGGTTGATTCGACAAACAGCGCAACACCTCCAACCACCGTGGATATCACGCTCAACGCCAGCACTCAGTTTAGCGTCCGGGCAGACAAACTCAGCCTGACCGCACCTGCTTTTGATGCCAGCCACATCGGCAAAGGCCAGCGCATTGAAGCCGATGCAAACGGAACAACCTCACCAATCCTGGCATCTCAGTTGAAACTGCGCGAACAGGCCTTGTTTGGTACGGTTGCAGCGGGACCGACGGGAACAGGCTTTACGCTGACCCTCAGCCCAACGTCCGCATTCGCTACCCTGACGGGCGCAACCAGTGTTCCGGTGACAATCGTCAGCGGTACCAACCTGCAAGTGACACCAACTGCTGCCGCAACCGTTCGCGTACGTGGTCTGGTGTTCTTCAACGCGGGCGTTTACACGGTAATTGCAACTCGCGTGGACAACAACAACTAAAGCTCCTCTACCCCTCACACTTGAAGGCCTGCTCCCGCAGGCCTTCTTTTTGTTGTCGCTTCGCTCCAAAACCGCTTAGGCAGCATGGCCGTTTGCTATCAGTGTTCTGCCTTGTTGCGGCAGGCACGGCGCGCTTACCGGCCGTGCCTTTTTCTTTTTGTTGTCGCTTCGCTCCAAAACCGCTTAGGCAGCATGGCCGTTTGCTATTAGTGTTCTGCCTTGTTGCGGCAGGCACGGCGCGCTTACCGGCCGTGCCTTTATTGATTGCAAAACGTTGGCCCGCTTCCCAAATGAATGCAG
The DNA here is from genome assembly GCA_963724105.1 of Terriglobia bacterium. Lineage (GTDB taxonomy): Bacteria > Acidobacteriota > Terriglobia > Terriglobales > Acidobacteriaceae > Angelobacter. The sequence goes on along the minus strand of CAVRTD010000004.1, from coordinate 486,767 downwards.
GGACCCTGAGTCATTGATGTCCAACTATGGCTTGGCGTAAGGTAGCGCGCTCAGCTCATTTTCCGCCGCGACATAAATTTCCATGGCGCCTTCCTGCGGTAGAGCATCCAGCGGCAATCCATCGCGCCATACGGAGAAGCGTATGCGGAACAAGGTTCCGTGGGCCGCGTCCAGCAGACTCAGCGGCACCTGGCATTCGTAAATTGACGCAATGCCAACGCGAATCGGGGACGCCGGTTCATGTTCTTTTCCATTCTCACAAAACTTCCAGCCGCGGACCTCTCCTCCGGAAACATCAGCTTCAAGCCGGAGCGTACGATTGGGACCGCCGCCGTTCGCGTTTACCACTTCAATGGCCACCACCATGCGCGTATCCCCATTGGCCCAGGCCCTGGGATGCTCCATGAAATCCGCCCGGCAATAAAGATTTCTCTCATCGATCCCGGCATATCCAGTGTCCAGAAGAAACAGTTTGCCATGCATGGCGGAAGAGTGCCGGTCAGCCACATGTGACGCCGCGCCGAGCCATTCAAAGTAACCAACATTTTTGCCATCCACAGCCGGATGGATATACGCGGTTTGCGGCGTGAATTGCGGCTTGGCATGGATCCCGGAAATGGGCTGCGCCAGCGCGTCCGGCGCTGCTCCACCAAGCGCAAGATAGACATTTGAGAGATGCTTGCGGTAAAGCTCGTCAAAATCGCGATCGTTCGCCGAATGGTGCTCTGGGCCATACCACCAATTCCAATCACTGCCCTCGGCGATGAGCAGCTCTTGATACGCCAGGGCCCTTTGTTCGCTGGAAGCATTTTCCTCATTCGCGGCAAAGAAATCCCGCGCTGCGGAGAGATGGTCCCAGGCGATATTGTCTTCAGGCGCGCCGATCCATACGTCAAAGTTAGAGTTGATCCATGAGCCGGGAACGATCGAGTCCAGTCTCTGTGGTGACGGCTCGCGTTCAATGGCCTCTGACACGGTCAGCGCCGCGATGGACGGGTCTTTTTGTATGCCATCATAAAGCCGCCGCAAAAACTCACGGCCCGACTGCGGATAATATTCCCAGGCATTCTCTCCATCAAGAATGATAGGAACGACTGCCGTCCTTCCCTTCTGTAAGATCGGTTCCGCCGCTTCCTTCACCCGGCGAAGAAAATCCTCTGCAGCCTCTTTCGGTGGTATGCCGGAGTAAACAAAACCGATCAGATCAGAAAGTGAATGGTCACGGAACAGCATGTTGACCTCGGCCGTCCCCTGCTTCCAGCGGAAGACCTTATAAAGCTGCTCTGCGGCGCCGGCATCCAACCTGCCGTTGTTGTCACGTTGAAAAATCATTCCCAAAGTACGGCCCAGGACACCTTCATCCGTTGCCAGCCATTTCACACCCAGCTCATGGGCTATGGTCAGCACTTCATTGGAAACACTTCCCTCTGACGGCCACATGCCCTTTGGGCGCACTCCAAATACCTGTTCATGCAGCGCCATGCCGCGCATGATCTGTTCGCGAGCGTCTTCAGGATGGCTAAAGCGCTGGGCCGGCAAAGGCAGGCCGTGATGCGAAACCGCGCCCATATTCGTGTCACACACAAGCGGCAAGATGGGATGGTAAAAAGGCGAGGTTGAAATTTCGATTGCTCCGCGCTTGCTCGCACCCGCGTATGCGGGCAAAACCTTCCCCATCAGGTCTCTCTGGATTTGAATCACCTGCTGCTGCTCTTCCAGAGAATAATCGCGGCCTTTGCTGATCAGCTCTTTGATGTCCGGATCGTCGAGAAAAAATTCATCCATCCATGCGATCTGTGAAAGCACCTGGAGGTCTGTCATGTCGCCATCGGTCATTTGCCTGGCGTTGATCTGTGCATCCTGCGGACGCGCGTGAAATTGCTGCGCCAGTTCGCGATAGCGCGGATATCGGCCGATCATGTTGTCAGCATTGGCTTGAAACAGATACTGGAGGGCAAACAGCCGCTCGGCAAGATCCATCTCAGAAGCCGGCCGCGCAGCAGCTTGTAAAAAGGGATCTTGCGCCGTTCCGGAGACGTATTCCTGCAATTGCGTAATCAGAGAAGGGACCAGGTTGAAGGTCTGATGCAGGCCGGGAAACTCATCCAGCAGCTTCACCATACCGTAATAATCCTTGAGCGCGTGCAGACGCACCCAGGGCAGGCGGTACTCTCCGGCGACCAGGTCTTTATAGTACGGCTGGTGCATATGCCAGAGGAATACGAGCTGGATCGCGGGAGTACCCATTAATCCATTAATAACACAGGCCGGCATCTGCTAGACTTTTGATAAGAAAAACGCGTGCGCATCTTTACCCGTTACATATTGAAGGAAGTGCTCTGGCACGGGCTCATCGGGGCCTCAGTGTTCACGTTCGTGATTTTCATGCGCGAACTCACACGAATCCTCGAAGCTGTGGTCCGGAACAGCGCTCCTTTGCCCAGTGTGGCGGAAATCTTCTTTCTTACTCTCCCAGCGGCCCTAAAAGTCACCATCCCTATGGGCGTGCTGGTGGGCATTCTGCTGGGTCTGAGCCGCATGGCTGCAGACAGCGAAGTCACGGCGATGCGCGCCTCCGGCGTGAGCGTGCGCAAGTTTCTCAAGATCATCTCGGTCTTCGGCATCGCCGCCTGGATTCTCGCCCTGGTCAATACCGTGATTATCGAACCGCGGTCAGCGGCCGCTCTGGCGCGCCTGCAAAACCAGCTGGCAGCCACGCAGATTTCATTTGAAGTTCAGCCACACGTTTTTTATGAAGGCTTCAGGAACCATGTTCTCTATGTCGAGGATGTGAGCAGCGCATCCGGCTCGGCCGTTTGGAAAAACGTATTTGACGCCGACATCAGCATCCCCGGCTCGCCCAAGATCACAATCGCCAAACAAGCGGTTGTCAGTGCAATCGGCAATGATTCCATCCGCCTGCACCTGCTCAACGGCGAAACCCACGATACCAATCTGCATTCGGCGACTGGCGAAACCCGTGATGCCAGCGCCCATGGAACGCCTGATCAATACACGATTACCACGTTTGAAGAAACCGATATTGCCATCAGCCTTCCGCCGGTTGAAAAACCGGCGCAGGAAGCTGTCCCGGTAGCGCAACTCTCAACGCGGGACCTGTTCAGGCAGAAATACAATCCCAACAAAGATCTTGCACGCTGGTATTGGATTGAATTTAACCGCCGGCTGGCGCTGCCCACCGCGTGCCTGGTCCTGGTGCTGATTGGGATCCCTCTCGGCCTTTCTGCCAAAAAAGGCGGCAAGGGCGCTGGCTTTGTTCTGACCATTGTTCTGGTCTTTATCTACTACTTTGTTTCCATCATCGGCGTCTCGCTGGCCCGCGGAGGAAAGCTCTCTCCTGTGCCGGCCGTGTGGATGGCCAACATCCTGTTCGCCCTGATTGGCGGCGTTCTTTTGTGGCGGACTGACAAGATTCCGATTGAACTAGGCCTAGGCCAGATGCTGCTGGGACAGTTCAAAGGCACATTTGCCAGGATCTTCAATTCAAAACATAATTCAAAACATGAAGAAGCGGTTTCCAACGGCGGGCGCAGGCGATCGCGTTTTTTCAACACGCGCTTCCCTCTTATCCTTGACGATTACGTTCTGCGCAGCTTCGTTAGCTATCTCTTGCTGATTCTTTCCAGCCTGGTTGTGCTGTTTCTGGTCTTTACCTATTTTGAATTGCTCTCGGACATCGTCAGAAAAAAAATCCCGGTTCTCACGCAGCTTGAGTATCTGCTCAACTTTGTTCCTTCCGTGCTGTATCAGATCACGCCGCTGGCAGTCCTGCTGACCGTGCTCGTGATGTTTGGGCTGATGCAGAAATCCAATGAGATCACCGCCATGAAGGCAACCGGCGTGAGCATCTATCGCACGGTGATACCAATTCTGGTGATCGCCACCACGTTGGCCGCCGGGCTCTTTGTGCTCGATCAGTGGTATCTGCCATACGCCAACAAGCGCGTGGAAACTTTGCGCAACCTGATCAAAGGCAAGCCGGCGCAGACGTATCTGCGCCCTGACCGAAAATGGATTTTCGGCGAGAGCCGCAAGCACAAGGACGGCACGGAAGAGAACCGCAAGATTTATTACTACGAGGGCTTTGATCCGGACCGCAATACCTTTGCCAGCATCTCCGCATTTGAGCTGGATCCGCACTCATTCCGGATGGTGAAGCGAATCTACGCCGCTCGCGCACGCTGGGCAGAGCACTTGCAGAAATGGACCTTTGAAAACGGCTGGCAGCGTACGTGGGATACCGCTGCCGGCTCTGAGCTTCGCGAAGATCTACGCAAGGAAGATCTGCGCAAGTTTGATGTCAGCACTTTCGCCGAACTCGACGAGCCGCCGAACTACTTCAAGAAAGAAGTGCTGCAATCTTCAGAGATGAATTATGAAGAGCTGCGGCGCTATATCTTTGATCTGCAGCAGGGCGGTTTTGACGTGGTGCGCTTGCGCGTCCAGTTGCAGAAGAAAATCGCCTTCCCCTTGATCACGCTGGTGATGGCCATACTGGCCGTGCCATTCGCTCTTTCCGGCGGACGCCGTGGAGCATTAAGCGGCGTTGTGGTGGCGCTCGTTATCGGCGTAACGTACGTTCTTACTTCCAGTCTGTTTGAAGCCATGGGTAACGTCAGCCAGCTTCCTCCGCTGATTGCCGCATGGTCGCCTGATTTGATTTTTGGATTGGCCGGCGGCTATATGATCATGAAGACGCCGTCGTGAGTTCGCACTTACGGCAACTGAGAATTCTCCGCTTCTTTCTCCCTGTTAAAATCATCTATTAAGCAGTCGTTATTGGCATCCATGGGTAAAAACCTTAAGCCGCTCTGGCCTTATCTCAATAGGTATCGCGTCACGCTGTTTTGGGGCGCGATCACGGTCCTGTTCAATAACGGCTTCTGGGTACTCTCGCCGCAGGTGGTGCGTCGCGCCATTGACGACATGAACCATTTCGGCATCACGCAGCAGAAGATCCTGATTTACTGCTCGCTGCTGGTGGCTCTGGCCCTGGCTAAAGGTGTTTTTCAGTTTCTGACGCGCTGGCTGGTGATCGGCGTCTCGCGCGAAATTGAATACGATCTGCGCAATGATCTCTTCCGCCACCTGGAAGCTCTCTCTTACTCGCATTACCAGAAGAACCGCACCGGCGATATCATGGCCCGCGCCACCAACGATCTCAACGCCGTGCGCATGCTGCTGGGACCCGCGATCATGTACACGGCAAATACGCTGGTATTCACGGCCGTCGCTCTGGTTTTCATGTGGCACATCAGTCCCAAGCTCACGCTGTATGCCTTTGCGCCCCTGCCCATTGCCAGCGTGATCGTGCAGTATATCGGCCGGAAAATCCATGAGCGGTTTGAGAAGATCCAGGCACAGTTTTCTGATATCTCTGCCCGCGCGCAGGAAAACTTCTCTGGAGCCCGTGTTGTCCGGGCGTATGCGCAGGAAGAAGCCGAAATATCACTTATTTGAAAAAGCCAACCAGGAATACTGTAATGCGCAGCCTTCCTCTGGCGCGTTTGACGGGAATGTTGTGGCCAACCTCTGGAAATGCTGCTTGGGTTCGCGCTGGTGCTGGTGCTGTGGCTTGGTGGACGTGAAGTGCTCCTGCACCGCATGACTTTAGGCGACTTTGTCGCTTTCAACACCTATATCGTCATGCTTACCTGGCCGATCATCGCGCTGGGCTGGGTCATCAACATCTTTCAAAGCGGAACGGCTTCCATGGGCCGCATCGATGAAATCCTTCGAGTCGAACCGGACATCACCGACGCGCACGTTGCTCCTGACCTGAAAAGTGTCACCACAGTACGCGGTGAGATTGAATTTCGCCATCTGAGTTTCAATTACAACGGCGTGCCTGTTCTCAAGGACATAAACCTCACGATCCCGGCAGGAAGCAGTCTGGCGATTGTTGGACCAACAGGCTCCGGTAAAACCACGCTGGTAAGCCTGCTGCCGCGCATGTATGACACAACGCCCGGTTCCCTGCTGCTGGATGGGCGGCCTCTGATTGAGTATCCGCTGGAAACGCTGCGCCAGAATATTGGCTATGTCCCGCAGGAAACTTTTCTCTTCAGCGATACGATCCGCGAGAATATTGCTTTCGGCGTGGAGAATGCCAGTGACGAACAAGTGCGCGCCGCGGCGGAAGCAGCCAACATCGCCACTGACATTGAAGGGTTCCCCGAAAGCTACGACACGCTGGTAGGCGAGCGCGGCATCACACTTTCTGGCGGACAGAAACAGCGCACCGCCATTGCCCGCGCAATTATCCGCAATCCGCGCATCCTGGTCCTGGACGATGCTCTCTCCAGCGTTGACACCTATACGGAAGAACGAATTCTGGACCATCTGCGGCATGTAATGCAGGGCCGCACTACGATTTTTATTTCGCATCGCGTTTCAACCATACGGAATGCTGACCGCATCGCGGTACTGCATGATGGAAAGATTGTTGAGCTGGGTTCGCATGAGGAGCTTTTGGCGCGCAACGGTTACTATACCGATCTCTACAACAAGCAGCTGCTGGAAGAAGAATTGGCCCGGGTCTGATGAAGCGTGTTGTGGTCCCCGAACTTCTGGATACTGACGCCGGCACTCCACGCGAAGTGGCAACATCTTTGGAAGACCTGCGCAGGCTCAACCTCTGGTTTGGCGGCATACACACCATGTCTAATCTGCTGCGCCGTGTGGCCGAGCAGCGCCAATTGAAAGAACTTTCCTGGGTGGATGTGGCCGGAGGCGAGGGTTATGTTGCCACGCTGACACAGCAGTCACTTGCCCGGTCGGGAACTGTAGTGCATCCAGTGATTCTGGACCGCGCGCCAACACATCTCAGCAAAATGCATCCTGCCGTGTGTGGAGATGCCACGGCTCTTCCCTTTCGCGATAATAGCTTTGACGCCGTTGGTTGCTCCCTGTTTCTTCATCATCTGGAGCCGGACGAGATCGTCCGTTTTGCCCGAGAAGGTCTCCGCGTGGCGCGCCATGCGTTTCTTATTCACGATCTGCGGCGCCATCCTATGCATCTCATATTAAGTTACCTTGGCCTGCCTCTTTACCGCAGTCGGCTAACTCGGCACGATGCCATTGCGTCCGTCCGCCGTGCTTTTACCGTGGAAGAGATCAGCGAGATGCTCAAGCCGGTTACTGCTGCAGGCAATATTGAAATCAAGCAGTCTTATCTTTTTCGCATGGGAGTGATCGTTTGGAAACAGCCCAGTACGATCTGATTGTCATAGGCGCGGGTCCAGCAGGCTCTGCCTGTGCCATTACGGCCGCTCGCTCTGGAGTGAGGGTATTACTGCTGGAAAAGGACCACTTCCCTCGCCAAAAAGTCTGCGGAGAATTTGTCTCTGCGGAATCTCTGGGGCTGCTGCAGGGCTTGCTGGAAGATGATCGTTTCGATTCGTGTCCGCACATTCTTTCCTCGCGAATCTTCCTGGACAACAAAACCCTCACGCTGCCGGTCTCGCCCGCCGCGCAAAGCATTCCGCGTTTCAATCTTGATGCTGCGCTGTGGCATGCTGCACAACATGCAGGCGCTACTGCCCAGGAAGATATGGCTGTAAGCGAAGTACGCAGGAATGATCTATTTCAGGTGCGCGCCGGGAAGAATGTTTTTACTGCCAAAACGGTCGTGAATACCACTGGACGCTGGTCAAAGCTGACGCAATTTGACGTCACCGGTAAAGGAAAATGGCTGGGCCTGAAGGCGCATTTCACTGAGGCGGCACCGCCTCAATCGGTGGATCTCTATTTTTTTGCCGGCGGCTATTGTGGAGTCACGCCGGTTGGGCCCAATTCCATTAATGCTTGCGCCATGGTCCGTGCCGACGTCGCTCATTCTCTGGAAGAAGTTTTTAACCAGGAGCCACAACTTAGGCAGCGCAGCCGGGCCTGGAAGCCTTTGTTTCCCGCTGTCACTACTTCTCCGTTGTATTTTCGTGAACCGGAAACAGAATCAGATGGCATGTTGCTCGCGGGTGACTCTGCTGGCTTCATCGATCCGTTTGCAGGTGATGGTATCTCATTGGCCTTGCAAAGTGGGACACTGGCCGCGGAATCAATCACGCAATTCCTGCGAGACAGATGTTCCCTTGCGCAAGCCCATCAGCAATATGAGGTGGCATACCGCAAACGGTTTGCTCCTGCATTTCGCAACGCCGCACGGCTACGCAATGCGCTTGCGGCGCCCAAATGGGTCCGCATCGCAGCATTCGCATTTGCAGGCATGCCGGGCGTGGGAAAAATGCTGATTCAAGGAACGCGAGCCCGAGCAGCCTAGCGATAGACAACTCAGTGTGTATGCGAAGCTGCTTTTACTCTTCTTAAAATGCGGCGCGTGATGGCGAGAAGATCAGAAACTTCAAAAGGCTTAACCAGACAATAAATCTTGGTCGCATCCACAAAGGCGCGGACACCCGGATCAGAAACGTTCGACAACACAAACACCGTCCGCGACACCAACTCCGGCCGATGCTCCTCCATCCAGTGGAAAACGTCTTCGCTTGACCATTTTCCCGGGATCTTGCTGTCCAGAAATAAAACGTCAAAATCTTCTTCTTTCAGATAATCGATAGCGGCAGCGCCCGAGGTGGCAGTAAAAACTTTCAAGCCCGCAGCCGACAGCACTTCACGCTCAAAATCGATAACCGCTTCCTCGTCGTCCAGGAGCAGTACAGCGCCTTCCAAGCGTGACTCGCGTCGCGCGACGATACGGTCACTCTCAGTAACCGGCTTCTCGCCGACGGCAATCGGCAAGCGGACCTGCAGCAGAGCGCCTCCTGAAGGATGATTCTGTGCGGAGATTTCTCCGCCATGCTCCTTCACGATGCCGTAGCAAATACTCAATCCCAGACCTGTGCCCTTGCCCACTCCCTTGGTGGTATAAAACGGATCGAAAACGTGCTTCGGATCAAAAATACCCGGACCAGAATCATGGAAAGAGGTAACTACATTCCCATTTTCGGTAAAAATATTGATGCGCAGATGGCCGCCGCGTCCGCCGCCATCGATCATGGCGTCCGCCGCGTTGTTGATGATATTGAGGTAGACCTGCTCAAGTTGATGCGGGTCTGCGACCACTGAAGGTATCTCAGGATTAAAATCCCGCTCCACCAGAATGTTATTGACCTTCAGGTCATAATCGCGAAGCGCGATGGTATCTTCCAGAACGCTGCGTAGATCCACATGCACCCGTTGTGGTTTGTGCTGCCGTGCAAATGACAAAAGATTCTGCACAATTCTCTGAGTGCGTAGCGCTTGCTTGCGGAGTTTGAGAATGAATTCCTCCACGCGCGGCTCGAGTTTCTCGCTCTCCAGCAACTGCGTGTATCCAAGAATCGCAGTCAGCGGGTTGTTCAGTTCATGAGCGACCCCGGAAATCAACTGGCCCACAGCGGACATCTTTTCGCTCTGCAGCAAGTTGTTCCTGCGTCCGGCTCAAGTCCTCATAAGCTTGTCTGGTTTCGTTATAGAGCTGCACTTTTTCGATCGTCGTAGCCAATTGACGACCCACGGCGATCATCACACCTTGTTCCGAGCGGGTGAATTCCCTTATGGCGCGGCAGCTTGTGGCCAGCACTCCTAAAATTTTATCTTTTCTCCACAGTACGACCCACAGCCATGAACGCAGACCTTCCAGTTCCACTGCCCGGCGCAACACTTCCGGAAGGCGGGACAAGTGTTCCTGATCGATGATTTCGGCATGATGCGCTTTGATTGAGGCGATGAACTGCGCAGGCATCACGACCTGTTCACTCTCCACCGCCCATGAGCTGCGATGGCCATAAGAAGACTTCTTGCTGAGCGTGGATGTTTCTTCGTCGAAAAGATAAACCGAGGCGGTATCCGTGGAAAATAACTCCACCATCTGCAGCATGATGAGCTGGAGGATTTCATCCAGATCAAAGGACTGGTTGAAGGCCACGGCAATATTATTCAAGACATACAGTTCACGATTGCGCCGGCGAATCTCATCTTCCGCGCGCTTCATTTCTGTTACGTCCAGCACCACACCCTGGTAGCGTTCAATCCTGCCGCTGGGAGAGCGAGTGGCAAAGCTGCTTTCAATCACATGAATTTTGCTGCCGTCTTTGCAGCGCAGCAGGATCTCAAAATTTCTCACAAAACCGTGGCGTGAAATCTCATTCAGAAACTTACTTCGGTCTTCCATGTCCACGTAGATGGAATGCGCCACGTCCAGCTTGAGAATCTCTTCTTTGGTGTCATATCCCAGCATGCGCACAAAGGCTTCATTGCAATCCAGAATGTGGCCTTCCGGTGTTGAGGCAAAAACGCCCTCATGCATGTGATTGAACAGTGAGGTAAACCGCTCTTCCGCCGCCTTGGATTCCGTGATGTCCTTGATCACGTGCACGGTGCCGCCGCGGGTGTGGTCTTCACCGGTATAGGCTGATGTGGAAACCACGGAATATCCGCCAAAACATGGATCTTCTTCGCCGCCACAATCGGCGTGCGAGCAATAAGGGCAGCCTTGCCAGTTGATGGCAGCTCCCGGCAATACTTCTTCGCAGAGTTGCTGCACCACTTCTTCACGAGTCCGTTGCAAGCGGCCCAGCAAAGCGCTATTGGCCCGCAGGATCCGGTTTTCCAGATCATGCACCAGAATGTAATCCGGGATGGAGTCAAATGTACTTGCCCACTCATTGCGTGAATGGACTAACTGCTGGAGCAGCTTGCCGTTTTCTGCTGCCAGCCCCAGCTGCTTGGCGGCTGCCTGTAAAAAATCTTTTTCTCGGGCGGTATATGCGCGGAACCGCGGCATGCCCAGGACCAGCATGCCCACATGGGAGTGTTTGCCTTCCACCGGCACCAGCAATAGATGGTGAATTCCTTCCGCAGCCAGCGCTACACGGATCTCAGGCGTTGATTGCTTTGCTTGTACGACGTAAACCTGACCTTCACGTAATGCAATACCGCTTACGCTTTGGGCCATTTCAACCGTCGCAACCTTATCGATAAAGGCCTTTGACAGCCCTCTGTGGACGGCCAGCACCAGGTTCTCGCCTTCGACAATGCGGAACCATGAAGCCTTGGCGCGGGTGATCTTGGTGAGTTCTTCCAGGATAACGCCTACAATCGGCTCAAATTCGCGCGAATCGGAAATTTGCTGCGTGATGTGATTCAGTGCATCCAGGCGCTGCACCTGGACCCGGGAATCATCCAGCACAATGGTCATAATGCTGACGCCCAGAAGCAAATCAAAGAGGATATCGGTCCCAACAACTCTATGGACGCTGCCCACCGCATCCAGATGCAACAGCACTAACATGACTGCCAGAAGCCAGCGGCCCACGCTGACTCTGCCCCAGGCAAAACGTACCAACTGGGATGAAGCAATCATGCTCACCACCCAGCAAAGAGCAAATGCAACATAGTGCAAGGCTGGATACGGCCTCCACAACGAGTAAGCCAGTTCCAATGGAAGGGCCACACTCAAGGCAAGAGCGGCAGGCAGGATCAGCTTTCGCTGAGAAACATAAAAGAAAACGGCCGTTACAAAAAGACAAACTGCCACAACATAAAAGCTGTCAGCAAGGGCAGTCCAAATGGGCTCAGGCGCGCGGGTTGAACTTAACGCTAAAAATACCTTAGAAAGGGTAAATACGCTCCAACCGGCAATCCACGGTACCAGATACTTCTCGCGGAAACTGCCGTACAGCAGAATCGCGCCTGCTAACAGGATCAGCAGAGTGGACATTTCAGCCAAAAATGCTGATTGGAGGGTAAAGTCCATTGTCAGTCAAAAAGGGTATTCTTAGATCGAAGTAGGGGTAAACACTGTATACCATGAATTTACCCTTTTCAGGCGTTTTTTAAGTGCTAGTACCGTTGTATTTTCAGGAACTCTGCGTTACATTAGGCTTCCCCCAAGGTACACTTTTTCAAATGGCAATAGAGCGCATTCTGGTTGTTGATGACGAGGAGCCAATCCGCGAAATAATCTCGTCTATGCTCAGCGCGGCGGGATATAAGACGCGGCAGGCGGCTTCTGGCATGGAAGCCCTGGCCATCCTTAACTCCACGGGCGAGTTTGAGCTCATGCTCTCTGACCTGATGATGGCGGAACTCGATGGCATTGCCCTGCTTGAGCGTTCCAAGGAAAAGTATCCTGACATGCCGGTGATCATGGTCACGGCCGTCCACGATATTTCTGTCGCCCTGGCTGCCATCCGCAATGGCGCGTATGACTATCTGCTAAAGCCTTTTGAACGCGAACAGCTCTTGGCCATGGTCCGCCGTGCCCTGGAACACCGCCGCCTGAAGCTGGAAAACAGGGCGTACCAGTCAAACCTTGAGTCGCTCGTGGCAGCTCGTACAGAGCAGCTCCGGCAGGCCATGACCGACCTGGAGCGCTCTTATGACATTACGCTGGAAGCGCTAGGCGATGCCCTTGACCTAAAAGACGCTGAAACTGAAGGCCATTCCAAGCGGGTTACGGCGTTCACGATTGCCATTGCCCGCGCCATGGGCCTGTCCGGCGAGAAAATCCGTGTAATTGCCCGCGGCGCCTTCCTGCATGACATTGGCAAAATGGCTATTCCAGACGCCATCTTGCTGAAGCCTGGCGCTCTGACCGAATCCGAAACCGAAATCATGCGCGAACACTGCTTCCGTGGCTACCAGATGCTCAAAAAGATCCCATTTCTCTCGGAAGCTGCGGAAATCGTTTATTCCCATCAGGAACGCTTTGATGGCACTGGCTATCCACGCGGCTTGAGCGGGCAGGATATCCCTATGGGAGCGCGCATCTTTTCTATCGCCGATACTCTTGACGCCATCACCTCTGACCGGCCGTATCGGGCAGCCCGGAGCATCCAGGTGGCGCGTGACGAAGTGGAGCGGTTCTCTGGCCGCCAGTTTGATCCTGAGGTAGTCCGCGTTTTCATGGAAATGCCGGACACCATATGGGAAGATCTCCGCAAAGAGATCAACTCGCAGATCGACCACGTTGCTTATCCCATCAGACCTATTGCTGTTCTGGCCACTACCCGGACACCCTAGCGTTTTATTGTCATCGCTAAAGTCCAGCACCCGCATCGCAGTTTGTTCAAAAGCGTGATTGCTGCAATTTTCTCGCGAAGGCAATAGAATCGGTGACGTAAGGAAAGGTGGCACTTATGGCTGTGCTCACAGATACAGAAATTCAGCAGGCGCTTACTTCGCTGAGCGGATGGCAACGCAATGGAACCGCCATCCAGCGCGTCTTCCGTTTTCCAGACTTCAAGGCTGCCATGCAGTTTGTAAATAAGGTGGCAGATAAGGCCGAGCAGGCCAACCACCATCCGGATATCGATATCCGCTATAACACGATCACCATGGCACTGGTTTCACACGACTCAGGTGGGGTTACCCAGCGTGACGTGCGCATGGCGGAGGCAATTAATAAGATCGCAGCCTAACTCAGCTGGGGATCTTCCAATGCCTCAGAGAGGCGGTCCAGGCTTTGCTGGATCGTCTCCAGTTGTTCCTCGCAAAACTTGCCGAATTCTCCGATGGGATCCCCATGTTTCAGGAAATCATCCATCCAATGGCGGACACGCTGCCGGCCTCTTTCGCTGGAGAGCACCAGGGCCAGGCCAGTTAATCCCAGAACAGTAGCAGGCAGAAACCAGTTCTTCATAGGTCACATTCCTTTTCAGGGGAATTGGCACTTCTACTCACAATATGATGCAGCAAAATGCCCACGGATGGAACCTTCGGACAGTTACTTTAGTAATGTCCAATTTCGTGGGTTACAAGCAGGTTACAACACAATACCCGATCCGCGAAGCAGCATTTCTGGATCATTGACGCATCTCATCCGCCAAGCATTTCAAAAAATTTATGAGGTAAAACGCGATGAAGGCAAAGTGGGCCGTCTCCGTTTGTTCCGTAGTGCTGGCATTTGCTTTGGCCGCAATGGCCCAGAACAATGGCAATGGCAGCTCCAACGATCCCGTGCTCAAGACACGTCCGGCTGACGACAACACTCCACCGCCTCAACCGCAACTTCCACCTGATTATGGGCGGAGCACTTCTACTCCAGCGTATAGCGCGCCTCCCAGCGGGCCCCTGAATGCCGTCCCGGATGGCAGCCGCTTCATTGTTAAGTTGAAAGATACCCTGGACACTCACAAGATCCGCGAAGGCCAGCATTTCAAAGCCGAGCTCCGTGAAGAGCTGGTGACTCCCATTGGGTTAGTGATTCCCAAAGGGCGGACAATCAAGGGCCACGTTGCCCGGTTCGAGCGTGGCTATACCGGCGCACGGCTTCTATTGGCTCTGGATGAAATTGAGACCCGCAAAGGTTGGGTTCCGCTGATAGCCACCGTAACCGGAGTACCTGGAGATCCCTCCATCAAATCCACTGGGCAAGAGGGCGAAATGTACCGCAAAGGCCCGGATATGAAGCGAGTTGCTACCAATGCAGCCATTGGAGCTGCTGTTGGCGCTGCCAGCGGATCAGTTGCGGGTGGAAGCAGAGGAGCTGCCATAGGCGCCGCGGCCGGAGCAGGCCTGGGAACAGGGAGCGGATTCCTGTTTAAAGGCACGGATTTAACGCTGGAGAAAGGTACTCAGCTGGAAGTCCGTCTGGACCGCGACTTGGTTGTGCCCGCCCATTAATTGAGTCATCACAAGGCCACAAAGATTGGCAGGCAGGCATCCCATTCTTTATTGGCTTTATAGAGAGATGTAAAATTTTCGACAACTTTTCTTTAAGATTCGTAAGGGCTAGAAGATTTTATTTGACGATTGTGTTTAGGTATTCATGTCGCGACGTGTATCCAACAGCGGTGCGGGCCACCATTTTGGCATCTTTATGCTGGCCATTGTTGTCTTCCTTATCGTTCTGATGTGGTATTTCAAGGGCCACCAGAGCTCCCAGTCACTACCGCAGCGACCGCCGGGAATCCTTTATTTCCGCTGATTTGCCCTTTTGTAGTTCGCCAGCTACACTCACCTGTTTTCACCAGACACGTCTATTAGAGACAGCGTCTAAATTTCAGCGTGGAGTGTGTCGCCCTTGATGCCAAGTCGCGCCTCGTCTTATTTGATCACGATAGCCTTGCTCTTTTCCCTTTGTGCCTTTGGTCAGCAGCAGAAAAGCGGCCAGCAGAACCGTGCCGCAGCAAGCCCCACTCCAGCGGAACAGGCCAAGCCCGGCGCTCAACCTGCCGACGCGAAGGACGCAAAGAAAGACTCCAAAGACTCCAAAGATCCGAATGACCAGCCGCCCTTGGTGACGCACCATGAAATTCGTGCCGGCGGCAAGACGCTGCACTACACCGCGACCACAGGCATGATGCCGCTCAAGAACAACGACACAGGCGAGGTGGAAGCGCACATTTTTTATGTTGCCTATACGCTTGACGGCCAGTCGGCCGAGCACCGTCCGCTGACCTTTTCTTTCAACGGCGGTCCTGGCTCAGCATCTGTATGGCTGCATATGGGTGCAATTGGTCCCAAGCGCGTACGCATGCAGCCCGATGGCATGATGCCTCCGCCGCCGTACCAGCTCGTCGACAACGAATATACATGGCTCGATCAGACTGATCTGGTGTTCATCGATCCCGTTGGCACCGGCTACAGCCGTGCGGTAAAGCGCGATCAGACCAAAAAATTCATCGGCCTCCGCGGCGATATTGAATCCGTGGGCGAATTCATTCGTCTCTACCTTGGCCGCTATGAGCGTTGGTCATCTCCGCTCTTCATGGTGGGAGAAAGTTACGGCACCACCCGCGCCGCCGGGCTTTCCGGCTATCTGGTTGAGCATGGCATTGCGTTCAACGGCATCATGCTGATTTCCAGCATCCTGAATTTTCAAACCACTGACGGCGCTCCCGGCAACGACCTTCCCTTCGTGCTCTTTCTGCCGACCTATGCTTCCGCTGCGTGGTACCACAAAAAGCTTGCTCCAGATCTCCAACAAAACTTTGACAAGCTGCGCTCTGAAGTGGAACAGTGGGCCGCAGGTCCTTATGCTGAAGCGCTGGCCAAGGGCGATCGCCTCACCCCGCAAGAACGCCAGGACGTGATTGACCATTTGGCGCGGTACACCGGCCTGAGCAAAACCTATATCGACGAAAGCAATCTGCGCATTGAGGAATCGCATTTCACGAAAGAGCTCTTGCGCGATAAGCGTGAAACCATCGGCCGGCTCGACAGCCGCTTCACTGGTACTTCACGCTCGGCCATCGACGAGACCTCCAGCTTTGATCCCAGCATGACGGCGATTCGTCCGCCTTACACCGCCATGTTCAATCAGTATGTACGCACCGAATTGGGCTACAAGTCAGATCTGGACTATTACATTCTGGGCGGCGGCTTCCGCTTTGATGAATGGGACTGGGGCGTCCAACGCGGCGGCTTCCCCGATACCGCGCAAGCACTCAAAGACGCCTTCGACAAAAATCCCTTCATGAAGCTTTTTGTCGGCTCCGGATACTTCGACCTGGCCACGCCCTACTTCGCCACGCAATACACGCTCAACCACATGGCGCTGGATACGCGCGCAACACGGACGCGTGACGCTGGGTTACTACGGCGCCGGACACATGATGTATATCCAGGATTCTTCGCTGGGGGAATTGAAGAAGGATGTGTCAGCGTTTATTACGAACGCGCTGAAATAAGCTCAACCACAAAGGATACAAAGGAACACGAAGTTACAAATCTTCGTGAACCTTCGTGTCCTTCGTGGTTAAGATTTTCCTCCGAATGGGTCTTCTAAATTCGGCGATTGTGGCGTAAAAAGCTCCGCCCCGTTCTCCGTGATGTGCATGTCGTCTTCCAATCGCACACCGAACTCACCGCGAATATAAATTCCGGGCTCATCACTGAACGTCATATTAGGCGCGAGCGGTAGCGTGTTTCCCCGGACAAGATATGGCCATTCGTGCCCATCCATGCCAATGCCGTGCCCAACGCGATGGGTGAAATATTTGTAGTCAGGACCATAACCGGCATCTGTGATAACTTTGCGCGCCGCTGCATCCACCGCCTGGCATTGGACACCCGGCTTGGCCGCTGCCAATGCGGCTGATTGCGCCCTGTGCACAATCTCAAATACCTGCTTCATCTTGTCCGTGGGTTTGCCCAGAACCACCGTACGGCTGATATCGGACTCGTAGCCTTCCGCGGTGCAGCCACCATCCATCAGCAGAATCGTTCCTTCGCGGATGACCTGTGGCCTGGCCGATCCATGCGGCAAAGCTGAATATTCGCCGATCTGTATGCTGGCATCGCCGCGAAAACCCTGTTGTGCATGCGCGGCCTGCACCATAGCGCCAAAGTCATTCTGCGTCATACCCTCTTTGGTGGAAAGATAGGCGGCTTCATAGGCCGCCAGCGTCACTTCATTTGCCAGTTTCATCAGTTGAAGTTCATGTGGGCTCTTGATCATGCGGCAGCCCGCTGTGACTGGCGTGGCGCTTACCAGCTGCAAGCCCGGCGCGGCCTTGCTCACGCCTTCGCTGAAAACATAGCGGACTGTCTCTTCCATGCCGATCTTGCCCGTGGAGAGCCCTCGCGCCTTCAGCCCTTCAGCAATTCGCTGATACGGGCTCTCATCTTCCTGCCAGGTGCGAACTTCAGCGTTGTTGCCGCCCGGGCCGCTGGCAATCTGCTCGCGTGCGCGATCTTCTTCAAACGCCGGGCAAACATAAAACGGACTTCCCTTTACCGGCAGAATCAGAGCAAACAGGCGCTCGCTCATCCACCAATGAATATTGGAAAAATAAACCAGCGACGTCCCGCCCATAACCATCACGGCGTCAATCTTGCTCTCAGTCATCAACTGTCGCGCGCGCTCCACCCGCTGCTCGCGCTCGGCAACGGTGATGGGCTTGGCTTCATCCTTGCGAGACTTCAGCCGCGCAATGGCTTCCGGCTGCTTACCGGTGCTTTCACCTTGTGCGAACAAGCTGCTGGGTTGCGCCAGCGTAACAGCGGTGGCAAGTCCTGCGGTTTCAAGAAAATGGCGGCGGGAAAATTTCATCGGTAAACAGCTCCTATGGATACAAAAAATACTAAAAACAAAACTAAATGTGACTCTCTCCGCGGCTCAGCGTCTCCGCCTGCTAATTTCCTGCCGGCTTCTCGGTAAATTTCCTGGCATCGGCTGACGTGCCTTTCAACAGATCGCGCAGGATCGTAACTTCAGCCGTAATGCCGGTTTTGATGGAAGGTTCCGGCACTGGCGCAAACAGCGGCGAGTGGTTGCTGGGTAACTGTCCGCCTGCCGATTTTGCCTCCGCCAGTTTCTGCGGATCGGCCACGCCCAGCGTGAAGTAAAAAGACGGCACGCCCTGCTCGACGAAATATGAATAATCTTCTGACGTCATAATCGGTTCTTCCGTCGCCACAGTTCCCTTACCCAGGACGCCTTCCAGCGTCGCCGCCAGATGCTGCGTCAACACCGGATCGTTATAGACCGCAGACGTCGATTCATATTTTTCGATCAGCGGCATCTTCTCTGCCCCGGCAGCCATGGCTTCCGCCTTCGCCACTCGCTCAATGCCAGCCAGCAGATGCTGACGCACGTCAGGCTTGTAAGAGCGTACGGTCAGCCCCATCTGCGCCTGGTCAGGAATAATGTTGTTCTTTGAACCTGCCTGAATGTAGCCGATGGTGATCACCGCCGCATCTCCCGGCTTGATTTCGCGGGAAACAATCGATTGCACCGTCACCGCGATTCTGGCGGCAATCAGCACCGGGTCAATCGTGGTCTGCGGCAGCGCGCCATGGCCACCTTTGCCATAGACGGTAATTCGGACAGAGTCTGCGTTGGCCTTGGCGTATCCCGGCGTGATTCCAACTTTGCCGAAAGGAAGATTATTCGTGTCATGCAGCGCAATGCCAATATCTGGCTTGGGAAAGCGTGAAAACAGACCATCTTTGAGCATCGCATCGGCGCCCGTGATCGTTTCCTCTGCCGGCTGGCCAATCAGCATCAGCGTTCCGTGCCATGAGTCCTTCGTATGCGCCATGATTGACGCCGTTCCCCACAGAG
The DNA here is from genome assembly GCA_963724105.1 of Terriglobia bacterium. GTDB lineage: Bacteria > Acidobacteriota > Terriglobia > Terriglobales > Acidobacteriaceae > Angelobacter. Next base: position 467,737 of record CAVRTD010000004.1, on the reverse strand, counting down.
ACGCCATGTGAATATCGTGCCCGCAGGCGTGCATCACGCTGACGTCGCGGCCATTATCGTCTTTCATGTGCGCTTTGCTCGCATAAGGCAGACCGGTCTTCTCCTCTACCGGAAGCCCATCCAGTTCGGTGCGCAGCATCACGGTTGGGCCAGCCCCATTTTTCAGGATGGCCACTACTCCCGTTCCGCCCACGTGCTCCGTAACTTCATATCCGAGCGAGCGGAGACGCGTGGCAAGCTCTGCCGCAGTCCGCGTCTCATGTGATGACAATTCCGGATGCTGATGCAAGTCGAGATAGAAAGTCTGCGCGTCAGGCAGTACGGTGCTGACCTGCTTATCGAGCGGAGCGTTTTGCGCAAACGCGTTTGCTCCGAGCAAACTCAGAATCAAAATAGAAAAACATGTAAGACTCAAAGCACGGCTGATGGACCGCATGGCTGCCCCCTTTAGGACTGGATAGACTACCACTCCCGTTGCGGAGCAACCAGAGTTGCTTTTGCCAGACTCTTGAAGGTGCGATTCTACTCGTCTCTGAGCGCCTCAATCGGCTCAACTGCCGCGGCTCGCTGGGCAGGAATCAACGCAGCGGCAATTCCAACCACCAACAAAAGAAGGATGACGCCAACGTAGGTCATGGGATCAACCGTCTTTACCTCATACAAAAAGCTTTTGGCCAGACGCGTGATCCACATGGCAAAAACAGTCCCAACGACCAACCCGGCGACCACAAGAGTCGCGCCCTGACGTAGAAACATCCCCAAAATACGCTGGCGTGTTGCTCCAAGCGCAAGGCGCACACCAATCTCTCTCCGCCGGTAACTTACAAGCTGTGCCAGCACGCCATAAAGTCCGGCAACCACCATCAGAACCGCCATGCCGGCAAATGCCCCAATCAGATACAGCCCTAGCCGCTGACTGAAGTTGTTGCTGTTTACCGCTTCCTTCATGGTTTGAAAGTTGTCCAAAGCAAAATCTGGCGCAGTTTGATGGAAGACATTTCGCATGGCCGGCGCAACGGGTATATCTCCGCGCGTTTTCACCATCATGAAAACGATGGTCTTGATCAGGATCTGGTAATAGAGTGAGGTTGTAGGGACCTGCTCATATGGGAGCATTAAAAGCGGCTGCGGCGCTTGTCCAATTTTGACATCAACCTGATCTCCCAGAACGCCCACGATGGTGTACGGCGTGATGGCGCCAGTTTCTTTGCCGCCCAGATCAATCTTCTGTCCGATCGGGTCTTGTCCCGCGAAATATTTCTTTGCCAGCGTTTCATTGATCACAGCGACAAATGGCGCAGCCGCGTTATCGTCATTGCTGATCATGCGTCCACGCAGCACTGGCGTTTCCATTACCCGCTCATAGCTTCCACTCACTGCTGAGATTCTTGTTTCGGGCGTATTGTTAGGATCGTCAGGCCGCCCAACCACCTTGAAGCTTGTACCCATGTTGATACCCGTAAGCGGAGGTGAGCTGACGAGAGCTGCATCTTGCACACCGGGTACCTGGCGCATGCGTTCCAGCGTGGGCTGATAATACAGCGTTGCTATCGAAACCGGAGCTTTGTCAGTTGGCTCTGCTACAGCCATGTTGGCAAAGCCCGAAGCATCGGCAGGCATCGTGGTAAATGAAGTGACACGCGTGACATCGAAGCCAAGACGCGAGTGTTCAAGGTTCCAGAGAGTATGAAAGAGCAGGCCGGTAGCGATCAGCAACACGGTAGAAATCGCAACTTCCAGCGCGACCAGCGTACCGCTGACACGTGAACCAAGACTGCGCTGCCCCACACCACGCGATGCCGCCTGCAATGCTGGTTGAGGATCCGTTCGCGCCACGAAGAAAGCCGGCAGCAGTGACGAAAGAATAGTCGTGATGGTTGCAATCGCCGCCAGCGCAATCACTACCTGCCAATGCACCGCGATGTCTTCACTGCGGGGAATCGTATCTGGAGGCAGCTTATGCACCACCATCACGGCAAACCAGGCCACTCCGAAACCAAGCACGCTTCCCAATAGGCTGAGCACGCCGCCTTCAACAAATAACTGGCGTACAAGCCTGAACTGTCCTGCGCCGAGTGCTGAACGAACGGCAAATTCCTGCTGACGCCCCAGGCATCGCGCGATCAGCAGATTGGCAACGTTTCCGCACGCGATCAGCAGCACCAAACTCAGCGCGATCACAAGTCCTAAAAACACCTCGCGCACAGAGCCAGTCAGCAGGTCATGGTAGTTTTCAAGCCGAAAGGCAACGTCCTTGCCTTTTTTCGGATCAACCTGATGGATGTATTGCGCAATCGCTGAAAGCTCAGACCGCTCCTGCTCAAGAGTTACCCCGGGCTTGAGTGCTGCCACGATAAAGAAGAAGTGGCTGCCACGGTCGTTTTGCATTTCAGGAGTTGGCTGGACCGGTAGCCAGAGCCCCTTACGTAAGTCGTCTCCCATGTTCTCTGGGAAGCGAAAACTTGAGGGCATTACGCCAACAATGGTCCTTGGCTTCCCATTGACCCGTGCTGTTTTGCCCACAACTTCAGGATCAGCGTTGAATGCTTGCCGCCATAGACCTTCTGACAGCAACACCACCTGCGGACCGCCTTGCTTCCCTTCATCTTCAGTAAAGGTCCTGCCCAGCAATGGAGAGACTCCAAGAAGCTTAAACACGCTCGGAGTAAGATTCGGAGTGACAACGCTTACCGATCCCTCTTTGCCTTGAATAACACCCACGTCCTCGGCAAAGAGCGACGGCGTATCCAGATTCTTGGTCTGATTGCGAACGTCCTGGAAGGTGGTCAAGGATGTGGAAGCAAAACCCTGAGTGCCTGCGGGGCCAATGTAAACCAGTCGGTCAGAGTGCTGGTAAGGCAATGGGCGCAGCAAGATGCTCTCCACCACGGTGAACATTGCAGTGTTTGCACCGATGCCAAGGGCCAATGTAATCACGGCAAGTGCGGCAAAGCCCGGAGACTTGCGCATCTGGCGAAGCGCGTAGTGAACTTCCTGAAGAAAAGGCTGCATGGTGAGTCCTTTCACCCCTGCATAAATCCAACCAAGGATACTCCAATAGACGGCCCAGAAAGAAAAGTGTTGTTCAGATGCGCAAGCCTGCCTTAAGTTTTATCAAGAGAACTCAAAAACGATAGTGGTTAGCGCTTGGGAAAAAATTTTAGACAAGATTAAGTACGCAAACGCTGTTGATTCGCTTCAGTGATGTCCCCAGCGAGTTTGACTGAGCGCTGATGACGTTTCATAATATAGAGTTTGCCTTGCAAATCTGATTGGAGCATAGCAGTACATGGCTAGCAATGCCTCGCCTGTCGAGCGCGGAGTACCACCGATTCGTGCCGGTAAAGGCCACTCATTTTTTCTGCGTCGTCTGCATTCCCTCAGCGGGATTATTCCCATTGGCGCGTTCCTGCTGGAGCATTTCATCTCCAACGCCTTCGCAACCAACGGCCCCTGGGCTTATGGCGCGCAGGTAAAGTTTCTTACTGGCCTGCCCTTTGTGCCGGTTCTGGAGATCGTTGGCATTTACATTCCGCTCCTCTATCACGCATTTTATGGCTTCTATATATGGTTTCGCGGCGAATCCAACGTCAGCGATTATCCATGGGCGGGAAATTTCATGTATGCGGCCCAGCGCTGGACCGGCGGCATCGCCTTCGTCTATATCGTCTGGCACACATACACCATGCGCTTCACCGGCACGCATCTGCTGACACATCCGGACGCGGCTTTTAACAAAGTGCAGATGGAGCTGCAGCACTGGTGGAACGGAATTTTCTATCTCGTCGGCATCATTGCGGCTTCGTGGCATTTCTCCTACGGGATATTCCTGTTCTGCGCAAAGTGGGGCATCACCGTAAGTGACAGGTCACGCAAATGGCTTGGCCGGGCATGTACGGCGCTGGCACTCACTCTGATTCTTGTCGGTTGGGTGACGATGGCAGCGTTCTTCCGGCCGCAGTGGCGCAACACACCAGTGAAACTGCCGCCGCAGGAACAGACCCTGGATCAAAACGAAAAATGATCAGAACGAAAAATAGACCAGAGCGAAAAATAAAGATTTTGGTAAATCAAAGTTGGTAATCGAGAAAAATGGCATCGAACCCTAAAATTATCGTGATTGGTGGCGGACTGGCAGGGCTGGCGGCGACCATCAAAATTGCCGAAGCTGGCGGCCATGTTGATCTGTTTTCCATTGTGCCGGTTAAGCGGTCGCACTCAGTGTGCGCTCAAGGCGGCATCAACGCGGCCAAGAACCTTAAAGGCGAAGGTGACACTACCTGGCAGCATTTTGACGACACCATCTACGGCGGTGATTTTCTTGCCAATCAGCCTCCGGTAAAAGCCATGTGCGAGGCAGCGCCGGCCATTATCGATCTGCTGGACAGGATGGGCGTAACTTTCAATCGCACGCCTGAAGGCTTGCTTGATTTCCGTCGCTTTGGCGGCACGCTCTACCATCGCACCGCATTTGCCGGAGCAACTACAGGCCAGCAACTGCTCTACGCTCTGGATGAACAGGTGCGCCGCTACGAATCGGAAGGCAAGGTCACCAAGTTCGAGCACTGGGAGTTCTTGAGCGCGGTTCTGGATGGTAATCGCACCTGCCGCGGCATCTGCGCCATGGACTTGCGCAGCATGGAGGTTCGCACCTTTCCCGCCGATGCCATCATCATGGCCACGGGCGGTATCGGCGCCATTTTTGGTAAGTCTACGAATTCCGTGGTCTGCACCGGATCGGCTCAGTCCGCGCTCTATCAGCAGGGCTGCTATTACGCGAACGGCGAATTTATCCAGGTCCACCCAACTTCCATCCCCGGTGAAGACAAGCTGCGCCTGATGTCAGAGTCAGCCCGCGGTGAAGGCGGCCGTGTCTGGGTTCCCAAGAACAAAGGCGACAAGCGCGATTGGAAGAGCATTCCCGCATCAGAGCGCTGGTATTTTCTGGAAGAGTGGTATCCGAAGTATGGCAACCTGGTGCCGCGTGACGTAGCTACGCGCGCGATCCACAAAGTGGTTTACGAACACGATCTTGGCGTTGACGGCCAGCCCATGGTCTATCTGGACCTGACGCACATTGATCGTGAAACCCTGAACCGCAAGCTGGAAGGCATCCTGGAAATTTACGAAAAATTTGTGGGCGACGATCCGCGCGAAGTCCCCATGAAGATTTTCCCCGGCATGCATTACACCATGGGCGGCCTATGGGTGGATTACAACCAGGCCACCAACATCAAAGGCATTTTTGCGGCGGGAGAATGCGAATACAGCTATCACGGCGCGAATCGTCTGGGAGCAAACTCCCTGGTCTCATGCATCCATGGCGGTTTTATTGCCGGCCCGCAAGCCATGCTGTACGCCAAGAACAATGCAAAGTCGACTGACGGCGTGAGCAGTACGGTATTTGAAGCTGAGCGCAAACGCCAGGAAGAAGCCAATACTGCTTTGATCAGTTCAAACGGAACAGAAAACCCGTTCCGCCTGTGGCGTGAACTGGGTGAGTTGATGACGCGCAACTGCACCGTCATCCGCTATAACAAGAACCTGCAGCAGACTGACGCCAAGCTGGTTGAGTTCCTGGAACGCTTTAACCACATCAATTTGAGCGACAAGAGCCAGTGGGCCAACACGTCATTCATCTTTACGCGGCAGCTTTATAACATGCTGCAACTCTCGCGGGTGATTGCCCAGGGAGCGGCGCTAAGGGACGAATCACGCGGCGCGCACTACAAACCAGATTTTCCTGACCGCGATGACAAGAACTTCCTGAAGACGACGAAAGCTTATTTTGCCGCAGACGTCGACGAGCCAAGATTTGAGTTTGAGCCAGTGGATATTTCACTGCTACCGCTGCGAGAGCGCCGGTATGACATCGCAAAGTAAGCTTTTTAAATCCCGAGCGCAAGCGAGGGAACTCTATCGCCAAATGAGTTTGGATTTTTAGTAACGCTGTAGAAGCTGACAAATAACTTGAAGCGGGTAGTGATCCCTCGCCTTTGCTCGGGATTTAAAGGATGCAACAACAACGCAACGCATCGCCAAAGTTCTACAAGAACGCCGCGATTTTGTTTTACTTGCTTACTTTCTTCCTGTCGTGGCAGGCGATTGCGCACAGGGATTGGGCGTACGGAGCTTTTGCGGGCATCACATTCATGAATGCAGTAATGACAACACTTAAGATTATTTCTTTACGGGAGACCAAACAGTAATGGCGAAAACCATCATTCTCAAGATTAAGCGCCAGGCGAACCCCAAGGCCGCTGCGCACTGGGAAGAATTTGAGCTGACCTGGAAGCCGGGAATGAACGTGATTTCGGCCATGATGGAGATTGCCGCCAATCCTGTAACGCGCGACGGCAAAACCACCACGCCCATTGCTTATGACTCCAACTGCCTGGAAGAGGTTTGCGGCTCCTGCGCCATGCTCATCAACGGCAAAGCGCGCATGGCATGTTCAGCGCTGGTCGATAAACTGGAGCAGCCAATCCGCGTGGAACCCTTCAGCAAGTTCCCTATCGTCCGTGACCTGGCTGTGGACCGCAGCGTGATCTTTGAAAACCTGAAAGCCGTAAAGGCCTGGGTGCCGGTAGATGGCACATACGATCTCGGCTCGGGGCTGCGGATTTCTCCTAAAGAACAGGAAGAGGCTTACCCAATCTCCCGCTGCATTTCTTGTTGCTGCTGTATGGAAGCATGCCCACAGTTCAACGAAGAAACCGGCTTCGTCGGTGCGGCAACGATCGCCCAGGTGCGCCTGTTTAACCAGCATCCCACCGGCAAAGCCCTCAAGCACGAACGCCTGCAGGCACTGATGGGCGATGGTGGTATCCAGGAGTGCGGTTATGCCCAGAACTGCGTGCAGGTCTGCCCCAAGGACATACCACTCACCAAAGCGATTGCGGACACAGGCCGTGAAGTCATGAAGCAGTCAATTAAAGACTTCTTCCGCGGTTAGGTAGATCTGCGTGAATCTCAAAAAGAGACGCTTTTAGAAGCCCCTGACCAGGCAAACGATGATCAGAAAAATTTTAAGGCGAACAAATCAAAAAACTAGCATTTTTTGTCAAGCAACGTAAGCTGCTGATTACTAAAGTCGTGTTGGATGAATGCCCTGCGGTTCGATTAAAACTATGAAAATCAGGTAAAACTCTGGGTACAAATACGAGTGCTCTGGTTTAAAATTTGCCATCTAATGCCGATATTAGGTGGCGTGGGATATTTGTACAGGAACAGGATTTAAAGACCCGATGGGCGCTAAAAGAACATTCATTACTTCGTCGATCTTCCTGATGGCTATTGCAGCCACGGTACCGGCTTTTGCCGCCAGCCGCTATGTTGCCAAGCACCGTCGCGCACACGTTCGCCGCGTGGCCTGGAACCCCGTTCTGCGTGGCTCCATGGATTCCATGGTCCGGCAGAACGAAGAAATCGACCGCCTGCAATTGCCGCGCATCGCGGACAATGAACAGCTGATGGAGCTGGAGCGCACACAGGAGCTGGTTCCCATCCAGGAGAGCCGGGCACTGCGCATTAACCCGTCCCTGCAGGCCGACAAAAAGTACTGCCGTCCGTGGTGTAATCAGTTTCTCCAGGACATGAGTGAAGCGTATTTCAAACAGTTTCATACCCAGCTGCAGGTAAATTCCGCGGTCCGCACCATGGAGCAGCAGCAGCAGCTTCGTCGCCACAATGGCAATGCGGCGCCGGAAGTTGGCGAACATGCTTCTTCTCACCTGGCCGGCATCACCGTTGATCTGGCCAAGCGCGGACTGACACGCACGCAGCACCAATGGATTGAAGAATATCTCAAGAACCTGCGTGACCAGGGTCTGGTAGAAGCCGCGGAAGAGCGCCGGCAGGCCTGTTTCCACGTGATGGTTTCAGATCGTTATACAGAATGGCGTGAAGCAAACCAGTTGGCTGATAAAATCGTCAGAGAATGAAGCCAAAATGTTTGTTTGCATGCTTCCTGCTGCTTTCAAGCTTAGCGTTCGCACAACCTCAACCTAAGAAAAACACCAAGGCCGCCGCGTCTAAGCCAAACGACGCCTCGGCTATCCACCAGTCTGCGCTAGTCATTGATACCCACGCGGACACGCCACAACGCTTCCTGGACGAAAACTTTGACCTTGGCCAGAACACTCCTGTCACGGAGGGCCATATTGATCTTGACAAGATCAAGCAGGGCAATCTGGGAGCGGAGTTCTTCTCTATCTGGGTTGAGCCGGAATTCAAGGGCCACTATGCCAAACGGGCCATGGACCTGATTGACAGCGTTTACCAGCAGGCGGCCCGGCATCCTGACAAAATCACCATGGCGTTTACCGCCGACGATATTGTCCGCGCGCATGAACAGCACAAGTTTGCCGCTCTGATGGGCATAGAAGGCGGCCATGCCATTGAGAATGACATGCGCCTGTTGCGCGATTTTTACCGCGTCGGCGTCCGTTACATGACTCTGACCTGGTCCAACACCAACGAGTGGGGAGACTCCTCCGGGGACATTCAGGACCCCAATGTAAAGCACCATAACGGCATGACTGATTTTGGCAAGGACGTGGTTCGCGAAATGAACCGCCTGGGCATGATTGTGGATATTTCCCATGTTTCTGATGCCACCTTTTATCAGGCGCTGCTGATCAGCCAGGCTCCGGTGATTGCTTCGCATTCGTCTTCACGAGAATTGACCAACCAGCCCCGCAATATGACCGATGATATGCTGCGCGCCATGACCATCAACGGCGGCGTGGTGATGGTGAATTTCTATTCTGCGTTTATCGACGAAAATTACCGCAAAGCGTCCTCCGATCCGGAAAAGCTAAAACAGCGGGACGCCGAAGTAGAGGCGTTCAAAAAAGCGCACCCGCATCCGGATGGCAGCCCGATTACTTACAACGATACAGTCGCAATCGAAAAGAAGTGGGCCGCACAGTTCCCGCGCCCGCCACTGAAATCTCTGATCGACCACATTGACCATGTCGCCAAAGTTGCGGGCATCGATCACGTAGGTTTAGGCTCCGATTTTGATGGCGTTACTTCATTGCCGGAAGGAATTGACTCCGTAGCCGACCTTCCCAAGATTACCCAGGCTTTGCTGCAACGAGGCTATACCGCTGAGCAGATCCACAAAATCCTGGGCGGAAATTTTCTTCGTGTAATGCATGAGGTTGAAGCTACAGCCAAGAGGCTTCAGGCCGAGCGCAAAGACTCAGAGGCACTGAGCCTGGCGGATATTGAGTTAATGGTAGCGAACCGTACTGATCCCGCTGAACTCATCAATCGTGTGACCGAATATGGAGTGGCCTTTGATTTAACCGCGGAGCGCCGGGCTCGTCTCAAGAGCCAAGGTGCGAATGATTCAGTGCTGGACGCAATAGCAAGAGCGAAGAGGAAGTAACTTCCTCTTCGCCCAGATGACACTTTTGCGACTAAACTCTCCTACTGCTTCACTCCTGCTTTTCTGATGTAAATATTGCCATTGAAATTCTTGAATTGAATTTCCTGGCCGCCGCCGTTGATCGTGCCGCGCACATTTTTATCCACTTTTACCCGATACTTGCCGCCCTTACCTCGATTATCTTCCACGGTCTGCTGGGGAGCGCTGGCTAGCAGCTTTACGTCAAAATCGCTGTAAACCTCGCCGTTATCCGTGCGCATGCTCACATTGGCCTTGAGGTCCGCCGGAAAGGTCACATCTATATCGCCATTCAACGAGCTGAATGCCATCGGCTTCTGCGCGTCAATGCGAGTAAAAGTCACCACCACGTGTCCGTTCAGAGCATGAGCTACCACACTGCCGCCAACATTTTTCAGATCAACTTCACCGTTTACATCATTGATATCCAGCTCTCCGTCAACGCCGGTCACCAAAATGTTTCCGTCATTTACGGTATGCAGTGAAAGTGATGTGTGAATGGGCACCGTAATCAGAAGATCGGTGGCACGCTGAGTTGAGTCCGTGCTGATCCGGACCTGGTTATTTTCTGCCTCAATATTCAACCCGGTAGAGGTCATGGGGATACGCTTCATTCCACCAGCTTTCCCTTCGCGGCCGGAATCCTCATCACCACGGCCCTTGGCTTCGACCAGGACCTCTTTCACGTCAGCACCCTTTACGGTAATGCTGCCGGTTACCAGATGAGCGCTAAGGCTGACCGGGCGTGTTGGATCGCTCAGCGGAACGCTGACTTTATTCTCAGACTGCGCGCTTAGCGGCTGGGCCACTGCCAGCAACGCTGCTGCCGCCACGGATAGGACGCATTTATAAATCTTAAAGTAGTAGTTCATAGGTTTATTCTCCCCTCGGTTCCCTTTTTGCCTTGATTACTCATGGCGTTCGAGAACGCGTATGTCTCCATTTAGATTTTCTGCTTTGATTTCCGGCCCGCCAGAGCCAATGCGTCCACCGGTAAAGCGGTCCGAATGAAATACAAACTTTGTGCCGCGCCGTTCAGAGCTGACTGGCTGCGCCGGCAGCGAGGTCATCTCAAAATCGCTATAGACAGCGCCATTCATGGTCTTAAAGCGGAAGTCGCCTGCCAATCCGCGAACAAAATACAGCTCAACATTGCCGTTAATGGTGCCGAAGTCAGAATTCTCGCGCGGGTTCTCCCGGAACGTAACTTTCACCGGACCATTCACTGTCTTGGCCGTGCCGGAACCGGCGACATTCAGCATTTCAATTCTGCCGTTCACGTTATGGACCGAAAAGTTACCCGTCACATCCTGCACGTGGACAAACCCTGAGTTCACTGTCTTCAACTTGACTTCTATATTCCGCGGCACCTGGAGCTGAAAATCCATCTTCACTCTGTAACCGCGATCTCCACGCTGTCCTTCACAGCCATCATTGCAATTGCAGCGAAATGGACCATTCACGTAAAACTTTAAGAAATCCGGTTGATCCGTAATATCTAAAGTGACTTCTTTTTTCGCTGTTTCCATTCTGTCTTTGGACTCCGCGAAGATGGTTTTATTCACCACCAGCTGAACCTGATTCCCCTCGCCGCCGGTTACTTCAATGGAGCCAAAAACGTCGTCGACTTCCAGAATCTTGTGCTCTGCAGTCAGATTGAACGTCTTGCGGATGGTCTCTTTCTCTTGCAGCCGCATGCTGGAATCGGAGTCATCGTCGTCGCCTGCCGCCTGCAGTGGCGCTGTCATTTGCGGTAACAACAGTATGGCGATCGAATACATGAGAACCAACGTAAGAAATCTGTGCTTCAACATGGCCATCTCCAGTCACTTATCTGTTATCTGTCAAAACTAGTTCAACTGCTGTATTCCCCAGTCAACCCGCTTCTTCACCGTAGGATCGAGCTTGGGATCTTGCTGGAATTTCTTGAATTGCGGAACTGCGCCTTTGTCATGCAAATCCACCAGCAGATCGATCAACGCAACCTGCACCAGCGGCGACTGTTTGGTTTGCAGCGCACCTACCAGTTCACTTCGAATCTCCGGCCGTCCGGCATATCGGCTTAGCGCGTCCAGCGCAGCCAGGCGCACGTCAACGCTGTTATCAAACTGCAAGGTATGCATCAGCGCACCCATTACCTTGGAATCCGGCTCGGGCAAGCGCGTGCTCCAACTCACACCTTCCAGCCTCTGGCTGGCCGACTGCTGCTGCAACATGGAGAGAGCCACCATCTGCCGTGTGGCGGACAATTCCTGCCGCATCGCCTCGATCTGCTGCTGTGATTCGGTGCCGGCGCCGCGGTCAGAATGCTTGCCTATGAAATATCCGCAAACCAGGAAGAGACATGCCCACACAATACCCGCAGCAGGAATCTGTCTCCAGTTACCCAGTCCCCATAGCATCGGCGTTGGCACCTTGCTTTTCTCAACTGCTAAATTATTTTTCTCCCAACGTCCTTCCTGATAACTCTCAAGCATTGCTTTAAATCTGGACTGCAGCGCTGGGCTTGGCTGTTCTTCCGGCAGCAACGCCAGTTTCTTCCACAACGCTGCTTCTTCGCCGCAGGAAGCACAGCCTGCCAAATGCTTTTCCACTTCGGCTGTCTGGCCAGAATCGAGCCTGCCTTGCAGGTAGTCCGGCAGCAGTTCGCTAATCTCTTCGCATTTCATTGCACACTCCCGGGAGTTGGCCAGGTTCCATGCGGACCTTTGCCATGTAACTGCTTCCCACTTTCAAGCTGATGGAATATCTGCCGCAACTCTTGCAGCGCACGATGGACTCGCGTTTTCACGGTGCCAACCTCGCAACCCAGAAGCTGCGCAATCTCTTCGTATTTGAGGTCCTGAAACCGGCTCAGAACCAGGACTTCGCGCTTGTCTTCCGATATCTGCATGAGCGCGCTGTGCAGCAATAGCGCTTCCTGGCTCTGTTGAGCGGTATCCACGGGCGCCACCGCCGGGGACATCTCGGGCTCCCAGGCCGTCTCTGGCCGCCGTTTGCGCAGAAAGTCCATCCGGGCGTTCCGGGCGATCTGGTACATCCAGGCGCGAAATGGCGTGTCTGGCCGGTAACTGTGGCGATACTTGAGGATGCGGAAGAAGACTTCCTGAACCAGGTCTTCGCTCACTGGCCGGTCGCCCGTCAACTTCAAGTAAAAGTTAAATAACGGCACGTGATAGCGCTCAAACAACACGCCTAGCGTCTCGCCGATGCCGTTCCGCACCTGCGACATTAGTTCTTCGTCGGACATCGAGTTGTGCATCGGCTCCGGCAGGGTGTTGTCTGTCCTTTCAACGATGATTACCGCAGATCCAGGAAAAGGTTACAAGGAAAGGAGGCATCCTCATGGCAAATCAGGGCCATAAGCTGCCCGCAGACTTTACTTCTTTCAGCTCTCCATTTCTAATATCCGGTTACGCCATTGAAAAAGGAGAGAGATAAGAATGTTGACTCGCGCTGCGTTGATTCTACTGTGTTTGAGCCTTGCTGGCGCCGCCCAGACCAAGACAGGTACTGCCCAGAGTACCGCCCCAAAAACAACGCCCAAAACAGCAGCTACACCAGCCAATGCCAAGACCTCCCCGACCGCTGTAATTCACACCACGGCAGGGGACATGAAATGCAGTCTTTTTCCAGATAAAGCGCCCAAAGCGGTAGCAAATTTTATCGGCCTGGCCAAAGGCACCAAGGCCTGGAAGGATCCAGCTACCGGTAAGACTGTAACGGGCAAGCCGCTGTATGACGGTGTGATCTTCCACCGCACTATTCCCGAATTTATGATTCAGGGCGGTGATCCATCAGGTTCTGGAAGTGGAGATGTTGGCATTGAATTTCAGGATGAATTGCATGCTGACCTCCTTTTTGATCAGCCAGGACGCCTTGCCATGGCCAACCGCGGTCCTAACACCAATAGCTCGCAGTTCTTCATCACTGAGAAGGAAGTGCCCTTCCTCAACCCGTGCCTGGATCCCAATGGATGTATGGGCGGACGTCGCCAGCCTAATAGCGGCTACACCATCTTTGGCCAGTGCGATGCCGATACCGTGGAACTGGTAAAGAAGATTGCCCGTATGCCTTGCAACGGTGGCGCAACCTGCAATGGCAGCAATAGCCAGCCACAAAACCCGGTAAAGATTAAGCACATTGATATTCAGACTGCAGGCAGCACCGCGGCAAAGCCTGCCGCGAAGAAAGCTCCCGCAACCACAACGCCTAAAAACTGAAGCCGATCAGCAACATGGATCATGATTTATAACGAGCGGAAAGGAATAATTGCATGACACGCCAACCAGGTACATATGCGGTTTTTGACACGACAGAAGGCCAGATTGTTTGCCGGCTCTTTGAAAAAGATGCGCCGATCACCACCAAGAACTTTACCGACCTTGCCGAGGGCAAGCGAAGCTGGAAAGACAATGTGAGCGGCAAAAGCGGCGACGGACCACTTTATAGCGGCACCATTTTTCACCGCGTGATTCCAGACTTTATGATCCAGGGCGGCGACCCCAGTGGCACCGGCATGGGCGGCCCAGGATATAAATTCGGAGATGAAACCAAAGGTTCGCCACATAAATTTGATAAGACAGGCAAGCTGGCCATGGCCAATGCCGGCCCGGGAACCAATGGAAGCCAGTTCTTTATTACCGTGGCTGCCACGCCTTGGCTCACCGGCAATCACACGATCTTTGGAGAAGTCGTTGAAGGGCAGGACGTTGTCGATAAGATTTCCAAAGTAAAAAAGGGCGCGCAGGACCGTCCTGTGAAGGAAGTTGTGATCAACTCCATCACCATCGAACGCGCTGCTTAACGGAGTCTGCGTATGGATCCGGTCAAGGTTGTCATCTTTATAGCAGCGTTTCTACTCCTGCTCTTCCTTGGCCGGAAACTCTCATCGTCCGGTGAGTCTTCGGTTATGGTTCCGATTCCCGAACAGCTTCCAACACAGATTATTTCGGATGAAGATGACGATTCATCCGACAAAAAGCTCACAGTTGTCGGCGCCGATCTCCCCTTTCCTATCCATGTGCCTGAGATCACCCGCGACAGCGATGGCAAGTACAACCGTCCTGAATTCCTGAATTACTATTTTGAGGAAACCGATTTGCTTCGCGGCCCGGAAGATCCGTCCTCGTTTTACGATCATTTTTACCTTGAGGTGCGGGACATCGAAAACGCTCACACCGCGCTTTATCAATATTTTGTGGCAACGCCACCAGGCCTGCAGAAAGCGCTGGCGACTGAGAAATTGCCGGCCCTGTATTTGGAAGAACACTCATTGATTGTTGCACGATGGGACGTGCCGCTTATTCTGGAAGAGGTGGTGAAGCAAGTGATGAAGGCCTATGCAGAAGCGCGTGATAAAGAAGCTCATGCGCTCCCCGATCCAGATGTTCCTGAAAATGATCTCCATTGAAAAAGCCGGCGCCAATGCGCCGGCTTTTCTGGAATTAGCTAAGACTAAACGCCGATTACCTTTACCAGCTCAGTCACCGAATCCGCGCTCTTCTGCAATGCCGCCTGCTCTTCCGGCGTCAGTTTGATTTCGATGATCTGCTCCAGGCCGTTTGCGCCCAGCTTACACGGTACGCCAACAAAGAGTCCTTTGATTCCATACTCGCCTTCAAGGTGAACGGCGCAGGGCAGGATTTTCTTCTTGTCTTTCAGGATGGCTTCCACCATCTCCGTGGCTGCCGCTGAAGGAGCGTAATACGCGCTGCCGGTCTTGAGATATTTCACAATCTCGGCTCCGCCATCGCGTGTGCGCTGAATAATGGCATCAAGCCGGTCTTTGGGGATCAACTCAGTGATCGGGATGCCGGCCACGGTGGAGTAACGAGCCAGCGGGACCATGGTGTCTCCGTGTCCGCCAAGCACAAATGCCGTCACGTTTTCCACGCTCACTTTCAATTCCTGAGCAATGAAGGTGCGGAAGCGCGCTGAATCCAGCACGCCGGCCATACCGAGCACACGATTGCGGGAAAACTTGCTGAGCTTAAACGCGGCCTGGGCCATCGCGTCCAGCGGGTTAGAGACGATGATCAGAATGCAGTTCGGCGAATTCGCCACCACTTTGGCAATCACGTCCTGCATGATTTTGTAATTCGTGTTTAAAAGATCATCGCGGCTCATGCCTGGCTTGCGCGCGATTCCGGCCGTGATCACCACAATGTCAGAATTTGCGGTATCGGCATAGTCATTGGTGCCCAGCACGTAAGAATCGCGTTTCTCAATCGGCATGGCTTCCAGCAGGTCCAACCCTTTGCCCTGCGGAACGCCATCCAGCACGTCAATCAAAACAACGTTGGCCAGTTCTTTTGAAGCCACCCAGTGAGCAGCCGTCGCGCCTACATTTCCTGCACCTACAATCGTTACTTTTTTACGCATAGATCCTTCCTGTATTTTTCCCGGGCTTATGCCCTCTTAAGATGATTTCGTCTTCGGCACTTTTTGCTTATACCGCTGTCTTCTTGCGCTCGACCATGTTTTTCAGCATGTGCGTAGCAAACTCGCTTGTCTTGACCTTGGTGGAACCCGGCATCAGACGCTCAAAGTCATACGTCACGAACTGCTGCTGGATCGTGGCTTCCAATGAACTCTCAATCAAACGCGCTGCTTCAGACCATCCCAGATGGTCGAGCATCATGACCCCGGAAAGAATGACCGATCCGGGATTGATTACGTCTTTGTCGGCATATTTGGGCGCTGTGCCATGCGTTGCCTCAAACACGGCGTGCTGATCGCCCACATTAGCGCCAGGAGCAATCCCCAGGCCGCCGACCTGCGCCGCGCAGGCGTCCGAAATATAGTCGCCATTCAAATTCGGAGTAGCCAGAATGTCATACTCCGACGGACGGATAATCACCTGCTGGAAGATCGAATCGGCAATGCGGTCATTGACCATGATTTTTTTCTTCCATGCGCCGTTTCCGTGCGATTTGCCGATGGAATCAAGCACGCCTTTGATCTCCGCGTGCAGCTCTTGTTTGAAACTTTCAGGAGCAAAGTCCAGGCCGGGTTCGATCATGGCGGCGTTATTTTCCACCGTCAGGTTCGGATTCTTGTCTTTGTTGTCCAGTATCCAGCTCTCTCGTTCAGTCACAATCTGATCGCGAAATTCGTCGCGCGCCACTTCATAGCCCCACTCGCGGAAAGCGCCTTCAGTAAATTTCTGGATGTTGCCTTTATGCACCAGCGTGACAGAGCGGCGCTTGTTCTTTACCGCATGTTGAATAGCCATGCGCACCAGGCGCTTGGTGCCAAAGATGGAAATAGGCTTAATGCCGACGCCTGAGTCTTCGCGGACACGCTTCTTGGTCCCGGCCAGCATGGTGTTGTTGAGGAAGTCGATCAGCTTCTTTACTTCGGGACTTCCCTGCTTCCACTCGATTCCGGCGTAAACGTCCTCAGTATTTTCGCGGAAGATAATTACGTTGAGCTGCTCAGGATGTTTCACCGGCGAGGGTACGCCCTGGTAATAGCGCACCGGACGAATACAGGAATAAAGGTCCATGATCTGCCGCAAAGCAACGTTCAGAGAACGAATACCGCCTCCGATAGGAGTGGTCAATGGCCCTTTAATTGAGACATGCAGGTCGCGCGCCGCATCCACTGACCCTTGCGGAAGCCAGTCGTTGAATTTGGTAAATGCCTTTTCTCCGGCAAAGATTTCATACCAGTGAATCTTCCGCTTCCCGCCGTAAGCGTGCTCCACCGCGCCATCAAAAACCCGCACAGAGGCCGCCCAGATGTCGCGTCCCGTGCCGTCACCTTCAATGTAAGGAATAATCGGATTATCAGGAACCTGCAGCTTACCGCCGCTAAAAGAAATAGGACTGCCGCCGGCTGGCAGCGCAACCCCGTTGTATGAAGACGCCATGCTTCCTCCCCAAAATACATTCACTATGCAAACCTTTTAAGTTAACATCGCAGCGGAGATGGGCGCAAACGCCGCAAGCAGATTGCCGCCTGTTTCCAATCCCATAAAAGCGAGCGACTCTCAATGCGCTGCAAACAAGCCGTGTTTATGTTCCTTCTGTGCTCCTTCATTGCCTCAGGGGCGCGTGCTGCCGACAATCCGTATCTTTACAAAGTTACTCTTGTGCAGGCGGCTCCGGGTAAGTTCACGGAACTGGTCGACCTTTATAAGGCACGCGCAGCAGAGTTGCAGAAAGCCGGTGAAGAAGCGCCGCTCTGGATGCGCCACAGCCAAGGCGACCACTGGGACCTGATGATCCTCTTCCCTATCGGCAGCTATTCTGAGTATTACCAGCCAGAGCGCGTGAGCAAACGCAAACAAGCAGAGCAGGCAGCCAGGCTCGACGACAAGTTCAAGGAAGACATTGCGTGGCAGGAAGATTTATTTACCTACGGACCACCGCTGGCTGATCTGCGCAAGGCCTTTGCTAACGGCGCTTTCTTTCACGTGGAGATGTTTGTCGCCTTGCCGGGCAAATTTGCCGATCTCTACAAAGAACGCGAGATGGAAAATGCTTATGCAAAAGCCGTGAAGGAGCCGGAAAATTTTATCTTCGTTCGCGACCAGGGAGCGGCATGGGACATATTCACCATTGGCGTCTTTCGTGATTTAAAACACTATGCCGAAAGCGCGGATGTTTCACCCAAAGACGCGGAAGCTGCCGCCAAAGCCGCGGGGTTTGATGCTCCCAGCCAGATCGGGCCGTATCTGAGGCGATTTATTCGCGAACACCATGACACGCTGGCCGTGGCGGTGAAATAAAGCCGTGAAATAAATGAGTGCAACAAAAAGGGACCCGAGGGTCCCTTTTTTCTCGCTCATAGTGGCAATCCCTTACTTTGCCATCGCCTTCTCTACTTCGTCCGGTGTGCGCGGCAGATCATGGCTCAGCAATATGAGTTTGCCATCCTGACCGACCAAAAACATGTCCTCAACCCGCACGCCGAGTTTTTCTTCAGGAATATAGATACCCGGCTCAATCGTAAAGACCATTCCTTTATCGAGCGGCATGGAAGAATCATTTGCGTCGTGGACATTCAGCCCCACGTGATGCCCCAGACCGTGGATAAAATATTTGCCCAGCGGATCGCCGTGAAGGTCTTTGCCGTGGGAGTTGATGTAGTCAAACGCGACTTTGTAGAGAGAATCTGGGTCGGTCCGGCTGCTGGCAAGCCTTGATTTTCCCGCCTGGAATGCATGCATCGCGGCTTCCTGCGCCCCGAGCACGATGTTATAAATCTCTCGCTGGCGCGCGGTGAACTTGCCGTTGACCGGAGCCGTGCGTGTGATGTCGCTGGCATACATTGAAAATTCGCCGGCCACGTCCATCACCACCACGTCTCCGTCTTTCATGGTGTGGGAATTGTCAGAGTAATGCAGCACGGTTGAATAGAAGCCAGAGCCGACAATCGGCGCATATGCCGGGCGCTCACATCCACGCTTGCTGAATTCATATTGCATGAGCGCTGCAATCTCACGCTCAGTCACGCCAGGGTGGATGGCTTTCAGGGCAGCGCGATGCGAAAACTCTGAAGCCTCCGTGGCGCTGGTGATCATATGTATTTCGCCCGCATCTTTTACCGTCCGCAGATGGGCGATCAACGGGTTGGCGTCTCTGAACGAAACGTAATTCGGAAAGGAATTACCGCGGCGCAGCCACTCGACCGGCCCCGTGGAAGCCGCCGTCTGGCCGTTGGAGCCGAGATCGGAATAAACAACGGCACGCGGTTGCGGCAGAAGCTTGAGCAACTCATCATGCATCTTGTCCAGGCTTTCCACTTTATCGAAGCCAGTCTCTTTAGCCGCCTGCGGATCTCCTGGACCAAGCTTTGGACCAGTCCATTTTTCCTGCGTCACATTATGCTCGGCAAGGAACAGTATCTCCGTATAGGGGTTGGAGTTGATCAGTATGGCTGCGCCGGGCTCTGACCATCCTGTGAGATAAAAGAAATTATCGTCCTGACGGAATCCGTAGAGATCGTTCGGGCCTTCGGCTTCCGTGGGAGCAAACAGGACGAGAGCGCCGCCCTCCATCTGCTTTGCCAGCGCCACGCGGCGGGCATGGTAATCGGCATTGTTCTGCCGTTCGGTTGCATAAGAGCAAATACTAATGAGAACGATCAACGAACCTATCAGTACGGATATTTTGCGAATGCCCATTTATTCTCCAAGTTACTTCTCTAATTCCTGCGACTTCCAACGGCTTCCAGCAACTTCCAATGACCGCAGCGGATTCTACCACGCAAAGGGCCATTTATCCCTGACGCTGGAGGGGATGATTGCTTATAATACGCAGGCTGGCAGCGGGCTATCCGGCGAATTTTTTAGTTGATTTTCTGCGGGGTTTCGCAGAATCTAGTGCGTCCTCCGCGTTGTCCTTTTTTTTCTACTCTACGATTGAGGTGTTCTGTGAACAGTGTACGTATCAGGCTGCTGTGCGCATGTTTGCTTGCTCTCTCCACCGCAGCTTTTGCGCAATCAAAACTTCCCAAAGTGGAATTTACAGACACCACTCTGGATAACGGCTTGCGCGTGATTATCGCGCCTGAGCACGCTGCTCCCGTGATCGCTGTTTCCCTTACCTACAATACGGGATCGCGGAATGAGAAGCAGGGCCGCACCGGATTTGCCCATCTCTTCGAACACATGATGTTTGAAGGCTCAGCCAATGTAGGCAAGGGCGAACACATGCTGCTGGTGCAGAATTACGGCGGTTCCCTGAACGGCAGCACCAACAATGACCAGACAAACTATTTTGAAGAGCTGCCTAAAAACCAGCTGGATATGGCGCTGTTCCTGGAATCTGACCGCATGCGCGCGCTGAATATTACCCAGGCCAATCTGGACAATCAGCGTAATGCCGTGCAGGAAGAGCGCCGGCTGCGCGTGGACAACCAGCCCTACGGTAAATCGACGGAAGAGTTGGACTCCATGGCGTATGACAATTTCCCCTATCACCACTCTGTGATCGGATCCATGGACGATCTGAACGCGGCCACTTTGGACGACGTAAAAGACTTCTTCCGCATTTATTACGCACCCAACAATGTTGTACTGGTGCTGGCCGGCGATCTCGATCCGAAAGAGGCCCTGGCCAAGGTGAAGAAATATTTTGGAAGCATTCCCAGGCAGCCAGCGCCCCCTGCTGTCGACATGAAAGAGCCTGACCATAGTGCGGAGCGCCGCAAGACGATGAGCGATCCCCTGGCACGGCTTCCTCAATACCACGCGGTCTATAACATTGGCCCGGGCAACACTCCAGATACTTACGCTTTGCAGATATTGAGCAGCATCCTTTCCAATGGACGCAGTTCCCGCCTATACCAGCACCTGGTTCATGACAAGCAGCTTGCCCTTAATGCCGGAGCTTTTGCCCAGGGACGCCGGGGACCGGGACTCTTCAACGTGGTTGCGTTGCCGCGTCCGGGAGTGAAAATTGAGGACGTTGAGAAAGCGCTGGATGAGGAGATTGAAGCCATCAAGAAAGATGGCGTGACCCAGCAGGAAATGGATAAAGTCCACACACAACTCCTGCGGCAGGCGATTCAAACCCGTAGCTCAGCTCTTGGGCTGGCCAATCAACTGGGAACGGCCACCATTTTTTATAACGATCCCAACCTCATCAACACGTCCTATCAGAAATTGACCGCCGTGACTGCTGAACAGGTTAAGCAAGCCGCCCAGAAATATCTGGTGCCTGCACACCGTTCGGTTGTCATCACAATGCCCGCTGCGGGTGGTCCCGGGCGCAGCGCCGCCGGAATGCGGTAAGGAGAAAATCATGACCAAGAAAATTCTAGCGTTCCATTTTGCACTTTGCCTGCTTACCGCCGGCTTGTTTGCACAACAGCCCCAAGGCGCCGGAGCTGACACCAAGCAGCTTCC
Organism: Terriglobia bacterium; assembly: GCA_963724105.1. Classification (GTDB taxonomy): domain Bacteria; phylum Acidobacteriota; class Terriglobia; order Terriglobales; family Acidobacteriaceae; genus Angelobacter. The sequence goes on along the minus strand of CAVRTD010000004.1, from coordinate 446,462 downwards.
CTCCAAAGTCCAGCGGCTCAACAAGGCCCCGGTCAATGATGAGATTTTGAAGGTCAAGTTGCCCCATCCGGTGGAAGTGAATCTGCCCAATGGCCTGTCAATCCTGGTGCTGGAGCAGCATCGTCTACCCACGATTTATTTCAGCCTGTGGATCAAATCCGGCGCGCTCTCCGATCCCAAAGACACGCCGGGCCTGGCCTCCTTCACCGCTGACTTGCTGCGCGATGGCACGGAAAAACGCAACAGCACGCAGATCGCAACTGAACTGGATGAACTGGGAGCTACGTTCAATGCTGACGCGGCTTTCGGTTCAAACCTCACCACGATTCAGGCTTCCGGCCTGAGCCAGTCTGCAGATAAGCTGATGGAGGTGATGAGCGACCTGGTGCTCAATCCCAGCTTCCCGGCCGATGAGCTGCAGAAATATCAACGTCAGGAAGGCGCACGCCTTTTTCAGCAACGCACCAATCCTGGCTTTCTGGCGCGGGAACGCTTTGCGCGCGCGGTTTATGGGGATTTTCCTGCTGCCGTGCAGTCGCCAACCTTGGAATCGCTAAAGAAGGCATCCACGGAAACGCTGAAGGGCTTTCACGATAAATACTACGCGCCCAACAACGCGATTCTCGCCATCGCCGGCGATGTGACTGTGGCCCAGGCAACCGAACTGGCAAAGAAATATCTTGGCGCGTGGAAGAACCATCCTATAGAAGCCACTGCAATGGGAACGGTTGTCGCGCCAGCGGCTGCAAAGGTCTATCTGGTGGACCGGCCCGGCTCGGTCCAGAGCAATATTCTTGCCGGCGGGCTCACGCTGCGCCGTAACGATCCTGATTACATCCCTCTGGTCGTGACCAACCGCATTTTGGGCGGAGGAGCCGCAGCCCGGCTCTTCTCCAATCTGCGGGAAGAAAAAGGCTACACCTACGGCGCGTATAGCCGCGTGACCAGTGACCTTTATCCGGGATCGTTTGTCGCCAACACAGAGGTCCGCAATGCAGTTACAGACGGATCACTGCATGAGCTTATGTACGAATTCAAACGGCTGCGCGACGAAAAAGTGCCCCAGGGAGAACTGGAGGAGTCCAAGCGTTCCATCGTTTCCAGCTTCGCGCTTTCTCTGGAGAACCCGGCTGGTATCGTCAATAGCTGGATGGCTGTGAAATATTACGGCCTGGGCGACAATTACTGGGACCACTACTCGGACGAAGTGGCAAAGGTCAACGCAGACACAGTCCAACGCATTGCCCGGAAATACATCGACCTTGATCACCTTCAGGTCGTGGTAGTGGGCGATGCCAAGGAAGTGCGTGAAGCCGTTACCAAATATGGAACGGTAGAGATGTTTAATGCCGAAGGCAAAGCCGAAGAAATTAAACCAGCAGATGCTGCACCCAGCACAAAGTGACATTTTTCGCTATTGATTCGCTTCAAGTAAAACGTTATATTCTGGCTGCTCCGCAAGGTGCGGCCAGAGTTTTTGATGGATGCAAAGGCCGGGGCTAATGAAAATTTAGCAGTCAGCAATCAGTAGTCAGCCAGAACAAGTCAATTGAACGCAGTTTAGGCATGATTCGACGAGATTGCAGCGTGATTCAACGCAGATTTCCTGGGTTGACCTTGGCTAAGTCCTTTGGAATCCTAGCTATAGGGGGGCGAGGAAGGGGGTACAGACCGGGCACATCCCTGACAGAATAGACCGGGCGGATACCTGACACTGCAAAGCGAGGGCAGGCGCGAGTAAAAAGGAGCGCACTGCCGCTTCGGGCCAGGACATGTGACCCGTTCCAATCTCTCGACTGAAAATTGAAAATGGATTCGACCAAAAATTCGTCACTCTTACAGGGAATAAGAATCGTGAGCCTGGCGCTCAATGCACCCGGACCCGTAGCAGCCGCCCGATTAACGCAGATGGGGGCCGAGGTCACGAAGGTCGAGCCGCCTGCCGGCGATGGTCTGAGCAAGTTTGCGCCGGCATGGTATGAGTCGCTGTGTAAGGGCCAGACAGTCAAGAAAATTGACCTCAAGAATGCCGATGGGCGCGAACAACTGGAAGTCCTACTGGCAAATGCCGATCTGCTGCTGGCATCGTTTCGTCCCGCGGCTTTGCAGCGGCTTGGGCTGGACTGGGAGAGCTTGCGCGCGAGGCATCCGCGATTATGCTTTGTCGGAATTGTGGGCTACTTTCCGCCCGACGAAGAGCGCACAGGGCATGATCTGACCTATCAGAGTGACTTCGGGTTGCTGCAGCCGCCGCAAATGCCGCCCAGCCTGTTCGTTGATCTTGCTGGAGCGGAAAGAGCCGTGAGTATGGCTCTGGCACTTTTGCATCGCGCGGCGCGTCACGGAGACGCCGGCTGCGAATGGGTTTCTCTGTATGAATGCGCGCGGGATTTGGCTGCACCGCATAGCGCCGGTCTAACTTCGCCAGGAGGGCTGCTGAGCGGCGGCTATCCAATGTATGGGTTCTACCAGGCAAGTGATGGCTGGATTGCGATTGCGGCGCTGGAGCAACACTTCGCCGACCGATTGCTGAGAGAACTCAATCTCACTCACGCAGACCGCTCCCAGTTAGAAAGCATCTTTCTCCAGCGTAGCACCGAGCAGTGGGAAAAGTGGGCCGTGGAGCGCGGCCTTCCACTGGTGGCGGTGCGAGGATCCAAATGATCGGCTAGTTTGCAACGATTTGCCATCACTGGCCGGACAAGCCAGTTGCCGTGTACGATGTTTGGTCACCTCGATTCGTCACTTCCTGAGACAAAAGGACGGGCCTCCAGTGTTTCAACCAAATCTATTTGCGGGCAAAAAGGTACTGATCACCGGTGGCGCCACCGGTCTGGGCAAAAGCATGGGAAAGCGCTTTCTGGAACTGGGCGCGTCGCTTTGCATATGCGGACGCCGCGAAGATGTTCTGGCTGAAGCCGCAGACGAGTTACGCAAAGCTACTGGCGGCACGGTCACGACCTTCCCTTGCGATGTGCGCAAAAATGATCTGGTGGAAGCCATGGTCGAACATTTTTGGCAGGATGGGCCGATCGATATTCTGGTCAACAATGCTGCCGGAAATTTTATCTGCCGTACAGAAGAGCTCTCGATTGGCGCGTTTGAGGCGGTCATCGGGATTGTGCTGATGGGCACCATCAACGTGACCATGGCGTGTGGCAAGCGCTGGATCAAAGAGGGCCGCAAAGCCAATGTGTTGAACATCACCACAACGTATGCAGAAAGTGGCTCGCCGTACGTTGTACCGTCCGCGGTAGCCAAGGCGGGTGTATTAAACATGACGCGCAGCCTGGCCGTGGAGTGGGGCAAGAAAGGAATCCGCTTCAACGCAATTGCTCCGGGGCCGATCCCGACGGAAGGCGCATTCTCACGGCTGATGCCGGCAAAGTCATTGGAAGAGATGGCCAAGAAGCGCAATCCGATGAAGCGCTTTGGCACGCATGAAGAGCTCGCCAACCTGGCAGCATTCCTGGTCAGCGATTACTCGGGCTACGTCAACGGCGAACAGGTTGTAATGGATGGCGGCGAGTGGCTCAAGGGCGCCAGCGAATTTGATCATCTGGGCGATCTGCTCACGGAAGAACAATGGCAGATGATGAAGCCAAAGAAAAAATCTTAAGACTCGGGAGCTGTTCCGGGCTGCTCTCCACACAGATGGCTTTCTGCAATTACAATTTCAATGTATTTAAACGTGCATATTTTAAGGAGCGTTCATGGCTGGAGTTAAGCTGATCGTGATGTATCCGCAACCCAAAGATGTTGCTGCATTTGAAAAGGTGTACCAGACAGAACATGTGCCCATGGCTGTTGGCAAGCTGGAAGGCAAGACCAAGCTTGTTGCCACCAAGGTAATTGCATCGCCCCAGGGGACCCCGGCCTACTATCGCATTGCCGAAGTTCATTTTCCTTCCATGGAAGCACTGCAAGCCTGCGCCGCTTCAGAAGGCGGTAAGCAGACGCTGGGACACGCCGCACAGATTTCCTCCGGCGGGCCGCCGGTCATGCTGATTGCGGAAGAAGAATCTTTCAGCTTCTAATCACCCACAAGAATGCGCTGAAGATTTCCGGTATTCAGCGCAATTTTCCGGCGATCGCAAATATCCCGCGGCGCATCCAGGTTTATAGGTTCATATGAAAGCTATTCAAGTACAAAAGATCGGCGGCCCTGAAGTGCTCACGCTGGTCGATCTCCCCGTTCCCAAGCCAAAGCCCAATGAAGCGCTGGTAAAGATTGCGGCTTCAGGCGTCAACTTTATCGATGTTTATTTCCGTGAAGGCCGTTATCCCGCAACGCTCCCGTTCACTGATGGCCAGGAAGCTTCTGGCACAGTCACGGAAATAGGCAGTGACGTAAAGACGCTCAAAGTCGGCGATCGAGTGGCTTACAGCAACGTGATTGGCACGTATGCGGAATATGCGGCTGTGCCGGCCGAGCGGCTGGTTCGCGTCCCTGACAAGATCAACGATCAGCAGGCCGCGGCCGCGATGCTACAGGGCATGACCGCTCATTATCTGATCAACACGACCTATCCGCTCAAGAAGGGCGAGACCGCGCTGATCCACGCAGCAGCGGGCGGCGTGGGACAGCTGCTGGTGCAATTGGCCAAGAACATTGGCGCGCGTGTGATAGCCACCGCTGGCACGGAAGAAAAAGCCAAGCTGGCGCGCGAAGCCGGCGCCGATGAAGTGATCCTCTATACCAAGCAGGACTTTGAAGCGGAAACCAAGCGCCTGACTGAAGGCAAGGGCGTGCACGTGGTGTATGACGGTGTTGGCCAGAGCACGTTTGATAAAGGCTTGAACACTCTGCGCCTTCGCGGACACATGGTGCTCTTTGGCGCTTCCAGCGGCCCGGTGGCTCCAGTGGATCCAATTAAACTGATGCAGAGAGGATCACTCACTCTTACGCGGCCCAGCCTGATTCATTACGTGAGTACGCGTGAAGAGCTGGAACAACGCGCGAGTGATGTCCTGGGCATGATTGCCGCAGGCAAACTGAAGCTGCGTATTGATCACGTTCATAAGCTGGAAGAGGCTGCGGAGGCGCATCGCGATCTGGAAGGCCGCAAGACTACAGGCAAGATTCTGCTAATACCGTAAGACGAGGGAAATTTCATGTCCACGCTTGGATTTATCGAATACGAAAAAGCCAGCCCTGAAGTGCGCGCCGTGTATGACGACATTATGGCCACGCGCAAGACTGACAAAGTCACTAATTTCTGGAAGGCGCTGGCGCATGATCCTGTGCGGCTGAAACGCACATGGGAAGACACCAAGGAGATCATGGGCGCAGGCGCGCTTGATGCTCTGACGAAAGAACTGATTTATGTTGCCGTGAGCGTGAGCAACCAATGCGATTATTGCATCGCCACGCATACTGCAGCCGCACGTAAAAAAGGCATGACGGAAGCAATCTTCAATGAGATGCTGGCCGTAGTCGGGCTAGCCAATTCCAATAACCGCCTGGTAGCAGGGCTTCAGGTAGAAACCGACGAGCAGTTCAAGGCGATCGGGTAGGATCTCTTGCCGCTAAGGCAGCAAAGCTCGCTAAGTCAAAGCCGCATCGTAGGTAATGGGCAACGCCAGCACGGCTTCGCAGCCGGTTCGGTCAGCACGATTGGCGAGTTGCAGAATTCCGCCATGGGCCTCCGCGATCTGGCGGCTCAGGATCAAGCCAATACCGCTTCCGCCATGTTTGGTGGTGAAGAACGGCACAAAGAGATTGTCACTGTTTAGAAGGCCAGGGCCTTCGTCGCGGATAAAAACTTCAACACTGCGCGCATTGGTCCGCCAACCGACTTCAACCGAACCTGTATGTTTCAGCCCGGGATCCAGCGATGCGTCCACGGCGTTACGGATCAGATTGATCAGCACTTGTTCAATCTGGTCAGAATCGGCGTCAATGGTCACTTGCGGGCCTTCCAAGGTCTTGACGTGTAAACGGCGCTCTAAAGACGCCGCTCGCTGCACCAGCGGGCCTATATCAAGCCGGGCGGGCGTAGGCGCAGGCATTCGCGCCAGGCGGGTGTAAGCCTGCATAAAACGATTGAGTGATTCCACGCGGTTCTCAATCACACGCAGGCCCTGCTGCATGTCCTGAGCAACGTCTTCCGGGAGTGCAGCACGCCCGGTGAGCGAGCCAAGGGTACCCGCAATTGATTTAATAGGCGCCAGCGAGTTGTTTAATTCATGGCCGAGGACGCGAATCAGCCGCTGCCATGCCTGACGCTCCTCTTCCCTGAGCGCTCGGCTCAGATCAGAGATGATCAGCAACTGGTGGGGCACACCATTTTCGCGAAACTCTGTATGGCTGATCGCCCAGCGGCCCTGCTTTCCCGGAAAAGTCATCTGCAAGGTTTGCGGCCCCGGCGACTGAAGGAACTCATGCATGCCCAGCTCTTCCGCGGTCAAGCCCAGCATGCGCGGCCCGATCCTGCCCATCAGTTGCTCACCGGCTCGGTTTACAATCCGCAGCCGCTGTTGCTGGTCAAAAGTAAAGACAGCCACGTCAATCTCCATCATCACTTTTTTCAGAAGCGCCGTGGCTTCAAGCGCGCTGATCTTCTGCTGCTGTAAACGGATCGCCAGAGAGTTGATCTCGTAAATCAGATCGGCCAGCGAGTCTTCGCGCCCTCCGCCACGCAGGCGGAAGGAGAAATCCTCTTCACGAATCGCAGCCACCATGTTGGAAAGCGTCTGCATGGGGCGGACGACCTGTGCATGCAGCATGGAACTGCCAATCATCCAGGCCACCACAATGAACAGCGTGACTGTCCATTTCAGCTCGATGGAGTGATTTCCCAGCCAGAGAAAAAGTTCGGCTACTACTGCACCAGGCAAGCTGATCAGCAGCGTCATTAGAAGAATGCGGGTATCAAAATTCAGCTTGATCCGTCTGTCCAGTCTTTGCGCGGCGGGGTTGCGGACGGGTTGAAAGTGCGGATCAGACGCCATACTTTTGCATACGGCGATATAGGGCGCTTCGGCTCAAACCGAGTGCGTCTGCCGCATGGCTGATATTACCTGAATGGCGCGCCAGCGCCTTCTTGATCAGCAGGTTTTCAACTTCTTCCAGGCTCAGATCTTCAATTCTGGCAGAGACCGTCTTCTCGCTTTCCAGGCCAAGATCGGCTGGCTGAATCTGCTCACTGGTACTCATCAGGACAGCGCGTTCCGTGGAGTGATCCAGCTCGCGCACGTTGCCCGGCCATGGATGGTCGATCATTTTCTGTAATGCCGAGGGATCAAAACCCTTCACGGGCTTGCGATAGCGCTGCGCATACAGTTTCAGGAAGTGTGCCGCCAACAGCGGGATGTCTTCTTTGCGTTCACGCAATGGCGGGATGGGCAGCTCTACTGTGTTCAATCGAAAAAGCAGGTCAGAGCGAAAACGGCCTTCAGCGCTTTCAAGTTTCAGATCAGCATTGGTAGCCGAGATCACGCGAACGTTTACTCTGTTCGTTTTGGAGGAACCCACGCGCTCCATCTCGCCGGTTTCCAGCACGCGCAACAGCTTAGCTTGCTGCTTAAGCGGCACGTTGGCAATTTCGTCAAGGAATAAGGTGCCACGGTCTGCAAGTTCAAAGCGCCCCACGCGATCTGCACGGGCATCAGTAAAGGCACCCTTCACGTGGCCAAACAATTCGCTTTCAAACGTTCCTTCCGGTAGCCCACCGGTGTTCACGGTAATCATGGGCCGGCCACTGCGCGAGGAAAGCGCATGCAGCGTCTGGGCGACCACTTCTTTGCCTGTACCGTGTTCGCCGGTGATCAGAACATTGGCGTCACTGGGGCCGATGCGGCTCAGCAGCGTAAGAAGCGGCTCCATGGCCTTTGATTCGGCAATAAAGACAGGGCGGTTCTGGGCGCGCAATAGACTGTTCTCGGCTTCCAGCCGCTCAGCCCGGCGCATGGTGCGATACAAGTCAACCTGTGTGCGGATGATGGTGAGCAAGCGGTGATTGTCCCAGGGCTTCTGGATAAAGTCGCGCGCGCCGCGGCGCATGGCTTCAACCGCCAACTCCACGCTGCCCCAGGCTGTCATTACAATGATCGGCAGCTTGCTGTCCGCCATTTGAATGCGGGAAAGCAAATCAATGCCTTCCTGTCCTGAAGTGGTATCGCGCTGGTAGTTGAGGTCCATCAATAAAACGTCAAATTCATTGCTCTGCACCGCCTCCAGGGCCGCTCCAGGAGTGCTTACGGTCTCTGTAACATAGCCTTCGGCTTTAAGCAGCAGGCGCAGAGCTTCGCGTACGTCCGCCTGATCGTCCGCAATAAGAATGCGGATGGGCTCAGACTTGATTCCTGCGTTACTCACTAGTTCCTGTGCTTTGGTCGACACCAGAATTCTCCTATTGCAAAACTCACTGAGCAGCTGCCGCGGGAGCCACTGCCGTATCCTCAACGATCCATCCATCCTTCAGCTGAATAATGCGATTGCCAAAGGAGGCGTTGGATTCAGAGTGCGTCACCTGGATAATCGTGGTTCCCTGCTGGTTCAATTTGCGAAACAACTCCATGGTCTCTTTCGCCTGGCCGGAATGGAGATTGCCGGTTGGCTCGTCCGCCAGAATCAGCTTGGGATTACCGGCCACGGCGCGCGCCACGCCTACCAGCTGCTGCTGTCCGCCAGAGAGCTGGTTGGGATACAAATCTTTCTTGCCGACAATCTGGAAGCGATCCAGAATGTCTGCCACCATAGACGCCCTTTGCGCGCGCGGAATATCACGGTAAGAGAGCGGCACATCAATATTTTCCTGGACGGTCAGATTGTCCAGAAGGTGGTAGCTCTGAAAGACAAAACCGACAAACCTGCGATTCAACTCTGCGCGTTTCTTGCGATCAAGTTTGTGCACTGCCTGATCGGCAAAAAAATACTCGCCTGCCCATCCGTCGTCAAGCATGCCAATAATGCTCAGCAGCGTGGTCTTACCCGCGCCGGAAGGGCCCATGATCGTAACAAACTCGCCTTCTTTGATATCGATATTGATACGGCGAAGCAGCCAGACCGTCCCTGCCGGGCTCTTGACAGTTTTCTCAACGTTGCGTAGTTGAATCATGGGTTCCTTTTTCTAAAATCAATTACCAATTTGCCCAATTACTAAATTCCCCTCTATTTTCTCATTCATAGCGCAAAGCTACCATCGGATCGACTTTTGTGGCGCGGCGCGCTGGAATAAAACTAGCCAGCAGCGCAATAGCAATAAGGATAGCAATCACCGTCGCCATTGATACCAGATCATAGCGGCCCAGGCCGAACAACATTGAGGCAAACAGACGGCTGCTCAGAAACGATGCTGGAATACCAATAAGTACGCCGAGAACAACAAGTTTGCCCGCCTCCTGCAGGATCATGCTGAGGACGCTGCTACGCCGGGCGCCAAGGGCCATGCGAACGCCAATCTCGCGCGTGCGCCCCGCCACTGAGTATGACAACACACCATATAAACCAATCGCTGCCAGCAAAAGCGCCAGCCCGGCAAAAAAGCTTGAAAGTCTGCCTATCAAGACTTCCTGGCGGATCGTACGCTCGGTAAGTTCATTGAGCGTGCGGACGCTATACACTGGTACATTAGCATCAAAGTTCTTGAGCAACTGGCGTGCGGAATCCGCCACGGCGCTGGGATTACCAACCGTCACTATTTCGAAATTGATTATGGGGTTTGGAGTTGCGAGCTGCGTGGCAGGCAGGTAAAACCTCGGGGCCACTTCGCCTCTCAACTCATGGTCACGCGCATCACGCGCCACGCCAATAACTTCTATATTGTTTTTATCAAATTCCAGTTTCTTACCGATGGGATTCGCACTCCCAAAAAACTTTCTGGCCATGGTCTCATTGATTACCGCAACGTGCAGCGAGGCAGCGGTATCCTGATGGCCAATGTCCCGCCCGAGCAATAGCGGAATGCCGATGGAGCTGAAATAGTTCGCTCCCACTTCATCGTAGGCGGCTTCGGGTTCAGAGTTGTCACGCGCTGTGTAACCTTCAATCTTGAGCGTGGTTGAAGATTCGCTGCCGCTAAAAAGGCCATTTTTAGAGAATGTTGCTGCGCGAACTCCTGGAATTCCTTTAAACCTTTCGCACAGATCGTTACCGAACTGAACAATGCGCTCCTTGTCATACCCGGCGGAGAGTGGATCGGTGGAAACCAAAAGAATGTGCTCGCGGTTGTATCCCAGGTCCACGTTGCGAATATTTTGCAGGCTGCGCACCAGCAGACCGGCAGCAAATAGGACAAATAATGAAAGAGCGACCTGCCCAGTTACCAGTAGTTTGCCCCAGTTCAATTTGGCGGGGGCACTGCCGCCGCTCTGCGTCCCTGATTTCAGTGTAAGGGCAACCGACACGTTGCGTGAACGCAAGGCCGGAATCAGTCCAAATAGAATGCCGGTTAAAAAACAAATACTGGCCGTAAACAAGAAGACACGCACGTCAGGCGAGGCTTCCAACTCTCTGGTTCCGCTTAAGCCGAGCAACGCTTTCGTGCCCCAATGCGCGATCACCAAACCGAGTGCGCCGCCGGCAAATGCTAGAAAAATGCTTTCGGTCAATAACTGGCGCACCATCCTGCCCGGCGCAGCGCCAATGGCCATGCGGACAGCGATTTCTTTCTGGCGCGCGGTAGCCCTCGCCAGCAGCAGGTTGGCCACATTCACACAGGCAATCACCAGCACCAGTCCGACGATAATCATAAGCAGGATCAACGGCTGACGAAAATCCCCGCGAAGCTGGGAGAAGCCTCCTCCGCCTGCCACAACCGGGATCTTGGCGTTTTTCAGGTTGTCGATATCGTCTTTGTTGAGTTTTGCGCCAAGCGGACCATTGAGCTGCTGCTGCAAAAGAAGATTCAGGTTTGAACGGGCTTGCCCAACACTTGCTCCCGGCTTAAGGCGGGCAATAATGTTCAGCCATGAAGATTGATAGTCTTCAAGCCATTTTCTGCCTGTGATCACCTGCTCCTGCATAGTCACAGGGACCCAGAGAGCTTGATCGTCGCCAATCGTGTCGCCAAAAAAGCCAGGAGGCGTCACGCCGATAATCGTGAAAGGGCTATTGTTGATGCGGATGGCGCGGCCGATGGCGTCTGTGCTCTCTCCAAGCCTGTCTTTCCAGAAGCTGTAGCTGACCACTGCCACAGGATGGGCACCTGGAGCTGAGTCATCCTCCGGTGTTAGGACTCGTCCATAGAGAGCGTTCACGCCCAGCACCGAAAAATAGTTGCCGCTTACCAGAACGCCGGTCACATCATTCGCAATCTGGTTTCCACTATCCGTGGCAGTAATGCGCAACCTATGGGCTTCGCCAGAAGCCAGCATGCCGGTAAAAACGGCGTTCCCTTTGCTCAACTCGCGATACAGCGGATAAGAAAAATGATCGACACGGGGATCGCCCATCGAGCGGCTATGAACAGTTTGCGGATCGCCCACAACAACCAGTTCGTTGGGCGCCTTCACTGGCAGCATTTTGAGCATTACAGCATTCACCAGGCTGAAAATGGCCGTGTTTGCGCCAATGCCAAGGGCCAAAGTCATAACCGCTACCGTGGTAAAGGCAGGACTCTTGCGCATCATGCGGAAGGCGTATTGAAGGTCTTGAAATAACGTTCCCATAAAATTTAACCAGTAGGTTGAACCAGAATCGTCGTTAGACAAAACAAAAGGTGAGAGCCGGCAGAATATAGCAAGAAGGCGGCGCTTCTTGCTCCTTCGACCTGCGTTTGCCGTCTACCTGCTATCTGTTATCTGTGTTTCTTGCTGCGGAAAGTCTTTAGATTTCGTTGCTGGTCGCGCCAGAATCGTGTAACGCACCCAACGCCCAAGCCGCATTCTTGCGCGCCTCTGCCTGCGGAGAGGACTTCAGTACCCGAATCAGCGGCTCAATGGAAGGATGTCCAATATTGACCAGGGCAGCCGCCACCTCCTCACCCAGCGTCATTCTATCCAACGGACGCTGGCGGTACTGTTTGGCGTCTACTGCCGTGGCATCGCCTAGCAGGTCCAGAAGTGGGTCGATTGCCCCTGCAGCGGCGGCCCGTTGCTGCCCCAGCCAGTATGCAGCTGCGGCTTTCTGCTGCGGCTTCCCTGACTTGAGCAACATGATGTGTCGAGAAACAGCGTCACTATCTCCACCACTGGCTGAAGGTGAAGTAGAGCTGCGTCTTGGGCCAAAACCGGTAAGAACCAATAGAAGCATTCCTACACAGAGAGCAAAACCCGCTTTCCTCAGTTCACGCATACCGACTCCTTAAGAGGGTAGCGGCGCCGTCGCCGAAGGACTAAACCGATCATCCTGCTAATTACGACCGGGGAAATCGCACTTTATGTGCCGAAGTGGAACACATCGTAAGTAATTGAAAACAATACCATAACCGATTGATTGGGAGCTACAAATGAAGGTTTTAGGTGTTCGCTAACGCAAAGAGCTGTTCGGAAACGAACACTGGAAATGGAATCGTATACTTTGTGAGAAAGAGCGAGTGACAAAGGCGCGGCTTAACCTCGCTCTTTAACCGCTGCATAACAATCGAGCGCCAGTCGCGCCTGGCTTAAAAATGCTTAAGACCATTTCTCTGAAATTTGGGTATTATGGATTTCCTGTCCCAGGGCGATCCATTATCCATTCGGCCCCAGCAATTCCGTCCCATAACTCAGGTTTTTACGTTTTTATTTGTCCCTGGAACAACACGGCTGCGCCAGCCGGTATCAGAGCTGGAAGGAACTTATGCGCATGTATATTTGCAATTTCCCCCACATGCGGACCTTGAAGTTTTTTTGTGCCGCGTTCGCCATTATTACAGCAGGCTTACCTGCCTCCGCCCAAAATGTGCGGACTAACAGCAACGGCGCCCAAGCCGAGTTGCATATCCGCGTGATTGTGGCGCCGGTGATCATTCCGCCTCGCCATGACAGGCACAAAGAGCACGACGAAGGCGGCATCTCCTATAACCTGACATTACATGAGCAACATCTTTCCATCACGGAAGAAGTGCGGCAAATGTTGGTCAACGTGGATGGTAAGCCAGCACAACAGCAATCAGTGCAATTAACCACCATTGTTGCCAAATAGATTTATTTTGGATTGGGCCGATCAACAAGATAGGGCATCAGATCAGGATTGCTGATCACGATGGTGGCTCCCTGCACTTGAATAGGCTCGGCAGGCATTTTTACCTGTCCGGTAGGCACTGTCATTCCAGGCGGTAACTCCTTAGTAGAGATCAATGTGACAGTCAGGTCACCAGCAGGAAGATCGCGCAAGAGGAACTTTCCGTTCTCATCCGTCCTGGCGATTCCAAATCCAGCCGTGATCTGTACGCCGGCAAGCGGCACAAGATTATAGTCGCCTCCAGCAGGCGAACCGCTGGCGCCCTGCGCCTGGCCGCGTCCCGCCTGATTGACTCTTCCTCCAACTTGGCCACCACGCTGGTTGTGAACTGAACCGGCGGGCATACCGCTGATTTTCAGCTTGCCAGTATCGGCCGGCTGGGCAGCAGGCTCGGCCAGAACTTTCACAAATACCCTCCCGGCGATCGATCGCAGAGCACGCGCCGGAATATTTTCTATCGCGGTTGAAACAGGGGACACGTGAAGCGTGAATGTATCTTGTGGTATCGAGTAATTTGCCGGAAGCGTGCTTGTATCCACGGTGACTCGATAGTCTCCAGGCGCAACATCGTCAACCTCAAAATCACCGGTGTCCGCTGCAATGATGGTGCGCTGGCGGATGCCATCATCCAATGTCAGGTGGACACCGGCAAGGCCTCTTGCATCCGGTGAACGCTGCCCTTCAAAACGCAGGTCGTTGAATACGCTGCCGGTAACGCGAGCGAAATCAACAACACCGAAATTCACTACGCCAATTCTCTGCCGGATCAAGTCAACTGATGCCTGGTTCTTGGTGGTCATCCGCACCGGGCCAGAGAACTGGGTTAAAGCCAGACTGACGGTATGTTCACCCTGGCTCACGTCAGAAAACTTATACCGTCCCTGCTCATCGGTTTCCGCGACCTGGCCGTCATCCAGCTTTACCTGGAGTCCAACCAACCCCTGCTCACCAAAGTTAAAAAAGCCATTGACGTTGTTATCCCGGAAGACCCGGCCTTCGACGATTCTGGACGCGTGTGTGGGAAGAAAAGTACCGGGCATGGCGCTGAAGCGTTTGGTAAACCCGAAATATAAGAGCGAGGAGCGCTGCACGGTATTCGCCCCATTTCCCAGTACCCAGACATTGGTCAGACCTGAGTTGAAGTCGAGTGAAGGACGGACCTGGTAGGTCAGCGAGTATCCAACAAACGGCGTCCAGTTCTCAGTGGTTCCGGTAGAGGCTCGCGCGAAGGAAAAGTTTGGATTGACGCTTAACTTTTTCCCGATGCGCAATTGTGCCGATGCTGAAATTGACGTGCTGATTGGAACCTGTGCCTCCAGAATGGCTTTGACCTCGGGGGGCAAGTTGTTCGACTGCACGAATGAAATTGGATCTTGCAAGAATAAGTCCTGCAATTCCGGCGAGAGCAATCCCAACTCCGATGCCAGCTTTTGCACCAGTGAAGGATTGCGGCGGTCCTGCTCAAATCCGGCCATCAGACTGCCATTCTTTATCTGGTAGGAAACTGAATCGCGAACTGAAAATTCGTCTTCTGAGCTAAGCTGCAGGGGATCCTGAACCGAACCAACGGTGAGCTGTGCCGCATTAGCAAGCCGTGGAGTAAATTGATGGCGCCAGTTCGTGTCAAAGCGGTTGCCCGTGGTGGACTGGGTTGAAAAACCGCCATCATTGCGGCTAAATGTGTAGCTGAAATTTACGTCGTCATGGGGATTAACGCGCCATGCGAATGCAGGGGTCAGATAATCCGAGCTTCCAGCATGCAGTAGGTTGCCAAAGGCCTGCGTTACGGTGTGCTGATAATAGAGAGATTCGCTCACACGGTCCGTCAAAGTCAGGGTGATTCCGGCCTTTGCCGAAGTTGTACCGGAAAACAAAGACTGGATCCGGTTGAGTGGAAATAGCACAGATGACGATCCGCCGGAGGCAAAGAATGTGAGGTAGTGGCTGATGTAATTGACTTCACCACGTCCCATACCACCGTGCGTGCTCAGGCCACCGGTGCTCTGTATGCTCCATCCATCGGTAATCTGGTAATTGAAGCCACCTGTCTGCATCACGTCTTCGCGCCGGCCGCCAACTGGATTAAAAATGTCCACGGGCGAATTGATGTAGCTGGTGGTGGCAAACAAATTAAGATTTTTTGTCTGCTTGCGGGAAAACGAGAACCCGCCGATATCCCTTGTAGCGCCGAGCGACAGGAAGTAAAACGGTACAGTTGACCCGCCGAAGAAAATAAACTGGTTGTCGCCATGCCGCAAAGTAAGCTGGGCGCCGCGCAGCTCCACTGAGTCCGAATACGTAAACGGGCTGAGGTAATGCTGCGTGCCGTTATTAGTAAGGCTGACCACGTTATCGAGCAGGCTTACATCCATGCCTGGACTGCGGTAAGCAATGGTCCCATGCCGGATGTTGAAAGCATGTCCGCCCTCCAGATTGTTGTCTTCCATTTCTGTACTAATAAATAAACGGCCTTGAGCGCCGGCAAGTTGCGTCCAGGAAAACTCATTGACGACCGCCGTGGTAGTCTGGCCTGCCGTATTGGCAATTTGTACGCTTGAACCAAAACTGCCTTGCGCCATCTCACCCTGGCGGCGCAACGCCGAAGGCGGAAGCACAACCTGCGGGCGTTCAACCACGCGTAGCCGGATACTGACTGGCTTGTCATTCATGTAGCCAAGCAAAACAGTTTCACCGCGGGTGAGACCAAATACCTGGAGGCCATCCATCGTGGTTTCAACCCGGGCAACTTCCGGATCTAGAACAATCAGGTTGGATAATCCTGGCGTGGTAATCGTGCGCGACCACTGCCAGTAAACTTCCACCAGAGAGGGCACGCCAGCCTCAGCGGATTGCGCGGCTGCAGCCGGCGTAAGCCCGCATACCGCAAGCAAGCTGGCGAGCAGCGCGATAATCACCGTTATTTTCCGCTGGAATCTCAATTCAATACCTACTGCGCCGGCACACTAAACGCAATTTGCTGTGTTTCAATATGATCTTCACCATAGGCAACGGTGAGGATTGCCGTGTAATTTCCCGGAGGCAAATTCCCTGCCCAATCCAAATGCATGGAATTTTTTTGTCCGGGAAGAAAACGTTTCTCACTACCTTCAGCCTTGGCCACCATCTTCCTATTTGCGTCTAAAACGGCGACTCTGGCGATCGGAAATACATGCGTGTTGCTGGAATTTAAAAGATCGAAATCCAGAGCCAAGCCATGAGTGTCCGAAGGCGGCGTTAGCTTCACGTTGCTCAAAGCGATTTTGTAATCTTCAGTGGACTCAGCCTTGAGTAACACCAGGCAGCCGATGCGCATGCTGGTGAATACTCCTTTACCGTCACCCTTCGGGAAGGAAAGCTGTGGCTTGGACTGCACGAAAAGAGTGGCGTAGTATCCGCCTTTTGCATCCGCCGGAGGCGTAACGATCGCCTTCATTTTCTGCGAGCCATGCGGACCAACTTCAAAATGATCGGGCACAAACTGTATCCAGTTGGCGGCGGACCGCGGCGAGGTTCCTGGCGAAGAAAACACCTTTTCGCCCTTCTCGTCGTACCAGAAATCAGTGATCTCCACGCTCATATCTACCGGCGTTTCACCCGAGTTTACGGTGGAAAGATCGAATTCGAAGGGAACCCCGGGTTTGAATTTTTCCACCACTTGAGCAGGGGCCAGTCCGAGAGATTGCGCATGCGCCTGGAAATTGCCGATGGCGAAACCTATCAAGGCCGCAAACAGATACAAGTGATATTTTGTTATTTTGATCTTCATTAAGGCACCGTCATGGTGAAGGTCAAGGTTGCGTTGTCACCACCCCGGAAAGAAGTAGTTCCATTCGTGTTGGAGACAAATAAGCCAAGGAAACGAGTGATAGAGCTGCGATCGGCCGCGGCCGCCGTAATCTGGGTTGCGGTCGCAGTGGTAAGACCGATAGTGTTGAATGGGCCGGCGCTGGCAGCAGCGTCACGCGCTTGCATCGCCGCAGGATGAGCAAAATTTTTGCTGGCAAAGACTTTGATCGTTGCCGTGGTTGAGGTGAAATCCGTAAATACCGGCTTCAGGAGATAGGGCGTGGAATAAACAACGCCGCCGGTTGCTGCAACCGTGGTGAGACCCGCACCCGGACCAAACCCAAGTCCGTTTACGTTTCCAAAACTCATGGAATAGTCATTTGCCGGCGTTACAGTCAATCCGCCAGTCGCGCTGGCTAAGGTCAGCTGCACGGCAGTTTGCACCGTATTGCTTGGAGATGCATTGAACGACCACGTTGCGGTTTGCAGGACTTTATTCGTTGATACGTCGCGCATTACATAAGTGACAATGGCTCCGTTATCGACCCCGGAAAACGCCGTGGCGCCGTTGTTATCGGGAAGAAATATTCCAATCCCGCCGGTGACAGTGGCATTACCCAGATTTGCGACCACGGTGCTGGGCGCACCTTGAACCGTGGACATGGTGCTGAACCCGGTGGATGTGGTGCAGGTCAACGAACTGGGGCAATTCTGGATTACCAAAGCCAAAGGATGAGCGAAATTGGTGCTTACAAAAGCTGTAAGCGACGCTCTCTGGTTTCCACCGAGGCCTTGAAACTGTACCTGGAACGGCGTGAAGTAAAGTGCACCATTGCTTAGGGCCGCAACGGTTAAGCCGCTTTGCGGGTTGCCAAAGCCAAGCGCATTCATGGTGCCAAAAGTATTGAGGTAGTTGCTGCCAACCAGGGTACCGCCAAGCGCGCCTGGCGCTTGCAACAATGAGAAACTTGGAGCAGCGTGGGCCTGTCTGGTTGCCGCCAGAATTACAAAAAAAAGAATGATGAGAGTCCGATGTGAACTGACAGACGAAGCACGACACAACTTCCCACCGGACTTGACGACGGGGAGGG
Organism: Terriglobia bacterium; assembly: GCA_963724105.1. GTDB lineage: Bacteria > Acidobacteriota > Terriglobia > Terriglobales > Acidobacteriaceae > Angelobacter. The sequence continues at coordinate 428,477 of CAVRTD010000004.1, read as the reverse complement.
GTTGGCGTCGAAGGTCACGTTCACATGCTCTCATCATTCCAAATTCATAACAGGGCGTTTCTCACGCCCTTACATCTCGCGGTCTTAGTTGACCGTTAAAGTAAAGGTAACTGTCGCGGTCTGGGCTGTTGCCGGAATACCGGCGCCGCTGGTTGGAGCCACTTGCACACCGATGAAGCGGGTTTGCGCCGTGCCGCTATTCGTTGTGGTTACGATTGTGTCTGCTGTTGCCGTGCTGATAGGGGTGAAGTCTGTAACGCCAGCTGGAACGGTACCGGTGCCGGCAGAGTCACGAACCACAGTGAGGCTGCGCGTCGCGCTGGGAAAATCTGTGGTTACTCGCGCGGTAACAGTTGCGTTGTTGGTCGCCTGGCTGGTCCAAACCGGCGTCAAATTGTAATCAGACCAGTAAACGGCAGGTGTGGATCCCGGCGTGGTTGGAGCAAATTTGCCACCGCAAGTCGGCGTGCTGAGAGCAAGAGCATCAACCGTGCCGAAGGTCATTGAATAGTCTGTTCCTGTGCCGGGAGTAACTGCGCAATGTGCGGCTGTTGAGGTACCAGTGCTCAAGGTGAGTTGAACCGCTGACTGAACTGTGGCTGAAATTTGTAACGTTGGCGCAACGGTGTTGGTACCTGTCGCGGTTGTGGCTGCGAATGCAGCTGTGGACAAGGCCATCATCCCCAGCGCGAAAATTGTAAAGTATTTCTTCATTTAAAAGTTCTCCTCCTGCTGAATCCCCGGCCGGAAGCCACAAGTTACGCAGGCCATCGACCTAATGTACCCACACATTCTTAAAGCATTCTTCATTAGTGACAACAGTACTTCAGTAATCCATTTTGGGACTGGGAGAGAATTACCCGCATTTTTAGCGGGGTCTGACAATTTGGGGAGATTGATTACGATTGTACTGAGGGAAAAATTGTCAACAAGAAGGGATTAACCTTAGTACCGCGCGAGACAATCCTTAGCAACAGCCTCATCCTGGCTGTTTACTAAAATTGTCCGCTCACCGGAGCGTAAGCTGGGAGATGAACGGAAAGAGTGCTCTGTTTTTCTTTTGCTGAGATGTGTTTGAAGGGCCGAAGCCGTCTATTTGTGGGCGACTTTCCCTGCAACCAGGCAGGTTGCCCCGCGACCGTCGTCAGAGGCGCGTAAATTATTTGTGTTGTCAGAGCAATAAGCCTTGCCGCGGCCGGCCAACGGTTCAGCGGTAACGCGAAACATTCTTGCCGGCTTGCGTTCACATCCGCTGAGAACAAATTTATAGCCGTTGTAGAGACCATCGGCAAAATCGGCATCCAGGAATTTGTACATTCCTTCTTCATCCATGCCTTTGCCCACGTCCACCAGGTCCGCCAGCTTGCAGGTAAATCCAATCCCGGGATGTTGCTGGGCATAAATGTTTTCCGCCATGCCAATCATGCGCACTGAGCGCAAGGGCGTCATCTTAGGGCGCTCATCGGCAAGTTCTGAGGTTGCCGGCGTTGTTGGACTTACGGTCCCGCCAGTCATAGCCAGCCAGACTGGATTCCACCATGATTTCTGCAAGAACTGCGGATCTCCCACCTGTAGAGTCGTGCTCAAGGTCACGGCATTTAAACGCCAGATTCCTTCCTGCTTTTTCAGGTTCAGAAGAAGCCGCAAACCTGTGGGTATCTCCTGTTCCACGCCATTACGGACCAGATGCAAGGAAAGCGCCATATTATCTTCTTCACGGCCTTGCTGTTCACTGTCAATCTGGATCTGGTACCGCTCATGTTCCTGGGGATTATTGAAGGAAAACAAAATCGTCCCCATATCAAAGGCCTGAAATTTACTGTTGTCGGAAAAATTGATTCCGATTAAAGCCTGGAGCGGATTAGGGGAATTATCGAGAGAGCCCTTCATTAAATTTTGAAGCCGGCTCTGCATATCCAAGGTCAGATGTTTTTTGAAAGGCGCTTCGCCTCCCGAGAGCATTTCAATCATGGCCTGGCGCGGGGACTGCTCGGCGCCGTAGCTACGCTGGCTCACGGAGATCCCCGCGAGAACCGCCACAAAGGTGGCCGCCAGCCGGAATCTGCGGTCAAACATTTAGCCTTCTCCTTGAACTTGCTTGCGCAAGCTTAGCCATTTATTTCGTTACTGACAATCAGAAACCGCCATGCAACAAGTGACTTTGGGACGAATCGACAGATGTGTGCTTTCGGGGATTTTTAAAACTGGCAAGAATCCGAGGAGATAACAGCCGCTTATGCGGCGTTATTACCATCATCTTTGGCAAGCGCGCTAACCGGCCTGGGATCTGAAATATTCATGCGCGTTCCGCAAACAGAGCAATACATCCAGCCAGCATGCTCTACGACCGAAGGGACAGTCCTGAACTTGCGGAGACACTTGGGGCATTGAACATCGACAATATTGACCAACAGTAGACCCTGCTTGAACGTTTTGAGATGACTATAGCCTAACAACGTCACACACCTCTGACAATGGCAAAAGCTTTTAAAATTTATTGAATTACAAAATTTATTGATTACAGATTTCTTATTTCGTTACACCGTTGCTGGCAACCACTCGAGCAACGGCCAGCATGGCAATCGCCTGGGCAGAGCTGTCACGCAGTTTCTGTGCGCGGGTTAATGCATTGAGCGAATCCACCTGGGCTGCGGCTTCGCCAATCTCCTGTATCACGGCCGCCGCATTTGTCTGCGGTGTGCGCGCGTCCCAAACTTCGTCAGCTGCGCTGAATGCCATATCAAAATATTTGCCGGCCTGCTGTTTATTTCCGGAAGTGCCTGCGGCAAAACCTTGTGCCGCGGCTGCGCGTGCTCTCTCCGGGGGAGGCAAACCACGGAGCTGCTCCGTCTGGTCAGTACCGCTGTTACTCATGGCGGCAAGAATAGAGACGTTATTATCAGGCTCCGGGCGTTCGATCTCACGGTCCTGGCCGGCATTTTGCACGGTCCCATTCGCTACAAGGTCAGATTGCAATGCAGCCTTGTAGGCTTCATCCCCCAGAACCTGCTGCATGGCTCCCGTTGTCACGTGAATTGACAACGTTCGCAGTGGTGACTCTTCCACTTTTCCCAGCCAGGTTAAAAGCTGCAAGCCAGCTTTCGTAGCTACGTCCTTATCCACGGAGGGCGCCATCTGCGCATACATGGCGGCGAGGTTTTCTGCTTCAGCAGCATTTTCCTTAGGATCAGGCAACAAACCAAACATTTTTGCAAAATGCTGTTGTGACCAGGCAGAGGTCTCGCCATGAGCTGACATGGCGGCCATCAGCGCGCGTGAGGCGACTATGCGCTTCTCTAATCCGGCATCAAGCTTGCGGGAAACCGCGTCCAATGTCTGCTTTTCGCAGGAAGTAACGGCGCCTATCAGTGATTGCTCCGCCAGCAGCACGGCGCCGTCGGGCAGGTTCTCAACAAAAGTCAAGGCAACGTTGCAATCCACCTGTCCAGCGGACATCATGGAAACGGCCGGCGCTTGCCCCAGGCGCACCAGATCTGTCTCTATCCGCGCACCCTCGCTCCAAAAGCCCTTGGCCATCTTCTTATCAATCGGCGAAACGACGTCAGCGGCCGTGGAAAGAACACGCAGCCTGTCCTGCTGGTCTGACTCCGGCAGCGCAACCGCCATCTGCACGGTATCGATCACAAATTTTTGCTCGCGCGTGAGTTTGGCCGCCGCAGCCGGATTTGCAGGCGCGGATTTGGACCATGTCTTCACTCCACCCTGAGCTCCGCTTTGCTGTGCTCCGTTTTGCTGGGCTCCACTTTGCGGAGCGTTGCTTTGCTGAGCTGGGCTTTGTTGAGACGGGCTTTGTTGAGCTTTGCTTTGCTGGGCGTTGCTCTGCGGAACCAGCCCGATCAGAGAAAGACCAAAGATCACTACAGCAGCAAGTTGCCGATGTATACGCTGCACTACTCTTACACTCCAGATTACGTTTTGATTCTCACCGCTCGGTGAGTGCTTATTGGGAGGGTATCGGAGCATCAACTCTGCATCAACCCCTGCAGAAACTTAGCAGTGGGTTTCCCGATACCAAGAGCTAGACGGGGATTAAGCACCACCTTAATCCTAAACAGGACGCGCTAACGCTGAGACAGCGTTAATTGCCCTGAGCAGCTTCAGCAGCCCTGAGTTCGGCAACGATCTCTGCCGCGGCTTTTCGCGCCAGATCGCCATTATCAGGAGGAAATGAGATTGCCCCGACACGCGCATGGCCACCACCACCATAGCGTTCGCAGACCTTGGCCAAATTCACCATGTTTTGCCGGGTGGTCCAGGGATTTGAGCCAACAGCCACTTTTGTACGGAAACTGCTGCTGCTGAGTCCCACGCTATAGACCGACTCAGGATGGAGATAATAAGGAATGAATTTGTTGTAGCCTTCCAGGTCTTGATCAGCAATATCAAAGTAGATGGTGCCCTGTTTGCACTCTGACCGCTGGCGCAGGATCTCAATCGACTTGCGGTGACGCTCCAGGAGCGGCGGAACAACGGCGGCAACAAACGGCTCTTTGAGGACCTCTCCGAGGGGCTCTCTTACCATGTATGGAATCAACCGGGGAAGAAAATCCGGGTCGTTTGTGGACTCAATGGCCATGGTCAGCTTCATGGCTGGTGCGGCCATCTCCACGGCTTCCTCAGGGCTTTTGAATTGCGCGCCGTCAATGATGTCGGCCCAGCGGATCAGCTCTTCCACTGGTCGTGGATCGAAGCCGAACTTCTTTTCAGCTGTCTGGGCCAGGAACTTGGTGCAGGATTTGAATTCAGGGTCGAAAAATTTCTGGCTCTTATCGCCATTGCGGTAGTGCTCCGCATCCTGGGGCGTTAGGAAAGCACTCTGATGGTGGTCAAACCACCAGGTAATTTTGGGCGATGGGGAATATTTGAAGTCGACAATCGCGTTCTCGTCGCCGTCAAAATCTTCCTCATTGAACAGTGCGCCGGCGCGATGAACGAGGCCGGTGAACTGAAAATCGACATCAGAGCGGATACGCTCGCTATAAAAGCGCGAAAACAAGGCCGCTGAGGCCGTACCGTCAAAACATTTTCCGTGGAAAAAAACCCTGACTTTCAAAAGACCTTTCTTATGCTCTTCAAATATGTGCGTTTAGCAAAGCTTTCAATGGCTGAGAAAATAATGCACCGTCCCGATCATTTGTAGATCGAAAACTGATCGGTCGGTTTCTGCAATTTAATGGTGAGGGCGACCGTGGGCTGATCCACGCTCACGTCTTGTCCAAACGTTCTGAACCCCTGCGCAATCACCTGAATACGCACCTTACCATAAGGAATGCCAGTGGCCTCAGCCTTTCCGTCATCGTGGGTCTTGAGTTCCAGCCCTTCCTGCATTTGCTTGCCATGAATATTGATGAGATGCAGAACAACCTCAGCATTTTTCACGGGCTTGCCATTTGTGTCTCTCACAACGATAAGGCTTACCAATGCAGTTTTCTGATCGGGTGGTGGGTTCTTTTGACCCGCAAAACTTTGCCCCGTGAATCCGGGAAACGAAAACAGCAGGACAAACAGGCAAGCGCGGAGGAGGCGTTGGGTAATCATGGCTGAATTCATTTTACAGCCAATACAGCTGGTTCGGGGCAAGCCGGTCATCAGGGACGCCAATCCAGAGAATTGCCTGCGTCTGTCATCCATATTTCCCATATCGGCACGCCAGCTGTACGTCGCGATCTGGCTGCACCGGTTGCTTCTCACATTCTTAAGCCAGGTGGAGCCAGACGTACTATGACTTTGGTTACCCCGCTACCTACCTCTTTGATTGACAGTGCATTTCACGCAGGGTACTTTTGATTCTCCCTCCCTAAGCCCGCTTCATTCATGGCTTCAGCGAAATATTTTATTCAGCCTCATATATACAAATGACTGAATCTTAGCGGCTGCCTGATGTCGGCAAAAGCGCGCAAGATTTTTAACACTTTAGAGATAGATGTTGTTTTGAATCTGTAATTTAGCGTGACTTAGAGTACTGATGCCTCTGACCCCAGTACCAGCAAGCAGGCCGGACTTTAGTAAGTTGCTGGGGTTTGTCTGAGTGAACTAAAACACTAACATCCGCCCAAAGCGCAAATGGGCAGTTTCAATGGAGAGACCCCTAATGAATGGTCGCCAGATTCGGCAAGATAAGAACGTAGCTCGGGAACAAAGCCGCAGGTCTGAGCGAGGCTTCTCGCTGATTGAGTTGATATTTGTCGTCATCATCGTCTTGATCATGACTGCAATGGCGGTTCCCCTGGTGAATAACACGGTTAGCTTTTTCAGGATGCGTGGCGCAGTCGCAGCTACAACGGGAGCGATACAGTCCACGCGCTACCAGGCGATTTTCCAGGGATGCCCCTATCAAATCGTCTTTACCGCAGCAACCAAAACTTATCAAATTCAAAATTCATGTCCTTCGACCGGAGCTTTTGTCAACGTGTGCTCACCCAGCACTCTGGCAGTCTGCCCGAAGCCACTGGCAGGGGCAGGATCTCCACTCACTTTAGGCGCTGACATGACCATGACTTTCAGTCCTGGGGGGAAAATCACCTCTGCTACCTCCCCAATGGTAATGGTCCTAACTTATGACGGGAAACCGCCGGAGACGATTACGGTATCAAGCTATGGAAGCATTAATGTCACTCCGTAAGGCACGTTCAATTCGAAAAGAAGGCGACAGCGGCTTTGCCATGATTGAAGTCATGTTTGCCATCACGATCCTGGCGGTTGGGTTGCTGGGTTTGGCAGCACTGCTGGCACAACTCTCGGGCAGCACAACACAGTCGCGCTATCTGGGCTCGGAGGTCATGCTGGCCTCAGAAAAACTGGAAGACCTGAACCAGCTGGATTACGGCACGTACGGAACTACTCGATTGGCGGCTGGCGGCAGCATAGCAATTACGGGTGCCCCCAACCCCGCTTATTCCGACCAGGTACAGATCTCCAGCAGAAGTGGCATGGTCGTTGATCCGTCAAATCCGGCAGCGGCCGGGGCGGCGACTGACCTGCTCACATTTCAGCGACGCTGGGTAATTGAAACAGATACTCCGTCTCCGCGGGTGGAGCGAATCACGGTGATTGTAATTCCCGTGACTGGCTCTCCAGTGGAAAGGGCAGAAACGTTTCAAACCAGCACCGTGCGGCCGTGTGATCCAAGCGGCTGCTAACGGTTGAAGAACAAAATCCAAGTGGCACGGATGTGGCAATGAGCATTCTGCATAAAGTTTCGAAGCAAATCTCGCGGCTGTCTTTGCAGCAACAAGCTGGGCGAAAGCTGGCAGCTGGCTTTTCGCTGATTGAACTCATGGTTGCCATGAGCCTGTTCATGATCGTAGGCGGAGCGGCGATTGCTCTGGTGCGCAAGCATATGCCGCTCTTCAATACGGCGCAGAATCAAACCAACCTGAACATCACTCTGCGCAACGCTGTGGCACAGTTCCAGATGGAAGTGGTGAATGCAGGCACCGGTTTCGCCGGGACCACTCCCACGTCTTTTTCGCCTATGGGAGTAACCATCAGTAAAGCACCGGCCGCGAATTGCGCTACGGCTAGTACGCCTCCGGTTTATGCTTCGAGCTGTTTTGATTCGTTCACACTGATTACCGTGGACAACAATCTTCCGCTGTTGGCACCATGGGGCAGCGATCCCACGAAGCCGCCGCCAATACAGAACGCGGATACTACCCAAACCACAATCTATTTAACAAACCCGGCAGGCGCCACACTAGCGAATTACACCGCATGGGCAGCGCTGCTTACACCCGGAACCGAGCTCATGTTTGTACAAGGCGGGACCGACATGCCCGCCGGCCAGGCGTTGATTTCACTGGTTACAGTTGCGAGCGCAACCCCGAATGCGAATTATATTCAGGTAACAACTACCGGCGGGACTGTTAAATCCGCCAGCTGCGTCGGAACGCCGGATCCAAGTGACAGCAAGCAGGATCCCCTTGGCATTTATGATGCCGCAGAATGTGGCCGGTTCACCGACAGTTTCAATCCTGGTCTGGACTATGTGATCAAGCTTGGTGCCGGAGCAACTTACAAGGTGGATGGCTCAGATCCCACAAACCCCAAGCTGGTGCGGACTACCGCTACCGGAACGGACGTTATTGCTGAACAGATCATTGGCTTCACGGTGGGCGCGTGGAGCAGCAAAACCGCTGGCTATTCGCTCGATCCCCTAGCCTACGGCAAAGACTGGGCATCGATACGATCGCTGCAGGTTCAAATAGTCGCACGCGCAACCCCAAACAGCGACAATCCAAGTTCTTTCCAAAACGCTTACGACCAGGGCAATTACCAGGTACAAGGCATTTCGGTGGTCGTTAACCCAAGAAACCTGAACACGAATTAGGAGGCAAGATGCAACGTGAGAATAGTGAATCCCTAAAGAGGCGCCAAGCCAGGCAGAATGAGCGCGGGGTCGCCTTGATCACGACGCTGCTGCTTTTAATGCTTTTGACAGGCCTTACTCTGGCAATGGCGTGGTCATCACGATCCGATATGTTGATTAACGGGTATTACCGGAATTTCCGCGGCTCGTTCTACGCGGCTGATTCCGGAATCAACATCATGCGTCAAGCCCTGACACCCGCCTTTGAGCCTGGTGGAGCAGCCTATCCTACCTCCATTACAGTGGGATCAAATCCACTGGATCCGATTAAGGTTGCAGCGAATGTCAAGAGCGCCCTAGAGGCCGCCTACGGTACAGGAAAAGTCACGGGCAATGGGACTGGGAATGCGGCGAATTCATGGCCAGGGAGCTACATTGCGACGATCAATCTTTCGCAGCTATCCTGTCTTACAGATACCGGCGTAAATTGCGCAGTTACTTTCCCTTCAACTGCTAAAGGCGCAACCTACATATATGGTTACACGATCACGTCAACTGGTAGTTCACAAGGCACAGAGAAAACAGTGCTGGTTGATTCAGGCCGGTTAACAGTTCAGGCGATCATCCCTACCCCTGCCGCGCTTACCTTTGCGGGTTACGGCATGTTCGTTGACACAAATCCTCTTTGCAGCGGCTCAACGCTTGTGCCCGGTACCATCACAGGCCCAGTGTTTACCAATGGCTCATGGAATTTTGGCACGGGAAACTATACGTTTACAGATTCAGTAGGCCAGGCTGGTTCGAATGTAGGCACATCATCTTCCTGCCCCACGGGGGCAACAAAGATACCCGGTAACGTAACCGCCCAGCAAGGTTTCCAGACAAAACAACCGGCAGTTACTCTTCCAAAAAACAGCTTTAACCAGGAGCAGGCCGTGCTTGACGGCAAGGGCGTCGCTCCAGACGGAAGCTCGGTTCCGCAACCTTCGCAATCCACCTTAAGCAACGCATTGCGGAACATCAACAACGTTCCCTACCCGAGCAGCGGAGCCGTCCCACCGGGCGTCTACCTGCCCTACAAAACTGATGCGAGCGGCAAAAACCCCACATTTACAGGCGGCGGAATTATGGTGTCAGGAGACGCATCTGTCGTCCTGTCTCCAGGAGCTGGCAAATCCCAGGTTTATACAATCGTATCAGGCGGAAAAACAACGACGGTCACAATTGATCCCGTATCGAATACAACCGTTATGTCCTCCGGAGGCACGAACCTTACCATCTCCGGCGTGCCTCAGCAATTCGATCCAACTGACGGCTCATCCATGGGACCCGACACCATGCTTTATGTGGATGGAAATATCACCAAGCTAAGTGGGCCAGGACAGGGTAAGCCGGCCATCAATGATGGCACGGCGCTCACTATTACCGCGGCTGACAACGTGACAATCACCGGCGACATTCTTTATAAATCAGAACCTGTTACGGGAACCCCTGGTGCGTCATTGCCACCGGGAATGCCGCTCGGAACTCCGATCGATAGTTTGATTCCGGGGGCTGATACCGGCCAGGCGCTAGGAATCTTTACCGCCAAAGGCGATATCCAGATGGCCAATTCGCAATCCAATGGCAACCTGGAGATTGATGCTTCACTGGCGACTCTTTCCGCCGGCGGGACAGGCGGCCTGATCAATACGGGCAACGCAATTAACACTTTGACGATCGTGGGTGGTCGTATTCAGAACGACATCAAGAACATTGGCGCCACACAGCGTGATGTTCTGTTTGATAAGCGTTTTGCCAATGGCTTTGCTCCGCCATGGTTCCCTTCAACGGGCGTCCTGCCGGGCAGTACTGCCGCCAAGTTGAAAACGCCTGTGCTTACGCGGACAGGGTGGGTCAATCAGAATAACTATTTCTGAGAACCTTGCACGAATCACCTGCAAAAGGCGGCCTGAAAACGGGCCGCCTTTTCTTTATGCCACTTGTGCGCGAGATGCATTCCGGGGCTTGATCTGGACCATTACAGTCGCTGCCAGCACAGCCGCAATGCCTGCCACCTGCAACGGACGCAACGTTTCCTGCACGAAAAGCACCGCGAACAAAATCGCAAAGACCGGTTCGAGACAACTGGTAATAACGGCGCGTGTGGGATCAAGGTATTTCAAGCCGGTGAGATAGAACATGTAAGGCAGCACCATGGAGATGCAGGCAAAGATAAAAAGGAACCCCCATTGATCGCGGCTGAAATGCTGCGCCAGCACTCGCCAGGGTGGATCTACCACCAGCCACAGGAGCGCCGAACTCAGCAACAGATAAAACATGACAGTGAATGGGTGGTTTCGCATGACCAATCCCTGGCCGGCGATGTTATAGAAGGAATAGCCAAAGGACGCCAGCAGGGCCGCGCCAATGCCTATCACGCTGGGCTGGACGCCGGAGTGAAACACGCCGATGGCCAGCGCCGTGCCAATCATCGCAACCAGCGCAGCCGCGCCTTTCTGTAAGGTGGCCGGTTCCCTGCCGCGCCCAACCATATACATCAATACCCAGATGGGCGCTGTATATTGCACGGTAATTGCCAGCGAGACAGTGGACCTCTGTACGGCGAGATAGTAAAAGTAATTGGAACAAGCGACGCCCAGCGTGCCCACCAGCGCACAGAGCGCCAGATCCCTGCGGCTAATCTTGAAGATGCTGCGTCCAAACCGCAGCCAGAGGAAGGGGCCAAATACCAGCACGGTAAAGCTGGCCCTGGCCTGGGTGAGGACGATAGGGGAGATCAAGGCGTGGCCGCTAAAAAGGCCTCCATTGAAGATTTTCTTCCCCAACGCGGCGGCAGCGCCCCAGCCCAGGGTTGCTATGGCAATAAAGAAATAGCCCCGCCATGGATGCTTCTGTTCCGGAGCGGAGCTTACAACTTTTTCGGATGCGGGACTGCTACTCTGCAAGCATCTGGTCCAATTTTTCCGGATCAAATCCGATCATGACTTTTTCACCCACAATAATGGTTGGAGTTGAGCGGCTCTTATAAGTTCGCACCAGTTCAAAGACCGCCTGCTGGTCAGAACTTACGTCTTTCACTTGAAATTCGATACCTTTCTCCGAAAGGTAGTTCTCAGCCCATGAGCATGGCGGTCAACCAGGCTGGCTATAAACTACAACCTTTTTTTGTGACATGAAAAGAAGCTCCTCCCTTGTTCATTGGATTCTCTCTACATCATCTATGTTTCATTTTTTTCCTGGCGAACCCGCGATTTTAGCGGTTTCCGAAAGGTGCAGCTCTGTCGTAATCTTCGCCGTGGATTTGAGCATGGCGGAAACCGAACAATACTTCCCTTCAGAAAGCCGTATCGCATCTTCCGCGGCCTTGCGTGAAACCTGGCCAGAAATCGTATAGATCAGCTTGATGGATGTGTAGACGGTCGGGGATTCCGTGGCGCGCTCCGCTTCAGCGTGTACATGGATCCCGGAAAATGGCTCCCGTTTTTTGCGCAGGATGCTGACTATGTCTGTCGCGGTGCAGACGCACAGGCCGATCAACACCAGTTCCATGGGACCTGTGGCGGTATTGCGCTCGCGATCCGCGTCAATCACGATAGCGTGGCCGCTGCTGGCGCTGCCGACAAACCGTTCGCCATCTGTCCATGTGACCTGCGCCTCAACCATTGGGTTTCCCTCCTGCAACCGTGCGCGAAAACTTTACCATAAGAGTCATAACTCAATGGAATGGTTTCAAGAATTCACTGGAGCAGTTTTGCGTGCAACGGCGACCAGGCGTATGGCCTCAAGCCCGTAAAAAGTCTACCTCAGATGACTGAAAGCACCTCTATACGTCTCATGTTCTGAGCACGTATGCTGTCCAGCTATATCGGTCACAAAAAATAATGGAACGATTTGCCCAATTCGAGCAATGGATAACAGGAGCTGAGGTAACGCCGAAAAGAGCCATGGCAGAATCGTCTCCCGAAGATCGGGAGTTGCTCAAGCAACTCGCCAAAGGCAATGAGACGGCCTTCAGCGCCCTTTATGAGCGTTATCAGGGCCCGCTCTACCGGTTTGCGCTGCATATGAGTGGAAATGGCGCTACCGCGGAAGAAGTCACACAGGAAGTCTTTATGCTGCTGATTGGAAACCCGAAAGGATATGACGCGACAAAAGGGACGGTCGGCGGTTATCTGTTTGGCATTGCCCGCAACCTTACGCGACGCGCGATGCAGCGATCACGGCTGGACCTGCCGATCGAAGAAGAATGGCTGGACAACGGAGAATCGCCATTCGCCAGCGATCTGGATGTGCTGGCCGATCTCAGCAATTCTGAGCAGTTGGAGTATCTGCGCAAAGCCGTGCTGGCGCTGCCGGAGCAATACCGCGAAGTGGTGGCTCTCTGCGACCTGGAAGAGATGAGCTATGCGGAAGCAGCCGCCCTGCTGGATTGCCTGCCTGGCACCGTGGCTTCAAGACTGCATCGGGCGCGGACGATGTTGCGAACAAAATTGAGTTACCAAAAATGCGTGAAATAGATCCACAATCCGAACGCGGCACAGACGATAAGCTGACCAGTGCCATGCGAAACCTTGCCGCAACGTCGCAACAGGGCGCTTCAGCGGAAATTGGTCTTGGATTGGCCGCTGCGTTTCGCCGCCATCACGCAAGGCGCAGACGCATTCGCCGCATCAGCATTGCCGGGCTTCGTGGCATGTTTTCTTGCCACTGCCGGACTGCTCTTTTTACAAACACCGCGAACGCCGCGTCCTGTCCAGAACGCAGCACAGAATGCAATCCAGGCGCATGTTGAACCTGCGCAAACACCCGTGCAAGCTCCGGAAGCAATACAAACAGCGAGTATCCCTGCGGAAAAACCAAGGGCTGTACGCAAGCTTTCACGTCCCAAGGTTACTACCAGCACAGTGGCGTATAGCCGGGAGTTCGTTGCCTTGCCGGGATATGACCCAGAGGTTCCGGCGGCGGACCTGCACATCGTGCGGGTGCAGTTGCCCACCAGCACTCTATGGCAGATGGGAGCGCCCATCAACCCGACTGGTTTGGATAGACGAGTGTTAGCTGATTTTGTCGTAAGCCAGGATGGAACGCCTTACGGCGTGAGATTAGTGCATACAACAATTTTTTAGGAGAGATACCATGAATCGAATCGCCGCCGTTTTAGGGGTTGCAACTTTGTTTGCCGCAGGAGCCCTTGCCCAGGACACGACTTTAAACAATCAAACCCAGGGCCAGCAAAAGAAAACATTCCTTTTTTCCCAGGATGACTCAGCAAAGATGCCCATGAATATGACGTTTCAGGGCAACGTAACCAACGACATTACGATTATGGGCGCTGAAATGGCCTCACCAGGCGAGACTGTAACCGGCGTACCTTACACTGCCACCGAAGTCACCGAAACAACCCAGACGTTGAGTGACGGCAACAAGATCGTGAATAAAACATCTGGAACTGTCGCACGCGACAGCCAGGGGCGTGTGCGGCGCGAAATGTCCGTGGGCCGTATTGGATCCGCGGGTACAAACAATCACAAGATGCTTTTCATCAGCGATCCCACGGCACATCATCAAGATATAACGGAGGGAGGTAGCAGCACCGATGCTTCTACGGTGATCACCACCGATGGTGATCCGCAAATTATCACGCTCAATCGCGCCGGCAGCACCATTGTGAACAAGAAGGTTATCGTAAGAAAGAGCAAAGACTCCAGCAGCTCTGAAAGCGATGAGAGCGACAACAAACAGGTCAAGCATGAAGACCTGGGCACACAGACCGTTGCCGGCGTTTCAGCACAAGGCAAGCGCGATACGGTCACCATTCCAGCGGGTGAGATTGGCAATGAGAAGCCGATCGAAATCGTGTCAGAGACCTGGTATTCACCCGATCTGCATGCCACGGTGATGCGCAAGCATTCCGATCCACGTGTGGGAGAAACAGTGTTTCAACTTACGGACATCAAGCGCGCTGAACCTGATCCGGCATTATTCCAGATGCCAGATGGTGTGAAAGTTATACAGGACCATCCCAAGCACGCGGAACCGAAGGAATAGTTTGCTCATTATTGGATTTGGAAGGCCGGGCAGAAACGTCCGGCCTTTTTATTTCATTCTTTCTTTACCGCTCATTGTCCGTCTGCGGCTCAGGATGGATCAGCACTTTGAACAACTCCGGCGCGGCCTGTTTGAATCGAATTTCCAGCTCCGTCGAGACATCATGCACGCGGGAGAGCGGCAGATCGTCTGACATGGTGCAGTGGCAGGACATATAAACCTTTCCGCCCACTCGCTTGATTTCCACCGCATGCATATCTACTACTTCAGGAAATTCATCGACCACCGGTTTCAACTTCTGCTCCAGCACGGCATCGCGCGCCACCGTGTTACCTGATTCAATCGTAGAAGGCTCGCTTTCAATATGCGTCAGGATGGTAGAGATTTCAGGGACTGAGCTGCGAATTTCATTTTCCAGCACCGTCACCACATCATGCGCTTCTTTGAGGCTCAGGGTTTCATTCAGTTCCAGATGCTGTTCCACGTGCAACCGGCCGTCAATATCCTGGACGCTTACATCATGCACGTTGAAATTGTTGCGCGAAGCCACGCCTCGTATGCGATCAAAAATATTTTCATGCGCTGTTTCGCGCGGAATGGAGTGAATCACGACATCGGCGCCAGGTAAAAACTCCTGAACAGCCCGGGTGATCTCCGCCACAACCTGCCCGGAGCGCTGAAAAGTAACATTGCGTTCCAGTCCTACGGTAAGATCGGCAAAGTAGCGATTACCGGCACGGCGTATGCGCGCGCGCTCTACTTCTATCACGCCGTTAATTTTCAGGGCTGCATCAATGATTCGGCCGCGATAGCCTGCCGGAGCAGCGTCCAGCAGGGCGTCAATGGTACGCCGCGCCAGACGCGAACTTACATACACAATTACGCCGGAGACCAGCAGGGCCGACACAGGATCGGCCTTAATGAGCCATGGCACCTGCCAGTGCGCTCCCGCCCACACCAGTGCCAGTCCTACAACGACAACGCCACTGGAAAAAATATCCGTACTGAAGTGGAGCGCATCGGCCTCAAGCGCCTGGCTGTCATACTTAACGGCAATCTTCTTTAGATTGCGCGAGCGCCACCAGTCAACCGTCATGGAAAAGAACATCACGGCAAACGCCGCCAGCGAAGGCTCAATATGTACACTGTGATGCCCGGAAAGACGCCGCACCGCCTCCCCTACGATCCAGACACAGGCAAGCAACAGCAGCGTGGTCTCTATAAAAGCGGAAAAATTTTCTACCTTGCCGTGGCCATACTGATGTTCGGCGTCCGCCGGCTTATCAGAAACACGCACGGAGAGCAGCGTGACCAGCGCCGCCACCAGGTCCAGGCCGGAGTGTGCTGCCTCAGAGAGAATGCCCAGACTGCCCGTGGAAAGGCCGACGATCAACTTCAGAAAAGTGATCGCAATGGCGGCAAGCAGGGAGTTCAGCGCAACCGTGCGCTTTTCTCTCTGCATGCTTTCCAGCGCAGGATTCAGCTCTGTGGACACAAGCCATTGTCTCAAGTTTTGCTTGCTGTACACCATAACCATTCTGCATTTGCGTGAAAAACTATTATGCTAGGATTGTTGCCCCCAGATTCCATTTGAATTGCGAAAGGACTTTGACCATGACGCTACGGCTGTTGATTTGCATTTTCGCCGCCACCACGGCGCTGGCACAAGCGCCGCCCCCCTACCTTGAAGACTCCGGCGGAACAAACAGCCCCCCAGTCAACACCCGCGGCCCCTACACTGCAGAAACGTGACGAACAGCCACCGGAAGTCCCGCCAAACCAGCCCGTTATTACCATCCAGGGACTGTGCCCCGCAGTGACAACTCCGGCCAAGAATAGCGCAGTGCCTTCCACCAAAGAGTGCTCCATCACCATGACCAAGGAGCAGTTTAGCGATATGCTGAAGGCGTTCAATGCAAATAACCAGCCGGTATCAATGGCGGAGCGGCGCAAGCTGGCCGAAGCCTATGTGGATATTTTGATCTTTGCCGAAGCCGGCAAATCCGCAGGCACGGACAAGACCCCGAAGTTTGAGGAGGTCATGCGCGTGCTGCGGCTAAAAACGCTTGCAGACCTCTATGTCGGTCAGTTGTCCGATCAATTCCGCAACCCTTCACAAGAAGAGATTGAGGCCACCTATCAGGCGAACCAGAAGAAATATGACAGCGTTAAACTGAGCCGGATTTATATCCCCAAGACCGATCCTGATCCGCAAGCCACACTGGAACTGAAGCAGGCATATCAACAGAAAGTGGCGCAGGTGGCCGACAGCATGCAGGCGCGCGCTGCCAAGGGAGAGCCGACCGAAACGCTGCAAAAAGAAGCCTACACCACTCTGGGCATCAGCGGTGCCGCGCCAAACACTGAGTTGAAAGAGGCGAGACGGGGTATGTTTCCTCCCGCCCTGGAACAGGAGATCTTTTCTCACAAGGCTGGCGAGGCTTTCCGCGCCGACGATGCCAGTGGCTACCTGATCTATCGCATAGAAAAGCGGGAAGCAGCTCCGCTGGACACCGTGAAGGAAGATATCCTGCGCGACATAGTGCGCAAAAAAATGGAAGAAAAGGTCAAAGAGCTTAAGGCGCCGGTGCATGCCAATCTGGACGAAAAATATTTTGGTCCTCCAACGGCTCCTGCTGGGCAGCCTGCACCGCCAGCCGCGCCCAAGTAAGTCTTTAGGACGTAAAGCGAAATGGGTGGCATCACAATCTGGCCGGTGGTCCCACCCAAAAGGCTGAGCACTGATGGAGCGTCCATGGATTGCTTTAAGGGATAAATCTTTATGTTACGATGACGTTTACTTCCCTTACTTTCATCGATTTGCTAGGAAGGTCCGATTTCAGGATGACGCAACCGTCTTGTGATTTAAGCCTTAACCGCTGCAAGGTTGGCGCGTCCGCTCAATTGGGCTCAGCCTAAATAAACATGCCGCAAAAGCCGACAGTACTGATCACCGGAGTTTCAGGCAATCTGGGCCTTCGTCTGCTCAAGCAACTGGCGGACTTCCAGGTTATCGGCGCCGATATCCGCGAACTGGAAGAGCCTGCTTCTGTTGCTCGATTTGAAAAAATCGATCTGGCGGAAGAACGCTCCTGCGATCAACTTCTGGAGCTCATGCGCCTGTACCGTCCGGAAGCGGTGGTGCATCTGGCGTTTGTGCTGGATCCGCTGCGCACGGGCGTAGTCGACAAAAAACGCATGTGGCAGATGAACGTTGCCGGCACCAGCCGCGTTACCGAGGCCATTGCAGAGCACAACCGCATGCTGGGCGGCATTGATAAATTCATCTTCCCCAGCAGCGCGCTGGTCTATGGCCCGGAGCTCGCCAAGCCCGCCACGGAAGACGCTCCGCTGAACGCGCAAAGCCTGCCCTATGCACTGCATCAGCAGGAAGCCGATCGCACGGTGCAGGAGCGCGCCAAGGGCATGAAGTGCAAGACCTACATTCTGCGTCCGCATGTTTATGCCGGTGTAACCGTGCAGAACTACCAGCTTGGCGTGCTGCGCGGCATTCCGGGTGGCAAAGGGCGCCTGGCCGAACGGCTTCGCCGCCAGGGCAAACGCCTGCCGCTGTGGCTGCCTTCGCGTGGCGATTATCTGGAGCACAAATTTCAGTTCGTACACATAGATGACGTCGCCCGGTTGGTCGCTCACATCCTGCGCCGCACCCTGGCCGATCCCCAGCTGACCGTGCTGAACGTTGCCGGACGCGGCGATCCGCTGGAGCTCCGCCGCTGCATTGACATTGCCGGAATTGAAGTCCAGCGCGTGCCCGCCAAAGCCATCTGCAAGCAGGCGCTGCGCCTGCTCTGGGACCTTGGCGTGTCCGACATTCCGCCGGAAGCGCTTCCCTATCTTCTTGGCTCCAGCACCATGGACACAGCGCGCCTGCGCGTGTTTCTGGGTGAGCACTATCGCGCGGTGATTGAACACACGTGCGAAGAAGCGCTGGCTGATAGCTTTAAAACCCCGCCCGATGCTGGCTTGACGGCCAAGAGTTAATTTTCAATTGTCAAAGAACTTGCTTTCATGCCGCTGACGGCAGCTAACTTTTTGCCCGCTGCGGCGTGGGACAACAACCAGGTTCGCAATGCGCCATTACCGCAGAAGTCTGAGCGTTGAAAACCATATCGCGAATCATGCTGATCAACTTTGGGTGCGATCCAGCCGTACCGGCGCGGACCATCTTCAATCCAATTTCATCGCATAGATCGCGCGCTTCCGTATCCAGGTCATACAAAACCTCCATATGGTCAGACATGAAGCCAATGGGACAAAGAATCACACGCTGCAAGCCGGCTGCATGCTGCGCGCGCAAATATTCGCAGATATCAGGTTCAAGCCAGGGCTGTGACGGCGGTCCACTGCGGCTCTGGTAAACCAGCGTCCAGTTGCTCATGCCACATGCCGTGGCCACGCGCTCGCCAGCTTCTTTAAGCTGCCGCACATACGGTGACGCATCCGCCATGCTGGTGGGAATGCTATGCGCGGTGAAGATAAGTTGCTCCGCGCCAGGCAGTTCAGCCATGGCCGCGCGGACGCGCTCCGTCATCACTTCAATGAACTCGGCGCGGTCCCAGAAATTTGGCAGTTTCTCGATCACCATATTCTCCGTGCCTGTCTGCTGCTGCTCCCGGGCAATGTCTTCGCGATACTGGCGGCAGCCTGAGTACGATCCAAAGGCCGACGTCACAAACGCCGCGGCGCGTCGGACGCCATCGGCCTGCATCTGCTTCAGCGTATCCGGCAGCATGGGGGCCCAGTTGCGATTGCCCCAGTAAATCGGCACCTTCTCGCCATGGCTCTTAAATTCCTGCTCCAGAGCGGCGATCAGCTCACGATTCTGCTGATTGATGGGGCTGCGGCCGTCAAAATGGTAATAATGCTCGGCCACCTCCAGCATGCGCGCGTGCGGAACGCCGCGGCCGCGCAAAACGTTTTCCAGAAACGGCAGCACGTCTTCCCGCTTCTCCGGACCGCCAAAAGAGACCACCAGCAATGCGTCAAATTTGTTCATGTGTGAGGCCGATTTTAACCCATGCGGCAACAAAACAAGACAGCGCGACTATAATCGCTAGCCATGCGCATGCCCGCCATCTTTCGTTTAGCTATTACACCCATAGCTCTGTCACTTCTCTGTTCCGCCGCAGCCAACGCCCAGCAAGGCACCTCCGCGCCTGATCTTGACGCGATCGTCAAAAAGGTCATCGCGCAGGAGCATGTCGTCGGCGCGTCTGTGCTGGTAGCGCGCGGCGACCAGATCCTTCTCCATCAAGGCTACGGTTTTGCCGATCTTGGCCTGGAAGTGCCGACCAAAGCAGAAACCGTGTATCACATCGTCGGGCCCATGCTTCCCTTCACCGGCATTGCCGTGATGCAGCAGGTGGAGCGCGGCAAGCTCTCGCTCGATGACGACATCTCCAAATACATTCCGGAATTCCCTCTGCAGGGCCATCACGTAACCATTCGACAGTTGCTCAACCACACTTCCGGCATTGTGGACTACCACTATCTGGGCGATCCCATTGAAGCCACCAGCCGCCAGCCCAAAGCGCTGGACGAAGTGATGGCGCTTTATGCCAACAAAAACTGGGTCAATGAGCCGGGCAAAAAGTGGGACTGGTCCATCTCCGGCTTTCAGCTTCTGGTCACCATTGTGGAGCGCGTCACCGGCCAGAGCTTCCCTGACTACGTGCAGCAAAATATCTTTAAACCTGCCGGTGTGAAGTCCACCACGTATTGTGACGATTTCAATCTCACCGCCGGCCTCAGCCATTCGTATCGCAAAATTGGAGCAGGCGCGGAAACGAAATACATTGCCGCCCGCGAAAACGATATGGCCTATAACTCCGACCTGCGATTCTGCAGCACCGTGAGCGATCTGCTGCAGCTCTGGCGTGCGATCAAGACCAAGAACCTTGTCCGCCCGGAAACGTTCAAGCAGATGTCCACGGCGGAAGGCGCAGCCGCGCAGATGTCCGCGCAGGATCCCAAAGCGCAATACGGTTTTGCCATGATCCTGAACCATGAAGAGGAGCATCGCCGCATTGGCCAGCACGGATCGCTCATGGGCTACAGCGGCAGCCTCTATGACTTCCCGGAAGACCAGCTCACAATTGTGGTGCTGACGAACACGGAAGACCAGAACGCTTACGCCATCACGCGTGCTCTGGGCCGTGCGATTCTCGGCCTGCCTGCGCTTCCCGCGCGTACACCCGCCGCCGAGCGCACCCTGGCCGATAAGCCCGTCTCAGACGCGGAACGCAAACAGCTTGCCGGAACCTATGTGCTGAAGCTTGGCAGCGTCTCGGCCAATCTGCATGACTCTTTCGCGCAGTATCGGCGGACCTATCGCGTGTTTGATGAAAACGGACGCCTCATGATCCAGCCGCTGGGCGAAGGCCCGGAGCGTCTATTGAAACAAGAGGATGGCAGCTTCGCGCTGCGGTCAGCACCGGAATCGCATATTTCGTTTGTGGTGCAGAACGATCACGCCACCACGATGAAGATGGATTCACCCGGCTTTCCGCTGGCCGGAGAGCGCGTGGGAGATGGCGATCCAGGGACGTTTCATGGGCAGTTGAAATAACTCTGGAGCGCAGAGCCTGCCCTGAGCTTGCCGAACGGGCGCCCTGGCCTGCGAAAGGCCAGTCCCGCTTGCGGGTCTGGGTCGGTGGTAGCCTACTCCGGAAGACCGTTTCAACGGCGGGTAAGCGTTCCAATAATGCGAGTCCGGCTTTAGCCGGACGGCTGAATTTAGAATTCATAACTGTGTTAATAAAATATGATTTCGCAAGGTGTATGAATGCCATATTTCACAGACCGTAACCTTGGTGGTAGAGCTCGCGTTGCGACGGAAATTGATGAAGCAGTCCGCCGAGGGATTGCAGGGCTATTACGTACTCGAGCAAATCATGGATCCTTCGGCCTAGAGTATCCGGAGCAATGCCCGGATGGAAGAGGGCCCATCGGAACTGACAACAATGCTCTCAGAGATGGGTTAGCCGCTCATCGTTTATATAACTTTATAGATCAGGGCATGCAAATGCCTACAACGCTTGAAATCTTAGACCTAATTGAATTCGCCTATGAAAAAATTGCGGAACCTAGGCGTGGTGGGTTTCACGATTTTTTCGGCCACTATCACCTCAACTTTGCCCAAGCCGAAGGACGTGCGGCCTTTCGAGAAGAAATAAACCGGATATTCGAGCGAAATGGAATTGCATTTGAACTTGAGGAAAGAGGTGAGATCGAAGAATCGCACCAGAAGGCCTTCGCGAAGCCTTTGCGATCGCTGTTTTTCGCACTGGGGACAATATTCTGGACGAATTGTTAGAAAGGGCTCGAACTAGATTTCTTAGCCGAGACCCGCGTGTGCGAAGAGAATCGCTTGAATCTTTATGGGACGCCTGGGAACGGTTGAAAACGCTCGAACCTGGTAGAGATAAGAAAGAGAGCACTGCAAGGATTCTGGATAGAGCCTCACAGGAACCAGTCTTTCGAGGTGTCCTGGAAACCGAAGCACGGCTGCTCACTGACATTGGAAATAATTTCATGATACGGCACGCAGAAATTAACAAAACCCCTATTAACGACGATGAACACGTCGATTTTCTATTTCATCGGCTTTTCGCAGTCATTAGACTGTTGCTTCGAAAGACTAATCGTGGCGGTTGATTTTTAAACGCTCCGCTCTGCTGCGCCGGCCTACGGCGTGAGGAAGGCTCTTTTCTTCTGCTTACCCGGCACTTACCCCTCAGCGCTATGCGCCTCGGTGACGTACCGGGCTACTATCAGATGTCCCTGCCGGGACTTGGATTTTCGGCCTTTTAGCATTTAGGAACATAACGATCCCGCCATTGGTTGGTTCTGCCACAGCAGTTCTAAATAGAAGCAATAGGCATAGGCAATAAATTCCTTGAATCAGAGTAGCTGACTGCGGTAGGCTTCCCGCACCCCCCTAATGTTTTTCTTTTGGAGAGCTTCTTTATGTGCAAAAGAGTCACTACGCTCGTAGTCTTTTGTCTGGCCGTGGTTGGGTTCGCCATGGCGCAAACCACTCCGCAAAATCCGCCGGCAACCACCCAGCCAACAATGGCGGCCTCACAACCCGCATCGCAGCCAGTAGCGCCCGGAGCTGGGCCAGCCGATCAACCGGCTAAGGCGAAAAACGATGCCGCTACTGCACCAGCATCCACGCTGAATCACGTTTCGGTGAATGCGACCAAGATTCCATCTGGCTCCAAGGTGTACGTGGCGCCGATGGGCGGTTTCGAAAACTATGTGGTTGCGGGCATTGTGAAGAAGAAAGTACCTGTGGTGATTGTGGCCGATCGAGGCAAAGCTGACTATGAAATTAGAGGGTCGGCAGAAACCGAAAAAGCTGGCTGGGCCAAGATGCTGTTCATGGGAGTACAAAACAGCAATGAACAGGCCAGCATCAACGTGACAGATATCAAAAGCGGCGACGTTGTATTTGCCTATTCGGTGAACAAATTGAATTCCTACAAAGGAAAGCAAAGCGCCGGCGAAGCTATTGGCAAGCATTTGATTGAAGCTGTGGGAAAAGACTAAGGAGAGTTTATGAAAAAGATGATGATTGTGGCGCTGGCTATGCTTTGCAGCCTTGCGGTGCTCGCCCAAAGCTCCAAGACACAAGGTAAGATCCCAGCGAACTCTAAGGTATTTGTAGCTCCAATGGGTGGATTTGAAGATGACCTTAAAGCGGCCATCCAAAGTAAAAAAGTTCCGGTTGTGCTGGTGACGGACAAGGATCAGGCCGACTACGAGATTACGGGAACGTCAGATACGGAGAAAGCCAGCGCGGCAAAAAAGGCCATCATGCTGGATTGGCACTCCAACGAACAAGCCAGCATTACGGTAACAGACCACAAGACCGGCGAGGTAATATTTGCCTACTCAGTCAATAAGAAGAGTTCAGTGCATGGCAAACGGAGCACGGCAGAGGCCTGCGCTAAGCACCTAAAAGATGAGATCCAAAGTAAGTAAAGCATGCCATCTCTGGAGTGCCAACTGACAAATTTCGCTATTGATTCGCTACTACCGTTCTCGCTAATATAGCACTTGCCCTCAGGGGATAGAAATTACTGATCTTTGAAAATTTAGCGTTTTAGTGTTGAGCGATTGGCACTTAGCCGGAAATAAGCACTGTATCGTGCATGCGTGATGTTTGTGACCCTCTGCTTGATCTCTCAGCCATGGGATGACATGGGACACCTTGGGATCAAATGGGGCGAAACCGGGGGCAGGGGTACCAGGCTGGTTGAGAGCGTTGGCAGAAGGCTGCAACCTGATGACAACAACAATGAAATCAAGAACTTACCATTTGTCGCTATCGAAATACGGAGCAGAAATGGTGAGTGATTATGCTTGATTTCGCGGGATATCCACAGGGGATGAGACGTAGAGACGCAGGTACCCTACGTCTCTACCCAGTAAGAAGATTTTCTAAATCGTATCTCCCGGTTTCATCACCAGCACTTCCGTGGTCACGCCACGGGCTTTCAGCTCTTTCTGGAATGCGTCTGGCGTGCCGGTGAGCGCCGGAAAGGTTCCGTAGTGCATGGGGATCACGGCTTTGGGCTTGAGCAGGCTGCAGGCGTAAGCGGCTTCCCGGGGGCCCATGGTAAAGAGGTCGCCGATGGGCAGCATGCATAGATCAGGCGCATAGAGCTCGCGGATGATGGCCATGTCGCCAAAGACGCAGGTATCACCGGCGTGGTAAAGCTTGAGTCCATTTTCAAACTCAACCACAAAGCCGCAAGGCTCGCCGCCGCTGATGGAGTTGCCGCCGTCATCAATCGTGTTGGAATGGAATGCGTTGACCAGAGTAACCTTGATATCGCCCACCTGCACTGAACCGCCTTTGTTCATCGGCACAATCTGCTTGGCGCCCTTTTTCTGCACGAAAGTGCACAGCTCATACATGGCCACAACTTTGGGATTGAGTTTGGTGGCCAGGTCCACGGCGTCAGCAAAATGGTCGCTGTGGCCGTGCGAGATCAGCATGTAATCAAGCTTGTCGATGGATTTTTTATTGGCCGGCGTCGCAGGATTGCCGGTGATCCAGGGATCAATGATGATGTTTTTGCCGCCGGGGGTGGCGACGAGAAAAGTTGCGTGTCCGAGCCAGGTAATTTTGATTCCGTTGAGGTTCATTGGTAGGTCTATCCTTTTTGTAACGTATGAGTTCTGAAGTTAATTCCGTTGAATCTACTGCGGATTTTGTGGAGCCCTTAGCCTCTTGGCCTTTAGCCTTTAGCAAAACAGCCGTGTTTTCGTACTCAAGAAATGATTCTAAATCTGCGACTGCTGTTGTCTAAAGAGCAAAGTGCGGACTTGAAGATTGCAAACGAATTTTCTCTGTACGGACTCACGAGATAAAGGTAGATTCACCGGCAATAGCCAAGGCTAACAGCCAATAGCTAAGAGCCGCTCTTCTCCCACCCCTTATACCCACCGGCCAGCGACATAACATTTTTAAAGCCCATGCGCTTGAGCGACTGCGCGGCAAGAGCGGACCGTCCGCCACCGCCGCAGTAACAGACGATGGGCTGATTTTTATCCGTGGTGATGGAATCGATTTTGTATTCGAGCTGGCCGCGCGGCAGCGGTTTTGATCCGGCAATGGCGCCTTCAGCCACCTCGTCCGGCTCGCGGACATCGATGAGCGTGAAATTTTCTTTTGTCTGCTGCATGTTTTTGAGATCGGCGGGATTGATCTCTTTGATCTCGCGCTTGGCTTCATCCACCATCTGTTTGTATTCCGGTAGCGGCATGTCAGGGCTCCATTGGGTAAACTAGAAACGAGTGAACCAGAAACGGGTGAACCAGAAATTGTAAAACAGCGATTGGCTAGTTCGCCATTGCCGATGGCAGCAGGAAAGATTGTCGAGGAAAAAGTGAGCCAAAAACCAAGAGCTAACGGCCAGATTGCTAACAGCTGCTTTACGCTGCTCCGGCCTTGCCGGTCCAGTCGCCAAGCAACTCGACCTCGCCGCCGGGATTGCGGGCTTCATGCGCGGGATGAAAGCTGATTTGGTCGTCGCGGCGGAAATATGGGCAGACCAGGCTCCAGGTTTCAAAGCCGCTGCCGGAGACGGTGATCACGATGGCGTCAGTCGGCGATTTGGCCAGCGCGCCCCAGCCATCGCCCTGCAATTGAACGGGAGCGCCAGGGGTGTCGTCAGGATAAACGTCATTCACGGTAATAATGGCGCCGGCATTTTTCTCATGGGCCACTTCCATCATCTCCGCGTAGATTTCGTCGCGCTCTTCGTCGGTTTGAAATTCAATATCAAAGATCAGATTCTCTTCCGGCGTGATCACGACGGCCGTGGGGTTCAGGTAGCCATCCCCCTTGAGAGAGTGCTGCGCTTCATGAAGAAATTCATAGGCCAGGGCCTTCAGGTCAGTCATAAGCAGGCAGACTCCTCTTGCAACAGGTCTTTCACGGTCTCACGGCGGCGAATCAGGCGGACGCGGTTCCCCTCCACCAGCACCTCCGCAGCCCGTGGACGGGAATTATAGTTCGATGCCAGCGACATGCCATAAGCACCTGCATCCAAAATGCATAGGTTTTCACCAGACGTAAGCTCAGGCAGCATTGTGTCTCGTGCCAGGAAATCTCCGCTCTCACAGACGGGGCCAACCACATCTGATTGGACGCGCTCACTGCGATTTTTGGTGAAGGTCACCGGCGTAATTTCGTGCCGGGCCTGGTAGAGCGATGGGCGAATCAGGTCATTCATGGCGGCGTCGACCACGGTAAAACGCTTGTTGCCGTTGCGTTTGAGATAGAGCACACGCGTAACCAGCGCACCAGCAGGCGCGATGATGGAGCGGCCGGGCTCCAGCAACAAATGTGGAAACGGCTTTTTCATGCGCAAAAACGGTTCTGTAATGGCCTCAGCATAGCGATGGGCAAGCTCAGTAAAGTCAACCGGGGCGGCGCTGCTGTATGAGATGCCGAGCCCGCCTCCGGCGTCAATGAACCGGATAGCATGGCCGTCGGCGAGCAGTTGAAGCACCAGGTCTACGGCGCGCTCCATGGCCAGGTGAAACGGCGTGACGTCTCCAATTTGTGAGCCAATATGCAGGCTTACGCCGGCCACTCGCAGATACTTGTGCTGCGCGGCGCGGCGGCAAAGCTCCCGCGCGCTGCTGATCGGAACGCCGAATTTATGTTCACGCAAGCCGGTAGAGATGTAAGGATGCGTTTCCGCGGGCACATCTGGATTCACGCGCAGCGCAATGCTGGCGATCTTGCGCAGCTTGGCAGCGGATGCAGCCAGCAGTTCCAGCTCGCCTTCACTCTCAACGTTGAAAAGCAGGATGCCGTTGCGGAGAGCCAGCTCCAGCTCGCCTGCAGTCTTGCCAACGCCGGAAAACACAATTTTCTTGAGCGCTCTTTTCTGTGCCTTGCGAACGCGCTCCAGTTCGCCGCCGGAGACAATATCAAAGCCAGCGCCCATCCCGGCCAGCAGACGCAGAATACTCAAGTTGGAATTGGCTTTGACCGAATAACACAGCGTATGCCGCACATGGTGAAACGCGCGCTCCAGCGTCCGGTAGCGCTCACGAATCGCCGTGGCGGAATAAACGTACAAAGGCGTCCCAAACTTTTTGGCAAGTTTGTTGATGGAGACACCATCGCAATGAAGCTCGTCTTTCTTGTAAGTAAACCCCGGGGGCCGCGTAAACATGAGTTAGGGATTGTAACAGGAGGACAGCCCTTGGCTCTTAGCCCTTAGTTTTTAGCTTGATGTCACAAGGGGGTTGGGCATGATCGTGCAGCATAGCCCGGATTTTTTCACTACTGTTGAGATCCCTCGCAACCGAAAGGTCAAAAGCCAATGGCTAAAGGCTAATAGCTAAGAGCTACACAAAAAACCGCCCGACGAGTTGTAAGCGTCGGGCGGCCCACTCGCAATCAGGCGGACAGTCAGTTGCTGCCCGGTCCCTGACTGGTTGTCGTGGAAGTGGATTCCGCTTTGGTTGCACCAGCCACTCCAGAAGCATTCTTCTGGGCGGCGGCAGCGGTTTGTGCTTCAAGAAACTCGATCAGTATTTTTACGTCCTGCGGGGGCATATGCAGGTTCGGCATTTTGACTTTGTTGTATTTGGCAAATAGCGCGAGGGCCACTGGATCCTTATCCTCCAGCATTTTGTCAGGCCCAAGCATGAATTTTGCCAGCCACTCATGATCGCGGACTGTGGTTACGCCGAGCAGATCTGGTCCAACAAAATCGCCGCCGCCAACCGTGTGGCAGGCCGCGCAGCGCGTACGGAACATGGTTGGGCCCGCGCCAGCGGTGGAAGGATCAACTTTGGGTACATTCAGATAGCTATTGGCAGCGCTCTTATAGCCGGGAGTAAGCCAGTTATCCACCATGGTGGCAATGAAATGCGGATCGTCAAAAGAGCTGTCCTGCATCCATTGTCCCTGGGGCTCATTGCCCAGAGTCAAGCTGCTGGTGTGTCCGGTGACAGGATCTTCATCCAGGCGTCCGGCCATGCCAATTTTTTTGCGGATGGCATCAATATCTTCGCGCTTGCCGGTCAGGAAAAACCAGCCTGGGCCGGTATGAAACTTTTTGGAATAAGCTTTTAGGACTTCCGGCGTGTCCCGCTTGGGATCAACGCTGATGGAATAAAAGAAAATGTCTTTGCCCATGCGCTCGCCAAGAAGTTTGTAAACCTGGGCAAGCTTGGCGGTTTCAAGCGGACAGGTTTCGCCGCATTCGGTGTAAATGAAATTGATCACAACGATTTTGCCTTTCAGCATATCGTCGTAAAAATGGACGGTCTTTCCGTCCTGTGTAATGAGAGGAACGTTGGGGAAATAATTTCCGCCCCAGTGAGAGTTGTCAGCCGCGGCCGGTGTTGCTCCGACCGTTAAAAAACCTACAGCAGAAAAAAGCATCGCGGCTGTTGCCGCCAGGATCGCCCAACCATTCCGTCGCATGGTATCAGTTCCCTTTTTTGGTTCCCCGACTTGTAACTTACGATAAAACGGTGGGGCGTCCCCGGAGGACGTCCCACCGCTGTTGGAGTTGTTTATTTACCTCTATTGCGGCCGCTCTGGATGTTGACTCTTCCAGAGTTGCTGCTGACAATGCCGCTGCTCTTGCCAGAACCAGAGCTGATGCTGCTGCTGCCTTTGCCAGAGCCGCCACCGGAACCAGAACCGCTGCCCGAGTCGCCAGAACCGTCGCCCGAGCCGCCGCCGCTGCCGCCTTTGCCAGAGCCGGAACCGCCGCCTGAGCCAGAACCACCACCCGAACCAGAACCGCCACCCGAGGTTGGACCTGTAGGAGCGTAAGCCGTCGGCAGAGTCGTGGATGCAATGTAGCCCACTCCCTGCGGTGTCGGGATTGGAGTCGGCATCGGAACAAGGCCGCGATCCAGTTCCCAACGGACCAGCATGGCGTGATCTTCATGCACGGTGTTGTGGCAGTGCTCCATGAACATTCCGAAAAATTCGCGGAATTGCATGGTGAGGGTCACACTGCCACCCGGACGCAGACGGTACACGTCTTTGCGGCCTTTTTCCCACGCAGGCACGTTGGCTGCGCTGCCGTTGCGGGCAAGAATCTGGCCTTCTTCAAAGTGAATGTGAACTGGGTGATCCCATCCGCCGCCGCCGTTCTGCAGGGTCCAGATTTCGCGTGTTCCCGGTTTGGGAGCAGCGGCAACCCGGCCGTAGTCGGCAGTCAGCATGGTTCCCAGATCTGTCTTTACACCCCATGGATCCTGATCGGTTGGATCCGTAGGATTGGTCGCGCCGCGTCCAAATTCAAAGATGCGCTCGCGGACCACAGGAATCTTGGAAAGATCGGGGTTCGGGATCATCTGTGCAGGAATGTGGCTCAGGTCAGGCGTGGCCGGGTTCTTGGTGATGCGGAATTCCAGGAACTTGCCTACGCAAGGATCAAGAGATATTCCGCTTAGAGCGTCGGCCAGAGTGCGGTCTGCTGAGGGTTTTTTGCCATCAGTATGTTCGCACAGGTTCGTCAGCCAGACTTTGCTTCCAATGCTGTAGCGGGAGAAGTCGATGACGATGTCATAGCGTTCTGCAATACCTTGCTCGTCCAGCTGAGTCAGTACCACAGGCACTGGCAACAGGTTGCCGTCATTGGCAATCTGGATCATCGGCGAACCGTCACTCAGGGCCAGCTTGAAGAAGCGGGAAACGCTGGCGTTCAGGATGCGGAAGCGATATTTACGGCGCTCCACTTCAAAGTACGGTTTGTAGCAAAGGTTCACGGTCATCACGTCGCCGATAAATCCATCGAGCTGGAAGATATCGAAGTAGAGCTGTCCGTTTGCGTCCCATGCTTTATCAGCCAGCATCAGGTTGACGTCATAATCCAGGTTGCCCCACGAATTTGCCGTGCCGCTGGGCAGACGGAAGTTTACGCCGTCATCGATTGCTTCATTGCCACGATCCAGGGCGCTGTAAAGGTTGAACATGGCAGCGTTGCCTTTGTACACGTTCTGCGAAGTGAAGCTGAACATGTGATCATGGAACCAGTGCGTGGACATGGTTTCATGCCAGTCGCCTGGGACCCTATTGATTCCACCGCTGTCATCCGGGCTGCCGGCTTTAGGATCCGTGGCATCCACGTTGATGCTGTCATGTCCAGCCAGAATGATCGGCCAGTGATAATCATAGAACTGTCCCGGGAAGAAGAATGCGCCGGTAAAACCGTCATTCTCCGCGCCGTGGTGTCCGTTGTGCTCGTGCGTAGAAATTGTGTGGCGTCCAAAACCACCGTTCAGCGTTACGTCCGCAGGCAGCTGATTGTGGTGACGGAAAATGATTGGTTCGCCGTAGCGGCCAATCGCCAATTTCGGCGGAATGGTTCCATCAAAAGTCCACATTGCCAGCGGACCCTGGTCAGGCAAATTCGGGTGGAACTTGGGAGCAATGTTCTGGCCGTTTTTAGTATTGACCTTTGCGCCTTCTTGCGTGGCCTCGATGAAAACCTTCGGAGCGAATTCATCAAAACGCTGGTGCGCCCAATCCTGTCCCGGAGGACGGCCTTCCATTGGACCAAAACCACCACCCAATGCTGGATCCATGGCGATAGCAGTCTGATTGGAAAGAGCTGTAGGCGCTACGGATGCGGCTGACATTGGATTACGGTCCAGAACTTCAAAACGCTGCATAGGCTGCGTAAAGGCCAGACCGTTCAGGCCTGGGCTGGGCGGTGCTCCTGTGGGACCATTTACTGCAGTGGATGCGAAGGCGCTTTTTACGAACGGGTTAAGACCGTGGATGGGGGCCAGTGCGCCACCGGTTGTGATTAAGCCCCACTTGATTAGTTCGCGGCGAGAAACCTTGCCTTGTGAATAGGCTTTTACGATTTCTAAGCGGTTATCTCTTGCGTTCTCTGCTTCTTTCAATCTCGCTTTAGAAGAGTTTTCTGACAGGAAAAACCCATCTGGCTGTTTACGGCTCATTGGCTGCGCTCCTTAGTATTTGTCTGCAACCGACCGGGTGTTGAAAAACACGGCGCGGATTAAGGACTGACAACCACGTGGCCCGGATCCAATATGTAATCTTTGGCACCAGTGCGCACATCACCGATAAAACCGCGCAAGCGTGGGCATATGGCGTAAATCGCCACAGTCGCATTGCACTGCCCGGAAGGCGGTGTCAGCTCTCAGTTAGGAGAATGCCTTTGTGCCATTAGAAAGCAGCGAGAATATGATTAAAAATTCAAAAAGTTTATGTGGGAGTAGGAGTTGCACGGCTTGTACCAGGCCATGGAGGCCGAATACAGTACGAAAGTAACAATTCTTGAACCAGGCGCAGTGCAATTTAGCGATCGGCTCTCAAAATGCTGAAGCGTCCTTTATTTCACCTTGAGAACCACTACGGTCTGGTCGTCAAAAACCTCCGCGCCATCGGCAAAACGATCGGCTGCGGCAAAGATGGCATCCACAATCTCCTGTGCCGTGCCCCCCGCGCTCTTTGCAATTACATGCTCCACGCGGCTGCGGCCAAACTGCTCATCTTTGGAGTTGCTGGCGTCCACAATGCCGTCACTAAAAAAGACAAACACATCCCCCGGCTTGGCATGGATTGTCACTTCGTCATAGGAGACGTCTTCAAACATGCCCAGCGGCAGCCCGGCAGCCTCCAGCATGTGGGCATGACCGCCGCTGCAATAAATAGGACGCGGCAAACCGGAGTTGGCCACACGCATGGTCTTCTTTTCGTCGTCCCACAGAGCGCACGTCAGTACGAGATATTGCGCATCCAGGCGACGGTGGTTCAGAGAATGATTGACGGCATGGAGCATTTCGGCCGGATAGGGTTCGTCCCGAGCCAGGCTGCGCAGAATGCCGCTGACCAGCGCCGCGTATAACGCTGCCGGTGCGCCTTTGCCGCTTACGTCGCCCACAACAATACAGGCGCGAGGCAGCGTGTAGTCGAGAAAATCATAAAGATCGCCGCCAATGGCATGCGCTGGATTAAAGCGCGCCGCAACCTCGGCTCCGGGCATGCTGGGACATGTGGGCGGCAGCAAATGATGCTGGACTTCCCGCGCCATGGCCAGATCGCGCTCCATCCGCTGCTCTTCCCGCGCGATGCGCTCATACAGCGTTGCATTCTCAATTGCGATGGCCACCTGTGCCGCCAGCGTAGTCACGGTGCGCAGATGATCTTCAGTGAAATATCCCCGGCGCGTGTGCTCCAGGTCAAGCACGCCGATGACCTCATCTTTATATATAAGAGGCACGCAAAGCTCAGAGCGCGTCTCTGCATTCGCCTTGATATAGCGCGGATCGCGGTTTACGTCCGGCGCAAGCACCGCTTTTTTGGTCCGGACGGCCGCTCCCACCAATCCGCGTTCAACAGGAACGTCATGCTTGATCTGAATATTCTCTTTGAATCGCACAGAGAAACGGTGTACCAGCTTCTGCTTGGTTGGATCGAGCAGCAGAATGGAAAACATCTGGTAATCGATGACCTTTAATAGAAGATCGCCAATGCGCTTGAGCAACTGGTCAAGATTCAGGATTGACGTAAGATCGCGGCTGATCTCATTCAGCAGCGCCAGCGTCCCTGCCTGCTTGACGATCCGCGTGTATAGCCTGGCATTCTCAATGCTCACGGCAATGCGCGAAGCAATCAGCGAAAGCAGGCGGGCATGCTCTTCCTTAAAATAGCCCGGCTCGCGCGCTTCCAGGTCCATCACGCCGATAACTTTGTTCTTGTTGATCAGCGGCACGGCCAATTCAGACCTCACACGGGCCACT
Source organism: Terriglobia bacterium (assembly GCA_963724105.1). Taxonomy (GTDB): domain Bacteria; phylum Acidobacteriota; class Terriglobia; order Terriglobales; family Acidobacteriaceae; genus Angelobacter. The sequence continues at coordinate 395,803 of CAVRTD010000004.1, read as the reverse complement.
GCTTCTATGTAGTGAGTATCTTTGGAAACATCGTCTACTAAAATGGCCTGGCGTTCTTTGACTGCCCGCCCGGTAACGCCCTCACCCACTTTTACCCGGATCCGCTCCGCTAGTTCCGGCACATGGCCGATCTGGAAACGAAAACGCAGCTCCTGCGTGCGCTCATTTAAGAGCAGAATCGAGAATATTTCATAATCAATCACGCGCTTCACCACCTCGGCCACGCGTTGCAGCAGCGTATCGAGATCAAGCGTGGTGTTGAGCACGTCAGACACTTCAATCAGAAGTGCTTCCACGTCCACGCGTTGCGGCGGTGTTGAAGTAGCCATCGTTCTTTCCATCAAACCTTACATTCCATTGAAAGTAGTACGGTCCAAACAAGATGATAACAGCAAGAATTAAGATGTGATGCCGCAAGTCAGCGCTCGCCCAGGGCATGTTCATCTATTTGAATCGATAAACAAGCCCCAGGGAATAGCGCACATCTTTCTGCGTGGTAGAGAAAGTATCAGCGCCATGGTAGTCAAGCTGGATCGGCCGGAAAGCAAAATTGGAGCCAAGGTCATAATCAACGCCGCCGCCAAGCGCCCAGGCTGCTCCGGTGCTGCTGGGGCCAGCATCAGAACTGAAATGCGCAACCCCAACCAGCCCGTGCACAAAGAAACGGAACTTGTCCATGCGATATGCCAGTTGCGGCCCGAAAAGAGTGTTGTATTCGCGCGCGCCAATGCCGCCACTGGATTTGTAATTGCCGCCAAGATCAACTTTTAGTCCGAACCAATCCCGCAGATTGCCGGTGAGAGCGGCTTCCCATCCGCTGCCGTGGGAAAGCGTGTCGCCATTGAGCAGCGAGTAGCCAACATACACATCACCGGGCGAACCTTCATGGCGCATATCACGCGTGCTCTGGGCCCAACTGGCAATGGAAAAAACAAGAACTGCGAAAATAAAAACAGACTTGCGCATCTTTCTGCTGTGTCTCCTCTGAAGAAAATTTGAATATCTATTGTGACGGAGCAGCGCGGAAAAAGGTGGAAAGAATATTTATGTAATCCGTTACAGAGGGGATACGTGTGAGGTTGCAGCTTCTGGCTAACTCTTCACTTTCGGCTTAAACTCCGGTGCGCCGAGTTCATGAACAATCGCCACGCTGGCGCTTGCGCCGATGCGATTTGCGCCGGCATCCAACATGGTGTTTGTATTGGCTGCTGTGCGAATTCCGCCAGAAGCTTTTACGCCGGCATGATTGCCCACGACACCGCGCATGAGCGAAACATCTTCCGCGGCGGCTGAACCAAAAAAGCCAGTTGCGGTCTTTACGAAGTCCGCTTTAGCGGCCAGGCTGAGCTGGCAGCTCAAAATCTTCTCTTCCAGCGTGAGCAGCGGGGTCTCAAGGATCACTTTCACGATTGCGCCGCTCCCGTGAGCGACTGTTGCCACGGCAATCATGTCATTGAGTACGCCCTGGCGGTCGCCTGACTTCAGCGCGCCAATATTCATGACCATGTCCAGCTCGTGCGCGCCCAGGCGTACGGCCTCCGCGGCCTCAAAACGCTTTACCGTGGTGTGGTTGGCGCCCAGTGGAAAGCCGATGGTGGTGGCAATCTTCACCGGCGTCCCGTGCAGCACGGAGACAGCCAGCCCAATCCACCAGGGGTTCACGCAGACAGCGGCAAAGTTGAAGAAAGCGGCTTCTTCACATAGCCGTACAATCTGGTCTGCTGTGGCCTCTGATTTGAGTAGGGTATGGTCAATGAAGCCGGCAATTGCTTGCCAGTCGCGAACGGAAATTTGCGGATCTGACAGAACCTGTGACATCCAGAACGAATTCTACTCCTTTCGCGTGTCTTCAGAGAAGATACAAATATCGGGCAGGTTACGAAAGCGCTCGGCGTAATCCAACCCGTAACCCACCACAAACTCATCGGGAATCTTAAAGCCCACGTAATCGGCCTCCACCGGCATCTGGCGGCGGGAAGGCTTATCCAGCAGGGCGGCAAATTTCAGCGTCCGCGGCTTACGCGCCAGCAGAAGCTTCCTGAGGAACGTGTAGGTATAACCGGTATCCAGAATGTCTTCCACCAGGATCACATTCTTGTCTTCCAGAGGCGTGGTTACGTCTTTAATAAGCTGGACCTCGCCGGCGCTCTCTTTCTTTGTGCCATAGCTGCGCACGGCGATGAAATCAAATGTGGCGTCCAGCTCAATCTGCCGCGCCAGATCGCTCAGGAACAGGCACGCGCCCTTGAGCACGCCCACCAGGATCACCGTTTGTCCGGCAAACTCATGCGTGATTTGCTGGCCGATGCGCGCGACGCCTTCAGCAATCTGTTCCCGGGTAATCAGCTTTTGCATATTCGTTGGCATGGAAAGAAATGGGATTCTCTCATAAAACAGTGTGAGCGGCCAGCCGCTGCAATCCGCATCAATACTGATTTATCCCAGGATTTTCACATTCGTAAAAATCGCCAAAGAATTGTTTTCACCGCATGGATATTGCATTTTCATATGGGCTGCACCAATTCCTGTAAAGGCCCTGTGCACGACTTTCCAAACTATTGATTTTACGCAAGATAAAAACTGCAAAAATCCAATTGACTTAAAACATACGAAGCGTAAATTCACAATTGTTCTTTGACATTTCAAACGTTTTCCCGGTTGGCGGCGAGTCCGGGATCCAAGCAAGGTCACCTCGCAACAGCGCAAGCTGTTAAGCGACTGGAGGGCCGGTAAGGGTCTATTAGCGAACTGCTGGTTGAGGAGAACATTGAATGTCTAAAGGCAAAGATAGAAGCCCCGAGGTGTTGACCGATTTACCCGGTTGGCGGTAAGCCCGGAGCCCAAGCTTCAGCGTAAGCTGATTAAAGATCGCACTTTGTGAGTTTCGCAAGGAACTATGGCAAAGAAGGCTGGTCGGCAAGGGTCTATAGCGAACCGCTGGGCGAGGTGAATGGGTCAACCACAAAACTCGGGGCTTCTTACTGTTTTATCTGTAATCCCGAGCGCAGCGAGGGATCGCTATAGTCATCCATGCATTTAAATGAGTGCCCGCCGAAAGGCGGTTTTTTTATTGGGCGATGACTGGCGGCTCAGATTCAGTTTCAGCAATGATGCATTTGAGTCTTGGTTGGGCGATAGTGATCCCTCGCTTAAGCTCGGGATTTAAAATAGATTACTCCAAGCCGCCATACACCAGCTTGCCGCCCAGGAATGTCGCTTCCACTTTCACATTCTTGATCGACGCCTGTGGGATCTTGAAGATGTCGTCGGAGAGCACCACGAAGTCGGCCAGTTTGCCCGGCGTGATTGATCCCTTATCTTTTTCCTGAAACTCCGCATAAGCCGAGCCCACGGTATAAGCTTCAATCGCTTCCGCCACGGTCAGCTTCTGTTCTGGCACCCAGCCACCAGGATTCTTGCCGTCCAGCGTGGCTCGTGTCACGGCTGCATAGATAGTCCACATAGGACTGAGCGGAGCGACGGACCAATCCGTACCGAAAGCCAGCCGTACGCCGTTCTCAAGGAAGGTACGGAACGCGTATGTGCGCTTAATGCGATCGGGGCCGATGCGGCCTTCCGCCCATCGTCCATCGTCAATCGCGTGATACGGCTGCACGGATGCAATCACACCCAGCCGCGCGTAGCGGACAAAATCTTTTGCCGCCATATGCTGCGAATGCTCAATGCGCCAGCGCCGGTCACGCTTGCCATTAGTTTTCTCAATCTGGGTAAACATGTCCAGCGTCATGGAAATGGCGCGGTCGCCGATGGCGTGTATACAGATTTGCAGACCGGCAGCATCAGCGCCGCGGAGGCGTTGCTGCATGGCTGAGACAGGATGCATCTCGTCGCTCAACAGCCCGTGCTTGTCAGGAGCGTCTGTATAGGCGTCAAAGAAATATGCTGTTTCCGATCCCAAAGAGCCATCGGCATAACCTTTGACTGCGCCCACCCGCAAAAGCGACGAACCGAATGCCCGCCGGATACCGACCTTGGCCTGGTCTTTCCAGCCTGTCTCCATCGGCGCTGCATAGATGCGCACGGTGAGGGCGCCCTGCTCCTGCAGTTCGGCATAAGAGCGCACATCGTCATAAGAAGGATTCATGTCCTGCACGCTGGTCACGCCCAGAGAAGCAGCGTGGTCCAATGCCTGATGGATCGCCTTCATACGGTGCGCCGGCGTCATGGGCGGCATGACCTTGTTCACCAGCTCTTGCGCTGCGTCTTTCAAAATTCCCGTGGGATTGCCTTGCGCGTCGCGGACAATTTCACCGCCTGCGGGATCAGCGGTCTTGGCCGTGATGCCCGCGAGTTGCAGTGTGACTGAATTCGCCAGCGACTCATGTCCGTCATAGCGATTCACCCATACCGGTGTGTTAGGCGTAACGGGATCAATCAGCTCTTTTGTCGGAAGGCTGGCCGGCGACCATTTTTGCTCGTCCCAATCACCACCGATTATCCATTCGCCCTTGGGCGTGGTCTTGGCCCGCTCGCCGATCTTGCGCGCAAATTCTTCCGGCGTCGCTGCGTCTTTCAACTGTACGGCCGACAGATGATCGCCGCCGTCAACAAAATGCACATGCGCGTCATTGAAGCCCGGCAGCAGAAGTTTGCCTTGTGCATCCAACACTTTGGTTTTAGGCCCGTGCCATGTGTCAACTTCAGCGGCAGAACCCACGGCGACAATGCGATCGCCCAGCACAGCCAGTGCTTCCGCATTCGGGCGTGTTTTATCGACAGTCCAGATTCTGGCGTTGGTCACAATCAGATCGGCGGCTGGCCTGGTCTGGGCCTGCGCCAACGGCGCAAGCGCCATACATACCAGCAACAAGGCAAAGAAAGCCGCAGACGCCTGGCGCAAAGTCATTTTGTAAATCACGATCTTGTGAACCAGCCGCATGCTGCTATCTTTCTCCCCACTTCAACTTCGTCCGTAACACGTCAAAAAATGAACGGCCACGGAGATTGAATAACTTCACTGTGTATTCTGACTTCTGGCAGCGCACCACATCGCACTCCGCCAGTTGCGTTCCCACCTGCCCGTCGACTGTGAGATAGGCCTGCTCTCTTGTAACCAGAATCCTGGCCTCAATGATGGCCGTATCCTGCACCACCAGAGGCCGGTAGGTTAAAGCATGAGATGCAACTGGAGTGATCACAAAGCCAGGAACGTCCGGAGAAAGAATGGGACCGCCCGCAGCCAGCGAATAAGCAGTTGATCCCGTAGGCGTGGAGATAATGACGCCATCCGCCTTGTAATTGGCGACAAAATGCCCATTCACGCGGACCTCAAAATCGGTAATGCGCGCAACCGCGCTCTGGTTCAGCACTACTTCATTCAGCGCTTCATAGGTTGCCACACATTTGCCGGCGCGCTGTAACTCGCAGTGCAGCATGGGCCGCTGGCTTAACTCACAGCGCCCTTCGTCGACCTCGGTCAGCGCCTGTTCAATCTCATCCTGTTTTATCTCTGTTAGAAATCCCAGCGAACCCAGATTGACGCCGAGAATGGGAATGCCGGCGCGCGCCACGGAGCGTGCCGTGGAAAGCAGCGTTCCGTCCCCGCCAAGCACAATCACAAAATCAGGCGCGGCAGCGGCCAGATGTTCTCTATCTACAAGTTCGCAGTCGGTGCAGAACTCGCTGGTAGCAGCGTCAGCGGTAATGACATAACCATTACTGCGAAGCCATCCGGCAACCTGGCTTACAACTTTGCCCAGTTCCGGCTTGCCCAGCTTGGAGATGATGGACGCTTTCTTCATCAAAACGCTTTCTTCGTCAGAACGCTTTCTTCATCAAAATTCTGCGCGCAAAAGAAACTCGCGGTTGCCTTCCATACCCAGAATAGGTGATTCGATCAATTCTATGTGCTTACCGCCCAGCTCTTCCACTTTTTGCCGCACTTTTAAAACAGCGCTCTGCTGCGCCTGCTCGTCCCGGACGATGCCGCCCTTGCCTACCAGCTCGCGTCCAACTTCAAACTGGGGCTTGACCAGGATTACGGCCACGCGACGCGCAGTTGATGCCTGCGCAAATGCCGACGCCAGCACCGCGGGGAGAACGAGTGTAACAGAGATGAACGAAACGTCGATGGCGATGAAATCAATCGGCAGGCGCGCGCCCGCTTTGGCCAAATCTTCCGGCGTAAGATAGCGCGCGTTCGTCTTCTCCAGCAGCTTGACCCGAGGATCAGAGCGCAATCGCGCGTGGATCTGACCGTATCCCGTATCCACGGCAATCACCTCGGCTGCGCCGTGTTGCAGCATGCAGTCAGTAAATCCGCCGGTGGATGCGCCGATATCCATGCATGACAAGCCGGTGAGATCGATCTTCCATCTCTCTAGCGCGGCTTCCAGCTTGAGTCCGCCGCGGCCAACATATTTCAGATCATCGCCCAGCAGCCTGATCTCTGCATCAGGATCCACGGCTGCGCCGGCCTTCTCCACTTTCTGTTCATTCACCAGCACGCGGCCGGAAAGCACCATGGCCTGAGCGCGCTCACGCGAAGGAAGCAGTCCGCGCTCCACCAGAAGCTTGTCGATGCGTACTTTCATCAAGAGCCATTGTATTGGGACTCATACGCTCGTGGCAGTTTTGAGCTGCAGTCGCCAAAATGCAACAGATTGCACATCATAAATTGGACATCTGCGTGCACACCGAGATTGCAACACCGGGCTTTGCATCCGGCTCTCCGCTGGAACTTTTACCGCGAGTTAGGGCGCAAGCACCTGAATTTGTGCAAAGAGTAAAAACACGCAGGTTCAGCGACGTTAGATAGTTGCTTCAACCGTTTTCCACATTCTTTTTCACTGAACTGTTGAAAAGCGGTATGAATTAGTGGAACCAAATTTGCGTTGAGGGTTTCCGACCAAAAAATGCCTGTGGTGTGCCAGGAATCTTGCATGCGATAGAATGTTTTCTCTCATGGCTGGCAAAAAGAAAAACAAATCCGCAACGGCGCCAAGACGCAACGGCAAAGGCCCCAAATCAAGACCGTCATCCTCAAGACCGTCATCCTCAAGACCCGCGCCACGGAAAATTGTGCCAAAGAAAGCAAAAACCGCGGACATAGTTTTGCCGGTCTTGAACGCGGCGAAGCTCAAAGAGCTTTACGCCACCATGGTGAAGTGCCGCATGCTGGCTGAGCGTATTCAGCAGTCCAAGCACAAACAGGCGCACCCCATTCCGGGACTGGAAGCTACGCTCGTGGGCGCCGGCGCTCATCTGCTGCCACAGGACTTTATCGCGCTGGAGCACGCAGGCTTTCTTGCCAGCCTGATCAAAGGCACACCGCTGCCTGTAATTCTTGCGCGGATAGAACAAAGCCTGACAAATAATGGCTCCGGCAACACCGCGTCTTCCCTTCCGGTGGCCGGTGATACAGAGACGCGCAGCATGGCCAAAGGCATAGCTCTGGCGCGGGAGCAAAAAGGTAAAGGCACAGTAACACTGATGTTTGGCACACATGAGGCCGGTGCGCCGGCTTTTGAGCCGGCTGCCATGGCGCTAGCCGCGATGCAGAAGCTTCCGATCGTATGCCTGGTGGAAAGCAGCTTTGATTCCCGCGCGGAATCTCATGTCCCGCCAGTTCCCAGCGATTCGCACGGCGTGGGGTCCGGGTACTACCCAAAAATTACCGTGGATGGCCGTGACGTAGTCGCGGTATTTCGCGTGGCGCAGGAAGCAATTCGCCGCGCTCGTGAAGGCCATGGGCCGGCATTGATCGAATGTATGACTGCGCATTCAGGCGAAGCGGAAAAAGATTCTGGCGGCAAGAAGCCTGCTCAGCACACGGCACATGATCCGCTCTTATTCATGGAAAAATATTTGCGGCGCAAAGATCTCTGGTCGACTGACTGGTCACGCCGGACGATCAAGGAATTTACCAAAGAGCTGGATGAGGCGTTTGCGGGACTCCATGAAAAAACGGCGCTCAATGCGGACTTCGATAATGTGTATGCCGCCGACTCCAGCACGCCGCATTCGGCAAATGCCCAGTCGTAGCGCAGATTCCACGTGTCACGCTTTTAACATTACTTCACAACATACACAGTGGAAATTGTGCGTGGTTCACGGCATACTATATGCATGAATGCCAAACCTGCCGCAGCGCTAGAACCCGATCACGAGGAAATCCTTGAGTGGATAGAAGCTTTTGATGAAGTCATCGACCAGGAAGGTCCTGGTCAGGGGACTCGGCTGCTTGATGCCCTTACCAGACGTGCCCGCCAAAACGGCGTGGACGTGCCAGTCCAGTTAAACACCCCTTACGTCAACACCATTTCCGTACAGGAAGAACTGCCATACCCCGGCGATCGCACCATGGAGCGCCGCATCAAGAGCCTGATCCGATGGAACGCCATGGCGATGGTGCATCGCCAGAACAAGAAAGACCCCGGCATTGGCGGGCATATTTCAACCTATTCGTCGCTGGCGACGCTGCTTGAAGTCGGCTATAACCACTTCTTCCATGCCACGCACGGCGACGAACCCGGCGATTTCGTCTATTTCCAGGGCCACGCTTCACCCGGCATCTATGCCCGCGGATACCTGGAAGGCCGCATCAGCCAGCAGCAGATAGAAAATTACCGTCACGAACTGCGTGACACGCCCGGACTCTCGTCTTACCCGCATCCCTGGCTCATGCCTGAATTCTGGCGCTTCCCTACTGTTTCCATGGGTTTAGGGCCGCTGAATGCCATCTATCAGGCGCGGTTCATGCGCTATCTGGAAAACCGTGGGCTGATCAAGCCGACGCCGCGCAAAGTGTGGGCGTTCATTGGTGATGGTGAAACCGACGAGCCTGAAGTATTGGGCGCGCAGCTAACGCTGGCCTCCCGCGAAAAGCTGGACAACCTGATTTTTGTGGTGAACTGCAACCTGCAGCGCCTGGACGGTCCAGTCCGTGGCAATGGAAAGATCATCAACGAGCTGGAGTCGGCCTTCCGTGGCACCGGCTGGAACGTGATCAAAGTCATCTGGGGCTCCGGCTGGGACGATCTGCTGGCACGCGACCACTCCGGCATGCTGCTGAAACGGATGGAAGAGTGCGTGGACGGCGAATATCAGGCCTTCAAAGCCAAAGATGGCGCCTATGTACGCAAGGAATTCTTCGGCAAATATCCTGAGACAGCAGCACTTGTCGCCGACTGGACCGATGAAGAGATCTTCCACCTGCAGCGCGGTGGACTTGATCCACAGAAGGTTTACAACGCCTACAAGCGCGCGGTGGATCACAAAGGCGGCCCAACGGTGATCCTGGCCAAGACGATCAAAGGTTATGGCCTGGGGTCGGCACAGGCCCGCAATGCCACTCACCAGGAAAAGAAGATGACGGACGAAGCGCTCACCGCGTTCCGCTCACGGTTTGAAATTCCAATTCCTGACAAATCCGCTCAGGAAGGTTCGCCCTATCGTCCTCCGGACGACAGCCCGGAAATCCAATATATGCAGGCCCGGCGCCAGGCGCTTGGCGGTTATTTACCCAAGCGTGATGGTCGCCTGAGTGGCTTTGAAGCCCCAGTCCTTGAGACTTTCAAGGAGTCACTGGAAGGCTCAAAAGGCCGCGCCGTTTCCACCACCATGGGCTTTGTGAGCCTGCTGCGCAACCTGATGAAAGACCCGCTGATCGGCAAGCTGGTGGTCCCCATTATTCCTGATGAAGCCCGCACCTTCGGTATGGAATCGATCATACGGCAGGTAGGCATTTACGCCAGCCAGGGACAGCTTTATAAGCCACACGATGTAGACATGCTGCTCTATTATCGCGAGGCCAAAGAAGGGCAGATTCTGGAGGAAGGAATCACTGAGGCCGGTGCTATGGCGTCCATGACGGCCGCAGGCACGGCTTACTCCAATTATCGCGTGCCAACGATTCCCTTCTTTACCTACTACTCCATGTTCGGCTTCCAGCGCGTTGGCGACCTCATCTGGGCATTTGCTGATGCTCGCGGCAAAGGCTTTTTGATGGGCGGAACGGGCGGACGCACCACGCTTGCCGGTGAAGGCCTGCAGCACCAGGACGGCCACAGCATTCTGGTTTCATCCACGGTGCCAACCTGCGCGACCTACGATCCGGCGTATGTTTACGAGACAGCCGTGATTATCCAGGATGGAATTCGCCGCATGTACCAGGAAGGCGAAGACCGTTTTTACTACATCATGCTGTACAACGAAGACTACGTGATGCCGGAAATGCCTGCCGGCTGCGAAGAAGGAATTATCAAGGGCATTTACAAGCTCAAAGCGGCAGAAGGCAAGAAAGCTACCGTACAGTTGTTTGGCAGCGGCTCCATTCTGGGTGAGGCCCTGCGCGCACAAACGATTCTGGCGGAAAAATATGGCGTTCAGGCCGATGTGTGGAGCGTAACCAGCTATAACGAGCTGCGGCGTGAAGCCATGGCCACGGACCGCTGGAGCCGCCTGCATCCTACGGAAAAGCAGAAACAGCCCTATATATTGTCGGTGCTGGAGAAGGCTGACGGCCCAATCATTGCCGCTTCCGATTACATGAAGGTGATTCCAGACCAACTGGCGCCCTGGCTGGGCACACGGCTGGTAACGCTGGGCACCGATGGCTTCGGTCGCAGCGATAACCGCGAGCATCTGCGCCGGCATTTTGAGATCAATGCTGAATCCATCGCGACGGCAGCGCTTTCCCGGCTGGCTCGGGATGGCAAATTTGATCCGAAGAAGGCCCAAAAGGCCTTTGCCGAACTGGGTGTAAACGTGGAAAAAGCAGACCCAGCGCACGCATAAATCAAAACCAAAACCACGGGCAGGCCATTAAATTAAGTGAAAGTTAATGGCTTGCCCCATTTTTCTGCTTTATTTTGTCACTTTTTTCCCACTCTCCAATCAACTGTAATCCGGTTACGTGAGTGTAAGTCACTCAACTTTTGCTATTGACAAGCCAGGCACTTCTATCACATAATTAGCACTCGATAGGAATGAGTGCTAGCAGCAACCAGCCGCACCTATCAACTGCAAGACAGTCTTAGTAAATCCCACTTTTTAAGAAACACCATTTTGAAAGGAGTAATCGCATGGCACAAAAGTTGACTCCACTGCATGACCGCGTCGTCATCCGTCGGATACAGGAAACGGAAACGATCCGTGGCGGCATTATTATCCCTGAGTCCGCAAAAGAGAAACCCCAGGAAGGCGTCGTTATCGCCGCTGGAACCGGCAAGTTTGAAAAAGGCCAAACCGTTCCCCTGGCAGTAAAAGAAGGCGACCGTGTTCTGTTCGGCAAATATTCCGGATCGGAAATCAAGATTGACGGCGAAGAGCTGCTCATCATGAAGGAAGACGAAATCCTCGGAATCCTCTCCGGCGGCGCAACCAAGAGCTCTGAGAAGCAGGAAAAAGTCGGAGCCGGCAAGCGGTAAAACCGACCGATTCGCAACTAGTACATAGCAATTGGTTTCAGCTCTAACGAATTGCCAGCTACTACTTGCTGACAAATTTTGAAGTGAGCCTCGCCGCAAAATGGCGGCAGAATTCTGATAGGAGATTGCAGAAATGGCAAAGATTATTGTGCACGGTGAAGACTCGCGCCAGGCGATCCTGCGCGGAGTCAATATACTGGCAGATGCGGTAAAAGTAACGCTGGGCCCCCGCGGCCGCAACGTTGTTATCAACAAGAAATTCGGTTCCCCCATCATCACCAAAGACGGCGTAACCGTGGCCAAGGAAATTGAACTGGGTGACACGCTCGAAAACATGGGCGCCCAGATGGTGCGTGAAGTCGCCAGCAAGACCAGCGACGTGGCCGGAGACGGCACCACCACTGCTACCGTTTTGGCCCAGGCCATCTATCGCGATGGCGTCAAGACCGTTGCTGCCGGCGCAAACCCGATGGCCCTGAAGCGCGGCATTGAGCGCGCAGTCAACACCATCTGCGGCACGCTGAACAAAGACGGCGAGCGCAGCAAAGGCTACCTGGATTCCTTCTCCAAGCCGGTAAGCGGCGACATGATTGCCCAGGTTGGCACCATCTCCGCCAACAATGACGAAACCATTGGACGCATTATTGCCGAAGCCATGAAGAAAGTCGGCAAAGACGGCGTGATCACAGTGGAAGAGTCCCGCACCATGGAAACGAGCCTGGAAGTTGTAGAAGGCATGCAGTTTGACCGCGGCTATCTCTCTCCTTACTTCGTGACCGACCCGGAGCGCATGGAAACAGTCCTGGATGACGCTCTGATCCTGATCAACGAAAAGAAAATCAGCACCATGAAGGACCTGCTCCCGATTCTGGAACAGGTGGCCAAGGCTGGCCGTCCGCTGTTGATCATTGCTGAAGATGTTGACGGCGAAGCGCTGGCAACTCTGGTAGTGAACAAGCTGCGCGGCACCATTCAGGTTTGCGCCGTGAAGGCCCCTGGCTTCGGCGATCGCCGCAAAGCCATGCTGCAGGACATTGCCATTCTGACCGGCGGCAAAGCAATCACCGACGATCTCGGCATCAAGATCGAAAGCATTGAGCTCACCGATCTGGGCCGCGCCAAGAAAATCACGATTGACAAAGATAACTGCACAATCGTGGAAGGAAAAGGCAAGGGCGCTGAGATTGAAGGCCGTGTGCGCGAACTGCGTGCGCAGTCAGAAAAAGCCACCAGCGACTACGACCGCGAAAAGCTGCAAGAGCGGTTGGCCAAGCTGGTTGGTGGTGTTGCCGTGATTAAAGTCGGCGCCGCCACTGAAACCGAAATGAAGGAAAAGAAAGCCCGCGTGGAAGATGCTATGCACGCGACCCGCGCGGCCGTGGAAGAAGGCATTGTCCCGGGCGGCGGTGTGGCCCTGGTGCGCTGCCAGGCCGCTCTGGATGACCTCAAGTTCAAGAATGACGATGAGGAAACCGGTGCAGCCATCGTACGGCGTGCCCTGGAAGAGCCCTTGCGCCAGATCGTCTCTAACTCAGGCGAAGAGGGTGCAATTGTGGTAGGCAGGATCCGCGACTCCAAGGACAATAACTTCGGCTACAACGCCCAGAACGATAAGTTCGAAGATCTGGTAAAGGCCGGCGTGATCGATCCTACCAAGGTGACGCGCACTGCCCTGCAGAACGCGGCTTCCATCGCTGCGCTCATGCTGACCACCGAAGCTCTTGTTTCCGATGTTCCGGAAGAGAAGAAAGCTCCGGCCGGCGACCACGGCGGAATGCCTTACGGCGGATAAGTTAAGTTACGCTCCGTATTACTCAAAGCCCTGCAGAAATGCGGGGCTTTTTTTGTGCCGCTTCGCTCCAAACCGCCATGCAATCTCGCAGCACTGAAGCGCCACTAGCGCTTGCTGCAGGGCGGCTCGGCACAATCCGGCCTCGCCGCTTAAACCGTTGTGCAAAAAAAGAAAGCACTGCAGCAAAGATGGAGGTATCTTCCTCTAAGTTCTAAGCTGGTTTTTATCGAATCTTCAGAACGGCCAATGGATGTGAATATCGAAGCCTAAAACGCGAAGAAGAAACCAGATTGCTGCCGCGCCAACGATGATCGTCGCAATGATTGCGCTTAACTTCAGCATGGTGGCCACCCTGGGTATGCCTCACTGGCCGATACCGTAAGTTGCATTCATCTCACTCAAAGCCCAAAGCTTATTCGTCTTGCTCTAGTCAGTCGATGGCAAATGGTCGAACATCTTGTAGTCAGTAGGAACTGTAAAAAGCGTGGAATCGGGCTCCTCGCGACGCACGTTTTGGATTCGCGCCGTATGCGTCTCATGGGGCGAGGAGGACACAATCAATCCGATCAACTTTAGATCCGCGGAATGCCAGTACTCAACTGTTTTCGTTAACGCGGGCAAGCCTTCGGCAGCTTGAACGATCCGTATACCCTCAAATTCAAGGCTTTCAATGGTTCTGGTTCCCAGATTTTCTGTTGTTGAGGTCCATTTCCGTGATGGATCTCCAGCACTCTCATTCCCGACCGGTCCGAAAATTGTGAATTTGACCTCGCTGGATTTCGGCAGAGGAAAGGAATATCCAATCTTCTCCGTCTCAGTGCTCACCAATATGACGCGTGAACCGGCAACTGGATCGATGAACTGAATGATGTCGGTTGCAGAGGTGGAAGACTCTATTCGCAGACGCCCGAAGGAATCACGATAGACTTTCGTTTTTCGCGTATCAGTGGCCAAAGTGCCATCTTCAATCCGTTGGGAGTGCTCTTCAATCTGCTCAAATGACAATGAAGCGCCTGGGACAGGCAGCACAAGAATGAAACCACTTGAGTTGCCAGGGGCGTGAGTAGCTGTATTGATTACAGGGCTGGAAATAAGACACCTCCAACATGAACCATATAATCATATGTACAAGGAACCTGCTTCTCAAGTTGTAGATCCAAAATCATTTGTTTGGAGCCACGAAGACATTCGATTGTTGCTCAAATAAAAAAGCGCACCAGCCGAAACTGGTGCGCTTGAGTTTGTTGAAGCTTAACTAGAACTGCAATTTGAGCGCGAGCTGCATCTGGCGAGATGATCCAGAATCGCCGGTTGGGAAACGCGTGTTGATAATAGTTCCCACTGAACCGATTGTGCCGCTCGGTTGTCCATAATTGGGATGGTTAAGGAAGTTGAAAACATCAGTGCGGAACTGAACATTCATCCGCTCCGTGATTTTGGTATTTTTGATCAGAGACAAATCAATATCTTCAAAACCAGGGCCAACAAAGGAGTTCCGGCCAAAGGTCCCGAGTTGGCCGGCAGGTGGCGCAACAAATACGCTAGGGTCTGCGAACCAATTACCAAGCGGATTACCCGTGACTTGAACTGTGCTACCCGGCTTCAAATCCGCCCGTACCGTACCTGCCACACCGGTGATGGTATTGGAAGACGAAGTAATGTTAAAGGGATTGCCGCTTTGCAAGCTGATGATTGGAGCAATCGACCATCCGCTTACAATGCGATTGCTCTTAAAGGGCAGATCATAGATGGCATTGACCACGAACCGATGACGGGCATCAAAATCAGAACTACCTACACTGGAAAATATGTTGGTGCTGTCCTGCACAACAATGCCCTGCTCATTCCGTGAGTTCTCATCAATGGAGTGCGACCATGTGTACGAAGCATTGAACTGCAGGCCACGCGATATCTTCTTGTTGGCGGTAACCCATAACGCGTTATAGCTGGAAGTACCGATGCTGTTACGCTCGGTAACACTATTCGCCAGGGTAATATTGGGCAGAACAGCGCTGCTTGCAGAGATGCTCGTGAAAGGCCTGCTTGTAGCCACACCAAGAGTAGCGAACTGGTTGAGGTTTGTATCGATTTCTAAATGCGTTCCTTTGCTTCCGAAATAGCCAACCATCAGACCCAGGCTACGCCCAACCTGCTGTTCCACGTTCAGGTTCCAGGATTGAACATTCGCATTCTGGAAGTTGGGATTGACCACTACCGGCGCAATACTCGCAGGAACGCCGCTAAACAAGCCTTGTAAAGAGGTCGCCGGATTGGCCGCCACGCTAATGGGCAATGCCAGAGGCGGATTGGAAGTCAGCCCTGTGACAACGCCAGTAATTGGCTGATCAACCTGGAAACCATACCCGCCGCGCAGCACGGTATTCGGGAAGACATTCCATGCAAAGCCGGCACGGGGCTGAAAATTCGTGTTGTTCTGGCTATAAGGAGTATTCAAGGGAGCGATTGTGCTTCCGGTCCCTGCAACAGGCAGTAAAACGTTAAAGCGATTTTCGGCTTCACTGGGGGTCATATTCCATGAGTAGCGAAGTCCGATTTCTGCGGTGAGTTTTGACGTTACTTTCCAGCTATCCATTCCAAAAAAGTCCAGTGCACCAACGTTAATGCGGTTGGCCACGTTGCCTATGGTCCTGGCAGCGGAACTTACAGTTCCAGTCACCAGGCTAGCGCTAGTGAAGATCAACTGACCAGGATCTCCATTGAAGTTGTCATTACGGAAATCGCGGCCTTCAACGCCAAACTTGAAAGAGTGTTTTCCGCGAATGTAGCTCACTGTATCAGCCGCTTCGAATCCGGTATCGCCGCGTCCCTGAGGGAAAGTACGCTCGTCACCGAAAGTAAGGCCGAGCAGGTCGGAAACATTGATTGTGGGAATAAATTGCTGGTTCGGTCCGAGGATGGAGCCCAACCCTATCGTGGCAGGATCTGTCGCATTTTGTGGCTCGAAAACCAGGTGGATTCGATTGGCGCCTAAGCGAGCTTCATTCACGATAGTCGGGCTGAACACGTGTGTCTCACCCAGTGTGAGCACCTGGCGATGTCCGGCGCGCGTGTCACCATAGCCGGGGAGGTTTGACCCCTGTGTCGGCTCTCCGCGGAAATCATTCTGGTACGCCCAATAGCCGTGCAACGTATCTTTGTCACTAAACGTGTGGTTGATATCAGCTGTGCCCTGATCAATGTTCACCGGGGCAGTGGCCGAGCCAATGAAACCATTGGGGACGGCGCTGGTGCCCAAGTGGTGTTAGGCAGTGGTACCAAAGCTAAGATCGCATTCGAAATTGGATTTCCACCGGCTTGAATAGCGGCCCGCTGGGTTGCATTGAAAACGGTTGCGCTCGTCGGCAGGCCCTGACGGTGACGCAGGCCTTCGTAGCTCAGAAAGAACGTGGTTTTCCCTTTCTTGATGGGTCCGCCAAAATCAGCTCCGAACTGATTGCGTTTGAAGGGCGAAATTGGATTCGGCGCGCCTGTGGTGGTAGTAAGGCGGTTGAAAGCATTACGCGCGTCAAAGAAATCATTTCGCAGATAATCGTAAACTTCGCCGTGGTAGCTGTCTGTTCCCGAGCGAGTGGCGATATTTACGATGGAACCAGAGTTGCGGCCGTATTCGGCGCTGTAGGTAGAGTTATCAATCTTGAATTCTGAAACTGTATTGATTGTCGGCTGAAAGGTAACCTGATTCTGCGACATATCGCTCAGGTTAATACCGTTGATCATAAAGTTGACAGCATCTTCACGTCCGCCGGCGGAGTTAAAGGCGAAAGAGCCTTGTCCACGCAATGGTGCGGTAAGAAAGCCATTCTGCGGAGGAGTAACTGTTCCCGGAATCAGCAACGCCAGATCAACAAAGTGGCGGCCGTTGAGCGGAATATCCTGCACCGTCCGTTGATTGATCGTTTGACCCACTGTCATAGTGGTTGATTCAATCACAGGAGCTGTGGCTTCAACCGTGACCACTTCACTTGTGCTGGCCACTTTCAATCCGAAATTCTGAACCGCATTGTTGCTGACTTCCAAAATAAGATCTTTTGTCAGCAGCGTTTGAAAACCATTCATCTGGACCTGAACGCTATATCTTCCAGGTGGGAGCGCTGGCACTTCATAGGAACCAGTAGCGGAAGTCTGGGCAATTCTCTCAATACCTAGAGCGTCATTTTTTACCGTGACTTTGGCGCCGGCAATTGCGGCTCCGCTTTGGTCTGTAACGGTGCCTACGATCTTTGCGGTGGTTTGGGCAAATGCAGTCGCAGCAAACATCAAAACCAATAACGACAGCACCCAGCGGAAAAAAACTATCCTTCTTAACATCTCATCTCCCTCCTAAGGAAACGGCAGTGGTATACACAGAGCACGAGCAAAAATAGCTAATAAATAAGAGCTGCAGGCTGATTTTTCTTAACAATATTCGCGATTTATCATCACGCGAAACTTATTTTCTTGTGGTGCATTCTGAGTTCCATTTCTAGGATGAAGCTAAACCATTGATTAAAAACTATTTATGCTATAGGCATTACCAATCGATTCCAAAATGTGTATGGCTGGAAATAATTCACTACAGAATTTGGAAATCGAATGAGATGCGGGAGACAATAAATCATTCAATGCAGTCGTGTCGAGAAAAACTTCCAAGGAAGCTGTTAGGCGGACACACGCTTGAAACTGTTTCAATATCAAAGTCAAGATGGAACGTCACTTGTTGCGAAAGCCCCGGCGTTTCCTTACTTGGTATTTGCGGGGACGGAAGGAACGGGAAGACGATTTTGATTCCCTGCGCGAGGCGTAACGGTGTGTTCTGCGCGGGCTGAATCGGAATGCATCACGTCAACCGTAAGCGATCGTTCAAGCACCATTTCGAGCGCAGTTCCCTGCTCAATGCGAACATCCTGTCCTCGCGTGAAGAGCACTTCACCCAGGCCAATGGCTGCCCCGGCAAGACCGCCGATGCCAGCGCCTTTCGCGGTGCCAGAAGCCACAGTCCCGATCACAGCGCCGGTAGCGCCGGTTTTTGCTACCGTGCCTGCATCCTTACCTTTTTGACCGTTGGCTGTAACTGTGCCTTCCTTGTCAGAAACCGTGTGGTCCTGCGCGCCCGGCTCGTTGCCCAAGGAGCCCGGCAGGTCGATGGTATATCCATTGGGGAAAATCAACGTGGTGAAGTGAAAGAGAATTTCAGCCCGTCCTTTGATCCTTCCGGCCCGCTTCACTTCGGCGATCTGGCCTTTTACATATGTGCCGGCGGGAATCACCGCGATGTTGTCCAGGGTCACGGGGAAGCTGGTCTGGCAATAGACGCCGTCGCCAACATGCGCACTCCTGGTGGTAATGGGACTCTTCAAATTCAGCAGGACCTGGGTTCCAGCTGGCACAACGATCTGCCTGCTGGCGGGATCAGCCGGAGCGGATGTTGCCGTAACCGGCGCGTGTACAGCAGCGCTTGCAGGATTGTCTGTGGTCGTGGCTGGTGTTTGCGCCGCAGCGCCCAAGGAAGCAACAAGCAGGAATACAAATAGACCACGCATTGAGAGTACCTCGATGGCAATCATTGTAGAGCTACTCTAGAACGCCGTCACTTGCTGTTTTTTGCGTGCTCCATCTCGGCAATAATGGTTTGCGCGGCGTTTGCGGGATCGGATGCGTGGGTAATCGGCCGTCCGACTACGATATGGCTGGCCCCATTGGCGATCGCCAGGGATGGCGTTGCGATGCGTTGCTGATCGTGGGTTTCCGCGCCTGCGGGCCGTATGCCCGGAGTGACGATCAGAAAATCCTTGCCGACCTGTTTTCTAAGCGGAACAAGCTCGCGCGGAGAGCTGACAATTCCCTGGCATCCCGCATTCTGAGCCAGAGCCGCCGTCCGCAAAGCCTGATCTGTAATTTCACCCGGGACGCCGATTTCGTTCAGATCATCCGAGCTCAAGCTGGTCAAAACGGTTACAGCCAGAATATTTACGCGGCCCGCTGCGGCTTCAACCGCAGCACGAAGCATAGCGGATCCACCGCTGGCGTGGACGGTGAGCATATGTACGCCGAGTTCCGCCGCCGATTTTGCGGCATGGCTCACGGTATTGGGAATGTCATGGAGTTTTAGATCGAGAAAGACTTTCCGGCCAGATGCAACCAGGTCCTTCACGAATCCGGGACCTTCGGAAGTAAAGAGCTGCAATCCAACTTTATAAATACCAGCAGCGTCGCCGAGACGCTGGACCATTTTCTGCGCTTCCGCAGCGCTCGAAACGTCCAGGGCAACAATAAGGCGATCCCGCATTCCATGGGACACAGGGAATGCGGGCGAGGCTACAGATACAGAAGAATGAAGAGCCATGCCTTCAGTATATTCTTTTTCGTTTATTGTGCGCTATAGCCCTGATTGGACGCCATGTGCTCCGGCTGGATCAGATCAATCCGGACACGTTCCACGCCATCGCGGAAATTGAGCATTCTGGCGGCGCTATAGCTCAGGTCCATAATCCGGTTTCCCACGTACGGGCCCCGATCATTGACGCGAACCACAATCCATTTGCCGTTCTTCAGATTGGTTACCTTAACAAAGGTTCCCAAAGGAAGAGTCCGGTGGGCGGCCGTGAACTCGAACATATCAAAGTCCTCACCGCTGGCTGTGGTCCTACCATGGAACTGCTTGCCATACCAGGACGCACTGCCTACCTGGAAGGGTTTCTGTTCTTTTTTTACGCTTTGTGTTTTGGGGGTCTTTGCTGCCACGGGGATGGCATTGGTTTTACTTTGGGGCTGTTGGTGGTTTGGAACAGGCGCCGCCCCCACGTTGGCGACCAGACATAAGGCCGCCGCCAGAATGGACAGTAGTCGGTTCATGCAAACTCCTTAGCATATAAATTCTGGGTTCCCCTGGAGACACTGCTCGTAATTTTATGAAACCGTAAGAGAAAATAGCAATCGCCTTATCTTCACCTAAAGTCCCACTGTGTCTTTTCTACCACTCCCGGAAAGCCCTACAACATCGTCGACCTAAGCAACTTACCTTAACTATTCTACCCCACTTTAGATGCCTGTCGCCATAAACCTGTTGTTTAAACATTACTGATGGTTAAGAATATAACCTGTTTATTTTCATACACTTAAAATGAATAAATGTTTTTTATCTTCCGCATAAAGGTTTGCAGCTGTTTATCCGCCCTTCAATAACCTGCCAGCCGGGACTTTAAGCCGGAGCTTTGGCTCAATCCTTGATCCATCTTCTATACTGGCGGCTATGTCTTCGAACCGTGAAGTTGAGATCAAATTCAGGGTAGAAAACTCGGAAACACTGACCGCTGGTCTGCAGGCAGCGGGCTTCCGTCTGATCACCTCCCGAACCCATGAGATGAACACGCTCTATGACCAGCCCGGAGGGAAGCTACGGCGGCGAGGAGCTTTGATCCGGCTTCGCGAATATGGCTCCAAGTGGACTCTTACATATAAGGACAAGCCCGGCCCTCAGTCTGGCCGGCATAAGTCCCGCCGCGAGATTGAAACCGTGGTCGAAAACGGCCCAGCCATGGCCCAGGTGCTGGAAGCTCTGGGCTACAAACCCAGCTTCCGCTATGAGAAATACCGCAGCGAGTGGAGTGACTCCAACGGGCACGTGGTGATCGACGAAACGCCCATCGGAACTTTTGGCGAAATCGAGGGGCAGCCCCAGTGGATTGACGCCACGGCCCGCCAGCTCAGCATTTCCGTGGATCAGTACCTTAAAGAATCCTATGCAGAGCTATTCGCCGCATGGAAGCGGAAGACCAGGAGCAAGGCCACTGAAATGACGTTCAAGGCCATCAAGTAAAAGGATTACAATCCTTCCATCCTGATTCTTTGCTCACAGGAGTCCGCGAATGTATGACTACATCGTCATTGGCGCCGGGTCTGCCGGATGCGTCCTTGCCAATCGCCTGAGCGAAGATCCCGCGGTAAAAGTTCTGCTGCTTGAGGCTGGCGGCCGCGACAACAGGAAAGAGATCCAAATTCCTCTGGCATTTTCCAAGCTTTTCAAAGGTCCGTGTGACTGGACATATTTCACGGAGCCAGAGCCAAAACTGGGAAATCGTAGCCTCTACTGGCCGCGCGGCAAAGTCCTGGGCGGAAGCAGTTCCATGAATGCCATGATCTATATCCGCGGCCACCGCGCGGATTACGACCGGTGGCGCGACGCGGGAAATACCGGCTGGGGCTACCAGGACGTGCTGCCCTACTTTAAGAAATCAGAAAAACAGGCGCATGGTGCGTCTGAATATCATGGCGCTTCCGGGCCGCTGCATGTGAACGATCTATGCACACCGAATCCACTCTCTGAGGCGTTTATCGCAGCCGGAGAAGAAACAGGCTTCCCCCGCAATCCTGATTTCAACGGCGCGACGCAGGAAGGCTTTGGCCACTATCAGGTAACGCAAAGCGGGGGGAAACGCCACAGTGCAGCCGCTGCATTCTTGCATCCGGTGATGTCGCGCAAAAATCTGACCGTGCGGACGGACGTTCACGTCTTTGGAATTTATTTTGAAGGCAAGCGGGCGGCAATCGTCAGCTTCCAGCAAGGCCATGGAAGCGTACAGGAGAGGGCGAAGCGCGAAATTATTCTGTGCGCCGGCGCGGTAGGTTCGCCTCAGTTGCTTATGCTTTCCGGCGTTGGACCGGCGGAACACTTGCGCCAGCTGGATATTCCTCTGGTCTGCGATCTTCCCGGAGTCGGCAAAAACCTGCAAGACCATGCGGCCTGCGGTGTGGTTTACGAATGCACCAAGCCCGTCAGTCTGGCCAGCGCAGAAGCTTTTTCCAACGTGCTGCGCTATCTGCTGTTTAAGAAAGGCCCATTGACTTCGAACGTCGCGGAGGCCGGTGCTTTCATCAAGAGCTCTGCCCAATGCCAGGTCCCGGACCTGCAATTTCATTTTGGCGTTGGATATTTTGTTGAGCATGGATTTCAGCAGATCAAAGGCCACGCGTTCACCATGGGACCAACGCTTCTGCATCCTTATAGCCGGGGCGAAATCCGGCTGCGCTCCAGCAATCCGCTGGACGCTCCCTCCATCCGCGCTAACTATTTCTCTGACGCACGCGACCTGGATGTAATGCTGGAAGGCGTTAGGTTGGCGCGAACGCTGGCGGCAACGAAGGCTTTCTCTAACTATCGCGGAGCGGAGCTGCATCCCGGCCCGGAAGCAAAAGACGAGAACGCTTTGCGGGCGCACATCGCCAAATTTACTGAGACACTTTATCACCCGGTTGGCACATGCAAAATGGGCCAGGACGCGGCGGCGGTAGTCGATTCAGAGCTGCGCGTTCACGGCGTAGAAGGTTTGCGCGTGGTGGATGCATCCATCATGCCGACCATCATTGGCGGAAATACCAATGCACCCACAATCATGATCGCGGAAAAAGCGGCTGATCTGATCAAAAGTGGAGCTGCACGAACAGTAAGCTACTCCGGAATCCTGGCTTCACGATGAAACTCTGACTCCGCGGTGCAGCATCACCCAGTCTGCTGAACCCATTGCTTCCGCCAGTCCGGTGCCTCAAAGAGATCCGCGAAATACTGTGTTTCTGTTTCGAGGAAATTAGAGTTCATTAAACTGGGTCCCACAAGCCCGTCTATCGGTACCTATACCCGAAATCGAGCGTAAACCGGTCTGAGTGAGTGATTTGGTCTGTTTTGAACAACTGACAGAAAGAGGCGCCGTCATGGGCTAACCCTATTCACGATGGGTTTTTTATTCGCCCAGTTGCACGCCTCCTTGGCGAATCGCAACTGAATCGTTCGCTGGCCCCCGGGTGCAATTGCGACTACAATTCCCGCGTGAGTGCCAGAATCCTTCTTCTCGTGACCTTCACTGCTGTCTTGCTTATGTCCAGATCGCAGCCCGGAGTATCGAACAGCGCAGCCTCCGGAGATGGTCTCTGCCGGCCACAAATTGCTGCGCATGGACCAGCCCCAAACAATGGAATCGTGATGAACGGGATCGACGTCCTCGAACAGGATGGTTTCCGGGAAGTCCGGGGTTCCGCACCCGTCCTCCCCACGCGCAGTCGGTGTTATCACCAACCACACTGGTTTCGATGTCGAGGGCCGCAGGACGATTGATATTCTCGCCAAAGCGCCCGGCATCAAGCTCGTGGCGATATTCAGCCCCGAACACGGCGTGACCGGGGAACTCGACGTCAATTCGGTGGGCGATTCAGTCGATCGCGCCACGGGCGTACATATCTACAGCATCTACGGCGACACGACGGCGAGCCGGCATCCACCCGAAAGCGTGCTCCGGAAGCTGGATGTCCTAGTGATCGACATCCAGGACATCGGCTCCCGTTTCTATACGTACGAGTCTACCCTGGGTTACACACTTGAATCTGCAGCGATCACCGGCACCGAGGTCGTTGTGCTCGATCGGCCGAACCCTTTAACCGGTGTGCATGTGCAAGGACCTGTCTCGGATGGCAAACACCTCAACTTTGTCGATTACACGAGGGAACCGATTCGCCATGGCATGACGGTGGGCGAGTTGGCGAAGATGTTTAACAGCGAGCGCCACATCAACGCCAAGCTCACGGTGGTTCCCGTAAAGGGATGGACGCGCAGCGACTGGTTCGATTCCACCAATCTGGTTTGGATCAACCTGTCGCCGAATATGCGGAATATGAATGAGGCCGCGCTGTACACCGGGATCGGGATTTTGGAGTATACGAATGTATCCGTCGGTCGCGGGACGGATACGCCGTTCGAGGTGTTTGGTGCGCCGTGGATCAGACCACGGGTATTCGCGCAGTATCTGAATGCACGCCAAATCCCGGGTGTCCGATTCGTGCCAACCTGGTTTACACCCGCCAAAGATGCCAAGTTAGGCGGACAGCGCGTTGGCGGGGTGCAGATGATCGTGACTGACCGGTCTGTTCTCGATGCGCCGGAACTTGGATTGGAACTTGGCTCCGCGCTGCTGAAGCTCTATCCCGCCGATTGGAAGTTGGATCGATTGATCGATCTGCTGGGGAATGAGTCGACCTTGGAGGAGCTTAAGTCCGGCAAAGATCCGCGGTGTATTGCCGAGGACTATCAGCCGGATCTGCAACAATTCATGCGGGTCCGGCAAAAGTACCTGATCTATACCGATCACTGAATGTCGAGCGATAAGAGGCGTGGCCGTTGAAACATTCGATTTCAACGAAAACCGGCCAAGAATCTGTGAGCCGAAATGTATCCAAAAAGCCGAGAAGATCGTTTATAGGCATCCAGACGCGACGCGGTTTCTGCCCAACTCTGGCAAACGGAGTTGTTCAACAGCCACTTGCGTGGGCAATCCGAGAACATCAAACCTTGCGCCTGATCGTTTGCTGAGAATTTGCGTGCTCATACTTCCGCAAACTTGAGATGCGGTCACCCGGTAAAGGTACCTGCAAGTCGGCCAGTGCAGAGTGATCGTCAAAAAGCACCCTAGACTCCCGAGAAGTCGACTTCTGGGAAGTAACGCTGATTCGCACACTGCCTGACTGATTTCGGCTGATAGAAGCCTATCCTGTAGTTGAGAATGCACAACATCAACACTAGGACTCTCATGGAGTCGGCTAATTCACTTCCCTTTCAAAAACTCCATGACGGCCTTGATATAAAAATTCGGCTGATCGACAAACGCCATGTGTCCTGCCTGCGGCACAACCACCAGCTTTGATCCTTCAATTTTTTCATGCATCGTCCGTGAGAGTGATGGATTGGATTCATCGTGGTCGCCGCAGATCAGGAGCGTAGGCACGTGAATGCTGGAGAGCTTGTCCAGGTACTCCACCGATTTCAGATTGCCATCAATCACAAACTCACCATCCGATCCCCACATTTCGCGATAGAGGTCCCATGAGGAGGACGTGTTGCCGGCGACAGGATCGTAATTCGCGTCCGGACGGTGCTGATAGAGGAAAGGAAAGTAGCCATCTCCCCACGCGAGCCGGGCGTAGTCGTCAGGATAGCGTCCTTTTTCCCAGTCCTTGCCTTTGCCAAACAGGCCGGCCTTCTCCAGCTCTTCCAACTTGGCCAGAGCTTCTGGCGGCATGCTGGCTTTCTCGGTGGCCAGTACTTTGTTCATTGCTGTCGTGCTGTAGAACGTCCCACCCAGGATCAGGTGCGTGAGATTCTGCTGATATTTGAAAGCGTAAGCCTGGGCAAGAACGCCGCCGAAGGAATGTCCCATGAGGCTGATCTTCCCCAGGTGCAGTTCCTGGCGGACACTCTCAACATCCTCAACCATATTTTCGACGGTGTATTGAGAGGTGTCTTCCAGCTTCTCTGACCGGCCTGAGCCACGCTCGTCGATAAAGACGAGCTGGTTGGTACGAGCCAGCGGCAGCAGATAAGGCATCAGGTAGTCATGGGAGACGCCCGGGCCTCCGTGAACGATCATCAGCGGGGCGCCGTGTCCAATTACCTGGTAATAGATGAGTACGCCGTGCGCGTCAACATAGCCTTCCTGCATCTTATAGATATTGGATCCTGCAGGCGAAGACGGCGCAGCTTTATCTTTCTTTACCTGCGCAAATATTGCGGTAGATGCAATAAAAAAGAGCATAACTACTGGCTTTAAAGCGTTCTTTTTCATGCCGGAGATTATAGCTGCGGTGTCAAACAGCAGCAGATGATTGAAAACATTGGGGAAATACTTGTGTTTGTGCTCTTGCGAAAGGAATAAAATATCTATATGAAACGGCTGTTTTCACTTGCGGTACTTGGAACGGCTGCTCTTCTAGTGCCTTCCTCAGTTGTCAATGCACAAATGCGCGGCGGTGGTGGTGGACGTATGGGTGGCGGAGGTGGTGGATTTCACTCCTCTGGCTCCGCAGGATTTCACTCCGCAGGCCCGTCCGGCTTCCGCTCTGCAGCCCCGTCTGGAATGCGCTCAGCGGCACCCGCTGGATTTCGCGCACCGTCTGGAATGCGCTCAGCAGGCGCAGCTGGATTTCGTCCCTCAGGCTCTGCTGGGTTTAGATCTAGTGGAGCTGTCGGCGTGAGATCGAGTGGCGCTCGATCTGTGGGAAGTGCCGGTTTCCGCTCATTTGGACCGCGCACTACTAGTGTGCGGACAGTTTCATCCCCCAGAGGAACGTTTGTTGGGGTGAATCGTGGCGGCGTAAGCCGGAACGTCTTTGTTGGGGTAAATCATGTTGGGGTAAGCCGTAATGTCTTTGTTGGCCGTCCATTTGGATTTCACGGCTTCCACAATAACTTTGCTTTCTTTCATGGATGTTTTGGATGCTTCTCGCCATTCTTCTTTAACGGTGGTTTCTTTTTTGGTTCGCCGTTCTTTGGCTTTGGCTTTGGCGCGCCATTCTTTCCTTATTACCCGTACTATCCTGACTACGGATATGGCGGCTACGGGCCTTCCTATTACTCCCAGCCTGTAGCTACGAACACTGACAATGGCAATACTGCCCAGTTGTCAGCAGATGTGCAGAATCTTTCTAATCAAGTTGCCGATTTGCGTGACGATGTAAACAGCGCAAATTCTGCGAGCGCTCCTGCGCCTCCGGATACATCACCTTCCGCCACGGAACCTGCTGTAGCCACGCTCTTCATTTTCCGTGATGGCCTCCGCGTTGCCGGGCAGAATTATGCTATCGCCGGACCAACGCTCTGGGTCTTCAACGCACACAGCGCGCGGAAATTCCAGATGACTGATCTTGACGTCGCGGCAACCGAGAAAGCAAACGCAGCCAATGGTGTTGAGTTCCACGTTCCTGAGCCTCAGGACAAACACTAACTCAGCCTAGCAGTCCGCAAATCCCAGCTTTACTCGAAGGGCATCTATAAAAGGTGCCCTTCTTACTTTAGAGAACTCATTCAACCAGCAATATTTTTTTGCAACAAAGCCCAAGGGCGCTTCCTACAAACACGGCACTGGCGAGCATGATATTCTCAACCTTTGAGATTTAAACACTGAATGAGCCGCCTCTTCCTGGTCCGGCACGGCCAAGCATCCTTCCTCGAGCGCAACTATGACAAGCTCTCCGCCAAGGGCGAAGAGCAAGCCCGTATTTTGGGAAAATATTGGGCCGAGCTTAACCTTGGTTTTGACCGCGTATACTCTGGCCCTCGAGTGCGGCAGCGAGAAACAGCACGCATTGCGGGCGAAGCCTACAAGGCTGCCGGCATCCCGTGGCCCGAGCCGACGGTGCTGCAGGAATTCGACGAGTTCCAGGCAGAAATGGTGATGGAGCGCAGCTTGCCGGAGCTGGTCGAAACCGACTCCGGCATCAGGACAATGCATGATGCGTTCAAGAAGGCGAGCACGCGTCCGGAACAGTTCAAGACATTTCAAGACATCTTTGAGGTAATTATTGGCCGGTGGGCGGCGGGGAAACTTCCGCTGGATGGAATTGAGCCATGGGCGGATTTTAATTCCCGGGTGCAGCGCGGCCTGGCCGGGCTCTCCGCGAATGGAAGCGGGGGGCAGCAGATTGCCATCTTCACCTCCGGCGGCCCGGTTGGAGCGGCCATGCAGCGCGCGCTTGATCTTTCGACTGAGGCCACGTTAAAGGCCGCGTGGATGGTGCGCAATTGCTCCTTCAGTGAATTTCTTTTCTCGCCCGGACGGTTTACCCTAAGCACGTATAACGCAACGCCGCACTTTACGGACCCGGAGTTTCTCACGCATCGGTAAGCAAGAAAGATTGACCGCGAAACATTGCAGTGAATGAGGACGCGCATCGATGTCAGCCGAAGCCACAAATAATTTTTCTGTCGCAGACACTTTGCAGGATGGATCAAAGCCGGTCCGCCAGGGCGAAGAGCTGGACCTTGCTCGCCTGGAACCCTATCTTCGCGGGCATCTTCCTGATCTTGGCGGCGCGCTGGTGGTCACGCAGTTTCCCAGCGGCCATTCCAACCTCACGTACTCCGTCACGCTTGGTGAAAAAGAGATGGTGTTGCGGCGTCCTCCTTTCGGCAGCAAGGTAAAGTCCGCGCATGATATGGGGCGCGAATATCACGTTCTGGCAAAACTGCATGCGGCCTATCCAACACCCAAGCCGCTGCTTTACTGCACGGACGAATCGGTGCTGGGCGCTCCGTTTTATGTGATGGAGCGTGTGCGCGGTGTAATCATTCGCCGGAGCCTTCCGGCTGACTTTAAGCTACCGCCTGACATCAATCGCAGGCTGAGCGAATCGTTTATCGATAACCTGGCAGACCTGCACAGCCTGGACTACACAGCGCTGGGCCTGGGCGAACTGGGCAAGCCACAAGGTTATGTGGAGCGGCAGGTGCGCGGCTGGATGGAGCGCTATCAGGGATCAAAAACGCATGAGCTGCCTGAAGTAGAGCCGCTCTCCGCGTGGCTGCGCGAGCACATGCCGGCCCATAGCGATGCCACGCTGGTCCACAATGACTACAAGTTTGACAACATGGTTCTGGACGCTTCCGATATCACGCGGATCAAGGCTGTGCTCGACTGGGAGATGTGTACGCTGGGCGATCCGCTAACGGATGTGGGCGCCGCACTGGCTTACTGGGTTGATCCCAATGATCCTCCAGAGATGCAAGCCGTGCGCTGGGGGCCGACGAATGCTCCAGGCATGCTCAGCCGCGCCGAGCTGGCGCAACGCTACGCCGCAAAAACAGGACGCGATCTTTCCGGCATTATTTTCTATTACGTGTTTGCCATGTTCAAACTGGGAGTGATTATCCAGCAGATCTACTACCGATATTTTCACGGCTTCACCAAAGACGAGCGCTTTGCCGCATTGGGCGAAGTAGCTAAAACGCTGATGAAGGTGGGGTTAAGCGCAAGCCAGAGGACGGGACTTTAGTCGGCGCTTATTACTGATAGTAGCGTACGACCCATTCGGCGACGCAGCATGGTTTGTCACCGCCTTCAACCTCCACGGTCGCATTGAAAATCACTTCCATTCCATTCGGCGGAACGTCCTTTAGCGACTGCAGCGCCATGCGGGCGCGAATATTTGATCCCACGCGCACCGGCGAAATAAACCGCACGCGATTCAGCCCATAATTAACCGCCAGACGCAGCCCCTGCTTGATCTCGAGCGCTTCATGCATCAGGTGAGACAGCAGAGAGAGCGTAAGGAAGCCATGAGCAATTGGCGCTTTAAAGGGCGATTCACGGCGGGCACGTTCCACGTCAACGTGTATCCATTGGTGATCGAGCGTGGCATCGGCAAACTGCTGTATGCGCTCCTGCGTGATATTGAACCAATCGGTAACGGCTATCTCCTGGCCGACCAGGTGCTTAAGGGAAGATGGGGAGTCGAGGATGCGTTTGGGCATGTTTGTTTTCTGTAAAATCAAAACCTACCACGGAGACACGGAGGCACGGAGAAAATCAAGATCGGCCACTGAGAATTATTATGCCTATACCTGTTGTTCTACTATGAAAACTATTTAGCAGTACGGTTTCTCAGTTACTTTCCTGCTGCTCTCCGTGTCTCTGTGTCTCCGTGGTGGATTTACTTCTTCGTAGCAAATTCCGGGCGAATGCTTTCCGTCCCTGACCAGTATTTTTTGCGCAGCTCTTTTTTCAGAGACCTTGCCCGTGCCAGTCCGGGGAAGGGTATCCATAAATTCCACGGTGCGCGGACATTTATAGTGCGTCAGGCGGCCACGGCAAAATTCCAGTAGCTCACTCTCTGTCGCCTTTACGCCCGGCTTCAGCACTACCAGCGCGCGCGGCACTTCTCCCCATTTTTCGTCCGGCACGGGAATAACAGCTACCTCATAAATACCGGGATGCGCCAGCATGGCGCTCTCCACTTCCAGAGAGGAAATATTTTCGCCGCCGCTCACGATGATGTCTTTCTTGCGATCGACGATCAGCGCGTAGCCGTCTGCGTCCATGGTGGCCATATCGCCGGTGTGAAACCAGCCGCCGCGCATGACCTCGGCCGTGGCTTCAGGCTGCTTCCAGTAGCCATCCATTACACCGTCACTGCGGGCGACGATTTCTCCGATGCTTTTGCCGTCACGAGGAACATCGTTTCCTTCGGGGTCGACTACACGTATCTCGACGCCGGGAATGGCGTGGCCGGTACTGGCCAATTTTTCATAGCGGGTCTGTCCTTGCCAATCGACTCCGGCTTTCATGCGTGCCGTGGTGAGCACCGGGGCGGTCTCGGTCAGACCATAACCTGAGTAGCACGCGCAGCCAAGCCGCTCTTCCACTTCACGTACCAGCGTAGGTGAAGAAGCGGCGCCACCAATATTCATCCGCTGCAGGCTCTGCAAATTGAATTTGGGCCGCTCGGGGCAGTTCACCAGGGCCGTGGCCATGGCCGGAACCACGCTTAAAGTCTGCGCTCCTTCGCTCTCAATCATGCGGAAGACTTCCGTGGTTTCAAACTTGCGCATCATCACATGTTTACCGCCGACGTAGGTAAGCGAATGCGCCACGCCCCATCCGTTGGCGTGAAACAGCGGAATAGTATGCAGTTCCACGGAGCTGCTGTTGGTCCCAGAATTCACGGCCACGTTGAGCGCATGCAAATAGATATTGCGGTGCGTCAGCATCACGCCTTTGGGATTGGCGCTGGTGCCGCTGGTATAGAAAAGTTCCGCCAAAGAGTTCTCATCCACCTGCATCACGTCCGCGCGATGCGGCGTGGCTGCCACCAACAAACTCTCATAGTCCTGCTGGACCATCCAGGAGGCGCTGGGAGTAAAATCAAGCGGAACAAACGACTTGACTGTCGTAAGATCTTTGCGGAACGATTCGACGAGTGGAATGAATTGCTCTTCAAAGAAGAGCACGGTGGCTTCAGAATCGTTCAGAATGTAAGCCAGCTCCTGCGAAGCCAGGCGGATATTGAGAGGCAGCAGAACACCGCCGGCTTCAATCACGCCATAATATCCCTCCAACAGCCGGTGACAATTGGCGCCGAGAAATGCCACGCGCTGGCCGGGTTTGAGGCCAAGCGATAGCAGCGCCCCAGCCTGGCGCGCCGTGCGATCAGAAAATTCCGCGTAGGTAAAACGCTGGCCGCCGCAGACCACGGCCGTGCGGCTGGGATATTGCTGTGAGACGTAGCGGAGAAATCGTAAAGGGGTAAGAGGAATATTCATAATAATCTCAGTGGGCTCAGGCGCACTGGCCTCCATCGACCACAAGCACGTGGCCGTTCACATAGGACGAAGCGTCGGAGGCCAAGAATACCGCAGCACCTTTCAAATCGTAGTCGGTGCCAAAACGTCGTGCAGGAATATGGCTGAGCAGGTAATCTTTTTTATGCTCAATCACTTTGTCTGACATGTGCGTAGGAAACCATCCGGGAGCAATTGCGTTGACCTGTATATTCTGCCGCGCCCATTTCACCGCCAGGTCCCGCGTGAATGAAATTACTCCGCCCTTGCTGGCGTGATATGCGATTGCCTCCACGGCTTCCGGCGGCGCGCCTTTCAGCCCTGAGACCGACGCCATATTGATTATTTTGCCGCTCTGTTGCTTGAGCATAATTCTGCCGGCAGCCTGAGCACACAGGAAGGTACCGGTAAGATTAGTTTCCATCACCTTGTTCCATTCGGCCAGAGTCATCTTGTCCGTGGGAGCGCCCCAGGAGATTCCAGCATTGTTAATCAGAATATCAATGCGGTTGAACTGGGAAACCGTGTTGGCGATCAGCTGCTCAACACTGGCCTGATCTTTCACGTCACAACCCAGGGCCAAAACGCGGACACCAAGTTTTTCCAGCTCGTGCGCGGCTTCTTCACAACGCTCTTTCTTCCGGGCGCACAAAACCAGATTGGCCCCGACCTCAGCCAAAGCCTCCGCCATCTGGCGGCCTAGTCCAATGGACCCGCCGGTAATGATGGCGACGCGGCCGGTGAGATCAAAAAGTTGCTTTACAGTCTTTGAGGCTTGCTGAGCGGACATGAGCGATCTGGTCTCCTTGAGATTATTAAAAACTATGATGACGTTTTGGGAACAATACCGGCTGGCCGCAAGATGGCCCCGGTCTCCCACGGTGCTTTGAGTTGGGTGCGCCATTCCAGCAGCGCAGGACCTTGAGCATTGAGCCACTCAGGCATTTTCTGTTGCAAGTCTGCAAACGACGCGGCGCGCAGGGCGGTAATGCCATAGGCTTCTGCCACGCGGCAGAAGTCAGGATTTTTGAGAGCGATTTCATGCGTCTGGCCAAACATGGAGCGCTGAAGGTAGGCGATCACTCCATACGACTGATCGTTGACAAGAAGAATCTTAACCGGCAGCCCGTACTGCGCCAGCGTGGCCAGCTCATGCTGCGTGTATTGGAAGCCGCCATCACCGGCAATACATATAATTCTGCGAGGATCGCCTGATTGACGCATAGCGCAGGCAGCGCCTATGGCTGCAGGCAATCCGTAACCCAGCGTTCCTGAGCCCAGCGGATATAGGAATGTGCCCGGCTCCAGCACAGGCATGAAGGCAGAAGCCCAGTAATTCAAAATAGACTGATCATTCGCCATCACATCATTGCGATGCATGCCCGAGCGAAGCAGTTTGAGGGCGGCATAACTATCCTGGCCCAAAGCTTCCAGGCGCTCTGTTTCTTTGGACCTGATTTCTGAAAGATTGCACCATGCAGAACGCACAGAAATCGTCTGGGACAACGATTGTGCTATGGCAGCAAGCTTGCCAACAACCTGGGTTGAAGTAATCCGATCACCAGCGTAATGAGAGTCTTCTACAACCTGGATATGCTTTGGAGGCAGCTTTAATCCAAACCGGCCGGTATCAAATTCAGTCAAGCGTGCGCCGAAGGAAATCAGCAAGTCACTTTCAAGAAAAATGTCTTGCACTGTTCCAAGACGGGAGATGCAGCCCATGGAAAGCGGATGATCACCGGGGAACGTCCCCTTCCCTGTTGTAGTGGTGAAGACGGGGCATTGAAGCCGCTCTGCCAATTCGCGGACTTCCGTAAGAGCATTGCGAACGCCGGCGCCGAGAAGGATTGAGGGCCTGCGGCTTTCTGTGATCTGCCGGACTGCGTTTTCTATATCTGTATTTTTGGCGGCAGAAACCTGCGCTACAAATGTTTTGGTATCAGAAACATTTGTCTCCACGGAGGCATGAAAGAAATCGTGAGGAATCTCAATGAATGCTGGACCGGGCAAAGGGCCATGCAGCATCGCCATTGCTTGATCCATGATTGCCGCGATCTCATTCGGCCCGGCAACGCGCCGGGCAAAACGCGTGAGGGGCTTGATGATCTCTACCTGTTCAGGCGTTTCATGAAGAGCGCCACCGGTGTTAGTAAGCAGCGATGAAGCAATGTTGGTCCCGATCAGGAGAACCGGAATATTGCTCTGCAAACTCTCCAGCAGAGGGACCAAAGTAAAAAGATTTCCCGGACCGGTGGATGCGAATATGACAGCTATTTTGCCGCTGCTGCGATAGAAACCGTCCGCGGCAAAGCCGGCCGCCTGTTCATGGCGAACCACCCAATGGTGAAATTCAGGGGTCTGGCGAAGCGCTTCATAGAGGGCGATGTTGTGGATACTGGGGATGCCAAAGCCCGTTGTAATGCCGTGGCGCAGCAAGGAAGAGACGACCGCCTGAGCACCGGTCATTTGGGAGGCCTGAGCCGTTGTATGAGGAGATGCAGACATGCTAAGCGCAAAGCCCGAGAATGAAATACGGGTGTGCAAAGAGAAAAACGACGGAGGCGGTAAAACCACCTCCGTCGTCAGGTTGAGAGTTAGAAACCGATGCGAACACCTAACTGTATCTGGCGCATCGGGTAGGCCGACGTGAAGCCCAGCGGCTGGCTTGGAGATAGTAAGCTGCTGCCATGAACGTTGAAGGTCGTAAAGCCAGGCTGGCCACCTTGTAAGGCAGGCAAGCCGAAGTTGGCACCAACCACATTGTTCACGCTGGCAAAGTTCGTCCGGTTGGCCAAATTGAAGGCCTCCGCCAGGAATTGCAGGTTTGCCCTTTCGCCCACTTTGAAGCCACGTGTAATACGCAGGTCAAAATCAATGTAATTGGGCCCCATACCGGTATCACGCGCGGCGCCAATTGGACGATCATTGGTGGAATGATTATCTCCGTTTACATCCGCGCCAGCCAGCAAGTCAAAAGGATGACCGCTGTTGTAGCGGAAAATGGGAGCAACCTGGAAACCAGAGAGAATCCGCCCACCGTAATGACCCGTGTCTACAACGGTTGCCAGGATGATTTTGTTCCGCTGATCAAAGTTGGAAAGTGCACGTTCACCCGCCAGATTCGTGTTGTCCTCTGGACCAAAGTCACTGTTGAAGTCCGTTGTGGTATCAAAGGCCTTGCTCAGCGTGTAACTTGCCAGAACAGAGAAATGCGAGCTGAACCGTTTATTTACTTCCAGGATGCCGCCCTCATAAAGAGCAGAACCCAGGGAAGAGTAAACGTTATTTTGCAGCAGAATTGGATTAGCGAAACAGGGGTTGATGCCGGGTGGCACTAAAGCACAGGGGCTGCCCGGTACGCTTGGCGACCAACTGCGGAAGGTCGCCGTGCTGCCGTTCGCCAGCGGAATGTTTACAAACGGCGCAAGCTTCGTCGGGTTGCTATCAATGGCAACGGGTAAACCGATTGTATGAACGTAAATACCGCTCAGAGAAACAGACCAGCCTTTTGCGATTTCACGTTCAATGCCGAACTCAGCCTGTTGCGAATAGGGGCTTCTGTAATTCGGCTGCGCGCTAAACAGTGCGGATCCAGGAGGGATTGCACCGGTGTTGGTAACGTTGATGCCAAACTGCGATAGATTCGCCGGCGTAATACACGCTGCATTGCCCGCTGCAGGGGTTGTGCACTGGATCGCGCCTTGAGCAAACAGCGTTTGGAAAATAGTCGCTGAGCTCACCGGTGAAGCAGTAAGAGGTACAAAGACCTGCGCAATCGGGCGAACACCGTTGACTAACCCGAGTGTCTGGACAACATCATCGATTTGACCGTAGATGGGTGAATAGAAGATTCCATACCCTGCGCGGACGACGGTTTTATGGTCTTTAAACGGATCCCAGGCAAAAGAAGCACGGGGAGCAAAGTTTTTCTTAGGCGTGCCTATCGGACCGGATTGAGTATCGAGCTCATAACGGAGACCGATATTCACAGTCAGGCTAGGCGTTGCAGACCATTGGTCCTGCACAAACGCAGTCGTAAAAGGTCTTGGGTAGTCGTAGACGGGATTGCCAAAACCCTGCTGATAGAACTGGGGCAGGCCGAGCGAGACGGATTGAATAGAGTTGATGCTTGCCGCAGCTGTAGTTGCAGATAAACCACAGGCAGCGGGAACCTGCAAACAAGGGCTTAGCAACCCACCAGGCAGATTGCCGAAAACAAACCGTCCGGGGAAGAACGTATGAGACTCAGAGTGGTTGCCGCGATACAGCTCCCCTCCGCCGAACTTGATATTGTGCTTGCCGCGAATGAGAGTCACGTTGTCCGCAAACTCATAACGCCGCATGATGGTGAGACTGGGCAGGAAGATTTGCGTGCCAATATTGGCAAATCCTGGAATATCAAGTCCTGCCTGGCCCGGAGTGTTTGGGATCACGTCAAAGTTGGAATAGTTAAATTGGAGACGCGCCTCGTTCATTGTTCTGGGGCTGAACTGATGAAACCATGATCCCAGCAAGTTATGGTCAAAAGCCTTGACCTCGCTGCCGCGTGAAAAACCGGTCAAGGAAGTTACATCCGGGTTCTGCTCAAGATCATGTCCAAAGCTGTAGCGCAGGGAAACCTGATCGCGATCGCTGAACTGATGATCAAGTCGCGTGGAGAAAAGATAGAGTCGCGTGTCAAATGGAAAGAGCCCGCCGTTGGTTTCAAACTGATTTACGGTATATGCATTTCTCGCAGTCTGAAGTGGGCCTTGCACTGGACCCAAAATTGGCACGAGGTTGGCATTCGGATCTACCGTCAACAAGCTCTGTAATACTCCCGCGCATACTGCAGCCGGCAGGAAAGTGGGAGGAAGAGCTCCGGCGCCATTGGAAATGCAAGGAACACTAGCTGCTCCCTGCCCCGCCAGTCCTTGCAGAATTGATACTTGATTGTTCGCAGCATCGCCTTCAGGCCGAAAAATATTGGTGTTCGTCAGAATGGGGACGGCTGTTTGTGCATTGGCAAGAAGCCCTTCGAACGAACTGAAGAGGAAAGTTTTGTCTTTCTTGATCGGGAACCCAATGGAGGCGCCAAATTGCTGGCGAGTCAATGTGTCTTTAATATTCGTGCCTTGTATATTAGGCGCAGCAGGATTAAAAGTCTGCCCCGGCGCGAGCGCCTGGCTGATGGAGAATGGGTTGGCGGCATCGAGCGCATCATTCCGGAAGAAGCCAAAGAGCGAGCCATGAACATTATTGGT
The DNA here is from genome assembly GCA_963724105.1 of Terriglobia bacterium. Taxonomy (GTDB): domain Bacteria; phylum Acidobacteriota; class Terriglobia; order Terriglobales; family Acidobacteriaceae; genus Angelobacter. The sequence goes on along the minus strand of CAVRTD010000004.1, from coordinate 359,287 downwards.
GCCGGTTTTTGTTACGATGTTGATCGTTGCACCGCTGGCTCCGCCCAGGTCAGCCGCGTAATTACTGCGGTTAATTTGAAACTCTTGAACCGCATCGCTTCCGACATTTAACCTCACCCCCCCAGCGTCGTCATTTGCCTCTCCGCCGTCCACGGTCACGCTGTTGCCTCGACCGTTACTGCCATAAAAAGAGAGACCGCTCTGTGGCGTCTGCTTTACGCGGAAATCCTGATCGGCCGCGAGCCGCGTTGAATCGGCGACCGCCGGCTGCAACAGGGTAAAGGTCAAGTAGTCACGACGGTTCATCGGAAGGTCGCGAATCGCTCGTTCGTCGACCACATTCGATTGCCCGCCTCGCTCTGTCTCTACGACAGGCGCCTCAGCCGTGACCTCAACCTGTTCCGAGACCTGCGATACCTTCATCGGAAAATTGACAGTGTTGGTCTGGCCGATGGTGACGACAACATTCTTTGCCACTTCAGACTGGAAGCCAGACTTCGACGCGCTCACGCTGTAATTGGCTGGCGGCAAGGATGTGAAGAAAAATTGGCCATCTGCACCCGTCGTCACTGTGCGCTTGATTCCTTTGTCCACATCAGTCACCGTGACTGAAGCGCCGCTCACAACAGCGCCGGATGGGTCAGTGACAGAGCCTCGTATGTCGCCAGAGGCGCCGACGCCCTGCGCGAAAACCATGCCGCTCAGCAGCAGGCATGCAAGAATGATTCTCAACAAATGGATTTTCGACCTCATAAACCCTCCAAGATGGCAGTGGCGAAACGTGAGGAACTGGTTCGGGATTTTCGCGCGTTTGCGACGAGCGAAAAAGCCAGTAGATGCGTGAATGAGCGCTCATTCATGAAATGAATAGTACTAGTGCCCTTCATCGGCTGAGTATTATCACACATGATTGTCTTTAACGCCTTCTTCAAACCAAACCTATTGCTTAACGTACACGCCCATTCAATGAATGCTTATCACCATTCCAGCCACGTCGCTGGGAATTGGGCGCTCAAAGTAATAACGGACACTCTATGGCAAAAATGCCATTCGTGCATCAGATTTTTTTATGGTGCGTATCAGCCAAAGCACTGTTGGCCGCCGGAGATTATGTCGCGAAGATGACGAATTGTCAAAGAGGTATCGCAGAGAGGCGAATTCGCCCCTCCCGAAAATGAGCTTTGTACCTGTTTTTTGCTGCTTTGGCCCGCGCTGGTGCGCACGCAGACTCACGCCATCTTATGCAGTTTTCGCCGCCGGCTGAGGCTGCTGCTTGCCGCGACGTTTCGCCAGAAACCGTGCAAACATTGCGCTGGCGCCCGCGGGAAACAGGCGCTGGATCCGGTCAATGCGATAAGCATCGCCCCCAATCAGGACGCGATTTTTATTTCCCAGCACTCCCTTGATGATCACCCGCGACGCCTCTTCCGGCGTAATCACCGCAACTTTTCTAAAATATTCTTCCGCTTCCTGGCGGGCTGCTGCCGTTACCGTGCGACCGGCACGCGCCGTGTTGGCAATCGGCGTGGCAATTCCCGCCGGATGCACCGACGTGACTTTAATCGAAGTATTCGGGCGCAACTCTTCGCGCAGCGATTCACTGAATCCTTTCACGGCAAACTTGCTCGCGGCATAAGCAGTCTGCCCCGGCGGCCCAATCAGCCCAAAAATGCTCGATACGTTTACGATGTGCGCATCCGCCTCGCGCTCAAGCATAGGCATAAAAAACTTGCAGCCATGGACCACGCCCCAGAAATTTATCCCGACCAGCCACTGCATATCTTCCAATGACACTTCCGCAAACGTCCCCATCAGCGCGACGCCGGCATTATTCACCAGCAATGAAGCACGCCCAAAATCCTGCTGCACGCGATGCGCAAAGTCCTCCACCGCGGCCGCCTTGGACACATCCACCGTGTAAGTGCGTGCCACCGCATTGCCCAGAAGCTTGCGCGTCTCTTCCAGCCCGGCGGAGTTCATGTCAGCCAGGGCAAGCTGGGCTCCAAGCTTTGCCAGATCAACCGCCAGAGCGCGGCCAATTCCAGAAGCCGCTCCCGTAATCACTGCAACTGCACCACTGAGTTCGCGCATAGCCGGGCAAGAATAGCATAAGGACGGCCAGACTGAATGGCCGTTCAGTCCCTGGGCGTTTCCGATGCCGCCTTCCATCCTTATATATATGCATGCACGCGCATCCATGGTGTTCATAGTTCTTTAACAATTCGCGTCTCGTTTATATATGCATAGAGTTGCATCCTCGCGTTCATGCTCCTTTAAGAAAGCCTGTGACATCTCATGAGAACGTCATCCTGAAGGGCGTGAGCGAACCCGCGCCTTCAGCCAGCGGGTGAGTAGCCCTGAAGGACCTTGCGCTTCCTGTGCGGCTCTTTAGGTTTTCCGATGACGTGCGATGTCGCGCGATGTCGGCGATCACCCGATTCCATCAGTGTCATCAGTGTGAATCAGTGGTAAAGCTTTTGACTTTCCGGATCTGCGACCATCTGCGTAAATCTGCGGCAAACCGCTCCATCTCTTGACAGCTCCCCTCAACACCGCCCAGAATGTCCCGCATGGCCGAATCATTCAGCGGTAAGCTCGCCAATATCACGCTTCCGGATACCGACGGCAAACCCACGCGCCTGGGCTCGCTGTGGGAAAAAGGGCCGGCCGTGGTGGTCTTTCTCCGTCACTATGGTTGAATTTTTTGCGGAGAGCATGTCGCGCAGTTGCGCGCATTCGAATCAGAATTCCGGCAGAAGGGCGCCAGCATCGCCGTGGTCGGCCTGGGTGACGCTAAATACGCCAGCTTCTTCCGCGAGAAAACCGGCATCGACTTCCCTCTTCTCATCGACGATAAGCGTGAAGCCTACAAAACCGTTGGTCTGAAGCACGCTTCCCTGCTCCACCTTCTCCGCCGGGAAAACACGCAAGCCCGCCGCCGCGCTCAGGCCGCCGGACACAAACAACACAAGCTGGGCAAAGATCCCATGCAGCTCGGCGGAAGTTTTGTGTTTGCTCCGGGAGACAAAGACCTTTTCGTCCACGTGAGTGAGACGTTCGGCGACAACGCGAATCCGAAGGATATTCTGGCGGCGCTGGGGTAGCTTGGGACCACCGAAGGTAGTTGTTTTAATCGCATCATATCCCCAGACATCCTTGGACGCACGAACCCGTCTCCACAACGATGTGCCATCCCGAACCGCAGCCCAGAAATATCGCGTACACCAGCTTGAGACTATTCGGCGCAGGTGAGGGATCGGCTCCGCTGCTCTCACGGCTTAACACGCACGCCTGATTCATCTCCGGCTAGTTTGGGCGGAGCAGATTCCTCGGCCGCGCAGAAGCCCGCAGGAAGCTCGAAAGCGGCAACGCGTAGCTCGACCTCGGAATGGCATGTGGTTGTTTTTATCATTGGGATGTTCCACGCATTCCCAGCCAGCGAATATGCCCCTAACAACGACCTGCCATCCCGAACCGAAGCCCGGAAATATCGGGTACACCAGCTTGAAACTATTCGGCGCAGGTGAGGGACCGGCTCCGCTGCTCTCACGGCTTAATACGGCGTTTGATTCTCATATGCGCCTCAGGCTCAAGCTTCCAGCCTGGATTCTCCTGCCATTCCTGGCTTAAATCGCACCAGTCAGGATTCTCAGCCAGAATCAGCTTTAATTTCTTTTCCCGCCGCCAGCCTTTTATCTCGACCTCGCGCATTCTGGCGCTAATCACATGAGAAAACTCCTCATACCAAACAAGCATGTCGAACTCGTAACGCGCAGTAAAGCTATCAGGATAAAGTTTTTCTTTGTGCTGGATCACACGCGAGACGAGAGCACTGGTAAATCCAATGTAAAGCCTGCGCGACTTGTTTGACATGATGTAAGCCCAGTATCGCTTCATAAAGATGCGAATTTTATCACCTCCCGTTAGCTTGGGCAGAGCAGATTCTTCGGCCGAGCAAAAGCCTGAAGAAAGCTCGAAAGCATCAACGAGTAGCTCGACCTCGGAATGGCATGTGGCTGTTTTGATAGCGTCATGTACCCAAACAGCTTGCACGCATGATCCCGCCTCCACAACGACCTGCCATCCCGAACCGCAGCCCAGAAATATCGCGTACACCAGCTTGAAACGACTCGGCGCAGGGTGAGGGATCGGCTCCGCTGCTCTCACGGTTCAAAACGCATCCTGATTCATCTCCGGCTAGCTTGGGCGGAGCAGATTCCTCGGCCGCGCAGAAGCCCGCAGGAAGCTCGAAAGCGGCAACGCGTAGCTCGACCTCGGAATGGCATGTGGTTGTTTTTATCATTGTCACGTCCCAAGCATTCCCGGCCAATGAATATGCTCCTACAACGACCTGCCATCCCGAACCGAAGCCCAGAAATATCGCATACACCAGCTTGAAACTATTCGGCGCAGGTGAGGGATCGGCTCCGCTGCTCTTACGGTTCAAAACGCATCCTGATTCATCTCCGGCTAGCTTGGGCGGAGCAGATTCCTCGGCCGCGCAGAAGCCCGCAGGAAGCTCGAAAGCGGCAACGCGTAGCTCGACCTCGGAATGGCATGTGGTTGTTTTTATCATTGGGATGTTCCACGCATTCCCAGCCAGCGAATATGCCCCTAACAACGACGTGCCATCCCGAACCGAAGCCCGGAAATATCGGGTACACCAGCTTGAAACTATTCGGCGCAGGTGAGGGACCGGCTCCGCTGCTCTCACGGTTCACCACGCCCCCTCGTTTTGATCTGCGTCCATCCGCGCAAATCTGCGGCAAAAATGTTTTTACTGAACCGCCGTCCTCAGCTCCAGCACTTCCAGCGGACACTCCGGCCAATTGTGTCGCCAGCAGATAATCAAATCGCATTCGCTTTCTTCATGCATGTGCCGCAAAAAATTGCGGCTTTCATATTCAAACTCAATCCTCACCCGCTGCCATCGCTCGTCTCCTATGTTCCGCATCGCCTCGCAATCCGGAAACTCCGTTTGTATCCTGTGCACCACAAAACCAAGCCGCTCCGCCAGTGTGCCAAAAAGGAACACCACTCCCATCTCATTCACCGGTCCATGAGCCAGGCCCGGAGATTGAACCAGCGGTCCATAAACCGGCGTATTCAAGGGCACCCTTAACGCTGTTGCACTCCCGGAGATGGACCCCAAAGGCCTGCCCCTTGTCTCTCCTGGTGAAATCGAGTTGGAAACTATCTCCATCACGTCTTTCCACTCTTCCGCCAGGCCCTGTTTTTCCGCAAATTGCTTCATGCCGTGCGGGACCCTCATCCAGCTTCTGTAGCGTCTTGTCAGTGGCCCCTGGCTGTATTTGCTCATCAACTCGTACTCCGCCAGACTGGGAAGCTTATTCAGGGTTCTAACCACTCTTGCCCAATCCAAAAACAGTTCTTCTATTGTCAATTGATGGCCCGGACCGTTCTTCTCCAGATTGCATGCCTGCAGCGCCCGTTTATAAGAGCCAAAAAGCCGCCGTATATGCTGACGTTTAACATTTCCTGCTTCCGTCAATTCGGTTAGGTTTGGCGTGTGGCCTAATTTCTCGGCACACTGACTCATTAACGTAATTACCTCTTCTTTTGTCATGTCCTCTCCAATAAAAAAGCCACCCGGCTTGGGTGGCTCTGATTTCTAGATTTCTTGGTTTTTCAATACCTTTGGACCGCAGGCGCCCCCGCCTGCGTAATGGCTAGCGCTAGTTCCAAATTTTCACTTTTGGCAATTCCGGCGATTTCGGCAATCCCACAGACACACCTCTCCGGCCTATGGTTGTGGAAATCTTTGGCGAAGAAATATCGCCTAAGTCACACAGAGGTTGCAGGCCTTTCCGGGTCTCCCCGCCGACGCCGCTCTCGGTCAAAACAGAGCTCAATATAAGCGAAAATGAAGCGAATTGCAAGCAGAAAATGATCCAACTCGAGGTGTAGAGAAAGAGCGTCTGACTACGAATCAGAAGGCCGGGAGTTCGAATCATCGTTTTACGTTTTCTACCCCACCATCGACTTCCAGTTCTTGCGGGTCAATGAGTGCTAACGCCAATTGCATTCCGATTGCTATAGAATTTCCAACCAATGACAGCCGCGACCTTTATGACGTCACCACACGACAAGCTAACGTTGAAGCAGATTCTTGGTGCTCTGGAAAAACAGGTGTTGGTTGGAAGGACTTACCTCGACATGGCGGCGGGCCTGCTGAAAACTGACCCCGTGCTCCTGCACTCTTCACCGACTTTCTTTGGCCTAACAATTGACGGCAGCTTGGAATTGAGTCAGATGGCGGTCGCAAGGCTGTACGACGAGACAAAGCGCACCGTGACCATGCCGAAGTTTCTGCGGCGCGCTGAGATGGAGGCCGGTTCGTTCCAACGAGGCACACCACAGGAGGTCAGGCAGGCGATAACGGAATCCAACAAGATACTGGACGAGCTGGAGCCGGTTCTCATCGCCATCCGCGAGCGCAGGAACGCATGGCTCGCGCATCTGGACCCGCAAACGATAAGGGACCCAAAAGCGCTCGAGGCGAGGGCGAAGCTGACGATGCCAGAGCTGGAGAGGGTTTTCAAGGAAAGCGAACGTATATTGCTGAAGTTCTCATCGCTATACGACGGCACGTTTGGCGAACTGAAGTACATCGGCTGGGACGATTACGAGGTTGCGCTCAACTGGATACGCCTGGCAAAGTGCGCCCACATCGAGAAGTACGAAAGTGAGTACGGAAAATCGGACTTGCCGCGGCCAAGGGACTGCTCGCGCAAAGACTGGGAGTAGCTATCGCTCTGGCTTGGCACAATGGACGGCGAGCCTTTGGACTCTTTCAGTGAGCGCTAACGCCTGTTAACAACAGTTGGACGAAAACCCTTTGTTTACACGAGGAGCTATGTTTATCGCATGACTTTGAAACAAGTTTTGGATGCCGTGGTTCCACTCGATAAGGACGCACAGGCGCAATGGCTAATCGACTTGGGTTGGGCAATGACAGTGTCTGCAAGGGCTGGCTATCCGCTTGCACAACAGGCGGACAGTATCCCGCATTTAATGGCGTTCAATGAATTGCAGCACCAGCTCTTCAATTATCTGAGGCATTCGCGAATAGAAAACGATTGGACAATTGAAAGCTTCCTTGAAGGACTCTGCCAGAAAGCTAAAGCGTCGGGTGTCGAGGGTGATTTCGGCTGGGCGGTGAAGTGGTCGGTAGAGAGAATCAGGGCTAGTTGTTGAAAAATCGCCCTATCACTCCCTGGGCAGGTTCTGACAATTATGTTCGACTAGACTGCTAACATGCGTATCTTTTCATTTGCCATAACAGTCGTCATCGGTTTCGGGCTTGGCGCGTGGGGCATCTCACGGCTGCTCCCGGAGACGATGCCCGAGTGGATCGGTGTGACGCTCAGCATCCTGTGGCTATTTCTGCTCATTTTTGGGATCACGCTGATAAGCAGCAAATCGCGCAGAAAGATTGAAGACCAACGGCGACTGCTCGGCTACGGCCTCCTTGCTGCTGTTTTGATAGCCTCCTTCTTGGTGCCGCTTTTCGTGTACAGAGTTAGCTTTCCGAAGTGGGCGGCTGAGACGGTTCTCGCGGCAATCGCTGGAGCGGTGTTTCTGGTATCGAAGTACCTGGAACGACGAAAGTTGGAGCGAACGCCCTAAGAAAAGAAGACTAGCCATGTAGGCGACGACACTAACCAAACGCTGAAGGCTCCGCGAAAGAAACTAAACCTGACCGTATTTCTCAATATTCATGGTAGTATCTTCGGCCAAAGGAAGATCTTCCGTCATGGCGCTGATAGAACTGGCCCAAGCCGCTAGCATTGTAGGTAAGTACCTCGATCTAACCAACACCGAATTAAAGGAAACGGCTTCCGCTCCGGACAAAGCGCCTGTCGATACAAGGAAAGTACAGGTTGGAGCGCCGTCAATTTCAGTTGCGGCTGCTGAGCCGACGGCACTCGCCGCGCCCACGCCATCGAGCGCTGCCGCTGCTGCTCCAGCCCTCACGCCGCAGCCACCCTCTGGCGCTGTGGCGGCGCTTTCTCCTGCACCAACCCCAAAAGGGAGAAGCGCATGGGTGCAATGGTCGGCGCTATTTGCCGGCATATTGATTCAGCCATTTTTCCAGGCATATCAGGCAAGCTCAACACATACCTGGTCATTCAATGGCTTTGGCGGCTGGACGCTTTTTGCGCTCATCACCTCCGTCGTCATTTTTCCCGCTGTTTATAAGAAAGCTTTTGATCAGGATAGTCCAGCACTCGTGCAGTTAGCTCCAATTTTCACAGCGGGATTGGGCTGGCAGTCGCTGCTAACTACCGCAATCAAGATAGTCGCACACTAGACGGGGAACGATCAGCCCGGAGATCGTAATTCCCGGCGCCGGAACCTGTTTCTTTCTTGACTAGGAACATTGGCTCAATCCGGTGTTGATCCGCGTTTATCCGTGTTCATCGGCGGTAGGCCTTGGTTTTTGCCCTATTTCCAATACCTTTTCAGCTCTGCCATGAATCCAGATTTTTTATCCCTAACCCGCGCCCAAACTTTTACAATCGAACCAAGGAAACTTGGGGTACAACCATGACCGGGTTCAACCATGACCGGGTTCAACCATGACCGGGTTCAACCATGACCGAGGTTCAGCCATGACCAAAGACGAGATCCTCAAAAAACATAAGCAGTACCTGTTCCCTTCCATCTTTACCTATTACTCTGATCCGCTGGTGACCGACCATGCCAGCATGCAGCATGTGTGGGACGTGGAAGGCAACAAATATCTGGATTTCTTTGGCGGGATTGTCACCATCTCCGTGGGCCACGCCAACCCGCGCGTGACCGGCAAGATCAAAGCGCAGATTGACAAGTTGCAGCATGCCTCTTCGGTCTTCCCCAATGAAGCGGTGGTGGCGCTGGCGGAAAAGATTGCGCAGATCACTCCGGGCGAGATCACGCAGAGTTTTTTCTCCAGCAGCGGCACGGAAGCCAATGAAACCGCGGTCCAACTGGCGCGCATGTTTACCGGACGCTTTGAAGTAGTGGCGCTGCGCCATGGCTACAGCGGACGCTCACAACTGATGCAGACGATGACGGCGCACAACACCTGGCGAAAGTCGCTGCCGATGCCCTCACCCGGCGTGGTGCATGCGATGAACGCCTATTGCTATCGCTGTCCGCTGGGGAAGACTTATCCCAGCTGCGAAGTGGCCTGCGCGAAAGACGTGGAAGCGGTGATCCAGACATCGACCTCTGGGCAGATTGCCGCGTTTCTGGCCGAGCCGATCCAGGGCGTTGGCGGATTCATTACGCCGCCGCCGGAATATTTCAAGATCGTTTTCAAAATCGTAAAAGATTACGGCGGCCTTTTTATCTCTGACGAAGTGCAGACTGGCTGGGGACGCACCGGCAAACGCTGGTTTGGAATTGAGCAGTGGGAAGTGACGCCGGATATTATAACGTCGGCAAAAGGTCTGGCGAACGGAACGCCGGTGGGCCTGACGGCGACGCGCCCGGAAATTGCCGCCAGCTTTAAAGGCCTGCAGATTTCTACCTTCGGCGGAAACCCGGTGACCTCCGTGGCGGCCAAGGCAACGATTGACCTGATTGAAGAAGACCGCCTGATGGACAACGCCGATGTTGTTGGCCGCTACTTCCGTGAAGGGCTTGAGGGCCTGAAAGAAAAACATGAGTTGATTGGCGACGTCCGCGGCATGGGCCTGCTGCAGGCGCTTGAATTTGTGAAAGACCGCGCCAGCAAAGAGCCCGCGCCGGAAGCGACGAACCAGTTCATGGAGCACTGTCGCAAGGGCGGTCTGCTGGTGGGCAAAGGCGGCCTGTTTGCGAACGTGATCCGAATGTCGCCACCGCTGAATATTTCCAAGAGCGATGTGGACGAAGCAGTCCGCATCATGGACCAGGCGCTAACCGCGATGCAGCCGGCAATGGCGGGAGCGTCGACGAGAAGGTAAGTGGCTTAATCCCCCATCGCAGCTGCCTGCTGCTTATCGATAAGAGAGATTTCTCGATGCTGCTCAGAACTGTGCATTGTCGCGATCGAAAGTACACCCGCTGGTTCCGGACTCTCCCAGTCATAACCTTCTTCGCCATGCTGTGAGAGATCAAGGCCGATGACTTCGTGTTCTTCAGGAACGCGAAGCCCGATCACCGCGTCAACAAACTTGAGAATCGCCAGCGTACCCACAACCGCGAGAACGACGGCAAATCCGATACCAATAAGCTGATTGACGAGTTGATGCGCATTGCCTTCCAGCGCGCCCGAAGGCAGCACGCGTCCGGCGGCATCTTTGAAAACGGGATTGATGGCGCTGCTAGCAAAAACTCCGGTGAGCACGGCGCCAATCATTCCGCCGGCTCCATGCACACCGAAGGCGTCAAGGGAGTCGTCATAGCCAAAACGTGCTTTTACATGAGCAACCATCAAGTAACAGAAAACACCGGCAATGCCGCCGATAGCCAGAGCAGCCATCGGACTCACAAAACCTGCCGCAGGGGTAATGGCAACCAAACCCGCCACTGAGCCGGAGATCGCACCCAGAGCGCTGGGCTTGCCGTTGCGAATCCATTCTGCGCCGCACCATCCGATCACGGCCGTGGCGGCAGCAAAGTGCGTCGCCACAAAAGCGCTGGTGGCCAGGCTGCCTGCGCTCAGAGCGCTGCCTGCGTTAAATCCAAACCATCCTACCCACAGCAGACACGCGCCAATAAAGCTCAGAACCATGCTGTGTGGTGGCATCGGCTCACGCGGATAGCCAAGCCGCCGGCCAAGATACAAGGCGCATATCAGCGCTGAAACTCCAGACGTCACGTGAACCACGGTACCGCCGGCGAAGTCGAGTGTGGGGAAGCGCCCGCCTAGAGCTGCGTTCAGCAGTCCGCCTTTTCCCCAGACCAGATGCGCCATGGGGCTATACACCAGCAATGACCACAAAATCATAAAAAGGGCCATCGCAGAAAACTTCATTCTTTCTGCGAAAGCCCCAGTTATCAGCGCGGGAGTAATAATGGCAAACATCAGCTGATAAATCATGAAAGTCTGCGCTGGAATAGTGCCGGCATAGTCTGGATCAGGCTGAGCGCCCACGCCATGGAGAAACAAATTGTGCAGCCCGCCGATAAAACTATTCCCTGCTCCAAACGCAATGCTGTAACCCACAATCGCCCAGACCACCGTCACAATCGCCATCAGGGCAAAGCTCTGCATCATGGTAGCCAGAACATTTTTCTTGCGTACCAGTCCGCCATAGAAAAGCGCCAGGCCGGGACCTGTCATAAGCAGGACCAGCGCGGAGCTCATCAGCATCCATGCGTTATCGGCGGAGCCTTTAGCGTCGGCGACTTGCTGTTCAAGTTTCGCGATGCGGTCGCTTTGTGGGTCCGCAGATGCCGGTGCAGCAGTCTGTGCCAGCAAGCCAAGGGGTGAACACAATACAGCGATAGCCATCCAACGACGCAGAAACTTTGCCATAACGGTGCTTCATCTCCACGGGCCGCGAACCGGCCGAATTGATGACAAATCTATCTCCTGTGGAGAGCGAAGGGAAATTCAAAAAAGTGATGCATGCTATAAGTCTTTATGTTTTGCAAAGCCAACCAGCAACTGGTCCAGCCGCGCTGTGTGGAGCAGCTTCGTAAATTCAATAGGAAATACTTTTCAAGTTATCCAGAGAGTAAACCAAACAAAAAACAATTTCTTCTCTCGTACGGGTAGTATTGTCCCATCATGCTATCTGAGGTATTTGATTTGCGCCGACGCAAAGCTCTTCCGGGTGTACAAGATCGCCTCCTCGACCGGCTCGATAAGGTCGAACGCCAGTTACAGCAGTGGATCACCAGCGCTCCGGAAAATGCCGACTGGTTCCGCCGCGATCCTCTGGCCGCCATGCGTGCGGCCGGTCTTAACATGGAAGATGACATCATGCTCGAACTGGAGCTGATCACCACGACAATCGCCAAAAAACTGAAGTAAGAACTTCCATGATTTAATCCTGCATGCCACAAAAACCTGACTATGGAATTGACGCGCCCGGAGTCATCCGCAATCTGCTGGTGATCGGCGCGGCCTTGACTCTCTCCGCCTTTCTTTTTCCAGTCATTCACATCGGTAGTCTCACCATCTTTTGGACCAGCGGCGCCCTATCGTCCGGAATATCCTGCATGATCGGCGGCGTTTTGATGGTGGTTTACGCCAGGTGGGGAAAATTTCTTCATCGTGATCGCATGCTCAAAATGATTGCCTGGCGCGGCAATGAACAAGTATTGGACGTCGGCACCGGCCGTGGCCTATTGCTGATTGGCGCCGCCCGCCTCTTGCAGAGCGGGAAAGCCACAGGCATTGACGTGTGGAGTACAAAAGACCTCTCCGGCAACTCGCTTACACGGACAGAAGCCAACATCGCAGCCGAAGGCATGAAAGATCGGGTTCAACTCAAGAGTGACGACGCTCGCAAACTCAGCTTCCCCGATGCCAGCTTTGACGTGGTCTTATCAAACTTGTGCATTCACAATATCCCTGACGCTGAAGGCCGCGCCCAGGCCTGCCGTGAGATTGCCCGTGTGCTCAAGCCCGGCGGTGTCGCCCTGATTTCAGACTTCATCAAGACCGGCTTCTACCAGAAAGTATTCATTGCGTCTGGATTGAAAGTGACGCGCACCAGCATGAACCTGCTGTCCTTTCCGCCATTACGGATAATCAAAGCGGAAAAGCCATAGTTTTTTATGGGATTGAATTGCCTTCGGTTCGATCTATCGCTGGGACTGAAAGGATTCAGTCACGGAGGGCAGCCCTTCCACGCGACCGGCAATAATGGCCTGAAATTCCTTGAGTAATTCGTCATGCAGCAAGGTATTACTCCCCAGGACTTCACGGCTATCAATGTTAAATGGGCCGCCGGTAAAGTTGGTGACCTTGCCGCCCGCTTCTTCCACCAATAGAACACCAGCCGCCGTATCCCAGGAATTCAGATTGAACTCCCAATAAGCGTCATAGCGTCCGCATGCCAGATAGCAGAGATCAAGCGCGGCAGATCCTGCGCGCCGCACGCCATGGGACCGCAAAGTAATCTGGTGATAAAAATGGATATTCGGGTTCTTGTGCCGTTTGTGGCTGGGAAAGCCCGTGGCAACCAGACTCTCTTTTAGATGAGCTGTAGCTGAAACGTGAATAGGGCGGCCGTTGAGCAACGACCCACTTCCCTTTTCCGCGGCAAACATCTCGTCGCGAGACGGGTCGTAAACCACGCCCGCAATGCGCTGGCCTTTATATTCAAGCGCAATGGAGACGCAGAAAACCGGAAAGCCGTGAGCAAAATTTGTGGTCCCATCCAGCGGATCGATATACCAGCGGAAATCGCTTCCTGTTTCGCGCCTGCTGCCTTCTTCCCCAATCAGGTCATGCTCCGGCCATTGCTTGCGGATACGCTCCACAATCAGCTGTTCAGAAGCGCGATCAGCCTTGGTCACCAGATCGGCGTCGCCCTTGTACTCAATGGAAACTTTGCCGAAAAATGACATAAGCAATGAACCAGCTTCACGCGCCAGCTCCTGCATGGGATGGACGTAGTCTTCTTTAGGGGACATTAGCGGGCGCGGCGCCCGGTATCTTCAGCGATATACATAATCTCGTGCTTGAAGATAAACAAATTGGGCGCGCCTTCACGGGTAAGGCGGACCATGCCGGCGTCGTAGTATTCAATCCAGCCATAAAGCGTTTCACCACAAACCAGCTTCACGGATACCTGCGTCTGTTTCTCACCCAGGGCTTTCAGGTAAGAGGACTCCATGCCCGTATCTTCCGGGGGCGGGGTTTTGGTGGTCTTTTTGGCGAAAGCTGGAGCTGCTGCACGGAAGGACATGCCAAATATTGTAGCGTAAAAATGACTTTAGGCAATTAGCAATTCTTCTAGCGCTGCAAAAACTATTTTCAGTTGGCGCGCGGAAATACAAGGTTACTTGTGGCTAAGAACTTCTATTTCGCGGGCGCCGTAAAGTATCCCGCGCGATGCCGCACCTGATAGGGCTTGCCGTCCGGATCTTTCTTGCTCAATTCAACCTGTATGCGCCGGAAAGGCGAATCTGAAACCTTGCGGCTGGGATAAAAAGCCAGCAGATACTGGGTCCGCAATTCATCGCTGATTTTACGGAAGGCATCATCCAGTTGCTGCTCGCCTTCAGCGTAGTAATATTTGCCACCCGTATCTTTGGAAATCTGGATCAGCGCATGTTCGCCGCCCAGGTTGCGACCCGCATCTGCCTCCACGGGCACCACAATAATGCTGTATACAATCGCCTCCGCCTGCTGGGCCCTGCGCAATGCATTGTTGTAGTCCGTTTTGCTGGTGGTATCGCCGCCATCGGTAATCAGCACCAATACCTTGCGGCCCTCGCGGTCCAACAGAGAATCTGAGCAAAGGTAAATCGCGTCATAAATAGAAGTCCCGGGCCCGGTGCGCAGATTATCAATGCCGCGCTCAATCATCTTCAGGTCAGGGGTAAAACGGGTGAGCTGATCAACGTTCTCGGTTACCTGGAAAACTGAGAGACGGTCTTCGGCCCGTAGGATGGAATGAACAAACCTGCGGGCTGACGATACTTCCAGCTTGAAATCGCGCATCGTGCTGGGGCTGGTATCAATGGCCAGCGCAATGCTCAGCGGGATCGCCGATTCTTTCTCAAATACCTTGATGGTCTGCGGTATACCGTCTTCCATTAACTGGAAATCATCCTTTGTCAGATTAGCGACTGGAGCGCCATGGGAATCAGTGACGGTAGTAAATATATTGACCAGGCGCACATTCACGCGGAAGGTTGGTTCCTCCTTCTGGGATTGTGTGCGGTCTCCCTTTGGCGGGTCTTGCCCCAGGGCAAATACGCCCAATAGGCAAAGCAAACACAACAAGCTGAACCACGGCGGTAAAGCGCGAGTCAGTTTCATAGTTAGAGGGTATTCTGAATTTTAGATGCAAACGGCGGCCAGGGGTTATTTGCTTATGCGAATTTCTTCAGGAAAAGCTTCACCATCAGCCCATACTGCACCATCTTCAAAGTGCTCCTTCTTCCAGATAGGTACGGTCTTTTTCAAGGTATCAATCAGCCAGCGGCAAGCTTCAAATGCCGCTCCACGGTGGGCAGACGCCACGCCAATCATCACGCTGGTCTCTCCAATTTCCAGCCTGCCCAGGCGATGAACCAGGCAAACATTGCGTACTTTAAAACGTTCGAGTGATGCTTGAGCTATTTTCTCCATCTCATTTAGAGCCATGGACTCATAGGCTTCATAGTCCAGGAACAATGTGCGCCGTCCGCGCGTGTTGTTACGCACAACTCCATCAAAAATCAGGGCCGCTCCGTCCTCTGGATGATCCAGGCTCTTTCTGATCGCCGTGATATCAATCGGCTCCCGCACAATAGCGCAATGCTCAGAACGGAGTTCTTCAACTTTTGCTTTACCCCCGCTGACCGGCGGCAGCAAACCAACCTCATCTCCATCTTTTAAGAGAGCGGAGCCCTGGGCATATTCCTGGTTGATTGAGCACGCAATGGAGCTATTCAGCCCCTGGAATTGGGGATAGCGTGCGGCATAGTGGGCCGTTACCGTGGAAAGACTGGACCCCGGCGGCAAGTCGAGGGAGTCTTCCTGATGGCCAATAATGTCTTTCAGCTGCCCGAATAACAGCACCCTCACTCGCATCCTATAAGGATAGCGGAAACAGTGTCCCCCGCGCTCGATTAAGTTTTGTTAGGTGGGACGAGCGGAACTAACTTTTAGCAACTTTTTTGCGTCTAATCACGTATCAGTTATTAAGGCTGAATCACAGATAACGAATTCATCCCCCGGAGTGGATCGCGCATTCACTCCGGATTTTTATTGTGCCGAAGCAACTGCCAGACCGCATCAAGGCACCGCAATTCCCATCGTGCGGGTCATCTCCAAAGCCGCTGTACGGAATTCGCCAGGCCCCGAAGCGAAAGATGCCTTTCCGCCGGAATAAGCTGCAACCCGTTCCAACAGCGCCCGCTCCATTTCGCCGGCGGTTTTCAAGCCAACACAGTCAATCCGGACGCCGCTCACCTGGCTGCGAAACATCACTGTATCGGCAATGTTCTCTGAGCTGCGTCCATCTGAAATCACCAGCAATATGCGATTGCTGTTCCTGCCGATTCGCTTTAAATGTCCGGCGGCAAAAGCGATTCCCGGCAACAATGCCTTTCCCTGTTTGGGACGTATCTGGCCAATCGCATCTTCCAGCAACTTGTCATCCGTCGTCAGGTCCTGCTCAAAATCCAGTTGATCGCTGAACACCAGAATGCAGGCCTCATCATTGACGCGCAAATTTCTTACGATATCTTTCAGCGTCGCGATAATGGCCTTGCGGTTTTCGTTCGTAAGCAGCGATGTTTCAATCATGATTCCCAGTGACACCGCTTCAGAAGGCGCAGCCATCACCTTGGGCCTGTTTGCCGGCACAGGCGGCGGACTCGCGGGCTCGGGCCTCACCGGTTCGCGCAAAGTATCCTCAAATCCTGCGTTCGTTTTCGTCTTGCTAATGGTATAAGGCGCGGAAGATTTTGCTGTGGTTTCAGAAGCCTTGTTTGCAGAAGGTTGGCTTGCAGAAGGCTGGCTTCGATTTGACGTTGGTTGATTTGGGGTCGCATTTGGAAGACTTGGATTCGAACGCGCCGTAGTAGTTGTCGTCGGGTTCGCCGCCGTAGTTGCATTGGCCGAAACCGTCCCGCCGGTACCTGATTCTGCGCTGGGCGGAGAGTCTAATGCTGCTGCACTAGCCAGGAACCGGTCCCACCCTGCGTCTTTTCCTCCATCTGCGTGATAGACGCCGCGCGCATAGTTGGCAATTGACTGTCCCTGCGGCGTTCCTGACGTCAGGTTGGCAGCGCGGGCCAGATACCAATAGCCGTGATACTGGTCGCGATTCTTCCCATTCAGCAAAGCCAGCCCCAGACCATACACCCACTGGGCATTATTAGGGTCGTTTCCCACCGCCTGTTGCAAAGCAGGCCGTGCATTCATGTAGTCCTCAATTTCCAGGTAGCTCATGCCCGTCGCGCCAGTGAGCATGATCGCCACTTGTTGCTTTAATATCTGGAAATTCCTGTCCAGCATTCCTTCCGGCTTGCTCACATGATCAAGGCTGCTCATCGCGGACTTAAGCGTGGCCAGTTGGCTCTGAGCCGCGTTCTTTTCCCGGGGCGTCGAGGATGGATTCTGGTTGAGCACGGCGACGGCAATGGGATTCGCCGGCGAAATTGCCAGCAGCTCCTTGGCACGCTGCGTACTCTGTGCCACGTGGCCCAAACGCCAATGGTCCCAGACAAGAAATACCAGTGCATCCGTCTTCAGGCTGCCGCCACTTGATAGCGTCAGGTAGTGCTCCATGGCTGCAATCCGCTCGGCGATGGTGGATTTATTAATCGCTTCGGCATACGCGGAAATGCTGCTCCCGGCAGATTGGGCTTGGGCGTTCCCATAAAAGACGCACGGCAAGACGCAGATCAAGACAACTAAAATTGCCAAAATCGCGCGAGATGAGCTTCTTGCGAACAGGTGTAACTTCAGCTCTGAAAAACCAAAGTTGAAGCTGCGCCCGGAAGTTACTTTCTCCAACATGGAGCTCCTCGCGATATATGGTGAGTTCAATCGGTAGGATGCTCAAGCCTGAGCTGCTGCTGGCTGAAAAGCTGCCTTGTGATAGGGATTAAGTGTATTTCTCCAAAAGCAAAGGCAGGGATTTCTCCCTGCCCTCAGTGAAAACAGCGCTCTCTCTTTAGACGTTACTCAGGACGCGTTCACGCGTTTCCGCATCCTGTCGCTCTTCCAGCCGAGACCCCGGGAGGGCGATTGCCAGAACTTCTTCAATCGTGCTGACAAAATGCACGCTCACGCCTTCCAGTTGTTCCGCTGTCAGGTCCTCTTCCACGTTCATACGATTTTCCGAAGGAAAGAGAATATCTTTCACGCCCGCACGTTTCGCGGCCAGAAATTTCTCTTTCACGCCGCCGATTGGCAGAACGTTGCCGCTCAGCGTTATCTCACCGGTCATGCCCGTCAGCGGACGTACCGGCGTATCCTTCAGCAGGGAAACCAGAGCCGTCGCCATGGTCACACCCGCCGAAGGGCCATCTTTTGGAATAGCGCCCGCTGGCACGTGAATGTGTATGTCATGGTCCTTGAAGAACTCGTCCGGGATGCTGAGTTTATCGGCGTTGGAACGCACCCAGGTCAAAGCTGCCTGCATGGATTCCTGCATCACCTGACCGAGCTGTCCGGTCATGGTGAAACCGCCTTTGCCCTTCATCTTGTTCGCTTCGATAAAGAGAATGTCGCCGCCCGCCGGTGTCCAGGCCAGTCCAACCGCTACACCAGGACGCTTTGTGCGCTCAGCAATCTCTGTATCAATGCGGATCTTGATGCCGCCCAGAAATTCTTGCACCACCTCTGGCGTCACCAGCAACTTCTGGTCGTTGCCTTCGGCAATCCGGCGCGCCTGCTTGCGGCAGATCGTTCCGATATTGCGCTCCAGATTTCTCACGCCGGCTTCTCGCGTGTAATGCCGGCTGACAAAGCGGACCGCTTCTTCCGGAATTTCAATCTGATCCTTGGTCAGACCGTTCTCTTCAATCTGCTTCGGGACCAGATAACGCTCGGCGATGTGTGTCTTATCGTCTTCGGTATAACCCTGAAGCTCGATAATTTCCATACGATCGCGTAGCGGCTCTGGAATTGTGTCCAGCATATTCGCCGTACAGATAAAGAGCACTTTTGAAAGATCAAACGGCACATCCAGATAATTGTCACGGAACGTGGAGTTCTGCTCAGGATCAAGCGTTTCCAGCAGCGCCGATGACGGATCGCCGCGGAAATCGCGCCCAAGTTTATCCACTTCGTCCAGAACAAATACTGGGTCGTTGGTCTCAGCGCGACGCAATCCCTGCATGATCTGACCCGGCAATGCGCCGATGTATGTGCGCCGATGCCCGCGGATTTCCGCTTCATCGTGCACGCCGCCTAATGACAGTCGCACAAACTTCCGCTCCAGCGCCCGTGCAATGCTGCGACCGAGCGAAGTCTTACCGACTCCTGGAGGTCCAACGAAGCAAAGGATCGGCCCTTTCATCGTCGGCTTGAGCCGGCGCACGGAAAGATAGTCGAGAATGCGGTCTTTCACTTTCTTCAGATCGTAGTGATCTGAATCCAGTACTTCCGCTGCTTTCTTAATATCCACCACAACGCCGCTCGACTTGGCCCACGGCAGTACCGCCAGCCACTCAATGTAATTACGAGTGACCGAGTAATCCGCGGCCATCGGAGACATGCGGGCCAGCCGGTTAAGCTCCTTGGTGGCCTCTTTCTTTACTTCTTCTGGCATGCCGGCTGCTTCAATTTTCTGCCGCAGCTCATCCACATCGCGCTGGGTCTCGTCCTGCTCGCCCAGCTCTTTCTGGATGGCTTTCATCTGCTCGCGCAAATAATATTCGCGCTGCGATTGCTGCACCTGGTCCTGCACTTCATTCTGTATCTTGTTGCGCAGCTGCTGGACTTCCAGCTCCTTCGCCAGATGATGATTGATCGCCTGGAGCCGCTTGCTTACATCCGGTGTCTCCAGTATTTCCTGCTTGTCTTTAGTAGAGAGAAACGGCAGCGACGAGGCGACAAAATCCACCAGACGTCCCGGCTCTTCAATATTGATGGCCACGGTCTGTAATTCGTCAGACAGTGTCGGCGATCCGGCTACGATCTGCTGAAACAACGTCAAAACGTTGCGCTGCAATGCCTCGACCTCAGGCGACATCTCCGGCTCAGCATCCGGAATCGGATCCACATCGGCGCGCAGAAACGGCGTGAGTTGTGTGAACTCCTGCAGCTTGCCCCGGCTCAGACCCTCGGTAAAAACAAAGAGGCTCTGGTTCGGCATCTTCACGACCTTATGGACCGTCGCCAGCGTGCCAATACTATATAAATCAGTAGGTTGCGGGGCATCCACGCGGGCTTCCCGCTGTGCCACCACTAGTATGGTTTTCTCTTCTCCCAATGAATTGATGAGCTGAATCGAGCTTTCCCGCCCAACCGTGAGCGGCAGAACCGCATGCGGAAACAGAACGGTGTCACGCACCGGCAACACCGGTATGCTTTTCTGCTGTTCTTCTGTCAGTACCTGGCGCTGTTCAGGTGTAGCCGCGATTGGCTCAATATTGGTAGTCTTTGTCTCAGACGCCATAAATTTCCATCCTTGATATAAGTACGCTCACATTTGATGATCTGGATGCCGGGAAAGATGCAGTTCCACCCTATTTGGTAGCAGCGCGGATTGTACTCGAACCCATTGAGCGGCGGCAAATTACCACCGGGTAATATTTTCTTCCCGAAATCCTTGAATCTTCACCAGTTCCGTTACTTTTCGCGGGGATAAACCCCTAAAACTTTCACAAACCCAGCGATCTCTTCCAGATGATTCAGCGCCAGACGCATGGCCTGATCGTCGCCGCGCAGTACATCCACATAAAAGCAGTATTCCCAGGGCTTCCCCCGCACAGGACGCGACTCAATCTTGCTCAGATCCAGATCGCGCAGGGCAAAAACACTCAGCGCCTTGAAAAGCGCCCCGGAAACATTTTTGAGCGAGAACGCCAGAGAAGTTTTATCTGCCTTCGCGGAAATTTTCTTCTTCCTGGTAATCAGAAAAAAACGAGTGAAATTCTGTTTATTGTCTTCCAAGCCGGACCGCAGAACCTTGCCGCCATATTCTTTAGCAGCCTGGCCACTGGCTATGGCCGCGGTATTTCCCAGTTGCTGCGCCATGATGTGTTTGACGCTTCCGGCCGTGTCATAAAACGGGACAGCGGAAATGCCCCGATGCTGGCGGAAAAAGTTGCGGCACTGGTCCAGCGCAACCGGATGCGAAAGCACCTCGCGAATATCTTTTAATTTGGTGCCTGGCACAACGATCAAATTGTGCTCGATACGCAGCCGCATTTCAGCGTGAATAAAAACATCACGCTCCAGCAGAAGATCAAGATGCTCACCCACCGGACCGGCCAGTGTATTCTCCACGGGAATTACCGCGGCATCAACGCGGCGTGATTCCAATGCGTCAAAAACCTGCGCAGAGGTTGCACACGCCACCACGGCAGCGCCGCGCACAAGTTGTATCACTGCCTGATGGCTGAATGCTCCGCGCTCTCCCTGAATGGCAACTTTCATGTAGTAACGATATAGCGTCTGTCGTCTCTCCGCCAGTTGCCTTGAAAACAAAAAAAGTGTGGACAAAACACCTCAGTAAATCGATCACTCATTTTCAGCAACTCTCGATTTGTTACAACCGCCTTAGCACTACTGGCTTCCAAGGTAGTTAGAAGAGATTGCGAATGTGAGGGTGACATGCTTTGGACACTTTTTGTAGTTTTGCTCGTTCTCTGGCTGCTTGGGGTAGTTAGCAGCTATACCATGGGCGGCTTTATTCATTTGCTGCTGGTACTCGCCGTGATTGCGCTGGTTTTCCAGCTGATTACCGGCAGACGCGCAGCCGTTTAAGCAACTGATTTTGCCAGCAAGTCGCAAATGTTGAAGGGGTACTCCTTAAATTCACTCATAACAAGGACGAGAGCGGCAGTGTGCTCGCACGTCCGCTCAACAATTAACATCGCGAGCCAGTAAAGAGATCGGGAACAAAGAATCCGAACCCAGGGAGGAATTTTTATGGATAAGGAACGTATTAAAGGTAAAGCAGAAGACGTAGCCGGACGCGTTCAACGCCAGGTTGGTGAATGGACCGGCGATGAGAAAGCTCAGGCTGAAGGTCTGGCCAAACAAGCTGAAGGCAAAGTCCGCAATGCCGTTGGCAAGGTAAAAGATGGTGTCCGTGACCTGGCCAATAAAACTGACGATGACAAGATCAGGAATGAAGACGAACTCGACCGCGACAAAAAAGACGTCGCTTAATTTATTTTCATAGGAAAGACCACAGGATAGGAACAAAAGGTGCTCCTCACGGGGCGCCTTTTCTTTTGCGATCGGCACTCACGGCTGCTTACCTGGAACCAGCAATTGCACTCGTCTTCACCGCGCGATTGTGGCATGCTGGGTGCATGAAAAGCAAAAACATGCGTGAGATGGAAAAGATGTGGGCCAAGAAGGCTGCGGAACAAAACAATCCTAAGCAAAAGACTGGCGCGGCAACACGACAGACTCCAACCCATACCGTGCGCGCCACAAGAAAAGCCTCACGCGGACGGTAAGACTTCAATCACCAGATTTCCTGCCCGGTCCTTAAAGTAGAAAAGCCGTGGCGGAATGACCGTGGTGGCGCTGTACTCGGTGATAATCGCCGGTCCCTGAAAGCGCTTACCCGTTTTGATCGAATACCTGGGCAGGATCTGCGTGCGATGGCGTTTTCCGCCAAAGTGGACCATGGCCGTAGCGGTCTTGAGCGCCCCTTGCTCCTCCTGAATTTTCAGACGAGAGAGCTTCTCCGGCGAAGCCACGCGGCCGCGCATACGGACAGTCACAACCTCCACCTCGCGCTCCGGACTGCTGTAACCATACCGTCGTTTGTGCTCAGCATGGAAGCTCCCAAGCACGTCAGCGTTGTAAGGCAGATTCAATTCATAGCCCTGTCCGCGATAGCGAAGATCGCAACTCGGCTCATAGATCGCTCTTCCCTGCCACTCTTCTTTCTTTAACTCCGCGGCGATTCCATTCTTCAATTCAGAAAAAACAGGATCAAGCTGTGCGATCAGATTCCTGCCGGCTTTTTTATCCGGCTTGTTGCCGGGCGCGACTCGCAGCAGCACCGTCCGGGAATGGTCCTTCACCACATCACTGATCAGGATCCCCAAAGCTGAAAGCACGCCAGGATACGCGGGAACAATCACGCGAGGGATCCGCAAGGCTTGCGCCAGATCGCAAGCGTGCATCGCTCCTGCCCCGCCAAAAGCAACCAGCGCAAACTGCCGCGGATCATAACCGCGCTCAATGGAGACCACGCGAACCGCCTTTTCCATGTTGGCATTCACCACACGGACAACGCCGGCGGCAAACTCTTCGAGCGATAGCTTGCTGTTGTTTTCCTTGAGCCACTCCGTAACCAGCTTTTGTGTGCGCGGCAGATCAAGTTGAAAGTCGCCACCAAGAAATTGGTCGGCAGGCAGACGCCCCAGCAGCAAGTTGGCGTCAGTCACCGTGGGGCGTTCGCCTTTGCCATAACAGATCGGCCCTGGAACGGCTCCGGCTGATTCCGGTCCAACGCGCAAAGCGCCACCAGCGTCAAAGCGGGCTAGCGATCCGCCGCCAGCACCCACGGTGTGTATATCCAATACGGGCACGCGCACTGGCAGCCCAGCGACATCGGCTTCATTGGTGGTGGTTGGACGCCCATTCACCAGCGCAACGTCACTGGAAGTCCCGCCCATATCAAAGGTGATGATGCGATCAAATCCGCTGCGCTGCGCCACTGCCGCTGCGCCCACAATACCGCCCGCTGGACCAGAGAGCACCGTGCGTACCGGCTGCTCCGCGGCCGTGCTGAGCGCGGTAATGCCGCCGCTCGATTGCATTACAAAAATCCGCGCCGCCTTGCTGCCCACTCCAGCACGCTCCTGCAGTTTTTGCAAATAACGCTGCATCAACGGCTGCAGATACGCATTGACCAATACGGTGCTGGCGCGTTCGTACTCGCGAAACTCCGGCAGAATCTGGTGGGAAATAGAAAGAGGAAGTTTGAGCCCGGCAAGCGCTTCAGCGACTGATTTTTCATTGGCAGGATTAGCAAAAGAAAACAGGAGCGAGATCGCAATGGCCTGTGGCTTTTGTGCCGCGATGCGCTCAGCCAATGACTCCAACGAAGCTTCATCCGGCGCACGTAATATCGTGCCTTCGGCTGAGACTCTCTCGTCTACGCCAAAACGCAGCTCCGATGGCGCCAATGCAGGATCTTTTTCAAAAAAGAAATCGTAAAGCTTGGGGCGCTGCTGGCGGCCAATCTCAATTGAGTCTTCAAACCCTGCTGTAGTCACAAAAGCAACGCGCGCGCCTTTGCGCTGGAGCAGCGTATTTGTGCCGACCGTGGTTCCATGCAGAACAACAACATCCTGGCTATCGCCGGCAATTTTACGCACAGCACCGGAGATGGCCTCCGCCGGATCGGCTGGCGTGGAAAACACTTTTAAGATGCGCAACGCGGAAGCATGAAGCCAGATGCAGTCGGTAAAGGTTCCGCCGCTATCGATGGCGATCCTGAGGGGCTTGCGCTCCCTACGTTGGGTTGTTGTAGTTTTTTTCAATCGAATCGTCACTCTTACAATGCCGCCCCCGCAGTGTCATCCTGAGCGGAGCGCGTACGGAATCTTCTTTCGACATGAATGTAGAGCGCGAAGTCGAAGGATCCCGAAAAGGTTTATGCTACCATGCCGCCGAAAGGCGTTCCTGCGAAGAATTCCTTGTCTCTGATCAGAAAATAACAAAGTCTTAGAGAACTCCCTGAAGCTGCAATCAAAACCGAGATATCACCGGGATCCTTCGACTTCGCGCCGATCATTTCAAGAGTCGGAACATCTGAAAGGCGCTCCGCTCAGGATGACAGAACTAAAAAACAGCGCTAATGCAAGCAGCCTGCGCTCCAAGCTACCCAGTCACAACTTCTTGCCCATCTGTAAACCGTCAATTGAATCCAGATAATAGCGCGGCAGGACTTTCAGCACAGAGTATCCGTGTTTCTTATAAAACTTGAGCGCGGGTTCGTTGTCCACGGCAACCTCCAGCAAAACATAATCGCAGCCGGCCTGCTTTAGCTCCGCTTCAACCGATGACATCATCAAGGTTCCCATGCCGCTGTGCTGGGTTGCGGGGTCCACATCAATGGTAATAATCCTGCCCGTTAACTGGCGCGTGCGCCGCGAACGAAAGCGCTCGGCGATCAGGAAGCCGACGATCTTTTCATCCTGCAGGCCCACCAGTGAAATCCCATTCGGCATGCTCAGGAAAAAACTCATCTCTTCTGCGGAGTAGGCAATGCCTTCAATGAAACAAGCCTGGTCGATCTCCACCAGACGGTCGAAATCGCTGGCATGATACTTGCGTATCTGGAGCACGGCTTTAAGTGGCCTTACGGGCTTTTTTGCGGCAGTCTTCACAGATGCCATAGATCTGGAAATTGTGGCGGGTCGCATCAAAATGATATTTGCGGCCAATCTCTTCTTCCAGCTTGCTCACTTCAGGAGAGAAAAACTCGACCGATGCGCCACACTCCGTGCAGACCATGTGATGATGGCTGCGGCGGTTGAACTGGTGCTCATAGCGCGTCATCCCGTCTGGAAAAGGAACGGCGCTGGCCAGCCCGCATTCTGCCAGCAGCTTGAGCGTGCGATAGACGGTGGTAAAACCGATCTTGCTGTCTTTCTTCCGGACCAGGCGAAAAAGCTCGTCGGTGGAAAGATGATCACGCGTTTCCAGGAAAATGCTCAGGATGGCATCGCGCTGGTCTGTGTGCTTCAGTCCCACGCGCTTCAAGTGTTTGTAAAAAATCTCCTGAGCCTCGCGTACGGACTCACGCGAAGGTGGCGCATGATCGTCGATCCGTCTCTGCAGCATATTCTCGTGTTCGCCCCGGAAATCTTGTAAATGAAAATGAAATTTCAATTTCATTATACGCAAATCAAAGTCGTTTGCCAGAGACGTACCCTTACCTGATGCCAGAAAAAATCAAATAAAAACGATTTGGCAACAAAAAACCATGCTCATTGTCGGCTGCCGGTTTGTTCCCGTAGAATCGAGTTCTCATGGCCACTTCCAGTGTCTCTGCTCCTGCTTCACGACGCAGCTTTTTAGGAACGGCTTTCAGAGTCGTCTTTTGGATTCTGTTGCTTTTCATCGTTACCGTAACGGTTGCGTTCCTCTGGTTCTACAACGCCGCGCATTCTTCCCTGGCGCAACTGGACGGAACTATCACCGTAGCCGGATTGCAGACGCCAGTCTCAGTAGTTCGCGACGGCCACGGAGTACCGCACATTACAGCCACAAAGCTCGAAGACCTGTTCTTCGCGCAAGGTTACGTTACGGCGCAGGATCGGCTGTGGCAGATGGACCTTACCCGTCGCGCCGTTGGCGGTGAGATGGCAGAGATTTTTCCAGCTTCCAGTGCGCCGCCCCAGCCGGTTTCACGCTCCACGGCTGCGGTTCGTCCGCGCCAGAGCTGGGTGTATTACGACAAGCAGCAGCGCACCATGCGGTTGCGGGTGATCGCTGAGCGCGTGGCCCAGCAGCTCCCTCCGCGCGATCACGCATTTTTTGAAGCGTATACCAAGGGCGTGAACGCCTATATCGACCAGCACCGCAAAAATCTTCCCATGGAGTTCCGCGTCCTGCGTTACCAGCCGCGGCCATGGACCGTGGCTGATTCCCTTCTGGTGGGAATCGGCATGAGCCAGTTGTTGAACCCGCAATATGAGACCGAATACTGGCGAGAAAAAATCGGCGCAAAATTAACTCCGGAGCTGATGGCGGATTTATATCCACCGGATTCATCGCGTGATCATCCGCCGGCCAGCGAAGCAGGCGGGCCTTCAGCCAATCTTCCGTTTGCAGAACTTACCCGCAAATATCCTCAGACAGGCCGGCCAGTTGCTGCCACACTCCGGTTTCTCGCCACGCCAGAGCAATCGCGAAGACGCGTGCGAAGCCTGCTTGCCGGGATCGAATGACTGGGTGGTTTCAGGCGCGCACACGGTTTCCGGCAAGCCGCTGCTTTCAAACGATATGCATCTGGGGCATCGCGTCCCCGGCGTTTGGTATGAAGTGCAGCTTCACTCCGGAGACTTCAACGTAGAAGGCTTCTCACTGCCGGGGCTGCCATTTATCAGCGTGGGACACAATCAGCGCATTGCCTGGGGATTTACCAATCTCAATCCTGATGTGCAGGACCTGTTTATTGAAAACTTCAATGCCGCCGGCGAATATCAGACGCCTACGGGCTGGCAGAAACCTGAGATCGATCATCAGGTCATCCACGTAAAAGGCCAACCCGACGTGGCGTTTGATGTGACCGTAACGCGCCATGGACCAATCATTACGCAACTGCTACCTGGCGAGACGCGGCAGATCGCGCTGGGATGGCTGGTCTATGATCCGCAGGCCATCAGTGTGCCGCTGTTTGATCTTGATTCCGCACAAAACTGGGACCAGTTCCGCAAAGCGCTCTCTGTTTTCGCCACGCCATCACAAAACGTGGTCTATGCCGATATCGACGGCAACATTGGCTATCAACCCATGGGCTATGTTCCCATTCGCGCTTCCGGAGATGGCACAGTGCCTGTCTCCGGCGCGGACGGCAAGCACGATTGGACCGGCTACCTTCCGTTCGACAAGCTGCCGAGCCTTTACAATCCGCCTTCCGGAATCATTGCCACAGCCAATTCCAAGATCACTCCGTCGGGCTATCCGTATCAGCTGGCTACGCAGTGGTATCCGCCTTATCGCGTGGAACGCATTTACAAATTGCTGAAGGCCGATAAGAAATTTTCACCGGCAGACATGCTGGCTCTGCAGACCGATATCACGTCTGAATACGATCGCTTCTTTGCCGACAAGCTTGTTTACGCCATTGATCACAGCGCCAAAACTACCGAGCGTACACGCAACGCCGCCGACATAATGCGTGGCTGGGATGGACGGATGCTCGCTGACTCCGTCGCACCAACTATTGAAGTCCGCACGCGCCGCGCGCTCTGGGAAATGCTGCTGGAGCCCAAACTGGGCAATGACGCAGACAACTACGAATGGTCGGAAGCGGCAGTCGCGCTTGAGTCAATCGTGCAGAACCAACCGGCGCGCTGGCTGCCTCAGGGTTATAACAATTTCAATGACGTCATGACGGATGCTGTGAACAAAGCGCTCAAAGATGCGCCGGCAGATATGCAAACGTGGAAATACGGTGAAGTCTATCCCCTGGTCATCGACCATCCGGTATTCAGCGCTATTCCTGGAATGCGAAAGCTAAGCGGCCCGGGACGTCATCCGCAATCCGGCGGCGGCTATACGGTAAAGCAAGTGGGGCGCAGCTTTGGCCCGTCGGAACGCATGACCGTTGATTTCTCCAACCTGGATGCCTCCACGTTCAACATTGTGATTGGCGAATCCGGGCAGATCTTCAGCCCGCATTACATGGACCACTGGGATGCCTGGTACAACAACAAGACGTTTACGCTGGCGTTTTCAGATGCAGCCATACAATCCACCAAGGCGCATGAGCTAAGGCTGGAACCGCCAAAATAGAAAAGCAGCAGTTATAGAAAGAGGCCGGGCGATGAATGCCAATTACATTTTTGCTTTTGCGGTAGGCATAGGCTTTGTGGCTGGACTGCGTTCTCTCACTGCGCCTGCGGCAGTAAGCTGGGCGGCGCATCTGGGATTTCTGCCGCTGCAACACTCGCCCCTGGCATTTATGGGATCCACCGTGGCAGTTGCCATATTCTCTCTGCTGGCGGCAGGAGAATATGTTGTCGACCTGCTGCCCAAGACTCCCCGGCGAACCAAGCCTGGCCCACTGATCGCAAGAATGGTAACTGGCGGACTGAGCGCCGCCTGCCTATTCGCTGCAACCAACAAGTCTCTATTGGTTGGAGCGCTGCTGGGCGCAATTGGTGGTGTAGTCGGGGCCTTTTCAGGTTATGAGGCACGCAAACGGCTGGTGAATCGTCTGAAAGTGAAAGACGCATTCATTGCCATCCCAGAAGACCTGATCGCACTCTCTCTGGCCCACTATCTGGTATTGATGACCATCTTCATAGCGTTGGATTTAGGCTTGCAGCTTTAAGTTCTTTTAAGCTCTTCTTTTAGGTTCTACGGATCGAGCAGCACCGCATCCTGGGCATTACCTATAATATCGATCGCAGTGATCCCAGTTTCCAGAGTGTCTGTGCTGGTATCAAAAATATCCAGCGCTCCACCCTGCACAACGTAGATCGCGTTACGTCCGGTGATTGGCAGGAGACCGGTGACGCTAAAATTCTGCCGGAATGAAGACTCTGCAGGGAAAATAGTTGTCGATGAAGTGGTATTGAAGATGGTCAGGCAGCCGCGGATAGTGGTGGGCGCCGTACCCGGCTCCACGCTGCATCCGCCAGCTCCGATATAGACCCTGCCAGTAGTAGTGAGAGCCATCTTTTCATGTAGTCCATCGGTAATAGGAATTGGGGCTCCCGCTGACAGCGCGGTGGCATTGCTGGCGTTCACTACCGTGAGTTGTCCACAACGTGAGAGCGGACAAGGAGCAAGAGGAATAGAACTTGGCGGCGCCGGCGGAGTTCCCGCCACGTACAAATTTGTTCCATTGAGCAGCCCAACAGTCGCGGCAGCAACTGCCAGATTGGCGCCGAAATTCTGCGCTCCTCCGGTAAAATCCACCGAAACAACGCTCGCGGTCGTACCACCACATTCTGCGCCGCAGTTCAGGATAAAAGCCTGCGTATCACTGGCGCCGAAGACAGCGGTAAAAGGCTCATCGAGATGAGCTGGATCAGTGATGAATTGGACTGTACCCGTGGCTGTATCCAAAACAAAAAACGTATGCGCATTCGGCGCGGTCTGTGCCTGGGGATCCGGGAAAATGAGCAATTTTGTGCCTGTGGGGCTCATCACCAGGCGGCGTGCATTGCCAAGGCGAAAGACCGGCGCGGCAATACCAGTAGTTGTATCCACGGCTTGCACAAAGCCAAAGTTACGCATCGCAGCCCATGCGGTTTTGCCGTTAGGACTTATCGCGATATCAAACGGCTGGTCACCAATGGGAGCATTAAAAGTCACTGCTTCCGTGGCATTGTCAATGATAGTGATCTGGCTGCCTGCACCATCCATGGCAATCGTAGTGCCACCGGAGGTAAGCATTTTTGTTGCGGCGGGCGCCGCAAGCACCTTGGTGTTTAATTGATCTTTTTTTGCATCGACGAAGCTGATGGTGCCGTTTTCTGTATTGGAAACCAACACCCTCTTACTTAGCCCTGTCAGGGGGGCCTGGTTGGCATTGCTGCTGGAGCCGCCGCAACCTGCCACCGCAGACGCCAGAATGGCAATCCACAACCTTGAAAAATAACTATTTCGCTGCATTCTTTATTAGACCGTTTCCTCTTATGAACCGCGCCAATTGTGTTGAAACCGCGATTATAACAGAGCCTCTCGAAGCACCAGAATGCCCTCTGTGCTGGACGTCCCGGTGTGTAATTCCTATTCGGATTGCCGGGCGAGGCTCTCCTCTTGAACCATAGAACGCGCTCAGGCGCGATCCATGCAGAGAATCTTGCCACTCCCTGCGCAGCCATGGCAGGAACCACATTAGCTGCGGTATTCTGAAAGACACGATGGCTCTTGATCTGCTAAGCCGACTCAAGCTAGGTCCCGTTCTCTGCGACGGCGCCATGGGCACCCTTTTCTACGCCAATGGTGTGTTTATCAACAAATGTTATGACGAATTGAACCTGACCCAGCCTGACATGGTGCGCAATTTCCACCAGGATTATCTGAATGCCGGCGCCGAGGTTTTTGAAACCAACACGTTCGGCGGCAATTCTTTTCGTCTGGCACGCCACGGGCTGGCCGACCAAGTAGGCGAAATCAATCGCCGGGGCGCTGAACTGGCCCGCGAAGCCGCGGACGCATTCAATCTGAAGAAAGCCGCCAATGTGCTGGTAGCCGGATCAGTTGGGCCATTAGGACTGCGCATCGAGCCATTGGGCAAAACGTCCCGTGAGGAAGCCCGCGCCTCTTTTCGCGAACAGATCACTGCGCTGGTGGCAGGCGGCGTTGACCTGATCATGCTGGAGACGTTCGGCTACCTCGAAGAGCTGCATCAGGCAATCCTGGCCTCGCGTGAAGCCGCGCCAGACAAGCAGCTTGTGGCGCAAGTAACCATTGATGAAGACGGCAACTGCCTGGACGGCGCCAGCCCGGAGACCTTTACTTCCAAACTCAATGACTGGGGTGTGGACGTTATTGGCTGCAATTGCAGCGTTGGCCCGGTTGCCATGCTGGAAGCCATTGAGCGGATCCGCCGCCTCACAGACAAGCCGCTGGCCGCGCAACCCAACGCCGGCATTCCGCGCAGTATTGAAGGTCGCAACATTTATCTATGTTCGCCCGAATACATGGCAAGTTATGCGCGCAAATTTGTGAACGCCGGCGTGACCCTGGTAGGCGGCTGCTGCGGAACCACTCCTGAGCACATCAGGGCGATGAAGGCCGCACTGCGGATGGCCGACATCAAAGGCAAAACTGGCGGCTTTCGCGTAATCACGGAAGCCAAGCGCGAATCCAGCATTGCTCCGCCTCCTCTGGCCCAGCGGTCCAATCTGGGCAAAAAAATGGCCGCAGGCGAATTTGTCACGCTGGTGGAGATTGTTCCGCCCAAGGGCGTTGATTTTCGCAAGGAAGTGGAAGGCGCAAAGTTTCTGAAGGCTGCCGGCATTGACGCCATCAATATCCCGGACAGCCCTCGTGCATCAGCTCGCATGAGCAACACGGCTCTCTGCCTGCTCGTGCAACAGCAGGCGGAGATTGAAACCGTTCTCCACTTTACCTGCCGTGATCGCAATGTATTGAGTATGCAGTCTGAGCTGCTGGGCGCCTATACCACAGGCCTGCACAATTTGATCTGCATCACCGGCGACCCGCCTAAGCTCGGCAACTATCCAGACGCCACCGCCGTGTTTGACGTGGATGCGATTGGTTTGGTGAATATTGTCCATAATTTGAACTTTGGGCTCGATGTGGGCGGAAATCCCATCGGCTCGGGGACCAAATTTCTGATTGGCGTGGGAGCCAACCCGGGGATTGGGAATGTTGACGAAGAAGTGCGCCGATTTGAATACAAAGTTGAAGCTGGCGCCGACTACGCCGTTACCCAGCCTGTGTTTGACATAGCTTTGCTGGAACAGTTCCTGCGGCGCATTGACCATCACCGCATCCCCGTGTTGGCGGGCATCTGGCCGCTCACCAGCGTTCGCAATGCTGAGTTCATGAAAAACGAGCTGCGGGTTTCCGTCCCAGATGCAATCATTGATCGCATGGCCCGTGCTCCCAACGCCGAGGCAGCGCGTGCGGAAGGCATTCTGATCGCACGCGAGATGCTCCACAAAGTCCGCGGGCTGGTACAGGGAGCGCAGGTGGCTGCGCCCCTGGGACGATATACCTCTGCCATTGACGTGCTGGATGGAATCAGCGGATCAGCTACCGCGGCGGGATAAAATCAGACTTGCCCCTGCGGTCTAAAATGGGGACGCAGTTGCGTCCCCAGGCACAGCCAGCTTTACGGATTGCTTACGTCAAACACCCCTACAGTGCTACCGGAGCCACTCAGCAGGAAAACAGTGTTGTTTTGTGGAGCCACTGCAACGCCATTGGGCCCCTGACTTGTCGCTGCCACCTGACTTGCGGCGTTCGTCGCGCCGTCAATAACGGTCATCTCACTATTGCTTAGGTTGGCTACATAAATTTTATTGTGGACTTGGTCTACCGCCACTGAAAATGGGGTGATAGGAGAAGGAACTGTTGTGGTGGCGTTGGTAGCGCCATCAATTACCAGCACTTGCCCATCGCCCAGGATAGCTACATAGATTTTGTTCGTGACTGTGTTGATATCCAGTGCAAAAGGAACATTGCCCGTATTGATCGTCACAGTCGTTGGACCCGCATCTACACCATCGTCATCCCCCACGTCACTAATAACTGTAACTGTATTGCCGTTTTGATTCGTAACATACACTTTGTTCGTAAGAGGGTTCACTTTAAGGTTAGTTGGCGTGTTCCCGACTGGCACCGTGTTAATAACATGGTTGTTTTTGCCGTTAATGATCGATACCGTATTGTCCGAATTAGCTACGTAAACGCGACTGGTTGCAGCGTTCACCGCCACTGCATCCGGCTGGATTCCCACCGCGATGGAGGTAGTAAGATTTGTTTTGCCATCCACGACTGTAACTGTATTGCTATTTAAATTGGCTACGTAAATCATGTTTGTCTTGGCATTTACATCCACCGCGACTGGTGCTGATCCCACTGCAACAGCAGTTGAGCTGAGCGTGGTGGGGTCAATCACGTAGACAACGTTGTCATCTCCATTCACCGCGTAAATTTTGTTGGTGTTTGGATTCACTGCCATGCGCGCGAAAAGCGAACCGCCCACGGATGCCGGTAGTGGGATCAGATTGGTTGCGCCCTGAGAATTAATTTCGATCACCTGATGTGCCGGCTCGGACATCGCATAAGCTTTTCCCGTAACCGGATTGACTGTAATCGCCTGTCCGAACTGGCCAATAGGAACCGTTGCCACAACCGACTGAGCCAGCATCGCGGGTGCTGACAATATGACTCCAAAGCAGATTGCAATGGCAAAGCTAAAGCGCGTTGCCTTTAAATATTCTTTGCTCTTACCGACTAGATTGTATTGCACTTTCTTTTCTCCTGAACTAACAAGTTTTTTGATACCCAGCCATTCTGGCCTACATGGTCTACATAGAGTAATAGTATTCTACCTATACAAACTATGTGGTCTAAATTGCTGTGGAGTGAGTCACTATATTATCTGTAGTATGGTTTGTAAACATTATTTTAGTTTCGTTAGATGGAGATTAGCACTTAAACACACATATATATAATCTATCCAATTGCTATGGTTTGTACTCGTTTATGCTACTCAGTTTTATAGTTTCTCTAGGGACCTATTTTCGACAGGAGATTGGACTAAAGGGCCGACGCCCCACAGCAGCAGTGAACGCCGAGTCCGGATGCGTAACCGCGTTGCGTTTGGCTTTTAAAGAGTCGGCGGCACAGAGGTCATTCAGCACTGGTCTTAATGGGCATGGCGAGGGGGCGGGGTGCTTATCTTAAGAATTTCATGATCTGCCCAAATGAGAGCCGTTTGAGCCTATTAAGAGCTGAAATCGGTTCATTTTTTTGCAGAAAAAATATTCAGGGCAGCTCCTGATTATCGCGGTAGAATGGGCCATTGGAGTTTCGGCCCGGTGCCTAAATTTGAAGATTGTCTTCAACGCCTGGAACAAATCGTAGATGAACTCGAGAAAGGCAATGTGCCGCTTGAGCAGGCATTGAAACTCTTTGAAGAGGGTTTAAAGCTTTCATCTTCCTGCCGTAAAGATCTGGAAGAAGCTGAAGGCAAAGTCGAAATTCTTCTTCGTCAAAACGGAAAACTCCAGCCTGAGCCCTACGAACCGTCCAACGATAGGGCCCAGCATTCGGCCAAGAAATAAGTTCCCATAGCCTGTGGAAAACCCCACAGCCTGCACCTCCAGCGAAAACATCCAGCCCTGTTTTCGCCCCAGCCGATGAGGAAGTATTTCATGAAACCGCTCAGTGTCGTTGTCGCTCAACGCAACAGCCAAACTGCGGAAATGCTGGCGAAATCCCTTGATCACCATTTCCGCGTGGTGCATCTCTCCGGCACTCTGGATGAGCTGCGGCAGGCCATTCCCACGCACCGCGCAGACGTGGCGATTGTTGACCTTGAACTGGCTTCGCTCAGCGAAGTCCAGGAACTTAAGTTGGCGTTCTCCGCCACCACCATTGTCTGCACACACCGCCTGGCAGATGAAAAGATGTGGACGGACGCACTGGCTGCCGGCGCCAGTGACTGCTGCTACTCTTCTGACGTCAGGGCAATTGTTCTGGCTGCGAGCCAAACCCAGACCGTGCCTCACGCTCACGCGGCCTAAAAAGTCTTTGCGTACGCTCCTCCGTCCAAAGCAAAAAGGGGGCATTGTTAAGATGCTCCCTTTTTAAGTTAGCAATTCGCCTTTCGCAATCAGCTAAAACCAAGGTCAAAACCAAAGCTGCGAAATACGCCAGCAATCTCGCCACGATCGGAAAAACAAAAAACCTTACCACCGATGAACATGGGTAAACACTGATCGGAAAAAGCAATTCTCGCCACTGATTGGCACAGATGACACTGACACGGCAAAGCGAAGCACAAGCTAATTGCTAAGTGCTGATTGCTAATTGTTTTATACTGAATATTCATGCTCAAAGAGATCCTTGAACAAGGCCAGCGCACCATTGACGCGACCCTGGAGAAGCTTTTACCCGCCGCTACCCAGAGGCCTGAATCTATCCATCAGGCGATGCGGCACAGTGTTTTTGCCGGAGGCAAGCGGTTGCGTCCTGTTTTGTGTATGGAAGCTGCCCGCATGATTGCAGGCCGTCTGCCGGAAGGTGTGGAAGAACTCGGCAGCGCGCTTGAGATGCTGCACACCTACTCGCTTATTCATGATGATTTACCTGCGCTCGATAATGACGATCTGCGCCGGGGCAAGCCCACCTGCCATGTGGTTTTTGGTGAAGCCCTGGCCATCCTGGCCGGCGACGCTCTGCAGACACAGGCCTATGAAGTGCTGGCTCGATTAAAGTGTCCGGCGGAAGCGCGCGTGAAAATCATTGAAGAGATTGCGCGCGGAACCGGCACCGTTGACGGCATGATTGGCGGGCAGGTAAAGGACCTGGAAGCAGAGCGCCAGCGCCCGGATGCAGCTACATTGGAATACATTCATCGCTCCAAGACCGGGGCCCTCATCACTGCCAGCCTGGTCAGCGGAGGCATGTATGCCAATGGCTCGATCCCGGAAATCCAGCGCCTGCGTGACTTTGGCCGCTCCGTTGGGCTGGCATTTCAAATCGTGGATGATGTGCTGGACGTTACGCAATCCTCAGAGCAACTGGGCAAAACGGCAGGCAAAGACACAGCTTCAGAAAAAACAACGTACCCTTCTCTATTCGGGATTGAGGAATCGGTGCGCCGGGCTGACGCGCTGGTTGCTTCCGGCTGCAGCGCCCTCGATTCATTCGCCCAGCGCGCGCAAACACTGAAAGATCTCGCCCATTTTCTGATCCAACGCAAGAGCTAAGCCGTATCTAAAGTGACATCTTGAAGAAAAGAAAGGCCCCTTCTTTCTTCCTGCGCCTCCATGGTAGTATTCCTTCGCATATTTGTCCCTGGAATATGGTGCAGTTAACCTTAGACCGGCGGTACGTGCCGCCGCAGATTATCCCGAAACGAACCAATCCGTTCTTTGCAGTTGTACGTACAATTGAAAGAACGCTGTGTCGAGGGCCGCTAACGACCTTATGTTTTAGGCGGAATGGTGCTTTCGGCAGATGTAAAATTAGGAAGGGAGATTTTAAAAATGACTAAGTCTGTGCGTTTACTGCTTATGGGTGCGGCTCTGACAGGATTCACCGCTGGACAGAATGCCTTCGCTCAAGATACTGCTAAACCGGATAGCACTGCCAAAACTGACTCCGGAACAAAGACCTCCAAGGCCAAAGTTGAAAAGCACGCCTGCAAGGGCCAGAACTCCTGCAAGGGTAATGGCGGCTGCGGCGCAACCAAAGGCAAGAATGATTGCAAGGGCAAGGGCGGCTGCGCCACTGATGGCTCCAAGATGCCAAAAGCTGACGCTCCAGCACCGGCACCAGCTCCGAAATAACTTCGCCCTCGAAGCTAAAAGAGGGCCAGCCGGCAGTTTCAGCGCTGGTCCTCTATTTTGTATCTTTCGCGGCATTCACTAATCTCATCACTTATGCCTGCAAATAAATTCAACGGACAGAAAGACTACGGCGTCGGCATTGGGCTGCGCATTCCTCATTACAGCCATATCTTTGAGAAGAAACCGGTCGTGGACTGGTTTGAAATCATCTCGGAAAATTTCATGGTGGATGGCGGCCGCCAGCTCCAGGTACTTGACCAGATTCTGGAGCGCTATCGCGTGGTACAGCATGGCGTTTCCATGTACTTTGGCTCCGCTGAACCTCTGAACCGCGAACACCTGCGCCGCCTGAAAACGCTGGTGAAGCGCACGAATACCCCCTGGCTTACTGACCACCTTTGCTGGGGCAGCGTGGACGGCCGCTACTCGCATGATCTGCTGCCCATGCCGTACACATTTGAAGCCGCCAAGCGCACCGCGCAGAAAATTCGCGAAGCACGCGACTTCCTGGAAGTTCCCATTGCGGTGGAAAACGTAAGCAGTTACGCCGAATATCACGTTTCGGAAATGACGGAATGGGAGTTCCTCAACGAAGTGGTGGAAGATGCCGACTGCGGCATCCTGCTGGACGTCAACAATATTTACGTTTCATCGCGCAATCATAACTTTGATCCATTTGAGTACTTGCGGAGCGTTCCGGCCGAGCGCGTCGCCCAGATCCATATTGCCGGCCACTCCAATTACGAGAAGTACATCCTGGATACGCACGATCACCCAGTGCTCGATCCCGTGTGGCAGCTATACGCCAAGGCCATTGAACTGGCTGGCCCCACGGCAACGCTTCTGGAGTGGGATGATCACATTCCCTCTTTTGAGGAAGTCCATAATGAAGCGCTGAAAGCCAAGCGCTTTGTTCCTGCCAACTCGGCGGTGGCCTCATGAACCTGGAACAGATCCAGCGCGCGTTTTTTGACGTAGTTCGGCAGCCGCTCACGGAAGATGAGCGCATGCGCGAGCAGACGCTGGACGGGCAATCCACGCAGAAGATTGCCGAAGAAATCGTCAAGCCCAATGACCAGCTGACCTCGGTAGAGCGCCTGGAAATCTATAACCGCGTTTATTGGTTCCGGCTTCTATCTTCTCTGGCGGATGATTTTCCCGGCCTGCGCGCGGTCATCGGACAAGAAAAATTTGATGAGGTATTGCTCGGTTATCTGACAGAACTACCTTCTACCTCTTTCACTCTGCGCGATCTCGGTTCCCGGCTGGAGACCTGGCTTCGCGCTCACCCGGAGTTGATCGCTGGGAATGAACGCATGGCGCTGGACATGGTCAGGCTGGAGTGGGCCGATATTGAAGCCTACGATGCCGCCGAATTTCCAGTCCTTACCCAAAGCGAGCTTGCCGGACTGGGTGAAGATCCAATATTCCACTTGCAGCCCTATGTTCAGCTTCTGGATCTGGCGTATCCCGTGGACGAGCTTTTGCTGAAAGTCCGCGAAACCGAAGAACCGCAAACTGATATCTCCAGCAATGTTGTAATGATGGATACCTCGGACGCCAAGCAGCACAAACGGCATCCGCTGCCCAAGGCGAAAAAGGTCTATCTGGCGATCCACCGTCAGGAGTTCAGCGTATATTTCAAACGCATGAAGCCGGAAGCATTTGCGCTGGCGCGGGCTCTGCAGCAAGGTCAGCCGCTCTCACAGGCAATTGAATCATCAGTGGACCGGACTGGGAAAAAACTTGAGCTCATCATGGAGCAACTGCATGACTGGTTTGCCAACTGGTCACAGCTAGGATGGTTCTGCCGTCCGCCGGAGAACGAAGCTAAAAATGAATAGTTCGCTCAATAAAGCTGAAGTTATCTACGGATGGTTTATCAAAGCCGCCAATTCCCTTCAGTCGCCTTTTCTGCTCGCCATTCGGCTTTATTGGGGATGGCAATTTTGGCAGGCCGGCTGGGCGCACCTGACGAACATGCCCAAGTTTGTGGAGTTCTTTGCCGGACTGGGAATTCCCGCGCCCTCGCTGAATGCTCATTTTGTTGCCGTGCTGGAAACCGGTGGAGGCATCCTGCTGGCGCTTGGCCTTGGCTCACGCGTCATTGCCCTGCTGCTGGCCAGCGATATGTTTGTGGCTTTTGTAACGGCAGACCGCGAAGCCCTGGGTTCCATATTTTCTGACGTCGACAAGTTTTACGCCGCAGCGCCTTACACTTTTTTATTTGCTTGCCTGATTATCCTGTTTTTTGGACCCGGCAAGCTCTCCCTGGATTACCTGATATCTGCCTGGTGGAAAAAACGATCACCTACAGTTGCGGTCGCGCGCTAAGACCAGAAATATAAGACCAGAATGTTAGTCTGTCTGCATGGGATTTCGCCGTCTCAAGCTCATACTGCCTTTATTTCTCTTTTTGCTCCATCCACCGGTTCAAAGCCAGCAGTCCGAATCCGGTAGCGCGGTACTGAAGGTAGCCGCCTCAACCATTGACGTCACACTGCCCGATGGGCCCATGAAGATGTCGCGGCAAGAATTGCTCGCCTGGGTACAAACCTCCGCATCAACCGTATCCGGTTATTACTTCGGGCACTTCCCCGTTTCGCACCTGACCTTGCGGATTCGCAGCTTTGACGGTTCGGGCATACGGCATGGCGTTACATACGCCAAGGATGGCGGGCTTATCCTGATCAGCGTTGGGCGCGAAACTGAAATGGCGGCAACCAAAGACGATTGGGTCCTGGTCCATGAAATGATCCATCTCGCATTTCCTTCCATGGATGACTCTCACCACTGGATTGAAGAAGGAATCTCTACGTACGTTGAGCCCGTAGCCCGGGCGCGTGCAGGCCTGCTGCCGGTAGCCGAAGTATGGCGCTCTTTTGTTCACGATATGCCGAAAGGCGAGCCGGGCTCTGGTGACCAGGGGCTGGATACTACTCACACCTGGGGACGCACGTATTGGGGTGGTGGACTTTTCTGCCTGGTGGCTGATGTGCGCATTCGTGAACGCACAAAAAACCGCATGGGACTGGAAGACGCGCTCTATGGAATCCTTCAATCCGGTGGCACGATCAACGATGATTGGGACATTGAGAAAGCCCTGACCATGGCAGACAAAGCTACAGGGACAACCGTGCTGCGCGACCTTTACCGCGAAACGAGAGATAAGCCAGCGCCTGTGGACCTGGACCAACTCTGGCAAAAACTTGGCATTGAGATGAAAGATGGCTCCGTGGCGTTCAATGACAAAGCGCCGGAGGCCAATATCCGCAAAGCCATCACCACGGCGCGACCAGCAATGGCTGCTGCTGGCCACTGATCCAATCTTCTCCGCAAAATCTTTGTCCGCAAAAAAACGAGGCGTTCACACGGAACGCCTCGCCAAGAGGAGACAACTTTAAAGCAGTAGTCTTGCGGGTGATACATCCATTAGTAATGGAACCTGTAGCGCAACTGAGCTGAGATCATCCGTGGTTCGCCGAAATGTGATCCGCCAAACGTGTTGCTGAAGTCCACAAAGTAGTGCTGATTGGCCAGGTTTGTTCCGGTCAGCTTAACGGCCCAATTCTCGCCAAAAGATTTTCCCAAAGCCAAATCAACGGTGGCATACGCAGGCAGATGGGCCGGCCCATCGCCGTCAAGAAAGCCTGAGCCATAAGAAACAGTGCCGGAGAGCCAGCTGTTATGCGGAAGCGTAACGCTGGCGCCCGTGCTCAGCGTGTTGCGCTGGTCATGATCGAGGAAGAAAGGACCATCGGCCGGCGGCGTGAAATCTGTAAGACCACCAGTAATCGCCCCCGAACCTTCCGCCGTCTGGTGCGAATACACCATATGCACATCCAGCTTTTTGAACAACCGCGGCGCCCGCACGGTAACTTCCGTGCCGGTGATGCGCGCGGCTTCAATCGTTAACGGAAAGAAGAGATTGGAGTTGCCAATGGCATCATGATCAAAGAAGTTATGCGCGCCGGTGCGGAAATTATCGACTTCAAAAGCCCATCCGCGAAATGGGATGGTGATGCCAATCTCATGCTGTTCATCGCGTTCACCATGGAGTGGCAGGAAAGCCAGAGATTGATTCGTGAGTAACGGCTGCAGCCCGTTGCCGGCAGTATCCAGCGGCGGCGCCTGGTAGAAGCGTCCATAGGATCCGCGAATTACCCATTTGAGATGCGGGATCTGGATCGCTGCGCCAATGCGCGGGCTGGCAGCCGTTTCCGTGATCAGTCCGGAAAAACGGGTAAAGCGTATGCCCCCATTGATGGTAAGCCATGAAGCGGCTTTGAACTGGTCTTCGATAAAAACTGCCTCCAGATCACCGTTGACGATCTGCCGGGTCAGCGGGACGCTGACTTGAACAGGCAGCGGCGGCGGAACGCTAGGATCTATAGGAGCATCGGGATCAAGCGGAGGAGCGCCATTGCCCTGCAGGCCGATCAAAGTATTGTCATGCTGCCCAAAGCCATAGAATCCGACTTTTGCATTGTGCCGTCCGCGCACAACCACCAATGAAGCCTGTCCGCCTGCATAGAAAGAAGCTCGATTGTCCGTGGTGACCAGACGGTCTGCCTCATCGCCCAGCCCTTCAAATGCAGCGCGGTTGAAGTGGTAAGAAGGCGACACAGTAAACACAATGCCAGGTCCAGCCGTGTGTATCCATGAGAAGCTGCCAAACGCATCCTGCTCGCGATCGCGGTCGCGAATCCCCAGCGCCTCATCCTCAGGGGTATTGGGAACCTGATAATGATCGGTGCGCGCTGATCCCACAAAGCGAAGCTGATCGTTGGGTGTGGTATTAAAAATCAGCGACGTGAACACTCCCTCGCCCGATCCCAGATTATGCAGGTTGCCGCTATCCGGCGTGGCCAGGCCATGGTCAGTGCGGTTGCCATTGAAGCTGAAATAGTAAGCGGACTTGTCGCTGTGGTCGCCAAAACTCAGTTGATTGTCCGTGGAATTGTAGTTGCCGAAGCTGGTGACTAATTCTCCCTGGCGCGACCGTTCAAACCCCGTGCGCGTTGCCACATTGAAGACGCCATACGTCCGGTCGCCAAATTCAGCGGAAAAACTACCGCGCTGTTCTTCCACGTAATCGATATCTTTGGGATTAAACTGCGGACCCACGTTGGTGGCAATATTGGTATTGGGGACCGGAACGCCGTCAATGGCCCAGGTCACTTGATGTCCGCCGCGGACGTGCAACTGGTCATGAACAAGAGTGGCCCCGGGGGTGAAATTTGTAATCATGGCCAGACTGTTGGAGCCATCCGCTCCGGGAGTCTGCACGATTTGCGCGCGGCTCACAACTGCTTGCGGCGTAGACGACGCGGGGTCCACTAATTCCGGCTCTCCGGAAACCTGCACTGTTTCCTCATGCTGCGCCACGTTCAAGGCAAAATGTAATTCCTGGACGTTATCTGACGTAACATTCACCGACTGCTGCGCGCTGGCAAACCCTGTGGAATTGATTCTGATGTCGTACTCGCCCACGGGAAGGTTCAGCATTGTGGCAATGCCGTCTGCGTTTGTAGTGCCGCTTTGTTTAAAGGCTGAAGTCCTGCTCTGCACCACAACTTCCGCCCCTTGCACCGGCCGGTGTTGCGGATCATGCACAATGGCTTTGACCGTGCCAAAAACTGAAGCAAATGAATTTATCGAAATGAAAATCAGGAAGATTCCCAAAACCACAAGTGCTGCACGTTTCATGGATGTACCCTGCGCCTATCGCGGACCTAATGGAAGGCCGCCTCTGTTTATCGTGCTTGCCTGGAAGAGAGTGCCCCTGAAACCGTTTGAGATCTGATCTTTTGCCGTATCAGTGATTCAGTTAATCGGCATTGATCTTGATCGATCTACCGAGCGCCAATTCACTCTTTGACTCGAGAGTTTGTTCGCATCTCAGCTATTTCTCAGGGACGTGAAAATCGCGATGAATTAGGCGAGAGGAGGGCCGCGATCGGTATGGGAAGAAAAACCGGCGCTAACAAAGGTGATCGATACGAAATGGAAACTCCGGTCAGTTATGGCCAGCGGTGGAAGAAAAGAGGCCGTTACAGGCGCCGCACCCGTTGTTGGATGACCTGGGGCGCAGCAATCCATGGGGCATTTGCCGCTGTCTTCTACCACGGAAAAACTGGAATCCGATTCGGCTGGCGCAGCATCATGGTGATGATGGCCATGCGTCGCCCGATCGCAATGCGGCATGACTCCGCCATGGCACGACATTGCCTGCCCGGTTCCCACGCCCGTAGATGCCATGACAGGCAAAAACGAGGATAGAACTAAAGCCAGAACTGTCGTGATGGAGAGAATGCGCCGCATGTTACGAGCTGAATATAGCTTGGTTTTCTGATCCAGTGCAACGGGAAACTGCTTACCAAGGTCATTAAAGTTGTTAATCTTTCAATGGCCGTGACTCCCCTATCTTAAAGGAGTTCCGGCCGTTTAAACAGTTACAAACTCTCTACTTTTTGGCTGAAAATGCAGCACTCTGGATCAGGCAAAATTGATCCTGTAAAATTGCGGTGCGGCATAAATGGAATCTTATTTGTTGACCATCAGGAAAACAATTCGACTGAGTGGAAGGATTGCCATATTCGCAGCCATGGCGGCGCTCTTGTTGCAGGCTTCCTGCACGATTGGGCTAACCGCAATGGTCACGGCAGAATCTGTCATAGCAAGTCACTCCGGCTGTCATGATTCCGCGCCATCCACACCTGATGCGCCCAATCCTGGACAGAAATGCTGTAACGGAAAACATTCTCCTGAAGCCCTGCTGGCTGCTACAACTGTCGCACCCTTGCCGCTGGCTTCTGCAAAGTTTGTTTCCAGTGTGCATTTTGTTGCGAGTGCTTTCTCGCCGCACGCAACTGAGATAGCGCCCACACCCTCCGGCCCTCCTGGCCTGTTTGTGATTCGCATCTGATTTTTTCGCGACCCGCTAACCCACAAATTCCATAACAATCGTGCGAGCAACAATGCTCTGCTATAAGCGCTGCTTCAATCAGGAGCAGGTCAGGGTCCCATGAAAGTTTCGTTCTTCTTAGTCTTGATTTTTTTATTGCCGCGATTTGCGAGTGGTGCTGAAGACCAGGCACCCGCAGCGCAAGC
Organism: Terriglobia bacterium; assembly: GCA_963724105.1. GTDB lineage: Bacteria > Acidobacteriota > Terriglobia > Terriglobales > Acidobacteriaceae > Angelobacter. Next base: position 315,676 of record CAVRTD010000004.1, on the reverse strand, counting down.
CGTGTCGATGCCACAATCACAGGCTGAAGCAGCTATGCCGGACATGCCCGGAATGAGACATGGCATGGGCAACGACCATCCCGCGACCTTTATCGACGAAATTCTTCAACATGACACCGCCGGCACCTCCGCCCAGCCAAACTCCACGGCGGAACCAATGATCATGCGCACCCGGGGCAAATGGACGCTCATGTTTCACGGCGTGGTGTTTTTGAATATGCTGCAGCAAAGCGGCCCGCGCGGCTACGACAAAGTGTTTTCCACCAACTGGTTTATGCCCATGGCGCAGCGCCAGATCGGCCGCGGCGAGCTTACGCTTCGCACCATGCTCAGCCTGGAGCCGGCAACCATTACCAATCGTTTCTATCCTCTGCTCTTCCAGCAGGGAGAAACAGCTTTTGGCAAGCCGATTAATGACGGCCAGCACCCGCACGACTTCATCATGGAACTGGCGGCGCTTTACGATTTGCACCTGGGAACACATGGGCTGCTTTCCTTCTATGCTGCGCCGGTGGGCGATCCCGCCATGGGCCCCAGCGCCTACGCGCATCGCGCTTCCGCTTCAGAAGATCCAGTGGCCTCGCTGGGCCATCATCTTCAGGATTCAACGCACATTGCCAACGACGTTGTGACTGGAGGGCTCGCTTACAAAGTAACCCGCATTGAAGCTTCTGGCTTTCACGGTCGCGAACCGGATGAGTTTCGCTGGGACATTAACTCCGGCGCAATTGACTCCTGGTCCACGCGCCTCACCGTACAACCCGGACAAAACTGGAGCGCACAATACTCATTCGCACACCTCACCAGCCCGGAAGAATTAAATCCTGACGAAGACGTTCAACGCATGACCGCCTCGGTTATGTATAACCGTCCGTTGGCGAGAGGCAGTTGGGCGTCCACTTTGCTATGGGGTCGAAATCGTGTGCTCGAAACCGGAGAGGTGTTCAACGGTTATCTGGCGGAATCCACACTTCAATTTTCCCGGAGCAACCATGTCTGGGGCAGAATTGAAAATGTGGACCGAACCAATGAGTTGCTGCTGGGGAAACAAGCTGAACCGCCGGGCTTCGACGAAAAATTTCTTGCGCGCATACAGGCTTACACCGTGGGATACGACCGCGACTTTCCGCTCATTCCCGGTCTTTCCACGGCGTTGGGCGGACAGGTAACCTTTTATGGCAAGCCCGATTTTCTCACTTCACTGTACGGAGAGCATCCGGTGGGAGCTATATTGTTTGTACGCGTGCGCCCCAAAAGCAACACGCATACTCGTTGAGGACTGATCATGACAACATCACGCCGCAATTTTCTCGTTGGAACATCGGTTGTAGCCACCTCCGCTCTCGGTACACCCTTTGCCGCGCTGGCAATGCAGAAAACTCAGCAGAAAACCCCCGCGAAAGCAGAGCCCAAAGAGGACGTTTCCACGAACGAAGACCTCATGCGCGAACATGGCGTGCTTAACCGTATCTTGCTGATCTATGACGAAGGCATGCGCCGCATTCAGGCCAAAGAAAAATTTGACCCCGCCGTGATTACCAAGTCCGCCGGCCTCATCAAGAGTTTTATTGAGGACTACCACGAGAAACTGGAAGAAGATCATATCTTTCCGCGCTTTGAACAGTCCGGCAAATTGATTGAGTTGACCGTGAACCTGCGCGCGCAGCACGCAATGGGCCGGCGCGTTACGGAAGCAATCGTGGCTGCGGTTCAAGGCGGAGACATGCAAGCCCTCAATGCGAATCTTGCGGCATTCAATCGGATGTATCGTCCGCATGAAGCGCGGGAAGACACGGTGCTCTTTCCGGCGCTGCACAGCCTGGTCAGCAAACATGAGTATGACGCCATGGGCGAAGAGTTTGAGCGCATCGAACACAAGACCTTTGGCGGCGAAGGCTTTGAAATGGCCGTGGACAAGGTAGCGGAACTGGAAAAGCAATTCGATATTTACGATATTTCCCAGTTCACGCCCTCTGTTTCGCCGAGCAAATGACCGCAGCGCTCTTGTTCCTGGCGTCGACATTGGCCGGTGCTATCGCCGCGCTGGTCGGCTTCGGTATCGGAAGCATTCTCACGCCTCTTCTGGCGCTGAGTGTTGGAACCAAGGAAGCCGTGATTGCCGTTTCCATTCCTCATCTGGTCGCGACAGGCATACGCTTTTGGATGCTGCGGCACAATATTGATGTTCAGGTGCTCAAGAACTTTGGCATATCCAGCGCAGCAGGCGGCTTGCTGGGAGCATTACTGGGCTCGCATTTCGGCAGTCCGATCCTGTCTTATATTCTTGGCGCATTGCTGATCTTTGCCGGATTAACCGGCCTTACGGGAATTTCCCGCAAGATGCGATTTGGCCGCAAAGCCGCTTGGCTTGGTGGCTCTGTATCCGGCGTGCTCGGTGGACTCGTCGGCAATCAGGGTGGAATCCGCTCTGCAGCATTGCTGGGATTCAATCTTGAATCCAAAACTTTTGTGGCGACCGCGACTGCTATCGCACTGATCGTCGACGGAGCCCGCATGCCAGTTTATTTCTATACCAGTCCGGATACAGTCCATCGACTCGGTTTGTGGATTGCCTTGATGGTTACGGGAGCGGCCATTGGCACCATTGCCGGTGGACGTGTGCTGGCACGCTTGCCAGAAATTTATTTTCGACGACTGGTCTCTCTGCTCATTCTTTCTTTAGGCATTGTGATGGTCATCCACGTCGGAAAATGAGTTGCTTGAATGACTACAAAATGTTTCGCGGCAGTGACTACATAGAACATATTCAGGATAAAAATCGCTTCAGTGCTAAATACCCTCTCATCTATTTAGCTTATAGCTTTGTAAGCTTCTCAACTATTCTTGATAAATCACAACTGGCTTACTTAATCCTTTGGGCGTCCAATGGTACGTGCCTAGGAGAATCATATGAACACTCGCTGGATCAGTAGTTCTGTTGCAGTTGGGACCCTCCTGCTGGCCGCGCCCGTGATGCTGGTCGCGCGTGACCTAAAAACGCCAAATCCTTGTAGAGAGCTTAAAACCGATCTCGATAACCAAGTGAACAGCCTGCACAAACGCCAGGATAGCGAGCTTTCACAGTGCCGTCAGACGAACGGCAAGAATGCTGCCACTTGCCATGATCTAAAAAATCAACAACACCTCGAACTCAGCCAGCTGCGCGATGACCGTAAAACTGAATTGAATAGGTGCAATCCCGGCACGAACCTTGGCAGCAGCCGGTACCAATACAGTCCATCCGACCATAATGAAGCACGAAGTAGCAGCAATGATTGCTATCCGCACAACGAATATCCAGGAAAACCTTACAAGCCTAAGCACCCAAAAGATCCGTCACATGATCCACCGGTTGCTCGCAATCCGTCCAAGAATCCTGGTGATGGAAACCATCCTTCACGCGATAGCAATGCAGGCAGCACGCGAAGCGCCGGCAATTCCGGATCTTCAAGCCGCAGTTCTGGCTCCAGCTCAGGCTCTTCATATCCCAGCTCTGGTAGCAGCTCCGGATCATCCGCCAGCTCCCACTCGTCATCCGGCTCTAGTTCGTCGTCGTCCAGTTCGAATTCTTCATCGTCGAACTCAAGCTCTTCGTCAGGATCGTCTCAATCTTCTGGATCATCGCATTCAGACAGTGGTAGTTCCCGTCCGAGATAAAATTTGCCTCAATATATTCGAGCAGGTCTTTTTAGGCCTGCTCGCTTCACACATGCATCGTTTGTGGCGGCTGTTCTATACTTCTTTGCGTGCAGAGCGAAGACATACTGAGCAAAAAACCACCCGAAGCTGATTTGCGCTTTCCGTACGGCCAGGACCCCAACCAATTCGTGGATGTACGTTTGCCCGCTGGAAAAGGCCCTCATCCCGTGGTCTTCTTCATACATGGCGGCTACTGGCGTGCCAAATACGACCTCACGTACGCCGGACATCTTTGCGACGCTCTGAAAAAGGCCGGCATCGCAACCTGGAACGTCGAATACCGCCGCGTCGGCAACGCTGGTGGCGGCTGGCCGGGAACATTTGAGGATATCCGCAGCGCCTACCATGCTCTGCTTGAACACAAGAATGATTCCATCGCCAAACTCGATCTCAAAAAGCTCTGCGTCGCCGGACACTCCGCCGGGAGCCAGCTTGCTCTTTGTCTCGCTGCCTTTGAAAGTTCGGTAACGCATGTGCTTTCGCTCGCTGGCGTGCTCGATCTTCATCGCGCATGGGAGCTGCATTTAAGTAATGATGCGGTCGTAGAATTTCTTGGCGGATCGCCCACCGAAGTTCCAGACCATTATCGTGAAGCGTCTCCGGCTGAGCGTTCCATTCCGCATGCCCGGCAAAAACTGATTCACGGCACAACCGACGATGCTGTTCCCTATGAAATCAGCAAAAACTATGCCACCAAAAAGAAGGCTGCCGGCGAACACGTTGACCTGCTCACACTGCCGAACACAGGGCACTTTGAAATCGTCGATCCCGGTTCCAGTGTGTGGAAGCAGGTGGAAAATACTTTTATCTCCTTAACTTAAATCACAGCGATTGAAGCGTTGGCCACAGAAGCTGCTGCGTGACCTGGCCGACTGGCCAGCATGATTAATGTCAAGCCCTGTTTACGCCGCGCGATTGTGGCTTTTTCAAATCCATGAACAAGGCAATCAATGACAGCAAAGTAATCATCGAAATAATTCCCAGAGAAATCACGCAGTATATACACCACACTTCCAGAACATCTTTTTCAATGTGCGTCAGATACAGAGAGAACCCCATTGCCAGCACGGCGGCCATGGCCAGCAGTCGCCAGCGCTTCATAAAAGCAAGCACGCCAAGCAGCAGATAGCCGGCAATGCCAATGTCCGCCACAGGAATCCCGGCAATCACTGCGAACGGACTCTTGTTTACGGTGCCACAGTCCCACTTCTCATTGATGCTGCAGGGCGAAGCTTCCGTACGATAGTGCTCCCGCAAGGCCAGCGAAGCAGCCACTACTCCTAAAAGAGCCAACAGCGTTATCAACCATCTCATAGCTTTCCTCAATCCTATTTCGTCAGCCCCAGCGCCCGCGACTGAAACTCCAGCGACGCGGCCAGATGCTCGCCCACAAACTGCCAGTTATGCCCGCCCGGATAAATATGCGCTTCATGCTCCACATGGCGCGCGGTGAGCAATCGATCCAGCTGGCGTGTGCCTGCGTCAAAACCATAATTGTCGTGGTCGCCACAGTCAAAATAAATTTTCAGCCCTTGCAGGTTCGCGGTTCGCGCAAACACAAAAGGCGTGTTCTCTTTCCAGAAGCGTTCATTCAGTGGCGATCCAAACGCCGTGCCCAAGAAATTTGCCAGGCCCGCTCCCGCTGATCCATGCGGCAATTCTTCCAGCAGCGCCGGCATATGCACCGCCACAGAAACAAACATCCTGGGATACTTAAACGCAAACCGCAACGCGCCGTAACCGCCCATGGAGACTCCGCCAATCGCCCGCCCCGCGCGGTCCCCGATCAAACGAAACCGCCGCTCCATCTGCGGAACGAACTCCTTCACAAAGAAATCGTCATAGAGAATGTGGCCGTCCCGCGAGTTGATGTAAAAAGAATTCTCCGCCTGCGGCGTGATGATCACAAACTCGCCCAGGCGTTTTTCTTCCCAGGCTTCTTCAATCTCGCTTGAGGCGCCGCTGGAAGCCAGAAAACTCTGGTCTGCGCCCAGCCCATGCAGAAAATAGAGGACGGGAAATTTCTTGCCCGGCTTTGCGTCATAGCTGGGCGGCAGCATGGCACAGTATCCAATGTTGCCCGGAACGTACTTGCTCTTCATCGCTCCGCATTGAACGCGCGTCGCAGCAAAGGCGTTCACCGTGAAAATCAGAAATAAAAATGATATGAGATATTTGAACATGGGGATTGAGAGCAGCAGCTCTTAGCCTTTAGCTCTTGGTCATTGGCTCTTGGTCTTTTGGCTAAGCATGGTTAGCTTTGTGGAAAACGAAAATTGCTAGATACAGGAGTTCTTTCCATTCCTGTTCTCTGAGCACTTTTAAATACTTCGCGCTAAATGCTCATCGTTGAAAAGCAAGGCTAATAACTAAATGCTAAAAGCTAAGACGCTCCCATCAATCATGCCTCAGCGCCTCTACCGGATTCAGCCTTGCCGCCCGCGATGCCGGATACAAGCCCGCAACCAGACTCACAAAAACTGAGAAACCCAGGGCCAATCCTATAAGCCACGGTGGTATCACCCAGAAATTTTCCGGCCGTATATCTTGCCGCTGCAGATAAACGTTGGTGGCAAAATTAATCACGCGGCCAATCGTCCATCCCAGGCCTGTTCCCAGTGCGCCGCCCAGCAGGCCCATGGTTCCAGCTTCAAAGAAAAATATTCGCTTTACATCGCCATCGCTGGCGCCCAGGGCTTTCATGATTCCAATCTCACGGCGCCGTTCCAGGATCGCCATCACCAGCGTATTCACAATGCCTATTGACGCTACCACCAGGGCCAGGCTGCCAAAGATCAAGAGAAAGAGATCCAGGAAGGTAAAGAATCGCGTGATTCCCTTGGACGCATCAAGAATGGAGAACGTACTGAATCCCTGCTTCTTGATGTCTTCTTCCACCTGCGCGACTGCTTTGCTCTTGGCCACGCGCACAATCAGCGCAATATAAGTCTTGGTTTCCGCCGGACGCAACGTGCTCCACAGTTCGCCGGCCTGGACCATGTCCAGCGTCTCCGCCAGTGCAAGCGGCAAAAACACCGGCGTCCTGCCCTGCCGCAGTCCGCGGTTGGGTTCGCTGGAAACAATACCCACAATCTTCAGCCTTAATTGTTGCGGTACCAGATTGAAAGATTGCTGGTCCTGTCCCTGCGGATCATCGGCGCTGTCAACATCGTCCGGATCAGGCTCGCCTTTTTTTCGAACCGGCTTTCCGCTCAGCGGAGCGCTCTCACCGGCTTCACGCTTGTGGTACCGAAGCACAATGTATTTTCCCAGAAGCTGGTTTGCCTGGTCCTGGGTCAGCTTTACGTCAACACCGCGCGGCTCGCGGGGCACATCCAGCAGCTCGCGCCCAAAATCGCTCAGAATGATTGCTTCCTGCGCGTTATAAGAAGAGAAAAAATCCCCCTGGACGTCATCAAAAGATTCGCTATTGCGCGCCGACTGCGGCAGCGTTCCCACCACCGTAAAGTGATTGCCGGTTTTGTTGGTTTCCAGGCGTATATCGCCCACGGCGCTAAAGTTCGGATACACCTCGGCCACGTTCGCCATCTGCTCAAAGCTATGGCGCGCGGCGTCATCCAGTGGCTTGGGCTGACCAGTAACAGGGGCAGCCTGAGTAAACCGCGGCCCGCGCGTGTCCTGGCGCGATGTGACCACCACCGTATCAAATAGTCCTGAGCGCCCCAGTTGCCGCGTTGCCAGCTTCTGCAATCCAATCCCCAGTGACGACATGGCTACCAGCGATGCAACGCCCACACCAATGCCCAGCGTTGTAAGCGAATTTCGCAAACCGGCTTCGCGCAGGTTGCGTCCGGCAAGCTCAATCAGGTCGTATGCTCTCACCGTGTGGCTCCAATCTTTTCCAGTTCGTTAATGGATTCACTCAACAGCTTGCCATCGCCCAGAAAGACCAGACGGTTGGCGTACCGTTCCGCCAGCGGCTGCTCATGCGTGACCATGATTACGGTCATCTCCAGCGTGCGATTGAGTTCGCGGATCAGGTCCATAATTTCCGTGCCGGTCTTGGAATCCAGATTGCCCGTAGGCTCGTCCGCCAGCAGAAGTTTAGGACGGTTTGCCAGCGCCCGCGCCAGCGCGGCCCGCTGCTGCTCTCCGCCGGACATCTCGCTTGGCCGGTGCTTCACTCGATCACTCAATCCCACGCGCTCCAGCGCTTCTATCACCCTGGCGCGGCGCTCCCGGCGTTTTACCTCGGCAAAGCGCATGGGCAGCTCAACGTTTTCATAGAGCGTCATGGTCGGGACAAGGTTGAATGACTGAAAAACCATTCCCACGGTGTGCCGGCGGTATTGGGCAAGCTGCTCGGATGTCATGGTCGCAAGGTCTGCGCCTTCCACCACGATTGCGCCCGAATCCGGCCGGTCCAGCCCGGCAATCAGGTTCAACAGCGTGGACTTGCCCGATCCTGAAGCGCCCAGCAGTGCGATAAACTCGCCCCGCCCCGCCGCCAGGCTTACGCCATCCACGGCAGGGATCAGCGTGCGTCCCATTTTGTAATGACGCACCACTGAGACCGTTCTTACCGATTCAAATTCAGTGCCATTTGTAGCCACAGTTAATTCTCTCCAAAGGCTTCTAACCGCATGTTACTACGCAAGTTTCCATTCTGCGCCCCTTAGCCAGCCATTCACCTTAGGACAAAGGTGTGCAAGGCCCGGTGTCCCTCAAACTCATTGACTCGGCCTTCCGCCTACGACCTCACGTTACCCTCGAAAGCTTTTAAGTGGACCGCAGAGCCCGCCCTGAGCTTGTCGAATGGGCGCCCTCGCCTGCGCATTGCTTGATCCGCGTCCATCCGTGTTTATCCGCGGTAAGCGTTTGTGTTCCGAATCCCTGTGGATATCTCTACCAATCCCCTTCATTTAGTCGGCAATTTGCTTTGCTAAAGCTCTAGCGCTTCTTCCAGCTTTTCTCAATGTCCAGTCTTCAAGTCACACATACGGTTAGTGGTTTTTCGATCACCTGATTACCCGATGTCCCGATCATCCGATCTAGCGCGCTCCACCCCACCCCTGCCCCCCGGTTTCCACCCAATTTCACCCAGGCTCACCCAATTCACCCAGAAATCGGCAGAGGGTCACAACCTCAAAATGCAAAAACCCGGCTTCAGCCGGGTGACAAAATCAAATTTAAAATTACTCGTGGACCGCAGAGCCTGCCCTGAGCCTGTCGAACGGGCTCTCGGCTGCGATCTTTTAAAAAATCTACGCAACTCACTATAGCAAATAAATCACGAAACTCAAGGCCTATTTCGCAGGCGGCAACTTCCCTGCATCAATCCTCCACAAATCTCCCTTGCCATGGTCGGAGACCCATACCGAGCCAAAGCCATACCGGATAGCGTCTGCCTTCGGATAATTGACGTACTGATCAATCACTTTATTACGCACCGGATCAATCCGTGTCACCGGAGTTCCGCTCATGGTCACCCAGATGAAGCCGCCGCCATAACAAATCTCTCCGCCCGCGCCTGGGACGTGCGCCGCAATTGTCGCCTGCACCTTATTTGTCCGCAAATTGATTCGCGTCACGCTGCCATCCGACTGGCTCAGCACCCACAATGATCCTGCACCTACCGTGGCAAAGCGCGGCCCTGCAGCCACGGCGATCCTGGCTGTAACTTTGCCGTTCACCGGATCAACCCGGTATACCTTGTTCTCTCCTGAGCTGACCACCCACACCGCGCCCAGGCCAAGCTTCACCACCGCAGAATCCTTGCCGACCGCAATTTTCCGCAGAGTTTTTCCAGTCGTTACAGAAGCCTGGATCAGAGTGCTGGCATGACCATCTTCATTGCTCACAAACCATACGCTTCGCGCGTCCACGGCGATCGATCCTTCACCCGCAGGATCAATCTTAACGGGCGTCCGTAAATCAACCTTGTTAGCTTTTGGATCGACGCGGGTCAGCGTCTGGCTTTGGCAGTTTAAGACCCACACCCTATCTGCGCCGATGCCGATTCCATAACACGGCTCTTTGTCCACGGCCACTCTGGCCTGAACAACGTTGCGCACCGGGTCCACGCGGACCAGTTCATTATTCCTGGGTACTGCCACCCAGACTGAGCCAAAGCCGGTCGCCAGCCAGTCCGGATCACCACCGATATGTATCTTGTGCGAGATTGGCAGCTTTTGAGCGTCCAACTTGGCAAAGTCTGCAGCAGCTTTAGACTCTTGGGCTGTTGCGGATAACATCACTTGAATCGATGCCACCACCACCCAGACAGCTTTCAATCGCATAGATCCAGCTCCAGAACAGAGTCCACCATAGTAGCTCAAGAACAAGCCATGTCTTGCCGGTCCATTTTTGCATGCCGGGGCCACGCTTTTTTTGGATTGACGCGAATGTACGTTCCTGCAAAGCTTCTCTTCCTGTGTAATCTGCGGCAAAATTCTTACTCATGAGTCCTGTCACTCACTTCTTTACCGGATGGCTGTTGGCTGCGGTTTCTCCCGCCGGCAAACCAAGTCGACTCACACGCCGCGAAAAGATCCTGATTGTAGCCGCTGCCGTAGCGCCTGACCTTGATGGTGTCGGCTTGGTGCCAGAGCTTCTAACCAGAAATTCGTCGCATCCATTGCTGTGGTTTTCGCAGTATCACCATTCATTGCACACACTAACTTTCGCTCTAGTCTGTACTTTCGCCGCCTTTCTTATCGCTGGTCCATTCACTACCCACTCGCGCCAATATGGGCCTGGCGCAACCCATCCGTGGCTAACCGCCAGCCTTGTCTTTGTCAGCTTCCACCTGCATTTACTCTGTGATCTTCTCGGCGCACGCGGTCCTGATGGTTATCCATGGCCAATTCCCTATCTCAAGCCGTTTTCCAACGCCATGCAACTTACGTGGCATGGCCAATGGGCGCTGAACGGCTGGCAGAACTTCGCTTTTACCGGGCTGCTCTTGGTTACATCCCTTTGGTTCGCCTGGAAATACAATAGCTCTCCGCTTGAGCTTGTATCCCAGCCTGCAAATAAGGCATTTATCCAAACACTGCGCCAAAGGGTCCCACTAAAGCCGTAAGAATGGAGCTAGTAGAAAATCGGACACACCCCGTTAGCTCTTCCGGCCCAGTCTCATTCTTGCTTAAAGACTGTATTAGCTCGGAACTAAAATACGTATTACCTGTAAAAAAGTACTTGTCCTTTATTCTTCTTAGGTTAGAATTCACCAGCCACTTCTGAAAAATGGATCCTCTAAAGCTGTCTGCGCAACAACTGGTGCAGCTTTGTCTAGACTCGCAAGATGAAGCCGTGTGGACTGAGTTTGTCCGTCGTTTTCAACCTCTGATTGCGGGAGTAGTGAATAAGTGTGTCTTGCGCCGTGTGGGTCCCAATCCTGCCCTGGTAGACGATCTGGTTCAGGATACATATCTAAAGCTTTGTGCCAATAATTTCAAGGCTTTGCGGAACTTTGAATTCCAGCATGAAAACGCTTTTTTTGGCTTCCTGAAGGTGATTGCCGCGAATGCTGTGGAAGATTATTACCGAGGGTTCCGAAGCCTGAAGCGCGGCAGTGGACGCCAGGAAGAAGATATTGAAGAGGTCAGGAGCGCCACGCCTGCCAATCCAGGGTTATATCAGCCAGTCGAGCGTGAAATCCTGTTGGGCGAGATTAAGCAGTGTCTGGCCGAACAGGCTGCTGAGCCGAACTTTGTGCGCGACTATACAATCTTCTGGCTCTATTACGGCCAGGGCCTCACTGCTAAAGCCATATCGAAGCTGCCCGGTATCGGCCTGAGCGTAAAAGGCGTTGAGAGCACTTTGTTGCGGCTCACGCGCCTGGTTCGCGCCAAAATGGCAATTGTGCCGCGCAAAAGCAGGGCTTCCGGCGGATGAGCCGCCGGCCCGTCTGGCATATACTTCTTTATCTTGGAAAACTCTTATCATTTCGGACGCTTTGATATTGTCTCCCGCCCAAAGGTCGGGCGGCCTGAATTACGTTCTTAATAAGGAGATGTGGGCGCTGTGAATGAACAATCTGAGCATCTGAGCAATGCTCAAATTGAGAATTACGGGGATCGAACCTCCGGTGCGGCACCGGATGCAGACCGCGAGGCTGAGCAGGTTGAAGCCCACCTCCAGGGCTGTTCATCCTGCCGCAGCCGCCTGCTCGATTTCCAGCGTATCCATTTCGCGCTGCTTGCAAACCCAAAGCAGCCAACGGACGGACCAGTGAACCCGGCTTCCACTCCGGACTGCCCCAGCGAAGACGACCTTCGCCAATTGGCTGCAGGTCTGCTCCCCGAGGCCGTCGGCGACAAACTTACACGCCACGCCGCCACCTGTCACCATTGCGGTCCCTTGCTCAGCATCTATACCGACGATTTCTCTGATGACTTCAGCCAGGAAGAGCAGGCAGTTCTATCCAGCCTGCAAAGCTCTTCCGCTCGATGGCAGAAAAAAACCGCCCAGCAGATGCTGGGCGCTGCCAGAGCAACTTCTGCTGGAGTTAGAACTGGAGCTAGCGCTACCGAAGCGAACGCCGGCGCGACTCTCGCGGTATCATCTGCTGGAGGCCCATCCCCTATTGCCAGCCGAAGACCCTTGCTCTGGAAATGGATCTTCCCCGCCGCGACAGCTGCTTGCGCCCTGATCGCTTTCAGTATCTGGTACACCCAGCGCGATACCCCGGAAAAAGTGGAGAAACTGCTGGCCCAGGCCTATACCGAGCAGCGGACAATGGAGATGCGGATCCCTGGCGCGGAATACTCTGACTTCAAGCAGAGACGTTCGAGCGAAGACTCATCTATTCTTAACACTCCGGAACCACTCCGAAGAGCAGCAGATGAGATTACCTCACATCTCAACAGGAACACCGATGATCCTGAGTGGCTCCTGCTTAGCGCTCGTCTCAATCTGCTTGAATGGCAGTACCAACGTGCGCTTACTGCCCTGGAGAAAATCAAGGACGAGAAAGTTGAAAATTCTGCTGACTTCGTCATGACGCGCGCTCTCGCTTTATATGAACGGGCAGAATTTGAGACGGGACAACGAGATCAGGACTACGGCAAGGTTGTCAATTTGCTGGGGCAAGTTCTCCAGAAAACAGCCAACAACCCCGTCGCTCTATTTAACCAGGCAACCGCTTGCGAAAAGCTTCACATGTATGAATGTGCCTCAACCGACTATGAGCGGCTGATCAAAATTGAGAAAAATAATGGCTGGTCAGCAGACGCAAGCGAGCATCTCCGCCGCATTAAAGAAAAAAAAAATCTAGAACACTAAAACTAGAACAACTCCAAAATCCCACAATCGCCTGGGATGAATTGCGCCTTGATACCCCCCTTGACAACTTTCAGAGTGAAGCTTATCTCGATATTGCTTTACGGAATTGGCTGCTCAAGCCGGCGCCGCCAAACCCGGAAACCAAGTCGGTGATGGCATTCCTGGCCGTGTCTCTTCGAAAGAATCATAGGGATTTATGGTTGCAGGATTTTCTGAAAGCGCCATTCTCAAGTAAAGGTGCCGGTCTTCTGCAACAGGCAATTCAGCAAAACTATACTGGCAACGCGAAACAAGCATACCTGGATGCCGCCCGGGCGAGCAAAGAATTTGCAAGTAGAGGTAATACTGCCGGCGTCATTCGGAGTGAATTCGAAGAAATCTATTCTCTCGGACGACAGGCGAACAGCAGGGAGTGCCTGCGTAAAACCGCAGACCTCGTGCCCCCTCGTCGCTATCGGTGGCTACACATTCAATGGCAAATCGAGAGGTCTATCTGTGAAGGCATTGCTGGTCATTTTGATATAGCGCAAAGGTTCGCTGATCTGAGCAGCCAGGAAAGCGAAGTTTCAAGGTATCCATTACTCCTCTTGCGCGCAATTGCATTAGAAGCGGCTTGGCACAATGATGAAGGGCGTTTCCGCGAAGGATGGGCTGCCGACGAACATGGATTGAAAGCGTTCTGGAGTGCCAGTTATGCCGCCGAACGTGGTTTTCAATTTTACTCGGACCTGGCGTTGGCAACTGAGAAAACGGCCCAATGGTTTCTCTCCGAGGCATTACAGCGCGAAGTGATATCGATGATCGCGGAAACGAATCGGCTGGATTTCCAGGCAATTGCTCATTTCCATCTTGCGTTGACAGCTCAAGAGAACGGTGAGATTGATGTAGCGAATCGTGAATACTTGCGTTCAGACGCAATCTTTGCGTCGCTACCAAACACTAACGTTACAAAGTACTATCGAGCCGACGCTGAAATTGGTCTCATTGAGCTTGAATCACAGAAGTCGCTTTCCGCAGCCCGTGACCACCTCATTAGAATTGGGCCTGCAATCGCTTCTGCTGGCAATTTTGCAGTTTCGCTTCGTTATGAACAAGCCTGGGCGCGCATAGAGCAGCGCCTCGCTGATCCGGCACAAGAGGCTTTTCATTTGGACCGGGCGGTGGAAATCGGCAACAAGGGGTATACCCAACTTAAATCCGAAGCCGACCGATGGGAATGGGATCACGAGGTCGGCGAAGCTTATCGCCGTCTCGCACAACTTGAAATCACCCAGCCCCATAGCCCTGAACGCGCCTTCATCGGTTGGGAGCGCTACCGGTTCGTACAAAATACGTCGCATGGGCTGCCGTCTGGAAAAATGCTTTTTGATAAGGCCCCTGGTCGCCAGTTTCAGGTTCGAAGTATGCAAATGCGCGGAACCACCCTGCTGACATTTGCAGTTTTTCCCGAGGCGACTGTTGTGTGGGTAGTGGACCATCAAGGTATACGTGAAATTCAAGTTCCTATCTCCTCTCTGGTCTTGCAAAAGGCTGTTCAGGAGTTTCGATCCGATTGTGCCGATCCCAATACACCCATGGAAAAGGTAAATCGCGCGGGTTCGCGTTTATATCAATGGTTGCTGGCGCCCGTGGAGGCCGTTATCAAAAGCAAGACCACAATTTATGTGGAAGCGGACCAATTCCTATCACAGATTCCGTGGCCGGCTCTCATGACTCCCTCAGCGACCTACCTGGGCCAACAACATACGATTGTGCAGACGCTTGGTCTTTTTTATGGCAGCTCTCAAGTCAAAACCAGATACACATCGACGCACGCCCTGATTGCAACCCCTTCAGCGGTCACAATCGGAACTGAGGATTACCCTCCTCTTCCGGCTGCACTTCAAGAAAAGGATTACGTACAGCATCTCTACCCTGACGCAACCGTTCTCGAGGATAAAAATGTTACAGCTAAGCATTTGCTCCAGGAACTGCCAAAAGCCACCTTGTTCGAATATGCAGGTCACGCAAGAAGCCGCCCATATGGTGGTGAGCTGATAATCCAGGGCGAATCTGGTGGTGATGTCTTCTCGGCGTCCCGGCTTAATGGCTTGAAACTGACACGGATGGAGCTTGTGGTGCTCTCAGCATGCTCCACTGCTGCTTCACAAGGTGAAATCTCGAGGGATCCTAATGGCCTGGTACGGGCCTTTCTGCGTGCCGGTGCCCGGAATGTCGTCGCGACGGGCTGGGATGTTGACTCTGCAACAGCTTCCTCTTTAATGACGCACTTTCACCAGCTGTACCGCAATGATCATAGTGCGCCAACCGCGCTGAAGAGTGCACAGGATGCCGTAATTGCATCCGGTCATTTGCACCCTTATTACTGGGCTTCTTTTGAACTCTTTGGGAACATCAACTAAAAATTGGAGATATCACTATGGCTTCGGCTACCGCATTAATAAACGTCCTCATCCAAGGACTCTTCTTCCTGGAATATAAGCAAGGTTCGAACGACGAGGACCTGCTGCTGATTTCAGCTCCCTACCTTGGCGACCATCATTTTATGGGCGGCGTGCGAGGGAATTTAGTGCGATTGGATGGTTGGGACATCGACTGGTCTAACGTTGGCCTAACGGGCGGCGCTCCAAAAAGCCCCTTCCCTACCTCCAAGATTCCATCTGATGTCCCTCCCACAGTTTGCCAATTCGAACGCGGCGCGACTGGAACAGGTGATTTGGTCGGAAAAACTAGCGGTTCGCTCCTTCTTCCGTGGCCTCTTCGTTTCCTTTCGCTTCGATTGGGTGCAATGCCCTCATATAAATCTCGTACGGACAAACCATCCAAGGTTGGTGAGGATATTCGCGCTCATTGCTATCAAAATGGAAATAAACAGCTAGGTGTTGTGACTGTTCTCCAGTATGCATCCGCATGGTCATTGCCGGGGTTATTAACATGGGCGCCCAACATGAATTTCCATTTTTATTTTCAGCCTGCTGAAGGACACGACATCGACGGCGTGAATGCAGATCTAACAGCTGCCTCGAACATCTTTCAAAATCCTGATTATTTTGATGTCCAGATAGACCCGAACTCTCCGGGCAAGAGTATTGTCGTTCCTATAGGGGCCGAGGAAGCGCCCGTGGGTCTTGGACCAGAGGATGAACTAGCCCTCAACGAAAAAATTCAGCTCTATAAAAGGGATGAGTTGGAAAAACCTTTGCAACCAATAGAAGCAAAAGTCACTGATCAAGCTTTATTGCCAGAAATATATACTTCAAGGGTGATTGCAAGTACGGCCAACTGTCCACTGTTTTTTGTTGGTCCTTAGCAGGCACGGACGACCACAACGCCCAGGTTTATTTGTCTGATGGACAAAAAGCCATGGGCGCACATGTAGGCAGGCGATACAAGCTGGCTTCACGCTCCAACACCAACCCCCACCTGCGGCTGGTCGCAAAAGCGATCAGCCGTTAAAATCGTGGACGGCAAACTTTGCACCCCAAGGAGCCATCCATGCCCTCATCTACCATCGTTCTCGATCCCAAAACACAATGGTTTCTCAAATTTCTTGAGAGCATGGGGCGTCCGCAGATTTTTGAGGTCCCGGTTGCGGAAGCCCGGGAGATGTATGTAAAAGGCAACGCGTTGGTGCCCGTGGTCAAACAGCCCGCGCAGATTGAAGATCGCACCATCTCTGTTGACCTCGGCGCTGTAAGCGTCGGTTCCATTGGCACAAGCTCTGCTGGCCCCTCCCCTGTTAACCCCAGCGCAATTGGCAGCCGCAACGTAAAGCTCCGCATCTTCCGGCCTGAAGGCAAGCACCAGCCGGCTGCCCGTGGTGATGTATTTTCACGGTGGCGGATGGGTACTGGGTGACGCCGACACCTATGACTATTTCATGCGGGAGCTTACCAACGGATCGGGCGCTGCGGTGGTCTTTGTGGAGTACAGCCGCTCGCCGGAAGCACGCTACCCGGTGGCGCTGGAAGAATGTTATGCGGCCACCAACTGGATCGCCGAGCACGGCGCCGAACTTAATTTAAATGGTACACAGATCGCTGTTGCCGGCGACAGTGCCGGCGGCAATCTTGCTACCGCGGTTTGCCTGCTGGCCGCCCGGCGCAAGGAACCGGCGATAGCGGCCCAAGTGCTCATCTATCCTGTCACCGGGCATGACTTCAATTCTTCTTCATTCGAGCAATTCGCCAAGGGATATTTTCTGACCCGCGAGGCTTCACAGTGGTTCTGGAAGCAATATGCTCCTGACGAATCACAATCCACTGCCTGCCCGATGATTGCCACAGACGATGAGCTAAAGGGTATGCCTCCGGTTCTGATCATTACCGGTGAGTGCGACATTCTGCGTGATGAAGGCGAAGCCTACGCGCGCAAGCTGATGACGGCCGGCATTCCCGTAACGTGCACACGCTACCTGGGCGCGATCCATGGATTCATGGGCATCAACGCGTTGGCGGACACGCCCATCGTCCGCACCGCTACGGCACAAGTAAACCAGGCGCTGCGAGATGCGCTGGCAACGAGCAAAAAGGCAATGGCTGCTGATTGAACTTCAAAGCTCATTCCGCGCATCGACCAGAAAGTCCGTCAATCTCCAACAATCTCCGGCGCGAAAACTACTTTGTTTTTGCGATCAGCTTCCGCGCTTTCCTGAACACATCCAGAAACATCTTCTCAGTCAACTTCCCTGTCAGCGTGTTTTGCAGCGATGGATGGTACGAACACAGCAGCGTGGGACCAACCGGCAGGTGATACGTCTCTCCGTGGCCGAAAAGAATTCCCGCCTTCGACTTCAGATCGCCGCGGCGCTTCAGGTAATTCAGATACGCGTCAAAAGCGATCTTCCCCAGCACCACAACTACCTTCACATTCGTCAGCGCGGCAAATTCCCGGTCAAGATGGCTTGCACAGTTTGAAATCTCTTCCGGTAAAGGCTTGTTATCCGGCGGAGCACAGCGGACAGCGGCTGTAATGTAAGCATCGATCAAATGAAGTCCATCTTCACGATGCGTTGCGGTTGGTTGCGAGGCAAATCCTGATTTGTGCAAAACAGGATACAGAAAGTTGCCGGAGCCATCGCCGGTGAAAGGACGTCCGGTGCGATTTGATCCATGAGCGCCCGGCGCAAGTCCCAGAATCAGCAGCCGCGCGTTAGGATCGCCAAAGCCCGGAACCGGTTTGGCCCAATAGTCCCATTCAAGATAGGCGCGCCGTTTTACCTGGCCCATTTTTTTGCAATGAGCAATCAAGCGCGGACAACGGTCGCAGGCAATGATCTCCTGATTGAGAACGAGAATATCGGATTGCGCAAGGTCTGTTGGCGCAAGTGTGTTTCCAGATGGAGCAGTCTGACGAGTGTCACGTGGCATTTAAGCCAGTTTAGCAGCCTCACCGCTCACGCATGGCCGATGGTCTCGTTGCATCAGGCTCGCTAGCGCGTCCAGAAAAACTTCAGGTCCGTCGAGAGGATTCACATGGAGCTCGGACTGATCGTCCGGGGTCTGATCGTATGGATCGAGCACCACGGAAGGAACGTGGCGGTTGTGTCCTTCAGAGCAAACAAGTCGACGGTCCGAGAGAGGTATGGAATTAGCAATCACAATGGCGCAGACATGGCGGGCACGCAAGATCTTGAGTGCGGCCTCAGCGGTAAAGACGGGTATCACACCGTATCCGGCATGCGCTAAAACTGCATTGCGGATCGGTGACAACACCCTTTCCTCGGAAATAGAAAGGATAGCTGGACGCATATAATTTTTTTCCCGTCGACCTGACTTTTTGAGCCTGAAAGCTTTGTTGCTCAAAGTATTCGCCTAGTAAAGGAATGAAAGCAAGTAAAAAAAACCTTAATTTCATTAAGAAGAAAAGCCTAAGCGCATTCAAAGAATTGGATCGTTTCAGAAGGTGTTGAGCTTTGCTTTTGGGATGAAGCACAACCGTAGTTTCTGCGGCCTTAGTTCTAACGATATGGGCGGCAGGCATGTTTGCCCCGCTAAACATCGCTGGTTTGCTGTATAGGGTTAAAGCTTTTTAAGCAGATTAAGGGTGGCTCTGCTGCCCGGTGATTCCTCTGCGCGTAACCAGATAAACAGCAAAGCTTCCCAGCCAATGTCCGCCTTCATAATGCTCGCCCGTTACGGCGGCTAGCCCTGCAGTTTTGTGGTTGGCGGCCGACCGTTCCAGAACAGCTATGCGCGGATCATTTTTAGGCAGGCCTGAGGCGATGCCTTCCAGCATCCATGCTCGGCTGAGATTCAGTCCATCAATGTGTGCGAGCTTGGGATCGGATTGGTCCGGCGATTTTTCTGCCGGCAGCCATGCATCGGATGCGCCGGCGGAAACCTGCGGCAAGAACTGACGCAGCCAGTCCGCAAAATCAATTGGTGAAAGCACGCGTCGCATCACATCTGCCTCTGCCAGACACGGAGAGAGAAAATCTTCTCCTGAAGGCTCGTAAGCCAGCGGACAATTCTTGTCTGCTCCGTAAAACTCACGGGCTTTGCCGAGTAATAGATTTAGAAAATCCTGGTCGCCGGTGTTCCGCGCGTAGTCAATTATCAGCCCCAGGGCAAAGGCAGTCTGGCTGTGCTCGCCAGAGCGCACCGGGTGAGAAAGTTTGGGCAACCACGTTTTCAATCGCTCGGCAGCGGCTTGTTCCAGCGGCCGCAGGTTGGCGGAGAGTTCACGGACCGCAGGCGTCGGCTCCGTCTTCTCCCATTCGCGCAGCTCTGCCCCCAACTGCAGGAGCCATGCCAGCCCGTACGGCCGCTCAAAACTGGCGCGGCCATCTGCCTTTAGATAAGCTACCTCTTGCGCGATGTTCGCTTCCGTCAGGCTCTGCTGCAATGCCGCGCGGGCGGCGGGCGCGAATGACGCATCAGGAAAACTGCGGACCAGGCGCGCAAGCAGCCAGTGGCCGTGCACGGATGAGTGCCAGTCATAACAGCCATAAAACGCAGGCGTAAGCTTGCGCGGCGGAGCCACGTCAGCGTCACTATTCAAAGAATGCGCCAGCTTGTTGGGATACTCCTTGTGCACGCAGGCCAGCGCCAGATTGGCAAACCGTTGCGCGGCGTCTGCATTGAAGTTACCGGCGTTTGCAGGTGTAGCAGCTTGAGGTGCCATAGTGCGATTCTGTTGGGCAAGGCATAAGCCGGCCAGTAATAAAATAATAAACAGCAGCTTTTTCATGACCGGACCTTTTTTATGATTGAACAATGTAACACGTAACACAGCGCTTAATATGCCGATTGCTTTGTCCGGAAGCGCGTCCGCATAAACTCAACGCCCAGTGATAACCTTCAAAGATAAGGACTGTTTTCTTCCACCGACTCAATCTACCATGGTGAGTCAGTTCGCTTGAGAGGCGGTCACAACGTGAAGGTAATTCTTTTTGGCGCGACAGGAATGGTGGGCCAAGGTGTCTTACGCGAATGTCTGCTTGATCCCGGAGTAGAGAGCCTCCTTGCAGTTGGCCGTAGCGTTACCGGTCAGCAACACGCAAAGCTGCATGAGATCGCACAAACAGATCTTTTTGACCTCTCCGCGATCGAAGGCAAGCTCTCAGGGTATGACGCATGCTTTTTCTGCCTGGGAATTTCTTCGGTCGGCATGAATGAAGAGACGTATCGCCGCATCACCTACGACCTTACCATCGCCGTGGCCAAGACTTTGGTCCGGTTCAACCCGGCAATGACATTTGTTTATGTTTCCGGCGCCGGGACGGACAGCACAGAGCATGGGCGCATGATGTGGGCGCGCGTAAAAGGCAAAACAGAAAATGATCTGCTGCGGATGCCGTTCAAAGCGGCGTACATGTTTCGCCCTGGATACGTCCAGCTGCTGCATGGGATTAAAACAAAAACCAGGTGGTATGCCGCGTTCTATGCGCTGATGGGCCCGCTCTATCCCATGTGGAAGCGGCTATTTCCCAAATACGTGACAAACACGGAATGCGTGGGCCGCGCGATGCTGAATGTTGCCAGACAAGGCGCGCCAAAACGCGTGCTGGAAAATCCAGACATCAACAGCCTTTGCTAGCGGGCTGACGAACATCACAGAAAGTTCAACAGCGCTTCGCTGGTTCCTTTGAAGTTTTCTTCCATCACCCAGTGGCCGGTGTTTTGCAGCACCACAAACGTGGCGTCCGTGGCCACCAGCTTCACTTGCTGTCCCAGCACAGATCCATTTGCTTTCTCGCCACCAATCGAGAGCACCGGTATCGTCAACTTGGTTTGTGAAAGTTGGGCAAAGTCTTTTGCTGCCTGCGGGAAGGAAACAAAATAAGCCCAGCCCGCGCGCATACGTCCCGGACGCGAGTAAGCTGCCGTGTAAAGCTTGCGATCAGCTTCAGGAATGGAATGGGTTTTATCCGCGGCAAAGTCATTCCAGAAGTGCTCAAAGTATGTGCGCTCGCGGCCCTGCACCAAAAGCTCAGGAGTTACACCATTAAAACGAAAATGCCAGATAGCCGGATTGTTGTACACATCCTCCCACCCGGCAACGCCGGGAAGAAATGCGTCCATCAAAACCAGCTTTGTCGTTTCTGACTGAAATTGCGCAGCGTAGGCATACGCGACCATCAGGCCAATGTCATGCCCCACAACTTCAGCTTTTTGTATCCCAAGCGAGCGCGCGAGCGCATGAATGCTGATTGCCGCATTCTTCATGTCCAGGCCGGAGGTGGGAATCGCCGAGTCACCAATACCCGGCAGGTCAGGAGCGATCACGGTAAACTTCTCAGCCAGCAGCGGCATAATCGGCCGCCACATATGTGAGGTCTCAGCATAGCCATGCAGCAGAATCAAATTGGTGCTGCCATGGCCCGCGGTCAGGTAGTGGAGCTTTAATCCGTTAACGTCTGCTGTGCGCGAGACAATGGTCTTATCGGCTGCTGCCTGAGCATTCGCTTGCATTGAGAACAAAGAGAGGGACAGCAGGCTGAGCAACGCCAGGCGAGCAAGATTCACAGAACATTTCATGGAAATCTCCTGATGCGAGTAGGCGAGACTTTTGACAACCAGTCTTTTGATCTACCCACGCTTTGGACTGTATGGTTTGGAAGATGGCGTGTCAACTCTCTGGTGGCAGCCGCGCTCGCAACCATTCTTAACCTTCAGAGACGGATTGTGGCGGCCAATTTTGTTTACAATCGTGTTCATAAAATTATTTTTAGATTCTGGCTGCAGCAGTGTGCCCACAAGGCCGCGGCTGCCGAGTGGACACCAATTCATAGATGTCAGATAAGACAATTGCAATCATTGGGGCCGGTATTGGCGGTGTGGCAGCCGGCGTAGCTCTGCATCAGGCAGGCATTGCCGTAAAGGTTTTTGAAAGAGCCGGACAGCTGCGTGAAGCTGGCGCCGGCATGAGTCTGTGGCCGAACGGCACTGGAGTACTGCAACAGCTTGGCTTGCTGCAGGCCGTCGCAAGCCGGGGGCAGAGTGGAACGCACTTCCTGGTCCGCTCGCAGAGCGGTGACGTTCTGATGGAAATCGGAACGTCCGAAGCTGAAACGCCAACTGTCTGCGTCCATCGTGCTCATCTGTTGCGGATCCTGGCAGATGCTCTGCCGGCGGAATCCCTCGCCGTAGGACACGAACTGGCTGAAATGCAGTTTGCCGGTGACCAGATTGATCTGCGCTTTACCAACGGCGAGCGCCTGTTGTGTGACGGTGTGGTGGGAGCCGATGGTATTTATTCCCGCATGCGCGGACGGCTTCAGCAGCCCGGCAAGCCTATTTACCGTGGCTATGCTATTTTTCGCGGCATCGCGGATGTCCCGGAGAATTTCTCCGTCGGACACAATAGTGAAAGCTGGGGAGAGGGCAGCCGCTTTGGCATCCTTGCCATCGGCGAAAATAAAGTGTGCTGGTATGCGACGGTAAATTCCGCCAACCCGCCACAAGCCTCTGACTGGCCGAAAGAGAGACTCGAGCAGATGTTCCGCCACTGGCACAGCCCGATTCCAGAGTTGATTGCCGCAACCGAACCCTCCGCCATCATGACCAACGCAGCGTGTGATCTGCAGCCAGCACGTGCGTGGAGTGGCGGCCCGGCAACATTAATAGGCGACGCCTCTCACGCTCTTACACCCAATCTTGGACAAGGCGCCTGCATGGCCATGGAAGATGCGCTGGCATTGGCCAACTGTCTTCAGCGGCAGCCGAATGTGACTGCTGGATTTCGCCTGTATGAGGCCACGCGCTTCCCTCGCGTCCGCAATGCCATCTGGCGCTCACGCTGGCTGGGTGAAGTTGGACAGTGGGAGAACCGCGCCGTGGTCTCCGTGCGCAATGCCGTTACAAAACTCCTGCCCGGACGCATCTTTGAATGCCATTCCACGTTCGCAGAATTGATGGCCACATTGGCCGGCGAACATAGAGAATCCGCCGAGTCCTATTAGGCGTATCTTCCTATTAGGCTTATCTCTATAGAAGATCGGCATTCAGCGTTCCCAGACAAGCAAAGTCCTAGGCTCGGCCTCCCACGGCCCCCAATTCCGTTCCCGGCAATGGTTCGTTGGGTTTCATCCAATACGCCATGATCGCGCCGAAGAGTAACAGTCCCATGCTTCCCAGGAATGGCAGGTCCCAGTTGTTGGTCCGTTGAATCACATAGCCGGCAACCAACGGTGAGACGGCAGCCGCCAGAGCCGAGCCAACATTCATCAGGCCGCTGGCTGAGCCGGAGAAGCGCGGAGCAATATCCATGGGGATCGCCCAGAATGGGCCAATGGTAGATTCCGCGAAAAAGAAGGCAGCACCCAGACAGATAGTTACGGTGTTCAGATTATGCGATCGCATGACTGGAATCATAAACAGCAGTGACAGCAGGAATCCGGCAATCACCAGGTTGCGTCGCGCCTTGTTGCGATCACCAGTTTTGATCAGAATCCAGTCACTTAGGAGGCCGCCGAAAGCGTCGCCAGCCACTCCCAGGAAGTACACGCCACTCGCAAACAGCGCAGTATTCTTTAGATTGAGTTTGTAGCCGTGCATAAAGAAGGAAGGCAGCCAGGTGAGATAAAGCCAGAGCGTCCAGCCGTAACAGAAGTAAACGATCGTTACCGGCGCCATGCGCTTGACCAGAGGTCCCCACGGCACAGGATCTTTCTTTCTATCTTTTTTTGCGGTGTAACTGGGCATAGTCGCAAGTTCACTCTGGGTTATGCCGCGATGCTCGCTGGGATTGTCGCGAAAGTAAAACCACCAGACCAGAGACCATATCAAGCTGACTCCGCCCAGAACGATGAATGACAGCCGCCACGAGCCGAGCTTGATGAGAAACGTGACTAAAGCGGGCGTTAAGAAATTTCCCAGCCGGGAGAATGCATGCGTGATGCCCTGCGTAAAGCCGCGCTTTTCCGCGGGAAACCAATCCGCCAAAGCGCGTGTGGCCGTGGGAAAAGTTGCGCCTTCGCCCAGCCCGAGCAAAATGCGACACAGAATGAGCGCCGTGAGACTGCCGACCAACCCTGTCATAATCGTAGCGACTGCCCAGATCACGCCGCATACGGTCAGCGCCAGCCGTGCTCCAAAGCGATCACTCAGCCATCCGCCCCACACCTGCAGCACAAGATAGGCCCAGCCAAATGCGGAGAATATCCACCCGAGTTCAACGGTGCTGAGATGGAGCTCCTTTTGCAGGACAGGCCCAGCCGTGTTCACGTTGATCCGGTCAATGTAGGTAAGCCCATACATCAGGCAGACCATCAGGAGCACGAGGTTGGTGGAAGAAAAAACTCTTCTGAGCATTGTGGGCCTTGCGGCCACTTGCGGATTGGGAATCTTGGTTTCAGAGGCTGCCATGATTGTGTCCGCCGCAAGTTTTATCAGGAAAATGGGCCTTCGGCAATGATCTTCTTGCGTGGTGCCCGGATGAGGTCAGTCCCTTGCCTGGCAGCAGGAATCGCAAGCCTTGCCCTGTATTCCGTCATATCCTTCTTTAGCAATGATGGGAACCATGATGAGGGCCGCAACTGCGTCTGCCCACCAGATGCCAAATGTAGTATTGAGTAACAGCCCAGCTAAGAGGATTGCGGAAAGATATGTGCAGAACTCAGCCTGCTTCGCGTCGGCTTTCATGGCTGCGCTGCCCATCTCATTTCCAACGCGCTTTTTGGCGCGCGAGAGAAGTGGCATTGCCACCAGAGAAACAACAGCCAGGATGATTCCAGCCACGCTGGATTCGGGAGCTTTCCTGCTGATGAGACCAGTGATGGACTCATAACCGATATAAACAGCCAACGCTAGGAAACAGATACCCACAATTCTTAGTGACAGTTTTTCGTTCTTCTGTCTGCGGTGAACGTCAGCATCCACTGACATTCGCCACAACACGGCAACTCCCGAGGTAACTTCAATAAAACTGTCTATACCGAATCCAACCAGCGAAATGCTGCCCGCAAATGCTCCCGCAACGACTGCGACCAGCCCTTCCACGGTGTTCCAGGCAATCGTGAAGTATTCCAGGCGCTTTCCACGCTGCGCTATCTGCCGGCGATCCATGGTAAGTTCGGCCATGCGCCAAGCATACATCAGGCTTGCTGTTAGCGGTCGAGCCTTGTCAATATTGGTCCAAGGGCATAGGCCACAAAGAAACCGGCGGAGTAGATGGCCGCTGAGCACCACAGCAGCACCTTACTGAACCGGCTGGCCTGTCCACATGCGGTTGGATCGTCCGCGTCACAGGATTGCCCGCGAGTAAGCCTGGGCACAATCCAATACATATTGAAGAAGCTGGCGGCGATCAATACGCCTGAGATACTGAACGTCCAGTCTTTGTGTCGTGAGAGCGTTACCAGCCATGGCAGCGCTGAGAGCGCGGACGCAACCGTTGCACCCAACCCCAGCAGGACCAGGACTGAAGGCAATGCGCAGCACAACAGCGTGCTGAGCGATGTGAATAGAGAGAAATAGCTCATCCAGGCTGACCGGGTTGTCATTTGAGCTGAAGTGGAATTTTCGATCATTTTTGTTCCTCGATTGAGTTGTAGCGCAGCGTATCCGGAAGCTTGCCTTTCGCTGCTTCTGGAATCTCTCCGGCAACTATCACGGTTTTGCCAGACAGAGCTGCCGCGTCCAGCCCGTCATGTGAGGCAGGAACAAGTTGTAGAACGTCATTGGAACCGCTTACTTGTAACTGCAACTTCCCTGCGTTGTTAGTGATCTTCCCGACCACACTTGCTTCGGCCCGCTTCATCGTGAAGCCATTTTTTGCGATAGCATCCTGAAGTTGTTTGAGCGTTGTAGTGTTTCCTGGTTTAAGAGTCACGTTCGCAAGCCCCTTTTCAAGGCTCACATTCACGGTATCCACTCCGGGTACTGCTTTGAATGACACGCGCACGGCGTGTGCACATACTTCTCAATCCATGCCGAAGATGGTGATATTGATAGACCGAATTTCCGCCGATGCCGATGTCGCAAGCAACCCGGCCAAAAAAAGCAAAGCTATGATCTTCTTCATATAAATCTCTCCTAGTGAGAATGCTGGAACAGCAGATAGCTGAAATTCACGGCGAACCTGACGCGCTCTTTGGAAAACACCGCGCCTACATTCCGGTAGATCGGACCCTGCGCGCCAAAGCTAACGGTGTAATTGCGATAGATTCCCAGAGCGGAAGGCCCGAGAAACACCTGATGAGCTTCTGTGCCGGGTACGTTTACACCCGACTCAAGAAACATTCCGGAGCGCTCGCCCACCAACTCAGCGAATAGGCGCCAATCCCATTTGTCCGGCTCTTTGCGCCAGGATGGGGGGCGGTATCCGTAAACAAAGCTGTAATCAAACACGTTTGGGCGCTGTTCATCATTCCGTTCATAGAAGTGCGTGAAGGTCGCTCCGAGCCAGGCGTAATGGCTGCGCGATGCCACTCCGGTTACTGCTCCGACCATATTGCCTGGTGCGTTGGTCACATGAACCACTCCACCAAAATTCGCCTGAGGCCCCGGCACGGCCAGGCCGGCAAAAGCTGTACTCTCAAATCGCGTGCCGACTCGTGTGGTGTTGTGAAGGAATCGCCACGCGAGTGTGGAGTCAAAATCCGCTCCCGGCTGAATTCTGGTCGGTGGAAGGTTTGCGCTCCCAATCACAACTGGTGCTGTTACAGAGAGCGTCAAATGCGGAGTAAATCCGTAGGCGATCAACCCGCGGAGCGAGGCTTCCGATCCGCTTGCAGCAGACCTGTCAAACACTCCAAGGTCATAGCTCCATTCGCCTTGCGAATTTGTTGGTGTAGCCAATCCGAAAACGGGGCCGTGGCCTCCCCCGTAAGCAAAAGAAGCCGTGAGCATTAAAAAGCCAATGACAAATATTTTTCTCATCTTTTCTCCTGATGACGTGACTGCGTGAAGACACATCTGCGCACGCGCGCAAACGCAATCGCTGAAGAAAAAAGAGTTAGATTCTTAGAACAGAAATGCTTAGAGGAGGGCTGGAGGGCGGTGAGTGTGCATCTGCAGGTGTGGCGAACTCAGCGCTTGCGATTAAAAGAACAGCGGGCTCAACCGGCAAAGGTAATTCGAGGACAGGCGCTGATAGCTGAACCGATTTGCTGGCCATTGTGCCGCTGGCGGCATATGGGTCAGAGGAGGATTGACAACAGGAATCATGGGCCGCACCCATGTCACAGCCTGCCGCCATTTTTTTACAGCAATCCATCTGCTGCATGTCCATTTTGTAAAAAAGAGACATGCAATTCAGAGTGGGAGCGCTCACCACGACGAGAAGTACCGCCGCTGCCGCGCAAAGTTTGAAGTGCCGTTTCACTCTATTCAGCATACTACCAGCACTCTAAATTCGCCAGCTATCGGTCCGCTGGCCTCTCTTTTGCGTCTCCGGTATGGTGGTCGTCGATCTGAAACTGAAGAAAGTCATGGACTGCTTTCAGTGCCTCGGGATTTGCTGTTTTAATTCGCACCCTTCCACCCATTGATAGTTCTTCAAAGTTATAAGAAATCTGGCTGTGATTTTCTTTCATGACAGGCACTCCGGGTGGCACCTGATCGTGAACGAACATGGGGATGGAAAAGTTGCCGTCAGAGAACATTGCGGCAATATGCGTCAGATGAGATCGGATGGCTTCTATATTCTGTGAGTCCTTACCATCATTCGCTGTTACTTCAATGGCTCCGCCATCTGCGTATAGCCGGAAATGGTGGGTGGTCTTGTCATGCGGAAATCCCATGGCTTGATCGCCGTGTTTCTCCACATCGGCCTGATGCTGGGAAGCTGCTTTCATATGCTCGTCATGCATCGGACAAGATTGCATGTCTTGAGCCGTCAGGCGCAGCCCGCAAACCAAGAGAAACACAATAACGGTCTTCATGATTTTCTTTTCCTCCTAAATTTACTTCTTTTGGCGTCTGTATGCTTCAACGCTTCACTGAGCGAGTACAGCAAGTGCGATTTCTGCCCCGCACCTGCTCGCTGCATCCGCTGTTCCCAATCGGCTAATACTTTCTTGAGATAACGTTCGGTTCGCTTCAGGCTCTCGATGTCTTCTTCAATACCCTTGAGTTTTTCTTGTGCCAGCTTGTAAACGCGGTGGCAAGGAGCGCCACCAGCATCACGGGCTTTCAACACGTCTGCCAGCTCTGCCAGCGTGAATCCGATCCGAAGCGACCTCTGCACAACCAGTACCCGGTCCAATGCGCTTGCCGGAAAGATCCGATAACCTGAATCCGTTCGGGATGCTGGTGGAAGAACGCCAATCCGCTCATAGTGTCGAATCGTATCCACGCTAACTCCTGCTGCCTTAGCCAGGGCGCCTGATCTGAGAGCTTTGGAACTGCTTTGCACCATGAGAAGTATGAACCCTCGAATAGGTTCCAGAGTCAAGAGGTTTTTATTTTGGGTGAAATCAGGCAGAGTTGTTCCGTACAAATTCTCCGACCATAGCCAGGAATGCAGCACGCTCAAAGCGCTTATGCAAGTCGCTGGCTGAGGCCAGAAAATCCTAGATTTTTTTGCCCCTGGGGCCGGCTAGCTCAATCCTTGCTGGGCTTTTTGGGAGTCAGGTCGCAATCCTGCTTTACCTGTGCCAGGTTAAGTCCGGCGGGTGAAAACTCCGCGATCTCCGGCCCTCTTGGTCCGGGAATCTGCACCTTGAAGATATGCGCTCCAATTAGCTCCCGTGTGGTGCCTTTATCCATGGAGAGAAAGCGGCCGCGTACCCAATTCCAGCCGTGAGAGTGGTGCGTGTCATTCACGCGAACCAAGACTTCTATCTGCGGCTGTCCCCAAAAGCCAGGACGGTTCGGCGGTCCCAGAGGTATGCCAGGGTTGAAATCCGAATCGGTATATTTGCGATTGGTGCAGGCTATCTCGACTCGCGGTTTGTAGGCCGGGCTGGTGCTCAAATAATTGTCTGCCTGCAGCTCAAAGCGGACGTTTTTTGCGGCGGTCATCTTATCTTCCGAGCGAAACACAACCCACTTCCCGCCCGCGCTCACGCCGTCACCTTCGCCCTGATTAGGGCTCATCACGCGATTCTGCGCGCTCGATGGGAGCGCAATCAGGAAAAATACTGCCAAAGCCCCACACATGATCTTCGCGGCCAGGGCGCCATGCTTGCCTTGCAAGAGTTGCAATGCCTTCAAAGGATCTCCTCCGAATACAGCTATTTTTATATTAAGTTGCCCAGCAAAATGAAAGTAAACAATGAATCGGGCATTAGATAAAAGCACGTAAAGGGCCAAACTTGCCTTGAAAGAATGCCTGATTCCAGTAGGGTTGTTTTGCTCCGCCAATGCGGAATGGTGGTTTTCAACCAGCGAAAATGGCTGATTTAAGCCAGAACGTCTTCGCTTGTCAGTTGAGAAAAAGGACGCTATTTCTTTAGATTTGGTAGTATGCGCGGATGTCTTGCAAGGCTTGCGTGCTTTGGATTGCTGTTTGTTGGTTCGCTGTTCTGCCGGTACGCCTCTCCACTCAAACCGCTGCTCCGCCTTCGGCAAATGCTGCTTCCGATGAAGCTGCCATGGCGAAACTCACGGCATTGAGAGATGCGTTCATCGAACAGATCAAGGCTGAGGGATTTCAGCCCAGTCTGCCGCCACCCGAAATTGTTCTCGACAATCCGCCTTCCTTCGGAAGGTATGAAGGGGGCAAAAACATTTTGCATATCGCCGTATGGACAGCCATGGGCCCTGAAGATCAGGCGCGCTTCACCCGGATAGCCGGGATTCTATCGCCCGGTAAAACAGGAGAGCAGGAATTTGAGGATGCGGTGCATCGCTGGCTTTTCATCCACGAATTAAGCCACTGGTGGCAGGCGGGCCAGCATAAAGCCGGTGCAACCCACTATTCCTTTGAGTACGGCACCGACCGTATCGCCGCTGCCTATTGGCGATCCAAAGATCCGGCGTTTATGGAAAACACGGCAAAAAGAATGGCGGCCATCCGTTCGATAATGAATGATCCCGTGCCGCCAGCCCAATCGCAGGAAGACTTTTTCAACAAGAATTACCGGGACTTAAGCTCAACCAATTACCGTTGGTTTCAATACACAATGGTATTGAATGCTCAGGCGGAAAAACCATCGCCGTCATTCAAGCAGACGCTACTGAACCCAATCTATCCTTGATTCACCACGGACCTGGGCGCGGTCCTGCTCTTCTCTCGCCGCGACCGGTTCTCTTCACAGATTGCCGCATAGCGTTTTTCCAGCTCGTCCAATTCTTCATCAGAAAGATTTTCAATGTCGATCATGTCATTGTGCGCCGGGCTATGCGAGCGGATCAGTTCGTCAAGCTTAAGATGAAGCGCCTTGGCGTCGCGGTTTTGCGTATTTTGAATGAGGAAGACGATCAGGAAGGTCAGAAGACTGGTGGCAGTATTGATGACCAGTTGCCATGTATCGGAATAATGGAAAATTGGCCCGCTGATTCCCCACACAACCAGAGTCATGATTGCAGCCAGGAACATCGTGGGATGTCCAACGAGCCGCGCGGTCTTGCTGGCAAAGCGGCTGAACCAGAGATTGATGTTATTGGTCTGAGCTACTTGTTCACGCGCCTGCGCCAGCGGCGACTTCTGCTTTTGCTGGTCTTCTATTTGTACTTGCTGATTTTGAACCTGCTCGGCCTGCGCTTGCTGCGTTTGAACCTGCCTGGTTTGGACCTGCGATTTTGAAATGCTTCTGTTCACACCAGCTTAGATGCTGATTCTGCGCAGAGTGGTCAACTCTCAAAGAACAATGAGCATCCATTGGGGATGAATGGATGCTCTTGTCCATTCATTCATTCGGGGGAGAACCAAAAATCATGGCAACACAGACAATAACAATCGGCACGCGCGCCAGCGACGACATCAATGGCGGACGATCCACGGAAGAGATGATTCGTGTGCGGGCTTATCAGCTTTATCAGGAGCGCGGCTGCGAGGATGGCTTTGCCGAATACGATTGGCAGCAGGCGGAATGCGATATTCTTTCTCGCGTGGCAGGGCGAATGGCTGGGTAAAATTACGGGCCAGGCCTGATCTCACAACCTTATTTTCGTGTACCCGCTCCAATTCAGAAACGATATCCAATTGTTGTAAACCAAGGGAGTCAGTGAAATGGCACTCGTTCTTTGTACAGGCGCTGACCCTGACGTGATGAAAGCCCGGCAAGAGTTTCTGATACGGGCCGGTCACAGGGTCATGTCAGCCACGAATGAGAAGGAACTCTCTGCAGCGTGCAAAAAATATAAATTCGACGTTGTAGTCATCGGGCAGACGCTTTCCAAAAACATGAAACAGCACGTGGTGAATTTGATACGCGAACATTGCCCTGATATCAAAATTCTGGAGTTATATCCCATCACCAGCGGCCGCGCGCTGGAAGATGCCGATTCATGGATTGAGACCCCTGGCGAGGGGCCCCAGAACGTGGCAGATCGCGTGGCTGAACTTGCCAAAGCCAGTTGATACCAAAGGCGCTCAACCCACTGTAAATATCTGGAATCGCCAGTAAATCGAAGGTATACTCCCGCTTAATGTCAGACATCGGTTTTATCCAGCAAGGCCTCCAGCTTTTTCAATCAGACACTGCCCTTCACTCCACTCTCACTGAGTTGGTGCAATTGGCCGTGAATGCGGCAAGCTCGGAAGCTGGTTCCTTGTATTTGATGGATGAGGAACGGCAAGTACTCAAAATGTCTGTAACCATTGGCTTGCCGGATGAATATGTAAAAGGCTGCGGCGAAGTCCAACTGGGTGATCAATGCTGTGGCCGGGCCGCCCAGCAGAAAAAACCATGGATTGTAACCGACATGCTCACGGATCCCCTGTTCGCATCGGCGCGCGAGGCATCGGTTAAGAGCGGCATTCGCGCAGCATTTTCTGTTCCGGTGATTGATGCGCAAGGCAGGGTCCTGGGTTCGCTGGCCTCCCACTATCGGAAGCCATTTTCTCCCAATGCCTATGAGATCGAGCGCAACCACCTGTTCGCTACCTTGATAGCATTTGCACTGGTTCGCGATTGGGACCAAAACCAAAAAGCGTTAACAGCCGAAGTCATTTAAATATTTATGTTGCTACCTTCTCATCCTCTGGTGCAGTTCAAATGTGGCGATCATATCTGCCTTTTCTATCGCGATGAAGCCGTGCTGGCGGAAACTTTGGCGGCTTATCTGGCAGCCGGACTCAGGAACGGAGAGCGCTGTTTTTGCGCGCAGAAATCCCGCTTCATCCCGCAGTTACATCAGGCGCTGGAGCAGGCAGGGGTTGATGTGGCGGCTGAAACCGCGCGAGGCGCTCTGGAGATTCACACCGAAGAGGAAGTTTACTTTGCCGAAGGGCGCTTTGAGCCGGAGATCATGATGGGCATGCTGGAGCGTTCCATTGAGGAAGCCCTGGCCAACGGATTTACGGGATTCCGTACCGCCGGCGAAATGTCCTGGGCGCTGGAAGGAACAGAAGGATGCCCGAATGGGCACTGCGATCAACTCATCGATTATGAAAAGCTGGTGCAGGCGGCCTATCCCGGCAAAGCTGCGATCGGGATCTGCCAATATCCTGTTGATGAATTTCCTCGCCACATACTTGACGCCGTTTTAGACTTCCATCGAATCACGCTGGAAGAGACCATGGTCGGGTCAAATCATTCCACATTGACGATCCGCTCCGGCGACTATCTGGCGGACATTGTCACGGACCGTGTAAATCCGGGAGACGCATTTCATTATGTTGTCCAGGAGCGCGGCAATACTGAAGTGTTGAGCTGGGGGATTGAACCCACCATTGAACGCGCTTTGTTGAGCAGCGAATCCATCCTGACGGATTTTGGAACAAACCGCGCCTCTCGCATGAGATAAACGCCCGGATAAAAGCGCGCTTTCCACCCGGGCAGACATAGCCCGATATGCTTTGACCGCCAGGACGACAATCTTTCTTACGAACGATCTTTTTACGAACGATCTTTCTTACGATCCCTGGTTACTTCAGTTCCCTCACGAATGCATCTGCCCGGGTGCACATTCAGGTCTTTTGCCGATTTCCTTTTAGTGCGATTGAGTCTTTAATAAGCAGGAACTCTGGATTCCCCCGCCTAACCCAAATGCAATTGAATTATGTTTCCTGTCTGTTGACCGTGATATCCACCGTTCTGGTGGGTAAACGCCTATGGCATGGCTGGATGCTGGCGGGTCTGAATAGCGTGATTATCTGTCTCATCGGTTTTCAGACGAAACAGTGGGGATTCATTCCGGCGAACCTTTTTTGTCTGGCGATTTATGCCCACAACATCAGAAAATGGCGCCGCGCGGAGCCCGAAGCCGTCGAGGCGAAGCAGACGGCAGGGGGAACTTCTGCTGAGATTAACGTAGAGTCACTCGCCGCAAGAAACTACGTTTCACCCGGCGAAAAACCATTACGGCACAAGCCGCGCAGATTTCGTCGCACATACCCTCTGGTGGGCTCCGGTTCCAATCGTTTATTGGCGTCATTACGGCGGAAACAGCCTTATTAGATTAGGGCAGAAGGTGCTTTGCACCATACGGCATCGTCTTCGTAGAGTCACTCCTGTCAAGTTGACCCCTGCCGCAACGTCTCTTAAACTGGATGTTTGGGGTATAGGTGAAAAAACCCTCAATTTTGCCGTTTTCCCCTACGGCGGCAGCGGATAAGGAAACCACTTGGATAACGCAGAGAGCAAGGCAAAGGAAAAGACTGAGAACCAGTCTTCAGAAAGACCGACCGCAGAGAGTCAATCCCAAGAAGGCCAGTCTTTAGAGGCTCAGAACGGCCAGCCTGAGGCGGGACACACCCACGACCATACGGCAGACGTTCCACCAATGGATCCGGCCTGCAAACGCGAAATTAGCGTGGAGATCCCTGCTGACGTGGTGACCAAACAGCAGGAAGCTCTGGTGCAGCAGTATTCCAAAGAAGCCCGGATACCGGGATTCCGTAAAGGGAAAGTGCCGGCCAGCATGGTGCGGAGCCGCTTCTCCAGCGAGATTACCAGCAGCGTGGTGGAGAACCTGGTGCCGCAGTACTTCCGTGAAGGAGTGACTAAAGCGGGATACCGGCCGGTTTCCCAGCCACATATCTATGACCTGGAATACACACCCGGCGAGCCGATGAAATTCAAAGCCGCGTTTGAGATCCTGCCGGAATTTGAGCTGGGCGAGTACAAAAAAACCTCAATCGTGAAGCCGCAGGTCAAAGTTACTGACGAAGAAGTTGATAACGAGATCAAGCAGTTGCAGGAACGGCAGGCAAGCTACGATCCGATTGATG
This sequence comes from Terriglobia bacterium, assembly GCA_963724105.1. Taxonomy (GTDB): domain Bacteria; phylum Acidobacteriota; class Terriglobia; order Terriglobales; family Acidobacteriaceae; genus Angelobacter. The sequence continues at coordinate 281,002 of CAVRTD010000004.1, read as the reverse complement.
AGGATCGCGCAGCGGCACAGGGCGACTTCCTACAGGTATCGTTTAAAGCAACGCCCAAAGGCGCTGAGAATGCGCCGGCTGAAGCAGCATCTACTGAAGGAGCCGGTGCGGAAAAGCCCGCTCAGCCCGTGCAGATGGATGAAGTCCTGGTAGAGATTGGCGGAGCGAACACGATTCCTGAGTTCACCGAGCATCTGAACGGCGCCAAAGCAGGCGAAGAGCGCAGCTTTGATGTCTCTTATCCGGACGACTTTTATGATAAGCGGCTGGCCGGGCAGGCGTTCCACTACAAAGTAAAGGTCAACGCTCTCAAGAAAAAGACCCTGCCTGAATTGAATGACGATTTTGCGCAGGAGCTTAGCCCCGAACTCAAAACGTTTGAGGATCTGAAGAAGATTATCCGCGACAACATGGAAGGCGAACGCCGGCATACGGCGGACCATGAAGCAAAAGACCAGCTCATTGAAGAGCTGCTGTCCAAGCATGATTTCCCGGTACCGCGGTCCATGGTGGAGCATCAGATTGAGCTGCGGCTGGAGCGCGGACTGCGCGCACTGGCAGCACAAGGCATGAAGACAGAAGACATGCGTCACATGGACTTTGCCCGGCTTCGCGCAGGCCAGCTTGATGCCGCCATGAAAGAAGTAAAAGCGAGCGTGCTGCTGGCGAAGATCGCGCTTGCGGAAAACATCCAGGTCACTGACGAAGACCTGGACAAGGAAATTGCAGCAATGGCGAGCCAGATGAAACAACCAGTCGACGAAGTGATGAGCCGTCTGGTGAAAGATAATGCGGTGGAGCGTTTGCGCGACCGCATGAGAAGTGAAAAAGCGCTAAACTGGCTATATTCAAACTCAGAGTAGGAACCGGTCTGGGGAAATCCCGGATGCAGTAACGGAAGGAAGAACGATTTATGGCACTCGTACCCATGGTAGTAGAGCAAACCAGCCGAGGCGAACGCGCCTATGACATCTATTCAAGGCTGCTGCGCGACAATATTATTTTTATCGGCACGCCGATTGACGACACGATCGCCAACCTGGTGATCGCGCAGCTTCTGTTCCTTGAGGCGGAAGATCCCGAGAAGGACATTCAGCTGTACATCAACTCTCCGGGCGGATCCATCACGGCGGGTATGGCCATTTACGACACCATGCAGTTCGTGCGCCCTGATGTTATGACCATTTGTTGCGGTCAAGCCGCAAGTATGGCGGCCTTGTTACTTTGTGCTGGTGCCGCAGGTAAGCGTTTTGCCCTACCCACTTCTAGGATTCTTATTCATCAACCCTTGATGTCTGGCCTTAGTGGTCAAGCCACAGATATTGATATACATGCTAGAGAGATTTTGCGGATGCGCGAAATCACCAGCCAGCTCATCGCCAAGCATTCCGGCCAGAAGTTGGAAAAGGTGGAAAAAGATGTTGAGCGTGACTTTATAATGAACGCACAACAATCCAAAGAGTACGGAATAATTGACGACATAATTTACAAGCACAAGTAAACTGATATGAATCAATCGGACGGGGTTACTGGCCAGCTTCAATCAAAGGCCCGACCGATCAAGGAGTTAGATTGTGAAGCCCAGGACGCCGGAAGAAACACTTCGTTGCTCGTTCTGCCATAAGTCGCAGGACGCCGTTGCCAAGCTCATCTCGTCGCCAAGCGACTATCCCCGGGCTTACATCTGTGATGAATGTGTAGCCGTCTGCAATTCCATTCTGGAAGACGATCGCACGGAATCGCATGCCGCGGCAGCTCCCAACCATCTGCCCAAGCCGCAAGAGGTCAAGACCTTCCTGGATGAATACGTCATCGGACAGGAACAGACCAAGAAGAAGCTCTCCGTAGCGGTCTATAACCACTACAAGCGGATCCACATGAACCGCACCAAGACCGGCGAAGTGGAGCTGGCCAAATCCAACATCATGCTGATCGGGCCGACGGGCACCGGCAAAACGCTGCTGGCCCAGACTCTGGCCCGCATGCTCGACGTGCCGTTTGCCATCGTCGATGCCACCACCCTCACGGAAGCAGGCTATGTCGGCGAAGACGTAGAAAATATCGTTCTCAAGCTGCTGCAGGCAGCGGATGGCGATGTGGGCCGCGCTCAGACCGGCATCATCTATATCGACGAAATCGACAAAATCGGCCGCAAGGACGAGAACCCCTCCATCACGCGCGACGTGAGCGGTGAAGGCGTGCAGCAGGCGCTGCTGAAGATTCTTGAAGGCACCATCGCCAACGTTCCTCCGCAGGGCGGACGCAAGCACCCGCACCAGGAATTCACTCCGGTCGACACCACGAACATCCTCTTTATCTGCGGCGGCGCATTCGTTGGACTGGAAAAGATCGTAGCCCGGCGCATCGGCAAAAAATCCATGGGCTTCCGCACCAGTGAAGCCAAGGAAAAAGAGTTTACTGAAGCCAGCAAGCGTGACACTGAATTGCTGCAAAAAGCCGAGCCCCATGACCTGGTCCGCTTTGGCCTGATCCCTGAATTCGTCGGCCGCCTGCCTGTCGTCGGCATCTTGAATGATCTGGACGAAGCCGCTCTGATCGAAATCCTGACCCGTCCGCGCAACGCCATCATCAAGCAGTACCAGCGCATGTTCGAGTTTGAGAGCGTGAAGCTGCGCTTCTCAGACGGAGCGCTGGCTGCCATTGCCCGCGAAGCCATGCAGCGCAAGGTTGGCGCACGCGGTCTGCGCATGATCCTGGAAGAGCTGATGCTTGACCTGATGTATCACCTGCCCAGCCAGAAGCGCGTGAAGGAATTTGAAGTCACCAAAGAGATGGTCGAGCGCCGGGATATTTCCCTGCCCGCCATGGAAAAAGCCGGCTAGCTCTAACCAAACCTTTAACCACAAAGGACACGAAGGAACACGAAGCCGCCTGCCGCAAAGCAGGCGGTTTTGTTTTGGCCAAAAGCCGAACCTACCACGGAGGCACGGAGACGCGGAGAAAGGCAAGGGACTTCTGCCGCTGATTTACGCAGATGAACGTAGATCAAGAAAATTGCCAGAAATGCCAAAATTGCCAAAATCGCCGAAAGTGAAAACCTACCAGGGAGACACGGAGCCACGGAGAAAGGCAAAGGAGATCGGGAGATTGGTCGTCGGGACATCGGGAAATCGGTCGTCGGAAAGGAAGGTTTCACTCGTGCCTCTTCATCTCCGTGGCAAGACTCTCAGCCGCAACTTATCGGACACAAACATATGTTGTCTGAGCCGAGGCTCTGTCAAGATGTACCATTTCGCGCGTGACATCGGTGCATGTTTTCGCTTATATTTTGTAGGTAGTCTGCCGGGAGCGGCGCCGGCGTTTCGCTCAAAGGCCTGCAACTGGAAGGCGGCTTTTAGCTATTAGCCTTTGGCTCTTAGCTTGGTTTAGAAGCTTCCTTTCCCCCCTTCACAACCTGTGGAGGGCCTGGGCCGGAGAGGTGTGCCTGGGATACAGCCTTAAGTCCTTAGTATTTAGCCATTCGTAAGAGCAACACCAAAATCTATAGCAACCGAAGCCATCCTGACGCAGGATGGCTTTTTTATTGGGAGAAAAAGACATGTCCTGGAAAAAGAACGTGACAAGAGAAGGAATGATCACCGCTGTCCTTGCCTGTATGGAAAAGGTTGGGCATGTACCCAACGTCTCCGAGTTGGAGAAGCATACGGACATCACCCGGCACGATATGATCGGCCTCTTTGGCAGCTACGCAGCCACCTTGAAGGAGTGCGGGCTGAAGAGAACTGGAAGCGGCATGAGGATCGAGTCGAAAGACCTGTTTCTGGATTGGGCGAAGGTTGTTCGTGCCCTAAAAAGAATCCCCAAGCTTCACGAATATGAGCTCGATGGCCTCCACAGTGAAGTGCCATTCAGAAAGCGTTTTGGCACGTGGAGCAACGTGCCGAAAGCGATGAAACGCTACGCTCTTGAAAACGGGCTTGCGGAGGAATGGCAGGACGTGATTGAACTGATTGATAGCCATCTTCAGAGCAAAAAGGACGGGCAGAGCAAAAGGAACGGGCAGCAGGAGGAATGGAACCGACCAAAAGCGAAGGTTCGAGCCGACAGGCCGGTCTATGGGCGACTGCTCAGGCCGTCTCCACTGGTCTGCGCTCCGGTGAATGAGGCTGGAGTGATCTTTCTGTTTGGGGCGATGGCGGAGCAGATGGGGTTCCAGATGCTGCGTATTCAGGCGGGTTTTCCGGATGGCGAGGCCCTCCGGACGATGGAGGAAAATCGGTTGCAGAGAGTGAAAATTGAATTTGAATACGAAAGCCGGAACTTTCTGCATCATGGCCACGATGCCGCCTTCTGTGACCTGATTATTTGCTGGGAAGATAACTGGCCGGACGCTCCGGTGGAGGTGATTGAGCTGAAGAGAGCGTTCAACTGAGCGGTCTTTAATGTTTAGGGCATATGACTTGGTAGCGTGTCTGTCGGTCAGGACGGTTGGTGGACTGGGCGGCCCGCTGAGCTGATTACCCTTCTACTCCCATGTTCCATGCTTGCAACACGCTACGCTTCTTTCATTTATTCCGCTGTCTAGTATTGAACAGCCGCCGAACTGGACTCCTTGGGTCATCCCGCAAAACATGCGTTAGGAGTCACAGCAACCTAATCTAAATTTTGCTGGCGCACATTCATCTACTCTGGATTAAAATTAAGAGTCAATCATTACCGTGTCCGCCCGGACGAACGTGAAGATGAGTTTTATGGCATCGAAACCCAAAAAGGTTATCAATGGTGAGCCCAAAAAGACCGACGCCCCAGACGGTCTTTGGATCGCTCCACGTTACAGCTTGAAAGGCCCGGCTGGTGAACGCGCATGGGAGAATCGACCTGGCGGTGTTCCGAACAGTAGCAAGTATCTTGAACTAGCCGATATTGCTCTTGGTCTGAAGAAGCCAGAAGTGCCAATTAAAAGACGCAAGGCCATCGGGGCACACGAGACTTCCAAAACAGAACCATACTCAAATTGACCACCCGATGACGCTGACCCTGTTCACCACTCGCGTACCAGATACGAGCGTGCGCCTGCACAATCAATTCACTGCTCGGGACGCTTCGCCAAACTAGTGGATGCTAAATAAAACAAATAAATATAAAGCGAAGACCACCTCCGACTGTTGCCGCATCTAAAATACGGATGCTGCGACGAGACAAAATTTTGGTGGTATCTCGCAATAAGCGGCTGGCGCAGGCTCGGAGGAGAACACTAGAGAAGGCAGGTTTCAAGGTTCTGGCGGCGGAGGATTCTCAGACCGTTGGAACAACTTGCGCTAAACATGATTTGCTCCTGGTAGTGGTTGGATATTCAGTCTTACCGGCTGTCAAGCGCCAGGTGTGGGAAGCAGTTCGTCAACACTGTGACATCCCTGTAGTGGAGTTGCAAAAGGAAAGCGGACCAGAATTGATGCCGCCTTGTTTTTTCTACAAACCACCCGCCCCCGATGAGCTTCTGGGGGACGTTATGCCAGTTCTTGAGCGCCTACGCTGATCTAATTGTGAATTACCCTTCTACTCCCATGTTCCATGCTTGCAGCAAACCTGGAGGCACATACTTCTGGTCTTTGTGCTTTTGGACCCAAGCCTTAAGTTGAGCTGACTGCTCATACTCATTCGGAGAAAGTCCGAGAGTCTTGACGACTTCCTCAAAAGAACATGGCCCGGCCTGGACATTCATATGCGGCTTACCCCAAACCGAATTTATGGATTTCCTGGTCATATAAGTTTTGATGCCGCATGCTAGACGCCAGCCGAAACAGCGTGACTCTTTTGTTTGCCTGCAGCCACGGCGTCCAGTTCCGCCCAGCGCCGATATAAATGTGAGCTGTTACGTATTCCCCCAATGCTGAGTTCGCATCGTTTCCCTGGAAGTGCTCCACAAGTGGGACATGTGACGCTAAGGCCTTCCTTGTTGGCTACTTTATTTTGCTTCATGAAAGTCTCATCCCGGAAACCAAGCGGTTTGCTTCAACGCTACGCTTCTTTCATGCTTCCCGCTGTATAGAATTGAACAGCCTAACTCCAATGCAAATATACCGTCTTCTGTTCGATACCGTGCCGACAGCATTTTCGAGAGTAGCCGCAATCCAGGCGATGGCGTCCCAGCCTAAAAAGGTCAGCACTGCCTGCGTTCTTACCCCTATCAATTAGTTCCGCAGACCTGCATCGCCGTTGAAAACGAACCAGAAGTCCTGTTGAACGCAATCGCCCAGGTCACCAGGCGTCCATCTCTGGCAACCTGCGTTCGGCGACTCTGCATCAGATTGCACAATTACTTGTACGCTGGCCGGTTTCTTAAATCTGGGGAGAGAACCAAAAAATGGGGCTGTTCAGGCCAGGCGAAAGTGTGCTTCGCAGCGGGGTTTATCGCGTCTATCACGATTCGCATCGCTTGATGCACGAAGTTACTCTTCTCAATCGTGAGCTTTTTCCCTCCTGTAAACAATGCAACAACGATGTCCGCTTTGAGTTGTTTCGGCGGGTGGACGATGTGGACGTACTGCCATTTCACTCTGGCGAAATCCTTCTCGAATATCGCAACAAGCCTACAGGCACCGGCTAGCCACTTGAGGGAGACTCACTATTGCTTTTTGCGGTACTCCGCTATGCAACCAATTTTATTCTTAATGTATCTTAATCGGAGACAGCTCTCATCCTCCGAGAGCACTAGGGTTAATAAGAGAGATTACTTTGACTGCGGCAAAGCAGGCTCCCGAGCCTCCGAATACGAGACTGTCTGTTGGTGACTACATCGCCGACATCCTGCTCGATGCTCGTCCAAATGGCACGATCTATCATTGGATAGTGCAACGGGTCGGTTCTGCTGCCATCATTCAGTGGGGTCAGGAGTATTCGTTTGAAGACGCCCATGTCGCTGTGAAAGCCTACTTGGAAAGCCTCAGCAACACAGACAAGAAAAAAGCCTAGACGGCAATTTTCTTTTCTTCCATTACCGGAAGCTCGTACAGGCGAATCCTTGAGTCATACTCCAGGCTCTCTTCTGTGAAGGTGACTCCTCGAATTAACTCAAAAATCACAGCATCCTGGCAGTTGGCACACTTGGGAAACCGTTCGTGTCTGAGGAGAGTGACTTCATGAGGGAGTCGATGTTTAGAGTGTCGGACGCGATAGATTCCGTCCTGGGGCACGACTTCATCTGTTCGAAAGACAGGACCCTTGACTATTTTTCCCGGCGCAGATTTTGCCAGAAACAACGATGACGCTTTGGCCCTCATACACGTACCCTTTTATTATGATGCACACCGTGTTTGCCACGACACTTGAATTTTCCAAGACCCCGAGCCAGGCACTCAACTTCTTTGAGAGCAGTAGGGCGAAAGGGCAACGTCGCTATTTATAATGCGTTCGGTATGAAGAAACGTATTCTCTCCGTATCCTACGATCACCCACTGCTGGTTACCCGGCAGTTGATATTGGAGCAGGCGGGATACGACGTTTCCTCCGCGTTCGGCTTTGCTGAGGCGCTGGAAATATGCGAGACCAGGCACGATTTCGATCTGATTCTGATGGGACATTCGATGCCCCAAAAAGACAAGATTGCCCTTATCGCAGCTTTGCGGTCTAAGTGCAGGACACCCTTGTTGTCCATATTGCGACACGGCGATTCGCCGATACCTCAAGCGGATTATTCAGTCGATTCCAATGACGGTCCTACCGCGCTGCTTGAAGCCGTGAAAGCAGCCCTAAAATAGACACTCAAGGAAGCTCAGAAACTCTGCATCGGTAGTGATGTGATTCTTGGTGTAGCGGTCCCTCACTGGTGATGGCAGAGGCCGGGCGGGTTCGAGTCCCGTCATGCATGCTCCGTAAGAACATCGTATGGCTGTTCACTGCATCCAAATGAATTACCACGGGCGGGTGGCCCACCTTCCCATGCTTAGTTTTTCTGTCCCTCACAAGACCTAGGGTGCCCCACTCCTTTGCGTAGCAAAGGGTGGGAAAATAATGGCCATGACAATGCCACGACTATAAGGATTGCGCCGATTTCATGCCTCAGCCCTCAGCAGAAGAAGGGCCGGTCCAAGATTGGGATTGAATCGCGTGTACATCATACGTCCTTTGCTGGCGTTTTCGGCCGCAATATTATTGACGCGACTGTCGCCGACTCGACGGGCGGCCAATTTTTTTTACTATACCCGTGCCTATCGCTCGTGGACTGAAGCGGCGACCTGGCCCCATGTACTCATCTTGATTTCCACAACGTCACTTTGGCAGAACGTTAACCGGAGTTCCGGAGCCTTTTGGTCCTATGTTAGGTGGAAACATTGGGCTCCACGCGTTGTCGCCAAAACGCACCAGACTCTTGGTGATTTCGTTAAAAGTCTGCGTGTCATTTGAAGTAAACACCCAGGCGATGAGATGGCCTCGCCATGACGTAGCCGTGGCCATAATGAAAATCGGGCCGGTCGTTCGTCCCGCCGGCAATAGAACTCTACCGGCGCCGGAATTCATGTGGATTTTCTGCTTGCCCAGTTCATACCACCACGGATCAGGCATCTTTTGTATTCCAGGCGCTGAGACAAGACTGAGGGCAATGCTGTGCAGCGCAGCGTCATCATTTTTTCGTACATCTTTTGGAACGCAATTGCGCTGTATTTCCACGATGAATACGGAAGCCGTGATTGCCTCGTCTCGCTGAAGTTGGGTGTCTTTGGGATCTTCCACCCAGACAGCACTCAAGTCCGGAGCGCGTTTAGGGGCTTTTTCTTCTGGCAGCTCTGCGCTCAGTAATGGCCGGACGCATTTTCTTGCCTCCTGGTGCTCAGGATCGCCGGCGCTGGGTACTCCGTAAATGTTGAGATGGCCAGACTCCATGGCTGCGGCCGCGTCCACAAGGTCCATCTCAACCGGATAGTTAAAATGCAAATCAAGCTCTTTATCGTAAAATTCACCGGGAGCTGGCTTGCTGGGTTGTTGTCCGTGTGACGGAATGACTGCGAAGACTTGAAACAAAATCGAGGCAACAATAGGCAGGAAGAATTTCGTAGGGTTTTGCATGCGGTCTCTACATTTAAGAGTTTACAACGCGGCAGAAATCCCACATTTACAGGAGTGCCGGAAAAGGCGACATCATTTACCTAACTCATTGATTTCACAGGTGCAACTTAAAGCCCCGTATAAAATACTCTATCCACGCCTGCTTGCCTTGCGTGATAATCTTAAAAGTAGCAAGATGGGGATATCATTAACTCAGACGAACCCAAAAGACGCAATTTTAAAAAAGGCTAATCAGTGACCCAGAATAAGGAAAAATTTGAAACTCGCAAGCTTCCGATGATGCCCATCAGAGATGTGGTCATCTTCCCGTATATGATGACCCCGTTCATCGTAGGCCGTGAGTCCAGCGTACGCGCCCTGGAAGAGGCCCTTGCCTCTGACCGCAAGATCTTCCTGGCCACGCAGCATGACGCAAGTATTGACGAGCCCAAGCCGCATGAGATTTACCAGGTCGGCACCATCGCCAATATCGTCCAAAACCTGAAGTTGCCAGACGGCAATATCAAGGTGCTGGTGGAAGGCGTGGAGCGCGGCAAGATACTTAAGCTGACCAATGTGGAAGGCTATTTTGAGGCGGAAGTTCGGACCGTGAAGTACCCCACCGAACCCAGCAAGACCCTGGAATCGGCCATGCAGCGGGTCCACAATTTATTTGACCAATATGTAAAGCTCTGCCAGTCGCTCAATCTTGAGCCTGTGATCATTACCGGCATGAGCGACCCCGCCAAACTGAGCGACACCATCGCCCAGAACCTGCAACTCTCCATTGAAGAAAAGCAGGAGCTGCTGGAAATTTTTGATCCCGCAGAGCGCCTCAACCGCATTGCAGACGTGCTGGATATTGAGATTGAAAAGCTCAACATGGACCGCACCATCCAGACGCGCGTAAAGCGCCAGATGGAGCGCGCCCAGAAAGAGTATTACCTCAACGAGAAGATCAAGGCCATCCAGAAAGAGCTGGGCCGCGGCGAAAAGAGCGAGTTCGACGAACTGAAGAAGAAGATCGATACCGCCGGCATGTCCAAAGAAGTGCATGAGAAGGCCATCCAGGAATTGAAAAAGCTGGAAGCCATGCCGCCCATGTCGGCCGAGTCGACGGTTTCACGCAACTACCTTGACTGGCTGCTGGCCGTGCCGTGGAAGAAGAAGTCCAAAGAGATTCGCAACATTGAGCACGCGGAAAAAATTCTCAACCAGGACCACTACGGCCTGGAGAAGATCAAAGACCGCATCCTGGAATTTCTGGCTGTGCGCCAGTTGGTGAAAAATCCCAAGGGCTCGATTCTCTGCTTTGTTGGGCCTCCGGGCGTAGGTAAGACATCGCTCGGCATGTCGATTGCGAAAGCAACCGGCAGAAAGTTTGTTCGCATGTCGCTGGGCGGCGTGCGTGATGAAGCTGAGATTCGCGGCCATCGTCGGACCTACATCGGCGCTCTGCCCGGACAGATCATCCAGATGATGAAGAAAGCCGGCACCAAGAATCCGGTCTTCATGCTGGATGAAGTCGACAAGATGGCTTCTGATTTCCGCGGCGACCCATCCGCCGCGCTGCTGGAAGTTCTTGATCCCGAGCAGAACTGGATGTTCCAGGACCATTACCTTGACGTGGAATACGATCTGTCTCAGGTCTTCTTTGTCGCCACAGCCAACGTGCTGCACAGCATTCCCGCGGCGCTGCAAGACCGCATGGAAGTTCTGCGGCTGCACGGCTATACGGAGCTCGAAAAAGTTGAGATCGCCAAGCAGTTCCTGGTGCGCAAACAGCGTGAGGCCACCGGCCTGACGGAAAAGCAGCTCACATTCACTGACGACGCTCTGCGCGAGATCATCAAGTCCTACACGCGTGAGGCTGGCGTCCGAAATCTGGAAAGAGAAATTGGCAATATAGCCCGTAAAGTTGCAAGACGCGTCGTAAAAGATTCCACTTACACCACTACCCTGAACGGCGAAAAAGTAAACGAGTTCCTCGGCGTCACAAAATTCCGTGACACTCTGGCCAATGAAAAGAGTGAGGTCGGTCTTGTCACCGGCCTGGCTTGGACAGAGGTCGGCGGCTCGATCCTGAGCACTGAAGTCGCCATCGTGGATGGCAAAGGCAAACTCACCATCACCGGCCAATTGGGCGACGTGATGCAGGAATCAGCCCACGCAGCCATGTCGTATGTGCGCTCGCGCGCCGTGCGGCTGGGAATCCCAAGAGACTTTTACCGCAACGTCGATATCCACATTCACGTGCCGGAAGGCGCCATACCCAAAGACGGTCCTTCAGCCGGCATCACCATGGCCACGGCAATTTCCAGCGCGCTCAGCAAGATTCCCGTGCGCCGCGACATTGCGATGACTGGTGAGATCACGCTACGCGGCAAAGTCCTGCCCATCGGTGGACTGAAAGAAAAGCTTCTCGCCGCTCTGCGCGCCGGAATCAAGGAAGCGATCATCCCTAAAGAAAACGAAAAGGACCTCGCCGAGGTGCCGGAAAATATTCGCGGCCAGATGAAAGTCCATTTCGTGGAAAACATGGACCAGGTCCTGAAGATCGCCTTGGAAACTCCGCTGCCGGATTTCCCGGAAGAAAACACCCAGACGATCCCAGCCGTACAGCCGGAGATTTCAAGAGAACGCTATCTCTAGGTTTCAAATCGCATCACGATGAAAAGCCCGCTCCAAATGAGCGGGCTTTTTGTTGTTAAACTGGTTCTTAGCAAATGAAGCCCCCTATCGCCAAGTTCCTTACCTCTGCCGCTGACCCCAAATTCTTTCCTCCTGAAGGCCCTCCGGAATTTGCCTTTCTCGGCCGATCGAATGTCGGCAAATCCAGCCTGATCAATTCCCTGCTAGGGCAGAAAATGGCGCACGTAAGCTCCACTCCGGGTCGTACGCGGACCATCAATTTCATCGGGATCTATGCCAAGGCCAGCCAGCCCTACCCGGAGATGCTGCTGGTGGATCTGCCCGGCTATGGATACGCCAAGCTCTCGAAAGAAATTTCCGCCGAGTGGCCCAAGTTCATTGAGCCGTACCTGCAGGAGCGTGAGACGCTGGCACTCTCTATCGTGCTGATTGATTCCAACATCCCAGCGCAGCCGCCTGACCGGCAATTGATCGACTTCTTCCGCAGCGCCGGCAGCGATTATCTGGTGGTGGCCACCAAGTCAGATAAACTTTCCAGCAACAAATTGCGCAGCGCTTTGGCCGCGCTTGCCCGGGACCACGAAATTGCGCCGCCTCTTCCCTACTCCGCAAAAACCGGTGACGGACGCGCGGAACTCTGGCGCGAAATCAGATCGCGCATGGGTACACATAAATTGGATACACATAAATAATGAATACGCATGAGTAAATGACAGACAAAACGCCCCTTCAATCCATCCCCCGCAAACCCATCTCTCGCAAACCCATGGACCCCTTTGCGCGCAAGATGGTCGTAGGCTCGTTCGTTTACGGCGGAATGATGCTGATGATGTTTGCCGTGCTGACTGTGGTTTACCTGCACATGCGTCCACAGTGCTCTGACCGGCTGGTGGCGGAATCCACAGACGCAAGCAAACAGTGGACAGCCGCAGTGATGGAGCGGCGCTGCGGTGCGGAAGCGCCCTTTCTTACCCACGTGAATATTCGGCCTGCGGCACAGGACCTGAAGATTGGTTTCTTTTCTGGCTCAGCCAACGAAGGAGAAATCTTTCTGGTTGAGCAGGACGCCGCCGACGCGGCCCTCACGCTAAACTGGACCAGCCCAACCACGCTCAACATTCAATGCCCGCGTTGCCGAGCTGACCTGGTGCGCAAGCATCAGGAGCGCCTGGGTAACGTTTCAATCAGTTACAACTTGCCATCGCGCTAGCTGCCCCGCGAACATCCCAAATTGACTCGCTACTTGGCTTGTGCGCTTGTCGCCGGATGCTGTTGCAGCCACTCCGAGAGTTGCGTTTCCATTCTAGGGCGCCTTCTGGTGCAGGCTTCAATATCTTCAAGCGATTGTTTCAGCGTGCGCTCTGCTGAAGGGACCTTGTGCTCGGTGAAGAAACTCTGGACATCGTCGCGCAACTCCAAGCTGCAAAAACTTCTCGTGGCGTTTACAATCCGCGGCCCGCTGGACATGGTGGTTTTCTTTTCCACCGCCGGCCAGTTGGCTTTCACCCACGCCCATGCGGTCTTCTGATTGTCTGGATTGCTGAGTACCGCGGAAATCAGGCCTGCCGCATCCTGGCTGCGAACTTCATCGGAAACGCCCATTGCCAGCACGCGCTCAACAATCTTTGGATCGCGAAAGTCTGCCAGCGCGCGGGCAAGATTGTAAAACTGTTCCGGTGAATGCATCTGGGGCATGGCGCTTACGTATTGCTCAAACAGCGCTTCATTGCCGTTACGCGCGGCCACCCGCAACACGTCACCGGCAATGCTGGCGTCCACCGAGTCCGGAGACTTCAAGTATTGCTCCGCCAGCCGGGTGGATTGCCGGATGGTCTCCGGGTCTTCGCCAATGTCGCCAAGAATAGAGATCAGAGTGGAGCGCAGCGAGTGTATGTCCGCACTTTCATTTGCGGCTGGCGTCCAGCCAACCTTGGCCATCATCGGCTGGAAATTTGAACGCACCCAGGAACGAAACGCGTTGGCGTCATTATCCTGGAGCAGATAGCTGTCAATAAAGTTCAGTGACGGGCCATAGCTTGCCACCACTGAATTTTGCGCATCCTGGCTCACGCTGGCCACCAGGTCCAGATATGTCGCCATGTTTTCCTGGCCAGAAGTCACCAGGGCTGCCTCGTCACGCAAGAACATGATTCTTTCAGCAGTCGTTAACTCGGTGCCGGCCACGGCAATCAGTTTCTGCAAATCAGCTTTGTCATATTGCGTGCGGTAATAACCTGCGGCGCTGCCATTGGCAAAGACCCAGGATGAGCAGCCGGCCACCGGCAGAACCTGCTCTTTCTCGCTCAGGATCTGGCAGAAGGGTTTGGCGCCGGCGGATTTAATGCATACCGGCAACATCCATAGCTGGTCTTTTTTCGGCGCTATCGCCGGATCATCCCAGAACCGCTGCTGAGACGCCGTTACCTGCGTCTTGGGCTGCGGCTTGAGCGGCGCACGGCGCGATCGCTTTGATTTCTTTGGCGCCGGAGCCGGTGTTGCTGCTGGCTGATTCAGGCACGCTGACTTTACCGTCACCAGCGGCACTCCCGCCAGGTCCACAAAAGTTGGCATGATCTTGTCCACGGGCCGGCCCGATGCAGCGGTCACCGCGTTCCAGAAGTCCTCCGCTGTGGCATTGCCGTAAGAAAATTTGCGCAGGTAAACATTGACGCCCCGGCGAAATACATCCGGGCTTACATAAGACTCAATCATGCGCAGGACAGCGCCGGCCTTCTCATAGGAAATTGGATCGAATAGTTCGTTGATCTCTTCCGGTGTCTCTGCCTTCACGCGAATCGGATGCGTATTGACCAGCGAATCCAACTCCAGCGCCTTATTGGTGGCCTGCACTCCATCCAGCGTGGCATTCCATTCCGGATGCAGCGCCTGCGACGGCTTGAGCGCCATCCACGTGGCAAATCCTTCATTCAACCAGAGGTTGTCCCACCATTTCATGGTTACCAGATCGCCAAACCACTGGTGCGCCATCTCATGCGCCAGCACTTCAAACACTGCCTGATGGGCCCCCACGGATGAGTTGTTATCGTCGATAAACAGAAGTGATTCGCGATAGAAAATAGCGCCTGTATTTTCCATGGCGCCCGCTTCAAAGTCAGGAACGCCTACGATATCGAGCTTCCCGAACGGATAAGGAATGCCGTAATACTGGTCATAAAATTTCAGGATCTCGGATGCATATCGCAGGGCGGCCGTGCCTAAAGGCTTTTTGTCCGGCGTTCCGCAGACGCGTATGGGAATGTTGTCGGCCGATCCTTCATTGCACACAAAATCGCCCACCGCCAGCGCCACCAGATAGGTGGACATCTTCGGCGACGTAGCAAACTGGATTGTATGCTTCCCTTCAACCGGTCCCGGCGTATCAGAAGCAATGCGCCCATTGGAGATGGCCGTGTCCCCTTTGTCTACGATCAGCGTGATGTCAAACTTTGCCTTGATCGCCGGCTCATCAAAAGAAGGAAACGCACGGCGCGCGTCCGTGGATTCAAACTGCGTGGTGGCGTAATTCCGTTCTTTGCTCTTGGCCAGATAAAATCCACGCAGCTTATCATTCAAAATTCCGGTGAACTTGATGTGGAGACTCGCCGGCCCGGGCTGCAGGCTATCCGCCACCGTGAATGTGGCCTGCTCTTTTTCCGGCGCAAAGCTCCACTTCGCCACCTGCGTTTTGCCGTCCTGTGTAATCGTCGCTTCCTGAAATTCCAGCTCAATCGCATTCAACGTGATGGAACTGCCTGTCTGGTTTACTTCCACATCAATCGTCTCGTCGCCGGTAAAGGTTGCCTTCTGTAAGTCCGGCGTGAAAGTAAGCGCATAGTGACTCGGCGTCACACCATAAGGCAGGCGCTGTGCGACAGCCATCAGTGGCAGAAAGGCAAGAAGTATCCAGACGATTTTTTTCAGTGGCGACATTTTTCTCCTTGGAACTGGTACTGGCGGCGTCAACGAGCAGTGGCCGCCTATGCTTTTCTTATCGTGACGGGGCTTTGCAGGGATGCTGCGTAATCGTGGGTACTTTGTTCCCCTTGATTACGGTGGCGCAAAGACTTGGCCGATAGCCTTTGCCATCCCAGTCATAAACCGTTGTTTCCATCTTTGACGGACTGACCTCAAACTGCCCTGTCAGGGAAGGCATCCCTGATTTGACGATCTTCATAGGGTGAAGGGAAGCGTATTTTTCATGGAGCGCCAGCCGGTATCCCTGGCCGCTGCGCAGATAGACAAGACTGTCACAGTTCGTAGTCTGGCAATGGCACGCGCCCTGCACGGCGACAATCGTGCCCACGTCATGCCCGGCAGAGCGAATTGTCAGACTTGTCAGAACTGGATCACTGTCTTTCGTATCCGCGGCATCTGCAGCCTTTGTGCACGCAGTATCGTGCAGCACAGCTTCTTTCAAATCTGCCGGTAAAGTTTCCTGCTGCGCTACGCACATCATGATGAATCCACTCAGCAAAATAAATAACGCTATGATCTTGAATCTATCCATGGGCCTGAAAACCTACGTTATTAGAGCTATTAAGGGAAGATACCACATGCAATAGCGCCAAACCGTTGCTCAAGCAGGTCCGGGGCATTCACGCAGGGCGGCACTTCCGTCCCCGGCAGCCACAACTCGCCACGGGGCCCCATCACAACGGCCGTTTGCGGAAAATCAGCATTGGAGAGCGCCCGCAGCACTGGCAGTATCTTCATCTCCGCATCGATTTTGGGACCGCCCGGCTTTTCCTGCTTCACCGGATAAGCCTTGCCGCGCAGAAAAGCCCCGTCCGCTGCAAGGTGCGCCTCCAGCACCAGTGAAAGCCCATTCTCCGCATTCAGATTGAACGGCCCATAGGTGGCGAAGTTTCCCAGTGAATAAGCAATCAGTTTGCCTTTATAAATCTCCATTGCGCGGACCACATGCGGCCCGGAGCCCAGTACCATGTCAGCTCCGGCGTCAATCGCTGCATGCGTAAACTTTCGCAGGTCGCCTCGATCTTCGCCCAGAAATGTCTCATCACCTTCCAGAACATGCTGATGCGTCGCACCCTCTGCTCCGCCATGGAAGCCAACAATCACCAGGTCTGACTCCGCCTTCAACGAGCGGATCGTCTGCAGTGATTCATCCAGATCAAGAAAGTTGTAAGCGCCCGGATACGTGGCAAAAGCAATAATGGCAATCTTTCTGCCTTTTACTGTCAGCCGCGCGATGTCGCCGACCTCGCCGGTATGCGCAATCTGTACCGCATCCAGTACCTGGCGCGAACTGGCCCGGCCTTCCAGGCCAAAATCCATTGCGTGATTATTGGCCAGACCCATGGCAGTGAATCCCGCGCCCTTCAGGTATTTGCCGTAGCGCGTGGGCACGCGGAAAGCAAAGCACGTGCCTTCTTTCTTGCCGCGACACTTGGCCGAAACGCCGCCATCAACAATTGGCCCTTCCAGATTTCCGTAAACAACGTCGCCACGTTTGAGAAATGGCGTGACCTCGGTCAGCAAGTCGGCCCCATCATTCGGCGGCAGCGTGGACTCGTCAGGAAACGTGGTGCCCAGCATCACATCGCCCACAGCGGTGATGACGATTTCATCCAAGGGACTCAGCGATTGTGTTGGCGCAGCAATGCTTGATTGAGCTGGTACCGCAGATGGCGATGGCACCGGAATGGGAGCGGGCTGTAGCACAGGGGTTGCTGCCGCAGGTGCGGGAGGAAGTTGCGTGTTCTGCGCGGAATGCTGCACAGGGCTGGACTGCACTCACAGCAATAAAAAACAAACCCCATCCAATCGTCATCCCGAGAGCCGTAAAGCGAGCAAGCGCTTTCTTCAGCTTGCGAGCAGGATCGAGGGACCTTGTGGTTCGGGACGACGGTCTATTCGAAATCAACTTCACCTCTCACTTCCACGAATTCTCTCTCCCGCCACCACCATTTCAACACAGCGGTTCCAGGCAAACCAATAAGCTATTTCCCTATAATCCTTCACGTCAAAAAGCGCCATGTCTGCGTCTTTTCCCGCTTCCAGGCTTCCCTTCCGGTCTTGCAGCCGCAAGGCGCACGCCGCGTTGATTGTGGAGGCAGCAATCGCCTCCGCCGGCGTCATCTTCATATGGGTGCATGCCAGAGAAATCACAAATGGCATGCTCGGTGTGGGGGACGTTCCGGGGTTATAGTCGGTAGCCAGGGCAACAGGCGCTCCGGCATCAATCAGCCGACGCGCATCTGGAAATTCCTTGTGACCAAGAAAATAATTTGCTCCCGGCAGCAGCACCGCTACCGTCTCTCCGCTGGCCAAAAGAGAAATGTCTTGCTCGTGAACACAATCCATGTGGTCCAGCGAAGCCGGCTGATGTCCAAGTAATCCGCTTAATCTGGAAGGCGTGAACTGGCAGACGTGAGCACGCGTGTCCAGGCCATGCTTGCGTGCTGCCGCCAGGATTTTTTCCGATTGCTCCAGTGTGAATGCGCCCCGCTCACAGAAAACGTCAACATATTTAGCCAGCTTTTTCCTGGCGACCGACGGAATTATTTCTTCGCAGACCTTCCGCACGTATTCATCAGCCCTGCCGGCATACTCCTGCGGGACCACATGCGCCGCCAGCAACGTGGGCACAACTTCGCCGGGCCAGTGGCGCGCGGCATCACGGATCGCCTCCAGCGACTTGATCTCATCTTCCATGGTCAGGCCGTAGCCGGACTTGGCTTCCACCACGCTGGTTCCCTGCTCCAGCATGGCATTCAGGGCGGTCAACACTTTTTTGCTGAGTTCGCTTTTGCTCGCCTTGCGTACCGCTGCAACACTGGATCGAATGCCGCCGCCAGCCGCGGCAATCTCTTCATACCCTGCGCCGGCAATGCGCTTTTCGAAGTCAACAAGACGGGGCTCGGCAAATACCGGATGCGTGTGGCAGTCAATCAAGCCCGGAAGAACAACGCCGCCGTGGCAGTCCAGTTCCTGAACTTTGCGCCGATTTTTCTTGAGCCAGGGATCACGCAGCAGCTCGCGCTGGGGGCCGGCAGCAAGAATCTTTCCGCCGCCACAGAGCACTGCCGCATCTTCTACTACGCCGATCTCCGCCAAGCGCAGCACCGCGCCTCGGCGCAGATTCACCGCGCAGCGTGAGAAGCTGGCCAATGTTGGCCAGAAGCAGATAGGCGATCGCGATGTGGTCTTTTTTCTCAATGGCTAGTTGTTAAGCCTTCTAGTCATGTTCGAGTATCAGTCTTGCATAAATCTATGTGTCTCAAAAACAATTTGGCGCGAGGCCTGAAGGACCTTTGACATTAGACGTTTTAGCGGTCTTAGTTGAATCTGTCCGGCTTATGCGCTTCATTACCAGAATCGAGATGACTATGAGAACCCATTCGGATGGTGCCAGCATCCATGCATACGGCGGCCAAGGCAGCTCCCAATGTAATTATCATCCCTCTGAAACCCCGTCGCATCACGCGGGTATTGTCCCTCGCAAAATCACTTGTCCTTTATCAGTGATGAAGAAAAGGAATGCGCAAAAGAGTGCTCCAGAAATGAAGGGCAAAACCCGAATGCAAAATCTTCGTAATAATAGGCTTTCCTTTGTGTTCCTTCGTGTCCTTTGTGGTTAATAGGGTTCCCTCGCTGTGCTCGGGATAGAAACTTAACCCATCGGCACCTTTCACGCCATTCTTCTCCGCGAACGTCTTTGCCTCTTCATATCCCGAATCCACATGCCGGGCCACGCCAATTCCCGGATCATTCGTCAGCACGCGCTCAATACGTTTGGCCATCATCTCTGTTCCGTCAGCGACCGTGACCTGTCCGGCATGCAAGGAATAACCAATGCCTACGCCGCCGCCGTTATGGATCGATACCCAGCTTGCGCCGCTGGCGGTATTGAGCATCGCATTGAGTAGAGGCCAGTCAGCCACGGCATCACTGCCATCTTTCATCGCCTCGGTTTCGCGATAAGGCGAAGCTACGGAGCCGCAATCCAGATGGTCGCGGCCGATCACAATCGGCGCCTTCAGCTTGCCCTTCTTCACCAGATCATTCATGGCCAGCCCGAATTGCGCGCGCTCCCCATAGCCCAGCCAGCAGATACGCGCCGGCAGTCCCTGGAACTTAATGCGCTTGCGCGCCAGATCAATCCAGCGGCTCAGAATGCGGTTCTTCGGGAACATTTCCAGGATCAGATCGTCAGTTACCGCAATGTCGGCAGGATCGCCGGAGAGCGCCACCCATCGGAACGGGCCGCGTCCTTCACAAAACAGCGGACGTATATATGCCGGAACAAAGCCAGGAAAATCATAGGCATTCTTCACGCCTTGCTGGAAAGCAAACGTCCGTATGTTATTGCCGTAGTCAAAAGTCACACTGCCCATCTTCTGCAACCGCAGCATGCCTTCCACGTGACGGGCCATTGCATCCATCGACTTTTCCAGATACGCCTTAGGATCGTTCTTACGCAGCTCAAGCGCCTGCTCCAGAGTCATGCCATTCGGCACGTAGCCATTCAGCGGATCGTGGGCTGAAGTCTGGTCCGTAAGGATGTCTGGCAGCACGCCGCGTTCAGCCAGTTCAGGAATCACATCCGCGCAATTGCCCACCAGGCCGACAGAGATCGCTTCTTTCTTACGAACGGCATTCTTCAGGATCCTCAGCGCTTCATCCAGGTTGTTCACCATGAAGTCGCAATAGCCGGTCTTCAGGCGCTTCTTGATGCGCTCTGCGTCCACATCAATCCCCAGGAAGCACGCACCCGCCATGGTGGCTGCCAGGGGCTGTGCGCCGCCCATGCCGCCCATGCCGCCGCTCACCACCAGCTTGCCGGCCAGATCGCCGCCAAAATGTTTTTCCGCGATCGCGGCAAAGGTCTCAAATGTTCCTTGAATAATTCCCTGCGAGCCAATGTAGATCCACGAGCCGGCCGTCATCTGTCCGTACATCATGAGCCCAGCGCGTTCCAACTCGTTGAACTTCTCCCAGTTTGACCAATGACCCACCAGATTTGAGTTGGCGATCAGCACGCGCGGAGCATAGTCATGCGTTTTGAAAATTCCGACCGGCTTGCCGGACTGCACCAGCAGCGTCTCGTCGCTTTCCAGCGACTTCAACGACGCCAGGATCGCCTCCAGACATGGCTGATTGCGGGCGGCTTTTCCCGTGCCGCCATAGACCACCAGATCGCGCGGACGCTCGCCTACTTCATCGTCAAGATTGTTCATGAGCATGCGCATGGCGGCTTCCTGCGGCCATGCTTTGCATGTGAGCTGGGTTCCACGCGGAGCTTTCAGCGGGGGCAGGTGGGTGGCCTGAATCTCAGTGTCTACCGGCATACGGAAATGGTAGCACTTTGCCGGAAAAGGTTCCCAGCTTTACCAGGTATTGTAGGCTGTTCCCTCAGAGCTGTTCTGGCTTGCTCCGCTCTTTACGTCACTGATGCCCGGTGCGGTCTGGTCAATGCTTTCGAGTACATCTTCCTGGACCACTTGCCAGGTATCTGAAGCATGCGTGAAGGGATCTTTAGGAATGGCATGCAGATAGCCGGCGGTTACAATGTCATCCAGTGCCTGGGGCGCCTTGCCTTTGTCCTGGGTATATTGATCGATCGCCTGGCGCATGTTGAACAAATCTTCCTTCAACACAGCTTCATTCGCATGCAGGATGTGGATTTTATAAACCGGCACCATGACGCCCAGCAAAATAGAGATCATGGCGCACACAATGATCAGCTCTATTAACGTGAATCCGCGTTGCTGTCTACTGCTTCTGTATGGACCGATCATAACCTTACCAATCCTTATACTTGGTGCCATTTAACCCGACGCCATTCGATTTTGTGTACACGTCAAAAACGTTCTGCCCGCCCCACGAATCTGATTGCGGGTCATCCTGCATGGAGCGCAGCCCCCAATCGGTGTTTCCAGTCATGGGGTCCATTGGTTTGTGGCGCAGAAAGCGCAGCTTTTTTCCGCCAGCAATCTCCACACCATTCACCAGCGTGTCCAGGTCAGGAGGATAGCCTTCTGTTCCCAGCTTGATTTGGAAGGCATTCTTGTCCGCTGCATCCTTGTAGCGATCAATTGCTGTCCGCATCTCCCACAACGCGCGGTGCAGTTCTACTTCTCGCTGACGCCTGACCGTGACTTTCATGATAGGGACAGCAGCCCCCATCAGAATCAGCAGGATCGTGATCACCACGATCATTTCCACCAGAGTCATGCCGCGCTGTCGCACAGCGAGCATTAACCTGTCGCGGCTTACAAGACCTGTTTGTCTCACCTTCATCGTAGACCTTCGTCTTCTAGTTTACCGTGACTGTGGTCTGCGAGCCCAGCACATCCAGCGGCTGGTTCTTGCTGTTGCGGGCGCCCGGCGTCAAGATGGAAACCGTACCGGTTCCCTTTGTTTTCGCCGTAAACACAAGGTTAAAGACGGTGCCGTCACCGGTAACGCCCTGCATTCCCGGTGGACGCTGCGCCGTGACCTGGAGCTTGCCTGCGGAGGGATCATCGCGATGCACCAGCACCACGTTCTGGCCATCCTTCGCCAGGAAATCCCCATTAGTAACGCTCATAAACTGGAGCACTCTGGGGTCATAGCTGATTTGAATGGGAACAGACGCAATGTCCTGCCCATGTGCTAATTGAATCGCCAGATTAACCGTGCCTCCCTGCTGTTGTGTCACGCTGCCGGGATCCAGGAGCAGACCAACCTGGCCCGCTTTCAGTGTTTGTGCAACAGCCGGTGTGCTTGTTGTTGCTGCACCCTGCTGCTGTGGTGGCTGCTGCCCCGGAACTTGCGTGGGCGGCGGTGGCCCTGGCTGGCGTACTGGTGTTCCAGGCGCTGCGCCCGCAGGCTGCGCCGGAGTGGCTGTGGCAGGAGTTGCTGGTGCTGGCGCTGCCACCGGTTTGCTGGACATGCGCAGATCAATGCTGCCGCCAGTTCCCACGTCAAACGTGCGGCGGTTCAAATCGTTCAGCTCTTGTGAGCGCACAATGTGCGGTACCAGCAGGAATATTAGTTCGTTCGTTACGTGCTCTTTTTGGGTGGAAGAGAACAAATATTTCAAGATCGGAATTTGGCTCAAAAACGGCGTGCCGCCAAGAGTGCTTGTGTCGTCTACTTCCAGGATTCCACCCAGCAGGTTTGTCTCTCCATCTTTCAGCCGGATGACTTGTTCTGCTTTGCGTGTGCTGATAATCGGCTGAGTAATGCCGCCGATCGTCTCTGATCCGTTCAGGTTGGAAATTTCCATGGAGAGCTTCAGCGTGATCTGGCCGTCCGGGTGGACGCGCGGCGTGATCTCCATCTTTACACCCACATCCGTATACGTGAACTGCGTATTTACGCCGACCGCTCCCACCGCAGTGCCTACGCCCAATGGCGTACCGAATGAACCTGTGGCAATCGGAATCTTGTCCGCGATGGTGAGAGTCGCCTTCTCATTGTCCGTAGCGCGGATCTTCGGGTTCTGCATGATCTTGGTGTCTGCATCGGAGTACAGAGCAACGGCTTTCAACGGATCGATGATGACCGAATAATTCGTGGAACTCAGGTGTTGCAGATCGTTAAAATTCAGGCTTGGGGTGTTGACAGTCGTTGAGGTGGTTCCGGTGTTAGTCGTTACACCGTTGCCCAGAAGGGTTACGGTCATATTCTGCGGGGGCGTGATACCCAGATTCCGCAACTTATCTCGCCGTACCTGCGCCACGACCACATCAACAATCACTTCCGGCTTGGACTTATCAATATCGTCAATCATCTTGGACGCCAGCGCCAGCTGGTCAGGTGTGCCTTTAACGATGATTGCGCTCTGCGAAGGGACCTGCTGAATACGCTGCACCTCAAGCACCGTGCGGATCGCATTCACAATGTCCTGAAGATCGGTCGGGGTGGAGACGTTTCCCAGATAAAAAGTCTTGACTACGTTCTGCTCCAGTTCGCGGCGTTTCGCCTGCGTATCCTGGGCCACAAAAATCGTATTCGGTGTGACCGGCCGCCAGAATGTGCGCGATTGCAGCGCAACGATATCCAGCGCTTCTTGCAGACTCACCTTTTGCAGCTTGATCGTAAGCCGGCGTGAAGTGTAATCCGGATCAAAGAGCACATTGATGCCCGCCAGTTTGCCGATGGTCTCATAAGCAACTTTGGAGTCTTCGGTCATTTCCAGGGCGCTAATGGGCGAATCAGGAAACTGCAGGAGAGAGACCGGAGCACTGGCGT
The DNA here is from genome assembly GCA_963724105.1 of Terriglobia bacterium. Lineage (GTDB taxonomy): Bacteria > Acidobacteriota > Terriglobia > Terriglobales > Acidobacteriaceae > Angelobacter. Next base: position 257,146 of record CAVRTD010000004.1, on the reverse strand, counting down.
TTTCCAGGCGCTGGCGCAAAGGATCTTCTTCATCCTGCCGGGCAGGTGGGCTTACCGCCTGGGCAGCGCCTGCAGGCGCTTTCTGCAGCATCTGCTGCGTACGACGGATTTCCTGTGCTGCCAGATCATTGCTGGGATCGATTTCTATGGCTTGCTGGAACAGGGCCAGAGCTTCCACCAGACTGCCCTGCTCGCGCAGCTTTTGCGCCCGCTTGATCTTGCTGGCTGCTGCCAACATGCGGGTGCGCTGAAAGGAAACGCGATATTTCAGCTCTTCTGGCTTTAGCTGGAATGCGGCCTGGTAAAAGTTATAAGCGGCTTCATAGTCCTCGCGCGCTTCTGCCTTTGTACCCTTTTGAAATAGGGTTTTGGCCGAATCTGTTGCGGCGAATAAAAGGGCCGCACAAATAAACAACATTGTGAGGGTTGCTGCTACCTTCCTCATACGCTCCTGCTCACTTCTAGGGTTTGCCTAAGTCCTTCATTTTCAGGGAAATGGTGGGGGAACAATTTACCCGTTGTCTTACCCGGAATTAGACTTTAACGGAAGCCAGATTATACACCGGTTCCCGTGCAATGATAGAACGACTTTAGTAACTAAATTTGCGCTGTGTTAACATAAAAAGTTTGCCGCCGGTGACAAAAAGCTGCTATGGCCCGCCAGACCACTCATCAAACTGAGCCTAACAAGCCCAAAAACGTGAAACGTGACCCCGTGGCCTCCGGGGAGCGCGATGCTTCGTTCAATCGCGCTGCTGGTCATAATTATTTTCTGGAAGATAAGCTGGAAGCAGGCATCGTCCTGACCGGCTCTGAGGTCAAATCCGTCCGCGCTGGCCGGGCCAACCTTAAAGACGGCTACGCCCTGCTCAAAGACGGCGAATTATGGCTTCTGAATGCCCATATTGGCGCTTATGAAAATGCGGGCTATGCCGGACACACCCCGCTCCGCACCCGCAAGCTGCTTGTACACGCTGACCAGCTTCGCAAACTCCAGACCAAATCACAGCAAAAAGGCTACACCCTGGTTCCTACTCGGATGTATTTCAAAAACGGTAAGATTAAATGTGAGATTGCCCTGGCCAAGGGCAAGCAAAGCTGGGACAAACGTGAAACGGAGCGTCGCCGCACCGCAGATAAAGAAGCCCGAGACGCCATTGCCAGGTCCCGAAAACAATAGCCACAGCTTTTCCCACGATTTTGGATTTATCAGTTTTTTATTTGAAGAACAGGAGCACTGAAACGTCATCATGGATACACGCCTGATCGCAGCTAGTCCCGCTGAAGTTGAAACCGAATGCCTGGTCGCCATTGCTTTGGACCATGGTAGCAAAGACAACGGCAGCAAAGAGTGGAAGAGCGAGCCCCGCCTCGCCGTGAAAGACTCAGCTCTTGAAAAAGCTGTGGCTGATCTGTTCGCCAGCGGAGAAGCAACAGGCAAGGCTTATGAAACCGTAGTGCTGCATAGTCCTCAGGGGCTGAAAGCAAAAAGGCTGATGATCGTCGGCGCAGGTAAGGCCAAAACATTCAGCCATGCCGAAGTGCGTAGAGCTGCTGGAACCGCAATTCGTTCTTTGAAACCTAAGATGATCAAGAGCTGTGCCTTTGTTTTGCCTGAGCTATCAACAGGAGCCGAAGACGCTGTCCGCTCTATCCTTGAAGGTGCGCTGGTCGCCGATTTTGACCCTGACACCTATCGGAGTGATCGCAAAGACCTCAGCGTGAAAAGCATCACGGTTGTCGCGCCGGTATCATCAGACCAGAACAAATTACAGCAAGCATTAACGCAAGGTCGAGTGATTGGCGAATCGCAGAACTTTACCCGCGAACTGGTGAACGAACCGAGCAACCGCATGACTCCAACCATGCTCGCCGATCGCGCTAAAAAGATGTGCGAGAGTGTCGGTCTCAAGTGCGAAGCCTACGGTCCGGACAAAATCAAAGAACTAAAGATGGGAGCATTCTGGAGCGTTGCTCAGGGCTCTGACGAAGAACCTCGGCTGATCGTGATGCGCTACGAGCCGCAAGGCGCTCCAGAAAAACCGGTTCTCGGCCTGGTAGGTAAGGGTGTCACGTTTGATACTGGCGGCATCTCCATCAAACCCGCTGACGGCATGGAGAAAATGAAATATGACATGGCCGGCGGCGCGGCTATGATCGGCGCCATGCGCGCCATTGCAATGCTAAAACCAAAAGTAAAAGTCATTAGCATTGTCTGCGCCACGGAAAACATGCCCAGCGGCAAAGCCCAGAAACCTGGCGACGTCCAGATTGCCATGTCTGGCAAATCCATTGAGATCATTAATACTGATGCAGAAGGCCGGCTCGTCCTGGCCGATGGCCTGCATTACGCACGAACACTCGGCTGCACTCACCTCATCGACGCCGCCACGCTCACCGGAGCTTGCGTTGTCGCTCTCGGTTATGCCAATGCTGGCGTTTTTGCCAACGACGAAGACGCATACCAGCACTTCACCAAGGCCCTGCAATTGTCCGGAGAAAAGTTCTGGCGCTTGCCTCTCGATCAGGAATACCTCGATCAGATCCGCTCCAACATCGCCGACATCATGAATACCGGTGGACGCTGGGGCGGCGCCAGCACTGCCGCTGTTTTCCTGAAAGAATTCGTTGAAGACACACCCTGGCTGCACCTCGATATCGCCGGCACCGCTTGGATAGACGACGCCAAAAGCTGGATAGCCAAAGGCCCGTCCGGCATTGCTGTGCGCAGCCTGGTGGAATTTGTGAGGAGCTTCGAGAGCAACAGCAAATAGCTTTCCAGCGGCACAGTTAATACCTGTGCGCAGCCTGGTGGAATTTGTGAGGAGCTTCGAGAGCAAACAGCAAATAGCTTTTCAGCGGCACAGTTAATACCTGTGCGCAGCCTGGTTGAATTTTGTGAGGAGCTTCGAGAGCAAACAGCAAATAGCTTTTCAGCGGCACAGTTAATACCTGTACGCAGCCTGGTGGAATTTGTGAGGAGCTTCGAGAGCAAACAGCAAATAGCTTTTCAGCGGCACAGTTAATACCTTTGCGCAGCCTGGTTGAATTTTGTGAGGGGCTTCGAGAGCAAACAGCAAATAGCTTTTCAGCGGCACAGTTGATAGCTAATACATTTCTAAGTAAATATCTTCAAGATAAGTGGACAAATAATTTCTATAGATAAATCGAGAATAAACGCTTTCCATAAATAGCTTACACTTTCTATTCATCACAATTCCAGCTATAAGTCGGGTATGTGCGGCAACGGGCGGCGCGATTTTTTCAAGGCACTCTGCACTGAACAGCGCGCTGTTAAAGAGTACATTGCTAAGAATACAATCAAAGTTGAGCGCTACTGAATACTTATGGTTTCATTCTCATGACTACTAAGCTGAAATCCACTTCGGGCGACTTTCTACTCTGCGACCCTCTGCTTAGAAGGCAGATGGCCACAATATGTCGGCTGAAGGCTATAACGTCATTACTAAAGGTAGTCATATATTGATTAAATTCCGCGATGCTCGGACAACTACTATAGTTGGCTAATATTTAATTATATCGAATTATATTGTCTAGATACTCGATTTTTATGACCGCGCAATTGGACAAATAGCATTTAATGCCTCCGCTTTGGCCGTAATTCTAATCCTGGAATAGTATCGTGACATCTTAATCGACTGGTGGCCAGCAATCGACATAATGGTTTCATCGGGTGCGCCTGATTCAAACAGCTTGGTGATGATCTGATTGCGAAAGTTACGTGGCTGCAGCCAGTCCAATCCGGTTGTTTGTCGCATACTCCTAAATGCCGACCTAATAAAATAGGGCGATGCTGGCTTTGAAACATCATAACTGCCGCGTTTCAGCCGGAAGGGAAAGATATAGTGGTCCGGCCGCCATGCTCCCAGGCGTTTAGCCCTCTCCACGATTCTGTGCGCTTGCTTCGCCGCTACTGCATTCAGCGGTACCACGCGCGCACGAAACTCGTTCTTCACTTTGGTATCGGGAATATGAATCGTGGGCGGCTCCTGTTCAAGGAATACGTGCTTAAGCTGCAGGTGTCTTAATTCTATTCCCATCGCGGACGTGTTATTTGTCAGCGAGACCGCCCAATACGCCACGCTCCAATCCGGATTGCCCGACACAATACGAAAAAACTTTTCTTCTTCCACGGACGTCAAAACTTTTGGCGGCGTCCAATTTGGGAGCGGCAACGGCTTGTAATGCTTCTCGATCAGATCCCATAAATCTGCCATTTTTAGAATCTGCGCCAGCGTATTCAACTCATGGTTCACGCAGGACGCTCCGGCCGACATTCGCCTTTGCCTCTGATATTCCAGCAAGTGTCCAATATGTATTTGCGAGAGCAACAAACCATCGAACACTTTCTTCAGGTTGCGTATATACCACTCGTACATTTCGATGGTCCGTGGTTTCTTGGTGTGCAGTTTTTTGATCTCCAGCCAGTGGTTTGCTGCCTCGTCAAAAGGAAGGGTCCGAAGTTGTAGCGGCGCAGTCACTTTCATAGGGTTTGTACCTTGCTTGAGCCCAATTCTCCGGCAGAGGAAGTAGCCGGGAGACTGTGCTCTGATCTAGGTGGCATTCTATGAAATTCGATTTTATTTCGCCACAACAAAATATAGGGTTTACAGGGGACTTGCGACAACAACATATAGTGCTCGCGCAAATCCCCGTCCCATTCGCCTTACGTTTCCGATGGCGTAACCAGTACGGTGCCAACCGGCATAAGCGCCAGAACACTGTCAGGAGTGATTGCCTTACCCGCTGCATCCTGAGCAGCCTGAATCGCGATTGCCGCCAAATTGCTGAATGCAGCTGTTAGCTGCTCGGCGCCGGCCGCGTCAAACCCGTCAACTCCGGCAGCCGCAAGAAGCTGCTCGATGAATAGCGCAGCATCTGTAACTGTTTTCAGCGCCTGTTTCAGTTTGTCAGTCGTAGAAATTTCGCTAATAGGATCGGTTGCCAACATTTCACCTCTCAAAATTTGTGTTTACATATTGACTCAGTCCGCGCTTGCGATTTGATGAGCGAACTTACGATTTTTAATGACCACACTCAAACGAGGGTTTCAGTGCACTGATTGCAAGCACAGGATCGCGAGTATCCGGCAGGATGTGCGCCGTGCCAACCGTGCTCTTCCCCGTCAAAGCGCGCAGAGCGTTTACCAATGTGGGAAGCTGCTCCAGATAGGCAATCACTGCTGCTTGTTTTTGTTGCAACGTCGCAGCTGGATCCTTTCCCACTTTGGCGACGGCGTATGCCGCAAATGCTTCCACCGCGGCCACCTGTGTCTGCCGCGCCTTCTCGACGGCCTGCTGCGTGTCGCCCGCCTGCGCTATATAGAAGGAGTGCGGATCAAATGTCGGATCCTGCGGATCGGCGGCGCAGGTATTTCGGATATCGGCATCCGAGTGGTTGTAACCGGCCACGGCACAATCGATCAGCGCTTTGCTTGCTGCCAGCGACGTATACGTGCTCTGGTCCCATGAACTCATGCATCCGGCCAGTAGTCCGCTTGCAGGAAGAACGACGCAAAACGCAAGCACACCGCTTATTTTTGTCCAGTTGGCGATGCCGGCCTGCTGGGTTCCTGGCAACGGAGACTGCTTCAGATACAACACCACGGACTTTGCGCCAATCACCAATGCGGCCGCGCCCACCTTGGCAAGCCCTGCTTTGGAAAAGTTGAAGCTCGCGGGATCCAGAGTCATGGTTGCCAGTGCGGTAACCAATGAACTCAGCACAAATACACTTAGTCCTTTGAACCAGGTTGCAAGGTTCATCATTTTGTCCTCATTTCTTTTTTGTTTGGAAATTAGGATCGCGAAGAATCCTGGAAACTTATGCTTCTGCCCGCTTCAGCCAGCCTTTCAAGTTCACTGCTTGTGCTGGATTCGCCGCAGCCACCCGCCGGTAATACGCAGCGCTCAGTTCGCATAACAATTGGTGGTACACGGTCGGGGACGTTGCATTCACGGCTGCAAGCGTCCTGGCGCCCATCACTCCGTCCTCGGCGAGTCGCCGCGCACTGGGGGGCAGCAAAACGTTGACACCACGTTGTGAATACACCGCGGCCTGGCGCACTCCCATATTCACGCCCATATCGAACAACTTATTGGCCACATTCTGGTTCTCCACTTCAGATAGCCTGAGGCAATCCCAGTAATCGCGCTTTTCAATCTTCTGCGCTTCCTGCAGCGCATCTTCCGCGGGGCCAGTAAAGAATTCCTCGGTCAGCTCGGGATGAAATTTCTCGGCGATGCCAAACCGGGTCCGCCCGCCGGCATCCACGGTTACTCTGCCCGAGCGGGTAGCATCTTCATGCTGCAATACAAATTCAAAAGCCGGCTTGAAGTCGGCCATAGAAATCACCTCCAGAGATGAGAGTTTTTAAGAGAGGCTTTCGTCTTCGTCATTCTGCGTCACCACAGTTGTGAACACGGGCGCTTCAACATGCCGCCAGGTCTTCCCGATCTTGATAGCGTGAATTGCCGTTGGGGATACGCCAAACTCCAGCGCAATCTCGATGATATACAAGCGATCTTCGGCCAGCATTACTTTGATCCTGCTTACCTGGTCTGCGGTCAATTTGGCTAAGCCTTGTTTCTCGCCCCGCGGACTCCTGCCTTTCTGGTTCATGTCTTCCACGTTGTCGGCGATTGTTCCCAGAAACAGATGCTCCGGGTTTACGCACGCCCGCACATCGCATTTATGGCACACCACCAGGCCCGGACCAATTTCTCCACGAAACAGCTTCCAGGCTACCCGGTGTGCACCTTGTCTTTTCCTTTCAAAGTGCGCATTCCCGTATCCATCAGGACGCAGCAGCCCCTGCCACAGCCAGCAGCCGCTGGCGACATCGGGGCACACCTTCGCCAGAAATTTTTCTCTTCGAGTAAGTTTCATGGGAATACACCTGAGACAGCGCAAGTAATGGTTGACGCTGTTTTTGCGTTGAAAATGAAAACTGTTATTTGGGCTCGCTTGATCCGGGCTGCTAAACGCTGGTCACGTGCTTGCCATTGGCGCTGATGTTTTTGCGATCAGCAAAGTCTGTCCACATCAGCTTGTGCTGGTAAACCACAATGGACATCTTGCGGTAAATTCCCAGCAGGACAAACAAGTTCGCTGCGGTAACAATGTCTGCAAAATGAAATTGCATAAACTCCCCTCGTAAAAATTGGTATGGATCAATAAAAAAGCAGCCCGCAGGCTGCTTTGGTTAAACCCACAAGTTTTACCTTACTTGCTGCAAAGCAACATGCTCCGGTACGGGTACAGGGGCTTTGTGTGGCGTAACAAATCTGCTCTTCAGTTTGAGGATCGGTGATTCAAAAAGATACCAAGATGCGCTCGCCACCAAATACACGGCCAATGTCATACTGACCAACAAGAAAAGATCATTCAGTGTCGGCGAGTGAAACCAGGACAACCTCGACCTGAGCTTTGGTTCGCGAAACATGTCAAAGACCGGAACGTGGATAAGGTATAACCCGAAACTGATCTTTCCGGTATAGGCCAGAAAAGGACGCTTCTTCAGTAGCTCGGAGTTAAGGGAAAGACAGAGAATGGCGGCAAAAATAAGCGCCAGTCCTGAATATAGGAACCATGTCTTTTCCCCAAAGAACCACTCAGTAAAGACCACGGCCAAAACAGAGATGGACAGAACAATCATTGCTGTTCGTCGAACCATCTGTTCAGACACGGTTGGAAGGACGATAGCTAAGAAGGAGCCCAGAGCGATTCCATCGAGACGGGAGAACGTGTTTGTATAAATGAAAAGGTGCACGATGCCGAACGACTGCAACAAACGTATGACGACGGACAAAGAAAACGCACCGAGCGCAGCAAATTTGAGCAAGCGCGGCGACAATGCCAGCACTAGCAGTGGCCAAATCAGATAGTACTGTTCCTCGATCGCAAGAGACCACGTAACCCCTACGGGTCCGAATCCAATTTCTTTGGCAGAAAACAGGTTTTGCAGAAAAACAAGATACGATTGCCAAGGATATGCATCCTGAAATATCCGTTGTCTAAGTGAGGGAATCACCAACGGAAGGACCACAAAGCTAAAAAATAATAGCCCGAAATATAACGGCCAAATGCGGAGGGCGCGGCGAGCATAGAAATTCCTAAAATAATGTGCCTTTCCTTTTGCTTCCAGCAATATCCCGGTAATTAGGAACCCCGACAAAACAAAGAACAGATCAACGCCGATCCAGCCATAACCGCCAATTTTTTCCAAGTACAAAGCAGGAACATTTTTTCCTACGTGGTGGAACATCACCGCGAGAATGGCAACACCGCGCAGGACATCGAGTTGAGGAATATACTTGGGGAGTTGCACTCCGCGAGAATACCAGATTGTTTGCAGAGTGATCAAAATGCTGCTTTAATTGCGGCTACTTTTAATCAGATCATTTTTCCTTCCACCACCGGCCACGTTTCTAGCATCGTGAAGGTATATTCCGAGCATTTTTTGTTCGCTAATCATGGATTGCTATGCAATCGATTCCACTGTAGGTGTTGGCTAATCCGGTGCTTGTAATAATTATTTGCACAGTTGTCGCTGTAACACTATTAATAGCTACCGTTCCAGTACCAGTTCCCGGATTCATACCTGCGCATGCAGCGGTGTAACTTGCGTCAGCAAACGCGGTTGTCCATGTATAGTTCGTAACACAAATAGCCCCAGCAGTTGCAGCAGGAACGCAAGGCGGCCCGAAACGCTGATGCTTAAAACCAGATCCCTGAGAAATACCGGTATTTATTGTTGGGCTCGTCAATACGGATGACGTTAGCGTCTTATTCGTCAGCGTGTCAGTTGATGTTCTGGTCACCAACTGATCGTTGATTGCGGGAATGGTTACCGTTCCCGATGCGACAGCAGTTGCTTTGACTGTAATAGTCCCTGAAGTAGATCCCGCAAAAGTTGCGCCGGCAGAACCGATGGCCGGAGTCGTAAGCGTTGCGCTGGCAATAGATGGAGTCGTCATTACGCAGCTGGTGGTCATGCAATGGGAGCCGGTACCGCTTTGAGCCGTGGTGGAAAGAACGCCAGTTCCCGCAAGATTAAGGCTGGTTCCGGTTATGGCTCCCACATTCGATATGGTTGCCCCAGCTGTACCGGTGAGAAAACCACCGATGGTTGACCGCACAGACAAGCCCTGAGTGCGTAGAGCTGCGGCTACTCCATCTGCCGGATAAACTGCGGCAATTTCACCCTGGGAACCTGGTGGACCGACGAATACACTCATGCCCCCTGTGGTAGAGGTGGTACCGCCCACAGTTAAAGCAGCCCCAGTATTGGTTGAGGCGCCGTTGAAAACAAGCGGCTCTGACGCTGTGAGCGTGGTTCCGTTATCTGAAATACTGGAGTTGCCGATAATTGCGCTGGCTCCTGACGTGTACCTGGGAATCGCATTCGTTGTTCCCGCGCCAGTCACGATTGAGCCACCTGCGATATTGGAGCCCGTGACAGTCCCGGTGGCAGCCACGTTCCCGGTCACGCTGAGGTTGCCGGTGACTGAATTACCAGAGAGCGACGCGGGCGTGCCCAGATTCAACGGCGCATAATTATCAAAATTGAAAGCGGCCCCGGTAAAGCTGACTTGCGTGTACCGGAGAACCTCCTGCCCGGTGGAAGAGTCTTTCACCGTGACACGGTAATAGATGCCAGAGGGCAAGGTGCTTGCTGGATTCGGAACCGTGAAAGTAGTCACCACGCCGGCTGCGATGGGTGAGCAGTAACCGCGTTTGAGCGCCTGGCCGCCGCCGCCAATCGACACGGAAATGGGATTATCCTGCTGGTCAGTAATCAGGAAGCAGAGCTGGCCGGCGGTGAGCTTGGAGCCATTGATATCGGTAATGTTTGATGCAGTAACCGTGGTGAGGTTTTGGGGAAAAGCTGAACCACAAAGGGCACAAAGGAACACGAAGGCCAGAAGAATTCTCTTCAGCATTTTTGATCTCCATAATATTTTGAGGAATAATTTGCGTTGCTTCTTACAATCCCGGTAATGGACGCCCTGGAGCGCCTGCGCCGCCGCCCACACCGCCGCCCTGGCCGCCACCGAATCCGCCAGTGCCGGAGGAATTGACCGTGGTGACAATGCTCAATCGCATCTGACCGCGTCCCACGGCCTGAACGTAATTGTTGTATTGCAGCCATGCGCGGTGCGTGGCTACGTTGAAGTCATAACTGACCCAATACGTTGTGTTTACCTGCGGACTGGCCCCGGTTTCTTCCACCACAGTGATGGTCTGCGGGGGAATAGTACGAGTCGTCTGGTCGCGTTTCCAGGCGGTGTAAGAGTTCCCCGGTCCAAGGGGGCCATAAACCCGGATGCTGTCGCTGGTTCCACTCACAAAAACCGAATCCACAGTGGCGTTGTTGGCCGGCGGGTCGCCGATATTGCCGAACGTTCCATTGAACGCAAAACTGTAGGCCGTGGCATTGGCCAATGACTGTTCCATCAGCCCATAAGTATTGAAGCTGGTGAACTTAAAAAAGATTGTTGTACCCACCAAAGTGGGATCGGCTTCCCAGACAAAGACAGCATCATCCAGCCGTAAAAATGCCGAGCCGATTGTGTGAGTAGTGATGGGTGAACCGAAAACGCCGCGCTTTAGCTTGGTGGCCAGATTGTAGTGATATGCACTGGTTAGTGTTGCCGCCTGGAAACTGATGAGTTCACCGTCGACGTAACAAAGCGTGCGGAAGTTATCAGCGTCAGACGAAGATCCGCCGCTCAGGATACCCAGCGATTCAGTCACGTCCACGGCTAGAGTATGCGTGGTGTCAGGATCGGCGGAAGATACAAGCTGGGCCGTGAGGGACCCCATGCGCGAAGGGCCGTACATCCTGCCTGCTTTCACGTAATTTACGTTGTCAGGCGAAACCCAGACCGAGCAGCCGCCCCAGTCTGCATTCACGGCCACGCCACCGGATGTGTACGCCCCATTGCCAATTGAGTTATTCAGAGTGAAATTGTCAGAATCAACCAGAGTGGCAATCCATGTTCCATTGGCTGCCGTATTTCCACCTACAGCCGCGATAGTGACTTTCTGACCATTTTTATAGCCATGACCATGAGCTGTGATCTGAATAGGTGAGGTATTTGTCGCTGCGGTAATCGCCACGGCGGGACCGCAAACGCCGAGCCACACTTCATAGTTTCCGGTGAGCGAGAGCCGGTCATTGGCTTCAAAGATAACTGGCGTGGAGACCGAGCCGGGATCAGAATTTGCCTGGGCCACCGCTCCTGCTCCGGCCTGGTGCGGATAAAGTGTTGGAGCGGCCGTTCCCCAGGGAAAGTCTTCCGCGTCGACCTCAATTTGGCCTGAGTCGTCCTCGCGCATCGCGGTGATCCGCACTGGCTTCTTGTTGTAGCCCAGTTCAGGAATGGTGAGAGTAACCAAGTCCATGGGTTCAAGCAGGTTGAACTGCCAGCCAAGCGTAAAAGTGTACGTTGCGCGGATTTCAACGGAACGCTTACGTATGAGGTTGGCTGCAAATTTGGCGACCGCCACCGTGGTAATAGACGGCGCTGCTACCGGATCGGCTTTACGAAGACCGTAGACGGCAATCATCGCATCATCTTTGTCTTCCGCCACGTCAGGGTTGTAATCAATCGCCCGGTTATTAAATTGGACTGAAACATCGTTCATGACTTCCGCAACAGAAGGCCGTTTGATGACCACCTGTGTTAACAAGTCGCTGGTGGTGAGATCGTAGATTGGCTGAGTGTTGGGAGTAAAAGTTGCGCCGTTGCCGACCGCCGTCGTATCACCATAAGAAACAATTTTCAACACACCTTCGCTCCAAACAGCTGCTGCGTTCGTGATGTCTAGAATGTCCTGTATCCATTCAGCCGCGGTTTTTTGTGCATCGAGTACCGGTGAGAGAAATACGCCATTGGCAGTGCACCAATTCCTATACGCTGTAAGATCACCGAGGGGCAGCGCCGCAGCCATTCCGTAAAACTGATTGTTCACCAGGTCGCTGATGATTGCTGAAGGCTCGGCATCGGTGATCGCGGCGCCAAAGGGCAAGAGTCCCAAGACTTCAAAGCTCAGGTTCGGCAGCGTTCCACTTTCGCCCAGATCCATGGTTGAAGAAGCAACGTAAGCGATGCCGTTATAGCCAATATCCTGACCGGGATGAGCAGACGTGAGATAACTCCATGCCGTTTGCGGGCGCGAGCCGAGGAATAAAGTGAGATTCAATTTTTGTTGTGGCTGACCGTTCGAGCTTGAATCTGGAACCGAATACACATAATTGATGGTCACCACCTTGCCTGCGTCTGCCGCAGAAAACGTGAAAGCAGCGCCTGTTTGCGTATACTGCCCTGCGCCAGGGGACGCGATGACCTTCTGTAGCGGAGTGTGCTGCGTTCCGCTCAATGTTGCCAAACCGTCAGAGCCAAAGTCATTGTTAGAGACGCTGAACGAATCCGTTCGGCTCACGCCAATCGGCGAATGAAATACCCCCGAGCCAGGCGGGATGATTGTTGTGGACCCTCCTCCACCGGGGACGGTGAACGGCACAGAGGTGGCAACAAGAGTGAGCTTCCCTTTGGTGTCCCAGACGTTATGAATGTTTTGGATTGGTCCCGAGCACAGAGCGATGGCTATCGCGGTCTGATAAGTGTAAGTTGTGTTGGCGACTGCGTTTCCGCCGCCAGAGCCTAACCCTTTGCCACCGACCTTTGTCGTGGAAGTATGAGGAATGGCTGCGAAATCACCAGCCCAGATCAAGCGGCCTGCGATCCGATTCTGTCCGTAGAGAATCGGAATTACCTGGCCGTATGAGCTGGTTTGGACCTGCAGTGCATTCAGGATGTTTGGTTTTGCGGCGAGTGCGCCGTTCCCGCCGCTTTTTCCGCCTGAAAGTCCCATGTTATGCCTTGACCTCAAAGATTTTCATTTCTCTTCCAATCAGTTCGCCGTCGCGAAGTGCATCGCCCAGGAGCACTCCGCGAGGGATGTAACTGTGAATAATCACGGGCCACGCCACCACAATTGCGCCGTGCGAAAATGCTCGCCCAAACTTGAAGACCGCGAAATCACCCGGCAACGGGGCTTCTGCTTTCTCTATACAAAACGGTTCAATGGCCTGAAGATATTTTTCGCCTTCGTGATGAAGATGCCATTGCATAGAATATTCAGGCGGAATGAACTCGCGCGGTAAGACGCCGCATTCCTGGTAAACAGCCAGCGGAAACATGGCGCAATCAGCGCCGACGCCTTTGATTTTTCCCATGTGGTGATAGGGAGTTCTCAGCCATTCTTTTGCGGCCTTGATCACTTGATCTCGTTTTTCTGACGTCACTAATTTCTCCTTATGAGCCCTCAAGAGCAGCGGTGAAAACACCGCAATAGGATGGCGATTTGCCGTCTTATCGAAGGCTGGAGAACGTTCCGTCTGTCTGCCTGCTGACACTCAAGGCTAGATAGCTGTCTCCGGGGCTGGCACGTAAGGGAAGCCTTCAAAGTTCACGAGGTTCAAAAACTTGGTGGTGCACGTGGCTTGCGTTTTATCGCATCCTGGATAAGCGATAAACGTATCGCCTGCATTCGGAGCAAAGGGCAGTGGAGAGTTGAAGGTAAACTGCTGGCCCAGATATTGCTTTACCGCCTTCACCAGTCCGCTATTTGCTCCGGACGTAAAAGCGATCTGACCGTTGTCGTAATAGCTATCGGCTTTGGCTGAGAGCGAAATCAATTTGTTGACGGTCGATCCGGCTTGCACGGTATTTGATTCCGCGAAGGCAGCTTTACTCAATCCGCAGCGGGCGTCGAAGAGTGTGTTCGTGCATCCGGGTTGAAGGATGATTGCTGGAAGCTGCGTGGATAGAAGTTCAGTCCCAGAATTCACCGTGATCTTTGCGTAACTGCGAGTCAACTCATCCACAGGTCCAATGAAACCGGCAAAACGAATGACAGTTCCAATCTGTTGGCCACCGGGATCCATGAAGAGCCGATCAATGCGAAATGCTGCACCGTCAAATAATCCCAGCCCGACGGCCTGAAGAATGGGCACACCGTTGATTAAGTCAGCGGCGCCGGCCGTGATTGTAACCTCAATCGTCGAAACGTTCATTCCTAGTTGTTCTTCTATTGCAGTGCGTTCGATATTCGGCGGCCCGGTCAGAAATGTATTGCCAGACACCGTCAATGACGAATCCCAGGTTGTATAGCGCAGCACATTTCCGGCTTTGAGCGTGATGGTATAAAGATCCGCCATGCGGAATTCGGTTGCGCTTTGCAGAAATGTAACAAGATTGTTGCCACCAATGTTTGTAGGGGTTTTCATATTATTCAGCCTTTAGCCCTCAGCTCTTTGCTTTTAGCTCAGCTAAAGCTTGCAAGGACAGGTTTTGGCTAAAGGCCAGGGGTAATGGCCAGGAGCCGTGTGCGTTATTTGCGCACGCTGATTAACTGCACTTCTTTGCATTCATACAGGTTGTAATAGAAGTTAGAAAATTCAATTCCCTCTCGTGTACCGCTGGAAGAACTTGAGTTTCCGCGCGAAGTGCCAAGATCAAATCTCACGCGATGCAAGAAAGTAAAGTCGGCGGTAATGCTCGCTCCAAGTACCGGCGCCAGAGTAAACGTGACCAGGCCCAGGGATATCGAATAATCAGTACCTTGGATTTTAGGCACACCGTTCACGTAAACTCTGGCTGACTGGTTCGCCGGATTCTGGCACGCCTCCAGAAAGCCGCCAAAGTTACGCACCAGCTGAAAATTGACGGTTACGCCATCTCCAGTGCCAATGGGCTGACCAGAGAAAACGGAATCTTCCAAACGCTGCGTGAGATCTGATTCGTTCAATAAAAAATCATCAAATTGACCACCACGCGCCAGAAAGAAACCGATAAGCTGCTCCAGTGGAGTCGCACCTGTGTCATCACGAAACTTGGGATCGTTTAACAAATATTCATAAATAAGCGTGAACTCCCAGATGGGATTCTGGAAGTTCTGGATTCGCACTTCGCGGCCCGCAAGCGATGACTGGATGTCCGTTGAGAGCGTAGGATTCTTCACCACTTCCCACGAGAGCCCGCGAATTTTGGGGAACAGGATGTTGCTCATTTTTATGCCTTCCGTTTGAGGGCTCGTGTTACTTCATTGGCAATCATGTTGCTGTGCCGGCGGATGTGCTGCTGAAAAGAAGCTGCATCCACGGCGTTAACTGAATGATTGACGATCACGGTGGTTCCTCCACCGCCTCCACCACCACCGATAACGCTACGCATCTGATTAGCAATTCCGGCCGGCAAAACCATCTCCTGTGGGTGCAGCATAGTGAGCTGATTGTTGGGAACGTAATACTGGCCGCCTTCGGCCGAGCCAAAGGAAACAACGCCAGCAAAAGCCGCAGCGGCGGCAATTGGAGCAAGTACCGGCCCGACGATATCGATGCCGGCGGTGGCCTTCCAGGCATTCTTGGCCGCGCTGTAGGCAGTGCGCAAGTCTTCTTTTTGTGTTGTGGCCTTACTGATGGCTTCCTTGGTCTCTTCCGTTTGCGCATGAATGGCAATTTCCATGACTTTTTTCTGAAGAAATGCCATTAACTGTTTTTCCAGACCCTCTACGAACTTGGTGGCTATGTCATCGACCATCTTGTCCCAGGACTGGCTAATGGATTTATTGCCACTCAGCAGATCGCGGGTAAAGCCGGAAAAGACACTCTGCATACCAGAAAATATGCGGCGTATGTTTTGTTCCATCTTCTGGTATTGCTTTTGCTGCTCCGTCAGCGAGTCAGTAACAGCCTTGGCCCTCATGAGTACCTGCTCATCCGTGAGCTTGGTAATCTGCGCTTCTATTCTGGCAACTGCTTTTTGATCACCCTGGTGGAGCTGCTCAATCGCTCTCCAATAATCAATCTCAATCTGAAGTTCGTTTTGTTTAGCCGTAGCCAGAGCCGCGATTTCCTGTTGCTTGCTGATTTGCCCTTTTATAAACTGCTGTTGGACCAGCTGTTCTTCCGTTTGCTCCTTTAACTTAGCGTCTTCTATTTCTCCTTTGATGGTTTCTTCCTGAGCTTCACGCGCATCAGCCTCTGCTTTTTTTATTGCTTCATTCTTCTGCTGCTCAGCGCGTATGGCTTCCTGTTTACGTCTCTCATCTTCCTGAGCCTGCTTGTCATTTGAATCTTTTTGAACTGCCTGAACATCCTTGGCATTCGCGCTTTGCAGCGCGGTGACAGATTGGTTCTGTTGTTTCTGCCCGTCAATTCTCGCCTGTCCGGCCTGCTTGTCAGCCAAGGCGCTTTTCTCATTGAACAGCAGTGTTTCACGGCTCAGGTCCTGAAGACCTGCGCCATAAAGCCCTTCAAGGGTCTGGATTTTTGCCTTGGCGTCCTTTATCTGCTCATCTGAAATAACCGGAACGTTGTGAACAGCGCGCATGCCTGTGCGCGGATTTCTATAGTCAGATTCGACCTGCTTTGTCTCACCTTTTTCGGCTGCAGCCAGGAGAGCTTTGGCGTCATCATATTTTTTGCGCGCGCGTTCCAGATAGTGCTTATCTTCGTTGGCGTCTTCAGCTGCCCATTGAGCGCGAAGACGGGCCTGTTCGGCTTCTGACTTGCCAACCAAAATCGTTTCGCGCCGGATGGCGAGAACTTGCCGGTCAAAGCTGATACTTTTCTTCAGGCTTTCAACGCGAGCATCAATTGCACCCTTTTCCTCGTCCGACAGCTCACGAAAGGAACTAATGAGATCACGCACCTTGTTGATGATCGCGACAATTGCCTGAGCCATGGCGAGAGCTGCCAGTACAGGAAGCGCAGATTCCAAAATCGGCCCGGCAATCTCACTTTCAGCGGCCATTTTCTGCAGAGACGCCGGGGACCTTCACTCCAATGACATCGCTGAGAAGGTCCGCCGCGCTGGTTGCCTTTTCAATCTGCTCTTTAGTGCGAGTATGCGTTTCTTCTGCCTGGCTGGCAACGCCTTGCAAAGCGTTAAGCGCCGTCATGCCCGCCTGTTTCCATCCATCGGAGACTGCCTGGGCAGCGTCATTGGACGACTCTTTTGCGCGGGTAATTCCCGACTCAAGGTCATCAGTATCGGCGAGAAATTTCAACTGTGTTTGAAGATCTGCCATAAGTTACCGTCTCTTTTTTGCAATTTCGAATTTATTTCAGGCAATAAAAAAGCAGCCCGCAGGCTGCTTTGAAAACAAGAAGAAGGTAGATTGCCGATTTAATGCACTGCCCAGCCATTCCCGTCTCTGGTGAACGCTGCGGTTGAGTGGCCAATAAAATTTTCAGGTGGAACTGGAATGGGAAGTACTTCTACAAGACCGAGTTTGGAAAATCCCAACGAAAGCCGCTGCTCTTCATTCAACGTTGGATATACTTTTCCGTCTTGGCGTAAAGTCTGTCCCAGCTCAGTGACATTCCACTTCCATGAGTATTGGACGCTGGGAACCCTTTCAGTACCAAGAATTGCCGTTACTTCCACGAGCTCCGGAGTAGCCAGCGTAAAATCAACTTGCTGGTAGTCGCAGCCGCCGCCGATAGTATGGTCGTACGGCTTTTCATTAGGGGCCAGGGCCTTGGTGCCCCGATCAGCAAGGGCGATTTTCCAAAAACCCTTGCCCTCAGGAGCAATGGTTATGTACCCTGCGCGCTTAGCAATTACTGACGATATGTCAGAGTCAGGGCTGCGATCGACCATCCTTTTCTCTCCGTTTGGCTGGGCTTCGGCACAACGTCTTCCAACCCGGCCAACATATACACTGAGAGCTGTATCGCCTATGGCAAGAAAAGTTTTAATTTCACTGGCAGCAGTGGTTTTATCTAATGGCGTTGGTGCTTTACTTTTATCCTGCGGTGCCTGGTTTTCGCCAGCAGATTTGTCACTGGATGAACATCCCATAAAAACACACAGCAGCAACAGCATTACTACCCTTTTCATTCGCCCTCTCCCAAAGGGGGATATAGTACTATCCGGTCGCAAGCCCAGTCAATCAAAACGATCAGGCACGATAGGCTGAAGGGAGTTTCCCTAAAGACATTCCTCCAGCAGAAGCCACTGCGTGCGATAGCTCAGTCAATTGGCCTGACGATAAGTTTTTATGCCGGCCTTTCTGTCTGCCGCCAGTCAGATAGGCTGCCACAAGCACATGCGTGGGAGGATAATCGTTCCAATACAACATAAGATCATTCAGCTCCCATAGAGTGAGCTTTTCAATCTCATGAAAAGTCCATCCGGTAGCGGTTGCGACGTGGCCAAAGACGAACGGCCAATCCGCTATACCGGTACCGGAGTCGGTTCCCCCGCGGCGGCCTTCTTGAGCCCGGATATTTCCAGTACGGCGTTGAACAGCGCATTGAAATCATCAAAGGTAAGGCCATTTTCAAGTTGCTCTGCTGTGAGATCCTGGTGGACCTTACGAACAGCATTGAGTACCACCGGCAGATATTTGAGCAAAGAACCAAGCCCGGCCGTTTCTGCTGACGTCTTCTCTTGAAATAAAGCATCGAGCTGGCGCAACTCGCCAAGCGTGAGCGACGAGACAGTAAGTTGCCCTAAAGATGTGGACACGGTCTGCTGTTTGAGCATCATTTTCTCCTCATTGAAGTGTGGGTTGATGTTTCTGACCTGATGAAAAAAAGCGGGCCGATGGAGAGCTGGCAAGCCGGCCCGCATTGGAGGCTACTCGTTGGAGTAGATATCGATGACTTGGCCCGCTGCATTGGCAAAAGCTTCAAAATCAAATTCAGGAATAATGAAGTCTTCCTGCTTGGTGGCGATGGTGAGCTTGGAACAGACGGCGGAATAGAGCAGCACGGAAAACTGGTTGGTGTTGTAAACCGTCTCCAGGAGGATTTGGATCGTCGGTGCGAAGCCCATCAGCTGGCTGGTGATGTTCAGCTGTGTGCCAACTGAAGCATTGACCCAGGTGTAAGAGATTTGCACAGACGCGCCGGTGTCCGCGGCGGAAAAAGTGTAAACGCCTGTTCCCGTATTCACCGAATATTGTCCGAGAACGGGTCCCGAGGCAACGCGCGTAAGCGGAAGGCCAGTTGCCGCATAGCGAACGCCCCAATCCTGCTTGAAGTGAGTGGCGTTCACAACCGTGATCTGGAAAGGTGTTGCCGGCACTGTTGCTGTTTCATCCAGCGCCGTAGTAATCATGCCGGTTCCGAGCGTCTGGCCAAAGAACAGATCGTTGTACATCTTGCCGTTGATGGCAGCGGCCTTTGCCTTGCCGGTGATTTTGCATTTCCCCCGGGCAACAGCTTCAGGAAACTGTTTTTGACCGTAAAGCTGCTTCACGTCGCCGGAAATATCCAGCGACACATCCTGCAGCGTTCCGAATTTCATGGGAGTAGGGTTAGCAGCGGTATTTCCGCCAACTGGAAATCCCCACAGGGTGCCTGCGCCAAATTCAAACATTTTCTTCTTTCTCCTTTTTGGGGAGTCTGCCCTGCACTCCCATATATTGAAGCGGCAGAGCCGCCAAATTGATGTGGTGTTATGCGGTGGTGAGAATTTCTACCGGCACAACTGCCAGGGCCATGGAGCCCATCACGTTCTCAACAATTTCGATCTTGCCTTCAATGCGGCAATGCGACACTTTTCCTCCCAGTGACTGTGCAATCCCAGGAGTGGCGTTACGAATTGCAACTTCCACCGCGTCCAAGAGCGAGTTGAGCTCGGTGGAAGGAATCGAACTCGGTTCACTGTCACCTGCGGTATACAAAACAAGGTCGACCGTCATCTTGGCGTGGACAGGCAGACCGTTCATGCCGGTGCCGGTAAGTTCGTCCTTTTGCACCTGATACAACGAAGGACGGTCCGCGGGCGACACTTGTGAGGGATCTTGCCAGCGCCGGCTGACCGTTTTGAATGGCCCAGCCGGCGACAGAAGGGCGCCCTGCAACGTGTTGAAAAGCGCTGAATAGATTTGCTCGCGAGGAAAAATCATAGTGACACCTGCACCTGTTGAATCGCCTGCTCCAGCAGATCCGGCAATGCCTGTTGAAGATCCTGGATGGCGGGTTGAAGATACGGCCGCGGACGCAAGTAAGGCCGTTGTCCATTTTTCTTTTTAAACGGACCGCGGCGACCCGCATACCCGCCATATTCATGGATCGCGGCATAGGGCAAGTCTGATCCAATGCTGACGCTCAATGTTTCTCCGTCTGTGCTTGCCTGGATCGACTGCAAAACAGAATTCATGAGATTGCCGCTGCGGGACGTCAACACAGTGGATGGTGAGCCTTTGCTCGCTGCGCCAGAGAAGTATTTCGGAATCGCACTCTGCAATGACTCATAGATCAGCGGCGTGAGAGCTTTATAAACATCCGCCACCAGCCGTGGCGGCAGTTCAGTAAGCCGCTGTTGCAGTTGCTGCAAGGCTGAATCATTAATCTCAACGGTAATCACAGCGCCAGCCTCCGGTATTGGTTGAAAACGGCCATGGAGCGCGGCGGAACGTCGCTCATGTCATAGGCAATGGTTATCTGCCCGTTCATGCTGTTGGATTTTTCGCCGATGCGAACGCGTTGGCGATAAGCCAGCGCGAATGCCTCAATGGCTGCTTGTTTTAAATCCAGTGGAACACTTGCGTAGCCCGCGGTGTAGGAAAGCTGAACATTTTGCACGCCCCGGCAAAAGCGAAAACAGCGCAGCAGGATGCGTCGCGCATCCCACAGAAATCCCGCAGTTGTCGGGCTGGTGGACTGCTGGACTGGCACGCCATCAATGCTGACGCCGGTGACGGCGATGATCGGAAATTGGCGCGGCAGCAGACGGTCAGAATCATTGCCGTCATAGTTTTCGGTTAGAGCGCCCAGCACCGAGGCCAGAATGTGCGGGCGGTCTAGGTATTGCAACACTTGCAAGCTGGCGTTCGAGATCAGATTTTGCAGAGTTACATCGTCATTGTTGCCCTGGTTAGGCAACCATGCTTTGATGTCTGCAAGAGTGCAAAGATCGTCTGGTGCGGCGGCCATCGGTTACCCCCTCCAAAGATGAAACAAAGATGAAATCAGTCAAGAAAAGAAAAAGGCAGCCTGGGTCGGGAACCTCAGACTGCCTTTCCGCCTCACCTGCTGGTTGACAAGGTGAGGAGCATCAGCAGCGACCGCGGCAGTCTAGCCGCTGATGAAACGTTTATCCGTTGGCCACGTTTGCAATCACGCCGAGAGAGAACGGCGCGCGGCAGACGAGCACTTCATCGGCATAGACGCCATAGACATATTGACGAGAGACCACCGGCCATTCGATCTGGTAGTAGTCGCGGCGGCAGCGGACAAAAGTCACGTTGTCCACTCCGGAAAGCGGATACGGAATTTCCGAACTGTTGAAGAAAATGGTGCCCGGAGCGATGTTGGGATGAATACGAATATCCAGGAATTGCTGCGTGAACTTGTTCCAGTATTTTGCGATACTGGCGCCACCCAGCAGGGCCGGCTTGTCGTCTTCTGATCCTGTGCCGCCAGGCAAGGTGAAACGGAAGAGCGGCACACCGCCAGAAGCAACGATCTTTTTATTGATGTTGCGCGCTTCCTGCGAATTCACCCAGATTTCCGTGGGGCTGAGACGCTTATTGTCCCAGAACCACTGCAAAGCAGTATCGATCTCCAGGATGCCGTTTGCCTGGTCAGCGGTGAGCGTATTGCCATCAAGAGACGCGAAGTACCCCGCATTGGACTTCAAGGCTTGAGTCAAGAAGCCGTCAAAAACCAGCGCGTTGGTTGAGCCATCCAGGCTGGAATTTGCGGCGTTCGCCAACTGCGTGCCCGCAACTGGAGCGCTGATGCTCACCTTGTTGACGGTCGTGATGGAATTAAGAGTTGCCGTGGCGGCGCTGGTGCCGATATACCACGCATATCCGGCAGCTCCTTTTACGGCGGGAACGGTTGCAACAACGTTCTGCGTGCCAGCCGTGGTCAAAACGGAGCTGGATGCAACGCTGATAGCGCCTGCACCCGCGCCATACTGTGTGGAAGTGCCGTCAATGTTGACACGCGTTACCTGCCCATAACTGACACCCGCGGCGGATACCGTGGTGTTGGCCAGAGCACGAGCGGTAAGCGCCGTGACGAATACAACCAACGTCTGACCAGAGCCAAGGGTTCCGCCGGTATTTTGTCCAAGC
Source organism: Terriglobia bacterium (assembly GCA_963724105.1). GTDB lineage: Bacteria > Acidobacteriota > Terriglobia > Terriglobales > Acidobacteriaceae > Angelobacter. Next base: position 235,012 of record CAVRTD010000004.1, on the reverse strand, counting down.
GCAAGGGAAGGCTGAGGAGTCTGCCCCAGGGCCATGGATGCGTTGCCATTGAGGATAATATTTTCCTCGCCGATCATGACTGCGCGAAGCAATGACTGGACGAGAGTCGCTTTATTATCGAACTCCTTGCCGCCGGACCAGACGGCTTCCCAGTCCACGGAGCCTTCCAGGCCGATGCCAGCATACGAAGCAACGTAATCCTGCTCGGTCACGCTCATTTCCGCCGAGCGACGGCCCGGTGCAACGCCAAGCTCAAAGTTCGACGTGTTGACGCCTGTGATGGCTTTCCAGCGGGTGGCAAGATCGCCGCGATCGCTCACCTGACGCGGCAGCCGGTTGCGCAACGGGGTGATGACCGGATAAAGCTGAAGCGCAGGGCCGCTCAGATCAAACGCATTTAAGTTGCCGGCCACTCCACTGATAAGTGACTGGCCAATGGTGGTTTTATTCAAGGCGGACATATCCGCCTTGTTGAGCAGATCAAACGTCTGCTGACTCAGATCGCCAAACATTTTTAAATTCCTTTTCTCCGCCTGAAGATTTGCGGTTGTTGATGAATGCAAGGTGTGGGAGAACCCGGTGTTCAAGAGCTCTATCGCAGATACACAGAAGCGGGCTGAGGTTTTTGCAGCGTTCGTTTGAGCATTTCATGAACGCTAGGTTCGCCGGCGGACTTAGCCAAAGAAGGATGTGCATCGTCTTCTTTGGTTACGGTATGGGTGGGCATACCTGTGCGAGCTACGCGTGCCCCGGCTTCCCGTGGCGCTACGAGTTTTTCCACGAGTGAGAGGAGATTGCTCAGCGAACGCTGGATCTCCTGGTTGTTGCTCTCCATTTCACCGCGCAGGCCGGCTACATCCTGTTCCATCGCGGCCAACTTGGCGAGCGCAGCGGCGGAACCGGCGTGCGCCTTTTCCAATTGCGCTTTATCGTTTGCTTCCAACATTGTTTGTTCTCCCGTCTTTAGTCCGGGACGTTGATCACCCGGAAACTTTTTCATTTCTGCAGAGGCCAACATGGCGGCAGTGCCGCTCTCATCTTTGGCGAGCAGCTCGTCCATGTGGGCGGCGGCGTCTTGATTGCTCTGAGACATCTGGTCCATGCAGGCTTTAATCGCACTGAGATGAGACAGCGTTTCTTTGGAGTGCCGGGCGCCGATTTTGAGCGCGCGTTGAGCGTTCGAATTGAACTTGCGGACTTCAAAAGAGCCGTCTGCCTTGACAGCGGTAAAATGTGCGCCGGGGACGCAGGGGTTGTCCACCACGCTGATTTCGACTGGTTTAGCAGTAAAGCGGACATACTCACCGTCTTTCCACGCCCTGACGTATGCGCCGCCAATGCTGAAACCCGTATATACGCCCTGCATGCATTTTTGCCAGGCAACGCCATCGACGATCCGCGCGCCGACACGGACCTGCTTCAGGTCGTCATCAAAATCGATGGCGACAAGTTTGCCAACGGCGCTGGGGGCGTGCATCTCACGGACGTTGCCGAGGCTCTTGCCGTCAGTGGCTTTGGCAATTTCGTCACTCCAATTTTTGAAATACGGCTTAGAGGAGTCGTAGTCGAAGATTTCCCCTTCTTTGTCGATCACTTCAGCGGTAGCGATGCCCCAGACTTCATGCTTTGATTCGTCGATTTTGGCGATCTGGGCGAAAAGGTTCACAGTGTTCTTCATGTTTTTGCTCCAAAGGAAAAGGCAGCCCGGAGGCTGCCTTCGTGGTGGTGCTATGTGATTTAGTTAGTCTTTGGCTCGAGACACAAACTCAAGATCTTCGTATTCCGGGATCGAGTCAGCTTGAAGGAATGTGCGCCCGGAGACTGGCTCTTTGACCATGACGCCGCCGCCGAACTCCTCCATATACCAAGAGACCTCGGGATCGTCCGGATCCGAGGCGACGAATTCGATCTCACCTAAAACACCGTGAAACATCACGCGGTCGCCCTTTTTTATCTCCTCGCCAGAAAGGTATTTCAACGTCAATTTTGGCATGTGAAGCACCAGCCTTCATTGTTGCGAATCAATATCATGGTCAATGCGGCATATCCCGCTGATCTCCCGATCGAACAACTCCGCACCTTCTTCAGAAGCGTCATAATATTCGACATGGCTGGCGCCGCCAAACATCCATCGCCAACGCTTGCCATCCGCAGTGGTACCGCTAATGTCCGATCCATCAGCTTGTACGACGATCTCATTTGTACGTGCTAAGGCATCAATATGGGGATAGCCGATGATGGCTTGGCGAGCCCAACCGATAGTCATTTTCTCGTGCGGCTTCTTGCGATACGAGATCTCAGCGAAGCCTGAGTTTGGTCCGTGATATGGTTCCACGCTCAATTCTTCGCCAATCATGATGCCGAACCCCTCGCCGAGACGCAAAAGTCGTTGCCCCGGTTTCCCCTCGAGGCATACGGGCGGCGTAGGCCATGTTTTGGCAGCGACGACCGGATGCATCACAATTAATGGCTTCTGGTTTACTGTTTCCACCCGGTACAGTTGGGGAAGATATCCTTCTTTTTTCACGAACAGTGCATCCGGGGTTCTCTTCAGGTGAAACGTTCCCGCGTCATCGGTACTAACAAAATTCCCAACCTCAATCTCGGGTCCGCGCTTACTCACCAGGAGAACACCAACGCCCTGAAGAGGCGAGCCTGATTCGGTGATGATGCGTCCCTCGAAAACGCTGTTACCTGAAGGAAGTAGTCCCGTAAGGCTTAAAGCTGTGACCAACGTCAGGATTGAAAGCCAACCCATTCTTGTCCCCTTTCTATTTGGCACCGCTGCGCTGGAGCAAATCTAAGTTATGCGCGCTGCTTCTCTTTGTCGAGATTACCTTTGACTCGCAGTAACTTTCATATTAGGTATTTTCCTTTACAGGCACACCCGGCCCTAACAGCGAAACATATCCGGTGGTGGTGATCACCGCATTTTGGGCCCCGATAGGACGCTTGCCGAGTTCGGCTCGGACTTCGTCAATGGAAAGGACGCCGGCGCGGACATAAATGTCATCAATCTTCGCCTGTTCGAGGGCATTCAAGGTGCGGTCCTGCTCCCACACAAATTCAATGTCGGTGAAGCCGAAGTGGCGATTCACGATGAAGTTGATAGTGTCAGCCAGGTAGCCGAGAATCGGAACAAGGCCTTCGGCGGCGGCCTGCTCGACGCTGGTCTCAGCGGTAGCTCGATTCATGACGCTGACGAACTGCTGCGGCGACAAACCGAAGGCATAACAGACGATGCGGGTGATCCACTCATCCAGCGCGTCTTTAAGCATGGGATCGCGGGTGAACTGGAGCGTGCCGCACTCAGGAACAAAGGTAATCCGGCGACGACGAGCAGAGTTTCCGGCGAGAGAGCTATCAAACCAATCCTGAAATTCACTGATCTGGTCAGCCGACCACTCTTTGGGGACCTGCGCCACGGCCTCCGGCACGTTGCCTTCGGTGTAATAGTTGAGCAGATGAATTTGCCGGCGCAGACCAATGTTGATGGTGAGAATAATCTGCTCAACCGGCGAGAAGCCGAAAAACTTGTGCGCACGCACATTACGCGGACGATAGATAAGCTGGTCCGCGGTGAAATCAACCGCCGGCAAGCCTTTGAGTATTTGCTGATAGGCAACCGCAGGTGACGCAGGAGTGCGGCCCATGGCGTCAATCTTGCGCGTGATGGTAGAGCCATCGATGACTTCCAGGGCATAAAGCGATTTACCCGGAGACCACAACTCACCCTCCTGCGAGACGATGGGAACAAGCACAGGCGCATCAAGAACAAGCAAATCTTCAAGCAACAACCGTACCCACTGCTGCCAGGTGTGTTCTTTATCAGGATAGGAAAAGAAGTCAGTCAGTTGAGTGAGCCTGGGATCGTTTTCTTCATTGTCTTCGCCGCTAAAAGGTGTGTTGCCGCGCGCGTCAACGTCTTTGGGCTGGCCCGATGGAGATTTTTTACGGAAGGCCCATGGCATACGGCTGACCTGATCTTTGCGCGTCTCAATGCAGAGCCGCACAAGATCAAAAGAATCGGCCAGAGAGCGCATCTGAGAAAAAGAAATGGGCTCCATGTTCCGGGGTTGAATGTTGATGTTGTATCCGACAGGGTAATCGAGAGTGCGTGGCGGAGTCCCTGCCGGAGCGCTGGGCGCCATGGGTAGATCCGGCCCAAACCAAACGTCAATGGTGTTCCTGAGTTTGCGGCTGACGCGGGCCGCGAAGCCGAAGTCCAGTAAACCAGGATCCAGCGCAGTTATTTTTCCGCTATTGAATATTTCAGCCATGTTAAGCGATCCCCACCTTCACGCCCATAATGGCGGAAGTCTCAATGATGAATTCAATTAAAACGTTGTTGCGATAGGCGCCCTTGATCTGCTCATCGTGTATGCGAAGGCTCTCATGCCAGCGGCATTGGCCTGTGTCATCGACGATGTACTCGCCTTTCCATTTCATTGTCGCTTCGCTCCAAACCGCTTTTGCGGCGTTGAGAAATTAAGAGTCATCAGCCCTGGAGCGGGCAGCTCGGCGCGTGGTCGGCCTCGCCGCTTCATTTTCCTCGCTTCGCTCCAAACCGCTTTTGCGGCGTTGAGAAGATCGAATGGTTTAGTAGCCGACGATGACGCGGTCGGTGCAGGTACCGGCGGTTGCAACGTCATTCTTCTCAAAGAAGGAAACGGCCAACTGCGGAAGGCGCACGGCGGGTCCAAGCGTTCCGCTGGTTACGGTGGGGGCGAGTTCGTCGGCCAGGAAAGCCTGCTGCGCACCAGACTGCATGGCCGTAGCAATGGTATAGCTGTTGTAAAGGGTAAAAGTGGGGCTGGACTGGCCCTGATCGTCGGCGGTGTAGACGTTCATTACAAGATCAAAGTTCTGTGTGCAATTGGCGAAGATCGTCATCTTTGTGGCATCGCCAACGCGGATGATGCCGGTGCTGGTTGTAGCCCCGCCGATGGAAGCCGGCAAGGTCACGCCGCTATGGGAAAGGTCCGCGGGAGAATACATCACGTGCGGCATGGGGCGCGGCAATACTGGCTTCCCATTTTTATCGAGGTCAGGAAACTGGCTGGATGTTTGCGCCAGCATGACCAGCGTGATGGTCACAGAGAGAGCGGCGATGATAAAGACTAAACTTTTTCTGGTCATGAAGACCTCCTTGGTTTTCAGGGCAAAGCCCGAAGATGGTGGCTTGAACGGCATGAGTAAACCCATGCCCTGTTACGTGGATGACCGATGCGGATTTACCAGGAAGTAAAGGCTGTTGCAGAGCGTTCAATTCCGGCGATGTGCAATTCAGTGCGTAGCCTTCTTCGCCGCTTATTTTGCGGAAAGGGATTCAGCGCGAGCTGGCATTCGAGACAGAAGAAACGGGTAGAGGTTGAATCCAGGCGGCGTTCGTCTGAAGTGAGTGGTGCGTTACATTCTTCACAGCGTGGCGGCCCAACACGGCCGTTATGATCGTGTCCCATGGATACACCTCGTCGCCAGGACGCAGACCGGCGAACAGATGGACCGGCCTGAGACGGCAATATTTTGTTGAGTAGACGGTTTTTGGGAATCAGGTCATCGAGGGCGTGGGGAATAAAGGCAGAGAGCCTGCTTTAGTTCCTTGCTCCCATGTGGAGCGCAGCACAAGTCCCTGCCGAAGCGGAGAGCTCTAGCGCGCGAAACACAGGTGCCCAAGATGGTTTCTTCACCTGGCGCAGTTGCGCGCCAAACGAAAGAAAGGTTGCAGGCCTTTGGGTGCCGGCGCCGCTCCCGGCTGCAAGGCCAACTTCCGCCCTGCATAGACATCTTATACGACACTTTTGATTTTCAAGTCAAGAGTAAAAATGAATTATTCCGATATTTCTCTACTATTTCGATTTTTAACTCTTGATATTCACTTAGACATATTTTAGACTAAAGACACTTATGGCGCGTCCCGCATACAGCCAGGCTTACGAGGCAGCGAAACTCGATCTGCTCAAACAACTGCAAAAAAGAGACCAGATTGACCAGCAGATCCACAAACTGAGGCAGACGGTAAAAGCATTGGGCGAACTGTGCGGCGCTGCCCCGGAAGAGATCGACAAGCTATTGCTGATCGAGGGCTTTGCCATTAATTCCACAATGGGATTTACAGACGCCATCCGGCGGCTGTTTCGTATTCACCAGAAGGCTCTGAGTCCGGTTGAGATTCGCGATGATCTGTTGAAAATCGGTATTGGCAAGGAGCAGGTAAATCTGCTCTCTTCTATTCATACTGTTTTGCGCCGCATGGTTGAAGCCGGCGAGATTGAGAAAACAGAGGATTCGAGGTTTCAAGCCGCTTCTAAAGGGGCTTGATTCTTCGAAAATCCATGCACAGCCGAGGGCGGCTGTGCCATACGAGCTTTGCTGGGCAAAGGGTGAAACTCAACGGCTTGTGCTCGCTTGTCGTTATTTCTCAGTCGTAATTGCGAACAAGAGATCTAACCGCTCAACTTCCCTGCTTATCAGCAAAGATCGGGACGCATCCTGGCTATCGCTTGATAAGCCTGCTGCCTGGCTCAGGGCCGCTCGAATCTCTGGATACTGTTTGGCGTTGCATTGGAGCTGGCTTCCTTGCGCGACAGCCTCAATAAGGTCGCGAGTAAGAACGCTATCTTCAATCGCAACAGGATCACCCGATTTAAGTCGTAGCGCCGTACGTTGTGCGCCAGAGTAGCGACGAGATTCAGTGGGCTGGACCTGGCCGGTTGCGATGGCCATGCTCTGCTGGCGATAAAAATCCACGATGCCGCCGCCAAGGCGGCTGCGCATGTAAATCAAAGCCTGGGAAGTTGCGTCCATGTCATCATCATGCGCTGCCTTGGGAAATGCGCAGATGTTGTGCAGGTAATCTTCCATCCAAGTGGCGCCGAAAACCTGCGGATCAGGAAGCTCAATACTGCCGGCTTCCCAGAGAGGCGCGGTGGCTTGGGCACGGGCGATCTTGCCGCCTTCAGGATTGACGGCGACCACGCCGGGAATTTCCTTCTGCAGCTCACTGATGATGGCAGGACCGTTGGCCTTATCTTCAATCAGGATAGCGTGCGCGCGCGGAAACTTTCCATGGCACGATTTAATGGCAGCCATAGTGGGGCCAAAGTCGAGCCGCTCATAGGTGCGATACGGGAGCATGTAATACTTGCCGCCGGAGCGCGCCCAGACCTGGCCGGCAACAAAGTCATTGTCACTGCCGCCGGAGAAAGTGCAGTCCCAGGACTGCACCATGAACTCAAAATGTTCTGGAATCTCCCGGTAAAAACGCACCCAGGCGCGCTTGACGATTCCGCCGTCCATGGGCGCCGGGCTTTGCTGATATTGTCCGTTGAAGGCCCAACTGCCCATACCGACGCGCTGGCTATCCAGAAACGATTGCGTGAGACGCTGAGGCCAGAGCAGATCGCCTGCTTTCTGAATTTCAACACGTGAGTCAAGCGGGAATTCCCACTTTTCATCTTTTTCTGCGATGGCGGGCAGGCTGACATGTTTCCATCTGTGGCTTTCACGTTCAAGCACATGCCCGGTGAGATCAAGCTCATGGAGACGCTGCATGATGATGATTTTCACGCCGGTAACGGGATCATTGATGCGACTGCGAAATGTCGTATCAAAACGCAGGTTGACTGCTTCCCTTTCCACCTGGCTGATGGCTTGCTCAGGATTGAGAGGATCGTCAAAGATCAGAACGTCTCCGCCCATACCGGTGGCGGTGGCCTGCATGCCGGTGGAAAACATGGTGCCGCGGCAAGAATTCTCATAATGGCTTTTGACATTCTGGTCGCGCGACAAGGAGAAAACCTTCCCCCAATGCCGCTGGTAGAAGGCTGACTCAATGACGCGACGCCGAAAGATACTGTGCTGTGTACTGAGCTTTTCTGAGTAAGAGACAAACATGAAGCGCCGCGATGGATCGACGGTCCAGACCCAGATGGGAAAAAAGACGGATATGAGAAGACTCTTCATGGTCCGGGGCGGGACGTTGAAGATAATGCCTTCGAGCTCTTCTCCGCATTTCTTTTTGAACCCGTTGTTTTTGATCAAAGTGAGATAGTCACAGATGAGATCAAGATGCCAGTTCCAGACCAGAGGGCTGACAGGCTCCAGATGCGTCCACGCCTCATGAACAAATTCTTTCAATGTGGGGCTGTAAGCGGGATTGGCGGGTGAATCTGCGGTCTGGTCATTCAAGTCTTCGGCTGGTTGCACTGAATCAGCCGGCTGCTGCGAAAGCACACTGACGATGCGGGGCTTACTACCTGCTTCAACTGGATCCGGGGCGATTTTTGGTGGCGCTGATTTCTTCTCGGCTTTAGACGACACTGTGAGCTACCTCCGCGGATTGTGCGGCTTCCACCAATAGCGTGGTTTCTATTTCCAGATATGGAGTCTTGAACTGCGGCCCATCGGGGCATGGGCCCCAGCCAATATCGACGGCGACACGCGCTCGATGCGAACCGATGACGTATTGCCATATGACGTGCTCGTCGACACGGCAGCTCTGGTCACGAATGTAAGTGAGCTGGGCGAAAGTTAACTGCAGTGCAGAATTACGATGGATGAATCTGGCGAACCCATCTTTCACAAACTGTATGGCCGCCGTGATGTTTACGACAAAAGCAGGACTGGCGGGATAAGCGCGTTCACACTCATAGGCCCTGCCATTGCGGCAACCCTGGCAGGGCTCTCCGGACTGGCACAGCGCGTGGAGAACACAGACACTGCATGGATCACCCAGGAGGCAGGGCGAGACCAACGTGGGCTGGTGCATGCGGTAAACAGCGATCAGGTTTTGAGACACACGTATCCTCACACTTGAAACTGGTTGCAGGCCGATTGACAAAGCCAGCGCCGCTCCTGGCTGAAAAGCATTCCGCTTACGCAGCGACTAGTACGCGCATGATGGTGCGCGAAGCGCTGCGGGCGGATAGTGTTGCGTGCGGAAGTTCAACTGCAGTCAATCTTGTCTACCTCATGGGTAATCCAGCGCATTTGCTCACCAGAACGGATCTCATGAAATGGAAGCTGCCTTGTTGTGAGTCCGGAACCGAGGAGAACGAAGCCGCAGGCGATGCCGCACTCATGACAAGGCACGTCACCAGACGGCGGAAGCACGGTCAGCGCCTGCCTTAACTCCCCACAATGCGGGCATCGCAAGGCGACATATAAGCAGGGGACAAGCTGATTTAGAGCGCGAGTTGGCGAGGGTCCCGCTGGCGGCGTGGCGCTGCTGTTTTGGGAGATCGACGGCAAGAGATGATTGAGCGACATGTTGTTTACCTTTCTAAGGCCGATATCGAAGAGCGATTTGCTTACGCAGTCCGCCTTGTGAGAAATCTTTCTAAAAGTTTTTGAGCACATGCCTGACCGCAGACAGGCTCATCCGCAACACGCAAAGAGGTTGCAGAAAGATAAGGACGGCAGATGAAACGGTGCTGCTCTGTGGTGATAACGAACCAGTGATTCGCTTCGCGGCGGACATTGGTGCATCCTGGGGCGGCGCATTTCACGGTGGTGACTAAATGAGGATTGCGAGGGTTGTTCACAAGCACGCTCCTGACTGTGAAGCTGTGAGCCGTGGAACGAACAGGGACGGTAGCGATCGAAGTACGAGGAACAGCGTGAGCCAGAAAGACCAGCGGCTGGTGTGATTGCTGGATGCAGGATTCGAGAAACAAGAGTCGAATGGACGACAACATGAATCGCGGCGGGAATGATGCGCATGAGCTAATTCGGAGGCGGTGTCGGAGTCACTCCAGTGACCGTCAGCGTGGTGCGCGTCAAGACAATCACCGCAACACTGAACGTTGCAATCGTTGCATGTATAGAGATGGATGCCACAGAAACGCTGATCGCAATCGACGCAAGTGCGGTTGGATAGTATGCCGCATGTGAGGCAGAGAGAGTGACTATCAGTTGCTGGATCTGGAGTGCTGCGAGGGCCGCAAAGCGGCGGCGAATCCACGCTGACGACAAGAGGCTCGGATGCAGACGACGCAAGGGTTAAGTCGGCATGGTTTGAAGTGAAGCTGAAAGTAAGCTTCGCCCGTCGATAACGATTTATTTTTTGGCTGTGTGAAAGAGCCTCTAATTTTGGGGGAATTAACGAAAAAGAATCCGAGGATACTAGAAGGTCATTGGTGTCGAGTAAACATGTGGGGCGCGATGCGAGTTTCCCATACAAAACATCTTCAAGGCTCAGACAGTTCCATCGGGAGAACCTGCGCCTATTAATACTCGGGACAAGTAAATTAGGCTGATGGGTCACATCGAACCAGCCCAACAGGAAGGACTCGGCTTCTATGGGAACCACACCATCTAGTGGCTGGTGGCGCTGTGGCGAGCCCGGCAGGAGTCGAACCTGCGACCCTCTGCTTAGAAGGCAGATGCTCTATCCACCTGAGCTACGGGCTCGCTTTCCGTTATGATTTTAACAGTATGCAGGCATCTCTAGCCTCCCTATATCGCGAAACAATTTAATGAGTCTGCATTGGCTCTAAACTCCCCCTTTACTCCGTAGCTAATATCCGATGAAATAGGATGAGTAAAGTAATCAGGTAATTACTGAAATTTGGGCCTAAATTGCAGAAATTTCGCACAGGAGCTGCCAAAGTCACACACGTCCAAATATGGCCCGACTGCATCAGTGCATGCTGCAGAGCGCATGCTGCACCAGCGCATACTGCAGAAGTGAAACGGCAATCGCCCATCGAGGGCGGGAATCGTGATCGCCGTCGCCAAAGCCGGTAACATAGGCAGTGAGAGAGAAGCCGGTCATGACTGCAGTCCGTTCATTTCCGTTGATGACTGCACTCTGTTCACTTCCGGTAATGACTACACTGCGTTCATTTAAGGGTACAGTCGATTCATTCGAGAATGATTTTGGATCCGCGGGGAAAATATTGGTTGCATGTAAGTCGCCTATGCCAGTTGAGCTTTGCCAGCTAAATGACGCAGGGTCTGATAGGTCTAATGGCGTCTTCAAATGTTGGGGGTGCTCTGACTTGAGTGATCCTCCTTGATCATGTGGGCTCGCTGATTTGAATGATGCCTCTGAATCCGGCCCGCCCGATGCGTTCAGCCGACTAGCTGGTTCGACATTGTCTGTACGCCTGTGCGGTTGTTTGGTTGTGTACTGCTCGCTGTCTTGGCTTGGAGAGGTGTTCTGTCCGAACGGGATGTCTGTCGTGGTTTGGTGATCTGTCGTGGCTTGGTGTGCGTCTTTACTCATGCGATCAGGTTCGCCCTGACCATCCGGACTCATTCGATCAGATTCATCCTGACGATCAGCCTGCTGATGGTAATAGCAACGGCGAATCACCAATTCAACTGTGGCAGCAATATCAGGCGCGCGACTGAGCAACAGACAAAGATTTCTTGCGAATTCCTCATGCTTTTCAAATGAACTGCGAACAGTTTCATCCACAAAGATCAAGTCAATATAAGAAACAAATTTTTGGTCAGCCCCAAATATCTCTTCTTCAGGAGTAATATCCCGGCTCGCCCATACGTCACACTTTGCTGTTGCAAATGGAGAGCCTGGCACATTGATCCGCGTGAGAAATGCTCTGATTTCCGGGTGCGCCGCGGCTTCAGGGATTTGCAGTACCAACTCAGGGTTGGTTTTCAGGTCGTAATAACGGACGGAACGATCGTCGGAGGCCCAGGGAATTTCCAGCACAGGATCGTCATGGCCAAGTTCAACGGAAAAATCGGCATGCATCAGCTCATCCCGTGGTGACGAAAAAAATGCACGATCTGCCGCTCTGCCCAGCGACCGTCATCACCGTTGGGCTGCGCAATAAATGCGCAATGTCCGCCATGTGCCGGCTCCAAAAGGGTGATGTGCGGGTTAGCCATAATCTTGGCGCGAGTTTCCGGCAGCAGCCGTATAAAGGGATCATCGGCAGCATGGATGATAAGGCTGGGCAAAGTAATCTTATCGATCACACGGGACGCGGCCGCACGCGTGTAATAATCCTGAGCGCTTTCGAATCCGCAATACCGCGCGGTTATCACGTCATCGAATTCACGAATACTGACGGGGAAACGATCGACTTTCTTATATCGGTCGGGAAATAATTTGCGCTTCCGCTCGAAAGTGCGCATCAGGCTTAACAGGAACTTCCATTCGTAGATCCGATTGCCGCCCACGTGCATTGCGTCGGCAGACGCGGCCAGGTCCGCAGCAGGCGAGACCGCAGCTATCACTTTCAATTCCGCAGGTGTGCCAGCGCCCAATTCACCAGCAAGTTTCAAGACGAGATTACCGCCCATGGAATATCCGATGAGCCCGATCTGCTGCACGCGTTTCTGTTCGATCACTCCGCGGAGCACAGCGCCAACATCACTGGAAAGACCGGAATGATACAAGGTTGAGGCAAGGCCTTCGGTGCCTCCGCAGGTCCGCATGTTCATGCGCACAACATTCATTCCAGCGGCCCAGGCTTTGTCCGCGTTTCCGATCACGTATCGTGACAGGCTGGATCCCTCAAGGCCATGCACAATAATGACTGTGGGATGGCGCTCGGGTTCCGGCTGCCAGTGGCAGTGGCATAAGACTTGCGCGTCGGCATCCACACGAAACAGACAATCTTCGGCTGTGGGCAAGGTGCTCTTGCGCGGCAGGAAATTACCTGCAAGCGTCATGGCGTGGCGGTTACGCAGATATGGGCGCGGGGCAAAGGACTCGAAAACGGGAGTGACTGGGGATTCAACCATGCTTATTAAAGGAACACTCGACTTAATAATAATGTGTAAGATCAATTTTACCTGCTGATTCGTGTCCCGCTATTTTCCGGCACGCAGGCGACACTCTCGCGAGGCCGGGCATGAATCGTGTAAAATGAATTCCTAGCCATGTGGTGGGTATAGTTCAGTGGCAGAACGCCAGACTGTGGCTCTGGATGTCGTGGGTTCGACCCCCACTACCCACCCCAATATCTCATTCATTTCTAATCATTTAGGCTGTTCCAGCGATCCGTACAGAGTTTCGGCGTGCGGCTCAAGGAAACGCTTCCGACCTTCCTTTCCCATGGTATGCTTCCGCGTTTCCGGCAGATAATGGACTTTGTAACCAATGTCCGAACGCTTCCAATTTCGCGACCTGCGTGAGCTGTTTGCCAAGGCCAATGAAGTAAAGTCTGGCGATCAACTGGCCGGACTGGCAGCACAATCAGAGCAGGAACGTGTTGCCGCCAAGCATGCACTGGCAGATCTACCGCTGCAGGAGATCGTCGCGAATCCGCTCATAGACCCTGATAAAGATGACGTCAGCCGACTGATTCTTGACACTCACGATCGGGTAAATTTCTCGACCATACAGAGCATGACGGCAGGCGAGTTTCGCGAGTTCATTCTAAGCGATGAAACCAGCGGGGCGGCGCTAAAGAAACTGCATTGGGCCATAACGCCAGAGATGGCTGCAGCCGTGGCCAAGCTGATGAGCAACAAAGACCTGATCCTGGCGGCGAACAAAATCCGCGTGATCACGCGATGCCGCAACACCATGGGACAGCGCGGCGTGCTCGGTATTCGCCTGCAGCCCAATCATCCGGCGGATGATGTCGCTGGGATCCTGCTCTCCGCATTCGACGGCCTGCTCTATGGCTGTGGCGACGCCGTGATCGGCGTGAATCCGGCGACCGATTCGGTGGAACCTGTCAGCGCAATTCTGCATGCGCTTGAGCGCCTGATTGAGGCTTATAACATCCCCACACAAGCCTGTTGCCTGGCGCATATTTCCACGCAGCTAAAAGCAATGGATCGCGGAGCGCCCGTGGATCTGCTGTTTCAGTCCGTGGCGGGAACGCAGAAAGCAAACGAAAGCTTTGGCATCACGCTGGAGATGCTGCGCGAAGGTCGAGAACGCGTGCTGGAAAAACATGAGAAGCGGAAAAGGTTACCACTGATAAGCACTGACAACACTGATCAGAAAAGCGATAAACAGCCAGTTCCTCACGTCATGTATTTTGAGACTGGACAAGGCAGCGCGCTTTCGGCTGAGGCACATCATGGCGTCGATCAACTCACCCTGGAGGCTCGCGCGTATGGCGTAGCAAGAGTGTTTGAGCCATTTCTGGTGAACAGTGTGGTCGGGTTTATTGGCCCGGAATATCTTTATGACGAGCGCCAGATTATTCGCGCAGGGTTAGAAGATCATTTCATGGGCAAGCTGCTCGGATTGCCCATGGGTTGCGACGTCTGCTATACGAACCACGCCGCGGCCGACCAGAACTCGGCCGACAATCTGCTGATTCTGCTCACCGCTGCAGGCTGCAATTACTTTATGGGCGTTCCCTGCTCCGATGATGTGATGTTGAATTATCAATCCACCAGCTTTCATGACGCTCTGGCCGCGCGTCGGCTGTTCAATCTGAATCCGGCGCCGGAGTTTCTGGCGTGGCTACACGAGATGGGCCTATATAAAGGAGGCGAGCCGGCGGCGTTGGAGTCAGGCGCACGCAAGCAGCTTACTGCGGGGCTGGAGAAAGCCATGAAATAATTTGGTAATTGGGTAAATTAGTAATTTGGTAAATTCGAACCCACCGAATTATTGACGACCTACATCATTCAGCCAGTGCGCCGACGGCAATTCTTCTTTCAACTCCACCCCGCTTGTCTGCCGCCGCATCATCTGTTCGGCCAAATTGATAATCCGTGAGGCGGCCGCTTCGGTGCTGACGCCTCGCCCGTGAATATTGGAGATGAGATTGCGATTGGAATCATTGTGTCCTGCGCGCGGCTGGTACGCCATATAAGCCGACAGGCTCTCGGCGGTCGCAAGACCGGGACGCTCGCCGATGAGTAAAACTACTACTTTAGGTTTCAGCAACTCGCCTATATCATTCATTACTCCCACACGACAGTAATGCACGGCAAAAGTCCGGCCCATCTTCCATCCAAGTGCTAGGGCCTTTTCTGCAAGCAGCGGAAGCAATGGCGGAACCTGAGAGGAAACCGCGGTGACCGAAAGACCGTCACCGATCACAATCTGCAAATCGGCTTCTGAGGGACAGCGGGCCGCAAGTTGGTTGCGCGCATGGTCGTCCAGACGACGCCCCAGGTCAGGGCGCTGCAGGTATTCGTCTTTGGTAGTAGCCATGGTGGAGACCGTAAAAAGATTCCAGCGCTGTACGAAGTCGGCGCTTAAATCTTTTTGTAGATCGAGTTCAGCCTGGACGGCGTCGCGGGCAGCAGCGTGGGCCTGGCGCAGCTCAAGTTGGGTGCCGGTGCGATAAGCCGCGCCTGAGCGGTCCGCCAGCACGCGAGCAGGTGTGCGCGCACGGATTTTCTCGATCAGGTCAGGCCAGCTATCGCGGCTAAGTTTGTCAGACATGGGGCTAACAGAGACTATCGTCGTTTCGCGCGTAACCATTCTTCCACATGCGGGCGAAAATCAAAACCTTACCACTGATAAACACGGATAACACTGATCTGAGCCAGGATCATGGCACTGAATGCTGCAATATGTACCATTTCGCACTTGATTCGCTCAGGTAAACTGGCTATCATGCAACAGCCCTCAGGGGTAGAATTCTTCGATTTTTGACAATTTAGTCATTAACGCTGGTGCTTTAGCCTGGAAGGCGCGGCGGTTTTGCGCTACACGACGTGGAGCTTTGCGACCCTCTGCCAGCTGTTGGGATTGGGTTTGGGATTGGGTCACCCAAGGGTCACGCAAGGGCCACCCAAGCGTGACGCATGGGTCATGCAAGGGAGACCCAAGCGACGATTCCATGAAGTCGTTTGTTTGCAACAGAGATAGAAAAATGACGGGGTGGGGCGAGATCGGCGAACGAGACGGGCGACCGCCGACATCCCGTGCATGATTGCAAGAATTTTTTTGTAATCAAACAGAAACCTGGGCTTTGGCGGAATGGAATATTCCGGCAAGAATTTCGTAAGAGCGCAGTCTGGCTGAATGATCGTAGATGGCGGAAGCGACCATCAGCTCGTCCGCGCCTGTTTGCTCCGTGAACCTTTCAAGTCCGCGCTGGATGGTTTGTGGCGATCCGACAAAGGAACAGGCCAGCATACTGGATGCCTGTAATTTCTCCATCGGTGACCAATAGGTTTCAATGTCATCGATGGGCGGCTGGAGCTGGCGGCGCGTGCCGCGGAATGCGTTGGTGAAAGCCTGCTGAGCGGAGGTGAACAGACGCCGTGCTTCGGCATCGGTCTCTGCGGCAATCACGTTCACACCCACCATGGCATAGGGTCGCGCGAGCTGCGCGGAAGGCTTGAATTCGCTGCGGTAAATCTGGAGGGCCGGCATCAGGGCATCCGGAGCAAAGTGGGAAGCGAAGGCGTAAGGCAATCCCATATCGGCGGCAAGTTGCGCGCCAAAGAGGCTGGAGCCGAGGATCCAGATAGGAACGTTGAGGCCAGTGCCGGGAACGGCCTGCACGGTTTGTCCCGGCTGAAGTGGACCCAGGAAGGCCTGCAGCTCACGCACGTCCTGCGGGAAACTATCGGAAGCCATGGGATCACGACGCAGCGCGCGCAAGGTGCGTTGATCCGTCCCCGGCGCGCGGCCCAGGCCAAGATCAATGCGTCCCGGATAGAGAGATTCCAGAGTGCCGAACTGCTCGGCAATCACGATAGGAGAATGGTTGGGCAGCATGATTCCGCCGGAGCCAACGCGAATTGTTTTTGTACCGCCGGCAACATGGCCAATAACGACCGAGGTTGCGGCGCTGGCGATGCCAACCATGTTGTGGTGCTCGGCCAGCCAGAAACGGCGATAGCCCCAGCGCTCAACGTGCTGTGCCAGATCCAGAGAATTGCGCAGCGCGTCCGCAGGTATGGATCCCTGCGCGACGAATGCGAGGTCAAGAACGGAGAAAGGGCCCATGCATTTCCTTTTATTAAAGTGCCATTGCTACTGATGCTGGAGAGCAGGCGCTCGGTTCACGATTACCATATTGATGAAAGATAATTCAGCGCGGGGACTGTCGTCAGCAAACTGGCCGATTTTCTTGAGGATTATTTCGAATTTATGCCTTCGGTGGCGCAGTGCAGGCCGGTATGGGTCGTACTGTATCGCGCGATATGCTACACTATTCTTTTCAACTACATAGCGTCCTAAAAAGCATGCTCTTCTCCAAAGAATATGTCGGGTATCTGGCCCGTCAGGTGTCCCAAAAATTAATCGCTGGCGAATTCATTGAGACGAAAAACGTCTCGGAAGTTTCAGCGGCGCTGAATAACGCTCTGCTGGAAGAGCTTCAACTGGAAGATCGCATCAACGATGAAGTCCGTCTCATCCTGGAGCAATATCAGGATGAAATGCAGCGCGCCGGCGCCAGTTACCAGGAAATGTTTAAGAAGGTAAAAGGCGAACTGGTGCGCAAGTATAAGGCGGTGCTATGAGACTTTCCCGCGACAAGGTAAACAAGCTCGCCCACAGCGTGGCTGACGCGCTGACCACGCTTGATGATGTCGAGTTTATTGAAGACCCCAACTCCATCCGCATGGAAGTGCGCCGCATTCTGGAAGAGTTGCTGGCTGCCGAAGAAAGAATCGATCTTGCCGCCAAGCAAAAGATTGAAAGCCAGCGCCGCACGATTACAGAAGGCACCCAGGAGTGGGACATTCTTTACCGCAAATACTACAACGAAGAAGTGAAGAAGCTGGGAATTTAGGCGGGCTTTTAGTAGCCTGCAAGGCGACGTTCTTGTGAGGTCATCTGCGCCCAAAGCTGGTCCATGTTTTTCTGGATCCACATGTTCCCGGGCTGAAGTTCGTGTGCTGAATTAAACCACCGATACGCCATCACGCGGTCCTGTTTTACGCAAACACCACTGGAATAAAGAGCGGCCATCTGGATGGCTGCGCCAGGATCATTTTTATCCGTAGCTGCATGTAAATAGAGTAGACCCTGTTCACAGTTCTGCGGAACGCCGTGTCCACGCAGATATTGTTGTGCCTTGACTAAAGCGGTGCTTGGCTTGTAATCGGCAATCTTTGCATCATCCGTTGTCTTGTCGGCGGTGGCGCTGGATGCAGCGTTGCTGTTGGCTGACTTCTTTCCTGCAGGAACGTCCGCTGCAGCTGCGGCGGGAGCAGAAGACTTCGGATTGTCAGTATCGGGATCGTCCGGCTCCGCTGCTTTATCTTTATCTTTGTTTTTGTCGTTTTTATCTTTTGATTCGCTTGCCGCCACGGCATCAGGATCGGCATTGGCTTCAGACGCTGCGGTTTTTGTTACAGCATCGGAGGTCTGGCTATCGGACGTCTTGCTCGACCCGGCGGAATTTGGCGGCTGACTGTCACTCTTTGGGGCCGTATCTGGCGTGGTTGCCGGCTCTGTTTTTGCCGGAGGAGGTTTGGGATTGGCTTTAATGCTGGAGCGCCATTGCATAAAAACTAATCCCAGTATCGCGGCAATAACCATCAGCAGAAACAGTTTGCGCAGACCACCGCCGGAGGGCTCGTCCTCAAGCAGATATTCGCTGTTACTGACCGATGACTGCGAATTCAATCCTAGAAATGAAGGACCACTGATATGGGATTCTTCCGCGGCAACATTGGCTTTTGCAGCCGGCTCATTACGGAAGATTGCTGGTTCGCCTCTGCGTGGCAGCGAAACCACATCAGCATCTGTCCGTTTTGGCTGTTCCGCCACACGTGGCTTTGCACGGCCAGCAGCATCCGGAGATGGAAGCTGGGCATTGGCGATTGCGGCCGCACGCGGTTCGTCCTCACTGGCGCGTCTTTCCTGTACACGACGCTCAACCCGGGCGCCACACATTCCACAAAACTTCACACCAGGTTCGTTGACGTGGTTACAGGCGCTGCATTTCATGCTGATGCCGGCCGGGCGGACGCGTCGCTCCACCTGCCGCCGCTCCAGCCGCACCCCACACATGCTGCAAAATTTATGTTCCGGACGGTTCTCAGTACCGCAGAAGGTACAAAGCATGAGGTCTTGAACTCCTTTGACCCGCCGTCTGACCACACTTGTCCTAAGACAGCAGCTCCGTTATTACTAGGATGACGTTTCCTCACGATAAGCTGCAAGCTGATTTTTTTCTCAGGACTCCCTCAACCTAAGGTGACGGATACGGGCCTTAGTACTATGGGAGCAGGAGCACGAGATAAGCGGGCACGAGATAATAAGATTATTAAAGATGGCATTCACAGAAGAAATTGCTCAGGGCGCCAAGCTTGCCGCTGCCGAAGCCGGCTTTGATCTGGCCGGGATCGCACCAGTGCGCCAGGAAGATCTGCCGGAGCTGAGTGCTTTTGTGGAATGGGTGGATGCAGGCCGCGCCGGTGAGATGAAATACCTGGAGTCGCGCACCGAAGCCGGCGAGCTGCGTCGTTCGTCGGCCACCAACGCTGCCCCGTGGGTCCGATCCATGGTGGTCTGCGCCCTGAATTACAGTGCTGACAAGCCGTATTCCGTTGCAGCCAACGATCCACAGCGCGGATGGATTTCTCGTTACGCATGGGGCAGCAAGGATTATCATGACGCGCTGCTGCCGCGTCTCCAGCAGGTTGAGGCGACCATCAAGCAGCTTGGCAACGAACGCGGCGTGACCGTGGAGACACGCAGCTATGTGGATACCGGCCCAATTCTAGAGCGCGTCTATGCCCGGCACGCGGGGATTGGATGGATCGGCAAGAACACCTGCATCATTCATCCGAAGCTTGGTTCGTGGCTTTTTCTGGGAGTGATTCTTACCTCGCTGGAGCTTCCTGCTGATAGCGCAACTCCCGACCGTTGCGGAAGTTGTACACGCTGTATTGAAGCCTGCCCCACACAAGCGATCGTCGCTCCGGGAAAGCTCGATGCCAGGCTGTGTATTGCCTACCTGACGATTGAAAAGCGCGGCACTGTGCCGGAAGAGCTTCGTCCAGAGATGGGCCACCATATTTTTGGCTGTGACATCTGCCAGGACGTTTGCCCATGGAACAATAAAGCCGGCAATGCAGCTCCCACTTCCCTGCCGGAGTTCCAGCCGAAAGAACAGCTCTACCATCCTGACCTGCGCTGGCTTGCCCAGATGGATGAAGAGACTTACCGCCGCGTATTTCGCGGATCTCCGGTAAAACGCACCAAATATTCCGGACTGAAGCGAAATGTAGCGATCGCCATGGGCAATAGCGGAAACGAGGAATTTGTAGACGATTTAGAAACAATGGCTGCCGAGTCTGATCCGGTTGTAGCTGAGCATGCTGCGTGGGCCATAAAGAAACTTAAGGAAAAGTAGCTGCCAAGTAAATCCCACTAGAAGCTACATTGTGGTAACGTTGGCAAGCTATGTCAGTTGAGCAAAAACAACAACACCCTTGGACCTTGCCTCGTGCCCATTCACGGTTCCTCTTGGATTTACGCCTGATCGTAAGAACAAAAGAAGCACTGCACGGCCGCACCAAGGACATTGCGGAGGGAGGCTTGGGTGCCACCATCCCTGGTGAAATTGCGATCGGCGAGATTGTTGAGCTGGAGCTGCAACTGCTTGAGACGGGTGAACCGTTAAAGCTCCAGGCTGAAGTCAGATACCGTCGCGGCTTTCAATATGGCTTTAAATTCCTTCAGGCCACTGAACAGCAGAGAGAGTTGATCCGCCGGGCCACGCACGATCTCCGCCTCGCACTGTAGCTAACGCTCCTGGCCAACAAGATTGGGACGAGTTGCACCCTATTTGCAGCTTCCCGCAAAGAGCGCTAGATTAGTCGCCATGAGAAAACTCATCACCAGCATCTTTGTGGTTTCCTTTGGTCTAACCTGCCTGACTGCGAATGCCCAAAGCGCCACACAACAGCCGTCACCAACTCCGTCAGCGTCCCCTGCAGCCAGTGCCGCTGCTCCCGCGAACACGGCGAAACCCGGTGATGTGGATACCGTAGAACACATACTCGCCGCAACCTACGATGTGATTTCAGGTCCAGCCGGACCGCGTGACTGGGACCGCTTCCGCAGTCTTTTCTATCCCGGCGCCCGGTTGATTCCTACCCATCGCGATGACAAGGGAGTGGTAAGCGCCAGGGCGCTTACGCCAGATGAATATGCTGTCCGCGGCCAGGCTTTCTTCAGCAAAGAAGGCTTTTTTGAAAACACCGTTGCCAACCGCATTGAAACATGGGACAGCATAACGCATGTCTGGAGCACCTATGAATCGCATCACGCTAAAGGAGATAAGCCTTTTGCGCGCGGCATTAACAGCTTCCAGTTACTAAATGACGGCAAGCGCTGGTGGATTGTGACCATCTATTGGGAAGCCGAAGACGCGGCCCACCCTCTGCCGGAGAAATATTTGAAGTAACCTGATTTTCAAAACCACTGCGCCTCTTGTTAGGTTGTGGCTCGGGCAAGCCACCAGCGGCGAAGCGCCACCACAGACCATATGGCTTCTACAGCTCCAAAAGGCCACGCGCCCTGGAGAAAACCGTAGATCGATGCCAGCATGCAGGCCAGAGCAAAAGAAAAGATAAACCACGGACTACGCTTTTCCAGCGCGTAAAAGATCAGCATGGCTGAAACGGCGAACAGTCCGAAAGCGGTAAGGGCAGTCAAAGGCGGTTCCTCTGTGGGAACCGCGATTGTAAAACAAAGTGGCGCGATCATGTCCAATGCAGGTGGCCTGCCGACGAGACGAACGTCCTCAGGCCACCGCGCATATGTGGACTTATGAATTGATCTTCACCGGTCTGACTTCGATCGAGCCTGACGTCGCTGAGGGGATCCGCTCAGCAATGGCCAACGCTTCATCCAGGTCTTTGCGCTTCCACCAGAAAATATCCGCCCAACTGCTCTTTCGTTTCAGCAAAAGGACCATCGGTAATCGCTTTCTTGCCATTGCGGACACGGACCGTCGTCGCCATGGTGGTCGGCTGCAGTTCATGGCCGCCTATGTAATTGCCCTTTTTCTTCATGTCCCCTATCAGCTCGCCATAGCCCTGATAAATGCTCTGCCTTTCCGCTTCGGAGTATCCTTCCCATACTTTCTCCGGGCCGTAGATCATCAATAGATATTGCATGCAAATTCTCCTTTTTTATTCGGTTCTGCATATAAGTCGCGCGAGCCATCCTGAATCGACAAAAACCGACGAAGATTTTTAGAAGTCTTATGCAAATTTTTCCGCCCAGTCCGTTCTACCAATAACCGTAACTCCCGTTTTCCTCCAAGGGAGTCCCCATAGCTCGAAAGCGCAGGTCCTCCCCGCGGGTGGTAGACAAGACAAATTACCACCCTGGACCGCGCTTATTTCGCACTCTGCTTTGACGCCTTCCAGACCGGCAGGTAATCATATGTTGGATAAAATTCGGTGCGATAAGCGCCCCACGCGCCGTGCTCGATGGCCAGGTTAACGTCTCTGAGCTTTTCGGCGGGAAAGCGCAACGTGACTACCTGCCCGATCCCCATCATTACGTACCATGAAACCACCTCAGACTCCCTCAGGCGGAAAGTTTTCCGTGAAGCCGGTTTGCTTCAAATGCTGGTTGATCTCGTCCAGAGTCTTTGACTGATCATGCTTCAAAAAGATGGTCAACATCATCATGCCTTTTTGCTGCGGACCGTTCTGGGCAGGCGGTTGGTTCTGCTGCGAGCCTGCAAAAAACGGCACAACCAGTAACAAACCGCCAATGGCAACAAATTTGAGCTTTGACATAGTGAATCCCTTCTCTCCGACAAAATATAAAGATAGATGATAGATACACGATGAAAAATTGCGGAGCAGCCATAGCTGCGCGCTGCAATAGGTCTTGAACGACAAAAGCAAACGGCGCCCCTTATATAGGACGCCGCCTGGGAAGAGTGGAACAATTCAGGTTTAGTTTGAGCCGGCGTTTGCCGATGGGCCCGCATTCGAATTAGCAGCTCTCTTAATCGCATCGCGCTGCTGTTCATCAATGATGCCTGCTGCGCGAAGACTCTTCGTCAGATCGTTCACGCAGTTGCGGAAGGCAGAGTCCTTTGGATTCGCTACTGAGCACTTGTTGACCTGGTCCGTGATCGTGCAACCGGTGCTGAAGAGCGGATTCGGTACGCCGGAGTCACGTCCGCCAATCACCACCGTTGCTGCGGTGAGATCGGTGCCGTGGCACTGGTCAGCGTCGTCAGAAACGCCGTCGTTATCTTCGTCCGCAAACCAGCCAATGTCTCTCAGCAGCGGCAGTGTGAGGTCCTCAGGAGGTTTCACGCTGTGCGTCAGGTCGACATTGATTGCCGGCTCCATCAGCTGGTTTGGCGTCTCAATGGTGTCCCAGTGAGAGATCGTCGAACCTTGCTGGACCGGATTCGGAGTGAAGAGCAGTCCGCGTGCGCGGCCATCGGCGCCGGCAAATCTGGTCAGGTCATTGCCCAGCGTTACATTCACGCCGTTGGCAAGTTGCGCCTTGATCAGATTTCCATCACTCAGAGAAATACGTACCGCCGGAATCGTGATGGTTGGATCGGCTCCGCCCAAACCTGCGGGTGGAGATCCGGCAACGTTATCAGCAATCACGACGGCAATTGCGCCGGCTGCCTGAGCATTCAAAGCCTTCACCGTGAATCCGCAGGTTCCGCGATCAACCAGAGCAATTTTGCCTGCGATTGCGGCAGCATTGAGGATTGCTGTGCAACCATCGGTTGTTGTGGGACCAGTTGCATTCGCGGCGTCCGTAGCCAGAACCAGGCTTCCGCTAATTCCAGGAGAAGTCAGGGCTGGACCAAAGGTCGCCAATCCTACCTGCAAATCAGCTGCGATCGCAGCAGGTGAAGTGACTCTCAATAGTGGAAATCCCTTCGCCAAAACTACCGGGACGGCATTGGTTACGGTGTTGCCTGTCCAGGCCACGTTGCGGGGATTGATGGCTGAAGCGCGGCGTTCCGCGTTGGTCATAATGTCCCAGGTTTTGCCCGTGGTGTTATCAACAATCTGGCGGCCAAAGATATCCGTCTGGCCCTGGATTTCCGCGCCGTTGGTCACGCTGGCAAACTGGGAAAAGCCAAGACCGTGCGCGAATTCATGAAGCAGAACCGTAACCAGATCAATGTCGACCGGGCCATGGTTGTTGTCAAAACCGTAATACCAATCCGAGCCAACAAGGCAGGTTGGCAATACGCCAATAGAGCTGTTGAAGTTGGCGGAAATGTGGGGCGTGGCAGGATCAAGTTCCGCTCCAGCTAGTTTGTCAGCCAGCGCAAAGTGATACCAGGTGGCAGGAAATTGTGCGCCGGGAAAAAATCCAACGCTTCCAAAATCACTGAAGATTTCTGTTGTACCGGCCGACCCAAGCACAGCCGTAGTTGGCGTGCAGGTGAGCGGAGTAAAAGCAGCAAGTATTTTGATCTCCACTGGACTGTCGACGGTGGATCCCCAGGTTGTAGCGGCAAACTCAAAAGCGTTTAGTCTCTGTTGACCAAGCGTTGTTCCCGTGTTTCCGCCAATAGGAGCACGGGGAGAAGGATCATTGAATCCCACGCCGGGCGCATTGTTATTCACAATCGTAATCTTGGCGCCGGCAAAAGCCATGTTCGCCGCGAAAAGAAGAGCGAGCAAAGTAAGGGTTGATTTCCTCATTACTTCACCTCCAGTTCAGGAGCGTTGCTCTTCTTGCTGACAGGCGCTGCCGGCGCGGCCTGAGTGGGCGTTGGACTAGCATCCTTCTTTGCCGCGGGTTTGCTATTTAAAAAGTCTTCAGCTTGTTTTTTGCTTTCCACGCAAGACTGGGCAATGCTGCCATCCGGATTTTTCTTGGCAATGGCCACGCTTTGGAAACGGCCCTGCAGATCAACCGCCATGCCGCCATTCGACATTGTTCTGGGAGTCAATCCCTCCACTGAATCGTTCATCGTTAGTGACTCGGTGAGTTTCTGCACTTCTTCAGGGGTGGGTTGGCGAAGTTTGCCGCTCTTGGCGTCTACGGCAACCTGCTGGCCGGAACTGTTGACGGTGGTTTCTTCATCGTTACCGTCTTTGTCTTTGGAACTGCCTTTTCCGGAATGCTGACCATAAGCGGAGAGCACACTGAGGGAGCCTACAAGAACCGTCGCGCCACAGAGACGCAAGAATCTGTTCATGATACTTCTCCTTTGTATTTTTCGAGGGTCGCTTGATTGGACCAATCTTCAGGAATACTGCACGGGGCTCCCTGAATTTGCAGCGCACTCCAAATTGAGCAGCGAAGAATTGGTACGCAGCCAAGCGCTGAGAAGTTTAACTGAGTATCACGAGGAAAATTCGGCTAGTGTAAAGAAAAGTTATGAGCAAAACATTTGCACACTATTTTTTATCTTGGGAAGGCTTCAATTGGAAAGCGTTAATGTTGCAGAGCTAACTAGCGCGTAGAGCAAGCCTGGGAAGGACTGGTCATCAGGGATTGGTCAGGGAAACTGAAGGCTCCATCGATTGCGTCAGACGCTGAGCCTCGCTGGAACCATTGCAGCAGGACCTCGCTTTGTGGATGGTAAGTAAATCCGTCGATCGACACCGGGTATCCCGCGTTCGGCATAGTGGCCAGTGGATCGCCGGTCTCAAGATTGTTCTGGCATGAATTACTGTTTGGGACCTGCCATGACGGAACAACGTTGCTGCCGAAGGGATTGTTCATCCATTCTGAAACCTCGTGGCTCATCGGGGTAACGTCTGCCAGAGTTGTCCCCAGAATTCCCTGGTCTACCCAACTTGCCCATATAAATGTCTGCACAAACTTCAACTGGGCCAACTCGCCTACGTCAAATGACGTGTGAAAACCAAGCACGCAACACTTCTTGATATCGCTCTGCGGAGCAAGGAACACGTTGGACGTAAGCGCAATCGCAAGCGCGGACGGTTGCATATGCACCAGTTGAATAATGGTATTGAGTTGCGAGAGAAAAAAATCCGTATCGACGATTGCATACACCACGCCGGTGCTGGGGTTGCGATAAACCTTGGCCATTCCCCGAGGCACGGCTATTCTCACCGATTTCAATATTGCGGGGTTACCCAACAGCGTATGCCAATCCTGGATTGCGGAGCCATGGAACTCCGCCCGCTGAACCGCGTCGGCAAATTGGGTTAAGCCCGTGGTGTATTGCGCATTGCGGAAATTTGGCGACGACTGCACCCGCGGCATCACCGGCGCTGGATCAAGCACAATCGGAGAACCGCTTTCATCCACAAACTCTTCAAAGAACATTGAAATGGGAACTATTTGCACCGGTACTGTTGTCGTCCCGCCAGATTGTGGTTTGCTTCCGACCATGGTGTACGAATAATTCGTGCCCTGCAAAGCGAACGATCCGAAGAAATGCGGCACACTGAAAACACGGCCTTCTCGCAAGGCAATGCGGGCATCATTGGAGAGTTTGCTGGCAGCTTCAAATCTTGGTTGCGCACCCTGGCTTTGTAAATACCCGCCGGCAGCGTCGATTGGAGGAGTTGTGTCTGGAGGAGTTGGGTCGGCGGGGGCGTTCTGGGCATAGCTGTAACCGTGGAACAGCCATAGCAATACCATCGCGGCCCAAACACCACGCCTCAGTCGATTTTGCCCAAAAAGCACTTACACAGACTCCGGAAGCTACAATCAGCTATTTTCGTCCTGCTGCTCGCATTTGTCGAATAAAATTATGTAAATACCTGATAAAAATAGACTTCAGAGCTTTTACTGAAGCCGTTCCCATTAGATTTTCCAATACATATAAGGATAAAAAACGGACATTCGACCGGTTCGATTTCAGCGAGTGCCTAAATAAATGATGGTTTGCGGTATAGTCTGATTTCACTGCATTTCCAAACAAAGCCTCTGAGAAAACCTCTCATGAAAAAACGCACCGCACAGCCAAACTCCCACAGCAACAAAGTAACGGTGGCCGTTGTGCAGGCGGCATCTGTCGCATTTGATCGCAAGAAGACGCTGGCGAAGGCCCTTGATCTTACCCGCGATGCCGCCAGGCAGGGCGCCCAGCTCGTTCTCTTTCCTGAAGCTTTTATTTCTGGCTATCCGCGGGGACTCGACTTTGGAGCTGTGGTCGGTGCCCGCTCTGATGCTGGACGCGAAGACTTCAAGCGCTACTTTGAGAGTGCCGTTGAAGTGCCCGGACCAGTAGTGGATGCACTCAGCAAAGCTGCGCGCGCAAATTCCGTTTATCTGGTTATGGGTGTGATTGAACGCGAGCGCGGAACGCTCTACTGTTGCGTGTTATTTTTTGCTCCCGATGGAAAATTTCTCGGCAAACATCGCAAGGTAATGCCCACCGCGTCTGAACGGTTGATCTGGGGTTATGGGGATGGATCTACGCTGCCAGTCTTTGACACGCCTATGGGCAAGCTTGGCGCCGTGATCTGCTGGGAAAATTATATGCCGCTGCTGCGCACGTTCATGTATTCCCAGGGCATTGAAATTTATTGCGCGCCCACGGCAGACCATCGGCCTACGTGGTCTGCGACCATGCAGCACATTGCCACAGAAGGCCGCTGCTTTGTGCTTGGCTGCAATCAGTTCAACCGCCGGCGTGATTTTCCTAAACACTATGCCACCGCGTTTGGTGAAGAACCGGAAACTGTAATCTCGCGGGGTGGAAGCTGTATCGTCGGTCCTTTCGGTGAATTCATTGCCGGCCCAAACTTTGAGGACGAGACAATCCTGATCGCAGAACTAGATCGTGGCTTGTTACCAAAAGCCAAATTCGATTTTGATGTTGTCGGCCATTATTCGCGTCCGGATATTTTTCGCCTCACGGTTGACGATCAGCCAAAACCACCCGTCGCCACAGTGAGCATGACCAGGTCAAGAACCCAATCTGAATGATTTCACGCACTGAAATTCAGGATGCAGGCCGGCGGATCGCCATGCACGTACGGCGCACGCCTGTGATTGCACTGGAAGAAAAGGCCTTTGGCATTGATGCCAAAGTTTTCTTCAAGCTTGAATGCCTTCAGCATACTGGATCGTTCAAACCTCGCGGTGCTTTCAACTGCATTCTCTCTTCCGCAATTCCAGCTGCCGGCGTGATTGCAGCTTCCGGCGGCAACCACGGTGCGGCTGTGGCCTATGCGGCACAAAAGCTGTCCCATCACGCAGAGATTTTTGTTCCGGTAATCACGCCGCCCAACAAGGTAAATCGACTGCGGCAATACGGCGCCACCATCAACGTAACCGGCAACAATTATTCTGAAGCGCTGGCCGCCAGCCGCGAACGAGCCGCCCAAACCGGCGCGGTTCCTATCCATGCCTATGACGATGCATGCGTGCTGGCCGGCCAGGGCACGCTTGCCATGGAGTTTGAAGAACAGGTGCGCGGTTTGGATTCTGTGCTTATCGCCGTTGGCGGTGGAGGATTAATCGGTGGCGCTGCTGCATGGTATCAGGACAGAGTGCGCGTGATCGGCGTGGAACCTGAGCGCGCTCCCACATTGCATAATGCGCTGGCGGCTGGACAGGTCATTGAAGTTGAAACCGGCGGCGTTGCCGCGGATTCTCTTGGCGCGCGCCGCGCCGGAGAACTGATGTTCCCTATTGCGCAAAAGTTTGTGCCCCAATCGCTTCTGGTTACCGATGACCAGATCATTCATGCACAAAAACTTTTGTGGCAAAACCTGCGCTTGATCGCTGAGCCCGGAGGCGCTACCGCCCTTGCCGCGCTTATATCCGGTGTCTACAAACCGTACGCAGGAGAGCGCGTCGGCGTGGTTCTCTGCGGATCCAACGCTGAGCTTTCAAGCTTCCCTGCATAATCGCCCTATATGACTATCAAAAAACCTTTGAAACACGGAGGAACGGAGGCAGCGGAGGGGAAATGGAATATTCAGACGTAACTGAAAGAATCATTGCGGCTGCTTTGAAAGTGCATTCGGCGATAGGGCCAGGAGTTCTAGAGAGCGTTTACAAAACATGTATGGCACATGAACTCAAAAAGCTTGGCATTGTAGTTTCATATGAAGTCACTCTTCCGGTGGTGTATGACGGACTAAAACTGGATTCTGGATTTCGAATCGATCTTCTGGTTGAAGACCTTGTCGTCGTGGAACTCAAATGTGTGGAAGCTTTGCTTCCAATCCACAAAGCACAGTTGCTGACATATCTGCGGCTGTCCAATAAGCCGATTGGATTACTGTTGAATTTCAACGTCGTGCACATGCGCGAAGGCATTAAACGCATTCTCAATAACAAGTATCAGTCTGTGTCGGCAGCAGGGCAAACCTAGATCCTCCGCTGCCTCCGTTCCTCCGTGTTTCAAGGTTTTGCCGTCACGCCTTTTTGGGATTTCGAAGGTTGCTTGCTCAAGCCGCTTTCCCCAGCCGGGCTATCTCATCATATTCACCCACTGACGCTCCGCTTGCACCTTGTTTCGCTGCGGCCAGCATTGCTCGGCCCACGGTCTCCGCACGTATTGAGTGATACTTGCGCAGCGCTCCCAGCGTAAGCAGATCAAGCGCGGGCGCCAGCGCCATGGCCATCGCCTCGCCCAGTCTGAACTCCGCTCGCCTGCCAATCAGCAAACTCGGACGCAGAATATGAATCGCCTTGAACGGCAGCTTAGCCAGTTCGCGCTCCATCTCGCCCTTGGTGCGAAGATAAAAATTTTTGCCAGCCGGGTCAGCACCCACGGAAGACACCACAACAAATTGCTCTGCGCCAGCTTTCGCCGCCTCAGTGGCAGCGCGCAATGGGAGCTCAAGATCAACATGCCGGAACGCTGCCTGTGATCCCGCTTTGCGAATCGTCGTGCCCAGTGCACAAAACACGTCCTGGACGCCGCGGAAATCCTCTGCCGTCAGACTGTCCAGCTCCGCCACCCTCTGTGCGACCTTGGCTCTGGTGAATGAGGGCAATTCCCTGCGCCCGAATGTCACTACGCGCGAGTAATCTGGATCATCCACCAGCGCTCGCAGGCAGAAGCCTCCAACCAGGCCTGAGGCTCCCAATATCGCAGCTGTTCGTGTGTTCATGCCGATATTCCCTTGTTCTCAGCGTGTTCCCAGCGTGGCTGAGTCCCATGGGACTACTCTAACAACTCCCGGCGGCATCGTGCAGGCTTTGACACACTGTTTCTGGCACTGCTAGTATCGAAGAGCCGTTCAAGAGCGGCTCTCGTCGCTCGATTTTTTACTAAAGCGTCCCCGTCGTCTAGCCCGGCCTAGGACATCGCCCTTTCACGGCGGTAACACGGGTTCAAATCCCGTCGGGGACGCCAACAAAACAAACCCACTTACACAATTCAGCAATCAGGACTCCCCTCTCGGGGACGCAAATGAGTACAGGCTTACTCGATTTGCGCTGCTGGCGCGTGGAAACGCTCATTATTACAGGAGGAGAGCCAAGCGATTCGGCAAGCGCTCGGCCCTCATGCGCGTCTCGTAGTCGCCGAGGAGAATCTTGTCGTCTGCGAATTTATCAATCAGTCGCGTCTTTCGCTGACGCAATCCTGTCAGCGATCAAAACTTCAACTTCTTATTTTGCCCGCGCTAGCCCCGCAACAACTGCGGCAACCTTATCGAGTTGCTGGTTCCAGCCCTCCAATTGCCCGCTATTCTTTGCGTTCTCCATGGGTTCATTTCCAATGAAGGTGAGCTTTGTCTGGCCGTTTCCAAAATCCTCAAAAATAACCACGTCGTGCGCGCCTTCTATAGCCTCATCTTCTATTCCTAATTGCGCAGGCTCAACCTTGTTTCCCTTCGAGTCGGAAAAGTACATGGAGTAAACGATCTTCTCGTGCAGAACAATCTCGTGGTATTCACCAGCATTCCAGCCCTCCTGCCCATCCGGCGTTCTCATGCAGTAGAGAAATTTTCCTCCCACGCGAAAATCAATCTTGCAAACAGGCGCAGTAAAGCCCTTCGGCCCCCACCACTGCATCACATATTTCGGATCTGTCCACGCCTTCCAAACCAATGCGCGTGGAGCATCAAAAACTCTGGTGACAACCATCCGCTCTGTCTCGTTAACCGTGTTCCTTGTCATCTCTGACCTCCGCTTTTTTCATTTGATTCACAACCAAATCCAACTTGTCGAAACTCTCTTCCCAGAATCGGCGATAGCTAATCGCCCAGTCGCTGACTGTCTTTATCGCCTCTGGCCTAAGCGTGCACACGCTCTCCCTTCCACGCTTCGTCTTGATCACAATCCGCGCCCGCACCAGGTAGGCAATATGTTTTGAAATCATCTGCTGCGAGAGTGCAAACGGTTCCGTCAATCCACGCACAGAGGCAGGCCCATGGGAGAGTCGTTCGACCATCGCCCGGCGGGTTGGATCAGACAGAGCCGCAAATGTTGTATCTAATTTATCCACAACCATATGGTAGTGAATTATCCGGTCGATGTCAAGTGTGGATCCCAGCGGCGGTGAAAAAGGCCAACTACCCTCCCCGAGCGCCTGGCGTCTCGGTGGTTCGAAAGCCTGCGTGTATCCATCCATGGTTGTCTTGAATGAAGCGTGCCGCAGGAGTTCCTGGACCATTTTCGCGTCAACGCCCAAAGACTTAATCAAAGTCGAGAACGTGTGTGCCTGAAAGTGTGCCAGCCAATCTTCTTGTTGATACCGACAAGGCGAACTGCCCGCTGGATGTAGTACCTCAAGATCGTACAAAGCCACAACGGCTGAGTGCCTTTTTGTGGGCAGAAGCCCAAGGCGATGCAACTCCGCGATCTCAAGAACCACGGGAATCTTCTCGCGCTATGTCTTCTTGTTTCAGCAGACTTCCGATTCGAATCCTGTCGGCTATAATGAACCCAAGTTAACCACTCTCAAAGATGAAATTAAAGTTTTTCACCGCACAGGATTCGATAAATAAAAAAATTTTTCGCGCTGCTTTTGCCATCGCCTTGGCCACCGTCGTGGTCAAAGCCGTTACTACCGTAAAAGACCTCGCCGTCGCCCACTCCTTTGGACGCAGTGACAATCTGGACGCTTTCTTGTTCGCCTTGATGTTGCCGGCGTTCGTGTTGAATCTGATTGTGGCTGCTATTTCAACGGCCTTGGTTCCTGTTTTGGTGGATACGCGGCAGAATGAAGGCGAGAATGCCGCCCGGCAATTGCTCTCCAATGTTATGCTTCTCACCGGTGCAGCCTTGGTTGTGGTGGCCGTGGCCCTGGCTTTGTTTGCTCCGCTCTATCTCCCTTATCTTGCGCATAGCTTTGCCCCTGAAAAGCAGGCGCTCACGCGCAATTTTCTTTACCTCCTGGCGCCATGGTTGGTCCTGAGCGGGATTGGCACCTTTTTAGCGACGGTGTTGAATGCCATAGAAAAGTTTGCCGTTCCCGCGCTCGTTCCAATTCTTACACCCTTTCTGGTTTTCCTGTGCATTGCTTTGTGGCAGCGTCCCGGCTCTGGTTTTGCCCTGGCGGCCGGTACTGTGGCCGGCAGTTTTCTGGAAGCAGTATTTCTTTATTATCTTGCCAGAAAGCACAGCGTCGTGGGTGCTTTGCGGTGGGATGGAATGAGTCCACGCCTTCGTGCGGTCCTGTCGCAAACGGGACCCATGATGGCCGGTGCTGTTCTTATGGGAGCAACGCCCGTGGTTGATCAGATCATGGCGGCTATACTTGGCTCTGGAAACGTGTCAGCTTTAAGCTATGGCAATAAAATACCCGCTGGGCTGCTCGCCATTGGGGCCACCGCATTGAGCGCCGCTGCTTTGCCATACTTCTCAAAAATGGCTGCCGCTGGCGATTGGCAGGGCTGCCGTCACACTCTGAAACGATATACTTTGCTCTTATTCTCGATCTCCGTTCCCTGCACCATTTTGCTGATAATCTTCTCCAATCTCCTGGTGCGGATGATTTTCCAGCACGGTGCTTTTACCGCCCTCGATACGGTGATAGTGGGCAGGGTCCAGGCCTGTTATGCCATCCAGATTCCTTTCTATGTAAGCAGCATGCTTTTCGTCCGTTTCATCTCGTCCATTCGCCGCAATGATCTGCTGATGTATGCTGCCGCTATCAATCTGGTTGTCAATATTGGAATGAACCTGGTCCTGATGAGAATATGGGGAGTCGCCGGTATAGCGCTTTCCACCTCAATCGTTACGATGACTTCATTTTTATTTGTGTGCGTCAGTTCAATGAAGCTGCTTAATCAGCCTAGAAAGATTCTGGCCGCAACTCCTTCGCCCGGGCCGGCAATTTCATGAAACACTTGAAAAGTTTTGTAAACAAAACGTTGACCGCGGCTTTTACTTGGATGCAATAAAGAAGAGATTTGAGTTCTGTCCATGCGAACCGAATTGGCCCAGCAGGGCCAGAGCTGCGTTAATCGCTTTTCCCTTCCAGTTTGTTGCCCATACTGGAAAGTATCGGGCACGAACTTCGACCACGTTTAGCACCTCAGCTAAGTAGTGCTGCATGCTAACTTCATCGAGAGATTGTTGATGGCCCCAGCGATGAAAAATTTCATGGCAGTGGGGACAAAATACTTCCTGGTTGGTCAGGAGTTCACGATACGGCGTTGTTCCAATCAAAAAACCGCCAATTTTTAGCACACGGCGGATTTCTGCCAATCCTTGCCTCATTACCTGAGGAGAAAGATGTTCAAGAACTTCCGAGCAGATAACCACATCAAGGGCGCCTTCATCAATGGGGAGGGATTCGATCCGGCCAACTTTTGCGTTAATTCCCTTTAACGCCAGACGATTGATTGCGGCCTGATCTGGGTCGACGGATATTACATTCCAGCCTTGTGCTTGAGCGGCAAACTCGAGGCTGCCATTCCCGCAGCCAATATTTAGCAGTGAACGTCCTTGGGTTCGTTTTGTTGCCTCCCGCAGAAGCTTGCTTAGTCGCCACCGTGCATGGTCGAATCTATTGATGCCCGCTGACTGAAAATGTTCCCATAGTTTTTCTTGTGCCATCGCTGATGGATTGTACGACGCCATCGTCCTCCAAATACCACTCTGAACCCGTGACGTAGACGGTTTTCAAAGGAACGATCCGAGAGTAACAATCCAGGATCACCACATGATCATCTGAGAATACTCATAACGATGAGTCGTTTGATACCATCTTTTCATGCTGAGAACGTTGATGGGGCTCACCAAGAAGGGTACAAGAGAAGATGCGCGTTTCAGGATACTGCAAAAGATCGGCAGAGTCATTATGCCGTCCTATCGTTTTGGCTGGCCGCAGTTGCTTTGGTGGAAGGACGAAAAATTCAACACTTACCTCGCCCATTTTGATGAACTTCAGGGGTGTAACACTGATCGCCGCTGGATGGTGCATCAGCTCCTCAAATTAATATCATCAGTGCCGGGCGATACGGCCGAATGCGGTGTTTACAAGGGCGCGACCTCATACCTTATCTGTCAGGCCGCTAATGACATTCGCCGTGAGCATTTCATATTCGACTCTTTTGAAGGACTTTCCCAGCCGGCGTCCGAAGATGGAACGCATTGGACAAAAGGAGACTTGGCTACGCCTCTGGAGCGCGCAAAAGCCAATCTTCCATTTCCAGGCGTGAGCTATCACAAAGGCTGGATTCCAGATCGTTTTCAGGATGTTGCGGACCGGAGCTTCGCATTTGTGCACATAGATGTTGATCTCTACCAGCCCACGCTGGATAGCCTGAAATTTTTCTATCCACGCCTGAACCTCGGTGGCATCATGGTATGCGATGACTATGGCTTTTTGACGTGTCCGGGAGCCACCAAGGCCTTCGATGAATTTCAATGCGGAAAACACGAACAGATTATAGCCCCGCCTTGCGGCGGCGGATTCATTATCAAGGCTTGAATGATTACCTTTAATTGAATTTTCGTTTCGCTGTCTTTCCTGCGTGAGTTTCCATTTAACTTGCTTTTGCGTTTCATACTGGCGGCAAAGAATATGAAATTGGCATTGGTAATCTCATCATTAGAAAGAGGAGGGGCAGAGCGCATCCTCTCTGTTCTCGCCAGTGCGTGGGCGAAAATGGGTAGAGAAGTCACTCTGATCACCTTTGACGATAAAGAACCGCCTGCTTATCCGCTCCATCCTGCAATTGTTTTGCGAAGTCTGCGTGTACCTAATGAAAAGGCCAGGAATTTTTTTAGCTCACTATCACGCAACACCACGCGGATTCGATTACTGCGCAGTTTCATTCGCCAGTCCCAGCCTAATTTGGTCATTAGTTTTTTAGATTTTCCAAATATCCTCACCCTGCTTGCCACGCGTGGATTTGGTATACCTATAGTTGTTTCCGAACGGGCCAGCCCTCAGCATGTAGAGCTAAAGCCAATCTGGATGCGCCTGCGCCGTTCTCTCTATCCACGGGCTGCTGCTCTGGTCGGTCAGACGAACGCTATGGTTACGCAGATGCAGCAAAGCATTAAAGTGCGGGGATATGCGATACCCAATCCTGTGGAACTGCCTGCCACATGGAGCGCGGACAGACTAAAGGACAGGAACAAGAATTCGCATACGATCATCGCGATGGGCCGGCTCGTCCCGCAAAAGGGATTTGATCTGCTCTTGGAAGCTTTCTCGCGTATTGCCGCGCATCATCCGGGGTGGTCACTGAAAGTACTTGGAAAAGGTTCTCTCAAAGAGCAGCTTGAAACACAAGCCGAATCGCTGGGATTAAAAGACAGAGTCGCCTTTATGGGAGCTTTTGCTGATCCTTTTCCCGTACTTCGGGCGGCGGACCTGTTTGTATTGTCGTCTCGCTTCGAGGGATTTCCCAACGCACTGACGGAGGCTATGGCCTGCGGTCTCCCGGTCATCAGTTTTGATTGTCCAACCGGTCCAGCAGATATCATTCGCCATGGCGTGGACGGGCTGCTTGTTCCCCCTGAAGATGTCCCGGCTCTTGCCGAGGCAATGGATTACCTCATGAGCAATCGTACTGAAAGAGAAAAACTTGCGTCCCGAGCGCCTGATGTCTTACAGCGCTTTAGCCTTGAGCGCGTTTTAGCCATGTGGGAAAAAGTGTTTGCCGGCTTACTGCGAATCGCCTGATACTGGAAACAATTGGAAGGCTGGAGATTGCCCTCTTTACCGCGACGCCAGCAGATTACAGAATGCGGGAATTTCTCCAACTGGTGAATTATGCGAAAGCTGGCTATGCCTCTATTCGATTGCAAATTGAGAGAAGGGTTGCTAACTTCTGTGAAGGGTCAATCGAGACTTATGAGCATAGAGAATGACTATCTGGCAGATGGGCGTTTCCAGTTCGGGCAAAACTGGACGAACTTTCTCTCAGTAGTCGATGAAAGCCGCATAACTGAAGCCACCGCCAGAATGTTTGAGGTATTGGGCGACATAAGGGGAAAGACATTTCTGGATGTCGGCTGCGGCAGCGGTATCCATTCGCTTGCAGCCATCCGTC
Source organism: Terriglobia bacterium (assembly GCA_963724105.1). GTDB lineage: Bacteria > Acidobacteriota > Terriglobia > Terriglobales > Acidobacteriaceae > Angelobacter. The sequence goes on along the minus strand of CAVRTD010000004.1, from coordinate 198,793 downwards.
TTGGCGCTTCTCGTGTCTTTTCTTTTGACTATGATCCTCAATCGGTTTCCTGCACCCAGGAGATGAAGAGAAGGTTTGCTCCTGATGCAGATAACTGGCATATCGAGCGCGGATCTGTTCTCGATGAATCGTATATGCGCGCTTTGGGTAAGTTTGACGTTGTTTATTCGTGGGGCGTCCTTCATCATACCGGCGAGATGTGGAAGGCGCTGAATCTGGTTCGAATTCCTGCGGCGAAAACCTTGATGGTTGCCGTCTATAACGATCAGGGACTTAAAAGCCGTCTCTGGTTGAAACTGAAACGGGCTTATTCCATCTCGCCTGATCCTGTAAAGAGATTGATCGAGGCTTTCACGTTCATGCTGACTTGGGGTAAGGGATTCATCTTCAAACCGCACAAGGCGTTCCGTAATTGGTCAACCTATTCACGCCAAAGAGGCATGTCGCCCTGGCGCGATATAGTTGATTGGGCTGGAGGTTATCCCTTCGAAGTGGCCAGCGCCGGAGATGTCTTTGCGTTTTTCCGGCAGCGTGGATTCACCCTTGAGAAACTTAAGACCGTCCACGATATGGGCAATAACGAATTCGTCTTCAGTTGCTCATCGGCTGGTCAATGCAGTGGCACACAACATACTCCTACCTCGGTGCTTTCAGCGAATTAGGAGCGCCGGCGCAATGGAGGGATAAAGCTAGCTTGCTCAAAACTAAGTTTCCAGAAGATGGCGCTAACTTCTGTACCGTGTGGTCGCGCGCGGCTGGTCTTGCCAATTCACAATGACCTTATCTAATTTTATCCACGAAAAAGCTTCGCCCGCATGACCCCCATCCGCAAAAGAGTTCTGTTTCTGGTTCCCGCCTTCGCCGGAGGCGTGGGCGGGGCAGAGCGCGTCATCGCCACACTGCTGCGCCATCATGGACCACTCGCGCTTTGAGTGTCATCTGGGCCTTGTTCAGTCTGGAAACGCCTATCTTGACAACATTTCTGCGGAAGTTACCGTGCATCGGCTGCATGCTTCGCGCATGCGCTACTGTTTACCTGGCATCATTAAGCTGGCGCGGAAAATAAAACCGCAGACTATCTTGTCGACTGTCTCTTATCTCAACGTGATGTCGGTTCTGGCGCGGCCCTTCCTGCCGCGGAATACTCGCCTGCTTATCCGGGAAGCCACAACGCCCAGCGCTTTTCTGGCCAAAGACACAGAACATCCGCGCCTGTGGAAGTTTCTCTATCGCCGTGTTTATCCTCATGCTGATAAAGTTATCTGCCTCTCCGATTCAATGTTGCGGGATTTTGTAGAGATTTTTTTTCTGCCGCCGGAGAAACTGGTACGCATCTACAACCCGGTGGATATTGAAGTGATTCAGCGATCAGCCCGGGAAGCAACAAATCCATATAACACGCCAGCCCCAAATCTGGTCGCTGCCGGACGTCTGCGCAAAGAAAAAGGTGTTGATCTACTGCTTGATGCTATGCAGATGGTCATCCAAAGAATTCCCAGCGCACATCTCACCATTCTGGGGGAAGGCCAGGACGAAGCACAACTGAAAGCGCAGGCTCATCGGCTCGGCCTGAATCACAATGTTGATTTCCTGGGCTTTGTGCAAAACCCGTGGCTGTATGTTGCCAACGCAGATCTTTTTGTTCTGCCCTCACGCGCGGAAGGACTGCCGAATTCGCTACTGGAATCGCTTGCACTGGGAACGCCCGTGGTGGCCAGCGATTGCGTGGGCGCAATGCGTGAGCTTCAGTCCATTGAGCCGCGCATTGTTCTGTTTCCAACAGAAAATCCCGCCGCCATGGCGGATGCGATAGTCTCGGCGCTCAGTAGGCCGAATAAAGCTCAGGTTCGCAATAAGCTGGGCGCTTATCAGTGCGATGAATTTAATCCGCAGCGGGTAGCGGAGCAATATAGCCAGCTCTTTTAAGGCCAGCCGCGCATACTATAATCCTTGCAATGCCCGCCGGAGATAAGCTCGCATGTGTGGAATAGCCGGATTCTGGCTCAGGAAAACGCTTGCTGAACACCCGGTTGAGCTTCTCAACCGCATGGGAAATGCTTTGGCCCATCGCGGCCCCGATGACTCGGGCGTTTTCTACGACGATAACGCGGGTCTTGGACTTTCCTTCCGCAGGCTTTCCATCATTGATCTTTCTGTTGAAGGGCATCAGCCCATGGCGTCTGCTTCAGGCCGTTACACAATCATCTTCAATGGTGAAGTTTATAACTTCAAAGAAATTCGAACAGAACTTGGCACGCACGCGTGGCGCGGCCATTCCGATACTGAAGTGATGCTCGCCGCCATTGAACGCTGGGGGCTGAATGTGGCCGTCCAGCGCTTTGTAGGCATGTTTGCCTTCGCCCTGTGGGATAGCTTTGACCAGCGCCTTCATCTGGTGCGCGATCGGGTGGGAATCAAGCCTCTTTATTATGGCTATATTGACGGAAATTTCGTGTTCGCGTCTGAACTGAAAGCTCTCAAGATATTTCCGAATTTTTCTGCTGAAATAGATCGCGATACCCTGGCCGCCTACATGCGCTGCGCTTATGTTCCTGCGCCGTATTCCATCTATAAAGATGTTTGCCAGCTTTCTGCGGGCCACATCTTGTCGCTGAAAGCTGGCGAAACAACGCCGGTTCTCTCTGCATTTTGGTCAGCGGAAGATATCGCGCACCTTGGAGTCAAGGACCAGGCACAGGGCAGTGATGAAGAAATCATTGAACAACTGCATGGAAAGCTGGCAGAGGCCGTCCGGCTGCGCATGATTGCCGATGTCCCGCTGGGGGCGTTTCTTTCCGGTGGAATTGATTCTTCCACGATAGCGGCACTCATGCAGTTGCAAAGCAGCCGTCCAGTTAAAACCTTTACCATTGGATTTCATGAAGATGCTTACAATGAGGCCGCGCACGCACGCAAAATTGCCGAACATCTGGGAACCGACCACACAGAGCTAATCGTTACTCCGCAGGATGCGCTGGATGTTGTTCCGATTCTGCCCTCCATGTATGACGAACCTTTCGCCGATTCATCACAGATACCAACGCATCTGGTTGCTAAGTTGGCGCGCAGGCATGTGACAGTCGCTCTCTCCGGCGATGGTGGCGACGAATTGTTTTGCGGATATACGCGTTACAGTTTCGTTAATTCATTATGGAATGCGCTCAAGAGAATCCCTGGGCCGGTGGCGAAAGTGGCTGGCAGGATAATGCGCAGTATTCCAACTGCATTGATTGATCGCGCGTTGAGCAGTGTTCCTGTCCCAAGAAGATTGCAGAACTCTCCCGGCCAGAAATTGCATCGGTTCGCGGGCCATCTTATAGCGCAGGATCCTGCAGAAATCTATCTGCGCGCAGTTTCCATGTGGCCGGACCCTGACGCAGTGGTACTGGGATCACATGAATATCAGGGGGTAGAGCAGTCCATGCGCAAATTTGCCGGCATGCCAGACGTGCGCGAAATGGCTATGCTCACTGACCTGACCAACTATTTACCTGACGACATTCTTACCAAGGTTGATCGCGCCAGTATGGCGGTTGGCCTTGAGGCTCGAGTGCCATTGCTTGACCATCGCGTGGTTGAATTTGCCTGGCGGTTACCTTTGAATTTCAAGGTCCGCCAGGACAAGACGAAGTGGGCGCTCAGGCAGGTATTGTATCGTTATATTCCACCAGAACTGGTGGAGAGGCCGAAAATGGGTTTTGGTGTACCAGTTGATCTGTGGCTGCGCGGGCCTCTGCGCGAGTGGGCCGAAGACCTGCTGTCGCCTGAAAGTCTAAGCCGCTCTGGCTTTTTTTCAGTGCAGCCTATACGTGAAAAATGGCAAGAGCATGTATCCGGAAGCCGCAACTGGCAATATCTCTTGTGGCCAGTCCTGATGTTTCAGGCATGGATCACCCAGAATGCCTCCGCCGCAGGTGGAAGTTTCAGGGATGGCGACGTAATTCTTCCTCAGCGTGTGACTCACTAGCCGACATGAAGATACTCATGCTCCATAACCGGTATCTGATTCCGGGCGGCGAAGAACAATCATGCGCCGCTGAAGTAACCCTCCTGCGCGACTATGGCCATGAAGTGGAATTGATGGAAGAAGATAATCGTCGCGTGGAGCAGCTGGGCAAGGCTCGAACAGCCCTGAATACTGTGTGGTCGCGGGAATCGTATCGCAGAATCGACGAGAAGTTGCGGTACGGCAATTTCGACATTCTGCATGTGCAGAATTTTTTCCCCCTCTGGTCTCCATCGATCTACTATGCAGCTTTTCGGAACCATGTTCCCGTGGTGCAGACTCTGCACAACTATCGCTTAATGTGCGTCAACTCTCTCCTCTTTCGCGACCAACATGTGTGCGAGGATTGTCTGGGACGATTGCCGTGGCGGGGAGTTTTGCATGCCTGCTATCGTGAAAGCCGTCTGGCAAGCGCCGCGGTTGCCGGCATGATAAGCACTCACAAACTGGCTGGGACGTGGCGCAACCGCGTAGCCGTCTACATTGCGGTTTCTGAATTTGCGCGAGAGAAATATGTTGCTGGCGGATTCCCCCAGGAAAAAATCATGGTCAAACCCAACTTCATTCATCCAACTCCGGAGCCAGGCCACGGCGGTGGCGGTTATGCGCTCTATGTTGGGCGGCTTAGTCCAGAGAAGGGGATTGCTGCTATGTTGGAATCCTGGAAGACTGCATGCAATCCAATACCCTTGAAGGTTGTGGGCGTGGGCCCGTTGTCGGGACTCGTAATGGATGCCGGCCGGACGTGTCCGAAAATTGAATATGTGGGAAACCGGTCGTTTTCTGAAGTTCTGGATCTGATGAGGAGCGCAGAATTTCTGGTATTTCCGTCGGAATGGTATGAGACCATGGGCCGGACTATCATGGAAGCATTTGCCGTGGGAACCCCAGTAGTTGCATCCAGTATTGGTCCACCGAACTCCATGGTAGTTTCGGGAGAAACCGGATTTCATTTTAACCCCGGCAATGTTTCTGAGTTACGGGAGCGCGTGGAATGGTGCTCTCACAACATTGGGCTGGTCCGCGAATTGCGGAAGGCGGCCAGAAAAGCTTTTGAAGCAAAGTATACAGGCGCTGCCAATGCTGCAAGGCTGGTTGATATCTATCGAATGGCGCAACAGAGAGCCGCAAGTTCCAGAACAACTTCCTGATAATTGGAGATACCGAATACCTGTGTATTCATGGTATTCTCGGCAGAATAATATTATTCAAAGGGCATTTTCCAGCAAAAGGCCTGTCCGTATAGGGTAGGCGCGTTCCGGCTGGCGGGCATGCCTTCGCGTTTCAGGAGTAAGAGGGCAAGCATGGATATTGTATTGGTCACGGGTTCCGCTGGACTCATAGGCTCAGAGGCTGTTCGTTATTTTTCCGCCAAGGGGTTACATGTCATTGGAATTGATAATGACATGAGGAAATATTTTTTTGGCTCGGAAGCGTCCACTGAATGGATGCGCAAGCAGCTTGAGGCGACGACACCGAACTATCAGCATTACAGCTTTGATATTCGAAATCAGTCGGCGGTTTTTGATGTGTTTCGGCGTTGTGGACGGAACATATCGCTGGTGATTCATACGGCCGCTCAGCCCTCTCATGACTGGGCAGCGTGCGAACCGCTTACCGATTTCTCTGTGAATGCCATTGGCACACTGAATTTACTGGAGGCCACCAGGGAGTTCTGCCCGGAGGCTCCATTTATTTTTACGTCAACGAATAAGGTGTACGGTGATTCACCGAATGCCCTTCCGCTGGTTGAACTGGAATCACGCTGGGAGTTAGATAAATCCCATAAGTTTTGCGAGAACGGAATCACTGAAGAGCAGCCGATTGATCAGTCGACGCACAGCGTGTTTGGTGCTTCGAAGGTTGCAGCGGACATAATGGTTCAGGAATATGGCCGGTACTTTGGTCTCCATACGGCTTGTTTCAGGGCAGGATGTCTCACTGGGCCAGCCCATTCAGGCGCGCAGATGCACGGCTTCCTTGCTTATCTGATGCGGTGCAATATCACGCGAACTCCTTATACGGTTTTTGGCTACAAAGGTAAACAAGTCCGGGACAACATGCACAGCTCTGACTTAGTCAGGGCGTTCGACAGGTTTTTCCAGGCGCCCAGATCGGGTGCGGTTTATAACATTGGGGGCAGCCGGTTTTCGAATTGCTCCATGCTAGAAGCCATCTCGATGTGTGAAGAGATCTCTGGATGCAAGATGAACTGGACATATGGCGCCGAAAACCGCACCGGCGACCACATCTGGTGGATCAGCGATATCAGTAAATTCCAATCAGATTATCCCGGATATGAATTGGAGTTTGACTGTCAGGCGATTTTGCGTGAAATCTACGATCAAAACGAGGAACGATGGCGGGCGCTTTCTCGAACTGTCCACGCATGAGTGGGGCGGGCAAAAGAAATATTCTCGGAATCCTGATTGATGATGCGAGTCTGGAAACCGCCACGGGGATGATCATTGACGCAGCGGTATGCCGTCGCCCTTTTGCCTTATCCGCCATGGCAGTGCATGGCGTGATGGAAGGCGTGCTTGATTCCGTACATCGTTATCGGTTAAACCATTTGGATCTTGCTGTCGCCGACGGTCAACCCGTGCGCTGGGCCCTCAATCATCTTCACTCCGCTGGCTTGCGTCGGCGGGTATATGGGCCAGACCTAACGTTATCTGTGCTTACACGCGCTGAGCAGGAAGAATTGCCGGTCTACTTTTTCGGATGCACAAGAGACGTGCTTGCTCTGCTCTGTACCAATCTTCGGCGACGGTTCCCAAACTTGCGAATTGCCGGTACCGCTCCGTCAGTTTTTGGACGAATCAGCCCGGATGCAGCGGACCGAATTTGTGATCAGATTAAACAATCCGGTGCCCAAATTGTCTTTGTTGGCCTGGGGTGCCCCCGGCAGGAAGTTTGGGCATATGAGTTCCGCGACCGGTTAGGGGTTCCTATATTGGCCGTAGGAGCAGCTTTTCCGTTTCTCGCTGGCACCCTGCGTCAAGCTCCCCAATGGATGCAAGATCGCGGCTGGGAGTGGTTGTTCCGGCTGTGTACTGAGCCACGTCGGCTCTGGCGGCGCTATCTGGTGCTTAGCCCAGCGTATTTGTGTCTGCTTGCATGCCAGTCGATAGGCTTCAGTTTCCTGGCTGGCGGGACCGCTCCAACGGAAGAAATACTTTATGGCTAGAAGTTGCAGGCGCAGTTTTTAATATTCGTTCTCTTTGGATTGATTTCTCTACCCAATCGCAAAAGCATGTTGGGTTCGAAATAGAAATCGCTTCGTTTTCACCCGCAAGACTGTTCCGCTGCCACAAAATGGTGGCGCGATGTCCACAACTCGGACAGGACCTAGACTTGGAGGGGTGAAAGCAGACCTTCTCTTCGTTGTCAGACCCTCGCCTTCATCATTCAGTCGATACGGTTGTTTCTATGAGGCCTGCAACTTGGTCCCATACACGCGGGTCATTCTCAATTTCATGGTGGGGACGATTGAAAGTGCGGACGAACCAGTTGTAGTTATTACAATTGATAGCTCTGTAGCCGTACTCCATCCGAATGTTTCCGAGAATCGTGGTTTGTGCGGAGTCAGCTGCTACGATATGTGACCGTCCATGGAGAGGTCCATTGGGCTGATAGAGATTAATCGCTTTGGCTACATTGGAAGGGATGAGGGTGGGCTCTTGATGAAATTTGGAAATGATGTCGAGTTGAATCGTAAGCAGCACTGGTATTCCAAGCCTCTGCAGTCCTTTAGCCAAAACCGCCGTTTGTGAAGCGCCCCAGCTGTGGCCATAAATAATGATTCTTGCTTGCTTCCTCTCCTCACTCGAAACAAAGCTGTCATGATCTCTATCCAGATGGCCCATGATGTATGACAAAGCGGCCTTTTCGTCATGATTCGAAAACACCTTCACGCTAACTTCGTTTGTGTACCTCTCCCGCAAGTAGGACGCAAATAGCACCTCCGGATGACTCGTATCATCCGCTTTGGCAAAGCCGCCAACGAAGCCAACAACGATAGTTTTAGCGGATGCGATTTCCGAGAGTCTTCTATCAGCAGAACCCCGTTCACAGACGAGTCGCAATGCCTCAATAGCGTCGCTAGCTGGATACTTCTGGCAGACGGACTTCGCGAGAACCGGTATAAGAGGAGCTTCGTTCGCAACAGTCGACAATGTTTGCGCAGCGCTCGTAGGATCGATACCGAGAACAATTGTTAAGAAAATGATTCCTACGACCAACGATCTCAGCATTCGTTGAATATCACCCTTCATTTAATGCTCGGAAGCCCCACGTAGACAGGGCTGCGCCGTGTGTACTGTAGCGGATGCGACAGTACCACGAAGCCACCACAGAAGCCATCAAGAAAAACAAACAGCGGCTGCTGGTTGTTGGAGGAAGCTGGAGGTCAGTTCGTGGGGACGCCATGATTCTAAAAAAGTTAACACTTCGCGCATCCCTTCCCCTAGTAGGATTAGGTAGTGATTCCACAAGAGGAAACAGAGTTATTATTACGAGTCGTGTCTCAGGTTGCCCGGTTACAGCTGGAGACGGGTGGGCGAATGCACTTTGGCGCTGTGCTAGGTCCCCACGGCAATGTGTATGCGTAGGAAGCCCGTGCGCGTGATTTTTGACTTATTGTTTATTGTTTCAGACGACCAGAGCTCGCCCAGGCCATAATCTGCTCCGGAATACAGGACAGTGGTGTAACGGTGTCAACAGCTCCGGCAGAAATCGCTTCTTTGGGCATGCCAAAAACAACACAGCTTTTTTCATCTTGCGCAATGGTTGTGCTGCCGGCGCGCTTCATATCGAGCATTCCGGACGCGCCATCATTTCCCATTCCAGTGAGAATAATTCCCAGAGCGTTTGCACCTGCGGCAGAAGCGACGGAATGAAAAAGGACGTCGACACTGGGACGATGGCGAGAGACCAAAGGCCCGTCGCTCAGTTCAACAAAGAAACCTCCGCGCCGCTTCACCACTGACAAATGGCGGTTTCCCGGCGCGATGATGGCGCGCCCTCGAGTAATCTGGTCGCCATCTGCGCCCTCTTTCACATCGATTCGGCACAAGGCATTCAAGCGGTTGGCAAATGCTGCTGTAAAAAACTCGGGCATATGCTGGACAACCACGATGCCGGGCGCATCAGTAGACAATGCCGTGAGCAACTGTACCAGAGCTTCTGTTCCGCCGATCGAAGCGCCTATGGCGACTATTGCCCCAGTTGGTCGAGCGGCCATTGAATGTAAAGTTGGAACAGGTGCCGGGCGGCTGCCTGGAAAATTGCGGAGCGGCATCCGCTGCTTTACTTTTGCCTGCACTGCCGCTCTGACCATGTCAATTAGCTCCAGGGCGGACTCATGCAGGAAATTGCCAACCCCAAGTTTGGGTTTGGTGAGAATGCCCAGCGCTCCTTCTTCCAGCGCCAAAAGGGCCTTCTCCGTGCCTCGTGCGGCGACCCCTGAACATACCAGAGTGGGAATCGGGTCCTCTGCCATGATCTTACGAAGAAAAGTGAGCCCGTCCATTCTGGGCATTTCCAGATCAAGCACGACCACGTGCGGACGCACCTGCTTCATCTTTTGCATCGCGATCAGGGGATCGGCGGCGACAGCAACCGCCATATCGGGCTCCTGGGAAAGAATGGCATGCATGACCTGCCGTACCACGGCGGAATCATCCACGACCATGACCTGGATTGGAGAAGGGCCGCTACGGTTTTGCATCGTTCATGCCATCATCTTTTCCGACGTAGACAGTGGAGATGACGCTCCGCCAGCGGTTGCTCGTGGAGTGCAGGCTTTCAGCATGCCCGAGAAAAAGGTATCCATCAGGAGAAAGGAAGCTAGCCAGGCGGCGCACCACCTGCTCACGGCTGCGTTGATCGAAATAGATCAGAACATTCCGGCAAAAAATCATGTCGAATTTGCCCGCCAAGGGATACGCCGGTTCATTCAAATTCATACGGAAAAATCTGATGATGGAGCGGATTTCCGGCCCTGCTTTCATCTTGCCGGCCTGATCCGCAAATCCTTTAAGCATAAAAGCCTTGAGATAAGAAGAAGGAATCTCATCTGCCTTTGCAGCAGGCCAGATACCGGCCTGGGCAATCTCCAGGGCGCGCGTGGATAGATCCGTAGCTATGATTTCTATTTCCCATCCAGAAGCTGCGGGGAAACGGTCAAGCAGGACCATCGCCAGAGAATAGGGCTCCTGGCCAGTGGAGCACCCGGCGCTCAACACACGAATTTTACGGCCACGACGGCCTGTGGCAGCTTCTTCGGCCCACTTTGGAAAAATGAACGAGTTCAGCAATTCGAAGTGTTGTGGTTCGCGGAAAAACCGGGTCTCGTTGGTGGAAAGCGCATTCAGCATCTGAACGCGCTCTTCTGGAGAATTGATGACGAGATCGTAGTATTGCTTAAACGATTTCAATCCGTGGTGCCGAAGGCGTTTGGCAAGCCGGCCGACGAGCAGCGCAGTCTTGGCCTGCGAAAGCCATATGCCTGCCTCCTCATAGACGAGGTTGCGCAGGCGCAGAAATTCCCTTTCGGAAATCTCGTGTGAGAGCGTCTTAAAAGAGACGAACGAAGAGGCGGCCGGCTCAGAGGGTGGATCGGCCGTCTCCGGCCAGGCTCGTATTGATGTCTATCGGTTGCATGATTCTGTAACTCTTTCAGGGAAATTAAGTCAGCCATGATTCCAGAAAAGATTCGAAGCTTAGGCCGATACAAATTCGGCCTAAGAACCAAGATATTTCCTGATCACCGCTTTCAGCTTTTCCTCGTTGACAGGCTTCGTCAAAAAGTCGTTGCAACCGTTGGCATAGGCTTGACGGACGATCGTCTCTTCGCCGCGCATGGTCAACAAAATGATGGGAATATTTTTTGTTGTCGTGTTCTGCTTGAGCAGCCTGCATGCCTCCAGGCCACTCATTCGCGGCATTTCAACATCCATCAGGATCAGGTTGGGCAGCTCGGCGATGGCCTTCTCGACTCCTTCCTGGCCATCGCAAGCGCTGCTAAGTACATAGGATTCATGACCGGACAGGAGCATCCTGGCCGTCATACGTGAGGTGGATGAATCATCGACGAGCAGGATCTTCTTGATACCGGCTCCAGTGTTCGGCCTGACAGCATGTTCTTCAAAATGCTTTTCTTTCATTAGTCTTTCTCGGAAACAAACGGTCCTTCATTCTCCCGGTCCGTTTGCACGGAGCCATGAATGGGTTCTTCTTCGTGGAATTCTCCCAGCTCAGCATTTTCCACCGAGCTGGAAACCAAACTCAGGTCACGCAATTCTTCCGTGGTGAGGACCTTGTCGACATCCAGCAAAAGAGCGAATTTTTTTCCCGACTGGGCCATGCCGATGAGATAGTCCATCTTGACGCTGGTCCCGAAATCCGGCACCGTCTGGATATCATCGTGCGCCAGTTCCATCACCTGGCTCACCGCATCAACAATCAGTCCCACGATTGTTTGCTGGTCTTCGAATTGCGCTTCCACGATCACAATGCAGGTTGTCTTTCCCACCGGCTTCTGTTCCATCCCGAACTTCGCCGCCAGGTCGACGACCGGCACCACGGAGCCGCGCAGGTTAATGACTCCCCGCACCCATGGCTCCATTTTCGGCACGGTCGTGATCGCGTCATACTCAATGATCTCCCTGACTTTGAGAATGCTGATGGCGCATTCCTCGTTGACGAGGAAGAAAGTCAAATACTGCTCTCTCTCTACGGCTTCTTTGATGGCTGTATCCATTGGCTTTCTCCCTAGAAGCGTGAAAAGCTCGTTGTGTCCGCTTCGGCCCTGCCATTCGGCCTGCCTCCCGCGGATGCGGTTGCGTGCATGGCTTTATGCGACGTCTCTGATTCGTGCCAAGCCACCCTTGTGCGCGGTTTTGGCGGGAAGGAAAAACCGGAATCTCCGCTTACTTTGAAGTAGTCCATCAATTGCAGTAATGATTCCGACTGCGATGCCAGTTCCTCTGCCGTGCTGGACAATTCTTCCGCGGAAGAAGCGCTGCGCTGGGTCACTTGATCCACCTGCGCCATGGCTTTGTTAATCTGCGCCACGCCGGCGGACTGTTCCCGCGATGCCGCCGCCACTTCCTGCACCAGTTCGGCGGTCTTCTGGATGGAGGGCACCAACTCATCCAGCAGCTTACCGGAGTGCTCCGCCACCTTTACACTGTCAGTGGCCAGCGAGCTGATTTCTTTGGCGGCTGCCTGGCTGCGCTCCGCCAGCTTACGCACTTCCGTGGCGACCACGGCAAAGCCTTTGCCATGCTCTCCGGCGCGGGCCGCTTCAATCGCCGCGTTCAGTGCCAGCAGATTCGTCTGATAGGCAATCTCGTCGACGATATCAATCTTCTCCGTGATCGACTTCATGGCGTCCACCGTGTGATTCACAGCCTTGCCGCTTTCTTCGGCTTCTCGCGCACCTTTCGCGGCCACTTGCTCCATCTGGCGGCTGTTCTCAGAGTTCTGCTGGATTGAGGCGCTCATCTCTTCCAGGCTGCTGGTGGTCTCTTCCGCCGAAGCGGCCTGTTCGCTCGTTCCTTGCGACAACGAAGAAGAAGAAGCCGCCACCTGCTGCGCTGCAACTGCAATGGCGCTGGCTCCGCTCTTTACGTCGACGATGATTTTTTCGAGCTTCACCAGGAAAGTGTTAAGCGAAACGCCCATCTGGCCGACTTCGTCGGTGGACCTGACCTCCATTCGCTTGGTGAGATCGCCACCGCCCGCGGCCAGATCCGAAAGGTGCGCGGCCAGCGCCGCTACAGGCATGGTCACGCTGCGTGTGGCAATGAATGCCATCAACAATCCCGCGGCGATGGCCAGCAGCAGCAAGACCCTGATTATCTGCAGCGAAGAATTCGCTTCTGCATTCACCTGCGTGCGCTTTTCATTGCCCAGATCATTTTGCGTGGTGATGAGCTTGGCCAGGGCTTTGACTGAATTCGCGGCAAAGGGTGTGGTGGTTGCCGCGCGGTATTCAAATGCTTCCTCGTTCTTTCCGGCGTCAACCAGCTCAAACCAATGCGGACGCGCCTGCATGTATTTGGTGTACCACTCATCCCAATCTTTCAGGCCGTCTTTTTCCGCTGCTGATCTTGAGCCCTCGCCGTATGCCTTCATATTGTCTTCAATCTGGTGCGTCCACTTGGCCTCGTCAGCACGAATACGTAGGCGGTCTGCAGGGCTCCAGCCGATGTAATTAGCGATTCCGAAGCGAAGCTCCCACAGCCCGCGCTCCGCGTTTGCAAGATGAACGGCTGATTGCAGGTTGTCCGTATACAGGCTGTCAAACTCGGCGGCCATGGACCGGGTGTAATGCCAGCCGACCAAACCAATGCCCGCCGTGAGGAGCAGCACAAGGCCGAATCCCAAAAAGAGGCGTTTACCTACTGAAATGTTTGCGATCGAAATATTCAACATTCATCTTTCTCCGTGAGCTTTCCAAATTGCTCAGTTTGCTTTTTTGATCTATAGGAACTTAGTTGAGGAACTTAATTTGCGTGCGCTTCCTGTAACCGGAAGTCGCGAAACAACGCCGGAATGTCCAGGATCAGCGCTACCCGGCCGTTACCCAGGATGGCTGAACCTGATACTCCGGGAACATCTTTGAAAATGGCAGGCAGCGGCTTGATGACGGTTTGCGTTGACCCATAGAGCTCATTCACGGCCAAGCCGGCGCGGCTGGTTTCATGTTGCACTATCACCACGCTTTGTCGTGCGCCGCGTTCTCCGGGCAGCCCGAAATGATCTTTCAAATAAATGAAAGGCAGCGGCTCGTTGCGAAGCTGCAAGACTCCATCCCTGCGGGCGTTTTCATGATCTTCCTTCGGTAGTTCCACGCATTCAATCACCTGGTCTACCGGAATCACATAGGTCTCGTCGCCTATGCCTACGCCGAAGCCTTCGATGATGGCCAGCGTAAGCGGCAGCCGGATCCGCACTGTTGCTCCCACACCCGGTTGGCTGGCGGCATTCACACTTCCGCGCAACGCCTGGATATTGCGCCGGACTACATCCATGCCGACTCCGCGTCCGGACATATCGCTGACATGGCTGGCTGTGGTGAAACCGGGCTCAAAGATCAATTGACAGATCTCGTGGTCCGATAGCTTTTGCGACTCAGCGACCAGTCCTTTTTTCTGGGCCACCTCACTGATTTTCTGTTTATCCAGCCCCGCGCCGTCATCCATCACCTCAATCACGATGTTTCCGCCCTCGCGGGCCGCCCGGATCGTGATCGTACCGGTCTGAGACTTGCCGCTCTTTTTACGTTTGGCGGGTGGCTCAATCCCGTGGTCCAGCGCATTGCGGATCATGTGCAGCAATGGGTCCTTAAGATACTCAACCACCGAGGTGTCTACTTCGATCTCTTCTCCCTCAATGCGAAGCTGGGCCATCTTGCCCAGAGACTTGGCCATATCGCGCACAGTGCGGTTGTATTGATGGAACAGGGGCCCGATCGGCACCATGCGCACTTTCAGGATTGTGTCCTGCAACTCATAATGCAAGGAATCGGAGAAGCTGTGCGCGTCGCGGAGGTCATCGATGCTAATTTCGCTCTTTGCCTCCAGCATCTGGCCCACACGCCCGCGTGCAATGGTGAGTTCACCCGCGAGATCCAGCAGGCGATCCAGCTTCTCCACGTCCACACGCAAAGTACGCGTCGCTTTGTGGTGAGCTTCGCCCATTGTTTCGGAGTCGGAAAGACGCCCTTCGTAGTCTCTGGCGGCTTCCTGCTTCTTCACGACCTTTCCATCAGCATTCAAATATTGGGAAATTCTGGCAAGAATGCTCTTTGCGCTGGGGCCAGTCTCATCCTTGCCTTTGCCTGCGGCAGCAACCATTTGCCGAAGAGCGTCCACCAGATCGAGTAATAGCGTGATGATTTCGGGTGTGACGGAGAGCTTGCCATTTCGAAGATCATCCAGCAGGTCCTCCGCGGTATGGGTAAAAGCCAAAAGACCTTCGATCTCCAACAGGCTGGCGTTACCCTTCATGGTATGGACGACGCGGAAAATGCTCTGAATCGTCTCGCTGCCGCCGGGATGATGCTCCAGTTCCAAAATGGACTGTTCCATCAGGCTGAGCCCTTCCTCGGACTCAAGCAGAAAATTCTTCAAGATGACATCACGTTTAATTTCCATTATGAATTCCTGATTACAGAAACGGCCACTGAACCGTTATCGCTCTGCATGCTGATTTTGCGGCCGTTTTCACCGCCCGTGTCTCTGGCGGCAACGACAATTCCAAGCCGTAAGAAAGTCTGGAGCGCCTGCTGAATGTTGCGCAATCCGATGTGACCCTCGCCTCCGTTTTCGACGCGAAAAGCCTGAAACATGCACGCGCCTCCGAAGACCTTGGCTTCCAGATCGCTGGGCCCGCTTCCATGAGCCTGAAACTGCCTGAGCAGGTCATCGAGGGCGATATCTCCATAACGCGTGGACGGCGCGCCTGGTCCCTCCCACTGCGGCAACATGTAATGGGTTGCCCCGCCGATGGCCTGCCGGCGGTCATAAAGACACACGCCCGCACAAGAGCCCAGAATCATGGATATCTGCACCGGCTCCGCGGAAATAAAAGTCTGTCCCGGATGCAGATAGATTTCCTTATAGGGCGATGTTTTTGCTAATTCTCCTGTTTCCATAGCTCCCGTTTTCATAGCTGCACCCATCCAGAGGTCTTCTGATGCTTTGTTTTGCTGGCCACCAGACAAGGTCCGGTATAGTCGCAAAGTAGTTGCAACAACTCCCGATCCACTGCATCGAGACCCTTGCGTTGCGGAAGCAGGTCGAAGAAAACGATCGCGCCTTTGGTTGCACTATCGAGCAAAAAAGGAATGCGGGCGCTGATGCCCAGCGACGATAAGAAGGACCGGTCCTTATCCGTCGTTTCAATGAAGATTGAATCTGTCGGAGCTTCTTCAATGATTCGCTTTGCATTCTGCCGGAGAGTATCGAGCCGTTTCGGGTCAAACTCGGCTGAACCGATAAAATCTACCTGGCCCCGCTTTTTGGGCATAACCAGCAGCGCTATTTGTTCACAGCCGATCAGGTTTGAACCGATTTCAAAAATGGCATTCTCAACTATGCCTTCCCTCACCGCCTGATGCAGCGTGTTCGCGGCGGAATAGAGTCTTGCCCAGACTGTCTGCTTCTCATGGTTTAGCGGAAGTTCCACGGACCGCCTCATATACTGCGATGAGAGGCTCCCCAGATTTCTTTCCAGGTCCGCTAAGCTTGCTTGCGAAATATTGATTGATTCGGATTTAGAAATCATTCGTTCAGCCTTGTGCCATCAGATAGCCATTTACAATCTCAACCAGTTCGGCGCCATCGATTGGTTTGGTGACATAATCGTTACAACCGCTTTCGAATCCCTGCTCAATGTTGTATGACTCGCCACGGCTGGTGACCATAATGATTGGGACTTTCCGCAAGGACTCATGCCTTCGCATCTCGCGGCAGGCGTCAAACCCATTCATTCTGGGCATGATCACATCCATCAGAATCAGGTTCGGCTGTTCAGCAATCGCCTTTTCAACCGCTTCTTTGCCGTCCCGCGCCAGCACCAATTCATATTGAGTGTGCTGCCTGAGCATCATCTCTTCGATAAGCAGAGTGGTACTGGAATCATCAACAAGAAGGATTTTGTGGTCTGATTGTCGCGCTGCTTTTTTTTGCGATTCGTGCTGAGTATTGCTCAAAGAACCTCCGCAAGCAGCAACCCGGGGGGAAATCTTATGGATCGAGCGCTTACTGGACTAATTTGTGTCACCGGCGGAGCCCATTAGAAGCTATATGTGACTTAGAGCAAACAATTATGTGCTTTATGGGTGACACCAAAGTAATAACGAAAGTCCCAAAATGGAACTCGCGCTGATAGTTCTGGATAAAACCATAAAACAGTACAGTCCCATAATGGAACTGGCCTAGACAAGAGAGTAGGCGTTGGGTGATCGAAAGTAGCAACGAGAACCAGAATGGCCTCGCGGATACAAAGGATTTCACGGTTTTGCTTGATTTTATGCTATGACGTTAGCAACTTAACTATTGGAGATGAAACTAGCAAATGGCTTTACTCTGAAATTGTTTTTTGTTCCTATAGGTCACTCCCCGTCAAAAATTGATCGCTCATCAACATATAAATCCCTGTTTGAAAATAAATGACAGTAGTTAATTGATCATAAATTCATCGTAGTATTCATTATTTCCCATTATGGAAAACCACTGTCCTGTTTTCGTAATTTTATCTTGATTAAGTTTGCGACACCTACATGCACCTGCTAGACTCCACCCGAATTTACTTCATACATTCTTGTGAACCTACCCCGAGCAGCTCTGCGCCGTCCACTTACCGTAGTTGTAATGGTGATTGCCATTGCACTTGCATCAACGCTGGCCTGGATGCAAATGCCCAAGGACATTTTTCCTGAGTTCAACCTTCCAACAATCTATGTCGCGCAGGCTTACGGCGGAATGGATCCGGCGCAGATGGAGGGTTATCTAGTTTATTTTTTCGAGTATCACTTTCTTTACATCACCGGGATTGAGCATGTGGAATCGAAGTCCATTCAAGGGGCTGCGCTGATGAAGCTCCAGTTCCACCCGGGCACGGACATGTCGCAGGCGATGGCCGAAACGGTGGCGTACGTAAATCGCGCGCGGTCATTCATGCCGCCCGGCACCGTGCCGCCGCTCATCACGCGCTTCGATGCCGGCAGCGTGCCAACGGGATACCTGGTTTTTTCAAGCGACACGCGTTCGATCACAGAAATGCAGGACGCCGCGCTCAATCGCGTGCGGCCATTGCTCTCGACGTTGTCAGGCGTTTCCGCGCCCCCGCCCTTCGGCGGCAACGCCCGTAGCATCGTCGTCAATTTGAAACCGGATCGCCTGAAGTCTTTTCACATGTCACCCGATGAGGTGGCGCAGGCCATCGCTGAAGCCAACGTCGTCAGCCCTTCTGGAAACATCATGAAGGCCGGAAAGTATCCGTTGGTACCGGTCAATTCAATTGCGCACAACATTGATGACCTCCGCGCTGCGCCCGTACGCGGGGGCGAGTATCCAGCCGTTTTTGTTCGCGACGTCGCCGATGTTCAGGACGATTCAGATATCGTGACCTGCTACGCGCTGGTGAACGGAAAGCGTGCCATTTACGTTCCGGTCACCAAACGCGCCGATGCCTCAACGCTGTCCGTTGCGCGCGAAGTGCGGGAAAACCTTGCAAAATTTCAGGGCGTACTCCCTCCGGGCATGAAAGTCAGTTTCGAACTGGATCGGTCGCCTGTCGTTACGCAGGCTTTGTCCGAACTGCCATGGGAAGGATGCCTTGGCGCGCTGCTGACGGGATTGATGATCATTCTCTTTCTGCGCGACTGGCGCAGTGCTCTGGTGGTCGTCGTGAACATCCCAATTGCGCTCATGAGCGGAGTGCTGGCGTTGTGGCTCGGCAGGCAGACGATCAATCTCATGACATTAGGTGGCCTGGCGCTGGCCGTTGGAATTCTGGTGGATGAAGCGACCGTCTGCCTGGAAAACATCCACGTTCACCTCGCCCGCGGACAATCCATTGCGCGCGCCGCCTTGGACGCCACCAGGGAAACTACCGGTCCCCGTCTTCTGGCGATGCTCTGTATTTTGGTGATGTTTACTCCCGCCCTTTATATGACGGGTGCAGCTAAGGCGATGTTTCTGCCGCTCGCGTTGGCGGTGGGATTTGCAATGGTCGCCTCCTACTTTCTTTCCAGCACGCTTGTGCCGGTCATGATGGTTTGGATGTCGCGTGTTAACAAAGAGTCCTTTTCCGGTTCGAAGTGGGGGCTGTGGCAAGATCGCTATGCCTCGGCACTACGAAAGCTGGAGCGGCGGCATGGATTTCTCATATTGGCTTATCTGTGCGGAACGATAGCAGTGATCGCCGGCATTGGCAGCCTTCTGGGAACAGAAATGTTCCCGCGCGTCGAGTCCAACGAATTGCAATTGCGTTTGCGCGCCGCGCCCGGAACAAGCATTGACGGGACGGAAGCAGTGCTTTTGAAGGCACTCGATGTTGTCAAGACTACTGTTGGCGCTGAGAACGTGCGATTGTCGCTTGGTTTCGTCGGTCTTCATGGCTCAAGCTACCCCATCAACTATCTCTATCTATGGGACGGCGGGACCGAAGAGGGAGTCCTGCAAATCCAACTGGCTGATGGCGCGACCAAACACAGTGAAGAGTTGAAGAACAAACTTCGTCAACAGTTCGCGGCTCAGATTCCAGACGTAAGTTTCTCCTTCGAGCCCGCTGATTTGATCAGCCGCGTGACAAGCATGGGAGTATCAACCCCCATTGAAGTGGTCGTGAGCGGTCCTAATATTGCCGCCGATCGCGCCTTCGCTGACAAGGTCAAATCCAAGCTGGAGGCGATTCCAACCCTGAACGACGTCCAATATTCGCAATCGCTTGATTATCCAACTGTCAAAGTGGCTGTGGATCGCGAACGGGCGGGAATCATAGGCCCAACGATGGCCAAGGTTTCTCGCGCATTGGTGCCGGCAACATGGTCAAGCCGGTTTGAGATTCCCAACTACTGGGCCGATCCGAACACTGGAATTGCGTATCAAGTCCAGACACAGATTCCGCAGCGGCTCACAACCTCACTTGAGGACGTCGGCAACCTGCCGGTCATGGAAGCGGCCGGAATGAAGTCCATTCTCTTGCGCAATCTTGGGAGCATCAGCCAAGGCACAGAGATGAGCCAATATGACCGCTACAATATGCAGCGGACCCTGACCGTCCGCGCCAACATTTCAAATGAGGACCTGGGCAGCGCTGCGCGGCGGGTCGCCAAGGCAGTCGCTGATTTAGGCGCACCTCCCCCTCGCGTCAGCGTGACCATGCGAGGTCAAGTTGCCCCCATGGCGGAAATGCTCGACGGATTGCGACAGGGCCTGATGATTGCCATCGGCGCCATTTTTCTGCTGCTGGCCGCAAATTTTCAATCGCTCAAGTTGTCAATCATTGTAATGTCCACTGCCCCCGCGGCTTTGGCTGGCGTGGCCCTGTCTTTGTGGCTGACGCATACGACCATCAATCTGGACTCTTTCATGGGCGCGATTATGGCGCTGGGAGTCGCGGTTGCGAACGCCATTTTGCTCGTGACTTTCGCTGAGCGCTCTCGAATCAGCGGCGCAACAGCGGCCGAAGCAGCCAAAGAAGGCGCGCGCAGCCGCCTGCGACCCATTTTGATGACAAGCCTGGCGATGATTGCCGGAATGTTGCCTGTGGCAATTGGGCTCGGCAATGCGGACATGCAAATGGTGCCACTGGGCCGCGCAGTGATTGGCGGCCTTGGGGCGTCAACTTTAGCCACATTATTTGTACTGCCTGCAATCTTCGCTCGCGTGCAAAAGAACAGTCACCGCCGCGGCGTATCAGTAGAGCCATGAAAATACTATCAACCCGAGGCCCCGCATGAATCTCCCTCAATTTGCATTGCGACGTCCGTTCACCGTTCTCGTGCTGGTGATTGCGGTGGCGCTGGTTTCCGTTCTCTCATGGCGACAGATGCCCAAGGACATTTTTCCCACCCTCGGCATTCCGACGATCTATATTGCGCAACCTTACGGCGGCATGGACCCGGCCCAGATGGAAGGGTACCTGACCTACTACTACGAATATCATTTTCTCTACGTTGCCGGTATTGAGCACATTGAATCGAAATCCATTCAAGGTGCGGCGATCATCAAGCTGCAGTTCCATGCGGGCACGGACATGTCTCAGGCGATGGCGGAAACCGTGGCTTACGTAAATGCGGCGCGCGCGTTTATGCCCGCCGGTACGTTGCCCCCATTCATCACGCGGTTTGACGCCGGCAGCGTGCCCGTGGGCCAACTGGTTTTCTCCAGCGAAACGCGCTCAGTCACTGAAATGCAGGATGCCGCACTTAACCTCGTGCGTCCACTCTTCGCAACATTGCCCGGCGTTTCAGCCCCGCCGCCCTTTGGCGGGAGCGCGCGCACGATTGTCGTCAACATCGATCCTGACCGGATGTACTCCTACAAAGTCTCCCCCGACGAAGTCGTCGACGCAATCACGCAGGCCAATCTCATTAGCCCCTCTGGCAACATGATGATGGCCGGAAAATATCCGATGGTTCCGCTCAATTCAATTCCGCGGAACATCAAAGACCTTGAATCTGTCCCAATTCATACAGGCGTATATCCGGCGATTTTCGTCCGCGATATTGCGCAAGTCGTGGATGGAGCGGACATTGTAACCAGCTATGCGCTCGTCAATGGACGCCGCACCGTTTACATCCCTGTAACGAAGCGCGCAGACGCTTCCACCCTGGCGGTCGTTAATCTTGTCAAAGACAACATCCCAAAATTTCAGAGCGTGCTCCCTTCAGACGTGCACGTCAGTTACGAATTTGACCAATCAGTCTTTGTGAACCGCGCGCTGACTGGCTTGATCCAGGAAGGCGCCCTGGGAGCGATTCTTACCGGGCTGATGATCCTTATCTTTTTGCGCGATTGGCGGAGTGCCATCATCGTTATCGTCAATATTCCGATTTCGCTGATGGCGGCAATGCTTGCGCTGCGGCTCGCCGGACACACAGTCAACCTTATGACTCTTGGCGGCCTCGCCCTGGCTGTCGGAATTCTGGTTGACGAAGCGACCGTCTGCCTGGAGAACATCCATGTTCACTTGACCCAGGGCAAGTCGCTTGCCCGCGCCGCTTTGGATGCCACCGACGAAACGCGCGTTCCCCGCCTGCTTGCGATGCTTTGCATCCTGGCAATGTTTACGCCTGCCCTTTTCATGACAGGCGCGGCGCGAGCGATGTTTTTGCCGCTTGCGCTGGCCGTAGGCTTCTCCATGGTCGGATCGTACTTTCTCTCCAGCACCGTGGTGCCGCTTCTCTCAGTGTGGCTGCTGCGCGGGCACGAAGATTCGGCCGGGAAACGGGAAGCAAGCGAAAGCGCGTTTGCCCGGTTCCAGGGCGTTTATTCAGATCTCCTCCAACAAATCG
This sequence comes from Terriglobia bacterium, assembly GCA_963724105.1. Lineage (GTDB taxonomy): Bacteria > Acidobacteriota > Terriglobia > Terriglobales > Acidobacteriaceae > Angelobacter. Next base: position 176,747 of record CAVRTD010000004.1, on the reverse strand, counting down.
CCCCGTGGCGAACGGTACTGGTCGTGGGATACCTGGCGGGCGCCATCGCAATCATTGTTTTTGTGGGACAACGATTGGGCGTGGAAATATTTCCGCAAACTGATACCGGACAGTTGCAAATGCGCTTTCGCGCTCCTGCCGGAACAGACATCAATGGCAGTGAAGCCGTTTTTCTCAAGGCACTGAACTTGATCAAGAAAAGGGTCGGCCCGGAGAATGTGTCCATCTCGCTGGGATTGATCGGCATTCACGGCGCAAATTTTCCTATCAATTTTGTTCACCTCTGGAATGGTGGGCCGGAGGAAGGCGTTTTACAAGTCCAGATAAAACCCGGAGCAAACGTCCAAATCGAAGCATTAAAGGAGCAGCTCAGGCGGGAATTTGCCGAGCAGATGCCCGGTGCGAACTTTTCGTTTGAGCCAGCGGACATCGTCAGCCGCGTCATGAGTCTGGGAGCGGACACCCCGATTGAAGTCGCCGTCAGCGGGCAGGACCTGGCCACAAGCCGGGCCTTTGCCGAGAAGGTCAAGAAGCAACTCGAAGACATCGCAGTATTGCGCGATGTGCAATTTGGCCAGTCACTGGATTATCCGACGGTGGACGTGAAAGTGGATCGCGAACGCGCCGGAATCATCGGCCCCGACATGAAAGAAGTCTCCAAGGCGCTGGTGCCGGCGACGTGGTCGAGTCGTTTCGTGAATCTCAATTTTTGGGCGGACCCGAACAGCGGCGTCGCCTACCAGGTGCAGGTGCAAATCCCGCAAAAGTTGATGACCTCGCTTGAGGACGTCGGGAATCTCCCCGTGCTTCAGCATAACCCCAAAGACCCGGAGAAGAAGGTCAAGGACGTAACCCTGCGCAATATCGCCCAGATTACCGAAGGGACCGCGATGGGCGAATACGAGCGCTACAACATGCAACGATTAATCAAAGTGCGCGCGAACATATTTGGCAATGACCTGGCTGGCGCGGCACGGCAGGTTCATCGCGCAATCGACGAACTCGGACCGCCTCCGACGGGCGTCACCGTGGCAGTGCGCGGGCAGGTAGTACCGATGCAGGAAATGCTGGACGGATTGTGGCGCGGTCTGGCGCTGGCGGTGGTGGCGATTTTCTTATTGCTGACGGCAAATTTTCAGTCACTCAAAATGTCTTTTGTCGTCGTCTCAACGGTTCCGGCCGTGCTGGCCGGAGTGGTCGTGGCGCTGTGGCTGACCGATACCACGCTCAACATCCAGTCATTTATGGGAGCGATTATGGGCGTCGGCGTGGCCGTGGCGAACGCAATTCTGCTGGTGACCTTCGCCGAACGAAACCGGCTTGGCGGAGCGGCTGCGGTGGATGCGGGCATGGAAGGCGCACGCAGCCGCTTGCGTCCAATTTTGATGACCAGCGCCGCAATGATCGCGGGCATGCTGCCCATGGCGCTGAGCCTGGGCGAAGCCAGCGGGCAGGCTGCGCCGCTGGGACGCGCCGTGGTGGGCGGATTGTCAGCGGCAACAATCGCGACGCTGTTTGTGCTGCCCTCGATCTTTGCCCTGGTACAGGGCGGCAGCCATAGGCGTGCAGCTTCGCTTGATCCCAACGATCCGCAGAGCAGCCACTATCAGGCCGGCGGTCTAACGAGTTAAGTGCAGTAGAAGAAGTTGAAATCCCCTGTAAGGAGTTAAATTGTATGAGAATTGAATCGCGCGTTTCGACGCATTCGGACAATATCGATGAAAACCCTCAGTGGCCTGTTGCGGCCCGCGTTTCACGCGGTGCAGGCCAAGTACGCAGGAAGACCGGCATAAAATATCTGCTGCTCCTGGCTCTGGCTGCTTACATTTTGGCTCTTTGCGGATGCGCGGAGCAAGTCTCTTCTGCCGCCGCGAAGCCAGTGGCAGAAACACGGATCGACGTTAAGGCGGTTCATCCGCATCGCGGCGAAGTTTACCGGTTCATTAATTTGCCGGGAGAAGTGCGTCCCTTGTATGAGGTCACGCTGTTCGCCAAAGTTGATGGCTATTTGGGGAAACTTACCGTCGACAAGGGAGATTCAGTGCAGGCCGGAGATTTGATTGCAGACATCGACGTGCCGGAATTAAGGGCCAATCTCGTCAAATATAAGGCCGAGTTGGAACTGGCGCAGGCTGAGTTTAATCAGATGAGCGAAACGGCCCCGGCCTCCAATTCCGAAGCCGGCAAGAATCGTCTAGCCGTCGCCAACGGCAAACTGGCCGTTGCCAAAGGCAACGTCCAATACACCGAATCATTGTTGAAGTACGCCCGCGTCACCGCGCCCTTCAGCGGGATCATTACCAAGCGCTACGTTGACCCGGGTGCTTATATTCCCGTTCCTAACGCGGCGAGCACCCCCGAAGCGGCAGCCATTGTCAATCTCACGGATTTCAAAACATTGCGGATGCAGGTTGCCGTGCCGGAGACCGAGGCAACACACATCAAGGTTGGACAATTCATTCGCTGGACCGCCGACGACTATCCCGGCGAGCATTTTGATGGGAAGGTCACCCGCGCTTACTGGGCCCTGGACAAAGCAACGAAAACAATGTTGACAGAAACGCAAATGGCCAATCCCGGGATGAAATTGCAGCCGGGTATGCTCGTCAACGCCCGCATTGGCATCGACAAGAAAGATGACGCGCTGGTGCTCCCGGTGGAAGCCCTCGTCAAGGAAAAGACAAACGCGTTCGTTTACATTTTCAATGACGGCAAGGTAAAAAAGGCTCCGGTTGAGATCGGCTTCAACGACGGCACAAATGTGGAGATTGTGGCCGGCATCACGCCGGCGGATTTGGCGATTGTGCCAGGCCAGCAAGCCCTGCGTGACGGCCAATTGGTAAAGGTCACGGAGGCAAGATAAGACCGAGACGAAGCCTGCAGTCTCTATCTATATATAGATAGAGAAAACAAAAATCCATTTTTCAGCCCCGGTACCTGCACGCAGGACCGGGGGTTTTTACTAAATTGTCACAGTTACGGCGCCCCAGGGTTCAACTGCTCCACTTGAAGAGCGTGAGGACCTGTTCCCTACCTTGCGAGAATATAAGGATTTCGTCACGCCAAGAAAAGAGCCAGCGAAAGTCCGTCCGCGCATCGACAATCCATTCCTCTCTATAGAGGCTTAAGGCATTCTGCCAAGCTGGATTAGAACGGGCTGAGGGAAAAAAATAAAGACCAGACTTCTGGCCCTGGTCTTTATTGGAGCAGCAGCTTCTATTAACAGTAGTGCTGGTACAAAGTTCGTTTGATATAGGCAATGGCCTTTCATTCGCTAAAAAGTGTTCAGTTTCAAGAAAAAGACATCATGCACTATCCGACGGCTCTGGGAGACCCCCGGCTCCACGGCTGAGTTGGCAGAGCATCAGATCACAACATAAGATAGGTCCAGTGACAGCTTTCTCTTCAAGACGAAGTTTTCTAAAAACGGCTGGCTTGATGGCAGGATCAGTGTTCTTGCCAACTGGTAGCGCCTTGGCTGAGAGCAGTCCAGCCGCGACGAAAAAACAGTCATCAGATTCAGCCGCCGAGGGAGTTGCAGATCACACTGTCCGAATAACAAGAACACCCATCGAAATTGCTAAGAACCGAATCCTTTCCCTCACCACGTATGGCGGGCAATTCCCAGGCCCATTGCTCCGTCTTAAGGAAGGTCAGCAGATAACTGTAGATATCCACAACGAAACAGATGTTCCTGAACAACTTCATTGGCATGGTCAAATGATCCCGTCAGAGGTTGATGGAGCGGCGGAGGAAGGAACACCTTACATTCCAGCCCATGGAACACGGCGCATCGTATTCACGCCAAAGCCTTCTGGTTTTCGCTTTTATCACACGCACAATCGAGCCGGTTCTGACCTTTATGCTGGCCAGTACAGTGGTGAAGTCGGCCCAGTTTACATCGAGCCAAAGAATGAACCCGGCAATTACGACCGCGAGATTTTTCTGGTGCTGAAAGAGTTCGAGCCGACATTCAGCCGTGGTGGAGACATGGCACAGGACTTCCTGTTCCCAGCAACCAAGGTAAAGACGCTGGAAGAACATGGGGAGTCTGCGATGAAGGCTTCGCTGGCGAAAGGGGCGCAGCATGGGTATGAAGTGGGCTATGGTTCGTTCACAATCAATGGGCGGATGCTTCATCACGGAGAACCGATCCGTGTGAAACAAGGTGAACGTGTCCTGTTTCACATCTTGAACGGTAGCGCCACCGAAATTCGCAGTCTCGCTTTGCCCGGGCACTCTTTTCAAGTGGTTGCGTTGGACGGCAATCCTGTTCCAAATCCCACCACCGTTCCAGTGCTTTGGCTGGGTACTGCTGAGAGAATTTCGGCCATCGTAAGAATGAATCACCCAGGCATCTGGATTATGGGTGACACTGCCGACGATGACAGAAATCACGGCATGGGAACTGTAGTGGAATACGCAGGCCACCACGGCAAAGCACAATGGATTGCGCCGCCAAAGGCGCGATGGAACTATGCCCACTTTGCGAAGCCTGGCGCTAAATCCGCAGAGCCCGACGAAACTCTTGAAATGCTGTTTGAAAAAGACAACGCTTCAGAAGGAGGTTTTAATCGCTGGACGATTAACGGGACCGCATTCCCTATGAACAAGAAAATGTCTCCCTCATTTCACTTGAAAGAAGGTAAGAGGTATCGACTTCACATGCGAAATGCCAGCGATGACATTCACCCTGTTCACCTTCACCGGCACAGCTTTGAACTGACAAGTTTAGCGGGGAATCCTACCGCAGGCATCCTTAAAGATGTTCTCATGCTGGGAGGATACCAGGAAGCCTCAGTGGATTTCGTCACCAACAATCCCGGCCTGACCCTGTTTCACTGCCACCAGCAGTTGCATCAGGACTTTGGTTTCATGACACTTTTTGACTACGTTGGATGAAGCGAAACAAACTCAAACCTATCCTTAACGTCCCAGATGCCACACGAACGCTCCCTTCCGTTAGCAAAGATGATGCTGTGACCTTATATCCAAAAACCACTTGATGAAAAAAGCCATCCCCTGCCATGAACGCCGAATCATTCTAAGGTCAGCATTTTTCCTTATGGTTTGCGGGAGGTCCTTGCATGACCATCACCGAGTTCCTGGGAAAACAGGGTAAGCCTGTACTAGTGGTGCTCGGCGCGCTGCTGCTCGTTTTAGTTTCAGCCGGGGATTATTTGACGCACACCATTTACTGGCTGGAATTCTCTCCCTTTTATCTGGTCCCCGTATCATTTTTCACCTGGTTTGTGGGAAAGCGCACCGGGCTTGCTGCGGCCGGCACCAGCGTGATCATCGGCTTTTTCATCACACTGCGGCCAATACCAGGTTCGATCGCATACTGGGATTTGGCGATCCGCTTCGCCCTGTACGTCAGCTCAACTCTCATGATTTCTCAGCTGAAGATGCTCTATGATCGCGAACGACAACTCTCGCGTCTTGATCCACTGACTAAGATTGAGAACCGTCGTGCATTTTTTGAGGCCGCATCGCGAGCGAAAAGCTTTTCTGAACGCAATGGTGTTCCCCTTAGCATTGCGTATCTCGACGTGGATGGCTTCAAACAGCTCAATGATCGCTTGGGGCACAGGACCGGAGATAAGATTCTTACCGCTGCGGCAGTGGCAATCAGAAAGGCGCTCCGGCCCACTGATCTGGTGGCCCGGCTGGGTGGCGATGAATTCGCAGTTCTATTACCTGCCACTGACAAGGGAACTGCTGCCCTGGTTCTCAGCCGTGTCCGCTCTGAGATTGACCGCGCCATGCAGGAACGTGGATGGCCGGCAACAGTCAGCATTGGGGCAGAAAGTTTTTCCTCGCCATTCGGCTCGATACCAGAGATGTTACAGGCCGCGGATGCGGCGATGTATGCCGTGAAACAGAGGAGCAAAGGTAGGCTTCACGAACGTGATTTGGGGGCTTAACCCAACAGCATCGTTCTGACTCTGAGCAATCCGGTTCAAAACTCTTCAACCGGTGGACGCCAAATCCTTTCAAGCGCTTAGCGCGAATCCGCCAAGTTGTCTGTCCTGTTCCAGAGAGCGTTGCAACTTGCAACTGACTCCAGGCCAGCGAGCCGTCTCTACAACTGCCAAGTGATGGAATAACAGTGGATTATAACCAGCGTGAAAACTGGACACGGATCTTGTTACTGACCGTAAAGAATTTTGCGGCAAGGGCAACACGGCGACAAGCGTGAAGTGGGACAGCTTCATCACAATAACGGAACAAGGCATCCTTCAACCTTCTTCAATATTGTTGCCACACATAGGCACCGGAGAGGGTTCGCCATGGAATCGCAATCCGCGAGCCGCTAAGAAAGGGGCAATGGGTTATCTACACAAGTTTTTCGCCGTAGCTCCGTTGGCAGCAATCGCACTGTCGGTTGCGCTTGGCTATCTTTGTGGCAAGCTTCGCATACGCACATTTGTGCTCGGCCCGGTGGCAGCAACGCTGCTGGTGGCGATCGTCCTGGGCCAGGCAGGCGTCAAGATCTCGGGAGATGTAAAAACTCTGGCGTTCGCACTTTTTATCTACGCGCTGGGTTACATGATCGGGCCGCAGTTCGTGAGCAGCCTGGGACGTTCGACACTGAAGCAGGTTCACCTGGCTACCGTTTCGTCAATACTGGTTGTCGTAACAGTGTGGGTTGTTGCCTACGGATTTGGGCTGGATAAGGGCACCGCCGCAGGCGTGTTGGCGGGCGGCGCGACGGAATCGGCAGCCATCGGTACTGCGAGTGAGGCCATAGCCGCGCAACCTCTCCCCCAGGAAGAGATCGCGCGGATGACAACAAATATCGGGGTTGCGTATGCGATCACATACCTGTTCGGAACGTTCACAGTAATTTTCTTCGCATCTGCCCTGGCGCCCAAACTGCTTGGCATCGACTTGGCCAAAGCTTCGCGCGATTACGAACGAGAGCTGGGCGGAGGAACAACCCAGCTCCCAGCGGGCCAGCTCGGGGCACTTCCTGCAGTTGTTGCCCGCGTCTACCAGATCAATTCAAGATCCGGTGGACATAGAGTGCAGGAGTTGGAACGACAGATGGATGGGGTCGTAATTGAGCATGTGGTCCGCGGCGCCAATGCGCTTGCTGTGGAACCTGGTCTCACGCTTCAGTCTGGCGATCGCGTGGCCATTGCCGGTCGACGAGGTCTGGTGGTCGAAAAGGTTCAAGAAGTACTGGGTCCGGAGAGCGCCGACGCCTCAGGAATGGATTTGATCCTTGAGTCGCGTGAGGTGGTAGTCACCAGCGACAAGATTGCAGGCCGGACTATTGGCGAATTGAGAGCCACCATCGATCCGCACATACGCCAGAGTGTATTTGTAAGTTCTTTGACGCGGCTGAACCAGCCGCTGCCTCTTGCTGCCAATACAAAGGTCGCTGTTGGCGATGTCGCGCGACTCATCGGCATGCAACCCGACGTCGAACGGGCAACGAAATTAGTCGGCTCCCCGACACCGCCCGCCGACAAGACGGACTTTTTGTATTTCGGTCTTGGGCTAGCCGTCGGCTTTGCTCTGGGTCAGCTGGGAGTTCCCTTCCGCGGCGCCACGCTTGGCCTGGGTACTGGAGGTGGATGTCTGATCGCCGGCCTGCTGTTCGGCTGGCTCAGGGCGCGGCGACCAACATTTGGCCAATTGCCAAATGCGGCGGCGCTCTATCTCAAGGATTTTGGACTCGCTGTATTCGTAGCCTGCATCGGCCTTGCGACGGGTTCCGAGGGACTTCGGCAGATCATGAAATACGGCGTGGCTCTTCCTGTCGCGGGCATAGCCGTTGCCCTGGTGCCAGGTCTCTTTGCCCTTTATTACGGAAAATATGTATTGAAGATGCACCCAGTAATCCTGATTGGTGCATTGTGCGGCCGGCAGGCGAGCACCCCTGCCATCAACGCTGTAACTCTTGCTGCTGGGAACAATGTTCCTGTTCTGGGATACACAGTGCCCTACACGATCGCCAACATACTACTCACACTGGCTGGGCCGATTGTAGTGCTGATCGTGCGAGGCTAGTTCAAATGCAGGTCAGTGGCTCGAGCTTTTGCCAACAATGCGAATGGCGAGCGTGAAAGGAACGTCATGAAACAGTTTCATAGAATACCGGCGGCATTGCTCGCCTTCGTTCTCAGTATCGGCTGTCTGGATGGCCTGTCGCAGGATAAAAAACCAAACGTCGTCGTGCTGGCGACCGGTGGAACGATTGCTGGCGCTGCAGCCACGGGCACGCAATCCGGCTATACGTCGGGCCAGGTAACCATCGACGCGATGTTGGACTCAGTCAAGGGAATCAGGGACCTGGCTAACCTGAAAGGTGAGCAGGTTGCGAACGTTGGATCGCAGGATATGTCGTTCGACATCATGTTGAAGCTCGCTAAGCGGGCCAATCAATTGTTGGCGACGCCGGATGTGGATGGCATCGTGATCACGCACGGCACCGACACCATGGAAGAAACAGCGTTCTTTCTGAACCTAACAATAAAGAGTGAGAAGCCAGTAGTCATGGTGGGATCTATGCGGCCCTCCACTGCCGTTAGCGCTGACGGCCCGCTGAACCTCTATGACGCGGTAGCCGTGGCCGCTGATCCAAAGGCCAAGGGTCGCGGAGTTCTGGTCGTCATGAATGATTGGATTCAAGGCGCACACTCTCTGACCAAGACGAGCACCACGGCTGTGCAGACTTTTATGTCGCCATTGCGAGGCCTGGTCGGTGTCTCCGCCTATGGCAAGAACGATTTCTATAACAGCCCTCAGTGGAAGCACACAACTGGCAGTGAGTTTGACATCACCAACGTTACCAAGATGCCGCGAGTGGACATTATTTTCGGCGACGCGGACATGTCGCCGGACTTAATCGATTGCAGCGTGACCAACGGCGCCAAGGGTATCGTCATCGCCGGTGTGGGTAACGGCAACATGAATAAAACATCAATGGACGCTGCCGCCAGAGCAGTTCAGAAAGGCGTAGTCGTGGTTCGCAGCAGCCGCGTGCCCACCGGAACCGTCGGACGCAATGTTGAGGTGAAGGACGATGAGCTCGGCTTCGTGGCTTCCGATGAGCTGAATCCGCAGAAATCGCGAATCCTACTCTCGTTGGCGCTTCTGAAGCAACGCACGGCCGCGCAGATCCAAGAACTTTTCTATGCCTACTGATGTGCGATTTTCCGCCGGAATGGAGGAGCTGTGGACCTTTTAGGCCTTCGCAAGTTTGAAACCCTGAGCCCGTTTGAGATCAAAGACGAACTGATCAAGCTGGCGAAGAAGAGTTCCCGGACGACGCAGTCGGCATTCCTTAACGCCGGCCGTGGCAATCCCAACTGGATCGCAACCACACCGCGCGAGGCCTACTTTTTGCTCGGCCAGTTCGCCGTCACGGAGAGCAAACGGGTGATGCACCATCCTGCCGGCCTCGGCGGAATGCCGCAGGCCCCGGGCATCGCCGGCCGTCTCGAGACATGGCTGGCCAAACACTCTGACATGCCAGGCGCGTCTTTCCTTTCGTCGATGGTTCCATTCGCGGTAAACAAGTTCGGGTTCGAGCCCGATGCTTTTGTGCACGAACTTGTGGACTCAATCATCGGCGATAACTACCCGACTCCCGATCGCATGCTCGCCCACAACGAGCGCATTGCTCATGAGTACCTGCTATGGGCCATGTGCGGAAATCCGCAACCTGCCGGCAAGTTTGATTTGTATGCAGTAGAAGGCGGCACCGCCGCAATGTGCTACATCTTCAAGTCGCTAAAGACAAATCGTCTCCTGCTTCCCGGTGAGACCATCGCTCTGGGCACGCCAATCTTTACGCCCTATCTGGAAATGACGCACCTGGAAGACTATGACTTTAATGTGGTCCACGTCCGGGCTCCGCAGGAGAACCGGTTCCAGTTCACCGATGAGGAACTCAAGAAACTGGAAGACCCCAAAATCAAGGCGTTTTTCCTGGTGAATCCGGGCAATCCGACCAGCATGGCGATCAGCAAGGAGACCATTGCCAAGATCGCAAATCTGGTGAAGACCAAGCGGCCTGACCTCATGCTCTTGACCGATGATGTATACGGAACGTTCGTTTCCGATTTCCGGTCTCTGCTCGGTGAACTGCCGCACAACACCATCGGTGTGTACTCCTATTCGAAGTATTTTGGCGCCACTGGCTGGCGGCTCGGCGTGATTGCGATCCATGAGGACAATATCTTCGATAAGAAGATCGCGAAGCTGCGCGGTGCCGACCTTGCCGCTCTCGACAAACGCTACGGGCCGATGAACGTCGAGCCGCGTAAGGTCAAGTTCATTGATCGCATTGTGGCAGATAGCCGCGATGTGGCTCTCAACCACACGGCCGGCCTTTCGCTCCCGCAGCAGGTGATGATGAGTATGTTCTCACTGGCAGAGCTGATGGATGCCGCCAAGTCATATCAGAAGGCCTGTATGGAGATTCTCCATCGGCGTGCATGGTCCATGATCGAAGGCCTGGGCTTGCAGCTCAGCCCTAATGCTCTCTACGACGCCTACTATGGCCTGATCGACTTCGAGTTTTGGGCGCGCCAGAACATCGGCGCGGATGCCGTGGAGTATCTGAAGAAAAATGTTCACCCACTCGATCTCGTTTTCCGCCTGGCCGAGAGCCACGGGATCGTCGCGCTCAACGGCGGCGGCTTTGAAGCCCCGGACTGGTCTCTGCGAGTGTCGCTGGCCAATCTAAGCGACGAAGTCTACGAAGAGCTCGGCCGTGGCATTCGATCGATCGCGCGCGGCTATCGGGATGCATTTGAAGCTTCGCAACGCGCCACAAGGCCGAAGCAGGAGGCCGCATGAGCCTGATGTATCGGAAAAATAAAAATCCATTTATTAGCCTTGCCACCGGCTATTCGCACCAGCAGGTTCTTGCAGGTGGAGATCTGATGCCCGTTTTTTCACTTTAGTCAAACAGACCCACGATCCTGTCTGTGTTTGACCCTGCTCGAGCGACTCGTCGCATCGAATTCTATTGGATCGGTTTTCCCTCACACGACGCGAAATCCAAGCTGACGTGCGCGCCATGCTAGGAAAGGCTTGACGAACAGGAAGGAAGGCGTGAACTTGCAAGGAAGACTCCTTCGATTCGTAACGGCAATTGCCGGGTGTTTACATCTCCGTCGTCCCGCAGCTGTTTATTCGTCCCGGGAGCCATTCCGCAGGTCTAATAAGCGTGTGGAAGAAATCGCGGGCATGCTGACGATCGTACTTGTGGCGGCATCAGTGACGGCACAAAGCCAGCAGCCAGCGCCAAGTCAACAGACAGCGCCAAGTCAACAGACAGCGGCTAAACCAGCCCTTCCCAATCCGCTCACCCTATCGCAGGCGGTGACAATTGCGCTCGCCAACAATTCGGTTGTCCGGCAGGCGCAGGCACATGTGGCCCAGGCTGCGGGGCAGTATGCGCAATCGCGTTCCGTAATGCTTCCGCAGGTGGAGGCCAGAGCGCGCCAAGATTATTTGACCATCAACCTGAAGGGCCTTGGCATTGATATTCCCACCGTGCCGCAAGGCAATTCAGATCCCTTCGGGTCGATGGATGCCCGCATCACGCTGAGTCAGGACCTGCTGAATATTGCTAACAGACAGGCCTGGAAGAGTTCCAGCGCCAAGCAGGAATCTTCACGCTTGCTGCTTGGAAATGCGCGAGAGATTGTTGTCCTGAACGTGGTTGGCGCTTATCTACAAGCGCTCCGCGGGAAAGCAGCGCGGGATGCGCTGGGGGAGCAGACAAAACTTGCAGATGATCTGTACAAACTAACGCAAGACAGGGTCAAGCAAGGCATTTCCGCCCGGCTGGAAGCCATTCGCGCACAGGAGCAACTGAACTCGCTCGAGCAGCAGCGGCAGGAGGCGGAGCAGAATTACATTGCCGCCAAACTCAACCTCGCCAATTTGCTGCAGACCAGCATCACCGCAGATTTTGAAGTGGAAGATGCGGCGGCTTACGGCGCTGAGACCGCGCAAGACAGCGCTGCCGCGATCGCGACCGCGCTTGATTCCCGTGCAGACTATCGGGCAGCGAAATCCAGCGTGAGAGCAGCCGAGTTACAGATTCAATCGGCCAAGGCCGTCCGATACCCAACGCTGAGCACCAGTTTCAGTGACGGACAGAGTGGTGAGACGCCGGTTCACAACCAGAACACGTTCAGGCTGCAAGGAACGCTCACCATCCCCATATACACCGGGGGGCGCATTCGCGGACAAATTGACGAGGCGAAAGGCGCCATGCTCGAAACACAAGCCAGCGCTGACCAACTACGTTCGCAGATCGAGACGGACGTACTGACCGCGATCGCCGGGGTAGAGTGGGCCCTCAAGCAAGTGGAAACCAGCGCCGCAAACGTGAAGCTTTCACGTGAGGAAGTGGAATTGTCACGCCAGCGATTTGCCCAGGGCGTGACGGACAACACAGAAGTGGTCAACGCGCAGGATCGCGTTTCTAAAGCAGATGATGCACGCGTACGCGCGATGTATACCCTGGGGCTGGCGCGTGCCAACATGGCCCGCGCGATGGGGGCTGCAGAGAAAACGTACCGCAAGTAACGGGCAAGTGAGGGAGCTATGAATCGAAGATGGAGCGTGCTGGCTATGCTCGTGCTGCTGGTGCTTGGGGGATGCGCCAGAACTACCAAGAGCGCCGAAAAGGACTCTCTTTTTGTAAGTGGTCGCATCGACGGCGACACAGTGGATATCTCTTCCAAGAGAGACGGCAAACTAGTAGAGATCATGGTGCGTGAAGGTGACTCTGTGGAAGCAGGGCAACTGTTAGCGCGCATCTTAAGCCCGCAGGACGTGGCGCAGGTAGATGCGCAGAAGGCCAATGTCACCGAAGGTGAACGCAAGGTAGAGGAAGCCGAGTCCTCCGGCCCGGCGCGCGTGTCAATCGCTGAGGCCAATCTTGCGGCCAGCAAGGCCGACCTTACGCGTTGGGAAGCGGAGTTGCAGCAGGCCGAAGCGGATGCCAAACGATATCCTGCTCTGGCGGAATCCGGGGCGGTGGCAGTGCAAGTAGCCGACCAGCAACAAACACGGATGAAAATTGCTCGTGCTTCGACGGAGGCGGCCCGCAAGCAGGTGTTAGCGGCGGAGGCTTCCCTTGATCAGGCCAAAGCCCAGCTGCAACAGATCGCTACCGCCAAAGCAAGTCTTGCCTCCAGCCACGCCGAGCTGCGGCGTTTTAAGGCGAATGTAAGCGACCTGACGATCACGGCGCCGATCGCCGGCACGATTCTGACACGCTCCGCCGAGCCAGGGCGCGTGATTTCCGCGGGACAAACGATTCTTACCATGGTGGATCTGCATAAGCTTTACCTGCGCGGGTTCATTCCGGAAGGAAATGTGGGGCAGCTGAAAGTAGGCCAGGCGGCGCAGGTGTTTCTGGATTCCAATCCGAAGGAAGCTATCCAGGCTGAAGTGATCCGTATTGATCCGCAGGTGATGTTCACTCCGGAAAACACCTATTTCAAGGATGACCGAGTGAAACAGGTGATGGGCGTGAAACTTGGGTTGAAGGGCGGTTTTGGTTACGCCAAGCCCGGAATGCCGGCGGATGGTGAGATCAAGCTCGGGAGACCTTAATGGCTGAGAATCTCGTCGTCGATTCTCGCGCCCTCAGCAAAAACTATGGCTCCATTGCTGCTCTGGACGCAGTCAGCTTCGATGTGAAGCCGGGGGAAATCTTCGGGCTGATCGGCGCCGATGGAGCGGGTAAGACCACAGCTTTTCGGATCATGGGCGGCGTGCTGGAACAGAATAAGGGAGAGATCCAGGTTTTAAGTGAGCCGCCGCGCAAAGCCCGTCCCAGCGTGGGATATCTCACGCAGCCGTTCAGTCTCTATCAGGACATGAGCGTCGATGAGAACCTCAAGTATGCGGCCGGGCTGCGCGAAGTTCCGCAGGAAGAATTTGCCCAGCGCAGAGAGTACTACTTCAAGTTGTTTGAGTTGATCAAGTTCACTGACCGTCTTGCGGGACGGCTGAGCGGCGGCATGAAGCAGAAGCTGGCTTTAAGCTGTGCGCTGATCGCGGACCCGAAGCTGCTGCTATTAGATGAGCCGACGACCGGTGTTGACCCCGTAACACGGCGCGATTTCTGGGATGCGTTGACCTCGCTTGCCACCGGCGGAATGTCCATCGTCGTGGCCACTCCTTATCTCGATGAAGCAGAGCGTTGCCATCGCGTGGCATTGATAGAGCGCGGCAAGATCTATGACATCGACACGCCAACCCATTTTTCTTCCAAGATGGGCGTCACGCGCCTTGAGGTCAAGGTTGAACCTCTAGCCCAGGCCGAGGAGGTACTGGCAGCCTCGCCTGAGGCGGAGGACGTGCAGCGATTTGGCGATCGCCTGGACATAATGGCGGCACGTCCTGACGCGGCTGAAGCTGACCTGCGCCAGCGCGCGGAAAGCAACGGCATGCACATAACCGAAATACGCCGCTCGCAGCCGACGCTCGAAAATGCTTTTGTGGGCCAGCTGCGAAAGATGCGCGGCGTCCATACGGTTCCGCCTTTTCCTAAACCACGTCCGGCAATGAACCGGGACGATGTTGTGATCGGCGCCAAGGACCTGAACAAGACGTTCGGAACATTCAAGGCGGTCAAGAACTTCCAGTTGGAAGTCCGCAACGGCGGAATCTATGGACTGCTTGGAGCCAACGGAGCGGGAAAGACCACTTCCATCAAGCTCATCTGCGGATTGCTCGATCCAACCTCCGGGAGCGTCACGCTGCTGGGACAGTCCAAGGGACTGCGTTCGGCCACGGTGCGCTCCAGGATCGGTTACATGTCACAGAAATTTGCGCTCTATGACGACCTAACCATCGGCGAGAACCTGGATTTTTATGCCCGGCTCTACGGCGTGGATGAAAGCGTACGCGAAGAACGCAAACAGTGGGTGCTGGAAGAAGCGGAATTAAAGGGCGAGTCAAAGATGTTGACCAGGTCGCTGCCTGGTGGCTGGAAACAACGAGTTGCCTTTGGCGCAGCTGTGATGCATGAGCCCGAAGCCATCTTTCTGGATGAGCCGACCTCCGGCGTGGATCCGCTGGCCCGCCGCGCCATGTGGCGCATGATCAATGAATTTGCCGATCGTGGAGCGGGCATCGTGGTTGTGACCCACTACCTGGAAGAAGCGGAGCAGTGCAATCGCCTTGGTTTTATGGTGGCCGGCGAAATCATCTCCCAGGGCTCGCCCAGCGAAGTGAAGGCCAACATGAAGGGCGAGCTTTTTGAGATTGAAGCCGACCATCCTGATCTCGCCCTGGGGGCGCTGAAGAAGAAGTTTGGCGCTTCACGAGTCTCGTTATTCGGTAGCCGCCTCCATTTGGTGACGGAGAACGATGAGCAGAAACGAGAGGCAGTGGCCACGCTCAAAGAAGCTGGGGTCCAGATTCTCGCGCAAAAGCCAGTTCCCTTCTCCCTGGAAGATGTGTTTATTTCCCTCATTGAATCTCGCAGATCGGAGATTCCGCTGTGAAGAAAGTCTTGTCTCAAGCCTGGAAGGAATTCATGCTGTTCCGGCGTGACAAGCTGCTCATCTTGCTGGCGGTGCTGATGCCGATTGTCCTGATGCTGCTCGCAGGGATCACGGGATCCTTGCGGCTGCGCAACGTTTCTCTTCTGGTGTACGACTATGACAACACGCCGCTCAGCCGGAGCTATCTGGAAACCTACGGAGCTGCCCTCACATTCCGGCTCCAGCCTCATGATCCCCGGGAATCAGCCGAGCGGGCGCTGGCCAGCTGGCGTGGACGCGCGGCCCTTATCATTCCGCAGAATTTCGAGCGGGATTTCCGGCGCGGCACTGAGCCGGTCGTTCAGTTGTTGATCGATGCCACGGATTCCAACTCGGCCACAGCGCTCGGCAACTATGCATCTTCACTCAATACAGCCTTCGCTCAGAAAAACGGCATCAACCAACCTGAGCCGAAAATCAACAAGCCTCCACAGGAAGGTGTCATCCTGCAGCAGCGGCTCTGGTATAACCCCGGACTCTCAGATCGTGTTTACTTCGGAACCGGCGGCCTGGGCCTGATGCTGATCATCTTTCCAGCGCTGTTGGGAGCGCTGACGACAGCCAAGGAGTATGAGTCTGGCACGATCATCCAGGCCTACGCCTCCAGCCTGACAGCGGTCCAGTGGATTCTGGGCAAAGCTCTGCTCTATGTCGTGGTCGGTCTGGTGGAATTTGTGCTTTGCTTTGCGCTCGGTCTGCTCGTGTTCGAATTTCGGTTCCCTTCCGACCCAAGCGTATTGCTGGTCGCCACCGTCTTTTATCTGTTCGCGGGAGTCTTTTTCGGAATGCTCATGGGGAACGCCACGGGCAACCAAAGCGCGGCGATTCAGGGAGTGCAGATGGGCTCGTTCCTGCTTTCCCTGTTGCTCTCCGGCTATCTGATTGCCATTCGGAATATTCCGATCCAGATTCGCTGGCTGTCGTACATCCTGCCCGCGACCCACTACGTGCAGATCGTTCGCAACTCAATTCTCCGCAACGCAGGATGGGACACATCGTTTTTTCCGCTGGTCCTGCTTATAGGAATCACGTTTGCGTTCTTCGGTGTGAATGTGCTCCAGATGCGCAAGATGCAATTCAAGGGATAGGAGGGACCAATGCGCGCCAGGATACGTCGTTATTACGCACTGTTGGTCAAGGAGGTCCAGCAGCTCAAGCGCAATCGCGGTTTAGTAATTCAGCTAATGCTGCCTCCCACCATCGTGCTGGTAATTTTTGGATACGCCCTCAACCCCAAAGTTCGTGATCTGCGTCTGGGCGTGGTGGATGAAAGCTTCACCGTGGAAAGCCGGGAATTCGTCGACTCTCTGTCCCGGAATGTAAATTTCAAGGTCAAACGCGTCTATACGCGCCCGCAAGACGCTGAAGATGCTCTCAAGAGTCTGGACCTGGATTTGTTCCTGGTTATCCCTGCCGATTTTTCGCGTAGTCTCGGCCGCGGACAAACGGCAGCCGTACAAGTCATCATCGATGCGGTGGACGCTAACACCGCGCAGATTGCGCAGGGTTATCTGGAAATGTCTTTGGCGGATTTCAACTCCGAGATCAGCCCTACTCCTCTTACCGGAGCACGCCGCCGAATCACATTAATCAGCGCCTCGCATCCGGCTGCCCCGCCGGGCGCCCCTGAAGTTCAGTCAGCCTATCTCTACAATCCGGGTCTGGTGACGTCATGGCACTACGTTACCGGCGTGATGAGCATCATTATGTTTATTAATGCATCACTGGTCGCTTCAGCGTTGGCCGTCAAAGAAAAAGAGACGGGCACCATTGAGCAGTTGCTGATGACGCCGGCTCAGACCGGTGAAATGCTGTTGGCCAAGACATCGCCCGTTCTTGTGCTGATGATGGTGGTCTTGTTCCTGTCGCTCATTGTTGGAGTGCTCGTGTTCGGGCTGCCCGTGCGGGGTGACATCTGGCTGTTTGCTCTTGCCGGCAGTCTGGCGGCGCTGGCGGGAACAGGGATTGGCGTGATGATTGCGACCGTTTCGAAGTCACAGCAACAAGCGCAGTTGTTGACTTTCTTCGTCAACCCGCCGCTTACCTTGCTTTCGGGAGCGACTTCGCCGATTGAAAACATGCCGAATTTCTTCCAGCACCTTTCATATTTTGACCCATTGCGCTATATGGTCACGATTGTCAGAGGAGTCACATTGAAGGATGCGCCGTGGTCAGCACTGTGGCCGAACTTGCTCGCGCTCACGGTGTTCTCAATCGTGCTTTTCGCAATCAGCGCCTGGCGTTTCCGGAAAACCTAGTATGAGAAGGAATCACCCAATGGGCGACAAAGCGGAGTATGAGCTATGACGGCACAAGCTAACAAACGCACTCGAATTCGACTTTTAGTTGCTGATATTGATGGAACGCTCGTGACGAAAGAGAAGCTGCTCACACCAAAATCAGTGGATGCACTGAGCCGATTGCAGAAGGCCGGCGTCTTGTTCGGAGTCACCACCGGCCGCCCGCCAAAGGGCGCCCGCATGCTCGTCGATTCTCTCCCAGGCCTGAAGTTCATCGCCGGGTTCAACGGAGGTATCGTCGTCCGGCGCGACTTTTCTGTATTTAAGGAGAACCTCCTGGAAGGGGCAGTCGCAAAACAGGTCGCGCAAATCATTCTTGAGCACAAGCTTGACGTGTGGGTTTATACCGAAAAGGATTGGTTTGTTCGCGATCCGCGCGCATACCGTGTCGATCGAGAACAAAGGACGGTACAGTTTCCACCCACGGTAATATCAGGCTTTGATGGCCGTCTCGATCATGTCGCAAAGATTGTAGGCGCGAGCCAGGACCATGATGCCGTCGCGCGCTGCGAGAAAGATTTACAAGATAGACTGGGCTCCCGTGTCTCAGCAGCACGGTCCCAGCCGCACTATGTGGACGTGACGCATCCGAAAGCGAACAAGGGCGAAGTAGTGCTTATGGCGTCAGAGTTCTCAGGAATCCCAGTTCAGGAAATCGCCACGATCGGAGATATGGCGAACGACATCACGATGTTCGAACAAAGCGGTGTGAGTATCGCCATGGGAAACGCCAGCCCCGAAGTGCAGAGAGCCGCTACGTATGTAACCGCTTCTAACGAGGAAGAGGGGTTCGCGGCGGCCATTGATAATTTCATACTGCCTCAAGATGAGATCTCGGCTGCCTAAGTGAAAGAGGCAACGCTCTTCGGTTTCGAATGGCGGTTTGGGCTGCTCTTGCAGCCTATGACAACACCAGCGCGTGGTTTTCATCCTAGTCAACTGTTCACCGTGGGCTGGTCTTTACCGGTGGTTTGTCAGGCTACCTCATCGCATCAAAACCATTGGCCTGTATTTTTTCGTGTTAGCCCAGCATCCCAGGTTTTGCTGTAGCAAAAGAGCCTTATTTAACCAGTGCTCAAGCATCCAGATTGCGTAACGAGAAGGAGAAAATATGTCATCAGTAGCGGATACCGAAATCATGAATGAATCCTTGAGCCCGTATGGCAAAGCCAGGTCCACGGTTTCAGGAACGCCTCTCAGCGCCGATGAACTGCGCAAGACAGAAGCCTACTGGCGGGCTTGTAATTATTTGACCCTCGGCATGATCTACCTGCAGGACAATCCGCTTCTCAAGGAGCCACTGAAGACGGAGCAAATCAAGAACCGGCTGCTGGGGCATTGGGGCTCAAGCCCCGGCCTGGCGTTCATCTACATACACATGAACCGCCTCATCAAGAAATACGACCTGGACGCGATCTATCTTGCCGGGCCCGGCCACGGCGCGCCTGGGGTAATTGGTCCTGTTTATCTGGAAGGAACATATTCTGATATCTATACCGACAAGAGCCAGGACGAGCCAGGTCTGGGCCAGTTTTTCAAGCAATTCTCCTTCCCTGGCGGGATCGGAAGTCACTGCACTCCGGAAACCCCGGGCTCCATCCACGAGGGAGGCGAGCTGGGGTATGTGCTGTCGCATGCCTGTGGCGCTGCCTTTGACAATCCAGATTTGATTGTTACGGCGGTTGTTGGTGATGGTGAAGCGGAAACCGGGGCGCTGGCAACATCCTGGCATATCAACAAATTCCTGAACCCCATTCGCGACGGCGCAGTCCTGCCGATTTTGCATTTGAATGGCTACAAGATCAATAACCCGACATTGCTTGCGCGCATCAGCCACGAGGAGCTGGAAGATCTGTTCAGCGGCTACGGCTGGACACCGTACTTTGTGGAAGGCTCTGACCATGAGAGCATGCACCAGGCAATGGCAGCGACCATGGAGCAGTGTGTTTCCGACATTAGAAAATATCAGCAAAAAGCACGCAAGAGCGGAGTGGCGGAGCGTCCCCGCTGGCCGATGATTGTTTTGCGGACTCCAAAGGGATGGACAGCTCCGGCGGAAGTGAGTGGCCACAAGCTCGAAGGGTTCTGGCGGTCGCATCAGGTGCCGATGGCAGACGTCAAGAGCAATCCGAAACGGCTTCATGAGCTAGAAAAGTGGATGCGCAGTTACAAACCGGAAGAACTTTTTGATCGCAATGGAACCCTGATTCCTGAACTCAGGGAACTCTCGCCGACCGGGGACCGCCGCATGGGTTCCAACCCTCACGCCAACGGAGGGCATTTGAAGAAGGCCCTGCATCTTCCTGACTTCCGGGATTACGCCTTGAAGGTTGATGCACCCGGAACCATTGAGGCGGAAAATACCCGCCCGCTGGGCGCCTTCCTGCGTGACGTGATGAAGCTGAACATGAAAAACTTCCGTGTCTTCGGGCCGGATGAGAACACCTCAAACAAGCTCGATAACATTTACGAGGTCAGCAAGAAGCTCTGGCTTGAGAACTACTTCCCGGAAGATGCCGATGGCGGAGAACTTGCTCGTGATGGGCGAGTCGTGGAAATGTTGAGCGAAAATACCGTTGAAGGCATGCTTGAAGGTTACTTGCTGACGGGGCGACACGGATTCATTTCCTCCTATGAGGCTTTTATCCATGTGATCGACTCCATGTTCAACCAGCACGCGAAATGGCTGACCATCTGCAATCATCTTCCCTGGCGCGACAAGATTCCGTCCCTGAACATCCTGGTCACGTCCACGGTCTGGCGGCAGGACCACAACGGTTTCACCCACCAGGACCCGGGTTTTCTGGATGTGGCCCTCAACAAGAGCGCTGCAGTTGTGCGAATTTATTTGCCTCCTGACGTCAATACTCTGCTCTCGGTCGCCGACCATTGTCTGAGAAGTGAGAATTACGTGAACGTAATCGTCTGCGACAAGCAGAAGCACCTGCAGTATCTCAGCATGGATAACGCCATTATCCACTGCACCAAGGGAATTGGCAGGTGGGAACCTGCGTGCAGCGACCAGGGCGTGGAGCCAGATGTGGTGATGGCGTCAGCCGGCGACATTCCCACACAGGAAACACTGGCTGCAATCGTGATGTTGCGGGAGGCATTCCCGGACCTCAAGATTCGTTACATCAACGTGGTTGACCTGCTGCGGTTGCAACCGCAGAACGAGCACCCGCACGGCATGTCAGACCGCGACTTTGATTTGCTCTTTAGTACCGATAAGCCAATTATTTTCAATTTCCACGGATACCCGTGGCTCATTCATCGTCTGGCTTACAGCCGTACCAATCATCACAACATGCATGTCCATGGGTACCGGGAACAAGGCAACATCAACACTCCCCTGGAGCTTGCGATTGAGAACGGAATTGACCGCTTCACCCTGGCGATGGAGGCTATTAAGTTCGTGCCCAGGCTGCAGCGGACCGGCGGCTCCACCCTGGCAAAATTTCACAATGAACAGATTGCCTGCCGGAACTATGCATTCAAACACGGCACCGATAGACCTGATGCCGCAGGCTGGAGATGGCCGCACGAAACACGCAAGGCCGCCTAGCTGAATTTGGTTCGCTGAGTGGCGATTCGCGAATGAGGCGGAAGCGCGCCGGTCGCAGCAAACGCAGCCACTTGTGTGGTTCATATGAATGTCCTGGTACTTAACTCGGGCAGTTCCAGCCTGAAGTTCCAGCTTATCTCGACTGACCTTGACCGGATGAGGCAAAACAGCGACGAGCGGTTGTGCCGCGGACAGTTCGAGCGGGCCGGGGGTGAAGCGATTGTCACGGTCCAATCACCCAAGGTCCCGAAGCAAAAGCTTACTGCTTCAATTTCCGATGTGCCTGCGGCATTGCGGTATCTGGTCGGCTGGATGGACGAATCGGGAATTACAAAGAACGGGGCTGTGTTTGATATCGATGCCATCGGACATCGTATTGTTCACGGCGGCGAATTGTTTGCTGAGTCCGCCGTGATTACCGACGAGGTGTTGAAGGGCATTGAGGAATGCATCGATTTAGCCCCGCTCCACAACCCGAACAACATTAAGGGCATTATGGCGTCACGGCAGGTATTCGGTCCCAACGTGCCCCAGGTCGCGGTTTTTGACACTTCTTTCCATCATTCAATTCCAGAGCACGTGTATCTTTACGCTCTGCCTTATCACTTTTATCGACGGCACCATATCCGGCGTTTTGGATTTCACGGCACCTCGCATCGATTTGTATCTGAGCGGTACCGGGTCTTGCGTGGATTAACCAAAGAACAAACCAATGTAATCACTCTCCACCTTGGAAATGGTTGCTCAGCAGCAGCCATCCGCGGCGGACGCTCCGTAGATACTTCCATGGGCATGACGCCTCTGGAAGGCCTGGTGATGGGAACGCGTTCCGGAGATATCGATCCCGCGATCATGAACATCATCGCGGCCAAGGAGGGTTTATCCACACACGAAGTGGAAACGCTTCTCAACACGCAGTCGGGATTGTTGGGCGTTTCCGGGGTGACGAATGACATGCGCGTGTTGTTCCAGGAACTCAAAGGTCCGGACGGCCGCCGGGTGCGGCTTGCCATTCAGATGTTTTGTTATCGAGCCCGGAAATATATCGGAGCATTCCTGGCCTGCATGGGCGGCGCCGATGCGATTATTTTTACCGGCGGAATCGGAGAAAACCAGGCGGAGGTTCGCGCTCTGATTTGCGAAGGACTCGAATGGGCGGGGCTGAGGCTTGACCAGGACAAAAACAATAATAAGGAGGCTGGATTTGAGGGCCAGATCAGCACATCTGATTCCAGACTGCATGCGTTCGTGATTCCAACTGACGAGGAACTCTTGATCGCTCGAGATACCGTAAGTTGCATTATGGAAAAACGTGTTATGGAAAAACGTCACGTTTCGGGCAAGGAAGCGGCATGATGCAGAACGAGTTACCCATGGTTTATCTGGCCAGGCATGGCGAAACCGCCTGGAGCCTTTCCGGCCAGCACACCGGGCTCACGGATCTCCCACTCACCGAACACGGGAAACAGACCGCGCGCAAGCTCGGCGAACGCCTTAGGGGCCTGACTTTTACGAAGGTGTTCACGAGTCCATTGCAGCGGGCCAGCCGGACATGCCAACTAGCGGGGTTTGGCGCGGCGGCTCAGATCGATCCTGATCTAGTGGAATGGGACTATGGCGAATACGAAGGGCGCCGAGGCGCCGACATACGGGCTGAACGTCCAGGATGGAACCTGTTTCGCGATGGCTGCCCCGGTGGCGAAACGCCCCAACACATCAGCGCCCGGGCGGACAGAGTCGTAGAACGAGTCCGCGAAATCAAGGGAAACGTGCTCCTTTTCACCAGTGGACATTTTATGAGGGTGCTGGTGTCTCGATGGCTTGGGCTCGAACCCACAGTGAACAGCAGATACTTCATGTTGAGCACGGCAAGTCTCAGCGCCCTGGGCTATGAAAACGATCTGTCGCGGCCGGTGATTCGATTCTGGAACGATACGCGTCACGTTGAGCCAGCGCCCGCAATGGCGGCGTAGGTACGCTTCCTCGAAAGAGAAAGTGGAATCAGGCCAACTCTGAAGAAAGGGACGATGGCAACGCGAGCAGAACTAAAGGTTGGGCGTGACAGCTCAACCACCAACTTGATTCGTCGCTACAGCAACTCGTCGCTAGCAACACCAGGAGGTTCATTCAATGACCATTGGATTCAATAAAGACCTTTATGTTCTTCCGTTCGACCATCGTGCTACCTTCCGGGCAAAAATGTTCGGCTGGAAAGAGCCGATAACCGCAGAGCAGACGAAGCAGATCTCAGAGTTTAAACAAGTGATCTATGAAGGTTTAAAAGCTGCCGTGGCGTTGAGTGTGCCACGGCAAAAAGCGGGCGTTCTGGTGGACGAGCAATTCGGCGCTGCCATTCTGCGTGACGCCGCAAAGAATGGCTACTTCACAGCTATGACTACCGAGAAGAGCGGCCAGGATGAATTCGATTTCGAATATGGGGACGACTTTGCCAAACATCTCGAAGCGTTTAACCCAACGTTTTCCAAGGTCCTGGTGCGTTATAACCCAGAAGGCGATTCCGCGATGAACAAGCGGCAAGCGGCCCGTCTAAAGCGTTTATCGGACTATCTCCAGGGCAACAGCCGCATTCAGTTCATGTTCGAATTGCTGGTTCCGGCGGAGAAAGCCCAGATGGATCGCGTGAAGGGAGACAAGAGGGCCTATGACAGGGATATGCGTCCCAGGCTGATGGTCGGCGCAATCCACCAGTTACAGGATGCCGGCGTGGAAGCGGATGTATGGAAGATTGAAGGGCTCGATCGCCGGGAAGATTGCGAAAAAGTGGTTGCCGCGGCGCGCCGTGACGGCCGGAATAACGTTGGCTGCATTGTCCTGGGCCGCGGCGAGGATGACAAAAAAGTCGGCGAGTGGCTGGCGACGGCCGCGCAGGTTGAGGGGTTCATTGGTTTTGCGGTGGGCCGCACAGTATTCTGGGACCCCCTTGTGACCCTCCGCGACAAGAAGATGGCGCGAGAATCGGTGGTAAAGGAGATCAGCCGCCGGTATCGGAGCTTCGCGGACATTTTTGAGAAAGCCCGCCAGTCGGGAGGAACGAAAGCAGCTTAGGAGTGACGCAAGGGCGATGCTTGCTAAGAAGAGAGGTCATTCGATGAAAATACTGGTGATTGATATCGGCGGGAATAACGTGAAGATGCTTGCCAGTGGTCAAACAGAACCCAGGAAGTTTCCATCCGGCCCCAAGATGACACCCGCCAGGATGGTGGCCGGGGTAAAAAAGCTCGCGGCAGATTGGGAATATGAGGCCGTTTCCATCGGCATACCAGGGCCAGTTCTGCTGGGACAACTGATTCTGGATCCTCCCAACCTCGGACCAGGTTGGGTTGGCTTTGATTTTGGCCGCTCCTTTGCGGCGCCAGTGAAAGTTATCAATGATGCTGCCATGCAGGCCCTGGGCAGTTACAAGGGTGGAAAGCTGCTCTTCTTCGGACTTGGGACGGGACTCGGAACTGCAATGGTGATCGACGGCGTTGCTGAGTCAAGAGAAGTTGCGCACCTCCGCTACAAGAAGGGGAGAACTCTTGAGGACTATGTTGGAGTCCACGCGCGCAAAAGGCTAAGCAAAAAGAAATGGCGGAAGCATGTTGACCAGATCATCTCTTTCTTCGCTGAAAGAATTCACGCTGATGACATTGTCCTCGGCGGCGGCGAGGTCAAGAACCTGAAAAAGCTACCCGAAGGCTGTCGTGCCGGGGACAACGCCAACGCGTTCCTGGGCGGATTTCGACTCTGGGAAGAAGCAGCCGAAGAAAAAAAGCAAAAAGCGGGAGTCTTGAAGCTTGTTCCGGGAAGACACGCAAAAAAACGGGGGACCAGATCCACTACAGCAGCGCCCGCAAAACACAAGGCATCAGCTTAATGACTGGATCATCTTCCCTGCCGGTTAGCCGGATAGACCTTTTGCTCTATACGAACAACGGGAATAAATCTTTGCCCCGGAGGATATAAAGCAGCGCCTACTGGGCTGCTAACCAGATCGAGGAAACGTTGGATTACTTCCAAATGAGTAGAGGTGTCCATGAAAACCGGGCTGACCGTCGCAAGCGAACGCTCTGCAATCGAAAAACTTGCGATCAACACGATCCGTACTCTTTGCATGGATGCCGTGCAAGCGGCCAATTCGGGCCATCCTGGATCGCCCATGGGAATGGCGCCCACAGCCTACGTCCTGTGGCAACGGTTCCTCCGCTTCGATCCGGCCAATCCAATCTGGGGCAACCGTGACCGATTTGTGCTCTCGGCAGGTCACGCTTCCACGCTCCTCTATGCTCTTTTGCACCTGACAGAGACCAAGTCCGTCAATCCGAAGTATGAAGTGCTCGGCGAGCCCGCTGTACCCCTCGACAGTCTCAAAACTTTCCGCCAGCTTGACTCGAAGTGTCCCGGCCACCCCGAATATCGCTGGACTAGCGGCGTTGAGACAACGACCGGGCCGCTGGGACAAGGCCTGGCCACCAGCGTAGGCATGGCGCTAGCGTCGCGCTGGGCGGCGGAGACTTTTAACCGTCCTGGCTTTCAGATGTTTGACTTCGACGCATATGCTCTTTGTGGTGACGGGTGCATGATGGAAGGCATCACGACTGAAGCTGCTTCCCTTGCCGGCCACTGGAAGCTCTCCAACCTCTGCTGGATTTACGACAGCAATAAAATCACGATCGAGGGTCACACGGATTTGGCCTTCAGCGAGGATGTAGCGACGAAATTCATTGGCCTGGGCTGGAATGTTACACGTGTTGGCGATGCGAACGACCTTGAAATGCTCGACCAGGCTTTTCAGGTCTT
This sequence comes from Terriglobia bacterium, assembly GCA_963724105.1. Lineage (GTDB taxonomy): Bacteria > Acidobacteriota > Terriglobia > Terriglobales > Acidobacteriaceae > Angelobacter. The sequence continues at coordinate 150,543 of CAVRTD010000004.1, read as the reverse complement.
CAAAAATACACACGACAGACCGACCTTGATTATTGTCGAGAGCCACATCGCGTGGGGAGCGCCGAACAAGCAGGATACCAGCGCGGCCCACGGGGAGCCTCTCGGCGAAGACGAGGTGCGGTTGACCAAGAGAGCCTACGGCTGGCCGGAGGAAAAAAAGTTTTTTGTCCCTGATGGAGTTTATGAGCACTTCCGGGAAGGGATTGGCCGGCGCGGGCGCGAATTGCACCAGAGCTGGCAGCGCAGCTTTGAAGAATACCGTAAGCAGTATCCGAAACTTGCCGACGATCTCTACAAGATGCAGCGCCGCGAACTTCCTGACGGATGGGACCGCGACCTGCCCAGCTTCCCCCCAGATCCCAAAGGCAAAGCAAACCGCGAGACTTCGGGTCTTGTTCTGAACGCTATTGCCCGCAAAGTGCCGTGGCTGATCGGCGGTTCAGCTGACTTGTCACCATCTTGCAAAACACGCTTGACTGACGAGAGCATGGGGGATTTCAGTGCTGCCAATCCTGGCGGAAGGAACCTTCATTTCGGGATTCGTGAGCACGCGATGGGCGCCATCATCAACGGACTGTCACTTTCCAAGCTGCGCCCGTTCGGTTCGGGATTCCTCATCTTCAGCGACTATGGCCGCAACCCGATACGTTTAGGGGCGATCATGGAGATCCCGGTCATTTATATATACACGCATGATTCCATCGCCGTGGGAGAAGATGGGCCAACGCACCAGCCGATTGAACACCTGGCTTCCCTGCGGGCCATTCCCGGACTGATCACATTGCGCCCCAGCGACGCTGGAGAAGTAGTTGAGGCCTGGAAGGTAATCATGGAACTCCGCCATGAGCCGGTTGCGCTTATCTTGACGCGGCAGGCTGTGGCCACTCTGGACCGCAAGAAGTATGCTCCCGCCGAAGGTCTGCGCCGTGGCGCTTACATCCTTGCTGATGCCCCAGACGGCAAGCCGAACGTGCTGCTGCTGGCCACCGGCAGCGAAGTCGGATTATGCGTGGAAGCTTATGAACGGCTAAAAGCTGAAGGCATCAAGGCCAGGGTTGTGAGCATGCCCTCCTGGGAGATGTTTGAGTATTACTGCCGCAAGCACCCTGAGTACCGTGAAAGCGTCCTGCCTGCTGCGGTCACAGCACGCGTCTCCGTTGAACTGGCGTCTACTTTCGGATGGGAAAGATACATCGGAATGAGCGGGCAAGCGCTGGGGATGACGACGTTTGGAGCGTCCGCTCCGCTCAAGGAACTGCAAAAGAAGTTTGGTTTTACGGTCGAGCGAGTTATGGAAGTAGCCCGAGAGCAACTTCGACTGAATGGATATCGAGAGGCTTCGGTTGCCTAGAAGAGGTCTTGTGCCATGACGATTGTCGAACGGGCTTTGGAGTTGGTTGCAGACCAGACGCTGATCGGTCTGGGATCCGGCCGTGCCGCTCAGTCTTTTATTCGCGCCCTGGGAGCACAGGTCAGTACCGGAGCGAAACGCGTCCGGGGCGTGCCCACTTCAGAGGAAACGGCGGCCCTGGCGCAGAGCGTTGGCATTCCACTCTTGACGCTCGAAGAGGCCGGCACGCTGGACGTAACCGTCGATGGCGCGGACGAGGTCGATCCCAATCTGGATCTGATCAAGGGCTACGGTCGCGCGCTTGTCCGCGAAAAGATTGTCGCTGCATCCTCGCGAACCCTCGTGATTCTCGTTGGCAAGGAAAAACTGGTTCAGCAACTCGGAGCACGCGGCAAACTGCCTGTGGAGGTGGTGCCGTTCGCCCTGTCGCTCTGCCAGCAACGCCTGCAAAACGAACTTGGCTCCCGCCCTGCACCGGTGACCAAAGACGGCTCCATCTTCGTGAGCGACAACGGCAACTACATCCTGGAGTGCGCTGTGGAACCCATCTCAGACCCGGTCCGTTTGGAACACGCTCTGCTCGCTATCCCCGGGGTTGTGGGCACGGGGCTTTTCCTGGGAACCGCCGACATTGTCCTGATCGGGTACAGCGACGATTTTCAACTCATTGAGGAGCGGCATCGCCGGACAGACGAGCGCCGACCCGCAATCCAATCATCTCTGGAGCAAAGGGCATGAAATCTTCAACTACATGGCAGCGGTATCAAGAAGGTCTTTGCCGCATACCCTCCGTCGGTCTGACGCTTGACATCAGCCGCGTGCAGCTTGAACCAGGTTTTCTGGAGCGGATGGAGCCCGCGATGCAGCGTTCTCTCAAAGCCATGGAAGCTCTTGAGCAGGGCGCCGTAGCGAATCCCGACGAAGGGCGCATGGTGGGCCACTATTGGCTCCGGGACCCTAATCGCGCACCCACTCCGCAGATCACGGAAGAGATCAAGAAAGTGATCAATGATGTGAAGACATTCGCTGCGAGCGTGCATGCAGGCCCCATCCGGCAGCGTGTGCGGAATTTCACTGAAGTGCTTTTGATCGGCATTGGAGGCTCGACCCTGGGGCCAATGTTGGTCGCCGACGCGCTTGGCAACCCGGGGTCTGACAAGATGCAGGTTCACTTCATTGACAACACTGATCCTGACGGCATCGTGCGGACCCTGAGATCGATTGGCGCACCGCTGGCGCGGACGTTGTGCGTCGTGACATCGAAAAGCGGCGGAACACCGGAAACCCGCAATGGCATGGTATTAGTTCGTGAAGCGTACCGGTCAGCAGGTCTCGATTTCCCAAAACACGCTGTCGCGATCACGATGCCAGGCTCACAGATGGACCGCATTGCGCAGACAGAAGGGTGGCTCGCGCGCTTCCCGATGTTTGACTGGATTGGTGGAAGAACCAGCGTGCTATCAGCGGTCGGATTGCTCCCCGCTGCGTTGCAGGGCCTGGATGTGGATGGTCTGCTGGCCGGCGCCGCAGCCTGTGACAAGGCGACGCGCGTGCAAGACGTGAAGCGCAACCCTGCAGCCCTTATGGCTTTGATGTGGTACCACGCTACCGGCGGCAAGGGGCAAAAGGATATGGTCATCCTTCCTTATAAGGACCGGTTGCTCCTCTTTAGCCGCTACCTGCAGCAACTTGTGATGGAGTCACTTGGCAAGCAACTGGACTTGCAAGGAAAGCGTGTGGATCAGGGCATAAGTGTCTATGGCAACAAGGGATCGACTGACCAACATGCCTACGTTCAGCAGCTCCGTGAGGGCGTTCCCAACTTTTTTGCGGTCTTTATTCGTGTGCTGGAATCGGGCGGCTCGGGGTTCGAGGTGGAGCCGGGAGTCACCGCGGGAGACTACTTGCACGGCTTCCTGCTCGGGACGAGAGCTGCTCTCTTCGAAAACGAACGCGAGTCGTTGACTATCACCATTCCCCGAGTCGACGTCTATACGGTGGGTGCGCTGATCGCACTTTTTGAGCGTGCTGTAGGTCTATACGCTGGCCTGATTGGAGTCAACGCCTATCACCAGCCCGGAGTGGAAGCGGGCAAGAAGGCAGCCGCATCTGTACTGGCGCTTCAGGGAAAGGTGCTTTCATCCCTGTCGTCTGGCCAGCAAACAGCGGAACAAATTGCCGCCGCGGCTGGCGCTCCGGACCAGGTCGAGACGGTCTATCTCCTCCTTGAGCACCTGGCAGCGAACGGACGTATTCAAATGGCAAGTGCTGAGACTCCGCAGCAAACAACATTTATCCGAACTTCCCCGGCGGAGGCAAATGCGATGAACCTGCTCAGTTCCCTCAAGAAATTCACAACGGTCGTGGCAGATACAGGCGACATCAAAGCCATTCACGAATACAAACCGCAGGACGCTACCACAAATCCTTCGCTCATCTATCAAGCTGCCCAGATGCCCGAATACAAGGCCCTGCTGCAGGGCGCAGTCCAGCACGCCCTGAAGAGCCCTGGCGATGCAGCGGCCCGCGCCGAGGCAGGCATGGACATGCTCATGGTCAGCTTTGGCCGCGAGATCCTCAAGGTTGTCCCCGGCCGCGTTTCCACCGAGATCGATGCCGGCCTGAGCTTTGACACTCAGGGTTCTATCGCCAAAGCGCACCGGCTCATCGCAATGTATGAAGCAGCCGGGATCGCCCGCGAACGGGTCCTCATCAAAATGGCCAGCACCTGGGAAGGGATTCGGGCCGCAGAGCAACTGGAACGCGAGGGCATTCACTGCAACCTGACTCTCTTGTTCAGCTTCGCCCAGGCGGTGGCCTGTGCGGAGGCGAAGGTCACACTGGTCTCGCCTTTTGTTGGCCGCATCTACGACTGGCATAAAAAAGAACTCGGCGGAGAAGAAATACGAGCAGACGCGGACCCGGGCGTCGAGTCCGTCACACGCATTTACAACTACTACAAGAAGTTTGGCTACAAGACCCAGGTGATGGGCGCCAGCTTCCGCAAAGTTGATCAGGTCGTGCGCCTCTCTGGTTGTGATTTGCTTACCATCAGCCCTGATCTGCTAAAGCAAATGGAGAAGACCCCAGGCGAAGCCCCTCGTCGCCTGAGCGTTGAAACAGCCAGGAGCTCAGATGCCAAGAAAATTTATCTGGACGAGGAAACGTTCCGCTGGATGCACAACGAAGACGCCATGGCTGTAGAGAAGTTGAGTGAAGGTATCCGAAAATTTTATGCGGACGCGCGCAAGCTCGAGCAGTTTGCCCGCTCCAAAGTGGGGGACATGGCCGCATAGCTTCTTAAACCTAAAGCTCTACCCTGCTTTCCAGGAATATTTCCGTAAAGCGAAGCCACCGCAGCTTGCCACGCTGCACGCCTTATATGCCCTCAAACTCTCATCGCTCCCCCGTTTTACTCATTGTGAGTTAAGTCGATTATGATGAAGAGTTCAGCGGACATTGTCGCTGCCCTGCGTTGAAAGAGGCGGTTTGCAGCATGAGCTTTGAAAACTGGTTATTAGCTGACCTCCGCTTGCCCAAGGGAGTGGAAGGAAAAGCTGACGGGGAGCACGCGTGGTGGCGCGTAATGTGCTTGACCGGCGTGGATTACTTTTCGACTCTTGGCTATCAACCGGGAATCGCATTTCTTGCTGCTGGCGCGCTGTCGCCAATCGCCACACTGATTCTGGTTGGAGTCACCCTCTTTGCTGCACTGCCGGTCTACCATCGCGTGGCCGAGGCCAGCCCAAACGGCCAGGGTAGCATTGCGATGCTTGAGGAGCTCTTTCCGCAATGGAAGGGCAAAGCTTTGGTCTTGATTTTGCTCGGGTTCGCGACGACTGATTTTGTCATCACCATGACGCTTTCCGCGGCCGACGCGGCGGCGCACTTTACCCACAACCCGTTTACACCCCATTGGATGAGCAGTCAGATGGCTGTCACTCTTATCCTGCTGTCCATCGTCGGCGCAATGTTTCTTAAAGGCTTCAAGGAAGTGATCAACGTTGCGGTTCTTCTCGTTGGAATCTACCTGCTTCTGAGCGCCGTTATCAGCGGTATTGCCGTGGCGCATGTTGTGGAGAACCCACATCTTTTTGTCAGTTGGAAGCAGGCACTTTACTCGTCTCACGGAAGCTTACCGGCGATGATTGGGGTTTCTCTGATTTTGTTTCCCAAGCTTGCCCTGGGCCTTTCCGGCTTTGAAACCGGTGTTGCAGTAATGCCCTTGATCAAAGGAGCGGACCTCAAGGAGAGGGTGCGCAATACGCGCAAGCTGCTGAATACCGCCGCCTTGATCATGAGTTTTTTCTTGATGACCACAAGTATCACCACCACCCTGCTCATTCCGCCGGCCGCTTTCAAAGCAGGTGGCGACGCAAATGGTCGCGCCCTGGCTTATCTGGCGCATCAATACCTGGGCAGCACCTTTGGATCAATTTACGACATAAGCACCATATTGATTCTTGGCTTCGCAGGCGCGTCAGCCATGGCCGGGCTGCTGAACTTGATCCCGCGTTTTCTGCCTCGTTTAGGCATGGCGCCCGAGTGGGCGCGCGCATCGCGTCCGCTGGTATTCGTTTTCATGGCCGTCGCTTTTACTGTGACCTATCTTTTCCATGCGGATGTTGACGCACAGGGCGGCGCCTATGCTACTGGCGTTCTCGTCCTTATCACATCCGCGGCCGTGGCGGTTACCATCCATCTTTGGGAGCGCCCTCTGCGCTGGGTCTTTCTGCTGATATCGCTCATTTTCATCTATACAACGCTTCTGAATATCTTCGAACGCCCTGAGGGCATCAAGATCGCTTCTTTCTTCATCCTTGCGATCGTGGTTTCCTCTTTGATTTCCCGCGCGCTGCGTTCGACCGAGCTGCGCATTCTGGGAATTGAGCTTGACGCGAAAGCGCTCGAGTTGCTGGAGGATGACGATGATCGCGTGATCCGGGTCGTCGCACGCAGGCCGCGAAGTGAAAGCGATGAAGAACTGGACGTCATAGACCGCATGGTACGGTCTTACCACTCACTGAGTGCAGAAGAGTGTCTGTGCTTCTTCGAAGTCGAACGCAGCGATGCGTCGAATTTTGAAAAGAGCCTGCTGGTCACAGGAGAGCGAGTTGGTAATCACCGTATTCTGCGCGCGACAAGCCCGGTGGTGGCGAACGCGTTCGCAGCTCTGCTGATTGATTTGGAAGAAAGAACTGGCCAGGTGCCGCACGTCTACTTCAAATGGCACGAAGGGAACCCAATCGTAAACCTTTTTGCGTTCCTGTTTTTTGGTGAGGGAGACGCCGCTCCTCTCACCCACGAAGTATTACGCCGCGCTATTAAAGACACGGAACGCCGGCCAATTGTTCACGTGAGCTAAAATCAGTCGCTGGCAACGTTACGCAATTTCCAGAACCTTTTTGTCTTCCAAAGCTTCTTTTGCAGCGAACGAAGTCACTACTGTTTTCACCACCACATAAAGCACGGGAATAAACAACAGGTTAAGCACCGTTGAGAACAACATGCCACCAACAATGGCTGTTCCAATTGAGTGCCGTCCAAGCTTGCCCGCGCCGCTTGCAAAGTAGAGCGGCAGAACACCCAGGATGAACGCAAATGAGGTCATCAGGATGGGACGTAACCGCAGCTCAGATGCTTCAATGGCAGCCTCAACAATCGACCGGCCTTGCTTGATGAGCTGTTCGGCAAACTCCACAATCAGGATCGAGTTTTTGGCCGATAGCCCAATCAGCATCACCAGGCCAATCTGCACGTACACATCATTGACCAGCCCGCGCATGGAAATGAACAGCAACGCGCCCAATACCGCCGTGGGAACTGCGAGCAAAATAATAAAAGGCAACGCAAAGCTCTCATAGAGAGCAGAGAGAGTCAGATAAACCACCAGAATGCCAAGGCCAAAAATGATGATGGCTTTGCCGCTGGATTCAACTTGTTCCAGCGCCAGTCCTGTCCACTGGAAAGACATCCCTTGCTGCATGTTCTTCTTTGCCAGTTCCTCCATCGCCCTCAGGCCTTGTTCGGAGCTGTACCCAGGTGCGGCAGCTCCATCAATCTCTGCGGAGCGAAAAAGGTTGTAATGGTTGATGACCTGCGGGCCGGAAGTATCTGTCAATGAAACAATGTTTCCCAGCGGCACAAGCCCGCTGGCGTCTGAACGCACATAGTATTGCCGCAGGTCCTGCGCGTTCATGCGGAATGGCTGGTCGGCCTGCACGTAAACTCGATACGAGCGGTTATTAAAGTCAAAATCATTGACATACTGCGAACCCATGTACACGCCAAGAGCTGACGTGACCTGGCTAATCGGCACGCCGATGGCCTTCGCTTTCTGGCGGTCAATCCCCACCAGCTTCTGCGGATCGTTCGCCGTAAAGCTGGTAAACAATCCGGTTAGATCTGGACGAGCGCGGCTTCCGGCCACAATTTTGTGCGCAACCGTATCAACATCTGCCAGCGTATTGCGGCCCAGGTCCTGTAATTCAAACTGGAACCCTCCAAAGCTGCCAATGCCATTGATGGCCGGCGGCTCGAACGGCACAACAATCGCACCTGGAATTCCAAACAACTTGGGCGCGACTCTGGCAACAATGTCGCTCGCGCCGTGTCCTTTGCCTTTTCGTTCGTCAATCGGCTTGAGTGGCGCGAAGACCACTCCGTAGTTCGACGAACTTCCACCGCTGAGTGAAAAACCCGGAACGGCAAATGTTCCAAAAACATCAGGGTCAGATCGCAATATCTCTTCCGCCTGTTTGGCGACGTTCGTGGTATAGGCCAGGGACGCTCCCTGCGGCGCCTGCACCACAACGATGAAGTAGTTCTGGTCTTCCTGCGGCACAAATCCGGTGGGAACACGCAGATACATAAAGGCCGTCCCTGCCAGGGCCGCAACAAAGAGAGCAATCATGGCATAGCGATACTTGAGGGCTATGCCAATGATTCTTCCGTAGGCAGATCCCAGCCAGTGAATGGAATTATCGATAGCATGCGCGAACTTTGAATATCCACGCGAGAGCACGTCAATGTGGGTCCACTCAAGCAAGGCGTATTTCTGTTCTTCACTGCGAAGCAGTATCGCCGCCAACGCCGGTGACAAAGTCAGTGCGTTAAACAATGAGATGGCGATAGAGAAAGCAATCGTCAGCGAAAACTGGCGGTAAAGGATTCCGGTGGTGCCCGGGAAAAAAGATACTGGCACAAAAACGGAAATCAAAACCAGCGAAGTTGCCACCACGGCGCTGGAAACTTCCGCCATCGCAACCGACGTCGCCCGATGGGGATCGGTTCGGTCATTGTTGATATGGCGCTGGGCATTTTCAATCACAACAATGGCATCATCCACCACCAATCCGGTCGCCAGGGTTATGCCGAAGAGCGTGAGTGAATTGATGGAGAAATCAAATATTTTGATGAACGCAAAAGTACCTATGAGAGATACGGGAATCGTAACCGCGGGAATAATCGTGGCGCGCCAATCCAGAAGGAAGAGAAAAATTACGATAATGACAATAGCAATGGCTTCCTCAAGCGTCGTAACAACTTCTTTGACTGAATCGCCGACCACGGTTGTCGTATCAAAAGCGATTACATATTTCATTCCTGGCGGAAATGATTTTGACAATTCATTGAGCGCTGCCTTAGCCGCTTTGTCTACCTCCAGCGCATTCGCGTTCGATAACTGCTGCACACCAACGCCAATGGCCTGATGTCCGCTGTACAAGAGATTCGTATCGTAATTCTCAGCGCCAATTTCCGCCCGCCCAACGTCCTTCAGTTGTACGATCCCGTTCGGCGTGTTCTTAAGAATGATCCCTTCAAACTCCTTGGGATCAGAAAGACGTCCTACTACGCGCAAGGTGATCTGGAAACTTTGTTTCTGGTCAGATGGCGGCCGTCCCAGCTGTCCTGCGGGGATTTCCACGTTCTGCTCTTGCAGAGCAGAGACCACGTCCGCGGCGGTCAGCTGGCGCGCAGCCAGCTTTGTTGGATCCAGCCAGATGCGCATCGCATATTTTCTCTCGCCAAAGATCACCACGTCGCCCACGCCGGGAATACGCTTCAGCGCGTCCTTCACATAAACGTCGAGATAATTCGAGATGTACTGATTGGAAAGGCTGTTATCGGGCGAGAAAAAACCTGCTGCGAAAACAAAGTTGGGATTCGCCTTGGTAATGGTGACGCCGGTGTTCTTGATTTCCTGGGGAAGGCGGCCCTGCGCGGTTGCCACCCTGTTCTGAACGTCAACTGCCGCAATGTTCAGGTCATAGCCAGTTCGAAAAGTTACGTTGATGCTGCTGGTGCCGTCATTCGAACTTGTAGAGGTAATGTAATGCATCCCCTCCACGCCATTGATCTGTTGCTCAAGAGGAGTGGTTACAGCCGACTCAACTACTTGTGCGTTCGCGCCTACATAGTTGCTGGTAACGGTGACCTGCGGCGGTGCAAGAGCTGGATAGAGCGAAATGGGCAAGCCCGGGATGCAAACAGCACCCGCCAGAATGATCAGCAATGCACAAACCGTAGCAAAAATGGGACGCTTTATGAAAAAATCAACCACACTACACTTCCTCTTCTAGGTCGCGGCATCGCGCGTCCGGAACTCTCTTCCGTCGAAATAGGTGACTAATTAACCGGCTGAACAGGGACACCGTCAACCAGGAACTGGATACCGGATACGATCACCTTGTCCCCAGCCTGCAGGCCGGCAGCCACTGCATAGTCATTTCCGACGGTATCGCCCAGCGTTACAGCGCGTTGCTTGGCCAAAGCCCCTTTATCTGACTGCGCCACCACATAAACAAAAGCCTGCCCGCCAATGCGGCTTACGGCCAGCACTGGAACGGTTGGCGTTGGGGCCGTGCTCCAGACCACACGCGCTTTCACCAATTGTGAATTGCGGAACCGGTCCAGCGGACTGTGCACTGGAGCCTTCACCAGAATGCCCTGCAGTGCGTTATCGACTTGTTGGGAAACAAAATAAACCTGCGTTGTCTCGATGAGCGTCCCGCTGCTGGTGACAATCTGTACAGGAAGTCCCATTCGGATATCGCCCGCTCTTTCCGTAGGAATGTAAATATAGGCTTCCAGTTGGGCGTTTTCGTCGACCGTGGTCAATAGCGTTTGCGGCGAAACGTAATCGCCCACGCGGACCGGAATGTCTTCCACCACACCTGCAAACGGAGCCGTCAGGTTGTAATAATCCAACTGGCGCTGCTGGGTGACGCGAGCGGCTGTTGAAGCCTCCCAGTCAGCCTTGGAATTCTCATATGCCTGCACCGCAGCTTCATAATCGCGCTTGCTGGTTACACCGGATTCAAACAGCCGGCGCTGCCGCTCCACTTCGTTCTTATTAAAGTCAAGCACGGCTTTCTTCTGCGCTTCTGTGCTGTGCTGCTGATCGACCGTTGCCTGTTGCTTCAATGGATCGATGGTCATCAATAGCTGCCCGGCGCGCACATGGTCGCCAGATTTCACCAGGATACGCGTGAGTGTTCCGTCAACCTGCGGCTGTATCGTTGCCGAGCGGCGCGATTTCACTGTGGCCACATATTCATCCACACGGGGCACAGCAGCCAGATTCACGGTTTTGGTTTGGACAGGAAGAGGTTGTGCGGTCGGTTCCTTGGCTTGCGTGTTGTTACATCCTGCCATCCCCAAAACGGCCAGGACCTAGCATTCCTGCAATGAAAATCAATTGATGTTTTCGCAATTCCCACCCCTAAAAAGAACCGGCAATAAAAATTGCCAGCCCTAGAGATGATTGAGTGGGCCAAAGAGATTCACTTTGGTTGCGCAATTCAGAAAAATTCTGACGGCAATTCAAGAGATTGCCAACGGGTGCCATCTATTAAATATGAAATATTCATGAAATTACTTGAAGTGAAACACCTTTTCAGTGGAAAGAAAAAAGATCAACAGTAATTCTCCTACCTCTTCCTCTTGGCGATGGATGAAAAACATTCTTCAACTTTACGGTTTCGAGCCACATCTACAGTTGCATGCATTTCAAGGGAGGCATGGAATGGGAAAGCTTGACGGAAAAATTGCCCTGATCACCGGCGGAAACAGTGGCATTGGCCTGGCAACTGCAAAACGCTTCGTACAGGAAGGCGCCTATGTCTTTGTCACAGGACGTACACAATCGAAACTGGATGAAGCAGTGAAGCAGATTGGATCCAATGTCACGGGCGTGCAGGGAGATGTGGCAAATCTCGGCGATCTGGACCGGTTGTATGAGCAGATCAAGAAGACCAAGGGCAAACTCGATATTGTTTTTGCCAATGCAGGCATCGCAAAATACGCTCCATTGGGGAGCATTGACGAAGCACATTTCGATAGCATCTTTGGCGGCAATGTGAAAGGTATGCTCTTCACCGTGCAAAAGGCCCTGCCTCTGCTGCCTGATGGTGCATCCATCATTCTCAATGCATCGATAGTTGGCAGCAAAGGGCTGCCGGCAAACAGCGTCTACTCCGCCACCAAAGCGGCGGTGCGCTCTTTCGCTCGCACCTGGACCACTGATCTTAAAGCCCGCCGCATACGTGTGAATGCCATCAGCCCCGGCCCGATAGACACGGAAGGGCTTCGTGAACTTTTCGGATCCAGTAAAACTGGGCAGGATCGATTGAACAGCATTGGCTCTACCGTACCGCTTGGCAGGCTGGGTAACCCTGATGAGATTGCCAAGGCTGCCGTGTTTTTGGCGTCCGATGACAGCAGCTTTGTCACCGGAATTGAGTTGTTTGTCGATGGCGGCTTCGCGCAGGTATAAAAAATGCTCTAACCGAGGACCCGGCAGCGGCGAGGGAGACGTTAAGCACTCCTTGGCTGCTACCGGGCAAGCCAAATTGCAGTTGAAATATGAATTTCGGGCATCCTTCCGGGAAGGATTTTCAGAAGATAGTCGACCGGTATCGCTTAGCCAAGCCATAGTCGTTACTATTTTGGCCCGCCATCAAGGTACAGATGCAAGCTTTAAGCCTATCGAACCGTGTTCCAAAACGGGAAATCCACAGGAAAGTTAATTTTTAACAGGATTTTTGTTTGTGCTCTCGTCTACCGCTGTGGATACTTTCCCAGCCTATGAAAATTCAAGTTCGCCCTCTCCACCTTGTAGTTTGTCTTTTCCTTCTTTTTAGCGCTTTTCTGATTTCAACACCGCCAGCCGCTCATGCCAGCGCCACCGGCATCGTGATCAGCCAGGTTTATGGCGGAGGCGGCAATGCCGGCTCCACATTCAAGAATGATTTCATTGAGATTTTCAATGCTGATGGCGCGCCGGTGGATCTGACCGGATGGTCTGTGCAGTACGCCTCGGCGGCTGGAACAACGTGGCAAGTAACGGCTTTGAGCGGATCTATTGCCCCCGGCCAATATTTTCTGATTCAGGAATCTCAGGGAGCAGGCGGCACAACCAACCTGCCCACGCCGAACGCAACTGGCACCATTGCCATGGCCGCTACAGCGGGCAAGGTGGCCCTGGTCAGCAGTACCACTGCGTTGAGCGGCGGCTGCCCGGTTGGCGGAGCGATTGTTGATTTCGTAGGTTATGGCACGGGCGCCAGCGGCGCTAGCTGCTTTGAAGGTACAGCGGCTGCGCCCACTCTTACCAATACCACCGCCGATCTTCGCAAAAATAACGGCCTTCAGGATACAGACAACAACAGTGCAGACTTCGCTACTGGCGCTCCTAATCCGCGGAACACGCCGGTTGGCACCACGAATCCGAGCGGCGCAGGCGCCGCGACTCCGTCTTCAGTCATTCAGGGCGGCGCCACATTGTTAACCGTGCTGGTAAATCCTGGTTCCAGCCCCACAAGCACTGGTATTACCGTTTCCGCAGATTTAAGCAGCATTGGCGGTACAGCAGCCCAGCAGTTCTTTGACGACGGCACCAACGGTGATGCAACCGCCGGCGACAATACCTTCTCATTCTCCACGACTGTTGCTGCGGCCACCACTCCGGGCACCAAGACGCTGCCTGTATTCGATTTCAGATGCCCAGGGTCGTACCGGCTCAGGCACCATCACTCTCACAGTAACGGCAACGCCGCTGAATCTTTCGATTCATGACATTCAAGGGCCCGGCGATATTTCGCCTGTAGTCGGACGCCTGGTTTCCACCACTGGCATCGTCACGGCAGTAGTCTCGAATGGATTCTTCATCCAGAACCCTGACGGCGCCGTCGACGCCGATCCCAACACTTCAGAAGGCGTCTTTGTCTTCACTTCAAGCCGTCCTGCAGCAGTTGCGACGGTGGGCAATTTTGTGCAGGTCACGGGCACAGTGGGCGAGTTTATTCCCAGCAGTGATCCCAATAGCCCGCCTTCAACCGAAATTGACGGGCCCACTACCACGCTGATCAGCACTGGGAATCCTCTACCTGCGCCGGTTACGCTGACTACAGCCGACACCGATCCTGCGGGTCCAATCGACCAGTTGGAAAAATATGAAGGCATGCGCGTTCACGTGGACGTGATGACGGTGAGCGGCCCAACCGATGGCAATCTCAACGAAGCCAACGCAACTTCCACTTCCAACGGCGTATTCTTCGGCGTGATACAAGGTATTGCGCAGCCATTCCGCGAGCCCGGCGTGCAACTGCCGGATCCATTGCCGCCCGGTTCTCCTGCAACGGTAACGCGGTGGGACACTAACCCTGAAATCCTCCGCGTGAATACCGCAGTGCAAACCGGCTCCACGGTGCTTGACGTAACTACCGGCGCCACGGTTACCAGCCTGACCGGTCCGCTGGATTTCAACTCACGCTTCTACACCATCCTCACCGATCCAAACTCTGGCGCAACTGCCACCGGCAACGTGAGCGCCACGCCGGTCCCTGTAGCCGCTCCGAATGAGTTGACCATCGCTAACTTCAACATGGAGCGCTTCTTTGACACGGTGAACGATCCAACCACCGACGACGTTGCGCTAACGCCCACGGCCTTTGCCAATCGCCTGAACAAAGCTTCACTGGCGATTCGCAATGTACTGAACACACCGGACGTGATCGGCGTGGAGGAAATGGAGCATCTCTCAACTCTGCAAGCGTTGGCAGACAAGGTCAATGCAGACGCAACGGCCGCCGGCCAGCCCAGCCCGAACTATCAGGCCTTCCTGTTTGAAGGCAACGATGTGGGCGGAATTGATGTTGGACTTCTGGTTAAATCCACCATCAATGTGACCTCGGTTGTGCAGCTTGGCAAGGACACAACTTTTGTCCAGCCTGATGGAACCACGGCACTGCTGAATGATCGGCCGCCGCTCGTGATGACTGCCACCGCATCTCAGCCCGGCTCTGATACTGTACTGCCTTTCACGATGGTCGTGAACCATCTGCGGTCATTGCTGAGCATTGATGATCCGGTGGATGGTCCTCGCGTCCGCGCCAAGCGTGAGGCCCAGGCTGAATTCCTGGCCAACCTGCTGCAATCGCATCAGGCCGCAGGTGAGAACGTGATCTCAGTCTGCGATTGCAATTCCTTCGAATTCAGTGACGGCTACGTGGATGTTCTGGGAGCGATCCTTGGCCATCCAGTGCCTGCCGATCAGGTAGTGCTGGCCAGCCCGGATCTGGTCGACCCTGATTTCACTGAGTTGATCTTCACTCTGCCGCACGATCAGCAGTATTCGTATGATTTCAACGGCAGCCACCAGACGCTGGATCATGTAATCGTGAACCAGAGCCTGCTCGCCAAATTCAGCCGCTATGCGATTGCCAGAAATGATGCGGACTTCCCCGAGGTCTTCCGCAACGATCCGAATCGTCCAGAGCGTATTTCCGATCACGATATGCCGGTGGCTTATTTCATCCTGCCGGAAGCTACGCCGCCAGTTCTGCAACTGCCGGCCAACATCATTGCGGAAGCCACCAGCGCCGCCGGTGCAATCGTGAGCTTCAATGCCACAGCCACTGACGCGAAAGATACCAACGTGGTTGTGACTTGCACTCCGGCATCAGGCTCGCTCTTCCCCTTAGGCCCGACAACCGTAACTTGCTCTGCTACCAACAGCCGTAATAAAACGGCCACTGGCAGCTTTACCGTTACGGTAGTCGACACGACAGCACCAGCCGTAACGCTGAATGGAATCGCCAACGGTTCTGTGTTTAATCTTGGCGCGGTGCCAACAGCATCCTGCTCCACCACGGATTCAGCCAGCGGCGTTGCGGTCCAGGCAACGCTTTCTAATACAGGCGGAACCGCAAACCACGTCGGCCATTTCACGGCGACTTGCAGCGGAGCGAAAGATGTTGCGGGCAATCTGGCTGCGCCGGTAAGCGTGAGCTTTGATGTGCACTATATCTTCTCTGGCTTCCTGACTGATCTCTCACCAGATGGTCCAGACGGAAAGACATTCAGTGCCGGATCAACCATCAACATCAAATGGCGTTTGCAGAATGCACAAGGTGGATTCATCGTGGCTCCGTCCGCGGTGCTGCCACTGCAGGTCGCTCCAGACCCCTCCTGCGTATCAACTGGCCAGCAGGGACTGGCGATCGATGCACTCTCCAACAATGGCGTTCAGGAAAACAATGACACCTTCCAGTTCAACTGGAAAACAAAGGGCCTGCCCACAGGCTGCTACGCTTTCCTGTTGCCGCTGGACGATGGCACGGTGCAAAGCTCTGTAGTCATGCTGCGCTAAACATATGGCCTGGGTGATTTCAAATGCCAGTCTTGAATCTGGCAAATGAAACAGCCCAGGCCCTTATTTTTTGCTAATTTGCTTGTGCTGGTTCCATCAGGCTGTTTTCTTTGCTCGCGTGGAAGAATCCACAGCTTCCACCAAGGGCATATCCACCAGGTGCTCATTCAGAAACCAGACCTGGAGTTCATTTGCGCGCAGCACGTCGCTTACTACCAAGTCATTCGTACCGTCATCGCCAATGTCTGAAGCCCGTTGCGCCAGCGTGCGGCAATCCCGGATGATGATCTGGTGAGCATCCAGCAGGCGCGAGAGCTGCACAGGAACTTCTTCGCGTCCGCGCGGTGGGCGCTCAATCTGCGTGGTCTCGGCGACATCGGCGGCCATGGCAATGCTGATGCCGCCCAGCAGTTGAATGCGCTCGGCAATGGCGTCCACAATTTCCACCTGCTCTTCAAAATGCTTATCAAATAAGAGATGCAGCTGGTAGAACGTTGGGCCGGCAACTTGCCAGTGGGATTTCTTGTAAAGATCGCGGAGCGTCATTGTGTCCGCCAGCATCTGGTTGAGCTGCTCGGTCATCTCCAGCCGGACCGGATGTTCCAGGTCCAGGGGAAGAAGCTGGTTGACTGTGCCGTAGGCCTGGATTTCGGCCGCCTTTTGATGAAACCTGGGTTGTGCGCTGACTTTGCCATTTTTCTTTGCCATAGAATTCTCTCCTTTCGATTTTGTGTCTTGATAAGAGAAATGGCGCCCGACAGCAGCAAACAAATGCCCAGCTCTGCCGCAGCGCCAACTGAGCTGCCTGGGGTTAAGCTACCTGAGAACTTTTTTGACCTTTACCGATAAATTCCAATAACTCATCGTTGACCTGGTCTTTGAGGGTGGAACACATCCCGTGGGGTGCGCCTGGATAAACTTTCAATATTGAGCCCTTCACTATTTTGGATGAAAGCATGGCCGCGGCCCCGATCGGCACGATCTGGTCGTCATCACCGTGGAGAATAAGCGTTGGCACGTCGAACTTCTTCAGATCTTCCGTAAAGTCGGTTTCAGAAAAAGCCTTGATACAGTCAAAAACAGCATTGAAACCGGCGAGCACGCCTTGCAGCCAGAATGAATCACGCAGTCCCTGTGAAACTTTGTTGCCGGCTCTGTTAGCGCCATAGAAAGGTGCACTGAGATCTTTGAAAAATTGCGAACGGTCCGCATGAACACCAGCACGAATTCCGTCAAAGGCTGCCATTGGCAAGCCGCCCGGATTTGCGGCTGTCTTCAGCATGAGCGGCGGTACTGCGCTGATCAGCACAGCTTTGGCTACGCGTTTTGTGCCGTGGCGCCCGATATAGCGCGCGACTTCTCCACCACCAGTAGAGTGGCCTACATGAATCGCGTTCTTCACGTCCAGCTTTTCCACCAGCGCCGCAAGATCGTCAGCGTAAGTATCCATTTCATTGCCGTTCCAGGGCTGGCTTGACCGGCCATGGCCGCGGCGGTCATGAGCGATGCAGCGATATCCGTGAGAAGCCAGAAACTCCATTTGGTCTTCCCATGCATCCGCGCTTAGTGGCCAGCCGTGGCTGAAAACAATCGGCTGCCCTTTGCCCCAATCTTTGTAATAAATCTCTGTGCCGTCTTTTACAGTGATGGTGCTCATGAAATGTCCTCCTTGTTTAGAACGATACACCTCTTCCAGAGCCGGTTGTGGCTGGCTCTGTGAATCGTTATAAACAATTTGCGAACACGACAGCGGCCGCTGTTCTGGCCTTAGTAGCAGTCTTGAAAATTACTAAGAATTCGCACTAAAGGTCTGCATAAGAAATCAGCTCGATTTTTTGGCGGGCAATGGCTTCCTGCGTCTCTGCTGATATCAGTGCGGCAAGCTCAACCTGTCGTGATTCAGTCAGACGCGTGCCGGCCGCTTGCAGGTCGCCATCAGAGTATCCAGGATGGCAGACCAATTCCCAGGTGCCTTCCGGCAGCGCGTTAAGAATTTTCAGGAGTATTGCTTGATTAAGCATGCCAGTAGCGGCAATACCGACCGTGCCGTCAGTAGAAACCATACCTTCTTCTTTTAGCGCTCTATGAAATTCGGAAGCAAACATCTGGAACGCCATCACTGCCGCTGACCGCCCCCATAAACCCGGGCTACCAAACACCATACTCTTTGGCCAGCTTCGCAACGGCTCAAATGGATTTCTTACCGCCCGCACCCCGCAAGCCCGCGCGGCGCGCAGCACCGGACGCAAGACCTGGGGAAACATATGCGTGTGTTTGTGACTATCAACATGGGTGAGCGTGATGCCGCATGCCTGTATCTTGCGGATTTGCGCTTCTGCTTCGCGCTGAATTTCTTCAGCGGCAATCCGCTTGCGCACTGAGTCCAGAGCAAACTGCTTCAGGCTGCTGCGAAAGCGCGGAGATCCATTCGTCAGTGAAGGTAGGTTTGCAGTGAGCGGCACGCCATCAATCAGCACAATGTGGCATCCGGTTTTCAGACCTGGCTGTGCTTTGGCCAGATCAGTTGCCGCCACGGACGCCTGTGCGTTCGCCATAAGCGTGGCCGATGTGACAACGCCTGAGCGGTTGCTCTCGGCAATAGCCCGGTTTACACCGGAGGTGAGTCCAAAGTCATCTGCATTAATAATGAGACGGCGCACGTGGTGAGTCTAACAAAAATCATTCCGCCACAAAGGACACGAAGGAACACCAAGAATTGAGAAAGGAGCAAGTTGTAGGGTTTCTTGTAGCAATGCGAGTGGAAACTGAAAATACTTAGCCGACATAAGTCGGCGAACTTCGTGGTGCTTCGTGTCCTTTGTGGTTAAGGAACTAAGCGGTCTTTACCTCTTGCGGACGTGGCTCTCTTTCGCCCAGAAACATTTTGATTTTTTCCAGGAGCGCCGGGAACAGATCTTCTTTTTGCAGACAGGCAGCCACATCTTTGCCGCCATCAATAGGGCCATAACCAGTGACAATAATCACCGGAACGTCGGGGCTTTTCTCATGGACTCTACGGGCAAGTTCCACACCGTTCATGCCTTCCATGCGAAAATCAGTCACCAGAATATCGAAATCTTCTTCGTCGAATTTCCTCAGGGCCTCAGCCCCGTTGTAAGCGCTAACGGCACGATAGCCCTGCATTTCCAGGATCTCGCAGCTTAATCTTGCCAGCACTTCATGATCGTCAACGAAGAGGATCGCGCGCATGAATAACTCCTTCATTACAGTGTGGTTGGGAGCAATACGGCAAGGCCGTAATCCAATGGTACATCGGCCTCAACTCTTGGTTTCATCATACGCCTGAAAAGATGCCCGAATACCATAGTATTTTTTGCTGCGTCTGATTTATTACCCTGGAATTGTGGCAAATATTGGGACTTATTCACTTCTTAAGGTACCCAAACCCGGTCTCTAGTGGCAATAAGGGCACAGCAGCAAAGGAATCTACGCTACTTACTCACGAACTGCACCAGGCCATCCCGATAATCGATGGTTAATTTCATCCCTTCCATGGCGCTGAATCCGATTTGACCGGATATTTCAACTCCGAGGTCCTTGCTGACAGAATGCAGGTCGACGGTGCTGATTCGTTCACCGCCTGAGTGTACCTTTGCAAAACGCAGGGTGGTATTGTCCGCGATGAAAGCGCTGTTCACCATTCCACTTGCCCCTGACATGGGCATGTTGTACGCCCGCATCTGTGGGACCAGGACGGCCTGCTCCTGCGAAATGGTGCTGATATTGGCGCCGCTATCAATCACAAAAAGGCCCGCGCTCTTTTTCCCGACCTCAGTGGGTAGAAGTAGGAAGTGGCCAAAGCTGAAAGCCTGCGAGTAAGACTCCGATGGCGTCTGCTCACTCCGACCGGAGGCGGAAGGTAATGGATCGAGATGGAGTTTGTGCCCGCCGAAATCAAGGGTAACCAGATATCTTGCAAAGACATCCGCTCCAATCGTGCCATCGACCTCTGCAATTTCCCGCGTGGTGGCTTGAATAAAGCAGTCGTGAAATTCAAGCTCGCCAATTGTAATTTTATCGACCCATGCTTTGTAGCCGGTGGCTGGCCCAGACTTCCCGATACCCTCTGTAGCCTGATCGGAGAGCTTGCGAGCTCCTATCTTCTCCGCCAGCTTGCGCGTTATCAGCACGCCGGAAGAACCTGTATCGAGTAGCAAAATCACGGTGGCGCGATCGTTCAGTCGAACGCGCAAACCATAACCACGCCGGGCAAGACTTGAGCCCACGGTCAGCGATTCCATCTTGATCTCCGTGCGCTCTACATCACGCGCGGGGATCCAGACCTTGCGCCCGGCAATTGCTTTGATTAACTCCTTGTATTCGCGCTCATGCCGTTCTTCTTCCGCATCATTGCGATATTCGGCAAGATGTTTTTCCAAAGCGGCAACATTCTCTGGATAGGGTTGACGGACGGCCCATTCGTAAAGCGCATCGCCATCCTCGGGATCTAGCTCATGTGCTTTGGCGATGGCAGCCTTTGACTTGCCGTGGCGTGTATAGATGGCGTCAATCTTCCCTTGTCCCAGCCATGCGCGGGCGGACTTGCTGTCCAGTCTGAGAGCGGCGCTGAATTCGTCTTGAGCTTCCGGGATCAGTCCGCGGCGAAAATAGACGTCACCACGCGCTGCATGGACCAATGCAGACTCAGGCAGAGCGGCCAGAGCTTTCTTTGAACTCTCTTCCGCGGCTTTTAGATCATCGGCTTTCAGCAGGCTGCGAACCAGCCCAGAATAGGCTTCAGCAGATGGATTCAACTCAATGATCTTGCGAAAAGCAACGGCAGCACCGGAAAAATCGCCCTGGCGAAAAAGCTGATTGGCAATTGATAGCTGGCCATTGCCTGCGGACGCAGGAGTCTGCGCCAGCAATGCCAGAGCAAGCAGGATGAACAAAAGAAAAGGCCGGAGCGTGATCACAAATAGAGAACGCACGCTCCCAGCATACTTGCGGCTCCTAATTTTGAAAACTGCGTCGTTTCATCAAGGTTTAGGGCACACAGGAAGAGAGGTCCGGTGCCCCCTTTTTCCTTTATGCAATGGAGATCAATCCACCTTTGTGGCCGTAACCTCCACTTGCATGCGCTTGGTGCTGTTGACGTCATCCATGCTGGTAATTATCTGGGGCTTGCCCGGAGTCAGGAGAGCGCGGACGCGTTGTGTGACGAAGCGGAGCACGGGCCTGCCCCCGGCGGTCCGAGGATTAACATTCTGCTCTGGGATGGCAAAATTGCTAATGTTTATCTCGACGCTTACCGCAAGCTTGTTGTTGACAGTTTCTGCCGCCGAACAGTCCAATTCAAAACCCACATCAGTATATGTATAGGAGTCGCTTCCCGTTTCGATGGGTATCTTGCTACCGATCTTAAGCTTGTTTCCGCCACGATTATCGGCCTGCGCAACCATGTTATATTCGCGCTGATTGATCTTTTTTCCGTCTTGCAGTTCGTAAATGCTGAACGCCAACTTATAAGCGGGTATCGCTGCAATTTTCGTAACAATGTCTTTTTCGGGTGACTCCTTACTGGTTTTTGTCGTGTCTTGTTGGGCAGCCAATGTGCCGACTGTCAGGAATATCAAAATCAACGAGAATAATTTCTTCACTGCTTATCTCCTTATCGAGTAGTGCGTGAGCGCGGGGTTCCCGACAACGGCTCGTGGTCTGCCCAGAACGCATCAGCTTCTTTTTGATCATCGCGTTGCATCTGTGCAACGACTACTTCTTGTGGCGTGTTAGCTAGATAGGCGAACATGAGTCTTTCCTGCTCTGATAGCGGCGTTGGCGTTGGGAAAATCGCCGGCCACTGGCTCAACGCCAGTGCTGCATTCTGAGAATGCGCAGCCACGGGTGTTTTCTGGTGAAACCGCCCGACATTAGCAGTCGTGGCCGGTAAAGTTCGCTGCACCTCTGGTTGCGGCGGAGCAGGGTGCTGCGTCTGTACAACAGTTGGTGTCGGCGCCGCAACGTGGCTGCGCCCGGCGATCAGCACAGCGGCAAAAATGATTACTGCGGCAACCGCACCTCCGGCCCACAACCATTTGAAGTTCCACCAGGGAAGGTTTGTTTCGCTGCGAGTTGCATCGCTCAGGTTCGCTAGAATCCTTTGCTCCAGGCCAGGGCGTGGCTCCACGTGAGAATATTGCTTGAGCAGCGAGTCCAGGATTTCATCTATTTGCCTGTTTTTTTTCAGGTCAGCCATGTCTTCTGCCCTCCAGCACGATGGCGAATTTTTCTTTCAGTTGCTGCCGCGCGCGAAACAACCTGTTGCGTACCGAGCCTTCAGGTATCTTCATGATTTCCGCGATTTCCGATGAGTCCAACTCCTGCACTGTAGAAAGCTCCAGCGGATAACGAAGGTCCTCCGGCAAGCCGGAGATCAGCCTCTGCAGCAGTTGTTGTATCTGAACGCTCGCCAACTGATCATCCGCCGCCGCCGACAAATCTGTGAGCAATTCCCGCACCCCGGTTCCCGGCTGTTCGTCATCAAGTGAAACCGTCACATGAGCGGGCCGTCGTTTGTCCAGCGCCGTTGTCCACGCAACTCGGGCCATCCAGGTCTTGATATTGCGAACCTTATGGAGATGGTCTTTGTGTTTCAACACCCGCAGGAAGCACTCTTGCGCGGCATCTTCAGCATCATGATGGTTGCGCAGGATGGAGTAGGCGATGCGAAAGACCATTAAGCTGTGGCTGGCCACAAGTGCTTCCATCGTTGGAGCCGCAGCTTCCCTGATCGTTGCTGAACTCAGGACCATTTCTCCTGGAATCGCCTGCTCGGTCATTTTTCGCCTTCGCAAATAGAAAGACACAAAGAGAACGAAAGGTGTTCAGATATTTTGCGAGGGTTTTCAGGAAGGAACTTGAATCACGCAGTATTGGGCATTATTTGCTGTTAGTTGGAGACAACGCAGAGTTGAGATATATGCGGCTGAAAGCGGCCTATCTTCCTGCGAGGGTTGTATCACCGACAAACACCGACATTTCAACCGGCAGGCTAAGTGCTACGCGAGCCCCATTGGGCGCAAGGTTTTCAGCGTGAATATCTCCGCCGTGCTCTTTCACAATGCCATAGCAGATGCTTAGCCCCAGTCCGGTGCCTTTGCCTACGGGCTTGGTGGTATAGAAAGGATCAAACACGCGGTTCACATCGCCAAAGCCGGGACCATTATCGTCAAAGCGCAGGGCTACGCGGCCATTGCTGTAACTGGCCTCAATGCGAATCCGGCTTGTGGGGCTTGCTTCCAGCGCGTCAATGGAATTGTTCAGCAGGTTCAGCAGAATTTGCTTGAACTGGTCTTCATCCAGCGCTACGTGAGGCAGGCGCGGTTCAATCTGCACCTGTACTTCAATATTGTTGTTGCGCAGATGATACTCACGCAGCGCCAGCACATCCAATAACAGCACTTCCAGATTCGCCGATTTTTTCGCCAGATTATTCTGTCTGGCAAAGCGCAGCAGATTCTCAATAATGCGTTTCATGCGCTGGGCTTCACGCAGCATCTTGTCCAGCTTTTGCCGCGCCGGCCCCTCAGGCAGATCATCACTGATCAGCTCCGAATATCCAACAATAGATGTAAGCGGATTGTTGAGTTCGTGCGCTACTCCCGCCACCAGCTGGCCCATGGCTGCCAGTTTTTCCGAACGCGCCAGTTGCTTGTGCAGCGCAATATTGTCAACCGTAACCGCCAGATCTCCGGCCAGTAGTTCGATCCTTGTCAGTTCCTCGGCATTGACCCGTGTAACGTCGCGTGGATCGCTCATGCCAATGCAGCCCACATGCGCGCCGCGCATGGAACACAACGGCACCAGCACGTTGTTCCCTTTCGTCCAGTAGGGAGACGGCTCATAACGCGTTGGGCTGGGGACGCTGCCATATTTTTCCATCTGCTCAGGCCGCAGAATGATAGAGCGCTCACCTAACTTATCGCCTGTGGTGCATGCCTGCACCAGATCGTCGAATTTCCAGACTTCGTTACATTTGTATTCAATCTGCTTCGCCGCTTCGCCTTCATAGCCAGCGTGTCCCGCAGAATACAAAGTGCTTCCATCCAGGCTGAGAATAATCACCACGCGGTCAAAAGTGCTTGTTTCCCTGATAGCCGCCGCAATTTCCCGGCAGGCCAGATTCACGTCCACGCCGCTCAGCAGCCGTGACGTGATACCGGAAAACTTCTGCAGCTGATAATTTAATTTCTGCTCGCGTTGGCCCGCCGACCGCAGGAACTCTGATTTGTCTTCCAGCAGCGTCAGGATCATTCCAAACGCGACAAAAAACTTTGGCGTGTTCCACAGCTCAGGATTCACTTTCAACTGCGGCGCCCAGGTATCGAGCGCTATTCCAAGAGGAAAGACCGCGCCCCACAGCAAGAAAGCCGCCGGCACTGGTGACCACGCCGGGCGACCAGCGTGGATAACGCCTCCAGTAAAGAAGCCCTGGTAAGGCAAAGCCCGCGGTAAGCAGGGCCAGAAAACCGAAGTCGAAGTTATGCCGCCAGGCGCGCACAATGGCTATGGTGCCGGCTACAACGAGCGCCGGGGCCCAGAACAAAAACTCAACCAAAAATTTGCGGCGCAGGACCACAAACAGTGGCGATCCATAAAAGAGGATAACGATGCAGGAAATATAGAGGCAGCGCCAGTCCAACTCATACGCGAGCCCGGCGGTATAGGCCATCAACGGGGTGCCCGCCAGGAGCAGCAAATTGATGGTCAGCTTTTTGTTTTCAAAAAACGATGTCAGTGAAGCGATAAAGAAGAGGGCGGAAAGCTGCAGAGAACCAAGGTCAATAATAAAGGTCAGCGGGGTCAGGTTGCCGTCCGCCGGTTCAAACAACTGGACAAAGAAATGGACAAAAATAAGTATCCAGGCCGCAATCCAAAGATGCAGCCGGGGTGATTTCACATGCCGCCGAAGCGCCACGAAAATGCCCACCATCACGGCCAACACCAGAATAGTGGGGAGCTTATCGAAGAAAATGGCCATTCCAGCCGAGTCCAGTCTTATTTAAACGCTGAGATTATCACGGACTACAGTGGAAACAAATGTGAAGAAACTGGCACGTGGGTGACCTCAGTAACCAAACTGGCAGCAATCTGGGGTCTGATGGAGAACCACGCTTTGACCTGGCTACGATGCAGCCGCTATACTGCAAGTCTGCAGGAAATTTGCGCCGAATCATGAATTTTCGCGGCGCGAGGGGCGATTAGCTCAGTTGGTTAGAGCGCCTGCCTTACAAGCAGGATGTCCGCGGTTCGAGTCCGTGATCGCCCACCACTTCTCTTTTGTTACTCATCGCCTACAAAGGGGCAAAAAGAGTCTAAGGGACTCCCCCTATAAAGTTAGCTGAGTCCGCAGCGGTATCAAGGTGAAGCGCGGACGTCTTCATGTTTCCGGAAAACGCAAAAGGTCGATGACCGTTTTGTCCTGTCTGCGAGTGCTAGTTCTACATAAAAAGTGATTTGAATAACCCTTTAGCTACGGCAGCAAATCCAGTTGAAGCATGGGGGGTTAGTGAAGATAGAGAAGCATCGCATTGCCTCTTGCCGACGCGGCAACATAATAGTGCATTAAATTAGAGAAATAGAAATTTATCGATTCCAGCTCCTCCCCTTTACAGGCATAGATGTTTGCGGCTGACATCAGGTCAACATCAAATCGATCCGCTAAATCATCCAATGTAACTTTGCTCAACGCATCTGCCACATCGCGCACCTGTTTTGGGGTTAAGAATCGAACTGGGCCATAGCCGACATCCTCGCCGATCTCCGTTCCGCCTAATATAGCATCGCCCAGTGGAGGCGGTGCTCCTTCCGGCTTGCCGGTCAAAAGGTAGTGCAATGTGTGCCATGATTTTTCCAAGGACAGGCTTTCTTCGCCTGGATTGCCCGGCATTCTGAACCCAACAGATTCAAGCTCTTTCATCATCTGAGCCTTGACTTTCTCTCTTTCAGCGGCAGACTCCTGCCCTCCACTCATGTCTTTTCCAGCCAGAGCGATTTTCTGGACTCGCTCCAATGCCGCAGCCATCTCTTCGACGCTGGCACGAAGCTGGCCTTCTACAAGTGTTCTGACCAGAGAAGGGCTCTCTTGAAACTTTCGCAACTCGTCAGGCGTTATCTGACGGACATGACCAATCATGCTCATGAGCACCTCGCCATTTTTTTCTTTTATTCAAACAGTTCATTTGCTTTCGCAATAACGATTGGGAGTCGTTTTATCACTTTTTCACAATCTGCCTCATTGCCCATCTTCCATCTTGTCGCTCCTATTCCAAGCAAAGAAATATACGAAACATCAAAAAGACTATTGTCACCTTGCAAAAACTGCAGGAGAACAATATCCGCTACCCGCGTATTGATTTCCAACCCGGTCCGAATTTGAGGAATCCTGCGCGGACTATCTGCGATCAGATCGAATGATTGATAACCGATTGAATGCCACTCGGGTTCTCCGCGCATAATTGTCCGAATCTGTTTGGCGTATGTGCGAGGACGCCATGTTCGGTCCAGTCCAAGATCTAAAGGTGTCGCACTGTACAAAGAGGTCCAGTATTCAAAGTTTGGAACCGTCTCGCAAGAAATGCGCCTGCGTTTGAGATTGCGACAGGTTAAACTTAAAGCTGCCTCCAGCCTATCAGCCTTTGGCACTGTCCTGATCCAACCTAGAAATCGTCCAACACCATGCGTCCGAAACTCTGATAAAAAATCGAAGTCAGTATCGCACTCCACCCTCATATAGTGGAGAGCCTTGCGACCAATCGCTTTCTTACAGCCCTCAGTTATTATCTTTACGGAGTCACCTGGTTTAAAAGCCATAAGCCCCCACCAAAACTGCGGTTGAAGCATCAAGTAAAACAGAGGTCGTGGCAGCACTAAATGCCAGCCCAGCTAATTCAATCTGATTTACCAAACAATACGTAATTACCCCCGGGAATGGTCGAGAAATGAAGGCGATTGTTGAAGCATCCACGGGCAAAATTGGCGGTGGAAGATATGTGAAACCAGGTATCCACTTCCTGTCCTTGTCAAATTTATTCAGCGCACCGATATATAATCCGACTTTAACAAGAGCATCTGCAACCGAATAAATCGATTTAATTTCATAAATCTGCCCCACATTTTGGAATGTAGTCGTATCAATCAAATCAGGTCTTAACTTCCCACCTTGCCAGTCTGGGATTGATTGATTCAAAATGCGATTGATTGAGATATCCGTAGCACTACTTCCTGTTTGTTCCGTAAAATCTTCAAATATAAGCTCCTGCACAATGTCACCATAGTTACCATTGGACGGTACACACTTTCCACAGTGATCCACATTGTCGACGGGATCGTTAAGCAGTCCCAAATATTTGTGCAGCGACGCGGGTTCATCATCGGTTCCCTCCCATGTGTCCATGCTCCAGAATCTTCCCAGACGCTGGTCGTAATATCTGGCGCGGTTATAATAGATGCCCAGCAGCGGATCGAACTGTTCACCGGCAAACCGGTAGTTATTGGGCGTTGAGCCGGTGGATGCGATCAGGCTGCCGAAAGCATCGTAATCGTAGGTGTCAGTAATGGCGCCGGTGGAGCTGGTGAGGAAGCGGACGGAGCCGTGGCCGTCGAAGCCATAGAAGCTGGTTGTCGGCGCGCCGGCAACGCTCTGCTGTTCGTTGATGAGCGAAAGCCCGTAAGAATACGTACGCGAAACCACGCCGCCCTGGAGCTCGTCCAGCACCTGGGCATAGCCGGTCAGATTCTGGTCAGCGACAAGGTAGCTGGTTGTGACGCCCGCCACGGTTTCCTGCACGCGATTGCCATCGCCGTCATAGACCAGTGACACGCCGCCTGCGGCGACCATGTGATTCTCAAAGTCGTAAATATTCGATCCCACGCCGCCGTTCAGTAGATTACCGTTGGCGTCATAGGGATCGGTTGCGGTCCGGTCATTCGCGTCATAGTTCAGCAATCCCGTGGCAATGATAGCCGGCAGCGTGGAGTTGCGCTGCAAACGGTTGCCAACAGAATCATATTGATAGCTCACGTTCCCCGATCCACAGCCAGCGGCTGTGCCACAGGTAATATTTTCTGACGTTAATCGATACAGGTCATCGTAACCGTAGTTCACCGTCCGCCCGCTTAGCTCGGCAACGCTCACCCGATTGCCCGCCGCGCCCAGCGTATAAGCGTAACTCGCAACCGGACTCCCCAGTACACCGCAGCCCGTGCCCGTGGCACATGTGCTCTGCATGTTCGTCAGACGGTTCAGCGGATCGTAACCGTAGCCGGTAGAAACTCCGTTGGGATAAACGTATCCACTCAGATTCCCTACCGCGTCATAGGAATACGTGGTTACTCCGCTCGCGTCAGTCGCGGAAGCCAGGCGGTTCAGCGCGTCATATCCATACGTCATCGCCGCACCACCCACGTTTGACGACTTCAGCGACTGTATATTCCCCGCGGCGTCAAAGGTGTATGTCAGCGTGCCGAACGGACTAGCTTTCGTCAGCAGACGGTCCCGCAAGTCATAGCCATAGTTTGTGGTGCCCGTCGCGTCCGACATCGTCAAACGCCGTCCCGTAGCGGTATAGGT
Organism: Terriglobia bacterium; assembly: GCA_963724105.1. Classification (GTDB taxonomy): domain Bacteria; phylum Acidobacteriota; class Terriglobia; order Terriglobales; family Acidobacteriaceae; genus Angelobacter. The sequence goes on along the minus strand of CAVRTD010000004.1, from coordinate 121,947 downwards.
ATAGCTGATCTGTGCCGCGCCGCACGGCGTCGCCAACCCCGCCGGTCCCGCGCCCGGAGCGCATGCACCCGTTGAGAAGAACAGGTCAGCGGTCTTCTGTTTGAGCCTATTCATGTTGTCATAGCTAAACGTGGTGGTGTGTTGATTGAAATCCGTGCGTGACGCCAGGTTGCCCGCCGCGTCATAGCCATAGGACTCACTCTGTCCCAGCGGCAGTGTTCGGGTGCTGCGACGTCCCATCTGATCGTAAGAATATTTGGTCGTGTGGCCGTTGGCATCCGTCTGGCTGGTGCGATTGCCGACTTCGTCATATCCGTAGCTCGTCACCAGCGGCTGATTGTTCAGAGACTGTGTGACAGAGGTCAGGCGTCCCAGCGGATCATAGCCATACTGCGTAAGCTTGCCGCCCTGGTCAGTCTTTGCAGCCTGCCGACCCAGGGCATCATATTGCACAAAGTCAGAAGTACTATCCGGATAGAGCGTCTGCACGCGGCGGTTCGCAGCGTCGATAGGAATGCCTCTTCTCAACTATGTGCCAGGCATTTGCGCAAGCGTAGTTAGTTAAAAGTTGATTAAAGATGACTATTAGGTTACGGAAGTTCGTGTTTACGTCCCTCGTTAGTTACTTCCACCACAGATTCTAGGTTGCTACACTTCGTACTCGCTGTCCAGGATTTATAACTACTCCAACCTATTTCGGAGAAATGAATGACTAGAAGCCATGGCTTTCCAGCGTCCGGGTTTGTCTTTTTTGTGGCGCTTATGTTCTTGTCTGTCGCCTGCGTGCAGTCGGCGAATGCGCAAACTACCATCCACGTGCCTGCTGACCTGCCGACAATCCAGGCTGCCATCGCCGCAGCCCAACCCGGAGATACAGTGCTGGTGGCCCCGGGAACATATTTGGAGAACCTTGATTTTCAGGGCAAGGCCATAACGGTAACCAGTTCAGACGGAGCTGCGGCCACAATCGTGGATGGCAACGGCGCAGGACCGGTGGTGAGCTTCCAATCAGGCGAAGGCGTCGGCTCGGTGCTCAACAGATTAACGCTTCGCAACGGTGTACCCTCAAACACATTTCCATTCCCTGACGGAGCGGGCCTCGTGATCCTCAACTCGTCGCCTACTATCACGGGCAACGTGATCACCGGGAACCATGGCATCTGCGGCATCGGCATGGGGATTAAGGGCGGATCGGCAGTGATCCGCGGCAACATCATTTCTGGCAATACGCAGGCCGGCGGAGACGGCGGCTGTGGCGGGGGTGGCATTGAAGTTGAAGGTGATTTTGTTCATCCAGCGGCAGCACCGTTAATCACGGGAAATACCATCACCAACAATAGCCTGCTGGGCGGGGGCGAAGGTGGCGGCATCGAAGTAGCCTTCAACGCTGCACCGATCATTCAAAATAACTTCATTTCCGGAAATGCGGTCTTCAACTCGGGCGGCGGAATCGATCTTGAGGCTTCTGCCGACACGCCGGTAGTCGTGGCACAGAACATCATTGTGAACAACGTGGCGGGTGGCGGCGGCAGCGGCGGTGGGGTTTCCGCGTCAAGAAACGCAATACTCACAGGCAACACCATTGTAGGCAATACAGCGTTCGATGGCAGTTCAGGAATCTTCGCTGACCGGTTCCCCCCAGGCGCCATCAGCAACAATATTGTGGTGGCCGCGACTGGGCAGACAGGAATCGTCTGCAGCCAGTTCGGCTCAATCTTTCCCACCTTCTCGCACAACGATGTCATATCGCCCGGCGGCGGGCAGGCCTATTCCAGCAACTGCGCCGCTGCTGCCCAAGGCAACGGAAACATTTCACTTGATCCGCAGTTCGTGAACGCTGCGGGCGGCGACTATCACCTCCAGTCAACATCGCCCGCTATCGATGCCGGCGACAATGCCGCGCCGAATCTTCCAGCGCAGGACCTTGATGGCCGCCCACGCATTGCATTCGGCAACTCGACCGCTTGCAACAACTCAGTGGACATGGGCGTGTACGAGTTTGTTGCGCCGCAGCCTGCGGCCGCACTTTCGGTTGCGAACTTTGATTTTGGCACCGTCGCGGTTGGTACTGCCAGCAATCCGCTGACGATCACCTATACCGCGTCCCAGGGTTGCGTAGCCGTGCCCACCATCTTTACGAATAGTCCTGATTTTCAACAAACAAACACATGTTCCTCCGTTCTTGGAACGGGCGCGAGCTGCACGATTCAGGTAACTTTCCTCCCCAGCGCGTCCGGCGCACGAGGCGGCACACTGATAGTTGCTTCAGGCGCTTTAGCCTCCCTCACTAACTTCACCGGACAGGGAGGAATCGCAATCGCGTCAATCACCCCGTCCGTCAGCTTTTTGAATCAACCGGTTGGCACAACCAGCCAGGCCCAGTTCGCCACGCTTGTCAACTTAGGCTCAGAGCCGCTGCAAATTAGCGCTATCAGCACCTCTGGAGATTTTGCGCAAACCAACAACTGCCCGGCAACACTCTCCCCGGGAGCGAACTGCACAATCTTCGTCACGTTCACCCCCGTAATCGGCGGCGTCAGGAGTGGGAACCTGGTTGTAAGCAGCAATGGCGGCGTCGCCGCATCAACCCTTATCGGCGTCGGTCTATCAGACTTCGCTGTATCGGTTTCACCGGCAAGCCTGTCTGTAAAAGCCGGTAGCCCGGGACAATCAAATGTCACGGTTTCAGCTTTGGGTGGCACTTTAACCAGCGCAACCACTCTTGCGTGCAGCGGACTGCCGACCGGAGCTGCCTGTTCGTTTTCACCTGCGTCCATCCTGCCGGGTGCGGCGTCGGGTGCGTCCGTTCTTACCATTAATACGTCCGACTCGAGCGGCGGAAAGAAACCTACGCCTCGCGGAACATACAACATCACGGTAACGGCCACTGGCAGCACGACAAGCCATAGCGCAGTGATCTCGCTCACTGTGCGCTAAAGCTTCATTTGTTCGGAGTGAATCGCGGCGTCTTCGGGCGCCGCTTTTTTTGTCAATCACCTTCCCTCCCACTTCCCTCTCGGCCCATCAAACCTAACCTTTATATATGTCCCGGCAGGGCCTGAGCGCTGTTTGGCGATGATGATTTTGTCCTCGCCGGTGAAATAGCTTTTGGCCTCGCCGCCATTAGCGCCTGCCTGCTGCGTGCCGCGCGGGCGATGCAGCAAAAAGACCGCATGCGCGTCCTGCTCAATCTGTCCGGACTGCCGCCGGTCTTCAAGCGATGGTTCAGCCGAGAAGTCGCGGCGCTCGGCGCGTCGCAACTGGCTGAGCGCCACCACCGGGACCTGCGTCGCCTTGGCCAGCTCGCACAGTGCTTCGCTCACGGCCGTCACGCGGTCAAAATCCGTCTTGCCCGGAGCGCGCACGCGCTGCAGGTAATCCACAAAAATAATCTGCGCGCCCTGGCTGATGAACATCCGCGCCAGCGCTCCGATCTCGCGAATGGTAATGCGTCCGCTGTCTTCCACCAGCAGCGGCCATCCCGCAATGCCGGCCACGCCTTCAATCAGGTTGTTTACCTCCGTGGCGTTCAGGTTGCGCGGATCGCGCAGGTCAAACAGATCAATGCCGGTTTCCATGGCCGCCATTCGCTGGATGATCTGCTGCCCGGTCATCTCCACGCTGAAGAGTCCGCATTTGATTCCGGCAAGGCAGTTGGCCCGGATGGCCTGGCACGCAAACGCCGTCTTGCCGTTCGCCGGACGCGCCCCCACCACGTAAAACTCTCCATTGCGAAAGCCCGTGGTGATTTCATCCAGCGCCGGGATCCCCGTGGTGAAACCGACGCAGCCGCCCGGCATGCTGCGAACGCGATGCATCTGCTCCAGCGATTGCCGCGCCAGCTCCGGCAACTCAGGCGTGCGCGATCCACGGCCTTTATGAAAAATATCGATGATGCGCTGCTGCACCTCGGCCAGCACCACCTCCGGTTTGTGTCCGGTGCGGACAGCCGCTTGCGCCGAGCCGCACATATGAATCAGCAGCCGTGATTGCGCTTTTTCGCGGACGATCTGCGCGTAGCTCTGTATATTGCGCACGCGCGGCAGCCCGTCCGTGAGTGACGTTACGTACGCCGCGCCGCCGCAATGCTTTACTCCGTCCGCGCCCAACTGCTCGGTGAGCGTCACGTAGTCCACGCGCGCGCCGCGCTCCAGCAGTTCACTCATCGCGCGGTAGATGCGCCGGTGCGTGTCCAGCGAGAAATCTTCTTCGCAGACCACGGACGCGGCCTGGTTAAAACATTGATTGTCCAGCAGAATGGCGCCCAGCACGGCGACCTCTGCTTCAGGATTGCAGGGAAGAGATTCTGATTTTTTCATGGGAGTTGTTTCTTGGGTGATGCGGGATCCAGAGTTGTTTTGTTGCGATGTGGTGCAAATACAACGGCGTGCCATTCCGAGCGAAGCGAGGAATCTGCTCCTGCAAATCAATATATTGTGGCTACTTTTCCACCTTTATCCACAGACAATGCCTGATTTGCACAGGATTGTCACCGAAATCGTGTGGAAATACCAAATGAATCTTGCGTTTCCGAAGTGACTGCCAGAAACTGGTGCAAGTAAAGAATCTGCATGAGCGCACTACAGATTGGGGACCCCGGCTTGGCGAGAACTTAGTTGAAAGGACAATATGCTGCATTTCAAAGATTCGGACCTGTTCACGCGTATTCAGTGGTACGTGTTCCAGGTGGCTTTGCTGATCATCTTCATCGTTACGTTGTTTAAGTTCGTTAAGTGGTTACTTTGATCTGCGCTCATCAGCGATCATCAGCGGCAAAAGCTGCCTCTCGCTTCTTCCGCTTCTCCTCAATAAACGCCGCGCCGTCCATCGTCTGTGCTTCTTCCGCCGCGGCATCACGCCACGCCGCTGTCCGGCGATACCAGCCTTCACCAAAAAACTTGGCCGGGCCCATCGCGTATTGTCCGCTGCCTTTGGCCGAGCGCGTGTAGTCCAGCCAGAGCTGGCCTAGCTCATCGGCGATGGCGGTGAGCGGCTTGCCAGGCGTAGCCCGAAGCTCGGTTTGCAATGCGGCATCAAAGGCGTTCATCGCGTCATTCGGTCGCGTCCATCGCGGAGAAGCCAGACCCAGATCAACACACTTCCAGTGCGCGACCTCGATTGTCTTGTCCCCGATAGTCTTGTCCGAAGTTTTATCGCCGCCGGTATCTTCTCTTTTCTTCTCTTCTCTTTTCTTATATGCGATGGTTTGCGATCCGCTTGCGATTAACTCCTCTTCCGTGAGCGACTTACGCGATCGCAAAATATCGTTTGCGATGTTTTGCGATAGATTTGCGATGGTTTTGCGATCATTTTGCGATACCGTTTGCGATGCGTCATCGGGCAAAGCCCAGCGTGTACGGTTGCCTTTCTTTCCCGCCTCTGACCGTTTGCGGCTTAGCTCATCGGCATAGGTATCGCGGTCTGCGCATTCTTCCATCAGCGTTTCATTGCTCAGCCAGTTGCCGCACTCGCTCACGGTGAACATAGCCAGCACCGGCGCGGAGACGGCGGCAAACTCTTCCGGCGATTGCGCCAGCGCATACTTCCACAACAGTCCGGGCACATTCGGAAGCCTGCCGCCCTGCTGCCAGGCTGCGTCCAGCAGGTTGCGATATGCGCCCTGCGCCGCCAAAGACATTTGCAATACACGTGGAGAGTTGCGCCAGCGCGTCACGTGCCAGCGCATCCATGGGCGTCCTTTTTCAACCATGTTTCACCGCGTTCATTTCAGGATCGCGCCAGACCGGACGGCGCCCATCCATTTCTGGAAAGAGCGAAAGTGCCTGGGGTGATGGCGAGGGCTGCGGTGGCCGCGACGGCGGAGCGGGTACGGATTCAGGGCGCGCAGACTTCTTGCGCGCCGAAGGTGGCGCAAGCTCCGGCGGCGATGATTCCAGCCGATACCAGGAGTGCCGTACGCCGTTGCGCGTTTCCGTGCGGTTCAGGATCTTGTAGCCTCGCTTGCGCAGCTCATGTATGCAGGCGTTGTACTGGGCCGCACAGATCATGATTTCTGCCAGCGGGACTTCCCTGCCGCCGGCTGCCATCAGCAGATCAAGGATCTGCTGCTTTTGGGAACTGAAGTTAGGCGGCAAATCATCGCCGCCCCGCGATTGCAGGTGATTGGACATGTTGAGGCTCTTTTCTGGGAGGAGTTGGGAAAACAGAAAAAGGCCCGCGCGTTGGCGGGCCTTTATTTTTAATAAGTTAGCGCGAACTTAGTGCAGATACACGTATCGTATATGGGGCCGCTCGTCGAAACCGGGCGCAAAGGTTGCGGCGCTCGGGTTTCAGTTCGGTATGAGCTTAAAGCAGGTGCTCATCCGGCGGGGTTGCAGGCCTAAGATATTTAAAGCCTGCGCCGCTCCAGGCTCCAACTATACGAGCTGGGAGGAGATAAGTTAGCAAATCCCATGGCGAAGGTCAAGCGTAAACTTGAGTTATCCCACCGCCGGCCTATCTCTGCGCCGTGGCGATGATGAGATCGTTGTTCTTCTTGTCCAGCGTGGCCACGCCGCATGCAGTCTCGGCGCCGGTTGCGTCGAACTTGCAACCCCACATCGAGTTCGCCGCGACACCGCACTGAGCTTTATCCATGGATGCCACCCAGAAACCGGACCCGGCGGGACGCCCAAACTTATTGCCGGTGCCGTTGACCGCGATCAACAGCTCTCCGCTGCCGGTTGCGCCATTCTTACAGGTAAATGTTCCGGAAGCATCGCTGAATAGGACCTTGTCAGTGCCGTCCCAGACCAGGTTGGCTTGATCGGCGGTGCCGTTACCGTCCACATCAATCTGCTCGGCCCATGAATCGGAGTTGGCGGCTGTCGACATCTGCACGTTGGTTCCAACGCTGCTTGTCTTGGCAGCGCCGGCCGGCGGAGGCATGCTGGCTTTCTTCTGTACCTGGGATGGATTCACTTGCACCCCGGCCGATGAAGACGGGGCCTGGGAAGATGCGGTCGGCGAAGACGGGGTCTGCGGAGACTGGGTCTGCGGAGATTGGGTCTGCGCCAGGCTAACGGTTACGCCGATCACTAAGATCAGCAATACAGTGAATGGTGAATATTTCGCAATGCTTTTCATGATTGTTTCTCCTATACGTTATAGTCGGGAACGTTTTGCAGCCGGGCTCCACTCTTTGTGTCGCAAAGCCGTCACGCGGCACGCTTGACCTCTTTTGGCAGCATCCCCGGCGCAAAATACTGGGTCATGACCGGTCCAAGGATCGATGTGGTGAGCATCAGCACAAAAACTGCGTTGAGCACACGGGTATCGATCAGGTGCTGTCCCGCTGGGTCTACCGTGTTAACTCCCACCAGCGTAGCCGCCAGTGTGGCTGCAACCTGCGGCAGTGTGAGAGACCAGATCGTGTTGCGCGCCGCCGAAGAATACTTGAAAAGACGCGCGGCAATGAAAGCAGCCAGACCTTTACCGATCAGCAGCGCCAGCACGATCGATGCGGCCAGGCCGAAGTTATCGATCAGGCTGCGCACGAAGACGGCTGGATTAATAAGGAAACCGGTCACCAGAAAGAAGGACGGAATGAAAAAGGCGTTTGCCAAGAATCCCAGCTTCTCTGACGCCGGTTTGCCTTGCGCCGCCGCATTGATGGCCAGCCCGGCAAGGAAGGCTCCCACAATGCCGGGCAGCTGAACCAATGAGGCCAAAGCAGCGGCGACTGCCATGATCCCGAACAACAAGATGAAGTACATATCTTCCTGGTCTTCCACTCTTTTCAACGCATACGCGGCTACCCGGCTTATGCCAAACAAAACCAGCAGGACAAAACCGATAATCTCAACCAGTTGTATCAACAGCACAGAGACTGAGAAACCACGTTGATAAGTGGAAAGGCATACCGCGAACACGACCAGGGAGAGCGTGTCAGATACTACAGTTGCGCCCGTGGCAACCGCGACAGGTTCAAGGCGCTCAACGTGCAGCTCCTTCACGATTGGCAGAGCCAGCAGCGTGTGTGAAGCCAGCAGCGATCCAATCACGATGGCGGGAATGACGGCATAACCAAACAACAAACCGACCAGACGAACCCAGCACCAATGGAAGCGTGGTGGTGATCAGTCCAAAGGTGATCACCTTGCGTTCAGATCGGCGAAACAGATTGAGATCGACTTCAAGACCGGCAAAAAACATCAGCAAGAGCTTGCCGAGGTCTGCGAAAAAATCAGCGATCGGCCGCTCTTTTCCGAAAATGTCGAGCACGAATGGGCCGAGGATGATTCCCGCAAACAACAGTCCTATCACGGACGGCAACTTCAGCCGGCGTGAGAGCGCCGGCATGATGAAGACAGCCGACAGTCCCACAATGAATCTGGTCAACGGAGACAAATGAGAAAGATGGGTCCGGACGGTTTCGAGCGTTCCCGTACTCGCGAGAAGTGTGAACTCTGACATTCCTGTATCCTTCCGAAAGCAATCACTCTCAGTCTGTCTTCATCCTGAAGCCGGAGCTAAGTACACGCAAAAACCGGAACTGAGACAAGGACTCTTCCAGAGCGCGTCTAATCTGTTTACGAAGAAGCTTCTCCTATGAGTCGATTGGACCAATCATTCGTTGCTGGCTCGGATGGCGCGACAAGGGTTGAGTTGCATGTCAGGAAACGATGAGAGAATCATTGAACTTTCGGCTCAAAATACCTGGCACCAGTGTGCTCACCGAATATCTACTTTTGCGGAACTCACAACCGTCATGCAGCCGCTGATAACCCATACGACGTGATTTCTGAGAAGCTCTCTTACAGCGCTTCCGTTTTCTGATGCCGTTTTTTAACAGCAGTCAACACTCTGCGTAAGACCGCGTAGTCTCAATCAAAACACATATCAAAGTCAGTCTGTCAGCTCTGCTCCAAGACAAACTAGCTCTGAGAGCAGGCCATCCAATCTCAATAGTCATCAATGCAACAAGTCAGGAATGCAACAAGTCAGGCGGGAAACGGGGAATCAGATGATCTACAACCAACTAAGAAAAGTGTTGTCTATAGCGCTGAGCCTGGTGCTCATCACGGTATCGTCACCCGTATACGGCTATCAGGAGCAGGAAGGCGGCGGAAATCCGAATCAGGAGAGCGCGCCTAAAAGTCCTGAGCAGTTGCAGGCGCTGGTGGCGCCCATCGCACTCTACCCTGACGCGCTGGTTGCGCAGACGCTTTCTGCAGCCACGTTCCCTGACCAGGTAGTGGAAGCCAGCCAATGGCTTGAGAAGAACAAGGGTCTTACCGGAGAAAAGCTGGCGGAGGCCGTGAACACTCAACCCTGGGACCCCAGCGTAAAAGCCATGACGCAGTTTAATACCGTACTGGAAAACATGGCCAAGAACATGGCCTGGACTTCAGAATTAGGCGAGGCATATCACATCCAGCCGAAGGACGTGATGGAGGCTGTGCAAGTATTGCGCAAGCAGGCAAAGGCTGCAGGCCATCTCAAAACAACTTCGCAGATGACGGTGGTGGAGCAATCTCCGAGTGTGATTGTGATTCAACCCGCCAATCCTCAAATAGTGTATGTGCCAACGTATAACCCGACTGTGATTTACGGCACGCCGTATGTGATTCCCGGATATACCCCGGGTGAGGTTGCCGCTGCCGCCGTGATTGGTTTCGGCGTCGGCATTGCAGTAGGCGCAGCGATGACCAGCCACTATGCCTGGGGATGGAGTGCCTGGGGAGTTGGCTGGCACGGAGGGACCGTCGTCTATGGCCACACCGCTTATTACGGGAACGCGGCATGGCACGGCGGCTACGGCGCTTACGGCTACCACGGCTATGGGACTTCGTATCACGGAGCCTATGGATCCGCGGCTAGCTATCACGGCGCTTACGGCTCGGCCGGAGCGTATTCAGGCGCGAATCGTTACGGAGGAACCAGCAGCGGCGGCGCTTATCGGACGGCTTATGGCGGCCAGAGTCAGCACACCTCAACCACGGCTGCGGGTGGAGTTCACACCGGTGGTTCTGGATATAGCAACGTGACGGGCCAGGGCTATCACTATGGAGCTTCCAGCACAGCGGCCGGGGGCACGGCTTATCACGGGACGGACGCCTCGGGCCAACATGTTGCCGGAGGAACCACAGCGAGCGGACAAAAATGGGGCGGCTCTACCAGTGCCATGAGCCATGACAGCGGCTGGTCTTCACGCGCGGCCAGTGATCGCGGCTTCAGCAGTATGCGAGCCAGCGGCGGCTTTCACCGCAGATGATTTCTTGAGATTTTGCTTTGAGGTTTTCTGCTGAGACCAGGGAGGAAAATATGTTGAGTTCTACCAGATATTGCATGGGCCTGGCGCTGCTCGGGCTTGTTGTCTCATTGGCAGCGTGCAGAACAGACAAGGCGGCGGAAAAGGTTACGTCTTCCCAGGCCGCACCACGCACCTTCCAATCTCCCGCCGAGGCCGGCTCCGCTCTATTTACAGCAGCCAAAGCCGGCGATCGAGACGCTATACTTGCCATCTTTGGTCCTGATGCAAAACAAGTCCTCTTCTCTGGCGATGACGTAGCAGACAAGAATAATCGCGACCGCTTTTTGAGCTCCTATAGCGAGATGAATCGATGGAGCGCCAACAAAGCCGGCGGTGAAGTCTTATACCTGGGCGCCGACAACTTTCCTTTTCCCATTCCGCTTAAGAAGAACGATGCGGGCCGCTGGTTCTTTGACACGGCAGCCGGTAAAGACGAGGTACTGGCGCGGCGGATCGGCAACGATGAGTTGGTTGCCATAAACGTGCTTGCAGATATTGCCGGCGCGCAAGACCGGTACTTCAAAGACGCCATGATGGCACAAAGCAATACGCGCAAAAGTTCGTGAGCGATCCCGGCCAGAAAAATGGCTTGTACTGGGAAGTGGCAGAAGGCCAGCCGCCAAGCCCTCTGGGACCGCTGGGCGATGCAGCTAAAGAGCTGGGTTACTCCCACAGCGACAAGCCACAGCCATTCAACGGATACTATTACCGGATACTCACCAAACAAGGCGCAACCGCCACGGGCGGCGCGCGCGACTACATGACAGACGGAAAACTGACGGGTGGCTTTGGCGTAATCGCTTATCCAGCCGTCTATGGCGATTCAGGAATCATGACCTTCATGGTAGGCCCGGATGGCGTGGTCTACCAAAAAGATCTTGGCGAAAAGACCGCAGAAACTGCCGCAGCCACAGCCGAATATAATCCGGACCAAAGTTGGGCTTCCTTATCCGCCGAGCCTATTCAAACCCTAAAAGGAAACAAGACCGCGAGAAAATAGACTCACGTGATCGATTGACTGCTGGTACGTTCAGAGTCCGGCGCTTATGCAGGCGGGTTTTATTTAAGCTGCTGTGCGTTTACTTAAGCTGTTGTACGGTGACGGCGATTTCACCGTGGAAGCCGATCTTTCCCAGACCCACGCTCGGGTTCGGACGCTCAAACTCATCAAGCTTTTCCCCTGAGCTATCCGACACCACAGCCCGTTGCGGCGAGACATCAAATACCAGGTGGTAATCACCTGACTGCGAAAGCGGCTTAATCACTTCTTCCTTTATAGGATGGCCATCACTGTAAGCGATACGGTGCAAGGTCTTATTATCGATCCAGTAAAGTACCCGGTCGCCCTCGCCGCGATAGTCGATGGCCCATTCAACTTTCTTCGCACTCTTGAAAATCCCTTTTTTTGACCGCTCAATCGTGATGTTAAAGAGCCCTTGCTTTGCGCGCATCCAGCCGTAGGTCGGTTTCTTCAGCACCCACCAGTTTGCGTCGTGCGACCATTGCGATTCGTCTTCCAGACCAGAATCCCTGGCCGGCTTTGCCGGCGCTGCCGCGCTATCTGACCCAGTACGGAGCTTGCCATTCACTTCCACGGTGGCTCCCGGCTTGACCTCATAGTCAGCACTCACCGGGGAATACCCGGCTGCTTCAATCTGGACTTTATATTTGCCCGGCTTCATCCACGCGGTGTCACCGTTGTGGGCAGTGCGCGGTTGAGCCTGATCTCCGAGGCGATAGCTGGCTGTGCCCGTGGGCGGTGAAATCTTGAACAGCAAAGCGCCTTGCCGTTCCAGAGGAAACTTGTCGCCGCCCAGATGCACGGTTTGTCCAGTTCGCACGGTGATGGGAACGACCGGAGAATCTTCACAGTGGGCTTTTGACAGGAATACTTTATGGTTTCCCGGTTCAATGCTTACCAGAATGATGCCGCTCGGTGAAACCGTTCCGCGGCTTACTCCATCTACGTGGACCTCGGCTTCCGGCTCGGCCGCTTGCAGCACCACATAAGCATTCGCTTTTACGTGATGCTCTGGAGCTGCCGGCGCAGCCGTTTCTTTGGTCGCATTCGTCGCATTCAAGGCGATCGTGAGCAGCGGCGTGTTGCTGGCCTGAATGGTCAGTGTGCGTCCGTTGCTTAGTGTGAACTCAGCGCCGGTTTCCGTGGCTTCAATATCCACACCTTCAGCGGGAATAAGCTGCTGCGCCTGCCCGGCGATGCCTCCGCTAAGATTTGGGCCCGCATACAAATGCGCGCGAGAACCAACCACGCTCACCACCGCCACGGAACAACCGCTGGCCGCGGACAAGTTCGGCGGTGCCAGCGTCTTCCCAGGTTGAATGTCGATTGGCAGCTCAATGCAGGAATGGTCCCCCGCCAATACTTTGATTACCTGATTCCCGGACGCTAACTGATTGACCGTGACACTTCCAGGCTGCAGCGGAACCGGCGTCTGGTCTCCGATGGATAATGTCCCCGCCAGATCAGTGGATACTTCCAACTGCGGCAAGAGCGGCGTGAGGTTGAACTCAACCGTTGCAGGAAAAGGATTGGGGGAAGGCGTTAACTTTTGTACCGCAGTCTGATAACCAGGATATGCCGCTTCCAGTACATGCTCCTGGTCCGGCGCCAATAAGAGGCCTGCAGCGTCAGCGGGCTGGCCATCAATCTTGAAGTGAGCTTCTGGCACGTTGGCGTGCAGTCTGGTGATTACGCTCTTCGGTTTGGCCAGCGACCGATACTTTACAACCACGGCAACAGCGATCAAGAAAACGCTCGCCAGCACCACCCACAGCCAGGGAGAAACCGCGGCCTTCTTTTTCGGACGGACTGGTGCAAGCGGCGGACGCGTTTCAGGGGCCGCCACGGCCACGGCTGCAGCCTGAGCAGCCATAGGCTGTGGGACCGCAGATTGTGAAACCACAGATTGTGAAACCCCGGCTTGTGGAGCCAAAGACTGCTGCGGAATAACGATACTGCCCGTTCGATCAAAACCTGCAGGCACTGCCATGGGGCCGCCGGCAAGCGATCCGGTCATCGCGTTTGCGTCTGCATCTATGGCGGACGCTCCTGAAGATTTTTCCTCACGCCATTCGTCTCTCCTTGGCTCACCGCGGGGATCGGCTGAGGCAGACAACGTTGCGTTCTGGTCTCTCTCATGAACGCCCTGAATATTGACCAGGGTATGTTCCAACTGGGCCAGACGGCTTTCGTGGGGATGTTTACCCAACCCCTCGCGAACTTTATTCAGAGCGGCAGTCAACTCGCCCGCTGCCTGGAGCTCGCGCGCTTCATAGACGCACGCATCTACTGATTCCTGGCGCTCGCGGTCCTGCACTTGGGCGATCAGGCTTTGCGTGACGCGATTGGTGTCATCCAGTTGCAGTGCTTCCTGCAGGAGCTTCTGGGATTCGCGCCAGTCATCGTTGAGCCGCGCACGGCCCAGTTCCAGCAGTGCGCCGAGCAATGCCATCCGCATGCTGCGGTTGCGCGGATCCAACTCCAATGCCTTGCGCATCTCCGCGATGCCTTCATGAGGCGAGCCATCCTGGCAAAACTGCTGCCCGGCAGCGAAATGTTCGTCGGCTTCAGCGCGTTTCTCGAGCGCCGCAGCAGTCAGCTTTTCCAGGCTGGCAAGTTCGCGATTGCTGGGAAACTCGGCAAAAGCTTCGCGGACCGTCGTCTGCGCTTTTTCGTATTCGCCGGCCTCAAGATGCTGATCAATCTGCTGCACCCAGCGCGACTTTGCATCTTCCCGCGACTGCTCTTCGCGCTTCACGCCGAGCCGCTCCGCTTCCGCGTTCAGCCCCGGGTATTGCGGATAGATACTGCGCAGAATGTCCCATTGCCCCAGAGCTTCATTGAACTGGCTTCCCTGCTCATATTGCTTGGCTTTATTGACAATGGAGTTGACCAGATCGCGGCGTCCGCGAATGAGCTTGAGCGCTTCACGGAAATGGGGTTCGCTGGGATAGGACTCCGCCGCTTCTTTCAGCAGAGTAACCTTGCGGTCAAGGTCAGCTTCAGTATCCACGCGCCGGTCAACGTCTGCTACGGCGGCAGAACGTTCATGTTTTTCCCGCTCTTCCACTTCCAGCTTGAGCGCCTGAAACATGGGATCAGCAGGATTTCTTTCCAGAAACTCCGTGCACAAGGCCAGCGCCCGGGAAAAGTTCTTGTCTTCCATATGGCGGCGCGCTTCGGCATACCCGTTGCGGAAGGCCTCCCGCTCAGAACGGATCTGGTTATACAGGCTCTGGTACTGTGCTTCTTTTTCCGGATTCGGTGTGCGTGTTGTCTGCCGCGATAATGCCAGCAGTTGCTCAAGCTTATCGAGCGCGGTGCTTACCTCACCCGACTGATAGAACTTCATCGCCGCCTGGTAAAGCTGCTCTTTTTCTTCACGCAGCTTGCCGGAGGATTTTTCCTGCCGGTCCAGCTGGGTCATCAGAGCGTGCGCTTTCGTGTCTGCCGGATTGATCCTCAGGATCTCATCCACTCCCAGTCGCGCCTGGCTGAATAGCTGGTTATCGATATGTTGCTGCACCAGCCGGTACCAGCCTTCCACCTGCTTGGTGTTCCGCTGCTGCTCAATCTGCGATTTCAGTTGCAGCGCATCGGCATGGTTGGCGTCGATCTCCAGCGCCTCCTGCACTTTCTGCAGCGCCAGCGGATATTCTTCTTCTTCAATGCGTGTCCGGGCGCTCTCCAGCAGTTGCCGTATGGTCTTGAGTTTGATCGCCTGGTCCAGTTGCATACGCACCAGAGAAATCTGCAGATCAATGTGCCCTTCTGCTTCGAGCTCGGTCAGGATTTCTTTGGCAAACTGGTAGTCGCCTTCTCCCTGGGCCCGCTTGGCCCGCTCAATCCTCGGCTGAATCTTGCTGCTATCAAAATATTCGATGGGTTCATTGCGCAGCGCTTTCCTCAGCACTTCAGCAAACTCACGCACGCTGGAAAAACGGTGATACGGCTGCTTGGCCATCGCCTTATGCACGGTGCGGCTCACCATGTCATTGACTGCGCCGTTGATATCAGAGACTGGAGGAGGGATATAAGTGCGGATCGCTTCTATTGTCTCTTCGTAGTTGGGTCGCGCAAACGGTCTGCGCCGCGTGAGCGTTTCATAACACACCACGCCCAGGGCATATACGTCAGAAAGAATCGATGGGGCTTTGTGGTCCAGCAGCTCTGGCGCCAGAAAATGCAGCGTGCCCTTCATCCCCGTAATACTGCGAACGTTGTCCGCCAGATGCACCACGCCGAAGTCGATGATCTTCGCTGAATCGTCATCGAGCACAAAGATATTGCTCGGCTTCAGGTCGCGATGAATCAGCCCCTGATCGTGCGCTGCCTGCAAGCCCCGGCACGCTTGCGCCATGATGTCGATTGTGCGTTCTACGGTAAGCCGCTGGCTGGCATTTTTAATCAACTGATCCAGCGTGGCTCCCGGCAGCAGGGGCATCACAAAGAAGGGCTTCTTCTGCCCGGCATCATCAAACTGCCCGGTTTCTATAATATCTACGATGTTGGGATGGCTCAGGCGCGCCAGAACGCTCCACTCTTTTTCAAACATCGACAAAGCGAGCGTGCTGACTTCTCCCCAGATCGTTTTGAGCGCAACGTAACGCCGGGTGGTTTTGTCATAGGCTTTGTAAATCACGCCCATGCCGCCCTGTCCAATGGGCGGGTCCTTGATTTCATAGCGGCCAGCGACAACAAACACACGTGTCACGGCCTGCTGATTAGGCAAACTGGCCATAAATTTTGAGAGTTACCCGGAATCCTGTTTTGCTTTTAAGTTTTCTTGCGTGAACCCTGGGGCCGTCGATACTTAGGAACGCATTCTAACCTGATTTTTCCAAAACTGAACCAAATAAATAGTGCTTTCGCCTTAGAAAACGTTACAGAGTCCGGTTAAGTTAGATTTTGAATGGGAGGTGTGGTTTGAGCGGGCGTGGGACAGTCGAAACTCGTTCAAGACTCTGCAGATTTTTGCAGATTGTATGCACGATTCATTACTGAAATGAGAGGAGCAAGTTTCGATGAATCTTGCGCATTCAGAAAATAGTGGCTCCTTAGGGAGAGCCACTATGGGAGTTCGGTAATCGCAAGATCGGCAAATCTGGCTGCCTGGTTCTACTTGGGTTTGTGAGACAAGCCCTCGCAATGGGTGAACGCAGCGTCAAAGAAGCAGTGGATCTTGTCTATATCGGGATCATTGTCTTGGAGGCGGCTTTTCCAGTCACTTTTGACTGCGTCGATTTGGGCAGGATTCATTGCCCAGGATAACGGCGGGCTTTTTGCCTTGTCCTTTTCTTTCTCATTGAATCCACCGTACTCCAGGGTGGCGAACTGAATTTTCGCGTTGGGGGTTTCCGCTGCGTCCGGCTCCCAGCGCCGGGCGAACATGCTTAACTCTTCGCGATCATTGACCAGTTGTGCCGTGCTGCGCACGGCGAGAAGTCCTTTAATGGGGGCATAAAGCTGAAACGCCCATCCCTTCTTTGCTGCCTGGGCTTTTTGATCGGGAGGGAAAGAGCGAATCTGCAAAATTAGAATCGGTGGCACAACCTGCTTGCGGCAGTCTGGTGCTTTTTTAGCCTGAGCTGTGCTTGCCTTCGCTTCACACTCACGCTGAAGATCGGATAGACCTAGTTCCAACCATGATATTAGGCTGGAGATTCCATAATTATCGTAGTAGCCGCCATCGATCATATGGAAGTCTTTCGGCCCACCGGTATCTGGCCGCGCGGCAGGAGTTACATACGGGAAAGTAGCAGCCAGGCGAACGGCCGTGACAACATCCAGGTCCTGAGCGTCGTACATTTCGTAGAAGTTTTCCCGCTGGGGGGAGACCGCGGCCGCAGTCACGCCGGTTTCGGATATCCAATTGGCGGTTGAGAATACCAGCGGCTCTCCGCTCTCGGTGATGGTTGAGTTGAATATAGTCACCGGGCGCCAGCCTTCCTTCACGCCGGTACGCCATTCCGAGA
Organism: Terriglobia bacterium; assembly: GCA_963724105.1. Taxonomy (GTDB): domain Bacteria; phylum Acidobacteriota; class Terriglobia; order Terriglobales; family Acidobacteriaceae; genus Angelobacter. The sequence continues at coordinate 104,696 of CAVRTD010000004.1, read as the reverse complement.
GAGTGCTGTTCAACGCGGCCCGTTTAGACCAGTCCTGCTCCAGAACATTTCCGCGATCGCTGAAATGATCGTTGCTGGGAAAAAATATCCGCGGCAAATCATGGTAGACAAGCGCCCAGGCGATATCGTCCAAGCTGGGCTTCGATACGAGATCTACCAGTCCCGGTAGATCGTTTGAACGGAAATGGTTCGGCTCCGCGGGATCATAAAGGTTTAGATAAAACATGGATCCGGTGGCGCCGCCGGAGACGGAGCTTATCAGGGTAACGGTTTCTTCAAAGTTTCCGCTGATTTTCCATTTTTTATACAGGTCGTCGAGCCCGGTGAATACTTGCGCCGTCCAGGCAGCGGCCTGGATGCCTCCGCCGGCAGTAGCAACCAGCACAATGGGTTTACCTGCGCGCGCACGCAGTACATCCGCCGCCGAAATAGGCGCGATTTTAGTAGAGGCAGATCGAATATGGAAAAAGTGATCAGAACTGCGCGCATTGCCGGAAATCAAGGCGAATAACGCCAGGGGAATTACCAGAGGCACACGAAAACGGTCCAGAAAAAACGCCAGGAAAGCAAGCACCCAATTGGCATTCAATAACAGCAGCAACACAAATGTCAGTGCCGTTACTCCTGATGCGGCACCCACCGCTCGACCATGCCACCAGTCAATGAATTCACACAGCAAAAGAGTAGCGATGCCGAACAGCAATGCCAGCCAATGCCCGCTCCACAAGAACCCATCCGAGGCAAGATAGCCCTGCCAAAGACTCGGTGGAAGATGCTTGCGCACCCAGACTCCAGGATGGATTCTGCTGGGCAGAATATGGTGTGTATCTGCCCAGTTCAGCCACCGTCGCATCAAGGAGATGCAAGGAAAAGTAAGAGCTGATCCTTGCGTGTCCGGCGGTGCGAGCAAAACCGCGAACCAGAGCGCAGCAAAAGCCATCAGGTAAGAACACAATGCTGCCGCGACCACAGCGACGATGCGCATGGTCAGATACGCGGTTCCAAAATCAGCCTGCTGAGTAAACTGGCCTAAGATGGTAGGCAGCGCCAATCCCAGAATTCCAAAAACAACCCAACCACTCAGCGTTGCTGCGCTCATAAAAGCCGGTATGCCAAACCTGTCTTCGCAATTGAGAAGGACGATACGACCGGTGAGCAGTAATCCCCAGGCAAGAATTAAAGCGGCCATGGTTGACCAGAATGTTGCCAATGGCCCCATAAGAAACAGGTTCTGGAAAAGGGCCTTCAATGGGGATCCCGACAAAAGCGCGGCAAATGGAAATGCGATAAAAATTCCAGCAATGAGAATTGGCACGCGTAGTAAGTACATGTATTGGCCGACAATTAAAACCCAGCTAAACAACCTGGCGGCCACAGCCAATAGCACTTGTGAAAACGATTGCGGTTCGGCAGGAGTTTCTTGCGGTTTCTGCTCGGTTGCGAGCTGCGGCTGGGCTGCCTGCGCGCCACCTGTTTTTTCATCGGCCATTTGATTTCTCCGAATCGGGAAGAGTTTAACCGGGTTTCCCCAAAGATCAAGAATATTGTCTGCAATCTGCGGTCAGCTGAAGGGGCTCCTTTCTATAAGAACGAAGATCAGAATCCATACCCTTCACTGTGGAGTTGCGGCAGTCGCGATACCCGGAGTAGGTCTTCGATTCGTGAACCGAATGTGGCATGGACGGAAAAATCGTTACCGCGAATACATTCAAACATGACTCATGCACATTTCGGTCTTATGGTGAACCGATGCATCTGATGAGAAACCTGCTGGTTGAACCAGCGGATTTGTGGGGTTTTGCCAATTATTAGAAATTTTAATTTGTTTTTAATGAAAACTTTATTATGATCCGTTTCGATAGACATCGCACTTGGATGCTGATTTTGGAGCATCCAGAGATTTCTGTAGCCTCGTAAACCCGCGGATGCTTCGGGACCAGCCGCGCTTATTAGGCCCCAGGGATTATTTCCCTGGCGCCATCCTCAATGAGCGATTTTCAAGCGGCCCAGATTAGAAACTGAGACGACGAAGACTTGTAATTCAACATTCGGGAAGAGTGTTGGTTCCTGCGTATCCGGTTCCAGTACCGGAATGCAGTGGAGGAGTTATTCGTTTGCCTGAATCTGTCATCGGATCAATCGGCGTTCATGAAACGCACTCAAAGAATTGACCGATAGAGTTCGCTACTCGCTTACATGGGGAAGTAACCGTCACAAGTTGTTTCGCCAGACGGTTATCACTGCAACCCTTCCGGGGGAAAGGCATGCCAAGGCACGCCCATGAGAAGTTTGAAGCAGACCACTAAAACCGAACGGAGTAACTTGTTCGACTTTGGCCAGATGCGTAAGTTTTCCCTGCGCTGCATGATGACAACACTTGTTATTTTTTCCGCGATGGCGAGCGCCATCGCACAGACCACCGCAACAGCATCGAACACGCTTTTGGCTACCGGCTTTACGCTGCCCTATGGAGCGCAGGTATTGAACGGGTCAGCGATCAATCCCGCCACCGGCAAGAATTTCCGGCATTTATGGACGGCTGATACCGGCGGTCTTTGCCGCCTGGATCCCGATCTGGATGCCGGCGGACCTTTCACGGTCAACCCAGCAACCTGTATTACCACCGTCTCTGGAGCGACATTCACTCCTGGACGCATGGCTTATGATCCATTGACCAACACAATTTATTCGGTGAGTGATGGCAACGGAGCCAACGTGGCCCGTTATCATTTTCTTCCTGCTGGCGACACCGGCCAGGGACTGGTTAGCACTACCGCGGAGTTTCTCGGCGACGCGGGCGGGTGCGGCTTAGGTGGCAGCTTCCCCTGGGCTCTGGCTCTGGGACCGGACAGTAATCTATACGTCGTCTTCAAACTCAACGGCAACGTGGTCCGGGTAATCTCGCCATCCAGCGCGATCGTGCCCTGCTCCAATTTTGTCGTAATGGGCACAACCGCAGACGCGCGCCGTGGTCTTGCTGTTGCATGGGTCGGACATGACCTGTGGGGCTCGGACGTTCGGGGCATGTGGCAAATCCCCAACGCCGATCAGTGTTTTACTCCTGCGAATGGCAACACTCCGTGCCATGGAACAACCAAACTGAAAACGCTGCTGACGAACCAAGTTGCAGTCATCAGCGATCAGGCCTACCCAGCCACAAATGGCGATAGCCTCTACATGTCAGAAGCAGGAAATAACATCTTCAGACTCTCAGGCGTTTCTAATCCTAACGGGAACATCACACTCGATAACAATTACGCAAACAGCTTTCTCTTTCTCATCAGCATTGCCATTGACGCGTCTGATCCTGCGAATCCGGTGCTTTACGTGGGCGATGATCCGGGACAAGAAGGCGGCGTTGCCGGCGGCGGGCGTTACTACGCTGTCTCTACCGCGCCAACAGCGCCTACTGCTCCGGGCACACCTGTTGGTGTCACTGCGTCGGCCGGAGATAGCCAGGCTTTTATCTCTTTCCTGAGCGGTGGCGGCAGTCCAGCAACGAGCTACACCATTCACAATGCGACCGCCTCCAACGGTCATCTTGTAGCAGATGTAGTTGTTCCCGTGAACGGCTCTTCGCTTACGCCAGCCGTAACCGTAAATGGCTTGACGAACGGCGTTGCCTACACGTTTACCGTCTCGGCGACTAATGCTCAAGGCACCAGTGCGTTTTCGGCGCCTAGCAATTCAGTTACGCCATTGGCAATCACAGTTCCGGGAGCACCCACAGGCGCAGCAGCAGTGGCAGCGGATTCACAAGCCACCGTCGCATGGGTAGCGCCAGCCAGCAATGGCAATGCAACGATCACCAGCTACACGGTGACTGCGGACGTGAACGGTGTTCCAAGCGGCAATACAGCAACTACGCCGAATGGCACTACGCTTTCAGCAGTAATCACCGGTTTGACGAACGGGACTACTTACACGTTTACCGTGCACGCCAACAACATTAAAGGGGCCGGACCTGAATCCGCACCCTCAAACGCAGTCACTCCAACCCGGCCTCTGGGAGCCACTGACATGGCGATCAGTCTGAGTGGTCCGGCGAGTGTTACTGCCAACGGCAATGCCACTTACATTCTGACAGCGACGAATCTGGGACCAAACTTTGCTCCGCAGGTGACGGTGACCGATTTTGTTCCCGCAGGCGCAACGTTTGTTTCCGGTACGCCGAGCCAGGGAGCGTGCTCTCTCCTGGGCTCGCAATTCCAGTGCAACGTGGGCGGCATTACCGTGAATGGCAGCGCCACAGTCACGGTAGTCTTGAACGTGACTTCGGCTATCACAAACACAGTAACCGTTGTTGCGAATGACGCTGGCGGCAATCCGCTGACAGATCCATCACCGGTGAACAATACGGCCAGCCTGACCACGGCCATCACGGCGCCACCAACCACCACGGACCTGCAAGTCACTGGCTCGCCGCAGAACGGTGGTCCCACATCCGGTGCAACAACCACTGACTCCATCACATGGCAGATCAGAAATGCGCAGAATGCCCCGGCGAACGCCGTGATATTCACCGCGACTCTGCCGGCAGGATTGCCCTTCAACTCTCTCACTACTTCGGCCGGCACTTGCTCCGCGCCACCGGCAGGCAGCGGAGGGACCATCACTTGTACTGCGCCGACGTTGGCCTCAGGACAAGCCATTATCGTGACCGTGAACTTCAGCGTACCGGCAGCAGGCGTATTAACCTCAACCGGTCATGCGTCCTTCAACGGCACTGACACCAACACACCCAACAACACGTTTACTGTAACGCTTAACGCGAGGTAGTAGCGCACAGACAAATGCCGGGGAGCAGAAATGCTTCCCCGGCATTTTTATTGTCGATTCAGAAACAGAACTATTTGGGTGTATCGGATTTTACTTGAGACGTTTTGGGGTCGCCGCCCGTAGTGGCTGGAGCGTTGAGTTGGCTGGCCGGCATCCATGCAGAATTCTGGGCCGATCCAACGTATTGTTCATTGTAGTCAATCTGAATGGCGCTATTTCTAGCCTGCTCCTGCTTGTCTAACTTCTCTTTAACCAAAATCCGCGAGATCTCATCTCTTGACTTTGCCAGCGAAGGGGTTTCACGGCCTTCCAACTTGAAAATGATGAGGGCCGATGGCTGCTCGATGACTGCGGTTACCTCGCCCGGTTTCAAGGCAAAGAGCTGCTTTTCCTGATCGGCAGCATAGAGGCCGCGCCGCACCGTGGCCATCTTCGTGGATGGCGGGTTCTTGACGCCCAATGCGTCAAACGCTTCTTTCTGCAATTTATCCAGGTCTTCCCCATTGGCAGCGCGAGCTGTGAATGTCTTCGGCTACCTTACCTGCTTTGCCTGCAAATTCTTCATCTTTCAGATTTGCGGAGTTGTATCTGGGAAGAGTGATACGGCGCAGGGTTAGCTCTTCAAACTTTTCAATATTGCTTTTGTAGTAAGCCTCAATAGCTTCCGGCGCAATCCTTCTGGCATTCTCCTGCATAAGAGCGTTGTACATATCTCCCATGGCGCGCATGCGAGCCAGGCGCATAACTTCCGCGAATCGTGGATCACGCTCTACACCGGCCTTTTTGGCCGCTTCATAGTTGACCAGAGTTGTTGCGTAGCCTTGCGCTACGGGACGGAGTTGAGCAGGCAGCAACGGCGGGCCGATCGCATTCAGTGCGTTGACAACAGCATCAAACTGCGGTTTGGCCACCACAGTGGTGCACGCAGCATCGGTTTTGGGTTTAGCGCTTGCCTGGCCGCTGCAGAGCCCGTGAATCGTAATGACAGCTGGAGTGGATGTGGCCATCTTAGCTTTCTTTACGGATGCAGCAGGACCCGATGTTTGCTTTGCCGAAGCCGCGGGAACCGTGGCTGCCGCTGTCTGTGATGTTGTCTGGGTTGCAGATGGTGTCTGTATGGGAGCTATGGCTGTGGCGAGTAATGCAGTCAAAATAAAACCAGGCATATCTATGCCCCTTTCCGTCGAAGAGCTATGGAATTTGCGCAATCGTACCATGGTTACGGCTGCATGACGCCAGAAGAAAATCAGGGAAAGGCGATAATCCGCGCGCATGTTTTTGGAGCAAGACGATGGGCAATAAGCAATTGCAGCCATAACAGGGTTTAAGCAGAGGAGCAACCAACATTAAAGATTTTAATGTTGGCTTAATGTTCTTCTAATTACTAAAGTTCATCTTCCAACTACGCCAAAAATTGATTTTTCAATAGATCAAGTTTGGCGTATTCAGAAACAGTGGTTTATTTTGCGGGCTGCTGCTCTGGATGTTTGAAGTAGTTTCCTACCAAATCGACGGTTAAATCGGGCACGGCGCTAGTTGGTAGCTGATTAGGCTGGCGTAGGAGTGCATCGCGTCTCGTTCTCCGAATCCAGTCTTAAACAGTATTCAGCACCACAGGGTTAGGCTGGCAGCGGTCCGGCTCCGGATTTATCTCTACTCGATCGCGTCTTTCCTTGCCTTTGTGAAAACTGGCACATGGTTGAGCCCCATCACGACCATGCGTCCCTGAGAACGCCCATGAGAAAGCATGCGCGGATGCGTTGCCATCAGGCGGCACCTGCAGCTGCTCCATCGCAAATCGTTCCTGAAGCCGACGCTTCTGGACGGGAAAGACGGATTTCTATGAGAACTATTACAGAGACACATTCCTCGCAGCCAATGGCACGCAAGTTTTGCCTTGGTTTGATATGTGTCATGCTCCTTCTTGCGTTCGCGGTGACAGCGAATGCGCAAAACGTAACGCAACTTAATGTGCCTACAACAACCACCTTGTTCGCTGGCACCCAGGACTGGAACGTATTCGGTCTGTCATCGGTCACGTCTCCCGGCTCAGGCGTGGTATTGAGTGGCACTGCCATCAGCACATTCACTGGGCAGCCCGTTCGCCATATCTGGTACGGTGACTCCAGCAACGGTATGTGCCGAATTGATCCCGAATTGGACAATCCAGATCTTAGTCTGCCTTCGCCCGGTATTGGACGTTTCAATAACATTGAACGTACCTGCATCGGCTTCATTCAGGCCGGCGGCTTCGTGCCATTGCAGCTTACATTTGACGCTTCCACCAATACGCTGTATGCGGCAGACCAGCCACGTACTGCCAACGGCGTGATCCGCATGCACTATGATCCTACTGGTGACAACGGACAGGGCTCCATGGATCCCATTCACGTGGAATCCCTCATGGGCGCCCAGGGAACAAGAAATGGAGCAGGCGGCTGCCCCGTAGTTACAGATCCCCGGAACGGCGCAACTCCCGAACAGATGTTTGCCGCCAGTCTGGGCCCCGACGGCAGCCTATATATTGGATGGGCGCGCGATGGCGAGATCGTGCGCATCAACCATCCAGATACGTTTGATCCCAGCAGTGATGCCGATTGCGCCAGTATCGAAGTGCCAATCTTCGCGGCTGACGCCCGGCTTGGCGCTGGTGGCGCAGCTGGTCACACCTTTGGTCTGGCCTGGATCGGCCACACTCTGTTCGGTGCAGACAACATCAGCCCCTGGTTCAAGGAAAACGCCGACCAATGCTTGACCCCGGCCAATGGCAACCTCCGCTGCGGTCCGGTACAAGGCATTGGTACAGAAATTCTGGGCGCCTTTGCTCCTGGTCCTCAGGCCGGTATGGTCAGCGACTTCACGTACAACGGCCCTAACACAGCATATCCCGGCGACACTCTGTTTGCTTCATCGTTGGGCAGCACGGTAAGAGTTGGAAACGTCAGTGACGTAAATAACATGATCGTGACTCCTCAATTTGGTGGCACGTTCTGCTTCATCACCGGCGTAACCATTGACACCAGCAATCTGGCCAACGAAACAATTTATGTTGGTTCTGATTGCACCCAGGGCACCATCAACGGCGCGGCTGCGATCTGGCAAGTAAAACCACAGCCTCCCGCAGGCGCACCACCGGCAGTTCCACAGAGCGTAACGGCCACGAATGCGACACCCGGTGGCGCAGGCGTTGGCACGGCACTGGTAAGCTGGATCCCCGGCTCTAACGGACAACAGCTCACCAGCTTTGTTGTGCATACAGTCCTGGCGTCTGATGGGACAACACCAGCAATTCCCGATGTAGCGGTGCCTCCGGCTGCGAACGGCGTTCCTCCGAATTCCGCTCAAATTACCGGATTGCCCCTTGGAGTCGCTCTGCAATTCCAGGTAGCGGCCGTGAACTCGTTCGGAACCAGCCAGTTCTCGATCCTTAGCGCTGCTTTCACCGCGTTCGTTCCCACGCCTCCTACCGCGCCGACAGGCGTAGTAGCCACGGCGGGTAATGCTTCCGCTCAGGTTGCGTGGTCAGCTCCAGCCAGCAATGGCGGTCTGCCGGTTACCAGCTATACGGTTACCGCTCTGTTGAATGGCTTGACCTCCGCGGGCAACGTGACTGTTGCAGCTCCTGCAACCGGCCTGAACTTCACTGGCCTGGCGAACGGCTCACTGTACAACTTTGTGGTTGTCGCTACCAATGCGGCGGGCAATAGCGCGCCTTCGTTGCCTTCCAACGCAGTGACTCCGTCCGTGCCGGATGTGCAGGACATCGCCATCACCATGAGCGGACCTTCATCAATCAACGCCGGTTCGTTTGTAACATTCACCATGGCCATCTCCAACCCTGGTCCTGGCGATGCACCGAACGTAACTCTGGCTGATTCACTGCCGGCTCCTCTGATCTCGTTCACCACGACTCAGGGATCCTGCTCGATCTCTGGGCACGCAGTTCAGCTGCACGCTGGGCGGCATGCACGCTGGCGCCTCCGCCACGGTGAAAGTGACCGTTGCGATTGGCACTTCAACCATTACCAACTCGGCAACCATCACGCTGCGCGACTTGCTGGGCAACGTGAAGACCAGCGATCCGAACACGGCCAACAACACTGCCAGCGCCACCACCAAGGTGAACTCTGGCGGAACCCAGGTGAGCGCTGACATTCAAGTGGTGGGTTCATCCAACAATGGCGGACCTGCAGTTGGCAGCAACGTGCTCTTCACCTGGCAGGTCCATAACAACACCGGCAACGTTACCGCTCCGAACGTTACGTTCGAGATTAACCTGCCGCCGTCGTTCAACCTGGTCCCCGGCAGCTTGAGCACCAGCATCGGCGGTTGCTCAATCAGCGGACAGACCCTGGATTGCACTACTCCGACCCTGACCAACGGTCCTACCATGCTGATCACTTACAGCGTGACTCCGACCCTGGCTGGCTCATTCACTTCAACCGGAACAGTTACTTCGGGCGCGACCAATCTGAACCCGGCGCACTCGACGTTCCCAGTAACGATACAGCCTAAGTAAGACCAACCAGCTGCCGGGGCGCTCAACCAGCGCCTCGGCAGTTCTTAAGTTTCAATATCTGAAGGTAGTACCTGATTTGTCTGAAGTAATTTGGCGTTAGGTTTCGGTGGGTAGGAAACAAGGGCCGCAAGTAGAGTCCTTAGTTCAGAAACACCGGGATTTTTAGATTTCCTGCAAACCAATGGACGTTTCCCTGATCGACGGACAGGCTTTTGCGAAACGGCCTTGTGCTTGCCGGAGCGCTGAAGTTGGGTAATTCCCCGCTAGATTACCCAACTTCTTTTCTTAGAATCGGCGCCCTGAAAGCTGACTCCGGCCGGAGCTCCAGAACTCCCCAGCACAAACAAATCACACAAATGCAAATACTTGCAGACCTGAGAATCGTGGCAAGATATTTACAATCCTTTGAATCTTTAATCTTCTTTTAATCTTGCTCTTACACAACGGTCGCATAGTCACATGATTACACCAGTGGAAATGGATGACTTGAGGATTGCAGGCGAATGCAGGTTTCTGCATTTTTCGCCAGCACCCTTTCTTTATTAGTAGTTTGGATCACCCATTGAGTAGTTGAAGCATTGGTGTAATAGCGCTGAATTTTATGCGCGGCATGTTCGCCTATAGCACGGGAGCTCGTCCCCGCGAAAGAGCCGCGGAAAGCTTATGTAGCTTTCAGACGCCAAACTGGCGTCTGAAACTTTGTCAGGCTGATAGCATGCCCGCTTTCTCGAGTACGGTTTCTGGATCGGTTACCCAGTCAGGGACGGAGACACAGTCCTGCGCCCAGGGCCAATCATCCTATAGCAAGCGCCTTCCGTTCGGCTTTCCCAGCAATGCCTCATCTCATTTTTCTTCACAAGTTCCTGGAGCGCGGCCAGGAAGTTTCGCACTGCGAGACTTTCAAGTTGGGTAATTGTTCGCAAGGACAGTTGCCCAACTTTTTTGCCGAGGAACCTCACTACAGCAGTTTTTTATATTCCCGCATTCCCAAAATGGTGCGTGGACAAAAAACGCAGTTTGATTGGTTTCTTAGCGAATTTAATGTTGCCTTAATTCTCTTCTAATCTCGCAGGCACATTCTCTATCCATCGACGGCTTTGATGTTCTTCCGGGTCACCTCACGCGCTGGTCAGATAACACAGACCACTACCCCGCTAAACATCGATCCTGAAAGAAATATTTTTCAGACTCCTGGGTGGACCGTCGTGCAATGTTCTGAGTGGCAAGATTAGGGCTCCATTGGGCAAGCTTTACACCCGGCTCCTAGCGTGAGTTTTCCGTAGATAGCCAGCTTCCTATTGATTGGTCCTGCCAGACGGTTGGATTCATCTGACCCAGAGCGCGTGCACACACTCCATCCCAGTACAGGATCTGGCACGGCAAAAACTTCGCCGGCCACGTGTGAAACCACACGACGCGGTTTCCCGAAGCAATAGGCTTCCGGACGGGAAAGGATGAGGACAATGTTAATTCTCAGCGGCGCTGCAAACAGAATTCCAACCGAATCTCACAAGCCATGGATCCATGTGCGAGAAAAGTTGATCGCGCGGATTTGGATGGGCCTGGCTACATTTTCCCAAAAACAGCATCGCGCAGCACCCTCGGAACGGCAACCGTGTTCCCTGAACAATGCTGTAGGAGCTTGAATCCCCCAATTTTGAACTCAACTGCAAAAGCAGTGGAAAGGAGGCATGCACAAAAATTCATATCACCACATTGTCAGCTCACGAAGTTGGGTAACCTGCAGGGCTCCTCTGCTGCCCACGGGTTACCCAACTTCAAATCAATCGAAAACAGCAGTTACCAGGTAAGCCGCATATATGGACATAGAACCTGGATGCAATAGATATAGGCAGTAAAAATCGCAATCATAAGATTCCTGGAGCGCGGCCAGGATGTTGTAGCACCACCTTAGTATGCAATCTGCAGGACTTTGAAGTTGGGTGGTTGGTTTTAATCCTTAACATGGCCAGCCATCCAACTTCGTTTCTTGGGACGGATGCAATCGCGCTGAACGTATACAGGCAGTTTTGAGTTTGTGTTTTAGAGATTGAATAGCTTTCTATTGTTTTTGGTTTTTTGACGGCATAATTTTTTGGCATCGACGGCTTTGATGTTCTTCCGGGCTCTTCTCACGCGCTGGTCAGACTGTTAAGACCGGTTTCCCGATAAAGACATCATCCCTGAAAAATACTTCAGGCTCCTGGGTGGACCGTCAGTGCTGCTGTAGCAGGTAGGACTCGGAAGGCGAGCAGTTCACCCGGACAAAAGCGTGACGAATCTTGAGCAGTTCGGCAGCTTCCTTCCCTGGCATGATTTTTTGCAGTAACGATCCTTCCTTTTAGAGCAGCGCACATTCTCCACCAGGTATTGATTTTTCGGCCAACGGCAAACGTCTTTTTTCGTCTGACGCAGCCGCGGCCCAGTGCAGGCTTTACGAAAAACATTGCTCTTCCGGACAGGAAAGGATGACAAGATGCTGGACCTCACAAACACGACGGATGGAACGTTCACAATCTCGATCAAGCCCTGGATCAACATTCTTGCGGGTGTTGCATCGCGGCTTTGCCTGACGGTGGCGATGATTGCCGGACTGATGCCTCCGGCGGCAAATGCGCAGATGCAGATTCCATTCGCCACCAATGTCACTTCGCCCGGGGGTGGAGTGGTGCTGAGCGGATCAGCAATCAATCCTAAGACCGGAACTCCGTATCGGCATTTGTGGACAAGCGATCAAGGAGGTCTGGGGTTCTGCCGTCTCGATCCGGATGTTGATACGCCGGGTCCGCACTTTATCAACAACGGGACCTGCCTGGAGGTAATTGACGGCGCCGTATTCAAGCCCGGCCAGCTCGCTTTTGATCCAATATTTAATGATATCTATGCAGTTGATTTGCAGGCGAACACTCAGGGGATATTCCGGCTGCATTACATCCCTACAGGCAGTGGCGGTCATGGATCAGTGGATGTTCTGCATACTGAAATTTTAGGCGGCAATCAACTGGGCGGCCGGCAGACACTGCCCGGTTGCGGTGTTGCCGGCAACGTGCCGAACTCCGCCGTGTTGGGACCGGACGGCAACCTTTATATAGGCTTCAAAGCCAGCGGCAACATTCTGCGCATCATAGCTCCCCAAACTGAGCCTCTGCCCTGCGGCAACGTACAAGTGATAGGAACCACCCCTGACGGCAAAAAAGATTTCGGTCTGGGCTGGGTTGGCCATGATCTTTTTGGCGGTGACGGCCTGGCCGCATGGGTGATGCCTAGCGCCGATCAATGCCTCACACCTCAGAATGGCCTCCTGGTTTGCCAGAGCACCAATATCTTAGTGGGGCAAACCGCTGTGCCTAGCTTCGTGATGAGCGACCAGCTTTATCCGGCGCAGAATGGCAGAAAATTGTTCATCGGTAATCCAAGCGCCGTTACGCTGGTGGATACCGCAACGCTGCAGATTACCTCGGACTTCGCCACGGGTTTCGACTTCCTGAGTGGAATGGCTATGGACCCTACGAATATGAACTTATACGTGGCGGACGATCCCACGGAAGGGCTGGGCAACGGGTTTGGGCGCTGGTGGAATCTTGGCAACAGCGGTGGAAGAGTTTCTCCGGCAACGCTGGTGAAATTTGCCGACGGAGTTACCTCTCCCGGCGGAGGCGCGGTGCTGACGGGATCAGGAATCAATCCAGCCACAGGCAAGCCCTACCGCCATTTGTGGTCAGGCGATGCAGGCGGCTTTGGATTGTGCCGGCTTGATCCGGATATTGATTCACCCGGCCCGCATACCATGAACACCAGCACATGTATTCCCTTCGTCGACGGGGTGCAATTCAAGCCAGGCCAGATGGCGTTCGATCCAATCACCAACAATCTCTATACGGTAGACATGCAAGCGAATACGAAAGGCATTTTCCGCCTGCATTTCATTCCTTCGGCGGATAACGGCCACGGTGGTATCGACATCATCCATCAGGAGGTTCTAACCGGAAACGGTGGCATTGGCCATAACGGACTTCCTGGCTGCGGGATCGCGGGCAATGTTCCTAACTCGGCAGTCCTGGGTCCGGATGCCAATCTCTACGTCGCTTTCAAACGCAGCGGCGACATTCTTCGTATCACGTCGCCGGAAACAAATCCTGTTCCCTGCAGCAATGTTGAGGTGATCGGAAGCACTCCCGACAACGTGCGAGACATGGGACTGGGATGGATTGGCCACGATCTTTTTGGTGGTGACGGTGTTGCGGCCTTCATTATTCCCAATGCTGACCAATGCATGACAGCGCAGAATGGGCTGAATCCGTGCCATGGCACCAATTTTCTGCAGAAAGAAACTGTCGCGCCATTATTTGTAATGAGCGACCAGGTTTATCCCGCGCTGAATGGCAGAAATCTTTTCGTTGGCCAGCCGGGAAGCATAACGCTGGTCGATCCGGTATCGTTTCAGGTCAACCTGAATTACGCGAGCGGGTTTGAATTGCTCAGCGCCATGGTCATGGATCCCCGAGACCTGACGCTCTATGTCGCCGACGACGCTTCTGCCGGCAATTTGCCACAGCAAGGCCATTGGTGGGTTGTGGCGCCACAACCAGTGACTCCGGCAATTCCCGGAATCCCTATGAATGTGGTGGCTACGGCTGGCGTCGCATCAGCCCAGGTCAGCTGGATTCCTTTTCCAGATGGACAAACGGTAACCAGTTACACCATCCGCAATCTTATGAACTCGCCCGGCTTGATGATGCCGGATGTGATCGTCACAGCCCCGCCAGGATCCACGGAGGTGCCCACGTCAATCACGATTCCCGGGCTGATCAACAACATTCGATACCAGTTCATGGTTGCGGCAACTGACGCTGCAGGGACCAGCCAGTTCTCTGAACCCAGCAACATCATTATGCCGCTGGATCCCACGGTGCCCAAGGCCCCAACCAATGTAGTAGCCGCGGGACACGACTCATCGGCTTCACTTACATGGAATGCGGTCCCAGATTACCTGAATGGCGGCCTGCCGATTGTCACTTACCATATCGAAATTCAGGTTGAGGGCCAGACCGTCCGCTCAGTGATTGTGCCCGCGCTCCAGACTTCGGCCTTTATTACTGGATTGACGAACGGCGTTACCTATACGTTTGTGGTGCGAGCTACCAATGCACTTGGCGACGGTGATGAATCCATACCGTCCAATGCTGTTGTCCCATTGGCAACCACGCCACCACCGCCGCCCGTGCTTGCAAATCTTGCGGTCGTCATTAGCGGGCCTACCTCAGTTCCTGCTAACTCAACTGTGGGCTATGAAATTACCGTAACCAACAATGGCAGCGCGGCAGTCCCACGGGTGATTGTTGCCAATGCGTTCGCAGCAAGCAGTGCGTCACTTGTTTCTGCCGCTCCCAGTCAGGGTGTGTGCTTTGCTGGAATCCCACTTACCTGTGATTTTGGCACGGTGGCAGCAGGAAGTACGGTAGCCATTGGAATTATTGAAACCGTAACGGCGACCGTCACAAATACGGCAACCGTTCAGGCAAAGGACAAGAACGGTTTGGCAATGGCCCTGGCAAATCCTTCAACCGGCAATGCAAGCGTGACGACCACGATCTTTACGCCGCCACCAGTTCCCACGCCAAGTCCGACTCCAACGCCAACGCCGGCTCCCCCTGCGCCTACGCCAACTCCTACTCCAGCGCCTCCAAATCCAACACCACTGCCGACGCCTCAGCCAAGTCCAGTTCCCACGCCTGCTCCTGGTCAGACAAGCGTGACAGATTTGGGGCTCACGGGAAAATATGTTCCGGTAAATGGAATCGGAGCTCTTAGCTGGCAGGTAACGAATCTTGGCTCAGCGGACGCAAGCGCTGTGACGCTCATAGCACATCTGCCATTGGGAGTGGAGATTCAATCGGTCACAGCTGCAACCGGCGCTTGTTCACAATCGCTGGCATTTGCGAATTCCATACTGCTTACCTGCAAATTGAATGTGCTTCCGCAGGGACAGACGTGGACGGTAAATGTTGTGGTTATCCCGATTGCAAGCAGCGCAAAGATTGCGGCCCGAGTCAGCTTCAACGGGACAGATCCATTCCCGGCCAACAACTACTATCTGATGGTCATGCAAAATGGCAGCGTCAGCAGCAGCACCAGCGTTAGCAGTAGCGCTATCCCCATCAAAGGCAGCGCCGCCAGCGCGAACAGCGGCAATGGCGCTATAAGCGTCCCTATCATGGTTCTGGAGGCGCCGCAGCAAACCGAGGACGTGGATGAGCCTAAGCAGCCTGCTGATATCCATAGCCCGGTTCCGGACAACTAGATGGGCCAAGTAGGAAAACATTTGCTGCTTCGCCCATATGAGTTCACAATATCAGACCATAAGGGCGAGATACATTGGCGCGAATAGTAAGAGCGATGCCTTTCTTCCGGGTGGCATCGCCAGCAATTACTCAAGCGAGAAATAGATCTGTAATGAGTCATAAAATCGCCTTTTAGCTAGACGGGTGTTACGGATGGGGAAAGACAGAAAGTTTGACGATCGCCTAACTGCAGCTGCTGGCGCCGCGCCACGAACTGCAACATTATGGCAGGTTGATCCCATTGCCTGCCTGCGTGCACCAGGCGTAGGCAGCATCATTGTTCGCTTAAAGAAGAAGGACGTTGTCTTTTATCAGGCCATGCCGGCGGACTGCGTTTTCTATCTTCTGAACGGCCGGGTCAAGCTTACGGCCCTTTCGTCTGAAGGCCGCGAAGCCACGATTGCTCTCATGCGGGCAGGCGATTTTTTGGGAGAGGAATGCATTACGGGGTCCCAGCTTGCCAGGACTACCACCGCCATCGCTATTTCTGAGTGCATTGTGCTCCGGACAGAACGCAAAGCATTGCTTGAGATCCTTCGCCGCGATGCCCAGTTCTTTAACTTTTTTCTCTCCTTCATTGTTTCCCGCAACGTGCGCATGCAGGAAGATCTGATAGACCGGCTCTTTCACACCAGTGAGAAGCGGCTGGCGCGCATTCTGTTGCTGCTGGCCGGGTTTGATAGCTCAGGGCAGACAGAGATCGTGGTGCCCAAGGTAAGCCAGGAAACGCTGGCGGAGATTGTGGGCACAACGCGATCGCGGGTCAGCATTTTTATGAATAACTTTCGCAAACAAGGGCTGATTGACTATGACGGAGACTATAGCGGCGACCTTCTTATCCGTAGCTCGCTCAGAAATATCCTGACTAAAGATGGGTAGGCAGCCCTATATATCCTCTTGTCCAACCGGCCACTGCCTTGTTCCAAATTGGGACGCGAACTTTTACAAGAATGTGTTCCCTTTAGAACAGATTTAGCCCTGCATGTAGTCCACAATGCGTTCAATTCATTAGTAAGAGAAAGATCGTTGGCGACGGAACCAACAAAATCGCACCTTTCAGAGGGTAGCGATACAACTTCAATAAATAACAGCGTCCGCCGCAAGCAGATCGATCTACTGACAGAGGAAGTAGTCTGTCATTCAATTGGCTGAGTTCCCTTCCGGGCATAATTCAGCGTGGGCCGTGTTTGCTATGGCGAAAACGGCGAAGGCTGAATTGTGCTAAAAATCGCGGCAATGCCCGCGATTTACTCAAGACTTTAAAAAATTAATTGGCTCTATTGCTGGTTGCCGCACAACCATGCGGCTGCCGCAATGATTTGGACCGCTGACGGATTGTACAGTCAGTTGGCCTGTGACACTAACTTGAGAACAGCCCCAGTGTTCCGGTGCGGAAAACGCGACCGAAGCGAGGGCCGGTCTCTTTTCAAAAGCTGGCACTCTCTCAGGGAGTGCAGCATTGGAGCGCAACATGACAGATAGAAATGACGGATTTTTTCTAAATGAAAAGTCTTCCAAATCGCGACTCAGGGAGGCCGAGAACGCAAGAAAAAACAGGGCTGAAATTGTCAAAGCTCATTCCCAGGGAAAAGTTTCTCGCCGCGATCTAATCAAGATGGGTCTGATCACGACCGGTGGCTTACTCGCCCCTATCCATGGATTGAACCCATTCGTCAAAAGCGCCTATGGAGACGTTCCAACCGGTGCACCGCCCAGCCCGCTCTTCGGCGTACAGCCTTTCACCTCGCCGATGCCACGCTTTGACGTCGCACCGCGCTTAAACAATCCTTTGACCGGCGGCTTAACTCCGGTTCCACAGGCACAGGCAAACCAGACACAACAGCCATTGAATCCAGCCTTGGTCGGCGGACAAACCGGCTTGACTGGCCCCATTGAAGGCCGGCCACCGGGACCGGTATGGGCGCATCAACGGTTCACTCAGTTTGCACCTCAGATTGGTGTTGAAGCCTCTCAGGCGCAAGCCACTACCAACACGACTTACAATCCCCAGGTTGCTTCACAGTACAACAGCGGAATTAACCCAGCATCACCAATTCCATTGAAATTCCATCCTGGATTCCCCACGCAGGAGCCCGACTCTGTGTGGACCTTCAATGGCACGATTCCGCCGTATCTGGTGCAGGGCCGTTATGGCGAGCCGATTCTGTTCCGCCATCACAATAAGCTGCCTTTTGACGTAAATCAGAACAACGGCTTTGGACGGCACACCATCTCCACGCACGAACACAATGGCCATCACGGTGCGGAGAATGACGGCTTTACCGGCGCATTCTTCTTCCCGGGCCAGTTCTATGACTATCACTGGCCAATCGTGCTGGCGGGAATCTTTGAAGTGAATACGGACGCTACTGATCCTCGCGCCGGCAGCCCCGACGACAGTGGCGGAATCAATAAAGTCCCGGGCGACTGGCACGAGACCATGAGCACGCACTGGTTCCACGATCACATGTTCACCTTCACTTCTCAGAACGTGTACAAGGGCAACGCTGCAATGTTCAACATTTACAGCGCGCTCGACCGTGGCAATGAAACCATCAATGACGGCGTAAACCTGCAGCTGCCCTCCGGCTCAGCCAAGAGCTTTGGCAACCTGGAATACGACGTGAATTTGATGTTCAACGAAAAAGCCTTCGACTCCAGTGGCCAGTTGTTTATGGACATCTTCCAGTTTGACGGCTTTATCGGCGACGTAATGTGCGTGAACCTGACCTACCGGCCATACTTCGAAGTGGAGCGCCGCAAGTATCGCTTCCGCATCCTGAATGCCAGTGTTTCACGCTTCTTCAAGTACGGTCTCTCTGACGGATCGCCGATGATCCAGATTGCGAATGACGGTAACCTGCTGCCTTCACCCGTTGTGCAAACGGTTTCCGATGAGCAGGGTATCGCCGAGCGCTATGACTGGGTCATTGACTTCTCCCGCTACAACATTGGGGACAAAGTCTGGATGGTGAACGTTTGTGAGCACCAGGACGGCAAAAAGCCAGCCAATGATCTGTCTATGGCAGACGCGCTTGCCGGCAAGTCCCAGGACCCGTGCGTTGGTAAGTTTTTGGAATTCCGCATTGTGCGCAACCCGGCCACGCCTGACGTGAGCCAGGTGCCTTCAGTGATGATTCCAAATCCTGACTTGTCGAACATTCCTGTCGCACGCGAACGTACGTTCACGTTTGGCAGCGGCGCTTCCCAGCCGTTGTCAGCCACCGATGCGGCGGCCTACACCACGGGCGCGGGCGGTCAGACCGGGCCATGGGGCGTGAAGACTGACAACGGTCCAATGCTCAATGCGAGCTTTGGCCGGGTTTCCGCGGCCCCGGCATTCGGCACGCGCGAGGTCTGGACCCTGCAGAACGGAGGCGGCGGATGGGATCACCCAGTTCACATCCACTTTGAAGAAGGCCAGATCCTGGCCCGCAATGGCAGCGCAGCCAACGTGCCTGCGTGGGAAAAAGGCCGCAAGGACGTGTATCGCCTGCGTCCCGGTGGAAGCGTAACCCTGACCATGCAGTTCCGCGACTGGGGCGGCATGTTCATGGAGCACTGCCACAACACGGTGCATGAGGACAATGCAATGTTGGTCCGCTGGGAGATCGATAACGGAGGCGCGCCATTCCTGCGGCCGCTGCCGACACCGATCGCGACCCCGCAGGGTGTGACGTTTGTCTCACCGGATGATATTGCCCCAACTGCCTTCTAGGCTGCGCTCGAAGGTGGTGCTGCAACCGGCCGGTGAGTGGTCTCTTTTGCTCCGATCTCATGTGATTCAAGCATGAGCCCGGAGTGAATTGAGACCACTCACCGATACCGAAAAGATAACGGGACGACCAGGAAAAGTTTGAGAGGCCATATGTATCGGGAAAATCGCAGAATAAAGACAAAGGCAAAGACGATAGCAGTTTTAAGTTTTTGTGCTCTTGCCATCGCTCTTTTGTGTAAGCCGTCATCGGCGAGCGGCCGCTATGGAGCAAATTACTTCCCCAACGTCACGCTTACGACCCAGGATGGAACCAAGGTCCATTTTTATGACGATTTGCTCAAAGGCAAGATCGTAGTTATCGATCTTATATATACACATTGCGTGGATGCCTGCCCGCTGGAGACCGCGCGCCTGGTGCAAGTGCAAAAGATGCTGGGTGACCGGGTAGGCAAAGATATTTTCTTTTACTCAATCAGCATCGATCCAGATCAAGACACGCCTGAAGTGTTGAAGGCGTATGCGGAAAAATATCACGTTGGCCCGGGATGGACCTTTCTTACCGGAAAGAAAGAAGACATTGACCTCATCAGCAAAAAATTGGGCCTTTATACCGAGCCAGATCCAAATGACCGTGATGGCCACACTCCGTCCGTCATTCTGGGCAATGAACCCGGCGGCCAATGGATGAGGAATTCGGCGTTGGACAATCCGCGCTTTCTCAGCCTGATGATAGGCAACTGGCTGGATAGCTATAAGAACGCGAAGCCACTCGACGCCAAGGTCAACTACGATCAGGCCGCGCCGCTCAATATCTCAGATAAAGGCCGGTACATTTTTGCCACACATTGTGCCGCCTGCCACACCATTGGGCATGGAGACAAGATTGGCCCAGACCTGCTGGGAGTGAGCAATGTGCGTGAGCGCACATGGCTTGCGCGGTTTATCGCCACGCCGGACAAAGTGCTCGCGGAGAAAGATCCCATAGCCACAGCCCTGTTCGAAAAATACAAACAGGTCATCATGCCCAACCTGCGCCTGGCGCCCGTGGATCTGGAGTCATTACTGAACTTTTTGCAAACCCAGGTTCCAGCACCGCATATCGAGGCGCCTACAGGCACCGCTGGGGAAACTGCAGTCAATGGGAAGACCGTCAATGGAAAAACCACGGAAACCTCGGTTGAAACAGCGGGAAGCAGGAGATAAGGAAACGCGCTCCGGCATGCACTAAAACACAGGTTTAGGACACGAAGAGTTTTGAGTCACTGAACTGTCAAACTGGCAACACATACTACTCTGATAGTTCAAACAAAATGCAATGAATAGTGCGCGAAGAAGCACTATCCAACAAGTTACGACTGTAGACCTGCCCGATGGCCTTACAGCCGTGAACGGGGCTGCCGAATCAACACCGCAAAACGGCAGCCCCAATTTATTTGCTAATCCCCTTCTTCCTTTGCAGTCTCACTCATCTGAATTACAGGCAAGAGCACCATTCGGCAAACTCAGTGCCGTCATTCTGAATTGCCAGTGCGGATGATCATTGATGTGATCTTGCATGATTATCTCCTCGAAGAAGATGGTGGCCTTTTCTCTGTGCATTGCGGCTGAGTCTCCAAAGTCAGAATGGTGCTTCGGATCAAGCAGGAGCACAAATCGCAATCCGCAAAGCGGGCATTGAATGGGATCGCCGGCTTGTACATAGCCTTCCTGCCTTAATGCGGTTGCTCTGAATGCCGCATTTTCGTTTACCACCACCGGGATCAATTGGTTCTCCATGGATCCCCTTTCGAAGTCGAAACCGAGTCGAGCGAGTTATCGCCAAATGAACTTTGCGACGTCATCTCGAATTTTCTCCACGCTGTTTCAAAGGCTTCGGGATCGTCACCAAGCTCTATTTCGGGACGCAGAAACCTGACCGAGGGGCCGTACTTTGCCTGCGCGTCAGCTTTCATCTCTGCGAAGCGCTCCTGGTAGTGAACGTTGTTGCCTGCGCTCAATTCCCGCTGCTCCCTTCGCGCCCTTAGTAATCCTGCAATGGATACAAACACCGCGGCGCTTCCACCAATCACCGCCACGCCCAATACGTTGAAAAGATAGGTAAAAAAGTACATTGAAATCATAAACTCACTCCTTCCCTGTCCACCCCCACAGCGCTCAAAATGCAATCGCACTGCGTGAGGTGAATAGAGAACTGTGCAGCCTGTTCCAGGCGGCATTTTAAAAACAATCTGATTCAGTCAGGTCAGAAGAGATTCGAACGCGGGAGGAGGACGCATGTTGAGATCGAAGGATAGAAGCTCTTGTTGTGCCGGCTCTTGTTCTTGCTCTAAAGCCAAAACGGCCCAAGTCCGCTCCTGTGGACGAACAACGAAAGAGAACTCGTGGATGACAACCTGGTTCGAAGACAATGGTCTTTTGAATTTTGTGGCTTCCGGCATTGCCGGACTGCTATTGAGGTCGTCTGTCATGGAGACGACAGGAAACAGGAGACATACAACGCAGGCGAGAGCAACGCACGCGATCACGAGGCTTTGCGTTTCGTCCTTCGCTCGCCTTACGAAAAACACGAACGCTGCGATAGAGATTACAGACCAGCCGAGATTGAGCGCGAGTTCCACGAGTGAGTTCTGGTGCTGAGAATTATCTTGTCCCTATCCCTTATTTTATCTCCATTGCTGGGCCGCTGGCATACCTCTGCAGAGTTCCTGACGGGTCAGGTACAAGCATTACAAATGGCGCCAGCCTTGAGCAGTTTTATGAAAGAGCAGATAAATAGAACTTAAACATTCTTATTGAACGGCGGCATTATTGAAAAGACGCGCGTATTTTGTGGCGCGAAGGAAAGGGAAAGTGGGCATCCGGCGGCAAACCAGCAGCCCATTTTAAATACACCTTTATTTTGAATACACCTTATTTTAAATAAACCAGAATGCGCGCTACTCGAGCTATTGGCGGCGGCCATGCGTCTAGTCTATCCACTGGTTCTGGCGGCTGCTCATAGTGAAAATAGACCGGGCACTCATGGACATCTTCCATAACATCCAGGGTCTTGCGCTTGGGGCTGGCCGCAATCAACAATCCACAACCTTTGCAATAGGACGCAACCAGTCCATCGGCGAATCCGTTGATATTGCGCCTGGTCGCGCGACGGTTGATCATGAGGCTTTCCCCTTTCTATGATTCATCTTCAGAAACACACTTATTAGAAGCTGGAAGAGGCGGCGGTGTCTGTCCAATCCGGCACAGGCTGCGAGCACCACTGCAAGATTAGTAGCGTTCAAAACAGAACACATAAGAATCACTGCGAAAGATCTCTGCTGTACAAAAGTGAACAGACGCATCTGCCTCCAGCAGTTAAGCTGTGTCCACACACCAATCAACCGTTATTTGGTAGGAACTGTTCAGGACCTTCGTCTAAGGGAGGAAGACATGGCCACGACGCAACCATCCCCATTTGTGCACCATTGTCATGCCGGAAACAACACGATTACCGAATCTTATTGTTTGCTTTGCGGGGTGCTGGTGGCCGGAGGGACCAGGGATAAATTCCTGGCAATCGCTGAGGCTGCTCACAAATGCCAGGACGATGGAAGCGCCACATCATCCGTGAATATCTGAGCCGCCTGCCTGGATTTGGCGCGTTGCGCCTATCATGCGCAATTCAATTGAAGCTCATCAGACCCGATGATGACTCTCTCTATGTCCTACCTTCTTCAGCCATGGTTGGTGGAGTGTCCTGCGACCGTCATCATCCCATTTGACCAGCGCATCTTCTTCATTCACTTTTTCAACTGTGCCGAGTTCTCCGGTTGGCTTGCCGAAATCCCCCAGACCCTCGACACGATCTCCCGGCGCTAATTCCTGGTCAGTGGCGGAAGGGTCAGTCAACGCTGGACGCCTGGCACGGTCTGAATCGGGGGCTGCGCCTGGATACGACGAGGGAGCGTGTGGCGCCTTACGCAATTTATATCTTAGCTTGTGAGTCATATTGGGTATATCCATCTTGGGTTAAGCATACCCATAAAGGAATCGCTTTACTGACCCGGATTGCACACTTCTTACAATCGCGCCTGAATTAAAGGAGTGGATGAGCAGAAGGAGACAGCCAAGATGACACGCTAGACCCGAAGCGCACTTATTTCTCTACTTCGAGAGACGGATGGGCCGGTTCGTCGTGGAGGACGACGGTTAATAGAGAACTATGGATGTGCAGCCCGTTCACGCCATAGTCAATGAAGCCTAACTTCCTGAACCGGTTCATGAAAAAACTGACTCGCGGACGAGTTGTGCCCACCATCTCCGCGAGTGTTTCCTGGCTGATTTTCGGAATTACAGTTTCAGCCACACCGTCCTTACCGAAGTGAGCAAGCACTAGCAGCGCCCGGGCAAGCCGCTTCTCGCTGAAATTAAAGAGCTGGTCAATTAAATCTTCCTGGTATTGAATGTTTCGTGTCAGAAGGTATTTTACGAACATATCCGAGAAAGCGTGTTCGCGGTGGAGCACAAGCATCATTGCCTTCTTTTCGACCTGCAGAAGCTCACAATTCGTTAATGCAGTGGCCGATCCCAGACGCCGAGTGTGTCCGGCCAGCACGTTTTCTCCAAAAAATCCGTCACTCAATATCCCCAGAGTTGCTTCTTTACCGCCCTTGGACAGGACGGTAAGCCTCACCTTGCCTTCCTTGATGTAGAAGACTGAGTCAGCCGGTTCCCCCTGGGTGAAGATCGTTTGCTTCCTGGAAAAAGCCACTAATTTTCTGCCCTCACCAATGGTGGCGAGGAATTCCAGCGGATCGAAAATGTGCTTCTTCTTTGCCAATTTTGGTGCGGTGGTCATTGATGCGGCAGTCAAGGGATACCTACGAAGGTTGCGTCACGAGTACGGCCAATTTCTGCATGATGAGGGGGACCGTTGGGGCAACTGCCGCTACGCCATGAGGAATGTCTCCATTAGACTCCTGTTTTAAAAGGAGAATTGGAAGATCAGGCCTGACCATTTTGATTGACTGTGGAACGGTCCAGCCGCCTTCCGTCAGGAACTCTGAGTCTATTACGATTGCGGCCAGGGGGTTGCCGATGCAGCATGCCACAGCCTGGTCTGGTGAGGATGCCCATACCGCTTCATACGCCATGGAAGAAACGGCGGAGATTAGTTCCTTGAGTTGAGAAGGAGATTGAGAGACGCAAAGAATCTGGCGTGTTTCCCGACGCGACATGCCCGAGAACTCCCTTCGGGCTTCGGCGGCAATTGGTCGGCTTATAGTTCAAGTGGACCGGCAGCAAAAGCTGGTAGAGACTATAGCACGCTTATGTTCGATATCGAACATAAGAAGCAGATGCCACTTCCTCACAACAGAAGATAAACCTAACTTGAGCATTGATGCGAGAAATGAATGTTTCCGTAGAGGTAGTTTGTCAAGATGTACTACTTCGTGATTGATTCGTACTCAAGAAAGCTTTATATTCTGGCAGTGCCTCAGGGTGTGAGCAGAATTTGATCTTTGAAAATTAGCAATTAGCCAGTCAGCAATCAGTAGTCAGCGAAATCGGAGCCCAAAACACTAAAAAAAGAGCTTCGACCGCTCGGTCACCGCTCGGTCGAAATGCACTTTGACGTTTGTTTGCAACAAAACGTCTATGGGGGGTGGGGGTCTGGCTGAAGGACACAGGCAGAGGGCTGCAAAGAATCGGGTGATCGCCGTGATCGCCGACATCGCGCGTGATCGGAAAAGCAAAAGCTGACCACGAATCATAGTGATTCGGGAACCGCGGCAAAGCATATCCCTCGGGTCCTGCTCGCAGACGGACCTCTCGGGATGACAATTATTTTTTATTGTTAGATTTTCGCGAGAGGACACGAAGGACCACGGGAGCCTACCCTCCCAACTGGGAAAACCAAATGCTTAACACGGATGAACACTAATAAGGCAGTAGGCATCAAGAGAATGGAGAGAACTCCCTGATGCTGCATGGGAGGAGGAGGCAGCGTCGGGATCCTTCCACTCGCCCTCAAGCCTTCGGTCGCTCGGACTCGGTCAGGATGACAGGTAGCAAGAACGATCCAATAAAAAAGGACCAGCCGAGTGATGCTCTTGGCTAGTCCTTATTAAGAAGTCGAGCTAATTTTAGGAGAATGATCTTTGCTCATCGTTTTTACTGCTATAAGTACCTCCTTTTTTATCGGCGGTGATTTACCGCAGGAACGGAGGCAAGGAGTCCTCCGTTCCCACGTAAGCCGGCGTCCGGGGGAGGAGTCTTTGAGAGTGAGCTTGGCAGGGCTAACTCTGCGCCGGCTATCTGTCATAACTTGTTTTATTTTTAGTGAGGTCCGAAGGCCGCAAAAACCTTCGGACTCACACACGAGCAATGCAACATGAATCAGTTGCAGCCCGGGCTCACACCGGTCAACGCCGCGCAGAACTTCTGCAAAGGAGCGCCGCCGGCAGCGCCGGTTGCGGGGATGGTGATGGTCTGCTCGGTCAGGAAACCGTCAGTCATCGCCATGCCGTCAGGAACGGTTAAAGAAGGATGGTCAAAAGGCGCGCTTTGTGACCGGACACGTTCGTCCGTCAGCGATTTCAAGAAAGCCAGAACCGCAGCTTTATCGTCTGCGCTGAAGCCTGCGCGCTGCAGATTGGGATCGACGTCAACAGATGGGAAGTCACCGCCCCGGCTGTAGAAGTCAACCAGTTGATCGAGAGTGGCCTGGCCGCCATTCAGGAAATAAGGTCCGGTCAACTCAACGTTACGCAGCCCCGGAGTTTTAACCGCTCCGCGAACTGCCACTGCCGCACCGGCCGGAACCGCCGTCCCTGGGAACTGTCCCATGGAAGCAAGTTGCGCCGCTGAGAGTGATGCGAGTCCGGATGGATCCGCCGCGGCAATTCCCATATCGTCATCCGTGGGGCGGACGCCGATATTGTGGAAGCCCACATCATGCCAGCTCCCGCCGGGCAAGCGCTCCACCAGGCCGCGAGCCGCAACGCTGGATATTGTTGCGTCAGTAATTTCAGCGCCGTTATGGCAATTGGTGCAGCCGCCTTTACCCTGGAAACGGTCCAGGCCAGTTTGCTCCTGGGCGCTTAAGGCGCCGCGGTTGCCGTCCATGAATTGGTCAAAGCGTGAATTATCTGAAACCAGCGTGGACTCATACATCTGTATGGCTACGCCCCAGAACATGGAGAAGTTGTATTCCATCTCTGAGTATTCGTCGGTATTCAGCGGACGTCCAAGATGAAGGAAGTTGCTGTCTTTATCCACCACCACGTTTGAGTTCCACCACTTTGGTTGGAACGCAACCTGGATCATGGTGACGTAATCAGTATTGAGGCCGGTGAAAGGATAGTCGCTGAGGCTGCCTAAAACACTGTCAGTGGGAGAAACCTGCTGGAGGACTAATGGTGTAAGCGCCAGCATCTTTTTTCCCATCTTCACAAATGGACGGCCCGTGGCGGACATTTCAATGTTGCTGCCCGGAGGTCCAACGGCCTGTGAAGCTAATGCCGAGTTAGACAAACGCAGCTTCACTTCATGAACAATATTGAGGCTGGAGGCGTCTGTCTGCAAAATGGTTGCGTTGGGATCGCCGGCGCCGAAGGGGTCCACGCCGTTGAAGGTATTTTGCGCACGGCCATCCCAGAAGTTGCGATAGTTAAAGACCGCGTTGATCACCGACGGAGCATTGCGCGGCGTTGACTGCCGCACGTTCATCGGAGCGCCGGCAGGATCGAGGATGCCAAAAATGGGATCGGCCACCGCAGTTTCGTTTTCCGGACCAAGGCCCAGAACCACGTCATCAAAATTATTGAGGAAGACACCTTGCGATCCCACAATGTTGTTGTTGTCAGAAAGGACCGCGGAGTTAGAACGAGAAATGTCAGCCAGTTTGTGCAGCGGAAAGTCGCTGGCGGTGAGCTGATGGTTCGGACCAAATCCAGCATGAAATATGGTGGAATCCAGCGCGGGATTCCCGTTCGCGTCAACCCGGCGCAGTCCAGGATCTGTTTGATTCATCGTCCGGCTATCGGCGCCGGCATTGAAATGGCAAGTGGCGCAAGCGGTAAAACCGTCGCTGCCAAATTGCATCTCCCAGAAAAAGGCTTTGCCCAGTGCGATTGCTGCCGCCTTGTTACGCACCAGATCGTTCAGTTCACTTGCGGTAGGACCAGGTACAGCCACGGTTTTGAGAGAGGCCAGTTTTCGATTGCCTCCACCCTGGTTATTACCACCGCCTTGATTCCCGCCGCCCTGGCCGCCACCGTTGGTATTGCTTACGGTGCTGGTAGTTGGTGCAGTGCTGACGGAGTCTCCATTTCGGCCGCTTCCGCTTCCACCGCCGCTATTGCTGCCGCCGCTGTTACTATTTCCGCTTCCGCTATTACCTCCGCCACCGCTATTACCCGAGCCCGATCCCGATCCGGAAGCGCTGGCAACGGCCGCAGTGCAGCAGACAAATACCAGCAACAGCTTGATAAATTTTTGGCTCATCCTCATATAACTAACTCCTCCTGATTTTCGAAAAAGGCCGGCCGGAAAGACCCACCCGTGAGCAACTTTTCCGGCCAGCTAGAGATTCATCGCGCAGCTATGAGCAATGAACTTGGTCTTGTGTAATGCATTCGTGCTGCCAGCGTTGCTTTGCGCGATAGCTGTTGGCTGCAGGGATTAAAAGAGTGGTGCATCTAACTTTATTTCTATGGTTTACGAGGATTTATGCAGCGCGAGAGGAAGGCTGGCAAAGGACAGTTTCGGCAGGAATCGACGGAGAATGGAAACCGGCTTCCAGAGGTTGAGTGGAAGTGGATTTCCAGTCGAGCAAGCTTTTGTGTGGGAAGAAAATCTTGCGTGGCACAGGCAACGGCAAAAACAGACTGGCCGGGACCTTTGAGTAGCGTCTCCGGCCAGTCGCCTTACAGCGCGCGGCCATCGTTGTAGCTCTCGAACATCGGTCTGAAGCAGAAATTGAGAATGAAGTTGGGTAATCGAGCGAGGGATTACCCAACTTTCAAGCGACCTGCAAAACTCAAAGCAATCTTTCAGAGCCCTGTCCGTCGTGCAGGGAAGAAAGCCGTGGCCTTGCAGGAAGAGCAAACTTATTTTGTTGAAATTGAAAAATTCTATTTGTGGTTGCGGAGGATCGCAGCCGCCTGCTTACAGGCTTCTCGATCAATAGTCCGCCGGTAGTCAGTTATGAATAAGTGCGAAGGTGCTGGGCTGCCAGATGCTGGAAACATACTGGCAGCCCGGTTGTTTATCGAGGTTGTATGGTTACCGTGAACGAGTTGTTGGAAGTATTCGTATCGGTTCCACCAAAAGTGGCAGAGCCGGTGGTTGAGATAGCTCCAGTTTGTAACGGGACAAAATTGACCGTCACAAGCATGGTCTGGCCTCCTGGCAAGCTTGCCAGGTTGCAGGTGAGAGTTCCGCCAAGTGAATTGGCCGCTATCCCGCTGCATGTGCCCTGACTGGCGCTGGCTGAGACGAACTGGAAGCTCGGCGGCAGAGGAAGCGTGAAGACCACGTTCGGCGCCGGCGTGTTGCCAGTGTTGTCTTTGATCTGCCAGGTGAATGTGTCGCCAGTTCCCTGGTTAGGTCCGCCATTGCGGGCAGAACCGTTCACTTCGATATCGGCGGTTACGCCACCGGTTGTTGTAGTGCCTCCACCGCCTCCACCACCGCCGCCCACAGGCACAGGGGGAGGAGTTGGGACATTGACGCTGGTAGTAGAACTTGCCACGTTGTTCGAAGGGTTTGTGTCATTGAGAAGATTGTTAGAGCCATCTCTCAATTGCACTGACGCTGTGTTGATAAGCGCCGTGGTTCCAGAAAGTACCGTGACGTTTACGGTGGCATGAGCACCGGCATTCAACGCGCCCAGGTTGCAGCTAAAGACACTGCCTGTCTGCGTGCAAATGCCTTGAGAAGTACTCGACGACTGGAAGGCGCCAGGCAAAGTATCAGTAAGAGTTACCAGCGCCGCGTTTCCTGGTCCGTTGTTGGTTACTGTCATGGCAAAGGTCACAAAGGCACCGGAATTGGCTGATGCCGGTGAAGTCATGGTGATTGCCAGGTCAGTTCCCTGAGGAGAGATAGGAGTAACTGTGTTGGATGGCAGCGACTCAATGCTGCTGCCAGTTGCGTTTGTAGCGTGCACCGTGAAGAAGTACGTAGTTCCGTTCGTTAAGCCAGTGAAATTTACGCCAGTTTGCGTAGCGGGAACTGTTACCTTGAGCGCTCCAGGAGTGGAGGTCACGGTATAGCTGATGATTAGTGATCCGCCGTTATTGGCCGGAGCAGTCCAGGCAAGAGTGGCTGCCGCGTTTCCGTTTGACGCAACCAGTCCGATCGGAGCTCCTGGCACCGTCAATACCTGTGGAGTAACCGGCGCACTAGCGATAGAGAACGGGCTGCAGCCGCTAGCATTGCAGGCTTGCACCACGAATTCAACCGTGACGCCATTTGTGAGTCCGGTGATGGTTGCCGCGTTAGGCGCAATTCCGTTGGCTGCCGGGTTTACAGTGAAATCTGGAACCCCGGAAGCCGTTCCGTTTGCCAGCAGAGTTCGAACCACAAAGCTGGAGATTGCCTGGCCGTTCGGAGTTGGAATCCAACTCACGGTTGCGGCGCCAGCTGTGGCATTGGCCGCCACGTTCACGGGGACTGCCGGCGGACCAGCGGCTGGAGGTTGAGGCTTCACTTGCCAGATGGCCGCAGCTCCATTGATAGTTCCCTGCGTGCAGTCAGATCCAACGTAAACGGTTTCGTTTGCCAGATCGCTGGTATCAATCGATACGCCAGTGATAAAGCAAAAAGTGCCCCCAAATTGCGGCGTCACTGTGATGTTGGTTACATCTGTGGCGTTGGTAACTCGTACCGTGCTGCCAAGAGAAGAGGCAAAGAGGGTATTCCCCGGAAATGACGTATTTGGACCGTCATAAGTAAAGTCGCTTACGATTCCGGCTTGCGGCCCGGGAGCAAATGCGCCCAGAATTTCTGTTCCCGCACCCGCAACAGGTCCGCACCGCACATTGCCATTTGCCGGAGTCAAACATTGATCAGCGTTGTCTTTGAACCACGGACTGATATTGTCCGCGCCAAAGAGTGTATGACCAACCCACGCCAATCCAAAGGTATGCCCGGCAGCGCCGCCGGCGCCAAGCCTGGCGTCAGAGGCAAAGATTGGCACATCAATGCTGGCGCAATCATTCGGATTTCCCGGATCAAACGTCGCCGGATGAGGAATGCGCGCAATCGTGCCATTGCGCGCCCATCCTATATATAGGTTACCGTCGGGGCCGAGTGTAGCGGCAAACATCTGCACTGGAGTGGAGCCGTTACGGGGATCGGTAACCACCGGGCAGCCGCCTGCGCCGTTTCTGGTTCCCTGCGCGCCCATCAGAGATTCAACGTGAATCGGATCCATGGATCCCTGGCCGTTGTCACCGCCGGGAATGTAGTGCATGCGGATAACGCCGTTGGCCGTGCGAGGCTGGTCCGCGGCATACAGAGTGTTGGTTGAGGCATCATAGGTAAGTTGCAAAGGAACGAAGCCGCCAGCTTGGATGAAGCCAATGCAGGTTCGCTCAATATTGTTGTGAAAGCCGATGCCCGGCGTGCTTGAAACCGTGGGGTCGTCCATTTCAGGATCGACGCGGCACATGCCATTGCTGGAATCGCCATACCAAAGATGCCGTACAGGTTTGCCGGTAAATTGGCTGATGGCTGTGCCTTCAAGAATTACACCTGAGCCGGGAGAAGTCAGCGACGACAGACCGAATACTGACCAATCTTGTGTGCCGGCCCATAAAGTTGTTGTTGTGGGTGTGTTGAGTACGGTGACGTTTTGCGCTTTCGCGGAAGCTGCGAACGCAATGAAGAGAGCTAAACACAGCAGCGCAATCTGTACAGACCTTGGCAACTCGCGGTCGGTCAGCTCAACATATTTTGTTCGATAGTTACTTCTCATTCAGACCTTTTCCTTCTGTCCGACAGCTCGCCTTTTTCGGCGTGCCAGACCTGGTGATTCCCCGGAAGGGCGTGCAACGTCATCGAGCGACGTACAGCGCCAACACCCATGGGAGCTGTTTCGGATAAAACATGCTCATTACGCTCGACGAAAACTAAACATCGGCGAACGTCTCAGCATTGGGCCAGCGCTCTCTGAGAGCGATAGCCCGGTCTGGTTCAATGCATGTGCACTGCCATGGGAATGGCAACAGGGTCGGCGAAAGTCTGTGCAAGCAAAGGATCGAGTCAAGACTTCGGTTTTCTGTTACTTACAGAGAATTCTGGATGAAGAATTTAGGTCGCAGGCACATCGTTAGCTGACCTTGAATTGCAGCG
Organism: Terriglobia bacterium; assembly: GCA_963724105.1. Lineage (GTDB taxonomy): Bacteria > Acidobacteriota > Terriglobia > Terriglobales > Acidobacteriaceae > Angelobacter. The sequence goes on along the minus strand of CAVRTD010000004.1, from coordinate 72,997 downwards.
ATTGGAATTCGTTTTCCACGATCTGAGTGGAACCGCGTTTCCAGAAGGATTATTTTCTTTTGTGGGGTTCGCAGGCCGCAGATTCGCCGCATCTCGCATTGCATTGCGCGATGGGCTGAAGCTTAAACGTGGCTTAGGCTTGGCAGGACAGAGGTCCAGCAAGAGCGAGGCTTTAGCTGTGTGCGTTGCGCAAGCCAGGTCCGCTCACGCCCGGAGGAAAAATCCGGTACTGCTTCATCTTATAGAGCAGGGCTTTGTAGCTGATTTTGAGCTGCATGGCGGCCGTCTTGCAATTCCATTTGGTACCAATCAACACGCGCTCAATGATCTTAGGTTCTGCTCGTTCCTTTAAATCCTGCACCATTGACTTCAATCCTGCGCCGTCGCCGATCATATCGCTTTCATCGCTGAGGCTGGCTGCCAGTTGCGAGCATACATCGCTGCTCTCCAGCTCTGCGATAGCCTGCGCCTCGTCCTGAAGCACCATATAGCGCTTAACAAAGTTTCCCAGCTCGCGCAGGTTTCCCGGCCATGAGTGCTGTAAGCAAGCACGCACCATCTGGTGCGAGCATTCGACCTCGGCGCAATTATATTTCTCTGAAAACTGCCGCACAAAGTGTTTGAGCAAAAGAGGAATCTCTTCACGGCGCTCCCGCAACGGAGGAACATTGATTGTGAAAGCGTTCAGCCGGTAATAGAGGTCTTCGCGAAAAGCCTTGGCCTCAATGGCCTCTTTCACGTTGATGTTGGTGGCCGCCAGTACCCGGAAGTCTGACGTAATCACGTTGCGGCCACCCAGCCGGGAAAATTTCCCATCTTGCAATACATGCAGCAGTTTGGCTTGCAGAACCGGGCTCATCTCGCCTATCTCATCGAGAAAAAGCGTTCCTTTATCGCATAGCTCCAGCAGACCGGGCTTGGACCGCGTGGCGCCCGTGAAAGCGCCAGTTTCAAAACCGAAAAGCTCGCTTTCCAAAAGGTCCAGCGGCAACGCGGCACAGTTCACCTTCATCATCGGTTTGCCCGCGCGACGCGACAGTTTGTGAATCAGCCGGGCCAATACTTCTTTGCCGGATCCGCTCTCTCCCAGCAAAAGGACTGGCATATCCACTTTGGCTACTTGCGCCACCTGGGCGCGGATTTTCTGCATGGCTGGGCTGGCAGCCAGAAAAAAGATATCGCTTTCAACTTCTTCAAAATGTTCGTGCGTCTGCTGGGCTGGAGTCGCAGGGCTAAGGCTGCTTGCAGACGCAAGAAAACGCTGCGTCACCGCAAGAAATTCTGTTTCCTCGATTGGGTGGCTGATGTAATCAAGCGCGCCCATACGAACGGCTCTGACCACGGTACTGACGTCGTTGACTGGTGAAATCACAACCAGCTTCTGCTCCGGACGAATGCGCCGGCAGGCTTGAATCGTCTTGAAGTCATCCTCGGCAGGATCCATGCAGAGAAAAATAAGATCGGGTCGTAGACCGTTTTCAATCCGTTCAATCGCATCCTCGCGATTTGAGGATGTTTCGACGTGATAATGCGCTCCCTCAAGAAGGTTCCTTGTGCATGCAAGTGCTTCAGGTTCGTCATTGACGAGAAGGATTTGTGCTGTGCCGGAAACCTCGGGAACTCCGGAAACCCCCGAAACCAAAGAAGAGCGCTTCATTAAATTAACTCACCTCGCGATTATTTCGACCAAAGTCTGCAACTCCATTTATTAGCTCAAACCAGTTCGGTCAGAGCAATACACAACACAAAAACCCTTTGCCGGTTTCAAATTTCAAAGCTCGGCTAATTTTTGGAATAAATGGTAGCTACACAGCCAGCTGCGGCTGTCCCCTGGATTGAATAAGACTGCATCAACGACCTAGTTGCGCGAGGTGTGCCCAGAACAGGCAATACAAACTGATAGTCGTTACTTAGAACCAAGAGCGTTTTTATTAACTTTTTATTTGCTCTAAGTTCAGCACAGATCTTACCCTTTTCAGGTAGTGCTACTGTAAGACCTATGCTCCGGCATGTAAATTGTTTTTACTTTTGGCCTTGCGGCTTCGGCTAGCTTATTCTGCCTATCTCAAAGAAACATAAACAGGTTAATCGACCAGAGATCGCTCTGCGTAGATCCATCTTCCCTGGCTGATGAAGTTAAAATTTCTAACAATTTGAAAAGATACTGGCAAAAGATGAAGCCTTACATTACGCTCGGCGCATCGATCCCCATCAATTCCAGGCTCTGTATCAGAGCGCGGCGCACAACCGCTGCGGTTGTCAGCAGAAAACGTTTCTTCGCTTCATCAGCTTCCGTAAGGATGTGGTGCTTGTGGTAAAAGTTGTTGAATTGCTGCGCCAGCTGGAAGGCGTACTTGGCCGCATAAGCAGGCTCCGTGGTGGCGATGCACTGCTCCACGATGCTGGAAAGTTGCCCCGCGCTCAGCCATAGCTCCCAAAGCTCATCGTCTTCTTTTAGGAAGCGCAAATCAGTCTGGCCCGCCAGAATCTCCTCGGCACTCAGGCCGGCCTTGCGGAAGATATTGGTAGCGCGCACGATGGCATACTGCGCATAAGGGCCTGTCTCACCTTCAAAGCTAAGCGCCTCTTTGAAGTCAAACGCAATGACGGAAGTCTTGGTGAACTTGAGCATGAAGTAGCGCAGCGCACCTATCGCAATCTGTGACGCGATCGCGTGCCGCTCGGATTCCGGCATCTCCGCGTGTCGAGCGTCCACTTCTTTCTGTGCCGCCGCGATCAGAGAATCGAGCAGATCGTCCGCTTTCACCCCAAATCCTTTGCGTCCGGATACCTCTATATAGGCCCGCTTCTGGTCTTCTTCTGAAACCTCATAGCCCAGATCCATGGCGCAGCGCGGCGTGAGCGCCACCATCTCATAAGAAAAATGATGGTAGTTCTCTGCCTGCTCGGCATGGCCCAGGCCGCGGATGGCTTCAATCACGTTGTTCTGCGGATCGGCCTGGCGTGAGTCAATCACGTTATAAATCGCATTCACCCCGCCGAAATGTGGATGGTCAGTCTCGCCGGTTTCAGCAGAGATCCACACCTGGCGGCCATCAGGGTAACGATAAAAATGCTGGTAGCCAAAGTCGCGTCCCAGCAAGCCAAACTTCCACAGATGGTAGGCTATGTCTTTTCCCACATAGGTCACAGTGTTATTCGAGCGGACAATCACCTTGGCATCTTCGTCCGGGCCGGATTTAGTTTCGGAAGCCTCATTGCCTTCAGCTTCAGATTGCCGCTTAGCGGTTTGCGAAGAAGAAGCCCGCTTCATCACCCAGCAGCCTTTATTCTTGCCCTCGGTCTCAAAATACAGGACGCCCTTCTGCTTCATCTGCTCAAAGGCCAGCTCCCAGAAATGCAGGTGCAGGATCTCGCTTTCCTGCGGCAGAAAATCATATTCAATGCCCAGGCGCTGCATGGTCTCCAGGTGCCGCCGGATGATGGCGTTGGAAATCACCTTGCCAATCTCCGCAGGTTCGTTGCCGCCGTGCTCAATGTCATGCAGAGTTTGCAGGCGAAGCTTCAAGTTTTCCTTGCTCTCTTCATACCATTGCGAAACGCGCGCGTAGAGGTCCCAGCAGTAATAGTCAAAAGGCTTGCCATTGCTGCCGTTGGCGGCAAGAGCCTCAATCTCGCTCTTCCCTTTTTTCTCCAGATAGAAAAAACCCACCACCACGTCCGCCACCTGGACGCCGGTATTGTCGATATAGTTCTGCACATCCACTTTTGCGCCGGCGGCTTGCAGCAGGCGAACGAATGTGTCGCCCAGAATCGCATTGCGCAGATGCCCGATGTGCGCTGCTTTATTGGGATTGATGCTGGTGTGCTCCACCAGGATTTTCTTGCCCGCCGCCGAACCCGGCTGCGCCGTTGCGGACAGCAGAAGTCTTGCAGCTTCCTCACGGTTGAGCTTCGCATTAATGTAGCCTGCGCCAGCGACCTCAAACTTCTCAAAGCCCGGGACCTGCCCCAGCCCAGCCACTATTTCTTCCGCAATCTTTTTAGGTGCTTTGCGCAGCTTTTTCGCCAGTTCAAAGCTCAGAGGCAGGGCATATTCGCCCAGCCCGACGTTGGGTGGCTGGTCCACCACAACCCGTGGCAATTCAACATCATATTGCTGCTTTAATAGCTTGCGGACGCGCCCGATAAGCTGCTGCTGTAGTGCCAGATACAAGTGTTTACCTTTGTTTTTGAGGGTTGGCGGTTGGGGCTTATTTCAAGCCGTAAGTTGCTGACGGAAAAGGCGATTATACCAAAGCAAACACCTGCGCCCGGTTTGACGGCATCGCTGACTGAACCTATGATGGAAGTTTCCGGTTGTGCTGGCCCGATTCCTGGCGAAAACCAGTTATCTCCGGCCATATATGAGTGGGGGAAGGGCCCGCAAGCGAATCTTCAGAGCAGTATTGGGGCAGCAAAGAACAGAAGATTCTCATCTTTGTTGCTGTAACTTGTATTCGAACTCCATGCGTATTGCCTACCTAGAATGCTTTTCCGGCATAAGCGGCGACATGTTTCTGGGCGCCCTGTTAGACGCCGGAGTTCCGCCTGAACTACTCACCAGGACGGTAGAAGCCCTGGGCGTGGACGCTCGTCTGGAGATTTCGCGCGTCGACCGCAGCGGCATTAGCGCCACCAAGCTTGACGTGATCGCCGCAGGTGAAAAAGAGCTGCCGCGGGAAGAGTTCTGGGAAAAGGAATCGAAAGCGGGGCACACACACGAGCATCACCATGAGCACTCAGCCTGCTCACGAACGCATTCCCACGATCCCGAAAAACATGACCATGACCATGGGCACTCGCATGGCCACGAACACTCACACAAGCACCAGCACAGTCACCCGCATCGCGGCCTGAAAGAAATCCGCCAGATTATTTCCAGGGCAGACATCAGCCAGTCCGCCAAAGATCGCGCTATCAGGATCTTTGAAGCCCTGGGAGCGGCGGAAGCAAAGGTCCACAACAGCGATATCGAGTCGATTCATTTCCATGAGGTTGGCGCGATTGACGCCATCGTGGATATCGTCTGCGCCTCGGTTGGCTCAGAAGCGCTCGGGGTGGATGAATGGATATGCTCTCCGCTCAACGTCGGCGGTGGAACGGTGGTTTGTGCGCACGGCACGTTCCCTATCCCTGCACCGGCAACGCTTGAGCTGCTGAAAAAAGCTCCGGTCTATTCCGGAGAAATCCAGAAAGAGCTGGTTACGCCCACAGGCGCAGCCATCGTGAGCGTGCTGGCCTCTCGGTTTTCAACCTTCCCGACCATGAAAGCGGAAAAGATCGCTTACGGAGCAGGAACGCGCAACTTCAAGAACTTCCCGAACGTTGTCCGTCTAACTGTAGGTGAAATGGTCCAGCAGCAGGAGTCGCCATTCCCGGTGGAGGAGATCACAGTGCTCGAAGCCAATATCGATGATATGTCTCCCCAGGTCTTTGGCTATGTGATGGAGCAAGCCTTGAGCAGCGGCGCCCTGGACGCTTTTGGCATTCCTGTTCAGATGAAAAAGAGCCGTCCGGGAATGCTCTTGACCGTACTATGCCGGACAGAAGACAGCCAGCGCCTGACCAAAATGATCTTGTCTGAAACTACAACGTTGGGCGTTCGGATACGGCGTGAAGCCAGGGCAGCGTTAACGCGCCGCCATATGAGCGTCAGCACCAAATGGGGCGAGGTTCGCATGAAGCTGGCCAACCTGAACGGCAGCATCAGCAACTACGCTCCTGAGTATGAAGATTGCAGCCGTATCGCTAAAGAACAGAAAGTGCCATTAAAAACCGTCATGCAGGAAGCTATTAAAGTTTATCTGGAAGTAACCAATGGATAAGCACAGCCAGAAGTTCTACATTACAACACCCATTTATTACGTAAACGCGCGCCCCCATATTGGGCATGCGTATACCACGCTGGTGTGTGACGCCATAGCCCGCCGCAAACGCATGCTGGGCTTTGACACATACTTCCTTACCGGGACGGACGAGCACGGCCAGAAGATTGAGCGCTCCGCCGTGGCCGCGGGCAAAACACCCAAGCAGTTCGCCGACGAGGTCTCAGGATTGTTCCGCTCGCTGTTTGAGAAGATGCACATCTCAAACGACGATTTCATACGCACCACGGAGCCGCGCCACAAAGCCGGTGCGCAGGAGCTGTTCCGCCGGTTGCAGGAAAATGGATATATCTATAAAGGCACTTACACCGGCCAGTATTGCGTATTTGACGAGCTTTATGTTGACGTTGTCGGAGCTGGCGCTCCCTGCCCGGAATGCGGACGGCCCACCGAGACCGTAAGCGAAGAGAACTATTACTTTAAGCTTTCCGCTTTTGCTGACCAGTTGCTGGCATACATCCAGCAGAACCCAGGATTCATCCGGCCTGAGGCGCGACGCAATGAGGTAATCGCTTTTGTTAAAAGCGGCCTGCGCGACCTCTCCATCAGCCGCAGCACGTTTAAGTGGGGCATTCCCGTTCCTGGCGATCCCGCGCACGTAATGTACGTGTGGCTGGACGCGCTGAGCAACTACTGCACTGCTATTGGCCTTGGATCCAAAGACCCTGCGGAGCAGAAGAAATTTGAGCATTATTGGCCGGCCGACGTGCACATGATCGGCAAAGAGATCATTCGCTTTCACTGCGTCTATTGGCCTGCATTCCTGATGGCCGCGGGCCTGCCGCTGCCGCGCTCGATCGTTGCGCACGGCTGGCTGCTGTTTGAAGAAAGCAAGATGTCCAAGTCGCGCGGCAACATTGTGCGCGCTGAAACCGTGATTGACGTGATGGGTAACGACGCGCTGCGTTACTTCCTGCTGCGCGAAGTTGTGTTTGGACAAGACGGCTCCTTTAGCTTTGACGCCCTGGTCCAGCGTTATAACTCTGACCTGGCCAATGATCTGGGCAATCTTTCAAGCCGTACTTTAACCATGATCAACCGTTACTTTAACGGCTCCGTTCCCTACCCTTCACCGACCGTCGCGCGCAAGGCAACGGACGACGTGATCAAGGAGCATGCACAGGTCGTCATTAAAGAGTTTGGTGAGCTGTTTGACGATTTCCAGTTCTCCCGCGCTTTGGAATCTGCATGGTCACTGATCGCCGCAGTGAACAAATATCTGGTGGATGAAGAACCATGGATCGTCGCCGAGAAAGAAGGCGAGGAGAACAAATCGCGCCTAGCGACAATTTTGTATACTGCGGCTGAAGCGTTGCGCGTTGTTACCGCGCTCGCTCATCCGGTATTGCCTGAGTCCACAGCCAGAATCTGGCACCAGCTGGGGCTGGGTGAAATCAGCAAGTTCAATCTTGCCGAACTGAAGTGGGCGCAACTGCCACTGGGCGGCAAACTGGGCAAAGTGGAACCGGTATTCCCCCGCGCCGACAAAACTTCAATCGAGAGGATGCAACAGATGGAACAGGAGCGAGCAGCAGGGACTGCCTCCAGCATTTCGTCGTCAGCAACCGCAGCAGCGCCGGCCCCCGCAGGTGAAGGCGCCACGGCCGGACAACCAGCAACGCAAGCCGCACATGGACCGACTGACGCAGCGCCGGCAGCCAAAGCTGCGCCGGTACAATCCGCTCCGGCCGCCACGGATGAAAAAATCTCCATTGACGACTTCCTGAAAGTGGAGCTGCGAGTCGGGATGGTAAAAGCCGCGGAAAAAGTAAAAGGCGCAGACAAATTACTGCGTCTTGAAGTGGATATAGGCACAGAAGTCCGCCAGCTTGTTGCCGGAATCGCTCTGGCCTATAAACCGGAAGACCTGATTGGACGCAAAGTCGTGATCGTCGCCAACCTGCAGCCGCGCAAGCTGCGCGGGTTGGAATCAAACGGCATGATCGTAGCTGCATCCGTCGGCGAAAATGGCTTGCCCGTTCTGGCAGGCTTCCTGGAAGATGTGCCGATCGGGGCCAAGCTTAAATAAGATCAGTGTGGAAACGCGACTAAAGCCGGGGCCGTGTTTTTTGGTACTGCCGTGCGCGTCGCGTTCAGGACCATGGCCAGAAATGTGTAGTAGCCGTTTACGCCGATCAGGTCGATGATTCCCTGCTCGCCGAACCTGGCTTGCACGCGCGCATACGTCGCATCGGATACGCTCTGGTTCTGGTGGAGCTCGGTGCTGAACTCATAGACCATTTCCTCATCCGCTGACATGCCTTGCGGCCTGCGGCCTTCGTCAACCGCCTGTGTAATCTCTGCTCTCAGGCCGGCCTTCACGGCGATTGGCTGGTGCAACGCCCACTCATATTCCTGTGTCCAATGGCGGGCTGTAATCAAGATGGCGAACTCGTTGAGCGGCGCTGGCAACACACTCTTGTAGCGCAGGTAGTCTCCCATCGCTTTGGCCCGCAGCATGACTTCCGGACTGCGCAGCAGCGGAACAAACGGACCAAATACCGGTACTTTGCGCTCCGCGAGAAAGTCATCGGCAGCTTTCTTCTGTTCCGGCGTCATCTTGTCGACAGGAACCTCCGGCATGCGATCAGCAGGCTTGCCCGGCTGCGCGGCCGCCGTCTGTTGCGCCTCCAATGAGTTTGCCCCAATGGCTAAGCCGCAAGCCGCTCCAGCACCTGTCTTGATCAAGTCTCTTCTCGATATCGTCATCGCTTCTCTCCTGTTGATTTTGCCTGCGCGCAGAATTGTCTCATGCTCTGCCAATCCCACTGTTGTGTCCGCATTTCTCAGCGGCCAGGAACTTTGTGGCATTATAAAGTTTCCTCTATATAAGGAGAGTTCGTGTATATCGATTCCCACGCCCATGTCGAAGGCCACAAGTTTGATCCGGATCGCCCAGAGATGCTCGCGCGCGCCCGTGAAGCCGGGCTTGAGCGCATTCTGGCCATCGGCAGCGGTACCGGCCCGGGTACCTATGACTGCGCTCTAAAAATCGCTGAACAGCATGATTGGATTTTTGCCAGCACCGGACTGCATCCTCACGAAGCCAGCGTGGCCACCGAAGCTGACTATGCAGAGATGGCGCGGCTTGCGCAACATCCTAAACTCATCGCCTGGGGCGAAATTGGTCTCGACTACTTCTACGACCACTCACCGCGTGACGTTCAGATGGCGGTCTTTCGCCGGCAGATGGAACTGGCTCAAACGGCAAAGCTGCCGATCATCATTCATTGCCGGCCCAGCAATAACAGTGAGAACGCCTGGGATGACACGCTGCAAATGCTGCGCGATCATTGGGCGCCCAGCGGACTGCCTGGGATACTCCACTGTTTTACCGGTGAATGGAAGCACGCCCAGGCTGCGCTCGATATTGGCTTTTATATCTCCTTTGCCGGCAATGTGAGCTTTCCCAAGGCTGAAAACATACGCGACGCCGCAAAGCAGGTCCCGCTTGATCGTATGCTAATTGAAACTGACTCGCCTTATCTGGCGCCGGTGCCGCATCGCGGCAAACGCAATGAGCCTGGCTTTGTGGTCAATACAGCAGAAACTATCGGCCAGCTACGAGGATTGAGCAAAGAGGGGATCGGGCAGAAGACGGCGGAAAGCTTCTATCAGCTATTTCCGCAGACGCGCTGACCTCATTGGTAGCGATCCGATGACGGATTCTTAGCTATGTAATTGGCTTCGCGGCCAAATCAGGCGTCACTGTCGGATTCACAGTGTGCTCCCGTCCAAGTCGCCGAACAAAAAATGCCAGCGGAAGAAATGCTAATCCAGCGCTCAGATGTTTCAATGTGTGTCCGCTCACAATGCCGCCAAGCGCGAAGATTGGCTTATCCAGCAGCTCAAAAAGCTTTGCCAGCACATTGCCAGCCACGGCCATCACAAAAGCCGCAGTTGCTCCATTGCGTGAGGCAAACAGGAGCAGCAACAACGCGCCTACCATCATTACCAGTCCCTGGTAGAGCGCATACCAGCGCAAGTCACCCTGGCCGATTTGCTCGCTGGCGTTCCATTGATAAACAGTCCAAAGTCCTATCACCAGCAAAACAGGGACTGACCACGCGGTTTTCCCGCCGAAACGGTCCGCTATCACCGCGCCTACACAGCCTGACATGGCGACAATCATGGGAAGGCGATCAAAGACAAGACGCTGATTGTCTGGAGCCAGATGGTAATAACCGGAGCCGAGGCTGGTGAGTATCAGGCCGAAGAAAAGAACGGCAAAAGCCCAGCGAGTACCGGTATCGAAAATCGGTCCCGCGCCCGCAAGAAAAATCAGGCCTAATACACCGGGAAGAAGAAACGCCACGTTGGACAACACATCCATGGCGTAAGGAATGCCGGCGATAGTTCTCTGGTCGGCAAAATTATGATAGCTCTGCGACTGCGGAATGGGTGGCAGAAAACAAACCACAACAAAAGCGACTACGCAGACAACGGCAATCAGGCTCCAACGTGCCGCTGCACTCCAATTGCGCATACCGTTAATCATACTCGGGCGTGAAGCACCATATGACGCACATTCCGATCCCCAAAAACTGAAAATTATGTAATCAAAACAATTCTGCGACTCAACCCACCTTCTATTTAGCTGGCTCAGAGTTTTCCGCCGCGGGCACTGGCACTTTCTTGGTTCCAGATAGCTCGGCGGCTGTCTGCGTGATATTGCGCGTGGAAAAGCCTTTGAAGAATCCCCAGCTGCCGTATTTATCCTGTAATTGCGGCAACACTGCGTCCACCAGCGCCTGATCGCTCTTCCCTGCCGCCTGGGCCTTGGCTACGTCTTCGCGCAGCGTTACCAGATAGTCATGAAAGTCGCGGACATCACTCACCGTGGCCACGTCGCCATGGCCGGAAACAAATGTTGCGGAAGAATGGTCCGCCAGAAGCGATTCCAGTGTCTTCACCCATTCGCTGGTTGTCGCATCGATCAAGTTAGGCAGATGTTTTTGCCAGACCAGGTCACCGGCAAAAACAACGTTGGCGTCCGGCACAATCACCACTGAATCGCCGCCGGTATGGCCCAGCTTGTAACGGACCTGGATCTGCCGCGTGCCCAGATAAATATCCACGGCGTCGCTGTAAACCTCGTCCGGCAATACCAGCGCCTCGACCATGGCCTTCTGTTCCGGCTTGGGATTGGCGCCGAAAAACTTGAGATTCTCAGTATGTAGCCAGCCACGCAGATTGCGGTGCGCCAGGATTGTCGCCCCAGCCTGCGCAAACACAGCGTTGCCGCCCGTGTGATCAAGGTGGTAATGCGTGTTCACGACAAAGCGGATGGGCAGGTTGGTGATTTTACGAATCTCCGCCAGCAGATCGCGCGCGGGAGCCTGGTCTTCAAATGTATCAATCACCACCACGCCATTGTTGCCGATCACAAAACCCGCGTTGCTGCCGGCCTTGCCGCCATCGGCGCCAATGGCAGCGTAAACGCCCTCACCAATTTTCTTGATGGTGAAATCTGGCGTGTCAGCACAAAACGCAAATGTCGAAAGAAAAAAAACAACGATTAGAAGAGCTGCCGTTCTTGTACGCATGCCGGTGATAGTACCATCAACTCTGGCTGTTGCTCCAGAACGCGAATAGCGCCTGTCTGCAGAGACATCCGTCCGGGCTCGCCAGCAACGAAAATTCACCTGAATTCAACATGTTCGCCGTCAGAAAATAGATTTGTTACGATGGTTACGGATACAGCTGCCCGGTCATCCAGACAGTACGGCCCTGTTGCAATCCAAATCACCCACAGAATTCGTACTGATAGGAAAGCGGGAGAAATACGCGTGAGCGGCACGCAAGCGCCAAATCATAAGAACGACGCTGCCTTGGTCGCACGCCTCCGCGCGGGAGACCAAAGCGCCATGGCCGACTTGTATGACCGCTATTCTGGAGTGGTATACGGAGTTGCCCTGCGCGTTCTGGCCAATACCACTGCCGCAGAGGACGTGGTGCAGGAAGTTTTTCTGCAGTTATGGCGCAATCCCCAGGCTTTTAACGCAGATCGCGGACGGCTGGCCCCATGGCTGGCCGTGATTGCGCGCAATCGCGCTATCGATCTGCTGCGGAAGCGTCCTCTGGAAGACGATATAAATGAAATGCCCATCTCTACCGGAGTCAATCTGGAAGACGAGTCTTCACAGCGGCTGGCGGTGGAAAAAGTTCGCAGCGTGCTGGGGCAGCTTCCCCAAGACCAGCGTAAGGCGCTGGAGATGGCATTTTTTGAAGGTATGACCCATACGGAAATCGCCGGCAAGACCGGAGAGCCGCTGGGCACGGTCAAGACCCGCATCCGCGCAGGATTGCTGGCCTTGAGAAAAGCATTCGCATGAACGGGCATCCACAATACGAAGAAGCTCTGGCGCTCTACGCAATGGATGCGCTTGACGATCCCAGGGAGCTGGCGGCGCTGGAAGCGCATCTGGGCACCTGCGGTGATTGCCGCAGTGAACTTGAGGCCTTGCGCGCCGATATAGCGCTGCTTGCTCTCTCAGCTACAGGGCCACAGCCTCCCGCACGGTCGCGGCAGCGCCTGATGAGTGCCATTGCTGCCGAGCCGCGCCTTCAGAAAAGAAAGACCGAGTTGCGTTCAGTCGGTAGGTTAAGCTCTTCACGCTGGTTTTCTTTTGCGCCAGTTTTTGTAACGCTCCTGTTGGCTATTTTTAGCCTGCTGCTAGGCCTGGATCTGCGCACTAGAAATTTTCAGTTAAGAATGGCACGCCAACAGATTCGGCAGATGCAGGCAGAAATTGCGCAGCAAAACGTAGCACTTGCTGACGCCAGAAAGGTTGGCGATCTGCTGCATGCTTCGGACGCATGGCCGCTTACGCTGGTTTCTGTGAAAACTCCACCACAGCCGCAGATGCATATGGTCTATTCCAAAGAAAAAGGCAGCCTCTTCCTGATGGCGAGCAACGCGCCTCTATTGCCGGACGACAAAATCTACGAGCTATGGCTGCTCCCCGCTGACGGCAGCGCTCCCATGCCTGCAGGCTGGTTTAAACCAGACACCAAAGGTAACGGCATGATCTCCCATACTTTGGCTGCAGCAGGAATTGACGCCAAGGGTTTTGCCGTGACGATTGAACCTGCCGGCGGCAGCCAGTCTCCAACCATGCCCATCAAGTTCGCGCCCGCCGGTTGACCGTCATAAGATATCTGTACGTGTCTCTATGGCGATACCGCACTGCACAAAACGCATCGTCGCCCTTATGTCATCTTTGTCAGCGCTGATGCTGCTTGGGTGTATCAACAAACCAACGATAGGCAGAGGCTTCCATGAGCATGTTGTATTTATTGGCGACTCTATTACCGCTCGCTGGGACCTGCATGACTTCTTCGACAAAGACTTCATCAACAAAGGGATTGAAGGACAAACGGCAGAGCAAATTACGGCGCGATTCCAAAGCGATGTAATTGATCTCAAGCCAGACTCAGTTGTCATTCTGGCGGGAACAAATGATGTGCTGGCAGACGGCGATCTAACGCTCGCCCATGATTCGATAACGCAGATGGTAAAGCTGGCGAGCGCCAATGGAATACGGCCCATCGTTTGCACGATCCCTCCGATCGAAGACCACCTTGATACCGTGCTCGTTTTCAATTCGGCGTTGAAGAATGATCCTTTGTTGCAAGTATCCTGTGACTACTATCGGGCTCTGACCGATGCAAACGGAATTCCCATTCGAGGCGTCCTGAATGATGATGGCATTCATCCCAGCACTTTTGGGTATGTGCGTATGGCAGTGGAAATCATTCAGGTTCTAACTGGCCAGACCGCCGCGAAGTAACTTCCTATCTGGGACAAACTGCACTTCGTCAGAAACAAACATCGTTATCAAATCGGCTAACACATGCACCCCGGGACCGTCCAAGTGGAAGAGTCATCTCCACATAAGAAAGGTCTTGATGTCTTCCACATGGTTACTATTGGGTTCAGGCGTAAAGCTCCGCAGCCGCATGAATGCCCGTCGAAGCGTCATGTTGGCCTTCTCGTTTCTTCTCGTTTTTGTCCCTGCATTTACCGCATCGGCACAAGACGCTTCGTCACAGGTCGCCTCCTCACAAATCAAGGCGGAGATTGAACGCCTTCAGCAGTCGTTAAAAGACAAGCCGCTGAGCAATCCTGATATGCCAGAGTTGAATTCCAATATTGCCAACTCTCTTCAAGGTGCAAGTGCTGCGCTGGCCGCCGGACATATATACCGAAGCCTGGAGCAGTTAGGTCAGGTAGAAGACCTTCTGCAAGGCGTTCGCAGCGTGTCCGACAAAGGCACGTTGATCAAGGACAGCCTTCCCGCGTTTGAAACCGAATGGAACAAGGCCAGCCTGCAACTCACGGCACTGAACAAATCTGCTCAGGAAAGAAATTGGAACCATACTAAGGCCGCAATTCGCGCGATTGCAGAAGCGGCACAAGGCCGCACCATCCCACTGCTGGAAGGCAGCCGCGGTTTCGCTACCGCAACCAATCCCAAGGATGGGTTGTTTTACATGGGACAGGCGCAAGGCGAAGCGTCGTTTGCAGTTTTTGTATCCAAGCTGAACGCTCCACATAAGGCAGCTTCCACCCCTCTGCGTTCGGTGCTTCCTGAATTAGAGTTCCTGCAGGAAAAGACCAATGCAGTTTTTCAGCCGCCGCTATCGATAGATATGCATCCGCGCTTTATTCAACTGAATGCAACACTCAAATTCGCGCGCGAATTGGATTCCGCCAGGGCATATGCCGGAGCGCTCTATCAATATCTTGAAGCCGTGCGGAACTACGGCATGCTGGACCCAAAGGTGCCTGACACAGCCAAACAGGTAGCTTTGCGCACTTCGGTTGGCGATGAACTCAAGAAATCAGCGGCCTCCAGTCGCGACGACTCCATCATGCAGATTTTTCTGGAAAAAGCAGACGGATGGTTGACTAAAACAGATGGTGCCGCGACCTCGCCGGATGAGTGGCGAGCGATTCAGGTAATCCTGGAGCAGGTGCTGCCTGCATATTACGCTGCTCTAAAAGCAGCAGGCCCAATGCCGCAGCATGCCGCGCACACGGCGACGCTAACGCTGGTCCGCTGGCCCTACACTTGAAATATTTCCGATCCAGCAAGTTTGCTGGCCCAGGAAGTTGCAGCAAAGTACGCAGGCAAAGTCACGTTCGTGAGTGAGAATTTTGGCGATTCAAAATTGGCAGATCGCTTTGGCGTGAAAGGCTATCCCGCAATTTTTCTGGATGACATCCTTATCGCTGCTCCGCGTGATTTTGGATACTTCGGCGAAAAGGAAGGCACTGGACGCTATGCTCCCTGGCGCAACGCCGATAACCAGGCAAAATTCAAAGCTGACCTTACCCGAATGATCGACCTGATACTTGCCGGCAAGAAAGACGTGGTGAGCCGCGAGCATGAGGGAACCAGTACGAGCATGGCTTCTGTTACATCTCTGCCCAAATTCACGCTGACTGATCTAGCGGGCAAGCCGCTGACAGCCGAACAGACTGCGGGACGCGTGGTGATCGTAGAATTCTGGGCGATATGGTGTCCGCCGTGCCGGTCCACCCTGGAGTGGCTTGGTGAGGTGAAGAAAAAATACGGTGACAACGTTGCGATCCTGGCGCTCGCCGTGGAATCGCCTGAAGATAAGATCAAGGAAACTGTAAACTCCCTTAGCCCCGATCTGCATTGGGCCATTACCGATGCAGCAACGGCCCAGGCTTTTGGAGACATCACGGCCGTCCCAACTATGTTTGTATTTGACCGTTCCGGCAAAACCGCGAGCGTGACTTACGGCGCGCCGCCTGATCTTCACCAACAGGCGGAAAAAGTGCTGGATGGGTTGATAAAGTAATTTTGTGGCAGAATCTGCCTTTCTTTTTCGCCGCAGATGTGCGCAGATCAAGAAAAAGCAACAGCGCAGACAATTGCTGCAGGGCTGAATAGCTTCTGATCAGCGTTTATCCGCGCAAACCTGCGGTAAATTCTCTTTTTTCCCACCTTCGTTTTTCAAGTGGCAAGCTTTCTTTTCCATAACTTACCCCCAATTTAAGGGTTGACATGTTTATCCGAGCGATTGCATAATTATTCATCGCTTTGCATAATTATTCGTTATGACGAAATTGGCCAGACAGCAACTCATCGTCGAGCTCGCGCACGAAGGCCCCCTGCCCGGACAGCAGGAGCTGTGCAAGGTGCTTGCGCGCCGGGGATTCCCGGTCACGCAGGCCACGCTTTCGCGCGACATCAATGAGCTGCATCTGGTGCGGACGTCTGAGGGCTATACGCTTTCCAGCGGCGATGCTTCCACCGAGCCGGCTCCCGGGGTTTCACGCGTGGTACGCGAGTTCGTGCGCGAAGTACGCCGTGCACAGAACCTGCTGGTGATCAAAACCATCACCGGAAGCGCCCAGCCGGTTGCTTTTGCCGTGGACGCTGAAGGCTGGGATGAAATTGTAGGCACTGTTGCCGGCGATGACACTGTGCTGATTATTACGCCTGACAATAAAAGTGCCAAGAAGCTGCAGACGCGCCTTGAGGACATGCGCGCCTAATGCCGCAAACGATCCAGCCCGCGGTTGTTGGAGCAACCGGCTATGCCGGTTTTGAGTTGGCGCGTCTTCTCGCCCGCCATCCTCTTGCCAAAAAGCCTGTGCTCTTCACCCGCAATGGCGAGAGCGGAGCAACAGCAAAGCTCGACGAGCTTTATCCGCAAATCAGCGGCAATGGCGGATATCCGCTGGTGCCTTTTGACTGGCAGACCTTGCGCGCGAAAAACGTTGACGTATTGTTTCTGGCCACGCCGCATGAAGTTTCACGCGAGTGGGTTCCGGAAGCGATTGCCCAGGGCATTCACGTGATTGATTTGAGCGGCGCATGGCGCTTGGAGACACCTGAATACCGCGCCATCTACGACTTTAAAGACGAAAACCCTGCGCTGGCCGACAAGCTGATGGCGCAGGCCGTGTATGGGATCCCAGAGCTGCATCGCGAAGAATTGAAAGAAGCCGCGCTGGTGGCGAACGCCGGTTGTTATGCTACGTCCATTATTCTGGCGCTGGCGCCGCTCGTCCGCTCAGGACTGGTTGATTTGAATCATGGCATTGTCTGTGATTCCAAGTCCGGCGTTTCTGGAGCAGGCAAACAGCCCACGCAGAAAACACATTTCGTGGAAGTGGCAGAGAACCTTTCGGCGTATTCGGTCTTCAATCATCGCCACACCGGCGAGATTCTGGAGCAGCTTGGCCTGTTGCCGGAGCAACTTACGTTCACGCCGCATCTGCTGCCGATTCCACGGGGAATTTTGTCGACGATTTATGTGCGAATGAATACGGCAACCTCCGCGGATGCGATTGAGGCCTGCATGAAAAAGTTTTATGCCGGTTCGCCGTGGGTGCGTGTGTTCCCTGCCGGCAAGCTGCCGCAGATTCAGTATTCGTTGCACACCAATTATTGCGATGTTGGTTTTGTACTGGCGCCGGATGGCAAGCGGCTGGTCATTGTCTCTTGCCTGGATAATCTGGTAAAAGGCGCGGCCGGACAAGCGGTGCAGAACATGAATGTGATGTTTGGATGGAATGAAGAGGAGGGCCTGAGATGAAAATCGTGGTCAAACTCGGCGGAGCTACGCTGGAAGATTCCGCACTACTTACGCGGGCGGTGCTGGCGGTAAAACAGCTCGCCTCCGAACACCAGGTCGCCGTGGTCCATGGCGGTGGCGCTGCGCTTACCCGCATGCTGGCGCAAATGGGCAAGCAGAGCGAGTTTATTGACGGCCTGCGCGTCACGGACGCCGAGACCCGTGATTTCGCTGTGATGGTCCTTGCCGGACACATGAACAAAAAGCTTGTCGCGGCGCTGGGCAATGTGGGCCAGTCTGCCATGGGGCTTTGCGGCGGTGACGGCCAGGCTTTCCGCGCCCGCAAAAAAATGACCAATGGGCAGGACCTCGGCTTTGTTGGCGAGATATCTTCGGTCAATCCGCGCTGGATTGAGACGATCTGGCAGCAAGGCTGCGTGCCGGTGATTTCAAGCGTGGCTCTGGGCAGTGACGGCCAGTATTACAACATCAACGCAGACCAGATGGCTTCTGCGTGCGCGGTTGCATGCCACGCCAATGCGCTGATC
Source organism: Terriglobia bacterium (assembly GCA_963724105.1). Taxonomy (GTDB): domain Bacteria; phylum Acidobacteriota; class Terriglobia; order Terriglobales; family Acidobacteriaceae; genus Angelobacter. The sequence goes on along the minus strand of CAVRTD010000004.1, from coordinate 54,999 downwards.
TTTCTTACGGACGTTTCCGGCGTGAAAGACGCCGACGGCTTGGTAATTCGCTGGCTTGATCTGGGTATGGCGGCGGCACTTACACAGAAGTCTGTGATCGTCGGCGGCATGCTGCCCAAATTGCAGGCCTGCAAGGATGCACTGCTGCACGGCGTAAACCGTGTGCGCATTCTGCCTGCGGCTGAAGTGGAAGCACTGCCGGAATTTTATTTCGCCAAAATTGATTCAGGGACGGAGGTCCTGGTCGCGTGAACCTGGAGCAAGTAAGCAAACTCGAATCCAAATTACTGGTCTCGACCTATGACCGCTATCCAGTCCTGCTGCATAAAGGCCGCGGCGTCTATTTGTATGACAACAAGGGCCGGAAATATCTGGACCTGCTGAGCGGTATTGGCGTGAACGCGCTGGGCTATGCGCATCCGGCAATCACCAGGACGATTACCCGGCAAGCCAAGCTGCTGGTGCACACCTCGAACTTGTTCTATCACGAGTATCAGGGCCGCCTTGCCGCAGCGCTGACCAAGATCTCCGGCATGGACCGGGCGTTCTTTACCAACAGCGGTACAGAAGCATGGGAAGGCGCGCTGAAACTGGCGCGTGCCTACGCACAGGCAAACTGCGTGCCGGGCACGGGGCCCAAGTTTCGCATCCTTGCGTTGGAGCACGCTTTCCACGGCAGAACTTTTGGGGCGATGTCCACCACGCACAAAGAAAAATATCGTCTTCCCTTCGCGCCGGTAGTGCCAGGAGTGGAGTTCGTTAAATTTAATGACGTTGCGGACCTGGAGCGCAAGTTTGATTCCACCGTCTGTGCCATTGGGTTTGAGTTTGTACAGGGTGAGGGCGGAATTCGTCCGGTAAGCCAGGAATTTGCCGCGACCGCGCACAAGCTGGCGCGCAAGCACAACGCGCTGTTGATCGCCGATGAAATTCAGAGTGGCATGGGACGCACCGGAAAATGGTTTGCCTACCAGAATTACGGTATCCAGCCCGATCTGGTCACCGTAGCCAAGCCGATTGCCGGCGGGCTGCCTCTGGGCGTCTTGCTGGCCACAGAAAAAGTTTCTGCGTGCATTCATCCCGGCATGCACGGGACAACATTTGGGGGCGGGCCGCTGGCCTGCGCCGTTGCGCTGCAACTGGTCACGATTCTGGAAAAAGAAAAGATGCTCAAGCACGTTCAGAAAGTGGGCGACTACCTGATGGAGCAGCTTCAGAAATTACAAAAGAAGCATTCAGGCATTACGCAGGTGCGCGGGCAGGGATTGATGGTCGGCATGGAGCTTGAATCCGCCGATCTTGCCAAACAGGTTTTTCAACAGATGCTGAAGCTGGGCACCATCGTGAACCGCACGGACGAAACCGTGATCCGGTTCCTGCCGCCCTTCATCATCAAGAAACAACATATTGACACTGCCGTGCGCCAACTGGATCAGATCCTGGCGAAGAGCAATGTGGCCGTCGCCACCAATGGAAGGAACAAATAAACCATGATGCCAGCAAGGATGTACGACCTTACCGCCATGAAAGCGCCGATTGAGCAGCCCGTGATCTGCCGCGATCTGGTTTCCGCGCAGGACTTTTCGCCCGAAGAGACGAAGTCACTGTTTGAGTTGGCGCACATCATCAAGCATCGTCCGGCGGATTTCCGTGGCGCGCTTGCCGGGAAGCAACTGGTCTTGTTCTTTGAAAAGCCTTCTCTGCGCACGCGTCTCACGTTTGAAGCCGGCATGGCCAGCCTGGGTGGAACTTCCCTGTTCATGGACCAGACGAACTCGCTTCTGGGCGAGCGCGAGCCGGTGTGCGATATCGCGCGCAACGTGGAGCGCTGGGTGGATGCCGTGGTGCTTCGCACCTTCTCCCACAAGACGATCGTGGAGATGGCGCGGCATACCTGCATTCCGGTCATCAATGCCCTGAGCGACATTGAGCATCCCTGCCAGTCGTTTGCTGATTTCTTCACCCTGGAAGAAAAGTTTGGCGACTTGAGCAAAGTGCACACGGCTTACGTTGGAGATGGAAACAATGTCGCACATTCTCTGATGCTGACCGCTGCAGCGCTGGGCACCAGCATTTCCGTGGCGACTCCGGAAGGCTATGAGCCAAACCCGGAGATGGTGGCCGCGGCGAAAAGAATTGCGCCGCACCACGGGAGCGATCATTGACATTACAAACGATGCGCAAAAAGCCGTGACTGGCGCGGACGCAATCTATACCGACGTATGGGCCAGCATGGGGCAGGAGAGCGAAACAGCCGAGCGGGCAAAGATTTTTGCGCCGTATCAGGTGAATGAAAGCCTGTTCTCATACGCCGCGCCGCATGCGCTCTTCATGCACTGCCTGCCCGCGCATCGCGGAGAAGAAGTCACGGCTGAGGTGATTGATTCACCGCGGTCCATCGTTTTTGATCAGGCGGAAAACCGCATGCACATACAGAAAGCAATCTTACTTTTATTACTGGGCAGCGGTATGCGTACCTCGTCCCCGGAAGGAGCAAGTCATGCGTGAGAAAGTTGTCTTAGCGTATTCCGGAGGCCTTGACACCTCCATCATCATTCCGTGGCTGAAGGAAAACTACAATTGCGACGTGATCGCCATGATTGCGGATGTGGGCCAGGGAGAAGACATTGACGCCGTGGTGGAAAAAGCCCATAAGACCGGCGCGGCCAAAGTGATCGTAAAAGACCTGCGCGAAGAATTTCTGCGCGACTACGTCTTCCCTGCTCTGCGGGCGGGCGCGGAATATGAGCACAAATATCTGCTGGGCACTTCGCTGGCACGGCCGGTGATCGCCAAGCATCAGGTTGAAGTTGCTTTGCAGGAAAATGCAACGGCTCTGGCACACGGCTGCACCGGCAAGGGCAATGACCAGGTCCGGTTTGAGCATGCTTTCCAGGCGCTGGCGCCTGAGTTGAAAGTAATTGCGCCATGGCGCGAGTGGACGCTCAAATCACGCGAAGACTGCCTGGATTACGCCGAGCAGCGCGGCATTGCCGTGACGGCCAGCCGCGAGAAGATTCATAGCCGCGATCGCAATCTATGGCACCTGAGCCATGAAGGCGGCGAGCTGGAAGATCCGGCCAATGCGCCCTTTGATTCCACATGGCAGATTTCAAACTCTCCGCAAGACGCGCCGGACCGCGAAGAGACCGTCACCATCGGCTTTGAAGCTGGCACACCTGTTTCCGTCAATGGGCAAAAGCTCGATCCAGTGGCGCTGGTTGAACTGCTCAATGAAATTGGCGGACGCAATGCGATCGGCCGCATCGATCTGGTGGAAAACCGCTTTGTCGGCATCAAATCACGCGGCTGTTATGAGACGCCCGGTGGAACGCTGTTGCTGACGGCACATCGTGAGCTGGAAGCTTTGTGCCTGGAGCGTGAAGTAGCGCACTTTAAACAGATCATGGCGCTCAAGTATGCGGAAATCGTTTATTACGGACTGTGGTTCACGCCGCTGCGTGAGGCGCTGGACGCTTTTATTGACCAGACGCAAAAAGACATCACCGGAAGCGTGACGCTGAAACTCTACAAAGGCAATATTGCCATGGCCGGACGCGAGTCTGCGTTCTCGCTCTATCGCACCGATCTTTCGTCGTTCACCATGGGCGACAGCTATGACCAGAAGGATGCAGAAGGGTTCATACGCATTCTGGGCCTGCCGGCGCGTTCACTGGCTCGGCTGAAGCAACGGCAAGAGGAGATCACGAAGTGAAGATGTGGTCAGGCCGTTTTCGGCAACCGCTGGACCCGCATTTTGAAGAGTGGCAGCGATCATTTCCGTTTGACCAGAAGCTGCTGCACTTTGAACTGGCAGCCAGCAGCGCGCACGCACAGGCTCTGAATGCCGCAGGGATCATTACGCCTGCGGAGTTCGGCTTGATTGTGTCCGCGCTGGATGAGATCGGCAGAACCAGCGAGCAGGAGCCGGGATACTTCAACGATCCTGAAGCGGAAGACGTTCATCACTTTGTGGAAAAGAAGCTGGTCTCGCTCATCGGTGAGACGGGCAAGAAGCTGCACAGCGGACGCAGCCGCAATGAGCAGATCGCCACTGATCTCCGTTTGTTTACGCGCGAATCCATTGACGCCATACGCTCGCTCCTGGGCGACTTTCTAGAGACGCTGCTGGACCGCGCCGCCGACGCACAGACACTCTCCATGCCCGCCTATACGCATCTGCAGCGGGCTGAGCCTGTGCTGACATCACATTGGCTGCTCGCTTATTTTGAGATGTTCTGGCGGGATGGCGAGCGCCTTTTCGATTGCCGGGAGCGTGTGAATGAGTGTCCGCTGGGCTCAGGAGCGGTCACCGGCGCAACTCTCCCGCTTGACCGGGAGTTGGTAAGTCGCGCGCTCGGATTCACGCGCCCAACCGCCAACAGCATGGACGCCACCAGCGATCGTGACTTTGCCCTGGAATTTGTTGGCGCGCTGACCGTGCTGGGAGTTCATCTTAGCCGCTGGGCGGAAGAATTCATTTTATTTGCCACGCAGGAATACGCTTTCATTCAGCTTCCTGAAGCCTACTCTACCGGCAGCAGCGCCATGCCGCAGAAGCAAAACCCAGATGCGCTGGAATTGATCCGCGGTAAATCGGCGCGGCTCATCGGTAATCACGTTGCGTTGCTGACAGCGGTCAAGGGCCTGCCTCTTGCCTATAACAAAGACATGCAGGAGACGCAGGAGCCGGTGTTTGAGGCCGTCAACACGGCAATCCATTGCGTGAAGGTAGCGGCAGGCTTTATGAAGCAGGTGAAGTTCAATGAAGATCGCATGAAGTCAGCCTGTGAAAGCGGATTCATGAATGCCATGGCGGCAGCCACTTATCTGGCAAAACGCGGCGTGCCTTTCCGTCAGGCGCATGAAGTAGTGGCCCAGGCGGTGCAGAAGTGCCTGGCACAGAGTTGCGAACTGGAACAGCTATCCTTGGACGAGCTGCGCGAATTCAGCAAGGCATTCGATGTGGATATTTACGAAAATCTAAAAGTGGAAAATGTTCTTGCCTGCCATGATGTTCCCGGTGGCACGGCGCCGCATCAGGTAAAGCGGGCTCTTGCGGCAGCGCGGGAAAAATTGGCCACAATACAGGAGGCGCATGGTACGCACGCGTAACGCCATCCTGCCAGATGTGGAACAGATCCACACGATTATCCGGGCGTATTCGGGCAACGGCACACTTCTGCCCCGCACGTTGGCGGAATTGCGAGAGAACGTGCGCGACTTTGTGGTGGCGGAAGACGACGGCAAAATCGTCGGCTGCGGCGCCCTGCATCTTTACGGCATGCATCTGGCGGAGATTCGTTCCATCGCTGTGCTGCCTTCTACCAAAGGCTTGGGCGCAGGACGCAAACTAGTGGAAGCGCTGCTTGAGGAAGCCACCAGGCATGAAGTAACGTGCGTCTGCCTGTTTACGCGCATCCCGCAATTCTTTACCCACATGGGATTCAGTCTGGCCAAGCGCGACGACCTGCCAGACAAGATTTATAAAGACTGCGTGCACTGTCCTGCATTCAACGCGTGCGACGAAATCGCCATGTATCGCGGTGAGATTCCCAGGCACAACGGTGTCCGCGACTTGCAGATCCCCAAACCGCTGGTTAAGCTGACGGTGTGAGAACGAATCCGCCACAGGGCTTTCTCTTTTCCGCTTGCATCGCCGGCATCAAGGCCAGCGGCAAGCCTGACCTGGCGCTTGCTCTTATTCCCGACGGAGCTTCCGCTGCCGCCATGTTCACCCGCAATCAGATTGTGGCCGCGCCGGTGACGGTGGGCCGTGAAAATCTTCGCCGCGGACAAGAGCGGATGCACGCGCTGATCGTGAACGCCGGCAATGCCAACTGCGCCACCGGGAAGCAAGGCTTGAAAGCAGCGACAAGTGTGTGTGCTGCTTTATCCAAACAGATTAATACCCGCCCGCATCAGGTCTTCCCTTCTTCCACAGGGATCATCGGCGTGCCGCTGCCGGTTGAGAGAATTCACAACGCGCTACCGGCGTTGATTGGCGCGGCGGCCGCGACTGACGAAGCTTTCGACCAGTTTGCCAATGCGATTCTAACCACGGACACGCACAAAAAAGTTGCGTCACAGCCAATTACTTACAATCAAACCGAGATCTCACTGGTTGGGGTGGCCAAGGGCGCGGGGATGATTCATCCCAACATGGCTACCATGCTGGTCTATCTATTTACCGATCTGGCGGCGAGCTCGCGCGAACTGCAAAAGTGCCTGAAAGAAGCGGCTGACCAAAGCTTCAACAATATTTCTATCGATGGCGACACGTCCACGAATGACACGGCTCTGCTGCTGGCCAGCGGCAAGAGCGGCGTGCAATACAAGTCCGTAAAGAATGAGTTTCAGGCAGCTCTGACGAAAGTCTGCCGGTCACTGGCGGCACAGATCGTGGCGGATGGCGAAGGCGTGAAACACGTGGTCAGGCTGAAGATTGAACAAGCCCGTTCGCGACCTGAAGCCAGGCAGATTGCCCGCACCATCGCAAATTCTCCACTGGTCAAGACGGCCTGGGCCGGCGCTGATCCCAACTGGGGACGCATTCTTGCGGCCATCGGTTATTCGGGCGTCAAGGTCGATCCGCAATGCATCAATATTTATCTGGGCGAGCAGCAGATCTGCCGGCACGGCGCGGCTTGTCCCTTTGACGCAGAACGTGCACACGCATATATGTCAGAGCCGGTCTATGAAATCCGGATTGCGCTCGGCGCAGGTAGCTCTACTCTGGAGTTTCTCTCCTGCGATCTGACGGCGGAGTATGTGCATATTAATGCGGATTATTCTACATAGTCTTTAGCTCTTAGCCATGATCGTACTGGGCTTAATTTCTTCATGGGCGCCCATGCGGCGTGCATTAAAGATTGAGCCGACAGTAGCGTTGCGGCAGGAGTGAGGAGCCGGCGGCTCAAATGAGCGGCCGCGAATGAACACGAATTGCGCGAATCAATCCACCGTCAAGGCAAAAAAGGTGGCTTCGATACATTCATGTGGCTATAGGGTTCCCTCGCCTACGGCTCGGATTAAAACAAAATGCTCTTGCCGCGCTTTGCCGCTTTGCGATCTCTGCTCTGAATCGGTATTTTAGAGATAGATGCCACAGACTCTAGCCGAGTATCCCCAGCTCCATCTGGCGCGGAAGAATGAGATCGCCTACGTTTACCGTCGGGGTTTCCGCACTTTGCGGTGGACCTACCGGCAGTTAGCCGAGCTGGCATTTCGTTTTGCCCGTGAACTGGAAGTCAGAGGGATTGGCAAGGGCGATCGCGTACTGCTGTGGGGCGACAACGGCGCTGAATGGATTGGGGCGTTCTTTGGCTGCATGTTGCGCGGCGCTATCGCGGTGCCCATGGATAGAATTGCCGCGCCAGACTTCGCCCAGCGTGTGATGTCTGATGTGGACGCCAAACTGGTAGTCTGCGCGAGCGCGCTGAAAATGTATGCGGCGAACCGGCCTTGTCTGGAATTTGAAGATCTAACGGACACCCTTAGCCAGCGTTCCGCGGAAGTCTATACGCCGGTGGCGTTCAGCCGCGACGATCCAGCACAAGTCGTTTTCACCTCTGGCACCACGGCTGAACCTCGCGGTGTTGTGCTGACGCATGGCAACATTCTGGCCAGCGTTGATCCTATTGAACGCGAGTTTCCCAAGTATCGAAAATCAGAGCGGCTCTTTCATCCCATACGCTTTCTGGAGCTTCTGCCACTGAGCCACGTTTTCGGGCAATTTATGGGGATGTTTATCCCTACACTGCTTGGCGGCACGGTGCATTTTCAGGATAGCTTCAAACCCAGCGACATTATTGAGACGATCAAGCACGAGCGGATATCCGTGCTGGTGGCGGTGCCGCGTGTTGTGGAGTCGTTGAAAAACAAGTTGCGCGACGATCTGGGCGAGTTTATCGAACACAATTGGGAGGTCGCCGAGAAAGAACACTTCCTTAAACGCTGGTGGCGCTTCCGCAGGATTCGCCGGCTCTTTGGATGGAAGTTCTGGGCCATCATCTCCGGCGGCGCGGCGCTGGACCAGAACACAGAAGAATTCTGGCGTCGGCTGGGATATGTGGTGGTGCAAGGTTATGGGCTCACCGAGACAAGCTCTCTCATCAGCCTGAATCATCCGTTTAAAGTTGGCCGCCGGTCGATTGGGAAAGTACTGCCGGGGCGCGAGATGAAGCTTGACGCTGAAACCGGCGAGATCCTGGTGCGCGGTGAAAACGTGGCGCGCCAATACTGGCAAGGCAAAGAGTTGAAGCCGGTCACAGGCGAAGAGGGCTGGTTCCGCACGGGCGATCTGGGTGCGATGGATGAAGAAGGCAACCTGTATTTCAAGGGCCGGAGCAAGAATGTAATCGTCACGGGGGCCGGACTGAAGGTTTATCCGGAAGACCTGGAGCAGGCGTTACGTAAACAGCCGGAGGTGCGCGAGTGCGTGGTATTCGGCATAGCAAAGGGCGGAAACGCGGAGGCGTGCGCAGTATTGCTGCTGAATCATGGCAGCTCAGATGGTACGGCCGCAGTCACAAATGCCAACCAGACGCTCGCGGACTTCCAGAAGATACGGCGCTGGTTTGTCTGGCCGGATGATGATTTCCCTCGCACATCCACGCAGAAACCGAAGCTTGAATTGATTCGCCGTGCGGCAGAGGCCCAGTTCAATGGCACGTCAGCGAATGAGACGTCTACGGACAATGCCACGCGTGGCGGCGCTCTGGAAGAGCTGGTGGGAAGCATTACGGGGAAGTCCATCCATCTGAAGCCGGGAATGCATTTGGAAAATGACTTGAACATGAGCTCACTGGACCGGGTTGAGTTGATGTCGGCGATTGAAAGCCGTTATCAGGTGGATCTGGGTGATCGCGAATTCGCCAAGGTGAATACCATGGCGGACCTGGAGAATCTGCTAAAGAAGTCAGCGCCTGAAGTGAAAAAAGATGACTATCCTTACTCACGCTGGCCGCAGAGCACGCTGGTTCGTGGGATCCGGATATTGGTGTATCACGCGATAACTCTGCCTTACATCCTGGTGATGGCGCGGCCTAAGGTGCTGGGGAGAGAGCGGCTGAAAGATTTTCGCGGACCTGCGCTGATTATCTCCAACCACATCTCGCAGATTGATATCGGATTCCTGATGGCAGCTCTTCCAACGCAGCTTCGCAACCGGCTGGGCGTGGCCATGCAGGGTGAACAGCTCAGGAGCATGCGGTATCCGCCGAAAAACTGGTTTTTCCTGAAGCGCTGGTGGGAACAATTACAGTACGCGTTGATTGCTGCGCTCTTCAACGTCTTCTCACTTCCGCAGCGGGCAAAATATCGTGAGAGCTTTCGCTTTGCCGGCGAACTGGCTGACCGTGGCTACAGCGTGGTGATCTTTCCGGAAGGCCGGCGCACAGAGACGGGGGAAATGTCTCCCTTTCGCAGCGGGATAGGACTGCTGGCAACTCAGTTGAACCTGCCTATTATTCCCATGCGTATCGATGGCCTGTTTCCATTCAAGATCGCGAAGAAGCATTACGCGCCACCCTATGCCGTGCAGGTGCGGATTGGCGATCCGATAAAGTTTGAGCCGGCGGCGGACCCGGAAGAGATCGCAAAAGAATTGCAAAGAATTATTGAGAGACTCTAGCCAAATTGCTCTTTCCGTCGAAGCATATTATTGAGCAACCTTAGTCAACTTCCATTTCTCAAACTTTTAATACTGGAATGTTTTACACTTGATGACACGGAGCTTCCATGATTCACACTGGTCGTCACTTCCTACAGATTCCCGGACCAACCAACGTTCCTGACCGCGTTCTGCGCGCCATGGATAGGCCTGTCATTGATCATCGCGGGCCAGAGTTTGCGCAACTTGGCGCAGAAGTACTGGAAAGCGTGAAGTCGATTTTTAAGACGAAGAGCCATGTAGTGATTTATCCCGCCTCTGGTTCAGGCGCCTGGGAAGCGGCGATTGTGAATACGCTTTCTCCGGGCGATCGCGTATTGGTATTTGAGACTGGCCACTTCTCAAGTCTGTGGCGAGATATCGCTCTGCGGCATGGCCTGGTGGTTGATTATGTCCCCGGCAACTGGCGTCACGGCGCGAAAGCAGCAGACGCAGAGGAGCGTCTCAGCCAGGACAAAAACCATGCAATCAAGGCAGTGATGGTCGTCCATAACGAGACTTCCACGGGCGTTACCAGCAGGGTAAATGAAATTCGCAAAGCCATGGACCGCACCCATCATCCGGCACTGCTCATGGTGGACACGATTTCGTCGTTGGGGTCCATGGATTATCGGCACGACGAGTGGGGCGTGGACGTGACCGTGGGCGGTTCGCAAAAAGGGCTGATGCTTCCGCCGGGCCTGAGTTTCAATGCCGTCTCTGATAAAGCGCTGGCGGCGAACAAGTCAGCAAAAATGCCGCGCTATTACTGGGACTGGCAGGAGATGCTGAAACCGAATCGTGCAGGGTTCTTTCCTTACACACCGGCGACAAATCTTTTATGGGGTCTGCGAGAAGCGATCCAGATGCTGCATGAAGAAGGGCTGGACAACGTATTTCACCGCCATGATCGCCACGCGGAAGCGACGCGCGCAGCAGTGGAGGCGTGGGGATTGGAAGTCTGGTGCGAAGATCCGAAAGAATATTCCAGTTCACTCACCGCGGTGGTTATGCCAAAAGGCCACGATGCCGACAAGCTGCGTGAAATTATCCTTGAGGCATTTGATATGTCGCTGGGAACCGGGCTTTCCAAGCTGGCAGGCAAAGTCTTTCGCATAGGGCACCTGGGCCACTTCAACGATCTCACGCTGGCTGGCACGCTGAGCGGAGTGGAGATGGGGCTGCAACTAGCCGAGGTTCCGCACAAAGCTGGTGGCGTTATGGCCGCGCTGGACCGTCTGGCGCGAAGCTCGCAAATTAAAAACAAGCTAACCGCCGCAACGGCGCTGCCTTAAGATTCAGCGCTGCTCGTCTTTCAAGTTGCGGAAGGCGGCACGATGGTCGCGGATAAGACGCTCAAGCCGGGATTGCAGCACGTTGACTGAATCGAATAAAGTCTGGATTCCGCCGGATTCCCAGCTTACTTTCTGGTGGTCAAGGTCAACGGAAAGATCGCGCAGCATCTGCGCGAAGCGGCGAATTCTCTCTGCCGCCAGAAAAGAAGCGAGCAGCTCTTTGCGTGCCGGCTGAGCATTATGAATCTCGCCGGCTGTCCAGGCCGTCATGCGAATTTCATCCACGGCATGACGAAAATCATGCAAGGCCGAGATATCAGAAATCGCGCCTGATTTTAAGTCACGCTCAAGGCCACGCAGCTCTGCCGTCAGACTGCGCAACCGGGAATCGATCTGGAAGCCTGTGTCTGCCATGCTTATCTCGCAGCCTATTTTGATGCTCAAGAACTCTGAAATGCAGCATGTTTCTTTACGAACATGGCCACTGGCGATAACTTGCACCAGGCCGAAGCCGGATTGTCCTTAAGTAATTAGGCAGGCGTGCAACTGCTTAAACACTGATCGGAACATCATTGAAGCCTTAGTTTTATTAAGCCATTCTGGGAAAAACGCAATTCCAGGCTAACGGAATTTGGCCGCGCGCCTGGGTGATCCGGCAATAGCTTTTTTCGCAGGCTTGGTAGAGCGCACACTCTTTTCCTTCTTTGAAGAGGCGGGGGCAGATTCCGGAGTGGCTTGTCCAAGTGATTCCAGCGCCGGGAGTTTTTGCTTGAGTGTGAGCACGGGCGCAAAAAGATCACCCATTTTTTCCGCGCGCTTCAATACCTGATCCGCGGTGAAGACGAGCAGCTCAGGATCGCCTTTTGAGAGGCACTGCTCCACTTCTTTCCAGGTGACTGGCGTAGACACCGTAGGCTGCTCCTTGGCGCGCAGGGAATAGACGTTCACTGTAGTCTTGTGATCGTCGTTCTGGCTCCAATCGACAAAAACCTTATTCACGCGCACGGCCTTTTTCATGTCAGAAACCACGTGATCGGGGTGGCGATCTTCCAACAGGCGCGCGATCGCTTTGGCAAAGGGCTTGGTCTGGTCATACGTCACGGCGGTATTGAGCGGAACGTAGATTTGCAGTCCCTTGGAGCCAGAAGTCTTGGCAAAGGACTGCAAGCCAAGCTGCTCAAAGATGTCGCGAATCCAAAGCCCCACCTGGCAACACTGCACCATGTTGGCCGGAGCGCCGGGATCAAGATCAAAGGCAATCACCGTAGGGCGTTTTACGTCGACGGCGCGCGCCAGCGAGGTATGAAGTTCAATATCAGCAAGATTGGCCAGCCAGACCAGCGTTGGCAGATCACCGGCTATGCAGTAATCCATGAAGCGATTGTTCCCCTCGCTCCAAACCTTGGCTGTTTTCATCCAGGTGGGACGGTACTTGGGGCAGTTCTTCTCATAAAAAAACATGCCATCCACCCCATTGGGATAGCGCTTGAGCGTGAGCGCCCGCTCGGCAAGATGGGGCAGAAGAACCGGGGCTATCCGCACGTAATAATCAATTAACTGGCCTTTGGTGAAGCCAGCTTTGGGATAGAGCACCTTCTCCAGGTTCGAAACCTTGATCTGGCGGCCTTCAACCTCAATTACAGACTCCTGCTTTTTCGCCATGTTGGCTCCTGCTTTTTTTAGATGCGCCGATTCAATACGCCACAACTTCGGACAGAGCTGCTGCCTGCGCATTTTTCAGTGTAGTTCAACAACGTGGCAGACGAATCAACCATCTAATTCGTGATGTCGGATGCGTATGAAAAAGCGCTACCGGTGAGTTCTTCAGAACCTCCGGCTTTTTGCAAGCAGCAGGAATCGCTGTTCCGCGAGGTGATCCAGTTACTGGAGCAGAACCACGTGCCATTTGTGATTTCAGGCGCTTTCGCGCTGCATGAACACACAGGCATCTGGCGGGACACCAAGGACCTGGACCTGTTTCTGCCCGCGCAGGAAGTCGGGCGTGCGCTGCAGCTGCTGGAAAAAGATGGCTTTGAAACCGAGGTATTGGATGCTGTATGGCTGGCGAAAGCCAAACGCGATGGTTTTTTCGTGGACATGATTACAGGCATGAGCAACGCCGTACTGCGGGTGGATTATGCGTGGATCCGGCATGCCAGCCGGTCTGAGGTATTTGGATTGTCGGTGCGGGTACTGGCGCCGGAAGAGCTGATTGCCTCCAAGATTTTTGTTACAAGGCGCGAACGGTTTGATGGGGCCGATATCTGCCATGTGATTTACGGCACTCGCGGCAAGTTTGACTGGCAGCGCCTGCTGAACCTGATTGGCGACCACTGGGAGATGCTCTTCTGGAGCCTGGTGCTTTATCACTACGTATATCCGGCAAACTCCGAATATGTGCCCGCTGACATATGGGCAGAGCTGCTGCAACGCTTCACCGTTGAACTGGCCCATCCGAACAAAGGCGCGGATTTCCGGGGAAGCCTGATTGATGAAAAGATGTTTGCCATCGATGTGACGGAATGGGGCAAACGCGACATTCTTGAAGAATGCCGCGGCAAAGCAGCATTGATCAGCCGCGATACAGAAGAAGCAGCTTAAGAAATGAGTGATAGAGCCTCATGAGAATCGCAGCCACCGCCGACTTGCACTATACGCCGCAGGCTTATGACCGCATACGGGAGCCGCTCTCCCATGTGAAGGATGAAGCCGATGTGCTGGTAATTGCCGGCGACCTCACCAACTATGGCAAGCCGGAAGAGATGCATTCTCTTCTGAATGCCATGATGCGATTGCGCATTCCTATTGTGACGGTGCTCGGCAACCATGATTACGAAAGCGATCAGCAAGATGAGCTGATTAAGATGATGACCACCGAGGGCATCAAGGTGCTGGATGGCAGCAGCTATGAACGCGATGGCGTGGGGTTTGCCGGAACCAAGGGTTTCCCCGGCGGCTTTGGCCGCGGCATGCTGACAGCGTTTGGCGAAAAAGAAATCAAGGCCTTTGTTCAAGCGGGACTGGACGAAACGCTCAAACTGGAGCGTGCCCTTACCATGCTGAGCACATCGAAAATTGTGATTGTGACCCATTACGCGCCGATCTGCGAAACCGTGGAAGGGGAACGCATGGAGATCATGCCATTTCTTGGCAGCTCGCGCCTGGCAGAGGTGATTGACCGCCATCAAGCAGTGATCGCATTCCACGGCCACGCGCACCATGGCAAGCCCGACGGCAAGACGATTGGCGGCGTGCCAGTGCATAATGTCGCGGTATCCTTACTTATGGCACAAGATCCGCCGCGCCCTTATCGAGTGTTCGAAGTGTAGCAACTAGCAATTAGCCATTACAATTAGCTTCTTTCTGTAATCCCGAGCGCCAGCCGAGGGAGCCCTATAGCCATAAAAGTTTAGGCATCAACATAGAAACATATTTTGAACTGTCATCTTCCCCCAAATCATTTTGGTGACCATAGGGTTCCCTCCCCTTCGCTGAGCTCAGGCTCGGGATTACAGAAAGTCCTCTGCTACTATAGTTGCCAGTGAAATCCACTGGATCGAATGTCGTCCGCATTGAAGCGGAAGCGCTGCGTGAACTGGCCAACCGGATTGATGGTCCCATGGCGCAGGATTTTGTGCGCGCGGTAGAGTGCCTGGATTCATGCGGTGGCCGCGTTGTGGTCACCGGCATGGGCAAGAGCGGGATTATCGCCCGCAAGGTTGCCGCCACCCTCAGCTCCACAGGCACGCCGGCGCTTTATCTGCATCCTGCCGAGGCAGTGCACGGCGATCTGGGCATGGTAGTGCGAGGCGATGTGGTGCTGGCGCTTTCCTCCAGCGGTGAGACAGAAGAAATACTGCAACTGCTGGTGACGATCCGCCGCATCGGGAGCAAGCTGATCACAATTACCGGTGACAAACTCTATCCCGCAGGTTCACAGAAGCCGTCGACACTGGCGCAAGCTGCGGACATAGCGCTTGACTGCTCCATTGACCAGGAAGCTTGTTCATTGGGACTGGCGCCGACTGCCTCCACCACTGCAATGCTTGCCCTGGGCGACGCGCTGGCCGTCGCACTGTCAGAAAAGCGCGGATTTAAGGAAGAAGATTTCGCGCATCTGCATCCGGGAGGCAAGCTGGGCAAAAAGCTGGCACGCGTTTCCCAGTTGATGCACAGCGGTGACGCGGTTCCACGCGTCCTGCAGGCGACCACGATGGCGGACGTGATTTACGAAATGTCCCGCAAGGGGCTGGGCATTACCACCGTGGTGGAAAATAACAAACTGCTGGGCGTGATTAGCGACGGCGACCTGCGCCGTTTATTGGGAAAGCGCACAGACGTGCTCAGCCTTACGGCGGGAGACTGCCTGGTCGCGAACCCAAAGACCATTCATCCGGATGAATTTGCCATGACCGCGCTGAACATCATGGAGCAAAAGAAAATCACTTCGCTTGTAGTGACCAGCACGGACGGCACGGTGGAAGGGATTATCCATCTGCATGATTTGTGGGGAACACAGATGGTGTGAGGGCAGTAATTAGTAATTAGTTTTTAGTAATTAGTATTTGGTGGTGGGATTTTAACTAAATACTAATGACTAAATACTAATGACTGAATCCATTGATCGCGCAAAAAAAATCAAAGTAATTCTTTTCGATGTGGATGGCGTTCTCACCGACGGCTCCATATGGCTCTTCCCTGCGCCAGCCTCGGCGCCGCGCAGCACTGATTCGCATGTGCAAAAGCATGCTGACTCACCTGGTTTTGGCATCATCAGCCAGAACATGATTGAAGCCAAGGGCTTCAACGCGCATGACGGCACCGCCATTTCTCTGGCCCGATTGGGCGGAATAAAAACCGGCATGGTCACCAAGCGCATTTCAGAAACCGTGGCTTTGCGCGCGAGAGACCTGAAGATCGATTTTCTACACCAAGGTGCGCAGAACAAATCTGACAGTCTGGACAAGATTCTGGCAGAGAGCGGATTTCGTGAAGAGCAGATTGCCTATGTTGGCGATGATGTGATTGATCTGCCCATTATGCTGCGCTGCGGTCTGGCGATTGCAGTGGCCAATGCGCGTCCGCAGGTAAAGGCGATCGCGCACCATGAAACGCCTTCCATCGGCGGCCATGGCGCCGCGCGCGATGCCGTGGAGTACATTCTGGAAGCGCAGGGAACGCTGGAGAGAGTGATTGACGCTTATATTCATGCAAGGACGTCGATCAGGGAACAGTAGTGCTTGTGCGGCAACTACGGCGATTGGATCATCTTTCCATTTACCCACTCTTACGGCTTCGCGTTGCTCGCCTCAGTGTTTGCTAACTTCTGGCCGCGCCTGGCGGCGCTCCGTTCTGTGAGCACAAGTTTTTTCGCGTTACCTGGAACAAGCCGGAGATCAATTCCATTCAGTCTAAAAACGACTTTAAATCGCCGAAAATATTGTCTTGTGAGAACTCCCTGATGCGGCATGGCGCAGGGAGGCTGCGCCGGGATCCTTCGACTCTACCCTCGCGCCTACTGGCGCTCGGTGACGCTCAGGATGACAGGTGGTTACATATCTCAAGTGATCCAGAAATTTCCGAAGGTTGGAAAGCTAAGATAAACGTCTTGGTTGCGCAGCGTACTCAGAGCGACAATAAAAGTGGCAGATCCTTCGCTTTCGCTCAGGATTTCGGCAGAAGGCTCCCGCTTCGCTCACGCCTTCTGAACGCCTCAAAATAAATGATCCACCGGTTTCCCTGCCAAGACGCTTACGCGTCGAACCGGTGGATCAGTTTTTTTAGCTGCCGGGTACTGCAGCTACTTAGGTTAGAAGCAACAGCTCAGAAAAGGTTGCCGATACGAGGCAAATTTGCCAACCCAGGCAGCTGCGAAAATTCGTTTTCGATCGCCAAGTAACTTAGTTCGGACCAGAGGGTGGTGGTTTGAGCGAATGCAGGAAAACCACAAAGTCCGGATCTTTGCGCAAGCTGGCAAATTCATTGTCCCGCAGAGCTCCCTTAATCGGGTAGCCTTCTTCATTGGCTTTGCTCAGATAGAAACGGCAATGTTCTTCATCGCCGTGCTGTCCATACATTTGGGCCATCACGTAGTGAAAATGCCCAAGATCATTGGAACCAACCAGCCGGATAGAAATAGCGGACGCGGATGACTGACGCTGAAAAATATCAGGATCAAGCGCAATTGCCCTCTGGTATTCCTTGGTAGCTCGATCAAAATCCTTCTGAGAGAAATACGCGCCGCCGAGATTGCTATGGAAGCTGGCATTCGCTTCATTCAGCTTGAGGGCCTTCTTGTATTCCTTTACCGCGGCGCCATACTTCCTGGAGTTGTAATAGAGCGCACCCAGATTGTTGTAGGCTTCCGGATAATTCTTATCCGCCTTAATGGCGTGAAGGAATTCCCTTCTGGCATCTGCATCTCGCCTGAGCTGCAAAAGGCACATACCAATCTTGTTATGCAGGACAGCATTGTCAGTCTTCCTCAAGGCTGCGCGGTAATAATCAATGGAATCCAGGTAGTCCTTCTGCGCACGCAGTTGGTCTCCCTGCAATTCCAGTTCAGCCCCGGTAGCTGTTTCTGCTGGTGGCGGCACGCGGACTTGTGAAGGGGAGTCGGCAGCGGATGGTTCCTGTGCGCACAAAGGCAATGCCAACGCCAGTAACCCGATAATCAATAACAAACGACCGAAGAGCCAACGACTGAAGAACAATCGACTGAAGCAACTCATAGCAGCCTCCCTATTGCGGCCTGTCCCTACCCGGAGTGGGGGTGGCCGCAGGCTTGACGCCTTTATTATCATCCTTATCGTCGTCTTTGGAACCACCAAAAATCTTGCCCCAGAAGCCTTTTTTCTTCTTATCCTGATCCTGGCTCTGGACTGAATTTTGTGGCGCCGGGGAGGGCTGCCCAGGACCAGGGGCAGAGCTCCCATTGCTTATACCTGTATTAGACGCCGGAGGGGTAGGAGTCGGCTTGGGGTCAATGCCAAAAATTCTCTGAAAAACGTTGCCATGGGCGGTTTGCTCACAGGTTTGGGTGGGCTGAGTGCCGTCAATAAAGGCCGTAGTGTAGTCATCCGGGCAGGCAGGGGTGGCAATCTGGTTGGTAGCGCGGTCCAGGGTCAATTCCACAACGCCCTGGGGCGGAGTGAACGGTTTTGTATCTGAATAGTTCGGCAGGTCCACGGCCCGCTTCATAAACTCAGTCCAGATGGGCAGGGCGATCGAAGCGCCGCTTAGGTGAATGTCACTATAATCGTCATATCCCACCCAGACAATGCAGAGCAGATTTGAGGTATAGCCGGCAAACCAGCCATCGTGCGAGCTACCAGTCTTACCTGCCGCGGGAGCCATAAACTTACGCGCCCGGACGCCGGCCACCCCGGCTGCCGTACCGTTATTGATGACACCCTGGAGCATATCCGTCATTACATAAGACACGCGTGGGTCGAGTACCTGGCTTTTCTGCGGCTGGAAATTATCTACAACGTCACCGTTCGCATCGCGGACGGAGCGGACCATGATGGGCGTAATTCGCTGGCCATTATTCGTGAAGACGGTATAGGCAGAAGCCATCTCCATAGGCGTGGCATCATACGATCCCAACGCCATGGCAGGCGTGGCCTTGACGGAGGCAATTCCAGCGGTCTTGGCCAAGCTTGCCACTTTGTCATAGCCCACCATCTCAGCGACTTTGACCGTGGCATTGTTCAATGAGTGCGCCAGAGCGAACTGGGCCGTCACCTGTCCGTGATATTCCTCTTTGTAGTTACGAGGCGTGTAAACATCGTCACCGTTGATGAAAGCTGTAGGAGAATCGTCCACCAGGCTGGACGGAGTAAAAATTGGCTGCTCATTCGTCACGGCATTATTGATGGCCGCGGCAAAGACGAATGGCTTAAAGATTGATCCGGTTGGCCGCTTGGCGATGGCGTGGTTTAACTGGCTGAAGCCATAATTTCTTCCGCCAACCAAAGCGAGAACTTCGCCGGTATGTGGATCAAGCGCAACCAGTGCTACCTGGGGAATGGGGCCAGGCATCACTTTGGTTTCAAATTTGTTTTTCCCAACTTTTACTTTTTTGGTGCGCAGCTTGTTGACCTGCGCGTCCACTTCTTTCAGCCCGATATCGACAGCCTGCGCGGCTGCCTGCTGCAATGCAGGATCCAGCGTGGTGTAAATTCGATAGCCGTCAGAGCTCAAATCTTCATCACCATACTTGCTGACCAGCTGTTCGCGGATCAGGTCAACGAAGTAAGGCGCGTCACTGGCTTCCACGTTCTGCGGAGCCAGCTTGAGTGGAGTGGCTTTGGCAACATCCGCCTGGCTGCGCGTGATGGAGCCGGTTTCTACCATGGCTTCAAGAACCAGGTTCCGTCTATCCTGCGCGCGCTCGGGATGCCGGTAAGGAGAAAGATAGCTTGGCCGCTGCACCAGTCCGGCCAGTAAAGCGGCCTCTGGGAGCGTGATATCTTTCAGGTCTTTGCTGAAGTACGCTTGTGCAGCTTCGCCAAAACCGGTAATGGTGAACGAGCCGCGCTGCCCCATGTCCACCTGATTGGCATAAAGTTCAAAAATCTGCTTCTTGGAAAAGCGCTGCTCAAGCTCGATGGAGATCAGGATCTCAGTAAGTTTGCGCTTCAGCTTTTTTTCCGGCGAGAGGAAAAAGCCGCGCGCAACCTGCATGGTGATTGTGGATCCGCCCTGCCGATTGCCGCCCTGGCGCAGATCGATCCAGCCGGCCTGCATCAGCCGCCAGTAATTCACACCGCTGTGGTGAAAGAAACGGCGATCTTCAATTGAGGTGAGGGCATCCACCATGACTTTGGGGATATCGTCATACTTGACGAGACGCCGCTTGGAACGCGCCTGGCCGTCGAACAGGCCGGTTACGAGCTGAGGCTCAATTTCGTATGCGGTCAGGTTATCGCCGCCGTCACCAAGAGAGGCAATCTTGTCAACGTGGCCATCCGCAACACGGATCACCGCGCCTTCAGCGTTGTAATAAGACTCTTCGCCAGGCTTGATCTCGACGGAGTCTTTCATCACTTTGTAGACGCCAAACTTTGACTTACCCTGCTCACCAACCTCGGTGTAACCAGCATGGCGCAGATAGTTGGCAATCTCCCGTGGATCAGCCTTCTGGCCGATGCGGATGCTGCGCGGCTGGGCGTAAATCTTGGCTGAGTTGGTGAAAATAGGGCCGTAAAAGCGCTTTTCAACGATCTTCTGGTACTTGATGTAATAGAACGAGAAAACGCCGAACAGCACTAATGAAAGGATAAGAAATGCGGCCAGGCCTGCACGAAAAAACGGGTTCTGCAGGCTGCCGCGAAGACCTTTAACGCGAGGAATTTTTATTTTTATGGCCATGTTCCAAGTAGGCGGAGTACGCCGTCTATTTCTCTCAGACGCATGGGCGGGCCAGAGCGTTACCTGCGCTGGTGCTGAGAAGGTTTCAGAGACTTATTATATCCGTTTATTGAGTGAATTGGCGGTAAAGTCTAAATCAACTGGATGAACCACCATGTCCACGTGGATCCGATACTTCACGCTGATTCCAAGCCCGTCTCGCGTCCGCGTAACGGCAACCTGGTCTTCCTTCAGCTTAATATCTTCGCTATCAGCTTTTGCGACAACAATCTTTTTGATGTCATCCTCAGTCGCGGTGGTATAGCTGTTCTTGCGCGCGATATCATCGAGCTCATCTTGCAATTGATAATTGTTGAAGTAAGGGGGAATCAGATTCCAGGCTACATAAAAGAAGCCCACAATAATTACGATTCCGATCAATCCTTTTAGTTTTCCCATAGAGCCAACCGCAAGTCTCCTTCAAGACCGCACCAACTGCATAAAAGTGGTGTCAATGCCGGGGATGTTAGCATCCTCTGATTTGCGTGTCGAGCGGGAAACCACCTCGACTTTCCCTTCCGTAACCTTCTTGCCAACGTTGATCCGGTAAGGTATTCCCACTAGATCAGCATCTTTGAACTTCACCCCTGCGCGCTCATCACGATCATCCATCAGCACGCTAAAGCCAGCGCTTTCCAGCTTTTGCCCAATCTCTTCCGACGCCGCCATCAGCGCGGCATCCTTCACATTTGTCGGCGTCACCACCACATCAAAAGGCGCAATCTGCGTGGGCAGCCAGAAACCGTCCGCATCATTATTCTGCTCGATCGCCGCCGTCAGAATCCGCTCCACGCCGATGCCGTAACAGCCCATAATCGGCGCGACCTCTTTACCATCTTTATCCAGCACACTCGCGCCCATCGACTTCGAATACTTATAACCGAGCTTAAAGATGTGTCCAATTTCCATCGCCCTGCCTACAACGAGCGCCTCTCCGCAATTCGGACACCCTTCACCTCGCGACACATTGCGCAAGTCCACCCACTCCGTGGGATAGAAATCCTTAAGCGGCGTCACATTCTTCAAGTGGTAATTTTCTTTGTTCGCGCCCGTCACCAGGTTCTTCCGACCCTTCAGCGCCGTGTCCGCCAGCATTAGCGGCAGCGCCTCCAGGATGATCGCCTGTGTCACGCTTCCAATCTGTGATCCGCTGGCCAGCGCCGGCACTTTCACCGGACCCAGATATCCCGCGGGCGACATAAATATCCGCTGGATCTCTTCTTCATGCATCGGCCTGAATTCTTTTCCTTCCAGCGCCGTGGTGAGCTTGGCTTCATTCAGCGTGTGATCGCCGCGCAGCAACACAATCACCGGCCTCGTTCTCACCTGCCCCGGATTCTTCTTGTCCGGCTCAATCTGCATCAGCGCCAGCGTCTTGATCTTTTGCGTCGGAGAGACACCCAGAAACTTCGCGACCTCTTCAATCGTCTTCATGCCCGGCGTGTGGACCAGTTCCGGCTCGCTATCACCCGGCAAATCTTCCACCGCGCCCAGCTTTGACGTGGCTTTCTCCTGGTTCGCCGCATAGCCGCATTTTTCACAGCTCACCACCACGTCTTCGCCAGCGTCTGTCATGCACATAAACTCATGGGACATCGATCCGCCCATCGACCCCGAATGCGCCTCCACCACCGCGTATTTCAGCCCGCAGCGGTCAAAGATTCTGCGATAAGCGTCATAGTGCTTCTGATAGCTCACGTCCAGCCCAGCCTGGTCGATATCGAATGAATATGAGTCTTTCATCGTGAACTGGCGCACGCGTATCAACCCCGACTTCGGCCGCGCCTCGTCTCTGAACTTGTTCTGTATCTGATACCAGATCTGCGGCAGCTGCTTGTAACTGCGCAGCTCTTTGCGCGCAATATCGGTCATGATCTCTTCATGCGTCATGCCCAGGCACAGGTCGGCGCCTTTGCGGTCTTTCAGGCGAAACATGTTCTCGCCCATTACCTGCCAGCGTCCGCTCTGCTCCCACAGCTCGCGCGGATGGATCGCCGGCAGCAGGAACTCCTGGCCAATCTTGTTCATCTCTTCGCGGATAACGTCAATCACCTTCAGTATTGACCGCTGTCCCATGAACAGATATGAGTAAATGCCCGCGCCCAACTGCCGGACATACCCTGACCTGACCAGAAACTTGTGACTGGCAACCTCGGCGTCCGCCGGGGCCTCGCGTAGCGTGGGAATAAAAAGCTGTGACCAACGATGCATGTGTCTTTAAACCTTCTTTTGTGAACAATGTACGGTATAGGTGAAAGAGTTATTGTAACAAGGAGGGATGAGATCGGGAGATCGCGCGTGATCGGGACATCGGGAAAGCAAAACCCTTCACCGCTGATTTGCACTGATGCCACTGCTCGGGAAAGAAAATCTACCACGGAGACGCGGAGGCGCGGAGGAGAATAAACCTTTGAAACACAGAGGAAAGGAGTAAGCGGAGGAATGAGATCGGAAGATCGGACGTTCAGTGGTAAGGATCTCTTTTGGTAATCTTTGGCAATGCGGGGGATTATTGCAATTCCTGCAGCCGTTCGTAGGCTTCATCCCGCGTCTGCACCAGAATAAGATTCGGTCGCGACGATAATGCAAGTTCCTTGAACTTGCTCACCATTTGCACCAGCGCTGCGGATGGCGCAACCACAATATGCGCCACTGAGCTGTTATATAGACTGGGGGCTGACGCCATCGCGGCCAGCGTGGCATTGGATATATCTGCCTCTGTCACCGCGCTGAAATCCACAATCTCACTGTAATCAGGATTGAAATCAGGGTCCGTCGCTATCGCTGAGCGATGTTTAAGCAGTTCGGCATCCGTGATTTTTCCGTAAAACGCAGAATACACAACTTTACGCCGGGAATCGATCTTGAGAACAACTGGCATGAGTGGATTGATTTATTTTCAAGGTGGTCGCTTGCCCTCTATTTTCCCACAATCATCTGCTTTTTGTAATCCGTGACAAAACCCTTGAAACACAGAGGAAAGGAGTAAGCGGAGGTGAAATCCGGTGATCGCGCGTGATCAGGACATCGAGGAATCGAAAATCAAAACCCTTGCATGCCTTTTGTTTTTTCCTCTGTGTTCCTTCGTGTCCTTCGTGGTTGAATGTTTTTTAAGTTCGTTTGATCCGCGTTCATCCGCGAAAATCCGCGGTAAGTTTGCTTTCCCGATCCCCCGATCTCATTCCTCCGATTACTCCTTTCCTCTGTGTTTCAAATGTCTTTCGTTTCCAATTTTCGACATTGCTTTTTTCAGACCGCCCTCCCTCTGCCTTGCATCAACTGATGATGCGCGCAGAGACTTGAGTTCACCCTGTGGTTCGAGTAACAATCTCCATAATGCCCGAATTAAAATTCTCGCAAACGCAAACCGCTTTTTCGTTAACGTGCAGGGTTGTAATCAACATCCGTGCAAAAGCCTCGCGGGTGTGGTATCTCCTGACCGATGCACAAGGCTTTCCGCGCTGGAACGCAACGGTCACAAAGATTGAAGGCGAGATTCGCGAGGGCGAGCGGATCAGGCTGCACGTTCCCGGCACCAGTCGCACCTTCACTCCAAAAATATCCGGCGTAGTGCCCAACCAGCGCATGGTCTGGACCGGGGGATTCGCGCCCTTGTTCAAAGGCGTGCGCGTGTTCGAACTCAAAGCCTGTGACGACGGCTCCACTGATTTCTCGATGGAGGAGCACTTCGCCGGCCTGATGTTGCCCCTGGTCCGCCGCTCGTTACCCGACTTCCACCCTGTTTTTGAGCGCTATGCCACCGATCTGAAAAATGAGGCTGAACGAAGCAACGGAAAAGAGTAAGCCCTTGCTTTCTCCATTCCTCCTTTCCTCCGTGTTGCAAAGATTTTGTTTCTCCTCGCGTCTCCGTGCCTCCGCGCTAGATTTTCTTTTTCGAATCAGTGTCATCAGTGCAAATCAGTGGTAAGTTACTTTCGCCGATGAAAATCCTCAAGCCCATACTCAGAATCGCCGCGCTCACCGTTTCGCTGTTTGCCGCTTACGCGCTGCTTCTGTGTATTCCCAGCCCGTTCTTCGGACACTCCGTGCGGGCCCACAGCCTGGTCCTCCATTCTGACCGGCCATTTTCTGAGCCGGCAGCCCGGCATGTCCTGGAGCTTGCTGAAGCAAAGCTGGCCAGCTCTCCGCTTTATTCCAGCCGGCAGGACCACAATATCTATATCTGCAATTCGCGCTGGCGGCAGATGCTCTTCTTTAATAAGGATTACGGCGTTGGCGGCGTGGCCCCGTACCCTGTATCGCCCCATATCTTCTTGCGCGACGCCTCCATCGACGACAACCGCCTCATCTCTCCGCACGGCAAGCCCGTCCCCGGTGACCGCACGCTCGACTATTTCATCGCCCATGAAATCACCCATCAGCTCACCGGACACGCCATCGGTACCGCGCGTTATGCCCGGCTGCCGCAGTGGGTGCGTGAAGGCTATGCCGACTATGTCGGCAAAGGCACGAACGTTCAATTATGTTGAAGCCAGAAACGCATTCCTCGCGGGCGCGCCAGAAATGGATTGGAAAAAATCCGGCCTGTACTGGCGATACCATCTGCTCGTCGCCTATCTTTTAGACCATCAGCACTGGAGCGTGATGCGATTGCTGCAGGAACCGCCAGCACAAGGCGATATCGAGGCAGCCATCCGCAAGGAGCAGTTATAAGCGCCGTCATCCTGAAGGGCGTAAGCGAACCCGCGCTTTCGTCAGCGGGTGCGTAGCCCTGAAGGACCTTGTGTTTCTGCCCTTTTGAGAGAGCCCTTTCGCCGGTACCGACGGCCCCAAGATTTTTCGTTTCGGACGAAGCACGCGGCTAAACTGCTTTTGATCGGGCATTGGGTGCTACAGCGGCTGCAGGCCGGCTGGCCTCATGTGAATGCCCTGAATCGGCCAGCACTTCCCGCAGCACGCTATCAATCACATCCACTGACTGCCGGACAGAGTCTGTGGCCTCTGCCTGAGCCACGTAGGTAAGGCATTCAATCGCTTGCAGAGCATTGCGAATCCGGTCATTCATTTGCAAGATCATTTCCATGCGGCGAACCATCTCAAGCTGTCTTTCACGGATCGCCAGTTGCCAGCGCAGGGCAAAAAGAAATGTCACTGCTGTGGCAATGCATGTGCCCACAATGCGCAACGGGCCTGTCCGATGAAGCCAGTCATCGTATATCAGCCACTGCGTGAGCAGCGACGCTGCCAGCACACCCACGGCCGCCCCAGCCGCCACCAGGATAATCTTCGCCCGCGACCAGATAGGACGAGTTGACTGAGTTTTCTTCATAACGGGGATTAGGATGACAAGAATTATTTTACCAACGCGCTCATCAGAAAACTACGCATCTGGATGCGTGATGCGATTGCTGCAGGAACCGCCAGCACAAGAGGATATCGAAGCAGCCATCCGCAAGGAGCAGCTGTAAGCACGTCATCCTGGAAGGGCGTAAGCGAACCCGCGCTTTCATCAGCGGGCGAGTAGCCCTGAAGGACCTTGCGTCATTGCTTTTGATAACGCCCTTTCGACGTACTCTAACGATGCGGTGAAGTTCAAAAACCAGGTTCTGGTGAGAACTCCCTGAATCGGCATGGCAAAGGAAGCAATCTCGGGATCTTTCGACTTCGTCGTCACTCCCTTCGGTCGCTCCGTCTGCGCTCAAGATGACAGGCTAAAGGGCGGTAATACAGAGGGCCTTCGGTTGCGGCGAGAGCGCGTT
This sequence comes from Terriglobia bacterium, assembly GCA_963724105.1. Lineage (GTDB taxonomy): Bacteria > Acidobacteriota > Terriglobia > Terriglobales > Acidobacteriaceae > Angelobacter. The sequence goes on along the minus strand of CAVRTD010000004.1, from coordinate 28,918 downwards.
TTTCTTCAAGGGCAGAAACGCAACGTCTTAGGGGCTACTCACCCGCTCCAGTCCCGACAGGGACGGCTGGTAATAGCCCGGTACGTTTCCGAGGCGCGCTCGCGTGCTGAGGAAAAAGTGCCGGGAAAGGAATGAAAGATTCTTTCCTTGCGCCGCAGGCCACCGCGCAGCGAAGCGGAGCGCGCAAATAAACTAGAGACTTGGTGGTGTGCGGAAACGAAACAGTCCCTAGCGCTAGCTTTGTCAAGATGTACTATTTCCTGCCGCAAATCATGCAGATTTGGATTGACCGCCAAGGCGGTTTTCGCTTAGACTTCGTATGAGCTTGACCGAGAGCGGCGTCGGCGGGGAGACCCGAAAAGGCCTGCAACGGGAAGCAGTCAGTGATCAGCCCTCGGCATTCAGCCGGGGCTTTATTGCTGCTTTCGCCCTTCTTTTTAATGAAGGGAACCTGCGGGGAGAAGTGTATCCAAAAGAAGCCTTTAGCAATTAGCCGTTGGCAATTAGCTTGACCTTTGAAGCCCGCAATGATCTGCAGAACCTCCCAGAAGTTCTAAGAACGACACAATTTTAAAAAATCAGAAGCCACCCAGACAGGGTGGCTTTTTTATTGGAGCGAAAACCGTGACAAAAGAAGAAGTGGTGGCCGCCATTCTGGAATGTACAGAGAAGCTGGGCTATGTGCCCAGCCGCAACGAACTGAGGAAACATGGCAGGATAAGCCGTGAACAGCTGGAGAGGCACTTTGGCTCGTTTACCAAGGCGCTGCACGCGTGCAACCTAAAAAGAAGAGCGGCGAGCGGGAAGCTGGAAATGGAAGACTTGTTCGTGGATTGGGCGAATATAGTCCGCCTGCTGGGGAAGCTTCCTACGGGATACGAATACGAAGAGAGGAGCAAGTACAGCCAGCGGCCGCTACTGGGGCGCTTTGGAACCTGGGCACAGGTGCCACCTGGCCTGAAGATATATGCGGAAGAAAATGGCATGGCAGATGAATGGAAAGACGTGCTGGAGATGGTGGCGGCGCAAGACCGAATCAACCGGAAACGAGAAAGTGTATTTGGCGCGACGGGGAAAGGAAGGTTCCTTACTGACCGGGCTTTTACCGACAGGGCGTTTACTGATCGACCCATGTATGGGCCACTGATGCGGCCGTGTCCATTGATCTGTGGACCGATCAATGAAGCCGGGGTCGTCTACTTATTTGGAACCATGGCGGAGCAAATGGGTTATGTGGTGTTGCGGATGCAATCTGAGTTTCCGGATTGCGAGGCGTTGAGGCTGGTGGAAGACGAAAGATGGCAGCGGGTGAGAATTGAATTTGAATACGAAAGCCGTAATTTCCTGAAGCATCGACATGACGTGAACGATTGCGACGTGATTGTGTGCTGGAGACACAACTGGCCGGAGTGTCCGCTGGAAGTGGTGGAACTGAGGGCGATTGTAAGTGAGCAGATGCAGCGGCCTTTGAATTAGCAAATCAGTGAATTAGCAAAAAAAGCAGCCGGCTTTCCGCCATGGCGGGACTGGGGTTTGTGAACGTCGTGTCTAATCGCTGTTTGGTGAAAACTCCCTGAATCGGTATGGCAAAGGAAGCGATCTCGGGGTCTTTCGACTGCGCGTCACTCCCTCCGGTCGCGCCGCCTCCGCTCAAGATGACAGATGGATGGCTTTGTGGCCCAGTTCACAATTGATGGAAGACAGGGGATAAACCCTCGTAACTATGGGTTCCTTTCTGTTACTAGCGATGTGAGAGGTTTTTTGATCCGCCTTCATCCGCGAAAATCCGCGGTACATGTTTGTATTTTCCTCTGTGATCCCTCGTGTCCTCTATAGTTCACTGCTTCAAATAAGAAAGGGCAGCGATCCTCCGCTGCCCTTCAACTCTCATTCCCTTACGGCCGCGTATTGATGACCGTTACAACATTGCCTCCTGGCACATCGACCAGGAAGTTCGGGCTGGCGATATACAGCGAGTGATGCACCAGATCGATCACGGAATCTGCCGGGCTGGGCTCAACCGGCAAACGGTTAATGATCTGCCTGGTATTTCCATCAATAATGTCGACTAGGTCCTGGCTTTGGAATGCCGTGGCAACGTAAATCCGGTTGGTAAAAGGATTCACCGAAACCGGGCGCGGATTCTGGTCAGTCGGTATGGTTCCAATCACCGTGTTGGTATTGGTATCAATGATCGCCAGATTGTTGGTGTCCGGAGTGAATCCCTCATTGGAGGCGTAAGCCAGATGCCGCAGGAAATCAACGGCCACGCTGGTGGTGAAATTTCCTGTCTGGATCTGCGCCAGCAGTGCGTCAGTTGTTCCATCAAACACAAATACCTGTCCGATGAAGTTTTGCGAAGGCACGTACACGCGGTTGGAGAAAATATCGACCGTGGCTTTTTCGGCCAGCGGCACGGAGAGCGTGTTGCTCACCGTATTTGTTTTCCCGTCGATAACGGTCACGGTATTAGGAAACAGCGCGCTCACATAAATTTTGTTGGTCCGGGGATTCACGGCGATCCCGTTGGCGGCAGGCGCATGAATGTTGGTTAGGATCTGGTTTCCATGCCCAATGTCTACAACATAGACCAGGCCGGCCCGCGGATCGCTTGCGTACAACCTGGAAGTAACCGGGTTGACTGCCACTCCATCGAACTCCGGAAGCTGGCCGTCTGGTCCCGGCGGAAATGTAATGGTATCCACCACCGTGTTGGTCTCTTCGCTGATCACCTGAATCGTGGGCGTTAGGAAGCTGGCAACATACACGCGGCGGGTGATGGGATCGGCATCAATGGCGGTTGGAGCCGATGTTGGTACGGTGGTGACGATGGATTCGGCGAAACATTGGCCTGCGATGAGCAGGGCTGGCAGGAATGCGGCGATTTGCAGCAGACGTCTTACTGATTTCATTTTTCTTGGCACCTTTCTCCCTGTACACCGCGCTTCCCAGGGGTGCGGTAATCGCCTGCGTCCAGGTACTTTGAATTTCTGCAAGCTGAGATGCTGCTGGATTTTTTTGAGGATGTCAGGAGCGCTTACGCCTCGTCCTCTGTAGTGAGAAATATCTTTACCTAGAAAGAGTATTAAGGCAGCAACTCACGTATTTTCAAGAAAACATACATCAGATTTTCACAAAAGAATGGCAACCTGATGCACTCTGTATGGAAGCAGCCAATGTAAAGAAATGTAACGTCCGGCAAAGACTTGTTCGGTATATCTTGCTGAGCCACAACTATTTGCCAGCTTTGTGTTTGTACTGTTAACGAAGCTGGATTCAATATGCGGCAAGGTTCGAAGAGGCTCTGTAAGGGTCCGCAATGAAAATCCGGCACCTGAGGAGGGGTATTCACAATGCGATATCTAAAGTATCTGGTTCTGCTGTCGGCTCTGATGGTTCTGCCTGCGGCATATTCACAGGCGCAGGTTTCGGTCGGCGTTCAGGTCGGACCGGTTTACGGCGCCTACAATGCGCCCCCGGTGTGCGAGTACGGCTTTTATCCTGACTATCCGTATGGCTGCGCGCCCTATGGCTACTACGGCCCAAATTATTTCGTCAACGGCGTTTTCATCGGCGTGGGACCGTGGGCAAACTTCTATTACTCACATGCTGCATTCTACCGTCCCTACTATTTCAACCGTGGCTTTGGCGTGAGAGGCGGCTTCCACAGCTTCAACGGCGGCGGATTCAGAACCTTCGGCAGCGAGCGCGCCTACAGAGACGACTATCGCGGCTATCGCGGTGGCGAATCGTATCGCGGCAACGGTTATCGGGGCGGCGACTCGTACCATGGCAACGGTTATCGGGGCGGCGACTCATATCGCGGCGGCGGATACGAGCATGGCGGACCTTCCTATAACGGCGGTGGCTCGCACTATGGCGGAGGCGGCTCATCCTATAACGGCGGATCGCACAATGGTGGTTCCTACAATGGCGGTGGGAGATCTTACAGCGGTGGCGAATCGCATAACGGCAGCGGAGGCGGGTCATCCTATAACGGCGGATCGCACAATGGCGGTTCCTACGGCGGCGGTGGCAAATCTTACAGCGGAGGCGGATCGCATAACGGCAGCGGAGGCGGGTCACACAACAGCGGTGGCTCACACAACAGCGGTGGCTCATATGGCGGACGTCGCTAAGCAGCGCTGAACTTTTCCTGGAAACTTGAAGCGGCGGGCAGTTATTATTCTGCCGGCCGTTTTCTTTTGCGTATTTAGTTAGAAAGTATTAAGGCAGCGGCTCACGTCTATTAGTAAAAACTTAGACTTAGATTTGCAAAAAGAATGTTGACCCGGCGCTTACCTATGCCATAGTACCTCCTGTAACGAACGGTCGGTACATATTGCTGAGCCACAACTATTGGCCAGTTAGCGTTTGCAATGTGAACGAAACTGGAATCAATAATGCGGCAAGGCTCTAAGAAGCTCCGAGATTCGTAAATCGAGATCTGCAAATCGAGATCTGCAAATAATGAAGTCCGCAATAACGTCCAGCACTTCAAGAGGGGGATTCACCATGCGATATATAAAGTATCTGGTTTTGCTGTCGGCTCTGATGGTTCTGCCTGCGGCATATTCACAGGCGCAGGTTGTCAACGAGGGATTCCACAGCTTCAACGGGCCTGATCGCTTCCGCGAAGGCGGCTTCAGGACCTTCGGCAGCGAGCGTGCCTTCAGAGACGACGATCGCGGCTACCGCGGTGGCGACTCGCACTACGGCAACGGTGGTAGCTCGCACTACGGCGACGGTGGCGGCTCGCATTACGGCAACGGTGGCGGCTCGCATTACGGCAGCGGCGGCGGATCGCACTACGGCAGCGGCGGCGGATCGCATTACAGCGGCGGCGGCGGATCGCACTACAGCGGCGGCGGCGGATCGCACTACGGCAGCGGCGGCGGATCGCATTACGGCGGCGGCGGCGGATCGCACTACGGCAACGGCGGTGGCTCTCACTACGGCGACGGTGGCGGATCGCACTACGGCAACGGCGGCGGCTCTCACTACGGCAGCGGTGGCGGCTCTCACTACGGCAACGGCGGTTCACATTACAGCGGCGGAGGCTCGCTACGGAACGGTGGATCGCACTACGGCAATGGTGGTTCCTACAGCGGCGGTGGCTCGTATAACGGTGGATCGCATGGAGGCGGCGGTTCGTCCGGCTCTTCTCACAGCGGTGGCGGGTCTCACTACGGCGGTGGCGGATCCCACGGCCGTCGCTAAACAACGCTAACAACAACTCAGCTAGGTCAAGCAAGGACTAACCATAAGGGTTAGTCCTTTATTTTGAAGCTTGCTTTCTTGTAAGTCTTCCCCAGGCGCTCAAACATCGCGGCACACATAATCGGCAAGCCGACCGTGGCATCGATAAACACCTCGCCAAACCGTCCACCTTCATCCGGCGGAACAAACTTACCCCATGAGATGGCCTCTGAATAAGGAGAGCCCGAGAGCCCACCCCAATACACCGGCTCCGGACAGATGCGCACACCATAGTGATAGCGCTTGAGCTCCACGTCTTCTCCCGCCCGACGCACGCGCAGCTCGCAATACGGCCCAAACTGTTGCGCCCAGTTTCTGGGAACACCGCCGCCAATCGTCAAGATGCCCAGCTTTTTCTGCTTTAGCAGTGTCTCGGCAAAATAATTCAGATCAAGAAATGGATCGTAACGCAACTGCGGCTTGCCGTCCCGCGCCCGCATCCGATTATTCAGCGCCACGTCCAGCCCCATTTCAGAATCGGTAAATGCCGGCACAAACACCGGAACATTCTTCTGATACGCCGACTTCAATATGCCCCGCCCCTTAGCGTGGTGCTTCAGATGGTCCCCAATGGCGCGGTTCAGCTTCCACGAACACATGGTCTGTTGCGGGTCCCACTTGCCCAGCACTTCTTCCATCACCAGCTCAACGTGGTCCAGATTCTGCTCCGGCTCCAGCGTGTCATAGACGCGGTTGTAGCCAGCCTCATACAGTTCCACGTCATTCATTCTTGGGTCATAGCGATAGTGATTGCAGCCGGTGGCCTCAACCAGTCCGTGCGCCATCAGCGCTCCGGTGGAAACAACAGCATTCACCAGCCCTTTATCGATCAAGTCGCAGATAATCAGCCCTTGCTTGGCAACGGTCATTGCTCCCGCCAGCGTCATTACCACAAAACAGTCTTTGTCCCGCGCCATGGCCTCCAGCACGTCTACGGCTTCTCCAAGTTGGCGGCCGGTGAAAGCAGTGTCCGCCATCCCGCGCAGCAAATCGCTGATGCCCTTGGCTTTGGATAAATCCAGCGGAAAAACGGGGGATAGCTTGTCCTGCACCGGATCGTGCAACTTGCGATCAATGCCTGCGCCTGCATGCTTCTTGCTCAATGCTTCACCTCAAATGATAGGACGTGGTTGGGTAAATCAAGTGGTTCAACGTAAGTCGAACCAAACTTAGAAAACTAAACGCTGCGCGCCGCAGAGTCAAACCGGGACGTTTGATATATCCTTGAAGAGATTGCCCATGCCTAACCAGGAAACGTTTACCATTGGTCTGATTCAGATGCACTGCTCGCCCGACCCTGACGACAATCTTCGCCGGGCCGAGGAAAAAGTCCGCGCTGCCGCCAAGCAAGGCGCTCAGATGGTCTGCTTGCCCGAGCTTTTTCGCACACAGTATTTCTGCCAGCGTGAAGACACCGCGCTTTTTGATCTGGCTGAGCCGCTGCCTGGCCCAACCACTGAGGCTCTCTCCGTCATCGCCCGTGAGAACAAGATTGTGATCGTGGTTTCTGTCTTTGAGCGGCGCGCGCGCGGCCTTTATCACAACACCGCCGCCGTGCTTGATGCCGATGGAAGCACCAGGGGTCTCTATCGCAAGATGCACATCCCTGACGATCCTCTTTATTACGAGAAATATTATTTCACTCCGGGCGATCTGGGCTTCAAGGCCTTTGATACCGAGTACGGACGCATGGGAACGCTCGTCTGCTGGGACCAGTGGTATCCAGAAGGCGCCCGCCTTACGGCGCTGCAAGGCGCAAATATTCTGTTTTATCCCACGGCAATCGGCTGGCACCCGGACGAAAAAGCAGAATTTGGCGTGGCGCAGCACGACGCATGGCGCACCATTCAACGCGCACACGCTATCGCCAACGGCGTCTTTGTCGGCGTGGTCAACCGCGTCGGGCACGAGTTTGGCGATATTCGCGGCAATCGCGCCCAGGGCAAAGGCCTGGAATTCTGGGGCGGATCTTTCCTGTGCGACCCTTTCGGTCGGATCATTGCGGAAGCTTCGCATGACAAAGAAGAAATCCTGATCGGCCAGTGCGACCTGAAGCATCTGGAAGATGTTCGCCGCAACTGGCCGTTTCTTCGCGACCGTCGTATTGACAGCTATGGCGGAATTACGCAAAGGTTTATTGATTGATCCGCAACAACGCAACCTTGATAGTGTTGGGCATACTTGCGCTTGCCATCATCTATCTGAGAATGCTGGCATTCCTTTCGCGATCGTCCGATGAGCTTTTTTCCTTACGCTCACTGGCTTCGCAATACTCTGATTTTCGCCTCAACTCTTATATTGATTGCATTTTACGGATACCGGCAGGCATGGTGCTATCTATCCAAATTCTCCACTCCGCTACGTTGCATGGATTATATGCTTGTTATTGTTCTTCTCAGGTATGTGGGTCGATCTGCGGCCTTCGTCTGAGGTGCGGCAGAGGCTCAAGAGCCGGCAGAGACTCAACAGAATGCGGACTGTGAAACATACCACGGCTACAGGGAACAAATATGAGTGATACCCCACGTTCCCTCGGCTATCGCATGCCCGCCGAATGGGAGCGGCACCAACCACATGGCTGGCGTGGCCGCACAACCGCTCTGACTGGCCGGGAAAGTTTGACGCCATTCCGTGGGTCTTTGCCGAGATCATCCGCCACCTGAGCCGCGTGGAAGATGTAAACCTCATCGTAGCTTCAGCGCGCGAAAAGCAAGCAGCGCGGGAGATACTCAAGCATAGCCATGCCGATCTGAAGCGTGTGAAGTTCCACGTCTGGCCAACCAACCGCATATGGACGCGCGATTCCGGCCCGATTTTTGTCAGGAACGAAAACTCAGTCGCGATCACAAACTGGCGGTTCAATGCCTGGGCCAAATATCCTGATTGGAAACATGACAACCAGCTACCGGATCGAATCACAAAGAAGCTCAAGCTGAAGCAGTTCACTCCCGTTACTGAACACAAGGGAAAGCCGCAGCATGTAGTCCTGGAAGGCGGCAGCATTGACGTGAATGGCCAGGGCCTGATGCTGACCACGGAAGAATGCCTTCTGAGTAAAGTCCAGCAACGAAACCCCAGGCTCTCTCAGCGCGATCTGGAACAGGTGTTCGCGGATTATTTAGGAGTGGAAAAAGTAATCTGGCTTGGTTGCGGAATCAAAGGTGACGATACACACGGCCACGTGGATGACATCTCGCGCTTCGTCGCCGCAGACACTGTCTTAACTGTCGTCGAACCCAGCCGCGCTGACGCCAACTACGAGCCTCTGCAGGAAAACCTGCGCCGCCTTCGTGCTGCCACTGATCTCAACGGACGCAAGCTGCAGATCGTCGAGCTGCCGCTTCCCCGCCCTGTTGTCTTCCGCGGACAACGGCTCCCTGCCAGCTATGCCAACTTCTATATCGCCAATGGATTGGTATTGGTCCCGACTTTTAACGATCCTAATGACCGTATTGCGCTCAATATCCTGGCTGACTTATTTCCTGATCGCGAAATCGTCGGCATACACTGCGGAGATTTTATCTGGGGGCTGGGCGCCATTCATTGCATGACCCAGCAGCAGCCACTCTAGTTGCTGGTCCATTCCTGTTGCGCGCGAGTATCCTTGCCGTTCTGATCGCGCACCACCACAAGAACTGTATTGTCACCGGGAAAGACGCCTTTCTGAATGAGTTGTTTTTCCCATGAGTCCACTGGATCGTCCTCGATTTCATCTACGTCGGCAAAATCGTTTACACGAATTTCAACGTAGGTAATTTTCTCATCGTGTTCAGCTGTCGCTTTTACGTCTATGTCCCAATCCATCAGTGGGTTTCTGGCGTGCGTTATGTCGATCTTCATTTTTCTTCCTTCGACTTCAGGCTTAAAGCGGCAAAATCAGATAGCCCTCTTTAAGCTACGGCTATCCTTGGCCGCAACTCAAACAATTGCGGATCACTTTTCTGCAGACGCTCCAGAATGTCCTTCCACGTGGCAGAAATTCCCGGCATTGCGGCAATCTCTTTCTTCGCCGTCAGGGCGTGCTCCATCTTAATGGCGATAGGCTTCAGCCCGGTGGCCTGTGCCGCCACGGCCACGGAAATATTCCGCGCGCACATTCCTTCCAGCAGCAGCATGCGCGTCAGCGCTACCTGAATGTTCGGTCCGGAGGTAAGTGCGCCATGGTTCGGCAGAATCACCGCAGGATATTTCGCGACTGCGTCAGCGAATGGGCGCACGCGGTCTTCACCCGCTGCCGTTCCGGTGTAGTCTTCTTCCACAATGCCCACGTCGCCGGCGAGAATGCAGCTTTCCTGATCATAGATTTCCGGAACACGGCGGAATGTTCCCCAGCTTACGGTAGCCGGCGGATGCGTATGCGCCAATGCTGTTATCTGCGGATTCAGGCGATGGATGACGGCATGCAAAGCAATTGTGTCATTCACATAAGGATCAACGGAGGGATCGTGTTCCAGCACTTTGCCGTTGAAGTCGAAAGTGCAGATATCAGAAGGACGGACCGTGCCAAAAGAGGGACCGAAACGGTTCATCAACATTTTATTTTCGCCGACGACCACGCTCAGATGTCCCGCCACGCCAGCGCTCAGTCCGGCGTGAAACAGCGCCCGCGCTGCACAGCAGATATCAAATTTTATGCTTTCCATCGAGTTTGACATAACATGCCTCAATTCAGCTTTCGCAACTAAATCCTAGACGCAACGCCCAATTTCTACAAACACCGATTTATATAAAGATTTCTACAAACTCGCAGCCACAAACAAAACTGCCCGCATGCGGTGCATACGGGCAGCTTTTGGTTATTTGGAATTCGTTATTTCTTTTTGCGGCTGAAGAAACCGGCAGCAATTGAACCGAAGCCCAGCAGCCCTAACAGGGGCAGCGGAGAAGCGGTCTGTGGCAGTTTTTGTCCGGCAGCTGCGTTTTGGTCAGCAGCAGCTGGGGTCTTGGTATCAGCAGGCGGCGCGCTCTGGTCAGCGGGTGCGCTGGCTGGGGGTGCGCTTGCTGCAGGTGCGGCCGGCTGTTGTTCCGGGGTCGCCGGAGTAGTTTGTGCACTGGTGGCTGCCTGATCAGTCGAGCTCGGCGCCTGGGCTGCTGATGCATCCGGTGGCTGACTTGCAGAGGCCGGAGGAGCTGCGCTGGCCGTAGTCGTGGTAGCACTCTGGTCAGAGGTTGCCGGCGGATTTACTGGAGCGCTGGCGCTCTCAGCAGATGCGCCTGCCGGGCTGCTGGTAGTTGCGGCCGGAGCATTTGCGTTTGGATCACTCGCTGGAGTGGTTGCGCTGGCCGAAGTAGAAGCGCTCTGGTCAGACGTTGCCGGCGGATTTACCGGGGCGCTGGCGCTCTCAGAAGATGCGCCTGCCGGGCTGCTGGTAGTAGCAGCCGGAGCGTTTGCGTTTGCATCACTCGACGATGCAGCTGCGCCTGCTGCTGCACCCGTGGTTGCCGCTGCGGCATTCGCATCGGATGGAGCCGTGCTGGAAGCCTGGTTGCTCGTGCAGGAATCTGAAATCATGTTCACAGAACTAACTTGCAGAGAGCCATCGCTCCCGCGCGTTCCCTGTACCTGGACTTGATGACCATCGTGCGGTTTCAAAACAGAGCTGTCACCTTGCAGGTTGACGCTTTGTCCGTTGTCGGCCGAAAGCACCCAGTTCCCGCCGGACTGCTTCAAGCAGCCGCGCAGAGAAGTCTGTTGATCGCTTGTGCTGGTCGGGGTAGTACTCTGGCTACTCTGGTCGCTCGTTGTTGGACTGCTGGTAGAGGGACTGCTTGGCTGTTGACTGGGCTGCTGGTCTGGCGTTGAGCCAGAGCTGCCTGTCTGCGCAAATGCCATGCCGGAAGCAAGCACTAACGCCAAAATAAACTTTTTATTCATATCGTTGCTCCTTCGATTCCGTTGCCCATCGGGCTTATGTAAGATTTCCCCGCCAACGTCCACGCGGTTTTTGGACGCTGCTAGGTGATTAGAGACTAGTAAACCTTGGGGGGTTGACTGGAAATAAAAGATAAGCCGAGCTGCTGCTCGTGTAGAATTTTTTGAGGCAACCTGCAAAATTATTTATGACGCTGACAGAGAAAAATACAGTAGAAATGCCATCCAGAGAGGATGCTGCCTGGATGGAGCTGGCCCTGGAGCAAGCTTCTCTGGCTGCTCAGGCCGGCGAAGTGCCTGTTGGCGCTTTAGTAATCAAAGATGGAGAAATTATCGGCCGCGGCCACAATCGTAATCTGCTGGATAACGATCCCACGGCCCATGCTGAGATCGTCGCGCTGCGTCAGGCTGCTGCCCGAGCTGGGCAACCATCGCCTGAGTGGCTGCGTGATGTTTGCCACCATTGAGCCTTGCTCCATGTGCGCTGGGGCGCTCATTCATGCTCGCATCGCGCGCCTGGTCTATGGCGCGAAAGATGTAAAAGCCGGCGCGGCCGGTTCAGTGCTGGAAGTTTTGAACCATCCCCGCCTCAATCACAAGATGGATGTAACCCCCGGCGTTCTTGCCGAACGCTGCTCTAAAATTCTTCAGGATTTTTTTCGATACAAAAGAGAAAGAGAATGAGCTGCAGGCATCTGTTCACCCAGCAACGTTCTCTGCTAACCAGACATTACAATTCTTAGTCAAAGGTTTATATGCCCAGCAAAACAATAAATTCGCTCTTGCAGGACATTCGTTATGGCTTTCGCATGCTGGCGAAAGCGCCCGCATTTTCTGTGATCGCTATCCTCACGCTTGCGCTGGGGATTGGGGCGAATACGGCTATTTTTTCCGTGGTCAACGGCGTACTGCTGAATCCGCTGCCTTTTCATGATCCCCATCAGCTTGTTTCCGTCTTTGAGGAAATCCCCAACTTCAAAAATGGGTCCATTTCCTTTCCAAACTTTATTGACTGGCGGCGGATGAACCGGACCTTTGAAACCCTGGCGGTCTATCGTAGCGTCGGGTTCACTTTTTCCGGCAATGGCGAACCGGAACGTCTGCACGGCGAAATGATCTCTACCGGATTCTTTGAATTGCTGGGCGTCAATCCGGTGCTGGGCCGCACGTTCAGCCCTGACGAAGACCGCCTGGGCGCGAATCCCACTGTGATGATCACCGAAGGATTGTGGAAGCGTAAATTTGGCAGCCGCAAAGACATCATCGGGCAGCGCATGCTTATAGATGATGTGGGACGGACCATTATTGGTGTGGTTCCATCCAGCTTTCATTTGAGCATTCAAAATTTCCAGCGTGGCGAGCGCCCTATAGACGCATACATACCCGTTGGTGAATACAACGAGCCCAAGTTTTACGCTTCTCGCGGTGCGGGCTGGGGATTGGATGGGATTGGCAGGCTTAAACCGGGAGTCACGCTGGAACAGGCCCGTGAAGATATGGACCGCGTCTCGCGCGAATTGGCAGTTGCTTATCCAGATATCGATTCAGATAAAAAAGCCAACCTGCTTTCTCTGAAGGATGAAATGGTTGGCGACATGCGCCCGATTCTTCTTGTATTGCTGGGCGCTGTTGGGTTTGTGCTGCTCATCTCCTGCGTGAACGTGGCGAACCTTCTGCTGGCGCGCTCCACCGCGCGGCAACATGAATTTGCCATCCGTATTGCGCTGGGCGCTGGACAGCAACGCGTGATTCGCCAGCTGCTGACGGAAAGCATACTGCTTGCGGTCATTGGCGGAGCTCTCGGTCTGCTTCTGGCAAAATTCGGCACCGCAGCGGCCCTGGCGGCGGTGCCACGCACTTTGCCGCGTGCTGAAGGCATCGGCCTTGATCTTCGCGTTCTGCTGTTTACGCTCGGCATCTCTCTTCTTGCCGGAATCGTCTTTGGCCTGGCGCCCGCATGGAAGGCCGCTCAAGGCAGTCTGGGAGGAACTTTACGGGAGAGCGGGCGTGGACTGGCCGGTGGGCGCGGCGGCGCGCAGAGACTTTTTGTCGTGGGCGAAATGGCAATGGCCCTGGTGCTTCTTATCGGCGCCGGGCTCATGATTCGCAGCCTGTTTCAGCTCTGGGGACTGGATCCAGGATTCAATCCAAAAAACGTCATGACGATCGAAGTTTCCGGCCCAGCTTCTTATAAGACGCAATCCGCCGATGCTATCCGGGCCGCCTTTCGCCAGATTCATGACAAATTGGCTTCCGCTCCGGGCGTTCAAGCTGTCTCTTTTAATGGGGGAGCACATCCCATGGGCAGTGACGACGAAGAATACTTCTGGTTCGTTGACAAGCCCAAACCCACGCACCAGAGCGAGCTTCCCATGACTCTGGAATACATTGTGGAACCCGACTATCTCAAGGTGATGCAGATTCCACTGAAGCGCGGCCGTTTTTTTACCGCCGCCGATAATGAGCACTCTCTTGCCGTCGTGGTGATTGATGAGAGCCTTGCGCAAAAGTATTTTTCTGATCGCGATCCGATTGGCCAGTATCTTGATCTCAATAACAATCCTGCTGATCCTGACAAACTTCCAAACCCGCAGATCATCGGCGTGGTTGGCCATGTGAATCAATGGGGACTGGACCGGGACTCGGCGAGCCCGCTCCATGCGCAAATGTACCTGCCGTTCGCCCAGATACCGGACAAAGAAATAAAGCGTGGCGGACTGGGGTCTGACGTGTTTATTCGCCAGCAGAAATCTGGTGGAACGGATCTAGCCAGCCTTCGCTCCCGTGCGCTTGAGTTCAATTCTGAACTGGTTGTCCACAATCCTGAAGACATGGAAAAAAACGTGGCCGACTCCATTTCCGACAAGCGTTTTACCATGGTTTTGCTGGGTGTCTTTGCGCTGCTTGCCCTGCTGCTGGCCAGCATTGGTATCTACGGCGTTCTCTCTTATATGGTTGGACAACGCACCAAAGAAATCGGCGTTCGGATGGCCCTGGGCGCACAGCGATTTGATGTATTGCGTATGGTGCTGCGCGATGGCGCCCGGATGACCACCATTGGAGTCATCGTTGGCCTTATCGGCGCCTTTGGACTCACACGCCTGATGGCGAGCATGCTGTTTGGCGTACGAGCTACCGATCCGCTCACCTTCGTGGCCGTTGCGGTTTTGCTTTCCGCAATTGCCCTGCTGGCTTGCTACGTTCCAGCACGCCGGGCCATGAAAGTGGATCCCCTTGAAGCGCTGCGCCACGAATAGACGATGGCGAGTAAACACTATCGAAGAATAGCTAATGCCAGGAATAGACTGCGGTGAGGCGTCAACGCCGGCGTCTCACCGGAACACCCTGCCTCACCTGATAAAATAATCTGCAACCACGAATTTTCACGGCGCGGAGAGGTGCGTGAGTGGTTGAAACGAGCCGCCTCGAAAGCGGCCATACCCGAAAGGGTATCGGGGGTTCAAATCCCTCCCTCTCCGCCAGACAGTCTGCAGCGCAGAGAATGGCTCTCTGATTCCACGCGAATTCGCCGCTTTTCGTGGCTTTTTATCTATTGCGCCGGCCTGAAATGGGCCTGACATACGCGGTACATGCCACATTCCGGCTGTTTTTCTCTATCGCGCAAATCGGCAGTCCCCTTAGCCCCGAACAGAGCTTCCGGAAGAATTGGTCCCGTATCGCCCGTTAACCGCCAACAACGAGAATTTCAAATTGAAGACTAGGCCAGACAGGGAGCCTAGGTGTAGACTTGCGCCGAAAAAGGAGAGCTCCGGGTGAAAGACGGCAACGCCAGACAACCGCCGCCTTTAGCAGCGCCACTTCTGTTTGGAGCCGCGACGGCGATCGTCCTCGTTTTGCATCTCGCTTCGAACGGCAACCTCGGTTTCCACACCGACGAGCTTTACTACATCGATTCCGGCCGGCACCCCGCGCTCGGATATGTCGATTTTCCACCGATAGTCCCGCTGCTCGCGCGTCTGGAGACGGATCTCTTGGGAGCTACGCCATGGAACCTCCGACTGCTTCCTACGCTGCTCGGTGCGTTCATGGTCGCTCTCTCAGGTGCGTACGTGCGGCGTCTTGGCGGGTCGCTCCGCCTGCAGACCCTCGCCCTGTTGATCGCCGTCACGGCGCCCTACTTCCTCGGTGCGAACTGGGTCTATCAGACCGTGACCTTCGATGAAGCGACCTGGATGGTCACGTTCTACTGGTTTTTGTGTCTTGTCCTAGAGCACCAGCCCAGGTACTGGATCTACCTCGGCCTCTCGCTCGGCATAGGTCTTCAGGTCAAGTACACGATCGGGGCGTTAGCGGCCGCCATCGGTCTTGCTGTTCTGCTAACTCCAGCGCTCCGTGCGGACCTGCGGACACGGTACCCTTGGATCGCGGCCAGCATTGCACTGCTCGTTTGTACGCCGAACCTCGCGTGGCAGGTTGCGAAAGGTTTCCCTTCGCTTATCTACATCGCCAACCATCACGGCTCAGGCCCCATCCCCAACCTGGTCCTGATTGGGGTCTATCTGTTCTTCTTGATCCCGTTCTGGGTGACGGGACTGGTATCGCTGTTCCGCAGTTCCACCCTACGGCCCATCGGGATCGCGTGCCTTCTTCCTCTGGTGCTATTCATGTTCGTGGGCAAATCATACTACGCGGTGGGAACTGTGCCGATCGCACTTGCTCAGGGTCTAATGGCGGTCGCTAGCGTCAAGCGGTCGAGGCTGCGCACCGGTTTCCAGATCGCAGTCGCGGTTGCTTGTGGACTCCAGCTGATCACGTTCGCTCAGCTGACTCTTCCTATTACTCCGCCAGACCGGATTCACGGGCTCGGACTCGACGCCAAAAATGAGCTGTTCGCGGACAGCGTAGGTTGGGAGGACGTCGCGCACGAGGTCCAGTCGATCTATGGCAATCTACCCGACTCGGAGCGGACTGGAACGATCATCGTCTCGGCCTTTTACGGTGTTCCGGGCGCACTACAAATTTACGGCGACAAGGCATCGCTGCCCGTGATCGTCAGCCCTCACCTGAGCGACTGGTACTGGCTTCCTAACAATCTGGTGGCGAAGGACGCGCTGATGGTCGATTATGAGCCGTCGGACGTCGACTGGATGTGCTCCTCCGCGACTCTCGTGGGGCACTTGACGGTTCCGTATGATGTGCATGGCCTGGAGCAGGGTGCGCCGGTCACGTTCTGCGTGCTCAAAGCTCCGGTCTCGCAGGCCTGGAGTCGGCTCCGCAACTTCTCCTGAGGACAAAGCCTTATTTCAGCTTGTCTTGATCTAAAACTGTGTGCGCCTCCTTGTTACTGGTGCTGACAGGGCGACGTTCATTGACAGCAAACTGGGCTGCGCCGCATTGCCCAATTTCCCTCCTTTTCTCTACGGGCCAAATCAGCAGTCCCCTTTCACGGCCGCAAACAGGCTGTCTTACGGAACCGTTTCTCTGACCTACGCATCCCGCTTCTGTAAGTTACGGGACAGCCTATAGGCTAGCCGCAATAGGGTCAACGTTATCAGTCAGAACGGAGTTTTCACTAGGCGCAATCGATTCAGCTTCGCGCAGTAACGATTCTGAAGTGCAGCAACTACGGGAATTAGAACTCAAGCTACAGACAAGGGTCGAATGGCGGCAGTTTTGGCTTTCTGGGTGTACCGCAGGTGAAGGTGGCTCGAACTGAATCTGGCTTTGGGTGATAAATTACCTATCACGAAATAAAAACTCACATCCGTAAGTCCCAACAACGCGGGCTAACAGTCAAGACCTGCATGGGCGTGATACTGTTTCGAGATGAGTCCACTAACTCCATTTCCGGGTGCTGATGAAAACGCGAGGCGAAGAATGCATGAATCCGTTGATTGGCCCCGTCCGCCACGAACATCGCCCCCACGCCGCCGACGAGTCCTCCTGATTCTCGCGGTCCTCGGCGTTGTCGTTTTCGGTTCGCGGATAGCCTTTTCATACTATGTTGATGCGCTCTGGTTTGGCTCGCTCGGCTACGGAGCCGTATTCTGGAAGACGCAAGTGGTTCAGTGGGCGGTTTTCACGGCATTTGCATCGGTTACATTTCTGGTTTTGTACGGATCGTACATGGCTTTGAAGCGGGCCCACCGGATTGAGTTGCCGAGTAGTCAAACGATCCTTGTCGGTGGTCAACCTGTAAAGTTGCCGGTGGGATCCGTCGTACGTTTCATGGCACTCGGCATTTCACTCGCCATCGCCATAGGAACAGGCGCCGTTATGATGGCGGACTGGCTGATACTTGCCCTCTATTGGCACGCTCCCCATACCACCGGTGGCGTTGTGGATCCGATCTTTAGCAAGCCGCTGAATTTCTATCTGTTTACTCTTCCCGCCTGGCAGCTCTTCGCTGGTTGGTTGATGACGTTAGCCGTGATTACTTGTGGGGTCGCCGTTTTCTTCATTGTCGTCACCAGTGGCACTCGCGCACTCGCTAGAAGTCGCGACAACTACACGCCACACTGGCGCGGGCTCTCCATCACATTTGCATTCCTATTGCTGACCGTTGCGATGCGCGTGTATCTCGGCCGGTTCGAGCTATTGTTGGAAGATCACACGATCTTCGCCGGTGTGACCTATACAGACGCGCATGTCTGGATTCCAGGCATGCTCGTCGTCTGTGCTGGGCTCGTTGTCGGTGCGGTGATCGCAGCCGCGAACGGCGTGCGGGTGGGACGAGTGCGCTGGCTGGTTGCCGCGGTGGTTCCGGCAGCGGCGTGCTATCTCATTATTCAGGTATACGGATGGTACGTCAGCAGTTTTATTGTCAAACCGAATGAGCTTGTTCGCGAACAACCCTACATTGCCCATAATATTAACCTGACCCGGCAGGCCTACGGATTGGACCAGGTCGTGCAACGTGAGTTTCCGGCGGAAACGACCATTGAGGCCGCCGATCCGGCGAACAATCAGCCCACGCTGCAGAATATCCGGCTCTGGGACTGGCATGCACTGCAGGATACCCTCCGTCAGATTCAGGAAATCCGCACGTACTACGATTTCCCCGACATCGACATTGATCGCTACGAAATCGACGGCACGATCCGGCAGGTGATGCTCGCCACGCGGGAGCTAAGCGTCGACAAGCTCCCGGAGAGCAGCCGCAACTGGATCAATGAGAAGCTCATCTACACCCACGGCTATGGCATCACGATGAACCCGGTCAATGGCTTCACGCCGGAAGGACTACCGACGCTGTTTCTAAGCAACATGCCCATGCAAAGCACGGTTCGCGGTCTCACCGTAACGCGCCCAGAGATCTATTTCGGTGAACTGACGGACACGGATGTGTACGTGAACACCCGGCAGAAGGAATTCAACTACCCGCAAGGTCAAAACAACAGTCTCACGTCGTACCAGGGTAAAGGCGGCATCGTCCTCGGCGGCTTCTTGCGCCGGCTCATGATTGCGCTTGACCGCGGCGATCTCGCGAAGCTCCCATTCAGCGATGATGTTGGCAAGGATAGCCGGTTGCTGATGCGCCGCAACGTGCGCGATCGCGTTTCGGCATTGGCGCCGTTCCTCACTTATGATTCAGATCCGTATATCGTGGTCGGAAACGACGGCCGGCTATCGTGGATCATGGACGCGTTCACGACCTCAGACAGCTATCCATATTCGAGGCATTATCGGCTCGGCGGCGATCTCATTAATTACATGCGGAACAGCGTCAAGGTCGTCATTGATGCCTACGATGGTACGACGACCTTCTACGTCTTCGACACGGAAGACCCTATCGTCGCGGCATACCGCCGCACCTTTCCCAGCCTCTTCAAGGATGCAAAGGAGATGCCAGCGGACCTGCGGAAACATATACGCTATCCCGAGTTGCTGCTCAAGCTGCAGGCGGCTGTATATGGCCTTTATCACATGACGAATTCGGAGGCGTTCTACAACCGCGAGGATCTGTGGACGGTTGCCAGCGAAGCTGCCGCCGACGCCAATGGCGAGCAAAAATCACAAGCGATGGAACCAAATTTTGTACTGATGAGGCTTCCAGGCGAAAAGGACACGGAGTTCGTCGAGATTCTGCCATTCACACCGGCCAACCGCAATAACCTGATTGGCTGGATCGCCGGACGGAGTGACGGCGCGCACTACGGCACCTCAGTGGTCTATGACTTCCCGAAAACTAAGCTTGTCGATGGCCCCCTGCAGATCGAGGCGCGGATCGATCAGAACGCACAGCTTTCAGGACAGTTGACGCTGTGGAATCAGCAAGGCTCGCACGTACGGCGCGGCCCCCTGCTCGTGATTCCGTCTGGTCGCGCCCTATTATATGCGGAGCCAATCTACTTGCAGGCTGAGCGGAGCCCGATGCCTGAGTTGCGTCTCGTCGTGCTCGCGTTGCAAGATCGGCTCGCCTACGGACCAACCTTTGAATCGGCGATGGCGGCGCTCTTTGGCGGAGCGGTCTCGTCGATGAACCCAGTTGCTACTTCAACGGAACTGGCCCAAAGTACGGCGTCGTTTGCCTCGGCCAAGCCTGCTTCGCCACAGCCCGCATCTGATCTCAACCAACTCATCGCGGAGGCCGCCAAAGACCTGGCCGACTACCAGCACTTGACCGCGGAAGGCAAGCTCGGCGAGGCTGGAGAAAAGCTTGAACAACTGAAGCACACTCTCGAAAAGCTAAACGCGCGTCAAAGATGATTTCGCTACGATATAGTGCATCACACGACGGCCCGGGTTCGGATCTCGGGAACCGACGGTCCTCTCGCGTTCCTGAATCTTTTCGTTCACTTTGCTCGATTTCCCCCTAAAAAACACATGCATCCTCAGGTCTGCATTGTCGAGCCGGGATTCGGTCCCACAACTGGATTGGCCGCTATGCCGCAGTTTCCCTCCTCAGGAATGACAAAGAAACAACCTACACCGTCCGCGAGGGAGTGCCCAGCTGCAAAGCTGCTATAGCTACTTTGTCGGCGTCGCGATGCGTCCTTGCCTTGTAGCTTTAACATAACCTTTTACGATGCCACAACCGATTCTTCAGTCACAAAAGTCAACTCTACAAAGTGCTCGAGAAGGTCATTCGTTAACTTAACGACATTGCCGTCATGGGCGACTCCATCTAAAGTCATTTTCTTTTCGCCGTCTTGATCCGCGGACTTCAGGATTTTGATGTGATAGACCGTTTCCTGGAAGCGGTAGTGCACTTGAAATTCATTCCAATCCGCGGGAAAACACGGCGCAAAGTGAAGCGTGTCAACCTCCAGCCTCAGTCCCAATAGGGATTCAATGATGAGCCTGTACATCCAACCGGCCGACCCGGTGTACCAAGTCCATCCGCCTCGTCCGACATGCGGGGGTATGGCATAAATATCCGCCGCCATGACATACGGTTCCACTTTATATGTAGTAACGGCCTCGCTGGAAAGCGCATGATTTACCGGATTGATCATCTTAAATAGCTCCCACGCGCGCGTACCATCGCCCATCGCTGCAAATGCCATGGCAGCCCAGATGGCAGCATGCGTATATTGACCGCCATTTTCGCGAACCCCAGGCACGTATCCTCTTATATAGCCAGGATCAAGATTAGATTTGTCGAAGGGCGGAGTCAGCAACTTGATCAAGCGATGATTGCGATCGACGAGTCGCTGGTCCAATGCATCCATGGCAATTTGCGAACGTTGCACATCGCCTGCGCCAGACAACACGGACCAGCTCTGCGCGATGGAATCAATCTGACATTCAGGGTTCGTGGCCGATCCAAGCGGTGAGCCATCGTCAAAGTAAGCGCGACGGTACCATTCTCCGTCCCAGGCATTCTGCTCAATATTCTGGCGCAACTGAGCCGCTTCCGTCCGGCAACGCTCGGAGAAGTTTGAATCACCATGGCGAGTGGCGAGTTCCGCGAACTGCGTCAAAACCTCATATAGAAAAAATCCGAGCCAGACACTTTCCCCTTTGCCGTGCTCACCTATCAGGTTCATACCGTCATTCCAATCGCCGGAGCCGATTAAAGGAAGACCATGGGCACCCTTCTTGAGACCGCTTGTGATCGCTTGCATGCAGTGGTCATATAAAGTGCCGGTCATTTCCGATCGTCCAGGCAAATCGTAATAAGAATCTTCCTCCGGTTTTACGGCGCGACCTTCAAGAAAACCGATGGCTTCGTCCAGTACTCCTGTATCGCCGGTTGTCGAAACATAACGGCAAACAGCCAATGGCAACCACAAATAATCATCTGAGCAGTGCGTGCGAACTCCCCTGCCGGAAGGGGGATGCCACCAGTGCTGGACATCACCCTCGCGGAATTGACGCGATGCACAGAGCAAAAGCTGTTGACGAATCAGGCTTGGTTCAGCATGTACCAACGCCATTACATCTTGCAGCTGGTCGCGGAAACCGAAAGCCCCGCCCGATTGGTAATATCCGCTTCGGGCCCAGAAACGGCAGGCCAATGTCTGGTATAAAAGCCAGCCATTCGCCATCACGTTGAGTGCCGGATCCGGCGTATCCACATTCACGGTGCCCAGAGTATGCGTCCAGTAATGCCAGACCGCTTCCAACGCAGTACGTGCGGGCTCTGTACCCCGGAAACGCCGCACCAGATCGGTGGCGCCAGAAGCGCCTTGTGCCATGCCTAGAACAAAAACTATCTCTCGCTCCTGCCCGTCAGCCAATTCGAACGGCAGGCGGATCGCGGCACACGGATCCAATCCCGGACCAAGCCTTCCGGAGAGGCGTGGCTTTTGCATTCCGGCTGGATTGGAAAGTGTACCATTGCGGCCAAGGAACTCTGCCCGGTCTCCAGTAATCGTTCTCGACGTCTGATTTGCGTCAAAAAAAGCGACCCTATCAGGAAATTCTGCATTGTAGGGATTGCGCGCGAACAATGCGCCAGTGCCAGGATCAGTCTCTGTCATCACGTGCATGGAGGATTTTGGCCGCGTATCTCCCAGCACCCATTCCACATATCCTGTAACGGAAAGCCGGCGGGCACGTCCGGAATTGTTTCTCACTTTTAACACCGAAAACTTTATGGCAGCTTCCGTCGCTACATACACTTTCAATTCTGAGCTGATTCCGTCTTCAGTATGCTCGAATATGCTGTAGCCATGCCCATGCCGAATCACATACGGTCCAATACCGCGGGCCGGCAGCAGCGTCGGCGACCAGAAGTTTCCCGTTTCCTCATCCCGCACGAAAAATGCTTCTCCACTCGCATCGCTGACTGGATCGTTCTGCCACGGAGTCAACCTGAACTCATGGGCATTTTCGCCCCACGTATAGGCCGCTCCACTCTCGGAGATGACTGTACCGAACTCCGAGTTCGCCATCACATTGACCCAGGGCGCAGGGGTCATCTGATCCTGGGACACTGTAATCACGTATTCGCGCCCATCGCGGGTGAAGCCACCCATCCCATTAAAGAGAATAAGGTCGCGGTAAGGTAACTCGCTCTCCTGGGTAGACTTGCTGCGCGTCAACCTTCTGATCCGGATACCTTGATTGTCACTTTCCGGAGACCGGCGCGGGCTGATCTGAGCACTCAGTACGCCGCGAGCATCCGTGATGATGGCCCGCGCTACAGACTGAAACAGGATACGGTCTTCATTCGATATCTGCTCGGCGATCCGAACAAAAATTTCGCCGCCCCGTTCCGTCGGACTGGCAAGCACACCTGCAGCCACCAGATCCATGATCTGTTGCTGCAGCAACTGGCGATATCCGGCATGATCTTCATTCCAGATGACCAGATCAACTGCGAGCCCTTTCAGCCGCCAATAAGCATGGGCTTGCACAAGCTGGCGGACCAGGTCGATGCTGGTCGCATTTCTAATCTGCAACAAAATGATTGGCAGATCGCCGGAAATCGAATAGCCCCACAGACCAGACTGTGTTCGGTAATTACTGGCAAGCACAGAAGGTTCAGCCCGTAGTGACGGATTTGCATAGAGGATGGAACTGGCAAGGCGTCCGAAGCTCTGCGCGTCAGCTTCTGTAGCATTGAGCTGTCGTAAAAGCACATGGCTGTGCGTCCACGCTAGATCAAAGACACGATCCGCCAGATGGCGGTCCTGATATTTATCGATCAGATACACGCAACGCTCGCGCGTCTCGCCGACACCAGAAACAAGGTTGGCGGTGGCTGATTGCCCTGGCTCAAGGGTGATTTCATAGCGAATGGCAACAATGGGATCAAGGACGGAACCCTGACTACCGGACAAGGACGTTTTTCTCATCGCCTCCGGGTTTGCCGCGGTTCTTCCCCGTCCGATGAAGCGCATGCGGTCAGTTTCATAGGATGCCGTGCCGCTATCCGCGCCGTGTACTACCATCAGATGGAACATCCAGGGCGATTGATCGTGAAGAGATCGTGGCCGGCGCGTGCAAAGAATCGCCCGGCGCTCTTCGAGTACTTCCGTTTCCACAAAGAGATTACTGAAGGCGGGATGCAATTCGTCCGCGGCAGCCGGCGCGAGTACAACTTCGGCATAGCTGGTTATCTCAATAATGCGGCGTTTGCGCGTACGGTTCGTGAGCGTGACCCGGCGAAGTTCAATATCATCTTCAGGAGAAACAGCTATTTCTGTGTGGGCCTCTATATCTTCTTCGCGGCAGCGGAACTCAACTTTTGCCTCGGAAAAAATTGCTTCATAAGATTCCAGCGGTTTTGCGGTTGGCTGATATGAGGTTGACCAGAACCTTCCCGTGGAAACATCACGGATGTAGCAAAAAGTCCCCCACGGATCACGCGTGGTGTCTTCACGCCATCTTGTCACCGCCATGTCTTTCCATCGACTGTACCCTCCGCCGGCATTGCTGACCATTACGTGGTAGTTGCCATTTGATAGCAACTGCACCTCTGGGAGCGGAGTGTTCGGACTGCGAAACACGCGCATGGAAGGTTCTACGTCTTCAACAATCTTGCGGGTTTCGGAAAGCTCCTCGGGCGCTGAATAGAGCTCTCTTGCCTTGGGGACCTTTTCGTGCAACAGAAGCGTAGTAGCCTGAAATATCGGCACGGACTCGAATCGACGTTGCATCGGCCGGTCCAGCAGAACATGGGCAAGCGCTACCAGGCTCATGCCTTGATGATGGGCCATATGCGATCGGACAATCACATTCGACTGGCCGCGAGGCACTCGCGATGAAGTATAGTCAATGGCTTCATAAAAGCCATATTCGCCTTCAAAATGTGCAGAGGCCAGCCGCTGCAGGTTCTTGCAAGCCAGTTTTGGCGCCACCATAAGAGCCAGACAAGAGGCATAAGGAGCGATGACTACGTCCTCATTCAGACCACGTTTGAAACCCAGACCTGGCACGCCAAATGCCCGATACTGGTAATTCATGTGCACATCCACGGTGTTATAGCCTGACTCTGATATGCCCCAGGGAACATTTCGAGTCGCGCCATATTCGATCTGCCGCGCCACCACTGCCTTGTAACTCTCATCGAGCAGCGTATTTTCATAAGTCGGCATGACCAGCAGCGGCATCAGGTATTCAAACATCGAGCCGTCCCAGGATAAGAGAGTTGGCCCCGCTGAGGATTTGGTAAGCTGCCGGCCCAATGAGAACCAGTTCTCCTGCGGGACCTTGCCTTGTGCGATCGCGACAAAGCTGGCCAGTCGTGCTTCCGATGCCAATAGGTCGTAGTAGCTTGAATCCCGGCGTCGTTCGCTGACGTTGTATCCGATCGTCATTAAATGACGGGAGGCGTCATAGAGAAAGTCGTATTCAATGCGCGCAAAATCCCTGCATTGCGAAGCCAGTCGTTCAATCTCTGCCAACCGAGCATTAGCGCGATGTACCCCTTCGGCGATGAGCTGTCTTAAAGCATCCAACTGAGCAAGTGAGGACTCATTGTCAATCGGCTGTTGTAAGCCGAGAGAGTCTCCAAGTCCCATGTTGCCAATTCACGCAGAGTCGGAATCTTGTCTAACTGAAATCCATTGAACTCAGTCGGGAGCGTTTGCAATCTTCCGTCCACGGCGCAAGAAAATTCAAGTCTTCTAGCGCAGACTGGCATCTGCTGGACCAAAGCATTGGCCCAGCGCGCAGCCTGGCCTTGCGGTTGGCTCTCCACACTTTCTGCCACGCGCTTAAGTTTTGCGACAAGTTGTTCCAGACACAACCGTGCCTCAGACAAGGTCGACGGTGGAGCAATGCACAACCCATCCAGATACTTCTGTAGATCGGCGACATCCGGTTTAGTGTTTGAGAATCACCTTGATTCTGGAGGTCAGAAAAACTCAAGCGTATCCAAGAAGTCCGTGAAAAAAGCGCGGCGCAAGAATCTTCTGGTCTGCCAGCCCTGCGAGGCCGGGTTCTAGAGTCAGACACATGCGCAACAAGATTGCCCGCTATCCACCGTGGAAACATACAGCGGCTGGAGCGGCTTTAATGCCATGGTGTCATACCAGTTGTAAAAGTGTCCCCGATAACGCTCTAATGCCCCCATGGTTTCAAACGCGCGGCCGGTGCGCTGGAGCAACTGTGCCGCGGAGATATAGCCAAAGTCGTAAGCGGACAGATTGGCAAGCAACGCCAATCCCATATTGGTTGGCGAAGTACGATGGCCAACGGTTGGGACCGGGCTCTCCTGATAATTATCCGGAGGAAGCCAGTGATCTTCTTCGTTGACAAACTTCTCAAAGAATGACCACGTTTTGCGCGAGATATTGCGGAGAAATATTGTCCGCTCCGGAGACAAGGTTCACCGCATCCCGCTTGAGAGGCAGGCTGATCCACCAGGCAAAGGCCGGTGACGCAGCCCAGAGCAACAAATTGGAGCAGCCACCACTATGGCCGCTGGCCTGCACCACTACAAGAGATACCAGGGCGACCATCGCAAAAGCAGGCGCCGCCCACATGGAGCGAAAAGATTCACCTGGATCAGCGCGGCCTTTGTGCTTGTCGTCCGGTTGGATGCGTTCCATTCCAGCAGATGCCGATGCGAGAAGAGCATCCGCCAGTGTGCCCGAAGAATCGCATCAAGGCTGTAGAAGGCCTCATACGGTAAGCAGGCGAATGCAAATAGCTGCTGGGCCAGATGGAGACCCAAGGTGCGAACGGCTTCAGCCAGATGCTGCCTTGGCCCCTGCATCTTCTGATTTCTGAAAAAAATCGAAAAGAGAGATCAAAGAACGGGTGCAAAAATAGCTCCCAGAATCGCCAAGGTCCATGCCCATGGCGGCGAGAAGTCGCAACCAGCTCAATAGCAGCAAAGAAATTAGAGCCACACGGGAAAAGACTGCGGCGGAGATTGTCGACGATCTTCCATAGGGAAAGTATCGACAATGGATTCTTCAGCGCATTGCCATCGGGACCGGGAACGCGCGGAAGAACCCAACGAGCGATCTGCCAGTCACCACGTATCCATCGGTGCCGCCGCGTTACGTCCGCATCATAGGTCGCCGGATAATCCTCGTACAATTGCACGTCACTCAAGAGACCGGACCGTGCGTAGCAGCCCTAATGAGATCGTGACTCAGAAATGCGGTTTTCAGGAAAACGCGCTGCCCAGCGCGTGCTCAAAGGCATCTACCTCATAGATTCCTTTGCCAACGAAAGAACCTTCACCAAAAGGGTCCTGATAAACATCAGAGATAGCGCGGGTGTACGGATCAATGCCTGGCTCGCCACCCCATAGCCGCGCATAGCGGGAATAATTTGCTGCCGGGAAGACTTACAGCAACACGAGGCTGCAGGATGCCGTAACCCTGGGTGACGCGTTGTTTAGTGCTGTCATAGATCGGCCGGTTAAGAGGATGGGCCATGGCTCCACAAACTGCCGGACCGAATCGCGCGGCAGCTGCAGTGTCATATCAAGCGTAATGACGTCCAGCCAACTCTTGAAGAATGGCCGTTCTCCCAACGATTCGAGTAAAGTGATCGCCGGGCTGGCCGCGCAGAAAAGAGTTCAGCTCTTGAAGCTTGTCGCGACTTACGTCGAAGCCTGCATCCACAATTGCTCACCTGCATATTCCAGCGGCGAGGCCGGTGCAGAAGGAAGACGTATCGTTTTTCTGGCTGCATACCTCCGGTTTAAGTCTGCAATCCCGGACTGCGCAAGATCCAGAAGAGTCCCGTCTTTCCGGCATGCGCTCCTGGGCGGCGTCACGAAAATCCGACAAAAGACAAAAAGTGCACATTCCGTCATCAGAATAGTCCCGCCAGGAACCTGACCCTCCATGGCTTCCAGACAACTCCGCCACGTTTCCCTCAGTGGTGAGCATGGTGGGACAACAACCAGCGTCCGCAGATCATGTGGGATGTCCTGGGACAAACCATACCGGCAGCAGGTCTGGTATGGCCAGCTTGGTCACCAGCCAGTTCAGCACTGTAATAAAGAACTGACTGCCAACAATCAGACTGAAAAGAGCAAGAAGCGCAAGAATGCTCCTTGAACCCCATCGGCTTGGGCTTTAACCGTAAAGATTTTGCTGATCAGAATACTGACTAGAACGATTGAACCCATAAAGCAACAATGAAAGCTGCCGGCAAATGTTTTCCGCAAGGCGCCCGGTATCGACGCCTGCATGGATAGACTGCGTGTTCGAGAGTCGGCCGCCCGTCCCCATCAGAGAATAAAAGCCAACGTGTCCGGCATGGCTTTCCTGTTTATGCCAACTCTCTAGAGCCAGACGGACCGCATGATTTGCCACCTCGCCTTCTGATGACGTGCTCTTCCGGGCAATCGTTTCCAAAACGTGCCGGTAGCGATCACGCGTGGCAAAGCTCATTTTGCCGTACACACCTTGTGGGTCCTTACAGCCGTCGCTCGACTACGCTGTGGTCTCAACAAACTCGCGACGAATCGTTTGACGTCCAAAAACCGGAGACTGGCTAGTGCTGTTGCTGATGGATACCTGATCTGTCGCTCGCCTCTGATTCTCAGCTCCCACCAGTTGCCCAATCGTCGACCCTGTCTCCGCGAGCCTCTGCTCGATCCAGGTAAGCGGCAATGCCAGCGCCCGGCCCCTGTCGCTGCAAACAACACCACCAACTCGGCAATAGAATCGACTCCCCATGGGTGGATTCGATTCCGCCATGTCTGCGATCACCAGAATCAGGTTCTCTGGGATCTTTCTCCGCGATCGCCGCTCACCTTGTCCGCCCAGCTGTCGGCGACATCGCGGTTTAGCCTGTCTGCGGCAATTGCCGCGGCGATGCGGCGAAGGTTTTCAATCAGGGCAAGCCGCAGCATGATGGGAATGGCCGATAGCTCTCCCAGGTTCAATTCTGTGACCGTTTGGTAAGCCGCCACAAAACCGATGAGAGTCTCCATGTCCACACGGGCATCACCGTGGAAAATTGTCTCCACGGCCAAGTCATAAACACGCGGTAAACCTGCGGAGGAACCTTTAAGCAGGCGAGGAAGTATCCGGCTACACCCCTTTGGCAAATGGCGCTTGGCGGTTCGGATCTGCTGTTCGATCAAATAAGAAATTGTCGAGCAGCCATTCGCCGGCAGGCGCAATAGGCCGGTTTTCTTCGGTCGACGCTGCTCAGAAGATGACAGGTCTCATTCAGTATCTTTTCATTGTCAGCGAGCCTGGCCAACAACCGGTCAGCAAGCGATTGCGGGTGACCGCGCTAGCAAGAGGAAGCAAGGCTCTCGCCGTGTTGCTTCATCTGCTCTCTGCTCAATAACTCTGAGAGCAGGGGGGCTTCTTCTATGTCAGGCTTAATTTTCCACAGACCTTTGCGCAGGCGTCTCCCGAACTTGATGCAAGTTGCCGTACCTCTGCTCGCCATTCAACAAATCATCTCTTTATCTAGCAAACATCTTTGCCATCTCTGTGCATTCAGCCG
>CAVRTD010000003.1:0-84373 GCA_963724105.1 Terriglobia bacterium | reverse complement strand
GCAGGGCTTAAACGGCCCGTGGGGGTTCGAGTCCCCCTCTCGGCACCAATCTCTTTTCCATATCCCGAGCGTAGCGAGGGAGCCCTATAATCACGATAATCTGTTTAAATCCGCGCCTCAGAGGGCCGAGAACGCTAACCGTATTTCAGGTCGGTGCTCTGTCCGATCTCGACAATAGTTTTCATCGATATTTACGCTCTCCAACTGTCGTCCCTTCTCAATTAGCTCTTTCTGGGCGTCCCCGATTCTTATGCCGCTGAAACCGACTTCTTCCTCCCATCGAGTGCCGGTAGAAGAAGTTTCAGAAGCGCTTGATCAGAGAATGGGTTCTGACCTGAGATAACCTCGCGATCCTGAAGGACGTAGCTCTGCCATGGAGCGACCACACTTACGTCAGCGCCCGCCGTGCGCAAGGCAAAATCCGGGTAGAAGAGAACCTTACCGCCAATCTCAAGCGGTTCCCGCTGCTGCTCTTCCGCTGTCGAAAAGATAGTCATCTTATATCCGGAGTAGATCCAGCCTTGAGCCTTTGCGTGTGCTCCAGCGGCATCGCCCGCCGACAGCGCGGCGACAAACTCCGTCGAATTCGGAAGCGCCGCGAGAAGTGAAATTGGGCCATGGCAGAGCACCGCCGTAGGCTTGGATGTTTTATGAAAGTGTCTCAGTACGGTGCCCGCGTCGGGATCATCGAGCAGGTCCATCATCGGGCCATGGCCGCCGGGGACGAAAACAGCGTCATATTGATCCAGTCCCGATGCGATGACATCCGAGATGCGAGTTGGATTTTTGAGCCCAGTCAGGGTGTCGCGGAATTTTAGATAGTCCTGAAGCTTAGCCTCGTCCCCACCGAAGAACTGCGCTATAGCTGAATTGACATCCATTTGCGGCGTGTTGCCTTTGGGGTTGGCGAAAGTGATTTCGTAGCCCTCCTTCATCAGGGCGCGAACCGGAACCGTCAGCTCGTTGAGGTAGTAGCCAGCGCCGGTATAAACCTTGCCATCTTTCAAGGGCAAGCCATGACCGCTCGATACCAGCACTAAGACTTTTCCTTTCGTTGTCATTATTGTTCTCCTTTTTGAAATCGAATTCTGTGCTCCTGAATAGGAGCTAGCTCATCGTCCGCGGCTTCCTCCAAAGTGGGTAAGGACCGGCTATCGCGCTTGATGTGAGTTATGCTCCTGGGAATCCAAACATCAACCACGACTGATTGGCCACCCAATGCGGGTATAGCTCCGTCATCTGATCGAACAGCGCCTGGTCGGACGTCGCGGTCTTCTGTAGCCGATCGAAGTCCTCGAGGTAACGCTTGGTGTCCTGGATCGTCGAGGGAGAGTCGGGCGCGCCAGGCTTCTTGTGACCGGCGACTACCATCGTCGGGTTCAGCGCTGCTAACCGGTCCAGGTCCGCGATCCAATTCTTTCGGCTCTCAGGGGTGGTGTCGCCGACATACATGCGGCATTGGTTGTACACAACGTCGCCTGCGACGATCAGGCCGATCGATGGAACGTAGAGAGACGTCGAATCGGGACTATCGGTGCGGCCCTGCTCGATAATGCGCAATTCGTGACCCTCGAGAGTGAACGTGTCGGGCTCATAGGGCTCAGGTGGAACCAACTTCGTGGCCACCTGCCCAGGAAACATACGGCGGGCCAACCGCTCCACAGTGGGAGAGAAAGACATCTGCATGGCCTTCACCGTCTTGGGCGTTGCTATCGCCCGAGCGCCGGGGAAACGGTCGAGCAGAATGCTAAGGCCGTAGAAGTGGTCGAAGTGGGCGTGCGTTATATAGATGGTCTCCAGGTTGCGGTTGTGCAGAGCGACCCAATCCGCGAGGGCCTCGGCCTCGGCCACTGTCCCCATTGCGTCCACCAGCACCGCGTCGTACTCGCCGAAGATTAAAGTCGATGTGATCGGGTCAAAGCCGAGCGCTTCGCCGAAGGGCTTTGGGCGCTCGCCGACCATAGTCTTTCCCGGGGCGGTAAAAACATTCACACTGAGTGTGTTCAAGGCGACAGGCGCCGTCACGCGCGTGATCTCTTCCATTTGGTACTCCTTTCGATCAGAGCAAGTGACTGTTCAAAGCAAGATTGGCAGAAGCGCGGCGACGAATCTATTGGACGAACGTATCGATCGATACCTATGTAATCCGTTACGCACCGCAGCCCGCAAGGTCTCAAGCGAACATCCGCAACCGCTTGAAATTCGGTATCAATTCCGGGCCGACTGTTAACCGTAGACCTGGTCCGTGCTCTGTCCGACCTCGATAATGTAGCCGTCAGGATCGCGGATGTAGCAGCGAATCTCGCCGTACTTGGGGATCGGCCCGGTGATGAACTCGGCTCCTCGACTTTTCCACAATTCATAGCACGCTTGAATATCCGCAACGCGGAAATTCATAAAGCTGTTGATGTGATTCGGGTCGGGGACGCTGAGCGTTACCGTTGGCTTATCCGGGGTCGGCCCGCCCCCGACGTTCAGAATCATCCAGATATTCGCAAGCTGAAGGTACCCAGGCGCGTTGCCGTCACCCAGGCTCAGAATGCGAGCGCCGAAGACCTTTTCGTAGTAGCGAGCCGATCGCTTGATATCGGCGACGGTGAGAAAACACGCGACGCTGATCCCCTCTTGCGGGGGCATCTCATAAATTTTTTGTTCGATTTGTACGCTGCCCATTGACGACTTCCTTTCCGATAAACAGTGCTCATCCGCTGATTCTGGTTCCTGGGAATCCAGATCCGGGAATCCAGATCAGTGACTGGCTGCCTCCTTTGGGAGCAGAAGCTTGACCTCCGCCCGCCGGTTCTGCGGATTGCCTCCGGCCGATTCATTCGTAGCCGCTGGGGCTTGCGCTCCTAAAACTCCAGGAGCAATGATGTGCGTGATAGGCACTCCCCCGGTCTTCTCCAGGTAGTCGATGACTGCTTCTGCGCGGTCGCGGCTCAATTGCTGGTCGTAAGCGTTGTTGCCCGGCACATCGGCAAAACCCCGTACCTGGATCATGTAGGCGGAGAGCGCGGTGGCGCTGCTTGCCAAATGCGCAAGCCCGGTCTTATCGGTCTGAGATAACAAGGCGCTTCCTGCTTCAAAGTGAGCATCGTACGTGGCCTTCGCGCTGTAATCAGCGAGATTGGCGTCCTGTGGGCCAGCCGAGGCGGCGGATGAGACGGTATTCGTGGATTGCAGTCCGTGCTGTGAAAGCGTGACGATCTTGGCCATGAGCTGGTTGTTCTCATATTGCATGCCCTGCACCGCCACGCTCAGGCCCGGCGCCAAAGCGGTAACATCCAGTCGCTTCTTCCTGAATCCAGCAACGCCCTCCGGCTTTTCGATCTTCGTATCGGAATTGAGCACGACTTCGACCGTCTTTCCATCAGCGGTTTTTACATTCATCACCTCTCCGTTGCGGATGGTAATTGTCCCTGCGATCTTGGCTTCAGGCTGTGGGGGCAGGCCATGCAGCGCTGCTGACAATTTCAATGGATACATGAAGGTTGCGATGCTACATATCAAAGCAACAATAAGAGGGGCCATTCGTATGCGGCTAGGCTCACGGTTCGTTTCTGACATCTAGAACTGGATGCCGTCCCAGCGATAGCAGATGTCAGGACTAGATGTAGGGTGATCGGTGTCAAGCCGCGCCCAACTCCCCTGAACTCCTTGCGGCTCCTGAGCAAATGATGAGAAAGTCTTATGAATAAGTGAAATCGCCTGTTTTCATCAAAGGCGAGAGAATTCACAAATTCATAAGCGACCTAAATTACACCCTCCGGGCGGAGCGGCGAAGCAACCGAACGTGAAAAATCAAGAATGTAGCTGAGTTCGGTCGAACAATAGATGCAGGGCGTCTTCTGTTCCCTGGCATCAACCCGTTCGGGGACATTCTTTGGGAAAGAACGCAAGCAGTTCGTGCATGTAAGGACGAAGTAAGGCTTTCCCGTTGAATCCCTCCCATTGCGTGGAATCCAGACGGGAGCCGATTGCTTCAGATGGTCCGATGCCCGGTAGACCGATGTGTTAATCAGCTGGGCAATCGCACTCAATAGCCTTTCGGGTGTATGGTGACCCTTTGCGTAGAAGAAATCGGCAATCACTCCGGTAGGAACAGCAGTTTCGGAGATACTAAACGCACCGCTGAGGGCAACAACGGAAATCTGTGGATAGCGGCGACGAACCACCGAGAGGAACTCGAATCCCGACATGTAAGGCATGTTCAAGTCGGAGATAATCACGTCGGGTACTCTCTGGGCCAATTGCAGAAGCCCATCGAAACCGTGTTGTGCCTCGGAGATTTCGTATCCGGCTGACGTCAGTAAGACACTCAAACTTTCACGAATGCTGGCTTCATCATCGACCACTAGAATGTGCTTTTTAGAGTGCGGCATACAGGCCCCCCGTAAGCGCCTCAACCCCATCGTTCGGACGGATTTAGGTTGGACTGAGCTTTAGACCCAAGATGCAAAGAGCAATCGCTAAGATGTCTCCATTCCACTCCTCCGGTACGCCTATTACTCGCAATGACTGGCGAAAAATCGCCATCGGTCACCTCCCGCCTCACTGCGGGCCTGCCCCGATAGGCCTCGTTTGTACCGCATCGCCACAATGGGATAAACATTCATTGTCTGGTGTGCGGTGCTGCTGCAGCTCCGCTCTTTGAGCTGCTGTCAAAGTAGTAA
The DNA here is from genome assembly GCA_963724105.1 of Terriglobia bacterium. Classification (GTDB taxonomy): domain Bacteria; phylum Acidobacteriota; class Terriglobia; order Terriglobales; family Acidobacteriaceae; genus Angelobacter. The sequence goes on along the minus strand of CAVRTD010000003.1, from coordinate 79,700 downwards.
ACACTCATTAATCCTTGCGCAACTCGTTTCTCTGACGCTTTGTCCCATGGCGAACCGCAACTACGCCATCCAAATCTAAATCTCTCAGTAAGCAATATCTAACGTCTCAGAAAGCAGTCAGCTCAGGGGGTCGCGAAAATGAAACTTCCAGGACTTAAAATTCAACTTTCAATGGGTTTGCTCTGCCTGTTCCTCTCCTATGTGATGATGGCCCAGGTTAAAACCGAAACAACTTCAGCCCAGGGCCCAACAGCCGTGGAGACCAAGGTGGAACGCGGAGAAGTGGTCTATGTCTCTGGCAACGATTTGGTCGTAAAAATGGAAGATGGCCAGATACGGAACTTCCCCGATGTCCCGGAGAGTGCCAAAGTTTCGGTTGATGGAAAGCAGCTCTCAATCCACGACCTTAAACCGGGCATGAAGCTGGAACGGACCATCACAACGACCGCCACGCCCCAGACGATAACCACAGTGAAAACCGTTTCGGGGAAGGTGTGGCATGTAAGCCCGCCTAACTCGGTCATCCTGACGCTGGAAGACGGGAGTAACCAGAAATTCAGTATTCCTAAAGGCCAGAAGTTCACGGTTGACGGCAAGGAATTGGACGCCTTTAGCCTGAAGAAAGGAATGAACGTCTCCGCCACACAGATCGTAACGGCGTCGGACACTGTAATTGCCCAGCAGCGCAAAACAACCGGCCAGATGCCACCTCCACCGCCAGTCGAGGCCATCCAGGGTCCTTTGCTAATCGTTGTAGCAGCGCCAGCGCCTGCGCAGGTTGCAGAAGCGAAGCCTCCAGCAGATGCCCAGCCAGAGCCTAAAGAACTACCCAAGACTGCAAGTGACTTGCCTTGGATCGCGCTCATGGGCACGCTGATGCTGTTATCTGGAGTTGTAGGGTTGGCAGCATGGTCGCGTCGCACACGACCTGACTTCTAAAGCAGAGTCTCTAGCAGATAAGCTAGGTGAATTATGATGGTGCCGAGACGGGCTTTGGTCCCGCATCGGCACCTTTTACTTTTTACGTCGACAGAATTTAATATACGCCGAAGTAATTGTCTCCATTTACATCGAAGATTGAAGCCAGCTTGGTGATCTTGAACAGGTCGCGTATGCGCTGTTTGGGGTTGGAAAGCTCCAAAATGCAGTTTGCGTGGTTTGCAGCCATAAAGACGCTGACCAGAGCGCCGAGGCCAGAACTATCCACGTATTCCACTCCGGTAAGATCAAGCACGATACGCTTGGTGCCGGGAATAAGTTCGCGAATAGTGCTTTGCAGCAAGTCCGCTGTTGCTGACGAGATCTTGCCGGTTCCTCGGATGACAGTTGCCTCCGGTTTCTGTTCTGCACTCAGTTTTAATTCAGGCGCGGGAAGGGCGTTAGCAGCCATGCTTTCTCCTTACGTATCCATCGCTGCCAATTGAGCTTTTGGATAAAGCTTGTTTCGAGGCTGGACGGACCACGTACTATTTGTGAAATTAACAGCCCTGGGTTCGGAAGATCAGGCTACGATACGCCCCTATGCAGCAAAGTCAAGTCCGTACGGGCCGGAGAAGCCACTATATTTGCTGCCATGGATGCGGGAAGGGGCCGGATCGAATCTTCTTTTAGCCGCCTGTATTCGATCTTTTAATCGTTAACCTGTGCGCTTTGCGTCTCTGTTTCTTTTTGGCCAGTCGTGCTTCCGCGAATTTATTTGGCTTAGACGATTTGCTTTGGGCTTTTGCTTCTGAATCTGACGTATTGCTCATTATTTTTCTCCTTAAGATGTGAAGATGTGTGACTAACGCCGCGAATTTACGCGGCGCGCAATGGCTTTCCACAACGCAAACAATTTGTCTTTGCTTTGGCAGTAATCGAATGGCAGGACGGGCACATGGTCTGCGATTGGCGGCTTGTTACTGCGATCCGGCCTGTCCGCATTCCGTAGATCCTGAGCATCGCAATCATCGAGACGAGAGCGATAAAGATACTGAGGTAAATCGTGCTTTGGTCCATAGAAAAACCTTTTCCTTGGTGATCAAGACGCTGACCAAGTCACTTCTGTAAAGAGATAACATTTTGCAGAAAAGCGGGCATTGAGTTCGTGGATAAACTCACGCTTCCTGATCGATTGCGCAGAGAACCGTCGCGAGAGTGGAGTGACAACCCAGAGAGACGACGGAGGAGAGCGAACGACTGCTTTCAGGTTAGTCCCTGGCGGGGTTTAAAGCAACTGGAGCGAAAAGGCCCAGACGCAGCACTGCCCAGAGCGCTTGTTTTCACTCTGGGCAGTAAGATTCAGCTTACAGAACTTTTACGTTCTCAGCCTGCAGACCCTTGGGGCCTTTGGTCACAGTGAATTCCACGGCCTGGCCTTCTGGCAGGCTCTTGAATCCGCTGGACTGGATCGCTGAGAAGTGTACAAACACGTCTCCGTCACCGCTGTTCCGGGTAATAAATCCAAATCCTTTTGCGTCGTTAAACCACTTCACAATTCCTTGTTCCATTGTATTGTTCCTTAATTTTCTTTTGATATTTCCTGCTGAGAAGATTGACTGGTTTCTGTGAGGTGGGTGTTCGCTTTGAGGCTGGACCTGCTCGCTAACCGCTGGTGAATCACTTAACGGGAAACTCAATTATACACGATTCGGGGGTGATGTCCACTCAGGCACCGAATAAAACAGCACCCTCAGCTTTCGGCCGTCTGGCTCTAAAATTCATTGCATCTCTCCTCTTATCGCGTCGATCAAACTTCTACTTCCGTAAATCCAGACGTTTAGCAATAATGTTCACTTACCTTTTTCGGTGTACATGCCAAGTCTTGTATAGAAGAGGACATGCATATGAGAATAGCGGTCCCACGAGAGAAGCAATCGGGGGAAGCCCGAGTGGCGCTGGTGCCAGAATCGGTCAAGAAGCTGGTTGCTGCCGGGGCTGAAGTTGGGATTGAAACCGGCGCTGGTATTCAGGCTGGAGTTTCTGACGCAGAGTACCAGGCAGTGGGCGCCAGCGTGATGGGGCGGGATGATCTGCTGCCAGAAGCCGACGTGCTGGCCTGCGTGAATCGTCCTGAGCCCGATGACTTTGCCAAACTGAAGCCGGGCGCAGTTGTGATTGGCTTTCTCAAGCCGCTCGATGAACCTGCAGCGCTGGAGCCAATCGTTTCTCGCAAGCTTACTGCTTTCGCCGTTGAACTTGTCCCCCGCACCACGCGCGCTCAATCCATGGATGCGCTCTCTTCCATGGCGACCGTCTCCGGCTACAAAGCTGTACTGATTGCCGCGGAGCGTCTGCCGCGAATGTTTCCTATGCTCATGACGGCTGCCGGCACCGTTCCGCCGGCCAAGGTCCTGGTACTTGGCGCAGGCGTTGCCGGATTGCAGGCCATCGCCACGGCCCGCAGGCTTGGCGCCGTGGTGGAAGCCTATGACGTCCGCGCTGCTGCCGGGCAGGACGTGAAATCTCTCGGCGCCAAATTTCTTGAAGTCGACCTTGGCGGCATTGAAACGCAGGATGCAGGCGGATATGCGAAAGAACTTTCAGAAGAAGCTTTGCAGCGAGGCCGTGACATGGTGGCCAAACGCGCTGCCATTTCTGACGTGGTGATTACCACAGCACAAATTCCCGGACGCAAAGCGCCTCTCATGCTGACAGAAGAAGCTGTCAACAGCATGCGTGCGGGCACGATTATCGTTGATCTTGCGGCCGCTACCGGCGGCAACGTAGCATTCACCAAAGCCGGTGAAGAGGTGGACCACAACGGCGTTCTTATTCTCGGCCCTCTGAATCTACCCGCCAGCGTTCCCGGCCATGCCAGCCAGCTTTACTCGCGCAACCTGACCAGTTTCATGGCGCTGCTCAATGACAAGGGCACGCTGAAAATCGATATGAACGACGATATTTTAAAAGGGGCTTGTGTCGCCTACGAAGGCGGCAGCGTTCATCCGAAAGTGGCCGCGGCCCTGGGACACTCCGCAGCGTAACTCAACAATAAGGAGGCTTGTATGGAGCACTTGCTGTTTCATCCCGTTGGATTCATTGCAGCTTTTTTTCTGTTGAAAAGCGCACCGGAGCAGTCGCTGAGTCCTGCCGTTCTCATCGCTTCACTGTATGTGTTCGTGCTGGCTGCTTTTCTGGGCTATCAGGTAATCTCACGCGTGCCGCCGCTGCTGCACACGCCTCTCATGTCGGCCACGAACGCGATCTCCGGTATCTCTTTGATTGGCTCACTGGTAATTGCCGGTTCGCACTATGACCAGCACCAGAAGCTGGCTTCCATCCTGGGTTGCGCGGCGGTGACTTCCGCCATGATCAACGTAACCGGCGGCTTCCTTATTACTGACCGCATGCTCAAGATGTTCCGTAAAAAGGAAACAGTCAAGCCGGAGGAGAAAAAGTGAGCAACGCCCAATATTTTCTTGAAGCCACATATCTGCTTGCCTCCTGCCTCTTCATTCTGGGCTTGAAGGGGCTGAGCCATCCTGATACGGCGCGCCGCGGCATGATTCTTGCCGCTGCCGGAATGACCGCTGCTGTGGTCGGTACGTTATTTCATCCGGATATTCACAACTATAGCTACATCGCCATTGGCATGATTCTGGGTTCATGCATCGGCATTCCGATGGCCCGCGTGCATATGACCGCCATGCCGCAACGGACTGCGCTCTCTCACGCTTTCGGAGCTCTGGCTGCATCCATGGTTGGTATTGCCGAATATGTGATTCACGGATCAGCGCTGGGAGGAACAAAGAGCGGCGCTCTGGGTCTGGAAGTGATGCTGGGCTCGCTCACGGTGACGGGCTCGCTGGTTGCCGCCGCCAAGCTCCAGGAACTGATGCGCGGTACGCCAATCCAATTTAAAGGCCAGCAAGTGGTGAACCTGGGCCTGTTTGTTTTGATGGTGGGTTCGTTTGTGACGTGGCTTTTCAACCCAACGGCTGCGATCTTCTTTTACATCATGGTTACGTGCGCCTTTATGTTTGGCGTGCTATTGGTTATTCCCATCGGCGCCGCTGACATGCCAGTTGTGATGTCACTGCTGAACTCTTACGCCGGTCTTTCTTCTGCAGCCACCGGATTTGTGCTGGGAAACAATGTGCTGGTCATCGCCGGCACCCTGGATGGCTTTTCCGGATTCATCCTTTCGGTCCTGATGTGCAAGGCCATGAATCGCTCCATGACCAACGTTTTGTTTGGCGGCTTCGGTGCAGCAGCCACAGAAGAAACAACTGTTTCCGGCAGCATGCGTGAGGTCACGGTGGACGACGTCGCCGTGCAGCTTGCCTATGCGAATCAGGTTGTATTCGTCCCCGGGTATGGCATGGCCACGGCACAGGCGCAGCATGCTGTTCGCGAACTCGGTAATCTTCTGGAGGAGCGCGGCGTCTCCGTGAAGTATGCGATCCATCCCGTTGCTGGTCGCATGCCCGGACACATGAACGTGCTGCTTGCTGAAGCCAACGTGCCTTATTCGTCGCTCTACGAAATGGACCAGATCAATCCTGAACTGCCGTCAACGGACGTTGCGGTTGTGATCGGCGCGAATGACGTGGTAAATCCTGACGCGCGCGACAATCCGAAAAGCCTGATTGCCGGCATGCCGATTATTGAAGTGGATAGAGCCAAGTCCGTGGTGGTGCTCAAGCGCGGCAAAGGCAAGGGGTTTTCTGGATTGGAGAATCCGCTGTTCTTCAAGCCTGTAACCGGCATGCTATATGGTGACGCCAAAGCAAGTTTGACCAATCTGACTCAGGCAATCCAGAAAGTGTAGTTGAGAATTGTTTGCAGATCGCACCAGTTGGAACCTGAAACCAAACCGTCTGGCGGAAGCGCTGGCGCGCCACAAATCGAGTGGACGTAAGCTTCTTGATCTCAGCGCTTCTAACCCGACAGAATGTGGCTTCAAGTATGACGCGCCGGCAATCATGCGTTCGCTCTGCTCTCCAGCTTCGCTGCAGTACCATCCTGATCCGCGCGGACTGAAGATCAGCACGCAAAGCCGTAAGCGACTACTATGCTGGTCGGGGTGAGAACGTTTCTGTTGATGATCTGCTGCTGACGGCCAGCACCAGCGAGGCCTACTCATTTGTCTTCCGCCTGCTCTGCAATCCTGGCGACGAACTGCTGATTCCCACGCCAAGCTATCCGCTGTTTGATTTTCTGGCGGACGTAAACGACATCAAGCTCACGCGCTATGCGCTCTTTTATGATCACGGCTGGCATATTGATCTGCATGCTCTAAAGCAGGCCATCACGCCGCGCACGCGGGGAATCATCCTTGTCCATCCTAATAATCCAACAGGGCATTTCACTAAACCGGAAGAGACGGCGCAGCTCAATGAGCTATGTTCAACCAACCAAATGGCCATCATCGCCGATGAGGTGTTCCTGGATTTTTCTTTAGGCCATGCGCATAAAAGTTTTGTCGCTAACTCTGCGGCCCTCACCTTCACCATGAGTGGTATCTCCAAGGTGAGCGGCCTGCCGCAAATGAAGTTTGCCTGGCTCGCCGTCAGCGGTCCGGATGAAATGAAAAGGGAAGCGCTGGCCCGCCTGGAGATGATTGCCGATACTTATCTCTCTCTGAATGCTCCCATTCAGCTGGCGTCTCCCATTCTTTTGCAGCAACGTTCCGGGTTTCAGCAACAGCTCATGGATCGCGTCCGCAAAAATCTTGCCCACCTTGATATTGAGCTGGCGCAGGCAGAGAAGATAACCCGGCTGGAAGTAGAAGGCGGGTGGTACGCCGTTCTCCGAATTCCGGCAACGCGGCCCGATGAAGAGTTTGCCATTGATCTGCTGGAAAAACACGACGTTTACCTTCACCCGGGACATTTCTACGATTTTCCCGGTGACGGATACCTGGTCATCAGCCTGATCACACCAGAGCAGGACTTCAGCGAAGGGCTGCATCGGCTGCTCACCGCCGTGTAAATCGCCTACAAGCTAGATAGTGTTCGTCTGCAACGTCAGGTCTCCCACTTCAACGTGAGCATGCAACTGATATTTGCCGGGACCATAGGCTTTAAAAGATCGCCCCATGCCGCTCGTGATCTCTTTAAAAATTGGTGCATTCACATCACCAAGGCGAACGGAAAAATCAGCCTTTGCATACTCCTGCGGATGAATCGCATTCAATTCCAGGCTTCCTGCCCGGACCTCAATATCCTTATTGCCCTCAACTTCACCTACTTTCAGGTCTCCGGCCATCATGCGTATGCGCAGATCGGTTTTTCGCGGGACTTCAATCACGGCACGGAAATTGGATTTTGGCCCGGTAATTTTGAGGTAATTTTGCCCGCGCCCTGAACCAATCTTTACTTTTACCTTGCGCAGATCTTCTGGTTTTCCATCGGGATAGACCACGGCAATGCTGTCAGAATCGCTGGCAACAATCTGATAGTCACCTGAACCTAGCTCGATGTTGAGCGGCCAATTCGGATCAGGCCGCAACTCATAGCGACGCTCGTGGCTGGTTGGGGCCTGGGCCCATGAAAGCGAAACGGATAGTGCGAGTAAGAAAGGCAGGAATCTTTTCATACACGCCTCCTTCAGCTATATACGCCGGTTGGACGGAAAAGGTTCCTGACGGTCCTTATTTTTATTTGGTTGGACTTTGCGGTGTACTCTCTACCGACTGCCGCAACTTATAGCGCTGTATTTTGCCGGTGGCCGTCCTAGGTAGTTCTTTCACGATTTCAAATGTCTGCGGGCACTTGAATGCCGCTAGTTTGCCCAGTACGTGCTGGCGAATCTCTTCAATCACTTGCGGCGTACCATTCGCGTTTTCCTTGAGCACCACATACGCAGCGGGCTTTACCAGCTTATTACTGTCGGCATTTCCAATCGCCGCTGCTTCCTGAACCATGGGATGATCCATTAACACATTCTCAATTTCAATCGGGCTCACCCACATGCCTTTGACCTTCATCATGTCATCGTTCCGGCCCACGTACCAGTAATAGCCGTCAGCATCGCGATAGTATTTATCGCCGGTGCGGATCCAATGCCCCTGGATCGTCTCTTTTGTTTTTTCGTGTTTGTTCCAGTAGCAAGAGCAAACCGAGTCGCCTTTGATGAGCAGGCTGCCTATCTCGCCATCCGGCACATCGTGACCGTTTTCATCCACAATGCGGGCTTCATAGCCCGGCATAATTTCTCCGCTTGATCCCGGACGCACCGCTCCCGGCCGGTTGGCGATAAACATGTGCAGCGCCTCGGTCGAGCCGATGGCATCGAGTATCTCTACCTTAAAGCGTTCCTTGAAGCGATGGAAGAGTGTTGCTGGCAGCGCTTCACCAGCAGAGATTGCGTAACGCACCGTCGAAAGATCAAAGTCCGGCCCATTCTCACGCTGGTATGAAAGCAGCGACGAGTAGTTGGAAGGCACGGAAAAAAAGAGCGTCGGTTTGTGCTTGTCGATCACGGAGTAGATGTTCGGCGGTGAAGGCGAACCGGGCCACAGAATGCTGGTTGCACCCACGGCGAGCGAAAAATAAAGTCCGTTGCCAAGGCCATAGGCAAAGAACAATTTGGCGACGCTGAAGAATCGGTCATGCTCTGTGATCTTGAGAATATTTTTGGCGTACAACTCCGCGCATACCACCATGTCATGATGCAGATGCACACAGCCTTTGGGGAACCCGGTGCTGCCGGAAGAATAGAGCCAGAATGCAGCATCATCTTTCGTTGTGATTTCTGCTTCAAGTTCGGAAGAGCTTTCATCCAGAAGCTGCTGCAGCGAAAGCGTGGATTCCTGTGGCTTGCCAAAAACAATAATCGTTTTCAGGTAGCGCAGCTTTTCTCTGGGGATGGCCTGTATCTGCGGCAGCAGGCCCTCACTCACAATCAGCACCCGGGCGCGACAATCATTCAAAATATATTCATATTCGTAGGGCTTAAGCAGAGTGTTGATTGGGATGGGGACAGCGCCAATTTTGATTCCACCAAAGAAACAATAAGGGAACTCCGGCGTATCAAACAGCAGCAGCGCCACCCGCTCTTCCTGGCGAACGCCCAGCTTCTTAAGCGCGTTGCCAGCGCGATTGACTCGCTCAAAAAGCTGGCGATAGCTCACTCGCTCATCGCCGCATTCATAGGCAATGTTCTCGCTGCGGCCTTCATGGATGTGGCGATCCACAAAATGCGCGGCTACATTGAAGATGGTTGGGAGTTCGATCGGATTCATCTGAGCCATATGGGGACGATTAAAGTCTTCTCAGAAATAAACATTGTGGAATCAGATACTTACGCAACACTTTGCGCTCTGTTACGTCCTTATCATATAACCGGAACTTAGTGGTTCCCAAAGCCGTAACTACTGCCAACGGGAGTGCAAGTCATAATAATGTTTTGCCCTTCCGTTAATAAAACGGATTCTTCTCTCGTCTGACATCTTGAGAGGAGCACCGTACTAAATTGCAGGCCACAATGCAAATAGAGCAAGCGAACTTGGCAGCGATGGCCGGAGACGGTTTCAGGCCGGGGCTGGAGCAGATATTTCTGAAACACAAGGACCTCGTATTCCGGGCCGCGTATCGCGTGACCGGAAATTCAAGTGACGCAGAAGATGTATTACAAACCGTCTTCCTGCGGCTGGTCCGATTAGAGGTGTTTCCAGAAGTTGCCAATCTACCCGGTTATCTGCACCGGTCCGCCGTGAACGCGTCTTTGGACTTGTTGCGCGCCAAGAAGGAAACATTATCGCTGGATGAAGATCCGGACCAGACCGAGGTTGTTTCACTGGACCACGGTCCGCACTCGGCTGAGCTGCGGGACTGGTTGCGCCACGCTCTGGCGCGTCTCAATCCCCGCTGGGCGGAAATGTTTGTGCTTCGCTTTATTGAGGATTACAGCAACCGTGAAATTGCCGGGATCATGAAGACCTCGCCGGCCGTGGTTGCCGTGGTGCTGCATCGTACGCGTACTCAACTGAAGAAAGACTTTAAAGGATTGACGAAGGGAACCCGATGATGCGCCAAGAAAAAATGAAGCGCCAAGAAAAAACTTCCGCCACAAATCCAGGCGACCTGCTCAACCAGGCACTCGCATCCGTACGCTCGGAATTGCCTGAATCTGCCGCGATGAACGCTGCCGGCGATCGCGTCTGGCAACAACTGAGCCAGGAAGCTGCTACCGCACCGCAGGTTGAGTCGATCCACGGCTGTGAAGATGTAAGAAGGCTGCTCGTGCAATATCGCGGAGGCCAACTGGCTCCGGCGCGCGCGCTGCTGGTGGAATCTCATCTGCTTGAGTGCGTGGATTGCCGCAGTGAAGCCGAAACCGGCGAACGCGTGCGCACAATGCCAATGCCGTGGAAGCAGGAGCTTCCACAGGTTGGAAATACAGGCTTCCGCTGGGTGGCGGTGGCCGCGGCGATTGTTGTTTTTGCCTTCACAACTTATTTTGTGCAGAGCAAGTTCTTTTCCGGGCCGAAGGGAATGCGCGCGCGCGTGGAATCGCTCAATGGCGTTCTGAGCCGCGTGGGCTACAGCGGCGACCTGCCGCTCAGAGTGGGCGACGAAGTGACGGAAGGTGAAAGAGTCCGCACCGGCGGCGGATCACACGCCATGCTGCGCCTGCGGGACGGTTCAGTCGTAGAGATGAATGAGCGCGCCGAGTTTGGCGTTTCCATGGGTCGCAAAGACACTACCGTTCACCTTGAACGCGGCAACATTATTATTCAAGCGGCCAAGCGTGAAACCGGTCATCTATACGTCGATTCGCGCGATTGCCGCGTATCGGTCACTGGCACGGTGTTCTCCGTGAATGCCGGCATGAAGGGCTCGCGCGTCTCAGTGATTGAAGGTGAAGTGCGGGTTGCTGAAGCCGGAGCAGAAAAAGTTCTTCATCCGGGCGACCAGCTTTCTACCAACGTAAGTCTGGCAACGGTCCCAGTGAAGGAAGAGATCGCATGGAGCCAAAATCTGGACAAGCATCTGGCCCTGCTGGCAGAGTTTGCGCATTTGAGCCATAAGCTGGAAGCGGTGCAGACGCCCGGCTTGCGCTACCAGAGCCATGTGTTGCCAACGTTGCCCGCGAACACAATCGTGTTTGCCGGTATCCCCAACCTGGGCGATGCCGTACAGCAGGCCAACAAGCTCTTTCAGCAGGAGCTTCAGGAGTCCGCGGTGCTGCGCGAGTGGTGGCAGCAGGCACAAGCAAAGCATGATGGGCCTGAATTTGATGAACTCATCAGCTATGTGCATGATCTTGGCCAGTATCTGGGCGATGAAATCGTCTTCTCTTTCGCGCACGACGGAAACAGTGGCGAGCCCTTAGTGGTGGCGCAGGTCCAGCATGATGGCCTGAAACAATTCATACAGCAGGAAGCAGGGAAGTATGCTGACTTGAAATCGCATCTGCGCGTGTTGGATGAGCAAGAGCTCAATCAGATGTCCGCACAGAAAAAAGAAGGGAAGCAGCTTCTGATTCTTGTTCGTCCGGATTTTGTGGCCGCAGCCGCGGATGTAGCCACGCTCAAACAGTTTGTTGCTGGATTGAACCAGGGTGGTGGCGGCTTTGCAGCAACGCCGTTGGGCCAGAGCTTGGCTGTCAAATATAAAAATGGAGCAGATATTCTCTTTGGTGCGGATATTGAAACCATGGCTGCGAATCGCCGGTCACACGGTGGCTTTGCGGATGCAAACCAAAAGTTCGAGCTAACTGGGCTGGCGGACGTGCAGTATCTGATTGCTGAGCGCAAGGGCAGCGGCGAGCAGGTACAGAATCGCGCGCAGGTTACTTTCAAGAGCCAGCGGCATGGGCTTGCCTCCTGGCTGGCAGCGCCTGCGCCCATCGGCGGCCTGGATTTTGTTTCTAAAGATGCAGGAGCGGTGGCAGCATTTGTCTCTAAGAATCCGGCAGATATGCTGGACGACGTTTTAAATCTTGCCAAATCGTCAGACGGGAATGCTTCCGTAAATATTGCGCATGGCGAGTCTGAGCTGAAAATCAGGTTCCATCAGGACCTGGCAGACACGCTTGGCGGCGAGGTAACATTGGCCCTGGATGGGCCTCTTCTTCCCACACCATCGTGGAAAGTTGTGGCTGAGGTACGCGACCCTGGCCGTTTGCAATCCACGATCCAGCAGCTGATATTGGACGTGAACGACCATGTAAAAGGCGATTCTCAGGGTGCAGCTCTTGACCAGGAAGCTGCCAACGGGCTGACTTTTTATACAATCCGCTCGCTGGATGCAACAAAACCGTTTGAAGTTACGTATACCTTTACTGACGGATATATGATTCTGGCGCCAAGCAGGGCATTGGTAATGAACGCAATTACGATTCACCAAAACGGAAACTCGCTGGCCCGCTCTACTGGCTTTCGCGCTCTTCTGCCACAGGACGAGCAAGCCAATGTCTCTGCGGTGATCTATCAGAATCTGGCGCCGGTCATTGGACCGATTGCCCAGCAGCTTACGCCCTCACAGTTGCAATCCATACAGCAGATTGCGGCTGAAGCTAAACCCAGCGTAGTCTGCGCTTATGGCGAAAACAATGCCATTCGCGTGGCCAGCAGCAGCCGGCTCTTTGGCTTTGACTTAAACACCCTGGCTCTAACCACATTGATGAAAGTGGTGCAGCCATCACACGCGCGCATGGAGCGCTAGTCCACTAAAACAAACAGAGACCGAATGTCTGCCATCATTGAAATGCAAAACCTGACAGTGCAGCTGGGCCACAGGACAATCCTGAACCAGGTGAACGGTGCGCTGTCAGGCCGTTGTATCGGCCTGCTGGGACCAAACGGGTCAGGGAAGTCGACCTTAATCAACACGCTGCTGGGGTTTTACCAGCCAGTGGCAGGCGCGGCCCGCATTTTTGGAAAAGAAGTCCAAGGCAATCTGAGAGAGCTCCGCGCCCAGATCGGATATATGCCGGAGAGCGACGCCTTCATCGCCGATATGAGCGGCGTTCGCTTTGTGCGGTATATGGCTGAACTTTCTGGTCTGCCAAAGAGTGAGGCTCTGGAGCGCGCGCATGAAGCTTTCTTCTATGTTGGTCTGGGAGAAGCGCGTTATCGTAAGGTCGGAACGTATTCGCTGGGCATGAAGCAGCTGGCCAAACTGGCTCAGGCCATCGCGCATGGGCCGCGGCTGGTATTGCTGGACGAGCCCACCAACGGTCTTGACCCTGAAGCGCGCGTGCGCATGCTGCAACTGGTGCGTGAGATTCGCGATACCGGCCAGGTCACCGTGCTCATTTCCTCGCATTTGCTGCGCGATATTGAAGAGTGCTGCGACCAGGTGCTGATTCTCAAGAATGGTCAGATTGCCGCGATATGCAATCTGGAAGAAGAGCGCAAAGCTAACCTCAAATTTCTGGAGCTTGAAGTCACGCAGGGCAACGGTTTTCTTGAGTCAGTACGCGAGCTGGGCTGTGAGTGCGCCAGCTTTGGCGCTGGACGCGTTCGCATTGTGCTGCCGGACAATATTGATCTGCGCCAGATTTATCGCACAGCCGCGGAGCATGACGTGCAGATCCGTCGCATGAACTACCGGAGAGACACGCTCGAAGACATTTTCCTTAAAGCCATGAACGGAACGACGGGAACTCCTCCTCCACCGCCGCCAGTACAGGGGGTCGCCAATGGCCGTTTATAAACGCACCTACAAAGCCTATAGCGGAGCGCTCACGCCGGCGTGGTCGCGCTTTACCGTGCTCTCACGTTATGGGCTGGCCACGCTGTTTGATTCGCGTCCGTTTACCGCATACACGGTTTTATGCTTCCTGCCGTTTTTGGGCGGACTGATCTATATCTACTTCGTGAATAACCCTTCTGTTCTGGCCTTGCTTGGTGTGCAAAAAGGGAATACCACCATGGCAGAACTTGTGAACAACGTGTGGTTTCTAACATTTCTTGGTTTGGAAACGGGCATGGGCTTCATTCTGGCAGTGTGGGGCGGCCCGGGCATGATCACGAAAGATTTTGCCAACCATTCCGTGCAGCTCTATCTCAGCCGTCCGCTTTCACGTGCCGAATATTTATTCGGTAAAGTTTCAGTGCTGGGATCGCTGCTTTCCTGCATTACCTGGATACCTGCTCTGATCCTCTTTTTTGTTCATGCGGAGCTACAAGGCAATGGCTGGCTCTGGAAAAATCTCTGGATGGCCGGATCCATTATTCTGGCCAGCATTTTATGGATCGCCGTGATCTCACTGCTTTCCATGGCAGTGTCCGTCTGGGTGAAATGGCGTATTGCTGCATCCGCATTACTGCTGGCGGTTTTCTTTGTGCTGCCGATTCTTGGCTTTGCCATGAACGCGATCTTGCGCACGGAATGGGGGAGACTGCTGAACTTGTCTTACGTGACGACCGTGATCTGGTCGCATCTTTTCCGGCTCACGGCAATGAACCGCCACGGCGGAGAGCTGGATGCGATCCCGCTTTGGTCGGCATGGGCCACATTGCTGGGCGTTTGTGCTTTCTGTTTCTGGCTGCTTGACCGCAAGCTGCGAGCGCGCGAGGTGCAGAGCGCATGAGTCCCGTCATCAGCAGCAATATCGTTTTTGAAAACGTTTCCAAGTTTTATGGTGAAGTATTGGGAGTCAACCGGGTAAATCTTTCGCTGCCACCGGGCGTGACGAGTCTGGTTGGCCCGAACGGCTCCGGCAAAACAACGTTGATGAACCTGGTCACCGGTTTAGTCCGACCGACACAAGGGCGCGTCAGCGTGCTTGGACTTACGCCGGACGAGCCGGAAGAGTTCTTTCGCCACGTTGGCTATTGCACCCAGTTCGATTCTTTTCCCAAAGGCGTGACTGGTTTTGAATTTATCAATCAGTCGTTGCGGCTGCGTGGAATCACCGGCAGCGAAGCCGCGAAGCTTACGACCGAAGCCATTGACCGCGTTAACCTGCGGGAAGCTGCACATCGCAGGGTTGCCGGATATAGCAAAGGCATGCGGCAGCGCATCCGTCTGGCTCAGTCGATTGCGCATCATCCTACGGTGCTGGTGCTCGACGAGCCGTTGAATGGTCTTGATCCCATGGCGCGCGCCGAGTCCATCACATTGTTTGAAGCGCTGGGCAAACAAGGCATGCACGTGGTGATCTCAAGCCACGTTCTACACGAAGTCGACAAGATCTCTGATCAGGTTGTGCTCATGAGCTACGGTTACGTGGTAGCTGAAGGGCAGATTCACGGAGTCCGCACTGAGGTGAAGGAGCATCCTATGCAGATCCTGGTACGCTGCGACACTCCGGGGCTGCTTGCTTCCAGACTTTTTTCCCAGGACCACGTGGTGGAAGCGAAGCTGAATCATGACGGCAAAGGCGTGCTGATTCGGACGAAAGATGCTGACCTGTTTTACCAGCTGCTGAACAAGATTATTGTGGAAGAAAACTTTGCCGTGGATACGGTAGCGCCCAACGACGACGATGTAAATTCCGTCTATCAGTATCTGATTGGCACCGGCAGCGGAGGTACTGTATGAGTTCAACGGCAATCACTGGTATGCGCAAATCCTGGACAGAAGCGCCCTGGCAGTTGTGGGCTTCGCAGCTGCTGGCTGTTTTGCGCATTGAACTCAAGAAGACTCTCTGGATGCGGCGCAGTATATGGATTTATCTGCTGGCATTCGCTCCCACGCTGATGTTTGGCATCCATGCACTCGTCAGCCCCATGGGCCGCGATAGCAGCATTGAAGAAGACACGCGCGTGCTGGCTTACACGTTTCAGATGTTCTATTTGCGCGTTGGAATATTCTTTGGCTGCCTGGGATTGTTCACATGGCTGTTCCGCGGGGAGATCGTGGAAAAAAGCCTGCATTATTACTTCCTCTCGCCCATGCGGCGCGAGCTGTTGATAGTGGGAAAATTTCTGGCCGGCTTCATTACAGCGTCGCTTGTGTTTGGCGCGTCCGTTCTGCTCTGCTTCACTTTTGCTTATGGCCACTTTGGAGCGGCAGGCCGTGCCTTTGTCTTCAATGGTCCAGGACTTGGCCAGCTTACGTCTTATCTGCTGGTTACAGTGCTTGCGTGCCTGGGTTTTGGCGCAATCTTTCTTGCGCTCAGTTTGATCTTTAAGAACCCGATCCTGCCCGGCGTTGCTGTGCTGTTCTGGGAATCATTCCATTCCGTGGCGCCATCGCTGCTGCAAAAACTCAGCGTCAGTTTTTATCTGAAGCAGCTTTGTCCCGTCACCATTCCACCCGACGGTCTTATGGCGCTTTTCACCGTGATGACTGAGCCAGTTTCGCCATGGCTGGCCATTCCAGGATTGCTATTGCTGAGCGCTGCAATCATCGTATTCGCCTGCTTGCGCATACGTCGGACGGAGATTAGCTATCTGGCAGACTGAAACCGCAGTTGCGCAATTTTTCCTGATGTTATTACCATAGTAGTTCGACGATAGCTTCTTGTTGTATTATCTGGCCACGTAGTTCCAGTGAGGTTTGCTATGTCACTCCGAACAACTGCCGTTCTACTAGTTTTATTCGCCACAACAATTCTTTCCGCTCAGCCCCAGGTTCCTGTTGCTCCGCCGCAGACCGCCCGTGAAGCGGTCATCGAAATGTTGACCGGCGGCGAGAAAGCATTGATGAAACACCTGACGGTTGAGGTACAGGATTTTCTAAATAATCCGAAGAACACGCCAGCAGCAAATATCGCGTTGATGTTCCGCGGCCTGCAGTCTCAGACTTCCAATGGACTGCAAACGTTTCCGACAGGCTCAACGCTTTTTGTCGTCAATGAGCCTGCGCAGCACAAGAAGCTTGAAGTGCACATAGAGAATGACGACCTGAGCGCCGATCAGGATACTCTTGAGCTATCGTTGCACTCCTTCATTGACGGCAAGGAACAGCAGGATGAGTTCGGCTATATGCTTTCAAGCATTTCGGTCACGATGAAAAGACAGCAAAATGTCTGGCGCCTGAGCAATATTGGTCTCGGTTTAGAATTTCCCCTGGGTGATCCTGAATTTCTAAAGAAAACATTTTTTAGCGGCCCCCAAAACAAAACTCCTGGTCTTGCAGCAACAGCCATGCCAGAGGGCCATACAATAATGACCCTGGGAGCACCTGCAGATTTTGACCCCAGAAGCCCATTGGACATGATGTTTCTTGCCGAGAGTGCGTACGCCGCATTGCATCCTGAGATAGGTTTTACTTGCTCAATGGAAGAACTTATGCAGGTAGGAAAGAGCTTTAATCTGGAACCGCAACTGGCCGCTGGAAGCTCTAGCTACAAATTTAATCTGACAGGTTGCGAAGGTAAACCAGCAGGAAGTTTTCAAGTTATTGCCGAGCCCATCGCTCAAGGCAGGGGAGCAAAAGCTTACTGCGTAGATGCTACCCACAATATTCGCGCGAGTGAGGATGGTCGCGGAAGCACTTGTCTGGTCCAGGGAAAGACCAGTAACTGGACGCAGGCTCAAGATGAAGGGGTCGTTGGTGGCTTGATGGACGGCGTTCACATCGATTCCACTAAGCCTAAACCGTAACGTCCTACTTCTGCAAAAACGGATTTGTCTCGCGCTCTTCGCCGATGGTTGTATTCGGCCCGTGTCCGGGAGTGACTTCAGTTTCGTCCGGCAGCGCCAGCACCTGCGTGTGCAGTGAGCGCATAATTTTTTCCATCGAGCCACCGGGTAGATCGGTGCGGCCAATGCTGCCGACAAAGAGCGTGTCTCCGGCAATCAGTTTTTTCTCTTCGGGAAAATAGATGCAGATGCTGCCTTCTGTATGCCCGGGTGTATCGATCACGTGTGACGATATCTCCCCAATCTTCAGAATGCGGCCCTGGCTGACAGTTTCGTCAATCTGCACAGCGCCCGGCGCCTTCATGCCTACCCACGTTGCCTGCATATCCAGCATTTTCAACAGAGCATAATCGTTCTGGTTCATCAGGATAGGAGCACCCGTGGCGGCTTTGAGCTTCATTGCTCCGCCCACATGGTCAATGTGCGCATGCGTGATCACAATCTGCTTGAGCGTAAGTTTTTCCTGGCGCAGGATTTCCAGAATGCCTTCAATCTGGTCGCCAGGATCGATCACCATGGCTTCGTGGGTCTGCTCATCGCCAAGGATGGAGCAGTTGCATTGCAGCGGACCGACAGGAAAAATTTTATGGATCATAACAATATGCTACTCGCTTGAGCTACCGGACAAACAAACAGCCATGAAAGCAATGAGCCGCCCACGGGCGGCTCTGCTAAAAATGTTGATGGTTGAGTGTTACTTCTTTGGCGTCTGTGCCGGCGTGGAGACGCTGTCCATGACGGAAGACGAAATGTGCCGACTGGTGATGAAGGTCAGTCCCATCGACGTAAGCATGAAAATGATGGCGCACCAGGTGGTCAGCCGGGAAAACACGGTGGCCGTGCCGCGCGGGCCAAATGCCGTCTGGCTTCCCATACCGCCAAACGTTGCGGCAATATCGGCGCTTTTTCCGTGCTGCAACAGCACCACAACGATCAGCACTGCACAAACGATTACATGAACCACAGTAATTAAAGCTGTAAGCATTCTCTTCTTAAATCCTCTCAAAAATCTTTAATGCGTCAAAAATGTCTTGGTGCGGAAGGGGGGATTTGAACCCCCACGCCTTTCGGCGCCACCCCCTCAAGATGGTGTGTCTGCCAGTTCCACCACTTCCGCTCAGGGCCTGTTTGCACCCACTTGGCGCTGAACGCTGGATGGGAGAAAAAGGAATCTCGATTATAACAAACTCCATTTTACGGGCCTAGAAGTGCCTGATACCCAAGGCCCGGCTGGGTTTTATGAAGGCTTCCTGACAGGCGTGTTCGGTGTATGCTGGTGGGCTATGAGAAAGCCACTTCTTGCTCTTGTTTTTGCCTTCGTTTTCGCAGCCATCGCTGTTGCATACTCGCAAAGCGGGGAAAAAGCCAATCCTGCTTCTCCCGCGACCGCGCCAAGCCAGAAGGGAAGCACCGCGCCTGAATCGGCTACTCCATCGCAGTATTTTGTCGTATTTCTGAAGCGTCCGGCGAATGCTCCCCAGCTGAGTAAGGAATATGGTGACAAACTTCAGGAAGAACATACGGCCAATATCCGCAAGCTCCATTCAGAGCAAAAGCTGGTGATGGCCGGCCCATTCCTGGATGACGGCGTTCTCCGCGGCATCTTTGTTCTGAAGGCCGCATCTCTGCAAGAAGCCCAGGGCTTGGCGAACTCTGATCCCGCTATCAAAGCCGGACATCTGGCCGCCGAGGTTCGCGGGCCATGGATGGTTCGGCCGGAGGGCATACACGAAACCGATACGCCCAACACGCTGGAAAAATATTCGCTGCTGCTGGCCCACCAGGGAGAAAAATGGGACCCTAAATCTCCCGAGCTTCCCGCCATCGCGAAACAGCACCTTCCTTATCTCATTGGCTTGATGCGTCAGGGAAAGCTCGCCCTGGCCGGCCCTTTCCGCGACGAGGGAGAACTCAAAGGGATCTTCATCTATGCTGTTCCCATGGACGAAGCACTGAAACTGGAAGCCGAAGATCCCATGGTGAAAAACGGATTCTTCAAAATTGAAGGCCATCCGTGGGCTACGGCTAAAGGCGTGTTGGCGGCGGGCCAGCCGATGCAGTAGAGACGCAGTACTGCTACGTCTCTTGGTATCCTCATAGTTGGAGCAAAAAGCCCCGCCATACTCACCCTGGAGACTCAAGTTTATGCAAATTAAAGATCATGTCTTCCTCGTTACCGGCGCGTCATCTGGAATCGGACTGTCGACTGCGGTCGAACTCGCGGCACGTGGAGCCAAGGTGGCCTTGCTGGCTCGCAGCAAAGAAGCGCTGGAAGAACTTGCCTCGCGGCTTCCCGGCAGCTTACCGATCGTTGCCGATATGACAGACTTTGCGGGAGTACGGCAGGCTGTGCAGAAAGTCCATCAGCATTACGGCCGCGTCGATGGCCTGATCAACAATGCAGGCAGAAGCTATGCGGCGGCGGTTGAAGAAATTGAACCTGAGCTGTTTGACGAAATCTTCCATCTCAATGTGCTCGGGCCGATCGTCGCCATGCAGGCCGTGATTCCCATCATGCGCGCCCAGGGCGCTGGAAGCATTGTGAGCGTAAACTCCGGAACGGCTTTTATGACCATTCCTGAATACAGTGTCTATTCGTCTTCCAAGCGGGCGCTGCTTGGCTTCACTCTTACCGCGCGGGCCGAACTGGAAAAAGACCGGATCATCGTGAGCGAGGTCTATCCGTTCATAACTGCAACCAATTTCGGAAAGAATCGGATGGGCAATCCGGCAGGCGGCGGGCCGGCTGCCAGCTACGCCTCTGGAGACACGCCGGAATTTGTGGCTGGTCTCATTCTGCAAGCCATAGAAGAAGGGCAGGCCCAATATTTCGCCAATGACCGTCTGAAGCAGATGGCAGGAGTGTAAATGGCCGGCGAGATCTGCTTGATTTATTTTCCCGAATTGGACTGGTCTGTTTTTGTTTTCGGAGATGCCGGTGGACCGCCTGCGACTGTAGTAATTGTGCCGTCTTCTGCGCTTACCCTACGGACCACGAAAGTGTTACACGAGTAAGTGCCACTAGGGCTGATGCCCCAAAGGTCCATGAAATAAACATTGCCTTTCTCGTCTGTAGCAACGCTGCTAGGCTGCCCGACTATGGCAAGATTGGCTGGTCCATTGTCTCCTGAAAAGCCTGGGCTGCCATTGCCGGCAAGGGTAGTGAGCATCCCATCGGGGGTTATTTTTAAAACTCGCCTGTTAGTGAAATCGGCAACATAGAGATTTTCCTGCGCGTCAGCGGCAAGCCCCCAGGGATGAAATGCCGCGCTGTTTGCCGGCCCGTCTCCGGTATAGTGGGCTCGCCCGTATGTGCCTGCAATTTTAAGTGCTTGTCCGTCTGGGGTCATACGAAAGAGGATTTCACTCGGGTGTGACAGATAAAGGTTTCCTTTCGGATCCACGGTGATAGGGCCAGAACCAAATAAAGATGGGACAACGGTCTGATCGTGTTTGTGGGAAAATCCCTCAACGTCAACGCTGATTACAGTTGTGATCGTTCCGTCACGTAGAACTTTGCGGACACGGCCATTTCCCTGATCTCCGATGTACAGATTTCCCTCACTATCCAACGCCACGGAATTAGGTCCGGAAAGTTCAGCGTCTGTTGCTGGTCCCTTATCACCCGAAAAGCCACGGTTTCCCGTTCCCGCAACGACCGTAGTGTTGCCGTCGGGAGATACCTTCACGACTTTGTTGCCTTCAGAATCTGCCATATATATTTCGCCTGCAGAACCCGCCGTAATACCGGTCATTGAGCTGTTATTGGTAGGAAGTGGCGGAAGTTCCACCAATGGTTTTAATCCACCACCTTCGGCCTTGAACACGCAGCCATTGGCAGCGATCCACAAGTGGCCGGCAGCATCCACCGTCAGGGAACTAACTTTGCAACTTCGAGAGGCGGTAGGTGCGCAACGGCTGGAGAGATCAGCCGGTTTTTGGCCGGATTCATGTGAATGTTGCGCGGAGCACATTACCGAATGGAGTCCGAACACTAAGTTCAGGCAAATCAATGCGGAATATTTAGAGCGGTATTTTTTCAGTATTCGGCTATTCATGCGTGGGACACCTTTCCAATAGATAGCAGTTAATCTACCACTGAATGATTGGCCCAACTACACTTTGCAATCGCCGCAAACAACTGCGGATCCAAACTCGCCGCCGACCAGGGTGCCCGGCGAGAGCGGAGAAGAAGGCGCGTATTGGGCCTTGCCTTATTGAACCGCACTCAATCAGCTACTGCTGATTTCATCCCCGTGCAATCTAAGTTTCACGTTCCAGCCTGTGTCGTAGCCAGCAATAATCATTGCTGTTTCTAACTAGATGAATGCGTGTTTTTAGCTTCTGAATGAGACCGCAATCTGGAAGCGTAGCAAACTTCTCCAGCATTGGCGTTTAGTCCGATACATGCAAGTGGACGAGATGTGACGAGTTGTATCGAGGGAAGGCCATGATGCAAGAGGTGAAACTTCGATCGCGGGTTTTGCGGGTGGCACGAAACGGTACTGCTGTTTTGTGTGCGGCGGTGCTCATGTTCGAGGGGCCGTTTTTGCTGGCGCAGCAACAGCAGCAACCGTCACAACAGCAACCTGCCCAGCAGCAGCCACAGCAGCAGCAACCGGCCCAGCCACAAACCGCGGAGGGCGCAGCCAAGCAAGAAACAGCCAAGGTCCCCCCGGAGCAACTCGATTCTCTGGTAGCGCCGATCGCACTCTATCCGGACCCATTGCTTGCCCAGACCCTGGCGGCATCCACATATCCCCTGGAAATTATCCAGCTCCAGCAATGGCTCACCAAGAACTCTAAGTTGAAAGACAAGGAACTAGCCGATGCCGTGGCCAAGCAACAGTGGGACCCAAGCGTTCAGGCAATGGCTGCGCTGCCGGACGTAGTAAAGCGCCTCGCGGATGACATCCAGTGGACTACCGACCTGGGCAATGCGTTTCTGGCCCAGGAAAAGGATGTGATGGATGCGGTGCAGCGCATGCGGAAAAAAGCCAAAGACAAAGGCAATTTGAAATCGACCGAGCAGCAGAAGGTGGAAACCAAGGAGGTTGAGGACAAGACAGTCATCGTAGTCGAACAGGCCAACCCCCAGGTGGTGTATGTGCCTGCATACAATCCAACGGTTGTGTACGGCGCGCCGGTCTATGCCTATCCGCCTATTTATTATCCCCCGCCGGGATACTATGCCGCTGGCGTGGCAATTTCTTTTGGTGTTGGCGTGGCCATGGGTGCGATGTGGAGCGGCGGTTGGGGATGGAACTCCGGCTGGGGCGGCGGCAATGTCCAGATCAATAACTACAACAATTTCAATCGCAATGCGAACATTAATCGCAACGTGAGTGGAACGCGCAACGTGAATGCAGCGCGCAACGGAACATGGCAGCACAACCCGCAGCATCGCGGTGGCGCACCCTATCGTGACCAGTCGACGGCAAATAAATATGGTGGCACTGCGCGCGGAGAATCCGCGCAGAACCGGGCGGCTGGCGCAAAGGAACAGATTAAGCAGCAAGGCGGCAATCTCTCCAGTAACCGCCCTGAAGGTGGCGCCAACGCCGCTAATCGAACGGGCGATGCAGCGAATCGCGCACAGGGCGCCGCAGCGAATCGCCCTGAGGGCGGAGCCAATGCTGCCAACCGAACTGGCGATGCAGCCAACCGCGCGCAAGACGCCGCAGCCAATCGCCCTGAAGGTGGCGCCAACGCCGCCAATCGAACTGGTGATGCAGCCAATCGCGCTCAGAGCGCCGCAGCCAATCGCCCTGAGGGCGGAGCCAACGCGGCCAATCGATCGGGAGACAAGGCAGAAAGTATCGGCAGCCGGGATGTCTCGCGCGGCAGCGGAAGCACCAGCAGCGGCGCAAACCGTGGCGCTTTCGGAGGAGGATCCGGTGGATTCGACGGATCAAGCGCTCGCTCCGCAAGCAGTCGTGGCGCGTCAAGCATGGGATCTAGAGGCGGAGGAAGCCGTGGCGGTGGACGGCGCAGATAAAACCATCTCAGACGACCGTCTCAAACACTGGGGCAGAGCAGAGGAGAACGGCATGAAATCAATCGCTGCAAACAGAAAGCTTTCCAGACTTGCCTGCATCATGGGTGTGACCGCCTGGTTGTGCCTCGCCACATTGGTCCCTTTGTCTGCTCAGGAAGCGTCTGCTCAGGAAGCGTTTGCTCAAGAATCCAGCGCAGTGAAAAGCGCTCCGGCTGCCACTGCTACCGCTATCGCTAAGACCTTTGACACTCCTCAGCAAGCTGCAGATGCGCTGGTGGATGCAGCCGAGAAGTTTGACGAGCAAGCCCTTATCGCTATTTTTGGTCCTCAGGGCGAGGATATTGTTCTTACCGGCGAAATGCCGCAAGATCGTGATCGCGCCGCCACTTTCGCCGCCGAGGCGCGCGAAAAGAAGAGCGTTGCTCTCGACGCGAAGAACAAAAACCGTGCCTACGTCATTGTCGGCAATGAAAACTGGCCGTTCCCTGTGCCGATCGTGAAGAAAGCCGGTAAATGGTCTTTTGATGCTAAAGCCGGCCAGCGGGAACTTCTTTACCGCCGCATCGGTTACAACGAACTTGATGCCATCCAGATCTGCCGCGGCTATGTGGAGGCACAGCATGAGTACGCGTACAAGAAGCGAGAAGGTTACGACGTGAATCAGTTCGCCCAGCGGATCATCAGTTCACCAGGCAAGCAGGACGGCCTGGCCTGGCAAAATCCCGATGGCACCTGGGGTGGTCCTATTGGAGAAGAGATAGCGCGCGCAATCGAACGCGGTTACAGCAAAGATCAGCAGCCGTATCACGGCTATTATTTCAAAATTCTAAAAGGCCAGGGCGCTGCCGCGCCACTTGGTCAAATGGACTTTGTGGTGCAAGGCGTGATGATCGGGGGCTTTGCTCTGGTGGCTGCGCCGGCTGAATACCGCATGACTGGAGTGAAGACATTTGTTGTCAGCCACGACGGTGTTGTCTATCAAAAAGACATTGGCCCGGCCACACTCCAGAAGTTCATACAGATGGAGCGCTTCAATCCGGACAAATCCTGGGCGCCAGTCCCCAACACAAACGACTAAGTCGGGCGGGCCCACACTTCCCGCATTTTTCTATCACTTACTAAGCAGTGGGTGTGTCCCATTCTTGCCCAGCAGACCGTGGGATAGAATAGCCATGCCGTTGGAGGACACATGAAAATTGAGATACGCTCTTGCCCGACATGACAGAACAATAAAGCCAAGGTCACGAGTCTCGTGGCCCTGATCAAAGAGCGGCTTGGTGCTGACGCAGTGGTCACGCCCGGCCAGACCGGTCAATTCGAGGTGCTGGCTGACGGAGAGAGAATCGCCGAACGTGGTGGAAACTGGTTCACCAGGAGCTTTGGCGCAGGCTATCCTGATCTCGACAAGGTGGTTGATCAACTCCAGGAGCGACGTACCTAGCAGCAATCGGTTTGCATGGCATCCATACTCAGAGCGGGAATTTTATCAGAACGAAATAATAAGCCAGCAGAAGATACACGGCCAAAATTCCAAAACGCTTCCATTCCTTATCGGTTTTGGGCCACCAGAGCCAAGTGAGGAAAAAGCCTAAGAAGCCATGGGCAACCAAAAGAAACACTTGCAGACCATGAGGCCACTTCGCGGGATTGAACATAGTTTTTAGTACTTCGCGATCGCCGCAAACGATTTCGGATCCAGGCTTGCTCCACCGACCAGAGCGCCATCAATCTCTGCCTGCGACATCAGGGCTTTTGCGTTATCGGGCTTCACGCTTCCGCCATAGAGAATACGCATCTGCGTGGCTACGGCGTCGCCGAACGCCTCGGCTGCCTCCGCGCGAATCACACGGTGCGCCTCTGCGGCCAGCTCCGGTGTGGCCGTCTTGCCGGTGCCGATGGCCCAGACCGGTTCATACGCCACGGTGATGGGAATGGCCTCTCCGCCGGAGATTTCGCGGAAAGCGATACTGCATTGCCGCCGGAGAATATCTTCTGTTACGCCGGCTTCGCGTTCCGCCAGGACTTCTCCCACGCAGACAATTGGCTTCAGTCCCGCGGCCAGCGCGGCACGCAGCTTGCGGTTGACCGTATCATCGGTTTCTCCAAAGTACTGCCGCCGTTCTGAGTGGCCGATGATCACATGCGAGCATCCCACCGCGCGCAGCATCTCTCCGGAGATTGCGCCGGTGTATGCGCCCTCTTTTTCCCAGAACATGTCTTGTCCGCCAACGCCAATGCCGCTATCGCGCGTGGCTTCCACCACGCTCGGTATCAGCACAAAAGGCGGGCATAGAACAATGTCATCGCGTGTGTGCTCCCAGAGATGAGGCAGCAGGGCCGATACAAACGCCTGCGCCTCGGCCGGCGTCTTGTACATCTTCCAGTTGGCGGCGATCAGCTTTTTTCTCATGGGGTATTTTTATCTGGTGTGCCGTTATCTGACGCACTCTTATCTCGCGCGCTCGCGTCCAGCCTGATTTCATAGTGGGGAAAGTCGCGGCTTAACTCTTCCGCGGCCGCTGCGTATGTTTTGTAGGTACGCTGGTCAAAAAGCACAAAGCGCACCAGCCTCACCGACTTGGGGTTATGCAGCAGGTCGGCGATGGTCCGCAACGCGATCTGTGCTGCCGGTCCCACGGGATATCCAAAAGCTCCAGTGGAAACGGAAGGGAAGCTCACGCTGGTACAAAACTTGAGATTCGCTTCTTCCATGCAATGGCAGTAGCAGCTTTCCAGGATCTGGGGTTCGTTGACGTTGCCCCCTTGCCAGACGGGACCCACTGTGTGGATCACATATCTTGCTTTCAGGTTGGCTCCGGAAGTTATCACAGCTTGTCCTGCGGGCAGTGGGCCACGCTGTTCGCGAACTCTTTTGCATTCTGCCAGCAAAGCCGGGCCGGCCTCGCGATGGATGGCGCCATCCACGCCGCCTCCGCCCAGCAGGGAAGAGTTGGCAGCATTCACAATGGCGTCAGTGGTTTCGTCGGTGATATCGCCTATCACCAACTCAAGGGTGGCGAGTGCGGCTTCTGAGCCGATCCGGTATCGCAGGCTTGGCGGCATTTTTATTTATTTTATCTGTGTTTATCTTTTATCTGTGCTTATCTTTTATCAGTCTTATCGGTGAGCGCTTCCACACCCGGCAGCTTTTTACCTTCCAGAAACTCGAGCGATGCTCCGCCGCCCGTGGAAATATGCGAGATCTTATCTGCCAGTCCGGACTGATGCACGGCGGCAACTGAATCTCCACCACCGACGATGGAAGTAGCGCCGCGATTTGCCGCGACGGCTTCAGCAATTTTCATGGTGCCATGCGCGAATGGAGCCACTTCAAATACGCCCATCGGGCCGTTCCACACGATTGTCTTAGCGGCGGCAATCTCTTTGCTGAAAGCTGCAACTGTCTCCGGACCAATATCCAGACCCATCTGGTTTGCCGGGATACCTTGCGTTGTCTTAACCGTTTCAGTAGAGGCCGATGCATCAATCTTTTCTGCCACCACGTTGTCTGTGGGCAGAAGTAGCCGGACATGTTTACTGTGTGCTTCGTGCAAAAGAGATTTGGCCAGCTCGAGCTTATCTTCTTCCACCAGGGATTTGCCGACCGAGCGACCTTGAGCTTTGAGGAAGGTGTATGCCATGGCGCCGCCAATCAGCAACGCGTCGACCTTGGTGAGCAGGTTGCGAATCACGTCAATCTTGTCGGAAACCTTGGCGCCGCCGATGATCGCCACAAAAGGTTTCTCGGGATGCGTGGTAGCTTTCCCCAGATACTCCAGCTCTTTTTGCATCAACAGGCCAGCGGCAGATTTTTCTATGAACTTGGTGATGCCCACGGTTGAGGCGTGAGCGCGATGCGCCGAACCAAATGCATCGTTCACATAAAGATCGGCAAGCGCCGCGAGCTGGCGGGAGAAAGCTTCGTCGTTGGCTTCTTCTTCGGCATGAAAGCGCAGGTTTTCCAGAAGCAGCGTCTGGCCCTTTTCCAGTTTATGGGCCATCTCTTCCGCGCCCAGACCAATGCAGTCAGGAGCAAAGCCCACGTTGCAACTGCGTCCAAGTTTTTCGTCCAACAGCATGCGCAGGCGCTCCGCGGCAGGCTTCAGACTCATCTTGGCGTTGAACTTTCCTTTAGGACGGCCCAGGTGCGACGCCAGAATCAATCGCGCGCCCTTGCGCAGCGCGTATTCGATTGTTGGCAGCGTTTCTCGTATACGCGTGTCATCGGAAACGCGGCCATCCTCGGTCAGTGGGACGTTAAAGTCCACACGCATAAAAACCCTGTGCCCTTCAAGATGCAGGTCCTGTATGGAGAGCTTTGCCATGGTTTTCTCGATCGAAGCTTTCTCGCTTGTAACCGGCACTTAGAGCCCCTTTTTTGCCATGAAATGGATCAGGTCACGGACACGGCAGGAATATCCCCACTCATTGTCATACCAGGCAATGACCTTCACACAATTTCCTGCCACAACGCGCGTGAGGAGAGAGTCCACAATGGAAGAACGTTCATCCCCGCGATAATCCACGGAGACGAGTTCGGCTGTCTCGTAACCTAGTATGCCCTTCATCGGGCCATCCGCGGCGGCTTTTAGCGCAGCATTTACCTCTTCCACAGAGGTGCTCTTTTCCACAAACGCCACCAGATCCACCAGGGAGACATTTGGCGTGGGCACGCGCATGGCAAAACCATCGAGCTTGCCTTTCAGATCAGGAATCACCAGATTGAGCGCCTTGGCGGCGCCGGTGGAAGTTGGAATCATGGAGAGAGCAGCAGCCCGCGCGCGGCGCAGGTCTTTATGCGGAAAGTCCAGGATGACCTGATCGTTCGTATAAGAATGGATCGTGGTCATGGTCCCGCTCTGGATCTTAAAAGTGTCATGAATCACCTTGGCCACAGGGGCCAGGCAATTTGTGGTGCAAGAAGCGTTTGACACAATGCTGTGCTTGGCTGGATCGTACTTATTTTCGTTCACGCCCAGAACAATGGTGATGTCCTCATTTTTTGCCGGCGCGGAAATGATCACCTTTTTTACCGGGCCACGTAGATGCTTCTTCGCCTGCTCTGCTTCGGTGAACATGCCGGTGCATTCAATCACCATCTGCACGCCCACGGATTCCCACGGAATGGCCGCAGGGTCTCTTTGCGAAAAAACTTTTATCGCCTTGCTGCCAAGCATGATCGAATCGCCGGACACCTTGATCTCCTGCTTCAGGTTGCCGAGGATGGAATCGTATTTGAGGAGATGGGCCAGCGTCGCCGGGTTCGTCAGGTCATTGACGGCGACAAACTCAATATCAGGATCGTCAATTGCCGTGCGAAGGACGTTGCGTCCAATACGACCGAACCCGTTAATTCCGACTTTAATTGCCATTGTGTGCGAACTCTCCTTCCAATCACCTGATGCGGTGGAAAACAGTTGGATGCAGAAACCTTGACAGTAGAAGGCCGATACCCGGTTGAAACTAATCAGGTTAGCAGAGAGAGTTAGAGAGGCGCAAACGGCCGTGACAGGCCTTAGAAGAAATGAATGCCTTGGCGAATAAAGCCGCGGATCGCAAGCCCCGCGGCTTTTATTCAATATTGCTCGGTTGGTTTTGAACGCTAATTGCAGTTTTGTTCTGGCGTCCCGCTACGCTGACTGTTTCGCAGCCCATTGTTGTCAGGACCTGCTAAGAAAAAGCCAGTCTAACGCCGTGTCTTGCTTAAAACTAAAAACACCAGTGAGGGAAGCTCTCGGTTCCGTCTTCCGTTGCCTCTTGCTTCTCTGGCAGTGCCTGGGGGTTCAACGATGCCGATGATCTCTTTGCTCTTCAGAGGGGTCGTCGTACATCGCTTCAATTCTTGTCCTGCGTGGCCCTTGTGCCTATCTTCAAAGCTCTTGCTCTTGCAGCTTTTCTCTCTTTTGCGAGCACTCTCTGGATATCTTCAAGACTGGGCAGGGGCAAGAACACTCAAGCCGTCAAGTCCGGTTCTATTGAAGTCAGCGCCAAAGCGTCTGCGCACGTGCTTCGATTGCAAAACCAATTCGGCCATCTGCAGGGACTTTTACCCGCCAGGAGTGCTGATAATGGCATTTCTTGGTTGTGGGGCGTAATTATAGCAATGTGCACTAATAGCGCAATAGAAAGAATTGGAATGCTCTTAATGTGAAGTTAACTTCTTTGGTTCCTCTGCTCTGGCTAGCTCCCACGATTACCAGAAAAAGTCACCCCAGCTTTCTTGAGAGTCCACAAATCGCCCCACCGCAGGGTTTTCGGGACCCTTTGTGGCTGGAAAACTTCCTTTTCTTGCAACTTCTTAGCTGCTTGTGTTACACACAGAAGCATGCGCAATTGGATGCGCGAGCGCATGAAGCGCCGTAAAAAGAAACCCGAAAACGAGACGGAGGCAACTGGCAAGGTAGGCCAGCAGAAGCCTCTGGTTGATGAGTTCCACCCCCAACCCATTGTCC
Organism: Terriglobia bacterium; assembly: GCA_963724105.1. Taxonomy (GTDB): domain Bacteria; phylum Acidobacteriota; class Terriglobia; order Terriglobales; family Acidobacteriaceae; genus Angelobacter. The sequence goes on along the minus strand of CAVRTD010000003.1, from coordinate 49,780 downwards.
CTGCGTATGATGAAGGGACAGCTGAAGCTTCTGAGGCCCAGAACGCGGCTACTGAAACGCCCGCGGCCGAAGAGCACAGGATGGAAACTGAAGTTCAGCCGGAATCACCCTCCACTCCGCCTCCAGGCGGTCCGGAGCAACGCACAGTGCAGCAAGCGGGCAAGTCTTCCACGCGTCCTCCAAAAGGCGTAGTTGTACTAGCCATTGGCCTGCCCGGTTCGGGCAAGACGACATGGTTCAAACGCCGCGGCGTCACCCCGCTTTCCAGTGACCTGCTGCGCTCGATCCTCTTTGATGACATCACCGAGCAACGCTATCAAGGGCTGGTTTTTTCCACGCTCCGGTCATTGCTGCGCGCCCGTCTGATTGCCCGGATGCCCTGGAATTATGTGGATGCCAGTAACCTGGCGCCGCATGAGCGCCGCCAGTGGATCAAGATGGCTAAAGGCTTTGGATATGAGGTACATGCAGTCTTTTTCGATGTACCACTTGAAGTCTGCCTGGAGCGTAATCGCAAGCGTGAGCGCCAGGTCAAAGAAGATGTGATCCAGAGAATGGCAGCCAAGCTCAAGGCCCCCGGCTTTGAGGAAGGTTTTGGAAAAATCACTGTCGTGCGCGTAAAGCGCTCAGGCGAGCCGAGCTAGAAATAGCTCGGCTTTCTTTTCTATCCCTTGGCAAAGTGCACCAGCGCAAATATTCCAAACCATAAGAATGCCAGGTAGTGCCAGTACCAGCCCGTGACCTCAACGGCAATTTTTTGTGATTCGAACTTGACTGCCAGCAGGCGTCCAGCCAGGGCGTAAAGCAGGGCGATCAACCCACCTACAAGATGGACCGCATGTGTCCCAGTAATGATATAGAAGAGCGAACGGCTTGGATTTGATTCAAGGAATGCACCCTGATAGCGCAGATTATTCCATACAAGAATTTGTCCGACCAGAAAACAAAACCCCAGCAGAACCGTAAGCCCCAGCCACGGCATGTCGCGTTTCATCCGCGGTGGAATAATCCCCATGGCCGTGAATTCTTCTTTTCGTGCCATGGTTCTCCGGGCCAACTCCAGGGTCGCACTGCTTATCAGCAAGAAAATTGAATTTACCCACAGCTGCATGTAGGGAAGTGTGAGAGGAATCCAATCTCTGACCCATTGATGCGCATCCTGGTCATAACGGCCTTTGCCCAGGCGGAAAATATAAACCACGGTCAAGAGAATGAAGATTGCAGTTACGGAGATGATGCAAAGGGTCATCGCAATGCGGTAACGGCGCATGCGCTGCTCGCGCGAGTGAAAATCGCCATGTTTATTGGGATCGTCGTCCCCGCCGCCGTATCCGCGGCGATGCGGGATTTTGCCCGGACCTCCGCCGCCCAGCTTAGGTTTCCGTTCGATCTCTACACGATCGCTAATGGTCGGCATAACACTAACTCTGATGTTATTTCAACGCACCCAAGCTGGCTGAAGCGTCTTGCATGACAAAATCTTTTTCCGCTCGGGAAACGTCGTATTCATACGGTCCATGGCTTACCAGCAGCTGTGCCTCGCCAAAACCCTCTCTTGGCGTGGGCGATGGCAGCGTCCACTCCAGCGTGGTGCACTCCCAGGGATTGGCTTCTGCCGCCGGCCCTTTGCGCATGCTCCAAAACAGGTTCACCAGAAAGATGATCTGCCCGAAGATGGTAACAATGGCCGCCAGTGTAATGAATTTCTGCAATGGCGCCATCGCTGCCACATATTGTACGCCGGTTAGATCGGAGTAGCGCCGTGGATGGCCGGCAATTCCCAGCAGATGCATAGGCATGAATGTGGCGTAAGCGCCAAAAAGCGTGATCCAGAAATGCAGCCGGCCCAGGCGCTCATTCATCATCCGCCCAAACATTTTAGGAAACCAGAAATAGGTTGCGGAAAAAATAGCAAACAGGCCGGCCATCGCCATGATCAGGTGGAAATGTGCGATCACGAAATATGTGTCGTGCAGATAGACGTCAAGCGCGGGCTGGGCCAGAATTGGCCCGGTAAGTCCGCCGGTGATGAACAATGACACGAAGCCGACTGAAAACAGCAGCGGCGTGGTGTAACGAATCCTGCCGCCGTAAAGGGTCGCCACCCAGTTAAAAGTCTTGATGGCTGAAGGGACCGCGATGGCCGTGGTGAGCGTGGAGAAAGCAAAGCCCGCATGTGGATTCATGCCGCTGACAAACATGTGGTGTCCCCACACCATGAATCCCAATCCACCGATCGCCAATATGGCGCCCACCATGGCTTTGTAGCCAAAGACCGGTTTGCGCGCGAAGACTGACAACAAGTGTGAGGTCACGCCCATCGCCGGCAAAATGGCGATATAAACCTCTGGATGTCCGAAGAACCAGAACAAGTGCTGCCACAGTAGAGGTGAGCCGCCGGAGTGATCCACTGGTTTGCCGCTTACCAGAAGCCCGCTGGGAATAAAGAAGCTGGTTCCAGCATGGCGATCGAGCATCAGCATCGTCAGCGCGACCAGCAGAATGCTGAAAGCGAGCAGGATTAAAACAGACGTGACAAACCAGGCCCAGCAGGTCAGAGGCATACGCATCCAGGTCATACCTGGCGCGCGATACCTGAGCGTCGTCGCCAAAAAGCTGATCGCGCTCATCAGCGACGATAGACAGAACAGGCCAATACTTATCAACCAGAGATCTGTTCCCAGCCCTTGCCCCGGTCCGGCGGAAGCCAGAGCACTGAGCGGCGCATATTGCGTCCAGCCTGCCCCGGAAGGCCCTCCGCGCGCAAAGAATGCCGCCATCAGCACGAAGAAAGAAACGAAGGCCGTCCAGAATCCAAGAGAGGTAAGCCGGCGAAAGGCCATTCTGGAGGCGCCCAATTGCAGCGGCAGAAAATATGTTCCGAATCCGCTTTGCGGAACCAATGAAAGGACAAAAAAGACCATCAGCGTGCCGTGCATGGTCAGATAGGCCAGATAGTTTTCCGGCTTGATCTCGCCCAGGAAGGGAATTGCTGCTTTCGGCCAGACCAGATGAATGCGCATCAGTAGTGAGAGCCATGCCCCTGCCAGCACTGCAGCCAAAGAAAGAAAAAAGTATTGCCGTCCGATGACTTTGTGATCGGTACTGAAGAGCCGCTGCAGCCAACCTGCGTGCATATCCGAATTGGAAACAGATGTTGGCATTTATAAAACGTCATCCCGGACTCCGTTCTTCATGAGGCCGCGTTTTGCCAGCGGCCGAATAGGAGTGAGGGACCTTGCGTTCTTCTAACTTACTCTCTCGAACTGTTCGCCTGTGCCTTCAACCACTTCTCAAACTCTTCTTCACTCACCACTCGGACCGTGGCCCGCATTCGATAGTGCCCAATTCCGCACAGTTGAGAACAGACAATTTCATAGACGCCCGTTTGCGTCGGCGTAAAGTGTGAATGAATTTCCATGCCCGGAACGGTGTCTTGCTTAAAGCGCATTGCGGGGATAAACAGACTGTGGACCACGTCTTGCGCGTGCAGACGCAGCTGCACCACATGGCCCACGGGCACCACCATACTGCTTGAGAGAAAGTCATCGCGTCCCGCCGGATCGCTGGGATCCATGCCCAGAGGATTTCCTTCATCTGCCTTGGCAAACTTCGGCGCGTCTGTGCGTCCGAAGACACCATCAGCGCCGGGATAGCGGAAATACCACTGAAACTGTGCGCCCGTGACTTCAACTTCAATCTGGCCGGCCTGCTTCTCAGGCATGGCCATGCCATGGGAGAGGTGTCCACCTGAAATGTGCAGCCAGAAAAAAATTGCCGTGATGGCAAGCGTCCACGTAACCTCCAACCACCAGCTACCGCTTGCGGGAGCGCCTTCAGCGCGGGGCTTTTTTGATAAGACATATGCCAGGACTAGATGCCCAGCAATAAACATTCCGCCAAGCACCCAAAGCGCGATTCTGAATTGGTGGTCGATTGGAGCTGCCTGCAAAGACACGCCGGCAGGCAACCAGTAAGGCTGGGCCAGGAAAAGATAAAGACAGCCGACGGCGATCAATAGCAGCGCGAGCCGGAGCGCGGCAGACATTCTTATTTCGCCCGATGGCCGCGCTTCACCATGTTGATAAATTCCTGGTGAACCCGGGTATCGTCCGACAGTTCAGGATGGAAAGTAGCGGCCATGATTTTTCCCTGACGCACCAGCACCGGATCGCCGCCCGCACTTGCCAACACCTCAACACCTTTACCAGTGCTCATAATCTTGGGAGCGCGGATAAATACCATCTCCAGTGGCTTGTCTCCGAGTTTGGTGCGGGCTTCGCGAATGGAGCTGTCGTTCTGGCGGCCGTAGGCATTGCGGCGAATGCGTATATCCATTGCATCAAGCGACAGTTGTGGCGGATTTTCAACCTGTTTAGCCAGAAGAATGGCGCCGGCACATGTGCCGAATGTGGGCTTGGTAGAAACAAAGTTGCGGAGCTTTTCCAGAAAGCCATACTCGGCCAGGAAATTCAGGAAGGTGCTGGATTCGCCGCCGGGAATTACGATGCCGTCGATCTTATCTAGTTGCTCTGGCTTGCGGACCAACGTGACTTTTGCGCCCAATTGCTCCAGCCGCACCTTGTGCGCTTCGTAATCACCCTGAATGGCTAGTACGCCGATGGTCATCTTCTTTTGTTTCAATCCCGAGCGGAGCGAGGGATGTTGAAAACCTCTACCATCCCCTGGTCTGCAGCAGATCGCCTTCAGCCATCGCGGCCACAGCCAGCCCTTTCATGGCTCCAACCAGATCTTCGCTGACTTCAAGTAACACTTTAGGGTCGTCAAAGTGAGTACAGGCGCGGACAATGGCTTTTGCGCGCTTTTCCGCTTCTGCTGGTTCGCAGAAATTCAGTCCGTCAGCCATGAAAATGCCAGAGCCGACAAACACCGCTTCTGCTCCGAGCTGACGAACCAGAGCGGCGTCGGCTGGGGTAGCGATGCCGCCGGCAGAGAAGTTTGGCACCGGCAATTTACCTGTCTTCGCCACCAGACGAACCAGCTCTACAGGCGCCTGCAAGTCCTTAGCCTGTGCATAAAGCTCTTCTTCAGAAAGAACCGTTAACGCCTTCATTTCACGCATGATCTGCCGCATGTGTTTTACGGCGTGCACCACGTCGCCGGTACCGGCTTCGCCTTTGGTGCGGATCATTGCCGCGCCTTCGGAGATACGCCGCAAGGCTTCGCCCAGATTTCGAGCGCCGCAGACAAACGGCGTTTTGAAAGCATGTTTGTCCACATGGTGGGCTTCGTCAGCCGGGGTGAGGACCTCGGATTCGTCAATGTAATCCACGCCCAGCGCCTGCAGGATTTGCGCTTCAGCAAAATGGCCGATACGGCACTTGGCCATCACGGGAATCGATACCGTTTCCATGATCTCCCGGATCTTCTTGGGAGATGCCATACGCGCGACGCCGCCTTGTGCGCGGATCTGTGCCGGCACGCGCTCCAGGGCCATCACGGCCGTGGCTCCGGCTTTTTCGGCGATCTCCGCCTGGCGAGCGTCCGTCACGTCCATGATCACGCCGCCTTTCAGCATCTCCGCCAGGCCGGTCTTTAGACGTAATCCTGCATTGCCGTTCAGCTGAGTTCCGCCGCCATTTGTACCGTTGGTTGCACGATGTCCGTTGGAAGTAGATTTTGAACTGCGCCGAGCCAACGTTGCTTCTTTCTTTCCATGAGATCTAGCCATTGCAAACTCCTGCGCCGCTCGACATTACGCGTCACGGCGAAACTTGTGAGGGTGAACTCTTTATTTTACTAGTTTGGAAGGATTTCTGCTGGCCGGGATCACACCTTTGTGCGGGCAACAGATTTGCCAGAACCAAGAGGCTTCATATGCCTGGCAAACATCTTCTCCGGATCGATTGCGATAAAAGTGCCTGTGCTGCTGGCCAGGACTTCGCCTTTTTCATTTTTGATCTCAGCCGCGTTGATGTGCCGGCGACCGTCCACGCTTTGCTCGTGTGCAGTTACCGTGAGTGGCTGTCCTAAGGGAACCGGTCGCAAATATTTAATTTCCATGGATCCGGTAAGCGCCAGCACGTTGCGGAACTTATTCACTTTGCCCATGGCTTCGTCCAGGATGGTGGCAATAATGCCGCCATGAGAGTGGCCTGGAGGGCCGGTGTATCGGCGCGAAAGCTTGAAATGGCAGATGGCCTGGCGCGTCTCTTCGTCCAGTGAGAACTTCAGTTTCATGCCTTGAGGATTGTCATGACCGCAACCAAAACAATGGTTCTTGCGGGGATTCAGTTTGCCTTGGATTGCGTGGCCGTGTGTGATTTTGCGTTTTGCCATGGATAGTAAAGATAGAAAAGAGATTTTAGCATCTGCAGATGCAGGGGCTACTTTCGCGCGACCAATTCCGCTACGCCTTTCGCCTGAACTGTCTCGTGATAATGCAAGACATGCATGGATTGAAACGCGTGCAGCAATTCGTTTGGCTGGAGCAGAAACATTGGATGGCTTGGCCCGCCGCTGAAACGCTTCTGTTCTGTTGTGTAAGTCTTGTAAATCAAGTGACCACCGGGTTTGAGCGCTGAGATCAAAGCAGGGAAGAGTTCTCGCTGGAGGAAAAAGAAAACTAAAATCAGATCATATTGCTCTTTGCCAAGATCTTGCGTTCCGTTGAGGTCGCAAACCTCTGTTATGACGGCCCCACTGATAGTGCTTTGCTTCATATTTTCCGTCGCCTGCTGGATGCCGACTTCGGAGATATCCATGAGCCGCACTTGCCAGCCACGCGCTGCCAGCCAGATTGCGTGGCGTCCCACGCCGCCGGCCACGTCCAGCGCGTTTCCCGGAGACGTGCTCGAAAAGAAACTCATCGTAGGCGCTTACCAGAAAAGGATCGGGTTCCAGCGAACTGTGGGAGCGTTCACTGTGCTTTTTGTCCCATAAAGCTTTCTCATCCATTTTCATTTTATTCACGTTTTGCGCACCCACACTTCTGCTTATGCACGCTGAGGCTACTCTCAAGAATAACCGCAAACGGCGCGATTTTGCTGCGCTATACTGGAACTGTGAGCCCACAGAAGGAAAAGACGTTTTACCTGGAAACCTTTGGCTGCCAGATGAATGTGCATGACTCAGAAAAAGTCATTGGCACACTGGTCCATCAGGGGTATCGCCAGGTGGAAACCGTGGAAGAAGCCGACCTGGTCTTCTACAACACCTGTTCCATCCGGGACAAAGCGGAACAGAAAGTCTTTAACCGCCTCAACGACTACAAAAAGCTCAAAGCCAAAGGCAAAAAGTTTGCCGTGATTGGCTGTGTGGCCCAGCAGGAAGGCGAAAAGATTTTTGAAAAGGCGCCGTATGTTTCCATGGTCGCCGGCTCAGCCTCTTACCGCAACTTACCCGCGATGCTGGTGCAGATTGAAGCAGGGAATGATCGCGTTACCGGACTTGATGACCGCCAGACTGATCTGACGTTTGAGACCGAATTTACCGCGCGCAGCAATCCACACCGCGGCTATATCACGATTATTGAAGGCTGCGACAAGTTCTGTGCCTATTGCGTTGTGCCGTACACGCGCGGGAAGGAACGCAGCCGTACGTCTGACTCGGTCATGGCCGAAGCGCGCCAGATGGCCGATCTTGGTTACACCGATATCCAACTTCTGGGTCAAAACGTGAATGCTTATGCCGATCCGCTGGCGAAGAAGACTTTTGCCGAGCTGCTGTACGCGATTGGCGAAATTCCCGGCATCCGGCGTGTACGCTTTACCACTTCTCATCCACGGCATTTCAGCAAAGACATAGTGGACGCCATTGCCGCTTCACCGCGGCTCTGTGACCACATCCATCTGCCGGTGCAGAGCGGATCGTCGCGTGTGCTTAAGGCCATGAATCGCGAATACACCCGTGAGATGTATCTGGAAAAGCTTTCCTGGATCAAAGCCGCCAAGCGCCCGATCTCGTTGACCACTGACGTTATCGTCGGTTTCCCGGGAGAGACTGACTCCGATTTTGAAGAGACAATTACCTTACTGCACGAGTGCCAGTTCGACGCCGTATTCGCTTTCAAGTATTCGCCGCGGCCCAACACGCCGTCGCTCAATATGATTGACAGCATTGCCGACGATGAGAAATCCAAGCGCCTGCAGGTCTTGATGGATAGGCAAAGAGAGATTCAAAGGGCCAATTATGAGAGCCGTGTGGGGCAAGTATTTGAAGTAATGGTTGAAGGAACGAATGCGGCCCGGGCGCAGTTGAATGGGCGTACCTCACAGAACATTGTCTTGAACTTTACTGCCTTGGATCGTCCAGCTCCCACGGTGGGCAAGTATGTTAACGTGCTGGTAACGCGCAGCTTTCCCAATAGTTTGCTGGGTGAAATGGTTTAGAGGCCGAGAGCTCTGGAGCAGTTTGAGCGGAGCGACAGGAGAAAAACAATGGAAGTGGAGATGAAAATTCGCGGTTTGATGATGGATCCGGCCACGAACATGCCCATTGTGGTGTTGAAAGACGTTGGCAGCGATACAGTCCTGCCCATTTGGGTAGGCGTCTATGAAGCCAATGCGATTGCTCTTGAGATCGAGAAAGTGTCTACACCCCGGCCTATGACACATGACCTGATCAAGAACCTTCTGGTTGGTCTGGATACGCACGTCCACAAAATTGTGGTGAACGAGCTGCGCGATGACACGTTTTTCGCCGTGATCTGGATGGAGCGAGAGGGAAGAATTATCAGCATTGATTCCCGACCGTCCGACGCGCTGGCGCTGGCTCTGCGGCTGGATTGCCCCATCTACGTTGAAGATGAGGTACTTAAGACCTCTAAAGTCGCCAGCACAACCGCCGACCGCATCTCCTCTGACGATCTGCGCAAATGGCTGGAAGGCCTGAACGACGAAGACCTGGGCCGCTACAAAATGTAGTATTCGGCCGTCAGCACTTGGCATCAGGCCCAGTTTTGCTCGGGCTTTGTGCTGTGTGCTGACTGCCGAATGCTTCCTGAAGAACAACTCCAACGCCTCTACCTGGCCGGCTTTGACCTGCAAACCTTTGATCGCTTTCCCAAAGCCATCGGAGTCCTGCGGGACAACTGCATCGCATTTCTTGTCCCTGGAGGACCTGAAGGCCTGCAGATTCTGGGAAATGTAGGCTGGCGTATGGGTGAAAGCCTGGGTCCGCTGGTGGAGCGCGAAGGCCGCAAAGTATTCGTCCACAAGCAGGAGACACTTGAGGCTACGTCGGAGCGGATCGCGACGCTGGAGAAGTTCCGAGCCGATCTGAAGGCCATCCTTCGGGGAGAGAATCGGGATCAGCCAACGCTGCGGGTCGATCCAAAGCAATAACAACGCCCTTTTCTTGAAGTTTACATAATATCTGTTATCAGACGTTAAACGTAAAGCCCAAACACCCACCAATTGGCTTTTATTCGTACCGTAGGGCCACCATCGGGTCGACCTGTGCCGCTCTTCTTGCCGGAATGTATCCGGCGATAGCCGTCACCACCAACGTGGCAGCTATCGCCGAGCCAATGCTCCAGGGATCGTGCGAGCTCAATCCGAACAGCTGGGTTTTCAGCAGACTGCTGGCAGCCCAGGCTGCGGGTATTCCAACGGCAACTCCACCAAGTACGACCATGGCAGTCTCGCGCATCACCATGGCCAGAATGGTGCCCCGTTTGGCGCCCAGGGCCATGCGGACTCCGATCTCATTCGTCTTACGCGCTACCGCATAAGCCATGGTTCCATAGAGCCCGACGCATGCCAGCAGCAATGCCAGAAAACCAAATGCAGAGCTGAGCGCCGCAAATGTCCGTTCCAGGAACAGTACCTCAGAGATGACTTGCGCTTCAGTCCTCACGTCAACCATCGGGACATTCTTATCCAAGGCGCTTAGCTCGCCGCGGATTCCCGCTATTAACGGTGCCTGACCAGCCAGCGGGCTTTTTACTGAAAAGGTCATAAAAGGCCAGGAGAATCCCGGCGCGTCTTGCTGATATCCGCCGACTGAGGCAAAGATCTGCGTATGGGAAAAGTACACCGTTGGAGGGGCTTCTTCACGAATGCGAGCATATTTCACATCGCTTGCAACGCCCACGATCTGATATCGCGCCGGCTGCTTCTTCCTGCCCATAACAATCTCATGGCCTATGGGGTTCTCGCCGCGCATGTACTTATCCACAAACTTCTGATTCACCACTACAGCCAGGGGAGCGCTGTGTGTGTCCTGCGCTCCCAATGCACGCCCAATCCGCACGGGAATCGCCAGCGTTTCAAAATAATCCGGACCGACAATATGCCGGTAAAAACTTGCATCCTGTCCCTTTTCCACGTAGCCGGGAATTGTCCCTAATGTGATGCTTGCGCCCGCACCGATGGCATTGCGATCAGAAAATGTGACCGCTTCCACTCCGGGAATGCGTTGAATACGGCGCTGAAGGTCCAGATAAAAATCATCCAGTTGTGTGCTCTTGTAACCGTTGAGTCCTGGTCTTACTGTAAACAGCACCACGTTTTGGCGGTTGAAGCCCAGGTCAAGCCCTTGCAGGGTGTTCAAGGTCCGCAGCAGAAGTCCCGCGCTAATCAGCAAGAGCAGACATAACGCCACCTGGCCCGCAACCAGAATTTTGCCGGCGGCAAACCGCCGTCCAGACGTTCCGGATGAGAGTTGCTTCAATGAACTGACCAGATCAGGGCGCGTCGCGCGGAGTGCCGGCGCCAACCCAAACAGGATCCCGCTCACAATGCACAGAATGGCGGTAAAGGCCAGCACGCGGGGATCGAGATGCAATTCCAGGTGGATCGGCAGACGGCCACTGGAAAGCAGAGCAAGCAATACCCTGCCGGCCCATTTCGCCAGGACCAACCCAAGCAATCCGCCGCCACATGCCAACAAAACGCTTTCGGTAAGCAATTGGCGGATGAGCCGCATGCGGCGCGCGCCCAGGCTTAGACGGACCGCGATCTCGCGTTGCCGAGCGCTGGCGCGAGTCAGCAGCAAAGCCGCAACGTTACCGCAGGCAATCAGCAGGACCGCTCCAACCATCATCATCAGCAACAGAAGCGAGCTGGAGAATTGCCGCCTGAGGCTGTCCAGACCTTGTTTGATTGGAACGATTTGCAATGCTGGTTTGACAGGATCAGGATTTGGAACGACAGCGTTTAAATTCTGATCAAACATTACCTGAAGTTCAGCCTGGGCTTGCGTGGCGGTAACGCCCGGTCGAAGGCGTCCGATGACACCGGCCCACCAGATTTTAGGAGCCGTCAGGTAGGTGACTCCATTGTCGGTAGTTCCCTGGCGTGCCTGCTCAGCAGAATACTTTGCCAGAGGAATAAACAAATCGGGAGAACTGCCGGGCTCCAGCCCGAAAAAATCCGGTGGAGTAACACCTACAATCGTGATGGGCAGGCCATTCACAATGATATTTTTACCAGCCACGTCCTGGGCCGCTCCCAATCGTTGCTTCCAGAATGAATTGGATACCACGGCGGTTGGAGGCGCTGATTCCAGATCGTCCGCGGGCAGAATCGTTCGTCCAACGACGGCTTGAACTCCGAGGCCCTCAAAATAATTTCCGGAGACGCCATGGATCACTGCAGATTCTGCGCGACCGTCAATGCCTACGTTTACGCGGTCACTGTTGGCGGCAAAGGCAAACGTGCTGGAGAAAACATGATTCTGATTTTTAAATTGCTGATATTGGGCGTACGTGAAGGAATAACTGCTTTGCTCTTCCTGCTCATTGCCAAAGCTGCTGCCTTCCAGGTCTTCCACATATTTTTCCGGCCACTTGCTGGCATGCCATTGCAGCATCACCAGGTCCTGTGGCTCTTTCACCGGCAACATGCGCAGCATGACGGCATCAATCGCACTGAAAATAGCTGTGTTGGCCCCAATACCCAGTGCCAGTGACACAACAACCACGGCCGCAAATCCTGGTGTGCGACGCAAGAGCCGCAGTGCATAGCGAAGGTCCTGCAGACAAGTTTCAACAAAGTGCAGTCCGCGGTGTTCGCGATAAGCCTCTTCCGTCTGGGCAATGCCGCCGAAATGGACATTGGCGGCGTGGCGCGCCTGCTCTTCCGTCATACCCTGGCGCCGCTTCTCTTCCACCAGCAATTCCAGATGGGTCTGCAATTCGTCATGGAGTTCGCGATCCTGAGTTTCTTTCGCGAAGAGTCCCTTCACTCGTGCGATCAGAACGCGCAGTCCAGTCATAATTGAATCTCCTGCTTACCGGCGATTGTGCTGGCAGTCTCCTGTGGTTATCCAACAGAAGTATAGACGTTGGCCCCTTTTGAACGTCAACAATAGCGCTGGGTCTTTTTATTCGTGATATCAACCTTGAAGTACCACTTTAGGTTGAAAGAGCGTACCCGCTACTCTGCGCGCGATGGCGAGCAATTCTCTCTGCCCGGCAAAAACGCGCACAGTCATGGCCTTGCTGAACTCCGGCAGGTTGACGGCGCCTCCGTGGCGTATTCTGGCCGCACTCTCAGCCGATGCCACCACAGCGGGAAATTCAGGCAGAACCAGACGAGGATGGATGAACAGGTCATCCAACGTATTTGTGGACTTCGCTTGCTCCACCTGATCCAGGCTATACGCTTCATCGATAGAAAATTCACGCACCGAGGTCCGTTTGAGCTCGGCAAGGTGCGCCCCGGGGCCAATTTTTTGCCCTAAGTCATGGGCCAGCGATCGCAGATAAGTTCCTGAACTGACCCAGGCTTTGAAATGTGCAAGCTTTCCGTCACAAGAGACCAACTCCAGTTCTTTGATCTCGACTTGTTTAGGCTGCAGGTTTACCGGCTGCCCTTTGCGGGCCAGGCGGTGCGCGGGAATGCCGGCAATTTTCTTGGCTGAAAATGGCGGCGGATACTGCGCAATTTCGCCCATGAAGCATTTGGCCGCTTCGCTCACCTGTTCCAAAGAAAGATTGACCGGCTGTTCAGCGCAGGTGGGCTGGCCTTCTGCGTCATAAGTGTCAGTAGCCCAGCCAAAGCGAATTGCCCCTTCATAGCGCTTATCCGCTTCGCCATAAAACTGCGCCAGTCGAGTAAAACGGCCCAGGACCAGTGGAAGCACGCCAGTCGCCATGGGATCGAGCGTTCCCAGATGGCCAATAGACTTTTCGCCGGTAATGCGGCGCGCGCGCGCCACCACATCATGGGAGGTCATTCCAGCCGGCTTATCGATAATCAGTACTGCGTCCACTTGAGTAACTCCGTTTTATCAAGCATGATAATTATGAGCAGTCCAATTGAATGTTACCCATTCGCGATGACACGCCACGCTCGACCACTCCGTTTATCAATTACTTTTTGATTGCGCTGAACTTGCTTGTTTTTTACTTTGAGTGGACTCTGGGGCCGCGTTCACTGGCCGTCTTTGAATCCCGCTTTGCCTTCGTTCCCAGACACGTGGATTCATGGCTGACCGGGGCGTTGCCCGCCTCATATGCTTTCGTTCCGTTTTTCAGCTCAATGTTTCTGCACGCTTCCTGGCCTCACGTGATTGCCAATATGTGGTTCCTGCGGATTTTTGGGGACAACGTGGAAGATCGGCTGGGTCACTTTGGATATTTAATCTTTTACCTGCTTTGCGGCATGGGAGCAAACCTGGTCCATTTTATCTTCAATTTAACGTCGCCATTGCCGACCGTTGGAGCCAGTGGCGCCATTGCCGGCGTAATGGGCGCTTACTTCATACTATATCCGCGCGCGCGCGTGCTCACGTGGTGGATATTTTTTGTCTTCTGGCTTCCTGCCTGGCTGGTGCTGGGATATTGGTTTCTGGGCGAGTTTTTGAGTGGAGCAGCTTCCCTCGTTAGCTCTGCCACCGGCGCCGGCGGCGTGGCATTCTGGGCCCACATTGGAGGCTTTGTCACCGGCGTGCTGCTGATTAAGCTCTTGCCGGTAAGGAAGAATGTTTACGCGTTTGAAGAATATTGAGCACAGTTGGCTAGAGCACACCCGCGGCAGGCCCAATCCGGATTTCATCGATCGAAGTATTGGCCGGCGCTGAAACAGCATGGAGCACTGCCTCAGCGACTGTTTTGGCCGAGATCATTTTTTCTTTAGGTGCATCTGCCCAGAACTGGCCCCAAATCTCAGTGTCTGTTGCTCCGGGAAGCAAAGCCAGAACGCGAATGCCGCGCTTGCGGAGATCTTCACGGAGCGCCTGTGTGAATCCCAGGGCGCCAAATTTAGAAGCGTTATAGGCTGACATGCCGGGAAACGGCGTGACAGCTGCGACTGAGAGATTGTTCACGATCGTGCCGCCGGCCCGCATCAGTGGCAGCGCCGCACGCGTGACTAAAAACATGCCGGTCAAATTGGTATCGATCACTTCTTTCCAAATCTCGACCGGCAGTTGCTCTACGGGAGCAAGCGCGTGGGCGATACCAGCGTTATTGATCAGCACGTCGATCGTGGAGTGGTGCTTGCCAATCTCCTGGAACAGTTTTTCTACTGACGCGGGATCACGAACGTCGCATGGAATGGCCGTAGCTTGTACCTGGTCTTTCTTTAATTCACCTGCCGCATCTCGAAGGCGCTTCGCATCGCGGCCCGTAATGATCACCGCATAACCGTTCTCGGCAAAAACGTGAGCCATTGCCAGGCCAATGCCGCGGCTGCCGCCGGTAATCACGGCGACTTTATTTTGCTCAGCCTTAGCAGACATTAGAACGAGTTTCCGTTTTTGCCGTTGCGAATCAGCGAAAGGAATTCTTCACGTGTTTTATCCGCGGTGCGGAAACTGCCCAACATATGCGAGGTCACGGCGGAAGAGTGCTGCTTTTCCACGCCGCGCATCATCACACAGAGATGGCGCGCCTCAATCACCACACCCACGCCTTGTGGCTGGATGGCGTTTTGAATCGTTTCCGCAATCTGCACGGTCAGGCGTTCCTGCACTTGCAGGCGGCGGGCAAAAATATCCACCAGGCGAGGGATCTTGCTCAGTCCCAGGACCTTGCCGTTGGGAATATAAGCCACGTGCACCTTGCCGAAAAACGGCAGCAAATGGTGCTCGCAGAGGCTGAACATCTCAATATCTTTGATGATGACCATCTCATCGTAAGGCACATCAAACAGCGCACCCTGAAGCACTTTGTCGGCGTCCTGTTCATAGCCTTTGGTCAAATATTCCAGGGACTTCTGCATGCGCTCCGGTGTTCGCGCCAAGCCGTCCCGGTCAGGATCCTCGCCCAGCCGCAGCAATAGCTCGCGCAGAAGCTCTTGCGTGCTGGCTTCCTGCAGCGATGAGGACTCATAGATTTTCTTCACAACAGCTCCTGGTTTCACCAATGTCTCCCTAATAGCGAATTTCCCTGCCCCCGGCGTACTCAAAGGAGTTCAGCATGGTTTCCTCCACACGGACTTTATCCACCTGGGCGTGATGAAAGTCTCTTTCCAAAACGTCAAAGACTTCCACGCACAGGTTTTCCGTGGTGGGGACCATTTCCTGAAACTCCGGCTAACATATTGAGGTTCTGGTGGCCAAAACGTTCCAGAATTTTTTCATGCACAAAGCTGTCCAGATCCACCAGATTGCACACCATCCCGGTACGGGGGCTTACAGGGCCTGAAACCGTAACTTCCAGCGAATAATTATGGCCGTGGCCATGGGGGTTATTGCACTTGCCATAGACGGACTGGTTCTCTTCCGCGGACATATCTCCGCTATGCAGACGATGCGAAGCCGAAAACCAGTAACGCCTTGTCAGATAAGCCTTCATGCTTCTCCGTAATAATCCACAAAAAGGTCCGGGGTTTCATACACACGGACGCGATGCAACTCTGCCAGACTCAGCTTGGGCTTAAGCCGGAGCCAGATACTGATAGCCAGATTTTCCGTGGTGGGAATGCGATCTTTGAAATCCGCTACTTCCTTATTGAGGAAGCGATGGTCCATGGCATCGATCACCTCGCGGTTCATGATCTCCTTTAACTCTTTGAGATCAACGACAAATCCAGAACGCTGGTCCACATTGCCCTTTACCGTGACCTCCAGCATGTAATTGTGCCCGTGGCCGTGAGGATTATTGCACTTGCCAAAAATGCGCTGGTTTTCCTCCGGCGTGAATTCCGGATTGTGATAGTAATGCGACGCCGAAAACTCTGCTTTCCTCGTCAGATAGACCATAAGAATGTTAGATAGAGCATCAGAATCAGCTCTTTAGCTTAAATCGTCCTTTTTAATAGATGAACCAGATATTGCTTCCGGTGCGGATTGCCTGTATGTCCGCCCCTTCCATGTTAACTCGCCACGTACATTGGAATGGATGTAGGAGCGTGCTAAAAGTGACACAAAAAGTGGTAACCCCAGGAAAGACATCAAGTTAGCTCGCCAGGGGAAATGCGCGCGCCGAATTCGCAAAAGGAAAATCAGATAGAAAACCACTCCAAGCGCCAGTATTGCGGATCCACTGCGAAAGTCGTTTCGAGCCATTAATAACAATCCGGTAATAGGCAAAATGGTAATTACAAGGAACTCGAGCGCGCGTAGAGCCGCCAACGGCAATGGTCGGCGGAACAGCAGAGCGAGATTTTTTGTCCACCCCTCCCACATGGCTTGAAAGGTGCGATACATCCTGGTACGCACCAAGCCAGCACCATGGCGAAACCAGATTGTATAATCTGAAGCTTTAAATAATCTAGCTAACTCTACGTCTTCTAATATCTTGCCAGCAACCGATTTGTGGCCGCCAAGGGCTTCGTAAGGTGCGCGTCGAACCAGAATGTATTGTCCGTTGGCTGCAACTGTCGGGTCGTCAGGGTCATTGACCCGTTCTGGCGGATAGGTGAGCACAAGCTCGGCAAATATCACGGGCATCACCGCCAGCTCCCACCAGGTCGCTGTTTCTTGTTCCGGAGAATAAGAGAGCAAATCAATATTGCGGCTTTCAGCCTCGTAGATAGATGCTGCAAGTGATCCGGGGTAGTGGACTGTGTCAGCATCGGTAAAAAGCAGCCATTTGGCTGCGCTGCCGGCGGCTCCGGTAATCAAGGCATTGCACTTCCCCATCACTCCCGGGGCAGGCTCAGTGGCGGCGATCACCTTCACGCCTGGAAATGACTCCGCGATGGCACGGGTCTGGTCGGTTGAGCCATCATCTACCACGGTGATTTGAAAGGACATGCCTTGCTGGGCCACCAGAGATTCAAGGCAGCGGCCAATACAATCCGCCTCGTTCCGGGCCGGAACAACAACGTCAACGGTTACTTCCGCGTGGGACGGTTCCATCTGAATCGGGTTATTATAAGGGCGTGAAATCCCTTCGTATCCAGATTCCTGTTTTACTCGCCCTTCTTCTGGCAGGGTGTATTGGCTGCAATGACCAGCCTAAGTTGCGCATGATTGGCTCTCTGGCGCCAGATTTTACGGTGCAGGATTCAGAACGGACGGTTGCTCTACATGACTATCGCGGCAAGATTGTTATTTTGAATCTCTGGGCTACGTGGTGTCCGCCTTGCATCGAGGAAATTCCCGACTTAGAGCTCCTGCAAAAACGCATGGGAGACAAGGTGACCATTGTAGCCGTGAGTTATGACGACACAGACAGCGCCTACCAGCAGTTTGTACGTGAACACAAACTTGGTTTTCTCACCGTTCACGATCGCGAGCGCAAACTTAAAGACCTCTACCAGCCGACAGGACCGCCAGAGACTTATGTGATTGACCGCTCCGGGAAAATATTGCGCAAGTTCATCGGCCCGCAGCAATGGGCTGGCCCGGAAATTGTGGATTATCTGCAGAAGTTGTAATGTCTGAAATCCCGAAGCGCAGCGAGGGACCCCTATGATCACAATCACTCTCAGTTCAACAACAGCTCTCTTTTAAAACTTTCATTGCGATATGGATCTCTCGCTATGCTCGAGATTTCAGAAAAAGACCTGCTGGCATCCGCAGCAGCTATTTTCCAGCAGCAGCCTTCGCAGGCTTTGGTAAGAAGCTCTTCTTCACCTTGGCCACAATCACATAATTAGGATCGACCATTTCGTTCAGATGGATCTCTCCCACTTTTGAAAGCAGCTCGTAGGCGTCCATTTCGGAGAGGCCGTAATCGTTGTGGATCCAGCCGACCAGCTCCGTAAAAGCAATGCGCAGTGCGTCATCCAGCGGGCGGTATGCGCCGACGGTCATAATGTATTCGTCATTTTCAAAACGCGGCCAGCTGATTTTCTGACCTTTGATTACGCGAACCTGTACCCGGCTGCGCAATGGGACTTCCAGGGCAGTACCGGCGATCTCGCCGTCGCCCATGGCGGCGTGGCCGTCACCCAAAAAGAGCATGGCTCCGGAAACATTTACCGGAAAATAAACCGTGTTGCCAACGCTGGCTTCAGGCGAATCCATGTTGCCGCCGAAGGCTTCTGGCACCACGGAGGTGCGGGCCTCTCCGCCGGCCGGGGCCACACCGATGCAGCCAAAAAACGGATGCAGCGGAAACTTCACGGTGTATTTCGAATCCAGCGCCTGAAAAGTTGCGGTATTGGTGGCGTGATCAATGGGATAAAACCAGATCTTCTCTGGGATCGGCGCATTGAGCATGGGAGTGTAATTGGTGGAGTTAATCGCGCCAAACCCTGGGGCCAGCGCTCCAATGCCCTGATTGCTATCCACTTTGATATCCAGAATTTTTATGGCCAGCGTGTCGCCGGGCTCAGCGCCATCAATATAAAACGGGCCGGTAAGAGGATTGTCACCGGGGGCCATGCTTAGCGTGTCGCCTGGTTTCTTGATGGCATTGCCGAAGCAATCCACCGTGTTTGTTTCCAGGATGTTGCCGGGCTTCAGATGCGCCACCGGAGTGTACGAAGCAGCGTAAGTGTATTTCAGCTCGCTGGGCTTCAGCTCATAGCGGACAACTTTACCCTCTTCAGGGTTTTGCGCGAACGCGGCAGCAGACAACAGCAGTACAGCCAAACCAGTTTTCATCGGTGGGATTCCCTCGCGCAGGATTATAGACCAAGGAAAGCTATAACTTGACGCGTCGCAAGCGCAACGCATTGGCTATCACGGATACAGAGCTAAAGCTCATGGCAGCGGCGGCAAACATTGGTTGCAGCAGCAATCCTGTAAATGGATACAGGACCCCAGAGGCGATGGGCACACCGAGCAGGTTATAGATAAACGCAAAGAACAGATTCTGGCGGATGTTGCTCATGGTGGCATGGCTCAGATTGCGCGCCCGCACCAGGGCTTGCAGGTCACCTTTGATCAGAGTGATGTCGCCACTTTCCATCGCCACGTCGGTGCCGGTTCCCATGGCGATGCCCACGTCGGCTCGAGCCAGGGCGGGAGCGTCATTTATTCCGTCGCCGGCCATGGCAACAACGTGACCCTCACTCTGGAGCTTTTTGACGATCGCCAACTTGTTTTCCGGCAACACTTCGGCCTCAAATTCAGTGATGCCCAGTTCTTTGGCGATGGCCTCCGCTGTGGCGCGATTGTCACCGGTCAGCATGACCAGGCGAAGGCCGCTCTGGCGCAGCATCTTTAGAGCATCACGGGTTGAAGTCTTAATGGGATCGGAGACGCCAAGCAGTCCAGCTGCTTTACCGTCGACCGCTGCCAAAACCACGGTTTGTCCTTGTTTGCGAAAAACCTCAGCTTGCAAGCTCAGCGGGCTCGTGTCGATTCCCCGGCCCGCTAGGAAATCGGCGGTTCCTACGGCAACCTGTCGTCCCATTACTTCTCCGGCAACACCTTGCCCGGTCAACGATTGGAATTTCTCCACAGTAGGAATGGTTAGCTGGCGTTGTTCGGCTCCTTGAACAATGGCAGCAGCAATGGGGTGTTCGCTCAGTTTCTCCACGGCCGCAACCAGTAGCAGAAGATCTAATTGAGAGATGCCGCCGCTGGCGACAAGAATTTGCGTTAACTGTGGCTTCCCTTCCGTAAGAGTGCCGGTTTTATCCAGCACCAGCGTATCGACTTTCTCCATGATCTCCAGCGCTTCGGCATTTCTGACCAGCACCCCGGCGTGGGCTCCACGGCCCGTACCGACCATGACGGCCATGGGCGTGGCCAATCCCAGCGCACAAGGGCAGGCAATGATGAGCACGGCGACGGCGTTGACCAGAGCGTGAGCAAAGTGTGGTTCAGGCCCCCAAACCGTCCAGACAATAAAAGTAAGTACGGCGATCAACAGAACAGCAGGAACAAAATAGCCTGAGACCTTGTCCGCCAGAGATTGGATGGGAGCGCGGCTGCGTTGCGCCTGGGCGACCATGCGTACAATCTGCGCCAGCAGAGTTTCTGAGCCCAGCTTTTCCGCGTGCATAATGAATGAGCCCGTCTGATTGACCGT
Organism: Terriglobia bacterium; assembly: GCA_963724105.1. Taxonomy (GTDB): domain Bacteria; phylum Acidobacteriota; class Terriglobia; order Terriglobales; family Acidobacteriaceae; genus Angelobacter. The sequence continues at coordinate 29,496 of CAVRTD010000003.1, read as the reverse complement.
TCCACCGACCACCTTTACGCCGGGAGCTTTCGTCACCGGCATGGATTCTCCGGTGATCATCGACTCATCTACGGCGCTGGTTCCTTCTTCGATGGTTCCATCCACCGGAACACGGTCACCCGGGCGCACACGCAACCGGTCTCCGCGATGAATCTGCTCCAGAGGAATCTCTTCGTCTGATCCGTCCGGACGTATGCGGCGGGCAGTCTTGGGATTGAGATCGAGCAGCGCTTTGATGGCCGAACTGGTCTGGCGGCGCGCGCGCAATTCCAGAACCTGTCCCAGCAAGACCAGCGTTACGATGATGGCTCCAGATTCAAAATAGACTTCCGGCCGTCCGCCGTGGCCGAGGAATGCCGCGGGAAAAATGCTGGGTACAAACGTGGCTACCACGCTGTACAGATACGCTGCGCCTGTGCCCATGGCGATCAGCGTGAACATATTCAGGTGTCGATTGACGACTGAGGCCCAGCCGCGCTGGAAGAATGGCCATCCGCCCCAGAGGACCACGGGAGTCGCCAGGGCAAACTGCAGCCACTCCATTGCGCCTGCGGGTAGATTGTGAAAGAAACTGCCGGCGGCCATTCCGCCCATGGAAAGTACAAGCAGTGGAATGCTGAGAGCGACTCCAATCCAAAGACGCCGCTGCATGCTGCGCAGTTCTGAATCGTCTTCTACATGTGTACCGGCAGCAACACGGGGCTCCAGCGCCATTCCGCAAATAGGGCAATGGCCCGGCTGGTCGCGAATGATCTCCGGATGCATGGGGCAGGTGTATTCGACTGTCTCCGGTTCCAGGGCCATGCCGCATTTTGGGCACGCGCCGGGTTTGGTTTCACGAACTTCCGGATCCATGGGGCAAACATAGGTGACATGTCCCTTGCCTGCCGATGGCGGCGAAGGTTGTGGCGTAGGTTTTGTTTGGGGCGTCGCTGGGGCAATGCCGCCGATCTGGACCATCTGGATCGCGAGTGGTTTGGGAGCGAGATATTTTTCCGGATCGATATTGAAGCGCTGAACACAACTCTGGCTGCAAAAGTAATAAGTCTGTCCTTTGTATTCGGACGAGCCACGCGCTGTGGACGGAACAACATCCATGTTGCAGACCGGATCTTTCACTGTTTTTCCTGAGTCCATATTTTTGCTTGATTGGCCTTAACGGGCGTGCCGGTAAAAGAGTTCGGTTAGTTCGTCATAGGTGCGCTGGGCCTGCCTGGCATCGCCGGAGCGTAGCGCTTCCGTGGCGCAGTGTTGTAAATGGTCTTTCATAAGGGCGCGTTCCACGGCGCGCAGTGACTCATGAATGGCAGACATCTGGACCAGCACGTCCGGGCAATAGCGTTCGTCTTCCACCATCTTCTGGACGCCGCGGACCTGGCCTTCCACCCGCCGGAGTCGCAGCAGTAAATCCTGCCGGGCGCCAGATTCGCGCGGTGCGGCGCGATGCGATTGTTTAGGTGCGGATTTTTTGGGCATAACCTGTGGCCTTTCCTGTTTTTGATTATACCCCCTGGGGGTATATGAATTCAAACACCAAGAAACGAGTTTTAGGCTATATTTGGATGTCCCACAAAAATTCCGGCGCTGAATATGCTCCGGCTAATCCCAATGATGAGGAAACTGGATGACCCTGCTTGACGTTGTTTTCAAATATGGCACACCCCCGGGAGAGAGCGAGATCTCCGCACTGAACAATGCCTGGGAGGTTTACGGCGTCCGCAAGATCAAGTTCAACGAAAAAGAACATACGATCCGCGTGGAGTTTGACGCGTCACGGTTGAGCGATGGTGAGATAGCCGGAATCCTGCGGCGTGCGGGAATTGATCTGCGGGAAAAAGTGCAGTTGGTCTAAAAGCGGCGCTCAGGATTTCGGCTGCGGACTAGACGCCAGTAAGCAGATCCTCACTCGCTCCGCTCGCTCAGGATTTCGCGTGCGGACTCCCGTTGTATAACACTTCAAAAAAGCAGATCCTTCGCGCAGAAGCGGCGCTCAGGATTTCGCCTGCGGGCTCCCGCTCGCTCACGCCCGCATATCGCCTCAAAATGCAACGAGGCACTTTCGAGGGATCTCTGGCCGTTAGATCCATTCGAAAGCGCCCCGATGCGCGCCACTTCGTCTGGTATGTGTAATAGCATCCCCTGTGCCATTCTCCGAGCGATGAAAATAAAGGATTTAGCAGAGTTCCTGGATGAAAAGCCGGGTAGGAATTCCCTTCTCTTGAAAAAATTGCTCGGTGGATTTTTCAGAGGCTGTTTCCAGCCCTGAATATTAGTTCTCTGCAATGGTTTTATGAGCTTATTCTTAGGAAAGAAATTCAGCAACTCACGTTGAAAGCATTGGTACTGGAATTCCGGAAAGGGTATTTCCCTGCCCGCATTTGGATGAAGGATTTTCGGACAGGGCATCAGCGAACAGCTATTGCAGTGGAAAGGCATTGAAACCACGGAGAACCTGGCTAAAAGTCCGAACGCAAAGGTGATTGTGATTGGCAATGGCAAAAATGGATTGCCATTGATTCTGGGGCAGTAGCGCGGTTATCAAGGAACGGTTCGGCCCGGGTTTACTTGAGCGCAAATAGAGCGTTCACGTGGGCGTTGATGGTAACGGTTTGTGGAGTGAATTCTTCAGTAGGCGCCGGGATGGCAGCGGCGCCGGCCGTCCTTGACATCGCTCTCATGGGGATGGCAAGCGGCACTGCAAATTGCTGGTTCACGTCGACGGAAGCATAGAGCAGTTCACCCAGTGAGCGTCCACTGGCTATGGCAACGGCGCTTGCCTGATTGCGCGCTTTCTTCAACGCGTCTTCAGATGCTTTGGCTTTGGCCTGCTCAATATCTTCCAACGTGTAATTGACGGACTGATTCTGCATATCTTCAATGTCAGCCAGTTGTTCAGTGATTGGCCCGATCTTGGTAAAGTCGCGCAGCTTCAAGGTGACGTCTGTGGTGACGCGATAAGCAATGATCTTGCGCTTGGGATTTTTCCAGTCATAAACCGGCTGCGATTGATAGACGCCGACCTGTGCGGTCTTTACGTCAATGCCATTGGCTTTCAGCACATCACGCACTCGCTGGGCGGCGGCGGCAGCATGATCGAAAGCCGCGCGCGAGGTGTCCTGCTGGGCGGCAACGTCCATGTGTATGACGGCGGTATCGGGCTGGGCTTCAAATTTTCCGTCGGCGCCAGCATAGATGCTATTTAGTTGAATGGTTGAGGGAGTGGAAGAAATTTGCGCCGAGCTAATTCCCGTCAGCGCAAAGTCCAAAGTAAAGAACAGTAAACGAGCCAATAGTTTCATCGGAAGGTCCCTCTAAAAAATACTAACACTCATTCCAATTCAAGTTGCGCAACCCAACGTTGCGGGCAGCCCAAGTTGTGGCGTCCCAGGGTTGCTGGCCTATCGAACCGCATACAAACTATTGACGTACAGGCATGCTGAATTTAGGCTTATTCACGCAGTAATCAAGCGGAGGAAAGAAATCGATGCGTCGAAGAACCGCTATTCAAATGCTGGGAACACTAGCGCTCATGGGGCCGTTTGCCGGCGCCAAGTCGCTGGCGCAACAAGGCGAGAAGAAAGAAGCGCCTGCTGCACCGCCGTTACCCGCATTGAAGGTTGGGGACATGGCTCCCGACTTTAGCTTGCGTGACCAGACTTTTAAAAATATGGTCTCGCTCCATGACTTCAAGGGCAAAAAGAATGTGGCTCTCGCATTCTATATATTTGCCTTCACAGGTGGTTGAACCAAGCAAATGCAGAACTTCCAGGCGAACTTGCAAAAACTGGAAGCTGCAGATACCCAGGTTCTGGGTGTTAGCATGGACAGCCCCTTCAGCAACGCCGCATGGGCGGAGAAAATTAACGTTACGTTCCCGTTGTTGAGTGACTGGGGCGGAGACATCACCAAGAAGTATGGCCTCTACGACGAAAAGCGCAAGATTGGCCGCCGCGTCAATTTCCTGATCGATAAAGAAGGAAAGATTGTGGAAATGCAGTTGGATAGTGACGCCGTAGACCCTGCCTCGCTTGTGACCTCGTGCGAACGAAGGAAACTCAAGAGCTAAATGCAAACTTTGGTTCAGACTGAAGCCCGCCACGGACTTACATCCCGGCGGGCTCTTTTATTGCTTTCCATAGCCCAGTTGCTGGCCATGTCACTGTGGTTCACCGGGACCGCCGTGATTCCGCAGATAACAACTCTGTGGCATTCCGGGCTGGCTCTGGGATCATGGCTCACTATCGCGGTGCAGATTGGATTCTCCATCGGCGCGATCACGTTTGCGCTGTTCAACATTCCTGATGTCTTTAGTCCGATTAAAGTGCTGGTCGTATCTGCCGTGGCTGCCGCAGCAGCCAACGCGGCGTTTGCCTTTGTGGCTGCCGATCCACTTTCGGCCATCGTGCTGCGCGGAGCGACTGGGTTTTTCCTGGCGGGCGTTTATCCCGTAGGAATGAAGATTATTGCCGGCTGGTTCCAGCGCGGACGCGGACTTGCCCTGGGGATCATGATCGGCGCTCTCACTGTTGGATCAGCGCTTCCGCATGCCGTGAATGCATTAGGCCGTGTGCCGTGGCAAGGCGTGGTCCTGCTGGGCAGCGGACAAGCGTTATTAGGAGCATTGATCGTAGGCCTGGCGGTGCGTGAAGGACCATTCGCCATGCCGCAATCGCGTTTTGATCCCGCACAGATTCTTGAGATTGTCCGCAATCGGCAGTTGCGGCTCGCTAACCTCGGCTATCTGGGACACATGTGGGAGCTCTACAGCATGTGGGGATGGATTGCCGTGATCTTCTCCGTCTCCGTTGGATGGTCGCGGAGTATGTTTGAAGCCATGGCTGCTCTGGCTATCGCGATTGGCGCCGTCGGCTGCATATGGGCGGGCGCCGCCAGTGACAAGTTACAGGATCAAGCAGCGGCTATCCGTGTGGCCCAGCGAGCGCGCGTTACCATGATCGCCATGGCGATCAGCTCAGTCTGCTGCGTGCTGGCTGCGTTGGTGCTTCATCGTCCGGCCATTCTTATTCCGCTCTCGCTCGTCTGGGGAATTGCGGTGATTGCCGACTCCGCTCAGTTTTCCACCATCATCAGCGAAGTCTCAGACAAGAATTATGTAGGCACGGCACTGACCTGCCAGGTGGCTCTGGGATTCCTGCTGACGGCCGGCGTTATCCGGCTGATGGCCGCCATTGCCGCGCACTATGGATGGAGTTGGGCGCTGGCCAGCATGGCGATCGGTCCGCTGCTTGGCATATGGGCCATGAGCGGATTGCTGCCTCGCAAACAGCAATAGCAACGCAAGTCAGCGTGATATTCTTTTCCGTTCCGGCACTCCAAAGAAAACAGAAAACGGAGCCTTGGCGGTCCCCATGAGACTACGGATTTTTCTGCACTTCGCACTCCAGCTTGGATTGCTTAGCTCTCTCGCTGACGGCCCAGTCGCCCAAAGCAACACCAGTCCCGCCAGCGCCCCAGGCGGCCGCGGCCAGTGAATCCAAGGTGACCGAGCCTCCGCATGAGCTCACCGTGGATGACGTCCATGCTTTTCTCGATGGCTTTGTTCCCATGCAACTGGAGCGTGAAGACATTGCCGGCGCCGTGGTGCTGGTGGTGAAAGACGGCGCGATCTTTTTCGCCAAAGGATATGGCTATAGTGACGTGGACAAGAAAACGCCCGTCACCGTGGACGCCACGCTCTTTCGTCCGGGATCGATTTCCAAGCTCTTCACCTGGACCGCCGTGATGCAATTGGTGGAACAAGGCAAGCTTGATCTGGATCGAGACGTCAACGACTATCTCGATTTCAAGATTCCGCCGAAATTCGGCAAGCCCATCACGCTGCGCCATCTCATGACGCACACCCCGGGATTTGAAGAGCAGGTCAAAGATTTAATCAATGAAGAGGGCGCTCCCATCGCCACGCTCAGGCAGCATCTGGTCAGCCACATGCCGCAGCGAATCTTTCCTCCGGGAACCACGCCGGCATATTCGAACTATGGCGCGTCGCTGGCGGGCTATATTGTTGAGCGCGTTTCTGGACGGCCCTTCAATGACTACGTGGCGGAAAATATCTTCAAGCCGCTGGGAATGTCGCATTCCACTTTTGTGCAGCCGCTGCCGGCGGAATTAAAGCCACTCATGTCCGCAGGCTACAGACTTGGCTCCGGCAAGCCCAAGGGGTTTGAGATTATTGAAGAAGCGCCGGCGGGCGCGCTGGCCACCACTGCCAGTGATCTCTCGCGCTTCATGGTCGCCCATCTTCAGAACGGCAAATTTGAAAACACACAGATCCTGCGGCCGGAAACCGCGGCGCAGATGCACGCACGCCAATTCGGCCTGAGCCCGGCGCTGAATGCGATGTGCCTGGGTTTTTATGAGGAGACGCGCAACGGGCACAGGATCATCGGCCACGGCGGAGACACGATTTACTTCCATAGCGACCTGCATCTCATGCCGGAAACCGGCTTAGGATTTTTTGTCTCTTATAACAGCGCCGGTAAAGGTGAGCTTAGTCCGCGGACCGCGCTGTGGGAGCATTTTCTTGATCGCTATTTTCCATACACGCCGCCAAGTGCTGGGAAGCTTGCCACCGCGGAATCTGACGCGCGCTCGGTTGCCGGCCACTATCTTGCCAGCCGCCGCTCAGAGAGCAGCTTTCTGAAAGTTGGGGCAGTGGATGATAACGTCCAGGTCATACCGATCGAAAACGGCCAGATAAAAATTGAGCCTTTTAAAGACTTCAACGGTCAGATAAAAAAGTGGCAGGAGATTGCGCCACTTGTCTATCGCGCAGTGAACGGCCAGGACCAGGTCGCTTTCCGCCGGGATGAACGCGGGCACATGCAACTGGTACCCGACTTCCCTGCCGTGGTCATGCAACGCCTGCCCTGGTACGCCAGTAGCGATTTCTACCAGCTATGGATATTGGCTGTCCTGATTATTCTGGGGCTGACCGTTCTGCTCTGGCCCATAGCAGCGGTCATCCGCCAGCATTATCGCCATCGGCTTGAGCTGGACGCCGGCTATATGCGCCTGCGTCCGTGGGTGCTTGTGGTCTGCGCCGTAGACATTGTTTTTCTGGTGTGGTTTTTCCTGGTCATCACCAGTGATGATCCCAATACATTGAGCTCTGCGAATGACGCTAAACTGCACGCGATACAGGTGCTGGGACTGTTTGGCGCGGCGGGAACGATTCTTGTTTTCGTGGCCTGCCTGCGTTCCTGGAGAGACACACATAGCTGGTTCTGGGCCAGGATGTGGAACCTGCTGGTGCTGCTGGCCTGCCTGGGTTTTGTTTGGTTCGCTTACCACTGGAACCTGCTGAACTTTAATTTGAACTATTGATAGAACTATGGTAAGGGACATGTTCATAAATGTGTTGTGCCATGAGCTGACGTTTTACGACTCGTCATCCCGAACCCCGTAAACGAGGGCGTGCTTTTACCAACGCCCGAGTAGTGGGTGAGGGACCTTGCGTTTTCGACTAAGAATCCGATTGGAACCATTGAAATGAAGCTGGAAAAGGTCTGCCCCATGCTGGCCGTCAAAAACATTGACGATACCATTCTTTTCTATCGCAACCTGCTGGGCTTTGAGTGCGTGAGCCGCGTGGAGAGCTGGGCGGACTTGCGCAAAGACAATGTGGAAATAATGATTTCCCTGCCCAACGCGCATGAGCCTTTTGAAAAGCCCACGCTCACCGGCTCGATCTATTTCAATACCAGCGATGTTGACGCGCTATGGGACGAGATCAGGGACAGGGCCGTCGTTCGTTTATCCCATTGAGAATTTTTTCTACGGAATGCGCGAGTTCGCCATCCGCGATAACAATGGCTATATCCTCCAGTTCGGCCAGGAGATAACTGACACAGCAGAGATTCCGCCGCCGGAGATGGATTAGGCTGCTCTATCCCAATCGACCCATTTTCTCTACCACGCTCTTCAACTCCAATATCTCCACCGGACATTCCTCCCAATTATGTCTCCAACACACAATTAAATCGCAATCGTTCACGGCATGACGGTGATGCAAAAAATTGCGGCTCTCAAATTCAAATTCAATACGGAGCCGCTGCCACCGGCCTCGGTCAACTTCGCGCATCGCTTCGCAATCCGGAAACTCCATTTGTACGTGGGTAATAGTGAACCCCAGCTCTCGTGCCAGGGTCGCAAAAAGGACAATTACGCCCATCTCATTCGTGGGTTCGTAAGTCACCACCGATGGGAGCAGCGGTGGCCCATAAAGTAACTTTTCGGAGATTTGAGGTCTTAAAATCAAACCTTCGCTTGTGTTTGAAGTACGAAACAACCATTCCTTTAACTTCAAACGCTCCAGAATGATGTCAATCACATCATCCCAGTTACCTTGCATCCGGCCCAGCTCTTATGTGTTCCAAAATGCGTTTCGGCACCTGCCGCCATGTTCTGCACTGGCCCAGTAGCGGACGGATGCTGTGTTTGCTCCGGGTCTTGTATTCGTGAGTAGTCGGGACCTTGCCCAGGCTCCGGACAATCTCAGCCCATTCGCGGAATAGAGCGTCTTGGCTCACCTTGTAACCGGATCCATTGGTTTCAAAACCGCAGGCCTTCAGGGCCTCTCTGTAGGAACCAAAAGATTGATGGAAGTCATACCTGTCAATCTTCCCTTCTCTCAGTAGCTTAGTCATGCTGGGGGCACGGCCAGACGGCTTTGCGTGCTCCTGGACAACGGCGATGATCTCTTCTTTTGTCACACTCTTTCTCCAAATAAAAAAGCCACCCGGTCTGGGTGGCTCAGTTTCTGAATTTTTCGGGTTTTCGAGGCCCGTGCACAACCGTCCTCGGCCGTGGGGTTTAGTGCTCTTAAAATGGATACACTTCTGGTATGCAGGCCCTTCAGAGATTTATGAAGGGGGAGAAAGCAGCTTGGAAACAATGCTAAGAGCCAAAGGCTAATAGCTAAGGGCTGTTTTCTGGTTGCAGGCCTTTCTGAGTTTCCTCACCGGCGCCGCTCCCGGTAAATCCAGACTCACTTTAGCGAAATCTGTAGCGAATTTGCAACAGAAAAATGCACTAGAATTAGTCTCTTTGACAAACCCAATGACGCCACTTACGATTCGGGGCCATGGAAGGTAAATTTTGGGTCGAAATGGCTGTTACCTTATTAAGCCTCGTCGCTCTGATTGGGGTATTCAAAACGAAAACTGCGGGATTCGGACCAAAAACGAATCAAGCGCTCGTTTTTGACTCTGGTTCTTCCTTTTGTTGTGATTCTTGGACTTGAGAAACTATTAGATAGTCAAGTAATGCTGCCCTGCTCGGCGGTGCGCTAGGGGTTCGGCGTATCGAAACGTTTTAAGGATGAGTGAACTGTGCCGATTACCAGCATTTTCTTTGACCTACGGCACAGCGCCAATAATAGCTCCAGTCCCGCACCAGCGGGACGATTGGTAGTAGCCCGCCGTTTCAACGGCGGGAAAGTGTTCAGAAAATGGTTGAGTCCCCTTCAGGGGACGACTGAAAGAGAAGATCAGTCTTGCAATTTTGAATCAGGTTTGATTCCATGACGTACCAGCATCTTGCGCCATTCCTGGGCAAAGCTCATCTTTGCATGGCGCTTTTCCTGGTTATCGATGTAGCGAATCGTATCTTGGAGCTGCGAGATGCCGATTGTGAAAGCTCCGTATCCATCCTGCCATGCGAATGATCTCTGGTCGAGATGGTCATTGATCCATTTTGAGGACCCGCCTTTAATCAATTGCACTGCTTTGGCAACCGGCATGGACGTTGGCAGGGATACAAGCACATGAGCATGGTCCAGCATGCCTCCGACAGCTAAAGCTTTGAATTGGTTGAGTCTCGCGATTCCCGCAATGTAAGGCCAGAGCCGATCTTTCATGTTGGCCGGAATGATCCGTCTGCGCTCTTTGGTGGAAAATACGCAATGAACCAGAATGCTGTAATGGTTATGGGACATGGTTGCGCATTCTACACTTTCAGTCGTCCCCTAAAAGGGGACTTTTCCATTTTTCCAATGCCTTCCCGCCGTTGAAACGGCGGGCTACTACCAATCGTCCCGCTGACGCGGGACTGGACTATCGAAGGGCAACTCACATCTGTCTTACTTTCAGATGTTGCTCCCGCGAAAAAAAAACGCCAGACCGACAACGAGATTTTTTGATCCCCGTTATCCGTGTTCATCCGCGGTAAGGTTTTCTTGCTTACCCCATCGCGGCGCCCAGCTTTTCCAGCGCCGGCCCCAGTTCCTGCGGCTTGGTTAGCACGCCGTTAAACAGATCGCCTACGCGTTCAAACCGGCGCAGAACGTTGGCAATATGAAACTGTGCCGGCTTGAGTCCGGGAATTACTTCTTCCCATTTGAGCGGCGTAGCCACCGGAGCGCCGGGATGCGCACGCAGAACATATGGCGCGGAGATGGTTTTGCGGCTGGCGTTCTGCAGGTAGTCGAAATAGACCTTGCCCTTCTCACGCGCGGAGGTCATACGCGGCGTGGTGAAGAGATCAGGGCGCTCGGCGGCAACCCATCGCGCCAGTATTTCTGCAAAGGAGCGCGTCTGGGCAAATTCGTAAATCGGTTCCACCGGGACATACACATGCATGCCGTTGCCGCCGGTGGTTTTGGGATATCCGGTGAGCCCGATCAGCCGCAGTTTTTCCCGCACCAGTTGCGCGGCTTCAACAATGCGGTCATAGCCGCAGTGGTAAGGGTCAAGGTCAATCAGAATGAAGTCCGGGTTATCGAGCGATCCCAGGCGGCTCATGTATGGATTCTGGTCAATGCAGCCGAGGTTGGCCAGATAGAGCAGCGAGGGCTTGTCGTCGGCGATGACGCGGATTTTAGCATCTTCGTCGGACGCGATCTCTTCCCGATGCAGCCAGTCGGGAAATCCGGAAGCATCTTTCTGGAAGAAGAAATCATGGTCGATCCCGTTGGGATAGCGCTTGAGCGAGAGTGGTCGTCCCTGCAGATGCGGCACCAGCAGATCAGCCACGGCCGCATAAAAGTTGATGACGTCGCGTTTGGTGTAACCGTCTGCCGGGTAGAAGACTTTGTTGAGGTTGGTGAATTTGAGTCGACGGCCTTCGATCGTCAGCGTGGCTTCGGCGTTCTCTGGCGGCAACAGATGCGCCGTTAAACTGGATGCTTCTGTGGCTTTGGCGTCTGTGTTTGAGTCTGCTGCTGAATCTTGCGTTGGTTGATCTTTGGATGAAAGATCTTTAGGTGAAAGATCTTCCGCCAGTAAGCCGGTTTCGCGGACCACTTCCTGGGGCTCGACTTCATTGCGCAGTCCCAGAAAGACCGGAGCGCGCAAACGGTTGTCATTCGTCCAGGAGGTGAACTTCACGGTGCAGACCAGTTCGGGTTTTACCCAGGTGACTTCGCCAACGTCGCGCGGCACATCGCTGAGTACGGCCTTCTTGGTAACAAGCGGCTTGATGGTTTCAAACACGGCTTTGAGCGATTGCTGCGTGAATCCAGAGCCGACGTTTCCGGCGTACACCAGTTTTTTATTTTCGTAGTAGCCAAGCACCAGTGCGCCGAAATATTCGCGCTCACCCAGGAGATAACCGCAGATGACGAAATCCTGCTGGCAGGTGACTTTGATCTTGATCCAATTGCCGCTGCGTTTGGATTCATACCGGCTCTGCGCCTGTTTGGCCACGATCCCTTCCAGGCCTTTGGCTTTGACGGCCTGCAGCAATTCGCTTCCCTTGCCGGCAAAGTGTTCGGAGTAGCGCACAATGTCGCTGGGCAACAGGATGGACGCAAGAAGATTGCGGCGGTCAATCAACGCGGCTTTGCGGAGGTCATAGCCATTGAGATAGATGAGATCGAAGGCAAAGAAATTCAGCAGCGGAGCGGCCATGCCTTTTACGGCCGGCTTGGTGCCGAAGCCAGTCATGTTTTGCAGTCGCTGGAAGCTGGGCGTGCCGTTTTCGTCCAGCGCAACCACTTCGCCATCGATGATCGCCGTATCGGCCTTTACGCTTTGCGCCAGCGCCGCTGCGACAGATGCAAACTGCTTGTCCAGATTGATGCCGCGGCGGGAAAGCATGCGCACTTTGCCGTCGGCGATATAGCAGAGAGCGCGATAGCCGTCCCACTTTACTTCATAGAGCCAGTCTGTTCCGGACGGCACGGAGGTGCTTAGAGTAGCGAGCATAGGGTCGAGCGACGCAGGCATTTCAGCTTTGACTGCGCCTTCAACAGAAGAAAGTTCCGCCGGGACCTTGCAGTACGCTGCGGGTGTCGGATTCAGGGTCCCAGCCTTCGCGGACGGCGAAATCTTTCTTCTTGATCAGAAGCCAGTCTTTGCCTTTGCCGCGATTCGTCCGGACCAACGCAAATTCGCCGACGATTTTGTGTCCATGAAAGCGCAGCTTGAGATCGCCTGACTCCCACATTTGCGCGGGAGTTTTGGGGCCAAGCCATTCGTAGGTGCCACGGTCCCAGAGAGTGACGTTGCCGGCGCCGTAGTTTCCGCTGGGAATTGTGCCCTCAAAGCTGCCGTAGTCGAGCGGATGATCTTCCACATGCACCGCCAGACGTTTGATCGCGGGATCGAGCGTGGGGCCGTTGGGCAGGGCCCAGGACTTGAGTACGCCATCCATCTCAAGCCGCAAGTCATAGTGGAGACGCCGGGCGCTATGCCGTTGAATAAAAAAGCGGTTGCCCTCCTGGGTGGAAGGCTTGTCCGGGGGTTCCGGAGTGCGGGAGAAGACTCTTTTGCGCCGGTATTCTTCTAGTGACATAGCCTATTGGTTAGATTGTATTGCACCGTTTTTTGTGCTCTCATACCAGTCTACGATCTGTTTCAGGGAGAAGATTCAAAATGGCCAGCACCGTATGGAAGGGACATCTGACTTTTGGCTTGCTGTCACTTCCCATCAAATTGTACAGCGCAGCCCGCAGTGAGTCCGTTGGGTTCAACCAACTCCACAAGGCAGATAACTCCCGCGTGAAGCAGGTGCTTTATTGCCAGCTTGAAGATAAGCCGATCCAGCGCAGCGAAATTGTAAAGGGCTACGAATACGAGAAAGACAAATACGTGGTGATTGACGACGAGGACATCAAGAAGGTCGCGCCGAAAACCGCCAAGACCATGGAAGTCCTGGAGTTTGTGAAAGCCTCAGAGGTCGATGCCATCTTCTTTGAAAGCTCCTATTACATGGCGCCCGATGAAGCCGGCGAGAAGCCATATGCGCTGCTGTTTGAAGCCTTACGCCAGAGCGGATGCGTGGGCGTGGCCAAGATTGCCATGCACAACCGCGAGCATATTGTTGTGCTGCGTCCGGGACCGAAGGGGATTCTGCTGCATACCATGTACTACCCTGACGAGATCCGCCAGGTGGAAGAGTTCCGCACAGACACCAGCATTGTAAAAGCCAAAGAACTGGAGATGGCCAAGATGCTGATTGATTCGCTGCTGGCCGCCTTCGAGCCGGAAAAATATAAAGACGGCTATCGTGAGAATTTGATGGCCATGATCCAAGCCAAAGTTGAAGGCAAGCAGATTGTCGAGACCGTGGAGACCAAACACAAAGCGCCAGTGGTGGATATCCTGGAAGCGCTGAAGATGAGCATTGCTGAAGTCAAGAAGCCGATTCGCTCGTCCGTGGGCACGCCGGCTGCGTCCGCGGAAGAACCTGCAAGTCCGAAGAAAAGCCGCAAAACCGGCGGATAAAATTTTGTTCTCTGCATTAACCGGCAAAACTATTACGGTGTTTTGCCGGGCGTCACAGAGACTGCTTTGTTCTTTTCAAAGACCACCGTCACGGGCTTGCCGGCGTTGACAAACTCAATGGTGCGATTGCCGTAATCTCCGGGATCGGCGTTCATGGCTGATCCCAAAGCAAAGCTGGCTTGCAGTTCGCTCATTCCCTGCTTGGCTTCATGCTGATCGATGGCGCTCCAAACATCAGCTGGCCAGTGTTTATAGAGTTCATGCGGATCGTCAAAAAAGAACATGTCGTTCGCGGTGAATGTATAGTCGTCGCTGGTGTTCGTTCCAAAAGAAGCGGCAAAGGTTCCAGGTTCTCCGGCCTTTTCAAAGATAGCCATGATCTCTTTTTGGACCACCGCAATCTCGCCAACTTTTACCGCGACCGGCTGGCGTTGCACAATCACATCTTTAATCTGCAGCTTGGCCAACGGTGGAAGCAGGCCAACTTGCTTCTTGAAATTTACGCTATGCGCTGCCGCGTCATACGGATAATACGGGATCGCATTCCCGGTCTTTACCCACAGCGGCTTCCCCACCAATTCTTTTTTGGCAGAATCCAGGTTGTAAGGAAAGATTTTGCGCGGGGTCACATAGTCATCCATGTTGGATGAATAAGTTGTTTCCGCTTTTTTCGGCGCTGTGCCAGGATCGCGCCTGCTATAGACGAGATAAGCTATTGCCACAACAACGATCACCGCACCGATGATCGCATTGATTCGGAGAATTCTTTTGAGATCAGCATCCATCGTGGAATTAATGTAACACGACCGCGCGGGACACCCACAAGATCACAGCATCCTAGATCGTCACAAACTTGCTGGCTACCAATACCAATCCCAGCGTGATGCCAGCGATCACGACCTCTCCAAGAGCTCCCACAATAAACGGACGAAGGCCCTGTTTTTTCATCTCCTTGAAATTTGTGCGCAAACCTACTCCGGCAAAGGTCAGCAGAAACGCCCAGCGAGACAGATTTGCCAGGCTATCGATCTGGCCCTTGTTGAAGACGCTTAAGCTGGCCAGCAATGAAATCAGCAGAAATCCCAGCACAAACTTAGGGAACTTTTGCCACAGGAACGCCGCTTTATTACCGACTGCCTGGCGGCCTTCACGCGCAGCCCAATAGAGCGCATATCCCAGAACAATAAATCCGATCATGGCGTTGCGAGTGGTCTTGGCCAGCACGGCAACTTTTGACGCTGCATCAGAGTAGAGCGCGCCTGCGGCTACTGATTCTGCCGTGTTGTCCACGCCAATGCCGGCCCAGAGGCCGTACATGCGATCGCTCATTCCAAGCCAATGCCCAATGGGCGGAAAAGTAAAGAGCGCCAGCGCGCCCAACGCAAGAATCGCTGCAATCGCGAAGGAAGCATCTTCATCATCGGCTTCAATCGCTCCTTTGGTGGCGATGATCGCCGAAACGCCGCAAATGGAAGATCCCACTGCGAGCAGGCTGGTCAGCTTCGGGCTGAGTTTGAAGATACGTCCCAGGAATGTCATGAACGCGATGGAGAGCGCCAACTCAATCAGTACCAGGACCAGACTCACAGATCCCAGCTTGAGCACGTCGCCCAGAAGAAAGCGCGCGCCCAGCAGGACAATGCCTGTCTTGAGCCAGAATTCATAGGTAGCAACGCCCGGTTTGAACCAGGCTGAAACTCCGACTGTATTCGAAATCAATAGCCCTACAATAATTGCCCAGAGCACATACTCAATATTTGGAAAGACCAAATGATGCGCCTTGGTGTATGTGTTGATTGATTTCTCCAGTACCTTCCCTGCCATTCCCACAATGGCCAGCAATGCCACACCTGGCAGTAACGCAATGATTTTTCGCGGTATCCGGATTGGTTCTACTTCAAGTGCAACGGAAGAACTAGCCATGGATATTCTCCTGCTTTCTTATCTGTTTTGATTTCGCTTTACCACGCAACATGCTTCAACACGCCCAGGCGCACGAGCGCCGCCAGGAGCAACGCAATTGCCACAGCCCAGCCGTCGAGTGAAAGACCTCTCTGTTTCTTTTCATTCACCTTGGTTTGGTTTGCCACAGTTTGATCTGCCATCTGTCATCCTCCATATTGGTTTCTTATTTGCTGCGACTTCCCTTCCCAGCAATGCACAAATAAAAAACCCACTCATGTCTGGTGAGTGGGTTTCGGGAAAAATCTTGGATTGCTGCTATTTCCGCTGAACTATCACCCGCCAGATGTGCCGAACATGAGACATGAACAACATGAGTTGTTCTGACACATCGGCATTTGGCGGAGCAAGGTCATCGCGAAAAAGCAATGCTATCGATTTGGTTGGATGTCTGTCAAACAAACTGGATTCTTTTAATAACAATTTAAAAACCGCCAGAGCATTGCCGCAGGCATTGGGTTCCGAATTGGGGCTCCAACTCCGCAATGCGCACTGGGATTGCTCGGGAACAACGGTCGCATTTTTGTAACTTAATTGCAGGTCATGTAATCTCAGGGATAGCCAGGCATCTGGCTCATAATTGATTGATAACTGGATTGTTAAATTTATGCTTTTTCGAATTATAGGAATGTTATTGGCACTTTCATTTCCGGCCATGGCCGGGGTGATTACAGATGTGCAGAGCGCTATCGCTCGCAATGAATTCCAGTCTGCGAACGCTATGCTGGCTGACTATAAGGCACAGCACGGAGTCGATCCGGAATATCTTGAAGCGCTTTCCTGGATGGGACGTGGTGAACTGGCCGCAGGTAACCTGAAGCAAGCCTACAGCTTTGGTGAGCAGACACAGAGACTGACCTTGCAGGCCCTGAAGACGGGCAAGCTTGACGATAATCCACATATGGCGATTGCGCTGGGCGCAGCGTTTGAGGTACAAGCCCAGGCGCTGTCAAAGCAAAATCAAACGGAAAAAGCGGTCATGCTGTTGCGAAGCGCGCTCAAGGCCTATGGCAATACGTCTATCCGTGCGCGGATCCAGAAAAATCTCAATCTGCTGACGCTTATTGGGAAGCCTGCTCCTGCCCTGGTAACGCGGGAATATCTGGGAGCGAAGCCGAGTTCTTTGGCGGATCTGAAAGGGTCTGTGGTCTTGCTCTTTTTCTGGGCCCATTGGTGCGGAGACTGCAAGGCTGAAGCACCGGTCATCGCTCGTGTGCGATCAGAATTTGGCAATCAGGGCTTTACGGTCGTGGCGCCCACGCAGCGATACGGTTACGCGGGAGCCCAGGAAGACGTTTCTCCTGAGCAGGAAACCCAGTATATTGAGGCCGTTCGGCAGCGGTATTATGGGCAGCTTTCCGGCGTTGCCGTGCCCATCAGCAAGCAGAATCTCGACCTTTACGGCGTGAGCACCACTCCGACAATCGTGTTGCTCGCACGGAACGGCAATGTTGCTCTTTACCATCCCGGTGCAATAGCGTATGGCGAGCTGCGACCTGAGATCGAAAAGCTGCTTAAGTCTAAATAGCTCAGCACTTTCCCTACCGCTGAACTACCGGCAGGACATCCAGTAGGAACCCTGCTGCATCTGACATATTCCATCTAAGGGGTGGACTATGTTGAGAGCAGGCACAGCATTCCTGGTCACTGCTGTGGTTCTTGGTCTGTGCGGATGCGGCGGCAGCGCACTGCTCATAGTTTCATTCAATCCATCTCCCACTCCAATTTTTACCCCCACTCCGATTCCAACCCCCAGCCCGATCGCGACGCCCGCGCCAACACCTTCCCCTAGTCCGGGAGTGCCCGCTGTGGACCATGTCTTTCTCGTTGTTCTGGAAAATCACGGATTCGCACAGGTCATCGGGAGCCCAGCCATGCCGTATCTGAACTCGCTGGCTACGCGGCATTCGTTGGCGACGAATTATTTTTCCAACACACATCCTTCCATCGGCAACTATTTCATGCTGACTGCGGGACAATTGGAGAGCAACAACGACGCTTTTGCCGGTGTTGTGACTGACGATAATTTAGTCAGCGCATTATTAACGGCGGGAAAAACCTGGAAGGCCTATGTGCAAAGCCTGCCTTCCGTGGGATATCTCGGGAATGATGTCTATCCGTATTTTAAGCATCATAATCCCTTCGCTTACTTGAACGATGTTGTGAACTCAAACTCTCAGGCCATCAACATTGTGCCTTTCAGCGCGCTACAGGCAGACCTGGCTGCCGGCACGGTACCCAACATGGTTTACTTGTCGCCTGATGCGGAGAATGACGCTCATGATTGTCCCACTGGCGGCTCTGCCTGTGCAGATACAGATAAACTTGCCGCAGCGGACTCCTGGCTGCGCACCAATCTTGATCCGCTGATTACCAACCCAGCACTCGCCAACAGCGTATTTATTATTGTTTTTGACGAAGCATTAGACTCTGACGTCACCCACGGCGGAGGACGGGTTCCGTTGGTAATCGTGGGTTCGCACGTCAAGCCTGGCTTTCAATCCGTTACCTTGTACCAGCATCAAAGCGTCCTGCGTCTGATGACCGATTTGCTCAGGCTGACAGATCATCCAGGTCTCTCCGCAACGGCGCCGACGATGGAAGAGTTTTTCCAATAGCAGGTGTATGTGGACACCCCCCGTCCACCCGATCACCTTGAGCACCTGGCTGCTGCTGTGGTTCGGCGGTGGTGAATTCGCGGCGGACTGCCTGGGAAAGGTGCAGAGCGCACTGTGATTCAACTTGATATCATTGTTAGTAAGCGGCTGGGTTTAGTAAGCGACGGAAACTCCGGTAAAAGAGGCTCGTTTTTAGACGCCAGTCACGAGCGCAATCCGAGTCAACAGCCCCGAGGGGAGCCAATTAATCCAATGGCGAATGAGATGCACAAACCTGTCCTTGAAGGCAAGGGCGCTACCGATTATGAACGCTATCTCCGCACGGATGAATTGCTCTCCCTGCAGACGGCCACTGATCGCCTGTCCCATCCTGACGAACTTACGTTCCAGGTAGTACATCAATCTTCAGAGTTGATGATGAAAGGGGCCAGTTGGGAGTTGGAACGCTCCCGTGTGGCGCTTACCGAAGGTAATTATCCAAACTGCGCCAGGCTCATGCGGCGGGCTGACGCCATGCTGGAGCATCCGATTTCCCTTCTACGTATTCTGGAAACAATCACCCCCTACGACTATCACATTATTCGGGCAGGTCTGGGACACGGCAGCGGATTGGACTCCCCGGGATTTCTTTCGCTGCTGCATATCGCGCCTAGAATAGGCGAGGCATTTCAGGAACAACTGGCCAGCAAGGGACTGACTGCCGCCGATATCTATCGCCGGCATGAAGAGTTCTTTGGTTTGCACGACGTGGCGGAACGCATGGTTGACTTCGATGAGCGACTGCAGTTTTTTCGCTTCCATCACCTGAAACTGGCACAACGTATCATAGGCGCCGGTGTAATCGGGACTAGTGGGACGCCGGTAGAGGTCCTGCAGCAACGCATGCAATATGTGGCTTACCGGGAGCTTTGGGATTTGCGAAACAACATCACTGCAAACGTGAATGCACCGGGCAAGAACAAGAGTTGAGATCTTCGGGGTTCGCCAAAAGATATCGCAAAGGGTTAAACAAGGGCGCGCTGGGTCAGCAGACGTAGCAGGATCAGGATGACAAGAAATGCAAGCAATAGATGTGCCGTCGTCCGGATCCAATTCGTCCTGATTAGAGTACGAACCTTCGCCTCGTCGTAACCGGTTGCGGCCATTTCACCTTGAATGCGGCGCTGCCACAACAGTGTGGATCCAAGAGCGATGAGATTCAATGCCAAACCCGCGGCGGTCTCATACAGCCGAACGAAACCGGGGCGGTAAGCCATTAACGCTACCGAGACGATCAGGAGTGACAAAGCGGGTAAAATCGTTGGTACCGCAGCAGCTCGGTTATTGGCGCGCATGTAGGCAGCAAAGTTTTCCTTGCCAACTGAAGGGTATATCCCGTAGTGCTGAAGCTGCAGAGTCGTCATGCAGCCTGCATTGTAGATAGCAAGAAATAGAAACACGACGTAGAGAATCAAAGGCGCCCTCCGCAAATACTGACGATCTGTTTCACGTGATTACCGCGTTCGGCGGTATCGAGCATCATGCACGCCACGTCCTCCCGGCTCATTGCCGCTCCTGAAGCCTTGGTCTGCTCACCTTCGGCAGTAACAATGTACCGCCCAGTGAACCCACCGTTATTGAAACGGCTTGCCCTAAGCACCGTCCAATCAAGGCCGCTCGCCGTGACCTGCTTTTCCATTGCCCGCTGGTCCTGGGCGTGGTGGCGGAGAAATGTGCTCCCGACAAAACGGGGGACCCATCCGATATTCGAATCCAGAAGCGAAGAAGAAACGATTACAAGCCGCCGCACACCTGCACAACGCATGGCATCGATCGTGGCACGCACGCTATCCACCAGAACAGACGTTGTGCCCAGGCCGCGCGTGCCCAGCGCCGAAAGCACCACATCGTTACCGGGCAGCGCCGCCGCGAGATCGTTCGCGTGCATTGGATTGCCGACGACGATGTTGAGTGACTTTGCCTCGCCGCCAAAGGCCGTACGCCCGAAAGCGGTGATTTCATGCCCGCGCGTCAAAGCCTGCTCCACCAGCGCTCCGCCGGTCCTTCCTGTCGCGCCTAATATGAATAACTTCATTGAGGGCACATTATACGCAGCCGCACCGTTTTTTAAAGAATGGAGACAGCGTGCTCCCGTGCGCCTGCAACTTCCCGCGTTCTAGCTATCTTCAGCCTTTTGGCTACCCAGCTTCCAGTGCTCAGGTCTGCGCACGACCACTGCCGCCTCTTTCCCTTTAGACGGCGCCTGATACTGACAAGGCTGCGCCGATTTTTTGACTAAATCTTGTTGAAATCAATTTTTATATTTCTTATGAATTGAATTGAATCAAGCTTCCTGGCTGTTGGGTGATTGATGGCACGCCATACACTCTCGAGCTCATCAGTTTTGAGGTAAGCTTTTATGATGCCACCACTGATTCTTCAGGCACAAGAATCAATTCTACAAAGTGCTCGCGAAGGTCATTCATTAGCTTAATCGCTTTGCCATCATAGGCGACTCCATCTAGAGTCATTTTCCTTTCGTCGTCTTGATTCGCGGACTTCAGGATTTTGATGTGATAGACCGTTTCCTGGAAGCGGTAGTGCACTTGAAATTCATTCCAATCCGCGGGAAAACACGGCGCAAAGTGAAGCGTGTCAACCTCCAGCCTCAGTCCCAATAGGGATTCAATGATGAGCCTGTACATCCAACCGGCCGACCCGGTGTACCAAGTCCATCCGCCTCGTCCGACATGCGGGGGTAGGGCATAAATATCCGCCGCCATGACATACGGTTCCACTTTATATGTAGTAACGGCCTCGCTGGAAAGCGCATGATTTACCGGATTGATCATCTTAAATAGCTCCCACGCGCGCGTACCATCGCCCATCGCTGCAAATGCCATGGCAGCCCAGATGGCAGCATGCGTATATTGACCGCCATTTTCGCGAACCCCAGGCACGTATCCTCTTATATAGCCAGGATCAAGATTAGATTTGTCGAAGGGCGGAGTCAGCAACTTGATCAAGCGATGATTGCGATCGACGAGTCGCTGGTCCAATGCATCCATGGCAATTTGCGAACGTTGCACATCGCCTGCGCCAGACAACACGGACCAGCTCTGCGCGATGGAATCAATCTGACATTCAGGGTTCGTGGCCGATCCAAGCGGTGAGCCATCGTCAAAGTAGGCGCGGCGGTACCATTCTCCGTCCCAGGCATTCTGCTCAATATTCTGGCGCAACTGAGCCGCTTCCGTCCGGCAACGCTCGGAGAAGTTTGAATCACCACGGCGAGTGGCGAGTTCCGCGAACTGCGTCAAAACCTCATATAGAAAAAATCCGAGCCAGACACTTTCCCCTTTGCCGTGCTCACCTATCAGGTTCATACCGTCATTCCAATCGCCGGAGCCGATTAAAGGAAGACCATGGGCACCCTTCTTGAGACCGCTTGTGATCGCTTGCATGCAGTGGTCATATAAAGTGCCGGTCATTTCCGATCGTCCAGGCAAATCGTAATAGGAATCTTCCTCCGGTTTTACGGCGCGACCTTCAAGAAAACCGATGGCTTCGTCCAGTACCCCTGTATCGCCGGTTGTCGAAACATAACGGCAAACAGCCAATGGCAACCACAAATAATCATCTGAGCAGTGCGTGCGAACTCCCCTGCCGGAAGGGGGATGCCACCAGTGCTGGACATCACCCTCGCGGAATTGACGCGATGCACAGAGCAAAAGCTGTTGACGAATCAGGCTTGGTTCAGCATGTACCAACGCCATTACATCTTGCAGCTGGTCGCGGAAACCGAAAGCCCCGCCCGATTGGTAATATCCGCTTCGGGCCCAGAAACGGCAGGCCAATGTCTGGTATAAAAGCCAGCCATTCGCCATCACGTTGAGTGCCGGATCCGGCGTATCCACATTCACGGTGCCCAGAGTATGCGTCCAGTAATGCCAGACCGCTTCCAACGCAGTGCGTGCGGGCTCTGTACCCCGGAAACGCCGCACCAGATCGGTGGCGCCAGAAGCGCCTTGTGCCATGCCTAGAACAAAAACTATCTCTCGCTCCTGCCCGTCAGCCAATTCGAACGGCAGGCGGATCGCGGCACACGGATCCAATCCCGGACCAAGCCTTCCGGAGAGGCGTGGCTTTTGCATTCCGGCTGGATTGGAAAGTGTACCGTTGCGGCCAAGGAATTCTGCCCGGTCTCCGGTAATCGTTCTCGACGTCTGATTTGCGTCAAAAAAAGCGACCCTATCAGGAAATTCTGCATTGTAGGGATTGCGCGCGAACAATGCGCCAGTGCCAGGATCAGTCTCTGTCATCACGTGCATGGAGGATTTTGGCCGCGTATCTCCCAGCACCCATTCCACATATCCTGTAACGGAAAGCCGGCGGGCACGTCCGGAATTGTTTCTCACTTTTAACACCGAAAACTTTATGGCAGCTTCCGTCGCTACATACACTTTCAATTCTGAGCTGATTCCGTCTTCAGTATGCTCGAATATGCTGTAGCCATGCCCATGCCGAATCACATACGGTCCAATACCGCGAGCTGGCAGCAGCGTCGGCGACCAGAAGTTTCCTGTTTCCTCATCCCGCACAAAAAATGCTTCTCCACTCGCATCGCTGACTGGATCGTTCTGCCACGGAGTCAACCTGAACTCATGGGCATTTTCGCCCCACGTATAGGCCGCTCCACTCTCGGAGATGACTGTACCGAACTCCGAGTTCGCCATCACATTGACCCAGGGCGCAGGGGTCATCTGATCCTGGGACACTGTAATCACGTATTCGCGCCCATCGCGGGTGAAGCCACCCATCCCATTAAAGAGAATAAGGTCGCGGTAAGGTAACTCGCTCTCCTGGGTAGACTTGCCGCGCGTCAACCTTCTGATCCGGATACCTTGATTGTCACTTTCCGGAGACCGGCGCGGGCTGATCTGAGCACTCAGTACGCCGCGAGCATCCGTGATGATGGCCCGCGCTACAGACTGAAACAGGATACGGTCTTCATTCGATATCTGCTCGGCGATCCGAACAAAAATTTCGCCGCCCCGCTCCGTCGGACTGGCAAGCACACCTGCAGCCACCAGATCCATGATCTGTTGCTGCAGCAACTGGCGATATCCGGCATGATCTTCATTCCAGATGACCAGATCAACTGCGAGCCCTTTCAGCCGCCAATAAGCATGGGCTTGCACAAGCTGGCGGACCAGGTCGATGCTGGTCGCATTTCTAATCTGCAACAAAATGATTGGCAGATCGCCGGAAATCGAATAGCCCCACAGACCAGACTGTGTTCGGTAATTACTGGCAAGCACAGAAGGTTCGGCCCTCAGTGATGGATTTGCATAAAGGATGGAGCTGGCAAGGCGTCCGAAGCTCTGCGCGTCAGCTTCTGTAGCATTGAGCTGTCGTAAAAGCACATGGCTGTGCGTCCATGCCAGATCAAAGACACGATCTGCCAGATGGCGGTCCTGATATTTGTCGATCAGATACACGCAACGCTCACGCGTCTCGCCGACACCAGAAACAAGGTTGGCGGTGGCTGATTGCCCTGGCTCAAGGGTGATTTCATAGCGAATGGCAACAATGGGATCAAGGACGGAACCCTGACTACCGGACAAGGACGTTTTTCTCATCGCCTCTGGGTTTGCCGCGGTTCTTCCCCGTCCGATGAAGCGCATGCGGTCAGTTTCATAGGACGCCATGCCGCTATCGGCGCCATGCACCACCATCAGATGGAACATCCAGGGCGATTGATCGTGAAGAGATCGTGGCCGGCGCGTGCAAAGAATCGCCCGGCGCTCTTCGAGTACTTCCGTTTCCACAAAGAGATTACTGAAGGCGGGATGCAATTCGTCCGCAGCCGCCGGCGCGAGTACAACTTCGGCATAGCTGGTTATCTCAATAATGCGGCGCTTGCGCGTACGATTAGTGAGCGTGACCCGGCGAAGTTCAATATCATCTTCAGGAGAAACAGCTATTTCTGTGTGGGCCTCTATATCTTCTTCCCGGCAGCGGAACTCAACTTTTGCCTCGGAAAAGATTGCTTCATAAGATTCCAGCGGTTTTGCGGTTGGCTGATATGAGGTTGACCAGAACCTTCCCGTGGAAACATCACGGATGTAGCAAAAAGTCCCCCACGGATCACGCGTGGTGTCTTCACGCCATCTTGTCACCGCCATGTCTTTCCATCGACTGTACCCTCCGCCGGCATTGCTGACCATTACGTGGTAGTTGCCATTTGATAGCAACTGCACCTCCGGGAGCGGAGTGTTCGGACTGCGAAACACGCGCATGGAAGGTTCTATGTCTTCAACAATCTTGCGGGTTTCGGAAAGTTCCTCGGGCGCTGAATAAAGTTCTCTTGCCTTGGGGACCTTTTCGTGCAACAGAAGCGTAGTAGCCTGAAATATCGGCACTGATTCGAATCGACGTTGCATTGGCCGGTCTAGCAGAACATGGGCAAGCGCCACCAGGCTCATGCCCTGATGATGGGCCATATGCGATCGGACAATCACATTCGACTGGCCGCGAGGCACTCGCGACGAAGTATAGTCAATGGCTTCATAGAATCCATATTCACCTTCAAAATGTGCAGAGGCCAGACGCTGCAGGTTCTTGCAAGCCAGCTTTGGCGCCACCATAAGAGCCAGACAAGAGGCATAAGGAGCGATGACTACGTCCTCATTCAGACCACGCTTGAAACCCAGACCCGGCACGCCAAACGCGCGGTACTGGTAATTCATGTGCACATCAACCGTGTTATACCCCGACTCTGATATGCCCCATGGAACATTTCGAGTCGCGCCATATTCGATCTGCCGCGCCACCACTGCCTTGTAGCTCTCATCGAGCAGCGTATTTTCATAAGTCGGCATGACCAGCAGCGGCATCAGGTATTCAAACATCGAGCCATCCCAGGATAAGAGAGTTGGCCCCGCTGAGGATTTGGTAAGCTGACGGCCCAATGAGAACCAGTTCTCCTGCGGGACCTTGCCTTGTGCGATCGCGACAAAGCTGGCCAGTCGTGCTTCCGATGCCAATAGGTCGTAGTAGCTTGAATCCCGGCGTCGTTCGCTGACGTTGTATCCGATCGTCATTAAATGACGGGAGGCGTCATAGAGAAAGTCGTATTCAATGCGTGCAAAATCCCTGCATTGCGAAGCCAGTCGTTCAATCTCTGCCAACCGAGCATTAGCGCGATGTACCCCTTCGGCGATGAGCTGTCTTAAAGCATCCAACTGAGCAAGTGAGGACTCATTGTCAATCGGCTGTTGTAAGCTCGAGAGAGCCTCCAAGTTCCATGTTGCCAATCCACGCAGAGTCGGAATCTTGTCTAACTGAAATCCATTGAACTCGTCGGGAGCGTTAACTTCCGTCCACGGCGCAAGAAAATTCAAGTCTTCTAACGCAGATTGGCACTGCTGAACCAAAGCATTGGCCCATCGGACTGCTTGGTTTTGCGGTTGGTTCACAACACGTTCTGCCATGCGCTCAGCTTTTGCGACAAGCTGCTCCAGACATAACCGGGCTTCGGACAAGATCATCGGTGGAGCAATGCACAACTCATCCAGATACTTCCGTAGATCAGCGACATCCGGTTTAGTGTCTTGAGGATCCTCTTTATTCTGGAGGTCGGAAAAGACTCGAAGAGTATCGAGAAGTCCGTGAAAAAAACGCGGAGCAAGAATCTCATGGTCCGCTAGCCCCACAAGGCCGGGTTCTAAAGTCAGCACATGCGCAACAAGATTGCCGCTATCCACCGTGGAGACATACAGTGGCTGGAGCGGCTTCAACGTCAGCGTGTCATACCAATTGTAAAAGTGTCCCCGATAACGCTCTAATGCCCCCATGGTTTCAAACGCGCGGCCGGTGCGCTGCAGCAACTGTGCCGCGGAGATATAGCCAAAGTCGTAAGCGGACAGATTGGCGAGCAACGCCAATCCCATATTGGTTGGCGAAGTGCGATGCCCAACGGTTGGGACCGGGCTCTCTTGATAATTGTCCGGAGGAAGCCAGTGATCTTCTTCGCTGACAAACTTCTCAAAGAATGACCACGTTTTGCGCGAGAGATTGCGGAGAAATATTGTCCGCTCCGGAGAAAGGTTCACCGCATCCCGCTTGAGAGGCAGGCTGATCCACCAGGCAAAGGCCGGTGACGCAGCCCAGAGCAACAGAATTGGAGCAGCCACCACTATAGCCGCTGGCCTCATCACTACAAGAGATACCAGGGCGACCAACGCAAAAGCAGGCGCCGCCCACATGGAGCGAAAAGATTCACCTGGATCAGCGTGGCCTTTGTGCTTGTGTTCGGTTGATGCGTTCCATTCCAGCAGATGCCGATGTGAGAAGAGCATCCGCCAATGTGCCCGAAGAATCGCATCAAGACTATAGAAGGCCTCGTACGGTAAGCAGGCAAATGCAAATAGCTGCTGGGCCAGGTGGAGGCCCAAGGTACGGACAGATTCAGACAGGTGCTGCCTTGGCCCCGCATCTTCTGATTTCTGAAAAAAATCGAAGAGAGAAATAACGAGAACGGGAACAAAAATAGCTCCCAGAATCGCCAAGGTCCATGCCCATGGAGGCGAGAGTCGCAACCAGCTCAATAGCAGCAAAGAGATTAGAGCTGCCGGGAAAAGACTGCGGCGCAGATTGTCTACGATCTTCCATAGGGAAAGTATCGACAATGGATTCTTCAGCGCATTGCCATCGGGGCCGGGAACGCGCGGAAGAATCCAGCGAGCGATCTGCCAGTCACCGCGGATCCAGCGGTGCCGCCGCGTTACGTCCGCATCATAGGTCGCCGGATAATCCTCGTACAATTGCACGTCACTCAAGAGACCGGACCGTGCGTAGCAGCCCTCAATGAGATCGTGACTCAAAATACGGTTCTCAGGAAAACGCGCTCCCAGCGCGTCCTCAAAGGCATCTACCTCATAGATTCCTTTGCCAACGAAAGAACCTTCACCAAAAAGGTCCTGATAAACATCAGAGATAGCGCGGGTGTACGGATCAATGCCTGGCTCACCACCCCATAGCCGCGCATAGCGGGAATGATTTGTGCCGGGAAGACTTACAGCAACACGAGGCTGCAGGATGCCGTAACCCTGGGTGACGCGTTGTTTAGTGCTGTCATAGATCGGCCGGTTAAGAGGATGGGCCATGGCTCCGACAAACTGCCGGACCGAATCGCGCGGCAGCTGCGTGTCAGTATCAAGCGTAATGACGTAGCGAACGTCTTGAAGAATGGCCGTTCTCCCAACGATTCGAGTAAAGTGGTCGCCGGGCTGGCCGCGCAGAAAAGAGTTCAGCTCTTGAAGCTTGCCGCGTTTACGTTCGTAGCCCATCCACAATCGCTCACCTGCATTCCAGCGGCGCGGCCGGTGCAGAAGGAAGAACGTATCGTTTTTCTGGCTGTACTTCCGGTTTAAGTCTGCAATCCCGGACTGCGCAAGATCCAGAAGAGTCCCGTCTTCCGGCATATGCTCCTGGGCGGCGTCGCGAAAATCCGACAAGAGACAGAAGTGCACGTTGTCATCAGAATTCGCCAGGAACCTGACCTCCATGGCTTCCAGCAACTCCGCCACGCTTCCCTCAGTGGTGAGCATGGTGGGAACGACAACGAGCGTCCGCAGATCATGTGGGATGCCCTGGGATAAATCCATCCGCGGCAGCAGGTCTGGTATGGCCAGCTTGGTCACCAGCCAGTTGAGCACTGTAATAAAGAACTGACTGCCAACAATCAGACTGAAGAGAGCAAGAAGCGCAAGAAATGCTCCTTGAACCCCATCGGCTTGGGCTTTGACCGTAAAGATTTTGCTGATCAGAATACTGACTAGAACGATTGAACCCAGATAAAGCAACAATGAATGCTGCCGGCAAATGTTTCGCAAGGCGCCCGGTATCGACGCCTGCATGGATACTGCGTGTTCGAGAGTCGGCCGCCCGTCCCCGATCAGATAGAAGCCAACGTGTCCGGCATGGCTTTCCTGTTTATGCCAACTCTCTAGAGCCAGACGGACCGCATGATTTGCCACCTCGCCTTCTGATGACGTGCTCTTCCTGGCAATCGTTTCCAAAACGTGCCGGTAGCGATCACGCGTGGCAAAGCTCATTTTGCCGTACACACCTTGTGGGTCCTTAAGCAGCCGTTGCTCGACTACGCTTGTGGTCTCAACAAACTCGCGCCAATCGTTCGCGTCCAAAAATCTGAGACTGGCGATGCTGTTGCTGATGGATACCTGATCTGTTGCTTGCCGCTGATTCTCAGCTCCCACCAGTTGTCCAATCGTCGACCCCGTCTCCGCGAGCCTCTGCTCGATCCAGGTAAGCGGCAATGCCAGCGCCGGTCCCTGCCCCTGCAAACGACGCACCAACTCGGCAATAAATGAACTCGCCATGGGTGGATTCGATCGCGCCATGTCTGCGATCACCAGAATCAGGTTCTTGGGATCTTTCTCCGCGATCGCCGTCATCTTGTCCGCCCAGCTGTCAGCGAGATTGCGGTTTAGCCTGTCTGCGGCAATTGCCGCGGCGATGCGGCGAAGGTTTTCAATCAGGGCAAGCCGCAGCATGATAGGAATGGCCCATAGCTCTCCCAGGTTCAATTCTGTGACCGTTTGGTAAGCCGCCACAAAACCGATGAGAGTCTCCATGTCCACACGGGCATCACCATGGGAAATTGTCTCCACGGCCAGGTCATAAACACGCGGTAATCCTGCGGAGGGCCCCTTGAGCAGGCGGGGTAGTATCCGGCTATAACCTTTTGGCAAATGCCGCTTGGCGGTTCGGATCTGCTGTTCGATCAAATAGAAATTGTCGAGCAGCCATTCGCCGGCAGGCGCAATAGGCCGGTTTTCTTTGGTCGACGCTGTCAGAAGATGACAGGTCTCATTCAGTATCTTTTCATTGTCAGCGAGCCTGGCCAATAACCGGTCAGGCAGACGATTGCGGGTGACCGTTTGAGAGGTGGCTAGACTCTTGCCGTGTTGCTTCATCTGCTCTCTGCTGAATAATTCTGAGAGCAGGGGAGCTTCTTCTATGTCCGGCTTAATTTTCCACAGGCCTTTGCGCAGGCGTGTCCCAACTTCATGTAAGTTGCTGGGGTTTCGCTCACTATTTAACAAATTAGCTCTTTTTTTAAACAGTCCGCATATTTCTGCATTCAGCCGCCATTCTTGAGCACACTTAGTGAGATCTGAGACGTTGAGGAATCAGGAAAGTCCCTTCTAGTACTGTACGCTATT
>CAVRTD010000002.1:0-696438 GCA_963724105.1 Terriglobia bacterium | reverse complement strand
GGCGGACAATCTGCCCGCCGGTACCTATCAGGTAAAGGTGACCGCAGCCTCATTCCTGCCTTCTTTGCGCGAGGACGTGATTCTTCACTCCGGCGCGCACCTGATTATTAATCTCACGGTCAACACACTGACGGACGCATTGAAAGTTATGCCCGCCGGCGCTCTGACACGGACGAACCAGACGACTGGCACTGGACTCTCCGCTCAGCCACCAACCGTCCCATCCTGAGAGTGCTGGAGAAAGACAAAGACAGCGACGACAGCGCCGCTCTGGTAGTGGTTTCACACAACAATTCTGAGACCGGCGGCGATCGTGCCATGAAAGCCAGCGTTGCATTCATGGCCGGTGCTGAAGCCGGTGGCTTTGGCAGCGCGGGCGATATGACGACCGCTTTTGCGCTGGAAAAATCGCTGTTCTCGTCCGGTACGCTCTCGCTCAATGGCAACATCGGCGCGTCCACCTCGGATCCCACGGGTGTCCTGCGCGCTTCATATGCGCACAATATAGGTGACAGCTCGCGCCCAACCTTCACCGTCACCTACCGGCATTTTGCTTCTCCGGACTCTGCTGTTCTTAATTCGCCCTATAGTGCGGTTGCCATGAGCAGCTCTGACAGCATGACGATTGCCGGTTTTATTGATTTGGCTTACGGTGCTGATCTGCAGTCCATCGAGTTTGCCAACCGCGTAACCTCGCTCCGTCCGCACGGCTCAGTGGATGTCCATCTCTCACCGAACATGGTGGTGGAATACCGCTATGCCACCGCAGAGCCTGATATGCGCGGCGCTAAAGGTTTTGACACGGCTCCCGCAGACCTCAGTGAGTCCGGTCCTCGGATGGCGCTCCTCAATGGCCAGCCTGAAGTGGAGAAAGCCGCTCACCATGAAGTTTCTGTTTCCCGGCGCATGGGAAACACCAGCGTCCAGGTAGCCGCATTTTATGATCGCGTTCATAACGCGGTGCTCACCGGCGCCGGCGATCCCTCGAGCTACTCCGATGATGTGCTCCCCGATGTTTACTCGGGCACATTTTCTTATGGCTATACCCCGGGCGTGAACAGCACTGGAGCCAGAGTCGTTGTAGAGCGCAAAATTTGCGACGATCTCAGCGCCACCGTGGATTACTCCACAGGCCAGGCGATTGTGGCGGACGCATCAACAGATTGGCAGGGCTTGGCGCAGACCCTTTCCACCAGCCGCCAGAACGCGGTCTCCACCAAGGTCTATGGCCACATCCCTGGCACAGATGGCATTCCTATAAATGGACCAGCGGCAATGCTCTCTCCTCGGTTGATGCCTTTAACTCTTCACCCGGCCAGACTGATCCTTACCTGAGTCTCTTCATCCGCCAGCCACTCCCCAGTACCTCATTCATTCCCGCCAAAATGGACGCGCTGCTCGATCTGCGCAACCTGCTGGCACAAGGGTATATCCCCGTAATGGGCCAGGACGGACGCACCATCTACATGGTGCAATCCGCACGCTCATTGCGCGCCGGGTTCGCATTCACTTTTTAGAACATCCCGAGCGTAGCGAGGGATCCCTATCATCTTTGATTAGCTTGTATTAGTGAGATGGACTGCTCTGTCATCCTGAGCGAAGCGCCTGAAAAATCTTAGTAGTGAAAATTAAAGATGGGCGCGAAGTCGAAGTTGAGCCGTTTTGCGGGCGTCTTAGCCCGCAGGCGAAATCCCGAGCGCAGTCGAGGGAGTTCCGAACGACCCCAAGAATATTTCCATCTAACATGCCGCAAAAGGCGTTCTAACAAGGCAAGGTTCTTGCCATAGGATTCCTCCGCTACGCTCGAGATTTCAGAAAAAATTCGCGCCATTCGCGTTGATTCGCGGCTAAGACCAGTTTCTACTCATCCCACAATTTCTGCCACCAGCTCTTCTTTTCCTGTGGCGCCTCTTCCTCGAATGCCGCTTCGTCACTCAATCCCAGAAAGCCGCCGGCGCGAGAGGCGGTTCGGTTTGAAGAAGCGCTGCGGCCTGAAGCTGGCTGGGTCACAACAGCGCGGCGTGGCTCGTGTGCCCACCGGACGCACCCTCCGAAATACCGCAATGCCCGGGTTCGGGCTTCCAGTCGCAGGTAACACAGCCACTACTGTGCCTGGCCTGGCCAGAGCATAATCAACCGGTCCGCGGAGAAGCGTCTCAACCTTTGTCCCCCGCGCCAGCGCTGTATGCAAAAAAGAAGTTGTTTCCTGGTCAAAAGCGATCCATCGCACCATACGTACCATCCGGGATTCTTAGCTTAGACAGAGCG
Organism: Terriglobia bacterium; assembly: GCA_963724105.1. Lineage (GTDB taxonomy): Bacteria > Acidobacteriota > Terriglobia > Terriglobales > Acidobacteriaceae > Angelobacter. Next base: position 694,170 of record CAVRTD010000002.1, on the reverse strand, counting down.
GCAGTTATTGGATGCAAACCAGTGACTCTGTGTTTGACGCCCCGGATGCCCTTCATGTACTCTCCCGCCTAGCCTTTCCGTATCTGGAGACAATGGAATGCCCAAATTTTCCCTGGGCCGGCGCCAGTTTGCTATTGGCGCGGCCGCTGCTGCCACCGCTTTAGTTCTACCCGGTAAAGCCTTTCCCGTAAATGCCTTGCCGGACGATGGTCTGGCCCAGGCTGCCGGCACGAGACCCCTCTTTGGACGCCAAGATACGCGCCGCTATGGCCAAACTCAGCCCGTCGGCACAGGCCGAGGTCGAAATGAAAGTGGCTTCCATCTTCCGAAAATATGGTGACAAGCTCAGCGACGAGCAGAAATCGGACATACGCCGGATCATGGCCGAATCCCAGGAAGGCCTGGAGAAAATGCGCACCTTTAAGCTCGATAACGGCGACCAGCCGGCGGATACCTTCCAGGCCTACCGGGTCGAAAAATCTCACCCGGCCCAGCCCCATCAAGCCCAGAAAGAGAAAAAATAATGCTCAACGAAGAAATTCTCTTTCTCTCCGTTACTGAACTGTCGAAGCGTATCCGTGCGCGGCAGCTTTCCCCGGTAGAGCTGACTGAAAGTTATCTGGAGCGCAGCCGTACGATTGGCCCAAAGTTAAATGCCTATGCCACGCTCACGCCCGATCTGGCGCTCAAACAGGCGCACGCCGCGGAAAAAGAGATCGCTGCCGGCAAATATCGCGGCCCACTGCATGGCATTCCATACGCCGCCAAAGATCTGTTAGCGGTCAAGGGATATCCCACAACCTGGGGCGCGCGGCCATATGCGGACCAGCACTTTGACTATGACGCCACGGTCGTCAAAAAGCTGGAAGCGGCAGGCGCGGTGCTGCTGGGTAAAGCGGCCATGATCGAACTTGCTGGTGGCATGGGATATCGTTTCCCCTCGGCTTCCGCCACTGGTGCAGCGAAAAATCCCTGGAACATTGAGCACTGGACATGCGGCTCTTCCAGCGGCTCCGGCGCAATTACCGCTGCCGGACTGGCGGCTTTTGCTATCGGCACGGAAACCTGGGGCTCCATTATCTGTCCCTCGGGATTTTGCGGACTGAGCGGTCTGCGTCCCACGTATGGACGCGTCAGTCGCGCTGGCGCCATGGCCCTGGCTTACACCATGGATAAAATTGGCCCTATTACGCGCAGTGCGGATGATTGTGACCTGCTGTTGAAGGTTCCTTGCCGGGCACGACCCGGAAGATCTCGGCTCGCTGCCGGAAGCCTCTGCAAAATATGCTGGCGCCGAAGAAGTGAAAGGTCGTTTACGTGTTGGCTGGCTGGTAAACCAGTGGAAAGAGCTCACGCCGGAGGTGAATCAGGCGGCGATGGCCGCGCGCGCAGTCCTGGAAAAAAGCCCGTCGATCGCTCTCAGCAACGTCACTTTACCGGAAGGTCCATGGGAAGTTGCCGCCGGCCTTGTTGTCTCCGTGGAAGGCGCAACGGCATTTCGCGATCTCATTCATTCCGGCCGCGTGGCCGAACTCAATGATCCGCTGGGCAAGATTGGCGGCTATATGAATGAAGAGATCAGCGCCTCGGATTTCATCCTGGCCCAGCGCATCCGCGCTGTTCTGCAAAAGAAGATGGAAGAAATCTTCACCCAGGTAGACGTGCTGGCTACACCCTCGCTGCCCGTGACCGCGCCACGACTTGACGCCAACCTTGACCAGGAGCTCAGTTTTGCCGATCCCATCGGCGGCATCGGCAATATATGCGGATTGCCCGCCATCACTGTACCTTGCGGCTTTGGCCATGACAGTTTGCCCGTAGGTATCCAGTTCATTGGCCGTGGGCTCGATGACGCCAAAGTTGTTCAGGCGGCGCGCATTTATCAGCGCCAGACGGACTGGCATCGTAAGCGGCCCACTCTCTCTTAGTACAGGTAATACAGGTATTACCTGAGTGCCTTGGAGCGTGCGCTGTGCCATACTAGAGACAGCGCAGTTGCCTCCTGTTTACGGGGCCGTGCATCCTAAGATTCAGAATGTCGTCTGATTCATTAACCGGAATCCCGTTTGATCCAGAGCCGCTGCGTCAGTCCATTCTGCGGCATATCCATTACACGCTCGCCCGGCCTGATGCCAATCTTTTTCCGCAGGAGCTGTTCAAGCCTCTCTCGCTTACCATTCGCGATTTTCTGATCGACGGCCTGCTCAAGACCGAGCAGCGCTACCGTGACCAGGGTGTGAAGCGGCTGGGCTATCTCTCCATGGAATTTCTCATGGGACGCTGGCTCAGTGACAATCTCTGCAATCTGGGGCTGAACGACCAATGCCGCACCGTGCTGGCTGAATTTGGGATCAAGCTGGAAGACGTTTTAGAGGTTGAGCCGGACGCTGGTTTGGGCAACGGCGGACTTGGTCGTCTGGCGGCGTGCTTTCTTGAATCACTGGCCACCATGGGCATGCCCGGTTTTGGCTACGGGATCGACTACGAGTACGGCATGTTCCGGCAGGAAATTGTCGGCGGCTTCCAGAGGGAAAAGCCTGATCGCTGGAAGTCCGAAGGGACGCCCTTTTACATCGATCGCCCGCAGGATTTCTGTCCCGTTCCTTTATATGGACGTATGCAGTCTTCGCGCGATTCGCAGGGCAATCGCCGCCAAAGCTGGATTGATCCCAAGATCGTCGTGGGCGTGCCGAATGACATGCCTGTTGCAGGCTACGGTGGAACGACCGTGAATTTTCTGCGCCTCTTTACCGCGCGCGCCTCAGAAGATTTTGATATCGAGATTTTTAATCGCGGCGATTACATCCGCGCCGTCGAACAGAAAATTGCTTCGGAAAATATTTCGCGCGTTCTTTATCCTTCTGATTCCGTACTCTCCGGCAAAGAGCTGCGCCTGACCCAGGAATATTTTCTTGTCTCCTGTGCGCTGCGCGATATTCTGCGCCATTACGTTTCCACGCATGTGGGTTTTGACGATCTTCCCGCCAAAGTCGCCGTGCAGATGAATGACACGCATCCCAGCTTGTGTGTTGCCGAGCTGATGCGTCTTCTGGTCGACGAACATATGCTGGATTGGGACAAAGCCTGGGAGCTGACGGTTGCTACGCTCGGCTATACCAATCACACGCTGCTGCCGGAAGCCCTGGAGAGGTGGCCGGTTTCACTGATGGAGCGCGTGCTGCCGCGGCACATGGAAATTATCTTCGGCATCAACTACCAGTTTCTCCGCACGGTAACCCGCAGCTGGCCCACGGACCTGGACAAGCAAAGGCGCATGTCGATTATTGAAGAAGGCCCGGAAAAGCACGTCCGCATGGCGAACCTGGCCATTGTCGGCAGCCACGCAGTGAACGGCGTTTCCCGGCTGCATTCGGACTTGATCAAGAGTTCGCTGGTGCCGGACTTTGCCCAGCTCTGGCCGGAGCGCTTCAGCAACAAGACCAATGGCGTTGCGCCGCGCCGCTGGATATTAAAAGCGAATCCCGGACTGGCCGCGCTTCTCACCCGCACCGTGGGAGAAGAATGGATCACCGATCTTGAGCGCGTGCGCGCGATCGAAAACAGCGCCGGCAATCCTGCATTTCTCCATGAGTTCCGCGAGATCAAGCGGCGCAACAAAGAAAAACTGGCGCGTGAGGTCTTTAACACCACGGCAGTCGCCATTGATCCGAATTCCATGTTTGACGTTCATGTAAAACGCATACACGAATACAAGCGCCAGCTTTTAAATGTGATGCGCGTGATCCATGAATACTTGAACATGGTCGAGGACGGCGCTGACTCGCAAATCCAGCGCACATACATTTTTGCCGGCAAAGCTGCCCCGGGATACTGGGCGGCCAAGCAGATCATCAAGCTGATCAATAATGTGGCTCAAGTGGTGAACACTGACCCGCGCGTGAAAGACCGTATCAAAGTAGTCTTTGTTCCTGACTATCGAGTTTCTCTGGCGGAAATCATTATGTCCGCGGCGGACCTGAGCCAGCAGATCTCCACCGCAGGTATGGAAGCCTCTGGCACCGGCAATATGAAGCTGGCCATGAACGGCGCGCTTACCCTGGGCACGCTCGATGGCGCCAATATTGAAATCATGGAAGCTGTGGGCGAGGCAAATATCTATACGTTTGGGCTTACCCGTGAAGATGTGAGCTGGTATCAGGAGTCTCGAACCTACAATCCGCGCGAGGTCTATAACAATGACGTGATTGTCCGTCGCGTGGTGGATAGCCTGGGTTCAAACCGGTTTTGCCCCGACGAGCCTGCTCTCTTCCGCTGGATTGTGGACGAGCTGCTGGACCGTGGCGACCGTTATTTCCATCTTGCTGATCTTGTGTCCTATATTGAAGCCAGCCACCGAGCGGAAAAGGATTACCAGGATCCGGACGTGTGGACAGCCAAATCCATTCTCAATGTGGCCCGCACCGGATATTTCTCCAGCGATCGCACGATCGCCGAATATGCCAGCGAGATATGGAACATTAAGTCCGCCACTCCGGGTGAGGAGACGCTGTTTTCCGCCGTGAAAGAACCCTTCCGGACAGAAGTTTCCCGCTAACCAATTCATTTTAATATAGTTGCATCGGCCAACCCGCCTTATCTTCTAAGGTTCAAATCTGTAGGTATTTCCACAGGGTCAGGTGCCTTTTAACATGTTATTAACATTCGGGTCAGTCAAAGAAGCGTGTAATGGTGTGTAACCACGGAGAAACAAATTCCCGCGGTCATTCCGCCCCTCACGGAGAGAGAAAATGCGAATTGTCCAACCGCCTTACCAGGTTCAGATCAAGCCACAAAGTCCCGGAGCTCCAAATCTGTGGCGTTGCGTCATTAATGAAGAAGGTTCGGCCGAAACGGTTGTCCTGTATGAGACAGCTCGTAAAGAAGATGCCAAGTGCTTTGCTCTGCTGGAACTGGCCCGCCTTGATCCTGCCGGCTCGCGTCGTCCTCTTGGCGGCGAGTAACAACCCTGCAGAGTTGTTGTTCACGGAAAGTCGTTTATGCAAGCTGCACATTTACATGTAAGCCGTTCCCAGCGTAAGTTTTATTGGCTTGCGCTGCCCGGATGTCTTGCCGCCTGGGGATATCTACGCTTTGGGCTGGGCTGGCCAGCGCCAGTCGATGGGCTGGTTCTGGTGGCGCTATTTGCGGAAGCCGCTCTCGTTCTCAGCCACCATCCCGCCCGATAACTCCGCGCTCCGGCCATTCCCGTTCAGATGAGTTCCATTGCCGTTCGCGCCGGCTATCTTTGGCGCCAGAGCTTCTGGCGTGGGAGTTTCTGATGCAACGGCCTCAGTCGGCGGCCGCGCCACGCCCATGCTTTCTCTTATCAACTGTGCATAATGCTGTGCGCTGGGGCGCGCTGTACGCGTCTGCGTAACCGGATCAAGTTCAAAGAGCCCGAAGCGGAGATGCCAGCCTTCATTCCACTCAAAGTTATCTGCCAGCGTCCAATGGAAGTAGCCGCGCAGGTCCATGCCTTCCGCCAGCAGCGTGCGCATCTGGCTGCCGATTGACTCAATCGCCCACGGACGAATCCGGTCTTCACGGTCAGGCACGCCATTTTCCAGAATGTAGACAGGCTTTTTAAATTCGGCAAAATGCTCCACCGCCATGCGCAGTCCTTCGGGATAAACCTCGCCATAGGGAACTTCAATGCCTGAGTCTCCCTGCGGCTTGTGCGGCGGAACGGTGATCTGGACAAACAAAGTCTTCGGGCTCCGCGGCTGAAAGCCCACGCGCAGACGGCTGTAATAGTTGATGCCCACGTAGTCGCAGGTGCCTTTCACTTCCGGCAGGCTGAAGCCAAATTTGTTTAAGGGAAACGGCGCGCGTCCGCTGCGGACCCCCTCGGCAAAGTTGTCATTAAATCGCCGGTGGATAAACGCACAAAGCCAGCGGTCCAGCGCAGACTCCGGCCGGAGCGGCTTGAATACCACATAGTGCTGCGCCCAGCCGACATTGGCATCTTTCTGCAGCGAGTGAATCGTGTTGTATGCAGCCGCGTGTGCCAGGCAGAGATTGCGTGTAACCTGCGCCGCTTGAAAGACGCGCCCTTTTTCGCCCGGCGGAAATTCGCCCAGGAAATATCCCAATGACGTATAGACATTCGGCTCGTTGAACGTGGCCCAGTCATGGCATAGATCGCCGAGAGCGGCCACAACGCGCTGCGTAAACCGCTGAAACAGCCGTACGGAATCAGGGTTCGCAAAAGCCTTTTTTTCTTCAAACCACTGTGGATTGGCAAAGTGATGCAGCGTTACAAACGGACGCATTCCGCGCTCATGCAGCGCCTTCAGCATCTCCCGATAGCGCGCCAGAGCCGACTCGTCCCACGTGCCTTCCTGGGGCTCAATACGGCTCCATTCCACGGAAAGCCGAAGCGCATTCACGCCCAGTGACCGGGCTAGGTCAAAGTCTTGTTCAGCGTTTTGCCACCAGTTACACGCCTGCCCAACGGAATCTTTGGATTTGATCCGTCCGTTCTTTTCCCAGGCGGCCCATTGATTATTTAAATTGCCGCCCTCCACCTGATGTGCCGACGTGGCCACGCCCCAGGCAAAGTCAGCAGGGAAGACCGAGCCGGGGCCAACGGAACTGGGGTCAACGGAGCTGGTGTCGAGAGGTCCTGTATCCATTCGTAAGTTGGATTCTAGACCTTCTGCCGCCAGTATCCGTGATCGTGCAGAAAATAATTATCGTTCCAGGAATTCACCATCGTCTTCAGGAACATGCTCACGATCTTCCAGTGCCCCATGCTGCGGAATCGGCGATTCGTGGTCTGAATACTTCCACTCACAATTCCGAACTTGCGGTTCTTCACCTTTTTGCTGAGAAGATAATCTTCCGCGTACAGCGCCTGTTCATGAAAGCCGCCCAGCCGGTCAAATGTGGCTTTCTCAAACAGCATGAACATGCCGGTGCTGAACGGCTTGACCAGTAGCGATCCATATTGGGCAACGTTGTTCAGAAAATAGAGCACGCCATCGCGGGCCGTGCCTTGTGAACACCAGATATTGGTGGTAACGCAGTGCAATTCGCGACGCTCGGCCAGCGCCATCGCGCGCCGCAGCAACGTGGGATCTTTCAATTCCATGTCCGCGTCAATAAATAGCACGTAAGGCGTGGTTGCGCGCCGTGCTCCGGCATTGCGTCCCACAGAAGGCAGTCCGCCGGGAATGACTTCAATATTGAGGCGGCCGGCAAATGCCATGGCCAGGTCCTGTGTGCCGTCGGTCGATCCGGCATCAGCCACGAATACCTTCGTAGACCTCATCAGGGAATAGTCCTGCCGGCACAGTGATGCCAGCAGTGTCGGCAAAAGCCGGGATTCGTTCTTCGCTGGAATCACAATTGTCAATTTCGGGAATGTAGTCATGGATAACGACTCCTTCCAGGTCGACCGTAATATAGGTGCAGCGCTGGTCGACCCATGCGCCCGAGTTGTAATACTCAACGCCATCGCGCTCGCGGGCCAGCGGGGCGTGCGTGTGACCGCAAAAGATGCGCTCAGTCTTGCCAGGTTTTGCGTAACTGAGCGCGCCGTGTGCTACCTGCTCAGAAAGACGTAACCATCTTGTGTTAAGACGGTCCAGGTAGCGGGCAAACCTCTTTTTCTTCGAATCAATTTTTTGCAGGTGCAGAAATATCAATTGGCCTGCCTTGCTCAGGAAGGCGTTGGCTATGGCAAAGCTGTCAAACTGGTGGCCGTGTATGGCCAGATGGCGCTTGCCGGCGTACGTCCATACATATTCCTGGTAAACCGGTATGCCGACCAAATGGGACATTACTTCTGTCAGGCCGTGATCGTGATTGCCCTCAACCCACACAACTTCAACTCCATGGCGCGGGTTTGAGAGCTTGCGTATGTGCCCCAGAAACTTCCAGTGCTCTTTGGTCAGGCGGCTGAAGTTAAGGTCGGCAAAAATATCGCCCAGCAGAATCAGCCGCTTAAACCGGACGGATTGCAGAAAAGCCAGCGCGGCGCCGGCCTGGCTGACTTCGGAGCCCAGATGCAGATCGGAAATAATCAGCGTGTCAAAGCAGTCATTCTGCATGCACCATATTTGTAGCAATCGAACATTAACGTGGTGCAACAGGAGTGTGAATATCGCGTAAATAAAGGGCTTGGAGCGCCTACGTTGGTAACATCTATTTTGGCAGCACCTGCTTTGGTAATACCGGTAGCCGCAGGTGCTGCAATATATGGCCTGCCTGGCTCGGCAATTCTGCAGCGTGCGCTCCGGGCAAGAGAAGAGTTTAAAAAAACAAGGGCCTGAGGTCGCAGGCCCTTTCCAAGAAGTGGTTCTGAGAGAAAAACTGGTTTCAGATTGTCCGTGCTGAAACGTATTGTTATTCTTTTACTCAGACTCTTTTAATCCACGATGAACAGGCCGTTAAATCCCTGTGAAAGCCACATTGGGTTAACGCCATTGGGTGAACGCCACTGGGTTTTTGATGACTTTTTATGATTTTTACCGATGGCTCCCCTGGCTTCTGGCCGTGGCGCTCGCCATAGCTCTCCGACGCAGGCTGGCGCAAGTCCTGCTGTGTTACACTTAATTGTCTTCCTGAGATGTTCTCTTCTCAATTCCCAATGCACGGGCGCGTAGCTCAACTGGCAGAGCAACTGACTCTTAATCAGTAGGTTGAAGGTTCGATTCCTTCCGCGCTCACCAATTCCAAAGGACTTACAGGCTTCTGCGATCAGCTTGCAATCACTTTAAGTGCAAGTCCCGCGACCTTGGATGCTGCCTGGCTCATTTCGTCCGTTACCACGTCCCCATACACATTCATTGTCGTTCTGATGTCGGCATGGCGCATGAGCTTCTGTTGAACCGCAACAGTGGTGCCCACCGCGTCAAGCCAAGATCGGAACGTATGACGAAGTGCGTGAGTTCCGAGTCCACCGATACCCGCCGCCGCTGCCGCCTTCTGGTATACCCGCCATATTTGGTCATACGACCATGGCAGCCGACCGAGTTGCACAGGGCTTGCGAATATCCAATCCTCATTTTCTGAGAACTGGCTCGTCTGCTTCCACGCCTTGAGCACAGCCAGGAGTTCACGATCAATCGTCAACTGCTTTTGCGACTCTGCCGTTTTTACATCGTCAACGTTCTGACAGACAATGCCGCGTTCAACTCTCAGCTTGCTATTGAGCCAGTCCACGTCCGACCACTTCAGTCCCAGACATTCGCTGATTCGCAAGCCGAAGCAAACGCACAAGAGCGCCAACGTGCGGAAAGGCTCTTGAAGGTGATGAGCAAAATTGTTGAACTCTTCCACGGTTAGACTACGGGGCTTTCGTAGTCTTTTGGTCGCGCCTTTGATCGTCACAAGTTGCATGGGATTGCGCTGTGCCGGTATGTCACCCCGCCATTGCGCATAATCCCAAAGAACGCTCAACAGCCCGCGTACGTGAGCCTTGGACTTCGGGGCCAGCGTCAGAGTGTCGAGCCACAGTTCTACGGGACGCGCCTGAACGTCAGAAAGAACACAATCTCCCCACTTGGGCAGAATGTGAATACGCAGCCAAATGTCGTACGAGCGCCGCGTATCAATTCGGGTCGGCATTTTTTCGACTCTGTATTGTTCCACTAACGTCCTCACGATAGGTACTGTGCTGAGCTGTGCTTCAGGTTCGGTTTCTGTCTTAAGCGTCAGAGCTTTTCGCCACGCTGCCCCCTTGGTAGGGAACTCCTGCACGGTTCCGATTAGCCTTGAGCGCCGTTTGCCGTCATGACACCACAAGTAATTCCAGGTCTTGCGTCTTTTATCGAATACAACACTTCCTGTTTGATGCCGTGCTGCCCTTTTCATTAGACCGTCCCTTCCGGGCACACGGATGGCAAATGGAGTGTAACTCCAGGGCGTTCGGTTTTGGAGCGTCATTGAACGGGATTTTCTTTGAAGCAGGCGTCAAGATCAGCCAGCCGGAAACGCCAGGTCTGACGCTGTGTGCCGGACAGAACGTGGCCTTTGATTTTCCCTTGTCGTGCCCAAGACAGCAGCGTACGGTGCGCGACTTTCAGATATGTGGAGGCTTCACGAGCGGTCAGCCAGGTTGAAGTTTGTACAGCTTGAGTGGATAAAACAGGATCAACCGCCCGTTCGGGCGATTCAGTTACGTGAGAGATCAATTGTTTTGGTAATTTATGACCATCGCTGCCATGCCGCGCCGGTGGATCGGGTGCGGTCCTAGCTCTTAAACGATGGGGGCTGGCAGCTTGCTAACCAGCAATGCTCAGGGAATTCTTGAGCAGCGAAGAGCACTATAGCGCGTCGATTAGAGAAATGCGACCACTTTTTTATCGAGGACAGCCGTCAATTTTGGCTTGAGCACATGCCGTTATACAGCTTCTGTTCTTGGGTGCCAGGGGGAACGGTTCGCCATCCACTGCCTGTTTCCGAGTACTTCACGGCTTTGTCGTCCGCATCGTAAAGTGTGTTTGAGGACAGGTTGACTTTGGCCTTGTCGCAATCAAATTCGTAGGCGCGGACGACATAGGTTCCGTCTTTCGCCAAAGTTCTAAGCATCAATCCCGCAGGCAATACACCTGAGAGCCGTACCCTCTTTACATCAATTTGTTGTTCTGCGCCCTCGCGATTGTTGCCGTAAACACGCCATTTGTCCATTGATTCCGCATAGTCCGGCAAGCCCTTGTATATTCTTTCAAAATCACGAGCGGAACGACGAAAATCACCATTCCGCATATATGCATCACCACGTCTTTGATAAAGATCGTGCAGATCGCCAATCGCCCATTTCCCTTCATTCTTCAGCACAGCGTTTGCAAAGACCTGATAATCCATCTGCGGCAGGAATAGATCGCGCAGCTTTCGGAGAAGTACCCCGTCGCTCACATGGTCATACTCAGGGTAAAGTGCTCTAATTTGTTTTAGGCTTATGAGAAAGCTTTCTCTGCCGAATTTGAGCCTGATCGTATCCCCATAGTCAGCAATCGCGTGGGGCCAATCTCCAATCGCTGCATACGCATCTGCCCTGTGCTCGTAACTGAATTCGAGTGATGTATCGTCATCCTTCTTGAGTCGTATCGCATTGCCAAAATCGGAAATTGCTGCCGCATAACGCTTCGTTTCTAGTTCCGTCAGCCCACGATCAGCATAGGCCGTCTTATTCCTTGGATCGAATCTGAGCACTTGATCATAATCGGCGACAGCTTTCTGATAATCTCGCACGTCAAGATATTGGCTTGCCCGCTCCTCGTACGCTGGCAAAAAGTCTGCATCAACATGAATGGCATCGGTAAGCGCTGCAATCGCTTTTCTTCTAATTGCATCTTGGTTTTCTTGCGAATTAGCTGCCATCGTAAAAATGGAGGCTCTTACATAAAGAGTTCCCAGGAAATAGCGCGGCAATGGTGATGTTGGTTTGAGGGCGGCAGCTTTATCAAAATCCTGAGCCGCCTCTGGATAGTACTTGCCTTCAGCACTGAATGTTGTAAAGGATTTGAAGTACAGACCACGCAGAAGCACTGGCAAATAATCATTTGGAAAGGTCGAAATTAGCGCATCAAAATCGTCCAGATTCCATTCGCAGACATTTGATGTACGGGTAGGTTCAATGCCGCTGACATTGAATATCTTGTCAGCATGCAACAGATTTATCTTCATTGCTGATTCAAGATCGGTTAACGCTTCCTTGCGTTGTCCCAACAGCATTTTGACCTTTCCACTGAGTGAATAATGGTCTGTGAGATCGCTGTATAGGGTCTCGCGGCCACCGGACTCGTGGGTGGAAATGCTGGCATTGATATCCCGCAGGATTGAAGGGTAGTCCCGATTGTCGAGAATGCAAAGATTGATCGTGGCCCGCAAAAACAATGCATCGGAATATGTGGGGTGTTGCTCGATAAACTTGCTCAGCTTTTCTTCAGCAACTTTACTCTTATCTTTGTCCTTTTCAGAAATGCTGGTAACGATATCCCCAAACTCCCGAAGCGTCGGGGTTGGCTTGATGAACTGTTTCGGGGCACCTGCCAACTCTGGCGGCTCGATCACTCCGGCGATGCTAATAGCCCATTTCGCCTGCTCAGTTGAAACATCGGGAATTGAGTCGGACGCGGTTGGTTGAGCAGACTGAGCCAAACAAGGGGCTACGACAGCGAGTATCCAAAGCTTGCAAAGATATCTCATAGGGTGGATGGCGGAAGTGTATCAACACCGGATATAAAGGCAAGCGTAAATTACCGGCATGCTTCTATTTTTTCAAGCCGCCCTTTTGCAAATATTGAGACAAGTTCAAAACCTTTACCTTAAGTTCAGGTACCAACTTCTCCGGTACCGCGCAGCTCGATTGTGTGAGAAAGAGACACGATTCCAGAGTCTCGATTGCATTGTCTCTTGCAGTGTCCTCCCAGCGTTCCACCACATCTTGGGCCACGGAGGCAACGAAATTGTTTGCAATATCGTTAGCGTTGTTAGCCGTGTAAATACCGCCACCAAGGAATGTTTTGCTGCTTCCACCAGCGAAATGCGTAGTGTAGAAACACACATACGGTTCGGTTGTCTTACGCGGCATGCAGTCTTCTGTGAAAACTAGGTTGGCATCCTTGCTGTTATCGACCATTGTGAACAGATTCGCATGCTTCGCGATTTGTTGCCGGAAGGACTTCATGACTTCCGAAGATGCCGCATCGGTTGTGTCTGTAATCGTGACAACACGTATAGGTTCGCCTTTGGCATAAGACAGCATTGACGTGAAGAAAATGGCGGCAAGAGCTAATGTACGGCATTTCATTCGACTGGCCTCTCTAATTGCGCACAGGATTGTACCAGTCCTAAAGGTGTGTTATTACAATTTGCCCAGATGCTCCAGTATGGCCTCGGTTACGCTCCGAGACCGGCATTGCTTGATGGATCTATCTGGCCGACATCAATAGCCTGCCTTTGTAAGTTAGCCGATGGCTACTAACCTGACTAAAGGCTATGAATCCAGAGCTGTTTGACGTTCGCCGACGATTCGCCTAGAATAAACGGTGGAGGTACTTATGGCAGACGATAAGGATAACAAGCAGCCTGGAAAAGATAATGATAGGGATCGTGAACGTGAACGAGAGCGCGATGATCGCCCGCAACAGCCTGATCGCCGACATGGATAAATGAGTTATCGCTATGGAGAAGCCCCGTAAATGCCGGTCGAGTATAAACCGTGGTATCAGAGATACGCGGAGATGTTTAAGGAAGAATGCGAAGAAATGCGCAAGCGTGGGTTCACGCTTGACCAGCCTGCTCTCGCCCGGCAATGCGTAACTTTTACGGGGCTCTCCTCGGTCGAACCTGATCTCCTGCTCACCGTCGAATACCCGGATAGTTTCCCTTCCAAACCGCCAAGAGTTTTCACACCTCAAAACTGGCGGATACTTCCGCGCCATCACCGCCCTAACACAAGAGAGATTTGCACATTCGGTACCGGTCAGAGAAGGTGGACGGCAAGTCTGTGGGGCACCGCTGCAATAGATGAAGCAGATCGGGTCATTCATGACGTATTGGCGGGGGCGGAAGGTGAAGGCTCTGGCACAAACGAATTCATTGATGATGCCCCAGAACCAATCACAGCATCGTATTTTTATGATTGGCCTGTTTTTATGCTAGTGCCTCCCGATATTTTTCGCCTGTCGCAGACGATGCAGGTAGGCGACTGCGCGAATCTGAGATTGCGATTCAGAGAGGGGGCCGGTAGCAATTATCGCTGTGAAGTTGGCAGAGGAGTAGTTACCGAACTAGCGTTCAAGAAATCAACTGAACACGCCAAGGATTTTTATCAAGATTTGGCCAAGGGCGAGACGCAAAAGGGACGAGTTTATCGTGTAGCGTCACCACCGCCTATCGTTAAATCGGCCACACAGTTCAACGAGTGGCTTGATAAAAAAGGTATTGAAAAATCAGATTGGATTGGTTTCATTTTTTCTGAGCAAACAGGAACGGCGAACCAGGAGCGTCTCACCTGGATATTATTTCGGATTCGGGGAAAGAGCATCTCACAAGCTATACGCACATTTGTCATTGATGAGGGTGATAGTAATCCGCGAATCCAGGGGTTGGAAGGGCTTAGAAGCAAAAGAGTCGTTTTGATTGGTTGTGGAAGTATGGGATCGAAAATAGGTGCCGCTTTAGCCGCCACTGGCATTGAAAACTTTGGTTTAGTCGATTGCGATTTCCTCGAACCATCAAATGCTGTTCGTCATGAGCTTGGTGTGAGCTACTTCGGTTTTTCCAAGGTTCAGGCAATAGAGTTCAGATTGGTGGACTTCAATCCAAATGCGTGGGGCAAAATCAAGAAACTTGACATTTTGATCGGAAACACCAATCAGCAGGTGAAGGACAAGGAATTATACGAGCTGCTGTCATCTGCTGATTTAGTAATTGAATCTACGGGAGATCATTCCGTCAGCAGATTTATAGCTGATCTATGCGCGGAACTGAATGTCCCACAGATTTACGCCACCGTAACCAATGGTGCATGGGCCGGTGAAATCGTGAGAGTTGTTCCGCGTCAGTCCGGTTGCTGGCTATGTTGGGACGATGAATATCGCGATTTGCAGCCTCCTAAAGAGCCAGAGGCGGGACCTGGTATTTTCGCTCCTGGCTGCGATAACCCTACCTTTACTGGCGCAACATTCGACATCGGAACTGTCGCGAGCTTAGCGGCATCCCTTGCCGTTGATACACTGCTGATGAACACTCCCGACAGAAAGCGTTTTGATGGTGACTACATACGGTGGCAATTAAGATGCAAAAATGGTGATTTCGCCCCGAAGATCGAAATTCTATCTGTAACAAAGCGCGAAGTTTGCAGGTTATGCAAAAATCAATAATCTATCAGCGAATTCTGATACAACGTAATGTCTTGGACCTCATCAGGTTAGAAATCAAGAAATCACCAAGGACGGAGACAGGCGGTGCTCTGGTTGGATATCTATCTCAAGACAATTGCGTGATCGTTACTGATGCATGCGGTCCTGGCCCGAGAGCTGAACTTAAACGCTACAGTGTGCTCATTGATGGGAAATACACCTCCGCCTTTTGTAATCGGATTTTTGAAGAGTCAGGTGGACGATTAGATTATGTTGGCGATTGGCATCGTCATCCTGGTTGGTCTTTAAGCACTAGCCCTCAAGACCTTGACGCCATGGTAACGATCAAAGAATCGAACTGTTGTTCGATTCCATTCCCGATTACCGCGATTTATCGTACGATACCTGAAAAACTAATCACGTATGTCTTCAGTGATGAAAAGTTAAAACGTGTGAAGATGAAATGGATCGAAACAGTCACTGTGGATCAGAGCAGGTAGAACGAGGGCCAGTGCTGATCCCGGCCCCGATCCTCTTTACGCCGGTCGTGAACCTGGAAAGCTGATCACTTCAGCGCGTACAGTCTTACGCGCCTTCCGTACCCGGCGCTCTTCCAGCTCTTCCATGAGGATTTCACCGTAATTCTCGTAAAAGTAATTGATCGCCTCACTCGCAACGGCGTGAGTGGTCTGGCCTGTTCGGGCGGCATACTCGTACAGCCGATTTTCGGCCTTGCGGGTTAGTTTAACCATTGGTGTTCCTCCGGGTAAAAGATTTCAACCTTGCCGTTGTCGATGAACATCAAGAGTTCGCATTGTGGAAACACGCAGGGCAAGTTGTATTTGTCGCACACTCGCATTACTTTATCGAACAGGCCGCGCCAAGACGAATTGCTACGCATCTCATGTGCAGGGATTGTCATGAGTTTTAATCCTTCAATTTGATTTTGTTCGTGACCGTTGGAGCAGGTGGCAATTAGTTCCTGCTGCGGGCACTGTGATTTGTTCCGGTCGTCCAATATTGAACGGCCAATTTTACTGTTCGAGATACGGGGCCAACTTCTTTAGCATCCGAGCGGCCTGCCGCTTTCGACCAGTCATCTTGCTCTGTTCTAACCAGTAATCGTGTGCGTCCTGTACGCTTTTAAACTTTCCCAAATAACACAGGACGTGCTGCCGCACCCGGCCATTCACACGTACGCAATGGACCAAATAGCTGTATGTGATACCGTTAATGCGCTTCTTTCTGATGAATGGCACGACGGAGAATCGCTCCGTTCAGCTCTGGAGTCAACTCCTTTTTAGGCACTACTGAATATTTTTATTACGGAGGAGCATGCTCCATTAGGCCGACGCCGCTTCGGTGGTTCTGGACAGGATACGGCTGACCTGTGCAGGGAACCACTGGCCATTCGCCCGCGTGGGTAATCCCTCAGTGTTCAGCTTGTCCGCGATCTGCGTGAAGTTCAATCCCTTGTCGGCCAGCTTCTGTATCCGGGCAATGGTGTCCTGTTCGCCTTCACGCTCACCGAACGGCTTGCGGCCCTCACAGCGCCCATCGCGTATCCGTGCGCGTTGCCGAGCTGCCCGCAGCTTCAGCACGATCATCGAGCGTTCGTATTGAGCGAACGCGCCCATCATCTGCCGCAATAGAACGCGGGTCGGTTCATCCGAACATAGGTCAGGTTCCTTAACAGAGATAAGCTGAAAGCCATTCCGTTGGAAGTCAGCGATGATAGATTCCTGAATCATCAGATCGCGGGCCAGCCGGTCTAGCTTTTCAATCAGGACAGTTTTGACACCGTTGGAATGCAGCGCAATCATCAGCTCCTGAAGTGCTGGCCTGTCTTCCAGCTCTTTGGTGCCGGACACGCCCTCTTCCTGAAACCACTTCTTGATTCTGATGCCGTGCGTATCGGCGTACGCTTGTATAGCGGCCTTCTGCCGGGGGAAGCCATCACCGTCAATCTGGCCTTTACCAGATACCCGAATGTAAGCGAACGCTTTTGTTAGTCCGGCCATTTGTTCTCTCCTCTTCCAACGGAATTGAATACGCTTTCAAACCCGGCCATTTGAACAGGGACACTTGAGACAGCTATACGGGGGAAGACAGATACTCTATATACCCTTATCCCAGGTTTACTATCCTGCCGCTGTTCCGTCTGCCCGTCCTTCTGTCCTACCAACGGTTCACCCTACGGTCAGGCTCTGTTACGCTGCTGGCCCGGCTCAACCATAACCAATATCGCTCCGGTCCTGTTATCTGTCAAACAAATTCTAGAGAATATGTTAAGCACTTTGTTTTCAATATCGAATATCCAGAAGAACTGTTAGTTGATCGCACCTATCCTGACCGTCCCCGACACTACTCGATTCCGGCACTATCCCGCACCGCTTCGGCTGGTATCCCTATCCTGATCGTCCTGGCTATCCTGCTGGCGGTCAGGATTGAGCCGGGAGGGTTAAGTGTAGGAAAAGAAAAAGGATAGGTAGGATTCCTAACCAACCCTCTCGGTTGACCCTGGCCGGGGACGCTCCGGGGTGATCCCTTCTGGCGGGACCGAGGCGCGGCTGACCGATCCTGAAAAGGGGTCCCTAAATAGGGTCCCATCTACGAATCCAATACGTCCCGCATCGTGCCCATAAGGTTCCATATGTACAACGTGCAGGACGCACAGCTAGGTACCATCTGCGGGACATTTTTTGGCCTGTCGCCCTATACACCTATAAGGAGGTCGATTGCCAAAAGTTAGTCGTAAGAAGTTTCAAGAAGCACTGCGGGCGTTGAAGGACGCCTGTAAGAATCCCAAGCTGACGTTCGCTCTTAGGGTGCGGGCGGCTGAGTTGATCCTGGCCGTGTATAACGTGCCGTTGCCAGAGTCTAGCGCCAGGGTGAAGAGAACGGTCAAAGAGCTGGTGGAAGAAGGCAGCTTTGACAAAGAAATGCGTGAGCAAGTGAATCAGAAAGTACGAGCAGATGCGGAAGCACAAGCGCGGGCTTTCCTGGCGGCGCGTAAGAATGCGCCCATTGAGGAGAAGATTGAGCACAGCAACAATTAAAGAGTTACAGACCGTGGTGGCCGACGAGAACAGGCCAGCAGATGAACGCGAAGCCGCAGCAAAACACATCCTGGCTTTGCAGGGTGAAGAGCCAGCGCCGGTATCAGAGGCTGAACAGAAGAAAGCAGAGCGCCGTGCCCAGTTCAGCGGGCAGCAACAGAGATTGTCTGATGCTCTATCTCGGGGGAGAAGCATCTTCAACCTGGTCGAAAGGAATACCGACGCTGTTGCCATCATGGACAAATTGGCCGCTATGCAGATCGTCCGGCTCATGCTTGATGCCGATGGCAATGACGGCGTTATCTATGCCGCTACCCGGTGGAACTCAAGGAGCAAGCAGTCGTTAGCCGACCGCATGCAGGACCATAAGAGCCAGAATGAGTGCAATCCGGCATACCGCCTGAGTATGCAGACCAAAGAAGCCCAGGAGCAGTACCTGCGGCGTGAGTACGGCACCATGAAGCTGCCTTACGTTGAACCGGCACCGGCCAAGAAGTTGGAAGACGCAGTACGGATGTCTTCACAAGAGTTCGCAGAGTTCGCGGTCAGCTTTCACCGGAAGTCGCTGAACTGGCAGTTGAAGGAATTCATTTACAGCAATTTGGATTTGCCTGGGACAGCATTCTTCCCCAGGTTCATCGCGTTGCAGAAGGCCAATGACGGGGCAGAGAAAACCATTTACAAGGGTGCGATGGCTGCTCACTTTCGCGCTGTTGATCCTAGTGCGGGCGATGAAGACGCCCAGAGTTTCTTGGATATGCTGGCTTGCATGCGTGAACTTGAACGCCAGGCAGAACAGCGGTCGGCAGAGCGGATAGCAAAGCATGCGCCGGTCGTAGAGAGTCCCGCCCCAGAGCCTGAGCCGCCGAAGCCAGAGCCTGCCCCGCAGAAAGTTGAGATCACGGCTCAAGATGTCCGTGATGCGAAACGGTATTATGAGCTGCTGCAAGTGAAGGCGGACGCGGAGCTGGCTGCATTGAGGAAAGGGCGCGAGGCATGAACCAGGATGTGATTGACGCCAACAACGCATTCAAAACATGCTGCGAATGTTTCTTCGTCCAGCCGATAGGCACCTACTGCTGTGCGCTGTGCGGCATTGTGCCGTTCTATTGGATGGCTGCCAAAGAGTATCCGGCCAATCCTGAAATGGATGATCTGCGGAAGCTGGCGAGTGAGGCGACTGTCGAACGGTTGGAAGAATTACTGAAGTCGAACTGGGCCGGGCACACGCCGGAACGTGAGCGAGTGACGCTGAACCTTCTTGCTGTCAGGCTTCGGCAGCGGGAACAGCAGGAAGCCAGAGAGAACTACGAGCGGGCTCTGGCGGCGTTCGACAAGAAGTGATGACTGATAGGTGATCCCTATGGGGCACCATCGGCGCATTTCTGATTTATCCGAGTTTGATTGAACCAAAGTATTTCGATAGACCCTGAGTTCCGGGCGCTGATCCCGGAACTTGCACCAGAAGAATTCCAACAGTTAGAAAACAACATCCTGAGGGGTGGATGCCATTCACCGCTGATCTTATGGGCTAACGGTGAAACCAATGTCCTGATTGACGGGCATAACCGGCACACCATCTGCCTGAAGCACAACATTCCATTTAAGACAGAGTACGTACAGCTTGACGACCGTGACCACGCCTTATTGTGGATTGAGCAGAACCAGCTTGGCCGCCGCAATCTCACAGACGACCAGCGGGCCGTGATCGCGGATTCAGTACGGGAACGCCGGTCTGAGATCGCAAAGCGGGAACGTACAGCTCACGCAACTGCATCACGCCGGACCAACGTATCGGACGGTGTGTCCGATACGAAGGTGAAGTTACACAGTGTAACCCCACCTCGCCCTAAGGCCGATAACCGGGCCGCCGTCGCGAAAGAGATGCGTATCCCAGAGCGCAAGCTCAAGGCGGTAATGGAAATAAAGAAGGCAGCGCCGGAACTTGTCGGCAGAGTCCGTGCCGGTGAACTGTCTTTAGCAGAAGCACGACGCCAGGTGCGCCGGACTGAGTTGAACGAATCATTGAACTCCATCCAGGCAATCGAGGCCAAAGAGCTGGCCGGTCTCTATGATGTCGTGGTCATTGATCCGCCATGGCCGGTCGAGAAGATTGAGAGGGACACGCGCCCCAATCAAGTCGGATTGGATTATCCGGTCATGAGCATCGAGCAGATATCCAGCACGGTTGGGGACATGCTACAGAAGCATGCAGCGGCTGATTGCCATATCTTTTTGTGGTCCACGCACCGGTACTTGCCTGACGCATTAACGCTATTGAAGGGATGGGGACTGACCTACGCTTGTTGCTTCACCTGGAAAAAGAATGGCGGCTTCCAGATAGTTGGTTGGCCGCAATTCAACAGCGAGTTCTGCTTGTGTGCCAGGAAGGGTTCGCCCAGGTTCGTTGATACGAAGCAGTTCTTTACGGCCTTCGATGCGCCGAGAAGCAAACACAGCGAGAAGCCGGAAGAGTTTTATTCCGTGCTTCGCAGGGTGACCGGTGGCCGTAGGCTCGACATGTTTAACCGTCGCGAGATTGAAGGATTTAGCACTTGGGGAAATCAGTCACAGTGAGTAGTAAGACGAAGTGACACTTTTTGTAACAGCTGGTAGCCAGGCTACCAGCTGTTGGTAACCCTTTTGTTTTTAGATACATATAGAATATTCGCTTTTTGATTGCTAACCGCATGATTACTAGAGTTACTAGTTTGTAATAGGTTTCACTCCATTAAAAGTTATTTTCACTCTATTGTTGAGTGAAATTAGAGACGCCGGATCGTTACCGGCCCGTTGCCCGGAAAACCGCATATACACTGCGGAATCGCCTTACGTTGCTTACAACTTAACAGGGTGGTAGGCTGTCTACCATCCTATTGAAATCTGTGGCCGCATACTCTGAAGAGCCAGAAAGAGGTAACCCAAAGGTGCTTTCAAGAGCATGCGGCCCCTTTACTCTGCCCACATTGGTGGGTGAGCTATCCGCTTGCGTGGCCGGACTAGTACGTATGGTATTCGCGGAAATAGAAAATTTGATGAAAATGACCATCCAAATCCAGTTTTCATGTAACTATTTTCTGTCTTGTTATCAGGAGCTTGCAGGGAAAAGTAGCCTAAAACTATTGACTCATAATGGTATAATATAAATATAGGATGAAATAAGGGATTAAGCCGATTCTAACTATCTACCGGCGTTCTATTCATCCTGGCGCTCAGTCGCCACAATAGGTATCAATCAAAACGATATTCCAAAGCCTAACCCCTGACATAAAGTCACTATGTAAATTTTGACTACTGACAAATAAGTACCTACATTTTTGTCAGACTATACATATTACATATGACGATGGCTGGAATGCCTGAAGTTCTGATTTGCGGGCAAACAAGTCTGCGAAGCCAGCCACAAGCAAACATGCTGTCGTGCAAACGATCAGACAAAGCCAGAAGCCATCGGACAGAAAGAAAGCGAAGCGGATATACAGTTCCGCTGACCCCCGACATAAAGTCAGGGGTTTGTGCGTACATAATACGCAACATGCAAGACGCCGTATCGCGTACGGCAGAATAAAATATCGGCCCTTCGGGGCCGGGATAAGGATATGTGAACGAAGATTCAATACTCAATGACAGTACCACCATCACCACGATTCGGAACTTTCTTGCTTCCGAAAAGCCAGCCAGCATAACGCCATTGGACATTTTGCAAATGGTCCATTTCATGACTTGCAAGGCAGAAGATCATGACACCTTCTACTCTCAGCAAACGCTTGCTCGGATGTTTAACACTGATCCGCGCAGCATTGCCCGGTCCCAGCAGCGTCTGGCCGATGCAGAGATAGATTGGATTGCGCGTCCCCATAGGCGTGGAAAAACTAACGCCGTTTCAATCAAATACCAAAACGTCCCAGGCGAAGAGATTGTCCGCTTGAAGATAACTCCAGAGGCTTCCCAGCTTTCTTTGCGATACCAAATGGCCTTGCGTAAGTGCGGCAGACAGAAGTTCCCAGCCCAGTGGCTCAAGCAGCAGTTTCCATCAGCCCAGCGGATTATCAATGAGTGCGGCGGTGACGTGGACTTGGCCGCACGAATGATCGGCCATGCGCTCAGCGACTTTCGGCACCGAAAGAAAGCCGTGCAGGGTTTGTATAACCTTTACGGTCGCTGGCGGAAAATCGAGCAGAGCTACGAAGCCAGCCAGCAGCAAAGGCGGCAGGCAGAATCAACGGCAGAGATAGCGCCAAAGACGGCGCAGACGGAGATTGCATGACAGTACAAAATCAAATGGTAATGGCGGAACAGTATGAGCAGTTATGGAAGGCGCTCATGCCTGGGGTTCCGTCACCCGACCGGCAGCAATTCTTGCTTTGGGTCGGAACATATAGTGAAGAACTTGTTAGCCGGGGAATAAATAGGACCGGCGCGAAAGCTCGTAAGCTTCGCGCCACGGAGAATGCGATGAGCGCAAACGACGCGGAAAGATACGCCGCGAGTGTAATGAGGAATGAGCTGCTTGGCATTCGGCGTCACGAGCCAAAAGCCGCCATAAAGGAAATAAGCAATGACCCTAGTTCAAAGAGTTGAAGGTTTGCTACAGGCGTGGAAAGTGGTATTGCCACACATCCCGGCACCAGCACCAGAAGGTGCTGCCCACTGGCTGCATTACCCTGACACGATCATCGAGTCAGCAATACTTCGGACTGCACAAAAGTTTTCGGTAGAAAAGCTGAGCGCTGGTTTTAGTCCAGCGCAAGCGTACCGATACACAACGGCCACAGCACGGACTATGGCTGAAAGGAAAAAAGCAATGACACAAGAAACACAAAGAAACATTCAGGCGGACCGCCTTGCGATACTGGCGGAAGCTGGAGAGAACTTCCCACAGCATTTTGAAACATTCGACCTCGCTGACGTTCTCAGCATCATCCAGGACTTTGAGCCAACGCTTGATTTGCAGGCAGATGTTCAGCGGTTCCTAAGCAAGCTGGAGCTGGCACATTCATTCGCAGAGTTCAGCACGGCGGAACAGGACGGCGACGGCTTTAAAGCTCAGGCCAAAAAGTTGGTCGATGAGCATGGGGCGAACGCCACGATAGAGCATGTGAATAAGGCGCTGGCCCACATCTAGACCAGGCAGCGTAATTAAAAAGCACGACGGAATTAAATCCAAACGCAAAGGAGAAATGAATAGCCTACAAGTAACACCCGCAGAATCACAGCCAGTACCATCGGCTGAAGTTGTTGAACTTTTTAACCAGAACTATTCCCACCTTTTATCAGCGGCCCTCAGTTCGGGCAAGCTGCTGGCGGTTGACGGCGAGAACGTGGTCCACGCACTCGCCAAACGCCTTTACCAATATGACGGCCCAGCCGAGCAAGAGCCGTTCCTGGCATGGGCGACAGAGGCCGTCACCATTGCCGCCGACCGGATGGTTACGCTCTATCAGTGGATGCGCGATTACAGAAAGTTTGTGTTCGCGGCCATCTGGGCAGTCGTTTCCAAAAACCGAGACTTAAGCGCATACAGGTTGTTGAAACATCAAGTGCAGGAAATCGCCGTTGATGCCTGGCGCAACGTTTTCGAGGCCATGGATGATCTCTTGATCCCAGGCACAGCAGAAATGTCATCCAGGCTGTATGGCAAGGCCTATTGGGTTGCGATGTCCTGGCGTAAGTCCCGGCTAAGGCAACGGGAACGGTTTGCCGATATTGATGTCGATCATGCCGGGGCCGCCATTGATACCGAAATCAATGAGGATGGCAGCATTCAGGAATGCCACAGCTACACTTTCGAGCCTGATGACGAAGACGGTGATGAAGATAGCGACTTTGGGCACCGGCGTTCACCAGAGCGTCCAGCCAGACCGCTCAGCGATCTGCTGTTATCCATGAAGTCGGGCGTCCCGAAACTGCTTTGTCCAGTCTGCCATACCATGCAAGCCATAACCCCAGAGGCAGCCCCAGAGGGTGAGGTAAAGCTTTGGTGTGGTCATTCCCGAACCAGATTCCTGGCGAAGGAGTTCGTTGAAGTCGGCAAGCAGACCGGGCGCGGCAATAAAAAGGTTCAGGTGAATTCACCCAAACCTTTAGAAACAGCCGTGGCCTAAAAAGAGCTGCGGCCCTATACACCATAGGGGAACAGAAAATTACCCAATGTTTTGTCCCTTGTTCTAGGCGGTGGGATGGTTGTAGGCCCATCCCGCAGCCTTTTATGTTTTTCAAATCCAACCACGGAGGTACATGGAAAGTGTCGAAGTAGAAGTTAATGAACTGTCCCGCGATGAACGGCGGGTCAAATGGGGAGTGATAGTCAATCAAGTGGCGCAGGGGTATTTTGACATTCTCAGCCTGTGGCCGATAGTTGCCGTCAACTATGACGACGAGGCGAGACCGAACCGCGAACTTTCCGCCGTTCATCTTGAATACAAAGCCGATGTCGAAAATGCGGTCGATAAGGCAATCGGAAACGACCAGGTACTTCTCAAAAGCTGGATATCGTTACTCGAAAGTGATTGTGAAACGGATTCTCCAGCCTCAGACGTAATGCTACAGCTTGCGATAAAGCTTGGCCCAATATTCGAGCGCCATGGGCTTCAACCCGGCCTATATTTCAGACGAATTAAAAAGGGCCGTCCTGACCGTAGCACGGTAGGCGGAGGTTCTCTCTGATGTCCTATTCGATTCTAGTAGCCGAACCATCCGTGGAAGAGCTCGCCGAAAATTTAGAACCGGAACTAGCGCCTGAAGTGATTTCACAGGAATGCGAAGTCCTTGACCAGTTCACTGAGAACCTGGCAGAGGCAGTCACTGTCAGAAATAAGCGGCACAAAGGCCCGAACCTAAAGAGCCGGTTGCTCTGCCTAGAATGCGCGGAGATCGTGAAGGTTGCAGCGGTTGAAGGAGCGTCAATCACGCTGGTTTGTGGTCACAGTCGCCCAGGGATTCTGCCGACCGACCGAGTTTCAATCGAGCACATGTCGAGCGCAATCGGAAGGAAGTTGTTTCCAGTACCACGTTATGACGACGCGGTATCGCGGCCCGCTTTTGAGGAGTTTCGCAAATGCCAATGAACACGAACATTTCGACAGAGGGCTATGAGCCAATCGAGCGAACCATTCCGAAGGCGATGCCAGCGCTGTCAGCTCCAGCTAGGTCGCCATTCTTTATCAGCAATTTTCCAATTGCGCCGCCGAACAACTCATACGTGGCAGATAACTTTGCTAATACAAACATTCCATTTCATCCAATCGTCCCGCCGCAGTCACTGAATATGGCCGGTGCTGGGATAAACGCAACAGCGGGTGTGACCCAAGCGCCGCAATTAGCACCGCCCGTTCCGGCACCGACCATAGCGTCTCCCTTGGTGAGCGTGGCCGCTGGGTATTCGTTTGCGTACAACGAAGTCCGGCTGCCGCTGTCAAGTAATCTGACTATTTCTAGTTATAAAGTTTACAGAAACAGTGCCAACAATTCAGCGTCAGCCGTGGTCTTTCAGACGAATCCACACAACATCGCTGGTATCTCTACGCCGGTTGTTGTTGTGGATAATGTGGCGAATTCCGTCACACAGTTTTACTGGGTCTCTGCCGTCAGTACGAACGGCCAGGAGTCTAACCTGACTCCGGCCCAGAGCGGGCCGGTTGCTAACAATGCAATCGCAAATGCGAACAGTCAGCTTGCGAGTAGCTTTCATGGAGTTCCGTTATCGACTACTTGGTTGCCGACGAACGACACCACGTTAAGCAATGATGGCATTCACACGTTTATTGTTGTCACGTCGCATTCGGACCAATTTGGTTCCGGGTTGGTCAGCTATAACTCAGCAACAATTGACCCAAGTGTCACAGGAAGTTATTACATTTACGGCAAAGATGCTCAGTTCGCCGGTGGGGCCATCACATATCACGCCGTCACCGTATCTGGCACACCATTGTTTCAAGTCGTGGCAGGCGATGACCGATTGCTGCTCGGAGCAATAGCTACTGCTATCGGCAGCTCAGGCACAGGTGGAGGCAGCACTGGTGGAACGTCGGTAAGCACACTAGGCAGTGGTGCTTTGGGCGGACGGGGCGTGGGCGTGGCTCTTGCCGCATAAAAAGGAGAAATTACAAAAATGAATCACACCGTACAAATTATCGAAACAAAACAACTCAGCGATGGCGAATTCGCCATACTATCTCAGTGCTGTGACGACCCCATGACAAAATCCTGGGGCACGATGGCCGCAGCGACTTGCTCTGACCCAACAAAGTATCAGTCATTCGTAGATTATCACCACAACCGAATTGCCGTCCTGCACAACCTTGCTCTTCAAAGCAAGGTGGTCCTAGCGAACTTGCAAGGGGCGACTTACACAATAACAGTGCCCGATCCGGCCCCGGCACCAGCCGACCCGGCACCAGCCGACCCGGCCCCAACAGCGCCGACCGATCCAAGCGCACCGGCAGCGCCCAGCGATCCATCGAGCGGTACGAGCACTACACCGCCGTCCGATCCCGGCACGACGAATCCAGGTGCCTGATGCCAAATTACGTTTTAAAGAAATTAGGCGAGGTCGTTGATGGCTTCACCATTGACGGAGTGATTGGTTATCACGCAGGTGAACCTGTTTACACGGTCACTTGCGGCGGATGCGGAGTAAGCGGCGTTTCAATAACACACAATGAATTTCGCCGGGGCACAGCAAAGTGCAGCTCGACTTCTCATTTCGCCACCATAAAAGACAAGCTACCTAGACTGTCCCTGCCGCCCGAGCCGGAACCTGAAACGACTGTCGATCAGCATGCTCTCGATCTCAAAGCCAAGCGTGACGCTGAGCGAAAACGACATATCGCAGTCGCCCGCGACCAGTGGAATAAATACGTCCGTCACGGAATTGATCGTGGCTGGAACTTGAAAAAGATGATCGACATCAAGGACTGGCTGAATGTACCGCTTGAGTACCGTGAAGAAATCCTGGAAAAGCAGCGGTTAGGTTTTTACGACAGACATAAGGAGAATAAATAAGGTGTTGAAGAACTACGATGACCCTCGCCATCGACCGATCACGGCTGCCCAGGTTCGCCAAGAGCTTGCAGAGCAGAAGCGCCGCGAACAAGAAGAGAGACAGCGGCCTGTTAGAGAGGCCGAAACAAAGCTGATCGAAACCCATCGAAAACTACATAGTCTGGAAAAAGGCGAAGTGGTAGCTGGCCGCAAAGACCCCGGTTGGGTACTGCCGCCTTCAGCGGACGGCTTGAATATGTCCATGGAGCAAGCGCAGGAATTTAATCGCAAATCATCTGAACAGTTTGTCGCTGAGCACCCAGAGTACTATCCAACCCGAAAAAACGCGGATAGTCTCCAAGATTACCTAGCAGCCCAGAAAATTGGCATAGTCACTCCTGAATGTTGGGCACAGGCGTTTGAGCGCTTATCTGCTTTCGGACTGCTGGAAGAAAGACCGCAGTCTGTGGAGGCGCCTCCGTCAGTAGAAGAGCCAGAGTCAGAGCCGGTCGAGCTGAAGCCTGACGAGAAGCTAACCCCAGGGTTCGATTTGATCACTGGTGCCCCAAAGATGTGGTCTGAAAAAGAGCTTTGGCATCTTTCCAGCGCCGATCTGAAACGGGCTTTCAAGATGTGGGTATCGCCTGACGGAACGGATCGGCGTCCAACGATTTCCAGGAGCATCGCATAATGAGTCCTCTCTTGGACAACGTCTACCAGCCAATTGAGCCCGAACCCTGGCGCGATCCTGAGCTACTACCGAAGAAGCAGACGACCAATGACGGAATAGTTGCCGCCTGCACGGTCGAATACAACCCGACGCTCCCCGCAAAAACGTGGACGACTCACGATGCAGTAACTCTCAGGCACACAGTCGAAGCGCCACGGAACAAGGTTGGCGATAGCCAAATATATGGCGGGGAAGAATGGCTTTTTGACGGTGAGAAATGGTTTCCCGCTAAGGACTGGAATAAATAAAAGCTTGGACGGCTATCCATTAACCGGCCCGCATGCCGTCCATCTGATCTAAGTGCGGGCCGCAATTTCTGTAGCGAATGGCGCAAGGGCGATAGGGCCGGAGAGCGCCAGCGGACGAATGAATCCGCATTCTCCTCCTCCGGCCCTTTTTACAAAGGACAATTTATGCAAGCAGCAAAAATCAAAGAGCGCCTGACTTCATTCGGCGGACAGTTCAGCGCGTTCATACCAACCGGCGCTTCGACCACTACGATTAAACGCGGGATTGGTCGATTGTGCAGGATCGTGGTGACCACAGCGGGTACCGCTGCCTTCACGGTTTTCGACTCTCTTACAGCATCCGGCAATGTACTTTTCGCAAGTCCGGTGACCACGAGCACCGGCACGGTTTTCGACCTCGCAATACCGGCACAAGTTGGGATCACAGTAAGCAATGTGACTTCCGGCCCGGCCATCGCCGTGAGCTTCAATTAAAAGGAACAATGTTTTCAGACGATACTATTAGCAATACTCCAAGCGCGAACACACCGCCGCCAACTTCAGCACCGGCAGACCAACAGCAGCCAGTAGCACCATCATCACCGGTACAAGATAGTTCCGCCCAGAATCCGCGGAATCAAGCACCAGCACAGGCACAACCGCAGCCCACACAGCAGAATCCCCAGACGGATATTGTCTCGAATGCCCCTGCTCAGGACGATTACTCCAATCATCCAGCAGTCAAGAAAGCCAGTCTGCTCTATCGCTCGGCTGAAGCACTAACGGGCGGTCCGCGTTATAGCGTTTCCATTGACGATCAGGGAAATAGGATTAAAACGCCCGTTCCCGTTGGTCCGCGCCAGATCGGTCTTGCCTTGGCGTTAGAAGCTATTCAAGGTTCGCTCACCGGTCTTGCGGCAGGAAAAGGCCGTGGTCCTGGTGCTGCCGGTGCCGCTGCCATGAATCAGCAGATTACTCAGCGCCAGCAAGCGGATGAGCGCCAGAACGAACAAGCGCAGCAGGACTTTAGCAACCGGGCCAGCACCCTCGCCCGCAAAGCTCAAACTGCGGAAGTAAACAGCAGAACTCTGCTCAACACAAGTGAAGCGGAAAAGTATGGTGCTGATGCGATTGACTCTCTCGTCGCGATCAATCGGGCTTCTGGTGTTCTCGATCCCGATTCCGGCAGCTTCGACAATGACGGCAAGCCGATGACCCAGGCAGAGATGATGGCCGCCATGCAGTCTGGAAAGTTGAATTCCACTGACAAACTTGGCCCTATTGCCGGTCGGACGTTGATCACAGACAAGAACGGAAATTCCAGGTGGGAAGCTCTGCACCTGATTGTGCGTGATCCAAATAGCACTATCCATCTGTCCCAAGAACAATTTGATAAGTACGCGGAAGCTGGAATACCTGGCTATCCCAAAGGCGCGAAGATCGGAGACGCTGGTGTCGATGTAAAAATATCGACCCTTCAGAGGGCGAATGAAATCATGGGCGCTCGTGTCCTTTCTGACTATCGCTTGAAGGATATGAAAGATGTCCTCTCTGGTACTCCGTATGCTGATCGGGTTCCCAGTAAGATCGATTTCTCCGCACCAGGCGTCGAAAACGCTATGAAAATCTTCCAGCGCTATGTCTCTCATAGTAATCAGCACGGCATGGATTTGCTAGAGAGCATCTCGGCCATGTCCGCCGATAAACGTGATCCTCGGACCGGCGCGATGCAGCCAAACCCTGATTCAAAGTTTGCGGATACCATAGCGGGCGCTTTTGGCGGCTGGCCGGTATTGCAGGCGCTCCACAATCAGATTGCTGCCGACAAAAAGACCGCAACCGATTTTGCGATCATTGATTCGGAAGCAAAAGCCAATGCGGTGATTGCTACTCCGAACAAGTTCACTAAAGATCAGATCAACAGTGCGAAGAACTTCCTAACTCTATCCGAGCAGCAGGGCGCGAAGAAGGCGGCACAGGAAGCGCGTTCTCGTGCAATTGCCGAAGGCAAAGATGTCGAGGCAATGTATAAGACTGGCGTTAACCCGGTCAGTGGCGAACGCCTGTCCCTGGCAAACGCTCCTGATGGAGCATTTGTCGATAGCAAAGGCAGAGTGATTCCGCAGAACCAGCAGTCGTTCTATAAGCCTTCACAGAACGAACGTCAAACAGCAGACACTGCGCGTCAGGCTCTTGCTATCAGCGCTGATCTCCGTGCTGCCGTGGCTAAGAATCCTAACTTGGTCGGCCCGTTACTTGGCAACTCGAAAGAAGGACTCGCGAAACTAGGATTCGGAACTGAGCAAGCGCAGAAGTTCCTGGATGACATCAGCTTCCTGCAATCGGCGTCAACAAAAGTTCACACCGGAAGATTTTCTTCAGAAATCCTGCACAAGATGGGCAACATGATTAAGGCTGGAATGAATGCCCAGCAATTTGTCGGCGGCCTGAACTCGATTGACGAAGTAATGCAACGCTACAGTAAAGAAGATCAGCTCGTAACTGTTGCGGACTATCGAGAAATGCAGCAGGCACCATCCGGTGCAAGCTCAACGCCCCAGCTATCAAATCTTCAGGTTAATCCACAGACCGGCCAACAGATTGGCTGGAACGGATCAGCATGGGTTGATGCTCAAACCGGAAAGGCGGTGAAGTAAATGCCAGATCAAAATATTCCTGCACCGCCGCCCGGATTCGTCCCGGCAAGTTCGGCACCTTCGCCGTCATCATCTTCATCTGTGCCACCGCCGCCCGCTGGCTTTACGCCGGTGGACAGCGCTAGCAGCAATCCGTATCCGATTTCGCCTGAAGACAAAGGCGCGGCCAATCAGGTTGTGAAGACCGGCACCAGCTTGTTGAAACTTCCTGGGGCACTCTGGGACGCATTCACTAAGCCATTCGATCCAAACGATGCGGATGAAGCCGACGCACAGAAAAGTGGTGGTGCCGGAGCTGTTGCTGTACATCGGCTCATCGTGAAACCGATGAAAGAGCAGATGGCAATTGCCGACGCATACCAAAAGATTGCGGATGCCAAGAAGGCTGAACAGAGGAAGACCACGCCGGAAGACCATTCCTTAACTGGACGGTTGAAGACACTCTTCATTGGTAATAGCGATAAAGAGATATCCAATGCCGTCGATATGGCACAGACACATCGACTGGCGGCGATTGTTCCGTTGTTGGGGCCATTGGCTGGCGACATCACGGAGCATTTCAATCAAGGTGATCCCAGCGGTGCCGTGGCTTCGTTGCTCAGCAACATCGCCCTGGGTAAAGCTGTTGATTCGGCAACCAAAGGTATAGGCAAACAGATCAGCAAGGTCGCACCTAAGACCGCGACGATTGCCGGTGAGACTACTCCTGTGATGGCCGGGCAGTTGAAAGACGCAGCGCCCATTGCGGAAGAAGTTGCAAAGACGCCTAGTCCGAAGATCGCAGAGCAGCAACAGAGTGCAGCTCAGCAGGGAATCAAAAACATTGCCACGGAAGCAGCAAATAAGACGCTAAAGAAGTTCGGTCAGGCCACGGATGAAGCCGGTTCGTTCGGTGATGCCAGTGACAAGGTCAGGCAAGCAGCTCAGCCGGTCTATCAGAAGCTGGACAAACTGTCTGACGGAATGTTCGCTACCTTCCAACACAAAATGGCAGATGCGACCAAGATAATGCGCCGGGCGACCAGCATGGAAGACCTGGAAGGTGCCGAGACACAGTTCAACGAGGCCCAAAAGGGCATTGATGATTTGTTCAAGCACCATGCAGATGAGATTGGGCCAGAAGACTTAGAGAATGCAAAGTCGGCATGGCGTGACCAGGCCATTTTGAAGAAGGTTCACAGCTACGTTGAAAGCGCATTTAGTGCGCCGGAAGACGTTGCCGATGCTTCTGATTCTGTCACACGGACTCTGAGGGGCAATTCACTGAGACCGCGATTGAATCAGATGCTGAAGAAAGTCCCGGCAGGCGATCTCAATCGTGTACTTGGTTCAGAAAATGTGAAGCAGCTATACGAGATTGCAAAGTTGACAGAGAAACCGGAAGGTCTCTCTGAGATGCAGAGCATGATCGGCAAGATTGCTGCTGAAGGTTACGTTACCAAGGCCGTGAAGTCACCCATAGAAGCTCGGAATCTGGTGGCACGTTATCTGGCGACAAGCCCGCGTGTTTCGCACATGATGATTAACGCTCTGAAGTTTGGAACTCCGGCAAAGATTTACGGGCCGATGATCGCGAACGCAATCGCCGGTCAGGAGCAGCCCCAGGCGGAAGGGACCAAATAATGCACACGCAAACCAAACAGTACATAGCGCTCAGCGACATCCTGTCATTCAAATTTCGCTGCAAGAACAAAAAGTGTGGCGTTGAGCTTTCTTTGCCATTGCAAGAAAATTACACGCTGCCGAAGCCAGCAGACTGGTGTCCCAACTGCGGGGCTGGATGGTTAAGGATCAGCGACGTGACCAATCATTCGGCTGCTCCGTTCTTGGAACGTCTTGTCTCTTCAATGCGGTCAATCTCAGAATGGCCTGGCCAGTGTGAGATCGCCGTGGAGATCAAGCCTGACGGATGTAGTCAGTCCCATTGACTTTTACAAAGATAGCGGTCCTGATGACTCTTACGTTGTAGAACCTGACACGTATGCGGGTCCGCTTTTCCGTAATAAAAATTCCCCCAGTCGGGGTCGGCCCGACCGAGGGTCTAAAGGCGTGTTCCTTCTTTTTCTCTCACCGCCAAAGGAAAACCGGCACAGTAAAAACAGACGTGCCGGTGACTTCCTTCCATACTCTTCAATCAGTCCGCCATGTTTGCCTGTAATGATTTTTCAATCCACATTTCAACATCTTTTCGCCGAAACCGTAGCTCACGCCCTACCCGAAACTTTGGCAAGACGAATCCCCGCCGTCTCTTAAACCGCTTGCGAGTCATCTCATAGACCTTTTTAGGTTCCACTTTCAGCAGAACAGCGAGTTCGTCCATGGTTAGGATTTCGTCATTTAGCTGTGGCTTCGATGTTGTAGCCTTGCTAACCCTGGCAGACACGGCCACCTCCTTATCTTCTTACCTGCTTTTATTTGAAAGCTTCAGATGCACCCGCACGACCACGCTTTCAGGTATCGACAACTGCCAGCGTTTTCTTTTGTTCCGCGTCTCGGGGCTGCCCTTCTTGATAACACCCGGCTCGTTCTGGAAAAGACGCCTGATTGTATTTTCAGACCATCCCCAAAGCTCTGATATTTCCTGAACGCTGTAATGTTTTCCGAATGCGGACATTATTCCTCCGGCATCAGTGAGACATGTTTATCAAGTACGGTATGGCAGATGAGGTCCCCTGAGCCAAGATGTTTCCTTGGAATGTCCTGTCCAGTCCTACCCCAGCAGTGCCGAACGAATTCAATGGACCGCCGACCATCACCACTGTTCCCGCAATGTTGTCCGTCATCCGCTGCTGAATGCTAGAGCCGCTAAGCAGGTTATTACCCGCAGGGTCAGGAATTAGAGTGCCGTTACCGAGTCCAGGCAGACCGGTCACCACATAGCTGCCGGTCAGAGCGCCGGTGGCATCATCTTGTGTCAGTGACATGCTAATCGTGCCGCTTGTTGAACCCACTGGACAGTCTGACGGGCAGGTTATGGTGCCAGTCCAATTACCCGTCATTGAAGGAACTTCATCGCCGGTGTACGTTCCGGTGAGCGCGATGTTCAGACAGTTTCCATTCACGCCTGGTACCAGCGTGTATGTTCCACTGGCATGTGTTCCGGCATCGTTCAAGACGCTGGTGAA
The DNA here is from genome assembly GCA_963724105.1 of Terriglobia bacterium. Classification (GTDB taxonomy): domain Bacteria; phylum Acidobacteriota; class Terriglobia; order Terriglobales; family Acidobacteriaceae; genus Angelobacter. Next base: position 660,574 of record CAVRTD010000002.1, on the reverse strand, counting down.
TGTCAGTACGCCAAAGTTGCCGGTGAGCGTACCGGAAAACTGATTCACATTCTGCACGATCCCATTTGAAAGGCTGATGTCACGCTGGGCTGCACAAGCAAAGTTGAATGGGGTTCCCACTTCGCTGAAGTTGATGCCGGTCACTGTCGCGCCGACCTGGTCGTAGAGGGCGGACAGCAGAAATGTATTGCCACTGGCATCGGTGAATTCTTGCCGCCAGTTGCCTGATGGGTCAATCAGGTTCTGGGCCGTGGTTGGGTTGGTTTTTGTGTTGGTGCTACCGCCACAGCCGATAGCGGCCAGCAGCGTCATCATTATTATGATCAATAAAATGTTCGTTTTCATGGTGCTTGTGTGTTCTCCTCTTATTCTCCGTATTGGGAGCTGGAGCATAACTCCTTAATCCGGCCTAAGCAACAGAAAAAGGAGGACTTATTCGGATTCTGTAAAACGCTTTATAGGGAGGTTATGTTGCACAAAATACGGCGGTTTCTGGCAGGGAAGCGGCTGGCCGGGGCCGGTCGGGGACGGTTACGAAGGACCTGGACGTGGAAAGAGGGCCGCCCGAGGAGTCCGCCTTTAATGCCAGGGACAAGCCGATTCGTGATTTCTTAATACGGGTTACGCTTTAATACCATATAGTACTAAGCTGTTTCCCCACTGATTCATTCAGCGACTCACATTTAGGTTCTTCCCTAGATTCAAACTTCTTTATCACGAAAGACCACACAATGGGATTGTTCGTTTCCTTGTTAGTTGTGTCCTCCGCTCTTAACTTGTTCCCGTTACAGGTATCCAACTCCTCGAACCTAGCCAGAGCATCTGCTGCCACGAACACACAATCAACGATTCCACCTGTTGCCTTTTCGAGTGTCCTGGTATCCACTCTCCAATTAACTGGTACCGCGACTCGAACATATGGTTCGGACAAGCAGACTGGCACAGTCACTCTCCAAGCCTCTGCCAACGGGCAGAGCCGCATGGAACTAGATTTAGGCAGCGGAACATTGGTTGAGACTCAGAGTGGTTCAACACCCTACGAGGGACAATGCTCCCAGATTGGCATCGACGGAGTGGCACACGAATCAGCAGTGCACAACTGTTGGAGGGGAACAGTGTGGTTCTTGCCGCAGATGGTGCTGCAACCTGGCGCGGGATGGGCAGATAGTATCGCCTCCGCTGCCGTGGCCAATGATGGTACGGCAGAAATCCATTATTTTCGCCGTCCTCCTGGAACCATGAGCGATGAGACAGCGAGTGTTATCGCTCTGTTTAGTGCATTTGATCTGTCTATGGATGCTGCTGGTCACCCGGTTATTCTTAAGTTCAATGCGCATCCTGACGATGACTCATCGACAGATATTCCAACCGAAATTCACTTCTCCGATTACCGCCTGGTGAATGGCGTAACCGTTCCGTTCCATATCCAGAAGTTCATTGATAACGGACTTGTTCTCGATCTCGAAATCACTGGCGTTCAAATTAATCCTGCATTCACAAGCAGCACATTCGTAACGGCACTGCCGTAGCTCTGAGGAAATCATGAAATTATTTCTTTGCCGCTTCTCTTGTGTCGTCGTGCTGTTGGCTGCGTCAGCATCTTATGCCCAAGTCTCCATAGGCAACCAGCCTTTCGGCAGCTTTGCCTCTATTCCGGATCGAACAAACCTGGGGAATTTAAATGTGCATTATGACATTCCCATTTTTTCCAAACCAGGTCGCGGCATATCATTCAATTATTCTTTGGGCTTTGACAACTCCATCTGGACTCCGGTGTCGGGTGTGTGGACGCCGGTTGTCAACTGGGGTTGGCGAGACCCGACTTCCTCTTTTACCGGCGCGATATCCTCCTCGATTACGACGCGCCATTGCACCGATCCAGATACTGGAAACCAAGTTTTCTACACAATGACAACGTTTAAGTCCTACCAAGACAATTTCGGCACAGTCCACCCTGTCGCAGCGTTTTATATTCAGAACAGCATCTGCGGCGCAGGCTCTTCTTCACCTGGCACTACGACCGACGGTTCCGGGTTTACTGTCACTCCAACATCGCCTTCAACGGCGCAGGTGACATCGCGCTCAGGCCAGATTATCCATAGCTCTCCTGGTATCGGTTTTGGCAGCGGTAGTTTTAGTGACAGCAACGGCAACACAATCAGCGCCAGCGGCGGAGTTTTCACCGACACTCTTGGAATGACTCCTTTGACCGCCACCGGCGGGTCTCCCAGTCCCCTGGTCTTCACCTATAAAGACACGAGTGGGACTTCACGCCATGTCACCGTCAACTACACGACTGCCACAGTTAAGACCAACTTCGGCTGTTCCGGAGTCGCGGAGTACGGCCCCACGAGTATTCCTTTGGTTAGCAGCATCGTCTACCCAGATGGCAGTTCTTACTCATTCACATATGAACCGACGCCTGGCTTTACAGGTGACGTTACCGGACGACTAAAAATGGTCACCCTCAGAACCGGTGGGGCTATGACCTACACATATACAGGTAGCAGCAACGGTATTGAGTGCGCTGACGGCAGCACCGCTGGCTTTGATCGCGCCACTAGCGACGGCACAATCAGCTATAGTCGCAGCGGCTCTGGAACAAACTGGACCACCACCATGCAGGACGCAACTCCAGTCACTCGGAACCAGACCGTTATCAACTTTAGGACCGTTTTGTCTCCCGCGCTCTTCCTGGAAACACATCGGTCAATCAATCAGGGAACATCGACCGAGTTGGCCCATACTGATACCTGCCATAACGGAAGTGCTCCACCCTGCACGAGCACCACAATCAGCCTTCCTCTTACGGAAATCTCAAATTACGTCACCCCGGCTGGTGGCTCCCAATCAAAGACAAGTACGTTTATCAATGGTCTGGGCTTACGCACCGAAGTTGACGAATACGATTTCGGTGGCATAACTCTGTTGCGAAAGACCATAACTACTTATGCGCCGTTGGGGAATAACATTTTAGATCATCCTTTAAGCATTGTTATCCAGGACGGCTCGTCCACGCCGAAAGCGTCAACAACGTTCGCCTATGATGGAGGAACGCTCACGGGAACCACCGGAGTTCCCCAGCATTCTGTCGTCACTGGTGATCGCGGAAATCCGACCACGATCACGCAATGGGTGGCGGGGACCACAAATCTCATTTCTAGCCTCACGTATGACGATACCGGTAACGTGCTCACCAGTACAGACCCGGCTACCAACCAAACGGCTTTCGATTACACAGATAACTTCAGTGGGGGCACGCCCACAGGAACGTTGGCATATGTAACCAAAGTGACGCTGCCCTCTACTGGCTCGGTTTCACACATTACCTACACGCAGTACGAAGCCAACACCGGCCTTCCTGCGAACACCACGGACCTGAACGGCAATCTAACCACGTACACTTACGATCTGATGCTGCGCCCGCTGACGGTGAGTTTTCCCGATGGCGGCGTGACCACCAACAGCTACCCTTCCGCCACCAGCGTAATGCAAAGCCAGACAATTACTGGTACACAAATGGCATCTTCTACGACCAATCTCGATGGATACGGTCGCGTATTCCAACAGCAAGTGACCACCGATCCTGAAGGGGCGGATTCGATGGATGCCGTATATGACTCGAATGGCCGAGTGAAATCTGTTTCCAATCCTCATCGGAGTGCCATCACCGCGACGGACGGCATAACACAGTTCACCTATGATGCTCTAGGACGGATCATCATTCAAACTCAGCCTGACAGCAACACAATTCAGGCATCCTATTCAGCCAACTGCGTAACGATGACCGACGAGGCCAATAAGCAACGCAAAAATTGCAGCGATGCTTTGGGACGGATAGTCAGCGTGTGGGAGCCCGACAACATGAACGCGCTGAACTGGGAAACCGATAATGTTTATGATGTCTTCAATAATGTGATCAACATCAAGCAAAAAGGTGATACTACCGACACCTCTCAATACCGGAATCGTTACTTCACTTACGACGGTCTTTCCCGGCTAACCCAGGCCGTTGCGCCGGAATCGGGAACAACCTATTATTTTTACACCACGAGCGGCGGGTCCCTTTGTGCTGGAAGTATTGCTTCACTGTGCCGCGTCATTGATGCCCGCAACATAACGAAGACATTATCTTATGACGCGCTCAGCCGCCTAACAGGTAAAACGTACTCCGATACCACTCCGTCAGTCACATACTCTTACGACCAAACGTCATTTAATGGCTTGACCATCACCTACGGAAACGGCCTTCGCACTGGTATGTCAGACGGCTCCGGTGCAACCGCTTGGAGTTATGACAAAATGGGCCGCATTCTTACCCGCCAGCAGACGATTTCCACAGTCACCAAGAGCATCGGCTATTCTTATAATCTCGATGGCTCGGTGGCCACGGTGACCTATCCCAGCGGCAGAGTTTACACGTACACATATAATAATGCTGGCCGACTCGCAACCCTTGTGGATACCGCCCACGGCTTGAACTTTTTCAGCAGCGCTCTATATGCGCCTCCGGGTATGCCTACGAGTTCCGTGTACGGCGCTATCACCGGGTGGAATGCCATCACCAATACGAACACATATAACAATCGTTTGCAGCCCACGCAGTTCCAGGCTACTTCGCCACTCCCATCCACGTTGCTTAGTCTGAGCTACAGCTATGATCAGGGTAGCGGGCATAACAATGGCAGCGTAGTACAAATTACAAATGGACGTGATTCCACCCGGACAGTGGCCTACACGTATGATCAGTTGAACCGGATCAGTAGTGCCCAAACTCCAACTTCTGCGACTTGGGGCAATTCGTATGTTTACGACGCCTGGGGCAATCTACTTCAGAAAAATGTGATAAAAGGTGTTGCTGAACCGATGTCGCTTATGTTGAACGCTAACAATCAGGTTACAACCCCGGCATTTACTTACGATGCTGCCGGAAACGTCACCTCGGACACTTCGGTCTCGATGACTTACGATGCGGAGGGCCGCATGAACCCAACTACGGGAACCACATACACGTATGACGGTGACGGTCGGCGGGTAAAGAAATCTGACGGTACCTTGTACTGGGTGGATGACTCATTCCGTCCGCTCTCAATCGGCACGACAAGCGGTTCAATGACGAAAGATTTTGTGTTCGTAGGCGGGACGCGGATTGCGTTCGTCTCTCTCTCTTCTGGTAATGCCTACTATTATCTGTCCGATCATCTTGGTTCGACTGCTGTGATCGGGAGCGGCGACGGAAAGACCATTCAGTGGGAAGCAGATTATTTTCCGTTTGGCGCACAGCGCCAAGTGTTCACGAGCCTGGTGAACAACAGTTATCAATTCACCGGCTACGAATATGATTCAGACACGCTGTATAATTATGCTGTGGCACGATTCGATGCTGGAAGATGGGGGCGGTTTTTGTCGCCTGATCCATACTTCGGTAGCATAAACATCGCTGATCCACAATCCTTGAATCGATACACGTACGTCGAGAATCGCCCGATCACCTCGACCGACCCGATTGGTTTACAAAGGAGTCCACAGTCCGCAGTCAGTGACACTTGGGGGTGCACTATCAACGGGATGATGACTCCATGCTCTCTGGCGGTGGGTGTAATTCAGAGCGGTGCCGGTGAGCCCTGCTTCGGTGTCTGCACAAACTTCATGATTGGTGACGGTGGGCCACCCACTGGCCCAGATTGGGTGCATCCAGGAACAGGCGACCCTGAATTATCGGGCGCTGGGTGCCTCGTAAATATTAGTCACACATCTCAGCTTGGAGACCGCGAGTGGTGTCCGGGATGGGGCGGATTGCTGCCGTTCAATTGGGGTGGACAAACTGAATTTCAGATTACTAATACGGATCAATCTTCTGTGGCGTTTGAACATAAATCGTTCCGTAATCCTGGGCCACCGTCGATAGGACCACGGCAACCACAAGACCCACAACTCGCGAGAGCATTGTGTTTGGTCATGGCAACGAATTCTGTCAGCGGAATCGCTGGCTCGGTAGGAACAGACCCTGGATCGTCTGTATCAACGGGCATGGGCCTTTATACCCGCGCTCCTGGAACACCGCAACTTGGAGACGTATCCGTGGCGGGTAATGGTATTGCTAGTGCAGCCTCAGGACTAAGCAATCTCACTACATATGGGGGAACATTTTATGGATGCCTTAATGCCGCTGGACAATAACAAATAGGGAAAAGTGGGTGATGTGGTGAATAAGAATAATCAGCGGCTCAGAGGTGAAACTATATTCACGATGGAAACCCCTTTGCCTACAGTTCAGCGGATAACGGTAGGTATAATTTCCGTATTTATGATCCTGGTAATATGGCGAGTCCTCCAGGACGTTGAAAATTCGAGACATTCATTGCTTACATATGTATTTCGGTGGTTCTTGTACTCAGCGATTGGGGTTTGGGGCCTTGTTGGAATTGCGGCATTTTTTAGATTGCCTCCGTTCGATCCGAAGAGGAAATCATGAAGCGCGTCCTGATTTTTGTTTTGCATTTATTTAATGCCACAATCGCTACATTGGGCGCAGCGGTTTTTATACGGCGGCTCTATGTGGGTGTATATCCCAAAATCGCGGGGCATAGTGCCCCCATAACTATGGAGATACAAAGCTTCCTGCCTGCCATTCTTGCAGTTGGGATAGCGGCAGGCTATTTGACATTTAGCCGGATGGGCGGGAAGAGTGCATTCTGGATATTCAGTATTCCCACGACTATATTATTAATTAGGATTCTCACATTTCCCCCCTCAAGCCCATTTGATTCAAGCATTGCGAGTGGATGGAGATACTTTTTTGGAGTAGTTAGGTGTTCAAGCAACAACTTAGGCGATCTAACGTATACCGCATCCCAGTGCGTCAATAGAGCCCTTTATATTGGAGCGATTTGCTCATCCTTGGCCTACTCAGTCGGTTCAGTTTTGGCGAATATGCGAATCTGGCCGAGCCGAATCCAGCAACAACAAGATGAAAACGTTGATTCCACGCGATAACAGAGCTAGCCATAACAAGGTCTCGTTAGTTACTGCCACCCATGCAGGAGTGTGGCTGATCCTGGCGTTACCGATCCTGCCAAAGTGGCTGGCCTGATGAAACCTTTCTATTCACTTCATATGCGGGTCTATCCGGTCACCTCGACAGTGGGCAAGTGTTTTTGATATTACAATTCTCACAGCCGTTCAAATCCTAAAGAAGAGAGAACACCATCTTGGACACAGCCTCAATCATCGCCGAACTGGAAGCCGAACGTGATCGCCTCGACCGTGCCATTGCCGCACTTCGCGGACGGAGCCAGAGCCGTCTAACATTGTCAGGTAAGCCAGATGGCCGGAAGAGAAAACTGTCGCCAGCCGCCCGTAAGCGGATCGGCGAAGCCATGAAGAAACGCTGGGCCGAGCGGAAGAAGAAGCAGGCGGCATAGAAAGACGCTCGACGTTTACTGGCGTACCGTATACCAACCCAGGCAGTATTTAGCATCCGGGCATTTGTTCACGGGACAAGACGGCATTCGCGGCCATTGATGTTGAGGTAATACAAGCAACGGGACAGAGCGTAGAGACAGGACGGACTATCAGGAAAGATTGTTGACCCTATCGGTCTCTGTCCGTCTCTGTCCTGTCCCCTATCCTTCTCTGTCAGGACCATCCGTCTCTATCAGTACCCGTCGGGATAGAGCAGGATACTCATATCCATTGGCCAGCTCCCATCAAAGACTCAACTACGCCAACTATCCTTTTATCAAAGAGTTACGGTAAACTCTCTGCCACAAACGGTCGCTTCTGCTTCATTTTGTCGACTGTTTGTTTTCAATGACTTCGCAGATTACCGACGTAAATGCAAACGGGGATTGGCTGGCGATAGGTTCGCGCTGCTAACCGTGCTGCGTCGAGAACCCAATGACGCTCACGGCAGGGTGCGGCTGCGCTGTAGATGTGAATGTGGAAACGTCTGCGTGGTACGTCGGACTGATCTTGTGACTGGCAATACCAAGAGCTGTGGTTGCCTCAAGCGATTGGTGATTCGCCATCGGATGGGCAAGGTAATGCTACGGCGCTTCGGTAGCGTTGACGCATTGGGTCTGGCGGCTGAAGGCCAGGTCAGGCCAGCATCAGTCTGGGTCACGTTCTGTCACGTCTGTGGCGAAATGGTGCTGGCGACCACGAAACAACTGCGCTCAGGCAAGCATCACTGGCCGTGTGTCGAAGAGACGTACAACACCTGGCGCAACATGATTCAGCGGTGTACGAATCCGAACCACGAGCAGTACCAGGACTACGGTGGTCGCGGAATCGGCGTGTGTCACAGGTGGCGGAAGAGCTTTCGCGAGTTCATACGCGATATGGGCATCCGTCCGAACGGAACAACGCTGGACAGGCTGAACGTTGACGAGCAGTATTCGTTCGAGAACTGTCGCTGGAGCAATGCCAAAGAACAGGCTCGGAACCGCCGAGGCAAGCCCAGCGTTTCGTTAAACTAATCAGGATGGCCAAGAAGAAACCAGTTCCGGCACCGACATCCCTGAAAGGTTGGACAGCGATTGCCAAATTCATGGGCACCACTCCTGCGACAACGTCTCCTAAGTAACGCACAGAGAATTACGAATTCAAAGCGAGAGGATTAGACGGATGTACTTACAACTGATGTTATTGGCAATGCTGATAGTACCGCAACAGAAGGATGTCCCAGTGCAGAGTCCAAGTGGCGCTCACAAGGGAAATTATGTGTGTAATTTTGCAAAGGTCAAAGATCATCGGGATCAAAGAAAATATCTTTTGGTACGGTCGGGGGCTGGAGCTCAGTTCCGAGTGATTGATCAGCTTCGTTCAGGGCAGGAGGTGTATATCTGTGATGAGAGCGGAGACTGGTACCAGATTTTCTACAGCAAACCAGATGGACCATGTGGCTCGACGTCTAGCAACGGTTTAGACGTCAAGATAGCGGGCACTTGCCAATCTGGATGGGTGAAACGAGAATGGATTAATGTTATTTCAGGCTGACGCGTGCATCCAGTGAGACTCGACCGTAGGCAAGTGTTCTTGATATTACAATTCTGATAGCCGTTGAATACGAACAGAAAAGAGAACACCGCCAAAAATGGACACAGACTCAATCATCGCCGAACTGACCGCCCAGCGGGACCGCCTCGACCGTGCCATTGCAGCACTACGAGGAAAAGGGAACAGCCGGTTGACCGTATCGGGTAAGAGAGATGGCCGGAGACGGACTCTGTCAGCGGAGGCGCGTAGAAAGATTACGCTAGGGATGAAGAGGCGCTGGGCCGAGCGGAAGAAGCAAGGGGCGGCGTGATTGTCATTACTATGATTGCTTTCCGCTAATGGTGCTCTTTAGGAGGAGCCAGTGGGTGGGCATCTCTGTTCTGGTTGACCTCTTTGTAAAGTGCAAGCGCCCTTTCTTCCCACCAGGGATCAAGGTTACCTCCAACGTACTGCTTCAATGTCCCGTCAACAGTGGGTCGGCCAAGTTGATAGCTAATAAGTGCGGCGGCCAGGCGTTGGCCGAGTGTTGGAAAAGGCTTTGCTGCTTTATCCATTGTGTCACTGACTTTCCATACCACAAATATCTTATTCAAGAACGGAAACAATTCTTGCTCTCCGTTGAGCAATTGGAACTTCAACAACCAGCGCGGCATCAAACTTCCTAACCTTTTTACTAAGGACATTCAGAGCCGATAGCGTCTTTTCATCGGGGCGAGTCTTTTGCCCCTCATGATCTAGCCATGCGTCTATCAACCGTGAAAGCTCAGGAAACGTCATTAGCATTTCAGCGAACCCACCGTCTTCAAATATCAAGCCGATACAACTTCCGAACCGTGGAAGGCGAATCCTCTTTTGCTTCGTACCGCGTTGCTTCATTCGTTTCTTCTCCCTTAGCAAACATGCTCACTGTGTTCGTTTGTTATGATCTCGTGCCAGCACGAGCAGATTTAATCATTGCAGAAAACTCACGAGCTTCCTGGAGTGCTACCTGTAGGCAGGCTTTATTCAGGAAGAAAAAGTCGTCATTCCTGTTTCGCGCATTTTTAATACATTTTGCGAGGATTGGAGACGGCGGGGTGGATTCGATTGCATCCCCGCAATTTAAAACATGGTGATACGTCAAATTAGCTAAGAAATCCGCCGCCTGTAGTTGCGGAGTTTCTTTTGCGAGAGGAAATGAGGCATTGCCCAATCTCTCTTTCCAATCGAGGCGGAATTCAGGCAGTCTGAATTCGCTTTGTTCAATTTCTTTAAATAGAGTTTTGGCATATCTGGCAAACACACTATTGAGCCCAAAAAAGAAGTGGACTTTACTCCCTTTTATGGCGTAATCGCAGATACGCGTTATGCCCATTTGAAACGGGACAAAATATGGTCTGCTTGGGCACCCGCTGGTCGTGATCTTTCCGTATTCGCTGATATGGGCTCCAGTGAAGTACCTGCGAACATCATGAGGAAAGGAATTAAAGTCATCCACGTAGATTCCGCCAGCCATCGGATATACATGCTTGTGTCTGGCGATTGTGGATGCAACGGCGTCTAAGAACTCAGCATGATTGCCTTTCCAATCATGAAGAAAAAAGCCGGTAGGCTTGGGAAACAGGGACTTGGCGTGAAACTTATCCATCGGAACTTTGTAGCGATAAAGCAATCGCTTCCAGTCAGTCTCGAACGCATTCCACCGCATTCGAGCGCCGAAGTAACCAGCAATCACGCATACGGACGCCCCATCGTGTATTCCGCTCTCGTCCAGATAAGCAAGCATAAATCAGTGCAACAAATGCTCTTTCCCGATGGCGTAATTGATCTCCCAAGTCTTGTCATAGCCAGACTTGTTCGCGCATTCTTTGTTCCAGAGCTTTGTGCCGCCTTCCATTTCATTTGTTTTGACTGTGCCCTTTTCTGTTAGGACGGCATTGCCCACATTCATCCCGCCGAAGCCATTCTGTGCCCGATATTCATAGCAAACCACACCATCGTTCATGAAGAGAGCGCTGGACACCTTAAAGCTGTCTGGATTCCTCATTGCATCCATCAACCGTTTGGCCCCGCCGACACCAGCCTGAAATTGGGCATCGTCCTTTGCCTTCTTCTGTTGCTGTGCAGGTGAGGTCGGAGTGGCGGTTGAGCCGGGATTAACAAGGGCCATAATCATGGCAAAACCAATGCCGATTCCAAAAAACCAAGCGAGTAACTTTACTGATCTGCGGGTAAAGCGCTTTCCGCATTTCGTGCAAAATCGGGCATTGGATGCTACTTGATTTCCACAGTTACAGGTCGTGAGGGCGGCCATAGTTCACGCATTATAATCCAGAGTAGCTGGTTCCAAGGTTGCCATTTTAGTTGGGGATGGGCGCACTCGTCCGGAGTAAAAGGCGATTTAAACCGGAGTATGGGCGATTTAAGCTGGAGCGTCATCCCCACCCGCCCATGGCTTATCTTTAGTGGATTCCGTGGCTCAATTTGAGCGTAAGGTTCGAGGCTTGACTTAAAACAATGAGTAAGAAAAGGGTGGAAACCATGTCCGTTGGATGTCCGTTGGATTTGTAACAGGATGTGCTTCTGTCCGCTGCCTCATCCCCGCGCCGTTCGCGGCTTCCAGCATCTATGACTGCGTTCCATGTATGCCATGTCAGTGGGATCGCCCAATAGCTAAACACTGCGTACGTATTATCAATACGTTACGTCCACACGCGCCCCCGTTCGCCGCATGACCCACTCCAGCCATCCGCGCCCGCTCTTCGTCTTTGTGGACGTTTAACCCGCGATATCCTGCGTCATCCCGCGATCCCCCGTCACTCCGACTTACTTCTCCCATTCCCAGCTTTCAATCTTCGGCCAAGTTGCACTTAGTCTTGTAGGCGTTTGTTGTCAGCGGGAATTACCCCTCAAGGAATGGTAAGGGGACTGCTCTTTTAAAAGAAAGATTCAAACGCGGGTATTATTTCATCCCTTACATTCTCAAAAATCGCTTGCAGGATTGTTTCGACCCGTAGCGGTTCTAATTCTTCAGCCTCCGTATCGTCGAACGCTACAAAGATGGCGGCATGTCCTTGCACTCTCATTTTTAGATATCTCTCACGAAAACTTGCTAGTGTCTCTTTGCTTCCGATGAGGGAGAGCAACTCTGGATTGTTCAACGGCATTCCGATACCGCCGAATATTGATCCGTCGCGCAATTCCTCGCCTCCGAGGAACATTTGAAGATTGCTTGTATCGCCACTAGTCCAATCAATGAAAGTGTCACTCGCGACAGCCGTGACCAGATTAAATGTTTGGTGTTTGTCGGTCTCGTGCAGAGTGGAGAGCGTTCTAAGCGTTTGCTGTCTCCCAGGGTAAGGTTGAAATGTTTCGATCAGGGCTTTCGCCGGGTCGGAAACGCCGTCAAGCCGCTTCCGTTTTTTGGCGTCTTCAAAGTTTTTCGGACTACTGCAAATGGGAAAGGCGGTCTTTCCGTTCGGGATGTTGGGAGGATTCGCCAGGACTAGTTGCCAGACAAGGTGATCTAGGGCAGAGCGGATGTTATAGAGAAAGTCGGCGACCATTAGGCTGAGTTGGTCTGGTGGCTTGGGCAGGTGTACACGGAGGAAGCCAGTATGCGTGTTCTTGTTTTCCTCAGCAATGAGTTCAACTTGGCCGATGGAAAACCCGCCGAGAAAAGCGACTACGGCACTGAAATGTTCCTCGGCTCTGTCGAGTTTGAGCCGAACGCTGTTCAACGATGCTTTCATCCTTAGAGACCTCCAAACCGTGGATCAATTGTGCCAGCACTCCCTTCGCGCCGCCAACCAGACAAACTGTATCATTCAGAAATGGTATCCACACCGCTGCCGATTCTCGATGAGTTAGAGACTGAGTATTTGCGCCTTGGTTCGACCCTTTGCCGTCACCTGAATGAAGAGACCCAGCTATCAGCATTTCTCCTACTTGGATTGCAATGCACATCTCTGCTGAAATCGGTTCTGCTTCTCTTGCAGCCGTCTGCTGAGCATTCCGGCTGTGCAGCAGTTGAACGGGCATTTATAGAAGCGTGTCAGTTACAAGCAGAGTTTCGTTTTATGGACACACAGACGCAAACGAAGATTGCGAATTGGTTTAAGAACAAAGGGGAAAGCTGGAAATCAGATAAAGCGAAGCTGAATGCTTTTGTGGAAGCGCAGAAGGGCACTGGGTTTGGTCGCGAGTATGGGGATTTTAGTGTGGCTACGCACCCGACCGTCACCGCCTGCCGCCATTCGGTAGCAATTGTGACTGGCGTTCTCGGCTTGCATGCAAACCCACAACAGATTCCTGACCACATGGAAATGCGCTTCCAAAACTACGAGAATCTGTTGCATCGAGAACTCTGGAACGCATTTGCTAAGCATGCGGACCTGATGGAGATTCCAATAGAACGAGCTAACCTGCCCCTGTGCAGACGGTTCATGGCCGATTTCATTAACCTCAGGGAACAGCCAGGTAAACCAACAAAAGCCGGAATACTGATGCGGTAAAAGTCTCGGAGGGACCGGTTTGGACATTTATTTTCATGTCTCTTTTTGTCTCTACAATGACCCAAAAACCGACTCCTTTGGACTCCCTCACACTCAGATATGCGACCGACGCCAGGGGAATAAGAACCACCGAACAAATGCCGCGCTGTGGGCACGTTATCTTCAACAACTTTGCGATCACTTCGCGATCAGTTAGCCTGATTACCACGTCCTTACAGTGCTTTTTATGCCATCCGTGTGCTTGTATGTTGTTGAATTTACGTTTTAGCGCGGATTCGATTCCTTCCGCGCTCACCACTTCCAAGGCCCGCAGCATTCCCTCCCAGTGCAGCATCTCGGAGTTTTCTCGGTACTTTTTCGACCCCGTCTTCCTGATCAGTGTTATCCGTGCAGATCAGTGGTAAGTTGCTGCTCCCCGGCTTCTCCGCGCCTCCGTGGTAAATATGGGTTCCCGGTCATCCGATCTTCATCCACTCTGTCATCCTGACCGAGTCTGAGCGACGAAGGAGTAAAGACGAGTGGAAGGACCCCGGTATCGCCTGCGCCTCACATGCAGCGTCAGGGAGTTCTCTCGATACTCTTTCGGCCCAATTTCCTTGATCAGTGTCATCAGTGCAGATCAGTGGTAAGGTTTTGCCTTCGGTTTTCAATTATCAATTTTGGCAATTTCGGCGATTCTGGCAATTCTCCCCCCTCCCCCTCCTATACCCATCCCAGATTGGCGTAGGGTTGGCGTGCCCATCCCAAGTCATCCCAGATTGGCGTAGAGTTGGCGCGTTAATATGAATTTGGCGTGGAGTTGATGAAGTTGGTCGCATCCACTAACTGGTTTGCGCTAAGAGCCAAAAGCTAGCGGCTGATTGCCGTCTGCTATTTTTCAAAGAACCACTCCTTCGCACCCTGGGGCGCTGCCAGAATATAGCGAGATTTTATCAACGAATCAATTGCGAATTGGTACATCTTGACAAAGGCAGGCTGCGGGAACATTTGTTTTTACGCAAGCGAACAATTGATCCACCTTTTACTCCGTAAAGGTCGGGGCACCCGCGGCATGGTAAGTGACGTACTAATATCGCTTTAAATCGTCATCCGTTGCACTGCAAGTTGTTTTAACTGCGTTTAATCGCGGATTCGATTCCTTCCGCTATCTTGAAAGCCGCGCGTAGACGTGTTTCAATCGCATTCTGTGGGATTGAGATATGGGCAACTTCTATACGAACGTGACGTTGCGAACGACAGAGCGACAGGCAGTAATCGAGTATATGCGTGCGCAAGGCCGCCCTTGCTTCATTTCGCCGATTTGTCGTGGGTTCACGACGATTTACGATCGCCTGTGCGAAGAACAAGATGTCCACGATCTTGAAACACTGGCCACAGAATTGTCATCGAAATTTCGCTGTTCAGCATTGGCAGTACTTAATCATGATGATGATGTGTTGTGGATAGGTCTCGCCCGTGACGGAGAGTGGGTTACGATCTACAAATCCAATCAGGTTTTGAGTGGAAGTGCATGGAGGCTGGCGCGAGAGTTCAGAGTTTTGGGGCTACTGCCGCTGGTCTGGCTTCTAATGAGGTCGCCGATTGTGCTGTTTGAGATTGGGCGACATAGTGGGTTAACGTCCGCGCTGGGGATTCCGAATTTCACCGTTGGACTTGGCTACGACCACCTTTTACGGGGTGAGCGACCTTCTAATGCGAAGGCAGATCAGTTCGAGAGCGTCCAATGACGACCACCTAGCGTGCGATAGTTTTGAAAAATCGACATATCACTCACTACCAAGTTCTGAGCAGTAGCTGATGTGACCTCTGATCGACAACCAGTAGGCTGAAGGTTTGCGCTCACCAATTTTTCCCAGCAAAACAGCAGTATTGGGACTCACGGTTTACCTTCTTACCGACCATCGACTTCCAGCTCTTTTGAGTCAATAACCGCCTAACGCCTGTTATCGCCAGTCATCTTGAAAGTGTGTTGTCGTTGTGCTGCAATGGTGCCCATCCACATGCACACTGAAGAGATACACAATCCCGCTCACGCGCAAGCGATACATGATTTTCGCCCACAGATTTACAAGCCGTCCGGAGGCTGGCAAGCCTTCCTGTTGGTTATTTCAATATTACTCGGCGGCTTCTCAGCCGTTGGCGTTTGGTACTTCGGAACCATGCATGAGGTGAGCAGCGTTCGTGAAGCCGCGTGGATGGTAGGGATCTGCCTCGTTTTTTTACTGCTAAGCTGCGTGCTGGTAGCGTTGTTGTTCCGGTCTCGCGTGATACTGAAGCCGGACAGTGTTGAGTCTCGCGAGTTGTTTTCGACGGGCAGATTGTTGCGCGCGGAAATCCTCGGATATCGGCTTCAGCAAAACCCCAGAGGGCCGGCGTCGCTTGTCCTTGTTCCGCGAGATTCGTCAAGAAAGAAACTCAAGTTCGCCACGTTCTACAACTTCGATGCGACGTTCTGGGATTGGATGGAGTCTTTATCCAATCTGGATCAAGAGGATCAGCTTGCCGCACAACGGGAAATGCTGGAAAATCCCGAGATCGGAGCTACGCCCCAGGATCGGCTTGAGGCAATAAAGAAGGCCAGGCGGTTGGCGACCTTCCTGACTGTGGCAGCATCTGCTGTCTGCGCCTGGGGATGGTTTGATCCCGAACCGTATTGGCTGGTCATTGCTTTACTGATGATCCTTCCCTGGCTCGCGGTAGCAATTACGATGCGCTCAGGAAGACTCTTCCGAATCGATGCCAAAAAGAACGATCCGCACCCAACGGTCGCCATTCCTTTCATAGTGCCGGGTACTATCCTGATGCTTCGGGCTGTCTGCGACGTAAACCTGTTGGAGTGGAGAACAGTAACGTATATCTCGCTTCTCCTGGCGTTTGCGTTGGCGGCAACGGCCATCGCCGCAGATCACTCTCTGAAGAATCAGAAAGGGGCGATGCTCACAATCATCCTTTTCACAACCTTTTATGGGTATGGCGCCACCTTGGGGGCGAACACGATCTTTGATCGCTCTGATACGACAATTTTCAGCGCGCGGATACTCAGAAAGGAGGTCGTCAGTGGAAGAAATACCAGCTATAACCTTTACCTCACCCCCTGGGGACCACAACGGCAAACGAGCGAAGTGTCCGTCTCCCGACGCTGGTACGAGTCGCTCCAGCCAGGTGATACGATCTGCCCTGCTCTGCGCGAGGGGGCTCTGCACATTCGCTGGTACACGGTTCATCCTTGCCTAAAACCGTAAATTCGCGGTGGCCCATCCTTATCGCCATGATATCGACAATTAAGAGTTATCGAGTCGGGGCCACCAGTTGGAACGTTGCTACCGGAGAGCGCACCCAGTTGTCAGTGTCATTCTTAGTCTTGGGCTTCTCCGATAACCTATCGAATACCTCTATGTACACGGTGTACTTACCTGGCTCCTTAAAGTCATAGAGGCTGCGAGATCATATTTCATGGTAAAAGTGTCTCCAGGCCGGCCTGCAGGTGCGATGGGCGGTCGATACCCGCCGAGGTTAATCCCCGGCTCTCCAGGTTTGAGTCGATTCGTAAGCTGACGCTGGAGTAGGGTAGTTGGCGGTTCACCCTTGGGTCCCTCAACGTAAACTCGCCCGTGTGGGTAGGCGATCTCCTCGCTGCCCAGATTCTTCACGGTCAAGTGAACCCACGGTTTTTGCCCCAAGGGGACGTGCTCGTTTGAAACAGCTATGCTCAGCGCTAAGGTCGCAGATTTGCTCGTTGCGGATGGCACGGTCTGCTTAGTGGCCTGAGCGTCAACGGCAATACCCTTGGCAGCGATGACGATAAGAGTTGTCACAAAAAGAGTGGAAATCCGAAGCCGGGTCATATCATCCCCTCTACACTTGATCGGCTGAACGCACCAATTTTGCAATCATAATCTTGAAATGTTGGTGAAAAGTCACCATTTCACCAGTAAACCCCGCGCTCCGAGGGCTGTCCGGGGACTTTTCAAAGGACAGAAAGTGCGGAGAAGCGTGGCTACCTTGGTTGCAGGTACAATTGCCACGCGCTGTTTGTACCGGTACTGACAGCACCTGATTGCAACTGAAGCCCCCGATCAGAGGCTTGCCTATCCCGTGGTTTCTGAGTGGGAGAGCCGCTCTTTCGTGGCGAATGGATTCCGGATTGATGTCTCGAGAACGATTCCTACTTCGTTGGTACAGGAAATTGTGAACATGGGTTTATGGGCCGCCGGGTCGCAGACGCTTTCGTCAGGCACTGTCCACATCTGGCAAATCGATATTGCCCTGCCCGAAAACAGCGTCCAGTCATGCCGCAGGGTGCTTTCCGAAGACGAAATCCGGCGTGCAGATCGTTTCTATTTTGACGCGGATAGGACGCGCTTCATTGCCGCCCGCTCGGCCATGAGGATGATTCTCGCTCAGTACCTGAGCGTTGCGCCGGAAGAAGTCGCATTTTTCTATGCCGCAAAGGGCAAACCGGAGCTTGCCCGAGGGTTAGAAAAATCCGGATTGAAATTCAACCTGTCCCATTCCCGCGATTACGCCCTTCTCGCGCTGGCGATGCATTCCTCTATCGGTGTAGATATTGAGTTCATCGACCCGGAGTTTACAACCGACGAGATCGCGGGCCGTTTCTTTTCTACACGCGAAGTAAATACGCTGCGCGCTTTGCAAGCGGAAGAGCATGCGGCGGCATTTTTCAGCTGCTGGACGCGCAAGGAAGCCTACGTCAAGGCTCTGGGCGATGGATTGTCTGTGCCACTCGACAGCTTTGACGTGGCTTTTGGGCCGGGCGTTCCGGCAGCTCTGTTGCGCGTAGAGAAGTCCCCTCAAGAGCTACACCGTTGGACTATGTATGACATTCCTGCGCCCATGGGCTATGCCGCGGCCGCGGTCATCGAAGGAAGTCAGCATAAGTTGCAGCAACACGAGTGGAGTTGGAAAACATAATTCCGAAATAAGGAAGCCCACCGTTGCCCCAGTTAAGCTGCAGGTCGTACATGCCAAGGCTATCTGGCAGATTTCCTGCCCCTTTAGAAACCGCATAAAAACGCCGCTCGGATAGTGAGGGGAAGCGTGGGCCACCCGTCTATCTACCTTCCTTTACTCGGAGCGCAAGGCGACTGCCGGATCAACCCTGGCAGCCCGGACTGCAGGAAGAGCGGAAGCAATCACCGCTGCGGCCAGAATCAAAACTGCGGACACAAACAACGGCAGTATTCCCGGCACTCTCAGTTCGGCAAAATGCTGGCCGATGGTGCGTTCCAGGATAAAGCCAATCACCAAACCTGCCGTAACGCCAACGCTCGCAATCATCATGCCTTCAGAAAGGACTTTAGTAAGGATAGTGTGGGGCTGAGCGCCCAGGGCCTGGCGGATTCCGAACTCGCGCGTTCGGCCGCTTACAGAAAATGCGAGCACACCCGCTACTCCTACAACGGAAATCAGCAGTGCCAGCGTGGCGAACCCTCCGAATACGACGGCGTTGAGACGGTCAGGCGTCAAAACTTCTGTACGAACATCTTCCAGCGTGCTGGCACGCTCCACCGGCTGATCGGCCGCCAGATCGTGGATGGTTTTTGTAATGATGGGAACCAGCGCATACGGATCATTCTTGGCGCGCACAAAAAGGCGGCCGTTAAAGCCCTCCTGGTTGGACGGTTGATACACAGTCATGGCAGGCGCGGGGATGATGTTTTCATCGTCAACATCGGGCACCACGCCGATGATCCGCCGCGGCTCAGTGCTGATGCCGATAAACTTCATCACACCATCCGTCCATTGCAGATGGCGGTCCACGGCTTCACGTCCGGGAAAGAGCCGTTGCGCAACACTCTTGCTGATGATCACCACTCGTTCAGCGCCATCGCGGTCGCTGTCTCTGAAGTCGCGGCCTTCCAGAATTGGGACTCCCATGGTTTCAAAGAACCCAGGCGATATCGAACGGAAGCGAGCCCGTTCATCTTCCGTACCGTTTTCCCGCCGCGCACCCTCCACAGCGAAGGTGAAGCTGATGCTCAGCGCCCGGCCATCGCGCCAGGGAACGCCGAAACCGGCAGAAACGTGCTCCACTCCCGGCAGCGTGCTTACGCGGCGTTGCACTTCACGATAAAAATCGCGCACCTGTTCCGGCGTTCGTCCATCTGACATTACCGGCAGGTTCACTGCCAGCACATGCGCGGTTTCAAACGGCGGCTGTGTCTTTTCCAGCTCCATAAGGGTCTTCACCAGCGCTCCCGCTCCGGCCAGCAACAAGAAGGAAGCGGTAATCTGGGTCACGGCAAAAATACCCAGCCTTCGGCTGCTGCCTCCGCTTATCCGCACGCCACTGCTTGAGAGCGCTAAGCCGGCGGAAGTATCGGGCGCAGGGAGTCGGGGCACAAAGGCAAGGAAAATGGCAGCGATCAGCGCGAGCCCTGCACCCATCCAGATCAGGCTGAAATCGAGTGAGAGATCAAGCGCGCGTACGGAGAAGCGCGAAGCATAGTGCGAGAGCACTGACACCATAGGGGCTGCAATGGCAACTCCCAGCAGCGCGCCACTGCCGCACAGCACAATTCCTTCCGCCAGGAGAGAACGGCGGAACGAAGCCGTGGTTGCCCCCAGTGCCGCACGGATGGCCATCTCAGGTTCGCGGCGCACCGCTCGCGCCAGAATAAGATTGGCCACGTTGGAGCAGGCAATCACAAACAGCAGTCCGGATGCCGCAAATAGCACCCACAAAATGGTCCGCGCCCGCGAATTGATCTGGTCATGCATCCGGGTAACTTCGATCTTGTAATGATCGTTCGGCTTGTAAACCTCCGGGTGAGCCCGGACCATGGCTGCATGTGCCGTACTGAGCTCAGCTTTCGCGCCATCAAGCTCAGCGCCGGGAGCAAGACGCGCGAACACTTCCGTCATGCGGTGCTCGCGGCCAGTCACCATGGTCGCAGAGAGATGATGCGGGCTGGTGACGATATTGGCAATCAGCTCGGTTTCGGACGGATAAGGAACCGAAGGCTCCAGAACTCCGACGATGGTTGCAGAGCGGCCTCCTTCAAAGCTTCCCAGACGAACCACCTTCCCGAGCACGCCGTGGTCTGAATGCAACGAGTTGACCCAATAGCGATAGGTCAGAACAGCAGCACCCGCGGCATTGGGTCCATCGTCAGCCGGGGTAAGTAACCGTCCAAGCACAGGGCGCAGGCCCATCACTTCAAAGTAGTTGCCATCCACCACACCCGCGCGGATTTCGCGTGGATCGCCCAGTCCTACCATGGTGAAATCAGTCTCTGAAAACGTGCCGAACTCCTTGATGCTTTTCAGCCCGGAGTCCAGGTCCTTGATTTCAGGAACGGAGAACGTTGTATTGTCGGCGCCAATGCCCGGAGCGCTCTGACGCACGTAAAGCAGGCGGTCTTCATCGCGATTGGCAAGCGGCCGCAACAGCACGCCGCGCACAACACTGAAGATGGCGGCGTTGGCGCCAATGCCCAGAGCCAGGGTGACTGCCACGGTGATCCACAATGCGCGGGCGCGCGCCAGTGAGCGTACCGCAATTTTCAAATCGCGCAGGAATGACATCGCCAAACCTCCAAAACCGTCTTTACTGGGAGTGCTAAAGCTTAAGCCTTACCCATTCCAGAGTCCAACACCACGTGAGCCGCCGTTCACTTGTCCGCCAGCCTTCATGAGTTAGACGCATGAGCTGCCTGAAATCGACACCGGCGATGCAAAAAATCTTAAATGTTGATGGGATTTAAGAGTTGCTGTATTTAGGCAGAAATGGGACGAAGCGGCTTCTTTTGAGAAATCATATTTGCCAGTAGAATCTGTGGGTTGAAAACGCAAGGGGGAGCTCGCATGCATGCAGCCGTCCTGCACACAATTGGAACCGTGCCGCGATACGAAGAATTTCCAGAGCCGGTCATTGCTGACAAAGATGGTGACGTGATCGTACATGTTCACGCCGCATCGCTGAAGCCGATAGACAAGCAACTGGCCAGCGGATCGCATTATGCAAGCGGCGGCGCACTACCCCGCGTCTGCGGTTCGGATGGAGTCGGGCATCTAGACGACGGCCGGCGTGTCTTCTTCGGTGGTCCTCGACCACCTTACGGTGCAATGGCACAGCATACGGTTGTGTCGCGCGCATTCATCTTTCCCATCCCGGAAAATGTGGATGACGAAACTGCCGCCGCTTTGCCCAACCCTGGTGTCTCAGCGTGGCTTTCACTGGCCTACCGTGCAAAGTTAGTGCGCGGTGAAAACGTCCTCATCCTTGGCGCGACGGGCGTGACCGGCAAGTTGGCGGTACAGATCGCGAAGCTTCTTGGGGCGGCTCGGGTCGTTGCTGCCGGTCGCAATCAACAGGCACTGAACACGCTCCACGATCTGGGCGCCGACGCGACCATCTCTCTCGCCCTGCCCGCAGCTGAACTGAGCGAGGCATTTGTGCGGGAAGCGGGCCAGTCTGGATTCCAGGTTGTGATCGATTACGTGTGGGGCCCGCCTGCACAGGCGTTTCTGGCGGCGATAACACGAAAAGAATTTGCGGTAATCGAATCCGAGACCCGCTTTGTTCAGGTTGGGGAGAGTGCTGCGCCGACCATCACGCTTCCAGCAGCCGTGCTGCGTAGTACCGCACTAACAATTCTGGGTACTGCGGGGATTCCATCTCGCGACGTGCTGGTCGAAGCCTTTCAGCAAGTGATGGCGCATGCCGCAAAAAAGAACCTTCAGATAGACACAGAAAAGGTCCCGCTCGCGGATATCGAGAACGCCTGGCAGCGCGACCAGCCAGGCCGTCGATTAGTGATCATACCCTGACAGCCAGCCTGATCCGGTTCTGAGTGCAATCGTCTGTTGGGAGAACCTCAAGAACGCAACACTGGCAACAGCGTCTACGCAGTGTACTTGATAAGCAGGACTTCGTTCCCCACCTCACTGTACATCACCTCATCCACAATCCCCTTCGCCGTCAGAATTCCGAAGCCACCGGGCCGCATTCCTATGGCTTCGCGCACTTCCATGTGCGCGATCGGCGCTTCGGGTGGGTTCGATACAGCGGCGTGCGGAATCTCATCCCACCGGAACCCAGCGCCGGGATCACGCACATAGAACACGATCGCCCGTTGAGTGTGTACCGCAGCTACCTCAACTACCTTTGCGGCGTGAAATTCAGCACCGTACTCAATCGCATTCATCAGGATTTCCCGAAAAGCCATCATCAGCTCTTCGCGAGATCCTTCAGGGATACCCGTTTGCAACTCCGTAAGGAACTCGATCAGGCGTTCAGCTGTCAGCATCTGGCAATTCACTCGCAGAGATACCCAGTCACGATGCGCAGATAACACTTCAATCCCAAGCGGCGAATCGGCCGTGGAGGCCGAGCGCAAAGCATATTCTGCAATCTCGTCGGCGTCGAAAGGAGCGCTTTTCACCAGAAACACGCGCGCACGCAGTGCGGCAATGACCTCCTCAGGCGTGCTTTCCTGCGCCAGGACGATCACGCGAACTCCGGGGCGGATTGCCCTTAGTTCTGACAATAAGGCCAGGTCTTCATCTACACTGGTCGCGGGATCGGTGATGACCACATCGTAAGGCTCCTTCCTGAGCTGGCGAAGGCTATCGGCGCTACCCGCAGCATAACGGAATATACATTTCCGCACAGTCAGGGCTGCTTCAAGGGCGCTGCTAATCTGCGACTGCTTGCCGATCAGTAACACCCGGATTCCGCATTCGTTGCTGACGGATTTCATTGGAAACAAGTTGGCGTTACAACCCACACCTCTTTGGACGGCTTTCTTTCACTTCAGGTTTCCATCCGCCTCGATCTCTCGGGTGGATACGGTCATTTATCCTTCAAACAATGGTCTCCGTATATTTTCAGGGTAGGTTTTAGTAAATCTGCTAGATGCGGTGCGCTGCCAAACCCCAGCAAAATGTTTCCAAGAGCATAGTTGCGTCTGGGCAAGGCTTTTGTCGAACAACAAATGGGGGTTCTATGTCTGCACATTACGGGTTGAGAGAAGAGATATCGAGCGAGGTCAAGAGCCGCGCCGGTTGGGGTATTTTTCTGGGCATCGTTTTGGTAGCTCTGGGTATTTTGCTCCTGATCTACCCGCTGGCTGCAGCCACCATTACCACAATTGTGCTGGGCTGCATCCTGGTGATAGTTGGTGTTATTGATATTGTGCTGGCGCTTCGCTCTCACACCGCCGGCAGCTTCTTTTTGCGGCTATTGCTGGGCATTGGCTACGGCCTTGCCGGTATCCTCATGGTTATGTTTCCGCTGTGGGGTGTGGCTGTTCTTACCCTGGTGGTTGGAACCATGCTCCTCTTTGAAGCAGCAATGTCCAGCATTCTGGCATTTCAAATCCGGCCAGCAACAGGCTGGGGATGGCTGCTCTTTGACGCCGGCATCACCCTGCTGCTCGGCCTGCTAATTCTTGCTCACTGGCCTGCAAGCGCTATCTGGGCGATCGGGACCCTGGTAGGTGCGGCCGTGCTGATGCGGGGAATCACGCGCATCGCTCTGTCGATCGGACTGAGAAGAGCAACAGCCAGGATCGAAGAATTACCAGAAAAACGCGCGGCGTGAAGTTTGGAATATTGTTGGCCCAGTTCCGAATCGGAACTGGGCAAAGTGGGCACCCCGCCCGTAACCGCCGGGCTCCCACGTCTCGCCGGGTATCCTGGGTGGTAGAGTTGGCCTCATGGCTGACACCATAAATCCCAAAAGCTTTGAGGAGATTGTAGAGTGGGCATATAGCACCCTACCCCAGAAGGTCAGGAATCTTCCAGATTTCCCCGGCATTCAAGTCGTTGACGAGCCTCCCCCGGATGTATTGGAAGACATATCGAACAGAGAAAAATGGCGTCCTGGAACTGAGTTATTGGGATTGTACAGCGGCATATTTAGGACGCGACGGTCACACACCCAGGTGAAGCTAGCCCCTGACTTGATATTTGTTTTTCGTGGCCCCATTCTGCGGTGTTCACAAGGAGATTTGCCGGCCGAAGTGAAACGTGTGGTCTGGCATGAGGTTGCGCACTGGCTCGGCTATGAAACCGAGGAGCAAGTGGAGGCCTTGGGTTTATGAGCTTCCACGAGGCAGGGTTGTCAGTGCCATTGTGTGCTCGTCTGTTGTGTCGGCGATTTCAACCTGCGCAAGACCCAGCACGTTTATTGACTGCAATAGCTCAAACGTGCGTGACTATTTCTACGGCCAATTCGCTTGGAGTGCCTGACTATTTCGGTTTTCCCGGTATAAAGTAAAACCGTACCGCCATCAGTGCCGCCAGCGCAATCGATCCCATCAACAGATCGACAGCCGTCACATCCGTTGCCACCATTCTTCTGGCGATCACAAACATCACTACTTCCACCGCGGCGCTGGCGCGATGAAAAAGCAGCAGCAGCGCCAACTCGCCGGCGATCGCCAGCAGAAGGATGTTCTGCAGAAGCTGGTGCAAGGTCTGGTATTCATCTGAAGCGCGCCATAATTGAGGAAACCCGTAATGGACAATCTGGAACAGAGCCACAGAAGCCGCGGCCATCACCAGCACCGCCAGCACAGTCAGGAACAAATGGATGAAGTTTCCCACATGGCTGTTTACGTACCGCTCCAGCGGTGTTCCTTCTGTGCTTGCGTCTTTGATTGTCTGGTTGTCAACCGCCATGTGCGTAGCGCTCCCTATACAGTAGGCCCTGACTGTCTGAGTTGCTCTTGGGGAATCAGGATGCCTCAACCCCTTTGTTTTCTGGGACAAAGAACGGGTTTTCCCGGAAACAAAGAAGACCGGGTCGGTACAAAGGCCGATCAGTACAATAGCGGGAATGCTCTTTGCCGCCGGAGTTCTCAGCCTATCGATCTGGGGATACCTCTTGTTTTGCGCGCGGCGGTTTCTGGCGCATCCAGCCCACTGCGCCAGCGCTGCCGGCCAATGAAATTCCTGCGCGGATCGCCGTAATTATTCCCGCCAGAAATGAAGCCGATGTGATCGGCCGGGCCATTGCTTCTTTGCTGCGGCAAAGCGGCAAGCATTCCATTCATATTTTCCTGGTCGACGATGGCAGCACAGACGGCACCGCGCAGGCTGCGCGTGAAGCAGCAGCTGCAGCCGGGCAAGCGGAAATGCTTACCGTGATTGAAGGGCGTCCTCTGGCTCCTGGGTGGTCAGGAAAACTGTGGGCGGTGCGGCAGGGCATTGACCTGGCCCGGGAAACATCGCCTGACTTCTTTTTGCTGACGGATGCGGATATTGAGCACGCGCCCGACAGCCTCTCATCTCTGGTGGCGATTGCCCACGGCGGCCCATACGATCTGGTTTCTTACATGGTGAAGCTCTTCTGTGAGACTCCGGCGGAAAAGCTGCTGATCCCTGCATTTGTCTACTTCTTCTTCAAACTATATCCACCTGCATGGACGGCCAATCCCGGCAAAGCAACCGCAGGCGTGGCAGGAGGATGCGTTCTGATACGGCCATTGTCGCTCGCGCAGGCAGGCGGGATTGAGGCCATACGGCATGAGGTGATTGACGATTGCGCCCTGGCGGGCCGTGTCAAACATAGTGGTGGACGCTTATGGCTTGGCGCTTCCGCCGCAACGCGCAGCATCCGTCCTTACGGAAGCTTTTCTGAAATCGGACGCATGATCTCACGCAGCGCATTCAACCAACTGCATCATTCCGGCTGGCTGCTGGTTTTATCCATGGTGGGAATGGCGGTTACTTATTTACTGCCGCCCGCGCTCGTTTTGTTCAGTCATCGTGCAGTGCCAGCCACGCTGGGGGCGGCCGCCTGGCTAATGATGGCGTTCAGCTACGTTCCGGTGCTTCGCCTGTATCGTCTGAGTCCGTTGTGGACGCTTGCTCTGCCGCTGGCCGCGGTTTTCTATGTAGGCGCGACATTCCATTCGGCATGGAAATATTGGACCGGCCAGGGTGGTCAGTGGAAAGGAAGAATTCAGGATCCAGGAATAGTAAGAGACTAGGCGGGTTCAGGACTGTTTGAGGCAAGGCGTTTTTTTTCTATTTCCTCAGGAGCATTCTCTTCGCCTGGCTGGGCCACCTTGATGCCTACCGCGGCAAAGATGCGCTCTTTGCTTACCGCTTCATCTTCTCCAACCGGCTGCTGTATGCGCGCCACGGTCTCAGATGGAAGTGCCACGGGCAAGGCTTCGCGATGTGTGATCGTCCAGATCCAACTGAGTACCGCAACCAGATAGGCAAACTGCCCCACTTCACTGCAGATGCTGCGAATCACCTGGCCTTGATATATGCTCATCACAAACCGGGTTGTCGCCTGCACCGTCAGGTACAGAACGAAGCCAATGGCTATTTCTGCCACCGACGATTTCCATGTAATACCCAGAGTTTTTGACTGTACCAGCAGGATCCAGAGCAGCGAGGCGTCCGCAAGAAAGATGGTTCGTTCAATGGTAAGCGGGACTTCGATATAACTTTCTCTGTGTCCGGAGGGCATGACAACCGAGAGAGCAACCGCTGTGGAAATACCTAATACGGCCCAGAAACAGAACCTGGCCACGGTCCGGCCCGGTAACGATTCAAATGGGTCCAGCACCTTGACCAGAATTTCCAGCAAAACCAGGTTCAGCAGGATTGCTTCAATGAAGTCAACTACTGAGTAGGTAGCCGCGAAGGCCGTGGGGCTTCCAAAACGCTCCACCGCCAACGTGAAGATCATGGCGCCCGCCATATAAAAAATGTAATAACTGAAGACCTTCCAGTGCCGTAAAAACTCCCTGCGTTTGATCAAAGCAAGGCACGCCACCAACTGACAAAGAATGGTGGCGTACCAGAACACGTAATCAAACGTAAGCAGATGTCGCGTCATTTACCTTACTGAAAATTTCCAGCACCGGTTGTCCGTCCTACAGGAGGAACAGGAATTCCACCAGCCGGCGGCTTCTCGGGTGCTTCCTTCAGTGAACCCATTGCCGTACCTAACAACAACGCGAGTGCCAGAATAACCTTAGTGTCGAACATTTGGGAACCTTCCTTGTTACCCCGATTTACAGTCTCTCGAGGTTGGAGTCGACGATAGGTAAGCCCGCGCGTGGATACCTGCTCCACTGGTCTCCCCTACAATCCATTTCATATTATTTCTGCTAAAAGCGCCCTAGGCCATATACCCTAAGGACGTGCCCTTGAGTTACTTGCAGCAGACTAAGGTTTGTTGCTGGATCTCCGCCTTTATTCTTTGTAACTTATTCTTTTTCAATACTTTGTGGCAAATCTGAGCTAAAATAAATGCTCTATTTCAAGGATAAGGCCCAGCTAATGTTACCTCTTCGAGTCGCCCTAAATACATTAATTTTAGTATCAATGTTGCCAGCTTTGGCACAGCAGCCGAAGACAGGAAATCCTGCTCCAGCAGGGCTGGGAAAAATCAATTTCCCGAACTCCTGCGCGCCTGCGGTGCAGCCTGATTTTCTCAAAGGCGTAGTCCTGCTGCACTCGTTCCAATATAGTGCCGCGGAACAGGCTTTTGCCCAGGTTGCTCAG
The DNA here is from genome assembly GCA_963724105.1 of Terriglobia bacterium. Taxonomy (GTDB): domain Bacteria; phylum Acidobacteriota; class Terriglobia; order Terriglobales; family Acidobacteriaceae; genus Angelobacter. The sequence continues at coordinate 632,585 of CAVRTD010000002.1, read as the reverse complement.
GCCGATTCCCACTGCGCCATTGCCTATTGGGGCATGGCCATGACTGTCTATCATCCGCTTTGGGAAGGCGCGGGCGAGAAAGCGCTGGTCAGAGGCCAGGGCTATCTCGCAAAAATCCAGAAGGACTGGCCGGCTACAGGTCGCGAGCGCGAATACATCAGCGCGATCGGAATTATCTTTAGTAGCAATAGCGACAATCATAAGCTCGATAATGAACGCGTAGCCGCCTACAGCCGTGCCATGGGCGAGCTTCATAAACATTATCCTGATGACGGAGAGGCTACGGCGTTTTATGCGCTATCGTTGCTGGCGCTGCCTAAAAGCGATGACACGGAAACGCGTAAACAGGCCATTGCCATCCTGAACAAACTCTCATCGGAACAGCCGGAACATCCGGGCGCTGTGCATTATCTCATCCACGCGGCAGATACGCCAGAGCTCGCCCCACTGGGGCTGGCTGCGGCCCGCCGCTACGCCAAAATCGCGCCTGATTCATCCCATGCCCTGCATATGCCTGCGCATATTTTTGTCCGTCTGGGGTTGTGGCAGGAGTCAATCGATTCCGATCAGGCGGCAGCTATCGCAGCCGCGGAAGCCACCCAGCAGCACCTGGGCGAAGCGCATTATCAATTCCACGCCATGGACTTTCTGGATTACTCCTATCTGCAGATCGGTGAAGAGGGCAAGGCGCGCCAGATTGTGGAAGACCTGAGCAAAGTTCCGGGCAGCAGCGCGCAAGAAACCACCAGCTTTCGAGTTAACTTCACCACGAGAAATCTGCTTGAGCTGCATCACTGGAAGCAGGCCCTTGAACTTAAGCCGGAGGGCAATGCTTACGATCAGCAGTTGATTTATGCCGCGCGCGCGATTGCCGCTGCACGGACTGGGGACAAAAAGACTGCTCAAGAAAATTACAGCAGCTTGAAAAAGGCAATCAAAAGCCAGCGTGATGGTGATTGGAAAGTGGAAGACTTCCGCCGGCAGGAAGTTGAAGCATGGGTCGACTTTGCCAAAGGCAAGCGTGACAAAGCGGTAAAGCGTATGCGTGCCGCAGCGGACAAACAAGACAAGGATGATCCCGGCGGATTTAACGTCCCCGCGCGAGAGATGCTGGCCGACATGTTCTTAGAACTGCATAAGCCGTCTGAGGCATTGGCGGAATATGAGGCTGTTCTCAAGATCGCGCCCAACCGTTTCAATGGACTCTATGGAGCGGTGACCTCAGCGGAACTGGCGGGCGATTCCAATAAGGCAAAAAAATATTACAGCCAGCTTCGCGAGAGCTGTGCTCCGCAGGCGGACCGTGAGGAATTGCAGAAGGCGAAAGTATCCGCAGCGGGCAGCAACTAGCGAGTCAGAGCTTCGCGCCGACTCAGCCCCAACTCTTTACTCAGCCCAGGTCTTTACTTAGCCCAGCTTTTGGCCATCTGCGCTTCTTCGTTCATGGACTGGATGGCCAGCCGGGTTTCAGTCACCAGCAGTGAACAACCCACGGTCAGCCCGGTGAATCCGATCGCCCCCAGCACAAAGCTGATGCCGACAATCGCCTGAAAGACCCATTTATGCTGGCCGGAAACAACGCTTGCTCCAAGAATGGAAACCACACTGGCAGCGGCAAAGCAGCCTATCGCGCTATAGAAAAAACTCATCGCCCGCACCAGCAGTGCGCCGCGTTTTTCCAGCCGCCCCAGATGGGTTACCCATAAGTGTTTGGTTGTGGCGTCAACGCCAGCACTATGCAGATCTTTCGCCAGCGTTCTTGTCCGGTCTACAACACGCGCCAGACGGTTGCCCGTGCCAAGTGTCAACAAAGAAGATGCATTGGTAAACACGGCCGGCGCCGCAATCAGCGTAAGCACGGCAAACGGGCTGTCTGCTACAGGCGTGATCATCGCTTAGTAGTATGCAACCGGCAAAGCAGTTATGGGAAGAACCACCCATGGTTCCGTTAGACAGCTGATGCAACGCAGCATTATCCTGCTAAGCATGGCTTTTGAATCCATTCGCCTGATCACCTTTGACTGCTACGGTACTTTGATCGACTGGGAAAACGGCATGCTGGCCGCGCTGCGTCCCATGCTTTCCCGTGAAGGACACCAGGTTCCGGATACGCGGATTCTGGAGCTTTATGGTGAGATTGAAGCCGAAATTGAAGCCGGCCCATATTTGCCCTACCGGCAGGTGCTGACGCAGGTCGCTCAGGAAATTGGCCGCCGGACAGGCGTAAATATTTCTGCGGAAGAGGGCAGCGCCTTTGCCGATTCACTCACGCGCTGGAAGCCGTTCATCGATACCATGACCGCGTTGCAATCACTGGCGAGGAGATTCCGGCTGGCAATTATTTCCAACGTGGATGATGACCTTTTTGCTGAGACCAGAAAGAATGCTTGCGCCGGTGGAATTTGATTTTGTTGTTACGGCGCAGCAGGTCGGGAGCTACAAGCCGTCACTGAAGAATTTTGAAGAAGCAATACGTCGCAGCGGCCTGAGCAAAAACCAGATCATGCACGTGGGCCAAAGTATTTATCACGATATTGAGCCGGCAAACGCCTTGGGCATCACCAATGCGTGGGTGAATCGGCCTTCGCTCAGGCCAGGCTCCGGTCCGGTAAAACTGGGAACCGGAAAGCCGACGTATGAGGTTCACACCCTGTCCGAGCTCTCATTTCTGCTGACGTCGGCCAGCGCCTGACTCGCTACGCTGCTGACTGCTTCGGAAACAGGAGCGGCTCCAGCAAAACCTGGCGCGTCTCTTCTGAGGTAAGGCGCTCATCGGCAGAATAAAACTCCACGGCACCTCTGCGCGACTGCCGTATGGAAAGCATTCCACCTTCAGGGACGCCGGCGCTGCGATGGTTGATAGCGGAGTATTCATAGCGGACGTTGCGATTTTCAAAGTCAGCCGTGAGCGTCAGCTCTAATCCTGATGTGGAGTTCTCCAGGCGATATTGCGTTTCGCCGTCCGTGGCCAGGGCTGCGCCGGAACCATGCGTGTTGAACTCGGCCACATCGGCGCGCAGCTCCTCGCCCAGCGCAAGCCAGCGGGCGCGCGCGGCGGAAGAAAACTGGTTTTCGGGGGTGGGTTGATTCCCGGATTTCTCAGAAGTTTGGCGAAGATGTTCCTGTATCCAGCCCATATTTATGGGATGGTCGATTTCGCAAAGCAGATGGCTGGCGTCCAGCAGCTTATTCCTGTGTGCCGTTGGTCTCAATCTGTACGTACTGCCAGCCAAAGCGGCCTTTAATGCACAGGTTGCCGTGCGTCACACTGTGGTCCAGCGGCGAAGTCACGCGAACAATCTTGCCTTCCTGCTGGTGTACCGTCAGGTCACAGCCAACACCGCAGTAGGGGCAAATCGTATCGGTCTGAGTTTGCTGGCTTTCGTCCCACGTGCCGGCCTGGCGCATGTCATATTCGCTCTTGAACATCAGCGCGCCGGTAGGGCAGACGCCGATGCAGTTGCCGCAATAGACGCAGGCTGAATCAGGCAGTGGAACATCAAATTCCGTGGCGATATGAGCGGAAAAACCACGCCCGGCCACGGCAATGGCAAAAGTATTTTGTGCGTCCACGCCGCAGGCTTCCACGCACTTGTAGCAGAGAACGCATTTGGAATAATCGCGGACGTAAAGGTCGTTGTCGATTTTTACCGGCTTTGCGACCGTGGCCTGGTTCTCGCCAAAGCGCTTCGGATCTGCATCATAGCGCTCGATATATTCCTGCATCGCCGGCGCTGTGGAAAGATCCACGGACGAAGCCAGAAATTCCAGGACCAGCTTGCGGCTCAGGCGGACGCGCTCAGAATCCGTCTTGATGGACATGTTCGGTTCCACTTTGCGTGAGCAGGCAGGAACCAGCGTGCGCGAGCCTTCCAACTCCACCACGCATACGCGGCAGACGTTTACGGGCGTCAGGCTTTCCAGGTAGCAGAGCGTCGGCGTATCAATGCCGATCTGCTTGGCTGCGTCCAGAATCGTGGAGCCTTCCGGCACTGAAACCGGTTTGCCATCAATCTTGACTTCAATGGAGCGGAGCTCCGGCGCGGGCGGGGCCTGTGGGACCGGGCCGCGAGGCAGAGGTATGGTCGGTTGAGGCGCGTTGGGATTTGACGCCTGCTGGTTCGGTATTCTTACCGTAGCTTCACTCATGAAAAAAGACTCCATCGGTGCAAGGCAGATTCCAGCGCGCTGGCGGCTGTCTGCCCCAGACCGCAGATTGAGGCGTCGCGCATGGCTTGTGCCATTTCACGCAACATCGTAACTTCCTGGGCATTCGAGCCGAGCGGCTTGCCATTCACAAGACGCTGCAGAGCTTCTTCCTGGCGCGTAACGCCCACACGGCAGGGAACACACTGTCCGCAGGTTTCATGGTGGAAGAAGCTGGCAATGCGCAACAGGATGCGGCGAAGATCGATTGTGTCATCGAATAACATCACCACGCCGGAGCCCAGTGTGGCTCCAATGGCGCGCGTGCCTTCAAAAGTCAGTGGCGTATCCAGTTCCTGGGGAGAAACGAAAGCTCCAGCCGCGCCGCCCAGCAGGACCGCCTGCAGTTTGCCGCTCCCGGCGATACCTCCGGCAAGATCAATGAGCTGGCGCAGCGTTGCGCCCATGGCGATTTCATAAACGCCCGGATGCGCGATGTGTCCGCAAAGGCAAAAGAGCCGGGTGCCGGCGGAATTCTCTGTGCCAAGTTTTGCGTAAGCAGCTCCGCCGCCGCGGATGATGCCCGGAACGTTGACTAAAGTTTCCACGTTGTTGACAGCCGTGGGCTGGCGGAACAATCCAGCCTGCGTGGGAAATGGCGGCTTGTTGCGCGGCTCGCCGCGATAGCCTTCAATCGAATTGAACAGCGCGGTTTCTTCACCGCAGATATAAGCGCCTGCGCCGCGACGGATCTCGATATTGAAGTGCAAACCTTTGCCAAGAATATTTTCGCCCAGCAAGCCGTTCTTGTTGGCGGAGTCAATGGCGTGTTGCATACGCTCGGCGGCCAGCGGATATTCACCGCGCAGAAAAATGTAGCCTTGCTGTGCGCCGGTAACAAAGCCGCCAATCGTCATGCCTTCAATCACGGCAAAGGGATCGCCTTCCATCAGGATGCGGTCTTTGAATGTGCCCGGTTCGGATTCGTCGGCGTTACAGATAAGGTAATGCGAGCGCCCCGGTTTCTGCTCAAGTAGGTTGCGTTGGAGAAAGAGTGCTTCCCATTTCTTGGCCGTGGGAAATGCTGCGCCACCGCGGCCTAATAGTTTGGAAGCGGAAAGCTCGCGCAAAACACCTTCAGCGCCAAGTTCCATGGCTTTCTTCAAGCCTTCATAACCGCCTAGCCGGCGATAATCTTCCAGGCTGCCCGAACTGCTGTGGCTCATGCGCTCAAGAAGCCGTAGCTGTCCGGTTCCGTTTTGCGGAGTAACAGCTTGGGGAACGCTGGCTTTGAGGCTGAGAGTGTCTGGATCCGTGGGCATTTTTCCAGCCACAGCGTCGTTCATCAGAGATTGCACTGCGCTGGCGGAGGCGGGCGCCAATATTCTTTCGCCGTGATTTTTGCCGGCTGCGATAACTGCTGCGGCAGGAGCACGTTCACACAATCCAAGGCACTGGCTGCGGAGCCAGGTGGCGCGTCCGCCAGAGCAAGGCGATCCCGCAGGACCGAGCTTCTGTTCCAGCTCTGCACAGAGTTTGTCCGCGCCCTGGGTGAGGCAGGCAATGTCATCGCAGACATGAGCAACAACCGGAGGCCGCGCTTCAAGAGCAAACATGCCGTAAAAAGAAGCCACACCGTAGACTTCGGCCGGGGCCACGTCCAGCCGTATGGCGACATAATTGATTGCGCCGGGGCTGATCCAGCCAATGTGATTTTGCACGGCATGCAGCGCGGGCAAAAGACGATGGCGCTGTCCCGCTGTCTGCTGGTTTGAGGCCGTGCGCGTATCCTCAAGCTGGCGCACACCGCCCTGCCAGCTTGAATCAGGGGCTCCCAATACGGAATCAACGGCCGCGCATTCTTCTGTGGTGGCGCGCGCGTTTGTTAAATGAAGGTCCAATGAACTCCTCTTTTACATCTTCTCAATACGAATGGCCGTTGCCTTGAACTCTGACGTTCCCGATCTGGGGTCAACGGCGTCAATCGTTAAATCGTTGGTGGAAACTTCTTCGTGGTCATGGATCGACAAAAACGCCAGGCCGGGACGCAATGCGAGATCAAAACGCACAGGCGCGATGACCGATCCACGGCGCGACGTTACGCGAACTTTGTCGCCTTCGCGCAGCTGATATTGCCGCGCATCTTCAGGAGAAACTTCCAGTCCGGTATGCCGCCGCAGAGGCGACGCATATTTTCCCGTTTGTACACCGGTGTTGTAGTCATCCAGTGTGCGGCCGGTGGTGAGGCGAATTGGAAATTCATCGTCCAGCTTGTCCACTGGCAATTCGTGCTCGACCACACTGAAAGGCGCTCGGGGGCCGATCAACGGATCAGCCCACAGTCTGCCGTGGAGGAACAGTTCTCCGGGGTGTGATTCGTCATAGCATGGCCACTGAATACCGCCCATCTCTTCCAGACGGCGATAGCTCATGCCGCCATGCATCGGGCTGGACTGGCGTAATTCGTTCCAAAGATCTTCAGGAGATGGATTACCCCAATCGTGGCCAAGCCTGCGCGCCAGGTCCACAATGATCTCAACATCGTCGCGTACCCCCGGCGGAGGTGGCACGGTGCGGCGCACGCGTTGTACGCGGCGCTCGCTGGATGTAACGGTACCTTCGCTCTCAAATGCGCCGGCGGCGGCGGGCAGCACCACGTCTGCCAGTTCGGCAGTCTTGGTATAAAAAATATCCTGGACTACAAGGAATTCCAGTCCGCTCAACCGCTTTACCGCGCGATGGCGGTCTGCTTCTGAATCCGCGGGATTTTCACCCAGCACGTAAAGCGTGGTGAGCTCGCCATGTTCCATGGCTTCAAACATATCGCTCAAATGCCAGCCGCGTTTGGGAGGGAGCGTCATGCCCCATTGCTTTTCATATTTAGCGCGGATCGTTTCATTCTCAACGTGCTGGAATCCGGGGAAGCGATCAGGGATGGCCCCCATATCTCCGCCGCCCTGGACGTTATTTTGTCCGCGCAGAGGGCATACGCCGCTGCCGTAGCGGCCAACGTGTCCGGTGAGAATTGAAAGATTGATGAGCGATACAACGTTGTCCACGGCATTGTGGTGCTCGGTGATTCCCAAAGTCCAGCAAAGCTGCGCGCGGTTTGCTTTGGCATAGGCATGCGCCGTCTTGCGGATTACTTCCGCGGGAACGCCGGTTTCACGCTCTGCCCGGTCAAGAGTGTATTTCTCAACATGCGCTTTATAGGCTTCAAATCCGCTGGTGGCGTGCTGGATAAATTTCTCATTGGCCAGTCCGGCGGCGATAATTTCGCGGCCCATGGCGTTCGCCAGAGAAATGTCCGTGCCTACGTCAAGGCCCAGCCACACATGTGCCCAGCCCGCGGAGCTGGTGCGTCGCGGGTCAATCACAAACATTTTTGCGCCGTTGTGCACACCCTTCAACAAATGGTGAAAGAAGATTGGGTGCGTTGCGCGCGCATTGGATCCCCACAGCAGAATTACATCTGTATTCTCAATCTCTTTATACGAACTTGTGCCACCACCCGCTCCGAAAACCGCCGCCAGACCGGCGACGCTAGGGGCGTGTCAAGTCCGGTTGCAGCTATCAATGTTGTTCGTCTTCATAATGGTGCGGACGAACTTTTGCGCGGCATAGTTCAGCTCGTTTGTGGTCTTGGAGCAGCTGAACATGCCGAAATCCCGCGGGTCCTTCTTTTCGATGGATCGGCGGAACGCCGTGGCCACGCGGTCCATTGCCTCATCCCAGGTAGCGGGACGATGCGAACCGTTTTCGCGCACCAGCGGCTGGGTCAGACGGGTTTTCATTGGTTTAGGCATAGGGCCCTCAAAGTAAGAGAGTGTCTAAATAAATCGTAGCATCTTTACGCGGAAACCATGCGCTGCATACAAGGGTTAGAGCCTTGTATGCAGCATAAGGTAACAGCGAAAAACCGTGGTTCAGGGCGGATTTTAGTCTTGCAATTACTTGCTTGGGGCCGCAGGCACTGGTGCACTGGCTGGGGCCGCAGGCACGGTCGCGCTTGGCGCTGTTGTGGTTACTGCCGGCGGAGTTGCTACAAAGAGCTTCCTCGCATTCTTCCAGAGCTGGGTTACACCCCATGTCCAGGGTAGCCCAACAAACAGCCAGGCCAATGCGATCAGCACCACAGGCGTTTTCTTCACTTGGTCCATATAATTTGCTCCTTTTCGCGGGTTATCGCGCTGCGATTGCCGGGATTAAGCCGTCACCAGCTGCTTCTTTGTTTCCTCGGCCTTGTACCAGTATTTGGAATCGACAGGCCGCACTAACGAATTTGCGACCAGGCCAACCATCAGCAATCCGACCATCACATAAAGAACGGTGGAGTATGCATCGGCCAGCGGAACGCCGTGGTTCTTCTCATATTCGCGAATGTAATTCACCAATACCGGACCCAAAACGCCGGCCACAGACCACGCGGTCAGGAGCCGGCCATGAATAGCGCCGACTTCCATGGTTCCAAACAGATCGCGCAAATAAGCGGGAATGGTTGCGAAGCCGCCGCCATACATAGTGAGAATCACGGCGCAGATAGTCACAAAGAGCGGAATGCTGTTCAAGCCGCTAACGCCGGCATGCGGAGCCAGGTAATAAAGGATCCCGCCAAGGATAAAGAAGCAGAAGTAAGTGTTCTTGCGGCCAATGTAGTCGGAAATACTCGACCATACAAAGCGTCCACCCATGTTAAAGAGACTGAGGAGTGCTACAAAGCCGCCGGCAGCGGCTGCGGTAATTCTGCCTTTGAATAGCTCCTGAATCATCGGTGAAGCCTGTTCCAGAATGCCGATTCCGGCGGTCACGTTCATGCACAGTACGATCCAGAGCATCCAGAATTGCGGTGTGCTGAAAGCGGCGTTTACCTCAACGCTGTGTGTAGTGACCAGAGCCTGTGGTTTCGCAGGAGCGACCCAGCCTTCAGGCTTCCAGCCTGCTTCCGGAACGCGCACGGTAAAGACGCCAAACATCATCGCGACAAAATAAATCGCGCCCATCACCAGGAAAGTTTTCTCCACACCCAGGTCATGATCGGAGCGGAAGGCAGCCATCAGGTTGGTCGCCAGAGGCGAACCGATTAATGCGCCGCCGCCAAAGCCCATGATGGCCATACCAGTCGCCATGCCAGGACGGTCGGGGAACCACTTAATCAAGGTAGAAACAGGAGAGATGTAGCCAAGGCCAAGGCCGATGCCGCCGATCACTCCATAACCGAGATAAATGAGCCAAAGCTGATGGACATGGACGCCGATAGCGGAAACAAAGAAACCGCCGGCAAAACAGACCGCGGAGGCAAACATGGCCTTGCGTGGTCCGGCTTTCTCCAGCCACTTGCCGAAAATGGCGGCAGAGAGGCCCAGGAAAACAATGGCAATACTAAAGATCCAGCCAAGGTCCGTGAATTTCCAGTCAGCAAGATTCGGGCTGTCCACTCCGGGGAGGGCTTTAAGTCCGCCACCCACCGTGGAAACCTGAACCAGGTAATTCAAGGGTTTCTTGAATACGCTGAAGGCGTAAGCCTGGCCAATGGCCAGATGGATGGAAAGAGCTGCAGGAGGAACAAGCCATCGACTGAATCCCGGCTTAGCAATAGAGCGGTTGCGATCCAAAAAGGATAGTGCGGCCATTGATCATAACCTCTTGTTTTTTGAAGTAGCGTTTCTTTAATTTTTGAATGCAGTAATAAAAGCCGCAGTAGGTCTACTTAACCCGGCTGTAAAATCTCCAGGATGCTGGTCTGAGTTATTGGGACAGGAGCGCATCCGGGATTCTTCTTTGTTTTCGCGGCAAAGGTTAACATTTAGACATGCGATATATCAAATAGTATTTTTGGATGGCAGTAGGAATAAAAAGTTAAGAGTGTGCCTATATCAAAGCAAAGAAATGACGCCACGCAGTCAATGAAGCCACGTTTCCGGAATCGGGCGATTCCGTCTCACCCTTTATCTTTAGCCGCATCTTTGGCCGCCAAATCAGTCCATCCGCCTGTGTTTAAATGACTTGCTGCCATTGGCATAAGTTAATACTATCTGGCCGTTGCCGCGAAGCTTGTATTTATACGTGAGCAGGCCTTCCAGCCCAACCGGACCGCGGGCATGAAGCTTGCTGTTGCTGATCCCAAGCTCAGCGCCCAGACCGTAGCGGAAGCCATCTGCAAAACGCGTGGACGCATTATGAAAGACGCTGGCCGCGTCCACTTCATCCATGAATTGTTCAGCGGCAGCGGCGTTTTCCGTGAGAATGCTGTCTGTGTGGCGCGAACCATAATGGTTAATATGCTCAACGGCCTCGCCGAGACTGCGCACAACCTTGATGGTGATCTTCAAATCGCCGTATTCGGTATGCCAGTCTTCTTCTGTAGCGGGAATGACCTTCAAATCACCGCAGAGTTGCGCCGTACGTGAGCAGCCACGGACTTCCACTCCCGCTGCTTGCAGGGCCTGGACCACAACCGGAAGAAACTGGGCGGCAATATCTTCATGCATCAGGATTTTCTCCGCGGAGTTGCAGGCCGCCGGATATTGCGTCTTGGAGTCCAGGATGACGCTGGTGGCCTGGCTGAGATCGGCTTCGCGGTCAACATATATATGGCAGATGCCGCTGCCATGGCCGAGCACCGGAATCCGGCTGTGCTGGAAAACGTAATTCACAAACTCAGTGGACCCGCGCGGGACAACCAGATCTATGTCGCGGTCCATTTCAAGAATTCGCGCCACGTCAGCGCGATCTTCCAGTGCGCAAATCGCGTCGCGCAGAGCTGGGTTCGACCGTGGCCAGAGCCTCATGCCAGATGGAAACCAGAACGCGGTTTGTCTGCCGCGCTTCAGCGCCGCCTTTTAGTACCAGTCCGTTGCCGGTTTTGATGGCGAGAGAGCCCACTTGCGGAACCACGTCCGGACGCGACTCAAAAATCACGGCCACTACACCCAGAGGGCAGGAAACTTTATGCAGTATCAGACCGTCATCCAACTCAGTGGCGGCGAGCTTCTGGCCGAGAGGGTCTTCCATGCGGGCAACATCGCGAATCTGCCGGGCCATGTCTCTAATGCCGGCAGCGGATGTCTTGAGCCGCTTAAGCAAAACGGCAGACGCCGTGCCTTCGGTAATTTCTTGCTCTAGCGATTGGCAATCCTGTTGATTGGCGTTCAGGATTTCAGCTTCGCGGGCTTCCAGAAGATTGGCGGCGGCCAGAAGAATGTTGTTGCGCTGCTCGGCGGAGAGCCGGGCCAGTGTCCGCGAAGCCGTGCGCGTGAGTTTTACCTGGGCAGCAATGGTCGCAAAGGTTTTGCCTTCCGCGGCTTTAGACGTCGTCATTCCTGCTCTTGCTCTTCCTTTTCTTCCTGCTCTTCCTTGGGGGAGAGAATCAGAAAATTTTCCCGGCGCACCAGCACACCGCGCTGTGGCGCTTCAGAAGCAAGCATCTCGGTAAGCTGCTGGCAGCTGAACTCTGCAATGCCTTTTCCAATGATATTCCCATCGCGGTCCTTAACGGCAATTACCTGTCCGGCAGTGAATTCACCCTGGCAGCCGGTCACGCCGGAAATCAGCAAACTTGCCTGACGATGCAAAAGCGCCCGGGCAGCATTGGCATTGATCGTGGCGTAGCCACGGACGGTGCTGGCAAAGGCCAGCCAGCGGCGCTTGCCGGCCATACGTGATCCGGGCAGAAAAAGAGTTCCAACCTCTTCCCCTTGAAAAATCCTTTCCAGGACGCCGCGCGTTTTTCCATTCGCGATCACCACCATGCCGCCGGCGTGCATGGCGATCTCAGCGGCATCCAGCTTGGCAGCCATGCCTCCGCGTCCGGTGACGGAAGTGCCTTGTGCGGATTGGCGGACGGCGGCGGTAATTTCAGTGACCATCGTGACTACCGTGGCGCGAGACAAATCCTGGGTAGCGCTATAGAGCAGGCCGTCAACATTGGAGAGCAGAACCAGAGCATCAGCATCAAGCTTGCTGAGTACCAGCGCCGCCAGGCGGTCGTTGTCGCGAAAGATTGGCGCCTGTTCCGTATAAATATTTGTGACCGTGTCATTTTCATTCACGATGGGCACAGCGCCGAGTTTCAGCAGGCGCTCAAATGTCTGGCGCAAAATGCTGTAGCGCTTCAAGTCGCTGAAGTCATCTTCCGTCACCAGCACCTGGGCTACCTTGAGACCGTGGGGACGAAAAGACTCAGCGTAAGCTTCCATCAGCTTGCATTGACCCACTGCGGCGCAGGCGCGTGTGACGCTGGCGTCTTTGAGCCGGCTGCGATGAACGCCTAACTCCGCCGCGCCAAGTGTGACCGCGCCGGAACTTACCAGGACGATCTGGCGTCCGGCCTTTACCTGTCCGGCGATACTGGCGGCCAACGACGCAACCTGCTGCGGATCAAATTCATTTTGCTCGTTGCATACAACGCCGGTGCCTACCTTGACCACAACCCGGCGGGCATTTACCAGAAGCGCGCGGTGGTCAATGGATCCATCGATTGGTTTTGCGGCGGTCATGTGTGTTCTTTGCCTCAGTACTAAAAAAAGTCTTTCGACAAAAAGTCTTGCAGGCGATCACTAAAACACTTTCGCAAAATAAAAAACCGCTGCTCTTCTGGCAGCGGGGGAGTATGTTTGCGTGTTGATTACTAGCTCATACCGGCCCATCCGCCCCAATGGATGCACGGGTTTGGCGGGCAAAAACACCGCGTGGATGAACAACAAAAGAGCATGGGCGCACTATAGCGCGGAAAATTCGCCATAGCAAGAAAGTACGCTTTCTCAGAAAACGGTGCGGCTTAAACCCATAGAAATCAATAGCGCTCTTACTGAGATGCGGCCCCGGACTATGGGTGACGGTTAAATTTCCTAACAATTCAAAGATGTTGAAACCGCGCGTGGACAAGACTTATCGCTCGCGAATTTCTTCGCTATCACAAGCGGGCTTCTTCCCTCACCGTAAAGTTCTGTTAACCCTGCCCGCATTTTCACTCGCTACAAGAATTAACCATCCTGACAATTATTAACCCCTGGAGTTCCAGAACCGGGTTTACACCTGCAGAGGCCGCGAATGAAGTCTGGCGGCCTGGGGGGCACGATGAAATTCATAAAAAACAAATGGACGATGATTGGCGTGCTACTGGCCGCCATTGGACTGCTCACGGCCTTTGGCTACGAGAGCAAGAAGACGCCGCAATACTTCACGGAGAAAGTGCAGAAGGGCGACATACAGAACGTGGTGCAGGCCACGGGAACCATCAACGCGGTAACGACGGTGCAGGTGGGCTCCCAGGTGTCCGGCACGATCCAGACGCTGTTTGCCGACTTTAACTCACATGTGAAGAAAAACCAGGTGATCGCCCAGATTGATCCGTCATTGTTCCAGGGCGCGCTGTTGCAGGCGAAGGCCGATCTGGCGGATGCGCAGGCAAACCTGGTGGTAACAAAAGCCAATCTGGATAAAGCGGTGGCCACGGCAGAGCAGGCGAAGCTGGATTTCAATCGCTATACGACGCTGGCGCAGGAAGGCGTAGTCCCGACGCAGCAGCTGGATACGGCACGCGCAACTTCACAGAGCGCGGATGCGGCGGTCGGCGCAGCCAAAGCGCAGGTTACGCAGGCGAGCGCACAGATGCAGCAGAAGTCTGCTGCGGTAACAGTAGCGCTGACCAACGTGGAATATTCCACCATACGCTCTCCCATAGACGGCACGGTGATTGCCCGCAGCGTGGATGTGGGCCAGACGGTGGCTGCGTCATTAGCGGCGCCCACGCTTTTCACTATCGCGCAGGACCTTACCAAGATGCAGGTTTATGTGAGCACGGATGAAAGCGACGTAGGCACGATTCAGGCAGGGCAGGAAGTCAGCTTCAAAGTGGACGCGTTTCCCAAAGATACGTTCAAGGGAAAAGTTTCCGCAGTGCGGCTGAATGCCACCACCGTACAGAACGTGGTGACTTATACGACGATCGTAGATTTTGATAATCCGGAGCTGAAGCTTTTTCCCGGCATGACGGCGTATGTAACGGTGCCTGTGGCCACGGCAAATGATGTGGTAAAGGTTCCGAACGGCGCGCTGCGTTTTACGCCGGACCTTACAGCGCAGCAGATGAGCGATCTTTATCAGAAGGCCGGAATTGCGGCAGCCGGCTCTGGACGCAAAGGCGGCAAAGCGACGCAGCAACAGTCTGGACAGCAGGCCACTACTGCAGTCGTCTGGAAGCTGAATGCGGATAAAACTCTGGAGCCGGTACAGATCGCGCTGGGCATCACCGACCATACGACGACTGAGGTCGCGCAGGTGGTGAAGGGCTCACTGAGTCCGCAAGACCAGGTAGTTACTGGTGCGACGGCGGCGAACAAGAGCGCCAGCGCAACCACGGCTGCTCCGGGTATCGGCGCGGCGCGCGGTGCAAGCGGTGGAGCAAGAGTGGGCAGATAAACAGAAAATCGGGGGACCTGGTGTCGGGAAACCGATTCGGTCCTCCGCTTCCTCCGTTCCTCTGTGTTTCAGTTTTGGGTTTAGCAGCAAGTAAAGATTGAGAGGCTTTATGGCAACGCTGGCACAAGTCGAATTGAATGCAAATGCAGTAATGAATTCAGAGCATCCGGCAAATGGAACTCCGGTGATTCAGGTGCAGGACGTGCACAAATATTACGCACTGGGAGAAACCAAGGTGCACGCTTTGCGCGGCGTGGATATGACGATTGAGCCAGGAGAGTTTGTGGCGATCATGGGCTCCAGCGGCAGCGGCAAATCAACTTTCATGAACATGCTGGGCTGCCTGGATAAACCGACGAGCGGCAAGTACATCCTGGAAGGAACGGACGTTTCCAGCCTGGACAAGAAGCAGCTTGCGGCCATACGCAATCGCAAACTGGGATTTGTGTTTCAGGGTTTCAATCTGCTCTCACGCACCACGGCCCTGGAGAACGTTGAGCTACCCACGCTCTACGCGCAAATGGAAAAAGAGAAGCGCGTGGCGCGATCAAAGGAAGTGCTGGGGCTGGTTGGGCTGCGCGAACGCATGGACCATTTTCCGTCACAGCTTTCGGGTGGACAGCAGCAGCGCGTGGCAATTGCGCGGGCGCTGGTGAACAAGCCGGCAATCCTGCTGGCGGATGAACCCACGGGCAATCTGGATAGCAGAACGTCAGTGGAGATTATGCAGATTTTTCAGGACCTGAATGACAGCGGGCTGACGATTGTGCTGGTCACGCACGAGCCGGACATCGCGCAATTTGCAAAACGGACCGTGGTGTTTCGCGACGGCAAGATCCGGCATGACGATCCGGTGAAGAATCGTCCGAAGGCGGCTGAGGTGCTAAAGAGTTTGCCGACAGTGGATGAGGACTAGGAACAAGAGTTCACCGCGGAGGCGCGGAGACGCGGAGGAAATTCAGATCTGGTGATCTGGTAATCGGGACATCGGGAAATCGGAGAAACCATAAAGACCGAATTAAGTCCTCCGCTTCCTCAGTTCCTCCGTGTTTCAAGATTTTGGTTTTTAAATCGGCAGTTTTGGCAATTGGTTTATGGGGGTTATATGGATTTCATAGCGATTTTACGAATAGCGATTCGGGCGTTAACGCGGAACAAGATGCGTTCACTGCTGACGATGCTGGGAATTGTGATCGGCGTGGGAGCGGTGATCGCCACGGTTGGGCTGGGACAGGGCGCGCAGCAGCAGGTGCAGGACCAGATTGCGTCCATGGGAACCGATCTTCTATTTATCAGCTCAGGCAGCGTGAATAAAGGCGGCATCCGTCTGGGTGGCGGCGCTACCAAGACCCTGATTGATGACGATATGAAAGCAATTCTGCAGCAGGTCCCGACTGTGGCGCAGGCTGCGCCGGGTGCAGGATCTACCGCGCAGATTGTTTCTGACAATCAGAACTGGAGCACGCGCATTACCGGCACGGAGCCGCAGTATTTTGACATCCGTAACTGGGCCTTTGATCGCGGCGGCAACTTCACGCAGGATGACGTTACGCGTTCCGCGAACGTAGTGGTGCTGGGCGCGACGGTACAGCAGAATTTGTTTGGCAACGCTGACCCTGTGGGAAAGACCGTGAGAATTGGCAATCTGCCGTTTCAGGTGGTCGGCGTGCTGCAGGCCAAAGGGCAATCCGGCCTGGGGCAGGACCAGGATGACGGCGTCTTTGTACCCATCACCACGTTGCAGAAGAAAATCACCGGGCAGGATTGGCTGCAGTACATCATGGCTTCCGCCACATCTCAATCTGCCAGCTATGCGGCGCAGGGACAGATCACTTCATTACTGCGCGACCGGCATCGCATACGCCCCGGACAGGACGATGACTTCAGCGTGCGCAACCTGGCTGATGTAGCGCAACTGGCGGATGAATCTTCCAAGGTTATGACGCTGCTTCTTGCTTCTATCGCCGGCGTGTCACTGATCGTCGGGGGAATTGGAATTATGAACATCATGTTGGTTTCCGTCACGGAGCGGACGCGGGAAATTGGAATCCGCATCGCCATTGGCGCAACGGAGTCTGATGTGCTGCGGCAATTCCTGAGTGAATCCGTGGTGCTGAGCATGGCCGGCGGAATCCTGGGCATTTTGTTTGGCATTGCTTCTTCACTCACGATTACCAGAGTGCTGGGATGGAGCATATTGATTTCGCCCGTCGCGGTGGCAGCAGCCGTGGTGTTCTCAACCGCGGTGGGAATCTTCTTTGGCTTCTATCCGGCTAGGAAGGCGGCAATGCTGGACCCAATTGAAGCTTTACGATTTGAGTAGGAAAGACCCCCCTTACTCAATGCGGATGGCCTGGCTTTTACGGAAGCCGGGCCATTTCTCCTTTGGCGGTCAGGCTTGTCGAAGTTGAGGGAATGCGCTGTTCTTTTCCTTTAGGGATTTGCCACATACTTCGTATCTTGGTAATTGATTTTGATATCCTGCCATGACTCCACACGATTCCACACTTTATTATCGTTGTCGTAATGCAAACGTCCCAAATTGCACGTTCCATAGGACACGTTCAATTCTTTTGGATTCAACCAGGTTAGCCGAAATTGCATGAAATCATTACACTCATAAGTTTGTGAATATATATGTTCACCTTCGGTCACGCCATTCGGCCTCATGCTTACATAAAGAGTATCAGGTCCACCATGCATGGGTGTTATTACCTGATGTAATTCAGCCACAAGCTTTCCGTCTGGCGAAAGCGCTTGCAGTATCATCGTATCCTTTGGATGGCCGGAATCGAAGATGAGGAAAATCACACCGACTAGAAGCACAGACAAGCACGCTCCCGCGATCCACAGTATTTTGTAAATGACATTTCTCATTGGTGACACCCCAAGAGTCCCAAAGATAACAGGTAACAGTCAGGTAGAAGGCGCAGAAATTTCCCAAAGCGCGCTGGTGCGCTTTCCAGGGGCGTTTTATGCGTTCGTGGTTTCTGGATGCAGTGAAACACCCAGGTCAAGCTTTCGTGCGAGCCCGCTCAGAACTGCTTCCAGTTCGAGCATGACAGCAAAATCCATGTCAGGATTGGCGGCCTTCATGGCCGCGAGTGGGTCTTCCATAAAAAGGCAAACGTTCGCCGGGGACTTGCTAAGCCATACATCCATCTGATCATGACATTGACTGAGGGCTTGCAGAAGCTGATCAGATTGAATCGCCGGGGGAATTTGCGCCAAGATGCACCTCTATTGGTGTCTTAGATGCAATATTTCAGAACGCGGAACAACAAAATTAAAGTTTTTTCATTTTTTTCTTGCCCAGTCGGTAGTCACTTTACAAAACCTAATCCTTCGTTACAGGTATTAGAGAACAGCAGAGCGAAATCGGGGTTTTTATCTGGCAGAAGGAAAAAAGCTTAGACCTGGATAGCAGATAGCAAAAGTAAACCAGGCCGGCTGAAACGAGGAGGAAATATGAATCGTTTACAGATTTTACTTATTGGTGCGGCACTTGTTACCGGCGGGTCTGCATTGGCGTCAGCCCAGACATTACAAACCGTGGCCTACCACGACCAATATCGCGATCGAGCCCACGATGACCGGAGATTTGATAATCGATATCGCGACCAAAAGGTTTACCGCGACTACAGGTTTGACCGTGACCGTAGATATGAAACCGGCTATCGCCGCTGGGACGGCCGGCGCTGGCAGCGCTGGGATGGCCGCCGGTGGGTCTACTAAGGCTGGGCCTACTAGGGAAGATCGACGTTAGCTCTTGTCTCAAGAGCCGAAAGAGGAGCGTGCAAAACAGCGCGCTCCTCTTTTTGTTGCTGTAAGAACCCCTCAAAAAATGAGGGCGGCATTTCTGCCGCCCTTTGGTTTGCGATGCGTGGAAGTTACTGGTGACGGATATCACCGGCTGCCACCAGGCTCGTATCCAGCTCTATAAAGAGCGCGCGATTGTTGTTCACCAGATAAACCACCATGTTTTGCGTGCCTATTGACGTCTGCAGCGGCATGATTGTGCGGCCATTTGAGGCAACGGTATAGGTTCCAGTGAGGGGCTGCCCAAAGGTGATAGCGAAATTATTATTCAGGTCAATAATACCGTTGAGCTTGCTGGCTCCGTCGGACGTGAACTGCGCAATAGCGTCCAGTTCCGCGCCGCCGCTAGCAGCGGCAGTAAAGTTAAGACCATAGGTCCCGGAAAGTGTGGAACTACTAAATGCGGTGGTCTGCTGCTGGAGCGCAGTGCCGGTGGTCAGGAACTGAACGTCAGTCTGAAGAAGAAGCACACCCCCCGAGGAAGGGTAAATAACGAAGTTGAAATTTCCCGAGCTGGTGTTGAGTGCCATGGTCCCGCGTCCATTGGCGGCCACCGTATAGCTACCGGTCAAACCCGCGCTGGTAATGATGCTACCTGCATCATTGAAGTCTTCTGAGCCGCTGGTAATGGTGCCTGCACCATCGGAAGTTAAGATTCCGCCGGATACAAACGGGCCTTGGTTGATCACATCAGCGCCAGCAGCGGTGAATGCGAATGGCCCTGAGAATGACGCGTTCGAAAACGTACCGGTCTGACTAAAGGCATCACCGGCGAGCACGAAATTTGCGTCGGTTTCGACAAGTTTCAGATGGGTAGCATCGACAACGTAGTAGGCAAAAACAAGGGTTCCGAGAATTGTATTTGTATTGAGCGTTGCAACGCCGCGACCAGTTGTGGCAACAGGGATTGAACCCGTCAACGGATTGTTAAGAAGAACATTACCGTTATCAGCAGAATCATTCACTCCAGCCGTAATGCCCCCCGTGGCGTTAGCAGTAAAGTTCCCCGCCACAGCCGTAGGACCACCGCCCAGGTCAATTCCAGAGAGAGTGAAGGCGTAGGTTCCGGCCAGTGCGGCATTCGAAAAAGCGGAGGGTGATTGCTGGTCAATGGTGCCGCTTCCCGTAGCGGCGGCGTCAAAGCGAGTGACTAACGCGTGTCCGTTGGCAACGATGACAAAATCAAGCGTACTATTTCCGACCGTCGAAGATGTCAGGTTAATCGTCCCGCGTCCATCCGCACGGACCGTATATGTGCCGGTAAAGCTCCCGTTCAGGGGCGCTGAAGCAAGCGCGCTATTGATGTCCTCCTGACCCGAGGTAATATGGCCGGCGCCATCAGCCTGGAAGCTGCCAGCTACCGCCAGGAAGCCACCTTGGTCGATACCGGAGTACGAGAATGCAAATGGACCGTTGAGGTTGGCATTGGTAAATGTTCCCTGTGGAGGCGGGAAACTGAGCGACGTGCCTCCCCCGCAACCGGCCAGGGAGATGAGAGCTATTGTGGCGGCGACACAAATAAGAAAACGTTTATCAGCTGGCATGCTTCTACCTCGCGATTAGCAAAAGATTATGACATCGAATAGTGCCAGACAGACGGCGGCAGACCTGTGTGGCGATTTTCAAAAACTTTGTAACGAGGGCTACAAACAAGGTGTAACACTGAAACAGCCAAGTTGTTGCTGCAATATTCCTCCGGTATGACTTACTTTGGTTCCACATCCCAAAGTTATATTTGTCAGGGTTTGCTGCCTGTTGGATGCCGATATCAGAGCACGCGGCCATTGCCTGCAGGGGTAAAGTTTTGTTAAATGGCCAAGGCATTTATAATTGTGAGCAGTTACCCCGTTAATATCAATATCCTTGGAGCTTTCCTTTCATGATTAAGTTTTTACAGAGCGGCAATAGGGCCGCAAAATATATCCTTGCCGGATTTCTTCTGCTGCTAGCTGGAAGCATGGTGCTTTATCTCATTCCCGGTTTCATGGGAGACGCAGCGGCCAACCAGAGTGGCGTGGTGGCAACCGTTGCCGGCCGGGATGTTACGCGCGAAGAAGTCGGACGAGTGGTGCAGGCACAGGCACGGGGACAACAGATTCCAGACTTCTATATGCCGATCCTGCGGCAACAGGCGATCCGGCAGCTCATTCAACAGAAAGAAGTTTTCTACGAGAGTGAGCGCATGGGCCTGAGAGTATCCGATCAGGAATTTCGCGACGAGTTGCAGTTTGGCCCTTACAAGCAGATATTTTTTCCTGAAGGGAAATGGATTGGGCCGGAGAAGTATAAGGAAGTGCTGGTCCAGGGCGGCACCACGGTAGAAAATTTTGAGCGCGATGTAAGGCTTGAGCTGCTGAGTCGAAAACTTTTCGTTTTGATCGGCGCCAATGCTACTGTTCCTGACTCCGCGGTGGAACAAGCCTTTAAAGACCAGAACACCAAGGTAAAATTCCAATACGCCACTCTCAAGCTTGAGGACGTAACCAAGTCGATCAATCCTACCGAGACCGAATTAAAGTCCTTCTTTGAAGTGAATAAGGCCCGTTATGCGGGTGCGATCCCAGAGAAACGGCAGATCAAATATTTTGTCCTGAACGCCAAGGATGTAGCAGCGAAAGTGGCCGTGGATCCTGCCGCTGTTCAGCGGGCATACGCCGCGAACCAGGATGCTTACCGCGTACCAGAACGCGCCAAGGTGCGGCATATCCTTATTGAAGCACCGAAGCCCGGGCCAGATGGAAAAGTAGACCAGAAAGCTGTGGATGCAGCCCGCGCCAAAGCGCAAGATGTTTTGAAACAGCTCAAAGCCACTGGTGACTGGGCTGGGCTGGCCAAGAAATATTCCATTGATCCCGGCAGCAAAGATAAAGGTGGGGAACTGGATTGGATTTTGAAAGGCCAGACGATACCGGAATTTGAAAAGGTCGCGTTTGCGCAGAGCAAAGGCCAGATCAGCGAGCCGGTGCTAACGACATTTGGCTTCCATATCATCCAGACGGAAGATAAAGAAGATGCTCATTTGAAGCCGCTGGCGGAGGTTAAGGCCGGAATCGAAGAGAGTCTTAAGGAAGAAAACGTCAAAGCTGCGATGAGCAAGCTTGCCACCGAAGCACAGGATTTAGCGCGGAAACAGGGGCTGGAAAAGGCTGCGAGTAACTACCGGGCACAGGTGATCCAGAGCAACTCCATCGCGCGTGGCGCTGCGTTGCCGGGGGTCGGCCCACAACCCGCCCTAATGGACGCGGTATTTTCCACAACCGAAAAAGCAGGTCCGCAAACTGCCGCGACTCCGGAGAACCTGGTGGTTTTTGAGGTCACCAAGATTGAACCTGCAAGAGCGCCTGGCTTTGATGAGGTCAAGGACCGGGTTGCGCTTGAATTCAAAAACCAGCGTGCGGGTGAACTCCTGCGGCGGAAGACGCAAGAGATGGCTGACCGGGCCCATTCTGAGCACGACCTGGGCAAGGCCGCAAAAGAAGCTGGAGCCACACTTAAGACCAGCGAACTTGTTGGACGCACACAGACCGTGCCGGATATTGGCAATATGAGCGGACCGGCCAGCGCCGCTTTCAACATGAAGAGTGGTGAAATCAGCGGCCCGCTGAATATGGGAACGACCCAGGCGGTGATCCAAATTGTGGAACGGCAAGACCCTTCCACCTCCGATCCTGAATTTGCCAAGATGCGCGATCAGCTGCGGGAAAAACTGGCTGGGGAAAAACGCCAGCAAGTCATCACGTTGTTCCTGAGCAACTTGAGTGCGCGGCTTGAAAAAGAAGGTAAAGTAAAAATCAACAAGGCTGAAATGGACAGCCTGACCAAATCTCGCAGCTAAATTTGCATCATAAAAACTATGCTGTCCCAGCGATTGGCCGGAATACTGCTTCACCCAACATCACTGCCTTCGCTGGGCGGTATAGGAGATCTTGGTCCTGAGGCCTATGCGTTCGCGGATTTCCTGGAAAGCTCCGGCATGGGGCTCTGGCAGGTGCTTCCGCTGTCTCCGCCCGGGATGGGCAATTCTCCCTATTCAGCCATCTCCGCGTTTGCCGGGAATCCATTGCTGATCAGCCTGGAGCGGCTAGTCGAGCGAGGCTGGCTGGCAAAAGACGAGCTCAAGAATCCACCTGCTGTCCAAACTCCAATCCATTTTGAAGAAGTAAAAGCGTACAAATTGCCGCTGCTGCGGCGTGCCGCGCAGAATTTTCTGGACCGCGGGAATGGCGATCTGGACCGTTTTACGGCATTCAAGCATGACCATGCCTGGTGGCTGGAAGATTTTGTGCTTTTTGACGTGATGCGTCACGTCCACGCGGGAGCAACCTGGAGTTCCTGGCCAAAGGAACTGGCACGGCGAGAAGCAGAAGGTCTGCACAAGTTTGGATTAAATTACCAGCGTGAACTGGAAGTTGGGCGCGCTATCCAGTTTGCATTCTTTGAGCAGTGGCGGTCTCTGCGGCAATACTGCAGCCAGCGCGATATCAGGATTATGGGCGACGTTGCCATTTTCGTGAACTATGACAGCGCCGACGTATGGCGCAATCCAAACCTCTTTATGCTGGACGAGAACCTGCAGCCCAGCGTGGTGGCCGGCGTGCCGCCTGATGCTTTCAGCATTACAGGACAACGCTGGGGCAATCCGCTCTACCGCTGGGATGCATGCAAAGCCCAGGGATATGACTGGTGGATCCAGCGCATGAAAGGCACGCTGGAAATGTGCGACGTTGTCCGGCTCGATCACTTCCGGGGTTTTGAAAGCTATTGGGAAATTCCCGCCAGCGAGCCGACCGCAGTGAATGGCAAATGGGTTCCGGGCCCGCGGGATGATTTGTTCCGCGCTCTGCGTGCCAATCTTGGCGACCTGCCGTTTGTCGCCGAGGACCTGGGCTTAATTACCGAGGAAGTCAACGCATTGCGTGAACGGCTGGCGATGCCAGGTATGAAGGTCCTGCAATTTGGATTTGGGGACCCGGGCGCGCACATTTATCTTCCGCAAAATTTTGAGCCGAACTGCGTGGTCTATACCGGCACGCACGATAATGACACCACGCGCGGCTGGTGGGAAACCTCAGCCGGCAATGAAGAAAAGCGCCATGCCGCTCATTATTTTGGAAACGCCAGCGACGGCATTCATTGGGCCTTCATCCGCGCGGCGTTTTCTTCAGTGGCCAGGCTGGCGATTGTGCCTTTGCAGGATGTGCTGGGCCTGGGTAGTGAAGCCCGCATGAATAGACCGTCTTTGAGCGATGGCAACTGGGGCTGGCAATTTACCGCGAACAGTCTTACCGATGCCTTGGCGGAAAAATTATTCGAGCTCTCTTATGTCTGCGACCGCAGGCCGCACGAACTACGCGTTGATCAGCAGAGCAACCGGGAAATGCGCGAAGACTTCGCTGCATAACAGCGTGCGCTGCGCGGTGACTCTGACCTTTTCTCCGGTGAAAACATTTTCCAGAAATTCCGCTGTGTTTGGCGGAACGGGGAGTTCCGTTGGTCCCCACAGTCCGGCAAGCGGAGCGCGCAAGGCGCCGCCGGCCAGCGTATAACTGAGGCGCGGCACGGCCATGATTGCCACCTGATGATTGTGTTCGCGCGCGAAGGCCACCAGGTGCTTTGATTTTGCGCCGGTAGCATTGAGTGGAAGATAACGGCCGGCATGGAACAAGTCACGCTTGTCACGCCGTAAGCGCAACGCCTGCATGGTCGTCCACAGCTTGATGCGTCCGTCTTCATACGTGTTCAGCAACTCAGCGCACAGTTCCGGCAAATTGCCTGCTTCTGCCCGATGGTCAAGCTCGCTCAACAGCCGTTGCCGCAACGTGTAATCCACCGGACGGCGATTATCGGGATCCACCATGCTGAAATCCCAGAGTTCGGTTCCCTGGTAAATATCAGGATTGCCGGGAGAGGTAATCATGAGCACACGCTGGGCAAGAGAATTGATGGCGCCAAAAAATGAAATGGCCGGCATGAATGCCTGCATCTGTTCCAGAAAAGTGTTTGGCTGGCTGGGATTTCCTGGCTGCAGGATTTTCTCCACGAACTGCTGCAGCGATTCCACATAAGCCGGGTCGTCACTGATCCAGCTCAGGTTTGTCTTGGCCTCATGCACCGCCTTGGTCATGTATTGCTGGATTCTCCCGATATACTCGGCGCGCGCGGAATCCGTGCCAAAGTCGGATGGCCACGAGCCGACGAGCGTCTGGTAGAGAAAATATTCTTCGTTGAAGTCGGGGACCTCGCGGCCGTCGGCGAGCATGCGCTTGCGCGAGCGATTGGCTTTGCGCCACTTGAGCGCTTGCGCACCCCAGTTACGGGGCATCTCTGAGAGCACGTCAAGACGCGTGCGCATATCTTCACTGCGCTTGGTGTCATGCGTGGAGGTGGCCAGCATGGAGTAAGGCCAGTTTTCCGCGCGTTTGAGACTGCCGGAGTGAAATTCATCCACGGTAACGCCAAACTGCCGCGGCGAACCGCCCACTTCATTCACGGCGATAAAGCGGTTATAGATGTAACACGCAGTATCTTCCATGCCCTTGGCCATCACCGGTCCGGTGAGCTGCTGAAATTTGAGAGTGAAATGCAGCTTTCTGCGGTAGGAGTCCACCTGGCCATCTGAATCTTTGCGGCGAAGCAACAGGATGTCGCGCAGAAAATCAAAGCTGGTGGGAGCTTTATCGGGATTGCGGCGCTTGGCCTTAACGATGGCTTCATTAATATGCGCGCGGTCGCGTTCGGTCATCTCACCGCGCTCGTCGATATAGGTGCGGTAGACAGGGAAGCAGGCAATGGTTTCACGGATCACGTCCCGCAGGGCCTTGCGGGTGAAGTCTCGCGCATAGCGGTCGGTCACGGAAATGGCATCCAGCCTGTGGGCCAGCACGTTGACCTCACTGGCAAGCGAAGCATGCATGATCAGTTTCTTGCTGTCATAGATCACGCTATCCACATCATGCGATGTGCCGGTGAAGCGATGGTAAAAGTTTGTGAAGTAGCGCTCATTGCGGCGATCAATAAACAGTCCGTTTACCACTGTGGTGAAATCGTATCCGGAAGTTCCGTCGATCGGCCATTCGCGCGGAAGCTCTTCTCCGGGCTCCAGGATTTTCTCCACCACGGTATAAAGCAGGGCGCGGCGATTCATCCAGTCATGCTGTCCGAAGACCTGCTGCAGGTCTGCTTCAATTCCATTTTCCGCCAAAGGGGGATGTGGCACCGGGCCGCTGCACTGGCTGGCGGCATAAAGCATTTGCAGCCGCACCATATACTGCCGCGGATTTAAGAGGCCGTCACTGTGGTCAATGCGAAGACCCTGAACCATGTCATCGGCCAGCAGGTGCCGCAAGAGCTGATGCGTGGCGGCAAACACGCGGGGATTTTCCATGCTGAGACCGATGAGATCATTCACGTCAAAAAAGCGGCGGTAATTGATCTCCTCGCCGGAGACGCGCCAGTTGGCCAACCGGTAAACCTGCGCTTCCAGAATCCGATGCAGCCCATCAAAGCTATGCGGATTTCCCGCCTGCCCATTGATCAGGCCGACTGCTTTTTCAGTGGCGTCTCTTACGTCGGAAGATTTTGCCATCAGCTCTTTTAACGCCACAGTGAGTGACGGAATGGCGCGACGGCGCTGGCGCACCAGATCACCTTCGGTGGCGCTGTGCGAAGGCAGATTGCGCAAGCCGGAAAGCAGGTTGCGCAACTCTTGCGGCAAATCATTTCCTAACGGCTCAAAAATCATCGGGATGGTTTGCGGATCGAGCGGCAAGAGCTTGTCAAAGTATTCAACGTGAAATCCGTTCGCGTCAGAGACGAGCTTGATGTGTCCGCTCTCAAGCTCTGCGCCGTACTGGTTTCCCAGAATGGGCAGCAGCAATTTGTTGTGCAGCTCCGGCTTGAGCGGGTCCCAATCAAGATCAAAAAATTCCGCAAACTCTGATGAGCGTCCGTTGCCCAGCACGTCTGACCACCAGGGGTTTGTGCCTGGGCCGATGCCCATGTGGTTCGGCACAAAATCAAGGACCTGGCCCATGCCATAATTTTTCAGTTCGAGAACAAGCTCTTTCAGCTCTTCATAGCTGCCGACTTCAGGATTGAGCTGATTATGGTCTGTAATGTCATATCCGTGCGAACTCCCGGCCTGCGCCTTGAGAATGGGCGAAGAATACACATGAGAAATGCCAAGAGCGTGCAGATAGCCAACCAGGCGCCGCGCATTTTCAAAACGAAATCCGGCATTGAACTGCAATCGGTAGGTCGAGAGCGGCTTGCCATTGCGCTTCTCTGAAGCCAAACGGTCCAGACACTCTGTAATACCGCTCGATTCCGGGGTTAAAACTGCTGGATTAGCTCGCATAAGGACAAAATCAAATGAAGCCGTTTTGGAGACAGTAAACTCCCACGAATTTGGATGCACAAATCTCAGCCGGGGAGGGCACCAAGCGCTTTGCTAATTTTGCCGGAACAGTTGAAAATAGCTATTTGGAAAAGGAGTTACCTCTAGCATGCCCGCAACCGGTGAATTGATTCGAATGATGAACTATGTTGATGACATTGCCGCTACAGTGCGCCGTATACAGGTTGGTATCAGCACCATGACCCCGGAAGAGCGTAAGCGTCTGGCCGATTACATGCGCAGCTCAGACCCAAGTTTCGTCAAGACACTGGAGAGCCTGGATAAACCCTAGTCCATGGTGGAAAGATCCATGGCGGAAATCCGGACGATCGCAGTGATTGGCGCCGGCGCAATTGGCCGGGGAATAGCCCACGCATCTGCGCTGGGCGGTTATCGCACCATACTGGAAGATATTCTTCCCGGTAGTCTGCGTACTGCCGCGGCGGAGATGCGCGAGTATCTGACCAAGGCCACAGCGCTCGGCACGGTCAGCCAGCCTGATGCAGAGGCCGCGTTCGGACGCCTGGAATATGTTTCCACCGTGGACCAGGCCGCGCGTGAAGCTGATCTGGTGATTGAATCGGTGCCGGAAGAAATGGAATCGAAGACCGAGATTTTCACTCTGCTCGATAAGATCTGCAAACCCGCAACCATTCTGGCTTCCAACACAACCTCACTCAGCGTGACGGAGATTGCTTCCGTGACGTATCGCGCAAAGCGGATACTGGGCATGCGTTTTGTGCATCCTGTTTACGCAGATGAGACAACTGGAAATTGTGCGCGCCGCCGAGACTGACGAGGAAACGATTGCGGCATGCACCGAAGTTGCACGCCGCATGGGCAAAGAAGTTTTAGTTGTCAAAGAGCGTTAGCTGCAAAGAACTCTAAGTTCCCAACCGTTCAAAATTTAAATCGCGCATACCCATCAT
This sequence comes from Terriglobia bacterium, assembly GCA_963724105.1. Taxonomy (GTDB): domain Bacteria; phylum Acidobacteriota; class Terriglobia; order Terriglobales; family Acidobacteriaceae; genus Angelobacter. Next base: position 604,877 of record CAVRTD010000002.1, on the reverse strand, counting down.
ATGCGCTAAAAATAAAAGAGCGCAGGATAGTCGCTCGTTGCTCCTGCGCCCTCTAGAAGTTGCAAGTTTCGTCCTAGTTGCTGCCGGTACCCATCGCGGGAAGAGGCAGTCTGCCATCCGCTCCGCTGGTCAGGGCAACAAACGTTGGATCTTTATAGAGCGACGCAAACACCGCATCCACCCTGGCTTCCATCATCTCTTTGCTACGCACGGACTGATACCGCTCATATTCAAAGAAGTGGCGCTTCAGCAATGCCAGCGCTTTGTCTTTCTGTCCCAGCTGCGCATAGATCGCGGCCAGGTTGTAAGAAGCGCAGAGAATCGGTTCATTCTCTTTGGCGATCTTCAGCGCTTCGTCGGCATGTCCATTGCCCGCCATAAAGGCCGCGGCAAAGATCAGGTTGAAAGGCTCATGCGGATCCAGGGCCAGCGCCTGCTGCGTGTACTCACTGGCTTTGGCCTTGTTGCCTTCAGAGTTCCAATAGACGGCCAGATTTCTGTAAGCCAGCGCCAGCGGAAATTCCCTGGTTGAGGCTTCCATCAGCGAAAGGCCTTTTTTGAAATCGCCTTCATGAATCGTCATCTTGCCCAATCCATGGAGCGCCACGGCGCGCGACATCGGATCAGCCGGCATGGCAAGAATCTGGTTAAAGGTCACACGCGCTTTGTCCCACTCGCCAGTCTCGTGGCGATAGAGTTCGCCCAGATAGCGCAGCGGCGTGGGATCGTTCGGATCAAGATTGTGCGCCGCCGTATAGAGCTTCAGCGCCTGCATGTATTTCGCGTCGTTCTCGGCCATCAGGCCCGCGGTCATTGTCTTCTGGATTTTCGCGCTCAGAGCCGGATCAAAATTCGGACCGTCCGGCATTGCCTCGGCGTTCAGGTCGGTCACGCCCAGCTTCTTCAGCTCTTTTACGGCGTCCTTGGCTTTGTTGGGGAACATACATTTCTGTTCCGCCACCTGCTTCAGTTCGGCAATGGCTGCCTGCTGGTCTCCGGACTTGGCCTTGGATTTGGCGGCCTCCATCTTCTCTTTAATGGCCGACTCGCGCTTCTTCATCTCGCCCTCGACGACTTTTTCCACGTCGCCCACGGAGAGCTTGCCATTCTTGTTTTCAATCTTGCTTACCACGGTGCCATCGGGCTGTACCAGAACGGCCACCGGGAGCTTTCCATCGGGAACGAATTGCTTGCCCATGGGATCGTGCACATCCACAATGCCCATGACAATGCATTGCTGCGAATAGAGCTGCAGCGTGCGCGACTCACGCAGGCTGGATTTCTGCACTTCCTCGGCGCCCGTGGGGAACCAGTAAACGGCCAGACCGGTTTTCACCGGGCCTTCATCGGCCTTGATGACCTTCCACGGCACCGTATAGGTCTGTGCGGACATGCCTCCGCTCATTCCACCCATACCGCCGCCACCACCGCCTCCGCAAGTGGCCCAGCTTTGCGGAATGAGAAACACATAGATCATTGCTACAGCTAGCACGCGTTGGAGTAGTGATGTTTTCATGCGGAAATTATAGCAGTATGAGCAAGGTGTCATCTCTCAAGGGAGTGAATAGCAGAGCCCGTGCTTTCGAGCCGTTGACCTGCCCCATCTTCTCCCTTTTCTGAGCTTCCGGATCAGTGCTATCAGTACAAATTCAGTGGTAGATCCCCGGCTCTCTTTGACTTTCTCCGCGCCTCTATCAGTGTCATCCGTGTTTATCAGTGGTAAGGTTTTGATTCTTGCTCTCGATCTTCTCCGCGTCTCAATCCCTACGCAGTGAGATCCTCCGATTGAGGCATGGCCCCCCTACCCCTCCCCGTTTTACCCAATTCGACCCAGGGTGACCCAATCGACCCAAGATCAAGCTGAGAGGTCGCAACCTCTCCCTTATCGTCAAAGCCCATCGATCAATGCGAACTCTATCAACACTATGAAATGCCAATGCCTACTCACTCTTCCCAAAGATCGGCTGAGACCATTGGCAGAGGGTCACAGCCCCAAAATACGAACACCCGGCAATTAGCCGGGTGACAAAACTTGATTTTTTGTATACAAACAAAATACGAAACTACTCTAGCATGATTTCTCTACGACGCAACGAAAAAATCTGCGACCCTCTGCCTGCAAAAAGACGTCGGAATTCATCTTTCCATGGAAGACAGGTCCATTCAGTTGAGATTTGATGAAGCTTCAGGACTGAATCGTCTTCACAAGATTCCAGAAAATAATCCCGCCTAAAACTAAGCGGCCCATGCTGAAGACAAGTTCGTCGTAGTGATGTTCCTTGTCACTTGCAAGCGCCTTCTTGATCTTCTCTTCAGCTTCCTGGTCGATCTCGCCCCCTAACAGCATTCTGATTTTCGTAAATTCCTTGTGAAGCAGGGCTGATGTCGTGAGTCTGTTTTTAGCAGATTGGTGGATGGCTTCAATGGCAACGATAAGGATAATTGCCAGCAAAGAAACAACGATGACTTCAAATGCACCGTGTAGTCTCTTAAAGGCCGCTAGACCCACAAATATCTGAAAAATACTCGCTACTAAAGAAGCAAAAAATTTAAATTTCTTCGTTTGAACTATTTGAGCCATATCAATCATAAGCGCAAAAATCTACCATAACCCGGAGAAGTGGTGAAGCCCCGCGCACAGCGATGCGCACAATAATCCGCGTTCATCCGCGTTGATCCGCGGTAAAGGTTTTTATGGTCTGCTTGATGGCGCCGGTCCGGGCTCAAGAATCTCTGGCTCGGTCGAACGGGCGGCGCTGCGGGTCACAAAGAACACCGCGGCAGTCCAGGTCGGGAACAAATCCAGGCCGGGGACAAGTTCGGCGGCGAAGGTCGGCAGGAAGGCCCAATGCCATCCCAGAAGACGCATCAGGATCACGCCCACGGCGAAGTCCAGAAAAGTATCTGCCGGTGAAACCGCACCGAGCGAGAACAGGGGAAAGCCGACAATCTGGATTGCGTCCGCCACCATGGCGATGAACCATGCTTTGCGGTGCTCAGGCGTACTGGTGGTCTTGAGGAAATCGAACTTCAGAAAATTCGATAGGAAATTGGATCCCGGAAAATCAAACTTCAACATAGTGAAATGTCCCGTATACCTTTGCTTTAGGATACACAATCCGAGCTGTTTTCAACCCGGAAAATGGGCCATTGGCCAAAGAAACTCTGGGGCCAAAAGAATTTGGACCAGGAAATCCGGGCAAAGCCATTTTTCTCTCCACTCATTTTCTCTTAGCGCGGGCGGATTCCCACCACGGCCAGCATGCGTCCTGTCTTGCCATGCTCCGCGCGATGCGAGAAAAACTTGCGCGTACTGCATGCCGTACAGTCCTTGAGCGCCGTGATGTTTGCCTCCGGCACGCCCACGGCCAGCAACTGGCGGCGGTTGGCTTCACGCAGATCAAGATGCAGCTTGATGCACGGATCGCCATGGCCCGGCGCGCGCTGGTTCATGAACAGCATAGGATACCGCTCGCGTACGGCGTCAGATTCCTGCACGCTGTGAAAGAGGTCGGCGGCGTAATCAAACTGCGTGTGAAACGCCTCTTCCACTTCTTCGCCCACTTCAAAACTGCAACTCTGGATTCCCGGGCCGATCGCGGCGTGTATATCTTCCGCGCGCGAGCCAAACTCCTGCCGCATGATGCCAACGCCTTTTTCCACGATGCGTTTCACCGTGCCTCGCCAGCCTGCATGAAACGCGCCGACGGCTTTGCGTTTTGTGTCGACCAGCAGGACAGGAAAACAATCGGCCGTCAGGATGCCGAGAGCGATGCCGCTTAGATTGGTCACCATGCCATCGCCGGCCAGTGGTTCCGGCTTCCGCGAACGCACAACGTGGATCAGATCAGAATGTATCTGGCGCACCGTCACCAGTGGCCACGGTTTACTTTTCGTCGCAGCCCCCGTGGCCGAAAGAAAAGCTTTGCGATTGCGTTCCACGTGAGCGCGCTCGTCGTCTTTAGTGAAGCCCAGGTTGAGCGTGCGTCCGCCGTAGCTGGTGCTCAAGCCGCCGGGACGTGTGCTGAATCCGTGGATGAGCCACGGGACACGTTTTAAATCGGCGGATTGCAGTAGGCCTAAATTGCCCGCGCCAGAGGCCTTGGCTGATTTGGAAGCTTTTGGCGTCCGCGGTTTAGTGGTTGTTTTAGTCTGCTTCGTGAGAGTTGGCACGCATCTATTCTAAATGGATTCTAATTTGACGGCAGAGTAGCAGGAATAAGGCTGTCGCGTTGCACGCAGGCAAGGCAGAAGGTATGCTGCAAAAAGCGGAGCCCGATGAAGATTAGCCAGGTGAAGATTTAGCCAAATGAAAGATTAGCCAAGTGAAGATTTAGCCAATGAAGATTAGCCAAATGAAAGAGCAGCCAAGATTTCGCGTCGCCACATACAACACTCATAAGTGCCGAGGCATGGATGGGCGCATACGTCCTTCAAGAGTGGCGGACGTCTTAACCGAGCTTGATGCCGATGTGATTGCGCTGCAGGAAGTAGTGAGCCTGAAAGGCGGCCGCAGAGAACAGAACCAGGCGCAGTATCTGGCGGATACGGTTGGCTATGATTATCACATCGGCGAGACGCGCAAGCTACGCGGCGCTATTTACGGCAACGTGGTGATTAGCCGTTTCCCCGTGAAAGAAGTGTTCGTTTACGATCTCTCGGCCTCACAGCGCGGCGAGGCCCGAGGCTGCATACGCTGTGATCTGGAAATCGCGCCGGGAAAAATTGTTCACGTCTTCAACATACATCTGGGGACGGGCTACATGGAGCGCCGCAAGCAGGCGCGGCTACTGATGAGCCGCGAGGTCCTGCTTTCGCCATCGTTGAAGCACCCGCGCCTCATCATCGGCGATTTCAATGAGTGGACGCGCGGCCTGGTTTCGCGCACGCTGCAGCAATCGTTTGAAAGCGTGGATATTCAGCTGCACCTCAACCGCAAGAAAACTTATCCCGGAATGATCCCCTTCATGCATCTTGATCATATGTATTTTGACCGTGAGCTGGCGTTGGAAGCGTTTTCACTGCACCGCAGCCGCATGGCGCTGGTGGCCTCAGATCATCTGCCGCTGGTGGCGGAATTTGGCCTCGACGGCAGATAAAGATGGAAGTCAGAAAATAATGCGCCAGTATTACTCCGGCACAAAATAAAACGCTACAGCCACAATCGCATAGACGGCAAGAAGCTGTGCGCCTTCAAACCAGTTCGTCTCGCCATCCGCGGAAATCATCTCCACGATCAGCACTGAAAGAATGATGGCGGCAATCTCAAAGCCGTTGAAGACCAGCGTCATCGGGTGCCCGATGATGAAGGAGAGAAAGACCAGCACCGGCGCGACGAACAGCGCAATCTGCGTGCTGGCTCCCGTGGCAATGGCCATGGACAATTCCATCTTGTTTTGCCGGGCCATCATGATTGCGGTGGAATTTTCCGCGGCATTCCCAACCAGCGCCACCACAATCACTCCGACAAAAAGTTCCGTCATTCCCAGCGCCTTGGTCACAGGCGCAATCTGGTCCACCAGCACTTCGCTCATCACGGCGATCAGCACGGTCGCTGAAGCCAGAGCAATGATTGCCTGAGTGCGGCTTGTTTGCGGCGTGGCATCGTTTTTGTGGGCGGCCGTTTCCTGATGCTGTACTTGTTGAAACACTGACTTGTGCGTGCGGAAAACGAAGAGCATGTTGAGCAGATACAAAAGGATGAGTACGCCGCTGGTCCACAGACTGAGATGTTCCAGGCTGATGTCGCGGTGTTGCAGCGTGCCAAAGATGGTCAGGTTAAAAACCGCCGGCATTACCAGCGCGGCCACGGCAATCATGAGCATGGCGCTGTTCATGGTGGAAGTGGTGCGGGAAAAACGCTGCACGGAGTGACGAGAGCCGCCGACAACCATGCTCAGTCCCAGCACCAGAAGCAGGTTGCCGATAATGCTTCCTGAAAGTGACGCTTTCACCACGTTGATGTGGCCTGCCCGCAGCGCGAAAAAAGCGATGATCATCTCCGTGGCATTGCCCATGGTGGCGCTCAGAATGCCGCCAACAGAGGGGCCGGAATACGCCGCCAGCGCCCCTGTGGACTCACCCAGCACGCTGGCTAATGGCGCAATCGCCAGCGCCGAGGCGATAAAGATCACCAGCGGAGAGACATGGAGCAGGTCAAGAGCGATCGCCGCGGGCACAAACAGCAGGAACAGGTTCAGCCAGCGCTGTCCGGTCTTGAGCGGAAACTTGCTCCACAGTGCGGCAAGCGGGGTGGAATTAGGCATCACGCAGATTGTAAAAGAAGCGCAAAAAGAACACCGGGCTCTGGCTGTGGCCCGGTGCTTGATTCAAACGGATAACTGGATTTGGCAATCTAACGATCAGGATGCGGCCCGATCAGGATGCGGCCGCGCGTATGGGATAAATTTTTTTGCGTACAACCTGTACACCGTCCTGGCGATCAAAGGTGAGGGTCATCTCTGAAGAGCATGGTCCGCAAAGCCAGAAATGTTCCACACGATTCTGTGCTTTGGACGCAAGCTGTAAAGGCGCGGCAATGGTGGTCTTCGATTGCGGGCCCGATTCAATCATGAAGATCTTGCCTTCCCGTAAATAGACCAGAGGAGTGGAGCAGGAAGGATTTGCACATTTAGCGAGCATGCTTTACCCCCTTCGTCGGAACAGCCAAAAGGCACTTTTGTAAGATGCCATTCCCGCGCTCTAGATGCATCTTTTTCGTGCCGGGTTCGCTTAGACAAGTATTTTTTCCTGCGGGACAAGTTGGCAAATTATTTACACAAAAGTAAAACAGGCAATCTCTATAAGTATTTGATTTAACAATGCTTTACGTCCAGCAGGGTAGCTGGTATAAATTGTGACCAGCTTGTATGATGAGCTAACGGTTCCTTAGAATGCTCCCAGAAAACAGGACCACTTACAGTAAAGGATATTTCAAACTGATCCGCCGTCTGATGAGGGCATCAGGTTGTTCCCAAACAATAAATTTATGATGCGTAGAGTTTTGATCATTGAAGATACGCCTGCTGACACCAAGCAATCCACGGCCGTGGTACAAAAGCTTGGCGCGCAGGAAGTTCTGACGCAGAACAATATCGCGTCCGCCCTGCTGTTTTTGCAGGATGTAGTGGAAGGAACCAAGGAAGCGCCCGATCTCATCCTTCTGGATCTTTCCTTTCCCAAAGAGAGTGGATTTGAGGTGCTGCGGTTCTGGAAGTCCAATCCCAAGCTCAAGCCTGTCCACATTGTTGTGTGGACCGTAATGGGTGAGACAGAAAAAAAGTTATGCCAGTTTTTTGGCGTGGACCACGTGGTGCCCAAATGGGCTGGCCCCAAGGAACTTGAAGCAGCTCTAAGGAACTTTACTGAAGGAAGCGTTCCAGCAAAATAAGCCATAGAATTTAGAAAGACCGGACCCCACAGCTTTTGCCTTCCGTTGCTGTACTAGCTGGTGTGGCCTTCAAGAGATTGTGTGCGTTGTCACTTTCCATGAAGCTGGCCTTCCGTCCATTCACGTTTCATTTTACCGATTTTTGCGATACGCCATCGAGCGATATTGGAGGACTTATCCATGAGCAAGTTGCCTGAGATGATCACCAAGCACCAGGAAGCAATACGCGCTGACTGGTTGAAGCAGATGAGCGGCTCCGTCCGCCGCTCTGACCTGATAAGCAATGAAGAGTTGGATTCGCAATCCCGCGAGTTGATAACCGGCGTCGCCGCTGGCGTAAAGTCCGGCGACATTACCAATATTGATGGGCCGGGATGGGTGCCGGTGCGTGAGACTTTGAGCTCTATCTCCGCGTCCCGGGCAAAGCAGGGCTTTACCACCAGTGAGACTGCCACTTTTGTCCTCTCGCTCAAGCAGCCACTCTTTAACATGATCCGCAAAGAGCTGGCGGCCACTCCTGATGCCATGTTCGATGAGATATGGAAAGCCTCTACTCTGCTGGACAAGCTGGCGCTGGTTACCGCGGACGCTTTCCAGGCTTCGCGGGAAAAATTCATTGCGCGGCAGCAGGAAGAGCTCATGGAGCTTTCCACCCCGGTGGTCAAACTGTGGGACGGAATCCTGGCGCTGCCGATCATCGGCACCCTGGATAGCGCACGCACCCAGGTGGTGATGGAATCACTGCTGCAAGCGGTGGTGCAAACCAATTCCCGTGTGGCGATCATCGATATTACCGGCGTTCCCACGGTGGACACGCTGGTGGCGCAGCATCTGCTCAAGACGATCACCGCAGCGCGCCTGATGGGCGCGGATTGCATCATAAGCGGAGTGCGTCCGCAGATTGCTCAGACCATTGTTCATCTGGGAATCGATCTGGCCGGCGTCGTCACCAAAGCCAAACTGGCGGACGCGTTTGCGCTGGCGCTCACGCGCACCAACCAGGCAGTCATAAAGATCAACGGCGAAGGCGCCAAGAAATCGTTCTTCAAAAAGGAGGAGTAAGTAGATGGAGCGTATACCTATCCTCCGTATGGGCCAGTTTTTGCTGGTCACAATCCAGGTGGACATGCATGACCGCCTGGCTTTGCAGCTTCAGGACGACCTGACGCAGAAGATCTCTGAATGCAGCTCGCGCGGCGTCTTGATCGATATCTCAACCCTTGAGATCGTGGATTCTTTCATCGGACGCATGCTGGCCAATATCGCAGCCATGGCCCGGGTTCTGGATGCTGAAACCGTGGTGGTGGGCATGCAGCCTGCGGTGGCCATCACGCTGGTTGAGCTTGGGATGTCCCTGGCGGGCGTGCGCACGGCCCTGAATGTTGAAACCGGCATGGAGCTTTTATATGAGCTGCGCGGTGACTTTCATTCGGAGATGAGCGAATGAGTTTTGTTAAGCCGGAAACCGTGCCGATTAAAAATTCGAGCGATGTTGTGCTGGCGCGGCAAAAGGTACGGCAGTGGGCCATGGAGATGAAGTTCACCCTGGTGGACCAGACCAAACTGGTTACCGCCGCCAGTGAACTGGCGCGCAACGCGCTGGAACACGGCAAGGGCGGTCATATGGTGATTGAAAAAGTAACCGGCACGGTGAAAGACGGTCTAAAGCTGGTTTTTGAAGACACCGGGCCCGGGATCGCCGATATCGAAACGGCTTTGCGAGATGGCTTTACCTCAGGGGGCGGTATGGGGCTTGGGCTGGGCGGCAGTAAAAGACTCGTCAATGACTTTCATATTGAGTCCGAACTGGGTAAAGGCACGCGCATTACCGTAGTCCGTTGGAAATAAATGATCCGTTGGAAATAATGCTTGTATCCCAAACGATTCCTCTCTCTGATTCCAGCTCTCCCGCAGAAGCCCGCCGCATCGGCGCGCGCCTGGCCTCCATTCTTGGCCTGAATGAGACAAAAGCTGGCGAGGCAGCCGTGATCATCGTAGAAGCTGCCCGCAATGCCGTGATCTACGGTGGCGGTGGTCAACTGCTGCTTTCCGGCGTGAAGTCCAAATATGAGACGCGCATGGATATTCTGGCGCTGGATAAAGGGCCGGGAATCGCCGACCTGACCCGCGCGCTGCAGGATGGCTATTCCAGCGGCGGCACGCCCGGAACCGGCCTGGGCGCCATCCGGCGCATCGCCGATATTTTTGACATCTATACCAATACCAAAGGCACAGCGCTTTTTGCCCGGGTTGAGCAGGCGGAGGCAGAGCAATCGCCCAGACTTCCCGTGGAGATTGCGGGATTGAAGATTCCGTACCGCAATGAGAGCGCCTGCGGGGACAATATGGCCTGGGAGATCACTGGCGACCGGTGCGTCATTATGATGGCCGATGGCCTGGGACATGGCCTGGAAGCGGCGGACGCCGGGGATGAGGCTGTGCGCGTTTTCAAGGCTTATAGCACCGAATCACCGAGCTCAATTATTTCCCGCCTGCATGATGCCTTGAAAAAGACGCGCGGCGCCGCGGCCGCAGTCGCAGAAATCCGGCCTCTGGCAGGAACATTAACTTATGCGGGGGTCGGGAACATCTCCGGAAGCATCCAAAGTAATACGATGGGGCGCAACCTGGTTTCCCATAACGGCACGCTCGGGCATATTATGGCGCGGGTGCAGGAGTTCAAGGTGGAGTGGCCGAGAGATGGGATTCTGGTCATGCACTCTGACGGATTACAAACTCGCTGGGACCTTGCCCGTTATCCCGGGCTTATGACGCGGCGTCCGGCCTTGATTGCCGGCGTGCTTATGCGTGATTTCCGCAGAGAGAACGATGATTCCAGCGTCATGGTCATGAAAGGCGCGGCAGCAGCCTGAAGCAAATGAACAAGCCTCTTTCCACCATTCCGCTACGCAATGAGCGCGACGTGGTCCAGGCCCGGCAGCAGGCGCGGGAAATTGCCGCCATGGTGGGCTTTGACAATCAGGAGCAGATCCGGCTGGCCACCGCCACCTCCGAGATGGCGCGCAACGCCTTCCGTTACGCCCGCGACGGAAAAGTCTCTTTCACCTTGAAAGAAGACGAGCCCCAGATGCTGGAGATCATGATTTCCGATGGCGGGCCGGGCGTAACCAACCTGGATGAGATTTTTGAAGGCCGCTATCGCTCGGAGACGGGATTGGGGCTTGGGATTGTGGGCACCAAGCGGCTGATGGACAAATTCGATATCACCAGCAGCCCCAAAGGCACAGTAGTCAGAATGGGAAAGGCGTTTCCGTTTAGCGCTCCGTCATTCAGCCCGGCCCGCATACGTGACCTGCGGGAAAAGATTGACGCCAAAGCGCCTGAAAGCCCGTATGACGAAATTGACCGGCAAAATCGCGAGCTGCTGAAGACCCTGCAGGAGCTGCGCTCCCGCCAGGAAGAGCTGGCGTTGCTGAACCAGGAGCTGGAAGATACCAACCGCGGCGTGGTGGCTCTCTATGCTGAACTGGATGAGCGGGCGGACTATCTCAGGCGCGCGTCAGAGTTAAAGACCAATTTTCTTTCCAACATCTCGCATGAGTTCCGCACGCCTCTGAATTCCATTATGTCTCTGGCACGGATCCTGATTGACCGCATGGATGGAGACCTTACGCAGGAGCAGGAAACCCAGGTGGGATTCATCCTGAATTCGGCGCAGACACTGGCGGAGATGGTGAACGATCTGCTGGATATCGCCAAGGTTGAGGCCGGCAAGGTTCGGATCAGGGTGAAGACGTTTGAGGTGGCCGAGCTGTTCAGCGCGCTCAAAGGCATGCTGAAACCGCTGCTGGCGGAAAACACCTCCGTGGACCTGGTGTTTGTGGAAGGCGCGAACCTGCCCAAGTTGCGTACGGATGAAGGCAAGGTCTCACAGATCCTGAGAAATTTTATTTCCAACGCCATCAAGTTCACGCCGCAGGGCGAAATCAAGATTTTCGCCGAGCAAAAAGAGAACTCAGTGTTGTTTGAGGTGGCGGACACCGGCATCGGCATAGCGCCGGAACATCTGGAGACGGTGTTTCAGGAATTTTCCCAGATAGAAAATCCGCTGCAGAATCGTTACCGCGGCACCGGCCTGGGATTGCCGCTCTGCCGCCAGATGGCCTTACTGCTGGGCGGCAAGGTCTGGGTGGAAAGCGAGTTAGGGCGCGGATCGAGCTTTTTCGCGGAATTGCCAATCGTCTATAAGGGCGAGGGCAAGATGGATAGGACGCAGGAGGAGGCTTTGTCCCCGGAATTCTCCCGCGCTGCCGTGCTCCTGATCGATTCAGAGCCGAACACGTTTAGCATGCTGGAGCCGGCTTTTAGACCTTCAGAGTTTCAGCTCATCCATGTGGATAGCCTGGAGCGCGCGGAAAATTGGCTCCTGCGTCACAAGCCCAGCGCCGTGGTATGTGACATGGCTAGCTCCACGGCTTGGGACTTTCTAAGATTTTTCCCAAAGGCAGCGGGGGCGTTGGAGATCATACCGTTTGTCGCCGTAGTGACTATGCCAGAAGATTTGCCCAGGGCGATAGAGCTTGGCGCGGTTCTGGCCATCAGCCGCCCGCTGGAAGCAGCCAGCCTGTTGCGCGATGTGCGAAAGATCACCAGACAGGAGCAGCCCAAAAAGCTGCTGCTGGTGGATGACAATGACCTGTCACTCTACATTTTGCGCGAGTTGCTGGACCGTCCGTGGCTGAATCTGATGGAAGCGCACAATGGACGCGAAGCCCTGGCGATGATTGCCAGCGAACGTCCGGATGCGGTAATCCTTGATCTGGTGATGCCGGAAAAAAACGGATTTGAGGTGCTGGACGAGTTGCGCGCCAATGAACAAACGCGCAGATTGCCGGTGATTGTCTATACCTCCAGGATTCTCTCCGCGGAAGAACACAAGCACCTGAATGATCTTGGAGCCAGCCTGATTCCCAAGAGTGATGTGACCAGAACGCTGTCTCCTGAATCGTTGCTGCGCTCACTGGCCAATCTTGATATCGCGGGGCCACAGGGGAAATGAGCAAGGAAATGCCTCAACCATCCATACCGCGCGTCCTGCTGGTCGACGACAACGAGCAGACGCGCTATGTGCTCTCGCGCATATTGGTCCGCGCCGGCATGAGGGTGGACCAATGCGGTACGGGTAGAGAAGCGCTGGAGCGCGTCCGCGAGCTGCCGGACCTGGTGATTCTTGATGTGAAGCTTCCCGATATTTCCGGCTATCAGGTGTGCCGGCAGATCAAAGGCAACCCGTTTACGGCCGGTGTGACGGTGTTGCAGATCTCGGCATCATTCGTGAGCAATGAAAGCAAAGTAGAAGCGCTGGAGGGTGGCGCCGACGGCTACCTGACGCATCCGATTGATGCCACGGTGCTGGTGGCCACCGTGAGATCTCTGCTCCGCCTGAAGCAGGCGGAAGCGATTTTTCGCCAGTCCGCGCAGCAGTGGCAATCCACCGTGGACGCACTGCCCGAATATCTGGTCCTGCTGGATACCGAGAACAAAGTGGTGCGCTGCAATCGCGCCTTTGTGGAGCTGACCGGTAAGCCATTTAACGAGGTAATCGGCAGCGATAGCGTAGCGATCCTCAAAGACGTTCTGGGCAGCGCTGATTTTCTGAGCCGCAAGGGAACCACTCGTTATGTGGCCGAGCAGCACCATGGAGCGCACTGGTATCGCGTGACGGCAGATCCGGTGATGGTGGGAGAAGAGCGCATTGGGTCGATTGTGGTGTTGACCAATCTTACCGAGCGCAAGCTGGCGGAAGAAACTCTGCGCAATTCAGAAAAACTAGCCGCCACCGGAAGACTGGCCCATACCATTGCCCATGAAATTAATAATCCGCTGGAAGCGCTGACCAACCTGCTGTATCTGGCCTCGCACACCGACCAAAATGAGGCGATCCAGGAATTTCTGCGCCAGGCGACCAAAGAGCTGGACCGCGTGGCTAAAATCACCAAACAGGTCCTGACATTCCATCGCGATACGAAGACCCCGGTTGAATTGGACGTGCATGAGATGGTGCAGTCCGTGCTGGCGCTCTATGTGATCCAGCTGGAAGCAAAGAATATTAAGGTGGATTATAAAAAGGGCCCGTCCTACACCGTGCATGGTTTTCCCGGAGAGCTGCGCCAGGTGCTGGCCAACCTGATTGGCAATGCCATTGACGCCTCACCCGAGCGGGGAAAAATTTCCATTCGCATTCATCATGCAATGCAGGATGGAGTGCCGGGAATTGTTTTCACCATCTATGACCAGGGCGCGGGAATTCCGCGCGAGATTCGTGATCGTATTCTGGAGCCGTTTTTCACCACCAAAGAGCTGAGAGGCACCGGACTTGGCCTGTGGCTGGCCAAAAGCATTATCGTGAAACATGAAGGCAAGTTGAGTTTCCGCTCAAACTGCACGCCATCCCATAGCGGGACCTGTTTCAGGATTTTTCTGCCGGAAGGGCACTCCCCGCGAGGCCACTCTGACGAAGGGCATTCCACCGAAGGCAGCTCCCACGAAGGACATCTTGATGCCCAGCGAGCGAGCCATCAAAGCGCCGCGGCCGGGAAGCTGTTGTCGATGGACCAGGAACATAAGACTCAAGAACATTCATCGGGCAAATATCGATCGCGCAAACAGAACTGAGAAGTAATTCGGGAAAGCTAACTTCCCGATAGCGCGGGCAGCAGTACGATCAGCGCTCCAAGCCACAAGGCCATCCAAACCAGAAATTTTTTGACTTCCGCTATCTCCGTTGTGTTCATTGCCATACCCCCTTGAATGTTTGCACACCGAATCTCCGTCACGCCCTGTATAGAGCAAGCACGCGACCAAAGCACCATAATCCTTATTTATCAGCAGCTTAGAAGGGTTGGCTATCGGCAGAGTGTGTCAGAATGGCCGCTGCGGGTGTGTCCGGTGGCACACGTCAAAAGTGTCACAGTGAAATGGGCTGAATTGGGGAGATGTGCGTTTTAGACGGCGGCGGGAGTTCCCAGCACTTCCCGCAATTTGGCGGAAAGAATTTTGACCGTGAACGGCTTATTCACCAGGACGGTCCCAGGCTTCAGGACGCCATTGGGGGCCAGAGACGAGTCAGCATAGCCAGAGATATAAACCACCTTCATGTCAGGACGCGTCTGGCTCAGCTTTTCCGCCAGCATCGGGCCGGGCAGCGGGTCCATGACCACATCACTCAGTAACAGATCGATTTTGCCGGAGTATTCTGCCGCGAGCGCCAGGGCTTCCTGGCCGCTTCCGGCGGAAAGCATGCGGTATCCCAGCTGGCCGAGAAGATCCACCACGACGGTACGTAAAGACTCTTCGTCGTCCACCACAAGAATGGTTTCCGTACCGCGATGATAGTCCAAAGGGGTGACTTTCCTGGCTTACCGGCAAGTGGCCGGGTCGGCCAACTATCCAGTAAGATTGTCGGCTTTCCGGCAGGCGTTTTCAACTGGAAAAAATACCGAGATGATGCTCGCGAAGATGAAGGAATTCCAAGGTGGGATGCGCGGAAAGCTCTGTGAGATTATGCCGTCCCTACCGACTGGCTTCTCTAGAACTAAGTCTCCGAGACCATTCTCTCTTTCCTCCGTCTAAATCCAGGGAACCACAAGGGCTTTTCGATCACGTATTACCAACCAGCAATCATAAGAGATTGCCAGAATCGCGAATCGAAGACATTGCCAAAATCGGGACATCGGAAAAGCAGACGTTTTGGGCGCTGGATCTGCGGGCGTGCGCAAGATTGAGAAGAAATGGTGTTCTAATAAAAGCAGCACTCGTCACCGAACCGAAAAGGCGGTAGTCGCCAGAAAGTTGTTTATTACTGAATGAGAATGGCATTAGATACGATCGGGCAGGTGTTGAGCATCTTGTGGGCGCACAAACTGCGCTCATTTTTAACGATGTTTGGCATTGCCTGGGGCGTAGGGTCATTGCTGTTTCTGGTGGGTGTGGGCGAAGGGTTCCGGTCTGGCCAGCGCAAGAACATGGCCAACATTGGCGAAGACGTAATCTTTGTCTGGGGCGGACAGATTCCGGCGGTGGCGGGCCAGGCGCAGGACATGCGTCGCTACCTGCTGACCTACAAGGACTATCTCGATATCAAAAAAGAAGCGACGCTGGTGCGCGACGTGGCGCCGGTGGTGAACCGTGGCGACATACGCGCGCAGAGCGACTATGCCACGGCCAGCGGATCAGTCACAGGGAGCACGCCGAATTTCAATCAGATACGCTACCTGCCGCAGGGCGAGGGTCGCTGGCTGAATGATGGCGACGAGACGCAGAAGCGCCAGGTATGCGTGCTGGGCTTCCAGATGATGCGCAATTTGTTTCCGGGGCGTCCGGCGATTGGCAGCACAATTCTGCTCAACGGCGTGAGCTTTGAAGTGATTGGCGTGCTGGCGAACATTGGTCGGCAGGAAAATAACCTGAACAACGTGCGCATCTACATTCCGTTCAGCACCATGCACCAGTATTTTCCCCTTAAAGATGCGCACACGCCGGGTGATATCGGGAATATGGTGCTGCGTCCGGTGAGCCGCGCGCAACATGCGGGAGCGGTGGAGCAGATGCACCAGATCATCGCGCGCAACCATGGCTTTGACGCCAAGAATAAAGACGCGTTTGAAGGCTGGGACACCGTGCAGACCCAGGATACGGTCGGCAAAATTTTTGATGGCATGGATATTTTTCTGGGCGGCGTGGGCATGGTCACGCTGGTGCTGGGCGCGATTGGGATCGTGAACATCATGCTGGTGTCTGTGACCGAGCGCACGCGCGAGATTGGTTTGATGAAAGCGCTGGGAGCGACCAATCGTCGCATTCTGATGCAGTTCTTTCTGGAAGGCGCGTTTCTTACGGCGCTGAGCGGCGGCCTGGGTATTGCCATCTCAGCGGGCGTAATGGCTTTGCTGGCCATGGTGCCAACGCCTCCGGGATTTGATTTGCCGCATATTGTGCCATTGTCAGCGGCAGCTGCGGTGATTTCACTTTCAATAGCGGGAATTGTTGCAGGATTGTATCCGGCGCGGAAGGCCGCAATGCTGCAGCCGGTTGAAGCCCTGAGAAGAGAATAACGAGAAGAGAGTAACGAAGAGGGAAAGAAATGGTCCACGATCTTTTAGGGCAGGCATATTCGTCCATCAAGCATAATCGCCGTCGCACGGCGCTAACCATGCTCGGGATGGCGTGGGGCATTGCCACGGTGGTGATCCTGCTGGCGTATGGTGCTGGCTTTGGACGCGCCATCACCGGAATTTTTTCCAACTTCGGCATGCAGATGATGGGAGTCTTTCCCGGTCGAACCTCTTTACAGGCCGGCGGATCGAAGGCGGGAACGCAGGTGCGTTTCATGATCGATGATGTGCAGCATTTGCAGGAGCAGATTCCGCTGATCCGGCACATTTCTCCTGAGGCGTCTTTCCAGACGAACGTGCAGCATGAAAATCGTACGCAGCAATTTAGCGTCAGCGGTTTCACACCGGACATTATTCCGGTGCGCGCACTTAAAGTGGAGACTGGCCGCTTTTATAACGATGCCGACGAAATGCAGCGCGCACGCGTGGCCGTGCTGGGCTCAGACGCCAAGGACAAACTTTTTTCCGGCATGCCGGCGCTGGGGGAAAGCGTCCGCATTGGCGGCATTAGTTTTGAAGTCATCGGAATTCTTGAAGCCAAAATGCAGGAAGGCGACGACAACATAAATAAAATCGTATATATCCCATTTTCCACAATGGGGGATATGCGCGATACACGCTATCTCGATGGCCTCTGGATGGACTATGACGGAGTCGATTACGAAAAAGTTGAAGGCAGCATCCGCAGCGTGCTGGGCTCGTTCCACGGATTCAATCCCAAGGATCCGCGTGCGGTCTTTGTCTGGAACACGATGAAGAACCTGAACAACTGGCAGATCATCACCATGGCTCTGCAGGTGCTTCTGGCAATTATCGGCACCCTGACGCTCGGCATTGGCGGCGTGGGCTTGATGAATATCATGCTGGTCTCTGTCACCCAGCGCACGCGCGAGATTGGTGTGGAAAAAGCTTTGGGCGCGCGGCGGCGTGACATCCTTACGCAATTCCTGGCGGAAGCCATGGCCATTACTTTTGCCGGAGGATTGCTGGGCGTGGTGGTGGCCTACATAATTTCCTGGATCATCGGAACCATTCCGGTTTACAGCGTGATGGCCAAGAACGCCGATGCGGGCGATATCCACCTGACTATTTCACCGATTCACCTGCTGGTCTCCACGGCGATCTTGATTGTGGTGGGGCTCGTTAGCGGTATGCTGCCTGCAATCAAGGCGTCCCGGCTCGATCCCATTGAAGCTCTCCGCTACGAGTAAATCTGCAAGGGCCTGTCGCGCGATCTTTATTCGCATCGCAAGCTAGTCGCCAACCTTGTATGCCTTGCCTCCCAGCATGGGCTTCCAGTGCGCACCACCATCGTCAGAAGTCACAATTTTAAAGACCTCGGTTTTAGCATCCGTGAATTCATTGGTGTTGCGGATCTGCCTCGTCTTTCCGTTATCTGTAAAACTGAAATCGTAGGTCCACAGATTGCCTTTGATCGTAAGGCTGCCGGTGCTTGGGCCTGCTCCGGGATCAGCAAGAGTGGTGTAGCTATAGTTGTCGTTCTTGCTGTTGTAAGAATAGACCGTGAGCTGGCGATGTTCCTCCGTACCTATTTTGACCAGCTGTTCGCAGATCAAAAATGCGCCTTGCGGTGACCAGCGGCACTCCAGGTCTGTGGTGGCTTTTTCTCCGCTGGCAAACGTGGCCTCTGTCTGCCACTTGCCCAGAAAGGCGCCAAGTTTTTTAGTGGGATCGTCAGCAGGAACAGCGGAACTGATACGGCTGCCTGTGAAAAAAGCAGCCAGAAGGACGGCTGTCAATGTCCATTGGGTGCGCATGGATTTCTCCCAAAAATAATTTTGTGCCGCCGTTTTGAAAAACCATTCTACGCCTGCGTGCGGCGGATGGTCTGTGAGTAGAGCAGTGTCCGCTTCGTGAATCCCAGCTTGCGGTAGATATCGATGGCGCGAGTATTGTCGGTGCGGACCGTGAGAAACGGCCGCTCTCCACGCGCGCGAATACGCTCAACCAGCGCTCGCATGACTGCCGTGCCGTAACCGCGGCCTTCAAAACCAGGTAGCGTTGCGACCGTCGTAATCTCGCGATGTCCCGCAATATGCAATCGCAGTCCGCCCATCGCGACTAACTTCCCTTCATCGCGTACGCCAACAAAGGTGCCCAGCTTCTGTATCCGCTGGCACAGCGTGCGTCCGGGACGCGTGGCAACATAAATCTCGCTCATCTCCGGCAGATCAGCGGTAGTCAGTTCCACAACCTGCGGCGCAGAGCTATTCTGCGCCGACGTTACAGAAACGTCCGTCTCCTGGACCATCTGGTGCAGCTCCACGGCGCGCACCACTTCCCAGCCCGCGGATAATTGCGGCGGCGCAGAAAAATACAGAATGACAGGATCGCGTTGAATGAGCTGGGCAAGCGAATCAAACGCCATCGCCGTATTGGCTGCAACAGCGCCCAGCAATGTCATCTCCGGAGAAAAGCGGCGCGCCAGCGCCGAGCTGTGCGCCAGAATTGACTGCTTCGTGGTAAGCGCTGTCCACACTGGATTATCAAGTGCGTGCATCCGTAAGAGTCTATCGCATTGGCGGGCAACAGGGGCGGAGCAGTGCGCTCTCGTGTTTATTGTGATTGCTCCACTTTTCTGCTGTCCAGCGGCTGAACCGGCCGTGCGTTGTTGGAGTAATACTTCTTAAACGTCTGCACCTGTTGCGGAGAAACGGATGTCTGGCCTCTCAGAATGTACCAGGTCACAATTTCCGTGCATGGCGGAGTGGTCAGTGATCCAAGATATGTGTAATAGCCATGTGCTTGCGGCAAAAAGTCAGCCGCATTGATCTGGACGCCCGGCACCTTCACGGGTTCGTGTGATACCTCTGGTGGGATATGCTGCCATAGAGTATGGATGAGAGAGTTTTCTGCACCCGCGTGCAACAAGACCGCAACCACCGCCAGTCTCAAGTCAACACCTTCACCGCGCTGATGCACCAGGTGCACCACCATGTCAGTAGAGTGACCATGCAGTTGCTCTTCACTGGGTTGGTGAAAGTGGAACTGCACTAGCCTGTATTCCTCTCCGCCAATGCTGATCGTGTTGGCAGGCGTGTCATTTGCAGGATAGTCAATCTGAATCGTGTGTCCGTTATTCAGAATGAACAACGGTGAAGCCTGGTAATGGAACTGGATCTCCGGCAATGGAGCGGTCTGCGCGCTGGTGATATTGATCGGCGACTGGTCTTTGCGTCCGCAATCAGGGTAGCTATTCACCCAGTGATCAGGTCCGTTGGGGCCGCTATAACTCCACTCTGGATGTTCTGGTTTGTCTGCGCAGTGGTCGCAACTGAAGGCTGAATGTTTGGATTTGCCGGCTGTGAAGCAAGAAGAAAAGCAGTCAGCAGGAAGGAAACCGGGGCAAGGAACATACGGTGCATCTCTCGCACCTCCTCAGAATGGTCGCCATTTAATTCTTTCCTATTTTGAGTTGGTGTGGATGATCAATATATTTCAATTTGCTGGAGGGTGAAAAACTGTCCCAAAAAATGAATTGGGTGACACCTAAATCGTTTCCGCGTACTTGTCATCCCGAGCGTAGCGAGGGATCTGCTTTTACTAAAGCCGTTTTGCGGGCGTCTGAGCCCGCAGTCAAAATCCCGAGGGAAGCGAGAGAGCTGCGATAAATGCAGCATCTGGGAATTGTCTCGACAGCATTTCTTGTTAAAGCGTGCTACTTGCCTTGTCTCTTTCAAGAACGTCCCTTTTTCCAACTCCTGAAAAGCATCACGCAACTGTTCCTGCGTGTTCATCACAATCGGGCCGTACCATGCCACTGGCTCCTGCAACGGCTTGCCGGAAACCAGCAAAAATCGGATACCGTCATCACCGGCCTGCACCGTGACCTCATCGCCGCTGTCAAAAAGTATGAGCGAGCGATTGTCGGCCTTGGAAGGAGGCGCAACATCCAGCCAGTTCACGCTCTCCGTCGGCACGGCCAGCGGCCCGGATGCGTTGCAGAACTTTCCTGATCCGCCAAAAACGTAAGCAAACGCATGCCGCGTGTGCTCCACCGGCAAGGTCTTTTTGCGGCCCGGCGCCACCGACACATCTATATAAATAGGATCAGCCGCAATGCCCTCCACCGGCCCTTTTTTGCCCCAGAAGCTGCCGCACACCAGACGCACATGCGTGCCGTCATCGTCGGTGATCTCCGGAATCTCTACTGACTTTATTTCCTGATAGCGCGGCGGCGTCATCTTGAGCGCTGAAGGCAGATTGGCCCACAGCTGGAAGCCGTGCATGCGTCCCGCAGGGTCGCCCTTAGGCATTTCCTGGTGGATGATGCCGCTGCCGGCGGTCATCCATTGCACATCGCCGGCGGCGATCGCGCCGCGATTGCCCATGCTGTCACCATGCTCCACCGTTCCCGCCAGAACGTATGTGATCGTTTCTATCCCTCGATGCGGATGCCAGGGAAAGCCCGCAAGGTAGTCTTCCGGAACTTCATTGCGGAAGTCGTCAAGCAGCAGAAACGGATCATAGTCAGAGGTATTGCCAAAACCGAAAGCCCGCCGCAGATGTACGCCGGCTCCTTCCAGCGTTGGCTTGGACTGAATTACCTTCTTTACTGGACGAATGGACATGGTGACCTCCAAAAATTGATGTTAACGCATGCACACAGTGAGCGATTGTCTGATCCATTTATTTCATCCGACCGGGCAACCATTAACTCTCAACGGAGCCGTAGCGGCGGCACAAATAAGACTTACTTCAGCGCCTCTTCCAAAACCGCATTCACGTGAATCTCTGTCGTATCCAGGAAAGGAATGCCCACCGCTGTACTATCCGTCAGGATCAACGGCAGCTCGGTCCCACCCAAAATCAACGCTTCAATACCCTCGCGCTCTTTCATGCGTTGCGCAACGCCCAATAAACCCTCTCGAGTCTGATCCAAAAACCTGCCTGGGATCAATTCATTCACGTATTTATCGTGAATATATTCCTGCTCTTCCGCCGTCGGAACAATCAATGCTATTCCTTCGCGCAAAAATACTTTTGGATAAAACTGGGACTGCATCGTAAACCGCGTGCCGAACAATCCAACCTTCTTGAATCCCTTCCGTTTTGCTTCGGCGCAGGTGGCTTCAACAATGCTTACCAGCGGAAGCGGCGATCGATGGGATAGCTCGTTAAAAATAATATGTGGAGTATTGGCAGAGAGCAGGCCACACTCGGCTCCAGCGCGCGACAGTCTGCCCAGTTCGTCAAGAAAATATTCCGCCAGTTGATCAAGCTGGTTCGCTCCAACCAGAGCCAGCGCCTTCTTTACGTCAATGCTGTTAATAATGATTGCTGGAAGGCCGGAATTGGGATGGCGCTTGTCGTAGGCAGCCAGCAGCCGTTTGTAATAATCCATGGTTGATTCCGGGCCAATGCCGCCAATCATGCCAATTACTTTCATCGTGGGTCTTCTCCGCGCTTCAAAAGAGGTAAATTCCATATCAACCGCCTCATTTTCCGGTAACTCAGCTTGATAGCGGCAGGCAAACCATGCATCCTAAGAAGTGATGCTCACATTTTCCTTTCGATCCATTTTTCGCAACAAAATTTTCACCGCGCTCCTGAGTGCCATTGTTTTTTGCCAGATTAGCGCAGCAGCTGAGCTGCAACAAAAGACGAATGAGGCTTTTAACCGTTATGCCGCGGCCACGGAAACCCGCTTTGCCAGTGAACTGCGCCCCGGTGGCCCATTTCTTTACGTGGACAACCTGAGCCAGGAAAGGAAGCTGCAAGCCTATACCGATCTTGCCCAGGGCAATCTCTGGATAGAGAAACTCGAAAATACATTGCCAGGCATGAGTTCAGATATTCCAGGCGGCATGTTGCATCATTGGATAGGAATCATTTTTATCAAGGGCGCCACCATGGAAAAGACGCTGCGAATCGTGAAGGATTACGATCGCCGCGCCGAATTTTACAAGCCTGACGTGATGGCTTCCCGCCTTGTCTCCCACCAGGGCGACGACTACAAAATCTTTCTTCGCTTGCGCCAGAAGCATTTCATCACCGCTGTTTTCAACACAAACTATGACATTCACTGGGGACAGGTTGATCCTGCCCATATCTATTCCAATTCAGTCAGCACCCGCATCGCCGAGGTGAAAAATGCGGACAAGCCGGATGGCGAAGAGCTGCCCGTCGGAACAGGCGACGGCTATGTCTGGCGATTGAATACTTACTGGCGCTTTGCCGAAAAAGATGGTGGCGTTTACATCCAGTGTGAGGCGCTTTCACTCTCGCGGGATATTCCCGCAGGTCTGGGATGGGCCCTCAACCCCATGGTCAGCGGTATTCCCCGGGAATCGCTGGTCCATCTTCTGAGCCGGACCAGTGAGATCGTTCGGGAAGAGATGAAACGTAAATAATCCGGCCGCTGGCAAAAACTGATTGCAACAGCAAAGGCCGCGATTGCTCGCGGCCTTCACCTGAAAAATAATTTTGCTTATAGCAGTTCAATCTTGGTGACAGTCATGGTTTCACCTGTAACGGTTCCGGTTACGTCAACCTTGATGTCTTTTTCCTTTTTGAGGCTATGAATGAATTTTTTGGCCTCAGCGTTGCCGGCTTTATCGAATTTGTAGACCTTCTTGTCATCCGTAAGCACGCCGTAGCCGCTCTTAATGCATTCTGGCATCAGCAGGCAGTCCTTGGTGTGTTTGGCGCCAAAGCCTGGTTTCTGGCCTTCTTCGTCTGCGCAAGCGATATCGACCAGATAACCCTGGATCTTGGTGGGGGCGGCAAACGCACTGAGCGCCATGGCTGCTAGTAATACCAGTGTAAATTTCTTCATAATCTCCTCTTGATTGTGGGCATTGCAGTATATTGATTGATAAATGACCGGCGGGTTACATGTAAAGTGAGATTTTTGGGCTCCTCATCAGGCCTGCTTTATGAGCCCGGTGAGACGAAAAACGCCTGCTCGTGTAAAATCATATTGTTGCGGTCAATGGACGCACCGCTTTGGCGTGCCGTCCCCAATTTCCACCACCGCATTTGCCGCCGTCTACTGAAGGCCGCGGAAACCCGACATCCAGGAGAGTATTGAATCATGGCTAAGATCGCCAAAACGGCGGACCGCAAGAAAATTATGGACACATCCAAGAGTACCGATTGCCCCAAGTGCGGCAAGCCGACCCGGATTGTGAAACGAGTAAAAGACCGCGAACGCAACACACCCGGCGGTATCTTTATTTCCTGCTCCGGCTGCGAATTCCACGAGAAACTTTAACTGCTATGGGGCGGTCGCATTTACCCGCGACTGCCCTGAGCGTATCCTTCCGCTCCTATCGCTGACCGACCAGAAGCTTTACTTTCTCTTTTTTCCTGATTTCTGAGGCTGCTCCGGTGCCGGGGTCGGTACGACTGGCTGCGCTGCGGAAACGGCTGCTGGTTTCACCAGGGCGGCTTTCGTCGGGTCCGGCAACTTGTCCGCGTGCGCCAGCATTTGCGATACCTGCCACATCTGCGTGGGGGTGAGCATGTCATTAAATCCCGGCATGCCGGTCAGGCGTATTCCGTTCGAAACCTTCCAGTAGGTCGCTCCCACAGGATCGTCCGTAACCATTTCATCGTGGCTCAGCAGTTGCGGCGGCAGCGGGAACATGCCTTTCGCTGCGTTGCTGGCCGGCTGGTCCGGATAGCCATGACAGAACGCGCAATTCTCCTGATATATATGCGCTCCCTGGGTCATGTTGGTTTCGTCCGCGGCAACGGGTGAATTTTTGGGCATCTCTTTCTTCATGCGTGCACTCAGCGCCATGTGGGCGATCTTCTCTTCCATGGGCAGCGGCGCAGAAGCAGTTGCCACCGGCATCTTGCCTGCCTTGATGTAGAAATACCCGCCAACCGCCGGCAGCAACAAACCAACAATCAGACCGAAGACAAATTTTCTCAAGCTTTCTCTCCTGAAGTATTTGAGCTGAAATTTTAAGGTCAGGCTATTAAAGAGTGCATGGCCGCAAATGCGTTACAAGCTCTGGCACATTAACCAGTTCTCATACCACTTTATTCCTGCCGCCAGTTGGAATCCCTGAAAATCTTAGATTATGCATCCACATGTGTCCACCTGAACGGAGGTTCCCATCTGAAATTTCTTGGTCTGGCTAATGTCCCGGCCTCCTCTTGAGAAGCTGGACGCATCGAATTCAAGGAATGTCTTCTTCGCGTAAAACAAAATCCGCCAGCATCAGCGCCGCGGCCATTCCCGCTGAAGAACTCCAGCGCGCTTTTCCTAAGCTCCATCTTCCTCTGCAGCCGCCCTATCCACCGGCCGAAGCGAAGTCAGTGAAAGAGCTGCCGCACGCATCCGGCTGGCTTTATGAACCCAAGTGGGACGGCTTCCGCTGCCTCGCCTTCCGCAACGGCGAGAATATTGTTTTGCAGTCCAAAGCCGGACAGCCGCTCGGCCGTTACTTTCCTGAGATCGTTGCAGCGCTGCGTGCCTTCTCAGCGAGCAAATTTGTGCTCGATGGTGAAATTGTGATCCGCAGTGGCGCGGGTCTGGACTTTGACGCGCTATTACAGCGCATACATCCCGCTGCCAGCCGCATTCAACGGCTGTCGCTGGAAACCCCAGCAACCTACATGGTCTTTGATCTGCTGTTCGACGCTAAAGCAAAGCCTCTTACCGCCAAGCCGCTCTCCGCGAGAAGAACGGCGCTCCAGGAATTTGCCAGGCAACACCTAACTGAACGTGCTGCAAGCACCAAGCTCACAGCAAGGAAAAGTAAGACCAAAAATTCCAGTCACGCTGCGACGCGAATTCTGCTTTCACCTGCAAGCTCTGATTTTGCTACGGCGGAAAAGTGGATGCGCGAAGGCAGTACCCATGGATGGGACGGCATGGTTGCTAAACGGCTGGATTGCGAATACGCATCTGGCGAACGAACCGGCATGGTCAAGATCAAGCGCATACGCACCGCGGACTGCGTGGTGGGTGGCTTCCGCTGGGCGCGCAAGGGCGGGGAAGTGGGCTCGCTTTTGCTGGGTCTCTATAACAATCATGGCCAGCTGGACCATATAGGTTTCAGCTCTGCTTTTGCACGGGAAGATCGCAAGAAGCTGAAATCGATCCTGAAGCCTCTTATTGTGGAAGATGGCAAGGGAGGGTTTACCGGTAAAGCTCCCGGAGGTCCCAGCCGCTGGACGCGCGATGACCGCGATACGGAATGGGTCCCGCTCAAGCCAAGGTTGGTTGGAGAATTTCAATATGACCACTTCTCCGGCCACCGTTTCCGCCATGGAACAAAGTTTCTGCGCTGGCGTCCGGAGAAAAAACCTGAACAATGCAAAATCGATCAGGTAACTCACCAGTCTCACCTGCTGGCTCTAAAAAATCCTTCATCGGCAGCGGCCGGCTCGGCCAGATAGCTGTAAGGTACCGAACAGACAAAACTAGCCCCCTGCCCAGAAGGAGTAAAAGGCAAGGGGGCTTTTTCGCAGAAGGGAAATTTTGCGAGCTGGATTCAATAGTATCGTATCGAGATATTAAAATAAACTCAGAAAAGCAGGCCCGAAGAAAGCAGAAACCCATCAGGCGCTTAGCGGCTCGGCATCCGCCTCGAGCACGGCCAACTCATACAAAGGGACGCGAAATTTAGGCGCGCCTGCGGTATCCAGCCCGCTAAATTCCCTGACCTTGCGAAAGGTAACAGCGCCGGAGCAGCGGGCGCACCTGGGAAACAGTTCACCTTTGAACAACGCGACCTGTGAGAAGAGACGGTGCGCGGAATGCTTTACAGCATAAAGCCCGCTGGCAGGGACTGGTTGGCCAGTCATAAAAACTTCCGGAGGACAAATCATTCAGGCCTCTCAGATCAATGTTGCTTGATGTCCCAAGACTACCTCGCAACGGTGCTCCAAGTGTGTTGCATTTCTTCTCGTTAGAAAGAATTTAACTCCCATGAAAATTTTGGAAGCTCGTGGATAGGATGCGTTAATGGGTGTGCAAAACGTTTCCTACTGATCTGGTAAGACGAAATTTAAAATAATTGCGGGCAGGAAAGAAGTTATGTTTGACCGCATCTTTTTTCCTCAAGATGATGTACACTTTCGGCCAGTTATTTATTGGCCATTAGGCCATGGGTAAAATAGGTGAATGGCCATGTTTGAGCTCAAGATCGATGAGACGGTAATCGATTCATCCAGCCCTCAGGGAGCAGATCGGCTGAAAGCATGTTCGCAATGTCCACAGGCTGCCTTTTATCTCTTGCGCGTGAAATCTGAAAATGGTGAGCAGGAGGTCGGCTTGTGTGGCGCGCACTTCATTGAAGCATGTGCCCGATATCCTGAGGTCCGTCGTGCCGTTGCCATGCGAGTTGCCGGCTAGGATTTTCTCCACTCAGATCTCACTGGACATACCGGCAGTTCGTGAATTTTCACTCTGCAAATCATGTAAAATCCGCTTGCACTGTTTGAACTAAGGGGAACTTAAATGTCGCAGCCTGAGTTTTCCAACTATGAAGAATTCTTCACCTTCTACCTGCATGAACACAGCGATCCGCGTAATCGCGCAATGCACGCCGCAGGCACGTTGCTGGGTTTGTGTACTCTGATCGTTCCGTTTGTGGTTGGGCATCCATGGTACGCGCTGCTTTGGCCGGTGGTGTCTTACGCCTTTGCCTGGACCGGACACTTTCTGATTGAAGGCAACAAGCCCGCGACCTTTGGACATCCGTTCTGGTCATTTATCAGTGACTTCAAAATGCTGGGATTAATGGCGACCGGGAAGCTCAAAGCGCGGATGGCGGCTGGAAGTCAGGTAAAGCGTCGCTCAGCTTAAGCTGTATCACAGCCTCTACGCTGCAAACAATCTACTTATTCTCGGCCGTAGTGCCCGCAGGCTTTGTCTGGAATGACGCCTGGGCCGTCTCAGCCTGCGTGCCTGTCCCCTGGCCTTGCCCGGACTCTGCTTTGAAGTAATAGGTAGTGTTCGGCTTCAAATTCTTGATAAAAACTCTGTGCGTCAGCCCACCCCACGGCATGCCCGCCGTCAATTCCAGATGGCTGGCGTCAGTGCCATAGCGTAAACCAGTACCGGCATTCACGTTGGTCGACCATGCAATCTCCGCCGTCGTATCCGTTACATGTTCCACCACGGGTCCATTTGTGATTTGTACCGCCTGGTTCGGTGTTCCGATGGGTGATAGGGGAAGTTGCTGCACCGAAGGCATCGGAGAAGACTGCTTGGCGGAAGCAGGGCCTGTTTGTTGAAACGCTACATGGTCCATGGGTTGCAGCAGATGTCCGCTTCCAAGGGTCATACTCAGAGCAAGTATGGTGAAGAGCGCATTCATTGGGATTTCTCCTTTGCCCGCTCGATTAGATGGTTATTTGAGGAAAAGGGGTGTTCTGGATATTTGCCGGGAAGAAAAAGAAAGCTGGTTTTCAGCCGCTACGGCCGGGGGCCCTAACGAATGATATGCGGCGTAACCACCAGCACAAAGACCACCACCACCACAATAATCAGTGCCAAAGCGCCAATCCACAACAGCAAATAGGCGCGTTCGTGTTCCGGTTCTGCCGGGGTGATTCCCACAACCGCGTGAAGCATACGCATAATCTTAAAAAGAAATTCCATTGCCTTGCTCGTCCAGACGCCTTGCTCCGTCCAGAGCGGCGTCCCTCTCCAGACAGGTTCAGCATAGCACTTGGCGAGTGCTGGTTGTGATTGCGCATTAACGCTTCCTTAGGCAGAATAACCCGGCGGAGATCCCTCGATGAAAATTGGCAAAATACTGATTTGGATTGCGGTGGGAGCGGTGGGAGCAATTGCGCTGGCTACGATTGCCCTCCATCGCCATGAAGCCATTAACGCCATGTGGCTGGTGGTTGCGGCGCTGTGCAGTTATGCGCTGGGCTACAGATTTTACTCCAAATTTGTTGCCGCCAAAGTTCTTGCGCTGGACGCCATGCGCGCCACTCCCGCGGAGCGCCTGGAAAATGGCCGTGACTTTGTCCGCACCAACAAATGGGTGGTCTTCGGACATCACTTTGCCGCCATTGCCGGACCGGGGCCGCTGGTTGGGCCGGTGCTGGCTGCGCAGTTTGGCTATCTGCCAGGAACGCTATGGATCCTTGTCGGCGCGGTCTTCGGCGGATGCATACAGGATTTTGTGATCCTTCTTTTCTCTGTCCGGCGTGACGGAAAATCGCTGGGGCAGATGGCGCGCGATGAAATCGGTAAGACCGCCGGCACCGTGGCCTTCATTTCCGTGATCAGCATTTTGATCATTCTGCTGGCGGTGGTTGCGTTGATTATTGTCAACGCGCTCAAAGATAGCCCGTGGGGCGCTTTTACCATTGCCATGACGATTCCCATCGCGTTGTTGATGGGCGTCTATCTGCGTTATCTGCGTCCCGGACGCGTGATAGAAGCGTCAGCCGTTGGCTTTTTGCTGGTGGTGCTGGCCATCTTCGGCGGACAGTGGATCTCGCAGTCCACCCATGCCGGCGCTTTCACACTGGCCGGGACCACGCTGGCGATCCTTATCATCATTTATGGTTTTGCCGCCTCGGCGCTTCCCGTATGGCTGCTGCTGGCGCCGCGCGACTATCTGAGCACATTTGTGAAGCTGGGAACCATCGCTATCCTGGCCGTGGGGATTGTCATGGTTCATCCCACATTGCAGATGCCTGCGCTCACGCGCTTTATCGATGGCAGCGGCCCTGTCTTTGCCGGCAATCTTTTTCCTTTCGCGTTTATCACCATTGCGTGCGGGGCCATCAGCGGTTTTCATTCGCTGATTTCCAGCGGTACCACGCCCAAGATGATCGCCCGTGAAACGCAGACGCGGATGGTTGGTTACGGCGCCATGATGGCTGAATCGTTTGTGGGAATCATGGCCATGATTGCCGCTTGCACTCTTCAGCCGGGAACGTATTTTGCGGTGAATAGCGGCGCTGGGATGGTTGGCGGCAATCCTGCGGCCGCCGTTGCCACCATCGCCAATTGGGGCTTTCCCATAACCGCCGATCAGATGGCCACGCTGGCCCATAACGTGGGTGAGAAGACGCTCTTTTTTCGGACCGGCGGCGCACCTGCTTTCGCGCTGGGCATGGCCAAGATTTTTTCTGACAGCCTGGGCGGCACCGCTGTGATGGCGCTGTGGTATCACTTCGCCATTATGTTTGAGGCGCTCTTTATATTGACGGTGCTCGACGCCGGCACCCGTGTGGGGCGCTTCATGCTGCAAGACGCGCTTGGCCACATCTGGAAACCGCTGGGCCGGACCAGTTGGTATCCCAGTATTATTGCCACCAGCGCGCTGATGGTGGGCGCCTGGGGATATTTTCTCTGGCAGGGCATTCGCGATCCCCTGGGCGGCATTAACTCGCTCTGGCCGCTCTTTGGTATCTGCAACCAATTGCTGGCTGCCGTGGCTCTCTGCGTGGCGACTTCTATCATCGTCAAGATGGGCCGCGCGCGGTATATGTGGGTCACGCTTGCTCCGCTCTGCTGGCTGGTCGCCGTGACGTTTGCCGCTTCATGGCACAAAGTCTTTGACACTAATCCATTGATTGGATTGCTGGCACATGCCCGTCAATTAGCTTCCGGTCCCAGCGTTGCAGGCCTGGGCCGCCGGATCTTTAACGATCAATTAGACGCCGCGGTTTGCGGCTTGCTGGTGGTCCTGGTCAGCGTGATCGTGATTGAGTCGGCTCTGCAGTGGGTCAGCGTGATCTCCGGCCGGCGCCAACCTTCGATTCAGGAATCGCCATTCGTGGCGACAACTTATGCGGAGGAAGCGCAATGAAAAAATCGGGTGATCTGGTGGTCGCGCGTAATCGGGGGATCGGAGACGCTACCAGCATCTGTCATTCTGAGCGAGCACAAGTCGAGCCCAGCGAGACGAGGGCGAGTCGAAGAATCCCGACCAAGCCTATGCCCGGAAATGCCGCCTCAGGGAGTTCTCGCGAAACAGCCTTTATATTTGGCCGACGAATCTTTCAGACATGGACGTTGGTCCGCGCAGCTCTCCGTGAAATCTTTGACGAATCCGCTTACGACCGTTTCCTGCTGCGGACGAACGCCGCACGCTCGGTTGCCAGCTATCGCGACTACATGCGCGAACGCGACGCAGCCATATTGAAGAAGCCGCGTTGCTGCTAGGCGTGGAAAATTCAGCGGCGAGGCCGGCCCCGCGCGCCGAGCCGCTCGCTATAGATGCTGAAAAATCTTGATTGAAGCGAATGTTCCCAAGCGGTTTGGAGCAGAGCGACATAAAAATTAGGTGTAAACTGGCTTCAATGCGTGTCATGGGAATCGATTGCGGCAGTGAGTACACCGGTTTCGGGGTGGTGGAAGCGACGACTGACCGAAAGCTGGTTTGTCATACCACTGGCGCTATCAAATTGAAATCCGGCACGGCCATGGCCGATAAGCTACAAAAGATATTTGCCGATCTCACGGCCATCATTGCTGAGCACCAGCCAGAAATTGTCGCCATAGAAGATGTTTTTTACGCGGTGAACGCAAAGACGGCACTGAAATTGGGCCAGGTTCGGGGCGTGGCTATGCTGGCGGCATCTGCATCCGGGTTGCAGGTTGCGGAGTACTCGCCCTTGTCGATCAAGTCTGCTGTGGTCGGTTACGGCCGGGCAGAGAAGCACCAGGTGCAGCAGATGGTCATGCGCCTGCTGAATCTTGCCGTAGCGCCCGAGCCAATGGACGCTTCTGACGCACTGGCCATCGCCATCTGCCATATTCACACCTCGGCCACCAACAACCGCTATCAGGCAGCCTCGCGATGAAGCGCGCCATTCTCGTTTTTCTATTGCTGGCACTCCCTGCGGCACTTTTGCTGCTGAATAAAACGCTCACGGCGCAGAGCGCTGACCACGCCCCTGTCGCGGCCTCCATCACTTTTGATCGGGCGTGGGATGACTATACGCCGCAAAAAATTACGCTCACGATATGGGCAAGCGGCCAGGGGAAATACGCTTCTCACAGTGCCGCCAAGCCACCGGACGAGGCGGACGATTACAAGACGGAATTCACCATGTCCCCAGCCTGCAGGGACAAGCTTTTTCGCGATGCCGGCGAAGCCAACTATTTTGACGGCGATTTCGCCTTCAAAAAGCATGCTGTTGCCAGCTCCGGCATCAAGACCCTGACTTACACCGATCCTGCGCGCCACTTCAACACTACCTATGATTACTCTGAGAACAAGGCCGTCCAGGAGATCACAAGCATCTTTCAGGGGATATCCAACACCATCGAGTATGGGAGAAAGCTCCAATTCAAGCATCGCTTTGACAAGCTTGGCCTTGAGGACGAGCTAAAAGGCATGGAATCAGCCGCAGAAAGCCACAATCTGGCGGAATTGCAACTGATTGCACCCCAGTTGGCAAGCATCGTACAGGACGAGAGTGTCCTGAATATCGCCCGCCGGCGGGCCAAAAAGCTGCTTACCAAGACCATATGTGAATGAACTTGGTTAAGCCAGATCAGTTAACCTAGGCTAATAACACTTAACATTAAGAAACTAAGTGTCCAGCCAGTAATCGAATAGGATAGGCTCGCAAGCACGGATCAGGAGGGTTTATGCCGCGCCACTCAATGCGTCGCTGGGTCCCGAACGGAAAGCTTATCCGCAAGTCTGGGCTACTTCTCTCCCTTTTTTGTACGTTGATTTTTTCGCTCACATCCATCTCCCAGGCGCAGGACGCTGGCGATGAAGATGGACTCTATTCGCATGCGCGGATTGTCCGCATCAGTTATATCCAGGGCGAAGTCCGCCTGGATAGCGGGCGTGGCTATGAAAGCGCCACCATGAATGTCCCGGTCATGGAACATAACCGGCTGCAGACATTTTCCGATGGCTGGGCTGAGGTTCAAATGGAAGATGGCAGCATTGTCCGTTTGGCTCCAGACACGATGATCTACTTCACGGAACTTGGGCGACTATCGTCTGGCGGAACGTCTACCACCATTGATCTTGACCAGGGTGAAGCGGAATTTAAAATCCTGAAACACAATGGCAGCGATTTCCAGGTGACGGTAAACAATAAGACCATTGCGCTCGTCAATCCCGGTTTTTTCCGTTTGACCAGCACAAATGATGATCCGCTGGAGCTTGCAGTTTGGAAAGGCGATCTCAGCGTTCACGACGGTGAGAGCGGAGAAGACGTTGCCGTCAGAAAGAATGAAACGTTTGTTCTTGATCCGTCTGACCCTACTCGTTACGCGCTGAATCAAGGCGCCGAAGGCGACGAACTGGATCAGTGGAGCAAAGAGCGAGACAGCTCTCTGAATGCTTATGCCGCTAACCACTCCATAAAGTCACCCTACCAGTACGGCGCCGGCGACCTGGATTCTTACGGACAATATACCGACGACCCTGAATATGGAAACGTCTGGCAGCCTAACGGCGTTGGCCAGGATTGGGACCCATACAGCAACGGCTACTATGCCAATACTGGCTTCGGGCCGACGTGGGTTTCCGCCTATCCGTGGGGCTGGATGCCATTCCGCTATGGCCGTTGGATATTTATCAGCGGGCGCGGCTGGTGCTGGGCGCCAGGCGGCTGGAACCGATGGAATAGGGGCCCGCGCTTCGTCAATGCGCCTCCGGGATTCCGTCCTCCTGCTCCTCCGGTGAATACGCGGCTCGTAGATCGCGCGCCGGGTCAGGTGACTCGTCCAGGAGAAATAACGGGCAAAGGTGCTGGAAACCGCCATGTATTTACCAATGACGACGTACAGACTGCTCCGCCTCACCGCGATTCTGTAACGACCAGGCCGGCCGTTGTTGATGCTGACGGCAACGAAAAAAGCTTTGTACAGACAGGCGCAAACGGTACCGGTACGCAGCATGGCGCTAATCGCGTTAGCGGAGGTCGTGTAAGCGAAGATCGTGTGCCACCGCATGGCATGAGCCGCTCCAATGAAACTCCGTCTGTTTCACGGCCGGTGCACCAGTCTGCTCCGCCGCCGCAGAGTGCGTCTGCGGAGCCGGTGCACGAACATACAGCTCCCGCTCAAGTGCCGGTCACGCATCAACCAAGTTCGCCTGTGGTGCATCAATCCGCACCCTCGGGAGGTTCAGCACCTCCGCAGCACCAATCTTCGCCGCCTCCACCGGCATCGCATACAAGCTCATCCAGCGACGCCACGCGTAATAAAAGCAAGTAAATGCAAAACCTTGAAACACGGAGGAATAGAGGGAACGGAGGCAAAAGATTGCGGAGGAATACAGATTTGAAACCAGGTATTTTTAGGTTTATCGAATCACTCCAATAACAAGTTGGACCCTGGTTTCTCCGCTTACTCCTTTCCTCCGTGTTTCAAGGGTGTTTTTGATCTGCGCCTAATATCCGGAATATTTCCGCGCTCTTTTCCAGCGGCAGAGCTTCAGCACGGACGTCGGCACGAATCCCAGCCTGCTTCAGTGCATTGCGGATAATTTCTTCGCGATAATCTTTCTTCAAATTATTGAGCAGCGTTTTCCGCTTCATGGCGAAGGCCGTTTTCAGGAAACGTATGAACTCTTCGGGCTTGATCTGCAATTCATCGAACCTTGGCGCTACCGTTAACCGCAAGACTGTGGAATGGACTTTGGGCGGCGGCACAAACGCGCTTGGCGGCAAGGTAAAGAGCTTTTCAGTTCGGGTATAAAGCTGGGCCGTGGCGGAAAGCAGACCGTAATCGCGCGTGCCTGGCGTGGCGGCAATTCTATCTGCAACCTCGCGCTGCACCATGATCACGATCACATCAAACTGATCATGGAATTCAAAGAGACGCAGCAGAATGTCTGACGTAATGTAATACGGCAGATTTCCGACCACGTGCGCTCGCGAAGGTTTCAGCGGACGCAGGTCGTTGAGAGGGCCAATCGTGCGGTTCAGCACGGTCCGGAAATCCAGCTTCAGCACGTCAGCCTCAATGATCTCAACATGCGGCTGCAAGCGATAGTGATAACGCAGTTCGGCAGCCAGCTTCCGGTCCAGCTCCACTGCAATCAGCCTGTTGGCCCGCCGCGCCAGTGCTTCAGTAAGCGCGCCTTTGCCGGGACCAATTTCCAATATCAATGTATTGGAGGTATCGCCCAGCGCATTTACAATCTCTTCCGCCGCGCCCTCGTCGGCAAGAAAATTTTGCCCTAGTTTTGGTTTTTTGGGAGTACCCGAATTGGCCCTTTTGGTTTCCGCCATTTAGAATTTTCCCAGCATGGTTGTGCCGCGTCCAGCCCTCATTTTTACGGAGGCCCCATGAAAATTGTTTTTGCCGCTTCTGAGTGCGTTCCTTTCGCGAAAACCGGTGGACTCGCTGACGTTGTGGGCGCTCTTCCCCAGGCGCTTGCCCAGTTGGGCCATTCCGTCTCTGTTTATCTTCCCAAATATAAACAGGCCAAGCTGCCGGACGCCAAAGTTCTTCTGCCCAGCGTCACTATTCCTTTTGACGATCAATACCGGTTCTGCTCCGTGTTGGATGGCGGAAAGCATTCTGGAGTGCAATTCTATTTCATCGACTATCCGGCGTTCTTTAACCGTGAAGCGCTTTATGGCACTCCCGCCGGCGATTACCCTGACAATGCCGAGCGTTTTGCGCTCTATTGCCGCGCCGTGCTGGAAGCTTCCAAGGTCCTGGGCGTGCCGGATATTTTCCACTGCCATGACTGGCAGTCCGCGCTGGTCCCAATATTGCTCCGCACCAGCTATGCTGACGATCCGGTTTTTCGCAGCACGCATACGGTCTTCACCATCCATAACATCGGCTATCAGGGGCTCTTCTCGCCAGACACGCTGCCTTTGCTCATGCTTCCCTGGGAGCTTTTCACCATTGGCAAAATGGAGTTCTGGGGCAAAGCCAATTTCCTGAAAGGCGCTCTGGTTTTTTCTGATCATCTCACCACGGTAAGCCGAAAGTATTCACACGAAATACAGACCAGCGAATACGGCTTTGGACTTGAGGGTGTATTGAAGTCGCGCGCCGGATCATTGAGCGGCATCCTGAACGGCGTGGATTACAGCGAGTGGAGCCCGGAGAAAGACAAGCACATCGTCCGGCAATATTCAGCGGAAAATCTGGAAGGCAAGAAAGAGTGCAAATACGATCTGCTGCGCCAGTTCGGACTGGAGAATGCGCCGATTGACACGCCGGTGATTGGCATTGTCTCGCGTTTTGCCGCACAAAAAGGTTTTGATCTGATAGCGGAAGTTGCCAATGACCTGGCTCACCTGCCTTTGATCATTACTGCCCTCGGCAGTGGTGACAAGGAATACCAGGACATGCTGCTCAAGCTGAACCGGCAATACCCAGAGAAAATTGCCGTTAAAGTGGCATATGACAATGCACTGGCGCACAAGATTGAAGCCGGCGCAGACATGTTTCTGATGCCGTCACGCTATGAGCCCAGCGGCCTGAATCAGATGTATAGCCTGCGCTACGGAACAGTGCCGATCGTCCGCGCGACGGGCGGTCTGGATGACACGATTGATCCCTGGGAGCCCACCACCGCCAAAGGCACCGGCTTTAAGTTCAGCGCTTATTCCGGTGTGACCATGCTCAATTGCATTCAGGAGGCAATCCGGGCATTCAAAGACCAGCGTGCCTGGAATGCGCTGATGCTCAATGGCATGAAAAAAGATTTTTCCTGGACCTCATCGGCGCGAGAGTACGTGAAGATCTATGAACGCCTGTCGCCGCCGAAAGCACCTTCTACGGAGAAGGTGCTGGAACTCAGCAGAGCGTAATGCAACTTTGTATCCGTGCCGTCTGTTTAGAGTTATTCAGCAGATACGATCTTGAATACAAAGTTGTAGTTTTTCGACGTGCCGCCTACATCTAACGGCATAAAGACGCTAAATTCCTGCCCTGCTGTTTTCAATCCGGCAGGGCCGGCTGGTAAAAGCGGGTGTGTCACCCACTCAGTTTCAACAAGCTCAATATTCTCGACCGGAACAATCGCATCGTCAATCTTGGCACGAGGTGGCACCATTGAAGGCGCTTTTGGTGCCGTCCGGTCAATAAGTTTCACTCCATTGTGGATGACTCCCTGCGCTGTTCCTTCGGGACTGACAAAAGAAACCGTATTCCAGTCCACCTTGATAGGAGCGTCAGCTTTGTTTTTTAAGACAAAGTTCAAGGCTGTCTTTGCCGGCACAAAGGCTAAAGAGATATTGTCATCACTGAATTCCATGCTGTCTGATGGCGTTGGTTTTACTAATGCAAGCTTGTATGTCAAAGGGTATTCACCAAAACCATACTTAAACACCATGCTTAAGCTGTCTCCGTCCACTTTGAAATTATCAATGTCAACATTAATTTTGAACTTTGCCCCTGGCGGAATATTACGGGCATGAATTTGCATTGAAGCTTTTGGGTCTGCCAGAAGGATAGTGGCTAACGGCGGCTTCTTAGGAATTGCCGCGCCATTCTTATCGGTCAGTTCGAGAGCAAAATACACTGAGTCCCATGCCTTGGAGGTGTCGTTTACCAATTCTCCCTGGATTGTGAGAATGCCGAAAGAACGAATTGTTCTTAGCTTTGTGAGCGTGAACTTTCCCACCGGAGTATCAACCGTCTGGTCTGGATGGCTTTTCCAGGCAGGCATTGCGATTGCAGGAACCGTCATAACTAAAAGCAGAAGAATGGTAATAGCCTTAAATCGGGGCATGTTTTTCTCGCCTCAGGAAGAGTAGTTGTGTATTTTTGATCCAAGATTATAGCAATACGTGTAAAGACAGCTTAACGTTTTGCTACAAAAAACATTTTGATGAGCCTGCGCAATAGGTCCATTTGGATCAGCTCACCGTGAATGGAAAGTGCCAACCATTATTTCTCCAAGCTCTTATTGCCTAGCCTCTTCTGCCGCGCAAAGTACCAATACACCGGTATTCCCGCAAGGATTACCAGCGTCCCCGCGAATGAGTTGGTGAGGTTGTCAGTGAAAGTGTAGTAAAGCAATACGGCTGCAACCACAATAAACAGAGCCGGCACCACGGGATATCCCCACGTGCGATATGGGCGCGGTGTATCTGGCTCAGTCTTGCGAAAGACAAAGATGGTACTGGCCGCGATCATATAGAAGAGCCATTCGGCAAAGATCGCCAGCGAAAACAGGTCTTTGAACGCTCCGCCCACCAGCAGCAGCAAAATGGCCATCACGGCCTGCACCACAATCGCCAGCGCCGGAGTATGAAAGCGGGGATGGACATCTCCAAGTTTCTTGAAGAAGTATCCATCGCGCGCCACGGCAAAGGGTACGCGTCCACCGCTCATGATGGTCCCGTTGAGCGTCACAAACATAGAAAAAGCCATGCCCGCGGAGACCAGCGCGGCGCCCAGCGATCCAATGGCAATCTGTGTCGCCAACGACGCCGGAACTTTTGCGCCCGCAACCATAGCCGCAGGCATTACATATTGCACGGCAGCATTGATGCCCATATAGAGCGCGGCCACCAGCGCAACGCCCGCAATCAGCGCAAGGGGAATATTGCGTCCCGGATTGCTGATCTCACCGCTCACCATATTGAGATCGTTCCAGCCGTCATAAGCCCATAGCGCAGCCACCAGGGCCGCCATGAATCCGGCGAACTCGCCTTTGGCGCCGAGAAACGTTGTATGAAAATTTCCCCAGCTTCCGGTGGTAGCTGTAAAGCCAATAAAGATGATGGCCACGATCATGCCAACTTTCAGTGCTGTAAACACCAGTTGAAAGCCGCCGGCCTTTCTCACACCAACATAATTCAGCGCCGAAATCAGAATCGTGGCGACGATCGCCACCAGCGTTCCGTTTGTAACTTCAAAAATCTTTGTGCCCAGATGGATTGAGAAAATGTGTCCGGCAAGAAAGCTGAGCCGCGGAAATGTGCTCAGCACATCCACAATGCCGGTCGTCACCGACGCGATGGAGGCCGGCTTGGCAATCAGGAACCAGGTCCATGCATATAGAAATCCCGGAAGTGGCCCGTATGCGTCGCGGATATAAACATATTCGCCGCCGGCCCAGGGCTTGATGGCGCCCAGTTCGGCATAGGTCAGCGCGCCGGCAAAGGAGAGCATGCCGCCAACGATCCAGACCAGGTAAACCAGTCCGGCGGAGCCCACGTCTTTCATCATCTCGCCGGGCACGCGGAAGATGCCGCTGCCAATAATTGTCCCGGCCACAATAGCCACGGCATGCCAGGCATTTAATTCGCGCAGTAGCTCAGGCGCTGGTTTGGTTGAGGTTTGCATCGGTCTCCAGAAGACTTGCCAGATATCCCACAACAAATGTCGTGATCGAACCGAAAGTCACGTACCAGGTCCAGGCGATATGCGTCCATCTCCAGATATAAATATTCAACGCCAGTCCGCAAAGCATACCAATAATCGCGCCCATTCTGTTTGGCACGCTTTGTCACTAATCCCAGGAGAAATACGCCGAGCAATCCGCCATACGCCAGTGAAGCGAGGGTGAGACCTTTTTCCAGAACGTTGCCGCCATAGCGCGAAGCCAGTGCCAGTCCAAAGAGCACAAGGCCCCAACCGATGGTAGCGGCACGTGAAAGCATGAGACGCTTACTGTCAGAGGTCTCCGGCTTCCGGCGCAGGTAGAAATCGATCATCGTCGTGGAAGAGAGCGAGTTCAGCGCGGCGCTCAGATTGGACATGGCAGCGGCCAGGATGGCGGCGATCAGCAACCCGGAGATTCCGTGTGGCATGTGTTCCACAATGAACGTAGGAAAAACGTAGTCATTGGTTGCGAATGTACTGTGGGGAGCAATCTGCCGATAGAAGACCCACAGTCCTGCGCCAACCAGCAGAAATAATGTGAACTGCACCAGAATGACTCCGCCGCTGAAGAGCAGAGCGGTTTTAGAGTCGCGCTGGTTGCGGGCCACCAGCAGCCGCTGGACCATCAGTTGGTCAGTGCCGTGCGTAGCGGTATTCAGAAACATACCGCCAATCAATCCAGCCCAGAATGTGTACGTCTTGAAAAAGTTGAGAGAAAAATCGAACACCTGCAGTTTGCCCGCGCTGGCGGCAATCGAATGAATGGCCGGCCATCCGCCGGGAACCAAATGCAGGAGCGTGAAAAAGCCGACAATGGTCCCGCCAACGTAGATAATTAGCTGGACCACGTCAGTCCAGATTACGGCTGCCATGCCGCCCTCAAACGTGTAAATTAGCGTGAGAGCCATCACAATTGCCACGGAGGCCACGCCGCCGGTGCCAAGGGCGATGCTAATTACAATTGCCACAGCCCACACGCGCACGCCTTCAGCAGCGGCCCGTGTGGCCAGAAAGACCGCGGCAGTTATGCTGTGTAACTTTTTCCCGAACCTGCGGTCTATCAGCTGATAGGCTGTAAACATCTCGCCGCGAAAGTATTGCGGTATAAAAATCAGGCTGACGACGATGCGGCCCAACAGATAGCCAAAGACGAGTTGTAGAAAGCCGAAGTTGCCGCCATAAGCAATACCCGGCGTGCCAATGACCGTAAGCGTGCTGGTTTCAGCGCCAACAATGGAAAGGGCAATGGCCCACCAGGGAATATTACGGTCGGCCAAAAAATAATCGCGCAGTGACCTTTGGGCCTTCCGGAACCTTAGCCCAAAGAGCGTGATGCCAATCAGATATGCAACGATTATGATTCCGTCTACAATTTGCAAGCGCATGAATAATTTTGTGTGTGCCCAGCCATTATTCGGGAAAAATGCTGGAAAGCGAAAACAAAAGTAGCGGGAAGATGAATTAAAGTTCAATCATGGCACTGTACCTGGGAATCGACGCCGGAGGCACCAAGACAGACTGCGCCATCAGCAATGGCGCGGAGCTGCTGGGCCAGGCTACGGGTGCAAGCTGCAAGCTGGCGCGTGTGGGCAAAGATCGCGGCCGCGAAAATCTGCAGGCCGTAATCCGCCAGAGCTGTGAAGCGGCGGGTGTTACCGCGCAGAGCGTGCAGCATGTCTGCATCGGAATGGCTGGGGCGTCTCTGGCGGAAGCCGTGCATTGGGCACAGCAGACCATCCGTGAACTCATGCCGGAGGCAACCATCTATGTTGCCGGTGACCATGTTATTGCGCATCGTGCTGCGTTCGGCACGTCACCAGGCGTGCTGGTAATTTCCGGCACAGGGTCCATTTCTTTCGGACGCAACCAGAGCGGAGAGACCGCGCGCGCCGGCGGCTGGGGACCAAACGTCTCTGATGAGGGGTCAGCGTTCTGGGTGGGCAGGGAAGCGGTGACCGAAGCGCTGCATGCTTTTGATTTCGGCAAGAGCAACGGCTTGCTGGCCACGATTGCCGATTGCTGGAAAGTCGCGCCGGAAGAGGTGATCCGTCTGGCAAATGCCTCTGAACCCAGATTTCCGGAACTGGCTGGACCAGTAATGAACGCGGCGGAGAAGGGTGATGCCAGCGCGCGCACAATTACGGAACGCGCAGGCAAAGCGCTGGCCGGGCTGGCAAGCGCGGTGATTAATCGGCTATGGCCTGGCGGCGGTGTGGTTCCGGTGGCGTTGGCGGGTGGAGTCCTTCAGGGAGCGCCGCTGGTGCGGCAGGCATTTAAAGACGCCATGAAGGTTGAGCAGCCGCTGGCTGCGGTCAGCTTTGCGTATGTGCGCCCAGTACTGGGTGCGCTGGAAATCGCCGCGCAGCGTGGAGTCAGGAGATGAACGAATCTTCTCCTGAAAAAGAAGGCTCGCAGGAAGCGCCGGAGCAGCCCGAACCTCCACGAGTCAGAAACGTAACCGATAGGAAAGTAACCCTGCCCGCGGACGCCGACCTGGAACGGCTGGTCCATGATTCTTCTCCGGAAATTCTGATTGCCGTGGCTGGCGATCCGCGCCTGACGGAAGATTTGGCGCTTGCTTTGGTCAACCGCCGTGATCTACCGCGCGAAGCGCTTGAAGCATTAAACAAGAATGGCCAGTTGATGAAGCAGCGCAAAGTGCGTCTTGCGGTTGTGATGCATCCACGCACACCGCGCCACATTTCCGTTCCCACCATCCGCCATATTCATACATTTGAGCTGATGCAGGTGGCATTGCTGCATGTGGTCCCACCGGATGTGAAGCGTGCAGCCGAAGAAGTTCTTATCAGCAAGATCGCGAATATTTCTTCTGGAGAACGGTTTACACTGGCCAAACAAAGTTCGGGGCGCGTGGCAGCGTCACTGCTGCTGGATAAAGAAGAGCGCATCATGTTGGCAGCTCTCTCCAACCCGCAAATGACGGAGCTGTTTATCGTGAGGGCATTGAAGATAGAGCGCGGCACGGAACTTCTGGCTCCAGCGGTCTTACGCCATCAGAAGTGGTATTTCCGCAATGACGTGAAGGCCGCACTGCTCGGCAATAAGAACACGCCACCGGCGCGGATGATACAGCTTGCCGCGGAACTTCCCGTCAATTTGATAAAAGATGTGCTGCGGAATGGAAAGCTGAGTCCTCAGGCAAAGAACAGTCTGGTAGCGGTACTGGAGAAGCGCGGTATGAAAGCGTAATGCGGAAACATTGAAACACGGAGGAAAGGAGGGAGCGGAGGCAAAGTAAACTCACACTAATGCTTGGCTGCTAGTTGTATTTAATCCTTATTGATCTTTAAATCGCAAATCGCAAATTGCGAATCCTCCTTTCCTCCGTGTTTCAAAGACTTTAGGTATACGCCGAATAGCCATCATCCCTGCCCGGCACAATCAGTTCATCTAATTTCAGAAATTCCTGCACCACTTCTTCATTGGAGCGCTCCATCTCATGGACTGATCCCACAAAGATAGCGCGCGCTTCATGCAGAAACACAATACGATCAGCCAGCTTTTTGGCCAGACGCATATCGTGCGTCACCACAATGCTGGTGAGTTTGAGCTGGAGTTTCAGCTTCTGGATCAGGTCGCCGAGAAGCTGCGCCATCAGCGGATCAACCATGGTTGTCGGCTCGTCATACAGGATGCACTCCGGCTGGGCTGAAAGCGCACGCGCAATGGCCACGCTGCGTTTCATTCCG
This sequence comes from Terriglobia bacterium, assembly GCA_963724105.1. Lineage (GTDB taxonomy): Bacteria > Acidobacteriota > Terriglobia > Terriglobales > Acidobacteriaceae > Angelobacter. Next base: position 562,415 of record CAVRTD010000002.1, on the reverse strand, counting down.
GTAGAGAGATCGGAAGGCAGCAGGTCGCGCATGGGTTTTACGCCCACCATATCCAGCAGGCCGTCAACAATTTGATAGATCTGGTCTTCGTCAAGATCATGGCGCTCACGCAGCGGAAAAGCCACGTTTTCGCCCACGCTGAGCGAATCAAAGAGCGCGCCGTTCTGAAATACCATGGTTACTTTTTTGCGAATATGCTCCAGCTGCAATTCGCCGTAGTTGGTTATGTCTTCAAAGGCGACAACCACGCGGCCAGCGTCAGGCTTTAGGAAGCCCATGATGTGATGAAGTGAGACGGATTTACCCACGCCGCTGCGTCCCAGAATACAGAGCGTCTCGCCGGGGTAGACCGGGAAGCTTACATCCTCAAGGACCTTATGATCGCCAAATGCCTTGTAGACGTGCTTGAATTCGACGTAAGGCTCTTTGTGCTCCGGCGGTTGCTCGTGAATAAGATCGTTCATGGGTCTCGATCGGAGAAGCGGCGCTGTGCGCGCGCCAGATCGTCCGGCGTGTTTAGATTTTCGAACATATCCGCCGCGAAGGCAAACTGCCGCAGCTCAGACTCTTTGATTACGAGGGTCTTGCCTTTAGGAAACAGCGGCACAATCTTGTAATTGCCTTGCCGCAACGCCTGCTCCGCGATAGGCAGAAAGTCGAGCGAATAAACGGTACACAGCGGCTGGGTGTAGTCATTGATCTCCGGCGTGGTAACCACCGCTCCTGAAGTAATGGCTCGCTCGGCAAGGTAAGCGAGAAATGCCGGAGCAAGAAACGGCGTATCCACGGCGATGATGAGATTGCACTGCGTTTGTGAGTTGCTCAACGCGGCGTGGATGCCGCTCAACGGTCCGCATCCGGGAAAAATGTCTTCATATACCGGCCCCATCGTGCCATATAGCTCGTATTTCCCCAGAATGGCGACGTCCCGGCACACCTCACGCAGGGCAGCCAGCGTATGTTCCAGCAGCGTGCGTCCGTGCAGCATAATCGCGGCTTTGTCCTGCCCCATACGCGTGCTCTTGCCGCCTGCAAGGACAAAACCAGTGAGCTGGGAGTGAATCATTGGCGCTGATTTTAGCGGAAAATTCGGGAGGCTACGAATAGAAACTGCGAACGAATAACTCAGGATTCGCTACCTGATCTCAAGGCCGATAATCCGGCCAAAACCATCCAGTTCGAGATTGCCATCACCTTCAAATACGGAGTCACCGTTTAAATCCGGGACGGTGATAAATATTCTCTCGTTCACCAGGCTGGCGGAGGCTGTCCGGCTGAGATATTCCAGGGCCCGGCGGCTGCGCGCATTCTCCGGCAGACTAAAGGCCAGGTCAGCCAGATCTCCGTTTTCCGTTACAGACAAGGCAACGTCAATTGGATGGCGCTGCTCGGCGCCGCGCTCTTCTTCCGTGGGATCAAGCGTGGGCTTGAACGAAACGTAGTAATGAAAGCGGTCTTTCTCCGGATTGTAGACGCCGCGTGCGACTCGCAGGGACATAAGGAATGATTTTTTTATCACATTTTCCATGAAATCTCGACCCCCGCATGTTGTGGACCAGAGCAGAACTTGGAACATGGAGGAAAGGAGTAGACGGAGCGGTTTGTGGGCTGTTTGAGAGAAATCTAAGTACATACACAGCTTAATTTCCTAACCTGTTCCTTCGCTGCCTCTGTTCCTCTGTGTTTCAGAGGTTTTAACTGGAAGATTTAAAATGCTCCTATGAAAGTTTTTCTTACCGGCGGAACTGGCTTTGTCGGGCGGAATATGCTGAAGCGATTGCTGGCGGAAAATCATAGTGTTCGTGCACTCGTCCGTGAGCCGCAGAAAGCTGGGGCGCTGGCTGGGGAGAGAGTTGAGCTTGTTGCCGGCGACGTAGCAGAAGGCACAGGGCTGGACCAGGGCATGCAAGGCTGTGACGCGGCGATGCACCTGGTAGGCATTATTGTTGAAAAAGGGAAGACCACTTTTGAGCGCGTGCACCACGTAGGCACGCGCAATGTGTTGGAAGCGGCCAAGCGTGTGGGCATCAAACGGTTTGTTCAGATGTCGGCGCTGGGCGCGCGCGCGGATGGCCCAGCAGCGTATCAGGTCACAAAGTGGAAAGGCGAAGAAGAGGTTCGACGCGGCGGCATACCGTTTTGCATCCTGCGGCCATCGTTGATTTTTGGCGAAGGCGATGGTTTTGTGACCCAGATGATTCAGACCATGCGCTCGGCTCCCCTCCTTCGGCCCGTCCCGGGTGACGGCAATCCGAAGTTCCGGCCTATTTTTATCGACGACGTGACTGCATGCTTTGTCCGCGCATTGACCATTGAAGCTGCGACCAATCAAACCATCGAACTGGGCGGCGCGGACGAGCTTACTTTGAACAGCGTGCTGACGGAGATCGCACGGTGCGCCGGTGTGCGCAAGCCCGCGGTAAATATTCCGATGCCGTTTATGTTTGCCGGAGCTGCTGTGGCGCAAAGGCTGTTGAAGAATCCGCCCGTAACGGTGGATCAGCTACGCATGCTGCGTGAGGGGTCCACCTGCGATATTGGCCCCATGGAGCGAATTCTTGGCGTTCATCCGCAGGGCTTTAAGGGGTGTGGCCGCACGCAGAATTGAGCAAACTGAGTAAGTGCCGATTTCAGCAACTATGGATGTAGCACGGGTTAGAATGGATAGCAGATTCAACCATTTCGTCTGCAAAGATTATAGGTTGTCTGATTGACCAAGAATTTTCGCTGGAGATGCAATCGATGTCATCAGCTCTGCATCTAACTAAAACACGCCCCAAAATTTAAGAGGAGTAATGGTTATGAAGAGAAATCTTTGGGTGGTTCTGGTTTCCCTGGGGCTCTTTGCCGTGGGGTGCTCGCGCGTAAGCAATCCAACGGATGCGCAGGTCGCGTCCGGGGTGAAAGATAAAATCAACGCGGACAGCAATGTTCCGGACAAACAGCTTAATGTCAACGCAAATGGCGGCACGGTAACGCTCAGCGGAAATGTGAGCAGTGACGCAGCCCGCAACGCGGCCGGCAGTGACGCAGGACAGATTGCCGGCGTAAAGACTGTGATCAACAATTTGCAGATCGTACCGGCTTCTGCCAGCAATCAACCGGTGGCGCCGCAGGAGCAGGCGAGTAATCCTCCTTCTAATAACCCAGCGCCTCCCGTAAAGCCGGCGGCAAGCCGGCCTTCACCCAGGACGCCCGCGAAGAACTTGCCTTCGTCAACTGCCGGCAACAACAGTGGCAATAACAATGCGCCGGGCAATAGCGCCAATAACAGCAACACGGACTCAGCTCAATCGAGCACTCCTCCGCCTCCGGCGCCAGCCGCCCCGGTGGTCCCACAGAAAGTTACATTGCCAGTGGGAACGCAGCTGAGCATCCGCCTGACGGATGAAGTGAACTCGGAAAAAGCGCAGGTTGGCGATGTTTTTCACGGTTCAATTTCTGCTCCCGTTTCCGTGAATGACGAGGCAGTTCTTCCGACCACGGCGGACGTTGAAGGCCGGGTAGTGGATGTGAAGTCGGCGGGCCGGTTTGCTGGACAGGCCGTGCTTACGCTGGAACTGACAACGCTCAAATTGAACGGCAAAAGTTATGCCCTGCAAACGAGCCAATGGTCCAGGTCCAGCACAGGCAAGGGCAAGGCTACGGCTGCTAAAGTTGGCGGAGGCGCAGCAGTGGGCGCAATCCTGGGCGGCATTCTGGGTGGCGGCAAAGGCGCAGCCATTGGCGCAACCGCAGGCGCAGGCGCTGGAACTGGCGTTTCCGCAGCCGGCAAGGGACAACAGATTGTCTTGCAGCCAGAGCAGATCATCGCTTTCCAACTGCAAAGCCCAATCACGGTTACACCTGTGGCAAGTCGTCAACCCATGAACTGACTTTTTATTCATCATCTGACAGGCGCCGCCTTCATGGGCGGCGCTTTTGTTTGAGTCATTCTGCTGATTTTTGTTGCAGAAAGGCCGCAGAGGAGTAGTGTGGAGGTAATGGAACAGACAAAGGTAAATACTCCTCCAACGCTTAGATCCAAGGCCATCGTCAAAGGCCCCATTCGGTGTCATAAGTGCCAGTTGATGTGCCGGGACGCGGAACAGTATCTCAGCCATTCCTGTGAGATACGGAAAGCCCCGCTGGTGGACCTCAGCCGAAGATAACTTCAGTCGAAGATAATCGACCGGTCAGTGGTGTGCGTTTTTTCTCTGAGGACCATAACTACCTCCTTAGAACGGCATCCAACCATCCAGATGGCTAAGACAAAGATCACCGCCTTAATTCACGCCTCCAATAGCGCCCGTTCGCTGGGTCGCGCGCTGGATTCACTGCGTCCCTGCGATGAGGTAATTGTGGTGGACCACGGCTCCAAGGACGAAACGGTAAAAGTCGCACAGGAGCATGGCGCTAAGGTGGTTCAAGCTGTTCCTGGCGTAGACCGCGGCGCGTATGCGCAGGATACGCGCAATCCGTGGATCCTATGCCTGTTGCCTGAGGAAGCTTTGGCGGAAGATCTGGAGGCGTCATTGTTCGAGTGGAGGGAAGCCGACCATGACGGCAATCAGATGGGCTTCAACATGGCGATTCGCGAGCAGAACGGCGCCGGCTGGAAATCACTTGAGATGGAGATGCGTCTGGCAAATCGCAAGCAGATTAACTGGACTGGAGACCTGCCGCCGGCGAATCCCAACGCCCCAGCGCTAGCCGGGCACATAATGCGGATTCCAGAAGGCGAATGAATCTTCGACGATTTGGTAATTGGGTAATATTGGTAATTTGGTAAATGTAAACCTTGGTGCCAAATTATCTTTGCGCAATCGGTAATTGTTAGTGCCAGTGTTATCTGAAAGTTGTTCTTCAAATTACCCAATTACCAAATTACTCAATTACCAATTTTACTGGTGGCCCAAAGTACTCAATGGTCGATTCCCCGGCTTGCGTATAATCTCCCCAGAACTTTCTGAGCGGAGCGCGCCCTGACTACTTTTGATTTTGCCGGAAACGTCTATTTCCTTGCCGCAGCGTTTTTTTTGTTCGGACTGGTTTTTGGCAGCTTTCTGAATGTGTGCATTTATCGCATGCCGCGGGAGATTTCCGTGGTGAGCCCGCGATCGGCTTGTCCCTCATGTGAGACGCCAATCGCCGCTTATGACAATATTCCGGTGTTGAGCTGGATCCTGCTGGGAGGGAAGTGCCGCAAGTGCAAGGCGCCTATCTCATCTCGCTATGCCGGCGTTGAGCTATTGACCGGCGTGTTCTTTGCCCTCTCGTTTTTTATGGAAGGCCCAGGCCTGGGAGCGGTCAAACTTTGTGTCCTGTCATTTCTTCTGATTGGGCTGATCTTTACTGACGCGGAAACCAAACTTCTACCCGATCTGCTGACCAAGCCAGGGATTGCATTGGGTTTGATCTTCAGCCTGCTTGTGCCCGTGGAAGGGCCGGCAAATTATTTTTTGCGTTCTGTCGATAGCGGGCGGGTTCTTTCGCTGATCAACTCGATTGCCGGCGCGGTCCTGGGTTCGGCATTCATCTGGGGTATTGCACTGCTGTATGAAGCGCTGCGCGGCGTGGAAGGGATGGGCCGCGGCGATGTGAAGCTGATGGCGCTGATAGGCGCTTTTCTGGGCGTAAAGCTTACACTGCTGGTGCTGCTGGTAGGATCGGTGATTGGCAGCTTCTTTGGTGTGTTCCTGATTCTATGGGTGTGGCAGAAGCGCCTGAGGCGGCGCCGCAGGTCCCATGGTGCTGAAGCAATAGGGGTTTCACGCAGCCGGGCCTGGAGTTCGGCTATCCTGATTTACCGCAATTTTGAAATTCCTTTCGGCGTATTCCTGGGAGCGGCAGCGCTGATCTCGGCCTTCTGTGGGACGGTGCTTGTGCGATGGTATCTGCATATCTCCGGGCTCAACCCCATCCACTAACGCTGCAAGCAGGTGGGTTACTTCAGTCCGATACGGCGTTTACCCTATCGTTTCTGCCCGTTGAAAGCAGGAGAATGGGATTACAGCTCACTGTAGAATAATAAGCAGAACGATTGATGGATGACGTCCTTTATGAAAAAGATTTTTCTGATGCTCGTGATGTGCCTGTTTGCCGCGGCGGCGGTTGCTCAACAATCCCTGGGCGATGTGGCCCGGGCCAACCGTGCGAAGAAGCACACCAGCTCAAGTGAAACGAAGCTGGATGACGACACGATGCCGCGCAGTTCCACGCCTTCCGCCTCGGAACCGGATACCGACAAGAAGGCAGATGACAAAGACGCAGATGGCAAAGATAAAGCCGCCAAGGAAATCGATGCGAAAGATGCACCCAAGAAAGACACGGTGGACGCTCGCAAGCAGAAGAATGAAGAGCTGAAGAAACAGATTGCGGACCAGACAAAAGAAATCTCCACGCTGCAACGCGAGCTGGACATAGCGCAGAGGGAAGCGCGGCTTCGTGCCGCGGCGTATTATGGTGACGCTGGCACAATGTTGCGCGATCAGGCGAAATACGCCGAGGATACCCGTAATACGCAGGCTGAAATTGAAGGCAAAAAGCAGGCCCTGGACGCAGCACAACAGAAGCTGAGTGACCTGCAGGAGCAGGCGCGCAAAGCGGAGCTTCCTGATAAATAGAGCCGAGTAACTCGCCGGATACATGCCCCTTCGGTACATCCGTTCCTGAGGATTATCCGTCTAGAATGGAGTGATTCAGATCACACCAGTCAAAAATGACATTCATCAAAAAAATCAGTTTGCCTGTAATCCTCGCCTTGGCGGTCTTTTGCCTGGGATGCGACTCTGCGCCCAATACGCCAGCTGGCAAAGAGAGCCAGCCCGCCGCTGCTCAGCTTGAGACAGGCCGGTTCGCGCTGCAGAAGATGCTTGCGCCAGCGCGCTTTTGGGCGCCCGATGCAGAACCTGTCCGCATGGAATCAACCAACCTCAAGGACACCAATGGTCACGACGGCAAAGCGATTTTCTGGCGCGCCATGTTTGCGTCTCCGTCGCGGCAAAAGGCAGAGACGTTTACCTGGGCCGGCATTGCCACGGACGAGCCACGCGGCGTGAACCATGGACCAGAAGATACATACAATCCGGCGAACCGCGCTGCGCGATCGTTTGACCTGAACTTCCTCAAAGTGGATACGGACCAGGCGTTTGCGGTGGCCCAGGAGCACGGCGGCAAGCAGGTGCTGGAGAAAGATCCCAAAGTTTCCGTGGGATATCTGCTGGATTTTGACGTGCAATCCAGCCAGTTGCGCTGGCATGTGATTTATGGCGGCAGCGAATCAACGGGCAAATTGACAGTGCTTGTGGATGCAAGCTCCGGAACATTTCTGCGGAAACAATAGTTATTTTCCCAGCACCCACTCGATTTGCTGAATCGCTTTCTTAGCATTGCCGGCAAATTTCCCTTTCGGCTGAACCTCAAGATATTTCTTGTAGTAGAGCCGCGCCGGATCAAGCTGCTGCATACCCTGCAGCGCCTGGGCCAGCCGGAAGAAGATGAGCGGATTGTCCGGTGTAAGCCGTAAGGCTTCTTCAAAGCGTTCACGCGCGGGATCAAAGTGGTTCCCGGCAAGATAGGTTTCACCGACGTCTATATCATGCGCCGCTACTTTGGCTGGGTCAGTATTGGAGTCTCCCGTCTTGTGCGTGGACAAATTCGGCGCAAGGCGCTTTATTGCCTCTGCTGACTCCTTTGACTTGGGACCGTTCGGCAGCAGCACCAGATACTTGTGGTAGTTCTGATCGGCCAGCGAGAGCAGATCAAGCTTTTCCTGGGTGACCGCCAAACCGTAGGTGGCTTCCGCGTCATCGGGCTTATAGGTCAGCGCGTGATTGAAGCGCTCCAGCGCCGCGCGATAGTTCTTCAACTTCAGGTAGTACTCGCCAACCTCAACATCTTTAGCGGCCTTGTGCGGGTCCCACGGCTTCAGCACAGATGGATCTTCCGCAGTCTTTGGTTCTTCTTTCTCCGGGCGCGCTTCGAGATCAATCTCGGTATCCCGGCTTGAGCTTTCGCCCGTGGCGCTGCCAGCTGAACCGCTGGAGCTGCTCGATTTGCCGGTGGGATGGGTACCAGGTGCATCGCCAGGGAAGGGCGGGCGCTCATAGCCATCATTGCTCGGCTTTGGGGAAGGCTCATTGGGGTCGAGCGGCGGTTGTTTCTGCACGTCACCAGGGAAAGGCGGCCGTTCATACTGGTCTTGCGATTTCTGCGAAGGGCTGGCCGCTGGCGTGGGCGTTGGAGACGGAGTCGGGGTGGGCGTAGTGCGCGGCTGTATATGGGGTTGATTGTCCTGATTATCTTGCGCCGCGGCCCGCTGCGCGGGCACCAACAGGGCCAGGAACCCTGTGAATAACAATACGGCAAAAATATGAGAGCTGGACTTCATATCAATATTCTATGGGAAGATCGCGGCAGTCAGGAGATCTTGCGGACGGGAGGGCTGTAAATTGAGGGTAAAAAATTAAAGGCCGCCAGAAAAATCTGGCGGCCTCTGTCTGCGCAAGTGTCCGGGGGAGGAGAGACTACCGGCTCGGGTTAGGAGCGGTACTCTGCGCAGAGCTTGGTGTTTCTGGGCCGATCACATTGGTCATGAGGCGAACATCCACGCGACGGTTCTTCGCGCGGCCGTCAGCCGTGGTGTTCTCCGCAGCGGACTTGTCTTTGCCCATGCCGATCAGATAGATCTTGTGAGCAGGAATGCTTTTGGACGACAGATACTGCACCACGGAGTCAGCGCGGCGCTCACTCAGCTTGTAGTTATAGGCTGCTGAACCGACGGAGTCGGTATCGCCTTCCACAACCACCAGATAGCCCTTGGTGTTGGGAACTTCAGCCAGCAACTGGTCCAAAGCGGTCTTTGCTTTCGGCGTTAAATCAGCTTTGTTGAAGGCAAAGTGCACTGAGGTTTCGGCCACAGGGCGATAGTTATCCAGATTGGCGACCTGGTTCGTCAGGGCGTTAACGCGGGTGTTGGCCTGATCTGCCAGAGTCTGGGCCTGGTCTGCACGGCCACGGGCGTCCAGCGCTTTCTGGTCGGCCTCAGTGGCCTTGGTGTTCGCGCCTGCGATACCTGCAGTTGCACGGGTATCAACATCGTGGATAGCCGCATTGTTTTTGGCCGTTCTGGCATCAAGTTCGTTAGATTTTTCGACGATTGGCTGGGTCTGCTTGCGCACATAGTTCTTTGTTGTGCAACCAGTGCCGATCATCAGTGAGGTACCAGCCAGCAGAACCAAAAGGCTCGATTTCAAATTCATGGGGGAAGCTCCTTAAGACCCACGCGGCGCAGGGTGTTGCCGCCTTATAAAGTCACTAATGGAACAGCAACTCGCTTGCCATTGCCACGGTGAATGCTGTTTTATTGTAAATGATTTATAATCAATAGGTTGGATGATTCCTTCCGGCATCACCCTGGCATCTGACCGTGCACGACAGTAGAATTTTTACGCACCTGAGGCCCTATAGGAAAAATCTAGGTAGTTAGCCTCATCTTTTCTCAATGGATCTGACAGAGAAAATCCGGACAATCCCGCTCCAGCCGGGCGTCTACCTATATAAAAATGCCGAAGGCGAGGTCATTTATGTAGGCAAGGCGAAGAACCTGCGCGCCCGTGTCCGCTCATATTTTCAGGAAGGCGTAGGCGAGGCCAATGCCAAAACGGGCAGCCTTCTGCGCGAGGCCGTGGACGTTGAGTACATAGTCGTCGCTAACAATAAAGAAGCGCTGGCGCTGGAAAACAACCTGATTAAGCAGAAGAAGCCCCGCTTCAACATTCTGCTGCGCGACGACAAGTCCTACCCTTACATCAAGCTGACGCTGGGTGAGCGCTACCCCCGGGTGTATGTGACCCGGCGTTTGCGCAAAGACGGAAGCAATTATTACGGCCCGTATTTTCCCGGTAATCTGGCCTATCGCATTGTCGATCTGATCCACCGCAGCTTTCTGATTCCTTCCTGCAAAGTGGACCTTACGCGTTACCATCTGCGGCCTTGTTTGCAGTTTTATATCAAGCGGTGCCTGGGGCCGTGTGTGCAGGACCTGACCACGCCGGACGCTTATCTGGAAGCCGTGCGTGACGTGCAGCTTTTGCTGGAAGGCCGGCAGACTGACCTGGCGAAATCCCTGCGCGTACGCATGGACGAGGCCGCAATCCAGCAGGAATATGAGCGAGCGGCCCGTTACCGTGACATGCTTTCCACCGTGGCGCAGCTCCAGGAAAAGCAGCGCATGGCTGCCGCCGAAGGCGACGACCAGGACGTATTTGGCTATCACTTTGAAAATGACATGCTGGCGGTAAATGTCTTTCATATGCGTGGTGGCAAGATATTGGATCGCCGGGAATTCTTTTGGGAAGAGCTGCCGGAAATCGCGGTGCCTGCACTGGCCGTCACCGGGGCTTCCGAAATAGCTGGAGCGCAGCCGCCCCCGGCTGCGGAAAATACAAACACAGGCGAGGGCGCCTGTGCTCCACCTTTATCTTCGTTGTTTCATCCCGGTGAATTCTTCTCCGCGCTGATGAAGCAGGTTTATATCGACCAGCAATATGTTCCGCGAGACATTCTCTCGCCGGTGGACTTTGAAGATCGATCGGAACTGGAAGAGCTGCTTTCAGAAAAACGCGGCAGCAAAGTGGAGATCCTCGTACCGCAGCGGGGTGAAAAGCGCTCACTCATTGATCTGGCCGCACAAAATGCCAAGCAGTCGTTCGATCAGCGCTTCCGCGTGATGAAGCCGCAAGCCAAGGCGGTTCAGGAGGCATTGCAAGATGCGCTCGGGCTGCCGGATATCCCCAAGCGCATTGAGTGTTTTGATATCTCGCACATACAGGGCTCTGAAACCGTGGCGTCCATGGTGGTTTGGGAAGACGGCAAGATGAACAAGAATGAGTACCGCAAATTCATTGTGCGTACGGTCACGGGCGTGGACGATTTTGCTTCCATGCGTGAGGTGGTCACGCGCCGCTATAAACGCCTGCGCGATGAAGATAAACCCTTCCCAAGTCTGGTGCTGGTGGATGGCGGCCTTGGACAGCTCCACGCCGCAGCCCAGTCACTGGAAGAGCTGGGTATTACCAACCAGCCGCTGGCGGCGATCGCCAAGAAGGAAGAGATCATTTACGTCTTTGGTCAGGAGGATGATCCGGTGGTGCTTGAGCGTCATTCCCCTGTGCTGCATCTGGTTCAGATGGTGCGCGATGAGTCACACCGCTTTGCCGTGACTTTCCACCGCAAGCGCCGCCAGATGCGTGACCGTAAATCTGAACTGCTGGAGATTCCCGGTGTGGGTGAACGCACACGCCAGCGCTTGCTGCAGCATTTTGGCAGCGTCCGCGCCGTGCAACAGGCAGACGCGGCCGCCCTGGAAGCAGTACTGACCAAGCCGCAGGCAGAAGCGGTGCTGAAGCATTTTCAGAAGTCCAGCAACTAGCGGTACGCTTTCGCGCGCGATTTCTGGGCAGCTACTCTCAATTAAGGATAAAATCTAGCCGTTTTATGCCCCGGAGAAAGAAAGCTCGTCGCCTTCAACAAGGCATTTTATGCAGGGAACTGGTGGTATTGGTTGCGATCGCAGTCTCTGTATGCTTCTTCGCCTGCTTGAAAGGTTATGCCAGCCAAAGCCAATCAGGCGCCTCTGTGCCGGCAACCATCCCAAAGGATGAGAACAGTAACGGCCGTGCGGAAGCAGCGCGACTCTATGCGGAAGCTGAGCAGCTTTATCGCCTGGGGGCCTATGAAAAAGCCCAACAAGCAGCTGAGAATGCGCTCCAGCTCCGTGGACAATCTCCTGGGCGTGAAAGCCCTGAAGCAGCAGCCTGTCTGGTTTTGCTAGGGCGCATTGCCGACGGCAAAGACGATTTTGCTCGCGGAGCCGGTTTATATAAGCAAGCGCTTGCCATCGACGAAAAGGCTTTAGGCAAGAACAGCCTTGAAGAAGCGGATGTACTCGACGGCCAGGCCAGAAATTTTACCTCTACGGCCAAATATCCAGAGGCAGAAGAGGCAGGCAAGCGAGCGCTCCACATCCGCGAGGAAAAGCTCTCTCCCAATGACATATTGATTGCAAAGTCGCTGGAGACCCTGGCAGACCTTTATAAAGAAAAAGGCGATTATGCTGGTGCGGCGAGTGTGGCCAGCAGGGCTTTAGAAATTGTCCAGAAAACTTATGGGCCTGACGATCTGCCCTATGCTGATGCGGAAAGTACGCTGGGGAGAATTGTCATAGGGCAGGCGAACTATACGCGCGCGGAAGAGTTGCTTGTGCATGCTTCCAAAACCAAGAAAACAGTTGGCGGCGAAAGCAGCCTGCTGTATGCGGAATCGCTGGCTGATCTGGGTTCGCTCTATATTTTTAAGCGAGACAACATTCGCGGGGAGGAGTTTTCCTGGCAGGCGCAGGAGCTGGTGGAAAAGCTGCTCGGCCCCAACTGTTTGAAGGTCGGATTGCTCCTGCACAACCGTGGTCTTATCGCCTACCGGCGGCATGACTACAGCACGTCAGAGAATTTTTATCAGCGCTCTCTCGCGATCAAAGAGAAGGTGCTGGGGCCGGAGCATCCATGGCTTGGGATTACTCTCAACAATCTAGGTCTTCTTTACTGGAAGCAGTCAGATAACTACAGCAAGGCCGCTGAGTATTTCCGGCGAGCTGAAATCATTTTCGAAAAATTTGACGGGCCTGAGAGTCTTCCTGTCGCGCAGACTCTGAACAACCTGGGAATCATGGCCAAACACACCGGAGACTACAAGGGCGCTGAAGAGTATGACAAACGCGCTCTGGCCATCATGGAAAAGCTGAACGGGCCGAATCATCTCACGGTTGAAGTGACATTGGAGAGCCTGGGGATTCTCTATAACGATCACGGAGATTATTCAAAAGGCGGAACCCTATCTTCTTCGCGCCTTGCAGATCACTAAAGATTCTCGCGGCCCTGAGCACCCGGAAGTAGCCAGGATTCTGCGCAATTTGGTCAAGATGTATTCCGCTGCCGGCAATCCAGCGCGAGCACGTGAATGCTGGCGGGAAGCCGTGTCCATTGAAGAAAAAGACCTTCCTTTGAACCTGGCCATTGGATCGGAGCAGCAAAAGCTTGCCTTCTTTGATCCATATATGACCACGCTTGACGAAGCTATTTCCTTCCAGATTCGCCTGGATCCTGAAAACGAGGATTCGCGCAAGCTGGCTGCCACTATGCTGCTGCAACGCAAAGGGCGCATCCTTGACGCTTTGGCAAACAATGTGGAAAGCTTGCGCAAGCGCTCTAATGCTGAAGACCGCGCATTGCTGGACAGGCTAAAAGAGACAACGTCAAAACTCGCCAATCTGGTGCTGAATGGCCCAGGTAAGACCTCGCTTCCCGAGCATCTGCAACAAATCAAAACTCTCACCGAGCAGCGAGACGCCCTGGAAAGTGAGATCGGAAATCGCAGCGCAGGCTACTATCAGTCATCTGCTGCAGTGACACTGAATGCCGTGCAGGCTGCCATACCGGCTGATGCTGCCCTGGTTGAGTATGCGGTGTACGAGCCTTACGATCCAAAACAGCCCCTTGAGAGCAACACTGATTTTGGCGAGCCGCGGTATGTGGCTTACGTCATCACCGGGAATGAAGTTCGATCGATGGATTTAGGCGACGCAAAAACCATTGATGCTGCCATCGGTGCTCTGCGCAGGTCATTGCGTGATCCTGAGTCGCGCAACATAAAGAAGGTGGCGCGTGCTGTCGATGAGAAGATCATGCGTCCAATCCGTGCGCTTGCCGGCAATCCCCGCCACCTCCTAATCGCGCCTGATGGACAGCTGGATCTCATCCCCTTTGAAGCGCTGGTCGATGAAAACGGTCATTACCTGGTGGAACGATCCTTGTTCACCTACTTGAGCACCGGGCGCGATCTGCTGCGCATGGAAACGCCGCGTGCCAGCACGACAGAGGTCGCCGTAGTGGCTGATCCCAACTTTGGTGAACCAAAGGCCCGCGCAGTGAGTGCCGCGCCAAACACACGAGCCTACCCGGCGACGCGAAGCATCAGCCGGGGCAACGATTCTTCCAGCATTTACTTTGCACCGCTCGAAGGAACAAAAGCTGAGGCGCAAGCGATACGTTCGCTCTTTCACCAGGCACGAGTCTTTACTGGAGTCCAGGCGACAAAAGCCACGCTGCTGGGACTCAATGCACCGGGCATTCTGCACATTGCTACCCATGGGTTTTTCCTTGAAGACCCGAAAAAGGAGGGCGAGTCTGGCGGTTCCGCGAACGATACGCGAGCAGGAAGTTCAAATGAAGACGTTGAGAATCCATTGCTTCGCTCGGGCCTGGCGCTGTCAGGCGCCAATTTGGATCGGCGAGGCGGCGATAGCGGCATTTTGACTGCCCTGGAAGCATCTAATCTCAACCTGTGGGGCACCAAACTGGTGACGCTCTCCGCCTGTGATACCGGCATTGGCGAAGTCAGAGTGGGCGAGGGCGTTTTTGGATTACGCCGGGCTTTTGTGCTCGCCGGCGCGGAGAGCCTGGTGATGAGCCTGTGGCCGGTGAGCGACTATACGACGCGAGAAATGATTACTGGCTATTACACCGGTTTGAAAAATGGCCGGGGACGCGGCGAGGCATTGCGGCAGGCTGAGCTTTCTATGCTGAAACAAAAAGGCCGGGAACATCCTTTTTACTGGGCCAGCTTCATTGAGTCAGGGGAATGGGCCAACTTGAACGGCCAGCGATGATGTCCTGGTTTTCGTGGCAAAACTGGATCTTCGGCGCCAAAAGGCGTATGAAGGTTCGGTGATAGGGATCCCTCTCTGCGCTCGGGATTTCAAAAAAGCGCTACTTCACCAGCAGCAACACGCCAATGCAGACCAGGGCAGCAGAGAGCCAGCGACGGCGGTCAACATTTTCGTGCAAAACAAATTTTGCCAGGATGGCCGAGCAGATGTAAGTGAGTGAGGCGGAGGCGGGCGCGACCAGGCTGGCGTCACCCCAGGAAAGCGCAGTAAGCAGGCAGAAGAAGCTGAAGATAAGACAGCAGAGACCAATCAGAAAAAGCTTTTCCTGAATCACATGGCCGATTACTGCCAGCAGGCCTTTTCTTGCGCGGAGAGCTTCGAGGTCGCCGATACGCTTCATGGCCGCGGAAAGCATGATGTCGCCTGCGCTTGAAGCCAGCACAAGCATTCCGATGGCGATCCAGAGCTTAAGCGAGCTCATGCTGCTGCTCCTTTTGCGCAGAGGATGGATTGTTTTTCGGGCGCTCTGTGAGTGAAGGCCCTCTCGCCACCAGGCCCACACCGCAGGTGATGAGCAGAACACCGGCCCATCGCCACGGACTGACAACTTCATTCAGAAAAAACCGGGAGAGAAACGCGGTAACCACGTAGCCAAAGGCGGTGGCGGGAAGGACAAACGTCAGGTCCGCCCAGGAGAGCGCGGTCAGGTATGCGTAAAAAAATCCGGCGAGGCAAAGAATACCGATTACGACCCAGGGGTTCACAAACGCGTTGAAGATATGCGTCCAGTTGCTGAGATGGATTTCGCCGAGATCATCCATGCCGCGCTTCAGCAACACGTCACCTGTGCCGTTGCAACAGGCGATGGCCATGTAGATTAAGATTTTTTTGGGCTTCACGCCGACATCCGTATGGAACCCGCATGGCGGGTGAATTCTGGTTTTCTTAAATATGGGCTTCTTAAATCTGGATTTCTTGTGTGACGAGTAACTTCCACAGCACAGCCACGATGAAAGCGGCTATACCGACTGCATAGCCAATCAGTCGAGGATTGCTTAACTTTTCCTGTTCCTGCATTTATGCCCTCTTCAGGAAAGCAGTAAGTGTTACAGCAGGAGACTGGCTTAGTCTCCTGCGACCTCAGCCTGTCGTGGCTTATCCGGCGTGTTCTGTTTGGCCGCTACCATTGCTTTAGTGGCTTTATTACGTGCGGCGCGCAGCTTCATGAATGACTTTGCTTCCTTGTAAAGCCGCTGGCGTTCTTCACCGTTAAATACGGCCTTGCGCACAATGCGGAAGACGGCTTTAGGACGGAAATAATATTCGTCGTAAAACTTGTGGACCATCTCCATCACGTGCTCACGGGGAAGACCGGGATATTCAATCTGCGCAACCTGGTGGCCGCCATCGTCAACCATCCGCTCGGTTCCAACGATGAAGCCGTTTTTCTTGGCAAAATCATACATCTCGGTTCCCGGATAAGCATGCGCGATGGAAACCTGAATTGTTTCCACATCCAGCTCTTTTGCAAAGTCGATGGTGCGCCGGATCGATTCACGGCTTTCGCCGGGCAATCCGAGAATAAAGTCGCCATGGACTTTCAGTCCAAGCTTTTTGGTGTCTTTGGTGAATTGGCGCGCGCGTTCTACAGTTGCGCCCTTCTTGATGTTCTTCAGGATCTGCGCATCGCCTGACTCATAACCCACAATCAGCAGCCGGCAGCCAGCTTCTTTTTGGGCTTTCAAGGTTTCGTAGTCGGTGGTTACACGCGACGTGCAAGACCACGTTAGATTCAGTGGTTTGAGCTTGCCGCTTAGCTCTATCGTGCGCGCCTTCTGGATGTTGAAAGTGTCATCGTCAAAGAAATATTCTTTTACATACGGCCAGTATTCTTTGGCTTTGGCCATCTCGCGGGCGACGGCGTCTGTCGAGCGCTTGCGCCACGGATGTCCGCTTAAAGTCTGGGGCCACAAACAGAAAGTGCACTGTGCCGGGCAGCCGCGTGTGGTGTAAAGCGCCACAAACGGATAGAGCAGAAATGGCACGTTGTAACGGCGCACATCCATGTCCCGATAGTAAACATCGGTCACGTCCGGCAATGAATCCAGATCAGTTACGTCAGGGCGATCGGCGTTGTGGACCACTTTTCCATTCGCGTCCCGATAAGAGATCCCGATAATTTCAGAGAGCGGTTTGCCGTTGGCATATTCCACAACGGAATAATCAAACTCGCGCCGGCAGACAAAGTCGATGGCCGGGCAATCATTCAGAGAGCGCTCCGGCAGCGTCGTCACATGCGGACCCACAAACGCGACTTTCAGTTTGGGATTCGCTTCTTTCATCTTGGTGACAAGCTGAATGTCGCCGGGGAATCCTGGCGTGGATGTAAAGAGCACCAGAAACTCATACTGCTTGGTCAGTTCAATGGTCTCTTCCGCGCTCACATGGTGCGGCGGCGCGTCCAGCAGCCGTGAACCCTCAAGCATCCCGGCCGGATACGCCAGCCATACCGGATACCAGTAGGATTCAATCTCGCGGGTGGCGGGCCAGCGCGAGCTGGCGCCACCGTCAAAATTCTCAAACGACGGAGGATTCAGGAATAATGTTTTTAATGGCATGTCTGTCCTGCCCATAATATTAACATTCTTTACTGTGTGCTAAGGCCAAATGAATCCAAGCGGTTACAAGCGGGAGGCCAATGGTCGAAAAGCGCATTAGGCGGCGACCGCTGTCCTGGCCGCTAATCTCATGAAATGGCCTGCACAGCGAACATCTGGCAACACAGCCAACATTAACGGGTAGCTCCCACATTCTTAGAACCGCAGTTGAAAACGAAATGAAAACTTGCAGATTGCGGATAACACATATTTGCCGATTTCCCACCGCATCTTTGCCGCAACAGCGTAGGATGAAATAGATACTCAAGATTCTTTAGACACCCGATCGTCCCGTCTACTTAAGTCAGGTGCTGAAGACCAAGGAGCACCACCATGCCGAAACTTAATGCTCGGGAAAACACCCGCAACCGGGCCCAAGCCAAGAAGCGCGAAAGAAACCGCCTGCTTAGAACCGCGCCGCCAGCCCCAGCCAAGGCCGCTAAACCCAAGGCTAAAACCGCCGCCAAAGCAAAACCCGCGGCAGCAGCTCCTGCGGCTTCCAAATAATTTTCCACTGAGTTTGCTGCGGGGCTTATGAAGTCCCGCAGCAGCTTTTTCATTTAGCACTTCTGCGTTTTTCGCTTTCTATGTTTTCCAAATTCGCGCTGATCCGCGCTCATCTTCGGTAATTTTTTGATCTGCTTTTTGGGTGTGCATTTCCCGATCACGCGCGATGACCCGATGTTCCGATCCCCCGATCTCTATCAGTGTGTCATCTGTGTTTATCAGTGGTAGGTTCTGGGGCCCGACTCTCTGCCCCCTCTTGAAAATATAGTCATAAAAACAAAACGTCATCCTGAGAGGTCCGTCCGTGAGCAAGCGCTTTCATCAGCTTGCGAACAGGACCCGAAGGATCTGCTCCGCCCCTTCATCTGGCTTTGCTATGCCTGAAACGGCAGCACATCTACGGGGAGCGAAACGTGATTCAATCCCCGAATCCCCAATCATCTGTTTCCTCTGCGCTTTTGTTTTCCGATCACGCGCGATGACCCGATGTCCCGATTCCCGATCTCTACAGTGTCATCCGTGTTTATCAGTGGTAGTTTTTGAGGTCCGACTTTCTCCGCGCCTGCGTGGTGAGATTTTGTTTGCTTTTCAATTGCCACTTTTGGCAATTCCGGCGATTTTGGCAATCTCTTTCAACTCCAGCACTTCCAGCGGACAGTTCTTCCAGTTATGGTTCCAGCACACAATCAGGTCACAGCCATCCATCGGATGCATATGCGCTAAAAAATTGCGGCTCTCGTATTCAAATTCAATCCGGACATGTTGCCATCGCCCAGGTTCTACTTCCCACATCGCTTCGCAGTCTGGAAATTCCGCCTGGATTCTTCTCACCACAAACCCCAATTCCTGCGCTACTGTGCCGAACAAAAAAATTACGCCAGACTCATTTGTCGGGGCATGGCTCAGTACCGGATGCATCAACGGTGAGCCGTAGATAGGTTGGTCGGCCAGCTTTTTTGGTTTGAAGTCCGTGTCAATTGCAGGTTTTGATCTTCGGCCATCCAGCTTTCCCGGTTCCAGGTGCTGGGCAATGATCTCCAGAACATCTTCCCACTCGCTTTCCAGTCCTTCCTTTTTGGCATATTCCCACATCCCTTCCGGCAACAGTTTCCAGCTTCCGTAGCACCGCATCAGTGGTGTTACGCTGTATTCTCCGTGAAGTTCGTAATCGGTTATCGTCGGGACCTTGGCCAGCCTCCGGACAAGGCCGGCCCAGTCCAGAAAGAGTGATTTCTGGCTCACCTCGTAGCCGGACCCGCGTCTCTCCAGCCCGCATGCCCGTAACGCGCCCGTATAGGTTCCAAAATGCATCCGTACGGCGCGCTTGCTTACCTTCATTTGCTGTAGCTCAGGAAAGCTCGGGACATGCCCCAGCCTGGTTGTACATTCTTGAATTGCAGCCATCACTTCTTCCTTGGTCATGGTTTCTCTCCAATAAAAAAGCCACCCTGTGGGGTGGCGTCAATTAGGTGAATTTTGTGGAGCGCAGGCGCCCTCGCCTGCGTTCTGCCCGCCTTAGATTTAAGGCAGCAAGCCACGAGACACAAAAGCTAATAGCCAAGGTCGCCTTTTCAGACACACGTATCTAGCGTACGATTTTCTTCAGGGTTTGAAGAGAGAAAGCAGCTAACACTTAGGCTAAAAGCCAATGGCTAATAGCTAAGGGCCGCTTCCTGGTTGCAGGCCTTTTTGGGTTTCCCCGCTTCTGTTAAAGGGTTAACAGACACGTTCCAGCACGGCGCCGCTCCCGTCTGGAACCAGTACGAACTATAAGCGAAAGCTACCCTCGGGGTCAATGAAAAAACAGCCTCGCCAGGGCAGGAATTAGTACATCTTGACAAAGCCGTTCTCCGGAAACAACTCATTTTTCGATACCTGAAATCCGCGATAATGCACGGCGAGCGCCTTTTTCCAATCAGTGTCATCCGCCAGCCATAATTGCTGCCTAACCCTGTCATCCTGAGCGAAGTCGGAGCGTATGCGACGGCGAAGCCGAAGTTGAGCCGCGTTGCGGGCGTCCGAGCACGCAGGCGAAATCCCGAGCGCAGCCGAGGGAGCTCCGAAGGACCCCGAGAATGAGTCGCATCAGAAATGCCGCTTCAGGGAGTTCTCACCACACACCTTGCACAGAAAAACGGTTTGCAGATTCCAAAATCAATCTCATCAGACCTAAGCCCTAATCAGTGTGTCATCCGTGTTTATCAATGGTAAGGTTTTTGGTTTTGCCGAACCAATAAAAAAATCCCGGCGCCTTCGCGCCGGGACTTATTCAATCCTAACTATCCTTACCGCTTTACTGGCGCTCTTACCGGCGTCATCGTCAGGTTGGTTGCCAGCTTGTAGTTCAGCTCGGCCTCGGCGGGAATTTCCTTTTTTCTGCCGGTGTAAACCTGTGCGCCTGCGCCACCGGCGCCGCCCACCAGCGCTCCAATGGCCGCGCCTTTACCGCCGCCCATTAACGCGCCCAGAACTGCTCCAACAGCAGCGCCGCCGCCCACAAATTTTCCTGTGCGCGCATTCGCTCCCAGTCCGCCCGGTGCGCCGCCACTGGATTCTCCCGGAGCCTGCAGCAGATAGCGTCTTCCGTGAAAGCTGACCGATTGCAGATCCAGGTTGGTGTCTTTGCCGTCCTCGGATGGGATGGCAACCAGACGCGCACGCGCGCCGCGCGGGATGATCACGTTCCCGGAGCTGTCTGTTACATCTTTGTTGATGGTGGCGCTATAGCGCGAGTTGGGCGCTGGTGTGGCCGGAATGGATGTATCGGTTCTTACTTTGATATCGGTGCCCTCGGGCACAGTTCGTTGTGCGTTCGCGCTGGCAGCAGTCATCAGCGCAAGAAAAGTAGCAAAAAGCATGGTGCGTTTCATATTGGTAGCCTTCCTATACGGTCACTTCAAAAAGATGCCGCGCAGCAACTGTGAGTTGCAGCCGCGCAGCCCATATAGCAGAGCTGCACTCTTTTTCTGCTGATCGCTTCCGTATTTTGACTTCCGCACCTTGCTTTATTGTGCCGGCATGTTCGTGCCTTGCAATTCCTTCGCACGAGCTACCAGTTTTTTCAACTTGCCTTCAATGGATGCATCTCCAATTCGCTCATCCTGCAGCACGCCATCCGCGTCAATGGTGAAGGTGTGAGGTATCGCTTCCACGGCAAACATCTTGGATATCGGCCCCGTAAACCCTCCATCACGGTATTGCATCCATCCCATGCCGTTTTTTGCGATGTAGTCTTTCCATTTCTGCTCATCACGATCCAGGCTTATGCTCAGCACCACAAATGGCTGCCCTTCAAAGTTTTTCGCGAGCGCCCGCATATGCGGCAGTGCCTCCCGGCACGGCCCGCACCAGGTTGCCCAGAAGTCCAGCAGCACTACCTTGCCCTTCAGATCGTCCAGTGACACGCGTTGACCATCAAGGGTTGTCACAACAAAGGGCGGCGCCATTTTGGCCCGTGCCAGTTCAGGCTGGCTGATATACCGCAAAGCGCGCTGCCGGTCAGGATCGCCCTCCGGTCGCATTTTTACGAATTGTTCAAATTGCGCTTTTGCCGCGTCATCCTGTTTCAGGTAGGCCAAGATGCGTCCGTCGGCATACACCGCGCTTGGGGAAATTTGAGATGCTCCGCCTGGGCCTTGGTCATTTCATCGTGCGCCCTCGCTGAATAAATCATCCTTGTGCTTCGACATTGCTTCATCCGCATCAGCATATGCCCAATTGATAGTGTGCAACTGCCAATGCTCTCGCCCTGGGCCTCTGCCACCATTCTTCCGCCGCCGCTTCGGCGATCTTCCAGTCACCTAGCTCGCTTCCGTACTTAATCATCATCTTTTGACATGCCAGGCAATGGCCGCCATCCTGCTTGTCTGCCTTTTTAAACTCCTCGAGCGCCGCCTCAACCCTGTGCTGTTTGAGATACCCAAGGCCTTCCTTATAAGTTTTCTGCGCTTTCGCGTCTTCTGGCCCGTCCGTCTTTTCCTGGCCAGACAATGGAATGACCGTGCAAGCCAACAACAGTGCAACCGCAGCGTATCGCATTCAAAAACTCCTCTTTTTGGGGGGCGTGAGAGAGAAGTTAACATGGAGAATGGATTTGGTCGATAGGTTTTCATTCTTCGTGGGAGTTTGGGTGGCAGTAACTATGAGCTAAGTATGCCTCCGCACTTCCCGCGGGACAGCAAACCACTTAAAATGCCTCGCTATGAGCAATCCACCGGGCCTCTCCGCTTCACCTGACGGTAATTTTGCCAATACGCTCAACGCTTCAAACAGCGGCTGGAACCTTGCCATGGGAATACATTTCGTCCGCGCGACCGGAGATGAGGTGGTCGCAGAGATGGAAATTGGTCCGCAGCACCATCAGCCTTATGGCATCGTGCATGGCGGCGTACATTCCGGACTGATTGAAGCCGTCACTTCCGTAGGCGCGGCGCTGGCGGCTCTGCCGCGAGGGCAGTCCGTGGTTGGCCTGGAAAATCACACGTCATTCCTGAACGCGGTGCGGGAAGGGAAGTTGCGCGCTACGGCGCGGCCACTCATGCGCGGCCGCCGCACTCAGGTTTGGGAAGGCACAATCACTGATGCCGATGGCCGTACCGTCGCCAGCGGGCGTGTGCGTTTTCTGGCGCTGGAAGCCGGCGCTTCTTTGGCCGGGGAGACCGTTGAAGTCAAACGCTCCCGCTGACGCGAAGCCGGCAACCTGACCGCTGCACAAGCGCTTATCGTTTTGCCGGCCCCAGTGCCCAGCTTTCCAGTGCACCGATCTGGCGCATCAGCTGTATCTGCGCGCGATCCAGTTCAAAGCTTGAATTGAGATACGCGGTATAACGCTGGTGCTCTGCCACGCGCGCGTTCTCCTCGTCCTTGATGCTGGCGCCACCGCTCTCAATTTTGGCATGCACGGAATCAATATCCGACTCAGCCAGCTGATGTTCCAATTGCGCCACTTCACGCGCCGCGGCAAGCTGCTGCACGGAGCGTTGCAGCTTCAGCGTGTCCACGCTCACCTGCTCTCGTACGGTCTGCGCCTCTTTGCGGGATTTGGCTGCGTCCGCCTTGGCTGCCTCGGCAATAGCCCGCTGCACCGGATTGAGAATGGGAAACCTGATGGCCACGCCGGCGGTTATATTGTTGCGCTGAAATTTTTGAAAAAACTCGTCATAGTTGTTGAATCGCGCCAGCACGGCAAACTGTCCTACAAAATCCACTTCCGGATACAGCTGCTTGCGTTCGCCAATAGCGCGAAATTCTTTTGCGATGGCTGATGCATTCGCCACTTTGACCACGGGGTTATTCTTGAGCGCCTCATTTCGCAAATCCTGGTCCTGGTCGACCTTTGGCATTTCCGGGATGGACTCAGTGGAAGTTTGAATCGACGCAGCAGGAAGCCCCGTAAGCTGGGACAACCGCAGCCGTAGCTGGTCGGCCGCCGCCTGTGTCTGTGCGATATCCAGCCGCGTCCTGGCGCCTACAAGTTTGGCGCGCGTGGTCTCCACCTGGCTGTCCAGGCCCGCTTCTACGCGCTGGACCACAATATCCTGAAATTTCTGCGCGTTCTGCTCCTGCTCCCGCTGGATGGAGAGCGACGACTCCAGCAGATCAAGCTGCACATAGTCCACCGCAGTTTCCATGATTACGTCATTGCGGCGGTCGGCATTCTGCGCCGTGGTGACATCCACTTCGCTTTTTGCTGCTTTCACGAAGTTGCGCTGAGCTGCGTTGATCAATGCTCCCTGGAAATTCACATTGAAGATTGAGGGAGCGGCGCCTTCCAGGCTGAGCGGAAATCCATAGGACGCGCCCAGACCGGACCCAATAACCACCTGCGGCAGAAATACGTCCTTTGTCTGGGACACGCCGGCCCGTGCGTGCTGCAAATCAGCCACGGCCACGCCACTGGTGGCGCTGTTCTTGATCGCCAGGTCAATGGCAGTACGGAAAGCCAGCGGCTTGTCTTTGCCGGAAGCGGGGTCTTGCGCGAGCAGAGTAGCGGAAACCGCCACGATCCAGGCAGCAACCAGGATGGCGCCGGGGCCCCCTGCACGCGCGGTTTTCGCGTGTTGGAGTGGAGTGACACGGGCATACAGTTTCATTTTTCACCTGCGCGTAATTTGTATGGACAGTGCGGAAAGACGTGATTCTATCGGGAAACGCGCGCCAGCGCATCCCGCGCCGGGTTGTACTGCGAGGCCAGTTGCAATGCCGATTGGAACTCGGCGGCAGCTTCTTTGTTTCTGCCTTCTTTTTGCAGTAGAACGCCCAGTAGATAGTGGGCTTGAAATCTGGGGCCATCTTCTGCCGTATCTTCCTGGGAAATATAGTGCCGCAACATTTGCGCCGCGCCGCCAAAGTTGCGGCTGGATTGGAGCAATAGAGAAGCCGAATCAAATTCGGTTACGTCGCCCGGACGCGCTGCATTCAACGCCTGGTTGAGGGCCGCTTCCATGTCAGCGAGCCTTCCGGCGCGCCGGTAAAAATGAGCTAACTCCACCCAGTAAATGGATGGATGGCTGCTGGCGGCAATCGCCTTCCTGTAGGCTGCTTCGGCGCCGCTGTTGCCTTGCTTCTCTTGCACGCGCGCGTAGATATAACTGCCCAGCGCCAGATCGGTTTTAGCCACGTAGTCGGCTTGCTGGTTGGCTTTATTCTTGTCTCCACCCAGAAAACCGGGTGCTTCCAGATAATATTCGCTCAAGTCAGTGCGGGCAGGAAGGTTGTTGCCATCCAGCGCCACGGCGCGTTCAAATTCAGCTCTTACCTTGCGCGCCAGAGCAAACGCCGTCACGGGGTTGGCGTCTTCCGCTTTGCGGCCCATGGCGCGTCCCAGCCACAGGTGATAGGAACTGTTCTGCGGCTCAAGAGCAACGGCCTTCTCCGCCATGCGTATGGCATTGTCCCAGAGCTCAAGCTGATAATAAACGCGGGTGAGCAGGTTATAAGCTCGCGCGTCATTGGGTTGGTGGGCAAGGCTGGCGTTCAGCGCGTGTAATGCCTCATCGGCCTTTCCGGCCCGGAGCAGGGCTGCGGGATCAGCGTCCGCTACCGCCACACTGCTGATTGCCAGCAAGACTAAGGCTGTTATCCGGTAAAGGATCTTCAACGCTCAACCACCTTTATGTCCATTCCACTGTGCAACGGCTGTGCATTGATGGCGCCCAGTGCGATCTGCGCGCCTTCCTGAACTCCTTTTACCACTTCCACGCGTGTCAGGCTGGAAAGCCCGACAGCAATTTCCTGCGCCTGGATTTTGTCGTTCGCAATCGTGTAAACGTAGCGCTTGCCCTCGATGTCATGCACGGCTTCGCGGGAAACCGTGAGAGCTCCGTCATGGCGTGACGAAATAATACTTACGTTCACATTCACATTGGGCAGAAGCTTGCGGTCTGAATTATCGATCTCAGAGGTAATTTCGCCTACGGTGCGCGTTCCCACCATGGTCACCGAACTAGGAACACGGGTAAGCGTGCCATTCCATGTGCGCCCCGGCATGGCGTCCCATCTGACTTCTACCGGCTCGCCTTTTGCCAGATGACCGATTTCCGGCTCATCCACAAAGGCGCGTACGCGGACTCTCTCAAGGTTTGCCACCAGTACCAGCAAGTCTCCGCCATTCACGTAAGACCCGGCCCTAACCGGAAGTTGATATACCGTCCCGGCAAAAGGCGCGGTCACGTTGGAATGACGAAGAGTATCTTGCGCTGACTCATAGGCGGCCCGGGCTTCTGCCGCGGATGCCTCAACTTTGGCAACCTCAGGCGTGGAGTACCGCCCATTTAATTTCGATTGCAGAAGCTGGAGGTCAGCTTCCGCTTTCTTCTGCCGGTTTTGCGCCGCTTCCACCTCAGCCGGTGACGCAGCGCCGTTCTGCCGTAATTTCTGTACGGCTTGCAGGTTGCGTTGTGAGTCGTCACGCTCGGCCTGGGCTTTGATCAAATCAGAGTGGATCGTAAGAACTTCTTCTTGTGTTCCGCCGGCCTTAATGGCCTGAAGTGATGCTTCAGCGGAACGCAGTTGCGCCAGCGCGCGCGCAGCCAGTGAGCGGGCCTCAGCGTCGTCCAGCCGCACCAGAAGCTGGCCTGCCTTTACATGGTCGCCTTCAGCCACCAGGACTTTACTCACCGTGGCGGGGGAGGGAGCATGCGCCTCAAAGCTGTCCACTGGCTCGATTTTTCCATTGGTGGAGATCACGCTGGCAATCTCCTGGCGCACAACCTTTTCCGCCCGGACCGGCGTGACAGCGCGATGACGGTTGATTCCGGTGAAAAGTATCACCGCAAGCAGCACCATCACCGCGATAAAAATCAACCGGCGGCGGTCACGAACGTTATTTGCGTTTTGCTTCGCCATGGTCAGAATAAAGATCCAAATCCCAAACTTTTAAGTATAACCAAGCCCGCCATTTGGCGCAGAATGCCATTGGCAATCCTGGTTCAGCCTGAACCTGGTTCAACCTGAAAATGGTTCAGCGCCTGAAAATGAGACGCGCATTTATCTGCTGAGGATTCTATTTTAGATGGTTCCCCCGTGTCCCCGTTACGCCCCCGAAAAGCGATTGTTACAATAAGCCGATGTCACATCGTACAGGCTACACCGACGACCACGCAAAAGCAGGGCTGGACCACGACTTTCCTGAAATCGATACCTGGCCGAACCAGTTTCCCGCGTATGAAATTCTGATTGACGTGCCGGAGTTTACCTCCGTCTGCCCCAAAACCAGCTTGCCCGATTTTGGCATGCTGGAGATCCGTTACATGCCCGCCAAGCTTTGCCTCGAGCTGAAGTCGCTCAAGGAGTACCTGCTGCATTACCGGAATCTCGGCATCTTCCAGGAGAACATTGTGAATCGGGTGCTGGATGACGTGGTGCGGGCCACCAGGCCAAAGTGGGCGCTGGTGAAGGGCGTATTTCGCCCCCGGGGCGGGATTGGAACCACCGTCGAAGCGCGCTGGCCCAGGCCGAAGAAGTAATTGTAAGTTTCCTCGGTATAATCTCCACCATCCATGCCGACCAAACTCTATCCCCGCCTTCTGCTGGCGGTGCTCACCGGACTGAACATTCTGAATTATGTTGACCGCAATATTTTGTTTGCCGTTCAGTCTGAGGTGAAAAAAGAATTTCTGGTGAGTGACGCTCAGATCGGCGTGCTGACTGGCGCATTCTTCTTTACCTATATGTTTGCCGCGCCGCTGGTGGGCTGGTTTGGTGACCGCTTTCCCCGCAAGAATATTGTGGTCTTCGGCATCCTGATCTGGAGCGGCTTTACCTTTCTGACCTGGTTCGTGCATGACTACAACCAGCTGCTCTTTCGCCATGCCATTGTTGGAATAGGCGAAGCCAGTTACGCGACGATTGCTCCCACGCTGATTGCCGATTCGTTCCCCGCCTTGAAGCGCGGCCGCATGCTCTCGATCTTCTTTCTTGGCTTGCCTGTGGGCAGCGCCGCTGGATATTTTGTCGGCGGCTATGTGGCGCATCAATTCGGCTGGCGTGCACCGTTTATGGCTGCTGGAATTCCCGGTTTCCTTTTGGCTATTCTGCTCTGGCTGCTGCCTGAGCCGCCACGCGGACAGCATGAAGAAGTTGTGCCGGCCAATTTGCGTACACTGCTGCCTGACCTCATGCGCAACGGCGCATTCATCTCCGCCACGCTGGGCATGGCGCTTTATACATTTGCCATTGGCGGAATGCAGGTCTGGATTCCCACATTCCTGGTGCGCATTCGCAATATGGATCTGCGGGCTGCAAATATTGATTTTGCCATTATCACGGGCATCAATGGCATCGTCGCCACGCTGCTGGGTGGATGGATCGGCGACCGTCTGCTCAAGCGCTACTTTGGCGCCTATTACACATTCTCCGGCATCGCCATGCTGGTTGCTGTGCCGTTCATGGTGGCGGCCATCTATGTAAGCGGCAAGCTCATGTTTCCGGCAATCTTTATTGCGGTATTTCTGGTGCTGATCGGTACGGGACCAACCAATGCGGCACTGGTGAATTCTGTGAATGCCGGCATTCGTTCCACGGCATTGGCCGTAAATCTGTTTGTGATCCATCTTCTGGGTGACGCCTTCTCTGCGCCCATCATTGGCAAAATCTCTGACCATACCGGCTCTCTGCAAACTGCTTTTTGGATAGCCTTTGTCGCCGCCGGGATTTCTGGCGTGATTCTGCTGACGGGTGCGAAATATGCACCGCGCTTACAAGTCAGCAAAGCATGATCCTGTTCTGGTGGATCACCGGTTTGCTTCTGGCTGCCATCTGGCTGGTTCCTGTCTTTCAGTTGGTGCTGCACTTTTCTGAGGTCGCCGATCTCACGCAGCCGGAGTGGGAGCCACCGCAGGATGCGCCGCTGCCATCGCTCACCATTGTGGTGCCCGCGCGCAATGAACAGGCTGAGATCGAGCCTGCGCTGCGGTCCTTACTGGAGCTGAATTATCCGCACCATAAAGTTGTCGCAATAAACGACCGCTCCACCGACCAGACTGGACAAATCATGGACCGCCTTGCCGCTGAGCCGTCCGCGCAAGGGCGGTTGCAGGTTGTCCATGTGCGAGAGCTGCCCGCTGGATGGCTGGGCAAAGTACACGCCATGTGGACAGGAGAACGGCAGAGCAGCAGCGAATGGCTTTTATTTACTGACGCCGACTGCGTCTTTGCGCCTGACACAGTGCGGCGGGCGATGCACTATGCTCTCAAGACCGGCGCTGACCATCTGGTTCTTTTCCCCACAGCGCACATGCACAGCCTGGGTGAGCGCATGATGATTGCATTTCCCCAGGTGATGTCCAATTTTGCGATGCGTCCATGGAAGGTGCGCGACCCCAACGCGCGCGACCACATGGGAGTGGGCGCTTTCAATCTGGTGCGTCGTGCCGCGTACGATGCCATCGGCACTTATGAAAAGCTGCGGCTGGAAGTTGTGGATGACATCAAGCTTGGCGAAGCCATCAAGAAATCCGGATTGCGCCAGGACGTTGTTTTTGGTCCCGGCCTGGTAACCCTGCGCTGGGCTGTGGGGGCCGCCGGTGTGGTTGCCAATCTAGAGAAGAACCTGTTTGCCTTTTTGCAATTCCGCATCGCCCTGGTTCTCGCCGTCTGCGCTACCACCAGCTTTCTTTGTATCGGACCATTTGTCGGGCTTGTGCTGGCTCCTGGATGGGCTCGCGCTGGTTTCGGCGCAACTGTCGCCATGATCGCTATTGCTTATGGCTATTCCGGCCGCTACATGGATAGCTCTCCGTTGTTGTTTCTTACATGTCCCGTTGCGGCGGTTGTCTTTGCCTACGCAACTTTGCAGTCCGCTTTCATCGCGTTGCGCGATGGCGCAGTGACGTGGCGCGGAACAAAGTATTCGCTCTCCGAGTTGAAGAAAAAGTAGAAGCGGGACTCCTGGATTGAGACACCGTCTCCAGACTTGTCGTCCTCTCAGGACTTGTCATCCCGAACCGAAGGTGAGGGATCTGCTTCTGCTGCCGCTTCGGGATCAACGTAGACTCAATAGAAAGCAGAGTCCTCGTTGCACTCGGAATGACAAATTTCTATGCAATACCGTTTTTATCCGTCATCCCGAGCGGTCGTAAGCGAGTGCGCGCTGGCTCCAGCGCGCGAGTAGACCCGAGGGACCTTGCGTTTTGCGGCCACAACAAGGGTTTTCAGGATTAGAGACACCGTCTCAGGACTTGTCATCCCGAACCAAAGGTGAGGGATATGCTTTGTGGCACTCGGTCAACGTGAATTTAATAGAAAGCAGATTCCTCGTTGCACTCGGAATGACAAATTCTATGCAATACCGTTTCTGCCCGTCATCCCGAGCGATCGTAGCGAGTGCGCGCTGGCTCCAGCGCTTGAGTAGATCCGAGGGACCTTGCGCTTGGTTTCCCCCTTAAACATCCCAATTCATTCGTGTTCATTCGCGTGATCGCTGGTTCTTGATCTGCGTTGATCTGCGCAAATCTGCGGCAAAAAATCCTACCGGAACAAATTCTTCAAAATAAAAATCGCGTTTGCCGGGCGCTCCGCCAGACGGCGCATCAGGTAGGGATACCACTCGGTCCCGAATGGGATATAGACGCGGCAGCGCCATCCGTCTTTCACCAGATTCTGCTGCAGGTCGCGCCGGACGCCATAGAGCATCTGGAACTCAAACGCCGAAGGCGCAATCTTTTCTTTCTGCGCAAACTCAATGGTTGCGCGGATCATGTTTTCGTCGTGCGTTGCGATGCCATGGTAGACGCCGCTCTTCAGCAGCACCTGCATCAGCTTTACGTAGTTCGCGTCTGTATCGGTTTTTTTCTCGAATGATATTTCGGGCGATTCCTTGTAAGCGCCCTTGCACAGCCGTATGCGTATGCGCTCCGCCAGCAGCGCTTCCACATCTTTTTCACTGCGGAACATATAGGCCTGGATCACCGCGCCCACATGGCCGGTATTTTCCGGCTGCCGGTGCAGGCGATGAACGAAGTCGAGCGTGCGCTGGGTATAGGGTGAGCCTTCCATATCAATGCGCACAAAATTGTTGATGCGAGCCGCATGCTGCACCACCCCGGACGCAATTTCATACGCCATGGCCTCATCCACGTCCAACCCCATGTGCGTGAGTTTAAGGCTCACATTGGCGTTGAGTTCCTGAGCGTGCATCGCGTCCAGCATCTGGTGATAAAGCTGTGCGCTGTGGCGGGCTTCTTCGGCATTGGTAACGTTTTCACCCAGATTGTCCACGCTTACGCTCAAGCCCAGCTTGTTGGTGGACTGCGTGGCCGCCAGCGCATCTGCAATGGTAGTTCCGGCAACAAAACGGCGGGAAAGCCGCTGGCCAATCCAGGTCTGCTCCGCCATGGTGCGCAGAGATTTACTTTCGGACAAGGAAATGAATGCGGCCCTTAACACACGGTGCTCCTGTAAAGTCGGGATTAGGCGTAGAAGGGAAACACATTTTTGTAACACAAATCAGCGTGATTGAGCAAATGCACGGTCATAGGGCTGATGGTTGAGGTTAAATGCCAATTAGTCCATCGATAAATCTGTGCAAGGCGACTTTCTCATCCGGTTCTTTCGCGGTACGGTAGTCGTAACCTCGAAAATCATTAAGTAGGCGGAGTTTGTCCTCGCTCTGCAGCTGGTCGACTAATGCGATCGTTCTTCTTTCACAGGATCTGCACTTGATCTGTATCTCACAACGATCCGAAAGTCCTTTGCGGTTAGATATTTAATGGCCTCTCCCACGCGATAGTCTGTACAAGCTGCGAACTGCGCCCAATAGTAGTCATCCAATCGCCCCCAAATTCGCTTTGATTGGCCAACGTAAAAAGGTCTGTTCTCTTTCCCGCGCACCCAAAAAATGACATACACGAATCCTGGAGCTAACTCGTTCAAAGGTGAGAAATCTACCGTACGGAAGCCTTCGAATGTCATTGTGGTTGATCCTCTCCGCGTTTCCGTGCCTCCGTGGTGAGATTTACCGTCCGTGCTCTTCCAAGAACTTCTCCGCTTCAATTGCTGCCGCGCAGCCTGATCCAGCGGCGGTGATGGCCTGGCGATAACGGCGGTCCTGCACGTCACCGCAGGCAAAGACGCCGGGGACGCGGGTCATCACGAAGTCATGGGTTTTGAGATAGCCATCCTGGTCCATATCGAGCTGTCCGCTGAACATCTTGGCGTTTGGCTCATGGCCGATGCCCAGAAACATGGCGCTGGTAGGGAAGTCCCATACCTTGCCGGTCTTTACGTTGCGCAACTTTAGAGCAGTCACTTCTTTTTGGCTGGCGTCGTAAACGTCATCCACCGCGGTGTCCGTGAGGAATTCGATTTTCTCGTGCTTGCGGGCGCGATCCAGCATGATCTTGGAGGCGCGGAACTGGTCGCGACGATGAATGAGCGTGACCTTGGTGGCAAAGCGGCTGAGAAATAGCGCTTCTTCCATGGCAGAGTCGCCGCCGCCAATTACGGCAATGGGTTTGCCCTTGAAAAAGAAGCCGTCACAGGTAGCGCAGGAAGAGACGCCGTGGCCGATGAGCGCGTGCTCATTGGGCAATCCCAGCCAGCGTGCAGAGGCGCCGCTGGCGATAACCAGCGTACGCGTGGCAACGGTCTTGCCACCGCCAAAGTCCAGCTTGAACGGACGCTCGTTTAAATCCGCCTTGACCAGATGCCCGCGCATAAACTCGGCGCCAAACCGCTCCGCCTGCTTGCGCATGTTATCGATCAGCTCAGGGCCCTGGATGCCATCTGGAAATCCGGGAAAATTTTCCACCAGAGTGGTGAGTGAGAGCTGGCCGCCGGGTTCGTGGCCTTCAATGACCAGTGGTTTCAGGTTGGCGCGTCCCGCATAGATGGCAGCGGTCAGGCCGGCGCAGCCGGTCCCCAGGATTACTGTATCGCGAATGGAATTTTCCATAGCATCCATTAGATTCATGACCTTCAATTTAGTTTCAGTGCTTTGCCGCAGGCTTTTTCTTAGGCGTTGTGCCGGTTTTAGACGGCGGATTGAGCCACGCAATATCGGAGCGGAACGCCGTACGCAGTCCCAGCGCGGAGCGATATTGCGCCATGATTTCCGAGGCCTGGTGAAACGTGGGTTCGTAGGCGCTCTGGTCAACATCCTGGCAGCGTGTGAGTACCGCGGAGCTTTTGTTCAGCCGCTCAACCCGAACGCGTGACGTTGGCGTGTCCACCTGCAACACCGCCAGAGGCGCTGCAGCACCCGTGGAAACGCGGCTTTCCATGATTACCTCAAGAAATTCTTTAGGATCGCGCGCGTGCAGCACCAGTATCTCTATGGTGTTTGTGCCGTCCAGGCTCATGGAATATTGCGCGGTGATGAGCGGCGACTCCGGCACAAAATCCCGGCGCAGCCGAACGTACTTGGCATCCGGCGCGTCCTTCAGGGAAGTCCTTCCGCGCGAAAGCTCAAAGTCAGCGCTAAAAGATGGCTTGGCCTGGATGGCAGCCAGCGCGCCCTTGATAATTGCCTGCTCGTCCGTGCCTGGCGTGCAGACGTTTAGGTAGTTCACCTTGACTTGCGGCTTGCCGTCAGGCTGTTGCGTGGCGGTTGGCTGTGCGGCAGGCTGCTGGTTCCTGCTGGGCCGCAGCGGCCACTCCGAGTAAAAATACGATGATCAGTGCGTGTTTCAACACGGTTTGGATTGTAGCATCTGGTCTTCCTAAATCCCGAGCGTAGCGAGGGAGCCCTATAGTTACGAAAATCTGGCAGTGCGGCAGTTTAAAGTAACCACGCAAAACTCCGCTATCCACCGGATGACGCACGGACGAAGCCGTTCATTCTGGCCATAGAGATCCCTCACCCGCTGCGCGAGATTCGGGATTTCAGGAAAAAACAGCGCGAGCTATTTTTTCAAATAACTATCCACCCAGCCGTTCACCGTCCTGTACCAGAGCTGGCTGTTCTGGGGCTTCAATACCCAGTGTCCCTCGTCAGGGAAGTAGAGCATCTTGGAAGGCACATTCAGACGCTGCAGCGTGGTAAAGAGCTGGAAGCCCTCAGAGACGTCAAGCCGGTAGTCGAGCTGGCCGTGGACCACCAGGGTTGGCGTTTTGAACTGGCTGGCAAAAAGATGTGGCGACCATTTGCGATACGCCTCGCGATTGGCCCATACAGTGTTTCCGAACTCCCATTCAGGGAACCACAGCTCTTCGGTGCTTCCGTAAGCAGACTCGGTATTAAACATGCCGTCATGCGAGACCAGGCATTTAAACCGGTTCGTGTGCCCAAGGATCCAGTTGATCATGTAGCCGCCGTAGCTGGCGCCCAGGGCGCATTCGCGGTCTTTATCGATGAACGGATAAGTTTTCTCGGCGTAGTCAAGCCCGTTCATCAGGTCGATATAGGGCTTGCCGCCCCAGTCTTTATTTACGCCGTCAACAAACACCTGGCCATAGCCCGTGCTGCCGCGTGGATTGACCATGATCACAATGTAGCCATCGGCGGCGAGGAGTTCAGCATTCCAGCGGTAAGACCACTCATCACCCCATTGGCCTTGCGGTCCGCCATGGATCAGGAACTTTACCGGATACTTCTTGTTTTTATCGAAGTTGGGTGGCTTGAGCAGAAATCCCTGGACTTTGGTTCCACCCGCGCCGGCAAACCAGAACGGTTCCACTGGCTGCATGGCGATGTTCGCCAGCACCCTTTCATTCAGATGGCTGATCTGCTCAACCTTCTTACTGGCAAGATCCATTCTAAAAACTTCGCTGGGAGCCTGAACGGAGAGGCGCGTGAAGACAAGCGTTTTGCCATCGGGCGTGAAATCCAGATCGTCATTTACGCCGCGGGTGATTTCCTGAATGGCATGGCTCGCGTGCGGAGTGGCTGGTCGTTGTTGCGGCCATGGCGCTCTGGAGATCAAGACGATAGATCGGCGATTCGCCTTTGTTCTCTGAGCTAAAGTAAATGGCTGTGGAGTCAGGCAACCAGGTGAACGATTCCACCCACTGATCAAAGCCTTCAGTCAGATTTTTTATTACGCCTGATTTGCGGTCGTAGACAACAAGGCGGAATCGATCACTCTCATAGCCGGCGCGTTTTTGCATGCGCCAGGCCAGCCATTTGCCATCGGGAGAATAAAGCGGCGTGGAATCACCGCCTGGGCTGGTGCTGAGCTTCTTAGGTTCGCCGCCGGACATCGACACAACAAAAATGTCATTGTTGGTGCTGGTTGCGCCCACTTTGTCCCAATTGCTGGTAAAGGCCAGCTCTTTTCCATCAGGAGAGATGGCGTAAGGGTCTTGTCCGCCCAGACTGAAGGGCGGAACGTCATGGTCGCCGGGCGTGAGATCTTTGGCGACTCCGCCCTCTGCCGGAACCACAAACAGATGGCTGCGCTTGTCACTGTTGTAGTGGTTCCAGTGGCGGAAAAGCAGATGCTCAAAAACCATGGCCTTTACCTTGGATTTGGCATTTAGCTGATCGCTGTATTTATTACAGGCGTCATCCGCGCAGCCGGGATACACCTCAGAAGTAAAGACAATATTCTTGCCGTCAGGCGACCAGATGGCGCCATCGGCTTCAGTGGAAATATTGGTGATCTTATGGGGAAGGGCGCCCAGCATGCCTGATTCAGGATCAAATCCGCCTATCCAAACCTGTGAACCGCCATCCTCGGAGCTGATGTAGAGATAGCTTTTTCCGTCTGGCGACCACCGTCCACCAGTTTCACCTGCTGGGGTTGAGGGCATCTGGCGTGCCGTGCCGCCGCCGATGGGAACCACCCACAGATGGGAGGTCCGTTTGTTCTCCCTTAAGTCAACCTCCACCGCGCTAAATAGGACCCATTTTCCATCCGGCGAGACCGTGGGGCCGCCGATCCTCTTGAGCAACATCATGTCCTCAAAGGTGAAAGGCTTTTTGGGTGCAGGCTGGGCAGAAAGCTGAACAAAAGCCCCTCCTATGGGTAAAATGAGGACGAGTGAAATAAACAAGAGCTTAAGACGGCGCATTTTTGGTCTCCTCAGGGAAAGCACGCCAGTGTAAAGCCTTTTTTGGTTTGAGGCCAGCATGCAATTGGCGGGCATGGTTACATCCGTTAGCTCTGGAAATCTTCCACTCCATGTTTTATTGAGGAATCCATGACTTTTTCTAAAACTGGTCTGTGCACCGTTATTGTTTCTAGTTTTCTTTTGTTCCCCGCTGCTCTACTGGCCGATACCAATTGTGACGCAGGCTCCGGCCCTTTGAATACTGCGCAGCCGCAAGGCACCACGCCACAGGAGATCATTCAGAAATTTGCCGCGCGCGAAGAGATTTTTCGTGAAGCGCGCAATAACTATACCTACACTCAGGACATCGTTGTTCAGGAGCTGGACGGCAACACTGTCACAGGCGAATTCCGCCTGGTGCAGGACATTACCTATGACGATAAAGGCGGGCGGGTGGAAAACGTTACTTTCGCGCCGCAAAATACCTTGCGCCAGCTAATTCTGAGCCGCGAGGACTATGAAGATTTTCGCTACAAGATGGCCTTCATCATGACTACGGCTGACGTTCCGCATTACAACCTGCTTTACGTGGGGCAGCAGCATGTGGATGAGATTGATACTTATGTTTTCGATACAGCCCCCAAGACAATCGAAAAAGGCGAACGTTATTTTCAGGGACGCATATGGGTTGACACCCACGATCTCCAGATCGTGAAGAGCTGCGGCAAAACCGTACCGGACCTGATTGCAACCAAAAAGAAAAAGAATGTACAGGAGAACCTCTCTCCCAGGTTTGTCACGTATCGTGAGCAGATCGATGGCCAGTTCTGGTTCCCAACTTACATCAAGGCCGATGACACGCTGCATTTCAGCGGCGGCACCGGGGACGTCCACATGCGCGAGATTATCAAGCTCAGCAATTACAAACGCTTTGGATCCAAGACCAGAATTATCTTCAAAGGCGAAGCGAAGGAAGATCCTAAAGATGATCCCAAAGACCAGCCTGCCAAGAAGCCGCAATAGCTTTTTGGGTGCTTAGTACTACAGGGCCATCCACTGCGGATGGCCTTTGCTTTTTGGTGAGCGCTCTCTCAGGCTGCTGGTTCAGTGCCATGTGCATCTAACTGAGAGACACATCCAGAAGGAAAGCCCAATGATCTATCCAAAAATCACGCGCAAGGTGTGCGTGATGGCTTTTGCATTGCTTCCATTCGCGTTACTGGCACAGACAGCACAGACAAATTGTGAATCCGGCAATAGTCCCCTCAATACGGCCGAGCCTAAAGGCATTACGTCGCAAGAAATTATTCAAAAGTTTGCCGGCCGGGAAGAGACATTTAAAGAAGCGCGCAATCACTACACATACACCCAGGAAGTCATTGTGCAAACCCTGACTGACAATACAGTTGACGGCGAATTTCGCGAGACCACTGACATTCTGTATGACGATCAGGGCAAGCGCATTGAAAACGTCACCTATGCGCCGCAGAACACGCTTACGCGAATCATCATCACCAAGGAAGACTATGACGATTTTCGCAACCGCCTGCCCTTTGTGCTGACAACCCAGGACCTGGGTCAATACAACATCTTGTATGCCGGCCAGCAGCGTGTGGATGAACTGGATACCTACGTGTTCGACCTTGGGCCCAAAAAGATTGATAAAGAAGGCGGACAGCGCTACTTCCAGGGACGCATCTGGGTGGACAATCGTGATTTTCAGATCGTTAAGACCTGCGGCAAGAACGTGCCGGACATTCACAAGAAAAACGAGGAAAATCTTTCCCCCAAATTTGTCACGTATCGCGAGCAGGTGGATGGGCAATACTGGTTCCCTACCTACACGCGGGCCGATGACACGCTCCACTTCAAAGATCAGGACGTACAAGTGAGAGAGATTGTGAAATATACGAATTACAAACGATTTGGCGTGAAGACCAGGATCATTGTGGGTGGAGAGGTCAAGGACGACAAAGCAAATCCAAAATGAATTGAAAAAGAAATAAGCCGCGAATGAACGCGAACAACACGAATCAGACGAGAAATGAATTCAAGAATCTTGTTGTGATTCGATTTATTAGCGCGATTCTAGCTAATTTTCAGTGGTGCAGAAGCCACATGACCCAGCCGGCAACGAAGAGGCCTCCCAGGGCCATGGCGAAGCAGTAAGCGCCATAGCGGACCATCTCATTGGTGGTGTTGCGCTGCGTAATTCCAAACACAACCGAGAAAAAGAACGCGAACAGCGTTGCCGCGCTGAAGTGAGAGAGTTGAAGGGCCAGAATCATGGTTTCTTCCCGATCGCAATGTGATAAGCGTCCACGGCAGCCATGATGTTCAAAAGGCCGGCCACCACAATAAATTTTGTTCCATAGTCCGCGTTGGCCGCGGTGATGGACGTGCCGCCCCATTCAAATATCCGCGCCAGAAAGTAGACTACGCCTGCGCCGAGATCGCCGATGAATCCCAGGATGTCCAGCAGATCGCCCGTGTTGGACTTATAAACTTTTCCCTGCATGGCCACGCCGAAGGCAAACATGCCAACGACGGCGCCCATGAGCAGCAAGCCGCGTATCCAGCGCTTCTGGATGATGTGTCCGGCTCCGGGAATGAGCCAGCCAATGGCCGGAGCCATTGCGGCAAGCGGCGTGAGTGGAACAGAGGCTGCGGTGGGCTGCGCGTCCGGTGTGCTTGTTTCTATTTTTGCCATCAAATAAGGACCAGTTCGCTTTGTATTTTACCTGTTACTTCGGCCGCGCCGCTCCGGGTAAGAATGTTTACCTCACTGCGCACGCCAAACTCCGGCAGATAAATGCCCGGTTCAATGGAAAAACAGGTATTGGGAATAATTTCGCGGTCGTCTTTGGTTTCCAGATTGTCCATGTTGGCGCCGTTGCCGTGGACATTGACGCCGATGGAATGCCCGGTGCGATGCGTGAAATATTGCGCGTAGCCGGCGTTTGAGATGTGTTCGCGCGTGGCCTGGTCTACTTCCCATCCGGCAATGCGCCGCTTTCCGGCAAAAGCCTCGACTACTTTCCTGATGCCCGCATCGCGCGCCCCAGAAACAATATTGAAAATCTCAACCTGCTTCTCGGATGGCGTGCCGATCACGCCGGTCCATGTAATGTCGTAATAGACGGCGTTGGGCGTGTTCTTCTTGGCCCATATGTCGAGCAGAACGTGGTCACCCGCTTTGATAGGCGCGGACCCCACCGGGCCCGGCGCGTAATGCGGGTTGCCGCTGTTTGAATTCACGGCCACAATCGGCAGGTCTTCCGTGATCAGGCTTTCGCGCTTGAATGCCTCGGCCAGCCATTGCTGGATCGCATATTCGGTGGTGCCGCCATTGCGGACGCGCCGCCCAATCTCTTTGAAGCACTCGGGAACAATGGCATCAATGGAGTCGCGCGCGGCAAAGTGGCTGGCGATCTGCTCTTCACTCCATGCGGCTTCAAATTTCGCCACCAGGTCGCCGGAGCTCACGATCTCTTTGCCAAAGCTGCGGATCAGCTCTACGGTTCCTGCGTCTACCAGGCCAATGTAAGGAATCAGATTGTTAGGGGAATACTGCATGGCCACGGTGCGCAGGCGCACCAGCATGGCTTGCAGATTGTCCCAGAGCTCGCGCCAGGAAGAGTATTCGCGCTTGCCGCCGGGGACGGAATCCAGATGGCCGGCCTCAATGCGATGAACCAGCTTCATGGGCTCGCCTTCGCGGGGAATCATGTAAAACCAGCGGCGAGTCACCATCAGGTTCTCAGGCAATCCCAGAACTTTGTAAGCAATGGGATCGCGATGATGGTGGTCGTAAAAAAGCCACGCATCGATGTTGCGCTCATGCAGGGCTGACTGAATAGCTTTAAGATCCATAATCGGTTCTTCTATTTAAACACAGAGCGGACAAGATGAGCACGCTGAGGGCAGATCGCCTTATTGAAATGCGTAAGTCTTGTGTAGTTCACGGGTTCGAAGCGTGTTAAGCGGTAAAGACAATCCAGATGGGCCGCCGGGCCGCCGCTGCCGCCGCCCCACTTGGCATATTCAGCGTCACATTGGGCGTCGCGATAGATGACCCAGGCGCGTTGCGCCTTTTTCAGATTGTCTGCTTCTTTTGGATCAAGACCCTTGAAGGCAAGCTTGTAAATGCGGTTCAACT
This sequence comes from Terriglobia bacterium, assembly GCA_963724105.1. Classification (GTDB taxonomy): domain Bacteria; phylum Acidobacteriota; class Terriglobia; order Terriglobales; family Acidobacteriaceae; genus Angelobacter. Next base: position 522,958 of record CAVRTD010000002.1, on the reverse strand, counting down.
CAGCATCTGCCTTTTCATACTCATGGGCGATGCAGTTGGTGGTGGCCGCCGTGGTGCCGGAGTTCTCGCACTGGGCAAAAAGAGTCCCTGAGAATGCAGTTCCGGAAAAGACAAAGAAAAGTATGGTCGCCCATTTCATTTGCTTGAATCCTGTCTAAGCTGTGGCTGCCGCGGCTTTGGGCGTCAGAGTGCGGTCATAGATCCACAACAGCAAAGCTGTTAATACGCCCACCCCAGTCAACACCCACCAGACTTTTTCCGGCTGGTGCTGTATCTCACCGAAATGATGGATCAGCCCTCCTCCGAATGCGCCTCCAAAAATAGAGCCCATGCCAATAGGCAGGAAAGCGAAACCCAAATATGTTCCTTGCTGGCCCGCTGGAGCCAGCCGTGAAACATATTCGTAGTATCGGGGGGAAAGAATGATCTCTCCCAACGCAATCACGATCAAAGTGACATACGCCATCAGCACGGAAGGATGAAATATGAGGAAGACCCATGCCAGCGCAGAAATAAGCGTGCCCAGCGCCACGGCGCGGAAGGGGTGCATTTTCTGTGTCAAGAGACCGATTGCTACGGTCAGCAAAATAACCAAAATTGGCCCCGCGCTCAGCATTCGCTCCGTATCAGCAGTTGGACTGATGTAGTTGTGCACAAATAGCGGCAGAATGATAAACATCTGCCAATAGACAATCCAATAGCCGGAAAAAATGACGAGAAAAAGCATAAAGCGAAAATCAGAGAGGACCGTCCCAAAGTTTCTGATTGCCTGGCCAAGGCTGGCCGCCTGTTTTTCATCTGCGTTTTTAGGCTCTTTGAAAAAGAGCAGAACAACAAAAAACATTCCAAACACGCTCAAAGCCGCAATGCGGAATACGCTTTCCACGTTGAAACGCTCATGTGCCCAGGAGGCTACAAGCGGACCGGCCGCGCTGCCGATATTTACCATGGTGTAATAAATGGAATACCCAATCGAGCGAACATTTTCCTTGGATGCGCGAGCGGTGGTTCCAACCACCGATGGCTTGACCAATGCGATGCCAAAAGCCGGGAGCAATAACACCACAGTAACCAGTCCGACCAAGGGAACGTTGTTACGAAGTGGTTGCAGCCAGGGAGCATTAAAAGATCCCAGCAGAAAATAGGAAGCGCTCAACATCAGATAGGCAAGCGATAATGCTCGCCGAAATCCCAGGCGATCGGCGGTTGTGCCTCCAAACGGCGCCAGCAGCCAAACCGCTCCGCCAAACAAGCCAGCCAAAGAGGTCGCCTGTACCACGCTGAGTTTCAGCCCTTCATGTAGATAGCGCGGCAAGGACGCAAAAGCTGCGTAGTAAGAGAGGCGTTCGAAGATCTCTGTGATATTGGCGACCCAGAAAGGCCGCTCAAAACCATTTTTTATGTCGTTCAAACGCTGGGAAAAAGACAAAGTTCTCTCCTCTGACGCACGGCCAGCTAGATGCAGGATGCCAGCATACCAGCCAGGCGCTGTTCCACGACTGTCCGGTTGATGCGGGAAATCCTGACCACTTTATTTCGGCTGGTTTCTCCGCTGGCTATGGTAACGGAGGAGCGGGGAATGTCAAACAAATCAGCAAAGAATTCAACCACCGCCTGGTTGGCTTTGCCTTCGACCGGCGGGGCCGTCAGCGCAAGCTTTAGTGCGTCGCCAACAACGCCTGTGATGGCGCTTTTACGAGCGCGAGGGTGGACCTTCACCGCGAAAGTGATTCCTTTGGCTGTTTCCTGGAGGGGAATCATAGGCGATTATGCAGCCGGCTTCGGTCGAGCGCCCTGGGTTCTAATTCCCTGGGTTCTAATTCCGAAGATTGCTGAGCCCACGCGCACGCAAGTGGAGCCTTCTTCAATGGCGACTTCAAAGTCGTGCGACATGCCCATGGAGAGCACGTCCATATGGATTCCGGAGAGCTTACGCAGAGCGACGGTGTCGCGCAGATCGCGGAGCAGACGGAAATACGGCCGCGCGCCCTCCGGATCTTCTGTGAATGGAGGCACCGTCATCAGGCCGCGGATTTGCAGATTTTCCAGCCGCGGCCCGGCGAGAAGCAGAGTGTCCAACTCAGGTGAATCCAGCGGAATGCCGGCTTTACTCTCTTCTTCGCCGACTTTGATCTCGATCAGCACCGGAAGTTTTTTGCCGGACTGCTTCGCGGCCTCGTTGAGTCTTTCAGCGAGGCGCAGAGAATCAACGGAATCGATGGCATGGAACAATTCAACGGCTTTGTTCGATTTGTTGCTCTGTAGATGCCCGATCAAATGCCACTCGGCATCTTTGAGGTCTGCCAGCGCGGCAGATTTTTCTCCAAACTCCTGCACGCGATTCTCACCAAAGACGCGGATACCCGCTGCATACGCTTCCTTGATGCGCTCCGACTCGACGGTCTTGCTGACGCCCATCAGTGTGACTGAATCCGGATTGCGTCCGACTTTCGCCGCAGCACGGGCCATGCGCTCGCGGATGGCGGCAATATTGTCAGCGATGGACATAAACAAAATCTACCACGGAGGCACGGAGACACTGAGAAAAGCAAACCCCTTACCACTGATAGCACTGATTTTCACTGATCAGAGATTAGAATGAATTTTTTTTCAATCCGTTTAATCCGTGTACATGCGTGGTAAGGTTTTTGGTTTTCTACCGCAGGTCCACGCCCACCACGTCCGGCATGCGGCGCGCCAAAGAACGCAGCATCTGCGGGATGGCCCATTCCCAATACGTCCATTCATGCTCGCCGGGGGATTCGGTCATTTCGTAGGCAATGTGGCGCTTGCGCAACAGATCAGAGAATTTATGCATGCTCTCAGTGTCGTCGTCTTCTGTACCGCAGGTCATAAAGATGAAGCTGGTGTGCTGCGGTTCGGCTTTTTCCGCCAGAAGAAATGGGTCGTTCTCTGTGTGCGTCTTGCTGCCGGCTGGGCCAAAGACGTCGGCAAAACCAGGGAACTGGTCGAACTCAGGGTTGCGCGTCGCATCGAGCGGTCCGCTCAGGTTACCGGCAAAAAAGAAAAGGCCAGGATTCTTGAGCGCAATGTTGATGGCCGCGTAGCCGCCCATGGAGATGCCTGCAATTGCGCGCGCATCGCCGCCATTGATGCGGAACCGCTCTTGCGCGTCACTGATCACGTCATGCAGGAAATAATCTTCCCACTTCTCTTTTGGGTTGGTAGCCGAATTGATGTACCAGGAGTTTTCACCTTCAATCGAGATAACGATGAGTTGATAGCGATCGAGATAGCGCGTGAGGTTGGAGTGCGCTTCAAAGCTGCGGTAGTGTCCGGTGTATCCGTGCAAAAGGTATAGGACGGGATAGCGGATTTCCGTGGTGAAGTAATCCCTGGGCAAAATCACCCGGTACGGCATTTCCCGCTGCAAGGTCTTGCTGAAAAATTTTATGTCCTGAACACGCCTGGTGCTCTCCGGCTGCGGCCAGGGTGTGGGAGTGGCAGCAGGAGCAGGCTTGGTGGCCTGCGCATGAAGCGGTGTTGCGCAACAGATCAGGACAATACACAAGACTGTTGCGATGCGTGGATACCGAAGGGTTTTGAGCATAGGCGAGAGACGGACGAGTCCAGTGAATGTTAGCGGAAGGATGTCCTTGCCGCAGAGAAGCAAAGAGCGCGAAGGCCCAGTGTCTCTTTCGGGCCCCTCCGCGCTTATTTGCAGTTCATTTATTTTTTCTCGCTATCCAGCGGCTTGCGCGCAAAATGGAAGAGCGAGAATGCCAGAACGCCAAACATCACAGCAGAGAGCCACTGCGCATTGGCCAGGAACGGAATCTTGGCTCCCCAGGCAAACAATCCTGGAGTGATGTAGCCCTGCGTTTCCAGCAGCTTGATACCGATGCCGATCAATCCCACAATGCCGCCGGCAGCAATCAGTCCGCTGGCATAGAGTGAACCGGGGCTTACTTCGCTGTCTTCCGCTTTCTCGCCGGCTTTTTGTGCCGCGCGATCCACCAGCCAGCGCACCAGTCCACCGCAGAAAATTGCCAGCGTAGTAGAAATTGGAATGTAGAATCCAACCGCAAAGGAAAGAGAACGAATTCCGAGAATTTCCACGGCAACTACCAGGAAGACTCCCAATAGAATGAGTCCCCAGGGCAGCTTATGGGTGAGGATACCGTTGATCACGGTCGCCATCAGCCTTGCTTGCGGCGCCGCTGCGTTTCTGCTGCCGATACCATGTACCCATTGGACTTCAATTTTTCCGGATTGCGGATTGTAGAAATAACTGCCATCGGGAACCGTGGAAGAATTCAGAGCATTCAGCACAGTCATCCCCTGAACAGATTGTTCCTCTCCAGTTAGTTTGCCATCTGCGCCAGTGATTGGCACCTTGTTGCGCTCAAATGGAGTTGAGTCCACAGAAACGCCACTGGGCAGATTACTCATGTCCACTGCGATGTTCGCGGTCTGAAATTCTTCCAGCGCGCTGTTCATTCCCTTCAGCGTGTAGCCGATCGCGATCACAGACACGATTACGCCAATAATAAGAGCCAATTGCTGTTTGGCTGGAGTTGCGCCCACCAGAAAACCGGTTTTCAAGTCCTGCGATGTGTTGCCCGCGTTGGCCGACGCAATACAGACCACGCCGCCAATGCTGATCGCCAAGGCGAAAAATGCGGGCTTGGTCCAGCCCATTATCAGGAACATGGCGCAGGTGGCCATCAGAGTGGCAATGGCCATTCCTGAAATTGGATTGGAGGAGGTGCCGATCAATCCAGTGATGCGGGATGAAACAGTAACGAAGAGAAATCCGAAAACTATTACCAGCACGGCCGCCATGACGTTATTCAAGACCGTGGTCTGCGCTCCAGGTACCGGGTGGAATGTGAGCATGGCCCACATCATTACCATCAGTACGATAGCTCCGATCAAAGCCCACTTTAGGCTCAGATCGCGCTCGGTGCGTCGTTGACCGGCTGCTCCCGCAGACCCTGCCGCCAAATCTTTTGCTCCGGCGCGCAGCGCTGAAATGATCGTTGGCAAGGTTTTAAGTAGAGTGATCAGACCGGCGGCGGCCACTGCGCCTGCTCCCATGGGACGGATATAACGTGCCCACAGCAAATCTGGCGTCATGTCCGCGATAGGAATGGTGCTGGGATAGATGGGCCCAGTAGCATGCGAGCCGAAGAATTTAATCGCCGGCATCACGACCATCCAGGCAAATACGCCACCGGCAAAAATAACTCCGGCAATACGCGGTCCAATGATGTAGCCCACGCCCAGGTATTCAGACGTTACGTCAGCGCGAACGGATGAGCCTGGATACCACTTGGGGTTGTAAGCCGGCGTGCCGGGCCATGCGGCAAAAAGATTGCCGTTGGCAAACAGCGTGTAGAGTCCGCCAAGTCCCAGTCCGGCAAAGACGCGGCTGGCGAACGATCCGCCTTTATCGCCGGCAATGAGTACATCGGCGCAGGCTGTGCCTTCAGGGTAAAGAAGATTGCCGTGTTCTTTCACGATCAACTGGCGCCGCAGGGGGATCATGAAGCATACGCCCAGGCATCCGCCAATCAAGGCCAGAATGAAGATACGGAATTGTTCCAGGGGGAAGCCGAGAAAGATGAGCGCCGGCAGAGTAAAGATGACGCCGCCCGCGACAGACTCACCTGCCGAGCCAGCTGTCTGGACGATGTTGTTCTCCAGAATGCTGGCCTTGCCCAGCGCTCTAAGAATGCTGATGGAGAGCACGGCAATGGGAATGGAGGCCGATACCGTCAATCCGGCACGCAAGCCAACGTACACGGTAACTGCGCCGAATAAGATTCCGAATAGCCCGCCGAAAGTGATGGCCCGCAACGTGAATTCCGGGCGCACCTCCTCCGCTGGCACGTAAGGCTGAAATTTTGGTTCCTCTACTTTCGCTATTACGGTTTCGGCCACAGTTCCTCCCTGGTTAGTATGCCTGATGAAATCTGGGGCAAGTTAGCACATCCGCAGGGTAGTTACAAATATTAGAGAGATCAACCCCTTACCGCGGATGACACGGATCGCACGGATTACCACAGATCGGAAAGAACCGAGGCAAATCAGAATTGGCCGCGAATCATTGCGAATGAGAGCGAATGAACACGAATCGATTAGGCCGCATAGGCTTGAGGTTTAAATCCGTGTAAATCTGTTTCAATCCGTGTTGATCCGTGGTGAGTGTTAGGATTCCCTATAACGACCATTTAACCGTCTTTACACATCCTTTTCATTGCTTCCGCCCAGCAACACAGATATACTCTGGCTTGAGCACATCCTTCTGCGGATTTTTTGAGGAGGGTCGTCTTCAGTAGTATTCAACAAGGCCGGGCCAGCATTTCTCCCCAGCGAGCGCTATTCTTGCGCACGTCAGCGCGAGTAGCGATAAAGACCGCTGCTGAGAGTCTTTTTGCTGTTTTATTTCCTTCCGACTGTCGTATCTGTCATTCGCCTCTTACAACGATTGCCAGTCTTCCTGTCTGTGAGCCGTGTCTCGCGCAAATTGTTCCGCTGGATGGTCTTCTATGCCGCGTCTGTGGCGAAAAGCTATTCAGCAGCTTTGCGGGCTCTGAAGACGGGCCGATGTGCGGAATGTGCCGCCGGGCTGAGCCTCATTTTGACCGTGCCGCGGCTTATGGCGCGTATGAAGGCGCACTACGCGATCTGATCCATCTTTTCAAATATCAGGGAACCAGGCCGGCGGGAAAGCTGCTGGGCCGGCTTCTCCATCAAGCCACAACTGGAATGGCTTTGCCGGATTCTCTGGTGGTGATTCCTGTCCCGCTATGGTCGGGCAAACGACAGATGCGCGGATTCAATCAGGCAGAAGCTATTGCGCGAGCGTTCTTGAGCGTTCAGAGTGCCGGCGGCATCCAATTGGATACTTCAATTCTCTCACGCACACGCGATACCGCTTCGCAAACAGGGCTTACGCGGCATCAACGGCGAGCCAATGTGCGCGGCGCTTTTACCGTGCTCAGGCCGGAAAGAATCAAGGGCCGCAGCGTTCTGATTGTGGATGACGTGATGACCACGGGCACAACAGCCGGCGAATGCGCCAGGGTCCTGCGCCGGGCAGGCGCGAAAGAAGTTTTTGTGGCCACAGTAGCACGGGCCACCAAAGAAGTTGGGAGCGTTCTGGCCAGAGCTGCCACCGCTCCAGCGGGAGGAACACAGGGCCATGCATGAAAGGGACAGACGAAACAAACGCCACCACGGCGATCTGCCGCCGCAACCACCCAAGCCGCGCAAGAGCCTGATCATGCAGACTCCGGTCCTGGTGCTGAATGCGTCCTATGAGCCCATCAATATCTGTGCAGCGCGCCGCGCGATTGTGCTGGTACTGAAAGGGCTGGCCATGCCGGAAGAAGAGAATGGACACTTTCTGCATGCGGCCCGCCTTGCCATGCGTGTGCCTTCCGTGATTCGTTTGCTGGAATATCGCCGCATCCCGCACCAGACGCGCGCATTGTCGCGCAAGAATATTCTTCTGCGCGATCGCAATACCTGCCAATACTGCGGCGTGGTCTTGTCATCCAGCGATCTGACGCTGGACCATGTGATTCCGCGTTCACGGGGCGGATTATCGACATGGGAGAACCTTGTGGCTTGCTGCCATCCCTGCAACCGGCGTAAGGGCAACCGTCTGCTCTCTGAGATGGATATGAAGTTATTCAAGGAGCCGCGGCCGTTCACTCTCCATACCAGCCGCCACATCATGCGCATGATTGGGCGATCCGACACGAAGTGGAGGAAGTATCTTTTCTACTAAGTTAGATATTACTAAGCAGATCGTGTTTCGAGGGGCATGCTACTGGCAGGGCTTTGTGCCCATCCTTATTCCGAATATAGGTACGCGGATACTCAGCTCCGTCTTCGGTCTTATCTTTGTCCTTGTAAGCCATTCATAGTAAAAAGGTTACCTCTTACCTAGTCCTGACTGTAATGGCCCTCCAAATGCACTTACTACTGTGCCTGCCGTTTCGTCAGCATTGTTTGTCGAAACCAATTTAATACCAATTTGAAACTTTCCGGCGTGCTGAAACTCAAGCATTGCCCGGTTGAACAATCCAGGAGCATTGATGGCAGAAACGGTTTTGGACCAGATTCTTTTTGACTTGCGCAATCAAGCGGCAACGCATTATCCCCAACGCGGCGAATTTAAAAATTTGCGCGTTGTTGGCCATACGCCTAAGAATGACCATTTTATTTACGACGCCTGCATCGATTTTGCCGAGGGCAGTGAGCGGGTGGCCATCAAGGTTTATCGCGCCGGGAAGATAGCTGCCAAAGACGTTGCGCGGCAGGAGAATGGCAATCTCCAATATGTGAACGAGATGCTGGCCGCCAAGAAAAAGCTGGAAGGCATTCCGCGCGTTTTGGGCGACTATAGCGAGCTGGGCGCGGTAGTGACCGAGAAGATTGCCGGTCTGCCCGTGCAGTCAATCATTATGAAGGCCGCATTGTTGCCGGGATTTGCCGATAACGGCAGCATTGCCCTGGTAGCGCAACGTACCGGCGAGTGGCTGAAGGGGTTCCATAAATCCACTGCTGATGCGCCCGAGCCGTTCGATGGCTCTGTACTGATTGGCAGCCTGGAAAAACTTTGCGTCAGCTGCAAGGAAGAAGGCCTGGATGATGATTCTATCCAGTTGATTCTGAGTGGAGCGCAAAACGCTCTGGCTCGTAACCGCAAATCGCTGCCCAGTTCCGCCGTGCTTTCTGATTTTTCACCGCTCAATGTTGTCGTGACCGAGACAGGCGTTGGCTTCTGTGACTTCGCGCATATGCAGCTGCGGGGCAATTCCTTTGAAGATCTGGCCACGTTCCTGGCATCGGTGGAGGCTCTGGAGAAGTATCCTTTCTGCAACCGCACCATCACAGGACAGATCCAGGAAAACTTCATCAATGCCTATGGCGTCAGCCAGTCAGACGCCGCGATTCTCCGCGTCTTCAAGATGAAGGCATTGCTGGGAATGTTTGCCCAGGGCCGCACCGTGAAAGAAAGCGCTATCCGCAAAAAAGTAATGTGGGCCAACGTGATGAAGAAATTCATTCACCAGGCAGCGCAAAGATCCATGTCGCCGGTGGCGGCAGCGTAAAAGCTCCAAGTGCAACAACTAAGGCCATCCGCAAGGATGGCTTTTTTATTTGGCCGCGAATCAACGCGAATGAACACGAATTTATTTTTTGCTTTTCTTGCGCGGCGCAGCTTTCTTTGCGGTCTTCTTTGCCTTGTGCTTCTTCGGAAATCTAAATTCAAACTCAGCCATGCGTACTTTTTTGCCGCTGAATTTCACGCCTTCCATTTCCAGGCGAAAGCGCTGATCCAGGCCATGCTCGCCGGGGATGGCAATCCTGCCTCCGGCGGCCACCACACGATGCCAGGGCAGTCCGTGTGCCTGACTCAATGCTCGAACCGTCAGCCGAGCGCCTCTGGGAAAGCCGGCAGCAGCGGCAACGGCGCCATAACTGGAAACTTTGCCGCGCGGAATCTTCATGATCGTCGCACGGATTCGCGGGAAGATTTCGTCTGTCCGCTTTGCTTTGGCCATGGCTCGATTGTAAACAGAGAAGGCCAAATGTTCCCTAAAGCTGCGTAGTAAAGCTGAAACCACAAAGGACACGAAGGAACACGAAGTAAAGAATAGTTTTTTAAAAACCTTCGTGAGCCTTTGTGTCCTTCGTGGTTAATTCTTCTGTGGTTAATTTTTCCTAGTTACCGTTCGGACGTCTTTCCCGCTCGTAAGGTTTTTCCAGATACTTGCGGGCTTCGTCCATGGCGCCCTGCGTCGGGTCGCCGGTCTGTATGGCCTGGCGATATTCGTTGACTGCGCGTTCACGCTGGCCGGTGGTATCAAAGATTTTGCCCAGCATGATGTGGCTCCAGACCTCTGTCCAGCGCGGATCGCCATCACCATTCAGCGATTCACGGAACTCATTGGCCGCCGACTGATAGTTGCGCTGCATAAAGAAAATGTCGGCAATACGATAGTGCGCCAGCGAGCTGTTGTGATTCACGTCCAGGGCTTTGTTCAGCTCAGTAAGCGCCTCTGAGAGATTGCCTTGCGCGGTAAGCTCCTGTCCGCGGCGGATAGCCACGCGCACTTTGAGATCGGGTGAATTCTTAAGCACCCAGTTGTTAGGATCAAGCACCAGACGCCGTGGCTTACCGAAAGTCTCAATGGCAAAAGCAGAATCCGTCCCCACGACCTCAATGCGCTTGGTTTCCGTTTGCCCATCCGTATCAATCTTCAATTCCAGCGGCATGCGGAACAGGTCAAGGTCCTGGGTAATTTCACCCACCACGCGAAAACCTTTCTTCACGCGATAAACGGTGTACTTCATCTTGAATTCGGGTGCGCCGGTGCCGTCCACCCACTGCGCAAAGAATGACGTCAGCTTCTGGCCGTAATTCTTTTCCGCAATCTCCTGAAAGTCGGGAACTGAAACGGGTTTGCCGGCGTATTGCGCCATTAGCTGTTTCACGCTCTTATCAAATGCTTCATCACCAATGACCCAGCGCAGCATGTGGAAGATCATGCCGCCTTTATCGGTAACCAGGGCCTGGAATTGCGGAGAAAACGAATCCAGCTTGCCAATGCTTCCCAGCGGCGTTGTGTCATAGGCCAGAGCGCCCACGGCCATGTCTCGCGACGCATCTTCAAAAGCCTGCTCGCCGGCAGTGCTCTGCACATAGCGCATCTCGGCATCGCGGGCGCCGCCATCCATCAGCCACCAGTCATCTTTGCTGGCAGGGCTCACGGTGCCGCCCCACCACTGATGTCCAATGGAGTCAGCCATCAGGCGGTAGTTAACTTTTTCCGTGACGTTGCGCGTGGCCAGAATGGCCATGCCCGGGGCCCACCACATGGGCACCGTGTCATCCGGCAGCTCAACCAGACTCAGAGAGCCCTCAGCCGGGGCCGGACCGTAAATGGATGTGAAGAACTCCAGCTGTTTGCTGGCCATGTCTGCATAGGCAGAGGCCAGCTTGTTTGTGCTGGCGCCGAAATAAACCTTGACGCTGCCAAACGCCACTTCCGGAAAGTTGCCGGCGATGATGGTCCCAGGGAAGCTGGGCTTTTGCCAGCTAAAGGATGCCACCGCCTTGGCCGGACCGGCCGGTTTGGCTGGGCCTGTGCTGCCGCTGCCCACCACGGTGATTCCCGTGGGGACCGTTACGTTAATGGTCGAGGTAAAACGGTCAATGCCGTAGTTGGTTACCGGAAACCAGCGTCCCGGATAAAGCAGGTAAATCGCGTCTTCACCGATATAAGCCAGTTTCAGCCCTTCCACCGGACTGTCATCGGCGCCGGCCAGCGCGCCGTCATAGTCAAAAGTCAACGTGGTGCTTGTGCCCTTCGCCATGGTGTTGGGAAAGCTGATGCGGATAGAGTTGTCCTGGGTAACTCGTTCTGCGGTGAGCGGCTTGCCTCTTTCGTCCGTCACCTTGGTGACGCGCAGGCCGTTGTGCAGCTCAAAAGTGGCAAAGTTAACGTCGTCCACCGCAGTAAACTTCACTTTGGCGTGCGCTGTGAGGCGGTGCGTCTTTGGGACGATCTCCGCGTCGATCACGTAATCCTCGGCTTTTATGCGGGAACGATCGGCCGCCATGGCCGAAAGGCAAAGGCATAGACTCATGCCAATGAAAATCGAGGCACGTCGCAAACGTCGTGCGATTTGCATGTAGTTCTCCAAAGCTGCTGAAAAGGTACGTAGTTGGATGCAAGTATTCACAAAAACGCTGCACTTGCCCTCAATGGGTTAAGGATACAGGAGGGCACGGCTTCGTGTCGTGTCCTTCCCAGTTTGGGTCTCAAAAGGGCAGGCCGACTGAAAACAGTATTAGCGGACATTTATCTGGACGCCCGAATTTCCCGAGTTTGAACTGACTCAAGTATCTCCCGTGAGGCCCGCAGTGCCGGAGGGTCGGCTTCCTTGCTGTCATGCAACTGGCTCTGCACCATTTTCAGGGCAGCCTGCATCTGCTGGCGCGCCGGGCCGTCCGGGATGATAGCCTTCAGCTCTTGAAATACCGTGTTGGCCGTGAAGCCGGATTGGATCAGCTCCGGAACAATCTTTTTGCCGGCGATCAGATTGGGCATGGCGAAGGTATCGAGCTTGACCAGCCGACGGCCAAGCATCCATGTGAGCGGCGCCAACCGATAAACGACGACAAACGGCGTTCCAGAAAGCGCGGCTTCTACCGTGGCCGTTCCGCTGGCGACCACAGCAGCTCGAGCATGCATCAGCGTGGCGCGAGCGTTGTCCGTGAGATGAATCATTCGCAAATTTCCGGTCGATCTGGTGGAAGAGCGGCCCCAGCCCTCACCTTCAGGTGAGGGTGAGCGAAGCGAATTGGCCGCGTTAGGATCGTTTATAAGTTCGGGCTTTAGCCCCTGTTCTATCTGCTCTTTCAGCCAGTCTGCATTCAAAGTGGATGCCACCGGCAGAATGAACTCAAAATCGTTATCTCTTTGCAAGAGCTGGGCGGCCTGCAACATCGTGGGCAAATTCAGCCGGACTTCCTTCCGCCGGCTTCCGGGCAAGAGCGCTATCCATTGCTTTTTGGGATCAAGACCGTGCCTGCCGGCAAACTCCTCGCGCGTGATCTGCGGCGGAGCCACATACGCCAGTGGATGTCCCACATAGCTGACCTCCACATTGTGGCGGCGATAAAACTCCTGCTCGAAAGGGAAGATCACAATCATCTTGCGGACATATTTCTTGATCTGCTTTACGCGTCCGGTGCGCCAGGCCCATATCTGCGGGCTGACAAAATAAAAAACCGGAATCCCCAGCCGATGCAGCTCGCGCGCCAGCCGCAGGTTGAAGTCCGGGAAGTCGATCAGGATGGCGGCATCGGGCTTGCGCCGCGCGGCCTCCGCCACCAGATGCTTGAAACGCCGTCTTATATCCGGCAGATGCCTTACCACCTCCACCAGCCCAACCACCGCAACCTCATTGGCATGGACCAGCAGATCGCATCCGGCGGCCCGCATCTTTTCTCCACCCATGCCAAAGAAGGTGGAGTCTGCCTGCTGGGGTCTCGCCTGCTGGATGAAGAAGCGAGCTGGCGCAGAGCGTCAATCAACTGCGCGCCATACGTATCACCCGACGCTTCACCGGCAGAGAGAAGGAATTGCATCTTTTTGTTTTAATCCCGACCCTGAGCTTGCGAAGGGGAGGGAACCCTATTGTAACGAGGAGCTTGTAACGAGGCCCTGATTTTGAAGTCGAACTTGGCGAATCCCTATCCACGCCGTCATCCTGACGGCCGTAAGCGAACACGCGTATTCGTCAGCGTGTGAGCAGGCCGGAAGGACCTTGCGCTTGCCCTTTTAGCCCGGCGAAAACGTTACTATCTAGTAAATTTTTATCCCTGACCCCACCCGGCATAGACGATTTGTTGAAAACAAACGCCCAACCCCAATTCGACCGAGCGGTGACTGGACGGTCGAAGCCACTTTCCGGCCTCGTTTCGGCCCTCAATCGCGTTCAATTTCTTCCGCCTTCTCAAACGCGATTTTTACTCTTTGGTTAACAGCTTGAACGGAATCCAGCTGCTGTTAATGCGCTATTCAATTTTCAAAGAAGAATATTGTTTCAGATCGCTGAGACCATCAGGAAGATTAACGCTTTTTGTTCGCCTTGTCAAGGTGCTTTTCTGGCCGCGAATGCGCACGAATAAACACGAATCAAATTCGGAGAAATGGAACAGAGATTCGCTTCTTTCGCGTTCATTCGCGGCCAAATTTACTCACTTACGGCTGATACCCCGGCCCTCGCAGTACTTTCCCGGGAAGCGCATTCGTCGCCTTACCGGAGTCGATGACCGGCACGCCGTTGACCAGCACATACTGCATTCCTTCCGAGAGCTGGTTGGGATTTTCAAACGTTGCGCGATCTGTGACGGTCTGCGGATCAAAGATCACTACATCCGCCCACATACCTGCTTTCAACACGCCACGGTCGCCCAGGCGCATGCGCTGTGCCGGAAGCGCCGTGAATTTGCGGATGGCATCTTCCAGCTTCAATTTCTTTTCTTCGCGAACGTACATGCGCAGGATGCGGGGAAAAGTTCCATAAGCTCGCGGATGCGGATGTTCCTGGCCCAGCAAGCCGTCAGGAGCTGTGCCTTGCGAATCGTTATCCACGGAGACCCAGGGCTGTTCGAGCGCCAGCGCCACGTCCGGCTCCGCCATGCCGAAGACGGCGACCTGGGTGAAGGCATTGTCCTGGATCAGAAGGTCGAAGATGGTATCGAAAGCGTCTTTGTTCCACAGCTTGGCGATATCTGCGATGGTTTTGCCCTGAAGCGGCAATAGCTGCGGGTTCTGCACCACGCTTACCAGAATCGCTTCCGGCCCGGCGATCTCCTGCCACTCGTTGTCCCATTCAGTGGAAGGCGTCTCCATTTCTTTGCGAATGCGTGCGCGCGTTGCGGGGTCTTTAAGACGCTCCACCAGCTTTGCGTCGCCGCCGTCATGCGCCCAGGGAGGAATGAAGGCAGAGAAAGTATTGAACCATGCGGGATAGGCGTAAGTGTTGGCGCTGATGTCGATGCCGGAGGCGCGGGCGTGTTCAATCTGGGCGATGATTGCCGGCATCTGACCCCATTGCGGCTTGCCTGCAGCTTTGAGATGCCAGATCTCAACGGGAATATTTGCTTCGCGGCCAATGCGTATAGCTTCGTCAATGGCAGCGGTAATGGCCGAGCCTTCACTGCGCATGTGCGTGGCGTAGACGCCGCCGAACTTTGCCGACTCAGACGCGAGAGCGATCAGCTCTTCCGTGGTTGCATAAGGCGCGGGCGCATATTGCAATGCCGTTGAGAGGCCTACGGCGCCGTCATGCATGGCGTCACGCACCAGGGCTTTCATCTGCTCGAGTTCAGCGGGGCTGGGCGCGCGATTGTCGTCGCCCAGCACCACGCGCCGGACCTGCGTGGCGCCGACGTATGTTCCCAGGTTGATGCCCATGCCTTGTTTTTCCAGGCGGGCAAAGTACTGCCGCAAAGTTTTCCAGTCAGGTTTGATCTTGAAATGGTCGTAAGAAACCTGGTCGGCCTTGATGATGGCGTCATTGAGCGGCGCGATGGTGCCGCCTTCTCCGGTGAACTCCGTGGTGATGCCCTGAAAGATTTTGGAAGGCAGATGCGGATTCACCAGGATGGTCATCTCAGACTGGCCGAGCATATCAATAAAGCCGGGCGCTACGACTAGGCCGTGCGCGTCAATGGTGCGCTTGGCCTGCGCCGCGCCGAGGAAGCCGATGGCCGCGATCTTGCCGTTGCGAATGCCGATGTCGCCGGAGTACCAGGGTGAGCCCGTGCCATCCATGATGTGGCCGTTGCGGATGATGACGTCAAAAGGAGCATCGGCCGCCTGGGCTGGCGCAATCGCAAGGAGGATAGCTAACACAAAGAACAACGAACGAAGTTGTCTGGGCATGAGGGCTCCGGTGAAGAATCACTATACCTCACGCTGTCCGAATTTCTTTGCACCCGGCAAGCCCTCAGCAGCGTATTCAGGTTGTGGCTGACTGGCATTTTTGTGCCGGTGCAATGAAAGGATCCCGCCTGAACTATGCGTACGTGCCTGAAACTCCCTGTCTTTCTCCTTGTAGTTGTCATCTTCTCGGCGTGGGCCGTGGGACAAACTGCCGAACAATCGCAACTGAAGCCGCTCGACCAGGAGTACCGCAAGCTCGACGATCTGGTTTCTTTTCTGCGGGACCGCAACAAAGCCCAGTTCGCGATTGATCTCACCAAGGGGATCGATGAAGAGAGCTATATCGAAATCGGCGGCATTGAGCAGTGGGTGACGATTCGTGGACAGGACCGCGACAATCCCGTGCTGCTGTTTCTACATGGCGGCCCTGGAGACGTAACCAATCCCTGGTCGTTCGCGATGTTCGCCCCGTGGGAGAAAGTGTTCACCGTGGTGCAGTGGGACCAGCGCGGCGCCGGCAGGACGTTGCGAAAGACCGGGCCTGCTATTGCGCCCACCATTACGGTGGAGCGAATGACGCAGGATGGCCTTGAGCTGGCCGAATATCTGCGGAAGCATCTTGGGAAAGAAAAGATCTTTCTGGTTGGGCACTCCTTTGGCTCGATTCTGGGTGTGCGCATGGCGCGCTTACGGCCGGAACTTTTTTACGCGTATGTTGGTACCGGACAAGTTGCCGACGAGAAAAGGAATTACGCAGTGGCTTACGATGCGCTGTTAAAGAAGGCGCGGGCCATGGGCGATGCGAAGGCTGTTGCCGAACTGGGCCGCGTGGGGCCTCCGCCGTATGCGAACGGCGAGGGTTACCGCATACAGTGGAAATGGGCCAATGCGTTTGAAGGCGCAGGCCAATTTCTGTACTCGACGATTGGCCTGGCGCTGGTGGCTCCCGGCAGCTCCGTGCAGGACATCAATGATTCAGCAGCCGGAGAGATGTTGAGTGCCGAGCGTCTTGTGCCGCAGACAAAATCGGACGGACCAAAGGAGCTTGGTCTGGACTTTCATCTTCCAGTATTTATTTTCCAGGGCTCTGAGGACTTCACCTCTCCCACGGAACTGGCCCGGCAGTATCTGGCGCAGATCCACGCTCCCCGCAAGGCATTTGTGGAGATTAAAGGCGGTGGCCATTTTGCCGTGTTTATGAAATCGGATGTGTTCTTGCAGGAATTGGTGAAGCGGGTCCGGCCGCTTGCGGTCAGGGCAGTGAGTTTTACGTGCCAGGTTTGCGATGACCGGATTTCCCGATGTCCCGATCCGATCAGTCGTCCGCCCCAACCTTTGTCTCGCCCACACCCAGTTCCTGATCTTTGTACTGAAGCTGATAGAGCTTCCAGTAAATACCGCGCTGGGAGAGCAACTGCTGATGTGTGCCGATCTCGCGGACGTGGCCTTTATGCATCACGATGATTTTGTCGGCGCGCTGGATCGTCGAAAGACGATGCGCAATGATGACCGACGTCCGGCCTTCCACCATGCGGTTCAGCGCTTCTCGCACGCGGATTTCCGTCTCCGTATCCACGCTGGAAGTGGCTTCGTCGAGCACAAGAATTTTGGGGTTGTGGGCCAGTGCGCGAGCAAATGAGATGAGCTGTTTCTGTCCGGTGCTCATGGTGCTGCCGCGCTCCAGCACCGGAGATTTAAATCCTTCCGGCAGCGAGCGGACAAAATCCGCCACGTTCACGTTTTCTGCCGCGGCCAGAATCTGCTCGTCGGTAATCCATTCAGAGCCGAGGCGAATGTTGTTTTCAATGGTCCCGCTGAACAGAAATGGGTCCTGCAATACCACGCCAAAACGGCGGCGAAGAGCGTTGAGCTCCATGTGGCGTATATCGACGCCGTCAATCCGGATAGCGCCTTTTTGAATATCGTAAAAGCGCATGAGCAGGGAGATGATCGTCGTTTTTCCCGCGCCGGTGTGGCCCACAATGGCCACGCTTTCTCCGGGCTCGATGGTGAATGAGACATCGCGCAGGATCCAGTCAAAGGGATCAGCATTTGCCGCACCAGCACCTGATTTGTAGCACCGTGGCCGTTGCCGGTGACTGTGAAAGCCTGCTGATTTTCGTCAGCCGTGTCCATCTGGCGGTAAGAGAACCAGACGTGATCAAACTCAATGCGTCCAGCGCCGGTTGCCTCTTGCGGCTGCGCGGGAGAGGTGATTTCAATCGGCGTATCCAGCAGTTTGAAAACACGCTCGCTGGACGCCATGGCCGCCTGCAGAATGTTGTATTTATCGCTCAGGTCCTGGATAGGCCGGAAGAAGCGCTGCGCGTACTGCATGAACGCCGTCAAAATTCCAATGGTCACAGCGCCGCGCAAAACGCCCATGCCGCCGAACCAGATCACCAGCGCAATGGCCACGCTGGAGAGAATTTCCACCACCGGGTAATAAAGCGCGTAGGCCATGATGGCGTCTTTGAAGGCGTCCATGTGCTGCGCGTTGACTTTGTCAAAGCTGCGGTAGGCGCGCTTTTCACGATTGAAAAGCTGCAGCACCACCATGCCGGTCACGTGCTCCTGCAGATAAGAATTGATGCGCGCAATGGCGGTGCGAATACGGCGGTAAGAGTCGCGCACCGATTTGCGGAAGATCATCGTCGCCCAGAAAATGAATGGCAGGACGGCAAAAGTGATAAGAGCCAGCCACCACTTCATCCGCAGCATGATGGCCAGAATGAAGACGAGCACGAAGACGTTTTCAAAGATCGCCACCACGCCGCTGGTAAACATTTCACTCAGCGCGTCCACATCTGAAGTTACGCGCGTGACCAGGCGGCCGACTGGGTTCTTGTCATAGAACCCAATGTGCATGTGCTGCAAGTGACGGTAGATCTGGCTTCGGAGATCGAACATTACCTTCTGGCCGGTCCACTGCATTAAATAAATCTGTGTGTAATCCAGGCCAAAACCAATCAGAAGCAGTGCGAAATAGACAGCTCCCAGCTCGGCAATGCCAACCAGAGGCTTGGAGCTGAGAATGCCATCCAGAAAGGTGTGATTATGGGCGCTGGCCGTGGAAAGATATTTATCGATGGCGGTCTTGGTCAGGTAAGGTCCCAGCACGTCAGCGCCGGCCTTTAGGACAATCGCCACCAGAGCGATCACGACCTGCCACTTGTACGGCCGCAAATACCCCAGAAGCCGCCTCATCAGGCGGCCGTCATACGCTTTACCTAGTACCTCTTCTTCCTGCGCCATGTTTTACTGAGAACCATTCTAAAGCAAGCTGTGGCTACAAATTGAGCCGTGCCAAAGAAGATATTGAGTGGTTGAACGAGGTAAAAGATTCAGACAGATACAGCAGTGAGCTCAGAATATTCAGGAACACGCTTGCCTGCGAGCCAGGCCTCAATCATGGCGTTTACCTCGTCCGGCGCTTCCTGCTGTATCCAGTGTGAGACGCCGGGAAAAACGCGGAATGTCAGGTTCGATACGTATTTTTCCGTGCCCTCGGTGGTGCGTAAGCTGAGCGCTGAGTCGGCGTCACCCCAGAGAAAAAGCGTGGGCGTATGAATGATAGGCATCGTGCCTTCGTGCAGACGCCGAAATCCTTTTCCGCGAAACGGCGCGCGATACCAGTTAAGCATGGCCGTAAGTCCACCCGGACGAGCCGCGTTGGCGCGATAAACTTCCAGCGCCTCATCCGGAAAGCGAGCCGGATTGCGTGAACTGCCGCGGATAATGCCGGAGGTCGCACGGGCCTGGCGGCGGCCCAGCATGAATTCCGGCAGCCATGGAAGCTGGAAGAAAAAAATGTACCAGGATTTCATCAGCTGCGCGGCCCCTTGCAGCTCACGAGCAAAGCAAGCCGGATGCGGCAGGTTGAGAATTACCAGCCGGTCAATAAGCTGAGGTTGCTGCATCGCCAGCGACCAGGCCAGCGCTCCGCCCCAGTCATGCGCCAACAGAAGAGTTTCTTTCGCATTGGCGGCTTTGATTAATGCCGCAACATCTTCCACCAGCGTGCGCGTTTTATACGCCGATACTTCCTGCGGAGAGTCGGTGTTGCCATAGCCGCGCAGGTTGGGCGCCCACACACGATAGCCAAGCCTGGCCAGCATCGGCATCTGATGTCGCCAGGAATACGCGTGCTCAGGGAAGCCATGAAGACACAGCGCCAGACGGTCGCCCGTACCCATGGTGGCGACCTCAAAGTTAATGCCGTTGGCGGCGACGCGAATGATTTCTGCGTTCCAGTTCATAGGCAAGCTCTTTGTTGGTAGGGCCTCTGTGCGCAGGAAACAGCGTTTACAGTAACAGAAATCTCGTCATCCCGAGGGGTCGTGAGTGAGCAAGCGTTTTCTTAAGCTTGCGAATAGACCCGAGGGACCTTGCGCTTCACCATCAACACAAGGTCCCTCCTTCCTACTCGCGCGCTGGTAAAAGCGCTCGCTCGCTAAACGGTCGTCGGGATGACGGTAGATTAAGAGAGTAAAAGTTAGCTCATTCTCCGCAGTACCATCGCCGAGTTCTTAGATCCGAAAGCGATGCAGTTGCAAACAGCATGCTCGATCTGCGCGGCACGGCCAACGTCAGGCACGTAGTCCAGATCGCAATCGGGGTCGGGCTTCTCCAGGTTGATGGTGGGAGGGATCTGATTGTGCTGCATAGCGATGAGCGTCGCTGCAATACCTGCGGCGCCACACGCTCCTTGCGGGTGCCCAATCTGTGATTTCAGGCCAGACATGGGGACTTTATAGGCATGGTCGCCCAGAGCAAGCTTGAGCGCGCGCGTTTCAATGCGGTCATTCAAGTCCGTGGAAGTGCCGTGCAGATTTACGTATTGAACATTTTCTGAAGAGATGCCAGCCTCTTTCATGGCCAACTGGATGGCGCGGGCCGGCTCTTCACCGCATTCCTGCAAGCGTACGCGATGGAAGGCTTCACAGGTGGACCCGTAACCGGCGATCTCCGCATAGATGTGAGCGCCACGGGCGCGGGCATGCTCGTATTCTTCCAGCACAAACATCCACGAGCCTTCCGCCACCACAAAACCGTCACGATCAAGATTGAATGGACGCGAAGCGCGCTCCGGCTCATGGTTCCAGGATTCCGTCATGATGCGCATGAATGTAAAGCCTTTAAGAATGCCCCACGAGAGCGGTGAATCAACGCCGCCAACCAGCATCATGGGCAGAGAACCAAATTGGAGCTGGCGCGTGGCATAAGCAATGGCGTCAGTGGACGAGGTGCAGCCGCTGGTAACTACATGGCTCAACCCGCGAAAGCCAAAGCGCATGCTCACCTCGCTGGACATGGTGCCCATGGTCCCGCTGGGGATGCTGAAAATGCTGATCTGCTTGGCCTTGCCGGTGTAATACATTTGATATTGCGCGTCAGAAAAATCTCCCGCGCCGCCGCCGGTGCCCAGCACAACGCCGATCTCGCGCTTCTCATCGAGCGACATTTTCTCGTAGTCAATGCCGGCGTCTTTAAGCGCCTCAGTGGACGCGGCCACAGCCAGCGGCACACTGCGCGAAACATGCTTGCGCTCGCGGGCTTCAATCCAGTCAAGCTCGTTGAAGTCCTGGATTTCGCCGGCGATCTTGACAGGAAGGTCAGAGGTATCAAAACGGGTGATAAGTTTTACGCCGCTCTTTCCATCGAGAATGGCGCGGCAAAATGCCGTTTTTCCAATTCCATTGGGGCTAACCACGCCCATGCCTGTAATAACAGCGCGTTTGAGCATACAAGGATTCTATAATTGATTCTCAATCTGTAGTGCTAAGTTGTCTTATTAATCGCTTAGGGATGGCATTTTTATTGGTTTGTATTACCGCCTGTTTTACTTGTCTCACTTTCACAAACAATGAAACCCGCAAGTCCAATGATTTTGCAGAATGATGGCCGTCTATAATTCGGTTCTCGATTTTGGCTGTTAAGCATGTATGAAGTAGGAGAAAAGAAAGAAGGCAAGTGAATGGAAGCTAAACTCAATGACGCCCAAAAACAGTTTGAGGCGCTCCAAAAATCAGTGAGCGGTTTGAACAATCTCAGAAGCCAGGTGGAACAGGTACAGAAACAACACACAAATCTGGTTAAGGAGTTTCTTGAATCTGTCGGAAGGGCTGAGCCGTCTCAATGGGATTTTAAAATCGTCGAGCAGAATAAAATAGTAAGCGAAGGGCCTTTGAATAAACATACGCTTGAGATTTTTACAGCAATCCTCAGCGGGGCGGCAATAGCGGGAGGTGGAGGGGTTGTCTGTATAGATCACGCCGGCTGCGCGGTCGTCGGACAATATGGAACTAAGTGTATCTATCTATGCAAGACTGTGCTTCTGCCCTGATTAGCCGCCGCTTGTGATGTAAGTATTTCGTCTGCTTTCTCCAGTTTCGTGTAGGTACACCACAATAAAGACCCTGCAAGTTCAATAGTTTGCAGGGTCTTACCCGTCTATAATTGAGGCAGAATTTGTGCCCCTGGCAAGCTCTTTTTAGCAATTCTATGGATTCAGGCATTTATATTTCGGTACCGTTTTGCCGGTCGAAGTGCACCTATTGCAACTTTGCGTCTGGGGTATTCTCCGCCGGGCAGATGGGGCGCTACGTGGAGCGTGTGAGCGACGACATACGGTCGCTGGGCGCGTATGCGGCTGAGCAGGGCGCAGAGATTCCTGAAACCGTTGATTCAATCTATCTTGGCGGCGGGACCCCCAGCCTGCTTCCTCCGGAAGAGTTGAAGAAGTTGTTTCTCGTCATACGGCAGAGATTTGCAGTCGCTGCCCACGCCGAAGTCACGGTAGAGTGCGCCCCGGGAACATTGACCGATCCGGTGATTGAAACGCTCGCCGCGCTTGGCGTGAATCGCGTAAGCCTGGGCGTCCAATCATTCGTCGATAAAGAAGCGGCTTCCGTGGCGCGGCTGCATACGCGGGAAAAGACGCTTAACGATATCGACCGGCTGCGCCAGGCTGGCATCAGCAATATCAATGTTGACCTGATTGCGGGCCTGCCGCACCAGACGCGCGAAAGCTGGCAATATTCGCTTGACCAGACTGTGGCGACGGGCGTTCCGCATGTGAGCATATACATGCTTGAGGTGGACGAGGATTCGCGGTTGGGACGCGAGTTGATTGCTGGCGGCACCAAGTATCACGCGCACTTTGTCCCCGATGACGATCTGACGGCCGAGTTTTATGAGACAGCCTGCGAGCGGCTGAACGCGGCAGGCGTCCACCAATATGAAATCTCAAACTTTGCCCGGACGGGCTTTGAGTCGCGGCACAACCTGAAATATTGGACGCGTCAGCCCTATCTCGGCTTTGGCGTGGATGCCCACTCCATGCTGGTGGCTGCCGAGCACAAGCGCGCCGCGGGAACAGCAAGCGTGCGGCTGGCGACCACCGACGACTATGACCGCTACTTTGTTGCCCCTGAGTGGAAATCAGATGCGGTGGAAAACAGCAGGCGCTGGAAGAGAGCTTCTTTCTGGGGTTGCGGTTAAATCGTGGCGTGGATCTTGAACGTTTGCGGAAGGAATTTGGGGAAGAGAGCAAAAGATACGACGAAGCGGTTGCGGAGCTAGAAGCTGAAGGTTTGTTATGCCGTGCGGAAAATAATCTCCGGTTGACTGCGCGAGGAAGATTGCTTTCCAATGAAGTGTTTCAAAGATTTATTGCTGACAGGGCAATCGCCGGCTGATGAATTCTCGTAAGAACTCCCTGTGACTGCATGGTGGCCAATTGCGCTCTCGGGATCCTTCGACTCCTCCTCGCTCCTTGTGTCGCGCGGAGTCGCTCAGGATGACAAAACTAAAACTGATCTTTTGTATAAATGATTTTGCGATAGATGAATCTGTAAACTGTTAGACCAAAACTTATGAACTCAAAGCTCGCTCAGCAACCTTCCACCGCTGAAGTACACAAACCGCGCACCGCCATCGACCTGCGCAGTGACACTGTGACCCAGCCCACGCCGGAGATGCGTCGCGCCATGGCCGAGGCCGAAGTCGCGGACGACGTTTACGGCGAAGACCCAACCATGAATCGCCTGCAGGAGCGGGCCGCACAGATCTTCCAAAAAGAGGCTGCGATCTTTGTTCCCACCGGCACCATGGGAAACCAGGTGGCCATCCGTGTACACACGCAGCACGGGCAGGAGATCATCTGCGAAGAGCGTGCGCACTTCATTAATCTGGAGTCGGCTACGGTGGCCGCATTTTCCGGCTGCCAGCCGCGCACCATCTACGGCGAAGATGGCGTGATCACCTGGGAGCAGATCAAAAAGAAGATCGCGCCACCGGCCTACTATCGTGCGCAGACAGGATTGATCTCGCTGGAGAACACCGGCAGTCTGGCGGGCGGCCCTGTGTTTCCGCTGGATGTGTCCGATGAAATCTGTGATCGCGCACACGAGGTGGGATTGCCCGTTCATCTGGATGGCGCGCGCATCTTTAACGCTGCCACGGCAATGGGCAAGCCCGTGGCCGAGATTACCCGGAAGTTTGATTCGGTGATGTTCTGTCTCTCCAAAGGACTCTGTGCGCCGGTGGGATCGATGCTGGTCGGTAGCAAAGCATTCATCGACAAGGCGCGCGTATTCCGTAAAGCCCTGGGCGGCGGCATGCGCCAGTCCGGCGTGCTGGCGGCAGCGGGGTTGATTGCGCTGGAAAAAATGCCGGCGCGCCTGCAGGAAGACCATGACAACGCCCGGCTGCTGGCAGATGGCCTGGCCGAGATCAAGGGAATCAAAATCGATGCAAAAAAAGTGCGGACCAATATTCTGGTCTTCAACATTACCGGAACAGGCATGGACACCGCAGAGTTCAGCCGTAAGCTTGGAGAGAAGAAAGTTTTGGCTGCTGGAATCGATCAGGAGCAGATGCGTTTCGTGACGCACAATGACGTGAGTCGCGAAGATTGTATGAAGGTGCTGGAAGTGGTACAGGGGATCTGCGGGAAGTGAGTTGTAACGGATGCGTAAAATGGCAATAAGAAGGCTCTCTGGGGTTGACCTGTCCTATGAATGAATCGAGAAGTCCTGGCCAGCTTCGCGAGCAAATTACTTCATTGATGAGGGCAGAGCGTTGGCCAGCGGCTATCAAGTTATTTAAAACGGAAATGTCTGTTGTCAAAACAGACTGGCGTTTGTCATGGGATTTTGGATGGTGCTATTTCAAACTGGAGCGATTTGAAGAGGCGCGGAAGCATCTGATTCGAGCTACAAAACTTGCTCCCGAAAACGCCATATCTAAATGGGCTTTAGGCTCGATATATCTCAAGTTGGGGAAATTTAAAAAGGCCGAGAAATATCTCACGGAATCACTTCGCATCAGGGATTCATTTATGACTCGAATCTCTTTGGCGTTAACCTGCCTCGAACAGGGCAGAACCGAAGAAGCTGAGAATATTCATCTTGAAGGAATAAAACTCAAGCCGAAGGAAGGCCGCCGATATGAGTCATACGCGTGTTTTCTGGAGGATGTTGGACGCGAAAGAGAAGCCCAGAACATGTATGAAAAGGCCAAACAATTACAACGAATAGTATGACCCCACAAGTCTCCACCGCCACGGTAGTTTCCCTGCAAGAGTTTCAAGAAGCCCGAAAGATTGTTTCGTGGAATCGATATGGAGCAGATGCGGTTTGTGACGCACAATGATGTAAGTAGGGAAGATTGCTTAAGCGTGTTACGAGTGGTGAGAGAGAATTGTTGACCGGGACTTTCAAAATCGATGGGTGGTTGCTCTGTTTCAACTATCGCATGAATTTCTGGCACCCTGTGATGTTTTGATCGCATCGATTTTGAAAGGAGGTAAACATGTTCGTTGTAACAGGAGCAACAGGCCATACCGGGAGCACGATTGCCAACAGGCTGCTTGATCAGAAGAGAAAGGTCAGAGTCATCGGCAGGAGCAAAGACCGCCTGCAGCCATTGGTAGCGCGCGGGGCTGAAGCGGTTGTAGCCGATCTGAACAACCAGGCCGCACTCACCAAAGCATTCACCGGGGCGGATGCGGTCTACGTAATGTTTCCGCCGAATATGGCCAGCCAGGATTTTCGCAGTGAGCAGCGCGGCCTGGGCACGGCAATTGCAGGCGCGCTGGAACAAGCGCAAGTCAAGTATGCGGTCGTCCTCAGCAGCGTGGGCGCGGACAAAGAGTCGGGCACGGGCCCAGTAGCCGGTTTGCACGAGTTTGAGAAGATGCTGGATCGAATCACCGGGCTGAATGTATTGCACCTGCGCGCGGGGTACTTCATGGAAAATACGCTGGGCCAGGCTGCTGCGGTCCACGCGATGGGCAAAGCTGCAGGTCCCTTGCGGGGCGACCTGAAGCTGCCGATGATCGCAACCAGAGACATCGGAAACAGGGCGGCCGAATGGCTGCTGGACCTGAACTTCCGCGGCAAGCAGACGCACGAACTGCTGGGCCAGCGCGATATCAGCATGAATGAGGTGGCGCAAGTTATCGGACGCGCCATCGATAAGCCAGATCTCACTTATAACCAACTGCCAGGTGAGCAGGTGCAGCCGATGCTGATGCAGATGGGCATGTCATCCAACATCGCAGGCCTGATCGTTGAAATGGCCGCGGCTTTGAACTCAGGCCACATGCGCGCACTGGAACCGCGCTCCGCCAAAAACACGACACCGACTTCATACGAAGTATTCGTCAAAGAAGAACTAGTGCCGTTATATCGAAAGCATGCGCAGGCAGCATAGTCTGTGGCACTCATGATGCAGGGGCATGGTGAGGTTCATGGGCGCTTTGATAGACTCTTAGGTCGCCTGTTGATTATTCAAAGGAACCAGCCATGCCCTCACAAGTCTCCGCCGCCCCG
Source organism: Terriglobia bacterium (assembly GCA_963724105.1). Classification (GTDB taxonomy): domain Bacteria; phylum Acidobacteriota; class Terriglobia; order Terriglobales; family Acidobacteriaceae; genus Angelobacter. The sequence continues at coordinate 496,674 of CAVRTD010000002.1, read as the reverse complement.
GTAGTTTCCCTGCAAGAGTTCCAGGAAGCCCGAAAAATCGTTTCGTCGTTTGCTTATCACACGCCGCTGCTCACGTCGCGGCTGCTGAGTGAGCGCACCGGCTTTGACGTGCGATTGAAGGCCGAAATGTTCCAGAAGGGCGGCTCATACAAGCTGCGTGGCCCCCTGAATAAATTCCGCCATCTTACGGAAGAGCAGCGCAAGCGCGGCGTGATTTGTTCATCGGCGGGTAATCATGCGCAGGGCGTGGCGCTGGCGGCAGGCGTATACAAGATGAAGGCCGTGGTGGTGATGGCCAGCAACGCCACGCAGTCCAAGGTGGATGCCACGCGAGCGTACGGCGCTGAGGTGGTGCAGCATGGGACCATCTGGGATGAGGCCAACGAGAAATCCAAGCAGCTTTGTGAGGAGCGCGGGCTCACGTACATCCATCCTTTTGACGACATACAACTCATCACCGGGCAGGGCACGCTTGGCCTGGAAATATATGAAGACTTTCCGCAGGTGGATATTGCCGTGGTGCCGATCGGCGGTGGTGGCTTGATTTCCGGCGTGTCCATGGCGCTGAAGGCGTTGAACCCGAAGATCAAGATTATTGGTGTGGAATCGTCAGACGGGCCCGGCATGAAGCGGAGCATCGAGGCCGGCCACGTAGTCACGCTGGACAAAATCGATTGCATTATTGACGGCCTGCGGGTGAAGCGCGTAGGCGAGAACAATTTTTCCATCGTGCAGCGTTTTGTGGATGACATTGTCACGCTGCCGGACAAAGAAATTTTTGATGCGATGATCTGGATCATGTCTCATGCCAAGCTGGTGGTGGAAGGCGCGGCAGCTGCGCCTGTGGCGGCGCTGTTGCATGGATTGATCAAAGCGCCCGCCGGTTCCAAAGTTGCCGTTGTGCTGAGCGGTGGAAACGTCAACCTGGACCAGCTCAAAGGCTTGAAGTGGAACTAGAAAACAAAGTCTTTGCTTCGCGCGGAAACATGCGATAAGTTTACCCGCATGCCCAATCCACAGGATGAGTTAGAGGTTCTGCGCTCGCAGATGGCAGCTCTAACTGAGCGTATATACCGTCTGGAACAGCGCGCCGGAATCGAGTCACAGGCTTTTCAGGGACGTACACCATCTCCTGCGCCTTCCCAGACATCGGCTGTTCCGCCACCGCCTCCGCTTACTGTATCCAGGACGGAAGTGGATCGCACTCCCATACAGTCGATCCCGCCAATGCCGACAATCTCGTTGCCGAAATTTGCTCAGATAAAACAACGTTCCTCTGAAGATCTGGAAGGAACAATCGGCAAGCTGTGGTTGAACCGCGTTGGTATCATCGCGATCCTGATCGGTGTTTCTTACTTTTTGAAATACGCCTTTGATAGTGGATGGATTGGCCCCGGCGGACGCGTAGCCATTGGTCTGCTCGCCGGGATTGCCGTGGTGATATGGAGTGAGCGCTTCCGCAGCAAAGGCAGCGTAACGTTTTCATATTCGCTGAAAGCCATAGGGATTGGCATTCTCTATCTATCGCTGTGGGCGGCATCGCAGAGATATGGGCTGGTTCCCGCAAGTGTGGCATTTGCTGCCATGATTCTGGTGACGGCGTGCACCATCATACTGGCGCTCACACAAGACGCGGAAATCCTTGCTGTCTACGCGATGATTGGCGGGTTCAGCACGCCGGCTCTGGTTTCAACCGGAGAGAACCACGAGATCGTACTGTTTTCCTATGTCTGCCTGCTCAATCTTGCCGTTCTGGTAATGGTGAGCCGCAAGCCGTGGCGGCGGATTATATGGGGCAGCGTGATGGGCACAGCGGCCCTGTATATCGGATGGGCCGCGCAGTTTTATGACACTACTGAACGCCCTCTGACGATATTCTTTGCGGCAGCTTTTTTCGCCATCTTTGCTGCTGTGCCGCTGGTCACGCCTCTGACGCGATCACGATCGCATGGACCGGTTGCACTTACCCTGGCCATACTTCCGTTGGTAAATGCTGCTGCGTTTTTTCTGGCGCTTACGGTCATGTATCTGCCAGAAACCGCCACGCTCATGTGGTACGCGCTGGCGCTTGCGGTGGCCTATCTCTTACTGGGCAGCCTGATCAAGAGGCGTGGGAGTAGTGAGCCGCATGTAGTGCAGGTCGTCCAGCTTATTCATATCGCCATTGCCATTGCATTTATCACGATTGCTATTCCGCTCAAGCTGAACCAGCACTGGATCACGATTGGCTGGCTGATTGAATCTGCGGTGCTATTGTGGGTCGCGGTAAAAACAAAGCTCGACCTGTTGCGGTACTTTGCCGGATGCACGCTGGCGCTGGGCGTGCTGCGGTTGGTGTTCTATGACAACTTCAATGCAGAAACGCTGGTCTTTAACGCGCGCTTTGCCACGTATCTGCTGGCGATTGCCATTTTGGGCGGGATTGTAGCGGCCGGTGAACGTTATGCTTCAGAACGCGAAATGCCCTTCGTGAAGGCAGCCGGCGTGGCGTTTAATTTGCTCGCACTACTCGCTCTGACGCTGGAGGCAGAAGGCTATTTCGGACGCCAGATCGCTCACGACTACCGGCAGCTGGGCTACGCGGCAACGCGCCAGTTAGAGATTGCCCGTGACTTCAGTTTTTCCGCCATATGGATTCTCTATGGCGCGGCCATGATGGTGGTGGGCTTCTGGAAGCGCACCGCGTTCATCCGCTGGCAGGCTCTGGTGCTGGTGGCATTCACCATTGGCAAAGTGTTTTTGTATGACTCGCGTGAGTTGCAGCAGGTATACCGAATCCTGAGCTTTATTGCCCTGGGCGTAATGCTGATGGGGATCTCTTATGCGTATCATCGCGATTGGCTGAAGTTGTCTACGAACAAAAATAACAGTATGGCACAGGAGCCATCCGCATGAAGATCAGCACGGCATTATTGGCGTTGATTGTATTTGCCAGTCCGTCCATTTCGTATTTCAAGTTTCAGAGGCCGGTGCAGGTAACGGGCGGCGGCCAGCATTATTTCGCCGTGGATGGAGCGCTCTGGAAAAATGCTCAGCCTGATCTCGGCGACCTCCGCCTATACAACGGACAGACAGAGTATCCGTATGCCCTGGCAGTTGAGCGCGGCAGCCTGGAGCATGAGCATACGCCTGTTCGAGTGCTGCAGCAGAGCGCGGTTGCGGGCAAGACGCAGTTCATCATCGATATGTCCGGCGTGGTGGAGTATGACCATATTGACGTGAAGCTGGCAGCGCGGGATTTTGTTGCACATGCAAAAGTGGAAGGGCAGGACGATTTACATGGTCCGCGTTGGGCCGTGCTGGCTGAGCCCATTCTTTACGATCTTTCGAAAGAAAGTCTGGGCGGGAACAGCATGCTGCGTTTGCCGGTTTCCACTTATAAATATTTGCGCGTGACGATCGATGGCCCGGTGAAGCCCGCGGATATTCAGGGCGCAACCGCGGATTTCCGTGCAGAGCAGCAGGCACGATGGCGCAATGTGGCCGAGACACCGAAAATTTCCGGCCAGGATCACGATACTGTACTGACATTTGATGTGCCTGAAAACGTTCCTGTGGAACGGGTCAGCTTTGCCATTGATCCCAATCAGCCGAACTTTCGCCGCGCCGTGGAGATAAGGAATGATCGGGGCCTGTGGCTTGGCTCAGGCGAGATCAGCAAAGTGCACATGGTGCGCAATGGAAACAAGATTGATGCGGATGATTTCACGGTGGAGTTTTCCCCGCAGGCAGAAAAGACGATTAAGGTCATCATCCATAATGGCGACGACAAACCGTTACAGCAGAGTGCGCGGCTGGAGCAGCATGAGCGTCGCATCTATTTTGACGCGCCTGCCGCAGGAGAGCTGACTCTTTATTACGGCGATGAAAAATTGACCTCGCCTGTTTACGATTACGCCAAACTTTTTCAGATGGAAAAGAATGTGGTGCCGGCACAACTTGGGCCCGAGGCGTCCAACAGCGCCTATGCAGGAAGGCCGGATGAACGACCGTGGACGGAACGTCACCCGGCGGTTTTGTGGATTGCGATTGTAGGCGCTGTGGTGGTTCTTGGCGCCGTGGCGCTGCGATCCATGAAGACCGCAGCAGCGACCTAGCGCAAAGCTTCTTCCACTTCGTTCAGCCAATCTGGTTTCTTCAGGACCTCACGTGGCTTCGGGCCGTCGGCTGCTCCTACAATCCCGTCGTTTTCCATTAGATCAATGAGGTGAGCGGCGCGGCCATAGCCGATCCGTAGTCGTCGCTGCAGCAGGGAAGTGGACGCTTTGCCGAACTCAATCACCAGGCGCACGGCATCATGGTAAAGCTCGTCGTGCTCGCCTTCGCCGTCATCAGAATCGCCCCCGCCGGAGCCAGAAGCGCCAACACGCTCTTCTTTGGGGACTTCAAGGAACTTCTGGTCGTACTGTGCCTGCGCCTGCGCGCGCCAGAATTCGACCACCGCATGCGTCTCTTTTTCTGACGTATACGGAGCGTGCAGCCGGTGCACGCGCGCCGACCCTGATGGCAGATAGAGCATGTCGCCTTTGCCCAGCAAAGACTCCGCGCCGTTCGCGTCAAGAATGGTGCGCGAATCGATTTTCGTAGCCACGCGGAACGAGATGCGTGACGGAAAGTTTGCCTTGATTAAGCCGGTGATCACGTCCACTGACGGACGCTGCGTTGCCAGCACCAGATGTATGCCAACGGCGCGCGCCATCTGCGCCAGCCGCGTGATGGATTCTTCCACGTTCGATTGGTCCAGCATCATCAGGTCAGCAAGCTCATCAATGATGATCACAATTTGCGGCAGCGGTTTCTCGTCGCCTTCCTGCTCAAACAGGCTGGGCGTATCTGTCTCAAAAAGTTTGTTGTACTGGTCCAGATTGCGGACGCCCTTGGCCGCCAGCACCTTCAGGCGGCGCTCCATTTCGCGGACGGCATTGCGCAACGCGTTGGCCGCGAGCTTGGGCTCAGTGATGATCGGAACATAAAGATGCGGGACGCCTTCATAAATCCCCAGCTCCAGCCGTTTGGGGTCGACCAGAATCAGCCGCACCTGGTCAGGCGTGGCTTTATACAAAATCGACATGATCATCGCGTTAATCGCGACGCTTTTTCCCGAGCCCGTGGATCCTGCTATAAGCATGTGGGGCATCGTGGCTAAATCAGCGGTGACAATGCGGCCGTTGATGTCCTTGCCCATGGCCAGCGTGAGCTTGCTCTTGGTCCCAAGAAATTCCGGTGACTCCACCACCTCACGCAGCCATATGGTTTCGCGCGTGTGGTTTGGCACCTGAATGCCCACAGTGGATTTGCCCGCCATGCGCTCAATCAAAATACTTTCGGCTTTCATGGCCAGGCAGAGATCATCGGACAGGCTGGTGATGCGGCTGTATTTCACGCCGGCTTCAGGCTTGAATTCGTAGGTCGTAACCACCGGGCCAGGATTGATTTGCGTCACGGCCCCGCGGACATCAAACTCTCCGCATTTTTCCGCCAGCACTACCGCAAGCTCTTTTACTGCCGCTTCATTGATGGCCTGCTGATCGTCAGGACGTTGCAGCAGCGAGCTGGGTGGCAGTTTGTATCCGCCAGCGGCAATCTTCGGCAGGACGGTCTTGCGTTTTTCGGCCTGATCCGCGCGCGCATTGATTGCGGGCTCCACTTCCGCAGACAGCGCCGCCGCTCATTTGTGCGACCGGCTCCAACTCAGCAGCTTGCGGCACGCCAACGGGCTCCATATCTTCAAACGTCCGCTCAATGCCTGACTTTACCGGAGCAGCCCCAGCCGGAGCTGCGTCAGCCTGCATGCGCATGCGTTGCGCTATTTGCGGAGGCACAATCACGCCGCGCTCATTCGCATTGCGGCGCTGGGTTTCCAGTTGGGTCGCTTTCTGGGCTTTTTTCTGCGCAGCAATCTTGGCACGCGCGGCACGCCAATCCTGGAAGCGCTGCCACAGTGCAAACACAAAAGCAAAGCGCGTGTTCGCCCAGATGCGCAGCCCGACGAAAGAGAACGCCGTCGAAAGATAAAGCGCCACAGCCACCACTGCTCCGCAAACGATATAAGCGCCAACGGTATTGAAATAGTGGAGCAGCACATCGCCCACAATGCGGCCCAGCAGGCCTTCAATGGCCACCATGTGCAGCCAGCGCAGATGTCCCGGCAGCAGCGCCAGCAGGGCCGGCGCAAAAATCAGCAGGATCGCCGCACCCAGCGCCTTAGCGCCCGGAGAAGCCACCGGCTTTGACTTAAACCAGCGCGCGCCCAGCAGGGCAATCATTACCGGCGCGGCAAACACAAACACGCCAATCGACTGCAACAGCAGGTCGGCCATCATGGCGCCAAACAGGCCAATCCAATTGCGCGCCGAGCCTGAGTTCAGCGAGCCGGCTGTGTTTAAAGACGGGTCCAGCGGAGAATAGCTGGCCAGCGCGAGGAAGAGGAGCGTCGCGGAGACAAACAACAGGAACCCGATCAACTCATTGAGCCGCCGGTTCTTAGTAGGCGTGAACGCACGCAGAAAATACTTCATGGGTGGTCTGTCCTTTAGCCAGAGACACGCGTCCCGGCCAAAAGTCCAGAGTACACCAGAGCCCGCTCATTATAACGAAAATGCCGCGCGAAGTTGGCGGGAAAAACGTAGTCCTTTAGGACCATGGGGTACCTAGACATGTTCCTGGGGAAGATTGCCAAAAATCGCCGAAGTTGCCAAAAGTGGCAATTGAAAACCACACCACTGATTTCACCGATTAATGATTTCGCTGATTAACACTGATCAGCAAAATCTGAGACTAGCTTTTGCTTTTTCCTGATCAGTGGCATCAGTGTGAATCCGTGGTAAGGGGTTGTTTTCCAATTGCCACTTTTGGCAATTTCGGCGATTTTGGCAATTCCCTCCTACCAGTACGTCAGGTTTACCTTATCCAGCCAGACCGAATAAGGCGTGCCGTTCAGGTTGGCGTCGGACTGATACGCTATGTCGACTCCGTTCGATGTATCAGGCGTGTGCGGCATGCTCAGGTTGACCACACCCCTGTTTCCATTTACCGTGACGGCCGTAAAAATCACGTTGCCACCCGGGTCGCGCTCAAATTCCCAGATCAGGTGGGTCCAGGTCTTTGCCGCCGGCTCGGCGCAAGTTACCGCGGAGGCCACCCACTTATTGCCTACCGGGTCCCAGACGCGCCACGCATGTGCGCCCTGCAGGTCACATTGGGTAGAAAAGCTGTAGCGGTTCTGGCCATCGCTCTGGCTCACGTTGAACTCAACCGCCTGCGCCACTGCTGGATTGTCCACGTAAAAGAAGAGGTCATAGACAAAGTGGGTAGCGCTGTTGTGCGCGCCCAGAAACTTGAACCATAGCGCTCCGCCAAAAGGCAGCGTGCCCGCAAGCAACTGGAACTGTGCGGAAGATCCCGACACCGCCGGCGTAGCTACTCCCTGCGTCATGGAATAAACCGCCATCGCGCTCCCGGTGCAGACCGTGCAGTTTTCCCAGCCGGTAAGCGTCTGTATGTCAGGGATGGTCTGGGCGTTGCTTGGGGTAGTGTTCGTGCCCGGGCTGGCCGCAGGGGGCGTTGGCGTGGGACTGGCTGCGGTCATCATCTGGCCACCACATCCGGCAAACATCGTAAGGGAAACAGCCACAACAAAAATGACAAAACCCGGCAATAGACGGTTCTTCAGTTTCTTCATTTTGGGGGAACTCTTTCTGAAGTGGCGGGGTACCAGTAAAGCAGTGGGTGCAGTCTATATAAATCGAGGGAAAATCCAGAGATGATTATCGGGCTAGTTCGTTTGGATTAAGTGGATATGCTTAGTCCGTTGGTTCCCTTGAATTCTGAAATTTCCAATCGGCGACGGTCCGCGTCCCATCCGCGGTATTTGTCATCCTGAGCGAAGTCGGAGCGCATGCGACGACGCAGTCGAAGGATCCCGATACAGCTAGTTGTGACCATGCCGCTACAGGGAGTTCTACCGAAGCATCGCACTGATCTGCGGTAGGTTTGTCTGATTTTCCGATCACGCGCGGTGTCGGCGATCACCCAATCCCTTGTTACAATTCTTTCCCATGATCCCTTTTTCGTTTAGATCCACCATTACCCTGCGACTGCTGTTGCTCACAACCGTAATTGCTGCCCTGGCATTGGCTTCGGCACAAACCGCGAAGCCGTCCGTCGCCGCTGACGACATCCCAACGGCAAGCCAGATCCAGCCCAGCGAACTTGCCCAGGCCATGAAAGCCACTGGCGCGCAGAAACCGGTCGTCCTGTATGTGGGACCAAAAGCTTTTTATGCGCAGGCGCACATTCCCGGATCCGAGTTCATTGGCCCCGTCGGCAAGCCAGAAGGTATGGAGAAGCTGCGCGCCCGCGCCGCGTCATTGCCCAAAGATGGCGCAGTGGTGATCTATTGCGGCTGCTGCCCGTGGGACCATTGCCCCAATATCCGTCCGGCATTTGCTGAGCTGAAGAAAGCCGGATTCACCAAGGTGCGCGTCCTTTATATGGCAACCGGCTTTGGCGTCGATTGGAAGGACAAAGGCTTGCCCGTGGCCAGCGGCGAATAGGCTTAATCAACAATGCGCGGCTTAATCATCTTTCTGGCGATTGCGGGACTTGCGTTCGGTGTCTATCTGGGCGTGCATCACTCCAGCCGCCAACACGCTGCCGCGATGACTGGTCCTGCGCTGGCTGCTGCGCCGGAACTTTCCATTACTGACCTGAACGGCAACACTCTACATACCGCGAACTATAAAGGTAAAGTCGTGCTGGTCAACTTCTGGGCCGCATGGTGTACGCCCTGCGCGGAAGAAGTGCCGCAGTTCATTGCGCTACAGAAAAAATATCAGGACCAGGGACTGCAGGTGGTTGGCTTTTCCGTGGAAGATGACGCCACCGAGCTGCGCAATTTTTATCGCAAATACCAGATGAACTATCCCGTCGTCCCCAGCGACCTCAAGATAGCCGACGCCTTTGGCGGCGTCCTGGGTCTGCCCACCACGTTTGTGATTGGCCGCGATAACAAGATCCACGGCAAACACAACGGCGCAACCGACTTCGCCGCGCTGGAGCAGGAAGTGGTTGCGCTGCTGCATGCGCCACAAAGCTAAGAATTCGCGCACCAGCAGCTTTTTACGCACTTGGTAATCTGTCCGGGGGTTTGACACATTCAGCAAACCCTTTAGAATAGATAAGTATTTCCCGTCGCAAGCGCCGATGTTGGTCTGGCGCCTCATTCAATGCCGAAGTGGCGGAATTGGCAGACGCGCATGGTTCAGGTCCATGTACTCGCAAGGGTGTGGGGGTTCGAGTCCCTTCTTCGGCACCAATTACTCAACTCGAGGATTGTCATAAGATGCTCAACGTCTTTGTGGCAGGCTCGATTCAGCCGCTATTTCCTCAACTGACATTTTGGACACCTTTGGATAGTTCTGTACAACAGAAACGCGCATCCCTGGCAGGCGCAGTAGGGATTGGGGGAACGGCGGTACGACGGACCTTAGCCGCCTTTCGCTATCGTGATTTCCGAATCCTTTGGTTCGGCTCATGCTCCTCCACCATCGGCACCTGGATGCAGAATGTTGCCGAAAACTGGCTCGTCCTTTCCAAAACCGGCTCGCCCTTTTACCTGGGGCTTGACGCATTCCTGCAGCAGTTGCCAATCATGCTCTTTTCTCTTCTCGGAGGGGTGGTGGCAGACAGGCTTGATCGCCGTCGCCTGCTGTTGGCGTCGCAATATATTCAAATGGCATCGGCGTTCACACTGGCTGCTCTGGTTTTCTCCAATGTAGTACAGGTTTGGCATATTCTTACGCTCTCATTTTTCACCGGCACCGCGCAGGCTTTTGGCGGTCCGGCGTCCCAGGCACTGGTTCCCACGCTGGTTGAGAAAAATGATCTCCCTAATGCGATTGCACTCAACTCTATCCAGTTCAACATGGGGCGTCTTGTGGGACCGCTGCTGGCCGGCATCGCACTAGCGACCTTGGGACGTAACGCGATCGAGCGTATGGCCTCGTGTTTCTTTCTTAACGGTGTATCGTTTCTGATCGTGATCGTTGCCTTGATGGCGCTCCATGTAAAACATACGCCACCTGCGATATCCCGCCGGATTCACGAAGAGTTGCGCGGGGGTCTTTCCTATGTAAGACGTCAAAAAAGCCTGTTGGCGCTTACGGTCCTTGCTTTTGCTACTACATTTCTTGCATTCGCGATATTGACCTTTCTACCGCTTTTCGCAAAGGACGTGTTTCATCGAGGCGTTAGCGTATATACGCGGCTCATGGCATTCTCAGGAGCGGGTTCAATCGTAGGCGCGATTGCGGTGGCATGGCTGGGAAAATACCAGAAAATGGGCCGCACCGTGCTTATCGTGCAGGCTTGCTGCGGCCTGTTGGTCGCTGCTTTTTCTCTCTCGCGAGTCTTATGGCTGAGCGATATTCTTCTCTTCTTGAACGGGGCCGCGCTGATTGTTGTGTTCGCTACCGTTACCTCGCTGGTGCAGTTGCTGGTGCCCAATGAGTTGCGTGGACGCGTGATGAGTATTTACGTGGTGGCCTTCCGTGGCGGCATGCCTTTGGGAAGCCTGGTTAGCGGATTTTTTGCCAGCAAATTTGGCGCTCCCCTGGTGCTCACGTGCAACGGTATTCTGCTGACAGCGGTGGCAGCATATTTTCTGGTTCGTAGCCACGGTGTGCGAGAGCTTTAGCCTGAAAATGCAAAGTAATTTATTTGGGCTCTGAGTAGGGCTCAGTCTTAGCAGTCTCATGCGTGCCGACTGTGGATCGTTTCTTGCGTGGTTCGGGCTTGGTTAAGCCCATGGCAATATCAGCCAGCTCCAGAAACCGGCTGTTGCTGGGAGCGCCACCAAGGCGGTTTTCCCACGCGCGTTCTCCAGCGGGGCCCTTCAAGCTATAGCGGGGAGCCACCCACAATCCGGCGTCGCCTTCCGTGGGCTTAGTTTTCGATTTGTCAGACTTATTGCGCTTTTTCGCCATACCAGCAGCTCACATTTTATCGTAAAAAAAGGCGTGATCTCTCAGCTCTCGCCACGAAGGTAACGCACACCCGCCTATACAACGTGACTTATTCGCTGCTGCATCTATTCTTACGATACAAATGCAACGAGGCATTGCAGTGATAACCCGTCCTGAACATTGGGAAAGAGCCGCACGCCACTTATGGGGCTATGGTCTTGACGAGCTTGCCCGGCTCTTTCTTACCGCGCCACTTCTTACCGCATCAGTGAAGACGCAAGCCGCCAGCGCGTCCGGTCAAGGCTCATCGCAGACGCGCAATCACTAAACTCAAGAATCCTCAAAGCCCAAAATGCCGCCAAGGATACGCTGAGCACTCATTCAGTACTCATCCCAAGTGATAGAAACGATAGATAAGGTTTTTTATGATGGCTAGCCGTTGCGGGCTGGACTGTTACTGCTTGTCGGTGGCTGCACTTGCCCCGCGGAAAGCGGTGGTGCTGGTGGCGCCTGCTGGAGGGGTTTTAGGCGTGCCGTTGATCAGCATTTGCGAAGAATAGTTTGGCCCCAGACCCAGCTTAATGATGGCCCGTGAGTCTGGAATTTCCTTGGTCTGCCAGCCATTATCAGCCTGGAATTTGACCATTGCCGCTTGTGAGCGGGCGTCCCATATGCCGGTTGGCTCACCCGTAAGGTACTTTTCCCGGATCAGCGCCTGTTGGATCTGAGTAGCGCGTTCTGGCTGTATGCCCTGCTGGCCTTTCTTTTTCCATGAGCTTTTAACGGGTTTGTGCTTGCCATGGCGATGCTTGGTCGCTGCCTTCTGCTGTGCGGCCGTAGCATACCCGGCGCCCACGGACAGAAGGGCGCTCAAAATCACAAGTTTTTTCAGAAAACGCAAATACCCTACCTCTAGGAAAAAGTGCTTTTGGCGCTTTTACGGTCCAGGCCAAAACGTCCGAACATCATCCCATGTTTGGATGCCGCCACGCCAGCAATTTGTTGCGCGGCTCTGGATTACCGAAGTGCAATAAAATCAAGGCCTTCCGGGTTAAATAGGATCCAGAGTTGCTGCTGGAACCCCGCCTGAGTCGTGGCTTTCAGGCCGGAAAAGCGCTCCGCCGGAACAACAATAGGTTTTGCTGCCCCGGCGAAAATTGTGGTCGAACTATGGAAGCGTTCCGGAAACAAAGGTATTTCCGCCGCCAGCGCCTCTGCCGGCATGGACCAGGAACACCACATCCTGCCCGCTTTTGATTTGTGACGTGACCTTGCGGAACTCTTCTTCGCTGTTCACCGGCTGCTTGTTTATCTTCATGATGATCATTCCAGGAGCCAGTCCCAGATCGTCACCAAAAGAGTCTGGCTTCACGTCCATCACCTGTACGCCTTTGCCTTCAGGGGTGCCGGCGCGCTCGGCCATCTCTGGCGATACCGGTTTTACCGTGATACCCATCTTGGTCGGCGTCGGTGCATTGTCTTCAGGCGTATCGTCGCTGCCCGGCTCGGTGCGATCGGCAAACAGTTTGGCGCGATCCGCTACCACCACCGTGGCCTGTTTTTCCTGCCCATTGCGGACGTAAGTTACATTCAGCTTGCTGCCGGGCTTGGAAGCGGAAATCAGGCTTACCAGTTCATCACCGCTTTTAACATTTTTTCCGTTCACCGCGGTAATGGTGTCTTCACTCTGCAGGCCAGCTTTGGCTGCCGGTGTATCGGGACGAACGTTGGAGATTGGCACACCGTTTTTTACGCCGTAAACGCGCAGAACAGCCGGGCTTGCGACGGCGCTGAATTCAACGCCAATCGAGCCGCGCGAGACTTTGTGATCGCCGGTCCTTAACTGCTCATAAACGTCGCGCACAACATTGGACGGCATGGCAAAGCCCACGCCCTGGTATCCATAAGACTGCGTATAAATGGCGGTATTAATTCCAATTACCTCGCTGTTCATGCTCACCAGCGGGCCGCCGGAATTGCCGGGATTGATGGCCGCATCCGTCTGAATAAAGGATTGGAACTGGCGTCCGCCGGGGAGATTACGTCCTTTGGCGGAGACAATGCCGGCAGTCACGGTTGCTTCCAGGTCGAACGGGCTTCCAATGGCAAGCACCCAGTCGCCAACGGTCATCTTGTCGGAATCGCCCAGCCTTGCCACGGTCAAAGGTTTATCTTTAGGCGGCTCAATCTTGATCAGCGCCAGGTCAGTCTCGCGGTCCACGCCTATGATTTTTGCGTCATGCAGCACGCTGGCTGGTTCGTCAAAGAGCTTTACGCGGACGCGATCGGCTTTTTCCACCACGTGGAAATTCGTCATGATGTAACCGTTAGCGTTCAGAATTACGCCGGAACCCAGCGAACGCTGCCGTCCGCCTGGACCACCTGGTCCGCCAAAAGGATTCATGCCCTGGTCATCGTCATCGCCGCCCTGATCGCCCTGTCCACCTTGCTGTCCGCCCTGTTGCCCGCCAAAGAAGCGATCAAAGAAATCCTGGAAAGGATCTTCACCGCTGCCATTGCCTTGCTGGCCGCGATTGGGCGTGCGACCGTTCCCGCCACGCCGCTGCACTTTGGGTGTGGATTCAGTGCTCACGTTGACTACGGCCGGCTCCACCGACGAGGCCACCTGGCTAAACGTAGTGCTCAACTGCTGCGGTGTCTGCATGGCTGGCAGCAGGGAACCGTCTGGAGCGGAACTGCCTCTTACGCCGCCGCGGCTCAGCACCGTGCCGATCAGAATGCCTACCGTCAGTGTGAGCAGAATCACCAGCGTGGAGAGCGCCCGCTGCGTTCGCATACGTGCCATCAACGCGCCAAAACGCGAGTTCATACTTGGTCTTCCTCCGGACTAAGGTCTCCAATGATTATAAAGCCAACACTCACAACGGGTCAGGCAGGGTCTTGGATTAACTGGAGCGCAGTCCATTAGACGCACAAAATGTGGTCAGCGTTATCCACCGGAGCTGGCTTGCAACTCGCCATCCGTGGCGGGCTCTTCATCCGGTTTTTCCACGTGGCCCAGCAGCTCAGAAACCAGTACTCCGCCCAGAATCAACAGAGCGCCGGCTCCGGCCCGAACCCCAAGCCGTTCCTTTAGATAGATAAAAGATGTCAGCCAGGCAAAAACCGGCTCCAGAGTGAAGATCAGAGCGGTATGCGTTGCCGGGGTAAATTGCTGCGCCCATGACTGGACGGTAAAAGCCACCGCCGTGCCAAATATTCCGGTAATCAAAACGGTGGCCACTACTGTCCCTGTGGGATGGAAATATGTTTTTTCCAGAAACGGCGCTGTTACGGCCATCAGCACGGCCGCCGTGGCGATCTGCAATACAGCGATCTGCTCAAACGGAAAACGCTGGCTGGCGCGTCCCAGAAAAATGATCTGCAAGGCAAAACCAAAAGCGCAGCCCACGCTCAGGATGTCGCCAAAATTCACCTTGGCAAAATCGGCCAGGCCTGTGCCGCCGGCAGGGACAGTCATCAGAAAAAGTCCGGCCAGCGCCAATACGATTCCCACCACGCGCCATCGATGAATGTGTGTCCGCCAGATTGCCACCAGCAGCAGCGGCACCATCACCGTGGACGTGCCTGTGAGAAAAGCAGACTTGGAAGGAGTGGTCAGCTTGCAGGCCGCTCGTCTGGAACGCATAGCCCAGATAAAGAAAAAATCCCACCACCACGCCTGCGATGAGCACAGGCCTGGTGAGTGCTGCCATCTGTTTCCGGTAATACACCGCCAGCAAAACCGCCGCCAGCGCCATGCGTACCGCGTTCAGAACCAGCGGAGAAGAATCATTGAGCGCTGCTTTGATCAAGACAAATGTGCTGCCCCAGATCAGGGTCGTCAGCACCAGCAGAAGATGCGCTTTGATGGAACGGGACACTGCCCTTATTTTAATCTGAGCTGCTTATCTGCACGCGCCTGGCGCGCAGTTATGATATTCTCCGCATGATGTTTCTCCTTCGCCGAACAATAGCCATTGTTAGCTTAATCGCCATACTCTTGGCTGCGGTGGTTCCTTCCGGTTCTGCCGGCTCCGTCCTGTTATGGGCCCTCATTGTTCCGCTTTTGTTTTTCGTCGCGACCCTCAATCCGCTTGGCCAGAGAGCTTAGGCTGCACGGCGTGATTTCTTCTTCGCCCTGGAAGTCTTGCGGGCCTGTGGCTTCACAGGTTGCTTTGTGTTCTTGCTCGCGGTCTTTTTTACCGGGCTTCGCTTGCATGGCTTCTTGTCTTCTTCCAGCAGCCACTCCGCGCCTTTTTTAACTGCGGCTTGCCGGTTGCTCTGCCATTCGTCCGACCCCTGGTCGCCTGCAATCTCATTCAGGCTACGTTGCGTCAGGGCTGAGTAGTCCAGTTTGTCGATGTCAAAGTCCGGTTGCATCGCTTCATCTTTCTTCTTGATGAGCAGCCACTCCGTTCCTTTTGATCCCGGCCTGCGCGAGCGCATCTTTGCCAGCACAAACTCGCCCTGCAGCTTTTCACCATGCAGACGAAACTTCAGATCGCCTTTGTCCATCATCTGGTGCTCATCGCCCAGAGGCTCCCACGTGCCGGTGTCCCATACCATCACCGTGCCAGCGCCATAATTTCCCTCAGGGATTTTTCCTTCAAAATGGAAGTAGGAAACAGGATGGTCTTCCACCTGCATCGCCAGCCGCTTATCGCTGGAGTTGAGCGACGGCCCTTTGGGTACGGCCCACGATTTCAATACGCCATCCATCTCCAGACGGAAGTCATAGTGCAGGCGCGATGCGCGATGCTTCTGCACCACAAAGCGGCGTTGCCCGCGGCGCTCCAGTTTTCCTTTGGGTTCAGGCGTACGATCAAAGCTGCGCTTCTTGTTGTATAGCTCTAATGCCATATTGAATTGTGATGCGAAAGCCGCCTGCGCTTCTGGCTATATTTGAATTGGCTATGAAACAATTACTATCGTAAATGGAAGTTGGAACTGGAAAATATGGCGGCCTTGTACTCGGACTTAGTTTTAAATAAACGTCATCCCGAACTCCGTTAATGAGGACGCGCAGTCATCAGCGTCCGAATAGGAGTGAGGGACCTTGAGGTTCTTGGTGTCATAGGCGATAACACAAGGTCCCTCCAGCCTACTCGCGAGCTGATGAAAACGCTCGCTCCTTAACGGCTGTCGGGATGACGATTTTTCACGAATAGATTGCTCGAAGAGGCGAACACAATGGATTTCTCTACCGCAAGAATTATCAAACTCGCCGACGCGCAAAGTGCCATCCCCAGCAAGGACGGTAATCTTTATGCGGAGTTGTTTTGCCATGGCACTCTGGCGGTCGAGATCTACGCGCCCAGGGGCACTGATCCCCAACATCCGCACACGCGCGACGAGCTTTATGTCGTAGCCTCCGGCAGCGGCACATTTTTCGTCGAAGGTAAGCGCGTGCCATTCGCTCCCGGCGATGCGCTCTTTGCTGCGGCAGGCGAGGTCCATCGTTTTGAAGATTTCACCAACGATCTGCTGGTCTGGGTCATATTCTATGGCCCTGAAGGTGGTGAACGTGCCTAGATTTTGCACGCAGTTTGCGGTGGCATTGTTTTTCTTTGCCGCGCTACTTCCTGCGCAATCAAAAAAAGCGCCAGCCCCGGCACCAGGCGCCTTTGACGATCGAGCCGCTTCTCAACTGCTCTTGCAACTCACTGAGGCGCTGCAAGGCCACAGCCAGAAACAATTTCTTGCCCTCTTCGATCTGGACAAGATGAAGGACGGAGCAAACTTTAGACAGCAAATGATTGCTTTCTACTCTCATACGGAATCCATCCGCGTGCACATGACCCTGGACGAGATCACAGCGGAAGACGAGGGCACAACACTCTCCGTTAATGCCGAAATGGAAATTGAGCCGAGCAACGGCAGTCCGGCGGAGCACCAGAATGAGATTGTCACTTTCACGGTTGTTAATTCAGGTGGGTGGAAATTTGTTGACGTCCAGCCGCGCTCGTTCTTCTTGCTGCCATGAAGCGAGACTATCCTGACCGTCCTATTGTCGGCGTGGGCGCGGTCATCGTTCATCGCAAAGACCGCGAAGATCGCGAGCGCGTCCTGCTGATCAAGCGCGGCAGCCCTCCGCTGCTGGGTGAATGGTCACTTCCCGGAGGCGTGGTTGAACTGGGAGAAACGCTGCGTGCCGCCGCCGAACGCGAAGCCCGCGAAGAAACAGGATTGATAGTAAAAGCTGGCGACGTCATTGAGGTTTTGGACCGCATTATTCCCGGACGCGAAGGCGCTCCTCAATATCACTACGTGCTCATTGATTTTCTATGCACCGTGCAAGGCGGAGAACTGCGCGCAGGCGGCGACGCCGCGGATGTGCGCTGGGCCGGAGAGAGTGAACTGGCGGAATACAAACTGGAGCAGCCGGCCGTGGAAGTGATCAGGAAGGCTTTTGAACGCTCCTCCTGAATCCCGAACCCCGCGAAGCGGGTGAGGGAACACTCTAGCAACGAGAATTCATTAGGAAACGCGATCCGGCAAAGCCATGTGGCAATAGGGCTCCCTCGCTACGCTCGGGATTTCAGAAACACGTCTCCGTGCCTCCACGGCAAAATCTTACCTTCCCCACTGATAACCATCTTTCTGATCCAAGCCAACAAACTGCAGCACGCGGCAGGCAAACTGGTGCGCCATTTCGTCAAAGCCTTTTGGGTGGTTGTAAAACGTAGGGATCAGCGGATAGATGGTCGCACCTGCTTCGGCGGCCCAATCCATATTGCGTATGTGAACGCGGTTCAGCGGCGTCTCGCGCGTGCACAAAACCAGTGGGCGTTTTTCTTTCAGGCAGACATCGGCTGCGCGATCAATCAAATTGCCGGCCAGGCCATGAGCAACTCGGGCCAGAGTTCCCATGCTGCACGGAATCACAATCATGGCGTCTGTCGGATACGATCCGCTGGCCACGTTTCCGCCAATGTCGTCATTATTCTGTGCCTGAATTTTTTTTGACTCCGCGCCAATCAGCTGTTGAATAAGGTTATTGCGGCCCTTGATGCCAAGTTCTTCAGCAAATACGCGTAGCGCATTATCCGACGCGATGAAATTCACAGTCTTTATGCGTTCATCGCGTTCGGTTGCCTGCAAAAATGCGCGAGTAAACAAAGCGCCGCTCGCTCCCGTGGCGGCCACCGTGAGTACATGGGCTGTCGAATGTACCGGATTAGGCATCTAAGGGTGTAAGGTCTGGGTTACAGACTACGTACAGAATAAACCAAACTGAGAATAGGGAGGCGCCTGCGCTGAAGTCAAGCTGGGTTTTTTGAAAAGCTTTCTGAAGTTGGGTCTCTTTATGGGTAGCGGCTCCTCAATTCGCGCACGCCGGCGCACCGCAGCACAGCAGCTTGCATTGCTGCAGGTGAAACGCGAGATCAGCGCTACGGATCCGCATGGCCGCCTGAAATATATCCGCGACTTCAGCGAGGCTTTCCGCGACTATCGCCGCGTCCTGACCGATTCCGAACTGAAACAGCAATATTCCACGGCTGATATTTTTCTGCTGGGCGACTACCACGCTCTTGCCGCATCCCAGGAATTTGCCGCTTCCTTGCTTAGCCAGCTTGCGCAGAACGGACAGCCGATTGTTCTGGCGCTGGAGATGGCCTTCAGCCGCGATCAGTTTGTCCTGGACGAATGGTTGCGCGGTGAAATCAGCGAAGACGAACTCCGCACCGCCATCCGTTACGACGATCAATGGGGTTATGAGTGGGAGCCGTTCGTGCATCTGCTGCGCCAGGCGCGCAAGTACGGTTGCCCGATTTACGGAATTGATCTGAAGCCTCGCGGCAACATGCGCAAGATTACCGCGCGTGATCGCCATGCGGCGGCGCAAATCGCGCAGATTCGCCGGGCGCATCCTGGGGCGCGTGTGCTTACGCTTTTTGGCGAAGCCCATCTTGCGCCCAACCATCTGCCGCATTGGCTGCGGTTGTTGCGTCCGCGCGATCGCGTGTTGACCGTTCTGCAAAATCTTGACGAGCTTTACTGGAAGGCCGCAGGCGAGCTGAGTGACAGCGTGCATGGCGTGCAGGTGGCCGATGATGTGTTGTGCGTTTTCAATGCCACGCCGCTGGAGAAATACGAAAGCTATCGCATATACATTGGCAAGTGGCGGACCGAGCCCAATCAGCCGGACCTGGCGCCGACGTTTTACAACCTGGTGGATACGTTTCTGCGTTCCATGGGCCTGGAACAATATTCACCTGCCACGGGCAGTCATTCCAGCGCGCTGATAGAAGATTATCCGGAAGTTTATTTGCGTCCCGGCGAAAAGGATTTTGAAAAGCTGCTGGCCCGCAAAGCGATTCCAGTGGCGGAGCGCCGTCCGGTGCTGAATAAGCTGCGCCAGCAGGGCTGCGTCTATTCGTCCAAACACAATCTGCTGCTGATCCAACGATTCCAGCTTGCCAATGCTGCGGAGGAAGCTGTGCGATTTGTGCAGTATGAGTGCCGCGGTCCGGCGTGCTCCAACGGCCCGTGGGCGGGCAGTTCCCATCAGGACCAGTTTTATTTTGACGTCATGGACCGCGCCTTCATCACTTTTGGCGCGCGCGTGCTGCTGCCGCATTATCCTGTGCGCCGCCGCGACGATTTCCGCGACCTTCATAGCCAACTGCCCTCGGCCGCGGATGGGCAGGCTGTTTTCAGCGCTCGCGAGCACAGAGAGATGGTCGAGTTCCTGAATCTGCACAAAGAAGAGGAAGGGCAGGCCCGCCTGCGAGCTGAACTGCCGCGCGCGATCGCCACCGGCATTGCTTCCGCCGGCAAGAAGAGAGAATTTCTTGTCCGCAATCTGGGCGCAATGCTTGGCGCGGAAATGCATGAAGCCTATCTGGCCGGATCCATGAGCAAGAGCTACCTGCGGTCACTCTTCTTCCGCAAGATACATCTTCCCGGCGCTGCCAGGAAAACTTACTTCGAGCTGGCGCGGAGAGTGAATCCGGCGCAGGGCAAGCTTTTTAGCTGACTCTGAAATCCCGAAGACCACGGAGACACAGAGGCACGGAGAACTTCCAGAATTGTTTTTTCGCTTCATTCTCTTTGTATTCAGAACCCCAAACACTTTTTGTTTTTGAATTCCTCCGTGTCTCCGTGCCTCCGTGGTGGATTTAGGTTTAGTATTACCCTGAACTCTCACTATGGATTCCTCTTCTCTCCGCAAATTAATGCAGGATGTTCGCAGCGGCGCTGTCTCGCCTGATGAGGCCGTTGCGCGCATGCGGCACATGCCCTTTGAAGATCTCGGCTTTGCCAAGGTCGATCATCACAGGCGCGTGCGCTCAGGCATGCCGGAAGTAATTTTTTCTCAGGGCAAAACTCCTGTTCAAGTGGCAAAGATTTTCAAGAGCATGGCAGCCCAGGGCAGCAATGTATTGGCGACAAAAGCTTCGGCTGACCATTTCCGTGCGGTGAAAAAGTTGGTGCGCAAAGCCGAGTATCGCGAGCTGTCGCGCACCATCACTCTCACACAGGACGAAACCAACTACGGCAAAGGGACCATCGTGATCATTTCCGCCGGCACCAGTGATATTCCTGTGGCCGAAGAAGCGCTGGTCACCGCGGGAATCATGGGCAATGAAGTTGCGCACCTGTATGACGTTGGCGTTGCCGGCATCCATCGCCTGCTGGCGGGAAGGGAAGTGTTTGATAAAGCCAGAGTGATTATCGTGTGCGCGGGCATGGAAGGGGCGCTTCCAAGTGTGGTGGGCGGACTGGCGCGTGTGCCGGTGATCGCTGTGCCCACGAGCGTGGGTTACGGAGCGTCTTTCAACGGGCTGGCGGCGCTGTTGGGCATGCTCAACTCCTGCGCTTCCAATGTGAGCGTGGTGAATATCGATAATGGTTTCGGAGCTGGTTATGTCGCTTCCATGATCAACCGCCTCTGATTGCACTGCCACTCTGCTCGTTCTTTTCGCGCGTCTCCATTTCTCAATCCCCATCTCTCTACGCAGCGCCTGCAAACGCAGGTTGAGCAGCTTCGCTCACAAAATTCTTGCCAATGCAAGGAATGTATTTGCGTTTCAGAACTTTTCCTATGCAACACGAAAAATACAGGCTGCGTCTTAACTGACAGGTGTAGAATCAGCGATAAGTGAGGGCCCTTCGGACCTTTGTACGGGAAAGTTCTCCCAGCCGAGGCACACATGAACGTTCACGTCAGTTACAAAGCAGGCAAGACCCCCGATGTGGAGCGCGAATTTCAGCATCAACTGCAGAAGCTTGAGCGCAGGCTGCAGGTCTTCAAGCCAGACCTGGTGCACTTCCACGCAATCGTTGAACAGCTAAACCATCACAGTGCGAGCACCTCACTGAATCTGCGCCTGCCTTCCGGACAGATGGCGGCACAAGGAACAGGCGAGAATGCGCTTGTTGCCGTGAAGACTGCGTTTATCGATTTACTCTCGCAGGTGACCAAGCACAAAGACCTTTTGCGTGGACACGTGACGCGAAGATCGTTGCGCAAGAGCGGCCGTACGCGGCTGACAGAGATGCCTCTACAGGACGAGCCCTTGCCTGCGGGCTCAATCGTGGTACGCACAAAATCACATCCCGCGCGTAGCTTCATCTTTCACCAAGACGGATGGCGCCGGAGTTGCTGATGTGGAATTGTGGTTGAGCGCCAATCTTCGTTCGCTGGAAGCGTTCATTGATCAGGAACTGAATTTTCACGTGGAGTCGGAGCAGGTCCGTGAGGACCAGATCACGCGCGACGAAGTGATTGATGAGGTAATCGTCAGCGCGCTCTCGCATGAAGACAGCAGGCAGCCGCTGCTGCCGTTGGAGAGCTGGTTTCACCGCCTTGCGGTGCAGGCCATTCGCCGGCTCATCCATTCCAACGCCGATACCGCCAATATCTCACTGGACGCGCCCGCAGGAATTCAAAACGTGACGGGCAGTGACGAGAATGTGCTGCAGTACCACCAGCCCGATGACAGCTTGCCGGAAGAAAGCATTATTCGCGATGAGAACGTGCGGACGCCGGAAGAGATCATGGCTGGCGACGAGATGGTTGACCAGCTGAATATTGTCCTGCGCGAAGTGCAGACGCAGGACCGCGAAGCTTTTGTCCTTTTTACATTGGAAGGTTTTACCGTGGATGAGATTTCCCGCCTTGCCGGCCGGCCGCCGGACCAGGTGCGGAAGTCGATTCACGATGCGCGCACGCACATACGGCAGAAATTACCCACGCAGAACCAACTCAGGAAAAGTTTGTTGCACCATTCCCGGGTTGCATGATCCAAAGTTGCGTGATTCAAAAAGGAGACCCTGCAAAATGATTACGCGTGAAGAAATTCGGCAGCTTGCGCAAGTTGAATCAGCCGGGGGAAGCGCCATCAGTTTTTATTTTCAGCCGCAAACACCACAGAACAAATCACACCGCGAAGAAGCCATTCTGATCAAAGACCTGGTACGCACTGCGCTGCGAAAAGCATGGCGCAACGATAATCATGCGGCGCTGCGCGAGGACCTGGGGAAAGTACTGCAAATTGCCGAAGGGCTGCATGGCAATCACTCGCGCGCAAAGGTAATTCTTGCGTGCCGCGAGCAGGAGATCTGGCGCGAGCTGGATATTCCGCCGCGCCTGGCCAAATCGCAAATCACGGTCAACTCGCGCTTCCACCTGCGGCCCATGGTGCGCGCATATTCCGGACTGCCAAGCACCTGCATCGCACTGGTCAATCGCAAGAAGGCGCGTATCTTCGAATTGAGCGAAAACGAAATCACGCAGAAAGCCGATGTGGAGTTTGGTCCATCGCCGCGGGTGCCGCGCAGTGACGGCTTTCAGGGATATGAAGCCGGACATCGGGAGCGCCATGTTGAGAACCAGGTAATGCAGAATTTCAAAATGTTTGCCGATACGCTGCTCATGCTTTCGCATCGGGAAAAATTTGAAGCGCTGCTGATTGGCTGCCAGGAGGATGCATGGCCGGAGATTGAGCCGCATCTCTCCAACGGACTAAAGAAGAAGCTGCGGGGGAGATTTCCGGTTGACGTTCTCTCCGCCACCCCGGATGAAGTAAGACAACATGCGACGCGTATCCTCACTGAATCAATGCTGACGGACCAAATGGGGCTGGTGCGTGAAGCTGTGGGCAAAGCGCAACGCAATGCCCGCGGCGCGGTGGGGTTGCGGCACGTGCTGAACGCCCTGGAGCGCCAGGAAGTGCAGACACTTTTGCTGGCACGCGACATGAAAGCGGAAGCCGTGGAGTGCCCGAGCTGCCACCATCTGGATACACGCATGGTGAAGAAGTGCGCTGTCTGCGCCCATAAAACGCGTATCCTGCGTGATCTGTCTGACACGCTGGTAGACCTGGCATTGCGCAATGGAGCGGACATACGGTTTATCGACGGTGATCCTGATCTGGAAAAAGCCGGCAAGATTGCCGCAGTGCTTCGCTTCCGCGCTGACCAGAATACGGCGGAGCGGCTGGCCGGGTAGCTTCCGCTTAGATTCCGAATATTGGCCGCGAATTCACGCGAATATACACGAATTAACTAAGCAAAATTCGTGCCATTCGTGTTGATTCGCGGCTTATTCTTTGATCTCCGCTAGTAGCTCGATGGCTGCTTCTGATATCCTTCTGCGTTTCGTTCATCCCCCAAAGTGAGGACCCATGAAGCGCAGAGATTTTCTCTCCGGACTGGCCATTACGTCCGCCACGCTGGCTGCAGGCCAGGCCGCCAAGAGCACGGGCGCGCCACAAAATAAAGACGCGCAACAAAACCTGAAAGTCCCCCGCATCACCCCTGGCAAAAACATCATGATTTCGGCGGCCAACGGGATCACGCCTCGCGGAAACCATATTGAAGCAGGCTACAAGAAACTGGTGGCAGGCGCAGACACGCTGGAAGCCGCCATCACCACGGTTTCCGGGCCGGAGAACGATCCTGAAGATGACAGCGTCGGCCTGGGCGGCCTGCCCAACGAAGATTGCGTGGTGGAGTTGGACGCCAGCTGCATGCATGGCCCTTCGCGGCGCGCAGGCTCGGTTGGCGGCGTGCGCGATATCAAGAACGTGGCGGCACTGGCGCGCACTGTGATGGAGCATACCGGCCACGTGATGCTGGTGGGCCAGGGCGCTACTCATTTTGGCGAGCTGATGGGTTTTCCTAAAGAGAACCTGCTGACGGAGCATTCCCGCAAAATCTGGCAGCTGTGGAAAGAGTTCCACTCTGATCTGGATTGGTGGGGGCCCGGCTTTGCCGATCCTAACTTCAAGATTCCGGCGAATCTTGATACCGGTATGCTGGAAGAGCAGCCGCAGCCAATCAAGCGGCTCTATGCTTTGGCAGCGGAGATCGGCATTGCGGAAGACCGGCGACTGGATGCGATCCGGAAGGTGCTCGATCCGCCCACGGGCACCATTAATTGCTCGGCATTGAATGAGAAAGGCGAGATGTCCACGGTGACCACCACCAGCGGACTTGCCTGGAAACTTGCGGGGCGCTGCGGTGATTCTCCGATTATTGGCGCAGGCTGCTATTGCGACCAGGAGGTAGGCGCTGCGGGCGCAACCGGCAACGGCGAGGAAAATATAAAGGTAGTCGGCGCGCATACCGTTGTGGAGAACATGCGCCGCGGCATGTCTCCGGAAGAAGCCGGCATGGATACGCTGAAGCGTATCGTGCACAATTACAACAATGACATGTCCAAGCTGATTTACGTGGGCATGACCTTTTACATCCTGCGGCGAGATGGTGCGTATGCCTGTGTCACGATGTGGTCAGGCTCCGCCGGAGCATCCTGTGCGCTTTGCCGTGGCGGACGGCAATGGACCGGGACGCCATGAAGTGGCCAAAGCATTGTTCCAGGGCAATCCGAAGAACTGGCCGCCAATGCCGAAAGAGCGGAAATAGGCAAAACATTTTGCCACTGATTACGCTGATGAACGCTGATCAGAAATAAGGATGGATCAGAAAATAATTGGCCGCGAATAAACGCGAATGGACACGAATTAATTTTAGATTCGTGTTGATTCGTTTAAGTTCGCGGCTTATTGTTTTTCATGGAACGCCGTTTTTCTGTTCCACCTTTCCCCCAATAGACCAGTCGCAGGCCGCCAAACAGCAGATTAACTCCAACAATCAGGGCTATGACGCTTGTGCCGTGATGAAACCATGCAATCCAAAAGCATGGCAAGCTTGCAGCAACCAGAGCCCAGCCCCAATAAGCGTATTTTGCTGGTGCGTTGAGGTGAGCTTGATTCACATAAGTCAGCATGGGCGGCCTGGATTTGCCAGTGTGGTCGTATATGTCGCTACGCAGATGCGGAATTTTCGCGACCTGAGATTCGCAATAGCTTTCCGCTTCCGCAAGCGAGTCAAATACAAGGCAGGTACTGTCTTCGCCGGGCTGTAGATAATTTCCTTCCGGCGTTCTCTCTATGTCGGTTGCGATGTCAGAATGAAAGACAGCATATTGGCCTTCGTGGACCAAGCCGGTCCACTCCGTGGGTTTCCGAGTGGGATCATAGAGTTTTAATCGCTGCACAGAAGAACCTTACCACTGATTTCACTGATAAACACTGATCAGGAACAAGAACAAGACCAAAAAGTAACTGCCGCGAATGAACGCGAAGAACACGAATTAAATTCACGTGTCGAATCGCTAAATTCGCGGCTGATTATTTCTGGACAGAGGCAGAAGAAAAAATTACCACTGATTTCACTGATAAACACTGATCAGAAACAAGAACGAGCTCATAGTCGACTCGATCAGTGTAATCAGCGTTTATCAGTGGTGAGATCTAAGCGAAGCGTACTTTCACGTCCGCGCGCTTGGCCAGGTGAATGCTTTCCACAAAGCGAACCTTGCCGCTGTGGCGCGTCATCACAATCGACGAGGTACGATTGCCCTCACCGAAGAAGCGGACGCCTTTCATCAGCGCGCCATCGGTCACGCCGGTGGCGGCAAAAATAATGTGGTTACCCGGCGCAAGGTCCTTGGCGGTATAGATCTTTTTCTTGTTCTTGATGCCCATCTTTTCTATGCGGGCCTCAAGCTCTGGTGTATCGATAACCAGGCGCGCGAAGATTTCACCGTTCAGGCAACGCATGGCAGCCGCCGTGATTACGCCCTCAGGAGCGCCACCAGTGCCCATCACAGCATGAACACCCGTGCCGATTACGGCCGCGGCAATGCCGGCAGAGAGGTCGCCATCCGTGATCAGCCGAATGCGCGCTCCGGTTGCGCGAATATCTTCAATCAGCTTCTCGTGACGTGGGCGGTCCAATACCACGATAACCAGATCAGCCACGTCCCGGCTCAGCGCGCGCGCAATGCCTTTCAGGTTCTCCGCGACTGGCGCGTCCAGGTCCACCACGTTTTTGCATGAGGGGCCAACCACCAGCTTCTCCATGTAGCAATCAGGGGCGTTCAGCAGGCCGCCTTTTTCGGAAGCCGCCAGCACGGTGATGGCGCCGGGTGCGCCGGTGGCGCACAGATTTGTGCCTTCCAGCGGATCGACGGCGATATCCACCTGAGGAAGTTTTTCACCGTCATGCCAGCCCGCGCCCACTTGCTCGCCGATATATAGCATGGGCGCTTCATCGCGCTCGCCTTCACCAATCACAATGGTCCCGCGCATGGGAACTGTTTCCATGGTGGCGCGCATGGCTTCCGTGGCAACCTGATCTGCTTTGTGGCGGTCACCGGTGCCCATGGTGTGAGCGGAAGCAATGGCAGCGTCTTCCACTACACGAGCAAATTCAAGCGCCAGCTCAAATTCCATGAGGTTCTCAGTCTTCTTGGGTGCTGCATGCTTGTCAGCCACGTGAAAGCCTCCATTTTGAATCATGTTGTTTTGCGTTCAGGGCTTTTAAAGCAAAATCTCGTGAGACGCCTTGATGCTCTAGTTCGCATCGCCTTCGACTTCGCGCCATCACTTAAGTGTGGCACAACATCAGCGGCGCTCCGCTCAGGATGACAGATTGAAACATTCTCGACTTTCAAAACCAATGAATCATTTAAAAAACGAATCTTAAAACGCGCTGATGCCGGTCACGTTTTCTCCGATGATCAGCGCATGAATATCATGCGTGCCTTCATATGTCTTCACTGATTCCAGGTTCATCATATGGCGCATCACCGGATAATCGTCCGCAATGCCGTTTGCGCCCAAAATATCGCGCGCCATGCGTGCGCATTCCAGTGCCATCCATACGTTATTTCGCTTGGCCATGGAGATGTGCTGGTGCCCAACTTTGTTTGCGTCTTTCAAACGGCCCACTTGCAGCGCCAGAAGCTGACCTTTGGTGATTTCGCTGATCATCCATGCCAGCTTTTCCTGGACAAGCTGATGAGATGCAATTGGCTGGTCACGGAACTGCTTACGTACCTGAGAATATTGCAGCGCCGTGTCATAGCAGGACATGGCCGCGCCGATGGCGCCCCATCCGATGCCGAAGCGCGCCTGGTTCAGGCAGCCGAGCGGCGACTTCAGCCCGTCTGATCCGGGAAGAATATTTTCCAGAGGAATGCGAACATCCTGCAGCGAAAGCCCTGAGGTCACGGAAGCCCGCAGCGACCATTTTCCGTGGACGTCACTGGCTTTGAAGCCCGGGCGGTTTGTCTCTACCAGAAAGCCTTTGATCCGGTCGTTATGCTCTTCAGACTTGGCCCAGACAATGGCGATATCGGCGATGGAGCCGGAGGTGATCCACATCTTCTCGCCGTTGAGAACATATTCATTGCCGGACTTAACGGCGCGGGTGCGCATGCCGCTGGGGTTGGAGCCGAAATCAGGTTCGGTCAGACCGAAGCAGCCGAGTTTTTCTCCCTTGGCCATGGCGGGCAGCCATTTATCTTTTTGCGCGTCGCTGCCGTAGGCGTAGATCGGATACATGCACAGCGCGGACTGCACGCTGACGAATGAACGCACGCCGCTATCGCCACGCTCCAGCTCCTGCATGACCAGCCCGTATTCCACGTTGCCCATGCCGGCGCAGCCATAACCTTTCAGGCTGGCGCCAAAGAAGCCGAGATCAGCCATGGGCTTGACCAGCTCGCGAGGGAAGCGGCCCTCACGGTTACACTCTTCGATGATCGGCACCAGATTGTCTTCGATAAAGCGGCGCGCAGTGTCACGCACCAGGCGCTCGTCGTCGGTGAGCAGCGAATCGAATTCGATAAAGTCCACGCCCTTGAATTTAAAAGCGGGCATAATTTCCTCTTCTGTTCCGGCACTTACTTCCAGGACGGAATAACCCTATGGCAATAGCCGCCCAAGGCGAACTTTCAAAGCTAGCAGAGCCAAAGGACAGGGTCAAACAGCGTGCTATGCTTTTGGCGAATCGCTGCGGGTGACATAAATAATGAAAACGAACGCTGTGCGCCTGCTGGAAAGCCTGGGCGTTCACTACGAATTGCGCGAATATGAGGTGGATCCCGAAGATCTGGCGGCGGAGACCGTAGCAGCCAAGATCGGGATGGCACCGGAGCAGGTATTCAAAACGCTGCTGGCGCGTGGCGACCGCAATGGCCTCTGCTTTGCCGTTGTCCCGGCCAATGCCGAGCTTGATTTGAAGGCGCTGGCATCTGCCGCAGGCGACAGGAAAATGGAACTGGTGCCGGTAAAAGAATTGCAGGGGCTTACAGGCTACATACGCGGCGGGGTGACGGTGCTGGGCGCGAAGAAAGCCTTTCCGGTCTTTGCCGATGAGACCATTCAATTGTGGGACGCCATCTCGGTTTCTGCGGGCGTTCGCGGGACACAGATGATTCTGGGCCCAGAGGACTATTTACGGGTGACAAACGCTGTGATGGCGGACATTGCGCGAGGAAAAATCACTGGCGGATAACTGTGCAAAAAAATGCATCGCAAAAGGGAAGTAATTCACACTATAAGTTTCTCTAATCTTGCTTTAAACGTTTCTTAAGGTAAGTCCCTTATATATACTTCTGTAGCTAGCCCACCCCCAAAACGCCGGGGTCCCGGGGAGTTCCGGGACCTCGAGGAGTATCTTATGGCCGGAGAACTGAACGAGACTGTCTGGGTCACCTTGATGCACGAGATGCAGAGCTTTGTAAGACAAAACCTGGACCAGCCCCAGGTGATGGCGGAGCTTCGCCACTTAATGGGTCCTCAGCCGCTAAGGAAAGGGCAGTTCAATCCGGAAGCCAATAAGGCAGATGTCATCCGCGTTTTTGAATTGCTTGCTCCCGGGCTGCTGGTGGATTTCCTGGAAGCCAACAAAGAAATTATCAACAAGTATGCGTTGAGAATCTGGGCAGCGGAGCGTGAAGGACTCTTTGATACAGCGCCGACAGCCAAAGTATCCTAAGAAAGCCCGTCAACGCGTCGTCGTTTTAAAAACAAATCACCATTCTGCAAAAAAAGTGAGGCTGCAATCACTGCAGCCCCACCGGGGCGCTCCAAGCCTATAGCGAATTCAGAAAGACCATCAGCTGGTTTTTCTGAGAAGTGCTGAGAGCGCGATAATTTTTCACAACTCCTGTAGCTTCGCCGGCATGGCGCAGAATCGCGTCATTGCGGGTGAAGGAAAGCAGATCATGCATCAGGCGGTCTTTGGTGCGCAGCCCCCACAACGGCGCAGTGCGCATCCTGTTGGCTGTTGCCTGTCCGCCGTTTTGGACAATGCCATCACCCGTGCCAACGTCGTGCAGTAGAAAATCGCCATACGGATGAATGACTTTGCCGCCCAGAGCCGGCGGTACGGTAAATTGTCCGCCGTTGATCACGGTCCCGGCTGGGGCCGTGGTGATTGAGGTAACGTGGCAGATGTTGCAGCCGATGGAGTTGAAAATATTTCCGCCGGCGATTGCGTCCGGCGTGGCTGCAAGTTCGGTATCGCGCGGCGGAGCCTGTGTCTGCCGCATGAAGCGGGCAAAATGGTCGATGTCCTCAAGGCCGTCAGGACCAACGGGATCTTCGGGATCAGCCACCGTGTCACATAAGCTGGTTGTGTCAGTGGGTTGCAGACGGCTGGTTACGCCTTGCTCATTCACGTAAGCGTCGGCCGCAAACGAGAGCAGGCTGGCATGCTGGTTCTTCCAGCCGAAGCGTCCGACACGCAGAGCGCCATTGGCTTCAGACACTGGAACCTGAATCGCCATGCCGGCGATTCGCCCGCCACTCTGCCGCGGTTGACTGTTGGCGATTGCGACCAGCGTGTTGCTGTCAATGGCTTCAACAAAGCCATCACCCAGAACGCTGGTGGTTGCGCGCAGAGCATGAATGGTTTCACTGCCGGAAACGCGTTCCGTGGCCTCACCGCAAAGCGCGCGATCATTTACCAGCGAACGTCCTGGAATGCTGACAGCTCCGTCATTCACGGTGATGGTTGGGTTTACAAAGCGTCCAGCGGCATCGCGATGGCCAACGCGAAGCTCCGTGACCTGGCTTGTGCCGCCAACGTTCGGTTGTGCATGGCAATCCACGCAGCTGCGCGCGTTATAGACCGGTCCCAGTCCGGAGCTTTCGTCTTCTTCCTCCATGAAGACGGCTTGATCGGCCCGGAAAGTGGTGTTGTTGTCATTGATAAGCCCGTTGCCCAGCGATCCTGACTGGTCATTATGGATCGGCGTGGCGAAAGCCGCGGGTGCTTGTGTGGCTGACTGCGCAATGCCCACGACCGTGCACGCAGCTGCCATCGCGATAAGACAAAGTACAAGGGGAAGTCTCCGTAGAGGAGCTTTTCGACGCGTCATAAGTTTTCTCCGTCGTTAGGAAAATTTTGACTTGCGGTCGAACTGCCGCACGCAGACGAGTCTG
This sequence comes from Terriglobia bacterium, assembly GCA_963724105.1. Lineage (GTDB taxonomy): Bacteria > Acidobacteriota > Terriglobia > Terriglobales > Acidobacteriaceae > Angelobacter. The sequence goes on along the minus strand of CAVRTD010000002.1, from coordinate 465,956 downwards.
GGCTGTCTGCCGATAGGCGGAGTGAAAGATGCTGTGCTCGGCCAAGATAGAGCGCTTTAGGTGGCGCGTCCCCGGAAGCGGCCGAGAAAGTTTGAGGAAGATTAGAGCGATCTCAAACCCAGATCAATAAGGCGATCTACGTATTATGGTTCTAAGCAGGTAAGCCTAAGCCCTGTAAAAGTTTTTTGGGCCAGGGCAAGAGCGTTTTTGCAAAAGAGAGAGAGGACAAGGATTTTAGGTAGAACTCCCTGCGACGGCATGGCAGTCCGAAATAGTATCGGGGCCTTCGTAGCTCCCTCGACTACGCTCGGGATTTTGCCTGCGGGCTCTGACGCCCGCAAAACGGCTCAAGTTCGACTCCGCGCCCAGGACTAACGCGGGAATTGGAACCTTGGAGGCGCTCCGCTCAGGGTGACAGATTCATAGGGATTCTGCGAAAACGAACAGCTCTGGAGCATCGGCTTGTCAAGATGTACTAATTCGCACTTGATTCGCTTACGGAACCTCCTTATACTCCGGCAGCGTCTCAGGGCGTGAAGGGCAAGGTCTTTGAAAAGTAGCAGTCAGCAGATAGCAATCAGCAATCAGTCAGAGAACCCACCACGGAGGCACGGAGACACGGAGAAAACCCTCAACTCCACGCCAATCACAACGAAATCTCTGAACCCTACGCCAATCTGGGATGACTTGGGATGACCTCTCGCAAATGCACGCCAATCTGGGATGACCTATGGAGGGGGAGGGGGAGCAAGAAAGATTGCCAGAATCGCCGAAATTGCCAAAGATTGACGATTTGAACCCGAAAGCTTTCAGAAAGAATACGCAGAAAGGCCGGTAAAACTTGGGATCGAATCGTATAAATCTTTTGGAATCCTAGTTGAAGGACGGGGTAGGGATACCGGTAGTGCTATAGACCGGGCACATACCTGACAGAATGGACCGGGCGGATACCTGACACTACGAAGCGAAGGCAAGTTGCGACAAACACAAATGGCACGGATCAGAAAGAAAGGGATTAGCGCTTGGGCGGGCGGAGGGGAGCATTTTGTATAAGATCCACTCTCCCAAATTTCCATCTCGCCACCATCAGCAAGATCACTCCGGCAAAGACCGTCAGCAGCGCAGCGACCTGGGCATTGCTCATTCCAAACAGGAATGGCGGATTGATGCGGATGAACTCCACCAGAAAGCGCGAAATACCGAAGAGAACCAGAAACTCGCCGACAATCACGCCGGGAGGAAGTGGACGCTCCAGCGCGCGGGCTCCGCGCCGCCATATGTATATACCTATGAGCACGCAGGCAATGAATTCATAGATCGGCGTGGGGTGCACTCGGCAATCCGCGGGCCAGCCCCACTGCACGCAGGTTTGCGTTGTTGGAACCAGGCCATCAGGAAACGCCATGCCCCAGGGCAGATTGGTTGGACGGCCGTAATCGCCATCGCCGGAGATGAGGCAGCCGATGCGTCCCACGGCATAACCTACCGCCGCGGCGGTGCTGCATAGGTCCAGCATGGTAAGCATGTTGATGCGATTGCGCCGAGCAATCACCAGCAGGGCAGCAATGCCGGCGACAAAGCCTCCGAACCAGGCAAAGCCGCCGCGAAACCAGCTGAGCAGCGCGCCAATGCTTTTGATGGTTTCAGCGGTGGGCCGGTCAGCGGGCGTATCGATAATGTGCCAGATCTTTGCGCCAAGAATTCCCGCAAATGCCACCACGGCGACGATGGTATAGGGATCAAGCTGCACTTTGCGGCGCTTGAACTCAGCGTCCAGAGCAAAGTAAGAAGCGGCAAACGCCAGGACCATCAACAGTCCGAAAGTAGGCAATCTCCGAGCGGCCCAAGATGAGTGTATATAAGGAAGCAGTCGGTTCCCTCAAAGAGCGACGCTCTCAGTAGAAGATGCGCAGATGTAAGCGCAAGCTCGTCCAGCGCTAAGAATGCGCGCCTTCGCTAGACGCAGCTCGAGATGACGTCTCTTTAAAATTATCCGGGAGAAAATTTATCGAGGAAAAAATTATCGAGTACAGAAATGAAGTTTAATGCGCTGGATTGGCGGCTGGCTGCGTGGTGGTCACATCGCGAATTTCCGCGGTGGCGCGTACGGCAAGTCGTGCCGGCAGGATCAACAGCCGAGGCAGTGAGCCATCTTTGACGCGGTACTGTTTCAGGTCGGCCATGGATTTTACGCCTAGCCGCTCTGCCATGAGCGCGTGGGAAGGAATGTCTTTGAACTCAAACAGCGTAGCCGGGCGAAACGTCTGGTGCTTGGCCATCAGCAGTTCGCGTTCACTGCGCAGATCGGGGCGCAGAGTGGGATCGAGAATCAGGCACCAGAAAACGTCCCAGTCGCGGGCCTTGCCGTCTACCGTGTACTTATTAATGACCAGATTGTGGTCATACTCAGTCTTGCCCGGAGCGCGATATTGTGCGCCCGGAACCACCACATAAAGATTCAGGCGCTTGTCGGCCGGTTTGTAATCGTCTCCAAGCCGCTCACCCAGCTTCCACGGACCGATGCTGGCTACCTTGCGCGAACTGGCAGCTTCCGGCGTAAAGACCAGGTCGTCGCCATCGTGATAGACGGAGAACGGCTTGATGGTGTCACGCATGGCCGCAGTAGCGCCAAAACCTGCGGCAAAAATGGCAAGGGCAGAGAAGGCGCGAATGTGGCGTCTGAGCATTCGCGAAATTATGTCAAGGAGTGGCCCGCGGAGCAAGAAAGTTCGGCGCCCGCCGGGATGCTAAAGTGAGTAGACGTGCGTAACATACTTCAACATCGCGGACTGCGGCTGATTTTTGCCGCAAACCTTATTTCCATGGTCGGCAGCGGCATGAACTCCGCCGGCGTGACCTGGTTTGTGCTGCAGAAAACACACTCTGAAATGGCTCTGGGCACGCTGCTGATGTTGCAGACGATTCCCACGCTGCTCATTCTGCCGTTCAGCGGCGTGGTGATTGACCGCGAAGACCGCCGCCGTTTGTTGATGGGGCTGGATGCGATCCGCGGGTTGATCATACTGGTGGTGGCCGTGCTGGCGTATCGCGGCATGGCTGCGTTGTGGGAAGTTTATCTGATGAACATTCTGGTGGCCGCGGGCTTCTGGATGTTCTGGCCAACCATAACGGCGCTTATCCAGGAACTCACGCCGGATTCACAGTTCGTGCACTCCAATAGTTTTCTGCTGGCTGGCGTGCAGGCCGGATGGCTGGTGGCAGGCGCGATTGTTGGCTTTGTCTATAACAAGATTGGTCTGGCCGGAGTCTTGTTCATCGACTTTGCCAGCTACGTGCTGTCTTTCACCTGTTATCTGTTTGTGCGCAAAGGCCGCCACATAGTTGCCGTGACGGCGGAAACCATTGTGCATGAGAACGCGCTGGCAAAGTTCCAGCATGAGTTGAAAGAGGGCATCGCTTATATAAGGTTGCGTCCTAGATTGCTGCTGCTGGGAATTGCGTGGGCGCTGTTCGTCGGCGGGATGCTGACGCAGGGCGTGATTACGGCGCCGTTCAGCGACCGCATCCTGAAAGCGGGAGCAGTCGGATATGGATGGCTGAATACCGGCTGGGCTACCGGCGCCTGTCTGGGTGCGATTTATACACCGATGTTGCTGCGTGGCAGAGGTCATCGGCGGGCGGTGGGAATTTCCATGGCGTTGATCGGGCTGTCATTGCTTGCTCTGCCAGTTCTTGGCACGCGCCTGCATGGATCGCTCAAGCTTTCCGCTTCATTCACCGTGGCCGTGGCATTGGCGGTCTGCGTAATGGTTTATTGCCTGATGGGATTGTGCCGTGCCCTGGGAGGCGTGGCCATTACCAGCACCATGATGGATTTGGTGCCCAAGCACTTTATGGGACGCGTGCAGAACACCTTTTATTTCCTGGGGACAATCTTTCAGCTGGTGTTCTCGTTTGCCGTAGGAACCGTGTCGCACACCAGAGGCCTGGCGAAGGGATTCGCAATTGTAGCCGGCATTTATCTGCTGGCATGCCTGGCCGGGTCGTGGCCGGCGGCGGAATCTCTGGTGGAACAGCAAGTTCCGTCAGCGCCGGCTGAAACGTGAGCGCCTGACATTAAAGATGCACGGGCATCAAAACAAGTATTGCGCAGGGACGCCATTCGCGTAGAATTTGTTGACGAAGATTCTGGCACTGTAGAGAAGGTTCTATGGATAGCAATCCCGTTACACATAACGAGGAAAAAGGCCAGTTTGAGATTGGTACCGGGAACGACAAATCTTTCCTGCAATACCAGCGCACACCGCATAGCATCCGCCTGATTCATACCGAGGTGCCGGAACCGTTGCGGAGGCGCGGGATTGGCACGCAGTTGATCCGGGCTGCTCTGGCTTTTGCCAACTTTAATCAGCTAAAGGTGATTCCCGTTTGTCCCGCGGTAAAAAGATATCTGGAGAAGCATCCGGAAGAAGCCGCCAGCTGAGATCAGCCGTCCCTATCACCAAGTATTTCTTTTCAACTTCAGCTTCCGACCGCACTCGCTACGAGTGCGGGCGGAAGCTCAGGGTTAGTCCAACTTCGCAACCACATTCACCAGGTTGCCAATGAATTTCTGCCAGCCGTACTTGGCACCCTTATAGTACGCATCTTCTTCTGACCCGAAACCGGATTGCTCCATGCGGATATGCGTGCCGCCGCTGGTCGGCGTCAACGTCCAGGTAACAACGCTCGTCATTCCCATGGAGCCCCAGCTATAGGAGAGCCGTGAGTTCGGTTCGACCACCAGGACTTCACTATCTATGATGCCATTCCAATTCTGCACAGGCGTAGAGCGGAAGTTGAACCGGTGGCCCACGACCGGCTGGAAATCATTCTTCATCAGCCATTCTTCTATCAGAGGGGTTTGCGTGAGCGCCCGCCAGATTTTTTCCGGCGGATGCGGCATCTCCCGTTCTATGACGAGAGTACGTGTCGCGGCTGTATTGGTCATTTGTCCATCCTTTTCAGTAAGTTTTCGAGTTGATCAAATCGGTCGCGCCAGAATGTGCCGTATAGGCTTATCCAGTCGACCAGGGGCGCCAGAGCTTGCGGCTGAGCACTGTAATGGGTTTCGCGTCCCTCTCGACGGTCGCGGACCAGGCTGGCAAGCTTTAGAACATTCAGGTGCTTTGACACAGCTGGTTGTGAAACGCCGGCACGATAAGTCAAAGCATGCACCGTCTGCTCCCCGTCGCGGGAGAGATGCTCGAAGATTGCTCGGCGTGTTGGATCCGACAGCGCTCTGAAAACTTCACTCGATCTCGATGCAGGAAGCATGCCTTATTCATAACTCTACGGTTATGGGTTTGTCAAGCCCGTTTTGCCGACCATCTGGGAGTTACGCAAAGTGGCTCGGAATATAATGACGAGTGCCATGTCGGTTGGATTGGGAAACGATTTCACTTGAGGGTCGCATGAAGATGACTACCAAGGCCGACAGTGAACGCTTCCAGAGCGGCGCGAACCAGTATGCCGCCTACCTTGAGACGCCCGAGGGCCGGTTGCGCTCCGACCTGGCCTTTGCCAACCTGCAGGATTTTCTTCCCTTGCAGGCCAAACCTTCGTTGTGTGCCCTTGATCTTGGCTGCGGCTCGGGAGCGCACTGCCATTCGCCTGGCGCGGCTGGGCATTCACGTGACGCTATTGGATTCCTCTCCAGCAATGCTGGATATCGCGAAGCGCGCCGCACAGGAAGCAAGCGTTACCGACAAGATCACTCTGCAACACGGCGACGCTACCCAATTGGCGAACTTGTTTCCCACTCGATCGTTCGATGTGATTCTTTGCCACAACATGCTGGAATATTGCGACGATCCGGGGGCGGTGTTGCGCGGTGCGGCTGGCGCTTTGCGGGATTCTTCGGCGCTATTGTCCGTTCTGGTACGTAACCAGACAGGCGAAGTGTTCAAGGCCGCTATCCAAACGGGCGACTTGGCTGCGGCGGAAAATGCCCTCACTGCTGAATGGGCACAAGAATCGCTGTACGGAGGCAGGGTGCGACTATTTACGCCCGATAGCTTGCGAGCCATGCTGACAGAGGCGTCGCTAACGGCGATTGCCGAGCGAGGTGTACGCGTGCTTGCGGACTATTTGCCGCCTCGGGTTTCTCGCAGCGCAGACTACGAACGGATTTTTGCACTGGAGCGGAAGCTGGGCTGCCGGCCAGAATATGCAGCCGTCTCCCGCTACACACACTGTCTGGCACGTGTAAGTTCGATGGCGGAGGGTGACGCGTGACCAACGTCCCTGACCAGTTTTCTCGCGCCGCATCTTCTCTCAGCGCGAACGCGCCTGATGCCACGATTGCGCTCGGGCTTGGGCTCACAAATGAGTGCAATCTCTCCTGCGCATTCTGTTACCGAGATCCAACCCGCACGGATCGCCTCTCCCTGGACCACGTGAAGTCCGTCATGGAACGGCTGCCAGTCCGATCGGTGAATCTTGGTACCGGTGAGAACGGCATGCACCCGGACTTTAAAGCGATCCTCGAGTACCTGCGCCAAAAACCTATCAAGCTTACGATTACTTCCAACGGACATAGCATTGCTGGTACTGGATGACAACGAGCTGCGCGCCTTTCACGATATTGAATTTTCCCTGGATTACCCGACGCAAGCGGAACAGGATGCACAGCGCGGAGACGGCAATTGGGATCTGATCCACCAGCAGGCAGAACGCTGCGTAAAGCTGGGGGTGCCTGTAACTATCATCGCGGTCATGATGAAGGCGAACTACTTGCGCCTGGCGGAGGTCGCTCGAATCGCCAAAAAGTTTGACGCACCCTTGCGTGTGAACGTCTACCAGGCGGTGCGGTCCGATATCTATGCGTTGTCTTACGAAGAGTATTGGGAAGGCTTCCGGCGTCTCTTTGCGGAAACGGACGTGATCGCTATTGGCGAGCCGCTGGTGCGTGCAATGGCCGGACTGCCGCCGCGAACTGGCGGATGCGGCATCAACACGGTTCGCATCACTCCACGCGCCACCACTCAACCATGCGTCTATTGGTCGGGAACCGGAGCGCCCTTATCCGAATTGGAAAATTTAGGATCGAACGTGACTGAAACAAATCCATTCCTTGAGGCGCGATCCTTGCCTGCTGCCTGCCAGCCTTGTGATTTTCGTGACGCGTGCCATGGTGGTTGCGCCGGACGGCGTCGGTTGCAAAATGCGCTGCTGGAACCTGACTTTTATTGTCCCGTTATCCGTGGGCAGACGCAAAAGCTAGATATCACGATGGCTGCTGTCCGTGACCTTCCCAAGGGAGAGAGTTCCTGCACCACAATCGTGATGGCGAGGAGTTGAGCATGCGACGTTTCGTTCCTGCACGCAAGGTAAACCTCTTACGATTTGCCGCCCTCATTTTCATTTTTGCGAGTGTTGCTTTCACCGCTTCACGGTTTGCAATCTTGCCGGCTGTGGCGGCGCAAAACAAAGCGAATACCAATTCTCAGCCTGCGCCGCGCAAGACAAGCCAGCCATACACCGGCGATCTCTCTATTTTTGAAAGCAAAGACCGTGACGAGAAGCTACAGGTGCAACGCGTGATGGATATTCTGGGCATTAAGGAAGGCGCCCAAGTAGCTGACATCGGAGCTGGTTCGGGATGGTTTGCGGTGCGCGCGGCAAAACGTGTGGGAAGCACAGGGATTGTCTACGCCGTGGACATTAATCCCGAATCCATTGCCTATATAAATCGGCGCACTCAGCAGGAGGGCATTGGCAACGTTCACGCGATCCTGAGCAAAGAGGATGATCCCACGCTGCCGAAGAACAGCATTGATTCCGTGCTGCTGCTAAAAACCTATCATGAGGTCGCGCATCCCATGCTTCTGCTTCAGAACTTGCGAAGCTCCCTGCGCAGCGGAGCAAGGGTCGGCGTTATTGATCGCAATGGCAAGGGCGACGACCACGGCGTCTCCCGCGACGTGGTCATACAGGAAGCCGCGCAGGCCGGTTATCAATTACAGGAGCAGTACGACTTTGTGAAGGGTGACGGACAAGACTATTTTCTTGTCTTCCGCTTAAACGCGGCACCTAAGTAGCCAGGAAATGCCAGTCCTGTCTACTTCGGTACCGTTTTTCTCGTTATTTATTTCGCGTTCACTTTTTATTGTGATGATTGTGCGTTCATCTTTTATTTTGCGTTTACCCAGGCGTCTGAGCCCGTCACCTTAACAGCCACATCTGAAAAGGTGAGAGTCAGCGGCTTGCCGTCCGCCGTCCCGTGGTGCTCCGTAGAGATAAGGAGAGGGCCGGCCATCTTGTAGCCCGCCCACGTCGCGACGACGACACCTGGCTTTGCGTCTCCACCGTGGCGGAACACCATTTGCTGCACTCGGTTGTCAGCGCCAACATAAAGTTCCCAGGTATCGCCGGGCGTGTAGCCAAGATTTGAAGGATATTTCACCACGACCTGCCTGGCAGTACCCTTGCCTACCGGAAGTTTTTGCATGCCTTTATCTTCCACGGTGGCCCCCGTGTCCCAGATGGCATGCAACGGGAAGATCAGCCAATACTGATCATTGATGAAACCCGGATCGACTTCCTTTTTGACGCTATCAGGCTGGCTGTCGAGCTGAGAGCGCACGTATGTAACCTTCACCGGATTGCCCGCCTTGTCTTTTCCCTCATAGGTGACTCGGTCGGCTTTGGGCTCCCAGGTCCACGTCCTGGAGGCTTTGCGCCCGGGAATATCTATGTTGAAGGTGTAGCGGATCGCCTCGATTTTTCCCCACGAATCGATGCCATAGGTCTTGGCGATTTTGTCGGCGATTGGCGCTTTCTGTGCCCAGGAGGCGGTTGCCGCAAGGAACAGCATCCCGAAAGCTAGAAGACGGATCATGATTCCACGGATTATCGTTACACGGCTTGCATTTGTCATGGAGTACGCTCCTCGTTAAATTGTACCGCCGGTTGTGTCAGCCAGCGAAACTTGATCATTGCAAGAGCCACTGCCACGGATCCGTATTCCAGCAACATAATCCAGCCTGGAACCAGCCACGGACGGCCAAGCGTGCGCAGATGCCAAACGTAGTAAGTTGGGATGATGCTGACAGTCCAGATAATGATCGGCATGGTCGAGACCGAACGCACGAATGGCAGCAGCCAGAGAAGGTACCATGGGTAGACGACTGGTGCACACAGAAGCGTTGCTGCCATGGGCCATGCAAACGCCTCCGAAGAAAATGCCTGGGCTTTGCTTCTCAACCAGATTGCGGTAAGAAAGCCGGCGAGCAATGCCAGCCCAACCACAAGCTGCGGAGCCGCCACTCGCTCAAGAGCTGCAAATACCGGACCATTAAAACGGAAACTCTGTACGTAAGTTCCGAGCGAGCCGATTGGAATCCGCCCGTGGTTGAGAAATGGTACGTAGAGAAGTGCAACCATGGCTGCCGCCAGCGCGCCGTCGCGTATACGAACACGTTTCCAGTAAAGTGGCAGCAGTACAATCGGGAGAAATTTCACGGCAACAGCCAGTCCAAATGCCAGCGCTGCAACCGCACGCCAGCGCCGTGCCAGCGCGGCGGCGGACACCAGCAACAGCAGCACGCCAACAATATCAATGTGACCACTGCCTGCCACTTCCGTCGCCAGCAGTGGATGCCAGGCATAAGCCAGAACCCAGTGCGCTCCCTTCCCGCTGCGGCGCAATAGATCGAGCAAAATGAAAATGATCCCGAAGTCGCAAACTACAAATGCTACTTTCAGCGCAAAGACAGATTCATGAATCGCCGTTACGGCGCGGAAAAAAAGCTGAGCGCCCGGCGGATATGGGCTCGGCACATCAGGATTGTTCAGCGTGCGGGTCTCAGGTGTGTGCAACCCGCTGAGCGCAGGATCGCTGGGAACCACAAGATAAGGGTTGTAGCCGAGCCGCTGCACGCGGCCATCCCAGACATATCGATGAACGTCATCGTCTGGTCCGGGCGGCATGAGTAGAAAGGGAAGACGCCACAGGGCAGCCAACACCAATCCGATGACTACAACGCGGCGCTGGAATCTTTGGGTGGAAAAGATCTCCCGGATGGCGAGAAGGTACGCGATGCCGGCAACTGCCAGCGGAATCATGAAGGAGGGTTCACCTATGCTGCTGAGCTTGCGTGAACAAAGCGTCAGTGAGACAAGCAAGATTGCGCCGCACCCGTAGAGCCTGTGGGATGGCGTAAGCTTCACAAGTCTCCCGTGCGAGTAACTGATTGTTCCAGCGTTTGATCCCACGCGGCGAGCCAGGCCGCCGTTCGTGGCGCTCTCGCCGGAGCAAGCCGCAGTTCCGCGGCAAGCCGCGTTAGATCGCCCTCCACGTCGATGTCGTAGAAGGTATCCGTGAAACCAACGGAAAGCTGCAGTTCGCGAGCGCGTGCCAGCAGGGTCTCAAGCGCGCTCTTCGTGCCCATGCCGTCGCCATGGAAAAGAGCTGGATGGGCGGCCTTGGCCCCTACGAGATAATAGCCGCCATCATGTGTCGGTCCAACAACCATGTCGTGCGCAGTAAGGATTTCGAATGCCGCTTCCAAAATGGATGGCGGCAGATGCGGGCTGTCACTGTTGAAGGCAACAACGCGTTGCCGGCCAAGCGCTGCGAAATGTGCGAACACTGAGGTCAGGCCTGCCGCAAGGCCCGCCCCTTTCTGCGCCACGACACTTGCCGCACCTTGCGCCAACCGCGTAAGTTCGTCGACATCCGAAGCAGGGCACATAATGGCGACCTCCACAGTACCCAACGAGCGCGCTAGCGCCATTGTGTCGTCCAAAAGGCAGCGATAGAGCTCGGTGACAGCATCAACTGGAAGGCTCTGCGTTAAACGGGTCTTGACCATGCCCGGCCGCGGTGCTTTTGCCATGACAACCAGCGTGCGGCCGCTCTTAGGCGAATGTGTATTGTTTTCGCTGGAAGATTCCATAGGAGATCGCTGTACAACTACTTACGCTGGCCGTGGCATTTCCGCCCTTCGATGCCGAAAATAATAGCGCACTATCAGGGAGAGAATGAACCACGCCGCTCCGATAGTGCCTTTCAGCGTACCGCTAATCTTCGATTTCCCAATTCGCGGATAGTAGCTCACCGGCACTTCCACGATGCGAAATCCGCCAAGCGTACCTTTCAGAATTATTTCAACTGCCCAGCCGTAAGTGTTCTCTTCGAGCTCAAGCCGGCGAAGTACATCGGCTCGCCCAGCGCGAAACGGTCCGAGGTCGCTTATCTTTAGACCATAGAAAAGCCTGATCAGTAGCGCCGCCAGGCGATTACCAAACGCCTGGTGCCAGGGCAACGCCCCACGAATGCTCTGCTTTCCCAGGCGCGATCCCAGCGTAATATCGGCACGACCGTCAAGGATTGGAGTCAAGAGAAGCGGCAGTTCATCAGGGCGATCGCTGTAATCGCCGTCGAGGAACACAACAACGTCAGGGCTGCTTGCAGCAGCCAGTCCGGTCAAACAGGCGCGACCATATCCGCGACGAGGTTCGTGGAGGACGCGCGCTCCCATCTTTGCGGCGATCTCGGGAGTCCCGTCCGTTGAATTGCTATCTACAACCAGAACCTCAGTGACAATATCAGCCGGGAGATCAGCTAAGACGCGGCCGATGGCCTGCGCTTCATTGTGTGTAGGAATCACGACCGACACTCGCACTCGATCCTGGCTCAAGTTACCACCACAGGGAAGACGGCGAGCGCCGCGCCAGCAATGCGTCAACGCCCCACGCCCGGCCGGCTCGCCCTACCGCGAGCGCAAGCGATGCGAGCATTGGAACCAGCAACTCCCAAATCCACGACGTGCCCCACTCAGATATCCAAAGGCTGCCCAAAAACAGAAATGCAACAAAGGCCGCAGGGCGCGTCAGCAGACCGAGCACGAGCAGGATGCCGAGAGAGATTTCTGTCATCGCCTGCAGCGGAGCGGCCATGGCGGCGTGGCTCGCCGCCAGCCCCATGATTGCCTTCCACGCGGCCGGCGAGTGGCTTGCCTTGATGTAATAGTTGATGAGGCTTGCGTAGCCGGCTGTAGTGTAGAGACCCTTTCCCAGATTTTCGAAAAAGACCCACACAAACATTGCGCCGACCGTGAGACGAACGATTGCCAGCCCATCTGCCGCTGGCTGGTTGGCCACATTTTGTGCTGGGTTTACGTTAGGCGTCATCGTGAACCTCGTCCGTTGGATATGGTGCCACTTGCGACGGGAAGAGAAGGAATGCACATCTTACGCGGTTCTTTCTTTTCATGCCAGTGGATGCGCCTCCGCCTGCTATTCTTAACGTTCTTCCGCTGGCGGGGAAGCGACACCGAACTCAGAGCACTCAGGCCGAGGAAGTGTTCAGGGCCACGGCGGCGCGAATAAGAGTTTTTAAGGCCTTCACGTCAACCTTGTCGCCTTCGCGGAAGTCGATGGCGCGCCTCACTCTACCTTCGAGACTGGAATTGAAGAGACCGGTGGGATCATCCAACGAAGCGCCCTTGGCAAACGTCATTTTTACAACACTCTTGTAGGTCTCGCCGGTGCAGATTAACCCGTCATGGGACCACACAGGTATGCCCCACTTCCATTCCTCGACGACTTTAGGGTCGGCTTGCTTGATCAAAGTGCGGAGGCGGGAAAGCATCTCTCCGCGCCAGTCGCCTAGCTCATGGATTCTGGCGTCGATCAGTTGGGACGCAGATTCGACTTTCTGGGAACCACTCTTTTTCATGATGAGTGCTTCTTTCCACCCGAGCTTCGCTTCCTGGGTTTTCCTGGCTGCTTTGCTCTGCCATATTTTATAAATAAAAAACTAATCTTTAAAAGGATTGCTTTATTTGCGCTTGCTCGTAGCTGGTCGTGAATAGACAGAATGGGTCGCTATAAAGCGCATGCCTTACCAAGGGTGCCATCAGCTTCTCCGAAAGCACTGGAAGGGAATGTACAGATTGGTCCATTCATCAATTTAGACCCTGATTGGAACCCAGATTTTTGGGACTGATCTTTGTAAGTTTTTGAAAAAGCTGGCGGGGACGACGAGACTCGAACTCGCGACCTCTGCCGTGACAGAGGTAGTTTCAGAGGTAATTACTTGAAAATTAACGGCGCCGATCGCCCATTTCAGCGCTCAAAGTAACCCTGAGGAAGTGTTATCGCACCCTGATTGCACCCAGATTTTGCACCGATATTTGGTCAATTCTTGCCGTCACGAGGCAGCATCCCTGGCTCAACGTAGGCTTCATTTTGCGATCTAGGTGCGAAATTGCACCCAGATACACCCCCAGAACTTGGTCACATCTTGCACCGTGTCCCGTCTGGATAACGCTCCTCAAGTCAACTGGTGCGCTGCTATCATTGCTCTTTTTATCCGATCAAATCTTCAAAATACCCACGTCCAATCACATTGACATCTTTGTACCCGGCATCTCGAAACTCGCGCGAAATCCTCTCGCTGTCTCCACCGGATAGTACCGTGATTGACGCATCCTTTTTTGTATGTTTGAGCAGCAGTTGTCGTGCTCTTTCGTCGGCTTTAGGCATGCTGTAACCGCAGATGACCACTCGATCTGCTTTCTTCAAAGCCTGAGCCCCCTGGTTCCATAAGGAATTCCAGAACCATTCAAGCTCTTTACCGAACGAGGTCTCAACGAAGAATTGCTTGCATCGTCCTGGCAAAATCAGACTCTCCATTGAGACACCCCCGCCAGTGAATACTCGTCCCGAGAACTCTGAGTAACCGAGATATTTGGTGTCCGTTTCCGCTATTACGGGATATTCACCTAGGGCCCCAGAGCCACTTGGAGAAACGAAGGACGGACCTGATGTGAGCCCTCCAAAGATAGAGAGCATCCAATTTATGCTTCCGTGGAGCTTCAATACCCTAACTGGTGAGTTTGTGTTGGCATCACCGAGAGGAAAACCGTACCCGTGAGAGAGGTCCCATTTCCCGGCGCGTTTCAGTTCTCGGTCGAGCGAATCGTCATAGTTGAATGTGATGACAGTGTCTCCCGGCTTGACCAACCTGTCTGCAAGTTCTGCGTAAAGACGTGCAGAATTCTTATGCAAGACCTGAAACCAAGCTCGCAAACAGTGCGCTGCATGCGAACGGCCATAAACCAAATTTGATCGTAAGAGCCTCTCCTCATAAGACACCGTCTTTTCTAATGCATCGATTCTGGTCTCAATGTCGGAAATCAAATCTTCCATATTCGGAGATTCCCCAAATTCCTCCACCAACGTTCGACCTGATGCTTGAAACCAATCGTGCGGGTATTTCAGCATAAATTGCAGCAGTTCCCCTCCCATCTTTGAAGCAAGAGGGTAACCAGCATGAATTGAAGCCCCGGCACCAAAAACAAATATCGTGTTCATTGTGTCGTCTCGTTGAGTGCGAACGCTGATGGGCTCCTTTCTGATTGCAGTAATGGGCTCACCAAACAATAGGAAATTCGGTATTTTGGGAGGTAGAACGACCGTTGGGGCTTTGTCATCGGCTAAGACTCTTTCTCGGACTTCCATTAGCAATTGCCCCAAAACGTTGACGCCTTTAAGCGTTTTTTTTTCTGTTTCCTTTGCCCCCCAAAAGTCGTCCTTCCGCGACCTCTCCACAATGGGCTTTCCTTCGGTCTTTCTGAAAATCTCGCGGAGAACATCCCAATGTTGAAGAGTCTTAACTTTCAAACACCACCGCATTACTTCAATCCGGATTTTGTCCCAATCTCTGCGGGTCTCTTTTACATGATGCCGACTGACCATTTTCGCGGTCATCGGGCTTCGTTCGGCGAAAATGTCTTCTTGAACTTTAGGGAGATGAGGATATCGACAAGCTTGATAGAGAGCCTCTGTTGTCCTAATTAGATGACCATTGACTTTCACCGTGAAACCAGCAGCCATATTGGACAGCTCACCAAAGGGAGCTTTGGTCTGACTGAACACGATGCAGCGTTTTGGGTCGTATTGCCTTTTTCGCGTCTTTAGAATCACGGTTCCAGTTCCGGCATAACAATCGGAATGCATCCGGGCTCATTTGGCTTGCGTAAAAACAACGGTTGCCACTGATTAAGCGGATAACCTTCGTTCGGGTCTCCCCACCAAAGAGCCAGAGGAGCATTATTCGAGATATTGCGATAGAAAACAGGGAGAGCGCCGAATCCAAGTGACTCCAAGTACTCATACCCCATCGGTCGCATGTGCTGATTGGCATTCTGCGGGAGGTTCATTATATGAAGCCCCGCTCTTAAGAACGCATATTCGATATTGTCCCGAGCATCTGCTGATGAAAATATTTCTTCCCGGTAGGGATTCCCATTCGGACGGTAGATCCGTGGTCCGGGTTGCTGCCCCTCGCGTCTCCGTCTAAGCTCTGCGATGTAATTATCCGCTTCATGAAACCCGGCAATTTCTCTTGGCCAGTAGCAATCTGAAAAATTACCGTCTCTGGAGGGATTATTCTTCAATTGCAAACTTCTTGGGGCTCTGTATTCAAGCCGTATGCCTTTTTCCTGCAAGAGTCTTCGTTGCATTCTATATAAACGCGAGATTCCGATTGTATGCAGAGCTAAGGTAAGCGTTGTCAGGGGCACTCTGTCATTTGCTTGAGGAAACCAGTTCTCCAGATCATGGGCAATCGTGTTCCCAGAGTAAATGCAATCATCCAGATAGAAGTACTTGGTTGGGTCAGCACCACAATCATCAAGCCTGAGCCCGTATTGCTGCTGTACCGCTCCTGCCATCAACTCTAACAACTCATTTTGACTATTTCCCTTTCTCTGAATGCGCAGAAACCTTGTTCCAGCAACGCCAGCTCTGGGGTCAGCTCCAAAAATATCCTGATTGCCGATGATACCTTGACAAAACCTTGTGGCTGTTGCTCTGGAAATGTAAAAGCGCCTGAGGATGCGCTCCATTTCGCTCAAGATTGTGAGTTGGTGCTGTTCATCGAAATTAAACTGCTCGAATTGACGCACCCAATTATCGACATGTTCAGGCGTGATTGCAGGGATTTCACCAGCACGGTAATCCGCTGTGATAGCCGCAAGTGACTCTAAATATCGCTGACGGTCGCACACACAAAAATTGTACTCTGGATTCTTCAATACACCTGCTTACCTCCAACTGCACAGCCGTCTAATCATCGCTCTTAGTCTTGATCGCGGAGGAGACTGCCATGTCTATGGAACGTCCATCTGACGGTCAAGAGCGAATCGTGCCGACGAACACCTTTCCGGGATCGGCCTGAAACTATTCGGCTTCATCGCGGAACTGCCGTTCACCTTCATCCCGGAATGCCGTTTGGAATCATCCCGGAATCGCGTTCACCTTGCCCCGGATTCCACATTTAGACAGCTTAGTAAGAAAGGCCTTGGGGAGCACGAGGGGCGCGTCCTGGGCGTCCCTCGAAGAATCTTGGGGCAGGAGACAGTTCCCGCTCTGTGCCGAGCATGTCTGCGGGCCGGAGCGCAGGCGTATCGCTGGAGCCCTCGCGTGCAAAGACTTCCGCAAGTTCGCGGAAGCTGGTTACTGGGATGCCGGGGCTGTCGTCCTTCAGGCGCAAGACAAAAGAAAAAGCGTCAAGCAGCATGTCAATGAGCAGGTTAACGAGCTTCCTTTTCATGCGAGAGAATGGTATCACAAATTGACCAAAAAGATCAGTTAGTTGTGCAAAATGTTCACATACTTGGGGTTATGGGTTTCCTCATGTTAGCGTCGTGCCTTGATCACAATTACAGGCAGACATATCCGCGCCGCGCGCGCGCTCCTTGGGTGGGCGCAAGCCGAGCTATCTAAACGGTCAAAGGTTGCGCGTGGGACGGTTCGGCGCATGGAAGGGTTCGACGGGCCAGTGGCCGCGAGAACGGAGACGCTCGGCAGGATCGTGGCTGTTCTTGAAAAGGCCGGTGTTGAGTTCCTCGATGAGGAAAGGCCCGGAGTAAGGCTCAGAAAGAAGTAGATTTGAGGCCGGGGGAGCACGAGGGGGCGGCGTGAGCGCCCCTCGAAAATTTTTTGGACAAAGAGACACGCGAGCGCCGGTCGCACGGCGCTCGCGTTTTTTGCGGGTCTAATTGTGGGCCGGTTCTAGCTGCCGGCCCAGTTGGGAAAGGGATTGCGGGTGGAGTTGCGGAAAGCCAGTGATGAGGTCGCGGATGGAAGAACGGCGCTGGTAAAGGCTTTCGATTAAACGGGAAAGGTCTTCGATGGGGCCATGACGGGACCACCATTCCTCCGGCATCCCCTCAGTGAGCTGCCAAAGGTCTGCGCTGTCGATCTGCTCTGCCCGGCTGAGGACGGGTTCAAAGGATTCCCAGCCTGTCACCTGCTGATAGACGGAATTGCGGGCATAGACACCGCGCAAGGGCGAATCGGGAAAGTTCCATTCCGAGCAGTTGAAGCAATAGCCCTGGTCGATGAAAACCGCGCTATACTTCCGCGCCTTGGCTGGCTTGGTGAATACCGCTTGGCGCCCATCTGCGTTTCCTGTCCACTTGTCCAGCACCAGCACACGGGCAAAATCCTGCAAGTTGCGGATTTTCTCCATGAGAGATTCAGGCAGATAGTCAAAGATCATGTCCTTTTCAGGATCGGCCACATAACGCGACCCCAGTTGTAACCCGCTGCTGCATGGGGTCGAGTAATCCCGCCGTGTCAATGCGCAAGTCCGGCGAATTGGATACCAGCCAATCGGAAACCTCGATCACGGCAACTTCGGGCATAGGCAAGCCAAGATACAAACCGAGTCTGCTGGCCAGAAACTCATTGGCCAAAACCCGGCAATGCTGCGGATTGTTCTGAAACTTGGTGATGTAGTAATGGCCGTCGGAAGCCCGCATCAGGTGAGACTGCGAGCCTCCGCGCATCCTGCGGATTTGTTGCACTGCGGTAAGAGTTGTAGAGGCAGCCATTATTGCACTGCCTTTCCGTTCTGTGCATCCTCGGGGCTGAGTGCCCCAAGGATGACGGAAGCGGTGCGCTGCACTACTTCCAAGCTCTCTTTCAGCAGGTTGGCGTCACCGTGGTAAAGCTGGATGTAATCGGCAGAACCTGTTCCGGTTTCGAGTCCCAAAGCATGGCAGACCACAAAGGCCACGGCTTCGGCTTCGGTTTCCCGTACAGCCTTGGTTGTGAGACGTGCGGCGCTCGGCTCTGTGCATCATCTCGTGCGCCAACTCATGCACAAAAGTTGCCAGCGTCTCGGATGGTTCCATGTCTGGAAGAATGCGAATCAGGCCGCCGTAGGACATTCCCCTCGCGGGTGCAATCTTGTCGGAATATTCCAGTTTGATTCCCTGGGCGGTCGTAAACTCGGCCAACTTGTCCAGCTTGTCGCCCACTTCACCCGCAAAGGTGCTGCCCAGTGCCGGCAGTTCTGCGCCTTCGGTCTGGTCAACATCGAACACATACACGGCTCGAAAACCCACTAAGCGCGGCTCTGGCTTGTCGGTTCTCGCGTCGCTCTGCTGGCTCTGATTGGCGTCGGTTGCGTTGCGCTTGTAGCCAATCATCGGGGCAAAGATCATGATTCCCTTTTCCCCGCGTTTCACTCTCCGGCCTAACTCGTTCCATGAGCGAATACCTGCAACCCTGGTTGCTGTCGGACGCTGGCTGGCAATCAAGAGAATGTTCTGAAAACTGTAGTTGTGAAACTGCGACATTGCGGTGAGATAGGCAGAGAGTGCCTCACTGTGTCCGGCTTCCAAAGCCTTGACGAGCGCGTCAATGCTGGCCTTAACGAGTTCCTGATTGTTTTTGTTTCTGGTTGCTTTCCTTCAATAACATTTGTAAACCCCTGTTCTGCCGGGTAGGCGTGATTTGTCTTTCACTTGAGCGGCAGCGAGACAAAAACAGTGACCGGCGAAGACGGGGACAAAACGCAGCGCAGCGAAGAGTGGCAGGGCGCGAGCGTCGGCGCGGTGAGTGCGAAAATGTTTTTGGTTTTTGTCTTTGGCGCGAAACCGGCGCTTAGACCGAGGGACCGTCCGAGCCGCGGCCGAGCGGCGTACACCCGAGCAAAGCGAAGTGGAAAAGACGCGGAGACAACCGCCAGCTTCTCGATGTTAGGTATTTTTGAAGCCGTTCACCCCGCCACACCGTTAATCAGTTGCTTAGAACGGACCAACCACCCGGCCTGGAGTTTTGATATCCAAATGCCGCTTTGCGCCCTTTTATCTAGTCGCCATGCCACCCTTCGGCCCAAAAAGGGGGGCCAACCTAGAATGAAGGACTCGCGTGTAAGTCATTTAGAAACAATATTAAATTGGATATGCTTGTTATCGCCGGCAAGTTTGCCGGCCAAATATATCATTTTCCTTGACATTGATGTCAGTAATGGGTTCTGATACGCACATGGCGACTGTGTATTATCCGCCGGCAAGTTTGCCGGCAACTAAAGTAAACTTCTTAGCTGAAAAGCCGGGTCGAATTCAACGGCTTGATCTTGGCTTTCGCCTCGGAGACGGAGGCACACACACGAGCCGGACGATGATGCTGCCCGAACTCACTGCGGTGCTCGCCGCAGTTGCTGCTACAGGTTCCCGGGAAAACTACGTGGACGCTGTTGTCGACGGCAATTGCTTGAGAAAGCCTACGACTTCGACTCGTCGCCTGACATTGCAGCGACTTAGTGAACTGTATGGTATCGACCCCGACGTGCCGATTTTTCGAGTTCTGCGGCGCCTTTGGTTGCTTGATCCTGCGTCTCAACCCCTTCTTGCGTTTTCGGCGGCTCTAGCTAGAGATCCCCTGTTGATGGCCACGGCCCAATCGGTTCTGTCATTGGCGGATGGAGCTCAGTTACAGCGGGACACAATGAAGACCCATCTTCGATTGGCCGTTGGAGAAAGATTGAATGATTCGACTCTGAGCAAGGTGGCACGCAATGCAGCCAGCTCTTGGACTCAATCGGGTCACTTGAACGGGCGCACCTTCAAGACCCGTCGTCGTGTTCGAGCTACTCCGCAGACCGTTGCATTTGCGCTTTACCTCGGGGTTGGTCTTGGTTTCAAAGGCACCGAACTTCTCACTTCAGGTTGGATCAAGACGTTGGACTGCACGCCCTCGCACGCGTTGGATTTGGCCATAGAGGCGAAGCGGATTGGGCTGCTCGATCTTCGAGTGGCAGGAGACGTACTCGATCTCAACTTGGAACGGCTTGATCCGAAGAGTATGGGAGGTAACAGGTGAGCCGCATTCAGCAACTAGCAAAGATTTATGGCCAGCATATTGCGACTGCGTGGCAGCGCACGATCGCCGATTCTCAGCGGGTCATCATGATTGTCTACGACAAGGAACTTGAACGTGACATCCTGGCACATAAAGAGGAATTTGAAATCGTGACTAAGCAATCGAATCACGATTGGTTCGAAATCAATGTTGCGTCCGCATTTGCAGAGTGGATTTCCGGAACTGAGTATAGGGAGGCATATTTTGAATGCCCAGACGATCTTCAGCTGAAGCTTGAATCCGACTTCACGGCGTTCGTTGCCTCGAAGATTCGGTCCGTTCTGGAAAGCAAGGATGTCGCCAGCGAATCGGTTGTTGCAGTTCTGGGTGTTGGCTCCTTGTTCGCGTTCACAAGGGTTTCGCAGGTTTTGAAGCTTGTCGAACCCTCAATCCGTGGGCGGCTTGTTGTTTTCTTCCCTGGGCAGTATGAGCAGAACAATTACCGCCTTCTCGATGCGCGGGACGGGTGGAATTATCTTGCGGTGCCCATCACTCTCGACAGTACAGGACTTTCCTAATGCTAATAAAACAAGTTCTTCTCCGCGATCCATCACGAAATCCTCTGGCAAACAACGGTCAGGCTCGCATTCAGAACGAAGCGGCTGACGAGAAGATGCTCTTGCAGTTGCGTGGCGAGCTGGGGAGTTTCGTTTGCGAGGGACAGTATTCGGACGGCATGGCGAGGATTCTCGAATCCTATTTGAGAGGACAATCTCAGCCGAGTCAAAAAGCGGCTTGGGTCAGTGGCTTCTATGGGAGTGGCAAGTCTCACCTCCTAAAGATGCTTTGTCATCTGTGGCAGAACACTGTATTCCCCGATGGGGCGACCGCCCGAAGCTTGGTGCAGGATCTTCCTCAAGATGTGCTCAGTGCTCTTCGGGAGCTCGATATCGCTGGGCGCAAATCCGGCGGCTTATTGGCTGCGGCAGGCACTCTGCCCTCTGGAACATCCGATCTTGTTAGGCAGTCTGTTTTGGCAATTTTGTTCAGGGCGGTTGATCTTCCAGACCAGTATCCCCTCGCGTTATTTCAATTGTGGTTGGAGGAGCAGGGATTCTTAGGAAAAGTAAAAGGGGCCGTTGAGGCAGTCGGGAAAACTTGGCAAAAAGAACTGGGCGACCTTTACGTCAGTCCGATTATCCGTGAGGCGCTACTGTCATGTGATCCAAACTTTGCCTCGAACAAAGCGCAGGTTGGCGAGACGTTGCGGAAACAGTTTCCGCCGCGCACAGCGGACATTACTTCGACAGAATTTCTCTCGACATTCCAGCGTGTTCTCAAGCGTGCCGGCAAAGACGGAAAGCTCCCATGCACGATCCTTATCCTTGATGAGGTCCAGCAATATATCGGGAACTCTGTTGATAGGTCGGTGACGATCACGGAAATAGCTGAGGTTCTCTCCAAGCAGCTAGACAGCCAGGTGATGCTCGTCGGGGCCGGTCAGTCTGCCCTCACCGGGCAGGAGCTTCTTGCGAAGATGTTGGACCGCTTCTTGATCCGGGTTCAGCTTTCAGACACCGACGTTGAGGTGGTAACGCGAAAAGTGCTGCTTAAGAAACAGCCCGCTGCGCGTTCCGAGGTGGAGAAGTTGTTGAGCCGGCACGCCGGGGAAGTGTCTCGTCAGCTGCAAGGAACGAAGATCGGAGAGAGGACCAGCGACCAAGCGATCATTGTTGACGATTACCCTCTCTTGCCGGTTCGTCGGCGTTTCTGGGAAGAGTGTTTTCGACAGGTAGATGCAGCTGGGACGCAGAGTCAATTACGTTCGCAGTTGGGGATCATTCACGAATCGCTGGAACGCCTTGCGGACAGCTCTCTAGGAGCGGTCATCTCGGCTGACCAGCTCTATTCTTTGTTAGCGTCTAAGCTGATCGGTACTGGCGTGCTACCGCGCGGAATCTATGATCGAATCGCTGCCCTGCCCAATCCACTAGCGCAACGAATCTGTGGACTGATTTTCCTTATCGGGCAACTTAAGACCGAATCGGGTGCTGACATTGGCGTTCGTGCGCATGCCGAGCACATTGCGGATCTTCTTGTTGAGGACCTGACCGGTGACAACGGGAAACTTCGATCTGACGTTGCGGCCCAATTGAAGCAACTTGCTGACGACGGGATTCTGATGCGGGTCGGCAATGAATTTCGGATTCAGACGGAAGAAGGCCGTGCTTGGGACGATGAGTTCCGGAAACGAGAAATCAAGTTCAAGAATAACGCTGCTGACTTCGACGAGCAGCGTGATCAGCTACTGGCTGCGGAAGTAGATCGCGCACTCAGAGGCATCAAGCTGATTCAGGGTCAAGCGAAGGTTAGCCGATCTCTGGTTATCCATCGAGGACAAGAAGCACCACCGACCACGGGTGATTCCATCCCCGTCTGGATTCGCGACGGTTTTTCCTCTACAGAGAAGGCAATGACCGACTCTTCGATCTTAGCGGGAATGGATTCACCGACAATTTTCGTGTTCATCCCGAGAAAATCGCGCGACGAGCTATTGAGCGCGGTTGCGACGGCGGAGGCCGCTCGCCAGACGGTAGATGCCAAGGGTGCGCCAGGCACACAAGAAGGACAGCTAGCCAAACAAGCTTTGGAGAGCCGCCGTGACTTTGCGGTGACTGCCCGCGACAATCTCGTGAAGGAAATCGTCGGAGCTGCAAAGGTTATCCGGGGCGGTGGCAGTGAGGTCTTCGGTATAACGCTGGATGCGAAACTGAAGGCTGCGGCGGAGGATTCTCTGGTTCGCCTCTTTCCGCAATTCAACAAGGCCGATGCCCCTTCGGCGGCATGGGAAAACTGCATAAAACGGGCACGTGCAGCCCATGAACAACCCTTCCAACCTCTCAAATACGAGGGGCCGATTGAACAACATCCGGTGTGCCAACAGGTGCGGCAGTCAATTGGCTCAGGCAAAACCGGCACGCAGATTCGCAAGGAGCTTGAGGGATCGCCGTTCGGTTGGCCCCGAGACGCCGTTGACGCTGCGCTCATTGCACTGCATAGCTCTCAGCAGCTCGTGGTCACCTTGAATGGCACACCCATTGAGCGGGGCCAGTTGGATCAAAATCGAATCCCAAAGGCTGAGTTCCGCCTGGAAAAGACCAATGTCTCCCTTGAGGATCGACTCAAGCTGCGTAAGCTCTTCCAAAAGCTGGACATTAACTGCAAGTCTGGAGAAGAGACGGAAAAAGCCGCGGACTTCATTCAGGCGGTGGGGGCTTTGGCTGGTCAGGCGGGAGGAGATGCGCCACTTCCACCAAAGCCCTCTGTCAGCGACGTTGAGGCTGTACACGCCCTGGTGGGAAACGAAAGGCTAGCTGGCCTCAGGGACATATCCGATTCGCTTACGGAACGGATCGCTGACTGGAAGAAAACGAAAGCCTTGATCGCTCAGCGGGAGCCAGCATGGAAAACGCTGGAACGTCTAGAGGCACATGCTGGAACGCTCAGTGCGGCGCTCGATGCCCGTAAGCAGATTCAAGCGATTCGGGTTGAACGCCGGTTGCTGGATTCCAATGATCCGCTCCCCTCGTTGAAATCGGAGTTGACCGAGCAGCTTCGAAAGGCGCTGAATGCCGTGCAATCGGCCCACGAAGCGGCTTACACCGCAGGGTTGACGCAGCTTACGGGAAACGCTACTTGGCAGAAGCTGAAGCCAGCGCAGCAACAAACTATTCTTCAGGACGTGGGCCTTACGGCGCCTGCAAAACCCGATACCGGCACCGATCTGTCAATCCTCGCCGCCCTAGATCAACGCAACTTAGCAACGCGCACAGCTGAAGCTGATGCGGTTTCAGGTCGCGTCTCAAACGCGCTCAAGGAGGCGGCGATTCTTCTCGAACCCAAGGTTCGGCAGGTGGCCGTAGAGAAGGCACTCTTGAAAACGGCAGACGAAGTTCGGCAGTGGACCGAGCGGCAACAGACGACGCTCCTTAAGGCAGTCGAGAAAGGTCCAATACAGGTTCAATAATTATGCCGAGTCTTTCTCGTGATCTTCGTCGTCTTCTGGAGAAGACCATCGCCGGCGAGAACGGCGCTCGTCAAATTGCTGAAGACGGAGCCGAACGATCGCTGCAGCGCCTCGCGGTTGATCGTCATGAACCGCATACGTCGCTTACTCCGGAGGAACGAACTCTCAGAAACCAACTCCGCGCTCATGGCCGACAACTGGGCGATAAACGTGATCCGCAGCGTGGGCATCAGACCATTACCCATCTAAAACAGGCGGTCGGTTACGAGCACTGGCACCGAATGCTATTTGCTCGTTTC
Source organism: Terriglobia bacterium (assembly GCA_963724105.1). Classification (GTDB taxonomy): domain Bacteria; phylum Acidobacteriota; class Terriglobia; order Terriglobales; family Acidobacteriaceae; genus Angelobacter. Next base: position 441,521 of record CAVRTD010000002.1, on the reverse strand, counting down.
TTGGTAGAGAACGATCTGCTTCTGCACCCAGAGCACGGCGTTGCACTTTCACTTCAGGAAGTGAAGGAGTTGGCACTAAATCAGCAACGCGACTGGATTGATCTTGCGGCGGAATTTGCACAACGGATGTTGCTGAGTGCTGTATTCAGCCCTGAGGACCCGGCTTTGCGAGTGGCTTTGCCACCGGAAAAACGTCAGGAGTTGGAACTAAGCCTCAACTCCTTGCCTCGCGAGGTGTTCCTGGCAGATGACAGCCTTGGATGGGTTTACCAGTTCTGGCAGAAAGACGCTAAAGATAAGGTTAACCGATCAGAAGTGCGAATTGGAGCGGACGAGTTGGCACCGGTTACCCAGCTTTTCACAGAAGACTACATGGTGCTTTTTCTTCTTGAAAATACTCTGGGTGCTTGGTGGACCGCTCGGCGTGGTTCATCACACTTGCCGGACTATCAATGGACGTTTCTGCGATTGGGCGAAGATGGAACTCCGAGCGCCGGCTCGTTTGCTTCCTGGCCGAGGACTGCCAAAGAGCTGCGAGTGCTCGATCCTTGCATGGGTAGTGGACATTTCTTGACCTTTGCCCTGCCGATCCTGGCGAGGATGCGAAAGGAGGAGGAGGGCTTCACCTTTGCAGAGGCAGTCACGGCAGTGTTGCGTGACAACCTTTTTGGACTGGAGCTAGACCCTCGGTGCAGCCAGATTGCGGCATTCAACCTCGCGCTCAGTGCGTGGAAGCTGGCGGGTCGTCACATTGACCTGCCGCAATTGAATCTCGCGTGTTCAGGTCTCGCAATAAACGCCAACGAAGAAGAGTGGGGCAGCCTTGCGGGTGCCGAGGACGCGCCACGGACAACGATGCGGAAGCTGTATAGGTTATTCGATCAAGCCCCGCTACTTGGCAGTCTTATCGAACCGAATCGCCTAGGCAAAGAGTTATTTGCCGTCGAATTTGAGGCGGTGGTGCCTCTCTTACAAAGGGCTCTAGCGAGTCAGCAAGTGGGCGATGACGCTGCCGAACTCGCAATTGCAGCTAGAGGGGTAGTAGCTGCAGCCAGAACCCTCGCAAAGCGATTCACGCTCGTCTCGACCAACGTGCCTTATCTGGGCCGCGTTAAGCAAGACGAGAGGTTGAAGCGTCATCTTGATGACACACACCCAGCTGCGAAATGGGATTTAGCAACCGCATTCGTAGAGCGATGCCAGTCATTTTGTGCTGAGGGAGGCAGTTTTGCCTTGATAACGCCGCAGCAGTGGTGGTTTGGCGACAAGTATGCAGAGTTTCGCCGAAAGCAGATCCGCGAGTACGAGTGGGATTTTCTCGTTCGCCTTGGCACAAATGCTTTTACATCGATTACTGGCGAGGTTGTCAACGTCGTTCTGTACATCGGTTCGTGCAAATTACCTGATGCAGGTCACAAACCCATCGCGCTCGAATTGGGCGGTATTCCGAGTGCTGAAATGAAGGCTGAGGGTCTGCGTTCGTTAGCGCTTCAGAAGTTTGAACAAGCACGACAAACAGGCAACCCTGATAGCCGGATAACCCTCAACAATCCCAGCCTCATGATGCCCTTGAGCGCAGTTGCGAAATCGACAGAGGGGCTTTCCACTGGCGACGGCGAAAGACATATCTTTAAATTTTGGGAAAAACCAATAGTCGATAAAGCATGGCGTTTCCTCCAATCCGCGCCTCCTGATAGCCGATTATTCTGTGGGATGAACGATATTGTGCGGTGGGAGGAAGGAAAGGGCGAAATGGCGCGTAGCGAGGCCGCACGCGTTCGTGGTCACTCCGCTTGGGGCAAGCCCGGAATCGTTGTCGCAAAGATGAACAGCATACGTGCTTCGATATACATGGGCGGTCTCTTTGCGAAGAATTGCGTCGTGCTTAGTCCTCGTGATGCTGACGACTGCTCGGCGGTGTTGGAGTTTGTTCTTTCGCCAGAATTCAAGGCTGAATTAGAGACACTGGACTCCAACCTGAATACTGCCACTTCAGTGTTTGAGAAAGTTCCGTTTGATCCCGAAAGATGGAAACGTATCGCCAGGGAGCGTTACAAAGAGGGATTCCCCGTACCAGACAGCCCCGATATGCGTGAGGGACTGTTTGCTGGCAACCCAACTAAATCCAGCGCGCCGCTCCAAGTTGCTGTGATCCGGTTGCTCGGATATGAATGGCCGCGGCAGACTGGGTTGACCCTCGATGGATGCCCAGTTCTTTGTCGAGACGGGCTGGAAGTAAATGCCATCGAAGATGGCATTGTTCCTCTAAATTCTCTCAAAGGAAATGCTACTGCGGCCGATGGAGTTCGAGCCGTGCTCGCGAAGGCTTTTGGTGGAGTGTGGTCGGCAGCTAGGCTTTCGGAACCTCCTGTCCCAAGCTGGCCATTCAGGAAAGAAGTTAGAAGACTGGCTGCGTGATGATTTTTTTGAGCAGCATTGCGAACTTTTTCAGGATCGCCCATTTATTTGGCACCTGTGGGACGGACTAAAGGATGGGTTTCACGCTCTAGTGAACTACCACAAGCTCGCCTCACCCAACGGAGAAGGCCATAGAACACTTGAAAAGATCATCTACACCTACCTAGGTGATTGGGTGGCACGTCAGCGCCAAGATGTTTCCCTCGGAGTAGAGGGTGCTGATCTGCGCCTTGCTGCATCCGAACATCTTCAGGAGGAGCTCAAGAGAATCCTTGATGGCGAGTGTTACGACGACAGGAAATCGGGATATGACATTTTCGTCCGGTGGAAAGCGTTGAAAGAGCAACCTGTGGGTTGGGAGCCGGATTTGAATGACGGCGTTCGCATAAACATACGCCCCTGGATCACGGCGGCTCGGCTATATAGGGCTCCCAAGCCAGGTATTCTCCGTATCAGATTGAAGCTTAAGTATGGAAAGGACCCAGGGAAAGAGCCGCCGCGCGATCCTAACGACTTCCCGTGGTTCAAGGGGTCAACGGACCGTATAAACGATCATCACCTAACGCTAGAAGAGAAGAAGAGAGCACGAGGACTCATATGAAGCTAATCGACAGACTTCGTGAGTCTCTCGCAAAAACAGTTCGCGTACCTGAAGGCCAGGCTACCCCGGTTGCAATTGTGTGGACCGACGCAAGTGGTGAATGGTGCTCTTTGGCTCCGCTGTTGCGGACGGCCATGCCTGAGTTCTTCACCTGGGGTGACTATCGTCCGGAGGAAAGGATGGGGCCGGCGATTTGGTTGAAGTGCATCGTGGAACGTACCTTACCGGAGGCTCCGGCCCTGGGCACAGCACCGATTCTCTATCTTCCCAACGTGAGTCGGCAAACGCTGCGGGCAGCGGCAGACTGTCCTCCGCATTGGGCTCCCTTGATCGAACTCCAGTATCGGGGTCGAGTTTGGCACCAATCGAACGGGAGAGATTGGACTGTCATGGCTTTCTTGACTTCCAACGAAGGCCTTGGTCTGGAGATTGCGCAAGACAAGCGTACCGAAGAAGCAATTGGACGCAATTTGCCTCTTCTGGTCGATGTCGATATCCACACGTTGTCCGGGCGGAGACTGGATGCAGATGATTTTGACCGCCTCTCCGTTTCAGATCCGATACGTGATCTTCTGCAATGGTTAAACGCGCCTGAGCGTTTTGAACAGAGCCAAGCCGATCGCTGGGTTGCTTTTCGGAATCGCTGCCAATCCGAATTTGGAATTGATCCTGCTGATGGCCCCGAAGCTGCGATCAAGGCGATTGCAGAAGGAGAGCATGCGCTTGATCCCGTGTGGCTCAGGTTCAGTGAGTCTCCCGCTTCGTATCCGGGTTTTGCAAAGCTCCTTCGCACACCGGGGAGTCTTGCGATTGACGAAGCTCGCAATCCCGCTATTAACGAATCGGAAGAGGCTGAGCTAAGGAAAGACCTTGATAGTCTTGCTGGATTAGATCAGGCGACAGCAGCGGCGCGGGTCCAGGCATTGGAAGCTCAACATGGCGTCAGGAGGACGTGGGTTTGGGCACGCACCGGACTGAGCCCGTGGGCTATGGCTCTTGAGCCGCTGGTGACATTAGCAAAGTTGAGCAAGTCGCCCATTGGAGGAGCAACGGTAGAAGCTGCCGCTGAGATTTATGCGAGTAATGGATACCTTTGTGACTGGGCTGCAATTGACTCCCTGTCGCGATTCCGCGAAACGAGTTCTGATGCAGCGACCATGAAGCGCGTGGTTCAGGTTTTGTATGAGCCGTGGCTGGACGCCTCAGCGCGTCACTTTCAGGAGCTGGTTCGGAAGGCCGGCAAATTGGTTGTTTCGACAGTTCCTTTTGAGCACGATATCTGCACGCTCTTCATCGATGGTTTGCGGTTCGACATCGGCGCTGCAATGGCTGCGGAGTTAGAGCAGCGCGGCCTCATTGCGAGAGTGGGTTTTCGGTTCTCCCCGTTGCCGACCGTCACAGCGACGGCAAAGGCCGCAGTCATGACAATTCCAGGTCAGTTGCACGGGGCCTCAGCCGAAGACTTCACGCCTCTGCTAGGAATTAAGCAAGCGACTGCTCCTGTATTGCGCAACGCGCTGTCGGAGAGGGGAGTCGAAATTTTCGAAAACTCCGAGACGAGATTTCCTAGTGGAGCGGCATCTGGCGGCTGGGCAGAGTTCGGAGCCATCGATTCTTATGGTCATGCTCATCCTGATGACCTTGCGATACGAGCGAAGACGGAAGTGATAAACGCTGCTGATCGCGTAAAGCAACTCTTGGACGCAGGGTGGAAGAAGGTTCGGGTAGTAACAGATCACGGCTGGCTCTTGCTCCCAAAGGGTTTGCCGAAGGTCGATTTACCGGCGTATTTGACAGCAACGAAATGGGCTCGATGTGCGCTGGCAAAAGCCGATGCACCCGTTCCTTCATATCCGTGGCATTGGAATCCCGACATCCGCATAACCTCCCCGCAGGGCATAGCGAGTTTTAGATCGGGGGATAAATACGCTCATGGCGGTGTGAGCCTGCAAGAGTGTGTTGTGCCTGAAATCATAGTGGAGCATGGAGTTGAGGTGGTTCACGCTTCGATCTTGTCGGTCGAATGGCGAGGGATGCGCTGCAAGGTCAAAGTTGAAACAAACGATCCTACTGTGCGAGTAGATTTGCGGACCAATTGGAAGCAAGTGGGATCGAGCATCGTGGCTGCGATCAAGGAGGTCGGGGGCGGCGGCGAAGCGAATTTGGTTGTCGTAGATGACAAACACGAGGGGTCGGCTGCGATGGTAGTTCTCATCGATTCAGCCGGCGCCGTATTGACCCAGAAGTCGACATCGGTTGGAGAGAAATGATGAGCCTTGAATTGGATGCCCTTGATCGGATCACAGCTTCGGCCTACGACGGCTACCTTGTCCGAAAGGATTTGGTTCGCAAGTACGCACGCCAGTATCCCGTACCGACCTATGTTGTCGAGTTCTTGTTGGGACGTTATTGCGCCAGCACAAACGAGCAAGAGATCAGCGAAGGACTGACCATCGTTGAGAGGCAGCTTCAAGACCGCACGGTTCGGACGGGCGAAGAAGAACTCTTCAAGGCTCGCGCAAAGGAGCAGGGCTCGGTCAAGCTAATAGATCTGGTCAAGGCCCGGCTTGACACGCGAAATGATTGTTATATCGCAGAGCTTCCAAGTCTTGGTGTGCGCGACGTTCGGATTGGCGGCGACCTCGTCCGTGACAATGAGCGAATGCTCACGGACGGCTTTTATGCTGAGGTGAATCTCATATACGACGGAATAGTGGCCCAGGAGAACAGTGGGCGGCCGTTTGGAATCGAGAGTCTTCGCCCCATTCAGATGTCAAAGTCGGATGTACTCGATGTGTTCTGCGCCGGTCGAGAAAAGTACACAACCGAGGAGTGGAAGAATCTGCTTATCCGTTCAATTGGGCTAGAGCCTTCTGCTCTTGATGAGGCTGCGAAGCGAGTTGCATTGCTGCGAATGGTCCCGTTTGTAGAACGAAATTACAACCTGGTCGAGCTTGGGCCACGTGGAACAGGCAAGAGTCACCTCTTCCAGCAGATTTCACCCTATGCACACCTCATTTCTGGCGGTAAGGCGACCGTTGCGAAGATGTTCGTTAACAATGCCAGCGGACAGCGCGGTCTCGTCTGTCAATACGACGTTGTGTGTTTCGACGAAATCTCGGGCATTTCCTTTGATCAAAAGGACGGCGTCAACATCATGAAGGGCTATATGGCCTCCGGACAGTTCAGCCGGGGCAAAGAGAATATCCGCGCTGAAGGCGGAATTGTCATGGTGGGCAACTTTGACGTAGATGTGGAGCAGCAACAACGCGTAGGGCACCTCTTGAGCCCCCTACCCCCAGAGATGCGAAATGACACCGCATTCATGGATCGTTTACATGCCTTCGCTCCTGGCTGGGACTTTCCGAAAGTGAGCCCAGCCGAGCACTTGACCGATCACTTTGGACTTGTTAGCGATTTCCTGAGTGAAAGTTGGTCAAAGTTGCGGTCACAGAGCCGAGGCAATGTAATTCAGGGGCGGGTGTATCTCGGCGGCGCACTTAGCGGTCGTGACATTGAGGGGGTAACGAAGACTGTCAGTGGCTTGGTGAAGCTCCTCTTCCCCAAGCCAGAGATGCCGATCTCTGATGAAGATCTTGAATGGGTCGTCCGGCTAGCGCTCGAATCTCGGCGTCGAATAAAAGAACAGCAAAAGCGCTGCTTCAAGAGCGAGTTTAGGAATACTCATTTCAGTTACAACATGGGACTCGAAGGAGTGGAACAGTTTGTTTCGACTCCCGAGTTGCATAGTGACGAGGCAATCGAAAGCGATCCGTTACCGCCAGGGCAGGTGTGGTCTTCTAGCATGGGCACTCCCGAATCTGGGCCTGGTCTCTATCGAATTGAGGTGACGAGTGGACCGGGCGGCGGAGTGAAGATACTTAACCAGCCTCCGCCCCAAGCATTCCGAGAAAGTGTAAAGGTGGGAGAGCAGAATCTTTACCAGCGGTCGAAAGAGCTCGTTGGTGATCGCGATCCTCGTGAACACGAGTTCTCAATTCAGATCCGAGCCATGGACGCCGACAAAACCGGAGGGGGGCTCGCTTTACCGGTTTTGGTAGCGCTGTGCGGCTCTCTGCTCGGGAAGAACACTCGCGGCGGGACAATTATTGTAGGTAGCTTAAATTTGGGTGGCTCGATCGACATGATACCTAATGCCATCCGTATTGCGGAACTGGCCATCGACAAGCAAGCTCAGACTTTGTTGATGCCTGTTTCAGCTCGCCGGCAACTGAATGATCTTCCGGACGAGTTGTGGACAAAAATCAGTATCGAATTTTACAAGGACCCAGCCGATGCTGTTTTTAAAGCCCTTGTTGAATGAGGTTTGCAGTCCTTTGGAATGTGAACTAAGCCGCTTGGCGTGTTGCTCGGCAGTTGTGGGTCGTCGCAAGAGAAGGAAGTGGGGTAACAGTATGAATGAACCTGTGATCGTTTGTCCGAAGTGTCGGGAAGAGATCAAGCTCACTGAGTCTCTGGCGGCTCCCCTTGTTGAGGCTACTCGGCAACAATATGAGGCGAAACTGGCCCGCCAGGAATCTGAGATCGGGAAACGTGAACTCGCAATACGCGAGGCGCAGCTGGCGGTGGCCAAGGCCCAGAAATCGGTTGACGAGGAAGTTGCAGCAAAGTTGACTCAAGAGCGGGAAACCATTGTTGCTCAAGAAGCGAGGAAAGCTCGCTTGCTCCTCTCGGCGGATATTGATCGCAAGGAGAAGGAAGTATTGGAACTCCAGGAAGCCTTGAAAACCAAAGATAACAAGCTTGCAGAAGCTCAAAAGGCCCAGGCGCAACTGATCCGCAAGGAACGCGAACTGGATGATGCGAAACGAGAAATGGATCTGACCGTCGAGAAGCGGGTTCAGGAGTCGCTTTCCACGGTTCGTGACAAAGCGCGTCGTGAAGCGGAAGAGGGACTCAAACTCAAAGTCGCTGAGAAAGAGGAAACAATTGCCTCAATGCAGCGCCAGATTGAAGGGTTGAAGCGGAAGGCAGAGCAGGGTTCTCAACAACTTCAAGGTGAGGTTCAGGAGCTTGCACTAGAGTCACAGTTGAAGGCCAGGTTTCCTCGTGACACTATACAACCCGTCCCGAAGGGCCAATTCGGAGGCGACATCATTCAGCGAGTTGTCAATCAAGTGGGAAATCTCTGCGGAACGCTGCTGTGGGAGTCGAAGCGCACGAAGAACTGGAGTGATGCGTGGCTTGCCAAACTTAAAGATGATCAACGAGCGGCAAAAGCTGATTTGGGTTTGATCGTGTCAACGGTGCTCCCGAAGGGGGTCGAGGGGTTCGACCTTATGGAAGGAATTTGGATAGTCGAGCCAAGGTGCGCCCTCCCTGTTGCAATCGCCCTGCGTCAATCAATGATCGAGCTTGCTGGTGTGCGCCAAACCAAGGAAGGTCAACAAACAAAGATGGGGATCGTATACGAATACTTGACCGGTCCTCGATTTCGGCAACGTGTTGAAGCGATTGTTGAGAGATTCGCGGAGATGCACGAGGATCTTGACAAGGAGAGGAGAACAATGACGCGCCTCTGGGCAAAGCGAGAAGAGCAGATTCGCGGAGTCATTGATTCGACTGCCGGAATGTACGGTGATCTCCAAGGAATTGCCGGGAAAGCATTTCGCGAGATCGAGGCTCTGGAAATCCTCATGCTTCCGGCAGGCGATGGGGCTCGGTAAACTCCTGGTCAACCGGTTCGTTTCATACTATGCCGTTTAGGTTCGGGGTTGGCCGAGTTTGATGCGTTACAGAGCAAGATCCTGCTGGATTCGGCGAGGATTGTCCCGACTGGTTTTGATCGCGCGATAGGCAGTGAGCCGATTCTGGTTTTGCAGGGTTATTGCTGCGGTTTCGCAGACGTATCCGGTTCGGTTCCGTTCCAATGCCGACCCGGGGTCCATGAACGAGTGTCTGCGTGCGTCAGGCTGCTACCTGAAATACAGGGCAAGAGAAATGTCCGGAGTATCGCTCCTACTTCTTCAAGAGACGGAGCCTTGTCTCCAGGATTCAGGCGGCTCACAAAGGCGGCCCATTGCTGCTTCTTCTGCGAGTCGTTCAGGAATTCCTCCGTCAAGGCTAAGGGAACTTCTTTGGGAATCACTGTTCCGCGCCTTTCAAACGAGACAAGTATTGCCTTGCTCAGGGACGCCATGTCGAATGTCCAAGTGTTAGCCATGATCCAGATGTCATAGAAGTCCTTCATTCGGCTGTTGCGGATGTCGAGCACGACCATTGCGTGGAACTTCTCAGCGATGCTGGCTTCGCGCGGATAGGCGCGAATCACAGGTGCTTCCATAGGGAGGAGGACGGGAAATGAAGCGAGCTCTGGCTCCGGATAAGCGGCATCGCCAAAACCGATGTCGACCTGCATGGGAATCCGCGCTCCAGCCAAGTCGGCTTGAAACTTGATGCGCACGCCATCGTACTCATCTTCCTCCTTTATCTTGGTGCCTTCGACTGACTTGTTGTCGAAGACAATGCCGTCTTCTTCTTGGATTTCGCAGATTGCACGGATGGTTTCTTCAACTTCGCTGATAGCGGATGATCCGCGTCCGAGCAGGTCCAGGTCCTTTGTAGGACGGTGAGTCTGGCCGGTCCAAAGCGTGAAAAGAGTGGCTCCCTTGAGGACAAAGTTGTCCCGGTGTGGAGACCGCCCCAGGCGATACAAGAAGCGCTCAATGGCGAATCTACCGAGTACGCGTTGGTAGTCCTCGTCCTTGCTCTGGGCGAGTGCAAGCAGGCGGGCGCGGACGGATGCTGCTGTGTTCTTGCCTTTCTCGCGTGTCACAGCGCCTCCATGTAGGGGCGAATGACATTGCTAACCCGGCAGACTTTGGCGTAGCGGTAGATTTCGTTGACGTTGGCCTTCTTTTGGCGAAGAGAATCCTTCAGGGCCTCGATTGCGATATCGAGCCCGATCTTGTTCCGGAACTTAAAACAGTCGGCGACGGTCTTCGCGGCTGAATAAACGCGGACGGGAACACCGTCGACTTGATGGTTCTCGATTCCTTCAGTCAGCGACGGGCCGGACAGGCGGACGATCCTGAGTGAAGGCGAAGTGAGGGCAGGCGATCTTGCCCCTTTACCGAGAGCGATCCAAACCGAAGCAGGACTCTGAGTGGTGATCTCGTGAAAGGTAAGGGCCGAAAGCAGACAAATAACAGCTTCGGGCACACGCTTCGCCACTTCGGCATAAGAGTGGCGTTCCGTCACGTTGGCATCTGGCAGGGTGTAGATTCCACGTCCAGGCCGGTCGAGCTTGCCTTGCCGGTGGAGGCGAACGAGGTACTCCCGCGGAAGCCCGATGGCCTCGATATCGCGGGGCCTAACGATCCCGTGTTGGCCGATGTACTGCATAATCTGCTGGAACTGCTTGGTCATAGCGCGTGTCTCAATACGTCATTACTTAATCACATCTAATGACGTTTTGCAACACGAATCTTGCAACATCAAACGGAACCTTCCGAGTGGATAACTTGCCGTCTCAGGGGGCCAGATCGTCGAGTCTGCACTCGTTTCTCTCGTTGTCGAACCCTCGCATCGCCACGATTTCCGAGACTGCACGGTGTCCTTTAGTCCTGCCGATGTGAACCAAGAGGTCCACGGCGCTGCCGATGTTTGCCATGATCGCCCGGTGCGGTAGTTCGATCCCACTCTGCAAGACGCAATCCGCGAAGCGAGTGACGGCTTGGCGGGCAGAATTGGCATGGAGGGTACAGAGACTCCCTGCATGCCCTGTGTTCAATGCTTGGAGCAAATCAAAGGCTTCCCCACCACGTACCTCCCCCACGATGATTCTGTCCGGCCTGTGGCGCAGCGCTGCCTTCAGCAAGTCGCGGACGGTCACGGCTGTCAATCCGGTTTGTTCGCGGCGGGTTTCAAACCGCACGAGGTTGTTCTTGCGAATGTTGAGTTCTGCTGTGTCTTCGATAAGGAGAATCCGTTCATCATCCGGAATGGAATCAGCAAGGATATTCAGAAGCGTAGTCTTTCCACTGCCAGTACCTCCGCTGATAAGGATATTTTGACGGTTGCCAACTCTCTCGCGGAGCAATACGGCGGTTTCCGCGCTGAGCGTCCCGTTTTCGATAAGATCAGCCATCGTGAAATGTCTGGTGTTGAATTTGCGGATTGTCAGCGTAATTCCATCGATGCTGCAAGGCGGAAGCACTGCGGCCACGCGGCTCCCATCTGGCAGGCGGGAATCCAAGATCGGCTTCTCTTCGGAGATATCGTCCCCCAATCTGCGGGCAATGTTCTTCACTGCCGCATAGAGAGCTTGCTCAGAAATGCACGATTCCATGCAACCTGCTTCAAGTTCACCATTTCGCTCGATGAAAATTCTGGGAGCCGGCGTTCACCATAATTTCGGAAATGTCCTGGGTCTAAGATTAGGTGTTCTATCGGCCTCAGGAATGGAAGGATCGTTTCAAACTGCATAAAACCTCTTCACAATAGCCCACGGGCTATTTGGTCGAAATACGAAACATTGGGGTCGAGGTAAAACGGCTTCAAATAACAGATCGTTGCCGGCCTTGGGTTCAGACCGTCATACGGAATTACCACGGCCTGGGCGTTGGCCAGCTCGGCCAGAAACTTCTGGCTGAATCGGTAGTCTTGCCTCATGCTGTAACTCTTGGAAGCGCTGATGCTGCCTCGATCTGAGACAGTGCTTCCCGTCAGCACGCTCAGTTTTGAATTCTGGCCGGATTCAGAAATGTTGTACGTCACAAACGGCTTGTCCTCGCGGCCACACAATTCGCTGGCAAGCCGGGTCGAGAAATCGTCGGAAAGGGCCAGGAATATCTTGGTGCGGAACGTCTGGAGAAGCGTTCTGTAACTGTCGCCTGAAAGCGTGGACTTCAGGGAACTGATGCTTTGTGTCGCGACAATGGCAATGCATTTCGATTGGCGGGACAAGCTGAAGAACTTTTCGTCCCCAATTGGATCGCTCTCGCCGACCGTGGCGAACGTCTGGTATTCGTCGCACATGAGAAAGACCTGCCGGAAGTACTTTTGCTTGTTGCGCTCCATTTCCGGCACGCGCAACAAAACAGCCCGCTGAAAATCCAGCTTCAGCATTGTCCCGAGAATTCTGGCGAGACCTGCATTCAAGGAGATGGGGAAATTCAGGGCGCATATCTTTCCCTGATCGATCAGCCAATTGAAAGACGGAAGCGGCCTGCCGTAGGGGATAGCGACCGTGCTCGTCGGGCTTGTTGAGCCGCAGGATCGTATGTCTGCTTCGGCGGACAGAAAACCCGCTTCACCGCCGGATTGATATCGAAGAGCGAGAGGAAAATCGACACACCTTCGACAATCGAACTGCGAAGTTTTCTTTCCAGTCCCATCCAGTCGTCGAAATACCAGCGCTGGACCGCTTCCAATTGCTGCCGCTTAGTATCGTCCATGGTCAGAAGGCGGTTCGACCGTAACTCGCTCGTATTCGATCCCTGCTTCCGGTTTGCTGAGCAGCTCGTCGAGCCTGGCCGATGCCGGGGCTGAATACATGGCCTGCTCCTCGTCGTATACAAAGCCGAACTCCGAGAGGACGCTCGCGATCTTTTCGTTTCCATAGACATCGGGAGCCACGCAGACATAATGGCGAGTCTCAAATCTGCATTTCCCTTCCTCAATTCTCTTCTCCAGCTTCGGTGGCGAGATGGCGCATTCGTAAACGTCAAAGAACGTCACGTAGTCATACAGCACTTTATGAAGAAGGATGATGTGCTGGAGCATATTCGTGTATGCCTGCTGCCAGAATGGTTCCTTGCCGCGTCCGTACAAATTGTTGAGAAGTGAGGCCACGCTGTACGCCAGCGCGGATGAATCTAAATCGTTATGGAGAGGGTTGTAGCGGTATTCCGAATCCAGGGCGACTTCCACGTAATCATCCTCGCGTCCATGCTGGCGGGCAATCTCGCGGATTTGGTGGCAGAAATCGCCTTTCGACTTCCAAGACCAAACCGCCGATCCGCTTTGCCGGCATCATCGGCTTTATAAGCGATCAATTGCTCAGCAAATGGCCGCATACAGCAGCTTGTCTTTCCTGTTCCGATTGCGCCAAAGATCCCGATGCCGGTGAACAATCCTTTTTCTGGAATCGTCAGCCATTGGGGATTGCTGCCGCGAATGATTTTGGTTGGATGATGAACCTCTCCGACAACCAGAAACAAATCCTCTCTGGAACTCGGGTCGGGATAGAGCGGGAGTGAGCTTGTCTTCCGTTTCTGCCGCCGGCTAAAACTCAGGACGTACACTCCCGAGAGCGCAGCCGAGTAAATGAAGAACGGAGTCGTGAACAGAAACAGGGTGTAGCTCCGGGCAAGAACCGAGTAGACGAGCGGGTCCTTAAGGGCAATGTATTGGAGATACAAATTGCCCTGAGGAAACGGATAAGCAAAGAACAGAATCAGCCCGGTCATACCGGCAAGGACAAAGCTCAGAAACGTTCGAGAATTAGTAATTCTTTCCAGCATGACGGCCTCTACTTCTTCGACGTGGCGAGTGGTGCGGTCTTGTCCTGGATCTGAGACCCGGCAGGCGGCGTCACTTCGTGGGCGATTCGCTTGCGCGGTCCCCGCCGTGGCTGGGCATCATTCTTGTGTGCCTCGATACCAGGGTGTGAATTCGGCATCGCTTTTAAATAGGAACTTCAAGGCGCCCGAGACCACCTGGTCGTTGGTAGCGCCGCTGAACCGGCAATAAGCCCGCAATCGTCTCTTGCACGTCGGTTTCGATTGCGGCCTTGATCTGGGTCCTAATTTGTTTTCGTTCCACCTGAATAATTGGCATGTGAATCTCCTTTTCAATTCATTTGAGGTACTGCGGGGAGCGACCCCCGAAGCCGGTCACGGAACCTCCGCAAGGTGCGGAGGGTGGGGTCGCTCCCCGCAGTACCTCTTCCTTTGAACTTGTGTTGCTCTTGGCCGTCATGCTGGAGAAGTCCTTTGTCCTATGCTCCTTGTGTCGGTTGTCCGGGTGCATTCAAGGGTGCGTCCGAGGGTGCAGCCTCTAGCACGACGGATATCGGCTTCCGCACCCAATATGGCGAAACCAAACAGGTCTCGAATTCGGGGTTTTTGATTTGCGGTGCAGTGTCAACCGCCAATTCAGGAAGGGTGCCTGTTCTCTTCCAAACGTCGTACTGCTGCTCGTACTCCGGGCCGGAGTAGTGCTTTACTCCGCGTTGCCACTCGATCACGTCCCTATGCGCAAGCTCTTTGAATCGCTTTTCCTCGGCCATTTTTCGTAGCCAGAAGAACCGCTTCAATTGCTGAGTCTGTCTTTGGTTGTGGACCGACGAAAACACCTGATTAAAAAGTCTCTGAACAGCCGGAAAATTCAGCGGTGAGTCGGAAGCAAAGATGAGCTTGAACTGTCCCTGGCCTGCCTGGAGCAATGGACGATACCGCTGCAAGAATGAGCCGAAGGTCTGGAGAGAGCGAACCTCATCCTCGATGTAGGTGAGCGCGACCGATGAACTCGCGCTGTCGGACACGAATATTGGAAATCTTTCTATGAAATGCCGCCGAGTCTGCGAGCCGTTTTTCCCGACAAAGGTGTGGGAAGGAATTGCGTTTGGGCTGATGTGCTCGTGCTTCGTAAAGTACTCGACCTTATCTGCTTCTTCCTCCAAATAACGTTGGTCTGCGTGTGCCAGGACAAAATCCAACGTCATAATCCTGATGGAGGGCTTGTCGAGTAAGCCATAACGTCCAACCTTGCGATTTCGGGAATTCTCTTTTCCAATTGCCGAATAGAGACTGTGTGAAAACAGGTGGTACATTTCTGCGCGCACCACGTTCAGCGGTGTATTCGCGGGCGTGTTTTTTCTGGAGTGCTTTCGCAATCAAGATCCGTGACTGGGCCTCTGCCATTAATTCCCAGATGGCCGCGCGAACTGCCGTTGGACAAAGAACCCCGAGAAGGTCGCAACGGTGTATAGGAATTCGGCTTCACGCTCTGTATATCCAAACGTGGCGAGGGCATTGATTCGCTCGCTGGGAATGTTCATAAAGAAATCACCTCTCCAACTAAATCTTCTCCCCGCTCGGCAGACCTGCCGCGATAGTCCTGGTTGTAGAGTTTGAATCCAGCGGCAGCTTTGGCGGCGATCTGACGCGCCTTGTAGTGTCCGGTCACGCATTCCAGGTCAACTTTGCATTGCTCCTGGTCTCGGGATTCGTATTCAACACGGACGTCGGGGAGCTGAATTTTGCCTTTAACGATTTTCAGTTCGTGCGCATCGGCAATTTCCTTCCGTTGCCGTTCGCGTTCTGCTGGCGAAAGATCTTGGATTCTTGCGAGCTGGCGATTGACGTTTTTCTTCAATTCAAAATCGAGCACAACCCGCTTTGGCGTGCCGCCTGATTTCGAGATTTTCTGGGCTTCTTTCTGGTACACGTCATAGATGGCGGCGTCGTGACGCAATTCCCGCTTCTTCACAATTCCCGAGTAAATGGTCTGATCTCGAGTTGGTGCGGAGATGAGCTTTCCGTTACACCCTTTCCTGTCTCTGGTAAGCGAGACGTAGCGGTCGCTTGCCTTTTGAGTCCGGTTGCACTGTCACGAGCCGCTGGTCGGTGAGATTGCTTAGGTCTTTCTTGAAACGTTCCTCATCGCCTTGATACAGGTGTTTCCGTAGGGATTCAGCAGTGATGGTGCGGAATGCTCCCACGTCCCGAAGCATCGCGGCCTGGTTGGAATTCAAGTGATAATTGCGTCCACGCAGCTGGTAGAGCAGTTCTGCCGTGCTGCGTCCGGCTGATCCCGGCGGTTCTGTTCCGGAACTCCGCTCTCCAGCTTCTCCCTGGCCTCGCGTGGGCCTCGCCGATATCGTCATGCAGTGAACGGCCCATGCCTACTCCTCAGACCGCTCACGAATCTCAGCCGAGAGATCGTCCTCGCCGATTCTGAGTTGTTTGTCTACGTAAACCAGCTTCTGGCCCGGTGTGCTTAAGAAAGAAGCGTCTGGCCAACAGAAAGAATGCCGCGAACAAATTGCCGAAGAGCAACGCGGCATACAGGGCGATTGCCCAGCCGTAATCGTGAAAGATTGCCTGCCGGTACGGAACCAAGAACTTGAGGCGGTCCATCAGCAGAAAACAAAAGGCCATAAAGAGAGCCAATGCCACGAGTAGTGCGTTGCCGATCATTGCTGCACCTCTGAGTACTCAGACGCAGCAATGTGGCTTTCTGATTTGGGTCAGTTGAAAGGAGATAGCGGTATGGAAACTATGGAATGATTTAATGATTTTCTTGCAAAAACGTAAGCATCCTGGGCCCGATTTGGCCGTAATACATGTAAAAATCGGTTGCTAGTTCCGGTTGTGAATGTAGCCCGTCGGGACAGCGATCAAATCATAGGGTTTTGTTTCGCGAGGAATAGTAAGTCACAAGGCAAAACCCGCCCGTTACTCGGAAGACGAGTGCATAGTCGCCGGTCACCAAGAAGCAGGCATACACTTGCGGCAAAATTTTCCAAAAGGAGAATGACTGAAAAAAGCGTTCTTGGATAAAGGCGCCCAAGTGAACCTGTCGCTTCGTTAGGCCCCCGGTGCGGGGGAATGCACGAGGGAGTTCTACCGGTTGGTCGAGCGATGAAGTATGATGAAGGGCGCCAAAAAGCTCTTTCGATACGCTCGGTGACATTATGTCGCTTTCCTGTGCGGACTATTACAAGAACCTCTATTATGCCTGCGGGGAAGTCCTGGCAGCATCGTTTGCGGCCGATACAGCCGGTTCGCACGCAAGCAGCCACAGCTTTGTCTCGGACCTGGAGCAATGGTACGCATTGCTTAAGGACCGGCCGGAGGGTCCAATCCTGAAGGCAGCGCTGGCTGAATATCAATTTGCGTTGTTGGCAGTTGTCCAAGGGCAATACCGCCAGGCGTTCATGGCGCTTCGCCTCTCTTTTGAACTGCTCATGGGAACTGCATATCTTTCCGCGAACGAATTTCAGCTGAGAGAATGGCTCCGCGGTGAACGGGACCTGGTCTGGAGCGCGCTGATCGACGCTGAATCTGGCGTCCTTTCTAAAAAGTTTGTCAGAGCTTTTTACGAGGAGTTGGCGGAAGAAGTCCCCCAGTACCGGGCTATGGGTCAAGAGGTGTACAGGGAGTGCTCGGAGTACGTGCATGGGAACGCGCTTACTCATACATCCCTGGACGGAAAGGTCTCCTTTCAGCAAAAGGTCTTCGACGCCTGGCACGACAAAGCCAAGACCATCAGATTGGTTTCGAGCTTCGCACTGTGCGCTAGATATGTTTATCTGACAGACTCAACCAACCGCTCCAAACTTGAAACCGTCCTAATTGACAATCTTGGTCATATGCCCGCCGTCCGTCGTATCCTTGGAGCCCCTGTGGAGCAGACCGATGTCTGAATTCTTCTTTCGTACGGAGGACATCCCACCAGACGAAATTCTCCAGTACTTCGTCGAAACGAAGCGTGATCGTGAGATTGTCAATGCTCTTAAGGCGCGTATCCCGGTCGTTCTCGCAGGAAGTCGCGGCGTCGGAAAGTCGTTCCTGCTTCGCGTCGCGGAAGCGGAACTGCTCAACGCATTTTCCACCGAAAAGACGTTTCCGGTCTATGTAACCTTCAGCAAGAGCTCCTTAATCCACACGACGGATGCACTCCAGTTTCAGCACTGGATGCTCGCCAAAATCTGCGCACGGCTGGTTCGTGCGCTTAGCAAAGCAGGACTATTAGGCGCGACGCCCTCTAGCCTGTCGATCCTAACAGGACAACCGGGAACGTCGATAGTAACTGCGGACACCCAGATGGAAAAGATTGCGGGCGCATTTGAGGATTCTTGGAAACACGCGCCGGGATCGGTCGATCTTGCGGGTTTGCCTACTGTCGAAGCCTTCAAAGATGCAATCGAGGATCTCTGCGCCACGCTCGGTATTGCGAGGTTCATCGTCTTGATTGATGAAGCGGCCCATATCTTCCTGCCCGAACAACAGCGACAGTTTTTCACCCTCTTCCGCGATCTTCGCAGTCCGTACATAACCTGCAAAGCCGCAGTTTACCCTGGCGTGACATCATACGGTGAGACATTTCAACCCATGCACGATGCGACAATGATCGCTTTTGAGCGTGACATATTGAGCACAGACTTTGTCTCGAACATGCGCGAGATAGTCGAGAAACAATCCGAAAGTGAACTGCTAGGAGATATCGCGACACACGGACAGAATTTCGCGATCTTGGCTTTTGCCGCAAGCGGCAATCCGCGCATTCTCTTAAAAACGCTCAGTCGCGCGCCGCGCGTCTCGGCTCTGCAAACCAACGAAGTGATCCGCGAATACTATCGTTCAGATATCTGGTCAGAGCATTCACTCCTTCCGGACAAGTATGCAGGGCACAGGTTGCTGATCGATTGGGGTCGGAAGTTTATCGAAAATGAGGTTCTTCCCGACCTAAAGCGCAAGAACGACGCGTACCTTCAGGCAGAGAAAGCATCCACCTGTTTTTTCTGGATTCATCGCGATGCCCCACAACCCGTGAAAGAAGCTCTGAAGCTTCTTTCCTATACTGGTATTGTTAGTGAACATGCAAATGGCATCAAAGCCACTAGAGGTGAGGTCGGGACACGATACGCAGTAAATCTTGGTTGCCTCTTTGCATTGGAACCGGCCCCCACGACGTCAGCGCTACCAATCGCGCAGAATCTCACGCCGAAACGAATGAGCGAGTACGGAGCCAACCACGGCGTCTATCAATCATTACTTAGTGAAATACCCACCTTTACTGAACCCAATGTTCACGATGTTTTGCAGAAACAGTTAGCAAAGTCGATTGACGTGCTGGACATCGCCTACTGGCAGCGACAGGGTCTACGGAAGCTGGGTTTGACGACGATTGGAGACGTGCTGAATTCGAGCGAGGTTAAGCTCATGCAAATCTACTACGTGGGCGAGAAGCGATCGCGTCGAATGCGGAATGCTGCGATAGAAGCCGTTTACGAATATCTATCCGGCTAAGGGGTGCGGGCCGGCACGATGCCAGCCCGCCGCAACCCCAAATGGAATGTAAGGACAAGTTCAAGTGCCGAGCTTCATGCCGCTCCCATTACCGTTTGGATTCCGTGTTTGGGTTGACTGCTCTATCTCTTTCTTGATCCACTCTGCCAGGTCTGCTGGACAGAATCTGATTGAGCCCTGAACATGAAAATGCGGAATCGTGCCAGCCGCTGCCATCTTGTAGATCTGTTGCTGGCTAACGCCCAGCATTTTTGCCACCTCAGCAACTTTCAGAGCCTCTTTTCGGTTTTCCAAAATTTCGATGAGTTTCATTGCCGTCACACTTTTGAAGAACCACTGTGGTCATTTCAAAAGCACCTCCGATTTCCGATTTGATTAGGTTCTCTCCAGTCAGGAGACACCGACACTAACGCACTTGATTAAACGAAATTTCGGCGGGGTTTGTTCGGTGGGAGGTCTGGACGCGCAAGGTGGTATTGTGCGGGTAAACGAACATGACCCACGCGACATGCGGCGAGTGGCTCTGGCGCTCGTCATAGCGGCCCAACTGACACGTCTCCCCAGTTGGAAACCTCAATTACAGAACGTCCCAATTTCAGGAACTTGCAACAATTAGATGCACCTTAATTCCTTAAAGTGCAACTTTAACGTCTCCGAGTTGTCAAAGTTTTGTCAGGACGAACTTGACGTTTCTAAACACGAGTATTGCTAGCCACCCCGAATGGCACGGCTACTGTGTAGAATCGTCGAACGCATTGGTTCAATCGGGGGCGTACATAGCCGTGCAATCAATTCTTGCGGCAAGGCCGCCGTCGGCGAAGCGTTCGGATTCGCTAGGCAGAGCGAACTCCACTGGATTCCATTTCGATCCGTGACTCGGCTTATCCAGAACAGGCACACCCCTCCCACGTTCGCATAATGAGGATCGAGAAATAAACCATTCCCCCATCCTATCGAGGATCGAGTGAGCGCAATTTGAAGGGGACCCGATCCCCAATCGCCGATTGAGACAAAGCAGTCGTCAGAGATGAATATGAGACTTGGCGCATTTCCCGTGAACTTAGGTTGAGCTTTTTGAACGGCTCTGCTTATTACGCGGATCGGTGAGGCCGCTCGCCCTTCAATGCCGACGTACTTGTTCTGCTGGGTACGTCCGGATTTTCTCTCCTCTTGCGTGAGTTCAGACTCCCATCCGGGACTTTTTACTTCTACAAAGACTGCCTTACCACTCCCGAGCGAAACGGAGAATTCAACATTGCGCGGTGGGGCGTCGATCGGCTCCCACGCCAGGATCGGATAACCAATGGAATCGAGGTAATGTGCAACCCGGATCTCGTTGAGGGCTTCGTCACGTTGCTGTTTCTTCGAGCAGAGTCTGGGCCAGAAGCGTTGGGTTGCTTTCTGGTCCCTCAGGAACTCAAGCAAACGCTCACACTCGTCCGCGTAAACCTGCCACGCAGGGTACTCATCGTTCCACCTCGCCTCACCTTTTAGGCGGGCGGTTAGCGGTGCTAAGTTAACATCCTTCAATACCTACGCAACCTCCTTACCCAGTTTACAACTCTGTCCATGTTTAATAGCGGGCCTCGGTTCCCATGGCCGCGGAAATCTCGGTATCTTCCGCAAGCGCCGTTTCCATATCTTCAATTCTTTTCCATAGCGTGCTAAGAAGCCGCATTGGGGTTTGGTAAGAAGAACTATCAGCAGCTCTGCCGCGTCTGAGTGTATATACGCGCAGCAAGCATGCGCGTTTCAAGGATGTGCAACATGAACACAATACACACACTCATCTTGCTGCAAGCCGGAGGAAGCCCGTGGGAGAACGCAGTCCAGCAACTTCAAAACGCCTTCACTGGTCCGATTGCGAAGGGCCTCTGCCTCGTCGCCATCGTGGTAGGCGGCTTGATGTTCGCCTTCGGTGAAGGCGGTAATAAGCGAATGTTCGCCGGAATCCTTTTCGGGGTCGGCATGGCGATAGCAGCGGTGAATTTTCTCGCCTGGCTCTTTCCGGGCGCGTAGGTCTTTGGGGGATGTATGCAGGCTGAACGCCGGATCAATTCGACTCATAAGGCGATCAATAAGCCGCTCACGATTCTGGGCGCTGAGCGAAAGCTGTTTTTCGTAGCACTGATGATGGGCGCGGCGACGTTCAACCTCCTTGGCAGTCTGCTCGGCGGAATTCTGATCTTTGCGAGCCTCTTTGTGATGGCGCAGTGGGCAACACGGACGGACCCGCAGATTCTGCGAATCCTGCTCAATTCCAGCAAGTTTCGCCGTGAGTATGATCCGGCGAAGTTTAGCGATCCGAACATACGGGTGATTGACCATGCTTAGGCTTTCCAAGATCGTCAAGAGCTACAAGGAAACTGGCGCTCTCAATGAGAACGTTAGCGTCTGCGGCTTTCTTGACGATCAGGCCTTTCTGACCAAGGGAGGTGATGTCGGCGTGGTGCTGAGAGTCGAGGGGGTCGATTACGAGTGCTTGGATCATAAGCAGACGGACAGTCTGACCAAGCGCCTGGAATCGGCTCTCCGGCTCTTGGGTCCGCAGTTCCGCGTGTATCAACTGTTGTTCAAGTCCAGCCGCGAAACGATTCCTCATGGCACTTACGACAATCCGGTGGTGAAGCAGGCCGTAGACGACCGGATGGCCTACTTCGACAAGAAGGCTGGCGAACTGTACTCTCTGCGGATTTATTACGTGATCTTGTACGAAGGAGCCAGACATCAAGCCAAGCTGAGCAGAAGCGTGTTGAGGCTGGTTTCAGAACCTGAGCAGGGGATGAAAGAACTCAAAGGATTTCTCAGCAGCAAGAAGCAAACGATTTTGATCGGCAGCGCGATTGAGAAGCAACACCGCCTGCTTCTGCATCAGGTTCGCAGCCTTATTCTTCAGCTCAGCGACTTCGTAAAGATTGAGATCAACGCCAAACAGGAAGTCTTCACCGTCCTGAAGAGACTGCTGAACTTCTCTCCCACCAAGATTGAACATGCGCGGCTGAAGTACGACACGCACGTGGATTACTTCCTTGCGGACTCCGCGCTTGAGTGTTATCCGGGGCATCTCCTGATTGACGACTGCTACGTGAAAGTCCTCACCTTAAAAGAGCCTACCGCGCAGAGCTGGCCCTTGATCCTGCGGCAACTGCTGGAGGTCGGGGCCAGCTACCACATCGTGACGGAATGGAAGCCCCAGGACAATACGGCCGCCCGCAAACGTATCCAGTCGATGCGGCGTCATTTTCACAACAGCAAGACCTCGTTGTTCAGCCAACTCAAGGCCGACAACTCGACGCATCCCGGCGATCTGTTGGTGGACGATTCCAAGGAATCCCTGGTGCGCAGTCTCGGTGAATGCTTGAAAGAGATAGAGCTGAATGGAAATTACTTCGGCGAGTTCTCGCTTACGGTGATCGTGTATGACAAGAGTCTCTCAGCGGTCGAAAAGGCGTGCGCCGAGTTCTACAAGGTGTTCTCGATGCACGACGGTTTGCTTTTCGAGGAACGGTATAACCTGCTGAATGCGTTTTTTGCCACCCTGCCAGGAAACCGGCATTTCAATCTCCGCTATCTCTGGCTGCTGAATGCCAACTATGCAGACTATTCCTTCTTGTTCACCTTGCACACCGGGGAACGTCGAAACAAGCACTTGAATGCAGAATACCTGGCGGTACTCGAAACGAACCACGGCACTCCCTATTTCTTGAACCTGCATTACCAGGATACGGCGCACACGATTGTGCTTGGCCGCACGGGATCGGGCAAATCGTTCTTTCTCAATTTCCTGATAACGAACTTGCAAAAGTATGCTCCCTACACGTTCATCTTCGACCTGGGCGGAAGCTTCCGCAGCGTCACGCAGTTATTCGGTGGCGCTTATCTAAAGGTGAACGCCGAGCAGTCTGAATTCACCATCAATCCGTTCTCGCTGGAACCAACGCGGGAGAATCTGAACTTCCTTTTCTCTTTTGTGAAAGTGCTGGCCGAAGGGCGCAGCCTGAGTCCCCTGACGCAGGCAGAGGAAAAAGACCTGTATGCACAGATTCAGAACCTCTATGTGCTGCCCGCGAATCTGCGGACCCTGAGCGTTCTGGTAAATACCCTGCAGAAGTCCCTGGCCGGCAGGCTGGAGAAATGGGTGCGGGGCGGGCAATACGAGCAGGTCTTCGACAACGAAAAAGACACGCTCACGCTCTCGCGGTTCCAGTGTTTCGATTTTGAGGGAATGGACCGGTATCCCGAACTGATTGAGCCGCTCCTTTTCTACATCCTGCATCGGGCGAATGCATTCATCTACAGCGCGGAAGCGGTCACCACGTTCAAGGCGTTCTTCATTGACGAGGCATGGCGTTTCTTCGGCCATCCGACCATTCGCAATTACATCGTTGAGGCGCTTAAGACCTGGCGCAAGAAGAATGCCGCGATGATCCTGTCCACGCAATCGCTCGATGAGTTGGACAAATCGGAAATTGTGCACATCGTCATCGAGAGCTGCGCTACCAAGATTTTTCTCGCTAACCCAGACATGGATCGAGATCTGTACCGCAACACCTTCCACCTGAACGACAACGAGATCGAAATGATCTCAACACTGATTCCCAAACGGCAGGCGCTGATAAAGCGTCCTGATCTGGCGAAGGTGGTCAATCTTGAGGTGGACGAAAAGAGTTATTGGCTTTACACCAGCGACCCGAACGAGAGCTTTAAACGCGAACAGGCGTTCAGGGAGCACGGGTTTGAAAAGGGTTTGGAAATCCTGTCAAGGAGTTCGCTATGAAAAGAGCAATCGCACTCATCTTCCTTGCGGCCCTGGCGGCGGTGTCGGCTGTCGCTCAGAGCCGCGAGGCACGCACAATCAAGTACGCAGCCAAGGACATTGTCTTGATCAAAGCCAAGCTGCGGTACACAACCCTGATCGTTCTGCCTCAGAACGAGAAGATCCTCGATTTCGTCACCGGCGACAAAGACTTTTGGGTGGTCGAGGGGACACAAAACTTTTGTTACATAAAACCGGCTAAGGCAGGCAGCAACACTGATGTCACTCTGATAACCGCAGCGGGCAATGTGTACTCGTTCCTTGTAAAAGAGATCGGCGAAAGTGATGAGCCTGACCTCAAAGTTTTCATTGAGCCCAAGGATCAATCCATCCTCCAGACGCTGAATACCCCGCCCAAGTTTGTCCCTGCCAGCGAAGTAGACGGGCTGCGGGTGCAAGCTGCGCTGGCGACCGCACAGGCAGAAAAGGATAAAGAAACGTTTCGGGTTGACTACCCGATCAAAAGTCTGAAATTCGATTACGGCTTTGACAAGGACAAGAAGCCTTTTCTGGTCACCGCCATTTATCACGATGACAAATTCACTTACATCCGTTCCTCGGCTCAGGAAAAGCCAACGCTCTACGAAGTGAAGGATGGCTCGCCGAATCTCATCAATTTCGATCTGAAAGACGGTGTTTATGTGGTGCCCAAGATTCTCGATTCCGGGTATCTCGTGATCGGCAAGCACAGGATGGATTTCAAGAGGCAGGAGTAATGCCATGTCGCAACCGAATGAAAATCAAAACACGGCGCCCAATGTCCAGGACAAGCGGAAGCCTGCTCCCGGAGTGCTGCCGAAGAACGCTCAGACATGGGTAGTGATCGGACTTACGACGGTGATCATGCTCATGCTGTGGGTGTCCGGCCCGACGAAAGGGTCGAAGGCGTCGCAAAAGACTGATGCTCCGAAAACGGAGACAGTCGCCGGACTCAGCCCTGCAGAAATTGGTGCGCGTCTGGAACAGGAACGTCGGGAGCAGCAAGCGCCTCTTACTCCTTCTCAGCGTCCTCTGAATCAGCAAACGGGGAGCGGAGACTATGCTCCTGCTATTGGTAATCAACAAGTCGCTATGCCGGTTCAACAGGACCCCATAGAACAGGACATGCGCAGGCGTGAGTACACCTCGCGCTTTTCGTCCAGCGTGTCCCTGAGTTATCGTCCCCAGCAAGCGGGCGATTCCGCAAGAAACCCGGCAGACCCTTCGGCGCAACTGCCGCTTGATCTGTCGGCACTCGAAATCCCGAATCTCCCTGCTAGCCTCGCAAGCAATGGAATGGCTGCGGCACAACCCACGGCCGCTCCGGCTGACGGACCGCACAAAAAGAGCAATCCGAATTTTAATCAGGCAAGCGGGAAGAGACTACGTCGTCTTTGAGGGAACGGTTCTTGAGACGGTGCTTGTCACCCGCTTGAATGGCGACTTCTCGGGTCCAGTCATCTGCATGTTGACCAACAACATTTACTCCCATGATGGTCTGCGTCTGCTTATTCCTGCTGGCACGAAGGTTCTGGGGGAGACAAAGCGGGTTGAAGGCTTCGGTCAAACGCGCCTGGCTGTTGCTTTTCACCGGCTCATCATGCCGGACGGCTACGCGGTGGACCTCGATCAGTTTCACGGCTTGAACCAGATCGGCGAGACCGGACTCAAAGATCAGGTCAACCATCATTATCTACAAATCTTCGGCGCATCCATTGCAGTCGGCGCGCTAGGCGGCCTGGCGCAAGCGGGCACGAATACCAGCAGCTTGGGCCTGCCGCAGACCACGACGGATGCCTACCGGCAAGGCGTTGCCACGAGCTTCGCTCAATCGTCAACGCACATTCTGGACAGGTTCTTGAACCTGCTCCCAACCATAACCATTCGAGAGGGCCATCGCGTAAAGGTTTATCTCACGCAGGACCTGCTCGTCCCGGACTACGCCCAGCACGAGATGCCCTCGAATCTTTAAGGAGTTTTTATGAAACACCGAATCGCACTCATATTGCTTTTACTCGCTCT
Organism: Terriglobia bacterium; assembly: GCA_963724105.1. Taxonomy (GTDB): domain Bacteria; phylum Acidobacteriota; class Terriglobia; order Terriglobales; family Acidobacteriaceae; genus Angelobacter. The sequence goes on along the minus strand of CAVRTD010000002.1, from coordinate 415,684 downwards.
CACGGTCGGCCCTGCTGTTGCCCAGCTTGGCAACGGGATCGTCTTCGATCCCACCAATTACAAGAATGCCGTCCTGCGTTACCTCCAATTGCAGCAGCAATTACAGCAGCTCCAGCAGACCTACAACCTCCACATGCAGCAGTACCAATTCATCCTGGGGCAGGCCCGGCAGCTTCAGAACATGCAGGCTCGTTATCGCGCCCAATTCTCACAATGGTCGAATCTGACGGCTGGCAACACCCTTGGAAACACGTCGCGGTGGGTGAACGGCATCAACTCGGGCGACTATGGAACTGCCAGACAGGGCTACGGGCAAGTCAATAAGCCACTGGGCAGCCCTGCCGGAGTCAACACCTATGACAGTCTGAAGCAAGCCTACGGTCTGGAAGAGCTTTCGGACGGCTCCACTATCAACGGCATGGCCACAATCGGCCAAATGAGACAGAACGCGCAACAGCTTGAGCTTCACATCAAGCAGCTCGAAGATGATTCACTCTCTTCTGCTCCTGACATGAATACCCAGACTGCCGTACTGAACAAAATCAACGCGGCTAATGTTCTGCTTCTGCGAACGATGCAGGATACGAACAAGCTCTTGACCGCGCTGCTGGAACAGCAGCTCGTTACGACCGAACGCAACCGGACTTCAAGCGTGGGCAGTATCAACGCGGAACTGTACCGCCAGCAGCACCTTGGCGAAGTCATGAGCTTCACAAGCTCCATGCCAACCCGGCTGAAAACGCCCACGGGAAATTGAGGAAGACAGGAGTATGTCATGTTGGTTCCCGTTCAAGATCCGCTTACTTCGATTGAAGACGGCATTCGTGCCCTGATGACCTCGAAGCTCGACCTGTTCGTGGGGATGGGCCTGAATCTGTTTCGGGGGTTCGCCACCATTCTCATTGCCTGGTTTGGAGTGCAATCGGCACTTTCGAGCGCGGAAGGCGGCGAAGGATTCAACTTTGCCCGCTTCAGCCGTCTGCTTCTCGTAATCACTTTTTGTTTTGCAATGGTCAAGTACTACAGCGACCCGATTCCTGGGTTCGGGCAGAGCTTTCCCGACTTAGTGATGCAAGAGGCATCTTCGCTATCAAACAGCATTGGCATGGATCAAGCGCGTCTGATCGAGACCAAAGTCACGCAAGTCGAGCAGGGGCTTGAGCAGCCCAGTTCTTTCAATTTTCACGAGACCCTGACGTTCGTCGTGTTGTACGTGATCCTGGCTACCATCCAGGCTGTTGTCCTCATGATCATCGGATTCGGACTGATAGCCCAGGCGGTACTGCTGCTCGTCGGGCCGATATTCATTCCGTTCTTAATCGTGCCCAAGATGGATTGGCTTTTTTGGGGTTGGTTCAAGGCATTTCTTCAGTACTCGTTCTATCAGGTCATTGCCAGCGCCTTCGTTTACATATTCGCCAAGCTCCTGCTGGCCTTCTTCGCTGTCGATACGAACGGAATGACAGTCGATCAATGGATGACGGCATTTCCGGCGATGCTGATCTTTCTGCTCATCGCAATTTACGGGCTGCTGAAGATTCCGACTTTGACGAATCACTTGTTCAGCGGGGCCGCCGGCGCGGACTCCGGCCTGGCTGCGGCGATGATCGCCTATGTCAGTCGAGGTTAGCGTATGGCTACAGAAACAAAGCAAGACCCAACATTCAGTGCTGCCAAGCAGCTCTACGCCGAACAGTTCGGCGATGCCATTGTCACGAACACATATTTGAAGATCGCGCTGCTGGTCATGGCCCTGGTCGCGGCTGGTCTGATTTACACGAACATCAAGACCGTTCGCATGGTCGAGAACTTTAAGCCGCTGGTGATTCGCATCAACGACATTGGCCGAGCCGAGGCGATCAGGTACGACACGCTTGGCTACAAACCCCAAGACGCTGAGATCAAGTATTTCCTGAGCGACTTCTGCCGGATGTATTACAGCCGGAACCGTTACACAGTTCGAGACAATTTCAAGAAGTCGCTGCTGTTCATGGAAGCGCAGCTTGCTAACAGCGTTGCTGAGGCGTACCGGAAGAACCACACGCTCGAAAATTTCCTACAGGATTCCAGCGGGCCTGATATCGACATCGAAGTCCAGAAGGTTTCGATTGAGGATTTGCGGTCAGCTCCCTACAAGGCGACTGTGGATTTTTACGAGATCGCTTATTCCCCGCTCGATCATGCTGAAACCAAGCGCACGCTCTATACAGCGCACTTCGTCTTTCTCTTTCGGGATTCAGTTCCCAATGACCTGATTCAGGTGAATCCGCTCGGCCTGGCGGTCACCTACTTTCGAGAAGATGAGGCATTCAAATGAATAGTACAAACCACAATGGGAACCACAATCATTCCGAAACCCATCAAGCGCCGCCCTCACCTCTCCCGAAGGATGGGTTCGAGCCGCTACTCGACAGCGAGGAAGCAGCCGCGCTGTTGAAGATCCATCCAAAGACTCTGCAGAAGCTTGCTCGAAACGGTGAGGTGGAAGCAATCCACATCGGCAAGCTGTGGCGCTTTCGCGCCTCGGCGCTAAACCGCTGGTTGGAAAAAATCGCGAGTTAAATTCTTGTGCGTCTACAGCGAAAAAATAGCGAACATCGTCGCGATTTGAGTTATGATGTGTCCAGGCGATCGGCGTCCGTTAAACGAGGAGGTTTATTGTTTAAACGGACGACGTATCAACAAGGAAGTTTGAAGCTCGAAGAGCGGAAGAGAGGGCCACACGTCTGGGTTTACCGATGGTGGGATACCGATGCCAATGGCAAACGCGTATACCGCAAGCATCAGGTCGGCGACCTCAGCCAGTACCCGAACGAAACGGCGGCCAAGGCCGCAATAGACGCTCTTCGGTTGACAATTAATAACCAGTCGCAACGCAATGGCGTTAGTCAGATAACCGTGCAGGCTCTCTGGGATCACTACTCCCGTGAGGAACTGCCCTTCAAGGACTTCTCCACGCAGGATGGATACATGTCGTATGCCAAGAACTGGATTCTCCCGCGTTGGGGTTCTATGCTACTCCAGAAGGTGAAAACGGTCGATGTCGAGCGCTGGCTGCGAGAAGCGACGGTTTCAAACGGCACAAGGGCCAAGATTAAATGCGTCATGTCCGCTCTGTTCTCACATGCTGTTCGTTGGGAGTTCACTGCTAACAATCCGATCTCCTCAGGGATACCTGTAGGAGCGGGTGGGAAGCGCGGTCCCAGCGTCGGCGTTCGCGTGAGCGCAAAGCGACAGAAAGCACCAATCGTTTTATCGCCGGAACAAGTGAAGCTTGGGCTTACACAACTTGAATTCCGGGATCAAATGTTGGTTCTTTTGGATGGTGCATTGGGAACTCGGCGGGGCGAACTTGCAGCTTTGCGGTGGCAGGATTGCGATTTTGAAAATGACACGTTTCAGATTGAGCATTCCTACTACTGGCGGCGTGGTGGCATTCTGAAGAGCACGAAGACAGAAGCCTCCGCAAAGCCGCTTCCGATGCATCCAGCATTGAAACAAGCGTTGCTGGAGTGGAAGACGCAGAGCCATCGCAATCAGCCTACGGATTTCGTGTTCCCCTCTCGACTCTACGGCGGTCGTAAAGCTCTCGATCTGGCGGCGGTTTTAAAAAGAAAGATTCGTCCGGCATTCGATAAGCTTGGGATCGCCGGCGTGGGCTGGCACACATTCCGGCATACAGTCGGAACGGTGCTGGCTGAATTGGGCGAGCATCAGTTGACGATCCGCGATTATTTGCGTCACAGCAATCTCAGTGTGACCAACAAGTATTTGCAGGCGGCATCGAAGACGAAGCGCAACGCCCAGGCGAGACTGGTTGAGGCTATTCTTCCGGTGCATCTGCTGCCCGCAGGGAAAACCGCCGAAACGGTTGCACCCTTATTGCACCCAGATTCCAAAAGTGCCAACTTGTAAGTTGTTGAAAAAGCTGGCGGGGACGACGAGACTCGAACTCGCGACCTCTGCCGTGACAGGGCAGCGTTCTAACCAACTGAACTACGTCCCCAGCTTTTTTGGGAAATTACAGGAGTCAGGCTTCATCTGTTGGGCAGACGACATACCTAAACAACTTGATTAGTTTAACAGATGATGCCCAACTCGTCATCTTTTCCACCGTTTTTCGCATTCAGATTTGGCGGATAATTCTTGAGGCGCGAACGGCCTTCTTCGGCCACCCCCCTTCTCGTCAGCGCAGCTCATTTGGCATTCTTGCTTTCCTTCGATCCCGTCTCGATGAGCTTTTTTGTCAGCAGCACCAGGCCAAGAGTTTGTGTCCATTCAGAAACAATATTGCCCACAACCTGCCCCCACTTTGATTCCGAGTCGGAATGCGCATAAAGCAGCACCCATCCCACGCCGGTTACCAGCAAAAAGATCGTCAGTGAATGCTCGCGCATGGCTTCCAGCACTCGATTCGGCAACTTCTTTTTCGGCTCATTGCTTTCGCTTGATCCGCGCTCATAGAGGTGCTTCGTCGCCAGCACCATCACAACAACTCCGCTCCAGTCAGCAATGGCGTTTCCAAAGAATGAACCAATATGCCGTTTCTCATCGCTAACGCTGTAAAGCACAATCCACAGCAGCAGGATGCTTCCTGTCACAATAGTTAGACCGTGCCGCTCAAAGAACGTCTGGTTCCTGGTGTTGCGCAGAGAAGTGTTGCGCAGAGAGAATTTCAAACCTTCACCTCAAATTCAGATCTGGAACGTTAGACGGTAATGCGCCCTTGGAAGTGGTCTGCGTTATGTGACGACTTGCATTTCTTCGGCCACGTACTGCTGGAAATGCCAGTTAAGCTGCTCACCAAACATCCTGGCCAGGGTCAAAAGCACGGGCTCTCTCGCAACGCCGCAAAAAATGAGGACATTGTGATTCAACTTTTCTCCACCAGCCGTCTTCTGCAAACAGTTCTTGCCTTCACTTTTTTGATCAGCGCATGCGGCGGCCGGCTTTGGGCTGAACAAAACAACGCCCAACAAAATCCCGTTCAAAATCCCGCGCTGCCAGCGGCAGACGCATTGTTTGCCGCGTCAAAATGGGAGCAGGCCGCCTACCTCTACAGGCAAATCACAGCCACAGAACCGGCCAACGGACAGGCGTGGCAGAATCTTGGCGAATGTTACATACAACTGGGAAAGCTGAAAGAATCGCTGCAGGCATTCACCAATGCAGTACAGCAGAATTTTCGGCCCGCGCTCAATAAAGTCAACGTAGCGCGCGTGCAGATTGCCATGGGCAACACGCACGAGGCGCTCGATGTCCTGAAAGAAGTTGAAGCCAGCGGAAAGGCGCCGCTCTTGCGCGCCTATATTGCCGGGACCAGTGAGTTCCAGAAGCTTCAGGGCAATCCTGAATATCAGCAATTTCTCAAGTCCACCATTCCTTGCCAGACCGCTGAATTCCGGCAATTCGATTTCTGGATTGGCGACTGGGCCGTCGAAAATCCCGCGGGCAAAAAAGTTGGCGACAATCTTGTCACCCGGGAACAGGATGGCTGCATCCTTGTTGAACACTGGAAAAGCGGCCGCGGCATTGAGACCGGCACCAGCTTCAACTACTACGATATTCGCGACAAAAAATTTCATCAGATCTACTTTGATAATTCCGGCAACGCCGGCGCCTATCCACCCATGGCCGGCGGCCTGGTCGACCACAAAATGGTCATGCTCAGTGACGAGAATGTTTCCCCGGTATTCCGCTGGACCTGGTATGTGCTCTCGCCCGGGAGAGTGCGCCAGATGGCAGAGCAATCCAATGACCGGCAGAAAACCTGGCAGATTGTTTGGGATTCCACTTACGTCAACAAAGCGCAGCAGGCCAGTAAATAAAAACTTGGAAGCCCGCCATTGGGCCTTCCAAGTTCTCTTCTCGAACTTTTCTGCACTAACTATTTCTTCGGTTTCGGCGGCGCCCCCGGTGGCTCCGGCTTGCTGGCGTCATGTTTGCCCGGCAAATCGCTTGGTTTCATGCTCACCTCGCCTGAAGCCACATCGTCATACTCCGGCTTGCTCATGCCCTGCAGATATTTATCGAACCAGCCCACAATGTGGTCCAGCCGTTCCACCCGGTGCCATGGCTGCCCTGACCGCGAAAGCTCATGGGATTCGCCAGGGAAGCGCACCATGATCACCGGACGCTTCAGAAACTTAAGCGCGCGGAACATCTCTTCACCGCCTGCGGCCGGCGGCGTGCGATAGTCAGCTTCGCCCAGGATCAGCATCAGCGGCGTCTTCACATTTTTTATGTAGGTAATCGGCGAGCGGTTCACGTAGTCCTGTGGATCTTCAAACGGCGGTGCTTTGAACCATGACGGTTGGAACAGCGTGAAGTCTGCGGTGTACCACCAGTCTGCCCAGTTTGCGATGTCACGCTGCGCCACGGCCGCAGCAAAACGGTCTGTGTGTCCCACCACCCAGTTGGTAAGCAGTCCACCGCCGCTGCCGCCGGTCACGCCAAGTTTTTTGGGATCGACATAGCCGCGCTTCAGCACCTCGTCCACGCCAATCATCAGATCGCGGAAGTCATCGCCGGGATAGTGATACTGAATAATGTTGGCAAATTCCTGCCCGTATGACGTGCTGCCGCGCGGGTTCGGATACAGCACCACATAGCCCTTGGCGGCCATCCACTGAATTTCATGATCAAAAACAAACCCGTAGGCCGCGTGCGGCCCGCCATGGATATTCAGGATCAGAGGATATTTTTTTGCCGGATCAAAATTCGGTGGCTTCTGTATCCAGGCATGGATTTTCTTGCCGTCAAAACTTGTGTACCAGATCTCTTCCGGCTCCGTCAGGTTGAGCTGGGAGAAGAGCTTGTTATTGATATGCGTGAGCTGCCGCGGAGCTGCCCCGCTCGTGCGGTCAATCCAGAAAAGATCGCCGATGTTCGTTGGCGTGGAGATCACTGCCACCAATCCTGTAGCGTCATTGTTTGCGCGGAAGCGTTCCACCGCCTGGTTGCCATGTGTGATCTCAACCGGCTTGCTGTGAGCGTCAGAACCTGCATTCGACTTAACGTCAACCTGAATCAGATTCGTCCGGCCTTCACGCGCGACAGATGTAATCACGTTGTTGCCGTCGGCGGTCCACACAATATGGTCTTGCCCACCGGCGCGCGGCGTGCCCTGGTCGCCACCCACTCCGCCACAGACTTCATAGCCTGCGGTAAGCTTGCGCGGCTTTGCACCATCCGCCAGTTCCACCACCCACAAGTTAGGCTCCGTGTAAGACTGCACCGGATCGTTCAGCGCCGCACAGAACGCCAGTTGCTTGCCATCCGGACTGAGTGACATTTCTCGCGCTGCCATTTCGATGGTCATCAGCTTGGCCGCAGAGCCACCCGTTGCGGCTATGGAATAAACGTCGGTGCGCGGACGCTCGTAAGAAGGATCGTCCACGCGGTCCGCCGTGAAATAGATTGTGCTTGAATCCTTGGACCACATCACGCCGTTTTCCGCATATTTGCCGCTGGTAAGCTGCTTCGGCTTCACTTCATCGTCAGAACCTTGCGGGGTACTGATGACCCATATATGCTCCGGATGCTTGTAATCAAGGTAGCCACCGCCGTTGATGCGATAGACCGAGCGCGTGATTACTTTTACATCGCTCTCATGGTCGGCATCGGTTGTGTCTGCTTTCGCGACGGCTGGCCCGGCTTCGGGTTTGTCATTGGGCTTATCAGATTTATCGTCGCTCTTTCTTTCTGAATCTTTGCCCTCGCCTTTATCCTTCGCTGCCGTTTCTTTCTTGTGCTGCTTGGCCAGATCTTCCGGTGACGTGTCACTGCTGAAAGCGATCATCTTGCTGTCCGGAGACCACACCGGATTGCCGGCGCCACGAACCAGGTCGGTGATCTTCCACGATTCGCCGCCACCGCTTACCGGCAGCATATAAAGCTGCGGGGACTGTCCTCGCCCTGCTGCGCCGGGGCCCGCGGGCGCCGCTGGAGGCTCGGGCGCGCGCACAAACACCATCCATTTGCCGTCCGGAGACCAGCGCGGCCCAGAATCATGCTTGCCGTCGGTCATGCGGCGCGGCGCTTCGTCTCCGCGCGTGGCCACGCTCCAGATGGCGGTGTCATATCCGTCTCTCTTTTCGTTCACCGTGACCTTCACAAAGGCCACATGCGCGCCATCGGGCGAAATTTGCGGATCGCCGATCCAGTTGAATTGAAAAATGTCCTTATCGGTGATCGAACGTTTTTGCGCTTGGGCAAATGCTGCAATCGCCGCCGCCGAACACAACGCGACGACCAGAAGACGAGAGGCACGATGCATGGAAGCTCCTTCAAAAGAAACCTAACTTTATACGAGAGGCAGCGTGTCTTGTCCACAGTGATCCATTTGCTTTTCTCCGTGTCTCCGCGCCTCCGGGGTGGAGGCCTTACTCCACTTTCACGCCTCTTCTTCCGGTTCAAAATCCACCCGTCCCACGTTGCTCATCGCCAGTTGCAGATAGTAGGCAAGCTTCGTCGCGCGTTTTTCTTCCAGCGTGCCATCCACCAACCCCTGCGCGCCCTTGGTGATCGCTACCTGGATCGCGTTCGCGTCATCCAGTGGTGGCAGGTTGAACTGCTTCGGACGCGCCGCCTCCATCGCCAGGTGCATGCAGCAATATTTCTGGCCGCGCATCTTCGGCGCCCGGCAGAACTGTCCGTTGCTTTTCTGGTGTTCGCATCGCGGCGCGCGATTTGCCTTCTCCAGATTGTCTCGCAGCATCGTAAATACGTCGGGTTGTTCTCCGGTCACGATCTGTGCCATCTCCGGAACCTGAGGATGTCGCCCCACCAGTTCCTGGCACGCGATAAACGTTTCGGCAAGTTGCGTGAAAAGCTGTCCCGCCTGCGTCTGCGGCCATTGTTCTTTCACCGTCTCGTCCCATTCCCGCCTGCGACGTGAATCGCGCATCTCGCACACCTCGTCCATCGCGGTGCCCGTCATCGCTTTTTCCCACAGTTTCTGCTCTTCTTCGTTGAATCCACTACCGTTTTCTTGTGATTTAGGCATACACCCTCGCTTATATTTTTTTCCTGCTTTCCGTCTTGTTCGGTCAAACTCTTCTGTCTTCAGTTTTGATCAGTGACATCAGTGCAAATCAGTGGTAAGGCTTTTTGTTCTTCTCCGTGCCTCCGTGGTGAAAATTGTTTTTTCCTCCCCACCCCGTCATTTTTAAACTTCTGTTGCAAACAAAGCTCTTATTCAATTCGTCCCTTGCGTGGCCCTTGCGTCTCCCAGGCGTGACCCTTGGGTGACGCTTGGGTCTCCCTTGGGTCACTCAATCCCAACCCCAATCCCAATAAAGCTATGCAGCGTAAAATCGCCGCATTTCAACTCGTCATCCTGAACGAGCGGCGGATGCTGGGAGTGAAGGACCCAAATTGGCGCAGCCCTCCTTAATCAAGACGTGTGGGATCACCAGATCAACCGATCGCGGCGATCACCCGATGCTTTTCAACCTCTCTGCCATCGGCTGATGGGTCACAGCCCAGAAACACGAATACCCGGCCAAAGGCCGGGTATTTGAATGTCTGAATCACTAGTACAGGTGCTTGCTATATGCAAATAAAATACGAAGATATCAGCAACGCTCTTCGAGTGCAACAAAAATTGTGTATGAGTCTTTCAGACCACATACCCATAGAACGCAGCATACTGCACTTACTTCTGTTGCTGGATTCATGCTTATCAGGCTTTATTGAGGTGCAAGACGCCACCGTCCGTTCTGGACGCACCATGTCCCCATGAACCATCAAGTGTGTGCTCATTCACAGAATTCCATAGGCCTTTCCCGGATAACGCCCCCCGTGCCCAGTCAAACTCAATCTTTACGCCGCTTACGGGTGTGGCGGAGCCGGGCGTTATGTGCCCATGTGGGTCAAGTATGGAAGGGGGAATATCTCCTGAGACCGTTGTAGTCAGTTGGGTGATCGTACCACCTGTAATTTTGCCCTGGTTAGGCTTGGCGGTTCCTGTAGGCCATTCATAGGTGCCACTCAAACTACTTTTCGTGGCACCAAGATCGAATAGAATGTCAGCTGTAAATTTATCTGGTCCAGTAATAGTTCCCCGCCATTTCCCGGTCAAGAGATTACTCCATACCACTTCGCCGAGAGCCGGCTCGTAAAAACTCGGATTGATCTGCTCATTCCATTGAGCTGTAATGTAATTCTTGATGGTGAATTTCAAACCAGATGGGTTCGCTGCGAGATCATTGTAAAACCGCCATCCTGCATGGTTCGCTTCGAGGTCAGCGTTGGAATAGACACCCGTAAATCCCAGTCCCATCTCACCGATTTCTGTTCCACGGTTTATCTTCTCAATCTGCTCTGCCGTGGTTCCAGATGACGCCGCATTCCAATTTCGAAAGCCTAAATCGAAAAAGTGACCGAGTTTATCAGCGCCGACGCACACTCCTGCTATATTCGCGCTCGAGGCAACAATAGCGTTTCCGCCATAATATTTCCGGTTGACATTTCTGACGCCGCTGTATTTCGTGCCCGCCAGATCCATGGGTGGGCGATTTATTTTTGCACCACCTAGCTTCTCGATAAACGATTCAATCGGAGAAATAACACCTTTTCCGAGTCTGCTATATACGTTCTCTGCAAGGGCCTTAATAAACTTTGGCGAACCTGAAGGGGTTTTGGCTGCGACTTCGTTTCGGGCAGAGCTAATTTCATTGTTCACTTCTTGGTCGATGTCCGATTCAATGTCTTTCAGGCCGGCGCAAGAACGATCGTCCGTCTCACGTCGCTGGATCATTCCCGGGCTGTCGCTGCGTTCCTGTTGCACCACATGCGCCAGTTCATGACCCATCAGTCTCTGTCCCGCGTCCGTTCCAGGGTTGAACTCTCCGGCCCCAAACACCACATTGCTACCCACGGTATACGCCCGCGCCTGCACCGCCCTGGCTGACTCCCCTGCCTTTGCATCCGTATGCACGCGCACTTTGCTGAAGTCATGTCCAAACCGCGGCTCCATAAAAGCCCGCGTTCCGGCATCGAGCGGCTGTCCTGAAGACCGCAACACATCGCCCACAATCGGAGGTGCCTCAATTCCGCCCGCGATGCCAGGTCCTGCGGCTTTCATCCGTACCTGTGCATGTTCAGTCTCTGAGGTTTTCTTTTTGCAATCATCGCAACTCCCACCACACGCGCACTCGCGCTGCACACCGGCAACGCCACCGGATACCGCAGGCGTCGCAGTGGCGCCAGGCTCCGGCATGCGCATCACCTGCTCGGCCACACGATCTGCTTCCTGTTCGTATGCGTCTCCGGGCGCATTGACCGTGAGCTTGCGTTGTATTCCCTTTATCTGTGAAGGAAAAACTGAGATGTTGGCGAAGTTATAAGTTAAGCGACCATGGCTGCCAATGAAGCTACCATCGCCAGCCTGCGACAGCCCTGGCATTGCGCGGCTCTCGGCTGCGCGCTGCAAATCTGGAATTGGATGTTCTCGCTGACTTATCGAATGAGCCAGCGTGCTCGGTTTGCCATTGCCGGAGGATGCCCGCCGCGAAGACTGCTCTTGCTTCGGCTGAAAGGTGTGCATCTTCATTCCCCTTCCACTTACTGCTGCACAGTGAAAGTATATCTAAATAGTGAAAGTTCAAGTGGGAGCGTTACAGCCTGCAGCTCATGGCTTCTTCTCTTGTTCTTGTTTCTCCGCTGGCAGTTCCGGTGGCGGGTAGTAGACCTTGCTGCCACCGATCTTGTCCACTTCTTCGCGGAAACTCGTTCCGTAGTCGCGCTTCGCGTCAGAGAGCGCCCACGCCTGTCGCTTGTAGTTCCAGCTCTTTGGATTCAAACGCTGCGCCTCTTTGAAATGCGGAATTGCCTCCGCCGGATGGCCGGACTTATAGAGCTGTTCACCCAGTCCGAACTCGGCTGCAGCCTGTGCGATGTTGGGATCCTGCGCGGTCATCTTTTCCCGCAGATGATCTTCACTCATCACGTAAGCGCTCTTGTCGCCTTTTTCCACCCAGTCTTTCAGCGCGTTGAGATACGGCGCAGCGTCCAGCCCGCTGAAAACTTTAAAGCGGTCGTCCACAAACGCAACCTCATTCGGACGCACGATGCGCCCTTTCTCGTTGATCCACACACCGGTCGGCACGTTCACCATGTTGTAAAGCTTTGATACGAGGTGTTTCTCGTCGATGAGCACCGTATACGTGAGCGGCCCAATTTTCCTGGCTGTCTCAATAGTTTCTTTGGGCAGATCAGGTTTGGCTTCCATGTATTGCAGCGGATCGATCCATGGGCCGGCATCTTTGGCGCCGCCGGTATCCTGCGCCACGGAGACGATCTCAAAATTCTTGTCTTTTAGCTGTTCGTAGATTGCCTGCCAGCCTGGCAGGTCAAAGCGGCATCCTCACCATGAGGCCCATGTCACCAGCAAAATCTTCTTGCCATGGAAGTCAGAGAGCCGGTGCGGCTTGCCATGAAGGTCCGGCAAGGTGAAGTCCGGCGCCTGCAGTGAACTCAGGCCCTGGCGCTGGTCTGAGCGCAGCCCAAAATACCAGGTTGCGAGCGCGGCATCATGCGCCACCGGCTGATGCACCAGCTGCGCAAATGCGGTCAGGTTGAACCATCGCTTGACTGACTCCTGGCGCAGAAAACTATCCTGCTTTGCTTTCGGCAGCGGAAAACATAGCTCATCGCGACAGACGCCCTGTGGCTTTACCTCAAAGCGCGTTGCGCGCTTAAGGTCAGAGGTCGTGATCCAGAGCTGGTCCGCATCTTCGCCACCTGAAATAACGTCTGTAGCGACGTCGTCATAAACAATCGTGGTGCGCAGCTCTTTGGCAGCCCCAGGCAGTACCGTAAACAAAAGCAATAAAAGCAGTCCGGAAGACATACTTGCTTTCATGGAATTCTCCAATTCATATTTATTCGCGTGCATTCGCGGCCGACTCAAGCTGCATCGGCTTCAATCCCAGTTCTTCGAGCAGCGCAGCGTCTTCATCCGGCGCGGGATTCGGCGTGGTCAACAGCCGTTCACCGGTAAAGATGGAATTTGCTCCGGCCAGAAAGCACAGCAAAATCGCTTCACGCGATAGCTGCTTGCGTCCCGCAGCCAGCCGCACCATGGAGCGCGGCATAAGAATGCGTGCACAGGCAATTGTCCGAACCATAATCAATGGGTCCAAATTTTGTGCGTCTGCCAGAGGCGTGCCTTCTGCCCGAACCAGCATATTGATTGGGACGCTCTCCGGATGCGGGTCCAGCGTTGCCAGCTGCTGCAATAATCCGATGCGGTCGCTCTCGCCTTCGCCCATGCCAAGAATCCCGCCACAGCAAACCGTGATCCCGGCCTTGCGGACGGCCGCAATCGTATCCAGCCGCTCCTGATACACGCGCGTGCTGATGATGCTGCCGTAAAATTCTGGCGACGAATCCAGATTGTGGTTGTAAGCCGTGACTCCCGCTTCCTTGAGTTGCACGGCTTGTTGTTCCGTCAGCATGCCCAGCGTGCAGCAGACCTCCATGCCCAGCGCGGCCACGGCCCGGACAGACTCCAGCACGGAATCAAACTCGCGGCCTTGTGGCGCCTGTCGCCATGCAGCGCCCATGCAGAAGCGCGTCGCGCCATCAGCTTTGGCATTGCGTGCCGCGGGCAGAATTTCATCGCAGTTCATCAGCGGCTCGCGCTCCACGCCGGTGGAGTAGTGCGCGCTTTGTGGACAGTAAGCGCAATCTTCCGGACAGCCCCCGGTCTTGATGGAAAGCAGCCGGCACATCTGCACTTCATTGGCCGGATGAAATTCGCGATGCAGCTTTTGCGCTTGCAGAAGAAGGTCAAGCAGTGGCTGATGATAGAGTGCGGCGATCTCTTGCCGCGTCCAATCGGTACGCATGGTTGCTAATTATAAATCCGTTCTGCGCCAGTATCAGAAAGTGTCTCAATGGTAAGAAGTAGGCAACTGAGGCCCTTGCGGAGACAGATGGTTCATCCTTCTCCAGATGCAGGGGCCTTGGTGTTTTGCCGGCGAAGATGAGCCCTACTTTGCGGCCGCAGCACCGTACGTCGCATCCAGGCCAGGGCGGTCATAAAGTTGGATATGAAGCTTGATCTGCTTCCGCGCATCGAATATGGCTTTGGCCACCGGGTAAGAAAAAATGGCAACGCCGGTGAAAGATGTCTTCGACGGAATCTTCAGCTCTTCCTTCAGCCAGTCCGCTTTCGCTTCTTCCAGTGCGGGGAACGCCTCCATGTATCGCGGACCATCCGTTCCCGGAGCGGCGTTGTCACTCAATTTCTTGCCGTCGGCGGTTTCCACTTCAGCGCGAATTCCTTTGATCCATAGAGGCCCTTCAATCTGATTTTCAATCTTGATCTGCATGGCAACCATCGTGTTGTCTTCCTGGGCCGCTGAAACCACTTTAGTGATGGTGAGCGATGCGCTGGGCTTGTCCTTGGTGGCAAATATCACGATTGTCGCCACAACTGCCACCAGCGCCAATCCAATCACCAGCGGTATAACAGGAGGCAGGGTCCACTTTGCGCTGTCCATTTCTTCGGTGATGGGAATATGCCCGAAGTTCGGAGTGGGCGCTTGCGGTTTGGCGGAAGGCGCTGCGTCAGGTGGATTGCTCGGCGATTTTGGATCGGTGCTGTCAGGCATTGGGCGCTCCTGCGTACGTCTAAAGACGTCTACTTAGGATACCAGTCTGAGGGATCGGACGGTGCTAGTGGCCGGGCAGCCCCGGAGCGGTCTGGATCAACGTTGCCATAAGAACTGGAACTGATGCTCCAACCCAGATTGCCTTGAACTCACTCTCCGGCTTCCATGCCACGGCAAATACGCCAGAAGAGACAACAAACAGAATGAGAAGTCCAATATACATGGGCCAGTTTAATGCCGGGAAAGACCCGCCTGCCGCGGCGATCTTAAAAAATCGCAAAATTTCGGGAAGTAGTGAGCCAAACGCACCCCACCAGAAAGAGGCTTGCCTTGTCATAATGGATTAGTGGGTAATGAACTCGATGACATTCCTTACATCATTGCCGCCATAAACCAATGAGAGCTGGAGGATCGCCCAGGTTATTACTGGAACAGCTAGAAAGCGCCGGTCTGATACCAGCGCAAGGAAATTCTGCCAGCGCGTGGAACCGCCGCTTGGCTTCCCATTCGGCTTCAACGTACCGTCGCTGATTGAGTTCGTATGCATAGGATTTCCTTCACATATTATAGCGCCGCGAATGCTGGTTTTCCATTCAATTCAGCTTCGCCAGCACCGGTCTTCCGCGCCGAACAATCTTGGCGAACTCCGCTAGCGGCAGCGTATTCAGCACATCTTGCTTGGTCAGCCACGCGCGACGTAACTGCAGGATACCGTAACGGATCTTTTCCATGTGCGACGTATGGTGCGCGTCAGTATTCACAATAAATTTCACACCCTTGGCTTTCGCCATGCGCAGATGCTGGTCGCGCAGATCAAGCCGGTCAGGATACGCATTCTGCTCCATCGCGACCCCGGCCTTGGCCGCGGCGGTAAATACTTTGTCATAGTCAAAGGCAAAGCCTTCGCGCCGCAACAGCATACGTCCCGTAGGATGGCCCATCAGTGACGTATTCGGATTCGCAATCACACGCAGCAGGCGGTCCGTCATCTGCGCCGGCTCCTGGTTGAAATGGGAATGCACGCTCGCAATCACAATATCCATTTGTTCCAGCACGGAATCTGAGAGATCAAGTTCTCCGTCCGCCAATATGTCAACTTCAATGCCGGCCAGGATCGTGATGCCTTCAATATTGTTTGAAGCCGCGCGGATTTTTTTGATGTGTGCTTCCGCGCGTTTGTCGTCCAGTCCATTGGCGAATGCCAGGTTCTTGGAATGGTCGGTGATGGCCATATATTTATAGCCGCGAGCACGCGCTGCCTCCGCCATCTCCTCAATCGTGCATTTGCCGTCGGTTTCCACCGTGTGCATATGGACATCACCCTGAATATCGGCCTGCGTAATCAAATCAGGGAGTTTGTCTTCCGCCGCGGCCTGTATTTCTCCACAGTCTTCGCGCAGCTCCGGAGGAATAAATTTCAAGCCAAGTTTTTGATAGATTTCTTCCTCGGTTTTGCCTGCCACCCGCTTATTGTCTTCCACCCGCACCAATCCGTATTCGTTCAGCGTGTAACCCTGCTTGATAGCCCGCTGGCGCAACTGGACGTTATGGTTCTTGGAGCCCGTGAAATATTGCATCGCAGCGCCAAAAGAATCTGGGGGAAGCAGCCTCACATCCACCTGCATCCCGCTGCGTAATTTAAAACTAACTTTGTTCTCACCCTTGGCGATTACCTCAAGAATCCCAGGAAAATTCACAATGCGCTCGATCACCTTGTCCCGCTGCGGCTCGCTCTCACAGCATTTGCCCGTGACCAGCAGGTCAAGATCGCCCACGGTTTCACGTCCTCGACGCAGCGAACCCGCAGGCGTGACCTTCTCTACGCCGGGCAGTCCTTCAAGAAATTCCGTCATCTTGTGCGCGATCTCATCGGCAATGTTAATGAGAAACCGCCCTGTGAGCTGCCGATAGCTCTCAATGGCTTTCAGGATTTTCTGCTCTGACTTTTCACTTTGCCGCGGCAGCGTGCGCAACTTTCCTTCGGTTGCCAGCTTGGCTACGCCATCCACGTCGCAGACTTTAAACGTGTCCCATATCAATGCAATCGTTTTCGGTCCCACGCCGGAGACCTTCAGCAACTGGAGCATGGAAGGATGAAACTTCTTCAACATCTCTTCATGCATCGCCAGCTTTCCGTCCGTCATCAGCTCGCGGATATTTCCGGCCATCCCCTTGCCAATTCCAGGAATGGCCAGCAGCGCTTTCTCGTCCTGATAGATTTCTGAAACCTGTTGCGGCCAGCCTTCCAGGGCCTCCGCGGCGCGCTCATACGAGCGTATGCGGAACCCGTCTTCAGACGCCACCTTCATCAGGTCAGCGGTTTCATAAAAGATGTTGGCGATAGCTTTGTTATCCATGTGTGTTTTGAAATCTCGACCCTGAGCGTAGCGAAGGGGAGAGAACCCTATTGTAACGATACTCTAAAGATTTAGCGCTCCTGGGTTTGCGTGTAGAATTCCCGCCATAACCCAACGGTCCTGAATATCGCGCTAACCGATACGCTAGTAATCCATCTAATTCGCTGAGAGGCCAGAGAGAATGAAAAGTTTACTCGCCGCTGTCCTGCTGATTTTTACCGGCCACCTGTTCGCCCAGGGGCGCAATACGCCGCCCGGCACACCCGGCGAGATGAAAAATAATTTGCTGCAGATTGAGCGTGAGATTGGCCGCGCCAATCTGGACTGTGACTATAAATATTTTGACCAAGTCGAAGGCGAAGACTTTATTTTTACTGACGCCGCAGGAGCCGTCTCCAACAAGAAACAGGATATGGCCGGCGAAAAAAAAGACTGCCGAAAATCCGACGGCAAATATGACGTGGATGATACCGAAGTTCGCCTCTTTGGCAATACCGCCGTGGTCACGGGGCGGATAACCATCGTTCACAAAAATAAAGAGGAGAAACTGGTTACCCGTCGCAGCCGCCTTACTGACGTATTTGTGTGGCGAGACGGACGCTGGGAGCTCGTGGCTGGGCATTCATCGCGCATCCCTGATCCAGCCGCGCAAAAATAGAAACGGCGTTGGCTATAATCAGTGCTCTTATGAGAAAAGTAATTTATAGCGCCAGCGCGATTCTGATTTTAGGCGCCACGCTCCTATTCGCGGCGCAAACACAACAGCCCGCTCAACCTCAGCAGTCACCCGCCCCGGCGCGGCAATCAGAAGATATTCCCGTCACCGATGGCACGTCCGGTCCTTGCTCCATAGAGTTCACCGTGACTGACTCTGCCGCCAAGCCGGTGTTCGCCGCGCTCATTAACGTTCATCTGGCATACGGATTTGCTGGCGCGCACAAGCTCGATATGGGCGTTTATACCAACGCGCAAGGCAAAGCCCGGTTCACCGGCATACCCGCCAAGGTCCGCAATCCGCCAATTGAGTTCCACGCCAAAAAACAAGATCTGGTCGGTGTAGCGACTATGGACCCCGTTACTGAATGCCAGGCCAGACACGACATTGTGCTGACAAAGGAAAAACCGCCGGCGGCCGCGCAATAAGCATTGAGGAAAGCCGTCATCCCGAACCCCGTGTTGCGAGAGCGCGTTTTCTTCAGCGCTCGAGTAGGGGTGAGGGACCTTGAGCTTAAGCTCCGCGCTGAAATCTCCCTGTTTTCCACACACCTTCACAGGCCCTTCCGCACGCCGCAATCGCTATAATTAGAAGAGAAGCACCTCACATGTCTGAATTCACCCATCTCCATCTTCATACCGATTATTCGCTGCTCGACGGTGCCTGTGGCGTCGATGGCCTGATCAAGCGCGTGGCTGATATCGGTCAGAAAGCTGTGGCCATGACCGACCACGGAAATATCTACGGCACGGTGGAGTTTGTGGAAGCGGCGAACAAAGCTGGCATCAAGCCGATTGTTGGCTGCGAGCTTTATGTCTGCAAAAAAGACGACCATCGCGCACCGCCCGAAGGCGATACCTACAATCACCTGCTGGTGCTCGCTGAGAACGAAGAAGGTTACCGCAACCTGATCAAGATCACCTCGGAAGCCAGCATGCACGGCTTCTATTACAAGCCGCGCATCAGCAAAAAGTTTCTGGCGGACCATTCCAAAGGCTTGATTGGATTGAGCGGCTGCCTCGCGGGCGAGGTTTGCGAAAACCTACTGGCAGGGAAGTATGATGCTGCGCGCGGTGCGGCTGCTTATTTCCAGGATATTTTTGGCAAGGGCAATTTCTTCATGGAGATCCAGGACCAGGGGCTTCCGGAAGAGCACCAGATTCACGCTGACCTGTTCCGCATTGAAAAAGAGCTGGGCATCCCCATGGTGGCTACCAATGACAGCCACTATCTCTGTGAAGATGACGCTCACGCGCAGGACGTGCTTGTCTGCGTGCAGACAGGCAAATCCGTCAACGATACCAACCGTCTCAAGTTCCATGGCAACCAGTTCTTCGTCAAGACCGCCGACGAGATGAAGCAGCTCTTCTCCGGACGTGAAGACGTTCTGGCGCAGACCATGGCCATTGCCGAGCGCTGCAACTTCAAGCTGAACAAAGTTAAAAATCCTTTCCCGGAATTCCCGCTGCCGGATGGCTACACGCTGGATAGCTACTTTGAGCATGTGGCGCGGGAGGGCTTTGCGCGGCGATGGGAAAGTCTGGGCCTGCTGGAAGCCGCGGGGCGCCTGAAGAAATCGCGGTCGGATTACGAGCAGCGTCTCACCCGCGAGCTCGCCATCATCCAGCAGATGAAGTTTTCCGGATACTTCCTGATCGTCTGGGATTTCATCCGTTACGCGCGTGAAAATTCCATCCCCGTAGGCCCCGGCCGTGGATCGGCCGCCGGAGCGCTCGTCGCCTACGCCATGGGAATCACGGACATTGATCCGCTCCAGCATGAATTGCTGTTTGAGCGCTTCCTGAATCCTGAACGCGTCTCCATGCCTGATATCGATATCGATTTCTGCATGAACCGGCGCGGGGAGGTCATTCAATACGTCACGCAGAAATACGGACGCGAAAACGTGGCCCAGATCATCACGTTTGGCACCATGGCCGCCAAAGCCGCCATTAAAGACGTCGGCCGCGCCATGGATATTCCATACGCTGACGTGGACCGCATCGCCAAGATGGTTCCGACCACGCTCAATATCACGCTGAACCAGGCGCTGGACGATTCACCGCCTCTCCAGGAAGCGTACGAAAAAGAGATGCAGGTGCGTGAGCTGATCGATACGGCGCTGAAGCTGGAAGGTCTGGTGCGTAACTCCGGCGTGCACGCCGCCGGCGTGGTGATCTCGCCCATGCCGCTCACGGACCTGGTGCCGCTGCACAAGACCAAGAACGACGAAATTGTGACCGCCTATGACATGAAGGCGATCGAGAAGATGGGCCTGCTCAAGATGGACTTCCTGGGGCTCACCACGCTCACCATTCTTGATGATGCCCTGAAATTGATCGCGCAGCGCGGCACGCCTATTGATCTTGAAAAAATTCCGCTCGACGATGTAAAGACCTATGAAAGCGTCTTTCACACCGGGCTTACCTCCGGCATCTTCCAGTTTGAATCCGGCGGCATGACGGACGTGCTCCGCCGCTATAAGCCCAACTCAATTGACGATCTCACGGCGTTGAACGCGCTCTACCGTCCGGGGCCAATCCAGGGCGGCATGATCGATGATTTTATTGATCGCAAATGGGGACGCAAAAAAGTTGAGTACGAACTGCCGCAGCTTGAAGACCTGCTGAAGGAGACGCTTGGCGTCATCGTCTATCAGGAGCAGGTCATGCAGATCGCCAACGTGCTGGCGGGCTTCTCCCTGGGTGATGCCGACCTGTTGCGCCGTGCCATGGGCAAAAAAGATGAAAAGATCATGGCCCAGCAGCGTGAACAATTTGTAAAAGGCGCCGTTAAGCTTGGCTTCCCTGAGAAGAAGATAACCAAGATTTTCGATCTGATGGCAGAGTTTGCCGGCTATGGCTTTAATAAGTCGCACTCCGCGGCCTACGCGCTGCTGGCCTATCAGACGGCCTATCTCAAGACGCACTATCCAGTTGAGTTTATGGCTGCGCTGCTGACCTCGCAGATGGGCAACACGGACAACGTTGTTAAATACATCAACGAGTGCCGCGAAATAAAAATTCCCGTTGAGCCGCCCAACATCAACGTGAGTGACTCCAACTTTACGCCGCATGAAAGCGCGATCCGCTTTGGACTGGCGGCGGTGAAGAACGTAGGCAGAAACGCCATTGACTCAATCACCAGCGCCCGAAAAGAGCTTGGCCGCTTCAGTTCGATCTTCGAATTCTGCGAGAAGGTCGATCTGCGCATGCTGAACAAGCGTGTGCTGGAATCGCTGATCAAAGCCGGCGCCATGGATGACTTTGGCTATCGCGCACAGCTCATGGCCGTTTTAGATAGGGCGATTGAAGGCGCGCAGAAGACCCAGCGGGATGCACAGCTGGGCCAGCATGGATTGTTTGGCGTGTTTCAAGACGAGCAATCGAATGGCTCCGGCGAAAAGCTGCCCAACGTTCCTGAATGGGAAGAGCATCAGCGGCTGGCCAATGAGAAAGAAGTTCTGGGCTTCTTCATCACCGGCCATCCGATGGAAAAGTACAAAGACAAGCTGGAAGGTTTCCGCGCGCTCTCGGTTGAGACAATCAGCGCCATGACTACCGGCACTGGGCGCGATGAGATGATCAATACCGCCGGAATGGTTTCGAACGTTCGCGTATTGAAATCGCGCAAGGGCGATCTCTATGCCCAGGCGATTCTGGAAGACATGACCGGCACAATTGAAGCCGTCGTTTTTCCTGACGCCTACAA
Organism: Terriglobia bacterium; assembly: GCA_963724105.1. Taxonomy (GTDB): domain Bacteria; phylum Acidobacteriota; class Terriglobia; order Terriglobales; family Acidobacteriaceae; genus Angelobacter. The sequence continues at coordinate 394,277 of CAVRTD010000002.1, read as the reverse complement.
GAAACTGCAAACCATCCTGAAGCAGGAGATTCCCATGCTGGTGAAGGCCAGCATTCGCGTGGAAGAGGGCGCAAACCCCAAAGTCATCATTAACCAGTTGACGCCTCTTGAAGAAGCGCAGCCCAAATTGCCGCGCTCCGTGCGTATTCGCGTACCGCTTGATACCGCCACAGAGACCACCATCGATGCACTGCACGCCATCTGCCATGAGCGCAAAGGCGAGGCTAAAGTCATGTTTGCCATGGAGCGCAGTGGCGACTTCATGGTAGTGATGGAAGCGGACAGATATAATATCTGTGCAGACCGTAGTTTTATTACCCGGGTAGAGGAATTATGCGGACGGGGTGCGGTCCAGATCATCGACTAAATTTAGGAGCGATCGTTGGATCCAGCAGTAAAAGCGCAGCGTCAGTTAGAGGTCATTGAAGAGCAGGTCGCCTTGCTTGAAACGCGAGCCAGCGCAGACCAGGACGCTCGCCTGCAGCTCAAACATCTGCAACACCAGATCAACTTCCTGCGCCAGCAGATCCGTCTCCACATCAATGCATGGCAGAAGACCGAACTGGCCCGCCATTCGCAACGCCCTTTCACCATGGATTACGTGGAGCGCATCTTCACCGACTGGAGTGAAGTCCACGGCGACCGCAATTATGGTGACGATCCGGCAATCATGTGCGGCATGGCGCGGTATCACGGCGAGAATGTAATGGTCATCGGCCACCAGAAGGGCCGGGACACCAAGCAGCGCGTGTATCGCAACTTTGGCCAGGCGAATCCTGAAGGCTATCGCAAGGCGCTGCGTTGCATGAAAATGGCGGAGAAATTCGGCCGTCCGATCTTTACTTTTGTAGATACCCCCGGCGCATATCCGGGACTGGGAGCGGAAGAGCGCGGCCAGGCGGAAGCCATTGCGCGCAACCTGCGCGAGATGGCGCGGATTGAAGTGCCCATTATCACTACCATCACCGGTGAAGGCGGCAGCGGCGGCGCGCTGGCTATTGCCGTGGGAGATCGCGTCTTCATGATGGAGAACTCGGTTTATTCGGTAATTTCCCCCGAGGGCTGTGCTTCCATTATGTGGCGCGACGCGTCCAAGAAGGAGATTGCAGCCCAGGCGCTGCGCATCACCCCCCCTGACTTGAAGGAAATGGCGATTATCGACGAGATCATTCCCGAGCCGGATGGCGGCGCGCACCTGGACCATGACGCCTCGGCGGCCATGGTGGATGAGGTCCTGTTGAAACACTTTAACGAGCTGAAGCACCAGCCGGTGCCGAAGCTCCTTGACGGCCGCTATAACAAGTTCCGCAAGATGGCCCAGTTCTTTACGGAATAACCCTTGCCACCTCCCGGAACTATAGTTGCGCACGCGCCCTGCCGGGTTGATCTGGCCGGCGGCACCATGGACCTTTGGCCGCTCTATCTTTTTCATCCTGGCGCAGTCACAGTAAATTTTGCCGTGAACGTTCTCACACGCTGCCGCGTCACCCGGCTTCCTGAAAAAACAATTCGCTTGAAATCCATTGATACTAAGGTGGAAGAAGAGTTTTCCAGCTTTGAGCAGCTGTGCTCTGCGCGCAAATTCAAGCATCCGCTGGCAGCTAACCTGGTGCGTTTCTTTGCTCCTGATGGTGGCTTTGAAGTGGAAACGCATTCTGAATCGCCGGCCGGCGCCGGGATTTCCGGCTCGTCGGCGCTCATGATCGCCACCACGGCAGCGCTGGCGCGTTATACCGGCAAGAAGCTGGATCGTGAGCAGATTCGTGTGATCGCACAGAACGTAGAGGCGCAGCTCATCAAAGTGCCTACTGGCTGCCAGGATTACTATCCCGCTCTTTATGGCGGCGTAAGCGCCATTCACCTGGATCCAGATGGAATTCATCACACGGCGGTGCGCATGGCGCCGGAAGATTTGGACCGCCGCTTTGTGCTGGTCTATACCGGAGCGCCACGGAAATCCGGGATCAACAACTGGGAAGTGTTTAAGGCGCACATCGATGGGGACAAGAAAATCTTCCACAACTTTGAACGGATTGGTGAGATCGCGCGGGCCATGCACCATGCTCTTTCCATGGCAGACTGGAAGCAGGTGGCCAAGCTGATCCGCGAGGAATGGAAGCTGCGCAAAACCAATGCCCCAAGAATCTCCACGCCGATGATCGAAAAGCTGATCGCCGTTGCCATGCGCCAGGGTGCGTTGGCGGCAAAAGTCTGTGGTGCGGGCGGTGGCGGCTGTGTTGTCTTTCTCACCGAACCAGAAGACCGCGAGCATATCTCGGCTGCCCTTCGTAGTTATGGTGGCCAGGTCTTGCCGGCGACGATCGCCCGCGACGGGCTTTCCGTAAGTGGCCGGTCCTTAGGTGCAGAGTAACGGCGCAGAATAATGGAGTGCAGAGTAACGGGGTGCTGAATAACCGCCAGCCCGATAAAGCCAGGGGATTAGGCAAAATTACGCCACGAAAAAGCAACTAATCCCTCACATTGCCACACTTTGGCATCTAACAGTGTGGCTGTTAAATGTGTTGAAAATTGCCATGATTTAGAGAATGATGAAAGAGGCAGCAGCCGCAGGTGTTCCCTATGTTACGCCGTGCTTTATTGCTACTTTCTCTGGCTTTTACCGCGTCTAGTCTGGCTGCGGGCCAATCCGCGCCTATCGTTGTTTCGCCTGGAAATTCAGTTGATCCAAATATGGCAAAGGCCGAGTCCAAGCCGGAGCCTCCCGGTCCCCGGCTCAAACCGTCGGATTTGGATAATCGCCAGGCTCTCAATGACGTCACCAAAATGCAGCTGATCCGCGTGATGGATGCGGAATTCGTCCACGTGCGTAAGAACTTTCCTATAGCTGAAAAGAATATGGTGATTGACCCGGACGGCATGGTTAAGCCCGGCGATGCGCAGCTTTATCAGGCGGCACTAGTGAACGGCGCAGCCGCCAAAATCGGCGACCGCGTCCAGATTACGAACATCGTTTTCCGTGAAAAATCCATCTATTTTGAAATTAACGGCGGCCCCAAGAAAAAGACCAAGTGGTATCAGCACATAGAGATTTCCGGTGGGGGTGGTAGTTCGGGCGGCGTGGACCCCAATCAAGCTAAGGCTACCGGAGCGGCATTGACGGTGGAGTTTAAGAAGCGTTTGCCGGAAATGACTGGCGCCGAACTGAAACAGCTCCTTCAACCGGTGCTGGATTTTTCCGTGAAAACTGCCGGCGAGGTTTACGTCGAGACCTTCCCCCCCAAGATCAGGGACGCAATCAAGAAACATGAAGTGCTGGTGGGCATGAACCATGACATGGTGGTCATGGCCAAGGACCGTCCGCCGCAAAAAACGCGTGATAAGGACGACAAAGGCAAAGAGTACGAAGAGTGGATTTATGGCGCGCCTCCGCAGGATGTTGTGTTTGTGCGCTTTGTCGGCGACGAGGTAACTCAGGTTAAGATCGCGAAGATCGGCGGCCAGATGACCGTCAAGACTGAAAAAGAAGTGGACGTAAAAGACGGCGTGCCGACTCTGGCATCACTGAAATCCAGTGAGACACCGCAGGATGTAAGTGGCGCTCCGCAGCAACAGCAGCCCGCTCATCGGCCAACACTGAAGCGCCCAGACGAGCAGCCTGATCCGGCGATCACGCAAGGAACGTCCGGGGCCGGCGGCACGCAGCCCCCGCATGACGAGCCGCAGTGGGGCACCAATGGCAAACCAGCGCCATCAGGTGACGACCAGCAGACGCAGCCTGGTGACAGCCAGCAAAAGCCGCCGCAGAACTAACCGCCGTTGTTCTCCTTTGTTCCAAGGCTTATGCCCCAGGGCTGACGCGAAACCGACTGGCGGTTTAAACTAGAGATGTGAAGATTGCGCTCGGGCAGATCAACCCCACGATTGGTGATTTCACCGGAAATTCAAAAAAGATCATAGAATCTGCGCGCCAGGCGCTTGCCCGGGGTGCGGAGATGATTCTGTTCCCTGAACTGGCCGTCTGCGGATATCCTCCCCGCGACCTTCTCGAAAAACCTGCCTTCGTCGAACGCAGCCAGCAGGTCATCCTTGAAATTGCGCAGGCTGTCCCGCAGGTTACCGTCGTCTGCGGATTCGTTTCACCCGCCAAGGTGGAGACCGGCAAGTCCGTCATGAACTCAGCAGCGGTGCTGCGCGATGGCGCGGTGCAGTTCGTCCAATCCAAGATGCTGCTGCCCACCTATGACGTCTTTGATGAACTCCGCTATTTCGATCCGGCCAAATCACAGAAGCTGTTTCCTGCCGGTGGCAGGCAGTTTGCCGTGACCATCTGTGAAGACGCCTGGAATGACAAGCATTTCTGGCATCGCCGTTTATACAGCGTGGACCCCGTCGATGAGTTGTTGCATGCAGGCGGTAATTTCGTTATCAACATTTCCGCTTCGCCCTTTCATCTGGGCAAGCGTGAGCTGCGCCGCCATATGCTGGAAACCATTGCCCGTGATAACAAAGTGCCTGTTCTTTTTGTAAATCAGGTGGGCGGGAATGACAGTCTGATCTTTGATGGATCAAGCATGGTGATCTCGCCCAATGGAAGCATCGTGACCCAGGCCAAATCATTTGAGGAAGACCTGGTGATTTTCGACTCGGAGACGATGCAGGGCGATATGCATGAGCAAACCGTCCCGGGCGTTCCCAGCGCTTATGCTGCGCTCGTGCTTGGCACGCGCGACTATGTGCGCAAATGCGGTTTTAGCAGGGTCGTTATCGGCTTGAGCGGAGGCATGGATTCTGCGCTTACCGCCGCTATTGCCGTGGACGCACTGGGCAAGGAAAACGTAACCGGAATCGCCATGCCCAGCCAGTATTCCTCTGAGCACAGCATTAAGGACGCCCGCGAACTGGCCTGCAAACTCGGAATTCGATTTGAAGTAATGCCGATCGGCACCATTTTTGATGAGTACCGCAAGTCGCTGGCGCCATTGTTTTCCAGGCTGCCGGATGGGATCGCGGAGGAGAACATACAATCGCGCATTCGCGGCAACATACTCATGGCTTTCTCCAACAAATTTGGCGAACTAGTGCTCACTACCGGCAACAAATCAGAGGTGGGCGTAGGCTATTGCACGCTGTATGGTGATATGGTCGGCGGTCTGGGAGTGATTTCTGACGTGCCCAAGACCATGGTGTACAGCCTGGGCCGTTATGTGAATTCGATTAAGCCGGTCATTCCGCAGTCAACCATTGATAAGCCTCCCTCCGCTGAATTGCGGCCAGACCAAAAGGACTCTGATACACTGCCGCCATACGAAATTCTGGACAATATTTTGGAAGATTACGTTGAGGACTACCACACGGCGGAGCAGATTGCAGCCGACCACGGCTATGATGAGCAGGTGGTGCGCGATGTAATCCGCATGATTGAGCGCAGCGAATATAAGCGCCAGCAGGCGGCTCCAGGATTGAAAATTACTCCCAAGGCCTTTGGTGTCGGCCGCCGTTTTCCCATTGCCCAAAAATCAGAAGTCTGAGATCACATGACGAAAATAAATACTCTTGCACTTATCCGCGCTAGCCTTGTTGTCACCTTGCTGTTTACACAAACGCCATTCACACAAACGCTGTTCGCACAAACATCGTCTGCGGCCAAGGCCGCTCCAGCTAAAGCCCCGGCCGGCCATGCAGCAGCTGTGCCCTCCAAAGCTGCTTTGCCGACTACCGATGAAATTGATACGTATTTGAAGCGTAGCTTCGGTTACGATCCTGCCATCTCATGGCAGATCATTGCCGTCCGGGATTCCGGTGTAGCCGGCATTTCCGAGATAATCGTTTCGGTCAATAAGGGCGAGCCGTTTCATCTTTTCTTTGCCGCCAACTCCCAGATGGCGTTCGTAGGGCAGGCGATCCCCTTTGGACCGAATCCCTATGCGCCCACGCGGGCCAAGCTGCAGGCTGCCGCAGGCCCCAGCCGCGGCGGTGAGAATCCGCCTATCCAGATCGTGGAATTTAGTGACCTGGAATGCCCGCACTGCAAAGCGGCCCAGCCTATCGTAGAAAAACTGATCGCGGATTTCCCTCAGATTCGCTTCACCTTTCAGCAGTTTCCTTTGCCGGCAACCATACACCCATGGGCCATGAAGGCCGCTCAATATGCTGATTGTGCCGGACAGATGGACAAAAATGCATTCTGGAAATATGTGGATGCAATTTTTGATAATCAGGGCGGAATCGCGCTGGCTACCGCGGATGACAAACTGAAAGAACTTGCGACCGCCGACGGCCTGAATGCCGAGAAAATCGCCGCCTGCGCCGCCTCACCGGAAACCGACGCCAGGGTCAGAAAATCAATGGAACTGGGGCAGTCATTGGATGTAAATCAGACTCCCACGATCTTCATCAATGGGCGAACGATGCTGGGAATTGCCGCCGTCCCGTATGACTCTCTGAAGAGCCTGGTGCAATTTGAGATTGATCATGCAGGGAAGTAGCACCGATCAGTGCTATCAGTGAACATCAGTGGTAAGTTTTTACGGCGCCATGGTCCAGAAAACGCTGCTGCCTTTATCGTGGAACGGCTTGCGCACCACGTGCGGCGTGATCACGATCATGAATTGGCTGTGCGAATGATCTTTTGAGTTCGCACTCGCTACTGTTTTCAGCCCGGGCAACATGCTGAGAATAGGCAATCCCTGAATAGAGCGCACTTCCTGTTCAGTAACTATTCCCGCAATCACTGACGATTCTCCATCCTTTACCGTGATTGCGCCATTGTAGGAGCGGGTAGTGATATCGGGAATGCTGTTGATCTGTAGCGTTCCCAGCGCTTGAATTTTCAGCTCCAGTATCAGGGTCACGTCGCCGTTGCTGTGATAGTGCGGCGTTGTTTTTAAGGAGATGCCCAGGTCTTCATAGGTGAACTGCGGGGTATTGCCAATTTGCGCCTGGCCGGCGGAGCTGAAAGCCGTGGTGCTGAATGTGCTGTTCACCACAGGGAAGCGTTCACCCACCAGAAAGGTCGCGGGTTCACCATCAATGGCCCGGAGCATCATGTGCTCCAGGTTGTTGACAACAGACGAGTTTAAAGCCAATGTTGCGCTGACGGTAGGAGCTGTAATGCCGGTAAGAGTCTGGCCACCGCCGAAAAGCAAAAAGGGAGCCAGCAGCGGCGAACCGGCCAGATTGCTTAGATCAGAGGCTGAGATTGTGCTGGGATCAATGGTTCCGGTCTGGTTCAACTGATCAATGACCGCCTGCGCGTCGGATCCCAGGACTCTTCTGATTTCTGATGGAATGTTGAATAACGTAAAGCTGGTGGGCAGGGTGAGCCCAATATTTGTCGACTTGTCCGTATCGAGCTCATATTCTTTAACATCGATCATCAGCTCCGGCTTGGCGTCCATCAGGTTATCCAGCAGGCTGGCTACGGCTTCCACCTGCTCTCTGGGCGCGCGGACTGTAATCGTGTTTTTCGCGGGCTGCACGGTGACCAGCTTCATATCGAAAATGTTCCGCATTACATTGACCAGATCGTTCAGGTCCGTCTGCGAGGAAAGGTTTCCGACATAAAAAGTCCGCAATGCCATGCGCTCGTATTGCTTTCGCATGTCCGGGGTATCGCTGGCAATCATGGCTTCATTGCTGGACATGGGTGACCAGAAAGTCTTTGTCATCTTTCCGGCTATGTTCATGACTGTATAGAAATCAACGTTTTCCAGATCAAAGCGCAGCGAGCGCGAGGCCAGGCTCTGGTCAAACATCATGGTGATGCCAAACGCAGTGCCTATTTGGGTAAAGAGCTGTCGCGTGTCCCCCTGGAGGTGAAAGTTCTTTTTTCCCGGCGAAGGTTGCAGATCAATCTGGTCCACTGATGCCAGTAATTGCAGCACGTGCGCGTGGTCAGGGTCCTGGTCTGGCGGAGTTACATCGCGCAGCCGCTGTTCCACGTTTGCATTCTTTGGATCAATGGCATGGGCCGTCTGAAACTGTTGTATGGCGCCGCTCGAGTCACCCACATTTGCCAGCCGGTTACCCTGTTCCAGATGTTTGCTCACAATTTCCTGGCGCAGCATCTCGCCCAGGGTCATGACTTCTATGTCCCCTGGCACCAGCTTCCCGGCTCGATCCACCGCCAGCAGCGCTTCCTCGGGCTTGCCGTCACGCTGCAGATCGAGCGCAAGCTTGAGTTCCTTCTTCGCAAGCTTCCTGTCCTGCTTGGAAACAGCCGGCTTCATCCCGTCGGAAGCAGCACAGGTCAGGCAGATAAACAGCAATAAAATGGCGAAGCAGGTCTTCATTTGGGAAGAATGATTGTACCGTTATTAGGAACGAATCTCAGCGGGAATATTGCGCCTGATTACCTAAGTTTGGAAAATCGGCGCCGTAGAGGCGTCCAGCAGAAGGTCTAAGTGGAAAGAGTTAAGAGATCGGTGCCGCAGCCGAAGGATGCGTCTGGATTGTGGGATTTGAGCTCGTCAAAACTGAAAATACCGGTTGCCAGCGTAATCACCGGGACGCCAACAGCCCGCGCCGCCTCAATGTCAGAAGGCGTATCGCCAAAAACCATGACAGCCGCCTGCTTTCCCAGTTTTTTACGGGCGAGGTCGATCCCATGACGGAAGATGTCTGCGCGGGATTCTCGCGGGAAGGAGAACGATCCAAACGCGAACTTCGGCCTCAGGCCTGCCTTCTCCAGCTTGAGCCACCCGATAGGTTCAAGATTTCCTGAGGCGGCTCCCAGCAGCCTCCCCTGCGCCTGTAGATGGGAGATTATTTCCAGTATCGAAGGGCAAAGCTCCGGGCGCAATTGCTCATGGTTGCGCTCGACCTCAGCGCACATATGGGCCACGATCTTTGCCATGTTGGCATCAATAGCGGCATCATTCAGGCCAGCCCGCCGCAATACCGCCCGCAAAATACCCACGTCAGTATTTCCGTGGACCGGAACACCATCCACGCTGGCTTCAATGCCCAGCACCGCCCGTACTGCGTTGTGAAACGCAAAATAGTGGACCGCGTCACGGCTGTTGAGCAGCGTGCCGTCAATATCGAAAAGATAGGCATCAGCGGCGTCCCAGCGGAATCCAGGACGCACAAATACTCTCCCGTTATCGGAATCTGGCACCAGAATTCACACCTTGGGTTTAAAAGCTTGGATTCAAAGGTAGATTCTAAACGACTTGGATTGAAATGCGGCCTTTGGAGGCCGCAGCGTGTGTGTTAACGGACCGTCTTTTGCTTCTCTAGAAGTAGCGGTTTTTCGCTGCGGACAGGGCGTCGTCCGCCATCGCGCAGTTGGCGCACGTCCAGTTTTAACTCCGCAATGGTGCGGCTCAATGTGTTGCGGTGCATGCCCAGCTCGCGGGCCGCTTTGCACTGGTTTCCGCGGTTTTGCTGCAGAACGTTCATGATGAAGCGCTTCTTGAATTCACGCACGGCTTCCGAATAGAGTATGCCGCTGCTGTACATCTGTGCTACGAGTGCTTCGAGCTGGTCCTTCACAGATTTTTCCTCACTTTCCAAGATGCGCCAATCATGTATCTACTTCTGCTTACTGCTGGTCGCTCCCGGACTGGGCCCGCCGCGGAGTTTGATGATTCCAGCGCGAAACTTCTGGCGAACATCAGAAGGAGCCAGCCAGCTTGCGCCGTGTCCCGCCACCAGAAAGTAACTTGCCAGTTGTGAGCCAGACAGCTCCTCTGACTCAGGTGCAAAAGCCGTGATCGCCATGACTCCGGCGGTCACAATCACCATGCCGCGAACAAAACCAAAGGCCGCGCCCAATACGCGATCTACCGATCGGAGACCTGCTTCATGGATCATCCAGCGCGTTATACGTGCTATTGCGCCCGCAAGCAGAATCACCGATACAAAAATCGTAAGAAACCCCGCCAAGTCCGCAAATGCCGGCAACTTGACGTAATGCAAAAACCACGGGGAAAGCTTGCTATAACCCCATGCTGCCAGCAGGAACCCAAGTACCGAACCTGCCAGGCAGATAATTTCAAAAAAAAAGCCCTGCGCCGCCGCCAGCAGCGCCGAAAAAAGCATGATTACGAGAATGATCCAATCAAGCGCATTCATGCCATCGGCAACTCAACCTGTGGGCAGCTCACGCCCTGCCAAAACTCTGTATGCCTGGATGTACTTCTCGCTGGTCTTACGCGCCACATCCTCCGGCAAAGAGGGAGCAGGGGGTTGTTTGTTCCATTTGACTGCTTCCAGATAATCGCGAACAAACTGCTTGTCAAACGATTCCTGCGCCTTGCCCGGCTTATAGGTTTCCGCCGGCCAGAAACGCGAAGAATCGGGAGTGAGGACTTCATCCGCAAGAATGAGGCCCTGGGATGTATGACCGAATTCAAATTTGGTATCGGCAATTATGATGCCGCGGCCTGCTGCATAGTCTGCCGCTGTTTTATAAATCTTTAACGTCAAATCGCGCAGTTTCTCTGCCAGCTCTTTTCCTGTGCGCTTGACCATCTCTTCAAATGAAATGTTTTCGTCGTGGCCGCTCAGGGCTTTGCTGGCGGGAGTAAAGATCGGCTCCGGCAACTTGTCTGACTCTTTGAGGCCTGCAGGTAGTTGGATGCCGCATACGGCGCCGGTCTGCTGATATTCTTTCCAGCCCGATCCGGAAAGATAGCCGCGCGCTACGCATTCAATGTCCACCATCTGCGCCTTGTTCACCAGCATGGAGCGTCCGCGCAGATCGTCCGCATGTTTTTTGAGCGTAGCGGGGTACTCTTCCACGTTTGCCGTGACCAGATGGTTCTTCACCACGTCTTTCAGAAAATCAAACCAGAAAAGCGAGAGCTGTGTAAGCACCCGGCCCTTCTCCGGAATGCCAGATGCCAGCACATAGTCGAACGCTGAGATACGATCGGTGGCCACAAACAGGAGTTGGTCGCCCACACTGTATAGGTCGCGTACCTTGCCGCGAGCGTGGAGCGTGAGTTCCGGAAAATCTGTCTGAAGAAGGATTCGGCTTTGTGTAGTTTGACGAGTCATAGCAGAAATACGAGAGCGAGGTCGTATTCTAGCCGCTCAACTGCTTTTGTCAACCGTGTAAATTACAGATTCGCGGGGCGAATGGGGATGTATCGCACGAAAATATTCTAAAAAACTCACAAGCTACAAAACCCGCATGAAACAAGGACTTTCTTGCATTGATTTTCGTTTCACTTTGTAGTACCAGTTACTAGAAATTAAACGTATCAAGAAAAATATTTTTTCCAGACGACTGTTTTTTGTAGTTTCCGGAAATGCTCAGCGGTCTTTATTGCATTATAAATTTCGTGTTTTATCTGGAATCACAGACTGTCCTTAAGGACGGATTTCCACCCGCGTCCCTACTGAAACCAGCTTCCAAATCTCTTCAATTTCGACATTCGTCACGGCGACACACCCATCCGTCCAGTCAGCTTGCCTGTGTAGCGCTCCCAGATAGGCAAATTGTTTCGCCAGTCCATGAATCATGATCGCACCGCCGGGTGGCGCTCCCAGTTTGGCTGCCCTCTGCCGGTCCGCTGCGCTGGGATACGAGATATGCAGTGATAGATGAAAGATGCTCTGCGGGTTTTTAGCGTCGATGATGTAGTTGCCTTCAGGTGTTTTATGGTCGCCTTCCATACGCTTTGGGCCAACAGGCGTCGTACCCAGTGCGACCTTGTAGGTTTTGAGGACTTTTTCGCCACTCAGCAAGGTCATGGTGTGGGCAGATTTAATAATCAGAATTTTGTCGGCCTGAGGCTGGTTAGCAGCCGATGCAAAACATGGCCCCATGATCGCGACAGAGAAAACCAGTCTGATCATGGGGCGAATCATTCGCTGACGCATGTTGAACCAGCAGCTAGGCTGAAGCCGCCCGTGGCAATCCAGCATCTGCACCGAACTTCACTGAAACAATCTTTGAGACGCCCGGCTCCTGCATGGTCACGCCATACATCACCGGCGCAATCGACATGGTCTTTTTGCTGTGCGTGATGATGATGAATTGCGTCTGCACGGCCATCTCTCGGATCAATTCGGTAAAGCGCCCAATGTTGGCTTCGTCCAGCGGCGCATCCACTTCGTCCAGGATGCAGAAGGGGCTTGGCTGATACTGGAAGATGCCGACCAACAGTGACAGAGCAGTGAGTGCCTTCTCTCCGCCGGAAAGCAGCAGCACGTTTTGCAGCTTCTTACCCGGAGGCGAAGCCACCACGTCGATTCCGCTTTCTGCCGTGTTCAATTCGTCCGTCAGGCGCATAAAGGCCTGGCCGCCGCCAAACAGTTTGCGGAAGGTGAACTGGAAATTCTCATTAATCCGGTCAAAAGCTTCCTGGAATTTCTGCCGGGAGAACTCGTCAATCTCTTTGATCGTCGCCTGCGTGTTCTGAATCGAATCCAGCAGATCCTTGCGCTGTGTCTCCAGGAATTGGTGGCGCTCCTCAGTCTCTTTGAACTCTTCCAGTGCCATCATGTTGACCGGGCCCATATTGTCGAGCTTTGTGCGCATCTCGCGATACGCGGTCTCTTCCAGCGTAAGCTGTTCGCCTTCAACCATTACGATCTCAGTGTTCGCGCGCAGATCGTCCGCACTCATGCCCAGCTCATTCATGCAGGATTCAGCCATGTGCGCAAGATCGGATTGCAACTTGGCAAGCAGTGCGCCCAACTCGCTCTTGCGCTCGCGTGCCGCATCCAGCTCAGAGCGTGCTGCCTTCAACTCCTGATCGATTTCCGCAATGCGTGCCCGCACCTGATCGGATTCATGCTGCAGCTGCACGCCGGTGGCTTCTGCCGCGGCTTTTTCTGCAGCCAGCGCCTGCAAGCGGTCGACGATCTGTACGTTCTCTGCTTCGCGCTGTACTTTCTCCGCGGCAGCCGAGTGGATCTGGTTCTGCAGGGAATCAACCCGCTTGGCTGCTTCGGTGGAGAGAGACTCAATTCTCTCTAGGGCCGATGCTGCCGTCCGGCGGCGTTCCTCCACTACTGCCAGATGCGCGGCTGCCTGTGACGCATTCTGCGCGGCTTCGTCACGAGCTGCCTTCAGTGAGATTACGATCTCCTGCGCGGCCTTCATCTCGTCTTCCAGCGCCTGGCGTTTTTGTTCCAGCGCTTCTGCCTGCTCGCGCTTTTCCGCGACCAGAAGTTCTTTCTCGTTTCTCTCGGAACGCGTGCGCTCAATTTCTAGACGATAAGTGTTCAGGCGCTGTTCTGTGCGCGCCAGGTCAGCTTCCATCTGGCGGAGCGCGTGTCCTGAAGTAAGCGCCTGCTTTTCTGCTTCGCGACGTTCTTCTTCCAGATTGCTGAGCAGCTTGCCCAGTTCAACCAGCTCGCGTCCCAGGGTTCCTACGCGCGCCTGCTCGTTCTGTATGGCAGCTTCCAGCTCCGCAGCCTGCTTGCTGATTTCACGCAGCTCGCGCTTCAGTGACAGCGGACCTTCCTTGCGCTGCTTGCCGCCCGTGACAGTTACGTTGTGAAAGCATTCGCCGGTAGCGGAGAGGAAGTAGGCGTCAGGATTTTCAAGCGCCATGTTGCGGGCCATGCTGGAGTCGGCCATGATGTACCCATCGCGCAGCTTGGGCAGTACAACTTCAAGCGACCGGCCAAAGCCATCCAGAACGCGTATGCAACTCTTCAGCGAGACCAGCTCTTCCTGGCGGGAAGAATTGGGCGGTGGCGCATCACTGGCAGTAAAAGAAAACTTCGCCTGCGCATCTTCAGGATGCACCAGGAATGTCGCGCGCCCATCAACATCCGACTGCAACAGCCGCATGCCTTCATTGGCCGAGTCCCACGACTTCACCACGACGTAGTTCAGCTCGTCGCGCAGAAATTCTTCCACTACGCTCTCATAACGAGTTTCGACCTCAAGGAAGTCTGCCAGCACGCCGGCTGGCGTGAAACCGTGACCGATGGCATTTGATTGAAAGAGCCGCTTCACCGACTCCGTAGAGTAGCCGTGCTCATTGATGACTGATTCCAGCGAACTCTTTTTGCCCAACGCGGTAGCGTACTCGGCGCGAAGCGTATCCAGATTGCGCTTGCCTTCTTCTTCTTCTTTGCGCTTGCTTTCAATCTGTCCGCGAACTTCACTGATCCGCGTACCCAGCGCCGCGGCAGTCTGCGTGATGGTTTCAAATTCAAAGGCAATCTGCCCGCGCTTGCCGCCAAAGCTCTCAATATCCAGCTGCGCAGCTGAGGCCTCGCGTTCCAGTCGGAGAGCTTCGCGCTCCAGGGCCGTTAAGTGCTCATCCATCTGGATGACCTGATTGCGTACCCGCCCGGCCGAAGACATGGCCTCCATTACGCTCTGGCGACGCGCTTCCTGCTGCCGCTCCAGATCTGAAAGCGTCGTGCCTGCATCCTGTGCCGACCGTTGTGCCGTCTGCCATGCATGCTGTGCCGTAGCAACTTCTGAGGCGGCAGATTCGGCAAAGCTCCGGTTGGACTCGACCTCTTGCATCAGGGAAAGCAACTGGGCCTGGGCGCGCTCCAACTCGGCATGGGCCGCCGCCGAACGCACGTCCAACTCCGCACAACGCTCCTGGTTCGAATCACGCCGGGAGACAGCGCGCTCAGTTTCAACCGCCAGCGCATTCATCGTCTGGCTGTTGTGCGCTATCTCGCTTTCAATGGCGTACCCGCGCTGCGTGCGGTCAGAGTGCTCGGCCTCCCGCATCTCGACGGACTCTGCCTGGCCGCGAATTTCTTCGCCAATCGCTTCAAGCGAGGTGTTCAACCCAGTCTCATCGCGACCCATCTGGGCAAACTTGCTGGCTAGCACCACGCGCAGTTTTTCCTTCATCTCATCGCGCAGGCGGCCATAACGCTCAGCCTTGGAAGCCTGGCGCTTGAGCGAATTCATCTGCTTGGTGACTTCATCAAAAATGTCATTGATGCGCGCCAGATTCAGCTTGGCCTGTTCCAGCCGTGCCTCTGCCAGCCGCTTTTTGGTTTTGAATTTGGTGATGCCGGCGGCTTCTTCAATAATGGCGCGCCGATCATACGGCTTGCTGCTCAGGATCTGGCCAATACGCCCCTGCTCAATGATGGCGTAAGATTCCGGCCCCAGGCCGGTGCCCATAAAGATGTCCTGGATATCGCGCAAGCGGCAGAGTTTGCCGTTCAGCAGGTATTCACTTTCGCCAGTGCGGAACAGCCGCCGCGTGACCATGATCTCGCCTTTGGCAAATACCAAGGGTTTGAACTTACGCCGACGGATCTTCAGGACCACGGCGCTACCGTTAGTCTGCGCCGCTTCAGAATCGGCCTCAGCAGGCGATGACTCTTGCGCTTCAGCTGCTTCTTGAGAAACTTCGGGTGCACCTTCACCCGATGTCGCGGACGGCTCGCCTTCACCAGATTGGGCTTGGGCTTCCATGCCTTCTTTCCAGTCGAGCGGCCCTGGCTGCACCTCAGCGATATGTGTTTCCGTCGCTTCGGCAGCCGTTGAGCGGACAGAAGCTTCGTCCCAGTCATCGTCAGACGGCATATCGTTCTGCACATCAATCTCAGGCTGCGCGCCTACCTCGCCGTCATAGACCTGGGGATCGATCAGAGTAAGCGACACCTCAGCCATGCCGGTGGGCTTGCGGTCACGCGTGCCGGCGAAGATCACATCTTCCATGCGGACGCCGCGCAGGCTCTTGGCGGACTGCTCACCCAGCACCCAGGAAATGGAGTCAGAGATATTCGACTTTCCGCACCCGTTGGGGCCGACCACGGCGGCAATGCCTTCGCCGGGGAACTTCAGCTCCGTGCGGTCACAGAAGGACTTAAAACCGAGGATTTGCAGCTTCTTAAGTTTGAGCAACTTCCTACTCCTTCAGGAATGGCCAATATTCGCACAGCTGTGGCTGACAGGTGTGAATTTCTCGTTCAGGGCTACCGGCTGGAGTAGCGAAACCCGCGTTTCAGCTAATGTATCCAGAGAGTACCCTGTGGTCAAGGTTTAGCCCACAATATGTTGTGGATAAACCCACCAAACCACAGGATGTCGCACCCCTTGTGCAGCTATTGGCCAAACCATACCTATAGGGATGATGAAAAGAGGACGGAAGAATCGCGAGAGCTACTCAAACTGTAGCGCGAATGGTGCAACCAGGCAAGCTGGTTTGTGCACGAATTGGTACACCAGAGTGCAAGGGGCTAAAGGATTAAGGTGAAGAACGCGGATGAACCCTATGCAATTGCCAGTTGTAACGGGGCAGAAACGGCATTACGCGTTGCATATTCGATGTGAATCACGCGGCGCGGAATGTCTGACTGTGATTTCGACGAAGCGTGAATAATCAGCGGCCGCATAACGATGATTCCACCTTTTGGGACCAGGCAGGCCAAAGGCGCCGCATTGTTGACGACAGCCTCAACTTCTTCATCGCTTAAGACTCCTTTTCGATGTGTGTTGGGCACAACTCGTAACGGACCATTCTCACTGGTCGAATCATCGAGATGAAGGCGAAGCGCGACGATCTTCTCAAGCGCGATGGCAGGCGCATGTGCGTAAGTTACGCCGTCTTTGACTGACCATGGACCCCAGCCAGCAGTTTCATGTTTTGTTTGCAATGGCAGCGCAGTGTCCTGATGCCACGTTCGCGTTGTATTTAAATCTAATCAGCCAGTTCGTCTCTGGAGATTTATCAAAGAGCGTTGCTTTGAATGGAAAGGCATCATCGCCAAGTATTGACTGAGCGATCCCAAACAGGCGCGGATCGTTGGCCACTTGAGCGATGGCTATATGACTGAGAAGATGTCGTATGCCAGCGCGGCTGCGAGGTAGATTTGAACTCTCCAGAATGAGCGCTAAGCTATCAACTTCATCAGGGGTGACCTCGTTGGGAACAATCGCATAACCGTCCTGCTCAACTTTCCTCGAACAATCTTCATGCGATTGTTTCTCCATCACCCGACCACGCGCGATCACCGGATTCGTCTCTACGCTCCCAATTTCTCAAAGAACATGATGATCGATTCAATGCCCCGATAGAAGTTGGGGATATGGAATTTCTCGTTCGGCGCGTGCAGATTGTCGTCAGGCAGACCAAAGCCCATCATCACACTGGGAAGTTTAAGCACGTCCTGGAAATCGGTCACGATAGGAATCGATCCGCCGGAGCGGATAAAGACTGTCTCTTTTTTAAAGACGTCGCGTAGTGCCTGGGTTGCGGCCTTGATGAACGGATTGTTGGTGCCGACAACGCACGCCGGGCCTTTGCTGAAGACCTTGATTCTGGTTTCAATTCCCTTGGGTGTGAGCTTTTTCACGTACGCGGTATATTTTTTCAGGATCGCGTCAGGGTCTTGATTGGGCACCAGCCGCATGGACACCTTGGCAAACGCCCGGGCCGGAATCACGGTCTTGGCGCCAGGCGCAGTAAATCCTCCGGGCATGCCGTGGACTTCCAGCGTGGGCCGCGCCCATGTGCGATAAAGAACGGAATAGCCGGGTTCGCCGGTCAACACTTTGGATCCGACTTCAGTCTTGCGATAGTGCTCTTCTTTAAAGGGCAGACGCTTCCAGGCCTTGAGCTCGTCTTTGCTCGGCGCTTTTACGCCTGAATAGAAACCAGGAATCAGAATTTTACCTTTGGAATCTTTCAGTTTGCTGATGATTTCAATCAGCGCGAAGAACGGATTAGGCGCCGCGCCGCCGTACATGCCGGAATGCAGGTCAGTTTTTGGACCCTGGGCTTCAATTTCTGTATACACCAGCCCGCGCAAGCCGACGCAGAGCGTAGGCAGATTCGGGGCGAACAATTCTGTGTCACACACCAGAGCAAAGTCGGCTTTAAGTTTGGCCTTCTGCTCACGGACGTACGCCGCAATCGATTCGCCGCCAACTTCTTCTTCGCCTTCAATAATGAACTTCACGTTGATCGGCAGCTTGCCGTTGTTGGCGCGCAAGAGCGCTTCCACGGCCTTGATCTCCATCCAGAGCTGGCCTTTGTCGTCCACGGCGCCTCGCGCATAAATATTCTGGTTGCGCTCCGTGGGCTCAAACGGCGGCGTGAGCCATTCATTCAGCGGATCAGGCGGCTGTACGTCATAGTGCGCATAGCACAGGACCGTTGGCTTGCCCGGTGCATGCAACCAGTCGCCATAGACCAGCGGATGGTTCTTGGTGGGAATCACTTCCACGTTTTCCAGACCGATGCGGCGCATCTCATCGGCAACAAACATGGCCGCGCGGCGGACATCTTCTTTATGCTCCGGAGCGGTGCTCACGCTGGGAATGCGGAGCAGGTCTTTCAGCTCGCCTAAAAACTTCTGCTGGTTTTCTCTTGCGTAATTCACTGCGGATGAGGCCATCAAGTCCTCCATGGGCTATATGAAACTAATAAGTATATCGCGAGGCAGGGAAAACTATTCTTTTGCGCCGGCTTCAGCATCGATCCAGTACCCTTTGCGCGCCGTCACTTCATACTCGGGTCGGTTTTTCAATTTCAGTTCCAGCGCATGCAGCCCAGCCTGTGGAGACTGTGGATGGAAGCTCAGAATATAGTAGTTCGGCACGTCGTTCGAGATGGTTATCAAGTGGCGGGCGAGTGTTTTTGCGTCCTTAAAGGCGAAGTACTCGCCGCCCGTCAACTGGGCTACTGACTTAGGCACGTTGCGTCGCAGGCCGTCCTTGGCCAGCAGGAACGCCATTCGCGCGAGCCGGAGAGGCGGGATCAAATCACTGGCGCAGTCCAACGCCTGGACAGCGCGATTGCCGTGCGCGTCAGGATCGGCGTTTGGATCACGGCTCATACAACCACCCGGTGCGTATGGTTCATTCGAATCAGCAGTTCCTCCGGGCGCTGGCAATTTTGACGCCTGGTGCTTCACAGCGCTCTGCGCGGTGGAAAAGCCGAAGCTATAGATCGCGGTGTTGGTGTCCTGGACGGCACGAACGGCGTCGTCAAAGCTGGTTTGGCTGCCCTTGTCGATAGTTTCACTCAGAAGCAGCACGGCGCGCCGATAGGCTGGCGGTTGCGTGCGCAGCAGTTCAATCCCGAAACTGAGCGCGTCAAGAATTGCCGCACCCGTGTCACCGTCGTGAAGGTTGCGAATCGTCTCCGCCGCGGCATCCGTATTGTCTGCGAAATTCTGTTCGAGACGCGCTGTGCTGTCAAAGCTGATCACAGCAATGTTATGTTGCACGCCGCCAATCACCGCATCCAGCACCGGCCCGAGCGAGCGATAGTCACGGAGATGCGCTGCTCCCTCGCCGCCTGTCTCCACGATGACAACCAGTGCCAGAGGCTGCCCGAGGGCATCTTCTTCAACCCGCACAGCCTGCGGAACGCCGTTGTCTGTAAGGATGAAATCGTCCGCTGTGAGCGAAAAGACAATTTTGCGGGCCTTGTCTTTCACCAGTGCCGGCACAAGCACCAGATTTGAGCGTGTGGTGAACGTTGGGATTTGCGAATCAGGAGATGACTGTCCGCTGTTCTGCGCAATGGCTGCCTGCAATGAAAACCAAAGGAGCAGCGTAACTGCGAAAAAGAATTTCAATCGATTCATCCCGACGGCCCTCGCCATATCTCAAGGTACGCCAATGGATTCAAAAATTCACTCTTGTTGATCAAAAATAAGATCGACTTGGCGGGATCGCATGTGCTGGCAGCGGCTGGGCCAGAACGTAGTCATCGCACCCTCTATAATGAATATGTGAGTTCTGATTTCGTATTTCGCAAAATGGCGGAAGCCGATTTCCCCACGCGCTGGGGACACTTTCGCATTCTTGGCTTTGAAGGCCACTTTGGCGATGGATCGCCCGGTAACGACCGTCGCAAAGAAGAAGCCGTGGCCCTGGTGATGGGCGATATTCATTCCGCGCCGCCGCTTGTCCGTGTTCACTCGCAGTGCCTTACCGGTGACGTATTCGGCTCTTTGCGCTGCGACTGCCGGCAGCAACTGGAGATGGCCTTGCAAATGATCGGCGAGGCCGGCGCTGGCGTGTTGCTGTATGAACAGCAGGAAGGCCGCGGCATCGGCCTGATGCCCAAGCTGCAGGCATATGGCTTGCAGGACCAGGGGCTGGATACGGTCCAGGCCAATGTGGAACTTGGCTTCAAGGCTGATCATCGCGAGTTTCAACTTCCGGCTGAAATCCTGAAATCGCTGGGATTGAAAGCAGTCAAACTGCTTTCCAACAATCCGCAGAAAGTGGCAGCGCTGGAGTCTGTGGGAATCAAAGTGGTGGAGCGCGTCCCTTGCGAAGTAGAAGCCCACGCGGCCTCTGAGCGCTATCTGAATACAAAGAAGGAAAAGCTGGGACACTTGTTTACGGAACGCTGAATCAAAAACTTGAAACCTAGATCAAAACCTTGAAACACAGAGGAAAGGAGGAAGCGGAGGTAAGTGGGCCGTCTGAAGCAAGCATTTCTGCATTGCCGTCATTTCGCAAACGATCACGCCAAAAATATATTTCTTCTTCCTCCGGCTACTTCTTTCCTCCGTGTTTCAAAGATTTCTGTATAAGTTGCCCAATCTCTTTCCTGTTCGTCGACGGCAAATCCAACAACGCAGACTTCACCAGCGCCCGATAAACTTCGCTCGCCGCAGGCACGCGCTCCAACTCTTTCAGGTGTTGGCGGAGGGTGTTTAGGTCGCCGCGCTTGATCGGTCCGCTGAAGGCCGCCGCAGCGCCGTTTTTCTGATAGTTCTTCAATGTCTGGCGAAGAATTGGCCCCATGACCTTGCGTGTCTGGCTTGAGCTTAAGCCTGCTTTGCGGCCAACACGCTCAGCCGTCACCAGTGTGGCGATGATTAGCGGAGAAGAGAATGATCCCAATGCGTGATACAGCGGCTTGGCTGCTTTTTGGATCGTGAATGCTTCTGCGCCCAGGTCTTTAACCAATTTACGTGCGGCTGCCACCGCGCGCTTGTCACCTTCCACAGCGAATGGCACGTCTGGCATTTTTGGTGACACACCGGGCACAAAAGTCATCATGGGATGCAGCGATGCCGTGCTGGCTCCTGCGCGTCTGAGCGGCGAAAGCACGTCGCTGGTAAGCGCTCCGCTGGAATGAAAAACAATCTTGCCCTTCCAGCCAGCTTTGTGTGCGAGCCACTTAGCCGTATTGGCCAGTGCGTCATCGGTATGGCAAATCCAGATGATGTCAGAATCAGGGCGCGCATCTTCCAACGCAATCTGCTGCGCTCCCAGTTTCTTTGCCAATACACTCGCACGTTTGCGCGACGGTGCATTGGCACGGCCCGCGACTGCATCAATCTTGTAACCCGCGGCACGCAATGCCGGCCCTAAAGCCTGCGCCAGGTTTCCCGCGCCGATCAGCGTAATGCTCGCTTTGTGTGTGCGCTTGGATGGCATCAACGCGAGAATACCAGATGCTGAGTTTTGTTTTTATCCCGAACGGAGTGAGGGAACCCTATTGCTACAAAGACATGAGTCTTCCGCTCATCATTTTTCAAACCCGCAGGGGATCCCTCGCTGCGCTCGGGATGGGAAAACATTTAATATTGCTTCCATGTCTCCAACCCGCACAAAGTCCGGCAGCACCGTCCGTGTGATCTCTTCCAAAACTTCCTTCCGTGGTCCAGTCTTCAGCGTGATGACGGATGAAGTCCAGGAGCCTGGAAACGTCCGCGCAAGGCGCGATGTGATCCGGCATTCCGGATCAATCGTCATACTGCCGCTGGACGAATCCGGACGCACGCCGCGCGTTCTGCTGGAGCGGCAATATCGTTATGCCGCGGGCATTCGCATGTGGGAGCTGCCGGCCGGACGCGTTGATCCAGGCGAGCAAAACCTTGCTGCTGCCAAGCGAGAGCTGATCGAAGAGACTGGTTACACCGCGTCACGCTGGGAGCGTGCGCTCTATTTTTTCGTAAGTCCCGGTTTTCTGGATGAGAGCATGACTGTCTATCTGGCGCGCGGACTGAAGAAGGGAATCGCACAACCGGAAGAGGATGAGCGCATCACTGTGCGGTTCTTTCCTCTCGATCAGGCCGTTCGCATGGCCATGACAGGAAAGATCGTGGACGCCAAGACGATAGCATCGTTGCTATGGGTAGAGAAAAAACTCCGTCGTCGCTAAAGAAACGGCCTTTGTTTCGCGAATTCAACTTTATAACGAACTCTGGATTCCCCATATGGAAGTGGAGGTTGTTTGTTTTTTCATATTTCTGCTTTATGAATCCATAGGTCAAGTTGACATCGCACACTGATGAGGGCAAAATAAGCCCAAAGCCAAAGTACGGGTATAAAGACGTGTTATGCCGGGAGAAGGTATATCTCCGGTGTCCTCGTCCCTCCCAAAAAAAGTGGCAAAACCAAAGAGAAGAAAAACTGGTCCAAGGGACCACAGTATGACCGTGTCTCCCAAAGACCGCCCGGAGTAAGGAACGTGTCTCGAATTAAAGGTAAAGTTAAATGGTTCAATAACGCAAAGGGCTTCGGCTTTATCGGCCGTGATGATGGGCCTGATGTGTTTGTCCACTATAGTGCCATCCAGTCGGAGGGTTACAAGAGCCTCCAGGAGGGCGATGACGTTGAATTTGAAATTGTTCAGGGACAGAAAGGCCCTCAGGCAGAAAGCGTTACCAAGCCGGCAGCGCAAACAGCCTGATCCATTCGTTCAAGTTCTGAATTAATTCGAGACCCGGCTGACCCCACAACCGGGTCTTTCTTTTTTGTGTCGCTTCGCTTCAGCCGCACTAATTTCATTTGTTCCCTTGCAAGTTTTTCTGTTCCTGATTCTTGCCGCTCGGCGCGCGAGTCGGCCCCGGCTAAACAGGCGATCAAAAATTTTGTCGCCATTGCTCCAGCCAATTTTCTATTCGCTTGGAAATTTTTTTGCGCTTGATCCGTGTAGCGTTCGGGCAGCGCGCAAAATGACTAGGGCTTGGCTGCCAGCGCGACCCGCACCCAGTATTCCGGTTTCGGGGGCGGTGAGAACGCAGCCTTGGACAGCTTTGGCCGCAGGCAGGTGTCGCTTGCGTTGTCCGGGACAACCATCATCTGCTGCACCGCGCCACTTTTTCCCATCTGCAACACCAGCAGTGTGGGTGCAGGGCCAGTGGCGCCGGTGGCACACTCTTTGACCGCACGCGCATAGCGCATTGAGAATTCTTTTGCAATCACTTCATCGTACTTCTGGCCTTCCGGCGTGGCGACATTCACGCTGACGGCTTTATAGGCTTCTATGATCTTCCTGAACGGCACTGCGGAACTGCTGGCCCACGTTTTGATCTTTTGGAAATATTCCTTGGTTCCCCATGTGCCCTGGTCCCAGTGGTCTCCGATTTGCGTGAGCGTTTCATCCGTGACCATATAGTCGCCAAATCTGGCCGCCATTTGCGCATGCTGGTTCTGCCGAAGCAAACTTGCGCCATATTGTTCCACCAGGGATTGATAACCCAACTGCGCTCGCGACCATGAGAACTGTTGTGGCGCCTCGGCGAAATCATGGTTGCCCAAAATGGATTGAGCAATCAGCCAATAGAGAATGTTTCCAGTTTTACCGCCCGCCTTGTTTGCCGACTCTTCCGCGAATTTCTCGGTATCGCCTGCTTTGCCTCGCCATTTCGGCGTCAGGCTCAAGGCCTGTTCCTGATAGTAGTAGTAATACTCCGGGTCAAAGGCAATCGCTCTCTGGAAGAGAGTTGTGATGTCCTCAATCTCCCAGCCTTTCGTGCGGCCCACTTCGAGCATTACGTAATACCACTCAGGGCATTTTGCCGGCAATTCATAGGACTGGTTCAACACGGTTTCCGCGAGCTTCATGCGTTCGTCGAATAACCGCTTACCTTCCTGCGTTACGGAAGGTCCCGCAGCGCTGGGCGTCTGCCGGGCGTAATTCAGATAGGCGTAGGCCAGCGCCACTTGCGCCGTGATGGAATCGGGCTGTTGCGCCGTCCAGCGCTTCATCTGGTCCAGAAAGTCAGCCCACTCTGTTTCCGTCACGGGCAGATTTCCCTTGGGCGATTCAATCGCGGAATAAAATGTGTGGAGCTTCCAGCCGCCTCCAGGAAAACGCGTTCTGCCGGTGCGCTCAGCCTCGGCAACGTCATCCAATACCTTGAATCTTTCCTGCTCCAGCTGGGTCCGCAACCGGGTGGCGTACGCAGCCTCATCTCGTTCTGCCAGCGCTGTCATGGTCGCATTCAGGTCGGCATTTACATTTCCCACGCTCACAGGCTGCTGCCTGTCCGTCCGGTCTACCGCAGACGGCGAGCCGCCATCTTTCTTCGCGCGGATTCTGCGCGCAGCGTCGCCCAGCGATTCCTGCGCCGCCAGACTGGCAACGAGCGTGGTCGTCAGCAACGCCAATAGCGCAAATGTGCGGAAAGTCCGTCTCGGCATAACGTCAAGAATAGGCCTATTCGTGCGACAAAGGACAGTTACCTGAGTGCTAAGTCACTGATTAGTAAGGTCACTGCCGGTTGGTCTGAATGGCAGGGAACCAGGGTCATTTGCCGCTAGCTTCCCTGATCAGTGTTTATCCGTGGTAAGGGTTTTGTTTTTGATCGTTTATTGAGCTTTCGACTTCTGCCATGCCTTGGCATACTTCCAGCTCACATAAGCCGCATGATTCATCAGGACAATCAGTCCTTCGCGGCCATCCAGAAACCCCATGCGGAAGAAGTAAGCCCAGATGAAGCGCACCAGCGGGCGAAAAACAATGTTGATCACGCTGAAGCCGACTTTGCGCTCGCGCACCACCATGTCTGCGCCAAGGGACGAATATTTGTTCTGGTGGTCAAGAAAACTTTCCAGGTCCTGATAGGCGTGGTGAAGAAGGTCGCCGTGCAGGTGGCCCAGTTTGCCCGGCATTTTCATGTCTTCATGCACGTCGCGCAGCTCAAACTCGGCGGCGCCGCGCTTCACCAGCCGCAGCTTTGGATCAGGATAGTAACCGCTGCGTTTGATCCATTTGCCAAAATACATGTTGCGGCGGTTCATCTTGTAGCCAGAAAACTCCGGCGTCGCGCCCGATTTCA
Source organism: Terriglobia bacterium (assembly GCA_963724105.1). GTDB lineage: Bacteria > Acidobacteriota > Terriglobia > Terriglobales > Acidobacteriaceae > Angelobacter. Next base: position 369,383 of record CAVRTD010000002.1, on the reverse strand, counting down.
GCAGCTTTCGGATGCTCGCAGCCAGCTCAGGGCTCACCTCTTCGTCGGCATCCAGAGAAAGAATCCAGTCGCACGTCGCTTTTGCCAGCGACGAATTTTTCTGCCGCGCGAACCCTTTCCACGGTTCCGCAAAAACTTTGGCGCCAAACGATTCGGCTATCGCCACGGTTGCATCCGTGCTGCCCGAATCTACCAAAATAATCTCGTCGGCAATTTCCTTCAGGCTCGCCAGGGTGCGGCCGATGTTCGCTTCTTCGTTCAGCGTGATGATGCATACGGAAAGAGTCATGCGCTGAAGGATAGCAGGAGAATAAAGGCCCGGTCATCCTGGCCGATGCGTCTTGTAAAATGGCGAATACCAAATCAGACGCATGGACTATCGCGACCAGGAAAAGTTTCTTCGAGGCAGCCGAATATGGGGAGCAGCCGTCAGTCTCGGCTTATTCACCGTGGCTATGGCCATCCGCTTACTATCGGGCGGCAGGTGGCATGCCGCTCAAACCGTTGTCTTCGCGCTGGTGGCCGTGGCGGTCGCGGTCCTCATGTATTACACGCCTGACTATCTTCATCTAAGCGTCAGGCCAGAGCGAAAGCCCCATTGGGAGATAAAACTTCGGTGGCGAATTGCCGCGGCCGTGCTGTTGCTCGGCATGCTTTTGGCCGCGACCAATGGTGGCAGAGTATTTGTTTTATTTGCCGCCATCTACCTTGCTGCAGCCAATTGGATCGCGCTCAAAAAAGTTCCTCCGCAAAAGCTGGCGCAGTACTTCTGGATCACCGATCTCGTTTTGCTCTTTCTATCTTTGATCAGAGCAGGGGCCGGCGAGGCCGCCATTATTCTTCTTCTGTTGGCGGCTGCGGCGCATATCGCTATTGTAAGAAGGGAAGACCAGCATCTGCGCTGGGCGGCGATTACTTTTCTTTCGGGACTGGTGATCGTCTCATTTGCTACCGGCCCACAAGGGCAAATCGCTTTTCTGTTGGGAGCCGCGTTGTTGCTGGCGGCGGTTGGCGGCACCCTGTGGCTGGTCTGGCGTGCGCGAGAACAGAACACCAGAAATGTTACGGCCGCCATGGGCGAACTGGTTGAGTTCACGGGTTACTCGGCTGATCGTATCCGCGAATTGTGGGCCACCAGCAATCAGCAGCTGGCTGCAAATTGGCAGTTGGCCAAGCCGGCTGAAGACAATCCAGAACAAATGGCGGAGTGGTACCGGCAGAACTCAGAGCTCTATCTTTTTGATATCTCGGCTTACAACCTGGAATACAAACGCATTCGGTCCAATATGAAAGTTCTGCGGCTCGCCCACGGTGCAACACTCGACTATGGCGCGGGCAATGGTGAGATTCTTATTGAGCTGGCGCGACGGGGCCACCGTGTTGCCTATTACGATGTTGAGGGTGTGACTATGCGTTTTGCGCGCCAGCGCGCAGAGCGTCAGCAGCTGGCTATAGATTTTTTTCATACCAAAGATGCTTTAGCGGAGGCTGCGCAAAAAGACGGCTTCGACACCGTTTTCTCCTTCGACGTTCTGGAGCATCTGCCCGATCTTCCCGGCGAGCTGAACTTTCTCTCTTCTTTGCTCAGTCCCGGCGGCTTGTTTGTCTTCGATGTTCCCGCGGGATCAACCAAGGCGCATCCCATGCACCTGAACCACAATCTCAATGTGCTGACCTTCATGGGCGGAAAAGGCCTGCTGGACGAACGCAACGTAATGCTGCGGCTGCCCTTTCGAAAAGAAGAGAAGTACGTCTTTCGCGCACCGGTCGCGCAACCCTGAACTTGTCATCCTGAGTGCTTCACCACTAAACTCGCCGCAGCGCTTCAATGTGAGTTTGCTTGGATCCCAATCACCAAGGCGACGCATTTCCGCTCACCCGGCACTCCGTGGTAGCTGCCGCGCAGGGTGGCGATCCACAAGAACGCGTACGTGCTCTGGATGCCATCATCACCGCCTACTGGCGACCCGTTTATAAATATGTGCGCATGCGCTGGCGCGTGGAGCGCGAAGATGCGGAGGATTTTACCCAGGATTTTTTCGCGCGCCTGCTGGAAAAAGATTTTCTCGCGTCTTACGATCCGGCAAAAGGAAAGCTCCGCACTTTTCTTCGCACATGCATTGATCGTCTTTTTTTGAATCAGGTCCGAGACGCCCATCGCCAGAAGCGCGGCAATGCTGCGGTACACGTCACGCTTGACTTTGAAGAAGCCGAGCACGAAATGGCTGCTTCTGCGCAGACGGAATCGCCGGAAGACTATTTCGAAAAAGAATGGATACGGACGCTGTTTGCCCTGGCAGTTGAACGGCTGCGCACACACTGCCAGTCGGCAGGGAAGGCGACACAGTTCACGCTGTTTGAGCGCTATGATCTGGGCGACGCAGAGACGCGGCCCTCCTATGCAGATTTGGCCGGTGAATTGCATATCGCGCCGACTGACGTTACCAACTACCTGGCTTTTGCCCGGCGTGAATTTCGACGCTGCGCGCTTGACCAGTTGCGCGAGATGACCGGCAGTGAAGAAGAGTTTCGGCGCGAGGCGCAGTCGCTCTTAGGAGTGGACCCAGGAGCCGATACAAAATGAAATTCCTGCCCGATCAGGTCGTCGCCCGGCTGCAGACAGAAATGCAGACTCCAGATCTCTCCGGCACGCGGTATAAGCGCTCTCAAAGCTTCTCGGGCGCGGCGGCATGGGAGCCGTCTGGCTGGCGGAAGATTCTGTATTGCATCGCACGGTTGCGCTCAAAGTCTTGTCGGTGGAAACCAGCTCAGCCGATCTGGCTGCTCGCCTTATGCAGGAGGCAGTGGTCCTGGCGCGCCTGGAACATCCTGGCATTGTTCCGGTGCATGACGCCGGCATTCTTTCAGACGGGCGTACTTTTTATTGCATGAAATACGTAGAAGGCCAAACGCTTGACCAGCACATCGAACATCTGACTTTACGCCAGCGACTGCAACTGCTCCAGCGCATTGCCGAGCCACTGGCATTTGCGCACTCTCGCGGCATCATTCATCGTGACCTGAAACCGGGCAACATTATGATTGGCGCATTCGGTGAAGTGCTGGTTATGGATTGGGGGCTCGCCAAAGTTTTGGGTCCAGGCTCCGCACGAAGTGCTGAAGCACTTATAGAAGAGCGTTCCCCAAGCCAACCTCAACCCGGCCATCCTTCTATAGACAGGCTTTCCGGCGCAACCACAGCGCACGGCACTGTTCTTGGGACGCCCGGCTTCATGGCTCCTGAACAGGAGCGCGGAGAAGTTCAGTTAATCGACCCGCGTACCGACGTTTTTGGTCTGGGTTCAATCTTGCAGTACATGATCCGTAACGAATCAGCTTCGCGTCCATTGCAGGGCATTTGCCACAAAGCCATGGCGGCGGAAATGTCCGCGCGCTATCCATCCGTGGCGGAACTGGCTGGCGACGTAGGCAAATATCTTGACGACATGCCGGTCAGCGCCTACCGTGAAAACATCCTTGAGCGTACAGCGCGGCTGATCAGCCGCAACCGGGTTGCCGTGGTGCTGGTTTTAGCCTACCTGCTCATGCGCACATTATTTATTCTTTTTTCGCGACGTTGACTTAAAGATTCCGGCAAAAGCGGTGAATAAACAAGATAGAGGGACATAATCCCACAATCTGGCAAACGGAGTTGAGCAACCATGAATAAAATTGTGCTGGGGCTGATATTAGGTGGCATTCTGGGAATCCTTGACGGTCTTACGTCATGGTTCACGCCGGCAGTGCGAAGCGGCATTGTAGGCATCGTGATTGGATCGACCTTCAAGGGCATTATTGCCGGCATTCTGATTGGCGTATTTGCCCGCAAAGTAAACTCGCTCGCGCTCGGGATCGTGTTTGGTCTGGCGGTGGGAGCTTTTCTGGCATGGATCATCGCCTTCATGCAGCATGGCTACTATTTCCAGATCATGTTGCCCGGCGCCATGGTTGGCCTTATCGTCGGCTATGCCACACAGAAATACGGAGCCCCAAGCCTGCCGCAGCGCGCGTAGGCATCAAATTATCAGTCGCGTGAAACCATGCCGGGCCGCGGTTCGCTGCGTATCCCGGAGGATCTCATGCGTATTCATTTCCCGTGTCACCAATTTTCAAGGAGGCTATCATGCCGCGTATCGTTCATTTTGAATTTGCAGCAGACAATCCAGAGCGTGCCACCAATTTTTATCGCGATGTTTTTGGCTGGGAGTCCACCAATTGGGGCGGCCCGATGGAATACTGGCTCGTGAAAACCGGGTCGGAAGGGCCGGGCATTGACGGCGGTATTTTGCGGTGTCAAGAGGGAATGCCACGCACCATCAACACCATTGGAGTGGATTCAGTAGACGCGTACTTAGAGAAAGTCATACGCAAAGGCGGAAAGGTTGCCAAGCCCAAGATGGCGATCCCGGGAGTTGGATATCAAGCCTATTGCCTGGATACGGAAGGCAATGTTTTTGGCATCCATCAACCTGATCCGTCTGCAAAGTAGCTGGCGGCCCCGATGGGCTTATTGCGGCTTGGCCAGCTCATCCGAAAGCAGGCGCGCTTTCAAGGCAAAGTTGTGTGCGCGCGCCAGATCGTCCTCTGCTGTGGCTTTGCGGCTCTGGTTCATGAATTCCCTGATCTGTGCCCGCATAGCCTCTTCATCTTTGGAGAGCTGGCGTTTAATGCTATTCAGGTTGTTTTCCGTGCTCTGCAGAAGTTGTTCAGTTGAGGTCTGGCTGTGCGCGGCGTCGGCAGGTGTGGGACCGGGTGAGATCTGGCCTCCGGCAGGTGCGACAGGCGCATTTGTCCTGTCTGCCTGTATGACTATCTTGCCGGTGGAAGCCGGCCCAGCAGGTTTCTTGGCAGCAGGGTGATGGTTGTCTTTTGGCTTAGCTTTTTCTGCTGCTTTAGTTGTCTGATCCGAATTGGTCGCGGGTTGCTGGGTTTCCTGGGGCTGCTCTGCAGGTTGTGATTCGGCTGTCGGTTCCGGCGTAGGCGTAGGCTGTGGGGCCGTGGTTGGTGGTAACTGTTGCGGCGCAACCAATACAGGTTTTTTCTGTGCGCAACCGGAAAAGCCCAGCACACATGCCAGCACAACGGTCATGGATTGTAGACGAAGCGGTTTCATGCTTTGCTGACTGAATCCTCTTTTGCCACGGCGGGCGCTTCGCCGTTTGCGGCAAACTCAGTGATCGGGAACCGCAGATTGAAAGTGGTTCCATGGTTCATGATCGATGTAAATTCCATCGATCCGTGATGCAACTGCACCACTCGGTAGGCCATGGCCAGCCCTATTCCGCTGCCGCCCGACTTTGTAGTGAAGTATAAATTAAAAACTTTGTCGCGGATATTTTCCGGAATACCCATTCCCTGATCGCGCACGGTGATCAAGGCGTTCTCGCCTTCACGCTTCAGGGTCATGCGCAATGTGCCGCCCTGCGGCATGGCCTGCACGCCGTTGAGCACAATGTTCAAAATGGCCTGCTTCACCAGGTCTACGTCAATGCGGACAGGCAGCGGTTCCTGGCTTGCCTGGCGTTCAATTATCACGCTATGTTTCTCCGCCGCCGGGGAAGCCAGCATCACGACGTCTTCCGCCACCTTACGCAGGTCCAGATCACTGAGGCGCAGCTCCACCGGACGGGTGAAATCCACCAGCGTCTGCACCACGCGATCCAGCCGCTGAATTTCACTGCCAATCACGTCCAGGTGGCGGCGCGTATCCGGATCAATCTCTTTCATTTTCTGGCGCAACACTTCCAGATGAACAACAATTGCATTGATGGGATTCTTAACCTCATGGGCCACACCGGAGGTAAGCCTGCCGATAGCGGAAAGCCGGCGGGAGAGTTCGATCTCATCCTCAATCCGATGGACGGATTCGGCATCGCGCAGCGTCAATAGAGCGCCAATACGCTCGCCCTGTTCCTCAATAAAATCCAGCGCAACCTGGATGTGCCGTCCCTGCTCGTCTTCGATTTCCTGCTGGGTTATCGTCTGCCGAGAATTGAAGGCGTCAATCAAAATGCGGCCCAGGCGCGAATTCCGTGAAAAAATTTCCGAGGGACGGCTGCCCAGCATCTCACCGCGCGGCTTGCCGATAAAGCGCTCCATGGAGGCGCTGACCAGCACGGCGTTGAAGTCACTGGTGAAAAGCATTACGCCATCCTGAAGGTTGGCCATCATCTGGTCCAGATTTTCCTTCAGGGCGGAGAAGACTTCTTTTACGTCGCGCATCTGCCGGCCCAGGCGCTCAATCTTGGTAGAGACGGTGCCATATTCATCGGAGCGTTTGGACGGTGCACCGACCATCTCCGCCTTGCCGGAGCTGATTAAATCGAGACGCTGGCTGATGGCGGCCAGTGGCCGCAGGGCAAGATTCGAGAGACCAGCGGCTACAACCAGGCAAATCAAAATGGCGCCGCCGGAGAGTTCAAGCGCATTTTTTAACAGACGGCCGCAGCTCTTCCCGCAAGAAAGTGGTGGCGACGCCCACCCGTACTTCGCCAAATGCATGGCCCTCGCGTTCAAGAGGAATGCGCGTGTCATAAACCAGAGGCGGTCCATAGATTGCTCGAATCTGTTTGCGAATGCCGGCGTGGACGAACGAATCAAAGTCGGGGCGCGGTTCCACCACTTTCCCTAGAAGAAGGGAACTGGTGTGCAGAATCGCCACTCCCTTCGTGTCAACGATCGCCGCATCGTAGATCAGCTTCGAATCTCCGGATGCAGATTGGAGCAGAGCATCGACTACCCAGTCTGTCTGAAGGACTTCCTGCCACGCCAGCTTAACCTGAATCGGGTCATTTGGGTCCAGCTTGGTGCTGCTCAGGTCTAATTGGAATGCGCCCTTTGAGACCGAATAAAGCTGAAGGCCAATGTTATGCGAAACATCATAGGCTTCCTGGATTCTCTGATGAACAACTTCCGAGATGTAGAGCGTGGAGAGGGTGGCCACAATCGCCACCACCATGGCCGTGATGGCGAACACCAGCTTGGTTTTCAGACGCAAGGCAGGCATGATCACTCCGGGCTTTGGCCCTTGAATCTTTAAGTTTCTCTTCTGCTATTCCCGGTATTGCCCAGGAATCTCTCAGTTCGCTGCTTCACTCGACAATGCGGCTGCACTCCCGTATTCCTTCAACTTATTGTGCAACGTCTTCAGGCTGATTCCCAGGATTTCCGCGGCGCGGGTTTTATTGTTATTGCTTGCGGCAAGAGTTTTGAGAATCAGCATCTTCTCTGCATCGCCCACCGTGGTCCCAACTTCAAGCCGGATGCCTTCACCGTCACTGGCCGTTACTTTTACTCCAGCGCTGCCAAAGTTTGGCGGCAGGTGGCGGGGCTCGACCAGCGGGCTGTCACATACGATCACAGCTCGTTCCATGGTGTTGCGTACTTCACGGACATTGCCGGGCCAGTTGTGGCTCTGAAACATTTGCAGGACGGTATCACTCACGCCGCCTACGCTCCGTCCGTGTTTGGCGTTCATGTCGGCAAGCAATGCCTCTACCAGTTGAGGAACGTCTTCTTTGTGCTCCCGCAACGGAGGCAGATGGATATTGAAAACGTTGAGCCGGTAATAGAGATCGCCGCGCAGCTCGCCTTTTGCGACAGCATCTTCCGGCACCTTATTGGTTGCCGCCAAAACCCTGACGTCGACTGGCGTTTCCACTTTGCTGCCCAGGCGGCGCAGCTTGCGGTCTTCCAATACGCGCAGCAGCTTGGCTTGCGTAGCTGCCGGCATCTCGCCGATTTCATCCAGCAACAGTGTTCCTTCTTCTGCAAGTTCAAAACAGCCGGCACGGCGCTCCATGGCCCCGGTAAACGCGCCTTTTTCGTGACCGAAGATTTCACTCTCAATCAGCGTTTCTGGAATGGCCGAGCAGTTGATCGCCACAAACGGCTTGTTCTTGCGCGGGCTCCTGTCATGAATGGTTTGCGCTACCATCTCTTTGCCGGTGCCGCTCTCTCCGGTGATCAGGACGGAGGCCGTGCTCGGCGCCACCATTTCTATCAGGTGAAAGATTTCCTGCATGGGGCGAGACGATCCCACCATGTTGCCGAAGAGGCCAGTATCACGAAGTTTACGCTTGGTAACTTCCAACTCCAGAACCGTGCCACGCTGGCGGGCGGCATTCTGTAGAATCTGCTTCAGCCGCGCCGGGTCTACCGGCTTCTGAATAAAGTCATAAGCTCCAGCTTTCATTGCATCTACCGCCACATCAATGCTGCCTTGCGCGGTGAGCAACACAACTGCAATCTGTTGCGGCTGGTCTGAGATGCGCTGCAGCAACTCCATGCCATCCATGCGTGGCATTCTGAAGTCTGTGACGACAATGCCGGGCGACCAGGTAGCCACTTTTTCCAGGCCTTCAAGACCGTCCTTTGCGGTTTCTGTTCTGTAGCCCCAGGCGGAGATGAGTTCCGCTAACCCTGAACGTTCGTTTTCCTCATCTTCCACGATCAGGACCTTTTCCTGTGTACTCAATGCTCGTCCCCTTTTTAAGAGATTATCACCAGTTCAGGAAATTCCTGGATAAGCAGGAATAACGGCTGTGGCTAACCGCATATGGGCTGAAATCGGCCAAACTTTCAATGTTGATGTAACTCCATGAATATGGTTAACTTATGCCGAGAGTAGCCGCTTTTTTGAAAGATTGCATCTGAAATCCTAATTTTTGAGAGCGGATCTCAGGAATCAGCTATTTGCAAATACTCTTACATTCTTAAAAGAGTGAAGGGAACAAGGAATTGATGATGATGAATAAGTTTCGGATTGCTACCACTACCGCATGTCTTCTGACGGTGAGCGCAATGAGTCAAACCTCGGCCTCAGGCACACCGGCGGCTGTCCAGGCAAGCGCGGGAGCCAATGTTAGCCAGGGCGGACCAGCCAGTTCAGCGGCCGCCAGCACAGGAGCGTCGCATGGCTTATTGACTGGAGCCTCAATCCTGGCGGAACTCGCGAAGACAATTGACGTTAAGAAAGCAAAGTCTGGCGACGAAGTCACCGCAAGGCTCACGCAGGACCTGAAGGCGAATGGCGCTGTAGTGATACCTAAAGGATCAAAGCTGGTTGGGCATGTGACAGAGGCCCAGGCAAAGACCAAAGAGAACGCGGGATCAAAGCTGGGTGTGGTTTTTGATAAGGCTGTTTTAAAGAGCGGACAGGAAGTCGCTTTCACTGGCGTGATCCGAGCTCTGTCGGCTCCTGTAGAGGTTCCTACTACTTCCCTTGGTGGAGGTAATGTGGATCGAGGTGCGGCCACTGGCGGCCGCGGCATTGGCCCGGTTGCCATGGGCGGAGCGACGAGCCCCGCAACTCCTAGTATCGGTTCCTCGATTGGAACGCCCGGCAATACAGCGCCTGCGGCGGCGACTGGAGTCTCCAACGACAGCCGCGGCATCATTGGAATGGATGGTGTGGAACTGAATAATTCCGTTCAGGCGTCTGTATTCAGCTCTGCCAATCACAATATAAAGCTGGATAGCGGCGCCCAAATCATTGTGCAGGTAACGGGTTCTCAGGATATCCACTAACCGCAGGTTTTTCTGGAGAGAACAGCCAATTGCAATTGGCTGTTTTTTTTGGTGTTGACACTGCAGGAATTGCTGATCTTTAAGAACTTCTTCAGAAGCATTGATTGCGTTATTTCTTGGACTTGGTCCCTACTTAGGGCACAATAGTAGTTGACGGGGTACCGCTGCCTTCTTCATCGTGAGGTGCAGTATGAAATGCCACTGGATTGCAGCCACGGTCGCACTGTGGGCCATCTTGCCCTGTAGTTCGAACGCGTATATTGCTGGCCCGAATCAGTCGAAAGCGGAGGATCATCCGGCCCAGCAGCCTCCATCATCCGGCCCTTCTTCAATCTCTCAAACTCCCGTTACAACACAAGAGCCATCTGTGGCGCAAAAAACCGCGGCCAAAGAACCAGCGGTAAAATCTGCGACCGCGCAACCCACTTCATACGTGCTTGTGGAGTTGAGCAAAACTCTGAAGGCGAACAAGCTTAAGCCGGGCGACAAAATTAGCGCCAGGGTGTCTCAAGATGTGATTTCACACGGCAAAGTCATCGTTCCTGAAGAAACTGAATTAATTGGCCACGTTACCGAGGTTCGGGTGCGGGACGGCGAAAATTCTGAATCTCGTTTAGGAATTGTTTTTGACAAAATTTTGTTGAAGCATTTTCACGACATTAACGTTCAGGCTGTTGTCCAGTCCGTGGCTGCACCCGTTGTAAGAAGGTCCCGGGTGGATGAGCCTTCGCAAATGCTGCCGCCTTCGCTCTCCGGCGCTGGACCGCGGGGCAGTAGTAGCATGGGACCAGCCTCCAACTCAAATGCGAGCCGTGCTCAAATCAATACCAACACTCCCGCAGCTAGCCAGTCTTCGGCAAATGGATCTCCGGTCTATACAACTCCACTGACAGTCAAGCAATCTCCTTCAGCAAATGCAGCCAGCGGTGCGTCCGCGGCGGAATTGAACGCAGGTGCCGGGGGCAGCTCTTTGAGTGTTGGTACGCCGCAGGGCGTCATCGGGATTAAAGGTTTGAGTTTAAGTTCGGCCCCCAGTGCAGATACTCCTGGGCCTGTGATCGTTTCGAATACGGGCAATGTAAAACTTGAATATGGCACGCAGATCCTCTTGCATGTGCTGAGTGTAGAGAGCCCAAAATAACCCAGCTCAGTAACGTGTTTCTTTTTGCCATGCCTTCATGCGCGCCTGCCAACTGAGCTGCAAAAAATGATGCTCCTTTCCATGTACTTTCTTAGCCAATTGCCCTTCGGTAACTTGTTGATAGAAAATCATCGTGGCAATCTCATAGCATCTCTTTAGTAGGGAAACGACTGTCAATTTTCATGCGTCCGGCGATACGAATTATTCCCGTCTTGCTCACTGTGCTGTTCATGGCAGACTTGCTTGCCGCAGAGCAATCTTGGCAACCGGTCGGGCCTGACGGCGGCACGGTCCGCAGCCTGGCTATTGATCCCACAAATCCTGCCCGCATTTTTCTTGGCACCAGCGCAGGCAATCTTTATCTCTCGTCGGATAGCGGAGTAAGCTGGTCGCGTTTTGCCCGGCCGGGAAATTCCGCCGAGATGGTTTTGGACCACATCGCCATTGATCCCGCTGATTCACGGAATATCTTTGTCGCCGCCTGGAATGCACAATTGCCTAACAGTGATGGCGATCTCTTTCGCAGCAAAGATGGCGGCAAGAGCTGGGAGATCGTGGCTGACCTGCACGGCAAATCTCTGCGCGCGCTGAGCATTGCCGCCAGCAATCCGAAAGTTATGGTGGCGGGCGCGCTCGATGGCATCTATCGCAGCCATGATGGCGGCGAGGCATGGGAGCGCATTTCTCCGGAAAACCACGCCGAGCTCAAGAATGTGGAATCCATTGCTATTGATCCCGCAAATGCCGATGTGATCTATGCTGGAACCTGGCACCTGCCCTGGAAGACGGAAGATGGCGGCAAGACATGGCACAACATTAAGAAGGGCGTGATCGACGACTCTGACGTTTTTTCGATCGTGATTGATTCCGCACAGCCATCCAATCTTTTTATCAGCGCTTGTTCAGGTATTTATCGCAGCGATTCCGCGGGGGAGCTTTTCCGCAAGATCCAGGGTATTCCCTATTCCGCTCGCCGCACGCGCATGCTGCGGATGGATCCCACGGACCATAACGTGGTCTATGCCGGAACCACAGAAGGACTGTGGAAGACCACGGATGCCGGAGCGACCTGGAAACATATGACCGGATCCAACATCATCATTAATGATGTGCTGATCGATCCGCGCCGTTCGTCTCACGTACTGCTTGCTACCGACCGCAGCGGCGTTCTGGCCAGCGATGATGGCGGCGAGACCTTCACCGCTTCAAACCGCGGCTTTACTCATCGGCAGGTGGCCGCGTTGCTGGTGGACCGCAGTGATAGCGCTACTCTTTATGCCGGCGTTCTCAATGACAAAGAATTCGGCGGCGCATTTATCTCTCATGATGCCGGCCTCACCTGGAAGCAATCCAGTGATGGTTTGGACGGTCGCGATGTTTTTGTTCTGCGCCAGGCCTCGGACAATTCCTTGATTGCCGGAACGGATCATGGCATCTTCATGCTTCCGCCGAGCAGTTCACACTGGGTACCGCGAAATGTTCTTTTGCCTGCCAGGACGGAATCTGCCGCGGCAAAGAAAGTTTCTACTCGCGCAGCAGCGCCGACCGAGCTGAACGCGCGCGTCAGCGTTTTAGCACTGGCAGATGAAAAATGGCTGGCCGCAACTTCCACGGGGCTGTTTGTGAGTTCAGATTCCGGTGCAAGCTGGCGGCAGGAATCTCTGCCTGGAGTCGGCGTGCCCGTCAGCATCAGTGTCGCCGCCAAGGTGGTGGCCGTAGCAGGCCAAAATATGGTTGCCGTCTCTGTGAATGGCGGCGAGAGTTGGTTGCCATCGAAGGCGCTGGATCCTGATTTCGCAATCAACGCCGTGGCCGTGGATAATACCGGCGACATCTGGCTGGGAGCGCGTACTGGACTCTTTCGCAGCACCGATGCGGGTGATTCCTGGAAACGAATTTCTTCGCTACGTCTGGCTAATATCCTGACTGTGCAGTTCGATGAAGAGAACCATCGCGTCCTGGCTACGAGTGGAAGCTCCACCAACGTCTTTGAATCTGGCGACAACGGAAAGACATGGAGCGCCATCAGCGCAGGCTGGCGTGTACGCAACCTGCATCTGGCGCACGGACGTCTGCTGGGCACAACGGCCTTTGATGGCGTTGTAATTCAGCCTGAAGTCACGGCCGGGGCAGAGAGTGTTTCAGGAAGTGGCACCCGCTAATTTCCTGTCTGACTTTTGCCAGGTTATTGCGAAACACCTACTCCCCAAGTGGTAAAAACTACACAGCCCTAGAAATATCCACTGCATAACATAAACAAAATAAAGGCTTTCTATTGGCAGTAACCTTGCTCAATAAGATGGCAGGCAGTGTCCCCCGCACTGACGGGATCGAGCATTTTATGAAGGGCACCTGTTTGAAGAAAGCTTTGCTATCAACTCTGCTGGTTCTAGCGGGACTGGCAACTGGTTGCAGCGTGGGCACGCAGCCCGAAAGCGTGGCGGCAGACACCCCGCCATCACCACAGCAGCTACCATTCACAGCAGAAAAAGCGCTGGTAGTTCCGGCCAACACGTCGATTTACGTGCGCTTGCAGCAGCCAATCTCCAGTGAAACCGCGCAGGCTGGCCAGAATTTTTCTGCAGTACTTGACGAACCTCTTGCTGTGGACGGCCAGGCGCTGGCGCCGACCGGGGCCGCAGTCACCGGTACGATTGTTGCAGCCCGCGAGTCTGGACACTTGAACAACGCCGGCTATCTGCGCATTACTTTGTCATCCATCACGCTCAATGGCAAGACTATGCCGCTGGAGACCAACAGTGTGTTCGTGAGCGGCGGCAGTTACAAGAAACGCAACCTGGCTATTATTGGCGGGGGAGCAGGCGGAGGTACGCTGCTGGGAGCTTTGGTCGGCGGTGGTAAAGGCGCGCTGATTGGCTCCGCGGTTGGAGCCACAGGAGGCGCAACCGCTGCTTACGTCACCGGCAAAAAAGAAGTAGGATTCGTGGCCGAGCGAAGGCTTGGCTTCCGGCTGATGCAGCCATTGAATACGAATTAGATTTTTTTCTGATTGGGTAATAAGGTAAAGAAAGAGCCGTGCTGAGCGGCTCTTTTCTTTTGTGCTCTCTTTTCTGTTTCGGGATGGCAGAGATGCCTACAACCTCACGCCGAGTTGCCAAAACAAAAAACTCCAGACATCCACAGCGTCATCTACCAATTTTGTGATTGGCTTGCCCACTCCGTGACCGGCCTTGGAATCTACTCGCAGCAGAATCGGACGGTCTTGCCCGTTCGCGGCCTGGGCTTGAAGCAGCGCTGCCATCTTGATTGCGTGCATGGGGTCGACGCGCGTATCGCTCTCAGCCGTCATGAACAAAACCGCTGGATATTGAATGCCCGGTTTCACACGATGATAGGGCGAGTATGCGTATAGATATTTAAATTGCTCAGGATCGTCTGACGAACCGTATTCGGGGATCCAAAGTTTGGCGATCTGGAATTGCTGGTAGCGCAGCATATCCAGCAGAGGGACCTGGCACACCACGGCGCGGAATAAATCCGGACGCTGCGTGAGCGCGGCGCCCATCAGCAGACCGCCATTGCTGCCGCCCTGAATCGCCAGATGTTCTGCGTCGGTGTATTTCTGTGCGATCAGATGCTCAGCAGCCGCGGCAAAATCATCAAACACATTCTGCTTTTGCTCCAGCATGCCCGTGCGATGCCAGTCTTCACCAAACTCGTTTCCGCCGCGCAACTGCACGTCGACATAGACGCCACCCTGTTCCAGCAACAGCAACATCACATTGCGATTGAAAAACGGCGTGCGCCCCACGTTGAATCCGCCATAGCCGGAGAGAAGCGTGGGATTGTGTCCATTCTTGACCAGGCCCTTTTTACTCACTGCGAACATCGGCACGCGCGTTCCATCTTTGGAATTACACCAGAGCTGTTCCACCTGATATTGCGCGGGGTCAATGGCTGATTCCACGCGCGCCCACTCTTTTGTCTGGCCGTCGAGAGCAACTTCATAAACGGTTGGAGGGATGGCATAAGAGATGAATCCGAAGAATCCGCGATCGCTGTTCCAGTTGCCGCCAATATCAAAAATGCTGCCGAGCGCGGGCATGGCAACTTCTGTGATCGCTTTCCCGTTCAGATCGAAAAGTTTGAGCTGCGAGCTGGCATTTCTTATGTAGTGAACAAAAAGTGTTTTGCCGATGATGGCGGCCCGGCCCTCAATGACTGCGTCAGACTCGGCAATAATCTCTTTCCAGTTCGAGCGCTCAGGCGCGGCGCAGCTGGCTTTGAACACGCGAAACTGCGGCGCGCCTTCATTGGTGGTGATGTAAAGATCTCCATCCAGGATCTCGGCGTGGTAGAGATAGTTTTCTCCCCGGGTGATGCATTGAAATTGACTGGCCGGCGCAGAAAGGTTTTTCAGATAAAGCTCTGTCCTGGTCCAGCCCTCGCTTATGTCCACCAACAGCCAATACCCATCATTCGAGAGAGAAACATTAGGCCAGTGCTGCGGATCAATGCTTTTGCCTTCGCTGGGAAAAATCAGCGGATCATCTATGCCGTCGGCGTTTGTACTTTGGCCAAGCTCGTGAAAGAAAACGCGGCGATTGTACATCTCCTCGCCCGCCGGTACGTCACCGGCGCGTGGATAGCGCGTGTAGTAGAAGCCGGAGCTGTCCGGCAGCCATGCCACACTGGCGGCACGGGTACGTTCAATTTTTTCCGCCAGAAGATTGCCGCTGCTGGCTTCGATAATCTGCAGCGTGCTTAGCTCTGATCCGTTGGCTGACGTGCCAAACGCCACATACTTGCCATCGTCAGAGGGATACCACCAATCGAGTGCGATGGTGCCGTCTGAGGCAAGCGCGTTCACGTCAATCAGCGTACGGTCTTTTGTAGACGCGTCTTTGCTTGCTCGGTCGCGCACGTAAATCACAGCCTGGTTCTGCCGGCCATCGCGTCGCTCATAAAAATAGCGGCCGTCGCCGATGCGTGGCGCGCCCACACGCCCGATGGTTAATAAACTTTCAATTCGCTTGCGTAGCTCGTCCCGCCCGGGAATATCTTTCAGTACGCTATGCGTGTATGCATTCTCTTCTTCGACAAACTGCCTGGTTTCCTGTGCGGCAGCATCTTCCAGCCAACGGTATGGATCGCTGATTTTCTCGCCGTGATAGTCATCCGTCACAGGGGAGATTCTGGCCTGTGGCGGCGCAGGCGGCTTCAAGTCTTTTGGCCTAAATTCTTTTGGCTTAAGATCTTTAAGCTTAAAATCTGGGGATTTAGATTGATGGCTCACTAGGGTTAAAGACGTTATTTCAAGATTTTTATCGACGCTAAATGAGATGCGAAATCAATCGTTATCTTAACGGCTTACGTAATCCGTTGCTTGGGATTGCGGTTGTTTTGAGGACTTTTTAGGGTGTATGTTTCGGATTTCACAATTGCTAAATGCAGCAAATGCATGCTATTTTTAAGGTGACAATTCAATCGGCCGCCCTCTCCTTCTGGCGGCTGTTTGCCCACTCCTCAGTAGCTCAATGGCAGAGCATTCGGCTGTTAACCGAAGGGTTGTAGGTTCGAGTCCTACCTGAGGAGCCAATCTTTCAATAACTTACAAGCTCCCCGCGATCCGCTTGCGATCTGTTAAGCCGACTTGAACACAAGTTGGATTACTTTTCCTTGTGCTTTCTGCATGTCTGACTGCGAGCGCATTGCCGTACTGATTCATCGTTGTCCTGATGTCAGCATGACGCATGAGCCGCTGCTGCACTCCAACCGGCGTACCAATCGAATCGAGCCAGGTGCGGTACGTGTGCCGGAAAGCGTGAGTAGCGATTTCGCCAATCTTGGATACCGCCGCTGCCCTCTTCAGTTCTCGCCACACTCCCGTGTATGAATACGGAAGCCTGCCGATCTTCAGCGGGCTGGCAAACATCCAATCGCCGGTAGCGCCGAACGGCGTAACCTTCGACCACTCTTTCAGCACGCTCAGCAGTTCAGGGGCAAGCGTAAAGGTGCGGCGAGAATCGTCCGTCTTCACGTCATCCACGTTCTGCTCAACGATGCCGCGCTCCACTTGCAGAGTGCTCTGCGTCCCAATCAACATCACTCCACTTCAGCGCCAGGCATTCTGAAATGCGCAGGCCGAAACAGACACACAGCATGACAATGATGTTGAACGGCTGTTTCAATTCGGCGTGCAATCTCTGAAACTCTTCCACCGTGAGATTGCGTGGCTTCCTCAGGCGCTTGGTTGCCCCTTTGATTGTTACCAGCTCAAGAGGATTCCTGCCGATCTCTAGCACACCGGCCAGCATTGCGAAGTCCACCAGCAGATGCAGCATATTCCGCACATGGACTTTGCTCTTGGGAGACAGCACCAATCCGTTCAGCCATTTCTCTGCGGCCAATGGTTGAACGTCCTGGATGCGCTTATCGCCCCACTCAGGCAGAACGTGCTTGTTCAACCATGAGAGATACACCCGCGCTGTCGAACGGCGGGAAGGCAATCTCTCTTGTTGATAACGCGCTGCCAATGCTTTCACTGTGGACTGGTCACCCTTCTGGATTATTACTGGCTTTGGTGCCGATGGCTGGAATGCCTGTGCTGCCCGCTGAGCTGCGCTCTTGGTCGGAAACTGATGCAAGGTGCCGATCATGCGAGCAGCGCCGCTTGCCGTCCTGCCATTCGAGAAATCTCCAAGTCTTACGTCTCTTGTCGAATACAACACTTCCTGTTTTGTACCGTGCCGCCCTCTTCATTGATACCGTCCTTTCCGGGCACACGGATGGCGATTCGAGTGTAACTCGCTGTCTGCGATTTGGTGGCATCATCATTGGCATAGGGTTTCCTTGACAGACAGGCGTCCAGATCAGACTGGCGGAAGCGCCAGGTCTGACGTTGAATGCCGGAGAGAACGTGACCTTTCACTTTGCCTTGCCGCGCCCATGCGAGCAGCGTGCGAGGTGCAACTTTCAAATACTTGGCTGCTTCGTTTGCTGTGAGCCAAATTAGATTTTCCACGGTTCAAACTCCATTCTTTTTCCCGGATGTCTCCCCACACCCTACGAGTGCCTAATAATGCTCAAGACGCTAAGTTGTTGAATCGACGCACGCCAAAAATCTCAAAATGAGAAATTACTTGTTCATGTATATAAATGGATACCGGAGGGCTATCTCGAAATCATTGTGAAGATTTTGACCGCCCCCTACTCGCCGGCTTCTGGCAGCCGTGCTCGGTGCGATGGTCCATCATGCGATTGAAGACTGCCAATTCGTTCAGAAACAACTCTTGTTCTTCCTCTTGTGTCAGCGTACCCATCATTGCCCGTCGCTGCGATTCGGCTCTGATCGCCATCCACTGATTTTCAAGCACTTGGAAATCGTCACACAACATGTTTGCAACTCCTGAGGTTTTATTATGTACGCGACACCAATCACGTCGCCGAACTTTGTCCCGTTCTCGCTGGAATGGCATATCACTCCCAGCTACACCCGCCCCCTACGAAGAACGAAGTTCGTAGTGAGTGTAGGTATTCTCTATTCTCTTTCTTAGGGAATGGTTTCTGGGAATGGGCTAACTGGCCAGAGTTACGCCCGTGTCGACGATGCCCACCCGCGCCTTCGTCACCCATTTGACCCCTTTCTTATGCCCCGCCGCTCGCAAAGCCTCTTGCAATTTGTTGATACCCATTCCGGGTGACTCTTTCAGAAGTGTACTCAAGGCTGCCTTGGCCATCGGAGTCTGCCTTGCTCTTGCTCGCCTCAATCTGCCACGGTTCACCAACAATGCGCATCCGCACGATTTGTCTGACGTTGCTTCAAATGGTTTGCTCTCAAATCTCGTTGCTTGACGTTCACTAGCAGGGATGGAGATTGGTATGGATTGTCCGGATCCGCCAACCGGGTAGCCCAACAGCATGTGACAAATGCGGCCAACTCAGTAGAGCCGCGCATAGCAGAGTCCAACGTCAGCGCACTAGATGCACCCTTAACGCTGTGATGTAGTAATAGAACGGTTGCGCCACGCCGCTTGAGTCCAAAGACCACCTTGGCAAATCTGCTCATATCCTCCGATGAGTTTTGGTCCCCTTCAACAAAGCGGGTTAGCGTATCGACAATCACAACGGAGCCGGGTAGCTCCTCGTCTAGATCCGTGAGTTTGATGCTGTCCTCGTCCATCGTCTGACAGAAAAGCCTATCGCCAACGTATGAATCAAGACCGATTTGCTTGAGCCGTAGTAGAAAAGCTGCTTAGGCCCATTTCCGGGCAAAGGTAAATGACGCGGCTAGGACGCTTTGTCGACTTTGAAATAATCAAACAGCGGCTCGCCAGTGCATAGCGCGTGAGCAATATTCAAAGCAATGAGTGATTTTCTTTGGCCAACTGGAGCGGCAAGGGCCGTAATCGAGTCCAACGCAGAGAAACCCCTCAATCAGAGAACTCAACGGGCCTGGCGTCTCGGACTCGCTCAAAAGTCAAGTAACGGTCCGCCATTCCTTCGGCGGCTCCGGCTCGCCCGCAACCTTACCGCCGAGGACAATCACCGGCTCCGCCTCGGGAATTGGAAACTTGCAAGCATTGGTGATGAGCCTCTCCAACTCTGACTCGTCTAGTGGAGGGACCATCGGCTCTTCGTTAACCTCAACGGCATACTCTCAGTTGCTCATCCGTTGCGCCCTCGCTCCGCTTTTTGCCGAGTAACCTAATCATGGAATCGTTGCTAAAATCGGTTATTGGCCGTCGCCCACCGTGCGCGGAGGAAGCGGATTACCGTCTTTGTCCTTGCGCTGTGCAGCAACAGCGAGCGCACCCAATCGGCACCGGCGCAAACAGTTTGTCCCATAGAACGGAGTAGGCTCTCGCTCTCTGGTGGATACAGCTCGCCGCCATGACATAGCCCCACGAGCCGCTAAGGTCTCTGGCATACTCGCCCGCCTCCCATCCGTTGAGCGATGTACAAACCCCGGCGAAATACAGTTGAACGCGATAATGCGGCGCTTTCCCGTGCGTACCGCGAACGTCTCCGGGATACCGTGAGCCTTACAGAAAGTGCGAGGCTGTCTTCCCCGTCAAGTCCGGAGTCCACGTCCAGCACGGTTATCCCGCTTGGACCTGTAGCCACTGCAACATTGGCATCCGGCGTCCGCGTCCACCATGCGCGAACCTGCGCTTCGTCATTGCTCGCGTCCTTGTGCGCGTGGAGATTCAGTGGATCTTTGGTCTTCGGCCAGCACGGGAACACATACCAATCGCGAGCGATACAGGCGAGAGCTATTTCTAGAAAACTATTCATCCCTGCCTCCCGCCCCGCGTGAGCAGCTCGCAAAAGTCTTCAAGAATTTTGCGCGCAAGCTGCATGGCACAGTCGGTACACAAACTGCTGTTGCTGTGACCGTCGCTGTAACCGTCCATTTCAATCGCTGCCGGAGTGTTGTGACAACAATCGCAATATCGCCCGGCTCGCGGCCCCAATACCTTCTTATTGATGCTTTCACCCACAGCTGAATTCACAGCTCTTAACCAGTGCATGCGACCGGCAACTTGGCAGGCAACTCCTCACCGATAGCTAAATAAGTGTGGACTGCATCCTTTATTTCCTTGCGCTTCTCTCGCGGTAAATTCACCTATTGTTGACGACCAGCTTTGTAACAATCTGGCGTTCTCCTGCCATCATCGTCAAGACTTTTTCTGCTTCACCTTAAACCATTCGTCCTCCACGATGCGTCGAAGGAGCTTGCGAATCTTTAGCAGCCTCATTCCGCATGTAAAAGCTAGATCGTCCACCTTCAGCTCGTGTAATATTTGAACCTGATGATATTATTTCTTTATCCAAATCCTTTGATTCAATCTGGCGCAACGGATGGATTTCTTTACGAATGCGACTAATGTCTGCCTTCGTTTTGTAATTCACAAATCGCTAGCGCTTCGGATCTTCTCCCGCAGAACCACACTCTTTAATTCCTTTATATAATTTTAATAAAATAATTATTTAATATTAATTATAATATAATTTTTATTATTAATATTATTTCTTTCTCGTAATTATTTATAATAAATTTATAATAAAAATATATCAGTGGACTTTTTCCCCATACACGATTGGTGTCAATGTTAAAATATTAATTCAGACTATCGCCGGCAGCGTGCAGCAATTGCTTTCGGCTTTTAATTTTATTTAAATATTTTTAAAATTATAAAAAATATATATTATATATCTTAACATATCATTATTTAATTATTCCTGAAATATTAAATAATAACTTCATATTCCTCCAATCTAAAGCACTTTTCTATTTCTATTAATATATTTCCTTATGTAATCTTCATTTAATTATCAAATTTTATTTATTATAATCATTCTATAAAAAACATTTATTCAATCTTTATTCTTTTAGTATTTTAAAATAATTTCCCTTTTCATCAATTAAAAAAATAATTATATATTTTAATTAATTTATATATCTGTATAATCAATCTTCCTGTAAAATTTAGTCCTCGCTATACATATTTCCTTCTCCTCTTTTCTCAGGTCTCTCAACATACTGTTTTAAATCCATAAAGTGATTATATCACCTGGTAAACGTTCAGCAGTTTTGCAACTCTTCAGTACTACGCTAAAACACATTATGCAGATTTCTCTACGATCCTTTTCTTTGATTTTGTCATGAATTTTCATTCTGCACATCAATTCACACTATCCAAATCTTTTTTCACCTACCTCACCTTCACATAAAAACATATTCATTAACTTTAGTTCTTTTGCCAGTGAATTTGTAGTGATTGAATCGTTGTCTACGAACTGGAGTTCCCGCCCCAGATAGAAAATCTGATTCGCCTTAATCACAGCGGAAGAATCGTGATGACTGAAGCAGTTTCAACTGTCTGAGAAGTAATAGAATACCCAGCCGTGCTATATTCTGCCTGAAAAGCTGCGTTCCCGCCGGGCGACCCGTCGGCGTTGAAGAAAACATATTCGCTGGTTATCGTCCCCGCAAGATCGCTTTCTGCCACGATACCCTGCGTCATATACCAATATAGAGTTCCGTTCTGCCAGATTCCCATTCGATTTGCGCACGCGGTTGCCATCAGAATCATACGTGTAAGTGTACCCATTGCTCCGGTGAGCCGATTTTCCTGATCGTATGTATAAGTCTGTGTCGGATGCGTGGCATTGAACGTCATATTGCCAGCGGCATCATATTTATAGTCCTCGCCAGAAGTAGCGTGAATCCAGTTATGCGCATCCGCTGTACGTCTAATCCTTCACCAGAATACCTGTAGTAATTTTCGTCTTGCCAGTCAAATTACCCCATGCATCGTATGTGTAATTATTTCCCCAGTATTCAATGTTTCCATAAAACTTCCAGCACAACTACTGCTTTTACTATCAAACATTCAACTCATAAAAAACGTCTGTGTGCGCGTTCAATCTTTTATTGATACGCTCACACTTCTATTGTCACTGTACGTTCCATTTCCAAGATTGAAATCTAGCAATCGAAATTTTCTGAGTTGCATTGCCTATATCATTTTACTTTTTAACAATTTTCTATTCTGTCTCACTCTTAACAAAACTTTCACGCTCATCTGCTCATAAGCAGCAGATTTTACATAATTATTCCGTATCTGCTATCAATTCTTCAGTGTCGCAGCGAATCAGCGTGTACTTTATTCCACCGTATAATCAATTATACACATATAATTTATCTATATTTCAATTAATATTTCTCAATAAATTTTTTTACAATATTTCATATTATAAACAAACACTTATTCAATAATAATCAGCACATAAGTGCCAGAGTCTATAGTTGCTCACCGAATATTACATGCGCGGTGCTAATTCGGCTGATAATCTTTTTATCATCTACGGGTGTGTTTTAGCAGGTATTTTAATGCCGCCCCGTAATAAGTCGACTGCATGTTCAGCAACGCATGACATTTTGTCTTTTTTCCAATGCTCACCCTCTACGTTGAAGTCAGTGTCGTCATCCATCGTTAACGGTTGTATCACTATGCAAAGCGAGATGCTTCGGCCGTATTGCTCGACAAGTCTTGGTTCAATGCCGTGACACAGCCAAGTTATCGTCACGGTCTGCTGAATAATCTTGTTCACAATATTTATCGCGGAATACTGACACAGTTAAATTGTCTGATCAATCGTTAGATAGTATTTCTCGTCGCATCAAAACCCAAATCACTGCTTGCTTCCACGCGTACTCGCGAACAAAGTAACATTCGTGTGTTTCCCATACTCGTTACAGTAGTATCCGCACAATCGTTTTTCATGCATTAGTTGCTGGTAACTAAAGAAATCGTAATCAAATTCCTTTTTGCTCTGAGTCACTTTCGCAGTTGTAGTACCCTGATCAAGAATTCTGACCGCTAACGTCGTCGATTTTGTAATCATGTCATATCGCGCAAAAGTACCGTAGCATTCCGTTTAAATCCTGGTTGATGTGACTATTTCCATTTGTTAAATAAACCGTCTGATTATGATTGAGTCATCGTTACTGTCATTGAATGAGAATCCATCTGTCATCCGCGACTAAATTCCAAATATTCGTGACTCCATTACAGTACTTTCTATTCACGTATCTAACTGTATCTTCTCCTTGAACAAAAGTATCCCAATCGTACGCGATGTAGCCCTGTCGTAGTCCGAGTTATTATGCCGCCATATCTATCGTATTAATGTATAAGCTTCCTCTGAAGACAATTAACTGATGCCATAGCGGTGCCATTATATTCGCTGACATGTACCGCAGCTGTAATGTTAAAAGCAGTTGCGATTGTGTATGTCGTAATTACCGTGTATGTGCGGTTGCCCTGACGTCATGACAGTGTAAATAATCTGACTGGCATTTAAGTCTGTGTAACATCTACGCGCCAATCGAATCTGTCCCGTTCACTATTAAGGTTCCATTTTCGTGCACATCAAAATAGCCGTCATAGAAACACAGATAGCCATCCAGAATGCTTTTTACAATCCATTTTTCAACTTTTTTCAAAAATTTAAAATTCTCTACTTCTAAACAACATTACAACACTTCTAATCTCAATAAAAATTACTTCATTATATTTATTTCTTTTATGCATTATACACAAAGCAAACACTCAGCTCTTAATTTCAAAACACTATATTCATTCTCGTACATCACCTTTATGCCAAGCAGCTTAACCGATCCATATTTAAAAACAGCTAGAGCAAAAGAGCACTTGGATGAATTGCAGGATCGACTTCGGAGATTTCGTGAAGATGAGCCAATCTCGTTCCAGAGACGAGCACGACCTTTCAAATCAGCAGCACATTGTACGCATCAAGATAAAGACGGATTCCAGACAAAATCACTCTAATCGCTGGCGACTTTCTATATTGTTTACGCTCTTCATTGGATCAACTGGTGTGGTCGCTGGCCAAGGAGATAGGTTCCTATCCAAGCGGAACCCAATTTCCAATTTTTGACCATCGCGATCCGGGAAAGTTCATTAGGAACACGTTTGAGTGCCACCAGTTGCCGTCTCAATAATTGAGTCTTACCAGCCCTACAATGCGCAGAATCCAGCGCTGATGAAAGAACACCTGCTTTGGCAGCTAAATAAGCTGTGCAACATCGATAAGCACCGGAGAATTCCAACAGATGCGACAATTGTCGATTTTAACCTTCCCGATTTCATTTCTTCCAGACGATCTCCCATGGTTTTCAAACCAGTATCTCGATGCCTTTGGTCGGCGGAAGGTTTTACCAGTGTCTTTCGCTTATCTCTTACCTTGCGCAAGGGCAGCGCGATTCAACGTGAAGATGACGAATTCGCACTAGAAATATTGACTGGTGTAGCGTACTGGACAGAACCAAGTGCACAGACATGGCTGGCACGAGCCAAAGAGGTAAAGCGGATCGAACCCAAAGGTTCGTGGGCATTGATATTTTAGATTGGCGTGAGAGCAAGCCTAGGGACAATGGAAAACTAGAACTAGCAAAGTCAGCTCCTTTTCCCAATGAATTGCCGTTCACAATTCTTTCATCTCTTCATCTAAATTCAGCATCGGGAGCTGATTTTCAGGCGGCGGCAAATGATCTTAAGCCCGCTTTAGCGACAATGCCGCAAAATTCTAGATTGCTACGCAGTGCCATCTTTCTCGATTTGATGGTTGGAGATTTTTCTGCTGCCACCGATCATTTCAGCACTCTACAAGACTCAACTGCTGATCCAGAGCAGATACACCAAGCAGGGTGCTTCTATTATCTAGCAGTTGCCAAGCCGAGACTAGCGATGCAGGATTGTAAAGCAATAGCGGATGCCGAACCAGAAAATCGTACCGCTCACTCTAATTACGGCTGGGCAGCCTTAGACGCCGATGAATTTGCTCTTGCATTGCAAGAATTTCTCAACAGCTTGAAAGATGGCCGATTTTCCGAGCATGAGCGCCGCCAGCGGGGTAGACCTCATGTGGGGTTTACTTCTTGCAAACTGGTGGAGTGGGAATGAAGCGGAAGCAAAAAGGCTGCACGATGCTTTGGTTTCGGCAGGAGGAGATCGTTATGTCCTGGTTTCCGAATTGAAAAAACTGCCGTTGCTATGGAGCAGGTCTCAGCTTGCAAGAATACAAGGAGCCAACGACAAATGGCACAAGTGATTTGATACAAGATCAGCTTGGCGACCATGCCTGGCAATGCGGCCTACGATCCCGGACACGTTCCGGTAAAGCTCGATCCTAAGGAGTTGACCGTCTCTTGTAAAAATCCAAAAAGCTGCAGTTGTGGGCGCGTTTTATCCTCTCCTTATTTCTTGCGATCCGTTTTGCGATCCGCTCTTTCCGCGATCCGTTTGCGATCCGTTAACCTGATTACCACGTCCTTACAGTGCTTTTTATGCCATCCGTGGCCCTGTAAGTTGTTGAATGTACGTTTGCAAGAGGATTCGAGTCCTACCTGAGGAGCCAATCTTTTTCAAGTATTTAGCGAGAGTTCCCACCGCTGCCACATCGCTCACTTCATGTAGCACTTTATATATCCATAGAAATTGCAAGAACGTTCGGCGCAGATTCCTCGCCGCGCCCGGAGTGACAATCACTAGGTGGAGCAGAAGCAACTACCGTGGTCCAAGCTCACACGGAAAACCTTGGATCACCTTCGACGACTTTGGTATCCATCTTCGGTGTCTCGCCCTTACGCCATAGTGGTGCATGGAATTTGACGCGATAATTTAGCGGGCCGCCGTCGGGGCTGTCGTGCCGCTCAACGGGCCGCTCGATGCAGACAAATTCAGTTTCCATGTCATCTTTGCTAACACGCACCACTGCATACCCGTGCCCGCCCGTATCGACAAAAGAAAGATGGGGAGACATTTGCGGATTCGATTGTTCTCTCGCCTTGGTGATGTCGCCAGATTTCACGTATTCGAGACAGGACCGCACGCCATGCCGCAGAAGCATGTTGATCATGGGCTGGGGCGTCTGGTCCTGGGGACCCTGTCCAACCCAAAGGGGGCGAAGCGGCTCGTCCTTTGGGAAGCCATATTGATCGGCTTCCCATCCTCCCGGGGCTGAAATGGAGCCGGTGACAAAAGCCAGGCCTACCGGTTCAAACTTCTTGGGTGGCAGAGACTTGGCAGAACGGCCGGCCCAAAAAGAATGGAGGTCGCCTGCCACGGTGGCAAAGCCTGTAATTCCGTGCTCCCGGACGAAATCATAGATCTCGCCTTTTTCCAGGAAGGCAGTCGAAACATCGCCGGCCAACGTGAGTGCGTAGCCCTCTCCGGGCCACTTTTTGGCCGCCAGTCCGTCGGGCAGGTTCTGGGGATCAACCCGCTCCTCCAGGGTTGCCATCGTGCTTCCCCAGATTTTCCACGTTGCCTTTGAGTTTTTGAGTTGTTCCAGGAACCAGGCTTTTTGCTCAGCGCCTAAGATGCTTTGTGGAGGCTCGTCTTTGCGGAAATTGGGAATCTCCTTATCTCCCACGCGGATGGTTTGGGGAGGGTTTCCGTTGTTGTAACCCCGGCCGCCATCCAGAATCTCGATCACTTCCTGTGCGGTGAAAAGGCTGAAGTCGTTGTCGTCCAGGCCGTCCGTCTCGTGACGAGAGAACGGCTCTTCCGATCGATAGCTGCGCTCGTCAGTAATGATCACGTCTAGATTGCGGCCCCAGCGCAAACTGCGATGGCCCCTTAAACTTCCGATTGCCGCCAGATTGTTCGGCTCCTGGCCCAGACCGTGCTCGTCGAATTTAGTGATCGGCGCATTCTCCACTTTAGGCGCCCCGAAAGTGGCCAGTGAAGGCCCGCTGGACTTGACCATCCGCGCCGGCTGATACTCAAAGAACGCCTGCATGGCTGCCACTTTTCGCGTCTGGGCTGGAAAAGTTTTCGGTCCAAACTTTTGGAAACTCTGCCATCCCTGCCAGCTGAACTCATGGTTGTCCCACATGGGCACAAATGGAAAATGTGCACGCGCGTCTTGCAGCTCAGGGTCGTGAAGATACGCCTTATAGATGGCACGATAATCTTCCACCGTGGTGGGGATGTGAAAGTCAGATATTTTTTCGCCGTGCGGATAGCGGACGATATCTCGTACTTGCCGGGCGTAGTATGTCTTGCGGTCTTCGGGGTACCACACCAGCTCATAAATGAAGTCGCCAAGATGCAGGACGAAACCGAGTTTCTCATTCTCAGGAGCGCGTTCGTCCTCGTAAATCATTCTTCGGTACGCGTTTTGCGCGCCGAGGTTTGCGTTTTGACAGCTAACAAACGCAAAACGAACTGGCCGCGGATCATGATCGTCCGGTGCAGTGCGCGTCCTGCCAATTCGACTGCCATTTCCATCACTGTCTGTAAAACGATACCAATAGACCCGGGCAGGCTTTAGCCCTCCCACCAAAACCCGGCAGGTCCAATCGGCCTCCGCTGAGATTGGAACGCTCTGCGTCGCCACTACCCGGTGAAAATCCTGGTCTTCCGCCACCTCCACCATCAGGTGCGATGGTTGTGGTTGGCCCTCGGGTGCCCTGCGCGTCCACAATAGGACGCTATTGCTGTTTGGATCTCCCGACGCGACTCCCTCCGGAAACAGATCTCGCCGTTCATGCCATGACACGGTTGATGCTGTTGCGAAGTGCTTTGCCCAGATACCCGAAGCACTGACAAGCATGGCGGTTTTCAAAAATTGTCGTCTCGTAATAGGAGCCATCGGCAAAGGCCTCAAATCAAGATTTTCTCTTTGAAGTAAAAGAGTGGTTTTTCACTTTGGTGCCGGCGCGGCGCATGCCTCAAGGAGGTGAAAAGCCCGAACCTGCTTCTTCTCTGACGAACTTCAAAGCAATTGGTTATCGAGATGCCGGGCGTGTTCCAGTTCGACAGGGCCATTATTTCGGCGTCTCACTGAACCCACGCCCGCTCAGGGCCATTGGCGCGCTAACCTACCTGAGGAGCCAATCTTTATTTTTTGTCGCTACGCTCCGAAAACCGCTGAATATCTTGTCTTGGATCAATTCAATTATGCTCATGTTGCGAGCCGTTTCGGCGCACAAGCCGGCCTCACGGTTGGTTGGGGAAAGTTCTTTCATTTGCTCCAGCGTGAAAGAGATCGCAACAACATAAAATAGAGAGATCAGGGGCATGGCTATTCCATCACAGGAGGCTTGCATGCAGGTCGTCAATCTGGCGCAGAAGTTTGCCACGTTTCAAGACCATTTCAGCCCCAAGATTGTGGGCGAGCTGAACAACTTCCAGGTAAAGCTGGTGAAGGTGCAAGGCGAATTTATGTGGCACCATCATGATGCGGAAGACGAGATGTTCATGGTGATGAAGGGCTTGCTGCATATGAAATTGCGCGATGCGGACGGCACTGAGCGTGACGAGGCGGTCCGTCCGGGCGAGTTCATTATTATTCCTCACGGCACGGAGCACATGCCTTACACACTTGAAGAGACGCACATTATTCTTTTTGAACCAGCCAGCACATTGAATACCGGCAATCTCCAGAATGAGCGGACGGTGGCGGACCTGCAAAAGATATAGCGGTGCCGAGCCAACTTACAAAGACTTTTGCATGACCTTTTCTGCATGAAGAAACAAGTGGCGCTGATTACATGGAGCGGCCTGCCGGAAGGCGCAGAGAGCGAGCGTCTGCTGCTGCCGCGCTTGGCGGCGGCCAATGTTGAGGCAAAGTTTGTGGACTGGCGATCAGACGGTTGTGATTTGAGCCAGTTTGATCTGCTGATCCTGCGCTCCTGCTGGGATTATCACCTGCATGGTGAAGAGTTTATTGCATGGCTGCGAGAGACGGCAGATATGGTTCGGGTATTGAACGATCCTGAGACCGTCCTGTGGAACCGAAACAAGTTTTATTTGCGAGAACTTGAGGCCCAGGGCATTGCGATCGCACCAACAGTATTTGTTGCAGGTGCTGAAGAGATCAGCGCGTCGGCGCGGGCGCAAATCCAAAGCTGGGGGAAAGTTGTGGTAAAGCCGGCAGTGTCCGCCTCGGCACACAACACCTGGTTAGTGGATGGAGCGGCGCTTCCTGCTGCTACTGAGCTGGCTCGCAAAATGCAAGCCGAAGCATTTCTGGTCCAGCAGTTCATCCCGGAAATTCAGACTCAGGGCGAAATTTCTTTTGCTTATATCGATGGCCGGTATAGCCATGCGGTGCTGAAGCGTCCCGCGGCGGGTGATTTCCGCGTGCAACAGGAGCATGGCGGCAGCTCAGAGCTGGTTGTTCCATCAACTTCTTTGCTGAAACAGGTGAATGCAATCGCAAACGCTGTTCCACGGGTTCGCAATTCCCTTTATTGCCGGATCGACGTAGTAGAGCGAGCCGGCAAACTCATATTGATGGAACTGGAATTGATTGAGCCCGAGCTGTTTCTGAGTCTGGCGGATGGTGCAGCCAAAAGATTTGCGAATGCTATTGTCAGGCGCATTGGCTGAACAGCTGGCCTACTCCCTCAACTCGTATCCTGCCGCTTTGATTCCTTCCACCACGCGTTCCCTTGTCCGTGTAACTTCATCCGCAGTCAGCGTGCGATCATCAGCGCCAAGCGTCAACCGGAAAGAAACGCTCTTTTTGTCCGGCGGCAGCGGAAAGATCAGCAGGAACTGGAGTGACACCAAGCCTTCGCCGGCCAACTGACGCAGCTTCTCTTCCAGTCTGGCGACAAGCTCATGCGATCCCGCAACAATCGAGAGATCAAAGCTGCTGGTGGGGAAGCGGCGCAAAGGCTGATAGTTCTGGCGCTGTGCTGGCAGCGATTGCAGAGTGTCAAGGTCAAGATCCAGAATCGCAGCGCGGCCGCGATCCAGCAGTGATGGACGCAGCTCATAAAGCAATCCCACGCGCTGGCCGTTGATCTCTACATAGGCGGACCGCTCCGGGTGCACGGTCTTGCTGTGCGCTTTTGCCGGGACGACTTTGCAATCGGCGGCAATGTACTGCGCCACGCGTTTCATCTCCAGCAGGCTTGCGCCGTTCGATTCGCGGCCAAAAATTGCAGCCACCAGATGCGTGCGTTCCACGGGCGCGCCATTGGGACCTTGGCTGTATTCGCGGCCAATTTCAAACAGGCGGAAATCATTGAAGAAGCGGCTATTGTCAGAGAGGTTGCGGCGAATCGCCGGCAGCAAAGAAGGCCGCATATATTTCTGCTCGGCGATAATCGGATTGGAAACTTGCAGCAAGTTGCCGGTCGTGTAGCCAAACATCTCCGCATCCGCGTCAGAGATAAAAGAGTAGTTGCTGACTTCGGTAAAGCCCTGTCCCGTGAGCAGAGAACGCAGATGGCTGTGCTGCTCATGCTGAAGATTGCGCGCGACCGGCGCGGCCAGAACTGCCGGCGCCTGCGGCGTGATGGAGGCATAGCCAACCATGCGTCCAATTTCTTCCACCAGATCTTCTGCAATGGAAATATCTTTGGTCGCGCGCCAACTGGGGACAGTCAGCAGCAGTTTGCGTGCGTTGGTTTGTTCCACGCCGAAGGCCAGAGACTTGAAGATGTTGATGACTTCATCGGTCAGCAACGGGCGGCCCAGCTTGCGTTCAGCCCAGTCAATATCCAGCTCAATTTTTGGCGGCGTTGACTTGCGCGCGTAAACGTCAATGGGTTGCGCGGCCTGTGATCCTGGCGAAATCTGTTTCAGCAACTCAACCGCGCGGGCCAGCGCACGAACCGTATTTTCCGGGTCCTGGCCTTTTTCAAAACGCATGGAAGCATCTGTACGCAGCTTGAGCCGCGAAGAAGATTTGCGCACCTGCGCCGCGGGAAAAGACGCTGCTTCCAGCACGATGCGTTTGGTTCCGGCGTGAATGGCCGTGTCATTGCCGCCGATAATGCCGGCAATGCCGACCGGCTTGTGTTCGTCGGCGATCACAATGTCTTCTTCCGTGAGCGAATATTTTTCGCCGTTCAGGGCCAGAATCGATTCGCCTTTGCGCGCCGCCCTGACCACAATGGCATTCCCCAGCAGATCGGCGTCATAGGCGTGCATCGGCTGCCCGAGCTCGCACAAAACGTAGTTCGTCACGTCAACCAGATTGTTAATGGGATTCACGCCCAGCGAGTTGAGGCGATATTGCATCCACAACGGCGAAGGCGCAACTTTCACGTTCTCCACGCGCTGTCCGCTAAAGCGTGCGCAGAGATTGCTGTCTTCAATCGCAATGGAGAGGTCGCCGCTCGCGGCTGCCGCAGGCACGTCTTCCACGGGATCGGACACGCTCAGCCCGGCGATCGCGGCAACTTCGCGCGCCATGCCAAGATGTCCCCAAAGGTCAGGGCGATTGGTGAGTGACTTGTTATCGATCTCAATAATGGAGTCAGGCTCAGAGCGCTCTGCCGCGGCAACAGCGGCAACGCTGGCGCCGGGAAACGCGCCAGGATCGTGTACGCCCTCGCACTCGGCGGTCTTCATCGTGATCTGCTGCGCAAGCGTCGTCACGTCCATTTTCAGGCCGGGGACAAGCTCGCGTAGCCAGTTGTAAGAAAATTTCATAAGTTAAAACTGGTTCAGAAAACGCAGATCACCGCTCTGCATCAGGCGGATATCGTCAATCGCATAGCGCATCATGGCCAGGCGCGTAAGGCCCAGACCAAATGCAAATCCATTCCACTCGCGCGGATCAAGGCCGGAATTTTTAATCACGTTCGGATGCACCAGCCCGCACGGCAGCAGCTCCACCCATCCACTCTGCTTGCAAACCGCGCAGCCGTTGCCGCCGCAGATCAGGCATTGTATGTCCAGCTCAAAGCCAGGCTCCACAAAAGGGAAGTAGCCGGGGCGCAGGCGGACCGTAACTTTGCGGCCGAAAATCGAGCTGAGCAGCGTCTGCATAAAGTAGATGAGGTTCCCGACGGAAACATCGCGGTCCACCATCATCCCTTCCACCTGATAGAACGTGTGCTCGTGTGACGCGTCCACTTCTTCATTGCGGAAGACCCTTCCAGGAGCGATCATCCGCATGGGCGCGCCATATTTCTGCAGCGCGCGCACCTGCACCGGCGAAGTATGCGTGCGCAGCAAGTGGCCGTCAGTCATCCAGAAAGTGTCTTGCATGTCGCGCGCCGGATGGTCAGGCGGAATATTCAGCGCGTCAAAGTTGTAATAATCGCTCTCTACCTCCGGGCCATCCAGCACGCGGAAGCCCATGGAGATGAAAAGCTGCTCAATCTCATCCTGCACCTGCGTTACGGGATGAATGTGCCCCTTGGCGACACCTTGCGGAGGAACCGTCAGGTCAAACCATTCGGCCTTGAAGCGCTGATCTGATTCTGAAGATTCGAGCGACGCTTTGCGATCGTCAAAAGATTTTTCCAGCGTGGCTTTGGCTTCATTCAGAAGCTGCCCGGCCTTGGCGCGATCTTCCGGCGCCATCGACCCGAATGTTTTGCTGATGCCCGCCAGCTCGCCTTTGCGACCCAGCACGGCAACGCGCACTTTCTCCAGGTCGGCCAGCGTACCTGCGGCGTTGATATCGCCCAGGGCCGATTGCGTGAGGTCTTTGATGGTTTGTATTGGGTTCGTCAAGGGTATGTGCGCTCGCGAATGGTTAATCCTAAACTATAGAGGGCGTGGAAGATGGGGTCAAGGAATCGCCGGCTGATCGCCGTAATCGCGCGACATCGCCGACATCGGGAAAATCAAAAGCTCACCACGGAGGCACGGAGACGCGGAGAAAAGCCAAAGTTCTTAAATGGACTCATTTCGTGTATTTGCGATTCCCTTCGGATTCGCCCTATTCGTGTTCATTCGCGGCAACAACTCTGATCCGCGATCATCCGCGGACTCGGCCTTCCTTCATTCTCCCTCCGTCCGCGCCGATGTCGTCCTCGTTACGTTCCATGCCGCCAGCTGGATCGTATATGCCAGATGCCCAATCTGCTTCGTGTCGAGCTTTCCATCGATAATCGCTGCCTGCAATTTCCTGATTCCCACCTGAATGCTGTCAGCGTCTTCCATAGGGCCCAGATCCAGCTTCACCGCTTTCGCTTCTTCCATGCGCTCGTGCATCCGGCACAACTTCTTGCCTCTTACTCTGGGTGCCCGGCACTGCTCACCGTTAAGAAATTGGTGCTGGCATCGTGCTGCTCTCTGCGCCTTTTCCAGGTTTCTCAGAAGCGTCTCTTCCTGCTCGCGTTTGCGGTTCTCCATGGTCTGCAAGCATTCCTCAAACACTCGGTGCTCCTCGTACTGCATTTTTATGGGGCCGCTTGGCCGTAACGCTTCGCCGCCGTGTGTCTCCAGATAGTCCTTATACTTTTTGAAGGCGTCGTAAAAGGCGAGACAGAGCTGGCCTCCTCCGGTTTGTGTCCACTCCTGGCGAAATTTCGTTTTCCGTGCCTCATCAATTTCAGTTCCTGCCTGATTCACGTTGATTCCCGTGTAATTCATTCCGCTTTCGCTCATCTTCTACAGTCCTCCTCGCATTTCTGCACATCGCGCTCATCCGTGTGGATCCTCGCCAAATCCCGTGATTGCTCAATCCCGGCGATCTTTGGCAATGTTGGCAATTCTGGCAATCTTCTTCACCCCCCCCTGCCCCCCGGCTTCCACCCAATTTCACCCAAGGTCACCCAATTCACCCAGGAATCGGCAGAGGGTCACAACCCATAAATGGAAAAACCCGGCATCAAAGCCGGGTGTTCAAAAATCAAATCAACTTGTGGACCGCAGGCGCCCTCGCCTGCGATTGCTCGTTTGTGGTACAAGAGCCTGCCCTGAGCTTGCCGAAGGGCCCTCGCTATGCTACAAACAAAATACGAAACTACATTACCACAATTTCTCTCAAGCTGCAACAAAAATCTGTGACCCTCTGCTTAAGCCGTGCTGAGCGGCAATCCTTCAAGTAGACTTTTATCAATGTCGGTCCCTGACACAAACTTGATGGTATTCGTTTCCAGTAAGGGACGGTTCCGGCTGCTCATTTTGATGCTGATCATCTGGTTATTTCCCAAAATGGCATCCGCTTGTTCCTGCGTGCAGATTGGGCCGCCATGTCAGGCAGCGTGGCTTCACGCCGACGCTGTATTCGCGGCCCAAGTGTATTGGAGTTGGCCACACCCCACCAAGCGGGATGGTATTGAGGTCATGCGCCGCATGGTAAAGATGAAGGTCTTGGAACCATTTATAGGAGGTGAATCGGGGTGGATAACCGTGGAAACCGGATCGGGAGGCGGGGACTGTGGTTATGGTTTCAGCTGGGGAGAGAGATATTTGGTTTATGCCTTCCGCGGGAAAGATGGTTCATTCAGTACTTCCATTTGTACTCGAACCCAAAAGCTTTCCAATGCAACAGCTGATCTGGAATATCTGCGAACAATAAAGAGCTTGCCTGCAACTGGACGTGTTTACGGCACCGTCAAACAGTACAGCTTCGATCCTAACTTTAAACCTGCCGAAGTCTCGATTATGTCTCCCTATGGCGGAAGAGAAGAGGATGTTGTTTCCATGCGGGCATTGCCGGGCACTCCTGTACATTTGAAAAGTAACGAAGGACATGCAGAGGCAATGTTACGGGCCGACTCAAATGGCGGCTTTGCATTCAACAATCTTGCGCCTGGTCGGTATTTAATTTCAGTGGATTTGCCAAAACAGATGAAACCCTGGAAAAGCCAGGAAATTATTGTTCCTGGAAAGGGATGTTCGGCGGTCAGCATAAGAACAGCATTCAATGGCAGAGTGTCTGGCAGAGTAACTGATAAGACGGGAGCCGCGGTAGCATACGCTGCTGTTGAAATAGTGCGGGCGTCGGA
This sequence comes from Terriglobia bacterium, assembly GCA_963724105.1. Classification (GTDB taxonomy): domain Bacteria; phylum Acidobacteriota; class Terriglobia; order Terriglobales; family Acidobacteriaceae; genus Angelobacter. Next base: position 334,506 of record CAVRTD010000002.1, on the reverse strand, counting down.
GGCAAATGGCGCGGAGCGGGCCTTTCAGTGGATTACTGCAGACAGGAACGGGGCGTTTGAGATCGGGCCATTGCCTCCGGGCACTTATGTAATTGGCGTGAACATCACAAAGTACGGGCCTGATGCTCAGAAGCCACGAACTTATTATCCTGGTACACCCAAGATTGAAGGCGCAAAGCGTGTTCTCATCAAAGAGGGACAGCTTGTCAGTGGCTTGGACTTTCAACTGGATACCCAGATTGCTTTAGCTCCTTGAACAGTGTTCTGCGCACGTAGAGGGCGGTAATTTGAAAGGCAACACAAGAATCTTCAGTGACGCGTTAAAATTTTCTCCCAGTCATCAGGAAGCTCCTGCAGCCAGAGATTCCTGGTCCTGATCATCCGTGCAAATTACGGTAAGAGCTTAGGATGCCGAGTTTTAAATGCTATCTTTCTTACGTTTCGCCGCGAAGCCGACTAGCGCGCTGAGCGGCGCTGCAACAGGTGCAGATGCATGATGGCTCGAGCCATTCCTCGGAGCGGTTTCAGCACGCGAAGCGTGCTAAAATAAAAAAGACGCTGCGGTCCCGCCTCGTAAGCCGGAATCCCTTCGCAGTTCCCGAAAAAGCCAATGATTTCAGTTAGTAACGTTTCCATGCGCTATGGCGCAAAAATTTTGTTTGAAGAGGTCAGCACCGCGTTCACACCGGGCAAACGCTTTGGCCTCACTGGTCCTAACGGGGCCGGCAAGACGACCTTTATGAACCTGCTTTCCGGCGAGCTTGAGCCGCAGAAGGGCAGCGTTGTGCGCCCCAAAAAGCTCAGCGTACTCAGCCAGGACCAGTTCGCCTTTGACGCCTATCGCGTGATCGACACCGTCATCATGGGCAACAAGCGCCTGTGGGCCGCCATGGAAGAGCGCGACCAGATTTACGCCAAGCCCGAGATGTCCAATGAAGACGGCATGCGGCTGGGCGAACTTGAAGGCATTGTCGGCGAGGAAGACGGATACTCCGCCGAAAGCGATGCTGCCATTCTGTTGCAGGGTCTCGACATTCCCGACTCCGCGCATGAGCGCAAGATGAGCGAGATACCCAGCGGACAGAAGATGCGTGTGCTGCTGGCCCAGGCGCTCTTCGGACATCCGCAGGCCCTGCTGCTGGACGAACCGACGAACCATCTTGACCTTGACTCCATTCACTGGCTCCAGGATTTTCTCAATCGCTATGACGGCGTGCTGATCACCATCTCGCACGACCGCCATTTTCTGAACAGCATATGCACGCACATCGCGGACATTGATTACGAAACCATCATCACTTATACCGGCGGCTATGACGATATGGTGATGGCCAAGACGCAGATCCGTTCGCAGATTGAATCGCAGAACGCGCAGCGCGAGAAGAAGATCGCACAGCTCAATGAGTTTATTCAGCGGTTTGCTGCCGGCACGCGGTCCAGCCAGGTGCAGTCGCGTAGAAAAGAAGTTGAGCGCCTGCAGCTTACCGATCTGGCGCGGTCGAACATCGCGCGCCCTTATATTAAGTTTGAAATGAAGCGTCCTTCCGGCAAACACATTCTTGAGCTTGAGGGCATCACCAAGTCATACGGTGATAATCATGTCATTAAGGACTTTACCGCCAGCGTAACGCGCGGAGAAAAAATCGCGCTCATGGGACGCAACGGCGCGGGCAAGACAACGCTGCTCAACGCGATTCTGGCCAACTCGCCGAATACGCCGGAAAATGAGCTGCGCCAGACCTCCGGTTATGCCGGCCCGTTTATTGACGCCGGAAAAACTGTCTGGGGACACGAAGCCGCTATCGGCTATTTTCCGCAGGACCATCGCAGCCTGATTGAAAAAGGCAGCACCATTCTTGACTGGATCTTCCAGTGGGACCCTTCGGTTTCCAATGAAGTGATCCGTGGCTTGCTCGGCCAGATGCTGTTTGTCCGTGACGAAGCCACCAAAAAGACTGAGGTGCTTTCCGGCGGTGAGGCCGCGCGCGTCCTCTTCTGCAAACTCATGCTGCAGCAGCCTAACGTGCTGGTGCTGGACGAACCCACCAACCACCTTGATCTTGAGTCCATCAACGCGCTGAATATCGCGCTGCAGCGCTACCAGGGAACCGTGTTCCTGGTCACGCACGACCATGATTTGATTGACGAAGTGGCCACACGCATCTGGCACTTTGACGATCATAAGATCGAAGACTTCAAAGGGACGTACGCGGAGTATCAGACTGTACAGGTTTAAACCTGTCAGTGAACCAGCGCCATCAGGAGAATCCATGAAGACGTTTGTTAGCGGAGTGCTTGCCGTCGCCGCGTTATCTATTTCCTCTTTTGCCTGGCAAGCCGCGCCAGCCTCCAAGCCGCAAGCTCCCGCCAAGCCTGCTGGCCCCATCCAGACTTTTACCGGCGTAATTTCTGACGGCCAGTGTGCCACCAGGGGATCGCACGATGAGATCAAGAAGAAGGCCAGCGTAAATACTGACGCGAACTGCGTGAAAGGCTGCGCCAGAAGATACTGGTTTGTCCTGTATAGCCCTGCGACCAAAAAGATTTACAAGCTGAGCGACCAGGAAATGCCGCATGACTTTGCCGCGAAGAAAGTTAAGGTCAAAGGCACTCTGGACAAAGCTACGCAAACCATCTACGTGAAGAGCATCGAACCGGCTTGATGCAATCGAGAACGGTCCGGTAACGGTGCGCGTCCTGCGTTGCGATGAAGATTACGGAAGTAGCCCGGTTTCAACGGGATTGACCGGTTTTCTGCCCTGTAAAAAGAGTAAAAGAGGCGAAATTTGAACATTTTAAGATATTGATTCCCAAGGTTACCTTGGGACAATAGCCCTCTGCTTTTTGGTGGCAACGGACTTAGTTACCGGTAATATAGCGAGAACTGGCCGCAGGTTCTATAGTTCCTGAAAATCCAAGTGTGTCCCAAAGAGACGTATGTCGCAACTCATTGCTGCAAATGAGCGCGGGCGCAGAAGCTCTCGTGTTCTTGTTTCGCTAGCCTTGGCGGTCTCCGGCCAGAAAAGTGACGGGTCCCACGTAAGCGGGGCCGCGGAAACGATCCTGGTCAACCGGCATGGAGCGAAGATCCGCTCCACTGTGCCGCTTGAGCACAACATGGAAGTGCGTGTGGCCATGCTGGCGCCTTATAAATGGCGCGTTGGCCAGGTAGTGTGGGCAGACTCGGGTGAGAGCGAATACGGAATTGAGCTGTATCGCCCGGAAAACTTCTGGGGAATTTATTTTCCGCCAGAAGATTGGGAACTGGGCGTTCCTCCCGTGACCGTGGTCAACAGCCTGCCGGGCATTGGAGCAACTCAAACGAATGTCCCCACGCCGGCAGAAGCTTCTCCAGATTCAGCGGAAGGCCAGTCTCTGCTACTGCCTGAAGGCGGGACCATCGCGATTCTGAGAGGCCTTGCCAGCAACGGTCTTCCATTTCAGGTGCGCGACCTGATTCTTCCGGTGGGCGAGCGCGACGCCACCATGATGATTGGCCCGCTGGTCAGCCTGGGATCGAAGTTACAGGTGATTTTCAGTAAAAATTGCGTGGAAGATGCGGTGGTCACGGCAACGTCACACAGCCGCGAATATGACCGCTGGAGGATCTGGCTGAATTTTTCTCGAGTGCTTTTGGTTGCCAAACAGTAGTCCCGAAGCGCGCCGCTTCAAGACAACCTGCGAGAACAATTGAGCCAATGAGGCGTCAGCAACAAGCTGGCGCCTCTTCGTTTTTTCCGTCAAGACGCCTGCATTGACCTATATACTCGTCCGTTACTTCCCCGTTTATTTTTGCTAAGGAGCTTTGGATGAAACGGTTTTCTATCGTTTTTCTTTTTCTGATTTCGGTTTTGCCTGCCATCGCGCAGCAGCCGCAGAAGGTCGCCACCAGGACGGTTTACATCCGCGCAGGCCGCCTGTTTGACGGCACCGGCGACCAGGTCCGCGAGAATATGGTGATCGTGGTGAGTGGTGACCGCATTCAGAATATTGCCTCCGCCAGCACGCTCACCATCCCCGCCGACGCAACCGTAATTGACCTTTCCCATGCGACTGTTCTGCCCGGTCTGATCGATTGCCACACACACCTGGGAGCGCGCGCAGATCGTTACGATGAAATCTATAACTTTAAAGACACGCCGCTGCAAAGCGCTTTTGCCGCGGTGGTGAATTCCCGCAAGACCCTGGAAGCCGGCTTCACCAGCGTGCGCGATGTGGGCTCAGAGCCATTTCTTGCCGTCGATCTGCGGAACTCAATCAATGAAGGATTTATTCCCGGCCCTCGCGTCGTGGCCAGCGGGCCGGCCATCACGATCACCGGCGGCCATGGCGATCTCAACAACTTTTCGCCACAGACGCGCGTCAGCATGTTTCCGGAAGAGCGTGATTTCGCCATTGCCGATGGCGTTGACCAGGTCCGCCATGTGGTGCGCGCCCAGGTGAAATATGGCGTGGATGTAATCAAAATCCTGGCAACAGGCGGCGTGCTTTCCAAGGGCGATAGCCCGGGCGCTCCGCAGTTTACCTTTGAAGAGCTCAAGGCCGCGGCGGACGAAGCGCACATGGCCGGACGCAAGATTGCCGCGCACGCTCATGGCACGCAGGGAATCAAGAACGCAATTCTTGCCGGCATCGATTCCATCGAGCATGCCAGCCTGATTGACGATGAAGGTATTCGTCTGGCAAAAGAACACGGTACCTACCTGGTGATGGACATCTATAACGATGATTACATCCTGGGCAAGGCCGTTGAATTTGGCTTGCCCAAAGAGAATGTAGAAAAAGAAAAAATGGTTGGGCGCGTGCAGCGGGAAAACTTTCAGAAAGCAGTCAAGGCCGGCGCCAAGATGGCGTTTGGCACCGACGCCGGCGTGTATCCCCACGGCGACAATGCAAGACAATTCTTCTACATGGTGAAGTTCGGCATGACGCCCGCACAGGCTATCCGCGCAGCCACCAGCAGCGCCGCTGATCTGATTGGACGCTCCAAGGACGTGGGCACGCTGGAAGCCGGTAAATTTGCCGACGTAATTGCCGTGACCGGCGATCCTCTGCAGGACGTGCGCACCCTGGAAAATGTGGGCTTTGTGATGAAGGGCGGAGAGGTCGTGAAAGATGGGATCGCGGCCAAGCCGGCCAAGTGAAGAAAATCGTTGGGAAAAAGTCTCTCTGCGCGCGGGTAGACTGGCGTTGGCGTTCAGGACGCCGCCCGTCCGCGGAGAGGACCGAGTCCACCTAAGTTGAGATTGAGTTAAAGGTATTGCGAATCTCCTTGTCGCCCGAGACAGTGGACCACCACCAATTTAAGCATCAGCGTCAGCCGCTCATACGATTTAACATTTAAAGATAAAGTTATCTCCAACGGGAGGAAGAATCATGTCTTTAAAAAAGGGAATAACCTTCTTTTTCTTCGTGCTTTTGGTCTTCATCATTCCGGTAAGCATTGGCGCGGTACAACAGACGCCGAACGGATCGTCACAGGCTGCCAGTTCGCAGGCAAATATGGCCAATGCTGCTGAAAAGGCCCAGCTCAAGCAGCTTGCCGCTGACAATGCGCGGTCAATGCAGGATGACATCAAGAGAATGCGCGCCATCTTGCAGCAGATGCAAAGCAATCTGGCTTTTGTGGACAACACACAATCACCACTGAAACACCAGTTTCAGCTTGAGATTGACATGTGGAACGTGCTGATTAATGACATGGAAAGAAGGTCGCAGGCGAAATAACGCGGAGGGAGCGCTCGCGAAGCGAATCATGGGCGCAGGATGGGAATCTTTGCTGGCGCAACGCAGGTACAACGTCCGCTGTACCGTTGAGGTTTATGCACAAACTGCCGAATAATTAGTACAGACTGACCGATAGACAACAAACGAAGAAAAAATAAATGGAACTCCCCATGTCCCAAGTTGACCAAGGCCCGGCAGCGCGCCGCTGGACCCGCCACAAAATTGACGTTCGTCTGAAAGTCTCCTTCCGTAATGACCAGGAGACAACTTCTGCGTTTGGCCGCGCCAATAGTCTCAGCCATGGCGGTATCGGCGCGTATATCCCGTGCACCATTCCTGTGGGCACCACCGTGAGCCTTGAGCTTACGTTCCCGTACTCTTCCAATGAGGCAAAACTGGATGCCGTTGTCCGCAGCGGTGAGGGGTTCCGTTACGGGCTGGAGTTTATGCGCGTCAGTGACGACATCCAGAAACTGATCGTGAAGAACTGCAGCGGCACTGAGCTGTTACAGTAGCTGGGATTCTCTGATACAAGATTTCTCTCTTGTACAATGCGATGCGGAGACTTCCCGCGCATGCACAAGCGATCTGCCGCCCTTCTACTGCTGATCCTGCTCGCCGCAACCGTTGGCAATGCCCAAAGCTCGCAGCCGGGCACATCCGTTCAGCCAAGAATCCGTACGGTAACGGCATTCGTGCGGCTGGATCGCGCTAACTATCAGGCGCAGGTGGCGGAAGCGTTGAAGATGTTGCGCGCTGCCAAAAGCGCGTTTACCAAAGCGGGCTATGAAGTCGAGACCATTCGCATTACCACGCAGTCATTTCCAGAATTCACCAAAGGATTGTCCGCAGAGCAGGCGCTTGAGTTCTTTCGCGCCTTTGACAAGCTGGCGCAGAAAGAGGAATTCACGCCGGATATAGGCGCTGCGATGACCAGTGACTCAGATGATCCGGCGCAGGCTGATCTGCTGGCGCGGATTCTGGCGGAAACGCAGACCATCAATGGATTTGTTGAGATCGCGGACGATTCCGGAATCCATTGGAACGGCGTTCGCGCAGCGGCGCGGGTGATCAAGTATCTGGAAGAACATACTGAGCATAGCGAAGGGAATTTCCATTTTGCCGCAGGCGCTTTTCCGCCGGCGGTCGCGCCATTCTTTCCGGTTTCGCACACATCCGATGGCGGGCATGGTTTTGCCATTGGGCTGGAGTCAGCCAATATCGTGGAGAAAGTTTTTGCCGCCAACCAGGGTGATTTGAATGCCGTGGGTGAGCAGCTGACTGCTGCTCTGGGCGAGCAAGCCAGGAAGGTGGAAGAGATTGCACGAAGCGTGGCCGCCAGCAGCGGGTGGAAATATCAGGGGATCGATCTAACGCCGGTGCCGCTCAAAGATATTTCAATTGGCGCCGCCATGGAATCACTCTTGCATAACCCCATTGGATCGCCGGGAAGCCTGAGCGCGGCGTATACCATCACAACAGCGGTCAAGCGTGTGCCCGTGACGCAAGCCGGTTATAGCGGACTGATGCTGCCGGTGCTTGAAGATTCTTTGCTGGCCAAACGCTGGGAAGCGGGGGCGATCAGCCGGGATTCGATCATGTCTTACTCTTCTGTTTGCAGCACCGGGCTGGACGCGATTCCGCTCCCCGGTGATATTTCACTCCACGAGATTGAAAATATTATTGGCGATGTGGCCAGCCTGGCGGTGAAATGGCACAAACCACTCTCCGCGCGGCTGTTGCCGGTTGCGGGCAAAAAGGCGGGCGATATGACGGAGTTCAGCAGCCCTTACCTGCAGAATATTCGTATACGATAGAAGTAGCCATGGCCTTGCAAATGAAATCCGAGTGTGAAAAGTGCCAGAAGCAGCTGGCGACTGAAGACATCGCCTGGATATGTTCATACGAATGCACATTTTGTGAAAAATGCTGCACAGAAATGAAGAATATCTGTCCAAACTGTAGTGGAGAATTGGTGAGAAGACCCCGGAGGGCTACGGTTCTTTAACCACGGTTTCGGCCACAGAAAAAATTGGATACCGCTAGTCAACCAAACATTTTCGTCCATTCCCCAAATTCATACTACGTTCATATTGACATCCCTCTTTAAGAGGTCTAAGGTTTTCCACTGCCCTGTGCAACTCCCCCTGGAGGTACCCTACCGCCATGCATACGACCCAGAATGAAAAGAATTCATTTATCTGCCGCACTCTTTTTTTACTGATTGCGGCAGTTTTGTTGACGCCCGCGATTGCAGTTGCCGCGACGCACCCACTTTTTAACCTGCAATCGAGTACGCAGTCACCGTTTCCCAGCGATCGCCTCACCGTTTTTGATGCCCAGCAGCTTACGGGCTTGCGTGTGAATGTACCTTCTCCGAATTGCGCAACGAACCCATCGGATTGCGCCGACCTTGCGCTGGTAAACCAGCTGGATGGCTTCAATCTGCAGCCGCGCCTCTCCATTCCTTTTGATGGCGCAATTGATGTGTCCACGGTAAGCAGCAAGACCGTGTTCCTGTTGAAGCTGCCCGGGCGTGGATTGGGCGATGATGAAATTGAGGACTTCCGTCCGGCGGCAGTCATCGGGATCAACCAGATCGTGTGGGACCCGGCCAGCCTTACGCTGTTCGCGGAATCGAATGACCATCTGGATGAAGATTCCAACTATGCGCTGGTTATCACGACGGGCGTGCATGACGCGAGCGGTAACCCGATTGTCGCCACCGGGGACTTTACGCAGTTCGCTCATGGCGATGGCGGCCTGAACGGCGGCAAAAATGACCGCCTGTTGCAGCGCTATCAGCAAGCATTAAAGCATGTGGTGGACAATGACGTGTTGGGATCGCTTGGGCTTCGCCGTGAAGATGTGGCCGCAGCCAGCGTCTTTACCACGGAGAGTGCTACTGCAACCCTGCGCAGCATTCGCGAGCAGGTCAAAGCTGCTGCCGCACCGGCAGTGAACTTCAATATCGGTTCGAACGGTGAGAAGACGGTATTCCCACTGAACACGGTGAGCGGCTTGACCTGGAATGTGCAGGCGCTGACGGTTGGTCCGCTGGTTCCAACCAGCCTGAACAACGCGCTGGCAGCTCTGCAGGTATTTCCCGGAGCGATTGGCACCATTGCTTTCGGCAAATTCAGCGGACAGCACTGGCAGAATGCCGGCGTTTTCATCCCGCAGGTTCCAACGCGCCAGGGCGTTCCTTCGCAAGGCACAGAAGATATCTTCTTCAACCTGTTCATCCCGTCCGGACCGCGTCCAACCAATGGCTGGCCGGTGGCGATTTTTGGCCACGGATTTACTGACAGCAAGCAGGGCGCTCCGTTCGCCGTGGCATCAGTGCTCGCTCACAGCGGCATCGCCAGCATTGCTATCAACGTTGTTGGTCATGGCTTTGGTCCCAATAGCACGCTAACGATCAATCAGGGCGCAACTGCCACAACATTCCCGGAAGGCGGCCGTGGCTTTGACCAGGATGGAAACGGTCAGATCACCAGCTCAGAGGGATCGTCAACGTTCTTTGCCAGTCCGCAGGGCACCATCGGTTCGCGTGATGCGCTGCAGCAGACGGTTGCCGATCTGATGCAGTTGGTCCGCGCCATTCAGGGCGGAGTCGATGCCAATGGCGATGGGCTCCAGGACCTTGATCCCAATCGCATTTACTATGCCGGCCAGTCTTTTGGCGGAATTTACGGCACCATGTTTCTTGGCATTGAGCCGGATATCCGCGCTGGCGTGCCTAACGTTCCCGGCGGCTCGATCATTGATATCGTTCGCTTGAGCCCGTCATTCCAGCTCCTGCTGACTCAGGCGCTGGCTGTGCGCATTCCGGCACTGCTCAATGCCGGCCCGCCAATCTTCTTTAATGACAACAGCCCGCTGCGCAATCTGCCTCCGGTTATCAACAATGTGCCGGGTGCGATTGCAATCCAGACTGTGGAAGATACAAGCCGCTGGCTGGGACAGGCCGGAGATCCCGTGGCCTGGGCGCCGTTTATCCGCAAGAACCCATTGCCTGGCGATCAGGCAAAGCCGGTGATTGTCCAGTTTGCCCGCGGCGACGAAACCGTTCCTAACCCGACGGCAACTGCGTTGATTCGGTCAGGCGACTTAACCGACCGCACTACGTTCTATCGCAACGATATTGCGTTTGCGGTTGGAGTGAGCACGTTGAAGAATCCGCATACGTTCCTGACGTCGCTGCCTTCGCCGATCGCCATTGAACCGCAAATCCAGATCGGAACATTCTTTGCCACGAATGGCGCTCTCACGATTGATCCGGATAGCATTGGGTTGTTCCCGGCCGTGGTGCCTCCGCTGTTTGAGGTGCCGATTGCCGGCCCGTTACCGGAAGATCTGGGCTTCCTTCCGTAAACGTAATTGGTAATTGAGCAAGTTAGTAAATGGGTAATTTGAGAAGCGATTCTCAGATTACCCATTTTCATTTTGCGCAGAGGCTAGTGTTTGCAGGAGTTCTTGGACAACTCGGTCGAAAATTACCAAATTACAAAATTACCCATTTACCAATTTTTTCTTACCAGCCCATCCGCTCACGCAATGATGTGATGTGCGCCACGTGGTGGTTTCCGTGCCAGCTATAGAGTTCGAGCAGCCAATCCACGTTGTGCGGACCGGATTCAGGATGGTTCAACTGGCGTTGGAAATCTTGCGCCGTGAGCGACCGTAGGAGCACAGTCCAGCGGGCATGAAGGGATTCAAGCAGTATCAGTGACACGTCCACTGGCGTCTGCTCGGAATCTTTGAGAGTTGCCCATGCGCCTTCGTTATAGGGTTTGATGGTGGGGAAGTCTTCTGTCAGCGCCCATTTGAAGCGGATATAGGCATTCAGGTGGCTATCCGGCACATGGTGGACGACCTGCCGGACAGTCCAGCCTCCGTCCCGGTACGGGGTACTCAGTTGGTCATCTTTCAGCCCGGCAACAGCCTGGCGCATCCGTTCGGGCAAGGAGGCAATCTGCTCGATATGCCGGTTGCGCGTGTCCGGAGTGGGAATCTGGTCAGGGGTAAAACGGCCAATGGGGTAGCGTAGGTCAGGCATCGGGTAAAACCTCAAGGAAACAGGGTAGGTTACACAAAAACGTTTTCATGGACCCGGGTTATTAGTAAGTTACAAGAAAATAAGGACTTATCAATTCGCAACAAAACGCAGAAAAATCTTGACGCCAGCCCAAATGCCGTTTAACGTATAACGTTCTTGACCGATGGGCTTCGTACCTGACTTTGTTCCGAGTATCGCCACTTTCAAACAAAGTTAAAAAATAAAGCAACTGAGATACCTGGATCTGCGTCTAACTATCGCACAAGGGTCTCTCTGGCAATTCCCAATAAACATCAGATGTATATTGCCTTGCAGCAGAGGCAAACGATTTTTGTGTTGTATTGTGTCCTGTTCAAATAAGCCGTAAATATTTGAATTTATTCGTGAATTGTAAGAATCAAATTTATATACCCAGTGAACTAATAAATAAGGAGAAAAACCAGTCATGCGATCTGACTTGATTTATCACGCACTTGATACAGTGCGGAACCGTTATCTTTTGTGCCAGACAATCTCTAAGGCAACGCGGAAGTTTCACAAGCCGAACACCCGTGTGCAAGAGACAATGAATGAGGTTCTGGTGCGCGTTGGTAAAGCCCAGGAAGCCGAATCGGTGATCGAACTTAAGTCCGCCGAATTGGTTGCCGAACCACAGCGTCGCGCTGCATAATAGATTTTCCCTGAAATCCCGTCAGGCCAGGCGGTCTGGCGGGCCCTCAGGTTTTCTTCTGAGGGGCTGGTTCTCGCCTCTGATCCACGAATTCCTTCCTATCAATCAGAAAAACTCCCGTAGGTGACAAATGACAATCGCTGAACTCAAAGAAAAAAATATCACCGAGCTTACCAAGATCGCGCGTACCCTTGACCTTCCCGGCGCCAGCGGTCTCCGCAAGCAGGACCTCATCTTTAAAATCCTGCAGGCTCAGAGTGAAAAAGAAGGACACATCTTCGCTGAAGGTGTACTGGAAATCCTGCCCGATGGCTATGGCTTCCTCCGCTCCCCTGACTACAACTACCTGCCCGGTCCTGACGACATTTACGTTTCGCCCTCACAGATCCGCAAGTTCGACCTGAAAACCGGTGACACCATCAGCGGCCAGGTGCGTCCGCCGCATGAAGGCGAAAAATATTTTGCGCTGGTCAAAATTGAGGCGGTCAACTTTGAATCGCCCGAAGAGGCGCGCAACAAGATCCTCTTTGATAACCTCACGCCGCTGTATCCGCAGGAGCGGCTCAAGGTTGAGACCGTCCGTGAAAATGTGAGCGGACGAGTGATGGACCTGCTTACGCCCATCGGCAAAGGCCAGCGTGGTCTGATCGTGGCTCCGCCGCGTACTGGCAAGACCATGCTGTTGCAGAACATCGCCAACTCCATCACCACCAATCATCCTGAAGTTGTATTGATCGTGCTGCTGATTGACGAGCGTCCGGAAGAAGTTACGGACATGCAGCGTTCGGTGAAAGGCGAAGTTATCTCCTCGACCTTCGACGAACCAGCAGCCCGCCACGTGCAAGTGGCCGAGATGGTGATTGAAAAAGCCAAGCGCCTGGTGGAACACAAGCGCGATGTGGTGATCCTGCTCGATTCCATCACCCGTCTGGCGCGCGCCTATAACACCATTGTTCCGCCTTCAGGCAAAGTGCTCTCAGGCGGCGTGGATTCCAATGCGCTGCAGCGGCCCAAGCGTTTCTTTGGCGCCGCCCGCAATATTGAAGAAGGCGGATCGCTCACGATCATCGCCACGGCCCTGGTTGAAACCGGTTCACGCATGGATGACGTGATCTTTGAAGAATTCAAAGGTACGGGCAACATGGAAATCATCCTTGATCGCAAACTTGTCGATAAGCGCGTATTCCCGGCCATCGACATTCAGCGCTCCGGCACGCGTAAAGAAGAGCTGCTCATTGCCAAGGAAGACCTGGCGCGTATATGGGTGTTGCGCCGCGTACTGAATCCGCTCTCACCCGTGGAAGCCATGGAACTGCTGATTGATAAGATGGGCAAGACGCCTTCGAACAGCCAGTTTCTGTCGAACATGAGTTCGATTTAAGCAATCAGCCATCAGCAGTCAGTGAAACAAATATTGCCGCAGATCAAAAAACAATCTAGCCGCGAATCAACGCGAAAAACGCGAATCTAAACTCTGATTCGTGTTCATTCGTGAAATTCGCGGCTTAATTCTTTATCAGCGGACAATCTGCGGCGAACGGTTTTGTTTTGGCTAAATGCTAATGGCTAATTACTAATTACTGGTTTCCTAACAATGCACAATCTTCTCTGACTTGATGTCCTTGGTCGCATTGCGCGTGTCCACCACTAATTTAGATTCCTGAACAATTTTTTTGTAATCGTAGTCGGTGTGGTCGGTCACGATTAACGCGCAGTCATACTGGCCCAGCTTCTCCAGCGGTGCGCAGGTCATTTGCAGGTTGTATTTGCGGCCGCGGCCAACTTTGGGGAAATACGGATCGTTGTAAGAGACCTCTGCGCCGCGCCGCTGTAACTCTTCAATAATGGTCAGTGCGGGGGATTCGCGCAGGTCATCGATATCGCGCTTGTAGGCCACGCCAAGCACCAGGACTTTGGACCCGTTCAGGGCTTTTTTGTGCTGGTTGAGCGCGGCCGTCACGGCGTCAACCACGTGAAAGGGCATGGCAGAATTGACTTCACCGGCAAGCTCAATGAAACGAGTATGGAAATCAAATTCCTTGGCCTTCCAGGAAAGATAAAAAGGATCCACCGGGATGCAATGTCCACCCAGCCCCGGCCCGGGATAAAACGGCTGGAAGCCGAAAGGCTTGGTGGAGGCCGCGCGGATCACTTCCCATATATCGATATTCATCCGCAGGCAGAGCATCTTCAGTTCATTCACCAGCGCAATGTTCACGCAGCGATAAATATTTTCCAGCAGCTTGGTCATCTCAGCCACTGCCGGACTGGAAACGGGAACCACGCGATTGAAGATTGCGTTGTAAACGGCGGCGGCAATTTCTGAAGCAGCTGGATTCAAGCCGCCGACAACTTTGGGAATGTCTTTGCGCGCCACGGTATCGTTGCCTGGATCTTCACGCTCGGGTGAAAAGGACACCAGGAAAGTTTTGGCTGGATCATCCTGTTCGCTGCGAGCGGCTTTGAGTCCGGCTTTGTTGCCCGCTTCGATGACCGGCACCAGCACTTCCTCGGTTGTTCCCGGATACGTTGTGCTCTCCAGCACAACCAGCTGTCCCGTATGGACGTGGGGAGCGATAGCTTTGGCAGTCTCGCGAATATAGCTGAGGTCGGGCTCGTGATATTCGTTCAGCGGTGTGGGGACGCAGATAATGACGGCATCCATGTCTTTGATGTGGGCATATTCATCGGTTGCCCAGAAGCCTTTGGCGGCAGCAGCGGCGATCTCAGTTTCTGGAATCCGATAGATGTAAGACCGGCCATTGTTCAGGGCCTTTACTTTTTCCGGATCGATATCAAAACCGGTGACAGGGAAGCCGGCATCAGTGAAAAGCAGGGTTAAGGGCAGGCCTACGTAGCCGAGTCCGATGATTCCAATTTTCGCGGTACGCGCCTGTATGCGCCCGAGCAACTGCTCAAGAGTTTTGGAGCGAGGTCTGGCTGGAGATGGCATCCACTGATTTTGGGGCCTGAGGGCCATTCTGTGCAATCCAAGAGGAGCTGACAATGCTGGTGCATGACCTTATGGTGACTGCCAGAACCAACATGGCTACTGCCATAGGCCGCGGTTTCTGCTATTAATTACTGGTCTGGCGAAGGTTTTGACCACTCAGGAATGTGTTCAAGACGCTTCATCAGGGGCACAAGGGAACCCATCTAGAGGCCGCAAAAGTTGTGGTAATCTGTAGCCCAAAGGAAACTCCCTACAGTTCAAAGCAGTGGCGCAAAAGCGAAAATCCGCCTTTCAGATTTCTTACGTCACCATCACCTATCGAAGTGTTCTCATGGGGATGCTGGGCGTACTTTTGCTTGCCTGCGTGGTGATGTACTTTGCGTTTCCTGAGACCGCGAACAAATTGGTTATTTCCGGCCAGATCAGCCTGGGAAAAATACTCGCGAAGATGGGCGTTGCCAATGGAGTGAGCGGCAATGGGCCAGGTATTGAACCCGGTCCGCAACAGGCCCATTTCACCAACATTGACGGCAATGTGCGCGTGCGGAAAGCAAGCAACAACGCGTGGGTGATAGCGGATTACTCTCTGGCGCTGGAGAGAGGCGATGTGGTGCAAACGTCGCCTGAGGGACTGGCTAAAGTTGTGTTTACTGACGGCACAAACTATACGGTGAAGCCCGGCTCGCTGATTACGATCCAGGAAAACTCGGTGAACTCGTCGCAACAGACCAAAGTTTCAGTCCAGGTAACCACCGGCAAGGTTGATTTGTATACCTCCGCACTGAATAGCGGATCCAAATCACAGGTGATTGTGAACGACGCCACGGCCAATTTCTCGTCAGATACCTCCGCGGAAGTGGTGAATGACCTTCACGCCGATCAGCATGAGATTCTGGTCAGGAAAGGCGCTGCCGAATTAACACGTGGAGGCCAGACGCTTCCGTCTGGAAAGTTACACCAAGGGTTCATTCAGCGCTAACTCGAAAGATATGGTCAAGACCAAGGTGCTGGAGCCGCCTACCTTGATTTCCCCGGCGCCGACACAGAATGTGTTTCTGGATCCCAATTCAAAAGGCTTGAATTTCTCCTGGGCCCCGGTGGACAACGTGCGGGAGTACCGCATCAAGATCAGCCGGACTGCCTCCTTTGCCACACCGCTGGTGGACACCACCAAGGCGTCGACCCAGGTGGTGGTGACAAATCTCCAGGAAGGTACCTACTATTGGCAGGTACGTTCGATTGGATTAGATGGAAAAGAATCAATCGAAAGCGAAAGTTATAAGTTTACGATTGTTCCGAAAGGGACGGGAAGCCTGGCGCTTGAGCTAAGTGATTTTACTCAGCTGGGACATGTGATTGAAGTGAAAGGGCGCACCGAGCCAAACGCTCGCGTGATGGTGAACGGGTCAGAAGCGGTAGTGGCAAGCGACGGCGCATTCCACCACTTCACCAATCCCCTGCCTACCGGGGAGAACTTGATTACGATTACGGCACAGGACGCAAAAGGCGGGGTGAATACAGTAACCAAGCAGGTGGTTATACAGTAGAATCGCTTATTGTGCCATTTTCATTTTTGTATCAGAGTAGATGTTCCCCTGGACAAGATTGGCAAGAGGCGTGGGCCCTGGGACAAGAATTGTCCGCGGCCTGAGGCCAGTTCGGATTTTACCGAAGTTATCAAAAAAGACAGAAAGAAGCTGGTATGTCGTCAAACGGTTTCAAATCAGAGAATTCGCGCATTCATAATCTGCGCTCGCTCTTCAGCATGTTTTCCAGCGATCTCGCGATCGATCTGGGAACGGCCAACACACTGGTGTATGCCAAAGGCAAGGGCATTGTGGTGAACGAGCCCTCCATCGTGGCCATTAACAAGAACACTGGTGAAGTGGAGGCCGTGGGCAAAGAAGCGAAAGAGATGCTGGGCCGCACCCCGGGCAACATTGTAGCCATCAAGCCGATGAAGGATGGCGTGATCGCCGACTTCAAGGTCACGGAGAAGATGCTGAACTATTTCATCCAGAAGGCGCACAACCGGAAGATGCTGGTGCATCCGCGTATCGTGATCGGCGTGCCTTCGGAAATCACCCAGGTGGAAAAGCGCGCGGTCATGGATTCCGCCTATCGCGCCAAGGCCAGTGAGGTCCATCTGGTGGAGCAAGCCATGGTGGCAGCCATCGGCGCGGGACTTCCCATCACGGAGCCCAGCGGCAATATGGTGGTGGATATTGGCGGCGGCACAACGGACATCGCCGTCATCTCCCTGAGCGGCATCGTTTATTCGCGCTCGGTGCGCATGGCCGGTAATCAGATGGATGAAGCCATCATGAATTACCTGAAGCGCAAATATAATTTATTGATCGGTGAACGCACGGCTGAAACCATCAAGATTGAAATTGGTTCCGCGTATCCGCTGGACAAGCCGCTGACCATGGAAATCAAAGGCCGCAACCTGATTGAAGGCGTGCCCAAGACGATTACGATTGATGACAGCGAAATTCGCGAGGCATTGAGCGAATGCATCAGCACCATCATGAACGCAATTCGCGTCGCACTGGAACGTACGCCACCGGAACTAAGCGCCGATATCAGCGATCGCGGCATTGTGCTGACGGGCGGCGGCGCACTGCTGAAAAATCTGGACAAGAGAATCCGTGAAGAAACCGGCTTGCCTGTTTCTATTGCAGACGATCCTCTGGCCAGCGTGGTGCTGGGCACGGGAAAAATGCTCAGCGATTTCAAACTCTTGAGAAAGATTTCGATTGAGTAAAAGTAAGGCTTTGAATTTGTAAACTTTGATTTGTAAGGCTTTGATTTGTAAAAACCATGGGGATGGACCTGGTAAGTCCATCCTCTGTTGGCCCTCCTTTTAGCGCAGGTCATGGAAAATTTCTTTACTCGTTACAAGAATCCGCTTGCTTTGATGGCGGTTCTTTTCATTCAAGTGGTCGCGCTGGCCACACAGGTGAAGCGTCCGGAAAACGCGAAAACCGGGACCGCTGGAAGCGGGACGCGGCTCATTCGTGTATGGAGCGTAACTGCGTTTACTCCTGTGGAAAAGATGTTTATCTCCACCGGGCTTTTCTTCCGCAACGGCTGGCATAACTATGCTGACCTGCGCGACGTGCGGAAACAGAACCGCGATCTCCAGAGTGAAGTCGCCCGTTTGCAGGTGGAACAGGTCAAGCTCAAGCAGGATGCCGACCAGGCCAGGCGCCTGCAAATTCTGCTGGACTTCAAAGAAAAATATGTTTCCAAAACCGTGGCAGCGCAGGTCATCGGCACCAGTGGGACCGACCAATCGCGAATCATTGTGATTGACAAAGGCTCCCGTGACGGCATTAAGACTGACATGGCCGTGATTACCCCTGACGGAATTGTGGGTAAGATTAAAGACGTTTTTCCGCTGAGTTCCCAGGTCTTGTTGATCAATGACCATGACAGCGGCGCCGGCGTAATTCTGGAACATTCCCGCTTACAGGGAATTGTGAAGGGCACGAGCCTGGGAGAGCTCCAGGTGAATGACATTATGTCCGACGAGCAGATTGAGACCGGCGATCACGTGATTACCAGCGGTGGCGACCGAATTTATCCCAAAGGGTTCTCGGTTGGCACGGTGGTTAGTGCGATTCCGGACCGGGACAACGATCCCTTTCTTGCCATCAAGATCAAACCATCCGCGGATATTGCACGGCTGGAAGAGGTGCTGGTGGTAACCAAGGTTACAGAAGAAGCTCCGTCCACTTCCGCCGGGAATTTGCCGATGCGCGCCGCGGATATCCTGGCTCAGAGACTACCCAGCGTTCCCAAGCTAGATCCAAATGCAGCGAAGAGTCCAACAGGAGCGCCCGCCGGTTCAACGCCGGCTGGTTCAACTCCAACTGGTTCAACTCCAATAAAGAATGCGCCAGTTGCAGCCACACCTTCTCCAACTCCAGCCAAAGCAAATCAACCTGCGGGAAATGTGACCGCTAAGCAGCCGGCGACTGGCATTGGCGCGACATCAGTTCCATCCGCACCAAAGAAAACGAATACAGAAGTTAAGCCGGTGAGTTCAGGACAGGCAACGGCTCCGGCGAGTGCCACAGGATCACCCACGCCAACGCCAGGAGCGCCCGCCGGTTCAACTCCAACTGGTTCAAATCCAATAAAGAATGCGCCTGTCGCAGCCACACCTTCTCCAACTCCAGCCAAAGCAAATCAACCTGCGGGGAATGTGACCGCTAAGCAGCCGGCGACTGGCACTGGCGCAGCATCTGTTCCATCCGCACCAAAGAAAACGAATACAGAAGTTAAGCCGGTGAGTTCAGGACAGGCAACGGCTCCGGCGAGTGCCACAGGATCACCCACGCCAACGCCGGTCAAACCGAAAGCTGTAACCAGGAAGCCCGCAGCGCCCGTCACCACGCCGGATGGAACTTCGCCCGCAGCCTCTGAACCGAAAGCAGCGGTCCCTGCTGCAAACGCGCCTATAGCAACACCAACGGCAACCCCGGAGAAGCCGCAGCCATGAATACCGGCGTTTCACTAACTTCTCGCGAAGAGATTGAGGTACATCGGTTTAGCTGGCCGGTTTCCATTGGCATTCCGGTGGTGGCCATCTTTCTTCAGGTCTTTCTGCGCATCCGGTTCCTTACCGTCCTGGATCTGCCTCTGCTGGTCACGATCTTTTTTGCCGTGGCGCGCCGCCGGCCTATTCCAGGCATGATCACGGGCGCGTTTATCGGCACGCTGCAAGATGCGTGGACCGGACACCCCATTGGCCTGTTCGGGATCGCCAAAACCATCATTGGTTATCTGGGGTCTTCTCTCGGCGTGAAAGTGGACGTGGATAATCCCGGGTCCCGCTTCCTGATGACCTTTGCTTTTGTATTGATTCACCGCGCCATTTACATGGCTATCAGCCTTCAGCTGGTAGGTGGAACCGAATCCTGGAGTTGGGGGCGCACAATGCTCTCGGCATTAGTCAACGGATTGGCCGCGGTTGTGCTGTTCTCATTGCTGGACAGGCTTAAGTTAAGGCACTAGGAGCCCCCGTTTTCGTTAAACTTTTCTCACTTTATGGCCGCGATAGATGGGGTCGCCAGTGAGTTACCGTTCAAGATACGATTAATCCTTCAGTAACCATGTTGAGGTTTTTGTCTTACGCCATGTGCAGTGAAATTGCGGTACTCTAAATAGGGACCCCAAACAAAGGAAATGGTTCCTGATCTGTTGCGTAAGCGGCAGGTCGTAACAGGTATGCCCGGTCGCGACGAAAAAATTCCGCAGACAAAATTTACCGCCGTCCAGTACATCATTCTGGTCGTCTTCATCGTGCTCGCTTACGGTTTATGGACTCTGCAAGTCCGCAAGACTGACGAATATGTTACGCGGTCTGAACAGAACCGTATCCGCCAGGTGCCCATCCTCGCGCCGCGAGGCAAGATTTATGATCGCGACGGGCAGTTGATTGTCGACAACTATCCATCCTTCTCAGCGCTGCTGTTGCGCGACCAGGTGCGTGATCTCAATGCTGACGCGCAGAAGATCGCTGACGGATTACATATTCCCGCGGAAGAAGTGCTCGAAAAGATCCGTCGCTACCAGCTTGCGCACAAGCCGACATTCGAACCCATCATCATCAAGGATGACATTACTCCTGACGAACGGGCGTTCATTGAATCGCATCGTGACGAATTTCCGGAACTGGAAACCCTGATGATCCATCGGCGTCTTTATCCGAAAGACGGATTCATGGCGCATTTGATCGGATACGTGGGTGAAGTCAGTGAAGACATGCTCAACACGGAGCGGTTTGAGCTCTACCAGAAGGGCGATATTGTGGGCCAGTCTGGCGTGGAGCTGCAATACAACGATCTGCTGATGGGTAAAGACGGCTCCCGCCGCGTGCTGGTCAACAGCAAAGGCAAAGAAGTGGGGCGTCCTCCGAATGCCAATATTCCCGCTGTCCCCGGACAGAAGCTCAAACTCACGGTAGATATCGATATCCAAAAAGCAGCCGAGCAGGCAATGGAAGGGAAGAACGGCGCGGTTGTGGCAATGGACCCGCGCAATGGTGAGATCCTGGCCATGGTGAGCCGGCCGACATTCGATCCCAACGATTTTGCGGTGCGTATCTCAGCGAAAGAGTGGGCCAGTCTGGTAGAGGACCCCGCGCACCCGCTCTTTAACAAAGCGATTCAGGCGCAGCTGGCGCCGGGATCGGTATTCAAGATCATTATGTCCGTGGCCGGTCTGCAGGAAGGCGTGGCGCAGAACATGCGCGTGAACTGCGCTGGCGGCGGAATCTTTTTTGGGCGCTACTTCAATTGCTGGGTCAAAGGCGAACACCGCGTTCACGGACCGGTTGATATCACCAAGGGCATTTACCAGTCATGCGATGTTTTCTTTTATACGCTGGCGGAGCGCCTGGGCATTGAGAAGATTGCTAAATGGGCAACCGCCATGGGATTGAGCAAGAAGACCGGTATCGATCTGCCCAATGAAGTGAGCGGCGTGATGCCGTCAGAAGAATGGAAGCAGAGAACGTTCCACCAGAAATGGTACGCGGGTGAAGTTATCTCTGTAGGCATTGGACAGGGCGCCGTAGCTGTGAGCCCGATCCAGCTGGCGCGCACGATCGGCGGAATCACAATGGGCGGAACATTTTATCGCCCGCATGTAGTCGATCCGGAGCAGATGCCGCCACTTTACAAGAATGCGTCAGTTTCATCCGTTCCCGATGTGGTGCGTGTGCCGATTAACCCGGAGAACTGGATCACGATTACCAATGCCATGGCTGGCGTGGTGAATCCGCCTTCTGCAAGCCTGCCAGAGGGTGGCACGGCCCCAAGCGCGCACATTATGGGAGTGGATTTTGCCGGCAAGACCGGGAGCGCCCAGGTTGTAAGCAACGCGTTCCGCAAAAGCAAGGGCGGAGCCGCTAAACAATTTGCCGATAACAGCTGGTTCGTCGGCGTGACGCCGCGGCGCAACCCGGAGATTGTGGTGGCTGTGCTGTTTGAAGGCGGCGAGCACGGCAAACTGGCTGCGCGGTTGGCAGCGCAAATTGTTAAGGCCTATGTAGAGAAGCAGCGACGGCTTCGCAATGATCCCATGTTGTTCAGCGACAAGGCAGATCCGGGATCTGTTCCGATTGCCGGCGTCTGGAACCAGCCAGATACGGCCGATCACCATAAGGCTGAATCAGCCAAAGCAGAGAACGCCGGTGCTGAGGAAGTTGCAGGAGATAGCCGTCTTCAGGGCGGAACTCTGTTGGTCCCAGTTAAGAGAGCAGTGACGCGGAAACCAGCGCGGCCCGTTTCAATCGGCTTGGCAGGGGTGAACTGATGCGCCGGATGATTTCTTTCCGTGATTTTGACTGGCTGCTGCTCACCTTTATTTTGCTGATCTGCGCTCTGGGCGTACTGGAGATCTACAGCACCACCTACGGAACAAAGTTTGCCGGCGCGCATGTGCGCCAGGTTTACTGGATCATGGCAGGCCTGGCGGTGATGCTGGCCGTAAGCCTCATCAATTACCAGGTTCTTCTGGAAAATGCGCACTGGCTGTATATCGCTTCCGTCGTGTCACTTCTGGCCGTCACCATTTTCGGCAAGAAGTATCTGGGAGCGCGCCGGTGGATACAGCTTCCCGGTGGACAGCATTTCCAGCCGTCTGAATGGGTGAAGCTGGTGTTGATTCTGATGCTCGCAAAATATTTTAGCGGGCACAATGAACGCGAAGACGCTTCACTTTCTGACATTGTGAAGGCAGGCTTGATCGCAGGCGTGCCCATGCTTCTGGTTTTGAAGCAGCCCGATCTGGGCACCGCACTCACCTATGTTCCAGTGGCGCTGATGGGATTATTTCTTGGTGGAATACAGTTCCGTCATGCAGCCGTGATCCTGGTTGTTGCCGGCGTGCTCATGCCGGGAGTCTGGCATTACGGCCTTAAGCCGTATCAGAAAGACAGGTTGACCAGCTTTCTGCATCCAGAGGCGGATTCGCAGAAGACGGGGTATCAACTTGAGCAATCCAAGATTGCCGTGGGTTCAGGGGGCATTTGGGGCAAAGGCGTGCGAAAAGGCACACAAACACAGGGATCTTTTCTGCCTGAGCCGCATACTGATTTTATCTTTGCCGCCTGGTCAGAAGAGCATGGCTTTGTGGGCGCAGTGGCCTTGCTGCTGCTATACTTCTTAGTATTAATGCGTTTGATCCATAACGCGCAGACCGCGCCTGATAGCGCGGGCGGCTTTGTGGTGATGGGTGTGGTAGCGGTTTTGCTGTTCCACATTCTGGTAAACGCGGGAATGGTGGTTGGGTATATGCCCGTCACCGGTATTCCTTTACCACTGATGAGCTATGGTGGTTCCTCAGTGTTGTTTATGTTTCTGGCGCTTGGTATTGTCATGAATATTCGCATGCGCCGCTTCGTGAACTGATTAAGGAATCGAAACCGCGCCAAGAGGCGCGCAAGCAACAGGATTATTTAAGATTGAACGTTACGCCCTGACGTAAAAAAGAAAGGGCGCCGGCGGAAGCAAGCCGGAGAGTATCAGAAAGCATTGCCGGGCAGGGAACGGCCCCGCGGAAATCTACCCAAGCGAACGCAAATACAGCGCCTGCTTCGGGGACCCGCAGTGTGTGCCACAAACCCGGAGTGCAAAGGTGCACAGATTTTTCAAACAAGTCATAGGCAGATTGCAGAGGCTGGCGGGAGTGGATCACTCTCCGCGGCCGAATTGTATTTCCTGCGTAAGATCAGATTGAATTTCCGAGCACAAAAAGCCAGCCCGCCAGCGCTACCAACGCCGGCATCCTGACCTTTTTCTGAACCCTCCCGCAACTTCTTCCTGCCGGTAGAAACCGGAGAAGATCCATGGCAAAAGAATTATTTGTCTCTTCCACGCCCCACGAAACAAAAGTGGCTGTGGTGGAAGAAGACCAACTTTCAGAAATTTATTTCGAGCGGGAAAACGAATATACACTGGCCGGCTCCATCTACAAGGGGCGTGTCACGCGAGTGCTGCCGGGCATGCAATCCGCCTTTGTGAACATCGGACTGGAGCGCGACGCGTTTCTTTATGTGTCCGACTTCCTGCTGGAAGAAGACGAGGACGCTGACGCCATTGGCGAGGCGGTCTCTCGTTCACGCAACGAATCCCCGGTAATCGAGGTACGCAGCGCAGAGGGACATCAGAGACCGATTGAGGCAGAAGAGATTTTGCCGCCGCTGGAAGGCGAAGGTGAAGACGGCGAGGCGCACGAGACTGCAGAAAGCGCATCGTCCGAGAGTGGTGTACAGCGGGAGCCTGAGCGGGAAGGCGCGCGTAAATGGCGCGGCCGCCGCCGCCGTGGAAGAGGCGGACGGGACCGTTCTGCCGATCGCGGCGCAAATGACAAAGCAGCCAGTGATGGTGAAGACCGCGAGAAGCCGGTTGAGGCGGTATCAGACGAAGGCTTTGAATCGAAAACAAGTGAAACGACACATGAGTCGCAAACAAGTGAGCTGGAAACAGAAGAGCGAGCCTGAACCAGACATACGCCGCGAAAGCCGCTGAGG
Organism: Terriglobia bacterium; assembly: GCA_963724105.1. Lineage (GTDB taxonomy): Bacteria > Acidobacteriota > Terriglobia > Terriglobales > Acidobacteriaceae > Angelobacter. The sequence continues at coordinate 310,547 of CAVRTD010000002.1, read as the reverse complement.
AACGTCACGACCGCAGGCCGGAGCCGCGCCACGATCGGCATGAAGGACGCCACGATAATCGGCGTGAATCCCGCCATGACAGCAGGTCTGAACAGGGGTTCGAACAGCGGCCAGAGCCAATCCTGTTGCCCGGTGAATCCATTTCCAAGTACCAGCCGAATGCAACTCAATCCACGGCTGCGTCGCCGCAAGCTCCGGTAAAAACGGAGTCAGCGCCGCGTCCGAAGCCGTCTACAGAGTATTCACTGGATCCATCGGCATTTTCCGCCGGTTCCATGGTGCTCCCGGGCGAATCACTGGCCAAATACGATAAGAAATCCCAGCCAAAGCATGCGGCGAAAACTGCAGAGCCTGAGGTTGCACAGGCGTCTGTTGAACAGCCAGAAGAGCGTGGCTTTCTGCAGGACGCAGAATCCGCAGGACCGGTTCCGCACCACTTTGAACAAGAAGAAGAGAAAACCGAAGCAAGGGTTGAAGCGCCCAGAGTTTTTCATCGGAGAGAGCCTGCGCCGGTTGTAGAAGCCGAAGCTCCTGAAGAGACCGCAACTTTCGAACACAGCACCGAACACGGCGAACACGAAGAGCGTCCAGCATTGGATCCGGTCGAGCCTCAATTCGAAAGCAAACACGAAGTTCGTGCATTCAATTCTGCCGCCGCACCTGAGATCGAAAAAATTCAGGAAGAAGAGTTTCAGGAAGAAGAAACCCAACAAGAAGACAGCCAGGAAGATAAAGCTGAAGCGGCTACGCATCTGGATTCGGATCTGGAAGCTCCGGCCCAGCAGACATGGGCGCCCTCTGCCACTTCTGAGAATCGCGGTCTCGAAACACGCGGCGTGATGGAAGAAGAAGAGATTGAAGAAGAAGAGAGCGACCTGCCCGGCTTCCAGGAAGATGCGGACATGGGCGAGTATGAAGAGCTGGAAGAAGAAGTGCTCGGCCAATCCGGCGAACCGATGCTTCCCATGGGCAACGAACTGATGGAAGCGGTACGCGATGCGCGCGTGAATGAGCGCGCTACCGGGAAATATGAAGCCGAAGGGCTTGAACCGGACGAGATGGAAGAAGTGGAAGACGCTTTTGGTTCGGAAGAAGATTTGGAAGGCGGCGAAGAAGAAGGCGCCGATGAATCTGAAGAGGGCGAAGGCGGCGGAGAACAACATGCTCCGGCGGCTGCAGGCTCTCGCCAGCGCACGGATCGCAACAGGCCGCAGGACCGTCGTGGCGGCCGCCGCGGTGGACCTCCAGGACGGCGCATGCGCGGGCGTCCACGCCATCAACAGGCGCGCCAGATGCCGGCCATCAGCGACCTGCTGAAAGAAGGCCAGGAAATTCTGGTGCAGATTGCCAAAGAGCCAATCGCGAAGAAAGGCGCCAGCATCACCAGCCACATTGCGCTGCCAGGCCGTTATCTGGTGTATATGCCCACGGTGCATCACACGGGCGTTTCACGCAAGATTGCGTCAGAGGAAGAGCGTCATCGGTTGAAGCGGATTGCTTTGAGCGAGCGCGGCGATGCCCAGGGTGGCTTTATTGTCCGCACGGCAGCCGCAGGAGCGGAAGAGCAGGACCTGCGCAACGATATTCGTTTCCTGATCAATTTATGGAATGAGATTCGTGGGCGCGCGGAGACGTCAAAGGCGCCGGCGCTGATCTATCACGATTTGAATCTGGTGGAGCGCATTCTGCGCGACCAGGTAAGCGGAAGCTTTTCCGCCATCTGGGCCGACACAGAGCAGGAATACGAACGCATTCTGCGCTTCGTCAGCCGCTTCCAGCCTTCGCTGGTGCGGCGCGTAAAGCTGTACAGCAAAGACACGCCGCTGTTTGAGCAGTTCAATATCACGGACGAAATCAACAAGGCGCTCAAGTCGAAAGTCTGGCTGCGCAGTGGCGGTTATATCGTGATCAATCAGACGGAAGCGCTGGTGGCGATCGACATCAATACCGGCAAATACGTTGGTAAGACGGCGCGGCTGGAAGACACGATCGTTAAAACAAATATTGATGCCATCAAGGAAATCGTGCGGCAGATACGCCTGCGCGATCTGGGCGGCATTATCGTGATCGATTTCATTGACATGGACGAACGCCGCAATCGCGCCAAGGTAATGCAGGCGCTGGAAGAGGCGTTGAAGGCCGACCGCGCACCATCCAAGGTTCTGCAGTTTAATGACTTTGGTCTTGTGGCGATTACACGCAAGCGCGTGAAACAGTCACTGGAGCGCACGCTGGGTCAGCCCTGCGCTGTTTGCCAGGCCACCGGCATGATCAAGTCCGTGACAACGGTTTGCAATGAGATCTACGTTGAGCTGCGCAAAATGGCACGGCACTTTGAGCACGATGTAATGATCCGCGTGCATCCGGAAGTGGGCAAAGCGCTGAAAGGCAATAACGCGCGCTGGCTGCAGGAGATGGAAGAGCTGGTCAAGCGCACGGTGCTGGTGAAATCTGATCCATTGCTGCATCCGGAGCAGTTCGACATTCAGTAAGAGGCGGTTGACCGCCATGTTCGCAAGGGCGCAAAGTGGAGGGAGATTTATTTCTCTCAAGCTTTGCGCTTTCTTGCATCTGAAACAGTATTAGAAAATGACCCGTGTCAGAAATACTATGTCCAAGAGATTTAAAGGAACGCCCGCGCAGGAGCGCGCGCTGAGCGCGTATGTGAAGCTGGAACGCGCTGCCGGCGCTGCGTTCGCCTATGCGCGTATCGGACTGGAAGAAGAAGGGCTCACGCTCAGCCAATTTGCGGTGCTGGAGGCGCTGTTCCACGTGGGACCACAGTGTCTGGGCGATCTGGCGCGGCGCATTCTTACCAGCAGCGGGAACCTGACCCTGGTGATCAACAACCTCAAGAAGCGCGGGCTGGTAAAGAAAGAGCAGCAGGGCAAGGACAAGCGCTTTGTTCTGGCATGCATCACGCCGGCGGGAGAGAAGCTGATCGCCAAAATCTTTCCTGAACACGCGCGGCGCATTACGGAAATCATGTCCAGGCTCAAGCCGGATGAGCAGACGCAACTCGGTGATTTGTGCCGGAAACTAGGAAAAGGCGAGTGAGTGCCAATTGGTAATTGGAGTAAATCGGTAATTTTGTAAAGTTGAATAATTTGCGGCCGTGAGTTTTTAAATTTCTAAATTACCAAATTACTTCAAGTTTCCATTTCTCGAGACTTACTCAATTTCCGAATTTCCTGATATCTTGGTTCGCTCATGCGCCCACGTGCCGTCCTGTATGCAATCGCCATTTTTCTAAGCAGCAGCCTTCTCTTTCTGATTGAGCCCATGGCGGGGAAGCGCCTGCTGCCGTTGCTGGGCGGATCGGCTTCCGTCTGGATGACCTGCCTGGTCTTTTTTCAGACCGTTCTTTTAGCGGGATACCTATGCGCGCACGGGATCGCAACGCGCTTGCGGCCGCGAACGCAGGCAATCGTCTATGGCGTCCTTCTAGTCGCAAGCCTGGCGCAGGTGGCGCGCAATCTCAATCCTCAATTGCGGGCTTCTACTTTGCATCCGGCTTATAGCGTGCTTTGGCTGCTGACGGTGCTGATTGGTCTGCCTTTTCTTGTTCTCTCGGCAACCAATCCTCTGCTACAGGCGTGGTATGCGCGCGCCGGCCATGGAGATTCAACAACGCCGAACACTCCGGCGGCGCCGTACCGGCTGTTTGCGCTTTCAAATTTAGGATCGCTGCTGGCGCTGGTGATCTATCCCACGCTGGTGGAACCGCACTTCAGCCTGCACGGGCAGACGGTCGTGTGGTCTGCGGGGTTTCTGGTATTTGCGCTGGCTTGCGGCGTGATCAGCCTGAGCAATCGCAACGCGTCAGCGGACGAACCCGCGAATGAACCAAAGATCGCAGAAACGCAGACTGAGGATGAACTGGCGGCCAGTCCAGAGCAGCCGCCGAAGCCACCGCCGACTTCAAACGAAAAGATGGTTTGGCTGCTGACGGCCGCCTGCGGAGCATTGCTGCTCTCGGCCGTGACCAGCCACTTGAGCCAGAACATTGCCGCGATTCCGCTCTTGTGGATTATTCCACTCACTATCTACCTTTTGACTTTTGTTATCGCGTTTAACGGCGGGAAGCTGTATGTCCGCTGGCTGGTGGTGGGTCTGTTGCCTTTGGCTCTGGGTGGCGTGGGATATCTTATTTCCAATCCTGATGAAGCACCGCCTATCAGGACAACCGTACCGGCCATCTGCGCAGCTTTATTCATTGCCTGCCTGTTTTGTCACGGAGAGTTACATCGTCGCCGTCCCAGCCCGCGTTACGCCACGCAATATTATTTGTTCATTGCCGCTGGCGGCGCACTGGGATCAATGTTTGTTGGCGTGCTGGCTCCGCTGATATTTCGTGGCAGTTATGAACTGGCATGGAGCCTGGTTTATACCGCTGCTCTTGCCACGGTATTGATGTGGAAAGACCATTTTTTCTGGCGGCTGTTCTGGCCAGCCGCGACCGTCGGGCTGCTGGTGGTGGTGGCGTTGCAGGTCCGTGTGTACAGCCAAAATACCATCGTGCAGGTGCGCAGTTTTTACGGCACGTTGCGCGTCACGGAAGAGTCGACGGAAGAAGCGGGGATGTATCGCACGCTGGTCCATGGAAATATTCAACATGGCAGCCAATACTTTGGCAGTGACCAATTTCGCCATGATCCCACAACGTATTACACACACAATACTGGAATTGGACTGGCCCTGGACCACTGCTGCCAAGGCAAGCCGAGACGCGTGGGCGCGGTTGGACTGGGAGCAGGAACGTTGGCGGCATACGGGCTTCCCGGGGATGTCTTTCGGTTCTATGAAATTAATCCCCGCGTGGAGATCATTGCCAGGAATGTGTTTACCTACCTCCGTGAGTCCCAGGCCAAAATTGAAATTGCGCAGGGCGACGCACGCCTCTCCATGGAGGCCGAGCCGCCCGAGCATTACGACGTGATCGCCGTCGATGCGTTCTCCGGCGACGCGATTCCCGTTCATCTGATCACGGCAGAGGCCATACAGCTTTATCAGCGCCACTTGCGGCCGGGCGGGATTATCGCTTTTCACATCTCCAATCAATACCTGGACCTTGCTCCCGTGGTGAAAGCACAGGCAGACCACGCCGGATTGCGGGCCGTGATCATCTCCACTCCAGACAATCCTGATGAAGGCGCATATGCCGCGGACTGGGTGCTGGTCACGGCAAACGAGAAGTTTCTGGCGATAAGAAAGGTGTCTGATGCCAGCGCGGAAATCTTTCCGCGCCCGGGTCTGCGCCTGTGGACCGACGATTACAGCAGCCTCTTGCCGATCCTCAATTTAGGCTCAGGTAAGCAGAGCCAGCCGTAAATACCCGCCAAAAGGGCAGTTATCTCAGCCTGAAACTATTTTGATATCAAAGCATCTAATCCCAGCGAACGGGAAAACAGGGCCAGCAATAACCCAATCTAAATTCTTCAGGAGAGCAACAAAATGAATTCGAAATGGCAACTGCTATTGGGACGCGTGCTGTTGAGCGTGATTTTTATTCTGAGCGGACTCGGCAAGATACCGCACTTTCATGATGTTGCAGCCATGATGGCGGGCAAGGGGATTCCTCTGGCTTCGGTGGCCCTGGCTATCACGCTTTTGATCGAGATCGGCGGCGGGCTGATGCTGCTGACTGGATACAAAGCGCGTTACGCAGCTCTGGTCATCGCCGTATGGCTGGTGCCGGTCACGCTGGTATTTCATAACTTCTGGGCCGTACCTGCCGCTCAGCAGCAGGACCAGATGATCAATTTCCTGAAGAACCTGGCCATCATCGGCGGATTGCTGGTGACGGCTTCCGCAAGTTCGGCAGCAGTAACAAACAAGAAATAACAGGCAAATTGGGGGTACATATGATTCAGGTAAGACGGGCCAAAGACCGCGGCCATGCCGATCACGGATGGCTGAATACGTTTCACTCATTTTCATTCAGCGATTACTACGATCAAAAGTTCATGGGGTTCCGCAGCCTTCGCGTGATCAATGAAGACTGGGTACAGCCGGGCTACGGGTTCCCGACGCACCCGCATCGTGACATGGAAATCATCACCGTGGTGCTGGAAGGATCGCTGGAGCACAAGGACAGCATGGGCACTGGTTCGGTGATTCGTCCGGGAGAGATACAGAAGATGAGCGCTGGAACCGGCGTGCGCCACAGCGAGTTCAACCACTCGAAATCTGAGCCGGTCCATCTCTATCAGATATGGATCCTGCCGGAAAAAGAAGGCATTACGCCGATGTACGAGCAGAAGGCCATACCGGCAGAAGAGAAGCGGGGCAAGTTGCGGCTGGTGGCGTCACCCAGCGGCGGCAATGGCAGCAACGCAGTGAAGCTGTATCAGGATGCGGAACTCTTCACGACGCAGCTGGCGAAGTCTGATTCGGTGGAGTACGAACTAAGCGACAAGCGCTATGCATGGGTACAGGTGGCGCGCGGCGCAGTGAACGTCAACGGACAAGAGCTGAAGGCCGGCGATGGAGCGGCAGTATCACAGGAAAAGAAGCTGCAAATTACCGGCAGCGCGGACCAGAGCGAGTTGCTCTTGTTCGATCTTGCATGATGAGAAATTGAATGTGTGACGAAGGCCCGGAGCTTAAATCCGGGCCTTTTTTTTGCGCGCATAAATAAAAACCGCGATACCTTGACAATCTACAATTGGTTGTAGATAGTCATAGTATGGGTAAGCCGAATGATCTGGTCCAGGGAACGCTGGACCTTCTGATATTGAAAACGGTCTCACTTGAGCCCAAGCACGGCTGGGCCATCGCCAAGCGCATCCAGCAGATTTCCAATGAAGTGCTGCAGGTACAGCAGGGATCACTCTATCCGGCGCTGCACCGGCTGGAGCAGCAGGGATGGATCCGCGCCAAATGGATGCAGAGCGAAACCGGCAGAGAGGCCAAGTTTTACTCGCTCACGGCCGCCGGCCGCACTCAGCTGGAGAGAGAAAAGGAAAGCTGGAAACGCCTTTCAACAGCCATTGATGTGGTTATTGACAGCGTGTGAAGGAGGCGCCAATGCGCTGGTTGCAACGATTTCGAATGGCAATGCTGATGCTGTTTCATCGCAAGAGCGAGACGGCACGCCTGAACAATGAGCTGCAATTCCACCTTGAGCAACAGATTGCCGAGAATGTTGGCCAGGGCATGGATCCGGAGCAGGCACGGCTTGCGGCGCTGCGCGTGTTCGGCAATCCAACTCTTCTGCGGGAAGAATCCCAATCTACCTGGAGTTGGAACTGGCTGGAAGCGCTCTGGCGCGACGCGCGTTATGGAATTCGTACTTTAGGGCGGTCACCTAGTTTTTCTCTTACCGCCATTCTTGTGATGGCCCTGGGCATAGGGGCCACAACGTCACTGTTTACGGTGGTCCGCTCGGTCTTGCTGAAGCCGTTGCCTTTCCGTGATTCAGACAAGCTGGTAATGCTCTATGAACATTTTCGCCAGGGGGACAAAAACTTCCCCTATAACGTGGTTGCGCCTGCTGATTTTCACGACTGGCGCGCGCAGACGCATGGCTTTGAAGATATGGGAGCCTGGGCCTGGTGGGGCTGCAACGTAACCGGTAACCATGACGAATTGCCAGAGGTTGTGACGGCCGCCGCCGGTTCGTGGAATTTCTTTTCCGTACTGGGAGTACAGCCCGCTCTGGGAAGGACGTTTACAGAAGACGAAGATCGCCTTGGAGCCAATAACGTGGTGATCTTGTCATGGACTTTGTTTCAAAGCCGATTTAACGGAGATAAGACGATCGTCGGAAAGCAAGTCCGCCTGGATTCGAAGCCATACACCGTTGTCGGCGTCCTGCCGCAATGGTTCAGCTATCCTGATTCGACCGTAAAGCTGTGGGTGCCCTACTCGTCGATATTTCAACCGGAATTCTTACAAGCCCACGACTACCACCAGAGTCATATTGTGGCACGGTTGAGGGATAAGGCGAGCATTGCAGCCGCCGTGAAGGAAGTGAGCGCGCTGCAATATCAACTGCACATGCAATACCTGGATAAGCCAGTTGCCGAAGATGTGCTTTCGCGGCCCATGATCGACGATGTAGTGCAGGACGTGAAGACGCCGCTGATTGTGTTAATGGGATCGGTGGCGTGCATGCTGCTGATTGCATGCCTCAACGTTTCCAACCTTCTGATAGCTCGCGGCTCGGCAAGGCGCAAGGAGGTCGCGATCCGCGGGGCGCTGGGTGGCAGCCGGCTCAAGCTGATCCGGGAGCAATTAACCGAGAGCCTGTTGATCTGCATCGCCGGCGGAGTTCTGGGCGTGGCGCTTTCGTATTCGGCCACGCAGTGGCTGGCAACGCATTGGCATGATCTGCCGCGTACGGATGCAATCCATATCGATGGAACTGTGCTGGCTTTTTCGATTTTGATTGTGTTTCTGGCAGCCATGCTGGCTGGTTTGCTGCCTGCAATTTCATCCACAGGCAAGAATCTGCTGGCAGCGCTGCAGGATTCCTCGCGTTCGATTGGCGGAAGCGCCTCCAAGGCAGTATTGCGAAAGACGCTTCTGGCTGCGGAAATCGCGCTTACCGTGACTCTGCTGATATCTGCCGGACTACTATTCAAGAGTTTTTTAAACCTACGGACGTCGGACCTGGGATGTATTACTGACAATGTTTTGACCATGAAGTATGGTCTGCCTGAGAGCCAGTACGATACCGGGGAAAAGATCAATGCCTTCCATGAATCGTTGCTTGAGCGAGTGCGGAGCTTGCCGGGAGTCCAGGCCGCCGGGTTGGTTTCCACCGCACCCGGGGCCGGCTTTGAGAGCGATTCCATATTCACAATTCCGGAGCATCCATCGAGTGGCCCGATCCTTGAGCTGGATGCGCTGGTCCGTAAATCTGATCCAGGTTATTTCAGCGCGCTTGAGATCCCATTGTTGCGGGGACGATTTTTCACCCAGCAGGACAGTATGGGGCGGACGCATAATGTAATCATCAGCAAGAAATTTGCGGACCAGTTTTTCCCCGGTGAAAGCCCGTTGGGCAAGCACATAAAGATGCAGTGGGCCGGAAAGAATCAACCTCAGGAAATCATAGGGGTGGTGGGTGACACGATTCACGTTATTGGGCAGCCACTGAAAGCCACGCTCTACCTGCCCATCCTTGCCGGAGTGCCAAAGCATACCGGCGACGCGACGCTGGTGGTCAGGGCAGGGAACGATCCGCTTTTGCTATCTCAGGCTGTGCAAAAACAGTTTGCCGCGCTTGATCGGGCTATGCCTGTCTATGACGTGCTGACCATGCAACAGATTATCGGCAAAGCAACGGCGAGCCAGAGCTTCAGCGCCTCCTTGGTGGTGGTGTTTGCCACGCTGTCACTCCTGCTGGCTGCTGTGGGGCTCTACGGAGTGCTTTCCTATCTGGTAACGCAGCGGGTCTCTGAAATCGGAATTCGAATGGCATTGGGAGCGCAGCGCGGTGAGGTGTTGCGCCTGGTGCTGTTCGACGGCATGCGGCCCGTCCTGGTGGGGCTGGCCATAGGTCTGGCGGGCGGCATCGGCACTGGGCTGCTTATCAAATCAATTCTGTATGGAACGCGACCGCTCGATCCCGCGGTATTTGTGGGGATGGTCTGCAGTCTTCTCTTGACCGTCGTTATTGCAAGCGCAGTGCCGGCTATGCGCGCGTGCCGGATTGAACCAACACAGGCGTTGAGGACCGAATAACTCTCTCAAAAATGCAGGCAGGGAGCGTCAAAGCGAACAATACTGGGCTGATTTCCGTTACTTTAAGCGTGATTCCGGACGTGAATCCCAAGGCCCTTAGTAACATCAGGGGCAAAATAGCGAACCGTGTGCGGCAATACCACAATAACTTGTGGTGCAACTACCTTTGTGTCGCAGGATTTTGATGTCCTTTCGGTCATAAGGCTAGTACTAGCCCCAAAGATACCCCCCAAACACAGGAAGAAACCGGAAGTTACCTATTGACCTTCCCATGTTAAGCCGGATATAACTCGCTTCGACCTGAAGTTTTCCCCCCCGAGAAGACAAAGGATTTCTCCACAGACCTTTTAGTGAGGCCGTTGACTCACTGTGGAAAGGCTACACATTTATGGCGGCAGATTCGCGTGAGGTAATGAACATAAGACAGGCCTCGCAGTACCTGGGGGTCAGTCCGGACACGCTGTACAAATATGTGACGGAAGAAAAGATCCCTGCCTTCAAGCTCGGGAACCGTTGGAAGTTCAAGAAAACCATCCTGGACCAGTGGATGGAGCAGAAAAGCACGATGAATATGAATGGGGCCAAGAAAAAGCCGAAAGCGGCGAAGACAGCCTCAGCGCGGTAAGTCCGGGAAACCGGAGAAACAAAGGAAATCAAGGACAAGGCGGGACGGCATGTTTGGATCAGGAAAATCGATAGTGGGCCTGGACATAGGCTCCAGCAGCATCAAGGCGATTGAACTGAAGCGCTCCAAGGGCGACATAGTGGTTACGCATCTGGGCGTGGAGCCGCTGGCCAGTGACATTGTGGTGGACTCCATGATCGTCGATTCCGGCAGCGTCTCCAGCGCGATCAGCAAAATCTTTGGCGAGCACGGTATCAAGACGAAATCGGTGGCGACTTCAGTAAGCGGCCACTCGGTAATTGTGAAAAAAATCAGTGTTCAGCCAATGAGCGAAGGCGAGCTGGCGGAGAGCATCACCACGGAAGCAGCCCAGCACATTCCTTTTGATATCGCCGACGTGAATGTGGATTTCGATATTTTGAATCCTGACGACCCCGGCCCGCAGATGGATGTGTTACTGGTAGCGGTAAAGAAAGACAAAATTCTGAACTATACCAACGTCCTCTCGCTGGCAGGCAAATCGCCCGCGGTAGTGGATATTGACGCTTTCGCATTGCAGAACTGCTACGAATACAACTACCAGCCGCATCACGATTCCACGGTGGCACTGCTGAACCTGGGTGCCAGCGTAATGAACATCAACATCGTGAAAGGCTCAACGCCGCTGTTTACCCGCGACGTGAGCGTGGGCGGCAACCAGTACACGGATTCGCTGCAGAAAGAGCTGGACCTGAGTTTTGACGATGCCGAGTCACTTAAGCTTGGCCGGAAAGTCGGGACCGTCAGCGAAGACGCCAAGCTGCCGATCCTGCAGCAGGTCACAGAGATCATCGTGCTGGAAATCCAGAAGACGTTTGATTTCTTCCGCGCTACGGCGTCTGGCGAGCATATTGAGCGCATTTATCTGGCAGGCGGATCGTCAAAGGTCCCCGGCCTGGTAGAAGCATTGCGCCAGGAGTTTTCATTGCCGGTAGAGGTGCTGAATCCATTTCAGCGCATTATTCCGCCGATAGATTCCACGGAAAACGAAATTCTTGATCAGAACCCGGGACAGCTCGCGGTTGCGGTGGGTTTGGCCCTGAGGAGCTTTGAAGACCTATGATTCGCATCAATCTGCTTGGAGTTCCAAAGAAGACGTCGCGTGGCGGAAGACGGGCAAGCACCGTTGCTGCCGCGGGCGGCGGTGAGGGTTCCAGCACCGTAATTCTCGGTCTGGTATTTGTCGGCGCACTGGTTGTGCTGATAGGGCTGGCGCACATGTGGGTACAGAAGCAGCACGAGAGCCTGGAAAAAGATCTGCAGAGGGCCATCGTTGAGAACCAGCGGCTCGCCGATGTGAAAGCAAAATACGAGGCCAGCAAGAAAAAGGCCGACATGTATGAGCGCCGGGTCAGAGTTATTGAAGAGCTCAAAGCGGCGCAGTCAGGGCCCGTGGACCTGCTGAATCTGGTGGCGGACACAATCAACAGCACTGACGCGGTCTGGCTTGAGACCATGACCGATGACGGCAAGAGCCTGAACTTTACCGGCATGGCTTTGAGTCCCAACTCCGTGGCTGATCTGATGGCTAATCTCAGAAAGACCGGGGCGTTTAAGTCGGTTGAGATCAAAGAGACAGCCCAGGACAGTGCCGTGAAGGAAGTCCAGGCTTTCAAATTCGAATTGATCTGCGAACGGGCCCCCAACTTTACAGGGAAGGCCCAAAAGCAGTCGTAACTAAAAGCAATTATCCGCCGGGGAAGGTTTTTGTATATGGCTAAATTCGGTGAAATGTCGTTAGCGGCGCGGGCAGGAATATTGTTCCTTGCTGCGCTCATGGTGGGCGCGGCCTATTACTACATCTATTTCAATCCTATGTATCAGGCCAACCAGCAGCTGGAGAGCAAGATCAAGGAAAAGAAAGAAGAGAACGATCGGCTCAAGACATTTGAGCCAAAGCTGGCAGACGAGAACCGGCACATGGCCATCCTGCAGCAGCAGCTGGAGATCCAGAAGAAGATTGTTCCGGAAGATAAAGATGCGGACCAGTTCATCAAGTTGCTGCACGATACGGCCGCAACTTCAGGGATTGAGATCCGGCGGTATACGGCGATGCCGGTGGGCAACAAAGAGTTCTACAGCGAAGTGCCGTTTTCGATCGATATTGACGGGCCTTATTACTCGGTGCTGAATTTCTTCCAGCGCGTAGCTGAGTTGGAGAGGATCGTTAACGTCAGCAACATGCAAATGGGTAACACCAAGAGCGGCAGCGCAGCCAAAGTGAAAACTGCTTACACCTACGCTCCAGGTGAAACCGTGCTGGCAAGCTGTGTAGCAACAACTTTCTTTAGCCATGAGCCAGTGGAACAACCGGCGCCAGCGCCGGGTAAGCCGGGACAGCCGGCGGTTCCAGCGGCCCCGGCGAAATAAGTTAAGAATCTGTATGAAGTGTGCACAAAAGGGAATTGAGATGAAGCTGATACAAATTCTTGCGCTCACAATAGCCATGGCGACGATGGCCACGGCGCAGAATTCCGGCGCCAAAAGCCAGACCTCGCCTTCTCCATCTCCGACTCCGTCTGCCGCCAGTAAATCGGGCGGTACCACGCAGCCGGGAACAAAAAAAGCAGCCAGCACCAGCGCGCCGGCTGCCACCAAGGCAAGCACAACGACGACGAGCACCAAGCCAGTGAGCACTAAGCCAGTAGCGCCGAAGTCTGGCGCGACAGCCAGTAGCGGAGCTGCGCCAGGAGCAAAGCCTCAGGTAGCCACGGCGACGACCGTGCCGGCCAAGAGCAAGACTCCAGCACCTGCGGTCGTGCCGGCAAAAGGAACGCCGACACCCGTAGTGGCGGCCAAAGCGACGGACGCAAAAAAGACAGAAACCAAAAAAGCAGATACCAAAAAAGCCGATACCAAGAAGAGCGATGCGGCAAAGGCCCCGGCTGTTATTGCCGTGAAGCCCGTGCCTCCAAAGAAAGCGGCGGCTACTCTGGCCAAGACCCCGGCAAAGGCGCCGGCGCCCAAAGTGACCCAGGCAGGCACGCCAGCCAAGGCGGAAGAGAAGCCTAAGCCTTCGGCCAAAAGTTTTGGACCACATGGGCGCAGAGATCCGTTTGTGAGTCCGATCGTTTCCAAAGAAGGCGGCGTCAATCGCCCGCAGCCAAATTGCACCAATGGAAAGCGTTGTCTGGTGATTCCGGAACTGGTCCTGCAAGGCACGCTGAAAGATACCTCCGGCAAGATGATGGCTGTGGTTGCCAACAGCACCAGACGCACCTACTTCCTGCGCGAGAACGATCAGGTATTCCAGGGAAGCGTGGAGAAGATTACCAGCGACTCCATTATTTTCCGCGAGTTTGTAAAAGACCCATTAGGGCGCGAGACCCCGCGCGAAGTGGTGAAGAAGCTTGTTCCCGCGTCATAAGCGGCCGGGAAGAATTTTAGATTTGTATTGATAGCAAAGCAATCGAAGTTGCAGAAGCAGTCAGGCCGAACAGAGGGAAGGAAGTCATCCGTTTGTTAACGAGTGGACTCATTTCCTCAGCGGCTGGATGAGTGAGATAGGCGCAGCAACGCCGTGCATGACCGGTGGGAAGCTGACCGCCGGGATGGGGAGAACAAAGAGATGAGTATGAGGCAACTGCTAGGAATCGTTCTGTTGGCCAGTACAAGCATCGTGGCCACAGCTACCGTTTCGCAACTGGGGGACGTCCAGGAAAACAGCCGGGATGGCGCTACGGTTGTTGCGACTGCAACAACACATAAAGCGGCAGCGGCAACGCGCATCCGGGACGTTTCAATCGCCCGTGGCAGCGATGCTTTGACGATCGAGATTAATGGCAGCGGCCCCATGACCGCGAAGACCATGAAGCTGACGAACCCGGATCGAGTTGTAGTAGACATTCCCAACTCGGCGCTCCAGGGACGCGCTCGAGAAATTCCGGTCAACAGCGGCGATGTTAAATCAGTGCGCGTGGGTCGCTATCAGGAAGGAACCACTCGCGTCGTCGTGGATATGGCGCAGATGCGTGATTTCCAGGTGACTCCTGAAGGCAATAAGCTGGTTGTGAGCCTGCATGGAAGCTCCAGCGTGAAGCCTGACGCTCTACCCGAGATGAAGGCTCCAGTTGTCGCGGCGGACGCTAAGGCTGTACCTCCACCACCTGCCACGGCTGGCGCCAAAGCCAAAGAGAAGACCGTTGAAGCCACACAATCCAGGGCCGAGGTTGCTGCTTCACACTTTAGCGGCAATGCTCCGGCGCTACCGGCCATCAATCAGGCTCCTTTTGCCCCGCATGGCAGTATGGCTGCCCAACCCGCAGTCATGAACGCTGCTTTGGAACAGCAGCAGCAAAGTTCGCCGGTAGGAACAACAGTGCCGGTTGCCGCGAATACGGGAGGCAACTGCACCACGGGCCGCTATACGGGCGAACCGTTCGGCATGAATTTCAAGGACCTTGATCTGAAAGATTTCTTCCGCTTGATTCACGAGATCAGCGGCTTGAACGTGGTGCTGGACCCTTCAGTGAAAGGTTCCGTCACAATCGTTCTGGATGATGTACCGTGGGACCAGGCCCTGGCCATTGTGCTGGATAACAACGGCCTGGCCTGCACACTGCAGGGAAACGTCCTTCGTATTGCCACGATGGAAACGATGAAGACGGAAGCTGAAGCGCGGCGCGCCCAGCAGGACGCCCAGGCACTGGCTGTCCCCAAGCAGACCATCACGCGTTACATGAGCTATGGTCATGCCAAGGATGCGATGCCTGTGATCAAGAAATTCCTCTCAGCCCGCGGAGACGTGGTGGCAGATGATCGCAGCAATGCGCTGATTGTTGAAGACATACCCAGCGTGCTGCCAAAAGTGGAAGAATTAATCCGCATGCTGGACCGCAAAACTCCTGAGGTGGAGATTGAGGCCCGCGTGGTGGCTTCCACCAGAACATTCGCCCGCGATATTGGTACACAAATTGGTATCTCTGCTGGCGGCGCCCATAACGCCATCGGCGGCGCAACAGGCAACAGTCCTATTGATGTTAACGGCCAAACACCGCGATTCATCACGGGTACTGGCGACACAAATTCAATTCCGTTGTTTTCTAACCTGGGTGCAACCGGGCCGACCAGCGGCTTTCAATTTACAAACTTTAGCGCTGGATTCCGGCTTGACTTTATTCTCAGCATGGCGGAAAGCCGCGGCTTGCTGAAGATCCTGTCTCGTCCGCACATCACAACACAGAACAATATTGCTGCGATGATCAAGCAAGGTTCGCGTATTCCGGTTGTGACGCAAGCGCAGTTAGGCGGACCGCCAACCGTGACTTATACAGACGCTTTCCTGCGTCTGACAGTGACCCCGCAGATCACCGCTGAAAATACTATTTTCCTGAATATCGACGTGGAAAATACAGTACCTGACTTCAGCCGTGTGACCGGTTCACAATTGAACCCAACGCTCAACACGCAACAGGCGACCACACAAGTGCTGGTAACAGATGGCGGCACGGTGGTCATAGGCGGCGTGATTCAGACACAAAACAGCGTGGCTATTGCTCAAATCCCGTTGCTGGGCAGCATTCCGCTGCTGGGCAATCTGTTCAAGCACACCAACGTGAACACCTCAACGGCGGAGCTGATCTTCTTTATTACTCCAAAAATCATTCAGACTTAGTGTTGCGCATTCTGGCGCCCCGGGGATTTATACCCCCGGGGTTTTTTATTTCCATCCGTTCTTTCAGCTTCCGCCGGATGCGAATGTGTGGCGCTCATTCATTCAAATACGCATCAAATCAGAATGTCAGTAACCAGCATATGAGAGCCAGCAAGCATGCACGGTCTGGAACCCAGCAAATCCTAGGGCACAAATGAACTATCCCGCTCGACAGAAAAAACTTGCGGCAGCGTTGCGCCATGCCGGCCTGGACGCGCTGCTGATCACGCATCTGCCCAACATCCTTTACCTGTGCGGATTTACCGGAACAGCAGGCGTACTGCTTCTGCAGGCGAGTGAGCGGACACACAAACTGACGTTCTACACAGACGGCCGCTATACCCAGCAAGCGGAGGAAGAAGTGCAGGGCGCCAAAATTATTGTAGGTAAGAAGTCGGCGTTTGTTGAAGGATATGAGGGCGCGCAGCGGGCGCGTGTGGCGACACTTGGTTTCGAAGCGGAACACCTTCCCTACGTGGCCTACAGGCAACTGGGACAGGCCCTGCGCAGTAAGACCAGGCTCAAACCTGTGGTCGGTATGGTGGAGCAGCTGCGGCTGATCAAAGATGCTGACGAAATCAGCCAGATTCGTGCCTCCGTCCTGCTGGCGGCGAGCTTGTTTCAGACGGCGCTCTCCGTGATCAAGCCAGGGGTGGCGGAAACCCAGGTGGCGGGCGAGCTGGAATTGCAGGCGCGCCGTGCTGGAGCGGAAAAAATGTCCTTTGACACGATTGTGGCAGCAGGGCTTCGATCGGCCTTGCCGCATGGGCGTGCATCGGCGCAAACCATTCCTAATCAAGGGTTTATAATCCTGGATTACGGTGTTATACTTGCGGGTTACTGTTCTGATATGACCCGTACAGTACATGCGGGGCCTGTTTCCAGGGCGCACCGCCGCATGTATGACGCAGTCCGGGAAGCCCAGCTTGCCTCGATTGGAGTTGTAAGGCCAGGCGTGGAAACTGGCGAAGTGGACCGTGTTGGGCGGGAAGTGCTGAAAAAAGCCGGTTTCGATGCTTTTTTCACCCATTCCACCGGCCATGGAGTGGGAATTGAGGTGCATGAGCAGCCTCGGCTGGCCAAGGGACAAACCCAAAAACTTGCGCCGGGGATGGTTATTACCGTGGAACCAGGCATCTACATTCCAGAAGAGGGTGGGGTACGAATCGAAGATATGGTCCTGGTTACTGAGACGGGGCATGAGGTCCTGACGCCTACCACCAAGGACCTGATCGCGCTTTAACTCCGTGGAAAACCCAATCTGTGTGGCGCTTGTGAATGAAGGGGCAGAGGAGAGCTGAATAAATTCATGAATCAAAAAGAGCTGAAAGAGCTGATCGATTTTCTAATTGAAAAAGATATCTCCGAGTTTGAGCTCGAGCGCGGAGATGTGAAAGTCCGTATCAAGCGCGGCGCTGACCAGGCTGCTCCTGTGATAACGCACACCATGGCATCCATGCCGATGGCGGCGCCGCCGGTACAGCATGCTTCTCCTGCGCCCGCTCCGCCAGCAGCAGCAACTCCGCATTCCGCGCCTCCGCCTGCTGCCGTGGAGGAGGAACTGCACGTTGTGAAATCGCCGATTGTCGGGACATTCTATGAAGCTCCGGGGCCAGGCTCTTTGCCGTTTGTGAAGCTGGGAGATCAGGTAGCGGCCGGGCAGGTCCTGTGCATTATTGAAGCCATGAAGCTGATGAATGAGATTGAGTCAGATGCGTCGGGCGAAATTGTGAAAGTGCTGGTCAACAACGGCCAGCCAGTCGAGTATGGCCAGCCGCTGTTCGCCGTACGACCCAGAAAATAATCGAGCGACACAAATAATGTTTAAAAAAATTCTGATTGCAAACCGTGGTGAGATTGCCCTGCGCGTTATCTGCGCATGCAAAGAGCTGGGCGTAAAGACCGTTGCTGTCTATAGCGATGCTGACCGTAATTCGCTGCACGTGCGGTTTGCCGACGAAGCCATCTGCATTGGGCCGCCGCGTTCGTCAGAAAGCTATCTCAATATCCCCGCGGTGATCAGCGCGGCGGAAATTACCAACGTGGATGCCATCCATCCCGGCTACGGACTGTTGAGCGAGAATGCCAACTTTGCCGAGGTATGCGAGAGCTCTCACATCAAATTCATCGGACCGCCGCCTGAGGTGATCCGCCTGATGGGTGAAAAAGAAAAAGCGCGCCAGGCCATGAAAGTGGCCAATGTGCCCATTCTTCCTGGGTCGGATGGCGTGATCGCCGGCGCCGAGGAAGCGCGCGAATGGGCAAAGCAGATTGGCTATCCGGTAATTGTGAAAGCTTCTGCCGGCGGCGGCGGGCGCGGCATGCGCGTGATCCGCAATGAGTCCGAACTGGAAGGTTCGTTCAATGCGGCGCAGTCGGAAGCGGCAGCCGCTTTTGGCAACGGCAATCTCTACATGGAAAAGTTTATTGAGCGCCCGCGCCATATTGAATTTCAAGTGCTGGGAGACTCGCACGGGCACGTGATCAGCCTGGGCGAGCGCGAATGCAGTATTCAGCGGCGTCACCAGAAGCTGCTGGAGGAATCGCCCTCGACGCGCGTTTCGCAGGAAATGCGAACGGATATCGGCAAAAAACTGGAGCAGTCGCTCTCTGAAATTGGCTACGTCAACGCCGGCACCGTCGAATTTCTGATGGATGAAGACGGCAGCCTGCACTTTATCGAGATGAACACGCGCATACAGGTTGAGCACCCGGTCACGGAGATGGTGACCAGCATCGATCTGGTGAAGTCGCAAATATTGCTGGCCACGGGCGCGAAGATGAGCGACATCATTCCGAAGATTGATCGCAAAGGCCAGCGCGGACACGCGATTGAATGCCGCATCAACGCCGAGCATCCGGAAAAATTTACGCCGTCCGCGGGCAAGATCAAGACTTTCCATATTCCCGGCGGCCTGGGCGTCCGCGTGGATACCGCTGCGTATGCCGAAGGCGTGATTCCGCCTTATTATGATTCGCTCATCGCCAAGCTCATCAGCTTTGGCAAGGACCGCCCTGAGGCCATCATGCGCATGCAGCGCGCGTTGGAGATGTTTATTGTGGAAGGGATTCACACCACGATCCCGCTGCACCGGCGCATTCTGGCTGATGCTGAATTCCGCGCCGGCAACATCGACACAAAGTATGTTGAGCGCCTGCTGGCCCGAATGAACGAACAACGTGCGGAAGAAGTGGCGCTGACCACGTAACGTTCATCATCAAAGCTCAAATTTTCTCGCAATTCAATCTTTCTTGTGAGTTTCTGAAACCTGCCGCACAGTCAAAGCATCTATTTGTCAGATACCCAAATAAATTCCCTTAGGAGGCGGGAGATGACAATCACATTTGCAGACGGCACCCGGATGGACGTGGCAGCAACGGCATTTGACGACTTCATCAAACACGACCTGAAATGGGTTGAAGTTGTGCATGGCCGCGCCACCGTAAAGAAACCTTCCCGTGATCAGATGATCGCGTCCACACATACGCAGAAAATGGACCCCTGTTCCAAGCGCTCTCAGCAATGTTGCTGAGCAGCACTGAGCTGTAATTGTTCGCTGTTTTTAAGGTTTTATTTCTTCTCAACCATTCACATTCAATATCCTCTGTCACGATCTCAGTTTTGATCGGTGTATCAGTGTTTATCGTTCGTCATTCAACCTTCATGCGTGATAAGTTTTTTTCTTTCAGTTACCATTTTGAATATTCATTTTTACGATAAGGAAGACCATTCATGATGCTTTCGCAAAGAACACTTGGCTCACAAGGACTGAAAGTTTCCGCCATCGGACTGGGCTGCATGGGCATGTCTGAGTTTTATGGCGGACGCGACGACCAGGAATCCATCGCCACCATTCATCGTTCGCTCGAACTTGGCTGCACGTTTCTTGATACGGCGGACATGTATGGCTCCGGCGCCAATGAAGAGCTGGTGGGGCGCGCGATTAAAGGCCGTCGTGACAAAGTTGTGCTGGCCACCAAGTTCGGCAATGTGCGCGGACCAAACGGCGAATTCCTGGGCGTCAAAGGCACGCCCGAGTACGTGAAACAGTCGTGCGAGGCCAGCCTCAAGCGGCTTGGCGTGGACGTGATCGATCTTTACTATCAGCATCGCGTTGATAAAACCGTTCCAATTGAAGACACAGTAGGCGCCATGGCTGAACTGGTAAAGGCCGGCAAGGTCCGCTATCTCGGACTCTCGGAGGCTTCGCCCAAAACCATTCGTCGTGCGCACAAAATTCATCCGATCTCCGCGCTGCAGTCGGAATACTCACTATGGGAGCGCGACCCAGAAGACGAAATTCTGCCTACCGTGCGCGAACTCGGCATTGGCTTTGTGCCCTATAGTCCACTCGGACGCGGCTTTCTTACCGGACAAATCAAGCGCTTTGAAGACCTTGCTCAGGACGATTACCGCCGCAACGCACCGCGCTTCCAAGGTGAGAATTTTCAAAAGAACCTTGATCTGGTCGCCAAAATTCAAGAACTTGCCGCGGAGAAAAAATGCACTGCCGCGCAGCTTGCTCTGGCCTGGGTGCTGGCTCAAGGCGAATACATCGCTCCTATCCCTGGAACCAAGCGCCGGAAATACCTGGAGCAAAATCTTGAAGCCGCCAACATCAAGCTCACCGCGGACGATCTGAAGCGCATCAATCAGGCCGCGCCGAAAGGTGTTGCGGCCGGTGAACGTTATCCGGAGCGCGCCATGGCTGCAGTCGATAAATAAAATATCCGCTTACAATTTTATTCAGGTGAAAATCCGCTTTACGCCGCAAGCGACAAAGCGGATTTCTCTTTTTGCTGCGGATGAGTACGTGCGTGCTTATCCTTGATCTTGTTCTACACAGCTTCGTCTTTTTTCGTTGCTTCCACAGAGAACAAAAGAGAACAAATATTGGTCTTTCAGTTGCACTGCTCTGAAATTGCAGAGCATCGCCACTGAAAGGTCGTCTCTTTATGAAGCCTCTGTTTCGTCCTCCTGTGCTTTTTCTCATGCTATTTGTTTTTTGTCTGCTGCCGGGCATCGCGGCGGCAGAATGCCTTCCTCCAGCTACAGCTGGCATAGTCATCTGCCAGCCCAGTCCAAACGCAACCATCTTTCAAACTCCGCATTTTGAGGCGGCGGTAAATCCCACGTCCGGTAGTGTTACTAACATCAAGGTGCTGATCGATGGCAAGCAGGTTTTTAACAACCTGGGTACGCCGCTTGACCTCTTTACGGGCGTCGCCAACGGCAAACACACGCTGCTGCTCAATGCCACAGATTCCTTTGGACGCCACTACACCGCTACCGAATCTTTCACTGTGATCGGCAATACGCCCGCCTGCCCGCCGCCAACCGCGGTTGGTGTGCGTATCTGCGCGCCGGCACAGGGTGACGTTGTTTCGCAGAACCTGAGCATAGCCGCCAGCGCCAAAGGTCTGGCAGCCATCCACCATATGCGGGTCTATATAGGGAACAAGGTCTATGCGGATTTCGATCCTCCTTTCGGCTCGCCTGGCCAGCTTGAAGGCGCATCCGCCGGACCAATTGCCGTAGGCACACAAAAAATAACGGTGGTTGCCTGGGACGTGAACGGCAAGGTCAATTCGGCCAGTGATACCTTTAAGGCATTTTTTGATGGCGGCTGCCCGCCCAAGGGAAATGTCTGTACGCCCGCGCTCACCACGGACAGTCCGCAGGATGGCGACGACGTGACTTCTCCGTTCCTTGTTTCCGCCCATGTGGATTTCAATACCGTGGCGATCAGCGCCATCAAGGTTTACCTTGGCGGCAAGCAGGTGGGAGAGTCGTTTGGACCAACCTTTCATCAGACTATCAACGCAACCAAAGGCACACATATTCTGGTGCTACAGGCCTGGGATGCGAAGGGCAATCTCTATCGCGTTACCAGGAATGTGAATGTGCAGTGAGGCAGCTATTGGCCTTTGGCTATTAGCTATTAGCGCTTGGCTCTTAGCTTTTAGCTATTAGCCCTTGGCCGTAACTTTCGGCAGCTTCTGTTCACGAAGAAAAATAGCGCCTTCGCTGGAGATCAAAAACTCTGGCGGAGGCGTTTTTATTTTGTTGCACGGCCGCAAAACTGTTAGGCCGGCTCGCGCGACTCCAATCGATGTCCTATAGGCAACTGAAGATTGTCTTCTACCCGAAGCTCTTGCACATTCAGCCGTTTGACGGTCAACTCGCCGATCTCGAGTGAACCCAGCTTGCCTTTGCGCACGGCCAGCCGTCCAATGGCCAGGCTACCGATAGCTACGGCTCCAACAGCCATCGCGCCTACGGCAAATGATCCAATGGCGATAGCGCCCATGGCTCCAGCTGAGAACTGAAACTTACTTTTCTGCGACATAATCACTCCGGGAAAGACGGTCTAGGCTCTAAAAGGTTTAGGCCCTTATGAATGATAGCCACTCCCGCACAGGGTTTCCAAAGCTGCTCAGGGGGTTAAGCCCTGGGGTTTAATGCCTATGGTCTTTTCCTGATCAGTGTCATCCGTGGTCATCAGTGGTGAGGTTTGCTTCGCTTTTTCAATTGTCAATTTTTGGCAATGTCGGCGATTTTCGCAATCCGATCCACCCTCCCCCTCCTCTACCCATCCCAATTTGGCGTGGGTTCAGCGAGATCATCCCAAGTCATCCCAGATTGGCGTAGAGTTCAGCGGTTGCAATCAAATTGGCGCGCGGTTCGCGCTTTCCTGATCAGTGTCATCCGTGTTTACCAGTGGTGAGGTTTGCTTCGCTTTTCAATTGTCAATTTTGGCAATGTCGGCGATTTTGGCAATCTCCGTGTGGCCCTCTGCCTGCGTCTCTCAGCCAGACCCCCACCCCCCATAGGCGTTTTGTTGCAAACAAAAGCTCAACCCCAATTCGACCGAGCGGTGACCGAGCGGTCGAAGTACTTTTTTGGGTGTTTTTGCCTTGATTTTGGCTGATTACCGAATGCTGATTGCTGACTGCTAATTTTTCAATGATCGTAAAAGCACTTCCCAGCCCTGAGGCGGTGATAGAAGATAGGGCATTTCTGCTTGCAAATCAATTGCGAAGTAGTACATCTTGACAAAGCAAGTCTCCGGAGGCATTCATTCATTTCCAGAGCTATTCTGGTTGATGCTGGAGGCTGATTGTTTGGTGCTTTTCCCGTGTATCTCCGCCGGACTGAGGCATTAGAACTATTGTGGGGTGATGTACCAATTATGGTACACTTCCATTTGTGGCCGATAGCAAGAAGAAGTGGCTGGCGACTGAAGCGGAAACTGTACGGCAAAAGCGTATTCCCGCAATTTTCTTCAGAACTGAGGCAGGCGGTGAGCCGGTACGTGACTGGCTAAAGAGTCTCTCCCGTGATGATCGAAAGCTGATTGGGATCGACATCATGACTGTAGAGTTTGGCTGGCCCATTGGAATGCCGGTATGTCGTCCAATGGGGCAAGGTCTCTATGAAGTCCGCAGCAATCTCAGCGGAAAGCAGATTGCTCGCGTGCTCTTCTATGTCGATAAACGCGGACGAATGGTTTTGCTGCACGGGTTCATCAAAAAAACTCAGAAGACGCCCGCAGAGGACCTGAAACTTGCCACAGGGAACAAAAGCAAACATGAGCGAGGGTTGAAATGAAGAATAAAGCGAAACCAAGAGACCATAGTGGTTCTTCTTTTGACGATTTTCTCCGCGATGAAGGCGTGCTGGAAGAAGCCGAAACCATAGCGATCAAACGTGTAATCGCATGGCAATTACGTCAGGAAATGCAGCGGAAACGCATTACCAAAAAAGCCATGGCAGACCGTCTCCGTACCAGCCGTTCGCAGCTTGATCGGCTGCTGGACCCACAGTACGCTGGAGTTACTCTGAGTACACTCTCACGGGCGGCCATAGTTTTGGGTAAGCGCTTGAAGGTGCAAGTCATAGAAGGACCTGTCCTTGAAGGGATCACGGCGCAGCGGTCGCTGCGAAAGCGTCCTGGTCCTGTTGTTTTGCCGCGTAAGCCCCACAAACTCACCAGTGTGCGTGGTTGATACCAGCGCATGCGAAAAGCATTTTTTAGATAAGTTATTTCAATAATTCAAAATGCTCTTATCCCCGCTTTATCCCATCATCGACTTCTCTTGTTTCGCGACGCAGCCGGACCCGGTCTGGGCGATTGTCCGGTATGCAGAAGAGCTGATGAGCGCCGGTGCGACGCTGATCCAGTTGCGCGACAAGTCTGAGCCAGCCAATACTCGCCGGTTCCTGAGCTGTGCGCGGGAGCTGCGCAGAATAACCGTGAGCAGGGCCACGCTAATCATCAATGATCGCGTTGACCTTTGCCTTGCCTCGGACGCTGACGGAGTCCATCTGGGTCAGGACGATCTCTCCCCGGAAGCGGCGCGGAAGATATTCGATCAGGCGAAAGATGGAAAGACGTGGCTGATCGGTTTTTCCACCCACAATCTTGCCCAGGTCCGCCAAGCGGACGCGCTTCCGGTCGACTACATTGCCATTGGGCCGGTATTTGCCACGGGGTCCAAAGCCAACCCTGATCCGGTGGTGGGCCTGGAAGGCGTGCGGCATGCTCGGCAG
The DNA here is from genome assembly GCA_963724105.1 of Terriglobia bacterium. Taxonomy (GTDB): domain Bacteria; phylum Acidobacteriota; class Terriglobia; order Terriglobales; family Acidobacteriaceae; genus Angelobacter. The sequence continues at coordinate 285,983 of CAVRTD010000002.1, read as the reverse complement.
GTTACGCGGAAGCCCTTAGTCGCCATTGGAGGGATCACCCGCCTTAATTGTGCTCAGGTAAAAGACTCAGGAGCGGACTCGGTAGCCGTGATTTCTGACCTTCTTGAGTCCCCAGGTAAAGCAGTTGCGGATTTTCTGCGCGTTTTGGAGTAAAACATACAGAACAATATGTCATCTTCAGTGGAATTGCGTCCGCCTCAGTCCGTGGCTCCGGCTGCGCCTGAGTTAGTCAAAGGGCTGGGTCTGACCAGCGCCACCACCCTGGTCATGGGGTCCATGATTGGCTCCGGCATCTTTATTGTGTCGGCGGAGATTGCCCGCGAGGTCAACTCTCCGGCGCTGCTGATTGGCGCATGGCTGGTGACCGGCTTTATGACGATTGTGGGCGCGCTCTCTTACGGCGAACTTGCCGCCATGATGCCCAAAGCCGGCGGACAGTACGTCTACCTGCGCGAATCACTGGGGCCGCTCTGGGGCTTTCTCTATGGATGGACGCTGTTCCTGGTAATACAGACCGGAACTGTCGCCGCCGTGGGCGTGGCGTTTGGCAAGTTCCTGGGATATTTTTTCCCGTCGGTCGCTGCCGACAACTGGATCTGGCATATCGCCCACGTTCCGCCGATCACCGTTGGGCCCATGGTTCTGGGCAACATGGATGTTGGCCTGAACACGCAGAATCTGTGCGGCATTCTGATCGTGATTTTTCTTACCGCTCTAAATATCTTTGGACTTAAAACTGGCGCGGCCGTGCAGAACCTGTTTACCGTAGCCAAAGTTTCCGCGCTGGCCGGCCTGGTGCTTGCTGGTCTTTTTGTAGGACGCAACGCGCAGGCTATTGCCGCCAACTTCCACAACTTCTGGCGGATGGATTCTCCGCATTCCGCTACCGGCACTGTGCTGGGTCCGTTTGTGGGCGTGTTGACGATTCTGGCTGTGGCGCAGGTTGGATCATTATTTTCCGCAGACGCCTGGAATAACGTGACGTTTACCGCCGGCGAGGTGAAACAGCCCAAGCGCAATTTGCCGCTTTCCCTTGCGATAGGCACCGGCGTGGTGATTTTGCTCTACATTGCCGTGAACTTTATCTACCTGAGCGTGCTGCCCATGGATGGCGATCCTAACGGCGCAACGGTGATGGCGCGCGGTATTAAATTTGCTTCGTCAGATAGAGTTGGCACGGCGGCTCTGCAACAGATGTTCGGCAGCAATGGCGCAGCACTCATGGCCATCGCCATTTTGATTTCAACCTTTGGCTGCTGCAACGGACTGATTCTCTCTGGCGCTCGCGTCTATTACGCCATGGCCAAAGACGGGCTGTTCTTTAAGTCCACGGGCAAGATTGATCCTAAGCATCTGACGCCGAAAAATGCGCTGATCGTGCAGGGCATATGGACCTGCCTGCTCTGCCTCTCCGGGACCTACGGGCAGCTGCTGGACTACATTATTTTTGCCGTCCTGGTCTTTTACATATTGACCATTGCGGGCCTGTTCGTTTTGCGACGCACGCGGCCCCAGGCCGAACGGCCCTATCGCGCCATCGGCTATCCGATACTGCCGGCCATATATATTGTGATGGCTTTATTCATTGATGTCGTATTATTGCGCTACAAACCGCAATACACGTGGCCGGGACTGATCATTGTGCTGATGGGAATTCCGGTCTATTTTGTGTGGTCGCGCCGGAGCGCCACGGTTTCACAAGGGGGAAGAGCTTAACGATGGCAATTCAAACAGGAACTGAGAGGGCTCCAGTGTCAGGCTCATTATTCAGGACGAAGTCGATTGATCGTCTTCAGGCCGAAAGCGGCACGAGCGCCACTCAAGCGGACCCTGGGTCCCGTATCTCTGGTCGCGCTCGGAATCGGAGCCATTATCGGCGCGGGTCTTTTTGTGCGGACGGCCGCCGCCATTGCTGAGCGCGCGGGTCCATCCGTCACGCTGGCATTCATCTTTGCCGGTGTTGGTTGCGCCTTTGCCGGCCTCTGCTATGCAGAGTTTGCTTCCATGATCCCGATTGCCGGCAGCGCTTACACCTATTCCTATACCACCATGGGTGAACTGGTGGCCTGGATTATTGGCTGGGACTTGGTGCTTGAATACGCGGTCGGCGCGGCGACGGTGGCCATTGCGTGGAGCCAATACTTCAACAAAGTTCTTGAGTACGTGGGGCTGCATGTTCCTTACCAATGGTGCCACTCTCCACTGGAAGTCGGGATGGCGGCAGACGCCGGCGTTCGCGGAATCATGAATATTCCCGCCATCGTGATTCTTCTGATTCTTTCCGCGCTGCTGATTCGCGGCACCCAGGAATCGGCTGGTGGTGAATACTCTGATTGTGATCACGAAAGTGGCTATCGTGATCATGGTGATCTGCATTGGCTGGGGATTCATGATTCCGGCGAACCACACGCCGTACATTCCTGCTGCCACAACGTACACCACTTCTCAGGGCGTGACCCACGCATATGGCGGTCTCATGGGAATTCTGGGAGCGGCAGGCGTGGTGTTCTTCGCTTTCATTGGATTTGACGCTGTCTCCACTGCGGCGCAGGAAGCCAAGAACCCGAAGCGCGATATGCCCATCGGCATTCTTGGATCGCTTGTGATCTGCACCATTTTGTACGTTGCGTTCTCACATGTGCTGAGCGGCGTGGCCACGGTAGACGACTTCCGCACCGCGGGCAAAGAAGCTTCCGTCGCGTTTGCCATCTCAAAATATATGGTCGGTTATGAGTGGCTGTCGAAGTTTCGTGACCATCGCGATCCTCGCCGGTTTCTCATCGGTCATTCTGGTGATGTTGTATGGGACAGTCGCGCGTGTTCTACTCCATGAGCGAAGATGGTCTGGTTCCGAAAGTTTTCTCCGAACCTCATCCCAAATTCAAGACGCCGTGGAAATCCAACATGCTGTTCTTTGTTTTCACCTCGCTGTTCGCGGCTTTCCTGCCCGATAGCATTCGTCGGAGAAATGACCAGCATCGGCACATTGTTTGCATTCATTCTGGTGTGCGCTGGCGTATGGATACTGCGCCGCAAGCGCCGTCCGGATCTGCCGCGCGCTTTCACGGTTCCAGCGCTGCCTCTGGTTGCGATCCTGGGCATCTGTCGTGTGCTGGCGCCATGATCTTCGGCCTGGGTTGGACCAATTGGTTGCGGCTCATCGTTTGGCTGGCGATTGGGTTAGTGTTCTATTTCGCCTATGGCAAGAAGCACAGTAAGCTCCAAACCGAAGGACCGTAATTGGGTCTTCAGTAAATAAAACTTGATAGACAGTTGCATTCCACTGAACCCTCCGCCGCGGCGGAGGGTTTTGTTTTAGAATGGCCAGTCTTTTTGTGTTCAGCCGCGTCTATTGCAAAAGGGGAAACTGAATGGCCAACCTGCTTGCCACCAAACCGCTCAAGCTTATTCTGGACGAAGCTCACGAAACAGGTGAACTCAGCCTGAAGCGGGCGTTGGGCGTGAACAACCTGATTGCGCTCGGCATCGGCGCGATTATCGGCACTGGAATCTTTGTTCTTGCCGGGACTGCCACGGCGCAGTTTGCCGGGCCTGCCATCGTGCTCTCCTTTGTTCTCGCTGCCACCGGATGCGTTTTTGCCGGACTCTGCTATGCCGAATTTGCCTCTGCCATCCCGGTTGCCGGTTCTGCTTACACATACGGCTACGCTTCGCTGGGCGAAATTTTTGCCTGGATCATCGGCTGGGACCTGGTTCTGGAATATGCCTTTGGCGCCGCGACTGTAGCTTCCGGATGGAGCGGCTATCTGCTTAGCCTGCTCGGCGACTTCGGCATCAAGCTTCCCGCATCGCTTGCCGGCACACGCTGGGATGAGTTCATTTTCTATAACAAACATTGGGAGCCGGCGAACCTGCTGATGCCCAAGATTGCATCCGGCGAGATCAATGCTTCGGCACTGCCGCATCAGTTTGGCGCTTTCAACTTGTTTGGCTTTCTCGCCATCATGATTGCCACACTCATTCTCGTGATCGGTATTAAAGAATCGGCAAATTTCAATACCGCCATTGTCTATATCAAAGTTTGCGTGCTGATTGTGTTTGTCGGCGTAGGCGGCCATTACCTGCTCCACCATCCGGAGTTGATGAAAGCCAACTGGCATCCCTTCATGCCGCCCAATACTGGCGTCAGCGGCAAGTATGGATGGTCCGGCGTGAGCCGCGGCGCAGCCGTGATTTTCTTTGCCTATATCGGCTTTGACGCCGTCTCCACCGCAGCCCAGGAGGCCAAAAATCCCGCGCGTGATATGCCAATTGGCATCCTCGGTTCGCTCGTGGTCTGCACCATTCTCTATATTGTTGTGGTGGGCGTTCTCTGCGGCCTGGTCAATTACAAATTCCTCAACGTGCGTGACGCGCTTGCTGTCGGCATTGATAAAACCGGCGTGGGCTGGGGAAGTCTGATGGTGAAAATCGGCGCGCTGATGGGCCTGAGCAGCACCATTGTGGTCATGCTGCTGGGACAGTCACGTGTTTTTTTCTCCATGTCCCGTGATGGGCTCTTGCCCAAAATGTTCAGCACCGTGCACCCCAAATTCCGTACGCCTTGGATCTCCACCCTCGTGGTGGGAACGTGCGTGGCTTTTCTGGCTGCGTCGCTCCCGATTAACCTGCTGGGCGACATGGTGAATATCGGCACGCTGCTGGCTTTCGTGATTGTCTGTGCGGGCGTATGGATCGTCCGCCGCAGCAATCCCAATCTGCAGCGCCCGTTCAGGACGCCCATGGTGCCGCTGGTCCCGATCCTTGGAATTTTGATTTCCGGTTATCTGATGGCAAACCTTCCCTGGGAAACCTGGGTTCGCTTGATCGTATGGCTGGTGATTGGCATGGCGATCTACTTTGGCTATGGCCGCAAACATAGCCGTGTGCAAAGAGCGAACCAGTAGACGATTCCAGCAGAGCGCGATGGTCGCATTCTGCGTTGTGCGCCATTGGCCTGACAATCTTTGATCTACAATCTTTTCAGGCATGAAGATTGTTACCGCTGAAGAAATGCGCGCCATTGATCGCGCAACCACTGAGAAATACGGCGTGCCATCGCTTACCCTGATGGAGAACGCTGGCGCGGCCGTGGCCGAGTTCGCGCAAAAGCATTTTGACTTCAGCTCCGTCTGCGTGGTCTGCGGCAAAGGTAACAATGGTGGCGATGGTTTTGTTGCTGCGCGCAAGCTGCATGAAGCCGGGAAAAAAGTTTCGGTGCTCGTAATCTTGGCCGCCAATCGCCGAAGCTCTTCGCGGCGATGCCGCAGAAATGTTCAAGAAGTTGCCGGTTCCAGCGCTCTGGGTCGCCGAAGAAAAAGATTTCAGCAAGCCTGAAGATTGAGCAGGCGCTCAAAGCCGATCTGATCGTTGACGCAATTCTTGGCACGGGATTCAAGCCGCCACTCAAGGACTACTGGGCAAAAGCAGTCGAGATCATCAATCAGCTTGAGGCTCCGGTACTCGCCGTCGATATACCGTCCGGTGCTTGATGCAGATGCGACAGAATCCGTTAGCGCGTGACATGGTAATTGCCCAATGCCGATGGGATGATTACATTTACGGCTCCAAAGCCTACGCATGTGTTTGGTGGCATTACGCACGGGCCGATTGCCATTGCGCAAATTGGATCTCCCCGGCGAGTCTGATTCTGAGAACAGTACAACTGTCCAACATTAAGCTAACTGAGCAAGGAGTACTGGGACGTAGTCGTTTCCGCGCGCGGAAGGCCAATGCCAACAAAGGAGATTTTGGGCATGTTCTGGTAATTGGCGGTTCGGTCGGCAAAGCCGGTGCAGCAGCCATGGCCGGGGTTGGCTGCGCTTGCAATCTGGCGCTGGTCTGGTCACCGTGGCTTGTCCGAAATCCGTGCTGCCTACGTCGCCGCCTTCGCGCCTGAGATCATGACTGAATCTCTGCCCGAAACAGAAGAAGGAACACTTTCGAAGACTGGCTTTCGGGCGAATTGAAAAATTGTCTGAAGGGAAAGATCGCCGTGGTTGTTGGGCCAGGGCTTTCCCGCCACCAGGAAACCGATCAGCTGATTCGTACGCTGATTGGTGAGTTCGACTGGCGGAACCACAATGGTGCTTGATGCTGATGGCTTGAATGCCTTTGCTGGGCACCTGCAGAGACTGTCAGGCGAACTCGTTGCTGAACGGTTCCAGTCACTGTCCTCACGCCGCATCCAGGAGAAATGTCGCGCCTGTTCGGGGATGTAAGACCATTGAGGTACAGGCGCAATCGACCGCACAACGGCTCGGCAAGACTCGCAGCACGAGTGCAAGGCCATAGTGGTTCTCAAAGGACATCGGACGATTATTGCTGCTCCAGACGGCGGTGCCTGTATTAACGTCACTGGCAATCCCGGTATGGCGAAGGGTGGCTCGGGTGACGTGCTTCACTGGAATCACGCGTCTTGCTGGTTCAGCACAATGAACAGGGTCGCGATTGTGCCCGGTTCGGGCGAACGGTTCTGTGCTAGGCGGGCCCGAACTCACATCATGATGAAGAAGCTACCTTAGCTCCCGAGATCCTGAGCTATACCATTCTGATAGCAGACAAAGAATTGCCAGAAGACAGATTGCAAAGCTGCAAATTACATTCGAATGCTTGTTGTTCGCGCCGTCGGCCTGTTCTCATGGACTTGCAGGTGACGTTGCGCGTAATCTTTATGGCGAGATATTCCATGATTGCCACTCGAATCATTGACTGCATTGGCGAAGCTTTTGCTGTTGCTCAGCAAAACCTCTGGAGAAAGATTGCCTATCTGCGCAACATGAAAACCTTCCAAACCCATTCCGCCGAAGAAACCACCGAGCTTGGCCGCCAGATTGCCGCCGAGCTCAAGCCCGGCAGCATCGTGCTGCTGCGCGGCGATCTGGGAGCAGGGAAGACCACGCTGATCAAAGGCATTGCAGAAGGCTTTCAAGCGGCCAAAGCTGATGATGTCACCAGCCCCACATTTACTCTCATCCACGAATACCGCGGCCCTGAGGTAACGCTCTATCACATCGATCTTTACCGCATCGACACGCAGCGCGAACTCGATACGCTGGCTCTTGATGATCTAATGACTCCGCAAAGCATCCTGCTGATTGAATGGGGAGAGAAATTTGCAAGGTTCGCCAAAGAAAGAGATGTGGAGATTGCGATTGAGCACAAGGGCGGAGATGAGCGCTCTGTCCGCATCGAAATCCAAAACCTTTGAAACACGGAGGAATAGAGTAAACGGAGGCAGTGATTGAAATAGGATAAGAGCTTGACCATACTTCTGGTCGAATAAATCTGCGCACTAAATTTTTGATTATCTCCTCTGCTTACTCCTTTCCTCCGTGTTTCAAAGGTTTATTGTTTTCGTAACAGAAGTGCGTCATGCTTGCGGCGGCGTCCTTCTTACCGTCATCACCACCAGCCAGACCCCATTAGCCACGAACAACCCCATGGCAGGAAATAGATATTTACTTGCTGGCATTTTCTGGAACACGCACCACACCACGCCAGCCACAATGGCCAGATCGATAAAGATGTAGATGGAAAATATCCAGCCACGGGACATGGCGCTCAAAATCCCATGATGTTGTAGCCGCAATCCACGTAAATGGTCTCACCGGTGATTCCCGAGCCAAGCTCTGAAGCCAGGAACAGCGCCGTATCGCCCACTTCTTTTGGCTCGACGTTTCTCTTTAATGGCGCATGTTCGGCATGATTTTTCAGCATCTGGGAGAAATCTCCCACGCCGCGCGCTGCCAGTGTCTTGATGGGGCCTGCGGAAATGGCGTTCACGCGAATCTTTTGCTGCCCAACGCTGTTCGCCAGATAGCGTACGGTGGCCTCAAGCGCGGCCTTGGCCACGCCCATTACGTTATAGCCGGGCACAACTTTCTCGGCGCCAAAGTAACTCAGCGTGATCACGCTGCCGCCATTGGCCATGAGCGGCGCCGCCGCACGCGTGACGGCGATTAATGAGTAAACGCTAATGTCATGAGCAATCCGAAAGCCTTCGCGCGAGGTATTGAGGAAATCACCTTTCAGCTCTTCAGCCGGCGCATAAGCCACGGAATGTACCACTGCATCCAATTGGCCGAAGTGCTGTTTGAGCTGCGCATAGAAAGCGTCAATCTCCGCGTCGCTGGAGACGTCGCACTGGAAAGCCTCTGCGCCGGGAAGCGACTTGATTAAATCATGCGCCTCGGCCTTCATTCGTTCGTTTTGATAGGTAATAGCAAGCTTTGCGCCGGCATCACTCAAGCGCTGGGCAATGGCCCATGCGATGCTCCGCTTATTGGCTACTCCAAAGACCACAACGTTTTTTCCCTGCATGCTTAGCATAAAGCTGTCCTCGTCCAAACCGCTCAGGATAACAGGAACTGCCAGAGAAGTGGAGTAATCAGGATAAATCTCAATCAGCCAATATACGATTTCCGTTACTTCGTTGAATCTTTTAAAAAAGGATATAGACAAATCCAGCTATACGGTTTTAGCATCAAAATGTTGACCGAGTGATCGGCGTCGGATGATCGCTGTTCGAAAAAAATAAATCGCACGTGATTTGCCTGGCAGGAGGCCACCTCTATGGGCTTATCGAGACGTGAATTTCTGAAGGTCGGAACCGGAGGAGCAGCAGCGCTTCTTTTAGGTTTTGATGCCCGCCCCGTATTGGCACAAGCGAAAGAACTTAAGATTGCCCGCACCACTGAGACGCGCTCCACATGCCCTTATTGCTCGGTGAGCTGCGGCGTCATTATTCACACGCTTGGCGATAAAGCCAAGAACGTGACCGCGCAGGTAGTGCACGTGGAAGGCGATCCGGACCATCCTATCAATCGCGGCACGCTGTGCCCCAAAGGCGCGTCACTGCATCAGGAACTCCTGAATGAACGCCGGCTTCTCAAACCGCAGGTGCGCCGTCCTGGCTCCACGCATTGGGAAGATATTTCATGGGACCAGGCCTATTCTGAGATTGTGCGCCACGTAAAAAAGACGCGCGATGAAACCTTTGTCGAAACCGATGCCAACGGCAAGACCGTGAATCGCTGCGAAGGCATCGCGTTCAACGGCGGCTGCACTGACACCAACGAATTTAATTATCTGGTCGTAAAGACCATGCGCAGCCTGGGGGTCTGCTACCTGGAAAACCAGGCCCGTGTTTGACACGGCCCCACGGTCTCAAGTTTGGGACCAACGTTTGGCCGCGGCGCAATGACCAATGGCTGGGTTGATATCAAAAATACCGACATGATGCTGATCATGGGCGGCAACCCGGCGGAAGCGCATCCTTGCGGGTTCAAGTGGGTTGTGGAAGCCAGAAGGAAGCGCAATGCCAAGCTGATTGTGGTTGATCCGCGTTTTCAGCGGACGGCCTCACAGGCCGATATTTTTTGCCAGATCCGCGCCGGATCGGATATTGCGTTCCTCGGCGGCCTGATCAATTACGCCATCCAGAATAATCGCTACCCCAAGGAATACGTAACCAACTACACCAACGCTCCTTTGATCGTGAAGAAGGGCTTCAAGCTGGCGGAAGACGGTGTATTTTCCGGCTTTGATGCAGCCGCCATGAAGTATGACGTTAGTTCATGGAATTACGAAGAAGGCGGAAATGAAACTGGCACGGCCGCTGCTGCAATTGCCGCAGGCGATGGTCCGGCCACACCGGAAACCGCAGCCAAAGCAGCGCCGGCTTCAACCACTCCCTCAGCCGGGCAAGGCCACGCTGGTGGTGGTCCTGGCGGAGCCAAAGCAACCGCCGGTCCTGTTCCTGCTCCCGCGTTACCGCCAAACACCGCATACGATCTTTCGCTGGAGCACCCTCGCTGTATCTTCCAGTTGATGAAGAAACACTATTCCCGCTATACGCCGGAAATGGTGTCAAGCATCACCGGTATTCCAGCCGACCAGTGCATCAAGGCCTGGGAGATGTTTACCTCCATTCGAAAGGATGGAGACACGAAAAAAGTTGGCACCATTATCTATGCCGTGGGCTGGACGCAGCATACATTTGGTACCCAGATTATCCGCACAGCCGCCATGACCCAGTTGCTCCTGGGCAACGTTGGACGCGCGGGTGGCGGCGTGAACGCGCTCCGCGGACACTCCAACATTCAGGGCGCAACGGACATGGCAGGCATCTTCGATATTTTGCCTGGCTACCTGAAAATGCCTACGCCGGCAGACACCGATTTCGCTGCTTATGCAAAACGCATTACTCCCACCGCTTCCAAACCAAAAGAGTGGGAGTCTTTTAATTACTGGTCCAACACCCCCAAATTCGCCGTCTCATTTATGAAGGCGATGTACGGGAATGCGGCAACCAAAGAAAATGGCTGGGCCTTCAATTACCTGCCCAAGATCGATCGCAAGTATTCCTGGGTAGAGCAGTGGGACAACATGTTCAGAGGCAAGGTCAAAGGCGTGATGTCTTTTGGCATGAACGGTGTCGCCATTGGTCCGAACTCGCAGAAAAATATCGATGCCCTGAAGAAAGCCGATTGGCTGGTGGTGGGAGAAATCTACCCCGATGAAACCAGCAGCTTCTGGGAGTCGCCCGGTATCACGGACGATGAAAAGCGGCAGATCAAGACAGAAGTGTACCGGCTGCCCTGCGCCGGCTTTGCTGAAAAAGATGGCACCTTTGTTAACTCTGCGCGCTGGCTGCAATGGAAATGGGCTGCCGTAGATCCGCCAGGTGATGGAAAGCTTGACCAGGAAATTATTGCCCGGATATTCCTTGGCGTGCGTGAGCTTTACAAGAAAGAAGGCGGCAAGTTCCCAGATGCCATTCTGAATCTGGCATGGCAATATACCAATCCGAATAATCCCTCACTGGCGGAAGTTGCCAAAGAGATCAACGGCAAAGCTCTGGCGGACCTGCATGACGACAAGCAGACACCGACGGATATTAAATCCGGTCAGCAGCTTCCTGGCTTCGCATGGCTGAAAGACGATGGCACCACGTCCAGCGGGAACTGGCTCTATTGCGGTTCATGGCCGGAGGCTGGCTCGAATACCCAGCGGCGCAACCCAGAAGACCCATCAGGCCTGGGTATCCATCCCACCTGGGGCTGGTCATGGCCCATGAATCGCCGCGTGCTCTACAACCGCGCTTCCTGTGACCTGGAAGGCAAGCCCTGGGACCCAAGCCGCAAGCAAGTCTGGTGGAATGAGGGTACCGGCAAGTGGGCCGGTAATGACGTTCCAGATTTTAAGCCCGATTCCAATCCCAAAGATCACATGGGACCGTTCATTATGAACCCTGAAGGCCTCGGCCGGCTTTTTGTGCCGCTGTCGGGAATGGCAGACGGGCCTTTCTCAGAACATTACGAGCCCATTGAAAGCCCGCTGGCCAATCCACTCCATCCCAGCCAATCCAATAACCCGGTGGTAAAGAAATTCACCACGGATATGGATAAGTACGGCACACCCGAGCAGGGCTACAACATTATCTGCACCACGTATCGCCTGACCGAGCACTACCACTATTGGACCAAGAACAATCCTATGAATATGCAGCTTGTTCCTGAGCCATTCGTGGAAATTCCAAGAGAGCTGGCTGACAAGCTGCAGATCAAGGGCGGAGACAAACTCAAGATCAGCAGCATCCGCAGCTCGTACTACGCCAAGGCCATGGTGACGGGCCGTATCAAGGGAATGCAACTCGCAGGCAAGAGCGAGAAGACGTACCAGATCGGCATACCGATCCACTGGGGCTATCGCGGGATTAATGATGGGCGTCCGGACAACGAACGAACGCTCGCCAACAATCTCTCGCCTACGGTGATTGATCCAAACGCCTACACGCCGGAGTTTAAGGGCTTCCTGGTAAAAATCGAGAAGGTCTAAGGAGATACGCCATGAGCAATGGAACATTGGAAATCAAAGCGATCTCCGGCCATCGCGGCGGCACACCAGGCGGCGGAGATTATCGCCAGACAGACGGTACGACCCACAGCGGCGTTTCCCGCGACTACGACGTTTGCAAGCTGGTGGATACCACCACTTGCATCGGCTGCAAGGCCTGTGAGGTCGCTTGCGTTGAGTGGAATGGTTATACGTTCCGCGAAACCACTTTTGACGATACTTACCAGACCATGCCGGAAACAGCGTGGAATTTCTGGAACCTGATCAAATTCAATGAAGTTGAAAATGATGGCAACATGCAATGGCTCATGCGCAAGGACCAATGCATGCACTGCGAAGAGCCCGGCTGCCTCATCGCCTGTCCCGCTGATGGCGCGATTGTGCAATACACCAATGGCATCGTCGACTTCAATCAGGCCAACTGCATTGGCTGCGAGTACTGTGTTTCCGGTTGCCCTTTCAATATCCCCAAATTTAATCAGGAAACCAAGAAGGTCTATAAGTGCACGTTGTGCTCCGATCGTGTAGGAGCGGGGCTTGAACCGGCCTGCATCAAGTCATGCCCCACAGGCTGCCTGCACTTTGGCAGCAAAGAAGACATGCTGGCTCTGGCGCACACGCGCGTGGACCAGCTCAAGACTCATTCTTCGCACAAAAATGCCGGCGTCTATGATCCTTCCGGCGTGAAGGGTACGCACGTAATTTACGTGCTGCATGATAAAGACAAAGCAAAGGATTATCAGCTGCCTGAAAACCCAACCGTCCCATTCTTTGTAAAAGCGTGGAAAGGTCCGCTCAAGTGGCTGGGCGGTATTGGCATGATCGCGGGCGTGTTTGGCGTCTTTATGCACTACATCAGGTTTGGTCCCAAGGAAGTGGATGAGGCCGAGGAGGTGAAGCGATGAGCGACGGAATCATAACCGGTGGAACCATTGCGCGTTCAACCACGGCCGTTCAGGAACGGCAGGTCGTTCGCTATACCTTCATAGAGCGGGCCTATCATTGGATCAATGCCATTGCTTATACCTATTTGTTGCTGACAGGCCTGGCGCTCTTTACTCCACTCTGTTACTGGCTTGCTTACGTTCTGGGCGGTCCCGCTACCATTCGTTTTTGCCATCCATGGGTGGGACTGGTGTATTTTTTCACCATCCTGTGGATGCACGGCAAATGGAAGCGCGATATGAAAGCGATTCCTGAAGACAAGCAGTGGAACAAGAACATAAAGTCTTACGTGGAAAACCGCGATGAGAATATGCCGCCGCAGGGCCGCTTCAATGCCGGACAAAAGCAGTTCTGGTGGATCATGTTTTTCAGCACCTTCATCTTGCTGGCCACCGGCCTCATCATGTGGTTTCCTGAAAAAATGCCGCGTGAATGGCATTGGGTGCTTCCCGTTATGGTATTTCTGCATTCGGTCACCGCGTTGGTCACCATCGCCGCTTATATCATCCATGTTTATATGAGCGTCTGGATGACTCCCGGCAGCGTGAAGGCCATGGTGCGAGGCACCGTCTCACCTGCCTGGGCGAAAACGCATCACCGCCTCTGGTATGAGCGAATTACCGGCCGCAGGAGCTAACGGAAGCTGAATGGCTGGCTCTTCCTGGGACCGTCGTATAGCGCGGGCGAATGAACTTTCAAAAGCGCACTCAGCTGTTGCTGAGTTGCTTGGTTTTTACCAAAGCCTCGCCCGCTTTCAAAAAAGCATTTATCAATCCGTCGCGTCCGCCAGTGACCATGACGTGACCATGCTGGTCCCACATTTTCCCGCGCTCATAACTCTGGTGAAAGAAATTGGTTCTTCGTCACTGAAAGAAGCGGCGGAGGCCATGGAACTGGCTACAGCGCAGGAGCGTTTGGACCTGCTCACGGCTTTCTGGCAGCATGAAGTGGAAAGCCATCAGCTCTCAGCGGAATACGCATTTTTCGCACATGCACTTCTGCAACCTTTTGCAGAATATCTGGCGGAAAGAACGAACTCCGCCACTGAGGCCTCGCCCCCGCTCTGTCCTTTTTGTGGGTCTAAGCCGCAGGTAGCCGTGCTGCGGCCTGAAGGAGATGGCGCCAGAAGATTTTTAGTATGTTCAGTGTGCGCTACGGAGTGGCTCTTTCGCCGGGTGCTTTGTCCTAATTGCGCCGAAGAAAATAAAGACAAGCTGCCAATCTATTTGGCCGAGGAATTTGATTACATCCGCATCGATGCCTGCGATACCTGCCGCACCTACATCAAGTCCATTGATCTCACGAAAAACGGCAACGCCGTCCCCGTGGTGGATGAGCTGGCCACGGTCTCTCTAAATCTTTGGGCGCAGGAAAATAACTATCAGAAGCTTCAGCCCAATTTGTTTGGCGTCTAGTTTCCGCGATTTCGAATCTCGGGCTTCAAATAAAAGCCACGTCTTATAGCCCGGTAACTTTTATGAATTTCACTCCCTTGAACCGTCCGGCAGAATCAAAATCAAAACCAAAGCTGGCTTGGGCCACGGGAGCGCAGTCATTGCATTTTTCCTGTAACGAATAAGGAATCAAAAACCGCTCTCCGCCATCGGGACGTGGTTCAATCTGCGGTGATCTATCGGGGCTGCGCTGGTCATCAGTGACAGCCAGTTGCAGTTGCGGATGGCTTTTGTGTAGCGCGGCAAACTGAGGATCTTTTTCCATCTCAGATTGTGGCAGCAGAGCGAGGTTATCCACATTTACGAGCGCGGGTACGCCATTCATTAAGACCCAGCCCGGCTTTGCTTTCGTGCCTTGAGAAATATAGACCACATATCCCAGGTCTACCAGCCCGGCTTCACGCATCCCGTCAAGATATCCAAGCTGCCGCGGCTTCTGCGCAGCCATCAACTCGGTGAAAGCTATAGCGTCTGAGGAAGCGTATTCCCCCATCTGCTCGACGAAACATTTTGTGTAGTCAGCGGACTGCGCGCTCTTGCACGCGTTCCCAATCTCTTTCAAATCCCCATCGCCGGCATTCCATACTGCTTCGGTGCCAATTTGATCGTCGGTCTCATGGCTGGCCTCAACTTGCAGGAGCGTCACAAGCGAAGCCACGCCGACAACCGCCAACGTTGCCGCTACTCTTCGTTTCAGAAGGCTCATGTTTTTACTCCATCGGCATACCGTCGCGCCGGTCAGTGCGCTCGTCTTAAGAGCTGGAACACCATTGGTCGAAAAATGTTGCGTCGATCCAACCTCAATAGCTCCACTTAGGCCAGATGCCGAATAGTCCGGAAGACATACTCACATCTTACGACTGAAAATGCTCTTCGGCACAACCTTTACATTTCTTAAAGTGGTTCACTTATCTGGTACCGGGTCCAGATACCAAAGTGCTACCGGGTTTTTCCTTGAACAGCCTCTGCCGGTCTGGGTCAATCTCGTTGCGGCGAGTTATGATAAAAGTCATCAGTGAACGAACTTACGGAACAATTGGACCAGACAAAGATCTGCGCCGCCACGCCAGCGTCCCTGCTGCGCCCCCGTTCGCATTACGAAATAGCGTTGGTGATTATTGCCGTCATCGTTTTCTTTGGCTGCATTATCGCGCCTCCCGGCCTGATGGACGATGTGGATGCGGTGCATGGGCAGATGGCGCGCAACATGATCGATTCAGGCGACTGGGTGATCCCTCATCTGGACGGAGTGGCTTACATTGAAAAAGCCCCGCTCCCGTATTGGCTGATTGCCATCTGCTATCTGATCCTGGGCGTCCATGACTGGGTGGCGCGTATTCCAACGGCACTGGCTGCTGTCCTGTTGTGTTTTGCTACTGCGCGCTATGGCGCCTGGGCGTTTGGGCGGCGTGCCGGTTTCTATGCCGGACTGGCGCTGGCAACATGCGTCGGCCTCTTTCTCTTTACCCGCATTCTTATTCCTGATGTCACGCTGACTCTTGCGATCTGTCTCTGCTTCATGGCGTTCCAGCGCATCTTGAATGAAGATGGCGAAGAGCTTCACCCTCGCCGATGGGTGGCTGTGCTCGGCGTTTCTTTGGGAATTGGAGTTCTGCTGAAAGGTCTGCTCGCTCTTGTTGTCCCTGTTGGAGCAATCGTTATTTATCTGGCCATTACACGCCAACTTTTTTCCCGGGACACCTGGCGGCGTTTGCGTCCGATCAGCGTCTTTTTCATCTTTCTTCTGGTCGCTGCACCCTGGCATGTTCTGGCAACGCTGCGCATGCCTCCGTATTTCAATTTCAGCATGCACAGCGGTCCGGGCGAGTATCACGGCTTCTTCTGGTTTTATTTCATGAATGAGCACGTACTGCGGTTTCTGAACTTGCGCTACCCGCGCGACTACAACACCGTTCCTCGTCTGGCGTTTTGGCTGCTGAATTTGCTATGGCTCTTTCCCTGGAGCGCATATCTGCCGGCCACTGTGCGCTTGAGCTATAAGCCGGTGGATCGCGCCGGACGCACATGCCTGCTTGCGCTCTGCTGGGCGGGATTTCTGCTGCTCTTCTTCACTCTCTCTACCACGCAGGAATACTATTCCATGCCAATGTATCCGGCGCTGGCGCTTTTGCTCGGTTGCGCTATGGATAATGAAGGCAAAGCAGCCAGGGGAAGTTTAATTACTGCTGGAAGCAGAATGATTGCAGTAATTTCAGCCTCGGCAGCCGTGGTGATCGCCGCAATTCTTTTTCAAGTGCGGAATGTGCCAGCAGTGGGCGATATTTCCCGTGCTTTGCAACAACAACAACTCGAGTCCTACACGCTTTCCCTGGGACATATGGGAGATCTCACTCTACAGTCATTTGCCTATCTGCGGGCGCCGCTCATTCTTGCCGGGATAGCCTTTCTGGTCGGCGCAATTGGTGGGTGGCTTAAAGATCGCCGGGCCTTCCTTGCTCTGGCAGCGATGATGATTTTGTTCCTGCATGCCAGCCGGATGGCGCTGGTCGTCTTTGATCCATATCTTTCTTCGCGGCCTCTGGCAGACGCATTGCTTCATGCGCCGGAAGGCCAGCTGATCGTGGATGGTCCTTACTATCCGTTCTCTTCAGTGCTCTTTTATGCCAACAAAAATGCCCTGTTGTTGAATGGCCGTATGAATAATCTGGAGTATGGCTCGTACGCTCCCGGTGCGCCTCATGTTTTTATTGACGATGCTGAATTTGTGAAGGACTGGGGTAAAATGCGCTGTTATCTGGTGGCCGACCACAGCGCTGTCGCCCGTCTGGCCGCTCTGGTTGGTGCTGACCGTCTTCATCAGGTAACTGAAAGTGGCGGCAAGTTTCTGTTTACCAATGGTCTTTCTGGTAACGGCCTGTCCGGCGCGCTAGCGGACAGCCCCGCCATGGAGAACAAAACCGCGGTATGGTGATCCTTACAACGGCATTCGCGATTCTGCTCGCCGGTTCGCTGGTCTATTCTGTGCTTATCGTTGTGGCGACACGGCGATTCCTCTCCGCCGGCATGCCCGCGCCCGGACGCACCCCACCTGTCAGCATCCTTAAGCCGCTCTGCGGTTACGACGAAGGTCTGGAAGAGAACCTGCGCAGCTTCTTTGTGCAGGACTATCCCGAATACGAAGTGCTTCTTGGCGTTCACACCCTGGAAGATTCGGCAGTGCCCGTGGCTGAAAAAGTCATTCGCGAATTCAATGGACGGGTCAATGCGCGGCTGATCGTCAGCGGAGAGTCTCCCATCCCAAACGCCAAGGCCTTCAGCTTGAGCCGCATGGTGCTTGAAGTCGAAACATGACCTGCTGGTCATGGGCGACAGCGATATACGCGTGACTCCCAGACTTGTACCGCATCTGGTACAAGAGTTTCAGGATGAGCATATTGGATTGATTAGCTGCCCGTATCTCTCTGTGCCTGGGGCAAGTATATGGTCGCGACTGGAAGCCGTTGGAATGAACACAGAATTGCTTGGCGGTGTACTGGTGGCGCGCATGTTGGAAGGAATGCGGTTCGCGCTGGGTTGTACTTTGGCTGTCCGCCGCAGCGTGCTGGAAGAGATGGGCGGCTTCAACTATCTGCAGGAATTTCTTGCGGAAGATTTCGTGATTGGCCAGCGAGCCGCCGAGTTAGGCCATGGCGTGCTGTTCTCTTCTTATGTGATTGAACATCGCATCGGGAGCCAGGGCATGATGCGCAATCTGGGGCACCGTTTACGCTGGGCGCGCAGCACGCGCCGCTCGCGTCCTGCCGGCTATTGGGGGCAAATCTTCACCTATCCGCTGCCTTGGGCGCTTCTGCTTTGGGCCGTATGGCACGCGGCGTGGCCTGTGGTTCTCCTGACGCTGGTGGTACGCAGCCTTGCCGCGATCGCCACCGCGCGCAATGTTCTGCATGATCCCGTCACACAGAAACAGTGGTGGCTATTACCCATCCAGGATGTGCTTGGCTTTCTGATATGGATCAGCGGGTTCGTGGGTGACACGATTATCTGGCGTGACAGAAAATGCACCGTCCTTCGCGATGGACGTTTGCACGTGAATCCCTGACCAGAAATTCAAAAATACAAAATAGCAATGAGCAAAAATAAAACCCCCGTAGCGTAACGCTTCGGGGGCTTAGAGAACGTGTCGTGCTGCCTACTTGCTGGTTGGGCAGCTGCTGGAAAGCATTTTTACCTTCTTCACGGTGAAGGTTGATCCGGAAGCGCCACCACTTCCGCCCGAAGCAGATGCAGCACCACTGCTGGCGCCTGCCGCTGAAGCACCGGCATCGCTACCCATCACGCGAACCTGATGACCAACGTGCTCGGTCAGCTTAGAGGTGTCGCCGGCCAGTTGCCAGGCTTTGCCCGATTGATCGGTCAGAGTAAAGCTGCCGGCTGAACCGCTCAGGCAACCTTCAATGGATGTGTCAGTCGAGGTCTGTGAAGCTTGGGTGGAAGCGCTGGAATCTGGGGCGCTGGATTGCGACGGCATGCTTGACGGAGAGCTCGCGCCCGGGGTTGTGGATTGTGGTGAGCTGGGCGAGCTGGGTGTGCTTTGCGCAACAGCGCAAACCGCGGACAGCAGCAATGTCGCTGTGATCAGATAAGTCTTTCTCATTACGTCCTCCTCATTACTGTTATTGTTTCGGCCTTGATTGGCTCCGGCCTGGAGACTGGGTGGAAGCAGCGCTAGAGACTTAGATAGTGAAGCAGTGCGCGGGTTTGCCTTAACTCCATAATGATTACAGAGCTGCTGAAAATGAAGAACAGATCATCTAGGCAGCTTCGACCCTACTTCGATTGAACTAAGGTCGCTGCAAAAAATACCGCACGGCTAGCGAGATATTTTTCCCAAGAGATGTGTTTTGCGTGAGAGGAGTGACTGCTTAGTTAGGTGAGCGCTTCATTCTTGTTGAGAGGTTGGCTTCGCTTGGCTGGTTCTCCGCGGAGACAGAATGCTCGCCCTTTTCCAGCAGCTGATACGCTTCAGAGATTGTCAGATCGTCGCTGACTCGATGAAAGTCAGTCAGGCGTTGTATTTGCCGTACATTGATACTTTTAAAAATCACGGCGTGACCGGTCATTTTTACATCGAGCCCGATAATTTCCCAGTGGTCGTCACCCACCCGTTTTTGCGTGACGGAAAAAGTGCCGCCTTTATTCAGCCGTCCCAGCAGTCCCCATCCAAAGGTGACATCTTCAAATAAGGCGCCGTCCATGCGTGAGAGACGGCCTCCAGCACGGTCAATCCAAAGCTTGCCGCTCATGGAACGGAAAACCTGTGTTTCTCTGGTCGGAGCATCGTAGTGCGGGTTGGGAGAAAAGGAGAGGAGGACCTGTCCATTTTCCATGCCCTCATATTTGAAGATAAAAGCGTCAGGGATGGCCTTCAGCATCTGGTCCCCTTTGTCTCGATCTTCTTTTCCGCGTTTTTCACGCTTCGCGCGGTCCCCAGCGTCCTCGATCAGCTTTTTCATTCTGGCTTCGTCATCCGCGCGTTGTTCAGGGGTCAATGGCTGGCCATTGATGAGGAGAGTGCGGGCGATCTCTCCATCTTTTGTTTCGATCACGTCGCGGTCCTGGGTTCCTTTTTCATCTTCGCGATGAATGTGATAACGCCAGTGCGTGTGATCCGTATTGTTCGCTTCCATCTGGCGGTGAAAGGCCTCTCTGGCGTACTGCGTAGCGTCTTGTGGAAGAGGAGGCAGCTCCGGGGAGGGCTTGGCGGGAGCTTGTGCCAGAGCAAGAGCCAGGCTCGCCGAGCACAAATAAAGAGCCGCGTACCATATGGGCTTGATGTAACGCATAACTGAATAAGCGGATTAGCTGCTTATTGTTTAGACGCTGTAAATCCAGCAGCTAGTTGCATTTTACATTGGAGAACCAATGAGAGTGGCGGGTGTTCGGCCAATCCTGTGTGAATAACAAAAGAAAAAAGAGACGGCTTTGTCAGCCGCCTCTTTTAAATCGACCTCCTCGGAAAGGCAGTCCCATTAGCTCTTAAGCCGCGGCCTCCAGATCGAAACTGCTGTTCCCCTGGTTATCAGTTCCGTCCAGCCCGCCGCGACATTCCGGCTGGTCGACGTTTTACTTAAATGCAAACATATAGCCAAACTCCGCAGTGGGCGTAAATTTTGTTTTACATGTAAATAATTGAAAATAAACAGGTTGACTTTTGTTCATTTGGAGTACCGTAAGAGTTAATGTTTACTCTTATGTAAATAAGAAAAATTGAGTAAAGTGATGCCGCGTGTGAGCACTGGATTGCCTTTTCGTCGCACACCTACAGTAACTACTGATTTTGTAAATGGAGCAGTAAACTAACGGCCTAACTCCTGAATGATCCGCGACAGGCGTTCGTAGCATAAGTTGATTTTTTTAGTTCTCTGCAGCGAGCAGAAGCAAAAAGAAAAAATAAAAGGTGCCGAAATGTGGAAAGCACGTCCTGAGGACAATAAACCTATGAGTATGAATCCGAGCCAGTCAGCGCAGCCCGCACCCCAGCCTGCTGCCGTCGCAACACCCAGCACTCCAGCGCCGCACAAAGAAACCCCGAAGCCCGTTGACCCTTACAAAGCAGATGTGGGACACATCGGTAAATCAGTTCATATCAAAGGCGAACTCACCGGCAGTGAAGATCTATATCTGGATGGTGAGATCGAAGGCACGATCGATCTGCGGGACCATAGTTTAATCATTGGCCCGAACGGCAAAATCAAAGCTGGCATTGTTGCCCGTGACCTTGTGGTGCATGGCAAGGTAGAAGGCAATGTAACAGCTACTGGCCGCGTAGAGTTGCGCAAGTCATGCACTCTGATTGGCGACGTGAGCACTCAGCGCATCGTGATTGAGGATGGAGCATTCTTCAAGGGCGCCATCGATATCAAAGAGAAAACCAACCAAACAGAGTCCAGCAAGCCAATGGTGGCTGCGGCCAGCGCAGGCATGAGCAGCGGCTCAGGCTCAGGCGTTGCCAGTTATAACGCCAGTTCCGGCCAGCAGGGTTCCTTTTTGGATGGTAAATAAGGTAAAGTTAAGGGAGCGTGAGCTCCTCCGACAATAATTTAATGCGATGGTTCCGTGGGGCGGATCGCTCTCAGCCTAAGCGGGAAGAGGGCGCCAAAGCTGCGCCACGGACCACTCGCCACTGCAACGGCCTGGGCGATTTTATGTCCAGCCTGAGCGCCACCGGGGAACGGAAGCTCAGCGTCCTTGATCTTGGACCCACCTCACCAACCAACATCAAATTGCTCACTGAACTGGGCGCTCGCGTCTATAACGAAGACATTTTGCGCGAATCCCAGGGCGCGGACTACCTGGTGAAACAGGAAGATGGTTCGCAACAGATAGATCCAGCCGCTTTTTTCACAGAGAACCTGAATTATCCGGCCGGCCATTTTGACGCCATCTTGTTCTGGGACGTGGCGGACTACCTTCCAGAAGCCCTGGTAAAGCCGCTGGTAGAGCGTCTGGAGGCGATCCTGAAGCCTCAGGGCCACCTGCTCGCTTTCTTTCACACCAAAGACGCTGGCGTGGAATCTCTCTATTCCCGCCACCACATCGTGAAGAAAGATACCCTGGAATTGGAGCCGGTTCAGGGCTTTCGCCTGCAACGTATCTTTAATAACCGTCACATTGAGAACCTTTTTAGTGAGTTTGCCTCGCGTAAGTTCTTTCTCGGACGTGACAACATTCGTGAAGTGCTGATGGTTCGGTGATTCCCCCTATTTACCGCCCTGGATTCTGTAAAATTTACCCTTCGTCGCGTAACATGAGAGTCTCTGCATAGCAACAAGTGGTACCAAAATACTCATAATCTATCGTGATAGAAGAACGGTCACCTAATCCCAAAGGATCAGAGCATGGCTTTTCTCTCACAGAATCTCTCTCTTGCCCTTAAGAATCAACAGTTTAATTTCCCTTGCAAAACTTGACCACCCTCTGCGTTCTTTGGGCATCTGGATTGCTCTATTCCAGTGTGCGACGGATTGACCGAAATTCATAAAGGGACCCTCAGCAGGGCCGTAAAAGAGGTAGGTTAAATGTCTAGCAGCTTGGGTGTAATCAGCAATCTGGGACTTCTCATTCCCGCAGTTGAGAGCCGTACGGTTCAATACGATGAGATCTACAGTGAGCACTGCCACAGAATTTATTCCCTGGCCTTTTGGATGACGGACAACGAACTGACAGCTGAACAACTTTCGGCAAATACTTTTCTGCGTGCTTTTGCCTCGTCAGACGCCCCCAGGACAGAGCAGATCGATCTGGCGTTCCTGGCTGAAATTCGCGAGATGGCGGCAATTGGTACGCTCACACTGAACTGCAGCGTTTCCGCGGAAACCAAAAGCGTTTACGGCAATGTGAAGCGTGTCCATCTGGAACGCGCCATTGTGCAACTGCCGGCCACTGAAAAACTTATTTTCCTTCTTCATGACGTAGAAGGCTACGGACATGAAAGAATTTCCCGCCTTTTGGGCATGGACATTCAGGAATCGCAATTAGGACTCCATCAGGCCCGTGTACAGATGCGGGAATCGATTTCACGCATGTAGTGTAGTTCGTCGATTTGTATCTCCTCTCTCTCCTTTACTCTCCAATCCCCTCGTTATGAAACGAGGGGTTTTTTTAACAAAGTGTGACGAAATCCCGGCGACTATTAACTTTAGTAGTGTTTATTTATGTAAATTTACGAGAAAGACGAAACTTTTTTCGAACTTTTGCGTCTATTCTAGTAATTAAATACGCAGTACCCCCACGTGGGCGTCGCCCCTATACCGGCGCCCACTTTCTTTTTGCCTCTTCATGATTTTTCCATTGTCCCCATACTGACCAGTTTTCTCATTCGTATTTGGCATAATCATTCCGCGCAAAAACGTTTTAGAGTTTTACTAGCTGAGGCCCGGCCAGACGAGGGATCATCTGGCTCGCAGTCGACCGCGAATTGCCGCCCGAATCAAATCCTGGGGGGCAACAGGAGACCTTCTCCAGGGTTCTAATCAATCCGGGTGCAGAGAAGAAGTCATGGCTTCCATGAGCGAGAAAAATCAGTTAGAGTTTTAGCACGGCCCACAATTCAGGAGGCGGAAATGGATTGGAAGAAAACGCTGATGTACGGATCTTTTGCGGCGGGAGCAATACTGTTTCTTACTGGAAAGAGACCGGCAGGTCTGGCCGTAGCGGGAATCGGTGTGGCTACGTTTGCCGCCGAGCACCCCGAAAAGTTTGAAGAGATTTGGCATCGCATGCCTGAGTACATTGAAAAAGGCAGCAAGTTTGTCGATATGGCTTCAGGATTCCTGGAGCGCCTTGGAGACCACAAGAGTGGCTATCGCAACATGCCGATGGCTGGCGGATCCCGCTACTAATTTTTGCCGGCAGCTCATGCGAATTGAAGCAAGCAAACAAGTTTTTGAATTGAAGGGCCGGATCTTTCCGGCCTTTATTGTTTTAGACGAACCGGCTGTGCGCCAGCCACGTCTTTCATTAAGTCCAGTGAGATTCGTTGCCGCTCGGCGTCGTCAATTTGAGCCGTGAACTTCCAAAAAGCGCTATATCTTTCCGGCGCTACCACCTGCACCGGGATCCTGAAGTCGCGATGGATATCCACCTGATGCGGCAATCGCACAAAGCGCAACGCGTATTCCCCAAACTCGCTTCGGTCCGCAAAATCAGCAGGCAAAGATCGGGCTTCCATCCCCACCGGCAGGTGCAAATGGAAGACGGTGCTTTCAAAAAACATCGATTCGATATAGAGCGGAAACTTGCGCTCAGCCGTAGTCGCATACAGTGCAGCCAGGCCAAGCGTTGGAGCCAGCTGATCAATCTCTGCCATGCTGCTCTGCCGGTTAATAAATTGTGCTGATGTGCAATGGAAAGAGAGCTTCAGTGGCTGCTCTGGATCGTTCTCATGGGCCACCGATCCGGTAACGCCCGTGGCGCCAGGAAAGATACGCATGGCAAGCTGTTCAAAAAAAGCCTGGCGTTCGCGGTCGCCTGCATTGCGCAGCATGTTTCTGATTTCCTGCGCCCGCACTGAACCCAGTTGCACCTGTATATCAGCCACCAGATCGCCATCATGAAATGAGAGATCGCCCTCAGCCACACTCTTCTCATGGGCCAGCTTGTTGATCAGAGCAACAATTTCCAGCTTCTGCTCGTCTTCTGCCTGTGCGGGGATCAGAAGGGCCTCGCGACTATCCAGCGATGGCAGAATGACACCAAAGGGAAGGTCGTCGGACTCCGCATCAACATCGATTAGCTCACCGCTGCCAAACCAGAAACGTACCAGCGGCTCCGTAAAACAGGAAAAGTCGTGCTCTCTGCCACAGCGCTGGTCAACCTTGTGGGCAAGCACCAGGCTGGCTTTGAGTCCGGCAGAGCGCGCCAGCGCCAGCAGCGCCATGGTACGGCTGCCTTGACGATTAGATAAGGTATCTTCCGCCAGATTATCAACCCAGCCTGGTCCAGTGGAATCAATCTTGTCTGTTACAAAGCGGTATAGACGCCTGGCTTGCTCGGTCTCGCCCAAACCTTGCGATGCCAATCCTTGTGCCAAATGAAGTTCAGCCAATGCTTCATTCACATGGAGACCAGCCCGTGTGGCCTCCATCACCTCATCCCGCAGCTGGTCGCGAGACTTTTCCGCTGCGGCAACGGTGACAGTGGGCAGCAGGTTGATGGCTGGAAGATAGGACTCCCCGATCGTCTGGGCAATGTTGTTGCGCTCCCATATACGGATGACCATTCCATTGTTTTCGCCGACCAGCGGTTGAGGCGGCGTTGCCTGTTCGCGGACGCGGATTTGAGCGCCCGGCCCATTGAGCAGTACCAGACGTGAATAAAGAATTGGAGCAGTAAAAGAGCCGAAGATATGCGAGCCGGCACTTTCCGGGAACTGGTCCAGCGCCGCATAGTGCAACACATACTCTTCTTCAATCGCATCACCCGGCTCCAGTGCAGGCATAGAGATGGTTAGCTTCTGCTGGGCCAGCTCCGGTTCAATGACTTCGCCTGAAGATTTGATCGTCCGCAATTCCAACAGATCAGCGCCATGAGGCAACGCGACCTCTCCATAACGGCTAATACCTTCTTTGTTGAGAGGACGCGTAATGCGATGCACGTAAACGGAAACGGTTCCATTGCGCGGCATCAGGATTGCTTTATCGGACAACAAGACTACGCCAGCTCCGCCTGAGAAAGTTCTCTGCGCTGAGCTGCGCACAAGGTCTATGCCATCGCGACGATAAGGAACATAAAACTCATTGCCCTGCGTGAAACCGTCTGCACGCTGGCTCTTGCTGTCCTGCGCGGCCAGAGGATCTTCGGCAATCTTCCGGTAGTTTTGTGCGTTTACGGCAATATTGCTTAGTTGTGTGGCCTGGAGCTTTGCCGCGCTGAGCTGATTATCAAGCGCCAGTTGCTCCACCAGGAATCGCCGTGCCGCGCGATGGAATGGATTCTTCGCAACCAACTGCTGCAGGTACGCAGCGGCAGCGCCGTGTCGTCCGGATTCTGACAAAAGCCGCGCGTAATAGAGAGACTCAGGCGCGCATGACGTTAATTGTTGTTCAATCCGGCGGGCTTTATCCTGCTCCGCGGTTGAGTTATAGAACTTCACGGCGTCCGCCAGCCGCGCACAGGAAGCGTGGGACTCTAACAGGCGGCTTAACAGCGCCGGCGCATCAACCTGATTGTGGCGTGAAAGGCTAAAAGCAAGCTGCAGGGCCATCTCTGATTGCGGTCGCTCCGCCAGGATGCTCATTACCTCAGGACGCGCGGAATCATTTTGGCCGCGATCCATCGCACTTTCCGCCGATTTCAAGCGAGCCAATAGTGCAGCCGGCTGTATCGTGGCAACGGCCTTCCATGCCGCATCGGCCCTGGACGAATGATCTTCCGCGGCGGAATAAAGCAGTGCGTGCAAATATGCGGTATATCCGGCGTCATGTGCGCTGTTTACGTCAAGCAGGCGTTCCATCTCAGTGAAATCGCCGTGGAAATAGGCGCTCATTGCCTGGGCATACTCTTCCAAAGCTTGCGGAAGGGAAGAGTTCGTTGCCGATCGACGCTGAAACTGGGGATGGAGGGCTACGCTCAACGGCGCGGCATCTGCTGTGAATTTAACCAGAATGCGATGGTGTCCTGCCCCCAGTTGCAGTGAACTCGTGTCCCGGTTGCTGCCCGCCGCGTAACGTGAATCATGCAAGAGCGCGGACTTTCCGTCGACAAAAACTTCATATGTTCCGGAACTCAACACATCAATCTGCGAGCGTGCTCCGCTTGCGACTTCAACTTCACCAGACGCATAAAGAATGCCGGATGAGGAAAGATATTCCGGCAAAGAGATCATGCCATCGCGAAACCAGAAACGCTCCGCGGAAATCGCATGGGAAGCCGATCGCAAGAGCTTTTCTTCTTCGGGTGGCCAGCGATGCTCAAAATCAACGTTGTTATAGCGTCCAAATGGCCCTGCGATTTCCCATCGGGTGATCAGCCCGGTTGCGTGTGCGGCCAGATCAAGGTCCAGACTGGCCCCATCCGAGGCCGCGGCGATCAGTGCCAGCCGCAGATTGAAAGTGCAGTTATTGCTGATGGCCGCTGCCAACCTTGTCCGGCGTAGTACAGCGTTAAAAGCAGATGTGTTTGCCGCATGTTGCAGCACCCGGTTCGACGCTAATTCGTGAAGCCCCGGCGCAGCGTTGAGAGTACAAAGCCGCAAGGCAGAGTCCAGGACCGCCTCAGGGCGTTCCTGCAACTCGGCCGTTTCCATGCGCACAAAGAGAGCTTGAACGTCATTGGGAGCGCGATGCAGCCTCAGTTCCGCGCTTTCACTCGCGGCGGGAAGATCAAAGTCAGAGAGAAATTTTTGCAGCAGGGAAGTGTCTGCTTTATCCAACTGCGGGGGACGGCTTGCCTGGGAAAACCCCACAGTAGCGCTTAGACAGCTAAGAAGCGTAATAAGAGCAAGAGCGCGGACAGGTATTCTCATTGAGGCAGACTCAGCCTGATTTCATTGCGGAAGCTGCGTTCCGCCTGGGCGCAGAACTGGCGGAACAGCGGATAATCCTGCGCGTTGATCCGCGCTTTTTCAAATTGCACCCGGCTTTGGATAACGATCTCCCCCAAGGACTTTTTGTAATGCAGCCGCACCGAGCCGAAATTGCTGCTGATGTTCTGGTCGTGCGGCAATGATGTAACTTCCGCTCCGTCTGGCAATGCAATATGTATCTCTTCTTCCGTGGTCCACGGCGATGGCAGGACCAGGTCTTGTGTTCGCGTGCTGGCTCCCGCAAGCGCGGCCACATATGATCTCGGCATCCACGAGGAGCTGAGCGAAACCACGCTCTTGTGCTGCAGGGAGTTCAGCGCGCCCTGGAAGTCCACACTCACGTCGCTGGAGAACTCCTCGGCGCCATGAACGGCCACGCTATTGACCTGTACGGTGGGAAAAACCTCAGCCAGTTCGCGGCGGAACATATCAAGCTGCTGTTCGCGCACCGCAAGGTCATGGCGCAAACCGGGTGCGTCTTCTCCGCGCGTGATGGTTGAGCCGCTGAACTGAATCACGCCACGGGCTGAAAGCTCGCCTCGAATGACATGTTTGGTGTAGTTGTCCGCTGCACGGCTCATGGGTACATGCCGGATCTGCGCTGCGCCGTTCAGATTTACAGTAAGCGTCAGCGCGCCCTGGTCTTCTAAAGGAAGCTCGCGTCCGGCGTACTCCGCTGTTCCATCCAGCCAGAGTTCATATTTCGGCACGTACACAATTGCATGATTGAAAAGCGCAATGGAGGCAGGCTCTGACGCCACATCGCCCAGGGAGCGTGTACGCAGCAGAGCAATTTCCGCGTCAATGCCCGCCGCCCGTAGCAAGGCAATCATCAGACTGGCTTTGTCCTTGCAGTCGCCAAAGCGCCGGGCATAAATCTGTGTTACCGGATATGGCTTGTAACTGTAGACGCCAAATTCCAGCGCGACATAATGCGTGCTGCGCAAGACAAATTCCTGGATGGCCGAAATTTTCTCGCGGTCACTGTGCAGGCCTTTCGTGGCCCGCGCCAGTTCGCTCTCCAGCGATTGGTCCAGCGTAAATTGTGGGCGGACAAGGTCGGCGTACCAGGCGCCAAGCTGCTTCCAGTCGCCCAGGGTTGAGACGTGCACGTAAGGAGAAATTTCAGTAATGCCCGGGCTGTGTGGCTCGCGCGGCAATGCGGGCAGAAAGCGTGCTTCCCACACAAAGACCTGTGGGCCATCCTTTGCGGTGACGCTGGCGGGAGCGATCTTCTCTGCGTGAACGAAAACCTTCTGTGCCGCAGGCGCAATCAAAACGTAACGCTTTAGCTGCGCCGGGCCACGACCGGCAAACAGTACCAGCTCTCCAAAATATCCTGTGTAAGCGGCTGCGCGCCGTTTGGGAGTAAGCGAGTACTCCAGTTCGACCACATCGCCCTTTTCCAACCCGGAGAAGCGGAGTTGGTGCAGCCGCATGTCGTAATACATTGAGACCAGACTGTCAGCAAGCTCGTGATCGCCCAGCTCCTGCGCATCCAGCACTGCTCCGTTGGGCTTCCATGCGCGCGCGTGAATCACCCGTAAATCTTGCGTGGAAGGTGAATAGCGAATCGAACTGACGCGATGCGCGTCAAGGGCGGATTCAGAGCCGAGAAAATAAAGCTGCTGGATATGAACGCGATCCAGGCCGCTCGGCAGAAGCTCCTGCACGCGGATATCGGCCAGTGCTGTATCAGACTGGGCAGGCGAATCAGTGAACGCCGCTTTGACCAGAAGCGTTGGGTCAACCAGATATTGCGCATCCGCGCTCAGGACGTCCGGCCGCGCAATGCTCGACGCTTTCACCAGCTCCTGCTGGGCCTCGCGATCAAGATGCAGGCTTTCGTATACCCGAGACAGACGGCGATGAGCGTCAATATTTTCTTCGTCCAGTGCGATCATGCGGAGCAGAGACTTCTTTGCTCCCTCTGCGTCCCCGCAATCCAGCTGTACCTGCGCCAGATGGGACCATGTATCAGGCTGGTTCGGTTGCAGACGGGACAAAGCAATGTAGTCAGTCTGCAGGTCATATTTCATGTGACGGCGTTCATGGAAGCGGGCCAGCAGTTCAATCTGCTCGCGATCATCATTCTTTTCCGCGACCACGGCTGCAGCCAGTCGGGCCGCGTCGTCGAGTAAACCCATCTGCTCATAGTCAAGCGCCAGCCGTGCCTTGAGCCAAAGCGGAGCGGGCCATTGTTTTTCCAGGCGGCGCAACTCCGGCAACGCGGCGGAACGAATGCCAAGATTCAAGAGAATGCTGGCCTGGCGTTCGCGAATGATGAAGTTTTCCGGCTCGGATACTACTGCTGCGGCCAGCACGTCTCGGGCTTTTTCAAGCTGTTGGCGTCCAACGTAATAAGTTGCCAATTCCACATTGAGACCAGGATTGGCTGGCTCCAATGCCAATCCGGTGCGCAGAGCGGCAAATTTGCGGAGAGGATCGTCACAAAACTCAGCCGCGCGCAGCCAATGTGCAGCCGTGGGTTCCAGGCGAGCGGCCTGCAGCATGTGGTCAGCCGCTTCGGGCTTGCCGGATAAATGCTCCAGCTCTGCCAAAGTCGCGAAGCCGGAATTTTGCTCGGCGGTTTCTTGAGCTTCCAGCAAGATGCGTCTGCCCGGCTCGTCAACGGCATACCAGTGTTGCGCCCGTGGCTGTGAAGGCACCTGGAAGGCGCGGAGATCGTCTAGGTAGGCCGCAGCCTCATTTCTAACCAGATCGTTTTCTGTCGCGGATTGCCGGACATTTTCCAGCGCGAGCTTCACCTGACTGCGATCGTCAACGTAATCGCGCAAGCGGTAAGCACGGTCCAGTAGCGCCAGTTTTTCAAGCTGGGAAGCTGAAGGCCATTGTGAACGGAGGTTTTCGAGCTCAAGGTCGTACGGATTGCGAGGTTGCGCGTAAAGCGCTAGAGATGGCGCAAGAAGACAAACCAGCAGCATGTGACGCAGCAGGTTGCTCATGTCAATGTTTCCGGAAAAACACCTAACCTCAGGGGAGGGGGAATACGAGTGCCCCAGGCGGCTGTTTTGCCGCCCGGGGAAAATCGCAAATCAGTCTGAGTCGCCTTCCCTTCGGCTCCGTTTCCCCCAGGTTTTAATCTGCCGTAGCCGGAGAGTTCAGCTTGCTCTTCATGATTGGGGTTAAGGTAGGACAAGTATCCTGCCAGTCACTATAAGCAGCCATTCATTGAAAGACCTAGAGGGTGGGTAAATAGACCTTAGCCAGGGGCCAAAAACCTGACATCCCAAGGTTACGTGAGGCCATCAGACTCAAGGAATCCGGAGGTTAACCGGCTGCCATGGCACGTCTTGTGCTTACTCTTTGTCTTACTGCGATGTTTATCTCGGCCCGTGCAGAAGACCCCCATCTGCGCGAACCGGGCTCCGCCGTGGTGCTCTCTCATTCCGCTTTTGCCCACGGATACAGGCATGGCTATGAAGAGGGCTTTCACATTGGAAATACTGATATCAGCGTAGGCACTCCCTCCCGCATGAACCTCAAGGGCGTCCGTGGAATAAAGCTTGGGTATTCTTCGCAGTTCGGTCCACGCCCCGCTTTTGAAAAGGGATTCAAGGCCGGAATAAGAATGGGCTATCGCGATGGCTATTCTGGACATGCATTCCGCGCGATCGAATCATTTCGTTCAATTGCCGTGTCACTGGAAGAAGCGCGCCTGGCCGCAGACCCAGGTTTCACAAACTTCGACCAGGGATTCTCCGCCGGTTATAGTGATGGTTTTGAGCGCGGCGGCTCCGTGCGCTCCCTGATCGCTCCCATCGATTTCCATTTTGTACGTTGCTCGAATACTGTGAAGAACGGCAATCAGCCCGCACAGGAGTATTATTGCGAAGGCTACCGGCGCGGTTTTGCGCTGGGCCATACCGATGGTTTTGTTCTAGGTTCTGATGCTTCCCGGCTGGAAGCCAGCAAGTAACCCCATACCACACGACGAACCTTGCGCTTCGACATCAGTACATGTACCCTGCTAAGGAATGGGCTTGGGCTGAGGTTCATGATACTTTCAGATCGCGCGCTCCATTTTTTGCTTACAATGCACACTATCACGCCACGGTCTTGGAAGGAGTTTTGATGAAAGCAGGCGCATCGAAAAGAACGATTCGCATAGCTGTGGTAGAGAGCGATCCGCTACGGTTCATTGGATTAAAATCCCTGTTCGATACAGAAACAGATCTTGAACTGGTCTCCTGCAGTCTTGCTGAACTTGGTCCGCGCAAGGATATTGATCTTGTTTTGCTGGGCACTCGCGCGGGGCAAAACCTGTTTGACGTAATGGCTGGGCTCAAAGCCGCGCGTCCTGATTTGCGCATCATCGTTACCGGCAGCGGCGCCGATGATGAAACAATTTTGAAGGCCCTGGCCGCGGGCGCAAAAGGCTATGTAGATGAAGCCGCTTCACCAGCGGAGTTCATTCAGGCCATGCGGATTGTGCATGCGGGTTCCGTGTGGGCCCCACGCCGCGTACTTTCTATTTTTATCGAACGCGTGACCTCGTCCCCGGGACGCATTTTTCCCGCCGGCAGAGTCACCTTTACTGATCGCGAAAAAGAAGTGCTTGAGCTTCTGGTAGTCGGCCGTTCCAACAAAGAGATTGGCTCGGTGCTGGGAATTGAAGAGCGCACCGTGAAAGCTCACGTGGCCAAACTGATGCGTAAAGTGGGAGTGCAGAACCGCATTGCGCTTTCCGTGCACGCCATCACGCATTCTCTGGTTACCTCGTCGAAATAGTTTTCAACAGAAATCAAAAGGCCCGATGGCGACGCTGTCGGGCCTTTTTCTTTGTGTAAAGCGGCAGCGCCTGTTAACGAGTAAGGTATCCCCCTGAGTACATGTCCCAAACGGCATTCCCAAAGGAACCGCGGTTACTTGCCGCAAAAATGGTTGCGATGGATACTCTTTTCACCTACCACAGAACCTGGGAGACGGGGTTGGACACGGTCACGAGGGTCACCGTATCCAACCCTTTATTTTTTTTCCCGCTAGCTTCTTCCAAAAGCGCTTCCAGCAGCTAAAATCATTTTGAGGAACCTATGAAAAATCTGTTTTACGTAGCGCTGGTCGCCATCATGTTCTCAAGCATGGCTTTTGCTTCAGAAGCCGCAGCCAGCCGGCTAGGCTCGGCCACAACGGTATTGACCGAAATCATGGCAACGCCGGATAGCGGCATTCCTGAAGAGATTCTTGGTGCAGCAAAGTGTATAGCCGTGGTGCCTTCGCTGCTTAAGGGCGGCTTTGTTGTGGGAGGCTCGCACGGCCGCGGGATGGCCACTTGCCGCACCGCATCCGGCTGGAGCGCTCCAGCGCCGCTGACCACAACGGGTGGCAGCATTGGTTTCCAGATTGGCGGCCAAGCCGTGGATGTGGTGATGGTGGTAATGAATGATCGCGGCATGCAGGCGCTGCTGACCAACAAATTTAAGCTGGGCGCAGATGCTTCCGTGGCCGCCGGCCCGGTCGGGCGCCATGCTGAAGGCGCTACGGACTGGAAGCTGCGTGCTGAAGTGTTGACGTATTCGCGCGCGCGCGGATTATTTGCCGGCATCAGTTTCAACGGAGCTGTTATTAAGCAGGATGAAGACGCCACACGTGAGCTCTACGGCCGCATGGTGGATTTCAAAACCATCCTGACTGGGGCAGTGCAGCCTCCGCAATCCTCTGAGTCGTTTATTGCGGCCGTACGCAAAGCAGCAGGAACGGATACCGCGCCTTCATCTTCGGCGCATTCCACTGCTCCTCCATCCACCGCTCCAGTGAATCCGCCGCCA
Organism: Terriglobia bacterium; assembly: GCA_963724105.1. GTDB lineage: Bacteria > Acidobacteriota > Terriglobia > Terriglobales > Acidobacteriaceae > Angelobacter. Next base: position 252,891 of record CAVRTD010000002.1, on the reverse strand, counting down.
GCCCCCACACCGGCGCCAACGCCGGCAACGGAGCCTACTCCTGCAAGCGAACCTGCTCCCGCGCCAGTTGCGACCCCAACCCCTACGGCCAGACGCTAGAGGTTGTCCGCCTGGCATCGCCAGAGTTTTGCACAAGAAAACGGGAGCCATCTGGCTCCCGTTTTGCTTTTTGAGGCGAACGCAATCAATGCTTGTGGGGCGTAGCAGATTTGTGATCGGCGTCTCCGTGCATGTGCTCGTGCTCTTCTTCTTCCTCTTTGAAAATTGCAGGCGCGCCCAGACTCCCTTTGGCCGGCAGATGACGGATGTAGTGGACCATGTTCCACATTTCCTCATCGGTAAGAATTCCTTGCCATCCCGGCATGCCGGATGGCTTGATGCCGTTTTCAATAATCCACTTCAATTGGCCGTCAGTGTAATCCTGAACGTCTTTGACGGAGAGATCAGCCACTGGCGGGTCCATTTTGGTGGCAAAAGGGACTCCCGTGCTCTGGCCATCCAGTCCGTGGCAGATCTGGCAATGATGCTGAAAGTGTTCGCCACCCTCTTTGACGGCGTCAGGTGTAAAGGCTATGGGGTTTTTTACGTCTTTGCCCCCGATCGTCACTTCATGCTTCACTTCGTTCATTACTTTATTCTCTGTTTTGCTGGGGGCCCCGGCCTTGCAGCCGCAAATCGCGACGATGGCAAGAGCGGCTATGATTTGAGGAAACTTCATTGTTTTCTCCTTCGAGGTTCCAAACCATCTTAACGTTTCCATTGTTTCCCTTGGACACCTGGCTTCCGCGCCTGGGAAGCACACACCAACATAATTGGAGGCCATGGTTCCCGCAAGGGTTACGCCAATTTGAAATATTTTCTCCGCGATGGTACCGTCGCAAGTTGCCCACCTTCCGACATAAACTTGAATACTTCCCAGTTTGGCTTTTGGCCACGGGGATTGGCGTGCTTCCGCGCCCGCTGGCCAGGTCTCTCTGCCAGGGCATTGGCTTGCTCATGTATACCGTGCACGGCCGTCTGCGCGATGTCGGCCTGCGCAATCTGGATCTGGCGTTTCCTGAAAAAACTCGCAAAGAAAAGCTGCGTATTCTGCGCGAACTTTTCAAAGGACTGGGCAGGCAACTGGCGGAGTTCACGCTCTTCCCGCGATACCGGAAGGAAACTGCTTCAGAGGTCGCAGTTTATGACGGCTTCCAGAATTTTGCTGAAGCACGGGCCCGCGGCAAAGGTGTGTTATTTCTTACCGCGCATTTCGGCGGATGGGAAATGGGCTCGTTCGTCCACTCGCTGAACGGCAATCCGATGAATATTGTGGTGCGTCCGCTCGACAATCCTTATGTGGACGCATTTGTGGACCGCTATCGCACGCTTCACGGCAATCGCACCTTCGGCAAGCGGGATTTTGCCCGCGGCCTGCTGACCTCGATGAAGCGCGGTGAAGTGGTAGGAATTCTGATGGACACGAATATGACGCCGCCGCAGGGCGCGTTTGTAGATTTCTTTGGCGTTCCTGCGTGTACAGCCACGGGCGTGGCGCGCGTGGCGCTGCATACCGGCGCTGCTGTGCTGCCGGCCTTTACCGTCTGGGACAAAGAACTGGGGAAGTATAAGATCCGGTTTGATCCGGCTTTGCAGCTTACGAGGACTGGCGATGATGAAGCGGATGCGTTGGCAAACACCGCGCTCTTTACAAAAGTGATTGAAAGCTATGCCACGCGGTATCCAGAGCAGTGGCTTTGGGTCCACAGAAGGTGGAAGACTCGTCCGCCCGGTGAGCCCTCGCTTATATCAGCGCAAAAAAGGTTCGTACAAAAACAGTAGTAGCGCGATGTTCAGTTAGTCGTCGCCAATTGCCTGGCTGAAAGATCCTTCAGGCTTGTCGCTTTCAAAGAATTCAAAACAATCGCCAATAAACGCCCAGATCGCAACCACCAGGGATCCCGCCAAGCCCACGAAGAAAAATGTCTCTAGAAAAAGTGCAAGATAATGCAGCGCCATTTGGATTTCTCCCTACACATCCAAACTACGGCTGAAAGAGCATTAAGAAGTTATAAAGAGTTCGCTAAGAAACTGTAGTGGAGGCTGAAAGCCCCTCACAAAGAGGCATTTCGGGAATAGAGCAGCTGGCTTTTTACTTCATTCCGGATCAAACCGGTAGCCGATCCATGGCTCGGTCTTGATGTATTTGGGCGTGCGCGGCTCCGGTTCCAGCTTTTTACGAAGATTGGCGATCACCACGCGGAGATATTCTGGCTGTTCCGTGCTATTGCTGCCCCAAATGGCGGTAAGGATGGCGCTGTGAGTCATCACTTTGCCGCGATGCGAAAGGAAATACTGGATGAGATCGAATTCTTTCGGCGTGAGATGCACTGTCTTGCCGCTCACTTCCACCAGGCGCTGCTGGGGGTCAATCTTAAAATCGCCGGTCTCATACGCTGCATCAGACTGCGCCGGCGCTGCCGAGCGCCGCAGCAGAGCACGAACGCGCGCCGTGAGCTCCGCCATGCCAAAAGGCTTGGATACATAATCGTCCGCGCCCAGATCAAATGCCTTGACCTTGGTGGGCTCATCTTCTTTAACCGAGAGTACGAGCAAAGGGACTTCAGACAACTGGCGGATGCGCTCGCACAGTTCCAGTCCGGAATAGCCGGGCATGTTCAGATCGGTGATAACCAGGTCAGGGAGCCATGTGCGGAAAGTCTCCAGCCCGGCCCGGCCGTCATTAGCGATGCGCACCTGATATCCCGCGGACTCAAGACCACGCAGCAGAACGCGCGTGATCTGCGCTTCATCATCCACCACGAGAATCTTTTTGGGGTCATCCATTATTGGGGTCATCCGTTATTAGGCTCAGCCATTATTTTGCTTGCCCGCAGGCCGTTCACTCATCGGAGATCTGGCGTTGCTCAGCGGAATCTGGAACTGCACGCTGGTTCCTTTTCCGTTCGGGCCATCTTCAATCCATATCTTGCCGCCATGGGCTTGCACAATGCCCCGCGTGATCGCCAGCCCCATGCCCAGACCCGACTTGGGTCCTACGCGAAAAAACTTTTCAAACACCTGCGAACGAAGTTCCGGACTGATGCCTGGGCCTTCATCGCTTACAGAGAAGCGAATGTTGTTTCCATCTTGCCGCACTGAAACGGTGATCCTGGCGGCTGAGCCCGAATACTTGGAGGCATTTTCCAGCAATGTGAAGATTACCTGTGAGATCAACCGGGGATCAACCCGCAGAGTAGGCAGGCCGCTGGCGACATCCACTTCCACGGCATGACCGGCCAGCAGTGGCTCAGCGCGGAGCAGGGCATCTTCCACAATTTCATCCGCTGCCACATTTCTGCTGGCCAGCGCGATCTCGCCGGCTTCAAGTTTAGCCAGGTCCATCATGCCCTGTATGAAATGATTCAGCCGGTCAGATTCCTGCTCAATCACTTCAAAAAGCTCATTCTGGACTTCTGGCGTAACTGGTTCTTCGCGAATCGTACTGATGGCCGCTTTGATGGATGTGAGAGGTGTTCGCAGGTCGTGTGTGATTGCATCCAGCAGCGCGGTTTTGAGCTGTTCGCTTTTGCGCAGGCCATCGGCTTGTGCCGCCTGGGCCGCGGCACGCTCAAATTCTCCGCGTACAAGCACCAGTTCTTTCCTCTGTTCTTCTGTCAGTAGAACACGCTTTTCCAGTCGCGATGAAAGCTGCCCGACCAGAATGGCAGTCGTGACAAAAACGAGGAAGGCCACCACGTCTTCCGGCCGGTTGATGCGGAAAGAGTAAAACGGTCCGATGAAGAAGAAATTAAAAGATAGTCCCACGAGAACAGAAGCATAGAGCGCAGGTCCACGGCCCTGGGTTACCGCCACCAAAACTACTGGGAGCACAAGGATGAGAGCAATGCTGGTCTGGGTCAACTCCGGACGCAGCCTCTCCAGCACGACGATGGGAAGCGCCGCGGCAATGGTTGCGATCAGGTAACGAACGGGCCAATCCCCGCTCCAGGAGGTCACGCTGCCATTGTAGGACACAGCCCGACTACGCGGCGGTTTTCAGCTTTCTAACCAGCTCCAAACCTGCGAAAATAGGGCTATGGCAATCGTGGTGATTGGCGGGCATTCGCGAAGTGTGGGCAAGACCAGCGTGGTCGCTGGATTGATTGCCGCGCTGCGGGAGTTCAACTGGACTGCCCTGAAGATCACGCAGTTCGGTCACGGTATCTGCTCCGCCGATGGCAAGCCTTGTGACTGCGATACCGGCGACGACCATTTTCGCGCCATGAGTGATGAAAAAGACCTGAGCGGTGAAAGCGATACCTCGCGTTTTCTTGTGGCCGGCGCAAAACGCTCACTCTGGGTTCGCACGCGGCAGGGCCGGCTGGCGGATGCCATGCCAGATATTCACCGCAAGATTGCCGGTGCGGAAAACGTGATCATGGAATCAAACAGCGTGATCCGCTTTCTGCGGCCTGATCTCTACCTGACAGTGCTGGATGCCGATACCGAGGACTTTAAAGATTCCGCGCGCGAATTTTTAGATCGCGCTGACGCAGTGATTCTGCACCAGTCGGATGAGCGGGCAAAATGGAAGACCGTATCACTCGATGCGCTGGCAGGGAAGCCCATCTTCAGGATCCAGCCACCGCCGTATGTCACGGAAGAGATTGCGGCATTTGTGCGGGAGAAACTGCTTGCCGGAAATAGCCAGCCGGGCAGCGCGGCAGAGACACTGCCCACTAGACTCTAAAACTTCTCAACTAAGAAAACTATAGCTCTAACGCGGTCCCGTGACTGGCGGCATTGGCTGTTCACGACGGGAACTCTCTGAGCGTTTTTGTGTGTCTTCCGTGTCAGGTTCGCGAACAAAGTTGGAAGATTTGGGTCCAAGTGCACGAATGCCTTTCTTCAGGTTCTTGAGCACGTCATTTTTATCGAGATTGTAGTCACGTGAAAGCCTGGTCAGCGCCAGCGAAACAATGTCAGAGTGGTGTATGTCTTCCGTCCCCTCGATTTTCTTGATATCAAGCCAGATCCTGTGGACCAGGTGCACATCTTCCGTCTTCATGGTGGGCGTGTGCGGTCCAATACGGTAGGTTTCCACCGTGGAATCCATGCGCACAACCTGGAAAACGAATTGCCGTTTTGGCTCCGGCATGGCTTCCCAGGCCTGGCCCAGGCGGAAAGCTTGTTCTTCTCCTGTTATCTGGCTGGAAACCCCGGAAACTACGGCGGAGCACTCCAGAGCGTTGGCGGTCTGCACAATCGCGGACCAGAGATCGCGCGCCGGCACAACCAGCAGAGAGATGGTCTTGCCATAACTTTCAGCGATGGAGACAGCTTTGGTGAAGAGCGTTTGCTCAAAGTCGCTGAAGATCTGCTCCATGGCCAGGTCCTGATAGGCGCTGCCGTACCCAGTGAGGCGGGCTTCCATCACAACAATATCGGTCTCATGCGTGTCCGTGGTTTCGAGCGTCCAGCGCAGCTGGTTGATCGTATTGTAATCGCGCACCGTTACCAGCACGCTTCCCGGACGCACCTGCACGCCTTCACGGCCAATGGTTTCCTGGTGCAGCAGATGGAAGTGTTCTTTCATCTGCTGTTCGACGTGGGCAAATTTGCGCTTGTTGATCTTCTCCGAGACGGTGAAGATGGCATAAAAGACCAGCGAGAAAGCCAGACCCCAGATGGTGGCATTTTGTTTGGTGAAAAGATTCACCACAGCCACGGAAAACAGCACCAAAAAGACTGACGCCAGGCCGATGGGCACTTCGATTTTGCCAATCTTGATATTTGGCGGCACACGCCAGCCGCGTTCGCCCTTGTACTTGAAACGGAGAACAAGCATGGCGACGCTGTTGAGAGTGAAGCTCCAGATCACGCCGAAAGCGTAAGCATCGCCCAGGAGGATAACGTCGCCTCCGCTAATGACGATGGTGAACAATTGCAGTATGACAATCAGATTAACAATGCGGTAACTGGTGCCGAATCTCTTGTGTGGCCGGCGGAACCAGTCGGTAAGAACGCCGTCTTCAGAGATCCGATTCAGCACGCCATTTGAGCCGATGATGGACGTATTGATGGCGCCAGAAAGAATAAGAAAGCCCACCACTACTACAAACACCCTGAAAACAAGCTTAAGAACATGCGGCCCGACCATGTACATAGCCATGCCGCTGATCAGATTGTCTCGATAAACCGAAACCCGAACACTATCGGGAATGATCATTACGGCCAGCATGGTACCCAGGCCGGTGAAGACGAAGCTGAAAATGGCGATAATCAAGGCAGCGCGCTTCAGGTTGCGCAGCTTGGGGCTGGCAATTTCGCGGTTCACCTGCGCCAGCGATTCTTCACCGCTCATGGCCAGAACGGAGTGGCCGAATGCTATCAGGATGCCGAACAGGCCAAAGGTCTTGCCCAGGTCAGTGTTCTTGAGGAACCCAAGCGCCTCTGGCGCAAACTTCAAGTTGGAGGGGATCGGCCATGGCGGCAAAGACGCGCCGGTGTGCAGGACCGTGTACAGGGCCCAAACCAGCAGAATCACCACCATCACAGTGGTGATCTGCATCACGCGCAGAGCTTTGTCACTGGATTCTTCAATGCCTTTAATGTTCTGCCACCAGTAATAAATGGTCACGATCACGGCGAACGCGGCGGCTGCGTGATTGACGTGCAACTGCGGCGTGCCATGGAACATTGCATGCATGGCGCGCGGGATCCAGCCGTGAGCATCAGCAGCACCAAATAGTTCATTAATCAGGCCGGCAATGTATTGCCCGGCGGAAACGCCGGAGATAGGGCCGGTGAGGATGTAATCAAACATCAGCGCGGAGACGCTGAATTTAGCAAAAGCCCCGCCCAGGGCTTCTTTCACCACGCGGTACACGCCACCACGCGTGAACATGGAGCAGCTTTCCACGTAAACGGAGCGCACGGCAAAGGCAAAGAGCATGACGCCCAGGATGAACCATGGGGCAGATTTGCCTACAGCTTCTTCGGCGATACCGCCGGCATAGAAAGCGGATGAGCCCAGGTCATTCAGCACAATGGCGGCAGCGCGCCAATACGAGATGAACGTGAGCATAACCGAGGTCGCTACAACAATACGGACCCGGTTCGAAAGTGGCGGGACAGCTCCTGAGCCTTCTGACATGTTTAAAGTAATAACGGCCTCTACCAGCATGTACGCACAAAAGCGCATGACGGCAGGGCCGTGCTAATTCCTCAATTTCCTCTTCTAGTCCGGTGCCTAGTCTTCTTCAAGCATGCTCTGCGCCGTCTTTATTGCCGTGATAATAATCACGGGGACGGCTCCGATCAGCCCGGCCAGAAAAGTGTACTCAAAAACTGGCAAAATATGGTGGACCAAGAAGCTCACGAATGCAATTGTAGTCCTGTACTGGAGCGGAATCAAAAAAAAGCGTGGTTTGTTAAAATCTCTTCTCAGTGCGCAACATTCCCTCTAGAGCCTGGTTCCTGGCGCTGCTCTCCAGCGGGCTGCAAATCCTCGTTTTCCCCAAGCCCAATCTGTATATCCTCTGTTGGATAGCCGTTGCACCCCTGCTTTATGCGCTCTTGCGCGGACGCGGCGGTGAAGGCGAGATGTTTGACTCTGAAGGCAAGTCTCTGCGTCCATTCACCTTATGGCAGGGATTTGTAATTGCCTGGGTATGCGGAATCATCTGGTATCTGGGGACCTGCTACTGGGTTTATCCCGTGATGAATGGCGGGGGCCAGCTGCCGGCTCCCGTAGCTGCCTTGATTACAGTGGGATACTGCCTCCTCATGGGCCTGCATCATGGTGTTTTTGGATTGCTGGTGGTGCTGATGGCGCGAAGGTCGTCACTGGGTAACCGGCGGCCATTGCTGCTGGCTCCGTTCTTTTGGGTAGCGATTGAGTTAATGCGTGACCGCATCATCGGCGTTCCGTGGGACCCTCTTGGCGGCTCGCAGATCGATAATATTCCGTTTGCCAGGATTGCCCAGACCACCGGCGTCTACGGGCTTTCGTTTGCCATCATGCTGGTAAATTGCGCGTTTGTCGCGGCATTCCTGCTGTATGGCCAGCGCCGGAAAAACTTGCTGATCTCCGCTGTGGCTGCCTCGGTTGCTCTGCAGATCGGCGTTTTTGCCAAGCCGGCTCCATTTGTTGCGACCCAGCAGGCCGTGCTGGTGCAGGAAAACGTCCCCCTGCTGGACCAGGCGGAATGGACCCCGCGCTACTTTGACGAGACCATCAGCTCTCTGGCGCGCCTGAGCGTGGACGCGTCAAAGCCGCGGCGTGCTCCTGATAATCCTGGACTCATCATCTGGCCGGAATCGCCTGCGCCCTTCTTTATCGCCGATCCAAGATTGCAGCAGTGGCTGGTCGCCATGGCGCAGGACACCAATTCCTATCTGGTGGTCGGCAGTCTGGGTGAGAAGCAGTCGGTCGACGGCAAGCAACAGCTCCTCAATTCCGCCCTGGTGATGGACCCGCACGGCAACATGGTGGGCCGCTACGACAAAATCCATCTGGTGCCTTATGGCGAATACGTTCCATTTCAAGACATACTTTTCTTTGCCAACAAACTGACCCGCGAAGTCGGCGACTTTGGCCGGGGTACTGACCGCAAGGTGTTTGACCTGAATGGAGCACATGCGGGTATTTTTATCTGCTATGAGTCGATCTTTTCGAATGAGGTGCGTGAGTTCACCGCAAACGGCGCTCAGGTGCTCATCAATATCTCTGACGATCTCTGGTATGGCGAAACCGGGGCCCCGGGGCAACACCTGCAGATGGCGAGAATGCGTGCGATGGAAAATCATCGCTGGATCCTGCTGGCCACAAACAACGGCACCTCGGCTTCCATTGATCCATTTGGGCGCGTGGTAAAGCAGGCGCCGCGGAACATTCGTACTGCCCTGGTTGTGCCTTACGCGCCCCAGAATGAGAGCACGTTTTACAGCCGCAATGGCGACGTCTTCGCCTGGATTTGTGTGGTAATCTCAATGCTGGCGGTACTGGTGCGCTGGCGTTACGCTGCGCCCACCATGATTGAAGCCCGCCCCGCATAACGAAACTATGGTTGAAGAATTAGAACGCGAATACACTGCCGTACGCGATAAGGTTCGCGATCTGCGGAGCTATCTTTGACGCCCCTTCACTCCGCCAGCAATTAACTGAAATTGAAAAGAAGGTCGGCGACCCCAATGTGTGGTCTGACCAGGAGAAGTCCCAGACGCTGATGCGGCAACGCCGCCGTCTGGAAGAATCTCTGGCCATGGATGCGGATCTGGGGCGTCGCGTGGATGACATCCAGGCTTATTTTGACCTGGCGCGCGAAGGCGAAGCCGTGGTCGAGGAACTGCGCAAGGAAATCGATCAGCTTCGTGAAGTTGCTGACAAACTGGAGACGCAAACCCTGCTCTCCGGCGAGAATGACATGCGCAATGCCATTGTCACCATCCATCCTGGCGCTGGCGGAACGGAATCCCAGGATTGGGCGGAGATGCTTTTGCGCCTGTACCTGCGCTGGGCAGAGCGGCAGCGCTTCAGCACGGAGATCAACGAATATCAGCCGGCGGAAGAAGCCGGAATAAAATCCGCCACTTTCACGGTCACCGGCGACTATGCATACGGATTGCTGCTGAGCGAAATTGGAGTGCACCGGCTGGTGCGCATCTCGCCCTTCGATCAGGCCAAGCGCCGCCATACTTCTTTTGCCAGCGTTTTCGTCTCACCGGAAATCGATGATTCCATCCAGGTGGACATCAAGCCGGAAGACCTTCGCATTGACACATATCGTTCTGGCGGCAAGGGCGGACAGCACGTAAACACCACGGATTCCGCGGTGCGGATCACGCATATCCCAACCAATCTTGTGGTGGCCTGCCAGAATGAGCGGTCACAGCACAAGAACCGCGAACGCGCCATGAAGATGCTTCGCTCCAAACTTTATGAATTCGAGCTGGAGAAAAAACGCGCCATCAGCAAAAAGCTGGAAGATTCCAAGCTGGACATAGATTTTGGCTCTCAGATACGCTCGTATGTACTGCATCCTTATAGATTGATTAAGGACCATCGCACTAAACTGGAAGTGGGAGACGTGGACCGCGTGCTGGATGGCGATCTGAATCCTTTTATCCGGGCGTTTCTTGTGGCCCGGCGCGACCAGAATTAAACTCAAAAAATATGGCGCCAATTCTTGAAGACATCAAGAAGAATGCAGTGCCGGTGAGCGTGATGCGCTCAGCGGCCAAGGGCGCGCTGCCCATTCCCGCCGATGAGATGCTTGAAGTGCTGGTCTATCTCACACAGAACCCGCTCTTTGGGCAGGATGCGCGCATGACTCTGGCCGGGTGGGACGCGCAGTCAGCAATGGCAGTACTGGGCAAAGATACAGCCACGCCGGAAGTTCTGCTCTATTACTGGCAGGCTGAAAATCGGCGGCCTGGTCTGATGCCTACCCTGATTGAGAACCGCGCCATCCCGGATAGTCTGCTGATGGAACTGGCCGACACGGCTTCCCGGGAGACCGTAAAAATGATGCTGGCCAGTGCGCGAGCATGCAGCAGCCCTGGAGTGGTAGAGGCGCTTCTGGGAAATGAATATGTGACGCCAGCCGAAGCGCAAGAGCTGAGAGGCGTAGGCAGCGACGCTAAAAACGTACCGCCTCAGCCGGAAGAAACGCTGCAAGAATTTGAAGTTACACCGGAAGCGGCGGCTGCTCTGCAGGCATTTGAGCAGGAGCATGCTTCAGAAATCGCGATCGCAGAAGATAAGCCATTTGAATTAACCAAAGAAGAAGAGCCCGCGCCAGCTCCCGCCAGCGCCGGGCCCGCAAGTACCGAGAATGCTGAGATACCCCAGGCGGAAACAGCGCCTAAAGATGCGGCTCCGGCGCCTCCTCTTGCAGCAGCGCTGGATGCAGATGACTTTGATGCCAATGAGCAGAAGCGGATCACCGTGCTGCAGAAGATCGGTAAGTTGAATGTTGGCCAACGGATCAAGCTGGGCTTCATCGGCGGCAGGGAAGATCGCGCGATTTTGATTCGAGACACCGCGCGCCTGGTGCAGAATGCTGTCTTGAACTCGCCCAAGCTGACTGACGCCGAAGTGGAATCATTTGCGGGAGCGAAAAACCTGCAAGAGAATGTTTTTCGTGAGATCGCACGGCAGCGGCGTTTCCTGAAGCTCTATCCGGTAGTGCGTAATCTTACGAATAATCCCAAGTGCCCGCTGGATATCTCACTCACGCTGATCAAAACGCTGATGGTTTATGACCTGAAAAGCCTGCGCCACAACAAAAACGTTCCCGATACAATCCGCAAAGTGGCGGCCAAGCTGTACACGGAGAAGGCCACCCGCGGCGGAGCGAAAAAAGATTAAGACCTTTCACCCTTGGTTTGCGTCGATGGCGCGGATGGATAAAATAGGGCAGGGCTTTGGAGGGGATTGTGAAAAGCACTGATGAGATCGGCGACCTTCTAAAAAAATCCAGGACCATTGCCGTGGTCGGCCTTTCTGACAGCCCGCTGCGGCCGAGCTATGGCGTTTCTGCGTACATGCAGGGCCATGGATACCACATTATTCCCGTGAATCCGGCGATCAAGGGCTCTCTGGGGGAGAAATCCGTACCCACGTTGGCCGATGTTCAGGGAAAGATTGATATCGTCGACGTTTTTCGCCGGTCAGAGTTTGTGCCCGAGATCGTGGACGAAGCCATCCGGCTGAAGGTCCCGGCGATCTGGCTCCAGGAAGGCGTGATTCATGAAGAAGCGGCGGAGAAGGCGCGAAAGGCGGGAATCCTGGTAGTGATGGACAAATGCATTTTGAAGGAGCATCGAGCAAGGGCCCGGTAAATTGGTAATCGAGTAATTTGGAAAGCAAAGGCACTGACTTTTCGTCAGTGCCTTTTTTCTTATCTGGTGAAGTAGTTTCGATTGATTCCGTCATAACGGTTTGACATCAGGCAGCACTTCTTGAAATTTATGGCCTGACCCGCAGGGACAGAGATCATTTCTTCCCAATTTCTCACGCAGCTCCTTCGTTCCGCCACGGAGGGCTCTAAAGCCGCGCTTCACATTCGTTTCAGAAGCAAAAGCCATGACGACGCTTGCTGCTGGGGACGTACATTGGCTGGTCTTCAAATTGGAATTTCACGGTGATTCTCCTTTGCGATGAATTGGCGCCCGCCACATCACGCGAAGGAGTTAAACCATTTACAGTTTAGCGCGTTTTTGCGGTAAATAATTACTTTTTACTCCGCTTCCTCTTTTCCTCCGCGTTTCAAAGGTTTTATTTTTTCTGCTTTTGGTTTATCTGTTTCTGCCCTGCGCAGCTCTTCTTTCCGTTGTTTGATTTCTTCCATCCGCTGGCCCAGGATTTTTTCTCTGCCTTCTGAAGTCGGATGGTAATATTCGCGGCCCCGCAGGTTATCGGGCATGCACTCCATGTCGGCAACTTTGGTTTCCAAATCATGGGCATACTGGTAGCCCTTGCCGTAGCCGACTTGTTTCATCAACTTGGTCGGCGCATTACGAATGTGCAGCGGGACTGGTTCGGCGGCAGTTTTTTCCACGTCTTCAAGAACCGCGCTATAAGCGGTGTAAAGCGCATTTGATTTCGGCGCCAAAGCCAGATAGACAACGGCTTGCGCCAGTGCCAGATTACCTTCCGGCATGCCAAGGAAATCGATAGCGTCTTTGGCGGAGAGGCATAGATTCAATGCTTCCGGCGCAGCCAAACCGATGTCTTCAACAGCCATACGCACCACGCGGCGGGCGATATAAAGCGGGTCTTCGCCTGATTCAAGCATTCGCCCTAGCCAGTAGAGAGAAGCATCGGCATCGCTATTGCGCACGGATTTGTGCAGCGCGGAAATCAGGTTGTAATGCTCTTCGCCTGACTTGTCATAGAGCAGGACACGCTTCTGCAAAGTGTCTTTGATGATCTGCTCGGAGATTTCACCATTTTCTCCGGCAGTGGCTGCCGCAACTTCAAGTACGTTGTAAGCGGAGCGGGCGTCGCCGCTGGTATAGGCGGCAATCTGTCGCAGCACTTCATCGGAGGCGCGCAGCTTCATCCGGCCCAGTCCGCGCTCGGAGTCCTCCAGTGCGCGGCGCAGCAGGGCTACCACCTGCTCTTCCGTAAGCTGATTCAGAATGTAAACACGGCAACGCGAAAGCAGAGCGCCATTGATCTCAAACGACGGGTTTTCCGTGGTCGCGCCGATCAGCCGGATGTTGCCGCGCTCCACGTGTGGCAGAAAGGCATCCTGTTGGGCGCGGTTGAAGCGGTGAATCTCATCGATAAAAAGAATGGTGCGCGTGCCGTAAGAGCGCGCCTTTTCGGCTTCCGCCATGACCTGCTTGATCTCTTTGATCCCGGAGAGCACGGCAGAAAATTCAATAAACTCTGCCTTGGTCACATGGGCGATGATCTGCGCCAGCGTGGTCTTGCCCGTGCCTGGAGGCCCCCAGAAGATAATCGAGCCGGGATCATCACGCTCGATTTGCAGACGCAAAGGCTTTCCCGGCCCGACAATATGCTCCTGGCCGACGAACTCATCCAGTGTCCGAGGACGCATACGATCAGCCAGCGGGCGAGCGCCTTTGCCTTGCTGGTCCGGGAGTGCGTTGAATAAAGACATAAACCCCTTACCACGGATAACACTGATGACACTGATTCACACGGATTAAAACCAGAATAACGCTTAAAAGGTTCCGGCTTGATCTGTGTAGATCCGTTTTATCCGTGTTCATCCGTGGTGAGTTTTTGCTTTCTCTGCCTTGCTGCTTCATACAACAAAATCGATGCCGCTATTCCCGCGTTCAGCGACTCAACGCGCGGAGAATGCGGGATGTTCACCAGTTCGTCGGCTAGCGAGAGAATCTCTGCCGGCACGCCTGCGCCTTCATTGCCCACAACAATCATTGCCTCTCCGGTGAAGTCGGCTTCATGCAGCGGCTTGCCTTTGTGCGAGGAAGTCGCGAGCACACGCACGCCTTGTTGTTTCAGGAGCGGAATGGTTTCCGCCATCTTCACGCGCAAGAGTGGCTCACGGAATAGCGATCCGGCGGAGGCGCGTACGGCCTTGGGATTGAAGTGGCTGACGGTTTTTTCTCCGAGCAACACGGCGCGGGCGCCAAAAGCTTCAGCCGAGCGGATGACGGTCCCAAGGTTTCCAGGATCCTGAATGCCGGCTACTCCAACCAGAAGTAAGTCTTTACTTTGCGACCCTTTACTTTGTAAGCCCTGGCCTGCCTGCTCCATCAGGTCGTCAAACTTATAAGGTCGCAACTTAACCAGCGCGGCAACGCCTTGCGGCGATTCGGTGTTTACGGCGCTAACAAAGACTTCATCGGGCAGCAGCAGCACTTCAACCTGGCTGCCAATCTGCGGCAGCAGGCGGGCAGCCTGGGTGGTGCCAGCCTCACTGAAGAATACGGCTTGGAAGCGCAGGCCGCTACGGATAGCTTCTTCAATGATCCGGATGCCTTCCACGGCAATATAGCCTTCACTGGTGGGCTCGCTCTGGCCGAAGGCCTTGCGCAGGTCTTTAACCAAACCGTTCTGGCGGCTGGTAACGCGGCGCAGGCGGGAATCGACTTCCTTGGAAACAGTCATTGACAGCCATCATACTGATGCAATGAGCGATTGAGAAAGCCTTAGGTCTAGGTTTTCTGCGCAAGCTGGTTTATTCTTAATCGTTTGTCACAGGGGTTGGCCGCGATTTTTGCTGAAACGCACCGGTTCGGCTGCCCTGAATATGCTCAAGAATTACTAGTTGGGGAGTTGGTTTTGGCTGCGGAAATTCTTAAGATCAATCCTGATACGCCGGACATGCGTCTGGTTTCTTATGTTGCCGACCGAATCAAATCCGGGCAGGTGGTTGGCATGCCCACGGACACCTTTTATGGGCTGGCTGCTGACCCGCTGAACTTGCGCGCCGTCGACCTCATTTATGACGTGAAAACGCGCAGCCGGCACAAGCCGCTCTCTCTGTTGATTGAAAGCGTAGAACAGGCGGAATATCTGGCGCGTCCGCTGCCGGACGTATTTTATGAAATCACCCGTAAATACTGGCCCGGACCGTTGACGATTATTGTGAAAGCGTCATCAAGACTGCCGCTTAAGGTGACGGCTAATACCGGAAACGTTGCGTTGCGCCTGCCGGCTTCGCCCGTGGCGGTGGAAATCATCCGCGCGGCCGGCGTGCCGGTTACTGCAACTTCCGCCAACATCAGCGGAGCCAGCGAATGCACCACGGCGGAAGGAGTTCGCCAGCAGCTGGGCGATCGCATTAGCCTGATTGTGGATGGTGGCGACAGCCCGCGCGAGGTGGCCTCCACGATTATCAACATGAGCGAACCTGGGCATATCAGCATCCTGCGCCAGGGCGCAATCCCTGAAAGCGATCTGGCTGAATTTCTGCGCTTTGGCTGAGTTCACAACTGAATGGCACTCACCCGTTGGAACAAATGGTTGCTGTGGACTCTGGCGCTGGCTCCTGCCTGCTACGCGGCAACGGTATATGGTCGCATTCTGAATCAGGCGGGCCAGGACGAAGCACGAATTGCCGACGCAATCGTCGTTTTTGGCGCGGCTGAGTATGACGGCCGCCCCTCACCGGTTTATAAAGCGCGGCTCGATCATGCAGCGCAGCTTTATCATCGCGGCTTCGCCCCCATGGTGATTACTACCGGCGGTTCCGGAGGCGATGCCCGATTTAGTGAAGGCGAAGTAGGCCGCGAGTATCTGAAAACCCTCGGCATCCCGGATAGTCAGCTTATTGCGGAAACGCAAAGCGCCGATACGGCGGAGTCAGCAAGAAGAGTCAGCACTATCATGTATGTGAACGGCATGCATTCCTGCCTTGCCGTGAGTGACGGCTATCATATTTTTCGCATCAAGCACATGCTGGGGAGAGAAGGGGTTACCGTATACGGAGCGCCCCGGCCCAATTCTCGCCCGCTGACTTTCTGGAAGCGCCAGGAATCAGCCTGGCATGAGATTGGAAGTTATACGCTTTGGCTGATGCATTTATCGTGAGATTTTAAAGTTCGATATTACTGGAATCGCTTGCCCTGACATAGGCAGTCGCACTGGCATAGTGGCGCGAGGAATACAAGAACAGTGGATAAAGCTCTGACAATCTCAGTCGCCATGTGCACCTGCAATGGCGAAGTTTACCTGAGAGAACAACTCGACAGTATTCTTGCCCAGACCCTGCCGCCCAACGAATTGATTGTGTGCGATGACGTCTCAGCCGACGGCACATTGGCCATCCTTGATGAGTTCAAGCAGAGAAGCCCTTTTCCGGTTACGATCATTGCCAATCAGAACAGAGTTGGTGTGTGCAAGAACTTTCAGAACGCTATTGAACGCTGTTCTGGAGACATAATTTTTCTTGCTGATCAGGATGATGTCTGGCTGCCATGCAAATTTGCGACAGTCATGGCGGCTTTCGATAGCAGCCCTCGCTGTGGGTATGTGTTTTCAAACGCCGAACTGATTGATGAGCAGGGAAGAGGGATTGGAAGCGATTTATGGACGTCAATCTCATTTGATAAAAAGGAGCAGTACAGATATTCCGCTGGCGATCAATTGAACGTGATGCTGAAGAAGTGGTTTACTCTACCCTACGGAATGACGATGGCATTCCGGGCAGTCTTCAAATCGAAGCTAACGCCGTTTGAACGCTCTTCTGCCACGGCCCACGACACGTGGATATCTCTGGCATTGACGTCCATGGGCGCCTATGGAGTTGCGCTCCCATCCTTACTGGTCAAGTATCGGCAACATCCAAAGCAGCTTGCGAGTGCCGGCAAGCGGCTTGGCTTTGTCGACCTGGTAGCGAATAAGCGCTCCACTAGGGCGGAGGAGTATAAGGCATTTGCGGATTTTCTAATATGTGTCGCAGCGAGGCTGGAACAGTTGGATCCGCATAACGAACATTTCTTACGCTCGAAAACACAACTCATCGAAAAAGCGACCCATGTCAGGGCGCGGGTGCGCGTAAATTCCAGTCATGGCTTTCAGCGGCTTAGGCTTGTATTCCAGGAAACAATCTCTGGGAGGTATGGCAGATATTCCAGATCGATTAAAAGTATTGTGAAAGATATTGTCTCAAGTTGATGATTAAGGTGCGTGATACGCACTCGTACATAGTGAGCAAAAGAGGCGCAATCAGAGTTTGGTTCGCTTTATGGTTTTTGGCGCGGCCAGAGTCATGCAGTTAAGGTTGCATTGTCTTTTTTTCAAGTGGCCTTCAAATTTTAAAAACGGAGCAAGATAAAAATGTCCTCCACGAGCGGCCTTGGCGCTTTCGTTAGCAAATCTGTCAGGTATTTTGTAAGACCATTCACGGCAGCGCTAAAAGACAAATTTCTACGTTCAAAGTACCAAAACCATGCCTTCGATAAGACTTTTGACTGGGAATGGGAAAAGAAAAACTACAATCGGATTGCTCTTGTTAACCTATTGATATCGAAAAGAAAATGTCCAGCTTATCTGGAGATCGGTTGTGAATCCAATATTTTGTTTGATTCCGTACTTGCCGGTGAAAAAACAGGGGTTGATCCCGTTGCCGGGGGAAATGTTCGCGCCACTTCAGATGCCTTCTTTGAAAAAAATGCCCAATTTTTCGACATTATCTTTATTGATGGGTTGCATACCTATGAGCAGGTACAAAGAGATGTAATTAACTCGATTCGATTTCTCAAGCCGGGCGGGTATGTAGCCTTGCACGATATGCTCCCTGGCTCATGGATGGAGCATCATGTGCCTCGCATCAGCGGAGCATGGACAGGGGACGTATGGAAAGTGGCTTTTGAACTGTCTCAATCCAAAGGGGTCGACTTCAAAATTGTTAAGATTGACCAGGGTGTGGGAGTTTTCAGAATAACGGAAGAAAAACCAAAGCTACTTGAACTGACGAAAGAACTAAAAGACAAAGAGTTTGAATATTTTTACAAAAATGTTGGCCAGCTTCCGTTGGTGGAGTGGCCAGATTTTGTGAAGTGGCTTGGCTGACATCGGCATGGCAGACTTATCGGTAGACACGATCATGAATAAATCCATATTGATCACTGGTGGCGCTGGTTTTATTGGGTCGAATTTTGTCCTGCAATGGATCGCACATGTATCGCCACAACTCATCAATCTCGATAAGCTGACGTACGCCGGGAATCTGCACAACCTTTCTTCTATTCAAAACGTATCGGGTTATCACTTTGTGCAAGGGGACATCTGCGATCGCGTGCTGGTCCGCAAT
Source organism: Terriglobia bacterium (assembly GCA_963724105.1). Lineage (GTDB taxonomy): Bacteria > Acidobacteriota > Terriglobia > Terriglobales > Acidobacteriaceae > Angelobacter. The sequence goes on along the minus strand of CAVRTD010000002.1, from coordinate 234,646 downwards.
TTACTGCAGGAGCGCCGCCCGTCGGCAATCGTTCATTTCGCGGCAGAGAGCCATGTAGACCGCTCAATCCTTGGGCCGGAGGAGTTTGTTCGCACGAATGTTCACGGGACGCTCAGTCTCCTGGACGAAGCGCGGCAGTATTACAACGAACTGGATGAGAATGACAAAAAGTCATTTCGTTTTCTTCATGTCTCCACTGACGAGGTCTATGGATCGCTTGGGCCAAAAGATCCGGCCTTTAGCGAAAGCACTCCCTATGCTCCGAATAGTCCGTACTCGGCTTCGAAGGCCGGCTCAGATCATTTGGTGCGCGCATATCATCACACGTACGGGCTGCCGACCCTGATTACCCATTGCTCAAATAATTACGGCCCCTATCAGTTTCCAGAAAAACTCATACCGCTGATGATCTTGAATGCGTTGAAGGGAGAGAAACTTCCGGTATATGGAGACGGCCTTAACGTTCGCGACTGGTTGTATGTGGGAGACCATTGTGAAGCCATACGAACCGTACTGGCAAAAGGGCGCCCGGGAGAGAAATACAATATTGGGGGCGCAAATGAGAAGACCAACCTTGAGGTAGTCCGGACGATCTGCGCACTACTGAATGAACTGCGCCCGAATTCCGATGGCTATGAAGCGCTTATTTCTTACGTCAAGGACCGTCCGGGGCACGATCGCCGGTATGCAATTGACAACCGTAAAATACAATCTGAACTAGGGTGGCAGCCGAAAGAGACTTTTGAGACCGGCATGCGTAAAACCCTGCTCTGGTACCTGGAAAGCACAAAGTGGGTGGAAGAAGTTACCAGTGGCGCTTACAAGAACTGGATTTCGGCCAACTATGGCCAACGTGAGGTTCCTTGCGAGGGATAATTCTGGCCGGCGGATCCGGCACGCGTCTATATCCGGTGACGCACGCCATATCCAAACAATTGCTGCCTGTCTATGACAAACCGCTGATTTATTACCCACTGACCACGCTGATGCTGGCAGGCATCCGGGACATTCTTGTGATTTCAACCCCGCAGGATACGCCCCGGTTTGAACAGGCGCTGGGTAGCGGCAGCCAATGGGGCGTCAATCTGTCTTATGCCGTGCAGCCTCATCCTGGGGGGCTGGCGCAGGCGTTTCACGTGGGAAAAGACTTTGTGGCCGGAGGCTCATGCGCCCTGGTGCTGGGGGACAATATTTTTTACGGCCATGATTTCTCCCAGATGCTTACATCCGCGGCGGCACGCGAAGATGGCGCTACGGTATTCGCCTATCCGGTACAGGATCCGGAGCGCTATGGCGTCGTGGATTTTGACGAGAAGGGACGGCCAATCTCAATTGAGGAAAAGCCCACGCATCCGAAATCGCGTTATGCGGTAACTGGTTTGTATTTTTACGACCCGCAGGTGGTGGAATTTGCCCACTCCATCAAGCCATCCGCGCGCGGAGAGCTGGAGATCACTGATGTGAACCGCTGCTATCTTTCTCGCGGCAGTTTGCGCGCGGTAGTCTTAGGACGCGGCATTGCGTGGCTAGATACGGGCACGCATGATTCCCTGATAGAAGCAGCTTTATATGTGCAGACAGTTCAAAAGAGGCAAGGCCTGAAAATTGCATGTCCGGAAGAGATCGGTTACCGGCTGGGATATATCAGCGCGGAAGAAATGCAGCGCCTGGCCGAGCCGATGAAAAAGAACGAGTACGGACAATATCTTCTGCAAGTACTTGAAGAAAAAATCTTCTAACGCCAAATTCCTTACGAAATCAGCTCCAGTTGTCTGATATGCAAATCCTGATATGCAAGCTCTGACATGCGAATTCTTCTGACAGGCAAGAACGGACAGGTAGGCTGGGAGCTCCAGCGCGCGCTTGCTCCTTTGGGAGAGATAACCGCCTGTGACCGGGAGCAGCTTGATCTATGCAATGTGTCTCAGGTCCGTAGACGCATCCGTGAACTGCAACCGCAATTGATTGTGAATGCCGCTGCGTATACGGCGGTGGACCGCGCTGAGTCAGAGCCGGAGGTTGCCATGCAGATTAATGCGACTGCTCCGGCAGCAATGGCGGAAGCTGCCAAAGAGGTTGGGGCATTGCTGGTCCATTACTCCACAGACTATGTGTTTGACGGCTCCAGCAAAGAGCCTTACACCGAGGATGATGCGACAAATCCCTTGAATGTTTATGGCAAAACCAAGCTGGCAGGTGAACAGGCAATACGTTCATCAGGCGCCAACTGCCTGATCTTTCGAACGTCATGGGTGTACGGCGCACGGGGCAAAAACTTTTTGCTCACGATCCTGCGGCTGGCGCGGGAACGAAATGAGCTGACCATCGTGAATGACCAGATTGGTGCGCCAACCTGGAGTCGCGATATCGCAGAAGCAACGGCCCGCATCGTCAGGCATATGGGCACGGAAAAAAATCTGGCCGCAAGTGCCGGCGAATTCTCCGGTATCTATCATCTGACCTCGACCGGAGCAACCAGCTGGTTTGGCTTTGCCGAGTTTGCTCTTGCTGCGGCAAAGCTGCAGGACGCTGTGAGCTTGAAACCGATAGATACGGCCCAATACAAGACTGCCGCGCGCAGGCCGTTGAGTTCCATTTTGGATTCATCACGGCTGGTCCGCACTTTCGGATTTACCCTGCCGCCATGGCAGGCATCCGCCGCGGCAGTGTGTAACGAAATACTCTCGGCATAGCCGCACGCCATTTTTCTTAACGAGCCCTCTTTCTTAACACCCCTCTGTGCAAAAAAAATTAGAGTTCCCTTAACTGACGCGAAAAATTTGCTTGTTCCAATAACCGGAATAGCAGAGCTGCTTTGTGGAATGGTCTTTTTTGCTGATTAGACTTTGCAATGTTTTTATCGCACGAGCGATTCAAGGAGGAACAAAAATGACAGATTACATTCGACCATTACTTCGGATGTTGATTCTCTTTGCTTTAGTTTTCGCCGTGGTTGTTTTGGCGAAGCCAACTGCTGCTTCGGCGTATCAAGACTGCTGCCAGACCTGCGACAACCGGTATGCGGCATGTATCAGTGCCTGCACTACCGCAGGCTGCCGCCTATCGTGTCAGCGTCAATTGAGTGCATGCATTGAAGTTTGTCCCGCCTGCCTGATCGAATAGGCAGCGCGGCTCAAGTTTCCGGCTCAAGGAAATCCGCCTAACGAGGTTGGATTTCCTTGGTCAAACGATTCTTTTTGCTGATTTGTTTTCATATATTCATCGCAAGCGATGAAGGAGGAACAGAAATGACCGATTACATTCGACCGTTGCTCCGGATGCTAGTTCTCTTTGCGTTAGTTTTTGCCGTGGTTGTCCTGGCGAAACCAACTCCTGCTTCAGCAAACCAGGACTGCTGCCAAACCTGCGACAACAGTTATCAGGCATGCTTGAGCGGCTGCACAACCCAAATCTGCCGAATAGGCTGCCAGCGTCAACTAGGTTTCTGTATTGAGATTTGTCCAGCTTGCGAGTAGGCGAAGCGCGGACTTAGAAACTACTGGCTTAATCTAAGGGAAGTCCGCCACCAGACGGCGGGCTTTCCTTTCAACGTGCACTGATTTTTAAAATCGGAAAAGAGGACTAGCATGGCTGAAACCACGGGAACAAAAGAGCGGAGTGTCGCAAAAAAGATTGAAGTAGCTGCCAACATCGGCATTCTTATCACTGTAGTTCTGGTCGCCATCTTATTTGTGAGAAATTACACGCATCAACAGGCAAACACCCAGCACGTCATTGCTTTAAATACAAAATTCGCGCTGAAGAATGTGGATTGGCAAGCCAATGATAAGAACCTGGTTTTTGCCGTTTCCACCACCTGCCATTACTGTACTGAGAGCGCCGGTTTTTACCGGAAGCTGGTGGAAGAATGCAAGCAGCAACACATTCATACCATCGCTGTGCTGCCCCAGTCGCCGGCTGAAGCGCAGGCATATTTAAACGGAGAAGGCGTTACGGTGGATGAGATTCGGCAATCTGACTTGCCAACCCTGGAAGTCAACGGCACACCCACCTTACTGTTGATTGACCACTCCGGCCTGGTGAAACATGTGTGGACGGGGAAGCTGCCAGAGACAAAAGAAACCGAAGTGACTTCTACGCTGGGACAAAATGTGAGTAGTTTGTAACGCGCGCTTTACTGTAACATCCAGGCCGTAGCCACTGCAGCGCCAGTGCTGAGCAGGTTTACAAGATCGTTATTGAGCCAGCCGCGACGCTCAAAAAGCGAGCCAAGCAGACTGTCCACCATGGCGCCGAGAAAGCCCGCAGCTGCGATCACCGCTGCCTGACGTGGAGTAACCAAGCCTGAAAGCAGCACGCTCGCTGCGACCATAGCGGCGCCGATGACGGCTGCGATCGTCCCCAAGAGACTGATGCCGCCATCCGTCCCGGGAGGCGCAGACTTGAAATTGGTTACCAGCACGGTTTTGCCGGGGAATGCCATGCCGATTTCACTGGATGAAGTGTCGGCGGCCGCTTCTGCCAGGGCAGCCAGAGCGAGCACAGGCCATCCTGCCGGAGCAATAGCAACCACCAGTGCCGCGATTCCCAGGTTAGCGATTGCCTGAGCGGCCGTGCGTCCCCCATCAGGTTCGGCGGTGCGGAGTTGTTGCTTGCGCGCGTGTCCAACGCGGGTCGCTGCCAGCGTAACGGCAAAAACAACAAGAAGCGCCAGGAACATCCGCAGGTCGCGGATGGCCATAATAAAAGCCACCGCAGACCCGGCTAAAGCGCCGCCAGGGTTAACGCCGCCGGCAAACCATGCCAGAAAGGCGAATCCGGCGGTGATGGCGAGGGCGGTTAGAAAACGTCCATGAGTGGGAGGAAACTCGGCGTAGTGCAGAAGTTCAAAGACCGCCAGAACTATGGCGGCAAAAGCGAGCGCCAGAGTGTCAGGTCCCCTGAGTGAGCGCGATTCTGGCAGTCGTTCCTCCGTTACCGGCTCCTTGATGGGCCGGGGCTCGATTTAGTTCTGGCGGCGTAAAAGCCCGCGTTCGCATCGTACACAAGAAAGGGCCGCCGCAAAACCGGGTCGCCCCAAACCAATTTTAACTGTCGGGGTGAAGTATGGCTGCATCTGTGTGGACCGGATATCTCACATTTGGATTGATTTCCATGCCTGTACGCCTTTTTTCAGGAGCGCGTGGCACGCGGATTTCCTTCCACATGCTCCATCGGGATGACAACACGCGGGTGAAGCAACAGCTGGTTTGTCCCGCCGATGGCAAGGTGGTTGCGCGCGATGAAGTGGTGAAAGGCTATGAATTTCGCAAGGGCGAGTATGTTGTGGTGGAACCGGCGGAAATCAAGAAGATTGAGCCCAAGACGGCGAAGACCATGGAGATACTGGAATTCGTGAAGCAGGAGGAGATCGATCCGGTTTACTTTGAGTCGTCGTATTATCTGGCGCCCGACGAAGCGGCCAGGAAGCCTTACACTCTGCTGGTCCGCGCCATGCAGGAGACAGATTATGTGGGGATTGCCAAATTGGCGATGCATAACCGCGAATACACGGCATTCTTGCGGCCCTATGAAAAAGGGCTGATGCTGCACACCATGTATTACCAGAATGAAGTTCGTGAAGCGCCCGACTTTGGCACGGAGCACGCGAAGTTGAAAGACGGCGAAGTGAAAGTGGCCTACCAGTTGATCGAAGCCCTGGCCGCCAAGTGGGACCCCAGCAAGTATCACGATACGTTTGAAGAGAACTTAAAAAAACTGGTCAAGGCACACATGGAAGGCAAAAAGATTGTTGCGGTGGAGAAGCCGAAGTCGGCGGCTGCGCCCACGGACTTGATGGCAGCTCTCAAGAGAAGCCTGGCCGATATGGAAGGGAAGAAAAAAGGCCCACAGCGGGTCGACGCGGCACAGCGTGAGTCATCCGTGGAGATACAAGGAAGGCAAAAAGCCGCCGGCGGGAAGAAGAAGCCGCCGAAAAGGGCAGCATAAGGCTGGTTGCGCGTTAAGGGCTACGCAGAGATTAAGTGAGAGATTGGCAAAGCAGTTAACACGTCCGCTGCGTGATAATTACCGGGTGCTCGGGTACAATAAAATTCCTCGCAATATTTGTGAATTTTTGCGTTCATACCCGGTAGAACCGGCGGAGTCTTAATGAAGTCAAGTTTCAGGGCGTTGTGGCTCTTATTTAGTACGGCTATTCTTGTGATGCTGGCGGTTGGCTGCAATGACACATTGCGGCAATTCATAGTCCCTATTCCGTCGCCCACGGGTAATCCCCAGGCGTTGGAGCATGCGATTATCTTATCGACAAATCCGGCTGCGTCCGCGAGCGGCAGCAATATGCATATCGATGTCTCAGGTGACTCGAATGTGGGAGTGGTGCCGGTGGGCCTGAACCCCGTTTTTCTTGGCAAGACTACAAGCAACGTTTTTGTGATCAATAGCGGCGACCCGAATGCCACGCTGCCCAATCCGCAGATCCCTCCGACGGTCTCGGTTTATATTGCCCTGCTTCCACAAGCAGCCGTTGTTAGTACGGTAACTCTGCCCACCACAGGACCAGACGCTGTGCAGACGCCCGTTGCCGGCTCTACCAGCAGTGCCGGGAACATTTATATTGCGAATCGTGATAGTGACAGCGTGAGTGTTATTTCAGGCAGCATATTTTCGGTCACAGACACGATACATTTGGCTGCAGGTTCCCATCCAGTGATGATTGCCGGTAACCCCGCCAATAATAAGATATTTGTCGTGGACCAGGGCACTAGCGATGTAACTGAGATCTCGACCATCGACAATACGATTGTGAAGACGATTCCAGTTGGATTGCAGCCGATCTGGGGTGTGATGAGCACAGACGGGCTGTTTGCCTTCATCGTCAACCAGGGAGATGGCACAGTCACAGTAATTGATGCCTCGTTGGACATCGTGCTTCCTTGCGACACGACCACTCCATCATGCCTGGCGAATAAATCGATTAAAGTGGGCACAACGGCAACCCCTTCACCAAATTTCGCTTTCTACGAATCGCAGCTGCGGCGCGTCTACGTGAGTAACACGGGCGAGAATACGGTATCAGTGATCAAGGGTAATGGGTTTGACCTGGGATCAGTTCCTCAGGTACTACCGTTCAAGCTGGCCGACGTTGCGCTCTCTGGCGCACCTACGTCCGTGACTGCTCTTTCTGACGGCACCAAGGCGTATGCGGCGCTCGGAGGATGCCCTGCGGGAGTAAATCACACGACTCTTTTGAGCGTTTTGGCGACAGCCACGAATTGTAATGGCAACAAAATCAGCGTAATCGATGCAGTGTCACTGCAGGAAGCCAAAACTATTACAGTTGGAACAGGGCCGGTTTCGATCGATGCTTCTGCAAATGCATTGCGCGTCTATAGCGTGAATGCTCATGACAGCGTGACCAATGCGACGGGAACACATGCGGTGGGTACGATCTCTGATATCAACACCAGCACGGATACGGAAGTGATGCGTCAGTTGCCGCCACAGCAGGATCCAACCTGCGCGGTGAGCGCGACCGTTTTCTGCCCGGTGCAGAATCCGTTCATGGTCCGCACCTTCCCGTGATCATAAAAAGCGCTTCCTAGAAAAGATTGTAAAAAGAAAGGGGCGGCCTGTAGGCCGCCCTTGTTTTGTTGGAATTGCAATAAGAAGATAACTTAGCTTGGCCGGGGATCGGTCCGTCGCTTGCCGTTATAGCGCATGGCAATGTTCATAAAAATATTTCCACTGTCGGTGTCAAAGCACATCACCAGCGCTTCCTGGTCTTCACTGCTTTTTTCGCCCAACTCATCGGAATGGACCACCGGCGGATTTATTTTGAAGCGAAATCCCTGGTCGTTGAGCGCGGTAATGGCGCTACCAATCACCATATTGGCAAGTTCGCACACAGTTTCGCGCGAGACATCGTCGCTCTCCTGCACGGGAGACCCGGTGAGATAGCTGGCCACTTTGGCTGCGGTTGGCGTATCGATATCAAAAATAATGCGGCCTTCGATGTCGCCTTGAATCGTGACCAGGGAAGCAATGCCCTTGCGGCGATAGGCTTCTTCGTCCATGGTTACGTCACCGATGCGCGTGGAACATTGCAGCGTCTCCGCAAGCACGGCGTCAGCGGCATTGATAAAAGGCTGGATGAGTTCGATCTTCATCGTTTCAGCTTTCCTGGGCTGCAGGCGTAGCCACCACCGCGTCATCGCCCATTACGTACTTGATAACTTCGTAAAGGATTTCCGACTTGACCGGCTTCTGCACAAAGTGGCGAGCGCCTTTCTGCAGCGCGGCCACAATGTTTTCCTGGTAGCCCACGGAGGAAACCATGACGATCCGGGCGTCAGGATGCGAACGGACGATGCGCTCCGCAGCTTCAATGCCTTCCATCTGCGGCATGGTTATGTCCATCAGGACCATGTCAGGCGTGGTGCGATCGTATTCGGTGATGGCGGTGCATCCATCGCCGGCTTCGCCGACGATTTCGCCGCCGAAAGCTTCCACCATCTTGGCCACGTTCTTGCGTGCGAAGACGGAATCGTCCACCACAAGGTAACGGATCGGCCGGTTGTCCTTACGAATCAGAATGGGAAATGTGTCCATATACTCTCCTAGCAACTCCAACTAAACTTTTACTACCACTCGAGCAATTTTTTCCGGATTACATTGCATGGCCAGCGTATTGGCCATCATGTCCAACGGGACAACGCGCATTGCGTGTCCGCGTTCAATCGCAGCTTTCGGCATTCCAAAAACCGTGCATGAATCTTCACTCTGCGCGATCGTCAGGCCGCCAGCATCTTTCATCAAGCCCAGGCTGTCAGCGCCGTCATCACCCATGCCGGTCATGATGATGCCAACCGCTCTACTGCCAAATTCCGCAGCCACGGAACGGAACAGAATGTCCACCGACGGCCTGTGCCCGTTGATACGCGCCTCATCGGAAAGCACCACAGTGTTTCCCAGAGGCATGCGCCGGACTTTCATATGCCGGTCACCGGGACAGATCAGCGCGCGTCCGGCAATCAGCAAGTCGCCGGATTGCGCTTCCTTCACGTCGATGGCGCAAGACTCATCCAGCCGGCGCGAAAACATCTCTGTAAATCCTTCCGGCATATGCTGCACGACAACAATGCTGCCGGGAAAATCGCCGGGCAGTTGTGTCAGCAGATATTGCAGCGCGTTTGGCCCGCCAGTGGAAATCCCAATCGCGACAATCTTGGTTGGCTCGCGCCTGGCGCGCGGCTGTTTGTTTGGCTTTGGCCTATCGAACAACACCGGCGCTGTTGTGTTGCGCAGTTTGCTTCTGGCCGCCACTTTGATCTTGTTGATCAGGTCCAGGGCAATCTCATCCATGTGCGCGGACGCCGCGTCTCGCGGCTTGGGAACAAAATCAAACGCTCCCAGAGCCAGCGCCTTGAATGTTGCGCTGGCGCCCTCAGTGGTCAATGCGCTTACCACGATTACCGGTACGCGGAAACGGCGCGTGATCTGGCGCAGGGTCTCCAGTCCATCCATCCGCGGCATTTCCAGATCCAGCGTTACCACGTCCGGACGAAGGTCTTCAATCTTCTTCAGACCAAACGCGCCGTCCATGGCCGTTCCTACAACTTCAATTTCGCTGTCCCGGGCGAGGATCTGTGGAATCAACTTCCGCATTAACGCGGAGTCATCCACTACCAGGACTCGCAATTTATTACTCATGCTGTGGCCCCTACCATCTGTAACTTTCCTAACTTTGCAACTACGCTTGAGAGATTCAGGATCAGCACCACGGTGCCATCACCCAGGATGGAAGCGCCGCTGACCAGGTCCGTGGCCACCAAATGGTCGTCCATGGCTTTGATGACCAATTCTTCTTCGCCCACCAGATGGTCCACAACCAGGCCAAACTTTCGCTCGCCGGTTGAAATCACCACCACAAACATTTTGTCTGTTGCTACGGGCTCCTTTGCCAGTCGATGGAGATGCAGCAGCATCAGGACTTCATTACGCAGCTGCATTACGTCATGATTGTCCACGCGATGCAGCGCGCCTTGCGTGGTCCGCGTGATCTCAACCACGGATGCCAGCGGCACCGCATACAAGCGGTCTCCTACACGGAACAGCAGGGCATTAATGATGGCCAGCGTGAGCGGTACTTTCAAATAGAACGTGGTTCCTTTGCCTGCGGTTGTCCTGATGCTGACCGAACCCTTAAGTTTTTCCAGAACGGTTTTCACCACATCCATGCCGACGCCGCGGCCGGAAATGGAAGTAACCTGATCGGCAGTACTCAGCCCGGGATGGAAAATAAGATTATTAAGATCGGTTTCGCCAAGCACTGCTGCGTCACCGGGTTTGAGTATTCCGCGCTCCACTGCTTTCGCTACCAGCCGGTCGCGATTCAGGCCTCGGCCGTCGTCTGCTACTTCAATCACAATCTGGTTACCCTGGTGGTAAGCGTCCAGCGTCACGGTACCTTGCGCGGGCTTGCCGTCATTAATGCGCTCGGTCGGAGATTCAATGCCGTGGTCCACGGCATTGCGTACCAGGTGGGCTAGCGGCTCGGCCAACATGTCCAGAATGCTTTTGTCCAGATCCGTGTCCTGGCCTGTAATTACCAAGTTTACTTCTTTGCCGCAGGATTTAGCCACGTCACGCACTACGCGCGGAAAACGGCGGAAGAGATGCTCCACCGGCACCATGCGGATTTTCATCACGGACTTTTGCAGGTCATTCATGATGCGGGCCTGGAATGCCATGGCATCAGAGAAGCGCATTTTGAGCGGATCTTTTGGATAGCGCTTATCAAATTCATTGATGGCCTGGTGCAGCATGCTTTTGGCAATAATCAGTTCGCCGACCAGATTGAGAACTGAATCAATTCTGTCGGCATCCACGCGCAACAGCGTTTCTGACATGCTGGCGAAACTTGCAGGCGGAGTATCTGCCTGCGCAGGTGTCAGGGCATTCATCGTTGCGGGAACCGCGGTTTCGGCCGGCCGTTCTGGCGCAGTTGTTTCCTCAGCTTGAATCGCCATTTCCGCGTCGTCATCTGCTGGAGCCGTTACGTGCTTCACAATATCCAGCACGTCGTCGGTGTGCTCTTGAGCTCCAGCTTTTTGCACCAGAACATCCGCAACCACCGATGGAATACGGCACTTCCTGGCAATCCAATCGGCGGCATGCTCACTGGAGATGGCCGCTTCCACCACATCAAGGTCGTTGCTCAAAGAACTCTGGTCAGGCGCGACCGCCAGTAGTCGCCCACACTCTTGCAGCACATTGCGGATAAGCTGCATGGCAGCTCCGCGCATGGCGCACTGTGGCTCAATCGAGAACGCCACGTTGTAAACGCTCTCGCCATGGCCCAACGCGTCCGCTATCACGATCTGTTCGTATTCGCTCCATACAAAACGCGCCTGCAACTTGTAGCGAACGTTGCTGGCCGGCTTGCGCGTGAGGGAGAGAATTTGCTGTTTCAACTCTTCGCCGGCGGGCGGCTGCATATTGCCGTGATAGGCGGAGAGCATGGAACTGAAGGTGTCGGCGGCTATCAGAACAACTTCTGCCAGCGCCTGTTTGCTCTGCGCCGCGACCTCCGGCTTGAGTACATCCTCCAGAGCATGCGTCAGATCACTGAGTTCCGTGTATCCGCACGCGGCAGAATCGCCTTTGAGCGTATGCACGGTGCGGCGCACACGGCGCAGCACTTCTTCGTCTTCAGGGCGCTTCTCCAGTTCCAGGCCTTCTTCATTGAGGGTCTGCAACAGTTCCGTTGCCGTCTCAAAGAAGAGTTCCCGGAGCTCAGAGGCGCGATCGTCAGAGAAGAACGTCACCCAATCACCTCAATACGCTGGTACGCCGTGCCGTTGTTCTGATGGACCATCTTGTATTTATCGGAGAGTCCGAAGAGGCTTTCCGCATGCCCGATAAACAGAAATCCTTCTGGATTCAAGCAGCGATACAGTTTTTCCACCAGGCGTTTCTGCTCGGCTTCGTCGAAATAGATCATCACGTTGCGGCAGAAAATAATGTCATTGCGTTGCGGTAGGAATTCCGTTTTCAGATTATGGAAATCGAAATGGACCAGGTCTTTCAGCCCGCGTTTTACCGCATAACGGTCGCCGACTTTATCGAAGTAGCGGAGCCGAAAGGCATAATCGACCGATTCCATCTGATTCTCCGGATATGCGCCTTCCTGCGCTGCGCGCAACACGGAGTAGTTGATGTCTGAAGCCAGTATCTCCACCTTCCACGGCGGCGGGATCAGCGGCTTGGGAGTCGGCATTTCAAAAGGAAGTGGATTGCGCAAATAGTAATAAGCCAGCGCGTCGCACACCAGCATCGCCAGCGTGTACGGTTCCTGCCCGGTGGAACAGCCTGCACACCAGAAGCGCAGGTTCCAGTCTCTGCGTTCCTGTTTGCGCCGCAGCAGTTCTTCCAGAACTGTTTTCTGGAACAGCTCAAGCTGCGGCTTATTGCGAAAGAAACTGGTCTCATTCACGGTGAGATTTTCTACCAGCGCGCTCAGCTCTGCCCGGCCCTGATGGCTGGTGAGCAGGCGATAGTAAGCATAAAACGTATCCAGCCCGCAGATTTTCAGCCGGCGCTGCAAACGATCTTGCAGAAAATGCGCCCGCCGCTCATCGAAGTACATACCGCATTCCTGATAGACCAGGGTCTGCAGCAGCTTGTACTCCGGTTCACTAATTTGGATTTGAACACTCGATGTGGCCATGGGTTTCCGTTTGTCGTCCTTGCTGCCGCTTACAGTGCCGCAGAGAGAGCAGACAACTGGGGTTCAGAAACTTCACCCACCCGCCGCAACTCTCCCTTTTGCAAAATTCTGTTCAAATCAATCAGTATGATCAGGCGTCCGTTCAGCTTGCCCACGCCGGTCACATAGTTGAGTTCGCCCTGGTCAAACACTGGAGGCAGTTCCACATCGCTCTCCGGGATCTTGAGCACCTCAGAGGCACTGTCAACAATCAGCCCCACCAGCTTGCCGTGCATCTCTGAAACCAGAATGCGGTTCTTTTTGCTGGGCGCAGTCTCTTTCTCTCCAAAGCGGCGGCGCAGGTCCACCACGGAGACAATCTTGCCTCTCAGGTTGATGACTCCCTGGACGAAGCCGGGCGAATCCGGCACGGAGGTAATTTCCGGCACGCGCACAATCTCATGTATCAGTGAGATCGGTACGCCAAACACCTCGCGCCCTACGCGAAAGCCGACAATGTGCAGTTCCTTGGCCATTGGTCTCCTTTTGCGTTAGTTGTAATGCGCGCCCGCGGTCGCGTACTGTGCTGCTCCGTTGCGGCTGTCGCGGCCGTTTTGCTCTTCACCGCGCCGTGGCGCCGAACGCGCATCGCGCGCCGCCATCATGTTTTCCAGAACAAAGCGGTCCATGGCTTCCAGCATGGAGCGTGACATCTTGGACATCTGCTCGGCTGAAGCCGCCAGCTCTGTTGAGCCGGACGATGAACGCTGCACCAGTTCGCGCATCTTTTCCATCGCGCGGACCACAGCCTGTGCTCCCGAGGCTTGTTCTTCCACGGACGAGTTGATCTCATGAGTGATTTCGTTCAAGCGCGTGGTAGCTTTGGCGATCTGCGAAGAGCCATGCGACTGTTCGTTGGTGGCAGCGCCAATTTCCTGCGCGAATTTGTAGACTTCTGAAACCACGCTGGAAATTTTCTTCAACGCGCCGCTCAGGTCGCCGCCCAGCATAATGCCTTCATTCACAATGCTGGTCGACTTTTCCATGTTGTCCACGGCTTTGCGGGCTTCTTTCTGAATGCTCTGGATGAGCTCAGAAATTTCCCGCGTGGACTGTGCCGATTTTTCCGCCAGCTTGCGTACTTCGTCGGCCACCACGGCAAAACCCAGGCCGTGTTCACCGGCGCGAGCGGCTTCAATCGCGGCGTTCAACGCCAGCAGGTTGGTCTGCTCTGCCAGGTCGTCAATTACCTCAATGATTTTGCCGATATCGTCTGCGCGCTGTCCGAGCGAAGAGATGATTTCCGCAGAGGAGCCGATGGCGGCATTGATGCGGCTCAAACCATCGGTGGCTTTCTCCATGGTATTGATGCCGTTATGTACCTCTTCACGCGAGCGCTGTGAGATATCCAGCAGCACTTTGGCGGTATCCGCCACGCGCTGGATGGATGCCACCATCTCATCGATGGAAGCAGAAGTTTCGCTCACGTTGGAAGCCTGCATCTGCGTGCTCTTTACCATGTTCTGCACGTTGATGCTCATTTCATGCATGGTGCTGGTCACCTCATCAATGGCAGAGGCTGCCTGCACGCTGATCTTGGCGGATTCGTCAGAAGCGGAAGCCACCTGATTGGAGCCGCTGGCTACCTGTGCGGCGCTGTCACGCACATTTTTCACCAGATTGCGGAGTCCCAGCGTCATCTCGCGGAAGGCATTGCCCAGAGTATCGCGCGAAGAGCGTGGGTTGATTTCCACGGAGAGATCGCCGCCGGCAATCGATTCGGAAATTCCGGCCATTTCTCGCAGGTAAAGCACCATGCTGTTAAACGTTCGCGCCAACTGGGCCACTTCGTCTTCGCCGATGATATTGACCTGCTGTTCCAAATCTCCGTTGTTGCCAATCTGCCCGGCGACGGAAATCAATTGCGAAAGCGGCACTGTGATCGATTTTGCCACTCTCCAGGAGATTGAGCCTGAAAGCACCATGACCAGCACCATGCCGCCCAGAGTAAAAATGGTGATGCGCGTGGCGGCTGCGCTATCGGAAAGCTCCGCATCGGCATTGGCATCTTTGGTCATTGCTTCCAGTTGTTGCATGGGAAGGTCTTCTTTTGCCTTTTGCTCCGGTGTAGGCGTGGCCTGCAGATAGGCAATCTGTAATTCCGCGACGGTTGCGCTGCCGGTATCCACCTGGCGGCGTTTCTCCATCAGCGGCGCTGCGAACGTCCTGGCCCACTCCCGTTCGGAGTCTGCGAGTTGGTCTAGCAACTGGCGCGCCCGGGCACTGTTGTCGCCCAGGCTGGTTCCGTTCGTCTTAATGTCATTGATCAGCAGGTCTACATCGCTCTCTCCCTTGGCCAGAGCGTCAGCTTCACGCCGGTCACCGTTGAGGAGGAAGTTCCGTAGAAAGAGACGGTTCTGGTTTCTCGCTTTATCCAGCTTGGAGAGGTTTTCCACCATGGTGATGGATTTTTTGTAAACGATCCGGGTATTTTGCTCGTGCCAGACCGCTCCCCAGTTCAGGACAAATGCGACGACCACGATCGCCATGATCAGGCCAAAGCCCATATAGAGCTTGCCGCCAATGCTTTTGCTCATACGCATGTTTCGAACCTCTACGGGCCGCTTCTGCAAGACACGGCTCGTGTTCTCTTTATGTCGGAGCTACTTAAAACTCTGTGAATTCTTAGCCTGCCAGCCGCACAGAAGACACAGCTCCTCCTGACAGGATGAAAGCTCACAAATAAATGCAATGTCATGGCCACCAACGGGAAGGATTAGTACTTTCGGTACCTGAGCTCTTTAGAACATCAAATAAACCAACAACTTACGTGCAGCGTACGACGCTGAGACTCCGGGTAGAACGGGGAAGCTTGCTGAATTCCGTCTCATTTATCACGTTGTCGCAGCTTTATATCTCATAGTGAGACCTTGCGACGGTCGAGACTGAGGTGTGTCCCTGTGATTCTGGCAGGTCAATTCCTTATTGACTCAAAATGAGATTCCAGAGTACCTTCAGGCTTCCCACATGAGAAGAGTTGAGACGGAATGAGACCGACACGCAAGACAGTAAAAGCTCGCCCCAAGGCCCCGGCACGAGCGTCCACCTGCATGGAGAACGTGCTTGAGGCATGCGTCCAGCTTCCATCCCTCAGCGGAGAGCCGCCGGTTTTGCGGCAGTACATTGCCGAATCAGCCAGAAAGATTTTTGAAGCTGCCGTTGCGGGCATGATGGTTCGCGACGGAGAAAGCTTTCTTCCCGGAGCTGTCTGTACGGCCGTGGATGAATCGGCAGGGAAGAAAGCCTTGCTGGAACATGTGCGATCCTTTGCCACGCAGGCGATCGAGCAGAAGCGGCTGCTCAATTTCCGTTTTTCGTATCGCTCACCCGATGGCGAGGCCATCTATCACGGGCTGGCGCAGCCCATGGTCACCACGGGTACGGCCGCCGTGCTGCTGGCTGTCCGCAGCAGCGTTTTTTCGCCCACAGAAGTTTCTGCTTTCAGCGTGCTGGGGAATATTGCCCGGCTGGCGCTGGATAATTCCGAACTGACCGGCCTTTACTCGGCGCAAGAGCATGATTTGAACCAACTGCTGGATATCTCTTCCGAACTTGGCGCTACGGCGCAGCTGGAAAGTTTCCTTCCCCGGTTCGTGGTGCGCGCGGCTGACTTTCTTGGTTTTTCCCGGGCATTTGTGGCGTTGATGGATTCCGGTGTGTGCCGCCTGCGCTGGGGGGCAAGCAAGGGAACCGTAAGCCGGCTTGAGATTGATGTTTCTGTCCTGGCAAAGCGTCCGATTGAAAGCCGGACCCCGCACATCTGTGAGGACATCAGCCAGCTTCCGGCTGCCGAGAAGGCGCAATTGCTGCGTTGGGAATCTGGCCCGAAACAATATCTAGGTATTCCTTTGCTCACTGGCGATGGCCGTCCGCTAGGCGTGCTGGGCCTGATGGACAAAAAAAGCAAGTCGCGCATTTCTCCGGAAGATGTTCGCCGTGCCCGCGTGCTTGGTGCTGAGATAACTGTCGCACTGGAATCAGCCAACAACCTGCAGCTTTCCGATCAGCATCGCCGGCGTACGGAAGACCTGATGGAGATGGCTCTGGATCTTGGGTCGGCTTTGCGTTTGCCGGATTTTGTAAAGAATTTCACTGAGCGCGTGGCTAGCATGATCGGCGCAAAGTCAGCCATTCTGGCATTGGCCCAGGGCAATAAAGTGGAGAGCGTTGGATTTTGCGGAGCCAGGCCGGAGCGTGAACTGCAACGCAAGCTGAATGCGGCTTTCTCTGAATATGCGGAGCGGCATCCTGACCTGAAGATTACCGGGAGCGGCGTGCAGGCTTTGGGTGCGGAGTTGGCGACGGCATGCGGCTGGCAGAACCTGACATTGGTCCGGCTGGAAGGAACCGAAGGCGATCTTCTGGGCATACTCGCGCTGGCGGACATCAGCCGAGAACTCATGCCCAACGATCTCAATCTGCTTCAGGCGTTGATCGTCCATGCGTCGGTGGCGCTGGAAAATTCGCGGTTGTTCACCAGAATCACCCAATCCAGCCGGCAGTGGGCGGAAATTTTCGATTCTATCTCGGACTTCATCGTGGTCCACGATGAGCAATTTGAAGTTTTGCGGGTCAATCGATCGCTGGCAGAATTCATCGGCGTACGCCCGGCGGAGCTGATTGGCCTGAGCATGCGGGCGCTGGTTTCGATAGCCTCGGACTCGCCGCAGCCCTGCCCTTTCTGCCGCGGCGAAAATGAGTCAGACGAATACCTGCATCCGGTGCTGGAGCGCACGTACATTGTCTCCAGCTCGCGCATACATGGCGCGCTTGACGAAGGCATGCAGACGGTCCATGTGCTCAAAGATATTACCGATCGTCGCGAGGCCGAGCAGCGTTACCGCGAGCTGTTCGATAACGTGCAGGAAGGCGTTTTCTTTGCCTCGCCCGAGGGCCACTTTATCGAGGTGAATGACGCACTGGTACGGATGCTTGGCTACCAGACGCGCGAAGAAGTCCTGAAGCTCGACCTGCAAACGCAGGTTTATCTTTCCGCTGAGCAGCGCGATGAAATTACCCGCCAGTTGAGCGAAAGAGGAGCAGTCCGCAACTTTGAAGTCACGCTCAGCCGACGTGACAGCACCATGATCCATGCGCTGGAAAATGCATTCGTCGTGAAAGACGGTCAGGGCAAGATCATGCAATACCGCGGCGTCTTTCTGGACATCACGGAGGTCAAGAATTTCCAGGCACAGTTGCAGCGGGAGCGCGATTTCACCAGCAAGATCCTCAACAACACACAGACCATGATTATGGTGGCGGATACTGCCGGCTTAATCAGCTATGCCAACCAGCGCGTTTATGAGGGCGGCGGGTTTGAACAGAACGAATTGGTCGGCCATCGCCTGGACCGGATTATTTCTCAATCGCACAAGCGGGCTTTTGCCGAGGCCTTTGATGCCAGCCTGCACGGCCTGCAATCGGACAATCTTGAGCTGATGATCACGCGCGGCAACGGCACGCAGGGTAAATTCTCCGTGAACCTGAGCCCCATGCGCGATGATCGCGGCGAAGTGAGCAGCGTGGTTGTGCTGATGACCGATATCACCGATACGTCAATGATTCAGGCCAAGCTGATGCACACGGAAAAAATGGCCGCCGTGGGCCAGCTAGTTTCTGGCGTGGCGCATGAGGTGAATAACCCGCTTACGGCCATTATGGGTTTCTCTGATTTGTTGATGGAAAACCCTGAAGTGCCGGGCAGCGCACGCAAAGACCTGCAGGTAATTCTGGAAGAGGCGCAGCGTACCAAGGAGATTGTGCAGAACCTGCTGAGCTTTGCCCGCCAGCGTCCGCCGCAGCGCCAGCCGCTTCAGATCAATAGCATTCTGCGCAAGACCATCGCGCTGCGGTCGTATGATTTCGCCAATCACGGCGTGCAGATCGTGGAGAAGTTTGATGAGCGTCTGCCAGAGCTGATTGGTGACTCACATCAGTTGCAGCAGGTATTTCTCAATATTTTGAATAACGCGTATGACGCTGTGCAGTCCGCCGGGCGTCCCGGGCTGATTGAGATTGAGACCATTCAGGATGGCGGCTGGGTGGAAGTCCTGTTCCGCGACAATGGCGAGGGCATTCAGCATCCGGAACGAATCTTTGATCCATTCTTCACCACCAAAGAAGTAGGACAGGGAACCGGGCTTGGCCTGAGCATTTGTTACGGCATTGTCCGCGAGCATGAAGGCGAGATTCTGTGCGCCAACAATCAGGAGACGCAGGGAGCCACGTTCAGCGTCCGCCTGCCTGTCCGCACAAAAACTGATTTGAAGCTGGTGGCGGTTGGAGCCAAACAATGAACGCCGGAGCTGCAACCATGGCGTGTTTGCCAATTCTGCTGATCGAAGATGAGCGCTCGGTGCTGGACTTCATCAGCACGGCGCTGGAGCGCAGCGGTTATGTCTGCCGTACAGCCAACTCTGCAGCGGAAGGAATACGCGTTCTGGAAACGGGCAGTTTTGGCGGAATTATCTCTGATATGCGGACTCCCGGAGGCGCCAGCGGCGCCGATGTGCACACATGGATCGTGGCTCACCGTCCTGAGCTCAAAGATCGCATGCTCTTTATCACCGGCGATACCGTGAATGAAGACACAATGAAAGCTCTGCAGAGCACGGGCGTGCCTTATCTGGAGAAACCGTTCCGCGTGCAGGAGCTGATCAACATTGTAGAAAAGATCTTTGGCAAAGCAGACAAAGCAGGCGCCGCAGAATGACGGACAACGCCAGAATCCGATTTATGATCGTGGACGACCACCAGAGCATACGCAAGCTCTGCATGACCGTGGGTGCGTCCGTTGGTTTTAGCTGCGTGGAAGCGGAAAGCGCGGAAGCAGCGCTGGCCCAGTTGGAGAGCGTTTCACCTGACATTGTCCTGGCTGATCTGATGATGCCCAATATGACCGGCCTGGAATTTCTGCCGCGCGTGAAGCAGTTGCTGCCCAGGACGGAGATTGCCATCATGACCGGCCACGGATCCATTGAGACCGCGGTGCAGGCCATGAAACTTGGCGCCTATGACTACATCACCAAACCGTTCCGCATTGAAGAGCTCAAGCTGCTATTGCAGCGCATGGCGGAAAAGGTAAATCTGGTCGCCGAAAATCAGTTCCTGCGCGAACGCGTGAGTACAGAGATGGAGCTGAGCGGCATTGTGGGCTCTTCCCACAAAATTCAGGATGTGTTGCGCATGGTCGCACGCCTGAAAGATACACGCACACCGGTGCTGATTACCGGCGAGAGCGGCACAGGCAAAGAGCTGGTGGCAAGGGCCATCCATTATCGAGGACTGCTCTCCAAGCGGCCATTTGTCGCCGTGGATTGCGGCTCGCTGGTCCCGAGTTTGATTGAAAGCGAATTATTCGGCTATGAAAAAGGTGCGTTCACCGGCGCTATCCGTTCCAAGGACGGACTGTTTCAGTCGGCGAACGGCGGCACGATTTTTCTTGACGAAATTGGTGAACTCTCCCAGGAACTTCAGGCCAAATTGCTGCGCGTATTGCAGGAAAAAGAAGTGCGTCCAGTCGGCAGCAACCAGAAGATCAAAGTTGATGTGCGTGTGATAGCGGCCACCAACAGAGATTTGGATGCCGCGCAAAAAGCGGGCACTTTCCGCAGAGATCTCTATTTCCGCCTGAACGTTGTTACGCTGCATCTTCCGGCGTTGCGAGATAGAAAATCAGACGTTCCTCCGCTGGTACATTATTTTCTGGATCGCTTTGCGCCAGACAAGGCCATCACCATATCTCCGGCGGCCATGAAGTGCATGCTGCAATATGACTGGCCCGGCAATGTGCGTGAGCTGGAAAATTGCATTGAGCGCGCCGTGGCTCTTGGTAGCCAGGAAGTGATTGACCTTGCTGATCTGCCTCCGGCATTGCGGCAGCAGCCAGAAGGATATGTAGCTGACGAAGTCGCTCTTCCGCTGGAAAGAACGGCCGTTTCGAATACCGATCTGGAAGAGCTTGAGCGGGACACGATTCAGCGCGTTTTTGAGCAGGTGCAGGGAGACAAGGCGCGAGCCAGAAAGATGCTTGGCATCAGCCGCGCTACTTTGTACCGGAAACTCAAGCGCTACAAAATTGGTTTCGCCAAGGGCGCATCTGCAGCTTCGTGAGACAAACAGCGTGAGACGGTGTTTCATCCTGAGACACTTTTGACGGCGATCCACAGTGTGAATCTTTTTGCATCTTCCGAATCAACAGCTTAGTCGGGCACGGGTTTGGCCGGGCTCTTGCTTTAAGTGATTTAGCTAAGTTTTCGCGGACTGCAGGAGTTTGTTCCAGGTTATGGGGAGAGCAGCATTCCGGCTGGAGCCGGTGGACGGAGGAGGATGCGTTGCCGAACTGGCCAGGTTTTTTCCCGGCGCAGTGCCGGTGCGTATCCCTGTGCAGGTAAGCAAAGCAAGTTCTGGAGCTACGGCTTCAGCAGAACAGACGGTGATTGAGTTTGGCACGCCCACGGAAGTCCTGTTTGTTTCCGAACTGGCTTTGGATTTTGACGATACCGTGCACATGACGAATTTGGATGGATCGCTGGTAATTACGGCAAAGATCGTGGCCATGCGCTTTCATCACGGCAAGATGGCCATTGCGGCAAGGTTTCTGGAAGACGTTGCAAACTGGATCATTAAAGCGTAATGGCCGCCGTCCGCATCAGCGGCACAAAGACAAAAAATGACAACAACAACAGCTACGCTCAACATTGGTGACGTCACGGAATTCTGGCGCATCGCGCGACGGCTATACACCGTCTATGCCGAGCTAGACCGCAGTTTCGAACTGGGTATGACGCCCTGCCGTGAGTTGGACGATACGGCCGACAGTCCAGACGCAGAGGCCCGGGAGCGCGTGGTCGAGTGGTTTGAGCAGATTGATACGCATGTGCAGGTCTGGCAATTGCGGCAGTTGCTGCAAAGCACCACGCTGCAGAACGAAGAGAACCTGCGCTATCTGATTGCCCGCCATCTGGACAGAGCCCAGAAAACGGAAGCTGATAAAGACAAGATTGATTTTCTGATGGTGCAATACTTTGCCCATTGCGCCCCGCATGGTCTGGCGGACACTTCTCTAGACGAAGTAGCCCGCGTGCTTGAACCCGCAATGGGGAAACCTGCCGAGGGCTTTCCTGACTGGGCGACCAGCCTGGATGCCAAGCTGCGAATGCTGAATGAATCCAACAGCCTGGAAGAGCTGCAGAACTCCGGTGCGCTGCAGGAAGTGCGCGAGCTGAAGCTGGCTGTGGGTGACGATTATTTTCAGCCAGGATTTCTGGTTGCGTTTACCCGGTTTAATTTTCTGGCGCGGCGCGCTTTTTTCCACGCCATGCACCTTGATCTCCATGCCATTCGCGAATCCGTGAATGAGCTGGAGCGGCAGGGATTCGCCACGATTGATTGCCGCGACGCTGGGCTTACAGAAAGCGAATCACTGGAGCAGGTGCGCCACGTGGTGCATCAATGGAAAACGCCATTTCGCGCGCCCTATTCGGGCGGAGCGTCATTCTTGCAATTGATCCTGCTGCGCCATGCGTTGCAGCATACTCTGGCTGGCGGCAACCATGATCCAGCTTCCGCCGAGCCGGCATTTTCTTCGGAACCA
The DNA here is from genome assembly GCA_963724105.1 of Terriglobia bacterium. Taxonomy (GTDB): domain Bacteria; phylum Acidobacteriota; class Terriglobia; order Terriglobales; family Acidobacteriaceae; genus Angelobacter. The sequence goes on along the minus strand of CAVRTD010000002.1, from coordinate 212,321 downwards.
GCTCATTCTACAGCTGGGGCTGATGCCTCGATGAGCGAGCAATCGGAGCCACAGGCAGAAGAAAGCGCTACGTCGGTTGATGGCGCCGCCAACACACCATCAAGATTAAGCAAACCAGGAGATTCTGATCCATCTGATTTGATTTCCCGGCCAGCCCATAGCGCTGCTGAATCCGGCGCGGAAGCTCAGGCTGAGGAAGAAAGTTACCTGGTACGGTGCGTTGCCGATATTACCGAGCAGCTACAGTCCGTGCCGGCAAAGAATACGCCTGCTGTCTCAGCCATTGTCCTGGGCGGATGCAAACTGCTGATTGCCACCTGGGAGGCGCAGGCCTTTGCGCTGGATGATGAAACTTCTAAGGCATTGCAACGGACAGTGGCAGCTCGCACGATTCTGCATGTCTGTATGGAGCGCCAAAGAAAAGGCGAGCCCACAGACCTTGCGGCGGCGCTGGATATCGCCCGTACTCAGGTGGAAGAGATGAAAACCCACGTGGACGCCGCGAAAGAAGCCAACAATATTGACGCCGCCGTGAATCTGGCAGCGACCAGCAAGCGCCTTCTGTCATTGATCGCGGATGGCGAAAAAAATCAATGAGTCATGGAGGCCCCGTGCGCGATTCCCAAGTTGTTTTGATCGCAGACGATCCGGGCTTTGCCCGTGACCTGATGGCGCGCTGGCAGACAGAGTGCAGTCTCCCGGGTATTACCGTGATGAATACGGATCTGCTAGCGGGAACCACGGAAGGCAATGTGCATCCGGCGGGCTTTGATTTGGCAGGCTTTGATCTCGCAGGCTTCGATCTGGCAGGCTTTGATTTGGCGATCATTGGCCCCATACGTAATAAGCGCATGGCGCCGGTGCTGAAGATGGTGAATGCCGGCGACTATCCGGTGATCTGCCTTGTTGAAAATGCCGCTGACGTGAAGACGGCAAAGGCCGGGTATCCACGCCTGCATGTCATGCAATCGCACGAAGCGTGGCTTGATTCATTGCTGCTGCTGGCCATTGAATGCCTGAAGCGAGCGGACCTGACTGAGCGTGTCCGTCGCGCAGAAAAAGCGGCACTGGCCAGCTCACGTGGCGCCACACTGGGCCGGTACATGCTGGATAGCCGCCATGACCTGAACAACTGCCTTACGTCCGTCATGGGCAACGCTGAGCTGCTTTTGCTGGATGGTGGGGCCTTCCCGGAGTCAGTTCGCGACCAGTTGCAAACCATCCATGAGATGGCTTTGCATATGCATGAGATCATGCAGCGTTTCTCATCGGTGGCCGCGGAAATCCGCCCGGCTGAGAATTTGTCTCAGGATGAGACGGAGAAGCTGTCTCACGCCGCTTCTTCCATCCAGTAAAGCCAAGCCAAAAATATCCCTAACATATTGATGTTTAACGGTTTAGTTGTTCCATGAGATTCTGCGGCCCACGCGGAAGCTTGGCCGCGCAATTGCAATACTTATATGGATACAAGAGCTAGAGGTCCGTCTGTTTGACAAAGATTCTTATCGTCGATGACTCCCCGGCAGAAGTGAGGCTGATGCAGTCTGTTCTGGATCTGGCCGGCTATATGTCAGTTCCCGTGCATGATCCCACGCGGCTGGAGCAGATGATCGACATGGAACGCCCCAACCTGATCCTGCTGGATGTGGTGATGCCGCAGCGGAACGGGTTCCAGGCGTGCCGCGAACTCAAGGGCAACGCGGAATATGCCCGCATTCCGGTGGTTATGGTGAGTTCCAAAAACACTGAGAGTGACAAGTTCTGGGCCAAGCAGCAGGGAGCTGACGGCTACGTGGTAAAGCCGTTTACGAATGAAGAACTTTTGGGGACAGTACGCGGCCTGGTAGGGAAAAGTTAAATGGCGGAAGAGCAACAACAACTCGAACCACTTTCTCCGGAAGCGGAGCAGCTTGAACTGCTGCCCAAGACGGAGCCGGAACGGCAGTACTGCCTGTTTCGCGCCGGACGCGAACGGTTTTGCTTTTCGGTGCTCGACGTAGAGGAAGTTGTGGAGTGGCCGCACCTGACCAAGGTGCCGCTGGCGCCGGCGTTTTTGATGGGCATTTTCAATCTGCGTGGTTCGATTGTGCCGGTGGTGGATATTGCGTTGACGGAAGGCCGTCGTCCGGACCTGCACCCGAAGCACGTGGTGGTGGCCAGTCTGAAAGGTGAAGGCGACCAGGATGATTTACGAATTGGTATTGCGGCGGATGAGGTGATTGGCACTTGCAGCACTTCAGAACCGCTGCTGGTGGAGGAAGCGCCGCGCGAGATGCCGCACTGCTGCGGCATGTTGCGGCATGAAGATCGGATGGCGCTGGCATTGAATTTGAAGAAGTTGACTGAGACGTTTCCCGTCCCGGTTATTTGAGGGTTTGGCCGCGAAGCCGAGTAGTTAGTGCACTGGGCGGGCGGCAATGAGTTGTGGAAGACATTTGCGAATTGTGAAGAAGCTGTGGCGGTTTGGAGCGCAGCGACAGGAGTAATAGTTATGAAAGGTCGTTTGAACTCGACCCTGTGGATGATGGTTAGCGTGAATGCGGTTGCATTCCTGGCTGTGCTATGGACGGCGTATCACGCCGGCTCAATGTCCAACGGTGTTGGCATTGCGGATGCTCCCAGCGTGAGCGGATCGGCTGGCGTATATCTGGTGGTGGCGCTGGTCCTGGCTGTGGGCGCTGTGGCATTGACGATTTTTCTGCTCGCCAACCGTGTGCTCGATCCGGTGAAGCGTCTCTCAGAATTTGCTGAGCGTTTTGCCCAGGGCGACTATCGCACGCGCGCGGCGGTCGATTCAGCGGACGATTTCGGCTTTATCGCCGAGAACCTGAACCGCGCCGCTGAAACTTCGTCCCGCGCCATGTACAACCAGGAAGCGCAGGAAAATCTGCAGAAGAGCGTGACCGAGTTCCTGACAATTGTGAGCCAGATTGCCCGTGGCGATCTGACGCTGCGCGGCCGCGTGAGCAATGACGCGTTGGGCAACGTGGTTGATTCCGTCAACTACATGCTCGATAACTTTGCCAAGGTGCTGGAGCGCGTGCGCAAGGCCGCGATCGACGTGCAGTCAAGCGCCAATGAAATTCTGATTGCGTCGGAAGAGATGTCCACCGGCGCCATCCAGCAGGACCAGGAAATTACAAATACTTCATCCGCTGTGGAGCAGCTCACGGTTTCGATGAAACAGGTTTCCAACAACGCCGAGGCCAGCGCCGAGGCCGCGCGCCGCGCGCTGGATGCAGCCGAGCAGGGTAACCGCTCCGTGCGTGACACGCTGGAAGGCATGCAGCGCATTCGCTCGTCGGTGCAGGCAACGGCAAAGCGCATCAAGGCGCTGGGCGATCGATCATTGGAAATTTCTGAAATCGTCAACGTGATTAACGACATTACCGAGCAGACCAACCTGCTGGCGCTTAACGCAGCCATTGAAGCTGCGCGCGCCGGTGAAGCTGGCCGTGGATTTGCCGTAGTCGCCGACGAAGTCCGCAAGCTGGCCGAACACTCACGCGCCGCGACAAAAGATATTGCCGCGTTGATCAAAGCCATTCAGGCCGAGACAAATGATGCCGTGATCGTGATGGAAGAGGGAACCAGGGAAGTGGAAATCGGAGCCAAGCTGGCTGACCAGGCCGGTCGCGCGCTGGATGCAATTTCCAGCGTGGTCCGCCAGTCGGCCGAGCTGGTGCAGGAAATCTCTCTGGCTTCCAAACAGCAGGTGCGTGGTACGGAAGGCGTGGCCAACGCAATGCAGATCATCTCCAACATTACCCGCCAGACTTCTCAGGGCGCGCGGCAGACCTCGCGCACGGTGGAGCAGCTGGTGCACATGTCAGAGCAACTCAACGAAGCGCTTTCACAATTCCGGGTTTCTGCGGGTGGCCATAACAATAGCGCTCTCCCCGGTGAAGCACGGCCTGAACTAGTTAGCGCGGCAACGTCTCTGGCACGTCGTTAAGAAATTTGGCGCAAGGGTAGAGGACAGACATGGCAGGTGGAGTGGTGACAGTCAGCGAACATGAGCTGAGCGAGATGCGCGGTTTGATTGAGACGCGTTCGGGAATTCTCTTTGATAATTCTCGCGAGCGCTTTTTCTCCACCCGTGTGCTTGAGCATATAGAAGCCAGAAAGCTGACCCACGGCACGGATCTGTTGCGCCTGATCAAAAACTCCAACGTTGAATATGATTCTCTGCTGCAGCGCCTGTTGACGCAGGAAACTTCTTTCTTCCGCTATCCCGCGATTTTTGAAGCGCTGGAGAAGAAAGTCCTGCCAGACCTGCACATGAAAAAATTCTGGGAGAGCCCGCGTTCGCTGCGTGTCTGGAGCGCCGGCTGCTCTACCGGTGAAGAAGCTTACAGCATTGCCATGACCGTGGCAGACACAATTGAGTTTGCCGACGCATGGAACATACACATCCTGGCCACGGACGTAAGCCGCCAGGCGCTGGATCATGCCGAACACGGCGTGTTTGATCCACGCGATCTGGAAACGGTTACACCGCGCCAGCGCGAGCAATATTTTTCCCGTGTTGGCGATCACTTCCTGGTCCGCCCGCGCATCCGCAACCTGGTTACGTTTGCGCCCATGAATCTGGCGCAGGTTGTGTATATGGGCAAGTTTGACTGCATCTTCTGCATGAACGTGCTGATTTATTTCTCTGAAGAGCGGCAGGCGCAGTTGATCCAGCGTTTTTATGAATACCTGGAACCGGGCGGATATCTGTTTCTTGGCCATGCCGAATCTATCAACCGGGCAGATGTGAAATTTGATACGCATATCCATCGCGATGCGCGGATTTATCAGAAGCCGGCCAACGTGGCGCGGGCCGCAGCGGCGCAGGAGAAAGCTTGAACGGTCAAGGAGCAGAATTCGTGGAGATCTTCCTACAGGAAGCGTCAGAGCGCCTGCAGTTTTTGCGGGAATACTCTGGCATTCTGCAGGATGCGTATCCGCAACCGGAAGACGTGGAGCGTCTGCACATTGCAGCGCACACGCTGGCCGGCACTTCTGCTTCGTATGGATTCCCGCTGTTCTCTGAGATATCCGGCAAGCTCGCGCATATCTTCCAATACGCGATGAATGCCACCATCGCCTCTGATGCCGCCGGTCCTCTGGTGGAATTTATCTCTGAAGCTGTGGCGCTGCTGGAGTCTGATCTGATTATGGTCAGCACCAACGCGGTGGAAGCGGAAGAAGACATTGGCGTCTTCAAACAGCGCTATCCGTTTGCGTTCCAGGCAGTGGTTGAGCCTCCACAAGAAACGCGCCCGAAGGCCGTGGCTGAAGAGACATCGATTGTTTCGAGCGAGAAGAAGATTGATTCCGTGCCTCTGGCTCCGCCAATTGCGGAAGCACAGCCCGAACCTCTTGCGTTTGAACCATTGCCGGAAGACAGTGAAGTGCCGGCTGAGGTGTTGGAGTTTTTTGTTCCGGAAGCAGAAGAGCATTTGCAGGTGGTTACACACTGCCTGCTCTCGTTGGAGACGAATCCAAGTTCTGAGCAGATACACCGTCTGTTGCGTGCCATGCACACGGTGAAAGGCTCGGCGGCGCAGGTTGGTTTGCATCGGATTGCTCACGTAGCGCACCGCGCTGAGGATCTGATTGGGCGGTTGCGCGAAGGCGAACTGCGCCCCAGCGCTGAGATCATCGACATATGCCTTGATGCGGTAGATACGCTCAAGAAATTCCTGTATCACCAATGGACAGACGAAGCGGTTATGCAGTCTTCGGTCCAGGGTCTGTTTGCGCGCATCTCGCGTTTGGCGCCCGCTGAGAAAGAGCCAGAAAAGGAAGTTGCTGCCGCTGCAACTTTTGTACCGATAACTGACGCAGCGCCAGCCATGGCTCCGCAAGAAATTCATGGTGAAGCAGAGCCTGCTGTAACTGCTCTGGTACCAGTTTCATTGAGCGCGGCGGAGCCGCAAGTTCCCGCACCCGCGGCTGCTGCCGCAGAAATCAAAAAGCCGGAAGGCATTGAGAAGTTTGCCGACGAAGACTTCCTGCGCAAAGAGCCGGCATCCATGCCGCAGTCCAAGTCCGTACGCATTGCGCTGGAGCGGCTGGACCGCATGATGAATGCGGTGGGCGAGCTGGTCATCAATCGCACACGCATGCTGGGCCGGGTGGCTGAGTTGGAGCGTCTTGCCGATGTCCTGAATTTTTCCAAGGGCCGTATGCAGGACAAGGTTTCTGAATTCCAGGAGAAACACGAGTTCAGCCGCATACACTCCGTGCCAACGCCGAAACCTTCTGATAATTTTCCGCTGCGGGGCGGCTATTCCAATTATTCGCATACGTATGACCACTCGCTGGCCGAGTTTAGCGAGCTGGAGATGGACCGCTACGATGATTTCAATATCCTCTCGCGGTCACTGACGGAAATTTCAGCCGACATCACGGAAGTTCTTACGCAGCTGGATGGTTTTGTGCGTCGCGTGGATGGCGATATTGACGAGTTCACCAAGCTCGCGCATCGCCTGCAGGATGAAATCACGCAAGCGCGCATGGTGCCCATCGGCAATCTGTACACACGCCTCTCGCGCACAGTGCGCGACGCCGCCAAGGCCGTCAATAAAAAGGTAGAGCTTACGCTGGCAGGCGCGGAGACCGAACTGGATAACAACATTATCCAGCAGATTTCTGATCCGCTGATTCACCTGGTGCGCAATGCGGTGGCCCACGGCCTGGAGCGCGACGAAGAAAGATATGCGCTGGGCAAGAGCGATTCCGGCAATGTTGCGGTGCGCGCCTACCATCGCGGCAACCATATATATATTGAGGTAGAAGACGACGGCCGCGGCATTGACTATGAAAAAGTCCGCAAGACCGCCGTCGACCACGGCATGCTTTCCGCCGAAGCGGCTGCGGAGCTGAGCGAGCGCGAATTGCTCGATCTTCTGTTCCAGCCGGGCTTCTCTACAGCTCCGCGCAAGACTGAGCTCTCCGGACGCGGCGTTGGTCTGGATGTGGTGAAGGCCAATCTCGCCCAGCTGAACGGCGAAATTGAGATCGAAACACAGAAAGCATACGGCACGCGCTTCACGCTGAAAGTGCCGCTCACGCTGATCATCTCTCAGGCGCTCTTTGTGCGTTGCGGCAGCTCAATGTTTGCTCTGCCGCTGGCGTTTGTGGAAGAGATCAGGCGGCTCAGGATCAACGAAGTTGAAGATGTTGGCGGTCGACTGCTGACCAAAGTGCGCGATGTGGTAACGGAGATTGTGCGCCTGGATAGCGCGCTTGGACTTGATCCGATCCAGCCGATCAACGGTTATTTCCGCATGGTGATTGTGAATGTGGCGGGCCGACAGGTTGGGCTGGTGGTGGAAGATGTTGTCCGCAAAGATGAAATCGTGATCAAGAGCCTGGGCGAATTTCTGCGCAATTTGAAGATGTTTCCCGGCGCGACGATTGCGCCGGATGGCAGCCTGATTCTTCTGATTGACGTGAATCGTCTGGTTGCCGGCGAGGCGATTGAGCACCGTCCGCTGATGACGAGCGCGAATGCGGCGCGCGTCTTTGCTCCTGGCGCAGCGGCTGTGGCCAACGGCGCTATTCCGCAGGAAGCCATTGATTTTGTACCGGAAGAAAAGCTTGTGGTGCTGGTGGACGACTCCATCAGCGTGCGCAAATTTGTTGGCCGCATGCTGGAGAAGGCCGGTTATCGCGTAAAACTGGCCGCTGACGGATTGGAAGCGCTGGAGATTGTTACGCAGACGCGGTGTGATCTGGTGGTCACCGATCTTGAAATGCCACGGACGAACGGATACGAATTGCTGTCACACCTGCGGCAGGATCCGCAGACGCGAAATATTCCTGTCATGGTGGTTACATCGCGCGCCGGCGCAAAGCATCGCGACCGCGCCATGAAAGAGGGCGCGTCGGCGTTCCTGACCAAGCCGGTGCAGGAAGACCAGTTTATTGCGGCGGTCGGGAAGTTGATTGGATCGCCAGCGGGCTCGCAGATGGAGCAGATGGCGGCAGGACGGTAAGAGAGCTTTTTAAAGATGACGGTTGCGGGAAAGAAAATTCGAGTGCTGATCGTGGACGACTCGGCGTTCATGCGCAAGGTGCTGCAGAACATCATCGCAGCTGATCCGCAGTTTGAAGTCTGCGGAGAGGCCCGCGATGGACGCGACGCAGTTACGCAGACGGAAGTCCTTAAGCCAGACGTCATCAGCATGGACATCAACATGCCTCATATGGACGGACTGCAGGCGACTGAAATTATTATGTCCAGCAATCCTCGCCCGATTCTGATTGTGAGTTCAGAGTCTAAGGAAGGCGCGGAAGTTACGCTCAAGGCGCTGGAACTCGGGGCAATTGATTTTGTAGCCAAGCCCAGCGGCGGCATTGATCTGGACATGAGTTCCGTAAAAGAAGAACTTTGCCGCAAGCTCAAGATGGCGGCAAAGGTACGCGTGGTGCGTACGGCGACGCGGTCCAAACTGCAGCAGGAAATTGCGTCCTCGTCTCCACGGGTTGAGCCGGCCCTGAAAAACGGCGACAACGGGCTCCAGGAAGTACGTGCGGCGGTGAATGCCGCGGCAAGAGGCGCAGGGAAGTTTCCGATCATTGTGCTGGCTTCATCCACCGGTGGGCCGGCGACGCTGATGAAGTTTATTCCGTATTTTCCCAAAGATTTTCCCGGAGCGGTGATTCTTGTGCAGCACATGCCGGGGAACTTTACGTCACAGTTCAGCGCACAACTGGCAGAAGCCGCGCAGATCAAAGTGAAGGAAGCTGAAGCTGGCGAGATCATTGTTCCGGGACAGCTTTATGTGTGTCCGGGCTCGCATCATCTGCGGGTTTCACCTACAGGCAGAATTTCATTGGACGAAGGACCGCGCGTTGGCGGCTATCGTCCATGCGCTGATTTGACGTTTGAGAGCACAGCAGAATACGCCGGACCGATGACGATCGGTGTGATTTTGACGGGCATGGGCAATGACGGCTCCAAGGGCGTGCAGATCATACGATCGGCTGGCGGACATGTGATTGCACAGGATGAATCAACGGCCGTGATTTTTGGGATGCCGCAAGAGGCCATCAAGACCGGCGTAGTTGACCAGGTGCTGCCGATAGAAGCGATCTATCAAGGCATTGAAAAGCGCGTTCTGCATATTTTTGGCGCTGCGAAAGTGGGGGCCCTGTGAAGCCCATAAAACAACTGGGGCCAGCGCCTGCGCAGCCGGCGCGGGAAGATGTGATCGTGTTTGTGGTTGGCGGATTTAAATTCGCCATTGCTGCCGGAGTGGTAAAAGAAATTCGCGGCATGGACGATCTGCATGCTTTTACGCTGGGCGGTATCTCGGCGCAGATTAGCAAGTTGAAGTACACGCTGGAACGAAATGGCACGACCCATTTTGTGATTGATGCGGCGCAGCACTTTCAGTTGCCACCATCGCACGCGTCGCGGGTAATGGTTCTGCGAAATGCGCCAATAGGAGTTCTGGTGGATTCGACGGACCGCATCATGGAGATTTCGTCGCTGCATGGTTTGCCGCGGGTTTTCACTCATGAGGAGCGTGGCTGGTATCGCGGCCTTGCTGTGGTGAATGGCTCTGTGGTTCCGGTGGTGAACCATAACGCCTTTCTGAACAGGTCTGAGCTGGAAGTTTTGCGGGCTGGACTTGAGCGGGTACGCGGAGTTGTAACTGTATGACCGTAGCGGGAGACAAATCGTACGTGCTTTTTCCTCTGGGAAAACAGCGATTTGCTCTGCCTGCGGAGACCGTGACCGAGCTGGCCCGGCCGGATAGCGTGCAGACATTTCCGCATCGCACGCCATTGCTTACGGGCGTGCTGGTGCGGCGAGGAAAGATTGTTCCGGTGTGCGACGTGGCCCAGGTATTGGTTGGGCCGGCTGCACCGCCAAGAAAGTTTTATTTGATCGCAAACTGCAATCTCGAATCACGCCAGGAGCTGACGGCTGTGCCCGTCACGGGCGAATGTGAGCTGGCCAGCGCCGCGCGCGTGCCGCTTACAGGGGATGAGCCGTCTTACGTCAGCGGATTGCTGGCATTCGGCGAGGAAACAGTTGCGATTGTGGATTTGGAAAAGCTGATGTGCGCGGAGGTGACAGCATGAGTCCAACTGTCTCTGCTCCCGCAAAAATTTTACTGATTGACGCCAACGTCTTTATGGCCCGGCGGATCACTGAGGCGCTCAAGCTGCAAGGCTTTGAGGTGGTGCATACGACGCAGTCCGGTTATGCGTTGACGATGCTGGAGTATGACACGCCTTCCGCGATTCTTTGCTCGACCAGCCTGCGGGAGATCAGCGCGCACGACCTGCCGCCGATCATTCATGCAGATCCGAAGACGGCACACATTCCGGTTATCGCGCTGGGAGATGGCGGCGACCAGGCATTGATGGAGGCTTTCCGTTCAGGCTGCGCCGACTACGTGGACAAGCGGTTGGGGCCGGAGCTGATCGCGGCACAGATCAAGACTTTCCTGCGCAGCAACACAGAAGGATTTCATCCGGTACAGATGATGGGCTCGGCCGAAGAGGGGCTGAGCGGCAGTCTTTCCCATCTGGATTTGCCCGGCGTGGTGCAAATGCTGGTGCATTCGCGGCAGACCGGATCGCTCTCAGTGAACTCCGGCGTGGTAGATGGAATTATCTTTTTTGAGAATGGCAATATTACGCATGCGGAAAGCGGTGACCGCATTGGAGACGAGGCTGTGGTGCATATTGTGAAGTACTGCAATGGCGCGGCGACAGGATCCTATAAGTTCCTGCCGGGTGAAAGCGCAGCCACGCGGACTGTGCTCCGTTCTGCAACGGAATTAATGCTGGAAGCCCTGCGCGAGCTGGATGAGTCAGGACAGGACGACGACGATGGAGGTTTTCGATGAGCACGATCCCCACTGTCTACTTTATCGACGACAGTGCGACCATGCGCGAGGTGATCAAGATCGCCTTCCGGCGGGAGAACATCAACGTGGTGGCCTGCCACGATGCTGCGACCGCGCTGACAGAAATTGAGGCGGCCAGGCCGGATATTGTGATCACCGACGTGATCATGCCGGACAAGGACGGCTACGACGTTTGCCAGCACATCAAATCGCACCCGGCGCTGGCGAAGACGCCAGTCATCCTGATGTCGGGCGTGGTGAATCGCGCCGTGGCGGAGAAGGCATTTGCAGTAAAGGCCGACGAGCTGCTGCGCAAGCCTTTTCAGCCGCAAGACCTGATTACGCGCGTCAAAAATCTTTTGAAATCGAATGGCGTACCAGCGCCAACGCCTGCGGCGGCGGCAAATGCCGCGGTTGCGCTGAGCAGCATTTTCTCGGCTGCTGCAGCACCTATGCCGCCACGTTCTGCAACCCCTGCGCCTGCTCCGGTACAACAACGCGCTGTAGCGGCAGCAGCGCCAGTTCCAGTAGTCCCATTGCCTGTTACCGCGACTGCGGCTGTTGCTGCGCCGCAACTTCAGGTTGCTGCGCCAGCGCCAGTGGCGTCAATAGCGCCTCCGGTAGCTGTAGCAACTGCACCTGCCGGTCATACACCTGCCCCTCTGGCGCTCGCCGTATCGGCATCAGCAGCGGCTGTACCTTCTAGTCCGACAAAACCGGCAAACGTTAATGATCCTGGAAAGTTGAAGGTTGAAGTCTTGCGGCTGGAAGGTCTGGTCAAGAAACTACAGTCAGAATTGCAGGCAGAGCGTGAGTACTCGAGAGCTCTTGAGGCACACGTGAAGACTTTGCAGGAAGCTGACTAGCACCGCGTTTAGCAGCAAATCTTATTTGCGAACAGCATGCGCCGGCTGGTTCATGCCGGTTCCGATCTGGGCCACTCCAGGAATGGTCACGGGCAGGCGTCCGAGAAACGGTATCTCGCCGAAGATGGCCTTGGCCGCCGCGATTTCAGACGTCATCACGTTGGAGTAAGCGCAGACATAGTTTTCAACCTCAGGGAAATCAGCGGCCACATAGGGCGAGCCAAAGCTGACCATCACCGTATTTTTCTTCTTCGCTTGCAGAATGGATTGCAGAAGCACCGCCGTAGATTCAGGCATGGAGATGCTGTTTACGGCAATTCCGCCTTCCTTCCTTACGGCGCGACCGGCAACAGGAACCATATAAACGGCGACAATAATATTTTCCGCCGACGTGACCCCGCTCTGTATTTCAGACGCGCTGCCAGCGGCAATGCGCGGATCAACATAGATCATGCGAGCATCGGGCACACGCGATTGCACTTCGCGCTGGAACTGGCGTCCGTTGTCACTTCTTACGTCATCGGTAAAGATGACGCAGAGCAGCTTGTTGCCTTCTGCCTGGATGGTGCCGTAAGCTGGCGCTGCATTGTGAACGCTGCCGCGTCGCTGGAGAGGCAACACGCGCCCGTTTTCGCGGACCAAAGTCAGCGCAGAGTCAGCCATTTGCTGGGAGGCCGCCAGGTTCTCAGGACTGGAAACCACAGACGAGATATTTTTGATGTCTACCTGCGTTGCTTTGTTCAGGCCAACGCTTGCTTTGGCGAGCAGGACTTTCAAGACTGATTCGTCCAGGCGCTTCTCAGGAATTTCACCGCTGCGCACGGCATTCAGAAGGCCGTTGTAAGCGCCGTCAAGATCGGAAGGCAGCAGCAGCATGTCATTGCCGGCTTTGATTGCGTCGACAGCGGCACGGCCAGCGGCAGCAGATCCGCCTTCTGGATACACGCGAGTGAGGCCGGACATATCCATGGCGTCGGTGATGACCAGTCCGTTGAAGCCAAGCTGCGTTTTCAGGACTTGAGTGACGACGATTCCGGAAGTGGTGGCAACTTTCATTGGATCTGGCTCCAAAGCCGGCGCGGTCACGTGCGCCACCATTACGGCGTCAGTACCAGCTTTGATTGAGGCGCGAAATGGCGGGAGATCGATCTGCTCGATCTGGTCACGGTTGCGGCTTACAGCAGCCACTCCCAGATGGGAGTCAGTGGCTGTATCGCCATGTCCGGGAAAATGCTTTGCTGCCGTGAGCAGACCAGAGCTGCGCGCACCGCGAATATAGGCGCTTGCCATCGCGCCAACCTGGTTGGGATCTTCACCGAAGGAGCGTGTATTGATCACCGGATTGGCTGGGTTGGAGTTCACGTCAGCATCGGGAAACAAATTCCATTCCACGCCGATAGCCCGGGATTCCTCCGCCACGATCTTGCCGAAGTGTTCTGCCAGCTCCGGTTTGCCGGCGGCGCCAAAGGCCATGGCATGGGGAAAGACGGTGACGCCATTCAGCCGCATGGAGAGGCCGCGTTCGTAGTCGGCGGCCATGAGCAGGGGCACTTTGTTGTCATGCTGGAGCTCATTGATCAGCATGGCAATTTCAAATGGCTCGCTCTTGGAAAGTGAAGGCCCGTCCGCGGGAACCGTAAGCAGCAGCGATCCGAGATGGTAGTGGTCGATCTGTTCACGCCACTTCTGGTAGTCGGCGCTCTTGATGTTTACAAACTGAGGCATGGTCAGGCGGACCATGAAGATCTGTCCGACCTTTTCTTCCAGTGAGAGCTTCTTGAGCGTCTTTTTGGCCCATTTTTCACCGTCATGATCCAGATGAACGGATGCCGGGTGCTGGACGTCACTGGCTGCGGCAGGAGAGAGCAAGGCCAGCAGACAGAGGCCGGCAAACACCAACTTTTCAACCATGGCGCAACAATACCAGAAAACGGCGGAGCACTTGAGAGAGAATCTGCGCGGCTTGCCAGCACCGAAGGACATGCTTCGCGGGCGTTGACCTTGCAGGCGCTCCCCCTGTCGGGTAAGCAGTTTCCCCGGGTTCCGCAGGCGCCGTGATCTGCTACTCTGGGCCGAGAGCCGTGCCCCTTAGGCTGAAAAATCTGGGCTGAAACCGGAGAGCTATGCCACTTACCTGGACCGACTGGATTGTGATTGCCGGCTACCTGCTGATCAATCTGGCAATTGGCATCTATTACCGCCGCCGCGCCAGCGGCAACACGGAAGAGTTTTTTATCTCCGGACGCAATGTTTCCTGGTGGCTGGCCGGCACTTCCATGGTCGCGACCACATTTGCCGCAGACACGCCTTTGTTTGTGAGCGGCGTGATTGCGACGCAGGGAATCGCGGGCAACTGGATCTGGTGGACCTCATGCCTGGGCGGCATGCTGACGGTATTCTTCTTTGCGCGCTACTGGCGTCGGGCGGAAGTTCTGACTGACGTGGAACTGACCGAAATGCGCTACGGCGGCACGCCAGCGGCATTTTTGCGAGGATTCAAGGCCATCTATCTTGGGCTGGCGATGAACTGCCTGATTCTGGGTTGGGTTACCAATGCCATGGTCAGCATTATCGCCGTTCTGCTGGGACCGCTGATTGCACAAGGCAAAGTTGTAGCGCTTACACTTGGCGGCCACACGCTGCTGCATTACACACTGGGCGAGCCCAGCCATACGGCGCTGCTGATCTGTATTTTTGTGCTGATTCCATTTACTGGGATTTACACGTCGATTGGCGGTCTGTGGGGCGTGCTGGTGACGGATTTATTTCAATTCATTCTGAAGATGACCATGGTGGTGGTGCTGGCCTGGGTTGCCGTGGTGAAAATCGGCGGCATGCAGGCGTTGAAACTGCAATTGCAGATTGTGAGCCAGGAGGTACACAAGACCGGCCTGCAAACTTCCAATCCGCTGGCCTTTTTTCCTGACTTTCATTCGGGTAGTTGGACCTCAAGCGCGATCTGGACTCTGCCCGTACTGACCTTTCTGATGTATCTGGGAGTGCAGTGGTGGTCAGCATGGTATCCCGGAGCGGAGCCGGGCGGCGGCGGATATGTCGCCCAGCGCATGTTTTGCGCCAAGGATGAGAAGAATTCGCTGGGCGCAACGCTGTGGTTCAACATTGCGCATTACGCGGTGCGGCCGTGGCCCTGGATTATCACTGGACTGGTCGCGCTGGCGGTTTACTCACCGCATGGCGGATTGCATCCAGACGCGGCTTTCGGGCAGAACCCGCAGCAGGGCTATGTGATGGTGCTGCGTGACTTTCTTCCGCCTGCGCTGCGCGGCGTGATGGTTGCCGCGTTTCTGGCGGCATTCATGTCCACGCTGGGAACGCAGTTGAACTGGGGCGTTTCTTACCTGGTGAATGATCTTTATCGGCGGTTTATGGTTCGGGGCAAGACGGAAAAGCATTACGTTGGCATTGGCCGGCTGTTTACGATTCTGATGGTATTGATCAGCGGCTATGTTGCCGGACAACTGCACTCGGTGGGCCAGGGATGGCAGATTGTTCTGGGCCTGGGTGTTGGAACGGGAGCGGTCTATATCCTGCGCTGGTACTGGTGGCGGATTAATGCCTGGAGCGAGATCAGCGCGATGGTCGTGGCAGCAGTGGTTGCCATTTATCTGCATCAACATCTGCCGGGCGACGATCCTGTGACGTTTGCCAAGACATCACTGATTACGGCGGGAATTACTACCGTAGCGTGGATCGCTGCGACCTTCCTGACGCCTGCTGAGTCAGAAGAAAAATTGCTGGCGTTTTATCGCCGCGTGCGGCCGACCGTGTATGGCTGGAAGAAGATTGCAGCGCTTGCGCCGGAGATAGCTCAGGTGCGCGATGTGGGCAGCAATGCGTTTGATTGGCTCATGGGCTGCGTGCTGGTTTATGCCACGCTGTTTGGGATCGGCAAGATTATTTTTGGTAATTGGCCGCTTGGACTGATGCTGCTGGCGCTTGCCGGCGGCGCTGGGTACATGATTTTCTGGGACCTTTCGCGGCGCGGATGGCAGGCGCTTTCTGGAACGGAAGAAATGCCTGTTACACTCAAAATGGACGCGGCGCAGGCGCAGAAAAATATTTCCTGACTGCCCGGCTAATTTACCCGAAGGAGCTGCTTGCCCGAATGGCATTCAAGATCGAGTCTGTACACCTGAACGATATCAAAGTTATATTGCCGGAGGTGCGGGGAGACGCACGCGGCTTCTTTATGGAAACATACCGTGCTGACCAGTTTCGCGAGCTGGGGCTGCCTACAGACTTTGTCCAGGATAACCATTCCAAATCCAAAAAAGGCGTACTGCGCGGCCTGCACTTTCAGTGGGACCCGCCCATGGGCAAGCTGATGCGCGTGACGAATGGCGCCGCGTTTCTAGTGGCGGTGGACATACGCAAAGGCTCGCCGACGCTGGGCCAGTGGTTTGGCGTGGAGGCTTCGGCGGAGAACAAGAAGCAGGTCTGGGCGCCCTATAGCTTTGCCCGCGGCTTCTGCGCACTCACTGACGATTGCGAAGTGCAGTACAAAACGACAGGTTCTTACAACCAGAAATGCGAGAGCGGAATTTATTTTGGCGATCCAGAGATTGGCGTGAAGTGGCCGATTGATATTAAGACGGCGGAAACGTCAGAGAAAGACCGCAACGCGCAGAGCCTGGCGCAGTGGCTTGCGTCGCCGCTTTCAGACAATATTCGATACAAACCGTAAGTTGACCGGCGAAGGTAGTCTGCTTATTTCTTTGCCAGTGCTACTCGTGCTGCCTCCAGGGCCTTGCGCCGGTCTTTTTCAACTTTAGGGTATTCCAGATTCAGCCGTTTCAGGGCGTGAATGATTGCCGCACTCACGGCAATGTGGCTAACCCATTTGTGGTCTGCAGGCACCACGTACCAAGGGGCTTCCGGCGCGGCCGTATGCTGGATCATCTCTTCATAGGCGTGCATATAGTTGTCCCAGTATTCGCGCTCGCGTACGTCGGCTTCAGAGAATTTCCAGTTTTTCTCCGGCTCGTCCAGGCGGGAAAGAAAGCGGCGCTTCTGCTCATCTTTAGAGACGTTGAGAAAAAATTTGAGAATCAACACGCCATTGCGGGTGAGATATTTCTCAAAGTTGCGTATGTCCTCAAAGCGTTCCTTCCAGATCTTTCTGGTTATCAGCTTGTCAGGAAGATGCTGTTTGGCGAGCAACTCCTGATGGACGCGCACCACAAGAACTTCTTCATAATATGAACGGTTGAAGACGCCGATGTGACCGCGCTCAGGAAGCCGCCGCGCGGCGCGCCACAGGAAATCATGATTTAATTCTTCCGTTGATGGCTGCTTGAAGCTGGTTACCTCACAGCCTTGCGGGTTCAAACCGCTCATCACATGCTTGATCAGGCTGTCTTTGCCCGCGGCATCCATGGCCTGGACCACGAGTAAGACAGCCCATTCGTCCTGTGCGTAAAGTTTTTCCTGCAGGTCACACAGCGCTGCCGTGCTTTCGTGCAAAAGCTCGGCGGCTTTTTCCCTGGAGTGGATGCCTCCATTATCGGCGGGATCAAAATCCTTCAGGCGGAACGAATCCCCGTTGGTTACTGCAAAAGCATCGGCCAGCTTCAGCGCTTTTTTAGCAATCTTCATTGCATCTGTTTTACTCCAAAGCAGAAGGTCACCGCAAAGCGGGCCTTCTGCCATGGCTTAGGTTTCACTGGAAAGGAAAGGTTCCTCCCGGTTGGGTCGCGGGATAGGCTGAACCTTCTGTTCTGTTGGAATATCTTCATACTCGTGCAGAGAGGGGAAGAGATGCTCACGGTCTTCCAGTGGAACAGTGGAGCCCTGAGGCGCGGTAATGAAGGCACAGAATTTTTCCAGCAGCCGGGCTTCGCGGTTGAACTGATCCAGCCACAGGAACTGCCCCTCTTCATTGATTTCCAGGAACCACCATTGGCCATGGGCGTCCACGCCGAAATCAAGAGAGCCAAAACAGATGCCAAACTGCTGGGCAAAGGCCAGCACGCTTTTCGCGATCTCGGGTGGAGTCTCAATCTTTTCCGCCGTCACGTGGCCCAGGGTGGCGTCCTGCCGCCAGTCCAGCGCCTTCTTGGTGTTGTTGAGGGCGTATGAATAAATGTTGTCTCCCATCAGCACCATTCTTACGTCAAACTCTTTGGCGACCCTTTCCTGATAAATGGCCGGAGCATAAGTCAGCACTTCATCGGAGGGCAGCTGCTCGCTGGTAAGCTCGAACGTTTCCGTAATGGCGATAGAGGTAAAGCCTTCCTTCTGCCAGATGTGGGGCGTAAAGCCTTTGCAAATGTTCCGGCTGCCCGGGCGGGAAAAGAATTGCCGTACGTCTTGCGGGGCATTGGACATGAGAGTTGCCGGTGTCTTCAACCCGCATTTGCGCGCGATCCGCAACTGCACTGGTTTTTGGTTGATCAGCCTGGCTGCAGAGAATGGATTGATGCACCACACGGGCAAAGTTTGCAGCATGAAGATAGTGGAATGGAAAAACGCTCGGTATTCGACGGAGGCAAATTTCTTGTCAACCTCAGAGGTGTTTGGATTGGTCACGGGTGGTTCCGGACGGCGAATCCAAACAACATCACCCGCATCCACGGTGTGGCCGCCGAGGGTGACGATATCTTTTTCGGCGTCATTCAGCAGCACTGAGGCCTGTTGCTGCTGTGTCCAGCCAAGACCGGTCCAGCAAACTACTCTGTACCCGGCTTTTTCCAAAGCCCACTTGATGGGGGCTGTGTGGTTATCGTCTTCTGCGGCCAGAATAATGATCTTCATCGTTTATCTCCGCGGCATTGTCGCCGATGTCAAAAGGGAACAAAAATGTGAATAAGGAGGCGCTATCCGTCAGCGCCCCCGTTACTAGCTGGTTAGCACTCGCCGAGAAAAACATCGCCATCCAATGTTTTGGCTGCTGACAAGGTGCAGGCTGTGGTTGTATGCGGGGTTCCGCCATTCACTTGCGCCACTTCCTGCTCACTCAGATTGCGAGCGCCACGACGAATCAGTACACGATTGTTGTCCTTCATTTTCTTTCCTCCTTTTTTTAAGTAGCTTTTGTTTGCAAGGCTCCAGGATTTAAACAGGCCGCCCGGCCCTTGCAATACCAGGCGGCCCGGTAAAGAATTAAACTAATCCGGTATCGCTATCCTGATCTCCGCATGCGTCGCCATCGCCGGGCCCGGTATGGGTAGCCGTTGCCAAGGGACGAGAGCAGACATTGGTCATAGCGCCTGCGCTGACCCAGTCGATTTCATCAAGGGTCAGTTCGCGAGCGCCCGCACGCGCGAGTACTCTGTTATTTTCAAGGGTTGACATAATTTTCTCCTTTTTCATTTTTTGGTTTGTTCTAGCCTTCACCAAATCCTGAAAGCAACCATCCACCTGGACGGAGCCAGGCAGGCGGAAGCAGGCAGAGTTACATCATGCTGAGGTCAGTATCCGTGTCGCCGCATCCATCGCCATCGCCTGCGCCCGTGTGACTGGCGGTAGCCATGGCAGCTGTGCAAAAGTTGGTGTGAACGCCCGCGCTAACGCGGTCGATTTCCGAGATAGTTAGTTCACGAGCGCCCTTGCGAATCAATACTCTGTTTTGGTCATTCATGTTTTTTCTCCTTTCGCATTTTGGGTCCGTTAAGCAGGGCCCAAACTTTTCAAAAGTGTTTTCGGCAGGCCTGACTCCCGGCTAGTTTAGCAGCCAACCTCGCCGACGTGTTGATCTCCATCCGGGGAAGGAGCGTTGGTGCAGAGCGAAAGAGTGCGAAGGCCACCATTTACGAGATCGGCTTCAGTTGGCGTCAACTCACGAGCGCCCTTGCGAATCAATACCCTATTCTGTTGGTCCATATATTTTTCTCCTTTCATGATTTGTGCTGTTTTGCGGTCCTAATTTCTGCCTTAAGCCTTTAAAACAAAGCCGCCCAAGTGTCGCTAACAAGAGGGCGGCCCTCTTCCATTTAAATGAAGCTGGTATCGGTATCCGTGTCGCTGCATCCATCGCCATCGCCGAAGCCGGTGTGGCTTGTGGTAGCCATGACAGCGGTGCAAACGTTGGTGTGAGCGCCCGCGCTAACGCGGTCGATTTCCGGGAGAGTCAGTTCACGAGCGCCCGAACGCGCGAGTACTCTGTTGTCTTCTTGATTGGACATTATTGTTTCTCCTTTGTTTAGTACATCCACTCGACCTGTCACGCTTGCGATCCAAAATTGCAGGCGGCAGGTGTGTAATGCCAACAGCATCTACACAGTCAATTTCGTTTACCCCTATGGCATGGCAGCCGGAATTTGTTGCAGTGGCGGTTATTTCTGCTGCGCATAGGGTTCTCCATCAAAAACTTGCGTATCTGCCACGGCCTTTCGCGCGGGCCGAGCCGGCTCCAGGGAAACTTTTCCCGAGCGCGACAAGGTAATTACGCGGTCTGCAATCTGAATTGTGTCCGGGCGATGCGCGGCAAAGATGCGCGTCATGCGAAGCTCGGCAAGCATAGCGGCGATGCGCTGCTCGGTGGGAACGTCCAGATGGCTGGTGGCTTCGTCCAGAATCAAGATGGAAGGCCGCTGATAAAGCGCGCGCGCCAGCAGAAGACGCTGCTGCTGACCTCCGGAAAGAGCCGAGCCCATGTCCCCGATCAAGGTGTTGTAGCCCATGTGCATGGCGTTAATTTCGTCATCCAGGCAGGCGAGACGGGCGCACTCTTCAACCCGGGACATATCAGCAATATCAGCGGCAAAGGCGATATTGTCAGCAATGGTCCCGGCAAAAAGGGAATCATCCTGCAGAACGAAACCAACATTTCCCAGGACAGAGGCGCGGCTGGCGTTGACGGAGTGTCCGTTCACAACTACGTCACCAGACTGTGGATGGAGCAGGCCGGCCACTAACTTCAGCAGCGTGGATTTTCCCGCGCCGGATGCGCCGACGATAGCCACGCACTCACCAGGCATCACGCGAAAAGTAACGTCCTCCAACAGCCATGGTTCTGTATCGGAATAACGGAAAGAGAGATTCTTTACATCGATGGAGGCGTCTTCCAATTCAGGGTCAACAGAACTAACAAGCGAGAGTTCGGGCTTCTCCTGCACCACGTCCGCAAGCCGCTGCACCTGGAGGGAGAGCATGCGGAATTCAAAGAAGCGGTCTACCAGATTGGTAATGCGGGCCTTGAACTGCTCCTGATACGCGACAAAGGCGAACAGCATGCCAACGCTGAAATGTCCGCCGAGAACCAGCGTTGCGCCAAGCCAGACGACCGCTATCGATTGCAGGCCGAAAATCAGCCCATTGGCGGCTTTGAAAAACAGCGAGAGTTTTTCCGTGGTGACCTGGGCGTTGGTCGAGTCCACGAGCAGGTTCATCCAGCGCGTCTTGCGGCTATCTTCACGGCCAAGGACCTTAATGGTGCGAATGCCGCGAAGCGTCTCAATCATGAAGCCCTGCTGCCTGGAGAGCGCCATGATCTGTTCTTCCATGGCCCGGCGCAATGGACGATAAGCAAAGTTGCGCAGGGCAACATAGAGCAGCACGCTGACGATCACGACCACGGTCAGCCTGCGGCTATAGAAAAACATGACGGCAAGGACAAAGACGGAGATTAGACCGTCCAGAACGGTTTCAATGAAGTTGTTGGTGAGGGTGCGCTGGATGGCTTCAGCGCCATCAAAACGCGAGAGGATGTCACCAAAATAGCGTTTCTCAAAAAATGAAACCGGCAGCCGGACAAGATGCGAGAACAGGTTGGCATACCACTGAAGTTTGAGCGATGTGCCGAAATAGAGAGTCGTCCAGCTGCGCAACGCACCCAGGAATGATTGAACGGCGATCAGCAACATGAAACCAACGCCCAGAGTGGCGAGGAGATTACGGTCGGACGCGGCCAATACCTTGTCCACGGTGAGCTGCAGAAACAGAGGGCTGATGATGGAAAATAATTCCAGTGCGGCGGCCAATACAAAAATCTGTCCGAGAGCGCGCTTAAGGCCAACCACGCGGCCGATCAGGTCACGCAGACGAAGCGGGCGGCGTTCGTCCCGTACTGCAAAGCTGCGTGTGGGCGTGAGTTCCAGTGCGACGCCGGTGAAATAACGGCTTGCTTCGGTAAAGCTGATGCGGCGCGGGCCTGATGCAGGGTCGTGGATAAAAACATATTTTCGGGTGACCTTCCTGAGCACCACAAAGTGGTCCATTTTCCAGTGAAGGATGCAGGGGGTCTGGAGATGAGCAAGGTCTTCAAGTTCCACGCGCAGTGGGCGTCCGGTGAGGTCAAGCGCTCCTGCAAAACGGATAATGTGAGCCAGAGTGGCGCCGCGCAGCGAGAGAGAAAACCGCTGCCGGAGTGCAGGCAGGTCAATCTGCGCACCGTGATAGCCGGCGATCATGGCCAGACAGGCCAGGCCGCATTCCGCCGCTTCAGTCTGAAAGACCAGCGGTAGTTTCTTTCCCAGAGAAAATTTCATTTTCCGCAATTAAGCTGTCCCGCGGTCTGCTAGCTTTCAGACCGTTCGAAGAACCACCTGATTAGAGGTTTACGCCCAAGCGGGATTTCCGCTTCCACGCTCATTCCCGTTTGCGGCGAAAGATTGAGTTGCGAGACGAGTGCCGCCTGTGGCGGGAGCGACACTTTAATTTTGTAGACCGGAACCTTGTAGATCGGGCCAGACCGATTCAAATTCATCTGGGAGAGTTCCGCAGGTCCCAGAGGCGCGTCCGGAACTTCCAGAACTGTTCCAGTCTGTTGTGAAAATGGCGCGGAACAAGCTGCACAACGCAAAGTAAGTTGACTGCCAGGATGCAACTGGCCAACCAGCCGGCCAGGCACAAAGAAGAATGCTTCAAGATTTTCTGCAGAAGCGCTGGCGTTTGCGGCAGGACTGACGGCGAGTACGCCGGACACATGTGCGCGCTCTGTGTAATGGCCGAGGAGAAGGAATCCCAAGACAGCGGATGTAATGCCGACGGCGAACCAGCTCAGCAACAGCAGTGAAAAAGGCCGGATAAGAATAATCTCACCGTAGAATTTCTGCTGCTGGGCGGCGAGCGCTTCCGGACGGAACAGCGGCAGAGGTTCCACGCTGTTGTGGCGGTCCGCGGCGCCGAAGCTTTGACCGGGCAGTGGCATTTTCACATTGCCTCTTTTTCACATTGCTCCATGCGCGATGAGTGCACGCGCGATGAAGAAGTAAATGGTACGGCCCGGGCATTCAGATGAGATGAAAAATCGTTAAGAAAAATCCAGAGCTGTTCCGAAATGGGAAAACAGAAACTCCGGATACATTTTTGTTCGTTACAATATTTATGAGCATTGAAGGAGATCAGTATGGTATTCGAGATCATTCATGACACATTGCGCCTCACCAATTTGCCGAATGAATCTGAGGAGTACCTTGCTAAACGAGAGGAGCTCCGGCTGGCGGAAATCGAAATGATGCGCCAGATAGAACGTGTGGCAGCAATGCGCCGCGGACTGCCGAAGGGCGCGGTCATGGAAGATTACGTATTTGAAGAAGGTCCCGCGAAGCTGGATGAGGGTGACGGTCCGGTGCGGACGGTCCGGCTGAGCGAGTTGTTCACCGCTCCGAACCGGTCACTGGTGGTTTACCAGTTTATGTACGGGAAGAGAAATACCAATCCCTGCCCCATGTGTACGATGTTCATCGATGGCTTGAATGGAGTTGGTCATCATCTGGAGCAGAATGTGGATGTGGCGATTGTTGCGGCTGCTGATCCGAAAGCCCTGAGGGCACATGCACGCAAACGCGGCTGGGACAATTTGCGGCTCCTGAGCTGTGGCGACAACACATTCAAATACGATCTGGGAAGCGAGAACCGGGACGGTAATCAGGATTCGGCGATATCGGTTTTCACCAAAGAGGGCGATGGAACGGTTCGCCACTTTTATACGGGGCATCCATGGCTGTCAAAGGAAATTAAGGAGCGGGGACAGGACCTGCTATGTCCGGTTTACAACATTCTGGATCTTACGCCCCAGGGCCGGGGCGATTGGTATGCGTCATTCAATTATCCGCCTGAGGTGCAGCGGTAAGACTTGAGCTTGTGTCGCCCTTAGGCTACGACACTTGGAGCCGGAATCCTTTTAGGAAGAATTTCGCCGATGCGGCGGATTTGCGCGCCTGCGCCTTTCAGCTTTTCTTCAATGCGCTCATACCCACGATCAATGTGATAGACACGATCGATGATGGTTTCACCATCGGCTACCAGAGCGGCGATGACGAGAGAGGCGGAAGCGCGAAGATCGGAACACTGAACTGCCGCTGAACTGAGTTGAGTTTTGCCGCGGACAATGGCGCGGCGGCCCTCCACCTTGATATTGGCCCCCATACGCACAAGCTCATGCGCGTGCATAAAGCGGTTCTCAAAGATATTTTCCGTGATGAGCGAGGTGCCTTGCGCCTGGGTGGCCAGGGTCATGTATTGCGCCTGCATGTCCGTGGGGAAGCCGGGATATTCTTCCGTGCTGATATCGGCTGCGGTGAGCTGGTGACCGTTGGTCACGCGCATGGAATCATTGGTGGCGCTGATTCGCACACCGGACTCCTCCAGCTTTTGAATGAGCGAGCCGAGCTGCGTGGGATCGCAGTTGGTGAGCGTGAGATCGCCTCCAGTCAACACGGCGGCTATCACAAATGTGCCGGCCTCAATCCGATCAGGAATAATGCGATGCCGCGCGCCGTGCAACTTCTCTACGCCCTGAATGCGGATGGTGGATGTACCTGCGCCTTCAATTTTTGCGCCCATCTTGGTAAGCAGAACGGCAAGGTCGATCACTTCAGGCTCACGCGCGCAGTTTTCCATGACGGTCTCACCCTGGGCGAGTGTTGCAGCCATCATCAGGTCTTCCGTGCCGGTTACCGTGATCTTGTCAAAAATAATGTGTCCGCCCTGCAGGCGCTCGGCGCTGGCTTCAATATAGCCATGTTCCTGCTTGATGCTTGCGCCAAGACGCTCCAGGCCTTTGAGATGGAGATCAATGGGGCGGGCGCCAATGGCGCAGCCGCCGGGCTGAGAAACACGGGCGCGTCCCATGCGCGCGACCAGCGGCCCCAACACCAGGGTGGATGCACGCATGGTCTTGACCAGTTCATAAGCAGCTTCAGGGTTTCCGAGATGGCTGCAGGAAATGGTGGTGCGGTGCGAAGCGCGTCCATACCCGAGCTCAACTTCAGCGCCCATGGAGACGAGCAGATTCCGCTCCGTCTGAATGTCGCGCACATCAGGGATATTTTCCAGGATGACAGGCTCGTCGGTGAGCAGGGCGGCGGCCATCGCGGGCAGTGCGGCATTCTTGGCGCCGCTGATGCGGACGCTTCCCACCAGGGGATTGCCACCACGAATTACAAATTTATCCATAAGACTCTCTGGCGTAAGGGCCACGGCTCCAAAGTCAATCCGTATGCTGCGGCTGCGTGAAACCGGCTTCCGGAAGTCTGGAAGCGTGCTGGGTAATAGCGATTCCGTTTTGCTGGAACGAGAATTCGGTGACTTTGGAACAATCTTCATTTTAGATTACCCTGCGATTTTAGATTCCCCTGTGCGATTGCTTTGCGCACATTCCCCTTAACGCTCTTGAGTCTTCTTTCCGCCTGGGAGCGACCCAAATCGGTCTTCAACATGATGAGCGCTATGGCCACTTGGTTATCCGCCGCCTTAAGACTTTTGCGGGCTGCTGCTCGATCCACCCCTGCTGCTTTTTCCAGGACGGTCAATCCGCGTTCCATCAACTTCTCATTTACGGTATTTACGTTGACCATCAGGTTGCCGTAAACGTAACCAAGGCGCGCCATCACTCCGGTAGAAAGCATGTTGAGGGCCATCTTCTGTGCAGATCCGGCCTTCATGCGAGTGGACCCGGAAACCGCTTCCGGACCAACCTCTAAAACGATCTCAATTTCAGCAACTCTGCCTAGTTCAGAGCCACGATTGCAGACCAGAGCTACGGTTTTGGCCCCTTTCTTGCGTGCATGCTCGACGGCGGCAATTGTGTAGGGCGTACGTCCGCTGGCGGCAAGACCAACCACAACATCTTTCTTGCCAGGTTTGCGGCGGGCCATATCCCGGCGGCCCTTGGCACGCGAGTCTTCGCTGTATTCAGCAGCGTGGGCCAGAGCTTTATCGCCACCAGCAATCACATATTGGACTACCCGGGGATCGATATTAAAGGTGGGAGGGATTTCGGAAGCGTCCAGGGCGGCGAGGCGTCCACTGGTCCCAGCGCCTACGTAAATCAGCCTGCCACCATTGGCGATGGCCGCCGTTACGGCGTCAATGGCCTGGGCAATCTGCGGCAGCGCCTGTTCCACGGCGCCAGCAACTTTCTTATCTTCATGGTTGATGATGCGGGCAATTTCCAGCGCGGACAGGGTATCCAGGCCAAAGGAAGCGTGGTTCTGCTGTTCGGTTTCAAGCTCACGGATGGCTACTTTACGGGGACTCACGCCGCGACTACCTCAATCAATTGCCTCGATAACAGCATCATGAAACGCGGGCCGGACCTGCTTGATGGACTGTGAACTGCGGTCTGGCCAGGTGCGATTTGTTAAAAGCGTAACAGACAGCTGCCGGTCAGGGTCAATCCATAGTGAAGTACCTGTATAGCCCAAGTGGCCATAGGCGCGCGAGGAAAAATATTTTCCTGACTGAGACGGTTGGGAAGGCGTATCCCACCCTAATGCGCGCGAGGTGCCGGGAGGAAAATTCTCTCGGCGGGTAAAAATTTCTATGGTTTCCGGCCGGACCAGTGGTGTTCCGCCCAGCAACATGCAGTGAGCAAATTCTGACACGTCCGCGGCACGGGCAAAACAGCCGGCATGGCCGGCGACGCCGCCCATGACAGAAGCGTTTTCATCGTTGACTTCACCTTGGATCAGACGATGGCGGAAGGTACGGTCATCTTCCGTAGGAGGAATGAAAGGTTTCTGGTTTGCCGGTGGATTAAAGGTGGTGTGCGCAAGACCAAGTTTGGCGAAGATCTCCGCCTGGCAGAACTGATCCAGCGGTTGGCTGGATAACTGTTCCAGAACCTGGCCAAGGAGAATAAAGCCAATGTCACTATATTCGGCGCGGGAGCCGGGAGCGGCAGTAAGCGGCACTCGAAGCGCCTGGGTTAGCAGGTCGGTTTTATTATGCGCGGTCTGGAAGAGCTTGATGTATGCCGGCAGTCCGGAAGAGTGTGCCAGAAGCATGCGGAGGGTGATTTGCTGGCGGCGAGCGTCATTATCTGAGTGAACGAGTGCCGGCAAATTCGGGTAGCAGTTCTACCAATGATTGTTCAAGTTTGAGCTGTCCACGCTCATACAAAAGCATGCAGGCGGCAGTGGTGGCGACTACCTTGGTGACCGAAGCGAGATCATAGACGGTATCGGCGGTGATTGCTGGAGAGCCGGGATCATAAGTGAAATGCCCGAGACCTTTGTTGGCGATGAGCTTGCCCTGATGAGTAATCGCAACCGAGGCGCCAGGAAACGCGCGCTGTGCAATGCCCGCGCGCAGGACATCAAAGGCGCGGTGGAACTGTGTGTCCTGGCTGCTGAAGGCCTGGGACAAGCGCTGAAAGCCGGGGTGATTGGTACTTTGGTGCAGAAAATATCCTCGTGTTGCTTTTGTTTTCGGTTTATAACACACTCAGTTCACAAGATGACATTCCCGCGCAAAGTTCCAGGCATTCTTCCTATCTTTATTCTGCTGACCGTGCTGGTGGCACACGGCGTTTTCGCCGCGCCCGCACAGAAGAAGAAGAGGCCCGCGCCTGCTCCGCAGGTGAAGGAAACAGCGAACTTTTCTCCGGTAGATGCGCTGATTCAAGAGCAGATCAATAATCAGGCCATTACGGGTGCGGTGCTGCTGGTGGGACATGACGGCCGCGTGGTGCACCAGAAAGCTTTTGGTCTGCGCGCCACCACACCGCGGCCAGAACCCATGACGGTGGATACGGTTTTTGATCTGGCGTCGCTGACCAAGGTGGTTGCCACCACGCCAAGCGTGATGCGCATGATCCAGTATGGGCAGGTGAGGCTGGATGAGCCGGTGGCCCATTACATCCCGGAGTTTGGGGTGAATGGAAAAGATACGGTGACTGTCCGCCAGTTGCTGACGCATTATTCGGGACTCAGGCCTGATGTGGATTTGAATCCACCGTGGATAGGGAGTGAAGCCGCGTTCCGCCTGGCGAATGAAGAGAAGCTGCAGTCGCCGCAGGGCGCGCAATTTGTTTATAGCGACACCAATTTTATTGTGCTGGGCGAGATGGTGCAGCGGCTTTCCGGCATGACCCTGGACAAGTATGCCGCGGTACATATTTTCCAGCCGCTGGGAATGAAGCACACAACTTTTCTGCCGCCCGCGCAATGGAAAAGCAAGATCGCGGAAACATTTGCTCCGGATAAAAAGCAGATACTGCGGGGAATGGTGCATGATCCAAGAGCGGAGAGAATGGGCGGCGTGGCGGGACACGCCGGCGTCTTTTCTACGGCGGGCGATCTGGCGCTATATGCGCAGGCGCTGATCAGCCGCAAGTCGATTTTGGATGCCGACATTATTGAAAAGATGACCACGCCGCAACAGCCACCGAACGCCACGGAGGTCCGCGGGCTGGGCTGGGACATTGATTCTTCGTTTTCGTCGAACCGGGGAGCGCTGCTGCCGGTGGGATCGTTTGGGCACACCGGGTATACCGGCACATCGATGTGGATTGATCCTTTTACGAATACGTACGTCATTCTGCTGACCAATTCTGTGACGCCAAGGCAGGGGCCGGCGATTATCTCTTTACGGTCGCGCGTAGCGACGGCGGTGGCGGGCGTGCTGCATCTGGATGTGAGCGCTGCGGATCGCGAAAAGCAGCTGACCATGACGGGCTATAACGAAGCGGCCACGGCGTCACGCAGGCTGGCGGCGCGCAACGGGCATGTGCTCACCGGCATTGATGTTTTGGAGCTGGATAATTTTGCCTCTCTGAAGCAGGACAAAACAGAGATGACGGTCGGCCTGCTGACGAACAATACCGGCGTGGACGGACAAGGCAAACGCACGATTGATGTTCTGGCGGCAGCGCCGGGAATCAAGCTGGCGGCGATTTTTGCTCCGGAGCATGGAATTTTTGGCGCGCTGGACACAACAAACGTTGAGAACACAACCGACACGGTGACGGGAGTGCCGGTCTATTCGTTGTATGGCGGCACGGATGCGAAGCGGCGTCCGCCGGTGGATCTGCTCAAGACGCTGGACGCGGTGATCTTTGATATACAGGATGCGGGAGCACGGTTTTATACCTATCCGGCGACGCTGGGATATCTGCTGGAAGCAGCGGCGCAGGCGAATACGGAAGTGATCGTGCTGGACCGTCCGAACCCGATTAACGGATCGTTTGTGCAGGGGAACATGTCAGCAGCCGGAGTTCGAGAGCTTTACCAATTATCATCCGACCCCGATACGCCACGGCATGACGCTGGGCGAGCTGGCGCAGCTCTACAACGTGGAGAGAAAGATTGGCGCGCGGCTGCGGGTGATTCCCATGCAGGGCTGGCTGCGCGGCGACTGGTTTGATTCCACGGGGATTGTCTGGATCAATACGTCGCCCAATTTGCGGTCAGTGAATGAGGCGGAACTTTATCCGGGCGTGGCGCTGGTGGAGGGAACCAATGTTTCCGTGGGCCGCGGCACGGACACGCCGTTTGAAGTGATGGGCGCGCCGTGGATCGATCCGCGCGTGTATTCGGACTACATGAATGCGCGGCTGATTCCGGGCGTGCGCTTTGTTCCGATCACATTTACGCCTGTCAGCGGACCTTACCAGAACCAGCAATGCAAGGGCGTGAACATTATTGTTACAGACCGCACGGTGCTGGATGCTCCGGAACTGGGGATTGAGCTGGCGGCGGCGCTGAAGAAACTTTATCCCGACAATTGGAAGATGGAGCACATGATTACGGCGCTCTCAAACCAGCAGGTGTTTGATGCGCTGGCCAATGGGGACGATCCGCGGAGCATCGCACAGAGCTGGCAGGATGATTTGCAGAAGTTCAAAGAGATGCGAACGAAGTATCTTTTGTATAAGTGATTCTTCACCGTGGAGACGCGGAGGCGCGGAGAAGACGCGGGAGATAGTAGCCGGGGATTAGCACCGCGAATATACGCGAATAATTTTCAAATTAATTTACATCTGATTCTTTCTCCGTCTTATTCTTCTTCCTCCTACGCCATGAGTGACCTTTCGGATTACCATCCGTAATCAATTTCGACGTTTTTCGCGTGCATTCGCGGCTCAAACGTCTCTATACTTCCGATCATGCAGTCTGCACATCGGCACATCAGGATGGTCATACGCGAGCTGGAAGCCGGCGTTTTTTCCAGAGAAGCTGCCATCCAAAAGATTTCTTGAATTTTATGGCACGCGGTTGAATGCCGTGGAGTTGAATGCCACGTTTCGTCGCATGCCCACGGCCAGCGCCATTGCCGGATGGGTGGGCGCGACGCCGGCGGACTTTCGTTTTGCCGCCAAGGTGCATCAATCGATCACGCATTTCAAAAGGCTGAAAGATGTGGACGACTCGATGCGTTTTTTTCTGCAGAGCATGGAGCCGATGCGGGAGTCGGGTAAGCTGGGGCCGATCCTGATACAGACGCCGCCGAACCTTAAAGCGGACATCGATCTGCTCAGGACCTTTGTGCAATGCCTGCCGCAGGCCTACCGGTTTGCTTTTGAGTTCCGGCATGAGAGCTGGTTTGGCGATGCGGTGTATGAGATTTTGCGGTCGAAGAATGCGGCGATGTGCTGGGCGGAGAGCGAGAAGATTGTTGTCCCTAAAGTGATTACCGCGGACTTTCTTTACTACCGGTTTCGCGAGCCGGAATACAGCCAGCCGAACCTGGAGCAGATGGCAGAAGAATTAAAGATGCAGAGTGCGCAACGCGACGTGTTTGCTTTCTTTAAACATGAAGAACAGCCGGAGAGCGCGTTGAATGCCGTGACGGCGGCGCGTATGAATGGGATTGAAGAGAAGCCTTTTGTGATGCCGGAAAAGAAGGCTCGGGCAAAGAAGAGCGCGGCCAAGGAATAACTATGCCGGTTTATGCCATTGCGCTGCTGACCATTACCGATCGAATGGTGTATGACCGGTATCAGGCGAGATTTATGGGAGTTTTAAAGCGCTATCAGGGGCGTCTGCTGGCCGCTGATGAGAATCCTGTCGTGGTGGAGGGCGAATGGGAGCGCGATAAGGTGGTGCTGCTAGCCTTTCCGGATGAGCAGGCGTTCCAGGATTGGGCAGATTCGCCTGAGTATCTGGAGATTTCGAAGGACAGGAAGTCAGGATCAGAGGCGGTGGTGCTGCTGGTGAGGGGAATTGGCGGGTGAGCCAGGTTCTGGTGAGAACTCCCTGAATCGGCATGGCAAGGGATGAATTCTCGGGATCTTTCGACTGCGCATCGCTTCCTGCGGTCGCGCTGACTCCGCTCAAGATGACAGGGTATTGGCTGTATGGTTTTTCCTGCATGGCATTCCAGCTGGTTGGCATTGTTCACTCGTGGATTTTATTTGACGATTCGTTTTATGTTCGCTAATATGAATTGAGGCGAGCGAAAGCCCGCAATGCTGCGCAACGGAGAACCTGCCGTTGCGTTTTGTGTTTTACGGGAGTTGCGACCCTCTGCCGATGCTCTCGCCCGGGAAGGATGGGACACCTTGGGTGAAATTGGGTGAACCTAGGGGGCAGGGGTAGGGGTATCGGCTGAGGGTACAGGCAGAGGGTCGCAAGCTTGCCTTGGATAAAAGAAACAAAGGCTTTACCACTGATGCAAGCTGATAACACTGATCAGGAATAAAGCAAAACTTACCACGGATGAACACGGATAGCACGGATTCGGAAAGATGGGCATGAGATCGGCCAAAAATTGACTTCAATTTGCCAACGTCGGGGGCGGAGCAGATCCCTCGGGTCCTACTTCCACCCAGCAAGCGAAAACCGCGCGTGTTGGGGACCCCGGATTGTCCGCTGAAGAAAGCGCGGCCAAATTTACGGACCTCTCGGGATGACATCGTGTGTTTATGTTGGTTTTTCGAGAGGGAAGGGCGAGAAGGAATGCGGAGAAGAAGGCGGAATCAAAACGGAACCATCGGAGCTATTGGCTGGGGAGAGAGCAGGCAGGATACTGGGGATGATGAGGTCTGATAACAAGCGAGCGGCTGCAGCGAAGCCGCGCAATCCCATCAAGGATGGCTTTCTCGACTACCTGAGGGTGGAGAAGGGGCTGGCGCCGCTGACGGTGGAGTCCTACGGGGCCGATCTGGTGCAGTTTGCGGAGTTTTTGCAAGGGCACCGGCGGGAGCTGCCACAGGCGCGTCGTGACGATGTGCGCGGGTTTCTGAGCCAGCTGTTTGCCAACGGAGTGAAAGACCGGTCAGTGGCGCGCAAACTTTCTACGCTGCGGCATTTTTATAAATACCTGCTGCTGGACCGGATCATCAAGCACGATCCGACGCTGGAGATTGATTCACCGAAGCAATGGAAGGTGCTGCCGAAATCGCTGGCGAAGACAGAGATTGATTCCATGCTGGAGTCGGCGGGCAGCGCGGGAGACTCCAAACTATCGGCTGCGCTGGGCCAGCGTGACCAGGCGATGCTGGAAGTGCTGTATGCGGGCGGGCTGCGCGTCTCTGAGATCGTGAACGTGAAGCTGGAGGATCTGAAGCTGGAACTGGGATACGTGCTGGTGCGGGGCAAGGGAGACAAGGAGCGGATTGTCCCGATTGGAAAGGCGGCGCAGGAGCAGATCAGCGCATATCTGGCCGAAGGACGGGGATCGCTGCTGAACGGGAAGATTTCTCCCATGCTTTTTGTGCGACGGGGCGGCGGTGCGCTGACACGGCAGCGCGTATGGCAGATGGTGAAAGAGGCGTCGGCGTCAGGACGCCATGCCAGTCCGCATATGCTGCGCCACAGCTGCGCCACGCATATGGTGGAGAACGGCGCGGACCTGCGCACGGTGCAGACGATCCTGGGGCATGCCGATATTTCAACCAGCCAGATTTATACGCACGTGGCGCTGGACCGGTTAAAGACTGTGTATCGCGAGTTTCATCCACGCGGCAGGAAAAAGACGGCGGAGAACAGGCCATGAAGCGAGAAGAAAGCCGGGTGAGCCAGGAGATCCAGAAGGGAATCGATAAATTTCTGGATTCACTGCGCGGCGAGCGTAACGCGTCCGTGCATACGTTGCGGGCGTATCAGAACGAGCTCAAACGCTTTGCAGAATACATGGGGCCGGAAGCACGATGGAAAGAGATTGACCATGTTTCGATTCGCGGATTTCTCTCGCACTTGCATGGCAGCGGGCTGAGCAAGGTTTCCGTGGCGCGAGCGCTGGCGTCATTGCGGTCAATGTATAAGTGGCTGGCGCGTGAAGGGATTGTGCAGCAGAATCCGGCAAAGCTGGTGTCGTCGCCGAAGCTGCCGAAGAAGCTGCCGCGCGTCCCAACGATGGAAGAAATCAACGGGGTGTTAGACAGCGAGATGCCGGAAAGCGCGGCGTTTCCGGAGCGCGATCGTGCGATTTTTGAGCTTCTGTATGGCTGCGGCCTGCGCAACTCAGAACTAGTGGGAACTGAGCTGGGAGATATTGAAGAGGCCAACGGAGTGATTCTGGTCCGGGGCAAAGGCAAGAAACAGCGCTATGTGCCGCTGGAGGGCGCCGCTGCCGAGGCTCTGACGGCCTATCGCGAGGCGCGGCAGAAATTGTTGAATGTGGCGGGCAAGAGCACGCGACGGCTTTTTATCAACCAGCGCGGGGGGCCGCTGACCACCAGGAGCGTCGGCCGAATTGTGAAGCAGATTGCCGTAGCCAAAGGATTGCCGCCGGACATACATCCGCATACATTGCGCCATGCTTTTGGAACGCACATGCTCACGGAAGGGGCCGATCTGCGGGCCATACAGGAGTTGCTGGGGCATGAGCGGCTTTCCACCACGCAGAAGTATACCCAGCTCTCAATTACTCACATTATGGATGTGTATGATCGTACGCATCCCCGGGCCAAATAAGAAGATTTAACGCTTTAAGTCATCACGGGACATTCGTCACGGAACATGCTTATTGTCCTTGAGCTATCTCATTTTGCTATGGCATTTAATGTGGAAGGTATGCGATTCTTTTGCTTCCCCAAACCTCAAGGAGATGAAGGTATGCGTAAAGTTCTGTTGCTTATCGTATTAGTAGTAACCGGCGCGCCGCTATTTTCCCAGACTATTGTTGCAGGCAAGATCCAGAGCGAGCCAAAAGCAGCCGAGGAAACCTTTGGACCCGATGCCCCAACCCATGATCAGGTCATGACTCTTCTGGATCTGATGCAAGTACGTAGATCGATGACTGTGATGGTGGATGGAATGAAGCAGGCAATGAGACAGGGCGCTGAGAAGGCTTTCCGTGAACGGGTGCCAGACCCGAGCCCCAAACAGCTAGAAGCATTGCACGGCATGATGGATAGCACTATTGGGGACATGCCTATTGATGAGATGGTGGAAGCCGTAGTGCCGATCTACCCGCGGCACCTTACCAAGTCCGATGTTGAAGAGATGATCCGGTTTTATGGCGGGCCTGTGGGGCAAAAACTTCTGCGTGAACAACCGCAGATGATGCAGGAAGGTATGCGAGCGGGCGCGGCAATTCAGGAAAACAGGATGGATCAGATCATGATTAAAGTTAAGGAGCAGGCGCAGAAGTTGGCTGAAGCGGGCGAGGAAAAAGGCAACACTCCCAAAAAATAGTGAAGTGAGCGGCAATTCTTAATCACCCCCAAGGAGCCCAGAATATGGTGAGAGTATTACGTTTGCTGCTGGTATTGCTGGCCGTGTCTCCGGCGTTTGCGCAACAGACAGTAGCGGAAGCAGCGGCCCAGAACCGGGCTGCGGCAGAAGCCAAAAGGAGTTGCGGCTGAGCCGCCCACACGCGAAGACGTGTTGAAGCTGTTTGATCTGCTGCAGATCACCAAGACCCTGGATGCAGTCATCAACGCGACGAAACAGCAGAGCATGGAAATTGCCGAGCAGATGATTCGAGACAGAACGCCGGATGCCACTCCGGAACAGAAGAAGCAGTTTATGGGGATGGTGGAAGATGTAATGCGCGAGTCACTGGGTACAGCTGCGATCAATGAAATGCTGGCGGCCACGATCCCGGTATACCAGCACCACCTGACAAAATCCGACCTGGACGCGATGATGGCATTTTACTCTTCGCCCGTAGGGCAGAAGATTCTGCATGAGCAGCCGGCCATGGTGCAGGAGAGCATGGAAGCGTCGGCGGGGATACAGCAGAGAATCGCGCGCGCAATGTTTCAGAAGATAGGTGAACGAGTGGCAAAGATGGCGGACGCGGAAAAGGAACAAACGAAGAAGCAGTAAAGCGGCTGAGCGCAGTATGTGACAAACAACACGTGGAGGGTGCCAGCGGCAACACCGTCTGCTCGGGTTAAAATGATTTGAGTGGCCCTGTAGCTCAGATGGATAGAGCGACGGTTTCCTAAACCGCAGGTCGCAGGTTCGACTCCTGCCAGGGTCACCAGTTTACGAAAGGTATTTCTTGCGCCGCAACACGGTCCAATTCGCAATCACTCTGCTGGGGTTGGCGATGTTGTCAGGCGCGGCCGCTTCTGTTGGCGCCGCTCAGGTGGCGGATTCATCGCAGCAGGGCGGGCAGTCCAAGGCAGATCTTGCGAGCGTGCACGTCCCCAACTTTAACCTGGTCGATCAAAGCGGCAAATCGAGTGGCTATCCCAAGAAAGTTCCATCCGCCAATGGGGTGGAAGCGGCGAGCATTGTTCTAGGCAGCATGGCCCCAGCGCAGGGCGCGAATGCCGAGACGGGCGATACTGTGCGCGCTGTGTTGTCAGCATATTTTGAGGACCTGAATCAGCGTGGCGGAATTTATGGCCGCCGGATTTTGCTGCGCTTTGCCGATGCCGGCGCTGGACGGTCCGGCTACAGTGAAAAATGCCAGACGTCTTGTGGCCACGCCAATCTTTGCCATGGTTGCTCCGTTTGTGCCGGGAGCGGAGAAGAACCTGGCTGCGCTGGCGCATACAAGCAAGGTTCCGGTGGTGGGATTGATGGCGCTGTCTGTCCCCGATGAGCCGACAAACCGCGAAGTGTTTTATCTGTTGCCGGGATTTGAGCAGCTGGAGCAGGAGTTGGTCCGCTTTTCCGCGGTGGAAGGCAAGCGAGCGACGGACAAGACAGCGGTGGTTGTTGCCGATGCCTGAGTTGCAATCGGAGGTATCTCCCGCCATGCAAGCTACGTGGAAAGAGCTTGGCGTGGACAAGCCGCGTGAATTTTCGTTTTCGCAAGAGAACGCCCAAAAGATGATTCATGACCTGCAAGGTCAGGGAATCGATACGGTTTTTTTCGTCGGCGAAGGAGAGCAGGCGGCGCAGTGGATACAGGCAGCCGAGGGCGCTGAATGGACTCCCAGAGTATTTGTGCTGGGGCCGCTGATGGATGAAAACATTCTTGCGGCGCCTGCGCGTTTTCAGGGCAAGATTTTTGCGGCGTATCCACAGCTACAGCCAGAGTTGGGGGCAGTGGACCAGTTTGAAGAATTTTTGCAGCGCCACAAGCTTACGCATGATCATCGTCTGCTGCAGATTTCAGCGTATTCCGCGGCAAAGATTCTGGAAGATGCCTTGATCCACGCGGGCAAGAACGTTACGCGGGAAAAACTGATTCTGCAACTGGAGCAAATGCGCGACTTCAAGACGGGCTTGCTTCCGGGGATTACGTTTGGAGTGAAGCGGCGCATTGGTTCTTTCAAGGCAGAGATTGTCTGCGCGGACCTGGTGTCGCACTCTTTTCAGCCGGAGTGCGGCAAGGCGCAAAGGCCTGAATAGGCTAGAAGTCGTTCATTATTAGAAGTCGTCTTTATTAAAAATCAATGAGGCCATCAACGCAGGCCAGCCAACGGTTATCGACGCGATGCGCATCAACGTGGTGCATGCCGGAAGCGTTCCATGGGCTTCCGTCGGGGACCAGAACGGGCGACTCAGGGACCTGATGTTCTTTGTATGTTGTTGCTGTCAGCTCAGTGATTTCAAAGGCCCTGACCTGCTTGCCGTAGGTTGGGACACAATCCTGGGTAAAGCGGAGAAGCCTGCCATCGTAATCCAGCACTCTGCCTCCTGGCCGGGCAATGCTTCTGTTGCCAGAGATGAGGGGATTGCAGGGATGCGCAGTCCAGGTGGAAATTGGATCGTCCGCGGAATATAGATTGAGCGAGTCATGCTGGTGCGGGGTGGGGCAGGTGAATAGCCACCACTTTTTGTCGCGATAAAAGATGGAAGGATCCGCGTGCTTTCCGGGAACCAGGTCTTTCACGAGCGTCCACTCATCAGGAAATCGCGTGGCGCGATAAAGGCGGACAGCTTCAGCGCCGAGGGTTTCCGGAGTCATATAGAAATCATCTTTCCAGCGAAAGACGTAAGGATAAGAGAGATGAAATGGTTCTTTAAGGACGATCCGCTGGTATTGCCAGTTCAGAGTGTCTTTGCTGGTGGCATGGCCAATTTCACCCAGGTTGGGCGTATTGTTCAGGACCTCAAAGAACATATGCCAGAGATCGTCCACGTTCACCATGAACGGATCGGCGACAAAGCGAGCGGGAACGTCGGTTACATTGGCGGCAGAAAGAACAGGATTGGATACGCCGGGCGCGGAGGCGAGCCGCAGTGGAGAGTCGCCGGAATAGATGGCGATGGACCAGTCCCAGGGGCGGCTGGCGTCTTTTGAGCGTTGTCCTATTGCACTTGAGTTAATCGAATTCATGAATAGTAATTTTAACCCTTAGATTCCTCCGGCAGGGAGTTGTGACTCGAGTTCCAAAAAGTTGTAAGTCTCTGATTTAGCAGCAATTCGCCTGAGCTCTGGGCAAACAATGATTTTTCATGCAACAAATCTTTATGCAACAAATCCAGAATTCCTGCGTTCAACGTATTGAAAGTTAGCAGTGGTGAGAACAAGGTTTCTGACATTTTGTGTCATCGATTTGTGGAAAATAAGATGAAACGAAATGAGCTCAATTACCACTATTTAGCAGTAACGAAGGTGTTGCGCCCGGAGTTTCGTTTCCCGGGAAAACAGGAATGCCGAAAGTTGCTTATGAGGCTGATTGAGCCCGCCTCAACTAGAAGCAACAGCCGGGAGGAATTTGTGAGAATCGTAGACGCTTTGTTCGGATGCTGGCACAAACAGATCAGCTTTCCCCAGACCAGCAAGCCAGGACAGCGCCGCTGTGAGGCTGCTAAGGAAACAGGAACGTACGTAGTGTGCCTCGACTGTGGTACCGAGTTTGCTTACGACTGGAAAAAGATGCGCGTTCTCTCCCCCATTGAGAAGCCAGCCTTTGCCCACACACGTGTGGAAGCTAAGGCCGGCTGAAAATCAGGGAGAGGTCAAGGGCCATGAAAAAGCAGTGGTGGTTCCGGGCAGTTGAATCAACGGGTTTGGTATTCGGTTATCTGTGGTACGGCACCAATGTTCCTGCCATGGTGGCGAGAGTTCTTTCGTAATTTAAATGGATGGGTGGCTTGTGTAAGCTGCGTGCAGCCTGATTTCCGGCGGGCTGCGCGTGAAAGACGATTCGCTAGTGAGCGATTTGTGGCAGTGGAAGATTTTTTGCAGCTGAAGCCACTGACGAAGGTTGTTCCAACTCCAGTATCGCAACCCATTCTGCTTTGGTCCTGACAAGAAACACAATCTTGCCGTGGAGGAATTCCGCAGCCAGTTCAGGAGAGACATCGCTGTGAGAGCCAAAGAAACGTTCGTTAAGCTTTTCCCAGCGCTCGGAGTGGATCCAGGGAGGAACGTTATTCTTGGTGGAGAACAGATAAGCCACCTGATATTGTGAGCGCATCTGCCGGGCTTTAACCATTTCTTCGACAGCAAAATCTTGAACGCGAACCAGGGGGAACGGCTGCCGCACATATCCTAAATATGGTTTAGAGAGTTCGTCCGTTGCCGGCCAGGCTGTAAGGACGGTGGAGTTTTGCTCATGCTCTTCCAGAAATTTTGCCGCTTTGTCGTGCAGTTCGATGAAATTCTTATAGGTCAGATTGTCTTCAGGCGCGAATCTGTAAGGCGGATCAAAGAAGAGCGCCATCACAAAGATGATTACCATCAGCGCAGCGGGCCATTCCCAGCGCGCGATGCGTCGATGCAAGGTTGACATGCCGATCATGATCACAAGTGGATAAACGGGCAGCAAATATCGCGTGAGCAACGCGCCGCCGAGCAGAGAGAATGTAACAAGATGGGCCAGCATGATTAGTGCAAACTGAAGTTGTACGGGAATAGCAATGCGGGGGCGTTCGCCAGATGGATCTTTTACCGGCGCAAAGAACATGGCGGCCACAGTGGCTGCCGTAAGCGCCAGCATGTTCATGGTCCCAAAGAGATGCCAGATTCGTTGTCCTAATGCCAGCAGGAACCGCAGGGGGCTCAGGGCCTGAGTCACGTTGTAGTGGTAGAAATCAGCGCCACCAAGGAATCTTCCGGTGACACGATGATGATAGGCCAGCCAGCACAGCAAAGGCACAACAGGGAGCAACGCGATCGCGCTACGTTTGAGGCGGCTTTGGATGTTCAGAGCTCGCGGCTGCAAAACCTCCCAGAGCGCAAATGCCAGCGGCGTGATGATAGCGGTTTCTTTGCTCAACACGGCCAGACAAAAAGCAAGCTGGGCTGGCCAGACTCGGTCTTCGACATAAAGCCTGATTCCCCAAAGGGTGAACGCGGCTGCCATCAGGTCTGCATGCGCCAAGGAACTTTGTACAAAGAAGATTGGATAGACTGCCGTAGCAATGGTCGTGGCTACGGCAACGCCGGTTCCGGCCAGACGTCGCGCCAAAAGGAAGACGTTCGTCAGGGCGAAGGCTGCCAGCAGCAGCATAGCTATACGCGCTACCACGGGCTTCCAGCCAAAGATGGTGAACCACAAAGCAAGATACGCCGCGGGAAGGGGCGGATGGCCAGTATCCAGAGTGGTTGTTGCAATCAGAGAGTGAGAATGCGCCAGATCGTACGCGGCGGGCACATAGAAACCGGCTTCATCCCAAAAGAAAGGCAGTTTCAGGAGCGGTAGGTGCACCAGTAAAATCGCAATGAAAATTGCAATAAAGACCAGCGGAACAATGCGGGTGAATGAATGCTTCGGCAGTCGTTGAGTGGGCGACGTGATCAATTGTTTTCACACAAAGAAGCCGGCATCTTCATCAACGGGCGCTCTAATTGACCTGGCCTTGCTGCGCGATGGAAGGATCCAGTTTGATCTCGCCAAAGGTGCCTTCATACTGGCGTACATTTTGCTCCAGGATGGTCAGTAGCGCCTTGGCCTGTTGCGGGCTGAGATAGATGCCCTGAAAATTTTGTATTTCAACATCCTGCGCATTCACCGGCTGTAAGCGCCCGAATACCAGCAGGAAGTCCCATACGCTTACGCGGATCTGGATTGAATTTGCATAGGTGTCACGGTAGTCGGCGGCATTAACCAGGCGGACGTTGGGCTGCTGGGGAATAGACATGATAATCGCTCTCCTCAAGTAAACTTTCACCATAACAGAAGTGGGCGAAGGCGGAAAGCGCTGGGATTACTGGTTAGACCTTACTGGTTCAACGGGCATGTGCTGAGGATTTTGTGGTGATTTATAATTCTCTGCTTCTTTTTTTGCTTCTTAGGAGACGCCGTCTTTTTACTTCAAGGCATCTTATCCCAGGCAATCATTTTTCAAGCGGTTCTTGAGGAAAGTTTTTTGAGGACACCAATGGACACAGGCATTGTCGACGTTCATGCACGTGAAATTCTTGATTCGCGTGGCAACCCAACCGTAGAAGCCGAAGTCACTCTGGGGGATGGATCGATTGGGCGCGCTGCGGTTCCCAGCGGTGCTTCCACCGGCGAGCATGAAGCGGTAGAGCTTCGAGATGGCGACCAGCAGCGCTATCTGGGCAAGGGCGTGCAGACTGCTGTGAGCAACGTCAATATCAAGATTGCCGACGCCCTTCATGGTCAGGACGCTGCCGACCAGCGCCGCGTCGATGACACCATGATCGAGCTGGATGGCACGCCCAACAAAGCCAAGCTCGGCGCCAACGCGGTGCTTGCGGTTTCCATGGCGTGCGCCCGGGCGAGCGCTATTGCAATGAAAACGCCGTTATATCGATACCTGGGCGGCGTGAGCGCCAGCATTCTGCCGGTCCCCATGATGAATATTCTCAATGGCGGCGCGCATGCCGATAGCAACGTCGATTTCCAGGAATTTATGGCCATGCCTGTGGGCGCAGAAACTTTTTCTGAAGCGCTGCAATGGGGCGCGGAAATTTTTCATACGCTCAAGTCCGTGTTGAAGAAGCGTGGATACAACACGGCGGTGGGCGACGAAGGCGGATTTGCGCCATCGCTCAAAGCCAACGTGGAGGCTATTGATTTAATCCTTGAGGCCATGGAGCAAGCCGGCTTTCGCGCCGGAGTGGATGTAGTCATTGCGCTTGATCCCGCAGCGAGCGAATTCTTCGATAAGGCCTCCGGCAAATACGTTTTCAAGAAGTCAGATAAATCTTCCAAGTCGTCAGAA
This sequence comes from Terriglobia bacterium, assembly GCA_963724105.1. Taxonomy (GTDB): domain Bacteria; phylum Acidobacteriota; class Terriglobia; order Terriglobales; family Acidobacteriaceae; genus Angelobacter. The sequence goes on along the minus strand of CAVRTD010000002.1, from coordinate 170,975 downwards.
GAGATGGTGCGCTTCTGGGCGGACTGGGTGCGGCAATATCCTATTGTTTCCATTGAAGACGGACTTGCGGAAGACGATTGGGAAGGCTGGCGGAAGATGACCGACGAACTGGGGGACAAGATCCAGCTGGTGGGCGACGATCTTTTCGTCACCAATACGGAGCGTCTAAGCCGCGGTATTGATGAAGGCATTGCCAATTCCATTCTTATCAAAGTTAATCAGATTGGCAGTGTCAGTGAGACCCTTGATGCCATCGATATGGCGCGTCGCAATGCCTATACAGCAGTGATCTCGCATCGTTCGGGCGAAACGGAAGATACGTTTATTGCGGATCTTGCCGTGGCCACCGGAACTGGACAGATCAAGACCGGATCAGCTTCGCGCACAGACCGCATTGCCAAATACAATCAACTGCTCCGCATTGAAGAGGAACTGGACGAAGGCGCACGCTTCCTGGGACTGGAAGCGCTCAACTATGACGCAAGCGCCAATAAGGCTGGCGCCTAGATTATCTCGTTTAAACATGGAAACTGAAGGCGGAGCGGTGGGTCTTACTGCTCCGCAATTACCTTCCACTCCAGTTTCCCTCGTTCCAGCATGGCTGGTAAATCTTCCTGCAATAGAAATCTCTGGTCCACCAGTTGTTTTGATGCCAGTTCAAATTTGCTCATGTATTCCTCGCGTGAGGCATATCGCTCCGCGATTGACAGTCTTGGATCTCCGGCCTTCTTGCGCTCTTCTGCCGTTCGGGCCAGTGGAATCCATGATCCCAGAAAGCTCACACGCTGGTCCGGCGCGCCGATGCTGGGGTCGCGCAGATTCCAGCCTGTGTATGTAGCGAGTGGAACTTGCAGCTCAGGCAGTCGCACACCGCCCAAATCGTTGCCATCTGGATCGCTCTGCGGTACCAGCACTCCGAACGGCTTGCCGACTGTTGGAGGTTCGGTTGCGACGATGCCTTGCTTCCACTGCTTGCCGAAATCAAGGTGATACGCAAGGCTTTCTTCGTGAGGTATGTTCACGCCGGGAATTTTGGGGAACTTATATTGCTCAAGCTGCACCAGCGTTTTGTCCGCGACCTTTGGATAGGTGCTGGCGGGCGGGGCTGTTCCATCTTTGACCCATTGATCCATGTCAGTAATCAGGGCGCGCCAGTACCATTGAATCGGATTCGGGTCGCCCTTCTGCTGGGAGGTGTAATCGGGATTACCTGGCGTAGTTTTTTGAGGAGGGAATGCGACGGTAAAGTGCTGCAACCCGGACAGAAAATAAACGCGCGTATTGCCGGCAAGGCTTGCATCTTGCAATCCATCGGCCGTGGTATGGATCAGTGAGGCTGCGCGTCCCCAATATTCGTAAGAAGTATTCGTGTAGAAAATCTTCGGCGTAGTCTTGGACTTACTTATCTCATCCAGCAGGCCGGCTTTTGCTCCGGTTGTTGAGTCTGTTTCCGGCAGATCTGTAAAAGGAAACAGGTCCGTGGGGAAGAAGATGCTGGACATGGGCTGGGCATCGCGCGAAGGCTGCGCAAAACGATGATTGAAGCTGCCGCGGCCGGCACCCGCGACGTGCGCGATTACTCCGTCCATCACCTGCCGGCCCTGCTCGTCAGCGTTGAAATCCTGATAAAGATAATGCCGGAGAAAGCGCCCGCTTTGCGAGATGCCCACAGCGTAAGCTCGCTTCACCGGAGCCGTGGCCTGCGGATCATATTTCAAATAGGAAAGAAAATCGCGCACTGCAGCCAGTCCCACGCCTGCCACTACAGGATCTTTTGCCGTGTAGACCAGCTCGTAAATCTTGCCGGCCTGAAAGCCGTTCTCCAACTGGATAAACCGGCCTTCGCGAGTAAAGCTCCATTCTTTGCGCGCAATCGTCTGGCGGGGACCGTTGGGTGTGTCACGAACGGTAAGCACATTCAGTGCGCTGGCTGGATCGTCCACGGGGTAACTCTTCCCGCCATCCGGGCCAAGCTGGAAATGTCCCAGCGGCATCTCAGTCCGCTTTTCGGCTGGGGTGAAATCTGACCGCACCAGACCGTGTATCGATTTTCCGTCTGCCTCATGGGCCACCGGAGCGGAGAGACGCAGCCGTCCGGGCTGGTCGGCAATATCAAACTCCCAGCCTACCCATGCGATCGTGTATCCCTGGCGCATGAGAAAGCCGTCGCCAAATTCGCCTTCTCGTCCATTTACCAGGGAAAGAATGCCACGCCCGCCGCGATTGGAAACCTCAAACAGCACCGCCTGGTTGCCCTTGGCCATCTCTTTAGGCTTGAGCAGATAAAGATCGGCGGAAAATTCGACCTCGCCCTGTGCATTGCGTGGCGCTTTATCCAGGTCCACGATTTGCCGGTTATGCAGATTAGCTGGATTTACCGCGAAAAAGACACGTCCTGTGATCTTTTCATAAGCGCCAATGGCGCCGAAAGGTTTGCCATCTTGAAGGTCTGTGCGCGAGTCTATCTCCACCCGGAGCACGCGGGCCTGCATTGCGGAAATGGAAATTGCAACGAACCATAGGGTCAATACCACTCGTGCTGGAAAACGCATCTGCAAACCTCCGAAGGGTGGTACAGTTTACACGATCGCCTCAAAATGATTAGCTTGACGCGGAAGATTTTGCGTCGTAATGCAATCAGTGCCAGTCGAGGCATGAGTTCTAAACACAAATTTGAAGAGGGAAAAAGATGATGAAGAAGGGTTTCAGTTTTGCGATCGCAGCACTCTTGTTTGCCACAGCGGTTCAGGCCCAGCAGCATGAGGATGACCGGCTTCGCCATGCCGGCGAGGTACTTCTGGAGATCCTGAATATTCCAGACAATATTCCCAGGCCTGTACTGGATAAATCAGAGTGCGTAATCGTGATCCCTTCGGTAAAGAAAATCGCTTTTGGGGTAGGCGCAAATTACGGACGCGGCGCCATGACCTGCCGCGGCGGTAAAACTTTTACCGGTCCCTGGGGGCCGCCGGCCATGGTGGCGCTTGAAGGCGGCAACATTGGCTTCCAAATTGGCGGCCAGGCCACGGACTTTGTGCTGCTCGTGGTCAATCCCAGGGGAATCGATTCCATCCTGAAGAGCAAGGTCAAGCTGGGCGCTGACGCTTCGGCTGCTGCCGGCCCTGTAGGCCGTGATGCCCAGGCTGCAACGGATGTCCTGATGCGTGCCGAGATTCTCACCTACTCCCGTTCGCGCGGACTCTTTGCCGGGATCTCTCTGGATGGTTCAACGCTGCGGCCAGACAACAGCGCCACCGAGAAGGTCTATGGTCAAAAAATTTCCGCTCGCGATGTGGTGATCGAGCACAAAGTTGGCACTCCAAAGGCAGGCGGACTGATGGTGAGCGCCCTGCAGAAGGCCTCGCCAAGGAATCGATCCGAACCCAAGTCGCTCCAGGAAGCGGGCGCGGAAGGAAATAAATAACTGGTATGTCTTCGCTCTCACGGACAGCCATAACATCTGCCGTGCTCACGCTCTTGGCCTGCGTGAGCATGGCTACAGATGTTTCTTCCTATAAGAAATCGGTGGAGAAGTGGCGGCAGGATTACGAGACAAAGCTCAAAGGTGATGATGACTGGCTCACCGTAGCCGGCCTTTTCTGGCTGCACGAAGGAGAAAATAGTTTCGGCTCAGCGCCAGGGAATGCTGTTGTGCTGCCTGCGCCAGTTCCAGCACAAGCCGGACACTTTGATCTCCAGGCAGGCAAGATCACCGTCCATGTAAATCCTGGAGTCGCCAATCACCATGGGCGGAAAAGCCATTACCACTGCGGAGTTGCGCCCTGACTCCACTGAGGACAGATTGGTTTCCGGTGATTTGTCTTTTTATGTCCACGCCAGCGGCAAACGCTTTGCTATCCGCCTGAAGGATAAGAACAGTCTGTTGCGCAAAGAATTTAAAGGACTGCATTGGTATCCGGTGAACGAAGCGTATCGATTCAATGCGGATTACGTGGCCTATCCTGCGGCGCGCCCAGCAGAGATTGGAATCATTCATGGCGGCACCACACAAACCTCTTTCATCGGATATGCAACATTCTTACTTGGCGGAAAGCAGTACAAACTGGATGTGGGAGAAGATAGTCCGGGACACTTATTCATTGTGTTTCGTGATCTCACCAGCAAAACAGAAACCTACCAGGCAGCGCGCTTTTTAGACGCCGATCCGCCAAGAGATGGGAAAGTGGAACTCGATTTCAACAAGGCTTATAACCCTCCTTGTGCTTACAACCCATATACAACGTGTCCACTGCCTTCCCCCGGAAACCGCTTGCAGGTGGAGCTTCCCGCAGGAGAGAAGCGTTACCACTAACTGGAACGTTTGTTAAACTTTCACGCATGGCAAAAATCGCATATCTTGAATGCTCCAAATGTGGAGAACAAATCAGCGCCGCTCAACCGCAAACCCTCTGCCCCAAAGACGGCGGCTCACTTTATGTGCGTTTTGATCTTGCGGCTCTAAAAGGCAAGTTCACGCCAGACTCATTGCGCGGACGCCCCGCCACAATGTGGCGCTACCATGAAGTTCTTCCCGGCGATGTGCCTGTGACCCTGGGTGAAGGCTTCACGCCTATGCTGCCCAGCCGAGGAAATCCCAACGTCTTTATAAAAGATGAAGGATTGAATCCTACCGGATCATTCAAAGCACGCGGTCTCTGCGCTGCCGTGACCATGGCCAAACAATATGGACTGAAGAAGCTGGCGGTCCCGTCCGCCGGCAATGCGGCAAGTGCGCTGGCAGCTTATAGCGCTGCTGCCGGAATTGAGGCCCACATCTTCATGCCCAAAGACGTGCCGCTGGCTAACCTTGTTGAATGCAAGGCATATGGCGCGCATGTGACGCTTGTGGATGGCCTGATCTCCGATTGCGCCAAAATGGTGAATGAGCGCAAACAGGCTGAAGGCTGGTTTGATATCTCAACCCTCAAAGAGCCTTTTCGTGTTGAAGGCAAGAAGACCATGGGCTATGAAGTTGCCGAACAGCTCAACTGGGAATTGCCGGATGCGATTTTCTATCCCACTGGCGGTGGTGTGGGACTGATCGGCATGTGGAAGGCTTTTGATGAAATGGAACAGCTGGGCTGGCTGGGGAAGACAGCCGGATACAAACGCCCTAAGATGATCGCCGTGCAAGCTTCGGGCTGCGCGCCAGTGGTAAAGGCCTGGAACGAGCACAAACCCGTGGCGGAGATGTGGCAGAATGCGCAAACGTCAGCCGCGGGGTTACGCGTGCCCAAGCCATATGCTGACTACATTATTCTCGATATCCTCAAGCAAAGCGGAGGCACGGCCATTGCCGTCTCTGACGCGCAGATTTTTCAGGCCGTTGAAGAATGGGCCAGCCACGAAGGTGTTTTCGCCTCACCGGAAGGCGCGGCCTCGCTAGCTGCTTACAAAATTCTGCTGGAGCAGAAATTCCTGAAGCCCACAGACAGGGTGGTGCTCTTTAACACCGGCTCCGGTCTTAAATATATTGACGTAATCGCAAGCGCTTTAAAGATCGGAGCGTAGTTTAATAAGGTGCGTTTATTGGGCGCACGACCGGGACCATTGTCACCTCACAAAGCTAAGTGCTAACGGCTAATTACTAATTGCTGATTTATGACTGAACGTCTCTACTATCACGATTCTTTTCTCTACGACTTTGACGCCAAGGTTGTTGAAGCGCTTGACCGCGGCGGCAGAGCGGCAATTGTGCTCGACCGCACAGCGTTTTATCCCACCAGCGGCGGGCAGGTTCACGATCTGGGAATGGTGCTGGCCGATGGCAGGTCAATCGCCATTACCGAAGTTGCCGACGAAGAAGATGGCCGCATCCTTCATTTTGCCGCTGAATCGCTGACTGCGGGAACGCAGATTCGCGGCAGCGTGGATTCCGTTCGGCGTCGCGATCATGTGCAGCAGCATTCCGGCCAGCATCTGATCTCCGCTGCGTTTATCCGGCTCTTTAATATGCCCACCGTCAGCTTTCATATGGGTGAAGAGAGTTGCACCATTGATCTTGAGACCGCCGGCCTCTCGGCAGCGCAGGCGCAGAAAGCGGAGCTTCTGGCCAATGAGGTGATAGCCGAGGACCGGCCGGTAAGTATTCGCTTTGTGCCGCTGGAAGAAGCGCGGCAACTTGGCCTGCGCAAACTTCCGCCCAAGCAAACCGGTGATCTACGTCTGATCAATATTGATGATTTCGATCTTACGGCGTGTGGCGGAACGCACGTGCGCGCGACAGGCCAGATCGGCAGCGTTCTCTTGCGCAAAGTTGAAAAAGTGAAACAGGGCGTCCGCGTTGAGTTTGTATGCGGTCTGCGGGCTGTGAGCACGGCTCGCCGCGACTACACAACGCTGACTGAAGCCGCCGCCCTTTACTCCAGCCACATTTATGACGTGCCGGAGCAAGTCCGTAAGTCGCTGGCAGAAGCGAAAGCCGCCGGCAAGGCGCAGCACAAAGTGTTGGAAGAGCTGGCTGAACTTTCTGCCAATCAAATGCTTGCCCAGGGTACAGGCACGCTGCAGGTGATCACTCAGTTTTTTCCCGAGCGTGATGCGACTTATATCAAGTTGCTCGCGCAGAAACTGACTGCAGGGAAGACAGCTGTTGTCGCTCTGCTGGCGGCTGGCGCCGGTCAGCCTACGCTGGTTTTTGCGCAGAGTCCCGGCCAGAAATCCAACATGGGGCAGTTGATGAAAGACGCAATGGCGCAGTTTGGTGGACGTGGAGGCGGTTCAGCAGACATGGCGCAGGGCGGACTGCCGGCGAGCACAGCAGATGGTTCCATGCTCCAATCTCTCCTACAGGAAATGGCGCGCAAACTCTAAGCCTCTCAGCGGATGAATTTCTATTGATGACTTTGAAGAATTTATGACCTTTCAAAACCGCCGTATATGGATTACCGGAGCATCGTCTGGGATAGGTGAAGCGATGGCGCTCGCGTTCCATCAAGCTGGAGCAAAACTGATTCTCTCCGCGCGCCGTGAAGATGAGCTGAAGCGTGTTCAATCTGCCTGTGGTGGGGAACCGAATGCTCGCGTCCTGCCGCTGGATGTAACCAAAGCGGAGGAGACGGCAGAAAAAGCGAGCACGGCGCTTGCCATGTTTGGCGGTATCGATATCCTGGTGCTCAACGCAGGAATCACGCAGCGCTCCCGTACCCGCGAAACCGATGAGAACGTCTACCGCCGGTTGATGGAAGTAAACTTCTTTGCTCCGGAGGCCATGGCTCGCGCGGTCTTGCCGTCAATGCTTGCGCAAAAGAGTGGACACTTTGTGGTGATCTCCAGCGTGGCCGGCAAGTTTGGCGTGCCGCTGCGGTCAGGATACTCTGCTACCAAATTCGCCTTGCATGGCTTCTTTGAGGCGCTTCGCGCCGAGGAAGAGCGCAACGGGATCCATGTCACCATGGTTTGTCCTGGATTTATACGAACAAACATCAGCATGTCTGCGCTGCGTGGTGACGGCAATCAGCATGCAAAAATGGATCCTGAACTGGCTCGTGGCATGCCGGTAGATGAATGTGCGCGACAGATTTTAAGCGGTGTCGCGGGCAAGAAAAAAGAAATTGTGGTTGCTGCGTTTCGGGAAAAGGGCTTGGTCTATCTCAAACGTTTTTTCCCCGCTGTCCTGGCAAAGATGATCGGAAGGACAGGATGAGTGTGGCGATTTTGTGAGATCGCCTTACGCTGGTAAAATCTATTTTGTTACTTTCTTCCCACCATATGGGGCTATAGCTCAGCTGGGAGAGCGCATCGTTCGCAACGATGAGGTCGTCGGTTCGATCCCGACTAGCTCCACCATATTCTGGCTCAATGTTTACGCCAGCTTCAAGAATTTAGGCCTTTTCAGTGGATACGCCGTCCGGGCTTACTTCAAGGAATGCAAGCGCTCAACGCAAAAGCACTCTTCATCTGTAACGTTTCTTCTCAAGTAGTCACTATCAGGACAGGGTGCATTTTATTAGCGTAAGGACAGAGGGAGATTAGCCATGGCTAAGAGAATTGTTTTTTGTGCAGATGGCACGTGGGACTCTTCAGGAAACAACACCAATGTATGCAAGCTTTTTAATGCGCTCACAACCACGGCAGACCAATTCCCCTTTTATGACGCCGGCGTAGGCGCCGATGGCTGTCCCCTTGAGAAAGTGTTGGGCGGAGCATTTGGGAATGGCTTGTTCCAGAAGATCAAAGATGGTTATACGCAGGTCGCGCACCTCTATGAGGCGGGCGATGACATTTTTCTCTTTGGATTCAGCCGAGGCGCTTATACAGTCCGCAGCCTGGCCGGCATGATTGCGAATTGCGGACTGCCGACAAAGAATTTTGACCAGGCGCTGGTTGAAAGCGCTTTCACTGCTTATAGAAACAAAGACCAACGGGCGGAAATTCTTGCGGGATTGCAGGAAAAGTATGGGATGTTCAACGCTAAGATTAACATGGTTGGCGTATGGGATACCGTAGGCGCTCTGGGGATACCTGCGATCTTCGGCGGCGTCTCACAGGTTTACGGTTTCCTCGATACGGGACTTCATCCCAACGTTTTACATGCCTATCAAGCCTTGGCCATTGATGAACGCAGGCGTGAATTTCCACCCACGCTGTGGCACCCCGATCCTGCCAACGCCGGTTCTCAAACAGTTGAACAGGTCTGGTTTACGGGCGTTCATTGCGATATTGGAGGAAGCTATCCGGAAGCGGGTCTCTCTGATGTGACTCTAAGCTGGATGCTGAGAAAAGCTACTGCTCTAGGATTAGAGATAAACGCGGCAGCCGCGGGGCAGTATGGCGTCCAACCTGACGCAGAACACGCACTTGACCAGAAACATGAGTCATGGAACCTTGCGTGGGGATTTCCAGCAAAGAGAACCATCGCTCCGGACGCTTCCATCAGTAATAGTGTGGCGATCAGGTGCGGTCATGATTCTTCCTATCACCCTCAGAATCTTTCAGTCGCGAATGGCATTTTGGCGGGAAGCTACAAAATTGTGCAAACTGTTGCCGACCCTCCGGTGCAGGCAAGTGCCGCTGGGGCAGGGAAATAGTCGCTTGTCAGGATGGCCAGGGCTTTAAATTTAAGAACTGGCATCGCCCTCTCAAATAGCCGTACGCCTGATGAATTTTCAGTGAAATCAAGGTTTATCCGGCGTTTACCCTATGTAAGGCTTGCCGAAATGTGAGTAGTCTCTGCTTACGGAGAATCCCTCACATGCTGTTTCGTCTAACTGGCTTCCAGCGCCTGGTTGCCATTCTTTGTCTGTTGTCCGGCGTTGGCGTCCTTAACGCCCAAACGCCCGCGGATGAATTTACGATTGTTGCCCTGCCTGATACGCAGTTTTATTCCAGCACCTACCCACAGATATTTGCCGCGCAAACTCAGTGGATTGCCAGCCACACCCAGGACCAGAATATAAAGCTGGTATTGGGACTTGGGGATATTGTGGATGCTGGTGGAGACCTTGCGCAGTGGCAGAATGCCGATGCGGCCGTCCGACTGCTGGATGGGAAAGTTCCCTACATGATGGCGATCGGCAATCATGACTATGACCAGAACAATCCTTCCGGACGTACCGCCTCCACGCACAACTTCAACACATTCTTTGGCCCCACGCGATACGCCAACGCAAGCTGGTACAAAGGCAATTTTCCTGCGGGCAGCAATGAGAATTTTTATGGGGTCGTAAATATTAACGGCCGCAATTACCTCATTCTGGTGCTGGAGTTTGCGCCGCGTGATGCCGCTTTAAACTGGGCGGCTGGAATCCTGAGCGCAAACCAGGACAAAGAAGTGATCGTTGTCACGCACATGTTTACTTACTCAGATAACACGCGGATCGACCACTGCGATCTCAACAATGCGGAAAGCTTCGGGGTGGGGCAGGACAATAATGGCGAAGATATGTGGTGGAAGCTGCTGCAAAATTATCCCAATATCCATCTGGTGCTGAGCGGCCACGTTGTGGAGGGGGACGGAACTGGACGAAGAATGGATATTGGCGTTCGCGGAAATCTGGTAAATGAGATCTTGTCTGACTACCAGTCTTACGCTCAAGGCGGGGAAGGCTACCTGCGCATATTGAAAATCTCGCCCTCGTTGAATCGGGTCAACGTAACAACATACTCGCCTTATCTGGATAGCTTCCTCACTGACGCGCACAACCAGTTTACGGTCCCGTATCGCAATCCGGGGGTCTCCACAGTGGCCGGCTCATTTTCAGGAATGGTCAAAAATGCTGTGGATTGCTCTGTAATGCCAGGTGTTACGGTCGCTTCTAAAAGTGGCTCGGCAATCACGGACAGCAATGGCAATTATTCCGTCTTTGCTTCGGCCCGCAACTCCATTGCAATCACAACCAGCAAGCCAGGCTGGCAGAGTAATGCACGCACCGCAACTTCCACGCCGAATGCCGCAGTCGAACCCAGTCCCAGCAAGATCTGGATGTCTACGGCCGGGCTTGTCACCGGATTTGTCCGGGACAGCGCCGGAATTCCAATTACAGGCGCTACGCTGACCTTCAGCGGCGGCAAGCTGCGTCAGCAAAAAACGGTTGTCAGCGGCGGGAATGGCGGCTATTCCTCAAACTGGATAGCCGTAGGCACATATACGGTGACTGTCTCGTCTCCTGGCCACGCCAGTATTTCAGCCACTGCCGCTGTGAATACCGGCCTTACCACCAGCTTGCATTTCAGTATGCAGTGACGATTGGTTGAAGCAAAAAGACTGGTGTTTTTCGAAAAACCAGCATTCTCTTTATGGGTGGTACTATGTCATGAAATGACAAAGAGATTGCTGGTTGCGGTTCCATTTCTGATTGTGGCGTGTCTGGCGCAAAAATCACAGGCATTGCAAGTGGCGCAAACGGGACTGCAACAGCTTGCGTCAACGCAAGATGATTCGCCGCGATCAACCTCTACGCCGCCAGCATCGGAGCAAAAAGCGCCGCCACAACCATCACCCTCACCTGCCGCTACGCCCGCCGTCCGTACTTACACCAGTACGGTTGGAAACTCAGAGGATTTTGTTCCGCTCACTGTGAGGGGTAAATTTCACTATTTTGCTGTCGAATCATTTCGTCCCGGCATATATCCAACGGCTGCGTTGTATACCGCATATACGATGGCCCTTCCGCCGAGTGCCTATCCTCCGAAATGGCGCGATGGCTTTCCTGCTTTTGCCCGTAACTATGGAGACTTCATGGCGAGTTGGGTGTCCGTACAGGGAGGGAAGTTTGTTGTTGCATCCTTAATTCATGAGGACCCCCGCTATTTCCCCTCGCACAGCAAGAATTTTTTTGCGCGCAGTTTCAATGCGATTCGCTTTGCCGTGATTGACCGCAGTGACCAGGGACATCCCCGGCTGGCGCTGGCCAATATATCCGGCGCTCTGGCTGGAGGCTATGTAGGCAACGCCTATTTGCCTGGTCCATATGTCGACCAATCCCATGCCTTGACCCGCAGTGCACTTGCCTTGAGCGGCTTTGCCACCAGCAACCTGGTGGATGAGTTTTGGCCGGAGGTCACCAAAGTTGCCAAGAAATTGCATGTGCCGTACCTGGGTAAATGAGCCGGGTCGCTTAGAACTTGCTCAGGTTTTCTGCATCTAACCTGCTATTCTTAATCAAAGTTTCTGGAGGCCTCCGTGCACAAATCCGTCAGGATCCTTTTGGCAGTTGCGCTGGTTGCGGCAATGTTCGTGATTGCGGGCTGCCCCTCACAAACCAGTATTGCTGAGATAAATAAAGATCCCGGCCGCTTTGCCGGCAAAGATGTGAGCATTCACGGGGCTGTGTCAGAGGCGTTTGGCGCGTTTGGCAACGGAGTTTTTCAAATAGATGATGGCTCTGGACGTATGTGGGTCTATAGCCAGAACTTTGGTGTACCGGGCAACGGAAACAAGATCGCCGTAACAGGTCGCGTTGAACAGGGCTTTGCGCTGGGCGGACGTAACTTCGGCGTAATCCTGCGGCAGACAGAAGCCAGACACTAGAGCTTGTAAGAATGCTTTGCGGCAACTTATCCTGAGTGCTGCCACTTGCGTTTTGCGAATGCGGCAACTTCCTGTAAGCTACTTTCTTCCTCCATGCCAGTTTCCTCTACTAATTCCGGAGTGATCTATCAGGCGCTGAAAAAATGCGACATTGGCCTGGTGTCCGCGCTGCCTGAAACCTGGCTGGTGCATTTGATCCGCATGGCGGAAGACGACCCAAAGATGATTCTGGTGCGGCTGGCCAAAGAGGAAGAAGGTGTGGGCATCTCTGCGGGAGCGCATTTTGCCGGCGTTAAATCCGCCATGCTCATGCAGAACCACGGTTTTCTTGCCAGCATCAACGGTATTGTTTCACTGGCGCAGCTTTATCGCATTCCTCTGCTCATGCTCATCAGCTATCGCGGACATTTTGGTGAGCGCGATCCCTGGCAAACGCAGGGTGGCGGCGTAACGGAGCCGCTGCTGCGCGCTCTGGGAATTCCATATTCGTTTCTGGATGATCCTGCAAAAGTGGAGAAGCGCATTGCAGAAGCGCAGACCTGGGCCTATGCCAGCCTGCATCCGGCGGCCTTGCTGCTGACGCGCGAACTCATGTGGGAGGAGCCCGCATGATGCAGCGCCTGGAATGCCTGCGCGCCATCTATGACCGGTTGGAAGGCTGCCTGGTTGTTACCATCATGGGCGCTGTTGCTTCGGAACTGCAGTCATTGGGACACAAGCCAAACTTTTTCTATCTTCAGCACGCGATGGGTTTGGGGTCTTCCACCGGACTCGGTCTGGCGCTTTGCCTGCCGCAACAAAAAGTTGTGGTCTTTGACGGCGATGGCTCCATCCTGATGAATCTTGGCGGATACACCACGCTCGCGCGCTACCGCCCAAAGAATCTGGTGCATGTGGTTTTTGATAATGAAAGCCTGCTCTCTGTCGGCGGCTTTCCCACCGCAACCTCAACCGGCAGCGATCTTGAAGGCGTAGCGAGAGCTTCAGGCATCGCCCGCACAAAGACGGTTCGCACCATGGAAGAATTCACGCACTCCTTTGATGACGCTCTGCGCGCGAATGATCTCACCTCAATCGTCGCGAAAGTTGAAGCGGTTGGACCTAAAGGGTATGTGACTGAGCTGTCATTATTAGAGAACAGGTTTCAATTCAAAAGACATATAGAAAAGCTGAACAAAGGTTAAAGCCATGCCGAATGTTCTCATCGAACTGATTTCACAACTCAACAGCGGAGCTCTACGAGTCATCGATCTCACACAGCCGCTCAGCCCGGAGACACCATTGCTGCCTTTGCCTACGCAATGGCCCAACACACCTGCGTTCAAGATGTGGGAGCTTTCGCGTTATGACGATCGCGGGCCAGCCTGGTATTGGAATGGCTTTGAAACCGGCGAGCACACAGGCACGCACTTTGACGCTCCGATTCACTGGGTCAGCGGCAAAGACCTGCCGGAGAACAGCGTCGACAAGATTAATCCTAAAAAGTTTGTTGGCCCGGCCTGCGTGATTGATGTAACAGCAGACGTGGCCGGCGATCCTGACTTTCTGCTTACGGTTGAACGCGTGAAGTTGTGGGAGAGCCAGCACGGGCGCATTCCTGCAGGCGCATGGATGCTCCTACGCACCGGCTGGTCCGCGCGCACAGATCCCAAGCAATACATCAATCTGCAGGATGATGGACCGCATACGCCAGGATTCGTAAAAGCGTGCTCGGATTTCCTGGCAAAAGAGCGTGACGTTTTGGGTGTTGGAGTTGAAACGGTCGGAACAGACGCTGGCCGCGCCGCGACTTTCGATCCGCCATTTCCGAATCACTACGTGATGCATGGCAGCGGCAAATTCGGCCTGGCGGGCTTGTGCAATCTTGACCAACTGCCGCCCACGGGCGCGGTGGTCATTGCCGCGCCGCTGAAGATTGTGAACGGATCAGGAAGCCCTCTGAGAGTGATTGCAATCGCGCCTTAACTAGAGCGTTGCTCGTTTCACCACAGCCGCCAGAGCACGGTTCCGCTCGAATTCTCCGTTGATGGAATTGGCTGCCTTGATGTAACTGTCACGCAGCGGGCCATCCAGCGAATAAGAGCGTGCAACGGTCGTCAGGACGCGCGACTTCTCATTGTCCGATCGTATCCGCAGTACGGCATCCAGAACCTTGGCCAGGGAAGCATTGCTCAGCTTGTTGGTGTCCATGAGCGCCAGCAGGCAGCGTGAGCGTTCAAAGTCGCTGGTCATGGAATCCATTACGACCAAATAGGTGCTCATCTGGCTCTCGTCGAATTTGTTGGCCTTTACCAGCGCTGTCAACACGCGCGATTTCTCATAGTCGCTGCTCGAACGAGACGTATCTTCTATGGCCTTGCGCAAAGCCGGACTGCTGAGAGTATTGTTCTGCATGAGTTCCAGCAGGCTCTGTGAGCGCTCATAGTCAGACTTCATTGCATCCACGACTTTCAGATAGCCGGCTATCTGGGCTTCATTGAACTTGCCCTGTTTTACGAGGCCAAGCAGTAGACGCGACTTCTCATAGTCGGAGTTGATGCCGGCGGTGGACTCCAGAATGCGATTGGCCTGGTCGGCGGTTAGCGTATATTTCTGCATCGGCGCAAGCAGATCACGCGATTTCTCATAATCGGATTGGATTGACCCTACCATCTTCAGATAGAAATCGAGGTTTGCCGGATCAAACTCTTTCTGGTCCAGCAGTGAGAGCAGGATGCGTGATTTTTCATAGTCGCTCTTGATGCTGGCAGCGGAATTGAGCGCCATGCTCACGTTGCTCCGAGAGATATTGGGGCGGTGCAGCAGCTCAATCAGAACGCGGGAATGTTCATAATCGCTCTTGAGTTTGCCGGTGGCGCTGAGAAACGCCGTGCGAGAGGCTTCGTCAGAAAGCTCATATTGCTTGCTCACCGTCATCAGGACGCGCGCAAGCTCATAATCAGAGTGAACCTGTTCTCCGGCCTGCTGGATGACTCGTTGCACAACAGGCGAAGGAAGATTTGGTTGCTCCAGCAGCTTGCGGAAATAGATTCCGCGAACGTAGTCGGATTGCAGGTTGCTGATTTCATCCAGCACAGCGGTGGGACCGCCCTTGGCCAGCAGCGCAGGAACGCGAGCATCAGCGGCGAAGCCGGTGGTGCGTTCCAGGTCCAACAGGAAATGTGAGAACCATGCTTTGGCATCGCCGTCAAAAGGCTGTTGCTTGCTATTGACCTTGTAAACATATTGCAAGCCGTTGCTGGATGGCGTGATCTTGATCTGCTTCAGCGTATCGTCCTGGCGCAGATTCACCTCAAAGACGCCGCCTGAGGAGATGCTCTGAATATCGGTTGCATCGGCATTGAATTTGATTTCGCCTTCAGCGCGGAGGTCCACGCTACAGTCATCGCCTGACCAGGTCGCATTCCATCGTTTATACCCGTCATGCGATTCCATGTTCATGTTATGAAGTTTGGCGCGCTTGCCGCATACAGAGAGATCACCGCCAGGAGCTGCCGGCACGGCCGGGATCGCAGGGATAGCGGGCACGCCAGGCACTGCGGGTACCGCAGGAACAGCGGGAGCTGCCGGGACGCTGTTTTGTAATTCCATGGGCTCCGGCGCTTCAGGGGCTAACGCTGGTTCCGGCGGCTCTGGAGCCTCAGGTGCTTCAGGCGCGACCATTGCTTCGGAGCTCTCTTCAATGTTGGTGGGCATTGAGGCTGGCGCTGCGAAAGACTGTGCTCCATCATTCGGAGCTGCTGAATTTTGAGGACGAGAAGCGTCTTGAGGTGCAGATGCCGGGCTTGGCTTTTGCTTGCCTGTCTTCGCGCCCGGTGTGCTGGATTGAGACGCAGCGCTGGCTTGCGGAGCAGGACGCAGCGCGGACAGCGGCACCACAATGCAAAGCGTAAGCGCAGCCAGGGCAAGTGCGGCCCTGCGAGAAACCGAACCACGCGGCAATGCCGGATTCAATACGGCCAGAACGCGGCCTTCCAACTGTGATCGCCTCGCCATGGCCAGCGCGGCTGCCAGTTCAGGTTGGCGCAATCCGGAGACAATATCGAGAAGTTCGTGCGCATAGTCTGAGGCCTTGGTCCCTGTTGCCAGTACATGGTCGTCACAGGCGCGCTCGCGCTCGGCGCGCATGGCCCGCACCATCAGCCACACCAACGGATGGAACCAATACAAGGTAGTCGCGAGATGGCCCAGTGCCTGCGTTAGCGCATCCAGCCGTTTGATGTGGGCCAGTTCATGATTCAGGATGGCGGAACGCCGCATGGGTGTCCACTCCGGGTAGTCAAGAGAGAGAATGATGCGGGGAAACAGGATGCCAGTTGTGATGGGGACCTCAATCTCGTCGCTGACCAGCAGCGCTACATGGCGGCGAATACACAGATCACCCGAGAGAGCGCGCACCTGCGCATTCCAGCCTGAATCAGTCAGAACGCCGGCACGGCGGACGAGCGCTCCCATCCGCATGGTGTTTAATCGCCACCGCAGCAGAAAGAAAATTGCTCCGGCAACCCACAGACCCATGAGAAGCTGCGGCAGATGCGCAGAGAGATTGGCAGATCGCGGTTTAGCCGACGCCGGCGGCTCATAGTTAGCCACCGAGGTGACTGGGGCCACGGTCGTTGCGGTCGAAGCTGTCGCTGGGTTTGTAGCGATGATCACAGCCGATGCGGAACGCTGAGCTTTTTTCACAGCATGTGCCTCAGGTTCGGAATCGCGCATAGCGACTGCCGGCGCAACAGTCCGGTTTGCTGCTTCACCTGCTGTCACCTGCGAACCTACAGAAGCTGCCGGATGAACAACGGTTGGCAGCGGCGATGCGGCGCGGAACTTTGAGAATTCCGGCAGTCCCTTTACATGCCATGCCGGCAGCAACATTACAGAGAAGGGAAGGAACAGCACGGCAACGAGTGAGAACGTACGCAACATGTGCTGGGTGGCTGCGGAGCGTTTCTTCATCACGAATGCCGCGCTCCAGGCAAGAGTCAGCAGCACGGTGGACTTTAAAACTGTATCCAGGAGTATTGCGAATGATGGTGAGAATGTATGCATGGCCTATCTCCCCTCCTGTTGCGCTTTCTTGATCAATTGCGAAAGGTATTGTTTGTCTTTTGTGGAGAGCGTGCTGTCGGACATCTCCAGCAGCGCTGCCACGGCCTGCTCCGGAGAGCCGCCGAAAAATGTCTTCACCATGTGCTTCAGTGCGGTGGCGCGTACCTGGCGGGTATCGTCGGCAGGCAGGTATACATACTTGAGCCCCACCTGTTCATGCCGCAGGTATCCTTTATCTTCCAGCAGGCCCAACATGCCGCGGACCGCAGAGTAGCTGGGCGGATCCGGCAGCTCCGCAAGAACTTCCGTTACAGACGCCCGTCCGCGCTGGTAGATCACATCCATGATCTGGCGTTCGCGCCGGCCTAATTGAAGATGTTTTTCGTCGCTCATTGCTCTTGGCTCTCCTGGGTGCAGCAGCTGGGCCGAATTTCAGACCCGATGTGCTAATGCACTAGCACATGCTAATACATTAGCAGAGAATGTCAAGAGGGCCAGCCAGATATTTTTTAGACGAGATTCCGTCGGAGTGGTTAGACCGCTTTGCCTTATTGCGCAGGTAAAATAGCCAGTCTTGTCTACCGCTGCCGAATTCGACCGCCTGTGCGTTGTACTGGTTTCTACGCGCAATCCACTCAATATTGGTGCGGCGGCGCGGGCCATGAGCAACCTGGGCTTTCTTCACCTGCGCGTGGTCAATCCGTATGAAGCGTCTTTTCGCGAGGCCCGGTCCGCCGTGGGCGCGGCGACATTGCTGGCCAACGCAGAAGAATACAAGAGCGTTGCGGAAGCCGTGGCTGACTGTTCGCTGGTGATAGGAACCACGGCGGCGACTCATCGTGAATTGCAACATCCTTTCAAGATGCTGCAGCAGGCGTCGCCGGTGATTCGCAAGCGGCTCCGCTCGGGCGGACGGGTTGCTCTCTTATTCGGTTCAGAGAAACGCGGCCTGGCCAATGACGATCTCAGCCATTGCCACTGGCTCATGCACATACCCACGCGCGAGGAGCATACTTCCATGAATCTGGGCCAGGCGGTGGCTGTCTGCCTGTATGAGTTGGCGCGCAGCACAGATTCGGCGAGAAAACGTACTCAAGGAAAGTCAGTTCAAAAAACAGACAAACTGAAGCCAGCTACAGCAGGGGACAGTGAGCGCATTACAACCATGCTGATTGATGCGCTCCGCGAAAGTGGCTACCTGGGGCAGCGCACGGTGGCGGCGAAGGAAGAAAAGATACGTCGGATGGTCCGCCGCTTGAATCTTTCCGCTAGTGATGCGGAAGTCTGGCTGGGCATGCTGCGTCAAATGGTTTGGAAAATGAAGTCCAGTGCAACGACTGGCGATCAGTAAGCAATTCCAGCGATCTTTTCACTTTCCCGCCAGAGCCGCTGCGCTGTCTCATTGTTTTGCGCTTTTTTTGCCGGGGTCTCAGGCCGGCATTTGTAGTAATAGAGACCATTGCCAACTTCATCTGCCGATGCCAGATAAATAATGGTCTCCGCTCCTTTTTCAGGCGGGATGGCAAACATTTTGGCTACACGCACCGCAAAGGAAAGCAGGCCGCCGCTTTCATCTCCAAATCGCGTGGATACAAAGCCCGGATGCAGAGAGTTCGCAGTAACGCCGGTGTCCTTCCATCGCTTAGCTAATTCGCGGGTAAAAAGAATGTTACAAAGCTTGGATCGCCCATAAACGGCGAAGCCGCTGTACTTGTCCGATTGCAGGTCGTTGAAATTCAGTCTTGCGTTTTTATGCGCTTCAGAAGCCACGTTGATCACACGGGCCGGCGCTGAAGCAAGAAGCCGTTCGCGCAATCCATGAGTCAAAATAAAATAGGACATGTGGTTGGTGGCAAAGGTAAGCTCCAGGCCGTCCGTAGTGACCAGGCGATTGGCAAACAATGCGCCTGCATTGTTGATAAGCACGTCAATACGAGGCTCGGCGTCGGCAATTTCGGCAGCAACACGTTTTGCTTCGGCCAACCGTGCGAGATCAGCATAATGAATGGCATGGTTTATGCCCGGAGAGATGGTGGACAGGCGCTCCATCTCAGCCTCGCCGCGCGACCGGTCACGCGCTACCAGAACCAGTCGTGCTCCCATGGCGGCAAGCTTCTCTGCGGTAATTTGTCCTATACCGGACGTTGCACCGCTAATCACAACGGTCTTTCCGTGCATGATTTCGCCGCCTCCAGAACAAGTTTAGCAAGTGCGAAGGAGCGGCGTAAAATCACTGTGCACGAATCACATCATGAGATATCATTAATCTTTAGTCTTGCAACGCTTCCAGCGTTTGCAGGCGGTGAAGCATCTATGAAACTTCCTTCCAGCACGTCCAAACTTCTCGCCTTGCAGGAAGCAACCAACGTTGAACTAAATGTACGCCTGAGCGAAATCTTTAAACGCTACCGCGGTTCCGCTTTCCTTGCCCGCAATGACAATCTTTTTATGGAGCATTGGACACCCGAAGTGGCCGCCGCTGGCTACGATTTTGACGGGTTCGAGATCAAGGAAAGAGACATTGTGCTGCGCGGCGTGGAATACGCCTGCGGTTTTATTTATCGCATAAGCATAACCTTGCCGTTGGAAATCATTGACAACGCGAAAGCAATCGAAGCTTACTTCCAGCGCCAGTATGACGAGAGCAAGAAAAGCTCTGAGCTTTCCGCCGCAACGTCCGCAGACCCTCGCCAATAACTTATTCGTCACTGAATTCCTGATAATCCTGTAATACGCACGTTCACTCATGCCCGCGCGGAATCCTAATATCTGTCCCGTTTTGGTCTGGGCCTGTGACAAAGTAGGTGTGCCGCTGGCGCAACTGTTGTGACAGACTGTCACAGGGCGAGCATTTTTAGAATGTATAGTCATTTGTTTTCATGTAGTTACAGAGTAGTCCGGTTTGGTCTAGGTCTTGCAATAAGAATAGGCAGACGGGACGCGATGTAAGTGGCAGCGCAACACAAATGAGGGGTCGTTGAGGTGAGGGGTTAGCGCTGACGCCGGTAGCAAAATGAGCTTGTCATAGAGGAGAAGCATTGTGGCAGAGATAAAAGGGTATCGACTGTTGCGTTTTCCGGGGAAGGTGCCTCCAAGCCTTTTCTTACGCCAGCATGTCCTTTTATCTCTTTTTTCTTCTCTTTTTTATGGACATTTTCCCAAAGCCCTTATCTGGGCTTGCCGACTGTAAGCCTCTTTCAAAGAAAACATTTCCAAAAAAATAAATTACCAGGCCTTCCTTAGAGGGTGACCTTCTGTATTGAACACCACTTTATTGAGATCCAAGGTGTCTCGCGGCGCAAACAGCAGATAAAGATACTTGAGCGTTTCCGCAAGAAAATAACTCTCCATGCTGTCTTTCTTTGATTTTGTTTCCACACTACTCAGCGCGGCATAGCCTGCATCTGTCTTGCAGTAGCGCACCAGGCTCAGAATGAACGTGGATCCCATTTCCTGGTAGCGCTCATCCTTGGTTAGAAAACTCAGGTAGTATGCGGACTCAATAATCTCCGGACGGAGCTGGTATCCGGGCGAGACAATCTTCATCGTGGTGTAATCGAGAACTTCCGGCTCGATCCCAAAGGTCGTCCACATCTTGTAAGACGAGTCCTGCAACCGGCGCGCGCGATCAAGATCGCCAGAGCGTGCCAGCACCGCGGGGAAGAACGCGTCCAGCGCGCCGTATTGGGTGGAAATTCTTTTGCCGGTATTCATGTCGGCTTGGCCGTACCACAAGCCGGATTTGGTGCTGTCCGCAAGATATTTGTTTATGGCCTTTATGCTGGCTTCCCACATCTTCTTGCAGTCTTTATCGTCAAACAGCAGCCACGATTTCAGCAGGTATTCGTAATAAGAATCAATGCCGCCGGAGATGTGGCTGGTGGTATCAATCCATTTGCCGGTTTCAACATTGATCGTCGAGCCAACCAGCCCAATGGCCGAGCGCCTGCTGTAGAGCTCCGTCAGCGCGCGTTTGGCTTTGTCATAGTAAATAGGCTTTCCCGTAAGCTTGCTGAGTGTGCCGAACTCAAGCAGAAGCGTTCCAATCTCTGCCGGATTGCTCTCTTCGCCACGGGTTTTGCCGGTCTTGAGATTTACATACATGTAAGGCATGCCCGTGGGGGAATTGAAGACAGGCAGCAGACGGTTGCCCAGATTGTCGGCCAGCTCTAGAAGACGTTTATCACCGGTGAGCTGATAACTGCTCAGCAATCCGCCTAGCAGC
The DNA here is from genome assembly GCA_963724105.1 of Terriglobia bacterium. Taxonomy (GTDB): domain Bacteria; phylum Acidobacteriota; class Terriglobia; order Terriglobales; family Acidobacteriaceae; genus Angelobacter. Next base: position 149,733 of record CAVRTD010000002.1, on the reverse strand, counting down.
CGGATGGTGATTTCAAAATTCTTGACCTCGATGTCCTGATCGAAAGAAAGATTGTTATCGATGTATTCCCGCGTTTTATCGGCTTCCTCGGTGAGGCCCATCAGAATCATGGTGTCCAGAGCGTCTACGGGTGTCATTAGAAGAGGCGCGCTGTGCCAGTCGCGATAGCCTTCGCTCAGCGGCTTAAGTTCATCGTGTCCCCAGGCATATTTCTTATATGCATTCCAGGAGTATAGGAATTCGCTCCGAACCTGCAAAGCCATAGGACCGGGTGAAGGGCTTGGTGGCTTTTGTGCAAACGCGGAGCATGTTGCGGCGATCACAAGGCTAAAGAGAACGATGATGCAGGGCCATCTGCGCATGACGCGAAAAGTCTCCACTCAAGAGTTGAGGCGAATCGCATCCATGATAGCGCAGGCGAGGGAATTGTTTTAGGTGGATTCGTTTTGCGAAGATCGGGACGAAAAAAGCAAATCCCCCACCGGCTGTGAGGGATTTGCTGTATGGAGCTACTTGTTGATGTCCTGCTTTGCTTCCAGACGCTTAACCAGTCCTTCCAAGGTGGACTTGCTCGGCTCAGGAGCATCAGCCTGTGCCAGCTTCATTTCCTTCACGGCGCCATCGTAATCGCCCTTGGCAACAGCCATCCGGGCGACTTCCGTGCGGACGATCCAGTGATTTGGGTTCTTCTTGATGTTTACGCGGAAGATATCAAACGCCTCTTCCTGTTTGCCTTGCTGCTGGAGCTGCCGGCCGTATGTGTGCAACTGAATCACACTTGCCATCGCCAGGGCCTTGTTACGGGCGGCTGTGGCATCATCTTTATGGTTCATCGCGTCCAGAATGCGCGACTTGCTCATGAGGTTGTCATAACGCTCTTCAACTGCAATGGAGCGGTCCTCATCTTTGAGCGCTTCTTCCAGGTTGTACTTGTTGGCAAGGAAATAGTTTGCGGCATCGTCCCATCCGTCCCAGGTGTACTGGGCCAGACCGCGCAGCTGTGCATGCAGGTTCTGGGCGACGATTTCATTCGTGTTTACATCGACCTTGAATGGCACGGCCGTTTTTTCCCAGCGCAGGATAATCGTGGCTGAATTTGGCGTGACGTTATCGACTTCATAGGCCAGCGCTTCTTCCATTTCCGCCGGTTGCGGTTTCACGGTCACGCGCAGCGCGTCTTCGGACTGGTTATAAGAAAAGCTGCCCCAGGCGCTGGCGGTCTTGGAGAAAATAATTGTCCACTCATTTTCCGTGGGAATCATGTGCAGGCCGTAAATTCCTTTTGCCAGCGGCTTGCCTTCAATGGTCACCGGATCGGTGAATTCAATGGTGGTGTTTTCATTGGCGCCAGCGCGCCAGACTTGACCATAAGGAACCAGGCCGCCCCAGACCTTTCTGCCTTTTACCAGCGGACGATGGTAGTTGATGGTGATATCGGTGATGCCAACCCGCTGGATGACTTTGGCGTGCTGGCTGTCGCGGGGCAGATCCAATACAACAGACTGCGCGTTGCTGCGGGTTGAGCTAAAGCAGGTGGCGATGAGTACGGTTGCGAGCGCGAGATATTGGCGCATGGTTGGTGGCCTCCACGGCGGTGATTTCAACAAATTTAGAGAAGTGGACCCGAGTTATAGACGGGAAGCAGGCACTGTTGTTAGCGCCAGCTTCCCCTAAGCAGTGGCTAATTTTCCAGCTGGGCGTCCATGGTGATTTTTGCATTCAACAGCTTGGAGATAGGGCAGCCTTCTTTGGCGTTCTTGGCTGCTTCTTCGAACTTGGCTTTGTCAGCGCCAGGGATCTTGACCTTTACCTGCAGGTGGGACGAAGTCACGGCAAAGCCTGATTCGAGTTTTTCCAGGGTTACGGTGGCCGTGGTGTCAATGGACTGGGCTGTCATACCGGCATTACCGAGCTGGGCTGAAAGTGCCATGCTGAAGCAGCCGGCGTGGGCCGCGGCAATCAGCTCTTCCGGGTTGGTGCCCGGCTGTGATTCAAAGCGGGTGGCAAAAGAGTACGGCGTGTTTTTGAGAACTCCGCTGGGAGAAGTAAGCGCGCCTTTGCCATCCTTCAGGCCGCCACTCCAATGTGCACTAGCATTCCGTTGCATGAGTAATTTTGCTCCTCAAAATCGAGATACAAGAATTGTATACGCGTTGTGATGAAGGCGCTGCGAATCACGCGAGGCAATGGGATCACATGTAGGCCTTACAAAGGAATTACGTCCAGGATAATGGTACCGTCGCGAAAAGTTGCCTTCACCGCCGCCAGAGAAGCCACCACAGCATTTGCTTCTCGCAGTCCCGAAATGGGATACGTGGTGTGCAATGCAATTGCCTGCGCGCCGGCAGCACGCGCCGCTGCAATGCCTGCCGGCGTATCTTCGAACACCAGGCATTCGTTCGCGGCAAATCCAAGCAACGCCGCGCCTTTCAAGTAAGGTTCCGGAGAAGGCTTGCCGTTGACCACGTCATCCGCTGTGATGATCCGCGCAGGGACAGGAAGTCCGGCATATCCTAATCGCGCTAGTGCCAAGGGACGTGTTGCAGAAGTCACAATGGTCAGGCGATCGGCCGGCAGGATAGAAAGCAGCTCCGCCGCACCGGGCAGCGCCGTCACGCCATCCCTGTCATCTATTTCCATTTGCTCGACAGTGATGTTTTCTTTTTCTGCATCCAATTCAGGAGCTACGGCACGGATGGTTTCAATGCTGCGGCGTCCGTGGGCTTGTTCCACGACGCGAACGGGGTCAAGACCATGGGCCAGGGCCCAGGCATGCCACACTCTCTCCACGGCGGGAGCCGAGTTGAGAAGCACGCCATCCATGTCAAAGAGTACAGCTTTGGTGGAGAAGATCATTTTCCAGAATAACAGCTAGCGGCCCTGGCGGCGCTTAACCTAACTCAAGAAAAGAAGTATCGGAAAAAGCGCCAAATATCAGGATGAAACCATATTGATACCTTTGTATCTGGACATTACGTTGTGCCTGGTAGGATAATCTCGGCATAGCTGCTTTATAGATTCGAAGGTGGATTGATTGCCGGTTCGTTGATTGATCCAGCCTTTCTGTCATGGAGAGTCATTTGAAAAAATCATTGGTTCTTGCTGCAGTTGTTTGCCTGATGCTTCTGCCGGGCGTTGCCGCTCATGCGCAGCAGTTTGATATGGGCGCCGGAATTTCCACCGTTGTTGCTCCAGCCAGCACCGCTACATCGCAGACAGTTGGTGGCGGAGCTTATTACGATTTTGGTATGGATTTTCTGTTTTATCACAACGTTGGCGTGGGTTTTAATGCAGCGATACGCGCCAGCGAAAATCTTTTCGAAGGTGTGCAGCCCTTCCGCCCATTTTTCTATGACGTTGACGCAGTCTATGCGCCACCGATTGGCAAGCGAGCCCAGGCTGTGTTGTCGGCGGGAATAGGCGCTGAGAGCATTCATTTTTATACGCCAATTGTGACCTGTAGCTTTATCAGTTGCACGAATGTTGTCACCAGCAACCATTTTCTTGGACAGTTTGGCGCGGGATTCCGGTTTTACGCGACACCACGCATCTTTGTCCAGCCGCAAGCGTCTCTGTATCTCATTCACAACAACGTTGAATTTAGCGGATCACGGGCCACGCGCTTAGGCGTTACGATTGGGTATTCCTTCAGAAACCAGGAATAGACAACCGTCAATTCTTATCGACAGATATGAAGGCCCGTCCCTACCGGATGGGCCTTTGGTTTGTTGGGTAAACCTGCGAGTGCCTTAAATTTCCCCCATTATCTTTCCCCGCAAGTCCAACGGGAAGCCCCTCCAGAACATCTAAAGTGCTGGAGTAAAAAATGGCGACCCGGATTTTGTTCGTCGATGACGAGGCGGGGATCCGCAATACGTTAAAAATAATTCTCGAACAGCATGAGTTTGAGGTGACCATTGCGGCAACGGTTCCTGAAGCGCTGGAACATCTGAACCATGCCACCTTTGATGTACTGCTTTCCGACCTGAACATCGGCCAGCCTGGCGATGGTTTTACCGTGGTGAGCGCTATGCGGCGTGTACAGCCGCAGGCGGCAACTTTCATCCTTACCGGCTATCCTGATTTTGACACCGCCCTGCAGGCCATCCGCAGCCAGGTTGATGATTATCTGCTCAAGCCAGCAGATGTCCCCACGCTGATCCATACCATTCAGCATCGGCTGGAAAACCGGAAGCCTGTTAAGCCAGAGACCCCTTTGAAACGGGTTTCACATCTGATGAAGGAAAATATTGGTGAAATCATCAAAGAGTGGCTTGCGCTGGTGAAAGCCCACCCTGAACTTGCTGCACTGCCTGTGAGCGATAAAGACCGCGTTGACCATCTTCCTGAGGTGGTGAGGGAACTGGCTAACCGCGTGGATGTTCCCACAAATATTTCCTCTGACAAGGCGAAAAAAGTTTCAGCCGCACATGGAAAAGAACGCGCCCGGCAAGGGTACAACATTCCGCTGATTGTGATTGAGATGCGCTTACTGCAGCGTGTGCTCTCTGCCGTGCTGCAGCGCAACCTGATCCGCATGGACCTGAGCACCGTGATTGGCGACATGATCCAGGTGGGTGAAAGCCTGCAGGAGCAACTGGAGTTTTCCATCCGAGGATTTCAACAGAGCGCACGCGAGGCAGCGTAAATATCCCAGCTTATTTTCCTGGCGGAGCGATTGCCGGCTGGGGGATGAGCGGAACGTGCCCTCGTTTATAAATCATCATGGTGCGCTTAAATTCGATGACCACGCTGCCGTCCTGTTTATAGCCAGTCGTTCTTACCTTCACAATGCCAATGTTCGGTCTGGATTTTGATTCGCGTTTTTCCAGGACCTCGCTGCGGGAATAAACCGTATCACCTTCAAAGAGCGGATTGGGCAGGCGGACTTCATCCCAGCCCAGATTCGCCATGGCGTTTTGCGACACGTCTGAGACGGATTGCCCGGTGACCAGCGCCAGCGTGAAAGTGGAATCAACCAGAGGCTTGCCGTATTCGGTTTGCGCGCTGTAGGCGGCGTCAAAATGAATTGGATTGGTGTTTTGCGTCAGCAGCGTGAACCAGATGTTATCGGCGGCAATTACGGTGCGTCCCAGCGCGTGCTGGTAAATATCGCCGACCTCAAAATCTTCATAAACGCGACCGGTCCAGCCTTGTTTTACTGTCATAGCTTTAGCTCTCCAGCGTCAGTACGAACGCGGCAGCCCAAGCACATGCTCCGCGATATAAGCCAATATCAGATTTGTAGAAATCGGCGCCACCTGGTAAAGACGCGTCTCACGAAACTTGCGCTCCACATCGTACTCTTCCGCAAAGCCAAATCCGCCATACGTCTGGACCGTGGCATTAGCCGACTCCCAGGATGCATCAGCGGCCAGCAGCTTGGCCATGTTGGCTTGCGGGCCGCACGGTTCATGCGCATCAAACAACGCCGCCGCCTGCGCGACCATCAATGACGCGGCTTCAACGTTTGCATAGGCACGGGCAAGTGGAAACTGAATGCCCTGGTTTTGTCCAATGGGGCGACCGAAGACCACGCGATCTTTGGCATAGCGGCAGGCGCGCTCCAAGAACCAGCGACCGTCGCCCAGACATTCCGCGGCGATGAGAATGCGTTCCGCGTTCAGGCCGTCCAGCAAATAGCGGAAGCCCTGGCCTTCGTCACCAATAAGATTTTCAGCGGGAACTTCCACGTCGTCAAAAAAGACCTCAGTGGTAGCGTGATTCATCATGGTGCGAATCGGACGGATCGTGAGCCCATGATCTTTGGCCTGGCGCAGGTCCACCAGTAGCACAGAAAGTCCTTCACTGCGTTTCTTGACCTGCTCCAGAGGGGTGGTGCGGGCCACCAGCAGCATTAGATCAGAGTGCTCAGCGCGCGAGATCCAAATCTTCTGCCCTTTCACTACATACTTGTCACCCGCACGGCGGGCAAAGGTCTTCATTTGAGTGGTGTCTGAGCCAGTGGTTGGCTCGCTCACGCCAAATGCTTGTAAGCGAAGCTCGCCGCGAGCGAGCGCTGGCAGATATCTCTTCTTCTGCGCCTCTGAGCCATGCCGCAACAGCGTTCCCATTACATACATTTGCGCATGGCAGGCTGCGGCATTGCCGCCAGACCGGTGGATCTCTTCCAGAATAGTTGCTGCTTCAGTCACGCCCAGGCCTGCGCCACCGTACTCTTCAGGAATCAGCGTGGCCATGTATCCGGCCCTGGTCAGGGACCGTACGAACTCTTCCGGATAGGCGCGTGTACTATCTAGCTCGCGCCAATACGCATCAGGAAAATTATGGCAGAGTTCGCTGACGGCCTTCTTCAGTTCCTGGTGCAAGCCGGCATTGTTAGGTGAAGGCATACGAGAGGCGCAACTTTTACAGAACGGCGATTGTAATTTGCCCGATGAGTACCAGCAACTGGAGCACTACGCCTTTAGCGCGAATGCCCGTATGGGTGAGCCTGTGCCGCCGCGAATTTTCAAAGGTGCAGCCACAAACACAAATTCAAAAATCCGCTCTGCCGCCAGTTGCTCCAGGTTGAGGCATTCGATGATATAAATACCGCTTTCCACGAGCAGGTGTATGTGTACAGGCATAGTGCGCGAAGGCGTCAATTCAAAGTTAACTGTGTCCGATCCTGCAGCGAAAGCTCCTTTGCTGCTGAGCCAGTGTGCGCCTGCTTCGGATGGGCCCGGGCCGTGCATCTGCGCTGCAAAACGAGCGGCATCGGCAAAGAATGCTCCCCAGCCGGTGCGCAAAAGAATGATGTCGCCCGAGCGGATTTCAACTCCTTGTGTGTGGGCCGCGGTTTCCATGTGTTCAGGCGTTATCTCAAAATCCGCAGGCAGGCTGGCAAGCTGCTGTTGTCCGGCAATGTCCAGCAGAACGCCCCGGCGCACGATAGGGGCAAGGGTATCGACGGAATGCTGCGTCATACCTTCACTGTAAGATTGGGCCAGGGCAACATCGTGTCCGCCATACAACTTGCCGCCGCAGGAAAAATGGCACAGCGCGTCGATGTGCGTCCCCAGGTGCCCGCCCAGGGCCAGCGCTTCTGACGTGTAGCTGCCGCCGTTGGGCATTACGTGATCCCCGTGCATCTTGTTCAGGCTGAATAAAAATGGAGGATGCGATGGGTGATGCGGCATGCCAATAAAGTAAGGCTGCGCCAGATCATACATGTTGGCGTTGTGGAGCAGGTTGAGCAGTGACTCAGTTTTTGTTTCCATGTGGATAAGCCTTGTCTTACAGCAAGCCTATTTTCTTTGCGATGGCCAGTTTGCGGCGCTCAATGGGCAGGCTTGCGGCGTCCACCATCTCGTCTTTGTAAACGATTGCGCCTATCCCAGTGTCTATATCCGCTTTCTCGTAAAGATCAACAATCTCCCGGGCGCGAGTGATCTCTTCCTGGGATGGCGTGAAGATGCCGTTGATGACCGGCACCTGATCTGGATGAATGGCCCACTTTCCGTCAAAGCCCATCTGTGCGGCAGAGCGTGCATCCTGCTCGCACTGTTGCAGATCGCGGAATTGCAGCGTGACGCCATCGATCACGTCAATACCCGCAGCCCGCGCGGCCGCCACGGTCTTGGCTTTGGGATAGTGATAGAGCGTAAACTGCTCGCGCACGGGATCGCGCGCGCCAATATTTCCCGCATAGTCCAGTACGCCAAAGATCAACGCGGACAGTCGTGGCGTCGAAGCAGCAATTTGTTCAGCGTGCAGAACGGCTTTTGCGCTTTCGATCAGGGCCTCAAGCCGGATGCGTCCGACGGGAAGCCCGACGTTCTGTTCAATTTGCGTGAGCAGAAGGTCCGCGAAGAGAACATCCGTTGCCTCCTGCACTTTGGGAAGCACGATCACATCTATTTTGCTGCCGGCCGCTTCCACTACTTCAATCACGTCGCGATAGAAAAATTTGGTGTTGATTCCATTGGGACGAAAGGCGCGAATCTTTCCTCGAAAATCCAGGATGTTGAATGCCTCAATCAGCGTTTTGCGTGCGGCGATCTTCTGTGAAGGAGCGCAGCCATCTTCCAGATCAAAGACCACTTCATCTGCGTCACTCGCTGCTGCTTTCGCCATCATCTTAAGCGAGTGCGCTGGACATGCTAGCTCACTGCGCCGCACCGTGTTGGTCACGTCGTGTTGTGGCTCTGACATCAGCCTCCTCTCTATCTGCTACTAGCTGGACTACCGCTACTGTGTGCTGCCAAGAGATTTGATGAATTCGTAATAAAAATCCATGCCATCATAAAAGTCTTTTACGCCAATGCGTTCATCCTTGCCATGAGCACGGGTATCGTCCACATCTTCAAAGACACCGGGAACGCCGTAAGAGGGGATGCCGGCGATGCGCAGATATTTTCCATCGCTCGCGCCGGTATCCATGACGGGCACAATAGGAAGGCCGCCATACAATTTGCCACTGAGCGTTTCCAGTTTGCGGACGATCGCTGGATTAATGGCGGAAGCCGGCGCAGGTACAGCCTCTCCCACCACGCTTACCACGATGCGATCATCGGCCAGCACACGCTTCAGCGTGCTTTGGACATCTTGCAGCGAATCCTGGGGAAGCATTCGGCAATTGACGATTGCTGCCGCCGTCTGGGGAAGAGCGTTGTTGGCATGGCCGCCCTCAAGCCGCGTTGCCACGCAAGTAGTCCGCAGAAGAGCATTGAAATAGGACGACCCGCTCAGCCGTTTTGCCGCGGCATCTGCTTTGGCTTGGTCCGTACCAATAGCAGCATGAAAATCGGCGCCGGTTGCCGGAGATTCCAGCTTTGCGGTGAGGTCAAAGTAGCCGCGTGTGGTCTCATTCAGGCTTACGGGAAAATCAAAATCTGCCAGCCGGGCGAGGCCCTGGGAGAGATGGTAGATTGCGTTGTCCTTCACAGGACGCGAACTGTGTCCGCCATTGCTTTTTACCTCCAGCCGAAAATCAACGTAATTTTTCTCGCTGGTCTGCATGCCCAGAAAAAGCCGCTTGCCGTTCTTGGTTTCAAAGTTACCAGCGTCAGTATTGATGCAGTACTCGGCATCAATGAGCTCGCGATGGTTCTTGATAAGCCACTGTACGCCATTGGATTCTCCGCCTTCTTCGTCAGCGGTGAGCGCAAGAATCAAGTCGCGTGATGGTACCCAGCCATCCTTCTTGAGGCGGATGAAGTTTGCCACCAGCTCCGTATCACCCTGTTTAATGTCAGAGGTGCCGCGCCCATAGAAGAAGCCACCCGTTTCATTGAGTTTGAACGGATCCATGGACCAGTCCTGCCGCAGCGCCTCGACAACATCCAGGTGCGCAAGAAAAAGAATAGGCTTAGCCGGGCCCTTCCCGCGAAATCTAACGACCAGATTTTTTTTGTTGGGCAAAGGGCCAAGCACGTGGACGTCTTCCGATGAAAATCCAGCAGCACGAAAACGAGCGGCCATGGCTTCCGCCGCCGTGGTCACATTACCGGCCGGAGTATCAGTGGTATTGATTTCAATAAGTTCTTTGAAAATATCGTGTGCGGCCTGATGTTCCGGAGAAAGTGGAGCCTGCGATTGGGCCGGGGAAGTGCCACAGAGAGACGCGACTAGGCAAGCAAGGATCAGAGCGATTGTTCTCATTGTGCGTGGATTATAAATTCTTAAGCAGGAAATCAGCTCAGAATCCTTGCAACGTCCTTATAATTAAGCTATGGCAAGAGGTTGGGAAAGCAAATCGGTTGAAGCACAAATGGAAGAAGTGCAAGACGAGGCGGCAGGGTCAAAACGCCAGCTTACTGACGGCGAGAAGAAAGGCCAGCACGAGCGAGATAGCCTGAAGCTTTCGCGCGCGTACGTCGTCCACCAAATTGAGGCTTCCACTAACGAGCGGTATACGGAATCCTTGCAACAGGCCTTGAACGAAATCGACCGGAAGTTGGCGAGTCTGGATCCTGTCCGCTAGAAGAATCCGTTAAGCCGCAGCAAAGCCAAACTGACTGGCGCTGCGACGACGAAAGCGCGTGTCTACTGCGACGCGCCTTTAACCACTGAAAATGATGTCCCGAGTTGATCCCAATGCCCGGGCATGTCGTCAGCAGCTCTGCTGTGAATAAATTAATAATCTCCCAAGACAGTCCATTTCTCTAAGCAACAAGAACTCTTGCCTGGAACTCTAACCAATGTGGACTTGAGTTAGCGGACGGCGGCTCCCAAGGCCGTGGGAATGGCGAGAGACTCTCAGACCTGATGAAAATTTATCGAGGATGGATCGGCACTTCAGTCTTAGTGGCGGCATTGGCGGGGCTTGTCTCTGTGCCGCCTGTGGTCTATTCACAGCAGGTCCCGGCCGCAGCCGGGACAATTTCATATGAAGGGCAGCGGGTCACATCCGTACAGGTGGCTGGGCAGCCGGACGGTGATATTAAGAAATTGCAAATGCTGATTACGCAACCCGTCAACGCGCCCTATGAGCAGGCGAAGATAGATGAGACAGTTGCAGCGCTCAAGAAAGCAGGGCCGTTCAAGGAAGTTGAAGTCCATGTATCGCCGGTATCGGACGGAGTGAAGGTTGTTTTTGTCCTGCAGCCGGCTGTCTATTTTGGTGTTTTTGCTTTTCCGAAAGCAGAGAAAGCTTTCAGCTATACCCGGCTGCTGCAAACGGCGAACTATTCCAATCAGGAGCCTTACTCGCAGGAAAAACTGGAAGAGGCGGAATCCAATCTGCTCGATTTGTTTCACCGATCAGGTTATTTTACCGCCACAGTCGAGCCAAAATTGCAACCAGACCAGGTGCACGGCGTTGTCAATGTGATATTCGATATCAATCTAAAGAAACGGGCAAAATTCGGTAAGCTGACAATTACCGGTGCTGCTCCAGAACAGATCGAACGTCTTTCCAGCGCATTGCGTTCGTTCAGGGCACGCATTCGTGGCGCATCCCTGAAACAGGGGAAATCATACTCACAGAAAAGGTTGGGCGCAGCCACCAGCTTTTTGCAGCAGCAACTAGGGGCACAGAATTATCTAGCAGCGCAGGTAAAGCTCTCCGCCACACATTATCACCCGGAAACGAATCGGGCTGACATTACTTTTCAAATAACAGAGGGCCCCCGGACGGAGGTCAAAATAGAGGGTGCGCGCATCCGCGGCCGCACGCGGAGAAAACTCATCCCCATGTACCAGGAAAATGCGGTGGATGCAGACCTTGTCAGCGAAGGCGCGCAAGACTTGTCCTCTTATTTTCAGTCGAAGGGCTTCTTCGATGTGAAGGTGGAAAGCCACATTGAAAAGCAGGCCTCCGGCGTGGTCGTTTTATATCAGATCGATAAGGGTGAGCGCGGCAGGGTGGAGTCTCTTAAGTTTCATGGAAACGATCATTTTTCTGACCGGGACCTTAAGACACGTGTGCCGGTAACCACGCGTACGAAATTCTTGTTTTTCTCGCGTGGTAAATACAGCGAGCAACTGGTACGCAAAGGCACCAGGAATATTGAAGGCCTATACCGTGGCGCAGGCTATAGCCAGGTAAAGGTCACGCCAAAAGTGGTGCGAGATGGCGGCAATTTGCAGCTCACGTACCAGGTGGAAGAAGGCGTGCGAGAGGTGGTTGAATCACTGCGCCTGGAAGGTAATCAATCGCTCAATGAGAAGCAGCTTTCACCCAAAGGGATGAACCTGGCGGCGGGCAGGCCGTATTCCGCGCAATTGCTGAACAAAGACCGCGACCAGATCATCGCGACGTATCTTGACCACGGATTCCTGACTATGGCGTTTAGATCCTCGGTGCAGCACTCTAAAAAGGATCCACATCGCGTCGAGGTGGTTTATCAGATCGACGAAGGGCCGCAGGTTCATACCGTAAGCGTGGGTTATGTGGGCGCGAAGAGTACACGCCCGCAAGTTATTACGGAGACTGCCAACATTCCCCCGGGGAAGCCTCTAAGCCAGACGTCTTTGCTGCGAGGCGAGAGCCTGCTTTACACCCTGGGTATTTTTGACTGGGCCAGCGTGGATACGCGACGGCCTGTCACTGGCGAGCCTAACGCCGACGTTCTAATCAAGGTGCACGAATCCTCAAAGAACTCAATTATCTATGGATTTGGATTCCAGGTAATTAATCGGGGTGGAAGCATTCCCGGCGGCACGGTCGCACTTCCAGGGCTTCCTCCCGTGGGACTCCCGACAGAATTCGCCACCAGCGAGGAGACGTTCTGGGGGCCGGAAGGCTCCATTGACTACACGCGAAGAAATTTGCTGGGACGCGCACAGTCGCTGGGTGTCTCTGCTTTTGCCGGCCGGCTGGACCAGCGAGCGTCTGCAAGCTGGGTGGACCCATCTTTCCTGAATACTCTCTGGACCTCAACCATCTCAACGTCGGTTGAACGAAACAGCCAGAACCCAATTTTTACGTCAAGAGTGGGCGACGCGGGAATTCAGTTTCAACACTATCTCGACAAGAACCGGCAAAGATCATTGATTTTCAGATATGACTATAACCGCACCGTGCTGTCCAACATTCTGATACCCGATCTGGTGCTGCCGGAAGACCAGAACGTACGACTGTCAACGCTTTCAGGGTCCTACATCCGGGACACACGAGATAACCCGCTGGACGCGCGTAAGGGTATTTACGAAAGCTTCCAGGCGGATATTAGTCCGGCAGTACTGGGTTCAAGCACGAGTTTTACCCGATTTCTAGGTCAGACCGCTTACTATCGCGCGCTTAACAGCACATCTTCTCTGGTCTGGGCCAACAGCCTGCGCCTGGGACTGGAGCATGGATTCGGCGGCGCGCATATTCCTATCAGCGAGGCCTTTTTCACCGGCGGCGGGAGTACGCTGCGCGGCTTTAGTTTGAATGGCGCCGGCCCGCAGCGGGTCGTCTCCGTTTGTCCGGAAAGCAATCCGCAATGTCCGGACACCATCAGCGTGCCGGTTGGCGGCAACGAGCTCGTGATTCTTAATACTGAGCTGCGTTTTCCGCTTGGGTTTTCCATGCCGCTGGTTGGCGGCGCGCTGGGCGGAGCCGTCTTCTATGACGGAGGAAATGTTTACACCAGCATTCGCTTGAGCAACATATTTACCGATTTCACCAGTACAGTCGGCGGCGGATTGCGCTATAAGACGCCGGTGGGGCCGATACGCTTTGATATAGGACACCTCATCAATACGCCACCCGGACTCAAGTCATATCAGATTTTTGTGACGCTGGGCCAGGCATTCTGAAGTATCGAGTTTGTGGAAATAGAAGAGGCCGGAAATGAGTCCTGAAATGATGAACAGATTGAAGAAGTGGCAAAAGATTGCCCTATGGTTTTCCGTGGTAAGTACGGTCTTGACCGCCGGAATAGGGCTCGTGCTGGTCATGCTGCTCCATAATCAGAGTTTTCGCCGGAGCATCCTCACCAGAGCGGAGAGCAGCTTTCAGGAATCTACGGGAGCACGGCTGGATGTGCGCGATTTCCGCCTGAGCCTTTCTGATTTGAATTTGGACCTTTATGACGTTGTTGTGCATGGCACTGAGAGTGACCCAGGCCGGCCCCTGTTTCAAGTGGACCATCTGCACGTCGGGCTGACGATTGATTCACTGCTCAACAAGGAATGGCACATCAGAAATATCGTTGTGGACCGCCCGATCGTGCGCATGGCAATTGATAAGGCGGGTGAGAACAATCTGCCCAAGCCTCCAAAGAAAAACACCAGCAGCAATACGAATGTTTTTAATCTGGCAATCCGGGAACTCCGTCTCAATCAGGGGGAGATCTATTACAACGACCAAAAAACACCGCTGGATGCTGATCTGCACGCTTTCACCGCCAGCGCAAATTATGATCCAGCCCAGAAGAAATATTCAGGCGAACTCGGCTACAACAATGGAAAGATCGTCTACGGAGACTATGCGCCCATGGAGCATACGCTCCAGGCAAAATTTGGCGTCACCCCCCAGATCTTTACTCTGGAAAAGCTGGAGTTGAATACAGGTAAATCGCGTCTGTCTCTAAGCGCTACTGTTCATGACTACACATCGCCGAACATGCAGGTCCAGGGCAATTATGAAGCCGCTCTGGTTACAAGCGACTTCCAGAGAGTCCTGAAAAATCCCTCGGTTCCCAAGGGAACAGTGAGGTTGACGGGACAGGTGAAGTACCAGGCTGATCCGAAACGGCCACTGATGGAAACAGTTTCCGTGGCCGGCAATGTCAGCAGTTCCGCACTGGCGGTGAAAATACCTGCGCTGCAAACCGAGATCCGCGACTTGTACGCCCGCTACCAGCTTTCGGGCGGCAACGCCGAGGTCAGCGATATTCGCGCCCGCGTTATGGGCGGCACAGTAAGCGGCAAAGTGACTATCCGGGACGTGGCTGGCGCATCGGACGCGCGGCTGCAAGCGTCAGTGAAAGATTTATCGCTGGATCAGGCCCAGACTGACACGCACAATGATTCCCTGAGGCAGGCGCACCTGAGCGGAAAAATCAGCGCAGACGCGAATGCACGATGGGCCAAGACGCTGGATAATCTTACCGCCCACAGTGATGCAACGATCAAAGGCAGCCTTGGCCAGGGACGCTCGACGCCGGTGGATGGAGCCATCCATGCAGATTACGCTGCTGCCCGCCACCAGCTTGAGCTGACGCAAAGCTACATTCGCACGCCGCAAACCACCGTCAACTTGAATGGCAAAGTGAGTGACAAGTCACAGCTGCAAATTGCGCTGCGCTCCAATGACCTGCACGAACTTGAGATTCTGGCGACGGCGTTGCAAACGGCAGCGCCATCTCAAAACCATGGCAAACAGCCGGAACCACTTGGACTCTACGGGACGGCGAACATGACTGCCAGTGTGAGTGGCTCCTTAAAAACCCCGCAGATTATTGGACAAATGGATGCCCGAAATCTACGTGTGAAAGGAAGCTCATGGAAAGTGTTGCGCACCAATTTCACAGCAAATCCCTCACGGGTGACGTTGAGCAATGGCGACCTGGAGGCGGTGCCGCAAGGCCACATCAGCTTTAGCGCGCAAGCCAATCTCAAACAGTGGGCTTATACACCTTCCAGTCCGATCACAGCAAATCTTTCGGCATCTCAAATTTCCATTGCTGATCTGGAAAAGCTGACGAACACAAGCTATCCCGCGAGCGGCACGCTGGCTGTAAATGTCGCCGTGCATGGAACGCAGTTGAGTCCGGTGGGGCAAGGAACCATTACCGTTACAAAAGCAAAGATCGCAGGGGAATCCGTTCAGAACCTGAACGTAAAGTTCCAGGGCGACGGCAACACAGTGAATGCCAATCTGACAGCGCAGATGCCAGCCGGTACGGCGCGGGCCAATGTGGATTACTACCCTAAGAGCCAGGAGTATCGCGCGCAAGTGCAGGCGCAAAATTTCCGGCTGGAAAAACTGCAGACCGTGCAGGCGCGCAATATGAAGATTGCCGGCGCTTTGAATTTGAACGCCAGCGGCCATGGCACAGTAAAAGATCCGCAGCTGCAAGTTGCGCTGGAAATTCCGCAATTACAGATGAAGCGACAGATCATTCAGGGGATCAAACTGCAAACCACGATACAAAACCACGTGGCGAATATCACGCTAGATTCCGATGTGGGCAAGACTTTTGTTAAAGCGCACGGTACGGTTGGAATTGATGCTCCGTATGTTGCGGACGTCCGTCTTGATACCGGTACGATCGAGTTCCAGCCGCTGGTGGCAATTTATAACCCGGAGCAGGCGGCCGATGTTTCAGGGCAGACTCAAATCCATGCCACAATACGCGGCCCGCTGGCGGAGAAGAGCCGCGTGGAAGCCCATCTTGAAATTCCGAACCTGGCATTCAATTACAAACAGTTTCAGTTTGCGTCAGAAAAGCCGATCCAGGTGGACTACCAGAACGGCACCGCCACGCTACAGCCGGCATCGATTCGTGGAACGGGGACGACCATTGATGCGCAGGCGGTGGTGCCTGTTAACAACCTTAACGCCGCGACTTTCCTGGTACAAGGCAAGGTCGATCTTCGCATTGCCCAGCTCTTTGTGCCTAATTTGCAAAGCACGGGTGAGGTGCAATTTGATATCGATTCCCGGCGCGCCGGCGGCAATCCAAGCGGCCAGATCAAAATCGTGAATGCCAATCTGCGCACTCCGGATTCTCCTCTTGGCCTGGAGAATGGCAATGGAGTAATCAACGTAACCCAGACGCGGCTGGAGATTTCGAATCTTGAAGGCCAGGTGGGCGGAGGCACAATCAGCGCGACTGGCGCTGTGACGTATCGCCCTGCCGTGCAATTTCATCTAGGCCTGGCAGCTAACAATGTACGCCTGAGGTATCCGGACGGTGTGCGCGCAATACTAGCTTCTAATCTGACATTCACTGGAGACAGGCAGGCGTCACAGCTCGGCGGGCAGGTCAAGATTGGGCGTGTCTCATTCACGCCAGACTTTGATCCGACCACGTTTGTAGGGCAGTTTGACACAGAATCCGTGGATAGCGGTACACCCGGATCTTTCCTGGAAGGAATAAAACTGGATGTCGGCGTACAGTCCACCAGCGAAATGAGTCTTGAGAGCAGCCAAATCAGCGCACGCGGCAATGCGAACCTGCGTGTCGCCGGTACGGCTGCCGTCCCGGTAATCCTGGGCCGCGCCAATCTTACGGGCGGAGAATTCTTTTTTGCCGGGAATCGTTACGAAGTCCAGCAGGGAACCATCGATTTTCTCAACCCAGTGCGCACGGAACCTGTGGTGAACGTGCAATTAAGAACGACCATCAATCAATACAACATTTCACTGACGCTCAACGGCCCGATCGACCGTTTACAAACGACCTACACTTCTGATCCAGCGTTGCCACCGGTGGATATTATTCGCCTTGTTGCTACCGGGACAACTCAAACAGCAGCAAATGCGGCCCCCAATACGCCCGCGACCTTGGGCGCCGAATCGGCGCTGGCATCACAGATCAGTGGCGAGGTGAGCGGCAAGATTGCCAGGCTCACCGGAGTTTCGCAGCTGGAAATCTCTCCTGGACTGCGCTCAGATAACGGACGGAACGGCGGTCCGCGCATTGCTATTCAACAGCGGGTTACCAGCAACCTGCTGGTAACCTTTGCCACCGACGTTACTTCGACGTCGCGCCAGGCGCTTGAGGTTGAATACAAGTTCAATCGAAGGTGGTCTGTGAGCGGCGCACGCGACCAGAATGGCGGATTCGGCGTATCCGGGAAATATCGGAAAGATTTCTGAGCACAGCGGGATAATACAAGGTCGCTCGGCAGGCTTCGGATGCTGAGGCGGCGCGTAGTCTTCATTTTGCCCGTGGGTAGACAACGTGGTCACTACTGCCAATTTTCCGTTAGACTGCTGTGATGCTCAAAGCTGGGTCGCGCAACCTTGTTCTCCAAACTGACAGCTACAAGTTCACGCATTGGAAGCAGTATCCGCCGGGGACGGAGTATGTCTACAGTTATCTGGAGTCGCGCGGCGGCATGTTTCCCCAGACGCTGTTCTTTGGCCTGCAGTATTACCTGCTGAACTATCTTTGCGGCTCCGTGGTCCGCGAAGAAGATGTAATGGAAGCGCGCGAGTTTGTTGATCTGCACATTGCGCCCGGTATGTTTAATTTTGCGGGATGGATGCATATTGTCCGCACGCATGGCGGCAGGCTGCCGGTGGCGATCAAGGCGGCGCCGGAAGGCAGCACGGTGGATGTTCAAAATGTGCTGATGACCATTGAGAATACTGATCCCCATTGCTACTGGCTGACGAATTATCTGGAAACGTTGCTGCTTAAAGTGTGGTATCCGATCACGGTGGCGACGCTCTCGCAGGCCATCCGTACCGTGATACTGGAAGCGCTTCAGCGTTCGGGCGATCCCTCACTCATCGACTTTAAGCTCCATGACTTTGGCTATCGCGGGGTTTCAAGCGAAGAGACCGCGGGCATTGGCGCGGCGGCGCATCTGATCAACTTCAATGGCACAGATACGATTGCCGGCATACGCGTGCTGCAGCAGTACTATCAATCGCACGAGATGGAAGGCTTCAGCATTCCAGCGGCGGAGCACTCCACCATCACGGCCTGGGGCAGAGAGAATGAAGCCCTGGCCTATGACAACATGCTTACGCAATTTCCCGAAGGGCTGGTTGCGGTGGTGAGCGATTCCTATAACGTATACGAAGCGTGCGAGAAGTTGTGGGGCGGAGTGCTGCGCGAAAAAGTGCTGCAGCGGACGGGAACACTGGTGGTGCGCCCTGATTCAGGCAAGCCGCGCGAGGTAGTGCTGAAGGTGCTGGAAATTCTAGGCGCCAAGTTTGGCCATGAGACGAATGCAAAAGGCTACAGAGTACTGAACCCCAAGGTGCGCGTGATCCAGGGTGATGGCGTGAATTACTGGACGATCCAGGACACGCTCACGGCCATGAATCGTGCAGGCTGGTCTGCCGATAACATTACGTTTGGCATGGGCGGCGCATTATTGCAACAACTCAATCGTGATACACAGCAGTTTGCCTTCAAGTGTTCCAACGTCACGGTGAACGGAGAAGACCGCGACGTCTTCAAGGATCCAGTGGAAGGACATGACAAAGCTTCAAAGCGCGGACGGTTGGCGCTGCATTTTAAGAATGGCAGTTGGAGCACAGTGCGCCTGCGCCGAGGAGTGGACGATCCTGCAGACCGGCTGAAAACGGTTTTCCGTGATGGAGAGTTGCTGGTGAACCAAAGCGTGCCGGAGGTTCGTCGCCGATCCAGGCTGGATGAAGAAGGACAGTCAAGCTAAGTATTGGTGACTTCGTGTTCCAGGGCTTTGAAGAAACGTCCAGTGAGCATGGTGGCTGTGGCCTGGATCATGCGCTGCCCCACACTGGCAATCAATCCGCCAATGTTGACCTCACCGGTGTACTGGATTTCTGTAGCGTTACCCGAGTCTTTCAAGTGCAACTCGCCCGAGCCTTTCACGAATCCAGGCTGGCCTTTGCCTTCCACCACAAGTTTGTAGTGCTCAGGGGCAACGATATCCTCAAGGGAGATTGTGGCCGTGAAAACGCCCTTTACCGGACCAACACCGGCGGTGAGCTTTGCGCTGTATTGATTCTCGCCTGTCTTTTCCATTTGCTCACAGCCGGGAATGCACTTTTGCAGGACAGCAGGATCGATCAGCGCGGCGAAGATACGATCGCGAGGTGCTTCGAATTTTTGGGTGCCTTCAATCTTCATGGGAATTCTTTACTACAAAGGACACAAAGCACCACGAAAGGCTTATTGATAACAGAGCATTCCTTCGTGCCCTTTGTAGTTATCGATTACTTCGCTCGTCCAGCGGCTATTTCCAGAGCGCGCCGTGTGTACACCGTTGCCAGCTGTGTCCGGTATTGCGCCGATGCATATAGATCAGAGTTCACATCCATGCCATCGGCGGCATGGGCAGCTGCCGAGGCAAGAGTCTTGGCGTCTAACGGATTGCCTTTGAGCGCATTTTCGACATTGGTTGCGCGATACGCTTTGGGCGCCACCCCGGTGATTCCAATGGCTGCCGACTGGCACTTGCCAGCATCCAGAGAAAGATTTACGGCGACACCAACCACGGCAAACCCTGACGCAGGATGTCGAACTTTTACGTAAGCCTGAGCGGCCTTACCTTTGCTGGCAGGAATGCGGATTTCGCGCAGAATTTCTCCGGGCTGAAGATCAGTGGTCAGCATTTCAACGAAAAAGTCAGTGGCTTTGATTACGCGATCGCCCTTGGTGCTGGTGGCCACAATTTCCGCATTGAGCGCGAGAATTGCCGCGGGCCAATCCGCCGCAGGATCTGAGTGGGCCATACTTCCACCGATCGTCCCTTTGTTGCGCACCTGCATGTCACCGAGCTGAGTTGCGGTTTCAGTGAGCAGCGGGCACGCGCGGTGCACGACTTCAGAGGTCTCTACCTGAAAGTGTGTGGTCATTGCGCCGATGCGAAGCTGCCCGCCCTCTTCCTTAATATAGGAGAGCTCTTTGATGCGGCCGAGATCGATGAGCACTTTGGGCTGCATCAGGCGGAGCTTCATGGCGGGAAGCAGGCTGTGTCCGCCGGCCAGGATCTTGGCGTCATCCTTATGCTTGGCCAGCAACGCAATAGCATCGTCAAGATTCTTGGCAGCGATATAGTCGAAACTTGCTGGGATCATAAATCTCTCCTGCGCTTACGCGGCGCCCGCTGAATTTTTGTTGATGATCTGCCAGATCGTCTCCGGCTTGGCCGGCATATCAATGTGCCGCACACCGAATTGTGAAAGCGCGTCAACGACTGCAGCCACGATGGCCGGCGTGGCGCCGATGGTCCCTGCTTCACCCACGCCCTTGGCGCCAAGCGGATTTACCGGCGATGGCGTGACCGTGCTTTCGAGCTCTAAGTGAGGAATCATTATTGCTTTAGGCAGCGCATAATCCATCAATGTTCCGGTAAGCAGCTGGCCTTGTTCGTCATAAACAATTTGCTCATAGAGGGCCTGACCCATAGATTGAGTAATGCCCCCATGAATTTGACCCGCCACAAGCATAGGATTGATCTGCTTTCCGCAGTCATCGACTGCGATATAACGCTGGAAGTGGACCTCGCCGGTTTCGCGATCAATTTCCACCACAGCGATGTGCGTGCCGAACGGAAACGTGAAATTCTTGGGCTCATAGAATGATGTGGCAGAGAGCCCTGGCTCCATGTCTTCAGGAAGGCTCTTGGCCAGATGCGCCGCCAGCGCGACTTCCTGTATGGTTACGGTTTTTCCGCTGGGGTGCGGCTCAGGCAGCGATGCTCCTGGAGCTAATTCGACAGGCACCACCGGCGCGGATACGCTGCCATCTTTTGACTGCGGAGATGCGGCGCAGAATTTGCCATCACTGAATGACGTTGCTTCGCACTGCAGCATGTGTGCCGCGATCTTCGCCGCTTTCGCCTTCAGTTTCTGCAGCGCCATATACACCGCGACGCCGCCCACAGCCAGCCCGCGGCTGCCAAATGTTCCGATGCCATATTGCACAATCGCCGTATCCCCATGGATGACCGTGGAATCATTCACGCTCACGCCCAGTTCATCGGCGGCAATCTGCGCGAAAGAAGTTTCTTCTCCCTGGCCATGTGGAGAAGCCCCCGTCAGAATCGTGATCTTACCTGTCGGTTCGATTCTCACCGTCGCGCTCTCCCAGCCGCCCGCCGGCATTGCCGACGAAGGCCCGAGCGCGCAAATCTCCACATACGTCGAAATGCCGATCCCCATCAACCGGCCTTCTTTGCGTGCTTTCTTCTGTTCTTCGCGAAGCTTGGTGTAATCAGCCATCTTCAGCGCTTTATCCAGCGCGCCTTGATAGTTTCCGCTGTCATAGAAAAGACCAGTCTGTGTCTTGAAAGGGAACTCGTTCGGCTGCGGAAAGTTCTTGCGGCGAACTTCCACCGGGTCCATGCCCAGCTCTGCGGCTACAAGATCCGCTGCGCGCTCCACTACATACGTTGCTTCCGGACGCCCAGCTCCGCGATAAGCATCCGTCGCAACTTTATTTGTGAACGTGGCAGTCACGTTCATCTGGATAGCGGGAATTTTGTAGCAGCCAGAAAGCATCAGCCCCGTCAGCGTGGGGATAGCCGGCGTGAGCAGCTGAAAGTACGATCCCATATCGGCAAACACGTTGTAGCGCAGGCCGGTAATAGTGCCATCTTTCATGCAGCCAATTTCAACGTAACCCGTCTGGCCGCGCCCATGAATCGTCGACGTCATATTTTCCCGCCGGCCTTCAATCCATTTTGCCGGGCGTCCAGTCTGCATGGAAACCCATCCAAGAATCGCTTCTTCCGCATAGACGTTGAGTTTTGATCCAAAGCCGCCGCCCACTTCCGGCGTAATCAGGCGCAGCTTGTTTTCCGGCATACCCAGCATGATTGCTACCTGGGTGCGGCACAAGTGCGGAATCTGCGTCGACGTCCACAGCGTCAGCTCCTGCTCGCCCGGATAATAACGCGCCAGCACGCCGCGCGGCTCCATCGCAATCGGAGCCAGCCGCCGGTTCAGGATCTTCTGCTTAATGATCTTGTCCGATCCCTTCATCGCCGCTTCAATGTCACCTTCGCCCGCCGTCAGTCGGTACGCCACGTTGGTCCCAAATTGCTCATGGATCACCGGACTCTTCGCGTCCGCGGCTTTCTCTTCGTCCATCACCACCGGCAGCTCTTCGTAATCCACTTCAATCAGGTCTACTGCATCGCGCGCCGCGGATTTGGTTTCTGCCACCACCGCGGCCACCGGATGTCCCACAAAATAAACTTTGTTCGTCGCCAGCACACGATGGTCCGGAATCTTCATATCCGGAATGGCTGCGCCACACGGCACCGGGCCAACTTTCTGCAAATCCTTGCCGGTATAAACGGCCACCACGCCGGGCAGTTTGGTGGCTGCTGCGGTGTCAATGCTCTTGATCTTGGCATGCGCGTAGATGGAGCGCAGAAACGCCACGTGCAGCGTGTCTGGCAGGCGAATGTCATCCACATAGTGGGCCAGCCCCTGAATCAGCCGGGGATCTTCTGTGCGCTTGATTGGTTTGCCAACTGTCTTTTCCATATCGCCCTCCACTATTTCTTACCAATTTCTATGCCGCAACCTACCGCGGATCAAAACGGATCAACGCGGATTAGGAACAATTAATTTCTCTTTTAACAACTCTGCTGTTGATTTACGCGATGAAACTTCTACCGCGCTCTATCCTTTTTGATCCTGATACGTAGCCATAAACAATATATTTAGCCATAAATAATTGTCATCCCGAGAGGTCCGTCGATTTGGCCGCGCTTTCTTCAGCGGACAAATAGGACCCGAGGGATCTGCTTTTCTATCTCATCTAGATGAACCCTATCGTTCTCCATCACAAACTAGCTTCTTTCCTGATCCGCGATCATCGCGATCATCCGCGGTAAGCTGTTTTTCCTTACCGTGCCACCGATTTCGATTTCATCTTCTTGGCCGCGCACTGTATTGACTGAATAATGTTCTGGTATCCCGTGCAGCGGCACAGATTTCCCTCCAGCCCATGCCGGATCTCTTCATCCGTCGGGTCAGGATTGCGCTGCAGAATCTGCGCTGCCGCCATGATCATGCCGGGCGTGCAGTATCCGCACTGAAGCCCGTGGTGCTCCCAGAAACCTTTCTGCACCGGATGCAGCTCGCCACCCTGCGCCAGACCTTCAATGGTTGTCACGGTGCTGCCGTCCGCTTGCGCCGCCAGCATGGTGCAGGATTTCACCGCCTGTCCATCCACCATCACAGTGCATGCGCCGCATAATGAGGTCTCACAACCCACGTGCGTTCCTGTCAGGTTCAGCACGTCGCGTATGTATTGGACCAGCAGCAGCCGGGGCTCAATTTCATTCTGGTGGGTCACACCATTTACGGTGACGTTGATCGTTTTCTTCATGGCACCACCTCGTATTTCAGCAGCTTGGGAACTCTTAGCCGAAGTCATACTACATGGTTCAATCCATTGGAATCTATTTGGCTAAAAATAGATTAATATAGCGAAAATAATCGAATAAAAACGATTTTAACTCGACCTTTCGCTTCTCCGGACTTCGCGAAGAAAGTTTCCCAATCAGTGTTTATCCGCGCAGATCTGCGGCAAGGGCACCGATTGCGATGTCCCAGTGCGTAGAGCGTAATCATTGGCCGTGGTTTTCAAATTTCGGCGATCTTGGCAGTCGTGGCAATTTTGGCAATTTGCTTCCTCAGCTCCACCACCTTCAGCGGACACTCCGCCCAGTTATGCAGCCAGCACACAATCACATCGCACTCTTCCGCATTATGCAGATGCCTTACAAAATTTCTGCTCTCATATTCAAATTCAACTCTTACTCGCTGCCACACTTCCGGCTGCACCTCCCACATCGCCTCGCAATCCGGAAACTCCGTCTGAATCCGTGTCACCACAAAACCCAGTTGCGCCGCCAGCATGCCAAATAAAAACACCACGCCTGCTTCGTTCACCGGTCCATGCGCCAGCGGCACCGGAACCACCGGAGGCCCATACGTAGGCCTGTCGGTAAAAATTCCCAGCTCGTGTGCCGTGGCATTGCGCCGTCTGCACGTCCTCACCGGCATCCCTGACTCCTTCAAATGCGCCCGCAGGACGTCCACTACATCTTTCCATTCCACCTCCCAGTCATTCTCTTCCACCATCGTCAGCAGCCCCGCCTGGGCCTGTCGCCAATTCCCAAAACGCCGCACCAGCGGCCTGTGGCTGTACTGGCTGTACATGTCGTACTCATTGATATTCGGTATCTTGCCCATTTTGCGCACCAGTTCTGCCCAGTCTTTAAAAAGCGCCTCGGGTGGCACCATATAACCTGATCCTTCACGCACCATGCCGCACTCGGCCAGCGCACGCTTGTATGTAAGAAAATATTTCCGCACATGGCGCTCCAGGGCGCCCGTGTGGATCCTCAATTCCGTCAGGCTCGGCGCATGCCCCAGTTTTTCCGCGCATTCCCGTATCGCGATCAATACGTTTTCTTTGGTCCATTCCTTTTTGGTTTGGTCGGTCACGTTTCACTCCAATAAAAAAGCCACCCGGTCTGGGTGGCTTCGATTCGATTGTTTTGGTGTAGACCGCAGAGCCTGCCCTCAGCTAGCCGAAGGGCGCCCTCGCCTGCGTCTTGGATTCTCGGTTTGGGCCTGTCCCGAGCTTATCGAAGGTCTTCGCTACGTCAAAAACTCGTGTAGCACAGCCGCCTTCCGCTAATGGATTTGTCTTTATGCAGTTGGTTTACTGAGAGCTGAAAGCCAAAAGCGAATTGTCTTTTCATTTATCAATTTTGGCAATTTCGGCGATTTTGGCAATTCCCCCAGACACACTTCTAGCTCATGGGTTTGCTGGGGTTTAGGCCCGGACAAACGAAGCCTAAGGTCATGCAAGGGTTGCAGGCCGTTTAGCGATCTACCCGCCCGTCAGGCTGATAGTCAGTTTCATCGGCGCCGCTCCCGATGATTCCTTTACGAAGTATAGGCGAAAACGCTTTTTAGGTGCAAGCCAAATCGTGTCTAAAACTGGCGCGAAATAGTACATCTTGACAAGTCCACCCTGCAGAACTGTTTCATTTTCGCACACTCAATGTTTCGCCCCGCAACCTGGGATAACGTCCCTCTTATTACCCTCCACATGCCATCCCGAAGCCGAGGTCGAGCCTCCGGTGAGACCGCAGAGACTGAGGGATCTGCTCCGCTGCCGCCACGCGTGAGCGATCTGCTCCACTGCGCCGCGCGTGAGCCAACAATGAATCATGATGACGACCGCCATACCCCAGTCCAGCCCCAGCTGGACGATTGGTAGTAGCCCGCCGTTTCAACGGCGGGAACGCCTATGCGCAATCTTCGCAATTCCGGATAAGAGTACGCCCTCTGGAAAGCCCATAATACGGCAGGGCAAAGAACCATGGGCGTTACAAATAACTTCTTCATTGTTTTCGTCTGTACTCTATCTTCGTTTTTTGTGCAGGCGCAGACCGACGACTCGCGTTCTGTTGCCACTGTTGAAGGCACAGTTATCAATAAACTTTCAGGTGCGCCGGTTAAGAGTGCGCATGTCATCTATAACCGGATCGCTTCCGGAGCAGATGGATCGCCTATCAGCGCAGATACGGATGCAGCCGGCAAATTCAGTCTTCGCCTTGCTCCGGGGAATTACCGCTTGTGGGCGGAGCGCAGCGGGTTTGCGCGGCAGACATATGGCGCTCTTTCACCGGCAGGCGAGGGAACAGCCCTGACATTGGCGGCCGGCCAGCAACTTTCCCAAATCATCTTTCGTCTTGTCCCACAGGGAGCGATCGCCGGCCGTGTTGTCGATGAAGATGGCGATCCGATACAGTCGGCTGGAATCCAGGTGCTGCGCTTCAGCTATGCCGGCGACCATCGTCAATTGATCTCAGTTGCGGGAGCCAGTTCAAATGATCGCGGCGAGTATCGCGTTTTCGGCCTGCCTGCCGGACGCTATCTGCTCCAGGCCACCGTGCCGAATGCTCCCATGTCCAGACCGTTTGAAACCGGCGCCCTTGTTCCTGAAGTGCAGGACCCTTACGCTGCCAGCTACTATCCCGGAGTACTCGATGTCGATTCGGCATCGCCAGTTTCTCTAGGCGAAGGCAGTGAATTGTCGGATGTGAATTTTCAACTTCACAAAGTTCGTGCAGTAAGCGTGCGCGGCCATCTCACCAGCCCAATCGATAAATTTTCTTCCAGCCAGATACAGGTTGTGCTCGCACACAATGAAGGCGGCGTTGCGTCTTCTATTGACCGCATTTCAGCTTTTGTTGATAACGCTACAGGAAAGTTTGAAGTTCACGGAGTCTCGCCCGGCTCTTACCTGCTGGTGGCTGCGCAACTTTTTGCCGGTCATCCCTTGGGAGGGCGGGTGCCTCTGGAAGTAAGCGCCACTGCTCGTGGCGACGTGGTGTTGCCGCTTACATCGGCGTCCGATGTTATTGGCAACGTCGAATTGGAAGGCGCCCCGCGCGGGAGCGTCCCCAACCTCATGGTGCGTTTGGTCTCGTCGGAAGGATTGGCGCTGGGCCCTGCAGCCCTGGAGCAAGGTTGCCGCAGACGGAAGTTTTCGCCTTTCCGGCGTTACGCCGGGGCATTGGATGATTTCTATCGACTCATTGCCTGAAGGGCTGTGGTTGAAAAGCGAAAGCTTTGCAGGGAATGAAGTGCTGGCTGGAGAATTAAATTTTCCCGAGAACGCACGTGGACAACTCCGCATTGTGCTTGGCAGCAACGGCGCGCAGATTGCCGGCACGGTTACGGCAAGTAACCAACCTTCGCGAGCCACCGTGGTCCTGGTGCCGGCCGCGCCTGAGCTGATCAATGCTCACCAAATGTATAAAGTCACAAACACAACCGATCGTGGACTGTTTACATTCAAGGGCGTGGCTCCCGGATCTTATAAGTTGTTCGCCTTCCAGGAAATTGCTCCGTTCGATTGGTTTGACCCTGACCAATTGAAGATGGTGGAGGAAATGGGATCGCCTATCACCGTCTCTGAAGGCGAGAATGCGCTTCGGGACATTGTCGCCGTGCCCCCCGAAGCACTTCTTCCTCGCTAGCCACAGCACTGTTTCATGTCCAGTATTGGATCGCCCCAAATGTTAGCAATTGCGGAGAAGACACGCCCTGGCCTGTCCGGTTTTAATCGCTGTTCAACAAGGAGCGTTAACAATGAAATATCTTCTCTCGTCCAACAGTAGTAAATCGCGGCTGTTCCTCGCTTTGTCTTTCGCATTGCTAATGATCTGTTCGCGGCCTCTCTCAGCGCAAGCACCTACCGCCGGCTATGACCTGCTTCAGACCGGAGCTGGGCGCTGCCGTCGATCTGAGCAGCGTGGGATTGGGGAACGTATCTTTGCAAGGCGTTCCAATCCAGACTACGACTGGTACATCCGATACGATCATGCATCGTACCCAGAATATCGTCTTCGACCAGGCAACCCCGGTTGAGGTAACAGCGGTTTTTATGAAGAGCGTAAACAGCGTCACCTTTATGGGGCAGCCAGTGGACGTTTACGTCACGCTTAATAATTCCAAAGGAATGATCCCCACCACCGTGCTGCCTCAGCCGGATACCAATCTTACCGCTTCCGCTGGTTCTGTAACGGCGAGTAGTAACGGTACTTTTAGCTCAAGTATTACGGTCAATGCCGATGTGATCTTTGTGAAAGCTGGAATGCCGGTGACGAATTCAGCGAATTACGTGGCTCATCAAGCCGCTCCTGCAGTTTCACTTACTTCGTCTGCTTCCACCTGGAGCGCCACGCCGCCAGCTGGCTATCCTTCGTCCACATCGTATCCTCCAGGCGGTTTTTATCCGAGGCCAGTGCACAATGGTCCGCACCCGGTAGTTCCAAGCACCTGCAATACTCCTGCTCCAAGGCAGCCACAACAGCCAGTCTCTACCGCGGATGCAAAGAGCGGCAATCAGCAGAAAACGGCGTCACCGACCTTAGCTAGTCCGGCTCCAATTGCTACGTGTGTTTCGACAACACTGTAAGGATCAGCCAATCGAGGGCGCAGGTTTTTCAACTGCGCCTTTTCTTCCGATTTCCCTGCAGCCATTCCCGCCTGGTTCTCTCTGGCTTCTGATGCCAGAAACTCTGCCAATTTCATTTTGGGAAAATTCAAAAGAAAAACTATTGAAGTTTTCAATTTTGTCTTGCTACTGCTTTGGCGGCGAGTTATTTTGTCTCCCTCAAGTGCGGGCCGTCCTTCCGGAACCTGGCTTGAGAGGGCCACACAGGCCATTCACTACAGCTTGTAAGACTTCGTACAACTCACGTAGTACCTGATCGACTGCGGCACTTCACTATCTCAATAGGTTCGGATCCGTCACCTGTAAGTGACAGGGCGAAGCTGTATCCACATTGCGGTAAGGTCGACCCTCTGAAAAGAGCGTGCCCCGTGTCTCTATATTCTTTGCCATTTGATCTTCATCGTCCTCACTGGTTTGTTTTGTATGTTCGAGCCAATCAGGAGAAGAAAACCGCGTTGCGCCTGGCAAGCAATGAAATTGAGCATTTTCTTCCTTGCTATCGGTCGGTCCGCCAATGGAAGGACCGGCGCGTGACCCTGGAAATGCCTCTCTTTCCCGGATACATCTTCGTGTATCTGCCTTTTGCTGATCGCATGAAAGTTCTTAGTCTTCCGCATGTTGTCGACATGATCGGAAGCAGGAATGCTCCGGCAATCGTTTCCGAAGAAAAAATTGATTGCATAAAAAAAGGCGTTGAGTTTGGCAATGCCACGCCGCACCCTGCATTGGTGGAAGGCCAGCCTGTGGTTATTACTTCAGGAGTGCTGCGCGGAATGCAGGGCACTCTGCTGCGCAGCCAGAATAGTACGCGCGTGGTGGTTGCGGTCGATTCGATTGCGCGCAGCTTTGCGGTGGACGTTGACATCTCCTGCCTGAAGCCCACCGGTGAGTTTCTTTCGCAAGAGCGCAAAGCTGTTTGATATTCGCTGCCTAATTTCCTTCTGATCATTCACGTCAATGCTGATTCAACGATTCTTGAACATCGATAATCAGGAAGTCAGGTTTGAGCGCCGCGGATTTCTTTGCTCAAACCCAGCGGTGCAGGCTCGTCTGGAAAACATTGGGCGAGTTTTCCTGCAGGGATATCACGCGGCTCTTCAAGAAGCAGACCAGAGTGCGCTGGCAGAAAACCTGAATCAGATTGATCAGGACCATCGCGGCTTTGCCTATGAAGGGGCGGCAATGGCGTTAGCACTCATCGATGGAATCAACCTCAGGGGCAACGCTTTCTCTCGTTTTGTTAAAGGGGCGGGGAAACAGCACATCTTTATGCTTCATGTAGGTGCGGGATGGGCTTATGCCCGGCTCCCATGGATGCGCCGGCGCATGGAATCAGCGATCAGGAAAATGCATCCTGTTCTGCGCTGGCTCGTGATTGATGGTTACGGTTTTCATGAAGGTTACTTTCATAGCAAGACTCAACTCGGGACAGGCAATTCAATAGCCCGGGTTTCCCATCTTTCATATGCTGGCCGCCATGCTTTTTATCAAGGGCTGGGTCGCAGTTTGTGGTTTGTAAACGGCGCGGATGCGCGGGAAATTTCCGCCACCATCGCCCGCTTTCCATTGCAATATCACAACGACGCATGGAGCGGCGTAGGGCTTGCGTGCGCTTATGCCGGCGGCATAGCGCAAGATGCAATTCTGGAATTGCGCCGCCAGGCTGGAATACATGCCTCAGCTCTGGCCCAGGGCGCTGCGTTTGCGGCCAAAGCCCGTCAGCTTGCCGGCAATCCCACAAACCATACTGAAGTTGCTTGCGCTGTGCTGTGCCAGATGCATGCGGAAGAAACCGTTGCGCTTTGCGACGAAACATTTGCCCAGCTTAATCTGCTTCATCCATGCCCTTATCAAGAGTGGCGTGAGCTTCTGCAAAAGTCACTGCGCTCTTCTTTGGAGACTCTCACACGAGGTAAGTCACATGAACCCAGCGTATCTTCCTCATTGGCTACAGCGAAATCTCACTAGGATCGCCGCTTTATTGCTGGTGATTTTTCTTTTCTTTCAGGCCAGAGTGCCGCATATCTCTGCCAAAGAGACCGCTAGTCTCGCTAGCCGTTTTCATTTTGCGTCCTACGCCTTTCCCGTGAACAGCGCGACCAGGCTTAAGACTGTTCGCGCGGTCCATCCCAGTCTGAAACGAATCTCGGCATGGATCTCTTCCGTTGGCGCAGCCGTTGCCGTGGGTGATCTCGATGGAGATGGTTTGTCCAACGATGTATGCCTGGTCGATCCCCGCACCGATCAGGTAACGATTCAGCCTGCGCCTACTACCGGAACTCGCTATCAGCCTTTTGAACTCAAGCCGGTCCGCTTTGATTCAGCCACCATGGCGCCGATGGGATGTCTGATCGGCGACCTCAATGAAGATGGCTTACTGGATGTCGTCGTGTATTACTGGGGCCGCACACCGGTGGCATTTCTTCGCAAGGGCGGAACTCCGGGGCGCGCAACTCAGCTACACACGGAAGACTACGTTCCCGTGGAACTGGTTCCCGGCGAAGAGCGCTGGTATTCCAACGCGGGTTTGTTTGCGGATGTTGACGGTGACGGCCATCCTGACCTGATCATCGGCAATTATTTTCAGGATGGTGCTCGCATTCTTGATGCTTCCGCGACCGGCACCGAGGTCATGCACAACACTAAGTCGCGGTCGTTCAATGGCGGCGCAAAACATGTGCTTCTATGGAAAGACGCGGGAACAGGAGATCAGGCTTTTGTCCATTTTGAGGAAGCGAAGAACGTTTTTCCTCCTGAAGTGGAACACGGCTGGACGCTAGGCGCCGGCGCCGCCGACCTGGATGGCGATTTACTTCCTGAACTTTACTTTGCCCACGACTTCGGGCCGGATCGCTTACTTCACAACGTCTCCACTCCAGGACACGTTGCATTCACTATCCTTCAAGGCCACCGTGGCTTCACCACCCCTGCCTCCAGTGTGTTGGGAAAAGATTCCTTCAAAGGAATGGGCGTGGATTTCGCCGACCTGAATGGCGACGGCATTCCTGACATTTTTGTCAGTAACATTGCCGATGACTATGCGCTTCAGGAAAGTCATTTCTTGTGGCTCAGCACTGGCGATAAAGAAGCCATCAACCACGGGCAAGCGCCTTACGTGCAGGCCAGTGAGCGGCTCGGCGTCTCCCGCAGCGGCTGGGGATGGGACGCACGCATGGCTGACTTTAATAATGGTGGCAAGCTTGAGATCGTGCAGGCGCTGGGTTTTGTCAAAGGCAAGATCAATCGCTGGCCTGAACTTCAGTCTCTGGGGACCTCCAATGACAGTCTCATCAGTAACCCACGGCTGTGGCCAGGTTTTCGCCCCGGAGACGATGTAAGCGGCAGCAACGAGACTGCTTTTTTTGTTGAAGGACCTGACCATCGCTTTCACAACGTAGCCGCGGAAACCGGGGTCGCCGCCAACTTGCTCGGTCGCGGTATCGCCCTGGCGGATGTGGATGGTGATGGCCGGCTTGATTTCATCGTCGCAGGCCAATGGGGTGATTCCTATCTTTATAAGAATGACAGCGCGGGGGCAGGAGCGTTCCTGGGCTTACATCTTTTATTACCAGTCAAAGGCGGACCATCTGCATTCCAGGTGCGCGATGGCCATCCCTCTACTGACCTTTACGGACGGCCTGCTTTTGGCGCCAGCGTGAGCGTGGAACTTCCCGGTGGACGCAAATTCTTCGGCCAGGTGGATGGTGGCAGCGGGCACTCCGGCAAACGCAGCTCCGATCTCCATTTTGGTTTAGGTCAAATCAACCCAGACACGCCGCTTAAAGTCGAACTGGCGTGGCGTGATGGATCCGGAAAGGTTGAACGAAGGACGGTATGGATCAAACCGGGCTGGCACTCAATAGAGCTTGGCTCATAAAGCGGACAACTAATAAGGAGGAACAATGACCTACGCGACGCTCAATTTTTACCCTCGCAAAGATCCAAGGATGCGTTTCTTCGCTTTGTGGTATTTCACAAGTTTGCTCATTCTCTGGACGATCCTCGGCGATACCGTACTTGGCTTTGAACAGTCGTATGCGCAGCCGATCGCCGGTGTTCTGACTGCGTGCGCAGTTGCATTCGGATTAGAAGGTCTGGATGCATGGAGCAACCGCCGAACGCCGCGATTTGCGGGCAGCTGGGCGAACGCAGTAAATTTCCTCCCGCCTTGCATCATTCCCGGGCTTGCCTGCGCCATGTTGATTTACGCGAACGAGCGGCTTACGCCCATCATCTTTGCCGCGGCTTTGTCGATTGCTTCCAAGATGATTTTCCGCGCACCTATCGGCAATGGACAGACGCAGCATATCTTCAACCCATCAAATCTGGGAATCACCGTGACCCTCTTTCTGCTGCCAGCCGCAGGTCTGGCGCCACCGTACCAATTTACTGAGAACGTCACCGGATTTGGCCACTGGGCCATTCCAGCGTTCATTCTGGTGACCGGCACCATCATTCATGGAAAATTTACCGGACGCTTGCCGCTGGTCCTGGCATGGTTCGGCGGATTCGCCGCACAAGCGGTCATTCGCAGTTACATTTTTGGTTCTCCACTGGCCGTGCCGTTTTTGCCGATGACCAGCGCCGGCTTCATTCTGTTTTCGCTTTACATGATTCCTGATCCCGCCACTACTCCCATCAAACCCTTGCGCCAGGTTTTCTTTGGCGTGAGTGTGGCAACAATTTACGCATTGCTTTTCGTGGAACACATCGTTTTCGGATTGTTCGTCGCGCTTGCTCTTACCAGTGCTTCCAGGGGCCTGGGCCTGTATGCATATGCGTTCTGGAGCCGCAGGCTCGCACGCAAAGCGCAAGTCTCCGCCGACGTCCCGGAAGCCATTGGAGTGGCTTCCTAAAAAAGGTTACCCATGCCCCAGATTGCCATTATTGGAATGGCCTGCCGCTATGCTGAAGTTCAATCCCCCACGCAACTATGGGAGAATGCTTTGGCACAGCGGCGGTCCTTCCGCCGAATTCCGCGCGTGCGATTGAACCTTGCTGACTATTCACCCGAAGGCCAGAGTGGTGACTCCATCACGGCGACCATGGCAGCGGTACTGGATGACTATGAGTTTGACCGCTCGCGGTTCCATGTTTCCCAAAATGCCTTTGCCGCTACGGATCTAACGCACTGGCTCGCGCTCGACGTTGCGTCGCAGGCCCTGGCAGATGCAAAGCTGTTACGTGCGACTGCCGAGCAACGGGAACGCACTGGTGTCTATGTGGGGAATTCTCTTACAGGAGAATTTTCCCGTGCCAATCTTATGCGCTTGCGCTGGCCGTATGTTCGCCGTGTACTGGCTGCGGCGTTTCAGGAAAACAGAAACTGCCGTCCGGAAGATCTGGAAGAATTAGTCGCCAGAATTGAGACCCTTTATAAAGCTCCTTTTCCTGCAACCAATGAAGAGTCGCTTGCTGGCGGGCTTTCCAACACCATTGCCGGACGAATTTGTAACTATTTTGATTTCAACGGCGGCGGCTACACCGTGGATGGCGCATGTGCATCCAGCCTGCTTGCCATCACCACCGCATGTTCTGCTCTGCAAAGCGGTGATGTAGATATTGCGATTGCCGGCGGCGTTGATCTCAGCCTTGATCCCTTTGAACTTGCTGGCTTCTCCAGCCTGGGCGCTCTTGCCGGCGACAAGATGCGCGTTTTTGACGCTCACTCTTCCGGCTTCTGGCCCGGAGAAGGATGTGGAATGGTCGTGCTCATGCGCCATGAAGACGCGCTTGCCCGGCATCATACTCCGTATGCTGTGATTCGTGGCTGGGGTATCTCGTCTGATGGAAATGGCGGTATCACGCGTCCTGAAGTGGCCGGGCAGATGTTGGCATTGCGACGCGCCTATGAGAAATCCGGATACGGCATTGACTCTGTTGCATATTTCGAAGGCCACGGAACAGGAACTTCAATTGGCGATGCAACTGAACTGCAGGCATTATCGCGGGCCGTGCGCGAAACTGGAACAAAAGCGCATCCTGCGGCGCTCGGATCCATTAAAGCAAATATCGGACACACCAAGGCCGCGGCCGGAGTGGCTGGTCTGATCAAGGCGACCATGGCAATCCATGCCAGAATTCTGCCGCCAGTCACTGGGTGCGACCATCCACATTCTGAACTCACATCAAGCGATGCCAGCCTGAGGGTCCTTCGTGAGGCCGAACTATGGCCCGGTGGCGCACCCGCGCGTGCCGGCATCAACGGTTTTGGTTTTGGAGGAATCAATGTGCATGTCACGCTGGAAGCTGCTGACAATGGGGTGCGAAGGAATTTTATTCCGGCGGAGGTAGACCAGCTTTCATCGGCACAGGATTGTGAGCTCTTTATTTTTGCTGCCGACAGTGCAAGCGACCTTTCTCAGCAGCTTGGGGAAGTTCTTCGCTTTGCCGATGAAATTTCCTATTCTGAACTTGCCGACCTGTCTATCTCGCTTGCCCGGAAAGCAGATTCCAACGCGACCGGTAGCGTGTTCAGGGCTGCTTGTATTGCGTCCACACCGAATGAACTTGTCGCATCGATAGAAAAGCTGCTTGCGTGGAGCGAAGCAGGAACCGACCGGCAGATGCATGTGCAGTCAGGGCTTTTCTTCGGCAAGATCACCAATCCTCTTCGTATTGGCTTTCTGTTTCCTGGGCAAGCCTCCCCGGTGTACACCAGCGGCGGAATGTGGTCGCGGCGCTTTCCCGCGCTGCGCAACTTGTACACGCGTGCACGTTTGCCTCAGATGCAAAGCATCCATACGCAGACTGCTCAACCCTGCATTGTGGCTGCCTCACTTGCCGGCCTCCATGTGCTTGGGGCATTTGGCATAGAAGGAACGGTCGCCGTTGGACACAGTCTGGGTGAAATCACGGCATTGCATTGGGCCGGCGCCTGTTCAGAAGAGGAGTTGATGGGCATCGTCCATGCTCGCGGAAAAATAATGGCGGAAGCGGGCGACCCATCGGGAGCAATGGCTTCCATCCGCGCCGACTACCACGATGTCTTAAAGAGAATCAACGGGGATGGGCTTGTAGTTGCCGCGCGCAATGCGCCTTTGCAGACAGTTGTTGCCGGTGAAGCCGGCGCGGTGAAGCATTTTTCTGAAAAGCTGCATTCGTATGGCATCAGCGCCACTATGCTTCCGGTTTCGCACGCGTTCCATTCTCCGCTGGTCGCAGGCGTGGCAACCGCATTTGCGGAACACCTGACGTCATGCGAGTTTGCGAACCTGAGTGGGCGCGTGGTCTCCACGGTTATTGGCGGGCTGCTTGCTCCATCAATCGACTTGAAGACTCTTCTGGCCGAGCAAATCACCAGACCGGTTTTGTTTGCAGACGCGCTCAAAGTTGCTGACGCAGAAGTTGACCTGTTCCTGGAAGTTGGACCCGGCACAGTTTTATCTGGCATAGCTGCAGAATGCACAAGCAAACCAGTGATTGCCCTGGACGCAGGGAGCGAATCTTTGCGGGGCATCTTTTCCGCCGTGGGCGCTGCTTTTACCTTCGGCGCTGATGTACGCACATCGCAGCTATATAAAAACCGCTTTGGCCGGCCAATCGATATAAGTAAGAAGCATTCATTTTTGGCGAATCCCTGCGAGACAGTTCCAGAATCGCTTCCACTTAGGCGTCCTGCTGCCACTTTGGTTCTTGTCCAGTCACCAAAGAACATTGCAGCGGCAAACTCTGCGCTTGAGGCACTGCTCAATTTAGTCGCGCAGCGAACGCAGCTGCCTACGGATGCAATCAAACCTGAACATCGCTTTTTGACTGACCTACATTTGAGCTCAATCACCATCAGCCAGATCGTTTTGGAAGCAGCCAGCCAGCTATCCCTGTCGGCGCCAGTGACTCCTGCTGAATTCACGAACGCCTCCCTTGCGGAAACCGCCGAAGTATTGGAAGGCTTACGCTCCCAGTCGCAACAGCTGCCGGCAGAAAAATATCCCGCCGGAGTTGATTCATGGATCAGAGCTCTGGGAATAGAGCTGATGGAAAAACCTCTACACCGGGCGTTAGTACTTTCGCCCGGCAACTGGGATGTAATCGGGATAGAAAAATCTTTGTTGCGCGATCGCCTGCAAGAGGAATTTCATTCTGTTCCAGGAGATGGAATCATTTGCTGCGTACCTGATGAACTGAATGAGCGACACGCGCTTTTCCTGCTGCAATCGGCACAGGCAGCCATCGACGAAAAGCGTTCACAAGTTGTATTCGTCCAGTACAGAGGCGGGGCTGGTGCGCTCGCCCGCACTTTGTATCTGGAAAATCCTGCTATCAAGGTTGCGGTGGTAAACATTCCCGTGGAACATCTTGACGCGGCCAGGTGGGTAGCCGCGGAAGCCAGCGCGAATCAGGGATTTGTTGAGGCCCACTATGATCCGGCTGGTATTCGCCGCGAGCCTCGCCTCAAATTGTTGTCACCCAAGAACGATGTAAATACCAATGCCTTGCGCCCCGACGATGTCTTACTGGTAACAGGCGGAGGAAAAGGTATCGCCGCGGAAAGTGCGCTTCAGTTGGCCCGGCATTCAGGATGCCGCCTGGCGCTGCTCGGCAGATCAGATCCGGCCAGTGACAACGAACTCAAACAGAATCTGCTTCGCATTGCTGAATCTGCGGTGCGCTTCAGCTATTTCGCAGTGGATGTTACGGATCGGAACGCCGTAGAAAGCGCGGTCCAAAAAATTCAATCAGAGATCGGCCCGATCACTGCAATACTCCACGGGGCTGGCATCAACAATCCCAAACGCCTGCAAGATATTACCAGCGCGGACCTGAATCAGATTCTGGCTACCAAAGTCACGGGGTTACGCAATCTGCTGGAGAGCGTTGCTCCTTCAAGTCTCCGGCTTGCTGGTGACATTTGGTTCCATCATTGCCCGCACTGGACTCCATGGAGAGGCACACTACGGCCTGGCGAATGAATGGATGAACCTGCAGGTAGAGCGCTGGCAGAAAAGCCATGCCCATTGCCGCTGCTTGAATCTTGATTGGTCTGTCTGGGCAGGGATTGGAATGGGGCAGCGTCTGGGTGTTCTGGATTCCCTGGTTCGGCAGGGAATAGCGCCGCTTCCCATTGACGATGCGATCCAACACTTGCAATCGATGCTCGCCTGGACGCAAGCGCCTTCCTCCGCAATCGTCACCGGGCGATGTGGCAATCTGCCCACGCTCAAGTTCGATCGACCAGAGTTGCCACTGATGCGTTTTCTGGAGCACTCTCGCGTGTACTTTCCCGGGATCGAGTTAATCACGGATGCCGAACTGAGCACAGATACTGACCCGTATGTGACAGAGCACGCCTTTCAAGGCGAACAGCTTCTACCTGCCGTGATGGGGATGGAAGCCATGGCGCAGGCAGCCAAAGCGCTGGAGCAATCAGAGCTTCTGCCGGGTTTTAAAAGCCTGCGCTTTGATCATCCGATTGTTATCCCGCGCAATAAACCTGTGACCATCCGCATTGCTGCTCTGCGCCGCGAGCCCGGCATTATTTCTGTTGCGATTCGATGCTCCAGCACCGGCTTTAAGGTTGATCATTTTACCGGGCGATTGTGTTTTTGAGGAAAAACAAACCATAGTGAATGAGCCTGTATTCCCGCGGGCAAGCCATCAGCCGCTGTCTCTTGATCCTCAGCACGATTTATACGGTCGCATTCTTTTTCACCGCGGACGTTTTGCGCGAATTGAAGCCTATGAGCTACTGCACTCTCACGCTAGCATCGCCCGGCTTAGTTCACCGATGGGGGCGCCGTGGTTTGCGCGGCACTTGCCGGCAACGCTTGTCATGGGTGACGCTGCTTCGCGCGACGCAGCCCTGCATTCCATCCAGGCCTGCATCCCGCACAAAACTATTTTGCCGGTAGGAATCGATCGAGTCACAACGCACATGGATTGGACCTATGCTACGGCCCGCGTCTATTCCGTTGAACGGGTTTCTGACGGCGACAATTTTGTGTATGACCTTCGTATTGAAGATGCGGAGGGAAGACTCTCCGAGCAATGGGAAGGCTTGCATCTGCGCGCGGTGGCCGACGATCGATGACAAAGCTCCGTGGCCGTTACCTTTGCTCGTGCCTTATCTGGAAAGAAAAGCCATACAGGTACTGCCGGGCTCCGCGATCAAGATTGATCTTGTGCGCGCCCTAGAAGGAAAACGGGAAGCCGTGATCAGCAATTCGGTCCGAGCCTTGTTTGGCGCGGAAGCAATGCTCGCCCATCGGCCTGACGGGAGACCCGAGATCATGGGCGCAAGCGGCCCTCATCCTTATATATCCATTTCTCATTCCGATGACATCACGTTACTGCTTTCAGCGGGCCAAAATGCTGGCTGCGATCTGGAGAAGATCGTCTGTCGCGATGCCAAGTGCTGGGAACAATTGTTGGGAGCAGAAGAGTTTACCCTGGCCAAGTTGTTAGCTGGCGAGGCGAAGACATCGCTTGATATCGCGGCAACGCAGATATGGACATTGAAGGAGAGCCTGCGGAAAGCCGGAGCCAGTTTCGCGCAGCCAATGTCTCTCAAGTCATGCTCACCCGATGGATGGACAAGCTTTTCCTCTGGGAGATTTACCGCCGCCACGTTTCACGCAAAGATCAAAGATACCGGCTCAGCCTTCGCATTTGGTTTTGTATTGCAGGGCGTGCCATGAGAGCTTACGAATATCGGCACGTGGTTGGTTTTGAAGAGACCAATCTGGTTGGGAACGTCTATTACGTCAGCCATCTGCGCTGGCAGGGAAGAGCGCGCGAGATGTTTCTGTACGAGCATGTCCCGGAAATTCTCACGGAATTCGAACGCGGCCTGGCGCTGATCACTCTCAATTGTTCGTGCCAGTACCTGGGAGAGTTGAAGGCTTTCGATCAGGTCGTCATTCGCATGTTTCTGAGCTTTACAGCGCAAAACCGGATTGCCATACGTTTCGAATATTGGCGGCAGGGGGAGCAGCAAGAGCTGGTGGGCAGAGGCGAGCAGGAAATAGCCTGCATGCGGCGACAGGGCGAAACGCTGGTCCCTGCTCCCATTCCAGCAAAGCTGCAAGAAGCATTGGCGGCATTTGCCGAACCTCAATTGGCGTAACCGCAAATCAATCTGGCGAAATTGTCTTTAGAAAGGCGGCGAAAATTATGGGATATCCAGTGATGCGAGACTCTACGTTGCGTTCTCATTACGAGTCAGTGGAGCGTGTGATTACTGCCATGCGGGGCCAGCTTGATCAGCCGATGACGCTTCGGGAACTGGCCAGAATTGGATTTGCCAGCCCGTATCATTTCAACCGCACATTCCGCCAAATCACCGGCGTGCCTCCTTTACAGTTCCTGTATGCCTTGCGGCTCGAAGCAGCCAAACGCATGCTCGCTGAGACGCAAAAAAAAGTGATAGATATTTGCTATGAAGTTGGATACAGCAGCGTGGGCACTTTCACGCGACGCTTTGCCAATGTGCTCGGTGTGTCGCCGGTGCGGTTTCGCAAACTCACTGGTAACCAACCCAGATCATCGATCCATACATCCGTGGGTGGTGCGATCAGCACGCGGAGCCAGCCGGGCATCTCGCTTACGGGATATATCACCGCTCCAAGTAATTTCCACGGTGTTGTTGCCGTGGGCCTTTTCACTACAAGAATTCCGCAAGGCAAACCGGTAAGCTGCACGGTAATCCAGTCCAAAGGTGTGTATCAGATTGAAAATGCTCCCGAAGGAGAATTTTATTTGTTTGCTGTTGGTCTGGAAAAACCGAGTGACGCACCCGTTTACTTCGACTATAAAACGGCGTTGCGCGCCGGCGGCCAGAGAATCCAAATTTCACATAGCTCCGTTCATGGCATGACCTCCTTAGATCTCAGACCGCCGACGCCTTTTGATCCTCCGTTACTTCTGGTGCTTTCTGCACAAAACGTGGACTGCCGCCCGGCACAATTCTGATCGTCCATTTCCGTGAAAATAAATTACGACCCACCTGGTAATCCGGGAAGCCGGAGGTTTGTGTGGCCAACTATAGCTTTTCTGTTTTGCAGCAGGATTTTTACTAAACTGGAGAGATGGATAAAAGCGCGATCGGCATTGACTTTGGAACTACCAACAGCTCAATCGCCCATGCCTTCAGCTCAGGTGAAGTTGAGCTTGCACAATTTCCCCAGATGGGCGGTCTGACAGATGCCTATCGCTCTCTTCTATATCTTGAGCAGGAGCGGGAACGGGGAGCCAAAGTCACTAAATCATGGACTGGCCCCGAGGGTATTGAGCGATATCTTGCGGCAGAAACAAAAGGACGGCTGATTCAGTCGCTAAAGTCCTTTCTCAGCAGCCGAACGCTGCAGGGTACGGATGTCTTTGGACGGCGGGTTACGCTTGAAGACCTTATTGCCCGCATCTTGCGCGATCTCCGCGAAAAAGCTGAACGCCAATTTGGGACTACCATTCGCTCTGCTGTAGTGGGACGGCCTGTGCATTTTGTGGGAGCAGATACTGAAGCTGATGACAGTTATGCCGAAAGTCGCCTCAAGGCGGCATTTCATCTTGCCGGATACGAATCAGTAGAGTTTGAACTGGAGCCGGTTGCTGCCGCTCACTATTACGAATCCACTCTTGATCACGATGAACTTATCCTAATTGGCGACTTCGGAGGCGGCACCAGCGACTTCTCTCTGGTCCGTGTGGGGCCGGGCATTCGCAAGAGAGGCAGAGGTCCAGGAGATCTGCTGGGCAATGCAGGTCTCGGTTTGGCGGGCGACGCCTTTGACGCAAAAATCATTAAACATCTGGTGTCACCTGCTCTTGGCGCCGGAAGCAATATAAAGTCCATGGATAAGATTTTGCCTGTTGCAGGCTGGGTTTATGCCAAGCTGGAGCGCTGGCATCATCTTTCCCTGTTAAGAACCAAGGATGTAATGGACATGTTGAAAAGCACTCATGCGCAGGCGCTTGAACCAGAGAAGATTGCTGCTTTGATGCACCTTAT
Source organism: Terriglobia bacterium (assembly GCA_963724105.1). Classification (GTDB taxonomy): domain Bacteria; phylum Acidobacteriota; class Terriglobia; order Terriglobales; family Acidobacteriaceae; genus Angelobacter. The sequence continues at coordinate 108,738 of CAVRTD010000002.1, read as the reverse complement.
AAGAGAAGATCTTGGCTACCAATTACACCAATCTGTCCAAAAGACCAAGTCGGATCTATCAAAGAATAGTGTGTCTGCATTTCGCTTTTCGGATGGGTTCATTGATCTTGATGCAACAGTAAAGCGAGCTTCTTTCGAAAAATGGATTTCCGAAGAACTTGAGCTGATTGCAGGCTGTGTGGATTCTCTTCTCAGGTCGTCCGACGTGCAACCTAAAGAGATAGACATGGTTTTTTTGACGGGTGGCTCATCGTTTGTTCCGGCCGTCAAGCAAATCTTCGAAACACGTTTTGGCGCGGAGCGCATTCGAGCGGGAAACGAATTTACCTCAGTAGCTCGAGGCTTGGCGCTCAAGGCGCTTGAGCGCGGCACGCAGCGTGCAACATCCTTCTTGCCAGGCTAAAACACCTTCCAACAGGAAGTTGTTCATTCTGGCGCGCCTCCGCCAAAGTTGAAATGTTTATCGTAATACTGCTTATCCCATTGAACCACTCTTTCAGAGTACAACACTGATCCCATGCTATTTGTGTGCCCACCTGTGTTGGTGTGGCAGCGTTCTAAATTTTATTTGGAGAGAATCGATGAAACTACATTTCGCCGGACCAGGAATTCTCGGCTGTTTATTGCTTCTTGTGCCCAGTCTGGCATTTGCCCAGAACGTTATTGTTGACTGTTCTGGAGCCACGCCCGGAGCCTTCACATCACTCAATTCGGCCATCATTTCGTCGCCAGACAATACAAGCTTTCTGGTTTCAGGCGCCTGTACGGAAAACATTAATGTCGGACGCCGAACCGGCCTGACTTTCTTTGGCAATCCTACCGCCACCATTCAGGCAGCCGATCCAAACTCGGCTGTTGTGGGAATGGCGGAATCGCAAGGCATTCGGTTCCTGGATATGACGTTTAACGGCGGTCAAGGTATCCTGATGATTGGCACCAAGAACGTTGTTTTAACTGGCATTACGGTGAAAAATAGCACTGTCTTCGGGATAGATTCAGCGAATTCTTCGGTTCAAATCCAGAGCAGCTCCATCATTGCCAGTACTCGTTCCGGCATCGTTGTAAGCGGAGGCAGTTTTGAGATGGACGGCGGCGTTACGGTGAGCAACAACGGACGCCTTGGGATAAGCGCCGGTTCCGCAACACATCTGACCATGGTCGATGGATCCGGCCCAAACATTATCAGCGATAACGGGCTTTCCGGAATTCAGATTTTTGGCACCAGCCAGGCCGACTTCACCGGCGACAACGAAATCACGAACAACAACACGACGAATGCCAGTGGGCAATTTGGACTTTTGGTGCAAAGCAACAGTGGGTTGCAGATGAGCAACGGCATCATCAACGGCAACGCTGGCCTCGGTGTCATCTGTGACATACATAGCCAGTGCTCACTTGGCAATACTCATATTGACGGCAATACTGCAGGCGGGGTGCAGGTCCTGGAGCATTCTCTGGCGACGTTTGGCGGTGTGGATGTATCCAACAATACCGGCACTGGAGTTTTGGTGGACCAGGGTTCATCCCTTAGCCTCGGCGGCGATACCATCGCGAACAACACCGGTGATGGGTTGATATTGAATACTCTATCTACACTCAAGTTTTTCGCGAATGACATCATGACGGCCAGCGCTGGCAACCTTACCTTGAACTGCAACAATGGCTCCATCGTTGATGGTGACGTGAGCATCTACAAGCCTAAGAAATGCGGGCTGCAATTCCAGGCAGTCCCGATCCACTGATGGAAACCAGCTATAAGAAAGGCCGCCTCCAGGGCGGCCTTTTCTTGTTTGGTTAAGCGGTCTTGTCGCCAAATCTCCCAATATTCCACTTTTCCGCTGTGCCGGTTCCTTACGCGTATAATCGTCCACCATAGATTGAAAGGCGCCCGAAGAGGCGTCGCCGAGCGATGACTGGTAATCCGAATCATCGTAAGGCCAACGAATGATGAAGCATAGCCAGCTATGAGTCTCATGTGAAATCACCTGCGCATATTGAAAGGCCCCGGAATTGAAAAAGGATTGGACACCGACTGAAAGTTCATTTCAGAAATTTCTTTACTGGCTGGACGAAGGTGTCGATTCAAGCGGCGAGAAATACCTGGAGATGCGGCGCAGACTGGTCTCCTACTTTGACCGCAAGAACTCTCTTAGTCCCGATGAACTGGCCGACGAAACTCTCGCCCGTGTCGCGCAAAAACTTGAAGAAAAAGGCCAGATTACCGATCTCTCGCCTGCCCACTATTGTTACATCACGGCAAAATTTGTTTTTTTGGAAAATGTCCGTCTTACAAAACGCAGTCAGGCAGGTCTTGAAGACATTTCCGCGGCCAACCAGCCAGACATGGGGAAAACCGACTTCTCTGTGCCAAAGATCCTTTTTGAAAATCAAGAGCAGAGGTTTGACTGCCTTGATCGTTGTCTGAAAAAGCTTTCAGCAAACGATAGTGAGCTTATTCTTGAGTATTACCATGGAGAGCAGCAGGAAAAAATTCGGCGGCGCCGCCAACTGAGGGAAAAACTGGGACTTTCAGCCAATGCGCTTAGCATTCGTGCCTGCCGTATCCGCAGCAAGGTTGAAACCTGTGTGAAGGAATGTTGTGACGGTAAGTGAAGTGTTTTCGATGATTTGATCTTATATATGTGAGAGAGCATGCCAGCGTCAGACAAACACGATTTTGATGACATACAACTCGTGCAATACTTGCTTGGCAAATTGCCTGCCGAGGAATCCGAGCGACTGGATGAATTGAGCGTTACGGATGATAATTTTGCCTGGCGGTTACGTGAAACTGAAAATGACCTGGTAGATGCCTACGTCCATTCTGAATTAAGCGGTACAACGCTTGAGGAATTTCGAACATTTTACTTGTCCTCAGCCAAACGCCGGGAAAAAGTTGCATTCGCTGAAGGGCTGTTGCAGTTTCAGGCCAGTGCCGCAAGGGTGGCTACCCAATCCTCGAGAAGGCCCTCCTTTTTTTCACGCGCGTTCAAGCCTAGGCGCCTGGTTTTGCAATTTGCGGCCGCCGCATTTGTTATGTCCCTGATTCTTGGATATCTGCTTTTTGATAACGCTCGCTTGCGCTATCAGATGGATGATGCTCACGCACGGCAAAGCTCACTTGAGCAAAACAAACAGAAGCTGGAAAATGAGCTGCGCGAACAGCGCGCGGCAAATGCGGATTCACAAAAAGGACCAGGGCCCAGCGGTAGGAACGAACCCGACCTTGACCAGCTTAAAACTCTCTCATTAATGCTTCCACCACCAGCGAGAGGACTGTCTTCCGTTAAAACAATTACGGTTCATCCAAACGCCGATCTTGTCGTGCTGGTGCTCACCCTGGAATCGGCGGATTTTCCCCAATACCGGGTTACGCTCAAGAACCCAGCCACCAATGAAGTCGTGTGGCGCAGTGCTGATCTGGAAGCTGCATCTGCAGACAACAAGCCTGAGCTTACCGTCAGTTTTCGGGCTGGCTTGTTGAAGACGCAGAACTATGTGGCAGAAGTGGCTGGGGTTTCGCACGGGGGCAAGGCCGAAATCATCGGTGATTATCCCTTTCACGTTGTACTCAAATAAAGTCTAAATCTGCGCTTCTCTGGCTCATCCTCAGGCTCCTCCTCTTGAAATATTTTGTTCATTTCCTCTTATCAGAATGTAGTGCAGTAGTTGTCTTCATGGCTGAATTGAAGACCAGAACTGACCTGGCCGCCGGATCTGACTGCGCTTACAAGGAGGTTCCATGCTTCTCGATTCCAAACCTTTGCGGCTGCTTGCCTTATCCTTCATGCTGACGGCGATTCCGGCTCTGGCGCAATTCGAAGTCAGCCCCGATCATTTTGATCCCCCGGAACAGAAGACAACTAAGCAAAACAAGACCAGTAACCGTACTGCGCATAAACCAACCGGAACACAAGCCACCTCCAAGACTGTCAGGCGACAGGGAGTACATGCTAAAACCAGGCAGGGGAAATCTGGCTCAACATCCGCAAAAACAAAGCCCTCAACCACATAAGCGTCCCGGCAGGAACAAGCGAGAGCAGGTTGCTAGACCTTAATCCATGGATTAAGGTCAAAGTAACGGTTGTTTATTGGGCTTGCTGGGCTCATGAGTTGCGGCACCTTGGTGATTGTTTTTTCAGATTTGTGGGTGGTAAGATTGGCCTCAAAATTTGCGCCCCCCTTTGGCTGGAGTTTCGCCATGCGCAAAGCACTGTCCTTCAAATTCAAAGGTCACTCTATGGGTAAGACATGTTCTGCCTTTGTGATATTTCTCTGCAGTTTGTGGACTATTCCTCAATCGGCTTTGGCGATCTCACAAAATCGAGCCACGGCGTCTCAGAATACTAAAGCTTCAACCGAAAATCGAGCGCTCGATCTCATACCTGAAAAGGCCATTCATCGAGCACTGGCCGGTGCTGAGGTCCACTCGTACCACATTTCCCTTGCACCAGGACAACGCACAAACATAGCCGTTGACCAGCTCGGAATTGACGTGGTCATTCAGATTTTCGATGGCAACCGCATGGTTGCTGAAATTGATTCTGAAGCTAGACCACAAGGGCAGGAACACTTCATCCTGGTAGGGGATTCAGCAGTCGTATATGACCTGCAGGTTAAAGCCAAATACCCGAAGCATGCCACAGGAAACTACGAAATTAAGGCAACAGTACCCCAGCCCTCTACGGAGGAGGATCGTGCCGTTTTTTTGGCCTATCAGTTGAGCACTCAGGCCAGCGCATTCGAGAATAGCGCAAAATATGATGAAGCGATCAAGCTGGCTCAACGCGCCCTGGAGGCCGGCGAGAAGGGGCTTGGACCAGATAATGCTTTTGTTGGTGAACTAGCCACGCATCTGGGAGGCATGCAACAGACCAAGGGCGACTTTGCGAATGCCGAAAAGGTCTTACTGAGGGCTGTAAGCGTAAGCGAGAAATCGCTGGGGAGAGAAAATCCCCAAACCGGTTTAGCGATGTTCCGTCTTGCATTAGTTTACCGGGCAATCGATAACGACGCCAAGGCAGAGAAGTACCTGCAGCAAGCCCTTGAAACTTTGGAGAAAACGTTAGGCGATGATCACCCTGCAGTCGCGGCCTGTCTGGCGCAAATTTCATTACTGCATCAGGTACGCGGTGACTTCCAAACTGCAACAGTAGAGCTACAGCGCGCAATTGCCATAACCCAGAAATCTCTGGAACCGACCGATTCTCTTTCTCTTTCTCTATTCCATAACCTGGGGAATCTGTATCTCGACCAGGATGATTACGACCATGCTGAATCAATTCTGGAACAGGAACTGAAGCTGGTAGAGCAAAAATATGGTCCTGATCATCCAAAGGTAGCTTTGGCTCTACAGAATCTCGGCAGCATTGCACGGACGAAACACCAGTACTCTGAAGCCCTGGATTTCTTATGGAGGGCGGAGAAGATTCGCGAAAAGACGCTTGGCCTTCAACATCCCCAAACAGGCGCGCTGTTCATCAATATCGGCAATGTATACAGGGACCAGCATGACTATGCCAAGGCGATTGAGTTTTATCACAAAGCACTCGAGATCCTGGAGCCCTCGGCTGGCCCTTATCACGATTTGACGCTCATGGCATTGTCCAATCTCGCTGACGCCAGCACTAACAGCGGGGATTCAGCACACGCCGTGGAGTATCAGGCCCAGGCCGAGAAGGTCGTGGAAAAAAAGATTGAGTTGAATCTGGCCGTTGGTTCTGAGCGACAAATGGTTGCTTACAGCGACTGGATGTCGGACCGCACAGATCGGACAATCTCGATGCACGTATTGCGGGCTCCAAATGATCCAGTTGCGCGGGAACTTGCAGCCGTGGCCGTGCTGCAACGGCAGGGGCGAGTGCTGGATGCTCTTTCTGGTACCTCTGCGGCGCTTCGTCAACGATTGAAACCACAAGACCAGAAGCTGCTCGACGAACTCGCCGATAAAGATGCTGAACTTGCAAGAGTCGCGCTCACCGTGCCAGGCAAGATCTCGCCGGAGGAATACAAGAAAAGGCTTGCCGTGCTGGAGGAGCAAAGAGAAGAGTTAGAAGCTGAGGTCACTCGCAGCAGTGCTGGATATTTCGAACAAACAGATCCGGTAACATTACCGCAGATCAGCGCTGTAATTCCCGAGCATGCCGTCCTGATCGAGTTTGCCGTGTATCATCCGTACAACTCCAGGGGCCAGGGCTATCTTTATGCAGATTTTTTCGGGGAGCCCCACTATGTTGTTTATGTGATCACGCATCAAGGGACCGTGAAATGGAAGGACCTGGGCGACGCTAAAGGGATTGACCAATCGCTTGATGCACTGCGCAAGGTCTTGCGCGATCCGGAACGCGCAGATGTCAGACAGTTTGCCCGCATTGCGGATGAGAAGATCTTCCAACCCATACGTCCGCTCCTTGGTAATGCTACCCAGTTATTGATTTCACCCGACGGGGAACTTGGCCTTGTTCCGGTTGAGGCCTTTGTTGATGAAAAGGGGCACTACATGGTGGAGCGCTATTCCATTAGTTATCTAACCAGTGGCCGCGACCTGCTACGCATGCAGGTTGCGCGTCCAAGCAAGAGCGGGCCTCTGGTAATTGCGGATCCGTTTTTTGGCGAACCTGGAACTCAACTGGCCAAGGCAGATACGCCAAATTTCAAACCTGCATCCATATCCAGGCGTCGCAGTATCACAACGGCTGGCGATCTCTCAACCGTGTACTTTGCTCCTCTGGCCGGTACCGCTCAGGAAGCCTACAGCATTCAAAAGCTCTTTCCGGGGACGAAAGTTGTCACTGGTCGAGAAGCCACCACGAATAACCTTAAGCAGGCTGATGCGCCTTCCATTCTGCATATCGCTACCCACGGGTTTTTTCTGGAAGACCCTGCGAAGAATCCAGACCAGCAAACAGGTACCCGCTCTCAAAGTAATCAGTCCGGCAAGGTACTTATCGAGAATCCCCTGCTGCGCTCCGGTCTTGCCCTGGCAGGAGCCAATGTAAATAAGAGCGGAAAAGACGATGGCATTCTTACCGCTTTGGAAGCCTCCAACCTGAACCTATGGGGGACCAAACTGGTGACCCTTTCCGCCTGCGATACCGGCGTGGGCGAGGTAAAGACTGGTGAAGGCATTTACGGCCTGCGAAGGGCATTTTTCCGGGCCGGAGCGGAAACGCTGGTGATGAGCTTGTGGCCGGTGAGCGATAACGTCACGCGGGAAATGATGACCGCTTATTACACAGGCTTGAAACAGGGGCTTGGGCGCGGCGAAGCGCTGCATCAGGCGGAACTGGCCATGCTGAAAAGGAAAGGACGCCAGCATCCTTTCTACTGGGCCAGTTTTATCCAGTCAGGCGACTGGACCAGCCTGAACAGGGAAAATAAGGCTGTCTTGCAGCCACCAATGAACTAGGTCCACACAGCCTCCGATTATCAATTTCTCCTTCTTTTTTCTGGGTTGAAATGTTTTTCTAGTTTTGTCTTATCTCTACAAATGAGCTCTGACCATTCTCCTGCCGGACCAAATTACCTGGTTCGCCCTTGGCGCGGAGAATCAGGGATTGAATCGCCATTTTGGCCCTAAACGGCGAAATTTGTGAGGAGAAGGCCATGCCAAGAGTGATCCGTTTCAGGCGCCCACGATTTTTTGCATTGTCGACGCTCTTACTCATATTCAAACCCTGGTCCCATATGAGGTTACGGCTGATCGCTTCTCTCCCGTCGATTAGAAGGCATTTTCTGTCCGTAAGGCATACGTCGAAAGGCCAACGTATACAGTTCACGCCGCGCCAGCATCGCGTAAGAAAGGTCTCTCTGAATCAGCGACAGCCGCGGAATAACGCAAATATGGGCGGCGAAAGAATATGTCTTCCCTAACACAACGTGGAAATCGCCAAACTGCGTGTTCTGCGATGTAGCAGGCCGACTTGAAGCTTTTACTTTGAATTAACCGGTTAAACAAAAAGAAGGAGTAACTTATGCGGGTCCAACTCTTTAGATTCGGCAGCCTGATGGGCCTCTTGTTGTTCTTTTCCAGCATGGCAGGGGCGCAACTGATTGACAATAATCAGGCCCCAAACACAGCCAAAGCTGGGATTAACAAATCACTTGCGGATGAAATTGGCGCCGGTCGCGGCGACATCATGACGCCAAACTCGTCGCTCTTTATCATCAATCGTGATCCGTTCCGCTCAGTACGGCGCGGCCGGCAGATATTTCAACGCAAATTCACGCGTGAGCAGGGACAAGGTCCAGCGAACAGCGATGGCAATGGAAATATCAATGTAACTGGCGGAATTGGCGCTGGCCTTTCTGATAGCTGCGCTGGCTGTCATGGCCGTCCACGTGGTTCGGCAGGTGCAGGAGGCGATGTAGCGACACGCCCTGACAGTCGCGACGCCCCGCATCTATTCGGCCTTGGATTGAAAGAGATGCTGGCAGACGAGATGACGAGTGACATGCGCGCCATCCGTGCGCAGGCCATTGCTGATGCCAAGAAAAAGGGACGCCCGGTGACGCTCCAGCTAGATACGAAAGGAGTTTCTTTCGGATCTATTACGGCCCATCCGGATGGCAGCGTGGACACATCCAATGTGAACGGCGTGAATTCCGATCTGCGTGTGCGTCCATTTTTTGCCGAAGGCACGACGATTTCCATGCGCGAGTTCCTGGTGGGAGCTTTCAGGAATGAAATGGGCTTAATGGCTGCTGATCCTGATCTGCTGAAAGCCAGCGCCGGCGGTCGCGTGGTAACTCCTTCCGGCATGGTCCTGGATGGCTCGCTCGATAAGATTGAAGCCCCGCCATTAACGGACAATGGCGCAGATCCTGATGGTGACGGCGTCAACAATGAACTGCCTACCAGCCTCGTTGACCATGAAGAGTTCTATCTGCTGCATTATTTCAAGCCGGGTCTTTATGAACAGACAGAGACGACGGAAAAAGGCCGCAAGCTCTTCGATAAGGTTGGATGCAGTTCATGCCACGTTGGCGACATGCTGATTGAGCATGACCGCCGCGTTGCCGATCTGGACACGGTCTATGATCCCGCCCGAGGCATATTCAACCGGCTGTTTTCTACAGCCACGCCCTCTCTACACGAAGTGAACGACAACTCGGGGTTCCCCTCCATCAAGGTTCCTAATGGCGGGCCATTCCTGGTAAAAAATATTTTTACAGATTTCAAACGGCACGATCTCGGGCCAAATTTCTACGAACGCAATTACGATGGCACGTTGCAGAAAGAGTTTCTCACTCGTCCGCTATGGGGGGTAGGATCAACCTCGCCTTACGGCCATGACGGACGCAGCATCAATCTGCATGAAGTGATCTTGCGTCACGGCGGAGAAAGCCAGGCATCAAGAGATGCGTACGCGCACCTGGATTCTGGAAACCAGGCAGCGATACAAGCATTTCTTAACGCGCTGATATTATTCCCGCCAGACGACACGGCTTCAACGCTTGATCCGGGTGTCCCAACAACGCCAAACTTCCCTCAGGCTGGACACGGCAGTATCAAGTTGACAGTGCTATTCAACAATCCAACGGATCCAGAGTAACGATTTGGATGAGCAGTAGCTGAGGTTGGGAGCGGCTGTGGCTTCAGCCGCTACGCGAATGGACCGTGATGCCCATCATCACGGTCCACTTTTTTGTTTATTCCATTACCTGTTTTTCTGGGAACGCTGGAGACAAGTCAGTCTCGAAGTGAGTTGGGTACGTTGGATGAGCGGGCTGCACGAGTTTGAATTGGAAGCCTGATTTCAGCTTCGCAACCGTCGCCGTCAAAGCGGTTGCGGAGAGTCAAGCTTCCACCGTGTGCCTCAATGATCTGGCGGCTCAGCGGCAGTCCAATGCCTGATCCGGTTGCTTTAGTCGTGTAGAAAGGGACAAAGAGGTTCTCGGTGTTAGGTAAGCCTATGCCGCGATCGCGAATCCAAAGCTGCAATTCGGCTCCAGCCGCCCATGAGATGGTAACGGAGTCATGCTCTACAACAGCGTTATCCTTCATCAACAAAGCATCTACCGCGTTATGAATAAGATTGATCAGAGCCTGTTCTAATTGGTCCAGGTCAACCTCTATCCTCAAATTAGGGCCGGGCAAGACTTTTATCGATAATCTGGATTCCATTCCCGCTACCCGCGCAATGATGGTCTCCAGTGCGACCACGCGCCTTGTCGGAGGTGGCAGTTGTGCCAGGCGGGCATAGCTTTGCAGGAAGCGATTCAGAGACTCAGCGCGACCATGGATGATCTCCAGCCCATGACGCACATTTGCCGTTAGTTCCCTTGGGAAATTCCCATTTGATAGCAAGTGTAGCTGAGTTCGCGCAATCGACTTGATCGGCGCCAGCGAATTGTTGATCTCATGCCCAAGGACGCGAATGATCCGTTGCCATGCCGAACGCTCCTCCGCACGCAGCGCCTCGGAGGCTTCTGAAAGAACGATCAGCAGGTGGGGAACACCACCCTGGCGGAATGAGGTACGGTCGACAATCCAGCGTTTTTCGCTTTTAGAAAATGGATGCGCAATGGCTTGTTTGGAAGGCCCATCCAACAGATGTTTGATTCCAAGCTCGGATGCGGTTCGGTTCAGTATTTGATCTTCGGACATACCCAGCATCTCCGCACCGGCGCGGTTCAGCAGGCAAACCCGGGTGTCGGCGGTGAAAGCCACGATGACTGCGTCGGCTTTGTCCATTACTCTTCGCAACAGGTTTGTGCTGTCAATCGTTCCAATCCGTTCTCTTTCCAGGGCCCGCGCAAGCTCATTGATCTCAATTGCCAGATCGCCCAGAGCATCTCCAGGCACGGCCTGTGCGGCACGGAAGGAGAAATCCTCTTCTTTAAGCGCTGCTACCAGATTCGAGAGTACGCGCAGAGAATGAATCACAGTCTGGCAGGCTGAAACGCTCAGTGCGATCCATAGAAACAGCACAAGAGTGGTTCCTTCCACCTGGTGGTCCCAGGAGTAGGAGTTATTCCAGAGCAGGAAAAGACTTAGAATGACGCCGGGCAGTCCTGTAATCAGGACTGAAGCCAATAGCCGGCGCTCAAAGGATTTATCAGAATTGCGAACTTTAGCGCTTGTCTTTGCGAATCTCGGGAGCATAAAGACCGTATTTCTCCATGCGCCGATAGAATGTTCCGCGGCTCAATCCGAGAATTTCCGAGGCCTGACTCACGTTGCCTGAGTATCTCGCCAGGGCCTTGCTGATTAAAAGAGCTTCAACTTGTTCCAGGCTCATGTCTCCCAGCTCCAGAGTGCGTGGCCTGTTAGAGACCTGTAAGCCAAGATTGCCCACCTGGATGGTTTCTCCGCGGCACATGATCACCGCGCGTTCTATTGTGTGGTCAAGCTCTCTGACGTTTCCGGGCCATGGGTAATTTTGCAACTTGTCCATGGCTTCTGGTGAAAAGCCCATTACCTGCTTGCGATAGCGTTGCGTGTGCCGCGACAAAAAATGCGACGCCAGAGTGGGTATGTCTTCGCGGCGCTCACGCAGAGGGGGAAGATAGATCTCAACTGTGTTGAGACGGAACAATAAATCCTCACGGAAAGTTCCCGCCGCGCATTCGGCCTGCAAGTCAGCATTGGTAGCGGAAATCGTGCGGACGTCGACTTGTTGCGTCCTTGAGGAGCCAACCCGCTCCATTTGCCCTGTTTCCAGAATGCGCAGCAGTCTGGCCTGCTGGCGCAGAGGCACGTTGGCGATTTCATCCAAAAACAACGTGCCACCATCCGCCATTTCAAAGCGTCCAATACGGTCCATTCTTGCGTCTGTGAATGCGCCTTTCACATGGCCGAATAACTCGCTCTCAAACGTGCCTTCTGGCAGGCCGCCGGTGTTCACCGTGATGAGCGCTTTCTCCGCCCGCTGTGACACCAGATGGAGCATCTGTGCCACTACTTCCTTGCCGGTGCCGTGCTCTCCCAGTATCAAAACATTCGCGTTTGAGGGACCAACTTGCGCGATGGCGTCAACTACCGGCTGCATTGACGGTGCGTGAGCGATGAAATTTGCACTGCCTGGAGCATTGAACAGACGATTCGCTGCTTCCAGCCTCTGGCCAAGTCTCTGGGCCTGGTAAAACTCGGCGTGGGTACGGATGGTCGCGATCAGTCGCTCATCATCCCAGGGTTTTTGAATAAAGTCTCGCGCACCACGCCGCACAGATTCCACGGCCAGGTCAATCGTAGCCCACGCAGTCATAATAAGAATGGGTACACGATCGTCGATTTCTCTGATGTTCTCAAGGAGTTGTATGCCCTCCCTGCCTGAGGTGGTGTCGCGCGCATAGTTCAGGTCAAGCAGAAGGGTGTCATATTCCCGTACCGCCATCGATTCCAGAACAACTCGCGCAGAGGAGGCGGTCTCCACTTCAAAGCCTTCGGAGCCGAGAAGCATCTTTAATGCCTCGCGAATGGCAAACTGATCGTCTGCCACCAGGATCCGGTAGGTTCGGGGACTCTCCGCCATTAAAAGATTCTTACCGATTTGATCGCAAGGGCCTGTAGAGGTGAAGTTCTTGTTTTGTTTTCAGAACAGCCGAAGTGTAAGAAAACACTTAGTCTGGGCCCAGGGCCGTAGTTGGTTCAATGGATGCGGCTTGTAAGCTGGTCAAAACGCTGGCGACTACTGCTATAAGGGCTATGGGAAAACTAGCTTTCAATATTACAGCCAGCACAGATGGATGCGGAGTGTAAAAAGTTTTTTCCAAAAACCGAACAAGCGGATAGGCGACAACAGACCCGATCACAATCCCTATGGTCACCAGTCCCAGTCCCTTCTTAAGGAATAGCAACACGATCTGTGAAGGTTTTGCGCCGATCGCTATGCGAACTCCAATTTCTTTGGTTCGCATACGGACCTGATAGTTGAGCAGCCCCCACATGCCTATTGCCGTCAGCAACAACGCGACTATGCCAAACGCTGCGGTAAGAGATACATAAAATTTCGGGCTTGCCAGAGAACCTGCCAAAACCTGATTAAGCGGCCTGATGGATGCCAGAGCCAGCTCGGGATCTCCAGATGCAAGAGCGGCACTCATGCCTCCCGAGATATCGGCCGTCGTTTTGGTGCGAACTATGATCGAGGTAAGAAATGATCTGTTTACAAATTCGGAAATATTATCGGGGATCTGACTAGCCGGAACGTATATCGTGGGCGCCGGTGGACGATCCAGCCCTGATTCATGAACGTCGGCAACAACGCCAACTATTTGCCGCGGTCTGTCCACAAACTGTGGGCCCAGTTCTTCTCCCGCGATTACAAAATGCCCAGTCGCGCTTTCAGTTGGCCACCATTTTCGAGCAAGTGTTTCATTCACAATGGCAACTGGAGCAGTTGAGCTTTTATCTGCTTCCTTAAAGGATCTTCCGGCAAGACGTGGAACACGCATAACGCTGAAATAATCATGACTGATAATCATGTAACCGCTTGCGTGCTCAATCTTCTCGGGGAATCCTACCGGATAAACCGGCAGATTCAAGACGCCTTCAAGAGGAAGTCCATTGACTGTGGCTGCGGCTTCTACTCCTGGCAAACTCATGATACGGGTGAGCAGGGGCTCGAGTAGTTGCGTGGCTGACGCATTTGAACCATATTTATTGCCCGCCAGAGAGACCTGCCCCACGACTACATTGTGGGAATCAAAACCTGGAGATACGACCCGCAAATCGAGAAAACTCCTAAGCAATGATGCGGCCCCGGCGAGCAGTACAAGAGTAAGTGCCGTCTGGGTGGCCACCAGGATGGATCCGGTTCGGGATTGATTAGCGTCCGCGCTTATGCCTCTCGGCGCCTGGCGCAGAATTTCAGCGAAATCTACGCGTGTAAGCTTCCGTGCCGGAAGCAATCCAAAAACTAGAACCGTGAGAAATGAGGCTGCAACTGTAAATGCCACTACTGCGCCATCGATATGTACATTACCTCGAAACGGCAGGTCTGGCGGAAGGAATGCAAAATGCAGGGCCTCCTTGGCCAGGATGAGACCGAACAATCCGCCGAGTGCCGCGAGCAGCAAGCTTTCGGTAATCGGGATTTGCATCAGCCGCAATCGGTTTGATCCCAGGGCCGCTCGCATGGCCAGCTCATGTCTCCGTGAGAGTCCCCTTACCAGCAGCAAAATGGCCAGATTGGTACAGGCAATCATCAGCACAAACATCACCGCCGCAACCAAAATCGCAAGACTCTTTTTTGCATGGCCAACCAGGAAGTCCTGCAACGGCTGAAGCACAAGCGCCCCTTTAATCTCCGGGTGTGCGGCGATGTAAGGTAATTTGTTCTGTTGTGAAAGCATGGACAATTCTTGCTCTCCGCGTTCCCGGGAAACACCTTCATTCAGGCGCACCAGGACGCGGTAATCGCTTCCAGGGTCGGCTGTTGCCGCATCCAGCTGCAGGGGCAACCATAAATCGGCGTCAGGATAAGAGTGGAAGTCCTTGGGCAAGATGCCGACAACTAGATAACTCTGATTATCAACGCGTACGGTGCGGCCAATGGAAGATACAGAGCCACCGAAATCACGCTGCCATAGACCGTAACTAAGAAGAACAGCCCGATTTCCTCCCGGTCGATCTTCTTCCACGCTGAAATCGCGTCCCAGATAGGGAGTCGTATTCAAGGTGTGTAGAAATCTTTCAGACACGCGGAGGGCTTTTCGATACTGCGGCGTCCCTTGTCCTCCAAGATTTACGCCAACATCAAGCGGGTAGGTAACTGCAACGCTGGCGAACGAAGAAGCTTGCTGCTGCACCATGAAGAATGTTTCCGCCGTAACATCCGCTCGGTTCTGGCCACGGTTATCTTGCCAATGCAGCACCATCAGGCGGTCTGCCTGGGGATAGGGTAGAGAGCGCAGCAACGCGGGGTACACTACGCTAAAGACGATCGTGTTCGCGGCCAGACCCAGTGCCAGCATGCCTACGGCTGTCGCTGTGAATCCCTTGCTCTTGGTCAGCGTTCGAGCAGCTAAACGAAAGTCCTGGAAAAGATTGCGCATTATGAATTAGCTCTCGTGCAAGGCGTGGGAACCGGGTTCCGCCAGATCAGCGCGCACAGTTCGTTGCTAATTAAGTAACTCCAGGCCGCGTACTGGCTCGGCTGCCCCGCAATGCATGAATGCAGAAAACCATGAATGATGCACTTGTCTGGCCAATTCAGAACCACGTAACTTATGAAATTTACCGATATGAAACTCTGTGAAGTCTTGAACAATTTATCCCAGCAAAACAATTAGGCCATCCGATCCGAAGTTCGCTTAAGTGCACGGGCTCTAATATGCCGTGGAATAATGCTGTTCGTCCACTGGAAAAACCGTAAATCGCCCGGCAAAAGGTGTCCACCGCTGGACGCTGGTTGTCCACCTGCGGACAGAGGTAACGCTTTCCTCCTGCAATAAACGCTCGCGGTAATTTTTCTTTTCGTAAAATTTGCGGCAATTTTCCGAAACGGAACAGCTTGAACGAAGCGAGTTTTATCCAACTGCTGCCGCGCGATAAGAGCGGTTCTGAAGCATCGTAACCAGCGGGTGATGATTATTTCCGGTTGTAGTTTGAGCTACCTCCATGCCTGCATCGATAAGAATGGCTATTTTCTTGCATATCTCCTGGCCATAGCAGAAAAAGTAGGCTGCAAAGCATTTTCACGCATCTCAAATCAGGAGAAAAATCTATGGGTAACATCCTTGCGCTGCAAAAGTTGACCACATGGGCCCCGGACGTTATAGCTGGAGAAGAGATGTTGATGAGTACAGCGAGCGGCATTTGTCCTACGGTACAAGCAGAAGAGGCCAGTCCACTTCATCATGAGTAAATCGATTCTAGCGACCGTTCTGAACCTCTTGCTGGCAATCGTTCGGAACGGTTTGCAGGAATTGGAAATGAAAAACAGGAGCAAGGTTGAATATTCGGCGCCAGATCGCCGGCCGCAAAATTGTATTTAGGATTCGCTACAAGTATTGAGCACGAAGGGATTATGTATGCGAACCAGAGCATATGGGCTTTATAGCCTGGTGCAAAGCGATTATGACGAAACATTTGACTACTATGTGCCGCGCACTAAGGATTTTTATGACCTAGTCTCGTCTCGGTTGTCAGGGGGATGGGAGATTCGCCGGCAACAGCTCTGGTTTGTTTGCTCCTCACAACAAAATCTCTGTCCATACCAGGGTTGGAAGATACATGTTTCCAGCTCGCTGGCAAATGCGCGTGAAGTGCTGGATCGCGTGAGCGCACTGCTCCTCCAGCGTCAGGACACCACGTTTAAATTTTCCCTGGATCTGCGGGTATTGCAGCTTGTGAACGGCAAAAACTTCCCTCGAGGGGGATCTTCCAAATTCATTACCATCTACCCTCAAAATGACCATTGCTTTCTGGAACTGATTGAATCCCTGCGTCAAGAACTTAAGGGATTCCAGGGGCCCTACATTCTCTCAGATCGCCGTTATAAAGATAGTGGCGTTGTTTTCTATCGATACGGTGGAATGCGCCTCCGTGAGAAGCTGAATGTAAAAGGCGAGAGTGTTCCCGTTCTTATCACCCCTGACGGGAGTTCAGTCCCCGATCAGAGGCTTCCGTATCCCATTACGCCGGACTGGGTATGTGGTCCACTGGCTCCAGACGAGCCAGCGGACAACAACGAAGCCAGCCCAACTCTTAAGCAAGGGCGTTATACGATCGAAAGTGTAATTGATTTTTCCAATGCCGGAGGCGTGTATAAGGCGTTTGACCATCTCACCCGGCAGCCCGTCGTGATCAAGGAAGCCCGGCCGTTCGTGAATGAATCGTTTGACGGTTACGATGCGGTGGAACTGCTCAAGAAGGAACACCGCCTGCTCACAGTCATCGCCGATACAGGAATAGCCCCGCAACCCGTGGATCTCTTCCAGGATTGGGAGCATTGGTTCCTAGTTGAAGAATACATTGACGGAATGGTACTGGGCCGTTACTCCGCGGCGCACAATATTTTGCTCCGCACCAGGCCTTTGCAGACAGACTATGTCGAATGGCAGCGGACCTTTGTTGAAATCTCTCTGAATCTCATCCGGATGATCGAAGTATTGCATAGCCGTGGCATCGTCTTCGCGGATCTCTCCGCGAATAATGTGATGGTATTGGCCGGCGGCACTTCCCTGAAGCTTATCGACTTCGAAGGTGCTTACCAGAAAGAGATTGATCGTCCCACCAATCTTTTTACTCCTGGATTCGTCTCGCCGAATCGACTCCAGGGTATGCCTGCCGACATTGAAAGTGATTACTATTCGCTTGGAGCGGTCCTGTTTGCCTACCTTTTTCCCTGGAATGGCCTCATTCAACTTAAAAGAGAAGCGATTCGTGAGCTGATGGAATCGATACGCAAGGATTCTCGACTGCCCAGATCAATCACAAGCATGATTATTGGATTGATGAATCATGATCCAGGTCAGCCTACAACACCCGCCCGTCTCGGTTGCCTGATGGATGAAGATTCCAGCGTCGAAGTGGAGCCCGTGCATGAACTCAGGCGGGAGAACTACCCTTGCGTGTTGGAGCGCATCGTCGACCACTGGAAGAGTACGGTAACGTATGAACGCGAAGATAGGCTGTTTCCGGCCGATGCCAGGCTCTTTGCTACCAACCCGCTCAGCCTCGCTTTTGGGGCATGTGGTGTGGCTTATGCATGGCACAAAATCACAGGAGGCGTGCCCTCCCGTGTTCTGCAGTGGATCAGCAACAAGCGTTTGACGCATGGGACATATGCTCCAGGTCTGTATATCGGGCTCGCTGGAATTGCATGGAGTCTGCTTGAAATGGGGTTGCAGGCAGAAGCAGAGACTGCAATGCGCCAGGTCCATACACATCCCCTGGCTTTTGATGCTTGCGATCTCTTCCATGGCGTTTCCGGGTGGGGGATGGCAGACCTGCGTTTCTGGATGGCTACGAACGACAGAGTTTACCTTGCGCACGCCGTGCAAGCCGGGAATCACCTTGTCGAGCAGTGTAAAGAAGACGGACGCGGCTGCTACTGGGGTGAACGCGAAGGTGCGCCTCTCGGCCTTGCCCGCGGATCTTCCGGCATTGCTCTGTTCCTGCTCTACCTCTATCTCGCAACAAAGAATGAGCGCTTTCTTTATGTTGGGCGGCGTGCTTTGGACTTTGATCTGAGTTTCGGATTGCAAAATAAAGATGCGGGACTTACGTGGCCCATGTCAACCGGATCAACGTCGCCGGTCTATCCATACTGGCAGCACGGGAGTGCTGGAATCGGGATTGCAACGGCGCGCTACTACCGACTGCTCGGTGAATCCTGCTATGAACAGGTTTTGGATAAGATCTATCTGGATACCGACCGGAAATACGCGGTTTTTGCAGGACGATTCACTGGCCTGGCAGGCATCGGCGAGTTTCTTCTCGACATGCACGACCTGACCGCACACTCCCGGTATCGGGAAAGTGCTGCCAGACTTGCAGAGGGAATAATGAATTTCCGTGTGGAACGGAAGGGAATCGCATTTCCCGGAAATTCACTATTCAGGCTGTCATGTGATTTCGGTACAGGAAGCGCAGGCATTGCTCTATTTCTTAACCGCCTGCTTGGAAATCAGCAAAACGATTTTATGCTTGACTCCTTGTTTGCAAGAGATGGTACTTTATTCTCGGAAGAAGAACAGGCGCTGGTTGCAATGCACGTCGGATCCTGATCTGGGCTTCGTGCCTTTCGAGATGACCAGGGTGGCCGTTATCCCCGCTGAACTGGCTATCTTGCGAACTGAGGACGATATTGGTGATCACCAAACTGGCGGCTGTGGTATTTCTAGGAATTGCCGGCCTTGGATGTATGTTGGCGCAGGAACAACTCGGAAAACAACTTCTTGAGAACCGCTATGATCTCAACCTGAAGGATGGGCATTTATCTGGCGCAGGAGCTGAGGTTCTGCGCAAGGCCATTGCCTCCGCCCAGTTTGTGCTCATCGGTGAACAACACGGCAATGCGGAAACCCCCGAGTTCTCTTCTGCAATATGTGACCTTGCCGTTCCGCAAGGGTTTCATTCCATGGCAATTGAAACCGGCCCAATGATGGCCGGCCAATTAGAGAAGTGGGCCCGCTCCACGGATTCACGCCACCAGGTTGCTGAGTTTCAGAAAGAATTTCCAGACGCCCTCCCATTCTATCGTCTTCAGGAGGAAACAGATCTGTTGGCCCATTGCAGCCATACTGCGGAAAATGAAAAATTCCATATATGGGGGCTTGATCAGGAGTTTTACGGAGAGTCCAGGTTTTTGCTACAGAGCCTCTTGAATTCTCATCCCGGCAAGGCGGCGGCTGCCAAAATACGCCAGATGTTCCGCGAAAATGATCAAGCCTATGCGCGGACCGTGGCTTCGGGGAAAGTGAACGATATTTTTATGCTGTCTGTGCCGGACAGCGAGATTCTGGAACTTAAGAACTCGGTGGCTCGGGAAGGGAATCCGGCTTCGCAAGCCATTCTGAATGCCTTCATCGAAAGCCGCGATATCTACCACAAATATCTGCAGGGTGAAGCTTATGATTCCAACCTTCAGCGGGCGCTAATGATGAAGGCGTTGTTCGCCCGTTATTATGATGACCAGACGCGGGCTGAGGGAAAACCCGCCAAAGTCTTGCTCAAGTTTGGCTCCGCCCACCTTTATAAGGGGATTAATCCTCTACATAACGACGATCTGGGCAATTTTGTGGCTGAATTGGCAGAAGGCCATCATTCCACCTCTCTTCATATCAACATCATTGGAGTGAAGGGAGCAGAGATCAGTTTTGGTGCGCCCGGCCAGCCACCGCAACTGGAGAATTTTGATCTGGTACAGGATACAAGTTCTGCGGTTTCTTTCATTAAGCCGCTGGTGGACCATCGATTGCCGGAAGGCTGGACTCTCTACGATCTTCGCGGCCTTCGCCGGAGATTTAAAGCGCTTGGCCCAGTTGATGAAGAGCTGGAGCGGCTTATTTTTGGATATGACATCGTGATTATGGTTCCAAAATTCACGCCGTCAACCCCCATCCAATAGTTCTTTTACACGGGACCGCGCTCCACCGGCAGCTTCTAATGCGATCTTACCCCGGGCGGCTTCCATTCAAAGGTCTTTCTCTCACGATTGCCGCCGAAAGGTGTCCACCGCTGGACATATTTTTCCGCTGGCGGACACCTTAGTCGTGCCTGGCTGAGGATAAGTCGGACAAAATTAAATTTGCCACCTTTACGGTTGTTCCTGTCCGGCACCGCAGCAATCGTCAACCAGAATGGAAATGATAGTCGTTGAACTCCAACTAAAAGCGGAACGAGCAGCGGATCCATAATTTCAAAGTGGGAATCACCATCACAAACATAATCATTGTGAATCAAAATGCACAATGGAAAGCACGGTTCTTCATAGAACGCATGCTTTGGCAATGGCATTGCTAATTCTCACTGTGACTGGCCCGGTAAGGGTTAGTGAATGAGTAAGAAGTTGGGACTCAAAATGGCGGCAGCCTGCCTTGCCGCAACCGGTGGCTCCCTCACACCTCTATACAAAGATTACGTCCTGCTGTTTTCCATCCGCTTGAGGTGAAGAGTGTGCGATTCATCTGTATCGGCAAACTCACGTTGACCGAAGGAGACGGTATGGACCTCAGCCAGTATGACAGCGCATGGTGTGCGATCTACGTACGGTACCAGCATGAATTCACTGCTGCGCGACTCCTGTCGGAAAAGAATTACGAGACATTTGCTCCTTCTTATGTTGTACGCAGGCGCTGGTCTGATCGATGGAAGGAAATACAGCTTCCATTATTTGCCGGATATGTATTTTGTCGCATCAAGGCTATGGGTAGCGGTCCCATCCTGTTGACCCCAGGCGTCATACGTATTCTCGGTACTGCTAAATCTCCAGCTATCATCCCTGACCACGAAATCAGCGCAATTCAATCAGCTGTCAAGTCTGGATACCAGATGCAACCGTGCGAGTATGCAGAGATTGGTTCCAGAGTGCGGATTACTGGTGGCCCTTTTGATGGGATTGAAGGCGTTGTTGAGAGTCACCGTAATCAGCATCGGCTGGTTCTATCGATTGAAGTCGTTCGCAGTTCCGTCGTTGTCGATCTCGGTGGGTACGTTCCCTTGCCCGCGCCTGAGCAACATTTTCAAAACGTTTCCGTGGCCTGATTTCCGCTTTGCTCGTAACAAGTCGCTGGTTTGATCCGCGGGGCGTTCAGAGTAGAGCAGTTCCACCATCCATAGGAAGTGAAGGACATGCTTAATTCACTCAATTCGGCAGATCCAATCTTAACCGCAAATATTTATGCCAGCGGCCTGGTGGACAACCTGTTGCAGCAAGGGATTGTGCCGTTCTGGCGTGACATGCAGGGCGTCCGGCCAGATGGGGATTGTTGGCTTTGGATTATGCGTTACGCGCGTGGTGGGGAGCACCTCAAGATTCGGCTTCACGGTGAGCGGGCTGTGGTGGATTCACTGAGGCCTTTGCTGCACAGCCACGTAGAAAAGTGGATCGAGAAAGCGCGCACTTACCT
The DNA here is from genome assembly GCA_963724105.1 of Terriglobia bacterium. Lineage (GTDB taxonomy): Bacteria > Acidobacteriota > Terriglobia > Terriglobales > Acidobacteriaceae > Angelobacter. The sequence continues at coordinate 87,216 of CAVRTD010000002.1, read as the reverse complement.
GGCGGCTGATCCTCGTGTAAGTAATCCCAAGGCCCCACCCATTGACGCTGAAGACAAAGTAGATTCTGATTTCGCCGATCGTAACTTTCTCGCCACAACCTATGGACGCAGCTACGTGTCGCTTCCTGCGTCACCCTGGCTCGAAGACGAAAATTTTGTCGCCCTTGCCTGTCGTTGCCTTGCGGCAACAACTGGCGTGTTCCTCACCGCCGTAGATGAGCAGGGCGAGCTTTCGGATGGCAGCAAGCAATCTCTGTTGGCAAAAAGCCTGATCTCGGCTCTGGGTGCTTCTGGCCTTGGTGATCGAACCAGCGCGACAGAATATCTTGCCTTTCATCGCGATTGGCTTTTGCGGTTTTTCATTTCCGAATCCAGCAAAGAGTTGGAGATTCGTGCACATTTTGATGCCCAAGCCGGTTCCAGCACTGCCAGAACAAAGCTGGCGCAGCTCAGTGATGAAGAGTGGGCGCGCAACAGCGGCGCCCAGGAAGTAGAGCCGTGGTTGCGGACCTTTGCGGCATTGTCAGCTTATACGCAATCTTTTGCCGGCTCCGGCGAACATCAGATTGATCCGTTCACTACGAACGTGAACTTTCCGCCTCTGTTCAAGATGTTGCACGGAATGGCGAATCAATTTGGGGTAACACCTCTGCATGAGGCCTATGTGCACCATCTTCTGATTAAAGCGGTAGAAGATCATAGTCTTGTGCCTGCGCAGGAGCTTGCGCGGGTGTAAGTCCATCAACGAGCGTTTCATTTGCGACCACAAGGCCCCATAAATCTATTACGAAGGGATAAAAAAATGCCAAACGAGGAAAAAAAACAGCCTGGCAAGTCAATTCAGAGCCGGAAAGACGCTGAAATCGAACCCCTTTCCGACGCCGCTCTTGAGGAAGTTTCAGGCGGTACTGAAACTGGTTCACCCTTGTGTGGGCCTCCAGACTTAGGGTGAGCTGCGCTTGATCACCGCCATTGCCTGGCGCGAGATTTAACCAATTCCTGAAACGATTTCTCCATCCAATTTTGCCTGTTTGAATCGACTGCATTTGTGCCGGCCGCGCACGTCCGCTTCCACTTTGCGAGATTTCGTGAGCTGCCGGCATCATGTGGAAGTTCTCGACACAGCCCTGAAGGTAAAGCTCAATAACGCAGTTTCTGGAGCAGTTCTGTGACGACGAGCAATTCAGCCCTACTTATAGCCCGATTGAGCGGACTCCCCGCCAGCACAATGGAGGATTTTTCCAGCCGGTTGGGCGATATTCTGAATGCGATAGCAAAGCTCGAAGCTAATTTATCCAACGCTCGTAATGAACTTGTTGAACAGCTTCACGCGGCTATTCATAATGCTCCGACCGAGAAACGACACGCTCTCCTGGAAGTCAAGCGTGATTGCTTTAATGGACGTCCACTAACCCGCTATCGCACGAAGCTGGTTTGGATGCTCATAAAACAAGCCGCTCCGGCGCTGGCGGAACAAGTGATTGAGCTGGAAGAGAACCTCGCTCATCAAAAGCAAGAGTTTGTAAAAGCCCACGGAGATGAAACAACAAGGCAGTATCACTGTGTCGCTGGGCTGATTGATAATCCCATGTTCCGCTGCGGGCTGGCAGTGGCAAGCAATACAGTGGCCAGCGAGTCCGGCCGTTTGAAAGTGAAAGCGCCGGAAGATTATGGTCGCCGGGAAAAACGCCTGGCCGCGACAGTATTGCGTTACGCCAGCCGGGCTTCTCTCAAACTGTCTCCATTCTCGACTTTCACTCCGGTCGGGTTGTGTCGCGTGGAAGGCGGCTCGGAGCCTTTGAGATTGTTGCCTGGTGAATGGGATCAGCATTCTCTAGTGCGCGTACGTAGACACATTCTTGACCGGTGTACCGATGCGTTATGTCTTTATGAACCGTGGCGGCGCACGCTTTCGGTAGCGATTAACGATTCAGTTTCGAAACTCGAGGACGGACGGACTCTTCACCGCCGTCCCGGGCAGTATCGAGTGGACGAAGATACCAAGGAGATCCGTTACTACCGCGAGTCACTTGTTCGCGCCAGGCTTCAGGGGCCTCTCGTCCAGCGCCTGCAATCACTTCTGGCTAGCGGTCCGCTCAATTATGTTGAGCTACTTAAGCTGATCGAAGATGAAATGGATGCGCATTCCGAGTCGATCAAAGAAGAAATAGACAGTCTGATTGATTTGGGGTTTCTGTATCTGGCGTTGCCCTGGAGCGCCGATGAAGGGCACCTTGAGAAAATGGTCCTGCAAAAGCTCCAGCTGTTGCCGCATGACCCGGCGCTGCAAAACTTCATTGAACTTCTGGAGCGGTTAGTGCTTCTGGAAGGAAATCTTTTTTCCGCAAATGAACCGGGACAAACGCTCTTGCGCATGCAGCAAACGATGGACGAAATGGTGTTCAGCGCCACTCGTATTGCTCAACTCCCGACCAATACGAAAACGGCGTCGCATATTCCCGGGCACGATATTTATCAGGATGTTTGGTGTTCTCCCAAATCCGATAAGGGTCTTCCAGTCGTGAGTGTTGGAAGGACGGCCATGGAACAGGCCCAACGGAGCGCAGAGCCACTTTTACGATACTCACGCTTGTTTGACCGCCGCCTTGATCTTCTATTCAGCGTTGGCTCTGTTCTCGAAAAAAGTAAAGGGAAGCACTGCAGGCTGGATCTTCTCAGTGCGTTTGACGCTGTGCGGGATTTGTTCCAGGAATACGTTTCTCATGAGTCCGCGATCAGGTCCACTGAGGAGCAGCATTCAACCTGGAATCCGCTGGGTCTGGATGTGCTGGATCATTTGCTATCGGTACGCACTGCTGCCCGCGAATCTTTGCGCAATTGTTGGATGGATGATGCGCAGGGCCGCACAATCTCGATAAGCCGTTTTAACCTTCTCCTGGACGAGATACCTGACGCATTCAAGAAGTACCAGGGAGGCGGCTGCCTTTTTCTCCAACCGGCTACAGCGGATGGTTCTCTGTGGGTGCTCAACCGGTTGAAAGAAGGAACGGGCCGGATGTCCAGCCGTTACACTCCGTTGATGCCGGCTCCGCTCCGCCATCAGTATGCTGACGGGTTAGCGCGGCGAGCGGTAATTTTGGATAACGACGAATGCTTGCAGATATTGGACATTCATTGCGTGAGTGGTGACACGCTCAACGTGCATGCGCCACAAACCCCAAAAGTCCTGGTGCTGCCGGCAACCCATATGGATATAGCGCCCGAACGGCGCCTTTCTTTGGCAGAGCTGTTTGTTACAGTGGGTGAAGATGGATGGCCCAGGCTGCAGGATCGCAGTGGACAGCGCTACCTGGCGTCTTATATCGGCCTTGCTGGCTCCACTTACCTGCCAACTCTGGTGAAGTTTTTGTGTGCGTTCGGACCAACAGATACGATTCCCCTCTATCCCGAACGCTTACAGCGAGAGGTCGATGGCATCACCGTCCGCGAGCGGACGCGCATCGGAAATGTAGTGCTTATGCGCAAGAGTTGGAGTGTTCCAGCTCTAGATCTGCGGCGCATTCTGGAAGACCCTGGGAGCCCAGAGGCGTTTGAGCGGCTGCATCGTTTCCTCCGGAAGTTCGAGATTCCAACCCGTTTGTTTGTGGCTGAGAAGCTTAATTCTTTCCCGCGGGGAAAATACCACAAGCCGCAATATCTGGACCTGAGCTCACCATTGTTCATCTCGATCCTGCACTCCATCGCGCTCGCAGCCGAAGGGTCCCTTGTGCTGGTGGAAACATTGCCCGAACCGGAGATGATGCCCAGAGATTCCAAAGGGCAAAGGTGGGCGGTTGAATTGCTGGTTGATGCGGTTGCATTGCAATCGCCTGTGGATGAGCGCGCCATGTTTTCGCTCGATGTGTTTTCCAGCCGGGAGTCATCTCGGTTACGTCAACGCGATGAGCAAGCCGCAACAAGGTAGAGTGCCCGGGTTGAACGCTATAAGAACCAGAGCCCAATCATGTCGTTCACTTTTGTGACGCTAAAGGCAGGCCTCTCCATTGAGTTTCCAGAATTTTTAAGAGATTAGGCGTTTACCTGTGGTGGGCGTCTAACGGCAGCAACGGCCGCAAGGCCGAATTCAAAAAACACAAACCGAAAGGAACAACCATCATGGCTAACACTCCCAATAAACCAAATGTAGTCCCCGAAAAGAAACAGGATGACGTTCAGATCGAACCACTTTCCGACCAGTCGCTCGAAGATGCTTCCGGTGGCTGCCCCATCGCTTCATGTTCCGCAAATGTTTGCTCTGGCGACCTAGCGTAGCCGGATCGCTTCAATCCAGGCTATAGCTGGGTTGCACCGAGGTTCACACGGGCCATGCTCTTCTGAGATCAACTCGACTGGCCCAAAGAACCGGTTGGTACCAGTTAAACCGGCTTCAGAAGAGAGCCCTGTCGCAAAGCAAAAATTGACTCCACCAACAGTAAATCCAATAGAAAGGAAAAAACATGTCTGACAAAGCTACCAATCCAAATGCAATTCCAGAAAAAAAACAAGATGTTGAGATTGAACCACTGTCCGATCAGGCGCTGGAAGATGTTTCCGGCGGCGTTCTTGAACCTTGCCCGATCGCATCCTGCTCCGCTAACGTCTGCTCTGGCTGATATCTCGTTCGCCAGGCTGCAAGTTGTTTGTTTTCTCTGGGACAGGCGGTTTGATGTCTGTCCCAGAGGCTTTTATCTATCCAATGGACCTGTTGATGTCAAAAAGTGACTACCGTGAATCCAGCGGGAATTGAGGAATTGAATCGTGGCATGTGATTGGCTTCATTTTGCCGAGCGTACTGGCAGCGCTGGCCAGGATTGGGCTGCCGCCTATCGCCGGCACTTGCCTGCCGTTGCACTCAGCGATCGCGCGCTGGCTCTGATGCGCAAGGGCGAGATTGAAGAAGGGGGAAGAGTGCTGCGGGAATTTGCGCATCATCTGTCCGCGATGAGAGGCGAACAAGATTCTGTGAGCGCAGTGCTCTACCGTTGGCACCACGGCGTTGCCGGCTATTACTTCTATTCCGTGGGCAACTTTCAGCAGGCCCGCGAATCAATGAACCAGGCGCATGACGCCGTGAAAAGAGCCATCAGCAGTGCGGACTGGTTGATCATGCTGGCGGTGCACTGTCAGGAATTCTGTCTTCATCAGGCGCGAATCGCGCGCAACCAGCGCCGCTGGCCTGAAATGAATACGTTCGTCGCGCAGGCACAGGGAATGATGCTGGACCATGTTCCTTTGTGCGAAAAAATCAATGGTCAAAAAATATATTTTTCCGCGTTTCGTAGTTTTTTTGCGCAGATCGGCGACATGACGACTGAAGAATCCAGTGTAGCCGCCAAAATAGTAGACCAGGAAGAACGAAGCCGCCTCTTCGACCAATTTGTCCGGCGCATGCTGCGATTCCAGGAAATTGGCATCGAATATCAATCTTGATAGTGAAATTCCACCAAGGCAGAAACCAGTCAATTCTTGAGCAACAGTTGAGCTAAAGAGATGGCAGATATCCTGATTGAATTTATCGAGCGCACCGGTGATGCCGGGCTCGCATGGGTTGGGGAATATAAACGTCACTGCCACATCTTGCGCCTGATCAACAGCGCGATGCCGCTTCTTCGTTCGCACAAAATAAAGGAAGCCGGAAACATTCTGCAGAAAGCCGGTGGCGCTCTGGAAGCTGTCGACATACCCAATTCGGTTCGAGTTGTGCTTGACCAGTCTTACTACAAGACTCTTGGCCTATACCACTACCGAGCAGGAGATTTCGCGAGCGCAAGCGAGTCGATGAAATGGGCACACAGGGCCGTCGCCATGGCCGCAGAGGAATATGAATTCCTGATTCCATTCGCCCTGCAGTGTCCCGACCTGTGTATTAACCAGGCTCGCGTGGCGCGCAATCAGCGCAAATGGGAAGAAATGCATAGCCACATCAGCCGCGTGCAGGCGATGCTTACGGACCGCACCCCTCTTTGCGAGACGCCCCACGGTCCAGCCGTTTTTTATTCGACGCTCCGTAGTCTTTTTCTTTCGATTCGCCAGCCCAACGTTGCCTTCTTTGAAGAGTTATGCATGGTCATGGAAGAAGAGCGAAGAATGCCTTTCTACGATCGTGTTATCCGCAGCTTCTTTCGTTTTGAGACTATTGCGATCGATTATGAGTCGAGCGGCCCCGGCATCTATGACGAATATCGGATTTAATATCTATTATTGGGGAATGGAGGACCAGCAGCGCCTCCTGCAACACGGACTCAACGCGTGGGCGCACGATGTCCGTCGGCAGGGATTGCTGCAGCGGCTCTGGTTTTGCCCGTATGACGCGCGGAGCCCGCACGTCTTCGGCATCTTCACCACCACAACCGCCGGAGGAGACTGCGTTAAGACCTATCTCCAGGACAATATTCAGAAATTTATTACCCGTTATCCAAGCCACGCACAACTTAGCGCTCAGGAAGTGTCTGAACGGCACGGCGGGTGCAGGGGCAGGACGATGAATCTGGCTGATCGAGAGCCAGGTTCAGCCCTGAACAACTCCTTTCAGATTTTTGAGCATGAACACAATGGCTATCCCTTTCTGCTCAATGCCGGCGTTGCTGCGGCAGATGAACTCTGGGAGCGCATCGACCAGGTATGTTTCTGGGCCTTGGAGCAAGCTGGCGGCAACGTCTCACGAGCAGCGGTTCGCTGGCTGGCAGCGGTTGATCGATCATTGAAAAGGCAAAAAATTCCGCCCGCGGACTACTGGCGCTTCCATGCTGGAAGTCTTCTGTTCGGGCTGGAGCAAAGCATCAAGGAACGGCCAGAGATGTCAAGCGAATGGCTGCAAAAAGCCGTCTCGCGGGCAAATCAGAAATTCTTTTCCGAAATATGGAATGAAGAAACTGACCTCTCGGTGGACGTGGACGGACTGGTTCTCCTGATCGTCTCGCAATCAAAGTCTTCTCTCGCTCAGGGGTTCGGTCTCCTGCGCTCGATCAACCACTTCACTCTGCTGCAATTGGGGCAAATCGTATTACAAGAAATCCCAATTATTCTCTACGCATGGCAACGCAACTTATAGGTCAATCTAATGGTGGCACGTGCCCAGATTCATTGCTGCGCTGGCGCGCATACCACGTGTTCTATCATGCCGATCGCGACAGAATGTTGCGGGAACTGGCGTGGCCGCTCATGCTCGAACTGGCTAGCCTGGGAGTGATCGACCGGTTTTATTTTGTCCGGTACTCGCTTGGAGGCCCTCATCTCCGTTTGCGCTGGCGATTGAAAGATGAAAATACCAGTGGACGCGCGGAGGAAGTTCTACAAAAGCGCGCTGCCGGTTTTTTTGACAAGTATCCTTCTAAAGCGCCGGTTGCTCAGGACCAGATCCTGGCTACGAACCGGGCGATTGCAACCACTGATCCGGCAGCACGAGCGGACGTTAGTCGTGTCTACGCGGACAATTCATGGCGGCAGTTTACCCCTGTGTTTGAAATCAATCGCTATGGAGGCGCAGACCATATCGGCGCCTCGATTGATCTTTTTTGCATCTCCAGTCTGGCTATCCTGAAAATGCTGGATGAACGCGGCAATTCCCGTCGTGACTGGATTAACTCCGCGATGATGCGTCTGGCCCTCCAACTTGCCTGGGGACTGGCGGGTGACGAAGAAGATTTTGTCCGGCTCGCCGCGTATGCCTCAGAGGCATGGGGTGATTCGCTGGAGCCTTGTATTCGGGAGGCTGATCTTGTGTTTTCGCGGCAGGAAAAGCAGATTACAGAATTAGTAATCGCAGAGCTTGAGTCCGTGTGTGCCAGCAAAAATTGTGAGCCGTCCAGCCTGGTGAATATTAGCCGGGGCCTGGCTGCTGAGATCAGCGGTCTTTCCCGGCAAGCCCACTGGCCCATTACGTCAAGCCACATTCACATGACTGCCAATCGGATTGGATTGAACAACCCTGAAGAGGTGTACCTCTCGCGACTGTTGTGGCGCGGGGTCGAGAGGTTGCGCCAATGGTATCCCGGAACATGGCGTCTCCTGTGGCTGCGCCATTCGGCGCTTCCCGTTCCCATTCAGGATCAGTCGATGGATGAGGTTTTAGAGTTCGCAATGCGGTCGCCGATCTTGTGGAAGGCGTCTGCTTAGACGCTATGTTCGCCCAGACCGCGGAAATTCGGGAACCATGATGTGGGTCGGAAGGGGAGGTCGTGAATTTATGAAGTGGGAACTGGCAACATATAAAGAAAATATTCCCTACCTGACTCGCTATCTCTCCACGCTGCTGGAAAGCATCGGCAGGCAGGAGCGGCGGGTCGCCACCGCCAGATACATTGAAGGCCTGCTGCTGCCCGGAAGAAGAAAATTCATTCGTCCTCTTGCCGAGCGGCTGCAAGTAGACTCCCAGAGCCTGCATCAGACGATTGCAAACAGCCCATGGGACGATCAACAGGTTTGGACGCGCATACGTAGAGCAATCATTCCCACTATTGAACCGGTCGATCGCTGGGTGGTGAATGAGAGAGCATGGACAAAGCAGGGGAATGAATCTGTCGGCGTATCAAACCAGCGATGTGGCGCGGATGGCAAGAAGTCCCGTTGCCAGATCAGCGTGGAGATACTGGCCAGTGATGGATCGTTCGCGGCGCCGCTTGCTGCACGGCTGTATCTCCCGCCAGACTGGGCTGCCGAGTCATCGAGACTGTCGCGGTCCGGGGTCCCCAAGGATGCATGTTTTCCCTCACGGTCATCCCTTGTGCTAGCACTATTGCGGGAAGTGACCGGTGACGGGCTCCATCCCAAGCCGCTGGTAGGCGATGCTGCTTACGGCAACGACGCCGATTTTCGTTCAGCCTTATTGCACGCTGGAATGGAATTCTTTCTGGAAGTGGATCCAAAAACGAATATTGCCTGGGATTTTCAGTCCAACACGCCTGAATGGAATTCGAGCCTGCAGCCGCATCCATACACGCTGGAAAAAATCATGCAAAAAATCGGGGCCGCAGAATGGTCGCGCTGCTCCTGGGCTACGCGTGAAGGTACTTCACGGCAAACGCGGCTTGCAATTCGCGAGGTCTTCCTGGATTCCGGTCTACATGGGATAAGTAGCAGCCTCCAAAGACTCTGGTTTGTTGTCGATTGGCCCGACGGGCAGGCACAACCTTATCGTTGTTACCTCGCGCGTTTCCACAAACGGCCAACTGAAACCATGTGCCTCCGGTTGAGCCGGCATCGTTCGTATCAGGAGCAGTACCAGGGCTGTCTTGAACGTGATCTGGATCTGGGCTGCTACCAGGGACGGTCATGGAAAGGGTTCCATCACCACCTTGTTTTGGCTTCGGCCGCATACCTTTTTGTGTTGAATGTAGATCTACGCAAAAAAAGTGCGTTTTGGTCTGACTTGACGGATGGTGCGCCAATCGATCCAGCCATCTCTCAGGAGACTACAAGGCTTGCATCGATTCTCCTTCGAAGCGGAAGTGACATTTTCGAATCAAAGAGCCTACCATCGGGCTCCGACGCCAGGTGGAGGCCGAAAGTGTCTTTCTGGAAACCTGGCCAAACTGAATCTCGGATGTGATCGCAGATTTTTTTGCGGATCTGTCCTTATGAAAACTATCATCGAGTTGCCTACTCATAAACGCGACAGTAATGAGTTCGCGTCAGAAGTCCATCAGGAAGAAGCTAGTCGGGCTCATTGCTTGCTGCTTGATGAAGCCGCAGCCATTGGTGCGATCGTGTCCCAATCGCCCAGTTTTGCGGAGGGTGGAATAGCTCCGTGGACAGGGCGTCTGCAACATGATCCTTGGTCCGGTGGACGAGAGTTCTCTGGCCACGACTTGTATGGTGGAACATACGGAATTTGTTTGTTTCTTGCCGCTTTAGACCACATCTCTGAAAAAACTGAGTACCGGTCACTGGTTTGCGCCGTAGTGCAGCCGCTGCGCACTCTTTCGTCGACACAGGTTGATGATTGGCTTGCGCGGGATGGCGTAGGCGCCGGAACGGGATCATTTTCGATCATCTACTCCCTTGCGCGAATCGCCACGTTTATGGGCGATGAGGAGTTGCTTTCAGCCGCAATCCGAATTGCACGCCGTTTTCCTCACCAGAGAATCGTTAATGCGCGTGGAGTCGATCTGATGGGAGGATCCGCTGGCTGCGCATTAGTTTGTGCATCACTTCATAGTCTTGCTCCCGAACCGTGGATGATCGAACAGGCAGCCCTATGGGGTAAACATCTGCTCCGCGCCCGCATTACTACCTCGTCTGGTCTGAGGGCATGGGAAACTTCACCAGGCAAGTGCCAAACCGGATACGCGCATGGCGCTGCGGGAATAATTCAAGCTCTCTGCCGGCTCTTTGAGATTACGGGAGAGTCAAGCTTTCGGGATGCTGCAGCGGAAGCCCTGGCTTATGAGAACAGCCTTTACTGTGAGGATGAAGGGAATTGGCCGCATCTACTGCTGCCCCGGGAGCAGGGCGGCTATCAATGCTGGAATAGCTGGTGCAATGGCGCTCCAGGAATTGGCCTTGGCAGGCTCAATAGCTCTTGTCTCGATCAGGCGGAGGTCAGCGCGGATATTGACCGATGCCTTCGAGCAGCAGCTAAGTCTGGCACGCTGAGCCATATCGATTTTCCGTGCTGTGGGACTTTGGGACGTGTCGAATTTTTTCTTGAGGCTGCGCGCAAACTTGGAATCGAGCGCCATAAGCAACAGGCCGTCCTGTTGGCAAACTCCGTTGCGCGCCGCGCCATCACCAGGGGGCGCTACGGATTCGGTCGCAGCAATGACAATACCCCTCTTACATTTCACAAGGGCCTCGCGGGCATCGGTTATCAACTCCTTAGGGCGGCGAAACCGGAATTACTACCTTCTGTACTTTCCTGGGAGTAAAAATGAACTTCACCTCCACATCTTCGAAATCAGGCTTGCCGGCTGAATCGACAGCCTTATCTGGTGATGCCCAACTTAAACTTCGAGACTGCGTCAACCATATAGTCACCAGTTGTGAGTTGCTGAAGATGGAAATTGGACAAGCGGCAGGCGAGGCTGGGCTGGCCGGACCTTTAGACCAGCTAAAGGCGGAGGCAGTGTCATTGCTGCAAGACCTTCAGATGACCGCACCCGGCCGCTCCGGACAGCGAGTTGACGGCGATCCCTCACAAGGGCAGAGGCTTTTGTTGCGCGCTAAAGAGACTCAGGAAAGAATCAGGCAAATTCAAGTTATGGTGCGCGGCCACGCGGATCCCGGCATGATCGAAGATCTTCTGGAACTTGAATTCACCGTCCACCAGTTTTTGAAGTTGTTTGAGCAGATCATCGCTCCAGTGGCGGAAGCTCCGCGGCTTGTGCCGGGTTTACTTACTCCTGACGACGCGCGGCTTTCCATTGCAGGTGAAAAACAGGTTGTACTGGTTGCTGATGACGACGAGGCAAACCGCGATTTGCTCGCGCGCATACTTCGCCGCGACAAGTACGATGTAATATTCGCGGTGAATGGCCATGAAGTTCTGCAAATGATCGACAAGAGGCGCATCGATCTGGTCCTTCTTGATCTGGTGATGCCGGGAGCCAGCGGGTTCGAAGTTCTTCGGGCAGCAAAGTCTGGCCAGCCTGCAAAAGACATACCCATTATCATGATTTCAGGTGTCGACGACACCGAGAAAGTTGTCGCCTGCATCGAAACAGGAGCGGACGATTACGTTCTGAAGCCTTTTAACGCCACACTTCTTCGCACTCGTGTGCGCGCTCTGCTGGACCGTAAACAGTCACGTGATCTCGAAAGAGAACAAACTGAGCAGCTAAAAGCTGCCCTGCTTCAACTTGAGGCCGAGAGACAAACCACCGAGAAGCTGCTCTTGAGTATTCTTCCCAGGAAGGTGTGCGAGGAACTCCAGCTTCGCGGTTCGGTCTCGCCAACCTATTTCGAGGATGTCACCATCATTTTCACCGACTTTGTGAGTTTCACGTCGTCCACGGAAAAACTTACGGCCGATGAACTGGTTACACTGTTAAACGAATATTTCACGGCTTTCGACACCATCGTTGATCGTTACGGCCTGGAGAAGCTGAAAACGGTGGGCGACAGCTACATTTTTCTGTCTGGTCTCCCCGAGCGCACGCCATCTCACCCGGTTGACGCGCTGCTGGCTTCGATAGAAATGCTGCAGTATGTGATGGCCGCTCAGCAGAGCCGGCCCCATCCCGGCTGGTCCATGAGAATTGGCATTCACACAGGTTCTGTAATCGCGGGCGTGGTTGGAACAAGCAAATTTGCTTTTGATGTGTGGGGTGATGCTGTTAATTTCGCATCGCGCATGGTGATGTCAGGCGCGGCCAACAAGATTAATGTCTCAGAGCGTGCTTTTCAGCGGTTGAAGGATTTTTTTTCCTGCACGCCGCGCGGGTTGGTCGGAATAAAAGGGAACCGCCAGGCCGAAATGTATTTTGTTGACGATGTTTTGCCGTCGCTGCTGGAAGAAAAAGCTTCAGACCGCCCTGCACCATTCCGCGAGCGGTACAGCCGCTATTTCCAGAGAGAGCTGCGCGCATTTCCTCCGCGGTTGAACGCCGATGGAAGTTCTTTTGCAACAAGCCCGTCGCAACTTGCTGAGTTGGATACAAGGCAGGAACGACCGTGAACACGCTTGATTCCGATTCAATGGATCTCATGGACCGTCGTTTGATGTTTTTGAAATCACACGCACGTATAGTGCGTTACTGTCTTTTGGCCCTGATGCTGGTTGTAACAGCCGGCTTCCAGTGGTTCTATGTGCTGCACATCGTAAATGAGATTCGTTATGCTACTTCGCGCGCTCGCGAGCCATTCATCTATGACCAAAAGCAGACGATTACTTACGCTCTGCCGGAAAGCAAGAGCGCCGGTTTGCGCCCCGGCGACACGCTGACAGAAATCGATGGAAAGCGCTTCTATAGCGATTCAATCCTGCATGGCTCCGTGGAGCACTTGAATCCCGGCGATCACCTGAAAGTGCAAGTACAACACGCAGACAGGACGCTCTCACATTTTGAAATTACTCTGCAACCCAAGCGCCCGGCGCCGCCCAAGTCAGACACTCTTACAATTCTGATTGTTACGCAGATCGTGCTGCCCGCGTTCTGCTTGTTCCTGGGATTCTGGGTGACATTTGAGCGCTCGTATGATCCTCTTGCGTGGCTGTTGCTCGCACTCTTGTTAAGTTTCTCTCTGCTTGCCGTGCAGCCAGGATGGGAAACCGGATTGCGTGTTCCGGCATTCATCTATGAAAGCGTAGTGCCGGAATCATTCGGCATCTGGCTATTGCTGTTTGGAATTTATTTCCCTCGTCCTGCTGGATGGAATAGACGGATTCCCTGGCTTAAGTGGATATTGATTGTTCCCATCGCCGTCAACGTGGCAGCAGACGCAATTGCGGTTGCGGCGGAGGAAACCAATTTCGCAAGAATGCGGACGGTAAGGCTTGGTTATCCTGAACTTCAGCACAGCATTCAGTATCTAACCGCCACAGCAATTGCCGTTTGTTTCATTACCCTGCTGCTGAAACTGCTGCAGGTCCCACGCGGGAGCGATGAGTATCGCAGGCTTAAGCTGATATGGCTCGGCACACTGGCCAGTCTTGGGCCTGCGTGTTTGTGGATTGTCATCGCTTTGGTTCGCGGCAAATCTGCATTTCAGGCAGTTCCCTGGTCATTTGCGGCCACCGCGTTATGTTCGCTGGTGCTTTTTCCCTGCACGCTGGCCTATGTCATTGTGGTTCATCGCTCGCCGGAAGTCCGCGGGCTGGTTCGCCAAAGCCTTAAATATGCCCTTGATCAGCGGAGCATCTCGACACTTAAAATCGCCACGGTCTGTCTCTTGCTGGCATCTCTTCTCTATTTCTCAAAGGCTGTGCAGTTGCAGAGCTTAATCGGCGGGATGGTCCTGCTCATTGTGTTGCAGTCACCGGTCCTGCAAAAGGCCAATTCATGGATGGATCGCCGCTTTTTTCCAGAAGACTATGGATCGGAGCAGACCCTGGCTACGTTTCTGGATACGGCAGGGACTTTTCGCGAGACAAAGGCATTGCTGGATGCGGTGAGTGCTCATCTTACGTCTGCTCTGGGTATTTCCTATGTGGCGGTGCTTCTGGAAAAACAAAATCGCTACTGTCTGGAGCACTGGACAGGCCACGCATCCGCGACGATGCTGCACCTGGAGGAGCAAAGCAAAGTGTTTGAGCTGCTCTCGGAAAATGGCGGACCGATGCTCATTTATTTTGACGATCCTGGTTCAACCGTGCATACGCTGCCAATGGAAGAACAGGAAGCCCTCAAGACTTTGCATGCGCAATTGCTGCTGCCGCTGATGAGCGCCGCCAATCTCATTGGGATCATCAGCCTGGGGCCAAAACGATTCGACCATCCATACACATCGTCAGACCTGCGTTTGCTGCAGGCGGTTGCCAATGAAAGTAGCCTGGCGATCGGAAATACGCGCTTACTTTCACAGCTCTCAGCTGAGATACAGGAACGCGAAAGGAAGAGCGCCGAAAAAACCGCGGCGGAACAGGCGAATCGGGCCAAGAGTGAATTCATAGCGCGCATGAGCCATGAATTGCGTACACCGCTGAATGCCATCATCGGATACAGCGAGATGTTGAAAGAGGAAGCGGAAGAAACGGATGCAACGGCGTTCGTTTCTGACCTGGAAAAGATCCATCATGCGGGGAAGCATTTGCTAAGCCTGATCAATTCCATTCTTGACATTGCAAAAATCGAATCAGGGCGGATGGAGCTGTACCTTGAGGTTTTTTCGGTGGAAACCCTTTTAAGAGAAGTGCTCGCCGTGGCCGCTCCTCTTATCGGCAAGAACGGGAACGCCGTGCAGATGGAGATTCCCGCAGGGATTGGAAGCGTGGAGGCGGATGTCACCAAGGTGCGGCAGGTGCTGCTGAATCTGGCCAGCAACGCGGCCAAATTCACTTTCAATGGGGTCCTTACCATCGGCGCAAACAAATACAGCGTGGATGGGCGAGATTGGGTGTGCTTTACCGTCCGTGATACCGGCATTGGCATGACGCCGGAACAGCTAAGCAAGTTATTTGTACCCTTTCAGCAGGCTGATTCTTCTGTTACCCGGAAGTACGGCGGGACCGGTCTTGGATTGGCCATTAGCCGGCAGTTCTGCCAAATGATGGGTGGTGACATCGTCGTGAATAGCCGGCCGGGCGAGGGAAGTGCTTTCCACGTGAAGTTGCCGGCTGCGGTATCTCAATACAAAAAGGAGTTGGCGGAAATGGAACCAGACGTAACATTTGAAAATTACGAACAAACTGTGCTCGTGGTGGACGATGATCCGGTCATGCATGACCTGATCAGTCGTTATCTTTCCCGCGCGGGACTTCGCCTGGAGTCGGCGTACACTGGCGAGGAAGGGCTGCGGAAAGCCCGCGAGCTTAAACCGTCCGCCGTTACGCTGGACGTAATCATGCCTGGCATGGATGGCTGGTCGCTTCTGCGCGAACTGAAAAACGATCCTGCTCTCTCATCCATTCCTGTCATCATGATGTCCATTGTTGACGACAAAAACTTTGCTTTCTCCATGGGAGCGAACGACTATCTGCTCAAGCCCGTCTCCCGGAAGGAACTGATCGCTGTGCTGGCACGTTCGATGAACAGGCCTGCCGATATCCCAGCTGCAGTGCCTGTAATTTAATGAAACAAAGACTGTGAGGAATCCCAATGCCCAACATACTGATTGTTGAAGATGACGAGATGAATCGCGACATGTTATCGCGGCGCCTGCTGCGCAAAGGCTTTGAGGTTCAAATAGCCATCGACGGCGTGGAAGGAGTCGCCATGGCGCAGACTGCCAAACCCGACCTCATTCTGATGGATATGAGCCTGCCTAAGATGAGCGGATGGGAGGCAGCGTCTGCGATTAAAGGGAATCCGCTGGTAAACTCCATTCCCATTATCGCGCTTACGGCGCACGCTATGGAAAGCGACCGGCAACGTGCGTTGCAGTCCGGTTGCGACGATTACGATACCAAGCCAATCGAACTACCTCGACTGTTGGAAAAGATGGACAGGCTTCTTGCCGCCAAGAGCCAGGTCTAGCCGGTCTCCCAAGCGCCGGTCTTTTTCTTGCTCTTGATTCCAATAAGTTTTTAATCCCGACAGGACAATGTTACAAACGCAGCTACTACGACACGATCTCCGCACGCCGGTGAACCATCTTCTCGGTTACAGCCAGTTGCTGATTGAAGATGCACTGGAAGCCGGCGCGAGCGATGACGTGATCTATTTCGAGCAGATTGCTGTCTTGGGCAAAGATATTCTGAACCAGATAGAGCTGTCGCTTCCATCTTCTGAGAAAGATGCGACAGAGCAGCGGGTCTCGGACTTGCGTGAGAATCTCAAGCCACGACTGGAGAAAATCTACGAGTCTTTGATTTCGCGACCGCTGGACAAATCTTCCCCTCAATTCGCCGATGTGCAACGACTGCTGCAAGCCACCGGAAAACTTACGAGATTTGTGCAAACAGGCTCCCTGAATGGCCCCGTGGTGGCGAGCCCTGCAGCCGCCAAGGCGGAGATGTCTGATTCACTCGGTCATTTGCTGGTGGTCGATGATGACTCGGCGAATCGTGATGTGCTGGCGCGCATGCTTCAGCGGCTTAAGTACCGCGTTTCCGTGGCAGCCGATGGAGCTGAGGCCATTGATCTTGCCAGTAAAAATGCATACGACCTGGTCCTGCTGGATATACTTATGCCCGGCATTAACGGATATGAGGTATTGAAACACCTGAAATCCGCAAAGCCAGACCTGCCCATTATTGTAATTTCTGCGCTCAACGACATGGAAAGCGTAGTGAGGTGCATTTCCATGGGCGCAGAAGATTACTTCCAGAAGCCTTTTGAATCCGTGTTGCTGCGGGCGCGTATCTCCTCGGCGCTGGATAAACAGAGGTACCGCCGCCAGATCCTGGTTCAGCAACACCTGGCATCACTGGGAGAAGTTACTGCAGGGGTAGCTCATGAGATCAAAAATCCTCTTAATTTTGTCATCAATTTCGCAATCACGGCGGCAGATACCGTCCAGGAAATAGATCGAGAGCTGGGTCCCTCGGCGCCAGCGATTCGAGAGCATCTCGCCGATTTAACCGAGGACTTGCAAAAGATAAGAGAACACGGCGCACGGGCAAACGAGATTGTGAATGGCATGTTGCTGCACTGCAACTCAGGCGCTGGTGAAGCGGAGCTTGCCGATATCAACGAGGTGATTGCGCGCTACCTTAACTTTGCCCGCGCCACCGCGACAGGCGGCGGGTCGAATAGCGAGGTCGTGCTTGAGACTGACTACGATGTCACGCTCAGCAAACTGCTCTGCCGTCCCACGGACCTTGGCCGGGTTGTCCTGAACCTGGCAATGAATGCCTATCAGGCTGTTCTGGAAAAGAAGAAAAGTTGCGCCCAGTTCACTCCCAGGATTCGGGTGAGCACGCGAAACCTGGAAAAGTCAGTGGAAATCGTATTGCGCGACAACGGCAATGGGATACCGCAATCCATTCGGGAAAAGATTTTTGAGCCGTTCTTTACTACCAAGCCTGCAGGATCGGGAACGGGGTTGGGGCTCTCCATCAGCCATGACATTGTGACCCGCGGCCACCGGGGACAATTGTTGTTGAACTCCACCGATGGTGAATTCGCCGAGTTTGTTATACGCCTACCCAGGAGTTGAGATGCCAGTTCGAATACTTGTTGTGGACGATGAAACTGACCTGGAAGTTCTTGTCAGGAGAAAGTTTCGGCGGCAGATTGAAAGCAAAGAGTTTGAGTTCCGCTTTGCCAGCAACGGGCGCAACGCCGTAGAAGCCCTGCGGGAAGACCCTTCTATTGAAATTGTTCTCAGCGACCTGAATATGCCGGAGATGGATGGCTTGACGCTGCTATCGCATTTGACTGAAATGCCGCGCTCCCTCAAGACAATTGTGGTTTCCGCCTATGGCGATCTCAAGAATATCCGCGCCGCGATGAACCGCGGTGCTTTTGATTTTTTGACCAAGCCCATTGATTTCACTGATGTCGAATCTACCCTTCAAAAAACCGTGCGGGAACTGCAGCGGATCAAAGAGGCCGCGAGAACACACAAGCAGCTGATGGCGGTGGAGTGTGAGCTTGATCTGGCATCTCGAATTCAGCACGCAATGCTGCCACAGATTTCGCAACCAGGAATGAAAGGATCCGGCCTGGAGCTTTGCGCGGAGATGATCACAGCCCGCATGGTCGGTGGCGACTTCTATGACTACTTTCCAATCGATGCGGAAAGAATTGGCTTTGTGATTGGCGACGTTGCCGGCAAAGGCGTCCCGGCAGGCCTGTTCATGACTGCGACCCGGGCCCTGATGCGCGCCACGGCAGGTCGATCTTCTTCCCCGGGTGATTGCCTGAGCATCGTAAATGAGCTGTTGTGCAGAGAAAATGTGCCCGCAATGTTCGTCACGATGTTCTATGGAGTTCTGAACACCGTTTCCGGAGAGCTGGAATTCAGCGTAGGCGGTCACAGTATGCCCTATCGCTTCTTCGCCGGCCATGCCCAACTTACCAGCGGCGATGGAGGGCCGGTCCTAGGAGTTTTGGAGGGTGCAACATACCCTACAGAAAAGCTCTGCTTAAAACCGGGCGAGGGTCTCTTTCTTTATACAGATGGCGTCACGGAAGCTTTTGACACGGAAGAGAATGAATTTTCAGGTGAGCGCCTGCAGACTCTTTTAGAGGAAACGAGTACCTTGCCGTTGGAAGAAGTGGTCGCAGGACTTCTGAAGTCTATTCGTGAGTTCTCAGCTGGCGCCCCTCAGTCTGACGATATAACCGTGCTTACGTTGCGCTACTTAGGTCCTTCCATGCCTATTTCAACAGGTTTCGATTTACCAGACAGACCTGCCAGCGCGCTGCCTGCCATCCTCGGCTAGTTGCTCCCCGCATTTATTCCACATCGAGTCCACCCTCAGAATCTCAGCGAATTCTCCAGTGCCATTTGGATGTCACACCGCGCTCGCGTGTGCTATGCCGCTGGCTGGCCTAAACCGAATTTCTTGAGCAACTGATCAAACCGGGCCGCTGCGAATGAGATGTTTTCCATCCAGTCATCGTCCAGATAATCACTGTCTGCTGTCTGCTTTTGCATGTCATAACCCAATTGGCCCACAGTCGTGCGCAGGCGATCTGCCAGCAGCGTAGCTACCGCGCGATAAAAGCGGGCTGCAAAACCTGAATCATCTCCTAACTTAGTAGTCAAAACATCGCGTGACAAAGCCAGCACATAGGATTCCCGACCAGCTACCACTGATGCCGAGGGGGGACGGGAATCGACAAATGAGATCTCCCCGAGCATTTCTCCGCAAGAAAGAGACGCGATTTCCCGGTCCAGACGCTGGCTAATGACAGATAGATGGCCATCAAGCAGAATGTAAACGGAGTCGATGGGCTCACCTTCACGCACCAGCACAGTGCCCGGCTCCAAAAACTTCGCCGTTCCATGTGCGGCAAGCCAATCCATATCACTGTCTTCCAAAATACCCATGATGTAAAAAATTTTTCTCATAACATTGTCCTTTCGTGTGTCACCCAGCCTGGCCTAATGATGTTGTGTGTGGATCGTAGTTGATGGATCGACGCGAGCCGATGCCGGCAGTTTCCAGGCGCAAGAGTTCAGCCTGTATTAGATCGGGCGCGTCGCCGGAAGCCAGCTCCTCCAGCGTGAACCTGGACAAGGCCAGCAACCCAAGCAGCGGGAATGGAGAGCTTTGCCAGTCACTCTTTGCTATCGGGGCATTCATGGCGCCCAGGTTGTCAATCGCCTGCTTGACGAGCTTTTGCAAAACCAAAAAAGCGCCAGCGGAAAGCGCCGGTTTACCCTTATAGTTCTCCAGCCTTGCGCCTGAACGATAGTGCGGAAAATGTTCCAGGCCAAAGAAGCGGAGCATCCAGTCTGGAAGGAAGCGGCCTGTAGCTGTAACAACCCCACAATAATCAGCGAGGATTTCGTCGAGCAAATTATTACGCATGGAGGAGAATACCCGCCGCGTAAAGTAGTGCGTTGACTCATGTTCTCGCCGAATGATCAAGGATAGTTCACGCCACTCGCGTTCCTGGAGAGACATAGCGGCAGGCTCCACCCCGCTATAGTAGCCTTTGCTAAGAATGATAAAACGATCCTGATAATCGGAAGGATTCAGGGATCGTGCCGCTCCATCTTTCTGGACAACCTGGAAGACTCGATCCCAGTTGTTGTAGCCGCTGACCATGCAGGCGCCCATGGAAGCCGGAATAGGAGTCGGTTCGTTGCGCCTGGCAAGTGCCTGTACCAGCAATACGAAGTCCATGCGCTCTTCAGCAATCAACAATGGTATGTGGCCGGCCGGAGTCGGGTGCAGGACAACGTGGCATTTCTCTGGTGCGATCAGTGGAAGACCCAGGGGCCCATCCGTTGCAAAGCCTGTGCCTCTGGTGGTAGCCGCAAGATAATCAGGATCCTGACTCATGCCTGTCCTGATGGGAAACCGTAACTGGACGAGGTATTTCGCAAGGATTGAGAAAGTGCCCGCTGCTGTAACCTCTTCTCCATAGGCTTTCCAGGATTTCACAAAAGGTTCATCAGCAAGAGGAAACACGATCTCCGCCAGCCCTGCGTGGTCAAAGCGGTTATCACTATAGGCAAGGAGTTCCTGGGTTTCTGAACTGCTGGCTCCGCAAGAGTTTAGTACTTCGGCGCGAAACTTCAGTAGGTTATCCATTAAGCCACCTGCCTCCGAACTAAATCGCGAAACAGGCCTGGCTGCTCCGCCAGTTCGTGGTATTTCCCGGATTGCACGATACCGCCGCGGTCAAAAACAAAAATCCGGTCTGCGTTCATAATGGTGCTTAAACGGTGTGCGATGACTACACGAGTGGCCTGCAGTGTTTCCAGACTATTGCTGACGATAGCCTGGGTCTGATTGTCGAGAGCGCTGGTGGCTTCATCGAAAAAGAGAATTCTAGGTTTTCTGGCGACAGCGCGAGCAATCATCAAACGCTGGCGCTGGCCTCCGGAAAAACCGCCACCTCCGTCGCTGACCATTGTGTGCATTCCCATCGGCATGGCTTGTATATCGCGATCCAGGCCCGCAAGACGCGCGGCCGCCCACGCATGGTCCACAGTGAGATGTGACGAGCCGATGATATTTTCCAGAATGCTGCCGGAGGTTAGCCTGCCGCTTTGCATTACCACTCCAATTTGCTGGCGTACAGCCTGAATATCAACACCGGTTACATCCTGGCCATCGTAGGAAATAGTTCCTGATTCCGGCGTCTCAAATCCGAGCAGGAGCCGCACTAAAGTGGATTTCCCGCTACCGGAAGGTCCGGTAAATGCTACGAATTCACCAGGCTTTATGCTGAAGGAAACATCGTGCAGGGTTGGCGGTCCGTCCGGTGTATAGCGGAAGCTGACGTTTGTTACCTCAATACCGCCTTTTAACTCACCCGGGCTGGTCTGGTTTTCATCCACCTCTGGCAATGTTTGAAGGATTGGCAGCGCTCGCTCGTAGAGCGGTACCACGTTCAGAATCGAGCTCACAGACGAACTCAACTGCATGGTGGAACTCAGGAGTTGCGTGAAGGCCACCAGGAAAGCCAGGAACGCTCCCGTAGAGAGAGTAGAATCCGTCGATTGGCCAACCTTCCCGGAAGTTACCACGAAAATCACGGCGAAGGCGAGAATGGGAAACGCCGACTGAAATACTGCCAGGGCATTGCTGGCGCGTCGTCCGTTTAAATAGAGCCGTTTCTGATTTGCGAACACCGTAGACCACGCTGCAAAAGCTCTCTTTTCAGATCCTGAGATCCGGAACTTGGCTACGCCATTGATGAATTGCAGCACCATTGAGGTGAGCTTTCCGCGCATGCGTGTCATCTGGCGCAGGGAACGGAGTTGCAAATAAGCGCAGACCATAGACACGGCCACTCCTACTCCAACCAGAGCAGTCGCAAATAATGCAAGTTTCCAGCTGTAATAGAAGAGCAAAGCAAAGCTGAATACCGAGAAGATGCCGGAAAGAATCGACGACAGAGTCGAGTTGGTAAGGACCTGTCGAATCTGATTGACCGCCAGACTTCTTACGGCAAGATCGCCGGCACTGTAATTGCGAAAGAAGGGAACTGGGAGACGGAGCACGCGGTCCCACATGGCCGGCTGGGCTACCGAATCAATGCGGCCTTCCATGCGAATTACGGCGAAACTGCGCACCAGGGAGAACAGTGCCGTTGCCAAAGCTGCTACCAGCAGAAATCCGGTCAGATGAAACAGCTCCCCACGGTCTGCGCCGGGAATTACGGAATCAAAGATAAGTCCGGTTACAACCGGCACGACAAGGCTGGCGAGGCCCCCTGCAATTCCCATGAGGACAATCATCATGAAGTCGGTTTTCACGCTTCGGAATGCAAAGAGAAGCAGATCACGGCTGCCTAATTTTTTGAGCGGGAAAGGGCGATAAAAGCTGTACCCAAACGGCTCCAGCCATGATGCATCTTTGATTCGTGTAGAAGTGCCTGCAACCGGATCGTAAGCTTGATACCCTCCGCGCCGAGGCAGCAAGGCCACAGGGCGGCTTGTTGCGCGTACAAACCCCAGCAGAGGGCCATTTTCCTGGTGCCACCAGTTGGAGCGCAGGAGCACTCGGCGATGACGAACACTGGCTGCCTTGGCAATGATCTCAACCGCGTGCGCCTGATCGCCATCCTGTGAGTCGCCCGATGCGCTCTGAAAATCTACTCCAATCTCAGATCCAATTTTCTGGCACGCCAGCAGCAAAGGATCGCTCGCGGCGCCGGCATTTCCCGCACGTTCTGCAACCTCTTTATTCAGAGGAGAGGCCAGGCCCAGAAGGCTTCTGTGTATCAATGCGGCGTCTGACTGCTGTTGTTTTATGATTCCTTGTCGCTTCGTGGAATCACGGCGTTCGCGGTTGACGAGGAGACAGGTCAAGGCAGCGGAGTGGAATTTTCGCAGCCAGCGCCATCCTGGATCTTCCTGCATCACCGTAGCGAAGTCCAGGCCTTCCAGAATGCTGTTTTTGGCCGCCAGTAGCCAGCCTCTGCCTTGTTTGGAAATGGGGAAGGGTTCTCCATCTCCAACCACAATATCGTGACCGAGGAACTGCGATTCACCTTTTAAATGCCTGCCCCAGACGAGCTGCTCGCCGGGCACAATCGCGACCTGGTCAGTGATGGGAAGTGTTTCACCGGGATGCAGGACCACCGAGTTCCGGGGAACCATCTCTTCTTCCGCCGCTATGTAGAGACTGGCAATCCATTGTTCCAGCAGGCCCAAAGCTTGTGCATTGTTCTCAACCTGATGCGGATTGAAAACATCTCCCAAGGCCCGGCATGAGAACTCTGAGTTGGGATGCGGGCACGCGATCAAGTTGACGTATGGCCTCTCACTCAGGTCGATACCAAGAATTGCCTGCCCTTCTTCCGCGCGCATCACATGGAACCGGGCACCTGCCCGGTGGTCTTCATCGACGATTTGAAGAAATACATCAATTTTGCCGCGGGTTACGATCCAGATTTTTCGACTGTCATGGATAGGGAAGTGCCGGTCCCGGACTGCATGCTGCGGTCGCCCATTTCCGTTTGTTGTGTGGGTAGATACGCTCGCCATAATCAAGCCGCCTTAATCAGTTCGGAATAGGCCCCGCCGGCCTTAACCAGTTCGTCGTGGGTGCCCCGCTGGACAACTTGCCCACGTTGGAGAACGATGATTTCATCGCAATCACGGATAGTGCTGAGGCGATGAGCAACGATCAGGCAAGTGCAGCCGCGCCGGCGCAAATGATCATCGATAATTTTTTCAGTTTCTGAATCTAAAACACTGGTGGCCTCGTCCAGAATCAGGATCCTGGGATCAGAAGCCAGCGCCCGGGCAATCTCCAATCTTTGCCGCTGCCCACCTGAGAAATTCTTTCCCCCTTCCATCGCAATGGAGTCATATCCCTCAGGACGACGGGTAATCTCATCATGGATGCAGGCATCTTTGGCCGCGGTAACCAATGATTCCTCTTCGATCGTGTTATCCCACATGGAGAGGTTGTCTCGCAGTGTCCCTTCAAATAAGAAGATGTCCTGATCAACAACAGCAATGGAATTGGCCAGCACAGTTCTGGGAAGCGTGTTGCGCGCTCTACCGTCAAACAGGATTTCCCCTTCCCACGGGATATACAGGCCGGCAGCGATCTTGGCGATTGTGGACTTTCCGCTTCCAGAGCCGCCAACCAGGGCCACTCTTTGACCGGGCTTAATGCTGATGTCAAAGTTCTTGAGCAGTGGAGGATCAAGCCGGCTGTATCCGAAGGTTATTCCGCGCAGCTCAAGGTATCCGGCCAGGCGCTGAACTTCTTCCGGCTCCGGGGATGCGTTCACTGTCGCCGGGACCTGCGGATCTGCCTGATAGTTAGCAACGTCATCAAGTCTCAGCATGCTGCCGTGCGCATCCTGCAGTTTGCTGCCAAGATCGACCAGCTTGTTCACCGGATCAATAAAACTACCCATCAAGCTCTGGAAAGCGATCAGCATGCCAGCAGTCAGAACTCCGTTCATCACTCGAACGGATCCAATGGCCAGAACGGCGGTGAAATTGAGCGCGGTCAAAAAGGGAGGGACGGCGGAGAGCCATACTGATGAGACACCTAACTCCTGCTGTCCATTGACCACCTTTGCCTGGTACCCGGCCCAGCGGGCAAAAAAGTGTGCTTCGCCACCGGTTGCTTTGAGGGTGTCAATGCTCTGTAGTCCCATCATGGCGGTTCCCATCATCCTGCCCTGGTCCATCAGCAGTTTGCGATTGCTATCCACTCTTTTGCGAGAGACGTAACGAAGAGCAGCTAAATTCAACAGCGAGATGGCAATGCCGATGAAAGTGAGGCCCGCGTCATAGCGCAACATCAGTGCAGCATAAAAGCCGATCAGCAAAATGTTCACCATGTTGGTGGCCACGTCACCGGAAAGCAAAATGGCCACCTGGTCATTGATGTCCACGCGCTGGGAAATTTCGCCGCTCATCCGCTGGGAAAAAAAATCCATGGGCAGACGAAGCACGTGCCAGAAGAACTTTCCCGAAGCGCCAAGCGATAATTTCATCTCCAGACGGAGCAGCGCTTTTTGCTGCAAATACGTAAGTGTTCCCTTCAGCAGGGCCACCAGTACCATGATTGTGACGAGCGGCGCCAGCCAGCTCTTCATCTCACCAATCAGCAAGTTATCGACGTATATCTTGGAAAAAATTGGAATGACTAAATTGGGCACGGCCAGCGCCAGAGTGCTCACAATGATATAGGCGAGAGCGAGACGGCTACCCGGAAGGCGGCTCTTCAGGAATTTGAAGATATTTGCTTTGCGTCCCTCAGGCTCGAACGCAGGCGTCTTTTCAAAGGCCAGAACTACTCCGGTGAATGCTTCGTCAAATTCCTGGTAGCTCACGGTTCGGGGGCCGCATCCCGGATCATTCAGGTAGATTTTCTTTTTGCCAAACCCTTCGAGTACAAGAAAATGATTGAAATTCCAGAAGATGATTGCAGGCAGGGGAACATCACGCAATTCCTGCGGTTCTTTTTTGTAACCCTTTGCGGCGAGTCCATAGGTGCGCGCTGCTTTTACCACATTGCTAGCCTTGCTGCCGTCGCGGGAAACACCACAGCTAATTCTCAATTCCTCCAGTGGGACAAAGCGGCCGAAGTATCCAAGAATGATGGCGAGCGCCGCGGCTCCGCATTCCACCGCCTCCATTTGCAAGACAGTAGGAGTTTTCTTGCGGCTGGTCTTAAAGGCTGTATTTGCGAAAGTAGAGGCCGGAGCCTGCCCCGGCTCAGGTTCCGGCAAGTTCGCCGATTGACGCGGAATAACCTTGTGCCTGAATGCCTGCAGCCGCACTTTCCCCGACTGAAGGATGTTGCGCACGGAGAAAGACTCGTTGAATAAGGCAGGCACTTAGTCAACTCCCAGCTTGGATTTGAGAAAAGGCAACAGCAAGGCGATGGGCCTTTGCCTCATCGTTACAACCTGAAGGGTGCACAAGGTCCCGCCAGAAAGGCGTAGCGGCGGTCCCTGCGAGGAAGACCAGCGAAACCCGCTGGGAGCTTTCGGATCGCGAGTCATGCGCACGGTAATTTCAGTTACGGGTCCACCGGCAGTCAGAGAACTAACTAAAGCCTCATTTTCAAAGTTCCGCATCAACGCGGCTTTGGTGGATGGAAAATCAGCCGCATGAACAATCTGCCCGCGAATGAAACCGTATTCCTCGCGATTGAAAATTGAAGGAGAAACCTGCGCCTCCATTTGTGTCCGGATTTCTTTGGCGCGCAATGACGGCACGTAAGCCAGTACTTCCAGGTTGTCATTTTCCGGCTGGATACTCAGCACCGGCGTTTCCGCCGCAACCGTGCTTCCAGGATAAGCTTTGAGTTCGATCACTTCACCGGCGTAAGGGCTCACAACACTGCTATTGAGCTCCAGATCTTTTTCCATCTCAATGAGATTGTGTTCAAGTTCGGTAATGCGGCTCCGTACTTCCGTATCGGTTTCTCCCGGCTTGGAGGCAAATTCAGACCGTTGCGCCTCCAGTTGCTTGATATCTGCCTGCTGGGCCGCAATCTGCCCCTCGATGGTCTTGAGGTTCTGTCGCGCTGTAATGGTTTGTTGTCGCGTGACCAGTCCCCGGGTCAACAATTCATCGGTGATCTTGACTTGTTCAGCTGCTAGTTTTGCCTGCTCTTGCAGGTCTTTGATCTGGCGTTCATCGTTCTGGCGCTGGCGGTCCACGGCTTCCACCCGCAAACGCGCCTGATTGGAATGGAGCGCGAGAGATTCTCCGCGCTCAAGCCTGGCTCTATCCAGCATTTGGCGTGTGAGTTGGAGCTTCTCAACCATGGCGGGCTGTCCAACGCGAGCCACGACCTGATTGGCGGCTACCCTGTCGCCGACGTGCACATTGAGTTCAAGTAGAAGTCCTGACCCTCGAGTTACGACATTCATGATTCCACCCTGGCGAACGATGGCGCCCTCGCCGGAAACCGTGGTGGGAATGCTGCCTTCGAACCCCCATATCACTCCAGATATCACGAGCAATAACAGCGCCATAAGCGCCAGCCAGCCGTGCAGGCTAGTCACGTGCATTAGCTCATCGAGTTGCTCAGGCGATGAAAGCCTGTCAAGAGAGACTTTTCGAAAAATATTCATGCTTCTACCTCCATTAGCGTTTTGTCTCCAGGCCTGCGTCAGGCAATGTTGAAAAAACGCTTGCATCAGCACCGAGTGGATCGGTACTCCGCAGCAATGTGCCGGTAGCGAGCCGAAGATTGGCAAGAGCAACCGCATAGTCCAATTCAGCTTGAACGTAGCTTGAACGCACGGCATTCAAGCGATCTTCAACAGTCGTTAATTCCGTGAGCGAAGCTTCACCGAGCCTGTATTTTTCCCGCAGTCCCTCCACGGTGCTAACGAACGCGGCCACTGCTTCGCGGAGATTCTGCAGCCGAAGAACGGAATCCTGCACGCTCTCGGCGGCAATGGCCACGCTGCCGGTGATTATCCGATGCAGTTGTGAGAGCTGCAGCTCAGCTTCTCTGCTTTTGGCCTGCGCCTCCAATTTCTGGCCCTGGGCGAGATTGTTGCCTCGCGAGAACTGGAAGACCAGGCCTGTCTGCATATCAGGGCGGTGCAGCGTGGAGAACCAGGAGCCAAGGAAGTTACTGAATGCTCCGCCTTCCGCCAGCTGCGTATAGCCACTGCTGAATTGGAAGTTGATCTGGGGTTTGGTGAGGCGTTGCGCCGAGTACAAAAGCACTTTGGCCTGGGTGATGCGCTCCTTAGCAGCAATAGCATCAGGACGATTCTGAAGGGCAATGTCTATATATTGCTGGAGTACTTCTCCATCAATAGACTTGATGGCGCTACTAACCGTGGGGAAATCATCCTCTGGATCGCCAACGGTCAGAATCTCAGTGGAGGGCAAGCCCATATCCAGCGCCAATTGCTTCCGTGCCTGTCCCAGCGCCTGTTGCGCTGCTATGCGGTCAGCGATGCGTGATGCCAGCGTTGCCTTAACCTCATACATATCGATACGAGGACGCTGGTCGGCCTCTATTAATGCGTTCACCGTTTCGAGCAGCACCTTGCTGCGGCCTTCCGAATCCATGGCGACGGATAAATTTTCATGGGCAGCGACCAGATTCCAGTAGCTAACGGCCGTCTTCGCCAACAAGTCTTCTGCAAAGCTGCGCACATCGAGCTGGCGTGAACCTACCTCCATTGCCGCCGCTCGCTCTTTAGCAGCGACAACATTTCTACCTCTGCCCTGTAGCAAGGGAAAAACCAACTGGACGCCAGTCTGTGAAGTATTTAGACCGGACGTATTTGTCAGATTGTCAATATTCCTATTGATGTTGGTGAATGTATTAATGGAGATTCCGTCCCGGAACTGCTTTGTGATATTGAGTCCGTAGGCAGTCAGATTCTGGTTGGTCTCTGCTCCCTGTATCCCGGTAGGCAGCTGGCTTTGCTCAAGCCTGGAAAGCGGCGTGGTTACACTTTGCTGGCCGAAATTGCTGCCAAACGTTGAGTCAAACTGGCTGCTCGCCACTTGCCGTTGCGCTTGCGCAACGGTAACTTCCTGGCGCTGTATGAGAAGGGTAGGATGATATTCCAATGTGGCCCGCAAAGCATCCGCCAGCGTTACGGGTTTGGCCAGGCCCGGCATGGCAACGCGGGTTTCGTCCTTCTGCGTCTGCGCTACGAGCATAGGCGAAATGCCCAGAGGGGCCAGAATCAGTGCGAAGAACGCTATGGTGCAGATACCCTTCAACCGAGGAATGAATGTTGCCGGGCCGAATCTGTTGGCCCCGATAGTTCCGGTATTATTTGCTTCACGCATTTCTGTCCCGCGCCATTTTTTGTTCGAATGTGCAGAAGCAGCTCTCAGCTTGCAGAAGCACTTCTGCACTCCGACTCATGAATTCATCGTATGAACTAGATGGTGCTTGCCAGGACACATCCCCCGGCTACTTCCTCTAAGTCCTCGTCTGTTAGTTCCTCTACCTGTGCCACTGGGTCAGGGAGCACAATGGTCTTCCTCGGCTTCCCGAAGTTGTCAATGAAATCCACCGTGACGTCCGCAGGCGGAACGATGCCAAATTTAGCGAAAGCCGCCGTGCTATCTTTCAGCGCCAACTGGCGAAAATCCTGATCTATGGCGGATCGCCGGAGTACCTGGCGAATAGCCGATTGAAATTGAGGGTCGTGATGGCTCATCTTGCCGAATCTCCTTCTGAGTTTGTTCATCCCGCATGAACCGCAATGCGGAGGCCAATCGAAAATGAGAACTGGTCGTCGCGCCGAGATTGCTTCGGCCCGCTGTGTTCCAGTTGCATAGATAGATTGCTGCTTGCCCGGGGCGGGAACAACTGAAAAACTCCATTGAATTACTGACTTAGTAAGTCAATGAATGTGTCACTTTCTTTATGAGGTGGCCCAAACGAGGATGCGAATGCCGCCCTGCGCGAGTGCCGGCAAAAAATGGAAGCAGCTGTGAGCGTTGGTGATTTCCTAAGGCAGATAAAACATGAAGTTTTGGGGCTTTTAGGAACCCATCTTCATTTATGATCACTCCAGGTTTATGGTTCAGACCTCTCATATTGCGGGCGATGGAGGTATGTTGTTGACTCGGGTTCTGGTGGTGGAGGATTACGCGCCGTTTCTGCAGTGTATCTGTTCGATGCTGCAAAAGAGAACGGATTTCCAGGTGGTTGGGGAAGTTTCTGATGGACTGGATGCAGTTCAGAAAGCCAAGGAACTGGCGCCGGACGTGATCCTAATGGACATTGGGCTCCCAGGTCTGAACGGAATCGCCGCGGCGCGCCGTATTCTGGCGCTTCACGCCGAATGCAAAATAATCTTCCTGACCCAGGAATACTCGGCCGAAATCGTTGAAGCCGCACTAAGCCTGGGCGGACAGGGTTACCTTATCAAGTCACGCGCGGAAGGCGAGTTGCTACCTGCCTTGGAAGCAGTGCGTGAAGGCGGGCAGTTTGTCAGCGCAGTAGAAGGGCAGATTCGTCCTGGGGCTTTTGGTGTCTAGCCGGTAGCGGACATTGAATCAGAGGTGGAATCGCGTCCGGAAGAGAGGGGCACGCGCGCGTGGATCGTGGTGCCGCGGTTGGGGTGCGATTCGATGGAAAACATTCCGTTCACCAATCGCAACCGCTCCTCCATGCTGATGAGCCCAATGCCGCGACTCTCTTTGGCGGCTTCACTGTCGAAGCCCGCGCCTGAATCGCTGACCGTGAGGTAAATGTCATTCGGCGTTCCCCACAGCCGCACTTTGAAGCTTTCCGCTCCGCTGTGTTTGACCGAGTTATGGAGGGATTCCTGCAGGACGCGGAAGAGGCAAAGGGAAACTTCCGGCGACAATGATCCCGGCAAATCGTGTGCCTTGAAATCAACCTCTACCCCTTGTTTCTCTCCGAATCCACGGCAGAAACCCTGCATAGCGGGGGCGATTCCCAGATACTCCACTCTTGCAGAGTGCAACTCATGCGACAAAGACTGGATATCAGCCGCGATCTCGGCGGCCTGCTCTCGTACCTCGCCCAAGCCGGATCGGACTGCGTCCGCCAAATCGGGGGCATTCTTCCGCAGGAGATCCAGTTCAACGGTCAGCAGCGCGAGGCGTTGACCGATGTCGTCGTGAAGCTCTCTGGCAATCCGCCTGCGTTCCAGTTCCTGAGCTTCAACCAACTTGAGCCTGGCGTTGGAGAGGGCCACTTCTGCCCGTTTGCGTTCCGTGATGTCCGCTATCATGCCCACGATCCGCAGAACTTTGCCTTGTGCGTCAAAATGCGCAAGACTGTTTCTCTCCACCCAAATCTCGGTATCGTCCGGACGCATGATGCGATAACTGATCTGAAGATGAGGCTTCTCAGGAGCCAACGCGGCAATGGCGGCCAGAAGTCTTTCCCGGTCGTCTGGGTGGACCCTGCCCAGCGCTTGCCCACCGGTAAGGGGCACAGATTCATCGATGCCGAGAACCTTGGTAGATTCTTCCGAGCGCACAATTACGTCGGTAGCGGCATCCCACTCATAAGCAAACATTTTTCCGGCGTGCGCTGCCATGCGAAAGCGCTCTTCACTGTCGCGCAGGATGGTCTCCTGGCGCTTGCTTTCCGTAATGTCGCGTTCTATGGCTGATAGTCCTACAACCTGGCCGTCCATGGTGAGTATTGGCGAACCAGTGAGTGAAACTTCAACAAGCGTGCCATCTTTTTTCCGTCGCACCGTCTGGTGGTGTTTGACCGAGGTTCCCAGCCTCACCTCGTTCATGATCTTGGCACAAACGCCGCCGCGCCCGGGTGGTATAAGGATGGAAATCAGCGCCCCGATTACCTCATCCGCGGAATAGCCGTAAAGCTGCTCCGCACCTTTGTTCCAATTCGTAATTGTTCCGGCCGTGTCCGTTCCGATGATCGCGTCGTCGGATGATTCCATAATGGCGGCCAGGCGAAGGCGGGCCTCCATGCCAGCCTGTTCACGAACAACTTTCTCGCGTTCCCTCTGGGCCTGTTCCCGTTCCGCGATGACGGCTGCCAATATCATTCCCGATACCGAAATCACCGCAAAGAAAACATCCAGCAGTACTGCGTTGGTGAATGGGGTGTTCTGCGCAAAAGGCCCGGCGCCGTAGCCGGTCTCTACTGTTGCGATGGCAGCAACGATGAAAGTTGCGAGCGCGGCGCCGCTCATGCCAAAGCGTATGGCTGCCCAGATCACGAATGGAAGCACTGCGAAAGCCATAACATGGAGTTTTACCGGCAGCAGAGAGTGGTCGGAAAAGATGAGCAGTGATGTCATCGTGAGAAGGAATAGAAGCGCGCCAAATTCCGCGGCTCGTACCGAAGGACGAATCTTCAGCAGGCCGAGGAACGTCAATACGAGAGGGGTTATCAACAACCCTCCCGTGCTGTCTCCAAACCAATAGATCAGCCAGGCATGACCAAGTCCGGAATAGGCTTGCACGTGAGTCGCGTATAAAACTGAAACTCCGATGGAGGCACTCACCACGGCGCTGCCAAACGCACCGAATACAATCATCCCCAGCGCATCCCGCAAGCGTGAGAAAGAAGGCTGAAACCTGGAGATACGATGAAGGAGGTAAGCACCCGTCAACGCGGCCAGCGTTGATCCGGCCGCCTGCCCCACGGCGGCGATGAGAGGAACCGGACTCAAAAAGGCGATAAGAAATGCGCCGGCGGCGATCCCGAGCCAAACCCGATAGCCGCATAGCAAAACCGCGGCAAGCGCGATCCCGTAGGCAGGCCAAACCGGCCCGATATTCCCGCTCCTGATGTTGGTGGTGGCCTGGCCGATTTTGCCGGCGATGAAAAACGCTACAAAGACAATCGTGATTTGCGCGATGTACTTTCCGATCGCATGGGGCGTGACTTTCTCATTCTCAGATGGCTGGATCATGGATCCTTTTTCGCCCGAGTGGCGGAACAGCGTCCGGAAGCAACGTTCACGCTGAGCAAGACCCCAGAGGACGGCCAGTCCTCCGGTATCAACACACAAGGTTCTTATATTCGCGCGAAAAGCGCAACCTGAAACCTGACCGTGCACGAAGAAAGTCAGAGTACCTGAAGGCGTCATGTGCCTGATCGATAAAAAGCGCAGAGAAGAATTCTCTAATCTGCAAGACCGTATGCGGTGGTCGGTTCGAGAGTGGCGGCAACGTGCCTCTTTTGCCCAACCTGAAGAGACGTGAGCGTAACTGCGAATTTAGGCTCCTCCTAGTTATAATCACCGAAACAAGGTGATAGGATTCGAAACTAACCCTCATGAATTATTTCTTGCCACGACGTTGAGAAGACATGCCAATGCAAAGCAAAAACCACCTGACACGGCGCACGTTTTTGTCATTTCTGCTTGCCGTGCCCGCTCTCTTAAAGGCAGCCACCGGGAAGCAGGCAAAACGGCCTGTCGCACCAAAGGTGCGGCACTATTACATCGCGGCCGAAGAAGTGATGTGGGATTACGCACCCACGGGGCGCGACCTGCTCGATGGTGCACCGATTCCTCCTCTTTATGCCGGCCATACCCGTTGGGAAAAGACACGCTTCATCGAATACACGGATGAGAACTTTAACGTCGTCAAGCCGCAGCCTTTGTGGCTGGGTATTCTTGGGCCTGTAATCCGGGCTGAGGTAGGCGACACGATCAAAGTCCATTTCCTGAACCGGTCAAAACTCCCGCACAACCTGCATCCACATGGTCTCCGCTACGATAAGGACAGTGAGGGCGCGCACTACCTTCCGCAGCGCCGGGGTGCGATTGTTCCCCCAGGGAAGAGTTGGGTCTACACGTGGCACGCAGATCAAGACAGCGGTCCCAGCCCGGAGGATGGCGACTCGGTTGTGTGGTGGTATCACCCGCATGTAGAGGAAGGCCTGGAGACCAATCGCGGGCTGCTTGGTCCCATCATTATTAGTCGCGCAGGGCATGCTCACCCGGACGCAACCCCAAAAGACGTTGATCAGGAGTTCGTGGCGGCGTTCATGATCTTCGATGAAATGGACAAGAAGGAAGCCGGGCTGATGCATGCGATCAATGGATTGATTTTCGGCAACTTGCAAGGGTTGGTTATGCGCGATGGCCAGCGCGTACGCTGGCACCTTATGGCCATGGGCAATGAGCGCGACCTGCACACGCCGCATTGGCACGGTAAAACGGTTCGTCTGAGAAGGCACCAGGACAGATGTAATAGAGCTGCTGCCGGCCAGCATGGTCAGCGTGGATATGCTGGCGGACAATCCCGGTACATGGCTGTTTCACTGCCAGGTCTCCGATCACATGGAGGCGGGCATGATGACGACCTATACGATCCGTCCCCGTCCGCGCCCCTGCCCGCTTGAATTTCTGGAGGGCGACTTCTGGCAAAAACGCAATGGCAAGTTCCGCCTGACCGTAAGGAACAGCGGTACAAAAACCATCCGGGCGTTCCGGCTTGCCTCAGAGGCATTTACGATTCCCGGCTATGTTTATCCAGTTCCATTTCAGGCGGCCTCCGACAAAGAGCTTGCCGCGGGAGCTGAAGTCTCCTTCGAGCGCGAGGACTGGTTGTTTAAGAGTGAAACCATTCAGGGATGGATTTTCTATCCGGCAAGCATCACATTTGCCGACAACACCAAGTGGGAACCTCGTGAAGAAGGGGAGTGCTTCACTACATTCTGGCGCGATAAAGACCACCCGCCTATGCCCATGAAGCCAATCACACAATATGACACTGGGGTCATGGACCCAGACTGAGCCCTAGCTATGCAGCCATTGGCTCAGGGCTATTCTGCTGCGAAATTGCAAACGCCATTACGGCGTTGGGCTGGCGGGGTTGGAGGCGCAGCCCACGGCCCGCCATTGGTGAAATCAAAAAATTCCGTCATATCCGGCATAGAGGCGTCACGCGCATTGAGCGCGGACAGCCCGAACCGTGTTTCAATGAATTTCAAGAACGCGGAATAGTCCATTGGCGTGTGCGAAA
Source organism: Terriglobia bacterium (assembly GCA_963724105.1). Taxonomy (GTDB): domain Bacteria; phylum Acidobacteriota; class Terriglobia; order Terriglobales; family Acidobacteriaceae; genus Angelobacter. The sequence goes on along the minus strand of CAVRTD010000002.1, from coordinate 52,647 downwards.
CAAAGTTCTTCTTGGAAAACGGCGAAACGATCATGTTGGGGACCCGAACACCTGTCATGGTGAAATCGCCCGCAACGTCTTTGCCGGCAATCAAGTCCTGGGGCGGAATGCCGTCTGGGTTGGGCACTGGGACGGGTGGAGCATGGTCAAAAGCTCCGCCTCCTTCGTCAAAAGAAAATAGAAAAACAGTATCTTTCCAGGAAGTGCTGGTCAGCAGCGGGGTAAGAATTGAAGCCACCTGGGCCGCGCCTGCTTGTACGTTGATGGGGCTTGCGACGCCCGCGGTGGGATTGATGTTGCTGGTGTGCTCATCTAGCCCGCTGAAATAACCGGCCTCAATCATTGATACTGAAGGCAGCGTTCCTGCCTGGAGATCGGTGAAATATTCTGAGAGCGGCACAATCTTCGCTTGCACTCCGGGCTGATTGATGTAGGTAAAGAATGATAGGTAAGTCTTAAAGCTTCTGCTGAAATCGGTTACGTAGATCTTCCAGGAGATGCCTTTTTCATCAAGTTCCTGCCAAATCGTCTTGGATGTGAGAAGACGCGAGGGTATATGAGCAAAGCCCTGTGACGTGGCGCCGTGTAGAAACATACGATTGGGAGTTGTATTGGCCGGCAGCGGGGAATGTAAGTTGTCACTCATGCCAAAATTCGCAGCCATGAAATAGTAGTAATTGAGCTGTGTTTCATCAAAGAAGCCCATGGCCCTGCGTCCGGTCTGGTCAACCAGAAAAATACCGTGAGTGGCAAAGGCCGTACCCTCATCGAAAGCCACCGCCGCGAACCCATCCATGGGTGCGTTCGTGGGCGAAGCAGCCGCCGGGTTCGCATGGTTGATCTGCAAGTGATGCTCTTCCCAGTCCGGACTCAAATTCTCGGTGCACACGGAACCGGCGCGAAATGGCGCAATGTTCATGTTCCCGGCGCCGTTGTGGTTTACAAAGCCAACGGCATTGCTTAAATCGTTGATCTTCCCGTCGCTGCTGTTGATCGGAATCGGCGGGTTACTTTGCTGGCGGAAGGCCGTCATGTTGCCAAAATAAGAGTCAAAGGAACGGTTTTCCTGCACCATGATGATGATGTGATTTACCGATGTAATGCTACCAGCGGGAGTTGGCAAGGGTTGAGGGGCGGCGTTGGAGCCCAGCCCCTGGCATGAGGTCATCACACCAATACTGGCTATCACCACAAGAAACGATATGCTTCGCCTGTTCATGGGCTACACTCCCGGAAGCAATGACCGGAAGCTATGATGTGTTAAAAACCAGTGCTGGTTGGCCGAGTTTGCTAAAAATATGATTGTGTTCGCCCTGAGCTGCCTGCGGGCGTTCCGAATGGCTTAGGTCCTTAAGCGGTATCTGAGATCCCTGCGGAAGACGTTGAGTGGACGGCCAGATGCGCCGATTGTGACGTTGTTTTGGTCTGAAACGATCCTTTGCGAGGGAATGAGGATGTAAAAGTAAACTTATGCAATCGCGCACGGGGCATAGGCGTCCATAAAGTTCAGGATCATGCGCATCGTAGCCTCATCTCCGCAGCTGGTGTTGATCATGGCGTGGTAGATTGCGCGATCAGGCCATTCCACGTCGAAGTATTTCTTAATGAAATCGGCGCGCTCGTTGTCGACCGTATCGATCAGTTCTTCCGCTTCCTTCTCGGTTTTGCCGCGGGCCACTAAGCGACGGATTTTGTTTTCTCTTGGCGCATACAGGAAGACGCGCAATATATCTGGCCGGTCCTTGAGAAACTGCTGCGAACCTCTACCGACGATGACGCCATTTCCATGCGTGGCAGCGTTTTCCACCACCCGGCGGGTAGTAGCGAGAATCGTCTCGCTGTCTACAAGGTTAAGTTTGGGCGCATTGAGGCTGCCCTCATAGCTTCCACGGAGAAAAGATTTGAAAAGCCTATAGTAGAGAGGATCGGTCCGTTCCTCTCGATTTTCGACTATCGTCGTGGGACACTTGGCCAGCCGCGCGATTTCCTCGGTCAACGCCTGGTCCCAAAGCTTCCAGCCAAGGCGCTTCGCCACCAGTTGGGCGATCTCGCCTCCTCCGCATCCGTATTCCCGTTCAATGGTGATGATTTTGATCATACTCATGCTGCCTTTTCTGAGCCTCTGGATTAAGCGATAAGCAGGTCATTCCGCAATCGTACCACCACCGCCGCCGAGATCATTTTTCTTAAGAAAGAATGACACGCAGAACATCACTGCGGCGCAAACGCCAAGAACCTTGAACGTATCGATGTAGGCCAGACTAGCCGCCTGCGCCTGAATGGACCGATAAATACTGGCAAAGGCGGTGGCAGACGCCTCATGTCTACTCAACCCGCCATTCGCGAAGTGCTGCGTCAGACCTTGCACCGTATTGGCAAAATTTGGATTGTCAATCCTGGTTTGCTCCGCGAGTCTTCCTTGATGGAATTGAGACCGGCGCGCAATCACCGTGGTCACCAGCGAAGTTCCGACACTGCTGCCCATGTTCCGCATGAAGTTTACGAGGCCGGCGACTGCATTATTCTTCTCTGGCGCAATTCCCACATAGGCGGCGAGATTGATGGGTACAAACAAGAACCCCAATCCGATTACCTGAGCTATGCGCAGCCACGTGGCCGCAGTGAAACTCATCTGCAGGTCGATTCGACGCGTGGAATAAAACATGGCCACAGACAATGCCAGCCAGCCAAAGGCGATCAGCCGGCGCGCGTGAATTTTCCTTGACAGCTGTCCTATGAGCGGCATTTCGAAGAGCAAGATGAGCCCTCCGGCCGAAAGAGCCAGGCCAGCAAGCTCTGAAGTGTACCCAAGGAGCGTTTGCAGGAACTGTGGCATCAGAACCAGGCTGCTGAACAACAAAACTCCAAGCATGAACATCATCACGTTCGCGCTGGCAAAATTGAAAGACTTGAACAAGTGAACATCGATAATGGGCGCTTTGTGAAACCACTCCCAGATCACCAGCGAGATCAGGCACGCGCCTGACACAATGACCAAAGTGGTGATGAAGTTCGAGCCGAACCAATCCTCTTCCTGACCTTTGTCCAATAGAATTTGCAACGCACCAATCCCGATTGCCAGAAGAGCAATGCCGATATAGTCCAATTTGATGCCTGCTCTTTTGAGCCGCGCTAAATATGGGGGGTCTTCAACGAAGCGCCGAACGAGAAGCCATGTCATGATGCCGACGGGAACATTGATATAGAAGATCCAGCGCCAGGAGTAGTTGAATGTGATCCATCCGCCCAGAGTGGGGCCGATCGTGGGAGCCATGACAGCAGTTATTCCGTAAAGGGCAAATGCCAATCCTCGTTGATGTGGGGGGAACGTATCCGCCAGGATGGCTTGCGCCATGGGCTGCAGACCACCTCCGCCTGCTCCTTGCAGAACTCGGAAGAGCAGAAGAAAACCAAGGTTGGGAGCAACACCGCATAGCAACGAGCTCACCGTGAAGACGGCGAGGCAGCTCATGAAAAACCGCTTACGTCCAAATCTCACCGCGAGCCAGCCGCTGATCGGAAGGACGATGGCGTTAGAGACGAGATAAGAAGTCAGGACCCAGGTGCTTTGATCATTGCTTGCCGCCAGGCTTCCTGCCATATACGGCAATGCAACATTGGCGATGCTGGTATCAAGCACCTCCATGAACGCCCCCAGCGCGACAACAACAGCAATGAGCCAGGGGTTGAACTTTGGCTTCCAAACGTCCTGGTCAAGTGTGAGGGCAGCTGAACTCATCGCAGTTCTACTCTGGGCACAACGTTCATTCCTGGCCGCAGCCGATGGTCACTGTTTTCTCCAGGCTCAAGAACAATCTTTACCGGAACCCGCTGAACAATTTTCACGAAGTTTCCGGTGGCATTCTCCGGTGGAAGCAAGCTGAATGTAGGACCCGTTGCGCCGGCAATGCTGTCAACGTGTCCACGCAGGGTCGTGCCTGTTGAATCCACATAGATTTTTGCCTTTTGTCCAACTTTCATATGCCTGAGCTGTGTTTCTTTGAAATTGGCAGTGATCCAGACCTCGTCCAGCGGAACGACGGTCAATAACTGCTGGCCGGGCTGCACGTTCAACCCGACCACGACGCTCTTGTTCACCACACCGTTGACTGGCGCGAGAATTTTTGTGTACAGCAGATTAAGCTCTGCCTGTTCCAGAGCGGCGCGCTTCTGCTGGACATCCGCCACGGCAGCGAGGGCGCGGGCGTTTGTTGAAGCCACTTGCTGGGGGCCAGTTTCCGCAGACCGATGGTTCGCTTCAGCCTGCGCGAGCCGGTCTTTCGCCTGTTGGACTGCCTGCTCCGCTGCCGCTTCATTGGCCCTGGCTGCAGACACATTGGCGGTGCTGGCCTTCGCTGCGGCCACTGCCTGGTCATAGATCTGCTCAGAAACGTTTTGCTTGTCTACCAGCCTTTTGTACCGTTTCAAGTCATCCTGGGCTTTTACGTCATTGGCCTCAGCCTGTTCCACCTGGGCTTGCGCAGCGGCGAGCTGCTTCTGAGCAGTAATAATGCCTGCGGTGGTATTGCTCACATCGGATGCTGCCGATCGCAGTTGGCTCGAGGTATTTACAGATGCTATGGGAACATTAATATTAAGAGACTTTGCGGTCGCTTCCGCATTCGCCAGGTCCGCGCGTGCTTTTGCAACGGCAACCTCATAATCCTTAGGATCGATCTCGACGAGCACGGTCCCCTGCTGCACATACTGATTGTCATTGACGTTTACTTTAATGACGTAGCCAGAGTCGCGTGAGCTCACAGGATAGAGGTGCACATCCACTTGCCCATCATCTGTAGATTCGTAGCTTGCAAAATAAAACCATAAGAAAACAGCCCCAATGATCAACAGCAATGCAAGCGGAATGAGATAAATACGGCGGAACTTGAAGCGCGATCGCCTGACGGTATCGCGCCTTGATACCCCACTTTTGTCGTCCGCGTCTTCGGGCTTTTCTACGTCAGGATGAGGTTGAGTCGCCATTGCAATACTCCCTTTATTGGTTACTGCACAACGAGATACTGGTTGTAATTGGTTCGCGCCACGCCCAATGCCCGGGCAAGCTGTAGTTTTGACAAATTGTGGCTGTAGAGGCCCGAAATATATTGATCATTCGCGCTTGCTAATGCCTGCTGAGCCTGCACGACTTCCACACTGTCTGTCACGCCGGCGGCGAAGCGCTCCTGCGAGCGAGAGAGATTTTCATTAGCGAGATCCACATTCTCTTTCGCGACCGTTACCCGCTGCCGGGCTGCCTGCAGATTCAGAAATGCGGTGCGAACGTCATAGTCGATCTGCCCGCGCAGGTTCTCAGCTTCCGCCCGGCGTTGGCGAAGCGCTGCCTCAGCTTCGGCTATATCGCCCTTGATTCGTCCGCTGGTGAAAATTGGAACGCTCACTCCTGCTTGAAAAGTAAAGGCGCCATGGAGGGTGCCAGGATTGGGGCCTTGCACGCCGTAGTCACCGTTGGCCGCCAGCACCGGGTAACGCTCTCCGCGAGTTGCAGAAAGCTGCTGCTGGGCGGACTTTACTACACTGAGAGCGGCCCGGAAATCGCTGCGAGTCTTATAAGCAGTGTTCAGAGCATCTTCGACGGTCTGTGGATTCATGTCCGCGTACGGCAGTTGATCGGCAAGGTCGAAAGCCTGACCGAGCGGCAGGCCAATAGCACGCGAGAGGTTTAGCTTCGCGATTGCAAAGTTGTTCTCCGCAATGCTCATGTTGTACTGCTCTGTATGCAGTTGCACGCCGCTGCGGGTTTCATCAATTTTCGTGCTCGTGCCGGACTGAAGCTGGTCCACGGCCTGGTCATAGAGCGCCTGCGCATTTTTTACCTGCGCTTGTTCCGCCTCAATGCGTGATTTCGCCTGAATCACCTCGAGGTAAGCATTGCCCACGATCAGCGTGATGACGTCGAGCGTGTCATTGTATGTAAGCTGAACAGCTTGCTCGTTGTTGCGGGCAGCAAGGAAGCGTTGTATCGATTCGAAATTGAAGAGGTTTAGACTGGCGTTCGCCTGTGCAGTCGAGAAGCTAAACGGCCCTATTACGGCAGGGACTTGAGGAATCTTGATGCCCAGTGTGGATGCGCTGAATTGCTCCACGTTTTCCGCAGCCCCTGCGCTTATCTGCGGTAGAAGCGCGCTCATTGCGCGAAGCCGCTGCCCGCGCGCTATGCGTGCATTCTCTCCGCTTTCAATCTGGCCAAGGTTGTAGCGTAGCGCCATGGTGATAGCATCGCGAAGGGTGAGATGCAGAACTTCTTTGCTTGCCGTTCCGCTGGGGATGCTACCGAAGTTAGCTGATGGCTGAGTTGTCTGTCCCGCAGCAAAAATCGGAACCATCAGCCCAAGCAATGCGGATCCTACAATGGATAGCGCCGAAACCCTTGTGGCTCTAGAGCGTATGCGAGCAAGAATCTGCTTTGGCTTGCTGCCTGTCATCTTTCAGCCTCCGTCAATCAAGTATCGCGATGTGGAGCCGGCCTCAAATTGACTCACATTCTATACCTGTGCGAAGCCGCCATCGAACCGGCGCAGTCAAATGTGTATCTTCTAATAATTGCCGTTTTTATCTGCGTTCATGGCGCGGAGCGGGGAACTATACGTCGCGGATATCAAAGCGCTTGATCAAGCCATTTTCAATTCGAAACACATGACCGACCATCTGGTCCGCCAGAAGATTCCCTTTGAGGTCACGCACGACTTGATGGACTTCCACAACCACCTCTCCTTCGGGGCCGCAGGCAAACGCGAGCGGTTCGACGTGCGGGTTGATCGTCGCCCACTGATGTGTCCAGTAGCTGCGCACTCCGCTACGTCCGTGGACATGGCCGCCTTCAAAGCCGTTGGCCCAAATGACATCCTCGTGCATGGCTGCGAGTACTGTCTCCATATCACGAGCGTTGAAAAGGTCGTAAACACGTTTTAAGAAATCCGCCGGATCTGACATTCGAAATCTCCCTTCGTGATGCAGAGAATCCGATCTTAAGATGCGACCACATCCTGGACAAGGGCCCGAGCCGCTTTAGGATGAGGCCGCATCAGTAAATAGAATGCGACGATGTGCGTGATCATCAGAAAGGGAACGTAGATTATTGGGATCACGTAGGCGGCGCCCAGTTGCCCCGCCAGCGCAGGAAGTCCGAGCCGGACGGCGTGATAATAGGCGAGTATAAGGTCCACCGTCCCCACTAGATTGAAGGCGACGACGAACAGCCAAAAAGCTGGGCGGATTCTTACGGTGAGAAGGGCGATGATGGCTAAAATTCCAGTTGCAAAGTCGCCATAAGCGGCGGATATCGCGAAGCCTGCTGGGAGATTCGGGCCGACCACGCCCGGGAGGATAAAGACCAGGCCGAAGAAGCGGAAGCTGTGAATAGTTGCGATGATGCGATGTGCCTCAATGCGATCCATCGACTTGAGTTTGGGCAGTACGTAGACGCTCACAAAAAGCATGCACGCAACGTAACCCAGAAGAAGATGCAGTAGGAAGATAATTTGCGGTGACATTTTGGACTCCTTATTAGAAATTAGAAGGCGTTAGGCAATAAGATTATTGTCATAATCCCATGTGCGAAAAAAATTACAAACTGGTCAACAGGTGATCTCGCACTGTATTAAGAATTCTCTGCTTGTCCCCAGGCTCTTGCATGGTACGCGCAAAAGCAATTGCGCCGGCCATCGTGGACATAGTCACAATAAAGTTTTTCTGTTTCTCCGCGGCATTGTTTCCAGGAACAAAGGGCATGATTTCGTCGCGGTGCTGCTTCAACATTCCCGCGATCCGCTTTTTGACAGACGGTTTCGTGCGGGAAATCTCAGGCGCAAGCGCGGCGAGCGGACAGCCGACATCAGCATGCTCGCAATGCTCGATGGATAAATAATTGGCAATGATCTGCTTCCACGCATCTCCAGGGGGCAGATGCATGGCCGGTCCAAGGAGCCGTTCTCGTAGATCGCGCAGGCTCTCTTCAACGGCTTCGGTAACGAGGTCGTCCCTGGTGCGAAAATGCTTATAAAATCCTCCCACCGTGAGGCCCGAGGCACGCATAATACGCGCGACTCCGGGGCCACCCAACCCCTGGGCACGAAATTGTCTGGAAGCGCTCTTTACGATACGCTGACGGGTTTTGGATTTGTGATCGGGGCCATAACGCATGATTCTTAAGATTATATCTGTAATCCCATAGATTCAAAATTTATGATTTCGTCCTAGCATCCAACTCGGCTTGTTCTGTCCCTCCTGAGCTTTTGTTGAATGAGGATTGTCGCCGAGGACACGTGGAGCCGTCAGACACTCTCCCGGGCCGCATCGTCTTGAACCTTTGGATGAAGACGGGGTTTCTCGACGGGGGTTAAGAAATTGCATTCTCCCTTCCTCTCCCGTACCATCGCTCCTTTCAATTCATTAGGAGAATCTCATGAACCAGCGTGTCCTTCGTTACTTAGGGTTTATTTCAATCCTGGTGTTGTCTGCCGTGTCGTCCGCGCAGCAACCTGCACCGGCGCAGGAAACGCCAAAGGACACGATCACCCGCATCTTCACTGGTGAATTCAGCGAGCGTCCCTCGCCTCCACCGCGCTGGTTCGATGATGGGCAATCCTATATTGCGATGGAACCAGCGGCCGGCGGCCACGGACGTGACCTGGTAAAGTACGACACCGCGACGGGCAAGAACCGCGAGGTCCTGATCACGGCCGCGCAGGTCACGCCTGAAGGCGCGAAAGAGGCGCTACAGATTGCGGGATTGAGTTGGTCAAAGGACAACCAGCGCGTCCTGATTTTCTCGAATACTCACCGTGTATGGCGCACCAATTCTCGCGGAGACTACTGGTTGTTTGACCGCACGACCGGCAAGCTCAAGAAGCTGGGGGGAGATGCAGCAGAGGCCAGCCTGATGTATGCCAAATTCAATCCCGAGGCGACCAAGGCAGCTTACGTTAAGAACAATGACATATACGTTGAAGACCTCGCGAGCGGAGAGATCCAACGCATCACCCACGACGGCTCCGATCTGATCATCAATGGCGGCTCTGACTGGGTGAACGAGGAAGAGTTGGACTTGCACGACTGTTTTCGCTGGAGCCCTGACGGGAAGCGAATCGCGTTCTGGCAATTTGACCTGCACAAGGTCGGGGACTTCGCGCTCATGTACTATCTCGGCAAAGAACGCGAAGTGGTCACGGACATTCCATATCCGCAGCCCGGCCCATATCCGGTGGAGATGCAGGTTCCTTATCCGCTGGCAGGGACCACAAATTCAGCCGTACGCGCCGGCGTAGTAAATGCCGATGGCAAGGGAAGCGTGAAATGGATGGATGTCCCTGGCGATCCGCGCCAGATCTACATCGCGCGCATGCAGTGGGCCGATGCCAATACGCTTCTGATCCAGCAACTCAATCGGCTACAGAACACCGACAATTATCTCCTGGCCGACGCCAGCTCGGGTGCTGTCCACCAGATGTGGCGCGATCACGACGATGCCTTCATCACCATCGGCTTTGGGGGGCTGCCGGAAGCGCGGCCGATTCATGAGGGCCGCCAGTTCCTCGCCGTCAGTGAAAAGGATGGCTGGATGCACGTGTGGGCCATTGATCGCAGCGGCCATGAAACGCTGGTTACACGCGGGGCCATGGATACCGCTGGAATTGAGGGCGTCGATGAAAAGGGAGGAGTGCTCTATTTCATTGCGTCTCCCGATAACGCGACTCAACGCTACCTCTATCGCTCACCCCTCGATGGCTCGGCTGATCCGGTGCGCGTCACTCCGGGCGGCTTCGTCGGCGCCAATAGTTACACCATTTCGCCCGACGGGAAGTACGCCTTTCACAATTTCTCCAGCATCAATGATCCTGGGCTGCGCGAACTTGTGTCTCTGCCAAATCACAAGCTCGTACGTATGAGCGGCGACAGCACCGAATCCAGGAAAAAGATCGCGCAGTTCCTCACACCGCCAGCGGAGTTCTTCAAGGCGGATGCGGGCGACGGTGTAATGGTGGACGGCTGGATGATCAAGCCGCCCAACTTTGATCCTTCGAAGAAATACCCGGTCCTGGTGAATATCTACGGCGAACCAGCGTCGCAAACTACGGTCGACCGCTGGGGCGGCAACGGCACGCTCTTCCACCGCTACATCGCTTCCCTCGGATACCTCGTGGTCAGCTTCGACAATTCCGGCACTCCCGCGCCACGCGGCCGTGCATGGCGCAAGGCCATCTATGGCAATGTCGGCGTTCTCTCGTCCAGGCAGCAAGCACAGGCTCTTCGTTCGCTCGGCAAAATGGACGCGTTCGTCGATCTGGATCGCGTTGCCGTCTGGGGCTGGAGCGGCGGCGGCACCAACACTCTCAACCTGATATTTCGTTCGCCCGATCTCTATAAAGTCGGCATGGCGGTGGCGCCGGTGCCCGACCAGCGCCTATACGACTCAATCTACCAGGAGCGTTACATGGGGCTGCCCCAGGACAACGTCGACGGCTACAAGCAGGGTTCGGCGATCAATTTCGCGGCAGGATTAAAGGGCCATCTGCTGATTGTGCACGGCTCCGGGGACGACAATGTTCACTACCAGGGGACGGAACTGCTGGTGAACAAGCTCATCGCGCTCGGGAAACCTTTCGACTTCATGACCTATCCCGATCGCACTCACGGCATCTATGAAGGCCCGGGCACGACCGTGCACCTGTATCACTTGTTGACGCGGTATTTGACCGAGCATCTCCCGGCAGGCCCGCAGTGAGTTGTATGGCCCGCCCTGATTGGGTTACGGAAGTCCGCGCCAGGTCACATGGTCATGCTGCAGACTGTCTGGCGGTGGATGTAGTCACCCGCGAACTGATCTCTGTTCGAAAATTCCGGTTAACGGGGAATTTGGCGGTTGAGTGGTTCTGATGTGCCTATCCCCCATAAACGCTGGAGTAAGTGGTTTCTGGCCTGAAATCGTAACAGGGACTGAGCAGGGAAGTAACAGGAGAGATAACCGGGAAAACATGCCACGGAACTGTGCAGCCTGGAGACTGGATCAGGCTGCCCGGCACTCGCTCTGCTAGCTGCGTTTCGCCAGAATTATGATCTGCCCTGATTCCAACAGCGTTCACAGAAGGAGCCGAATGCGAGGCTGCTATTTTGGAACCATGAGAATCAACTGAGTCGAGTGAACCGAGCGTGATTGGGCGTTCCCGGCTATAGCCTGAATCGTGACTACTTCTGCCTTGTCCGCCTGCAACCCTCTGCCGCCACATCCCCAGAGTACGCCCAAACCTATGCAGCACAGCAGAGCCAGGAGTGCGGGTATGCGTCGGCGAGGCAGGGCAAAGATGCCGACCAGAGGGACCACGACGAAAGCAAGGCCACGCAGCAGCGAATTGAAACTGCGCTTTTGCGATGCTGAATTATCCGGCAGGGCGTTGCCACTCATGGTGGCAGGACGAATGGAAAAACGTGAAAGGCCGCCCTGGGACAACGATGATGGTTCAAAATTGCAGGAGTAACCGGCAGGAAGTCCGGAGACACAAGTGAGTTGAATTGGATCCTGAAGTGCGCTCGCGGCCGTGACGGAGACTTCTCCTTCAGCACTCTCGCCATTGAATTTGATGATTACAGGGTTTACGGCCACAGAAAAGTTTGGTCCGGAGTCTGGCCATAGTTCCTGGGCCTCAGGAGTAACGCTGGGTGCAAATTGGGAGTCGCCGCTAAAACTGGCGCGGAAATCGTGAGTGCCGTTTCCGGGCAATGGAATGTTGAGAGTGGCAATGCCTGCCGAATCGGTCATGGCCTTTCCCAGGATGACGCCTCCGTCAAGAAAGACCACAGTGGATTGCGGTGAACCATGGTTAGCCGCCATGGTGACCACAAAAGACATGGTTCCGTTCTCAGGATGAACACTGGTGGAGAGCGCCGCAAAAGTTGGTATGGCGGTGGCAGAAGGTGCATTTACCACAAGTGTTACCGGAACAGAGGAACTGCTGCCAGCGAATGTGGCATTGGCGTTGAAGCTCGCCGAAAGTGTGTGTGTTCCGGTGCTCAACGAGGCCGTACTGAAACTGGCAGTGCCATCAGCGTGGAGTGACGCGGTTCCTAACGGTACATTGCCGGCAAAGAACGTTACGCCGCCGAACGGTGTTCCCGAAGTGGAAGAAACCGATGCGCTGATGGTGACAACCGTTCCCGCTGTGGTGGAGCTACTCGATACTGACGCTGTGGTGGCCGTGGGCAAAGTGTTGACGGTAACTGTGACAGGGGCCGAAGTGCTTTGCGGGAAGATCTGCGCGGCGTTGGAAAATCCATGATAGATGGCTGACAGCGAGTGTATGCCTGGGGAGAGCAATGCCGTGTCAAAGACTGCTCTTCCGTTTTCGTCAGCAGACTGAGTGTGCAAGGTTTGTGTGCCTTCCACGAATGTCACCACGCCCCAGGAGCAAATATTCCCAATAATCGGGGGGCACACTGTAGCGCCGCCGGCGGCAGAAACGTTGGCCTCCAAGTGAACGGTTTGGCTGGCCAGAGCAACTGATGGAGTCGCCGTTAGAGCGGTTGTTGTGGCAAAGACTTGCCGATTGACCGTGTGTGGCCGGTTGACGGAGGCCATCGCATAAACGGAGTCTCCGTTATAGGTTGCGAATACCTGGTGCAGCCCAGGCGTAAGCGGGCTTGCGAAGCTAAAGCTGGCTGTTCCAGAAGAAAGCGGGATAGTTGCAGCAAGGCTTCCGTCCAATATGAAGTCGACATTTCCCGTCGGCGCAGGCGAGGTCAAATTCGGGGCGGAAACACTGGCGGTAGCAGTGAAGGCAGCGGCGAAATCCGAAGGTTCCGGCGTGATACTGAGAGAGGCAAGCGGGTGAATGCCACCAGGCGGAATGCCTGTCGGATTGTTTAGCAAGACGGCAACGGTGGTGCCGCCGGGATTTGCTACAACCAGGTCGGGGAAGCCGTCACCGTTCACATCCACAGCGGTAAGCCCGGCGATGGAAGTTCCGGCCACATAGCGGCTTTCTTCTTCGAAGGTCCGATTTCCCCGATTCAGAATCACCGCGATTCCAAGGCCATCGTTCAAGATCAGATCGGGCCGTTGGTCCTGGTTCACGTCGGCAATCGTAATCTGGGTGTAGTAGTGGGAAAGTGGAACAAGAACAGGTGGTTCAAATGTGCCATCGCCTTGACCGTACAAAACCATCAGGGCCTGCGGCGGAACAAAGAATTGATTTGCAAGGTCTACTACGGGCATCAACACAAGATCTTTCTTGCCGTCGCCATCCAGATCCACCACGGCAGCGCCCGTGGCAGCGGCCGTGGTACTGACGCCGAAGCTGCCTGCGTTGAAGGTGGCTATGTTAAGCGAGCTGCCTAGCGTGAAAGTTCCGTCGCCTTTGCCCAGCCACACCTGGAGAGTGCCGTCACCGGTCAGCACTACATCGGGTAAGCCATCTCCATTGAGATCGCCAATAGCGGTGAGAATGGCATCAGTAATTCCCAGGATTGTAGTGGACTTCGTGACAAAAGTTTTGTTGGCTTGGCCGAGTGAAACGGTGAACTGACAACCAGGAAAACAGTTGGCGGAAACATTGATGATGGCCATGTCACTGTGCCCGTCACCATTGAAGTCAGCAATATCAGGAGCGCCGGTTGGAACGATCAGCGGCGCCGAGAAACCTCCATGTCCATCACCGAATGAAACGGTATGGGGCCCGAAAGGGATACCAAGAGAAAGATCGGCATTGCCGTCTCCGTTGAAATCGCCGACCTCCAGGGTCTCGGGGCCCGAGCCATGGGTAGCATTAGGATCCGGTTCCAGAACAAAGGTGCCATCCGCCTGGCCGAACAGAAGACGTGGGATCGCCGCAGAAATGGCCACAGCAATGTCGGGAAGTTTGTCACCGTTAAAGTCCGCGACAGCAATCGTTGTGACGGGACTACCCACGTCGTAAACCTGGGCTCCGCTCTGGAAACTACCGTCCCCTTTGCCCATCAGCAACACGATTCCGCCCTCGGAAGGCATGGCCAGATCCAGATGGCCATCCTTATTAAAGTCAGCCTGCGCTTGTGCGTTTATAAAGGGATTCGAAGTGCCTCCGGAAAGCGACGTAATCATGGGCCCAAAGGTTAAACCAGGCCGGCCAAGAAGTATTCCAATACCAGTCTTGTTGGTTACTTCCAGGTCTAGAATACCGTCGCCACTGAAGTCACCTATACTAACTAACCCAATATTGTCTGAAAGCTGGCCAGGAAGCTGGCCGATGGCAAGAGCCGGAGCAAAAGTACCGTCAGGGTTTCCCTTTAGAAAAATGATTTGGGTGACTGTTCCTGTTGTGTTCAACTGGGCCAGGATGTCAGGCTGGCCGTCGCCATCGGCATCCACCAGAAAGCCCTTGAATCCGGCTCCCAGTTCGTGCAAGACACGAAATTGGAATGTGCCATCGCCATTGCCGAAAAAGACATCGAACCCACCAGTAGAAGCGCTGCCGAGTGCTACAAGATCAAGATGACCATCGTGATTGAGATCAATCGCGTGAAGGTCACCGGACCGGGTGTCATCGGGCAAGATGGCTGCTTCTGTAAAATGACCAGCCTTATCTCCGGACAGGATATGGATTGCACTGTTGGAAGGATCACCCATTGCCAAATCAGGAGCGCCGTCTCCATTGAAATCTGCGACGGCAATTACACCACCGAAAGAAGGAAAGCCCTGTGTGCTGGGCGGAAGCGTGGAAATGATAGGCGTTTGAAAAGTGCCGTCAGCTTTTCCCACAAGCACGGCAACCTCACCGGTAAGCTCAATGTTTCCCCCCATAATCAGGTCGGGCAGCCCGTCCGCTGAAACATCGGCCACATTGATCGTGCAGGCGAATATACAAATCCCTGTCGGCAAAAGAACGTCTTGTCCGTGTGAAAACGTGCCATTCCCGCGCCCTAAGAGAACATGTAAAGTGTGCTGAGTCTGGCCTGCTCCATCTACATAAATCAGGTCCGGATTGCCGTCATGATTGAAGTCACCTGTAGCAACAGCCACAGGATCAAAGGCCGTAGGTAACAGCGGAGGACTATTGAAGGTTTGTGCAAAAGCGCCACCTTTGAATCCAATCGACAGACAAACCACGATCACCAGCGCAATGCGACGCAATGCACACCTCACCTTTAGACAATCCTATTATCGGGGTTCTATAAAAATAGCATATCGCCAGACTACTTAGGAACCATAAATTCTATGCTTATGGCTTTCTAAAATCGGTATTTAGTTGTGACAGAACTAATAGCCACTCTGAGGGTAGATAATTCTTAAATCTACGTGAAAACTGGTAGTGACAATGGGACTATCTATCTCTTATACTTGCAAACCCATACTCTCACTGATAAAGGAAACTGGTTCCCTTGACCATGGACTCATCGTCGAATGTTGGACTGCGTACCCTGCGGTTCCTCGGTATTCTTGTTGTTCTAGCCGGACTGGCGGGGTGCGGCGGCGGAGGGAACGTTGGTGGCCCTGGAAACGGTGGCGGTGGTGGGGGTGGTTCAAGTGCAGCGCCTTTCGCTCTTTCGCGAACCAAGTACGTGCGCACAGATGCGGTGACAGAGTATTTTGGTTTTATTAACCGGCAATGGAGTGTCTACAGCCCGCTCACGAACCGGCTCTTTGTCAGCGATCCAACCGGCAATCACGTGATGGTGCTGGACCCTACCACTCGAACCAGAATTGCCACTCTGGACATCCCGGGTGCGTTTGGCATGGACGACACGCCTGATCATACAAAAATCTATGTTGGAACCCTCATCGGCGATGTCTATACCATTGATCCGGTGGCCATGACTGTAACTGGACGTTTCTTGGCCTCACAAATTGGCGCCTTTGGTTTCCAGGGATCCATCGCACTGGTTCTCAGCGATGGCCGGTTAGCTCTTCTTGGGTCAGCCGGAGGAATTGCGAACGTGGATGGCTCCGCTGCTTTTATCGTATGGAACCCTGCAGACAACTCCAGCACCATCTATGAGACTCCTTTCACCGCTAGTTTCGGGGGACTGCCAGCGACCATTGTCTGTGCGGGGCTGGAGAACATCGCTGGGTTTACCCGCAGCGCGGATCGCAAGAAGATTATTCTGGGAAGCGCGGATAGCGATAGCACCCTCTGTTCGGTGGATGCTTCAACCGGAGCTGATAACTTTGCGACGGTCTCAAACTTTCCCGTAAGAGTGAGCGTCTCTCCTGATGGAAAATATATTGCCATTCCGCAGTTCAACAGTGGCAATGGCGGAAGTCTGCTTTTATTTGACGCGAACACTCTTAATGTGCTGGCTCAATTTCCTGTGAGCGGAGAAACTGCATCAGACCACTGGATTACCTTCAGTGCCGATTCCAGCACGGTCTTTGTTACTTCCCCGAGCATTGTTTACGCCTACAACGTCAACACGCATCAGCAGACCGGCTGGTTGCCTAACCTTGTGTTGGAGCCAGTTAATGGCGGCTTTCTCACTGGACCCGCGACAGGCCCTGCGTTGGTAGATGTTGGCAACGGCCTGCTGGCTGGTCCAATGGAAGAAGGGGTAGGATTTCTTGATGTTGCGGCGATGCATGCAGGTACGGTTGGAACCCAATTCCTCAATGGATATTTAGACGTTCCCCTGGGTCCCGTGGCTGGCGGCACCAAGGTGGCCTTGAGTAATCCGAATCCGGCGATCGGCTCTGTGAATGCGGTTTACTTCGGAGCACAGCTATCACCTTCCATAACGCAAAAAGGAAATCTGCTCTCCATGACCACCCCAGCTGGAACGCCCGGCCCAGTGGATGTTGCGGTCCTGATGAATGACGGAGGCGCATGGATGCTCCCTGAGGGCTTCAGCTATGGTCCCACGATCGTTCAGGTCACGCCGAACGCGTCCACTGCGGAAGGCGGAGGCACGGGCATCATCTACGGATACGGGTTGGGTCCGGTGGCTGGCGCTACTATTCCGGCGGATTTAACCATCACGGTGGGCGGCCAACCCGCAACTATTCTGGGATTTAATAGCGGTGCATACGGATTAGCGTCTCCGCCATTTCAATTGGAAGCCGTTGCTTTTAGCATTCCGCCAGGCACGGCAGGTACGAGCGTCGCGGTGACGGTCAGCAACAGCTCGGGAACAACCACGGCAAACGCAGCCTTTTCCTATTTACCCCCAATACAGATATTTAATACCGGCCCCACAGAATTGGCCCAGGGTATTTATGACCATTTGCGGGATGTGTATTACTTCACCAGCGCTACCCAGGTGCTGGTGTTTTCCAAAACGCAAGGCAGGCTCCTTGCGCCGATCGATATCCCTGCCAGCCAGCGTTTGTGGGGCATCGCTCTTTCTCCAGATGGCAGCAAGCTGGCCATTGCAGATGCTGCAGCAAATGCAATTTATCTTCTCAATCCCGACACGCCGGCCACAGTGAACACTTTTCCTCTTCCGGGTTCTTTCCCTCCTGTCCAGGGAGTTATCGCCAATCCTGCCGGAGTTTCCGTCAGCAATGCTGGGATGGTTTACTACACCCTAACCAATCAGGGCGGGACCGGATTCCATGGCTTTTTCAAGCTGGACACCACAACGAAGAAGATCACCGACTACAACATTATCGCTCCCGGTTTCGGGTCGAACGGATGCTTTGCTGCGCACGGCCATCAGCGCTGACGGCGCGCGCGTGTACTTTAACAATGCCGGCTCGGTATACACAGTAGATACGGCAACGGACACGGTCGAGATTGCGGCGGTTGGCCCACCTTGCTGCGACATCGATCTGATGGATCTCGCGCTTTCCAGCAACAACACGCAATTTGCCGCCGCTCTTTTTGATTATGACGCCGACCTGAACGCCGAGTCTTTTACCACGCTGAACGACCGTGAGGTCCTGAACATTTCCTACGTCTTTGGCATGAAGCTGAGCCCGGACGGCACGCTGCTCTTCCAACCGTCAACATCTGGAATGGATGTGTTTGATGGGCGGCTCGGAACTTTGCGCAGCCGCATTGCCATGCCAATTTCATTTTCCCCCATCTATGACGCCCTTGTTGCCGATGGAAAGGATAACGTTCTGGTAGGTATTGTCGGCTCACTTGCCAGTCAGATTGCGATTCTTGATCTAACCTCCTTGCCCGAACCTTTTCCTCTGCCGTTTGCCACGGTTGGCGCCAGGACACCTGTAAACTTTGCATCACGAAATGTGGCAGGGACTGCATCGCGAACCTGGAAAGGAGTGGCATCACGACCAGCGGGGAACGCATTTAGGCCTGCTTCTGACAGGAACCTGCGTTTGTCGCCCAGACCGCTCTTCGGAAACCGAGTGCCGCACACAACGCCGTTCGTTTCGCCGGTACTCTGGCCTGCTATAGAGCCGCGCGTCCACTGATATCGTGGTAAGGATAGCAAGTGTCTTGACTAACCAGATGTCAGTGGCCGTTTCAGACCCGCCAGCCGGAGTTCGTAACAGGGAATGAGCAGGAAATAACAGGCGGGATAACAGGGAAAACATGCCAGCGAACAGACTTATTGATTGCCCGATGCTGGAGCAGGTTTGCTCACCAAATTCTTAGCCAACTTTTCGACCCACTGATTAAGCTGAAACTGGAGGTTTTCACAGCACAAAATCGTCTACAGTCAGGCACGTTCAGCACGCTGAAGATAAGGGACTGCTTGCGCTGATTAGCAGATGGTTTTTGATCCGATGTAACTCGGAAAGAGCGTACGTTTCTCCCGTTTCCCGCGTAAGCGCCAAGGCCTCTGCGACGACACTAAGGCCTTCTTCTGTTCGTCCCGTTTTGCCCAGTTGATCCGCCAGAAGCGCCAGAAAGTAAGGGCACCACAACTTAGCTCCGGCAGCCATGTAGGCCTTTATGCCTCGTTGCATCTGATCGATGCCTGATTGCGCGTTTCCTGTAGCCGCCTCCGCCCATCCCAGATCGATATTGCCAAGCGCTTGCCATAGATCGAGTCCATACTCGTCTGCCAGCTTCACAACTTCCTTCGACCGCTCGTGGGCAAGCTCCACTTCGCCTCGCATCTGATGAAGTTGAACGGCAAAGTGAGCTACAAATACGCGGCTTGCAGGGTGAGAGAGCTCTGCTGCAAAAGCCGATGCACTTTGCATTCGTTTCAGTGCACCATCTGAATCGCCCAGCGCCCACAACGCTCTTGCCGCGAAGCATTCACTGACCACTTTGCAGTCATGAGCGACGGTCAGCGAGTAAGGATGATTGCGGTTGGCCTCGTACAAGCTGGACGCACGATCAAAGTGACGGAGTGCCTCGGCGCAGTGGTTCTGCTCGATCAGGGCCGAGCCCATAGCTCGATGTGCTTCCATGATCAAGGCAGAATCGCCGAGTGTTTCGGCTATCTGCAACAATTGTTCCGCGGCTTCTTGCGCAGAGCTCATTTTTCCACTGAACTTGTAAAACAACACCAGCAGCACGAGCATGTTGAATAGTTGCGGCGACGGCTCTTTCATCCAGAGTAGCTCTTCAGCGAGGGTACGAATTTTGTCAATTTCAGCCGCGGCAAAACCGCTGATCGCAATAAGTGATGTGCTCCGGAGCATGCGTAAGGTGATTTCCTGGCGCGCTCGCTCGGAATCCCGCGGCAAAGACTTCAACGCCTCCAGTCCTCTCCTGGCGAGCTCTGCAGCTTCATGGTGGGCAGACCGATGAGCAGCGGTTCCTGCCGCCTCGATAAGGTATTGCAGTGCGCGGGGCCAGTCGCGGCTCTGCTCGAAATGCATGGCCAGCTCGGCTGCAATTTCGCTGGCGCCCTCTCCGTAGATCTCCACCGCACGCTCGGCGATTCGCTGGTGTATTTGCGCGCGCCGCATGGCGGGAATCAGGCTGTAAGGCACTTCACGGTAGAGCACGTGGTTGAATCTGTGCCGGGGAGTAACAATGCCGCCAGGCAGTTCATCAAGCCATGCAGGTGACAGAAACTGGTGGCGGCGAGCCAGTTCCTCACACTGCCGTTCAACCCATTCGGTCGGCTTATCAAGCCCCGCAGCGACGGCCACGGTAGAAAAGTCCATTCCAGTCGAGGAGGCTGCTTCCAGCACGGCACGCTCGTCCCCGCTCAACCGCTCCACTTGCTTTTCGATTAGCTCTTTTATGGTGGAGGGAATCCCCTTTTCGACTTCGGAACACTCAACACAGAAACTCCATGCTCCGTGCTCTTGCGCTATTACTTTCTGGTCGATTAAGTATTGAACCAGGTTGACCATGAAAAGGGGGTTGCCCTCAGTGCGCCGGTAGATTGTTCGTCGCAACCGGCTAGGAAGATATTGCCCCGGAAAACGTTCTGCAAGATATTGAGTAACATCCTCTTCCGTGAGGTACTCAAGCGGGAGCTCGTGACATAAGCGATGTGCCTGGAGTTCGCGCTTTACACTCTTGATAGGATGGCCAGCGAGAATCACATCAACGGGGCGATACGTACCAATCACCATGAGGTGCGCGGGATCCTGGCGTCTGGCTAAATAGGAAACAAGGTCAAGCGAGGAGTAGTCGCTCCAGTGCAGATCTTCAAGAACCAGCAATACCGGAGATTTTTCCGCAAGCTTCTCAATTGCTTCCGCCATTTCACGCAACATCCGCTCGCGGGTTGTGCCCACCATCTGCGGTTGAAGGTCCCCTCTTTCCGCTTGCCGGTTTATCGGTGACATATGGGCGAGCCAGGAAGGCGCTTGTTGTCGTACAACATCAATGACTTGAGGTCCGGCGGACGAGCGACATAGCCTGGAAAAACCATCCAATACCGGAAGATACGCTTCCGATGATCCAAAATGCTCCAGGCACTGCCCTCGCACAATGAGCGTTCCTGGAATCTGCGCCGCATAATCCAAAAAGGCTTGGACCAACGTGGTCTTGCCGATCCCGGCTTCTCCAGTGATAAAGACAGTTTGACGTTTACCGGCGCGAACCCGCTCCATCAAGGCTCGCATTTTAGCCAACTCGGCTTCGCGGCCGAGTACACGCATTGAGAGTTCAGGCGGAGGCGTTGGAATCCCTGCACTGGGTTTTAGCTCAAGTCCAAAGGATGATGGACTCAGGGCACTATCTTTAGGTTCAGAAATCTTCGCAATGAAACGATAACCACGTCGATGCGCTGTTTCTATGTAACGGGGAGAGCCGGCATCGTCATTCAGCGCCTCTCTTAGCTGCCGGATGTTGTCTTTGAGAACCGCATCGCCCACGAACGTGCCCGGCCATACTGCATCCAGCACCTGTTGTTTGTTGACAAGCTGCCCGGCATGCTCAAGCAGGATTTTCAGGACCGCAAAAGCTTTTGGACGCAGAGATATCGCTCGCGCACCTTGCCACAGGCACTCGTTGCCGAGGTCGAGCCGAAACTGTCCAAATGCGATGTCGTTCACAATTTGTCACGAGCTAGAAGAATTCGGATGGGCCTAATACTTATACCTAGATTACTCAGAAAGAGTGCAGGTCGCAAAATATTGTTTTCCGTATGAATGTTCTGTTAAACGTGCCCTACTCGTCCTGGGGGCTTTCCAGTCAGCTCCACACCACCAAAACACCACCTGAAGATCACCGGTACGTTATGACTCCCTGCTTGGAATCGCCTATTTTGGGATCGTGATGAAGGGACGGCAGCACACAAACGCCTTCGTAATCCAGTTTCGCGATTCAGCTACAGCTCGCGCGGAACAGCTTCCGGGACGCGTTGAGCATGTGGCGTCAGGGCGCACGGCAACCTTCCAGTCGATTGAGGAATTGCCGCAGCTCTTGCAAAAGATGCTGCACGACGCGCTGAACGATGAGGAGGACTGGATCGGATGACTTGTTCACAGCTGGCTTTTCAAAACGCTAAATAAATAAGGAGAAAAAAGTGATTAATCATTACAACGCAACACGTCCTAACAGCAAGGCAGTGAGCAACATATTCCGTGGGTTGGCGGTAACCATCCTTGCTCTCGCGGTCAGTGGTGTCGCCTCCGCACAAAACAGCCCTGATAATTTTGCGGCGCCGGTGCTGAAATTCAAAGGCGGCATCGGGGTCATTACTGTTACCGGCGTCGCTGCCAATGGAACAGTCAACCTTAACGTCGTGCGGGGTGTGCCCCCCGGCGCGCCCTGGAGAATCGCAAGCCTCGAGGCCGCGATAGGCGCTGACGGGCATATTAAGGTCGCAGGACGCGGCTTGCTGTTGGCATCCGGCAATGGTATTGGAACCAACGCCGGCCAGAGCGTCCACGCGACACTTTTTTGCGGTCCGGCCGCGACCGCGACTGCCCATAGCACGACTCTGCCTGGCGTCGCCCTTGAAGCCAATGGAGATTTCAGGATCGACGATTTCCTTGCTCCTGCTCCGCCGGCTAACTGCGACACCCCAGTGCTGCTGATCCGCAACGTTGGTGGCGTTTGGTTCGCTGCCGGCATTCCACAAACCGAAGACGCAGACCGCAAATAGCAGGATGCTTTCATTCTCATTCCAACAAAACCCAACCGCGAGGTGGAAAGCAACATTCCACCTCGCACTGAAATGGAGAAAAATACAAATGAGCTACCACCTGGATCAACATCCTGGAGACGACGGGAAGATCCGGCTCATGCTGGCGGCTGGGCTCCTGCTTCTTGCGTTCGCGTTCGGCATCGTACGGACAGCAGCAGCGCAAAGCACCGCGGAGCCGATTACGCCGGCCAGCATCACGCCGCCGTCAGGCAACTCTCTATTCCTGATAGGTCACGCTGTAGGTACTCAACGCTATGTCTGCCTTCCAACAGGCACAGGCGTTTCCTGGACGGTCAATGGCAGCCAGCCACAGGCCACTCTCTTTAACGGCGTACCAGGCCATTCTGATCAGATCATGACTCACTTCCTGAGCCCTGTTACCAGCCCCAACGAGTTCGCGCCCGAACCGCTGCCCTTCGGCAGTGCGACATGGCAAAGCTCTCTGGATAGCAGCAAGGTGTGGGCACAACCATTGCACACGATTCCGGCTGGCACTCACGCGAGCTGCCCTAACCAAGGCGCTATTAGCTGCGTTCTTTTGCAGTCGATCGGTTCGGAAAATGGAACTGCAGCGCGGGGAAGATTGGCCGGAACGACCTTTATCCAGCGCTTGAACACGCAAGGGGGATCTGCACCAACGACCGGCTGCTCTGCCGCAATTGATGTGGGTAAGCAAACGCTGGTGCCTTACTCCGCCGACTACTACTTCTTTCGGGCCAACCAATAGGATTTTTCAAAACTAGATTTCATGCAGGTCAACAAGAAAAGGAGAAGTGATGCTGAACTTACTAAGAAAACCGTGGACACCGGGCAGGTTCGTGCTAGTGCTCTTCGCTCTCTATGCAGGGCAGGCCTTCGCTCAGCTTCCGCAAGGTACTCATATCAAATTCGAGAATGTAGCCGATAGCACTCAAGGCCTTTCGGATTTCTCGCAATTCCCGGCAATCAACAATCAAGGCTCGGTCGCATTCGTGGCGACACAAAACGGCACCGATCAGAAAGTCTTCAAATGGGACCGGCGCAACCTGAACGCAATTGCCACGACGGCTGCGTCTCCGTTCACATTCTTCACTGATGATGTAGTGATCAATGACGCAGGCACTGTTGGGTTCCGCGCTTCGTTGAGCACAGGAGCACGAGCCGTGGGTATTTTTACCAGTGACGGGCTTGCAACCAGGACAATCGTGAACTCGACCGATCAGGGGTTCCCTGGATTCGGTATTGGCACTCCGTCGATTAACGCTTCCGGAACAGTCGCCTTCCAGGCTTTCCGAAGCGGCTTTAGGTCGAACGTTATCTTCACCGGGAACGGCGGAAGCCTCACGCCAGTACTCGATACGCTAACGTCAGATTTTGAGACTTTCGGAGCTGTGGCGATCAATGGCTCAGGCAAAATCGTCTTCGAGGGTGTTCAGAAAGACAAAAGCTCCGGGATTTTCCTGGTAAGGCCAAGCCAGGACGGAGAGGGCACAAACGGGATCGGGCCTGCGAGTGTGACCGACGTTGTCGACTCGAATGATCATCCCGATTTCTTTCAATTTGGCGATCCCGTGATCAACAATGCCGGTGTCATCGCAGATTTTGCTGCAGGCGGCATTACGCTGGAAGTCTTCTCAGGAAACGGCAAGGGTATAACGGTTCGAAACGATCCATCAAACAACCCCTTCATCGACATTGAGCACCCATCCATGAACAATCATCGAGCGATCGCCTTCTCCGCGTTCGAAGCGAATGGCGACCAGGATATTTTTGTAGAACTCACGGGAAAGGCCTTTTTGACTCCGTTGCTCCGGACGGGAGATCCGCTGTTTGGTTCCACAGTAACCGCGGTCAGCGTCGGCAGGTTTGCCTTTAATGACCATTTCCAATTGGCATTCGAATACGAACTGCTGGACGGACGTTCCGGC
Organism: Terriglobia bacterium; assembly: GCA_963724105.1. Lineage (GTDB taxonomy): Bacteria > Acidobacteriota > Terriglobia > Terriglobales > Acidobacteriaceae > Angelobacter. The sequence goes on along the minus strand of CAVRTD010000002.1, from coordinate 28,285 downwards.
ATAGCTGTGGCGGTTTTGCCCGGTCACGATGAAGACCAGGATGAATAGCCAAATAAGCCTGTTCGATTAAAGTGTCGCACTCACAAAGAACTGCATGCAATCCTCACAGAAAGCACCTGGTGCACAACCAGGTGCTCGACCTGGATTCCGTCTGCAGGATTCTGCAAGAACAATCAGTTAACATTCTGCCGGCGACATTCTAGCGTAGCCGCTGGGTGAGTGACGGAGCAACGTGTTTTGCGCCAAACATAAAACGCATCACCGGGCCAAACGTTGGAGCGCTGGCAATTCCTACAATGAAGAGTCCAGGAACTGAGGTTTCAAAGCGCGAGTCCAGAACCGGAGCGCCGCTTTCGCGCGCGATGCTCTGCTTCAGGTCCGCGCCCAGGTAGTCGAGTCGGTCAAGATCAACTTTGTATCCGGTGGCCGCAATCACGTGATCCGTCCAGACGGTTTTTGTCCCATCCGGTCCTTGAACTTCCATACAGACCCGTCCAATTTCCGCTTTCGCCTGGCGCACTTTGGAATTCAGCAGAATCTCCATTCGACCTTCAACACGCTGTCTCAGCCAATAAGCCCCAGAAGGTCCCCACGTCTTGGCCACATAGCGATGGCGCAAGTCCACTGGGAGAAGCCGCCGGAACCACTGCGGCATTTCCGACACGGCAAGGCTTTCCCACCCAAACCCGATTCCGGACTCGGGATTCCTGAAGTTCTGGGCCAGTGGACGATGTCCGTTGCGCGGCGCGTTCCAGCGAACTTCGCTACCCCGAATGATCACCCGAACCTGGGCGCCTGCTTCGCGGAGAAGAGCCGCCGTCTCCAGAGCCGATTGACCGGCTCCAATCAAGGTGACGTCGCGCCCGGCAAATCCCGAGAGATCATGGATCTTAGAGCTGTGGTAACACAATGGCTCGGGCAGGCTCCGCAAACTCCTCTGGGATTACCTGGAACGCCATGTGACCCGTCGCCAGGATCACGCGTCGCGTCTCAATCGACGGTGCTCCCGCAAAATCGAGCACGAAGCCGGTACGGGTGCGCCGCAAGCTGGTGACTCGCACATCGCAGGATTCGCCGACAGCTCGCTGGCGAAACCATTCCGCATAACTGAGAAAGTCCGCCAGACTAAGCGGGTGGCCGGCCGGCTGATACGGAATCTTGTGCTCGGCCGAGTAACGCTCCAGCGTGAATTGCCCGTTCGGATCCCAAAGATTTGAGGCAAATCGCTCCGACTTCAAGACCATCCCTACCGGCATGAACTCACGCCAGCTCTCAAGCGGTTTCCCATACAGGTGATATGGAATTCCCGCGGCTTTTAGATGCGCCGCGATGGACAGGCCGTACGGCCCCGCGCCGATAATGACTGTGTTGCCAACCGACATTCGAATCACTCCCCCGCAGTTTTTGCTTTTCTCGCCGCATAGTGAGCTCGCGCAGGCGTCTTTCCCTTGCGGAGCATCCATCGAAAAACTTTGTTGGTGCCCAGCGGAAACAGCTCAATGGCATAGTAATAAAGCCCTGGTAGTGGATCGTTGAGCCGGAAATACCCATCCCGTAGCGACGCACCCCTTGGCACAATTTCGGCTGGGATGCGGTGCACAATGGAGGAACGCCACATCACTCGCGATCTCGGCTTGGCGGATTCCTTTCCCGCAATACTAGCTTCCGCCCAGTAAGCAACCAGAGGGAGGTTGACTCCGCACAGCGTCGCAATCTCTTCCTGCCAATCGATGCGGCCAACCGTCGGCTCAATGATCAGAAACCTGCCGGTTCGCCGGTCCCGTTTGAACTCCAGGCTCCCGATCCCCCTGTATTCAACCCATTCCGTGAACTGCCGGCTCAGCCGCGTGAGCTCTTCTTCCATCTCCGGGGCGGCGGCGCACACTGCGGTAATGCCCACGGCCGGAGGAGTACACACCAGCTTGCGCCCGGCAAAACTGGCCAGGAGTTTCCCTTCGGGGGAGCAGACGAACAGGCTGAAATAGATATCGCAATCGTCCCCGTCGATCCACTCCTGCACGGCAAGGCGCCCGGTTCTCTCCATCATTTTCGCAGCGCGGGCCATTGCTTCATCCCAGTCTTCCACACGGACTGGACGATCGTTCTCCTGGTTTGAAACCAGCGGCGCCTTATCGGCGGGTTTGATGACCAGCGGAGTCGTCAGCGTCTTCATCAGCGGAAACTCAGAAGGGTTCGTCAGGATGACGCCGCGGGGAACCGATAACCCCTCGCGCTCTGCCAGCAATTGAAACTGCGCTTTGTCGTAAAGCGCTCGAACCATCTCGGGAGCAGGCAACGTGAAGCGGAAAAAAGGCTCCAGCTCTTTGCGGAACGCTGAGACTGTATTGACATCGGCATCGGTCGTCAAAATAAGAACCGGTCGCTCGCCAATTCGAATTGAGAGGTCGATCAGCTTCTTCACAAGGTCGCTGCCGCCCACGTTGGGCAGGCTGACGAATCGCGCAAAGCGCGACCAGGCTGCTGGGCAGCCGTGTCCCTTATCGACGACAAAGATGGGCATGCCACCGCGCGCCAGGCTCCGTACAACACCCAGTCCGCCCAGATTGCCGCCCAGAACCACAGCCGGAATCACTGGCGGTTACCCGCGCCAATCACTTTGGATCGCACAATCAATCTGAATCCCCCGTAACCCAACTAGAGCTGATTACCCGCGCACGACTTCCACCTGAAAGTCTGGAGAATTCCGGCAAATGACCGTACCAGAGCGGTTTCGAAACACTTTCACCGCGCACGCTTGCCGCGCGGCACACTGCTTTTCATTACACGTTGCGGCTGGAACTGCTGGTTGCTTCAACAAACTCGCCGCGACTACTACTTCAGCTTCTCTGGATATTTTGGGAAAGCTATGCGCAGTTAGGCAGCCATACAAAGAGCTTGTTTAGCCGACAAATAAGACATTTATTTGTAATGGTTTACCGAGACTTATCGGAGCGTGAAGTCTTTTTTTCAACCCAATACTGTGAAAATTCCTGCACTTTTTGCCTGGATAGAGGCCTTAAGAAATAAGAAGTTTAGGGAGCAGGGATGGCGAGGCTGGATTGGTTTTGGCTTTCGATCTGGGCTAGCTGATCACGCAGGCGCGCGGCTTCGGCGCGATACTTTTCAGCTTCGATACGGTACCTGACGGCTCCGACGCTGCCCATCGCATTCATAACCTTGGTGATGGCGTCACTCTTGCCCTTGCCAGTATGTTCGAGTTGGTCGAATTGTGTCGGGGCCGCCCCAGAGCGCATTCTGTTCCACTCATCTCCATCTGACTACTCGCAGAATGTTGACGGAGCTTGCGTCCTCGGCATGAATTTGCTCCGCTCACAACATCACGTCAAAGGACAAAATCGCATTGCGCCTTACTCCTTCCGGGCGCGTAGCTATCAATGGAAATCATGGGACGTCATCTCGGCACCAGTGACCATTAACGCCTCAATGCTCTCAGCTCGCAAATGTACAATTCCATCCTGGTTTTGCACAGTACCTGATACCTTTATAAATCTCGGTTCTAACACTGCCCGCCGATACTTCTCATAAATATCCGGCATGATTATCACATTGGCATTGCCGGTTTCATCTTCCAAGGTCAAGAAGACCAGCCCTTTCGCCGTGCCCGGGCGTTGCCGTGTGATAACAGCGCCAGCCACTGTTGCTCTCTTACCGTTTGCCATCGCTCTCAACTCGGCTGAAGACTTGATGTTCAGACTTCGCATCTCTGCCCGTCTGTAAGCCATCGGATGCGGTCCAGTGGTCATTCCTGTACCGTGGTAGTCGGATACCAACCGCTCCTCGACGTCCATTTGCGTTAAAGGCGAAGCACAATCCTGCTCAATAATTCCTTCCAGCAATTTACCGACCCGCCTCCCTGAACACTCAACTTGCCACAGTGCATCACGCCTGTGTAAACCAATACCGCCGATATGATTCAGCGCCCCGATTTGAGCAAGCGTGCGCAGATTCTTGCGATTCAGTTCCGGCACTCGCAGGGCAAGGTTTTCAATCGAACTAAACGGACGCGTCTGTCGCGCCTGTACCAAGGACTCAGCGGCGATTTGCTGCAAACCACGCACATACCGCAATCCAACTCGCATTGCTATCCTCCCCTCTGTTTCCTCAAGTGAACAGTTCCAGTCTGAATGCAGGACATCAATTGGCTTTACTCTGAGCCCGTGCCTCTGTGCGTCCTTCACAATAGTCGCGGGCGAGTAAAACCCCATCGGCCAATTGTTGAGAAGCGCCGCCGTGAAGGCAGCCAGGTAACGGACTTTCAGGAATGCACTGGCGTAGGCAATCAATGCAAAGCTGGCTGAATGCGATTCGGGGAAACCATACAGAGCGAAAGATGAGATGAACTGAACAATATCATCCTGGGATTTTGGCTTCACTCCGTTCTGAGTCATGCCGGCGCGAAGCCTGCTCTCAATCTCCAGCATCTTTTGCTTCGACCGCTTGTGTCCCAGTGCCCGGCGCAACTCTTCCGCCTCACCGCCAGTAAAATTGGCGCAGATCATTGCCATTTTTAAAAGTTGTTCTTGAAACAGCGGTACACCTAACGTGCGTTTTAACACCGGCTCAAGTGACGGATGTGGATAGGTCACCTTCTCTTTACCCTGTCTGCGTTTCAAATAAGGCGAAGTCATTTGGCCAGTGATCGGGCCCGGACGGATCAGAGCCACTTGGGTCACGAGATCATAGAATTTCTCAGGATTGTTCCGGGGCAGAGAGGACATCTGCGCCCGGCTTTCGATTTGAAACATGCCTATGGTGTCCGCCTCTTGGATCACTCCGTAAACGTCAGGGCAATCCTGTGGCAGATGTGCCAGGTCAACTACTTCGTGATAATGATCGCGTATCAGTTCGATTGAATCTTTGAGCACGGCCATCATTCCCAAGCCGAGGAGATCCACCTTTACAATGCCCAGGTCAGCACAGTCGTCTTTGTCCCATTGCAAGACCACACGGCCAGGCATTGTCGCTGGTTCGAGCGGTACCACCGAATCGAGCGCGCCCTGAGCGATCACCATCCCCCCGCTGTGCTGGCTCAGGTGACGCGGCATATCCTGGACACGCTCACAAAGATCGAGGTACTTCGCGATTCGCTTTTGAGTCAGGTCGAGGCCAGCGGTCGTAAAGTGCCGGTCGAACGTGTCATTAGGGCCGCGCCATTCAAAATTACCAACCAGCGTAGAGAGCCGGTTCAGCGTTTCTGTGTCGAAGCCAAATACCTTGCCTACTTCGCGTGCCGCCAGCCGCCCTCTATAGGTAATGACGTTTGCGGTCATAGCAGCGCCGAGCTGACCATATCTTTGATAGACGTACTGAATGGCTTTCTCTCGCTCATCACCGGAAGGCAGATCGAGGTCGATGTCCGGCCACTCGCCGCGCTCTTCGGACAGGAACCTCTCGAACAGCAAGTCCATGCCGATTGGATCGACCGCCGTGAGACCCAGGGAATAGCAGACGGCACTATTGGCCGCCGACCCGCGCCCTTGAACCAAAATGCCGTTTTGATTGCAGAAGCGTACGATGTCCCAAACGATCAGGAAGTATCCGGCCAGCCCAAGATGTGCGATTAGTTTCAATTCACGATCGAGCTGGGCGGTCACGCGATCTGTGATCGGCTGGTATCTTCTACGCGCACCTTCCCACGTACGGGCATAGAGGAATGAGTCCATAGTCTCACCGGTCGGCACCGGATAGTTTGGAAATTTGTAGCCCAGGTCTTTCAGTGTGAATTGCAGACGTGAGGACAGCTCAACGGTGTTCGCAATGGCATCAGGCACGTCTGAGAATATTTCTGCCATTCGTTTCTGTGTGCGGATGTGACGTTCAGCGTTGGCACAAAGGAGGCGCCCTCCTGTCGCCAGTTGCCGTTTGTTCTTGATACAGGTGAACACGTCCAGCACTTCATGGTCGGCAGCAATGGCATAGCTGACACCATTCGTTGCCAGTAGGGGAAGATTCAATTCCCGCGCAAGTGCAATCGCGCATTGATTAAGCTGTTCTTGTTCCCGATGGAAATGGCGTTGCAGTTCGACATACACGTTGTTATAACCAAACACGGAGATAAGTTTGATCAACAGATCGCGACCGGCACCCATTCCACCATTGCGAAGCGCATGAGTAAGAGGGCCGTGTTCGTCCCCCGTCAAACAGATCAGGCCCGCCGCATGCTCTTCCAACTCACTAAGCTGAGCGGAACTTGCTGAATGCTTCGGCACCCGCAGTTTGGTCCGCGTGATCAGACGGCACAGGTTCTGATAGCCAACCTGCGATTCACAGAGCAGCGGATAATTCACCGTGCCGGATTCTTCGGCAATGCTCAGCTCAGTTCCAACGTGAGCGCGGATACCAGTCTTCTGGGCAGCCATGTGGAAGCGGGCCGAACCATAGAAGCCGTTGCGGTCGAGCAGCGCCATGGCTGGCATGTTCAATTCAGCAGCGGTTAGCGCAAGGATTTCAGGTGCAGAAGCACCTTCCAGAAAAGAGAACGCCGAACGGGAATGTAATTCCACATACATGGCTCAGTCATACATCCCTTCAACAAACCAACTTCTTGTCGCCAGATCGCGGAATATCCGATAGAGCGCGGTGTGACCATCAAGTGTGAGATTTACATCCCATTCATCACGCTTCCACTCGCCCGCCGCGTCCCACCACTCACCACTGTTACGCCATGGGCCGGATGCATGAAGCACACACCCCTTCCTACGTGAGAACCCAATCCATACAGGAGCCTGCTCTGCGCTCACTTCAACTCGCGCAGGAATGGCCGGGCGGAATCGCCGCAAAGCCAGCTTTGCTGATGGCTGCCCTTCACTGTGTTTGGTGGTTGGCGGTGTCACGCTGAAATGATCTGGGCGATGTGAATCAAGAAGGGCGGGGAAGCCGACCAATCCCCGATTCAGCGAATCCGTTTCACCCACCACGGCACGAATGCGGGCCATAGATATTTCCAGCTTTGCCGGTTCCGGCGCCAAGGGCTGAAACAATCCAGTCTGTGTATATCGAACGCGGGCTGGTATTGCTTCAATCTTGATTTTCTTCACTGGGGCATGCGGCGGATGAGCGGCGAGGTCGAGTTGTGCCAGCTTGAGCAGAACCTTGCTGTCCTGGGTCGGCACTGGCAGCTTTATCGTGCGCTGATACGTGGTGAGAGCGGTATCGCACAACGGTGCGTTTACATCGCGGTCAGAATTGAGTTCGAGCGTCAGGTCCATCTCAATCTGATCTGTAGCCAGCGATTTTTCAATCAGCCGTTCCATGACCTGTCCCAACAGGCGATTGAGAACGAAGGCTCAGCGGTTCCAAGCAGATCAACCGGCTCTTCCAGTTCTGTGCTCTCTTCAAAGGATTGCGGCAACGCAGCGGGCACCAGCTCACGCATGATCGCGCCTTTGGCCAGCCGTTGCAAGATGCAAACCGTATTGCCCCAGCCTTTCAGTCAGCTCAATGGAAGGCAGCATAGCAAGAGCTTTGAGCGTCCTGATGCCCCAGGCGCGTAATACTTCCTGAACGTCAGATTCCAATCCCAAGACCTCGACCGGCAGTGTGCCTAACCGCTGGGCCTCGTAACCTGGCTCGATGATTGTGACTCCCTTGAAGCCTCGTGCAGCATAGTGAGCAGTATCAGGATTCGCCGCGATGCTGACGTTGCCCCCAAATCCGCGCTTTGTCACTTCACCAAGGATGAGCTGTGCAATGGTTCTGCCGGCCCCAAGCAGCCGTTCAGTACCAATCAGGTCGATGATGACTGTCCCTGGATTGGTGACCTCGATGTGCGGAGAAAAGTTATAGCCGCAATCAACCAACACAGCGTGTGCCGCATCCTCATGCTCTTGTACACGTTGCCTGAGAGTCACGCCGCAGACTTCAGCTTGCAGCTTCGACATTCCAATGCTGACGCCAGCAGCTCTAGCCGGTGCGTTACAGGCGACAATCTTCAATAAGGATTCAGGGCCATCAAATAAGGCCAGCGGATGAGGTTTGGACTCAAGCAGCAATGCCGCTTGTACAGCGAAGTCGGGAACGTGAATGCAGCCAAACATGGTTCACGCCCATTGCGGTCTTACGGTGAAATTGTTCCTTGCGCTTTGAACCGGCTTCTTTGTGCGTGTGTGGCCGACCTCAATATTGAAGTCCACGCCTGAGATCAGTTGTGTATGGGATACGGTTTCTGTTCCTGACCATTCCGCAGAGCCGTCCATGATCAGCGTTAGCGCCGAGCAACTTTGAGCAGCAGAATAAGGCAGCATTATCACAAGTGCGGTCGGCAGCTTTTCCATGACGCGGGCTAAGCGGAACCAGGTGGTGAGCGGAATCTTCCTGATCAGTCTTTCGTCCACATTGCTCAGGTCAACTGCAATTACCCCAAAGCCGCCGTTCTGTATCAAGATGTCGGCAGCCTTGAACGTCTGCTCTACTGCTTTCATGCCACGTTCTGTACACCGCACCCAGAGTAGGCGAGACAGACATACACCCATTACATCAGCCGATTCAGGATCGAAAGAATCACCGGCATCCACCAATGCACAGAATTGTTCTTTGCCAGTGACTTGGCCCAGCAGCGATAGCAGCAAAGTTGTCCGGCCTGAAGTGACACCAGCCGGAGCGCAGAGCTGGGTTAAAGCGCTCTTGGGAATACCGCCCACCTCACGGTCAACAGCAGCGATGCCGGTCGGAAACACCTCCGACGTCCGGCGTTCATAGACGGTGAGAGCGCCGGGAATACGGCGTTCGACAAGGGAACGGATGACGGCAATAGAGGACATGGCTGGGCAGACCTGATTCGCTTCGTATTCGCTATTGGAAGGAGACTTTAGAACGCAGATTGCGGGATGTCAATACTGGTTTTGCCTCTTCTTCGCTAAGCTGTTGAAGGGGTTGGAAATAGAAATTTATGGTGTGGCCTTTCCGATAACCGCCCAAATTTGTTCACAGATGGTTCAATTTATGGAAATATGCTCATTTTTTTTAGTGTTCGTTATCAAGGGTTCTGTGCCGTTCAGTAATCTGTTAATCGATAAACAACTTAGGGCAGCGATCTCAGGATCGCTGCCCCGTTTTATTTCACTAAACGTCCTAGTCTCCTACGTTGGGTGTTCGAGTAGAAGAAATCATGGTCGAAGTTTTAGACCGAATCGATGGTTGGTGGAATGGCAAAGCAAAAAGCAACTGCCAAACCTTCCGCTGAAGGGTGATTCAAGTACAGGTGCTTCACAGTGTCTTCGTCGAGTAAGTTCTGTGGCAAACAAACCGATGCTCACGCATCGCCAGGGATACTTTGCCTTGACAGAACCTTCGCTCTTATCGATGGGGCACCCACGGCAGAGTAAAGGATATGCGGAGGCTCAAGATGGCCGGACGGATTGAATACCTACCAGAGACAACGTAAACTCTTAGTTGCGAAAACCAGTGCGAGGCTGTGAACTGGGCGTTTTTAAGCAACCTACGCGTTTCGAGCCGAGCATGAACGTTCCTGACAGCGTTCAACGAAATCACGACGGGTCGCCGATCTTGCGGCATGAGGGATGACAATGATTCCACATCTCTGGGCTTACATCCTGCTTGCTATTGCTGGGATTCCATTTATCTACTACAGTATCGCGATTTTCAGTTCTTTTCGTTTTTTCCAACGCGCCCACCCAGCATCGCCCGGCCGGGATTTTACTCCTCCCGTAAGCAACTTGAAGCCGATTCGGGGGCTTGATCCTGACGCATATGAGAACTTCGCCAGTTTCTGCCGTCAGGACTACCCTGAATATGAAATCCTCTTCTGCGTCGGCGATGCAGATGATCCGGCGCTCCCGGTCATCGAGAAACTGATTGCCGATTTTCCAAAGTGCCACATCCGCGTGCTCTTTGGTTCCGGACGGAACGCGACCAACGATAAAGTCGCAAAGCTGGCGCGCCTGGTGAACGAAGCCCGGCATGAGATTGTCGTTATCAGCGACAGCGATGTGAGGGTCCAGCCGGATTATCTGCGCACTGTGGTGGCCCCTCTCGCCGATCCCCGTGTAGGCGCTGTTACCTGCTTTTATGTCCATACGCATGAAACGACCCTGGTCGAGAATCTACAGACGGTCGGCATGCTGGCCGACTTTTATGCCGGGATCCTGGTGGACTGGCAATTGGAGGGCGTGAAATTTGCGCTCGGTCCCACCATAGCCACCTCGCGGACGCGATTGAATGGGTTCGGCGGCTATCAGGCAATCGAAAACCGTCCTGCGGATGATCTGCTGGTAGGCCGTCTGATTGCTGAGCAGGGCTACAAAGTAGAACTGCTGCCTTATTCCATATTGACGGTCGCCGACTATCAAACCTTCCGCGACTTATTTCACAAACGGCTGCGCTGGATCACAGTGATGCGGCACCTGCGGCCCTGGGGCCATCTGGGCCTGATCTTCACGCACGGACTTCCATGGTGCCTGGCAGCTATTGCGATCCAGCCGACCGTGCCGGTTGCCGCAGGCTACCTTGGCACATATTTTTTATTTCGCACGGCCATCACATGGATCATCGGGGTGCACGGACTAAAGCAGTCCGTGCCCTTGAAAAAAATGGCGCTCATCCCCGTATGGGACGCCATGGCTTTTGTAATCTGGCTCATCAGCTTCGGGCGCAGGAGCATCCGCTGGCGCGACAATGATTACTACATCCGCGATGGGATGCTCGTTCCGCTGGTCGCTCCAGTCCCCGAACAGCCACCACTGCACCTCTAAACGACGGAGGTGCCGGTGATTGAATCCAGGGCGACGCGGCGATCATTATGCGCGTACCGCCAGTTGACTCGTGGCAACATTAAAGACGGATCAATTCTTTCCCGGTACTTCACAGCAACGCTTAAAAGCGAATCGAGCAGAGCATTGGAAAGAAGATGCGGCTTCAAGCCGAGATCGATTAGTTTGGAGTGTTTCGCATTGTAATAATGCTCTTCTGCCTCCACCCTGGGGTCGGGGAGATGATCGATTTCCACGCGCAACCCGACTTGCTTGGCCGCAGCCGCGGTGAGTTGTGCAAGCTGCAGAACAGAAAACTGTTCAGTGAACTGGTTGAACACCCGGCATTCACCCCTTTCCGAGGGGTTGAGGCACGCAATCTCCACGCAACGGACGGTGTCGCGGATATCCAGGAAACCTCGGGTCTGTCCGCCCTTACCGTAAACCGTCAGAGGATGACCGATGGCAGCCTGGGCACAAAAGCGATTCAAGACGGTGCCGAAAATCTCATCGTAGTCGAAGCGGTTGATCAGCGCTTCGTCGAGAGCAACTTCTTCGGTCAGGGTCCCATAAACGACGCCCTGGTTGAGATCCGTCGCCCGCAGTCCCCAGACCTTGCAGGCAAACATCATGTTGTGGCTGTCATGCACTTTGGAAAGGTGATAAAACGACCCGGGCTGCTTGGGGTATGGGAGCAGGTCCTTGCGGCCGTTGTGTTCAATGTTGATGTAGCCCTCTTCTATATCGATATTGGGCGTGCCATATTCGCCCATGGTCCCCAGCTTGATCAAATGACAATCCGGCTGGAACTCGTGCAGAGCAAACAGGAGGTTGAGTGTACCCACCACGTTGTTGACCTGGGTGAAAACCGCATGTTTGCGGTCAATCATGGAATAGGGCGCCGACCGCTGTTCCGCGAAATGGATCACCGCTTCAGGCCCGAAGTCTTCAATGATGGAAGAGAGAAAATCGTAATCGGTGACGTCGCCAACAAAGCAGTCAATGGTGTTCCCGGTGAGTTCATGCCAAACCCGGACTCTTTCCGAGAGCGGACGAATCGGCGTCAAAGTCTGTGCCCCGAGCTCGTGGTCCCACTGACGGCGCACAAAGTTGTCCACAATGGCAACCGAATGCCCTTGGCGTGACAGATACAGGGCCGTTGCCCATCCGCAGTATCCGTCTCCCCCTAATACGATAATCCGCATGTGATCTCCTTCGTTGATCTTTTTAATGCTAGTTCAAAAGTTAATGCCAGTTCAAAAGCCATTGGATGAACTTCCCAAGCGATGATTGGTTACTAAAAGCTTGCCTCCGCTTTCGGTAACCAGGTTGAGTTGTTGATCGCCGACCAGCTTTTCAAGACGCGGCAGGGCCGATTCTTTAGCAACCAAATAAAACCTGTCCTGCTTGTTCCACAGATCTTTGAATTGCGTATCGTCCAAAAACACCGGAGGCGCACCAGGCGCATAAGCGCCATACTCCAGGTTGTTGAAACGTCCGTTTAGCAGCAACGCATTCCGGTTGGCATAAAAGAAGACGGATGAAAAAGTGTAATAGTGATGGTCCACGATCAAGGTGCCGCCCGGGGCGCGGATCAAAGCTTCCGCCAGCGGCCGCGAAGACATGTAAGGATCAAAGGTCACCATGGCCAGACGCGCGGCATGAAAGAAAACCACCATCATCACGGCTGCCGCCAGGAAAGCGCGTTGCGCTGGCGCACGGAGCGTGCCGAACACCACGATCAGGAAACTAAGCGCAGCCAGCACCAAGGGGAGGCGCAGGTACGCGAATGAATGCAAGTTCAAATCTTCCGCGTGGCTCAGCGCCAAAGTGTAGAACTGCAGACGCTGCGTGAGCGCCGTCGAGATATCTCCAGGAGTAGGAATATTGCGGACCAGGAAGAGAATCACGAGGATAGCGGCGGCTGCTACGGCTGCCAGCGCAGAAAGAATCCGCGTTCCGCGCCGTATCCAGACGCCTCCGTTCTCCATCGCCGAGCCCAGCAGCAGACAAAGGGCCGGATAGCAGGGCATCGAGTAATACTCCTGGGTCGTGGAGAAGGTGAAGAAAATCAGCAGGAAGCCGGTCCAGCACAGGGCGAGCAAACGAGTGCGGCCTGCGCGGTCAACCGGCTTATATGAAAGTTTCGCGAGCGCGGGAAGATAAACGCTCCACGGAAACAGCCACAAAAGATGAAACAGCCAGAAGTACAGGCGAGGGACCGTGTTGTAATCGCGCGGATAACGGAGATTCAGAAAACGCAAAAGCTGCTCGTTGATGAAAAAGAACCACAAGAATCCGTGGTACTCGCCTGGGCCGCTGTGCAAACTCAAGGAAAAATAAGGCGGGTTACGCAACGTGGCCAGAATGTGCCATGGGGCCGCGATTAGGAGCACGACCAACGCTCCGCTTACGGGACGAAGCCTCTTCCATGCTGGCGCGGAGAAGAGTTGCCGGGTCAGAGCCAGGTAGATGACGCCCGCAGCCACCGGAAATACCACCGCAATCAAGCTCTTCAGCAGGAGCCCCGTGCCAAGGCTCGCGGCAAATATAAACGCCCAAAAGCGCGGATGAAGTTCCTTTTCATCCAGAGCACGGAGAAATGCCCACATGGCCAACGCAGTCGTGAACGTGAGCATGATATCGGGAATCAAAACTCTGGTGAACAAGAACAAACCGACGCAGGTCGCGGCGCAGAGGCCGGCATAGAATCCCGCCCGTTTGCCAAAAGCCCAGATGCCAAAAGCCGTGGTGAGCCAACAGACCGCCAGTGAAGAGAGCACCATGGGAACACGGGCGGCCCAATCATGGACGCCGAAGACTTTGTATGAGGCGGCAATCATCCAGTAAATGAGCGGCGCCTTCTCCAGGTACACTACTCCGTCCAGGCGCGCTGTGACCCAATCGCCGGTAGTAAGCATGTTGCGGGCGATCTGCGCTTGCACTGCATCCACGTCATCCATCAGGCTGGGCGGAGAGACAATACACCCCACGTAAATCGCGCTTGCAAACGCCAGGACAGCTAGATGAACACGCCAGTTTTTGCCAACGCTGGTTTCTCTTCCCGTGCTGGTAGCTGGACTTGCCATTTTTTCATCCAAAGAAAAAGAATCATCAAGCCCCATAGGTGATAACCCAGGTTGGCTCGCCTTTCCATATGAGAGTTCAATAAGTTTCTAACAGCGCCGGCGCGGAAAATATCGCCATATTCAGACATACCGTCAGTTACCGTGTCTTCGAGCAGAGAACGGAGGGGACCGCGGAACCAGTCGTGTGCAGGGATATCCAGTCCCAGCTTTTTCTTTTGCAGCGTCGAGGAAGGAAGTTTGTCCCTCATCAGCTCTTTAAGAATCACCTTCTGGCGTGCGCTGCGAATCTTCAGAGACGGAGGTAGAGAGGCTGCAAACTCGGCAATCCTGTGATCCAGGAATGGCGGGCGGACCTCTACCGCATGGGCCATGCTGATCCGGTCCACCTTGTACAAAATATCGTCGGGCAGATAATACTTCTGATCAAACCATAGGTAGGGACTCAGACGATCGTTGCCTTGCAAACGGTGCTGGAGTTCGTTCAGGATCTGGTCCAGCGCCGGCGGAAGCGGTTGCGCCAGCAGCTCCTGCTTTTGTTCCGCAGAGAACGCTCCGTTCCAATGCACGTGCGCCGCGGCCTCGGGCAAGAGACAGCCTTCCAAAAAGCGCTTCAGCTTGTATTCCAGGCCAATCTTCTCATCCGAAACCGGCAGCCGATGCAACTGATCCAGAGCAAAGCGAAGGACGCTGGACGGCAGCTTCCGGGCACGCTCGGCCAGCAAGCTGGCACGATGAGTAAGATAGCCGCCAAAGAGTTCGTCCGCGCCCTCCCCGCTCAATGCGACCGTGGTTCCTTTCTTGCAGAGCTGGGAGAGATACCAGACAGGAAGCGCCCCAGCATCGGCACTCGGCTCGTCAGAATAATATGCAAACTCCACGATCGCATCCTGCAAATTCAGGCTGGGATTCAGATCTACTTGTGCGTGTTCCGTCTGATATCGCTCCACAACTTTCTGAATGGAAGCCGTTTCATCGAAGCTGCGCCCGTTAAACGAGATTGAAAAAGTCTTGAGCCGGGAGCCAGCTTGCTCAGCCGCGTAATGAAGGATTGCAGAAGAATCGACGCCGCCGCTCAGCCACACTCCCAGGGGTACGTCCGAGATAAGGTGTTCCCGGATCGATTCCCGCAAAAGGAAATCAAGTTCTTCCGTGGCGGACTCCAGGGACTGCTCCCGGATCCCATACGGTAGTTGCCAGTAACAGCCGGAGCGCGTGATTCCATTCTTCCACTCCAGCCAGTGGCCGGGAGGAAGCTTCTCGATGCCCTCCACCAGCGTCCAAGGACAAGGAACGTAGTTCATTGACAGGTAGCAATCCAGGCCGTTTTGACTCAATTGCCGGGGAATCTCAGGATGGACGAAAATCGCCTTTAGCTCCGAGCCAAAAAAAATGTCGCCCCCACGCGATGCAATGTAGAGCGGTTTAATTCCCAGCCGGTCCCGACTCAGCACCAGGCGTTTTCTGGATTCGCTCCAGATGGCGAATGCGAACATGCCGCGTAGGCGGGAAAAACACTGCAGGTCCCATTCCAGAAAGGCCCGGAGCACGACTTCAGTATCACAGCGGGAGCGAAACTGGTGGCCCAGCTGCTCAAGTTCGCGCCGCAGCTCCTGATGGTTATAGATCTCACCGTTGAACACGATGACAGTGTCGCCATCGTCGCTAAGGATTGGCTGGTCACCGCCGTCCAGGTCGATAATTTTCAATCGGGTCGCCGCCAGGGCCACAGTGCCGGATTGAAAGACTCCTTGCTGGTCAGGTCCCCGGTGCAGCAGCGTAGAGGCTGCTCTCCGAATACGATCAGTCTCGGTCACCCAGTTGGTGTGTGTGAAACCGGCAATCCCGCACAATGTCGTACACTCCGTGGTGGTTCCCCGTTTAGATGCTCAACTGTCTCAACTGGGCCGTCAAGACCCGAATCATTCTTAAGTAAAATCTTAGACTTGGCACGGCCAAGCCGCAGCAGGAACCTAACGCTTTGGTTCGAACCTCACCGCTTCCCCAACAATACAAGTGTGACGCCGAAGCAAACTAGCAGCACGCCTGCCCATCGCGCCCTCGTGACTCGCTCGTGCAGAAACACTTTGCCGCCCAAAGCACCGACCGCGTAGCTCAGGGCCGTGACCGGAACCACGAAGCTCACATTTTCGATCGCCAGCACTGCCAGCAAAGCAAAAAAGGCCAGCGTCATTAGTCCTAAGCCGATCCAGGTCCAAACCACGCTTAACGCTTGCACGGCAATGCCGATGAGCGCCTGCGGACGAAAGTCGGTCACTTCACCGATAGTCCGCATGGCCCGAGCCATGCAAAGTTCTCCTGCGGTTCCAGCGATCATGACCAGGAGGAAAAAAATCAATTCAATAAGCATTCAGTTTCGCTCCGTGGTGCGCGGTGGCGTACGGCCAACAATGAAAACTCCCAGGCAAATGACCATGATCCCGGCCCATTGCACCGTACTAACTCTTTCGCCCAGCACAAAATGGCCTAAAAGGGCGGCCGTGCCATAAGCGAACGCCGAGGCTGGCTGTACGTAGCTGTAGTCAGCCCACGACAACACCAGGGAGTAGGCCACGAAGAATACGATCAACGACCCTATACCCAGCCAGATGATCTCCGATCTCAGAACGAAGCTGGCAATGCGCGCGAGTTCACCGGACGTCCACGCAGTAGGCGACGCCAGGCGCTTCATGCCCTTCCCGAGCAGCAGGTTTCCCAAGGGACCAAATATTACAATGACCAGGATCAATGTATAGGTTTTGAATTGTAAAGGACTTGGTGATTTCATTAGGTCACGTGTCGGTCTATCGGCAGCCCTATAGTAAAATTTTTAATGGACCGGCCAACATGATCAAAAAAGAGACTTGGCAGATCGCCCTGGAAGCGCTGCTTGCCAACAAGGTCAAAGCTGTTTTGACGATGCTGGGTGTCACCATCGGCGCCACCTGCATCATCCTGGTGGTGACGGTCTCAATGATAGGCAAGAACTACGTGATGGCGCAAATTGAGGCCGTCGGAACCGACATTGTTTATGCATATTTCCCGGGAAACCACTTAGGCCGCTCCAGGGCCGATGAGATTTCCCATACGGATTTGGTGGCAGCGCGGTCTCTGCCTCATGTCGTCGAGGTGGCCGGAGTTCACGATATTGGAAATTCCAGCATCGTTATAAACGCCGCGGAAAAGTCTGTGACTCTGGTGGGGGTAACGGAAGGATTTCAGAAGATTCGCAACCTTGTGATTGTGCAAGGCCGGTTCTTCGACGATCTGGACATCGATTCCAGCGCCAAAGCGTGCTTGATTACCCAGGATCTGGCCAAGGAATTGAACCGGGATATGGTGGGAGAGGTCATTCGGGTCGGGGACATGCGCTTTACCGTCATTGGAGTCTTTCGTGAGCGTGTAGCGACGTTTGGACAATCTGAGATCAGTCAGGAGTCGGTACTGGTGCCGTTTTCACTTCTGAAGTACTACCAGGGAATTGATTTCTACAGAACTTTGTACGTTCAGGCTGATTCGCACGAAAACGTTTCGCTGGTGACGGCCGAACTGAAAGTGATGTTGCAATCCCGCCACCGCACTGGAATTTCGTACACGGTGGAAAACCTTGCCGGCATTCTTGAAGCAGCCCACAAGATTGCCTTGACCCTGACTTGGATGCTGTTGTTGGTAAGCTGCATTGTATTGTTGATCAGCGGTGTCGGTATCATGAATATCATGCTGGTGACCGTAACGGAGCGTACCAGGGAAATCGGTCTTCGTAAGGCGGTGGGTGCCAATCGCAGGGAAATCCTGTTTCAGTTTCTGCTCGAGGCCGTTTTGATTAGCGGCCTTGGCGCGCTCTTTGGCGTCCTCGTCGCGATGTGCATTAAGACTCTCGGCGAGTACCTCATTCCCGTCGAATACAACGTTCACATTCCTATTTCCATGGCTTCGATCGTGGTGGCATTCTTTGTCTCCTGCTCCACCGGCATCCTATTTGGGTATCTACCGGCCAACCGCGCGTCCCGCATGCAACCCACGGAAGCCCTGCACCACGAGTAGCATGGTCTCTTGATTTTCAACCTGGCTGACGGGCTGAGATCCTTGCCGCATCCAGTGGTTTGCGGCTTCAGGGTTGGGCGGGATTGCTCTTTGGAACGTGCGGTGTAAGCTTCTTGACGAGAAATTCTTGAAGGAGATTGATGACGGCAGTTTCGCCCGTTCCGATGAGCGTGCTTTCGAACACCAATGCTGCTCCGCGATCCTTCGGAGGATAGTAGAGATTTGAGATACCGCCTGCGGCGAGCCCGCCCAGGATAGCCGAGTAATTCGGCTGCCAACGTTGATTGTCGCCCTTGCAGATCACTGCATTGGCGATCGCGTACAGAATTCGTGATCCTGTACTGCCGGTTCCCTTGTAGAAATAACGAGGATCCTGTTTCAGTAGCGTCGGCAGGATAGCGCCTCCGATGAACGTGCTAAGAGCATTGTCGGCATAGGACGCACCGAAGCGTTTTGCATAACCCTCTGCGCCCTGCCCATACCCGCTGAAATCATTTTGTGCCTGCTGCGCTCCTGCGTCGATCCCAGTCAATACGAAGGTGACCGGATCGATCATGGTTCTCCAGGCAAGCCTGAACTTTAGCTTGGGGGTAAGAGGAACTGCATCGGGGACGTAGCTGACATAGAAATTTGGAAAGACGCCGAGCACTCGCTGTTTTTCTTGAGCCTTGACCTGATCTTGTGCTACTTCAACCTGTGGCACAGTTACCTGTACATCAGTGGTAATGGTCGCAGTGGCCAACGCACTGACCGGGGCGATATAGACTTCGCCCGAGTGCAGGATTCCAGAGGAAGTTTGCGCCATAAACCCCTTGGCCGTAATTGTGATCACAAAGGTTCCGGGAGCGACATTGACAAAGGAGTACTGCCCATAGGCTCCGGATAGAACTTCTTGAGGCGGAGATTGGTCTGCACGCGTGAGGGTTACCCGAGCGCCCACGACAACGGCGCCGGTTCTATCCACCACTGTTCCATTGATGCTTCCTGCCGATTGCTGATCGGACTGCTGCCAGCTAACTGAAGTCCCTGTTCCCGGTGTTTGTAGAAAAGGGAGCTGCTGAGACTGCGAATAAGCCGCAGCTGAAAATGTAATCAGACTGAGCCAGACCAAGCCCCGACGGCCGAGCATCGAGTTCCAGAAGCTTCGGAGCACTGGCGAGCCATTTTTCAAGAAGTCACCACTGTCATACGATTCCCACAAGCAAAAAATAGTTCTTCCTCATGCGCCGACAATCACGAAAAAATGACTTTGGAAAGGTTCGCGGGGCGTCTAGGTGGGCGACAGTAAAGAGTATTTCACCGAAGGGCTCGAATTTATGAAGACAAGCTTTGATCCTGGGTCCAAACAACGTTAGTTTGGTGTTCATTCTTGACTCCCGTTGAGGATTCGATTGTCCGATTTGGAAATAATTCAGAAGCGGCTCACATGCGATTAGATAGAGAACCTAAGGCCGGGGTTTGCCCAATCGGAACAATGCCACTTTGCCACAGGAGACTTTATTCAACCGCAAAACTACGAGGTCGCGACGAAAATCTACGGCTTGCGTGAATGAGCGCTGTTTCTAATATTCAGTATTCAAACAGTTCTGCGGATTCCAAAATAACTGTTGGTGACTCCGGAGCGGATCTAGAGACATGTTTCATTTAACGCATTCGAAGAGTCAGGACGCTCTTGCCAGGATCGATCGACTGGGACACCCGGGTTCAACCGTCAGACCAGTGATGCGCTCCGCCTAGATGAAACTTTATGGGTCGGGGAACCAGGCCCCAACCCCTTTTTTATTTGCACAGCCTCCGGAAGTATAGAAGGTAATGCGGTCCTTGGCGTGTCTGTGGATCATTAGAAAAATCCAATTAAATCGCGCAATTTAGCGTATACGGCTAACAAATAGCGATTAAAGCTAAGTAGTGAGGGTTGACTCGGCTGGCATGCTGCGGTCAAATTGCGGACAACTGTGACGCTCGGATTCGGATGTTTTGTCTGGCAAAACCAGCATATACTTATCGAACCGTTAAAAAACGTAACCGATTGCGACGGAAAACAATCGGTCGATTTGCTTAAATAGCTTACAAAGCCAAGGAATAAGGGGAAGCAGTCTGCGGCAGATTGCCGGCATTGGTATGGACTAGGGGCATTTACCCTGCCACGCCTGTCGTCGGCTCAACACGAGATCCGCATCGCCCCCGCACATGAGTGCGGAATGAGGATCGTGGAGGGCTCCCATGGGGTCGTATTCTCCGGGAAGAAAGAACGGCGTAGAAGTAGCCAAGTCAAAAGCGGAACCGGTGACGGTTGCTGCGAGTAACGGGTCAGCCAGGCACAACGGCATCAAGCCGGGTGTGCTGATTCCTGTCGTACAAGATAGCCGCCTGCGCAAGGTGCTGCAAATGATCGCGTCGGATTCACCGCGGAAAATTCATGAGCTGGCCCTTGAATGCAATCTAAGCGAGTCGCATCTCCAACATTTGTTCAAACAGGGCACCGGCGTGGGACTGGGGCGGCTGCTCAGTGAACAGAGAATGCAACGCGCTGCCGACCTACTGGGGCAAACTAACTTAAGCATCAAGGAAATTGCCTGGACCGTAGGGTATGAACATACCTCAAGCTTCACGCGCGCTTTCGAACGACACTACCGAGAAGCGCCGCGAAGCTACCGGCAAAAACAGGGACGATAGAGCGTCAGGAAAAAATCGGCGACGCGTTTCTAAGTCGAGCCGGATGCCTGAGGAAATCTCCGCGCGATTAGCAACAGCGTATTCGATTGCCGCTAGAGCGTCTTCAACGTGATCGAGTCGCCCGCCCAAAATTTCAAAACGAATTTCATTCCTGTTTTCTTCAGCGAGAAACATCTGCAACGTTTTGTGCGGCGCAACAATGGCGGGGATTCGCATCGCCGCACAAATTGCTAATGAAAAGACAATTCCGCTAACGGTTCAGTGTTGCGGAGAAGTTCCGGAGATTTAGTCTGTCGGCTCTGGTGCAGGGCGACATTTGCTAAATGGAAGCGAACGCCAGCGCAGTGCATCTTCAAACATTTGTGAAACATGGTTGTCAGGCGGCTAAACGCAGAGGAGGCAAGTCATGTATTTCAACGTATTCGGAGAGAAGGTTTCCAAGCGACGCTACAAAGAAATGTGCGAGGCCGCCAAAAACCGGCGCGAGCTGATCGCGGCTGGACTCACCAGCCGGCGCGACCTCTTTAAAATGGGACTGCTGACGGCGGGCGGCATGCTCGTAGCCAAGAGCGGCTTGAGCGCAAGGGCGTTTGGGCAGTCAATACAGACGAATAATCCTCCCAGCTCAGGGAGTAATAACAGCCCGGGGACGAACCAGAACTGCGTACCCGGGAACCAGACGGCGAGTCCCAGGACCAGGGCCTTTGTCCAGGCATTGCCGATCATGCCTCTGGCAAAAACGGTTTCCGCGTTGACCCCTGCGCCTACAGAAAGCCCGAACACAGGCGCTGGTGAAGTCCGCGCCGCTCCTTTCCAGGCGCCTCTCATCGATCCCACCAGATTCCCGGTAGTGCCGGGAACGCTGTACCAAATGCATCAGAGGCAGTTCACGGCCAGTCAATCTCCCGACCTGCCCAACCAGACCTTATGGGGATTCGATGATGGTACGGGAACGCGCAGCCCCGGGCCAACCTATCAGGCCTTTTATGGAAAGCCGCAGCTCACCCGCAATATCAATTCACTGCCCTCGATCACGGAAAAAAATAACACCGGCTTCGGAATGGCTTCAGTGACTACGCACTTACACAACGCGCACAATCCTTCCGAGAGCGATGGCAATCCGTGCGACTTTTATACCAATGGACGTTTCTGCGACCAGTATTATCCCAATGTGCTGGCCGGCTTCAACTCCACCAACACTCCCAATGGCGATATCAATGAATCGCTGGGCACGCTCTGGTATCACGACCACCGCGTAGACTTCACGTCGCAGAACACTTACAAAGGACTGCTCGGGTTCTATTGCCTGTTCAACCAGTTTGATACTGGCAGTGACGATACCGGCTTCCGCCTGCCCGATTTTCCGGCGCACGATATCCCGCTGGCTTTCTCAGACAAGGTCTACGATCCGGAAACTGGCCAGTTGGTATTCGACCTATTCAATCTGGATGGCATTCTGGGCGATAAATTCCTGGTGAACGGTGTAATCCAGCCTTTCCTGAACGTTGAACCGCGTCGTTACCGCTTCCGCCTGCTGGATACCGGTCCATCGCGCTTCTATGAGTTTTTCCTCACGGACCCGAACAATCTGAGCGCAAACAATCAGTATTTTCTGATTGGTACGGACGGTAACCTTCTGCCGAATCCGGTGCAACTCAGCAGCGTGCGCATCGGTCCTGCCGAGCGCGTGGATGTAATCATTGACTTCCGCAAATTTGCAGGCAAGACCATCTATCTGGAAAATCGGCTAAACCAACTCAGCGGCCAGGGACCCGCGGCCGTTGACAGTCAAGTCGCGGCCCAGAACAGCACGACCACGGAATGCAGCCTGGTGCTTAATTCAAACCAACCAGCAATCCTGCCTGCGGGCGCAGGCAGCCTGGTGTTGCAGTTCCGAGTGAGTGGAACCGCAGTTAACGATGACAGCGTAGACCCGGCCACCAATCCGACGTTCTATCAACTACCCAGCACAAATGTGGAGCCAAGAATTGTTCGCACCTTCAAGTTTGATCGCTTGAATGGCCAATGGTCCATCAACGGCCAGTTCATGGATTGCAACAATTTCCGCTTCGCTGTGCGGCAGAACAGCTCAGAGCAGTGGCTTCTGACTAACCTCACCGGCGATTGGACGCACCCCATCCATATTCACCTGGAGGAGCATCAGATCCTGACGCGCAACCGTGTCGCACCGGCAGTGCCGGCAGACAAGGGGCGCAAAGATGTGACCCAGGTTCATCCCAACGAGCGAGTGCAGCTTTTCTTCCGTTTCCGCGACTGGCTGGGCAAATACCCAATCCATTGTCACAACGTGGTGCACGAAGATCACGCGATGATGGCACTGTGGCATGTGGTGCCGGCTGGGCAGGAAGACAACATCAATGTGCCGTAAAGACGGCGCAGTTTCGGTAGTGGAAACAGGGAGGTTTGAGCCATGAACGATATGTCGAGAAGAAAGATGTTGGGCTTGTTAGGAATGGCTCCTTTTGCCGGCGGAGTTCTCAAGGCCGCCGGCGTCACTCACGTTGGGGCTTCCGAGCTGACGTTGTCAGAACAAGCACGGAGGCGTATCCAGGTGCAACACTTGCCGAATGTTCCTCTGATAACGCATGAGGGCAAAAACGTACGCTTCTACGATGACCTGGTCAAGAACAAGATTGTCAGCTTGAATTTCTTTTTTGCCAACTGTGACGAAGTTTGTCCGCTGGTCATGGCCAATCTGGCCCAGGTGCAGAAGTTGCTGGGCAAGCAGGTGGGCCGCGACATCTTTATGTATTCCTTCACATTGAAGCCGGAAGAGGACACGCTCGATGTGATCAGGCGCCATCGTGAGATGTATCACGCCGGGCCGGGCTGGACGTTTCTTACGGCCAAGCCGGCAGACATGGAGAAGCTTCGGAAAGCGATTGGGTTTACTTATCCCGAACCGGAGATCGACAAGGACAAGACACAACATATTGGCAACATTCGTTACGGAAATGAACCGCTAATGCTGTGGTCGGCTTGTCCGGGAATGGCACATGCCAAGTGGATTGCCGAATCGCTGGAGTGGGCCATCCGGCCCGAGACCAACAGAGTGCAAGCGCCCTGAGACCTTTTGAGGTCACAAGGCCTGTTTGTTAGGAAAGTTATAAATTCCGGGCCGGATTTATCCCGGCAATCACCGGAGGAAGGAACCAAGTGATGAAAAGCATACGAGAGCATGCTTCGCTTTCTGTTACCGTTTTGGCGCTGGTAGGGCTGCTGTTCCTGGCGGTTCCCAGACTGGCAGCCCAGCAGGATGCGCCTCCGATTGGCGGAGACGCAGACGACACATTCAACCCTCCGCCATGCGACTACAACGATATCTTCTACCAGGATAATGGTCTCGACCCAACGCAGCTGGTTGGTCGTTTTGGCAGTGCGCGGCAATTTGGCCCCCCGGCAACCGGTAAACAGGCAAACTGGGTGGCGGACAGCACCTGCGTTACCAAAGATCCCAACCGCAGAAATTTCCGCATCCTGGCCACCACAGGAGGATTCACGGACGATGATACTGGCAACGCCAACGAATTCATCTCGATCCTTGCTTTTGTAGTAAACCAGAGCAATTTTGAGACTACGTATTCGCGCAATGTCGGCGCCATTAGCGGCGGTCTGGATGGCGACCAGCAGAATGCTGGCACCGCGATCTCCATTGCCAACAGCCAAAATCCACGCGGCATAGCTATGCAGGATATCGTTGGCAACTTCGAAGCTTATCCAGCGCCTAAGCAGAGGCTGGCAAATGGCACTTTTGCAACAAACCCTTGTCAGGCGGATATGCAAAGCCCGCTTGCGCCGCCAACACCTTGCTTCCAGTTGAACAACGTCAATACCGTGTTCACCCCGAACCTACGGCAGGACTGGAGATTTGCCGCTAA
The DNA here is from genome assembly GCA_963724105.1 of Terriglobia bacterium. GTDB lineage: Bacteria > Acidobacteriota > Terriglobia > Terriglobales > Acidobacteriaceae > Angelobacter. Next base: position 3,853 of record CAVRTD010000002.1, on the reverse strand, counting down.
CCGCAATGCCATGGATGGCAGCGATAACAATTGCATCAGTACCGATCCCAGCGTGTGCCCAGATGGAGTCAGCGACAGCCCGTTTGGCTATTTCTGTGACGATCTGCTGGGAATGTGGATCAATACATATTTCTGGTATACCGTTGACCCCGCAAACCCCGGACCGGTCTGCGGCCCGATCCTGGCAGCCTTGGGTAAGAAGAACGGCTTTACCTTGGACGGAACGCCTATCATCAAAACGGCTGATGAGCTCAATATCAATCTGGAGAGCAATGGATGCGGGGCTGAAGGTCAGGAGGCGGTCGATGGGACAGACGGAGGCGCAGTCTGGCTTGTTTGTCCGGCCATTCCTGATCCGCGTGCCGGTGCGATTGCCCCGGACGCGTTCCTGGACCAGGTGCGCCAGTCCAATGGCGTACCGCAGAACCTGACTTTGACGGCTAATTTCCTTAGCCTTCAGATCTTTGGAGTGTTCCCAAATGAGCTCACGGCGGCACAGCAATCGCAATTGAACAAAGCAGTGGCTTCGGCTACGGCGGCTACGGCACCCTAGCTGCTTTGATATGGAACGTTCGTAAACCCCTGGCGGTACCGCTAACCGCCAGGGCAGTTGTGTCTACGGGGATAAATTAAATGCCAAGTGCCAAGCGAAAGCAATTTCCTCGTCGAGATTTCATCAAGCTGGCGGCGGGCGCCGCCGTTGCAGGACCATTCTTCTTTTTTCCCACGCGCTCACTGGCGAGCCAGAAGACACTGAAGATTGCAAAATGGGCCCATTTCGTGCCTGAGTTCGATCTTTGGTTTGAGAACACGGCCCAGGAATGGGGCAAGCAGAATGACACCAGGATCATTGTGGATGAAATCCCGGTGGAAAAAGTGCACGCCGTGGCCTCAGCTGAGATCAAGGCGGGCCAGGGGCACGATGTCTTCATCTTTCCGTGGCCGCCTGCCGAATTTCACCAACACGTGAATGACCATGACGATATCTATCGGATGGTTGCTTCAAAGTACGGTGCGATCCCGCAGCTTGCCCACCGGTCCACATTCAATCTCAAAAATAAAACGTATTTCGCCTTCGCCGACTTCTGGTCGCCATCACCACTGCACTTCTTTCAAGATGAATGGGCCCAGATTGGTATGCCTCTTGGTCCAGTGCATTACGGTAGTTTGTATGGCGGCGGGAAAAAATTGCGAGACCAGTTCGGCATTCCCTGTGGTCTGGCATTTTCTCCAACTTTGGAAGGCAATGTCACATTGCACACTATGCTCTATGCGTTTCGCGCCTGGATACTGGATGGAAACGGCAATGTGCTCTTCAACAAGAATGCTTTTGCAGTCGGAGCCCTGAAATACATCCAGGGTCTATACCGGGAGACGGGAACGCCGGAGCAGCTCACGTGGGCGTCGGGAGGCAACGTGCAGGCAATGCTGGCGCGCAAGACGTCGTGCACCAGCAATGCCATCAGCCTTTTGCGCGCTGCTGAAAAACAAGATCCGAAGTTTGCGAAAAAGATCCTGCTACCAGCCGCCTCTGCTCGGCAGGAATGGCATGGGAGTCACCGCACTTCCCGCACGTTACCAATTGTTCCGTGATCTGGAAGTTCGCGCAAAACCAGGATGGAGCGAGACAGTTCCTGGCTGATCTTATCGATAGTTCCAGGACCGGCTATGAAAAAAGCCTGGGTTGCAACTTTCCTATTTATCCAAAAACTGTTCCTGACCTCATTGTGCGGCTTTCCAAAGATCCGCAGGCCGATCCGTCCTATAAATACGTAGAGCTGAAGGACGCGCTGCACTGGACTCCGAACCTTGGTGTTCCGGGATTTGCCACGCCAGCATACATGGAGATTTTCAACAGCTCTCTTGTCCCCAGGATGGTCCAGAGTGTTCTGAATGGCGAGCGTACTCCGGAAGACGCAGCCGACGCAGGCGCTGCAGAAATGCAGAGTATCGTCAACAAGTGGAAACAGATCAGTTGACGGCATCGAAAGATCGGACGCGGAGAGCAAGCGGCAGAAGAATGACGAGTCTAAGGAGGCACCCAGCTATGAACAGGCAAAAGATCGTGCTCACTATTCTGGCAGTGACCATGATAACGTCGGCATTCGCGTTGCCGTCGATTACAGTGCAGCGTAAATCGCCTGAATTTACCATCGTTGAGCCATCGGGGCGCACCACCATGCTTTCCGACTTCAAAGGCAAAGTAGTGGTAATGGAATTTCTTTTCGTTAAGTCACAACATTGCATACGTGTCGCAACAACCTTGAACAAGCTCAATAGTGAACTGGGTGCGCGCGGCCTCCAGGCGGTCGGGATTGTATTTGATCCGCCCAACACTCCGAATGGCAGCGAGCAGCTTTTAGCTTCCGTGGTGGATTATCTGAAACTCACGTACCCGCTGGGTTATGCCACGAAGGACCAGGTGGATAGTTACCTGGGCCGGAATGGAAATGAAATTCTGAACATTCCTCAGGTGGTCGTAATTGACCGTGAGGGAATGATCCGCGCCACCAGCGGCGGCAAAGGTGGAGATCCCGCATTGGAGGACGAGACGTCCCTGCGCACTCTGATCGACGGGTTGCTCAAGGAAAACGGGCCGGCAAGTTCCAGAAAGAAATAGATTCCTGTCCGTGATTGCCGCACTTCAATCGACCATTTGCGGACTCTTAAATCTTGAGACCTTCCGTCAGCTGCATTCGCGGTTGATCGATTGAAAGCCCTATTGCCGAGCACGAAATGGGGACTGCCGATTCGGCTCGTAGAGAAAAAGAGGAAAAAATTGGGCAATGCCGCATAGTTCAGTGCCCACTTCGAGCTAGCCTAGTTGGCCTTCGAACTGCACGAATCATGGATACCCCCGGCATCTCGATAACCAATTGCTTTGAAGTTCGTCAGAGAAGAAGCAGGTTCGGGCTTTCACCTCCTTGAGGCATGCGCCGCGCCGGCACCAAAGTGAAAAACCACTCTTTTACTTCAAAGAGAAAATCTTGATTTGAGGCCTTTGCAGATGGCTCCTATTACGAGACGACAATTTTTGAAAACCGCCATGCTTGTCAGTGCTTCGGCTGCCTGGGCAAAGCACTTCCCAACAGCATCAATCCTCTCATGGCATGAACGGCGAGATCTCTTTCCGGAGGGAGTGGCGTCGGGAGATCCAAACAGCAATAGCGTCCTATTGTGGACGCGCAGGGCACCCGAGGGCCAACCACAACCATCGCACCTGATGGTGGAGGTGGCGGAAGACCAGGATTTTCACCGGGTAGTGGCGACGCAGAGCGTTCCAATCCAGCGGAGGCCGATTGGACCTGCCGGGTCTTGGTGGGAAGGCTAAAGCCTGCTCGGGTCTATTGGTATCGTTTTACAGACAGTGATGGAAATGGCAGTCGAATTGGCAGGACGCGCACTGCACCGGACGATCATGATCCGCGGCCAGTTCGTTTTGCGTTTGTTAGCTGTCAAAACGCAAACCTCGGCGCGCAAAACGCGTACCGAAGAATGATTTACGAGGACGAACGCGCTCCTGAGAATGAGAAACTCGGTTTCGTCCTGCACCTGGGCGACTTCATTTATGAGCTGGTGTGGTACCCCGAAGACCGCAAGACATACTACGCCCGGCAAGTACGAGATATCGTCCGCTATCCGCACGGCGAAAAAATATCTGACTTTCACATCCCCACCACGGTGGAAGATTATCGTGCCATCTATAAGGCGTATCTTCACGACCCTGAGCTGCAAGACGCGCGTGCACATTTTCCATTTGTGCCCATGTGGGACAACCATGAGTTCAGCTGGCAGGGATGGCAGAGTTTCCAAAAGTTTGGACCGAAAACTTTTCCAGCCCAGACGCGAAAAG
>CAVRTD010000001.1:0-1102462 GCA_963724105.1 Terriglobia bacterium | reverse complement strand
TGTAACGGAGAACATTCCAGAAACAGAAAACCCGATAGACGAGAAATATGCTGGTGCGCGGAATTCGAGAGATGAAAGAAATCTGGCGGAGAGGGGGGGATTCGAACCCCCGATAGAGGTGTTAGCCCCTATAACGGTTTAGCAAACCGCCGCCTTCAGCCACTCGGCCACCTCTCCGTGAAGTTTTGCGGCTTTTCCATTGTACCAGCGTACGGGCGTTTTTAACGCGAGCCGTCGGCTGAACTTGCGGCTTTTCCATTGGAAACCGCGGGTGCAGGTGGAATCTTCTCACCGTCGCCCGGCTGTTCTCCCGGCAAAACCTCCCGCAGTGCCCACTGAATCCGATTGACCGACTGCTGGATCAGGGAAATCTGCTTGGCCTGCTCCGTGTAAGGCACATACGAGATGGTCTGCAGGGCATTACGGACGTGATGATTCATGGCCGCAATCACCGCCAGCTTCTGTATTGTGTCTTTTGACCGGCGCTGCTCATAGAAAAATACGACCAGTCCGGCCAGCGCTCCCATTACCAGATCGTCAATATAGGCACTCACGCCGGAAATGCCATGCTGGCTCAATACGCCCTGCAGTATTGCCCCCAGCACAAACAAGCCAAACCCTAGTAGAAAGCTAAAACCTACGCGGCGAAGGAGGGACGGCGCCTGCGGGATTCTCGACATTCCTGGATTATTCATGCAATCTAATTCCTTCTTACACATCACCGGGACGGGGGTCGGATGACTCGGAATCAATGGACCTTAGGGGGCTGCGCCAAGATGATAGCAAACTTTCTTGTTGGAATTATCATTTATCTAGCGACTTTTACAGCTTTTCCACAAACGCCTTTTGCTGCTTTTGCACAAGCTGCGGCCACACCGCCAGCCGCCAAGCCGGTCGCCACCCCGGTCTATGAGGTTTTTGCCATTCGCTATGCCTCCATCCCGGACTTTCCGGTCAATGCGCTCATCGCCGGGGCCGATCCAGCGCGTAAATTCTCCATTGCCATGACCGTCTGGCTCGTCCGCGGGAACGGCCGCAATATCCTGGTCGACTCCGGCTTTTACCGCCCGCAATTCTTTAAAGAGTTTAAGGTAGACGGTTTTATCAAACCCTCTGACGCCGTAGCTCAATCTGGAATCACGCCCGCCGGACAGCCCGCTCTCACTCCGGAAGACATAACCGACGTGGTCATTACTCATATGCACTGGGACCACGCCGACGGCATGGACCTGTTCCCTAAAGCGCGCATCTGGCTGCAAAAAGATGAGTACAACTATTACACCGGAGAAGCCTGGCAACAGCCGCGCACCCACGGCGGCATTGAACCCGAGGACGTGATGGCTGCAGTCAAACTGAATCTTGCCGGCCGCGTCACACTTATCAATGGAGACGCGCAGGAAATTCTTCCCGGGATAACCTGCTACATCGGCGGCAAGCACACGTTCCAATCACAGTTTGTCGGCGTGAATACCAAAGCAGGCACCGTGATCCTGGCCAGCGACAACATGTATCTCTATGAAAATCTTGAAAAGCATGTGCCCATCGCCCAGACCCTGGACGCCGCTTCCAACCTTCGCGCCCAGGACCGTATGAAGCAGCTTGCGGCTTCTCCCCGGCTCATCGTCCCCGGCCACGATCCCGCAGTGTTTGAAAAATTCCCGAAGGTCAGCGAGCGGGTAGTGAGGATTGAGTAGGAAAAATCTCTTAAGCAGCACCAATCAAGCAGCACCAAACACCAATTCCCTGCCATTCCGAGCGTCCCCTGAGGAAAGCGCAGGGAACTAAGGAGAAGCCGCGGGGACCTCGGCAGTGCACCCGCTGCCATGCCGAATCAGGGAATTTCTCTCAAGACATTCTTGTCTCTTTCGTATCTGCGGAGATATTCCGCTAACAGCAATAGGCCTTGCGCAATCGCCAAATAAGCGTGCTATTATGAGCTTGTGAAGCAGTATCTTCAGCTCGGGATCATCGTCCTGCTGCTGCTTGCCGTCTTCGGCGTGCTTTTGACGCCGGATACAAGTGATGACCCCGCCGGGGTCACGGTTCGGCTGGAAAAAGGCCGCCTGCTTGTCGCACCAGTTCTCGTTGCGCAGGTTGTCTCTCTGCCTCCTCTTGCGGCAACCGCCCCAATCCTTTTTTCCCGGACACATGTTCCGACCTCGGTCGCGAAGCTAGACCTGATCTGTTCCCGCCTCTGCTAGGACCTCAGCTCTCGTTTCCCTCATAGCGCCCCTGCGGTAAGCGCAATGACCAATAACCGTTGACCGTTGATCGTCACTGCTCGAATCGTCCGGCCTTCTTTTTGCTGCCGGATTGCATGCTCTCTCTAAGCCTGCAGGCGAAAGCAAGATGCTTTTCGCCGATTGTAGAAAGATCACGAGGTTCATGTGAAAATGCCGACCCAATCCGGCACGTGGACGAACAGTACCATTTCTTTGTTTGTGAACGGAACCAGCGCCAGCGCCATCGTTCTTGGGCTGGTGGCTATCATCTGCAGCCTCCTTGGCCGCGAAGCCGGTCTCGCTCATGGACCGTACATACCTGCCGCTGACGCTGGCGTGGCTTTTATCCTGCTCGGTATTTCCCTGTGGATTCTGGCACGATGGCCGCGAGAACACAGGAAGCGCATCTTCGCCCAGCCTGGAGCGCTCGCTGTTGTGCTGTGGGCGGCCGCCACGCTCATACATCTCTTCACCTTAACCGCGGGACCGTCCGGCCCGTCCCTTAAGCGCTGGCTCTTGCAGTGGGCTCACCCCGCCGCCGTTGAAACCACCATCATCATGTCAGCAACATCGGCAGCCATCTTTATTCTGCTTGGCCTGGCATTGCTGATTGCGCCGTTGAAGCATACTTTTTTCCGGATGTTCACAAGGACCTTGTGTTTCTGCGCCGCCTCGCTCGGCTTTATCTGCGCCATGGACGCCGTTCTGCTCCCGGATGTTTCTTACAGCCAGACGGGCCTGCTGAGCTGCCTGTTGTTCATGGCCTGCGCCATCGCCATACCTCTCACGCAGACCGGTAAATTGCCCGCGGTCATAGCTGGCCCTGGCATCGGTAGCCAGACCTTCCGCCGTTTGCTGCCTGCCGCCGTGATCATCCCAATCGCGCTGGCCTGGCTGACGCTGAAAGGCGAGATGAGCGGATTTTTTGGCGGAGAGTTTGGCGGCGCTGCTGCCGCTCTTGCCACCGTGCTGTTTCTTGGCATTCTTATCTGGCGAAACGCCAGAACGCTGAACCGCCATGAAAGCATGCTCAACCGGGCACAGCAGGAACTCACTCGTGAGCGATCGGAGCTTGAGACGCGGGTACAGGAACGGACCAGAGCGCTTCTGTCCTCCAAGCAGGCGCTGGAACAGCAGATCAATGAGAGAAGGAAAGCAGACGAGGCGCTCGAATTCTCTGAGAAAAAGTACCGCTCTCTGGTGGAAAATTCGCCCTATGGCATTTATCGCGCGACCAGGGATGGCCAGGTGCTTTATGCCAATCCTGCGTTTGCCAGGATGCTGGGTTATGATCCCGGCTTTGAACTCAACGGCTTCAACCTGTCTGATTTATATGTTGATGCGGATGCGCGGGACACTCTGGTGCAGGGGATCCTGAAGCAACGCCAGTTCCGTGGAACTGAAGTCCAGTGGCAGCGCGAAGATGGCTGCTCTATCACCGTTAAATTGAGCGGGCGCATCGTGGAAGACGATGCCTCTCTGGGGCCTGTATTTGAGGTGGCTGCTGAAGACATCACCAACTACCGCGTACTGGAAGAGCAGTTTCGCCAGGCCCAGAAAATGGAGGCCGTCGGACGTCTGGCGGCGGGAATCGCCCACGACTTCAACAATATTCTTAGTGTCATCATGGGCCAGATTGAGCTCCTGAATGACTCTCTGGATTCCAATCATTCGGCCATAAAAGATCTCACCCTTATGCGCCAGGCATCACGGCGCGCCGTGATGCTGATTCGCCAGTTGCTTACCTTCAGCCGCCAGGAAACCGTTCAGACGACCGTCCTGGACCTGAACGGCGCGGTGGAAAATGTTGCGGAAATGCTCCGCCCAATGGTCGGCGAAGACGTCATTCTGCATCTGGATCTTGAAAAAACATTGGGCAAGATCGAAGCAGACTCCGCGCAGATCGACCAGATATTGATGAACCTGGCCGTGAATGCGCGTGATGCCATGCAACAAGGGGGAACCATCTCTCTGCGTACCACAAACGTCGAGCTGGATAGCAGCTATCAGGAAACTCACCCCACGATTCCTCCCGGAAGCTACGTGATGCTCTCAGTCAGTGACACCGGATGCGGCATGGATTCGCAAACGCGCTCGCGGGCCTTTGAACCGTTCTTCACCACGAAAGGGGCGGGCAAAGGCACGGGACTGGGGCTTTCCACTGTTTATGGAATTGTCGCCAAAAGCGGAGGATATATCTCGGTATACAGCGAGAGCGGTTACGGAACGACATTTAAGCTCTATTTTCCGCGTGTGGTGGACAACACCCAGCTGCCTTCTGTTCAGGAAATGAATACCGAATCTCTTGTCGGCTCAGAAAACATACTGCTGGTGGAAGATGATGAGGGCGTGCGCCTGACCACAACCGCCATTCTGGAAAGAGCAGGCTACAAGGTCACTGTCGCGAGCTCGGCTGAAATGGCCATTGAACTTGTCCGCAGCGGCGACACTCCTATCGACGTTGTATTAACAGACGTAGTCATGCCCACCATGACCGGGACTGAAATGCTCCCGCTGCTGCGCGAGTCCAGGCCAGGGCTGAAAGCAATCTTTATGTCTGGCTACGCCAGTGAGCAGATAGCGGCGCGCGGGCTCAGCCTGGGGGACGCACTGCTGGAAAAACCCTTCTCGAAAAACGATCTGCTCAAGAAGATCAGAAAAGTGCTTGCGCCACCGGCTTCCATTGCCGCATAAACCTCTGAGGCCCCAAAAGCTGCTGCGGGGCCTCGCCAGCCCGTTTTGACTCTTTCTTTTCCCCCGCCTCTTCATTTACTCTTTTCTGCTCATATCCAACAAAGGGGGCCCATGAACGCTCTTTCATTCCGCCTTATTCTGCTTGCCACGTTCTTCATTGGCGCTACATCCATTAGCTCCGCGCTTGTACAGGAACAACGCGCCAAAATGCCAGGTCCGATTGCGGACACTCTGCGCGAGCTTGTGGAAACGCCCGCGGTTTCCGGCTACGAGCAGTCCGTGGGAAAGAAAATTGTGGCGCGGCTCAAGGCCATGCCGCAGAAGTATGAAACCAAAACTGACAACATGGGCAACATCACCGTCACGGTTGGCTCGGGCGAGCCTAAACGGCTGGTGGTTGCGCCCATTGACGAGCCCGGCTTCGTCGTCAGCGGCATCACGCCCGAGGGATACCTCATGTTGCAGCGTCTTCCCCAGGGCGGCAATCTCCCGCTATTCAATGAGCTTTATGCCGCGCAGCCAATGAAGGTGCAAACGCCCAAAGGCGAATGGATTTCCGGCGCGATGACCGGCGTTTCCATTCACTTGCAGCCGCAGCGCCAGCATCCGCCCAGCATGGCGGACCTCGACAATATGTATGTTGACGTGGGCGCTACGTCGGCGGCACAGGCTCGCGCCGGCGGCGCAGATGTTCTCAGCCCGGTGGCCATTGACCGCACCTTTTACCAGCTCGATTTAGGAAGAAAATACGCCTCGCCCGCCATTGGTGACCGCTTTGGAGCCGCCGCTCTGCTTGAAGTGCTGCACACGCTCGATGCCGCCAAACTCAAGGGCACGCTCACTGTCGCCTTTGTAACGCAACAGTGGCTCGGCGCGCGCGGCTTGCAGAAAGTGCTCTATCAACTGAATCCGGATGAACTGATCTATGTGGGCCGTCTCATGCGTCCTGCAGCGGCGCCTGCCGGCAACGAGCAAGGCAACGCAAGACGCGAAACGCTACCCAGCTTTAAACAGCCAACCGGTAGCGGCGTGATCATTGCGTCAGAAAAGCCGGATGCCGATCTCAGCGGCTTTGCCGCCGAACTCAAAGGAGTTGCGGGCCAGATCAAAGCTCCGGTCGTCACTGATATTTCCGCGCCGCTTCTTCCCCGCGGCGGATACATGGCGCAAGCCAAACTTCCTGAACGCACCGTGCATCTCTCCATTGCCACGGGATGGCCTTCCACCCCCGCCGAGATGATTGACGCCAATGACATCACTGGCCTTACGCTGTTGCTGGAAAAATATCTTCAAGGATCCATCAAGCCGCCATTCAACCTGGCGCCCAGTGCAGCCGAGCCGGCAGTGCCGGCGCGCCCTGCCACTGCGCCCTCTACGGAAACCATACTGAAACAACTGACTGAGACTTACGGCGTGAGCGGCGGCCATGAACAGCATATGCGTGACGCTGTCTCTGCACTGCTGCCTGCGTGGGCCAAGCCTGAAACTGACGACGGCGGCAATCTGGTCCTGCACTGGAATGGCGCAGCAAATGCCGCAGGCAAGAAAGAGCCTAAAAACCCCAGCATCGCCGTGGTCGCGCACATGGATGAAATTGGCTATGAAGTGCATGCCATCCTGCCAGACGGCCGTCTGGAACTGGAATCAAAAGGCGGTGGCGTTCTTGCTTATTTTCTGGGACACGCGGCGCTTGTGCACTCTACCCGGCACATGTGGCCCGGCGTGCTTGAGCTCCCTGAAGGATGGGACAAGCCTGACTTCCAGTGGTCGCGCAATCCGCGCCAGATGTTTTATATGGATATCGGCACGCGCAATGCCGATGATGTTGCCGCGCTGAACATCAAGGTTGGCGATTTCGTTACCATCCCCAAGCAATATCACAAGCTCATGGGCCGCCGTGCCTCAGCACGCGCCTTTGATGACCGCGTTGGCTGCACGGCTCTGGTTGCGGCCACATGGGCGCTGGGCCAGAATCTGAAAGGCCGCGATCTCACCTTCATCTGGTCCACCAGTGAAGAGCTTGGCTTGGTAGGCGCAGCGGCTGCAGCCAAACGGATGGCGGCGGATGGCAAGACGCCAGACTATGTTTTTGCCATCGACACTTTCGTCAGCGCGGATTCCCCGTTGGAATCCAAGCGCTTTGGCGACGGCATTCTGGGCCAGGGCTTTGTGGTTCGCGCTGTCGATAACTCCAACGTTGTCCCACGCGATCTTGCTGCGCGCGTGGTTTCCATGGCGCGTTCTGGTGCAATTCCAGCGCAGTATGGCGTGACCGGCGGCGGCAATGATGGCGCAGCGTTCCTCCTGTACGGCGCGACTGACGTCGCCATCGGCTGGCCATTGCGTTATTCGCACTCGCCCGCTGAAGTCGTTGACGTGCGCGACGTGGAGGCTTTAGGCAAGATCATCACTGCTATCGCACAAAGCTGGTAACCCTGCAGCACTCTGGATTTCAGCGCCGGAATCTTCCGGCGCTGAAGGGCACACTCCTTTGGTTTACCGTAGAGATTACTATTCAATAAACATGCTAGGATGTCTTTCGCAATGAGCACGCTGGTACGTGATCTTCGTTACGCTCTTCGGGCTTTCGCCAAAAGCCCCGGCTTTACTGCCGCGGCAATCCTCTCCTTGGCAATCGGTATTGGCGCAAACACCGCCATTTTTAGTATTACCAGTGCATTGCTGTTACGCCCGCTTCCTTATAAAGAAGCTGATCGCCTGGTCATTTTGTGGAACAGCTCGCCGGGCCTCGGCATCACGCAGGATTGGTTTTCCACCGCGCAATATTTCGATATCAAAAACAACCACCACGGTCTTGACGTAGCTCTTGCCTATGGCGGAAGTTACAACCTCACCGGTGATGGTGAACCTGAACGCGTCGGCGTCATCCGTATTTCAAACAACCTGTTGCCCCTGCTGGGTGCGCAGCCCATGCGGGGCAAACTGTTCACTCCTGAGGATGATCGCGTTGGCGGCGCCAATGTGGTGATTCTCACTTACGGCATGTGGGTAAGGCGATACGGCTCTGCCCCAAACATGGTTGGGCGCACCATTACGATCAACTCTCATCCTTATGAAGTTGTCGGTATCATGCCAAAGAGTTTTTCCCTGCCGCGTGAAGTCCTGCCCACACTGGATGGCGCGGAGCAGGCTGACCTCCTTATTCCTATGCCGTTGCCGCCCGATGCAGCTGACACGCGCTCCCATGAAGATTTCAACATCATAGGCAGGCTCCGGCCTGGGGTTTCGCTGCAACAAGCGCGAGCTGAAATGGATACCATTACAGCTCGTCTGCGGCAGGCTCATCCCGAAGTTTATCCGGCAAATGGCCATCTCACTTTTGTGGTTCTGCCGCTGCTCGAGCAGGTGGTGGGCAACGTGCGCCACACATTGTGGCTGTTGCTGGCCGCCGTTGCGTGCGTTCTCCTGATCGCCTGCGTCAATGTGGCCAATCTTCTTCTCTCTCGCGCCGTCGGACGCCAGCGGGAAATCGCTGTGCGCACCGCCGTGGGAGCCAGCGCCGGCCGCATCGTCCGCCAATTGCTTACTGAGAGCATTCTGCTGGCGGTCTGCGGAGGCCTGCTTGGCATTCTGCTGGCACTCATTTCCATTCATTGGACCCGCATTCTTGGACCGCAAAGCGTACCCCGGCTCAATGAGGTTGGCATTCGCGGTGACGCACTCTTCTTCACCTTGCTGATTTCCATCGGATCTGGAATCTTGTTCGGGCTGGCGCCGGCCTTGCGCGTTGCTCGGGTAGATCTGCTTAAAGTATTAAAAGATTCTGACCGCGGCTCTGCTGGATCCAGCACTATGTGGGGACGCGGCAACAATCTGCGCCGGCTGTTGGTAGTCGCGGAGCTCTCTATCTCCGTGGTTGTGCTTATCGCTGCTGGTTTGCTTCTTCGTAGTTTCATCCGGCTGCAACACGTATCTCCCGGATTCAATCCCAGCAACGTGCTTACGCTTGAGCTCACCATGAATTCCGGCAAGTACTATGACAATCCGCAACTGGTGCGCTCCACGTACCATCAGCTGTGGGAGCGGCTTGAAAGCTTGCCCGGAGCCGTCTCCGCAGGAGGGATTTCCTCTCTGCCGATGAGCGAGATGTATGCCTGGGGACCAATCAATGTGGAGGGCCGTGTGCCTCCTGCAGGCGAAAAATTTATCAACACGGATGAGCGTATCGCCAGCGGCCACTATTTTGAGACCATGCAAATCCCACTGCTCAAGGGCCGGCTCTTCAATGATCAAGACACCGCGGATTCCCCGCACGTCATCTTAGTGGATGAATTTATGGCACAGCAGCTCTGGCCCAATCAGGACCCACTGGGTAAGCGCGTCAGTTTTGGTGATCTGGCGACCAAGCCGGAATGGGTAACTGTGATTGGGGTAGTAGGTCGAATCAAGCAAGATACGCTCGATAGTGACTCGCGCATGGCCTTCTATATGACCCAGAACCAATTCATAAGTCGCGCGATGAATATCGTCTTGCGTACCAGTACTGACCCGGCCTCTCTTGCCTCCGCCGTTAACCATGAACTCCACGAACTTGATCGCGAGCTGCCCGTATACCGCGTGCTTACGATGGACCAGCGCATTGCAGGCTCTCTCGCGCGACGGCGTTTCTCCACCATTTTGCTGGGCGTCTTTGCCGGCCTTGCGCTGGCTCTGGCCACCATCGGCATCTATGGCGTGATGGCCTACCTGGTGAATCAGGGTACGCGAGAACTCGGCATTCGCATGGCCCTGGGCGCCACGCAACGCACTATCCTGAGTTTGATTGTGACGCAAGGCATGAAGCTGGCGCTGTTTGGCGTCGGCGTCGGTATTGCTGCTGCTTTCGCCTTAAGCCGTCTGGTCAGCGGATTATTGTTCGGCGTAGCTGCCACCGATCCTCTGACTTTCGCCGCAATTGCTGTTCTACTTGTACTCGTTTCGCTCCTGGCCAGCTATATTCCTGCCCGCCGCGCAGCTCGTATCGACCCTATGATTTCTCTGCGCAGTGAATAGCCGTGAATATACACAAGAGTGCAACAAACGATCATTTTACGAGGACATTATTTTCAACCTGTCATTCTGAGCGAAGCGCCTCGTCTCATGCACCTGTTTTGAAAATGCTAAAAGGCAAGTGATTGGATGGCCAATACCCTAATTACCGATCAAGCTTTTGGCCGGTAAAAACCTTCACTGCCAAAACCAAACACGCGGTTGGAGCGTGCGCGATAATTTTCCCAGGAGATAGCCGCGGCCAATTCCACCAGTTGCGCGGTTGAGAACCGCTTTTGCAAACGCTCTCGCAGCTCCGGCGTCACTTGGGCAGGCGTAGCAGTTATTGCATCCGCCAATTCCAGCACCAGCTTCTCATCAGTGCTAAACAGCTCGCTTTCCGGATACCAGTTCAGGTTCCGTATCTGATCATCGCTGATTCCTGCGCGTCTGCCACCGGCAGAGTTAATGTCGATTCAAAAAGGACACTCCACCTGTTTGGCGGCGCGGATCTGGCCTAATATTTTCAGCTTTGCTGGAACGAGATTTGTCTTGTCCAATGCCATGCTGAATTTTGTATAAGGAATAAGAATGCCGGGATGACTTGCAACAGTGTTCAGCGGCGCAATATCTTTACCCAGCCGCTTTCTGGCCAGCTTGCGAATCATTGCTACTTTTAATTTTGTAAACATTTTTAAAACTTAGCGCAGGACTCCCAGCTTCTCCATCGGCCAATAGCCAAAGGTTGCCTTGCCATAGATGTAACCGCGCATCACCGGACCAAACTCGCGGCTGTCATTGGACATGGAGCGATGGTCGCCTAAAACGAAATAAGCGTTGTTCGGGACCACAATTTCGTCATAGGACCTGGCATCAAGATAGTCAGACGGTACGTAGGGTTCTGCCAGTTGGTGGTCATTCACGAATACGTGGCCGAAAGAAATGCGGATGCGATCGCCCGGCAATCCGATCACGCGCTTGATAAAGCTCTTGTGCGTATCCCGCGGATAGCGGAAAACGACAATATCACCGCGCTCGATGCTCTCAAACCTGTAGACCAGCTTGTTGATGCAAATGCGCTCCTGGTCTTCCAGCCCGGGCTCCATACTCCCGCCCTCCACCTTCACCGGCTGATACACAAAGAAAATGATAAAAAATACAATCGGTACACAGAAGAGCAGATCACGCATCCATGTGCGCAGTATGTGTGAAGCGCTCGATTCAGGCGCGGCAGCAGGTACAGGTGGCGTCGTCTCTGTCTGGACTTGCGTCGTAGGTTGGTCGGGCGTTTCCATTTCGGTTTCTAAGCTCCTGGGTTTCTAAACTGCTGGGCTCTAAAACTACTGGTTTTCTAAACTGCTGCTTTTTTCTAAACGACTGGGCTTCCAAGCTCCCGATCAGATGGATAGATTATACGTAGATTCCGCGCGGCTTGGGCTCTATTTCGGCTTAGCCCTTTCTGGAGTAAAATGTCCTAGATATGAAGCATTTTCTGGGTGTGCTCGCTATCCTTCTTGCCGCTGCCATGACTCATGCGCAGCTCAACAACCCGCAGTCAGCTGTTCCGGCCTTCCATGCCGCGGCTCCGGCAACCGCCGCAACGCTGCCGCCCATACTCACGCAAAAGGATCTTGCCGCTTCCGGCTTGATTCTTCCGGCACAGGTTGAATCGTACAAGGCTGCGGCCAAAGCCTCTGCGGTTTTGTATCAGATGCCATGCTATTGCTTCTGTGATCGCAATCACGGGCATGCCAGCCTGCGCAGCTGCTTTGAAGGTACGCATGGGGCCAGTTGCGGCACATGCATGCAGGAAGCTCTTTACACGTATCAGCAATCCAAAAAGGGCCAGTCAGCCAGGTTGATCCGCGAGGGCATCATACGTGGCGACTATAAGTTGATTGACCTGCAGAACGTAACTCCGATAAAGTAGATTGCACTGGAGTTGGTGCAGTTGACGCATTCATTATTTCTGCGTATAAAGGGCTGCACCCCTGAAGCAGCCCTGTCGCTGGCGGGATAGCTGATCTTCCGATTTCCACAGTCTGCATTCATCGCTATTTCGACTTGGGCCGCAAGGAAATAACTGAATGAAGAAAAAAGTGGCAGGAAGTACGAAACGTTTACCTGCTAAACCACAGATAACACAAGCCATTAGGAACAGAACACCGATGTCTGGGAAGAAAACACCTGCCCCTCCGCAAAAGCCGATAGTCAAGGAAGATCCTGGTTTTACACAGGCTGTGCAAAACTATGAGGGTGCCGTTCGGGCAATGCAGGAGCATAAATTCGAGAAAGCCAAGGTCCTGCTGGAGAAGATCGTAGCCGCCGGCCAGATGGCGCTTATTGATCGCGCCCGCGTCCATCTGAATCTCTGTAATCAGCAGCTTGCTGGCGCCACCACCAGCTTCAAAACCCATGAAGAGCATTTTGACTATGCTGTTTCTCTCATGAATGCAGGCCAGTTTGACCAGGCCCGCGGCCACATGGAGAAAATCCTCAAGGGCAATGCAAAAGCAGATTTTGCTTATTACGGCATGGCTGTGGTTGACTGCCTCACTGGCCAGGTGGAAAGCTCTCTGAAGAACCTGAATGAAGCCATACGCCTGAATCCTCACAACCGGTTTCAGGCCCGGAACGATTCTGACTTCCAGAACATGGCAGACGATCCTCGATTCACTGAATTGCTATATCCTGAGCCTGCAGACCTACCATCCGGTTCTGAGCAAAGGAAACTCTAAGCAAGACGCATGCCGTCCCCAGGAAAGCAGCACCGTGGCAATTCAGCACGGGGGATTCGTGTAGTTGCCATCGGCGGCGGCACAGGCTTATCCACTCTTCTAAAAGGTCTCAAGCAATATACCGTTCGTGCCGGTGAAATCCCGCCGCAAAGCCCCTTCATCTCTGACCTCACTGCCCTGGTCACCGTAAGTGATGATGGCGGCTCCAGCGGACGCCTGCGTCGCGAACTGGGCATGCTCCCGCCCGGTGACGTACGCAACTGCCTGGTTGCTCTCTCTGAAGACGAAAATCTTATTTCCAAGCTCTTCCAGTATCGTTTTTCCAGTTCTGGCGATCTGGAGGGGCACAACTTCGGCAATCTGTTTCTTGCTGCTCTCACCGCCATGACCGGCGACTTTGCCGTGGCCGTGAAAGAAGCGTCAGAAATTCTGGTCACGCGCGGGCACATCCTTCCCGCAACCTCGGCAAACGTCCAGCTTAAGGCCGTCATGGACGATGGTTCTCATGTGCTCGGTGAAACCAATATCAACGCCAGCCAGCAACGAATCGTGGAGCTGCAGATGGTCCCCGCGAAACCCGCGCCGCTGCCGCAGGCGCTCGCTGCCATCGCTGCTGCTGATGTGATCACCATGGGCCCCGGCTCGCTCTTCACCAGCCTGGTTACAAATCTTCTTGTGCGTGGCATTCCGGAAGCCATTGCAGACTCGCGCGCCGTAAAAGTTTTTATCTGCAATCTGATGACGGAGGCAAATGAGAGCCTCAACATGACGGCCTCTGACCACATTAAAGCCATTCATGACCATTCTCCGCGCAAGATTTTCGATTACGCTCTGGTGAACTCTGCTTCCGTCTCCGCCAGCATGAAAGAGCGCTATGCGGAAGAACACGCCGATCAGGTGGAAGCGGACATTGCGGCGATTGAGCAAATGGGCGTGAAATGTATTGCCGGGAATTTTATCCATGAGAGCCTTTTCGCACGCCATGCCACCGACCGTCTCTGCCAGGAGCTGCTTCGGCTGGCAGGTTCCGCACCCCACACTGCCGATTTCGCCCCTCAGGCTTTAAGATAATGGCGATATGAGTAAGAACAAAACCACCAGCGGCGACTTCGCAATCGTAATTATGGCTGCGGGCAAGGGCACGCGCCTTAAGTCCAGGCGTGCAAAGGTCCTGCATGAAATTGCCGGACAGCCGCTGCTGGCCCATGTAATCACGGCCGCGCAGAAGATCGTATCTGCGGAACACATTTACGTAATCATCGGTCATCAGGCGGAGAGCGTACGCGCTGCTGTTGGGCCTATGGGCGTGAAGTTTGTCCTGCAGGCGGAGCAGCGCGGCACTGGACATGCCGTGATGTGTGCTCGCGAACAGGTTGCCGGATACCAGAGCCTCCTGGTTCTCTCGGGCGACGTTCCTTTGATCCGCACTGAGACCATTGCCCGCGTGCGTGATTTCCATCTCGCGAAAAAAGCCGCCATGACGATTCTTACCGCGGTTCCACACGATCCCTTCGGTTATGGCCGCGTGCTCCGCACCGGGAAAAATAGCGATCGCGTAAAGGCCATCGTGGAGCAGAAAGCTCTCAGCAAGTCCCAGCAGAAAGAGCGCGAGATCAACTCCGGCATTTACGCTTTTGCCACTCAGCCCTTATTCGCGAATATTGACCGCATCACCACGGCCAATGCTCACGGCGAACTCTACCTCACTGACATGGCCGCGCTGCTGGTAAAAAGTAAAGCCGCAGTCGTTGCGTTGAAAGCGGATGACCCGGCTGAAGTCCTGGGCGCAAATACTCTGGCTGAATTGGCTGCATTAGATGCCACCATGCGCGCCAGAAAATGCACCGAGCTCATGGCTGCCGGCGTAAGCATTTACCGCCCTGAAACCTGCACCATCGATCCGGAAGTTGAAGTTGGCCCTGACACAATTCTTGAGCCGTTCGTCCAGCTTCTTGGGCGTACGCGCATCGGATCAGATTGCCGCATACGTTCTTACAGCGTCATTAGTAATTCGCTGATTGCTGACAACGTGCTGGTCAGGCCAGGATGCATCATTGACCAGTCAAGCATTGCCGCAGGAGCACAACTCGGGCCCTACTCGCACATTCGTCCGGGAAGCGAAATTGGTGAGAACGCGCATGTGGGCAATTTTGTAGAGACCAAAAAAACCCGCCTCGGACGCGGCTCCAAAGCCAACCATCTCAGCTATCTTGGCGACTCCGAGATTGGCCCCGGAGTGAACATCGGCGCGGGAACCATCACCTGCAACTATGATGGCTTGAATAAACACGTAACTGTGATTGAAGAAGGCGCCTTCATCGGCAGTGATTCCACTCTGGTGGCGCCAGTGCGGATTGGCAAAGGCGCTTACGTGGCCGCTGGATCCACCATCACGGCCCCGGTTCCAGCTGACTCGCTGGCTCTGGGCCGCAGCCGCCAGGTCACCAAAGAGGGATGGGCCCGCCAGCAGCGGGAAGCCCGCGCCCAAAAAACGAAAGACAAAACCGGAAAATAGGCTGGAGCCTCAAACAATTTCTTCTGGGTAGAGATTTTCTGCCCACCATTTCTGGGCTTGTACGTCTGATTCTACAGACACTCGATAGGAACCCCCATCTGCGTTTGTCGACTCAAGGAGGATTGAATGCGTCATTTACTGTTTGCAGCTCTCTTGTGCCTGTCTTCGTTCGCCGTATCGCAGCAGAAAAACTCTGACGAAGAACTGCCTAAACTCCAGCATCTGAGCGCCGACCAGGTAAACCCGCAGATCGATCCATGCACGGACTTTTACCAGTATTCGTGCAGCAAGTTTTTTGCCGCCAACCCCATTCCACCGGACCAGGCTGCATGGGGAGTAGCTGGGCCGCTGCTCAAATGGAATGAAACCGTGATGCGCCAGACATTGGAAGCCGCAGCCGCAAAGAAGCAAGGGCGCACGCCCGTGGAGCAGAAGATCGGCGACTTCTGGTCCAGCTGCATGAATGAAAGCAGGATTGAAGCTGTTTCCATGCAGGCGTTCCAGCCGGAGCTGAAGCGCATTGAGGATCTTAAGCAGAAGTCCCAGCTGGTTGATGAAATCGCGCATCTGCACTCCACGATCGGCCGAGCCTGGGATATGGAGGACAACGCCACATTCGCGCCTCTGTTCGGGTTCGCTGCAACGCAGGACTATGACGACGCGCAAAAGACTGTCGGCCAGTTCGATCAAGGCGGATTTGCGCTTCCCGGCCGCGACTTCTATCTCAAGGACGATGCCAAATCTGTCGAAGTCCGCAAACAATATCTGGCGCATGTTGCCAACATGCTGAAGCTCACCGGTGAATCGCAGGCCCAGGCCACCGCGGACGCGGCGATCGTTCTTCAGATTGAAACCGATCTGGCCAAAGCCGCCATGGACGCAGTAAAGCGTCGTGACCCCAAGAACATCAACAACAAGTTGACGTTGGCCCAGATTCAGAAGCTTGCTCCCTCTTTCGATTGGCAGCGCTACCTCACGCTGATTCACGCTCCAGCACAGCCAACTTTTCTGGTGACGTCTCCTGATTTCTTCCGCGGACTGGAGCAGGCAATTCAGCAACATCCACTCGCCCACTGGAAGGTTTATCTCAAATGGCAGGTAGCGCATGAATCCGCGCCTTATTTGAACAAGGCCATCGTGAATGAGGATTTCAACTTCTTTGACCACACACTTGCTGGTACGCCTGAGCTGGCTCCGCGCTGGCGCCGCTGCGTACACGGTACTGACAACGCGCTAGGCGAAGCTCTGGGCCAGGCCTATGTTGCGCGCGCATTCCCCCCGGAAAACAAGGCGCGCGTTCTGCAAATTGTGAATGCCATTGAAGCCGCGCTGGATCAGGACATCAGCAACCTGACCTGGATGACCCCCGAAACCAAGAAGCAGGGCAGCGCCAAGCTCCATGCCATCCTGGACAAAATCGGCTATCCCGACAAGTGGCGCGACTACTCAACTCTGGAAATCAAGCCAGACGCTTTTCTTGGCAACGTTCATAGCGCCACGGGTTTTGAGTTCAATCGCTGGGTGCAGAAGATTGGCAAGCCTATCGATCGTTATGACTGGACGATGACTCCGCCAACCATCAACGCTTATTATGATCCGCAATTTAACACCATCAACTTCCCTGCCGGGATTTTGCAGCCCCCATTTTTCTCGCCCGAAGCCGATGACGCCACCAACTTTGGCGCCGAAGGCGCTGTGATTGGACACGAAATCACCCATGGCTTTGATGACCAGGGCCGCAAATTTGACGCTAAGGGCAACCTGCACGATTGGTGGACCGCGGAAGACGCAAAAAACTATGACGAGCGCGGCAAGTGCATCTCTGACGAATACACGCAGGAGATTCCCGAAGCCGGCGTGAAGCAAAACGGCCTTCTTACTCAGGGTGAAGACACCGCTGACAATGGCGGCATCTACCTGGCCCTGATTGCCCTGGAAACGACTCTGAAACAGCAGGGAAAAACTCTGGAGACCAAAGGTGATGACGGCCTTACTGAAATCCAGCGCTTCTTTCTCTCTTTTGCCAACAACTGGTGTGAGGAGCTGCGTCCTGAAATCATGCGTACGGTCGTGCTCACAAACCCTCACTCATTGCCCAAGTACCGTGTGAATAACACGGTTGCCAACATGCCTGAATTTGCCAGGGCATTCGGCTGCGCCAAAGGCAAACCGCTGGTGCATGAAAATGCCTGCCGTGTCTGGTAGAGGCAACCGCTCTTGAACAACTGTGGGTGGCGGCAACTCTGGATTTTTTCACGCCACCCGCAGCCCGTTTTCGCCATCTCATTTGAAATCGAAGGGGGATTCAATGGCGGAGCGCAAAACAGAGAAACCCAAAAAGACACAGGGCCGGTCTTCAGAGAAGCACATTTCGGAAAGCAGCCCCAATCCGCATGGCGAGAGCAAGGTCCTGCAAATGCCAATCAACACAGACCAGCGGAATGCAACCGGCGGCAAAAACGTTCCTCAGGTTCCCAATACGGTTGGCGGGAAGCTGAATCCGTCCGTGGTGCATGAATTCAAGGGCCGCGTGCTGAGCAAAGAAGCTAAAGCAACAAATATTGAATCAAAGCGCACTCGTGCTCCCAAGCGGGGAAAGAACGTGGCTGTATTCGGCGACAAGAAGAAAGACGCATAGAGGCCTCTCGGCGCGCGACGGTATGGCTCCAGCAAGCCTCCCTTGCTAGACTATCGCTCATGGCCACAGCCAAGCCTGCCTCAAAAACTTTTCAAGCTGTGCTGGAACGCATGGATAACGGCCTGGGCTGGGTGATCGTCCGCATCCCCTTTGACGTCGCCAAAATATGGGGTAAACGCGGGCAGCTCAGAGTGCAGGGCGAAATCAATGGTTTTGAGTTCCGCAATGCCCTCTTTCCCACCGGCAAGGGCGAACACTTTCTTCTGGTAAACAAAAAAATGCAGTCCGGCGGAAAGACCGCGCCCGGACTGACGGCAAAATTCCGGCTGCAGCCAGATACCGCGCCACGAGAAATCGCACCCAGCAAAGACCTTCTGCGTGAACTAGCCCAATCCAAAAAGCTACTGAAATTTTACGAGTCATTGAGTTATTCCCGGCGGCATGAGATCTCCAAATGGATCGCCGAAGCTAAGCAGCCTGAAACCCGGCAGCGCCGCGTCCAGCAAATTACTGAGCGCCTGATGGAGACACTGGAAGCAGAGCGTGAGCTTCCGCCGATGATCGAGATGGCATTGCGCCAGAGTCCGCGTGCCCGCGAGAAATGGGAGTCCATCTCGCAGTCGCATCGCCGCGCCCACCTGATGGCAATCTTCTACTACCGTACTCCGGAATCACGTGCACGCCGCCTCAATAAATGCATACAGGAATTAGCAGGAACTGGCAGGAAGGCAGACGAAGAACAATTGTTGTAGATTGAATCGTGTTTAAAGAATCTGTCCCATTCAATTCATCTTTCCATTAGTAAAAAATTAGCGCTGCCCGGCAGGAGCTTCCGCAACAATCGCAATCCCAGCTTCATCTGCTGCCGAGATAATTTTGTCTCCATCCAGAAACAGACACTTGCCCGCATCAATCGCCAGGCAAGTTGCGCCGGCGCGCGCCATGGTTTCAATGGTTTTTAGGCCTATCACCGGAACATCAAACCGCATGTCCTGATTTGGCTTGGCTACTTTTACTACGGTCAATTTCCGGCTGAGCACCGAATCGCCATCAATACCCGCGCTCCGCATGATTTCTCCGGCGCGCAGGATGGTTGCGTCCGTGCCCTCCATGGCCTCCACGGCAACGCAGGCGGCTTCTGCGATCACCACGGTCTGCCCGATGTCATACTGTGCCAGATGCCGCGCCACGCCTCGCCCATACTCCACGTCCTTCTGCTCTGCCTCTGTGGGTCTGCGACGAGAAAGCACCCCTGGCTGCGCCAGCAGCGGTTCAAGATAGGAAGTGGAGCTGATCAGGTGAATGCCTTCTTCTTCCAGCACCTTGGCCACGGCGCCGATCAGCGAATCAGTATTGCGCGTCCCCAGGGAGAGAAGCACCTTGGCCAGCTTCCAATCGGGACGAATGGCGGAGAATATCTGCTTGTGTTTGACCTGGCCGGCCATAATCGCGGTGCTCACGCCTTCACGCTTGAAGGTCTCAATCAGCTTGCTCAGTTCGCCCAATGACATCCAATGAACTGACGCAGCGCCGCGGCTCTCAATCAGTGGAGAGGTCTCCTCTTTGATGGCTGCCACCACCACTTCCGCGCCCTGTGCGCGGGCCGCATCCAGCAGTAGCAAAGGAAAGCTGCCATTGCCGGCGATCAGGCCGAGTTTTTGTTGTTGCGCCACCCGGATCAGTGTATCAATTGTCATTTAAGTGCTTTAAAATCCAAAGTTATAAGCGCACCCTGGCGCAAGTATCGGCATCATAACCAGTCAGTAAACATGGTGACAATGGCGGACCAATTGGCGGACCAATTAAATAGCAAAAATCTGGTGCCCTTTAAGAAACGGCGCGGCGCCTACGATATTCCCGGCATGACCCGAGAGAACGAGGAACATACGTTGGATGATGTGGACCACGACTTGAGCCGTGAGGAGCAGCGTTTTATCCGCCACTATCTGGGTTATGCCGATGCGATGCTTAAGAGCGCGCCGAATAGTGTTTCTGGCCCCCAGGAAAAAAATTCTTCACAAAACGCCAAGGCCGCTGACGCACCCAACGCGGGCGGGACATCTGACTTTGCTCAGAAAAATATCGACAGCAAAAACTCAAGCCCCCACGGTTCCGATAAAGCTGCATAAATAGCAGCTCTTACTTGATAATTCCGCGCTCTGAATCTTCAATAAATTTGAGAAGCATGTCCACATCTTCTCCACGATCGTTTTCTGCCTTCAGCTTTTCCAGCGCCTGCGTGGTATTGAGCTTCGAATTCAGCAGCACGCGAAATGCATGATGGATTTTCTTGATGCGCTCGTCACTAAAGCCGCGTCGCGAAAGCCCCACGGAGTTCATCCCAAAAGTCTGCGTATGGCGTGGCGTAACGCATTTGGCGAAAGGCAAAACGTCCTTGGTTATCACGGTGCCGCCGCCAATATAAGAGTGCGCTCCAATCCGCGTGAATTGGTGCACAGCACAAAGCGCTCCCACCACTGCCCATTCTTCCACGGTAACGTGCCCGGCCAGCGTGGCGGCGTTCACCAGCATTGCGTGGTCGCCGATCACTGAATCGTGCCCAACATGGGCATACGCCATGATCAGCGTATGGCTCCCGATCCTGGTTACTCCACCGCCCTTGCTGGTACCGCGGTTGATGGTGGCGTATTCGCGGATCACGTTGTGGCTGCCAATTTCCAGGCGGGTCTTTTCACCCTTGAAGCTCAAGTCCTGGGGCTCGCCGCCAATCGCGCAAAAAGGAAAGAAGCGGTTATGGGAGCCGATCTTGGCCGGCCCGTGAATCACCACATGAGACATCAACTCACAGTGCTCACCCAGTTCCACGTCCGGGCCCAAAACGCAGCAAGGCCCAATGGAGCAACTGGCATCAACCCGTGCAGTGGGATCAATAATTGCCGTGGGATGGATCATTCGGTTTCGGCCGGGGCTTCCGACCCTAATTTTCCCCGATTTATAGATACAAGCTGCGCGCTCACAATGGCATCACAGACCACCTTGCCATTCACAAAGGCCTTCCCGTCCATCCGCACCATGCTGCGCGAAGAAGTGGTCCGCCAACTCAGCATTACAACTTCAATACGGAGCTGATCACCGGGGACTACCGGACGGCGAAAACGGGCCTTCTCAATACCGGTAAACACGATCAGCTTGTCAGAACGGTCTTCCACTTCCGTGAGCAACATGGCTCCTCCGGCCTGGGCCATGGCCTCCACAATCAACACTCCGGGCATGATGGGGAAATTGGGAAAATGCCCGGCAAAGAAGGGCTCATTAATAGTGACATTTTTAATAGCAACGATCTTCTTCTTCCGCTCTATCTCCAGTACCCGGTCAATCAAAAGAAATGGATAGCGATGAGGCAGAATGCCTTGTATCTGATTGATATCAAGCGGGCCGGATTTCTCCGCGGGCGCCGCCGGCTCGGCTACTTTCACATTTGTGTCATCATTCATGCTAAAGCGCAGATTATAGAAGATTTGTCGTCAGCTTGAAACCCTTGCAGCCATGCCACCCAGCGAAGTAAGCGAAAAAACTGTACCGGCAGCTACTCTCCTTGGGTACTCACGTTCTCATCTTTAGCCTTTTTTTGCATTCGTTGCAAGGCCTTCCAGAGCTTCTGAGAGAGCAGCAGCTTGGCTTCAGAATTGCAATCTGTATTGATAACAAAATTCCGGGACCAAAGGGCCCATCGACATGAAGTTGTTCTCCCTGCACTCGAAAAGAATCAGTTTAGCTTTTGCCACGCTCGTTGTTTGTCTGTCTTCACCAGCTTTCGCAGCCTGCCCCGCCCCGGCAGGAGGCACTGTAACCATCTGCCAGCCCAGCGCCAATTCAACGGTGTATCAAGTCCCTCATATTGAGGTGAATTCCAGCCCCACCTCCGGCAGCATTACCGCACTCGCCGTTTATATCGATAACAAGTTGGTCTTTCAGAATAGCGGCCCCACGCTCGACCTGTTTCCCGGCGGCATAGAAAACGGGCTGCATCATATGGTCATCAATACCTGGGACAACTTTGGCCGTCTTTATAAAGCCGAAGAGAATTTCAGTGTTACCGGCAATTTGCCATTTACATGCCCGCCCACAGCCGTCGGAGTTCGCATTTGTGCTCCCGCTCAGGGAGATATCGTTCCCCAGAACCTCGGCTTCTCGGCTGGATTCAAGGGAAATGCCCCTATCACTCACCTCCGGGCATACGTGGACACCACGGACTCTTTTGATCTATCGCCCTCTTCCGGCCAGGACCACGTGGTTGCTGACGGTGTGAACGCCCTGCCGGGCACACACACTCTGAAAATAGTGGCCTGGGACACCAGGGGCGCCACTTATTCCAGCAGCGTGGCCATAAAAACTTACTATGTCGGCGACTGTCCGCCCAAAGGAAACACCTGCACACCCGGAATCTATCCGGAGACGCCAAACGATGGAGACGATGTGGAATCGCCCTTCCGGCTCTCAGCCAGCGTCCAGAACAATACCAAGTCAATCACGGCAATGAAGGTATATGTTGACGGCAAGCAGGCAGGCGAATCCTCTGGCCCAACTTTTGATCAGCCGATTCCCGCCGCTAAAGGCACACATATCGTGATCGTTCAGGCGTGGGATACCGCCGGCAAGCTTTACCGTCTTACAGAAAATGTGAACGTGCAATAACAGTCTTTTTGCTGCGCCGTTGGGCGCTCCTTCGTCGGGAAGAAAGCGGCAGTCAAACCAGGCTGCCGCTTTCGCTTTGTCCGCCTGCCAAGTCCCTCTGCTCCAGCAAACCGTTTATCATTACTGAGAAAAATATGACCGCCAAAACCAGCAGCCAATCCGCCCTGACTTTCTGCCAGCAGCATCAAGATGAAATGCTGGCCATGCTCCAGCGTATGGTCGAAATCGAATCGCCCAGCGACGACAAAGCCGCCGTCGACCGCATGGGGGCCTTCCTGGCGCAGGAATTTGAGCGGCTCGGTGGCAAAGTGACCTTCTTTCCGCAGAAAGAGGCCGGCAATCACTTGAAGGCAGAATTTTCCGGCGGGGCTGGCAAGCCCGTGCTTCTTCTGGGACACTTTGACACGGTATGGTCCATGGGCACTCTCGCCAAAATGCCTTTCCGCATGGAAGGTGGACGCGCTTTCGGCCCCGGCGTTTATGACATGAAAGCCGGAATCACCATGATGATTTTTGCGTTGCGCGCGCTGCAAGCTGCAGGCAGCCAACATCGGCCTATAACCGTTCTGCTGGATACCGATGAAGAAGTTGGCAGCACCACAGGACGTCCGGTGGTTGAAGCCACAGCAAAAGACTGTGAAGCCGTGCTGGTGCTGGAACCGTCACAGGGCCCAAAGGGCCATCTGAAAACTTCTCGCAAGGGCGTTGGCGACATCACGATTCGCGTACACGGTCGCGCATCGCACTCAGGCGTAGATTTTGAAAAGGGGCGCAGCGCGATTGTTGAACTGGCCCGCCAGCTTCTTGAGATCGTCAAATTTACCGATCTCAGCCGCGGGATCACCGTAAATCCCGGAGTAATCCAGGGAGGCACGCGCGGCAACGTAATCGCCGCTGAAGCCTGGGCAGAAATCGACCTTCGCATTGCCCGCGCTGTGGACGCTGCCACACTGGAACAGAAGTTTGCCGCTTTGAAGCCGTTTGATCCTGATTGCTCCATCGAAATCACCGGCGGCATGAATCGCCCGCCCATGGAACGCACAGAGGGCACCATCCGCCTTTTTGGGATCGCCGGGGAGATTGCCAGTGGAATTGGCCTGGCTCTGGATGAATCCTCAACCGGCGGCGGATCTGACGGAAACTTTACTTCGGCTTTGGGCGTGCCGACTCTGGACGGCCTTGGAGCCCTGGGCGAAGGAGCCCACGCGAGCCATGAATCTGTCGTAATTGAAGAGCTTCCCTTGCGCACGGCTGTACTGGCCGGCCTGCTGCAAACTCTATGAATCGCAAGGATTTATTAAAGAAGTTAAGACTGAGCACCATAAAAGCCTTAGTTTTCAATGTTCCTTTGACTCCCCTGTTTGGTTGACCTACAATTTGCTTGAAAGCAACCCAACAAATAAGGAACCGGGTAGCCATTGGGCGCATTCCCGGACGGAGCGGAATATGTTCGGTGGAAAAATTGGTGTAACAGAGCTGATTATCATCCTGGTGATCGCACTCATTTTCTTTGGTCCCAGCAAGCTCGGCGATCTGGGTAAAGGTCTGGGCGATGCGATCAAGAATTTCAAGGGCGCGGTGAAAGACGAGACGCCGACTCCTTCCGACAAGAAGTAATCAGAGCAGTTTCACTGTAGCAGGCCGTTGACTCGAAACATTTCTGTCACCACAGACAGAGGCAATCCCACCACATTCGAATATTCCCCCTCGATGCGGTCGGTCCAAAGCGAAGCGCCGCCCTGTATGGCGTATGCCCCGGCTTTGTCCATAGGTTCACCGCCGGCCACATATTGCTGAATCTCGTCCTCGCTTATTTTGCGAAAGACAACCTGCGTGGTGCTGGTTTTCGTGACGAAAGCCCGCGTGTCCGTGCGTGCGCCCGGCGCAATCAGGCTCACTGCCGTCGTGACCTCGTGGCCGCGTCCGGAAAGCATGCGCAACATGCGCGCTGCGTCAGCAGGGTCTTTAGGTTTACCCAAAATTTCGGCTTTGCCAGGAACGTCTCCACCGACCACAACAATTGTGTCTGCGCCCAAAACATAATGCTGCGGATAGATCGCAGCCACAGCTTGAGCTTTTTCCTGCGACAATCGCCGTGCGTACTCCAGCGGCTGCTCACCAGGGTTGCGGTCTTCATTGATATCCGCCGCATGGACTTGAAATGGGATTCCGGCTTCGCGCAATAACTCCTGCCGCCGGGGTGATGCCGAAGCTAAAATCAATGCAGGTCTGGTTTCCAGAAGCATCCTCAGGGTTCTAGCGTACTTCTCAACATACGTGAATAGCCACACTCTTAGCAAAACCACTACCGGCAAACTCGGCGCCAACCTCATTGGCGATAGCTGTGAATTTCGCGTATGGACCCCGGCGGCAAAGACCGTAACCCTGCACCTGATCAACGAACACGGCCCGCAGGATTGGCCCATGCAATATGCAGATGACGGCCATTTCGAGCTGCAGGCCTTTGCCCGAGCTGGTGATCGCTATTTTTATACTGTGGACAAGAACAAGCCAGTGCCTGATCCGGTATCACGCTTGCTGCCGGAAGGCGTGCACGGCCCAACAGAAATTGTCGATCCGGAAAGGTTTTCCTGGACCGACGGCACTCATTGGCGCGGCCTGCCTCTGCGCGACTACGTAATTTACGAACTCCACATTGGCACGTTCACGGCGGAAGGCACGTTCGACGCAGCTATCGCCAGACTGCCTTATCTCAAAGAACTCGGCATCACCGTGATTGAGATCATGCCGGTTGCAGCTTTCCCTGGCACGCGTAACTGGGGCTATGACGGCGTTTCGCCGTACTCCGTGCAAGCCAGTTATGGCGGTCCTGACGGGCTCAAGCGTCTGGTGAATGCCGCGCATGCAATCGGCCTGGGCGTGATGCTGGACGTGGTCTACAACCATCTTGGCAATGAAGGCAATTATCTGCGCTTCTTCGGCCCGTACTTCACCGCCAAGCACCAGACGCCCTGGGGAGAAGCCATCAACTACGATCAGCCGGGCTGCGAAGGCGTGCGCCGTTATTTTGTAGAGAACGCACTGCTACTGGATTCGCGAATACCACATGGACGGTCTGCGTCTGGACGCGGTACAGACCATCAAAGACGATTCACCCAAACATATTCTCGCCGAGATCAGAGAAGAAGTTGCCGCGCTGGCTGCGGAACTTGGCCGCCAGGTATGCGTCATCGCTGAGACCGATGAGAATGATGAAAAGATCGTGCGCCCTGCCGATGCAGGTGGCTTTGGTCTATGCGCCATCTGGAGTGACGATTTGCATCACGCCATACACGCATTTTTTACTGGCGAACGCAAAGGCTACTACCAGGGTTTTGGCCAGCCGGAGCAGATTGCCGGAGCCTTACAAAACGGATTTGTCTATCAAGGCGAGCCGTTTCAGTTCTGGGGCGGACGCGCGCGTGGCACCAGCAGCGCGCACATGCCTGCACCAACCCACGTAAATTGCATACAGAACCATGATCAGGTAGGCAATCGCGCCTGCGGAGAGCGCCTGACTACGCTGATTCCGTGTGGCGCCCGAATGCTTACCGCCGCGCTTCTATTGCTCTCTCCGGAAACGCCTCTCCTCTTTATGGGCCAGGAATATGACGAGCCCAATCCATTTTTGTTTTTTACCGACTATGGTGATCCCGCGTTGCAGAAAGCCGTGCGAGAAGGCCGCCAACACGGGATTTAAGGATTTTGATTTTGCCAATGATATCGTTCCCGACCCACAGGATCCCGCAACCTTTACCAGCTCAAAACTGAACTGGCAGCTCACGCAGGGTGAAAACCTGATGCTGGATTGGTATAAGTCTCTGCTGGCATTGCGCAAGAAATACGTCAGCCACTCTGAGCGTACCTGCAAGGCCGAATTGGTCGATGGCGTAATTCATATGCAGCTTCCGCGAGAAGACCCCTCGCTGAAAGTCTTTGCGCGCATTCAAGGCTCCGCCGAACTTCCCCAGCCTGGAGCCGGGTGGGAAAAAGCGCTTTCTCAGGAAGAAGACGGCTACGCTGTAAGCGTGTGGGTTGAGGAGTTGGATGCCAGGTAGTTTCTGACAGCATGAAAAGAGTTCTCTGAAATCCCGACACCGCGAGGTGGAGGGAGCCCTATAGCCACCACAAAACTTTAGGCCTGGCCTTGTCTCATCCAGAATTTCCTAGCTAGGGATCCCTCGCTTCGCTCGGGATTAAAAACAAATTATCTAACTCCCACCTGTCCCTTCACGGAATCAATCAGCTTCTTGGAATCCCATCCCACTCCGTCTTTAAACACCAATTCCACATTCTCAATATCCGCGATCTTGGAGGAAGGATCGCCTTTCACCAGCATGATGTCCGCCTGTTTGCCGGCAACCAGTGAGCCCACGTGCTCTTGATCGCCCAAAAACTGCGCGCCGTTCAGGGTTGCAATCTTAATAGCTTCCAGCGGCGTGAAACCGGCCTCTACCAGCAATTCAACTTCGCGCTGATCGCCAAAGCCGGCAATAACGCCGCCAATGCCGGTGGGATCAAGGCCTGCCAGCAAAGTTCCACCGGCCTTTACGAATGCCCGCTCAAACTCCATCTCTTTTGGAAACATCGTAGGCCACGGACTCTGCTGGTTCTGTGCAACCCTTGCGCGATTCGCCAGATAAGCCTTGCGCGCGTCATCGGTAAGCAGGTCAAGAACTTTCTGTGGCTCATCTGGCCGCGACGGAACAAACTGCTCAAAGACGGGCAGAGTGGAAGTCAGAGCCACATGTTTATCCACCATCATTTTGATCGTGGTTTGAATCTGCTCGCCGGCAACATCCAACTTCGCCGCAGCCGACGCAGCCTGATTAGGGTTAGGACATACATCCGGCTTTTTGTCGGGGTGAAATTCCGTATCAACCGTCAGACCGTGCTCCAGATCGTCAATACCAAGGTCAGCGGCTTCTTTAAAACCAATCGAGCATAGATGCCCCGTGACCTTGATGCCGTGCTTGTGCGCCGTATCAATCACGGCTTTCAGTTCAGCGCGCGTGATGTAGTTATAGACCTTGAAAGATCGCGCGCCTTCGGCAACCCAGTAGTCCACGGTCCTGACTGCGTCGTCGGGCCCGGTGAGTTGATGCAAATCCAGGAGCGGAATGCCTTCACCTTCCAGATAAGGCCCAGTCGCATTGATTTTTGGACCTGGCATTTTGCCTGCATCAACGGCCCTCTTGATTTCCAGGTCCATGTAAGGCTCCATGCTGCCCGTGGTGCGGATGGTGGTCACCCCCAACGCCAGATAGAGTCGCGGAAAGCTGAACGGCATGTCGTGATACAAGCCCCCGCCCGCTGGATAAAAAAGATGGTCGTGCATGCCCACAAGCCCGGGCAGCGCCGAATAGCCGATCATATCCATGCGGTTGGCATCAGCCGGGACCGGCACTACGCCCGCATTTCCAATGGCGGTAATCTTTCCGCCTGAAATGATGATCGTCTGGTCAGTTTTGGCTGCTGCGCCAGTGCCGTCAATCAACCGCACGTGTTCCAGCGCAATGACCGGAGACTGTACGCGGATGAAATCTTTCATGGCAGGCGCAGCCTGGGGCTGGGCGTTAAGAGCAAAACAATCCAAAAGCACAAGTGTCAATAGAATGATTTTTTGCATGAGAGTTTTCATAGATCGGAGTTTGCCGCCTTATTCTCAAAAATTCTGCTTGAATGACCGTTCTTGAAAAATATTAACCAAACAACAATTTGTCCTGTTAAATACCAAGCCAAGCCAGCCGCCACAAACCGTGGAGACACCTTCCATAATCGGTCCATGTGTTGCCATTCTTCTCGCCCACCGATGAGCAGAAAACCTGCACTGATGTAGTACACGGACATGATCGTTAGAAAAAAGACCCTTTTCTGCCTATTTTTGTCGTTGAGCAACCAGCCAACAACAAACCATAAAGCAGGAGCAGCGAGCAGGGACGCGACAACGCCCAGAATTATTGCAGGGGCAGAGGCCAAAGTCAGGAATATATATGTTCCATGTCCGCCGCCAGCTGCAATTATCCCGATGGTGCATAGAACTATACCGTAGACTGCGCCCAACCAAGCTTTTTTCAAGTACTCTCTCCGGCAGTAAGCATAGCGGATTGCAAATTGCTGGGCAAAGCTGCGCGAGTTTAGTTCTTCTCAAGATGCTAGAATAGATAGTTAGCCCATCCTCATGGACCGCACACACATCCGCAATTTTGCCATCATCGCTCACATCGACCATGGCAAATCCACGCTTTCAGACCGGCTTCTGGAGCTGACAGGAGCCTTGTCTATGCGAGAGATGCAGGAACAGGTCCTGGACGCGATGGATCTGGAGCGGGAACGCGGCATCACCATTAAGGCCCATGCCGTCCGCATGAAATACCTGGCCCAGGACGGCCAGGAATACCAGCTCAACCTGATCGATACGCCCGGCCACGTGGATTTCTCTTATGAAGTCTCGCGTTCGCTGGCCTCGTGCGAAGGCGCGCTGCTCGTTGTCGACGCCTCACAGGGCGTGGAAGCGCAAACGCTGGCCAACGCCTATCTGGCCATCAATCACGGGCTGGAAATTATCCCGGTGATCAACAAGATCGATCTGCCCAGCGCTGACATTCCCCGCGCCAAGGAAATGATTGAGCAGACGGTCGGCCTGGATACCAAAGACGCCATGCTGGTCAGCGCCAAAAGCGGGCTGGGCGTGCCAGAGTTGCTGGAAGCCATCGTGAAGCGGCTGCCGCCGCCTAAAGGCGATCCTGCCAATCCGCTGCAGGCTTTGATCTTCGATTCATGGTTTGATCCTTATCGCGGCGTGATCGTTCTGGCGCGGCTTTTCCAGGGCACTCTGCGCAAAGGCATGAAAGTGCGCCTGTGGTGGAACGGCAAAACGCTCGACGTGGAAACGCTTGGCGTGCTCACGCCCAAACCGATAGAGATTGACGAACTGGTTGCCGGCGAAGTGGGCTTTATGGTCGCCAACAACAAAACTGTTTCTGACACCAAAATCGGCGACACCATCACTGATGACGGGCGTCCGGCCATCGAGCCTTTACCGGGTTTTGAAGAACTCAAGCCCATGGTCTTTGCCGGACTCTACACCGTGGACGCGCATGAGCACACGGCGCTGCGCGAAGCGCTGGAGAAATTGCGGCTCAATGATTCTTCGTTCTTTTTCGAGCCGGAAAGCTCTGCCGCCCTGGGCTTCGGATTCCGTTGCGGCTTCCTTGGTCTGTTGCACATGGAGATCATTCAGGAGCGGCTTGAGCGCGAATTCGGTCTTGACCTTATCACCACTGCGCCCGGCGTGCGCTATGACATTACGAAAACTGACGGCGAAAAAATTCAGGTCGATAACCCTTCCCGCTGGCCCAACCAGAGCGAGATCGCCAAGATTGAAGAACCTGTAATTTTGGCCATGATCCTGACGAATGAAGAATATGTCGGCAGCATCTTGAAGCTGGTAGAAGACAAACGCGGTAAGCAAAAAGCCTTTGAGTACGTAAGCGCCGCCCGAGTAATGCTGAGTTATGAATTGCCGCTGAATGAAATTGTGCTGGATTTTTATGACAGGCTGAAGACCGTCTCGCGCGGGTATGCGTCGCTGGATTACCACCTGGCCGGACACTGGGAATCACCCATGGTCAAGCTGGATATTCTGGTGGCAGGCGAAGCAGTGGACGCGCTCTCCATCATTGTGCACCGCGACTTCGCGTATGATCGCGGCCGCGCTCTGGTCTCAAAAATGCGTGAACTCATCCCCCGGCAGATGTTTGAGGTGGCCATTCAGGCGTCGATTGGCGCAAAAATCATTGCCCGCGAAACCGTGGCCGCCATCCGCAAAAACGTGCTGGCCAAGTGTTATGGCGGTGACATTTCGCGCAAACGCAAGCTTCTGGAGAAGCAAAAAGAAGGCAAGAAGCGCATGAAACGGATCGGAAAAGTGGACATTCCGCAGGAGGCCTTCCTGGCCGTGCTCAAGGTTGGCGACAACGGCTGATGCCGGAAAGTAAGAAAAAGGTGCAATTCTCAAATGTGCAAATCCCCTGCTTTCCATTTTGGCGCTTACCCATTTGTTGTGCAATCCGGTCTGCCCAGTCCGTGCATCCTGTAACCGATTGAAATAAATAAACTTACAATCTGCAACAATACTTGGGCAGATCAGTTAAGTCATTGAAAAAACATTGCGCTACTCTGCTGGCCTCCATACATTTGCACAGAGTTTTCCACAGCAAACATGGCTCGTAAGACCACTTTCTTAACGCATATCCTTCTTGAAATTCACAGTAATAAAGGTCTCTACTTCCACTGCTTCGCCGTTCAAAATATAGGGCCGATAGCGCCACTGCCGGACCGCTTCAAGTGCTGCGCTCGCCAGCATCGGGTGTCCACTGGTTACATTCAAGCTTTGAATCGATCCATCACGCGCAATGATGGCATGGAGCTTCACCTGGCCTTGCACGCCAGACAACACTGCGATCCTGGGATAAACCGGCTCTACCTTTCTAACCAGCTGTGCTTCTTCGAGCACGGAAACAATGCGCTTGGGACCGCCAGTTTTCACATTTGTGATGGGTCCAGACTTTGTGAGCTCCGTGAGACGGTTGTTTGGCCCCGGATGTGATTCCCTAATCACCTCATCGTTTGGCTCCAGCGGATCCACTGGTGGTCCAATATAAATCGTGTTTTTGTTATTGTTGGCCAGAACAACCGGCGCTCTTGACGCTGCAGCGGGACCGTTTGCGCGGGGATGGCCTATAGGAACCGGACGCACTGGCTCAATTGCGATGGGTTTCACAGGGATAAATGGCAGCACCCGTGCTGAAACCGAAATTACGCCCGTTGAGAACAGAGGAATCATCACCACAATTCCAGCCGCGATCAATTCCAGAGTGAATGCAGTCGCCATGGGCCAGCGCTTGCGTTTGCTTGACGTTGATGCAGATTCGAGCAGCGTATCACCGAACATTTTTCTGAACCTCCAATAGAGAGATTGGACACCGGAGCGTGGAGGCGGGTATCGATTTCGCAGGAAATAAAAAGGCCGCCGGTGAAGGCGGCCTTATGTGTTTCTCAGGAACAATTACGGTTTCTTTGGTGTCGCGGCAGGAGTCGCAGGGCGCGCGGCGGGTGTTGTCGCTGGCCGCGTGGTTCCTGCAGCACCAGCCGGCTTGGCGGCCGGAGCAGATACCGGGCTCTCAGAGTTGTAAGCGTCCACGAGTTCCTTGGTAATCACGTTCCCCTGTGTTGCCCAGAGCACGGGTGAAGTTTGCGGATTTGAGACGTCCAGCACCACGGCATAACCGTGGCCGTTCGCATACTTCTCCAGCACCGCAAGCATTTTTGCGCCGATGCGGTTAATAACATCCTGCTCAGCCTGCTGGAATTCAGCCTGCGCATCTTCATAGTTGCGCTGCAAAGACTTCTGCTTTGTTTCGATAGCCTTGGCCCGGCTGCTCTTCTCTTCATCACTGAGCTTGTCGGATTGCGCCTGATACTGCTTTTTCAGGCTCTCAACTTCGTCACTCAGGCCTTTCAGTTCCGCCTGCTTGGGGCTGAACTTTTGCTGCAACGCATCCAGCTCTTTCTTGCCTTCGTTGGACTCAGCGATTGCCTGCTGAATGTTGACCACGCCAATCTTGGTAGAGGTTGCGCCGGTTGCCGCCGGAGCCGCCGCTCCTTGTGCGAAAACCGTTGCGCTAAAAGCCATACTCAGGCCGAGGCCAAGTACGAGATTTCTGAATTTTGCCACGTTCATGGGTTTACGTGCTCCTTGGATTCATTGCGGCGCCGGCTCATGCGGCGCCGAGAGTTTAGGGTTTCTTGGTTGTTGCAGTTCCTGCGCCAGTTGCTGGTGGGTGCGACGCGGCCGCTCCAGCCGGACGTGGAGCGCTTGCCGCCGGTTTAGCTACCGGCGCCGTCTCCGGCGATCCTGCGTTGTAAGCGTCGATCAGGCCCTTGGTCATATTGGAAGCCGGATTCGCAAACAGTACCGGAGTCTGCGGGTTGGATACATCCATTACCACCGAGTACCCGTTGTCCTTTGCGTATTTCTCCAGCACTGTAAGCATTTTCTTTCCCAGCCGGTTCAAAATTTCCTGTTCAGCCTGCTGAACTTCATTCTGGAAATCTTCATAGTTGCGCTGCAAGGCCTTCTGTTTTTCTGAGGCGACTCGAACGCGGTTGTTGCGCTCCTCTTCACTCAGCTTGTCGCCCTGCGCCTGGAGCTGCTTCTTCAGGTTCTCTACTTCGTCATTCTGCGCCTGTAACGCCGTCTGCCGGGGCGCGTATTTTTGCTGCAGCGCATCCAGTTCCTTCTTGCCTTCATTCGTATTGGCGATTGCGTCTTGAATGCTGACAATGCCTACCTTGGTTTCGGTGGCTGGCGCGGCTGCGGCCGGCGCCTGTGCGCGGGCTGCGGAAACGCCCAGCGACAGTGCTGCTGTCAGGATAAGGACGCGGGTATTGATGTAACTTGCCATGAAATTGTTGGACTCCTTATTGATTCTTACGTAACTATTCGTCGCGATGCACGTTTTCTTGACTACTCATGAATGCGTGAAATCTGCGGAGGGAACGATACTAGAAATTATAGGTTGTGCCCCCGGCAGCGTCAAACTACGGCTTTCTCCTTAGAAGGTCGTGCTGATGGTGAATCTAAATGTATGCTTCGGCTCCTGCAGGTGAAAACTTGGCCCCAGAGTTGCCAGCGCGGATTGAAAGCTGAAATCGCCCGCGGCCCCCGGCGGGAACATGCTGCGCACAATTGGGCTGGGGGACACTACCGTGGTATCCAGCGTCAGCGGATTGTAAGCGTAGTAAATGCGGAACGGTTGCTGCACGATGGGCAGCAATACCTGCAATTCCAGCCCCGTGGACATGCGGGGCACATAGTTGGTGCCCGCCACCGGCGTCAAATTTCCACTGAATGGTATGGATGATCCGCCAACGCACTGGAACCCCACAATCGCAGGGCAGCCGAAAATCGTGCTATTCAGCTGCGTCAGCGAATCATTGCTGATCTTCAACTGCGAGTCTTGGGTTATGAAATCCATTCCGAAATCTGCGAACGGCGCAAGTGTCACGGGGCCCACAACGTGAATACGGTATTCAAGATTGGTTACAAACTGCGTATCACCGCCTGGCAGGGTGATGTTATTCACCGGCAGCGGTACGGTCACATTGCCGCGCCGTGGATTGGTGGGATCAATTGGCACCGCACTGCCGTCAGGATTCGTCAGCGGGAAATTCTGCACCGTGCTCACGAACACGTAGGGCGAAACCGTGCGTACGTCAAAACCACGCAAATCGTTCTCTCCGCCCATATAGAAGCGCTGGTAGGGCGGGGCTTCCGATCCGCCAAAGCCATTGATGAAGCTGGCTTGCACACGGACACCCAGGCTGTTCTGGTGATACAAAGGCTTCCACTGCGTGAAAGCCACCAGCGGACGATAGAACTTCACGTTGCCGCCCAATCCGGCAATTTCAGTCGAGAGAAAGAAGCTTCTGCCGCGATGCGGCCGGATGGGACTGTCAATGGTGCTGAAACTGAGTGAAGGCGTGATGGAGCTGGTGATGATTCCGTCCAGCGCATTCGGGCCGGAGATACTGCGGAAGTTCAGCGTCTGGAAAAGGTTACGGGACGCATCACTGAACGTTTCAATCGTAGTGGAGTCCAGCGAATAGGTAAGTCCGACCCGCTTAAAAGAGTGCCCTAGCAGATAGCTTGAAGACGCCGTGAACCCGGTGCTCGACTGGTTGTAATTCAACAACTGATTCAGCACGGACTGCGGCAGATTCAGGTTTTGGCCTGCCGTAATCGAGGCTTGGCGCGCCTGGTCAAAGTCATATCTGCGGCTATACACGGTAAAACCAAGCGTGAGCGGCCGGTCAAATGTATAAGGCTCGGTAAAGCCGAACAGCAGTACGCGCGAGAGACTACCTACGTTGGCCTGTACCTGCAGCGTTTCACCCAGTCCAAGGAAGTTGTTGGTCTCATAATTCAGACCGATGAAAGATCCTTCCAGGCCGCTAACTCCACCGGTGAGTCCGATACTGTTTTTACCCTTTTCCTTCACTTTTACCGTGAGGTCTACAGTGCCGTTCTGCGTATCCAGTTTGCGTTCCGTGTCGTCTTCCGGCTTCAGCGCGTCAAAATAGTTGAGTTGGTTCAGACGTAAAACGCTGATGTCCCATAGACGGCTGTTGAATACCTGGCCTTCCTGCACCAGCAGTTCGCGGCGGATTACACGATCGCGCGTGGTCGTGTTTCC
This sequence comes from Terriglobia bacterium, assembly GCA_963724105.1. Taxonomy (GTDB): domain Bacteria; phylum Acidobacteriota; class Terriglobia; order Terriglobales; family Acidobacteriaceae; genus Angelobacter. The sequence goes on along the minus strand of CAVRTD010000001.1, from coordinate 1,067,750 downwards.
CTGGAATTCAATGCGGCGAACGTAATACGGTTTGCCTTCCTCCACTTCGACATTCAGTGTGATTTCCTTTTTCACATCGTCAATCTCGGTAGTGGGCACAGGCGAGAAATCGATGAAACCGATTTCTCCATAAGCCTTGCGCAGGTTATCCAGACCTTTGCCGATCAATTGCTTGTTAAACGTGTCTCCATCTTTAATTGGAAACAGGTTACGCAGCAGTTGCGTATTGCGAATGGCCTTGTTGTTGGTAAAAACAATTGCTTTGAGCTTGAACTTATCGCCTTCGTCGATCGGCATCGTGATATCCATGACCTTGCCTTCGCCACTCTGGACGAAAGGAACATGGAGCTTGCTGTGTGTATCTCGCAGCTGGGTTTTGGGATCATCTACCACAGCCTTGAAATAGCCAAATGTCTGCAGGGCCTCGCGAACGCGTTCTGTATCTTCTTCCAGTTTGGATGAGTCAAATGTTTTCGAAAAGATATTTTCCAGGAAAATAGACTGAGGAATACCAATGGGACGCAGGTTCTTCATCGCTGCCCGCAGTGTGCGGCTGGGCACGTGTTTGTTGCCCACAAACTTGATATTGCCGACCTTGATCTTGGGGCCTTCCTTCACGTTAAACGTGACCGACACGGATGCAGGAGGCACCTCCTGGACTTGCACGCTTATATTGGCAAACTGGCGGCCGTGCTCGGCAAGCAATTGCTGCAGCACTACTTTGGCCTTGATTACCTTGGTGGGATCATAAGGACTATCAACCGTCAGAGGGACTTTCACTTTTTTATAACGTTCCAGAATGTCGCTCTGTGAGACCGAGTTCAGCCCCTTGTACTCAATCGTACGAATCGTCGGCTTTTCCCGGACATAAATATGGATCAGCCAGCCTTTGGCCGATTGCTCGCGCTCCATGCGAACATCTGAAAAATACCCGCTGTTCCATACGGAACGCAGGTCGCGCTGCAACGCAGCTTCGTCATAAACATCGCCATTGCGCGTGTAAATACGCGACTTGATGGTTTCAGTGGGGATACGCCGGTTACCGCTGACATCAATGTCTTCAATTACCTGGGTTCCCTGCGGTGCTGCCAGAGCCAGTCTTGGAAAGAGGCCAAAAAGAAAAAGGCCAAGGATCAGCGCCAAAGGCACGGTCCATGAGACATGTTTAGGACTGGTTTCCTGAAAAAACGACAATATATGACTACCCTCGGAACAAGGTGGGAAAAGCCAGATTATACGGGAGTTACTGCTGAAGTGCCACTTGGACATGCCCCTCACCTAAAATAATCCAACCCACCAGAAATCTCAGCTTGCACAGTTCCTCGCAAATGAATGATCCGGTTTGGTTCCTTTTGGGCAATATACCCATTCCTTAAAATTTCAACTTCGCTCTCCGCGCCGTCCTCGTGCTTGGCGCTGGAGGAATTATTTTTGGGCGGTCTACTCCCCGGTATCTGGAACGCGCCAGATTGGGGAACTTGCATTATTTTTTTGGCTTTTGGTCCTAAGAGTACTATTCGAAGCTCGGTGGGTTAAGTATCTTTAAACCTGTTGGATGCCATTGAATCGGCGGCACCGACTTTAGCTGATCGCCTCAACCTGCACCAGGCAGGAATAAAACGTTGCTCCGCCGCCGATGTCCGTCAACGTTTCTGAAGTTAATACATTGATGCTGTTACCGTCTGGCGCAAACCGCGCCGCATTGAGCCGTGCCGCCACCACGCCGGGCTGTACAGCGCCGTTTACGTGGGCGCGCAAGCGCACTTCACCACGATGGTTAAAGACCCGGACCCAGTCGCCTTCCTGAATTTTACGTGGCGTGGCATCCGCGGCGCTGATCTCCAGCAACTCCGGATGCTCCATCTTCTGTATCGAAGGAATATTGGTAAATGTACTGTTAAGGAAGTTGTCCGCTTTGCGCGCAAGCAGCTCTAATGGAAACCGCTTGGCTCCCTCGGAGAGTCGCGATTCCTCAGGCGGGACAAATGAAACCACAGGATCTAGCCCCTGCGCGGCCAGCTTTTCACTATAAAGCTCCGCCTTCCCGCTGGCTGTGGCAAATCCGCCTTTAGCAAATGGAAGAAACGGTCCGTCACCCAGATTCAGGCGAACGTGTCCTTCTTTTTCTAACTGCTGGCGCGTGATCCCTTCCATCCATTTTTCCCAGCCACTCGGGATATGCTGGTTCTCCGGCCTGGACATTGTGGCATCGATCATGTCATCCGGGCTCTGCTGGAAACACTCATCCCTAAAACCCATGCGCTGCGCCAGCTGATTGAACATGTCAGTGTTTGATCGGCATTCACCCAGTGGCTCAATGGCCTGATTGGAGATTTGCAGATACATGTGGCCATACGCTTTATTCAGGTCCTTGTGCTCGATGAACGTGGTTGCCGGGAGAACAATATCGGCATAGCTGGTGGTATCAGTAAAGAACTGCTCATGTACCACCGTAAACAAGTCTTCGCGGAGGAAACCCCGAACCACGTCATGATGGTTCGGCGCCACGACTGCGGGATTGGAGTTGTACACAAAAACCGCTTTTACCGGCGGATCGCTCAGTTCGTTTAGCGCCTTGCCCAGCTCTGACATGTTGACCACACGCGCAGGCCGTCCCAGTGGACTCTTCTGCATCAGATCGGGACGCTCCAGGGCATGCATATTCAGATAAAAAGCCCCGCTGGTGGAAAGCTGCAGACCGCCGCCAGCTTCCGCCCATGAGCCAGTGATGCATGGCAGCATGGCGATGGCACGCACCGCCGAGCCTCCATTTTGCGAGCGTTGCACGCCATAATTCACGCGGATTACCGCCGGCCGCACCGTGGCATACTCGCGCGCCAGTTTGCGGATATCTTCCGCGCTGATCCCTGTCCACGCCGCGACCCGCTCCGGCGGATACTCCTTCACCCGCTCCTGTAGCTGCTCAAAGCCAAGCGTGTATTGGCTGACATAAACAGCGTCGTAAAGATTTTCGCTGATGATTACATTCATCATGCCCAGCGCCAGGGCCACGTCGGTTCCCGGATTGATCGGCAGATGCCAGTCAGCAACTCGTGCGGTGCGCGTTTTATACGGATCGATCACCACCAGCTTGGCGCCATTGCGCCGCGCCTCTTCAATAAACGGCCACAAATGAACATTCGTGGCATGTATATTCGCGCCCCACGCGATGATGTATTTGGCATCGCGAAATTGCTGCGGCTCGGTGCCAACATTGCGCCCGGTCACCGTTACCATTCCCGCGCCACCCGCAGAAGCACAGATAGTGCGGTCCAGTTGTGACGCACCCAGACGGTGGAAGAACCTGTGCGCCATTCCCGAATAACTCAGCACACCCATGTTGCCGGCATAGGAATAAGGAAGGATCGCCTCGGACCCAAAGTCGTCTGAAATTTTCTGAAAGCGATGCGCGATTTCATCCAGGGCTTCATCCCACGAGATACGGACAAAGTCGCTCGCGTCTCCTTTGCCTTGCCCTTTAGGAGCTACACGCCGCATGGGGTAAAGCACGCGATCAGGCGAGTACACGCGGTCAAGATACTTCGTTACCTTGGCACACAGAAAACCCTGCGTTACCGGATGCTTTGGATCGCCCTGCACGCGCGTGGCCCGGCCGTCTTCCACAGTAACCAGTACTCCGCACGCGTCAGGACAATCGTGCGAGCAGACGGTATGGACAACCTTCTTCATAAGGACATTATATTTGGTTCCACTTTGAGCTAATGTGTTTCTTTCCCAGCCAGTTCCGCCGCCTTCGTCTTCAACGCCCGCAAATCCAGCTTCCCGCTTCCCAGATAGGGCAAGGCCTCTACATGAAAGAACTGGTCTTTCTTTGGTTTCCACAGTGCTGGCAGATCGGACTCAGCCAGCTTCACCAAGACCGGGGCCAGCGTTTCATCCGCCAGCGTGTACAGCACAATAATGCGCTCGCCTTTTTTCTCGTCAGGCACGGCAGAGACGGAAAAAACCTGCTCCGTGGCTCCGGCCAGTTCGTTGAGCTTCTCTTCAATCTTGATGTGTGGCACCATCTCGCCGCCGATCTTGCTGAAGCGGCTCAGGCGATCGGTGATCGTCAGGAAGCCGTCTTCTTCCATCGTCGCGATGTCACCTGTTGTGTACCAGCCGTCTTTGAGCACTTCGGCCGTTTTTTCCGGACGCCCAAGGTATCCCTTCATCACATTGGGGCCTTTCACCAGCAGCATTCCCGGCTTGTTCAGCGGAAGGGCCTCTAGCGTCTCTGGATCAACAATGCGCACGCTCACGCCCGGCAGCGGATGCCCGATGGTTCCGCGCCTTGCTCCAACCTGGCGGAAACCGGGAGCGCGGAAGTCTCTCCCGTTTACCGCCACCACGGGAGCGCATTCCGTACAACCATAGCCTTCGAGCGGTCGTATTCCGAAAATGTCTTCAAACGCCAGCGCTGTTCGCTCGGGCAGTTTCTCGGCACCCACTAGCACATATTGCAGGCTGCCAAAATGTTCCGGCGAGCAACGCCGCATATACGCTTGCAGGAACGTGGGTGTCGCCACCAGAAAAGTAACTTTGTAGCGCGCTACTAAATCGCTGATGGACGTTGCATCCAGCGGATTAGGATGAAACACCACGCCGATCCCATGCACGGCAGGCAGCCAGAGCCCTACGGTAAAACCAAACGAATGAAAAAATGGCAGGATGCCCAATACCTTGTCACCGCCGCCCAGCATGAATACCTGCGTGACCTGCCGGATATTGGCGACAATATTATGGTGCGTAAGCATCACGCCCTTGGGATCACCCGTACTGCCGCTGGAAAAGATCACCGTGGCCAGATCGTCATCTTTCCGCGGCACCGCGCCAAGCGCTGCCTTGAGCCAACGGTAGGGCAGCAGCCACGCGATCATCAGCGTCGTCAGCTTTTCTGCCACGCGCGGCTTCTCCAGCACGTCTTCCAGCAGCAATGTGCGGCCAGGAATTTCAATTTTTGGGAAGCGCTCCAAAAAAGCTTTTGAGGTTACAGTCGTCTGCAGATTGCATTGCTTGCCACAGGACGCAATTACCTCGTTGTTCGCCGTGTAATTCAGATTGACCGGGACGCACCCCAACAGCGTAGCCGCATAATTCACCAGCGCACCGCCGACCGAAGGCGGCAGCAGGATTCCCACCATCTCCTGGTCTTTCCATAAAGGTTTCATACGCCGCGCCACAAAAATCGATTTCACCAGCGCGCTGCCAAAACGCAATTTGGGTACACGCGCATCGGCCATGGCAAAACGCCAGAAGTAACGGCGCGCGCTGCGCACAAAGGCGCGGTCCAGCGTGAGCTTGGGATTGCGGTCCGCGGCAAAAGCCACGCTCTGCAATTCCTGTACGGCCTGGCGTACCTCTTCCGGCGCAGCAGATGGCGGCAGGCCTTTGCCAAAGCTCACCGTCACGGGATAAGGAATGCGGCGCGGAACCTTCCACAGAAAGCGGTTGCGTTCAAAGCTGAAAATGCTGCCCCATACGCCATGCAAATTAATGGGGATAATCGGCGACTCAATGCCTTTGATAATGCGCTCCATGCCCCGGCGGAATGGCAATAGTTGTCCGGTACGGGTGATCTGCCCTTCCGCAAAAATACAGACAGTCTCGCCGTCTCGAATCGCGTCACTGGCGGTTCGCAGTGAGCGGATCATGTCACGCGGGCGCAGCTCAGAGGAAATAGGAATCGCTTTCATCATCCGCGCAAACGGCTTCAGGATCGGATTGTCATAAATCGCCTGGAACATCAGAAAGCGTATGGGACGGTCCGTGGAAGCCATCAGCAGAAGCACGTCAACGAATGACATGTGATTGGAGACGAAGAGCGCGCCGCCTTTTTCCGGAATGTTGTCGCGTCCAATCACCTTGATGCTGTAGATCGTGTGCGTCAGGAAAAAAAGCAGCAGACGCAGAAACCAATCCGGCAACAGATACAGCACGTAGACAGTGCCCACCAGGGTAAAACCAGCTCCCGCCAGAAAGACGCCTCTAGGATTCAACTGTCCGAAATGCGTCAGCAAAAAATACATCCCTGAAGCTGCTACTCCGGCAATGAATGAAAGAAGGTTAGCGGCCGCGATCACACCGCCTTTTTTGTCCGCGGCCGGACGGTGCTGGATAAGCGCATTCACCGGAACTGCAAATAAGCCTCCGAAAATTCCCAGCGCGGCCAGTGTCATCACGGCCGAGACAAACGTATGCGGCATGGCGCCCACCAGCGCGGCCATCACTGTCATGCCGAACGCGCCCAGGGGAATCAATCCATACTCAATCTTGTTGCCGGAAAGATATCCCGCTAAAAGACTGCCAACGCCAATCCCCAGAGCCAAGGCCGCGTCCAGCAGCGCGATCCTCGACGGGCTCAAATGTAATGTCTGGTTTCCGTACGCCAGCACGGTTTGAAGAAAGAGCGTTCCGAGAAACCAGAAATATGTATTGCCGATGACCGCCAGCCAGAGCGGACGGTCCGGTTGCATCAGTTTGATTTGTCCCCAAAGCTCGGCAACAAAGTTCGCGCGGAATTTCTTCTGCGGAGCCGCTGCAGGAACTTTATCGATAGCCAGGCTGCTCAACAGTCCCAACGCCGAGAGAACTACCAGAAGCACGCCTACCTGCCACTCGCGGCCCTGGAAAACCTGCGCAAACCATCCGGCAGCCATGGCTCCGGAAATAATGGCGAGAAATGTTCCGAGCTCTATAACGCCATTACCCCAGGAAAGCCACTTCTCCGGCAGCAGCTCCGGCAGCAATCCATACTTGGATGGACCAAACAAAGCAGCCTGCGTGGCCACAAAGAAAAGCACAACCAGTGGAAGCGGAAAGTGCGCGAAGAACAATTGCGGATGGCGCCAGAGATCAACTACCTCTCTAAGATTTTCCTGCTGCCCAGACGACAAGGCAAAAATGGCCACTCCCATGGCCACAATTTCAATCATCTTGGTTGCGATAGTGACCTGGCGCTTACTAAAACGGTCCGCCAGAAAACCGCCGGCCATGCTGAAGATGACAAGCGGTACAAAAAACAGCAGCGTGATCAGCGATACCAGAGCATCGCTGCTGGCCTGGGACAAAGCCTTTCCCATCACCATGAACGTGAGCAGATAGCGCAGCACGTTGAGACTGAACGCCCCTTGAAACTGGGTAACGATCAGCGCCCAGAAGCTGCGCCGCCAGTTTTGATTTGATGACTGGAGTGAAGGCGTATCGCCGGCAGAGGCTGACACATTCGACGAAGGCATTTCTGTTGTGGGTCTAGCGGAAATTTCGGCCATATTCTGATGAAAAATATTTAATGAAAAAACCCTTAGATTAGCGCGGCCATTTTGGCACTACTTGCGGGCGATGTAAATCGGCAAAATGCATAAGTTGCGAAGCAACATTCTGTTACACCCGCTAAGTTTGCCGTTAAGGAGACTGGCAGCACGAAGGTTGTTGGCAACATGGATGCTCCACAGGCCCTCGATTATCGCTTTGTTCTGGATTCTCCCGGTGAGAGTAGACACAATAGGCCAAACGCCCAGGAACACAGTTCGATGGAGAAGACTATGAAATTGCACGTTGGCAAGATTTGTATCTTGCTTGCAGCGATGCTCGTCCCTTGTCTGGGAGACACCCAGGCAGCCAAGACGCCCGGCGTCACTGACAGCCAGATTCTGATTGGCTCCTGCTCCGCACTCGATGGTCCAGCCAGGTATCTTGGACTGCAAACCATTGTGGGCGCCACCACGTACGTTAACCACATCAACGCTGAAGGCGGAGTACACGGACGCAAGATCCAGTTACTGGCCTTTGACGATGGTTATGAGCCTGCACAAGCAGAAAACTGTTTCAAACGCCTGCAGAAAGAAGGTATTTTTGCCGCGGGATTTTTTGTCGGCACACCAACAGCCGCCAAGTACGTTCCCTTGGCTGAAGCAGGCAAAGTGCCTGTAGTCGGTCTCTTCACTGGCGCGGAAATGCTTTATTCACCGCTGAAGCATTACGTCATGAATGTCCGCGCTTCTTATAACGACGAAACACATGAGCAGGTAGAAAATCTCTGGAACGCGCTGGGGATCCACAAGATTGGAGTCATTTACCAGGATGACGCCTTTGGCCAGACCGTGCTCAGCGGACTGCAACAGGCATTGAAGAAACACAATGCGGCTCCAGTTGGTACGGGCACATTTGCCCGCAACACCCTGGATGTCGACAAGGGCATGGCCTCTGTCCGAGCCATGAACCCCGGAGCAGTGTTGCTCGTAGGCCCTTACGCTCCTGTGGCTGCAATTGTGAAGAAAGCCCACGCCACCGGATGGCATCCCATTTTTCTGACCGTTTCATTTGTGGGAACAGAAAGATTTATTACTGAAGCCGGCAAAGACGCGGACGGCACCATCATCACGCAGGTTGTGCCGCCTTATACGCGCGTTGACTTTCCTACAGTCGAACTCTACCGCGAATCGCTCAAGACGTTTTACCCCTCAGAGCAGCCCAGCTTTGTAAGTCTGGAAGGCTTTGTGGACGCCATGGTCCTGGTGGAAGGTCTGAAGCGTGCGGGAAAAGACCTGACGCGGGAAAAACTGATTGCATCGTTGGAATCTATCCAGAATAAAGATGTTGGACTGGGGCCGCGCTTGACGCTTAAGTACAGCGCCACCAGGCACAAAGGCTTTGATCAGATCTACACCACCGTTATCCGGGACGGCAAGCCAGAGATTCTTGACGACTGGAAGAAGCTGCCGCACTAACGCGGTATGGGCTGGCGAAATTGCTACTGTGACAAAAAAGCCTGGCAGCAGCCAGGCTTTTATCTTTGCAATTCGAGAGCAATACTAGACCGTCATCAATTCTTTTTCCTTGGCGGCGGACATCTCTTCCATTTTCCTGATCTCGCCATCCGTCAGCTTCTGGACTTCATCCAGAGCTTTCTTCTCTTCGTCTTCTGAAATCTTTTTGTCTTTCAACGTTTTTTTGATCGCGTCATTGCCGTCGCGGCGAACGTTGCGGATGGCGGTGCGATGGTCTTCCAGAATTTTATGCAGGTGTTTAACCATCTCCTTGCGGCGCTCTTCTGTGAGCGGTGGCACCGGAATGCGAATCATCTTGCCGTCATTCTGCGGGTTAAGTCCCAGGCCGGCGGAGCGAATGGCCTTTTCCATGTCGGCAAGAATACTGGGATCATGCGGCTGCACCGTGATCAACTGTGCTTCCGGCGCATGCACCTGCGCTACCTGATTCAGCGGCATTTCTGAACCGTAATAAGGAACGCGGACGGGATCCAGCATGTGGACAGTCGCGCGGCCGGTACGGGCAGCCGCCAGGTTGGTGCGGAAGTCTTCTACCGCTTTGTCCATGCGCGTCTTTAGCTGCGTATAAACGTCTTTCAATGCGGGTATGGTCGCGATTCCTGATATTGCCATGACACAAAGCCTCAAAAACGAGAGTAACGAACGCTCGATTATACAGCGAGGGAGCGCAGGCCTATACTTTTTCCAGGGCGTCCCCGCCTCTTACCTGCCCGTAATTCAACAGGCTAACAATTGAGACACCACCCACGATGTTGCCCAATGTGGCTGGAAGCAGCCACTGAAAGTAATTGCTGAAGTGCAGATGGCCAGACATAATCGCAGCCACAATCTCAGCGCTGCTGGCAATGCAATGCGAGAAATGGCCGGCGCCTACAACAAAAGTCAGCATCCAGGTAACGGCAATCTGCCCGATCGTCCAATGGCTGGCGGTGACCATCCAGGCCACCAGCGCAATCATCCATCCGCCGATGATCCCTTTGGCAAAAATAAGCGTGAAGTGTCCGCTGGCCGCTTGCAAGCCTAACCCTGCCAGAGCATCGGCGAAATTTGGCGACAACGCTCCGGTCTTCATTACCAGCCACCCAAAAAAGACCGCGCCAGCAACGTTGGATACGAAAACAACAGCCCAGAGCCGCAACGTGTTCAACACATGCTTGCGCTCTTCAAGAATCAGCACCACGGGGAATAACGTGTTTTCCGTAAAGAGCTGCGCCCGTCCAATCACTACAACGATGAATCCGATGGGATAGAAAAAGAAAGAGAAGAACTCCTGCACGGGACCGGTGCCGAGGTAGCTGATGGCCAGTGCCACCGCCAGCCCGGTGAGGCCCATACTCAAGCCTCCGGCAAATCCTGAAAATAAAAGCCCAACTGTGGACCTGGAAAGTTCATCTTTTGCGTTTTCGATGACTGCTTCCAGTATTTGCTCGGCGCTTCTTCGTGTGCTTTCCTGCATGTCCCAAGGTGAGATGCATTCAGCTACTTAGCAGTTCGCAACACGAAGGACTTATTTAGCAGCGGGTATAGCGTGCTCACGCCGTGCTCTGTTGTCCTGACCTGCGATGAAGCAGCCACGTATGCCAGAGAATACGCAGCGTGGCCAGTACGGGGATCGAAAGAAAGACGCCGATTACGCCAGCCACTTCTCCTCCGGCAAGCACTCCAAACAGCACCGTGAGAGAGTGAAGCTCCAGCGTATTGCCCAGCAGTCGAGGTGAGGTTACATAGTCCTGAATGCCTCTCCATATAAGCAGAAAAATCAATAATGCCCATAAGTGGCCGTACCCGGAGAGCAGGGCAACCACCAACACCATCAACCCGCCTATTGCAGGCCCGACCACTGGAATGAATTCCAGAGCGCCGGCTGCCGGGCCCAAAGCAAACGCATAGGGCACACGCATGATTGAAAGCGTGAATGTCACAACCACAATGGCCATGCCGGCCAGCGCGAGCTGGGCCCGCATAAACTGTCCCAGCATCGTGTTCATTTCTTCCACCGTGTCCGCTACCATCTGCCGCACACCGGCGTTTTTTACAGAATGGATGGCACGTTGACTCAGCTCATGCCCGTCCTTGAGAAAAAAGATGGCCAGAATTGGGACCAGCACCAGCCACCATGTGTTTTGCGCGGTCTTAGCGGCCCGGAAGAGAAAATTCTGTGTGGCAACGACCATTTCTCCCTGGTGTTTTTGCAGGTATTGAATGATCCAGTCCACAGTCTCACGATTCCAGCCGTGTTTCTCACCAAGCTGCTGCACCAGGCGACCTGAAGTGATTTTCTGCCCTAACTCGGGAGCTTGCTGCACCAGTTTCTGCGCCTCTTCAATCACCGGAGGCCCAGCGAGCACAAAGGCTAAAATCAGCGCGCCCATAAAAACCACATACACCACGGCGATGGCCGCGGGCCGCGATCCCCTGAGCCAGCCTTGCAGCCGGGAAACCGGCGCTTCAAGAATGTAAGCGAAGAAAATGGCGAAGAGAAACGTGATGATCGCCCGCCAGGCGGCGTACAAAAACATGAGAGCCAGGGCAAAGACCAGAGCGGTCAAGAGCGCTTGCGCGGTTTTTTTATCGAAAAGTTTCAAATGCCCTCGGTCGTGGCAGACTCCATTGTATCCGCTGGATCTGCCACCACGCCGTAATTCGCGGCCTCGCGACCGGCCCGCGTGAGCAGGCATGCCCTGAGTTCATGAGATGATTAAATTCGATGCCAGAATTACCAGAAGTTGAGCTGGCATGCAGGCGTGAGCGATCCAACTCAGCGCGCTGTGTTGGGAGCGGGAGCCTGCAGGCGAAATCCTGAGCCTTTGGCGAAGGATCTCTTATCTAATTGGAAGTAGCTGAAAAACAAAAATGCCAGAATTACCAGAGGTCGAAACAATTGCCAACGGGCTCAATATGCGCGTGGCCGGTGATCGCATTGAGTCGGTCTGGATAGGCAGCAAGCCGGAGCCGCTTAAATCCACAGCCGCGGAAATCTCCAGCACATTGGAAAGCGCAAAGATTGAGCGCGTGCGGCGCGTGGGCAAGCACATTGTCTTTGATCTTAAGTCCACCAAAAATCCCAGCAGTCATCCCATCAGTCAATGGATCGTCCACCTGGGGATGACCGGCAAAATGCTGGTAGCTGCTCCGGAAACAGAAGCGCTCAAGCACACACATCTGGTAGCCAGGATGGCTTCGGGCAGGGAGCTGCGTTTCGTTGATCCCCGACGCTTTGGGCGCCTTGAAGTACGGCAAAGCAGCTTCAGCGGACCAGGCGCAGAGCCGCTGCAGATCAGCCTTGAGGATTTTTCCCGCTTATTTCACGCCAGCAAAGCGCCGATCAAAGGAGCGTTGCTCAACCAGAAGCTGCTCCACGGCGTTGGAAACATATACGCTGACGAAGCCTTGATCCGAGCGCACATCAGGCCGCGCCGCCGTGCCAACACACTTACAACTGCCGAACTGCGCAAACTGCATGCCGCGGTACAAAAGGTCCTGCAGGCAGCGATTGCCGCAGGAGGCTCTTCCATCTCTGATTACGTTGACGCCGATGGCGAAGCCGGATTCTTTCAAATCCAACACCGCGCCTATGGCCGTGAAGGCAAGCCGTGCCTGAAGTGCAAGACTCCGATCAAGAAAATCGTCGTCGCCGGCCGAGGGACGCATTATTGTCCGCAGTGCCAGAAATAGCAGTCAGCTTTTTTCTGAAATCCCGAAGCGCAGCGAGGGAACCCTACAGTCAAAAAAAATCGCTGGCCTGGAATCAGACGCTCTTTCTGCAAACGGATCGGCAAGACTTGATTAACCGTTGCGGTTTCGTAACTGTACGGATCCCTCTTCCGCGGCGCGGAAACCGGGATTCAGAAACTACTTCCCTTCTATATTCCTCTGCAGCTTTCTCATGCCATGGATCCACCGCTCATAGTCGCTGGCCTTGTTCTGAAAATACTTGCCGGCTTCCGGATGAGGCAGGATCATGAATCTCTCTTCAGCCATGGCTTTTACAACGTCATCCGCAACCTGCTCAGGATCAATCGCACCATCCAGAAGCATTTTCGTGCCGGGATGGTCGCCCTTCAACATGTTGGTGCGCACGCCTTGCGGACACAGGGCCGAGACGCGAATTCCCTGGTCGCCATAGGTGATGGCCATCCATTCGGCAAAGCCCAGCGCAGCGTGTTTGGTAACCGCATACGGCGCAGAGCCAAGCGAGGTCAGCAATCCCGCGGCAGACACGGTCTGCAGTAGGTAGCCTTCTTTACGGGCGAGCATTTGCGGCAGCACGGCCCGGGCTGCATAAACGTGGGCCAGCATATTGATGTCCCAGCTGCGCAGCCAGTCACGATCACTCGCTTCAGGTCCGCCCGAAACGGCGATTCCGGCATTCGAGCAAAAAATATCGACCTGTCCGGCAGACTTTGTGACCGTATCGACCAGCAGCTTGACCTGATCTTCCTTGGAAACGTCGCAGCGCAGAAAAGCTGCGCGGCCTTCGCCAATCTCTTTTGCGACGCCGGCTCCGTTGGCCTCATCTACGTCCGAAACAGCCACCATCCGCGCGCCTTCTTTGGCGAACCTGAGGCAGAGCGCCCGGCCAATTCCATTGGCGCCACCGGTCACAATCACAACTTTACCTTGAATTTGCATGATGGAAACGATAGACCGTTCCCAACTATTGTTCAAATAAGCTGCTGGGCAGTAACTCGCAATCGTGGCGGTAAGCTATTAAGCTGAACAGGCATCTTCTGCGCTTGTACAGGAGTCAGAACTCATGATGACCACATTTGCCATCGGTGTTGATCTGGGCGGTACCAACCTGCGCATTGCCGCCATCGACGGAAGCGGCAAGACGCTGGACAAAATCACCACGAGCACTGAGGTCGCGCGCGGGCGCGATTTGGTGATCGATGAAATGTGCACAGCGATCCTGGAAATTGTTGCCAAGCTGCGCGGCACTGGCGTGCTGGCAGGAATTGGTATCGGCGTGCCGGGAATTATTGAAATGCAGACCGGGATGCTGCGTGAGTCGCCGAACCTTCCCGGTTGGGACAACTATCCCGTGCGCGATGAAATTGAGCACCGCCTGCGGACCACCGTGGTGCTGGAGAATGACGCCAATGCAGCTGCCCTGGGAGAGAAATGGCTGGGCGCGGCCTCGGCCGTGGATGATATGTGCATGTTGACTCTGGGCACAGGCGTTGGCGGAGGCATTGTGCTGGAAGGAAAAATCTGGCATGGCATGACCGGGATGGCTGGCGAGCTTGGCCACATCAACGTGGAACCCGATGGGCACCCGTGCAACTGCGGTAGCCGCGGATGCGTGGAGCAGGTAGCTTCCGCAACGGCCATTAAGCGCATGGCCACCGAAGCCATTGCAACAGGAAAGGCACCGAAGCTGGCGCACGCAATGGCAGAAGCCAGGATGTTCAGCTCGAAGATAGTCTATGACCTGGCTATGCAGGGAGACGCGCCGGCACAAGAGATTTTTCGCCGCGTCGGAAATGCGCTGGGCACTGTGGTCGCCGATCTGGTGAATATCTTCAATGTTCCCATGTATGTGATCGGTGGAGGCGTGGCCAGCGCGTGGGATGCATTTGCTCCCACCATGATGGAAACCGTACGCAAGAATTCTTTCGTCTATCGCGCGACTGCACCTACGGAAGACGGCTCTGCCGGCAGTGGACGAGACGGTAATGCGCGAAACAATGCAGCTCGCGTAACCACAATAACGCACGCGCTGCTGGGAGGCGATGCGGGATTGATTGGAGCAGCACGCCTGCCCATGACATCCACCCGGAGAGAGACGATAGAAGCAGGGTCCGGCAGCTAGGCTGGCAGCCGCATTTTACGGTGCTGATTCTCGGCTATAGTTAGGAGTGGAAAATCAGCCCCACAGTCCAGCGCATTTGACGCCCGATCCCGGGCCGGAACCATCGCCAGGCAGTCCGTCCGCAATCTTCGGCGCTTTTGCGATTGACCTTGCGCCTTTCAGAGTCTCCCGCGATTACCGTCTGCTCTTTACCAGCCAGACAATCTCGTTCTTCGGCTCCATGATGAGCTTTGTTGTGCTGCCCTGGCAGATGTACCAGCTCACGCACTCATCGCTTGCTGTTGGACTGCTTGGCGCCGCCGAATTTATTCCCACAATCACCATGGCCTTCGTGGGAGGCGCACTGGCGGACTACGTGGACCGCCGCCGCATGGTGCTGACTTCAGAGCTGTTGATGACCGCCAGCAGTGCGCTGCTGATCCTGAATTCGCTCTTGTCTCATCCCCGGGTTTGGGTGCTTTTCTTCTGTGCGATTGCCTATGCCGGACTCAATGGCCTGAAGCGTCCGTCACTGGAAGCGCTTACGCCCAAGCTTGTACCGCCGGCAATGATGACCGCAGTTTCCGCGCTGCGTTCTATCGGCAGCACGCTTGGGGGCGTCCTTGGTCCGGCGCTTGGCGGAATGATAGCTGCCACATTCGGACCGACGCTCGCCTACTCCACCAATTTTCTTACCTTTGCCATTTCTCTGGTTGCCCTTTGGATGATGCGGGCCACACCGCCACTGGTGAATGCCGATAGGCCCAGCCTGCATTCGCTGCTGGAAGGTCTGCGTTATGCGCGCAGCCGCCCAGAACTCATGGGCACTTATTTCATCGATATCAATGCAATGTTTTTCGGAATGCCGATGGCGTTGTTTCCGGCTATCGCCACAAAATTTGGCGGGGCGTCTGTGGGACTGCTCTACGCGGCTCCTTCGGCCGGGGCTTTTGTTGCCTCTGTGGCCTCAGGCTGGTCAGCGCGAATCAACCGCCACGGGTTGGCCGTGACCATTGCCGCGGCGATCTGGGGATTGGCGATTGTTGCTTTCGGATTTGCAAATCATCTCTGGCTTGCGCTGCTCTGTCTGGCCATAGCTGGCGCCAGTGACATGGTAAGCGGCCTGTTTCGCATGACCATCTGGAACCAGACCATTCCTGACCATCTGCGCGGACGGCTCGCCGGTATTGAGATGGTCAGTTATATGTCCGGGCCAATGCTGGGCAATGCCGAGGCAGGCATCGTCGCCAGCCTTGTTCAGCATTCGCACGTCTGTGGTATCAGGCGGCGTTCTCTGCGTGCTTGGGACCGGCCTGCTCGCCCTGATTTTTCCGGCGTTCGTCCGTTATGACGGGCGCGAAGGCCTGCTCCGCAAACATCGCGAAGAAGCAGAGAGAGCGGCTGCAATTGCTCCGTCTTAGTTTGGCTGAAAAAGAGACTAAGTCTGAAGCAAAAGATGGCGGCAGGATTTTTACTGGAAAGGAGTCTACCTCCATGGTTAGTATCCGACCCGCATTGCGCGCCGATATTCCACGCCTTACCGAAATCTATAACCACTACGTCATTCACACTCCGATCACATTTGATCTGGAGCCTTATACAGTTGAGCGCCGCGTCGCGTGGTTTGAGCAATTTGCTGTGACGGGCAGGCATCGTCTGTTGGTGGCGGAAGAAGATGGGGTTATTGTGGGCTATGCCGGCACGATGCATTTCCGCGTGAAGCCCGCATATGACACAACTGTAGAGACAACCGTTTATGCTGCGCCGGAGACAACGGGAAAGGGCATCGGCAGAAAGCTATATGCCGCGCTTTTCGAGGCCATTGCCGGTGAGAACATCAATCGCATTGTGGCTGGATACACATTGCCGAATCCCGGGTCCGCGAAATTACACGAGCAGTTTGGATTTAAACACGTCGGTATATTCAGCGAGGTGGGATACAAATTCGGAAAATATTGGGACGTAGCATGGACGGAGCGTCCGCTACGCCTGCCATAGATCGCGTCGCTCAGGCGCTCAACAACTGGTGCGCGACGGAGCAATACAAGTCCACAGCTTCATGAAGTTGCTTTTTAGAAATGTATTCGCGATCGGTATGCGCCACGTGTATCGATCCCGGCCCCAGCAGCACGGGCGTCCCCCAGTTGGTCAGCGCGGGAATGTCGGTTGTAAATTTCGCCACCATGTTTTCCACGCCATCGACGGTGCGCAGCTTCATAAAAGGAATTTCCAGCACGAACTCGGCCTCGGCCAGTCCTTCAACCGTCCTGGTAATCTGTTGCCGCAAAGTGTCTGACGGCCCCACCAGGCGATACAGCAGCTGTGCGCGGGCATGATCGGGGATCACATTAGGCGCGCGCCCGCCTTCAATCAAACCGATATTCAAAGTACACGGCCCAACTTCAGGATTGACCGGCAACTCCATGCAGCGCAAACGCTCCAGCACGGCCAGAAGCTTCTCAATCGCTGATTCGCCCAGCTCCGGATACGCCGAATGCGCCATCCTGCCTTTCGCTGTGACCTGGACTCGGAACGCACCTTTGGACGCGACAGCAATCTTGTTTTCCGTGGGTTCGCCATTGATCAGAAAGCGGCTACCCATCGGGCTTTCATTGGCGACTTTGGCGCCCAGACTGTCACGCTCTTCACCCACTAGAAACAACATACCCACGGCCATGCCTTCTTTGCGCAAGCGCTGGCAGGCGGCGATTTGCGCGGCGATGATGCCTTTGGCGTCGCACGAACCGCGTCCGTAAATATTGTCGTGGTCTTCTGAAGAAGGAATAAACGGCGGCACCGTGTCCATGTGCGTGGAAAAAACCACGTCCGGCTTGCCTTCCTCTGGCATTGCCACCACGTTGAATCTTTCGTGGGCCACGGGCATTTTGTGCGCGTTGTATCCCAGGCGGCAAAGCTCTTCATACAGCTCAGCGCCCACAGCGCCTTCATTGCCGGAGATGGATTCAATATCGATCAGCCTGCGAGTTAGTTTGATTGGGTCCATGAGTCGCCAGACACAAGGATAAACCAAGGCTTGTGATAAAAAGAATTGTGGCTAACGGAATCAAATCTTTCTTCCTGGATGGGCCCGCCGGGCGTCTGGAGTCCCTGCTGAATGAAGGCCAGCCGGACGCGACGCATGCTGCGCTGGTTTGCCATCCGCATCCTTTATTTGGCGGCACGATGCACAACAAAGTTGTCTACCACGCCATGAAGGCTTTGAGCGGCTTTGGCTTCCCTGTTTTGCGCTTCAATTTCCGCGGCGCCGGCATGAGTGAAGGCGAGCACGATAAAGGACACGGCGAACAAGAGGACGTGCGGACCGCTTTGAACTGGTTGGATGCTGAGCTTCATCTGCCGATCATCTTCTGCGGATTTTCCTTCGGCGCCGCCACCGGACTGCGGACAGTATGCGATGATCCGCGCGTGGTAGGCCTGATCGGACTGGGAACGCCTGTGGGCGTGGAAGGCCGTGTTTACACCTATCAATTTCTAAAAGACTGCACGCCTCCCAAGCTGTTCGTCAGCGGATCGCGCGATCAGTATGGTCCGCCGGAGAGCCTGAGAAAAGTGGTTGAGCTGGCTCCGGAGCCAAAAGAGATGGTGATCGTCGAAGGCGGTGATCATTTCTTTGAAGGGCATCTGGCAGAGATGCAGACGGCCATCCACGATTGGGTTGGCAAATTGTTTAAACCGGGAAGTCAGGCGGAAGCGAACTGATGTCCATTGCCCACAGCATGCGCTCCATTGCGCGGGAGATATTTCTGCAGGCGCTTTCTGAGGCCAGCATTGAAAAAGCTTTTGAACGCCACGTGCAATATCAGAAGGGCGTACTGCGCGTTGGCGATGATCTATTCAACCTGAGCTCGTACAGCAGGACGGCGTGCATTTCATTTGGCAAGGCAGCCCACCGCATGGCGGAAATTCTTGCGCGACAGGTGGGAACGCTGGAGGGGATCATTGTTGATCCGAACCAGCATCCCTATCAGATTCCCGGCTATCGATATTTTCAAGGCGGGCATCCGCAACCGAACGAAGAGTCCGTGCGCGGGGCGGAGGCGATCCTGAAAACTTTGGGCACGCTGAATGCGCAGGCGCTGGTGATTTTTCTGGTCAGCGGTGGTGGATCGGCGGCAGTGGAGAAGCTGGAAGATCCCGAGATTTCTCTGCCTGACCTGATCGCCACTTACAAAGCGCTGGTGAACTCAGGCGCGCCGATTGCGCAGATCAATACTGTCCGCAAACATCTTTCTGCCGTAAAAGGCGGACGCATGGCCCAGGCCGCCGGGGTAGCGCAACAGGTTTCCATCCTGGTTTCTGACGTGCCGGAGAATGCGCTGGATTCGCTTTCTTCCGGGCCAACCATGCCCGATTCCAGCACGGTGGAAGATTGCTACCGCATAGTGCACGAGCACAATATGCTGCCGGATTTTCCTGCGTCTGTGCGGGAATTGTTTGAGAACCGCGCTCTGGAAGAAACGCCTAAGCAGGATGACGCGGCGTTTGTCCGGTCACGCTGGTGGAAGATACTCTCAAATGAGACGGCGGAAAAGGCCGCGGCCGCGGCCGCCGCGAAACATGGATTCGCGGTTGAAATTGATCACAGCTGTGACGATTGGGATTATGCCCGCGCGGCAGATTATCTTTTGGGTCGGCTGCGCACGTTGCGCGGCGGCGCGAACAAAGCATGTATTATTTCCGGCGGCGAAGTCACGGTAAAAGTGCCTGCCAACGCCGGCGCAGGTGGTCGCAATCAGCATTTTGCTCTTTACTGTGCACAGAAAATTGCCGGCGCGAATATCGCCATCTTAAGCGCGGGAACAGATGGCATTGATGGCGTCAGCACGGCAGCGGGTGCTGTTGCCGATGGAACGACGCTTGAGCGAGCACAGAAGGCAGGGCTGGACGTGGCTGCACACTTCAACGGATTCAATGCGTTTCCATTGTTCGAAAAGCTCGGCGACACGATACAGACCGGCCCGACGGGGAACAACGTGCGGGATTTGAGAATCCTGATGGCGTATTAGCTACCCATTTCTTCTCACCAATTGCAGGACCACATACAAATGATGCGCCTCATGCACCAGGAAAAACTCCAGCCATAACGATAGATTCATTTCACCAAATTTGGGATGAATGCCCGTCCGCGCAAAATCTTCTTCACTCAAAGAATGCAATTGGGCCATCAGCTTGATCCGCATGGAAGAGAGCCGCACCAGCACCTGCTGGGTGGTCATGCTTGTCCAGGTTTTCCATTCAGGGTCTTCTTCCGCGCGATAACGAGGAAACTCTGGTACCTGCTCGGTGAGAATGCGCTCAATGCGCTGAAGAAAAATCTGATGATAACGTGCGAGGTGAGCGAGTTGTTCATGGGCTGACCACTTGCCGGAAGCAGGCTTTTCGTTCAAAGCTTCGGACGGCACGCCGTTTAAAGCTGCGGCAAGAAAATCCTGGAGTTGCGTTTCACAGCGCTGAAGCCGAGTGTGATTGGAGTTGGTCACGAGACTATTGTGAGGCAAGAATGTGTTCTAGAGCGAGGAACGGAGGGCTTATTCCAATATCCTGGTGAGAACTCCCTGACGCAGCATTTCAGATCGAGGCATTCCCGGGGTCCTTCGACTACGCGCCCGTGACCGTTCTCGTTAGAACAATTTTCTCGCGCTCCGCTCAGGATGACAGTGTATAGGGATTTGTTGGATAGAGATCCCTCGCTACGCTTCGGGATTAAAAAATCATTTTTTCCTGGGAACAATCTTCAGCTCGTCCGCGGCCAGAATCTTTCTGATCTGGTTGCGCGCGTGGATAGACCAGGGACCAATCGTGTCGAGCTTGGCATAGGCTTGCCAGTGATGCAGAGCTTTGCGCGGCTGGCGTGCTTTTTCCAGCGCCAGCGCCAGGTTGTAGTGAGCATCAGCGTAAGTGGGCGCCAGTGAGATGGCGGATTGATAAGCGCTGATGGCGTCCGGCAGGCGCCCAGTTTCGTCGAGCACATTGCCCAGGTCGAAGTAAGCCAGAGCATAGCGGGGATCCACTTCAATCGCTTTACGGTAGAAAAGCTCCGCCTGCACGTAGTCATGGCGGTTGTAATAAAGCGTTCCCAGATTGATAAATGCCGCTGCATGCAGCGGATCAAGATCAACGCACTTCTTATAACTTTCGATCGCTTCGGTCTGCGTGCCGGGGTCTTCCTCCAGCGCAACGCCACGGGCAAAGAATTCGCCGGCGGATTCCGCGGCGCGCATGGCGTGAATTTTGTGCGACTGGACCATCTCGCGCTGGTTGAAATCCATCACAAACTGCCCGGCAAGCGGCTCAACGGCCGCGCCATGGTGGCGGAAAACGACACGCGACTGGCTGGCGAAGGTGCCTGCCTCCATCAATGGATTTTCCATCCCCGCTACCTGCCGCATGGCGCGCAGTGACTCAAGGATTACCGCAGAGCGCACGCGTTTGGCGCGCAGGTCACGCAGCTTCTTGATTTGCAGGAGATCAAAAAAGGAATAGGATTCCGCCGCAGGCAACAAACCGGCTTTTTCCCAGCCTGCCAGCTGCCGCGCTGTAATGCGAAGGATCCGCAGAACGTCTGATCGATCGTATCTTTCCACTCGTGGCCTTTGGAAGTATGCGGTCTTGTATCTTACAGAGCTACAGAACATTATGCGAAACACCGGGTGTAAAAAGCAAGGGCAAAGTCTCTGCAAAGTGTGGAAAACTCACCCGTTTAGTTAACACAAGCAGGCTACTGGAACGCCGCCACACCTTTACGCACTCCCGACTCTCTCTTAGAATAGAAAAGCACGATACAGAGAGCCAGCCCCGCCAGGGCCGACGTAGCTCAGTTGGTAGAGCAGTCGATTCGTAATCGACAGGTCATCGGTTCAAGTCCGATCGTCGGCTCCATTATTCGAGTGCCGCTCCGCGGCAACTCCGCTCAACAGCGTTCCTTCCCTCACCTTCTACTGCTCCTGTTACAGCAGGCTCGCCGCGTGGTCGGGCTCGCCTTTATTTCTGGCCGCTTCGCGGCAAAACCACCCAACAGCATCCCTTTTTCTTAAATATGTTTTGCTCCTTTGGCACGACAAAAACAACCGATTCGAGGTTGGGCTTATTCGCACTCAAAAACCAAAGAGCTCGCCACAGTCAAGCCTGGCGAGCCCTTCATCATTTGTTTTCACCAGTGCCGCTGGCCGGGCAAAACTATCAGTGCATCAATTTCCCTTGGTCGCTTCTGCCTTTGCTGGCGCACCTACGCCGAGCTGCCAGAAGATGTAGTCCAGTTCGTCAGTAGTATTTTCAATCTGCTTGCCGGCAGGCGTGCCGCCTGAGTGCCCCGCGGCAGTGTCATAGTGCAGCAGGATTGGGTGGTCCGATCCCGCAGTGGCGGCCTGCATGAGCGCCGTCATTTTGCGGGCATGGAGAGGAGCTACGCGCGTGTCGGAGTCGCCGCTGATGAAAAGCACAGAGGGATATTTGGTCCCGGTCTTCACGTGATGGTACGGCGAGTAAGCGTAGATATATTTGAACTGTACGGGATCGTCTGACGATCCATATTCCGGCACCCAATATTTTGCCACCAGGAAATTCTGGTAGCGCACCATGTCCAGCAACGGATAGCTGCAGATGACCGCGGCGAACAGGTCAGGGCGCTGGGTTAGAGCCGCGCCGACCAGAAGTCCGCCATTGCTGCCACCGCGAATGGCCAGCCGTGCCGGCGTGGTGTACTTATTCTGGATAAGCCATTCGGCTGCGGCGATAAAGTCATCAAACACATTCTGCTTTTTCTCCAGCATGCCGGCGTGGTGCCAGGCTTCGCCAAACTCGCCGCCGCCGCGCATATTGGCCACGGCCAAGACGCCGCCATTGGCCATCCATGCCGCTGAAAATGCGCTGAACCCTGGTGCCTGGCTGACATTGAAGCCGCCGTAGCCGGTGAGCAGGACTGGATTTTTCCCATCGAGTTTTAAGTTTTTGGCATGCGCCAGAAACATAGGAATTTTGGTTCCGTCCTTGGACGGGTACCAAACCTGCTTCACTTCATACTTAGCGGAATCAATGGGCACCTTTGAGGTCGACCAGACCGTTTGCTTGCCGGTTGCGACGTCATAGCGGTAGATGGTGGATGGAATATGGTATGAGGTGAATGAGAAAAACGCTTCATTGGAATCCCATTCACCATTCAGGCCAGAAACCGAACCGAGAGCAGGCAGTGGGATTTCACGCACCAGCTTTCCGCTGGGCTCCAGCAGCTTCACGTGTGGGATCACATTTTTTGAGAAGCGCACGGCCAGCTTACCGCCCACAAGTGACATGCCTTCCAGCACCGCATCGCTCTCAGGCACCACTTCACGCCATTTCTCCATGGCTGGATTTTTCAGGTCAACTTCCATCACGCGCCACTTAGGCGCATTCCAGTTGGTGCGGATATACATGTGGTCGCCGGCAATTTGTCCATTGAAACCCGAACGCACGTCTTTCACGATGGTCACGATCGGCCCTTTGCTTGCCAAATCCTGCACGTAAATTTCGGTATGGTCGCCGGACGATCCATGCGCCACCGATATTTGTAGATAGTGATTGTCGCGGGTCAGTCCGCAGCCAATGAGTGTTTCAGGGCCATAACCCTTGCCGAAGATCTCAGTGTCACTGGCTGTCTCCGTGCCGATCTTGTGAAAATAAACTCGCGGGCCTTCTTCGGTAACCTTCGCAAAATAGATGCCGCTCTTGTCGTTCAGAATGGAAAACCCGGAATAACGCGCTTTGGGAAAAGAGTCAGCAAGGTCCTTGCGCGAATCCACGTCAAGCAGATGCGGCGTTGTTTCATCCGCGCCACCTTGGCGCACTGCATAGGCAATGAGCGAGCCATCATGGGAAACGTCCATCAGGTTGACTGTCACCGTATGGTTGGGGCTCATAGGCAGAGGATCGATGAGCAGTTCGTCCTTGCCTTCCAGACCTTTGCGCATGAAGAGAGATGCCTGGTCCTGATCGGCCTGCCGCTTGGAAAAGAAATAGCGATTATTCTTCACCTCTGGCGTGCCCATGAAATCAACTTTGATCATGGCGCTGACCTGCTGCCGGATCGCTTCCCGCCCAGCGAGCTTAGACAATATTCCGTCTGAATAGGCATTTTGAGCGTCGATCCAGGCGCGCGTCTCAGGGCTGTTCTGATCTTCCAGCCAGCGGTATGAATCGATGATTTCAGTCCCCTGCACCGTTTCCTTTACTTCAGTCACGGTGGTTTTAGGCGGCGCAGCAACAGGCGAACTGGCGCTGTGCGCATCTCCCGGCATGGCAGCCGCGGCAGCTAAAGTAAGAAGGCAGGAAAGCAGGAGTAGCAGGGAAGTTTTCTTGTGCTTTGCAATCATTGAATTCATAAACCTCGCTTAGTTGATAGACCGGCGGGCGTCCGGCTTCTCTGGATGGCAGTGATTCTAGGCTTGTAGTGTCTGGTGGTCAACGAGCCTATAGAAAGAACATTTCTTACTGGAACCATCCACTCTTGTATGCCACCCACCAGCAAAGTATCAGCAGCGGCAGGGTAAGAGCCAGGCTCCACCAAATGGGCAGGGCAAAATCAAGCACCAGGCCGAGGACAATGAACAGCAGCCAGAAGATTTTCTTTTCCATCGGAAAAACCTTACCACGAATGGCACTGAATAAATCAAAACCTTGAAACACAGAGGAGCAGAGGACAAGAGGAACAAAAACTTACCGTGGATTTACGCGGATGCTCAGCCACTTACGGAGCAAACAGCTTCCTACAAAGGTGCAAGCAAAGGCTATGCACGCACCAGATGTCTGGATCAATAGCTTCTCCGGTCGAGTCGAACCACTTGCGATTACGAAGAAAATTTGTGAATGAATAAAGAACAGTACGGTTGCAACAGCCGGGTATAACCACAATCTCTGGCTCCGCCAATATATTCCGACGATTGCCGTGGTAAGCAAGTAGCCGGTGGTAAAAAATATAGTGAATATGGCAAAAAAGCCAAACGAAAGGTCTTTGACGAAACCCCAATGACTAGGCCCATAGGGTCTAGATAGAACGATCAAGACCACGCTCAGCAAGAGGGCCTCGCACGCCGTCTCGAGGAACACCACGGTCATCCGCTTCTGAATCAGCACTCCTTATCCTACTCCCGTCGTGATCAATGTTTCCTCTGCCGCCTCTGTTCCTCTGTGTTTCAAGGGTTTGGGGTTTCGAACTGTTGTCCCGTGCTGATCCGTGGCTTTTGGTTCCCGATGTCGGCGATGATCCGATCCTGTTTTTTGATAAAGTATTCTATGCTCGACTTAGCTTACGTCCGAGAAAACCTTCCTGCCATTGAAGAAATGTTGCGCCGTCGCGGTATGGACCCGGCGCAGGTGCTGAGCAGCTTCCGTGAGGTTGATGAAAAACGCCGCACGCTGATTACCCAATCAGAGACGTTGAAGGCGCAGCGAAACCGCGCGTCAGAAGAAATTGCCAAGCTCAAGAAAGCCGGACAGGACGCTACAGAGCAGATGGAACAGACGAAGGCGCTGCGTGTCCAGGGCGACGAGCTGGAAAAACAAGCCGGAGAAATTGACCAGGAATTGCGCACCATGCTGGCCGGTATCCCTAACGTGCCGCATGAATCCGTGCCGGTGGGCCACTCCGCCGATGACAATAAGGAAGTCCGCAAGTGGGGCACGCTGCCCGAATTCAGCTTTACGCCAAAGCCGCACTGGGAGCTGGGCGAGCAATTGGGCATTCTGGATATGGAACGCGCCGTCAAGCTGACGGGCGCCCGGTTTGCCGTCTATTGGGACATGGGCGCGAAGCTGGAGCGGGCGCTGGCCAACTTTATGCTCGACCTGCATACGAGCGAGCACGGCTACACAGAAGTTCTAACGCCGTACATGGTCAATTCTGCTTCCATGTATGGCACCGGGCAGCTGCCAAAGTTCGCCAACGATCTTTTCAAGATCGATAATCACGATCTATGGCTGATTCCTACGGCGGAAGTGCCTTTGACAAATCTTTATCGCGACGAGACGATTGACGCGGCGCGGCTTCCGCTCTCCGTCACTGGATACACGCCGTGCTTCCGCAGTGAAGCAGGTTCTTACGGCAAAGATGTGCGGGGGATTATCCGGCAGCACCAGTTCCAGAAAGTTGAGCTGGTAAAGTTCGCGCGGCCGGACCAATCTTACGAGCAGCATGAGCAGCTCACGCGCGATGCTGAAACTATTCTGCAAAAATTAGGCCTGCCCTATCGCACCATGCTGCTGTGCACCGGCGATATGGGACCCAGTTCCGCCAAGACTTACGACCTGGAAGTGTGGCTCCCGGGGCAGAAACTGTATCGCGAGATCTCTTCCTGCTCAAACTTTGAGGCCTATCAGGCGCGCCGGGCAAACATACGCTTCCGTCCCGATGGCAGCAAGAAAAGTGAGTTTGTACATACGCTGAACGGCAGCGGTCTGGCGATTGGGCGGACGTGGCTTGCAATTCTCGAAAACTACCAGCAGGCAGATGGCAGCGTGGTAGTTCCAGAAGCTCTGCGCAAGTACGTGGGCACAGACAGGATCACGGCGAAGAAGTTTTGAAATTGCCAAAATTGCCAGTACTGCCAAAATTGTCAATTGTTGAGGAACAAAAGCTCGGAGTGAATCCGCTGGGCATCATTCAAGAGCGGACTGTAATCGCAAGTTCGGGCAAATTTTGGCAATTTCGGCAATTCCTTGAGACTGCCGGGCCGCTTCTATACACTTAACTTATGTCTCGCATTGGGCGCACGCTGAAAGGCTATCTGTTCTGGACGTACGCGCGGGGAAGCTTCCATTACGACGTGATGGTAACGCTGATCCTGGCCTTTATTTTTATTGCGCCGCATTTCATTAATTTCAAAGACAAACCAACAATTCAGCGGACGCATCTCACCGATATCGTTGCCAGCGCGGATGGAAAAGTTTATCAGGTGGATGCATCCGCCGTGGACGCCCAGGACCAAGGCATGGTGCGCGCCAACTTTCGCGAAGTACTCAAGCCGATTACCGGGCCGGTCACCGTGGAACGAGTGGAGCAGGTACGGGACAGCGCTGGACACGTGATTGCGTATCGCGCCTGGGTTCACAAATAAGGGTGCCCGGGTAATCCAGCCCAGGAACGAACGGGGCAAATTGCACCTGCGCGGACGGGCGCTGGATGGAACAAAACCGAAAGCGGCTAGAATCCAGTTCCCGCAAACAGCAGAGAAAGATGCAGGTTTATGAAACGTAATCTGGCGTTGTCAATCGTGTTCTTACTGCTCGCTATGGCCATGGGATTCTCCCAGACAACTCCGGCCTCATCCGCAAATCCATCGGCCCAGCAAGCCACAAGCGCGCCGGCCGAAACAAAAACCGAGCCAGCAAAAGCACCTCAGGCGCCGCCAGCAGCCAAGCCAGGGCAAGCTCCGGCACAAACCGGAGAACACCCGGCCGCAAATTCCAGCAATGATCTGAGCATGGTTCTGGCGAAGATGAACCAGTCAGCCAAGGGGTTTAAATCAGCGCAGGGAAATTTTCAGTCTGTGACCTATCTGGAATTATTCCCAAAGGATAAAGACACACAGAGCGGGCGCATCTATTTCCGGCGCAAGGGTAAAACCGTGGATGCAGCATTTGAGATTGAGGGGCCAGCACCCAAACAGGTGGTTTACTCGGACGGCAAGGTCCAGATCTACGAAAAAAAGATTAACCAGGTTACAGTGCGCAACGTAGGCAAGAACCAGGCGGATGTCGAGGCATTTCTGAGCCTGGGGTTTGGCGCCAGTGGTGACGATCTGCTGCAGCAGTACGACGTGAAAATGGATGGATGGGAAACGATCGACGGAGTGAAAACAGCAAAACTGAATCTGACGCCGAAAAACGAAAAGATGCGGCAGACATATAACAAGATTATTCTTTGGATCGATCCTGAGGAGGATGTCCTTTTACAACAGCAGTTTTTTGAGTCTTCCGGGGATTACCGGCTGGCGCATTACACCAACATGAAGGTAAACGGAAAGAGCATCCCCAATGACGCATTCCGGCTCAAGACCAAGGGAGACACTAAAGTCGTAACACCACAATAAGAAAAAAGTTAATAGCGGGAGTCCGGCTCAGAGGGGTAAAATCTTACACAGGCGCCGGGGCGGCAGAGGAAGTTGAACCCGCTGGAGTTCCCGTCGCCTGACGGCGTGCAGCAAAAAGTTTGGAAGCAGCATCTGATTAAGTCTGGATTAAAGTAATCTCGATGGCCAAATTTCTTACACTTCCGATCAAACCAGAAATGCCCGACCCAAGCCGCCGCCAGGGGCAAGCGCGGAAAACCGATCCGCGTTATGTGGAAGGACAGCGGGTATTGGTGGAAGCGATGAAATATCTGGTCCAGCAGGATCCCCAGCGAAACAAAGATGCCGTGATGCTCATTTCCGAGCATTTTCGGACACGCTTTCGGATGTCCGACCGGCCGATAGACCTACCCAATTTTCTGCCAGAGTCTAAGTAAATTTCTGTTAAGTTCCAAATTCCAGATTTCGAACAATTTAATCTCCATTATTCCGGATTAACTTTCACTCATCTCTTCGTAAGTTATTGACTACAAAAAAATAAGCCTCAGGAACGTGAGTTGCTATAGAAGGACTGCGAGCAACGTTGTGACTTGTTGCGTGGACGAGCCAATGTTGTTTGCCTTATCAAATTGAAAAAATAAATGGAGATGCAAGGATGACTCATAAACTGCGCGACAAATTGATTCTCGTCGCCACCTGCTTGATGTTCCTTTGCTGCATTCCGTCTTTTGGTCAAGTGCTGAAGGGTTCGATCTCCGGCACAGTTGTAGATCAGCAAGGGGCGGTAGTAACTGGGGCTCAGGTAAAAGCGACGGGCACAGATACAGGTAGCGTACTTACTACAACCAGCGATAATTCTGGCTCGTTCCGGTTCAATTTAATTCCAGCCGGTAATTACAAAATTGAAGTCTCTGCTCAAAACTTCAAGACCTCTGTGCAAAGCAATATCCTGGTATCCGCCGGGCGTGATAGCGGACTGGGATCAGTCAAGCTAAGTGTCGGCGAAGCCTCCTCTACGATTGAGGTTACAGCCGAGACACCACTCATTGAAAACACACAAGCGCAGGTAACCAATACCTTTTCCGGCACTGTGCTGACCAACTTTGCCGGCGTCCAGGAAAACCAAGGCTTGGACAACCTGGCTTTGTTCGTACCTGGCGTAGTTTCCGCACGCGATCAGGATTTCTCCAACACCAACGGTGGCGGTGGATTTTCAGTCAATGGACTGCGCGGCCGTAACAATGACCAGGAAATTGACGGTCAGAATAACAACGACAATAGCGTGGCTGGACCGGCTTTGTTTGTTTCCGACCCGGAGTTTGTTTCGCAATACGTCATCATCACCAATAACTTCGGCCCTGAATACGGGCGCAATGCCGGCTCGGTGGTCAATTTAATTACCAAGAGCGGCACAAACGCCTGGCACGGCAGCATCTATGAGAACGAAAACAACTCTAATCTGAACAGCCTCACTTCTACTCAGAATAACAACGGACTAACGCAGCCACCACGCGCCAACGACGAGGTTGGCGGCTTTACTATCGGCGGACCGATGGTGAAAAACAAAGCGTTCTTCTTTGGTGGTTTTGATCAGGAGATCGTGTCCGCTAGCTCGCTGGACTCCACCGGACTTGTCACTCCCACTCCGGCAGGTTTGGCCACTCTGGCAGGCTGCTTCCCCACGGGAGCTAGCGCGAATGCCATCGCTGCACTGTCTAAATTCGGTCCATTCGGCATTTCCGCAGGTAATCCTACAATCAGCAACCTGACTACATCGACCATTAACGACCCGATTACGGGTGCCGTACTTTGTTCGGGTGTGGAGGAGGGTTCCGTTTCTCGTATCATTTCGACCCCAACCCATAATTTCAATTTTGTAACCAAGGAAGACATAACCCTGGGCAGCCGCGATTCACTGAATGCACGTTACTTCTTCAATCGTGGCAATAGCTTCAACAACAATGACAATGGAGCGGCGGGATATTTCTTCAACGTTCCAGCACTCAGCCAGGCAATCCTGTTGAGCGAGACGCATAACTTCAGCTCTCGCATGGTCAACGAGGCTCGCGTGGGCTTTGACCGGCTCAACGTTGAGTTCGGTGGCAATTCGTTTGGCACTGAGCCGACCACGGGCAACATTCTCAATGCAGTAACCAATGTGTCTTTCCAGGATGGACAGGAGCTGGGTTTTGGTCCGAGTACTGCATTGCCTCAGGGACGCGTTGTAAACACCTGGCAGGTACAGGACAACTGGACCTACGCTCTTGGTAGACACACAATTAAGGCAGGCGTGAACTGGACACATCAACAGTCCCCGAATATCTTCCTGCCCGCAATCAATGGCGCGTACTCTTTTGCCAATCTCAGTTCCTTCATCGTGAACAACCCCTCGGATTGCACAGGCCAAGGAGATTGCACCATCGTTTCTCTGGCCCAAGGCAACCCGGAACTGGGACTCAAAGAGAATGACACTTTCTTCTATGTTGGAGATGACTGGAAGATTGGGCGCAACCTTACCCTTAACCTGGGCGTCACCTACTCCTACTACGGATCGCCTTATAACCAGCTGAACGCTCTCGGCACGGCCCAGCAGAATAGCGCAACTCCATTGTGGGATCCGACACTGCCGTTGTCTGTTACCACACCTTCGACAGTTCCTGCTTTCAAGAAAGGCATTGGCCCGAGCATCGGCTTTGCTTACACGCCGCAATGGGGCGGATTCATGACCGGCAATGGCAAGACCATGTTCCGCGGCGGCTATCGCCTGTCCTACGATCCCGCGTTCTATAACATTCTGTTGAACAACTACGGCGGCGCTCCTTCAGTCCTGGAGACGGCCCTTATCGGGGGACCTAGTTCACCAGCTGGTTTGGTGCTTCCTGCTGTTCCCACTGGCCCAAATGTCCGCGCATTGGTAAGCCCGCTTCTCCCTATCGGTCAACTCGATCCTCGCGACTTGAGCGAGGTGACGGTGGCTCCAAATTTCCGGCCCGATCAGGTATCGAGCTGGAGTTTTGGGTTCGAGCGCGAGCTTAGCAAGAACGCAGCTCTTGAAGTTCGCTATGTCGGCAACCACGGCAGCGATCTCTTCCAGACAGTAAATGCCAATCCGTTTATTGGCGATCTGGCTAACGACTTTCCAAACCTGATCCCAGCGGGTGTTACTCCTTGCCCGGCGGGAAGTGCGTTTGACGGAAATGCGATTGGCCGTGTGAATTGCAACCAGGGAATTGTCCTGTCACGCAATAACACAGGTTATTCCAACTACAATGCGCTTCAGACAGAGTTCCGGGCCAACAACCTCTTTCATCAATTGACCTTGCGTGCCGGATACACTTACAGCAAGACCCTGGATAACGTGAGTGAAATATTCAGTACGTTTGGCGGTGGCACTACCTTCTCAATCGCCCAGGACGCCTTGAATGCAAACAAAGGTGAGTATTCATTCTCAGGTCTGGATATTCCTAACACCTTCTCATTGAGCGCTGTGGAAGAACTGCCGATCTTCAAAGAACAGCACGGGTTCTTGGGTCATGTGCTGGGTGGTTGGTCAATGTCCGGATCTTACATCTGGGAATCTGGCCAAACCTTCTCGCCGGAAACCATTGTCTTCTCTCAGCTGACAGCAGCTGGAGATTACTTTGATGGCGCCTTTAATGCTAACTTCAACTCTGGCGTGTCTCCAGCTCGCCCATTCATGGGGAGCAAGTCGGCCCCAGTGGATAGCGTAGGTATCTTTCAGGGAGACGCATGTGCCCTGTTTGCAGCATCCTTGAGCGATCCCCTCTGCGCTGGCGGATTGGCAAATCAAACCTTGGTGAGCCTCAACGGCATCAATGCGGCTCAATCAACTAATGCTTTCAATCCGCATACGTTTGTGCCACAGGCTGTTTCGAACAAACAGGTACGTTACATTGCCAATACTGGCATTGCTGAGACCGTTTTCGGCACACCATTTGGCAACGCTCCACGCAATATTGGACGTGACGCACCTCTTAACTTCCTGAATGCCAGCGTAACCAAACGCATTAAGTTCACTGAGACGAACTCGTTCGAGTTCCGCTTTACTGCACTCAATGCCCTCAATCATGCCAACTTTGCAACCGTCGATCCGTTCATCGAAAATGCCGGCAATCCTAACTTTGGAAACGCATTTGCACTTCCTCAGTTCACCGGCGACTTCGATTCCCGGATCAAACCTGGCAGCCAGCCGCCGCTTCTATTTCGGTGGTATCTTCCGGTTCTAACACGGTTTAACGTGTCATTACGGCCCGCCAGTTCGCTGGCGGGCTTTTTTATTTCCTCCAATCTATCTCTTCCTAGTTTTAGTAAAATCATCTCAAGATGAGCAGCAACGGACATTCCACCCCCGCAGTCAAACTTCCGGTTTATCTGGATAACCACGCCACTACTCCTCTGGATCCGCGCGTGCTGGAAGCCATGCTTCCCTTCCTGACAACCAATTTCGGCAATGCCGCCAGCAACAGCCACTCTTTCGGATGGACGGCCGCCGCCGCGGTAGAGAAAGCGCGCCGCCAGATCGCCACGGCCATCGGCGCCTCGGCCCGCGAAATTGTCTTTACCTCCGGCGCCACGGAAAGCGATAACCTGGCCATCAAAGGCGTGGTGGAAGCCTTCCGCGACAAGGGTAACCACATCATTACCGCGGTGAGCGAGCACAAAGCGGTTCTTGATAGCTGCAAGCATCTGGGAAAAAGCAGCGGCTGCCCAGTTACCTATCTGCCGGTCGGGAGTGATGGGCGAATCGATCTAAACCAGCTGAAAGACGCCTTCACCGATCGGACTATTCTCGTCAGCATCATGGCGGCGAACAATGAGACTGGAGTGCTCCAGCCTATTGAGGAAATTGGCAAACTTTGCCGCGAGCGTGGCGTGCTCTTCCACTCTGATGCCGTACAGGCCCTTGGCAAAGTTCCGCTGAATGTTGTTGACGCCAAAATCGATCTGGCTTCGCTTACTGCGCACAAGCTTTATGGCCCTAAAGGCTGTGGCGCTCTTTATGTCCGCCATGACGCCGATGTTCGGCTCGTCCCCATGATTGATGGAGGAGGCCATGAAAGCGGCCTTCGCTCCGGTACGCTGAATGTTCCCGGCATTGTTGGTTTCGGCAAAGCGTGTGAGATCGCACAACAGGACATGGCAGAAGAGAGTTGCCGCGTCGCTGGCCTGCGCAACCGCCTGCGCGACCGCCTGCACGCCGAACTGGACCAGCTTGTTATCAACGGCAGCATGGAACACCGCCTGCCCGGAAATCTGAACATAAGCTTTTTGAACGTTGAAGGCGAGACGCTGCTGACCGGCCTGCATGACGTTGCCCTTTCCAGCGGTTCTGCTTGCTCATCGGGAAGAACCGAAGCGTCGTATGTTCTCAAGGCCCTGGGAATGAGTGACGAAGCCGCCGGCAGCGCTATCCGTTTTGGCATCGGACGATTCAACACTGAGGCTGAAGTTGATTACGTTGCAGAACGGGTGATTGAGCTGGTGAAAAACCTGCGCGAAGTATCGATGACGAAGTAGAAAAGCCAAAACTTACCATGGATGAACGCGGATCAACGCGGATTAAAAATCAAGATCAGCAGATTCATTTCAATTTCAATACGTATGGCAGTCCGCAATTTTTATTGTTCTATCTTATCGACTTCGCGTTTTCCTGATCCGCGACCATCCGCGCAAATCCGCGGTAAATTTCTGATCAGTGTCATCCGTGTTTATCAGTGGTAAGAATTTTTTTAGTCTTTTCCTGATCCCACCGGCTGCAACTCTTCCACTTTTGCTTCCCGCAGAAACTTTGCCGCTTCTTCAGGTGGCGTGGGGTTGATATAAAAACCCGTTCCCCATTCAAAGCCCGCCGTCTTGGCCAGCTTGGGAATAATCTCCAGATGCCAGTGGTAATAGTCGTTGGTATTTTCCTGGATCGGCGAGCTGTGGACCACCAGATTGTATGCCGGGTTATCCAGCACCCTGACAGCTTTGCTCAGGACGGTACGCAGCATGCGCGCAAGATTTTCATACATCGTGGACGGTGAATTTTCAAAAGCCGACTCATGCCGCTTGGGCAGGATCCACATTTCAAAAGGAAACCGCGGCGCATACGGGCATAGCGTGACAAAATCCTGGTTCTCCGCTGCCACGCGCACCCGCGCTTCCGTTTCCTGGCGAATGATATCGCAGAAGATACAGCGTTCTTTGTTGGCAAAGTACCGCCGGGCGCCTTCCAATTCCTCCACCACCTGCTTGGGCAGGATTGGCAGCGCGATAATCTGCGAGTGCGGATGCTCCAGTGATGCCCCGGCTGCCTCGCCATGGTTCTTGAATACCAGTATGTATTTGAACCGGCGGTCCTGTTTCAGGTCGAGAATGCGGTCGCGGAAAGCCCACAGCATGTCTTCCACGCGCTTCACCGGCATAGTTGCCAGCGTCTCCAGATGATTGGGCGTTTCAATCACTACTTCATGGGCGCCAACACCATTCATCTTGTCAAACATGCCATCTGCCTGGCGGTCCAGATCGCCTTCAATTCCTAAAGCGGGAAATTTATTGGGCACCACGCGCAGGTTCCAGCCTGCGGTATCGCGCCTTACGTTCTCACCCGGACGATAAGCCAGAATTTCCGGCGGTGTTGTATTTTCATGGCCGGGACAGAAAGGACAGAAGCTGCCGCCTTTGATAACAGCGGACTCACGCGAAAAATCTCCGGGACGTCTGGAACGGTCGGTTGAAATAATCACCCATCGACCGGTGACAGGGTCTTTTCTCAGCTCAGGCACAGCCACTATCTTAGCAACTCTCAAGGCTTCTCGTCGCGCTTCTGGCATCACGCTTTCCGGTATGCCTGGCGCTTCTGACCATTAAATTCTTTTGCTACAATCACGGCTTGTCCCTGCATCTTTACAACACGCTCTCCGGCAAGGTGGAAGAGTTCACGCCCGCCGCGGACGACACCGTCCGAATGTATGCCTGCGGCCCCACGGTTTACGATTACGGCCACATTGGCAACTTCCGCACCTTTGTTGCAGTGGATATCCTGCGGCGCTTCCTGCGCCAGAGCGGCCACAAGCTCCAGCATGTGATGAATATTACTGACGTGGATGACAAGATCATCCGCAATGCCTCGCGCGACAAGAAGACCGTGCAGGAATATACGCGCAAATATGAAGAGGCGTTTCTTGAGGACATGGGCTCACTGAACCTGGAGCGTCCCGAGCGGATGGTGCGCGCCACGGAACATATCCAGGAGATGGCAGAATTCATTGCCGCGCTGGAGAAAAAAGGGATCGCGTATCGCACCGAGGATGGATCTTATTACTTCCGCATTGCGAAATTCCCGGAGTACGGCAAGCTCTCCAAAAAAGATTTTGCGGGAATGGAAGATGGCGCACGCGTGGATGTGGACGAGTACGAGAAAGATAGTGCACGCGACTTTGCCCTATGGAAAGCCCCCAAAGAAGGCGAGGCTTTCTGGGAGAGCCCCATCGGGCCGGGACGCCCTGGGTGGCATATTGAGTGCTCCGTGATGTCCATGAAGTACCTGGGCGATAGTTTTGACCTGCACGCGGGTGGCGAAGACCTGACTTTTCCGCACCATGAAAATGAAATTGCGCAGTCTGAGTCTTTAACGGGAAAAATTTTCGCACGCCACTGGATGCACGTACGCTTCCTGCTCGTCGAGGGCGAGAAAATGTCCAAGAGCGCAGGAAATTTTTATACCCTGCGCGACCTGCTGGTAAAAGGCCACAAGCCATCTTCCATTCGTTTTCTGCTGACGTCTGTGCCGTACCGCAAGCAGCTGAACTTTACTTTTGCCGGACTGGAGCAGGGCGCAAAGTCAGTGGAGCGTCTGCGCACCTTTGATAAGCGCGTGCGAATGACTCAGCTTCCTGCGGGGACCAATCCCGTTGCGCAGGAAGCAGCAGCCAAAGCTAAGAAAGAAATGCGCATTGGCATGGAAGACGATCTGAACACCGCGTATGCCTCAGGCGCGATTTTTGACATGGTGCGCGAAGTCAACACCATGCTCGATCGGGGCGAGCTCCGCGAAGGCGATAAAGCCCCTTTACTGGAAGCACTGCAGCAGTTCGATGAAATCTTTGCCGTGATTAAAGATGATGACGCGGAAAAGATGAAAGCAGCCATGGATTGGGCCAGAGCGCATGGAATCCTAAAAGAATCAGACGCGCCGGCGGATGCCATGTCTGACGACGCCGTAAATCAGCTGATCGAAGAACGCAACGCCGCTAAAAAAGCCCGCGATTTTGCCCGCTCAGACGCTATCCGCAAACAACTCTCTGACGCTGGCATAGTGGTGGAAGACACGAAGGATGGGATTCGGTGGAAGAGAAAATGAAGCGGATTTGGTAATTGAGTAAATTGGTAATTGGGTAAGTGAACACCGGGAATGTCCCCGATTTTTTCATCCAGCCGATTTTTTTATCCAGCTTAGATCGAAATTAGCTCGGTTTTCATTTACTAAATTACCAAATTACCCATTTACCAAATTTCTTCTAGTCTCCCGCTAAGTTCACAGCCTTGGGGCAAGACGGCACTTCTTCAATCGGCTGCGGACTTAAAGGTGGCTGCTTCAGTTTTGACGTATTCACCAGCCATACTGACGCGATGATGATCGCGGTCCCCAGCAGCATAAAAGCGTCTACCTGCTCGTGCAGAATCATCCAGCCAAGAAAGACCGCGACAATCGGATTCACGTACGCATAGGTCGCCACCTTGGGTGTAGGCACGTGCTCCAGCAGATAGATATAAGCCGTATAGCCGGCCCAGGAGCCAAACACCACCAGATAGCCAATGCCGGTGAGGGCAGACGTGGTCCAGTGCGTTTTTGGGAACTGGCCGAAAACCAGCGCTATGATCCCGTTGACGGCCCCTGCCAGAGTCATTTGCCAGGCGGCGGAGACGAAAACGTCTACGCTTAAGTGATAACGATGGGAGAAGATCGATCCCAGCGCCCACAGGAATGACGCTCCGGCAAGAATAGCGCTACCAAACAGCTCCAAGCGCCCCAGGCGGCTGCCGGAAGCAATCCGGGGCCAGAGCAGCACCAGCAATCCGACAATCCCGAATGCCAGTCCAAACAGCCCTTTTGGGGTCATGCGTCCGGCGCGGAAGATCCAGGCTTCAAGGATCACCACCCAGACCGGCACCAGCGCCACCACCAGCGATGCCAGGCCGCTCGAAACATACTCTTCTCCCCACAACACGCCGATATTGCCCAGAGAAAGCAGAAGGATGGAGATCACCAGCAAACGCCGCAGGTCAGGGGCCAGTGAGACGAACCTTTCGTCCCATAAGCGCTAACGCCGCCAGCATGATAGGCCCGGCAACCAGATAGCGGACGGCGCCGGCCACGTAGGGCGGCATGTCCCGCACGATTACGCGCATGGCAAGATACGTGGAGCCCCAAAGAACATAAAGCAGGGCAAAGGCCACCATGATGCGCGAGCGCTGCTGTTGCTGGAGTCGAGTCATTTCTCAGATTGAGGGATTCCCTTAGTACCATCATCATGGCTTGTGGCCTTTCCCGTCGAGGTTAAACAGCCGGATAGCGTGAATCATGCAGGGAAATGCACTCTGGTAACTGCCAACCGCACAGCAATTTGAGGCTATAATGGAAGAAGATGACGTCACGCCGCACATCCTGGTTTGCACCTCGCGGGCCCAAAAGCTCGCTGGCTTGCTGGGTGGATTTTCTGGTCTGCCCGCGCCGCTATTTAGCGGTGCTGCCTACGCATGCGCGCGCGAACCTTTTCGCCGGCGACTAACCATTTTCATCCTCCTTACTCTTTCATCAGCCTGATTGTTAACAGTTCCTGTTAACCGGGCTGCAGCACCTACACGCAACTAATTGAAAAAGAGGAATGAACATGGCAACGCAAACTATTTCCAATGCCGGTCCAAAAATTCGCACCAAGCTGCCCGGTCCCAAGGCGCAGGCAGTCCTGCAGGGCGATCAGAAATATATTTCGCCATCGTATACGCGCTCATACCCGCTGGTGGCCAAACGCGGACGCGGCGTAATGATTGAAGACGTTGATGGCAACGAATTCCTGGATTTCTCCGCCGGAATCGCCGTGGTTTCCACCGGACACTGCCATCCTCGCGTGGTGGAAGCAATCCAGAAGCAGGCTGCCGAGCTGATCCACATGTCTGGCACGGATTTCTATTATGAGAGCATGATCACGCTGGCAGAGCGTCTGGCGAAAGTAGCGCCTATGTCCGGCCCGATCCGCGCCTACTATGGCAATTCCGGCACGGAAGCAGTTGAAGCTGCGATGAAGCTGGCACGCTATCACACCAAGCGGCAGGGTATCGTCGCGTTTTACGGCGCGTTCCACGGACGCACCATGGGAGCGCTTTCGCTCACGGCTTCCAAAGCGCAGCAGCGCCGCCGCTTCTTTCCGGTGGTTCCGGGCGTGGCGCACGTGCCGTATCCGAATGTATACCGCAAGCCGGAAGGCATGAGCGCTGACGAGCATATTGCCGAGTGCGTGCGCTTTATTGAAGACCGCGTCTTCAAAACGATCATGCCGCCGGAAGAGTGCGCAGCCATCTTTATTGAGCCAATCCAGGGTGAGGGCGGCTATCTGCCGGCGCCTACGGAATTCATGCGCGAACTGCGGCGCATCTGCGATACCCACGGCATTCTGCTCGTCGCCGACGAAGTGCAGAGCGGTGCGGGACGCAGCGGTAAGTGGTGGGCCATCCAGCACACTGGTGTGGAGCCGGATATCATGACGATCGCCAAGGGTATTGCCTCCGGCATGCCGCTGGGAGTAACTCTGGCTCGCGCGGAAATTATGGATTGGGTGCCCGGGCTCGCATGCGTCGACCTTTGGTGGCAATCCGGTCTGCATTGAAGCTGCTCTGGCGACCATGGATGTTCTGGAAAGCGAAGCGATCCAAAACGCGGAAGTCGTCGGCGCTCACATGATGAAGCGGCTGAGCGGCTGGATGAAGACTCATCCCATGGTTGGGCGATGTGCGCGGCCGTGGACTGATGATCGGCGTGGAAATCGTGAAAGACAAAAAAACGAAAGCCATAGCCCATGATGAGCGTGACCGCATTGTTGAGCTGGCGTTTGAACGCGGCATCTCTGTTCCTGGGCGCCGGAGAAAACTCCGTCCGCATCTCACCGCCTCTGGTTGTAACCGCGGAACAGGCGGATATCGCGATGGATGTGCTGGAAGAGTGCATCGGAATCGTGGAAAAAGAAAACCGATAGTTTTTTACATCCCGAAGCGAGGGAGCCCTATAGTTAAAAGAATGCCTGCAGGATAGAAATATCTTTTACCTTTGCAGGCATTTTTCTTTACCAGCAGTTTAAATAAAGTCTTTTTCTTACCTACAGGTTTTCGGTACGATAGGGCCCTCTCGCTCCGCTCGAGGTAGAACCGAAATGCCAGCCACGCTAACCCGGCTCACGCTTCGCGCTTTTGATTCACTCATTCGCTTTCTGCCGCGTAAAGATTCAACGCCACAACATCTCCACACAGGCCGCCGCGGCGAAGAGGCCGCTTACTTTTATCTGCGAGAACAAGGTTATGTGATCATTGCGCGCAATTACCGCAGCCCGCGCAGCCGCAGCGAACTTGATCTGGTGGGATGGGACGGCGACACGCTGTGCTTCATCGAAGTGAAGACCCGCACCACGCGCCACATAATGCCGGCAGAGGCCGCGGTGGACGCCGAAAAGCAGCATGACCTCTCCCGCGTAGCGCGTGAATTCCTGCGCAAGATCAAAGGAGATCCGCCATTCCGTTTTGATATTGTGAGCGTTTATCTGGAGAGCGGCGAACCGGAAATCGAATTGTTCAGGAATGCATTTGCCATTGCCTGATTATTCAAGCCTGAATTTCATGCATGTTCGGTTTTTGTGCCTGCGCCGCGCAAATCAATAGCCAGTCGCAAAAGATAGTGCACACCGGAAATAATTGTCAGCGCAACGGTGGCCCAGATACTCCAACGCTTCCCCAACCGCGCCCAGTCGGCGCCATTGATCTGATAAATCAGCGCCAGCGGTACGCTGAGAATTTGCACCGCGGTATTCGTCTTGCCGAGCAAGCTGGGACGAAAAACCCTCATGGTGCCGGTGGCATAAAGCAAAGTGCACACAATCAAAATAATGATGTCACGGCTGAAAACCATGATTGTGAATGGCCAGCGGATCACATTCGCAATCGAGAGCATGAGGTACATGGTGCTGAGCAGCAGCTTGTCGGCGATCGGGTCAAGGTATTGGCCGAGTGTGGTTTTCTGTTTCAGGACTCGGGCCAGCAGACCGTCCAGCAGATCGGTGATTCCGGCCACGATAAAAATTGCCAGCGCCCATTTGTAGTTCTGCTGCTGAATTGCCACCACAACAAAGGGCACAAAGATCAGCCGCATCAGCGTGAGCAGATTTGGGGCGGAGCGCAACTGGCTGAACTTCATTGCGGCTCCTGAAAGAGCTTGCTCACGGCGATTCCCGTCTTGGCCGCAAACTGGTCAGCCAATGACGGCAGTTCCCCGTTGCGGCTGTCCACCTCAATGCGCTGTACCCGATGCATGGGAAAAAAGATCACGCTGGCGGTGGTGGCTTCCCCGGACTTCACCAGATGGGTGAAATCATCCAGCGACTGCATATCCACGCCGCGCAGACTGGCCCCTGCGGGCGTCAAGGCAAGCAGGATGCCCCAGAATTTCTCGCGCGGGTTTTGCAGTGTGACCAGGACCAGCTGCCCAGGATTCATTACGGTTTGCGCCTTTACCTTTACGCCACAGCGGCGTATCTTTCAGTCTTTTAAAGACACTTCAAGGTTATCACGCAACCCGCGCATTTAGCCGCTGGCCTTGCTCAGGCTTACTGTGGCCAGGGCGCGAATGCACTGGTCCGCCATTCTGGCTGCGCCTGCCACATTAGGATGTCCTGCTGAAGAGAGCAGACACTGGCGTTTCTGCAAGTCACCGGCTCCAGCCAATTCACAAGCCGCCACTCGCTCCACCACAGTTTCGTCCGGCGCCTTACTTGGGTCATTTAGATCAAGTTCCCAAAGCAATGACTGAGGCGCATGCGCCGCATTGGCCTCATGCAGGCCGGAATCAACAAAGATCGCACGCTTCTCTCCGGCCACGCGATTCACCTGTTCAACGACTCCGCGCATGAGTCCGGTGGAAAGCCTCCAGAAGCGCAGGCAGTGTTCCACAATCTCACTGCGAAACATGCCGGCATCAAAGAGCGGAGCAAATCTGACGCCGTGGATCAGCGAGAACAGCGCCTCCACGCCAGGTGGCTGGCTTTGCTGGCTGATCACCGGATAATATCCCAGCAACAGCACGCGTGCATTCGTGAACCTGCTAGTGACCTGCTGTAACAGCGTGAGCATGTCCCGGCCGCAATAATTGCGGGTATGCAGTTCCAGCTCAAATTGCGGGACCATAGGATTGAAGACGCGCTGGACCTCCACGTCATTAATGCCGCCATTCATCAGGACCCACTTCACGCGCGCGGGATCGCCGGTAAAGCTCTGCAACTGCTGCAGGATGGTCGGAAAAAAGCAAGGGACCTCTCCCGAGGGCATGGCGACGGTGTAAGAATCGCGTATCCCGATCTTGGCCCCGGAATGCGCCAGCATCTGCGTTTCCGCACCGAGATGCCGCGCCAGCATGGTGGCGGTCTTATGCTGCTCCTGCAGTCCCTGGCCCCAAACCACTGAGTCGCCGATGACAAGAAGTGTGCTCATGCGTCCGCGCCAAGTGTATCAAGCTTTGTTGCGGAGAAATGCCGTGGCGGGAAATGATGGACCGAAAAAATCCGAATCCAGGAAAGAAAAACGAGTAGATGTTCTTGACGCTACCAGATCGTGCCATCCCAATCTGGGATGAATGTTTCCTATCCACGCAATGACAGCGGGAATGCACCATGCCGGCACATGGCGTTTAGCCTACGCTCAAAACTAAGTGCTTTGGAATTATGGTAGGCACGAGGAGACTCGAACTCCTGACCTCTA
This sequence comes from Terriglobia bacterium, assembly GCA_963724105.1. Classification (GTDB taxonomy): domain Bacteria; phylum Acidobacteriota; class Terriglobia; order Terriglobales; family Acidobacteriaceae; genus Angelobacter. Next base: position 1,026,090 of record CAVRTD010000001.1, on the reverse strand, counting down.
CCGTGTCAAGGTAGCGCTCTAACCAACTGAGCTACGCGCCTACAAAACAGGTTGGCAGCTGCTATTTTACCACCACCAGAGCCATTGCAGCAGAGTTCCTGCGGCAGCAGACAATGATTGGCTTTTCCCTTGTGCGATCTTACCTTCAAAATTCCCCTTGACATCCAATGTTTACAGTGTAAACATTTATCCGGAGCTAAGAAAATGCCTGTTACCCACAAAGGCGGGACGGTTGTTCGGCGAGCCAAGAGCCGCCATTCGCATGTCCCATTGCGTGACCAGATTCGCGATACGGCGCGCGACCTGTTTGCACGCGAGGGGTATGAGAGCGTCTCCATGCGGCGTATTGGCAGCAAGATTGGCTGCTCGCCGATGGCGATCTATCGCCATTATGAAAACAAGGAAGAGCTGCTGCTCTCCATCTGCGAAGAGACTTTCAATGGGATGATCCAGGCGCTGGACAAGGCGCGCCAGGGGCCGGGAACAGCGCTGGAGAAATTGCGGCGATGCGTACGCACGATTGTGGAGTTTCACATGAGCCATCCCAATCATTACAAAGTCACCTTTATGACCATGATGCCGCCGGGGCCGGTGGCGGAACGCAAAGTTGCCATTGGCCAGCTTGCCATGGACCGTCTGCGCGCGGGCGTACGCGAAAGCGCGGAAGAAAAAGGCATTGAGGTTGATGTTGAGATGGCAGCCCAGATTATTCGTGTGGCCATACACGGGCTGGCCAGCTCGCTCATTACCACCAGCAAATGCTATCCGTGGAAAGAGCCGGAGCGCATGAAGGATGAAGTAATTGCCACGGTAACGCGGCAATTTGAATAGTTAAAATTTTTTTGCGTCGAAGCGTACAGTGTACGCATCTTTTTAGACGCAGCAGTTTACGGCGTAAACTTTTTACGGCAGAAAGCTTTTTGTCGAATAAAGCTTCCTTCGAATAGACCAGGAGCCAACGCGAGTGAGCACGCAAGCCCTTACCGGATCGCTGAGCCCAGCAAGCACGCAAAGCGTGGCCAAACCGGCGGTCAATCCCTGGCTTATCGCGGTGGTTGTTACGTTGGCCACGTTCATGGAGCTGCTGGATACCAGCATCGCCAACGTTTCCCTTCCACATATCGCCGGCGGCCTGGCCGTAAGTTACGACGAAAGCACATGGGTGCTTACCAGCTATCTTGTGGCCAATGCCGTGGTGCTGCCTTTAAGCGCATGGCTGAGCCGGGTGTTTGGACGCAAGAACTATTACATGACGTGCGTCGCGCTGTTTGTGGGCAGCAGTTTTCTGTGCGGCATTGCGCCGAGCCTGGGATTGCTGATTTTCTTCCGCGTTCTGCAAGGCATTGGTGGTGGCGGCCTGGCGCCGGTTGAGCAAGCGATCCTGGTTGATACTTTTCCCGGCGCGAAGCGTGCCGCGGCGTTTGCTCTTTACAGCATGGCGATCGTGACTGCGCCTGCCGTTGGACCGCCGCTGGGCGGATGGATCACTGACCATTTCTCCTGGCGCTGGGTATTTTTCATCAACATACCCATTGGCATTGTCAGTTTGTTTTTTACGCACAGGCTCGTCTCCGATCCGCCGCAATTTGTTGAAGAAGTGAAAGCGGCAAGGGCCGGCGGAAAGCTAAAGATCGACTATCTGGGGATCTCGCTCATCGCTCTGGGCTTTGGCGCGCTGGAGATCGTACTGGATAAAGGCCAGCGTGAAGACTGGTTGGAAAGCCACTTCATTGTCATTTTCCTGACCGTTGCGATTGCGGCTTTGATTGCGGCCGTGGCCTATGAATGGAACCATCATGATCCCGTAGTGGAGATCAAACTTTTCCGCGAACGCAACTTCGCGCTGGCCAACGCTCTCTACTTCGGTTTCTTCTTCATCTTGTTCGGCAGCACCGTACTCATTCCCCAGGTTCTGCAATCGCTTTACGGCTACACGGCCACGGACGCCGGCCTGGTGCTTGGTCCCGGAGCATTTGTGATTGTGCTGATGGCGCCCATCGTTGTTCGCCTGATCCCCAGGACGGGCGCAAAAAAACTGCTGATACTCGGTTCGATTTTCATGGGGCTGGCGATGTGGCGTTTTGCTTCGCTCGACCTTGGCTCTGACTATCGTGCGTACGCGCTGGCACGGGCTTTGCAAGGTATTGGCCTGGGATTTTTCTTTGTACCGGTTACTTCTCTAGCCTATTCCTATCTTCCTTTGACCAAGAACAACAAGGCTTCCAGCATCACCAACCTGTTCCGCAACCTGGGAGGAAGTTTTGGAGTGGCCTTTGTCACCACCACGCTGGAGCGTCGCACGCAATTTCATCACAGCGTGTTGGTGCAGAACCTCACGCCGGAGAATCCTATCTTCACGCAGCGTCTGGATACGGTAACGCAATTTCTTACCAACGCTGGTTCCAGTCCGGACGGCGCTGCACAAAAAGCGTACGGCCTGGTATCTGGATTGGCGGACCGGCAAGCGGCATTTCTTGGCGCGTTGGATTGCTTCCACCTGCTGAGCCTGGTCACGATAGCCACGTTTGTTCTTGCTCTGCTAACCAAGCCGTATCGCAGTGCCGGCTCAACAGGAGCACATTGATTGAGAGACTGGCGGATTGAGAGATTGGCGGAATGACGAAATGACAAATTCAGAGAATAGCGGCTTTATGAATAGAAGGCGGGAGCAAAAAGTGAAAGGCATACATCTCATCCTTGTTCTTGTCAGTTTTGCAGCGTTGGCGCCGCATGCCCTGGCCCAGCAGCAGAACACAGCGGCTTTTGAACTGGGCAGTATCGCAACGCCGCGCACGATTAATCCTGCCGCCAACAGCACCACGCCCAGTTCGCTTGCCGGCCAGCAGCAGAATCCGTTTCTAGGCAGTGTGCCAACAGGAACGCTGACAGATAAACCAATCGAGCTTTCACTCTCTGACGCGATCTTGCGCGGACTGCGCTACAACCTGGGCGTGATTGAAAATCAGGCTGGCTTGCGGCAGGCGCAGGCGGCACGTTTGCGGGCGCTTTCCGCGATGATCCCCAGCGTCTCCGGGCTGCTGCGCCAGAACCTTGACGATCTCAACACCATTGTTATCGGCTTGAAAATTCCTGGCATAGCGGGGCCGACCGGTCAGTTCAGTTATCAGGAAAGCTATCTCACGTTTTCCGATACCGGCCTAAATCTTGAGTCGGCCTACAAGTACAAAGCCGCGCAGCATTCTGCGGAAGCGCAGAAGCTGCAACTGGATGATGCCGGCAACGTGGTCGCGCTGGCCGTGGGCACGGCGTATCTTCAGGTTGAATCGAGTGAAGCGCGGGTAGAAACGGCGAATGCAGAATTGGCGTCGGCGAAAGAGCTTGAATCGCAGACGATCAATCGAGTGAATTCCGGATTGGCCGCGGAGATTGAAGGCTTCCGCGCCACTGTACAGCGGCAGACCAGCGAACAGCGTCTCATTGTTGCCACAGCAAACATGGAGAAAGACAAGCTGACATTGTCGCGGCTGATCGGGCTGCCCAGTGGGCAGGAGTTCAATGTCACCACCAAAGCTGCCTATCAATCGTGGAATGGCGGCGATCTGCAAACCTCTCTGCATCAGGCCCAGGTTGACCGTGCTGACATCAAGTCCGCACAGGCCACCGCGTCCGCAACGCAACTTAGCAAACGCGCCGCGCAAATGGAGCGCGCGCCAGGTTTCAGCGTGAATGGATACTACGGCGCCATCGGAGCGAACCTGAATCACTCTGACGCAACTTATTCCGTGGTCGCCACAGTCTCTGTTCCCATTTTCACCGGCGGAAGGATTCGCTCAGATATTCAGGATGCGTCCGCGCAGCTGGATCGCCGCCAGTCAGAATACGCAGATTTAGTGGGACGCGTGGATTACGAAGTGCGCAACGCCTTTACCGATCTGCAAGCCGCGGACAGCGCGGTGAAGGTAGCGGAGAAAAACAGCCAGCTCGCGCAACACACTCTGGACCAGGCGCACGACCGCTTCCTGAACGGTGTGAGCAACAATCTTGAAGTCATAGAGGCGCAGCAGGATGTGGCTGCCGCCAATGAAAATTATATTTCCAGTCTCTTCGCGCATAACCTGGCCAAGCTTACGCTGCTGCGCGCGATGGGATCGGCACAAAAAGATGTGAACAAGTATCTAGGAGGAAACTAAAATGGCTACCCAGCTCCAATCGCCCGAGCCTGAGCTTCTATTGCAGGAGAAAGAAAAGCATGCTGATCTTCATCTCAATGATGATTCCAATAGCAAGCCAAAGCTTGGGGCTGTGGTTCCTCCAGAGAAGCCTTCGGGGTTTGCCTTGGTAAAGCGCTATCGCAAAGCATTGTCCGTTGGCCTGGCTCTAGTGGTATTGGCCGGTGGCGCGGCTGCATGGACATATTTCTCCTCCTATGAATCCACGGATGACGCGCAGGTAGACGGCCATCTGCACCAGGTGAGCGCGCGCATCAGCGGGACGATTCTGCGCGTGAACCCGGAGGTGCAGGACAGCCATTACGTGGAAGCTGGAACAGTGCTGGCGGAAATTGATCCGGCGGATTATCAGGCGGAGCGTGACCGCGCGCAGGCTGATTATGACCGGCTGCAATCGAGTTCAGTCGCCGCGGAGAAAGACATTACCGTGACCTCATCCGGCAGCAATGGAAAGCTGGAGCTGGCGAATGCTGCGGTGAGCGAAGCGGAAAATTCAGTCGCTACGGAAAAAGCTTCACTGCAGGTGGCGCAAGCGCGCCTGGCCCAGGCGGAGGCCAACTTTACCCGCGCGGAAAACGATCGCCAGCGCTATGAACGGCTGCTGGCCAAGCATGAAATTTCGCAGTCAGAATATGACCGCGTAGCCACGGAAGCAGCCACCGACAGTGAAGGCGTTACCGCGGGCAAAGCAGATCTGATCGCCGGTCAGCAGCGCATTGCCCAGGCACAAAGCAGATTGGCGGAGCGCAAAGCCGATCTTCTCTCAGCGAATTCAGCGCCGCAGCAGATTGCATCGTCACGCGCCAAAGCAGCAGCGGCTGTGTCAGACGCCGGCCGCGCACACGCTTTGCTCACAACTTCACAACTAAATCTCGGTTATACAAAAATCATCGCGCCGGTAAGCGGCATTATTGGACGAAAGACGGTAGAAGCGGGCCAGCGCGTGCAGCCGGGCCAGCAATTGCTTACGATCATCCCTGTGGATGATCTTTGGATTACCGCCAATTTCAAGGAAACGCAATTACAGAAGATGAAGCCCGGGGAGGCTGTAACCATACATGCGGACGCTTCTGGACATGACTATCACGGCCACATTGATTCTCTTGGCGGCGCGACTGGTTCCAAATTTAGTTTGCTGCCGGCAGAAAACGCGACCGGCAACTATGTGAAGGTCGTCCAGAGAGTGCCGGTCCGCATTGTGCTGGAGCAGGGAGAAAATGCCGACCATCGTCTGCGTCCGGGGATGTCCGTGGAGCCGAAGGTGAGCTTGCGCTAAGTTGCAATCAAACATGCAGGCAGCTTTTACTGAGAGAAGTTTTATTGACGAAGAAGGTACGATGACTCAAGCGAACGATCGCGAAAAAGGGCTCTATCTTGAAGACCTGCACATTGGTCAGCGGTTTACCTCTGGCACGTATCAAATAACTGAAGCTCAGATCAAAGCGTTTGCTCAAGAATATGACCCGCAGCCTTTTCATCTGGAAGAAGCCGCAGCGCAGGCCAGCGTATTTGCCGGACTGGCGGCAAGCGGATGGCACACTGCCGCAATCGCCATGCGACTTCTTGTAACCAGCGGGCTCCCGCTGGGTAACGGCATTATCGGACTGGGTGGGGACCTTGCGTGGCCCAAGCCCACGCGTCCTGGAGACACGCTGCACGTGGAAAGCGAGGTCCTGGAAATCATTCCTTCTCGCTCCAAGCCGAACCAGGCGATTGTGAAAGTGCGAAGCACCACGCTGGACCAGCATGGCGAAGCAGTTCACATGTTCACGTCAAAGGTACTGGTATTTAAACGCCCCGTTTAAGTGAGAGCACGAGCACGCTCCCGGTCAAGTGAGAAGATGTTCTCCCATCTAATTGGACTAGAATGAGAGCCTTGAATTCTGGAGCGTCCATGAAAAAATATTCTGCCGCCCATCTTGGTATGATCGCTATGATCTATGCGTTTGCCTGCCTGAGTTTCGCGGCGTACTCACAAACACAGGCCACGGGTCAGAAAGGAGCAGCCACCGCCATGCATGCCACTGGACCATTCGAAGTAAAGCTGGCGCCGCAGGACGACAAAATCGATCCATCGCTGGGCCGGATGACGATTGATAAGCAATTTCATGGCGACCTGGAAGCTACCAGCAAAGGGCAGATGCTCACGGGCGGCAATGCCGGCGTGGACCCGAAGGGCTCAGGGGTTTATGTGGCGATTGAGAAAGTCAACGGAACGCTGAAGGGACGGAGTGGCACGTTTATCCTGTACCACACGGGCATCATGACCCGGGGCGTACCACAGCTTTCCATCACTGTGGCGCCTGATTCCGGAACCGGGCAGCTGGCCGGTATCACAGGCAAAATGAGTATCATTATTAAAGATGGCAAACATTCGTATGACTTTGAGTACACGCTGCCGGAAGCTCCGTAAAACCGGGCGCCAGGAAAAACGGCAGCTCACAGTAATGGATTTGGGCTGTCTTTAACTTGAATACGACAAAATGAATACGACCCAAGACAAATGCGACCAAATATTTCGTCGGGCATCTAACTATTTTTCTTCAACGCGCAGGACTCTAAACCAAAGCGCAAGGCCCCTAAAATAATTTTCCCGTTCTGGAAGTAGAAGTAGACGATATGGCAAAACCAATTTTATTGAGTGTGGATGACGATCCTGACGTTTTGCGGGCCATTGAACGCGACCTGCGCTCGCATTACGGCGCGAGTTATCGCGTGCTTGCCAGTGATGGTCCTGAGCAAGCGCTGGATCTTTTAAAACAACTGAAAGTACGCAATGACAGTGTGGCTTTGCTGCTGGCTGATCAGCGCATGCCCAAGATGGATGGCATCGGCTTTCTCCGGGAAGCCATGCAGGTATTTCCTGACGCCAAGCGCGCGCTGCTCACCGCATACGCCGATACCAGCGCTGCCATCAGCGCCATCAATCAGGCCAATATCAATTACTTTTTCCTGAAGCCATGGGACCCGCCAGAGGAGCATTTGTATCCGCAACTGGATGACCTGCTTGATGACTGGCAGGCGTCATATCGTCCAGCATTTGAAGGGATACGGGTGCTGGGCACGCGATGGTCGCCGCGCTCCTACGAGCTGCGCGATTTTCTGGCTCGCAATCATGTTCCTTATCAATGGATCGATGTGGAGCTTTCGGCCAATGATCCTGAAACCAAGCTTCTGCTTGGAGCGCTGGGGCCGGATGCATCAAGCCTTCCGGTTGTGCTTTTTCCTGATGGAACAAAACTTCTGGAGAGCGTGCCGGCTGACGTAGCGCAGAAAGTTGGGATGCGTACCCGCGCACAAACCAGCTTTTATGATCTGGCAATTATCGGCGGAGGGCCCGCGGGTCTTGCTGCCGCGGTGTATGGCGCGTCAGAAGGGCTGCACACGGTAATCGTGGAACGCGAAGCTCCGGGCGGCCAGGCGGGGATGAGTTCACGCATTGAAAATTATCTGGGCTTTCCCAACGGACTCAGCGGCGGCGATCTGGCTCGCCGAGCGGTGGTGCAAGCACAGCGCTTTGGCGTGGAAATTCTCTCGCAGGAAGCCGTGGGTGTGCGCACGGAAGGCTCTTACCGGATCATTAAGCTGGCTGACGGAAATGAAATCTCATGTCACGCTTTGATGGTCGCCACCGGAGTGCAGTGGCGGCGGCTGGAGACGCCTGGCATCGACCGTCTTCAAGGCGCGGGCATTTATTACGGCGGCGGTTCCACGGAAGCGCTTTCCTGCAAAGGTGAAACTGTTTACGTGGTTGGCGGCGCCAACTCAGCCGGCCAGGCTGCCATGAATTTCGCTCGATATGCTGACCGCGTTGTGATTCTTGTGCGCGGCAGTTCGCTGGCCAGCACCATGTCACAGTACCTGATTGACCAGATTCAACGGACGCCCAACATACAGCTCTGGACCCACGCCAGCGTTATTGAGGCGCACGGCGAAGTTCATCTGGAAGAGATTTCTGTTCTCTGCTCAGACACCAATAAGACTGAGCGTGTACCGGCAACCGCCATGTTCATTTTTATTGGCGCTCTGCCGCGCACGGACTGGCTGGGGAGCCTGGTGGAACGCGACGATCGGGGCTTTATCCTGACCGGGCCAGACCTCATATGGGAGGGCAAGCGCCCCAAGGGATGGTCTCTGGAAAGAGATCCGTTTCTTCTGGAAACCAACATCCCCGGATTATTCGCCGTGGGCGACGTGCGGCACGGATCAGTCAAGCGCGTTGCTTCCGGCGTAGGCGAAGGCTCCGTGGCCGTGCAGTTCATTCACCAGTACTTGAGCAAGGTTTAAACATGGTTGAAAAATCAGAGTTACTGCGCGTGCCGGTTTTTGCCGACCTGCCGGACGACCAGACTGAGTGGTTCCTCAGCCAGGCTGAAGAGATGTTTCTTAAAGCGGGCAATACATACCTGCATCAGGGCGATCCTGCGGATTCGATGTTCGTGATTCTTGACGGGCAATTGCAGAGCCGCGGCGAGTTCGGCGGTGAAGCAGTTATTTTCCATAGCAAAGGCGGCGACATCGGCGGCCTGCTGCCTTTTTCCCGCATGAAGTTTTATCCCGTAACCGGTCGCGCAGTGACTGACGCCCGTGTACTGCGCTTCCCCAGCACGCAATTCCCGCAATTGATCCAACGCATGCCGGAGCTTACGCAACGCCTTGTGGGCCTGATGTCTGACAGGATTCGCGAAGCCACGCGCGTGGAACAGCAGCGTGACCGGCTTGGCTTCCCTGGGAAAGCTTTCCGCAGGACTGGCCCACGAACTCAACAATCCCGCATCTGCCGCCAAACGCGCCACCAGCCAGCTCCGCAGCACACTGAAACGAATCAAAGACGCCAGCCATGACCTTGGCGCGCGCGAGCTCACATCGGCACAGAAGGCGGAAATCGAAAAGCTGGAAGCGTTGATCATCCAGAAAGACGGCCCACCGCCGGACACGTTGACCATCAGTCTGCTGGAAGAAAAAATTGATTCCTGGTTGCGCACTCATGGCCAGGACGATCTATGGCAACTGGCCGCAGACCTGGCGCACAAAAACGTACAGCCGGAAATGCTGGACCGCCTCTACACCACCGTGGATGCTGATACAGCGCATGCGGCGCTGGTGAGGATTGCGGCATCGCTCGAAATCGCCAACCTGCTGAATGAGATTGAAAGCAGCGCCGGCCGAATTTCAGACCTTGTCCGCGCCATCAAGGAATACACATACATGGACCAGGCGCCGGTGCAGAACGTGGACATTGTAAAGAGCCTGGAGACCACGCTCACCATCCTGAACCACAAACTGAAGCGCGGCGTCACGGTAAAGCGCGATTACCAGAGCGTGCCTTTTCTGGTGAACTCTTTTGGCAGCGAGCTGAACCAGATATGGACCAACATTATTGACAACGCCATTGACGCCATGGGCGGCAAAGGCGAACTGCGCGTCCGCACGTATCGTGAAGACGCGTGCGTGGTGGTGGAGATTGGCGATAACGGTCCAGGTATTTCCCAGAACGTGCTGCCGCATATCTTTGACCCGTTCTTTACCACCAAAGGCGTTGGCGAAGGCACCGGACTGGGCCTGGATACGACGCAACGGATCGTCCGCAAGCATCGCGGCCAGATCCAGGTGGAGTCAAAACCCGGCGACACGCGGTTTCAAGTATGGCTGCCGCTGTCAGACGCGGCGGGAGAACCAGCGCCTCCCCCCGGTCAACCCCGAAAAATATAGACTTACACGATTCAACCCCGGGGTTAACTATCCGATTCAAACATCCTCGTGTGGCATCGGTGCCCCAGCCGGTGAGATTTTCTGGGTTCAATTCCGGCGATTACCAATTTTGGCAATATTGGCAATCTGCTTCGCGCCCCCCTCCCCCTCCAATACCCATCCCAGATTGGCGTGCATTTCAAGGCCATCATCCCAATCCATCCCAGATTGGCGTAGGTTTGGATCGTTAATATGAATTTGGCGTGCAGTTGAGGGAGTTGGTCACATCCACTGGCTGGTTTCGCTAAGAGCTAAAAGCTAAGAGCCAATGGCTAAAGAGCTATTTTTCAAAGATCAGTCACTACTGCGTCCTGAAACGCTGCCAGAGTATAGGGAGGTGCTATATGGAAATCAATGAGGAAGAAGGACATCTTGACAAAGACACGTCCCAAAAACATTCGTAGACTGGAGGATTTTTAGATATTTAGATTTACCGGCTATGGAACTTTATCTGCTGCCCTGACCTTGATTTCCACAGCGATTTTTATGGCCAACTGTTGAGCATCTTTCATTTTCCTCAAAATGTCTGCCTGCAGAGCATAGTATTCATCCCAAAGCTCAGGCGTGACAATATCCTTGATATTTAGGGGCGTACAACTGCTCCAAGCCTCAAATCGTTCTAATTTTGCGACTCTATGCATGACGTCTACTACTCCCCGCGCAGAGGGCGAACGCGGGGCAGCGCCAAGCATCCATTCCTTCCAATTACTCTTGCCTTTGGATTGGTTACATTTTCCACAGGCGGGCACCAGATTACGAATTGATGAAGGATAGCCAGTTGGCTTGCCATCCTTGACCAAAGGCTGCAAATGATCCCACTCAGTAGATATGCCGCCACAGTATGAGCATCTGAGATCATTAGGATCTAGCTCCAATATTTCCAAAGCTTGCCTTATCTCGCTGGCGCTGGGACGCAAGATCGGTACGATTGCAGCGACAAAGACATTGCGAATACTGGTCGAGCGACCTGTAATCGCAAAACCACCAGGCATCTTAAAACAAGCCAGTAGTTCCTTGTCATTCCAACTCATGAATTCCCTTCAGCCCCTACAGCACGCCCTTTAGGAGAGCCGATACGCTAGTTTTCAAACCTTTTGCAAGCTTTTTGAGGCTTTCTAATGTCAAGTTGAGTTCGCCACGTTCAATTCGACCCATATAGCTCCGGTTAACATCGCAGATATCCGCAAATTCTTCCTGAGACCAACCTTGCTGGGTCCTAAGTTTGCGGATTCGCTCTCCGAGGGTCTTGCGATAATCAACATCTTGCATTGTGGAGATTTTCAAAGTAGGCTATCTTTATGTCCACCTCATATATGAGGCCATCATTTATGGATAATCAACAAACCGAGCCTCTCCCCGCGAACACTATAAAAATCCTTTGCGATCCTTCTGCAGCAGCATCGAAGTGGATATCTCAAGTAATTGCGGATGCTCCGCCGATTTTTCGGAGTGAGATATTGCTGAACATATTGAGAGTGCTAAATTTCGCCCGTGGCATACAACGCCATGAAAAGGAAGGGGGATATACAAGCTATCGAGGGGATAGCAATGGGCTCTGTTGGCTCACAATTGGGCGGGTTTTTTACTACATTATCGACGTTCCTCAATCGTCTTATTTGGGAAAATGGAGAGAAGATATTAATTCAAACTACTTACCGGTATTACTGGTAGTAAGTTCGCAGCTCTCCCATCTCCGTCGGATCGCCCGGCAAGAAAGAATTCTTGATCGACTAACCTTATTTGCGTTGGAACCATTTCTAAATCAAGCAATTCTTTTTCATTCATTGGGTAAAAGAGCGGCGGTTTTTGAATCTTGGCGAACCGTCATAGAAATGTACAATCGGCAAGCCATAAATACCGTGCTTCCATGAATTGTCATTGAAGATCCTCGGCGAAGATGAAACCGGAGGCAAAAAAGCAAACATGGTGATGTAACCCACGTTTCTTCGTGCCCTAATTTAATAGCGGCACTCGGCTACCGTCCTTAACTTTCTCACCCAACCTCTTTATACCTAAAGCACTCCACCAGATGATCATTCACCATCCCCACGGCCTGCATGAACGCATAGCAGATGGTCGGGCCCACGAACTTGAATCCCCGTTTCAGCAGGTCTTTGCTCATCTGGTCTGATTCCGGAGTCCGAGCCGGAAGCTGGCCACGGTCTTTCAATGCATTTTTGATCGTCCCGCCGCCGGTAAACTGCCAGATGTATTTGTCAAAGCTGCCAAACTCTTTTTGCACGGCCAGAAAGGCCCGCGCATTTTGTACCGCCGAAGAAATCTTCAGCTTGTTGCGGACAATGCCCGGGTCAGCCAGCAGCTGCTTCAGCTTTTTGGCGTCATATTTCGCAATGCGCGCCGGATTGAAGTTGCTGAAGGCCTTCCGGTAGGCGGCACGCTTGTTCAAAATCGTGGACCAGCTCAGGCCGGCCTGCGCGCCTTCCAGGATCAGGAATTCAAACAGCACGCGGTCATCATGCTGGGGAACGCCCCACTCTTCGTCATGGTAGGCGATCATTGGCGGCGTGCTTGCCCAGAAGCAGCGGATTTTAGTAGTCAAAGGTTTCTCTCCAGCGGATAGTGGGTCCTTTTTGCAGAAAATGATCCACTATCAGTATCAGCGTCTAGCGATTCGATTTCGAATCGCGGGCCTTTAGGCAGACGTTCATCGCGTCAGCGATGAATCAAACAAGAAACTGTACCACTATCAGGCTTTGGCTGGTCTTGTAAGTGGGTGGCCAAAGACAGAAGTCTGCCCGTGTGCAAATCTTCATTGACAGGCCATGTATCATTCTTGGATTCCATGAAAATCATATCGAGAAACAGGTTCTCCGCTGCCATGCTGTTCGTTTTCCTGGCTGGTTCCGGACTAGCGGCGCGGGCGCAGGACGTTGTAAAGGTCGCGCCTGAGCACAACAAGATTCTGCTGGAAAACGCGGATGTACGCGTCATAGAAAATACGCTGGCGCCGGGCGAAAAAGACGCCATGCACACGCATGCTGCGGGATGGTATTACGTGAAGCAGCCCGGGACCATGAAAGTGGTACACGCTGACGGCCGGACAGACACATGGGAATCCAAGGCCGGCGAGGGCGGCTGGCTCCAGACCATGGATCCGCATACGTCAGAAAACATCGGCAAAACCACGCTGGTTTATGTGCTGGTTGAGGTAAAAAGCGCTGCCAAAGCCACGCCAACGAAGACGTCAGGGGCCAAGCCGGTAAAATAAGACTGGCGGATAAATGCGCGGAAGCGTGGTCTGGTATAAAACAATTGAATAGTAGCTATCAGGTCTTTTAATTGGCAACGAACACCCGGGGCGGGATATCCTATCCGGTTGATTTCCGCTCGAATGAACCCACGTTGGTCCAAAACCCAAGTATTCAAGTTTGAAGGAGATTCATGGTAAACGAACTGCGCAACTTTCTGGCTCTCTCGTACGACGAACTGGAAGAGATGAACCTGCGGGCGAAGGAGCAGCGCCGCAACCGCGTTGCCATGCACAAAATCCAGGAAGAACGGCTGAAATACCTGACCGATGAAAAGCGGATCAAGGCCGTCACCGTGCTCTTCAGCGATCTTGAAGGCCGCCTGCACATGCTGGACTATGACAAAAAATTCCTGATCAAAAGCTGGGACAACCTCACGTTTGACGGCTCGTCCATACGCGGCTTTACCGCCCAGCGCGAGAGCGATCTTCGCCTTGGCCTGGACTGGAGCTCCTTCTACTGGGCGCCATCGGATATTTTTGGCTCCGGCAAAGTGCTGGTCTTTGGCGAAGTCATTGACAAGGGCGGCACGCCTTACAGCGCCGATATTCGCGGCTCGCTCAAAGTGTTTGCCGAGCAGATGTATAAGAAAGAAGGCTACACGCTCAACGCAGCCAATGAAATTGAAGGCTTCCTGTTTCAGGGCGTTGACGCCGAACGCCGCTATAACGAAACCGGCAGGTTCGAATACGTGAACACCGGCGGCTACTATCATTCGCTGCCCGGCGATCTTCTGCGCACGTTCATTGACACTACGGCGGAAGTGCAGCGCGCCATGGGTTTCCAGAATGAGAAAGACCACCCGGAAGTCGCGCCATCACAGTTTGAAATCAATTACAGCTATGGTGAAGTGGTGGCTGCCGCCGACCAGATCCAGATCTATAAATTGATCTGCCGCCAGGTCGCCACCAGAATGGGCCTGACCGCGTCCTTTCTGCCCAAGCCAGTGGTTGGCGTGAACGGCAACGGCATGCACACCAACGTCTCCATCAGCAAAGAGGGCAAGAATCTTTTCTGGGACCCCAAGGGAGAGGAAAAACTCAGCCAGCTTGGCTGGTCATTCGTGGACCGCATTCTCACGCATGGCAACGATCTTTGCCTGATGCTGAATGCCAGCGTAAATGCTTATCGTCGGCTCGATCCGCACTTTGAAGCGCCGAACCAGATCAAGGCTTCTGCCGTTGATCGCGGCTCGATGGTCCGCATTCCCATTGGCAATGAAAAGAGCATGCGCGTGGAAGTGCGCTCGGTGGCTCCGGACGCGAATCCTTATATGGTGATGCTGGGCGTTTTCAAGACCGGCATTGCCGGCTCCACGTCCAAGATCAAAAACCTGCGCCAGGCCGAACGCTATCTGCCGGACAACATTTATACCGCGATGGAAAACTTCCGCAAGTCAGAATGGACCAGCAAGCTTCTGGGCGAAGATGTGAAAGGCCGTTACGCTGACCTGAAACAGGCGTCGGCGGACCGTTGTCCGCGTCTGCTGGGGACGTTTGTAAAAGCTCCCGAAGTCCAGTACCACCACGACGTTTACAACCAGTACCTGTGGAACCAGTTCTAGAAATTGGTTTTATCCCGAACGTAGTGAGGGAACCCTGCAGTCTTTTAGGGTTCCTTTTCTCTTTTGTGCTGCTGGAATATCCAACTATTTCCCGGGAGAGGTTTCCGCCGGCAAATTCTGTTTGCTCCATTCGTAAAATGAAGCGTCATACATGCTGGGCTGATAGCCGAGATATTTTGCGACAAAGTAATCAAAAGAGGATTGCATCCCGGTCCGGCAATAGGTGATGAGCGGCTGGTCTTCTTTGGCGTTCAGGTCCGTGTACATGCGCCGCAGCTCCGCTACAGGACGCAGCACAGGATTTTCACGGCTCACCAGCATGTCCATCCAATACAGGCTTTTAGCGCCGGGAATGTGTCCGGCTTTGGTTACGTCTTCAGAAAGCAGCTCGCCGGTAAATTCTTTCGCTGGCCGGGCATCGATCAACGCAATTGTTCCTGATTTTTTTTGTTCGAGCTTTTGCAGACTGGCTGTATCAACCAGGATCTCGGAACGTGGCGAAACCTTGAGCGCAGCAGCTTTGATCTGTACTGTTTCCGTAGACAGAGGACGATGCTCCGCCGTCCATGTTTCAAGGCCACCATCAAGCAGCGCCACTCGATCCGCGATGCCAAGATAATCCAGCGTGAAGTAAGCTCGCGCTGCCATCAGGTTAAAGCGCTCACCATAGAGCACAACACGGGAGCCGTTACTCATGCCCGCCGCGGAAAATACTCGCTCCAACTTCTCCGCTGCCGGAAGTTCGTTGGGAATGCCGTGGCGCGTCACCGCGATTTCATCCAGACGAATCAGGCGCGCGCCAGGAATGTGTTCTTTGCAAAACTCCGGCGTTGAGCCAATGCAGAGCACCACAAGGTCGTGGTCTTGCAGATGCTCTGCCAGCCATGAAGTTGTCACCAGCATTTCCGGACGCAGTTTTGGCGTTGAAGCAGTTTGCGCGCCAGTTCGCAAGCCAGCCATCCCAGCCAGCAACGCGGCGGCAATGATTCGAAGAAACATTTTTTGCTCCTTAGCGCAACGCCTTGCCTTCCACCACGGGCAGCTTGTTCATATGACTCCACTCATGTATCGAGCCATCAAACATGGCGGCATCATATCCCAGATATTTGGCGACGAAGTACACGTGCGAGGCCTGAAGACCAATCTCACAATAGGTAATCAGCTTCTCTCCCGGCGCAATGCCTCTTGCTGCAAACAGCTCCTTCAATTTGTCCGGAGGAAGAAACACCGGCTTGTTTTTGGCATCGACCAGCGTTTCCTGCCAGTAGATAGGTACCGCTCCGGCAATGTGTCCATCGGTATAGCGCTTTTCCGGACGCGTATCCACCAGCGCGGCGGATTTTGTCGGCTGCGCGGAAATCTTCTTCACTTCTTCCATCAGGGCGCGCGCCTCAGGATGAACATGCGGCGTGAAACTGCCGGGCGCGACTTTCGGTTCGTCTTTGGAGAGAGGCCGCTTCTCATTGCGCCACTCATTGATGCCGCCATCCAGCAGAGCCGTGTGCTCGCCATGGCCAAGATAGTCCAGCGTGTAATAGGCACGGCCCGCCATCGGATACCAGGCAGTGGTGTAAATCACTACGCGCGAGTCATTGCTGACGCCAACTTTTTCAAAAGCTGCTTTCAGCTTTTCCGTGGAAGGCAGCTCGGCATCCTCGCCGTCGATGAAATCCTCCAGGGCCAGAAAGCGTGCGCCGGGAATGTGTCCGCTATCGTATTCAGAGCGTTTCTCGCCCACATGCAAAATAACCACCTTAGGATCGTTGAGGTGCTCGGATAGCCACTGGCCGGAGACAATCATCTCCGGATGCACAACGCCTGCTTCAGGCGCAACAGCTGCGGAAGATACGGGAATTAAGAAAGTGACGCTAGCCAGAAGTAATTGGAGTATTCTGCTCAACATAGATTTGTTAGAACCTCACCTTATGTATTTTGAAGGCGTACCATAGGCCTGTATAGGACAAATGCAAGGTCGAGGGTGGGACGAAATGCACCCGGCCCGCACGTTGTTTGTTACCCACGGAAACCAAAAAGTCCGACTAAGGAGAAAATCACCATGAAGCTCCTGGCATTCGCTTTGGTATCATTTGCGCTCTGCGGGCCAATCCACGCGCAGCAGCACGCCACACCCAATCAGCCTCCGGCTAAAAAAGCTGTTCTGATGACAGGGCTGGGCGATTTGCATCATCCTGTCTCCACCACGAACACTGAGGCGCAAAAATTCTTCGATCAGGGATTGCGCCTGATCTTTGCTTTCAATCATGAAGAAGCGGCAGCGTCTTTCCAGCGCGCTGCCGAGCTCGACCCTAAACTGGCCATGGCTTACTGGGGCATGGCGGAAGCGATCGGGCCAAATTACAACGATCCTGCCGATCCTGACCGTTTCAAGCATGCGCATGAGGCCATCGCTAAAGCCAGCGAGCTCGCGGCCAATGCGTCTCCCAGTGAGAAAGCGTATATCGCCGCCATGGCTCTCCGTTTTCCTGCTGAGCCTGATGCCGACAGACGTCTGGCGGCGGAGCGTTATCGCAACGCCATGGGCGACGTGATGCAACAATTTCCTGACGACCTTGACGCTGCTACGCTCTTCGCGGAAGCCGGCATGACTCTTCATCCCTGGGGACTGTGGCATCCGGATGGCACGCCCGTGGACGGAACAGAAGAGATCGTGGCCGCGCTGGAATCCGTGCTGCGGCGCGACCCCAACCATATGGGCGCGATTCACTATTACATACACTCCGTGGAAGCTTCGCCCAATCCTGAGCGCGCACTGGCAGCAGCCAACCGGCTGGCGGCGCTTGCCCCTGCCGCTGGACATCTGGTGCATATGCCTGGTCACGTTTATATTCGCACCGGTGATTTTGCAGCTGCGGTAAAAACCAACGAGCTGGCCGCGGCCGCTGACCGCGCTTATCTGCAGTCCAGCGGATCGCAAGGCATGTACGGCGCAATGTATTACAGCCACAATCTGCACTTCATCGCCGCATGCTCCAGCATGAACGGCAATTACGCTGAAGCTCACAAGGCCGGAGAAATGCTCGCGGCGCACGTTGGTCCGCTTGTAAAGGATATACCGCCATTGGAAGGCTTCATGACCGTGCCCCTGGCCGTTGAGGTGCGTTTCCAGAAATGGGACCAGATTCTCTCCATGCCGCAACCAGATCCAGCCATGAAGACCACTACGGTTTACTGGCATTTTGCCCGCGGTATGGCCCTGGCCGCCAAGGGCAAAGTGGCCCAGGCTGAAACCGAATACCAGATTGTGAGTGACGCTGCGGACAAGACGCCCCCAGACCAGGTTTTTGCCATGCCCGTCAACAACAAAGCCAAAGATGTGCTGATGATCGCCACAAACGTGCTGGGAGCAAAAATCGCTCTGGCAAAACATGATTCGTCTACGGCAATCTCCATGTTGCGGAAGGCCATCGCCATTCAAGACGCGCTGAAGTATGACGAACCGCCAGACTGGTTCTATCCAGTGCGTGAGACCCTTGGCGCCGTGCTTCTGCTGAATGGGAATGCTGTTGAAGCAGAGAAAGTTTTTCGTGAGGACCTTGACCGTAACCCGCGCAATCCGCGTTCGCTGTTTGGCTTGAGCGAGGCATTGCGGGCACAAAATCGCGCCTATGACGCGCAGTTTGTCGAGAAGCAGTTCCAGTCGAACTGGAAGAGCACAGAGATCAAATTGAAAGTTGTTGATCTGACATAAACTCAGCAAGTGGCACTGCAATCTTTGATCCCCGAGTTCGTCATCCTGGCGAACTCGGGAATCACAAACTGCACCTGCGTTTAGTGATGTCCTAAAACCGGATGCGGCACATACACTGACTCGACCTGAGAAATTTCTTGCTGTGTCAGCTTTACGCTCACGGCAGCCACCGCATCTTGCAGGTGATGCGGTTTGGAGGCTCCAACAATCGGGGCCGTGACCTGAGATTTTTGCAGCAGCCACGCAAGCGCGATCTGGGCCGGTGGCACACCGCGATCTTTCGCTACCTGGGCGACGCAATCAACCACGCGGTCATCGGCTTCCTGCGTGTATAGCTTTTTCGAGTAATCATCTTCCTTGGAACGCAGCGTCTGGGCTTTGCGATTCCCAGCCAGCAAGCCACGCGCCAGCGGACTCCACGGCAACAGTCCCACACCTTCCGCCTGGCACAACGGGACCATCTCGCGCTCTTCCTCGCGATAGACCAGGTTGTAATGGTTCTGCATGGTGACAAAACGCGTGAGTCCAAGACGCTCAGAGGTATTGAGCATCTGCGCAAATTGCCATGCGAACATTGACGACGCGCCGATGTAACGCGCTTTGCCCGACTTCACCACATCGTGCAAAGCCTCCAGCGTTTCTTCGATCGGTGTTTCATAGTCAAAACGATGGATCTGATAGAGATCCACATAGTCCGTACCCAGGCGGCGCAGGCTGTCGTCAATGGCGTGCATGATGTGCTTACGTGAGAGCCCTTTTTGGTTTGGATCGTCGCCCAGAGGAAAGAAAACTTTGGTGGCGATCACCAGCCTTGTCGCGCGACGGGCCAAAATCTTTCAGGGCGCGGCCCAGAACTTCTTCACTCTTGCCCAGCGAATACATGTCTGCGGTATCAAAAAAATTGATGCCCTGCTCAATGGCCTGCTTGATGAATGGACGCCCTTCTTCTTCGTTCAAGACCCATTGGCGCCAGCTGCTGCTGCCATATGTCATGCAGCCAAGGCAGATTCGAGAAACTTTTAGGCCCGTAGATCCGAGGTTGGTGTATTCCATTTGCGCCTTTCGCTTTCTTGGCTTTCAGTCAACTTCTATTTTCTCAAAACCCAGGCCCAGAAGAAGACTTGTTACGGTAAGCCGGGCATTGTCGCGCGCGTTGTTCAGGATTCCACCCACCGCGGCTTCCTGCAACAACTCGCCCTCGGCTTCCTGGCGAACTTGCGACTCCAGATTCGGATCCACTCTGACAAGAATTCCCGTGTTGCGTGAGTAGACTTTGGTGCGCGCATTGTCCAGGCGCGTAATCAGGATTTGAGAATTGGGCAGATGGACGTGAATTTCCTTGCCTTGAATTTTGATGTCGCTATTCTTCAGCCGCGTGAAATCAATGCCGGCTACAACCTGGCCATGAACAACCATCAGCAGCCGGTCGCCGGCGATAAAGTCGGGAAGAAGAGGATTGTCCTTCTCGCCGGTCACGATCTTGTCCATGTTGTAGACCACGGTTTCCATGCGCTGTAAACGCTGTATGCGCTCAATCACGCTGCCTTCGCTGTTGATGCGCGTGTTGCGTCCGCTCAAGGCAGACCACAGCGCCGCCAGCGGCCCGGATGGCACGCGCGCCATCAGAATGGCAAACAAAAGCGCGACAACGGCGCCGATCAGCAGACCGGGCAGCAGTGCTAACCCACTCCGGCGCGAAACAGGTTGAATAGAAGTCTCAGGCATGGGAGCTATTGTAAGTGGATTGCGTCAGAAACAAGCCACACCAAAGGACGCGTCGTCTGCCTTGTCTGCTAGCGCGTCTGGGGTTCGGAGAGAAGCGGTTGCGGCTTTGGGTGCTCCAGCTGGCCGTAATACGCTGCGGCGTTGTCTTTGAACGTGGCTTCATATTGCGGATACTGGCGAAAATCTTTATAGGCCGGCAATTCCAGCGATTTCTGTATCCGGTCTAACGGCATTCCATCGTGATGCATGCGTGCCACCTGATCACGCAGATCAGCCAGATAGTTGCGAAAGCGCTGCAATTCGTTTTTCGTGGCCAGTTCAAAATGTCCTGGGACAACCTGCTCCACCGGCAACGCCAGAATCTGGTCCAGCGCGACAATCCAGTTCTCCATATCGCCGTCATCCATGGCGGGGCATGAATTGGTGAGAAACAAATCGCCGGTGGAAACAGCGTGCTCATCTGGAAAATAAACCACGGCATCACCTCGCGTATGTGCCGGCCCTGGATGATAGATGCGCACTTCATGCTCGCCGACAAACAGCGTCAGCGCCTTACGCCCCAGAAACACTTCGTTGAGCTGATACTCTGTCTCGGGCTTCTCTTCAGTCTTGCCAGCTTGTTCTTTCTGTGTGCGCAGTACCGCTGCCCTGGTTTCATCTGTGCTGATGATGACCGCATCAGGGCCAACCACGCTATTGCCGCCGCGGTGATCAGGATGGTAATGCGTGTTCACAATCCATCGCACGGGCGCAGGAGATATTTTGCGGATCTCGGCCAGCAGCTTTCGGCCCTCTTGCGCGTTCAGCCCGGTATCAACCACCAGAATGCCGCGATCACTCACCAGAAAGGTTGAGTTCGCACTTGAATCATTGTCAGAGATGTAGGCGTAGAGATCAGGGCCAATTTTTTGCACGGATGCCGCAGCGCACAAAACAGAAAAATACAGAAAGAAAGCGGCAGACAGCAAATAGACAGATTTTCTGACCAAGAATTCGCCTCACGGATTGACTTGATGTGCCATACCGCAATGTGGCTTCTGCGTTCTTATCGATACGCCACGATAAACATTCTGCGGAACGGAAACAGCACCTTGCCCTGATCGTTCGACCGGTATGCCTCCTGAAATCCTTCCAGGCACATCTCTTCAAAAAGCTTGCGCTGCTCGGCATCAGCCAGCCGGTCAAGATAAGGGCGCATGCCGGTGCTGCGGATCCAATCAAAGATGGCCTTGGGGCCATCCATCACATGCTGATATTCGGTCTCCCATATATCCACGCGGCTGGCGTGTTTGCGCAAAACGTCATAGTAAAAAGCCGGCGGCTGCACGGTGAAAGCCCCGGACGCGGACGCCATCTCCTTGGCCCAGCGCGGATCGCCCGACAGCGCGACCTCTTGAATCACAGAGTGGGCGGCGGAATGAAAATTGTTGGGCATCTGCGCCGCCAGCGCTCCACCGGGCGCGACGCCATTGATCAAGTTACGGAATAACGTGGCATGTCCGGGAACCCAGTGCAAGTGCCGCATTGGAAAAAATCAAGTCAGACGCCGGCTCCGGCCTCCAGGCTTCAATATCACACAAGATCCATTGCCAGCCGGGATGGTTTGCCTTTGCCTGCGCCAGCATCTCCGGTGAATTGTCCACGCCGGCAATGGCGGCCCCAGGCCAGCGCTGCTGCAACTGCTCTGTACTGTTGCCGGGACCACAGCCCAGGTCAACAATACGCCCCGGGGATTCCAGGCGGATTTGCGCGATCAGATCGGCCGCGGGCCGCGCGCGCTCATTGGCATACTTTAAATAGAGGTTGGGTTCCCAGGCAGGCATCTGCTCAAAGACTTTAAACGCGAGTAGCAGGAAGAATCAAGCCGTAACCGTTTTCGCTTTCTCCGCCTGGATGGCCGCCAGCATGGCGCCATCGTCAGCGAACTTGAACCAGGGAACGCCGCGCTTCTGCGCTTCTTTTTCTTCCGCACGCGCCAGGCATTCAAGATCAAGCTTGTTCACAGCCTGCAGGCCTTTGCGCTCAAGAAAGCCCGCAATCTGTGTGGCGTCCGTGCTGCTTTCGCGGGCGGTCTCAAGATATTGCAGAACGTGTACGGCTCCTACTTCAGCGTCATGCCGCGCTATGCCCACAAGGCCGTCACTGGCTTTACGCGCCCAGCCCACGGCATACATTCCTTCCAGCACCTTGCCGCCCTGCGGATCAAACAATTCATACGCAGCACGCTTGGGATCGTTCTGATCGGGATTGATGACGTAGCTGTCACGGCTATAGGGCAGGCCTAAGCCAGGGTCCGCCACATCACCGATGGCAAAAATCATCGTGTCAACTTTCAGGTCAGCATTTTGTTCCGTGGCTTTGCAGGCCATACTGCCGTCACGCTCAAAAAGAACATTTTCCGCGACATTGAGCTGGTCAATCCGGCCGCCGCCATCGGCGTGGATGGCTTGCGGTGAGCACAGAAATCTAAAGCGCAGCCGGGCCTTGCCCGCCGGATGGTCCGCTGCCGGTGTGCACAAGACAGGAAAAGTCTCTTCCGCTAGTTTGCTTATGTCCTGACCCACGGCTGCAAGTTGCGGCTGTATGCGGCTCAGTTCTTCGTCAAACGCCCTGCGATCCAGGAATTCCTCAATGTAGTCAAATTCTTTTTTATCGAACTTGGCTTCAAACGGGCCGCGGCGCGCCACCACAATCACCTCTTCCGCCGTCTTCTGGGGCGCGTCTATCAGGAGCCAGCGCGCGATATCCACCATCACATTGCCCATGCCCACAATCGCCACGCGCTTGCCGGTGGAAAAATCATGCGAGGTAAAAGGCGGCAGCAGGTTGTAGCTATAGACAAAATCCTTGGCCGCGTACACACCCTTGACCGCTTCGCCGGGCAATCCCAGCTTCTTTGTGCCTTGCGCGCCCACCGCAAAGACGATTGCGGAAGGCGCAAACTGTTGTAGATCAGGAATCGAAACGGCGGACTGGCTGGTGACCGGCACGTGGCCGAAGTAATGCACGTTGGGCAGGCTCAGCACCTTGGCAAACTGTTTGCGCAGCCCGATCTTCATCTTGTCTTTGGTGGGATAGATACCGTATTCGGCCAGACCGCCCGGCTTAATATCGCGATTAAGGATGATGACTTCATGGCCGCCCTGGGCAATCTTCTGAGCGGCAAACATCCCTGCTGGCCCCGCTCCAATAACAAAGACGGTTTTCACTTGCCTTTCCTCCAGGGTTGACTCCAGAGCAGCAACCGCGCAGACATTTCCCGCACCTTCCAGCATGATGCGCTTTTATCCGCGAAAGTCTCCCCTATTATCCCTCACCAGCCGCACGGATGCGCTCCACAAGTTTCAGGGATTTTCTGCCTGGGCGGCCTCGCCCGCGGGATTATGTCCGCTAGCCTTTGACTGGTGCTGGTCGCTGCTGGCTGCTCTTCCACTGTGATGGTGGGTCCCCCGGAAACCTGTAAGCGCAGTTTGGGATCGCCATCCACGGCGTTCAGTATCTCTCGTGTGACTTTGTTGTCTATCTCGCCGGCATTGCCCAGTTCCACGGGATAGCGGATCACCACTTCCAGCGTGGTTTGCGTCAGGTGCAGGCGGCTTTCCGGAGCAAAAGCAACCACAGTTGAGTTCAGTGAGCGCTCAACGTTGCGCCGTTGCATCTCCATTTTGTCGCGATATTCGGCAAAGACCTTGTTCACGGCCTCCATCATGCGCTCCTCAACCTGGCGATAATTGCTCTTGGGATCCAGTGTGAGCGTGATCTCATGCCACAAGAAATTCGTGCCCGGAATCTGTTTGAACATGCCGGAGTTGGCCTGAAAAACCACGGAATTGGAGAACGCCACAACGCGTCCGGTGGGAAGTGGCGCAGGGCCGCCGGTCATTTCCATCAACTGCATCCGCACCAGGCCGATATCCACCACGTCACCAGTTACCTCCGCGATCTGCACACGATCGCCGACGCGCAAGCCATATTTACCAATCAGGAAAAAATAACCGACAATCGAGAGGATCACGTTTTGCAACGCCACCGCGATACCTGCCGTGAGCAGTCCGGCAAAAGTGGTAATGGCGCCCAACTCGCTGGCAAATGACGTGGCCACAATGATGGCAATTAAAAACCACAGAACAATCCGGCGAATCAGCAGAAACTGGTAGCGGCGGCGCACGTCTGTGATGTAACGGAATGTGGCCCGCCGCCAGAGTTCAGAGATGCCAAACACTACGCCCAGAATGAATGCCAGGCCTCCCAGGCGCAGGAGCATGCCTTTGAGCTCAGCCTGATACTCGCTTTCCACAGCGTCTCGCCAGTTTCTGGTCGAGCGTTTGTAAAGATCCAGCAGAATATTTTGCTTCCCCAGTGGCAAAAGGCTGGCGGAGAGCTGTTTGTACTCTGCCGTCAACGCATCCAGATTTTTGCGTTGCTGTGCCAGCACAGTAGGATCCTGCGAATCTGGTTCACCGGAGACTTCATCACCTTTTTGTGTAAGCTCCTTAATCTCCGCGATGAGCGGAGCGCGCAGATTGGCTGCCGACTGGCTCAAAAGATCTGTCTTATGAAGATTGTCATCCAGGGCGTGCACTTTGCGTTTTAATGAAAACAAGTCCGTCGCCAGAGCAAAGAGGCCATTGGGAGGTTCTTTCCTATCGCGTGAGGCCACAGCCGCCGCGTTTGCCGATTTTGTATTCGCATCAGCCTGGTCCTTGCTGCTTGCCGAAGCAGCCGGCACGGTGCGAGCTAACTCTTCCACGTGTGAAACAAGGTTTCCGGAGTTCACCCCGCCAGATTTGCCGGTAGCAAACTGAAGCATGCTCCGCAGGGCGTCTCGCCGTGCCTGAAATAATTCGAGCTCGCTGTCTGATTCGTCAATAGCCGCCTGGAGCGTGCGGCGTTTGTTGCCCGTTGCATTCGCCAGCTGCTGGCGCAGTGCATCCAGATCTTTCTGGGATTGCTTTACCTTGTCGTCTGCCTTATTCGCTGCATCAATTAGTTTTTGATATTGCGAAGCCGCCGGCGACGAGCCCGCCGAGCCTGCGCTCGATTGACTGGTCAGCGCCTGAGCACGCGCCCGGGCAAAGTCAAAGGCGAGCCCAACGATCTGGCTGGAAACCTGCCGGCTGTCATTCAGGAACACCGCGTCGCTCGGCTCGTTGACCAGTTGTTGCTGCGTGGCCAGCTGTCCTGACCAGACAATGGTCTGGTTCAGGAATGAAAGAATCTCATCCGCATTCGGTGAGGCAGTTTTTCCCGCGTCAGACGTCCCTGCGCTGGATTGCCCCGAGTCAGTCTTTCCTGCGCCAGTTTTGGCCGCATCAGTCTGGGCGCTGCCCGACATCGCAATAACGATGACGACAGCTAAAACCGCCAAAAATTGTTTTCGTATTTGGAGAATTTGCATTTTGAGAATTGAGTTTCTGCTCATCTCTAGTATTTTTGGATCCAGCGTTTTTGGAATTGTACGTGAAGCTCAGGCACTTGCCACTGAAACCGTGCACTCATTGAACCCGGCGTGGCGCCGATAAGCCCAGAAAAAAACATGCCCTTCAACGATTGATATTTCAATTTAGAGTCCGCTGGCGTTGCAGAGGTTGGACAGACCTGAGGCGGCGAGGCAAATAAGCAATAAAAAAGGGTGTTCCGATGAACACCCGTCATAACTATTTTCCCTTGTAAGTTTCACGGAGACTTGGCTCCGCAGAATGACTACTTTTTCTTCTTTTTCTTGGCTGCTTTTTTCTTGGTTGCCATGAGTGGAAGCCTCCTTGAAGAATTTAAGTCCCTGAGCCCTAATCTCAATTCAGTAACCCAACGAATGGTACCGTTACTTACTTACATACAAGATATTGATGTACCCGTGTAACATTGTCAACAAAAAAATGTGGAAATTGTGTTAAGAGGGCTTTTGAAAATTTCAGCGCATCCAGATTTGCGTGAGCAAACGGTCATTTTTTTCGTCTCAAGCCGATTCAGCGGCCTTCAGAAAAAGCTGCGTTCTTGTTAAAGCAGAAATCAACAAGCTGCGGCGTATACCTCTGGCTGATCGCGGCAGGAATATCCGGCAATTTGATTTCTTCAAACTTGAAATCAATTGAGCCATCGGCATGAACAGTTCCCACCAGGTATCCATAGACTTTGGTCCGCGCTTCTTTGGCAAGTGGCGCATCCGGCGGCAGCGCGTAGCGCACGGCCCCGGCAGTCCCGACGATCCAGCCGGGTAGTTCTCCACCGTGTGCTTTTCGATAGTCAGAATTAAAAATGCCGCTCATGTAAAAGTGCGAGTGGCTGGCCAGCAGGTACACATTTTTCTTTGTCTGTTTGTTGAAGTTCAGCAGATCAGTGTAAACACGCCGGCCGGTTTCAATCCCAACCTGCCAGTCATTCATGCTGTGGTCATGGGCCACGCTGTCCGGCAGCGCGGCGTGCATTCCCACCACCAGGGCGTGCACTTCCGGATTGGACGAAGCGCGCGCAATTACACCTTCCACCCAGCTCACCTGCTCCGGCGCGAACTGGTCTTTTGTGGCGTTATCAAGATAAATAAAATCCACTCCGCCCTGGATCCAGTGAAAGTAGGTTTTTGGAGCTGTGTCCGTTGCATTGTCGGCCAGGCGCTGTTTCTGGAGCGGCGGAGAATCCAGCCATTTGGCGAATTTGTCTGAGAACTGTTCGCGCGTCTTGGGCGCGATGGTTTCGTGATTTCCAATGCCCAGAAAAAACGGCATGGAGCCGAACGGAACAATCTGGTTCTGGATGAAGTCGTCCCAGGCTTCTTTTAGATATACATCTTTATCAATGGGTTTGCCCCGATGCTCGGGGGCGTGCTGATAGTCCTCATCCGCGCCATAGATGGCACGCAAGTCACCCAGGTGGAAGTAAAAAGCTGCCTGACTTTTGATGGCGCCGGCGGCAATCGCGGGCATAACCACGTCACCACAATTGCGTGAATCGCCGGAGACTACAAACTTCCATTCGCCGCCAGCGGGTGAAGAGTTTGTCTGTGCTGACATGAAAGGCGCGAACAGGACCAGAAAAAACAGTGCGTAAACAAGCCTCATTCAAATAACCTCGCTCGAGCGAATCTCCTACGCGAATCCCCTCCAATCTAAATTGCGCGGTAACTGAACGCAACCGCGCGCGAGGGCGCTGGGAAACAGCACGAATCAACTAGCGGTGAGATCGGGAAATCGAGAGTCGCGGGTAGCTTAAGGACGGATCGCAGATCCAGCGAAGATGGCTGGGTTGATGCGATGGCGCGATGCAGTCTGTTGCGTAAAGCTATATTCCATGTCGCGCGACTCCATTACATACTTGCCCTTGAAGCGGATGTTAGCTACCGCGTGCGTAGAAATGCGCAGCCACATGCCATCGACCTCGGCAAAGTTCATGAGGATTTTAAGATCGTGCACCCACCACGAAGGGCTCTTCATCGGGCTGCCTTCAATGCGGCGGATATTATAAGTTTCCGCGTCCACCCAGATTTTGCCGCGAAGCAAATCTTTCTCTTCACGCCTGGGATTCAAGCCCAGAAGGTAACACCGGCGGCCATCTACAGATTCCTCGCCCAGCAACTGGAAGTCGTAGTTATTGCGCGATAGCTCTATACGCTCCGCATCCCTGGGTTGCTCGGTCTCTTTACTCAGGATGTCACGCAACACCTTCTCACCCATACCGCCGCTGCTGCTCTCAATCCGGTATTCCTTGGCATTGGGCGGAAGAACGGTGATGTTGGCGACGACTTTGGCCTTTTCCTCTTCCTGCTTGTCGAATAGAAGATAGTTACGCCTGACGGTGAAAGGTTTCACGCGCGCTTTATTTTCCTGCTGCATCTTCAGCATAGCTTCAACGATCTTATTTACGTCAGGCTGAGTGTTACCCGCCCGCGCCACGGCAGAGGCCGCCGGTACAAGAACCGCTGCGAGCATATAAGCCAACGTTCCCAGAAATGTGAGTCGTAAAAGCACTGAAAATCCGCCCCAAAAATCCTTATGTGAAGTTAGAAGCACTCCACCGGAAAAAGGAGGGCTGTCATGGCACCGCATTAAGCCTTAGTCCGACCTTAGAAATCAGCAGACAACTCAGATTATGGCTCCCGATTCAGACACAGAATGCAGAGCTGCGCTCCGATTTTAAAGAGAATTTTTAGCAAGGCCCGAGTTGGGAAGGACAGTCGTGAAAGAACCATCGTGGAACAAAGAAGACTCATTCATCTCCTCTGGACAGCGCTGCTGGTTTCGAGCTTAGCAAGTTGTGGCGGCGTTAGCAGAACCAACAGCGCTCCTGCTTCTACCGTGGCAATCACTACACAGGCTGTAGTCAGCGGTTTGAACGCTCCGCTTGACCTGGAACATCCCAATGACGGCAGCGGCCGTCTGTTCGTGGTGGAGCAGGGTGGGACCATCCGCATTATTCAGAATGGCGCGTTACTGCCGCAGCCATTTTTGGATATCAGCAACAAAGTCATGGTGGAGAATGAAATGGGCCTGCTGGGTGTTACCTTCCACCCGAATTTTGCGACCAACAAAAAGTTTTACGTAAATTACACGCGCAATAACGCCGGGCAATTTCAGTCAGTCATTGCCGAGTATCTTGCCTCTGCAACAAATCCCAATCAATCTGATCCGGCAACAGAGCGCATTCTTCTCACGGTCGACCAGGTCGGCAACTTTGACAATCACAAAGCAGGCCAGCTGGCTTTTGGCGCGGATGGCTTTCTCTATTTTGGGCTGGGCGACGGAGGCAGCGGCGGCGATCCCTTTGGCCACGGCCAGAATACGCAGATCCTGCTGGGCAAGCTGATGCGTATAGACGTGAACTCAACCAGCCCCGGCAAGCAATATGCAATTCCCGCGGACAATCCTTTTGTTTCCGGCGGCGGACTGCCGGAGATTTACGCTGATGGCTTCCGCAACCCCTGGCGCTTCTCTTTTGATCGCAGCACAGGGCGCTTGTTTATGGCCGATGTGGGCCAGGACATGTTTGAAGAAATCGATATCGTACAGAAAGGCGGCAACTACGGATGGAACACCATGGAAGGCATGCACTGCTTCAATCCGCCCAGCGGCTGCAACATGACCGGGCTCAGCCTGCCGATTATCGAGATCAGCCATCCTGAAGCGGTGGCTGTGATCGGCGGATTTGTTTATCACGGCACCGCCGTGGCAGGCATGCAGGGCATGTATATCTTTGGCGATCTGAGCGGCAAGATTTGGAGCCTGACGGAAGCGCCCGCGAATACGTTTACCCGCTCACTGCTGGCAACGCCAGGGTTCAACATCAGTTCTTTTGGACAGGATGCCGCCGGCGAACTCTATGTGATGGACATCTCGAACGGCCGCGTTCTCAAGATCGTGCCACAGTAGTTATTGCACACGATGAAGCCCACAAATCGTCCAGCCTTACGCGGCATTCACCGTATTGCGCAGCTCAGGATAAAGCGGAAAAGCCTCGGCCATCTCCAGCACCTGCTTGCGGATACGCGCAAGCGTCTGGGCATCTTGATGATGGTTGAGGGCTTCAACAATCCAGGCGCCTACCTGGACCATCTCCGTCTCTTTCATGCCGCGCGTGGTCAGCGCAGGCGTACCGATACGGATTCCGCTGGGCTTAAGAGGAGGATTGCTATCAAACGGGATAGCGTTCTTATTAACCGTCATGCCGGCCTGCCCTAAAGCAGTCTCTGCTTCGCTGCCCAAAAGCCCCTTGGCAAACACGTCGATCAGCATCAGGTGCGTGTCCGTCCCGCCAGAGATGATGCGGTAACCCTCATCCATAATTTTGCCGGCCAGGGCCTTGGCGTTCAGAACAATCTGTTGCGCGTAATCTTTGAAGGACGGCTGCAATGCTTCTCTGAAACACACCGCCTTTGCGGCGATGATATGCATCAGCGGGCCACCCTGAATGCCGGGGAAAGCTATCTTATCCACCGCGGCCGCCAGTTCCTGCCGGCAAAGCACCATACCTGCGCGCGGTCCGCGTAGAGTCTTGTGCGTGGTTGTTGTAACGATATGAGCGTGCGGCACCGGTGAGGGATGCACTCCTCCGGCAACTAACCCAGCGATGTGGGCCATATCCACCATGAGCTTGGCGTCAACTTTATCGGCGATTCTTTTCATGCGGGCGAAATCAATCACGCGCGCATAGGCACTGCCTCCTCCGATAATCATCTTGGGGCGTTCTTTTAAGGCAATCTGTTCCATCTCGTCATAGTCGATGGTTTCCGTATCTTTGCGCACGCCGTAAGGAATGATTTTGTACATCTTGCCGGAAAAATTCAGCGGATGCCCATGCGTGAGATGGCCGCCGTGAGCAAGGTTCAAACCCATCACGGCGTCGCCCGGCTGCAGCAGCGCCATATAAGCCGCCATATTTGCCTGTGAGCCAGAGTGCGGCTGCACGTTGGCGTGCTCTGCCCCAAAAATCTCTTTGGCCCGGTCGCGCGCCACGGTTTCAACCACATCGGCAAATTCGCAGCCGCCGTAATAGCGCTTGCCTGGATATCCCTCAGCATACTTATTGGTAAAGACAGAACCTGCTGCCTCAAGTACCGCCATGCTGACAAAGTTCTCTGAAGCAATCAGTTCCAAGCCCTCATGCTGCCGGTTGGCCTCATTGGCAATGGCGCGGGCGATCTCAGGATCTGATTCAGACAAGGAGCGGGACATCCAGTTGTTTTTCATGACCATGAAATCTTACTAGGAGAAGGCCGGGATGAGCGAGTTTCTGCTGCCTCCTCTATGAGGCGGCTTTATTTCTGCTGAGTTGTCTGGCTGGCGGCTTTTGCATGGATTTCTGCATGATGGATCTCCATCCATCGTTCCGGACGACTGACCGCCGTAAACCCGAACCGCTCGTAAAGGCCGTGCGCGTCTCTGGTGGCCAGCATCCAGCGGCGCAGGCCCTGCAAGTCCGGATGCGCCGCAATGCACTCCATCAGCCACAGGGAAAGCCCGCGCTCGCGGTAGGCAGGAAGAATGAAGACGTCGGCCAGGTAAGCGAATGTCGCGCGATCTGAGATGATACGGGCAAATCCAACCTGCTCCCGGCCGAAATAAACGCCAAAACAGATGGAGTTCTCAATCGACCGCCACACCACGTCCAGGGTGATTCCTTTGGCCCAATAGGAATTCGTCAGGAACTCATGGACTGTCTCCACATCAATGCGCAAAGGATCGGTGCTGATTTCAAAGTCTCTTCTGGACCACAGATGATGCATCAGCTTTCCCTGGCTGCGGCTGCGCCGGCCGCATCTTCTTCCTTCTCAATTGCCATTATCTTTTCCACTCGGCGCTCATGCCTGCCACCGGCAAAGGGCGTAGCCAGCCATTTATCCACAATGTGGAATGCCGTTTCGGCGTTGATAATCCGCGCGCCCAGAGCAAGCACATTGGCATTGTTGTGTTCACGGCTCATCTGCGCCTCATATTCGGTGCTGACGTTGGCTGCCCGGATTCCATCCACCTTGTTGGCTGTGATCGCCATGCCTATGCCGCTGCCACAGACCAGAATGCCCAGATCGGCGCGCTGCTCACTCACATCGTGCGCTACCGCGCGAGCATAGTCGGGATAGTCCACCGACTCGGGCGACGACGTGCCTTCATCGCGCACGTCATAGCCCTGCTGTTGCAGGTGTTGTTTGATCTGGTCTTTCAGTTCGAAACCGGCATGGTCTGCACCCAGGGCGATTCTCATGAGAGCCATTTTACTGATTACCCAGCCATATGGCGAAGTCAACAGAAATGAAAAAGGCCAGCACCAGGGTGGCCCAAAAAGTTTGTGGGTTTGCCAGATTTAGTGATGGTTGGCGAATTGGATGTCTTCTTCAGTGTGATGAATCGCTCGTTGGTGGCCTTGAGGGCCGATGCCGTTTATCCGGAAGGCCAGCACCTTTCGGGACAATAGCCAGAGCAGCCCGTAAATATGCACTTGCGATACCTCCGTAAGGTGAATGCTGGCTTGTATTCAAGCGGCTTTTCGTCGGATAATCACGCTCGCGTCCTCCCCATTGAATACTGACTGAGGTGACTATGGCCACAAGGCCCGCGCATGAAGCGGAACCCGATCTGACAGGCGACACTCGTGTGCCCGCACAGGCGTATAAGTACGTCCTGTTTGAGGTAATTGACTCCATTGCGCGGCTTACGCTGAACCACGCTCCGCATAACGTGCTCACCGTGCCTATGATGAAAGAAATGGCGGAAGCCATTGAGAGCCTCAACGGCCGTGCTGACGTGAAGGCCATTTTGCTGCAATCGTCACAGCAGGCATTTTCCGCGGGCATCTCGCTTGAAGATTCGCGCCCGGACCGCGTCTTCCAGACTCTGGACGCTTTTACGCGCGTCTTTCAGGCGATGGTCGATATCTCAAAGCCCGTGGTAGTTGTGGTGAACGGCCCGGCCATTGGCGCAGGATCAGAGCTGGTGGGTTTTGCCGACGTGGTACTGGCAACACCCAAAGCCAAATTTGCCCAGCCTGAAGTAAAGCTTGGCGTCTTCCCGCCGTTTGCGGCGGTTATGTTGCCGCAGCTTATCGGCACCAAAAAAACCTATGAGCTGATTCTTACCGGCGAAGCGCTCTCCGCTGAAGAAGCGCTTAACTTTGGCTTTGTGAACAAAGTGGTTCCGGAAGCCGATCTGCAAAAACACGTAGAGGGGCTCATCGCCCGAATCTCTGAGTTCAGCGGCCCCGTGCTGGAAGTGACCAAGCGCGTGATCAGCAATTCCGTGGGACGTCCGCTCAAAGAGGCAATGAAGACCTCTCAGGATTTATATCTCAACGAACTGATGAGCCTGGAAGACGTGCAGGAAGGTCTGCGGGCCGTGATCGAAAAACGCAAACCGATCTGGAAGAACAAGTAGGCTTACCTCACGAAAAGGAAAATCATGAAGATCGGTTCCCTGAACCGCAAGGCATTGCTCGTTTTGCTGGCAACCGCATTTCTGCAAATTTCCGCATTCGCTTCTGATGCAAAAGATGTAATAAAGAGTGCCAAGAATTCTTATTACTCGCTTAAAGACCATGGACTGAAGAGCTTTAATTGCGAAGTTGCGCCTGACTGGCGCAAGTTTCTCGAAAGCGTCGATAAAAAAGCCGTTTCTGCAGACGATGCAAGACTTAAGAAATTTGAGGGATTGCGCTTTACCGTTGCAGTTGATGAGCAGGGCCACTCCACCATCACTCCTTTTATGGCCGATGGTAGCCCCGTTCAGGCCAGCCTGAACCAGATGATTTCCGGTTTCAAGAAAATGGTTTCTGGTTTCTATGAGCTGTGGACACCTCTGGTCCTCACTAATCCTTTCGATGGAGACAATAGCAGCCTGACCCTCAAACAGGAAGGCGAGGACTTCCACCTTGCTGGCAAAGCCAACGGTGCAGATGTTGAAATTCTCCTGGACAAGAACTATGCCATTACCAAAATGACCACCCTGTTAGATGGTTCAAAAACTACTGTGTCTCCAGTCTTTGAAAAAACCGTAAAAGGACTGCTCTTGGCCTCCGTGAACGCGGAGATTAAGGAAGGTGCCCAAAAAATTCTGCTGGAGATTCAATACCAGGAACTTCAGGGGCTGCAATTGCCACGCGCGGCCATTTTCAAGGTGACGCTCCCAAATCAGTCTGTTCTGATTGATATTGCTCTCAGCAAATATCAGATCACCAAGCAGTAGCAGTCACTACAGATTTTTCACCAAAAATCTAATCATGTGGTAACCGTCAAGATATTTAAACGGCGTTTCGCCCGTGGTGTAATGTCCGCAGGGCAGCACCACCGTTTTTAAGTCAGCGCCATACTTGCGGAAGCCTGCTTCTGCTTCGCGCGAGAGCTCAGGCAGAAACGTCAAATCATAGCGCGCATAAATCAGCAGGTTCTTTTTAGGATAACGCGCGAACTTATCAAAGTAAGCCATGGGGCTCACACAACGCCAGGATTGTCTCAGGCTTTCGAGGGTGATGCCGTCGCGCTCCAGGCCTTCACGCACGTGCCGCGTTGACTGGCCGGTCCAGACCACGTCCGCCATATAGGTTGAAGCGTGGTTGAAGACATTTACTTTTACGCGCGGATCATGTGCGCTGGCCAGGAATGCGTAACACGATCCCAGGCTGGTGCCCACAATCCCGATGCTCTCTTTGCCCTGGGAGACGAGCCAGTCAATACAGGCGCGCACGTCAACAACCGCCTGGCGGGCCGCATCCAGCGTGCGGCAAATGTTGGGAGAAACCGCATAGTCTGAGCGGGCAATCTCCTGCGGTCGGCGGATGTCATGGTAAGGCTTACTCATCCGCAGCATGGAGATGCCGAAGCGATTCATGATCGGGCCCAACGCGTTGTAGGCAATCCCATTGGCGTTCCAGTGCGGCAACACCACCACGGCCCGCTTGCCTTCGGCGGGAAACCACCGCGCATTCATCAGATCATTTTCCGGATAGGGCGTAGGCGAGGAAGAGGTAAAGCGCAGAAACATCCCATGCCCTTCAGGGAATTTCTCATTCGCATTGCTGCCCGTGGGAAACAGCTCAATCTTCCGTTTCTCCAGCCGGAAGTCTTCCGGCGTCTTGTAGGCAAAAAACTCGTCGCTGTTGGCGACAATATGGTCATTCAGCTCGTGGAGATAGGCTTCAAATCCCTGCTCAGAGCTGGGGAAATTCCCGTTGACCAGGGGCCAGCGCCGGGCCCATTCCATGCCCCATTCCAGTGGCCGAACCACCCGGTTTGTGTCTCGCGTTGTGAGACGAGTCTCCCATGCATACATCCATTTTTGATAAAGGCTGGTCATGAATATTTATGAGTTCGCTCACTAGATTCTAAATGATCCAGAGTACTTTTCTGGTGCTTCATTGCCAATCCAGGAATGAAATCCCGTACACTGATTGGCTACGGCGCAGGTTTGCTGCGCGCGAGCACCGGAGCGCAAAGCATTTGATTCCGACAAAACTTGATCGCATAGCCCATGCAACCGGTGGCGAGTTGCGTGGCGCTGCTTCCTCCATTGCCATCGACCGTGTCTGCACGGATTCGCGCGGCGCTTCTCCGGGTGCGCTCTTTGTGGCGCTGCAAGGGCAGCAGGCAGACGGCCATCGTTTCCTGTCCGACGCCTTCCGCAACGGCGCAACGGCGGCAATGGTTTCTAAAGACAGGTTGGGCAGTATTGCGCTCGAACCTGGGTGGCCGCTGATTGTTGTCTCTGATCCGTTGCGCGGGCTGCAAGCTCTGGCGCGGGCGCACAGGCATGAATATTTTGAACGCGTGCTGGCAATCACCGGCAGCAATGGCAAGACGATTGTCAAAGACGCCCTGAAAAGTCTGCTGGCCGGCAGGCAGTTCCTCGCGTCACCCGGCAGTTACAACAGCCAGCTTGGACTTCCTCTGGCCGTGCTGTCCGCTGAGAGGCCAGAGCCGCTGGCGATTCTTGAAGTCGGCGTCTCCGCGCCGGGAGAAATGGCCTCTCTGGAAGAAATTGCCCGTCCCACATACGGGATCCTTACCAACATCGGCCTGGCCCACTTTGCCGCGTTCGGCAGCCGGGAAGCCATCGCACGCGAAAAGATGAAGCTCTTCGAGCATATTCCGCAAGATGGCTGGCTACTGCTTCCGGCAAACGAGCCAACGCTCGATGATTCCACACAAGAGAGTCATTGTCCCATCCACAGAGTCGGCGGGATTGCTGGTGAAGATCAGGCGCTCTCACTCAAACCTGTTTCGCTCTGCGAAGATGGTCAGCTGCTGGAGCTGACGATCGCCTCCCAAGGCACGCGAAGCGTACGGGTGAAGACGCGCTCACCGGAGATCATTGCCGACCTGCACACTGCCGCCTCCGCCGCACATCTTTTAGGCGTGGCGCTGGAGGAAATTGTTGCCGCGCTGGACAACTACACACCCACGTCCACGCGCATGGAGCTCTGGTCTTCGCCTCAGGGGATCCGCATTATTAATGACGGTTACAGCTCAGATCCAATCTCGGTACATGCGGCGTTGCGCTCCGCCACGCTTGGCGCTTCTCGGAATGGCCGCAAGATGTTTGCCTTTGCCGGCATGCGTGAGCTTGGCTCCAGCTCTGCCCGTGAACACCACCAGGTTGGCGCGCAGGCCGCCGAGTGCGGCTTCAGCCATTTGTTTCTGGTCGGCAACGGCGAACTCGAAACGACCGCCGCTGGATACAAAGCAGTGCAGCCCGAAGGCAGCGTCTTGCAGGTCAAGACTGCCGACGAATTAAAAGACCGGCTGCTGCCACTGCTGCGTCCGGGAGATACCGTTCTCTTCAAAGGTCCGCGTAATGCAGGCATGGTCAAGGCCGTGCGCGATCTTTCCGGCGCAATTGCCCAGCGCTGTTTATGGGTAAATCTGGCTGCTATTGAAGGCAATATTGCGCGCTTCCGCCGGCATTGCGGAGGCGCTGTCCACATTGTTGCCATGCTGAAAGCCATGGCATACGGAACGGAGCTGGTGCAGCTTGGCTCGTGGATGTCACAGCTGGGCATTCATCACATTGGCGTGTCGTCCGCGAATGAAGGCGTGGCCGTGCGCAAGACCGGGGCAGACCAGGACATTCTGGTTTTTCTTTCTGAGCGGGAAGACGTGGATAATCTGCTGAACTCCCGGCTTACTCCGGTGATTTATTCGGCCGAACTTGCGGAGACATTTATCGCAGCGCTGGCCGGAAGCGGACGCGTGCTCGACGTCCACTTAAAAGTTGATACCGGCATGCATCGTGTGGGAGTGCCGCCAAAGGTTGCGGTCGAGTTGGCGCAGCGCATTCGCAGCAGCGGTGTGATGCGGCTTACCGGTGTCTGCACCCATTTTGCTTCCGCTGACGACCCTGAATCTGACGATTTCACGCGCCAGCAAATTGCCGCCTTCGATCAAGTCGTCGCCGGATTGAAAGCAGCCGGCTTTGACAACCTGAAGATTCACGCGGCAAACACTGCAGGCGCCATCCGCTTTCCTGAAGCGCATTACAACATGGTGCGCATCGGCCTGGGCCTTTATGGAATTTATCCCTCAGAAGCTTCGCGGCAAGGCATGGACCTGGAGCTTGCCGTGGGACTTACCAGCCGCATTACCAGCATTCAGGAGTTCGCTCCCGGCGATACGCTGGGCTATAACCGGACATTCACCGCCAAGCGCCCGATAAAAGTTGGCATTGTTCCATTTGGATATGACGATGGCATGCCCTGGCGGCTTTCCGGAACAGGGCAAGTGCTGGTGGAAGGACGAACGGCCCCCATTGTG
This sequence comes from Terriglobia bacterium, assembly GCA_963724105.1. Taxonomy (GTDB): domain Bacteria; phylum Acidobacteriota; class Terriglobia; order Terriglobales; family Acidobacteriaceae; genus Angelobacter. The sequence goes on along the minus strand of CAVRTD010000001.1, from coordinate 988,661 downwards.
GGACGCATCAGCATGGACCAAATGCAAGTTGATCTCACTGACATCCCCGATGCCGGCATTGGCGCTGAAGTTCTGCTCTATGGAACACACAACGGCTACACGCTTCGCCCCGAACAGGTTTCTCAAATGGCGGGAACGATTCCTTATGAACTCCTTACGCGCCTGGGCGAGAGAGTGCACAGAATCTATATTGAGCCGTAACGCGTGCGATCTTTTCAGATTGCTTATGGTGCATTCGCAGTTATAGTAAGCACAAGAAAGCAGGTGACTGGATATGGAAGATACCCGGCGCAAGTTGATCTGGCACGGAATGTTCTTGTTCTTCATAGGCCTGCTCACCGGCTTTGTTGAGCAGAAGTTCATCAACCCGCGCATGGGACTGGCCGCACATCTTGAAGGCGTGATGAATGGGACATACCTCATCGCGCTGGGCGCTGTGTGGGCCGAGGTGAAGCTGGCTCCAACGCTGAAGCTCACAGCATACTGCGGCGCGCTCTATGGCGCGTATGTCAATTGGATCGCCACAACACTGGGCGCAAGCTTTGGCGTTGCGGCACTTTCTCCCATTACCAGTGCTGGTCACAGTGCGCTACCCTGGAAAGAAACATTCGTGACACTGCTCTTTGTCAGCGTTGGACTCACCACCGTTGGCTCCTCGCTCCTCATCCTTTGGGGATTGCGCCGAGCGGCAAGTTTATCCACTCTCTCCGCAGCGTCCGGCAGATAAGCGGCCACTTTTCCACTCTTATCCACAGACAAAGACTGTTATGCACAGGATAGTCACTGAAAGTTTGCGATCGTGCCTTGCCGCTGCATGGGACTTCATAGATATTTTTACTACTCAAGTGTGAATGTTCTTGGCGACAGTTGAGGTTCGAGAGAAAATCGACGGCGCATTCAAGGGATGCACTGGAGTTTAATCTGCGTAGGCTTTGCTGCTGGCTGCAGCTCAGCCCTATTTCGTTTTCGTAAGAAGATGAGCGTAAGAGAAACTCGCCCAACTGCTGATGCCGCCTGGGCAACACGCGGCTGAAGAACATCCACCCCGTAAACCCGGTCTGTATGGCTGGTACAGGCCGGGTTAATTTTTTTGCCCGGTTTATTTTTTGCCTGGTTTAATTTCTTGCTAAGATTGAGGCTGGTTTCGCTGGTTTTTCTCCCATAAACATGGGCCTTTTACAGCAAAGCCAGAAGAGACGTCGATGGCAACTACTGACCACATTCTTGATCGCGGCTTGCCCGCCAGCGCTGAAGCTGAGCGCGCCATCCTGGGCGCAATCCTTCTGGATAATTCCTCCTATCCGCAGGCAGCGGAGCATCTGCGCGCGGAAGATTTTTCGCTCGACTCGCATCGCCGCATCTACCTGCGCATGATGGAGCTGGCGGAGACCGGTCGCGCCGTGGATTTTGTCACGCTCACCGAACAGCTGGGACAGCACAAAGAGATTGAATCAGTCGGCGGCGTGGCGTACGTCACTTCGCTTACCGACGGACTGCCGCGCGTCAAAAATATTGAGCAGTACGTAAGAATCGTCAAAGACAAAGCCCTGCTGCGTGGATTGATTCACGCAGCCACCAGCGCGATCCAGCAGGCGTATGAGCAGGAAGCGCCGGCGGAAGAAATTATTGACACGGCCGAGTCGGCGATCTTCAAGGTAGCAGAGCAGCGAATCGGCCAGGGATTCATGGGCATCCCGGAGATCGTAAAGCTTTCATTCGGCTCCATCGACAAGTTATACGAGCAAGGCCAGCGCATCACCGGACTGGAAACGCATTTTGAAGATCTGGACGGAATGACCAGTGGCCTGCAGAAGTCAGACCTGGTGATTATTGCGGCACGTCCCTCAATGGGCAAAACTGCTTTTGCCATCAACATTGCTGAGAATGCTTCTGTGCGCGATAACAAAGTAGTCGGCGTATTCTCGCTGGAAATGTCGCGCGAATCGCTGCTGCTGCGCCTGCTGTGCTCACAGGCCATGGTGGATTCACACAAGCTGCGCACCGGATTTCTGGGCCGTGAAGATTACAACAAGCTGGTCACCGCGCTGGCAGCGCTGGCAGAAGCGCCCATTTTCATTGACGATACGCCGGGCATCTCCATTTCTGAAATGCGCGCCAAGTGCCGCCGCCTGCAGCAGGCGCAAGGCCGGCTGGACCTGGTGATTGTGGACTACCTGCAGCTGGTGGCGGGCACGCCCTCAGGCGGAGCAGGCAAGCGCTATGAAAACCGCACGCAGGAAGTCTCGGCGATTTCGCGCGGCCTGAAAGGGCTGGCCAAAGAGATGCGCTGCCCGGTAATTGCGCTCTCACAGCTGAGCCGCGCACCGGAAAGCCGCACCGGCAACAACCGTCCGCAACTGGCTGACCTGCGCGAATCCGGCGCGATTGAGCAGGACGCCGACGTGGTGGCCTTCATCTTCCGCGAAGAAGTTTACAAGCCCGACGATCCCGATCTTGAAGGCAAGGCAGAGCTGATTATCGCCAAGCAGCGTAACGGCCCGACCGGCGTCGTGAAGCTGGCATTCATCAAGACGCTCGACGACGATTTGAGAACCTTAGCGAATGATGCAGGACCGGAGGGCTATTAATTTAGCGGACTTTCATGGCAACATTGCAGCAATCCCAACCAGCCACAACTTGCCCCGTATGCAATGGGACACGTTGGAAAAAGGTAATTGTTCCCGGAAAAGCAGATCAGGTCACTCGTTGCGAGTGCCATTTCACTGATAGGAGCGCGCGACTTCTCAAAGCCTCGCGAATTCCTGCTCGCTACGCACATTGCACCTTGGAAAATATCGAGATCATTAACCAATCGCTATCGTTCGCTGTTTCCGATGTTAAACACTTTGTGGAGGCTTACCCGATCGAAAAAATGGGCCTGCTCCTGGTTGGGCGGGTGGGTGTCGGCAAAACCCATCTGGCGGTGGCGGCCGCTCACTACTTAATTCGCAAGAAAGGGATAGCCTGCCTTTTCTGCGATTACCGTGAGCTGCTGAAGGAAATACAGAACTCTTACAACGCGAGCGTGCAGACGACAGAGCTGGAAATCCTGCGACCGGTCTTTGAAACTGAAGTGTTGCTCTTGGATGAACTCGGCGCTATACGCCCTTCAGGATGGGTTGGGGATACGGTCAGCCACATTCTCAATTATCGCTACAACGAAAAGAAAACTACAATCATCACTACGAACTTTCCTGACTTTCCTTCCCGCAGAGGGGAAGAGGTAACAGAAGAGCCTGAGGCCAATTCTTTTGGGAAAAGAATAGCAGAATTGACAGGTGGGCAGGAGACACTTGGTGATCGCATCACGAGTCGCATGTATTCCCGGCTTCATGAGATGTGCCGCATCATTGGCATTCAAGGCAGCGATTTTAGAAGATTGGCTGACGGTTTTGTTATGCGAGTGATTCCAGTCAGGAGGCAATCCACAAGTGACCTTGTTGGAGTTCTAGAAGCATTCTCATTACAAACAGGGGACAAATGGTCAAGCTCTCCTTTGTCGTGGAGAGAAATTTGCGGACACTTGAAGCAGTTGGGGCAAACCCCATTGCAAATTGAAGCCATAGAATCAGCTTTGCTGCGTGGAAAAGCTGCTGATATTACTGAGAAACCAGATCCAGTGAGGATGAGCGATTACCAAGTTCGTAAAATGCAGATGAAACCATCGGCGTCGACAGAACCCTAATCAAAAAATGCCAGTTTTGCTGGAGCGGGCCGGGCGAGCATGGTGCTGTATCGACGTGGCGGAGTGTCGCATGGATTATGAAGAAGAGTACGAGGAGCTTGAACTCGTTAAAGTTTGCGAAGACTGCGACAGGCTCCAGCGTCAAGTTTATGAACGAACCATGCGGTTACGCGAAACCGAATTCGGCACTGAACTCCAACAGAAAAGGGCAAAGAGCCTATTAGATGCGGCGGTACAAGAACAACTCAGACATCAACAAGAACATGATTTGGAAGAGGAATTACCAGTAGACTGCTGATTTTACCGAAGCACTCCCCTTCGCTGCGCCCTGGCCTGCAGCACCAAAGGCTTTCTTCATTTCGCATGACGGCACGACTCGCAGCCCGGCGGTACAGTTTCGTGCGAACGCCTTGATGCTGCATGTACTCCAATAACATTCTCGGGATGCTTCGACTCCGCGCCGATCAGCCTATCAGGCAATAAGATCCTCACAGCGCTCCGCTCAGCATGACAATGTTTTCTCAGACTGAATATTCTCAGGCAGAATACCTTCGTCATCAGCCTTCCGCTACTCTCGCATCTTTCCAGCTACTTCCAATTAATTCGCGTATACTCACTGGTAACTGTTATATTGCTGGTTAACAGCACGTGCCAGCTCGCGCCGCTTCATAGAACGTCTTAACGTCTACGGGAAAATACGGGAGTAGTGCGCATGCTTTTAAGCACGGACTTTGCCAGCGAGAAAGACCTGCTGGACCGCGTGATAGACCGGGGCATTGTATTTGAAGCATGGGACCGCATGGAGCTTGGCGGCATTGACATGCGGGGAATGCACGTGACAATCGCGGAGATGCAGCTTTTCGAGAAGGGCAAGCGCATGCCGTTCCGCGCAGGATACTTCTCTAAGATCGAGCCAGCCTGAAGCCATCAACCCCGTATGAAAGAATCAGAACAAAAATTTACCACTGATGAACACTGATACCACTGATCTGCGAATGTTACCGATTTTGCAGCTCTACTGATCCGCCTCCACTCATCACCCTACTCTTTTGGCTTTTTGGTTTTGCCGGAAGCAGTTTCGTCAGAGTCGTCTGGCTGCGCCAGCAATTTGAACTCTACGGAGCGTGAGCGCTCGCTGATGCTTTTGTCAGAATTCGTGCTGAACTCTTTGAGCGTGCCGCGCAGAATGTAATATCCGTCATCGGTTTTGCCCTTGGCTCCGCCCCGATCAAACTTGCCTTTGAACTCATACCACATGCTGTGCAGCGGCCGGGTAGTGAATGAAACTTCATGGCCCTGGATATCGGCTTTGGCAAAAAACTGGTCAAGAAAAACGCCATGGTCGCTGTCGGAGTCGCCCATGTGTGAGATGTATCCGGTAACGGCGTTCTTCTCCAGATTGATCTGGAGGAATTCACCCTCTTTTAGAAAACTGTACATGCCGGAAATATCTTCCGCGGCATGCGGGACAGGGGCGTTGGCGTCCGCCTGTTCGGCCTGACTTTGCCCGCGCGTGGAAAGTCCACTTTGGGAATGGCACGCCACCGCGAGAGTGATTAAGGTCAGGAAACTAAGAATTTTTTTCGAAAGCATAAAATGGGCCTTGGCCGTAATAAAGATATAATCGGTCTACTTAGCTGGAAGTACAAGTCTACATGCTCCCCGGGAAAAAAGCGGTTACAAATGAGGCTTCCACCGCTTCTGCTCACGGCCCTTATCTGCTGATAGAGCCTGAACCCTGGCTGCGAATCTTCCTGCGTAATATCGCCGATTTGTTCCGGAAATCGCCTCCACAGGCCTGGATCACCTCGCTTCCCGGTGAATACTGGCGGGACGCACTGGTTTATCGCCCTGTGTCATGGAAGACGCTGCGGCAATCCGTTCTGGCCCATACTCTACTGGTTCTGACGGTTTATGGCCTTCATCTGCTATGGCTGAACCAGCCGCAGGTTTTACCGGAATATGCCCACACGAAAGCGACTCTGCATTATGAGCTTTCTGAATATCTGCCACCGGTAAACACTGCCAGGCCGCAAGCTCCCAGGCGGCTGCGCCCGCAGAAAGCAGATCCGGAATTCGCTCCGCAGGAAATTGTGGTGATTAATGAGAAACACAGCAGCACCAGGCAGACGATTGTCCAGCCGAGCCCTTTATTTCTAAAGCAGGATATTCCACTGCCCAACCTGGTTGCATCCACTCGGGTTCCGGGCGCTCCCATGGCAATGAACCATCCGCTGCCAGTTCTGCCAGTGAACGTGCCGCAGATCGCTCCACCCGCGCAGCCTTTGGTCCAGAGCAGGCTTCGTCCGCTGGATTTTCCGCCTGCGGCCAGGCCTGAGGTAGCTGCGCCGGCGGAAACCACGGCAAGCCGCCGTGCGATCCAGGCTCTACCCCTGGAAAGCGCGATCGTGGTTCCACCCGCCGCGGACGTGACGGCGCGCAGGACGAGCAGTCTTCAGATCCCAGTACAGGCGCCTCCGCAAGTGGCTGCACCGGCCTCTGAGGCAGCAACGCATCGCGCGGTGCAATCGCTGCCGCTGAATGCGCCACAGGTCGCGGCGCCGGCTTCCGCGGCCGCCAGCCGAAATCTAAGCAACCTCGGATTGCCCTCACAGGACGCCCGAGCAGTCCCGCCGGCTCAGCCTGTAAGCAGGGGCAGTACTTCGCATGAAAAAGAAATTGGCCAGATGCTGGTGCTCAATGCGCAACCGATGGCACCCAGTGAGCCGCTGACCGTCCCTGAAGGCAATCGGCCAGGAGAGTTTACTGCCAGCCCTTCCGGGCATGCAGGCTCTACCGCACAGCCAGAAATCAAAGCTGGGAACAGCAGCGCGCCTGCCGATATTTATGTTGCTCCGCCGCCGACCAAGGTTGCGGGCGATGCCGTGGTTGCATCGGCGGTTCCGCCCCCGGCGCGTCCGCTTACGCCAGATCGCACAGATAAGCCGCGCGATCGCATCGACAATCAGATATTCGGGACGCGCAGGAATTATTCCATGCGGCTCAGCATGCCCAACCTCACGTCATCCACGGGAAGCTGGAGCATTCGTTTTGCGGAGTTAAACGCCGCGGGCCATGGTGAATCTGATCTAAGCGCGCCCGAGGCAATCAAGAAAGTTGATCCTGCGTATCCGCAGGACCTGGCGCATGATCACGTGGAAGGCACAGTGGTGCTCTATGCCGTGATTCATGCCGACGGCAGCGTGGGCGAGGTTCGCGTGCTTGAGGGCTTTGACGAGCGCTTGAATGAAAATGCGCGCAAGGCGCTGGCACAGTGGCGTTTTCGCCCGGGAACAAAAGATGGCACGCCGGTGGATGTGGAGGCAGTGGTACGCGTGCCCTTCAAGGTTCAGCACCCTGCTTTTTAATTATCTAACCGCAGCCAGGTTAGCCACGCTCTCAATGGCGTGATAGATCTTGGGATGAGTGCACACTTCGTAGTAGTAGCGGTCAGTGACGGTCTTGAGAGTGAAGTCGCGCGCGTCCACGTGGGCAATGCGGCCTTCCCGCACAATGATGTGGTGAAATGATCCCTGACCCAACGGGACCACGCCGGCATAAACGCGGACAGCCGTCTTCTGCCAGATCATCGGGACCTGAAGATCAAATGCCTGGAGAGAAATTTCACCGCGCAGCTTCTGGAAAGCAGCCTCATTGATGTGAATGCCGCCAATGTTGTAGCGAAGCAGAAATTCATCCGGGTTGCCGCCAGTATCTTCGTCTTCAACCGCCTTGAAAGAAAAAACATTGAACAGCAGCTCGCGGTTATCCAGAAGACGCCGCACGCCTTTGCTGCAGGAAGAGAGGCGATCACTCTCATTCAGCGCTTTGGAAATCATGATCTGCTTGCTGCCATCCATGAGATACATGGGCGCTGAATCCTGGTAGGAAATGCCAATACCCACTTCCAGACTAGGCAATCCGGCCGCCAATGATCGCTCATTGTAGGCGGTAACCACCTGGATCATCTCTTTTGCCAGCACGCAGGTCTGGGCGACGCCCAAAGCAGGCTCGCCATCGCGCTCAAACAGCGCCAGAATCAGCGCGTCACCTTCAATAAAAACTTTTTTCGCTTCGTATTTCGGCAGCAGCTTGTTGATGGGATCGTAAAAATTCAAACTGAAATAAGAAGCTGGATTCAACCCTTTTTCCAGCAGTGTGCGCGTCAGCGTGGTTGATTCGCGAATGTCCGCTTTCAGCACCACGTGGTGGATAACTTTTTCTTCGGCAGGCTTCTGTTCTTCCGTCAGTAAAAATTCATAGAGCGTATTGTTGATGGCGGAAAGTTCGCGGAAACGCTCATTGCCCAGAACGTTCACGTTTTCCATGGCCGCCACCACTACTTCCATGCGGCGCAGATCGCGATGATAACGCGTGAAGTCGGCGAAGAACCGGCCGGCAGTCTTGGCCCGTTCGGCAGGCTTGCAGCTCTCTACCTTTTTTATAGCGGCATGCAATCCCGCGGGTGAAAGTTTTCCATGCTCTTCCAGCAGCGTTTCTACCCGCTTGCGCTCCTCGCGGGAGATGAGCGCGTTCTTGAGCTGCTGCGGATTGATTGGAGGCGAGTACTGCGCCAGCAGCGGCACCGTTTCATAAGACGCGATCACGTTGCTGATTATATTTTCCTTCTCCAGCAATTCTGTCCAGGCATTCAATAACGCCTTCTGTGTCTTGCTCTTGGGATTTGCCTCATCGGGCACGCCGCCAGCCATGATCTCATGCGCATTTTCCGGGACGTTCAGGAGACCATCCACCCGTGGATCGTCCACATCGGGCACCAGTCCCAGAGATTTGAGATATTGCGCAGCAATTGCACGCATCATCTCAAATCGATCTCTATCGCGATCATAGTTGCCCAGCATCACATAGTGCTCGGCGTTGAGCAGATTGTCCTGGCCATCTTCACTGAATACCAGCCGGTTTAGGAACAGCTCATACATAGCGGCTGCGGTATCACCGAACAAGGAACGCCTTGTTTTTCCCAGTGTTTCTTTCTCTGCCTCACGCAGCACCACAAACAAATCCTGACCGACCCGGCGCAGCACAGTCTTCTTATTGATCTGGAAGCCGGCGAGGCGCTCACGCATCTCCAGCGTGCGATTGGTGCCGGACTGCCGAGGCGCTTCATAGAGTTTGACGCGAGCGCGGCCGCGCTCCAGCGCCTGGCTATATTGATTGAGGAGTTCTGTACGCTGAAATTTCAGGACGGCCAGCCGAAAAAGAAGATCGAGTGAGACGCATCCTTCTGCCTTCGCCCGATTTAAAGAGACAACGTGCAGTTCCGTCAGCAGCCGCTTGAATTCTGCAGGATCAAACTGCCGGTTTGTGGGTGCTTTTTGCCGGAGCGGGATGCGCCCGGCAACCCGCTCTTCTGCCACCAGCTCTTCCACGTTTCCGTGTTTAGCAATGAGTTTGAAAATGTGCTGGCGGGCAATCTCAGTGAATTTAGAACTCAGATATACGTCGTGGCGGAGATTATCGATTCCCGTGACCAGACCTTCCAGAACAAGTGAAGGTTCATCGCTGGTCAACTCAAGTTGACGGGCGTATTCGGGCAGACTTCCGCGTTGAAGGAACGAAAACGACATTTCGGCCAACTGTAAGTGGGGGAAGCCAAATTGTACCCCAGTTTTTCTGGCTTCCCCACGTTACTATTGGCACTTCAAGGGCGCTTGTCCCTGAGCTACAGGGCGTTTACCTTACTGTCCGGCCTTACGCGCCTTCTCAAACTCGTCGCCCGGCTGCCAGCCCGCCAAATCGGCCTGATCGGCGGCCTCCCAACCCAGCGCCAAACCAAACTTTGCCAGTTTGGCATCGGCGGTAAAGTCCATGTCGGCCCGATATTCGTCCGAAGGCTGATGGTACCGGTGCTCTACATAGTCCTTCTGCCTGGCTTCTCCCCAGGCCAGATCATGGCCTTTGAAGAGCGCTCCTTCATTCACGCTGAAGGCAGGCACCCCCACACGTGCCAGGCTAAAGTGGTCTGACCGATAGTAGTGTCCCGCTTCAGGGTGATTATCGGGCTGGATGGCCAGATCGAACTCCTTCGCGATCTTTTGCACCAGCGGGTAGACGCTGGTTCGCTCCGCCCCGGAAACAACCAGCTGCTGCGGCTCACCTTCAGGAGCGATGTCGTCATAATTCAGGTCAAGAGAGATATTCTGCGCAGCGACAGGCGGATGCTCACCTAGATACTTTGATCCCAGCAGGCCCTGCTCTTCGGCTGTAACAGCAGCAAAGATAACCGTCCGTTTGGGCTTCTGATCCGCTGCGGAGAAGGACCGCGCAAGCTCCAGCAGAATTCCGCATCCAGTGGCATTATCATCCGCGCCGTTATAGATGTTATCGCCAGGTTCGTCAGGGTGTATGCCCAGGTGATCATAGTGCGCGGAATACAAAATTGCCTGCTGCGCCAGCTGAGGATCAGATCCCTTTACCTTGCCCACAACATTGCGGGAAGCAAATGGCCGCACATGGCTCACGATCTGTCTCTTTTACCCGGACCGGCAGTTCCACAGGCTTGAAGCTGCGTGAGTTTGCGTCTTGCAGCATCTTATCCAGGTCCATTCCGGCGCTCTGCGCCAGCTTGCGCGCGACTTCCAACTGGATCCAGCCTGCCGATTTCAGCTTGGGATCTTTTTCTTCTTCTAACAGCGAACTCTCACCACCCCAGGAGTTGCGTACGACCTCCCATCCATAGCTGGCCATCTCTGTCTTATGAATCAGCACCACACCCACGGCGCCACGCCGCGCTGCTTCTTCATACTTATATGTCCAGCGGCCGTAATAGGTGAGCGCACGCCCTTTGAAGAAATTCGGATCGTCAGAAGGCGGCTCATTCACCAGCATGAGCAGCACCTTGCCCTTTACATCCACGCCCTTGTAGTCATCCCAGTTGTATTCGGGCGCGTGGATGCCATAGCCGACATATACCAGAGGGGCATCAATCTCTGATTTCTCTGAATGCGTCTGGTCATTGGCCACATAATCATCGGCGAATTTCAAAGTAACCGGGGCGCCAGACTTGGGCACAAACGCAAACTGCGTCTGCTTGGGGTCAGTGGTGACGCCAAAGAAGCGTATGTTCTGGAAGTAGCTATCTCCATCTCCTGCGGGGAGAAGACCATAGCTCTTAAACTGGGCCGCAATCCAGTCGGCGGCCATATCGCCGCCCTTCTGTCCGGTGCCGCGACCTTGCAGCTTGTCGTCAGAAAGATATTTCACCGTGGCGCGGATCTTTTCCGCATCAATGGCATTCATCGCCTTTTGCGCGCTTGCAGGCAGGCTGGACTGGCCCTGGGCTGCAAGCAAGGCCGTACAGGTCATCAGCAGAACTGTGCAAAGTCTTCTCATTGTTTCCCTCTTGGATAAATATGAAATCAGTGCTGTGTGCTTTTCTTCCGCGACCGCGGCTAATTTTTCGCTTCTCAACCAGGCTTGAACTCGGCCACCTTTTCGCCCGGCTGGAAAACCTGCGCCACGTCTTGATCAGTCAACATCGCAAGCCTGCGGTTCAATTGCTCTACATCGGCCTTGGACCAGCTAACCGTGGCAAACTGAATCTCACCTTCCGGTGAAATTAGAAAGGTAGTTGGCACATAGGTCAACCCATAAGCGTTGGAAGCAGGATATTTTCCCACTGGATCAAGCAAAACCGGGAACGTAACTCCAAATTGCCGGTTAAACGCCTGCGTGTCTGCCGCATTGTCCTGGGAAACACCTACGAACGTAAACTTATCGCTCGTCCCATATGCCTTGAAGATACGGTCCAGATAAGGCAACGCCATCTGGCATACAGGACAGCTTACCTTGAAAAAGACTGCCACCACAGGGCCATTTTTTCGCGCTTCTTTCAGGGAGAATTTGCGTCCATCCAGGTATTGCAGTTCGATCTCCGGCGCCTTTACGCCAGCTTCCAGTGCAGGCATTTCCACCTCCAACTAATTTCTCTTATTGTAGTTCAATAAGAATCTCCAGCGACGCATGGGCCATTGTGACTATCGGGCAGGTCTTTCAGGGCATTGCCTCTTTCGTCGCGATTACCGAAGAAACAGTTTTGTGATTTCTGTGATGGCGCATTGAAGACAATGGCCATCCCGCCGGCAATCTGGTTTGACTGGAAAATATTGTTGCTGTTTGGGCCGGCCCCTTTGCCAGAGAGGTTTCTGATGGCCGTGGCATGCGCGGCAGAAGGATTGTCCGCCAGGATCTTATTACCCGCAATGATGGCCCCTGTAACATTTCCCTGAAAAACAAAGCCAATTACGCCCGATCCATCGACCTGCAGAATGTTGTTCAGAAACTTGAAGTTTGCATACGTCCCTCCGCCGCCAACCACAAAGCCATATTTCCGCGGATGAATGATCTTGTTTCTTTCTATTCTCACACCATGATTCATCAGGCTGTCTATATTGAATCCATACTCTGTATTGATCGCGGTGTTATCGTGAAACACGGTCTCGCCCAGGTCCCAGCCGCCATAGCCAATTTGATAGCCATCCACCAGATTATTTCTGACATCGGCTGTAGCATTCGCAATCGCAATTGCCGTACAAACGTCGCCAAAATGCTGGCTCATGGTGACGTTTTCAATGATATTGCCGCGGTTTTGCGCTGGCTTAGACCGGTCCATGGATACGATCCACACAGGAAATGCTTCCCAGCGTATATTGATCGCGCCAACCTCAGCCGCCAGATTGATCACGTTCACATCGTGTATCCAGTTTCCGCCCAGGTCTGATCGCAGATGAATCGCGTCCAGCCCCAGCGCTCTCAGCCCGTGGAGCCGGGAGCGCGATTTCAATTCAGGATAATTTCCATCAATAGTCAAATCAGAAATCTCAATTCCTGAGGCTGCGTCTGAATTTGTCCCGAGGACCAGATTCACGCCGGTATCCAAAGGCATGTTCTGTGGATTCTGCGCATTCGTGATTGGCAGATACGCGCTTAATTTCAGAGTCGTTTTGTCTTTTCCCGCGCCGTGGATCTTCCATCCTTTGCCAATGGTGAAGCCTGCTGGATTTGTATGGGGAACGTTGATAATGAAATCGTAATTGCCTAAGGTTGAAAACGTGCCTGGGCCAACGCACACGATCAGGTTGTCTGTTTTCGCCACCGGCTTTCCCGAGTTGGGATCGCTACAACCTTCACTGTAGCAACGGAGAATTGTGTCAAAGGCTGTTACGGTGCTGCCATCGCGCGCATCGGCCATGGATATACCAGAGCCGTCTTTTCCATTGCGGAGAGCGATGTAAATGCGCGTGGCGCCTTGAGGAAGTCGCGCGGCCGGAGAGATGCAATCTTCAGACTCTTTGCTTTGAGCGTTTGCGCACGCCCTGCGCGGCGATACCCATGAACGCTGCCACGAAGGCTACACACAAATGCTTACGCAAAATCACAGAGGCATCTCCGCCAGTTTCCGCAAGACTTTTCGCGTCAACCCCGTGAGAGCAAACCGTTCCACATTGCGTAACGGCACCCACTGGCCCTTGCGGCCGTTGCCAGCAAATATCAGCACCGCATAATCCGTGGTAGTAATTGAATGCTTCAGTTTCATCAGTGGCTGGGTGGCTGGTCGCTTCTCGCCGAACGGCTTTTCAGAAAACATTGGCAGCTCCCACATGCCGGGCATAAGCGAATGGGTCTGTTCTCTCTGCTGAAGCAGCACGCTTCCATTCTTGAGACAGAGCGAATATTTCAAGCACTGCTTTTTTGCGCGTTGCCGGCTCGCGTTTAGCCTGGGCACCGCGTGAAGCGCACAACTCAATCACGGGGCAGGCGTTGCACAGGGGTTTACCCGGCAGGCAGACCACTGCGCCAAGTTCCATCATGCCCTGATTAAAATCTCCGGGAGACTCTGCAGCCAGCAGCGCTCCAGCAGCCTGCCAATATTGCTCTTCAGTCAGAGCTCTTCCGGTGACACGCTGCAAAACGCGCTTTACATTTCCATCGACCACCGCCACTGGCTCGCCAAAGACAATACTGGCCACGGCATTCGCCGTATAGCGGCCTATGCCGGGTAATTCCCGTAAAGCTTCCGCTGTTTCGGGAAACCCGCTATTCTTGCCAATCTGCTTCGCGGCTGCATGGAGATTACGTGCACGGCGGTAATATCCCAGGCCGCTCCACGCGGCAAGCACCGTTTGCTCTCTGGCGCGGGCCAATGCATCCACGGTAGGAAACTGTGCGATGAACTTTTTATAGCGGTCTTCCACCACAGCCACTCTGGTTTGCTGCAGCATGATTTCCGACACGAGAATACGGTACGGATCGCTCTGGCCGCGCCACGGCAACTTGCGCTGATGCTGCCGGTACCACTGCAGCAACAACGGCCGGAACCTGGCGGCGTGACGCTGATGGATGGTGGCTGCGGCTGCAACTTTGGCCATGCTGAGAGGATTGTAATCTAAACCTGGCGCACCGTTCTGGCAACACTGTTGTGCTCTTTTTATCGAATGACTGGTTCATCTAGTCACTGGTTTATCTAATGAGCTGGGGCACTGCTTTGGATGGGAGTCATAGAAGTGGCAGAAAGGATCCAGCCTTTTTTTAACTGCTGCCAGACAGAGACAACGCGCACTCCAGCTGTGGGCCCCGGCGCGGTCCCGCTGCCTGGAATCTGGAGAACATAAGTCACCTTCATGTTTGGTCCTTCCGGCTGCACCAGCACCTCGCCCAGAGAGAACTCATGGACCGCGTTGCTCTTCCACAGCTGGAGCCAGCCTGCGCGATCAAACAACTGCCCGTCAGAATTCACTCCAACAAAGGTTGACGAAAGATGGTTCTCAACATCTGCCCAGTTTTTTGCCTGGATGGCCTTCCACATCAGTCGCTCATGCTGCTCAGCGCCGGTGGCGGTGGACCACGTGGGATGCTTGGATTCCCCGGCACAAGCAGCCATCAAAAAACACAGACCAACCACAAAGGCCACGAAGGAACACAAAGGAAACAAATATTGCTTTTTAGGTTTGGCAAAGCAGCGCATGATTCGCTCGCAATCTGAAAAACAAGCATAACAAAAAGGGCACAAAGTTAAACCTTTGTGCCCCTTCGTGTCCTTTGTGGTTAGAGCTCTTAATCCCCGAAAACTTCTTCCTTCTTCTCGGTTGCCGGAGCTGCCTTGGGAGCTGCCGGTGCGATGGAGCCAAGAGGAACAAAGCCGCCTTGTGGCTCTGGCTTGGGCTCTTTCAGGATGTGTTCCCGATAGAGCGCTTCCATGCGGAGATCTTCCGCGGTCTTTTTCATCTTCTCATCGCGGGCACGAAGCTTTTCTTCGCGCGCCGTCTTGGCGATACCCAGCTCGTCCAGCGTGGTGTTGCGGCCGGCTTGCACGTGGGCTTCATTCAGATTCAGCTTGTGTGAGCTCTGGTTCAGGCCCACAGCCTTGCCGCCGGCGAAAATCTCATGCCGTCCGTGCTCTTCATACCATTTGGTAAGCGTGGCGGTCATGTGCATTTTCTCGATGATGTTGCGCCAGCCCACGCCGGTGTTGTAAGCGCAGAAGCTGATCTCGCCTTCCTGCGTGGCATAAGGAATGATGCACTGCTCGGTGCGGCGGAAATCGTAGTTGTAAAGGTCCTGGAACCACATTCCCGCGATGAACAGGAAGTTCCAGCGGTCTGTGCGGCGCCTCTTGATGTCTTCAATCGTGCGCTCGCCATCCACTTTGCCGTACTTCGTGTCGGCTTTCTTGGTTGCGCCAAAAGTCTTATCAAACTTCTTGAGCAGATCAATCAGCTTGAAGTGCTTCGGAGCCTTGAACGGATCGTAATTCTTGGCCAACGCCAGAGCCATGCCGAACACAGAAAGGAAGCGGCCGCGGCCTGCATCATTTACTTTGGCGACGTCCTGCGCGATGCGGTCGCCATTCAGGAATGCTGTGACCGGAACGGCTTCTTTCGTTTCTTTGTCGATCATCACGGCCATGCCGACGCCGCAATTCGGGTGGCAGCCACAGCTCAACTGTCCCCAGTCAGCCGTGGGGCCATGGATCAGGTCAGCCCAATCAGAGAAGGTGGACATGAATGAGATTGGGAACCAGTCACGCTTGGGCTCGCCCAGGCCGGTCTGATTTTTCACGTCATGCGCCAGATGGCTCAGCGTATAGCGCTGCGCCTGGCGGCGGTCGTCAGTAATTTCTTCATCGCGGCCAGTGAATGAAACTGGCTGGAAGCTCAGGAAGCTGATGGTCTTGGGATTATCCAGCGCAAACTGAATAATGCGCCCGACTTGCTCATTATTGATGCCGTTAATGATGGTGGTAACTGGAACAATATCGACGCCATTCTCATGCAGGTTCTGGATCGCGCGCAGCTTTACGTCAAACAGGTTGCCGACCTGGCGGTGAGAGTTGGCAGCGTTGCCGATACCGTCAAACTGCAGGTAAGCGTAACGCAGACCAGCTTCAGCAGCCTGACGGCAGAACTCAGGCGATTTGGCGAATTCAATACCGTTCGTCGCGGCCTGCACTGAGTTGTAACCAACCTGGCGGGCATAGCGCACTGCGTCCAGGAAGTAAGGCGAGAGCGTTGGCTCGCCACCAGAGAACTGGACCGACATCTGGCGACGCGGTTTGATGGAGATCGCGTTGTCCAGCATCGTCTTGATTTCGTCCCAAGTGAGCTCATGCACAAAGCCGACCTGGTTGGCGTCCATGAAGCAGGGATCGCACATCATGTTGCAGCGGTTGGTCAGATCAATGGTCAGAACCGAACCGCGGCCATGCTTCACCGTGCTGGTGCCATGGTTGTGCAGCTTTTCGTCATTGTGGGCCAGAATGTCGCGGCCGGGGAAAACGTCTTCCAGATGCTTGAAGAACTCAACGTCAACAGCCATCACGTCTTCAAAATGGCCATGGATGGGACAATCTTTCACCATCAGAATCTTGCCATCGCGTTCAACGATGGTTGCTTTGATCTCGCCTGCTTTTTCATTGAGCAGAATCTCATGCGGTAATTTGCCGTCAACAATCTGCTGCCGGATTTCCGGAACACACTTGGGGCAGAGCGAATCAGTGGAGCGCGGCCAGCCTAGCGGAGGCTTCGTCTTTTCCCACGACTTCAATATCGGCTTATCTGACCAGTTTGGCGTAAACGATGGCCGGGGCTTAATACTGTTAACTTTTTCAAAAACCGCCCAGGTGCCCTTCGCTGCGTAGGTCAGGACTTTCTCTGCATACTTAACCGGCTTGTGCATTGATTATGCTTCTCCTTGCGCCGCCTTCGGGCGCCCTCTTCCAAGCTATGACACAGAAATCAAACGGGATATTTAGTCAGTACTATATTAGCCATCCGGGGGAGGGTTGTTTAACAAGGTTTGCCTGAACGGGTGTAAATAATGGTTCAGCGGCTTTCTTCAGCATTAAACGGGGACACAAAAACCAGCCTAAGTCATTGGTTTTAAAGCCTGATCTTCAAACCAAACGCTAATCAAACGACCGCGGCCACAATGATGGCTATTCTCACTGAACCGGCCTCGAATATCTTTCGTAAACCTTTTATATGCACGACCACCTTCCTGCAGATTTCATTCAATACGCATGGGCGATATTCCTGCTCGTATGGGCAATTGGTGCCCTTGGAGTTAAGGCCAGCGTTAAAAGGCAGTCGGCAGCCTCACGATTACAGCAGAGTCTTCCTGTGGTTACGTCATTCAGTCTGGTCTTTTCACCCAATCTGTGGCCTCACTGGCTTCGTCTTCGCTTCTTTTCCCAGTCCAATACTGCCACGGTCTGGATTGGAGTTGCGCTTACGGCTTTGGGCATGGGATTCGCAATTCTGGCACGCCTGTGGATTGGGAAGAACTGGAGTGGCACCATCACAATCAAAGACCGGCACGAATTAATTCAAGGCGGTCCCTACCGCATCGTCCGGCACCCCATCTATACGGGGATGCTATTGGCGTATCTTGGCACAGCCATTGTGTATGGCGAAATTCGCGGGCTTATTGGCTTCCTATTCCTCGCGCTGGGATTTGGCCTGAAGCTGCGCATGGAAGAAGCATTCATGATCCAGCAGTTTGGCAGCGCCTACAATGATTACAAGCAACGCGTCAAAGCAGTCGTGCCATTTCTGATCTGACACCGAAGGCGACCAGGAACTGAGCATGCGAGTGCTAGAATCTTAGCTTACTTGGAGTGGATTTCATGGAGCCTGTTCGCACTGGTTTGCGCCAAATCATGCAGGACCTGTTGCGTACACGGCCTGCCGAAGAGGCCGTAATCCTGGCATGGCCTCTGGTCTGTGGCAAAGAGGTAGCAGCGCGAACCCGGGCCGTGAGCTTCAGTGAAGGAACCCTGATTATAGAAGTGCAAGATATAACCTGGCGCAACCAGCTGCAGGCATTTACCAGCCGATACATTAGCGGCTATGAGGGACTCCTGGGCAAAGTGGTGCAGAGCGTCCAGTTTAGAATTACGCCAGCAATCAGCCCGCAGCAACCCGTCGAGCCTGGTTCTTCTTAGATTCAATGCTCTTGGATTCCATGCTCTTGCTGCTGGACTGAATGCTGATTAATGCTGATTGCTGACTACTCAAGTGCTACCAATGAAGGTCACGGAAAAAGACGTCTCTTACGTAGCCGATCTGGCGAACCTGGAGCTTACGGACCAGGAACGCCAGCGCATGCTGAAAGACCTTAACTCTATCCTTGATTACATTGACCGGCTGAACGAACTGGATACATCCAACGTTCCGCCCATGGCGCAAATCTCAGACAAGTTGGCCAGTTCAGGCGCAGCTTCCGGCGAAAAAGCCACCGAACCGTTTCGCGAAGATGTGCTGATTCCTTGTCTTCCGCATGCGGAAGCCATGAAGAATGCGCCAGAGACAGACGGCGATTTCTTTAAGGTGCCGAAGGTGATTGAGAAGTAGCAGTTAGCAACTGGCAATTAGCAATTAGCTTTTTCTGAAATCTCGAGCGAAGCGAGAGATCTCTATGGTTGAAAGGAACGTTGGAAGTTACGTGGGAATCCCGATCAATGTTAGAAGGAGATAGGGTTCCCTCGCTGCGCTTCGGGATTTCAGTTCGGGATTTCAGAAAGACTTTTATGGACCTTAATTCCCTCACCATCGAATCCGCGCGCACCGCGATTGCAGAAAAGCAGGTCACTGCTTCCAGTCTGGTTGAACAGTTTTACGGCAAGATCAAAGCTGACGATCCTGCGATCCATGCCTATCTAACGCTTTCTGAAGACCGCGCATTCGCGCAGGCGAAACGCGTGGATGACCTGGTGAGTAAAGGCGCCAAACTGCCGCCGCTGGCCGGCGTACCTTTGGGGATCAAAGATGTGATGGTCACCAAAGGTATTCGCACCACGGCGGGTTCAAAGGTCCTGGAAAAATTCATTCCACCCTATGACTGCACTGCCGTCACGAAGCTGGAGGCTGCGGGCGCAATCGTGCTGGGCAAATTGAACTGTGATGAATTTGCCATGGGTTCTTCCAATGAGAATTCCGCTTATGGTCCGGTACGCAATCCTCGCGATACGTCGCGCGTGCCTGGCGGTTCCAGCGGCGGCTCGGCCGCGGCCGTGGCTGCGGGAATGGCCGTGGCGACGCTGGGTTCAGACACGGGAGGCTCCATCCGCCAGCCGGCTTCTTTCTGCGGCGTGGTTGGACTCATGCCAACTTATGGACGCGTCTCGCGATATGGACTCATCGCATTTGCTTCTTCGCTGGATCACATTGGCCCGCTCACAAAAACGGTGAGAGACGCCGCGATTCTTCTGGGCGTAATTGCCGGACACGATCCGCTGGACTCTACTTCTGCTGAGGTGCCGGTCGCCAACTATGAAGCCGATCTCGCCAAGCCGGTGCACGGCCTCAAGATTGGGATACCCAAAGAATATTTTGGTCACGGTCTGGACGGGGAAGTCCGCAGCGCAGTGGAAACAGGGATTGAGAAGCTGCGTTCCGCCGGGTGCGAGATTGTTCCCATTTCCATGCCGCACACGGCCTATGCGATTCCTACGTATTATGTGATTGCCACGGCTGAAGCCTCAGCCAACCTCGCGCGGTTTGACGGCGTGCGCTACGGCCACAGAACCAAAGGCGCGCGCACTCTCTCTGATATGTACCGCAAAAGCCGCGATGAAGGATTTGGCGCTGAGGTGAAACGCCGCATCATGCTCGGCACTTACGCCCTCAGCTCCGGTTACTATGATGCCTACTACCTGAAAGCGCAGCGCGTGCGAACGCTACTAACGCGCGATTTCGAAGAAGCTTTTCAAAAAGTAGACGCCATCGTCACGCCCACGGCACCCACGGCGGCTTTCAAAATCGGGGAAAAAGCCGACGATCCTCTATCCATGTACCTGGCCGATATCTATACGGTCACTGCCGACCTGGCCGGTGTCCCTGGGATCAGTGTCCCCTGTGGCCAGACCCAGTCAGGTCTGCCTATCGGACTACAAATTCTGGGCAGGCACTTTGACGAGAGTACCGTGCTGAGAGTGGCTGCTGCCATTTTTTAGAATCTCGAGCGCAGCGAGAGATCCCTATCGCCAACAAGCTCCTTATTTTCACCAGAATGCCGGTTTGATTTTCGGTGTTGCCTCCCAGGTATCGATCACCAAAGGGATCCCTCGCTTCGCTTCGGGATTACACAAAAACTAACCGCTTAACCTAATTCCGGTCTAAGTTAATCGAATGGAAGTTACAGATGCAGCAGTAGTGGCGCAGGTCCTGGCCGGCGACAGGGACGCATTCCGCGTTCTGGTCGAACGCCATTCCCGCAGCATCTTTCGCGTGATCTATCGCATGACCGGTAATCAGCAGGATGCGGAAGAGCTCGTGCAGGAAACGTTTCTGCGGGCTTACAAAAGCCTGGAGCGCTTTGAGCTCAGGGCCAACTTCAGCACGTGGGTTTACAGGATCGCGGTGAATCGTACGCTTGACTTCCTGAATGCGAGAAAGACGCAAATGCAGACAAAAGAGACATACCAGATCGTTGATCATCCTGACGCCGAGGAAGGCAACCAGATACAGATAGCCGCTTCCACGCCTGGCCCAGACCGCCTGCTGCTGAGCGAAGAGATGAAGCGCAGGATTGCCGGAGCGCTGGGTCTGCTCACACCGGCCGAGCGCATAGCTTTCACCATGCGGCACATGGAAGGCCGCTCGATTGAAGAAATCAGCCAGGTTCTGAATCTGAAAGTGAGCGCCGCGAAAAATAGCGTGTTCCGGGCAGTGCAAAAACTGCGGCAACAACTTGAGCCGTATGCGAGTCCGGGGACACCAGCGCGTCCTGCGCGGTGGGATGGGAGCGCAGCGAAATGAATCACGTAAGCAAAAACCATCTGAGTGAAGAACAAATCATATTGCATTACTACGGCGATGCCGAAGAGGCTACGGAAGTCGAGCGCCATCTTGCCGCTTGTCCTGAGTGCCAGGCTGAGTTTGCCCGTGTGCAAACCATGCTGAAACAGATTGAGCCGCTGGAAGTCCCCGAGCCATTGGCGACATTTGAAGAGAAGACATGGCTCAACCTGCGCGATCGTCTGCCAGCAAAGGGCAGCTTTTTTCAAAGACTGTTTGGAGCGCAGCAGAAATGGGCACTAGCGGGAGCAATGGTCTTGTTGCTCGCAGCGGCATTCATGGCTGGACGTTTCTGGCCCCGCCCTGGAGTGCAGGTTGCTGTGCAACCTGGGCAGGTGAATCCGCAACGTGTGGTGCTGGTGGCAGTGGGCAACCATCTGGAGCGTTCACAGATGCTGCTTGTCGAGATCATGAATACAGACGCCAAAGGCTCTGTCGATTTTTCCACCGAACAAGCTGAGGCGCGCGACCTGCTGGACAGCAACCATCTGTATCGGGTGAGCGCGCAGCAGGCCGGCGATCCCCAGATTGCGCGACTGCTGGACCAGCTGGGGCGCGTTCTGGCGGAGGTCGCCAACGGGCCATCTGAAGTTTCTCCCGAACGATTTGCAGCAAGTCCGTCACACCATTCAGTCAGAAGGGCTTTTGTTCAAAGTACGCGTAGTTGGTTCTGAAGTGAATTCAAAAATACGCCGTCCGGAGCAGTTCTCCAACGGCAATGGTAACCAGAGGCTATAAACGATATGAATCGCAAATTATTGTTGATCAACTTATTTCTTACTTGCGCTGTTTTTTCAGGACGGCCAGCATGCGCCCAGTCACCACAAGTTCCATCGGCTTCCCTGCTTGACCAGCAAACGGTGGAGAAAGCCAACACGCACGAAGAGGAAGTCTATGCAGACGCCAAGGGCCAATTAGACGAAGGCGACTATGGCGATGCCATCAAGGGATTTGATGAAGTCATCAAGATACACGGCCGCAAAGCAGATGCGGCCATGTATTGGAAGGCCTATGCGCTGAACAAAGCCGGGAGCAAAGACCAGGCGCTCACTACGATCGGCGAGCTGCGCAAGAGCTATCCCAAGAGCAACTGGCTGCGCGATGCCGGCGCGCTGGAGCAGGAGATACGCGGCGGAGGTAATCCCGAGAATATTTCCGACGAAGAGCTCAAACTGCTGGCGTTGCAGAGCTTGATGAATTCTGATCCGGAAAAAGCTGTCCCCCTTCTGGATAAAGTCATTACGGGAAATTCTTCGCCTAAATTGAAAGACAAGGCGCTCTTTGTACTCTCACAGAGTGGATCCCCCAAGGCACAGCAGATTCTTCTGACCCTGGCCAAGGCCAACAACCAGCCGGATTTACAGAAACGCGCCATCCGTTATATGGGCATGAACGGCAACAAGAGCAATCGCGCGGTGCTCAAAGAAATCTATAGCTCGTCTACGGATCCGAGCGTGAAGAAAACTGTTTTTCAGGCCTGGCTGATGGGCGGCGACAAAGAAGATGTGCTGGCAGTGGCACGGACGGAAAAGGACCCTGAACTGCGCAAAGAAGCGATTCGCTATCTGGGCATGCTGGGCGGCCGCCAGGAGCTGCGTCAGCTTTACAAGGAAGCGACTGACGTTGATGCCAAAGAGAATCTGCTCCAGGCCATGGGCATGGCCGGCGACGTACAGGGGCTGACGGAAGCTGCCAGTTCAGAGAAAGACCCGAAAGTCCGTGGGCATGCCATACGGGATTTGGGGATGTTTGGCGGCGGTGAAGCAGGCAGTACGCTCATCACCATCTACAACACAAACAATGATCTGGAAACCAAGAAAGAAGTTGTGAATGCCCTGTTTCTTCACGGCGCGGGCAAAGACATGGTGGCGCTGGCGCGGAAAGAGACCAACCCACAAATGAAGCGCGAGCTGATTCAGAAAATGTCACTGATGAGCTCTCCGGAAATTACGGAGTACATGATGGAAATTCTGAACAAATAGGATTCTGAACAAATAAAGGAGCGCCCCATGAGACATTTTCAGCGATATGCGACTGCGGCTGTTCTGCTATTGTGTGCTTCGATTGCGGTGGCGCAGAAGCCAAATATTTCCAATGCGCGAGTGCAGGAACTCTCAGCCTCCGCTGGGCTTAAGGCGACCGTGGATGGTCTGATGCAGAAGCAGACTTCGCCGCTCTGGATCGGCTACAGAATTCCCACGGCAGCAAAAGAGCGTACGATGTGCTGCTTTGATTCCGTTGACCAGTTCAAGAGCTCAGGAAAATGCTGCGCAGGATGCAAGATGGAGTCCGATAGAAGTAGTTCATTTAATGGCACCATTTCTGACTGCGCTCCTCCGGAGCCGCTGCCGTACGCCTTTATTTTCTTCCGCGTTGAGAGCAAGCAAATCAGCAAGCTGCGCGTTTTTAGCGCTGACTGCGCGCTGGATTTTGCCAACCTTCCGCTGTACTGGCTTGAAGACGTAAAGCCGGAGCAGAGCGTGGAACTGCTGACCAGCATGGCATTGGCGGACAATGGCGATGATGCGTATCGAAAAAAAGATCCGGCACGCAGCGCCATTATGACTATTGCGCTGCACGATTCGCCAGCCGCGGATGTCGGCGCTGGAGAAACTCGTCCAACCCAATCAGCGCGTTGCGTTGCGAGAAGACGTCGCGTTCTGGCTGGGAGTGGAGCGCGGCAAGAAAGGCGTGGAGCTGCTGCGCAAATATATAAAAGAAGATCCTGATGAGCGCGTACGCGAAAAAGGGACTTTCGCCTTCTCCCAGAGCAAAGAGCCAGAGGCGCTGAAAGAGCTGATCGACATGGCGCGCCATGACCAGAGCCCACACGTCCGCGGCCAGGCAATCTTCTGGATGGCGCAAATTGGCAGCAAGAAGGAAGCAGCACAGATTACCGAGGCCATAGAGAATGACCCGGACACAGAGGTAAAGAAGAAGGCTGTCTTTGCGCTGAGCCAGATGCACGATGCTGACGGAGTGAACCGGCTGATTAGTCTGGCCAGGACGAACAAGAATCCGGTGGTGAGAAAACAAGCCATCTTCTGGCTGGGACAGACCAATGATCCGAAGGCGCTGGATTTTCTGGAAGAGATTCTGACGAAGTAAAACTCACCACGGCGGAAATAAAGTTCTAACCACAAAGGACACGAAGGGTCACGAAGGAGCTGCAACGGAGGCAGCTCTTCTTTGTGGTACTTCGTGTCCTTTGTGGTTTTATGTCTTACTGTGGCAAAAACGAGCGCGTCAGATAGTCAGTCAGACTCATGGTGATCATGATCATCAGCCAGAAGAAGCCTGCAGAAATTGTGAGCTTGGTGAGTTTGCTGCTGTATTTGACATGCATGAAAAACAGGATCACCAGGACGGCTTTAATACAGGCAATGGTGAGCGCAACCACGGGATTCCATGGTCCCAGGTTCACGAAGGCGATGGCCCAGGTAAGGCAGGTGCCGATCACCAGCGCAGCAAAAATTACGAGATAGAGTCCGGGTGTTGGATGCGAATTCGAATTCTCAGACATGTTGTTTTCTCAGCTCTTCAAGCCCCATGTTTGTGTCTGCTGATCAAATACAGCAGCGGGAACAGATAAATCCAGACGATATCGACAAAGTGCCAATACAGGCCGCCAAGCTCCATGGGCGTGTAATATTGCGGCCCAAACTCTCCGCGTTTTGCCCGCAACAGGAGCCATGTGAGCAACCCGAATCCGATGACCATGTGGAACGCGTGCAGGCCGGTCATGGCAAAGTAGAAGGAGAAAAATATCTCCGTCTGTTTTGCGGTCTGGACCGCGGCAACTTCAGGAACGTTCGGGTCTTTCTCTCTGATTTCGTCAGCGATGTTGCCTAGCTTGGGATCAGTGGCGCTGCAGCCGCCCCATGTATTGAAGCCCAGGCCGATGACATGTCCCGGGATGTGGCACTCTTCATATTTATCGTGATACTCCTTGGCCTTTACGCCAAGGAATGCCGCTCCCAAAATCATGGTCAGGACGAGGTAGGTTACCTGCTGCTTGCGATAGCCCTTTTGCGCCGCCCACACAGCCATCGCCATGGTGAGACTGCTGCCGATGAGGACCAGCGTGTTGGCAAAACCCCAAGAGACACTGATGCTGGTGCTGCCGGCGACAAAAGCGTCATAGTACTTAATTCGATAGATCAGGTAGGCGGTAAACAGTCCGCCAAACATCATGATTTCCGTGAGCAGGAAGACCCACATGCCGAACGTGGAGGCGTCCTGCTGCTGCGCCATGCTGTCAAACTGGTGCGCCAGCGCTGGATGATGCTCGGTGGTGGTTGTCTGGCTAGTGGACAACGGGAACCTCCGCATCTTCTCCGTAGGCATACGGATCTTTGGTGACGATTGGAATCTGATGGAAGTTATGCGTGGGTGGTGGCGAACTTGTCTCCCACTCTAACCCTGTGGCTTGCCATGGATTGTCTCCGGCGACCTCTCCATACTTCAATGACCAGGTGAAGTAGAGCAGCGGGAGAATGAATCCAACGGCCAGCACGGATGCACCCGCGCTGGAAAGAACGTTGAGCACCTGGAATTCCGGTGGATACGCCCAGTAGCGGCGCGGCATGCCGAGATATCCAAGAATGAATTGCGGGAAGAACGTAAGGTTAAACCCGATAAACGTAATCAGAGCAGCCAGTTTTGCCGGCGCTTCCGGATACATTCGGCCGGTCATCTTGGGCCACCAGAAATGGAGTCCGCCCAGGTAAGCCGTAACCATGCCACCCACCATCACGTAATGGAAATGGGCGACAACAAAATATGTGTCGTGAATGTGGATATCCAGGCCAAGGGCGGCCAGAAACAGTCCAGTCAGCCCGCCAATGGTAAACAGCCCGATGAATGCCATGGCATAGAGCATCGGCGTATCCATTTTTACCGAGCCCTTATACATGGTGGCGGTCCAGTTAAAGACCTTCACTGCCGACGGGATGGCAACGGCATAACTTAGCAGCGAGAAGACCAGCGCTGAATAAACCGAGATGCCGGCCACAAACATGTGGTGCGCCCATACGACGAAGCCGAACACGGCGATGGCGATACTGGAGAAGGCGATAAACGAGTATCCGAAGACCCGCTTGCGGGAGAAGCAAGTAACGATCTCACTGATCACGCCCATGCCGGGCAGAATCATGATGTAGACGGCCGGGTGCGAGTAAAACCAGAACATGTGCTGGAAGAGCACCGGATCGCCGCCAAGCTTGGGATCAAAGATGCCAATGTGGAAGCCGCGCTCCAGCGCCAGCAGAATCAGAGTGATCGCAATGACGGGCGTGCCCAGAATCATAATGAGGCTGGCTGCGTAGTTGGCCCAGACAAAGAGCGGCAGGCGTCCCCAGGTCATGCCGGGAGCGCGCATGCGGTGCACGGTGACGATAAAGTTCAGTCCAGTAAAGATCGATGAAAAGCCGACGATCAGAATGCCAACAGCCATCACAATGACCGGGCTTTTTACATAGCCTGAGCTGAGTGGCGCATAGAAGGTCCAGCCAGTATCCACGCCGCCGCTGACCAGCGCGGCCAGTGAGAATGTGGCGCCTCCAATATAGAGGTACCAGCTCAGCAAGTTAATTTTTGGAAACGCGAGGTCCTTGGTCCCGACCATGATCGGCATCAGGAAGTTTCCGATGACGGCAGGTACGGACGGAATCAGGAAAAAGAAAATCATGTTCACGCCGTGCATGGTGAACAGGCGGTTGTAGGTATCGGCCTGGAACAGCTCGCCGTTGGGCGTAAGCAGATGCAGGCGGATCAACGCCGCAAAGAGGCCGCCGATAAAGAAGAAGACCGTAATGGAAAACAGGTACAGGATCGCGATCCGCTTGTGGTCTTTCGTCAGCAGCCACGATCTGATTCCGTAATTGTCATTCAAGTAATGCTTTTCAGGCATCACTGGCTTAACGATCGCTGTTGCGGTACTCATGGTTTCTTCCCAGATGGATTCGCAGGCCTGGTTCCCTGCGGGGCCGGTTGCGGTTGCTGCTGGTTCTGCGGAACATTATTTTGCTGGAGATTCTGCTGCTGAATGTTCGGCACTTCGCTGTCACGTATCTGCGTTGGCGTGGAGCGGTTATTCAGTGGATTGGCCTGCTGCGGCGCCAGATGCTTGATGTATTCGGTAATGGCGATGATTTCATCTTCGCTTACCACGCCGCGGAACGTCGGCATGATTGACTGGAAGCCCGAAACCACTTTGGCATTGGGCTCCAGAATCGATTCGCGTACGTAATTGTCGTCGGCCAGAACGACCCGATTGTCGGTAAGCCGGACCGGGCGTCCGAAAAGGCCTTCTAGATTGGGGCCGCGTGCGCCAGAGTCCGGACGGTGGCACGTGGTGCAGCCATACTGCTGGAAGGCTTTTTCACCCAGAGACGCCAGTGAGCCTTCGGCTTTTCCGCTGGCCAGCCATGTGGTGTAGTCTTCCGGTGTCATTACAACAACTTCACCCACCATGCCTGAGTGTTTGGTGCCGCAATATTGCGAACAGAACAGGTGATAGGTTCCCGGCACGGTTGCTTTGAACCAGGTAAACACGTAGCGGTTGGGCAGCACGTCCTGTTTTACGCGGAATGCCGGAACAAAGAAGCTGTGAATCACGTCCTGCGAGATCAGAGTGACTTTCACGTCGCGCCCAGTGGGCACGTGCAGCGAGTTGATCTCTCGCTGGCCGCCGGGATGCTGGAACTTCCACATCCATTGTTTGCCGACGCCGTAAATTTCCAGCGGATTGGCCGGAGGGCGCTCCATGTGGTAATAGATCAGCGCGCCCCAGACAAAAATGACCATGGAGATGCCCAGAGGAATCACTGTCCAGACGATCTCCAGCAGAGTGGAGCCGTGGATCTGCTCGGCCTGGCGCTCCGGGGTCCGCCTGTACTTGATGGCGAAAAAGAGAATCAGAATGGCGATGAGCAGCGAGAAAAAGGTGGTGATCAACACCAGGAACAGGTAGAGGGCATCCACCTGCCCCGCCATGCTCGAGGCCTGCTCCGGAAAAATATGAAAGTTCAATTGCATCTATTCGGCTGTCCTGGCTACGCCGCCATCTCGGGCAGCAAGCGAATCGCGGCGAAACATGATTACCATAAAGCCACCCAGCATCAAAACCGTGGCCAGTGCACTCAGGCGCAAAACGTTGAAGATTGCAGCGCCGTACTTACCTTGTCTGGGATCGTAGTGGTAGCAATAAAGCAATACCTGGTCCACAACGTTTCCAATCTTTCCTTTTGACGCTTCAATCAGCCCCAGCTGGATATCGCGCGGGGCATATTCAATTCCGTAATAGTATTGCGCCACGCGCCCATCGGGCGTAAGGATCATGATGCCGCTGGCGTGCGCGTATTGCTTAATCTCCGGGTCCCATGCGTAGCGGAAGCCCACGGCCTGCGCCAGAGCGTCAATCTGGTCTTTCTTGCCGGTAAGAAAATGCCAGCCCTGTTCCGCGCCTGGGCGGCGATAGCGCTTCAGATAGCTCTTCTTGGCAGCGGCAGCGTCCTGCGCCGTGTCGCGCGGATCAATACTTACCGTTACCACATTAAATTCTCGGCCGATATTAAAGCGCACAATCCCGTTCATCGCTCCGCTAAATCCGTTCAGTACCTGTGTGCAGAGCATGGGGCATTGGTAATAAACCATGATCAGGATGACTGGCTTGGCGCCAAAATATTGCTGCAACTGTACGGCCTTGCCGTCTTCATCATTGAATGCCAGATTCAACGGGACCTGCTGGTTCAAGTGCTGATCAAGCCCAACCTGGTCAAGAATCGAGGGCCTCTGGTTGACTACGTCACCGGGCTGCAGTTTGGGCGCGGCTTGGGCCCATCCTGAAGCTGACGCGTAGATTGCCAGCGATACGGCAATCATCGCGTTCCGAATTGTGTTACTACACTTCACTTCTTGGTGCCTCCTGCAGGAGTGCTTGCGGATTGACCCGCGCCGGCAACTCCCGTTGGATACGCAGCGCTTTGCGCTCCTACGTTTGAAGGCTGAAACGGACCGTTTGCCTGGGGCAGACCGCGTTCCGCCAGAATCTCCATGGCGCGGCTGATGGGAATATGGATGCTGCCGTCGGTAGACTTGCCCGTGCTATCCAGCCATTTTTCTTCTGAGCCGGCAAAACCGCGCATATCGTGCTCGTCGTCGTATTGCAGCCGTGGCGAAGTATCCTTAAAAGTGCGCCTGAGATGGTCTTCCATCTTGCCGCGCCCGAACCAATCCGGCGCCGGCTGCACGTCATGTTCGCCGAGGGTCTGTCCAACGCCTTGATTGGACGCCGTTCGCTCATCGAGCATTTGTTTTTCCATGGGCGTGAGCTGAGGTTCACGGCTTCTTTCCCATTTCTCCATCCCCCAGATCATCCCGATCATGAGCACGAAAGAAAAGAAGGCTCCAGCCGCAAGAAGCGCGCCGGACCACACAATAGCGCGAACGCTGATATCGCCTTCCTCGTGTCCTTCTTTGAGGTGGCCGCCGCCGGATTGAGATTCGAATTTATCCATGTTTCGTTTCCAGCATCCCTGCAAACCCAGGATCATTCACCGGCATGAGCGAACGCTTGCTCAGCCGCAGATAGAAAAAGAACAACCAGATTCCACCCATGGCGATGGGGCAGATCACATACATGGCCGCATCCAGCAGGTGGAAATTCTGCAGGCCGCCCTCTACGCCGCCAGGATAGAAATTTGGAGCGGTCAACCAGAACAGGTCAACCATCCGCATAAACAGTACAAGAAAACAGATGGCGACAATCCGCGTCCGGCTGCGCTTGGTGTTGCGGGAGAGCAGCAACGCAAACGGGAAAACAAAGTGCACGAAGATCAGAATGGTCCCAAAATATTGCCAGCCATTCTGCAGGCGCATGATGTACCAGCGAATCTCCGAGAGCATATTGCCGGACCAGATGATGATCCACTGCGAGAATGAGAGATACGCCCAAAGGACGACGAAGGCAAACATCAACTTGCCGAAGTCGTGGAGAAACTCAGTCCTGAAGATGCGCGAAATTGGCTCAATGGTGGAAAGCCGCGTGAACAACCAGATGGTAAAGCAAAATGTTGAGAGCACCTGGCCCACCATGAACAGCATGCCCCAGACCGTTGACCACCATTCCGGATAAAGCGACATGGTCCAGTCGATGGAGGCAAAGGTGATGCTCAGGCCAAAGAACACGATCCCAAAGCCACTCAGGTTTTGGATAAAGACAAACTGGGCCTTGGTGGTTGTCCCTGCTTCTTCGCGAATGGACCAGCGCTTCAACGCATAATAAAGGAGCGCCCAGCCAACAAAGTAGATCACGCCACGCACCAGGAAAAACGGAGAATTCAGGTAGTAGTGAATCTTATCCGGACCATAGTGTTTCAGGAATTCTGCCTTGGCCACGGCATCCTGCGGAATGGTCGCCCATTTGAAGAGCTGCTTCATCCCGAAGGCAATCGGAAGCCAGAACAGAAACATGAGCCACCAGTTGCCAGCAGCGGCTTCCCATATGCGACGCCCCAGCCGGCCCCAGTTGCCGCCGCTCACATATTGCAGCATGAGCAGCGCAAGAGAGCCCGTTGTAAGGCCCAGCCAGAACATGAAGGAAAACAGCCAGGAGCGCAAGAACAAATCCCATTGCTTCAGGCCGAGCGTAAGAGCAAGAGCCAGAACGCTGAAAACAATGCCTACGATCAGCGAACTTGAACGCATGCGTTCAATGATTGTCGGTGGCGCAAAATCCTTGGGAGAAACGTGCACAGAGACTTCGCTCATGGCTTTACACCTCCCTGAGATTTCGCGGGCGGTGGCTTAATCGAAGTATCGGGGATCTTGATTCCATCTTCCTCAGGTTGACTCAACTTATTGCGATCGGCCGGTGCAACGTCGGCGTCCGAAGCATTTTGGCTCAACTGCAGCGCGCGAATGTATGTGGCAATCGCCCAGCGGTCTGCCGGTTTTACCTGGGCCGTATAGTCCGGCATGCCGCCAAATCCGTTGCTGATCACGTCATAAAACCAGCCGAGCGGGGCATTACGAAGCCTCTGGACATGAAACGATGGTGGACGCTTGAAGCCGCGCTGCACCACCATGCCGTCTCCGTCACCCACCATGGAGTGGCAAGGCGCGCAATAAATGTTGTAGCGCTGCTGGCCACGCGCCAACAGCTGCGCACGGTCGTTAGCGTTTGCCGCATCCCCGAGCTGTGTTGGCAGTTCGTTGCCGTAAATGTTGCCGTGCTTTCCAGTCAGGTAATAGCTGCCGGGATCAAGCTGTGCACGATCAACATTTTTATCTTCGAGCTGCGGAACCGTACCAGGGACGGGATAGCGCGCCGATCTGCGGTCCGCATAGAACTCACTGGAGCGCAGCGGAATAAATTTGGGCTGGTTCTGCATGTCCTGGCGGCAACCGCTGAGAACAGCGACTCCTGCGACCGCGAACAACAGCCATGCAATGCGGATTTGTGCCGGACGATTAATACGGCACCTCCGTAATCTCTTCCGGCTTAAAGCCTTCCAGCAACTTGCGGGTGTCAGACAAGCTGAATCTTGGGTCCTGCGCTTCAATGCACAGAAAGAACCTGTCCCGGCTGGCGCGGACAAAACCGGGCGCGTTAAACACCGGATGATAGGGCTGCGGAAGACCATTCAACGCAAGCATGCCGAACACCGCGGCTATTCCAGCGCCAAGCACCGCGCATTCAAACGTGACCGGAATAAATGCCGGCCAGGAATGGAACGGCTTGCCGCCGACATTGATTGGATAGCTGATCGCTGACACCCAATATTGCAGAGAGTATCCACCAATCATGCCCAACATGGCGCCGACCAGCACAACCAGCGAAACGCGATTGTGGTGTGCGCCAATGGCTTCGGCTGCTTCTTCCAGCGGATATGGAGTATATGTATCCATTTTTCGATAGCCGGCAGCATAAGCACCCTTGGCGGCGTGCACCAGCTCAGTAGGCGTTTCAAATTCCGCCATCAGTCCGTAAACAGGTCCAGGTCCAGAGTTCATTCTTTCACCTTCGCCTGCGGTATCAAGGTCCGCATTTCAAAGATGGAGATGGCCGGCATAAGCCGGATAAAGATAAAGAAGAGCAAGGTAAAGAACCCCATGGTCCCCACAAAAATCATCATGTCCCACTTGGTAAACCAGTACATACCCCAGGAGCTGGGGATATAGTCACGCTGCAAGCTCATCACTACGATGACAAAGCGCTCCAGCCACATGCCGGTATTGATCACAATCGAAACCAGGAAAAGAATCCACGGCGTGGAACGAACCCTGTTCAACCACAGCGACTGCGGAATCAGAATATTGCAGAGGATGAGCATGAAGTAATAGTGCGAATACGGCCCATGCAGCCGGTTGTTCACCATCGCCAGCTCATATTTATCCTGGCTGTACCATCCCATGAACATTTCCAGTCCGTAGGCGTAAGCCACAATCATGCCCGTGGCCAACATGACCTTGGCGGCATTCTGCAAGTGCCGCAAAGTAATGAAATCCTGCATGCCGTATAAGTAGCGGAACGGAATCGCCAACATCAGCACCATGGCGAAGCCTGAGTAAATTGCGCCGGCCACAAAGTATGGCGGGAAGAACGTGGTATGCCAGCCGGGAACAACGGATACGGCGAAATCTAAACTCACCACGCTATGTACTGACAACACCAGCGGCGTGGCCAATCCGGCCAGAAGCATGTACGCCGTTTCGTAACGGTTCCAGTGCTTTGCCGATCCGCGCCAGCCCATGGCCAGCATGCCATAGATGCGGCGGACAACCAGCGTTTTGGCCGAGTCGCGCAAGGTAGCAAAGTCAGGGATAAGTCCGATACCCCAGAAGAGAAACGAAATCGTGAAATATGTAGATACTGCGAACACGTCCCAGATCAGTGGGCTGCGGAACTGCGGCCATATGCCCATGGTGTTGGGAATCGGGAAGAGCCAGTATGCCGCCAGCCACGGACGCCCGGTATGAATCA
Organism: Terriglobia bacterium; assembly: GCA_963724105.1. Lineage (GTDB taxonomy): Bacteria > Acidobacteriota > Terriglobia > Terriglobales > Acidobacteriaceae > Angelobacter. Next base: position 955,675 of record CAVRTD010000001.1, on the reverse strand, counting down.
GCGGGAAGAGGCCGGCCTGCATGACGGCGAAAATCGTCATGGCTTCAGCAAAGCGGTTGATTGAGGTGCGCCATGTCTGCTTGAACAACAGAAGAATGGCGGAGATCAGCGTACCGGCGTGGCCGATACCGATCCACCACACAAAGTTCACAATGGCAAAGCCCCATCCGATGGGGATGGTGATACCCCAGATGCCTACACCCTTTACAAGCAGGTAGCCGATCGCTGTTTGCAGCATGCCAGCCAGACCCGCTGCAAAGAGAACAACCAAAATCCAGAAGGCCGGCGTGTGCTTGGTAAGCACAATGCCAGCAATACGGTCCGTAATAGTGCCTAAGGTCTGGCCAGGGCCGATAATCGGCGGCCTTTCACCTTTAGGCGGCAGAATGTCTGGTGCAGCCATCTCTTATGCCTTCTCCGTGCCAGACGCTAGTTTGGGATTGGGGTTTCGCACCGCCGCCACATAAGTGGTACGCGGACGTGTATTCAATTCCGCCAGAAGCTGGTAGTTGCGCGGTCCGCTCTTGATCTTGGATACCGCGCTGCCCTTGTTGTTGATGTCACCGAACACAATGGCTCCGGTGGGGCAAACCTGCTGGCAAGCCGTCTTGATTTCGCCGTCCTTAATATCGCGATCTTGTTTTTCTGAAGCGATACGCGCTTCCGAGATGCGCTGCACGCAGTAGGTGCATTTTTCCATCACACCACGACTGCGCACGGTCACATCAGGATTGCGGCCCAGCTTGAGGCTTGGCGTATCCCAATCTGTGCCCGGCATATCGCTGAACAGGAAGAAATTAAACCGCCGCACTTTATACGGACAATTGTTGGAGCAATACCGCGTGCCCACGCAGCGGTTATAGACCATGTCATTCAGGCCTTCCGTTGAATGCGTGGTTGCGCCCACAGGGCAGACCGGCTCGCAGGGAGCGTTCTCACATTGCATGCAAGGCACCGGCTGGAAGTAGACGTTGGGATTTGCCGCATCGCCTTCAAAGTAAGAATCGATGCGGATCCACTGCATTTCACGTCCGCGCTGTACCTGCTCTTTGCCGACTACAGAAATATTATTTTCCGCCTGGCAAGCTACCGCACAAGCCTGGCAGCCGACACAGGAATTCAGGTCAATCGACATGCCCCAGGCATACTTCTGATAAAAGTTTTCTTTCCTGAAATCAGGATAAAGAGATTCTGGCTTGTCACCCCTATCCTGCGGCTCTTCGTTCGGATTTTCATGGGCGAAATTCCTGTTCTTCAGGAACTCTTCCAGGGTGGCGACTTTCACCGGCTCACGGTCATCCATGGTGAAATGACCCTGGGTCACAGCAATATCGTAAGACTTGGACGTGACCTTGATGACTGCTCCGGCGCCCGTGTATTGAGAAGAACTCGGACGCACACTATATGCGTTATAGCCAGTTCCCGTGCCAACGCGCCCTGCCTTTACCTGACCGTAGCCCAGGAAAAGAGTGATGGCGTTATCGGGATGTCCGGGCTGAGGCCAGAACGGAACCTCTACTTTTCTGCCCTGGAACTCTACTTCGAGCACACGCTGATTGTCCGACTGATGGTCCCGACCGTCCGCCAGCAGATACAAACCCCAGTCCTGTGCCATCTTGGGACTGATCATGGCAATGTTGTCCCAGGTATTACGGCTTAGCGGCTTGGGCGTCTCTTGCAGCCAGGCGTTATTGATGAAAGTGCCATCGTAAATTGTGGGATCCGGCCGGAATGACACTTCGATCGCATTGGGATCAGACGCCGGAAGCGGCGGCAATGCCGCGAGCTTGGGCGCAACCTGCCGCGCGGGCGATGGACCAGTGCCGACGAAACCATCATGGACTGCGGTCCGCCACCAGGTATCAAAATCGGCGGTGGGGTGCTGCGACTTCCAGTAAGTCTGCACCACATCATAAGAAGACGCGCCCACCTGATCGGTAAAGAAGGCCAGCACTTCATGCGGGCTCTTGCCGTCATACAGCGGCATAATCATCGGCTGAATGACGGTGGCAGTACCGTCATAAGAGTGCGCATCACTCCAGGCTTCCAGATAGTGCGTTTCCGGAACATGCCAATGCATGTAATCCGTGGTCTCATTCTTGTAGCTGGAAAACTGAATGCGCAGCTTAACGTGCTCCAGCGCCTTCACAAAGTCCAGGTCGACAGGCGTGTTATACGCCGGATTTCCGCCAAAAATAATCAGCGTTTCAACCTTACCGGCATTCATGTCGGCAATCAGCTCGCGGATGGACTGGCCATGCTCCACTGCATCCACTTCCACCGGATCGATATAGCTGACGGTCTGGCCGACGTTGCCCAGCGCTCCATTGATGGCTGTGCGCCAGAGCATGCACCGCGGGCGATTGGAATTCACCCGGAACCACCAGACACTTGCCTTTATGCGCCATCAGATCGGCGGCAACCGCGTCCACCCATTTCTGCTGGTCTCCGCTGAGATGGCCTGCCATGCCGGCCACGCCAACTTTAGCGGCCAGGGCGCGCGCAATATTTTCTACTTCTGACGGACGCAGAACCAACCGGTGGTCTGCCTTGGCGCCGGTCGTGGTAGGCGAACTTTCCGCCACGTAGAGCCGGTTCATCTCGTCGCCGTTGTCGAGCTTGCGGCCGCTCATAAAGTCGCGAGCGTAGCGCACAAACCCCGGGAACCATGCGCCAGAGAGGAAGTCCGCGTCGAGCGAAACCACGACCGCTGCGGATTCAAACTTATAGATGGGATCGTAATACCCGCCGAGCGCCATCCTGGAGCCGGCGCGCATATTGTCGCGATTGATCGGATCCCAGCGATGCCACTTGGACTGCGGACATGCCTGCTGCACCGCTTTCATCTGCCAGCCAAACGACGGCGAACTGACTGCGCCGGTCAGGAACCGCAAACCAGCGCCCTGCAATGCTTTCCGAGCGCGAACTTCACTCTGCAGCGCCAGCGAGAAATCACCCCACGGGCGAAGCTCGCCCATATTCGTGAGCGTGGTGGAGCGATCAGGGTCGTACAAATTCAGGATAGAAGCCTGAGCAAACAGGTCCGTGGCACCCATACTGGCGGGGTGCATCGGATTGCCTTCAATCTTGGTCGGACGAAATTCATGCGTCTCTACCAGCAATGGCAGCGCATGGCCATGAAACGGCATGGCCGTGGCGTAGAAGATCGGCTTGCCAGGAATGAGCTCTTCTGGCTGCCGCACGTAAGGCAGAATTTGCTCCAGCGGCTGCCGGGTACAACCGGCAAGCCCGGCCAAAGCCATGGAGGCGCCTGCCAGCTTGAGGAAGCCGCGCCGGGAAACCGGATCGACCCACTCAGAGGCCTGACGCGGGAATTCGCGCTCAAGCAGTTCGCCGAACGCCTTCTGGTCCGCAAGCTCTTCCAAGGTACGCCAATACTTTGGCCCTTTGGCTTCCGCGAGCTTCTTGCGCACGGTCTCCAGCTCCATGCTGGCCGGCTTGATCTGGTCCGCGGAAATCAGATTAGGATTTGAATCGCTATTATTAGACATTCGCTTCCATTTGTTTCCACCCTATCGGTGGCAGGTGGAGCAACTGGTTATATCCTGCGACGTGCGCAGGTGGTATTCATTCCGCAAGGCGCTGCCCAGCACTAACTGGTCCGTAAATGACTGCTTCTTTCCGCCAATCATCACTTCTACAGGGTTCTCACGGCTGGGCTGCTGATACTTCATGCTGAACACTTTTTCTTTGGGCCGCAGGAATTTCTCCGGCTGGCGGTGGCAATTCAGACACCACTCCATCTGCAAAGTGTTTTCCTGGTACATCAGCGGCATCTCGTCCACCTGGCCGTGGCAACTGTAACAGCCAACGCCCTTGGCAATGTGGATGCTGTGATTGAAATAAACAAAATCGGGCAGATCGTGCACGCGCGTCCACTTCAACGATTCACCGCTGCTGAAACTGAAACGAATAGGCTCCAGCATGGCAGCATTGGTCCAGATCTGCGCATGGCAGTTCATGCAGGTCTTGGTGGGAGGAATTCCAGCAAAGCTTGAATCCTCAACCGAAGTGTGGCAATAGCGGCAATCCAGGCCTGCTCCGCCCACGTGATGCTGATGGCTGAACGGAATCGGCTGCTCCGGCGCAATATGCTGGGTCGTGACATAGGGCGAGCGCTGGAACTGCATGAGCGCCGCGCCGACCGCCGAAAGCAGAAGTACTACGCCAAGAATGCTGGCGCGCGCCAGTGTATTTGCACTACGGTGAAAGATCTGTGCCATTAGATATTAAGAATTCGTCCTGTAAAACCGTGGCGCCTCTTGATTACGACGCGATACGGCAGTGCAGAAGTCCGCTGCGATAAAGTTTGTCATGAAAACGGATGATTATAAACAAACTGAAGTGAATTCAGCTACCCTCAAAACAAAAAAATGAAAAAATATTCTGCGAATGTTTCTCAATCAGCTTCCGGAAGATTTCCAAAAATCATTTTTTGCCTGCAACCACGCATACACGCGCGATTTTCGCGGTGATTGATCTCATATATAAAATTTAAAAGCGCGCATGATCATGTACTAAGGTTACGTAGACTCGAAATTGAAATCGCAAAAATGATAGCAAAACAATTTGCTGATCATGCCCGAGGGACTGAAAAAAAAGAAAAAATGGTTACAAAAGAAAAAACGGCGAGACCAAATACAGTTTGGCCGCATGAAACCAATTTGATCTGATTTACTTCACGTGCACTGTGAGAGCAACACTGTTATCTCCACCAGCCAGGTCCTGGGTCTGCGCGCTGACACTTGCCTTATTCCAGGCGTTCCATGCGTAACCACAAAGCGCATTAACAGGGGGCCGGAGAAGGGCGTGCTGCTCACAATGGATGTGAGCGGCAGAAGGAGTGTTGCACCTTTACATTGAATTTAGTTCAGCCGGCAGGCACCACTTGTCCGCGTATTCTCATCTCAAATTCGGGATGTGTTTCAGCTAGCTGGGCCCGGCTATTTGATGGAAAGACGCATTTGCATCCACGCGCACTTTTATCAGCCACCACGGGAGAATCCGTGGCTGGAAGCAGTGGAGCGGCAGGACTCAGCCTATCCTTATCACGACTGGAACGAGCGCATTACTGCCGAATGCTATGCGCCCAACGGCTCTTCACGCATTCTGGATGACCGCGGCTATATCCGCCAGATCGTTAACAACTACGGACGCATCAGCTTTAATTTTGGCCCGACGCTGCTTTCCTGGCTGGATGAAAATTCTCCTGAGACCTATCAATGCATTCTGGATTCTGATCGCGAGGGGCAGAAACGCTTTTCCGGGCATGGCGCGGCGATTGCGCAGGCATACAACCACATTATCCTGCCGCTAGCCAGCGCTCGCGACAAACTTACGCAGACGATTTGGGGCATTCGCGATTTTGAACATCGCTTTCAACGCGCGCCGGAAGGCATATGGCTGCCGGAAACCGCGGTTGACATTCCCACGCTGGAAGTACTGGCCGCCCAGGGAATCAAGTTCACAATTCTTGCGCCGCATCAGGCCGGCAGAGTACGCAAGATTGGCGGACGCAGCTGGAAAGACGTGAGCGGCGCGCGCATCGATCCAAGCCGCGCTTATGTGGCAAAGCTGCCTTCAGGAAAAAGAATCAACCTCTTCTTTTATGACGGGCCCATTTCCCAGGCAGTGGCCTTTGAGAAGCTGCTGAATTGCGGCGAACAATTTTCTGCCCGGCTGAAAAGCGGATTCTCTGACAAACGCGACTGGCCGCAGATGATGCACATTGCCACGGACGGTGAGACTTATGGCCATCATCACAAACACGGCGACATGGCGCTGGCCTATGCGCTGGATTGCATTGAGTCAGATCCGGCAATCGGGCTTACGAATTATGGCGAGTTCCTGGAAAAATTTCCGCCGACGCACGAAGTACAGATTATCGAGAACACGTCCTGGAGCTGTGCGCATGGAGTAGAACGCTGGCGCAGCGATTGCGGCTGCAACTCCGGCCGCCAGGGTTGGAACCAATCATGGCGCGGCCCGCTCCGCTCTGCATTGGACCATCTGCGGGACCGCGCAGAGGAATTGTTTGAGTACAAAGCAGCCGAAATACTGAACGATCCGTGGGCGGCCCGTAATGACTATATTGGCGTGATTCTTGACCGCTCACCGGAATCGCTCTGGCTGTTTTTTGAAAAGTACTCTCATCATCAGCTCACGCCGGAAGAGACCACAACGGCGCTGAAGCTTCTGGAAATGCAACGCCATGCCATGCTGATGTACACCAGTTGCGGCTGGTTCTTTGATGAGCTGAGCGGAATTGAAACCGTACAGGTTATGCAGTATGCCGGGCGGGTGATCCAACTGGCGCGCGAGACCGGCAACGTGGACCTGGAGCCGGAATTCCTTGAACAATTGGCGATGGCCAGCAGCAATCTGTCTGAGTTCGGCGATGGCGCTACCATTTATAAGCGTTGGATCAGACCGGCGTTTGTGGACCTGTGCAAGGTGGGAGCGTACTTTGCCATCAGTTCAATGTTTGATGACGAGCATGTGGTTCCGCAGCACTGCTATGACATCAGGATCATTGACTCTTACCATACCGATTCAGGCATGGCCAAGCTGTCATTGGGACGGACCAATGTAACTTCGCGTGTTACGCGCGAGTCGGCCGACCTGAGTTTTGCGGCCATCTATCTGGGAGATGAGGACCTGCAGGCCGGCGTGCGTATCGCAAGCGAGGATGAAGATTACGCGGGGCTGCTGGCAGAGACCACAGCGGTATTTTCCACTGGAGACTATACCGACGCTCTCCATTTGCTGGACCAGCACTTTGGCGAATTGCGCTACTCCCTGAAGTCACTCTTCAAAGATGAGCAGAAGCGCATTCTGGACATGGTGCTTTCCCGCACGCTGCAGGATGCCGAAGCCAGCTATCACAAGATTTATGAAAAGCATGGATCACTGCTGCGGTTTTTAAAAGAGATGAATCAGCCGGTACCGTCCGTTCTGCGCTTTACCGCCGAATTTGTAATCAACAACGATCTCAAGCACACATTTGAAAACGATCCGATAGATTTTGTGCGCATCGCCATGCTCATGGAGTTGGTGAAACAAGAAGGCATACGCCTGGACGAAGCCGGAATTGGATTTGCCGCGAGCAATGGCCTGACCAGGCTGCTCCAACGCTTGCAGCAGAGACCGCGCGATATGGAAACGCTGGAACGTGCCAACGTGCTCACCAGCCTGTTTCCGATGACGCCGTTTCCGGTGGACTACTGGCGCGCGCAGAACATCTATTACTCGATCTTCAATCATGATTTTGCGGAGATCGGCAGCAGACAGGATCAGGAATCGCGCGAATGGCGAGAACACTTTCTGGCGCTGGGAGAAAAACTCCGCATCAGCGTGCCCGAGGTGATCCCAGTTGAATTGAAGATGGCGAGCTGATCACGCTTTATCTGCGCGCTTTATCTGCGCACATCGGCGTAAATCTGCGGCGAATCTTCTTTGGTTTTGACTTCAGCGCCGGAATGGATTGCCATCTGCAAGACCTCGGCAATGTGCAGGGCTTTGCGTCCGGTGAGGCCTTCAATCTGCTGGTAACAGCTGAAGCCATCGGTAATGATGAGCGTGTCTGCCGCGGCGTTACGAACGGCGGGCAGCAAAGTGCGCTCACCGATTTTTACCGAGACATCATATTTATCGGCTTCAAAACCAAAGGAGCCAGCCATGCCGCAGCAGCCGGAATCGAGCACATGGAAATCGAGCCCGGTACGCTTGAGCAATTCAGATTCAGAATCAAATTTGAGAACTGACTTGTGGTGGCAATGGCCATGCACCAGGGCCTTGCGTTTAAGCTGCGGCGGACGGTAATCCACTTTGCCGACCAGAAATTCGCTAAGTAAATAGGTTTGCGATTTCAGTTTTTGTGCGGCCTCATTTTTGCCGAGCAGGTTGGTCATCTCGTCGCGAAAGACGGAGACGCAGCTTGGCTCCAGGCCGATGATCGGCGTGCCAGCCTCAATATCAGAACTCAAGGCGGCCAGTGTCTGCTCCAGCGTGGCGCGCGCCTGATCGAGCATGCCGAAGTCATACAGCGGACGCCCGCAGCAGAGCGGCATTCCAGGAATTCTGACCTGATAGCCCGCATGCTCCAGCACTTCCACGGCGGCTTTGGCGATTTCAGGATTGAAGTTATTGCTGAACGTATCCGGCCACAAGATGACTTGCGGGCAGTTGCCATTGCGTATGGGGCGGCGGCGAAACCAGTCAGTAAAAGATTGCGCGGCAAATGCAGGCATGCTGCGCTTCTGGGAAATGCCGCCGAAAAACTTCATCAGCTGTGAGGTCAGGGGTGCACGCCCAAAGAAGTTCACCAGCCACGGCGCCAGACGAGCCAGCCCGGCCCAGCGATAAATCAATCCCATGGCGTACGCGGCGCGCGGACGGGAGTGGCCTTCATAATAATGAGCCAGAAATTCAGCTTTGTGGGTGGCCATGTCGACCTGGATGGGGCATTCACTCTTGCAGGCCTTGCAGGCCAGGCAGAGATCCAGCGCTTCTTTTACGTATTCATTTTTCCATCCACCCTCAAGCGGATCACCACGCAGCATTTCAAACAGCAGCCGCGCGCGTCCGCGGGTGGAGTGCTTTTCTTCCCGGGTGGCCATGTAGCTGGGACACATGGTGCCGCCATCTTCTTTGCGGCACTTGCTCACGCCGACGCAGCGCAACGTGCTCTCTGGGTAATGGCCGTGATCGTCGGCAAAAGAGAAATAAGTTTTGACTGGCGCAGGACGGTAGGTAGCGCCGAGACGCAGGTTTTCGTCGAGAGGATTTGCGTCAATCTTTTTGCCTGGGTTCATCTTCCAGCCGGGATCCCATATGCGCTTGAACTCGCGGAAGGCTTCCATCAAGTCGGGGCCGAACATTTTGACCAGAAGTTCGCCGCGCGCCTGGCCGTCACCATGCTCGCCGGAAAGCGAGCCGCCAAGCTGCACTACCATGTCCGCAGCTTCTTCCATAAAAGCACGGAAATTTCTGATGCCCGCTTCTGTCACCAGATCAAAATCAATGCGCATGTGGACGCAGGCATCGCCAAAGTGTCCGTAGAGCGCGCAGTGGTAGCCATACTTCGCCAGCATTTGATGCAGAAGCCGCAGATACGTGCCCAGTTGTTCCGGCGCGACGGCCGCGTCTTCCCATCCTTCCCATGCTTCCGGCTCGCCGGGTACTTGCGAGGTTGCGCCGAGCCCGGACTCACGCGCCTTCCACACCATGAGTGTTTCCTGCTCGTCTATGAACAGCTTCATGTTGGGCGGATCAGGCTGCTGGCTCAGGCGCTCCATCAATGCGCGCGCTTTGGCGTTGGACTCTTCTTTGGTCTCGCCGCCGAACTCACACAACAGCCAGCCTCGGCCTTCCGGCAGCATGGCAATGCTCTTGGGATGAAGGCCCTTCTTCGTCATGTTGGAGATGAGAACATCGTCCATGCCTTCCAGACCGAGCATCTCCGATTTCATGACTTCAGGAACGCTATCTGCCGCAGCGTAAACATCTTTGTAACCCATGACCAGCGTGGTGCGTCTTTTGGGCCAGTCCACGAGACGAACTTTTGCGCCAAGAATAATGACGCAGGTGCCTTCGGCTCCGACCAGCGCGCGCGCGACGTTGAAACCGTGCTCGGGAAGAAGTTCGTCAAGGCTATAGCCGGAAACGCGGCGAGGAATGTTTGGATAGCGCTTGTGAATGAGATCGGCATATTGATCGCGCAGAATGCGCAGCCGGGAATAGATTTCTCCGCGACGTCCGCCTTCACGGACGATCTGCTCGAACTCGGCGTCAGAGGTAGGGCCAACGCGCATACGCTCGCCGTCATAAGTAAGGATGTCGAGTTCCAGAACGTTATCCACGGTGCGGCCGGCCATGACGGAATGCACGCCGCAGGAATTGTTGCCGATCATCCCGCCGAGATTGCAGTATTCATGCGTGGACGGATCAGGGCCGAAGGTGAGGCCGTGCTCATTGGCGCGATTGCGAAGATTATCGAGCACGCAGCCGGGCTGTACCCATGCGTATTTTTCCTGCGGATTGAGTTCGATAATCTTGTTCAGGTATTTGGAGAAATCGACGATCACCGCAACGTTGCAGCTCTGGCCGGCCAGGCTGGTGCCGCCTCCGCGAGGCAGCAGCGGAGCGTTGTGCTTGCGGGCGATGGCCACGGTTTGAATCACGTCTTCCATGGTTCTGGGAATGACCACGCCGATGGGAACCTGGCGATAGTTGGAGCCGTCGACGGCATAGAGGGCGCGCGTGCCATCGTCAAAGCGGACTTCACCGGTGATGGCGGCGCGCAGATCGGCGGCCAGGGCGTCGGCGCTGGCGCGGGGAAAATCTTTCGCGCGGGAATCGTTTACGCCAGAATCCTGGACGAACTTTATTCGAACCTAGTTGAACAAGATCGGATTGGGCCAACGCCACACCTCGGGGTCAGGGCAAATGTTTCAGTCTTTTATTACTCGGTCTTTATTACTTGCTCTATAAAATTCTATTCCATTCGCGCAATCCGAGGCGGATTGATTTGCGAACCAAGCTGGGGATGGGCAGGCGTTATTTTGCCATCTTGAAGAAGAAACACTTCGCCGCGCCAGTGGACTTTGTTGCTGGCAAAGCTGGCAAACCAAATCCAGAGAGCTATGAGATCACGCAGTGGCAGCAGCCATAAGCGGCGCCACAGAGAGCGATCATGCACGACCCCAATTCCAGTCTTGATAGCAACGGCGGTGCGCAAGACGGCAGCCGCAGCGAGCGTGGCCCAGGCCCACCAACTGAACGGCGCCAACAATACAGAAAGGATGGCCCAGGGAAGGCCGAAGGTAAAAAGCAATCCAGCGTAGCCTGCGCGGCGGGAATCGCGGGTGCAGCGCGCCCAGCGCATCTGATGATCAAGAAATCCTCGGAAGGTGTAAGCGGGCAGATGCGTTTCTACGACGATATCGGCGAGGACAACTTCATACCCAGCGTTGGCGATGCGGTAGCCAAGCTCATAGTCGTCTGCCAGGTAATCGACCAGTGGCCGCAGCCCGCCGATGGCATCGAGCGCAGTACGCGACATGGCCAACGTGGAGCCGAGAGCGAAGTGAATACCATTTTCAAGCTGGCGGGCGACCAGAACGCCGGCGATAAAATCCGTGCTGATGCCGATGGATTCCAATTTTGAGCCAAGCGTGTTCGCGGCGATGCCGCGATACGGGCAAGTCACCATGCCGACGTGAGCGTCGGCGAAGGGAGCCATGATGCGGCGCAGATAGTCAGTGGGGACAAAAATGTCGCTGTCATTAATTAGTAGATGGCTGTGGCGGGCAAGCGCCGCCATCTGGACCAGATTGCTGACCTTGCGATTGTTGCCCAGCACCTCAGGGCAGACCAGCAGACGAATCTTGCGGTCTGGAAATTCCTTGATCAACTGCTGCACGGCGGCGACGGCGGGATCGGTGGGCTCACTGACGCCGAAGATCAATTCATAGTCAGGGTAATCCTGCAGGCAATGGCTGCGGAAGCTCTCATACATCCGCGGATCGACGCCCCGCAGAGGCTTCAAGATGCTGACGGGAGGAGTGATGGCCGGCTGAGGAAAGCTGCTGGTCTGCTGAAAGCGATGGGCGCTCCAGAGACAATACAGGTAAAAGCCCATCCCGCAGATTGCGAGAGCGGCCGCCAATAAAGCTGGAACAAGGAAGATCACGTCAGTATGGTTTGCTTTCTTTAATGTTGGTGCACGGATGAGCGCTCCGTTGATCCTAGTCAAAGCGCACCCTATTCAATTTCATCCTATAATATGGAGGTGGATGTTGGGCCGGATGGTCGCTGTCCTGGTTGTGAACGCCGGTTTTGCCGGGCTGCACGGCCAGGAGAGAGGAAAGTCCGAACTCCGCAGAGCAGTGTGCCGGATAACGTCCGGGAAGGTGGGTTCAAGCCCATTTGACGGAAAGTGCCACAGAGAATATACCGCCGCAGATAAGTGAACGGCGAAAGCCGATCCGCTTTGAGCCGGATGCGAAGGCAAAGCAGGCGCAAGCCCGCGGAGCCAGAGATGTTCGACTGTTGCGGTAAGGGTGAAAAGGTGCGGTAAGAGCGCACCGCCCGGGCAGTAATGCACGGGGCATGGCAAACCCCACACGGAGCAAGACCAAATAGGGAAGGAATTCTGGATAGCAATATCCAGATGCGTGCCTGCTCGGTGCGCCAAACTTTCGGGTAGGTCGCTTGAGCCGTTCAGCAATGACCGGCCTAGAGGAATGACCGTCACGGTGGCGACACCGTACAGAATTCGGCTTATAGGCTCAATGTCTTCTATGGCCCTTGAATTCAAGAGGATTCGAGGGCCTTCAACTTTTGCGGGGATTCGCTGGATCCCCATCACGAGATGCCGCGCCGTTTCTAACGCTTACCCTCGCCTCGATAACAACCATTTCCCCTTAAAATGGAGCTGGCATACGTTTTGACCTCGGTACTGCGATCCTTTGAAGCCGCTTTTCGCACCAATGCTAGAAGGCGATCCTCTTCGGACGGCGTGGCTTTGTCCATTGCGTGTGCGATTCCATGAAGAGCACCCTTCCGTCCAGCTACATGCCTGCTTGCGAACATGAGCCTCTCAAGAATCTGCACGGTTTCTGGCGAATTCCATTCATCGCCCAGCATGTCTCCGGCCTTCCAGGCAGCGAAACCTGATTCCGAGTCAACATTCATCAGATAGTCTTCCACTAAAGCCAAGACCCGCTTTTGGTCAGCTATGGTTAAGTCGATTCTGTCGAGGCTATTGAAAGCAAGAAAGTGAACCTCATACCAAAGCGGCGATCGGAAGTCGGCTAGCAGCTTCTCAAGAGCAGGAAAGGTAGCGGGCAACAGAGCAACTATTAAGCGCACAGCGCCATTTCTTAGTTTTTCTTTTCTCTTTAAGACTTCATTTTGTAGCAGACGAATCGAATGCCCAACCACCTCACGCTGCTGCTTTTTACTAAGCTTATGTAAATCGACGCGAATACTCTCGCTTGCATACTGATGGTTGGCCTCCAGGAATTGGAGTACCCAATCTGGTATGTGCTGAGGTTTCGGACGAGTACCAGCTTTTAGACGCTTTGGAATTGTTTTGAGAGTCGCTTGCATGTGTCGTTCACCACAAATGGTCTATGGCCCTTGAATTCGAGAGGATTCGAGGGCCTTCAACTTTTTAGGGGGTTCGCTGGGTCCTTCGACTCCTATTCAGCAACCCTCAGAGTCGCTCAGGATTTCGCAAGTGGCCCTAACGTTCAGAAATGAATGTGAGGGCTTTCAGTTTTTCCACATTCCAGGCGCAGCACGGAATCCCTATCACCATACACATTTCCAAGTGCGGCGATTACCAGTTCAGCTGTTTTCCGTACCTCCGTGTCTCAGTTGTTCAGGCAATGATCCGTCCGGCTCGCGTATCAGCATCTCTATCCCATAAAGTTTCGCAGTTATCTTCCTAGCAGGATCTTCACTCCACTGATTCCATTTCCCGCTATAAGGATCGTATCCGCATTTGAGAGGCTTGCTGAAAGCATCTTCAGGGTTTTCAAGATAGGCACGGCAATCCGAACAAGCGTAACGAAATTCGCAATCCCGGCAAATTGCGATGCGGTCTTTTGAGATATTCCATTTCTCTTTGAAGCCTACTGCATCCACGGCCTGGAGCAGAGAGCTATCGCGAATGTTTCCATAAGAATCTTTCATGGAAGGGCAGTTCCTGATATTTCCGGCGGCATCCACAGAAATCTTTCTGTTGAGGCATCCGTTAAACAGCGTGGCCTCAAAGAAGTTCTCCACGGAAGGAAGGGTCAAATGCTTCTTAGTGATAATGCCGCAATGAATTTCCGAATCAATCTTTTGGGCGGTAAAGAGAATCTTTTTGGCGGGCGCGCCTTCGTAATACACCGGAGTAATAGTATCGGCCACAACAACTTTCGGCTGGGGCGCGGAATGGACGGTCAATGCTGTGACCATGGAGTGCTGCCTAAGGAACGTAATATAGGTTTCGTCAGAAACGCCATCCTCGTACTTTAAAATCAGCTCGATGCCTACAATTGATTTGTGTTGCGCATGTTGCAGCAGCGCACGGCAAACCTCAAGCGTGAGTACATTTGAGAAGGAACGAATCTGGACATACTGACAGCCCAATGCATTCAGCTCATGAAAGATTTTGGCAAAATCATGGAGTCCGGTAGAAACATCGAGGACTGCATTGTGCACGGTCCCGGGAAAATCCCAGGCATTCTCAAGAGGCGGGAATTCCGACAAATCCTCAACCAGCATGACCAGTTCGTTTTCATCCAGAAAATCCAGGAAACCGACGATTTTCTCCCGGTTGGGACTCGACTGTATTCTTTCCAGAACGTCGCCAACGCGCTTCCCCATTAATTCTTCCAGCAGGAAATAGTATTGAGTGGGAAACAAAATAATCTCATGGCGGGTGAGATCATAGAATGCGGACCTAGTGGCTCCTTTTACTGAAATGCAGTCAGCAAAAAGCTTAAGAAAAAAATCCGAATAATGGGTCCAATCTCTTGCCATGTTTTTGGGGTTCCATGAAGCGCTTTCCTGGCTCGCGGCTCATTCCACAATCTTTGAAATCGGTTTGCCACATCCTCCAGCGGGCTCTTTAAACCCGAATACTTTGTTGCAAACAAGAACAGTTTCCGCGATAGATTTCGGCACCAGCGGCCGAAGATCTATTTTCTGGTAGCCGGTTGGAAGAAGCATAATATCTTCGCGAGGCAATTCCGCTTTTGGTTTGTTTGCCTCTGGCAGCTCAGTCAAATTCGCGGGTGGTTCAGTTATTTTTCTGTCGTTCGGCATAGTTTTTAAGCGTGATGGCTACCTGCCTTTCCAGAAAATAGTTACACGCCACGGATACCATTGAAAACTGTCCCACAGGATTGACTTCCAAAAAGAAGTAGCGCCCCTCTTGATCGACAACGAAATCGACCGAGCCTGTATTCAGCTTTAAACTCGCGAATAGCCGAACAATCTTTGCTTCTAAATCAGGTTGAAGTTTGAAAGGGACGGCCCGGTTCGGCTTAAGGTAATTATATCGCCTGAAATCAACGCTGGTTTGCTTGTCACGCTGAGAAAAAATCGCCATTGCATAACACCGGCCTTCAAGAAAGAAGACACGCAGATCCATGCGCTTCAAGATTTGTTCCTGCACATGAGAGGGCGATAAACGATCCGGAAGCTGGTCCAGTTCCGGCGCAGCAAGCGCTTCAGTATAAGAAAAATATCCGGTATTGGCCTGTTCATTATCGAAAAGATAGAGGCCATCTGTAATCGGCTTGGTGATGGAAGGCTTGCCGGCGATAGCTGCCTTCAGTGAGTCCCTGGAATTGCTGATATGAAATGCAGGGATGAGCAGGCCGACTTCCCTTGCGGCATGCAAAACCAGAAGCTTATTGAGTTCGCATCTGGATGGCGAACCGAGGGCAGGAACCACATTCTCAATCATAAAGTGCAGATATTCTGAAAGACGCAACTCTTCGCCTGCCATCTTCTTCTGAAGATATGCGGCCAATCTCGGGTGTTCATTGAAATCAAACTCAAGGAACTGGTTACACAGCCAATTTCGCCCCTTGCGATACCAGACTGCGTCAATCTCTGAAAGGCAGACAAGCCTGCCATTATGCCGGAATGATAGAGTGTCTTGATCAGCGCTGAACTCCACGAACCAATCGTCAGCAGCATTACTATCGCTATTGATCCTCAATATATCCGTAACTCCAAGATGGCATAGCCATCGCATTACCTGGGTGGTCGTCTGGTCTTTGACAGTACTAAAAATACAAATCATGAGAGTTTGAATTGGGCAGCACTATGAATTAAATGGCCTGCCCGGCATACGCCATCAGGCGGATATATCTTTAAATTTTTGAAATCTGCGAAAGAAGTCAGGCGAGGAGGAGAAGGCCAGGCGAGGAGCGCAAGAGGCGCCGTCGACTGTGATTACTTTAAGGCAGCACACACGCGACGGCTACCCCTTACGGTTTCGCGATTAGACCTAATCGCCGTCGTCTGTGCCGTCAGTACTTCAAGTAGAGTGCGTTATTGTGCCTCCAGGAAGCAGGGCAAGACCGCACACCGTATTTGAAGAGTTGAGCGTCTCAGTTTGCAATGGAACTAGTAGCATTTCAAACATTTCAGTAAACATTCAACTAGTTCTCCTTTCTAACTATCACTACACCTGAACAAAGATCCAAACCGCGAATCAATGCATAGTGTAGTGCGAAAATATTTACATATTCAAAATAAGGGTGTCAATGAAATAATCTATTCGAAAGCAGACTTAACCAAGGAAGTATTAAGGTTCACCAGTGAGCCATTTTGGAACAACCTAAGATAGAACTAAAACAATCAGGCCAAAAAAATGGTAAATCACCCTGACGGCCTCGGGTTGGCACTGTGCAGAGAGCAGATCTCTTATTACAACTAAAATTTAAGGCGCTGCCCTTAAGACCACCTGGCCTTAATCTTCTACTTTGCTTAACTGCACTGCCTGACAGTTTTCAGAGGAAATCAAACAATGCCGTGAGAGGGACAATAGTTCACTGATAACGAAGAGCTTTCATTGGTTCCACCCGCATGGCACGACGGGCTGGAATGCAGCAGGCCAGAAGCGCTACGGTAATAAGAATGCCAGTTACGGTGAGATAGGTTGTTGTATCCGTGGGCGTAATCTGAAAAAGCAGGTTACGCATAAGCCGAGTCAAGGTCAATGCACCACCAATTCCCACAGCCACGCCTACTGCCGCCATGAACATTCCGTCGCGAACTACCATGTGCAACACATCGGCCCGCTGCGCACCAAGGGCCATCCGGATACCAATCTCCTGGGTGCGCTGGCTGACCATGTAGGAAATCACGCCATAAATTCCAACACCGGCGAGCAACAATGCCAACGCCGCAAACAGGCCGACGGCCGCTGCCTCAAAGCGCTGATCGGCCGTTTCTTCTGCAAGCAAGTCATTCATTGTGGCCACATCAAAAAGCGGGAGTTCCTTATCAATGGCCAGCACCTGTGTGCGCACCGCAGATACGATGGTGTTCGGATCATTCGCGGTGCGCAGCAAGATTGCCAGATCAATGCCTGGCGATTGGGCCATTGGCAACAAAACTTGTGGCAGCGGCTTGTCACTGGGACCGGTTCGACGAACAGCAGCAGCTACACCAACAATGGTAACTGGCGTTTGGTTAGGGCTGCCGACCGCAAGAAGGATATGTTTACCTATTGGAGCTTCGCCATCTGAAAAAAAGAGGTGAACAAACTCCTGGTTCACGACCGCTACGATAGGCTTGTTTGGCCCATCTCCATCCTCAAATCCGCGGCCCGAAAGAATGGGAATTCCAAGAGTGCGAAAAAAGTCCTTGCTCACCGAATCAATGGGAACAGACGCTGTTGGGTCATTAGCTGCGGGGGCTGGATGGCCTTCGATGCCCATCCGCATTTTTGAGGACACAGCATTGGGAAGACTGGTGGAAAGGCCCACGGCGCTTACCCCAGGAAGCGCGGCGATGCGATCAAGAAGCTGCGCGGAAAACGCCGCTTGCTGCGGATCACCAGGATATTTGTCGAGGGGGAGAGAAATTCGAGCGGTGAGCACATTGTGGGGATCAAGTCCGGAGCTAACATTGGTCAGCCGAACAAAGCTCTTTACAAGCAGGCCTGCCGCCACCAGCAAAACCAAAGCGGCTGCAACTTGCGCGGCCGCCAGCAGACCGCGCAAGGACGCATGGTTGCGCGAACCAGCGACCTGCGTGCGACCTGTTTGGATGGCGTCATTCACATTTGGGTTGAAAAGGGCCAGCATTGGCGCAAAGCCAGAAAGGGCGCCAGCCAGTGCAGAAACAACGATTGTAAAAGCTAGTGCAACAACATCAATGTGCACGTCCTGAATATTCAGCAAGCCGCTGGGAACGAAAGAACGGAGAAGCGCAACGCCGCCAAGTCCGGCAATCAACCCTGCGAGTCCGCCTATGGCCGCGAGAAGCATGCTTTCCGTTAACAATTGACGTGCAAGACGAGAGCGTGCGGCGCCAAGCGCGGCGCGCAAAGCGAATTCGCGGGCGCGGACAGAGCCACGCGAGAGTTGCAGGTTCGCGATGTTTGCACAGGCAATCAGCAAAATGAATACAACTGCCGCCATCAGGGTCCAGAGCGAAGCACGCACGCTGCCTGTTAAATGGTCGTGCAGGGAAACAATGCTCAGATGAACATCTTGTGTGTTGCGGACGAAGAATTTAGGAAGCAGCGGCAAGGTGCGATTGTCAATCAAGGAGAGGTCGGCTGCCGCCTGAGTGAGCGTCACGCCCGGCTTCAATCGCGCGATAACCGCAAGATACCAAATCTCTGTAGTTGCCCCAGTTGGTGCGGCGAGGGGCACAAATACCTGCGGCTGCTTCCCTGAGGCAGGGAATTTAAAACTTGAAGGAAGCACTCCGACGATAGAATAGTCTTTATTGTCAAGCAGCATGGGCTGCCCCAGAATTTTCGGGTCGCCTGCATAACGTGATTGCCAAAGTTCGTAGCTCAATATAGCTGCGCGCGGGCCTTCCGGGCGGTCTTCTTCAGAGCTAAAACTTCTCCCATAGATCGGATCCACGCCAAGTACTGAGAAAAAATTCGTGGACACACCCATGCCTGGAATTCTCTCTGGAACACCTACTCCCGTGAGTGTGAAATTCCCCCCGAAATGCGAGGCCGCGATGCCGGAAAATACACTGTTTTGGTCGCGCCAGGCGAAATATGCGGGGTGCGGGACAATGGAACTACCTTTACCCGCTTTAGAGAATTGAAGTGTGGCCCAGGTGAGGCGAGAGGGATCTTGATAAGGGAGCGGCCTTAATAATACCGCATTGATTACAGAAAAAATGGCGGTGTTGGCGCCAATGCCAAGGGCCAGAGTAAGAACTGCAACAACCGTGAAGCCGGGAGATTTGCGCAGCATACGCAAACCAAAGAGCAAATCTTGCATGACTCCCTACCTTGGACGAATAAGAACCTTTAGTAGCTAGATATGCCGAGTTCTTATCGTCATAGCGAGGATGTTAACAGAAGATAGGAATGCATGGTAAACCGGAATTTCCGTCTAACGGCTTCACGCGAGGCTACTCCCCAGACCTCGCTAACTCCACGGCGCGGACCAGCGCCTGGGTCTTGTTCAGGCACTCCTGATATTCGCTTTCGGGAACGGAGTCGGCGACGATGCCGGCGCCGGCCTGGACGTAAGCTTTCTTTCCCTTGACCAGCATGGTGCGGATGGCGATACAGGAATCGAGGTTTCCGGCGAAGTCAGCATAGAGAACCGAGCCGCCATAGATGCCGCGGCGTATGGGCTCCATCTCTTCAATGATTTCCATGGCGCGGACTTTTGGCGCGCCGGTTAAAGTACCGGCGGGGAAGCAGGCGGCGAGCGCGTCGACGGGGGTGAGGCCTTCGCGCAGCGTGCCTTCCACGGCGGAGACCAGATGCATCACGTGGGAATAGCGTTCGACGAACATGAGGTCGCGGACTTTTACGGTGCCGAACTCGCTGACGCGGCCAACGTCATTGCGGCCAAGGTCGACGAGCATGACGTGCTCGGCGCGCTCTTTTTCGTCATGACGCAGCTCGTCTTCCAGGCGCAGGTCTTCGGCTTCATCTTTGCCGCGCTTGCGCGTGCCGGCGATGGGACGGTACTCAAGCTTCTTTCCGGTAACGCGCACCAGCATTTCGGGCGACGAGCCGAGGACGGTCATCTCTTCACTTTGCAGCCCCTTCATGCGCAGGAAATACATATAAGGAGAAGGATTCACGCGGCGCAGAGCGCGATAGACGTTCAGCGGATCGATGCCGGGCTCCAGCTCAAGGCGCAATGACGGGACGGTTTGGAAGACGTCGCCAGCCATGATGTATTCCTTGATCTGCTCCACGGTGCGAATAAACTTCTTTCTTGCTGACGGAGACTTCAACCTTCAGCTTGCCTTTTTTGGGCTTGGACGGCTGAAGAAATTTTCTGGGAAGCGGAGCGGCAAGCTGACGCTCAATGCGTTCAATGTCGCGGACGGCTTGCGCGTAAGCCTGGCGTGGCGACTGCTGCGAACATCGGCGGTGGCGATGATAAAAATTTCATGCCGCACATGGTCGAAGGCCAGCAGACGGTCAAAGAACATCAGCGTGCAGTCGGGCATTTGCAGATCGTCTTTGGCCAGCACCGGCAATTTTTCAAGTTGGCGAACAGCATCGTGAGCTAAAAATCCGACGGCGCCCGCGGTGAAGGGCGGCAGTCCGGGGACGTGCGCCGGCGTATGCTCGTGCAGCAGGCCGTCAAGGATTTTAAAGACGCTGCCTTCCAGCTTGGTCTTTTTGCCGTTGCGTTCGAGAGTGATTTGGCGTCCGCGCGCGCGCAGCACCATGTACGGGCGCGCGCCGAGAAAGGTGTAGCGGCCAATTTTTTCGCCGCCCTCCACCGACTCCAGCAGAAAACAGTTTGGCTCACTGGCCGCAATGCTCAGGAAAGCTGATACCGGCGTGCGCAGGTCGGCAGCCACGGTTTTAGCCACTGGAACCAGTGTTGCAGTGCGCGCCAGCCGGGAAAACTCACTGTAGTCGGGGAATAGCATGCGGATTTATCTTAATCGATTCTCGCGGAGCAGTAACTGGTACTTAGTAGTTAGTATTTAGCAAGAGCAAATCTGAAGCCAGCGCAAGGTCCCTCACTCCTATTTTCACCCCATCAGCGAAGATCGCACGACGGGCCCCCTATTCGCAATCTGACGAACCCGCTTGCGCATCGACGGGGATTCGGGATGACGGCCGTTCCCTGAAACCAACGTACACATGCTGCGTGTTGTCCCAAAGTACTCATTTGATTATGCCTTGAAGCGATAAACCTGTGGTTCCAAAGGCCCAAACTGGCATATACTTTCTGCAAACCAGTGAGGAGTAGCACCGCCTTGCAAGCTGATCCGTCCCCCTTGGAGCCTTGCGAGAGAGAAAGCGAAGGTTGCAGGCGTCTTTTTTGTAAGCGTTGACGCCATTAGGTGAATGACGATGCAAGTCAGATTCTGGGGTGTACGCGGTTCAACGCCAACTCCCCAATCAGAAAACATGCGCTATGGCGGAAATACCTCCTGTGTTGAGGTGCGCGTCAACGAGCACATTTATGTCTTCGACTGCGGGACCGGGTTCCGCAATCTGGGCAAACAACTTTGCCTGGAGCAGAACGCGCAAATCGCACAGAACGGCCGCAGCGAACATCCCATTAACGCACACATTTTTCTTTCGCACTTTCACTGGGACCACATCCAGGGCATTCCATTTTTCGCGCCGCTCTATGGCGACCGCAAGAATTCATTTGTGTTTCACTCGTCCAGCCGCACGCGCGGACTGCAGAAAGCGCTGGAAGAGCAGATGGCCGATCCGTATTTTCCCGTGAACATGAGTGAGATGGCCGCGCACCGGCAGTTCTCTGATATCGACGAAGGCCGCATCGCCTTTGACCAATGCACCGTCGACGCCAAGTGGCTCAACCATCCGCAGGGCTGCCTGGGTTTCCGCATGGAAGCCGAAGGCAAAGTGCTGGTTTACGCCACGGACAACGAACCCGGCCACACCATCTTTGATAAAAACGTGCGCAAGCTGGCCGAAGGCGCCGACATTCTGATCTATGACGCGCAATATCTGCCGGACGAATACGCCGCGCGCAAACAGGGCTGGGGACACAGCCACTGGCGCGAAGCGGTGAATATCGTGATGGAAAGCGGCGTAAAGGAGCTGATCCTTTTTCACCACGATCCTGACCACTCTGATTCATGCATCGACTCCGTGGTGACCCAGGCGCGCGATTACTATCCCAAAGTGCGGGCGGCGAGCGAGGGGATGGAGATTGTGTTGTAGTTTTTTCCGAAGCCTCGAAGCGTAGCGAGAGGTCTCTACCCGCTCTTAGCTCTTGGCCTTTAGCCCTTCATCTCCGACCCCCTGCTTTCTCCGCGCCTCCGTCTTTCCTGATCCGCGTTCATCCGTGTGAATCCGCGGTAAGATTTTTTGCTGTTGCTTTTCCTCCGTGATCCTTCGTGTCCTCTGTGGTAAAGGTTTTGTTTTGCTCCGTGTCTCCGTGCCTCCGTGGTAGGTTTTGCCTTTAAATCCGCGTTTATCTGTGCAATCCGCGGTAAGATTTTTGCTGTTGCTTTTCCTTTGTGATCCTTCGTGTCCTTTGTGGTAAAGGCTGTTGCTCTTCCTATCAGTGTCATCAGTGTTTATCAATGGTAAGGTTTCCCATCATCTTGCTCAGCTCCAGCACCTGCAGCTTCGCCGGACATCCCTTCCAGTTATGCCTCCAGCAAATAATCAAATCGCATTGCTCTGCATCATGGTTGTGTTGTTTGAACGCCCTGCTTTCATATTCAAACTCAATGCGCACGCGCTGCCATCGCCCTGGCTGCATCTCCATTCTGGCTTCGCAATCAGGGAACCCCGCCTGGACTGACTCCACAATAAAACCCAGCTGTCGTGCCACCATGCCAAACAACAGAATCACTCCCATTTCGTTCACCGGCTCATGCGCCAAACCCGGTAACTGCGTTACCGCACCCAGCAGCGGACGGTCTTCCAGCACCCGCCGCGGAAAACAAGCACCCGTAACCCACTGCAGCGCCGTAGGCGCCAGTTCAGCTATAAACACAGCCAGCATCGTTGCAGTAACAAGTTTCTTGCCGGCTAAAGGTGGAGGAATCGGCTGGGCTAGCATGGCAACGTTTAGCTGCGTCTCGTCTGCATCGCGCTTCGTCACTTCCAGCGCCTCCCTCTGGCTCGGGCTTCATAGGTCAACCTCGCAGCTTCTCTCCTCTTCGGCAAATCTCTGCGTTCATTCCAGCTGGGAATCGGACCATACTGGATTTTTTCCAGCACATCACTCCAATCTCCCGCCAGTCCGCCCGCGGCCACAAATCTACAAAACTCAGTCGAAACGTTTCTCCACTTTTGAACGCGTCTCGATAAACAGTCGATTGAATAGCTTCCAAACCGCAAATACTCTGCTTGCGAAGGCACGGCGCCCACCTTGCGCGCAACGTTGCCCCAGTCCGCCATCAGCACAGCCATTTCTATCCTTCTTCCACTCTGGTTTGGCATGAATCCGGCAGCGGCCAATGCATTCCGATAAGTTCTGAAAATAACGTGCGATTTTATGCGTGCTAATGCCGCTTAACTCGCCTTAACTCCCGCCTGCTGGGCGTGCGACCCAGCTTGCGTGCCGCTGACTGCAGCGCGGTAATAATCTTTTTCCTGGCAATTTCTTTTTCGGTAACTGCTTTGTGGATGACGGTTTTTTGGTTGGTACGACTGAACTTGGCAACTGGCTTGGCTTTGCTACGTGGCATGAGCAGACCTTCGCAAAAGAGAATGCGTCTTGAAAAAGACACACTTCTCCCGATTTTCAAATCATGGTTATTTTGAAAAGCAACGTTGCAGGTCGCTTGGAAATAGCCCGCAGGGCGAGTGCGGACTAGCTACTTTATAGCACGTACAAAATACGAATGCAAGTGCTAATTTTGTTCTCCTACAGTAATTGCTATATGGAAGCTTTGGGGCCGCAAAAACCCCTGCTTTTTGGTGCTGATTCCCGGTCCTTCACTATCCTCAATACCGCTTTAGTTGGCACGTTCCAGTCCCGCCATGGGACGTCTGATAATAGCCCGGTATGTCGCCTAGGCGGAGCACAGCGAGCTGAGGCGTAAGTGCCGGGTAGCTAAAAAAAATCCTTCCTCGCTGCGCACAGCCTGCCCTGAGCGACTGAGCGTTTGGCGAAGGAGTCGTACGGGCCCGCGCAGCATTGCGGAGCATGCACTATCTAAGATTCCTCACCGCGCGACAAGATCCTTGGGCTTCGGTTTTTGGTGGAAGAGCGGCCCTTTCAGGGCCGCGTAAGAATCGTCTAGAATACGCGCTTTAGCGCTGGTGCCTTATTCACAACGCTCCTCAGGATATCCGAACATTCTTCGTCACCTCCGTCGCACACGGACGCCATCCCCTCTTCAAAAAACCAGAAATGGCGCAGTTGTTCCTCAACGTTCTTCAAGTCAATCGCAGCAAAAGCCGTTTCCTCCTCCACGAGTTCGTTCTCATGTCGGACCATTTCCATTTGATCATCACGCCTGCCGCAGACGTTTCCCTTGAAAAAGCTGTACAGTACATCAAAGGCGGATTCTCATTCCGAGCCAAGAAGGAATTGGCATTCCAGTATTTAATTTGGCAGGAAGGCTTCACCAATCACCGCATCCGCAACGCAGAGGACTATCAGCAACATCGTGAATACATCCACCACAATCCCGTAAAAGCAGGGCTGGTAAAACTACCGTCAGAGTATCCTTACTCTTCTGCTTTTCCAGGGATGGATCTTGATCCCGCCCCACCAGCGCTAAAGTTGGCGCGCTCGGCCGGCGTCTGATTCGACCGCGCGAAATCCCGAACAAGCGCAAAGATTAACGCATTTTCTGATCCAAATAGAGAATCGCAGCCACATGCCACCAGCGCTAAAGCGCACCTTTCTACATCTCTTTTCACGGCCCTAAAAGGGCCGTTCTTCCACCACTTCTTCGCGTTAAAACGCGAAGAATTCCAAGCGCAGCACGCCGAGGCAAATTCTCTATTTTTACTTCTTGTTTTTTATTTTTTGGTGGAACAGCGGCCGTCCCTCAGACCACGTTAGATCTCCGGATTGGGTGGAAGAGCGGCTCTTTCAGGGCCGCGTAACAATTTTCAGTTCTATCCCCTAAACAATCCATTAATCTCCGCGTATGGCACTGCCCCTTCGGTGAGGGCCTTATAAGTTCCGGAAGAGCTGGCTTCTGTGGCCATGCGGCGGAGCAGGCCCATGGCAGCCCGGTGAGGTCCGGAGCCATAGCTCACGCGCTTGACGCCCAGCTTGGTCAGTTCAGGAATGGAAGGCACGTCCGGGCCGGCGAGGATATTGACCGGAGCATGCGGATTGGCCGATGCGGATTGACGCCGCGCAGTGGTCGATCACCTGACGAATATGGTCAGGGTTGCGGAGGCCGGGAACAAAGATGCAATCGGCGCCGGCGGACATATAAGCCTTGCCGCGTTCGAGCGTATTGCGCAGAGCTTCCGCGGGAGAGATGCCGGCTTGCCAATAAGCGTCCGTACGGGCGTTGATGACCAGATGGATTTTCAGGGCGTCGGCGGCGCGGCGCGCGGCCTGTATGCGGGCGATCTGCTCGGTGAGCGGAAAGAGCGGGCCTCGGGCGTCCTGTCCGGGTTGCGCGTCTTCAAGGTTCACACCCACGGCGCCAGCTTCAATGATCTGCGAAATGGATGTCTCCAGTTCCTGAGCGGTGGCGGCAAAGCCAGATTCAATATCGGCGGTAACGGGCACGCTTACGGCGCGGACGATGCTCTGGACGGCCGCAAGCATTTGCGGCCAGGGAAGATGCTGGCCATCGGGAAAGCCCAGAGCGTTGGCGAGAGCGGCGCTACTGCTGGCGATAGCGGGCAATCCGCAGTGCGCGACCATGGCGGCGCTGGCTGCGTCCCAGGCGTTGATGAGAATGAGCGGAGTGGCGGCATGATGCAGGTCAAGAAGTCGGCTGGCTTGCTGCGCTTGATTGGGCGACATAAGCAAAATTTACCACTGATTCGCACTGATGACACTGATTGAGATCGGGCGATCGGGACATCGGGGTCATCGCGCGTGATCGGGAAAAGCAAAAGCGCACCGCGGAGACACGGAGGCGCGGAGAAAACAGGGACAAGATCAAATGCTTACCACTGATAAACACTGATAGGAATCGGGAGATCGCGCGTCATCACCGACATCGCCGTGATCGGAAAAACAAATGCCTGCCCTGCGTCAATGCGGCTCAGAACCTGAGCCGAAATAAATTCACTTCAAGCCAGCCTTGACTGGCTTTTGCTGAGCATGTGGTTCACGGCACGCAAGACTTCCTCTGGCGTGGACGTGTTGGGCATGAGCGCGTCCGCCAGCTCAGTGTTTTTTACACTGGAGTAATAAATCATAATGATTTGAACGGACGGCCACGCGTCTTTAACAATGCGGGCAAGTTGATTGCGTTCATTTTCAGGGACACTGAAGCCGAAGGCGGCGATATCAACTGGTCCGCTCGCAATGGCCCGGGAAGTGGCTGCGTAAGACAGCGCTACGGTAACGTCATAACCGGCATTCCGCAATGTGTGTTCTTGTTCCCGCAACAGCTCAGGAATGTAACCAACCAGGAGTATCCTTGGCATCTTTAAATCTCCTGCGATTCACTCCGGACGGCCGGCCCAGTCAGTCCAGAAAAATCAGCAGCTCAAGTGCAACAATATTCAAGTCAAACAAATGGAAGACAAGCAACACCATACGTAGTGGTGCTTGCAGAGCTCCTGCTCTAAGGTTCAAGAAAATCGTGCGGACAATTCCCCGTTGATGGAAAAGTCTTGCAGACCACTCTGCTCATTTGTTCCGCATCGATAAAGACGGCTCACCTGACAACACGTGAGCAAATGAATGTGCCGTCCCAGCTCCGCCTGAAAGGGGGTAAAGGCAGAGTCTATAATTGATAACCAGGAAGCCAGGGCCCATTTGATCCGCAAACCACGAATCACGGATATAGTACTACAGGACGGTAAATTGGACCCAATCGGGCATGCTTGCATTCAAACAGCCCTCTATTTTTCCGTTTTAAATCCTTTGGAGCAAAGATGAAAACCGTATCGCTTGAACAGGAGCTGAACCCCTGGGAGGCACAGGCAGCTCGCTTCGATTTTGCCGCGCAAAAACTTAACCTGGATGAAGGCCTAATGAAGATCCTGCGCTATCCGCAGCGTGAAATCATCGTGCACATTCCTGTCGCCATGGACAATGGCACCCTTGAGGTCTTTACTGGCTTCCGCGTACAGCATTCCATTGCTCGCGGGCCGGCAAAAGGCGGCGTGCGCTACTCGCCGGACGTCACGCTGGATGAAGTCCGCGCCCTTGCCAGCTGGATGACCTGGAAATGCGCCGTCGTTAACATTCCCTTCGGCGGAGCCAAAGGCGGCATTATTGTCGACCCCAAAAAGCTCAGCCTGTCTGAGCTGGAAAAAATGACGCGTCGCTATACCGCGGAGCTGATTGAATTTCTGGGTCCTGAAAAAGACGTTCCCGCGCCAGATATGGGGACGAGCGAACAGACTATGGCCTGGATGATGGATACCTATTCAATGCATATGCGGCAAACTGTAACAGCGGTAGTTACAGGAAAGCCAATAAACATCGGTGGTTCCAGAGGCAGGCGTGAAGCCACCGGGCGCGGCGTAATGATCAATTGCGATGAAGCTCTCAAAAAATTCAACATGAACCGCGAATCCACGCGCGTGGTAGTTCAGGGCTTCGGTAACGTGGGAGCGAATGCCGCAAAGCTAATGGCGGATGGTGGCTACAAAATTATCGGCATCGCGGAATATGATGGCGGACTTTTCAATCCAAACGGCATCAACATTGACGATCTTTTGGAGCACCGTGACCGCAACAAGACAATCGTCGGCTTTCCTGAAGCTGGAGCTGCTGATCCCAAACAACTGCTGCTGGCCGATTGCGAAATCCTGATTCCCGCAGCCACTGAGAACGTCATCACCAGCCAGAACGCATCGGGGATCAAAGCCAGGATTATTTGCGAAGGCGCAAATGGCCCTACCACCGCGACGGCCGATGAAATCCTGGCTGACAAGAAAGTCTTTGTCATTCCGGATATTCTTGCCAACGCCGGTGGCGTCACTGCATCCTACTTTGAGTGGGTACAGGACCGCCAGGGATACTTCTGGAAAGAATCCGCAGTGAATGAGCAGCTGGAATTTATCCTGCGCGAAGCCTTTGAATCGGTCGTGCAATTCTCTGAAACGCACAACGTGAACAACCGTATTGCTGCTTACATGCTGGCCATCAGCCGGGTGGCACACACCATCAAGCTGCGCGGGATTTACGCATAAGCTCCGCTCAATCCAACATTGCAAACAAAAAAGGCCGCGATCGCTCGCGGCCTTTCTTCATCTCCAAAACTAGTTCTTAGCGACGGCCTTTTTTCTTCGCTGCTTTCTTCTTGCCGCCTTTTTTCTTGGCAGCTTTTTTCGCGGGTGCTTTCTTACCGCGAGAAGCGCCGCCCTTTTTGCTCGCGCTTTTCTTTTTAGCAGCAGGCTTTTTCTTGGCTGCTGGTTTCTTTTTCTTCGCGGCGGGTTTCTTTTTGGCTGCAGGTTTCTTTTTGCCGCCTCCGCCTCCACCGCTGCGGCGCGCAGGAGCGCTCACTGGGGCGGGGGCTTCATCTTCACTTGGCTCCTCATTGCCACTGTTGTTGCTTTCGGCGCCAATTGATTCTTCCTCTTCTTCTTCGTAATCCTCTTCGGTTGAGCTGCTGCCGTAGCCGCCAATATCGCTGTAGTCATCGTCCATATCGTCCTCGTGTCTTGCTTTGAGGGTCTCGTCGTAAAAGCTCATGTATCCTCCAGAAAATTAGGCCGCTGGGAACCAACTGCGCAAAAATAAACAGGCGCGGATTATACCAAGTCAAATGAATCGCGTGTCAAACATTCACGCACTCAGTTTGCAACTTGCCAGACGAATAATCAAGCGTCATTGGCTCTTGGCGTTCAGAGATTCTTTCGATCCGGCAGCTGCGGCAGTATTGGACTTGGGTTTTACCGCTGCCTTTTTGCGCTTCTTCACAGGCGCTTTATCTTGCTCTCCCGGGGCCAAAGGCTTGTAGACAATCAGCACGCGTCCCCGGCGTAACTCATTTCCTTTCAATCCGTTCCAGCGGCGTAGCCGGTCCGGTGGGACACCGAAATCCTCAGCCACCGTAAGCACCGTGTCGCCCGTATGGGTCTTATAATGCGACGCATATCGGGAATAGGCAATCTTGCCCGCATCCCCTGAGCCATTCACTGGGATAACTAACTTGGCTTCCTTAAGCAGATCTGCGCCTTGCAGGTCATTCGCTTGTGAAATGGCCCGCTCCGTGGTGCGGTATTTGCGCGCGATGGCCGCCAGCGTATCACCCTGCTGGACTTTGTAATATCGCCACGCCACTCGCTTTTCTACCGGAATGGTGTTTATAGCAGCTTCATATTTTGCTTTGGTCCCCGAAGGCAGGTGCAGGTCAAACGATTGGTCCTTGGGCGTAGTGCGGCGCAGCAAACTGGGGTTTAAATCAATTAGTTGTTCCACCGGCACGTCCACGCATTCAGATACCAGCCGCAAATCCACCGGATAGTTCACTGATACCACGTCATACGTCAAAGGCGGATCAGGCTGCACTGCATCCAGCCCATATTGGGCCGGGTTCTTGGACATAATGGTCATGGCCAAAATTATCGGAACGTAATTCTTGGTTTCCGCCGGCAGCACGTTGCGCTTATAAAGCTCCCAGAAATCCGCGTAGCCCGTTCGCCGGACCGCCTGCTGCACATTTCCCGGCCCGGAGTTATACGCCGCCATCGCCAGATACCAATCCCCAAATTGGTTATAGAGATCTTTCAAATGCCTGGCTGCCGCGCGCGTGGATCGTTCGGGATCCTGGCGATCATCCACCCACCAGCTCCGCCTTAGACCGTATCCCACGCCACGGCTGGCCATGAATTGCCACATGCCGCGCGCCCGTGCCCTGGAAAGCGCCAGCGGCTTGAATCCAGACTCAGCTTGCGCCAGATAGATCAGGTCCTGCGGAATGCCCTCTTCATTAAAAATACGTTGGATCATCTCCTTGTAGCGGCCTGAGCGGACCCATGCACCTTCAAAAACGCCACGTCCGTGGGTAGAAAAATAACTGATGTAGCCAGCCACGTAATCATTGATCATCAATGGCAGGTCTGAGCGGGTATTTTTGAGATCGGCTTCGGCCTTGGCGGTCACATTTGGATCGGCTGGAAACGTTACCTGGTTCGCTTCATCAATTGGGGCTGGCTCAGCTTGTTGCTCGGCAAATCCATCGCCTTCTTTAAAGGCTACGATTTCCAGCTTATGGATTTCCTCGGTAATCTTGTCGAATTCCTTCTGCAGCCGGTCATCTGACTTCACATCCACCGGCCCTTGCGTCAGTATGTCCACCGCATGGTTAAAATCCTGCTTGGCGGCATCCAGATGCCCATTTTTGTAGTCGGCCTGGCCTGTCTCGTAGGCTTTTTCCGCCTCGGCAATAATCGCCGGCACTGGGTCCGGTTTTTCCTGCTGTGGCGTTTGCGTGGGAGCGGGTGCGGCCTGCTGCGTTGGCGCGGCCGAAGTTGATGGGCTTGCTCCCGACTGACGAAGACCTGGCGCCATCGCCTGCGTAACCGGCGTCGCTGACTTCTTTGTATCTTTGCTTTCGCACGCCACCAGCAACATCAATCCGGCGCCGAGAACAACCATGCTGAAACGCTTCACGAGTACTCCATAACCACGCAAGTTTTTCCTCATCATACCTTTTTCTTGGACGAGTCTGGCCGCCGAACGGCGGCACGAAACCTGGGTCTGTCGGGATAAGAACTGCCGGTATAAAGACCTACCGGGATAAAAACTGTATTGATTGTCCCATGAATACGCGGAAAAAGGCCCGGAAACCACCACGATTCAAGGTTACTTGGGGACATAACCCCTGCGTGCCGCCTGACGTAAAAATAGGTTGGCTAAGGCTGACTAAGGACGTCCGCCGACACGTTTCGCAAAGCCGTAAATACTGTGTACGTGGCTATCTACCCTCTGGAATGATTCCACACTCAATTCCCGGCGCAATTCATCAATGTGAAATTCAATAGCTTGCTGGCGATCCGCCCACAATTGTTCCAATTCAGGGGGCGGTTGATATCGGTAAGACTGGCTTGGATGCTGGCTATGGAAATCCATTTTGACCTGATACATTTTGGCATCGATGTCCTTTACTGCCTGGTTGCAGTCATAGGCTATCTTTTTGAGAGTTGCTCCCTCTTCATCCGTCAGCCCTGTTTGGTGCTGTTCAAAGGTACGCCACGGTTTTCCGTCCTTTCCCTGGGCTTCAAGCTGTGCTGCAGCCTTGTCAAGCCCGGCGATATGTTCGAAGTAGGACTCG
Organism: Terriglobia bacterium; assembly: GCA_963724105.1. Taxonomy (GTDB): domain Bacteria; phylum Acidobacteriota; class Terriglobia; order Terriglobales; family Acidobacteriaceae; genus Angelobacter. Next base: position 924,589 of record CAVRTD010000001.1, on the reverse strand, counting down.
TAGCTCAGCCACTTTGGCACACCCTCGGTCATCTGGCTCGACTGATTTGCCTGCTGATCGTTTTGGGCCACAAGCCTTTTGGCCAAGATCTCATTCAGCCGCTTGCGCGCCGCTTCATCCGTCCACTTCGATGTGGGACCGCTCGCCACAGGCGTTGGAGTCGGAGTAGGGGAACTCTGGGGCTGATCAGTTTGCCCTGAAACGGTCAGATTGCCGAATGTAAAAGCTATTGCCAGAATCGTAATCACCCGCATAGATATCATTCTTAGCTTTCCTTTCCCAACCAATTGGCCCCTTTGTCTTCTGGATTTCGCTCTGTGCAGAATATCCAGAGGGAACTCGACTACGCAAGGCAAGCTGGCAAGCTAGTCCCGGGCAGGTACCGTAGTGCATGCTCCCACGCCACCTTTTGCTTTACATTTCAGGTACGCCCTTCATAAACTAAGCTCACTCCTCCCAGGATGTCCTGAAAATCCCGGTAAACTTGGGATTGGTATTTCAACCCATGCAGGAAACGGCTGGGCAAACTGCGCAACAGCGATAGAGATTAGACACCGGCGTGATAAAGACAGGCGTGATAAAAACAAAAACGCAGGGCAAGAATTACGTGAACGCTTTCGCCAGCGCTGTGGCCGCCCTAAGCCGCGCTGGGGAAGACCTGACGGCACGCGTCCTGGAAATGCTGGTCAGTGATTTTGACGCTGCTCGCGCCGAACTCTGGCTCTGGGATGGCTCTTCCGGCTCGTGTTACCTCACACACGCGCAAGGCATGGACGCTACGCATCGCCTGGATTACGCCGCTGCCGGTGCAGGCGCCGTGGGCAAGATCGCCCACAACAAAACCACGATTGAAAATATTGTGCTCTCCACCTTTGGCGGTGATGATTTTGAATTTTCCCGCCAGACCGGCCTGACTCATATTTCCGGTTACCCTCTTCTCGCCGCTGGCCAGCTCGCCGGCGTGCTGGCCATTTACACCCGGGCAGAAGTTCCTGAAGATCTGCTGCTGTGGTGGCGTCTGTATTCAGAGATGAGCGCCGCAAAGCTCAACAACGTTCTGGCTACGCAGGAAAAAGACAAACGCATCAACCAGCTCTCCCTTCTCTTTGAGGCCACGCGGCTGCTCAACTCCACGCTCGATCTGGCGGAGCTGCTGGAGCTGATCCTGAAGATTGCCCGCTCTGAAGTCAAAGCCGAGCGCGGCACGGTTTTCCTTGTCGATAGCAAGCGCGAAGAATTATGGTCGATCGCCGCCTCTGGCCTTGATCACCAGGAAATACGGATTCCCTTCGGCAAAGGCATCGCCGGCCGGGTTGCGGTCTCTGGTGAACTGGTGAATACCGAAGACGCATACACGCTCGCCTTCTTCGATCCCAGCTTTGATCAGCGGCTTAATTACCGCACCAAGTCGCTTCTCAGCCTTCCTATCAAGCATCACTCAGGTGAAATTGTCGGGGTGCTGCAACTGCTCAATGCGCAAAGCGGCAAGTTTTCACCCGACGACGTAAGCTTTCTCAACAAGCTCTCCGGGCACATGGCCATGGCGCTCGAAAACGCCCAGATGCACCGTGACACCATGGAGAAACAGCGCATGGAGCGCGAACTATCTCTCGCCCGCAGCATCCAGCACCGCCTGCTGCCGGAAGCGCCGCCCGTGGTTCCCGGATATGACATCGCCGTGCTCAGCGATTTTTGTTTTGACGTGGCCGCCGATTATTACGACTTCATCAACCTCGGCCCGCAGTCTCTGTTGTTTGTAAGTGCTGAGGTCGAAGGTAAAGGCGTTTCTTCCGCGCTGATCATGGCAAACCTTCAAGCCACGTTACGCGCTCTGGTCATGCATCTGCACTCGCTGGAGGTCCTGGCTTTTTCGCTGAATGAAATGCTTTATACCTATACCAAGGCCGGCAAGCATCTCAGCGTCTTCCTCGGCCTGATAGATACGCGCCGCAACGTTCTGCAATACGTAAACGCCGGACATGTTCCGCCCATTCTCGTCCGCGGTAAGACCGGAGAAATCAAATTGCTGGAAGAGGGTGGCACTGTGATCGGTCTATTTCCGCAGGTGGACTACACGCGCGGCTCCATCAAACTGGAAAAAGATGATCTGCTTGTCTGCACCACGGATGGCATTCTCCACATCTCTGACGAACAGAAGCATGAATATGGCCCCAGACGCCTCACAGATTTCGTACGCCGCCATCGTGAACGCAGCGCTCAGGGCATTGCAGATGCGGTACTGGCCGAAGTCTCGGCTTATTCAACAGCCAGCATGAATGACGACGATAAAGTTCTCATCGTAATGAAAGTCACGGCTGACACTGATGCAGCTAAAGAAGAAACAAAACACTAATCGCTCCTGCCAAAATTTCTACACTTGATCTGATCCGTGTCATCAGTGTTCATCAGTGTAAGTTTTTGTTCTTCTCCGTGCCTCCGTGTCTCCGTGGTAGGTGTTGCGTTTATTTTTCCTCCACCACCAGCTCCTGTTCTTTTCCGATATAACTTTTTCTTCTGAACCAGTCTTCCATCGCCTCTTTCAGCCTTGGCAGCGGCACACGCGTTCCAATCCGCATCAATCCATCGGCGATAGGAAGCGTGTCGTCAAAAATGGAATCATTGGTGAAGCTGCGCATGGAAAAATTATCCAGCCACTTCATGGGACAAGCCACCAGCTGGCCGTTCACCAGGTATCGCACCGAAATTTGCCGCGCATACATATCTATAATTGTCTTTCCGTCCGCTCAATTTTGCTGCAAAGCTTCTTTACCCACTCGCTGGTTTCTTAAGCGCTAGTGAATTTGTGTTTTCACTGCCGGTTTTTTAAGTATTCAGCTACTCTGAATGTTGATTCCTTTGGTTCAGTGCCCGTGAACGGTTTGGTACCACCCAAATCCAGACATGTGGCCACTCAAAGCGCCTCATGAAAGGTGCAACTCTCGCCTATCTCGTTGTAAACAGGCTACATGCTAGCAATTACCATAATCTCACTCATTCTTGCATTCAATTCCAGAGTTGCTGAAAACATTGGGGTTATCTCTCGGACATGTCCTTGAGTAACAGATATTCTTGCTACGTTTGGAGCATCCTAGACACTAATACAGGAAGGCAGTAATACCCAAGGATTCCCCAAATGACGGACCGCCACACAAATACCGATTTTAACGAACTTGTAACTCATCTTAAGGAACTTACCAGTGCATTAACTGCTGTTCATGGCGATCTTTACTGGCTCGCCATGCAGGCCCCGAACGCTCAGGATAAACCCGCTGCTCCTGCCGCTGATTTGAACGTGAATCTGCTCGCCGAACTGAAAATCGCGGTCGACGATATGCGGCTCTTGCTCTTCCAATACATTGAAACCGCGACAGAAGTGAATCCTCAGCGCATGCAAGAAGGAATGGAAACGGAAAGACTGCATCGCGTAACCAAATTTTTACAACTCCTGCGTGGCCGGCTGGTGCATGCTCCTCAGAGTGACGATCAGCCCATGTCATTTATCGAGCGCATCAATGCGGCTCTCACGGAGCGGCTCGGCGAGAAAGCAGCCTGACTGGCAACGGCCTGAGCGAGTGCCCGTGCCGGCATCCTCAAGAGTTTCTTCCTCAACAAAAAAGAGACGCGCTTTACGGCGCGTCTTTTTTTCTGCTTTGAAATTCTTTTTGTTCGGCTTGCAAACTTACTTCTTGATTCCCGGCCCCGCTGCTTTCACATTTGCCGGCACATCGAACTTCTCAAAGTTCTTGGCAAAGCGCGCTGAAAGATCGGCCGCTGATTTATCGTAAGCAGCTTTGTCTTTCCACGCATCGCGTGCGCGCAGGAACTCCGCAGGAACGCCTGGCACCGATTTCGGCACGGTCAATCCAAATGCCGGATCAGTTTCAAACTCTGCGTTTTCGAGCGTGCCTTCAATTGCCGCATTGACCATAGCGCGCGTGTAAGGCAGCTTCATGCGCGATCCCGTTCCATACGGGCCGCCGAACCACCCGGTATTCACCAGCCAGCATTGTGTGCCATGTTCCTGCATGCGGCGTCCCAGCATCTCTGCGTAAACCTTTGGACGTAATGGCATGAAGGGCGAACCAAAACATGTGGAGAAATTCGGCTGCGGCTCTTTCACGCCAGCTTCTGTACCGGCGACTTTTGCGGTGTAGCCGGAGAGAAAGTGATACATCGCCTGGTCCGTGCTCAGTTTGGAAATCGGAGGCAATACGCCAAACGCGTCTGCCGTAAGGAAAATTACATTCTTGGGATGTCCGCCAATTCCCGGAATCACCGCGCCCTCAATGTAATCCACCGGATACGCGCAGCGCGTGTTTTCCGTGCGCGTGTCATCGTTGTAATCAGGGACGTGCGTTTCCTTGTCCAGTGTTACGTTTTCCAGCACCGAACCGAACCGGATAGCGTTCCAGATCTGCGGCTCATTTTCCTTGGAGAGCTTGATGCACTTGGCATAGCAGCCGCCTTCAAAGTTGAAAATGCCGGTTGCGCTCCATCCATGCTCATCGTCGCCAATCAGCAGCCGCTCAGGATCGGCCGAAAGCGTGGTCTTGCCCGTACCGGAAAGCCCAAAGAAAAGTGCTGTCACGCCATTCTTGCCGACGTTCGCCGAGCAGTGCATGGGGAAAACGTTATTTTGCGGCAGCAGAAAGTTCATGATGCCGAAGATTGATTTCTTCATCTCGCCGGCATACTTGGTCCCGCCAATAAGAATGATCTTGCGGGTAAAGTTCACAATCACGAATGCTTCTGAACGTGTGCCATCGCGCTGCGGATCGCCCTGGAATTCCGGCGCGGAGACAATCGTGAACTCAGCGCGGTGTGTCTTCAGCTCTTCCGCCGTGGGGCGCACAAACAGCGCGCGGACAAAAAGATTGTGCCAGGCATATTCATTGATTACCCGCACAGGCAGACGATACTTCGAGTCGGCGCCGGCATACAGGTCCTGCACAAACAACTCTTTGCCTTGCAGTGACGCCACCACGCGATCATAAAGAGCGTCAAATTTCTCCGGGTCAAAGGGCTGGTTTACATCGCCCCAGTTCACCAGCTCGGCGGTCACGGGATCTTTCACCGTGAATTTATCTTTAGGCGAGCGGCCGGTGTATTTGCCCGTATATGCCACCAGGGCCCCGTTGTCCGCCAGCAATCCTTCGCCGCGGCGCACTGCGTGCTCCACCAAAACGCCTGAATGAAGGTTGCGGTGCACCTTGTTGTTCTTAAGAAGTGTTTCCAGAATGGACGCTGTATCAATAGCTGTTGACATACGGGAAGGTCTCCTGTTCCTGTTGGCGCCAGAGCAAAGCTGGTCGCGAGCAGCGGGTTTTTTGGGGCGTGCGTGGCGGCTAAGCCGTTTTAATCAATGCATCCTGTGGTGCGCCAACTTCCTTCAGGACCGCATTCAAGTGTCCAAGCGATTCATCCACCGTTAGCGTGTACATCTCTCGTCCGTGTTCATACGTGCCGGACTCAATCGCCGTTTTCAAAAAATGCCCGGCGGTCTGGATCGCCAGCGGATCGGTAATCACGCGGCCCGTGCGTTGGTTGTATTCCACCCATGTTGGATGCGGCAAAGCAATCCATACCGGACGGCCGCTGGCAAGAAACTTTATATCGACAGCGTCAGCGTGCCGGGTCGCAATCGCGACTATCAGGGCCTGATAAATACAGTGGAGCTTTTGTCCGGTCCAGCGATCAGTAGCGTGAAAATCCTCATACATGTTGTTTAAAAATATAGCGGAAGCCGCACCAAATCAGCAATGCCCAGTATGGTGCCGCCCTCTTTGGGCCTCTAATCACAGTCCAATCAGCTAGTTAGACAAAATATTGAATTGTCATTCTGAGCGAAGTCGGAGCGCACCGTCACTATAAAGACTTTCGTTTCTGTCACCGCTTCGACTCTTTATAATCACTTTGCATTTCATAATTCCATTCCATGAAGACCATGCAGGCAGTCTGGATCTCGAATTTCGGCGGCCCCGAAGTGCTGGAAATCCGCACCGTGGGCAAACCTACCATCAATGACGATCAGGTTCTGGTCCGCGTCCGTGCAACTTCCATCAACCGAGCCGATCTGCTGCAGCGGCAGGGCAGATATCCTCCTCCGCCCGGCTTCCCGGTTGAAATCCCGGGCATGGAATTTGCCGGCGAGATCGTCGAGGTCGGCGCTTCCGTCCGCCAGTGGAAGCCCGGCCAGCGTGTATTCGGCCTGATCGGCGGCGGGGCTTATGCCGAATACGTTGTCACGTATGAAAACCTGCTGGCTGAAATCCCTGCCAACTTAAATTGGACGGAAGCCGCAGCCATCCCAGAAGTTTTTATCACCGCCCATGACGCTCTCTGGACGCAAGCTAATCTTCGCCCTGGCGAAACGGTGCTCATCCATGCCGTCGGCAGCGGCGTAGGACTGGCCGCCGTTCAGCTCGCTCGCGCTATCCAGGCTGTGCCTTATGGAACCTCGCGCACATCCGACAAGATAGAGCAGTCCAAGCCTCTCGGTCTTGAAGCAGGCCTCGCCGTGCGGGAAAACTTTGATGAGCTGCAATCCGCCGCTGAAAAATGGACTGCCGGCAAAGGCATCAACGTGGTCCTTGATCTGGTGGGCGGCCCTTACGTAAAAGCCAGCCAGAAACTCATGGCCAACAAAGGCCGCATGATCCTGGTAGGCACCGTTGCTGGAGCCAGCTACGAACTGGATTCCCGTTTTGTCATGGGCAAGCGCCTGCAGATCCGCGGAACTCTTCTGCGCGCCCGCTCTCAGGAAGAAAAATTCGCGGCCACACGGCTCTTCGCCGCAGAGGTTGTGCCGCTGTTCGCTCGCGGCATTCTCCGCCCCAACGTCGACAGTGTTTTCCCGCTGGCTGACATCGCCAAGGCCCATCAGCGTCTGGAATCAAATGAGAGCTTTGGGAAGGTTGTGGTGACGATGGAGTAATCGGGCGATAACAAATAGAAACAAAGGCCTTTACTACGCCGGAACGGCAGCCGCAGTTGCTCTTCCGCCTATCTTCCTGTAAAATTTACCTTTAACCACTCGACCTGAAGCCTCTAAGCCCTTCTGCGTCAAAAGATCTGGGAGTTATTGAAATGGCACAAGTTTGCGATCTCTGCGGCAAAGGCCCGCAATTTGGAAATAAGATCAGCCACGCTCACAACGTGAGCCGCCGCCGCTGGAACGTTAACCTGCGTCCCGTACGCGCGCGTGTGAATGGCGCCAACAAACGCGTTCGCGTCTGCACCACCTGCCTGAAGTCCGGCAAGGTCGTCAAAGCGTCCTAGTCACGCCAGGCATTTAAGAACTGAAAAGCCTCCCAGACGGGAGGCTTTTTCCTGTTTCCACAAACTTCCTGCTCCACACTGAATCCACTTAGAACCGCAACAGAATGCCGCCGCCGGCCATCAGATTGTGACGGTGGAATGCGCTGTTATCTCCCGACAAAACGCTCACTGCGCCAAAATTAGGATCACCGGTCACAAAGTCTCGCACTTCGGCTCGAAAGCCCAGAACAGGCAATCCAGTCTTGAAATCCAGACCGCCGCCGTATTCAATGGCTCCTTTGTTGGTGACAACTCCTGAATCCGTGGAGAAACGCGCCCAGCCGCCGCCCACGCTCAGCCATGGCGCGATAGGAGATACCGGAAACAGCTTAAGCCTCAGCCCTGGCGTAATGAACACGCTGGAAAGATGGTCAATCACAACGGACGGCACACTGTTGAGTGTCAGCTTTCTGGGAAGGTATTCCGGCCACCGGCACTTCAATATCGAGCCCAACCACGTGGGCGTTGAATAGCTGGAGTCCAAGCGCACCTTCCAGGAATAGATGGTTGTTGGTTTTGAGAGTATTTACGATCGTGGGCGTTGACAGCACAGTCACATTGGAGTCTGAAACAAACGATCCTCCCGCAACAAACGCAACGTCTGCCTTTTGGGCCATCGCGAACGTGGAGGCGCAGAGTATGAGTAACAAGCTGGAAAAGCGCTTCATCGAAGCTCCTTCTTAACTGGAAGAATTTTTAGCTTTTGGGCTGCTCTGACGTTGAGATGCAGACTCTAGCGCCAGAGTTTCCGTAAAAACCCCCTCCCGGCCAATAAGTTGATGACGAAAGGTCAGGCCAGCGCAATGACGTCAATCTCAACGGAAACGTCTTTTGGTAAGCGGGCAACCTCCACCGTGGACCTTGCCGGCGGCGCGTTCTTGCAGACTTTTCCATATACCTCATTCATCTGCCCGAATTCAGTCATATTTTTCAGGAACACCGTGGTCTTTACCACCTTCTCCCAACTGCTGCCCGCGGCCAGCAAAATGGCGGAAAGATTTTTCAGTACGCGCTCCGTCTGCTCTTCTATCCCGCCGCTGATCAAATTGCCGGTAGCCGGATCAATCGCCACCTGCCCGGAGATAAATACAAAACCGTTGGCCTTGATGGCCTGGGAATAGGGTCCAATGGCGCTGGGCGCGTTAGGAGTGGAAACAACGTCTCGGGTAAAACCGCTCATGAATTTCCTCCGTGAATCTGTGATGCAGACTGCAACGCAGAAGAATATCAGAGAGGCTTTTTCCGAAGTTCCGCAGCGTAGCGAGGAATCCCTATAGCTACGAAGAACAATTGGCTCGTGAAGAATTTACCAAAAAATTGATTCGTGTTCATTCGCGTAAATTCGCGGCCGAAAAATAGGTTTTCGTGGAAATAGCGATCCCTCGGGATTTCAGAATCAAACCTTATTCAATCTCTGCACATCGTGTATCCCGGGAATCTTGCGCAGGCTTGTAATCAGGCGTTCCAGGTGTTTAACGTCTTCAATTTCGAGCACAATATCGATCGTCGCCTGCGCATCGGCGGTGCGGGCTTCAATATTGCGGATGTTGGTGTCATGGTCTGAGATCACGGCCGTAAGCTGTTTCAGCATCGCCGGACGGTCATCGCAAAAAACTACCAGCTTCACCGGATACTTTGCGCGGCCATCGCTCTTCGCCAGCTTCGGTATGCTGGACCATTCCACGGCAATGCGGCGGTCGGCTTCATACATCAGATTGTTGACGTTGGGGCAGCTCACTGCATGCACGGCCACGCCTTTGCCGCGCGTCACATAACCAACAATCGCCTCACCGCGAATTGGATTGCAGCAGCGCGCGCGATACACCAGCAGATCGTTGTAGCCTTTTACCTTGATGGCGCCGCCGTCAGCGCTCTGTCCAAACACACGCCGGATCGCCGTCCCAATCACGCTGGTCTTGGCCGGCTCTTCCGATGGCGTTTGCTCTGAGATTTCTGGCGACAGCTTGGCCAGTACCTGCCGCGCCGAATATTTGCCGTAACCAATTCCGGCCAGCAAATCCTGGCCTCCGCCCAGACCATATTCCTGGGCGATCTTGCTCATCTCAGCCTCGTTAAAATCTTTCATCGCCAGGCGGTATTTGCGCGCCTGTTTTTCCATCAGCTTCTTGCCAATCTCAATCGCCCGCTCCCGCTGATGGATATTCAGCCAGTGGCGAATTTTGTTGCGCGCGCGCGTGGACTTGGCAAAGCCCAGCCAGTCGCGGCTGGGATTGTGTCCCGTCTGCGTCATGATCTCCACCACGTCGCCGTTGCGCAGCTTGCTTCTGAGCGGCACAATGCGCCCATTCACCTTGGAGCCAACACAGGAATGCCCAACCTCAGTGTGAATCGCGTACGCAAAATCAATGGCGCTGGCATCGCGCGGCAGAATCACCACTTTGCCCATCGGCGTAAACGTGTAGACCTCTTCCGGATACAGGTCCACCTTCAGTGTGGAAAGAAATTCGCTGGGATCTTTTACGTCCTGCTGCCACTCCACCACCTGCCGCAGCCATGCCAGCCGTCTGTTCGTCTTTGGCGCTGACCGGGCTGCCGTCTTTGTATTTCCAGTGTGCGGCAATGCCTTCTTCCGCCATCTTGTGCATCTCTTCCGTACGGATCTGCACTTCAAACTGGTGGCCGTCTTCCGTGATCACCGTGGTATGCAATGACTGGTAAAGGTTGGGCCGCGGCATGGCGATGAAATCTTTGATGCGTCCCGGCACCGGACGCCACATCTGGTGGATCGCCCCCAGCACCGTGTAACAATCCTTCACTGACTTGGTAATAATGCGCACTGCCAGCAGGTCGTAAACCTGGTCCACGGTAATGCGCTGCCGCAATAATTTCTGATGGATGCTGTACAGCCGCTTGATTCTGCTCTCGACCTTGGCATCAACGCCGTTTTCTTTGAGCGTCTGCTGCAGGATCTTCACGATCTTGCTCAGGAAAGACTCGCCCGCCTTACGCCGCTGTTCCACGGCGGACTGCACCTGCTCATAACCAATCGTGTCCACGTAGCGGAACGAAAGGTCTTCCAGCTCACCGCGGACTTTGCCCATGCCCAGGCGATGCGCCAGCGGAGCGTAAATTTCCAGCGTCTCTTTTGCCACCTGCTGCCTGCGCTCTTCCGGCAGATGTTTCAGCGTGCGCATGTTATGCAGCCGGTCGGCAAGCTTGATGAGCACCACGCGGATGTCATCCACCATGGCCAGCACCATCTTGCGCACATTTTCCGCCTGGCGCTCTTCCCGGCTGGCCAGATCGATTTTGTCGATCTTGGTAACGCCTTCAACAATGTGCACCACGCTGTCGCCAAATTCGCGGCGTATGTCTTCATGCGTGACCGGCGTATCTTCAATGGCGTCATGCAGCAGGCCGGCGGAGATGGCGGTGGAATCCAGCTTCATATCCGCCAGCACCAGCGACACTTCCAGGGGATGGATCAGGTATGGCTCGCCCGAAGCGCGCGTCTGTCCTTGATGATGTTTGAGAGAGAAATCGTAGGCCTTGCGGATAATTTCCAGATCGTCTGTCGGGCGGTTTTCGGCGACCTTAGCCAGCAATTGCTGGAATCTGCCATTCAGCAGCTTCATCTCTTTTTGCGAGGTAGGCTGCGCGTTGGTCGCCATGGTCAATTATAGCTTGAGGCGCAAGAAGGCGTGAGCGAGGGCGCAGCCGAGCGGGAGCCTCCTGCCGAAATCCCGAACGTAGCGAGGGATCTCTTGGCTCGCCGTTGGAAATCCCGAGAGCTGAGAGGGGTCTTAATAGTGGCCCGGCTTTTGCCTAAACCAATTCTTATAGGACAATAAGACCGATGACCTCCGTACGCGTCGACAAATGGCTCTGGGCCGCCCGGTTCTTCAAGACCCGCTCTCTGGCCTCGCGGGCCTGTGAACTCGGCCGGATTCAATCCAACGGCCAGCCCGCCAAACCTGCGCGTGAAATCCGCAGTGGCGACATGTTGCGCATCACCAATGACGGCGGCGATTTCCATGTAGAGGTATTGCTTCTCAGCGAGGTGCGCGGCCCAGCTTCGGTGGCGCAAACACTCTATCGCGAGACGGAAGAAAGCAAGGAAGCTCGCCTGAAAGCCGCAGCCGAGCGCAAGGCAGCCATGCAGTATGCTCCGGCTCCCACCAGCCGGCCGTCCAAACGCGACCGCCGGAAGATCATCCAATTTCGCGGCCGGGGATGACTGGCGCTACGAGTGTGACGCATTCGGCCTTGCTCCGCCGGTATGCTTCCCCGTTTTCAGGTCCACTTCGAACGGCACTTCCTTATCGGCCAACGCGTCCCAGCCATGGCCCATGAGCTTGTCGCCCTTGATGTCGGTAATGCTGAGACCTTCCCAGGAAAGGCGCTCAGTAGTCCAGGCAATGCCTGAGCTGCCAACGGCGGTGATGGTAGTGAAGCCGGCAAAGAGCAGCAGGCCTTGCTGTGAAAGCACGCGCAAATCCACCACCGGACGCTGCTCCACGCGTGTCCATTGCACGGGATTGTGCGCCTTCACCATGTACGCGTAGCCGCCAACCACGGTGCAGAAGGAATCCGGATCAGCAGTCGAGCAAATCTCGCTTACAACTTGATCGGAGTCAAAACCTAAAGCAAAAAATCCCGCCCAGGCTGGGCCACTTTGGGGCACAACACGCAGATAAACTCCGCTGCGGTCGCCTTCTTCAAGCTCAACCGGATAGTGATACATCTTTTCTACCGGATGGACGGGCGGAGCAGCTTCCAGGACCCTGACTTCATAGTTGCGCGGGAATGTGAAGTCAAAGCGGAAGTGCTGTTTCATGCCAATTGCTCTAACGCTCCCATGAATTCATCTATCCGCTCACGCACGCTTTTTACATGCACTGGCAGTTCCAGCCTGCTTCCAGCTTCCAGCAGCGGGATCAGCTTATTAAAGTCCGGTCCTGAATGCGATCCAATCAGCATAATTCGCACCGGATGAAACAGGTCTTTTCCCTTGGCCCCAGTCTCTGCCTTCACTTCATCCATGATGGCCTTAAAGCGCTCCGGCGTTAGTGATTCATTGGCTGCACGTTTGGCAAAACCCTGAACTACCGCCTTCGCTTTGTCGTTCGCAAAGGCTTCAGCATTTTCCGGCAGCGCCAACGCCGCCTTGGGATCGTTTTCAAAAATGATCTTCGCCTTCGCGGGCAATTGATCCATCTGATCGACATACGGAGCCAGCAGATCAATCATGCTGTTGGCCCATCCACTGACATTGCCATTCGCATTGGCCGGCAGCAATCCTGCACGCTGCAGCACTTCCGTTCCCATCTGATGGATGCGTTCCGGCGCACTGTGTTTAACGTAATGCCGGTTCAGCCAGTGCAGCTTTTCCGTATCAAACACTGCTGGTGAAGGCGTAACGCGCTCCAGCGAAAACTCTTTGATCAATTCTTCTTTTGAAAAAATTTCGCGATCGCCGCCACTCGGCGCCCAGCCCAGCAGCGCCAGATAGTTCATCAGCGCCTCAGGCAAAATTCCCATCTCACGGAAGCTGGTTACCGACGTTGCTCCATGCCGTTTCGATAACCGCTCACGGTCGGGCCCCAGAATGGTCGATAGATGCGCGAACTCCGGTACCGGCAGGCCCAGCGCTTCATACACTGCCACCTGCTTTGGAGTATTTGAAATATGGTCATCGCCGCGGACTACGTGCGTGATCTTCATATCGGCGTCGTCAATCACCACCACATAGTTGTAAGTCGGCATGCCGCTGGACCGGACAATAATGGGATCGCTTACAACTTCACTCGCAAACTCCAGATCACCGCGCACAATGTCATGGAAGCGGATGGGGCGCTCAGGAATCTTCAGCCGGATCGCCGCCGGCGCACCTGCGGCGCGACGCCGCTGCGCCTCTGCCAGATCAAGATTTCTGCATTTGCCGGAATAGTTTGGCTGGCGCTGCTCCGCCATGGCCTGCTCGCGCTCGCGCTCCAGTTCTTCTGCGGTGCAAAAACAGTAATAAGCTTTCTGCTCCTGGATAAGCCGTTCCGCATACGTGCGATAAACATCCATCTTGTCAGACTGCCGGTACGGTGGATACGGACCGCCCACGTCCGGGCCTTCATCCCAATCAAGTCCCAGCCATTTCAGGTCTTCCACAAGCTGGGTTTCATAACGCGCTTCGCTGCGCTCAAGATCGGTGTCTTCGATCCTCAGAATGAATGTTCCGCCCTTTTGCCGGGCAAACAACCAGTTAAAAAGCGCTGTGCGGATGTTCCCTATGTGAAGCTGTCCGGTCGGAGATGGAGCAAATCGGACGCGTACTTTGTCGTTTCCGGCCATATCTTGATGGTAACAAAGATTCAGGTAGCAAATTCCGTCAGCCCCCTTCTAGCAACACCCGCTGCTCAGCTCTCATCTCAACCAAGGGATATATGCCCGAATTCAGCTCAGGATTTAAAACGTGCCAGCCACAGCCATAGGGCCGCTCATTCTATTTCTCGCCATTCTTCTCACCACAGCGCATCTATTGGGTTATCTGTTCGCGCGCTTGCGCCAGCCGCGGGTGATTGGTGAAATCCTGGCGGGCATTTTGCTTGGCCCTTTCGTGCTGGGAAAGCTTTCTGTCTATACCAATGTGTTGCAGCTGAACAATGCCGCGGAACCTAAAAAGGCGGCGCTTGAACTGCTCTATCAATTAGGACTGCTGCTGCTGATGTTTCTTTCCGGCGCGGAGACCAAGGCGCTTTTCCAGAAGCATGAACGCAAGCAGATTGCATGGCTGGCCTCCATCGGCACGGTGCTGCCCTTTTTCATCATGCTGGGCCTGGCATCCTTCATTCCGCTGGCCTGGTTCATGGGAGAAAAACAGAACCGCACCTCGCTTGTGCTGGTGATGGGAATCGCCGTCGCCGTAACTTCCATTCCAGTCATCTCCCGCATCTTTTTCGATCTCAAGATTCTGCATACGCGTTTTGCCCGGCTGGTGCTGGGCGTGGCCGTACTGGAAGACATCGGATTGTGGGCTGTGCTGGCCGTAGCCACGGCTCTGTCCAATTCCGCGGGAACGCCAAAGCAAGCCATTGCGATTCACATCGCGATCACGCTCGTCTACTTCGCTCTTGGCCTCACGCTGGCGCCGCGCGCCATGAAGCGGATCTCCAAATCCCGCTTCAACATGCTGGCCAATAATTCCCCGGTGACGTTTACTCTGCTGATCGTGTTTTCCTATGTTGCTGTGGCCGGACTGATGAATGTGAACCTTGTCTTTGCCGCATTTCTGGCTGGCTTTGCCGTTTCGCGCAAGCGCCTGGGCGACGCGCTGGAAACCATCTCCAGCTTCTCCTTCGCGCTCTTTATTCCTGTCTACTTTGCGCTGGTAGGTTATCGGCTCATCTTCGATAAATCATTTTCGCTGGTTATGCTGGTTGGTTTTCTGGCCGGAGCCTGCGTACTAAAGCTGATTGCCGTTGCGCTGGGAGCGCGGATCGCTGGTTTCCGGGGACTGGACGTTACAAATCTTGCCATAGCCACCAACGCGCGTGGCGGTCCAGGCATTGTGCTGGCCAGCGTGGCTTTTGAGGCCGGCATTATCAGCGCTGCGTTTTATACGACGCTGGTTCTCGTCGCCGTGCTCACATCGCAGGCCGCGGGTGCGTGGCTGGAGTTTGTGTTGCGCAAAGGCTGGCCGTTGCTATCGACAGATGCGCCTGCTATCGTCGCGGCCGAAGAGGACGCACCGGGCAAGTTGATAGCGTAGTTTTTTTGTGTAATCCCGAGCGTAGCTTTTCTGTAATCCCGAGCGTAGCGAGGGATCCCTATCAGCTAGAGAACTCTTTGGGCCGCGAATCAACGCGAAGAAACGCGAATCAAATTATTCGGACGTTTCGTGCAAATTGGCTGCTAAGTTTTGGCCCTTCGGATCGTCGAAGCGATAGGGTTCCCTCGCTCTGCTCGGGATTACAGAAAAAGAAACTATTCGCGTATTTCGCGTTCATTCGCGGCTAGATCTTGGTTTAGCCTTTCAGATCGTCGAACTCGTAAGGATCTCTCGCTACGTTTCGAGATTTCAGAAGATGTTGCCAGTCGAACCTGTAAGAAGCAGTCGACCTCAAATGGGTCCTGCTGATCCTGTCATGCCAGCCGATCCGGTCTTCATCCACTAATGCCCAGGCATAACCAAGTCCCATGGAGAAGCCTGAAAGCGCGCTGGCCAGCGCGCGGCGCTGGCGGTCAAACATGGATGTTCCCGTCCCTGCAAACGTACACAGCTCAAGCTGGAACATGCTCATGCCGGGTGTGGCCTTCCGGAAAATGAGAAAAATGTATTGAAAGAGCAGCCAGAAAATTCCTGCTGCCGCCAGCATACATACCAGCGTCATGCGCGATTGCGGCATCTCCTCTGCTGCTTCCATAAACGTCAGGACAAAGACCCCGGTAGCGATGAAAACAATGCCGGCATCCACCAGACCGGAAACAAAACGCTGGTTGAGCGGCGCGGGCCGGGGAATGACCTCAAGATCATTGTCAGATCTGGGGTCAAATCTGGGATCAGCTTCCAATTGGATATCGGCAAAGCTGGGCAACAAATCCATCTGCTGGCCTTGAATCGCGGCCGGTAGCGGATAAGACTCAACCGGCTCGGCCTCAAACGGCAGTGCTTCAAGCGGCGTTGCTTCAAGCAACCCAGATTCAAATATCTGGTGTTCGGTCTCAAATATCTCGGGTGACGCTTCCAGAATTCGCGGCGACTCAGGCACCGGCTCAGCAAGTTCAAGTTCATCGAGCCTTACCTCTTCCACGGTGGGCACATAAACTGGCTGCGTCCGGGGAAAACGGATGATCTTGGGCTCTGGCCTGGCCACTTCCTGATGAACATGGTTCCACTCGACCAATATCTCGGAAAAGCGCTCCGGTGGAGGCGGCAGAGCACGATCATGGGCCGTAGCGCCGAAGGAATGTGGCGTATCCGTGGAGAAATCAAGCTCCAGAGCGTTGGGATCTGCAGGGCGGCGGCGACGCGCGCGATGTTGCTGAACGCGTGAGACTACCTCCTGTCGCCAGGCCAGTTCGGTGGCGGAATGCTGTGCGCCAGCAACACGAGCGGGCGTAGACGGAGCGAGCTCACGCCCATCGCCGGCAAAAACTTCTTGATCTGGAAGAGCTGAGGTGTTCCTTCGCGTGTGAACGCAAGGGGACGCCTTACCACAAACGGGGCAAGTCATGAGCAGGTCGGAGATTTCGCCAGGAGAGGGATGCAGCCAACTGAGTCAAATTTTTGCTTTCAAAAACTTGCCGTGATAACTTGCCCAGTCTGGTCTTTTTTTACGGCATGCGCTCCCTACATAAGTTTGTTATCACAGCAGGATTGCTTTGTCACTTGTTTCTCATCGTGCCCCTAGTGACAAGCCAGGCGCGTGCAGAGCAGGCTATGCAAAATTCCGCCGCCTCTGAGGCGCAGGCCACGCCAAGCCCAACGCCTGCTGAACTGCCCCAGCAAAGCGCCGCGCCCTCCAAGCCACAAAGCGGTAACTGCCATTTGATCATCACCTCAGCGCCGGCCACGCAGCACGCGGCCAAACCCGGCACGGAATCTCAGCCTGCAAAAGCCACAGCCGCTGCAGCGAGCGCGCGCAAGGTGAGATTGCCCATCAGCGAAGAGACACCTGTCACCATTGATGCCGATGAATGTGAAAAAGCTGGCGATGTCTATACCTTGCTACGCAATGTGAAGATCCGTTTCAATGGCTACGATTTCGGCGGTGACACAGTAACCTACGACTCCGCGTCCGGCGATGTCACCGCTAAAGGGCACGTTTCTTTAGATGGCGGACGGCGCGATATGCATATCAACGGCACGGAAGGCTCCTACAATATTCATTCGCAGACGGGAAAGTTCTATAACGTCCGCGGTGGCACCGGAGCGCGTTTCAAAGGCAGAAGCGTTACGCTCACCTCCTCCAGTCCCATAACTTTTACGGGTAAGGTGGTAGAGCAGTTAGACCCGGAGACTTACATACTCCACCATGGTTCCGTCACTTCATGTGAGCTACCGCACCCCAAGTGGACGTTTAACGCCTCAAAAATCATCCTGAAAGTTGGGGACTTCGCACACATTTACAACACCTCTTTCCGGATCAAAAACGTACCGGTTTTCTATCTTCCTTACGCATCGGCGCCGGTGGAGCGGCTGGGACGCCAATCTGGTTTTCTTATTCCGACTTTCGGCACGTCGAACACCAAGGGCACCGTGATTGGCGACTCCTTCTACTGGGCCATCAATCGCAGCATGGATGCCACGCTGGGCGGAGAATATCTTTCTAAACGCGGATGGGCGCTCCAGGAAAACTTCCGCTATCGGCCCAGCGACTCTTCATTTCTCAACTTGAATTATTTTGGCGTACTTGATCGCGGCATTACCACCACCTCAGTCACCCCGCTGGGGACCATCACACAGACCACTAAGCAGGGTGGTGAAGATGTGAAGCTTAACGCCGAGAAAACGTTTGCTGACGGTGTGCGTGGCGTCGCTTCTATTGACTACCTAAGTTCGTTTGTCTTCCGCCTGGCATTTAATGAGACCTTTTCTCAGGCCGTGGACTCCGAGGTTAAATCGACTGCCTTCCTGACCAAAAGCATCCAGGGATTTTCCTTTAACACGTATCTGGAGCGTTATCAGAATTTCCAGAGCAGCACGGTCAATAATGATGTGATCACGATTCTCCACACGCCAGGATTTGAAACCTCTGGCATAGACAGGCCAATTTTTGGTTCGCCAATTTATTGGTCCTATGATGTTGCCGCGGAAGGACTGCGGCGCAGCCAGCCCGGTTTTGTTACGCCCGGCCTGGTTGGCCGGTTTGACGTTGCCCCGGATTTTAGCCTCCCGCTCTTTTTCGGAGGATGGACGTTCCGTCCGGAAGTTGAGCTGCGCAACACGATCTATTCTCAGCAGGAAAACGTGGTTCAACTTTTTCCCAACACCCTGCATGACACTATCAATCGCCGGACGATTGCCGCGACCGTTGAACTGCGCCCGCCGACTCTTACCAAGATTTTTGACGGCACAATAGCAGGCAGAAAGGTCAAGCACACCATAGAGCCCAGGCTGATCTATCGCTATACCAACGGCGTGGAAAATTTTGCTTCCATCATTCGCTTTGACTACAGAGACATCCTCAGCAACACGAATGAAGTAGAGCTCGGTCTTTTACAACGGCTGTATTTAAAGCGTGAGCAATCGAATTGCAGCGAGGAAGCCAGAAGCAGCAGTACCACTGCGAGCACACAGGCTTCGTCTGCTAAGACACCGTGCACACCGGCCGGCGCAGATGAGTTTGTTACCTGGGAAGTCAAAATGAAGTATTTTGCCGATCCTACTTTCGGCGGGGCCGTGGTCAACAACAGACGCAACGTGCTCACCACCACCGACGACTTCACCGGCATCGCTTTTCTCACCGATCCTCGGCGTTTCTCCCCGCTGGTATCGCAGTTGCGTTTCCGCACCACCAGCAATAGCGACGTGGAATGGCAACTTGACTATGACACCAAGAAGGGACGCATCGAGTCCAGCACCTTGTTGGTTGGCTATCATTTTGGCGACTACACCGTGGGCGCAAGCCACGCGTATTTGCAGGTCCCGGGCGAAATCGTAGCTGATCCAAACAATCCGGCAGTGATCTTGAACCCGTGTATTCCTCATGTGCTCAATCAGCCGGCTTGCGTGCCTGAGCTTTTTAACCAGTTTCGCGCCCAGTTCGGCTATGGCAGCCCCACCAAGCGCGGATGGAGCGCGGCAGCCAACATGGGCTTTGATCGCGAGTTCAACCTGCTGCAATACGGCGCCGTGCAAGCCTCGCACAACTGGGACTGCTGCGGCATAAGCGTCGAATACCGGCGCTTCTCCCTGGGCTCAGTGCGCAATGAAAATCAATACCGTTTCGCGTTTACCCTGGCAAACATAGGATCATTTGGAAACCTGAAGCGCCAGGAACGGATCTTCTGAAGCTTTTTCTGTAATCCCGAACGGAGTGAGGGAACCCTATCATTTCCATGCTCTCAACTCTGTACCACGCATGCCGTGCGTTCATCTTTGGCAATAGGGATCCTTCGCCACGCTCGGGATTTCAGAAAAGGAACCTATAGCCTCAGGTTAGAATCTATCTTTAGAATCTATTTATGGATTTGTCCACCAAACAGCAACGCCTGGAAGAATCGCTTCGTGCGCTCGGCTGCACGCTGGTGGCGTACTCTGGCGGCGTTGATTCCGCTTATCTGGCCTGGATGGCCCATCAGGTACTGGGGAATGGCATGCTGGCCGTGATCGCTGATTCTCCCAGTCTGGCCCGCACTCAGCTTCAGGACGCATTGGCGTTTGCCGGGGAGCATAAGATTCCGATTGAGGTCATCCAGACCGCTGAGATGGACCGTCCTGAATATATCCGCAATGATCGCCAGCGTTGTTTCCACTGCAAAGACGAGCTTTTTCAGGTCATGCAGAAGTTCGCGGAAGAACGCGGCTACCAATCGATTGCCTATGGCGTGAACGTGGATGACCAGAGCGATTTTCGGCCCGGCCAGACTGCCGCGCGTCAGCACCACGTGGCTGCCCCGCTTCTTCAGGCAGGCCTGGGCAAGGCGGAAATCCGCGAATTGGCGCGGAATGCAGGCCTTCGCGTATGGGAAAAGCCGGCTTCGGCGTGCCTTTCATCGCGTATCGAATATGGCAGGCCGGTGACATTGCAGGCACTTTCCGCCGTGGAACAAGGCGAAGAGGCGCTGCATTCCCTGGGCTTCCGCCAGTGCCGGGTACGCCATCACGGAGAGATTGCCCGGATTGAAATCGCCAAGGACGAACTAGCGCGCGCCCTGACGCCCCAGATGTTTGCCGAGTTTACCCGTATTTTCAAGGGCCTGGGATTTGCCTTTGTCGCCCTGGATACCGAAGGGTTCCGCTCCGGCTCCATGAACACCTCCGTACCCTCTCAGCCGCTGATTAAGCTGATCTCCTGAGGGCTCCCAGACCCCCTTCATGAGATAATTTGGGCTAGCAGTTTTCTAATAAGGTGGTTCATTTGGCAAGATTTAGCAGCATTGTACTCAACGCTCTTATACTTCTTTTACTGGCTGGCCCAGCCGGCCTGGCACAAAGCACGGGCAGCGCTCCTCAAAAGAAAACCGGCAGCACTGCTGCCAAGGATAAAGCTGCCGCACCCGCAGCGAGCAAGCCTGACACAACAAATACAGAGAAGGTCACGCCTCTGGCTCCAGAGATAGTCCACAGGATCCAGACCGAGATACGAACACACTACAATGTGCCGCCCCAGGTCGGGGTCTCTCTTTCAGATCCTAAGCCGGGAAAAACGCCTGGCTATGATGATCTTGCAATCACACTCTCTGGTGGTGGCAAATCCTCCAGCCACGATTTTTTGATTTCCAAGGACCGCAAGACTCTGGCGCACCTGGAGACATTTGACGTCTCGCAGGACCTCATGTCCAAAATCGACCTCAAGGGGAGACCTGTTCGCGGAAATCCTGAGGCCACGGTCACCATCGTCAATTTTGACGACTTTCAATGCCCGTTCTGCTCCCGTATGCACTCCACGCTCTTTGCCAACATATTCAAGGATTACGGCAGCAAAGTTAAGATCATTTACAAAGACTATCCTCTGGTCGAAATTCACTCCTGGGCCATGCATGCCGCCATTGATGGAAATTGTCTGGCTGCACAGAACAATCAGGCTTACTGGGACTTTGCCGACTATGTCCATGCCAACCAGAAGCTGGTGGCGGGCAAATCGCACGATGACGCGTATCTGAACCTGGACAATGCCACCAAAGATCAGGCACAGAAGCATCAGCTTGACCAGGAGAAGCTTGAGGCCTGCATGAAAAAGCAGGATGATAGCGCGGTGCGCGCTTCCATCGCCGAAGGCGACAAGCTGGGAATTGACTCCACTCCGACCATGTTCATTAACGGAGAAAAATTTACTGGAGCAGTACCGGAAGATGAATTACGCGCGGTCCTGGACCGAGCCCTGGCCGATAACGGGCAGCAACCGCCTGCAGCCGACGCAAAAAAGTAGCCACATATTCACAGAACTCGGGTATCGTACGTACTTCAATTTTTGTAATTGGGAGGCGCCTTGTTGATCCACGCGCGCAAATTTTGTAGCAGGCTGGTCGTTCAAAGTATGGCTTTGGCGTTGCTGGCGCTCATCGGCTGCACCGGCCGCGGCACTGACAAAGAAGTAATGGCCAAGGTGAATGGCTACAAAATTCTGCGCTCAGAGGTAGACAAGACCTATAACACGCAGATCGCCGGTTCTCCGCAAAAGCCCACGCCAACGGAAGAAGAAGCCCTGCGGCTGAATGTGCTCGGCCAGATCATCTATAACCAGTTGCAGCTCCAGAAGGCGGAAAAGCTCGGCATTATTGCCACTGACGATGAAGTGGAAAGCAAATTCAACCAGGCAAAAGCTCCATATTCCCAGGAACAGTTCCAAAAACTTTTGAAAGACCGCGGCTTCTCTGAAGCAGACTACAAGCTGGAAATACGGCGCAACCTGACCGTTGACAAGCTTTTGAACAAAGAGATTGCTTCCAAGGTCACCATCTCAGACACTGAAATTCAGGGTTATTACAACCAGAACAAAGCCGAATTCAATCTGATTGAGCCGCGCTACAGCCTGGCGACTATCTTTGTCAGCAACCAGCCTCCCAACGATACAGGGACCCCGGCTGACCGGGCGCAGGTGGATGCGCAGGCAAAGAAGAAGATCCAGATCATCTACAACCGCCTGGAAAGTGGCGAGGATTTCACCGAGCTGGCACAGAAATATTCTGAGGACCCAGATACAGCCCGCTCCGGCGGCGTGGTGGGACCAATTCCCGAATCGCAAATCAAAAATCTTGATCCCGTCACCCGCGAAGCTGTGCAGAAACTAAAGGCCGGGCAATGGTCGTCGATCATTCCTGCCGTCGATGCCCGCAGCCATTTGCAGAGCGGATACCAGATTGTGCGGCTCAATGCCAAGGAAAACGCGGGACAACGCGATTTTAACGATCCCCAGGTACAGCAGTTCATCCGCAACAAGCTGCGTAACCAGCGTGAGCAGATACTGAAAGCCGCATATGATGACGTTCTGCGCGATGACGCCGTGATCCACAACTATTACGCAGAGCAGATACTCAAGGAATCAGGCACAAAGTAAGCTTCTACTTTCCTCCCACAAACTGCTCCATCACCGCTTTACGGAGCTGGTCTGGCGGCAACAATCCCTGGGAAAGAATGAAGTCATGGAACTTCATGGCATTAAAGTTTTTTCCCATTTTTGCCTCCACGTCTTTGCGCAGCTCAAGCAACCGCGTGTAACCATAAAAGTATGAGGTCGCCTGCCCCGGCGCGCGGAACGTATAGCGCTCAACCTCCGTGTTGGCGAAAGCGTCAGAGAGTACAACGTCCTGCGTCAAAACCCGCATGGCGTCTTCTGGCTTGACCTTGCCGCTCTGCAGCTCCGGATCAAGAAACGCACGCGCTGCACGCATTAGACGAAGCTGCAGCGAGATAAGCTGTCCATCCAACGGCATGTAAGGCTTGGTGATGTATTCGGCATAAAGCCCCCAGCCTTCCACATTGGTGCTGTTATAGGCATAAAGTGAACGCGCCAGTGACACGCCGCGCTCCACCATGGAGGCAAACTGCAACTCATGCCCGGGGCGCGCTTCATGGGCCGTCAGGGTCCAGGTGGAAGCCGTGTAGGTAAAATCATCAATCTTCTTGGTTTCGGACGAACCTGAGGTTGTGGGTACATTCAACGGCAGCACGAATGTGCCTTGCTGGCCCGTATTGTTGAGCAAAGGCGGCGGATCCATATGCGCCGCGGGCTGCTGTGCTGTCTCTGCCGCGCTGGCCAGTCGAATACGCGCCGTGCGGTCCGGCAACGTCACCAGCTTCTCGCGGCGGATAATATCCTCAATATTTTTCAAAGTCTGCTCGTACTGCGGCAGGATGGCCTCGCCCACTAACTGGTCTTTTTTGAGTTCATGGATGACGTCACGATAATCGCTGGATTTCCAGCCGCGCTCCTTGGCGATCTTGGCGGCGATCTCCTGCATTTCCTGCTGATATTCCGTGAATGCCTTGTGCGCCATGGCGGCAAGCTGCTCGGGAGGAATATCGACGCCAAATTGCTGCAGGCTGAAGGCGTATTCCTCCGGCGGCAAGCGGAAATCGGTGCGTGATTTAGGAAGGACCTCCTGCTTTACCCAGGCGTTGTACTCAGTGAGTTGCTGTTTGAGCTTGGCAAAAGCCTCCTGATAGCCATCAATCTTGTATTTTTCAAACAGCTTGGGAATGCCATCAATAAAAAAATCGGCTCGGGCCAGATCGGTTTCCACCTCAACCCTGGCTGGTCCTATTTGCCCAGGTTTGCGCCACTCAATCGTGCGCGCCCTGGCCTGCTCCGTGATCGGTGTATAGCCTGGCTCCATCCCGGCATATTTCCTTAAGCGCACCAGCGCAAGCTTGCGTCGATTTTCCGGAACCTGATCGTCAAGCAGGGCTCGCAACCCGCTAAACACAACCTCGTCAACGTTGAAATACGGCATTTCGTACTTCTCATCCAGCTCCTGCCCGCGTAGATCCAATTGCGTGGACGTGATCATGATCTGCAAATCCTGTTTCACCAGCGGGTCTTTTTCCGACGCAAACGCCTTCTGCAATTGCTCAAGAGCAGCACGCGCATCCGCTTTCTGCTGTTCTCGCTGGTCTGGCGGAAATTGCGAGACCTGATCGTCCAGACCCTCTACCCCCTGCCGCGCCGCGAACTCCGGAGCATATTTGGCCTGTATCTTGATCAAAATCTGGGCATATTCATTGCTCCGCTTGATCCATTCTTTTTGTTCCTGGGGCTTCTGCTCCTGGGTCTTCTTTTCTTGAGGTGCGGCGGATTCAGCTTTGGCTTGCGCTCCAGCAGTTGAAGCAGTGGTAAACATTGCCAGGCAAAGCAGCAGGGATGTGGACAGACTGCGTATCATTTCTTGTCTCCTCTTAAATACTTGAACTTTTTGACGGCTGGAAAATTGAAAGGGAAGCACAGCATTATTCAACTTCCGCCAGCGATTGCCCGGCTTCAACGGCCGCCCCTTCCGTTACGTTGAGCTTTTTCACGATACCGTTCTTTGGGGCCTTGAGCTCATTCTGCATTTTCATGGCTTCAATCACGATAACGCTCTGCCCGGCTTCCACCTGGGCGCCTACACCAGCGAGAATGCGTACCACCTTGCCCGGCATGGGCGCAGTAATTTTCTTTACACCCTGTTCGGAGGCTCCGGCGCGTTTGCGAGAGCGAAATGAGCGCGGATCACGCACGGACACGCCAAACCGATCATGGCCTACGACAATGTTGGCCTCCGCTCCCACCGTCTCCTGTTTTATCTCATAGGATTTGCCATCCAGCAGGAGTGAGAGCACATCATTCTGGATAGAGACGACGTCTACGGGCCATTCACGGCCATCCAGCCTGCAGCTCCATTCGCCAGTCTCGCGGTCGCCGGTCTGGTGATCGCGGGCCCGAAACAATTCGACGCGATACGTTTTCTCCGCAATGGTCACTTCATAGATCATTCGCTGCGGACTCCTTCAACGCGTGCCGTGCGCTTCCAGGATGAAACCTCAGCCCGCTTATTGATCTCAGCCGCCGAACCACCGTTCTGATTATTTTTTTGTGACGCCGTGGCAGCAAACAGTGCTGCAGAAACAGCGGCAATCTGGGCCATTGCTTCAGTTTCTCTTGAAACATCGGCCCTGGTTGCCAGCAGACGGTCGAGAAAGCCCGTATCAATGCGAGCGGCCACAAAGTCAGGGTGCTCCAGGATGCGCCGAAAGAGCGGCAGATTGGTTTTGATACCGCCGATAAAGTATTCATCCAGAGCGCGTCGCATCCGCGCAATCGCCGTGGCGCGGTCCCCCGCATACACAATCAGCTTGGCCAGCATAGGATCGTAATCCAGCGGTACCGTCCAGCCTTCATAAACTCCGCTGTCTTCACGCACTCCGGGACCAGACGGCCGCAATAGTTTTGTGATTTTTCCCGGCGAGGGAAAGAAGTTATTCTCTGGATCTTCCGCATATACCCGGCATTCAATGGCGTGTCCACGCAAAGTGATGTCTTCCTGGCGGAAAGGAAGCTTCTCTCCTGAGGCAATACGCAGCTGCAGATGAACAAGGTCCAGACCTGTAACCAATTCTGTGACGGGGTGCTCCACTTGCAGACGGGTATTCATTTCCAGAAAGTAGAAGTTGCGTTTTGCATCGACAAGAAATTCTATGGTGCCCGCATTGGTGTATCCCGCTGACCTGGCGGCCTGGACGGCAACCGCGCCCATGCGCCGGCGCATGTCCTCATCGACGACCGCAGATGGCGCTTCTTCAATCACCTTCTGATGGCGGCGCTGTACTGAGCATTCTCGTTCACCCAGATAAACCACGTTGCCATGTTCATCTCCCAGCACCTGGATCTCAATATGGCGCGGATTTTCAATGAATTTTTCAACGTAGATTTCGCCGTCATTGAAAGACCGCAACGCTTCGCTCTGCGCAGTCTCAAAACTGGACTTCAGCTCCGCCGGCGCCTTCACCAGACGCATTCCTTTGCCGCCGCCACCGGCTGCCGCCTTGATCATCACAGGAAAGCCCACGCTGGCAGCCATCTCTTCCGCTTCAGCCAGCGAGAGGCCTCGCGCTGAACCTGGAACCATGGGCACTCCAGCAGCCTGCATGGCGCTGCGCGCGCGCGTCTTTGAGCCCATCAGCTCCATGGCAGATGGCGGAGGACCGATAAACTTGATTCCAGCTTCGGCGCAGGCCCGCGCAAATTGGGCGTTTTCAGAAAGGAACCCATACCCAGGGTGGATAGCTTCAGCGCCACAGCGTTTGGCTACTTCCAGGACCTTTGCCATATTCAGGTAGGATTCGCGCGCTGCTGCGGGTCCCACCAGGTATGCCTCATCTGCTTGAGCCACGTGAAGCGCACTGCGGTCGACCTCAGAAAAAATGGCCACTGAGGCAATACCCATTTCACGGCACGCGCGAATCACACGAAGTGCTATCTCCCCGCGATTGGCAATGAGGACCTTGGAAAACATACGGAAGCCTGATTGTAAAACAAAGCTCGCGGCAGTTCGCACAGGCATTGCGTGGAATCGCGCGAGCTTTCTTTTTGCAAGAAAAGGCCCCTCCCGTGGGAGAGGCCGGTTTGATGAATGAATATTGCTTACTTTGGCTGCGGCTGTTGCTGCGATTTTGGCTGGTCCAGCACAATGCCGCCGCTGGTCTTCTTGGAGGCTTCTTCAGCTTTCTTTTTGCGTGCAGCCATGGCTTTATCGCTCCAATCGTTGGCCGTTTTCACATACTCGGCACGGGCCGCGGCATCTTCGCAGGTCATGTCATTGGCCTTGCGGCGATAGAGCAGGTTCATGTAAGCCATCGCGTCATCGTAGTCCTGGCGCTTGTCGATTGCGGTCTGGAGCATCTTCATGCCCTCTTCGATTGCAGCGCCGTCCTTGGCTTTCAGCTGGTCGCAAATCTTCTGGCTGCCTTTACCTTTTAACTCATCTTCCACCTTGATGCCTTCTTTGCCTTTGATATCGGCGGCATCTTTATAGCTGGCAGACCAGTCAATTACGCCAACTGAGTAGTAGGTTTCTGGATCGCTGGGATCGGCTTGAATGGCTTTTTTGTAATACTCGCGTGAGTCATCGAACTTCTTCTGCTGCATGTACAGGAAGGCGATGCCTTTAAGACTGGTGACGTTATTCGGGTCTTTCTCCAGCACCTGTTTGTATTGCTCAATCGCGAGCTGCGCGTTGCGCAGGTTTTCCGGCGATTCCACCCCAGGAACATATTGCTGGGCGTAGGCTGTTGCCAGATACATTTTTGCCACTCTGAGTTCGCTATCGAGGTTGACGGCATTTTTGAAATGCTCAATCGCTTCCTCGTAGTTAGCGCCTTTAAACGACTGGACGCCTCTGTTAAGTTGATCGCGAGCCCTGAGTTTATTACAACCGGCCGTGCTCAGTAGTACGGCTGTGACGGCCACTGCCGCCACAAGTCGTGCAGTCCTGTTCATTGTTGCTGCTCCCTTACCGGAGTCAAAAATTTTTCTTTCTGAGTAGGATAAAACTTAGGGGACAAGGCGGCCCTTCCGCCCGGTCCCCGTTTTCTGAGGAAGTTACACCTTTACTGTCCTGCTTCTATCTTCGCTGTAATCAGACCAATTCTGTCGACTACGTTGGTACCCCGGGCAATATCAATCACCTGGGCCACGTTTTGAAATTCGACGTCAGGGTCGCCCTTCACAAACATCACGCGCTCCGCGCGCGTTTTAAAAATGTCTGTAAGCCGGGTGGAAAGATTTTCCATGGTTACATCTTCCTGGTTAATCTTCAGTTTGGTTTTTCCGTTATCGTCGATCACCTGGACCACGACCGTTCGATCAGTCTGGGTCTCAGGCTGGTTCGGAGGAGGCGGTTGCGGAACCAGCGCTTCAAGCCCTTTCGGCGCGAGCGGCGTGATGACCATAAAAATAATCAGCAGCACCAGCAAAACGTCGATCAGCGGCGTCACGTTAATATCAGCGCTCTGTCCGCCACCAAGTGCGCCACTTGTCATTGCCATAGAATTAGTCCTCGGTCTTGCCTGGTTCTTGTTACTGTGGAGGCTTCGGGGTGGTTGGAGTCTGCCTCTGTTCGGTGAGCAGGCCTACCTGGTCAACACCAGCAGAGCGAACATCATCCACCACTTCCACCACTCCCTTGTACTTGGCGCGCGCGTCAGCTTTCACGAAGACTGTCTTGTTCGTGCGGCTGGACACGCGGTCTTTTACCTTTTGCGTCAATTCTTCGGGAGTTACAACTGTTGTATCCAGAAAAACCTTGCCGTCTCTCATGACTGCCACGATTACAGCGTCATCTTTGTCGGCATCAGGCATAGGAGCGGGATTATTGGCTTTGGCCAAATCCACTGACTGCCCCTTCTGGAGCATGGGCGTGATCACCATAAAAATGATCAGCAACACCAGCATTACGTCCACCATTGGCGTCACGTTAATATTGGAGTTTACTTTAGCCCCTTCATTCCGAATATTGATGGCCATTGATCCGCTCCCGGCTTACCGCCGCACCGCTGTGGTCCGCTTCAAGAAGTAGTCAACCAATTCGCTGGATGAATTGTCCATTTCCACGTCAAACGCTTCAACTTTTCCAGTGAAATAGTTGAACATCATCACGGCCGGTATAGCCACGAACAGTCCCAGCGCGGTGGTGACCAGCGCTTCAGAAATACCGCCGGCGACCGCACCCAGACCGGTAGCTTTCTGCTGCGCGATCTTATTAAATGCGTTCAAAATACCGATAACCGTGCCCAGCAGACCAACGAATGGGGCCGTGGAACCAATGGTAGCCAATCCGCCCAGTCCGCGCTTCAGCTCGGCGTGAACAATGGCTTCAGCCCGTTCCAGGGCGCGCTTGCTGGCTTCAATCTGCTCACCGGGAATCTCCGTGGATTCTCCGTGGGCCTTGAATTCCTGCAGTCCAGCCGTTACAACCTTGGCCAGATGGCTCTTTTTGTTGCGCTCGGCAACACGGATCGCTTCATCCAGCTTGCCTTCGCGCAGGGCGCCGGCAACGAGCGGAGCAAACTGCCGTGATTGCTTGCGGGCGGCGCTGAATGAGATCCAGCGATCAATCATGACCCCGATGGACCAGGCCGACATAACAAACAGGATGGCAACAATGGTCAAGGCCGGCCAGCCCATGTGCTTGATCAGCGAGATGGGGTCAGACCAGTTGACGCTGGTATCTTCCTGAAAAAGCCAGAATGCAACCATGTGCGCTTTAACGAGTGTAAGACTTGCAATGTTTGCGAAAAGCATGAGTTTTAAGTTTTCCTCCTCAGAACTTTTAGAACTATTTTGCCGAGAGCGTACCCTTGCGGGGCGGGCTAGAATAGAGAACAGCGCGACCAAGGCGCGATGGACCTTTTCATTCCCAGGGTCAGGACGGCCAACTGTTTAGTTGCCGTCCCCGTATCTAAAGCTGCTTACATATGGAACTGGACTCGAATTTGCGTTTCCACTTCCACTGCCTCGCCGTTCAAAATATATGGTTTGTACTTCCACTGCTTAACGGCATCCATTGCAGCCTGGATGAGAATTGGATGCCCCGAAACTGCACGAAGGTTTTCGATCGATCCAGCCTTACTTATCGTTGCTTGCAAAATCACATCGCCCTGGATATGGGCAATCCGGGCCATCTGCGGATAGGTCGGCGTTACATCATGAGTTTTCAGACCCTCAGCTACACCTGTTGAGATGCGTAACTTCTGCGGCGTGGCCACTTTAGGAGGTGGTGCGGCCGATCCGATAATGCCGCCAATCACTCCACCGGCCGATCCACCCGGGACTCCGCCCACAACTCCACCGGTGACCCCGGCGGCCTGGGGGGATTCCTCTTCCTTAATCATCTGAATTTTCTTAGGAATTTTATTGGGCGTACGAAGAGCGCCGTCCACAATCTCGCTCACCTTTTGCACATGCTGAATCTGCGGCGCAGCAGGCGGTGGCGGGGGAGGCGGCGGCGGTGGCGCAACCAGCCAGGTTGTAAGCTGCCCCTTGGGTAGGGCCTCGGTGAAAATAAGGGGCAAGAGCACCAGAAAACCCAGCAATGCCAGCTGAGCAAGAGTGGAAATCAGCCCAGTCCACTTCTGGTGGGTCTTGATTCTGCCTCCGGATTCCATCAGGCTGTCTTCAAACATGCCTTTTCTCCAATCCTAGGGGGACGCTTGATACTTTAAATTGGACACCGGGACTGCTTGTTTTGCTCCCAACAACCGGAAAAAATTCTCCGGCCCTATACTTTGACGCGAACTTTACCCTTCGCACCGGGGGTAGGCAGCGGAATGGAACCACGTCCTGAATTGCTGGAGCGCCACTCCGTATAAGCCACGAGCATAGGAGCTGCCACGGCAATCGACGAGTACGTACCTATTATGATGCCGACTACCAGGGCAAAGGAAAACCCGTGAAGTACTTCTCCGCCAAAAAGATACAACGAGAGCACCGTCAGGAATGTCAATCCCGAGGTCAAAATCGTCCGGCTCAGGGTCTGATTAATGCTCTTATTGACGATTTCTGCCAGACTCTCACGCCGCAGGAGCTTCACGTTCTCTCGAATGCGGTCAAACACCACAATGGTGTCGTTCATCGAGTATCCAACCAGTGTCAGAATCGCGGCGATAACAGTAAGCGTTATCTCCTGATTCGTCAAGGAGAACGCGCCAACGGTGATCAAAGTATCGTGAAAAACCGCCACAACCGCGGCCAGACCGTAAATCATCTCAAAGCGGAACCACAAATAAACCAGCATGGCTACCAGCGAGAAAAGCACAGCCAGCGTGGCCTGCTTCTTCAACTGTCCGCCAACCTGGGGACCGACGATGTCTGCGCTGCGCACACCAAAATTGCTGGTGTAAAAATCCTGTTTCAGAGATTCCACCACTGGGCCAGGAACAACGCCTTTGAGATCGTCAAGGTTCTGAATCACGCCGCCATGATCCGCTATCGCGAAAATCCATCACACGCCGTGCCAGCCGCTGATATTCCGCAGGCTCGGCATGCATGGGGTCGCGCGACGTAAGAGCGTTTAGAACCGCCGAAAAGCCCACCTGATCACTGTTATTGAGGTCCTGCTTCCCCTGAACCGGGTTGCGTCTCCAGGGCATTGATGATCTGGTTCTTGCCCTTGGAAATATCGGCCTCGCTGGTCTCTTTCTGGTCCAGCTTGATCACAACTTCGTTGTCGCCAGTGTTGCCGTACCGCTGAATGACGGCATTGTGCAGCCCGGCTTTATCCAGATCGCTGCGAATGGCTTTGTTATCCGGCGCCTGTGTGAATTTCACATAGACCAGCGTGCCGCCGCGGAAATCCACGCCCAGCGGAATGCCGTGCCAGAACAACATGGAAAGAATGCCAGCCACGCTGAAGATCAGCGAGAAGCTGAGGAAATACCACTTTTTACCTAGAAAATCGATATTTGTATTACGAAAAAATTCCACTGTGTTTAACCTTTTGAACTAGATGCTTATAGCTTGGCCTCGCCCCTTGCGGCTGAGGACAGCATCGAAAATTACGCGAGAAACAAAAACTGCCGTAAACAGATTGGCTAACAGACCAAAAATCAACGTAAGACCGAATCCGCTGACCGGCCCCGTACCCACAAAGAACAAAATCAGAGCGGAAACGATGGTGGTAACGTGGGTATCCAGAATCGTTGTCCAGGCCCGATCAAAACCCTGGTCAACCGCTGCGGCTGGAGCTTTGCCATTCCGCAGCTCTTCTCGGATGCGCTCAAAAATCAGCACATTGGAATCCACGCCCATACCAACCGTAAGAATCACACCCGCAATTCCGGGCAGCGTTAATACAGCGCCAAAGAAACCCATAAAGCCCAGCAGGATCACCAGGTTAAGGATCAACGCCAGGTTGGCATTAATGCCCGCGCCCCGGTAATAAATCAGCATAAAGATCAACACAGCGGCCATGCCGGCAATGGCTGCTCGTACACCTGTCTTGATGGAATCTGCTCCCAGGGATGGACCAACCGTACGCTCGGTCAGATAGTGCAGGCTGGCTGGCAGTGCGCCCGAACGCAGCAGCATAGCCAGGTCCTTCGCGCTTTCCTGGGTAAACCCGCCTTCAATCATTCCCGTGTCTGAAATCTGGCCATTGATTGACGGCGCAGTAATGACCTTGTTGTCCAGCACGATCGCCAGATTGCTGGGATCAGCGCTGTCTTTGCTGTGCGCGGCCGTAAATTGAGAAAACTTCTTTCCCGCCGCTGCCGTCAGATAAAAGTTAACGATCGGCTCATTGGTATCCGACTTGTTACCCGGATCGGCGCTGCGAATATCCGTTCCGCTGACCACCGAATTACGGCTGATAATCGCAAAACCACCGTCCTGCTCGCCCCGCCGGGGCTTGGTCGGCATAATCACTGTGTTCGGCGGCAGAACGCCCTGATGCGCCTGCAGCGCAGCTTCGGCCGTTGGATAAGTAGTGCCGTGGTCCAGCGCCTCACGCAACTCAAGGCGAGCGGTGGATTGAATAATGTCTTTTACGCGGCCAGGATCATCCACGCCGGGGAGCTGTACCAGAATCTGATTCTCGCCCAATCCATTCTTCTGGATCAGCGGCTCGCTCACGCCCAGGCTGTCCACGCGCGTGCGGATGGCTTCAATCGACTGCTCCAGCGTGCGGTCTTTCAAATCGGCCAGCACCTGCGGCTTCATGGTCAGGATCCAGCTATTGTCTGGTCCTGCAGCTACCTCATATTCCGGCAGGTGGTCTGAGACGATGCCGCGCACCGTTGACGACGCGTCAAGGGACGCGCCCTTAATGACTACCTTTTCCGGCTGGTTATCCACTTTGCCGATGTCGGCAAAGGTGACCTTGGCTTTTTGCAGTTCGTCTTTCAGGACCTCAGCCGCGTGGTCAGACTGTGCGCCCACCGCGTCATTCACCATCACCTGAAGAATCAGGTGGGTTCCGCCTTTAAGGTCAAGGCCAAGATGGATACTGTCCAGCAAAGCTTCCTTGAGCCCTTCCTTGCTAAAGCTCTTGGGAATGCCCAGCATGCCATAGATAAAAATCAGCAGGATTGCGATGATGATTCCGGTTTTTACGAGTAATTTTTTTTGCATGTTCTTCTAAAAAGCCACTTCTTTTACGCTGGTTTTTTTTCTTCGTCTTCACGATTGATGGAAACAATCGATGTCTTAGCTATTTCAAGCCGCAAATTGTCTGGCGGGACGCGCAGATGCATGGCATCGTCCTTGAGCGCGATCACGATTCCACGGATTCCGCCCGTGGTCGTTACGCGGTCGCCTGTCTTCAGGCCGTTGATAACTTCCTGCCAGCGCTTCTGTTTGCGCTGCTGAAAATAAAACGTCCCGAAGATAAAAAGCAAGGGCAGTAGCAGGAAGATACCCAGGCCTCCGCCCGGAGAGCCAGCCTGCAACAGAAAAAAACTAATTGCATTGTTCATCATGGTAAAAATTGCCTTAACAGTCGCACGTACACTCGCCTCACGGAGTGGGGAGAGCTAAACCCTGATTGTGACCGCTGATCAAATCCCGCCCGGGACTCATGGCACGTTGATGCCGGAGTAATTCGGAGGTTTTCGTTTTGAAGCCTGCATCAGGGAACTCGGGTCAAGGACACACTTCCTGACAACACTCCTGTGAGGTCCCCAAGCGTTATAGCATGACGCACTGACCGCATAGTGTCAAGATAGAACGCGAGATTATGAATGGTGTTTAATACACCCGCAAGCGGCTCGGCTGACACAAAAAGGTGCCGCAGGTAGGCGCGGGTGTAACGCGTGCACACCCGGCACCCGCAATTGACGTCGGGAGGATTCTGGTCCTGGGCAAACCGCGCGTTCTTGATGTTGAGACGCCCTTCTGAGGTAAAAAGCAGTCCGTGACGTGCTGCTCGCGTCGGCAGCACACAATCCATCATGTCCACTCCCATGGCTGCGTATCGTACGATTTCCTCCGGATACCCCACCCCCATGACATAGCGGGGCTTGTCCTTTGGCAGTATTTCCAGAACGGCCGCAATCATTTCCATCGTCTTCTCTCGTGACTCCCCCACGCTCAGCCCGCCAATGGCGTATCCAGGAAAATCCAGCTCTACCGTGCGTTCCGCCGACTCGCGCCGCAAATCGGCATACATCCCGCCTTGGACAATGCCGAATAAGGCTGGCGCCGCAGGCAAATTGTGGACCGCAGCCGCCCCCGGCTGCGAAGGAGAATCTATCTCTTCCACATTTGGGCGGCCTATGTTTTGCAGTACGGATACCCCAGACTTTCCGATCTTCCGATCCCCCGATGTCCCGATTTCCCGATCTGCCAATTCAGCCCTGTTCCACGGATTTTCATGCTTGTGGGCCTCAAAATAATCTTTCGACCGCCGCGCCCAGCGCAGCGTCAGCTCCATTGATCTTCGCGCACGGTCCCGCTCTGCCGGATGCTCCGTGCATTCGTCGAACGCCATCACAATATCCGCGCCCAGGGCAATCTGGATTTCCATCGATCGCTCAGGGGTAAACAGGTGTGACGTGCCATCCAGGTGTGACCGGAAACTCACGCCCTCTTCGCTCACCTTGCGCAACTCGCTCAGGCTGAACACCTGGAAGCCGCCGGAATCGGTTAGCAGCGCCCGCTCCCAGCTCATGAACTTGTGCAGCCCGCCCATCTTGCGGACCAGCTCATGCCCCGGCCGCAGATACAGGTGATAGGTGTTGCCCAGAATGATCCGCGCACCCAAATCCTCTAAAACATCCTGCGGGACAGCTTTCACCGTCGCCGCGGTTCCCACCGGCATAAAAGTAGGCGTATCGATTGGACCATGCGCAGTATCGATGCGCGCTGTGCGGGCTGGGCCAGCCTGGGCTTGAATGGTGAAGGGCAAAGTCACAAGGATTATGTTACAGGCTCTTTCTAGAATTCCGAGCGTAGCGAGGAATCGCTGGCCGATACGAAATTATCTAAGTCTTGTCATTCCGAGCGCAGCGAGGAATCTGCTTTCCCCTTCCTTGCAACAACGAGGGACCTTCTAACATCGCTGGCCTCACTCCACCCACCACGCAATCAGCGCAAGCACGATGTAAAAAACAAAAGCCGTGATCGCCATGGCGTGATCGCTCTTGGGCGGCGGGAAGAAGAAAGTATTAAACACCTGCACGCAGGCAAGAAAAATCACAAATCCAATGAGCCGCGCCTTGTGCGCCGCAGTTCGATACAGAAGCGCCGCGCCTCCAAGCAACACGGCCATCTCCAGCGCAAACGCCGCCGCACGATGGTTCCACAATCCAAAGCCCATCTTGCCCACGCTGTCATAAAGCGACATATCCGGGACATGAACAATCAGATCAAGCACCCAGTGGGAGAAAACCGCAACAGCCAGAATCAGCCCAGCTCTTTTGCCGCGGAGTTGCGGAACCAACTGGCAGACCACATACGCCAGGGCTGACCAGCACAGCACGCCGAGAAGGCTGTGCGTGTAAGGCATGTAGTACAGGTCCAGATCGTTGGAAGCGGTAAAGCCGGGAATGATCCGTACCTTTTCAATCCCCAGCAGAACAAAAATGCTCCACATCACATCGATCCATTGCACCGCCAGGAACAAGAGCCAGAGCGGAAGGCGCTTCTCCGTGGCTCTACCGGCAAAGCTGACGCTGTAATGACCAACGAACAAGATTGCTCCTTAAGGTTCGTTCTAGAAATGCCCGCACTAGAAACCGTTACCCGTTCCGCTTCGCGTGTCTCTCCGCCACCTTCGCGGGATTAACAATTGCCCGCGTCACCGTTCCCCGGCCGATCTCAGCCACGCCGTTATGCGCGGTCACGCGAAAAACGTAGAAACGTTCATCGTGCGATTCCAGCACCGCATCGGTCTTCACCTGCGCGCCAATCGTGGTGGGCGCCCGATGCTCAATGTTGATCGCAGTCCCCACGCTGATTTCACCTTCATCCAGAAACGGCAGCATGGCATTGGAGGCAGCCCACTCCATCAAGCCGATCATGTTGGGCGTGGAGTAAATGGGCGGCAGCGCGGCGTTGTGGGAGTTAAGCGTATGCCTGTGTTCTACGGTTTCTTCTGCCCGGCCGCTGATTCCCAAAGGGACTTGTTTTGCCATGCTCAAGAATCTATCAAATCGTATCGGCCAGTCATACCCAGCCGTACAAAAAAAAGAAAGGCCAGGCGGCGGGACCTGGCCAATCAAAAAAACAATCGCGTTGAAGTGCTTGCAGGGTCTTTAAGTTTTAACCGGCCCTGGTTTTAGTGGGTCTAGCGATAGCGGTCGTGATGATCGCAGCGCGCACGTGCCTCTTCCACATCATGGCGGCGTTTTTCTGCCTGGCGGCTGTGTTCGCCGTGCTTGCGGACGGCGTCCTGTAGTTTATTTTCCGCATCATGAATCCGTCGTTCGCATTTTGCGCGATCATGGTCGTCAGCAAACGCCTGCTTGGGGGCGGCCACACCCATGCACAACGTAAGAACCGACGCAGCAATCAGTACTCTGCCTTTATTCAGCATGTCTTCCTCCTCGGGTAATGCAAAAACATCTTATCTGACTGTTAGATGCATTCAGTGCACATCGTACCAAGGTAAACGAGGAGGTTCCTCGTTACTTTATGCATACAACCTGCGTGCAACCGCGCGCGTAGTGACAATAAACATGCGCGAGCAGAAATTTACCATGCAACCTTCCGCGCGCCGCTTTTTATCGGGCATTTCCATCCATTCATGGATCGCGCTGTATAATTTAAGCGTTGGTCTCATGACATCCAAACAGGCAGTGAATTCCGCAACAAATAAGAACAAGATCCGCTCCACCACCGTGGTGTGCGTGCGCCGGGGCAGCACCGTGGTGATGGCCGCCGATGGCCAGGTCACCCTGGGCGATGGCGTGATCAAGCACACCGCGCGAAAGATCCGCAGGCTCTATAACGAAAAGATTCTTGCCGGCTTCGCCGGTTCCACGGCAGACGCATTCTCCCTGTTCAGCCGGTTTGAAGCCAAACTGGAGCAGTATCACGGCAACCTGGGACGCGCCGCGGTTGAACTGGCCAAGGAATGGCGGACAGACAAAATGCTGCGCCATCTGGAAGCGCTTCTGCTCGTCGCCGATGGCAGCCTCACTTTTCTTATCAGCGGAGCCGGCGACGTCATTGAACCGGATGGCGGCGTGGCCGCAATCGGCAGTGGCGGCTCCTTTGCGCTGGCCGCGGCCCGCGCGTTGGTAGAGAACACCGAACTGCCGGCGCGCAAGATCGCCGAAGAGGCAATGAAGATCGCGGGAAAAATCTGTATTTACACCAATGATAATTTCACCATTGAGGAACTCTCATCGGTCCCGGAAAAGGCGGTCGCGCCCGCTCCCGTACATTGAAGCCCCATGGCAGGCTATTCAGGAACGCCGCTCATCCAGAAAATCGGGATCAAACCCGGACACAGGATTGTTCTGCGCAACCATCCGGCCAGTTTTGTAAAAGACCTGGGCAAGCTTCCAGAAGGCGCGGAAAGCTCAGACCGGCTCTCCGGCAAGGCCAACGTGGTTGTTTATTTCACAGACCGGCTGGCCGGGCTGACCAAAGATTTTCCCCGGCTCTCCAGCGCGCTGGTTCCTGATGGCATGGTGTGGATCGGCTGGCCCAAGAAAGCCAGCGGACGCCCGACAGACGTCACGGAAGACCTGGTGCGCAAAACCGGACTTGAGTGCGGACTGGTGGACGTAAAGGTCTGCGCCATTGATGAGACCTGGTCAGGATTGAAATTTGTGGTTCGCGTGAAAGACCGCCCGGCAAAGCAGGATACGGGCGCACGCAAGAAAACATTGAAGTAGCAGTAAGGAGTCCCATGGCAATTTATTTACCCAGCGTGGCGGAAGAGAATGAAGTCCTTCTGGACGACCTGAAGCCCAAAGAAATCGTTTCCGAACTGGATAAGTACGTCATTGGCCAGCATGACGCCAAACGCGCCGTGGCCATCGCGCTGCGCAACCGCATGCGCCGGCAGAAGCTTCCGCCCGATATCGCGGAAGAAATCATGCCGAAAAACATCATCATGATCGGCCCCACCGGCGTGGGCAAAACTGAGATTGCCCGCCGTCTGGCGCGGCTTGCCAACTCACCGTTTCTGAAAGTGGAAGCGTCAAAATTTACTGAAGTTGGCTACGTGGGCCGTGACGTGGAATCAATGATTCGCGACCTGGTGGAAATCGCCATTGATATGGTGCGCGAAGAAAAACTTGAAGAAGTAGCCGACAAAGCCGAGCAACAAGCGGAAGAAAGATTGCTCGATCTCTTGCTGCCCGCAGCGCCAGCGCCTGCCACTTCCACCGCAGGCTTTGCGCTGGTCACCGAAGAAGGCGACTCTGCTTCCCGCACGCGGGAAAAGCTGCGCAGTCAACTGCGTGAAGGCAAGCTCGATGATCGCATCGTGGAGCTGGAAGTGCGCGAGCGCTCAACCCCGGCTTTTGAAATCATCTCCAACCAGGGCGTTGAAGAGATGGACATCAATATCAAAGACATGCTGCCCAATCTGTTCGGCCAGCGCACCAAAAAGCGCAAGATGAAAGTCAGCGAGGCCTTTGAATATCTGGTGCAGGAAGAAGAGTCGCGCCTGATTGATATGGACCAGGTAACGCGCACCGCGGTTGAGCGCGTGGAGCAGTCCGGCATAATTTTTCTGGATGAGATCGATAAAATTGCCGGCCGCGAAGGCGGCCATGGACCAGACGTTTCACGCGAAGGCGTGCAGCGCGACATTCTGCCGATCGTGGAAGGCACCACGGTCAACACCCGCTACGGCATGGTCCGCACGGACCACATTCTTTTCATCGCCGCCGGAGCGTTCCACGTCTCCAAGCCCAGTGACCTGATTCCGGAATTGCAGGGGCGCTTCCCCATCCGCGTGGAGTTAAAGTCGCTCACCATGGCGGATTTCATTGCCATCCTCACTGAGCCAAAGTCCTCTCTGGTAAAGCAATACACGGCATTGCTGGAAACCGAAGGGCTGAAGCTGTCATTTACGCGCGAAGCGCTCGATGAAGTTGCCAGCTTCGCTTTCCAGGTAAATGAAGCCACGGAAAATATCGGCGCGCGCCGCCTGCATACGATCATGGAACGCGTGCTCGATGAAATCAGCTTCAACGCGCCTGACCTGGAAGAGAAATCCGTCAACGTGGATGCCGCATATGTCAGAAAGATGCTGGCGGATATTGTGAAGGACCAGGATCTGTCGCGCTACATTTTGTAGCCAAGACCTAGCCGCGAATTTGCGCGAATAAACACGAACCCGCAACGATTCGCGTTCTTCGTGTTCATTCGCGGCTCAAAAGTTTTTGCTGCCCTTGCGCCGTCGATTCAATAAAGGCTACCCTTTCCCATCCCATGCGTGCGCGTCTTCTCACACTTTTGCTGATCACCGTCAGTCTCACCGGTTGCGGCGTTCCCGGCGCTCCCATGCCGCCCTCGCTTGATATTCCCAAGTTTGTCGGCGACCTGAAAGCCGTGCGCAAAGGTGAAACCGTTCTCTTGACCTGGACACCGCCGGTGGAAACCACAGACGGAGGGCTCATTCGCAAGCCAGGCAAGATGCTGGTGCAGCGGGCGCTGATCGCCGGGCGCGATTCAGAGGTTAAATTTCAGACCATTTCTGAGATGGCTCTAGAACCAAGCGTAAAGAAAGAACACGCCGAGTTGGCCACGGCCAAGGATACTTTGAGCGATTCTCTGCGCACCGGGAACAATGAATTTGCCGTATACATTGTGCTGGCGCAGGGCCATAACGGAAGGTCCTATGGTCTGCCCAACCGTGCGTCAGTCCCTCTGCTGCCGGCGCTGCCAGCGCCAACGAATGTTTCCGTGCATCCAGTTCCCACCGGCATAGAAATCAGCTGGGAAGAGTCAACACCACTCGATAAAAATTCCCGGCTGCACACCCAGCACGCATATAAGATCATGCGCCGGTTGCAGGGCGCACCTGAAGCGGTTGTAGTGCAGCAATTGAATGCGGACAATCACGAAAAAACTTTCATCGATACCACAATCGAATGGGAAAAGAACTACCAATACTGGATCACGCCGGTCACGCTCTGGCAGGATGAAAAGCGTAAAGGCGAAGTAGAAGGTGACGACTCAACCATCGTTGACGTATTTGCCCATGATTCATTCCCACCGGCGCCGCCCGCCAGTTTGCAAGCCGTTTTCAGCGCCGTGCCGCCAAACTCATTCATTGATCTCACCTGGAGTCCCAACACCGAGCCTGACCTGGCCGGATACAACGTCTATCGCCACACGGCGAACGCAGCGCCGGTAAAGATCAATTCTGAGCTGGTCAAAACGCCCCGCTTCCCTGATCCGGGAATCCAGGCAGGAATGCAATATTTCTACTCTGTAACCGCCGTGGATCTGCGCGGAAATGAGAGCGGCAAATCAGAAGAAACGTCAGAAACCGTGCCCAAAGACTAGCCCTTTTCATCGGAAGCTATTGCTCAGTCAACTTACCCCGAGTTGACTGCTCTGCAATGGGTAAGCTAGCCTCATAGGCTGGCCGGTAAGCTTCAGTTAAGCTTATGCAGGCTCTGCCTTTGGCGGCAGGAGTTGGTTAGCAGGCTTGGCCGGTTTGCACCACTCTTATGGAGGCCGCAATCAAATGAAAGCTCGGCTTAAATTTCTGATTTTTCAGCTAGTTGTCTTCTATGTGGCGAGCGTTGACCTCAGCCATGCAGAAGGGCTCAGGCCTGTCCACGCAAAAAACGTGATCGTGGTCAGCGTCCACCAGGACGCCTCTAAAGTTGGCGCGGACATTATGCGCCAGGGTGGCAATGCCGTGGATGCAGCAGTCGCCACGGGATTCGCGCTGGCGGTTGTTCATCCTGCGGCGGGCAACATTGGCGGCGGCGGTTTCATGCTGCTGCGCAAAGCCGATGGCGAAATACATTTTCTCGACTTTCGCGAGAAAGCTCCCAAAGCCGCCAGCCGTGACATGTACCTGGACGCGCAAGGGAACGTGATTCCCAAAGCTAGTTTGATTGGATACAAATCCGTCGGCGTACCGGGGTCCGTGGCCGGACTGGTGTACGCGGAGCAGCACTGGGGCAAGCTCACGTTAAAAGCAGTGATGCAGCCGGCAATCCTGCTGGCACGTGATGGCGTGCGGCTCACCTATGAAGAAGCGCAGTCCATGCATTATCAGGAGCTCGCGCAGTTCGCTGACTCCAAGCGTATCTTCCAGCGTGACGGCAAATTTTATGAGCCGGGAGAGATCTTCCGGCAGCCTGAACTGGCGCGAACGCTGGAACGGATCGCCGCCAATCCCAATGAATTTTATAAAGGCGCCATGGCGCGCGAGCTGGCAGCAGAGATCCAGCGGGGCGGCGGACTGATCACCGCTGAAGACCTGGCCGAATATGAGGTCAAGGAGCGCCAGCCGGTCAAAGGCACATACCGTGGGTATGAAATTATCAGCGCGCCACCGCCAAGTTCCGGCGGCATTACCATGCTGGAAGCCCTGAACATCCTTGAAGGCTACGATCTTCATGCCATGGGCAACCGCTCAGCAGACGCCATCCATGTAACGACTGAGGCTTTTCGACGCGCATTCTTTGATCGCGCGGAATTGCTGGGCGATCCTGATTTCAGCCGGATTCCGGTGG
The DNA here is from genome assembly GCA_963724105.1 of Terriglobia bacterium. Classification (GTDB taxonomy): domain Bacteria; phylum Acidobacteriota; class Terriglobia; order Terriglobales; family Acidobacteriaceae; genus Angelobacter. The sequence continues at coordinate 883,023 of CAVRTD010000001.1, read as the reverse complement.
CCCAGTTGATCGATAAAAAATACGCGGACGCCTGGCGGCAGTCACTGAACATGCAGCGCGCCACAGACAGCAAAGCCGTCCAGCGGCCCTCAGGTTTTGGCGAACTTGACCGCTCCGCCGCACTGCACGCGCCTTATACAGGCCACGAATCCAATAACACCACGCATTATTCCGTTGTGGATGCAGAAGGCAACGCGGTCTCCGTGACCACCACGCTGAATGACGGTTTTGGCTCCGCCGTCACAGCCGGCAAGCTGGGATTTCTGTTGAACGACGAAATGGATGATTTCACCTCCAAGCCCGGCGTGCCGAATGGTTACGGGTTGATCCAGAGTGAGGCCAATGCCATTGCTCCGGGAAAGCGCCCGCTGAGCGCCATGTCGCCGACCATCGTTCTGAAAGATGGGAAACTTCTCATGGTTCTGGGTTCGCCCGGCGGCCCGCGCATCATCAGCACAGTTGCTAATATTTTGATGGGCGTGCTGGATTATGGGCTGGATATCCAGCAGGCAGTCAACGCGCCGCGCTTCCATCACCAATGGGAACCGGATGAAATTGATATTGAGCGAAACGGCATCTCACCGGATACCATCAAACTGTTGCAGGCCCAGGGACATACGATCAAGGAACAAGGCTATTGGAGTGACGGCGAGTGCATTGCCATTGACCCGAAAACCGGAGAGCGATTAGGCGCTCCCGACGGGCGTGGTGGCGGAAAGGCGGTCGGCTACTGATGCTGCGCGCAATGTCGAGCTACGTGTACATCAAGCAGCGGATGCATCCTGGCCTGCTGGACAGCATGTTTCGCGGCGGCGCTCAAGCTATTGAGCTTTTTGCCGCACGCGGACACTTTAACTATCACGATAAAGACCACGTGAAGGAACTGGGCAGCTGGTTCAAGTCAGAGAAGGTCGCACTCCATTCCATTCATGCTCCCATTTACATGGGCAATGATTTCAGTTCTGGTGGTATGCCGATCAACATTGTTGATCCGGACAAGAGAAACCGCATTGACGCCATGGACGAGATCAAGCGCGCGATTGAAGTAGCGGAATCCGTGCCATTCAAATATCTGATCCAGCACATCGGCAAGAGTGACGAATACGATGATCCGCGCAAGTTTGACAACGCGCTTAGTGGCATAGAGCATCTGCGCGCCTTTGCCCGGCCTCTGGGAGTGAGCTTGTTGCTGGAAAATATTCCCAACGATCTCTCTACCCCGGAAAGACTTGTAGAGCTGATGAATCTGTTGCGCTATCCAGATCTGGGCATTTGTTTTGACGTTGGTCACGCGCACATCATGAGCTCTGTGCACCAGGCTTTCAGCGTGCTTGAGGGATACATTCGATCGACTCATATTCACGATAACCATCGCGACAAGGACACGCACCTCTGGCCGGGAGAAGGCAACATCGATTGGGACCAGACCGTGCAATCCCTGCGCACGGCCTCACTTGAGCCGGCATTGCTGCTGGAAGTTGAGGGCGCAGAAGGGCTTGAACGTCTCGCCAAAAATGGCTGAGGTGTATGAAAATCTGGAAAGCGCGGGCGTACCCGAGTAGCTTCAAACTTTTATGTATTTAGTACCGTCATCCCGAGTCCCGTGAATGAGAGCGCGATATCTTCAGGGCTCGAATAGGGGCGAGGGACCTTGTGTTGGCCTTACGACCGTCGGGATGACGATATTTAGGAATTTGAGATTATAGGAACTATGGAAACTACTCAGGCGCCATTCACTACCATCGCAGAAATCGGCAAGCATGACGGCGAGGCCGTTACCATTCGAGGCTGGCTCTATAACAAGCGTGAAAGCGGCAAGCTTATTTTTCCTATCTTTCGCGATGGCACCGGTGTAATTCAGGGCATAGCGCCTAAAAATCAGGTCACGCCGGAAGTCTTTGACGCGCTCAAAACTCTCACCGACGAATCCAGCGTGGTTGTTACCGGAAAAGTTCGCGCGGACAAGCGCGCTCCTGGCGGCTATGAAATGGACGTCATCGACGTAAAGGTCGTGCAGCGCGTTCCGGAAGACGATCCATTTCCCATTGCCCGCAAAGAGCATGGCATTGATTTTCTGATGGAGAACCGCCACCTCTGGGTGCGCACGCCGCGGCAAACCGCCATCCTGCGCGTGCGTGCGGAGATCATTCGCGCGGCCAGAAATTTCTTTGATGAGCGTGGCTTCACCCTGACCGATCCGCCCATCCTCACGCCCGCGGCATGCGAAGGCACTTCCACTTTGTTTGAAGTGGACTACTTTGACGATCAGGCGTTTCTCACGCAATCTGGCCAGCTTTATATTGAAGCCATGGCCATGGCGCTGGGCAAGGTCTATTCGTTTGGGCCGACCTTCCGCGCGGAAAAATCGAAGACGCGCCGCCACCTGACTGAGTTCTGGATGGTGGAACCCGAAGTGGCCTACGCGCAGCTGGATGACATCATGCAACTGGCGGAAGAGTTCATCAGCCATCTGGTGCAGAGTGCCGTGGCAAACCGCAAGGCCGATCTGGAAATCATTGGCCGCGATGTAACCAAGCTGGCCAACATCAAGCCGCCTTTTCCCCGCATCACCTATGACGAAGCTGTCAAAATGTTGCTGGACGGTCATGCCAAGGGCCAGGTGGAAGCAAAGTTCGAGTGGGGTGGAGATTTCGGCTCCCCGGACGAGACTTACATTTCGTCACAGTTTGATAAGCCTGTAATGGTCCACCGCTATCCGGCGAAGGTAAAAGCGTTTTACATGGAGCCTGATCCGCAACGTCCGGACCTGGCTTTGTGCGTTGACGTGCTGGCGCCGGAAGGCTACGGCGAGATCATTGGTGGTTCGCAGCGTATTGGAGATTACAACCTGTTGCTGAAGCGGATTCGGGAGCATGATCTGCCGGAAGAGTCCTTCAAGTGGTATCTGGACCTGCGCAAGTTTGGCGGGGTGCCGCACTCTGGATTTGGCATGGGTATTGAGCGGGCCGTGGCCTGGGTATGTGGTCTGGAACATGTGCGCGAAACAATTCCTTTTGCCCGAACTCTCACACGCATCTATCCATAGCAGGAACGTATGACGCCGGAATCTACAACACCGCCAGTTACAACGCCAGGCTCCACCAAAACGGAGCCGGTCAACGGCCCCGTGGTCGCGGACAATATTGTTCCCAAGAAAATCAAAATCCTTGGCGTGCCGCTGGACCTGGGACAATCACGCCGTGGCGTGGATATGGGCCCTTCTGCCGTGCGCGTTGCCGGGCTTGAAGCGCGGCTGGAAGAGCTGGGGCACATTGTGGAAGATGGCGGTAATCTGGCCGTCGCCATTGCCGAGCAGAAAAAATCCGGCGATCCCCACGCCAAATATCTCAAAGAAATTATGGCCACCTGCGCCAAGCATGCTGAAATTGTGATGAAGACCCTGGAGGCAGGAAAGTTTCCGCTGGTGCTGGGCGGAGACCATTCCGTGGCCGCAGGAACAGTGGCCGGAGTGGCTGAGTTTTTCCGCCATCAGCGGCGCGTGCAGGAGCAGAAAGATAGGGCTGATCTGGATTGACGCCCATGCCGATATCAACACGCCTGAAACTTCCCCCAGCGGTAACGTGCACGGCATGCCACTGGCAGCCATCATGGGGCTGGGACCGCCGGAGCTGGCTGACATTTATGGTTTCTCACCCAAGGTGCATGCGGAAAATTGTGTGCTGGTGGGCGTGCGCGATGTGGATATGCGCGAAAAGGAAAATATCAAGCACACCGGCATTGAGGTCTATACCATGCGCGATATCGACGAGCGCGGCATGCGCACGGTGATTGAAGAAGCGCTGCGCATCGCCGGACGCGGCACCGCCGGCTATCACGTTTCACTCGATATGGATTGGATTGATCCTGAAGATGCGCCGGGCGTGGGCACACCGGTCCGCGGCGGAGCCAGTTATCGCGAAGCACACCTGGCCATGGAGATTATTTCCGACCACGGACGCATGACCAGCTTTGAGATTGTTGAAGTCAATCCTGTAATTGACGAGCATAACCGGACCGCCGACCTCGCCGTTGAATTGGCGCTTTCAGCGTTCGGGAAAAAGATTCTCTGACTTCAAGAAAAGCAAATCTCTGAAACACGGAGGAAAAGAGGAAACGGAGGAGCCAAAGAATGGAATTCAGATCCTGGCTTATTCGATTTTAAATTCCTCCGCTGCCTCTGTTCCTCTGTGTTTCAAGGTTTTTGCGCCACAAGCTAGTCGTGGTTGTTCGCTATACTAAATTTCAACCAGTTCATCACGCCCCTGGTAAGGCGGAGGAAGAATGCGCTACTCACGTCTGGTGTTGTCTATATTTTTCATGCTGGCTCTGGCCGCGGCATTTGCCGCTCAAGATGAGCCCAAGCCTAAACGCGCTCCCTCCACCGCCGAAGAACGCCAGCGCTTTGCTGCCTTGACGCACAAGCTGGAACAAACGCCGCTGGATAAATCTCTCTACAAAGACAAAATCTGGGCGAAGCAATGGCTTGAGGATGTGCCCGATATCAACGTAAATATCTGCGCCCCCATTCTGTTCGGGCTGGATTTTGTCGCGGAACAAAACAGGTACACGCCACAGCTTTCTTATCAGGCGACTTTCGGCAGCGCCACATACATCATTGAGCACCCTGACAAAAAGGGTGATACCGCGGCCCAATTTGTGGCCGGCGTGGAGAGCGCACTCAAATCCTATAGCGCAATCGTGAAGGATGAACCGCAAGCCAAATCGAAAGCCCTGGATGGTCTGCTGGAAAAGCAGAAGCAGGGAAAGCTGGCGGACTTTGTCCATGCGGCCAGCAAGGCTTGCGAAGACAAGAAGGAAGGCGTCTAGTCGGTCCGGAGAAAAGCTGAACGCTGATTGCTGAGTACTGATTGCTGTTTTAGAGTAGTTCCATGCACAAGCTCAGGGTCGGCATTCTTTTTGGTGGGCGCAGTGGCGAGCATGAAGTCTCATTGCTCTCAGCCGCATCAGTCCTTAAGGCAATCAATAAAAATAAGTATGACGTAGTGCCAATTGGCATTACCAAGGAAGGCCGCTGGCTGACGGAAAGCCACGCGGAGCGTCTGCTCAATGGCGGAAATGCCGCTGAAGAGAGTGGCCGCCATTTGCGTGCAGGCGATCCGCAAACTACGCCCGGAGCGGTGCTGCTGGCAAAGGGTGAAGCCGTGATTGTTCCGCCCGTCCCGCAAGCTCACGGACTGGTGCCCTTTGAGAGCGCGGCCTCTTCCACCCAAAAAGGCATTGACGTGGATGTGATCTTTCCCGTGCTGCATGGCACGTTTGGCGAAGATGGAACCATCCAGGGTCTGCTGGAGTTGGCGGATATTCCTTATGTGGGCGCAGGCGTGCTTGGCTCCGCGGCGGGCATGGACAAAGACATTATGAAGCAGCTCTTTGCCGGTGCGGGCTTGACGATTGTGAAACATGTAACCGTGCTGCGGAGCCAGTGGGAAAAAGATCCCAGGAAGGCCACCAAACTTGTGGAGAGCAAGCTGAAGTATCCGGTCTTTGTGAAGCCGGCGAATCTGGGATCGTCCGTTGGGATCTCCAAGGCGCATGATCGCAAAGAACTTGGCCCGGCGATTGATCTGGCTGCCGGGTATGACCGCAAAATCGTGATAGAGCAAGGCGTTGGCGGGCAAGAAGCATAAAGCGCGCGAGCTTGAAGTGGCGATCCTTGGCAATGACGAGCCAAAAGCTTCTACGGTAGGTGAGATCATACCGGCCGCGGAGTTTTACGATTACAACGCAAAGTACATTGATGAAGGATCAGTACCGGTAATCCCCGCCAAGCTCAGCAAGAAGCAGATAAAAGAAGTGCAAGGAATGGCCGTGCGTGCGTTCCAGTCAGTGGATTGCTCAGGACTGGCGCGTGTGGATTTTTTGATGGACCCCAAAAACGGCAAGCTCTATTTGAATGAGATCAATACCATGCCCGGCTTTACTTCCATCAGCATGTATCCCAAATTGTGGGCAGCCTCAGGCCTGGAATATTCTGACCTGATTGACCGGCTGATCCAGTTGGCGGTGGAGCGCTCCGGGGAAAAGAAGAAAAACCGGTATAGCAAAAATTAAAAAACAGTGAGATCCAGATTACCCCTGCTGCGATCTTTGTTCCTCGGAACGTGAGCGATTGAAGTTCAGCAGATTGGAGCCATGAGCGCGAAGCTCCTTCGTGCCCCGGCTGATCCCATCGCTGATCCCATTGAAAGTGCGGCGGCATCCGCGAGCAATGGCATTGCGCAGATCGTTGCCGCTTTTTGGAGTCAGCAGCAAAGCCGCCCCCGCGCCGACGCCTATCCCCACCAGCAACCACACGAAAGCGTTGCCGGTTACGTAGTCCGTGGAACTTCTTTCCGGCCGCCATTCCTGTTCTTCATATCGAGCGTATTCCCTCATGCTCTTCTCCTTGAGTGGTTTTGGTGGGCATGTTGCCGCCTGCCGAAATACTCCTAATACTTAGAAAACTATGACGGCAGCCGTGTTGTCCCCCGGCCAGTGGAAATCCGGAACAGAAATCTTCAATCTGCGCCAAATCGCAAGGTTTCGCCGGGCAAAGCTGCAGAACGACACGTATTTGAGGTAAAATTTTTAGTTCGTCTGCCGCCGGCCTCAAAAATGAGGCTGGCCGTCTGGTTTCGCAGTTTCCCGCAAGAACCAGACAAGACCCATCAATTCAGCAGCACGCTTCAAGGAGAGAGTTCAACACATGGCGATTCCAGCAACCCAGATGCGTCCGGGGATGATCATTAAACACAACAACGACCTACATCTGGTCTTTACCGTGGAGCACCGTACGCCGGGCAATCTGCGCGCCTTCATCCAGGCCAAACTGCGGAATATCCGCACCAACGCCATGTTTGAACACCGCTTCCGTTCCAGCGATCCCATTGAAAAGATCACGGTGGATGAAATTCCCATGGAATTTCTCTACCAGGATGGCGATACCTACTGCTTTATGAACATGGAAAATTACGAGCAGACCCATCTGAGCAAAGACACACTGGGCGACTCCGTGGATTATCTGACTGCTAACCTGCAGATCAAGGTTGAGTTTTATGACGGCAAGCCCGTGGGCATTGAACTGCCGCAGACCGTGGAACTCACCGTGGTGGAAACCGAACCTGGGCTGAAGTCGGCCACGGCTTCCAGCGTGACCAAGCCGGCCAAGACTGAAACCGGCCTGGTGGTGCAGGTGCCGCCATTCATCAATGAAGGCGAAAAAATCCGCGTGGACACCGCTGAAGGCGCATACCTCTCGCGGGCTTAGTCAATATCTTTGGTTAATATCTAATGATCTCCAAGCGTTACATTGTTCGTGGACGTGTGCAGGGCGTGGGCTTCCGCTGGTTTGTTGACCATGAAGCGCGCTCCCTGGGGCTGGCGGGATGGGTCCGGAACAATATTGATGGGACTGTAGAATCACTGGCCATGGGCACTGATGAGCAGCACGCGGCTTTCAGCTCGAAACTTCGCCAGGGACCGCGGGCCGCACGCGTGGATGAAGTAACGGAATTGCCGGCTGCGCCGGTGGAAGGCTTGACCACTTTTCGCATTGAAGGAGCATGGTAGATGGAGCCGAAGGCCGCAATGAGTTGTGAGCACCTGAAGAAACTTGTCCGCGAAGTGCCGGACTTCCCCAAAAAGGGGATTTTGTTTTATGACATTACGACTTTGCTCAAAGACAAAGTCGGCTTTGCCACACTGATTGACGCGCTCTCAGAACAATATATTGACCGCGATATCGACCTGGTTCTGGGCATTGAAGCGCGTGGCTTCATCTTTGGGCCGGCCCTGGCTTACCGCTTGAACGCAGGCTTTGTGCCCATTCGCAAGCCCCGCAAGCTGCCGGCGGAAACCGTGAAGTGGACCTACGATCTGGAATACGGCACTGACACGCTGGAGATTCACAAAGACGCGATCGAGGCTGGGCAGCGGGTAATTATCGTGGACGATCTGCTGGCCACTGGCGGCACCGCAAATGCCTGCCTGCAATTGGCGCAATCACTGGGCGCAAAGGTGGAAGCGCTTGCGTTTGTGGTGGAACTGGATTTCCTGAGCGGGCGCAAGAAGTTTGAAGGAACAGAAATTTTCTCACTGCTGCATTATGACAAGTAGGAACGTGATTCGGTGGTCACGAGCGGATCATTGAGTTTTGTCATTCCGAACGAAGTGAGGAATCTGCTTCTGGTTTCATCAGCTCGATTGGTTTACCCCATTCTGCCGCCAGGTCTTCCCATGTTGGATTGAACCTGTGAATGAGTTCCAGTTTCTTTGCACGTGACCAGGATTTGATCTGCTTTTCCCGGGCAATGCAATTGTTTACATATTGAAAAGTTTCAAAGTAGACCAGCCGATCTATGTTGTACCGCTTCGTGAAGCCGTCTATTTCACCGTCTTTGTGTTGCAAGATGCGTCGAATCAGTGAATTTGTCATGCCTACATAAAGTCGCCGGGATTTGCTGGCGAGAATATAGACGAAGAATGTTCGGGGAAACTTCAAAGAAGCAGATTCCTCACTGCGTTCGGAATGACAAAAGTTAGCGTCATTGATTGGGGCAAGCCGATTGAGCCAATGAAACCAAAAGCAAAGCAGTTCTCACTGCGTTCGGAATGACAAGGCTAATGGAGTCTGTTGTCCAAGAATGCATTCCGTCCCACTAGCAGTTGATCCCAACGTTTTCTCGCTCAGTATTTTTATAAGCCCATGCCATGCGCGGCGTGTTGTGCGCGATGCCGAAACGTCCGCGCTGGTCCAGCAGAATCATGCCGCCGTGACCATTGAGCCGGCGTTGCAGATATTGCATTGCTTCCTGGGCGACAGCATCAGGTGCGCTGCCTGTGCGCACTTTGTCCGCGGCCCACTTGGCTAAAACAAGCTTCATAATGGGCTCGCCCCATCCGGTACAGGAGCTGGCAGCACTGAGATTGTCCGCATAACAGCCGCAGCCAATCAGCGAAGAGTCTCCTACGCGTCCTGGATCTTTATTGAGTGTGCCACCAGTAGAAGTACCGGCAGCGATGTTGCCGTTTGCGTCCAGCGCCACACAGCCAACCGTGTCATGGCTGGAAAGCGGCCCGGCAAACGTAAGATCAGGATGGCCGGCAGCTTCTTTTTCCTGGGCTTCCTTCAGCCGCTGAATTTCGCGTTCAATCACCAGCTCTTCATTGCGGCACAACTGCATGCCTTTTTCCTGAGCAAAGCGCTCTGCGCCTTCGCCGACGAAATAGACGTGCGGGCTTTTCTCCAGGACCAGCCGCGAGGCACGAATAGGATTGCGGATACGCTCAACGCAGCCAACGCCGCCGGCGCGGAGCGTAGCGCCATCCATCATCAGGGCGTCAAGTTGCACGCGGCCGTCGCGGGTAAGAAAACTGCCGCGGCCTGCGTCAAACGTCTCGTCATCTTCCATGCAGACGATGGCTGCTTCCACGGCATCCAGCGCCGTTCCGCCGCCTTCCAGAATATGCCAGCCCTTAGCCAGCGCGTTTTGCACGCCCAGAAGGTGGGCCTCCACCATGTCGTCAGGAATGGCCCAGGCGCCGCCATGGACCACGATCGCGGGAAGTTGTCTCAATGTATTTTGCCTCGTTGTTGCCCAAAAAGTTTATCAGTTAAACCTATCACGGAGGTACGAGAGGCGAGGGAGAAAATCCGAAACGAAAGGACGCATTCCGCCATTCCCGGAAGAGAAATTAAAAGCAGATTCCTCACTGCGTTCGGAATGACAAAAACACGCGGCTCTCAAACCGGTTAAGAATCGCATGTAATGGAGAATCCTTTCCACGCAAGAGCTAAAATTGGCGTGGGAGATTGCTAGGGACATGAAAAAGCGCCAACTGGGACAGTCTGCAATTGAAGTGGCTCCGCTGATGCTGGGCGGCAATGTGTTTGGCTGGACGATCGACGAAGCCACATCCTTCAAAGTGCTTGATGCCTTCGTTGCGGCGGGGCTGAATTTTATCGACACTGCAGACAGCTACTCCACCTGGGTGCCGGGTCACAAAGGCGGCGAGTCCGAGACCATTATCGGCAACTGGATGAAGCGCAGCAGCAATCGCGACAAGGTAATCATCGCCACCAAAGTGGGATCGGAAATTCCCGGCCAGGGCAAAGGGCTTATCCAAAACGTGGATCATGCGCCAGGCCGAAGATTCCCTGAAGCGGCTGCAGACGGACTACATTGACTTGTACCAGTCGCACCGTGATGACGCGAACACGCCGGTGGAAGAAACGCTTGAGGCGTACGCGCAGTTGGTCCAGCAGGGCAAGGTGCGCGTGATTGGCTGCTCAAACTTCACGGCGGAGCGGACGCTGGAATCCCTGGCGGCAAGCCGCAAACATAGCTGGCCGCGCTATGAGAGTCTGCAGCCACACTACAATCTGTACGAACGAGCCACCTACGAAACCAAGCTGGAGCCCGTGGCATTGCAGGAGAAACTCGGCGTGATTCCCTACTATTCCCTGGCTGCTGGATTTCTAACCGGCAAATATCGTTCGGAGAATGACCTTTCCAAAAGTCCGCGCGGACAGGGCGTGAAGAAATTCCTGAACGACCGCGGATTTCGTATCCTGCAAGGCTTAGACGCCGTAGCCGGGCAACATAAGGTGACTCCTGCGCAAGTGGCGCTGGCGTGGCTGATGGCGCGTCCCAGTATTACCGCGCCGATTGCCAGCGCAACCAGCGTGGAACAGTTGAATGATCTGGCCAAGGCAATGCAGCTGGAGTTGAGCGCGGCTGACTTTGAGCAACTGAACCAAGCGAGTGCGTATGAGGAGCAGGCGGAGCGGATTGCGTAAGTAACTTTTTCGCCGCAGATTTACGAAGATAAACGCTGATCAAGAATCAAGTTCCTGAATGGGCGTGGGTTCAGAAATGGTTTTAGCCAGAAATTTGTTATTCGCCAGAGAGATGCATGTCCGAGCGGGCATGTCCATGGTTTAGACAGAGGGTCGCAAAAGACATGCCCCACTCCAGTGAACTAGTTCGCGAGTGACTGTGAAGTAGAAATCGCTTAAGATCAGCCTGTGGCAATGAAGCGCAACGGTAAACCGTTGCGTTTTGCGTTTTTGGAGCGTGACAACCCTACGCCAATCGAGGTCTAATCGCTGAACCCTGCGCCAATCTGGGATGACTTGGGATGAAGTCGCGCAAACCCACGCCAATCTGGGATGGGTATAGGAGGGGGAGGGGGGGTAGATTGCCAGCATTGCCCAAATTGGTAATCGCCGGAATTGAAAACCAAAGGGCGCCAGTTCCGCAGGAGCATGAACGCATCCATCATTGGAGATAGAAACGGATAAAGCCCCAATACTGGATTGCGATAGAAGTAAAATCAACTCATGAATACGGCTGCACAGTCCGCGGGAGTTCTGAGCTTTGAAGAAGCTTACGAGATGGTGCGTGAGCATTGCCAACAGATCCTTCGCGCCGGACAGCCCCAGACTGAAGAAGTTTTGCTATTGCAAGCGCTGGGCCGAGTGCTGGCAGAGCCGGTGGTTGCCGATCGAGACTTCCCGCCATTCCCCAGGGCGACGCGTGATGGCTTTGCGGTCCGCATCCAGGATTTACAAAGCGGGGTAACAACGCTGCGCGTAGTCGGCCAGGTAAGGGCCGGCGACAGCTACGATCTTCCGGTTGCACCGGGTGAGGCCGTGGAAATTATGACTGGCGCTGCCATCCCACCAGGCGCAGATACCGTGGTCATGGTGGAGTACACGGAACGCAAAATTGCAGAGATTGACCACACAGGACACGAAGAGGCACAAAGTGAGACTGGAAAGTCGGCAATCGATGATGACCATATTCTGGATATCGTAGACATTGAACACAGCCCGCCCGAGAGAAGAGTAGATGAGCTGGTTGCAATCCAGAAAGTGCCAGGCGCCGCAGGAGAAAACATTGTCCCGGCTGGAGCCGAAGCCACAATAGGACAGGAGTTGCTACCACGCGGAATACGCCTGGGACCGGCGCAGATCGCCATGGCTGCGGCTGCGGGCAAAGCCCGAATCAAGGTTTACCGCAAGCCAAGAGTGGCGATTCTTTCCACCGGCGATGAACTGGTCGATGTGGTGGAGAAACCGGGAGCAAGTCAGATTCGCAACAGCAACAGTTACTCACTGGCGGCACTGGTGGCGGAGTGCGGAGGCGAGCCGGTACAGTTGCCGATTGCACGCGACGAGGAAGACAGGCTCACGGAGTTAATCCAGGAAGGTCTAAAAGGCGACATGCTGTTGCTTTCTGGCGGCGTGTCGATGGGCAAATTTGATCTGGTAGAACAGGCGCTGAAAAACCTGGGCGCGCAATTCTTCTTTACCGGCGCTCTGATCCAGCCGGGTAAGCCGGTGGTGTTTGGTGAAGCGGGCAGCGTGCCTTTCTTCGGGCATCCCGGCAATCCAGTTTCAGTGATGGTGACGTTTGAACTTTTTGCGCGCCAGGTTGTGGAAGCGCTGACCGGAGCTGAGCCGTCACGGCTGAAGTCGGCCAAAGCGAAGCTCAAAAAAGAATTCAAGACAAAGACGGGGTTAACCAGATTTTTGCCAGCGATGTTAGATGGGGGCCTATATGATGCCGAAGTCGAGATTGTGCCGTGGCAGGGATCGGGCGACATGCTGGCGGCAGCGCGGGCAAACTGCTATCTTGTGGTGCCTCCGGACCGGGAAAAGCTGGCTGCGGGTGAGATGGTGACTGTGGTGATGCGGTGAGCGCAGGGGCTAAAGCCCACGCTCCTGAGGGTACTTGCGGCACGGCTGAAGCCATGCCCTGATACCTTCAGAGGCTGAAGCCGAGGAAATTTGAGTGTCTTGTGAGAACTCCCTGAATCGGTATGGCGGAGGAAACATGTCGGGGTTTGTAGAGTTCCCTCGCTTCGGCTCGGGATTTCGCCAGCGGGCTCAGACACCCGCAAGTGGCTCAACTTCGACTTTACTCCGCTCCCGTGGTCGCGGAGTGTCGCTCAGAATGACAAGGGTTAAACGGTTTTTGTGAGTTAAAGGTAGTCGCACAATAAAGAGCATGGCCAAAAAAACTTCAATTAGACAGAGCACGAAGGGTACACAGCCATCATCAGGCAAGCTCTCGCACTATGACTCGGCTGGTCGGGCGACGATGGTGGATGTGTCAGGGAAAACGGCGAGCCGCCGTGAGGCTGAGGCTTCTGCATTCATAGAAATGTCAGCCGAAGTGCTGCAAGCACTGCCGCAGAATCCGAAAGGTAATCCGCTGGAAGTGGCTAGATTTGCAGGGATTTCCGCGGCCAAGCGAACGAGCGACCTGATACCAATGTGCCATCCGCTGCCTCTCTCCTTTATTGATGTGACTACTGAGGTATGCGAAAATGGCGTGCAGGTCCACTCCAAAGCCGCTACAACCGCCCAGACAGGCGTGGAAATGGAGGCGCTGATGGCAGCCACCGTCGCCGCGTTAACGGTTTATGACATGTGCAAAGCCCTGGACAAGAGTATTGCCATTCGGGAAATTGTTTTAGAGCGTAAATCCGGCGGAAAGAGCGGAGAATTCCGGCGCGAACGCTCCACCAACCATCTAAAGAAATAGGTCACATGCCGAGCAATATCAAGGTCCTACTGGTCGACGACAATCCCATGATTCTGGAGATGTTGCGGCAGGCCCTTGCCCATTTTTCGACCGTCCAAACCCTGACAGACGCCGCCGATGCGCTGCTGAAAGCGATTGAAGACAAACCTGACTTGATCATCGCCGACTACGCCATGAATGGCATGGACGGGCGCCAGTTGCTGCAGAAGATCAAAAGCCGCAATGCCAGCGCCGGTATCCCCGTGATGTTGATGGCCAGCAAGACTGACATCAATGAGAAGCTGAAAACCGTCCAGGACACGGTGGAAGATTTTATTGAAAAACCTTTCTTCCTGAAGGAAGCTGCAGCCAAGATCAAGAAAGTTGTGGACAAAATCTCCCTGGAAAAAATGGCGCGCGAAGCACCGGGAGAGTCAGTGCTCCGCGGCAGCCTGGCGCAGATGAACGTGCTGGACCTGCTGCAATCCCTGGATATGGGCCGCAAAACCTGTGCCCTGACGCTGGCCAACAATGGCGATACATGCAAAATGTACTTTACTGACGGCCAGATCAACCACGCTCTCTATGGCGACTTGACGGGCGATCCGGCGGTTTACAAGGTGATCACCTGGACCGCAGGAACCTTTGAGATTGATTTTGCCGGCAGCAGCAGCGAGCAAACCATTACACAATCCTCACAGGGGCTGCTGCTGGAAGGCTTGCGGCTGATGGATGAAGCCAATCGCGATACCGAAGAAAACGTGCTGGAAGCGTAGACGAGATTCAAGGTGAATCCAGGCCCTCTTAAGACCGCCGCCGTGCTGACCATCAGCGATTCTTCTCACCAGGGGAAACGGGAAGACATTTCCGGACCAGCGATTGTGCGTGCGCTTGAAGCCGCGAATTTTAAAGTGCTGTACGCTTCGGTGCTGCCTGACGAGAAAGACGCGATCACAGCCCGTTTGATTGAATACAGTGGCCGTACGCGGCTGGTGGTGACCACAGGCGGGACAGGCATTGCGGCCAGGGATGTTACGCCAGAAGCCACACTGGCTGTGATTGAACGCAGGATCCCAGGGATTGAAGAGACAATGCGGCAGGAGGGCGCGAAGAAAACGCCGCTTGCCGCGCTTAGCCGCAGTATTTGCGGGGTCCGAGGGAAAGTCCTGCTGCTCAACCTGCCGGGAAATCCAGCGGCTGCCGTGGAATCATTGCAAGCAGTGATTAAGATTTTGCCGCACGCGCTGGAACTGCTGGATGGGCAGACAGAGCATGGGGAGACGAAGGTTCTTTGACAATCAGCGGGTTGGAGCGGACAGAGGTGTTTAGGCGTCGGCCGTAACTTCTGGGAATTTCAGCTTGCTCTTGGAGAGCGCCTTGTTGAGCATCTCTTCAATCTCAACTTCTTCCGCGTTCTTGGCCATGGCCAGCTCGGTTACCAGCAGATAGCGGGCACGATCCAGCATTTTCTTTTCCCGGAAGGAGAGTGGCTTATCTTTGGCCAGCAGGAGTAAGCTTTTTAGAACAACGGCCACTTCCAGCAGCGAGCCGGTGCGCATTTTGTCGGAATTCTCTTTGAAGCGGAACTTCCAGTCGGTGTGATTGTCACATTCACCATCGACCAAAAAGGTGATGATTTTGTTGACTTCACCGTTTTTTACCACCGGGCGCAGGCCAACCATGCCAACATTATTGAAAGGGACTTCCACTTTCAGGCTGCTGGCTTTGATTTTGAGGAGGTAGAATTTATGAACGTTCGGGCCTATCGTACGGCTGCTGATCTGTTCAATTACCCCGACCCCATGGTTCGGATAAACTACTTTGTCACCAATTTGGAAGTTCAATTGACCATTCATGAAACACCTTGATGGGGCATTCTGCGGGGAGCAACAGACAAAAAACATTATAAACTTTTTATCAACATTTAGCAATGTTTATTGTCTCGCAGGGCCAGTTGGCTGGAAAATAATTTAGAAATGCGTGCAATCCGGTAGTTAACGTATTCAGGCTGAAAGGTTTATAATTGGCCTTCGTACCACCTGCCGACTTTTAGCCAGAGGAGCATTCTCCCGGAAATATGCCAGAACATATCAAAAAGAAGCTGGAAGAGGAGATCCGCATCCTGGAACACGAGCTCACCCATGAGCTTCCCAAAGAGATCAAAAAGGCCGTGGCCATGGGCGATCTCAGCGAGAACGCCGAATACCATATGGCCAAGCAGCGGCAGGAGTTTGTGAACGCCCGCCTGGGCCAGCTGAAAAAGCGCATGGCAGAGCTGGCGCTCGTAAACATGACGAATATCCCCAAAGACCGGGTGGCCTTTGGCTCCAAGGTAAAAGTTTTTGACAACACCAAGGAAGCGGAGATCGTCTACACACTGGTAACCAGTGAAGAAACAGACGTGACCAAGGGGCTGATCTCAACTACTTCGCCGATAGGGAAATCCCTGATGGGCAAGAAAGTGGGAGATACAGCTACTGTGATTACTCCCAATGGCAATCGCGAGCTGGAGGTCTTGCACCTGACCACCATTCACGACGAGGCTTCATGACCTGGACCAGCGCCTTTGGAAGAGCTTGCCGCGTACTGCTTTACGCCATTGTGCGCGGTCTTGCGCTTACCCGGATTTCCCCCAACGTACTCACCTTTTTGGGCCTGGTGATCAACACCATTGCCGCCATTCTTTTTGGCTACGCCAACTCCACAAATTATTCGCGCATGTTTCTCTATGCGGGATTGGTGATTATCGCCGCCGGAATCTTTGACATGGTAGATGGCCGCGTGGCGCGCGCTACCGGACAAGTCACAACCTTTGGCGCATTCTTTGATTCGGTGATCGACCGCTATAGCGACGTGGCCTTGTTCTTTGGCCTGCTGGTTTATTACGCGCGCGGAAATCATTTCTTCTACCTGGTATTGGTTGCGTTCGTAATGGTCAGCTCGCTGATGGTAAGTTACACACGGGCGCGGGCTGAATCGCTGATTGGCTCCTGCAAAGTCGGCTTCATGGAGCGTCCTGAGCGCATTGTGCTGGTGATTATTGGGGCGCTATTTGCCCGCTGGGGAGCTATGGCGCCGGTTCTCTGGGTTCTGGCTGTGCTCTCTACCATCACGATTATTCATCGCATTGCGTACACCTATCAGCAGACGCGCATCATGGATTTGAAAGCCGCGGAAGCGGCTGCTCTGCAGCAGGCAGTTGCCGCCGCGAAAACGGACACATCCAAGCCGCAAACTGCCAAAGGCAAAGGCTCGCAGCAGATTCCGTCATTTAACTGAACTCACATCTTTAGATAAGGCAGACTATCGATGAGCACTCGCTCCTCTGGTTGACGCCGATTAATCTGCAGTCACCAGGATGAAAGCCAGTCCGTCATACCCTTTGGTGCCTACGGTTTGAATCGCGGTTGCAGTCACGCGCTTTTCAGCCGCCAGCATTTCGTTGAAACGCCGGATGCCTTGCACATTAGCATCCGTGTTAGCCGGATCTGCCACACCGCCGTTGCGCACAACATTGTCTGCGATGATCAACGTACCGCGCCGCGCCAGCTTCAGAGACCATTGGAGATAGTCGCTGTAACCCTGCTTATCGGCGTCGATAAAAATAAGATCAAACGGCCCAGCGCCTTCTGAAACCAATTGTTGCAGCGTGTCTGCGGCGCGGCCCAGACGAATCTCCACCAAGTTTGCTACGCCAGCGCCGGCAAGATTGCGGCGCGCTACTTCCGCATGTTTGGGATCAAGCTCTAGCGAAACCAGATGACCGTCGGCCGGCAACGCCCTGGCCAGCCAGATTGTGCTGTATCCGCCAAGCGTTCCGATCTCCAGAATCTTTCGCGCGCCCTGCAGACGGGCCAGCAAATACAGCAGTTTGCCTTGCGTTGGCGAAACGCTGATGGCCGGAAGTCCGGCAGCAGCGCTGGAGGCAAGCGCAGCTTCCAATGCCGGATCGTGTCCCAGAAAAAGATCGGCAATGTAGCTGTCAACGGCTGTCCATTGTTCCTGACTCATAAATGACCTTCAGAACCTCAGCAAGACTTTAGCAAAAAAGCCTAATGATGACGATCTGCTGAATTCAGAAACCTAACTTACTTTGCGACCAGCGCCCGCTCTTTGTGGACCTTTTGACCTGCCGTTGCGGTATCAATCACCAGCCGGGCAATTCGTTCGCGATGGAACGCTGCATCGCCCAGCATGGTCTCAGAGGCCTTGGCGCGACGGTAATAGAGATGAAGATCGTTCTCCCAGGTGAAACCCATTCCACCGTGGACCTGTATACCGCGATTGCCCACCGTACGCGACGCATCGCTTGCGTACATCTTGGCTACCGAAACAGACGCAGCGGCATCCGGCACATTCTCTTCCAGGGCCCACGCGGCGTAGTAAGTGGCTGAACGCGAACTTTCCGTCTCCAGATACATATCCGCGCAGAGATGCTGCACGGCTTGAAAGATTCCGATCGGCTTGCCGAACTGTTTGCGCGTCTTGGCGTACGCCACGGTCAGTTCAAGCTCGCGCTGCATGCCGCCAACCATCTCCGCGCTCAGCGCTGCAGTAGCAACGTCAAGCGCTTTGGCCAAATCCTTGGTGTGGCCGAGTAATTCCGCAGGCGTGTTCTTGAATTCCACGGAATAAATCTTTCTCGCCAGGTCCATTCCTTTCATGGGCGTGATGCGAAGACCAGCAGCTTTGGCATCCACGGCAAAAACACCATCACGGGCGACAACAACAATAAAGTCCGCCACAGCGGCATCGGTGACGAACAGCTTTGTGCCGGTGAGTTTGTTGCCTGACGCACTAATCTGCAGGCTCGCCGGATCCCAGCTGCCGGCAGCTTCCACCAGAGCCACGGTTGATCGCGCGTGACCCCCGGCAATCTGCCCCAGATATTTTTTCTTCTGCTCGACAGATGCGCAGGCGTCAATCACTGCTCCGGCCAGTGCCACGGTGGAGAAGAACGGCCCCGGCAGCATGGCATAGCCTGCCTCTTCCATCACCAGGACAAGCTCTACCTTGCCCAGGCCCATTCCGCCAAACTCTTCCGGCGTGATAATCCCGGTAAAGCCCTGCTCGGCCAGCTTGGTCCACAAAGCTGCGTCATAGGCTGTGTCCGTTTCCATGGCCTTGCGCACGGCAGCAATGGGCGACTCGCCGGCAAAGAACTTACGCGCTGTGTCTTTGAGGATCTGCTGGCTTTCCGATAGTCCAAATTGCATGATCGTCTCCAATAAACCTGGTCAACTTAAGAAACACCTTTGAAACACAGAGGAACGGAGGAAGAGGAGTAACTGATTTTCAAATATCCAGCGTTACGAGAGAATCCATCTTTGCCAATACTCAAGACATGGAAGCTTAATTATTCTGCTGATCGCCTGTTCTCAAAAAACATCGTAACTATAGCGATCCCTCGCTCCGCTCGGGATGAAAAACAAAAACCGCCTCCGCTACCTTCTTTCCTCCGTGTTTCAAGGTTTTGCTTTGCTAACTACTAATGACGAACTACTAAAAGCTGCTTCTCAATAACTCTTCGGCAATCCCAGCACAAAATGGCCAATGATATTCCGCTGGATTTCTGATGTGCCCGCTTCAATCGTGTTGCCGCGGGACCGCAGATAGCCATAAGCCCACATGCCGTTGTCGATCGCGTGTCCGTCGCCAGCTTCAAGCTGTCCGTATGGGCCAAGTAATTCCTGGGCAATCTGCTGGAAGCGCTGGTTCAGTTCGCTCCAGAAAATCTTTTGGATCGAGCCTTCAGGCCCCGGCACGCCCGTGGCGCTGATGCGGCTGTAAGCGCGCATCTGGTTGCAGCGCATGATTTCTATTTCCGCATAGCACTGCGCCAGCTTTTGCCGGATGATTGGGTCTTCCGCCGCAGGCTTTCCGTTGCGCTCCAACGTTTTTGCCAGATCGATCAGCCTCTCCATGTTGCGCCGATAAGTGATCTGCAGGCCCGCGCCAAAGGTTCCGCGCTCATGCATGAGCGTTCCCATAGCCACGCCCCAGCCTTCATTCACTTTGCCCACCACATTGGTCGCGGGCACGCGCACGTCGTGGAAAAAGATTTCGTTGAACTCAGTTTCGCCGGTCATCTGGCGCAACGGCCGCACATCAACGCCGGGGCTCTTCATGTCCACCAGCAGCACGGTCAGTCCTTTGTGTTTGGGAACATCCGGGTCCGTTCGGACAATGAGTTCACACCAGTGCGCCGCCCAGCCATAGCTGTTCCAGACTTTCTGACCGTTCACAACATAGTGGTCGCCATCGAGTTTGGCTTCGCAGCGGACATTCGCCAGGTCAGAGCCTGCATCGGGCTCAGAAAATCCCTGGCACCAGATCTCTTCCGCGCTCAGGATCTTTGCCAGATGCCGCTTCTTTTGCGCCTCCGAGCCATAAGCGATGATGGTTGGTCCAATAATGCCGAGCCCCAGCACGTTGGCCAGCGGAGGCGCTGAAGCCAGAGCCATCTCTTGCCAGAAAATCACCTGCTCCATCAGGCTTGCGCCGCGACCGCCATACTCCTTGGGCCATGAAATTCCCGCCCAGCCGCCTTCATACAGCTTGCGTTGCCAGCGCTTCAGATATTCAAAGCGCAGTTCCATCGACTCTTCGCGGCGTTCGTCCCAATCTTTGGGGACGTTGGCGGTAAGCCACGCGCGCAATTCATCGCGAAATTTAATTTCTTCCGGGCTCAGGTTCAGGTCCATGGTTCCTCCAGGCGTGCTGGCTCAAAGTGCTGCGTAGTCTCGGCTTGAACCAAAATGAATAGCCATTCATTTTGGCGGAACAAGTTTACATCGTTCGCGATTCTTGTGCTCGATTTGAAAAAATGATTCGGCGGGCGAATCACACCGTCTTCGTCATATGCGTCTTCGTCATATGAATGACCGGCAACGTGATGCTGCCTTCCAGCGGGACCTCCAGCCGTTCGACGGCAACATAGCCTCGCTGCTGGAAGAGCTTCACCCCGGTGAGAGTTGCTCCCATCTCAAAGCGCTCAAATCCCGCCGCTCGGGCCGCGGCTTCGCAGGCATCCAGCACCATGGTGCCAATGCCGCGCCGCGCCCAGTCTGGATGCACAAAAAACGCGCGTATCTTTGCGGCATCCATGCGCGGATCGAGCAAATCATCCTGACGATTTTTCCATCCGTCTCCACCATAAAGCGTCTTGCGTTTGCTCCAGCCGCCGCAGGCGACGATGGTTGATTTAGAGACACCTGGTTTTTCATTCCCGCCTGAATGAAGAGATGGAATGGTCTCAGCCAACAAGTAGGTGCCATCAGCGATCAGTTGGCTGTCGACGCCGAAGACAGTCCTGAGCGCGCTCTCAATCTGAGCTGAAGTGTAGTCCTGGGCCTGCAGCCGGCGTACGGAAGCGTCGATTAATGCGCACAGAATAGGTACGTCTGCGGGAACTGCCGGACGAATCTGGAAGCCGGGAGGCATATGCAATCAGGTAAATTCTATTCCAAATTAAAAAGCGGCCCGCAGGCCGCTCTTTCGAAATTCAACGAACCAGCTTACTTTGCACCCATCTGCGCCATAAATGCCTTGACCTCTTCAGAATGAGCGCCACTGGGCTCCAGCTGAAGGTATTTATTGCAGGGTGTTTTGGCTTCATCATATTTCTGTACACTAAATTCCACGCCGCATAAATTGTATTGACCTACTGCGGAGCTGGGTTCAATATCCGTGGCCTTCTTGAGTGAAGCAATAGCTTCATCCTGCTTTTGTAATTTCAGGTAGATATTCCCCTGAGTTGTCAGCATCTGAACGGCTCCGTCTTTGGCCGCGGCTGGAGAGGATTTTGGGTTCTTCGGATCGGCTGGCCGGGCGCCGGAAGCCAGAGACTGTGCGATCTGAATCCCCAGATCCAGTGTTTGGACCGCCTCCTGCAATTCATTGGAATGGGTCTGAGCATCGCCCAGTGCCCAATAGAAATCCCAGCGGCTGGAATCCGGAGCAGACGCTATCAGTTTTTTCAAGGCGGTTGCGGCCTTGGGCCAATCCTGCGCCTGCCTTGCGCTTTGGGCTTCAATGATCAAGGAATTCAAGCTGGCAATTTTCTCATTGTCCGCCTTGATCTTCGCCAGTTGCTCCTTGGTGAGTTTAGGAGCGGCCGGATCGGGCATGCCAAACTTGTTGTCCGCCGGCATGCCGCCTTTAGGAATATCGATGACAATTACGTTCGGAGCTGATGTATCAGTATCCTGAATACCAGTTTTCTCGGTAAAAAGCTTTTCCCCTTTTTCACCCAAGACATCTACCTGATAGCCACCCAGTTGCATGCCCAGCACTGCAAAGGCTCCGCTCTTGTCGGTTTTAGTTTTATAGGTTCTACCGTTTTCCAAGCTGGTAAACACGACCATGACGCTCGGTAGAGGCTTCCCTTCCTGTGTGACCTTGCCTTCCGTAGGTGCTCCAACCAATTGGGCCCGTGCAGGCAAAGATACAGCTGCAAGCAATGTGGCCAGCGCAAGAATGATGAAATTCCCCTTCATCGCTATCGTCGTCTCCATTTGTTCCTTGAATTGATGGCGACTATAGAAAGCCGCTTTTGTTGCAACCGGCAACTCCCCGCATTCATCGGCGGGTATTTTCGCCAGTTTATTTCTTCTTCTTTTCTTTATACGTCGTTTCGATTTTGGCGCCGATAAAAGTCAGCATTTGCTTCACGTCGTTTGCATGTGGGCCATCCGGCGCAAGCTCCAGATACTTATTCAGCGCTTCTGCTGTACCTGCGGGCGCTTGTAATTTGCCGTCTTTATCTTGTTTGCTATCGCCCATCATCAATGACCCTTTAATGAAATACGCATCGGCCTTGTTAGGATCGGCAGCGATCGCCTTATCGCAAGCGGCGAGCGCTCCCTGTGTGTTCCCGCTGTTATATTGGGTCGCACAAATATTGAAGTATGCGGCGCCTGGATTAGGGTCCATTTCAGCCGACTTCGTGAAGGCTTCAATCGCCTTGTCATTCTTCTTCAACTTTAGATAAGCACTACCCTCGCTGCTCAGCATCTGGGATACGCCAGCTTTCACTTTTGCTGGATCAGCTTTTGAATCGGTCTTTGTGGAGTTTTGAGCCAGGGGAATGGCCTTTTCGTAAGTTGCTATTGCTTCATCGAACTTGCCCAGGTTGAGCTGAGCATTGCCCAGCGCCTGCTGGTATTCCCAACGGTTAGGATTGGCAACAATTAATTTCTGCAGAATAGGCTCGGCCACTTCCCAGTTTTTGGCCTGCAAAGCGGGATTGAGCTGGGCAATCAGAGCGTTTTCACTGAGCGCTTTTTCGCGATCCGCTTTCATCTTTTCAAGCTCTTCTTTGCTGGGCCCGCTACCAGGTTTCGGGGCAACATCTGCCGATAAATCATCTGGCTCCCCTTGTTTTTGGTCCGCTACTTGAATCTTGGATTTATAAACTTTTTCGCCCGATGCGTTGGTGATCTCTTCTTCATAGATGCCGAATGTAACTCCAACTCCACTAAACTGGCCGTTCTTGTCCGTCTTGAATTTGTATGTCTTGCCGGTATCTGAGCTGGTCAAGACTACGTCGGCATTCGCCAATGGGTTTCCCCCATCGGTAATGCGACCCTGCACCCTCGCTACGGTGGTCTGCGACCATGCGGTTGCTGCCCCTAACAGGAAAATCAGAGTTGCCATTGCTGCAAAAGTCAATTTTGCTTTCATCTTTATCGAGCCTCCGCCTTCAACTTAAATTTTTTGGCCTGCAATTTTGCGCGAACTGCCTTGTGGCACGTACGGAATTGGATCTTCTGCTCCCGCTTCAGTAAAGGCACGCTGCCGCAACACGCAGCTCTCACATACACCACATGCCTGATCTTCATGGCTATAACAGGACCAGCTCAAATCGAATGGGGCGCCAAGTTTAAGCCCCAGTTTTACAATCTCTACCTTGCGAAGCGCAATCAGCGGAGTCACGATCTCAATCTTTCCATCGCGAGTACCGGTTCTTATCACGGCATTGAAAGCCTGATAGTAGGCAGGCCGGCAATCAGGATATCCCGAGCTATCCTGTTCCACCGCTCCGATATAAATCTTCTCCGCGCCCAGGACTTCCGCCCAGCTTACGGCCGCCGAAAGAAAATGGGCATTGCGGAACGGAACATAGGTCACAGGAATATCGGTTCCGATTTGCTCCCCCGCTTCCGGTACCTCAATCTCAGCGTCAGTCAACGCGGATCCGCCAATCCGGCTCAATGCTTCATTTCTGATTGCCAGACGATGCTTGATCCCCAGGCGATCACAGATCCGTTCAAACCCCAGGCGCTCGCGTTCTTCCGTCCGCTGCCCGTAACTGATGTGGAGCGCCGCCGTTTCGGAATCGCGCACAGCCAATGCCGCGCAGACACATGAGTCCATGCCTCCGCTGAGCAATACTACCGAGCGCGGTTTTTCACCAGCCAAAAGCTAGCTCCTAGATTAAAAAATCTCTAATTTTCAGATGGCCTGGCAGCCGGAATAGCTGCCCTCTTTAATTCTAATTATCGCAAAACTTCAGCGTTTTCGCTGGGTTAGGAAGCCACTTAAGGGACCTGATTGTTCACACGCCTTTGGTCGCGGGTTCCCAGATAAACTTGTGCATTTGCAGCCCCAGACGAACGTTGAGCCCATCCTCTAATATCCATTCTGATAACACTCGCGGATCAAGCTGACAGTTGGATGTGTCCCGCTCCCGGCTGGGATTTTTCAAAAATACCGGGGAGAATAAAACATCCCGTACTTTATCTTCCAACCCATGCTGCCGCGTGAAGTCGCGCGCAAACTCGTAGTCCACGCGGTCGCCCAGAACAAATTTGATCTCATCCCTGGGTGTGAGAGCCGCTAGATTGCTCATCCGAAAACTCCCGGCTTCGCCTGAGCCGGGGCACTTCACATCCACAATTTTGTGGACGGCCCCTGGCACATTCTCCAGAGGACGCTCTCCGCTCGTCTCCATCAATACCGTATACCCACGCCCGAGCAGGCGATCTATGAACGGAATCAGTTCGCGCTCCTGCAGCATGGGTTCACCACCGGTAATCTCCACCAGCCCTGAAGGAGCAAGCTTGACCACTTCCTGCTCAACTTCTTCAATGGACATTTTCCTGCCCCCGGTGAAGGTGTATTCACTGTCACACCAGCTACAGCGTAGATTGCATGCGGTCAGGCGTACAAAGATGCAAGGGACGCCGGCAAAGGACGACTCTCCCTGAATAGACCGATAGATTTCAATGATCTGCATTAGTGATGATCTGCATTTAATGGCGAAGCACAGCGCGTGGGCTCTTCATCTCGCCGTGCGAAAAAATCTGCATCAGAAGCTTCCAGCAGCTGCGTTTAATTTTTATTCTGAATAGCGTGCCGTAGTCGTGTCCGTCTCCCAGATAGTCACGTCTTTCACGACAACCCGGCCACTGGTCGATGCCTTCAGGCGGCCATTCGTCTGATCGTAAAAATATTTGGCCAGATTTTCAGCCGACGGATTCAGCACGATGAACGGTTCAATTTCATTCAGCATCTGGTGATCCAGCCGGTCAATTACATGCTTCATGACTTCTTTCAGGTCTTTAAAATCCAGCAGCAAGCCGGCTTTATCCAGTGTTGCACCAGTGAGCGTGACCCGCACCTTGTAATTATGACCATGCGGATTTTCGCATTTACCTTTGTACTCGCGCAGGTAGTGTCCCGCGGCAAATGAGTCTTCGACTGTAACCTCGTACATCCGCTCCCCTTTTATATGTGAAGGCACTTCAATGCCATTGTTTTTATTGTAAATCCTGCTAATGCTCTGCCTGCCATTTACCCGGGTTCCAGGAGAAAATGCTGCAAAACCGCGCTAACTGAAATTGACGAAAGCGAATAAAAAACGATACAATGTGCCGTGGGAATATGAACAATTGCACAATTTGTTACACGCCGGGGAACTTATACGCCTACGCGGCTTCTAATCAACTTGTCTGAAAGTGCCACGCTGGCTGGAACGGTCTTAAGCCAAACTGAGATTTATCCGCAGTTGCGATCCATGATTGCGTAAGCTCCGGCCGGGAGTCAGCAAAGGGGGCGCTCGGCCGGAGTTCTTTTTGGGGGACGCTGGTGAATACGTCGGAAGATATTCTGGAGCAGGGCTTTCAACTCGCCTACTTTATCTTTCCCAGCCGTCCTCAGGCGGTCCTGATCCTCAGCGGCGCTTAAAACCTTCCCGAAGGATCAAGCAATGCTGACGGCAAGCAGGCTCAAGGCGACCCGGAGTGCTTCAGGAAACCTGATTGTGACATTCTCAGTACCATCAACCGTTCTGAAAGCAAATGAGGACTATTCAGTGGGCTTACTGTCGAATGGGTTCGATGGCAAATTTGAAGAATTGAGTACATACACTTTCCACGCAGTGGGAAAATCAAGCGCAACAAGCAGATAGAGTCAGAGTGGTGCATCCTGATGTAATTGAAGCATTTAGATCAGCCCAAGTTAAGAACAAGATAAGAATATTTTAAGAATTTATTACGTGGTTGTAATTCACTTTTCGGGCTACTCTAATCTGAAAGTGCCACGCTATTGGTAGACCATTTGGGTTAGATTTCATGAGAAATTTTTAAGCAAGAGAACGCGAGCGAAACGTTCTCTGGTCGGGTAAAGGGGAAGAAATATGATTAGCGGGATCAGGACTATTAATGCAGTCGAGTGTGCAGACCGGGCGGGGAAGCATGCTTTTGGACTGAACGAAAACAAAGCCGTCATGGCCTTACGCAAACTTGCTGACGACATTGAGGCCGGCAACGTGGTTTTGCATAGTGTAAGCACTTCATCGCACGCAACTCATGAAGAGTTCGCCATTCGCGAAGTAGTCGTCGAAGTTCTGGAGGAATATCCAGTCGCAGGTCCGCGAATGATCAAAGAATAAGCATCCAGGACATCTCGGAGATAATCGCAAAACGGCTTAGTTGTCCGTTTACAGTCCCCTGCCCGCTTGAGCCAACAAAGAATCCTTCTACCTCAGCAAGGTCTTTGGTTTTCTTATAAGCGGGCAGACTGTCAATGAACGTCTTTCCATAACGCTGTTTCAAAAGACGGTTGTCCAGTAAAGCCAGCACGCCGCGATCCTTTACCGAACGAATCAAACGGCCAAAGCCCTGTTTGAGCGCGATGACTGCCGCCGGAACCTGGTATTCAGAGAAAGCATTTCCGCCCGCGGAATCAATCGCGCGAATACGCGCCGCCACCACCGGATCATTCGGCACGGCAAATGGCAGACGATCAATAATCACGCAGCTTAACTGTTCGCCCTGGACGTCCACGCCCTGCCAGAATGAGGCCGTCGCGAACAAAACAGCGTTGGGCGTCAGACGAAATTCTTCCAGCAACGCATTCTTGGGCGCCGATCCCTGCAACAGCATGGGAAACGGGAGCTCGCCGAGCAGGCGATCGTGAATGTCATTCATCTGCGCATAGCTGGTAAAGAGACAGAAAGCACGTCCCTGGGTGATATCGAGAAGACGGCGGATTTTCTCCGCGGCAAAACGGCCGAACTGAGGCGAACGCGGCTCAGGCATATCCGGCGGAACATAAAGAACCGCCTGCTTTGCATAATCAAAATGCGATGTCACCACCATTTCACGGGCATGGTCCAGACCTATGCGCTGGCGCACATAATCGAAGCTGCCGCGGTCGGGCGATCCCGCAACAGCCAGCGTGGCTGAGGTCAACACAGCCGTTTCCAGATTTTCAAACAGTGTTTGCTTGAGAAGCTGAGAGACGTCGATGGGTGTTGCCTGCAGCACTATATGAGTCTGTCCACCACGTGTGCGGCGCGCCTCGCCGCGATACTCGATCCAGAAAACCGTGTTCTTATCTGTCGACTCCAGGATGAACGCCAGTTGCGCCTGCAACTCCTGCGTCCGCCGCGAGAAAGCGAAGACCTCTTCAGGCTTCTGCGGCAGCAATTCCAGTTCCGCCAAAACACGGGCCAGTGATTGCATTACCGCGTCATAGTCGTCGCTATTTTTCTCCAGAAATCTGTCGCGATTGGTAAAAGCGGAGCGGCCATCCCCTTGCGGCAACAGGCTAAAGAAAAATCTTGAGCGTTCGCGCAGGCGTGCCAGGGCCTGAATCACGCCCGGCGAAATGGCCTTCTTCTGCTGCAAAGTAGCTTCAATATCGCGCGCCAGCTCTTCAAAGCGCAGATTGCTTACACTGACGCCAAAATAACTTCCAGCAACGTCTTCCAATTCGTGCGCTTCGTCAAAGATTACGGCTGAATAGTCCGGCAGCACGCCAGCATCAGGGCCGCCAGATTGGCGCAGTGACAAGTCCGCGAAAAACAGATGGTGGTTCACAATGACGATGTCACTCTCCGCGGCGCGGCGATGCATCTCCGTGATAAAGCACCGGTCCCACTGCGGACACTTCTGTCCGGTACAGCGCTCACTGCGCGCGTCAAGCTTTTGCCAGAGCTGCGTATTCTCTGGAAGGCCCTTCAGTTCTGCGCGATCACCGCTTTCCGTAGTGGCTTCCCATTCGGCAATCTGCCGGTATTGGTCAATTTCCTGGAGTCCGCTCAGGACCGGCTGGTTGGTGAGGTCATAAAGCTTCTGCCGGCAAAGATAGTTGTTGCGACCTTTCATATAACAAACGCGCAGTTTGCCCAGATGCTGCTCCAGGAATGGTATATCCTTGAAAAAGAGCTGTTCCTGCAGGTTCTTGGTGCCGGTGGAAATAATCACGCGTTTGCCGCTGCGGATCACCGGCAAAAGATAGGCCAGGGTTTTGCCCGTTCCCGTTCCCGCTTCAACGATCAGGTGCCTGCGTTCAACCAAAGCTTTTTCCACGGCTTCGGCCATCTGTAACTGGCCGCGGCGGAACTCATAATTAGGATGTGCCTGGCTCAGCAGGCCTCCCGGGGCAAAGAACTGGTGAAGCGTGGGTAATTTGTCTGTGGGCAAGGCAGTAGTACCGGGATGAGAGAAGGAAGACATGGCAAGCGTGGTTTAATGATAGCTGGGAAGGTCAACCAGCAGCTAGCAATTGGCATTTCAGCCAGCTGATTTTTTTAACCAGATCAGCTTGCCCGTATAGAGAGTTGGAAGGAACTTCTGAAATCTAAAACTGTGAAACCTAGAGTCGACGCGTCGCACGCCCCCCTTCTCGCCATTGTGGGCCGGCCCAACGTAGGCAAATCCACTCTCTTCAATCGGCTGGTTGGATCACGGCGGGCCATTGTGGGCGATGAGCCCGGCATCACCCGCGACCGTTTATATGGCGAAACCAGGTGGACAGGACGCAGCCTACGCATCGTGGATACAGGCGGAATCGTTCCGGACGATAAAGATTTTATTCCGGGAGAAATTTTCAAGCAGGCAAAATTCGCACTGGACGAAGCCGCAGCCATCGTGCTCGTTGTAGACGTGAGAACCGCGCTTGCCTCTCCGGACATGGAGCTGGCGCGACTGCTGCGCCGGCTAGGCAAACCTCTTTTTCTGGCGGTGAACAAAGTTGATTCACCCAAGCTGGAAGCCGAAGCAGAGAACTTCCGCACGCTGGGCATCGCGGATGTTTATCCGGTATCTGCCGAACATGGAACCGGGACAGCAGAACTGCTGGAAGCCGTTCTGGCCGCTATACCTGTCTCTGCGAAGGAAACAGCAAACGCGACCGCTGAAGCTGCGGAAGACGAAGCTGCCCGCGTCGCCTCTGAAAACGAGACAGAAGAACAAGCAGGCGAACGCAAAGATAAGCCTGAGCGCGAAACCCGCGTGGCCATTATCGGGCACCCAAATGTCGGCAAGTCCACGCTGCTGAATGTATTGACCGGCACCTCGCGCTCTATCGTTTCGCCGGTTGCCGGCACCACGCGCGATGCAGTGGATGAATTCATTGAAAAAGATGGTCATACCTATCGCTTTGTGGACACGGCCGGAATTCGCCGCAAGGGCAAGACCCACTTGATGGCGGAAAAACTTTCAGTGGTGATGGCGCGCAAGCACCTTGAGGCCGCCGATGTCGCCCTGCTGGTGATTGACGCGCAGGAAGGCGTGACCGGCCTGGACGCCACGATCGGCGGTTATGCGCATGAAAGCGGCAGGTCAGTGATTGTGATCGTAAACAAGTGGGACCTGATTGGGCCGGCGCGGAAAGACGGCCGTCCGCCAGCTGATCCGGAGCTTTTTGAGAAACAAGCACGACGCTCCTTGAAGTTTCTGGACTACGCGCCCATGGTTTTTGTCTCCGCCTCGGCGGGCAAGAATATTGACAAGATCTTTCGTGCACTGGAGTTGGTTTCTTCAGAACGGCGTAAGCGCATTGGCACTTCACAGATGAACCGTTTTCTGGAGTCGGTGGACTTTGATCGCGCATCCGTGCCGCATCGCCAGCAGGTCAAGATTTTCTATATGACGCAGGCACATGCGTCACCACCCACGTTTATTCTCTTCACGGATAAAGACGTGAAGCTGCACTTTTCCTACGAAAGATTTTTGCAAAACCAGATTCGCCAGAAGTTTGGCTTTGTAGGCACGCCGATCTGGATCAAGAACCGGCCACGCACCAAGGTGGAGCTGGCGCCTAAAAAGTCAAAGAAAAAACGCTAGCGCGCAGGCTGCACACCCAATGACTGCGGTTGCGGCGCGGCTGGGTTTGGTTGCGGCCAGAGCAGAGCTGCCAGCTTGGGATATCGTCCCCCGAAAAAGTAGAAGGCATAAGAAGCAAAAAAGACAGTGACTGGCGCCGTCAAAAGCAAAAAGAGACAGCAAAAACCGGCGACAGCGACCAAGGCTCCGAAGACGCAGATAATGGCTCCGCCCAAGGCGCTACCCATTTTGAATACCATTACTCCCAGCCCAACTAAAATTCCCACGGGTATGCCAATTACGATGAGAGCTGGGATCATGGCGATCACGAAAACGATGGCAAAGGCAATTCCGGTCGCGAACGCAGAAACCAGTTTCAAACCCATATAAGCGGCCCAGGCGCCCGGTTCGGAAGCCACAACACGCCACACAGAAGACCATGCATCGCCCAGGGTGAAATCATCCAGAGCCATGACCGGCAGCACAAAGTCTTTCATCAGAGTCGAGACCACCGCAAAGATGATGCCGATAGCAAGAATGCTCAGCCCAATGGGGGCAAAGACGGCAAACAACGCTGGCAGCGAATTGTCGGTACTGAAAACTCCGCTCTTGTATGCTCGCCAGAGCGGCACACCCACAATCAATACCAGTGCTGCCCAATGCACCAGCCGGTACACAAGCCAGAATCCGAAATAACGGTTTGCCTGTGAGCCATATTTTCTCCACCCGTGGCCGATAGCGGGCTCCCCGGTAATGATCGTGTCAAACAATATGAAGCGGAAGCGGCAAAACAAATACTGGAAAATCAATGCGAGCACGATCACCAGCACAAACCCAATCAAAAATAATTGAAAGTAATCCGCCAGGTGGACAGAGCGGAGAGCGCGGGAAATCTCTTCGATTTCAGCAGGTACCTGGCCGCGCGGGAACTGAGAATTCAAGTCCGGCACGTGGAAACTGGAACCACCGGTGCCAGCAGTGACCAAACCACCGCCGAGAAGTCCGATCAGCCCAATCTTCAGCCATACATTCAGGCGAAAGCGTTGGAAAAGCAACGTGCCGACCCGGGCAAAGGCCGGTCCAAAAGCATCAATTGCGGATAGACGATTCATATAAACTTGCCGGAACCTGCAGACCGGCAGCGATCTCCTGATTCCAGGATGCTAGCCTTTCCAGGGCGTTTTCACAAACAATTTTGTGGCGCAATTTCTTATCGCGAATCTTACGGCGCTCAGCCTCACTCAATTGCGGCAACAGATCAAAAGTTATATTCGCCGGCTGAAAGTGTTTCACTTCGGCATGGCAGATGTAATGCACCAGCGAGCCCAGAGCAGTTTCCCGCGGCGGCGGCACCGCCGGAAGGCCTTGTGCAATACGCGTTACATTGATCCCCGCCAGCATGCCCATGGCAATCGATTCCGTGTATCCTTCTACCCCGGAAATCTGCCCTGCAAAGAATACGTTGGCATGTTCCTTTAAGTTCAATAATTCTGTAAGTAGTGTCGGAGCATTGATATACGTATTGCGATGGATCTGGCCATAGCGCAAGAACTTAGCGTTTTCCAGGCCGGGGATCAGCCGGAGGACGCGGGCCTGATCGCCATATTTCAAGTGGTTCTGAAACCCGACAAGATTGTAAGAGTCCGCACGAAGATTTTCCTGGCGCAACTGCACGACCGCATACGGCCATCTTCCAGTACGAGGATCGTCAAGGCCCACGGGTTTCATGGGGCCATAACGCAGAGTGTCGCGGCCACGGCGGCCGATTTCTTCGATCGGCAGGCAGCCTTCAAAGTAATTCAACTTCTCCCAGTCATGGCCTTCCATGGGTTCTACTGCCAAGAGCGCGTCATAAAAACGGTCATATTCCTCTTTGGTGAAAGGGCAGTTGATGTAATCCGCAGTCCCTTTGTTGTAGCGCGCCGCCATGTAGACCTTGCTCATGTCGATGGAGTCGGCCTCAACGATGGGGCTGATGGAATCGTAAAAAAATAGATGGTTGCTACCGCTGAGGCGGCCGATTTCGCCGGAGAGTGCGTCAGAAGTGAGCGGCCCGGTGGCGATTACGGTAAGGCCGTCATCTTCGTGTGATCTGCG
The DNA here is from genome assembly GCA_963724105.1 of Terriglobia bacterium. Lineage (GTDB taxonomy): Bacteria > Acidobacteriota > Terriglobia > Terriglobales > Acidobacteriaceae > Angelobacter. The sequence continues at coordinate 850,838 of CAVRTD010000001.1, read as the reverse complement.
TAAATTCCTGGCGGATGATTTTGATGTTGGGCTCGGCAGAGATTGCATCCGTAACTTTGGCCGCGAAGGTATCACGGTCCACGGCCAGCGCGTGGCCGGCAGGCACGCTGGTCTCATGGGCTATCCGCAACAAAAGCGAACCTACGCGGCGCATTTCTTCTTTCAAGAGCCATGGCGCGGTGTTTTCACTCTCAGACTTGAGAGAGTTCGAGCAGACAAGCTCGGCAAATTTATCTGTCTGATGCGCCGGCGTGGATTTTACCGGACGCATTTCATAGAGTTCGACTTCATGGCCGCGACGCGCGCACTGCCATGCTGCTTCACATCCGGCAAGGCCTGCGCCAACGATTTTGATTTTGGTGCTCACTTCTTTGCGCTACCTTTTGATTCAGAAGCTTGGGGGGCTGCAGCGCTATCTGCCAGCTTCGATAGCGCAGGCTCCATCAGTCGCATGGTCTCCCACTCGTCCATGATGTGGGCGTCCAACGTTTCATAGAACTTGAGCGCCGGCTCATTCCATTCCAACACCTGCCAGCGCATGCCATAACAATTTTCTTCCACGGCTATTTGCGCCAACTTCTGCAATAGCGCTTTGCCGATTCCTTTGCCACGCATCTCCGGCAGGACGAAAAGATCTTCCAGATACAGTCCCGGCCTTCCCAGCCAGGTGGAGTAGTTGTAAAAGAAAAAGGCAAAGCCCGCGGGCTCGCGATTCCATTCGGCGATCAGGCAGCGATATTTTGGCTCCGCGCCAAAACCATCGCGAATGATGTCTTCTTCCGTGGCGACCACAGCGTTGGGTTCGCGCTCATACTCGGCCAGGCGGCGAATGAACTCCAGAATCAGGCGGGCATCAGCAGCGGTGGCAGGGCGGATGGAAAGCATAGGCGTTGTCCTAAATATCCTTGTCTTGAAGTTACCGCAAAGGGCGCAGAGAAAACAAACCTTTGAAACGCAGAGGAACGGAGGAAGCAGAGGGTGGGCTTCTCAGAGAATAATTCTCTCATCTCCCACACGGCGCGTGATGCGTTGCTGGTCAAGGTATTCCAGCAACGGGATAGCGTATTTGCGAGTGACTCCGAGCAGGTCTTTGAAGGTCGCGACATCGATCTTGGGCGTTTTGGCTTTTTGCGCGGCCATGAGCTGGCGCAGGCCTTCCAGAGCCGCTTGATGAAAGACGAGATCGTCGGCCAGCTTGATCAGCACACGATCGCGGAGCAGAAGCGTGACCAGCTTTTGCGCGCGCGCCTTGTCGACCGGAAGTTTATCGAGAACCTCTTTCATCAGCGGGACTTTCAGACCAGCGTCGGCAAAGGCTTTTTCAATCTGGCCTTTGGCTTTGGCTTCATCATCTTTCAGTTCCACGCCGCGTCCAGCCAGGCGGACCTGCTCGCCTGCGGTTTCAGCTTTTTTATCTTTCGCAAGCTGGGCCAGCAGATTTTCCATGACAGTCTGGTGCAACCCAAGTTTTTCGCGCAACTCTTCTTTGCTGATGCCGCCGACCAGAGGATTGGCCTTGTGAAAAGCTTCCAGCGCGGCAACAAGTTTTTCCCGGGTCTTCTGGACTGATTCGGATGAGAGCAGGAATTCGCCCATCTGAATAATCTGTTTTTGCTGCACCATCGCGGCGATGACCGGCTGCAGGACTGACTGTTTCAATCCGGTTTCACGGACAGCCGCGGCGATCGAAAGACCTTCATGGCCGCGCCGAGCGATTCGCGCCAGCAAAGCTTCCTGACGGTTTCCGGAGGACAATATCTTGAGAAAGCTCTGCCGGGCTTCCTGCTTTTGCCGCGAGAGAGGAAACGCGTCCAGCACGACCGCGCCGCCAATGGTGACTACGGGCGAAAACTGTCGCAGAATGCCTCGATCTCCGGGAAGCAGCAGCAAAGGTTCAGCCGAGCGAAGCTGCGCAAAGGCCGTGCCTCCGGGCTTGAGTTCGGTCACGCCATAGAGCGCAACTTCCGCAATCGTCTCAGAGGTAAATGCGTGAAAGTGGACACGGGCGCGGTTCTTCAGCGGCTTGGCATCTTTCAGCAGTGAGATCTGGACTTCAAGCCTTTGCGTCGGCTCAAGAATGCCGGGCGCAGCCAGCGTCATCCCTCGGGCCAGTTCTTCCATCTGTATCCCCGCCAGGTTCAATGCAGTGCGCTGGCCGGCGATCGCCTGGTCGGCTGAACTGCCGTGGACCTGCACGCCACGCACGCGCGCACGTTTTCGCGAGGGAAAAACTTCTACCTCTTCTTCTTTTTTTACTTTCCCCGTGATCAGCGTGCCGGTAACCACGGCGCCAAAACCTTTCATGGTAAACACGCGATCGATGGGCAGACGGAACAAAGCTTCCGTGTCGCGCGCGGGAACCTCAGCGGCCAGGCGAATGATCTCGCGCTTCAACTCGTCGAGCCCCGTGCCTTTGAGGGCGCTCACGGCAACTACGGGCGAGCGGCTGACATCGAGAAACGATCCGCGGACAAAATCTTCAATCTCCATGCGGACCACGCTGAGCGTGTCTTCATCGACCATGTCGGATTTGGTGATCACGGTGATGCCGCGCGGGATGGAGAGCAGCCGGCAGATCTCAAAATGCTCGCGGGTCTGGGGCTTGATGGATTCGTCGGCGGCGATGACCATCAGCACCAGATCCATGCCACCCACACCGGCGAGCATGTTGCGGACAAAACGCTCATGGCCGGGTACGTCAATGAACCCGAGACGCAGCTTCTCTCCGCTGGGAGCAGCCAGTTCCAGATGCGCAAAGCCAAGATCAATGGTGATGCCGCGACGCTTTTCTTCTTCCAGACGGTCGGCATCAATGCCGGTAAGGGCTTTGACCAGCGCGGTTTTGCCGTGGTCGATGTGTCCGGCGGTGCCGAGGATGATGGATTTCATTGAATAAGACGGAAAGCAAAACCTTACCACGGATGAACACGGATAAACGCGGATCAGAAAATGCAAAACCCACCACGGAGACACGGAGGCACGGAGAAAAACAAAAACTTACCACTGATCCACACGGATGACACTGATAGGAAAGGCAAGAAACTTACCGCGGATTTACACGGATATGGGAAGAAGCTAGCACTGGGGCGGGGGCGAAATAAATGTGTAGCCCAGGACAGAATTTTCTTGCATTTCTGTACCGCTTTTTGCTATCTTAAGCTTCTCATTTAGAACAACTTAGATTGAATTTTGACCGCCTCAGAAAGCAGGGGCGGATGCCTCTATTTTTTTGAGGGTGATCTCCTGAACACTACGCCAATTTGGGTAGGCAAAGCTCAAGTCCGCGCCAATCTGGGATGACTTGGGATGAAGTCGCGCAAACCCACGCCAATCTGGGATGGGTATTGGAGGGGGGAGGGGGCGTGCGAAGCACGGGCTAGATCGGTTGATCGCCGACATCGCGCGACAGGGAGGGCCCAGAATCGCCGAAATCGGGTCATCGCCGACATCGCCCGACATCGGAAAACAAAACCGTTTACCACAGAGGTCACGAAGGGGCACAAAGGAAAACAGAAACGAACACGGATTGGAAGAGGATTTGTGGTTAACCCTGAAAAGTATGGTGAAGATAGGGTTCCCTCCCCTTCGACAAGCTCAGGGTCGGGATTAAGAAATAACGTGAGAAAATAGAGTATCCCCCATGCCGACAACACAAGCTACCGCAATCACACCTGAAGTCGTAAAAGATCATGGCTTTACGCCGGAAGAATATGAACGGGTCAAAGCTTCACTAGGCCGCGAGCCTTCGCTGACCGAGTTGGGAATTTTCAGCGTAATGTGGAGCGAGCACTGCTCGTATAAATCGTCACGCGTACATCTGAAGCGCCTGCCTACGCGCAGCAAGCTGGTGGTGCAGGGTCCGGGAGAAAACGCCGGCATCATAGACATTGGCGATGGCTGGGCCTGCGCCTTCAAGATTGAATCGCATAATCATCCTTCATTTATTGAGCCGTTTCAGGGCGCCGCAACGGGCGTTGGCGGAATTCTGCGCGACATCTTCACCATGGGCGCACGGCCATTTGCGGTGATGGATTCGCTACGGTTTGGCCCGGTCACTTCGAGCAAGGGTGTTGAGCAGACAACGGTCCATCGCAATCATTCGATTCTGGAAGGCGTGGTCAGCGGCGTGGCTTCTTACGGAAATTGTTTTGGCGTTCCCAACCTGGGTGGCGAAACCAAGTTTGAGCCGTGCTATTCGCAGAACCCGCTGGTCAACGCGTTTGCGCTGGGTCTGGTGCGGCGTGACCAGATCTTTTATGCCAAGGCAGCGGGTGAAGGGAACCCGGTGATTTATGTGGGCGCAAAGACCGGGCGCGACGGCATACACGGTGCGACCATGGCGAGCGAAGAGTTCAGTGAAGGATCAGAAGCCAAGCGGCCGAACGTGCAGGTGGGCGATCCGTTTCTGGAGAAGCTGCTGCTAGAGGCCTGCGTGGAAGCCATGCATACGGGAGCGGTTGTCGGCATACAGGATATGGGCGCGGCCGGCCTGACCTGCTCCACCTGCGAAATGGGCGCACGCGGCGGCGTGGGAATTGAAATTGAGCTGGATCTTGTACCGCAGCGCGAAACCGGCATGAATGCTTACGAAATCATGCTGAGCGAATCGCAGGAGCGCATGCTGCTGGTGGCCGAAAGCGGACGCGAGCAGGAAGTGCTGAAGGTCTTTGAAAAATGGGGACTGGATGGCGTGATTGTTGGTCGCGTGATCAGTGGTGGACGCCTGCGCGTGCTGGAGCATGGAAAGCTGGTAGCGGACATTCCTAATACGGCGTTGACCGATGATGCTCCGCTGTATCACCGTCCGCTGGAACCATGGAGCGCGCCGGTTTCACGCACCAAGCCGGAGAGCGTGCACTGGAGCACCGCGACTGACCTTACGGAAAATCTGAAGCGCCTGCTGGCCTCGCCAAACATCTGCTCCAAGCGCTGGATCTTTGAGCAATACGATTCCATGGTGCAATCGAATACCGTGGAAGGTCCGGGAGCAGACGCGGGGCTGATTCGCATTAAAGGATCGAAGCGCGCTCTGGCCATGGCGCTGGACGGCAATGGACGCTGGTGCTGGCTTGATCCCAAGCTGGGTGCAATGCATGCAGTAGCCGAGTCTTCGCGAAACGTCTCCTGCACGGGAGCAACGCCGGTGGCGGCAACGAACTGCCTGAACTTTGGCAATCCAGAGAAGCCGCCGATCATGTGGCAATTCTCTCAGGTGGTAGATGGCCTGACTGAATCCTGCACCGCGCTGGAAACGCCGATCACAGGCGGCAACGTAAGCCTTTACAACGAGACCCTGGGCGAAGGGATTTATCCAACGCCGGTGATTGGCATTGTGGGAATTCTGCAGAATGTGGACGATGCCATGACATTCCACTTCCGCGAGGCCGGTCGTGAAGTATTTCTTCTAAGTGGAGCACCATTGCATGGAGCAGCTGAAGGCGGCAACGCTGAAGCTGAATTTGGCTCCTCAGAGTATGCCAAAGAGGTAATCGGCCAGATATGGGGCGTGCCTCCGGCGCTGGATTTGAAGCAGGAAGCAGCTCTGCAAAAGTGCGTCCGGGAACTGGTGGCAGAGCACGGGATTGAGTCTGCCCATGATTGCTCTGACGGAGGCCTGGCCGTGGCGCTGGCCGAAGCCTGTTTTGTGAAGGCAAAGCCGGGGGCGGCTGTTCCCCATATCGGGGCGGAAATCGACCTTAACTCCAATGGTGTCTTCACCGAGGCGGTTTTATTTGGAGAAATGGCCAGCCGGGTGCTGATTAGTTGCGACCCGAAAAAGGCTGAGAACATCCAACAAATAGCAGTAAGATGGGGAGTACGGGCGGACCGGATTGGCCGCACTGTTCCTGAAAAATTATTGATTCGTATTGACGGCAAGCCAGCGGTCTCCGCGAAGGTGTCTGATTTGCGGCAGGTTTGGGATACAGCGCTGATGAAGGCATTGCATACGGAGTCGCCGGAGCATCTGGTGCCGGAAATTTTACAGAAGAGCTAGGAAGCAACTGGCAATTGGCTTTTGGCTTTGGTTTTTTTAATTCTTAGCTCTTGGAATTGTTAGTTAGCCGAAAGGCTGGCAACAAGAACAAGAGCTAAATACATTCAAGGACGATCAACCAGGCAAGCCGGAGCACAGCGATAAAAATGGCTTTCGACAAGTTCAAGGACGAATGCGGCGTAATGGCGGTGCACAATCACAGTGAAGCCTCCACCATGGCTTACCTTGGTCTGCATCAGTTGCAGCATCGCGGCCAGGAATCAGCCGGGATTGTGTCTTCGAACGGCGAGCGTCTTTTTATCCACAAAACCATGGGCCAGGTTGCGGATATTTTCACTGAAGCTGTGCTGACTAAGTTGCCGGGCAATCTTGCCATTGGCCATACGCGCTACTCAACCACAGGCGATTCCGCGGTGCTCAACGCGCAGCCAATCATGGTGGATTGCAACAAAGGAATGATTGCCCTGGCGCACAATGGCAACCTGGTGAATGCCAACGAAATCCGGAGCCGTCTGGAAGCGCAAGGATCAATCTTCCAGACGACCAGCGATACTGAAGTGATTGTGCATCTGATCGCGCAATCCAAAGAACAGACACTGCCAGAGGCCGTGTGCGACGCTCTGCGCCGGATTGAAGGCGCGTTTTCCCTGGTCATGATGACCCGCGACCGTGTTTTTGCCATCCGTGATCCGCGCGGTTTTCGTCCGCTTTCCATGGGACGTATTCCCGGTGGAGCCGGTGGCGACACAGTTGTTTTTGCCTCTGAGACCTGCGCATTTGATCTGATTGGCGCTGTATATGAACGTGACGTGAAGCCGGGCGAGATGGTTGTGGTTGGTCCGGAAGGAACGTTCTCACGCTTTTTTGCTTCGGAGATGAAGCAATCAGCCTGCATTTTTGAGCACGTATATTTCTCGCGTCCGGATAGCGTTGTGTTTGGCACATCCGTGCAGGCCAGCCGTGAGGCCATGGGACGCCAGTTGGCAAAAGAGTCGCCTGTAGAGGCCGATCTGGTCGTGCCAGTGCCTGACTCAGGCGTGGCTGCTGCTCTGGGATATTCGTCAGAATCGTTGCTGCCATTCCGCTTTGGGCTGATTCGCAATCATTACGTTGGGCGGACATTTATTGAGCCGGAACAACGCGTGCGCGATTTCGGAGTAAAGCTCAAACTGAATCCTGTCCGCAGCCTGCTGGCCGGGAAACGGATCATTCTGGTGGATGACTCGCTGGTTCGCGGCACCACCAGCCGCAAGATTGTGCGCATGGTGCGCGATGCCGGAGCAAAAGAAGTTCATGTGCGGATATCGTGCCCGCCCACGGTTTCTCCGTGCTATTACGGCGTGGATACACCGTCAAAGGACCAGCTTATTGCCTCGAACAAAACAGTAGACGAGATCCGCAACTATATTGGAGCGGATTCTCTGGCTTATCTGTCTCTGGAAGGATTGCGCGTGGCTTGCGCTGAAGGCGAAAAGACAACCTATTGCACGTCGTGTTATACGGGCGTCTATCCCACGGATTTTATTCCGCTGGAACAGATTCAGCCGGTTGCGGCGGACAAGAAGCCGTAAACACATAGCACGGATTTGTTTTTGCGGAATACGCATTTTTAAGAAACACACGTGAAGAACGTCTGCTTCTTTGGCGCGCCCGGACTGCATTGGGCAGCCATCAACGGGCACAAGGCGATGGTAGAGTTTCTTATCTCGCAGGGCGCTGATCTTCAATTGCGTGATCAGCAATTCAATTCCACATCACTGGGATGGGCTTTGGAAGGTAAACAGCAGGAGATCGCCGCTTTACTGCAAGCTCGCGGTGTCAGCAGTTAATCAGGCCGCTGACAATGTTCCCGAGAGCAGATCTGTGGAACGTCCTTGAGCGGCAAGCTCGCGCTCGGCTGCCCTGAGGACAGCATACTTTGCCTCTGGCAGATCGAGCGCCGGGATAATGGTCATGGTCTTAAGGATGGCAGCAAGGTCGAAGTAGGCGCGCCGGCACTTCTTCATAAACTCAACCGGATATTCCGGCTTGCGCGCATAGGCGGCAACAGGATCGGCATCAAGCAAATAGGCAATGTCAGGCCGCGGAACGAAGCCGTGAACGAATTTCACAAAAGCGCGGCTGAGCGGATTCGCAAGATTCAGGTTGGAAAGTTCGTCGTAGATATAGCGATCCAGAATCACCACGTCCACGCCGCTCTTTTTGGCCCGGGCCACAACGCGTCCCAGATGGATTGCGTCAAGCAGATAAAGAAAATGCCGAGCCAGGGTGAGATGCCAGCCACGCACATTTTTGTCACGTCGGTTCACCGGTTTGCCCGGCGCACCGATACCACGCTCACTTTTGTACACCTTATGGACAAAGCCTTCGCGATACTTCACACCGACCACTACGTTGTCCCAGAAGGCCAGCAAAGTGGTTTTGAGTCCTGCCGCATGGAGCGCGGAACGCAGACTCTCTATCTGGGTTGATTTGCCGGAACCATCAACGCCGGAAAAAGAAATGAGTAAAGGTGTATTTGCAGCAGCTTTAGTCTTTGAGTCCGCAGTCATTTTGAATTTGGCCCGATTCGTATATCTAGTTTTCTAGTGTTGCGCAAAGCTGAACCGTTTCACGCTATTTTTGCGTGACGCCAGGAAGCCCCGCGCCCGGAGGCGTTGATGACGTTGAGCGAGTCAGTGCATACACTGTCCCCACGGCTGCTCCTGCCGCGACAACGGCCCCGATCTTGACCAGCAGCGAGCGAGTCTGGTGCTGTTTAGCCGGAGCAATGGCGACGCCAGCCGGCTTTGCGGCCGCTCCACCGGAAGTTGGTACGCTTTCCGCGGTTGCCGCACCCACAGGCTCACTGGGCTTTTTGGGTTGAGGTCCCTCTGGAATATTGGTTTGCGCCGGAGCTGCTGACGGCGGCTGGGCTTGCTGCTCTCCAGTCGCATTGGGATACGTGGTAACCGGCGCCAAAGGCGCTTGCGAAGGGTTCACCGTGGTTCCTGTGGTTCCCGGCTGCTGACCTGTAGGTTGCTGGTTTGCAGGCTGCTGCGGCGGGTTCGCCTGATTGCCAGTTGCCGGAGCACGGTTGCGTGTTTGCAGGTGCTGCCTGATTTTGCTGCTGCGGCTGCTGGGCGGTATCTGGAACTGGCTGGGCGGTCGTTGGCTGAACGGGAGCTTGCTGGGCGGGCGTTTGTTGCGCTGACGGCGGCTGCGGATTGCTCTGTTGCGCCTGCAATGGCTGACCCAGAGACATACCTGCAATCAACATTGTGCTCAGGATGCTCGTAATTTGACGCTGAATTTTCATAAAAACCTCGGGGAACTGCGGTTTCTTGGGCCCAAATTACTTAGATTTGATGGGAAGCGCGTTTTCGGCGCGGGCACCGACGGTTTGCGTTCGGGTGGCTTGCTGGAGCAGGCTACTCACGTCAGTGTCTCTGTCCCATTTATGTTTGATGCGGTTTTTGAGGCAGCGGAAGAGGGTCTGGAAATTGGTTTTATACCAGCAACATTGCTCCATTTTGGGTGAAAAAACCCCAACCATCCGGCCATTATTGAGCCCAGCCCTGTCGGCAACCAGTAAAGACGCTATAAAACGGTGGTTTCCCTCCAAAAGGGTGAGGGGGCGATGCTCGTCCAGGCCCAGAAAGATGATCATGCGCTTAGGGCCTTCGGAATGAAAATTCGCGCAAACCGCCTCCATCTTGGCGGTAAATGCGCTGGCATCTTTCCGGTCAAGCTGCTCACGGACCTTGGCGGCCACATGTGTGGCCTTAAAATTCCCGTTGGCGATCTCTCTCCAATGAGCACGAGGGAAAACGCTGACCTTATCCACGTCTTCAGGTTCAAACTCAATTTCCCACCATTGCCGGTCTTCCGGAAGTTCCCACCACATGGTGTCGCGACGGCGAAAAAGGAGCGCTTTGCGAAGAGCGTTTCCAGCTTCGTTTGTTAGATCAGGATTATTCACCACATCCGCAAACTGCTCGCGATCGGCGTCATATTCCTGATGAAAGAACTCGCCTTTCAGGAATTCAGCAATGACTTCTGCTTCGGTAATGCGCCGTAGTTTCTTCATGCGGCCTCGGCGAATTCAGCCTGGTTATGGCGGCGGAAAAATGGCACGGCAACTAACGCCAGCATGGCAGCCATCAAGACAATCCGAACCATGATGACCTCATGCAATGAACCATGGAAAAGACCGATGCCCAGCACCAGCGCTCCGCTGAACATCAGTTGCAGCCAGCCGGTATTGGCAATCCGGCGGGACATCTCATACGCAATGAACACCACGCTGAGCGAGTAAAGTCCGGTGGCCACGGCATACAAGGCCAGAAGCCAACCAATCTCAATGAACCGGGAACCAAAAATCACGCCCATGATCAAGTGAGGGAATAGCGCAGCGACGGCAATGAACAACAGCGAAAGCCCCAAAACCAGCAACAAGGGCAAGCCGATATTGTGGGACTTTTGTTGAGTTTTGTCTGTGCCAGAGGCGGCTGCCACGGGAAACATCGCGTTGACCACACCAAACCAGGACGCGAAATAGAGAAGCCGCCCAATCTGAGAGATAGCCGCATAGACCCCTGCTGGATCGGATGGAAAGTAGTGCTTCACCAGCAAAATATCGATGTTATTGATGATGACCTGGCCGATAAAAAAAACAATGGCTTGCACTGCCTCCGCTAAAGATAGCGGCTCGGCTGTTCCGGGCTGAGTACGCAACTGAGCGGGTAGTCTGGGCAAAAAGCAGGCAGCGATCACTGCAGCGGAGATAGCTCCCACCGCTCCCAGAACGCCATATCCGGCAACCACCAATCCCGCTCCCACAAAGAAACGGGTGACCGCCTCAAGGACAAAATTTGTCCCCAGTCGCGGGAACGCACATACGCCTTGCATGGCCCCGCGCTTTACACCCAGTGGAGCATAGGCGGCAATGCCCACTGCGAGAATTCCGATAATCCACGGGCTGGGGACGTTCAGATAGGCGGCAATTGGTCTCTGTGCCAGAAACAGGATGGCGCCAAGCGCCAGACTGACGATCCAGGCCTTGCCGAGCAGGTTGTGGACAACCGCCGCTTTGCCGGAATCAACGGGGCTTCTGGCTACAAATTTGGCACAGACCAATTGAAATGCCAGGCTCACGCATGATGCCAGCAAAAGCATCGTAACCGCGGCATTGATGTTGCCGAAGGCGGCCGGCCCGAGCATCCGCGCCATTACCATGTTGTAGGCGAAGTTGAAAACGTTCACCAGCATCATGGCAACCAGCATGATGAAGCTGCCGTTCAGCACCGTGGCCTGGGCGCTCTGCTGCGGACGCACCACCGCGCTGGCTGGCGCGTCAACTGGCGTAACGGTGACGACGCTCTCTGATTGCTGCATCACGTGAGATCTCTAGGCTGCAACAGGTTGGGTGCGCTTGTTGTGTAGAAGTTGTTGCCGCATCGCATTCGGCAGGAAACCGCTAAAGCTGCGTGCCGCTTCGGTTGAGGTTTCATAAATTTCAAACAAACGGTCCGTGCGGGTAAGTTCCAGCACCACGGCTGACTGGTCAGAGAGTGATGCCAGCTTTACATCGCCATCGCGCTTGTGCGCTTCAGACATGCAACGCAGCAGCATTTCCACTCCGGCAGCATCGATCTGCGCAACCTGGGAAAGATCAAAGACCAGCTGTGGGCGATCGGCGGCGAGGAAAGGACGCACATCGCGCAGGAATTCGCGTGCAGCACGCGCATTCACACGCTCCGGCATTCTTTTAACAACAACTGGTCTGCTATTGATGTCCATATCTCCTCGCTACAACCATGTTAGGAAACTTGTGAGAGGTCTCAGTGTCACACGCGGGCGTTTCAAACCCCGCGGCGTTTCCCAGCGCGGGCGATGTCTGCCGCAACTGGACGTGCAAATCTGCTTCTTCTGGTTTCGAACTGGCAAAGAGACCTTGCCATGCAAGCCTGGGAAGATAGGTCAGGGCTTCCGTTGCGGCGTTCCACAATCTTTTACTGGAGGCAACAGCCGTCATGGAGATCAGTTTTGGATCGACTATCTCGACGGTTACATCGCGACGAAGATTCACGATTCTTCCCATTCCGGCAACAGAATGCGCCAGATCAAGACCTGCTCCCACGTACGCGAAAGGCAGGACCGTGGAATTCTCAATGACCGTACCGCAGTCCACCACTGCGCGCTGCTCAATGGAACTGCACCTGGTAATCACGGCGCCAGATTTAACGGCGGCCATCGACCCGATAAAAGCGGGCGCCAGAATACGTGCGCCTTTTTCAACCAGTGCGTCGGAAGCCATCCACACGCCGGGTTTAACTTCCATTCCTGCGGGGCATGTCTGCGTCTGTAGAGTGAGAATATCAATGGCGAATTGCCGCAGATCACGCGAGTCTGCCAGGGGATTCAAGTATCCCTCATGCTGCAGCAGCGGGCATTCGGTGCGGCAACGCGCAAGTTGCGTACGGAAAAGCGACGCAGCATCATTCCGGCGTGAAGCGCTAATGCAGAAAATCTCCAGCGACTGCAAACCATTGGCCATTTGAGTAACGCGACCCTGGCGATCAAGATGATATTGGACCAATTTTTCAAAATCGATTTCCGCATACGCGCCCAGACGAATGAGCACAACCAGCTCAGCTCCGTTCTGCGCCATATCGTTGAATTCAGATTCGGCGGTCCGCCAGAAGCGATCGGGCGCGACTGGAACACACGCTACATCTGCGGGCAGTCCATAATCGCGAACGCTAGAAGAAAGCGCGGACTCAATCACCGCGCTTATTGACGAAATTCCGTATTGCTGTAACCGCTCTGCCATGCGCTGGAGAGGTGTTTTTCCCACCACATCCACAATGCCCGTGAGCGCAGCGGCAGGCGACTGGTCTCCATCTCCGACACTCTCTGAATTAACCAGCAGTAACCCGCGAATATCCATGATTCCTTTACCTGCCAACGTCTGACGGCACACACAAAAGAGAGTAATGGAGGTCAGAGGAGGGAAACCTAAATGAAGTAAAGGAAGCCGAAAAAATTGCTACCAACCCCTGGAACCCTCTGGCTGCTGAAATCCAAGCAAAATACACGCCGCCAGCAGAAAAACTGCTTAGCTTACTTTTTGATGCCTAAAAAATAGATTACGACCGCCTTCTTTGAAGCAGCAGTGTTGGAATAGATGTAAACCGTCCCTCCCGTGTTGTAAGGTCAGAGTGTCTGCTGGATTTTTTTTGCTGCGACTTTGGGACTAAGGGTCTGGTAGTAAAATTCCGCCATGGCAGAAGTCACAGCAGTTTATTTTTCCCGCATGAATTCTCCAGTCGGACTTCTGCTGCTTGCCGCCACAGAAAATGGCCTGCGCTACCTGCTATTTGATCGCGGAAAAATACCGCGAGCAGGAAAAGATGAAATCTGGATTGAATCTCAGGAACATCTTCACTCATATGAAGTGCAACTGGATGCATATTTTCGCGGAGAGCTGCGTAATTTCACGTGCAAACTTGATTTGATCGGAACACAATTTCAAAAAGATTGCTGGGCAGCGCTGCTGCGCATTCCGTATGGCCAGACCTGTTCGTACGCGGATATCGCTCGCGAAATTGGCCGTCCGCAAGCTTTCCGTGCCGTGGGCCAGGCAAATCATGTCAATCCGATCGCCATTATCGTGCCCTGCCATCGCGTGATCGGCGCCAACAAAACGCTTACGGGTTACGGTGGAGGCCTTAACACGAAGGAAACACTTCTCCGTCTGGAAGGGGCCAAATTTTATTTGTCAAAATCTTCTGCGAAGCTTTCCAATAAGGAAACGACGCCACATCAAGCCAGATTTGAATATTAGATTCCCAGCCTGATAGTCACTCTTGCGGCGGCTTTGAAGTCGTGGGCGAGCCGCCTTTTTCAGGCTCTGGATTATTTGACGGTGCAGTTACCGGCTGCCGGCCACCATCGTCGGCGGTCGTGTGGGACGAAGTTTTGTCGCTCTTTCCGCTGATGGTCAGATTGTTCACCAGTTTTTTGCTTCCCGCATAAGACTGGACGATCCGCGAGGCGGTAATTTTCTCTTTATTCGTATTCACTGCGCCTGCCAGTTCAATCGTGTCTCCGGAAACGGTCACGTGGGGATTATCGCCAGTCAAAGTGGGTTCCTTGCTTAACGCGCCTTGGATCTGGCTTTGCAGGTCAGAATCGGTCATTGCGCTTACGCCGCCGGTGTTGTCAGGAGTCTGCACATCAGGGCTCTGCGCTGTACTGGAGGACGCGCTACCCGCGACTCCGCCGGTAGTTGAAGGCGAGGTCGTTGAAGGGGAGGCCGAAGTCGGCTGCACTGGCGTTCCAGACTTGCTTTGAGATCCATCACCCACCTGATTCGCCGGTGTAGCTGGGCTGACAGGGGTTTGCGGCTGATGTGCGGTTTGTGCGGCAACCGCGGCCACGGACAAAATGAACCCAAAACCAAGCACATACACGGGGAATCTCATAGCAATCTCTCCAGAACTAAAAAAAGTGTTGGCTTATTAGTTAACGGTGACGAAAAATCACACCAAGCCTGATGACATAGATGCAAGTTTCGGGCCAAGCGGTGCTATTGGCTCGTTACCAATGCCGCACCAACCCGCTAAAAACACTGGATTTGGTGGGCCGACTGCATGAGAATGATACCCTGAGAAATAGATGGCTCCGGCAGCTGCTCAAAATGGGGCAGCTGGGAAAAATCAGGCAAGCCCGATTCCTATCCTGTGAATAGGCGGATAGAGTCGAATCTGTATCGCATTAGGCGTTAAACTCAGACTATGCCCCATTCGCACTCGTATTCCCCGCTTAGCGTCAGAGCGCTGCGTTATTCGCTGGCGGCTACTTTTGCGTATGTGCTAATTACGTTGTTCGCCGGGATACGGGCACATAGTCTGGCCTTGCTCTCTGAATCAGGCCACAATGTTACTGATCTTCTTTCCCTGCTTCTTTCCTGGGTTGCGGTCTTTATCCAGACGCGACCGCCCAGCGCCACCAAGACTTTTGGCTATCACCGGGCCGGTGTACTGGCTGCGTTTGTTAATGCGCTTACCCTGGTGGCAATCGCTATTTACATTTTTTATGAAGCATTCATGCGGATCAGCCATCCCGTGGCGGTGCATGCCGGAATCATGATCTGGGTAGCTCTGGTTGGCGTGGTCATGAATGGCACAATCTCATGGATACTGTACCGGGCTGCTCACGACGTAAATATCCGCAGCGCCTTTATTCACCAGTTTGGCGACACTCTATCAACGGCTGCCGTTATCCTGGGCGGCTGGATCATTCTTTGGACAGGTAAAACGTGGGTGGATCCGGCTCTTTCCATCGGGATTGCCGCCTTGATTCTATGGTCCTCGTTCGGCATTATCCGCGAGACGCTGAATATTCTTCTGGAAGGCGCTCCGCAAGGACTCACAGCGGAGAGAATTACTGACAGTTTGACCCAGGTAGGCGGGGTGCGGGACGTCCATGACGTCCATATCTGGAGCATTGGCTCAGATACGCACGCGCTATCGTGCCACGTCAGGATTGACGACATCACTCTCTCAGAGAGCGAAATTATTCTGCGCCAGGTAAAAAATATTCTGACCGCGAAGTTCCACATCATGCACACAACCATTCAATTTGAAAATGGCGACTGTGAAATTGCCCATGGCTGCGTGATTCCTATCGGCTCAAAAAGCATGCCTGCGCCACAGAAGGCCAGCCGCTAGCCGGTTTCACGCTGTTTGGCCCCGCTCCCTGCCGCTCAAATATTTCCTGAACAGTCTCAAGCGTATCGATGTCTTCTACAGATTTGTCTGTTCGAATACGCAGAATGCGTGGAAAGCGCAGCGCATAGCCGCTCTCATGGCGGCTGGAACGCATCATGTTGTTGAAAGCCACTTCCAGAACGATTTTCGGTTCCACGGTGCGATGAAACCCCTGATCGTCAATGGTGTGGGCCAAAAACCATTCGGTCATCTCCGCGATCTCAGTGTCGGTAAGGCCTGAATATGCTTTGCCGACATTCAACAGCTTTTCTCCATCACGCACCGCAAACGTGTAATCGCTCAGGACCTTGTTGCGCTTTCCGTGTCCCCACTCAACGGCCGTAACCACCACATCCAAAGTTGCCAGCTCTTTCTTGAGCTTGAGCCATGCTTTGCCCCGGCGGCCCGGCGTGTAAGCAGAGTTAAGGTCTTTGATCATCAATCCTTCATTGCCACGCTGCCGCGCTGCGGCAAAGATTTTTTCCAGTTGCTCGGGAGAATCCGCCGTAAGCGCGGGTGCCAGGATCACGCGCGGCATGCCAATGCGGGCGCCTGACGTCGATTCAAAAAGAGTAGGCTCAAACACCAGCTTGCCCTGAGGGTTTTCCGTGGCCATGCTGTGCTCAATCGCAAACCCATCTTCTGGGACTGCCGCGAAAGACTGCTCCAGAGCTTTTCTTCGCGTTTCCAGTGGCTTTTCCGTAAGCAACTCCCCACCGGCATACAGAACGTCAAAGGCCATGTAAACAACTGGTACCGTTCGAATCATCTCTTCCGACACGGTTTTGCGGCCCAGCCGCTTCTGCAGATCAGAAAAAGGAAGCGCCTGCGCCGAGTCCGTGCTCCAGGCCAGAATTTCTCCATCCAGAATCAGCGGGTCCGGAAAGGCGCGCAGCGCGGGTGGCAGTTCAGGAAATGACTGGCTGATTTCGTCCAGAGTCCGCGAGAACAGACGTACGCGCGGATCCTCTTTTCCGCCAATATGCGCCTGCGCGCGAATGCCGTCATACTTGTCTTCGACGGCTGCACGGTCAAAATAAGAGAGCGCTTCCTGTGCGTCCTGCGCGGGGCTGGCCAGCATGAAACCAATCGGATGGAAAAGACGCATCTGGGCGCGATTGAGTTTGTGCTCCGCAGCCAGGCGCAGCGTGCCGCCAATATCGCCTAGCAGCATGTTGGCCCTTTGCACGTCGGCTGGCTTCTCATCGAATGCCTTGGCGATGGCCTCCTCAACCAGGCTCTCACGCAGCCCAATACGGAGATCACCGCTGATGATCTTGATGACGTATTTGGCTTCGAGCGCTGTACCTTGCCGCAAAAGCTTCTGAAGCAGGCTGAGCTTGTAAGCCGCGCTTGAGGTGCGTGCCAATTCATCAAAGACTGCTGCCACTTCAGCCACGGACAACGCACTTTTCGCAGGCGACGAATGTTGTAGCACTTCCTGCGCTGCCGCCCCCAGATCGCCATGCCGCCTGTAGGCTGCCGTTAGCGCGACATCGCCCTTGCCGGAGATCTCACCCACGGTCCGCCACAGAAGCGTGCCGCCAACCTGCAATGTGCGCTCTTCCCAGGCTGGAAAGGCGCGTCCTGAGAGAAAAATGGCTGCCTGAGCAGCCTCATCTACGGGTCGCGAACGGAAATATTCACCCACCAGACGCACCTTTTCCGTCTTCTTGGTGGTGGCGGCTACCGCCTCGGCCATGGTGGCGAATATTTGCATTGCAGGTAGGATAGCAATGGATATTTTGCTCCTGTCCTTTTCCCCCAATTTCCCTTAAAATATTGTTTTAACAGCACTTCCGCTCTTGCCATAGGCATTGGAGCCTGGAGTGCCTATTCATCATCTAAATAGACGACATAATGAGATATTGGCGCCAATTTTTTCGTTTTCTTGCAGCTTTACAGTTACTTCCCGCTCTGGAGAGCGGTGAGGAAACCCTTGTCGGCGGGCAGGCCGTAATGGAAGGCGTGATGATGCGTTCCCCACACGCCTGGGGCATCGCCATCCGCAAGCCCGATGGCCAAATTACCACCCACAGTGAGACCCTTCAGCGGCCCTCAGAAAAACGCAAATGGCTGGGATGGCCGTTTGTCCGCGGATTGGCCACCTTGGGGCAGGCCATGCGCCTGGGCTTTGTAGCGTCAAAGTTTTCGCTCAACGTCGGGCTTGAAGAGATTGCCAAAGAAGAAGGCGAGAAAAAACCAGAGATCAGCAATTGGGCCATGATTGGAAGCATGGCTGTCTCTATTGGCTTTTTTATCTTCATGTACAAGTTCGTTCCGCTGGCAGCTGCCACCGGCATAAAGAACCATTGGGGCGTTCTCCACAGCAATTTTGCTTTCACGCTGGTCGATGGCTTAATCCGAATCGCGCTGTTCCTGCTCTTTATCTGGGGAATCTCATTGTGGTCCGATATTAAGCGCGTCTATCGCTACCACGGCGCGGAACATAAAACCGTGTTTGCGTTTGAAGATCACGGCATGCCGTCCATTGCCGAGGCGCAACAGTACTCAACTTTTCATCCCCGCTGCGGCACCAGCTTCCTGATGACGATCATGCTGCTCTCGATCTTTGTGTATGCGGCTTTTCCTGTGCAGGGCTTCTGGGCCAAGTTCGCGCTGCGTGTGGTGTTCCTGCCCATTATTGCTTCCGTGGCGTATGAAATGATCCGGTTCTCGGCCAAGCACGGAAAATCTTTTTTCGCGTTGCTTACCAAGCCAGGCTTGTGGCTCCAGCGCATAACCACGCAGCCGCCAACAGACGACCAGGTAGAATGCGCCATCAAAGCCCTTGATCTTGCAATGGAGCTGGAAAAGAAAAATGGCGGCGAACTGGTAATTGCCTGATCGCCTATTGAAAATTGTTATGTTAAACGCGTGCAAATTACGAATTGAAACATCGCGAGAGCTCACCACAGGCAGCTCTCGCTCTTTCTCTTTCCATCATTAGGGAACTCTTCCCTTACGAGCCAGGATGGCTTCGGCTCTCTGCTTTGCCTTTATCTATAAAATTAAGTTGTCACAGAACCAGGCTGCGGCGTTTAGCCACGGCTATTTCAGGAATACACCATGTTTGAACGCCTAAATCAAATCGAAACGAAATACGACGAGCTCACCAAAGCGCTCTCTTCGCCAGAGATCATCAATGATTCGTCGCGCTATCAGAAGACGGCCAAGGCCCACAGCGAAGTCGCGGAGATCGTAGAGAAGTATCGCGAATATAAGGACCTTAGCCGTGGAATCGAAGAGAGCAAGGCGATGGTCGCCGAAGAAACCGACCCCGAGCTGCGCACCTATGCCCAGGAAGAACTCGCGCGCCTTGGCGAGCGGCTGGCGCAGGTCGAAAACGACCTGAAGATGTTGCTGGTTCCCAAGGACCCGAATGACGAGAAAAACGTTGTAGTGGAAATTCGGGCCGGCACTGGTGGCGATGAAGCCACGCTCTTTGCCGCCGAGATGTTCCGCATGTACAACCGCTACGCTGAAGGGCAGCGCTGGAAAGTGGAAGTGCTTTCTACCTCTGAATCTGGCGTTGGCGGCCTGAAGGAAGTGATCGCCATCATTGAAGGTAAGGGCGTTTACTCGCGCATGAAGTATGAGAGCGGCGTCCATCGCGTGCAGCGCGTTCCCGCTACAGAACAGCAAGGGCGCGTGCATACTTCTGCCGTCACGGTTGCAGTGCTGCCGGAAGCGGAAGACGTGGACATCAAGATTGAAGCCAAAGATCTGCGCATTGATACTTTCTGTTCGTCGGGCCCCGGCGGGCAGTCGGTAAACACCACGTATTCCGCGGTCCGCATTACTCACCTGCCGACCAATACGGTAGTCAGCTGCCAGGACGAAAAATCACAGATCAAGAACCGCGAAAAAGGCATGCGAGTGCTGCGTGCCCGTTTGTATGAAAAGGAAATGGAGCGGCAGCAACAGGCGCTGGCCAAAGAGCGCAAAGCCCAGGTAGGCAGCGGCGATCGCAGCGAAAAGATCCGCACCTATAACTTCCCGCAGAACCGCATGACCGACCATCGCATTGGACTCACTTTGCACCAGCTTTCTGAAGTAATGGATGGAAAGCTTCAGCCGGTGGTTGACGCCCTGGTTACGCATTATCAGTCCGAGAAATTGAAGCAGGAAGCGGAAGTGGCGAGCTAAGCGCTGCGCTCGGGATTGAAGAAGTGACCTTTGCGTTCCCAGCGCCCTTTGCTGTACATTCTCCCGCTATGCAGCTCAAACAGGCCGTCGATTTCGCGCATCAACTTTTCATCGAGAATGACGTGCCTTCTCCCCGCCTGAACGCCGAGTTGCTGCTGATGTTTGCTATTGATTGTGAACGCTCTTATCTCTACGCTCATCCGGAGCGTGAACTCACAGCAGAAGAGCAATCTCGCTTTGATGAGGTGATCCGTGAACGGGCCCGCGGATGCCCCACGCAGTACATCACCGGACATCAGGAATTCTGGGGGCTGGACCTGCTGGTCTCTCCTGCCGTTTTGATTCCGCGACCTGAAACCGAACATGTGGTGGAGACAGTTCTTGAATTAATCAAACAATGCCAGTTTGATGGACCGGGCCGGATGAAACTGCTTGACGTTGGCACTGGCTCCGGGTGCATTGCCCTGGCATTGGCCAGTGAGCTGCCGCACATAGAAATCCATGCCTGCGACATCTCTGAAGAAGCGCTGGAGATTGCCCGCGCCAACGCTGCTCGCCTGGCTCTGGAAGGCAAAGTGTGCTTCCGCAAGTCAGACCTTCTGGCTGCTTATGCCGATGAGAAGTTCGATTTCATCGTCTCCAATCCGCCCTATGTTGGCGAAGCGGATGCAGACAAAGTGCAGAAACAAGTGCGGGAATTCGAACCCAGGATTGCTGTCTTCTCTGGCCATGAGGGAATGGACATTTACCGCAGATTGATTCCTGCGGCGCAGGGAGCCCTCAACACAGACGGCTGGTTCGTTACCGAGATTGGCTATTCCGAAGAAGAAAAGGTTCGGGAGCTGCTGGCTGGCTGGGAGGAAATCCAGGTAACGGCGGACCTGCAGGGAATTCCGCGCGTGATATCGGCGAGAATGACTTAGTACCAGATAAATGGCATAAATAAGCCCCCAAGCTCATTTGCCGTTTCCCCCTTGCGTCCATTTGCTACACTAGTCCGTTTTCATTTTCACCCTTGGAGGTGAAGCTTGGCTGCAAGCAGAAGCCCAGCAGTACCCGCTGCCACTGGCCGCACATTGCGGCGTGACGCCTGGTGGTTGGAATCAGTCCCTGTTTGGATTCTCCTGGGAGGGTTCGGCATTTATGCTACGCTGCGCGCCTTCGAAGGAAAATTCTACGAGGCTGGCCCTTACCTCTCCCCGTTTTACTCGCCCCTCATAGACGCTTCACACCACTGGTGGAAGCTTTCTCCCGCACTGTTGATTCTGGCCTTCCCTCTCGGCTTCCGCATGACTTGTTACTACTATCGCAAAGCTTATTACCGCGCGTTTTTCCTGGATCCACCGGCGTGCGCCGTGGGTGAGAGTCCGCACCGGAATTATCGCGGAGAAGCCAAGTTCCCGTTCATGCTGCAAAACCTCCATCGCTATTTTCTCTATGCTGCTATCGTGTTTCTGTGCTTCCTCTGGTATGACGCTTTCAGAGCATTCTGGTTCCTGGGCGCCGATCAAAAGGGTCATTTCGGTATTGGTATCGGCTCTCTCATTCTGCTGGTCAACATTGTGTTGCTGACGCTGTATCTGCTCTCCTGCCATTCGCTTCGGCACCTGATCGGCGGCCAGCTGGACTGCTTCTCCTGCACAACGTTCAACCTCAAGCGCCACGGCGCGTGGAAGAAGGCCAGCTTTCTGAATGGACGCCACATGCTCTTTGCCTGGGCAAGTTTGATTTCAGTTGGATCTGCAGACTTCTATGTCCGCTTGGTTGCAAGCGGCGTGATCAAGGACTTGAGAATACTGTGACGAACCAGACGAAGTATGAAACCCATGAACATGACGTCTTGATCATTGGCGCTGGCGGAGCTGGCCTGCGGGCGGCGATTGAAGGGCTGGCTGCCGGCGCACGCGTTGCCGTTGTCTCCAAATCACTGCTGGGAAAAGCGCACACGGTCATGGCGGAAGGCGGCATTGCCGCGGCCATGGCCAACGTGGACCAGGCCGACAGCTGGCGGACACACTTCCGTGACACCATGCGCGGCGGCAAGCTTCTCAACAACTGGCGGATGGCCCAGCTGCACGCGCAGGAGGCTCCGGAGCGCGTCCGTGAACTGGAACAGTGGGGAGCGCTTTTTGATCGCACCTCGAACGGCGACATTCTGCAACGCGCCTTCGGCGGCCACACTTTCAAACGGCTTTGCCACGTAGGCGACCGCACCGGACTGGAGATGATCCGCACGCTCCAGGACCGCGGCGTCCAACTGGGCTTTGATGTCTTTATGGAGTGCACGATTATCCGGCTGCTCACAGACGGCAAGCGCGTGGTAGGCGCCTTTGGCTACTGGCGCGAGCAGGGACGATTCGTCGTGCTAAAAGCTAAGTCCGTGGTTATGGCTACAGGTGGCATCGGCAAGGCGTGGCGCGTCACATCAAACTCGTGGGAGTACACCGGTGACGGCATGGCGCTGGCCTATGACGCCGGCGCTGAACTTCTCGATATGGAATTTGTCCAGTTCCATCCCACAGGAATGGTTTGGCCTCCGGGTGTGCAGGGAATTCTGGTAACAGAAGCTGTGCGCGGTGAAGGCGGTATCCTGCGCAACAAGCTGGGCGAGCGCTTCATGGAAAAATATGATCCCAAGCGCATGGAACTCTCCACGCGCGATGTCGTCGCGCGCTCCATTTACACCGAGGTGCGCGAAGGCCGGGGCAGTGAGCACGGGGGCGCATATCTCGACATTTCCCATAAACCGGCCGATTACGTGAAGCAGAAGCTGCCCAGCATGTATCACCAGTTTAAAGAATTGGCTGACGTGGATATCACCAAGGGCCCCATGGAAGTTGGCCCCACGTGCCATTACATGATGGGAGGAATTGGCGTTGAGGCAGAGACTGCGGCATCGTCATTGCCCGGGCTGTTTGCTGCCGGTGAAGCCGCTGCTGGACTGCACGGCGCCAATCGTTTGGGCGGCAACTCTTTGTCAGATCTTCTGGTATTTGGCCGCCGCGCAGGGTTGGGTGCAGCTGCTTACGCCAATGCAGCGTCCTCTGCATCCATTGATGACGCGCAAATTGCCGAAGCTGAACGGGACGTGCTTGCACCCTTTGACCGCACTGAGGGTGAGAACCCTTACTCTGTTCATCGTGACCTGCAGGAGACCATGCAAAACCTGGTGGGAATCTTCCGCATTGAAGAAGACATGAACAAAGCGATGGGCAATCTGGAGAAACTCAAGGAGCGTGCCGCCCGAGTCCGCGTGGAAGGCTCGCGGCTTTTCAACCCCGGATGGCACCTCTCCCGCGATCTGAAATCCATGCTGACCGTTTCTGAAGCAGTAACGCGCAGCGCTATGGCGCGCAAGGAAAGCCGCGGCGCACACAGCCGTATCGACTATCCCAAGTCCGACGAACAAGTGTGGGGTAAGCAGCACAACTTGATTACCCGCGATGGCGACCGAATGAAGCTGCAACAGATTCCGGTCCAGGCTATGCCGGCTGAATTGAATGAATTGCTGGCCGAAGAAAAGTAGCAACAATGCCGGTGTGCAGATAAGCTCAAGGAGGAAGAATGGCGGATGCGATCCTGGAAGTTTTTCGCGGCAATCAGGAAGCCGGCAGCGCGCAGCAGTATAAAGTAGAAATCGCGCCCGGCATGGTTGTGCTTGACGCTTTGCATCAGATCCAGGCCACGCAACAGCCAGACCTTGCGGTCCGCTGGAACTGCAAAGCGGGCAAGTGCGGATCCTGCTCCGCAGAGGTGAATGGCAAACCCCGCCTCACCTGCAAGACCCGCATGGATGCCCTTCCCACGGACAAGCCCATCACTGTTTATCCCATGAAGGCATTTCCGGTGATCAAAGATCTGGTGACGGATGTCTCGTGGAATTATCGCGTCAACAAGAAAATTCCTCCGTTCGCGCCCAAGCCGGGTACCGATTGGAAAATGTATCAGGAAGACATGGACCGGGTGCAGGAGTTCCGCAAATGCATTGAGTGCTTCCTCTGCCAGGATGTCTGCCATGTGATTCGGGACCATCACAAGAAAGAGGAATTTGGCGGACCGCGCTTTTTCGTGCGCGTTGCATCGCTCGAAATGCATCCTCTGGATAATGTTTCGCGCACCAAGTTGCTGAAAAACGAGCTGGGGATCGGCTATTGCAACATCACAAAATGCTGCACTGAGGTCTGCCCGGAAGAAATCAAGATTACCGATAACGCCATCATTCCCCTGAAAGAGCGTGTGGTCGACGAATTTTACGATCCGATCTTGAAATTGGTACGCAAGATACGCGGAACATCGAAAGCGGACTAGAATGGGGCAGGAGGTGGAGCTATGGAACGGCAACCGAAGACTATCTCCAGGAATGGCATCGCCGAGGCGCTGGCGAAGGTCCAACATTATCGCTATCTGAACGAGCCGGAAGAAGCTGAGTCAATCTGCCGCGACATCCTGGCTGTTGATCCGGAAAACCAGATGGCCCTGCGCCAACTAGGGCTGGCGTTAACAGATCAGTTCAAGGGAGCGGTTTCTGATGGCTTCCGCGAAGCGCAGAGCTGCTTCGAGAAGCTCTCCAGCGCATACGAACGCTCTTACTATCAGGGCATCCTCTACGAGCGCCGCGCCAAGGCCCAGCTGCGCGCCGGACATGCTGCGCATTCCCTGCTTGCCAGTTTTGAGAATGCCATGCGCTGCTTTGAAGAGGCGGAAAAAATCCGCCCGCAGGGAAACGATGACGCCCTGTTGCGCTGGAACTACTGTCTACGGCTCATACAAAGTCTTCCTGAATTGGCAGGCGAATCGGAATCTTTTGAGGCTGGCGACGCTCCACCGATTTTCAGGGACTGATTCTAAACAAATGCGATTTCTAACCTAGCGCCCTACTGCTGTGTGCTCTCAAACACACGCACTTTCCAGCGGTCTTCTGCGCCGGTCATAATGACGTAATACTGGATCTGTGCCTGATCGGAGTGAATCACGGTGCCTCCATCCAGCAACTGCGTTTCGATGCTTGCCGTGTCTTTCAGTTGAACCGCAGCGCCGTCAGGCGAGTAAAAGATGGCATCCACTTTGTGTCCGCGATCGATGATCCGCGTGGTGAGGCCGTGCTCTTTCTGGTCTTTCACGCGTTGCGTCAGTTTATCCAGGGCAAAGCCGGAAAAATTCTCAGCCAGCGGCTGCAGCGTATTGCTGCCCAGTGACGTGCCAATCGCCTGCCAGGCAAGTGTGTAGTCGCGCAGAATCGCGTTTTGCGTAACGTCTTCTATCTCTCGCGGCTGTGCGTTCTTCACTGTGAGATCGACCGCGGGCTTGGTATCAGCCAGTATCCGCTTCAGCAGCGGCACGGCGCCAGACATTGCCAACAATATTCCCGCGCTCAGGACCAGCATGCGTGCGAGTTTCATTACTTGCCTCCCACGTGAAGTTCGTTACCCAGTACCACGCCGGCCGCCACGGTGATGGTGGCGCTATCAGCTGCTGGTAGTTCGGCACGGGCCGTACCCTTCTTAATGCGCGCATCCACGGTGCTTCTGCCGCTACTATCGGTCTGGATGAATGAAACAATTGTGCCGTCTGGCAGGGGATTACCGCCGCAATCGCGGATTGGATCCGTCTCTACAATTACCCTGTTCCCATTCTTTCCAGACACGTGCATGCGCAGATTGCATGGATCCGAGGCCACCTGCTGCACCACACGCCGCACCTGCGTGTCACCCACGGACGCTACAAACTGGGCGGCGCCTGCCTTCGTCGCCGATGGACTTTTGATCCAGGCAATGCCGTCGCGGCTGGTAACGCTCTTCGATGACCCGACGCTACCCACCGAAAGATTGAAGTTGATTGGCGTGGGATCAAGGACGAGGTTTTGGTATTTATCGAAAATAAATGTCACGCCGCTGATCACATCCGGGCGGGACACGGGAACGCGCGAAGGACGCGCAAGAAAGTTAAGATTTTCCGGCTTGCCGGGTTTAACCCAGAAGACCTGGGATTGGTTTTTATCGCCGTGAACAGCGGCAATCCAGCGGCCGGCGCTGCGCAGCTCTTCACCCTTGATCTCCACGCTGCCAGATTTGAAGTCGCGCTTGATCACCTGCCCCGGGCCAATCAGATACAAAGTTCCGCTGCCGCTGGTGCCAATAGTGAGCGGCTGCCCGGCGACGGCGTTTTTAGGCAGGTTCAGTTCCGCGGCGCGCGCACAGTCGGCGGCAAACCAGCAGAGAGCAATCACCAGACCAATGAAGATGACTTTACGCATAATCTAGTTCTCACGATTCAGGCTGTATTCGTTCACAGTCACGCGATAGGTATGTACGTTCGCCGCCAGGTCATCGCGGAGCGCAACCGAGAAAGGCTGAGGCGTCTGCGGCTGCAATGCATGGTCTGAGTAAGCGTCAGAAACCCAGATCACCTTGCCTGAATTGTCATAGAACGTAGCCAGCACGTGAGGAATGTTTACGGTCTGTCCACTCTCGTTGAGCAGTTCGCCTTTCAGCACGGTGCGGCCGGTCAGGTCTTTTTCAATCCGCTGATGCAGCACGCCGATGACAGGATCAGCCGAGGCCGGCACCAGCATCCAATCGTGCGTCATACGGACTGACTTCACGTCAGCCTTTTTTATTCCAGGGAAGTCGATGCGATAAGGCGATATTTCCTTGGGCAGCAGCACGTGGGAAATTTTGTCGAAGCTGCTTTCCTGGGCCACATCTTTCCCGCTATTGTCCGTGAGCACCGCTCCCACGCTGATGAAAGCAGGGACCGTATCCTCATTTTCCACTTCACCCATGATGATCAGGCTGCCATCGTGTTCCACGGCATTCATAGAAAGAATTCGGCAATTAGGGTTCTCCACGTTCTGCGCTCCCCAATCGTCACCAACGCCGCGCCACACAATGTCCCAGCGCAGATAGTTCACGGGAATCACCTGCGGCGGCACATTCACTTCTTTTTCCGTTGGCCATTGCACTTTCCATGCGCCATCATCTTTCACTACCTTCAGATCGCGCGTGTCAAAGGACGCGCCCACTGCGGTCGCGTATTTGAGTTCGGTGCGAACCGTAGCTTCATTGTCAGACTCACGCAGTACCCGGGTATTGACCGAATCGAGCTGCGAGTAAGTGCGCAAGCTGCCATTGCGGCCAGCCAGGTCGCGAGTAAATGCGGCCTGATCAACATTGCTGGAAGGGGACACGTAAGAGTAAGCGCCGTTCCAGTTATGTCCCTTGGCATTGGCGAACATCGATTGCACCGCGCCTTCAGGCGTTGATGCCGGAGCAGTGCTGCTTCCATGGATGGTTCCAACAGCAATTAAGCCCACGGTAAGAACTGCAAAAATAATTGTGAGTATGCGCCCCATTACCGTGCCTCCCGGAAGACAGGTTCTTCATTGGCAGCCAGTGGAAACTCGATGGTCTCAACCTTCTTCCGCTTGTCTGGAAAGAACAGCATCAGGAACAAGGCGAGAATGCTGCTGCCAATGGGAAGCGTACCCCACAAAATTCCTTCCATGGCAGTAGGCGGTGTGCCATACGGGGTTTTATGCGCCGGTGGAATGCCATCTTTCACCCATAGGCTCACGTTGCCGCGGTCATACACCTCGGTCTTGCGCCAGCCCGCAAAGGCTATCAACGGCTCGTAATATGGATCGCGGACAAAGATATATTTCAATCCATATTGGTCCGCATGTTTCAGAACCGCGCGAAGAGATTCAATACCGTTTGTCCCGTAATACTTGGAGTTTGTAAGCTGAGCAGAGCCGTACTGGGTCATCTCCGGCAGCAGACGGGCAGAATTATATTCACCATCCACGCTGCTGGCATTCGCTCGAATTCCAACCTCTGACATTTTGTTGCCAAAGCCAAGAGTGAGAAAACGGAATTTGTCATGGCCATCGCGATTCAAGAATGAGACGACTTCAGCGGTGCTGAAAGGCGCATCGTGAATGGGATGGTACACGGGCCACGAGACCGCCATGGCCACCGTGTACGTTGCCAAAGCTCCCATAACAAAGACAGCTTTGCGTCCGTAGCGGTCGATCAATCCAACCGCCAGCAATCCAACAATAGGGAGTGCCATGATGTTGGCCCAGAAGCTGAAGCGCTCAAAAGTGAGAATGTCAAAAGGATTGTGAACATTTGCGCCAGTGACCGCGTTTACAACCCCAGCCATCATGCCCAGAATGATCCGCGGCAAAGGCGTGGTTCCACCCAGCCCAAAAATCATGGTGAACCAGAAACCAAAGAACAAAGGCCGCAGCCTGCTTTCCTTTAATCCTTTATAGAAAATGAAAGGCAGAGCCAACAACATTGCGCCCCAGGGGACAATGATGTAGTTCACCGCCAGCCAGCCTTGCGAGAAGAAATTTTCACGGCTGCCATGTGGGATTGGCATCTGCTTGATAGGATTCGCCTTCAATGCCACCCAATAGGGAAGCAGCACGATGATGACGCCTACGAGAGACAATCCTGCAAAAACGGCTGCCCGCGAAATGACTCCCACAGCGGTGGCATTTAGCCCGTCGCGTTTACGATCCATGATCGCCGTGACCAGCACAGGAATGGTGAAGATGACGCTGGCAAACAGCAAAGTTACGTGGTGAGCTGAAGCCGCAGCCAACGTAAGCGCCAGAGCCTTTGCCAGCGCCATCAATCTGCCTTCACGCGCCCATTCGTAGAAATACGCAAGCGCAATCAGATAAAGCGGGGCCGCCCAGGTCGTGGAGAGCTGTCCATCCACGTAAACCAGGGAAGCCAGTGATCCCAGCAGCACGCTGCCGATCGCAGCATAACTCGCCGCTCGTTCCCCCACCCAGATTCGGGCATATCTGTACACGCCAATCGGAAGTAAAAGAATTGCAATGAGCTGGACAAAGATGTAAGCCATGTTCAGGCCCATCAAATGCGAAAACAAAGCCATCCATTGCTGTTCCATGGGTGGGTAAGTGGTTTGTGAAAATCCTGTAAACCACTTTTCATTCCAGGGATTGAACCAGTGCTGTGCGTAATGCGCCGCAAAAAACTTATGAAAGTCCGCGTCGTAAGAATCGTTAGTAATCTGCATCAGCAGCAGCGGACCGTGCACCAGAAACGTCAGCAACAGCACCCAACTCAATGGGACCGCCCGGTTGGGCAAAGTAGCCTGCCTGCCCTGGGCGATGGATGGGGAACTCATGAAAAAACCTCCGTGAATGCGAACTGCAGCGCTTGCCAGACCGGATCAGCGAGACGGCTTTAATGGGATGCGCTAATCGGCAGCAGTTCTGCTCCAGCAGAGACTTCGATTCCAAAAATGGCGGGCGGGTTTGCCAAGTGGTATCCGGATTCTCACTTTGGGGCGATTTTCCCCAACTTCCAGAGTCATAGGAATCCCTTAGCTCGGAAACGGCATCTGGAAACAAGATGAGAACAGAGCTGCTGCCAAAGTTGCTGGCTGCTGCTTTCGCTAAATCCAAATGGCGTCGTGGAAATCCTGGTCCACGTGTTCCCCTGCAACTCTGACAACGGTGGTCCCGTGAAGAAGATTTTTTTGTGTCTTGCGCTTTTCTGTTCCCTGTTCCTGGCCGCGAATGGCTGGACGCAGACGTTCGACCTAAACAGCAAACCGCAAGACCAGAAGCCGCAGCCAAAGCAGAATAACGCCAAAAAGCAGCCTGGGCAGGCTGGAACTGGAAAAAGAGCTGCTGCCTCAGGAGGCTCATCCTCTGCGCCTTGTGGTACCACAGGGAGCGGATGGGGCGGCAGCATTGAGGCCGGCCGTTACGCGCGCGCCGCAGAGACTGCTCTGAAAAATGGAAACCCTTCTGGCGCCATGGGCTATGCCCAGCATCTTACCCAGGCCGCACCCAGTGATGCATGCAACTGGTTCCTGCTGGGTTACACCGCGCGCCTGGCCGGCAACTCCCAGGTTTCCTTGACCGCTTATCAGCAAGGTCTGCAGCGCGCCCCAAACTCCGTGGAAGGTCTTTCCGGAATGGCACAGACCTACATTCGCATGGGCAAAGCGGATGAGGCCAAGAAACTGCTGCTCCAGGTGATCGCCGCGAACCCCCGCCGTGCTACTGATTTGGCGATGGCCGGCGAACTATTCATGCAGTCCGGTGATTTGCCGCGTGCTGAAGGCCTGTTGGAGCGCGCGGAGAGCATACAGCCTTCATCTCATGCTGAGCTTCTTCTGGCCATCACTTACATGAAAGAGAAGCACACGGACAAGGCCAAGCAGCTTCTGGATAAAGCGATGAAGCGCAGCCCAAAGAATACCGAAATCTTTCGCGCTGTAGCCCAGTACTACCGCGAAGCTCACGACTACAAAGCCGCGATCGACATCCTGAAAAAAGCGCCGGTGAAAAATGCGGACGTGATGTCCGAATTGGGCTACACCTACGAACTCGCTGGCATGAAGAAAGAGTCGGCGGACACATACGAGAAAGCCGCTTCCATGGCCCCTAAGTCGGTCAATGTGCAGCTGGCAGCCGCGCAGTCACAGTTGCGGGTAGGCGATCTGGATAAGACGCGCACTTATCTCACGCGCGCCCAGCAGCTTGATGCCAACTACTACCGCCTGCATGCGATTCGCGGCGATCTGTCCAAAATCGAGCGGCGCGACACTGATGCGGTCCGCGATTATCTGGCGGCTTTGGCGGCCATGCCGGAAGGGCCTGCCGAGGGAGTCCTTTATCCCACGCAGTTGCGGCTCAATCTGATCGATACGTATCGCAATCTGGATGACGATGCCGCGATTCAACAGCAGCTCAGTATTGCGAAAGAAGAACTGGCCAAAATTCAGGTGGAAGGCCCTGCCCGGGTGGAATACTTGCGGCTTCGCGCAGCCATTCGAGGTCTGGGCAATGACGTTGCCGGAGCAGAGGCTGATTTGAAGCAGGCCATGCAACTGGATCCCGAAAACGACAACGTCACATTGCAGTATGGCAGCTTGCTGTGGAAGGCCGGACGCAAAGCAGAGGCCCGCCAGATGTACACCAGCCTTTTGAAACGTGATGACAAGAACCGCTATGCACTGGAGGCATTGGGCTATCTCTCTCGCGACGAAGGCGACAACCAGGCAGCAGAAGTATTCTTCAGCCGCATGGCAGCAGCGTATCCCAATGATTACGTGCCTTACATGGCGCTGGGTGATTTGTACACGGCGATGAAGGCATATTCCAAAGCCCAGGCCAGCTATGAAAAAGCGCACAAGCTGGCGCCAACGAATTCACAAATCGTAGCCAGCGGTTCCAACGCAGCAATTGAAGCCGGCAAAGTTGATCTTGCAGGTGAGTGGATTGCCCGCGCTACAGGCGCCATGAAGAATGATCCGCGAGTGATGCGTGAAACTGAGCGCTATCTGTTCTTAAAAGGCAGGTATGCGGAATCCGCACGGCTGGGCGAGCAGGCAATTGTGAAGCTGCCGCGCGACCGCGATGCCGCCGTCTATCTGGGTTATGACTATTACAACCTGGGCCGCTTTGACGAAGTGCTATCGCTGGTGAGCCGCTATGAGAGCGTCCTGCCCAAAGAAGCTAATTTCCCCTTGCTCGCGGGGCACGTGCACAGCCAGAACCAGTTGTTGCAGCAAGCTATAGACGACTTTACCCGCGCGCTGCAAAAAGACCCCAACATGACTGAAGCGCTGGTGAACCGCGGTTATGTTCGCAATGACATGCAGGATGCACAAGCCGCGATTCTCGATTTTCAGCCGGCGCTCAAGATTAGTCCGGATAGCGGGATTGCCCACCTGGGACTGGCCTATTCCTATTTGCAATTGCACCGTTCACGTGAAGCCCTTGCAGAAACCGCAGTGGCTGAAAAATTTCTTGGTCAAATGGGCGCAACCCACATGGCACGCGCCACGGCATACCGGCAGATGCGTATTCTGGATAAAGCAGTCCAGGAATACCGCATTGCTCTGACATTCTCGCCGGATGATCTGAAATTGCATCTGGCCCTGGCCGACGCGCTCTATCATGCCCGGCACTATGGCCAGGCAATCAACGAACTTGATGCCGCGCTCAAGCTTTCCCCAGATGATCCGTTGATCTATGCAAACCTCGCCTCTGCGAATGCGCAGCTAGGCCGTCGAACCGAGACATTTAAGTACATTCAACTAGCGGAGCAGGAAGCTGTAGACCAGTCGGCGATTCTGCTGGCTACCGGTGATGCTCTGTTGACTCTGGGCGATCATGCCGCTGCGTTGGGACGATTCACCCGGGCCCTGGATGCACCTGACGCCAATCGCGTGGATGTGCGCATTGAGTTCGCAAAGCTGTTCGTTCGCCAGGGCAAGCTTACTGACGCCAAACAGGAAGTAGCGCTGGCATTTGCTGAGTCCAGGATTGGCGAAGCCTCCCCCGTAACGGCAGACAATCTTGTGGAAGCAGCCAACATTTTCCTGGCCGCTCATGATTTTGATCTTGCGCAGCGCTACTTCGTTAAAGCCAAAGATCTGGGCGCTTCAGACGATACGGTGGCAATCGGTCTGGCGAATACCTACCTGGCGGAGGGCAATGATCGCAAGGCGGAGCAGGAACTGGCCGCGCTGGGCCAATCCGTGGACTACGAGCGGAGCTATGATTACCAGCTTGCCTGGGCCAATATCTATACACAACGCCATGACACTCACAATGCTGTCTCCGCGTATGCACGCGCCACCGAGTTGGCGGCGGACGACCCCACGGCGGAACGAGGCTTGCTACAGGTAGCCGGCCAGGAAGGCTCGCCGCTGCCCTTTCAGCCAAAACTGAATATCCAAAGCGATGTTGCCACGGGCGCAATTTTTGAAGACCCGACATTGTATGAGATGGACAACAAGTTCTTTGGTGCGCCGGTGCCGCCACGGTATCAGCAGGAAACAAGCATTGGCAGCACATTCCGCTACGATCCGGACAAGTTTCTGCCCATCAGTGGATTTGTGGGTGTAAACAATTACCGAGGCACCACCTCAATTCCCAGCGAAACGCTGATTGTGCAGCGCAATACATACGACACAGTTTTCAACACTGCCACAACGTACGCCTTTCGGCTGGGCAACTCGCACGTCGTACTCACGCCGGGACTCCAGTTCACGATACGCCGTGATACCGATTCGCCTGTCCAGATAGACCAGAATCTTTTCCGCCAGTTTCTTTACCTGAACACGTCGCCATTCTTCAATTGGCTCACCGTGCGTGGCAGTGCGATTCATGAATCCGGTCCTTTTACAGAGCAGGACTTGAGTTCGCGCGATTGGGTCGGAACCGTCGAGTTTCAGGTTGGCCGCCCGTGGGGCAACAACTTTCTGCTCACCGGTTACTACGTTCGCGATCTTCTATTCCAGCCGTTGGTCCGCGAATTTTTCACCACTTCAACGTGGCTGGGTTTCGAACATAAGTTCGGAAAGAATCTGGCAGTGACAGGCCTGGCAAGATATATCCGCTCCTGGCGCGTACAGGACCTGGACTTTGCCACCGCACAGGCAATGGTTCCCGGAGCGCGGGTTGAATACCTGATCAATGAACGCTGGTCAGTTGCGGGATCACTCGATTACTCGCGAGGCGAGGGGTACCATTTGTATGACAACGTCCAAAGTGGATTCCTCATCTCTTATGTGAAGCCTATCCGGCGCAATGTGAACGATGCGCACGGACCTTTGGGTGTAGATTACCCGCTCCGCTTCTCGGTGGGCTTGCAGCAACAGGCGTTTTACAGTTTTACCGGCGCAGCAGGCCCCACGTCCTCGTTCCGTCCGGTCGCACAAATTTCTATTTTTTAATTTTTAAACTTTTAGTTTTTTTAGGGCTTAAATGAAAATTTGTTTTGTCAGCGGTTTTCCTCCGAGCAAAGCGGTGCTCAATGAATACGGATTCCATGTAGCCAGAGAGCTGCAGTCGGACCCGTTAATCAGCTTGACCATCCTTTCTGACGAGTACTCCGGCACGGAACCCGAGCTTCCTGAGTTTGAAGTTCTCCGCTGCTGGAAGGAAAACCGTTTCAGCAACCACTCAAGATTGCTCAAAGCCATACACGAGATTAAGCCGGACGTGGTATGGTTCAATCTTGTTTTTTCCAGCTTCGGTAATAAAGAAAACCCGCTGGCTGCTTTTTCCGGACTCACGCTTCCAGCCATGACCCGTATGGCCGGCTATTACACCCATGTCACGCTGCATCATCTAATGGACCACATTGATTTGAGTGATGCCGGGGTGCGCAACAAGGCGCTTTTCCGGATTGCAGGGAATATCGCCACGCGAATGCTCCTGATGGCCAACTCTGTTTCTGTGCTTCTGCCGGCCTATCGCCGCACGTTGATGGAAAAGTATCGCGGTGAGCACATTCACTATCGCGCCCATGGAATTCTTTCCGCCCGCCCGGAGTATCCCGATTTTTCCCGGCGCGGCAATCCTGACCATCGCATCCTGGCGTTTGGAAAATGGGGCACATACAAACGCTGCGAAATGCTCATTGAAGCCTTTGAAGAGCAGGTAGCGCCGGCGTTTCCGCGCGCGAAGCTGGTGATCGCAGGAACAAACAACGGTAATTCGCCGGGCTATATCGAAGGATTAAATGCGAGGTATGGCAATCACCCGAATATTGAATTTAAAGGTTATGTTGAAGAGCACGATATTCCGGAGATGTTCGGCACGTCTTCATTCATGGTAATGCCTTACACGTCCGCCACGGGGGCCAGCGGCGTGGCGAACCTGGCTGCGGCATACGGTGTGCCGATCATCTGCTCAGATATCCCTGACTTCCGCGAGATGGGCGACAGCGGCGGACTCTCCATAAAGTTCTATCCCGTAGGAAACAAAGCCGCGCTGGCCGGAAACATGCTTGAGCTTTTGCGAAATGAGCAGGAGCAGCATGACATGGCGGAGCAGAATTTTTCTGCGGCACTGCGCATGACCATGCCCCAGATTATCCGGCAGTACGTGCGCGCATTTGACCTGCACCAGAGAGCGCGAGCGCTGGAAGCCGTATCGCGCTTCCGCCGTATCCCCGCGTGGGTGCCATCACGCTCCGCGATATTCCGCGCGTCACGCTGGAGTAGCTGGATTTAAGACAAAAATTGAAAGCTCATCGGGACTGAAGAATTTCCTGCGCTGCACGCAGCGCGGTGGCGATAGCGCCGTGCACAGTCCCGTTGTAACCATCAGAGTTTGTAGCTTCGCCGGCAAAGTACAGAGTCTTTGCGATTGGTTCGGCCAATGCTTGCGCTGCGTCAAGGCCGCCGACTGCGGCGTAGCTATAAGCGCCCCGCGAAAAAGGGTCGGTCTGCCAATCATGCGTGAAAGCGCCGATCAGCTGTTGGCGAAGTTCACCGTCACTCAATTCCATGATTCGCGCCAGCGCTTGTATCGCACGATTGGTAATCTCGTCATGGCTTTTTCCTGAATGCTTCGCGGCGTAGCTGCCCGCGGCCCATCCGGTAAGGATGGGACTGGGAAGCGGATTGCTTGACCACCATGTCGGAAAATGCGCATCGTCTGTGAACAGAAACCCCAGGTCGTCCGTTTCTGGTTTCTGCTCCCAGAATTTGCTCGAAAAACAAAGGCTTACGCGGATTACCGGGCCCATCTCCAGAAAGCTGATTGCATTCTGCTTTGCCAACAGCGGCGGCGAGAAAGCAACACTATTTCCCTTGAGCACGCCCAATGGCAGAGTGACGATGGCCCGCGGAGCCTGGAACTCACCTGTCGAAGTGCGCACCACTACTTGTCCCTTTTGCCACTGGATTTCATTCACGACTGCGTTGGTCACGATTCTACAACGCTGGTGGTCAATGCGATGCAACACTGCGTCCACCAAGAGCCCATACCCCTGGGCCATTCGATATTGATGGTCTCCGCTGATTGCCTCTTCCGCCTGGCTGTCGCGCACCAGGGACTGCACGCTAATCACGGACGGATTAGCAGCATGAAAGCCCTCCACATATCTGAGCGCCTGTTGTCTTACTTCTTCGCTGGCCCCGGTTCGATCTAAATAATGCCGGAAGGATTGATCAGGCCCGTCGGTGGGCATGCTGGAAAAAAGCTCGATCGACTTCCGCCATGAGGCCGCCTGCATTGGCCCACGAGCCATTGGCCTTGCTGCAGAAATTTCCCTGAACCGGCACGATTGGCACTCCGGCTTCTGCCGCCAGCGCAAAAATTTCTTCTGGACGTCCGTGAACAAATTCCGCGCCCAGCTCAACCGGATATTGTGCCGTGTGCTGCGTATAAATTCGGCCGCCTAAACGATCGCGCGCCTCCA
Organism: Terriglobia bacterium; assembly: GCA_963724105.1. GTDB lineage: Bacteria > Acidobacteriota > Terriglobia > Terriglobales > Acidobacteriaceae > Angelobacter. The sequence continues at coordinate 814,725 of CAVRTD010000001.1, read as the reverse complement.
ACAGGATAACGCGCAGCCCGGCCTCAGTAAGCTTGCGGGCGGCGGTAAGACCGGCGATACCTCCGCCGATAATCAATACGTCGGTTGGATCATTCATTGTTCTGTGGCGGATTCTTTGGCAGCTACAGTTTGCTTTTCGATTTCAGGCTCTGGCATAGGATAAATGCCCAGAGACCTTGCTGCACCGATATCGACGGTGAGGACTTCATTCGGCGACGTCTTCTTGAGCCACGCCTGAGCACGGGCCTCCGCCGCTGCGAACGTCCCCCTGGGCAGCACGGTCAGATCAAGATAGAGAATATTCTGCGAGTTCGGCCCCAGGCGCACGCCAGTGAAAGCGTGGCCCGGAACAATCACCACCACCGGCTTCATTCCCAGGTTTTCCAGAGCGGAAGCAAAAGCCACGCTTACGTCAATGCAGTTGGCGTTGCTCAGTTCCAGCGTTTCACGCGGCAGGCGAATGCGCTGCGTTTCATTCGGATAATTTCCAAAGGTATAAATGCTGCTGACATAGCTGATTCCAGAGCGCCGCATGGCCTGAAACACTGCCGCAGCCTGGGCACGCACCTGCTTTGCGAGGTCAACCCCGGGCACAGGATTATAGCCGCGCATGCGCCCGCCAGGAACCAGCCTCTCCGCACGTGAAACCAGTTGCAGAATCTTGTCATCATGGGGCGTTACCCAGCGGGCGAGCTGTTGTGCGTTAGCAAATTTTCTACCCCAGAACAGGTCAGAAGCACTATGGATGAACACAGGCCGTTGCTGGGCGAACGTATGTCCCGTAGCAGGATCTTGCACTTCCACAACCAGCGTGGCCGAATGAATCTCTCCATTCACATAAGCTTTGGTGAGCAACTCAGGATCAAGATTGAAGCATCGAACCTCATGCGGACCAATCACGGCGGTCTGCCGCAGCTCGCCGCTCCAGCCTCGCACCTCAGCAGTAATGATTTGAAGCACCACTTTGTTTGAGGTATTTGCAACACTCAGAACCGCTACCGGCCAGTAGTCCGCAGCCTGAGCTCCGGTGAGGGCCGGGAAGATCTCACCGCGCCCCGGCATATTCAGCTGATATTGCATTTGCAATGGTGAGGCTGATCCCGTGCTGACCTGCATCTTGACTGGAAGGGCCGGCTCAGGCAACGGCTTGAGTGCGAGTTTGGAAACAAATATCCATCCCCAGGCCAATGTTGCAGCAAGACCGACGGTGGTGCTGAGAAAGATCCACATCAGGATGCGCGCAGTTCTCCCCGGCTTACCGGGGTTATGGCTGCTGGAGTTAATCTCTCTGGAATTGAACTCGCCTTGTTCCACCATCTCCTTAAATTGGGTGTCAAAGAGAGGTGGCAGGTTGCAAGAAGTTTGCTTCTCAGCGAGGCAACTCTTAATCAGAGTAAGGTCTTTCTCTTTAATCTTTGTCTATCGAGAATCTTTGTCTATCGAGGCAAACTCTCCGCTGGCTTTCTGGGAACGGCCTGCCGCTGCTGTACCGGAAAAGATGACTTCCAGAACTCAGGATCGTCAACAATCCATTCGCCCGCGGGATTGCTCATGGCCGGACTTACCGAAAACAACACGGTCTCAGAGCTCTGAACGGAGACGCGCGTGGAGTCATCGAGGCGATTGCGGGTTGATTCGTCGACGTCAGTGGAGTAATCGTCGACGGCAGGATCAAGCGAGACACCTGCGTTCTGCAGCAAGTGGTACGCGGAGAAAATCAGGTAAATGTTTCGCGGCATCCCGGAGGTGACCTGGTAAAGCACGCGATTGTCTTCCGTGCCAGCCCTTTGCCGGGCCGATTTAAGCGTGCGCTGAATGTCCTCAAACTCCCGTTCTCGACCGGGGCGTACAACCACCGTGGTGACAGTAAAAAAGCGCGCACCCGGCAGGATGAAGCCAGAGGTCCCGCTGAGATCGTCGCGATAGCTCGCATATACCACGCGAGGATCCGCTACCAGATTCGCCCTGGCCTCCAGCAAGCGCTGAAGCTCTGCGTTCAATGCAGCGTTGCGGACAAACGACTCCGCGCTGCGCTCCAGGGCAGCATAAGAGTCAAACCCGGAGATAAACCATACTTCCTGCGTTCCGGTAATGGATTGAAGGGTGAGATAAGGCCAGGTGCTGGCGCGTGCGCAGGCCTGCGCCGCTTCGCCTTCAATCCGGGAATATTCCGCCATCTTCGAAGGTTTCACGGAATCGCGATAAATCTGAAGCACCGCAGGCGGAATTGCAGACTGGGCTTGCTGAGCGCCACCCGGCAGAAAACAGGCGGCAAGCAAGAAACACAAGGCAAGGCGCAGGAAAGACATGCGCCCATTTAAGCAAACCGGGAGCCCACCTGTCATTGCAGAAAGACTGATCAGCTAATCAAGAGTCTCAGACCGTCTGGGTTACCGCTAATCTTAGTGCGCCTGTGCCGCCACTTTGTTATCGACAAAAGCCACTGCTTCTTCCAGGATTTCCTGCACCAGCCCCGGCGATGACGCTTCAACATAAATGCGCATGAGCGGCTCAGTGCCGGAAGAGCGCAGCAGCACCCAGGCTTCAGCGCCTTTGTCTTTAATGGGAGCATCCAGAAAGAACTTGATGCCATCAAGGTTTTCTTTTCGGAGGACTTTGTATGGCCCTAATGAAGTCGTTTCGCTGGTACCCGCGCGGGCAATCGCAGCCTCTTTTACGTCATTGGGAATACGAAGATCGCGGCGCGCGTAATAGTGCGGTCCGTACTCAGACTGCAGTGCGGCAACGAGCTGGCCCAGGCTTTTTCCTTCGTCGGCCATCACGTTGGCCAGGAGCAGGGCATTCAGCAGGCCGTCGCGCTCAGGCAGATGGCGCTGAAAGCCGATGCCTCCAGACTCTTCTCCGCCGATCACGATCTGGCGCTCCAGCATAAGATCGCAGATGTACTTGAAGCCGATGCCGCACTCCAGAAGGGTGCGTCCGTGTTTGGCGGCAATGCGGTCCAGCATGCGCGTGGTGTTAAAGGCGCGCGCCACGTCGCCGGGCCAATCCTTATGGCGCGTCATCACCCATTGCAGCAGGATGGAGAAGATTTTGTGCGAGTCCACAAAACTACCGTCTTCGGCGGCAGCGCCAATACGGTCAGCGTCGCCATCTGTGATGAAAGCGGCATGGCACTTTTCTTTGACCACAATTTCCTGGGCAGCGCGCACGTGCGGCTCAATCGGCTCGGGATTAATTCCAGGGAAAAGTGGATTGACCTCATCGCGGATCTGCACATACTGAATGCCGCGCTGCTTGAAAATATCTGCCAGAACGTTGCGCCCCGCGCCGTACATGCAATCGATGGCGAACTTGAAATTCGCTTTGGCGATCTTTTCTAGATCAGCAAATTTACAGATGGCTTCAACATAAGGCGTCTTGAAATCGACTTCCTCGATTTTGGCCGTTTTGCCTTTGGGCATGGCTCCGGCGCGGACATACTCTTCAATTTGCTTGATAATCGCCGGCGTAGCAGAGCCGCCATATGTGGCTTTGAACTTTACGCCATTCCAGTCCCATGGATTATGGCTGGAGGTAATCATGATTCCACCGGCCGTCTGCAGGTTCTTTACCGCATAAGAAAGCGCCGGGGTTGGGGTGTAATCATTGGAGAGCTTCATGGGAATGCCCGCCCCAGCCAGGACTTCTGCGCAGGCCTGAGCAAAACGGCGGGAGCCGTAGCGCGTGTCATAGCCAATGACCAGCCCGCGCGCGGGGTCTTCACTCTTTAATACGTAAGCAGCAATGGCCCCGGCTACGCGACGCACATTCTCAAACGTATAATCTTCAGCGATTACGCCTCGCCAGCCATCCGTACCAAATTTAATGTCATCCATTTTTGTCGCTTCGCTCCGAAACCGCTTTAAGATTATTCTCGGCTGAAAATTGTCAGCCCTACGTCAGCGCTGCTCGGCGGCATGGGCCGAGCAGCTTCTATTATTCTTTGTCGCTGCACTCCAAAATCGCCTGAGATTCTTTGTTACAGGGGCTAAAGCCCAACACACAAAGCGCTCTTACGGCACGGATAAATCCGTGCCCTGATATCTACAGAGGCTAAAGCCGGCACGATTCCTGATTTCAACTTCGGACCTTATTGATCTATTGATGATCTGATACTTTCAGATTCGCTTTGTCATGGCGCCAATCAAACCAGGTCGGTCAATTTTTTCTCGTTCAAGTATTTCACAATTTTGCCCACATCCTGCGAATGCTCGCGTGTGGTCACCAGGATGGCGTCTTCGGTCTCAACCACCACCAGGTTGTGCACACCCACGGTGGCTACGAATTTATCTGGCGCGTAGACGTAGTTACCAGTGGCATTCAGCGCATAAGAATTGCTGCCATGGAGAACATTCTTCTCGTCGCCTTTTTGGTGGACAGCGTGATGCTCATACAAGGCCGCCCATGAGCCCAAATCGTTCCAGCCAAAATCAGCCTGAAGACAGAATAGTTTAGACGAATGCTCGCCCTTGGCCGAACGCGGTTCCAGAACGGCGTAATCAATGCTGATGTTTTCACACTTGGGATAAAGATCAGCAAACGTCTTGTCGAAATCTTTTGTTCCCCAGGCGGCGGCGATCTGCTCAAGAAAGGGCGCAGTTTCAGAAAGGTGTTCGCGCAGGGCGCGGGTGAGCGTGCGCGCGCTCCACACAAAGATGCCGCTGTTCCAGTAATAATTGCCGGCGGTCACGAACTCTTCCGCACGCTGCAGGTTGGGCTTTTCAGTGAACCGCTTTACACGAAAAATTCCTGATTCGAGTTTCTCTCCCGTTTCGATATAGCCATAACCGGTCTCAGGGCGCGCAGGCTGCACGCCCATCACAACAATGTGGTCTTCGTGTCCTGCGATTTCTATGGCCCGCTGCATTACTTTGCGGAATTTTTTTTCGTCGCCGATGACATGATCAGCGGGAAACATTCCGATAATGGATTCGGGCGCAAGTCTTTCCAGCAGAAAAGCCGCCAGCCCGATCGCGGGCGCGGTGTTGCGGGCCTCCGGTTCAGTCACAACCTGTTGCGGAGGAATCAACGGAAGCTGGCGCTGGATTTCTGCGGCCACGAATTCATTGGTGATGACCCAGAAATCGTTGGCTGTCCCCAAAGGCAGCAGGCGCTCCATGGTTTTCTGGATCATGGTCTGTTTGCCATCGAGAGCCAGCACCTGTTTGGCCAGCTTGCGACGGCTTCGCGGCCAGAAGCGGGTCCCGCTGCCGCCGGCAAGAATCACTGAATAAAATGGATGTTTGCTCACAGACTCTCACAGGGCAGAAGCCCGACGTTCTTTAGACTGCGTTTCACTGTTTCGCTGCGCTGACCGCTACGGCGTTGAATAAATCGTTTCTCCCAAAGTTGTTGCCGGCTGTCCCACGGGTTCAACGGGCAGGGAGGCGCACAAGAATTCCACGTCCCACTGTGGCTTCAGCATAAACTTTTCCACGGCAGCAGGGATGGCAACCGCCTCACCGCTTGCAAAAGTAATCGGGGTAGCGCCTTCAGCTTCAATCACGCCGCATCCCCGGGTAGCGACCAGGCACCAGACACTGCGTTTTGCGTGGCGCGGCCGACGGAACTCCCAGGCGCGCGTCAGCTTGAATTGATCGACAATAAAGCAGGGCGAAGCTATGAGGTTGACCTGCGTTTTGCCCTGAACGATTTGTGGCTGGCTGGCAATCACTTTGCCGGCATGGGTCTGCTCCCTGGTAGCGCGCAACCCGTGTTCAATGTGCAGCTCGCGCGGACGGCCGTAGTCATAAAGCCGGTATGTTGTATCGGAGTTTTGCTGCGTTTCCACGATCACCACTCCACCGCCAATGGCATGCACGGTACCTGCGTCAACGTAAATCATGTCCCCTGCCTGGACATCAATCCAATTCAGAAGATGTTCCATGCGGGTTTCACGTATTGCGCGTTCCACTTCAGCTTTGGTGGTTCCCGGTTTGAGGCCAAGACCAACCTGCGCCCCGGGCGCAGCTTGCAACACGTACCAGCATTCGGTCTTGCCGCAGGGCTGGCCAACTCTTGCCGCGCCTTCATCGTCTGGATGGACCTGCACGGAAAGCTTTTCTTTGGGGAAGAGGAACTTGATCAGCAGCGGAAAGCGGGTGGCATCACGTCCAACATCGCCCAGAAGCTGCGCACCAAATTGCCGGGCAAGTTCGGTGAGCGTGCGTCCGGCCAGCGGGCCATTGGCTACCGAGCAGCTATCGCCGGTCAGCCATGCTTCGCCGATGGGGCTTCCTGTGATCTCGCGTGTATAAAACGGCGCAAGATCGCGAGCGCCCCAAATGCGCTCATGAAACTGTGGGTGCAACAATAAAGGATAGAGATCCGGCATGCGAGTTTATGGCCGTGCTGTCTTCTGACCGTGCTATCAAGGACCCAGATGTCCTTTAGACTCGCAAATAAGGCGGCGCGTTGTCCAGCAGCAGCTTGGAAATGGCGGCGGTGCTGATTACGTGTGGCCAGGTGGACATGAACTCCGCGTAAGCAGTGGGTCGCAAAAGACATGACCCTGCATGGTGAACTACTTCGCGCGTGATTTCCATTGAGAGCTGCGCTAGGATGGCATTCATCCAAGGCAAAACAAGAGCGAATCTTCGCAAGCTGCCGCCGCCCGAGGGCGACTTTAAAATGGCAGGTCTTTGAATTGCCAGATCTTTGAAAACTGAATAATTCGTGCAGTAACGGAGCTCAAGTCTACGCCAATTGAGTCCTATGCGACGAAACCCACGCCAATCTGGGATGACCTGGGATGAAGTCGCTCAACCCTACGCCAATCTGGGATGGCAATAGGAGGGGGAGGGGGTAGGAGATTGCCAGAATTGCCAAAATCGGGTAATCGCCGAAATTGTAAGGCAAAAGCGGGAAATCGCCGACATCCCAACACCGCTAGTTACTACAGCTTCGCAAACCACTCCTGCATGCGCTCCAGTCCACGCTCAATCTCAGTGGGCGCTGTGGCGTAGGACAAGCGGATATGGTCACGGGTCCCAAAAGCTTCACCAGGGACCGTGACAACATGCGCTTCATGCAGCAGGCGTTTGGCAACGTCAGAAGCAGAGGTAATTCCTGACTTGCCAAAATAAGCCGAAACATTGGGATAGACATAAAACGCCCCTTCCGGCTTCACGCAGGTCACGCCCGGAATGAGCTGCAGGTGGCCAAGAGTGAGCTCGCGGAGCATGATGTAGTCCTTTTTCATCTTCTCCACGCAATCCTGTGGGCCGGTAACGGCGGCCAATCCAGCCATCTGGACCATATGCGCCGTGCTGGAGGTGCTCTGGCTCTGCAGCTTGGTCATGGCGTTGATGATAGGAGCGGGCGCCAGCGCGTAGCCCAGCCGCCAGCCGGTCATGGCATAGGTTTTAGAGAGCGAGCCAATGATCACCAGATGCGGTTTCACGTCATTGACGGAGCCGGCGGAAAACCTGCGCGCTGTGAAATTAAGGTAGACGTAGCATTCGTCAGCGATGACATAAATGCCGCGCTTGTGCGCCAGGCGCAGAATAGCCATGAAATCGCCTGGGTCCATTACCGCGCCACTGGGATTATTTGGGGTATTGATAATGATGGCGCGTGTGCGCGGAGTGATCTGGCGCTCAATCATCTCGGGCGTCAAGCGGAAGTTTTCTGATTCTTCTGTCTCAACAAAAACGCATTTGCCGCCTGCGTACTCGATGATGTCTTTGAAAGAAACCCAGTACGGCACGGGCACAATGACTTCATCGCCATGATCGACGAGCACCTGGATTGCGTTGAACAGGGCCAGCTTTCCGCCGGTAGAAACCATGCAGTCATTGGGCTGATACATGGAACCGAAATCAGCTGCGTGGCGGCGAGGGATGGCCGTGCGCAACTCCTGAACACCGGCAACGGCCGTGTAACGGGTGCAGTTGTTCTGTATGGCAGCGATGGCGGCGTCTTTGATGTGCTGAGGCGTGGGGAAATGCGGCTCACCTGCGCCAAACTCCACAAGATCGGCCCCGGCAGCCTTTAACTTGGCGGCTTCGGCAACCACAGCCATGGTGGCTGAGATCTCAATGCGGTTAACGCGGTCACTAAATTGCTTTACAGCGGGTACGGTCGCCATTTGAACCTCATTTAAATTGTGGCTGCGGTGCCATGGAATTTTTCCCGCAGACGTTGTTCCACCAGCTCCGGCACCAGCCCGCGCACGGAACCGCCAAGGCGAAAAACTTCTTTAACCAGCCGCGAGCTTAAATAGGAATAAGCTTCAGCGGGCATCATGAAAATGGTTTCCAGTTGCGGCTGGAGTTTGCGGTTCATCAGGGCCATCTGCAGCTCGTATTCATAGTCGCTGATGGCGCGAATACCGCGCAGCACCGCCTTCGCTTTCTTCTGCATGGCATAGTCCACCAGCAGGCCCTCAAAGGTCTCTACGCGCACGTTGTCATACCCCTTGACCATCTCTTCCAGCATTTGCAGCCGCTCCGCCAGAGTAAACAGCGGGTCTTTCTCGGCATTGCGCAAAATCGAGACAATCAGCTCATCAAAAATCTTGCTGCCGCGCTCAATCAGGTCAAGATGACCGTTGGTCAGCGGATCAAACGAGCCGGGATAAATGGCACGCACAAGATTCAAAGTGAAGTTCCTGGATGCGACTTAATCTGATTTTATGATGGATTGAACAACCCGGCAATGTGGGAATTCCCTCATGTTTTGCCCTGGGTGAAAGTGAGTGGCCAAAAAGGCTGTCGTCCAGCGAAGAATTATCGCCCCAATCGGCCACATCCCTTTAGTTCTTTACATCTCAAAGAGGGGGCGAGTATGGTTAAGTCGCCTGCAAAAATCGCCACCGTAAGGACTCGATCACTACAATGTTATCCAGACCGTCGCGCAGTGAAGAGACGCTGTTGTTCGCCAAAAACTTTCTTCAGCACCCCAAAATGCTGGGTTCTCTGATCCCCAGTTCGCGTTTTCTGATTGACCGGCTGCTCAGCAAAGTGGACTGGAAGCACGCGAAGACCATTGTGGAATACGGCCCTGGCGTAGGCACTATTACAGCGCATATTCTGGCGCGGATGTCGCCGGAAACACGGCTTGTGGTATTTGAAATGAACCAGGACTTTGTCCATTATTTAGGACGGGCGTTTCCTGATCCTCGGTTACATGTGGTCCACAGTTCAGCGGAAAACGTCCAAAAAGAGTTAGACCGGCTGAAGTTAGACGGCGCGGACTACATCATCTCTGGAATTCCTTACACCACCATGCCGGTGGCCCTGCGTGAGAAGATCATGCGGGAGTCGCGCGAAGCGCTGAATCCTGGTGGAACCGCGCTGGTTTACCAATTCACGCGGGCGGTGCTGCCCTACCTGCGAACCCATTTCCGCCAGATCGACCAGGATTACGAGCCCAGAAATATCCTGCCTGCCAGATTGTTTTATTGCACTTAAAGTCTTTAACTTTTGGTTTGATTTTGAGACCAGCCGCTTGACACTTGATGCTGCCTGATTGCACGAAATGAATGTGCGATACTGAAGCTAGTGGCAGTCATCAATCCCAAGTCGGTTAAGGTCAACGTAACAACTGGTACGGGCATGGATATCGAATGGGACGATGGCCATCGCACGCACTATGGCTTCCAGTGGCTCCGCGACGCCTGCCCCTGCGCAACCTGTGTGGAAGAGCGGTCCAACCATCATCGCAAAGCTGGCGAATCTCCCAAACAGGCGCCTTCTTTGTTGCCTATGTACAAAGAGCCAACCAAGCCAAAAGAGGTCAAGCCGGTAGGCCGCTATGCGTTAAATATCGCCTGGAATGACGGCCATGCCAGCGGCATCTACTCCTGGGACTATTTGCGCGAGATGTGCCAGTGCGAAGAGTGCTTGGCGGCAACCAGCTAGTAGCCTTGCCTTTTGTTGACCGTATCCTGTAATGGCTCACCGGCAAGATACCGTTTGAGATTGCTGGTGAAAGCCGTGTAATGGCGATCCCACACCTTCTCCGTCAGGAACGCAGTGTGCGGAGTAACAAGTACCTGTGACAGTTTCCATAAGGGTGACTTGCGGGGCAGAGGTTCTTCCACAAAAACGTCCAGTGCGGCCCCTCCTAGTCGACCATCACGTAAAACTTTCACTAGCGCAGCTTCGTCAATCAGGGCACCCCGAGAAACGTTGATCAGATAAGCATCCGGCTTTAATAGTTGTAGCCGCCGGTAATCGACGAGCTGCCGTGTTTGTGGAGTGAGCGGCGCGGCAAGCACCACAAAGTCGGCTCGTGGGAGAGCGTCATCTAAAGCCTGATAGCCAAACACTTCATGAGCGCCTTCCGGACCTCGCTCTGGGTATTGGCGCACTCCGATAACATGCATCTTCAGCGCCACTGCCAGCGCAGCAACCTCGGCTCCAATACTGCCCAGCCCAACTACCAGCAGATTCGATCCAGCAATCTCTCGGGGCCGCGGACGCTCTTGCCAGATATTTTCCATGGCCCATTTGCGACTCTCTTGATAGCGCACCGCCGAAGGCACGCGCTTGGCCAGAGCAAGCACCATGGCAATGGCATGCTCGGCGACTACTGGCCCGTGCACTCGGGCAGCGTTACAAATAGAAATGTCAGCGTCAATGAGTTGAGGAAACAGGAACTGATCTACAGCTGCAGTGATGGAATATATCCAACGCAGGCCAGGCGCAGCACGCATCTGCTCTGGCGAGAGTGCCCAGCCGATCATGACATCGGCGCTGTGAAGCACGTCATCGTCATGGCGTTTGCTGTTGGAATATGCAACTTCCACGTGAGGGAACTCCGTGCGCAGGCGGTCAATAAACCACGCTGGTGGACGCCACATTTCAAAATCATCATGAAGAAGAATCGCGATCTTGTGCGTGGTCATTCCGCTCAGAACCTCGCCGCTGGCGTACTCAGCTTCTTGGCTTCATGGGGCGCGGTCAATAGAACCGAGGAATCGATCTCAGCAATGGAGCAACGTCCAGTAAGCGCCATGGCACGTTCAAGTTCGTCGCGCAAAATCGTAATCACGCGCTCCACGCCTTTTGCGCCGCCGGCGGCCAGTCCGTAAATGTAAGGCCGACCGATAAAGACAGCCTTGGCTCCTAGTGCCAGCGCTGCGAGCACATCTGTCCCGCGACGAATGCCGCTATCAAGCATAACTGGAATTCTGCCGGAAACTGCTTCAGCTACGCGCGGCAGGGCGTCAATGCTGCTGGGAACAGTATCCAGGTTCCGGCCACCGTGGTTAGAGACGATGATGCCGTCAGCCCCACACTCCACAGCACGTTTCCCATCTTCAGGATTAATCACGCCTTTCACAATCACAGGAACACCGGCAACGGAGCGCAACCACTCCAGGTCCTTCCAATTGAAAGACGGATCAAAGATCGGATCGAAAATACGGCCACGCTGCGTATTGTGCGCCGGCGCCGGAGCGCTCAGATTAAGGCCGCGCAAATGGACGCACTCAAGGCCTTTGGGCAGACCAAAAGAAAGCTGGCTATAGCGGCAGCCCAGCACCGGCGTATCCACGGTAAGGCAGACGGCTTTGCAACCAGCCGCCACCGCGCGCTGCACCATGTCTTTAGTAAATGCGCGATCGCGCTGGACGTAAAGCTGAAACCAGATAGGGCGCTGCGTGTTGCGGGCGATTTCGTCAATTGAAGTTGTGGTGAAAGTGCTGATCACAAAAGCAGCGCCAGCCGCATTGGCGCCGCGTGCGGTGGCAATTTCGCCGTCTCGATGATACACGCGATGGTAAGCCACCGGCGCAAGCAGGATTGGAGATTCGAGTTCCGCGCCAAAGAGGCTGATTCGTGTATCCAGCTGGGAGACGTCAACCAGCACGTTGGGCGCTAGTTGCAGGCGCTCAAAACCAAGCCGGTTTTCGCGCATGGTGATCTCATCGCCACCGCCAGAGCGGACATAGTCATACGCCATTTTGGAGAGACGCCGGCGGGCAATAGGCTCAAATTGCGTCACGTCCGCGATGGGTAAGCTATCAGCGGTGCTGGAACGGAGAAGCTTTTTCCATCGACTCATGATTTCTCCCTGCCTGAGAAAATCTCACGCTTGGATTTTTTCTGCGTCATGTTCGCCTGCCGTATAGAAAATTACTGCGCACTATAGCCGCCATCTACCGTGAGAGTGCTGCCTGTAGTCCAGCCGGATTCGTCGCTGGCTAAGTAGATGGCAGCGCTGGCAATATCTTCCGGCCGGCCAAAGCGTCCCATTGGATGCATGGCCACGCGCTGACGGCGGGCAGTTTCGTCCAGGTTAAACTTTGCCACTAGCTCCGTCTCCACAATGCCAGGGCAGATGCAGTTGACGCGAATATTTTCCGCGGCGTGATCCAGGGCCATTGCTTTGGTCATGGCCATAACCGCGCCTTTTGACGCTGAGTATGCCACGCGGTTGCGTGCTCCGAGCAGGCTCAGTACAGAACCGATATTGATGATTGACCCGCCACCGGCTGCGCGCATATGCGGCAACACCGCGCGCGATAGCATCCATAAACCACGAACATTGATGTTAAAGGTCTGGTCAAAATCCTCTTCACTGAGTGATTCTGCCGTACCGGGCAGAAGGACCGCGGCATTGTTTACCAGGATATCGATGCGGTTGAATTTCTCCAGGGCAGCGCTGACCAGCTTCTGTGCGTCACTGGCATTGCTCACGTCCGCGGCAACCGCCAGGCAGTCAGTTCCGATTTCAGAGGCAGCAAGCGCCAGTTTTTTGCTGTCGCGGCCGGCAATTACTACATGCCCGCCTTCGTGGACAAAAGCCGAAGCGATGGCTTTGCCGATTCCGCTTCCGCCGCCGGTGATGATCGCTACCTTGCTCTGCAAACGCATCGGAAGGATTGTAATCCTATCGGGGAATGGACATACGCCGTCAAGGGAATCACGGCAACATTCTTCCCGCGCAATTTTTCCTAAGAGCCATTCGCGTAAGGCCCGCTCCTGAATCTGGACAATATTTTGCACATTCAGTTCGATCTTGCATTTTCTTATGCGCTTACCCTCAGATTTTCGTTATAAAAAAACGGGCATTAGTCACGCATTAGTCCTGATGAGTTAGAAGAGATTGCGGAGTTAAGCCTCACCAAAGCACCTAGGAAGATCCAGAGCTGGATTCAGTATTGTTTACATTCTCTAATCTTCTTTCATTCCGGCTGGTAAAACCAACTGTTCTGGAATCAGTAGCAAAACCTTTTTGAGCATTCTGGCACTCAGCATGCCTTTGTATGGAGTTCCGTAAGATCGCGAATATCGCTTCCCACGATTTTCGCCTGATGGTGCTAACCGGCAGCAATTCTCCCAGCTCCGCTGCCCTGGAAGAAAAATAAAAGTTCAAGTGAGGGCTAATGAAAAGGTTTTTTTACCTCTTGGTGTGCAGTATTGTCTTCGGTGCTTCCGCACTGGCTCAAACAGCAGGTCCGCGAATTATTTTCAGCGATCTGCAAAGTGGGCCGAATAGTGGCGGCGCTAACAATAAAGGTTCGGTTGTCACCCTCTACGGGATGGGCTTTGGCGCTACCCGGGGCACTTCTTCAATCACCATTGGCGGCGTAAACGCTGACAATTATCTGCAGTGGTCAGATACCAAAGTCAGCTTCCAGCTGGGTAACTCTGCCGTTACGGGCAACATCGTGCTCAGCGTTTCCGGCGTGGCCAGCAATGGAATGCCATTCACGGTCCGCCCGGGAAAGCTTTACTTTGTCTCACCCACGGGCGCCGATACGAATGCTGGAACCTTTGCAGCACCCTGGCATAGTTTGGTGAAGGCGAAAAACGCTGCTGTGGCAGGCGACGTGATTTATCTGCTCAACGGAGTGAATGAAACTGGCCTCGAGAGCTCCAGCGCGACATTGGCTCTAGCCAAGAGCGGTACTTCTTCTCTTCCCATTGCGCTCATTGCATACCCTGGCGCTACTGCCACCATCGGTTCAGCCACGGGGCAATCCTTTGGCATACGCACAACTGCAGCCGCAAATTATTGGCTGCTTGCCGGACTCACCCTGCGCGGAGCCTTTAGCGCACTCACTGTTACCAACTCATCGAACTGGCGCGTTATTGGCAGTGATATTTCCTGCCCCAATGGATCGGGATCAGGCGCCTGCGTTGATTTTGCCAGCGCAACAAATATGAGCCTCTACCGCAATCTCATTCACGATGTGGGCTCAACCACCGGCACAAGCCTCAAACTTTACCAGGGCGTACTGTTTGAAACCGGCTCAAACGGCATTGATTTTGGATGGAATGAAATTGCCAACGTGCGGTCCTGCCGCGCGCTTCAGTTTTCCTCTGACGCAGGTGCTTTGTACAACATCACCGTGCGCAACAACCTGATTCATGACTCGCGGTGCGACGGCATTAATTTTGCTTCAGTAGACCCGGCGTTGGGTGCGGTGAAGGCATACAACAACGTGGTGTATCGCGCCGGCACGGGACCGGCCCCCAATGGAATTGAGAGCAATTATGCGTGCATCAATGTTGGCGCAACAGCGACGACCGCTGTCCTGATTCAGGACAACACTTTCTATGACTGCGGCCGCCGTGCCAATGGCGACTCAGGAGCAATCTCAGCGTCTGCCAAAGTTTCAGTATCAAATAACATTATCTTCGCGTTGACTGGCGAGTCATACCTGGCGCCAAACTCTCTGGCAACACGCTTCAGCGGCAGCAACAATCTCTTCTTTGGCGCTGGCGCGGCGCCTGCATTCTCGACAGCAAGTTTGAATGTGAATCCAAACTTTACCGCTGTTGCCAGCAACAATTTCCGGCCACTGGCAGGAAGCCCGGCCATTGATCACGGCATGAACACCGGGATCAACCGTGACATTGTTCAAACACTGCGTCCTTCCGGCAAGGCCTATGACATTGGCGCGTATGAATTTTCTTCCGCCACGACGACGACCGCCTCCTCCACAGCAGGGCACGCTGACAGTAAGTCCGCAGACGCTGGCTTTCGGCAGTGTTGTCACCGGTTCCAGCTCAGGAGCAGAACATCACTTTGAGCAACAGCTCCAGCGTTGCGGTGAGCATCAGCAGTCTTACCATCACCGGTACGGGATTCAGCCGCAGCGCAGTAACTTTGCCGTTGGTTCTTCCGGCGGGACAAACTGCAATCCTGACTGTGACGTTTGCGCCACAGGCTGCGGGTACGGTGAGTGGAAGCCTGCAGATTTCCAGCAACGCATCCAATGCCAGCGCTACCGTAGCGCTTTCTGGAACCGGCACTGCTTCAGCGCCTCCACCGCCAACACAGGGAACGCTGACAGTTAGCTCGTCAGCTTTGGCCTTTGGCAGCGTGGTGGTGGGTTCCAACTCACGCCAAGACCCTAACGCTGAGCAATACCTCAGGCGCATCTGTCACCGTCAGCAAAATAGCCGCGACCGGAACTGGCTTTACGCAAACCAGCCCGGCATTGCCGCTCACATTAGCAACAGGAAAAACGGCAACGGTCACGGTGACCTTTACACCAGCGGCTGCAGGCAGCGCCACCGGCAACTTGCAAATCACCAGCAATGCCACCAACTCGGCCGTTGCCGTTGCTCTCTCCGGTACGGGAACAGCCACGGTCCAGCATTCGGTTGCCATTGCATGGGATGCTGCAACGCCAGCACCGTCCGGATACAACGTCTATCGCGGTACGCAGAGTGGAGGCCCTTACAGCAAGCTGAATGCGTCCCCTACCACCGCACTTACCTTTACAGACAACACGGTCAGCTCAGGCGCGACTTATTTCTACATTGTCACTTCCGTAGCGGCGGATGGAACTGAAAGCAGTTTCTCCAATCAGGCCACGGCTGTAGTGCCTAATCCGTAAATGCAAAGTGAAAATCAGAATTTATTCGAAAAGGGATAACATGAAAATTTTTAAAAGCTTGTATCGGTGGATGTCTGTGGGGATGACCGTGGCGCTGCTGTTTTCCGCAGTTTCGCTCTTTGCCCAGGCCCCGCAGCCCCAGATCTTTTTCTCTGATCTTGAGAGTGGACCCAATGTTGGCGGACAGGGCGGTAATGGCGCATTTGTCACCATATGGGGTAAAGGCTTTGGCTCGGCACAAGGCACGTCTTCAATAACAGTCGGCGGCGGAGCAGCAGCAGCCTATCCGGTTTGGTCGGACACTAAAATCACCTTTCAGCTTGGCACAGGCTCAGCGACGGGAAATATAGTGGTGAACGTTGCGGGCGAAGGAGCAAGCACTGGCCTGCCCTTTACCGTACGCGCCGGCAATATCTTTTTTGTGTCTACCACCGGCAGTGACACGAACGCAGGCAGCTTCGCCGCTCCCTGGAAAACCATTGTGAAAGCCAAGAACACCATTGCGGCAGGTGATATTGCCTATATTGAAAATGGTGTGGCACAGACCACGGAAGACAATTTCACTGCTTACCTGAGCATGGATAAGCAGGGCGCCAGCAACTCCGGCACTGCCACTGCACCCAAAGCTCTGGTGGCATATCCCGGCGCCACGGCCACAGTTGGCGTAGCGCATGGACTGCATTACGGAATCCGCACGCCGAATATCGGAGTGGATGAAGACTATTGGGTGATCTCGCAGTTGCACATCATCGGTGGAACGCAAGCCATGGATCTTGGAGGCAAAGGCTGGCGCATTATTGGCAATGATATGCAGTGCCCCGGCGCTGACGATCAGGTGGGATGCTTTGAAATGAGCGGTGGCAACCAGATCAAGTTTTACGGCAATGAGGTGCACAACGCCGGAATCAATCCAACGTCATCCAAGTTTTATCACGCGGTTTATTTCAGCACTGACTCCAGCCATATTGACGTGGGCTGGAACCATATCCATGACAACTTCACTTGTCGTGCGCTGCAGTTCCATTCTTCGCCGCTATGCAGCCCTACTTGCGGCGCGGGCGATACCACGGGCTTCAATCAATTCGATCTCCACGTGCATGACAACCTGATTCATGGCGATAACTGTAACGGAATAAATTTCGCCACGGTTGATCCGTCAAAAGGCACCGTTGAGGCCTACAACAACGTGGTCTATAACGTTGGACGCATGGATCCTCTGCAACTCGGCGCAAGCTTTTCCTGCATCTACCTTGCGAACATTACGAATAACGGCGCGGCCGGCGGTGGGACCGTGCAGGTGTTTAATAACACGCTCTCTGATTGCGCGGCCAACAACTCGGCGAATGCACAGGGATCGCGTGGAGCGTTCGGTGTAGCCAGCGGAGCATCCTCAACACTGATCATGAACCTGCGCAACAACGTGGCCTATCAGAACGCCGGAGAAATTTATATCGATGGCGTCACAGGGCAGATCACCGGCGACCACAATCTCTGGTTTGGCATTGGCGCTGCTCCCACCCGGACCACAAACAACATCGCCCAGGATCCCGTATTTGTGAACCGCGCAGGCGGTGACCTCCATCTCACCAGTACCAGCCCGGCGAAAGATGCCGGCTTGACGATACTGCCCAATAATTCATTCACGTCGAACCTGGGAACTACTCCCAGAGATAAAGACGGCGTTAAGCGTCCCCAGGGAACCGCGTTTGATATGGGCGCTTACGAATTCTTTGTCGGCGGAACGACTGCACCCATCGAGAACCCGCCGGCGAACGTGCGCGTGACGGTGAAATAAAAGCAAAGTTCACTTTTCAAGACCCTGGTTGGGAGAAAGCTCCTGACCGGGGTCTTTTTTTTAAGGACTGCACATAGGGACTGGTATAGAGCGGCCGATCAGAAACGGAGTCCTGTTGTGACGGTCACGAATCGCGAAGTGATGTGCGCGGTAGGCGCGTAGTGATAGCGCGCCTCGGTATAGATGCGATACGGTGCGTCACCGACCCGAAACGTAAAGCCGCCGCCTGCGTTCCCGCCGAATACGCTGGAGGTGGAACTGGCGAGCGTCTGGCTGGCGGTCACAAATCCCGCAGTACAGTTGAATCCCCACCAGAGCCAGGACTGTGTACAAGGCGTCGTCGCGCCCACGACTGTGATCGACTGCGAAAGATGGGTATAGCGGACATACAAACCTCCGCCACCGATGAGATATGCCCCGAACGACTGACCACGCAATTCGAAGCGATAATTGCCGGTCAGGACATAGTAATCGCCGTAGGCATTGAGATTGCTGGCCTGGAGCGCCGTCCGTAGGGGCTGCAACGAGTCGCCGGCGGCATACGTTCGATTCCACATGAATTCGGCGATGATCGCATTACGCTTGTTGAAGTTATAACCTGCGCCCCCAACTCCTCCCCAGCCGACGGTAGCCACTTGTGCCGTGGGGTTCAGCGGTACGTTCACCACGAATGCCAGGTTGCTATTGATTTTGCACTGGTCCCCGCACCACGTCTCTCCCATTTGTGCCGAGAGCGGCTGGATTGAAGCCAGAACAACCACCAGCAATGCCAGGCCGGAGAAGATTCCTGGTTTCATTCCTCACCCGCTCTTCCTCAGACATTCTTTCGTCTGCTCCGATGAAACGTTAGAGGGCTGCTGGCGGGCACAAGGTTGTGGGCCTCTGACATTGACCCTTTGTTTGCGTCTCGCTAGACTTGAAGATTACTGATGTAGCCTATAAGCAACGTCTGAAATCTCTTATGTCCCAAGCCAATATTCAAGTTAAGCTTCCTGATGGAAGCATTAAAGAAGTCCCACGAGGCACCACGCCTCTTGATATAGCCCGGTCTATCAGCCCGCGGCTGGCCGATGCGGCGCTTGTATCCAAGATCAAACCCGTTGGCGCTCAGCCTTCCGCCACGCAGGATAGCCAGGAAGACGCCAAAGCTCCGGCCAGCATGCATGGGCAGCATTCAAAAGACGGCTGGCAGTTTGCCGACCTGAGCAAGCCGCTGGAAGAAGACGTGGAACTGCGTCTGCTGACCGATCGCGATGCGGAAGCGCTGGAAGTTTACCGGCACTCGTCCGCCCATCTGCTGGCGACTGCGGTGCTTGAGCTCTTTCCTGAAACCAAGCTGGGCCACGGTCCGCCAACCGATAGCGGCTTCTTTTACGATTTCTACCGCCCCACGGCC
Source organism: Terriglobia bacterium (assembly GCA_963724105.1). Taxonomy (GTDB): domain Bacteria; phylum Acidobacteriota; class Terriglobia; order Terriglobales; family Acidobacteriaceae; genus Angelobacter. The sequence continues at coordinate 795,729 of CAVRTD010000001.1, read as the reverse complement.
TTTACTCCGGAAGACCTGGAAAAGATTGAGAAGCGCATGGGCGAAGTTGCCGCGCGCAATGAGCAGTTTGAGCGTGAGTTTATCCCTCGCGATGAAGGGCTGGCCCGTTTCCGCGCTGAAGGCGACTTCATGAAGGTCCACTTCATTGAGCAGTTCACCAAGCCCGGCGAACCGATCTCCACGTATCGCAACGGCAAATTCGTGGACTTCTGCCGCGGGCCGCACGTCCCCTCGACCGGCAAGATCAAGGCATTTAAGCTCACCAACATTGCCGGCGCTTACTGGCTGGGCGACGAAAAGAACCCGCAGCTCCAGCGCGTCTACGGCACGTCTTTCTTCAACAAGAAAGACCTGGAACAACACCTGCACGCAATTGAAGAAGCCAAGAAACGCGACCATCGCTTATTGGGGCAACAGCTTGATCTCTTCAGCATTCAGGAGCTGGCGGGACCTGGGCTGATCTTCTGGCATCCCAAGGGCGGCCTGATCCGCAAAGAGATGGAAGACTGGATGCGCGATGAATATCTCAAGCGCGGCTATGCATTGGTCTACACGCCGCACGTTTTTCGCGTGAATCTTTGGAAGACCAGCGGACACGAGGGCTATTACGCGCAAAACATGTTCACGCCCATGGTGCTGGATGATGCGGAATATCGCATGAAGCCGATGAACTGTCCGGGGCACATTCTGATTTATGCGAATTCGCTGCGCTCGTATCGCGACCTGCCGCAGCGCTATGGCGAGCTGGGCACTGTATATCGCTATGAGCGCTCCGGCGTGATGCATGGACTGCTGCGCGTGCGTGGCTTTACCCAGGATGACGCTCACATCTTCTGTACGCCCGAGCAGATTGAAAGTGAAATTGTTGGATGCATTGATTTCGCGCTGGCTGTGCTCAAGACTTTTGGTTTTAACGACTATCAGGTGGAATTGAGCACCTGGGACCCGAACGACAAGAAAAGCTTCGTAGGCAGTGAAGAAAACTGGACCCTGGCAACCAGCTCGCTGGAAAAAGTGCTGAACGGCCTTAAGATTCCATACAAGACGATCCCCGGCGAAGCCGCGTTTTACGGGCCTAAAATCGACGTGAAACTGGTAGATGCCATTGGCCGTCTGTGGCAGCTCTCGACCGTGCAATTTGATTTCAACTTGCCTGCACGATTTGGTTTGGAATACGTTGCCGAAGATGGCTCACGCAAGCAGCCGGTAATGGTCCACCGCGCACTGTTTGGATCAGTGGAGCGTTTCTTTGGAATTCTGATTGAGCATTATGCAGGCGCTTTCCCCGTGTGGCTCTCTCCGGTGCAGGTTGCGGTGATTCCAATCAGCGAGAAGCACACCGAGTATGGCCACAAAGTAGCGCAGCAGCTGAAGGATGCCGGCGTCCGCGTGCACGTGGATGATCGCAATGAAAAAATGAATGCGAAAGTCCGCGAGCATACGATGCAGAAAGTTCCATTCCTGTTAGTGGTCGGCGAAAAAGAAGCTGAAGCCGGAACGGTAAACGTGCGTGTCCGCGGCCAGCAGCAGCCGGAAGGCACCGTGCCACTTGAACAATTTGCGGAACGGGTAAAGAAGCTGATTGCAGAGAAATCGGCGAGTCTTGTTTAGCCGCAGATTAGCGTTGATCAACGCAGATTAACATCCAACGCAGAGGAACTGAGTAAGCGGAGGAAATATGGAAATCCTCTGTTCCCTCCATTCCTCTGTGTTTCAAAGATTTATTTCTACGTAAACTCTCAAGGTTGTTTCATAGATGACTCCCAAATTTCCCGGCTTCTCACCCGATGCTCTCGCGTTTCTTCGTGCGCTCAAGCGGAACAATCGCCGTGAGTGGTTTCAGCCACGCAAAGAAAAGCACGATACGTTAATCAAGAAGCCCATGCTGGAGCTCGTTGAATCACTGAATCATGAGCTTGTCCGCTTTGCGCCGGACTACATTACTCCCGCGCAGAAAGCCGTCTACCGCATCTATCGCGACACTCGTTTCTCCAAGGACAAGACACCTTACAAGACGCACATTGCAGCAATCTTTCCCCGGCACAGCGCGATCAAGCGGGAGGGAGCAGTCTTTTATTTTCACTTCACGGAAAAAGAACTGCTGGCGTTTGGCGGCGTGTATGCCCCGGAGCGAGAAGAGCTGCTGGCTTATCGCAACCTGCTGCAAGAGCACTATGAGGAATTTCAGGCAATCCTGGCAGACAAGCAGTTAAAGCGGCTGACAGGCGGACTGCAAGGCGAACAGCTTAGCCGCATGCCTAAAGGCTTTTCTGAGGACCATCCGGCGGAGGCGCTGCTGCGGCAGAAACAGTGGTATCTGGAGTGCTCTCTAGACGTAAAGTTGGTCACTTCGCCCAAAATGGTTACAGAGCTAGCCAGGCACTTTGCGGCCATGGCGCCGATGGTCGAATTTTTAAACCGGCCGTTTCGCAAAGAACGCAAAAAGATGCTTTTTGCGGCATTCTAACAAGTACAAACTTTTGTGTGTTCCAGGTGGCCAACTTACTGAGGTGTTGCCGCTTGATAGCATTCAACAGCCGCTGCGATGCCAGCAAAATCCGCTCTTTACCGATAGCAATTTTTGACTTGATAGAATCTCAACCGGAATTCGAAACTTCTTTTCAGGACAGAATAGCTCTCTGCATATGCGACGCATACTTTCTCTTGTTCTCTTTTTGCTGCCTGTTTTAGCCGGGGCTGAAGGCTATTCAATTGAAGATCATTTCAATCTTGCGCGGATCATTGTTACCGGCTCCAGCCGCTATCATGAAGATGATCTGGTACGTTCTACCGGGCTCATTGTCAACACTCAGGTCACATCAGATGATCTGCAAACTGCCGCCAATCGGCTTGGCAACAGTGGGGCTTTCTCTTCTGTCCAGTTCCTCTTCAAACCAGCCATTGGCGCCAGGGGAGTTGAAGCTGATTTCGAAGTAACTGACTCCGATAACTTTCTGCCTGCGGTGTTTGAAAATTTTATCTGGTTCAGTGACAGCGAATTGCAACAAGCGATCCATCAAACAGTCCCGTTATACAACGGTCAAATACCCGCTTCCGGCAGCCTGTGTGACGATGTTTCCGCGGCGCTGATTCAATTTCTTACCGCCAAACACCTGCCCAGCGAAGTTTCCTACATGCTGGCTGGAGATTTCGGACAGGCTTCCAGCTCTTATAAATTCCGGGTCGATAACGCCAGCCTGAAAATCCGTGACGTCACTGTTACAGGCGCAACCCACATTTTGCCGGACCAACTTGCGAAATCCCTGGCGCCGCTGAAAGGCATCGATTATCTGCGCAGCGACGTGGCAATCATACTGGAGAAAAACCTGGTCCCTATTTACCGCCAGCATGGATACCTCAAGTTTGCGGTCAATGAAATCAAACCCAAGTCTGAGGACAAGGACATGGTCTCCATAGACGTTTCTGTCAACGAGGGCGACCAATACCGTCTTGCTGGTTATAGCTGGTCAGGCAATACGCTGATTCCCAGCGATGAACTCTCCAAACGCATCACCGTCAAGACCGGGGAGCCGATTGATGCTCTACAACTGGATCGCGACCTGATCGAGGTTCGCAAGCTTTTCGGCAAATACGGTCGTGAGGGCTTAGTCATTACTCCAATGCTGGCCTTTAACGCCAATGCAGTGACATTCACTTTTGCCATAAAAGAAGGCGAGCTGTATCACATGGGCAAGCTGGAAATTCAGGGCGTGGATCCGGAAGCGGCGCACAAACTGGCCCAGAATTGGAAGCTGGCCGAGGGCGAGCCCTATGACAGTACATATGTACAGCAGTTCCTTTCCCACACGGTTCTGAAAATTCCTGGCCACAAATGGTCATGGATGAACTTTGAGCAAATCGACGATTCAAAAAGAACCGTCAATGTTCGCCTCCAGGTAAAAATCGACTAATTACGTTCACCGTGAGTCAACTCGCGGCGGGCAACCTCCATCCTACAGAGCTCAAGGTATTCCGCCGGACCATTGGCGGCGCCTTAGGGAGCTCGCTGTCATGTTGATTGTTCTTGCATTACTCGTTCTCTGGATTCTTAGTATGTACTTTTACCTGCCATTGCCCGTGGTTGTACTCTTATTTGCCGCGGTGGCCACTGCAATAACGATGGCCGTTTGGGTGGCTTTGACCAACCGCCAGCGCGCCCATGCGGCTGTTATCGAGCGGGATACAAATCGCTGATTCCCGCCGCATCTGGGTTCAAAAAGCGGTAGACTTTGCTCATGAAGTACCTGGGCACCGTCTTATTTCTGGCTGCGTGTATCTCGGCAGCGCAGTCGCCACAAGCAACTCAACCGCCAGCAGCCCCGCGCCGGCGGCAGCGCCAACACCCGCTGCAACCACCATCGATCTAACCCAGTTGGCGGCCCTGGTGAAGCAGCAGTTCGGCGATACATTCACCCTTCCGGCAAAATTTCCCACGCCATTGATTATTGCGGACTTTGACGGTGATGGCGTGCAGGATATCGCCATCGTCGCCGACAGCAAAGAGCCCATGCCTGACTCCTTTGCTTTTAAATATCAGATTTCCGATCCCTACCACGCCTATTTCGGTTTCGGTAACCCCCAGGTCATGTCTACTTTTAGTGCTAACCCTGAACGCGCTCATGACGTGCTGGTAATCTTCGGCGCCGAAAAAGATGGCTGGCGGGCCGCAACACCCAAAGCAAAATTTGTCATCATGAATCTCCCATTCGACTCAATCACGGTCGGGCGTATACTCGTCAGCAAAAAGAAGCCGCCTGTCTTCGCGATTAAGGCCATAGAAGCGCAGATTATGGACTCCGCCGTGTTCTGGGAAGCCAAGAGAAAGCGTTGGCGCTGGGAGCCCGGTGACGCACTCTAACAATTTGGCTTCCAGCACCTGCGCCATCTGCTTCAGATAACTAAATCAATCTTGCTCCTCTTCTTCTGCTTCACCACTGGCTGAAGTTGCTGCAGTCGCTGGCCCCATTGCTGACCTTCCAGCATCCAGATGGTCATAGTTCATCACCGCATTGAACACCAGGAAAAAGCTGCCCATGGTTTCATCGCGCCACATGGGATTGTTGGCAAACAGCACCACGTGCCCTTTGCCGTGCGGAACATCCACCACAGCCGGCTTTTCCGCGATCTCATTTCCTCCAACAATCATGCCGCTCAACAACAAGTCTTTTTCCGGCGCAAACCGCAGCACCACGCGTGGCTGCTGATCTTTCGGCGGAAGCGCCCAGCGCGCCGCCTCGGTTAGCTCTTCCGGAATGTAGAGTTCCTGTTCGCGCGGGCCGCGCTTTACCGGCTTTTCCGGCGCCGAATATTTTCTGGCCGTAATCACGTCGGGATCGTTCGCCGAACCGCGTCCGCTGGAGCGTCCGCCGCCCGGGCCTTCTTCCGGACCGCCCGCGCCAAAGCCGCCTACTGTAATCACCGGTCCCTGGCGGAAATAAACATAAAGCTTGTCATCATAGCCATAAGCAATCGGGCTTTTCTTGTCGTCGACGCTGGAAAGCACCACGCTGCCCGGCGCTTGCATGGCGCGCGCTTCGCCAACATTGACCATATCCGTCATGCCGCCTGCCACGGGAAGCGCAGCGCTGGTCTGGACAGCGATCAGCAATCCGCCGTCACGCACAAACCGTTCTATGTTTGCCAATCCCTGATAGCCAAGACCGCCGCGGATATCATCCGTGGAATCCAGTCCGGGAGCCGTAAAGTTTGGGGTGTCCTCGCTGTTCTTCCAGGGCATCGGCTGGCCGCGCATCGGCACGCCGCGCAGCATCGCGCTCAGGCCGGCAGGGCCGCCGCCACCCATGGGCGGCAAAATGATTACATCCAATTTCTCGCGAAGATTTTGTGTTTCACGCAGCCAGGTATCGGCCACGTAGGTATAAGGTACTTTCAACTCTTCAAAGGCCACGCGGAACCAGCCGTCATTCTGCGTGTTCTGCCAGTTGTGCACAATCCCAATGCGCGGCGCTGCCAGCGGATGTGTGGCAACTTTGATGTCCGCATTTGTGGCATGGACTTTCAAACCCAGCTCTTTGGCGGCTTTTTCCACTTGCGCGCGATCCGCATTCTTTAAGACAAATGTTCCCGGCTTGAACTTGATACCATCCACTTCAAACGCATCTTCTGCCGCCAGCATGGGAACGGCGGCCAGACGGAAACGCAGCGTGGCCAGCGTGTTGTCAGTATTGTGTTGGATCAGAAGAGTTTTGCCTGCGCCGTCAATAGCGCCCGCTGGTTCAAGCGCGCCCACTTTCTGCATGGGCGCATCAAGAACGCTGGTCTCCATGGTGCGAATAGTTTTCACGTTGCGTAGCGCGCCGAGTGTCCAACCCGTATCGTCATAAGAACGGGGATCTCTGGCACTGTAGTACTGCGTGTCCAGCACCATGTCTGCCAGTCGGCTGTAGGGCTGGTCCATGCGGACGATATAGCTGCCCGCCGGCACAACGGTTTCCTTTGGCTTCTTGTCTTCTTTTTTGGCGTCGTCCGATTTCGCTGCGTCACTCTTCTCGCTCTTCTCAGACTCTTGAGCTTTGTCAGCCTGGGTGCCTTTGGCTCCTGCTTTGCCAGAAGGTTCCCGGTCACTTTCCGCCGATGCGGGCAAACGGATTTCTTTTTCTGTCTTGTGAACTTCCACGCCCTGCATTTCCAGCAAATTCAAGAAGCGTGCCTGCTCCGCTGGGCGCGGATCATCCGCCGGGAACACCCAGGCCGCCGGACCTTCCGTACGTGCTTTTTCCGTGGCGCGTTTGCTCTTGAGATAAAAATTATTGAGAAATTTCTGGCCGCTTGTCGCCAGATTATTCATGCCAAACAGAATCGCGCTCTCCTGCATGTTGATGTTGTCGCGCGCAGACCACTTCACCTTCGCCAGCGGCGGATTAGGCCGGAACCATTCGCGGCTGGTGTCCGGCGGACGCAGCGTGCGCACGCGCGTATCCGCGCCGCCATTGCCAAACGTCTCATAAAAGCGGCCGATGGCGTTGTGGTTGTTTCCGATGGATAGAAGATAATTCGGCGCCCAGCCATCGTAGAATCCATGCGTCCACACGCCCACCACGCCGCGCTTGGTCATCTCTTGAATCTCGTGATAAGCCATCTCCTGCCACTCGCTGATCACGATTGGATCAAGCCACGCGTTGTATGGTCCCGTACCGGTTGAGATATATAGGTAAGGAACAGACTCATGCAGATCGTGCATCACCGTGGGATGCCAGTCCAGGAATGTTTTGACCATGTTGCGCGAGAGCGCCAGGCTGATGCCCAGATTGTCGCGGTTATTGTCATGCGCTACGTAGTGTCCCCACCAGACCAGCGGGTACGGCGCTTGATCAGGGTGCTTTTTATGCTGCAGATAGACGTCCACCATGCGGTCGTGGCCATCCACTTCCACAATCGGCGTAATCAGCACAATGGAATCTTTGCGGATCTTCTCAATGAACGGCGTATCTTCCACTGCCAGCCGATACGCCAGTTCCATCAGCATTTCCGGTGCGCCCGTCTCTGGCGAATGGATGCTGCCGTCAGCCCAGTAAATCGGCTTGCCCTCGGCCACCAGCTTCTGCGCGTCAGCGTCACTCAAGCCACGCGGATCAGCCAGCCGTGCCGTGATTTCCTTGTAGCGATCCAAGCTTGGCCAGGTTCGCTTCGTCACTGACGGCCACCACCAGCATCTCGCGCCCTTCCTCTGACTTGCCGATGCTCCACACCTTCACCCGCGGGCTCTTCGAAGCCAGCAGCCGCATATAAGCATTGATGTCTTTGGTGTAATCGAGCACGTCCGGCGCGCCCACAATGTGGTGCAGAAATGCATCCGGCGCGGGCACACAAGAACTCAGCGGCAGATGGTCCACCAGTTCGGTGGAGAAGAACTGCTCGGTGGTGAACTCTTTGATCTTCTTTGAATATTCCGTGTGATCGCTCAGCGTGCATGGCGAAGAGGACTGGCCGAAGCCGGTTGCAATCAGACAAAGGATGAAAGCCGAGCACGCAAGAAAACGATTCATTAGCGATACCTCATAATTCGATTAAGACGGGTGATTATACAGCCCGCACTCGTTCAATGGTCGACGTTGCAACCCTCTGCCTGCTCTCTTCAGCCGAAGCCATCCCCTACCCCACGCCTTCGTCCCATCCTGTCCCATGTCGTCCCAAGGTGTCCCAGACTTAAGCAGAGGGGTCGTAAACTTTCTGCAATTGCAATCAAATCAACACTGCGTGGTTTGTTTCAGCCATGTTTGATCGGCAGAAGGTCGTAAAAACATCGTCTGTTTGGTCCGTCTTCCTGGTCTCATTCTGCCTCTGCTTTTTTTCTGGCCCACGGTCGCCTGAAAATGCACGACACTTGTATACAAATCGAGCTAAATTAGCATCATTCGTCATGCGAATCAATAGCGAAAGCCATTTTCGAATCCGTGATTTTTTTAGACCGTTTTCTATCCGTTTTCATTCGTGGTAAGCAGTTGGTTTTCTGATCTGCGTTCATCGGTGTTGATCCGCGGTAAGCTTTTTTTCTTTCCTGTTTTTCCTATCAGTGTCATCAGTGTTGATCAGTGGTAAGTTTTTTGCTTTTCTCCGTGCCTCCGTGTCTCCGTGGTAGGTTTTTGCTTCCGCGCTCTATAATCCTTCCATGAATCGCGACCAAAAACTTGCAGAGCTAAAGCGCCGTGACTCGCTGGCCGAAGCCGGAGGCGGCGAGGAACGCCGCGCACGCCAGCACAAAGAAGGCAAGATGTCCGCGCGGGAGCGCATTGAATTCCTGCTCGACGAAAATACCTTTGAGGAATTTGACCGGCTGGTCACGCACAACTGCACTGATTTCGGCATGGAACAGAGCAAGGTGTATGGTGACGGCTTTGTCACCGGCTATGGCCGTATTGAAGGCCGCCTGGTATTTGTTTTTGCGCAGGATTTCACCGTCTACGGCGGCTCCCTTTCAGAAGCCAACGCCGGCAAGATTGTAAAAATCATGGATATGGCCATGAAGACCGGCGCGCCCCTGATCGGCTTGAATGATTCCGGAGGCGCGCGCATCCAGGAAGGCGTGATGTCCCTGGCCGGCTACGCCGATATTTTTCTGCGCAACACGCTGGCCAGCGGTGTGATCCCGCAGATCTCCGCCATCATGGGCCCCTGCGCCGGCGGGGCCGTTTACTCTCCCGGCCATCACCGATTTCATCCTGATGGTCGACCAGACCTCTTACATGTTTGTGACCGGCCCGGACGTGATCAAGACCGTAACGCATGAGGAAGTCACGAAAGAAGAACTAGGCGGCGCGGCCCGGCACAATGAAACTTCCGGCGTGGCGCACTTCATGGCGCATGACGATGCCGAGTGCCTCTCCATGATCCGCGAGCTGTTCGGCTTTCTGCCCTCCAACAATCTTGACGAGCCTCCGCGCCGCGACTGCACCGATCCTATTGACCGCGCCGACGCTGAGCTTGAAACCGTTGTCCCGGCAGAATCAAACCAGCCTTATGACATAAAAGATGTCATCACTCGCGTGGTGGACGACGGCTATTTCTTTGAAGTTCACGAGCACTACGCAAAAAATATCGCCGTAGGCTTTGCCCGCCTGAACGGACGGCCCGTGGGCATCGTCGCAAATCAGCCGGCTTTTCTGGCCGGAGTTCTGGATATCAACGCCTCAGTGAAAGGCGCGCGCTTTGTCCGCTTCTGTGATGCCTTCAACATTCCGCTGATCACCTTTGAAGATGTCCCCGGCTTTTTGCCCGGCACACAGCAGGAGTACGGCGGCATTATCCGCCACGGCGCCAAGCTGCTGTTTGCTTTTGCCGAAGCTACGGTCCCCAAGATTACGGTCATCACGCGCAAAGCCTATGGCGGCGCGTATTGCGTCATGTCCTCCAAGCACATCCGTACCGACGTGAACTTTGCCTGGCCCACAGCCGAGATCGCCGTGATGGGCCCGGAAGGTGCAGTCAATATTGTTTACAAGCGAGAGCTGGAGCGCGCGGCGCTTACCGCCAAAACCGAGAAAGAAAAAATGGAAGTGATTGCCCAGGCGCGTAATCAAAAGGTAGAAGAATTCCGCGAGCGCTTTGCCAATCCCTACGTGGCCGCCGAACACGGCTACATCGACGCTGTCATCCGTCCGCAGGAAACGCGCAAAAAATTGATCGACGCATTAGAAATGCTGCAAACCAAGCGTGATAAAAATCCGCCGAAAAAACATGGGAATATACCTCTGTGAGTTTTTATCCCGAAGCAAAGCGAGGGATCCCTATTCCCGAATAGATTTTTCCAGATAAACGTGCTTGCCTGTTTTTGTGCACCGATCAGTGTCATCAGTGCGATCTGTGTTATCCGTGGTAAGGTTTTCATTGGGGGTAGGGTTCCCTCGCTTCGCTCGGGATTTCAAAACCTAAAGATCCTTCGTCGTCGGCAGCTCTGGCTCTGCATCAGCCGCTTCGCCTAGCAACTCTCTCAAATCCAGCCGACGCGTGAACATTGCCAGCTTTCCATCTTTTGTAAGCGGCCACTGCTCTTTCGGGCGGTCCCAGTAAAGCTCCACGCCGTTGTCATCTGGATCGCGCAGGTAAAGCGCTTCACTCACGCCGTGATCGGCAGCGCCTTCCAGCGGTATGCCTGCCGCCATCAATCGCCGCAATGCATCCGCCAGCGCGGCGCGCGTGGGATAGAGAATTGCATGGTGATAAAGTCCGGTCGTGCCGAACGCCGGCGCGCGGCCGTCCTGGCTCTCCCATGTATTTAAGCCAATGTGATGGTGATAGCCCCCGGCCGAAAGAAAAGCCGCCTGGTCGCCCATGCGCTGCGTGAGTTCAAAACCCAGCACGTCGCGATAAAAGCCAATCGCGCGCTCCAGGTTGGCAACTTTCAGGTGCACATGCCCGATGCGCACTCCCGGGTCGATTGGATTGCCAGATTTTTTCTCGGCGGCCATCGCTATCCTAGGCTCTGCGCTGCGGCGAAGCGCTTGCCCTGGATTTCTATATAAACATTGATCAGTGAAACCGCTGCCGGCGTAACTCCGGGTATGCGCGAAGCATGGCCCAGCGTCCGAGGTCGCACGCGCTGTAGCTTCTCATTCATCTCCCGCGAGAGGCCGCTGACCTTGCCGTAATCAAACCATTCCGGAATCACACGCTGCTCCGCCTTTTTTAGCCGCTCAATCGATTTGCGCTGCTGATCAAGATAACCCGCATATTTGATCTCGGTTTCCACGGTCTTCATCTCATTGCGGGCCGCAGAAGAAAGCCGGTCTTGTTCGTTTAGGCCAAGTTCAGCATGAACAACCCCATGCCTGTTCTCCTCCGTGTCTCCGTGCCTCCGTGGTGGATTTTGCAAATCTTGCCCTGCTATCTCCGCAAAAAACTCTGGATACCCCTCGCGCACCACTGCCGCAAAATCCTCAATCACAATCTCCGGACGCTTCAGCAGTTGCGCCATTGACGAGCCGATCGCACTGCTAAGATTTTTTCCTGCTACTGGCACTGCTGGCTGCGAATCTGAACTCTCGCCAGCCTCATCCGAGCTTTCCGCAACAACCGTAGCCGCCAGCCGCTCCTGCTGCGCCCGCTCAATCTTCTCCAACAGCTCGCCCGATACGCGTGTCTTCTCCAGAAACGCCATCAACTTCTGCGCCCGCTCCTGCTTGGCCTGAAAATCCTGCCATGCCTGATCGCCAATCAACCCAATGCGCCGGCCATGCGGCGTAAGGCGGCGATCAGCATTATCAATCCGCAGATGCAAGCGGAACTCCGCTCGCGAAGTAAACATCCGATACGGTTCGTTTGTGCCTTTGCTGATGAGATCGTCAATCAGAATCGCCGTGTAGGCTTCCGTGCGGTCCAGAATCAGCGGCGGCTCGCCTTTGATTTTTAGCGCCGCATTAATGCCCGCCATCAAGCCCTGGCACGCAGCTTCTTCATAGCCAGACGTCCCATTGATCTGTCCGGCAAGAAAGAGCTGGCCAATTTTCTTTGTCTCCAGCGTGCGCTCCAGCTCCGTGGGATCGATTGAGTCATACTCAATCGCGTAGCCCGGCCGCAGCATCTCTGCCTTCTCCAGGCCAGGGATAGACTTGATCACCGCGAGCTGTACATCGATCGGCATGGATGTACTCATGCCATTCACATAAATCTCATGCGTGTTCAGGCCTTCTGGTTCCAGAAAAAGCTGGTGCGTGGTCTTATCTGGAAACTTTACGACCTTGTCTTCAATGCTGGGACAATATCGCGGACCAATACTCTGTATCTGCCCCGAATACATGGGCGAGCGGTGCACGTTCTCGCTGATGATGCGGTGCGTCTCCGCTGTGGTGAACGCCAGATAGCACGGCACCTGCTTCTGCGTAATCTTCTTCGTGCGAAAGCTGAACGGCGTGGGGTCGACGTCGCCCGGTTGAACTTCAAAACGTGACCAGTCAATGCTCCGGCCATCCAGACGTGGTGGTGTTCCGGTCTTGAGCCTGCATCCACGCAGACCAAACAGCTTAAGCGACTCGCCCAGAAGTTGTGACGGCGGCTCACCGCTGCGCCCTGCGGGATAAGTCTGCTCACCACAGTGAATCAGCCCATTCAGAAAAGTTCCGGTAGTGATGATCACGGCATTGGCGCCCACCGTCCGGCCATCACGGAGTTTTATTCCTGTCGCTCGCTTTCGCGTCGCTCCGCCCCGCTCAACATTTTTTTCCAACCCTGAGCTTTCAGCACTCGAAGCGAGCGGTTCGGCGCGCAAGCCGGCCTCACCGCTAATCTGGCCGTTCTCCGTGCCTCCGTGTCTCCGTGGTGGATTTTCTGCCTCCTCTTCCACCATCAATTCCGCTACTTCAGCCTGCTTGATAAAAAGATTCGGCTGGCCTTCAAGTACCTCGCGCATCTTCACGCGATATTGCTGCTTATCGCACTGAGCGCGCGGCGACCACACGGCAGGTCCCCGGGAAGTGTTGAGCAGACGAAACTGGATTCCCACGGCGTCAGTGACTTCGCCCATGATTCCGCCCAGAGCATCCACCTCGCGGACCAGATGGCCTTTAGCGATTCCCCCCACCGCAGGATTGCATGACATCTGGGCAATCAAATCCACATTGAGGGTAAACAGAGCAGTCTTCAGACCCATGCGTGCAGCCGCCATGGCAGCCTCGCAGCCGGCGTGACCAGCACCCACCACAACCACATCGTATTGTTCGGTAAACGGCAGCATTCGCGTTATCAGTATTTTACAGGTTCAGTGGGTGTTGCTGCTTGCGGCCGGGCAATTCCCATGCCCGGCCTCTTGCCTTCCACATTAAAGCCTTTAATTACCAAGGACACCTGCTCATGTTACCTAGGTCACCTTTCTATTGTCCGAAAGGTCAATTACCTTAATGAACAGAAGACACCCTCAAGCATTTTCATCACTGGGCCACAAAATCCCGGCCATATGTGCCAGGAAACGGGAATTTTTGTTATGTCAAAACGGGGTACACTTCGCAGGAAGGTCGTCCTTCCTGTCACAATCATCCGGCGCAACGGAGAAGAGAAGCAGCTTGCTCACACTCTGGACGTAACGGAGACTTCCGCCCGGCTTGGTGGACTGCTTTCTCTGCTTGAGCCTGGTGAAGTGATTGAGGTACAGCGCGGCGGCGTACGGGCAAAATTTGAGGTGCACTGGATGGGCGAGCCAACCAGCACCTTATCCGGCCAGGCTGGCATCCGCGGCATTGATCCCAACAAATCCATCTGGGGCATTCAGTTACCGGGAGACGAACCCGACCTTGCCATCGACACCCGTGACCTTCGCGGAGCATCACCGCGCGGACTGGCCGTGGTGGCTTCAACCTCAGTTCAACATACGCGATTTGAGTGCAGTGGCGGAGTAACGCTGCATACGCCAGGATCGAACTACCCTGTCCGCGTTCATCTCAAAAGCATCCACGTGGGCGGTCTTTATGTGGAAGCTGCAACCACCCTGCCTTTGCAAACTGTTGTGACGATTGAGACGAAACTGGAAGGCATTGGGATAGAAATTTCAGGAGTGGTCAGCAACATTACCCCTCGGGTGGGAATGGAAATATCGTTCCACAAAATTTCGGCTGAAAGCCAGCGCAGAGTCCTGCAGATCCTGCAAAAATTGAAACAGCGTGCGTGGGATGAACAACAGGTTTCCTCTGTCTCGCGCGGTCTCATGGCAGTGCCGCTGGCACAGAATGAAGCAAATAGCCTGCCGCCATCGCCTCGTCCGGATAACAGCCGGATACTCGTCAATATCTGCCACACTTTAGTCGCCGACTTTGACAGTTGGAAGTCCACGCGGTCTGAGAGCGAACTGGCAGAGCTGCGCAAAGCCGTAACTGCGCTGCACAAAAAACTTTCCGCAAGCGTACATCTCGATGAGATGGAGCATCTGGCGGTAAACCTGCCTGCTGGCAGGGCCTGATTTTCTGTTCCTGATCAATTCAAGCTCATTGCGCGCCCAGATCAGGTTAAATCGGCGCCTCTGAGATTGCCGCCATTAGCTTTTTTGCATCCACCGGCTTCGTTATATAGGCATCCATCCCAGCCTTCAGGCAGCGTTCGCGATCACCGCTCATGGCGTGAGCCGTCATGGCGATAATTGGCAGGTGCTTCTGCGTGCCTCGCTCCTGCTCGCGGATGCAACTGGTAGCTTCAAAACCGTCCATGTCGGGCATCTGCACATCCATCAGCACTAAATCAAAATTTTCCTTTTCCAGCGCCTTCAGTACAGCCCGCCCGCTGCCAACCACCACGGCGGAATGTCCCTGTTTTGCCACCAGACGCGTGGCCAGCCGCGAATTGGTGACGTTATCGTCAGCAATCAGGATGTGCAATTTCTTCTGCTTTGCGCCAGAGATGGGTTGCTGTTCCGGATATTTCTTTGCGGCGGCATCTAGTAGATTCTTGCCCTCAGCAACGCCAAAGCGCGCAGTAAAGTGAAATGTGCTGCCCATGCCGCGATCGCTCTCCAGCCAGATATGGCCTCCCATCAGTCCCACCAGTTGTGACGCAATGGCCAGGCCCAGGCCCGTGCCGCCATATTGCCGCGTAGAGGAGCTATCGCCTTGCACAAAGGCTTCAAAAATCGACTTCTGTTTTTCTGCCGGAATGCCAATTCCAGTATCACTCACGCTGAATTGAAAGATG
This sequence comes from Terriglobia bacterium, assembly GCA_963724105.1. Classification (GTDB taxonomy): domain Bacteria; phylum Acidobacteriota; class Terriglobia; order Terriglobales; family Acidobacteriaceae; genus Angelobacter. The sequence goes on along the minus strand of CAVRTD010000001.1, from coordinate 780,603 downwards.
GCGTCGTCCGCTGTGTCTGTAAGCTTTTTGGCCAGCACCATAATTTCGCCCCGCTCGGTAAACTTAATTGCATTGCCAACAAGGTTCATGAGCACTTGCCGCAATCGTCCAGGATCGCCTATCTCAGTCTGGGGCAAATCAGGCGCGAAATGGCAGAGTAATGAAAGCTTTCTTCTGCTGGGCCTGCAAAGAGAGCTCTCTCGTGGTCGCTTGCACCACGTCTCGCACACTGAAGGGGACGCTTTCCAATTCAAGTTTGCGCGCTTCAATTTTAGAAAAGTCCAGAATGTCATTCAGGATAAGAAGCAGGGATTCAGCCGAGCTCTTGACCGTATTCAGGTACTCGCGTTGTTCCGCGTTGAGATCGGTTTCCAGCGCCAGACCGGTCATGCCTATCACGCCATTCATAGGCGTACGGATCTCATGGCTCATATTGGCCAGAAATTCGCTCTTGGCGCGGCTTGCAGCCTCGGCTGCGTCCTTGGCCACGCGCATTTGCTCTTCCGCCTGTTTGCGCGCCGTAATATCTACAAAAGTCCCTTCCACCTCCGGTCCGTTCAGGCCTTGGACCAGGCTGGTATTTGCCATCACCCAGACCACGCTTCCATCCTTGCGGCGGAGGGCAAGCTCCTGGTTGAATACACTTCCTTGCTCGCCCATTTTTGTGTCCGAGGCTTCTCTGTCCGCAACATTCAGAAAAATATCCGAGGAGGATTGTCCGATCAGCTCCTGGCCGGAGTCATATCCCAGAATTCTTGCCGCAGCATCATTGCAATCCAGAACAGGTCCGGCCTGCGCGCACCGGAACACCCCAGCCATGTTGCGTTCAAACAATAGTCGATACTTTCGTTCGGACTTCAGCAGGGCTTCCTGGGCCCGTGTTTGCTCGGTGATGTCTGAGAGCAGACCGCTGGCGAATTTTATTCCTCCTGTTGTATGTGTCCTGACTGAGCGGGCATGCGTCCATATCCATACGCCATCGGCGCGCAGCACTCGCACTTTCACGTCAAAAAGTTTGCCCGTTGCAAATAACTCCTTGAAGCCGGCCTTCACTTTATTTACATCATCGCGGTGAACAAACTCGAACCAGGCGCCGACGCCGCGCCGGTAAAATTCCTCCGGCTGAATGCCAAATATTTTTTTCGCATTAGGACTGGCGAAAGTAATATGCAATTGTTCGTCCACCATCCAGGCCACATCAGGAATGTTGAGCACCAGGTCGCGATATCTTTCATCTGCTTCGTGCAGCGCCTGTTGTGTGGCCTTGGACTGCGTGATGTCCCGCACAATCGCGGAAACACCAATCACAGTCCCCCGGGGATTCTTGATGGGAGAATACGTGAGGGCCAACTCAACTTTTTGTCCGTCCTTGCGTTGCCGCATGCTCTCAAAGCGAATGACACAGCCTTCCGCCAGGACTTTGTCGAATATCGCTTCGAACTCTTCACTCTGTTCCGGTGGGATAAAAATCCTGTTGGATTGTCCCAGAATCTCTTCGCTGGTGTAGCCGTAAATAGTTTGCGCTCCCTTGTTCCAGCCCAAAATCTTATGGTCATGCGAGACGGCAACAATGGCATCCTCTGAAGACTCAACCACCGCAGCCAGAAATGAGCGGGCCTCTTCCGCGCGCTTGCGCTCGGTGATGTCCCGCAAGATGGACGCCACGGCCACCAGGTTTCCCTGAGCATCTCTCACCGGCGATACCGACGCTGAAATTTCTATGCGGCGTCCGTCCTTCGTCAGCGCGCTGCCGTCAAAGGGCGGAACAGCTTCGCCCTGTTTCAGGCGCTCGATCACCGCGTTCACCGTGTCCGCGGCTTCGTCGGTCGCCAGCACCCCGATATTCCGGCCGATGATTTCCTCCGCGCGATAACCGAACAGCGTTTCCGCTCCCCGGTTCCAGCTCACAATCACTCCGCTCGGCGTCCGGCCGATAATGGCGTCTTCAGAAAAATCCACAATGGACGCAAGAAACTTTTGGGCCTCTTCTGCCGCGCGGCGCTGCGTCACATCCTGCTTGATGGCGATGTAACCGGTAAGCGCGCCCAGGGTGTCGCGCAATGGCGTAATCGTGGTTTCTTCCGTATAAAGCGATCCGTCTTTGCGGCGGTTTGTCAGCTCTCCGCTCCAGGCATTGCCCCCGCGGATTGTCCGCCAGATATTCTGGTGGAAGGCGGCGTCATGAACACCTGATTTAAGAATGCGGGGATTTTTCCCGATAACCTCTTCGCGCGTATAGCCAGTAATGCGCGTGAACGCAGGATTTACGTAGCGGATATTGGCAGAAGCGTCAGTGATCACAATGGCCTCGACCGTCTGCTCGATGGCCGTGATCAAATCGCCTCTCGCTATCTCCTCAAGCTGGCGCTGGGCCGCGCGGAGGCAATCCTCTGTTGCTTCTCCGAACAACGAATCGCGCTCTTCCTCTCCAGGCTGGCCAGGTGGAGTTGGCGCACCTATCCCATTCTTCGGTTTGCTCTCGGCCAAGGCAGACTCCTTAGCTCCATTATCGGCCAAAGATAGCGCTAGAGCAGCACGTAAGCCAGCACATTGCTGAATTTGTAAATTAAGAGGAAGTTTAGGCTTAACGGTTGCGAGTACCCGAACGCCATAGGAGAGTTTCTGCTTTGCGCTGGCGCTTTATTTCTTATCCAGTCCGCAGGTCTGGCCCGCATTGTGCGCGAAAAACAAGAGAAACAAGAGCAACAGCCCGATGTTGTCCAGCTCATTGCCAAAGTAGCGCCACGCCGGCACGCCTTGCGGCAGGACCCAGGTAGAGAGCAGCAAATTGAACATGAAGAGCGCGCCCACAATAGCAAAAGGACGCACCCAGAACCCCAGCACCATGGAAAGCCCAATCAGCAGCTCCGCCACTCCCACTCCATACGCGGAAGCCACCGGATACTTCAGCGTCTCGCGCAGAAAGGGCTTATATGCGCTGATGGAGCTTTCCTGTACATAGCCAGTTACATATTTCTGGTAGCCCCCATGGGCAAAGTCGCGTCCTATGAGCTTGTACTGCGCAAAAAACAGGAACATGATCCCTACTACGATCCTTGCCACTGCCATTGTTACTGACGACGAGCCGGTGCCTTTACCTGCCATTCTTCTCCCCTCGCGATTAAATTACCAATGAATACAATAACGGATTTCTTCTTCATTATTGTTTGAACACTTTTCCATCTTTCATCACAAACGTCGCGTTCTTCAAGGCTTCAATATTGGCCAGCGGATCACCCTGCACGGCCACGATATCGGCGAATGCTCCGGGCGCAATCACTCCTACTTCGCCCTTCATCTCCAATAGATCGGCGGCGTTTGAGGTTGCCGACTTGATGGCATCCATGGGCGACATGCCGAACTTCACCATGTAACCAAATTCATTTGCGATAGATTCAGTCCACGGAATCCCGCCCATGTCCGTGCCGAAAGCAATCTTGATCCCTGCTTTCGTGGCTTTCTTGAAAGATACTTCATGCGCTGCCGCACGCGCCCGATCGCGCTGGCCATCGGGCGTGTTTGCCGGCGACCAATCGGTGTAATACACCCACAGAGTCGGCACAAACCATGTACCGTGTTCTTTCATCTGCGCGATAGCCGCATCGTCCAGATCAAGCCCATGTTCAATCGAGTCACAGCCGCCATCCAATGCCCGATGCAGCCCAATCCCGCTATAAGCGTGGCACGCAACTTTCTTTTGCTGTCCGTGCGCTTCATCGACCACGGCTTTCAACTCTTCCACCGTTAGCGTGGGCTGAGAAACCAGGTGGCCGGCCTTGTCCACCCATGAGCGATGGGTCATATAAACCTTGATCCAGTCCGCGCCGTTTTCAAGCTGCTGGCGCGTGATCTTGCGCAACTCCACCGGGCCATCGCCAAGCTGCGCCCCCTTGGGCACCACAATGTCAGGGTTATAGCCTTCCAGCGGATAGCCGCCAGTCACTGAGATCGCCCGCGTGACCACCAGCATGCGCGGTCCGGGGATAAATCCATCGTTGATGGCCTCTTTGATTCCCACATCGCCATAGCCCGCGCCTTCTGTCTCCAGGTCGCGCAAGGTGGTGAAGCCCTGCTCCAACGCGCGCCGGGCCGCCACTGCAGCCCTTGCCGCCCGATACGACGAAGGATGTTTCAGTAACTGCACGTCGTACCCGCCTTCGGCCGGGTCCTCGCCCTGCAGAAAGATGTGCGTGTGTGTATCAATCATCCCCGGCAGCACCGTTACCCCTGCCGGCAAATTGATCAGCGTAGCCCCCGCCGGCGGATTGCCGCCTTCAGTAGCGCTCTCTATCTTGTTCCCCTTAATTACGATCAGCACATTGTGCCGGGCCTGCGCCGCGGTGCCGTCAATCAAGCTGGCTGCGCGGATGGCAATCACCTTCTCCGGTACCGGGCTGGCTTTGGCCTGGTCAGCGCCCTGCGCTGTGGCTGCTGTGGCAAAGATTCCGGACAACAAAGCAAAGACCATCAGACCGGCTTTAGGGCAAGGCATATTAGGACTTCCTCAAGTGTGATTTTTAGGCACCATAGAAATACGCCTTGTGAGCTGAATATGCAATCGTTATGAATTTTATTTAGCGGAGGCAGGCTCAAGTCGATCACTCATGCATATCCATGCAGGCAAAAACAAAAAGGGCAGCCGAAGCTGCCCTGATGTATTGATGGTTTAAGAAATTACGCTGGTGAAGGTTTGCCGGGAGCCATTCCGGGCGTTCTGCCTGGCTCTGGCTTCAACACCTGCTGTACGCCGTCGCCGCTATCACCTTTTTGCGGAATGATGCGCGCCGGTAGTTGCTTGCCTTCAAGGATAAGCTTCAGCTCGTTGGCATCCAGTACTTCGCGTTCCAGCAAAGCCAAAGCTATGCGGACCATGGCATCACGGTTTTCCAGAATGATGCTCTTGGCCTTTTCATAGCCCGTATTTACCAGGCGGCGAACTTCAGAATCGATTTCACGCGCCGTCTCTTCACTGAAATCGCGATGCTGCGAAAGTTCGCGTCCCAGGAAAATCTGCTCTTCTTTTTTGCCGAAAGTCAGCGGTCCCAGGCTGCTCATACCCCACTCGCAAACCATCTTGCGCGACATTTCAGTGGCGCGCTCAATGTCATTGCCGGCTCCGGTGGACATCTGGTTGAGGAAGATCTCTTCCGCCAGGCGTCCGCCCATCATCACGGCAATCTGCGTGTTCAGGTAATCAAGTGTGTAGTTGTGTTTGTCCGTTTCCGGAAGCTGCATGGTTACGCCCAGCGCCATTCCACGCGGGATAATCGTGACCTTGTGCAGCGGATCCGCATGCGGCATAAGCGCCGCCACAATAGCGTGGCCGGCTTCGTGATAGGCCGTAACTTTCTTTTCTTCTTCCGTGAGCAGCAGGCTCTTGCGCTCTGCGCCCATCAGGACTTTGTCCTTGGCCAGCTCAAAGTCATACATCAGCACGGATTTGCGATTGTTGCGGGCCGCGTTCAGCGCCGCTTCATTCACCATATTGGAAAGCTCGGCGCCGGAGAAGCCCGGTGTGCCGCGCGCCAGAATGGAGAGATCAACATCATCCGCCAAAGGAATCTTGCGTGTGTGTACACGGAGAATCTCTTCACGTCCGCGGACATCTGGAAGTGGAACCACCACGCGGCGATCAAAGCGTCCCGGACGCAGCAGAGCTGGATCCAGCACGTCAGGCCGGTTGGTTGCGGCGATCAGGATCACGCCTTCATTCGATTCAAAGCCGTCCATTTCCACCAGCAGTTGATTCAGTGTCTGCTCGCGCTCGTCGTGTCCGCCGCCCAGGCCTGCGCCACGGTGGCGTCCAACCGCGTCAATTTCGTCGATGAAGATAATGCAGGGAGCATTCTTTTTGCCCTGCTCAAACAGATCGCGAACCCGGCTTGCGCCCACGCCCACAAACATCTCAACAAAGTCCGAACCGGAGATGCTGAAGAATGGCACATTGGCTTCACCGGCAACGGCGCGCGCCAATAACGTCTTACCTGTTCCCGGATGGCCTACCAGCAGCACGCCTTTAGGAATGCGTCCGCCAAGCTTCTGGAATTTTTGCGCTTCGCGCAGGAACTCAATGATCTCCCGCAGCTCTTCCTTGGCTTCATCCACGCCAGCCACATCTTTAAATGTGATCTTCTTCTGCTGCATGGAAAGCAGCCGCGCCCGGCTCTTGCCGAAGCTCAATGCCTTGTTGCCACCGGTCTGCATCTGCCGGATCATCACAAACCACAGCACGCCCAGCAAAATGAACGGTGAGAACTGGATCAAAGCCACTGACCAATTCCATCCCTGATTATCTTTAAAAGTTGTTTTTACGTCCTTGTGGTCATCCAGCTCTTTCAGCAGGTTCTGGTTGTTAACCGGGATAACTGAGTGATACAGGCTGCCATTGCGCAACTTGCCCTTCGCTATATTGCCTTCAATGGTTACATCCGCGATGGTGTTCTGATCTAGCTGAGACTTGAATTCGGTGTAAGGGATTTCCTGGTCCTTGCCGCCGTTCTGTCCACCTTGAATCATATGCCAAAGGACGAACGCGACTGCCACAAGCGTTACCCACAAGATCACCGTTTTAAATGTCGAATTCACTGATTGCTCCTAAATTCCTGATCAGACACAAGGGGGCTGACCTACTTCTTATCTAAAATTACCGCTTCAATAAAGGACGGTTTTGCAATGAGAAAGGTTCCCAGTCGTTGAAAAGACGGGCACCTACATCCGGTTAGATGCGTGACAACTGCCTCGGTCTCAAACTTTCTCACTGCAGGGATTTTATACCCATTCCTGTCAATCCGGGGCCAGTAAAACCGCTTAACAGAGGCCTAAGCGTTACCCCAGTTCGGCACGACCGGCTATATAAGGCAAATTTCGGCCAAAATGGCGCTCTCCCAGCCCATAGCCTACGACAAAACTCTCATTCATCAGAAAACCAAAGTAATCGGGCTGCAGGGACACTCGACGGGCCGACTGCTTGTCCAAAAGGACAGCCAGCTTCACGCTGGCAGCACCGCGCCCCTCAAGGTTCCGGATCAGGAACTCGCTGGTTATTCCCGATTGCACCAGCGCCTCGACCAGCAGGACATGCTGGCCGCTTACATCAAGTTCGGGGCTGAAGAAAATCTCTGTTGTGTTGGAGTCGGACTCTTTCGATTCCGCTTTCACAAACTGGCACACCACATTCAAATCCAGCTCGCGGACCAAATCAGCCATAAAGACAAAGCCGTTTTCCATCACGCCAACCACGTGAATGGTTTTACCCCTGAAATCATTGGAGATTTGACGCCCCAGCTCCTGTACGCGTTTTCTGATCTGCTCCGCGGACAGCACTACTCTGGGGTATTCAGATGGTTGATACTCAGCGCTCACTCCTGCCCCTCAGCATTCATTTTCGTCTCCTCAATCAGGATTGCGTCTCCAGAGCTGCTGATGAAGTCGCGCGACACAGGAAACCCCCGCATCCAGACAATCTGGCCGGCGCTTTCAATCACAGGCCACGACTTCCGCTGGGCGAGGGAAAACGTCTGTCCCAGCCGACCAGGCTGCAGCAATTCTTTTACTTTCTTTGGAGATTGGCTGTGCACCGGAAAAAATCTGTCACCAGCACGCCAGTTTCTAACCGTCAGCTCCGGCCCCAGCAGGCTTGGGTTCAAAAGCGATGCCGCATTATAACCTGAAACCTTTTGTTTTCCAGCACTTATTAACCGTGCCCGGATCGTGGATTCAATCTCCGGCACGGTTATTTCACCCGGAATCGGCAGTAAATAATGGTAGTTTTCTTGCGATTTCTCGATCTTTTGGCTGAACTGAAGCTCACGCAGGGTACGATTCACCACTAATCCATCCGGCAACGCCAGATTTTTACCCTGCTTATCCTGATCCACTAGCGCCGTAAGTTGTTGAATATGCTTGAAATCCAGCGCAACGCCCAACCGTTCTGCTGTGCCGTGCAGCACCAGCCGTTGCAAAGCCAGGGGCAGCCCCCGAAGAGCTGCCATGTCCAAAGCCAGCACGCCTTTTGCCTCACCGCTTGTGCTTCGCCCGCTTCTGCTGGGTGTTCCCTGGAGAATCAATCGTGGCAGCAGCACAGAAAGCTGGCTTCTCCAATATTCCTCTTCCGCACGCGCCAGCTCCGCCAGATCAGCCAGCGTCTGCCGGATCGCGGGATTGAAATCCTGTTCCAGCAACGGCAACAGCGTATGCCGGATACGATTACGCGTATGCGCGGCGTCCCGATTCGAAGAGTCCTCGCGCCATGGCTGGCCAATCGTTTTCAGATAAGCTTCAATCTCCTGCCGGGTGGTGGTGAGTAAAGGCCGGACCAAATGCTTTGCCTTCTGCGCCGGAGCAATGCCTGCCAGTCCCCGTGCTCCCGTTCCGCGGAGAATTCGCATCAGCACAGTTTCAGCCTGATCATCCAAGGTATGTGCCGTAGCAATCAGCTCTGCCTTCCCATCATTCACCAGCTCGGCAAACCATTGGTGGCGTAAATCACGTGCTGCCGTTTCAAGGCTGATTTTGTGCTCGCCTGCGTGCGCAGGAACATTGCCCGAACCAGGATGAAATTCCAGCTTGTGCTCGGCCGCTAGGTCCTGGACGAATTCCTGGTCCGCATCCGCCTCCGCGCCGCGAATCTGATGGTGGAAGTGAGCAACCGAAAGCACCACGCCCAGTACTTCCCGCAAATCCAACAGTACACGGAGAAGCGCCACGGAATCAGCTCCTCCCGAGCAGGCCACAGCAACGCGATTTCCCGGCCGGAGCAGCTGCTGCTCGCGAATATATTTGAATACTTTTTCCATGGCTGCTACGCAAACAGACCCTTACCATTGTGGAATAATTGATCCTCTATGTACAGGAAACCGCCTACTCTGGTTCGGCGCGCTGTTTATAGTTTTGCTCTGGGCTTCGTGATTTTTCTTCTCGGCGTAGGCCTGAGAGCCCTGCTGGACAAGTGGGACATTAGCGGGGTAGCGGCGGGCGTAGACGATCTCCTGATCGGCATTTTTGCCGGGCTTCTGGTATTTGCCTACGAGCGGCACCAACACAACGCCGTGTTGGACCGGATGCGGATCATTGCCCAGATGAACCACCACGTCCGCAATGCGCTGCAAACAATCCTTTACTCTCCTTTCATGAAAGAGCAGACCGAACAGGTCCGCATTATTCAGGAAGGCACGCACCGGATTGAATGGGCTCTCAGAGAAGTACTTCCGGGAAACACTGAGGAAGAGCCGCCGCCAACACCCGAAACTAAATCCGTAGCCTGATCGACTGTCCATTGGTTTAGTTGCGGCATTCGGCCACGCTCTCTGCAAAGTTGTTATACTTTTCACCCCACATGAAGGTGATAGTTATCATTCCGGCAGCCGGCCTTGGCACGCGCATGGCGTCAACCAAAAAAGGCGCTCCCTCCAAACAGTTTTTTGAGATCAACGGCACTCCCATTGTTATTCACACGCTGCGCGTCTTTGCGCGCAATCAGCAGATCAGCCAGATCGTGGTGGCTCTGCGCAAGAATGAAATGGAGCGTTTCAGCCAGCAGCTGGAAAAAGAAAAGCTCAGCGCTAAAGTCAAAATCGTCGAAGGCGGCGAACATCGCCAGGAGTCAGTTGCGAATGCTCTCTCCCAGCTCAACGCCGCGGCGGACGACATTGTGCTGGTCCATGATGCTGTGCGTCCTTTTGTTGACGACGAAATTATTGCCAACGTTATTCATGAAGTGGAGCGTCATGGCGCGGCTATCGCCGGCTTGCCTGCCGTTGACACCATCAAGCAGGTGGAGCGAGCAGCAGAAGGCGCGATTATTACCTCCACTATTCCGCGTGAGCGCATCGTGCTGGCGCAAACCCCGCAGGGCTTCCGCTATGAACTGATCAAACGCGCCTTTGACAGCGCAGCCGCCGACGGCTTCACCGGCACCGACGAATCTTCAATGGTGGAGCGGCTCGGCGAGAGCGTGTGGGTGGTGATGGGCTCGGCCCGGAACATCAAGATCACAACGCCGGCGGACATGGAACTGGCTGGGTTCCTGATGAGTCTCATCACTGATTCACACTGATAGAAAATGGCAATTAATTCCAGTTACAAGCATTCTGAGTTGACCGACCTGATCATCGGTGTCTTTTATGAGGCATACAGCGAATTGGGATTTGGCTTTCTTGAATCGTTCTCGAAAACACATGAAAGCTCAACACACAGGAGGATCTATTTGACTCTCTTCAGATCAGTGGCATCAGTGCAAATCAGTGGTGAGAACGTATGAGAATTGGCTACGGGTGGGACTCCCACGAATTCCAGACAGGCGTCACGCTAAAAATAGGCGGCGTTACCCTTCCACATGACCAAGGTCTGGCAGGACACTCCGACGGTGATGTTCTCCTCCACGCCATCACTGACGCGCTGCTCGGCGCCGTCGCGGCCGGAGATATTGGCAGCTACTTTCCTCCGACTGATCCCAAGTGGAAAGGCGCTGACTCCGTCATTTTCCTGAAAGAAGCGCTCAAACAGGTGCGCCTTGCCGGATACACGGTTTCCAATGTCGATTCAACCTTGATCATGATGGAGCCGAAAATTGTTCCACACGCTAAAAAAATTCAGGCTCGAGTGGCCGAATTGCTGGGCGTGCAGCCGAATCAGGTCGGCATCAAAGCAAAAACCCCGGAAGGCATGGGCACGGACAACGCCGCCATTGCGCATGTAGCGGTGTTGCTGGAGAAAGCCTGAGAAAGCATGAATGCCCGTGACCGAAATACAAAATCGTGAAACGCAGAGGAAAGGAGTAAGCGCAGAAGTTCCGCAAACGCCAAGAGATGTTTTGGCTCTAATTATTAAAGCTGAACGTTCTCGCAAATACGTGTGGACGGCGGGTCGGATACTCATTGTAGGTGGCTTGGCGCAACACTGGTTGAATGTAGACGCTAAGCAAAAAAGAAATTATTGAAGAGCATCTCGGAACTTTTAGAAGCTTTGGCTTCCGAAGGTATTTTGTCGCCCCGTGCAGAACTACAAAGCATCGGCTATGGCCACGAAAAAGCGTTCGACTTTCTTCCTTTCAAAAAGAAATTCTAATTAACGTACGCCTCAAAATCGTAATAAGCTCTACCTAGCAAGTCTGGCTTTGCTTTTCCGCTTATCCGATCATCGGATTACCAGATCACCCGATCCTAACCCTCCGCTTCCTCCGTTCCTCTGCGTTTCAGAGGTGTTCTCTTGTTTCCTTCCAGCTCTGCTGCTAACCTAAGCTGCTTTTCCTTGAACGCCATTTTCACTTCGGTGGTGCCTATGAAGAAATCTCTCTACTCCCTCCTTACCGTTTTGGTTATTTCCGCCTGCGCTCTGAGCGCCCACGCTGCAGGCCCGCTGCTCATGCAGACGCCCACGCTCTCCAAGACCCACATGGCTTTTGCCTACGCGGGCGATCTCTGGCTGGTTGCGCGGGATGGCGGCGAAGCCCGGTTGCTGACCAGCGGCAGTGGCACCAAGAGCGATCCGGTTTTCTCTCCGGACGGAAGCATGATTGCCTTCACCGGCGACTATGACGGCAATGTAGATGTTTACGTCATGCCCAGTTCGGGTGGCGTACCGAAGCGGCTTACGTATCATCCGGCGGTGGATGAAGTGGTGGGCTGGACGCCCGATGGCAAATCCGTGCTTTTTCGTTCGTCACGTAATAGCTACTCCCGCTTCAACCGGCTATTCACGGTTTCGCTCGACGGCGGATTGCCGCATGAACTGCCTCTGCCTACGGCCGAATTCGGCACGTTCGCCGCGGATGGCAAACACATCGCTTACGTTCCCGTGGACAACAACCGGCGTCTCTCTGCGATCGGCTGGAAGCGTTATCGCGGCGGCAAAGCATCGCGCATATGGATCGCCAACCTCACTGATCTGGACCTGGAGCAACTGCCGCGTGACGCATCCAATGACGGCAATCCCATGTGGGTGGGCAACAAGATTTATTTCCTCTCGGACCGCAACGGACCGTTCAGCCTGTTTGCCTGCGATCTTAAAAGCAAGAAAGTGGAACAGGCGCTGCCCAGCAACGGCGTCGATATCAAGTCTGCTTCCGCCGGCCCGGATGCAATCGTCTATGAGCAATTTGGCTCGCTGAATCTTTTCGACCCCGCCACTGGCAAGTCCAAGACGGTAGCCGTAACCGTGCCTGCCGATCTGCCCAATATCCGCCCTCACTTCAAGAAAGTAGAAAATGAAATTGCCGGCGTAGCGCTCTCCCCCAGCGGCGCGCGTGCGGTGTTTGAGGCCCATGGCGAGATTCTTACCGCTCCCGCCGAGAAGGGCGATATTCGCAATCTGACCAACACGCCCGGAACCATGGAGCGTGATCCGGCCTGGTCACCGGATGGCAAGTGGGTGGCTTACTTCTCTGATGAGTCCGGCGAGTATCAGCTCTTACTGAAAAATCCTGATGGCATGGGCGAGCCTAAGAAGATCTCTCTTGGCACTCCCGCCTCTTTTTACTATGACCCCATCTGGTCGCCTGACAGCAAGAAGATTGTTTTTTCTGACAAACGGCTGAACATCTGGTATGTGGACCTGGCGAAAGGCACGCCGGTAAAGATCGATACCGACACGTATGACAATCCAACCCGCACGCTTAATCCGGTCTGGTCGCCGGATAGCCGCTGGATCGCTTACTCCAGGACGCTCGTTAGCCACATGCACGCCATCTTTGCTTATTCGCTCGATCAGGCCAAGAGCCTGCAGCTGACAGACGGCTTGAGCGATGCCCGCTTCCCCGCCTTTGATCAAAAAGGGCAATACCTTTATTTCACCGCCAGCACCGATGTTGGCCCGACTACTGGCTGGCTCGATCTTTCCAGCATCAACCGGCCAATCACGCGGAGCGCCTATTTGATGGTGCTGCGCAAGGACCAGCCGTCACCTCTGGCGCCTGAAAGCGATGAAGAGAAGTCTGCTGACGATTCCAAGGCAGATTCAGACAAGGCGTCGAAGGCCGAAGAAAAGCCAGACCAGGAGCCGGCAAATGCTCCCGTAAATCCTGAAGAAAAAGCCAAAGCGCAGGACGCCCGGGCCGCGAAGTCAGTCAAGAATGAAGGCGTCACCGTCCGGATTGATGCTGAGAATATCAGCCAGCGTATTCTGGCCTTGCCGCTCCCGCCGCGTGACTACGGCAAGCTGGTGGCAGGCAAAGCCGGAACCATTTTTCTGGTGGAAGAACCATCGCGAGGCGGCCCGGACCAGCAGACCACTCTGTGGCGCTTTGACCTTACGTCACGCAAACCCGAGAAGTTGATGGAAGGCGCCAACAACTTCACCGTCTCTTTTGATGGCAAGAAGATGCTCTACAGCAAAGGCCGTCGCGAGAACATGAAATGGTTCATCAGCTCTGCTGTTGCGCCCGCGCGCGGTGAGGGCCCCGCTGCCAAACCAGATACGCCAATGAATCTTGCGCGGATGGAAGTTCTGGTCGATCCCCGAGCTGAGTGGAAGCAGGAATACAACGAGGTTTGGCGGATTGAGCGGGACTTCTTCTATGATCCCAGCCTGCACGGTCTGAACCTGCCGGAAGCCAGGAAGCACTACGAGCCATACCTTGAAAATGTCGGCAGCCGCATTGACTTCAGCTACCTGCTTTCAGACATGCTCGGCGAACTGACAGTGGGCCACATGTATATCCGCACGCCCACAGATCCGCCGTCAGAGCAAGGCAGAGTGGGATTGCTGGGCGCTGACTACAGCATTGAAAACGGACACTATCGCTTCAGCAAGATCTATCAGGGTGAAAATTGGAACCCGCAGCTGCGCGCGCCGCTCACACAGCCCGGCGTCAATGTGCAGGAAGGCGATTACCTGTTTGCTGTCAACGGTAGAGAGTTAAAGCCTACCGAAGAAGTGTTTGAGCTGTTCGCTGGCACAGCGGAAAGAGCAACCGTCCTCAAGATTGGTTCCACGCCGGATGGTAAAACAGCGCGCACCGTAACGGTAGTTCCAATTGAGTCTGAGGGCGCTCTGCGCAATCGCGCGTGGATTGAAGGCAACCTGCAAAAAGTAGATAAGCTCAGCGGCGGGAAAGTAGCATACGTCTATCTGCCAGACACCGGCTTTGGCGGATACACATCATTCAACCGCTACTTCTTTGCCCAAATCGGACGCGAAGCCGCCGTAATTGACGAACGCTTCAACGGCGGAGGCTCGGCGGCAGACTATGTGATCGACTATTTGAAACGTCCGCTGCAAAACTACTGGATGACGCGCGAAGGCCATGATTTCACCACGCCCGTTGGCGCCATCTTCGGCCCCAAGGCCATGATCATCAACATGTATGCCGGGTCAGGCGGTGATGCTCTGCCCTGGTATTTCCACGATGCCAAGCTCGGACCTCTGGTCGGCACGCGAACATGGGGCGGGTTGGTGGGAATTTATGACTATCCCAATCTCATGGACGGCGGCTCAGTAACGGCGCCGCGCGTGGCTTTTTACAATCGCACAGGTGGCTGGGACGTAGAGAACCATGGCGTAGCCCCTGATTTTGAAGTGGAGATCACGCCAAAGGAATGGGTCAGCGGGCATGATCCGCAACTGGAGAAAGCAGTGTCCCTGGTGATGGACTCTCTCAAGAAGAATCCGCCGGCAGAGGCCAAACGCCCGGCGTTCCCCAATTACCATGGCCAGGCCGCTGAAGGTGTTCCCGCTGCTGCGGGAGCGGGCAAGAAAAAGTAACTTTTATCAACTCAGCAAGGGCGCTGGATGGTTATTTCGGCGCCCTGATATGCTCACGTTATTTCAATTTTTCCGGGACAGACGTAACTCTTCACGAACTTCTGCGTAGAAAGGAAACTATGGGAAACAAACCAGCAGGTTATTGGATTGTCTTGCTACTCGCCATTGCGGCGCTTGTGGTCTCGTTCATGTGGCGGTCTTCTCCGGATCCACACACCCGGGATATCAGCAAATATCTTTGGATCGGCTCAATTGTGTTGTTGCTGATTGCGCGGTTCTTCTTCAGAGGGAAGCCGGATACCACTCCGCCGATGCCGAAGGACTAAGGCCCATCTGAGACGTAAGCTGAGGATCTGGGGAGGCGATGCCCTACGATGCCGTTGAGAGCCAGATCCGTCCAGCTTCAACCAGGGAAATGAAAATCCCGATGACGAAGTACATGTTCTGCGCCGTGGCATCACTGGGCGGTTCAGGCAGATGTACGCCGCGGCTGCGAAAGAAGCCATCCAGAGCACGCTCTTGCTGCATGATCATACTGGCCAAAGGGCGATGAAAGACGGCAATCCCCACCCCAAGCAGCAATCTGGTGATTTCTATGATCATTTCCATTGAGTCTAAGCATGGCATTGAACAGAGACAATCAGTAGAAAAACCTAGTTAAAGGGGCAAATGCAACGTTGAGTGGCTGTTTATGCGTGTTAGAATTGAGCTTACCCCACCCATGAATGCAGACTTAGAAAAGCTTATCGAGTTAGAAAAAGTAGATCGGGAGGCGAATCGCCTGTCTGAAGAAGTGGCCGGACTGCCCAAGCGGGTGTCTGCCATTGAAGAAAAGCTGGCCGAACACAAGGCCGCTGTTGAAAAAGCCAAAGCCCGGGTCAAAGGCAATGAAGCCAGCCGCCGCCAGCTGGAAGCCGACATCAAAGGTTTTCAGGAAAAAATCGTCAAATACCGCAGCCAGTCCTCCAGCGTAAAAACCAATGAAGAATACCGTGCCCTGATGCACGAGGTAGAGTTCGCGGAAAAACAGATCAGCGGCTGTGAAGACAAGATTCTTGAATTAATGCTTGGCCTGGAAAGCGAAGAGAAGGCCCTGAAAGTCGCCGAAGCCGAATTAAAGACCGAGTCTGCCGATGTGGAGAAAGAAAAAGCTGAAGCGCGCGTGCGTACCACGGAAGACGAGAAGCTTCTGGCTGAGCTAAAAGATAAACGCACACAGCTTTGCGCCGGCGTGAATTACAGCACCATGGCGCATTATGACCGCGTGATGCGGCAGCGCAAATCGGCCATCGCCGAGGCGCGTGATCAGAAATGTATGGCGTGCTTTGTGATGGTGCGTCCGCAGACCTGGCAGGAAATCCGCACCAATGAGCAGATCATCACTTGCAACTCCTGCGGCCGAATTCTTTATTTCAACCCTGCAAGTGAAGTTGCGCCGCCTCCTGAGCCAGCCAAAAAGAAATCCAGGGCACGCGCTGCTGCGGTTGAGCCAGAAGCAGAAACCGAGCCCGCACCGGAAGCTACTCCCACGCAATAACGCGCATTCCTATATTCTGTTTGTCTGATGGCAAACAGCTCTCCGAAAAAAGTAATCGTCAATGACCGTGCAGCAAAGCGCCTGCGCGATGGCCATGTATGGATCTACGCCTCTGACGTGCTCAATGACGCTGGAACCCAGTCCGGTGCGCTGGTGCATGTGGTGGGCCCCAAAGACAAAATGCTGGGATCCGCTATCTACAGCTCATCTTCGCAGATCCGCCTACGCCTGTTGGGCCGTGAGGTGCTCGGATCAGAAGAGGAATTGCTGCATCTGGTGCTGGAGCGGCTGGCCGACGCTGTCTCTTACAGAAAAAAACTGGTGCACGATTCCGATGCTTGCCGGCTGGTCTTTAGCGAAGCAGACCGGCTGCCAGGGCTAGTCGTTGATCGTTACAACGATGTCTATACCTTTCAAGTACTCACGCAGGCGTGGGACCAGCCCGAGCGAAAGCAGCTTATCGTCGAGACGCTCAAAAAGCTCACCGGTGCGGAGCACATTGTGGAGCGCGCAGACGGACGCATCCGCGATCTGGAGCAGCTGCCGCCGATGGAATCAGCGCAGATTTCAGGAGAAAAGAGCAGCACCATCATTTCGATGAATGGTGTGAAGTTCCACTATGACGCCCTGGGCGGCCAGAAGACCGGCGCGTTCCTTGACCAGCGTGAGAACTATGCCGCTGCAGCGCATTATGCTCGCGGAGAGGCACTGGATGTCTGCACTTATCATGGCGGGTTTGCGCTGCATCTCGCGCGCGTCTGCCAGAAGGTGACGGCGGTCGATATCTCTCGCGAAGCCCTGGAAGTGGCCGACCAGAATGAAAAGCTCAATTCCGCCGGAACAAGTCCGAGATCGAATGGATCGAAGGCAACGCCTTTGACCTAATGAAGGACTACTCCTCCGCCGGCAAACAGTATGACGTGATCGTGCTTGACCCTCCGGCCTTTGCCAAATCCAAGAAGCATCTGGAATCAGCCATGCGCGGCTACAAAGAGCTGAATCTGCGCGCCCTTAAAATGCTTCGTCCGCATGGCGTGCTGGTCACCTGTTCGTGTTCGTTTGCGGTAAGCGAAGAAGACTTCTTGGCCATGTTGACTGAGTCCGCCCAGGACGCTCATCGCTCCGTCCAAATCCTCGAAAAGCGCGCTCAGTCCCAGGATCACCCCATCCTGCTGGGGGTGCCAGAAACGCATTATCTGAAGTGTTTTGTTCTCTCCGTGGCCTGATTCACTGCCCATTCCAGCGAAAGATAGCCTCATAAATATTGAAAATAAACACAAAAAATCATTCATTCTATATTTGACAGTAATACACTCATATTTTATGATTCTTTTGTACTGATACTAGCATCCAAGCTACTGTAACCGCATTCATTCAGAACACTTATTTTGGAGGAGAAACACCAATGACCACGATCACCCGAATTGACCCCTTTCGCGAGCTGGCCAGCTTTTTCGGCAACTTTGCCGAGCCAGGCGGCAAAGAGCAGCTGACGGCAGGCAATTTTGTCCCGCCGGTTGACGTTTACGAAGACGAGCAGAATCTGACCCTCAAGCTGGAAGTTCCAGGAGTAAACGAGGGAGACCTGAACGTGAGCGTGGAAAACAACACTTTGACCGTCCAGGGCGAGCGCAAGTTCGAGAAGGAAGAAAAGGAAGAGAACTTCCATCGCATTGAGCGCCGGTATGGTTCGTTCACCCGCACCTTCAGGCTCCCGAACACCGTGGACGCCGACAAGGTGGAAGCCAGCTACGACAAGGGCATTCTGAAGATCACGCTGGCCAAGCGGGCGGAAGCCAAGCCACGGCAGATCAAGGTTGGCGTTGTCGGAGAAAAAACCCTGCAGGCATAAGCTGTGCGGCTTCAAAGTTTCAGGACAAATAGAAGGTCTGTACGGGAGATGCGCTCACATCTCCCGTTTTTTTTGAAAAGAACCCCTGGGACGCCGCAAGCAGGAGCAAGCAAAAAACTTCCCGGAGAGAGACAATTATCGACTAGGAGTAAGACATGGCAATTCGTTGGGATAAATTGAGCCGATTTGGCGGCGTCTGAGCCGCCAGGCGAAATCCTGACCCTGAGCTTGCGAAGGGGAAGGATCTCAGATACCAAAACTGTTTAGGAGTAAGACATGGCAATTCGTTGGGATAAGTTCACAATCAAAGCGCAGGAAGCAATCCAGCAGGCCAATGAGATCGCCAGTGACAACGGCAATCCGGAGATGGTACCGCTGCATCTGTTGGCGGCGCTCTTGCAGGATAGCGAAGGCATTGTCGTGCCCGTTTTGACCAAGCTGGGTATCAACGCCTCAACGCTGCAGGCACAGGTAATAGAGCGGATCGGCAAGCTTCCCAAAGTTTCCGGCGCGGCCGCGCAGCCGCATCTTTCCGCGGCTATGTCCAAAATATTGGACCAGGCTTTTAAAGAAGCGGACACGTTCAAGGACGAGTACGTCTCCACGGAGCACCTGCTTCTGGCCGCCGCCGCAGACAAGGACAAATCGAACGAAGCGCGCCAGTTGCTTACTGCCGCCGGCGTAGCGCATGACGCAATCTTGAAAGCCCTCACTGCGGTGCGCGGATCGCAGCGCGTGACCGACCAGAATCCTGAAGGCAAATATCAGGCGCTTTCCCGCTACGCCAAAGACCTCACGGAGCTGGCGCGGCGTGGCAAGCTTGATCCGGTGATTGGCCGCGATGAAGAGATTCGTCGTGTCGTCCAGGTGCTCTCGCGCAGGACCAAGAACAATCCCGTGCTGATCGGCGAACCCGGGGTGGGTAAGACGGCGATTGTGGAAGGTCTGGCGCAGCGCATTATCTCCGGTGACGTTCCGGAGATCCTGAAGAACAAGCGAGTCGTTGGACTGGACCTGGGCGCAATGCTGGCCGGCGCAAAATATCGCGGAGAGTTTGAAGACCGCCTGAAAGCCGTGCTGAAGGAAATTGAAGACTCTAACGGGCAGATCGTCCTCTTTATTGATGAGCTGCATACGCTGGTAGGAGCCGGTGCGTCGGAAGGCGCAATTGATGCCAGCAACATGCTCAAGCCCGCGTTGGCGCGCGGCGAGCTGCGTGCCGTTGGCGCGACCACGCTCAATGAATATCGCAAATACATTGAGAAAGATACGGCCCTGGAGCGGCGTTTCCAGCCTGTGCTGGTCAGCGAGCCGACGGTGGAAGACACGATTTCAATTTTGCGCGGACTCAAAGAGAAGTATGAGGTTCATCACGGCGTTCGGATCAAGGATTCGTCCATTGTGGCGGCGGCCACGCTCTCAAACCGCTACATCACGGATCGGTTCCTGCCGGACAAGGCCATTGATTTGATCGACGAAGCTGCGTCATCGCTGCGTATACAGATTGATTCCATGCCTACGGAGATCGACCAGTTGGAACGGCGGGCCACTCAGCTCGAGATCGAAAAGCAGGCGCTGAAGAAAGAAGACGATTCCAACTCACGGGAGCGGCTCGCTGTTGTAGAGAAAGAATTGGCGCACATTCGCGAACAAGCCAATGCTCTCAAAGCGCGTTGGAAAGAAGAAAAAGAGGGCATTACTCGCATTCGTGAGCTCAAGGAAAAAATTGAGCAGCTAAAAATTGAAGAACAGAAAGCTGAACGCAGTGGGGACCTGGAGCGGGTGGCAGCGATCCGTTATGGAGATCTGCGCCAGGCAGAAACGGCGCTGGCCAAACTGAGCGCGCAGGCCGATGACAAACAGCGCCGCATGCTCAAGGAGGAAGTAGACGAAGAAGACATTGCGCGGATTGTTTCCAAATGGACCGGCATTCCGGTTTCAAAGATGCTGGAAGGCGAGGTACGCAAACTCGTCAACATGGAAGACCGGCTGCGCCAGCGCGTGGTTGGCCAGGACGAAGCCCTGGAGCGCGTATCAAATGCGGTGCGGCGTTCGCGCGCAGGGCTGAGTGATCCTAAAAAGCCAATTGGGTCTTTCATCTTTCTGGGTCCGACAGGCGTAGGAAAGACTGAGCTGGCACGGGCTTTGGCGGAGTTTCTCTTTGATGATGAGCACGCCATGGTGCGGATCGACATGTCCGAGTACATGGAGAAGCATGCGGTAGCGCGGCTGATCGGCGCGCCTCCGGGATACGTGGGTTATGACGAAGGCGGACAGCTTACGGAAGCAGTGCGCCGCCGCCCTTACAGCGCGATTCTGTTTGATGAGATTGAGAAGGCGCATCCGGATGTTTTCAATATCCTGCTGCAAATTCTGGATGACGGCCGCTTGACCGACTCCAGAGGCCGCACCGTGGACTTTAAAAATACGGTGATCATTATGACCTCAAATATTGGCGCCAGCTATTTGCAGGCCGAAGGCGTAAGTTCGCCGGAAGCGTTTGCTGAGGCGTCCGACCATGTGATGGAAGCACTGCGGCAGCATTTCCGTCCCGAGTTTCTAAACCGGGTGGATGACATTATTGTCTTCAAACCACTCGGTGAGGAACAGTTGACGCACATCATCGAGCTACGTCTGGACGATCTGCGCAAGCTTTTAGCAGACCGAAAAATCACTATCGAGCTCACACAGCCGGCCAAGGAGCTGCTGTTCCTTGAGGGCTATGACCGGGCTTATGGCGCGCGTCCGCTGAAACGGGCGATCCAGCGGATGATCCAGGACCCGCTGGCATTGAAGATACTGGAAGGCGAAGTACTTCACGGCGACCATGTTGTGGTGGATGCGGATGTTCCGAAGCGGCAGATGGTGTTTACAGTCGGCGACCGGGTGGAGGCAACGCCCGATCGCAGCCGTCGCGCCAGCTAAAGCGCCGCAATACTTAAAGCCGTAAGCATGTGTGTGATTTGATCAACGCTTGTTTGCGGCTTGTTCTTTTGCTTGCCGGGCAGTCAGTCAATAAGGCAAGCAGGCGGCTTTTTAGTCCTTAGAGGACTTGGACTTTTTTGATTCAGACTTGGATTCGGATTTAGACTCGGACTTTCCTTCAGACTTTTTGGGCTTGGAGTCTTTGTCTTTCTCTCCCTTTGCGCCGTCCTCTTTGGACGTGTCTTTTTTCTCTGACTTCTCTGAACCGTTGTCAGATTTCGGCGCTTCGCTTTTTCCGCCGTAGTCGGTCACGTACCAGCCGGAGCCTTTAAACTGGACCGCAGGCGCATGCATAATCTTCTCCACCGGGCTGCCGCATTCAGGGCACTTTCTTACCGGCTGATCAGAAAATTTCTGTATCTTTTCGAACTTGTGTTTGCACTTTTTACACTGATATTCGTAGAGAGGCACTCGGAAACACCTTCAAGCATGGAAGTGATTGTGCTCTGATTTTAGCAGAGAGCGTTTTATTGGGAATAAACCAGCGCGATACACCGCCGCGCTGGATGCTATCCTTACCGCCGGAATCGAATCCAGATGGTTGTGCACACAAAGCCGGGTACGCTCTACGTGGTGGCCACCCCTATTGGCAATCTGGAGGACATTACTTATCGCGCCGTGCGCGTGCTGAAGGAAACAGACCTGATCGCCTGCGAGGACACGCGCCACACTGCCAAACTGCTGCATCACTATGGCATCGATAAGCCAACGGTCAGCTACCACGAGCACAATGAGGCCGCGCGCGCGGAAGAACTGGTGGCCAAACTGGAACAGGGGCTTAACATAGCCCAGGTTTCAGATGCCGGCATGCCGGGCATATCCGATCCTGGGTATCGCGTGATCAAGCTGGCGATTGAGCGCGGCGTACAGGTTGTTCCGGTGCCCGGAGCTTCAGCCCTAATTTCCGCGCTGGCCGCCGGCGGTCTGCCAACCGACAACTTCCAGTTCCTTGGCTTTCTGCCCGCCAAGTCAGGCCAGCGGCGCACGATGCTGGAAGCACTTCGCGCTTCAGAGCAGACAACAGTTGTCTATGAGGCACCGCACCGAATCGCCGCAAGCATGCAGGACATCGTTGAGATACTTGGGGCCGAGTGCCCAATCGTGCTGGCGCGTGAGCTTACTAAATTGCATGAGGAGTTCATTCGCGGCAGCGCCGCGCAGATACTGGCTCGGGTCCAGGAACATGAACTGAAAGGCGAGATAACGCTGCTGATCGGCAAAAGCGAAGCGCAGGAATCCCATGCAGGCATCAAAGATATTGCGCAGCGTCTGGAAGAAATCATGCGCGAGCAAAAGCTGGATGAAAAAGCCGGACTTAAAATCCTGGCCAAAGAGCGCGGTCTCTCCAAGAGTGAAGCCTATCGAGAATTGCAGCGGCGGAAGACCCGCTGACACTGCTCAAACGTCTATTCCGCTGCCGACGTATGATCGTGCACAATTTTCCACCCGTTGGGTGGCATCCGTTTAAGAATCAGCGTGAATATACCGTGTGGGTGTTTCCCGTCAGACATGGTGAGCTGAAATTTTCCGGTCACCACGGCAGATTTTTTACTGAGCAGATCAATGTTCAGGTCCTGAAATTCCAGTTTGCCCATCTCCCTGCCTTCAGCCTGGTAACGCTGGCGATAGCGTTCCAGCGTAGGCTCCCATCCGTGGGTGATGCTGCCGCCGGAAAAAAAGGTGAGATCTGGCGAATGCCAGTAGCCCTGCATAAACTCTTCAAGTTTGCCATGGTTCCACGCCTCCACCTGTGAGACCAATAGGTGTTTGATTCCTTCTTCAAAATTGGCCCGCATCTCAGGGGTCATCTCTTCCTGCTGGGGGCCCGCCGCCGCTTGTTCTCGAGAGTTCTGGGGTGCGGCAGGCTGGTTCCCCGTCTGTGCGGGAAGAAAAAAAGGCAAGAGCAATAAAGCCATTAAATGTAGGCGCATAGGGGCATTGTAAGGCGGTGACGATAACTCACTTAAAGTTTTTCTCTGTTGGACCAAGGCTGCAAACTAAAGTCACGTGCCAGGCGTACGTGAGCATTGACCTGCAGTAATGGAATGGGATATTTTCGGCTCATCCGGAGTGTTGTTTCTCCTGTAAGAATTGCTTTACGTCTCTCCCCCAAGACAAGCAAGGGCGCCACCGAGTCAGTAAGAAAAATTAAGCCCTCATGATGTCTATTCAGACGGTTGGCAGATACGAGATTACCGGCGAGCTTGGCCGCGGCGCGATGGGCGTTGTGTACAAGGCGCTGGATCCGACTATTGGCCGTACCGTGGCACTCAAAACGATGCGGCTTGACGTCCACGGACTGGACGCCCAGGAAATGGTGCGCCGTTTCCAGAATGAAGCACGCGCCGCCGGAGTGCTCAACCATCCCAACATTGTCACCATCTATGACGCCGGCGAGCAGGATGGAATTTTCTACATCGCGATGGAATTCATTGAAGGCACTACACTTCATGAATTGCTGACGGAAAAGCGCGTTCTGGCAACGGAAGAGGTGCTGCAGTATACGCGCCAGATTTCCCGCGGCCTGGACTATGCGCATTCAAACGGAATTGTTCATCGCGATATAAAGCCCGCCAACATCATGATCACCGCGAACGGCACGGTAAAGATCATGGATTTCGGCATCGCTAAATCCGGCGGGCAGGTCACTAACACCGGGCAGGTCCTGGGTACGCCCAATTACATGTCTCCTGAGCAGGTGAAAGGGCGCACGCTGGATGGGCGCTCTGATCTGTTCAGCATGGGCGTTATCCTCTACGAAATGCTGACGGGCGAAAAGCCGTTCGTCGGCCAGAACGTAACAACCATTATTTACAAAATCGTCAACGAAACCCCGATCACGCCACGCGATCTGGATGTAACTGTCCATCCTGGTTTGAGTGCGATTGTCACCAAGGCTCTGGCCAAAGCGCCTGACGATCGTTATCAAACCTGCGCGGACCTTGTCCGCGATCTGGAAAACTATAAGCTGGCAGGCCCTGTCCGGACCGGTTCCACCGGCGCGATAGGACCTGTCTCTACTCCACCTGAAAAAACCGTTGTGCTTCCGGTCCGCGTTGCTTGCCGGCAACACAGCAATGGCAGCAGCGGCCGCTGCGGCCCCAGCCAAAACGCCTATTCCACTGCTCCGTCCTGCGACGGCCATACTGACCAGCAAACGAAACCTGCTCATCGCGACCATTGCAACCATCGTCTTTCTGGGTTGCTCCATGGGTGGATATGCCTATCATCGGACACAAGTAAAGCTGCGCCAGCTTGCTGCGGAAACCAAAGCACGGCAGCAAGCTGAGCGCGAGCCCATTGCTATCGCCATCCCGGCTCCCACGCCAGTCTCGGAGGTGATAGCAAAAGACACTACGGTTAAATTTTTCCCTGAGCAAAAGCCTCAACCGTCTGCGCAAAAGCAACCCACGCCACAGAAGGCCACCAGTTCGCCTAACCAGGTTTTTGTTCAGCAAAGCGAATTAAAACTGGTTTCACAGCCCGAAGGCGCCAAGGTAGAAATTGATGGCTGGAGCGAGCCGAACTGGATTACACCCTTTACGGCGTCACACCTTGCCGCGGGTCATCACACTCTGGTCTTTACCAAGGCAGGTTATTTACAGCAGACACGCAGCATTGATTCCATTGCCGCTAAAAGTGTCGACGTTTCCGCAGAGCTGACGCCGGCGGTTTCCACTCTGGTGGTCACCAGCAATCCGCAGGGAGCCAATGTATGGGTGGATGGCAAAGATAGTGGCATGACCACGCCAGCCCAGCTTACTGTTGAAAAAGGATTTCACAGGCTTGCGGTGCGCAAGGTGGGATTCCGAGACGCTGCCGTGGAAGAAACTCTTTCTGAAGGACAGACGCTGAGCTTTTCACCAGTATTGTTGAGCCTTGATCCACAATCTGAAGAGGGCAAGAGCACGAACCTGCTGCGTCGGATCTTCGGCACAGACACAATCCCGGATGGAAAAGGCCTGGTCCACATCCGGACTGACCCAGAAGGCGCAACCATTGTGGTGGATGGCAAAGCGGCGCCCAAGAAAACCAACGCGCGGTGGCCTGCTGATCCTGGCGTCTACAGTATTGTGCTGCAGATGAGCGGGTACAAAACAGTCCACAGAAACATCCACGTACAAAAAGGCAAGATCGTAAATATTGACGAGATACTTGAGAAACAGTGACCATGTCTTATGGCCCGGCTGATCATCTCCTCTCCTGAGGGGAAAAACGGCATACTCGAACTCAACAAGCCCGTCATCACCGTGGGACGGGGCAATGCCAATGATCTCGTCCTGAATGATCCCAGCGTCAGCCGCTTTCATGCGGTCATCAAGCTCAGAGATAATTCCATCTTTATTGCCGATCGCGGCAGCACCAACGGCCTCGTCCTCAACGACAAAAAAATCAGCAAGGAAACAGAGCTGAAGAACGGCGACGTCGCGCTGGTTGGCCTGTACAAGCTGCTTTTGGAAAACGTGGGCGAAGAGGGCATACAGGTCCGCCGGGGCGAGTGGCCGTCTACGCTGAACAACATTATGCATGGCCGCGACGAGCAGGCCGTGCTGCCCAGAAGCGGGGCTGTTCCTAAAAGCGACCTCACCGATTTATCCAGTCGTGTGAAAAAACTGGAACGGGAAAACTATCTGCTGATGGTTTTATACGAAGCCGGCAAGGCCCTGAATTCCAAGCTGGCGCTGGAGCACATCTGCGAACAAGTGGTTTCACTGGCTTGCCTGATTGAAGGTGTAGAACGCGGCTTTGTCATGTTGTTCGACGAGCATGGTGAAGTGGTGCGGCAGAGCGAGGTTCGATACCGCGATCCTTCCAGTTCCGGGAACCGGCCGCAGATCATTCTGAGCAAGAGCGTGCTGGAGATGGTCCGCAAGGAAAAGCAGCCGATCCTGATTGATGACGTAAGCGAGGATGAGCGCTTCAGCGGCAGTGAGAGCCTGAAGATTTCCGGCCTGCGCTCCGCCATGTGCGCGCCGCTGGTGGGGAAAGACAGGTTGTTTGGGATCCTTTATGTAGACAATCTGGAGCGGGCTTCAGCATTTACACAGGAAGAACTAAACGTATTCGCGCTGGTAGCGGCACAGGCAGGGGCAGCCATTGATAACGCTGCCGCCCATGAAAAAATTGCCCAGCAGGCAATGCAGCGCACCGCACTGGAGCGTTTTCTTGCGCCGGAAGTGGTGGAAATGGTTGTCGCCAACCCGGATATCCGGCTGGGCGGCGTCAATCAGGAAGTTACGGTCATGTTCGCCGACATTCGCGGCTTTACCGCCATGAGCGAGAAGATGGAACCAGGCCGCGTGGTGGAAATTCTGAATGAGTATTTCACGCGAGTCACGGACGTGATTTTTGATAATGGCGGGACGCTGGACAAATACATGGGCGATGCCGTAATGGCGGTGTTTGGCGCGCCGATCTCAAAAGGAAATGATGCGGCCAATGCGGTGAATTCGGCAATCCAGATACAGCGCCTGCTGATTGAATTGAACCGTGATGCTGCGGCGCGCAAGTGGCCGGAGCTGCGCGTAGGCATCGGCATTAATACTGGGACTGCCATTGCAGGAAACATTGGATCGCCCCGAAGGCTGGATTACACGGTGGTGGGCGATGTGGTCAATACCGCACAACGTCTCATGACGAATGCCGAAGGCGGCCAGGTATTGATTTCGGAGTCAACGGCGAAAAAGCTGGGAAAGAATTTTGACCTGGAACGGCTGCCTGAGCTGAAAGTAAAAGGCCGCAATGAAGCGGTCCCGGTGTTCAGGGTGGAATGGGCTGAGAAGTCCGCGGCGACCGTTGCTCTGCCAAAGAAAAGGCGCCCCACGCGAGGCGCCGTGCAATCACGAAAAACTTCTACTTAGGTGTTGCGGCGCCAGTCTTGCTGCTAGCCGTCGCGTGATGAGCGATGATTTTGCTGCTCACCTGATCGTATGTGGCTTGAGGCAAGATCTTCTTAGTCAGAAGGTCGCGCTTGCTGTTGTAAGGACGGCCATCAATGATCTTCTGGCTGTAAGCATCGCCAATTCCTGGAAGCGCGGTAAGTTGATCCTTAGTTGCGGAATTGATGTCAACTAAATCGGCCTTCTTGGTCGTCGCCGGCGTGCTGGAGGGCGTGGCGCTGGAACCGGATGCGGCTGGCTTCTTTGCTGCCGGGGTAGCCGTGGGGGCCTGCGCATACGTCAAAGCAGAGGACATCGCAAACAAGGCAACCGCAAGTATCGCTGCAAACAACCGAGTATTTTTCAGCTTCATAGATCTCCTTCTTAGAAAGATGGGACTACTCGACTCAGGAAAAAGTCTAGGTGCTTGGAAGAGAAATTGTCAAAAGCCAGTAAGGAAGCTAGGCAGGCTTGCGTCCGGTATCTTTCTTTTCTTCCCATGCGCGTTGCGGACGTTGAGATTCCGGAAGATCGCGGTTTTCAACGCGATCATAGGTGTAGCGGTCGCTCACAGTCCCAAGTGACTGGTTATAGAGGCTGGTGGCGCCCGTAGCTTCACGCAGCTCTTCTGAAAACTGGTGGATCGCCTGGAGGTGGTCGGCGGTGGCCGGAACTTCAGCCTTAGTGGTCTTGAGAAACTTCTGGTATCCCTTGTCGACAAGGCGGGAGATTTCGCTGCCAATCTGAATGCCGGGCTTGGCAAACAGGCGCGCTCCGCCATCATCGGCCCGTTCAATGGCCGCGGAAACATTCATCTTCTTGAGGAAGATGCGGTTTTTCGTGCCTGGGGCCTCCAGAATGTCGAATCCATGATCGCGAAGCCAGGTTACAGCTTCTTCATATGTGCGTTTCTCAGTTGTTGTTGCCATAAGCCACCTGTCGCCCGTTCGATTCCGGGCAGAACGTTGCCGTTGCCCGGAAATCCGGGCGAACGGATACTCTCGCATATCTGGAGCGTTTTCAGCAACATTACCGTTGTGCAAAGGATTACCCCCTCCCTGCGGGTCAAAAGTTATTCTTAACGAAGAGACATTCTGATTTGCCCGAATGAAGCGACGGACGGCGCCCGATTCAGCAAACGCACAACAGATTTAACGCTCATCCCAAACGTGAACTTGAGTGGCTAGCACGCAACTAATAGTTTGCATACACGCAAATATCCCTATCGCGGCGAACCAAGGAACCTCTGTTGCAACGAAGTTAGGACAACGAATGGAAGCTTTAGCTTACTTCTACATTTAAGCTATGTGCCCCGATAAATTTGAGGATATAATCCCGACTCAGACCCCCTCAAGACCTGAATCTTCCTTATAAGAGATCTCAATGCAGTCCTATTTTGTTCCTGATGCTGTTCGTTGTGTAGTTGCACCACGCCGTACTTTCCTTTCTTTCCTGCCGAAGCTTGCGTTGATTCTGGTGTGCCTAATGAGCCCTGTGCTCGTTCACGCCGAAACCATTTCGGGCGTAGTCATGGATCCCGCGGGGGCTGTGATTGTCGGCGCTCACATTGAGATCACCGGAGGAGAGCTTACGCAGCCGATCGTGCTTTCCTCTAATGCGCAAGGCGGGTTCGTATCCCCTGACTTGAAGCCTGGCAACTATTCAGTGCGTGTGACGAGTGAAGGTTTTGAGCCGCTGGTAAAGACCGTGGATTTGCATGGAACGGTGGAACTTCAGCTCAAGCTTGCGATTGCCAAACAGCACGAAGAAGTTAGCGTTTTTACCAAAGACCGCGCTTACGCCAATGCCGATCCCGTTTACAAGCAGCTACGTAATGTTGGCCTGGGCGAGACCTTTCGTATCGACGACTTTACCGTACGAATGGACGCAGCTACGTTTCATTTCCAGAAAGGAACGCTGACTCTGCTGAATCCGGTGAATGGAGTCGTGACCGGCGCGATCTATATTGGCGAAGGCCACCTGAATCTCAAGCCGGTTACTTTACTCGATGCTGCAGAACTCAAACGGCGTTCAGGCACAGCAGAGGTTGATGAGGATTTTAGCGAGGTCGTTTTCCGCTTTACTGGCGGGGAGCCCAAAAAGTTTGCTCCCGGCCTGAAGGAAAAGGTTGAGACACCGGGCGACGCGGTTAGCGCTTTCGATCACTGGAAGGAAAAAACGCGGAAGCGGCACGAGGAGGCGCTGGGCTTTACCGAGTACCTGCTGCATGGCGAAGACATGGACAACGTTGACGCCGATCTGCTGGCAGGCGTTTATAACCCGTCACATCCGCCATTTTTCAATGCCTATATCCATGGGCGGAAACATAAAGACCTGCGCTTTTTTGTTCGAACGCGCGTAGGCGCCATTCCACAGCTTGATTCGCCGGAGGAGGTAGCCCTCCTCAATTACGATCCGGAGGCGATGGACGACGGCATCTGGTATCTCTCCCATATGCTGGGGGAATTTGTAAACCACCGGGCGAGCTCAAATGAGGACCGCAGGCTTTTTGCCACACACTCTTACAAGATCGAGACAATCATTTCAAAGAATGATCACCTCTTCAGCACGGCCAGCATTTCATTCGAGCCGCTGCTTCCGGGCGAGAGAGTACTCAAATTCGGGCTCTTGCCCAACCTGCGCGTCTCGCGCGTGATAGATGACCAGTCACAGGACATCTACTACGTCCAGGAGAGCCGCAAAGAAGATGGTTCGTTTTACGTGATTCTGCCCCGGGCGCCGGAGATGGGAAAGCAATACTCCATTACGGTGCAATATGAAGGCGACAAAGTTCTGCAGTCGGCAGGCGACGGCAGTTTTTACGTGCGGGCACGAACATCGTGGTATCCCAACTTAAATGGATTTGGCGAACACTCGCTGTATGACCTTACGTTTAAGGTCCCGAAAAAGTACAAGGTCATTAGCGTTGGCAAGCTGAAGGGTGAATCTACGGAACAGGATTTTGCGGTGACCCACTGGATTACTCCTGAGCCCGTGGCCGTGGCAGGATTTAATTATGGCAATTACCAGAAGCTGGAGCTGGCGGACGAAAAGACGGGATTCAAGATCTCCGGCTTCTACCTGACGGAGCTGCCCGACAATTTGAGCCAGTTCAGCATACTGAAAACAATGGCGCCAAAGAGCATGACCAAGGTACGCGATGGAGCAGACGCGCGCCCAATTGCAGGTTTGCAGTTTTTTCTTCGGCAAGATCCCGTACGACGAGATCTACATCACGGAACAGCCGGATTTTAACTTCGGACAATCCTGGCCCAACCTGGTCTATCTACCTATCTCGGCTTATACGGACTCAACGCAGCGCTGGATGCTCTTTGGGGCCAACAATACAAAATTCACTGGTTTTGTGCAGGAGGTAACGCCGCACGAGGTGGCACACCAATGGTGGGGCCATGCTGTGGGCTGGGCTTCTTACCACGACCAGTGGCTTTCAGAGGGCTTTGCCGAATTTTCCGCCGGGCTCTTTCTGCAACAGGCCGTGGCCGGCGACTGGCGCAAGGACTACATTGAATTCTGGGAGCGGCTGCAGAAACGCATTGTGGAGAAGAACAATTTCGGCATAGCACCCAACGATGCCGGGCCTCTGTGGATGGGACAGCGCCTGATTTCTCCCCGCACCGCAAACGCCTACCAGAATGTTACCTATCCTAAGGGTGCATTCATTCTGCAAATGCTCCGTTCGATCATGTTTAGCCAGCAGGACGGGGACAAGGCTTTCATTGCCATGATGCATGACTTTGTTGAAAGCCATCGCGATAAGCCCGCCTCAACCGAGTCCTTCAAAGCTATTGTCGAAAAGCACATGTCCAAGCTCATGGATTTGGAGGGAAATGGCCGGATGGACTGGTTCTTCAATGAGTGGGTTTACGGAACCCAGATACCGAAATACCACCTGGATTATCAGCTCACTCCTGCTGGTGGCGGGAAAACAAATTTGCACATGACCATCACCCAGAGCGAGGTAGATGATCAGTTTCTAATGCTGGTTCCCGTTTTCGCCGATTTCGGTAAGGGCATGGTGCCTATAGGCCAGCTCGGGATGAAGGGGAATTCCAGCCGTAGCGTGGATGTGCCTTTGCCTGTGCAGCCGAAGAAGGTCGCCTTAAATGCCTACAAGGACATGCTCGAGCGCTAGGGCAGGAGGCTTCTGCTCGGCAATGCCTCGATTCTAAGTCCTTCGCTTCGCTCGGGATTAAAGCAGATCCCTCGCTGCGCTCGGGATTTCGGCAGGAGGCTCCCGCTCGGCGTCGCCTTCCCTCACGCCTCCTTATCGCCTCAATATAAAACCGGCGCCTATTCTCCCCCGAGATTTTCAGCGCCGGCTCTAAAGGCCTCCCGGTAACCCGGGAGAACCAGGCCGCTCATCTACTTTCGGCCAACTTGTTCGCAGAGCAAAAAGGCTGGTGCGAGAAATTCCTGATGAATCAAGATGCCTTGCTGCCATCACATGGGTCAATATCAAACCAATGTGCCGGTGTTTACTTAGTTGATAACGAACAAGGTGGCCTTGATTCCAGTGCGGCTGATGTATACTGTGCGAACTTAATTATTTGCGGGGCTTCTTAAGTTCTTTTTTAAATCTCGCAAGTTGAAACGCTGTGGGGCAGCTGCTTATTGGGGACTCGTAGAACTTTATAATTTTTTACTATAACCAGCAGTGGTCCCAGTCGGGAGGGTCCTTATGGACCTGTTTATTATTCGTATCGTTTTCATTTCTGTTGTAGCTGTTGCCTGCTATCATCTGCGCCCGTTTGGGCTAGCCAACTTCCCACCGTGGACCGCGGCGTTGGCTGGAATTGTTATCGGTCTGCTCGTGGTTTGGTTTGAGGTACGCCTGCGAGTTGTGAGCCTGAAGCGGCTGATTGGGGCCGTGATCGGCAGCATCCTGGGAATTCTGGGCGCCTACCTTTTCAGCGTTGTCATCAAAAACAGCATTACCCACTCTGAAACACAGCGCTTTCTGATGCTCATGGTCATGCTCCTCATGTCCTATGTGGGGTTGATTGTGGGCGCGAATAAAGGCGACCTGTTGAATCTGGCGGCGCTGGGCGGCCTTTTTGGCGCGGAAAAACAGGGGCGCAAGAGCTTTAAGATCCTGGATACCAGCGTGATTATCGATGGGCGCATTGCCGATATCGCCGATACCGGCTTTCTTGACGGCGTGGTGGTGATCCCGCAATTTGTTCTGCGTGAACTGCAACTGGTGGCCGACTCGGCAGACTCTCTTAAGCGCAATCGCGGACGCCGCGGGCTGGATATTTTGCAGCGCGTGCAAAAAATGGCAACCGTCAGCGTGCAGATTGTGGAAGATGATTTCCCTACCGTCCGTGAAGTTGATCTGAAACTGATTGAGCTGGCAAAGGTGTACGAGGGAAAGATCATCACCAATGATTTCAACCTCAATAAAGTAGCGCAGCTTCAGGGCGTTGAAGTTTTGAACATCAATGAATTAGCCAACGCGCTGAAACCTATCGTGCTGCCGGGCGAAACCATGCGCGTCTTCATCCTGAAGGAAGGCAAGGAATACAACCAGGGCGTGGCCTATCTGGATGACGGCACCATGGTGGTGGTGGACAATGCCCGGAAGCTCATTGGCAAAAATGTGGACATTGCCGTGACCTCAGTGCTGCAAACCACGGCCGGGAAGATGATCTTTGGCAAATTCGATGAACGAACCCGCGTGGGCGAGCGAATTGAGCCAAAGGCAGTGGAGACAGGCAAGGCGGAAATACGAAAGCCGCAGCCGATTATTGTGGAATCCACGCCGCATACGCAATCCGAATGAGCTTTTGCCGTCGCTAGCCGACCTCTAGTTCATGGCCACATTGAATCTGGTGTCTAACCAGCAGCTCACATAGAATATAACCAGCTTTGTTCCTGTCCTGGAGACGGATATAGGGTTCGTCTCCGCAGGCCTTCCGCGGTGTTCATGATGTTTTGGAAAATCAACCGGCGACTTATTACGGCATTGCTGCTTTGCAATCTTCTATTGAGCGGCAGCCAAAAGGCGCGCTCAGAGAGCCTATGGCAATCTGCCCAGATTCCTGCCGGTCAACTGCAAGTGACTGTCACTGACCAGAATGGCCAGCCACTGGCGCAGGTCATCGTGATTGTGCAGCAGAATGAAAAGACCGTTGCCCAGGAACGCACTACGGCTTCCGGCAATGTTTCTCTGCGCCAGTTAACGCCGGGGACCTACAAAGTGTTGGTGGAAAAGCAGGGCTTCTATACGGCGGCGGTCCCCAAACTGGAAATTGTCTCTGGACAGCAGGTGCCGCTGGAAGTTCGCCTGCAACCGGTACGGGAATATAAAGAAGAAATAGAAGTAACAGGCCAACCTTCACCGATTGATCCGGAAGAGACCGCCAGTTCGCAGTCCGTTACGGCAACAGAGATTTCCAATATCCCTTATTCCAGCACACGGGACTATCGCAACGTATTGCCGTATATTCCCGGCGTAATCGCCGATAGTGGCGGCCAGATCCACGTAGTGGGCGCCTCCACGCAGGAGGTACAGGACTATCTCGATGGATTTGAAATCAGCCAGCCAGCCGGCGGAGCGCTTACCTTGCGACTGAACCCCGATTCGCTGCGCAAGGTTGACGTACGCAGCAGCAGATACTCAGCGGAGTTTGGCAAAGGATCCGGCGGGTTGTTGGATCTTCAAGTTCAAGACGGGGACAACCGCTTCCGCGTGAATGCCACGGACTTTATCCCCACACTGCAAAACGTAAAAGGCATTCAGCTCAATAACTGGACGCCACGGGCCTACCTTTCCGGGCCTCTGGTACGCGACAAGATTTGGTTCGATTTGTCCCATGAAGGCGAGATGGATTACAACGTTGTAAAAGAATTGCCGGATGGCGCCGATACCAATCGGCTGTGGCGCGTGGCTGACCTTGCCCGATTGCGCATGAACCCAACTCCCGGCAATGTGCTCACAGCGAACGTTCTGCTGAATGTGCTGGACTCCCAGGACTCAGGGATCTCGCCTTTCGATCCGATATCGGTTTCCACCAACAACCATTCCTACCTTTATCTTTTGGGGCTGAAAGATCAGATCACTGTATCCAGGGACACGTTGCTGGAGTTTGGCGTGGGCGTGCATCACAGCCAAAGTTCTTCCCTTCCCGTGGGGGATTTGCCGTACGTGCAGGGAGTGGATGGAAGAAGCGGCAATTACTACATGACGAACCGGAGTTACTCCACGCGGACGCAGGGTTTTGCGAACCTGTTTTTGCGACCGTGGAAGCTGGCCGGGACACATCAGTTCACCGTGGGCGGGCGCGCGGACCGGGTGCTCTATCACGCCGATATTGACCGAGGCCCTATTCAGTTTCTTGACGCAAATAGCACGCTGGTACGCGAGGTAACTTTCTCGCAGGCGCCTACCTTCGGACTCAGCACCGTGGAAACGAGCGCCTACGTTCAAGACCGTTGGACACCTGTATCCCGCGTACTCATTGAGCCGGGCGTGCGCTGGGACCGCGATAGTTTTATCCAAAGAGACTTTTTTTCTCCGCGTATTGCAGGAACGGTGCTGGCAAACTTGAAGAGTGAAACTAAAATCAGCGCCGGAGTCGGCATTTATTACGATCGCACCAATCTAGCGCTGGTCAGTAACGCCTTCCAGGGCGAGCGGACAAACACATTCTTTGCTCCCACGGCCCAAACCTTTTCCGACTCATTCACCGTGGACCCGCGGCTGCTCGCTATGCCCAGATATGTCAACTGGAGCGTGTCCGTTGACAGCCGGCTTCCGGGAAAAATTTATGCGCGCGCGGAATACATGAGCCGTCACGGGGAGCATGGATGGGCGTTTGAAGGGCAGCCTGGCAGCGGCTTCTCACTGCTGAGCAACGGGCAGAACCTCTATGACGCGGCCCAGTTCACAGTGCGCAAAGACCTGAAACGCGGTTATCCCATGATGATTTCATATACGCGTTCCAGAACCACTTCAAACCGGACCGTCGATTTTTCCATTGATGCGTTTCTGGAAGGAAATCAGGCCAGTGGCGCACTGCCGTGGGACGCGCCCAACCAGATGGTGGCTTGGGGTTCTTACCCGCTTTTCTGGAAGCTGAAGAAATTCGACTTTGCGTGGTCCATGATCTGGCACAGCGGTTTCCCGTTTGTGATTGTCAATCAGTTTGGTCAGATTCTCTCTGGCCCGGGACAGTTCCGCCTGCCTGACTTCCTTACCATGGATCCGGCCGTGGAGCGCAAATTTACCCTTCACGGGTATCGCTGGGCTGCCCGGGTAGGGATCGATAATGTTACTGGCCGCTTGAATCCTACTTTTGTGGACAACAACGTGGACTCACCAACGTTTTTGGGCTTATTTGGTACCGGACATCGCACGTTGAATGGACGAATCAGATTCCTGGGGAAGCAGTAAGAAGGTAACTGCCATTAGCAGTTAGCCATTGGCCCTTAGCCTTTGGCTTTAATCGTCGAGATGACAAAAGTTTAAAAATATCTCTCTGAAAAACACACACAGTTTTAAAACAAAAGCCAAAAACTAAGAGCTAAGAGCCAAAAGCTAGTCGCCAGCTGCCAGCTGCTTCTTTCACACCAATTTGAATTCAGGTTCTGGAGTGGCTTCCAGCAAGGTACGCGTGTATTCGTGATGCGGACGTGACGTGAGCTCTTCCGCAGGGCCGATTTCCACGATTTCACCACGGCGCATTACGGCAATGCGGTCACACAGATAACGCACGACCGGCATGGAATGGGAGATGAACAGATAGGTAAGGCCGAAGTCGCGCTGAAGTTTCTTGAGCAGATTCACGATCTGTGCGCCAACGCTTACGTCCAGGGCTGAGACCGGCTCATCGCAAACAATAAATCTGGGCCGCAGGATCAGCGCGCGTGCAATACCGATGCGCTGGCGCTGTCCCCCGGAAAACTCATGAGGATAGCGGCGCAAAGCGGATTCGTCGAGACCTACGGCGTGCATCATCTCCACTGCAGCCTGGTGTAGTTCCTCGGTGGCAGGCCTTTTTCCGCCGGCGTGGATCACCAGCGGTTCAGTCACAATCTCTTCCACGCGCATACGCGGGTTGAGCGAAGCGAAAGGGTCTTGAAAGATAATCTGCATATCACGGCGAAGCCGGCGAAGTTCAGTGGAGGAAGCTGTGGAAACGTTCTTGCCGTCAAAAGTGATCGCGCCGGATGTGGGTTCAATCAAACGCAGAAGCATGCGCCCCAGCGTGGTCTTGCCGCAGCCGGATTCGCCAACCAGACCGAGCGTTTCTCCCTGCGAAATATCCAATGAAACGCCATTCACGGCATGAACCTCACGTTTGGCTTTACCGAAAAGGCCATCGTCAGTGTGGTAAACCTTGACCAGGTCGCGAATGGAGAGCAGGGGCATGAAGATAAATATAGAGGAAGTTGCAGGGGCAGGAGGAAATTGCCCAAAAAGACGCGAAATACCGGCTGCCAAAAATGGTTAATTTGTGATGATGCGCAAGGATAGCGGTATGAAGCGTTCTCACAGGTGAAGCGCTTAACTCCTAATTAGAGTAATCTTCTGTGGTCCGCACGCGGTGGATTAAGGCTATTTGAATCAGCTTTTAGGCACAAAGCCATGCTGCTCAACGTGCTAGAATTTGAGTAACTTCGGCAAAGAGATGGTCCCGTTTGATTGAACTAGCGCCTTCCATATTGTCGGCGGATTTTGCTCACCTGGCGGATCAGATCCAAGCGGTGACAGACGGCGGCGCGACTGTGCTGCACGTTGATGTAATGGATGGTCACTTTGTGCCGAATATTACGATTGGCCCTCCGGTGGTTGCCAGTGTGCGGAAAGTAACAAATCTGCCGCTGGACGTTCACCTGATGATTGAAAATCCTGACCAGTACATTCCGGCGTTTGTGGATGCCGGAGCTGACTGGATTTCGGTGCATCAAGAAACATGCGTGCATCTGCACAGGACGCTGGAGTTGATTCGCCATCACGGAGCAAATCCGGGAGTGGTGATCAATCCGGCAACGCCGGTGCAGACACTGGATGAAGTGCTGCACATGGTGCACCATGTGCTCGTGATGTCAGTCAATCCCGGGTTTGGCGGCCAGAAATTTATTCCTTCGTCGCTGGACAAGGTACGCAAGCTGGCATTGATGCGCACCGCACGGAATGCAAACTTCAGGATCGAAATTGATGGCGGAATGGCCACGGACACAATTGGCGAAGCGGTGCGAGCCGGGGTGGAAGTGCTGGTTGCCGGAAACGCCGTTTTTGGCCAGGGTAATCCCAGAGAAAATACGCAACGCCTGATTAAGCTGGCTACGGAGGCCACCCTGCAACGGGCATAACAGGCGCCTAAAAAATGATTGAGGTAGGTAATCAATGGTAAGAAAAATTCTTGTTTCCCTCGTATTGGCCGGGTCTCTTTTAGTGGTCGGCGGATGCCGCCATAAAGTCCAGAACCCGCTTGCCAATGTTGATTCCAAGCAGCCGGACAAAGCACTGTTTGATCGTTCCATGGAATCAATGAAGAAAGGCCGCTATTCGGAGGCCAGGACGCTATTGGAAACATTGATCAACACTTATCCTGATTCAGAGTACATAGCGCGGGCCAAACTTTCTCTGGGTGATGCCTGGTACTCAGAAGGCGGTAAAGCCGCGTGGCAGCAGGCCGAGGCGGAATACAAAGACTTCCAAACCTTCTTCCCCAATCTGCCTGAAGCTTCAGAGGCGCAGTTGAAGATTGCCAGCATGCACTACCGGGAAATGGAAAAACCCGACCGCGACTATGCCGAAGCACAGCGCGCATCCGACGAATACAAGGCCCTGATTCAGCAATATCCTGACAGTCCATTAGTACCGCAGGCAAAGCAGAAGCTGCGCGAGGTGCAGGAAGTATTGGGAGAACGCCAGTTCCGCATCGCCCATTTCTACTATCTGCGCGACAACCTGGCCGCATCGCAGGCACGTCTGGTATCCCTGACAGAGTCTTATCCACTCTATTCTCAAACCGACGAAGCGCTTTTTGAACTGGGCAACCTGTATGAAAAAGAGGCCAGCGGCCTGAGCCGGCAGAAAATTCCAGACGCGCAGAAAGAAAAGCTGGTGGCGCAGTTTGAAAAGAAAGCCATTGACGCTTACTCGCGCATCATCACGCGCTACCCGGCAACGCCCCGTGTAGACGATGCAAAGAAACGCCTGGAAGCGCTCAAAGCGGACATTCCGCAACCAACGCCAGAAGCTCTGGCGGAGAGCAAGGCGGAAGAGGCAAGCCGGCAAAGATTGGGTCTTATCGATAAAGTTACCGGCAACTTCGAAAAACGCCCAAATGTGTTGTCGTCAAGCAAGGTGGGTGAACCTAACCTGCAGGATGAAAGAGTGGAAAGCGCTCCCGCACTGGTGAAATCTCTAACCAACGAGATCAATGGCGTTCAGCCGAGCCAGGAAATTGGCGTGCAGGCCGTAAGCGCCGGTACGGGAACGCCTGACGCAAACGAGAAAGCCCCAGGGAGCCCAACCACAACAGCCTCAGCCGACGGGACGGCGCCCACGCCAGCGCCGGCGCAGGTGAATGAAATCCAGAAATCCGGCGCCACGCAGCCGCAAGCCACAACCGACAGCACGGCGGCCCCGGCGGATCCGCAACAAGAATCGAGCAGCAAGAAAAAAGAGAAGAAGGGGCTGCGAAAGCTGATTCCATTTTAATCAGCAGAATGTTTGTAATTCGCGCAGCATTGAATCAACAAGTCAACGCCGTGGGGAACCTTTAGGGCTAGTACTTTTGAATGTGCCTGAAACATACCTCAGGAGGTACTGAGGGAGTGTTTCCATTGACTTCAACGCTAATTATCAGTAAGTTAGCCCTGTTTCCCGCCTAAGTGAAGGTGTTTTTTACGTGTCTTTAAGAATTCTATTTGCCGATGACAGCATGACTGCCCAGAATATGGGCAAGAAGATCCTTTCCGAAGCCGGCTATGACGTTGTTGCTGTCAGCAATGGTGCGGCCGCGGTAAAGAAGATCGCGGAGCAAAAGCCAGACATCATCATTCTTGATGTTTACATGCCAGGATATTCCGGGCTTGAGGTTTGCGAAAAAGTGCGTGGCTCGCTCGACACTGTGAAAACACCAGTGCTGCTCACCGTAGGCAAGATGGAGCCCTACAAGCCTGAGGACGCCAATCGGGTAAAAGCAGATGGCGTCATCATTAAGCCGTTTGAAGCCAGCGACCTGCTTGCCATCGTGAAGAAATTTGAAGAGCGCATCGCGCTGCTGCCTCCTCCACCTATTGTGGCGCAAACGGTAAAGCCGGAACGCCATTACAACGAAGAGGACGAGTCGCCTGAGCCCGTGGAGCCCCGCTCTTCCTCTGGCAAGACCAACATGCAGCCGATGGTGGAAGTGCCAGATCATATGGCCAGTTCTTCCGCGTTTAGCGATTTGCTGGGGCCGGATTCTTCCAGCACGCAGCACTTTGCGGTGAATACTCCGGCAGCGGCATTTGAAACATCGGTGATTGTTCCTGCTCCGCCTGTGCCGTCTACTTATGATGAACCGCTATCAATGGAAGAAGAGGCGCAAGCCGAGCCCATTCCTGCCGTTGAGACGGAATCGGCTGCGGAGATCATTGCAACTCCAGTAGTTGCTGCTCCGGAGCCAGTGGAAGAACCAACAATTCCTGAACCTGAAATGCAGGCAATACCAGTGGAAGAGGTCGCACAGGAGCCGCCACATCCGCAGTTCATACCCGTATTCAAGGAACCTGAGCCGGAACCACAAGCTGAGGCAGCCGCCTATGAAGTGGTGCCAACGGCCGCGCCTCCGACCGGTGAAATTGAAATTCCCCGGGAACCTGAGCTGCAGGAAACAGCAGAAGAAACCACGCGCAACACTGTGGCAGATCAAGTTGAGCCCGGCCTGTTGTCGCCGATCGCCCAGCAGATGGAAACACACGCACCGCTGGCAGACATGAGTCCTGCTGAAGCACCCATGGAAGTAACTCCGCCACCCATGGAAGTTACCCCGGCGGAAAGTTACTCCGCGCCGTTGCCGACGATTGATCCGACGATCGATCCAACCATCGAGCTGCCGCCCATTGAGCAGCCTTCGGTTGAGCAATCGTCTGCCGTACCGTCATTTATTAAGTCGTCGTCTGTTGAGAGAC
Source organism: Terriglobia bacterium (assembly GCA_963724105.1). Taxonomy (GTDB): domain Bacteria; phylum Acidobacteriota; class Terriglobia; order Terriglobales; family Acidobacteriaceae; genus Angelobacter. Next base: position 740,501 of record CAVRTD010000001.1, on the reverse strand, counting down.
CCAGAGAAGCCGCGACCGCTGAAGTCAGTGATTCCGACTTTGAAGCGCGTGTTGCCGCGGCTATGGCTGCCTACAACAATGTTGAAGCTGTAGCAGCACCTGCTTCGGTTACAGAAAGCTCAGTAGCTGTTGCGGCTGAAGCTGCTCCTGCCGACAAAGTTTATACTGCCCAGGTTTTTGAGGTTGCACATCCGTATCGGAGCCTGCGCAGTCATTCGAATACCATCCATCCGCGGGGGTTTCTGGGCATGCATACAGCCCGGCGCCTGCGGAATTTGTTGCTGCACCGGCCGGAGTATCACTAACCCCTGTTCCATCGGCGCCAGAGCCCATTGAAGCCGAATCTGCCGTTGTCCATAACGCCATAGCAAGCGTGGAAGCAGCTGCAGTTGCAGCCGTGGCTGAAACCGGAACGGACCACCACAACATTGCGCAAGCCATTCATCGCGTAATGGAGCGGCTGAAGCCGGAACTGGTGGAAGAAATCATGCGGGAACTGAAGCCCAGGAAATAACAGACTGAAATCTGATGTTTGGCTAAGCGGTGCATATTGCACCGCTTTTGCTTTTTACCCAACTGCGCCACTGCGGATGACAAATCAAAGGTTGTCTCAAGCAGCAGCTCTGGCGCGAATTCTTGATCACAACTGCGCGTCCGCGGCGCGAATCTAACTTCATACAGCTGTTCGCTAAAGAGCACTGTCAAGATCAAATGGGAGAAGGATTTTATGCGCCGTGTTTTACTGCTTTCAGCAATTGCTGTGATGTTTGTGCCGGGCTTGGGAAGCCGGGCAAACGCACAGTCCGTTCCACCTGGTTCCTACCAACAGACCTGTAAAAACATTGACTTTCGCAATGATGTGCTAGCCGCAAACTGCCAGGATTCAAGTGGACATTGGCAAAACGCGCTGCTGCATGACGTGCAAGGATGCCGCAGCGACATTATCAATGATGACGGCTCTCTGCGCTGCAGCCGGGGCGTCGGGTACCAGGCCGCAAACCAAGCTGGGCTTCCGGGCGGCACCTATACACAATCCTGCCAGGAAATACGGCTTCATGGCGACGACCTAGAAGCTCGCTGCCCAACCGCCAGCGGCGATTGGAAAGGCGCCAAACTTGATGACTACAACAAATGCCATGGCGATATCGTAAATGACAACGGCAAACTGCGCTGCATTGTCGCGCCTGGATATCAGGCTGGCTACACAGCGGAAGTTGCGGTAGGTGCTGCTGACGGACCCTACACACAAACCTGTAAGGACATCAAGAACCACGATGGCAGCCTTGAAGCTCGCTGCCAGACAAGAGGCGGCGACTGGCGCAAAACGAGCCTGGACGACTTTGCAGGCTGTCACGGACAGATCGTGAATGAAGATGGCTATCTTCACTGCGTTGCCGCAGCCGGATATGTGAGCGATGGACAGTACCGCGCTCCCGTCGTCAGCTATCAGAACGGCTTGCCCGGCGGATCTTACACTCAGTCATGCGATGAGATTCGCATTCATCGCGACGATCTTGAAGCGCACTGCCAGACCAGAGATGGCGGTGCACACAAAACCAAGCTGGATGATTTCCAGAAATGCAAGAGTGAAATCATCAATGATGACGGCAACTTGCGCTGCGAAAAGTAAGAGCGTTTTTTCAGCTTCGCGCAATCAACGGACTCCTTAAATGAGTGTCTGCTGATTGCGCGAATTTGTTTTAAAGCCCTTACCTGCTCTACGGGATTCATCCGTGCGATACAGCTTGACCATGCCGCCTGCTCATGCCTCTAGTTTGCTCACATTGGCAATGCACTTGTAATATCGAAGATTAGTCTCAGAGCGAAATGTCATACGAACTTCCAAAAGCTTACGACCCCAGCGCGATTGAGGTCCGGTGGGCGGAATACTGGGTCGCGGAAAAGCTGTTTTCCGTGAAGACGCCGGAGCCTGGTTCAGCGGAAGCCGCTAAGCCAATATTCACGCTTTTGTTGCCGCCCCCAAACGTCACCGGACGCCTGCATATGGGCCACATGCTCAACCAGACGGAGATGGATATCATCATCCGCTGGCGGCGTATGCGTGGTTTCCTTACGCTCTGGCTGCCTGGGACCGATCACGCCGGAATTGCGACGCAGATGATGGTGGAGCGCCAGCTCGCCGGCGAAGGCAAGAGCCGCCAAAAGCTGGGTCGCGCAGCCTTCCTGGAGCGCGTCTGGGAGTGGAAGAAGCTATATGGTGGAGCAATCCAGGCGCAGATGAAACGGCTGGGCGCGTCCGTGGACTGGGACCGCGAATACTTCACCATGGATGAGAACCTTTCTCGCGCCGTGACGGAAGTTTTTGTCCGGCTGCACGAGCAAGGACTGATTTATCGCGGCAAATACATTGTGAACTGGTGTCCGCGCTGCATGACCGCCATCTCCGATCTGGAAGTTGTGCACGAAGATTATGCAGGCAAGCTGTATCAGATCAAATACCCACTGGTGGACGATCCCACGCAATTCTTGACCATCGCCACCACGCGCCCGGAAACCATGCTGGGTGATACGGCGGTCGCAGTGAATCCGAAGGACGAGCGATATACCAAACTGGTAGGCAAAAAGCTGCGCCTGCCGCTGCTTGGCCGCGAAATTCCTATCGTTGCCGATGACTATGCCGATCCGCAATTTGGCAGTGGCGCCGTAAAAGTTACGCCGGCACACGATCCTAACGATTATCAAATTGCTCTGCGTCACAATTTGCCACATGTCAACATTATGGATGACCAGGCGCGGATCAATGAGAACGGCGGCGCCTACGCCGGCCTGGACCGTTATGAGGCGCGGGAAAAGATCCTGCGCGATTTAGATGAACGTGGCTTGCTGGTTGGAATAAAGGATCACGCATACGCTATTGGCAAATGTGATCGCTGTAAAACCATTGTAGAGCCGCGGCTTTCAACGCAGTGGTTCATCAAGATACAGCCCCTGGCGGACCGCGCGATTGAAGCAGTGGAAAAAGGCGAGATCAAGTTCACGCCAGAGAATTACGCCAAGACTTATTTCGAATGGATGCGCAACATCCATGACTGGTGCATCTCGCGTCAACTGTGGTGGGGACATCGTATTCCGGCGTGGCATTGCCAGAAATGCGGTGAGATCACAGTAGCTCGGAGCACTCCAGAAAAATGCTCCAAATGCAGCGGCGACAAACTTGAGCAGGACCATGACGTTCTGGACACATGGTTTTCTTCCGGGCTGCTGCCTTTCACAGTATTTGGCTGGCCGGAGAAGACGCACGATCTGGATGTTTTTTATCCCACAACGCTGCTGATTACGGGCTTTGACATTCTGTTTTTCTGGGTGGCACGCATGATCATGCTGGGCTGCCACTTTATGGCGGACCATCCGCAGGGAAGCGTGCCATTCCAGAATGTATACATTCACGCCCTGGTGCGCGACGCCGAACGCCAGAAGATGTCCAAAACCAAGGGCAACGTGGTTGATCCGATTGAAGTCACGGAAAAATACGGCACGGACGCTGTGCGCTTCACTCTGGCATCCATGGCTTCCCCCGGCACGGACATCGCGTTTTCTGAGAGCCGTACAGATGGCTACCGTGCGTTTGCCAATAAAATCTGGAACGCCGCGCGCTTCATGTTCATGAACCTTGACCGTGTGAATAACGACCGTGTAGGTGGTGGCGTAAGCCTCACGGCGGGCGCAAAGGAAGAACAGCTCAACAAGCTGGAGAACCGCTGGATTTATTCTCGCTTTTATCGCGTTGCCGGAGAAGTGAATCAGAGCCTGACAGACTCTCGCTTTGATGAAGCAGCCAACACCATCTACAGGTTTTTCTGGGGAGAATTCTGCGACTGGTATCTGGAGATCATCAAGCCCAGTTTACTTGGTACACCGGAAGAGGCCAGCAGCGCGCTGACTTTTCTGGGCGATGTCTTTGAAGGCTCACTGCGCCTGCTCTCACCGTTTATGCCGTTCATTACGGAAGAAGTCTGGCACGCCATGTATGACGGCAAGCCACCGGCCAAGTCGATCGCCCTGGTGCGCTATCCAGAGCGTGAAGATCGCTGGCTCAACGATCAGGCTGAGGAACAGATGGCCGTGCTCCAGGACCTGATTGAGAAAATCCGTAATATGCGGGCAGAAATGAAAGTGGAGCCCAAGGTGAAAACGCCGGTGCAAATCCATACGGCGGCGGAGATTCGCACGCTGATCCATGAGAACCGCAGCATAGTGGAGCGGTTGGCCAGCGTGGACGGAATCGAGTTTGTGGATGCATCGCTAGCGCAAAAGACAGGTGCACGGACCACGCCGAAATTTGAAGCTGCCCTGGTGTATGAACAAAAAGTGGATGTCGCAGCCGAGCGCGAGCGCCTGAAGAAAGAGCTGACCAAGCTGGAAACCGAGCTGGCCAACGCGAACCGCCAGCTAAGTAATGAGCAGTTTCTGGCCAAGGCTCCGCCCGCGGTGGTGGAGGGCATTCGCAGGCGACAGATTGAGTTGCATGCGCTCATCGAAAAGATCAAAAAGGCATTGGACAATTTAGGTTAAGCTGTTAGTGAAATCCTATGGACTGGCATAGCCGAAGAATCAGCGCGATTTTAGAACACGCTTTGCTTGAGGACCGCGCAACCAGCGATGCTACCTCACGCGCCTGCATTGACCCACAGCAGCGCGCTACCGCCACCATTCTGGCCAAGCAGGACTGCATTCTGGCCGGAGTAGGAGCCACCGCGCGCATCCTGGAGGTCTACGAGCGTCTGGACCATAACGTGATCGGCCACCCGGAGGTCATCAGCCACGGCGAGATTTTTGATGGTGTTCGGCTGCACAAAGGGCAGGCCATTGCCGTGGTGCGGCACAATGCGCGTGCGTTGCTCTCCTGCGAGCGGGTCATCCTTAACGTTTTGCAGCGGCTGAGCGGCGTTGCCACCACCACCCGCAAGTATGTTGACGCTATTCACGGCACCAAGGCCCGCATCCTGGATACCCGTAAAACCGCTCCGGGGCTGCGCGTGCTGGATAAATATGCCGTCCGTTGCGGCGGCGGACAGAACCACCGGCTGGATCTTTCTGATGGCATGCTGATTAAAAACAATCACATTGCGCTGGTCGGAGGCGTGGCCGTGGCATTGCAGAGGGCGCTACGCAACCGCCGAGAAGAACAACCCATCGAAATTGAGGTGCGCACAATGGCAGAGCTGGATGAGGCCCTGGCCAATGGCGCGGAGAGAATTCTGCTGGATAACATGAAGCCCGAAGAGGTCCGCCAGGCTGTGGTTCGGGTAGCCAGCCATTCCCGGCAGGTTCCGCTAGAGACTTCTGGCGGTATCCGGCTAGAGAATGTTCGCGATTACGCCGAAACCGGTGTAGATTATATTTCTGTAGGAGCGCTTACGCATTCGCCACAGGCCGTGGACCTGAGCATGCGAATTGTTCCTGCATAAGCTTTCAGCAAGACAGCCAGAAAGTGCTCTTTCCGGGCGGCATGGTGTCTCAACACCACTACTGCAAAAGCGTGCCTGATGGCTGGTGATCGGCAAGGGAAGTAGTTTGAAAACGCGTTTATCGCGTACCCGGAGGGAGCCCGAAGGTTCTTACGCAAGGCAATCTAACTACAACAATTTAAAAGAGATAGCTCCATTTCCCAAGCTGACATCAAAGAGATTTTGAATCATGGACCGGCTCTATCACTCTAAGATCAAGTACATCTGAAAAGGAGAAACACCTACTCTATGCGTAAGATTCTGGGATTGCTATTAGCTGTACTTTCCGTTTGTGGTTCCGCTCTGGCTGCGGATGAATTCAAGATTGATCCTGTTCATTCCTCCGTTAACTTTTCCGTAATGCACATGTCGGTCAGCACTGTGAATGGCCGTTTTACCGATTTCGAAGGAAAAATAATCTTTGACGATAAAGACACGACCAAATCTTCCGTCAGTGTGAAGATCAAAGCAGGCAGCATCAATACGGACAACAGCAGCCGCGACGGTGATTTGAAATCGGCGAAATATTTTGACGTGGAAAAATTTCCCGAACTTACCTTTCAGAGCAAATCAGTTGAAAAGAAGGGTGATAGCTATGTGGCCCACGGCACACTCACGATTCACGGCGTCTCCAAGGATATTGATCTGCCGTTTGAATTAAAGGGTCCCGTCGACAGCAAGAACGGAAAGATCATGGGAGCGCATGCCGGAGTGACCATCAATCGGCAGGATTTTGGAATCACAAATGCGCCAGCGGCGATGATCGGCAATGACATTAAGATCGATCTCAACGTTGAAGCCCACTCGGCTCCTCCAGCAGCAGGGAAATAATACGTGGCGAATCCGGAGTTGCTATTGCCGGAGTTGCTCGCACCATTGGTGCGAAACACCATCTTTTCCGGCAATATTCATCACTGTGTACAGGCCGACTCCACCAACTCTATAGCGTTGCGTGGAGCGGCCCTGTCCGGCCAGCACCCTGATGACACTCCGGAAGGCGCCGTTTTTATTGCTGAAGAGCAGACGGCAGGCCGCGGACGCAGCACACATTCCTGGCACTCTGAACGCGGCAGCGGCATCTATTGCTCCTTCCTGTTGCGACCTCCCATGACCCCGGCAGAATCTTTGTGGCTATCACTGATTGCCGGCGTCGCCGTGCAGGATGCAGTCAGAGAAACCACCGGATTAGCGGCAGACATCCGCTGGCCAAACGATCTCCTGATGAACGACAAGAAGTTTGCCGGCGTCCTGACAGAAATGAGTTCTGAGGGAAGCAAAGTGCATCACGCTGTGATCGGCATCGGCGTCAATGTAAATCACCAGAGCTTTCCTGGAGAATTGAACGATATTGCGACTTCACTGGCGATAGAAAGCGGCAAACAAGTGACCCGCCTTGAGGTGGCCGCGGCGCTCATCCGTGCGATGGACCGCGAATATCGAGCGCTGCTTCGCTCCATGACCAGCCACATACGCACACCAACATTACGCTTTGAGCCAATTATGCGGCGGATAGAGTCGCGGTCTTCTTACGCTCTGGGCAAGCTGGTGCATGTGGATGAAGAGGGCGGATATGAAGGCGTGACCGACGGACTGGATCCGCGCGGCTTCCTACGCGTACGCACCGAACAGGGCCTGCGTATGGTAATTTCTGGTAGTGTCCGGCCGTTGCACAGGAGAAACAATGCTTCTGGTTCTTGACGTCGGCAATACCAACACGGTGCTGGGCGTCTATGAAACTGTTCCGCCTGCCTCTGCTGCAAAAGGTTCTGGGAGTAAAGGTGTGGCGCCGCGCCTTCTGGCTAACTGGCGCGTAGCCACCGTTATGACACATACGGTGGACGAATACGGTGTCCTGTTCCGGAACCTGTTTGCTATCGGAAAAGTAGAAGTTTCAGAAGTAAATGGCATCATCGTCTCTTCTGTCGTTCCTCCGCTGGATTCCACATTGCGTGAAGTTTGCGAACGTTATTTTCACCTCAAGCCTCTGTTTGTAGAACCAGGCATCAAGACAGGCATGCCGGTACTTTATGAGAATCCGCAGGAAGTTGGCGCAGACCGCATTGTGAACGGCGTAGCGGCGTTTGAGAAATATGGCGGCCCCTGCGTGGTAGTAGACCTGGGAACGGCAACCACTTTTGACGCGGTTTCCCGCAAAGGTGAATACCTGGGTGGCGTGATCTCGCCGGGCATCGGCATTTCCGCGCGCGCTCTGTTTGAGCACACGGCGCGCCTGCCCTTGTCGATATTAACAAGCCGTCGAAGGTCATTGGCACCAACACGGTTGGCAGCATTCAGGCTGGCTTGTTTTTCGGCTACCTGGGTCTGGTAGATGGAATATTGGAACGCCTCATCGGCGAACTAGGTCCCGATACCAAAGTGGTGGCTACGGGTGGCCTGGCAAATCTTATCGGCGACCACTCAAAGTACATCAAGAACGTGGACGATCTGTTGACCCTGGATGGGCTCCGCATTATCTGGGAGCGCAATTTGGCGGCACAAAAACAGAAACCCGCGTCGTGACAGCCGGCTGTGGAAAATTACTTTAACTACTATACGGAGATTGAAGAGCACTTTTGCCGCAGGCGCGGCACTCTTCTAACCGTCTCTACGCTTGATTGGGCGCTGATGACCACCTGGAAAGACGCTGGCATTCCACTGGAAGCTGTCCTGCGCGGGATTGACGAGGCTTTTGAAAAATACGAGCGCCGTCCATCCAAGGCCCAGAAAATCAATGGTTTGGCTTACTGTGCCCAGGCCGTACTCACCGCCGCGGAAGAGATGAAGGAAGCGGCAGTGGGTATCTCGCATGAAAAGCCAGGTGCCGGATTGGGCGTTGAACAGGAAGAGATAGCGCGCTTTTTTACCGGCAATGCTCAAAAACTTCGGCAAGCACAATTGGTGCCAACAGTAATGTTGGTGGCGGAAGAGTGTGCTGTTACACTTACGGACTTAGCGGCAGCACTAAGTGCGGCAGGCAAGATTGGACTGGAGGACCTGGAACGGCGGCTCACAGTAATGGAAGAAAGACTTTTGGCCGCCTTGACCATGACCGCCCAGGAAAATGAGTTGTTTACACTGCGCACTGAGGCTGATCGCGAGATCGCGCCGTATCGCAGCAAGATGCCCGGTGTACAGATCGAGCAACTGCAAAAACAATTTATTCACAAACGTCTGTTTGAAAAGGCAAAAATTCCACGGCTCAGCCTCTTTTACCTGTGAATCTGACAATCGAAAAGCTCGTCTATGGCGGCGATGGTCTTGCCCGCCTTCCTGAAGGGAAGACGGTGTTCATGCCTTTTGTACTGCCTGCTGAAGAAGTGAGCGCAACCATTGTCCAGGAAAAGAGCAGCTTCGCGCGCGCTACCGCCGACCAGATTCTTAAGCCTTCGCCCTATCGAACGCCACCGCAGTGTCCGTATTTTGGCACATGCGGAGGCTGCCACTACCAGCACGCAGGCTACACAGCCCAACTGGAGAACAAGCGCGCCATCCTGAAAGAAACACTGCTGCGCAACGGCAAGCTGGAGTGGAAGGGCGAGATCACTACGCATTCCGGAGAGTCCTGGGGCTATCGCAACCGTTCGCGGCTTAAGGTGCGTGGCGGCGGGGATTTCGCCATTGGCTACCATCGCACTGCTTCCCACGAATTGCTGCCGGTAAAACAGTGCCCCATCAGTTCACCAGCCATCAACCGCGTGCTGACGCATCTATGGGAGCTGGGTGAAGGCGGCAAAGTTCCGGCCGGGATTACTGAGATCGAATTTTTTGCCGATCACGCCGATACAAAAATGGTGCTGGAGATTTACCTGGCGCCTGATGCGCCGGAGATGCACGAATTTGCCGCCGCCCTGCAAGCCAAGGCGCCTGAGATCAAAGGCATCGCATTTTTTGCTGAGAACGCCGCAGCGGAACCGGGCAATGAGCAGCCAAAATACACCGTTGGCGAGACCGCTCTGCCGTATCAGGTGGGAGAAAAATCTTTTCGCGTGAGCGCGGGATCATTCTTCCAGGTCAATCGATACCTTGTCCGCGAGCTGGTGCAGACCGTGGTTGGTGATTTCCACGGTAGGATTGCCATGGATTTGTACGCCGGCGTTGGGCTGTTTGCCACGCATCTTTCAAAACGCTTTGATCAGGTCTTTGCGGTTGAATCGGCTCCGGCCTCGGCAACTGACCTGCAAGCCAACGCGGTTAAAAACGTTGTGCCCGTGCTCAGCACGGCTGAAGGCTTTCTGCCGCGATGCATCAATATGCAGCCGGAGCTGGTGGTGGTGGACCCGCCTCGCGCCGGCCTTGGAGCAAAAACCACGCAATTGCTGGCGGCACTGCGCGTAAAGCGGATCGTTTATGTATCATGCGATCCCGCGACGCTGGCACGCGATATACGGCTGTTCCTGGAAACCGGCTATCACGTGGAAGAAGTCCACATGGTCGATCTCTTTCCCCAGACGTTCCATATTGAAAGCGTTGTGCGGCTGGCCCGCTAGCCAGTTTCCACGATCGATCTAGCGTTCGTACTGACTCCTGACATCTTGGCCTTTCAAAGCAGATCCGCGGCTAAGGTATTATTCTTCCCGCCGGATTGTTTGCTTTGCGAACAAAATCTCAATTACGCGCTCCTCTTGCCCTGGCAGCCGCGGCGTTCGCCTGCGGAATCTGGATCGCCGTTCACCTGCAACGCTCTCACGCTCTCTGGGGATGGTCGGCCGCTGCGTTTTCTATTTGCGCTCTGGCTGCTTTGGCGATCAAAGGCCTGCGTGCAGCCCAGGTGTCTGCAATGCTGGCTCTGGTTTGCGCTGGCGCCTTCGCCTGCGTTGCGACTCCGGTTCCCGGCATTGTTGTTCCACCACAGGAGTTGCTCGACAACGAGCAAATAGAAATCGTGGCGCATGTAACGAATGACGGCACGATGCTTGCCGGTGGACCACGCGAGCGCTTTGATCTGCAAACGGAGACCATCGAGCTGGGCGATCACAAATTTATTCAGCCGGTTGGAATTCGGGCCACGGTGTTTTCCCGCGAAAAGCGCACAACGGATGATGATATCCAGGAAGGCGCCGCGCCACACTTTCCGCTGCTGGCTTATGGCGACCGAATCAGGCTTACAGCCAAGCTGCACATGCCGCGGAATTTCCGCAACCCCGGCTCATTTGATTATGAAGGCTACCTTCACGGCCTGGGGATTAGCACGCTGGCGTCAGTAAAGGCAGACGACATAGAGATTCTGCCAGGGATGGCGGGCAGCCGTTTCGGTTTTTGGCGCAGCCGAATTCGCCACAGCATTCTGGAGCACATTCGTGCACGCGGCCTCTGGAGCCACGAAGATGCTGCGCTTTTTTCCGCCATGATTGTAGGCGATGACTCGCTTCTGCTGCGCAATGTTCGCGAAGAATTTCAGCAGACCGGTGTTTATCATCTGCTGGTTGTTTCCGGAATGAACGTGGGAATACTGGCCTTTGCGGTGTTCTGGCTGGCGCGCAGACTGCGTCTTCCGGAATGGGCGGCTTCGCTGGTCACGATCGCACTCTCAGTCTTCTACGCATACATTGCCGGCATGGGCACTCCAATTGTAAGGGCCGTACTCATGTTGTCACTGTTTCTGATTGCGCGGCTTCTCTATCGAGATCGAAGTGGACTGAACGCTACAGGCTTTGCCGCGCTGGTGGTGCTGGTTGTGTCACCCACAGCACTGTTTGACGCCGGCTTTCAACTGACTTTTCTTGCGCTGCTGGCCATCACCGGCGTCTGTGTGCCAATTCTGGACCGCACGTCAACTCCGTATCGCCAGGCACTCCAGCACCTTGATTCCACCGGATACGATCTTGGCCTGGAACCAAAGCTTGCGCAGTTTCGCCTGGATTTGCGCCTGGTCGCGGGCAGAATCGCGCATCTGTTTGGAAAAACGCTGGCGCGAATCATGGTTACTGGCATTCTTACCGTAACTCTTGCTCTATATGAACTGCTTTTGGTATCGGCGATCACCCAAGCGGTATTGGTGTTGCCCATGCGGGCGTATTTCCATCGCGCCGCCATCCTTGGACTCCCAGCCAATGTGCTGGTCTTGCCCCTGGCCGGAGTCATGCTCAATGCCGGCGTGGCTGCCATTGCTTTGAGTTATATCTCTTTGCCAGTGGCACGGTTTGTTGCCTGGTTCGCAGCCGCAGCCCTGCATTGGACGCTAGCCTGTCTGCATTCCCTCTCTCAACTTCATCTATCGCAATGGAGAATCTCTGACCCAGCCCCATTCCTTCAGGCAGTGGCGGTAGCGGGACTTCTGCTGGCACTCTTCGCGGTCCGCAGACGGCGCATTGTTGCGTTTGCTGCTCTGGTATTGCTGTTTCTTTCGAGCGGTATCGTTGCGGCCTACCATTCTGCGCCAAGAATTGAGCCCGGAAAGCTGGAGATCACCGCCATTGATGTGGGCCAGGGTGATTCACTGCTGATGATTTCGCCTGAAGGACGAACCATGCTGATCGATGGTGGCGGCAGCGTTGGGCCCGTACACAGTGAGTTTGATTTCGGTGAAGATGTGGTTGCGCCTTATTTATGGTCGCGCGGCATCGAACGCCTGGATGTAGTTGTTCTTACCCACGCTCACGTCGATCACATTGGCGGCCTGCCGCGCATCCTTGAAGATTTTCGTCCAGCTGAATTGTGGGTAGGCATCAATCCTGAAACTTCCGCGTTGCAGCAGCTCTACGAAACGGCATTAGCAAACCACGTTGTGATTCGTAAATATGCCGCCGGCAATGAACTAGGGTGGGGTGGAACCACAATCCGCGTACTCTCACCGCCGGCAGACTGGCGGCCAAAGGCGCAAGCCAGGAATGATGATTCGATGGCCCTTCTGGTGCGCTATGGAGATACAAGCGCCCTGCTGGCGGGCGATCTGGTAGAGAAGATGGAACGCTTTGTAGCTACGGAATCGCCGGGAGCTGACCTGTTGAAGGTGGCCCACCATGGCAGTGCAACTTCGACGACACCGGAGTTGCTGGCAGCAGTGCATCCAAAGTTTGCCGTGATCTCAGTGGGAGCGGGCAATTCTTTTGGACATCCGCGGCAAGTGGTGCTGGACCGCTTGCAAGCCAGCCATGTTCGCACTTACCGCACGGACCTCTTTGGAGCTGTCACATTTCTGCTGGATGGAAAACAGGTCCAGGCACATCTGCAGACGCACTGAAACAGGTGGATCTTAATTTTCAGGCTTGTTATTTTTTTGGGTCTTCTCAGGCTTCTCAGCTTTTTCATTTTTAGGATCCGCAGACAGCATGAATCCAACGCCGCGCACGGTATGAATCAGAGGCTTGGAAAAGCCGTGGTCCACCTTGGCGCGCACATAGCTGATGTATACGTCCACCACGCTGGTGAGCCCTTCAAACCACAGGTTCCAGACCTGCTCCACCACCATGGTGCGCGTGACCGTACGCCCGGCGTTGCGCATGAGGTATTCCAACAGGGCATATTCCCGCTGGCTCAGTTTGATTGGCTTGCCTGCCCGCTCCACCGTATGGCGCTGCGGATCAAGCACCAGGTCCGCGACCGTGAGTGTTTCGGATTTCTCTTCAGCGCGCCGCAAGAGTGTATGCATGCGAACCAATAGCTCTTGAAAGGAGAACGGCTTGATCAGATAGTCGTCCGCTCCAGCCTGCAGCCCGGCCACACGATCACTCACCTCACGGCGGCCGCTCAGAATCAGCACACGCGTACTGGATCCGGACTGCCGTAATTTTCTGAGAAGGGTTAGACCGTCAAGCCGAGGCAGGTTCCAATCCAGAACGATGCCGTCATAGTCGATGTCCGTGGCGAGATGAAGTCCCCGTTCGCCATCTTCCGCCAGGTCAACCGCAAAGTGCTCCGCCTCAAATCCCTGGACCAGGCTACGCGCTACCTTAGGTTCGTCCTCTATGATCAGAATGCGCACATTCCACCCATTGCGCCTCCAGGTAAACACCCGGAGCAGCGCACGAATAGGCCCCAATGAGCCAGATTACGGTTTATTTTTTGGTCGAGCGGTGTATGGAAGTGGCGCAAATCAGTTTACATCCTCTGCAAGTCAGGGCGGTACTGTTAGTTTTCAGACGGTCGCTTTTTAGACGGTCGCGAGATCAGTTTGTTTCGGTAGCCGCAGGATCAGGGGCAGAGTCATCTTCTGATGCGGCATTGGTCCGATAATCTTCAATAATGCGCAGGGCCTCTTTTTTCTGGGATGGGTTCACACGAATTGAGATTCCGCCTACGCCGGGGAAAAGATCTTGTGGCATCTGCAGATTGGTTACTACAGATTCAACACCTGCGGAGGTCAGCAGCCCGTGGACTACCATGGCTTCGGATTCCTGCATTGTGTCAAATACCTCAACCAGCTCCGGATCTGCTATCGGTTGTGCGCTCATTGTCCCTCCCGTAAATATGTCTCTACAAACCCATTATGGCAGAAAAGACGATTGAGGTTTTTGCTTTCCAGAAAATTGCCGGAATTTCTGGCGAACTAACGCCGCACTATTTCTTTTCAATCCGCAGCAGAGAGAAAGTAAGCGTGCCCCAGGTCATGCGCGCGCGCATTTGGACAGGAACGCGGGCAGCGTCGTCAGAGTACCAGATCCACACTTTGCCTTTGTCCCGGAGTACGGCGGCGGAAGTTTCCGGCTGGACACGAATGGTATTGAATGTTCCCGCTGGAGTCTTGATTGACTCCCGCGCCTCCACATGCACCGCAACTGTCAGAGTGGGTCCGCCGTCACTGATGGGAAAGTTGTATGTCTTGTCCGGAAGCAGCGGCAATGAAGCCACGTAATAAATGCTGGAGAGCATGTCTGTAACGCAGCCTGGGATCTCATGCTCCTCATGCTTGCTTTCTTTCTTTTTGATATTTTTCTGATCAAATACCGCTTTGCCGCTTCGATAGTCAAAAGTGATATTGGTGTCAACACGGCGGAACCCTTCTTCCAGATGCCGGGACGTATTGTGAGAGCAGAAACTTGCGGGATCGAAGAAAGATTCCAGTTTGTCCTGCACGTGGTAGAGCAAAGCGATTGTGCTCGCGGCATCGGCCGTGGCTACAACGCGTTGCTCCTGCCCTGCCTGCTCCATGCGCAGCGTGGCAATCCCAGCGTTAAAGACACGCCACTCAGCGCTGTAAACATAGGTCTGGCCGACGGGAAAGTGATACTCAGGCCGCGGACGTGTAATCGAGGGAGCCACGATTACGGACTGTTCAGCCCGTGGAGCCGGGACCGGCGCAGAAGCGGACGTGCCACGTTGCAATGCGAAAGCAAAAGCGGCGCTGACGCCACTCAAGGCGATCAGGACAAGAACGGTACGTGGACCCAGACTGCGAGATGAAATCAATGTTTTACCAGTATTTTCACCACAAGCGCGCCGAGCATCAGCACTGCACCTATAGCGGCGTTGTACTCGCGATGGCGCAGATAGAGCGCGGCGGAAAACTGTGACTCTTCTTCCGCTCCAGATTGGTATCGCGTGAAACGAGGAAACAGGCGCGGCACCGCACTGGCATATCGATCATAACCGGAGAATGCAGAACGCAAATAGCTCTCTTCCGCCTTGATTACTGGAAGATAGATAAATGCAAACATAGCCAGAGTAGCAACGCCAATCCATACGTTGCGCGCCGCGACGATAAAGCCAATGGCAATGATGATGGAGCCAAGATAGAGCGGGTTGCGCGTATAGGCGTAAGGGCCTGTGGTGGCAAGCGCGGCATTTTTCTGGATGTGTCCTGAAGCCAGTGCGCGAACAAGTACTCCTGCCATAGCAATTACGAAGCCGATGGCCAGAGAGATCCAGTCAGGGCGGGCAAACCAGAGATAGGCCGCGGCAAAAAGAAAACCAAGCGGCACGCGAGAGCGGGTGGCCACCCGCGCCCAGCTAGGCATGACTGCTCCCCAAGAGATGTCGCGCGGCTGAGATAACCTCTGCAGAAGTAATCTTCAATAAACCGATTTCAGCTTCACGATGATGCGAGAAGGTGGTTTCACTTTCAGGGTGACGCAACGCGATGGCCTGCGTGCCGTACGGTCCGGTACGCGCCGGATCGGTTGGACCATAGAGAGCAACCACGGGAACCTGCAACGCAGCAGCCAGATGCAGCGGCCCGGTATCACCGCCAATAAAGAGGCGAGCACGGCGCGTGAGCGCGATGAGTTGTCCGATGGTGGAGCGCAACTCAAAGGCATGGCCGCCGCTGGCGGCCACCACGGTGCGGGCCAGTTCCGCTTCGTCTGGAGAAGCATTCACAAGAGTTTTGATGTTGTGCGCCGCCAGGGCCTTGGCAACTTCACCGAACCGTTCTGGCGGCCATTGTTTGGCGCCCCAACCCGCGCCCGGATTGAGAATGGCAAAGCTGGCAATACCCAGGCGAGCAATTTCAGCGTCAGCCCAGGCCTCAGCCATGGGATCAATGGGCAACTGGGGAGCAGAGAGCTTGAAGTCACGGTCGCCAATCACTGACTCAAGCGCCTGCACTGCTAATGCGTGGTTCTGTTCGATCACATGCTCGCCGCGGCGGGGAAATTTCTTGCGATAGAAAAACTTCGCGCCGGATTCGCGCGGATCTTCAAATCCCGCAATCATCTCCACGCCAACCCGCGCAAAAAGCCCGGACTTGATGGCGCCTTGAAAATCGAGTGCAAAATCATAATCGATCTTTCGTACCCTTTTGAGTGCGCCAAGAATTTCCGCTGTAGCGGAGGGACGGGCAAACCGTTTGCGCCAGCGCCGGGTATCAATCGTGTGGATGTTGTTGACTACCGGCTTCTGCGGGCTCACGTTGTAAGGGCTGGCTTTTCTTCCCGCTGCTGTAAGCAGCTCAGACCAGCGCTCTTCCACCAGCCAGCCGATGGTATCGCCGGGCAGGGCTGCGCGAATTGCCGTAGCTACGGGCAAAGCGTGCAGAATGTCACCCATGGCGCCGAGCCTTACGATCAGGATTTTTGCCATTCCTGCCTTCTTAATATCTCCGTGGTGGAATGGTCTTTGGGATCGCCCACGATCGCGACGCGTCCACCGCAGGCAATTACCACGTCACGCTCCGGCACGTTTTCAGCGGTATAGTCAGTGCCTTTGGCGTGAATGTCCGGGCGCAGCAGACGGACCAGATCTCTGACATCGAGCGAATCAAAAATGGTCACGGCATCCACGTCTGCCAGAGCACCCAGGAGCTCCGCGCGTTCGTGATCTGGGACGTGAGGCCGCCCTTCACCCTTGATCTGGCGAGTGCTTGTATCTGAATTGACGGCCACGATCAATTTGCCGCCCAGTTGCTTGGCAGCGCGCAAATATCGCACATGCCCCACATGCAGGAGATCAAAGCAGCCATTGGTCAGGACGATCTGGTTTCCGGCAGAACGCCACTGACGAACCTGCTCTGCCAGCTCAGAGGCCGTAAAAACTTTTTGGGCAGTTACAGACAGATCAGCCCTCCATCACGGCGCGCGTAAGTTCAGCGCGAGTTACGGTGGCTGTGCCACGCTTCATGACCACAATACCGCCGGCATAATTGGCGAGCCGTGCTGCCAGTTCCGGGTCCGCTCCTGTGGCCAGCGCGGCCGTATATGTTGCAATTACTGTATCGCCCGCGCCGGTTACGTCGGCAACTTCGTCTGTTCCATGAATTGGAATATCCACCGGCTTGCTGCCCCGCGCAAAAACCACCATGCCATCTTTGCCGCGCGTTACCAGCAGCGACTGCAATTTCATTTTCTGCATAACGGCCTTGCCAGTGGCCATCAAACGGGCATAGTCATTGCCGATGGTTGTCCCCAGCAATTCTTCGAGTTCTGATTCATTCGGAGTGGCGGCAGTGATTCCACTGTAGGCCAGAGTACGAAAGCGAGAGTCCAGCGTGACGGGAAATCCGTTGAGCGAAGCGCGCGCGCGGATATTGTCAAAAATCTCAGGCGTGGCCGCGCCATAACCATAGTCGGAGATGAGCAACGCGTCGGAGGCGCGCACATAGCCTCGGGCCTGAAATGCAATATCGCGGACAGTCGAGCGGTCCAGCGGCGTCTCCGGTTCACGATCAACGCGTATCACCTGCTGGCGCGGTGAGTGCGTGGTCCCGGCCAGGACGCGGGTCTTGGTTACGGTGCCACGGCCTTTGATCCTGCGAATGGCCGTAACGGAAATATGTTTCTGGCGAAAAGCATGCAGCAGCATGCGCCCGGCTTCGTCATCGCCGATCACGCCCACGGGCAGAACGGTCACGCCGAGGTCCGCCAGATTGTAAATCGCATTGCCGGCGCCGCCGGGTACTACCGAGCGCTCACGATGGCGCAGGATCAAAACCGGCGCCTCCCGCGAGACACGGGAAATCTCACCGTAAATAAATTCGTCGGCGATCAGATCGCCAAGGACGGTAATACTGAGCTTGGGAAACTGTTCGATGATCCTGACGAGGCGGTCGGCCAATTTTGGGTCTTTTTGCATGGACTCACGATTTTCTCATGCCGAGCTAAAGTCTGCAGCCGGAACGCTGCTCCAGGACCTGCAGCATCTCTGTTATCGCCTGCTCCGGAGCTTCCAGTTCCATAGTGAGCGTGGCAGTCCTGAGTGGCTCAAGCTGTGTTGTGAGCGCCCCTAAATTGATGGCGTCTTTTTCCGTGGTAATAAATCCATCGGCCCCAGTGCGCTTCTTGAGTTCAAGCAAGCGATCGAGGTCACGCTGGCCGTAAGAATAGTGGTCCCGAAAGACGACTTCGCTTGCGAGTTCTTGCCCTGCGGTTTTCAGCCCGTCAAAAAACTGTTTTGGACGGCCAATGCCACAAAAAGCAATGAGCTTGCCGCTGGGATGAGAGAGTTCTAACTGTCGGTGCACCTGCCAAACTCTTTTGATGTTGGGCGATTGATCGAGCGGGTCAGGCAGCGCCACCGCATCTGCGCGTCGCAAGGCAGAGAGTGGCTCGCGCAAACGTCCGATGGGAAGCAGAGTGCCGGCACAGTCGGCAGCGGGCAGAAGAACAATGTCAAAATCGCGGTGCAGGCGGCGATGTTGAAAACCGTCATCCAGCAAATGGAGAGAGCTGGCGAATTGTTTTTCAGCAAGCAGGCCGGCTTGATAACGGTCCGCGCCTACGATTACCGGTACGCCCAGCTTACGTGCAAGCAGAAGCGGCTCATCTCCAAATTGAACGCATGCACCGTTGGGATCGACAACAGCAATGCCGGTGGAGCTGCGTCCGTAACCGCGAGAGAGAATATCGAATGCGATGCCGCGTTGCTTAAGCAATTCGCCCAGGGCAACTACGAACGGCGTCTTCCCCGTACCGCCAATGGAGATATTGCCAACGCTTATAACTGGACGCGCAAGCTCATGTACCTTAAAAACCCCGCGGTCATACAGGGTGTTCCGCGCTTTAACGCCCGCACCGAAAAGAGCAGAGATGGGATTCACTGCTCACCACGCTTTGGCGTGGCCTGCTTTTGTTTGGCCAGTAGAGGATTCAGTGCGTCCAGGGTGCGACGTGTTGCTCCAGCGTGGCGCGCAAACAGATCTTTTGCGCGATGGCCCAACTCCGTGCGTTCTGCAGGCTGGCTCAATAAAGCAATGAGCTGAGAGCTAAGCGTTTCAGCGGTCACGACTCTTACGGCATTCCCTTGTTCGA
This sequence comes from Terriglobia bacterium, assembly GCA_963724105.1. GTDB lineage: Bacteria > Acidobacteriota > Terriglobia > Terriglobales > Acidobacteriaceae > Angelobacter. The sequence continues at coordinate 721,414 of CAVRTD010000001.1, read as the reverse complement.
AGAGGCTGACGATCTCACGAAAATTAAATGTATGCTGCCCAACCACAATGGCAGAGCCATACTGTGCAGGCTCCAGAATATTATGGCCTCCGGTGGGAACCAGGCTGCCGCCGACAAAAGCTATATCGGCCAGTGCATACACGGCCGCCAGCTCACCTACGCTATCCAGCAAAAAAATGCCCGGGGCGACGGGCTGCGGCGCTGCCCATTTGCTGCGTCGCTGAATCGTAAAACCAGCAGAGGCAATCATGGCGGCCACTTTCTCAAAACGCTCAGGATGTCGCGGCGCTAAGATCATGATCGCGGCCGGAAACCGTTGTTGGACTGCTTTGAACGCTCCCAGCAGAATCTCCTCTTCGCCTTCCGCAGTACTGCCACAGACGATCACCGGTGCGTCTTTTGCGATGGCTGTGCGGAGATTGCTCACGAGAGCAGACTCGGCACTGGGGCGAATATCGAATTTGAGGTTGCCGCTGACGCGTACGCGCTCCGTAGCAGCGCCGATATTGCATAGCCGCGACGCATCTTCCGTGGTCTGCGTGAGAAATAAATCCATTGCAGAGAGCACGCGGCCAAAGAACCATCTAAATCGTTGATACCTGGGGAACGATCGGTCAGAGATGCGCGCGTTGACTGTGGCCAAGGCGATCCCCCGCTGGCCGGCCAGATGCAGCAGGTTGGGCCAGAACTCTGTTTCCGCAAGAATCAGCATCTGGGGCTGCAAGGCATTGAGGTAGGGCCGCACGGCAAATCCGAAATCCAGAGGCATGAAGAATACGCGATTGTCACCGAAACGTTGCCGCGCCAAGGCTTGTCCTGTGGCTGTGGTGGTGGAGATAAAAATTTGCCGGTCAGGATATTTCTTTTGCAGCTCCGCGATCAACTGGCTTACGGCCAGCACCTCGCCCACGGACACGGCATGGACCCAGATCGCGCCCGGTCTGGCGCCCTTCAGTCGCTCCGGCACACGCCCAAGCCTCTCTCGCAGGCCGGCGCGATATTTACCGAGGCGCATCTGAAATAGCCACCACGGCAGCGAAACCAGTGCCACGCAGGCCAGAAGCAGATTGTAGAAAAGAAACATGAAGACTCCGCCCATTCTATGAAAACCACGCAGTTGTGCAAACTTGCCTGCTGACTGGATATAATCATGAGCCATGAGGGCTGTAAGGATTCTCGCCTGCGTCGCGCTGCTGACAACGCTGCTTTTCAGCGAAAAGCGCTTCAATCCGCCTCCGGCGGCCCATGCCCGCACTTACCCATTGCATGAGACGCACGAGGACGAGAAAGTAACAATCGCGGTTGAACCGTGCAATACGCCGCAAACGGCGGGCGTGTTCAAAGTGAACTACAAGGGCTATGGCCTGTATCCAGTGCGCCTGATCATTTCAAATGACAGCGACAGCACTTTGATGCTCGAGGATTTGAAGATCCTGTACATCACTGCATCGCGAGAGAAATTGCAGCCAGATACCGATGACGATATCTATCGTCGTCTGGTAAAGCCCAATAAGGCTGACCAGGGCCAGCCGGGACTTAAGCTGCCTTTTCCCGTGGGCAAAAAGAAACAGCCTATCAGCAGCGAAACAATTGATGAGTACCACTCAGCCCAGTTTCTGAAGGTCCCGGTTACGGCCCACGCCACGAACAGCGGCTACCTGTTCTTTGACGTGCTGGATGAAGCCCCGGCGCCAGGCGCTCATTTGGAAATTTCCGGCATTAAGGCGGGGACCAAAGAGTTGTTTTACTTTGATATCCCCATGGAAAAGTCAGCAAGCCAGGCGCCAACCGCTAAGTAGACCTCCGCAGGTAGGCGATACGGTAGCGCATATTTTGGTCCTATAATCTTTTCATGTCTTCCAGCACACAGGTTTCGCCGGCGTTGCGCGAAAAATACGAGCCAGTGATCGGGCTGGAAGTCCACGTCCAACTTCTTACGCAGACCAAAATTTTCTGCGGCTGTTCCACGCAATTTGGCGCTCCGCCAAATAGTAACGTGTGTCCTGTTTGCCTGGGATTGCCCGGAGCGCTGCCGGTGCTGAACAAACGCGCCGTGGAGTTTGCCGTGCTCGCATCGCAGGCTTTGAACTGCCAGGTACGTGAGACTTCCATTTTTGCCCGCAAGAATTATTTTTATCCTGACCTGCCCAAGGGCTACCAGATCTCACAGTTTGATAAGCCACTGGCCGAGCATGGCTGGATTGAGATAGCCCTGTCTGGCGGCACGAAAAAAATCGGTATCACGCGGCTGCACATGGAAGAGGATGCCGGTAAGAGCATTCATGACGGCCTGGTAGATTCCTCTGTTTATACATCCATTGATCTAAACCGCAGCGGCACGCCGCTGGTTGAGATTGTGAGCGAGCCAGACATGCGCTCTGCGGACGAAGCCTTCGCTTACCTCACACTGCTGAAAGAAATCATCCTGTATACCGGCGTGAGCGACTGCAACATGGAAGAAGGCTCTTTACGCTGTGACGCCAATGTAAGCGTGCGTCCCAGAGGTCAGGAGAAGTTTGGGACCAAAGCGGAGATCAAGAACGTGAATTCTTTTCGCTTTATTCGTGAAGCCATTGAATACGAGATTGACCGCCAGATAGAAGTAATTGAAGCAGGCGACAAGGTCCAGCAGGAAACCCGGCTTTACAACGCTCATGAAGGCAAGACCTACAGCATGCGTTCAAAAGAACAAGCGCATGATTACCGATACTTTCCTGAGCCTGACTTGCGCCCACTGGTGGTGAGTCCGCTTCTGCAGGAAACTATTCGAAAGACGTTGCCTGAACTGCCGGAGGCACGGCGCAAGCGCATGGTCAACGACTACGGCATTACCGAATACGATGCCAGTGTGCTCACGGTGAGCAAATCGCTGGCTGACCAGTTTGAAGAAGCGGCCAAAGCAGCCAGGAATCCCAAGCGCGTGGCCAATCTGGTGCAAAGCGAATTGATGGGACGGCTCAAGGCCAATGGCCTGGAGATTGAGCAGTCGCCTATTTCCATGAAGGGCGTGGCCATGTCGGCGGATCTGGTGGAGTCCGGTGCGATCTCCAGCAAGATCCTCAAAGATCTCTACGATAAGGCGTTTGCCGCGGGCGAGGATTTTTCTACTGTCTATGATCGTGAGAAGCCGCAGCAGATTACTGATGTGGCGGCACTGGAAAAAATTATCGACGAGATAATCGCTGCCAGTCCCAAACAGGCAGAGCAATATCGCGCCGGCAAAACCACGATTATCGGCTTTTTTCGTAGGACAGGTCATGAAGGCTTCAAAAGGGCAGGCCCAGCCAGAGCTGGTGAATGAGCTGCTGAAGAAACGACTAGCAATTAGCAGCTAGCAACTGGCAGCTAGCCAGAATGGTGCTAGGGCCGCCTCTCAGACCCCACCTTTCGAGTGAGCGCTACAAGCATTCGTTTCATCTCTGCGAGCTTCTCATCCACTGCGAAATAATTCTTTTCTGACAAATAGCCGAGATCTTTGGCCAGAAGAAAATGGTATTCCAATTCATTCGCGGAGCCGCAAGCAATCTGGAGAAACCTGTGAAGTTCTGCGTTGCCAAGGCGGCCGCAACCCTCAGCAATATTTGCAGGTATAGAAGAGCTGCAACGACGGATCTGACTCACTAAACCAAAAATTTCCTGCTTAGGAAAGGTCTCGGTTATCCGATAAGCCTCAAGAACCAATTCATGGGCTTTTCTCCAAACCTTAAAATCACGAAAATCTTTCATGTCGATTTAAAAGTCCGATCCGCCAGTCGTCGCTAGCTGCTAGATGCTAGTTGCTAGCTGCTATTTTGTTATATGCCCATGGGAATTCTTTGGCCCGGTGGGCTTATTCTTCAGGCTGTCATAGAGAATTTCGGTAAACATATCCGTCTTGATGAAGCCCTGTCCCCAGGAATCCCATTTGGCCAGAACTTTTTCCTGCTTGAGCTGATCGAGAGTTTTGCCTTTTTTAATTCCGGCTTCCACCGCCGCAGAAGTTTCTTTCAGGACGGCGATGAATTTCCTGAGGTCTTCCTTGGTTCCCAGAGGACCGTGGCCAGGGATGATCTTCACATCGTCCGGAACCTCAGACAGGACTTTTTCATCGCCGGCGATCATGCCTTGTACGCTACCGCCGCTATCGATATCGATAAACGGGAACATGCCGCCGTTAAAGAAATCGTCACCCATGTGGACCACGTTGGACTGCGTGAAGAAAATCACGCTATCGCCGTCGGTATGGCCGTTAGGAAAATGGATAGCGCGAATATCCTCACCGTTCAAGTGGACTGAAACCTGGTCTTCAAAAGTAATGATCGGCAGGGCGCTCTTATCGGCCGGCTTGGTTTCGCCGAAGCGTGACTTTCCGCCCGCGGCCAGGCGTTTGCGCACGTTTTCCTGCGCAACGATAGGGGCCTTCTCACCAAAATGCGGATTGCCGCCTGTGTGGTCGCCATGCCAGTGCGTGTTTAAAACGACTTTGATCGGCTTGTTAGAGATGCCTTTCAGAGCAGCTTCAATCTTATCGGCCAGTGGCAGGAATTCGTCATCGACAATCACGATACCGTCATCGCCGACTGAAGCCCCAATGTTTCCGCCCACACCTTCCAGCATGTAGACCGTGCCAGCGACTTTCTGCACTTTCATCTCGACTTTGCTGAAATCCTGGTCCTGGCCAAAATTACGTACTACGCCCAGAAACGCAATCACCACAAATGCAATCAACGCTTTCCGCATCATTGTCCTCTCTCTTTTTAACGTGCCCGATTTCAAAAATGTCTTCTTGTGAAACCGACAATCTTAGCGGTCAGGCGGTTTGAGTTCAAACTGATTTCACAGAAGAAATTGCAACATCGCCAAATTGAAATCTATGCTTACCGATCGATAGAATAGTTTGTTCATTTCTTCCGGAGGGAATCATGCCGCAGGTCCGCCATGTCTCGGCCAGGAACGGTGACGTTGTCGTTCTAGTGGGAACAATGAAAGGCGCATTTGTGCTGCGCTCCAATAGCGCGCGCAAGAAGTGGGAAATGGGTGGTCCGTATTCCGTTGGGTCGCCTGTATACGCCATGGCATTCGATCAGCGCCAGGGCCGGCGCCGTATATGGTGGGCCCAGCAGAGTTTTCAATGGGGAACGGTGCTTTGCTCGTCTGACGATTACGGCAAAACCATTACCGAACCAGAGACATACTCCGTTAAGTTTCCAGTGGAATCGAAGCTGGCGCTCAAGAACATCTGGCAGATCTGTTTGGGGCGCGCGAACGAGCCCGATAAACTCTACTGTGGCACGGAGCCGCCGGCACTGTTTGAGTCTGACGACGCAGGCAAAACATGGACGCCGGTTCAAGGCATGCTTGACCATCCGCACCGGCCGCGATGGGTTCCGGGCGGCGGCGGCATGTGCCTGCACACCATTGTGCCTGATCCGAATTCCAAACGGATGTTTATCGCCATATCCACGGGCGGCGCGTATCGCACGGATGATGGCGGCGCTACCTGGCAGGCTTGCAATAAGGGCGTCCGGGCAGAGTTCCTGCCGGAAAAATACCCTGAATTCGGCCAGTGCGTACACAAGATTGTGCAGCATCCGGCAAAACCAGAGCGGCTGTTCCTGCAGAATCACTGGGGGCTGTATCGCAGTGATGACGCGGGCAATTCATGGACAGATATCGCTAATGGCGTGCCCTCTGACTTTGGCTTTTGCCTGGCAATTCATCCACATGATCCGGACATGGTGTATGCCGTCCCCATTGAATCAGACCAATATCGTTGCACTCCGGAAGGCAAGCTGCGCGTCTACTGCACGCGCAATGCAGGAGCGAACTGGGAACCGCTTACACGCGGCCTGCCCCAGAAGAATGCCATGGAGACGATCTTGCGTGACGCGCTGACAACGGATACGTGTAAGCCAGCAGGCATTTACTTTGGCACCCGAAGCGGCAAGGTCTACGGCTCCAGCGATGATGGGAAATCATGGCAGGTATTGATCGAAGGCTTGCCGCCGGTGGTGTGCGTGCGGGCTGCGTTGGTAGGTGAGGAAAAGAAAAATCCACCACGGAGACACAGAGACACGGAGAAAGTAAAAAGAAGAGCAAAACTTTCGCCGGTCAGGCGTGTACCGTCGAAGAAAGCATCCAAAAGCAGGACGCGGGCGGCGAAACGATAAGCCTATGGCCGTTACCGTTCGCATACCGAGCTATCTAGCTTCTTTCGCCGACGGACGGAGTTCGCTCGGCATTGAGGGCGCACCGACAACGGTGTCTGATGCTCTTCAATCACTCTGGCGGCTTCATCCTGGCCTGCAGGACAGGATTCTGGATGAGCAGGGCGAGGTACGCCAGCACATCAATATATTCGTCGGCGAAGAGGCGATTCGCTTTGCCGACGGGCTCTCCACCAGAGTTCCCGATAACGCGGAAATCCTGATTGTTCCAGCGGTGAGTGGAGGCTAGTTTGCTGGTTGCAACGGCCTGCTGGCTCCCTCAAAAACTTTTGTTACCGTGCTGCGTCCCACGCTATAGATGACAAAGCTTTTATCGTCATAGCCATATTCGCGGAACAGCAGGTCAGCCATGCCGTCACCATTCACGTCTACGGCATCGATCAGTTCCAGGCGCGGAGACACATCCAGCCGTGAGGAGTCGGTGACGCTGGACAAAACTTTCTGCGGCTCACCTTCAAAATCCACCCGCGCAACCACGGTGACATAGCGCGATATGAACTTTGCAGACGATTCCTTGGTGCTGGGCACAGTGGCGGGAACTTCTGCGCTCATCACAAGAACGGCATCATTACTCAGATCCAGATCAAAGGAACGCATGACGACATTCCTGAGCGATTTTGTGGTGAGCTGTGAGCTCTCTTTCGAATGCTGTATATCCTGTTTAGGAATTTGCGCCAAGGCGAGCTTGCGCATCTTGGGCTCCATTGCCGCTTCCTCGCCGGTGTTCCATTTGAAATCGAACGAGCGAATATCTGTCGGCTCCGTATCGGATACCGCAACAAAAGTCTTTGTGGTGCCGGGAGCTGCAACCGGGGCTTTTGGAGCAGAAGCGCCACCTTCTGATGCTGATGCCGGCGCTGGCTTTGACTGTGACGACTGTGCTGGCGCTGTCGGCTGCGGCGGGCCTTGCTCCTTGGCGTCACGCCGCTTCAGTGTGGGACGGTCCGGGTCTTCCGATGGAGCAGCCGGGGCATTGTCCGCGGTGCTCTGGCTGCCGCCGGAGGAAGCAGGAGTGCTGGACGACGCAGGTGTTGGCGTAGGAGTGGGCGTGTTCGATGGCGCGGGCGTAACCGGTGCGCTCTCAGTCGGACGGTGCAATGTCGGACGGTCGTCAGAGCTGCTAGATGGGGTGGGAGACGAACCCGGTGCAGGAGTACTGGATGGAGCTGGGGTACTCGAAGTTGGGGTACCTGAAGAAGACCCGCTGCTAGCAGAGCGATGGAGGGTTGGTCGATCATCGGTTGTGACCGGCGATGGTGGTGCTTCAGATTTTTTTGCGGCAGTCACAATTTGCCATTTGCCCAGGGCCGTCCAGCCGTTGTTATTGGAGCCGCTCACGATAGTGGCAGTGCCAACGGGTATCCCGGTGGTCTGGGCTTCATAGACAATGCCGTTATCCAGCGCCATGGGTCGTGGCGTTGCCTTATAAAGGCTGGCGTCTTGAAACCGACCTTCATCCAGAACGGTAACGGGAAGAATGCGTGTGGTCACTTTGCCGGATGAGTCCGTTGTAACTTCCACGACGGCAGTAGCGCGCAGTTTGTGGGCCTTGCGCCGCTGCGCCATAGCGCTGGTGAAGATACCAGCACATACCAGCACAAGAGCGATGCTGGCCAGAATCTTTCTTCTGCTATATAAATTCATTGACGTTATAAACACGGAAAATCCATGGAAGTTAATGATAAAGCCCCGGAGTTCTCTCTTGCTAATGAAGAGGGAAAAACAATTGCGCTGAAGGACCATCGCGGCCAGAACGTGGTCCTGTTCTTCTATCCCAAGGCCAACACGCCCGGTTGAACGATTGAGGCGTGCGGGTTCCGCGACGCATTCAAGAAGATACAGAAGGCAGGAGCCGTTGTATTCGGCATCTCAGCCGATAAGCCCTCTGCCCAGAAGAAATTCAAGGAGAAATACGATCTGCCCTATTCTTTGCTAGCGGATGTGGACAAAGCTGTCTGCAATCTGTACGGCGTGATGAAGGAAAAGAGCATGTATGGCAAGAAATACATGGGCATTGACCGTACGACCTTTGTGATCAGCCCGGCAGGGAAGATTTCGGCGATCCTTACCGGCCTTAAGCCTGACGAACATGCCGGCGCGGCGATTGCTGCGCTAAAAGACGCATAAAGCGGGCGGCCACGTGATGAGAGCCAGCGCTCTCTCAATCAGCAGCGCTGGCTTTAGCAAAAACAACAAACTGGCGGCTATTTTGAGCCGGTAATGGTGAAGGTTAAAACGCTCTCAGAGGGGATTGTGACTTCCTCTTTGCCTGTGGCAGCGGCAACGCCGGTTCCGGCTCCTGCTCCAGCGACAGTGCCAATGGCTGCACCTTTACCGCCTCCAGCCAGCCCTCCGATGAGAGCGCCTGCAGCGGCCCCACCACCAATTTTGGTCACGTTGCTCGTAGTGTGGCTCTTGCCCTGGCGGGTGACACGCGAACTGTAGACAATCCTGCCTTTTACCGATGTGAGTCGCAATGTGAGTTCCCCGGGTTTGTGGAGGCGTCCGCTACGGTTCACATAGGTCACTTTTCCCCGCACAGGCTCGCCTGACCTTGCCACAACCTTACCGTTGGCAACTATGTCATGGGTCAGGGTCCCGCTCCAGGCCTGGTCTTTGTGAGCGGTGGCCGAGCTCAATGAGGTATTCAGCCGGACGGTGGCGTGGGTACCGGCCGGAATAGCTGCATTGGCACCCAGAGCTGAGGCAATCATCAAAATCATCAGAATTGCCAGTGAAGTTGATCTGCGAAATTTCATGAGTCTTCCCCCTTAAGACGCGATTACCAGAACAGGCTTGCCCTGGCTTAGAGCTGCTGATTTCTTAGGGAGATTTTAATGCGGCATGCATTCTGCTATACACTTTTCGCTGGAATCGGAGGAACTAATGCGCGCATGGCCTTTCGTGTTTTTGCTTCTTGTTTTTGTCACAAGCGGAAAGGCCCTGCCTCGGCAGGATGGGTCAAAGTCCTTGCATGAGCTGTTTGCGGCGGCATGGGACAGCGATATGCAAGCCCGTCCGGAAGAAGCCTCAGAAATGGGGGACCGCCGCTGGAACGATCTATGGACCGACATGAGCCTGCAGGCCTACGCGCAGCGTGACAAGCACAATCAGGAAGTGCTGGCACAGCTGGCAAAAATAGATCGCAGCACGCTTAACAAAACCGACCAGCTCAATTATGACCTTTTCCAGAAGCGTTACCAGGACCGCGTGGAGCTCTACAAATTCCACTGGTTTCTGATGAGCTTTAACCAGCGTGAAGGTCCGCAGACCAGTGATGATCTGGCCAGCTCGCTTCGCTTTGACACTCTTAAAGACTATTCAGACTGGCTGACGCGCATGCGCACGTTCCCTGCGCATATGGACCAGGTGATTGCGCTGTTGCGCGAGGGGATGCGCGAGCGCATGGTGCATCCGCGGGTCATCATGGAGAGAATCCCCGGACAGATTGAGAAGCAGATTGTCAGCGATCCAACGCAGAGCGGCTTTTACAAGCCATTTCAGCACTTTCCCAGCACGATCAGCCCGGAAGATCAAAAGCGGCTACAGAGCGCGGCACGCGAAGCCGTGGAGCAGCAGATTGTTCCGGCCTTCACCAAATTCAAACAATTCTTTGTGAGCGAATATCTGCCGGCCTGCTATGACCAGGTTGGCGCCTGGCAGCTTCCGCACGGCGCGGAACTTTATGCCTATTTCGTCAGAAACTACACAACGACCAAGGAAACGCCGGAAGAGGTCCATCAGATTGGGCTGAAGGAAGTGGCCCGCATTAACGCCGAGATGGACCGCATCATGCAGCAAACTGGGTTCAAAGGTTCGCGGAGCGAGTTTTTTCAATTTCTGCGGACTGATCCGCAATTTTTTTACAAGACTCCCGAAGAGCTTTTTCTAGCCTACAAGGCTTTGGCTAAAACGGTTGATCCGAATCTGGTGAAGGTGTTTCGCACGCTGCCGCGCGAACCCTACGGCGTGGAAGCGATCCCAGCTGCGGTGGCGCCCGATACGACTGCAGCTTATTACCGTCCTGGGGCCGCCGATGGATCCCGCGCCGGAACCTACTTCGTTAATCTTTATAAACCTGATGCCCGGCCCAAGTGGGAGATGACAGCGCTTACACTGCATGAATCCGTCCCCGGACACCATTTGCAGATCGCCAGAGCGCATGAACTGGGAGAAATGCCCAATTTCCGTCGTTATGGCGAGTACACCGTCTATGTTGAAGGCTGGGGACTTTATGCCGAGTCTCTGGGCGACGAGCTAGGTCTTTACAGCGATCCGTATTCCAAATTTGGCCAGCTCAGTTATGAGATGTGGCGCGCGGTGCGGCTGGTGGTGGATACGGGAATCCATCAGAAACAATGGACCCGTGATCAGGCGATCCGCTATTTCATGGAGAACTGCCCCAAACACGAACTGGACATCACGAATGAGATTGACCGCTACATTGCATGGCCTGGACAATCTCTGGCATACAAGACCGGGGAGTTGAAGATCAAGGAACTGCGCGCTCATGCGCATGAGAAGCTAGGCGCGAAATTTGATCTCAAGGAATTTCATGACGTGATATTGGGTTCAGGCCCCTTGCCGCTGGATATTTTGCAGCGGAATGTGGACGCGTGGATCGCTGCAAAAATGTCAGCGACAAGCTCTGCGGCTCAGGCCGCGAACAGTCCTGGAGCACCGAAGAAGTAATGTCAACAGTTGTAGCCATGCCGTCGACCGCGGCGCAAAAAAATACTGAGCGTTTTTACCGGCCTGAGCTGGACGCATTACGGTTCTTTGCCTTTCTTGGCGTCTTCATCTTTCATGCGGCTCCGCGCAGCGTGGATTTTTATGATGCTGCGGGCGCGCCGCACTGGCTGAGCCATTTGCTTATCCCAACATTTGGTGCGGGCGCTTTTGGCGTGGACCTGTTCTTTGCCTTGAGCGCCTATCTCATCACCAATCTTTTACTGCGTGAGCGCGAGGCCACAGGCGCCCTGGACCTGCGCGGCTTCTATCTCCGGCGCATTCTGCGCATCTGGCCGCTGTATCTTGCGTTCGTCGCGTTTGCCGCTCTGGTGGGCTTGGCGATTCCGCAGCAGCATCTGCCGCAGCACTATGTAATCAGCTACTATCTGCTGGCCGGCAACTGGAGCTACGTTTTCTATGGCCTGCCTTCCTCGTTTGCCATTCCTCTCTGGACCATCTCCATTGAAGAGCAGTTTTATCTGGCTTGGCCGCTGGCGCTGCGCAAAGCCTCAGTCCGCGCGATGGCTGTGATTGCCGTCGGATTATTGCTGGTCGCTAACATTTGGCGGGTTTGTCTTGCAATCTCTGCCGCGCCCGTGGATCACATGGAATACAACACGTTCACGCGGCTTGATCCGATTGCGCTGGGAATATTGATCGCTCTTTTTGGACATAAGCTTCCCCGGTTTTCCCGACGATCGCGCATTGCGCTGCTCTGCGGCGGCGTTGCTACTTGTATCGCCATGTATGCGTTCAGTGTTTCCGTAGATCCGCCCAAGTTCAGCACATGGAAGCTGGCGCTGGGACATCCCATTACCGCCTTGGCCAGCGCCGCGGTACTGCTTGCTGTGCTGGGGTCAAAAAATTCTTTTCTGCGAAAGAGCTGGCTGCTCTATCTGGGAAAAATTTCTTACGGCCTATACGTTCTCCATGAGTTTGCGCATTTCTGCGCTTCGCGGATCAGGCCCGCTTCCACGCCGCTGCAGGTGGTTGCACAATCGGTAATCGGATTGGCGCTTACCATCTTGCTGGCGGCGGCTTCTTACCGCTGGCTGGAAAGTCCGTTCTTGCGATTGAAAGAGCGCTTCGCTCACGTGCAATCGCGGCCCGTATGAAGGGCAATGCCAAACTGCTGCGCCGGCCGTTCTTCAATCGCGATCCACGCATGGTCTCGCGTGAACTGCTGGGCAAGCTCATTGTCCGCAAAGCTGGGCGCACAAGCATTGCCGGACGCATTGTTGAAGTGGAAGCTTACCTTGGCGCCGGAGATCTGGCCGCACACGCTGCCGCAGGAAATACCGCGCGCAACGCCGTGCTCTGGGGACCTCCGGGGCACGCTTACATTTACTTCATCTATGGCGTTCATTACTGCCTGAACATTTCCTGTCTTCCTGCCGGCGAAGCAGGCGGCATCTTGATCCGCGCGCTAGAGCCTGTTTCCGGCATTCGCCAGATGGCCAAGGCCCGCGAACTGGCCGACCTTGACCTCACCGTTGTGCGTGACCTGCGTAAGCTGGCCAGCGGTCCAGGAAAGCTGTGCGAAGCGCTGGGCATCACGCGACCGCGGGACAACGGCAAAGATATGGTTTCATCCGCGTCTGACCTTCAGGTGATGGACGACGGCTTCCACGTGGAAACAATTGCCGTGACGCCGCGCATCGGAATCACGAAATCAGCCGATCTGCCGCTGCGCTACGTGATAAGCGGCAACCGTTTTGTCTCCAGCAAAGCCGTGCTATAGACGGCCATTGTTGGATGGCCGCACGGATGACGGCTTTTGCTGCAGCGATTTATGGTGAGAGCACCACGTTGTCAGGAATATCGCTCCGTGGCTGTGGCGCCTGTGAAGCGGCGGTCAGCGCTCCTGTGGCGGGATCAATCCTGAAAACAACAAGCTGCTGCCCCTGCGAGATAAAGGCGAACTTGCCGGAGCCATCCACGTTGACGCTGGTGGCGTTGGCAACGGTGGCGCCCGCAATCGCCGTAAACGTGCCGGCCGCGGGATTGATCAGAAACCCCTTTACCGTGCCATCCTGGAAAGCGATATAAAAAAACCTTCCATCAGGCGACAGCGACATTCCCTGAGGCTGCGCGCCTGCGGTGAACGGCGATCCGGGCAATAGAGTGAGAGTTCCATTCGATGCAACAGAAAATGCGGCAACCGTTCCCTGGCTCGAGTTGGCCACAAAAAGGAAATGGCCGTCAGCGCTCACGATGATGGGCCCACCTGAACCGCCAGTCGAGATCGGCGTTTTAGCAGTAGTGAGGTGGCCGTTCGCAGAGTTGATACCGTAAACTTCCACCAAGCCATTGCCTTCATTGAAGAGAAACTTTCCGTCGCTGCTGGCTGCGGAGAATGCACCCACAGGCGGCGCTGGAACGCTGGCGGTGATCTTGGTCAGTTGCCCGGTGGATTGATTGATACTGTAAAGATCAATCCCGCTTCCATCAGGCTGGTAAAGAAATTTCCCTGTACCGTCGATGACCATCCGATCGCCGTGCAGCACCGTGAAAGCGACCTGTCCGGGCGAGGGCGTTAGCGATCCGCTGTTCTGATTGATTTGGAAGGCGCTAATTCCGGGCTGGCCAAGCTGAATGCCGAATGAACTGGCTCCCTGATTCAGAGCGTAAAGAAAACGTCCTTTGGGATCAGCCAGAAGCTGAACCACCACATTCTGCCCGAGTGGATTATTCGCAGCGGCGACGGCTGTGATCTGGCCGGTGGAGCTGTCAATCTTGCCGCCAAAAAATCCGTCCGCTTCAAAGGCGATGACGCCAAATACAAATCCGCTGGCGGTGTTATGACCAGGAGGAGTTGGAGTTGGAGTCGGGCTGGGACTTCCCGTTGGGCTGGGACTAGGAGAAGGCGAAGGCTCTGGTTCTGGCTCTCCTGGGGTTGGCGAAGGACTTGGTGAAGGGCTCGGCAAAGGAGTTGGTGTGGGTGTGATTGCTCCGCTGGCTGAGACGCCGCCGCAGCCTGCCAATCCAAGCAGTAGAACAAGTAGGACAGGCAGTAATAAGCAAGAGAGATAGTTTCTGGAATTCATCTGGACCTCCGACCTATCTCTCGCTCATCGAGTTGCGCGGAGAAATTGTCGTTTTGTACCAGAGAGGATGTGGGTTCCAGGATGCAGTGTTGCTCAAAAATTGTTATGCAGTAAATTTACGGTTGTATTTTTTCCGTGGACCACAATGTTGTCGATCAGCCGCGTGTTGCCCACATGCGCTGCAACCGCGACCAGCGCGCCGCCCGTGATATCAGCCACTGGATCGAGCGTTTCCTGATTCACAATTTCAAAGTAATCCAGCTTGACCGCGGACTCTTCCGCTATCACTTGTTCACCTGCAACTTTGAGCCGCGCGGCATTGTTCTCTCCGCTGTCCGCCAGCATCTGCACGCGCATCAACGATCGATACAGCACCAGCGCCTGCCTGCGCTGTTGAGGATTGAGATAAGCATTGCGTGAGCTCATGGCAAGTCCATCCGCTTCGCGCACGATGGAGCAGACCACAATCCGCACATCAAAGTTCAGGTCGCGCACCATCTTGCTCACCACGGCAACCTGCGCAGCGTCTTTCTGGCCAAAGAAAGCAAAGTCCGGCTGCACAATGTTGAACAGCTTGGCCACCACCGTGGTTACGCCGTTGAAGTGTCCGGGACGCGAGCGGCCATCCAGCTTTTCGCTCAATCCTTCCACCGTGACCCAGCTCGTTGCGCCGGCGGGGTACATCTCTTCGACTGACGGCATGAAGAGATAGTCAGTCTTTTCCGCCGCGAGCATCGCAGAATCTTTCTCCGCGTCTCTGGGATATTTGGAGAAGTCTTCATTCGGACCAAATTGTTTTGGGTTCACAAAGACTGAAGCGATCACCACGTCTGACTGCTTGCGCGCTGTGCGCACGAGCGATAGATGGCCTTCATGCAGAGCGCCCATGGTCGGCACAAAGCCCACGCGCTGACCGGCGCGGTGCGCTTCTTTGCTTACGGCCAGAACTTCCGCGGCAGAGGTGAGGGTGAGCATGGGGCAGTATTTAGTAGTTGGTAGTTAGTAATTAGCTTGCGCCATTAAGACGCGCACTTTCTACACGTCCTTACAGATACCGATCAAAACACAAGATCTCTCACCCCGACTCGGACGCCGATAAAAACGCGACACTCATTCAACGGGGTTCGAGATGATGAGAATTTTTAAACGACATTCCGAAATTATGTCGATGCGAAAAAAGCGCACAGCTCAAATACAAAGCTAACTACTAATAACTAATTACTAAGAACTGCTACCTGCGAGTACGCTTTCATTTCCTTGCGACGCAAGATCGCTTCCAACTCTGCTTTGGTATCTTTCGGCAGATGGTATGACTCGGCGTCGGACGGATAATCTCCGCTCACCACATCGGCTTTGAACTGCGTCACCGCGTTGGTGATTAGCGCCGCGGCGTCCGCATAGCGCCGGACAAACTTGGCCGGCTCGGCAAACGTCAGGTTCAGAATGTCATGGAAGACCAGCACCTGGCCATCGCAATCCGGGCCTGCACCAATGCCGATTGTGGGCGCACTGACTTCGCGGGTAATCATCGCCGCAACTTCACGCGGCACGCCTTCCAGCACGATTGAAAATACGCCTGCCTGGTCCAGCGCCACAGCGTCTTTTATCAGCCGCTCAATGCCGGAAAAATCTTTTCCCTGAACTTTATATCCGCCCATCTTGTGCAGCGACTGCGGCGTGAGCCCAATGTGTCCCATCACCGGCACTTCAGCGTCAAGCACGCGCTTCACCAGCTCCACGCGCTGCGTTCCGCCTTCCAGCTTTACCGCTTCCGCGCCAGACTCTTTCACAAAACGCACCGCGTTGTTCACGCCTTCTTTTTCGTCCGTGTGATAAGCGCCGTAAGGCATGTCCGCAATTACCATGGCGGACTTCACCGCCCTGCGCACCGCCCGCGTGTGGTGCAGCATTTCGTCCATGGTCACGGGCAGCGTGCTGTCATAGCCCAGAACGACCTGCGCCAGCGAATCGCCCACCAGGATCATGTCAATCCCCGCCTGGTCCACCAGACGCGCATTGGCATAGTCATACGCCGTGAGGCAGGTGATGCGCTCGCCCCGCTGCTTCTTTTCCAGAATTGTGGTGGTAGTAACTTTTGGCCGGATGGCCTTCTGTGGGTCCGGTTGAGCGCCCAAAGGCTGCCCTCCGTTAAAGGAAGTGATACTCATTATTTGCCTCCAGTGCAGTTCGGGAACTCCCGATACCGCCTGTTGCTCACACATATTAGGATGCGAACGGGGATATTGTAGTCGCAGAGAGATTGGCTGGCTAGGGGGAAAATGCTCCGGCCCCGTTGGTCTGACGGTTGACCTTCAATTTCGGCGATTACCAATTTTGGCAATATTGGCAATTTCCTCCCCTCCCCCTCCAATACCCATCCCAGATTGGCGTGGGTTTGAGCGCGATCATCCCAAGTCATCCCAGATTGGCGTAGACTTCAGCGCCCAGGCCTCGATTGGCGTGGGGTTATGCGATCCTCGATCAGTGTTATCCGTGTTCATCAGTGGTAAGCATTTGGTTTTCCGGGGGTTGCTTTGGCTGATCGCTGACTGCCAATTGCTGAGTGCTTCTTTTCAAAGATCGTTACCACACACACCCTGAGGCGAAGCCAGACTATAAAGAGATTTTGTAAGCGAATCAATTGCGAATAAGGACATGCCCCTTTTTGGGCAACGGTGAGACGCGCCCGCTCAGCGTGGATGCCACTACCCCGATGTGCCATCCCGAACCAAAGCACATATCATGACGCCTTAAGACATCCACAGTTTCGAGTGCGTAGGTGAGGGATCTGCTCCGTCTGCTGCAAAGGGAAACCACGAACGTGAGCCTTACAAGTCTGCGGAGCAGATTCCTCGTGCTCGCGAACGTCGTATAGCTAAACGAAACCAGCAATCAGGCTCGGCCTCGGAATGACACGTCTTTGGTTCTTAGGAATAGAGCAGTGCCATTATCGCCGCGCGATAGCCGCAGTCCCAAAGGAATTGCTCCTGGAGCCTTGACGCAAGGTAAAGCCTGGACGCTTACGTTCCTTGCACCTTCACCACCACATTCGCCCTGTCTCCCTCGTCCATCGCGAAAAGCTTTTCTGGCGTAAAGCCCAACGCTCCGGCAATCACGTTGCTGGGAAACTCGGCGACGCGCGTATTCATCTGCCGCACGGTTTCGTTATAGTGCTGGCGGGCAAAGGCGATACGGTTTTCCGTGGAGGTAATCTGCTCCTGCAAGAGCAGAAAACTCTGTGACGCCTTGAGCTCCGGATAGCGCTCCACCCGCGCAAACAGATTGCCCACGGCGCTGCCCAGGGCGGCTTCTGCCACGGCACGCGTGGTAATGTCCGCGCCGGTCTGCATGGCCGCGGCCCGCGCCTGCGTAACGGACTCAAGGGTCTGGCGCTCATGCGCCATGTATCCCTTAACGGACTCAACCAGGTTGGGCACCAGATCATGGCGGCGCGTAAGCTGCACATCAATATCTGACCATGCGCTGCGCACGCTGTTCCGCATTGCCACCAGGCTGTTATAAATCCTGAGCAGCGCGATGAGCGCCACGGCGGCAATCGCAATCAAGAGATAAATCAAGCAGGTCTCCTTCTGTTGTTTCCCGGCTGCTTTCTTGCTTCTGTCGGGCTGGGTTAGCAGGTTGAGGACTAGCGGCTTGAGGGTTTGCGGCTTAACGACTAGCGGTGGTGCTGGAACGCCTTGATCAGCGTATCCACCACTTTCATAAAGCCGTGGTAGTTGCCCACCCAGTCCTGCCCAAAGGCCCAGTGAATCACGGTGAGCCAGATGCCCAGAAACATCAGGTTCAGCATAATCATGATTCCCACGGCAGCCAGCATGGCTGCGCCGGCCAGTGCCATGACTGGAGCCAGAATCGCATAGAGCACGAACATGAGGATCTTGAGCCCGAAACTGTATTGGCGTTCTGGCGCAACCAGGTGCGATCCCATCTTCTGCAGGCGCCTGGCGCGTTTGCCCAGAGGTGGATGAAACGAGAGAAAGCTATGCGTCTGCAAACCGGTCTGGCCGCGACGGGCAGCCGGACGCTCGGCTCGGTCACGCGCTGTTGCCAGCAGGCGCAGGCGTTCAATGGCGGCGTGGTCGCCCTTGCTGGCTGCTTCAACATCGGCAGGGTCAGGCACATGGTGGAAGCCGAAAGAAGGCGTTGTGCCCATAAGCTTGGCGAATGCCGCCATGCGCACTGCCGCTGCATCGTTGCCGGTGGCAGCGGCCATCGCCGTGTCCATCATCTCGCGGCGAGCGCGGCTCCATTCGTTGCTGCCGGCTTCCGGAGCTGCGCTGGCGCTGGCCGGTATATAGCCAGTGTCCACGGTGCTGCGCCACGCGCCCAGCATTTTTTGCATCTGCTCCGGCTGCGGAGCAGCGCCGCGCAAGCTGACGTCACCCTTGGGATTCACCACGAACAGGTGTGGGGCCCATTCGCCGCCGTCGATGGCGTTGGAATCTTCGCTGAGCTGCTGCAGCGCCGTGGCTAGCGCGTCTGGATTGCGGGTGAACTCCACGGCCGTTGCGTCAGCCAGATAACGACGCGTGCGCCACACCAGCGCCATGCACGGCCCAAGAAGTATTTGCAGAAAGACCCAGAGCGTCAGCTCCACGGCAACGTTGGTTAAGCGGAAGGGAAAAAAGACTGATCCGCAGGACTTTGCGAATGAACCCGGGATTTGGCCGGTCAAAGAATGTGTCGATATCGTTCTGGTGGTCGTCCAGCGCGCTGCCCAGCAGCTCGGCAACCTCGTCGGCGTCGGCCTGTTTCAGTTCACTGCTGCCTCCGCGGAAAGCATACCGAATGATGCGCCATATAACATTGCGTGACTGCTTGCCGAACGGCGCATTGATGAGCGCAATAATCAATCCGCAGGTCTCAAAAACGCTGGTCACCGTAAATGCGATATGCAGATCGCCATTGCTGATGCTGCCCACCAGATGCGCCAGCAGCGCCTGCATCTGGTCGCGGTCCAGATCGTCAATCAGGCGGCGTGAGAGCACAATGCGCGCGTCGTGCGCGGAGGTGCCAATCGCCGCGGCGTTCGCGCCCGGCGAATCAGTCAGCATCACGCGCGGCGCCGGCAGTCCCGCCGCAATTGCCATCTCCTGCGCCACGTTGGCCAGTTGCAGCTCTTTCAAATCGGACTGGTTTGGTTCGCGCGCATTCAGGCTGGCCAGCGTTCCACCCACGCCGCCATGGCGAAACAACAACCGCATGCCCATCCACAGAAGAAACGCCAACACCATGCCTGGCGCAAGCATGAGCACAGCGGCAAAAATCAGTCCGTTTACGTCGAGTGTGCCGCGTTGATTGATCAGAAAGTCGGCGGCCCGATACGCCACGTTCGCCAGATTATTTGCGTTCTGCCAGAACTCAGCTGGCAGCGGCGAAAAGTAATTGATAATGTCCGCGACGATCAGAGTGAGCCCGTAAAGCAGGGGCGTAAGCACCAGCGTAAGCGGAATGCCCATGACCAGCGCGGCAAAAACGCACAACGCGCTCATCCGCCAGGTGGCGCGACGGTTGCGCTTCTGGGCATGGAAAAATGTTTCCGGATCAGGAAGAACGAACTTGCGATCCGGCGAGACCGTCTCTGGAGTGCTCATTGGCCATGAAGGTTAGCACCAGGCCGAAGCGGGAACAAGCGCGCAATCTCTCTATCTGCGTAGATTTCCCTGCGGAAATAGACCCGCTGCCTCACCCAATCGGCGGCGGCTGCAATTCCATTGCGCGGTGATATCCCATGGGCCAGCCCGAACCTGCTGCGGCTTCAACTTTGGCGGCGAGTGTTGGCCTGATTCTGAAGGGAATTTCTTCTGAACGTCCCAGGCGCAGTTCAATGTACGTGAAAAAGAATCGGCGGATTGTTTGCGGAGCAGAAATTTCAGTCCACGGCACAAACAGCGGCGGATGCCAGAGTCGAAGTATAAACATGGGCGCAATGTACAATCCTGTGCCGTCCGCTCCGACTATAAGGGCACGATTGTATTGGGCAAATGTTCTAAAGTGGACGCTCTGCCTGGTCCATTTTTCGCCGGTAAAAGTTCCCTGCATGCGAAACCGCTTAGCGAGCAGTCTCCACCCGCTCGCAAGGGCAATCCAGTAGAAGACGAAGACAAACGATCCGGCAAAGTAAAACGGAATAAAAATTGGATGTTGGTTCATCCACTGTTGCATTGCTTACGTCCCTGCTCCGCCCGTGGATCCCAGCGGCAGAAAATACTGTGTCCCCCGGATAGGTTCGCTCACGCGGCGCAACAGCTCTTGCAGGTCGGTATGGCGCTCCACGAAATCAATGTCATTGGTATTCACCACCAGCAGGTCTGACGACGTGTAATGAAAAAAGAAATGCTCGTAAGCCTTGACCACTTCTTCAATGTAGTCGTCGCTCACGGCCGTCTCACCGGAGACGTTTTTCTTGCGCAACCGTTTCTTCAGCACCTCTGGCGAGGCCTGCAGATAGATCACCAGGTCCGGCGCCGGCAGTTGCTGGCGGAAAAGCTGGTAATAGCGGTTATAGACTTCCAGTTCGGGGTCAGTCAGGTTGATGTAAGCAAAGATCTTGTCTTTTTCAAAGATGTAGTCCGCGACCACGGTCTTGCGCGAATTCGCGCCCACTTCCAGCCGCTGCAGCTGCTCAAACCGGCGGATAAGAAACGCGAACTGGGCCTGGAATCCGGCGCCGCGCTCGCCTTCATAAAACGGGCGCAGAAAAGGATTATCTTCCGGCTCGATCACGCGCTGGGCATTGAGCCGGTCCGCGATCACATTGGCCAGCGTGCTCTTGCCCACGCGGATGGGGCCTTCCACTGCGATATATTGTGGTGGTTCAAAAAGCTTGGCCATGATTCAGAGTCTGTGAACTGTTCCGCAGGATATATTGCGAAACGTTTGCTGGCAATGAGCAAAAGAAATTTAGTAATTGGGTAAATTGGTAATTTGGTAAATTCAAAGACCAGAGGCAGCACTTTCCGGCATTTACCAAATTACCCGATTACCAAATCCATCACCATGCTTGTTCCCGCTATCACCGCGCTCGCGTCGGCTGCCGCAATCGGCTATGCCGGATACGCCTCCATGGCGCCGGGCGCGCAGCTTTATGGCCGCACGCTTACGCATGGCAGCGATCCCAGCCAGATGGCGCTGACCTATGACGATGGCCCAAATGATCCGCACACGCTCCGCCTGCTGGACGTGCTGGCCAAACATAACGCCCGTGCGACTTTTTTTCTTATCGGCAAATATGTGCGCCAGCGCCCGGAGATTGCCCGCGCGATTGCCGCAGCAGGGCACGAAATTGGCAATCATACATACAGCCATCCCAACCTGATTTTTGTCTCTGCGGCAAAGTTGCGCCAGGAATTAGAGGACTGCCGCAAAGCCCTGGAAGACGCGCTGGGCACGAAGACATCTTTGTTTCGGCCGCCCTTTGGCGGCAAACGCCCTAACGTTTTGCGGACGGCCCGCGCCATGGGTCTGCAGCCAATCATGTGGTCCGTAACGGCCTTTGACTGGAACGCCAAATCCTCGGATGTGATTGTCAGGAAAATTACTTCAGCTTTGGATTCACGCCGCAAGCCGCAAGCAGAGATTATCCTGCTACATGATGGCAGCCATAAGGCCTTTGGCATGGACCGCAGCCATACCGTGGAAGCCACCCGAAATCTACTTCAACTCTATGCTAATAAACGGTTTATAACGATTTCTGAGCTTGCAGAGTAGCTCACCTGAGTACCTTACGGTAGAAAGGGATTAAGGTAATTTTCCCGGGTGTGCTTAGGCCCTGGCCCCGTATAATACTTGAGTGCGTTGTCTCGTCACCATTATCGTTTGCATGAGCTTCACTCTGTGCCTGCACGCGTCCGTTCCAAAAGCGAACAGTGCTCCTGGATTGCAGCATGCAGCAGACGTTCCCACGGAGCAGTCCGCAACTCACAGTCGCACCGTATTGGCGCTCACCGCCGGCCCTGCCGACACCACTTTTTATGAAGAGTTCTATCCCTCAAATGAAGTCAGAGTCGACTCACAGCCGACCGCAGGCATGTTGCATCGCTTAACCAGCCTGCTCAAAAAAGCCGTTAAAAGCGTGAATTTCCTTTAGATCTTCGCCACCTCTGGCCCAGCGAATCAAATCCGTGAAAAATGGGTTCTTAATATCAGCGTGGGCTTCGCTTTTAGTAAAATTCAATGAGTCAAAACTCAATGATGATTCAGCCACGATGGTGATTCAGCCACTATGAAGCTTCGGACGTTCATTTTTACGTGCTTGTTGGCCGTTGCCTCGGCCTCTTTTGCCGTGGATGCGTCCGTGTTGAAGCCGCCGGCTGGAGCCAAAGTAGCTATTGTGATGTTTGAAGATTTGCAATGTCCGGAGTGCGCGCACGCTTATCCTCTGGTGTGGGACGCGGCCAACGCGCATAAGATTCCAGTGTTGCTGCGCGACTTTCCTTTGCCGCGGCATAACTGGGCGTTTGACGCTGCCGTCTGGGCCCGATATTTTGATCAGACGTCGTTGAATCTGGGCAATGAGTTCAGAAAGTTTGTCTATGCCAACCAGACGCAGATCACAAGAGAAAATCTGCAGCAGTGGGTTCAGAAATTTGGCGATGACCACAAAGCCCCGGTAACGCTGCCCAAAGATCCCGGTGACAAGCTGGCGGAAAAAGTGAAGGCTGACTTTGCTCTGGGACAGCGCATTGGCGTGGAACATTCGCTCACGCTCTGGGTTGTGACGAATAACGGAGTTTCACAGCCACTGGTGGATGAAGTGAAAGACCGTGAGCAGTTGAATCAGCTCATCGACGAAGCGCTTAAAAAGGCGCAGCCTTCACCGGCTAAAAATTTGCCGCAAAAAGGCTCGGCGCCGCAAAAGAGCGCCGTCCCAAAGAACGTAGCAAAAGACGCTAAGAAAGCAGGATGAACCAAGGTGATGAATCGAGTGATAACGCTTTTCGTCCGTACCGCTGCATTGTTTGCCATTGTGATGTCGGCCGCCGCGTCCTATGGCGCTGATGGATCGTCTCTAAAGCCGCCTCCGGGCGCCCGCGTGGCCATTGTTGTGTTTGAAGATCTGGAGTGTCCGGACTGTGCCCGCGCTTTTCCTTTGCTGCAGGATGCAGGCACAAAGCACAGCATTCCTGTGGTTCTGCGCGATTTTCCGCTCAGCGCGCATCCCTGGTCTTTTGACGCAGCGGTCTTTGCCCGCTACTTTGATACCAAATCAGAAAAGCTGGGCGTAGCTTTCCGCGGATATATTTTTCAGAACCAGCCGCAGATCACCAAGCAGAACCTGCGCCAGTACGTGGACAAATTTGCCAATGACAATAAATCGCCTCTTCCATTTGTCGTCGATCCCGAGGGCAAGCTGAAAGAGAAAATCATTGCGGACCGCGATCTGGGAACGCAGATCGGCTTGCAGCACACGCCCACGATTTTTGTGGTCGGCAATGCTGGTGCCGCCACTCCTGCGGTTGAAGTTGAGGACCGCACGCAGATCGATCAGATCATCGAAGATATGCAGAAAAAAGCGGCCGCAGCAGCGCCGGCGAAAACTCCGGCCAAAAAAGGGACCGCCAAGAAGCCTACAAAGTAACAGCACTGACTTATCCCTCGGAAAGCAAAAACGCCCTCGATTGTGAGGGCGTTTTTTATTCTTAATGCTCCATCAGTTTTGCATACTCTGACTATTTAAGTTTACCCAGCTCGGTCACCAGTTCTTCATAATCAGGTTCCTGGCCGAGTTCGTAAGTCTTGGCAAAAGTAATTTTGCCCTGCTTATCCACGATGAAAACAGCTCGATCATTGATGCCAGGCAGCGGTTCTCCCAGGCGCAGGATTCCGTACTGTTGGGCGACTCCGGCATGAGGCCAATAATCACTTAACAGGGGATATTCCTGCCAGCCAATGGACTTTTCCTGCCAGGCTAGATGGCTATAGATTGAATCCGGGCTGATGCCCACGACCTGGGCATCATGTTCGGCGAACTTAGGCAGATACCTGCTGTACGCCGACATTTCATTGGTTCACGTTGGACTCCAGTCCAAGGGGTAAAACGCCACAATGACGTTTTTCTTGCCTCGGAAGTCACTGAGCTTGAGCTTATGTCTCTGTTTTCCCGTTACTGCGGGAAGCTCAATCTCTGGTGCCATCTCTCCAGCTTGCAAAGCTGCCATTCTCTCCTCCAGGGTAATCTGGCCAGTGCAGCAGATCATTATCCTGCTTGGCTGGCCTGTGCCGCTCGAATTGATAATTTTATCGTGGTCAAATAATTTAAGACAGGGTAGCTTAAAGAAAACAGCGGGAGCAGGATCGGCATCGAATCCCGTTGTCCCCTTAGCATCGGAAGTTGCTGAGATGCTTACCCGCAACGAACGTTGAACATAGGAGCAGAAATGCTGGGCTTCAGTGGTTACAACTACGAGCACTTTTCCCGCGAACTTTTTCAGGATCTCGCGCAGACCTCCTTCTCCGGTCCCCGGCCAGGCGAGCGAGCGCCGGATTTCAAGGCGATAACCCTGGATGGCGAGACCATTCGCCTGAGCGATTTCGCCAAGAAGAAGAACGTTCTGCTGATCTTTGGCTCCGCCACCTGCCCCATGACCGCGGCCTCCATTGGCGGAATCAACGAGCTCTATGACCGCTTTCGCGGCGACGATATTGAGTTCCTCTTCATTTATGTGCGTGAAGCGCATCCGGGCGAGATTATCCCTGCGCATCGCACCGGACGCGAGAAAACCGAGGCAGCGCGCCTTCTCCGCGATGAAGAAGACCTTCACATGCCGATCGTGGTGGACGACCTGCGCGGCTCAATCCATCGCAAATATGCTCAGCTGCCGAACCCTGCTTTCCTCATTGACCGGGCTGGCCGCATCGCGTTTCTATCTTTGTGGTCCAAGCCTGAGAGCCTTGGCCGTGCCATCCAGGAGCTTCAGAGTCTGCAGGCTGACCGTGGTGTTGACCACGTAATCGTCAGCGGCGGCCAGGACCTGACCATGCCTGTGCCTTACAGCGCTCTATCTGCTTACCGTGCTCTGGAGCGTGGGGGCAAACAGTCACTCAATGATTTTCGCCACGTCCTTGGACTGCCGGCGCGCGTTGCCTTTGACGCTTCGAATATGGCGCGCCCACTGCTGGATAACCCCGGCCGTGTGATGTCGATTATCGCCCTCACCGCCGCAGTCCTTGCCGGAGGCCTCTATGCCGGCTTTGAACTGCGCAAGCGCCGCCTGGGTGTGATTCGCAATCCTTACCGTGCCTACGAAAAGGACCGCATTCGCGATACCGAGACTGGCACGGATTACGGGGCTGTGGGAATCTGACACACATCCCGAAACGCAGTGAGGGGTCCCTTTTTTTAGATCAATGGCAGGTGTAAGCCAAAAGAATTATTCTGTCCTGGCAAACTCTCTACGCAATAGGGTTCCCTCGCTAACGCTCAGAATAAAGAGCTAAAGAAAAGATTTATCTCATTCCGTCCGGAAGATCGCCCAGCGGTCCATCCAGTTCGCGGTAAGCTCTTTTTACAAAAACATCCAGGAAATAAGCTTTGAAGGTATCCGCTGTCTCGGCATCTTTGATGCCGATCTTTGCCGCCAATTCCGTATTCGTCTTTGCCACGGATTCCGCGGTCTGTTCTTGATTCAACCCCTTCGCTTTGTCGTCCTTCACCTGCTGGATCACATCCTGAAATAAAGCAATGTTGCCGCGAAGAAAATCGCTGTTCGTTTCCGCATCGCCATGGCCGGGAATGATCACCGCCGGTTCCCACGCGGCAAATTTCTGCAAAGTCGCAAGCCACTCCGCTGGATACGTGCCCCCAATCGCGAATGGATACGGACTCAACAGAATGTCGCCTGTAATCAGCACTTTTTCTTTTGGCAGATATACGTACGTATCTCCAGTCGTGATCGCGATTGCATGCAGAAGCTGTATCTCGCGATCACCCAGCATGATCGTAATGGAGCCAGAAAACGTTACATTCGGATAAGTCTTGTGCAACGCTTGTTTCTGCGCCAGAAAGTTGCGATCAGCGGCCAGCCGATCTTCTGCTGCCTGGATGCGCTCCGGCGGCACATTCTTGGCCTTCGCTGCGGCTATCTGTTTTTCAAAGCCATCAAGAAACTGCGGCAGGTCTTCCTTCAGACCTTTGTCATTCCAGCGCGGCTCCACGTTCAGCATCAGCTCGCGTGTTTTTTCATGTGTGATGATCTGCAGCCCGGGGAACGCCGCCAGATACACCTGATTGCCGCCCCAATGGTCCCAGTGCCAGTGTGAATTCACCAGGTAGCGCACCGGTTTGTCCGTGAGCTTGCGGATTTCCGCCAGCACGGTCGACGCTGTCTCTGGCGTTCCATTGGAATCAAATACCAGCACGCCTTCGTCCGACAGGATTGCTACAGAATTTCCGCTCAGCCCCGCATCGCCGTATGGTGTGGTCGTGAAGAGATAAATACCATCCGCCACTTTCTGGCTGCTGACCTTTCCAAAATCTTTTGCCAGACAATCAGGGACGCAATACACACAGCACAATAAGCTGACGAAAAGCGCTTGAAAGCGGACGCGGCGCATACCATCCTCACAGTGACGTGTAGTAGACGGCTGTATGCAGAGGAAGTGAGCGCTATTGATCCCAAGAAGCCGGAAACAGAACTTTGGTTTTCTCCGCGCCTCCGTGTCTCCGTGGTGAAAATTGGTTTTTAAATCAGATCGCTTCCGCCGCCGCTGCAATCGTCTGCTGGATATCTTTTTCCGAGTGCGCCGCGCTCATGAACATGGCCTCATATTGTGATGGCGGCAGATAGACGCCGCGCTCCAGCATCGCGCCATGAAACCTGCCAAACGCCACCGTATCTGATTTGGCGGCCGTGTCCCAGTCATGCACTTCACCCGGTTGAAAGAACCATGTAAACATTGATCCCACACGATTCGCGGTAAGCGCCACGCCTTTCATCTTTGCTGCCGCAAGCACTCCATCCACCAGCTCGGCACTGCGTCGCTCCAGTTGCTCATAAATCTCTGGATGATTTTTCAACTCTCGCAACACTGCCAGCCCTGCGGCCATGGCCAGCGGATTTCCGGAAAGTGTCCCTGCCTGATACACCGGCCCCACCGGAGCAATCATGTCCATCAGTTCAGCTGCGTCCGCCGTAGGCGCCCACAGGTAGCCCTCCGCCAATAATCTTTCCCAGCGTGGTCAGATCGGGCTTGATCCTGTATAGCTGCTGCGCGCCGCCAAAGCTCAGCCGAAAGCCGGTCATCACCTCGTCAAAGATAAACACTGTGCCATGCTGCGCGGTAATCGACCGCAAAAACTCAAGGTAGCCCTTTCGCGGAGGCACGCAACCCATATTGCCCACCACCGGTTCCACAATCACGCAGGCTATCTGGTCTTTGAATTTCGCGAACGCCTCTTCCACCGCTTGCTGATTGTTGAACGGCAGCGCCAGCGTGAATTGTGCCTGCTCATCCAACACTCCGGCGGAGCCGGGAATGCCCAGCGTTGCAACGCCTGATCCGGCTTTTACCAGCAGTGAATCGGCATGGCCGTGATAGCAGCCTTCAAATTTCACAATGTATTTGCGTCCGGTAAAAGCCCGCGCCAGCCGTATCGCGGACATCGTTGCCTCCGTGCCGGAGCTGACAAAGCGTACTTTATCCATGGACGGAAACGCTTCTATCACCACTTCTGCCAGCTCGGCTTCCGCCGGAGTGCATGCGCCAAAACTGGCGCCATCGCGATTGGCTTTCTCTACAGCTTCAACCACGCTGGGAAATGCGTGCCCTAAAATCAGCGGGCCCCATGAACCCACGTAGTCGATGTATTCGTTTCCATCGGCGTCCCATATACGCGAGCCCTTGCCGCGCACGATGTAAGGCGGCTCGCCTCCCACTGACTTAAACGCCCGCACGGGCGAATCCACGCCACCGGGGATCACACGGCTGGCGCGGGCATGCAGTTCTTGCGATTTTTTTCGTTGTTTCATTCTGTTTCTTGAATATACCGCAAACTCGCGCCTCAAACATTGCAGCTGCGCGCAGCGGCGTTTGTCGCCAGTCGCCGCCCTGTGCCGCTCTTTGTCGCTGGCGGCCGTCCAATTGCCATGCCAAGATTCAGCTCGTGGTTACGAACACTGGTTTACAAATTATGAAGGAGCAGTATCAATGAAACGGTTTCTATTTCTCGCTTTGGTTCTTATCTCGAGCGCTGGCTTTGCCCAGGACACCTCTAGACTTCCCGATAACAAAGAGCTGGTCGCCAGGGCACACAGCTTTTATGTGGATTCCGATTCGTTTTATATGAAGCCTGAAGCACTGCAAAGCTCATTGCTGGGCCGGGCTGAATTTAAGGCATGGGACCTGCAGATCACCGGCAAACGAGACTTGGCTGATCTGGTGGTCGGAGTCCATCGAATTCCATTTTCCAATCACTTCACCTATACCGTCACTGACCGCGGAACCGCAACCATCGTGATGGCCGGCAAGGTGGATTCACTAGCCGGAACAGTGTATGGACTGATTGCCGATGAAATTGTCCACAAGATGAAAGTCTTGCGCGGTGACCCGCTGGCCGCGCCAAAGGCACATGAATAAGGGGGTGTGGTAACGGTTTGCATTTTGGAATCTGATAGAGGATCTACCTTTGATAAAGCGTTTAGTGATATTTGCGCTTTTCGCCGCATACTCGGTCGCATTCTCGCAACAGCCGCAAGCGGCCTACTATTTTGATCTAAAAGCTCACGGCTTCTGGGTTAAAAGAGGGGTCGCAAATCTTACGACGGTCGGTTTCGTGACAGAGAACAAGATCGGCGTTCACTTGTACGAAAGGGCTGACGGGATAGCGTGGTTTAATAAGCTACTGGTTTTTGACGTTGGCAGCCAGAAAACCTTAATCAACCGCGATGACTTTCCGTGCCCCATTATCTGGGTCAACAACAGGCTGTTATGTTTCGAAAGCAGGCATGCGGATATTTATGACGAAAACTTAAACCTGCTGGCACACTATCAGCCTGATTTCAGTCTCGATCTTAGTTCGGCCCTCAATTTTGTGGCACGCATTGGCTTGGTTAAAGTCTCTCCAGATCAACTTCAGATATCCGTGCCGGTTGGCGGAGAAACTGAAATAGTCTCGATGCGCGATTTCAATCCAGTGCGCCGAATACCAGGAAAAATTTTGGCTCTGGGCAATGATCACTGGATTGTGCGAAAAACATTAGAACTCAAATTTACGGAAGAAACTGTAACCGATGCAGACGTTAAAGATGTTCGGGCTTTATCTGATATCCCAACTTATCTAAGTTCAAATGCGCTTTTCAGATTAACAAATAGACGCAGGATGAATATTGAGAATGAGGAAGGACATCTTCTTCATAGTTTGGGCAAAACACCTGCTGGCTCCTATTTTGTAGCTCCAGATCGCATTGGCCGTAGGTTCGTGTATGAGGTGTTTGTTGCAAAATCCTGGGATATAAGTGGAACGGCACAGTACAAGAAAATTGTGTTGCGCGTTTTTGAAATCGTGACTGGCAAGGAAATATTTCACCTGGAGGAAGTGCCGTCCGAAGACGAACCAACTTTTGAACATTATGTTGCTTTGTCTCCCAACGGAACGCGGCTGGCGGTTATTCGCAATGGAGTCTTGAAAATCTATGAACTGCCTCGCTGAGTTTTGGCTATGCTCGCTGTCTTTTGCGTCCTTTGCGGTAAAATAGCTACGTGATCCTTCCATTCGTCCGCGAAGTCCTGGCGGACGTGGAAAAGAGCCCTGGATTCCAACAGGCGGCCTCATATCTAAAGCAGCGGAGGGGGGAGTCAAAGCCTCCTGCGGGGCGTATCCGTCTGTCCGGGCTGATTTCAACCGCAAAATCCCTTCTCATCCCGTATTTGCAACGCTCTGCGGGCGTGCCGTTTATCCTGATCGTCCCAGACAATCGTGCGGCCGAATCCATCCTTCCCGTCATTCAATCATTCTGTGAACTGACCGGCGCATGCAGCCCTCAGGCAGTCATCAAGCTGCCGGCTTATGACGTGTTGCCGTTTGAAAACATGTCGCCGCACCCGGAGATACAGGAAGAGCGGGCCACGGCGCTTTGGAAAATTTCAACTAACTCTGCTTCGATCATCATTGCGCCGCTCAGCGCTGCTGCCATGCGCCTGCGCTCGGCCGATCACTATACCGGGCTGGCGCGCATCATCCGCCGTACGGACATGCTCGATCTTGAAGAGCTCGTCCAGCACCTGAACACCGTTGGCTATTCAGCCGTTGACGTGGTCGAGATGCCGGGACAATATGCCGTGCGCGGTGGCCTGCTCGATGCTTATCCTCCGGAAGCCGATCGCCCTCTGCGTATTGAGCTCTTCGGTGATGAAGTTGAATCCATCCGCAAATTCGATCCCGGCACACAGCGCTCCGCCTCAGCGGTGGATGAAGTTATCCTGCTGCCGCTTACGGAAACGCCGGTTCGCGAAGAGCTGCTCACGGAAATCCACGCGCGTCTTTCCGGAGCCCGCATCGAGGGTGAAGCTGACGCAGTCCGCAACGCGCTGGCGGAAACCGGTGTCTCGGTTTTTCCTGGCTGGGAGTTTTATGCCAATGCCGCCGCGCAGAACACTCTCTTTGACCTGCTTCCAAACGCGGTCGTCTTTATGGACGAACCTTCCGCCATTGCAGCCGAACAGGAGCACTGGTGGGAACGTGTTGAGCAGCGTCACGAGCAGAGCCTGGTCGGCAAGCTGGCTACTCCTGAAGATATCTATCTGCCGCCGGAGCAGTGGAACGCTTTGCTCTCGCGCTTGCCCGGCGGAAGTCTTGAGCATCTGAACGTGTTGCGCATTGCCCGTGCCGAAGAAGATTTGGGTCTGATCGATCCGCAGCTTCCTGATAAGTCTTTGATCGAGGTCTCCGCGCATTCCACCGCGCGCTTTCATGGCTCAGTGCCCGCCATGGTGGAAGAGGTAAAGAAGCTTACCGGCCAGGGCCAGCGGGTAATCTTTGCCGCGCCCAACACCGGCGAGATGGAGCGTCTGGCAGATATTTTCACCGAATACCAGGTTCCATTTCGTATGGGATCGCGCACGCCAGTTGCTGGAAGTGAAACCTATCTTGACGAGACCGCATATTTCTCCGGCGATCTCACCACGACCACCTTCGTCCGCGCCACCGTGCCGGAAGGTGTAGCGTTGCCGGAATCGCGTCTCGTCATCTTCGGCGCACGTGATCTTTTTGACGACTCCGAGATTGAAGCTGCACAGCCGCTGCGCCGCAAATCAAAGACCGCCGCGTTCATGTCGGATTTCCGCGATCTGGCCGTTGGGGATTTCGTCGTCCATATAGAACACGGCATCA
Source organism: Terriglobia bacterium (assembly GCA_963724105.1). Classification (GTDB taxonomy): domain Bacteria; phylum Acidobacteriota; class Terriglobia; order Terriglobales; family Acidobacteriaceae; genus Angelobacter. The sequence goes on along the minus strand of CAVRTD010000001.1, from coordinate 690,080 downwards.
GCATGTATCAGGGGCTCAAGGAAATTCAGCAGAGCGACGTCACCGGCGAATACATGGTGCTGGAGTTTGCTGAAGCCGCGAAGCTTTACGTCCCGCTCACGCGTCTGGACCTGATTCAAAAATATCGGTCGGGTGAAGGCGTGCATCCGCAGCTCAGCCGCCTGGGCGGCAGCGTATGGGCCAAGACTAAAGCCCGCGTGAAGAAGGCCATGCAGGATATGGCCGACGACCTGCTCAAACTTTATGCCGCGCGAAAAGCCGCACAGGGCCACGCGTTCCCTGAAGACACGCAATGGCAAAAAGAATTTGAAGACGCATTCGAGTTTAACGAAACTGACGATCAGCTCACTGCTACCGCAGACATCAAGCGCGACATGGAATCGACTCTTCCCATGGACCGCCTGCTCTGCGGCGATGTAGGCTACGGCAAGACGGAAGTCTCCATGCGCGCGGCTTTCAAAGCCGTTCAGGATAACAAGCAGGTCGTCATCCTCGCTCCGACAACCGTCCTCGTCTTCCAGCATTTTGAAAACTTCAAGCGTCGCTTTGCCGCATTCCCCATCACCATTGAGATGATGAGCCGCTTCCGCAATGCCAAGCAACAGAAAGAAACAGCCGAGCGAATCGAGCAGGGCAAAGTCGATATCGTGATTGGCACGCATCGCCTGCTCTCAAAAGACATTAAGTTTCAGGATCTGGGTCTGGTCATCGTCGACGAAGAGCAGCGCTTCGGTGTCCGCCACAAAGAGCGGCTCAAGCAGCTCAAAAAAGAAGTAGACGTGCTCACCATGTCCGCCACGCCCATTCCGCGTACGCTGCACATGTCCATGGTCGGGCTGCGCGATATGAGCGTGATTGAGACGCCGCCCAAAGACCGCATGGCCATTCAGACTGTCGTCGCCGCTTACGATGAAAAGCTGGTCAAGTCTGCGCTGGAGCACGAAATGGAACGCGGCGGCCAGGCTTACTTTGTTCACAACCGCGTAGAGACGATTTACGAAATCGCCGCCAAGCTGCAGGAGATGCTTCCTCGCTCGCGCGTGATCGTCGGCCACGGTCAGCTTTCTGAAGGTGAGCTGGAAAAAGTAATGTTTGCTTTCGTGCGCCATGAAGCGGACATCCTTGTGGCCACCACAATCATTGAGAACGGGCTGGATATTCCGCTCTGCAACACCATCATCATCAATCGCGCGGACCGCCACGGCCTTTCAGAGCTTTATCAGCTGCGCGGACGCGTCGGTCGTTCCAACCGCCGCGCTTATGCTTATCTGCTTGTTCCTGCCGAGCAAGAGCTCACGCCGATTGCGCGCCGCAGGCTGGCCGCGCTCAAGGAATTTTCCGATCTTGGCGCGGGATTCAAGATCGCTGCTTTAGACCTTGAGCTGCGCGGCGCCGGCAATCTTCTGGGCGGCGAGCAGAGCGGCAATATCGACGCCGTGGGCTTTGAAATGTATACAGGCATGCTCGATCGCGCCATTCGCGAGCTGAAGGGCGAAGAACTTTCCGACAAAGTCAGCACCCAGCTCAACCTGGGGATCGATCTCCGTATTCCGACCGGCTACATCGCCGAAGAGAATCAGCGCCTGCGCATGTACAAGCGCGCCGCCGGCGTGGAAAGTGAAGCCGCGCTCGACGACGTCCGCAAAGAACTGCAAGACCGCTATGGCGAATCGCCTGCTCCCGTCCGCTATTTGCTGGCTGCATCTGCGCTCAAGCTGCTGTGTGAACGTGTCGGTGTGCTGGCCGTCGATCGCAAGCGTGATTCCGTCACCATCAAATTCACGGAACAGGCAGCCATTGAGCCGGAGCGCCTGGCACGCTTCGTGGCCCAGTCTAAAGGCGCTCAGTTTTCTCCGGGCGGTGTACTCAAATTTAATCTGAAATCCACACAGCCGGAAGCGGTGATCGACCAGCTTCAAGGCCTGCTGCGCGAATTGAGTCCAGAAGTCGTGGCGCAAACCTGGCTGCAACCCCGCTAATCCGTTGCGCGTGCCTGTTATAATCCGCGCGGATTATGAAAACCCCAAAACTTCTTCTCTCAATCGTGCTGTTCGCCAGCTCTGGTTTTATGCAACATGGTTTTGCCCAACCGTCAGCCACGCCAGCCACCGCGCAAAAAACGTATATCCATGCCGGCCACATGCTGGACGTAAAAACCGGCACGACGCTGGACAACGTCCTTATAACAATTGAGGGCGACAAGATTACCGCCATCGGATCAGGCGCTACACCGGCAGGCGCCCATGTGATCGATCTGCCCAACGCCACGCTGCTTCCGGGACTGATTGATGCGCACACGCATCTCACCGGCGATCCCAATTTTGGTTATCAGGAGCTGGGAGTTTCTATCCCCAAAGAGGCCCTGATCGGCGCCAAAAATGCCCGCATCACGCTGGAGGCCGGCTTCACTACAGTGCGCAATGTGGGCGCCAGCGGTTATACCGACGTTGCCCTGCGCGATGCCATCAATGAAGGCATGGTTCCGGGCCCACGCATGATGGTCAGCGGTCCGCCACTTTCCATTACCGGCGGACACTGTGACCAGAACCTGCTGCCCTATGAATATCACGCCAAGGCCGATGGCACTGCGGACGGCATAGAGCACGTGCAGCAGAAAGTCCGCGAGATCATTAAATATGGCGCAGACGTAATCAAGATCTGCGCTACCGGCGGTGTGCTCAGCAAAGGCGACGATCCGCGCGCCTCGCAATATACGCTGGAAGAAATGAAGGCCATCGTGGCGGACGCGCATCGCCTGGGACGCAAAGTTGCCGCGCATGCGCATGGCGCGCAGGGAATCGCCTGGGCCAGTGAAGCCGGTGTCGATTCCATTGAGCACGGAACTTATATTGACGACAACGGCATTAAGATAATGAAGGAACACGGCACCTATCTTGTGCCGACGCAATACCTGGGCGACTGGATGCGTGAAAACGCCGCCAAAATCGGCTTGCCTCCTATGTATGCGGACAAGATGAAGGCCGTTACCTCAGTCAGCCGCCAGAACCTGAAACACGCTTTTGACGCTGGCGTAAAAGTCGCCTTTGGCACTGATGCCGCGGTTTACCCTCATGGTCTCAACGCCCACGAATTCGCGGTATATGTACAAATGGGCATGACGCCCATTCAGGCCATCCAGACGGCCACCGTCAATGCCGCTGATCTTCTTGGCTGGACGGATCGTGTTGGTACCCTGGAGCCCGGAAAGTTTGCTGACATCGTCGCCGTAAATGGCGACCCGACCAAGGACGTTACTTTACTGCAAAACCCGGTGTTCGTAATGAAGGGTGGCACGGTTTACAAGAAGTAATTAAGCGATTTCATCTAGACGGCTGGGGCGGCGGCCAACCCGCTGCCCTTCGTCCGCTCCCCAACTTACGCACTGAACGTCCAATCACCATATAATGTTTCGCCAGGAGCAAACCTTTGAAATTTCTCACGTTGATCGCCGTTTTCGGAATGGCATGTTTGGCATGCGCACAAGGCAAGACACAGCCTCAGGCAAATTTTCCCGCAATGGCTGACCGCTATTTTGACGAATATTACTTCAAATACAATCCCAGCGCGGGCACGGCTGCCGGGTTCCACCAATATGACGATCAGCTTGAGGACTACTCCCGGGCGTCCATTGATAAACAGATAGCGCTGCTCAAGAAATTCAAGGCAGAGTTTGCCGCCCACGCTCTTCCCGCCACGGCCACGGATGCAGAGGTAGCAGAGTGGATTGATCTGAATTTGGTGATCAATGACATTAATAGCCATCTGCTGGCTCTGGAAAATATTCGCGGATGGGAAAAGAATCCCGACTCTTATTCCGGCGGCGTCACCAATTCCATCTTTATCATCATGGCCCGGACGTTTGCTCCGCCGGACCAGCGGCTGAAATCCGTCATCGCCCGGGAAAAGCAGATTCCCGCTGTTTTTGCAGCAGCGCGGCAGAACCTGAAAAATCCGCCGCCAATTTTCGTCGACGTAGCCTTGCAGCAGATTCCTGGTATCGTCAGCTTCTTCCAGAAAGACGTTCCTGAAGCTTTCAAAGACGTGAAAGACCAGAAGCTGCTCGATGAATTTCACGCCACGAATCAGAAAGTGATCGACTCATTTAACCAATATAAGGAATGGATTGAAAAAGATTTAAAACCACAAGCTCATGGCGATTTCCGCATCGGCGCGGACAACTTCAGCAAGAAGCTTCTTTATGATGAAAGCGTAGACATCCCGCTCCCGCGCCTGCTTGAGATCGGCATGGCTAACCTGCGTAAGAACCAGGAATCATTCAAGGCAGTCGCGGCGAAGATTGATCCCACCAAGACACCGCAGCAGATCCTGGAAGAGTTGGAGAAAGAGCATCCCGCGCCGGACAAGTTGCTGCAAACCTTCCGTGACACGTTAGGCGGTCTGCGCGATTTCCTGGATCAACACCACATTGTTGGCATGCCGTCACAGGTCCTGCCGATTCTTGAAGAGACTCCTGCCTTTGAGCGCGCCCTGACCTTCGCCTCCATGGATACGCCTGGCCCGTTTGAGAAAGTTGCGAAAGAAGCTTTCTTCAACGTCACCCTGCCTGAATCTAACTGGAAACCCGAGCAGGTGGAAGAGCACATGGCTGAGTTTAATCGTGGAACCATCATCTCCACCGCCGTGCACGAGGTTTACCCAGGGCATTACACGCAATTCCTGTGGGTACCTTCGGCGCCTTCCAAAGTCCGCAAGCTTCTGGGGTGCAGCTCTAACGCTGAAGGCTGGGCCCATTATGGCGAACAGATGATGCTTGACGAAGGCTATGGCCGTACCCCGAGCACAGACGAAGACCATGACGTCGCATTCCTGAAGCTGCGCCTTGGCCAGCTACAGGATGCTCTGCTCCGTAATGCCCGCTTCATCGTTGGCATACAAATGCACACGGGGAAAATGACGATGGAACAGGGTATCGACTTCTTCGTGAAAGAGGGTTACCAGACGCGCGCCAACGGAACGGTTGAAACCAAGCGCGGCACCTCTGATCCAACGTATCTTTATTACACGCTGGGCAAGCTGGAGATTCTGCAGTTGCGTGAGGACTACAAGAAGAAGACAGGGGCTGACTTTAGCCTGGAAAAGTTCCACACCGTGTTCCTCCAACAGGGTTTTCCGCCGATTAAGCTAGTCCGGCGGATGATGCTGGGGGATAACAGTCCGGTTCTGTAGTTGTTTTTGAAATCCCGAGCGCAGCGAGGGAACCCTACCGTGGTTTCGGTGAAATAGGGGCCTCTCGCTGCGCTTCGCCGTTTTAGAAATGCGGGTGCTAGAATTCCTGCATCTTACCAATGCGGTATTCAGGATTTCATCGATGAAAATGAAAGTTCGCAAAGCTGTCTTCCCCGCTGCCGGTCTGGGCACGCGTTTTCTTCCTGCCACTAAGGCGCAACCCAAAGAGATGCTGCCGCTTGTCGATAAGCCCATCATCCAGTATGGCGTGGAAGAAGCCCTGGCCGCGGGATGCGACCAGATCATCATCATCACAGGCCGTGGCAAAACTGCGATTGAAGACCATTTTGACGTCAGCTACGAACTGGAAAAGATGCTGGAAGAGCGCGGCAAAAAAGAGCTGCTTTCCATCGTCCGTCAGATTTCAGACATGATCCACGTGGCCTATGTCCGGCAGAAAGAAGCCATGGGCCTGGGACATGCCGTGCTGATGGCGCGGGAACTGGTGGGAAATGAGCCATTCGCCGTGCTGCTGGCAGATGATGTGATTGACGCGCAAAAACCCTGTTTGAAGCAGATGATTGACGTTTTCGATGAATCGCAGTGTTCGATCATCGCCACCCAGGAGGTCAATGGTCCGGCTATCTCTTCCTATGGTGTACTTGATGCCAAGCGGATTGAGGGTAGATTTCAGGACCGCGCTTTTGATGTCCGCAGCCTGGTGGAAAAACCCAAACAGGAAGAAGCGCCTTCCAATCTGGCCATCATTGGGCGCTATATTCTCACGCCGACAATTTTTGAGACCTTGGAGCATACGCCGCTCGGCGCTGGCGGTGAACTGCAATTGACCGATGGACTTCGCGGTCTGCTCACTGCCGGTGAAAAAATTTACGGCTATAACTTTGAGGGGAAGCGCCACGATGCCGGCGACAAGCTGGGCTTCCTGAAGGCGACGGTAGAGTTTGCGCTGAAGCGCGCTGATCTTGGGCCGGATTTTGCCGAATACCTGCGCACCCTGAAGATTGAAGCTGGAACGGAAGCAGCTTAGTTCGCTGGGTTATCGATAATAAGAATGGGAATGCCGTCCCGCACCGGGTAAACGCGGCCGCAGCCGGTACATTGCAGAGAGGCTTCATCATCAGCCAATTTCAGAGGCTTACGGCAGGCGGGATCAGGACAGGCCAGAGCGTCCAGAATTTGTTTAAGCATCACAGATCTATTTTAAAACACCTTTTTAAAACGCCACTTTAAAGAGCCATTTTAAAGCGCTTTAACAGCATCACACGCCCCAAGTGTACCTTTGCCTTTTTTGTGGTTAAGATATTCCAACGACTATGGCTGCCACCATTCTTGACGGAAACAAGATCGCCGCGCAAATAAAGTCTGAGGTTGCTGAACAGGTAGAAAAGCTCAGCAGTGCAGGGCTTCGGCCGGGATTGGCCGTGATTCTGGCCGGGCACAACCCGGCTTCAGAGATATACGTCCGCAACAAGGTCAAGTCTTGCCAGCAACTTGGCATGCTCAGTGAGAATCTCACGCCGCCAGACTCAGTCACCACAGACGAACTGCTGCAGATGGTCCACGCCTTGAACAACCGTGATGAAATTGATGGCATTCTGGTGCAGCTTCCACTGCCGCCTCACGTCGATTCCAAGAAAGTCCTGCTGGCGGTATCGCCAGAAAAAGACGTCGACGGATTTCACCCTGTGAACGTGGGCAATCTCTCTACACAGCGTCCGGGACTGGTTCCCTGTACGCCTGCTGGCGTGATTGAGATTCTGCGCCGCAGCAACATACCCATGGAAGGCCGCAATGCCGTGGTGATTGGGCGAAGTGACATCGTCGGCAAACCCGTTGCCATGTTGCTGCTCAACAACAACGCCACCGTGACCGTCTGCCATTCCAAGACTAAAAACATTTCGCAGATCGCTCGCCAGGCGGACATTCTGGTAGCCGCTATCGGAAAAGCTGGCTTTGTTACAGAAGACTTTGTAAAGCCCGGCGCTACTGTGATCGATGTTGGCATTAACAAAATCACAGACCGCAGCGAGTTTGAAAAGTTTTTTGCCGGCGATGCCGCAAGAGAGAAATCATTTACAGAAAAAGGCTCTACTCTGGTCGGCGATGTCGATCCTCATGTGGCCGCGGTTGCCGGCGCCATCACTCCCGTCCCCGGCGGAGTAGGTCCGTTAACGATAGCCATGCTCATGGCGAATACGGTGAAAGCGTGCCAGATGCGCCGCGGGCAGGCACGGAGCTAATCGAGTGCTGCGCGTGGGACTCACCGGCGGCGTTGCCTGCGGCAAATCCACAGTTGCAAATATGTTCGCCAAACTGGGCGCGCAGATTGTGGATGCTGACGCAATCGCTCATGAGCTCTATCGCCCGGGTGAAGCGGTTTATCAGGAGCTGATCAACCATTTTGGCCAAGAGATTATCAAAGTTTCCGGGGACCTGGATCGCGCACGGCTGGCTTCCATCGTGTTTGACGGAGGCCGCGTAGACGAGCTAAACAAGATTGTGCACCCTGCGGTAATCAAGCGGCAGGAGCAATGGATGCGCGAAATCGGCGAGAAGGATCCATACGCCGTGGCCATGGTGGAAGCGGCATTGATCTTTGAAGCTGGAGTCAAAGAGCGCTTTGACAAGATCATTGTTGTGACCTGCAAGCCGGCGCAAAAGATTTCTCGCTTTGCCCAGCGTACCGGCATGCCTGAAGCGCTGGCCCGTGCCGACGTGGAGCGCCGCAACAAAGCGCAGATTTCCGATGAGGATAAAGCCCGGCGCGCCGACTACGTGATTGATAACTCTGCATCGCAGGATGAAACCAGCCATCAGGTGCAACGAATTTATGCCGAGCTGCAGGTTCTCTCCAAGCGGCTCTTTTTTGACAGGTGATTTATGAAGCTTTTACGCCCTATTCTTCTGGCAACTTTATTAGTAGCTGCGTTTTATTTTTTGACGACGCATCTCGGCGGTCCAGCATCTCCTTCCTGGGTAACGCATCCTTCCCACGTTGAGCTGACGCAGGCCGCGGGCCCGTCCTCTTACGATTCAGAAGAGCAGAACAATATTGCCGTGTACAAAAAAGCTCTGCCCTCCGTGGTAAACATTACGTCTACGGCGGTGGCATATGATTTTTTTTATGGCGCAGTGCCGCAGCAGGGTATGGGTTCAGGCTTTGTGATCGATTCAGAAGGCCACATCCTGACCAATTACCACGTGGTTGACGGCGCGCGGCAGTTGGAAGTTACCACCAGTGACAAGCGAAAATACAAAGCGCAGATTATCGGCACTGACCCGATCCACGATCTGGCGGTGATCCAGATTCCAGAAAAATCGGTGACAAAGGCTGAAATTGGCGATTCCAAAGATTTAGTGGTGGGCCAGAAGGTTTATGCCATCGGCAACCCGTTCGGCCTCAGCGGCACCATGACGCGCGGAATTATCAGCTCCATACGCTCTCTGAAAGGCCAGCGCGGATTTATCGATGAAGCCATTCAGACTGACGCAGCCATCAACCCTGGAAATTCGGGTGGCCCGCTGCTCAATGCCCGGGGCCAGGTTATCGGCATCAATACCATGATTTTGACTGGCGGCGTGGAACAGAGCGCCGGCATCGGATTCGCCATTCCCATTAACACGGCAAAAGCGGTTCTTGACGATCTGGTACACCTGGGCCGCGTGCGGCGGCCAGAAATGGGCGTTCGCACTATCCCTATCGGGCGCGAACTGGCCGGCCAGTTGGGACTGGGCGCTGATTCAGGCTTGCTCATTGTCCAGGTTGTGCCGGGCAGCGCGGCAGATCATGCCGGGATCCATGGCGGTACGGAACGGGCAATTCTGGGGGGCAACATTCCTATTATGATTGGTGGCGATCTACTGGTTGCCGTGGATGGGCAGGCAGTGGAAGACCAGCAGGACCTCTCCCACGTAATGCAGAACCACCATTCCGGCGATACAGTAACTGTAACGATCTATCGCGGCAAAAAGCGAATGGACTTGAAACTTGTCTTGGGAGAATCGCAGGGAGTCGCATAACTTCCTTGCCGTCGCAGCAAACGATTCATACATTTTAGATTTTCGGGAGTAACTACTAAATGAAATATTGTCGCTTTGTATCCCAGGATGGCCCGCGATTCGGGCTGATTGAATCTGTCTCTGGCTCTGACCAAATCACGCAATCTGCCCCGGATGGATTGGTCCCAGATTTCTCAAAAGCGCAGAAGATCGCGGCTCAACCCGTAGCTTCGGCCAAACTGCTGTTTCCAGCCGCCGCCTCAAAGATTGTATGCGTGGGACGAAATTACAGTGAGCATGCCAAGGAGCTGGGAAATGACATTCCTACAGAGCCTGTGATCTTCCTGAAGCCGCCAACCTCGCTGATATCCCCGGGCGAAAAGATCGTCCGCCCCAAACACCTTTCGCAGCGCGTGGACTATGAAGGCGAGCTCACCCTTGTGATCGGGAAAAAGTGCAAGGGTCTGGGACCCGATGACGACGTTCGCCCTTACATTCTGGGCTATACCTGCGCCAATGACGTAACCGCCCGTGATTTACAGAAAAGAGATGGTCAGTGGACCCGCGGGAAGAGCTTTGACACATTTTGCCCGGTCGGTCCCATCGTTACCGATGAAATCGATCCCGGAAAGGGAGTTCGCGTGGAAACTCGCGTCAATGGTCAGGTTAAGCAGTCTGAGAGCACGCTGGCATTCCTGTTTGGCGTGGATGTTGTTATGCGTTTTATTTCACAGGTCATGACTTTGCTGCCCGGCGACCTGGTTTTGACCGGTACACCGGCTGGAATAGGCCCGCTTGTCGCGGGGGATCAGGTGAGCGTGTCGATTGAGGGCATCGGTGTCCTGAGCAATCCAGTTGTCGATGGCGATTAGCGCCGTGGGTAATCGCATAGCCCGACCTGAAGACCCAATATCGTGAACAATTTAAGCCCTTTTGTGCCCTGCTGCAGGGCACAAGAACTATGGTTACCTTGTGATTTTCCCGGCCGCAAGCGATCCTTGTTGCGGAGAATCGTGCCGTTGTGAGCGCCCTACCTCCTGAGGTTGGAGATAAGGCTTCCTTCGGATTTTCTGTGAACCGAAGTTGGATTAAACTCATCTACAGGACGTACCAGCATCTCTTGTTGGAATCGCTTTAACGTATGAACGCAGAACTTCGTCTCTATTCTATTGTCATCCTGGGCGGTACCGGACTGCTGCTTGCCGCGGCGGCATGGTCGCGTAGCCGCAGGAAAACTCCTGACCAGTTGGAGCTTGAGCGCCGCAAGCGCATCAGTGAAGTTGGCCGCATTACGGACGGCACCGTAATTGACGTGAATGAAATGCAGACCAAGGGGTCCGGCGAGCTGCAGCTTTTGATTTACCACTATGATGTTGCCGGCGTGAGCTATGAAGCGTCACAAGACGTGAGCAGCCTGCGGCACATGGTTGACCTGCATTCATGCAGGTCCGGACTGATGACCTCAATTAAGTACGATCCCAGTAATCCCGGCAATTCCATTGTGATCTCAGAAAATTGGGTTGGACTGAGACACTAGGCGCTTCTAAAAAACTATTTCAAGAAAAACTGATTTTCTGACAAAGCGCATTTCTTCCCGCAAACTATATCGATGTTTATCGATATACTATTTTTGCGCCAGGGCTTCCACAATACGATCAAAGTCTTCGAGCGATCCGTACTTCAGAACAATTTTGCCTTTGCCTTTTCTATCTTGAATCTCAACCTTAACGCCTAAAGCGCTTTCCAGACTGCGCTGCGCTTCCCGCACATTGGGGTCCTGCAGCTGCACCGGCTTCTCTTGTTTGGGCACCTCAGCCTGCGGATTGAGCAGCCGGGACACCAGCTCTTCCGTCTGGCGTACAGAAAGCTTCTTTTCGATAACCTCTCGGGCAGCTTTTTCCAGATGTTCGGGAAAGCCAGCCAAAGCCAATAGAACTTTTCCATGTCCAAAACTCAGGCTGCCTTCTTCCATGGCGTTCTGCACAGGTTCAGGTAGCTTGAGCAGACGAATAAAGTTCGCAATGCTTGCCCGATCCTTGCCGGTCCGCGCCGCAATCTGCTCCTGCGTCATACTGAATTCACGGCTCAGCCGCTCGAAGGCATGCGCCTGTTCAACCGGATTCAGATCTTCACGCTGAAGGTTCTCAATGATCGTGATCTCCAAAGCCTGCTCATTGGAGACCTGGCGCACAACTGCAGGAACCGTGGCTCGGCCTGCTCGCTTGGAAGCAAGCCAGCGTCGCTCACCCGCAACAAGCTGGTACCGGCCGTTCGCCATGGGACGCAGCACAACAGGCTGCACTACACCGCTGGCGCGTATCGATTCCGCAAGTTCTTCCAGCGCCTGCTCATTGATGCGTCGACGCGTCTGATATGGGTTGGCGTCAATATTTTCAATGGGAATTTCCTGCGGGCTTCCAGCTGTCTGAGCAGCCGGCATTGCGATTGGCGTAACCGCAGGCCTGCCCGGCAATAAGGAGTCCAGTCCACGTCCCAGGGCTTTGCGTTTGTCATTCATCATGTTTCTTAGACCCAATCCGTTAATCTTTATGACTCGTTGACCCTTTTCAATTCATTGCTGGTCGAAAACTCTTCGGTCGTGCCTGCTTGGGCCGCTGAGTTGGAAGAAGCGGCTTGCATCATCCTCTCCATCAGTTCCTTGGCCAGCTTGATATAGCTTTCGGCGCCTCTAGAGCGTACGTCATAGAGCAACACAGGCTTGCCATAGCTGGGCGCTTCCGCCAGGCGGATATTCCGCGGAATCACGGTTTCCAGCAGCTTATCCCCAAAATACCGCTTCAGTTCTTGTGTGACTTGCTGGGCCAGATTTGTGCGGTCGTCATACATGGTCAGGACCACTCCTTCAATCTGCAGACCAGGATTGAAGCTCTGGCGCAGCCGCTCAATGGTATCCAGAAGCTCGCTTACACCTTCCAGAGCAAAGTACTCGGCCTGCATCGGAACCAGCACAGAATCTGCTGCCACCAGGGCATTTAACGTAAGTAGATCGAGCGCTGGCGGGCAATCAAGCACGATGAACTCAAACTGATCACGGACAGATTTAAGGGCATTGCGCAGGCGAAACTCCCGTTCCTCCGCCGAAACCAGCTCAATATTCGCCCCAATCAGGTTTTTATGGGCTGGAATCAGGCTGAGCCCTTCCAGTTCAGTGGAAATCACGGCTTCACTGGCGCTGGCTTCGGCCATCAGCAAATGGTAGGTACTGAGACGCTCTGGATCACGCGGAAACCCCAAGCCACCAGTGGAGTTCGCCTGCGGATCACAATCAACCAGCAGACACTTAACTTCCGCAGCAGCAAAGGAAGCAGCCAGATTGATTGCGGTAGTCGTCTTGCCGACTCCACCTTTTTGATTGGCAACAGCGATTACTTTTCCCATGGGGTTTATGATCTTGAAATTCAGATCGTCAAATCAAGATCTGAAATTCGAGATCTTTTAGAATTTAGCGAAGGGCCAGGAAATGCGCAATGCCGCAAATTGGTGCATGTTCCACGTGGAACAACAGGCATTTGAGGGCTATCAAGTGTTCCACGTGGAACAAATGTTTACTATCTGGAGATGTAATCTATGTTTTCCCACTTTCCCATATGAAATAGCTCTATTTTGGGACAGATACATAATTATTCGGCTCACAATCGTGTTTATATTCCACATTTACTCATATGGTTCTAAGCTATGGCATCTTAGACGAAATTTGGCACTTTAACTGTCCCGCTGTTTGCTATTTCGGCTCTTAGAACATTTAAACTCCACTGACAAGCCAACATGAACATCATTTGGAGCATAAATATCAAAAGAACGCCCCTCAAGCTACCTACATCACTCCACTTTTACTGCTTTGGTTCCTACAAGCAGCACCCGGGAATGTCCACCTGGAACAGGCAAAGGCTCGCTCCACATCATCTGATCTCCTGAGCCAGTTGCCTCTTGTACCTGCGAAGAGCCAATCATGAGCGCAACCCTTCCCTCTGGGCTCTGCCAGCCGGATCGCCAAGGGAAGCACCTTGCTGAAGCTCTCCACGGCCCGCATGGTAACCACGTCCGCAGTGTGCGCGTACTTCTCGCCCCGGTCAGCAAACACTTTGGCATTCTTCAGATCTAGCTGATAGATCAGCTCTCGCAAGAAAGCTGCTTTCTTTTGATTGGACTCAATCAGCGTAACCTGGATCTCTGGCGCCAGGATGGCAAAGGGCACTCCGGGAAAGCCCGCGCCAGATCCCAGGTCAATTACCCGCTCAACCGTTCCCTGTGAGAGCACGTGATTTGCGGCGAAAAACGATTCGCCAAAGTGTCTCTGCACCATCTCTTCCGGCGCGCGTACCGCAGTCAAATTGATGCGCGCATTCCATTTCACGAGTATATCGATATACTTCGATATAGCGATTAGCCGCGATTCATCAGGCTGAATGTAGGGTTGGAGCAGCTGGGCAATGGCTGACGTATCCACAGATCAATCGTAAATCAGTTCGCGCGGAACTTGCGCACCGCGCCAGTGTTTGCCGGCAGTTCGTTGAGCAGCTCTTGCACGGTCCGTTTGAGCAAGGGATGCGCTAGGTCCGGAGCGATCTCCGCCAGCGGCTCCAGGACAAACCGGCGCTGCTGCATGGCGGGATGTGGGACGGTCAGCTCTGGAGTGTCCAGCACGGTGTTGCCGAAAAAAATTATGTCGATATCGATGATCCGTGGCCCTTTCGGCTCAATGCGTCTACGCCCCATGGTTCGCTCCACCGCAAGCATCTGCTGCAGAAACTCTTCAGCCATAAGCTCTGTTTCCATCCTGACGGCACAGTTCAAGAACCAGGATTGCTCGCGCACGACCTCCACGGGCTCGGTTTCATAGAGAGCAGAAACCGCCGTGACGTTTCCAAATCCCTCCAAACGCTGGATGGCTTCGCCAAGATTCGCGTCTCGCTCGCCCATATTTGAGCCCAGCGACAGATAGACCGTGGTTTTCATGTCGGTTTTTATGTCAATGCAGCCCTTAGATCGAAAGTATTGCCACCCGTTTCAGGCCGGACTATTACGTTGGTTACTTGGCCTAATGGGGCGGATTCGATACCCTCTCCGGTGTATGGCTCTGCAAGCACTCCTACTTAGCAAGGATCCCGAGGTACATCGTACGATACGCCGCGTTCTTGACGCTGCCAATATCGACCTGGATCTCTCAAACAATACTGATCAGGCCCGCCACATTTTGCTGCGCCGCAAATATGACGCGCTTATGGTTGATTGCGATGACATGCCGAACGGTCCTTTAGTCCTTCGCGAGCTGCGTCAGGGTAAATCCAATAAAAGCTGTATCGCCTTCGCTCTGGTCAATGGCAAGACGACCATTCAGCAGGCTTTTGAGATGGGCGCGAACTTTGTTCTAGATAAGCCTATCTCTCTTGAACGGGCCACGCGGAGCGTGCGCGCGGCACAGGGCCTGATTATGCGTGAACGCCGGCGCTATCATCGGCACCTGGTCAAAGCCACGGGAGCAATCCTGGTGGATCAGGGCGCAGAACTTCCTTTGAACATTACCAACATCAGCCATGGCGGAATTTCCATTGAGTGTTCCAGGAGGCTGGATGAAGGCGGAGCTGCGCGCGTGCGGCTGCAACTGCCAGGAAACAAAAAAGCGTTGGATATAAAAGGCGAGGTTGTTTGGTCGACTTCAGAAGGCCGAGCAGGAATCCGTTTTCAGATTCTTTCCGCGGAAGCGAAAAAAGATCTGGACACCTGGCTGGAAAAAAGAGCGCTCCCATTGGGTGGAGGCGCCATGTTTATCAACGCGACAATATAGGTTTTATGCGTCGTGCGAGCTATGCGCGGCGCCAGCCAGATTCTCAGAAAAATCCTCAGTCTGGCCTATCTCTACTGTCTCTTCCCACAAAGATTTATCTTTGAGCAGCCGTGAAACCAGTGCAGTGTGCATGGCGTGTCCGGCGCGGTCCGCAACAATCCGACCGATAATCTGTTTCCCCAGCAGAGCCAGATCGCCAATCAGATCCAGCACTTTGTGGCGAACAAATTCATCTTCATAGCGCAGCGGGCCGTTCTTGACTCCCGTAGAAGTCAGCACAATCACATTGTCTTCTGAAGCTCCGCGAATCAGCCCCATATCTTTCATGGCTTTCTCTTCGCTCAAAAAACCAAAAGTTCGGGCTGCGGCAAGCTCTTTGCGATAAAGGTCTTGTGAAAGATCAATTTCAAATGACTGCTCGCCAATCGGCGCAGCAAAGTTGATCTTGTATGCCACCGCGTAACCAGACGCCGGATATGCGCCAATAAACTTGTTGCCATCGCGTACCTCAATCTCCCGCATGATGCGCAGATAGGTACGTTTTTTGCGCTGCCTTCTCAATCCAGCTTCCAGCACCATGTCCACGAACGGTTTGGCGCTGCCATCAAGAATCGGCACTTCCAGGTTATCGAGTTCAACTACGGCATTGTCCAGGCCAATGCCGATGAAAGCTGAAAGCAGATGTTCTGTGGTGGAGATGAGAACGCCCTGTCTCTGCAGGCTGGTTGCGTAGCTGACCTTTGCCACATTGCGGCCGACAGCGTCCATTTCAAAGCCGTCCAGATCGACCCGGCGGAAGACAATTCCCGTTCCAGCAGGCGCAGGAACGATTCTTAGAGTCACAGGAGCGCCGCTATGCAGCCCAACCCCTTTGCACTCAACGGGCGTCCGAACTGTCTGTTCAAATGGCAAGTTATTCCAACTAAACAGATTACACCGGGACACCAATAAGCCTATGTTGTTTTTTTACAACAGAACGTGGCCTCTAAGGAACTACTTAGGTTTTACAGGATTAATCTTGGCCACAGCTGGATTGAACAGTGAATCAGCCGGATGGGTGTTGTAAGTAAGGTTCAAAATAATCTGCTGTGAGATCGTTTCCCCATTCCTCTTGGTTACCGTGATGCGCGGAGTATTTACGCCCTGAATAACTTTCCAGTCACCATAAATCGTTCTCTCTTCGTCACGATCGCGGTAGCGCGGATCGCGCGTGGAGAAGCGCTTCTCCAGAGGTAAATGCGTGGTTGGGTCCACAAACAAAGTAACTGATTCGTTCTGTGCGTTCACGATGGTAATTTTCTCTGCCAGATGACCTTCAGAAATGCCCGGGCCTTCATCCAGCAGTAGAATGCCAGGCTCTGTCAACCATTTCCGTAGAACGATCTCAAGGGTATAGCGCCGGCGCTGTAAAGCCTGGTGCAATTTTTCATCTTTTTGCGGATCCAGGGCATGAATACCCCGATAGGTAATTTCGTACGCTGAATCACCCAGATAGAGTTGGACGACATCGCGCTCTTTCGTAAGCTCGATACGGTCCTGATCTGGCCATTTCCAGAAGCGATAGTACAAACCGTATCCTGCAAGCGTTTCATTGTGAAAGCTGCCGGAACGGCCTTCCGCGTAGAAATCCTGGACAGTCAGATATGCCTGTCCGCCCAGCGCTTCAATCATCTGGTCAATCACCGCACGGGCCTTTTTCTGATTGCTCAGCTCGGTAACGGCCGGCTGGGTGGCTGGTGGGTTTTGCTGGCCATACAAGCTGGCCGCGCACAGGCAAACGACTAAAAAGATTCTCATGGGACCAATATTCCCTTAGATGCAGAAAACAAAGATGCAGAAAAAAGCTGAGTCGCTGCTTCTCGCATCTCAACCAACCAGCACTGCGCCGCCATTTACGTTCAAAATCTCACCGGTGATAAAACCCGCATGCGCCGTGCATAAAAACAGGACAGAAGCCGCGATTTCCTCCGGCTTGCCCGCGCGGCCCAGTGGAATCGTACTGTAAACGCGCTTGCTGATCTCAGCGTCATGCAGGGCGGGCGCAGCCATATCTGTTTCCACCCAGCCTGGAGCCACGCAGTTCACGTAAATGCCGTCCCGGGCCAGTTCAGTTGAAAGGCCTTTCACCATGCTGATGATTGCACCTTTGCTGGCGGCATAATCACAGTGGAAAGCCTCTCCTCGCTGCCCTGCGGTAGAACTGATCAATACTACATGGCCGCCTGTGCGCTGTCTTTTCATCTGCGCCACGCCATGCTTCACCAGTCCAAAAAGACTGTCCACATTCACCGCCAGTGTGGTGCGCCACTGCTCTTCTGACATTTGATCGATGGGAGCATTATGCGGCGGCCACACACCATGATTTCCCACCACAATATCCACTTTGCCAAAATGCTGGACTGCCGCGTCAATCAAAGGTCTGGCTGCTTCGCTGGAGGAAAGCTCAGCCTGCAGGGCGATACATTGTTTCTCGCCACCGCACTCCCAGCAAAGATCCTCAGCTTCTTTGCTGGCTTTTTGATAGTTGAAAACCACGCGCGCACCGGCGCTCGAAAACATTCTTACAATCGCCGCGCCGATCCCACGCGATCCGCCTGTAACTACCGCAACCCGGCCCTCTAGTGACAGAACAACGCCTTTTCCCGGCATGGAAAGACGATACGGAACAATGCGCCAGGTGCGCAAGTGCGGACGAGCAATGGTTAGGCGCTGCTCGACGCTCCAGTGTCGCGCAGCTTCTATAAATGTCTTAAACAAATTGCTGGAAACCGGATCCTGTTCGAACGAGCGCTCAGGGTGCCACTGTACAGCCAGAACGTAATGCCCTGGCGTGGTTCCTTCAATCGCCTCGATCACTTTGTCTTCCGCAGAGTAGGCCACTGCGCGCAAACCGTCGCCCACAACATCTGCGGATTGATGATGGCTGGAATTTACCGGCACAGCATTCCCCGCCTGTCCGCGCGTGATCTCACGTCCCAGCTGAGAATCCACGGCCACCACTACCTGATGGGCATTCTCAACCTGGGTCCCGGGACTATGGTTCACTTTGGATTCAATGTGCTGCACCAGCGTGCCCGATCGCCAGACGTTTAACGACTGCAGGCCATAGCAGATACCAAAGACAGGCTTGCGCAAATTATAAGCATCCTGGAGCAGAAGCTCGTCGGCTGAATCGCGTAGCGTGTCAGCCGGGGCCGTCTTCTCATGCTTTTCCGCATTGTATTTCTGCGGATCGACATCCGCTTTGCTGCCAGGCAACAGGATGGCAGCGCATGAGGCCACACTTCGAGCGATTTCTTCCGGCGAACTCTTGAGCGGTATAAGAACGGGCTCGCCGCCAGCAGCTTCTATCGCCTGCAGATACGGCGGCAAAGCACGGCCGCTATACTCCAGATCGTAAGAACAGGGTTCCGGTATGGCGATTCTTGGCTTCATCACATCAACTTCCGAACTTATGTGGGGAAATGCTCACAGTTTTACAGCGTTTGAGCATACTTCGTTCCACCCATTACTTTTTTGATTCGTTCGTCACCAGATTCTCTCCGCGCAAATCAGGGACCATACAACGCGCGTAGTAAAGATCGCCAATGGCCTGTCGCGCCTGCTCGGTGACTCTCTCCACATCGCGCATCGTCATGCCTGTCGTATGAATCGGCTCGCCCACCACCAGATGAAGCGGACAGTTCTTGATGTGCCATGTATTCATCTTCAACATCTCATAGGTTCCAACCAGCGCCATGGGGACGATATCAGCGTGGGATTTGATGGCCGCATAAAACGCACCACCCATGAATGACTGCAATTGCCCATCGGGTGAACGGCCGCCTTCAGGAAAGATCACCATGGACCTTTTATCCTTTAGAGCAGCCACAGCCAGATTCAAGCTGCGGACTGCCGCCTTGGGGTTTTCCAGCGCTACGGGAATCTGCCCAGAGCGCCGCAGGTGCCAGCCCATGAAGGGATAAAGAAACAGCTCTTTCTTGGCAAGGATCCGGAATTGAAATGGAAGACAGCCATATAACACTGGAATATCCAGCGCGGAAAGATGGTTCACTACATAAACCTGCGCCCTGGACGTATCAATCCGATCCATGCCTTCCACTTGCACGTCGGCTCCAATCGTCCTCAGGATCGTGCGTGCCCAGAGCTGCGCAATTCTGTGTTGGATCTCGCCGGAATGGTCGAACAGCGAACTGAGAAGAGAAATGCTCCCCAGAACGACCGTATAAAGCCAGATCAAAGGATCAAGGATCAAATACGACCGTAGACGAGACAGCAAGTGGCGCATGCCTCCCGCGGTTTCCTGCGATTTGGTCTCAGTTTGAGCGATATCGGGCACGGGTCAGACGCCCTGCCGAACTGGCTTCTGGGAGAGGATACTCAGGGCCTCACCCACAATATATATAGAGCCGGTAATCACAATCACGCCTTGTTTGCCTGCCAGTATACGCGCGTGTTCCAGTGCTTCTCGCACGGATTTCGCCTGCGGGATTTCCGTCTGGGTATGAGTTCCTAATTCAGCAATTTCCTGCGTCGACGCCGCGCGCGGATTGTCCGCCTGCGTGGCAATCACGCGTTCGGCCAGAGGAAACAGAATGTCGGCAATTTCGCTGATGGCTTTGTCCCGCATGGAACCAAAAATAAAAGTGAGCGGACGATCTTCATAAAAAGTGGAAAGCGCAGAGCGCAATGCCCACGCGCCTGCCGGATTGTGCGCCACGTCGAGCACGATTTCCGGCAATCCATCTTCTGCAGGAATCACCTGGAATCTGGCGGGCCAGCGCGTCATGCGTATGCCTTGTTCAATCTGACGGGGTGAGATCTTGAAGCCGCATTGGTTGAGCTGTTCCGCCGCGGTAATCGCCAGAGCCAGATTGCGTAACTGGTGGCGGCCGGCAAGCGGGAAATCAACCGTGATCTCTTCACCCATCACGGCCAGAGGAAATTTGTTGCGGCCAGCGACGCCAGCCAACTCATAATCTGCGCCTGGTGTCATGGAAGGCATATGCTTGACCGCGCTGATGGCGTGGGCATCACGATCCATAATTTCTTTACCCAGCGTCTCATTCACTACGGGATGCTGCGGCAATAAGACAACTGTTCCCTTGGGGCGCATAATGCCAGCCTTCTCGCGGGCAATTTCCGGCAGCGTATTGCCAAGAAAGATCTGGTGATCAAAATCAATATCTGTAATCACAGAAATACATGGATCAGAGATATTCGTTGCGTCCAGCCGGCCGCCCAGGCCCACTTCCAGCACCGCCAGATCCACGCCTGCGCTGGCAAAGTATTCAAATGCCATGGCCGTAAGCATCTCAAAAAAACTTGGATGCCAGGGCAGTTCACCGCGCTCAACCAATTCATGTGCCACAGCTTCCACGCGCTCATAGATCATGGAAAACTCAGCGTTGCTGATGAGCTCCTGATTGATCTGTATGCGTTCATTCACCCGTACCAGATGCGGCGAGGTATAGAGTCCTGTGCGATAGCCAGCGGCTTGTGCAATGCTGGCCAACGCGGCTGCGGTTGAGCCTTTGCCGTTTGTGCCGGCGATCAGGACACTGGGAAACCTGCGTTGCGGATTGCCCAGCCCCTCTGCCAGCCGGCGCATGTGCGCCAGATCAAACTTGCGGTTCGACGCAAGCTCATGGCCCAGGGCCAGCAAACGTTGTACGGCAGATTCGTAGGTAACAGGCACGGCTCAGGCTGCCTTTGGGGCCATAAAATCAAGCGCGCGGGCAATGTAAGACTTCATGTCTTTGCGATGGACCACTGCATCCAGCATTCCGTGTTGCACCAGGAATTCGCTGGTCTGGAAACCTTCTGGCAGTTTCTGGCGGATGGTCTGCTCAATTACACGTGGGCCGGCGAAACCAATCAGCGCTCCGGGTTCAGCGATATTCAGATCGCCCAGCATGGCATAAGAAGCAGTCACGCCGCCGGTGGTCGGATCGGTCAACACGGAAATGTACGGAATCTTTGCAGAGTCCAGCCGCGCCAACGCAGCAGAGATTTTGGCCATCTGCATCAGGCTGACCACGCCTTCCATCATGCGCGCTCCGCCGGAAGCGGAGACCACGATGATGGGCTTGCGTTCTTTGCAGGCGCGCTCAACCGCCCGTGTAATAGCTTCACCTACCACGGCGCCCATGCTGCCGCCAATGAATGAATATTCCATGGCGCTTACAATCACCGGGCGGCCATTCATGGTGCCAGTGGCATTAATGATGGCATCTTTCAAGCCGCTGGTAGCTTTGCTCTTTTCCAGACGCGCTTTGTACGGCCGCGTATCAGAGAAATTCAGCGGATCGGTGGACTCCAGGGTTTCATCCTGGGTCTCAATGCTGTCTTCATCCAGCAGCAGCATTAATCGCTGGGCAGAATCAATGCGGAAGTGATACTCGCACTTGGTGCAAACATTTAGATTGTCTTCCAGCTCTTTTTTCCAGATGATCTGCCGGCAGCCTTCACACTTGACCCACAGGCCTTCTGTGCGGACACGCTTTTCTTCGTTCGCCTGGATCTCACTGGATTCCCGTTTAAACCACGCCAAGATTGCTCACCTTTCCTTCATCCATGAAGCCGCACCGGGCCTTAATCAATCGCAACAGATGCTGCTAATATTCGATGCCCCGCTGTGCCATCACGCCTTTTTCATAGGCATGCTTTACCTGCTTCATTTCCGTTACAGTATCTGCTACCTCAATAATTGTCGGATGCGCGTTCCGTCCCGTCAAGATTACGTGAACCCTATCC
Source organism: Terriglobia bacterium (assembly GCA_963724105.1). Taxonomy (GTDB): domain Bacteria; phylum Acidobacteriota; class Terriglobia; order Terriglobales; family Acidobacteriaceae; genus Angelobacter. The sequence continues at coordinate 668,311 of CAVRTD010000001.1, read as the reverse complement.
GGTTTCTGCTTTAGAGTCTCCACCACCTTGGCGGGATCAAGCATGCCATAGGTAATGGCGTAATTGATCTCATCCAGAACCACCAGGTCCCATTGGCCGGAGAGGATCGCCTCATGCGCTTCCTGCCATGCAGCTTCCACCATCCGCACATCTTCGGGGTCCGTTTCCGCGCCACCCACTTTCACAAAGCCGCGCCCCATCTGCTTCATCACAAAGTTATCGCCAAAGGCTTTCACGGCATCGAGCTCGCCATAATGCCATGAGCCCTTGAGAAATTGCAGCATCAGCACCTTCATGCCATTGCCTACGGCGCGCAACGCCGTGCCCATGGCAGCGGTGGTTTTACCCTTGCCAGGCCCTGTATTTACGATGATAAGCCCTTTGTGAACGTCGCCCATTTGTCAGTGCCCGGTATGATACGGATGGCCTTTTAAGATTGTAAATGCCCGGTAGATTTGCTCCAGCAAAACCACCCGGGCCAGCTCGTGCGCCAGAGTCATTTTGCCGAAGGAAAGAATCAGGTCGGCTTCGCCCCGAGCCTTGTCACTGAATCCGTCGGCACTTCCGATGGCGAAAAACAGGTTCTGCGTGCCGCGGTCCTGCTGGTCGCGCAGCAGCTCGGCAAACTCTTCTGAGGTAAATTGGCGTCCGCGAGCGTCCAGCAGGACTAGAACCGGGGCTGTACGCCCTGTGGTTCCGGCGGCCAGTTCCAGCAACGCCGGCTCGCTGCTCATCTCATGCGATTCTGTGCTCACATAGCGCGAAATGCGCTTCAGATATTCTTCCGTGAGCCCGCGAATGGCCGCTTCTTTTGTCTTGCCTATCCAGGCGATCTGAAGCTTCACCGCGATTTCCGTGTCTTCTTTTTCGTTTTGCTGGCTGCCTTAGCGCGAACAGCTTTGCGGGGCGCGGCTTTTCTCTTCACGGAGCTTTTCTTTGCCGCGGTTTTCCTTCCGACGGTCTGCTTTTTCCCAGCAGTCCTTATCCCAGCAGTCTTTGTCCCAGCAAGCTTTGTCCCAGCAGACTTTGCTGAAGCCGATTTTGCCAGGTCAGCCGGAGTCAGGCGCTTTGCCGACTTCCATAAACGCTCCAGATCATAAAACTTCCGCGCGCGCTCAGAGAAAATGTGCAGAACAAAGTCGACATAATCCAACAGGACCCATTCCGCCTGGTTGTAGCCTTCCATGCTGTTGGGCCGCTGGCCTATCTCTTCCAATTGTTTCTGGACGTCATCTGCAATGGCCTGGAGCTGCCGGGGGTTTGTCCCGGAGCAAACTATAAAGTAGTCAGTAAACGCTCCGCTGTTCCGGTCCATTTCCAGAATGACAATATCTTCGCCCTTCTTGGCTTCAATGGCTTTTACCGCACGCGCAACCTGCTGTCTGGTTTGTAAACTCATCCGTTCTTATGGCTCCCGCCTGCATGCCCATGGAACCGGGCATCCTGAAAAGATAGCATTTTGTCCCGGCTTCCGCCGTTTCTTTCCGTTCCGCCAACATAAAGATTTTCTTTCTTTATGTACTCTGCCACCAGTTGGGGCACGTAGCGGCTGATGTGCTTTACCGGTTTATTTGCCGCCGCGCGAATCTGTGTGGAAGAAACTTTCTCTCGCACCTCGCCCAGCAGATGAACCGTCGCGCCAATCAGAGCGATGGTCCCTTCAGCTTGCTGGTGGCGCATGGTTTTGCGTGTCAATGCCCGCAACATCAAGTCTGTGGGACGCAAGGATTGCGGTAGAGCACGGCCCACGTCTGCCAGCGAATATCCCGGGCGGCTGACCACGATGAACTCAACTTCTTCCAACAACTCTTCCGGCTGCCGCCAGGTAGCGATGTCTTTAAACGCGTCAATGCCGATCAGAAAATACAGCTTGTCCGTTTTCTTGAGTTTGCTTTTCAGCCGACGGACCGTGTTGATGGAGTAATTTGGCCGGCCTGTGTGGGCATCCAGCAATGACGGCACAAAACGCGGATCATCCGCGGTGGCCAGCGCCAGCATGGCAAAGCGGTGCTGAAAATCAGTGAGCTTTTTCTTTTGCTTATGCGGCGGAATATCAGCGGGCGTAAAGTAGACACGCGCCAGGCCGAACTTGTCCGCAGCCGCGCGTGCCACCGCCAGATGGCCAAGATGCACGGGGTCAAAAGTGCCGCCGAATAGAGCAACCTTCATGCGATTTACCGGCTCTGCCTCTTCTTAAACATCCGTTGTTTTGAGACGCGCTTCTTGCTTTCTTCCTTCTTCTTGGCCTTACGGCTTGATCCAACTTTCTTCAGGGGCGCCGGATGCTCTTGCGCGTATGTGCCTGCCCGGATTTCCGCAACCCGCTTGCCCAGCGCATACTTCAGTTCAGGAATGCCTTTGCCCGTAACCGCAGAAATCTCATACAAAGGAAGCTTGCGCTTTTTAGAGAGCTTGCGCAGAGCTTCAAGTTTCTCAGGATTGGCCACATCTATTTTTGACGCCACCACCACCATGGGTTTCTTTTCCAGGTCGGCGCCAAAACTCTTTAGCTCTTCCATGATGACTTTGAAATCAGCTACCGGATCAGGCCGCCCGCTGGCGTCAGAGACGTCAATCAGATGCGCCAGCACCCGTGTGCGTTCAATGTGCCGCAGAAACTGGATGCCGAGACCGGTGCCAGTATGCGCGCCTTCAATCAGGCCAGGAATATCGGCGACCACGTAACTGTCTTCATGCGGCAATTCGCCGATCGTAACCACGCCAAGATTTGGCTGAAGAGTAGTAAAGGGATAGTCGGCAATCTTGGGCTTGGCCGCTGAGATCCTTGAAACCAGAGTCGACTTGCCCACGTTGGGATAGCCGACCAGTCCCACGTCAGCGAGCAGCTTCAGCTCCAGCCGCAGAGTTTTTTCTTCTCCGGGAAAGCCCTGCTCATGCTCCGTGGGCGCCTGATGCGTGCTGGTGGCAAAGTGCTGATTGCCGCGTCCGCCGCGCCCGCCGTGTGCAACGATTACCCGCTCGTCAGGGTGAGAAAAATCATGGAGGCGCTCGCCTGTATCTTTGTCATAGAGAATGGTGCCCACAGGCACTTTCAGAATAACGCTTTCGCCATCCTTGCCAGTGCAGTTGGAGCCTTCGCCGTGGCGTCCGCGTTCGCCTTTGTATTCCGGGTTAAAGCGGAAGTGGACCAGGGTGTTATGCCGCTCACTTGATTCCATGACAATGTCGCCGCCGCGGCCGCCATCGCCACCAGAGGGGCCGCCGCGCGGGACAAATTTTTCCCGGCGAAAGGCCATACATCCATTGCCGCCATTGCCGGCCTTAATGCGAATGATTGCTTCATCAATAAACATGCTGTCTATTTGATTGTACAGTCCAGGTAAGGGATTCGCCGCAAATGCGAAAGCCCCGCGAAGGGCGGGGCCAAAAAGCGGACTGTAACGATTATTTCTGTTGCGACATGGCAGCTAGGCGTTTGTCGACTTCTGCTTTGCTCACAACTTCCATTTGCGTAGCGATGTACCAGTTATTGCCGCAAAAATCTTTTACGCTGGCAACGCGGTCGCCATAAAACTGGTCGGCTGGTTCTTGTAGAGAGATCGCTCCGGCTTTCAGCGCCCGATGATACGCAGCATCGGTGTCTGGAACATATATTTGCAGGGCGCAGGGCATGGCCGGCCACTCCTGGCCGCCATCTGCCAGCTCCACCACTGAATCGCCGATTCTGAGCGCAGCATGGCCAATGGTGCCATCCGGGCGCGGATAGACGGCAATCTCCTTCGCATCAAAGACTTCTTTCATGAAAATAATCATTTTGGCCGCGCCGTTTACATGGAGATAGGGAATCACGCTCTGATAACCCTCAGGTTTGTAAGTTTTGCTCGTCATTTTTTGTTCTCCTACTTCTTTTTTCTGCTACTTCCTGGCCATTGCGGCCATGCGGCGCTCCATCTCTTCCGGTGAAACGTCCTCAAGGTGAACGGCCAACGTCCATTTGTGGCCGAACGGATCTTCGATGGTGCCTGTACGGTCGCCATAAAACTGGTCTGCTACTGGCCTATTGATGGTGGCGCCAAGGGAGACGGCGCGCTCCACAATCTTGTCTACGTCATCCACGTAAAGCAGCAATGCGACTGACGTATTGCCGAGTGTTTTGGGACCGACGATGTTCATTTCTGGAAATTCATCGGCCAGCATCACATAGGAATCGCCAAACTTGAGCTCCGCGTGGCCCACGCGTCCGTCAGGCTGCGGCATACGCATCACTTCCACCGCGCCAAGCGCCTGTTTGTAGAAGTCGATCGCCGCCGCAGCGCCTTTGATCACCAGATAGGGAGTTACGTTGTGATAACCGTCAGGAATTGGTTTTACTTTGTTTGCCATGATTGCTCCTTCCACAGAAACGATTCTGTCTGATATGGCACGGTGGTCCCGGAATATGGGTCAGGTACACCAAGGTAAGGCCTGCTTCCCATAAGAATATTCCTACCCATGGAATATCGCCAGAGAGCGATTTTTTTGAGAAAAAATTGTAACGCTCGAAATAGGGCATTCACTATATCCATAACTAACAACGGTGGGCCGCAGAGCCTGCATGACAGCCGGCACACCTATACATCTGTAACAGCAGTCGTTCCGGAATGCCCCCCTTTCATTCTTAAAGACCGACTTTGCCCAAACATAACGATTTTTAGGTAAGGAGAGGTTTGGATGATATGTTCAAGAAATTCAGTCGTATGGCATCAATTGCTTTCGTTTCGTTTCTATTCTCAGCTGCCGCGTTTGCGCAGTTCGAAGTCAGCCCGGATCATTTCGATGCCCCGGGTCCGCATGTTCCGCAAAAAGTACGTCACTCAAAAGCAGTTCACAAGACTACTGCCGCAAAACGGACTCCATCTGGTGTGGACGCGAAGAGAAAACAGCTCGTTAAACAGCGAAAATCCGCTTAAAGCGTTTCTGCGCAAAGCAAAACAACTGCACCAACGCCGCGAGTGGCTGACGGCAACCGGCACGGAAAAGAAGGATGAATTTTCAGTCCACTTAAAGCGCTGAGCATTTGGTCATTAGTTGGGTTGAAGATTGGGCTGAAAATGCGGCCTGCAAGTAAAAAGCCCCGTCAGAAGACGGGGCTTTTGGTGAATCTTTAGGCTTCGAAGGCTTTGAAAGCTATGCCTTCGCGGCTTCGTGGGGTTCTACCATCACAAAACGGCCGCTGGAGCCTTTGTCGATGAACTTGATGGTGCCTGTGACCTTGGCGAAGAGCGTGTCATCTTTGCCGCGGCCAACATTCAGGCCTGCCTTGATTGGTGTGCCGCGCTGACGGACGATGATCGTGCCACCAGGGACAAGCTGGCCGCCGAATGCCTTTACGCCAAGCCGCTGCGCGTTAGAGTCGCGCCCGTTTCTTGAACTGCCTAAACCTTTTTTATGTGCCATAAAAATCCTTCATTTTCTTAAGGGCCGCAGCCCCTTGTTCTCGGCACGACCAAGGTCATGCCCTGCTACTCAATCTCAATAACTCCACCAGCGTCAGGCGCGAGCTTATTTCTTTTTGCCCTTGCCGGCAGCTTTCTTAGCTGCTGGCTTTTTGGCTGCTTTGGGCTTGCTTTTGGCCTTTGCGGACTTTGCCGGGGCCTTGCCCTCAGCGGCTTCTGGCTTTACCTTTTTCGGCTTGCGAGCCGGGAGCTCAGGCGCTTTATGGCTTTCGCCATCAAAGGCGATTTCCGTGATCCTGACCGCGGTAAAGGACTGCCGATGTCCGTAAATCTTCTTGTACTGTTTCTTGCGCTTGAAGTGGAAAACCAGGATCTTGTTGGCTTTTCCGCCTTCCATTACCTGGCCGCTCACGACGGCTCCGGCGCCGGGGCCGATTGTGCCCTCTTTCGCGGAAACGGCAAGAACATCATTGAATTCAACGGTATCGCCATTAGCGGCGGCCAACTTCTCAATCTTCACAACGTCGCCGGGTGCAACGCGGTACTGCTTTCCTCCGGCGCGAATTACCGCGTACATACTCTCTCCATCGCCCCTTCAAAGCGCATGGCTTAAAAGGACTTATATTGACTTGTAGGTTGCTTAAGCAGCCATGCTCAACAGGCAGGAATATCCACCAGTGGCAAACCCTGTAATTTTAACGTGATAGGGGGTGGATGGTCAAATTGAATGAGCCTCTGGATCAGTCTTAGGTAACGAGAGGCGACGCTCCCGATACCCCAGGAGCACGTATATCACTGCGGCGTAGACCAACCACTGAATGACGGGAACAAAAAATATATATCCCATTTGCTCTTCGAATCCAGGACGCGTTACATCTACCCACCATTTGACAAGATGCAATCCTGGCTCCTGCGTTAACGTAAAAAGTGTCCACCATCGCGAGAGCGCGTTGCCGTGGTGAAGATATACAAAAACCATTAGAGCCTCAACTAACAGCCCGATCCCTAGAGCCGCAGCAAACCTCCGCATAACAGTTATTACCTCTAACTTCAACTCAAGCTAAATCATGGCAGAGCTTTCTCTAACCGTGAATATATACCCGCCAGAAGAAATAGGCCGTCAGGCTGCAGCCGATGGTAATCACCACGTAACGCACGCTTTTCGGACTCATTTTCTGCGCGTACCACGCTCCAACGTATCCGCCGAGCGCTCCACCAAAGATCATGACCAGCGCCTGCGGCCAGAACACGGCCCGGGCGATGATAAACACGATTACCGCAATGGCATTTCCGCAGGTTGCCAGCAGAGTCTTGAGGCCGTTCAAGCTATGGATATTTTCAATGCCCATCATCGCCAGCAGGGCCAGCATCACAATGCCCACGCCGGCGCCAAAATATCCGATATACACCGCCGCCACGGCCTGCAACAGCGTGACGCCAATCACGCGCATCCCTGAAGGCCCGCCTTCTGCGCTGTGATGGCGATTGACCCAAGCCGTGACCTTGCCGCTGAAGGTGAATAACAATGTGGCGGAGAGGAGCAGCCAGGGGATCATCTTGTCAAAGGTCGATTGGCGCGTCTTGAGCAGAAGAATTGACCCGACGATGCTGCCCAGAAACGTAATGATGATCAGCGGCAGAATGCGCTTGAGCAGCTCCGTGCTCAGCGCCTTGCGATACGCCCCGGTAGAGGCCAGCGTCCCGGGCCACAGAGCAACGGTGCCAGTGGCATTTGCATTGATGGAAGGGACACCAGAAAAAAGCAGTGCGGGAAAAGCGATAAACCCTCCGCCGCCAGCAACGGAATTAATGATTCCGCCGGCCAGGGCAGCTAGAAAAAGAAGGATGAAGTGGTGAGAGCTCACTCAGTATTCTAGCGGATTTTTCGGCCACCCGATATTCAGATTCGAAACATGGGTGCGGCAACCACCAGCGTGTACTCGGTAGGTGCCTGGATGGAAATGGCGGGCCGACCTATGGACACGATGTCACCACGTACATATACTCAGGTTTCGAACATGACGAAAGCAAAAGGATTTCCAGCATGTTGATCGGATATGGCGAGACGCGAATGGCAGCCTTTCGAAAAAAACCACTCCACTGCCTCGGTCTTCTCAAATTGTTTGTGTTGCTTTTTCTGACCTTGCCTGGAGTGTCACTCTTCGCACAGACGCTCGAAATTAAATTGGTAGATGGTAGGAACGGGCGTCCTATGGTGAGTGCATCCTCCTATGTGAATGCCTGGGTAGGAACCCAGCGCAAAGAAGCAATCGCTGTTCCTACCGATGGAAAGGGCGTTGCTCGAATACAGCTAACACTCAATCCCGGCGAAGTAAACATCCCAAACTCGAAAAACAGTGGATCTATCGTTGTGGAGCGTCCTATCGTGATGTACGACGAGTCCTTCCGAATTAACGCTCCCTATGCGTTGTGCGCATCAGAAGGATCCAACTATTCGTGGCTGAGATCGGAAGAGTTCTCGACGAAAGAGGTACTCAGGCGCGGCTATGTCTCGCCAAACATATGCGGTCAAAGTACGGACTCACCGCGCCCGGGACAAGTAATTCTGTTCGTTAGGCCGTTGACATGGTGGGAAAAACTAAAGCAATAATTGGAGATCAGGATGGATTGCGAACGAACTCGCGATTTACGTCAGACCCTTAACATTTTTGGAGAAATTGAAACAACCGCAAATGAACTATTTCCGTCACCCAATTTTCGCGAACCCCATTTCCGCCAACCCAGTCAACATCTGTAACGAATTTTCAATACGATGATCGTCACCAAAAGAGACAGCGTGACCGTATTGGCCAGAATAATGGGCATGGCCCACAACCGGAGACCGTAAATCAGCCAAAAAACCACGCCCACAGAAAACGCAACCAGCATTCCCCAGGAGAGATCGTCGCAGCGTTTACTCTGCCACGCCTTGAGTACCTGCGGAACGAAAGAAACGGTTGTCAGCGTCCCGGCGGTAAAGCCAAGAAGTTCGGTCAGGTGCATGTGTGATTCACTTTCATGTCTCTGGAGTATGTGGCTGGCGCTGTGTGAACCTAAAAAAAGAGCACGCCAGACTTACAGCGTGCTCCTTTTATAACGCCGATTCTGAATTACATCAAAAACTCTTTCGTCTGCCGCGTGATGGGGTGCTGTCTCTCTTCCAGTTCATTCTTGACCTGATTCAGGCCATAGACCAGCCGTTCAAACTCCTGTGACATTTTGCGGAAGAGTGGCGCGACCTTGGCATATTCGAAATGCTCAAATTTTGAAACGATGTAGTAGCTCTCTTTGCCGGCTTTCACAAAGTCAATCAGCGCTTCCATCCTCATACGCCGCAGCCGATGATGATTCAGGCTCTGCGGAAACATGCCGGAGAAGAAGAGCGCATAGTCGCCAATATGCTTGCGCACCTGGCGCTCACGGTCAAAAGACGCCGCGGGCCCATAGATAGGATCGGACTCCAGAATCATCTCGCCCAGATCGCATAAAGGACGTCCGTCAGTATTTTTGATTTTGTAGAGAGTTTCAGCTTCGCAGAATTCGGCAAGCAGGTTGGCTACGTACGCATGTACTTCAGAGCTGCGCAAACCGACTTCACCATAGTTGCGTTCAACTACTTCCTTGAAAAACACCTGGAGCGGACTGGATTCAGGAATCACCTCATCACCCCTTTTCCCTGTGCTACGTAGCTCACGCCGGGAAAACGCCCGTCACGGCCCTGGCATGAACTTCAGCAAATTGGGGAACACGCACTTGTTTAATATGAGTGCAGTATCGGCAGTTTGGTTATCCCTGGCAAGTAATTTGTGAGACAACTCTGCACTTTGGCAGCAAGACCATGGGAGTGCTAAGCACGGAGGGACAGTGGACGATAGATTTATCGGCAGTTGCGATGCAACCTTCATCCACCCAAATTCTTCTTCACCAGATCGCTTACAGTCTTACCTTCCACGCGTGCGCCGGTAGCCTGTAGTTTAGCCATCACGTTCTTCATCACCGTCCCCATATCCTTCAACGTGGGGGATCCCATCTCCGCGATGGTGGCTTTTACTGCTTCTGCGATCTGCTCTTCGCCCATGGCTTTGGGCAGATAGTCTTCAATCAGCTTGATCTCTGCGGCTTCTTTGTCGGCAAGCTCCTGGCGGCCGCCTTTGGTGAACTGTTCAATGGAGTCGCGCCGCTGCTTGATGAGCGTGCTCAGAATCTGCTGGGCTTCTTTATCGTCCAGAGGCGCGCGCTTATCTATTTCTTTGTTCTTGATCGCGGCTTTGACCATGCGCAAAACGGAAAGCTTTAGCTCTTCGCGGCTGCGCATGGCGGCGACCATATCTTTTTGGATCTGCTCACTAATGCTCATTTTGGATATCTCTCCGGTGAAGAATCAGATTATAAGCTGTGAGAGGTATTCGGACGCTGACGAAAGCTCGTCCTCATTGACGTAGTCGCAGGATGACGGAGTTTTGGTACTTTATTGATTCCATTATCCCGCCCAATTATCATCTGGCTTAACCTCCGGAGAACGCATGCAGCCACAAGCCCTTATTTTCAATATCGCCATCATCGTGGGCATTGTGGGAATCATCGTTTACTGGGTACGCCGCTTTGCTACCTTTCTTGGCTACAAGACAATCCAGCCGGACGTAGAGCAAATTGCCGATCTGATGAAAACGCAGCCCACACGTGAACGCAGTGATGTGGTGATTGCCGGCTATTATGGCGGGTTTCCGACCATTGTCCGCTTCTCTCATCGAGTGGATACGCCGGGACTCGACATTCAAATGCGCGTGCCCGCAACGGTGAATCTTTTTCTGGTGCCAAAAACCGCCGTGATAACCCGCGAAGGGCGTGTGCTTATGCGCACTGGCAGCACGCCGCTGGATAGAAGATTCCATGCCAGGACGGACCATCCCATGGAAATCCGTATGCTCACGGCCAGCAACACAATTCGAGCTGGCTTGGAGCAGCTTTGCTGTTCCACGCAGACTGGGCTATCCATCAAGGACCGCGTGATCGAGCTGAGTGAGCTGACGGTTCCGCCGTTTACGGCAAATCACGTTTTTGACCATCTGCAATCCATGCTGATGCTGGCAAGAGGCATTCAGGACATGCCGGGAACAGACCTGATTAAAGTTGAGCCGTTGCCGCCTAAGGTGAGCAGCTGGCCAGTGCGTATTGCCTTGGCCGGCGGACTGGTTTGCCTGATTGGGCTGCTCTTCGCACAGCCCTATAGCCACCCGAGCGCTGCCAGCGCCAGACCCTTACCCTCGGCGCCTGTGGGCATCATGCCGGTGGACGCAGCCCGTTTGCAGCAATTACAAGGATGGCATGTGGCCAAAGCAGAAGATTTTTCTGTGTCCGGGCTGCGGTTTCTGCAAGACCATCAGTTAACGGCTTCAGGGCACATTATGGGTGATTTTGGCGGACGCGGAGCTCCCGTTGACTCTGCTTATTTTCTGGTGGATGCCGCCGGGCAGAAGCGGGTGAGCATGATGGCCAAAGGAATGGTCGCTTATGACGCTATTTTCGCCCATGCAGATGCTCTGGCGCGGATTTCCAAGAGCAACGTAGCAAAGATACAATGGATGACAGCGGCCCCACAGTTCCAGCCGGATGGTGATGCCTTACTGGTTGTACAGAACGCGAACGATCCAACCGCAAGCGTGGTGTTGTTGAGACACGGCACGCAAACCAACTCTGCCCGTCCCGCAGACTTCAACAAGATTGATCTGGTTTCTCAATAAAGATAGGAAAGTGAAATGATTCGTAAAGGCCGTCTTTTTACTCCGGGTCCAACACAGCTTTTGCCCGCAGCGCAGCTCGCCATGGCTGGCGCCACCATGCACCACCGGACCGCGGAATTTCGCGCCATCTACACGCGCGTGCTGGCTGACTTGAAAACTTTTGTCGGCACAAAGAATGACGTGGTGATGTTTACTGCTTCCGGCACAGGCGCTATGGAAGCAGCTGTGGCAAACCTGACCTCGCCGGGCGATAAAGTCCTGGTGGTTACGGCAGGAAAGTTTGGCGAGCGCTGGGAAGGGTTGGCCAAGGCCTACAACTGTGAGCTGGAAACTGTACGCGCGCCTTACGGTGAAACGATCACACCACAGCAAGTTCGAGAAAAGCTGAAGCCAGATCACAAAGTGCTTTTCGTGCAGGCTACGGAGAGCTCCACGGGCGTCCGGCATGATGTTGAAGGGATTGCGCGGCTGATCAAGATCAGCGGCACGGACACATTGCTGGTGGCGGACGCCATTACAGGGCTGGGCACAACGCATTTTGATGTCGATGGCTGGGGCATTGACGTGCTGATTGGCGGATCGCAAAAAGCCGTGATGGTACCACCGGGATTGGCTTACTGCTCGGTGAGCGATCGCGCATGGCAGCGCATGGAGACTACTAAGAACCCGCGCTACTACTTTGATTTGCGCAAAGAACGCAAGAACGGCGCCAAGGGCGAATCTGCTTACACACCTTCCACCGCACTGGTAGCGGCGCTGGCTGCAGCGCTGGATTACATCCGCGAGCAAGGCGGCGGCGATCTGGCGGCGGGGCGTAAACTTCTGGTCGATAACGCGGAGACTGCCGCAGCCATGACGCGTGCGGCCGCCAAAGCGCTGGGACTAAAACTTTTTTCTGCCAGCTCGCCGGGAGCTGCGCTTACAGCAATCGCGTCACCGGATGAAATGGATTCCAGCGACATTGTAAAAGCATTCCGAAATCACTTTGGCGCGATCATCGCAAACGGACAGGGTGAGATGAAAGGCCAGCTCTTCCGCATCGCGCATCTTGGCTATTACGACTATCTGGATACCATCGCCGCAATTGGCGCGCTGGAACAGGTGCTGGCAACGCTGGGAAGGCCGGTTGAATTAGGCGCCGGCTTGCGCGCAGCGCAGCAGGTATACGCCGAATCCGTGCAGCCCGCGGTTGCCGCGAGATAGAGAAACAATGAAGATCGTCATCGCAGAAAAAGTGGCCGCCAATGCTGTTCAACTTCTCAGAGATGAAGCTGACTGGACAGTCCTGACTCACGATCAACTTCCCGACGGACTTGAGAGGGCCCTAGCTGACGCAGATGCATTGATCGTCCGCTCAGCCGTGTATGTGAACGAGAAAACTCTTCGTGGGGCGCGCAAGCTGCGCGTGGTTGGACGCGCCGGCGTTGGCGTGGACAATATCGACCTGGAAGCGGCAACCAAGGCCGGCATTGCCGTGATGAACACGCCGGGAGCAAATGCCGTCGCGGTGGCCGAGCACACGCTTGCGCTTATGCTGTCTTTGGCGCGCCAGCTTAGCCGCGCGGATTCCACTACGCGCGCCGGCAAGTGGGAAAAGAAGTCACTGCAAGGCACGGAGCTGCGCGGAAAGACGCTGGGCATCATAGGGCTAGGCCGCATCGGCATGGAGGTGGCGCGGCGAGCCAGAGCTTTTGAGATGAAGGTCCTGGCGCATGATCCGTTTGTCTCTGCGTCCCTGGCGCGTGAACAGGGCATTCAACTGGCAGAGCTTGACCAGGTTTTTGCCGCCGCTGACTATCTATCGCTTCACGTCGGGCTGACGCCGCAGACTACCGGCATGATCAATGAAAAGTCTCTGGCGCGGATGAAGAAAGGCGTACGGATCATCAACTGTGCGCGGGGTGAATTGCTGAATGAAGCGGCAGTTGCAGCCGCGCTGGCCAGCAAGCATCTAGGCGGAATTGCGCTCGACGTTTTCACGGAAGAGCCACCAAAAAACTCACCGCTGCTGGCACTGGAGAATGTGATCGCCACGCCACACATTGCCGGCTCAACGAACGAGGCGCAGGACGCCGTGGGTGTGCAGATCGCCAGCCAGATTCGTGAATACCTGAAGCGCGGCGTGATTCAGAATGCCGTGAACATGCCATCGATCGATCACCAGCAATACACGCAGATGCGGCCTTATATTGCGCTGGCGGAAAAGCTGGGCGCTTTTCTGGCAAACATTGTTCCGGCATCGGGATCCATTCAAGAGATTTCCATTCGCTATACCGGACGAATTGCCGAATGGAATACGGAGCTGATTCGCAACGCCGCCATTCAAGGAGTGCTGAACCAGCGGATTGCCGAGCGGGCCAATGTGGTCAATGCAGCGGCCATTGCTCAGGAGCGCGGCATACAGGTGCATGAAGGTAAAAAGCCGGAAGGCGCAAGCGGCAGCGCGGCGGATGTGATTACGGTGCTGCTGAAAACAACGTCAGACGAACGGCTGGTGCGCGGCGGAGTGCTGCGTTCCATTTCTTTGCGGCTGCTCGGCGTGGATGCAATCGATATTGAAGTGCCCCTGGACGGCAATTTGATTTACATGCGCAACCAGGACGTTCCCGGAGTGATTGGCAAAGTGGGAACGCTGCTCGGACGCCACGGAGTGAACATCGGCAATTTTGCTCTCGGTCGCGAAGATAAAAGTGAAAAAAAAGAGGGCGCCGAGGCCATTGCCGTGGTTCAGGTTGACTCTCCCGCGCCCGAAGAGGTATTGCAGGAGATCAGAAAGCTGCCAGAGATGCACGAAGTAACCGGATTCCGCCTGTAACGCAGCTATCCGTGAATGTGCGGGCTGGTAGCCGTGGGACGCGCTTTGGGGCCGGTCTTTGCCGCCACGCCGACCTTCACATCAAAGGTGAATGGGAGCTTCTTCGGCGGATAGCACGCATTGTTGTCACATGCCTGATAGCGCAGCTCACCGTGAATCGTGTAGGTCCCGGTTGAGGCCGCGCCTGGAGCCACCACGACGCCTTTAATGACGAAATTTCCGGAATAGACGCTGAGCTTTGTGCTGGGATCAAAAGGAAAGCTCATGAGCTTCCCCGTGGGATACTCCATTTTGCCGAGGGCAACTTCACCGGGAAGAGAAAAGTGCAATTGTGTGGGGATCAACTCTTCTGTTAAGGGCTGACTGGAATTGATGTGGTACGGGTCCTGCACCTGGAAAGTGAACTGTATTGGCGTGGAATGTCCGGGTGTGACCACAACGTGACTGGCGGAGACAAAGTTAACAAAGACGCGCCCTTGCGGCGCATCCTGGGCGCAGATCGAGACGCACGTGATGAAGCACGCACACAAAGCAAACAAAGCTAGACGTTGAAATTTCATTCTGCTCCTGTGGCTGTTTTGCACGTAGTTAGCTGCCCTGCAATGCCTTTTTGATTCCATCTTCAATCGCTGCTTCCGTATCAATTCCAACGGTTTCGCCAACCACCTTGCCCGAACGATCGAGATAATAAGTAACGGGCAGCTTATCAACTCCGCCATAGAGGTCGCCAATTTTTTCCGTACCTTTCAGCACAACGTAATTGACTCCCATTTTGTGCGTGAACTCCCCGATCTCTTTATCGTCTGTATCGTCCATGGCGACGCCCACAATTTGCAGGCCTTGCGAACCATATTTCTTCTGCAGGTCCACCAGCCATGGCATTTCGGTCTTGCAGGGCCCACACCAGGTCGCCCAGAAATTGAGCAGTACGGTCTTGCCCTTCAATGACGCAAGCGTCACGGTCTTGCCATCAGGAATGCTCTTAAGCTCAAACGCGGGCGCCATGGAACCGGTAGCGGGATCTCCCTGCCCCTGAGGTGGCGTTGCTGCGGCTTGCGGATTGCCGCCAACTGTGATGTTGACCGAAGGCGCTGTCTTGCTCGGCTTTTTGGTAAATAATAAGAGCCCCGTGATGACTACTACGACACAAAGTATGAAAATGACATTTCGGTTCACGAACAAATTCCTCGCTTGGTTTTATATTGCCGAACGCAGCCTGCCCGGTGCAAACAATCTACATGCCGCCCTGGGCCAAAGACTTTTTGATCGCCTCCTCCAGTTTTGACTGGCTGTCCAGGCCAACAATTTCCTGCACCACTTTGCCGGAGCGATCAAGAAAGAACGAAGTCGGCAGGCCGCTAATCCCGCCATACAGGTCCTGAACTTCCGGAGTGCCCACCACAATGGTATAGTTCACGCCCATTTTCTTTATGAAACTGGCGATGGCCTTGTCATCGTTATCTTCCTTGGTGATGCCCACAATCTGGAACCCTTGCGGCCCGTATTTCTTCTGCAGGTCAACCAGCCAGGGCATTTCAATCGTGCAGGGTCCGCACCATGTGGCCCAGAAATTCACCAGCACAGCCTTGCCCTTCAATGACGCAAGCGTCACGGTCTGGCCGTCAGGAACGCTCTTCAGAGAGAAATTGGGCGCCATGGAACCAACCGCAGGATCACCACTGGAAGGCGTTGTAATGCCGCTTATCTTCTGGTCCGGACCATTGCCGTTCTGGGCCGTAGTGGCATTCACCGGCGGGCGCGACGCACGCTTGCCCAGCAAAAGCAGCGCGGTAATTCCCAGCACCACGCAGACGATGAAGATCACATTACGGTTCACGAACCATTCCTCACAAAGTAAAGCGGTTTAAGAATCCAAGATAACTGGAAAGAACGGTAAAACGGCGGGTAAGGATCAGCACGCCCAACAGGATCAAGACAACACCGCTGCCAACTTCCCAGATGTGAAGATAGCGCCGGAAGCGTCCGTAAAACTCCAGGAAGCGATCAATCGCAACGGAGGTCAGTAGAAACGGTACAGCCAGGCCGAGCGAATAAACCCACAACAGCAGGACGCCCTTGGTCACCGTCTCAGTGTTGCCGGCAAATCCCAAAATGATGGAGAGATAGGGTCCGAGGCAAGGGGTCCAGCCAAAAGCAAAGGCAAAACCGACCAAAAATGCCCCGATCGGAGACTTTCCGCCTTTGACTGAGTGCAGCCGCTTATCGGCATAAAGGGCCTTGATTTTAAAAAGACCAGTCAGGTGCAGTCCGAAGATGATGATGACAATCCCGGCAATCCAGGTAAGCGGCTTCTTGAATTGATGGGCCAGCTGTCCCACGCCCGTGGCCACGGCGCCCAGCATCACAAACACCACGGTAAATCCCAGGATAAACATCAGGGAGTGTAACAGTACTGTATTCAGTAGTTTACGGTCTTTTGTTTTCAGTTCTTCCACGCTGGCGCCGGAGATGAGAGAGATATATCCGGGAACCAGAGGGAGCACACACGGCGACAGGAATGAAACGATTCCGGCAAGAAACACGGCAATCGGTAGAGGTAATGAGGACATAGGCCTTTCTCAGCTACAGAAGAAGGATGTCCTTCATTGTAATCTGGTTACAGATTTTCTTATAGCCTGAATGCAGGCCAATACCGCTCTGGGCGGCCTTTTTTAGAATTTATTCCTGGGCTTTAATTCAAACTTCTTTATTCAAGGTTCGTCAGGGTGGCCGCCGGCTTCTTTTTGGCTGCGGGCGCTGCGGCTTTTTCCGGGACCGTGTCATCCACAATGATCTTCTTTACTCCCTGGTCCACTACAACTTGTGGCGCAGCAGGTGCGGCAACTGCTCTTTGCGCTGCTGCTCTCTGCGGCGCTGCTGCCTGAGGAGCAGAAACGGCGGCGTAAGAGGTCCTGCCTCTGGATTCCAGTACCGATGAGGACTGCTGAATGTAATTTGAGAGTGACCGGCGGATGCGCGCAAAGGCGGAAAAGTCATCTACCAGCGGGGCAGCATCGCCTTTCTTGCCTGCGGCTTCACTTGCTGCGATCAGAGAATCCACCGCTTCGCAGACCAGACTGACATCGTCATAAAGTTTGAAGGTGGTTGAGACGCTTCCACGCGAGCTCTGCACGTCATGAATCAAGTCGGGAAGGGCGTTCGCCAGATTGCGCTGCAATGACTTGGCGGCCTGCTGTGCCTGGTCTTTGTGCTCGCCATCTTTGAGGAAGCCTGTTTTCCATCCGGCCTTCCAGGTTTCAACATGCATATTGGCGATGTCACTTTGCGTGGCCTGCGAGACGCGGTCCAGATCCACCAGCGTGGTGCCCAGGTCCGTGTGGCCGGTGCCGGCCATTTCAACCTGCCGGCGTTGAGCGCTGCGCGACTGCGCGACAAGATTCGCACCGACAAAAAAACTTAAAGAGATTACGGCAATCGTGGCCAGGCTGTTCTTCATTTGCAAACTCCCCTCGCTAAGTAATAGTAAGGATAGCGTCACTTGCGAAGAACCAGGTCATTACCGAGGGCCAATGGAGTCAACAGCTAAAGGACTCGGTCGTTCGGATGGGCGAAGCGAATCAAAGTTTCATACCCCCTCCCATCACCATCCCAAGTTGGCGTAGGTTTCCGCGACTATCATCCCAGTTCATCCCAGATTGGCGTGGACTTGAGCGATTAGGTCTCAATTGGCGTAGAGCTCAGGGTTTGGTTTGGTTCTCAATTGTCAATTTTGGCAAGTTCGGCGGTTTTGGCAATCTCTTGTTTTGTGGCCCTCTGCCTGCGTCTTTCAGCCAGCCCCCCACCCCCCATAGATGGTTTGTTGCAAACAAAAGCTCAACCCTAATTCGACCGCGCGGTGACCGGGCGGTCGAAGGCTCTTTTCTTTGATTTTTCGGGTCGGTTTGGCTGATTGCCGAGTGCCAATTGCTGATTGCTTAGGTTGTCAAATATCGATGGCACTTCTACCCCTCAGGGCAGTCAAAATATAACGAGGTTTTATGAGCGAATCAATTGCGAATTAGGACATGTCTGGCGTAGTAGCCCAACGCTTCTCTATACTTTCTGTCCTTTTACCATGCTCGGGCTATCATCGCCTTGCGGGAAACAAGGAGTGAGCCTGTTCCCGGATCAAAATTCACACCGTGTCACAAAGAACATGAGAGTTAAATGCCTAAATCGGGAGTTAACTGAAGAGCAGAGACTGCTTTTCAAGGTGCCGCCCCTATTTCGCTCGGTATATCAGATCTTGATCGGCAAAGAATATCTTGTGCTGGGCATATCGTTCGAAGTTAACTCGCCCGTTCACGGCAATACGGCATTGCTTGAGATTGTCGATGATGCTGGGCTTTGCCTTTCAATTCCAGCGGCTCTGTTCGAAATTATTGACGGTAAGTGTTCGTCGTTTTGGGAAGTAAAGATCTATGGAGATGGAGCCGTTACCATGTGGCCTCCTGAGTTTTATGAAACCTACTTTCACGATAAGCTCAGCGACCATGACCCGGAAACTCGTAAAGTCTTCGAATCGGTTCTGAAGAAAATGAAGGCTGAGTTTGGTAAGTAAAAAGGAAGTTGGGCGGATTGCTCCCTCTCGCTATTTTCTCGCTCCCTGTAAAATACCCACATGGCAGAAACCAAACCGATCCGGCTTACCGAGCAGGTAAAAGCCGCGGGTTGAGCGAGCAAGCTGAGTCCGGCGGCGCTGGACACGGTGCTTGGGAAATTAGCCCGGCAACATGACCCGAATGTCCTGGTTGGCTTTGATAAAGCCGACGACGCCGGAGTGTATAAAATCTCTTCCACACAGGCGCTGGTTCAGACCGTCGATTTCTTTACCCCCATCGTCGACGATCCATACACCTTTGGCCAGATCGCAGCCACAAATTCCCTAAGTGACGTTTATGCGATGGGTGGACGTCCGTTAAGCGCGCTGGGTATTGTCTGCTTCCCGGAAAAAGGCGATCTGGAAGTGCTGCAGCAGATTCTTGCCGGCGGACTTTCCAAGATGATGGAGGCCGGCTGCACTGTGATCGGCGGCCACAGCGTGCGCGATCCTGAGATCAAATTTGGCTACGCCGTCACCGGCATGATTCATCCGGAGAAAGTCTGGTCCAACGCGAACGCCCAAATCCTTGATTCGCTCATTCTGACCAAAGGCCTGGGGACAGGAGTGATCTCAACCGCCATCAAGCAGGGCAAAGCCGATCCATCATGGATCGATGCCGCTACTCAATCCATGACCACGCTGAACGCCAAAGCTGCGGAAGTTGCCGTCGCTGGAAAATTTGTAGTCCACGCGGCCACGGACATTACCGGCTTTGGGCTCATCGGGCATGCGCGTGAAATGGCCATGGGAAGCGACGTCTCCATCCGGCTTGATTCCGCCAAGGTCCCTCTTCTGGATGGAGCGCTGGACTGCGTCCGCGCCGGCATGATCCCCGGCGGTCTGAAAAACAACCGTGATTTTGCTGAGTGCCTGGTCAGCTATAACCCAAGCATTCCAGAAGAAATCAGGACGATTCTTTTTGATCCGCAGACTGCCGGGGGCTTGTTGCTCTCCGTGGCGCGGTCTGATACGGAAGCATTGCTGGTTGCTCTGACGAATGCTGGGGTTCCCGCCGTGGAAATTGGAGAAGTACTGCCGCCCGGCAAGCCTCTGATTCAGATCAAGTGAAGGCTTACCGCAGATTTTACGCGGATGATCGCGGATCAGAAAAACCAAAAGCGCTTACCACAGAGGACACCCGTTCGACTCCCTTCGCAGGCTCAGGTCGCTCAGGGCAGGCTAAGGATCACAAAGGAAAGACAAGCAACGGCCGAGGGCAGCAGGGATTTGTTAAAAGCGAGCCGATCAGTGGCATCAGCGAAAATCAGTGGTAAGTTTTCGCTTTTCTCCGTGCCTCCGTGTCTCCGTGGTGGAAGTTGGTTTTCGCTAATATTCCAATGACATAACTCTCACTTGCGGCACCTGGCCATCCCAGTCGGTAGAGACGTGTTCCAGCGTGAGGCGGAAATCGCGCCCTTGCCCCGGCGCCAGTGGAGCGCCATCAATAGGACCATAATCAACATAGGGCGTGTTGCGCAGCAGGATGGTCACGGGCAGCGTATCTTTCTGTGCGGTTTCTCCCAGAGAGTTCTTGAAAATCACCTCAACGCGAGCGCCTGTTACTTTTTTGTCGCTGGCGTTGGTGATCTTCCCTTCGATATAAGTCACAGACCCACCGGCAAAGTTTTGCGCCGTGGCCATGTGTAGATCAGAGACCTGAAGTTTGACTAGATTAGGATCGCCTGGGTTGGGGGTCGCGGGCTTTCCACTGCGGCCAATCAGAACAAAACCGGCAAGCAGCGTCATCACCAGAACCGCGCCTGCAGCCATAGGGACCCAGAGACGGTTCTCGCTCTGATTTGAAAGAGGAGTAAATACCGGTTCTTCGTCAGAATCGCCCATGGCCCAGATTCTAATATTTATGTCGCTGGGCTCCAAACTGCCTGAGGATGACTTGTCTTACTCTCCGGCAATCATCATGCCGTCAATACGCAGAGTGGGCGCGGCAAGCGCACCGCGAAATTCCAGGTCGTTGCCGATCTCAGAGATGTTGTTGAGCATGTCTTTCAGGTTTCCGGCCACGGTAATCTCTTCCACGGGATAAGTAAGCTCGCCGTTTTCGATCCACAGTCCGCTGGCGCCGCGAGAAAAATCGCCTGTGACCATGTTTACTCCGAAGCCGAGAAACTGGAAAACATACAGCCCTTGCTTAATGCCGCCGATAATCTGCTGCGGCGTGCGGTCGCCTTTTTGCAGAAAGAAATTGCCTGCGCCAATGCCGGGCGTTCCGGCCAGACCACGGGAGGCGTTGCCGGTTGTCTTCAGTCCAAGCTTTTTCGCCGTGTAGGTATTGAGCAGATAGGATTTCAGCACGCCGTTCTCAATCACCACGGTCCGCCGTGTTGGGACGCCTTCACCGTCGAATGGTTCGGTACCGAACCCGCCGGGAATTGTGCCGTCATCCACCACGGTAATGTTGCTGGCAGCAACTTTCTCTCCCAGCTTGTTGGCCAGGAATGAAGACTGCCGGTAGATGGAGTCGCCATTTACGCCGTCAAAAATGTTATCGAGAATCGATCCCGCAATCACCGGATCTAAAACGATAGGGACCTGCGTAGAAGCAATCTTGCGCGAACCCAGCCGGCGCAACGTGCGGCGAGCGGCTTCGCGTCCCACGGATTCAGCAGACTCCAACTTGGACATGGTGCGCGCCAGCGAGAACCAGTAGTCGCGCTGCATGGCGCCGCTCTCATCCTGCGCAATGGGCGCTGCGGAAACCGAGCAATAAGAACGCCTGTACTCGCCGACAAAGCCATGCGAATTCGCCAGCACCTTGTGACCGGTAGCTGCGTCGAATGACCCGCCATCAGAGTTCTTCATTCGCGGATCAGCATCCAGGGCTGCGCGCTCTGTGCGTCGGGCGTAATCGATGCGTTCCTCGGGCGGAAGCGAGTAAACATCGTCATAGTAGAGTTTCAGATCGCCCGAAAGAGAACCTAACTGGTCCGGTTCGGGAATGCCGGCGAAAGCATCTTCTGATGTCACACGTGCCAGTTCCAGCGCTCCACTTACGAGCCGCTGAATACCATCTTCAGAGAAGTCGCTGGAGTATGTGCTGGCCGTGCGCTGGCCAAGAAATACCCGAAGGCCGATAGCACGGGAGCCGGACTCCTTCAGTGTTTCCACTTCGCCCATGCGAACCACCGTAGAAAACTCTGAGCCTTCGCGTACTACGGCCTCAGCGGCAGTTGCGCCGGCTTTCTTCGCGCGCGCGACGACTGCTGTCGCCAGATCACGCAGATCTGAATCCACTCCGTTCACTGTTTGCGTATGTGTTGCCATCAGGATTGTTTTCTTGCCACATCCATTATCGAGCAGTGCCGCCCACGGTCATGCTATCCAGCTTCAGCGTGGGAATGCCAACGCCCACTGGAACAGACTGTCCATCCTTGCCGCAGGTGCCAACGCCTTCATCCAACTGCAGATCGCTGCCCACCATGGACACTTTGGTAAGCGCGTCTGGTCCATTGCCAATCAGCGTGCAGTTCTTCAGCGGCGCGGTTACATGGCCATCTTCAATCATGTAGGCCTCAGATGCGGAGAAGACGAACTTGCCGTTCGTAATGTCCACCTGCCCGCCGCCAAAATTCACTGCATAGACGCCGCGTTTTACCGAGCGAATAATATCTTCCGGCGAATCGTCACCAGCCAGCATGTACGTATTGGTCATGCGCGGCATCGGAATGTGCTCATAACTTTCACGGCGTCCGTTGCCGGTATCAGGCACGCCCATCAGCCGGGCAGAAAGTTTGTCACTCAGGTAGCCCTTAAGAATGCCATTCTCAATGAGCACGGTATTTTGTGTTGGCGATCCTTCATCATCCACATTGATAGAGCCTCGCCTCGAAGGCAGCGTGCCATTATCGACGACTGTGCATTTATCTGAAGCTACGCGCCTGCCGATCATGCCGCTGAAAGCCGACGTGCCTTTGCGATTAAAATCAGCCTCTAGTCCGTGGCCAATCGCCTCATGCAACAGAATTCCGGGCCAGCCGGGTCCAAGCACAACTTCCATTTCGCCGGCGGGAGCTTCCCGCGCATCAAGCTGGATAATCGCTTGCCGGGCAGCGTCATGAGCAAAATGCTCAGGTGTCTTTTCCGTGAGGAAGTAATCAATACCCACGCGTCCACCACCACCTGCCGCGCCTTTGGAAGAAGTCTCTGCCGTCTTGGCAATACAACTCACGCTGAAGCGCGCCATTGGCTGGACATCAGTAGCAAACGTCCCGTCTGAACCAATCACCAGAATCTGCCGCAGCTCGTCAAAGTAACCGCTGCGCACTTGCACAATCCGCGGATCATAAGCGCGTGTGGCGCGGTCCGCGCGCATTACCAGCTCCAGTTTGGCGGCAATGTCAGCATCAGCCGAAGGCGATGCGACCGGGTACAGATGGTGATTTAAATTTTCCTTGAACCCTTCCACCGGACTCTTTGCCGGCCCACGTGCAATTAAGGCTGCAGTCCGCGCGGCGCGAAGGATTTTTTCCGGGGCCAGATCATCGGTATAGGCATAGCCGGTGCGCTCACCGGACAAAACGCGCACACCGCATCCCGCCGAGATTCCCTGCGAAGCTGATTTCACGATCGATTCATCCACGCTGATGGATGTTGAGGTCAGATATTCGAAATATAAATCCGCATAGTCGCCACCGGCAGAAAGGGCTTCACCCAGATAACGCTGTAGATCGCCGGGGGTAATGCCAAACTTCTGAAAAAAAAGATTTTGATTTTGTGTCATTGGTTCTCTAATAATGGTTCTCTATTGGATGCTTGAACACTCGGAAAGGAGCAGCTTGCAAACGTCTCCTTACTATTGTCGCACTCTTTCTTAATCCGTAAATATTACGGAGCCAGATTTTTGGACAAAGGTACACGCCCTATTACTTTTCTTGTTTTTTGCGAAAGACTGCTCGAATCTTATACTTAGACCGGCCTTTCGGCGTAGTATCCTTTGGGAGTAAGAAGCCTATGCGGCAGTCTGATCACTCTCGAATCAGTACAATCCTTCATCGCTTTCTTGCCTGGATCAAGCAGGGAGGCGTTCGTAAAGAACCAGAATCACCTGGGTCCCCCGGTGATCCTTATGCTTACGTGACCGCTCCCAAAAAGCCCCGGCCGTCGAATCGGGGAGCGGCTGCGGTGGCAGAGCTACCCGAAGAGTAACCCGATCTATAAAGCTTTGCTAGATCGAATGAAAGAATCAGTCGCAGGCTGGCAGTAGATCCATCTCAGCTTCGGCTGGCACGGGTTGAATTGGCAAAGGCTGTGTCTGTCCCTTGCCGCTGAGCAGCTCTTCAAAGAACTTCTCCACGCTGGCCAGAATTGCAGGACCGGTATGCGCGTCATAGCAGGCGCGACGCAACATTGTGCCGTTCGGCACACCATGAGTGAACCAGGCCACAAACTGCTTCATCTTGCCCGGCGAGCCATGCATGGTTTCATCCACCAGCATTTTGAAATAGGTGCGGATCATCTGGTAGCGATCAGCATCTGTCGGCTGGTCATAGCGCCCAGTCTCAGCATGCTGGCGGATCTGGCGGAAGATCCAGGGATTGGACGCAGCTGTGCGTCCGATCATCACTCCATCGCAACGTGTCTCTGCCACCATGGCAATCGCATCTTCCGGGGTGCGGATATCGCCATTGCCGATCACAGGAATTTTCACCGCATCTTTTACCGCGGCAATCCACTCCCAGCGAGCATTGCCGCTATAACCCTGTTCGCGCGTGCGGGCATGCAACGCAACGGCGTTCAAGCCGCAGTCCTCTGCCATTTTGGCCAGCGGTACGCAGACAATATTGTCATCGTCCCAGCCCAGGCGGAACTTCACGGTAAAAGGAATTTTCACCGCAGAGCGCACCGCTTCAAAAATTGTTGCGATCACAGGCAGGTCTTTGAGCAGTCCGGAGCCGCCGTTGCACTTGACCACGCGCTTGGCCGGACAGCCCAGGTTGAGATCAACCATATCAAAGCCGGCGTCTTCCACGATCTTGGCCGACTCTGCCAGCGTGTACGGATCGCTGCCAAAAAGCTGGGCTGAGATCGGATGCTCATCTTCGTAAAACGTGAGATAGCGTTTGCGCTTGGATTCACGGGTACGGAAGAGCCCGTCGGCCGAGGTGAACTCGGTCATCAAGCAGGCCGCAGCCGGAAATTTCGTTGTTTCTTTCCTTTAAAACCGCCAGGGAGTTTTGGCCCGCACTATCTTTCATCTGCTCCTGAGGCAATTCTGAAGATGACTGTACGCCATCTGTTTCTTCCGGCGCCGCCATCACATCCTGTGCGCTGCGCACAAAGCTGGCATTGCGTATGAACCGGCGGAAAACCGTATCGGTCACGCCTGCCATCGGAGCAAGAATCGTGGCCGGAGCAATGTGTACATTGCTAATCTGGAGGGACTCCGGCACCTGCGCGCCTTGCGGTGCGACGGTGGCATTGGCCGGGTTTTCCCAGAATTTCTTCATTTGCCTTGTCCCGAGCAGAGCGAGGGAACCCTACCCGATCATTAATGCTTCGGCCCGCTCACGCAATCAAGAACTCACAGCAGAATTAAAACCCTTAAAGTAATCCACTGATAGGGATCTCTCGCTACGCTCGAGATAAATGAAAAGCCTCCGCCGGCAGCGGAGGC
Source organism: Terriglobia bacterium (assembly GCA_963724105.1). Taxonomy (GTDB): domain Bacteria; phylum Acidobacteriota; class Terriglobia; order Terriglobales; family Acidobacteriaceae; genus Angelobacter. The sequence continues at coordinate 643,125 of CAVRTD010000001.1, read as the reverse complement.
CTCTCAAAAACTTTTGAGCAGCTATTGCTTAGCGGCTGCGTTCTTCGCTGCCTCGGCCTTGCTGGCATCAGCCTGGGCGTATTTCCGGCGGAAGCGCTCAACGCGTCCAGCGGTGTCCACGAGCTTCTGCTTGCCAGTAAAGAACGGATGGCAGTTGGAGCAGATTTCCAGGTTGATGGCGCCCTTGTGGGTAGACCGGGTGGTAAATGCGTTTCCGCATGCGCAGTGCACTTTTGTTTCGTTGTAAGCGGGATGGATTGCTGCCTTCATTGCCTCTGTACCTTTCGCGGGTAAAGTCTTATTTTACCTCAAATTAGCTGATTTTGGCTAGTTCGAATGCCTTTCCTTGGATTGCGCAACGAGGCAAAAGGATTCAACGCACAAGGGTATACCCCTGCCACTCAGATCCGTTGGGTGCCGCCTTGCCTCAGGGCTATCATCCGGAAGGCTGGACGACATTGAATCGGTTACTCCGAAATTTCGGTGGGATCTATGGTATTTCTGAATCGTTCAAATATCTCTGTTTGACTGGCAAAATAACTCTGCTGAAATGCCAAAACGGAACCAAAAGGGCAAGGATAAATGATAAAACCAAAGCTCATCGGAAATTGTCTAGGAGGCTTAAGCCTCTTGATAAACCTGACGTTTTGGTTTCTTGTTTTAAATCCTTTTGAATGGAGACTCCGATGGCAGTCGGACATAATCATTGTTGGGATTGGAGTAATCATTGCCATTGCTGCTTCTATCATCGCTACCGTGAGTGCGTCTCGATGGTGGGGTATTGCTATTGCAGCATCGTTAGGGATGGGCGTTCTCTTTGAATTGGCTTTGGAATGATCAAACTGCCCTTAAGTGCTCTCCGCCTCCGGTTGGCAAACCATAAACAATTGTTAACAACCTCTTTTCCTCCAAGTGGCGTAAAATCGTTTATTTGAGTTGAGTGATAAAACCCAGCCTAGGAGCCGCGCCCATGGTTCGTAACGATATTCTCGAGAAATTCCCCGATCTCTTTGGGGCCAAGAAAGTAAATGGCCACCAAGTCAACGTCCAGGAAGCCATTACAACGCTTACCCGCGAGCTCCGGCCTGAGATCGCCGCGGCGCTAACGGCTCGCAGGGAAATACTGGAGTCCCCCGCACCGGTGCGGCAAAAATACGCGTGGCCCAAGTGGGATGAGAAATTTGAGGATCCGATCAGCGGCAAGCCGTGGACCTATCGCCAGATCGTCCAGGGATTGATCGATAATTTTCTGGGAAAAGAAAGTGACGTGCGCTGGCGCCTCAATGACGAAGTGCCCGTGCCCAAAGATGCTCATCCGCTGAAGAATCCCGGGCTGGAGCTCACCGGCCCCTGGCATCCGCTGGATATGGCATTCAATGCCCTGAACAGCCCGGCGCCCATGAACATGCCGGACTTTGAAGATGCATCACCCACTCACTTCCTGCCCGATGGTACGCCGACCAATCAGCCCATCGGTGTCTTCGCTGCTCTGCAAAACGCAAAAGACATTTTTGCCGGTACCTGGACTGGCAAGCCATACGAAGTGGTGAAAAAAGGCAAGACACGCGCCTACAACATCAATAAGCCGCCGGCACAATGGCCCACACGCTTTGGCCGTCCGCCAGGACTCCACATCAGCTATGACCACGTAACCGTTGACGGCCGTCCTGCGCCAGCCACAATCGTGGTTGCCACTCTCTGGGCCTTCAATAACTTTGACTCGCTCAAGAACGCCGGAAGCGGCGTTTACTTTTACATCCCCAAGCTGCAAACGCCCAAAGAAGCGCTGATCGTAGAAAAGATTCTGTCGCGGCTGGAAGCCATGATTGGCATTCCTGCCGGCAGCATCAAGATCAAGATGCTGTATGAAGAAGGCAATGCCGGCCGCACGCTGCCCGCAATTGCCTGGACGCTGCGCCGCCGTCTGCTGGGCACCAACGTTGGCCGCTGGGATTATCTGGGCAGCCTGATTGAAATGTGGAAGGACGATCCCAAGGGCGTTTACCCTGACCCGCAATCCATTGGCATGGCTTCACCCAACATGATTGCCTATCAGCGATTCAACGCGCTCATGATGCTCATGGGCGGCATGAAAAATGGCGAACTGGCAAACGCCGCGCCCATCGGCGGCATGGCCGCTGTAATGATTTACCAGGCCAATGATCCCTACGGACGCTCGCGCTATAACCCGCTGGCTCTGCGCGCCATGGTCATCGACAAGCTGCGTGAGCGCGTTCTCGGTCTGATCTTTGTTCCCGATGGGCCTCTGGCCGCCGGTCAGCAGCCAACGCTCGAAGACATTCTGGCGAAGAAGGTAAAAGGCCATCTCTACGATTGCTATCGGCAAAGCTGGGTGGCCAGTCCTGAGCCGGATTACGTGGCCTCCGGCAATGCACCGCTGCAAGCTCCGGTGGAGAAGCTGCAAAGCATCCTGAGTGCGCCAAAAAATACCGTCAAAGTTAAAACACAGGATGTCCCGACGCCATCAAGCGGCCTGAGTGACGCCGAACGCAGCTGTTCTGGAATCGCGCGGGCTCGTGAATGCCGAAGGCAAGATCACGCCTCAGGTCATCACCAGGGAATCGCTCGACACGCCAGAAAAGCTGCTCTCACAAGAGCGCTGGGATGCCATCAATGGTGTTCCCAAAGGCGAGATCACCATTGAGCGCATCCAGCATGCGTTTTATATGGCGGCAAATTACGGTTTCCAGATCCTGAACGGCAACTTTGCCGCGGCGATCGACGATTACGAACTCAAGCTGCGCTTCATGAATGATCTGGCTACTTACCGGATCGACGTTTCCTGGCTATGGACTCTGCTCCAGCATAAGGCCGTAATCACCAAGGACGGCCACCTGAAGCGTCCCGCGATGACTGAGGATGGCGTTGAGCCCGCCGAGAACGCCGACGCCGTAAAGGCCGGAACGCCCTTCACCATGGAGCTGTTCGATAAATTGTGGAACTACCACAATGAATGGACCCGCGCCTTCTTTGCCGAGCAGGATAAAAGCGGCACCGCCGGTCGTTTTGATCGTGAGAAAGCCTGGCTCATCATGGACATGCTCAAAAAGCAGCTGCCCTCGCCGCGTTACATACAGCACAGCGCACGCGTGCTCTTTGTGGTCGGTCAGGCCAATAAACAAGACGGCAAACAGATGCTGGAGGCGATCTTTGATCTCACGCGTGAAGAAGCAGTCAAACGCGTTCAGGCCGGTACGCTGAACCAGTCAGCCCTGGCAGCACACGATTATGTGTTTGATATCTTCTCTGCTGACGAACTGAAGAAGACCTCGCCTACACAAGGAACGGCCGCAGACTAGCAAAAGACAAGTACTCAACCCATTTGGCGTGGAATGCATTCATCCAGCAGACCACGCCAAATTCTTTTAGCGGACGGCTCAAAACCCACGCACGGTGCACTTGCTGTGTAAATCCTGTGTACAAGTAGGATCAGAGCAACACAGGAGCTGACGCTGGTAATCCGAATAGTGGTATTTTCATAATAGAAAACCCATGGCAACCCTGCATCAATCTGAACCCTCATCCGCGTGTCCCATCTGTGATGGAACTGGCTGGAAGCAGCTTGCAGTTCCCGGTAAAGCCAGCCGCATGACGCGGTGTGACTGCCGTATCTCCGCGCGCAACCAGCAGCTACTGGAAAAAGCCGGCATTCCGGCCCGTTACCGGAAGTGCACTCTAGAAAATTTCAACCTTGCGATGCATGAGATCTCCATCTCAGTTAAAAATGCCCACCGGGACGCGCAGCGCTTTGTGCAGGAATATCCGCTGGAAAAACAAGGCATGCTGCTGATCGGATCCATTGGCGTAGGCAAAACACACCTGGCCGTGGGAATGATTCAGGCGTTGATCAACGACAAAGGCGTGCCGTGTATGTTTTGCGATTATCGCGAGCTGCTCAAAGAAATCCAGAACTCTTACAATCCTGCGGTCCAGGCCACGGAGCTTGAGATTCTGCGTCCGGTCCTTGAGACCGAAGTCCTGGTCCTGGATGAGCTCGGCGCGGTAAAGTCATCAGAATGGGTATGGGACACGGTCAGCTACATTCTGAACAGCCGCTACAACGAACAGAAAACCACCATCATCACCACAAACTTCCCGGATGCACCGTCAGCCAAGGCACAAAAAGAACAATCCCGGCTGGAACGCAAGCCGCGCGAGGAAGAAGACGCACGCAACGTGACTCGCGACGAAACACTGGGCGATCGCATTACGGACCGCATGCGCTCACGCTTGCTGGATATGTGCCGTGTGCGCACCATGAAGGGCCCGGACTTCAGGACGCTTCCCAAAAACAGAGCCTGAGTGATCAATGCATTTTTTTACCTGTTGGGTAAGGTGGCTGCTTACTCTTACTAAGAATATAGATACTTTTATATAAATAAATACAGTAGTAGCAGTAGGGCCTGTGTAAACCGTGGAAATCGTGCAAAAGCATGATGGATACTGGCAATCGGTCGTGCACAGGCTGTGTAGAACTGGTCACCGAATCTGTTGAGGCGGTGAGAAATAGGACACAGTGCAAAGGTCTTGAACCGGATTCCAGGTAAATCCACATTGCGAAACAGAAACGTTCGAGGAAGCGGTGGAAATCAGGACACGACAAAGAGTAACAGCAACAAACGCAAAGAGATAAAACGGTCTTCTTTTCCGCGCGTAATCGAGCCGTACTCTGGAAAAAGAGAAAAGATCGGAATTACATTTCTGGTGCATATCCATAGGGCGCTGTGACAGACTTATCTGTAGCACGTACTGAAAAAAGCATGGTGCTCTAAAAATTGCTGACGAATTCCATCCCGTTTTCGCCAGACCATCCGCCGGATTTCTTTGCTCAATTTGCTGCGGCTCCCGCGGTGTTCGTGTTGCGCGGCGCAGATGTGACAGCCGAGCCATATGTCAGCAAAACGGCAAACCTGAAGAGGCGTTTGTTGCGGCTGCTTTCGCCGCCAGAGTCACAGTCAAAACGGTTGAACCTGCGCGAGCGAGTCACGACGATTGATTATTCGCTGACTGGCTCAGATTTTGAATGTGTATTGCTGCAGTATCGGGTTCTGCGGAAAGAGTTTCCAGAGACTTACCAGAAACGCCTGCGTCTGCGGCCGGCGCCGGTCGTCCGCTTCAATCTGGAGAATGAATATCCTCGCGCTTATGTCACCACGCGGATAGGCAGGCTGACCGGGAAATCTCTGTACTACGGGCCGTTTCGATCCCGGGCAGTCGCGGAAAAGTTTCTCAACGATTCGCTTGATCTTTTCAAGATGCGCCGCTGCACCTTTAACCTGAATCCTGATCCCGCTTTCCCTGGCTGTGTCTACTCCGAGATGAAGATGTGCCTGGCGCCCTGCTTCAAAGGCTGTACTGACGAAGCTTACGCGGCTGAGGTGGCGCGCGTGCAGGCGTATTTGGATTCGGGCGGGCATTCTTTGCTGCAGGAATTGGAGGCGGAACGGGAACGGCTTTCCGCGGCGCTGGACTTTGAAGCCGCGGCTGCACAGCACGCCAAGATCGCCAAGATCAAGGGAATTCTTTCCGCCTGTGACGATATATGTGGACGCCTGGACCACCTGGATGCAGTCATCGTTCAGCCATCGCTGGAAGCCAAAGCAGTTGCGCTGTTTCACTTTCACCACGGCGAACTCTCAGGCCCAATCTCTTTTGCCATGGAAGTGGAAGACGATTCACAGTCACAGGAGGGCCGAATTCGCGCGGCGTTGGACCAATTGGAATCTAGTGGCTCCGCATCCTTGCAACGATTCATGGAAGAGCTGGCAATCCTGAAGCGCTGGTTTTATCGCAGCCACAAAGTGGGCGAGATTTTCTTTAGTACCAATCAGGGTGAGCTGCCGATGCGTAGGATCGTTCGCGGCGTGGGCAGAGTGTATCGCGGAGAAAAAGAGCAACCTGCGCCAATTCCCCCAGCCCAGCCCGTGGAAGATCATTCATGATTTCCCCGTTTGGACGTCTTTCTGTAAATCACTTTGATCCCTTCACGCCATCTTTCATCCACGCCCACCAGCGTCCATTCGATTGCCGAAGAAAAATAACGCAAGATGGTATCGGTAGCCGGATGTACGCGCAGTGACGGCGCAACCAGATAGAGCAGCGGTGGACGGGCTGAAAGTTGAACGCCGGCAAAGTAGCCATATTGTTGAAACTCGCCGCGGCCGTGGTGCCATAGAACACGCGCCCAGTAATCCAGACCTTGCAGCGGCAGGTGGATGTCCTCATCCGCTTTTAGCTCCAGCACGGCGATGCGTCCTTCGCGGGTGCAGGTAAGCACATCAATCATGGCGCGGTCCGAAGCGGAGAACGCCGGCACCTGCGAATAAACATGCGCAGAATCAAGCTGGGAATCCACGGCGGAAACATTCTTGAAGACCAGAGATTCCAGCCAGCGCTCCGGATACATGCGCCAAAGTGGATCATGGCGGTTTCCATCGGTGCGTCGCGCTTCTACTACGATGGCAATGAATTCGTTAAACGCCGGCGCAGTCTCTTCATTGAGGCGCGTTTCATATCCGGGCGGACCAAAGATGACCTCTTCTACGACGCTGAAACTGCCGGGCGCGTTCACAAGCCTCACGTGCGCAAACTCTAATCCATGAAGACGAAAAGAAATTTCTGTGGGTGAAAGGACAGCGACTTCAGCCTGCGGCGCCAGAGCCAGAACCTTGCTCACGGTTGCAGCAAAGCGTGAGCGCACCTGCGCGGCATCAGAATGGCGCACCAGACGTGTATGTATGTTGCCATGATCGGAATAATCGATCTGGCTCAGTGACTCGTCGCGCTCATCAAACTCAAAGAGTTGAAACTTGGCGGCATCGTGGTCCAGGTGAGCCATGCGAATTTGCAGAGTCCCGGAGCTTCCGGGCGGAACGTAGAGCCGCAACCCTTCTACCAGACAACGGCCGGCCTCACGCTCACGGCAGGCATCCAGCCAGAGCAATCCAAAAGTGAGCGACGCATCGATAGCAGCCTGTGTTTCCTGATGGCTCACGCCCAGCACTGCAAATGCGCTCCGGCCTTTGCGCAGGAGACCGCGCGCATAAACGGGTGAAAAGCTGCGCTCCAGGTCCATGGTGGTAGAGAGCTTTGCTTTGTCTAATTGCCAATCTGGAAGTTGGCGGCGCAAGGCCCTCTCCAGTATTCGCGCGTAACTATTGCGGGCCGCTTTTTGCGCCGACGGCGCGCGGCGGTCCCGGTCGCGGCATATCTCCATTTTGTGCGGACGGGCCTGAGCAAAGCTGCGCACGGCCAGAGTCATCGTGCCATTCTTTACCTCGGCCTCGACCACGTGGCGCACCATGTTGCGCTCTTCAGACCATAAATGAAGTAAGCATCTGCCTTTATCCGTGGAGATTGAAGTTTGCGCGGTGCCCAGATCAAAAAGAATCTGGCTATCTTCAATAACAACACCACTGCCTGCGGTGGAGAGGAATTCTTGTAGAGCGCGGGCCAGAGCGTCGGGCGTCATAATTTAGTCAGTAAACGATCTTGTCAGCCTTTGCCTTCCACGCTTGAAATGGCGCCAAAGATTCTTTATGCGCGACTTGAGCAATAGACATCTGTTGCTGAGCATAGGGCAGGCAAATCTGCGTTTTGATGAAGGAATCATCAAAGCCGGCGTCCGCTGCTGCGCTGGCCGTGGCGGCAAAAAAGACTTGTGCAGGCCTGGCCCAGTAAATTGCGCCCATGCACATTGGACACGGCTCACAACTGCAGTAAATTTCGCAGCCGGTAAGCTCAAAATGGCCGACGCTCTGGCAGGCTCTGCGGATGGCAACGACCTCAGCGTGCGCCGTTGGATCCATTGTTGAAGTAACCTGATTCGTTCCAATCGCGACAATCTGGCCGGCTTTTACCACCAACGCGCCAAAAGGACCGCCCTGACCGCTCTTCACGTTCTCCAGGGCCAGTTGAATGGTTTTGTAGATAAGCTCGTCTCGATCCATTACTACTCCGATTGCAAGAACTGTTTCACTGCGGCCCTTCAGAGTCCGGTTTTGGTTTCAGGCTTTGGTCCAGATAAGCGAGGTATCCGCAGAGCAGGCGATACGTGTCATAGTAATTGTCCGGGCGGAATTGCGTAGTGGCTCCGGTGATAATGTTCTGTTGCGTCAGCGAGTGGATTGTGATCTGCGGAATGTGGCGTACGGCAAATGGATCAGAATCCTTGTGGCCCAGCGCGGCAATATCTATCTGGCTGGCCGGAAGCTTCAACGCATACACCATAATGATCAAAGCGTGGACCAGGTCTTTATCGGAGTGTGCCGTCCAGACCTTGGTTGGCGAAAAGCCCAGGGCATCAACGTTAACCATGGCTTCGGTGCGGTTGAGCTGCTTCCTGGTTAAATGGCGAGCGAAAGATTCAGCGCCTGCGGGGTCTTTACCGTCGTCAGCAAACGCGACAAAAATGATGCTGTGGTTCCGCTTCTTGTCCCGCAGGCTCTGATAGATTGCCGGCAAGATGGACGCGCCACTCCAATTGTCTAAAGGTGTTTGCGCAGCGGTTATGCGCTCATAATGCGCGCCCACGATGAGCGTATCGCCTTTACCGGTTCCCAGCAGGCAGACAATGTTTGGAGTGTCAGCCTCCTCCACTTTTTGCTCGAACAATGAGTTTCCATTGCATCCTGCTTCAGTAAAAAGCTCCTTCAATCTGGAGACGCGCGCCGTATTCGTTTCCGGAACACTCTGCATGCGTTGCAGAATCAGAGGTTTTTCAATGGAAGTAAACTGGACCTTCTGCGCAAAGCAAATCAAGCAGAGAAACAAACCTGAGATTGCGATCATCTGAGCCGCCCCGCGCATGGTCAGGTTATCTTACACGGCGTAAGGCCGGTCCAGTACAAGGAACATTGCTGGAAAGCGCTAAGGAGCTTTATAGGAAAACCTGTTATCCGCCCGCTCAATATAAGCCCAAGGTATCTCAGGATCGTGCGTAAACATGGTAAGCCATTGTTCAGGTATGGCCTTCGCATAGTAGCGTTTACGATTCTCCAGCACCTCAAGCGGAAAAAGATCATAGGCCATGGCCCACGCCACATCCAGATGCCAGGTGGTGGGAATAAGATCAGAGATATAACAGGCGGTTTTACCGCCGCTGCGAATAAACACAGCCCACATATTGCGTGTGTGGCCGGGCCAGACTTCCACGGAAATCCCGGGAGCGATTTCCGCATTGCCGTCAATCAGCTGCATCTGGCCTGAATTGATCAAGGGATCGTAATTGTCGCTGATATAGCTCACGCGATCGCGTTCCAGCTGCAGCTTACCGTGCTCCCACTCGCCTTTAGGCGCGTAATATTTGGCGTTGGGAAAAGTCGCCACCGCGCTGCCGTTCTTGTAAACCGTGTTCCAGCCACAGTGATCAAAGTGCAAGTGCGAGTTGATTACGATATCAACTTCTTCCGGCGCAACCCTGGCGGCATGCAGGTTTTCCAGAAGTTTTTCCTCCGGAAAATAGAAGCTTTTTGTCTTCTCTGAAAGCTTGTTCCCAATCCCAGTTTCAATCAGGATGGTCTGTTTCCCATCCCGGACAACGATTGAATTACAGCTTACGGTAATGCGGTTCAGATCATCTGGCTTGGTCTTGCGCTGCCACATCACTTTAGGAATGATGCCGAAAAAAGCGCCGCCATCCCCCAGATAGTGACCGTCCGAGACTACCGTAAGCTCAAAGTCGCCCAAAGAAATCGATTGGTTCTTCACTGCAAGTTACTCCGTGGCCTGCTAACTCAATACTACTTTATTCAGTACGGCCTTACTCGGTACAGCTTCATTCCGTACCCAATAGCTCCCGATGGAAATGTGAACGGATGCGCGTGAACAAATGAACGCGTGTTCCCGGCCCGGAAATGCTGTGCGTCTTGCGCGGATAAATCTGCAAGTCAAATTGCTTATCCGCATTGATGAAAGCATTGATCATCTGCATGGTGTTCTGCATGTGGACATTGTCGTCACTGGTGCCATGCACCTCAAGCAGATGGCCCTTCAAATTGGCCGCGTAGGTAATCGGCGAACCTTTTTTGTATCCATCATTATATTGTGGCACCAGGCCGGCATACCGTTCCGTGTAAATGGAGTCATAGTCACGCCAGTCAGTTACTGGCGCAACGGCAACCCCCGCTTTGAAGCGGTCAGTGTGCGTCATGGCAAAGAGCGTCATGTAACCGCCATAGCTCCAGCCCCACCAGCCCATACGTGAACCATCGAGCTGGGGAAACTTCTGCAGCGCCTGGTCAATGGCCGTAAGCTGGTCTTTCAGCTCCACTTCGCCAAAATTATGGATGAGTGCTGCGGCAAACTTTTTGCCGCGCGCTCCCATGCCGCGATTATCCACCTGAAGCACAGCAATGCCATCGCGCATGAGGATCTGATTGAAAAGGAAGCCTGCGCCGCCCCATTGATCGCGTACGGTCTGTCCGTGCGGACCGCCGTAAGGATTATTGATCAGAGGGACTTTTTTGCCTTCGCTGTTTGGCGGCAGAAAAATAAGACCGCGCAGCACGGTGCCGTCTTCCGCTTTGAAATCCACAAATTGCGGAGGGATCAACTGCATGGAATCAACACTCTTGGATTTCCAGAAAACATCGCAAGTGCCACCGACCTGGCAGAAGGACAGCTGCGGCGGCGTCATAAGAGAAGAAAAATGATCCACAAAATACTTCCCATTGGGCGCGACCGCGGCATCGTGCGTCCCACCCTTGGTCAGGCATTGAAAAGCTGAACCATCGAGCTTTACGCTGCATAGATGGCGCTGGCGGTCATCGCCGGCGTTGGTGGTTATAAAAAGCGTGTTGTTTGCGTCGTCTGATCCTTCAATATTAAATACTTCAAACTCGCCTTTGGTGATTTGATTCACCAGTGTGGCGTCGGCTGCGAGGGGATTCGATTTATCGAAAGAATAAAGATAAAGATGGGTGTGGCCATCGCGCCAACTCGGCCAGGTGAACTTATCGCCTGATTTCAGAAATTGAAGATTGTTGTCAGTCTCAATCCAGGTATCGCTCTTCTCGCTGAGCACCCGGCGCGATTTTCCGCTGGCAGTATCAATAAAATAAAGATCCAGCTGGTTCTGTGCGCGGTTGAGCACCGTGGCCCAGGCCACGCCATCTTTTACCCAGCCAAAGCGCGGGATATACATGTCTTTTTCATCGGTCAGATGGATCCACTTGACCGCGCCGCCTTTGGCGCTCACCACGCCGAGTTGAACTGCAGGATTGGCGTCGCCGACCTTGGGATATTTTTCGTTGTAAACCGTGGGGTGCTGCGGGACGTAGTCAGTGATGGGATACGTGGGGACCTTGGTTTGGTCCATCTGCAGCAGAACAATCTTGCTCGAATCCGGAGACCAGAAATAATTGCTGCGGACATCGAGCTCTTCGGCATAAACCCAATCTACTTCAGCATTGAGCAGATTGTCAGTGCCATTGCTGGTCAGCGTTTTCTCCGCGCCGCCATCCACGCTCTTTACCACCAGATTGTGGTTGCGAATATAGGAGAGCCATTTACCGTCAGTCGAAAATTTGGGGTCCCCGGCCGACTCGCCGGCCGCGCTCAGCGCAACATACTTGCCGCTGGACAGCGTGAAATACCAGAGCTGGCCATTAGCGTCAAAGAGAAGATGCTCAGAGTCCGGTGCCCAGTGGTATCCAGCCACTCCATAGCGTGCGCGATTGTCTTTCTCCCGGTCGTCCTTGGAGGTGGAGACGGGCGGCTTCATGGCCGCGATTTTCGCTGAAGCCACCAGGACTGCCGGCTTGCCGGAGGTCACGTCAATGTAATAAAGATCGGCCTGATCTCCCTGCTCCTGATGCAGAAAATAGGAGACCTTCTTGCCGTCAGGACTCCACTTAATCGTGTCCGGCGCGCGGCCGGTAAGCCCGGCGGAGCCATAAATGGATTGGATGGTCAGCTCTTGCGCGGTGGCGGCAGCGCAGACGAACGCTGCCAGGAATAGAGAAAGAAACAGCCTCTTCACGGGTACTCTCCACGGATGATGTGAAACGGAGAAGTGTACCACTTGCGCTGAGCGGTCAGCACCCGAACACTACATCTGATCTTCCATCTGCCTTCTGAGTCTTTTTGATTCAGCCAGCAATCCCATGCTGTGCATCAGGTGTTGCAGGGTAACGATTCCGACTAGCCGCTCCTCGTCGACCACAGGCACCAGGCTCAGGCCGCGAGAGGTCAGCTTGCGGAAGGCAGAGCCAAGAGACTCCGTCCGCGATGCAATCTCAAAAGCCTTGCTCATGGCGCCCTGGACGTAGCCGTTGCCCTCGGCTCGCAGGCGCTCGACAATCGTCTGGCGGGTTATGATGCCAACCAGATCGCCGCTGCTTACCACGGGAAAATCATCCTGCAGGCTGTGGACAGCTTTGTTCAGCGCGTCTTCAAGCGTATCCGCCGGAGAGAGGATCGAGAACTCAGTCAGCATGATGTCTTCCATCTGGACGGCATCCACCACCGACTGAAACAGCATGGTGCGCTCTTCCATCTGTGCTGCCATAAAAATGAAAAACCCAACCAGCATCAGCCACTGAATATTGATTGCCGCTCCAGCCAGCATGAAAAGACCGGCAAACACGTTCCCGAACGTTACGGCCCGGCGAGTCGCCTGGTTAAGTTCCATACGCTGGGCCAGCCATGCGCGCAAAATCCTGCCGCCATCCAGTGGGAAGGCCGGCAGCAGATTGAAGACGCAAAGGCACAGGTTGATCCAGAAAAAGCTGATTCCCAGATTCGCCACCGTTACCAGTGGGGGAAGCCAAAGATCGTGAGCCGTCCCAATGACCATAAAAACGACGGCAGTCGCACCAGCCAGTATTGCGCTTACCAGCGGGCCAGCAAGAGCGATCAATATTTCACTGCGGAGATTGCGAGTGCTCTCTTCCTGGACAGCGGGATCGGTCAAGGCAAGCCCGCCAATGGGGAGCAGCACAGCTCCCTTGATGGGAAAGCCCTGCCGGGATGAAACCACGGCATGACCAATCTCATGCAAAATCACCGCCGCCAGGATCAGGCCGGTTAGCATGAAGATGCGGGGAATTACCCGCGGACCGCCACGTGTGGTCTCCGTCAAAAGCAGAAAAATCAACAAAGCCAAAAAGGTAAAGTGAATGCGGATTTCTATGCCGCCGAATTTCGCGGTAAAAATGGACCAGTTTCTCATCGGTTGTTGTTTCTTAAGGAAGCTCTAAGCTGATTCTATACGTTAAATTAGATGCATACAGCAGGAGCAAGAGCGAATGCGGGTAATCGCGGGAAAATATAAGAGCCGCCGGCTGGTGGCGCCCACAGGCGTGCAGACGCGTCCGACCTCTGACCGTCTCCGCGAAACGCTTTTCAATGTGGTGGCTCCTCATATGGAAGACTCCGTATGGCTCGATCTGTTTGCGGGAAGCGGCGCAATCGGGATTGAAGCGCTAAGCCGTGGCGCCCGCAGCGTGTATTTTGTGGAGTCGTCAGTGGCCGCTGCCCGTATAATCCGCAAAAATTTGCATACCCTGGCAATCGACGAAGGCGCAGACGTGATTGAGCGCGATGCGGCAACCGCGCTACGCATGCTGGATGCACAGGTTGTCATGTGTGATTTCGTCTTCCTTGATCCGCCTTATCGCAAAATGGGCGACTATGAGCAGGTGCTGGGCTTTCTTTCGCAGTCGCGGCTGTTGAACCCGGGCAGTCAGGTGATCGCCGAACATGACAAGCATTTTGATCCGGGCGATACTTTTGGCGCGCTCCACCGGCATCGCACTCTGCGCCAGGGTGACGCGGTGTTGAGTTTTTATTCAAAAGCATAAGCCGGAGCCACCTGTATTTAGCGGTCGGGACAAAGCGGCAAGAATTCTGACCGAGAAATCGCCGCTGTTCATGCTTGTTTTCCACAGTTACCTTAGAAAAACCCGCATAAAATAAGGCGAAAAATCTTGCAACAAGGCTTCGCTGATGTAATATACGAAATGAGCGCAACGAAAAGTGCTCATATTTCGCAGTAAAGTGCTCACAAATTCAAGGAGGGAAGATGGCAGCAGGCATGACCAAGACCCAACTCGTTCGCCACATGGCGGAGAAACTGGAAACGAACAACAAGACTGCGGCAACATTTCTGGATGCACTGGCAGAAACCGCAATCAAAGAGACCAAGAAGAACGGTGTGTTCGTTATCCCTGGCCTGGGACGCCTGGTAAAGTCCAACCGGAAAGCGCGCATGGGACGCAATCCGCAAACCGGAGAACCCATCAAGATCGCGGCCAAGACCGTGGTAAAGTTCCGCGTTGCCAAGGCCGTAAAAGACGTAATCGCTCCCAAGAAATAACTTCTGCCATTAGCAGAAAATTTCATTCACCAGGGCCAGCCAAAAGCTGGCCTTTACCTTTTATGAAGTAATTGCTTCCGCTTCAATCTCTACCAGCATCTCCGGCGAGATCAATTTGGAAATTTCAATCATGCTGGTGACCGGACGAATGTTCCCAAAGAACTCGCCGTGTGCACGCCCAACCTTTTCCCAGTCCGCGGCAATATTGATCACAAACATTCGCGTGCGCACCACATCTTTCATGCTGCTGCCCGCTTGCTCCAAGACGTTTTGAATATTCTTGAGGACCTGCACAGCCTGAGCGTACGCGTCACCAACTCCCACAATGTTGCCGCTGGCGTCGGTGGCGGTGGTTCCTGCAACGTGAATAACGTTTCCTACGCGTACAGCGCGCGAATAGCCGACAATCGGCTCCCATTTAGTGCCGCTGGAAAAATTCTGCCGCATCACCGTCCTCCTCTTGCCCGGCTATCCAGAACCTGGTTGACCAACGCGTCAGCGTCGCGGTTGTATTCCCGCAACACATGCTCAATGGAAAAGCGCTCAAGCTTCCGCACCAGAGTGCGAGCGCGCTCATAAAGTTCTAATAGTCCAGGGCTTTTTACGCGATACTGCCCTTTCATCTGCTTCACTAAAAGTTCAGAATCACTAAATACTTTGAACGACAAATGATTTTCCCGCACTGCAAAATCAAGCGCAGCCAGCAGTCCGGAATACTCGGCAAAATTGTTGGTCTGTATGCCCAGATAATCTGACAGCTCGGCGATGACCTCGCCCTTTGCGTCACGCACTACAACGCCATAAGCAGAAGGCCCAGGATTGCCACGAGCGCCACCATCAATGTGAGCGCGGATCGCAGGCGCAGCAGCGCGTGGCGTGGAAGAATCAAAAAGCGATTTCTGGGTCAACGGCCCTCCTGCAGCCGGAGGGCAAGCCGCTCCGGCAGTCCCGCGGCAAAAATTTTTTCCTGCGCGCTCGCGATATCGTACGGCACGCGATAAAAAGTGATCAGGCCAGCATCCGTATCGTAGAGCAAGAAAGCGGCCCGCGGATCGTTATCGCGCGGCTGGCCTACAGAGCCTGGATTCACCAGATATTTTATGTCTGGCTTCACTTCCAGAGTAGCTGCCTGCTTGCCTTCGGTGGATCGGTAGTTCGGCGGAAAAGTTCTGCCCTCGCCGGTTTTTTCAAGCAATGAGCAACGCTGCACATGTGTGTGTCCAAAAAAAGTCACTGGGACGGGAACCTGCGCCAGAATCGTATAAGCATCACTGGTCATCAGGATGTACTCATCTTCATCGCGTGGTGAGCCATGCACCAGTTGTAGATTGTCCATCGGCGAAATAGGACCTTCTGGCAGCGCTCGCAAGAATTGCAGATGATCGTCCGTCAGTTTTTCGCGTGTCCAGAGCGCCGCCAGTCCGGCAATAGGATTGAAATCACTCAAGTCGGTGAGACCGGAACACGCTTTGTCATGATTGCCCCGCACAAAAATGGACCCAAGTTCGCGTGAGCGCGTTGTCACCTCATTCGGATTGGCGCCATAGCCCACGATATCGCCCAGGTTATAGACCAGGTCGTATTCGGGAGCAGCATCCAGGCAGGCCTCCAGTGCCTCAAGGTTTGCATGGATATCAGAAAGAATGAGTAAGCGCAAGGTGCTAGGTCCTCAAAATGAAATGACTGGATGAGTGTAACAATTCTCAGGGCGACACTCGCGCCCAGTGACCCGGTGCAATTTCCCGCAACGGCATCGCGCCACCCGGACGAGCAATTTTTTCGACCGTCGCCAGAGGCAGCGCACGGTCAGTCTTGAGCGTGGGGATGGCGCTGATCAAGCCGCGTGTATATGTGTGCCGGGCCGAAGAAAAAATCCCCGCCACCGGCCCCATCTCCACAATCTCGCCGGCATACATCACTGCCACTTGCTCGGCCACGCGTGAAACCACACCTAGATCATGCGAGATAAAGAGCACAGCCAGCCTGTGCTTTTCGCGCAACGCTGCCAGCAAGTCCAGAATCTGCGCCTGGATGGTTACATCCAGCGCCGTCGTGGGCTCGTCGGCAATCAGAAGCTGCGGATTGTTCACCAGCGCCATGGCAATCATCACGCGCTGGCGCTGTCCCCCGGAAAGCTGGTGCGGATAGTCGCGCGCACGCTTGTCCGGCTCAGGGATGGCGACCTCACGCAACGCTGCGACGGTGCGCGTCCATGCTTCAGCCTTGCTTACGCGATGATGGGCCAGAACTGCTTCTGCCACCTGATCGCCCACGCGCATCACCGGATTCAGTGCAGTCATCGGCTCCTGAAAGATCATGCTGATGCGGGCGCCGCGAGTGCGCCGCATATCGTCATCACGCAGTGCGAGCAAATCTTCTCCGGCAAAAGTCATCTTGCCCGTGGTGCGCGCCTGCGGTGGAAGCAAACGCATGATCGCCAGTGATGTAGCTGACTTCCCTGAACCCGATTCTCCCACCAAACCCAGCGTGCCTGCTTCTGCGATCGAGAAACTAACGTCACGCACGGCCGCAACTTCGCCGCTCTGCGTGGCAAAGCTCACGTGCAGGTGCTCGACTTGGAGAAGGGTAGACACAATCAGCATTCTAAAGTAAGAGTTTGAATCACGGTCGAAGCTGCCGTAAAATTCCATTGTGACTCGAGAAGCAGATGATCTCCTGCGAAAAGCCCTCACACTGCCTGCGCAGGATCGCGCCGCATTGGCGGGATCTCTCATTAACAGCCTTGATGAGGCGGACGAAGTGTCTGCTCAAAACGACTGGAATGACGAAGTAGCCCGGCGCATTGAGGAGCTTGATTCCGGCCAAGCACAGACCATTTCCTGGGATGAAGTGCGCCGGCGAATTGCAGTCAAGCTCGAACATGGCAAGTAAACAAATTGAGTTTCACAAAGAAGCTGCAGCGGAATATGAAGCAGCTTTGGATTGGTACTTTGAACGCAGTCATCTCGCCGCTCAAAAATTTGCTGGATGAACTTAGTCAAGCAGTTGAGAGTATCGCCAAAAGCCCACAAAGATGGCCCACGTATCTACCCAGTACCCGCAGGTTTTTCCTGCGTCGTTTCCCGTTCACAGTGATCTATCGGGAACTCCCTTCGACCATTCAAATACTTGCAGTCGCGCATGGACATCGCCGCCCTGGCTATTGGAAGAAAAGGTTCTAAAAATCTTCTACGCGCTGACCTTATTCGCCGCGATCCCCGCCTCCACTCCCTTTTTCATGGCTGCCAAAAATGCCGGTTCTTCTTTCAGCAACGAATCGGTGGCGGTGGCGAATTCGCCTTCCAGGTTGATCAGTCCTTGTGCAGCAAGTTTTTGCGCCAGTTCCAACATTCTTTTCGCGTGTGAAATTCACATACTGGCAATCATAAGGATGCGTCACGCTCACCGGCGCGCCTTTACCGGTTTTCGCGCTCAGCCAGAAGACGCGGCGTTTCAGCATCTCCAGCACATCCTGTTCGGACTGCGTGGGGAACTGGATCTTCTTCGCCGCAAAGCTATAGAAACGGCTGGTCACGTGGACGGGCTGCAGCTTGCCTGATTTCACAAACGCCAGCTGGCCGTTGTCAATTGTCTTGCGGATAGAGTTCACCACCAGGCCTTCCGCATTTTCTGCGTCCAGCGATCCCAGAGCGTCTTTCATTGTCTGGGTCATGCCCACAGCCACTTCCACGTGCAGGCCATCTTCACTGCCCAGCAAATCAGCGCGGCCGTGCAATATATGCCAGTCTGCGCCAGAAGTGGAAGCATGAAAAGGCCACTTCAATTCGGAAATGAATACCGGTACACCGGAAAGAGTTACAAAATGCAAAAGACGATTTCCCATGATTAAACTCTCATCAACAAATTTAATTCTAATATGTTAGCCGACTTGCCAAGGTTGCGAACGCTCTCAGCATCACTCTTTACTGAGAGCAGCTTCGTACTCTACCCCTGTTGCATCATTTCCAAAATACAAAAGCGAAGGAGAGCTGCTGCTTCTCCCTCGCTTCCTCAAAAATTCCCGACCAACCTTATGCCGTCTTCATCATGAAGAATGTATCGATGTCGGCATCCACGGTGGGCAGCTTTGCGGCTTCCTCCGTCAGGTTCTGGAACAGCACGGTGCTCAGGTAGCGCTCGCCAAAGTCGGGCACTATCACCACAATCAGCTTGCCGGCATTCTCTTCCCGGTTCGCCACCTTCAGCGCCTGTGAAACCGCCGCGCCGCCGGAGATGCCAATAAAGATGCCTTCTTCCTTGGCCATCCTGCGCGCTGTGTCCAATGATTCGTCCAGCGTCGCCGGAAGAACTTCATTGATCAGGTCAGTGCGCAGCACGTCCGGAACAAATCCAGTCCCGATTCCCTGAATCTTGTGCGGTCCGGGCTTACCGCCGGAAAGCACGGGTGAATCAGAAGGCTCAACGGCAACAATCTTAAAATCCGGCTTCTTGGGTTTGATGAACTCGCCCACTCCGGTCAGAGTGCCACCAGTGCCTACGCCGGAAACCAGTATGTCGACTTTGCCGTCAGTATCGTTCCAAATTTCCGGCCCCGTGGTTTCACGATGGATCTTCGGATTCGCCGGATTGGCAAACTGCTGCAGGATCACCGCATTCGGCGTCTGCTTCAGAAGTTCATTGGCTTTCGCGATAGAGCCTTTGATCCCCTTCGGTCCGGGCGTAAGAATAATCTCTGCGCCCATCGCCAGCAGCACCACCCGACGCTCCATACTCATTGTTTCCGGCATCACCAGGATCAGCCGGTATCCTTTGCTGGCAGCGGCAAAGGCCAGGCCAATGCCTGTGTTCCCGCTGGTTGGTTCAATCAACACGGTCTTGCCTGGCTGAATGCGGCCTGCTTTTTCGGCCTCTTCAATCATGCTTACGCCAATGCGGTCTTTCACGCTGTGGCACGGATTGAAGCCTTCCAGCTTCACTACCACCGTGGCCTTGGCGCCCTTGGTGATTTTGTTGAGTTGTACCAGCGGCGTCCGCCCGATGGTCTGCGTAATATTCTTATAAATGTTCATCTCTCCACCTTTCCTTGCGCGAAATCAGGCGTCCCGCGAGAGACCTATAAGATTAAATAAAATCGCCGAAGGAGGCAAAAAATTGAGCCGCTCCCATTCCGCCAAAAGCTGTCATTCTGACCAAGTCCGAGCGACCTAGGAGCGAGGGCGCGTGGAAGAATCCCGACGATGTATTTCTGGCCAAACAGCATCAGGGAATTCTCTCTACTCATTTCTCGCCCGTCGGCGTAGCCGGGAGCAAAACGATCTAAATCGGCGAAGCCAACTTACCCCCTCCCCCTCCTACTGCCATCCCAGATTGGCGTAGGGTTGCGCGACTTCATCCCAAGTCATCCCAATTTGGCGTGGACTTCAGCAACTATGCCTCGATTGGCGTAGCTTTGGAGCTCTCCTTGGCATCTTGGTTCAGGATGAGGGTTTCAGGCCACACATAAGCTTGCAGCCTCAAAGCAGAAGGTGCGACGGAGCACATAAAATCCTAGCCCGACTTTGTTTTGCAGTCACGCGCGAACTAGTTCACTCGCAGAGGTCATGTCTTTTGCGACCCTCTGCCTGACAGTGGTACATATTTTTAGTACATGGCTGGGACAATTGACATCACCTTTGCACAAAGTCCTCGGTCAACTCCTTAGGCACTCCAAGCGCAATGAAAGATTTTTGCCCTTTCTGCGTCACCCGCAACGCCCGCGATTCCCTGCGTCGCGCCAGCCATCCGTCCGCCAGAAAATGCTGCATCAGCGCAGCTCCCAGCGCTCCGGCAACATGCGGACGCCGCTCAGTCCAGTCCAGGCATTGCCGCGCAAAACTGCGCTTACCTTCTTGCAGCGACTCCATCTTGATTCCCAGTTCGCCCAGCCAACCCGCCCCTTTTGTAGTCACGCGATAATCGCGCTCGCCGTCTACAACAATCACTCGCTGCTTCTGCATTGTTTCAGTCAGGGCCACGCCCACGCGCCCAGCCAGATGGTCATAACAACTGCGCGCCAGCAGCATGGAGTGGTCTGCCTTGGAATGTATGTACTTTGCCGCCGGATGGACCGTTGAAATCGCTCCCAGCGCTTCCAGTGCATTCGCCACGCGCGGTCCAGCCAGCTTGTAATAGCGGCATCGTCCATCACGCTGCATGGTAATCAGGCCGCCTTTGCTCAGCTTCGCCAGATGCGCGCTGGCGCTCTGCGCTGAAACCGCCGCCGCTCTGGCCAACTCTCCCGCGGGCAGTGCGCGCCCCTCCAGCAATGCCATCAGCATCGCTGATCTTCCCGGATCGGCCAGAAGATATCCCAGACTTGAAATCGCATATTTCTCTTTCGTCGCCAAGCCCTCGTCACTACACCTACTGCTATTCTAGTTGTTTGCCTGTATCAATACTTCATCATTTGGTGAAATGTCCCAGGCTGTTTTCTGGCTGCTGAACATTTCATCAGAGCGTGAAACATCTTGGGCAATGATTTCGGCAAACTAGGGGCTATGGATAATAAAAAGGTCGGCTTGCGCGGCGGACTGTTGTGGCTTCTCGTCGCCACCAGCTTTGCCTTTGTGGTTGTGCAGCTAGATGTCACGATTGTGAACGTTGCGCTGCCGCGGATTGGCGCGGCGCTTCATGCAGGTGTTGCCGGTCTGCAATGGGTGGTCGATGCCTATACCCTGAGCTTTGCCGCGCTGCTCATCTCCGCCGGGGTCATCGGTGACCGCTTTGGCTCGCGACGCATCTATCTCATCGGCTTCCTGATCTTCACCGCCGCGTCCATCGTCTGCGGCTTCGCGCCGACCATCGGTATTCTGATCGCCGCACGCGCGCTGCAAGGCGCAGGCGCTGCGCTGCTGGTCCCAACGTCCCTGGCGATTTTGAATCACTCTTCTGAAGAGAATCCCGCTCTGCGCGCCCGCATGGTCGCCCTCTGGACAGCCGCCGGAGGCGTCTCCATCGCCGCCGGCCCCGTTGCCGGAGGATTTCTTCTCGCCGGGTTTGGATGGCGCAGCATCTTCCTGGTGAATATTGTGCTGTGCGGTATCGGTATCTTTCTGGTATTGAAATTCGTCCAACCCGACTTTCAGGGGCTCGACCTTCAAAGAAACGACCTCCCGCACCCGTAGCTCTGTAAGCAACACGCGCCCACCCGAATCTCGCCACCTCGACCTTCCCGGACAGATCCTCGGCGTGTTGGCGCTCACCGGTCTCGTCGGAGCCATCATTGAATCCGGACATCTCGGCTTCAAGCACCCGGCTGTTGTCAGCGGTTTTCTTCTGGGCGCACTCGCAAGTGCGATGTTTGTTTACGTGGAACGCCGCGCCGCCTCACCCATGTTGCCGCTGCAGTTCTTCAGCCTGCCCGGCTTCAACGCCGCCGTCGTCTTCGGAATTATCGTCAACCTTACTTATTACGGCGTGATCTTCGTGCTCAGCCTTTACCTGCAACAGGCCCTCGGATATTCAGCCCTACGCACCGGCTTTGCCTTCCTGCCGCTCACCGCGACCTTCATCGTGTCCAACGTTATCACCGGATCGCTCACCGCCCGCGCTGGCTCGCGCTTTCCCATGATCCTGGGCGCTTTGATCGGAATGCTCGGCTATGCGCTGCTGCTGCGCCTCAACGCCGAAACTTCTCTGCCCAACATGCTGCCGGCCTTTGTGCTGATTCCCGGTGGCATGGGCCTGGCCGTGCCGGCCATGACCACCTCGATTCTCTCAAGCGTTCCGCGTGAACGCTCCGGGACCGCCTCCGCCGTTCTGAACACCGCCCGCCAGACCGGAGGCGCCATCGGCGTGGCCGTCTTCGGTGCTCTGCTCCACGGCCGTGACAAAATCATCCCCGGCCTGCATATTTCCGCTTTGATCTCTACAGGCTTTCTCTTCACCGCCGCTGCTCTGGCATGGTTCGGGATGAGTAAGAGGCCTGCGAAGTAGTCTGACTCAATCCTTTCAAAGCCAATACTTGCCACTTTGATTTATCCTCATAGTGACCAGCGCAAATATTTGCGCGGCCTTCTAACGATGACCAATAACCCGGCAAAACCGCAAACCTTTAACGTCGATGAGTGGGTTTCCAAGAGCGAAGCCGCCGAGCTCCGCGGAGTATCGCGGCAGGCGATTTGGGAACTGGTAAAACGAGGGCGGTTAACCACATTTGTCTTCGAGCGCCGAAAATATCTCTATCGCTCTGAGGTCTTGAATTTCCAGCGCCGTCCGCGCGGCCCCAGCATGAATAAGACGGGCGATCTCAGAAAGAAAAACTTTGATTCTTCCAAGTGGATTTCCCAGATCGATGCCGGTGAGGTCATGGGCGTCACCCGGCAGGTGATATCTGATTTGATCCGCCGTCGCCGCTTAAGGACATTGGTAAGCGCGGGCAAGACGATGGTCTCGTATTCATCCGTCAAAAAGTTTATGGCGCAGCAGCGCAAACTGAAACCAAAAGCCAAGCCCGCCAAAAAGAAATAGCGATCCAGCTTCGTTACCTTAAGGCATTTGCCGATGCTGCCGCAAAAAATAAACGCCTCCGTTGCCGAAGGCGTTTTGAATTCTGCTAGAAGTAACTTACTGCAACAGCGTTCCGTTCGGCTCTTCTTCTTTCTCTTGCAGAACCACCGCTGATGCCACGCGATCGCCCTCTTCCAGATGCAGCAAGCGCACGCCCTGAGTTGAGCGTCCTGCTTCGCGGATCGTCTTGGTATCAATGCGGATAATCTTGCCGAACTGGCTGATCAGCATGGCTTCAGAGGTTTCGTCCACCAGCATGATGCCAACCACATTGCCATTTTTCGCCGTGGTCTTCACGTTGATTACGCCTTTGCCACCGCGCGTCTGCAACCGGTATTCCTCCACCGGAGTGCGTTTGCCATAACCCTGCTCGGTCACGCTCAGGATCAGGCTCGGCGTAGCCTCTTGTTCGCCTTTGCCGTTGGTTTTTGTCTTGGCATCTTTGGGGGTTACCGCCACGCCGACAATGTAATCGTTCTTGTCCAGATCCATGCCACGAACACCATACGCCGGCCGTCCCATGGAGCGCACATCTTCTTCGCCAAAGCGGATCGCCTGGCCTTCATGCGACGCGAGGAAGACAATCTGGTTTCCGTCCGTCAGCCGCACCGCTACCAGCTCGTCTTCTTTGTCGATGCCAATCGCGATAATTCCGCGCGACATCACATTGGAGAAGTCTTTTACCGGCGTCTTTTTGACTGTGCCTTTGCGTGTGACGAAGAAGATATAGCGGTTCTCTTCGTCCAGGTTGCGGACCTCCAGCAGCGTCCGCACGGTTTCGCCCGGCTGCAGCGCTACCAGATTGCCAATGTGTTTGCCCTTGCCGGCCGCGCCCACGTCTGGCACTTCATACACTTTCAGCCAGTAAACACGGCCCTTATTGGTGAACACCAGCAGATAGGAATGCGTGGAAGCGCTGAAGAGATATTCCACAAAATCTTCTTCGCGCGTCTTCATGCCGGTGCGTCCGGTGCCGCCGCGGCGCTGCTGCCGATACGTGGATTGCGGCGTCCGCTTCAGGTATCCGCTGTGTGAGACTGTAACGATCACCTGCTCATCGGCGATCAAATCTTCCAACGTGATCTCCGTGGACTCGTCCGTGATCTCCGTGCGGCGCT
Organism: Terriglobia bacterium; assembly: GCA_963724105.1. GTDB lineage: Bacteria > Acidobacteriota > Terriglobia > Terriglobales > Acidobacteriaceae > Angelobacter. The sequence goes on along the minus strand of CAVRTD010000001.1, from coordinate 619,161 downwards.
CGTCGCCAAATTCCTCTTTTACTTCCTGCAGCTCTTTCACAATCACGCCGCGCAGTTTTTTGTCAGAGGCAAGAATGGCTTCCAGCTCTGAAATCTTGCCGCGGATTTCTTCCAGCTCTTTCAGGATTTCATCAGTGGAAAGCCGTGTGAGCCTGTATAGCTGCAGTTCCAGGATCGCATCGGCCTGCCGCGAAGTAAGCCGGCCTTCCGCTCCGCCGACTTTCGCCTGAATCTGCTTGTCGACGATCTTGTATTTCGTCGCTAGCAAATTCTCTTTCGCTTCTGCACGTGAGCCTGATCCACGGATGATCTTGATGATCGCGTCCATGTTGTCCAGCGCGATCTTGTAGCCTTCTAAAATGTGTTCGCGATCGCGGGCTTTTTCCAGCAGGTAGAGTGTGCGCCGGCGCACCACATCCACCCGATGATCGATGAAATGCTGGATCGCCTGCACCAGCCCCATCTCTTTCGGCTGGCCGTTGACCACGGCCAGGAAGATCATGCTGAAGCTTTCCTGCAGTGAGGTGTGTTTGAAGAGCTGGTTCAGAATGATCTGCTCTTCAGCGCCGCGTTTCAGCTCCACCACAATGCGCATGCCGTCGCGGCCGGATTCATCGCGCACATCGGAAATATCGTCGATGACCTTGTCATTCACCAGCTGGGCAATGCGCTCCACAACCCGCGCTTTGTTTACCTGGTAAGGAATTTCCGTGATGATGATCGCCTTGCGTCCCTGGTTCAGGTCTTCAATCGCGGCTTTCGCGCGCATCATAAACTTGCCGCGGCCATGCGTGTAAGCCGCTTCAATCCCGCTGCGTCCGTAGATATAAGCGCCCGTGGGGAAGTCCGGGCCTTTTACTACCTTCAAAATTTCTTTGAGCGGCGTGGCTGGATTGTTCACCAGCATAATGGCCGCTTCCACAATCTCCGTCAGGTTGTGCGGCGGAATCTTGGTTGCCATTCCCACGGCGATTCCGTCAGAACCATTGACCAGCAGGTTGGGAATGCGTGTGGGCAGAACGTCAGGCTCTACCTCATTGCCATCGTAATTGGGATGGAAGTCGACAGCGTTTTTATCCAGGTCTTCAAGCAGCCCCGTGGAAACCTGCGCCAGCTTGGCTTCCGTGTAACGGTCGGCTGCTGGCGGATCGCCATCCACGGAGCCGAAGTTGCCTTGTCCAAAAACCAGCGGATAACGCATGCTCCACGTTTGGGCCAGCCGGACCAGAGCGTCATACACCGCAAGGTTGCCGTGAGGATGGTATTTGCCCATCACATCTCCCACGATACGTGCGCACTTGCGTGTGGACTTGTTGGGCTGCAGGCCCATCTGCTGCATCGTATACAGGATCCGCCGATGCACTGGCTTCAAACCATCGCGCACGTCAGGCAGCGCGCGGCCAATAATGACTGACATGGAGTAGTCGAGATAAGACCGCCGCATCTCCTCTTCAATGTTCACGGGTTGAATGTTGGCGGCGCCGTGGCCACCATCATCACCGCCTGGAGGAGGCGTTAAAGGGAGTTGCGGATTCTGTTCATCTGCCATGTTTTTCTCTCAATCAGAACGCGGTTCTTAAGACACACCAAAAGCAATTCCAGCGGACGCCCGTGCCCTGCCGAAATGTCTGCTAAATGCTTGCATTTACAAGAAGTTATGTGTCAATGGATTACAGAAAATTATACCACAGGCGTGACCGGAACAGCAGTGCGTTGGCAGCTTATGTGAAGCGTAAAAAGACCGCAGAAAATTACAGATTGTAACTTGATAAACACACGGCACAGTAAGCTGATTGCTCAGCTTGCTAAGGTAGCAAGAAAAATAAAAGCTGCAACAGGGGCATGGATTTTTTAAAATTACCCATTTACCAAATTACCCATTTACCAAATCCCTAGTTGCTCAGCTTCACCTGCACGCCGCGGTCGTCATTCGCTTTCACGGTGGCGGTTGAATCAAGGTCATCAAGTTGGACCTTCTTCAGTATTTTTCCGGAGAAATCAAACAGCGTTCCACCCATGATGGCGTAGTTCTTGGTCTCAAATTGACGACCGTCTTTAAAGATGAAGACAGTCGCCGGCGACTTGTCTTCCACTGGAACCATGGAGAACTCAGTATTGCTGGCTTGTTCGGGTTTTGGTTTCTGCTCGGCCGCAGCGTCTTGCCGGCTGCGCTCTCGTCCATCCAGATAGTGTTCGCCGTAGCGGCTTTCGTCCTGACGCGTCATAGCGTCACGCGCTCCCTGCAGATAGGCAGCACGCAGATCGTCTTCGTTTGGGCTTGCGTTGTTTTGGTTCGCATTCTGGGCCGTCTGCCCCTGGTTCCCTTGACCTTGGCCAGCCTGCTCTGCATTCGCCTGTGTCGGATCAGCCGCGGTATCGGGAACGTAAGGATCGGCTACAGATGGATAAAATCCGTCATTGTAGATCGGATAGAAAAGCGGGACTGGTATGAATGCCTGGTGGTGGTTGTGGTTGCTGCCAAACCGGTGCACAGGACCGTGTACAAACACTACGGACCGCACAGGCGGGTGTATTCCAGGAGGCAATGGAGTCGGCGAGAGCACGCTTGCCGGAGCGCCATGCTGGCGGCCGTCTGCCGTGGGCGACACTACAGAGGCTGGCGCTCCATGGGTTGAGAGCTGCGCTTGCGATACTTGCAGGGCGAACGCCACAAATGGAATGACGAAAACTGGTCGCATATACACCTGCCTGGTCTACTTACCTGAGGTCTACTGACCTGAGTCTGCTTACTTAGGCCTGCTTACTTCCTGCTTACTGAATGATAAACCCTGGCATACCGCATTTACACCGGATTTTGTGCCCAGTGCGTAAGCGCCAGTACCGTTAGAACGGCTCGCAGCATCAAACATGCAACCAAAAACACAGCTATAGCATGCTTGAATAAAGCCCGCTGGAATTTGAGCTCCAGGAAATCAGCCGCCAGACCGCCTATAAATATGAACACAAAACTCAAGCCTAAAGTTGCGTCCCATATGCGGATTGCCGGTACCAGGCTAAACAGCAGCACGGCAATCAGTGCAGTGAGCAGTGGCGCAGTGTTGCCAAAGTAGCGCGCCCGTGGCCAGCTTCCATAGGCCGTAAACGCCAGAATGAAAAGGAGAACCAGTACATATCCGTCGGTCTGGGCGGAGAGCGCAAATGCCAGATTGCGGATGGCCTCAAGCGTTGGCTTTTGCGCCAGGAGCGCCTTCACTCCCAATCCCGCGCTGCCGGTCAGCCAATAAACAAAGGCCCACACTGCGCAGCCGATCGCCGACGCCCCTGCCAGCACGATCAGCACTTTTTTCCTGCATCCCGGCGCCAGATGCACCATATAGCCAAACGCCAGGAGCACCAGCGTGAATGACCACCATGCCGTAGCCAGCGCAAAGCCAATGGAAAGACCCAGAATCACAATCCGGGGCGCCCACTTCTTCGGTGGCGCATAAAGCGTATGCGCTACGCCAATGGCGGTATAGATCAATCCCAGGCCGCTCCAGGCCAGAATAATTTCCGGGCCAATATTGCTGCTGATCTTGATCATCGCCGGTGATGTGCAATAAAGCGCCAGCGCTATATAGCCTCCGGCATCGTCAAAAAGCCGTCGCGCCACCCACCACAGCGCGCTACCCAGCCACAATCCAAAAAGGATAAACGGCAGCCGAAGGAGCCACGGACGCGGGACTGCCAGCGCGTCACGGATTGAAGCCGTCGCCACCTTCCTGACCTGCGGGATAAGCCGCACCGGCAGCGCGGCAACCCATCCCGTCAACGGAGAAGCACTGGCTGTCTGCCCGCCGGCAGATGGCAGTCCCGATGCGATGTAGCGGTATTCCAGATCTGAAATTGCCCTGGTTTTGGCGGCCCATAGGCATTGCGCTAAAAATACCAGCAGCAACAGGCCAGCAAACACCTGGGGCCTGCCAACTTTGAATTCTCTAAGTATCTGGAACATGAAATCACATTTGTATCATGCAGGCCCGGAACGTTGCTTATGATTGAGGATTGAAGCCTATCCTTCACGCTTGATCTGGTAGAGTTTTCTTGTTCTCTTTTGCAAGGAGCACAATGGAACCGGAAGCCCCCGAAGTTGTCTTACCGCGTAAGCCGAACGTCGTTTTCTTGAACGATCGTGGCTTGCGTGCCGGCTGGCGCCTGCTGATTTATGTTGCCCTGATTATCTGTCTTCTGTTCGGGTTGCTGATGCCGATTGCACGCAAGCTGCAGCCAGTGACTGGCCAGGGAACGCCAAGCCCCATTGTTTTTGCTGTAGCGGAAGCATTGGGCTTTCTGCTCTTCCTTCTCGCCGCCTTCATCATGTCCCGCATTGAGCGGCGCAACATGGGCGCGTACGGTTTGCCCCTGAAGGGCGCACGCGTTTTCCAGCGCTTCATCACCGGATATCTATTCTGGGGTTTTCTCCCACTCTATGTATGCCTGCTGGTTTTGCATATGTTTCACGCATATGACTTTGGAAATCTCGCTCTACACGGCAGAGACATCTGGGTTTGGGGAGCCAAGTGGATCGTTGTGTTTATCATGGTGGGCTTCTCTGAAGAATTTCTTCTTCGCGGATATTCCCTATACACCCTTGCAGATGGAATCGGCTTCTGGCCCGCGGCAATTTTGATGGCAGTCCTCTTCGGTCTTGGTCACGCGGGCAATGGTGGAGAGACCCGCATTGGCCTGATCGCTACCGTAGTATTTGCTCTGTTTGCTTCAACCACGCTTAGGTATACAGGCAATCTCTGGCTGGCCGTGGGCGCTCATGCCGGGTGGGACTGGGGGCAATCCTTTTTCTTTGGAGTGAATGATAGCGGTACTCAAGCGCCCGGTCATCTTCTAAACCCCAGCGTCCACGGACCTGACTGGCTTAGTGGCGGTACGGTTGGTCCGGAAGGTAGCATTGTTACGCTCATTCTCTGGGCGCTGATGACGCTGCTCTTCGTAGTGCTCTATCGAAAGCGCCCTGAACCAGCTCTTGTGATCACTCAAGCCCCAAAATACTAGGCCGCGAACTCACGCATCTTTCGCGTGTATTCGCGGCCGTTTTTAAATTGGAGCGAAGCGACTAAATATCCAGGTTCTTCACGTCCAGCGCGTTCTCTTCAATAAACTTTCTGCGCGATTCCACGTCCTCACCCATCAGCGTGGTAAAGATCAGCTCACAGGCTTCAATATCTTCTGCCCGTACGGAAAGCAGTGTGCGGCGCTCCGGGTCCATGGTCGTCTGCCAGAGCTGTTCAGAACTCATCTCGCCCAGCCCTTTGTAGCGCTGTACGCTGTATTCTTTTTTGCCTTCGGAAAGAACGTACTCAAAAAGTTCGCGTGCAGAATTCTTTTCCACGCGATCAGCCTCAATTTTTGTTCTGCGGATCGCCGTCTTCGGCGATTTCTTGGCTGCTTTGTCCAGGTCCTCGCGCTCTGAATCGCTCAGGTCGGCTGAAGTCTCTTCCGTGCCTTTTCCCGTTACTTCTATAACAAATGGCGGCTCCATGTAGGCCTCAATCACCTTGAACTTCGCCATCATCTGCCGGTACTCAGGCGTGGACGCAAGCGCCCAGTTGATCTGGCGCTCGGCGCCCTGTGAGTCAGTAAATTTCACGCCCCACAGATTGTGTTCTTCGTCAAAATAGCTCTCAATTTGCTTAAGCTGATATTCCTTGGCGAGCTTGTTGATTTCTTTTTCCAGCTTCTCTAGCTTCTTGGCTACGGTCTTCTTGTCGCCTTCAAAATCGCCGCGTTGCGAAATTGCCAGCCGGGGCAGTAATTCTGTAATCCGCTCATGGCGCAAACGCTTGTCCACTTTTTCAAAGTAGACCAGATACTCATTCAGGGTGGTCATGAACTTAGAGAGCGCCGAGCCTTCCAGCTTGGCTGCGCCTTCTCCGTAACGCACTGTCATGCCCTCGGCCGCGCGCTTGACCATGACGCGTACAAATTCGCGATCGTCCTTGATGTACTGCTGCGTCTTGCCTTTCTTAATTCCGTAGAGCGGCGGCTGCGCGATATAAACATTGCCCCGCTTGATCAGCTCATTCATGTGGCGGAAGAAGAACGTGAGCAGCAGCGTGCGGATGTGCGAACCGTCCACGTCGGCGTCCGTCATCAGGATGATTTTTGCATAACGCAATTTGACTGGATCAAAATCGTCTTTGCCAATGCCCGTACCCAGCGCCGTGATCATGGCGCGGATTTCTTCATGGCTCAACATCTTGTCGTAGCGCGCCTTCTCGACGTTGAGAATCTTTCCTTTCAGCGGCAGGATAGCCTGGAAGCGACGGTCGCGCCCTTGCTTGGCTGTGCCGCCTGCGGACTCACCTTCGACGAGAAACAGTTCGCAACGGTTCGGATCACGTTCAGAACAATCCGCCAGCTTACCTGGAAGGCCACCGCCATCCAGAGCCCCTTTGCGCCGTGTTAGATCGCGTGCCTTGCGCGCTGCTTCACGCGCCCGGGCAGCCTCAATGGCTTTGTTGATGATCTTGCGTGCGACGGGTGGGTTCTGCTCAAAGAAAGCACCCAGCCGCTCATTCAGGAATGCCTGGACGATGCCTGCGATATCAGAGTTCAGCTTGCCTTTGGTCTGGCCTTCAAACTGTGGCTGCGGCAATTTCACGCTGACCACTGCCACCAGGCCTTCGCGGACGTCATCGCCCGTCAGGTTTTCTTTCACGTCCTTGAACAGGCCAAGCTGCTGCCCTGCGTTGTTGATGGTGCGGGTAAGTGAGGTGCGGAATCCTGAAAGATGCGTGCCGCCATCAACCGTGTTGATGTTGTTAGCAAAGCTGAATACGGTTTCCGAGTAACCGTCGTTGTATTGCAGGGCAATTTCCATCGCGACGCCGTCACGCTCGGCTTCCATATAGATCGGCTTGTCATGCAATACGCTTTTGCCGCGATTCAGATGCTTGATGAACTCGGCGATGCCGCCGGTGTACTTGAAGTCGAGCTTCTTCGCTTCGCCTGTCTTTGGATCTGTCTGGCGCTCGTCGGTGAGTGTGATCGCCAGGCCTTTGTTCAGGAAGGCAAGTTCGCGCAGCCGCTGGGCCAGCGTGTCAAAGTTGTATTCAGTTGCGGTAAAGATTTCTTTGTCGGGCAGAAAATGTATTTTCGTGCCGCGCTTCTTCGTGGTGCCCGTTTTCTTCAGCTTGGTTTGGGGCGCGCCTTTGGAGTATCCCTGCTCCCACACATGCCCGTCGCGCCAGATTTCTAAATCAAACTGATGGCTCAGCGCGTTCACGCAAGAGACGCCAACGCCATGCAGTCCGCCGGAGACTTTGTAGTTCGAGTTGTCGAACTTTCCGCCGGCATGCAATTTCGTGAGCACAACCTGTGCCGCTGGGACTTTCTCTCCGTCAATCAACATATCGTCCACGGGAATGCCGCGTCCGTCATCCACCACGGTAATGGAATTGTCGATATGGATTGTTACGTCGACTTGTGTGGCATGCCCAGCCAAGGCCTCATCCACCGAATTATCAACAACTTCGTACACCAGGTGGTGAAGGCCCATCTCTCCGTTGGAGCCAATGTACATAGCTGGACGCAGGCGCACCGCCTCCATGCCCTCAAGGACTTTTATGTCTTCTGCGGTGTAATTGCCGTTTCCGTTGCCGCCAGACTTCTTGCTTTTATTTTGTTCTGCCATTTGTTTTGCGGTCGCAGATGCAGATTCACGGGTGGACAAAACTTGGGAACTCCTATCTAGCTCAAGGCCAGGCCAATGTTCTAGAGACTGCTGTATCAGCCGATATCTAAAAAACACTCAAGTTACTTAAATTCAATACTTTAGTAGATATACGACCCTGCAATTATTGTATCACAGCAGAGTTGATTTTGGCCTCCGCGGTGAAGGCGTCGCAGCACGCCATTCCTGGGGCTCAAGTGGTAGCTTTGCCTGACCTTTTTGTGGTCGAACTCATGCTCCCCCAATCACTGAGATCTTGCTTGCTGCCGCTATTCCACGCATTTATCGTTAGAAATCCCTAATGTTTAAGATTTTTTTTAAAATTTTTTTCTACGCCTTGTCATCGCCTCTGCAAACTTTTTCCCAGTTTGCAGCCTTTTTCCTCTGGGTTTGGCTCTCACGCAAGTTACCTAAAGTCAATAAGTTACATGGTACTTTAGGTCAGGTCTATTCGTAACCTTACCATGTAAACGAGGGGGCGGTTGGAAAGGAGCAAATCTGCTGATTTTCAAGTCTTAGATTGTACTAATAAGCCGTTGAAAAATTAGGGATTAACGGTATACTCACTCTGCGTTTTCGACCACCACGAAACGTGTTACCAAATTGGCCAAATATAAAGAGCCCAAAAAGAGAAACAGGAGTGCTTCCCCTATGAAATCGCTACTTCGTTCGTCCATTGTTGCCCTTCTCGTATTTGCTGGTTACGCTGCGCTGGCTTCATCTTCATCGTCATCTTTCACGGGTCCACTGCATCCCGCTCCGTGTCCACCAGTAGCGGTGCGTTAGAAATAGAAGAGAATTGGTTTGATGTTTGTTTTCTATAACTTGCAAGGCCAATAATAGCGTTGGTTAACCACTTGGTAAATGTACCTTCGTGCTGTTGAGTACTCTTGCCTATTGAACAAAGGTAATTGTATTCTTTCCGCTCTGCGGAGGAATGACAGTGCTACTCCAGGTTGAAAAGTGGTTACCAGGTATTTTGGCAGCGATAAGCGCCGTTCTGCAAATTGGTATTTTGTACACCATGAAAAAGCGGAACGTGCGCTCGCAGTTTCCAGTCTTTTTTAATTACACCGTTTATGTCATAGTCGCGATTGTAATTAACAACATCACTGATTATTTCTGCAGTTGTTCTTTGGCCGTTCTTTCCTGGATTTATCCAATTCTCAGTTTTCTTTTAATAGGCTTCGAATTTGCGCTGATGTATGAGATTTTTGTCTCTGCGCTGAAGCCTTATTCCGCACTGATTGATTTGGGTAAGATGCTTTTTCGCTGGGCTGGCGCCTTTCTCCTGGTTGCTGCCGTCCTTACGGCTTTTTCCACTCAGTCGCCTTCCGTTGACAGAGTTTCTATTGCTCTCAACATTTTGGAACGCAGCATGCGCCTGATGGAATGCGGCCTATTGCTGCTGTTCCTGCTCTTTGAAAGAAAACTTGGACTCTCGTGGCGCAGTACCGGTATGTCAATTGCCCTGGGACTGGGCACTAGCGCCGCTGCAGGCCTGGTCGCTCTCTACTTGCAGTCAAGATTTCCTCAGCACGCGTCGGTCTTCGGCCTGGGTGAGAACGTTTGCTATTTCGCGGGTTGTGGTTTTCTGGTTCGTCAGTCTGAGGGCGCCTGTTGCGTCTAAGAGCAATGTTCTTGATTCCCCAAGCCGGCTTATCTTCCAACGCTGGAATGAAGCATTGGTCAGCTATAGCCATCGTGGTGAGATGGCAATGGCAAGCAACTCAGTGGAATCATTCCTTCCTGGCGTAGAACAGACCGTGGAAAGAATCCTGGCCCGCAAGATGGTCCAGTAACGGGCCGGGATCAGAAAAAATTTAAGGCCGGACAATCGTCCGGCCTGTTTTATTTCTATAAGCTGATTTGGCGCGCTTCAGATGCGCATAGGCATCACGATGTAGCGATAACGATATTCGCTGTCGGCTGCTTCGTCAGGACGCAGCTGGCCCGCAGTCTGGGCGTCTTTAAACTCAAACCGGACATCGCCGGCGCCCACTACTTTCAGGAATTCCAGCAGGTATTGCGAATTGAAGCCGATCACCATGGAATCGCCGGTGTAAGCCGTTTCAATCGAATCCTCTGACTCGCCTGTCTCGGTGTTCGAGGACGATACCTTCAATTCATTTTTCTCCACCCGCATGCGGATGGCGTTGGAGCGTTCGTCAGCAAACTGTGCTACGCGCTGAATCGCGGCCGAAAGCTCGTCACAGTGCACACTGACAAACTTATTGTTCTCGCGCGGCAACACTGCTTCATAGTTCGGGAACTGCCCCGTAAGCTGGCGTGACGTTAAGAGCCGGCCGCCAATGCGGAAGAAGAGCGTTGATTCGTCCTTGGCAAACTCTACCGTTTGAGCGTCATTGCTGTTCAACAAAGTGCTCAATTCAGCCATAGCCTTTTTGGGTACCAGGACTTTCAGTTCCCCACTGACTGGCAATTTGGTGGTGACATGCTCAATGTGCGCCAGGCGATGTCCGTCTGTGGCCACCATCGTGATGGATTCAGGCTTCAGCACTAGAAGCGCGCCATTCAAGGTGTAGCGCGATTCCTCATTGGAGATGGAAAAAATTGTCCTGGCAATCAGCTGCCGCAACACCTGGGCAGGAAGCTCCAGGGCCGACTCTGCGGGAAACAATGGCAGCGCGGGGAAGTTTGCCCGGGCCATGCCCACCATCTTTGTATTCGACCGCCCGCTGCGGATCTGCACCCAATGATTTTCCAGCAGCTTGATGCTGATGTCGCCATCGGCCAGCAGCTTTACGTAGTCATAAAGCTTGCGTGCCGGTATGGTGCATGAGCCTTCTTTTTTCACCTTTGCGGGACAAGAAGTGCGCAGGCTCAGATCAAGGTCTGTTGCCGTAATAGAGAGCTTGTCCCCGCCAGCTTCAAACAGAAAATTGGAGAGGATCGGAATCGTGGTCTTGCGCTCCACCACGCCCTGTGTCGCGGTAAGCTCTTTCAACAGATCGCTCTTGCTGACGCTAATTTCCATTGTCACTCCCGCCTCAGTGCCCGCGGAGGAAGGCATATGTGTGGCCCCCTAATATTTTTAAAACCAACTTGTCTTCAATACTAATACGGCAGCCCGGAGGCCTAAGGAACAGTTGGAATCTCCGCACAACCGACTAGTCTACAGGTTCTTGCGTAATTTCGCCGATTTAGCTGTTCCCGATTTAGCTATTCAACGTCTCCGTTAGCTTGTTGAGAAGGCGATTCAAGTCTTTGTCCACTTGCCGCTGCTCCTCAATCTTATCGATCGAATGCATAACCGTTGTGTGGTGCTTGCCGCCAAATTGCCGGCCGATTTCCGGTAAAGACGCTTCCGTCATCTGTTTGGCCAGGTACATGGCAATCTGCCGCGGGAAAACAATGGCCCGGGAATTACTCTTGGCCTTGATCTCAATCACGCGCAATCCAAACTGCTCGGCAACCGCTTTCTGAATGGCGTCAATGGTGATTTTGCGGGCCTGGGAATCAATAAAATTTTTCAAAACCTGCTGTGCTGTAATCAGGCTGATCTCTGCGCCCGTCAGTGAGCAATACGCAATCAACCGGATCAATGCTCCTTCCAGTTCACGTACATTGGTCCGCACGTTGGAAGCGATGTACAGCGCCAGGTCTGTCGAAAGGATTACCCGCTCTGACTCAGCTTTCTTTTGCAGGATGGCAACCTTGGTTTCCAGGTCCGGCGGTTGAATGTCCGCGATCAGCCCCCACTCAAACCGCGAGCGCAGCCGATCTTCAATTTCCGGCAGCTCCTTCGGCGGACGGTCGCTGGCAATCACAATCTGCTTCATCGATTCATGCAGCGCGTTGAACGTGTGAAAAAATTCTTCCTGGGTGCGCTCTTTCTGCGCCAGAAACTGGATGTCATCTATCAACAGCACGTCCACGTTGCGGAACTTGTCCCGGAAGCTGATCATCTTGTCATAGCGGAGCGAGTTGATCATCTCATTGGTGAACTTCTCGCTGGATATGTAACAGATGGAAGCCTGTGGCTGCCGCCGTTTTACCTCATGCCCTATGGCATGCATCAAGTGTGTCTTGCCCATACCCACGCCGCCATAGAGGAAAAGCGGGTTATAGGCTTTAGAAGGTCGCTCAGCCACAGCCTGGGACGCAGCATGGGCAAACTGGTTTCCTGCGCCAATCACAAAGTGCCCGAACGTATATTTAGGGCTGAGTTGCGCTGCGGAATCCCAGTCAAAGCGCTGTTGCCGCGATGCCGGCGTTGTATTTGGGACGCTGGCTGAAACCGGAGCAAAGCCGCCATCGGGGCGGATCGGAGGCGCCGTTGGATCTTCTTCCGCTGTGATGAATTTTACGTCCTGATATTCAGGCGCCAGTGTGTCCATGGCTTCCTGAATCAGATCGCCGAATTTGTCTCCCAGCTGGCGAAAGTCCGCTGTGGGCACGCGGACAAAAATAATATTGCCATTGGCATGGCTGAAACGCGTGGGCTTGAGCCACGTGTCATAGGACAGACGTGTGATCTTTTTTTCCAGCGCTCCCAATATTCGGAGCCACGGATTTGCAGTTGCGGTAACGGTCGCAGCGGGTAATGACATTCTTTTGGATGTTTCCTATGTTGCGAGCCGGCCAGAGGCCCGTGGTTGAACTTGAAGATTGTATATCTAAAATCTAACTCTGCAACGGCGACGCAGAGCGTTGAACACTGCGTTGTGCAAATTATTTTTTTTCGACTGGTCGGCATACTAGCACGAACACCAGCCGCTTGAAATGCATAGCAACAACTTTTTTTTCGCGGCTCACATTTTTGAAAAAGGTATGCACATGTTTTCGTTCACACATCAATTTGTAATTGTCGCGTGCATGGTGCAACATAGGTTTTTCTTATAGTTCTTGCCTGTGCTTTCCTATCGGTAGCGGCATTCCTATCGCGTGTAGCTTGAGAAATTGTTTGCCAGAAATTGTTATGAAGCAGTTTGCAAACTTATTCCCCTGGTACATCCAAAAAAGTTGATTCATCCAAAAGTTCTTGCTAAAGAGCCCGGTGTTATCGTGTGCGACCAGGCCATCCTGGCCAAAAGAGCAGAAAAAGTGGAACTGTGGGCCTATTGCGAGTGCCGAACTTTTCGGCGTCGTAAACTGGCACGAAATGCCCTTATTCCTTTATACTTATCGTTTGCCCCGCGCAAACAATACTGAGTAGGAGTCCGATAGGTCATGCCCAAGCGCACTTTTCAACCCAACCGTCGCCGTCGTTCCAAGGTGCACGGTTTTCGCACGCGAATGAAAACAAAGAGCGGAAGGGCTGTACTGTCCCGTCGCCGCGCCAAAGGACGTAAGCGTGTTTCCGTGAAGCCCGGCTTCCGGGAATAGTTTTTCCCTGCAATGTCCAATCTGCCCGCCAGACCAGCCGTGAATGAAACTTCAAAAAAAGTTTCACAAAGCTTTCCCAGGGACGCACGTCTCTTGAAGCACGCTGATTTCCAGGTAGTTTACAAGCAGGGCAGAAAGCATTTTTCCGGGAACATGATGGCTTTTTATCGTGAAAGTGACCGTCCCAGCGGGCCGCGTGTCGGCTTCACTGTAGGAAAGGTGCTGGGCGGGTCCGTGGTGCGGAACCGCATTCGCAGGCGCATGCGTGCGCTGGTGCGGCAACACTTGTCCGAACTGGCCAAGCCGCTTGATCTGGTCTTGCATCCCCGGAAAAGCGTGCTTACTTTGAAATTCGCGCAACTGGATAAAGAAATTGGCCAGGTTTTTGCCGCTGTTCAACAGGGGAAGGCACGATGAAGCAGGCCGCGACCATCTTTTTGCGGTTATACAAAGGCTTAATTTCGCCTTTTCTACCGATTTCCTGCCGCTATGTTCCTAGTTGTTCGGAATACACCGCGGAGGCCGTGGCCAGACATGGTCTGCTTCATGGGTCGGCGCTGGGCCTGTGGCGGATTCTTCGCTGTAACCCATTCGCACACGGGGGCTATGATCCCGTGCCAGTAAAAAGAAACAGGGCCCGTAGCCGCCGAGCGGCTTGAACGCGGGGCTGATTGCTTCGCAAGGAAAGAAGAATCGCAAAGCGGTTTAGAGCGAAGCGACAAGGAAAATAGAGACAACCATTGACTGAATATCGCAATCCTCAGAATGAACCGGGCACTGACAAGCGGATGCTGATTGCCCTGCTGCTCGTTTTTGTAGTCCTCGGCGCAGTGCAGTACTTCATGCCCAAGCCCAAGCAGCCGCAACAAGATCAAAACCCGCCACAGCAACAGCAATCACCGTCTCCTTCGGCAACCATGCAAACGCCGACTCCCGGAGCAGTGTCCACCCCGGTTGCTAAGAAGGCCGCCGTGCCTGCGGCCGCCAAAGGTCCGGTAAAGATTGGTACCACTGAAACAGAATCGGTTCTGGAGACGAACTTCTTCCGCATTACGTTTTCAAACCGCGGCGCAGTGGTGAAATCCTGGATCCTCAAAAAACACAAGGACAATGCCGGCAAGCCGTTTGATGCGGTCAATCAGACAGTTGCCCCTCAGCTTGGATATCCTCTTTCGTTCTTCACCTATGACAAAGAGCTGCAGGCGAAGCTGAATGACTCGCTCTATGTAGGCGGCGCAGCCAGCGATTCCAAAACCGGTGCGATCGAATACGAATTTTCTGACGGCGACGTTACCGTTCGCAAGACCTTCCGCCCGGACAAAGATAATCTGCTGAGCGTGGAGACAGAGGTCCTCCGCAACGGACAGCATGTGCAGGCATTTCCCCAGTGGCCAAGCGGCCTGGGCGACGAGATAGCGCCTGTCACTTTTGCCGGAAGCAAGATTGACTGGCAGCAGGGTGGAACCATTGAACGCATAGCCGCTTCCTCCGGCGGCATGCTGAGAAGCAAAAAATGGATTGTCGGCAATCAGACGCTACCCGGTCCTTATGACTGGGTAGCCACCGCGGACCAGTACTTTGCCGTAGCGTTTCTGCCGGACGATCCCAAAGACACAACGCTCGTCACGTTGAACTCCCCGGCTGAAGTTAACAAGAACCCAGACAAGCCGGCTGAAGGCAAGGAAAAAACCAACGTAATTGGCATGGCTTTCGGGCACGCGAACGGTCCCACGCGAGTGCGCGTGTTTGCCGGCGCCAAAGCCGTGAACCTGCTGGAGAGCATTGAGAGCCGGCCCGGCGGACCAGATCTCCGCGGTATCTATGATTTCGGGACCTTCAGCTTCATCGCGCGGCCGCTCTTCCTCTGGCTGAAATGGACTTACGAAACGTGGATCCACAACTGGGGATGGGCCATCGCATTTCTTACCCTGGTAATCACCATGGCGCTGCTGCCTCTGCGCATTTCCAGCATGAAGTCATCGCTGCGCATGCAGAAAATCCAGCCGCAGATGAAAGCCATCCAGGAAAAATACAAGCGATATAGCCTTACCGATCCGCGCCGGGCGGACATGCAAAAAGAAATGCAGGCGCTCTACAAAAAAGAGGGCGTGAACCCGGTCGGCGGCTGTTTCCCTTTGCTGCTGCAGATGCCGTTTCTGTTCGCCTTCTACTCAATGCTGAATAACGCCATTGAGCTGCGCCAGGCCAACTGGCTCTGGATACACGATCTTTCTCTGCCGGACCCGCTGCATATCCTGCCGATTGTCATTATTATCGCCATGTTCGTTCAGCAGAGAAGCGCGCCACAGGGCGGCATTGATCCGGCCCAGCAGAAGATCATGGCTTTTATGGGACCGATGATGTTTGGTGCGTTTAGCTGGGGTATGCCCGCCGGACTTTCCATTTATCTGGCCTTGAGCACACTGCTGGGTTGGCTCCAGCAGACCGTGATTAATCGCTCGGAACTGGGACAGCAAGTCAGAAAAACAATTGAAAAACGCAACGCGCGCAAGCGTTGAGGCTGCCAGAGTTGTAAAATCGTTTGGGAGTTTTGGGAAGACAGCATGCTGCAGGACAAGGTCGCAACAGCAAAAAAAATCGATGCGTTCCTGAAGAACATCATCGCTTCGGGCGCGTTCAAGCTGAAATACCGGATCACCGTGAATCCTCCCATTGTCCCCGGCATGGAAGCTGAGACCCCGGACATCCTGGTGGAATTTGCCGGGCCAGACAGCCAGTTGCTTCTGGAGCGCGGAGCAGAAGTGCTGCGCTCATTTGAAGTCCTGACCCATGAGGCCTTGCATCTCCACGCTGAAGACCACGATAAAGTCAGCTTTGACTGCAAGGGCTATCGCGCTGCCCGCCAGCAGGAGCTAAAGATGGCGGCCCAGGTTGCCGCCGATCGCGTACTAAAAAGTGGAGCGCCTTATTCCTTCGCGCCCATGTCATCGCGTGAGCGCCGTCTGGTCCACCTGGCTTTTCGCGATCACGCTTCACTGGTTACGGAGAGTGAAGGCGAAGGCGGCCGCCGCTATGTCGTGCTCTATCCAAAAAACTACAAGCCTGCCCGACCGCCGCGCCGTTAGCAAATTCTTCAATCTTTCTTAAACCACATTCGACTATGATGGTCTGAAACTGGCCGTGCGCGTTTGCGCATGAGATTCAACATTTAAAAATCTGCTCCAACATTTTGGAGCGCAGCGATAAAGGTAAAGCCCCAATGTCTACAACCGTGACCATGATTGGAGAAGTTCCCATCTTTGGGCTTCTTGATGACGAGGAGCGCGAAGCGCTGGCCCAGATGATGGACTGCCGCGACTTCAAAGAGGGCCAAATAGTTTTTCATTATGGCGACCCCGGCGGTGAAATTTTTATCCTACGCACCGGCCGCATAGAGCTTTTCGTCGAAAGCACAGACGGCCAAAAACTTCTCCTGGCGGAAAACGAGCCCGGAGACGTGATTGGAGAGCTCTCTTTTCTTGATGGCGGCTCCCGTACTGCAACCGCGCTGGCCCGTGAAGATACGCAGTTGCTCACCATGCATCGTGAGCGATTGATGGAGTTCATTGATAAGCATCCTCACGCCGCCATGGACCTGCTTACCGTCGTAGGCCGCCGCCTGCGCGCCACAGACGAGCTTCTGCGCACACAGGTCTCGCGCAATCCAAACGTGGAAGAAGAAGAGCGGCTTACATTCGGCCAGCGCATCGCCGACAAAGTTGCCAGCTTTGGAGGCTCCTGGACCTTCATCATTTCTTTTGGAATCGTCCTGGTTATCTGGGTGATTTTTAACTCAACGGCGCTGCTTTCCAAGCACTTTGATCCGTATCCTTATATTTTATTGAACCTGTTTTTATCCATGATTGCTTCCATTCAGGCGCCCGTGATTATGATGTCGCAAAATCGCCAGTCTGCAAAAGATCGGCTGAAATCAGACCTGGATTACGAGGTCAACCTCAAGGCCGAGCTGGAAGTTGCGCATCTCCACCGCAAGGTCGACCACATTTACGAGCGTATTGAAGACCATTTTGCCCGGCTGGAGGGCAGTAATCACAGCCACTGATCATGAACCTGGACGATACGATCGTCGCCATTGCCACGCCGCCCGGACGCGGAGGCATTGGCGTGGTTCGTCTGGCCGGCACTGAAGCGCGTGCAATTGCATGCTCCATGCTGCGGCTGAAGCATGAACTCGCAGCCGGACATGCTGTTTTCTCAGAGCTGATTGAGCCGGCAACCGGCGAACGTATTGACGAAGCCGTGGTCACGTTCTTCGCTAAACCTCACTCTTATACTGCCGACGACATAGTAGAAATTTCCGCTCACGGCTCGCCCGTTGTGTTGCGGCACATCGTTGAACTGGCCGCCGCCCGCGGCGCTCGTCTGGCGGAGCCGGGCGAATTCACCATGCGAGCCTTTCTTAACGGCCGCATCGACCTCACGCAGGCTGAAGCCGTCCGCGATCTGATTGAGTCGCAAACTCTTTATCAGGCCAAGGTCGCAGCGCAGCAGCTTGAGGGGTCACTCTCAAAGCGCCTGCAACCGATCAAGAAAAAACTGGTAGAGCTTGTTGCCGTGATGGAAGCGGGCATCGATTTTGCGGAAGACGATGTCTCCGTTCTTCCCGCAGCGGAAATACTTTCGCGCATTGAAGCAGTGCAGTCGCCGCTGGAGCAGCTCCGCGCTTCTTTTGCCTATGGAAAGATTGTGCATGAAGGCCTGACGCTGGCCATTGTGGGCCGGCCCAACGTAGGCAAGTCCAGTTTGTTCAATCGGCTGGTGGAGCGTGAGCACGCTATTGTGACGGCCACGCCCGGCACCACACGCGATCTGGTCACGGAAACCGTGGCCCTTGGCGGCATCCCTATCAAGCTGGTCGACACAGCCGGTATTCGCCACTCAACAGACGAAGCCGAGAGCATTGGCATTCGCAAATCCTATGAAGCTCTGAGCGAGGCTGATCTGGTCCTGGTGGTGCTCGATAGTACGCGTGAGATCTCCAGCGAGGACCACGACCTGCTGCAGATAAGCTCCACGCGACGGGCGCTTGCCATCGCCAACAAATCTGATCTCGCTCCCCAGGGTCAGTTGGAAATTGCCGACCAGAAAGTCTTCAGAACTTCGGCGATCACCGGCGCTGGAATTGACGAGCTGCGTGCCGCAATCCTGGAACAAGTCTCCGGTCCTGCAGCGCGCGGTGAACAGGAGACGGGCTTCTTGACCAACGTCCGCCATCAGCGTCTGGTAGTGGAATCACTTACCTGCCTGGAAGCCGCAAGCCATGCGGTGAAGCACAACATTCCGCATGAGATGGTCATGCTCGATCTTTACGGAGCGCTGCGCCCATTGGATGCCATCACCGGCGAGACCACGACCGACGACATCCTGAACCTGATCTTCAGCAGTTTTTGTATTGGGAAATAAAACAGCTCATTGCGCAGCTACCGTGACGCCCAGAATTCCTTGAATGTCCTCGGGATTGTCGCGGCCTTTTTCAAACGTGACACCCGGCAGCTTGGGGAAGGTATTGGCCAGGCGCATTTCTTTCAATTCAAAGAAGCGTGTGCCGTCACGGCCAATGCGTTCATCGTAGGTGATTCCGGTCAGGAAATAAGGGTGTCCGCGCCACAACAGCAGCGATACATGTTGCAACTTCAACCCGGCAATCACAGCATCCATGTTTACTTGCGTTCCGGGTACGAAGCGTAATTCCAGCCGGACGTGGCGGCCATTGTCCAATACGAATTCGTTGTCTACAGTGTGTGTTAGGGCTTCAATCTTGGGCAGATCATCAAGGCAGAGTTCGCCTCCAGCCAGCCGCATGACCCAGAAATTCTGGTCCAGCGCCACATTCTGCTGCTGCAGCATCGTTTCCAGTCCAGCAGCCAGGGCCCAGTTCTCACAGTTCTGTTTCGCCGGAATCAGTCTGGTTTCACTCGCCAGATCGGCCGTCTGGTCCGGCTTGAGATAGAAGGACTGTCTCTGCTTCTGCGCGTGAAGCGAGAGCGCAAAAAACAGAAATGCCGTGACCAGAAACGCAAGGGCGGATTGCAGCCTGTTTCGCATAATCAAAGCGGGCATACTTAAAGTGGCGTCAAACGCAAGTGTAACCCTCTCTGGCAGGATCCTGATGAACGAAGATAGCCGGGGTTCTTACTTTGCCATGGCCGCCATGGCCTTGCGGAAAAGCGTATCAAAGCTCTCACCGGAGACATTGCCCAGCCGAGCCAGCGCTTTTTCAGCCAGAGGTCGCTGATAGCCCAGATTGACTAGCGCGGAAATAACGTCTTCTTCCACCGGAGTGGCCGCAGCCGTGACTTCCGCCGAAATACTGAACGACTCCAGCTTGTCGCGCAGCTCCAGTACCATGCGTTCTGCCGTCTTCTTGCCGATACCAGGAATGCGCGTGAGTGAAGCCACGTTGTTGCCTTTAATGGCTGCAACCATGGCGTCGGCGGGCATGCCACTCAGGATGGTGATGGCCAGCTTGGGTCCGATGCCGCTTACGCTCAGCAGTTTCTCAAAAAGCTGTTTCTCCTGCGCGCGCAGGAAACCGAAGAGCGCCAGGGCATCTTCGCGGACATGCGTATGAATGAAGAGCGATACTTCAGCATTGAGGCCGGGCAACTCGGAGAAGGTTGGGACGCTGATGACAACGTCATAGCCCACGCCTCCGGCTTCAACAATGGCCTGGTTGGGGTGCTTCGAAATCAGCTTGCCGCGAAGGTGTGCAATCATTATTTTTGTCGCTGCGCTCCAAACCGCCTGAGAGTCACGTTGCCTTTAAATGCCGCTGCTCCTAATGCAGCGTGCTCGGCGCGCAAGTCGGCCTCGCACGAGGATGGTCTGGATGCTTGAGTCGGCTTACCACGAAAGTTGACTGTCATTGACCTCGGTTACGCTCCAAACCGCTTGAGAGTCACGTTGCCTTTAAATGCCACTGCTCCTGATGCAGCGTGCTCGGCGCGCAAGCCGGCCCTGGCACGATGATAGCTGCACAGACGATTAACTTCTTCTTTTATAAAAGATATCGAACTGGAATCCTGGATTCGGTGGAAACAACTCCGCGATCTTCTTCAAGCGCGCTGCCAGCGCAGACGGCGCCAGTAGAGCGTATTCCCGTTCGCGCAGTTCGTAATAATCCACGTCCAGGCATAATGAGAGCATGTAAATGGCGATTGCGTCACAAAACGCGGCCGCCAGATAGTCTGACTTGGCCTTTTCATCCACGCGTCCGGAGATGGAAGCCTCTGCCTGTTTGCGGAATTCATGCGCATCAAGGCTGGTTTCCCCGCGGACATTGCTCATCGCCTGCGACCATACCAGCTCCCCAAACTCTGGAGAAATCCCCGCTTTGTCCACGAATGCATGCCCAACGTTGATATAAAACTCAAACGCAATGGCAAAGCGCTCTTCCAGCAGACGTGTGGAGATAAAGACACACTGCGCGTTGCCGGAATCGATGTTTCGGTGGCAAATGGCCCCATCCGGCGGAGCGCCATCAAAGCGCTCGGCAACCATGGTCTTATCGCCATCACTCACGGCAATCGGCACAAAATAGAAGGCTTTGCGGTCCAGCGCGGCGGCAATGGCGCGAGGGACGGCGTTGATGATCCGCTCCAGATCGTCGGAAGGGAGCATGACTTCGCCCACGGTGGTATAGCAGACGCCGTTCGGTGCCTGGGTGACTCGCGCTTCGCGAATAATATCCTGCGCGCTGCGGAGTTGCGCATTGACTGCCTGACTCACGTTATTATTCTAACGTACAGCTGATTTATCCAGCTTTGTAGAACCCTTATGAAGAAATTCTTCTTGAGCGCCGGTATCGGACTTGCCTCCGGTGTGATTACATTCTTTCTTTCTGTCGCTTTCCTGTGCACGGTGCTTCTGGTGCTGAAAGCCGCGAGCCATACCATGCCGGACATGACGCTGGCCTATAAAGCCGCAGCCCCAGTGGCCATTCTGGGAGCGATTTGCGGTTTTACCATCACCCTATTTCGTCTTAGCCGGTCGCGCTCAACCCGGTAATCCCCTCCTGGTCCATTCGCTTGGAATCACAGCGGTTTGACCGCGTCTCGCAAGGCATATACACTTTTCTCCCCCGCAATCTGCTGATTCCACCAAGGAGAAACGATGTTAACCGTAAAGCGCCTTATTTCGTTTTTGACGGTCTTCTCGCTGGCCGCCGCGCTGCAGTGCAGCGCACAAGAAAAAGCTGATCTGGATGCGATCAGCAAGATCCGTTATGAAGGCTTTCACAACTCACAGATCATGCAAATCGCCAGCGGTCTTATGGACCAGATTGGCCCGCGCCTGACCGGTTCGCCCAATATGAATAAAGCGAATGAATGGACCCGCGCCAAACTGCAGGAGTTTGGCATGGTGAATTCGCATCTTGAAGCCTGGGGGCCTTTTGGCCGCGGCTGGTCCAATGAATACGTCAACGTGCGCATGGTTTCTCCTGATACGGCCACGCTCATTGCTTATTCCAAAGCCTGGACGCCCGGCACTGATGGCGTGGTCAAAGGCAAAGTGGTGCGGGTGAACATCACCTCACCGCAGGACCTGGAAAAGTATCGCGGCAAACTGGCTGGCAAGATCGTTCTTTATGGTGATGATCCTGAACTAAAGCCTTCCGCCGAACCGCTGTATGAGCGGCAGAACGACAAATCGCTCGCGGATATTGCGAATTACCAGATTCCCAGTGAACGCGTGAATCCCCAGTTCCGCGAGTTCGCTCAACGCGCTCGCTTGTTCCGTACGATCCTCAAGTTTTTTGATGACGAGAAGGTTCTGGCCATAGTTGATCACAGCCGAGGTACTTTTGGTGGAGGCACCGTATTCGTGCAGCAGGGCGGCTCTTATAAAGTTGGCCAGACCGTGAACACGCCGCAGATTACTTTGGCCACCGAACACTGGACGCGCATTGCGCGCATTCTGGCAGCCAAGCAGGATGTGGAACTGGAGCTGAACGTAAAAAATACTTTTTATGACGGCCCCAGCTCGGTGAACCAGAACGATACGATTGCTGAAATCCCCGGCACCGACAAGAAAGATGAAATCGTGATGCTGGGCGCGCACCTGGATTCCTGGCATACCGGCACCGGCGCCACGGACAACGGCGCTGGCACCATCGTGATGATGGAGGCAATGCGTATTCTGAAAGCGCTTGATCTGAAGCCGCGCCGCACCATCCGCATTGGCCTGTGGAGCGGCGAGGAAGAGGGCTTGCTGGGTTCAGAGTGGTACGTGGAACACCACTTTGGCTCGCGTCCGGAATCGAAAGACCCGGAGCGCAAAGGCGATCCTTCTGTTCGTCGTCGTGAAAACGGCCCCATGACCATTAAGCCGGAGCAGGCCAAGGTTTCGGTCTACTTCAACGTGGACAACGGCACCGGAAAAATCCGGGGCGTATTTATGCAGGAGAACGCCGCAGTTGAGCCGATCTTTGAAGCCTGGATGAAGCCTTTCCACGATCTCGGTATGGACACGCTCACCATGCGCAACACCGGTGGCACGGACCATCTTTCCTTTGACGCTGCCGGCATTCCCGGATTCCAGTTCATACAGGATCCGATCGAATACGACACGCGGACGCACCATTCCAATATGGACGTCTATGACCGTTTGCAGCCGGAAGATTTAAAGCAGATGGCTGTGATTGTTGCGTCTTTTGTCTATATGGCTGCGCAGCGGGATCAGATGTTCCCACGCAAGCCGATCGAGAAAGAGCTGCCGCCAACGCCGCCGCCGACAGATGATGCTCCGCAGTCGCCGGTCACGAATCCAGCAGTGGCAGATCGTCCGCAGCAGCCTAAACCGGCAGACCAGAGGCCGCCACAAGCGCAACCAAGCCCAACTCCAAAGCAATAAATGACCGAAGCAGAGACGCAGCATACTGCGTCTCTACGTTAAAATAGAAGAAGAAGGATGCTCCGAAGAAATCCTTGCGAGCATCCTTTTCTTTTTGTACCCAAAACCGCCATACTGAAGTGACGCCAGAGAATCTCCCGTGAATTTAGACAAGCTCAATCCCCAACAACGCGAAGCGGTGGAAGCCGTTGACGGCCCAGTGCTGATTCTGGCTGGCGCCGGCAGCGGAAAGACCCGCGTTATCACTTATCGCATTGTGCATCTGATTGAAGATAAAGGGGTTGAGCCAGATTCCATTCTGGCCGTCACGTTTACCAATAAGGCCTCGGCCGAGATGGCAGAGCGCGTGGGCAAGATGCTGGGTGGCCGTACGCTGCGCAAGCCGTTGATTGCCACCTTCCATTCTTTCTGTGTGCGCGTGCTGCGCCGCGATATCGAAGAGATGAAGATAGGAGACGCGGGCTACAAAAAAGATTTTGCCATCTATGACGCGAATGATCAGCAGGCGGTGGTCAAGAGCGTGATGCGGCGGCTGGGACTTGACGACAAGCAACTTAAGCCGAGCGCTGTGCTTTCGCGAATCTCGCATGCCAAGAACCTTATGATGGACCCGCAGGAAATGTATCTGCAGTCGGCGGATCCGATCACGGAAAAGATCTCCCATGTCTTTGAGGAGTACCGCAAAGAGCTGCGCAAATCGAACTCGCTGGATTTCGATGACCTTCTGCTGGAGACAGTGCGGCTGCTCAAATCTTCGGCGACTGTGCGCGAGCGCTATCAGCGCCGCTATGAATACCTGATGATTGACGAGTATCAGGACACCAACCGTCCGCAGTATGAGTTGATCAAGCTGCTGGCGGGCACGCGGCACAATGTTTGCGTGGTGGGTGATGAAGACCAGTCGATTTATTCCTGGCGCGGGGCCGATATCCGCAACATTCTGGAATTTGAGAAAGACTTTCCCGAGGCCCGCATTATCCGGCTGGAACAGAACTACCGCTCTACGCAGGCGATCCTGGAAGGCGCGTCTGCCGTGGTCTCCAACAATCTAAAGCGCAAGGGCAAGACACTGTGGACAGCACGCGAAGGCGGCAACAAGATTGGCTACTATGAAGCGCCTGATGGCGAGAACGAATCGCTCTTTGCCGCGGATTATATTTCGCGTTATTTGAAAAAAGCCAAAGAAGAGGGCCAGGAAGATGTGCGCGTGGCCGTGCTGTACCGGCTGAATTCGCAATCGCGCTTGGTGGAAGAAGCCATGCGGCGCTATCAGCTTCCGTATCAGGTGGTGGGCGGATTTTCTTTTTATGAGCGCGCGGAAATCAAGGACATGATCAGCTATCTGAAGCTGATCAACAATCCTCAGGATTCTATTGCGCTGCTGCGCGTAATCAATACGCCCGACGCGCGGAATTGGCAAATCCACCATTGAAACGCTGGAGCGGCTATCGCTCGAAACAGGTATGTCGCTGTGGTCCGCGCTTGAGTGAGGCCATTGAGCGGCAGCTTCTCCCGGCGCGGGCGCTGGCGGCTCTCAAGGGCTTCAAAGACCTGATTGAAGACGCGCGAGCCATGCTGCTGGGAACGTTTGGAGAGCGAGTGGCAGAAACAGCCGGAGCCGCAGAGAATCAATCGCAACGCGGAGACGCGGAGGCGCGGAGAGAAGAAGAGCCAGAAGCGGATACCTCATTTGATACGACTGGATTCGGCGAGAACATTAGCTTTGATTTTGGTTCGACCGCAGATCCTGAAGAAGATGAAGAGCCAGAAGAAAGGGAAGTAACAACGGGTCTGGACGGAAGTGAAGCTGCTGCAAGCACAAGCCCGGAAGCGGTTGAAGGCTTCCGCGCTCCCGGTGGAGTGGCCAGCATCCCTGAAATCCTAAAGTTCCTGATTGACCGCACCGGATACATCAAGCAGTTGGAAGAAGAGAACACGCCGGACTCGCTGGCGCGCATCGACAACCTGCGCGAACTGGTCAATGCCGCCATGGACTCACGCGATCGCGGCGAGACGCTGGCCGAATTTCTGGACCACGCAGCTCTGGTAAGTGACGTGGATACATACGATCCGCGCGGCACCGTCACGCTGATGACGCTCCATTCCGCCAAAGGGCTGGAATTCGGCCTGGTCTTTCTGATGGGCATGGAAGAAGGCCTGTTTCCGCACTCACGCGCCTTTAACGATCCTGACCAGATGGAAGAAGAGCGCCGCCTTTGCTATGTGGGCATGACCCGCGCCATGGACCATCTGGTGCTGAGTACTGCCCGCTATCGCCGGCGGTATGGCACGGACATGCCGGACGCCACAGTGCCATCGCGCTTTCTGGAAGAGGTGCCGCCGCAGTTACTGGAAGAGTTGGGCACATCGCGCTCGCGGGCGAAAGCCTCTTACCAGGACACAGATTATGGCGAGCGGCACTATAGCTATGAAGATGAAGACCAGAGCGCGCCTTCAACCGTGAACCATCAGCAGGCCGCAGCGCGTGCCAAGCCAAAAAATGGCGGATATTCCGGCCCCAAATATAACTCGATCGACAATATTGCCGATTTCTTTGCTTCCCGGGGGAAGAAGTTCACCAAGCCGCAAATTCCAGTGGAGAAGTCGGCTGGCGGCAACTCTTTTCGTCCCGGACAGCGCGTGAAACACCCTAAATATGGCGAAGGAGTGGTCTATCGGCGCGAAGGCGAGGGAGAAGATGCCAAGATTACGGTACAATTTCCAAGATTCGGATTGAAAAAGCTGGTGGAAAAGTACGCGCACCTGGAGAGGGCGTAACGATTTCGCAGTTTGTCTTTAAGAAGTTATCAAGAAGTTATCTTTGAATTAGGACAGGTACATGGCAAATACGAAAGCACTGACCAAGGAAGATCGTAAGAAATCAAAGCGCACATCGCGCAAGAAGCAGGCGCCAAAGAAGCCTCGCGAATACGCGCGTGGCTCCAAGAAGCCCAAGGTGAAGAAGATAGTTCGCGGCACGTCCAAGCGCTAAGTCATTTGTGATGGCGTAGAGGCGCATTCAATTTGCGTCTCTGCGCCGCATGGCTCGTTGTCCGCATCGCCATTTAAGGAGGCCTTTCTGGCCAGCCAACTCTTCGCCAAGAAGTCCATAGACAAGCTGATCTCTGATTCAGAACAGCCCGGCCATCGGCTGAAAAAGACTTTAGGACCGTGGTCACTGACGGCGCTGGGCATCGGCGCGGTGATAGGCTCCGGCATTTTTACGGTTGTCGGAACAGCTATTGCTGGGCAGACGTTCACCGCCCAGTCAATTTTGAATGCTCCGGTTCTGGAATACCTGATTCATCACTCCGCTACCTTTGGCAGACCTGGAGCTGGACCAGCAATCGCCCTGTCGTTTATTTTGGTCGGCTTTGCATGTGCGTTTACGGCACTCTGCTATGCGGAGCTGGCCTCAATGATCCCGATTGCTGGAAGCGCATATACATACACCTACGCAACCATGGGAGAGTTGATCGCCTGGATTATTGGCTGGGACCTTATCCTGGAATATGCGGTTAGTAATATGGCCGTGAGCGTAGGTTTCGCAGCGCATCTTGTCGACTTGATGGATTGGTTTGGTATCCATCCTTCTTTGCGATGGGTTTCGCCGGCATATTTACCAACCGGGCTGCAAGACCTGGCAGGAAATGATCTCTATGGGCCGGGCTGGCATTTCGGCTTCAATTTCCCGGCTTTTCTGGTGGTAATGGCGCTCACGGTAGTTCTGGTGCGAGGGATTCGCGAGTCAGCCCGTACAAACAACATTATGGTTTTAGTAAAGATCGGCGCCATCCTGATCTTTATTTTTGCGGGCGCACAATTCATTCATCCCACAAACTGGCATCCCTTTATGCCGAATGGGTGGGGCGGTGTTCTCACCGGTGGCTCAATCATCTTCTTTACTTATATCGGATTTGATTCGGTTTCCACTGCCGCGGAGGAAGCCAAGAATCCGCAGCGAGACTTGCCGATTGGTATTATCGCCACCTTGCTGGTTTGTACAGTGCTCTACATCGCAGTGGTGGTGGTGCTTACAGGCATTGCACACTGGGATACGGTTGGCGATGCTGCTCCTGTTGTAAATGTGCTTAGAAAACTCAACGTTCCGTGGGTCAGGCTCGCCGTCCTTTGCGGAGCGCTGATGGGAATGATTTCGTCTCTGCTGGTTTTCCAGCTCGGTCAGGCTCGCGTGTGGTTTGCCATGTCACGTGACGGACTGTTGCCGAAGATATTCGGGCGAGTCCATGAACGTTTCCGCACGCCAGATGTAGCCACATGGGTAGCAGGTTTCGTTGTAGGTATCCCTGCAGGCATGCTGGATATTGGTACTCTCGCCGACCTGTCTAACATTGGTACGCTTTTTGCGTTCGCGCTTGTTGCCGGCGGGGTTCTCATTCTGCGATATCGCGAACCGTTGCGGCCTCGTGGATTTCGTGCGCCTGGCGGCCCAATCGCTCCAATCATGACCATTTTTACGTGTCTTCTATTAATGGCAGGGTTGCCGATTCTAAACTGGATACGCTTTTTTACCTGGCTGGCTATCGGCCTGGTAATTTACTGGCTATATAGCCGCCACCATAGCGAATTCAGCACCCCACAGACTTCTTCCGGCAAAGGATAATGGCTTCCAGGTCTTTCATTCAGTCGCTGCCTAAAGCGGAGCTCCATTTACACCTGGAGGGCAGCGTTGATCCGCCGACTTTGGCGGAATTGAGCCGCCGTTACAACATGCCGCTGCCCACGGAGAACAATCGCTATGACGTTGCCGGCAGTGGCGATGTGCTAACCGAAGAAGAGATTCGCCGTCTTTATTCCTACAGCGACTTCAATGGTTTTCTGCTGGCGTTTAAGTCAGTAACGGAGCGGTTGCGCGCACCGGAAGACTACGAGCTGGTGACTTACCGGCTGATGCAAAAGCTGAAGCAGCAGAACGTGGTGCATGCCGAGGTTTATGTAAGCATTGGCGTGATCCGCTGGCGAGGGCAGCCGGTTGAGCCGATCTTTGAAGGTCTGGAGCGCGGACGCGAGCGCGGGCAGCGTGATTTTGGCGTGTCATTGCTATGGATTTTTGATGCC
Organism: Terriglobia bacterium; assembly: GCA_963724105.1. Lineage (GTDB taxonomy): Bacteria > Acidobacteriota > Terriglobia > Terriglobales > Acidobacteriaceae > Angelobacter. The sequence goes on along the minus strand of CAVRTD010000001.1, from coordinate 591,170 downwards.
GTGCGCCACTTTGGTCCGGAAGCCGCGGGAGAAGTTTTTGATCTGGCGGCGAGGTTGCGCGATCGCAATGTTGTGGGCATTGGCATTGGCGGTGACGAAGCGCGTGGTCCCTCAGAGTGGTTCCGCGATCTATATAAAAAAGCGGCTGACAACGGACTGCGTCTCACGGCGCATGCCGGCGAGACCACGGGGCCGGAATCAATCTGGGGTGCAATGAATATTGGCGCGGAGCGCATTGGGCACGGGCTGGCCGCGGCGCGTGATCCGGAGCTGATGGAAATCATGGCGGAAAAGCAGGTTCCGGTGGAGATATGTATCACCAGTAATCTGCGGACGGGCGCATGTGCGGAGATGCAGGAGCATCCAGTGCGGAAGTTTTTCGATAACGGGCTGATGATTACGCTCAACACGGATGATCCGGCAATGTTTCAGACCTCGCTGAACCGGGAGTATGAAATCGCGCGGCAGGAATTCAACTTTTCTGAAGAGCATCTGCGCGAGTTGGCCCGCAATTCCATTGAAGCCTCTTTCCTGCCCGTGGAAAAGAAATTGAAGTTCCTCTCCCAGATAGACTTTCTCGTATGACGAAGCATATCGGCATTGTTGGTTGCAGCGCAGAAGGTGCGGCGCTGTGCTACCGGACAATCTGCCTGGAAGCTGAGCCGCTCATGGGCAAGTATGCGCATCCGGAAGTGACGATGCATACCATCGCGCTGGCTGAGTACATGAAGGCCATTGAGGCCGGCGAAGGCTGGGAGAAGCCGGTAGCTGATCTCATGTTGCGGTCGGCGGAGGCGCTGAAGCGCGCGGGCGCGGACTTTCTGATCTGCCCTGATAACACAATTCATCAGGCCATGCCGCACGTTCTGCCAAGATCGCCGCTGCCCTGGCTGCACATTGCGGAGGAGGTCGGCAAAGAGGCCAGGCGCCGCGGCTTTAAAAAGCTTGGGCTTACGGGAACAAAGTTTCTGGTGAGCGGACCAGTGTATCCGGAAAAGCTGGAGCAGACGGGACTCGGCTATATGCGTCCGACCCAAGAGCAGCAGGAGCGGATCAACACGATTATTTTTGATGAGCTGGTGCTTGGCCGGCAGACAGAAGAATCGCTTTTTTATTTTAAACAGGTGATTGAAAGTTTCAAGGTGCAGGGCTGTGATGCCGTGGTGCTGGGCTGTACGGAAATTCCGTTGCTCGTCAGCGACGCCGATTCGCCGCTGCCTACGCTCGATTCCACACGAACCCTGGCCCGCGCCGCCCTGCGGCATGCGCTGGAAAAATAAAAGCTCGCAATAGAGGAATGCAAAAATGATGAAGACAATCTCACGCTCCTGTCTCGTATTGGTGATGTTCCTGTCAGCATTAGGCTGGGCGCAAACCAACGCGCCAGCTGCGGAGCAGGGGACTTTTCATCTGCACAAGTTCGAGCAGCTTATCGGCAAAGAAACGTACACCGTCACGCGCTCGCCTGAGGAAGTGGTGTTGAAGTCGGATTTCAAATTCACCGATCGCGGCAACGAAGTACCTCTCAGCACAACGCTCACCATGGAGAAAGACCTGACACCCCTTGATTTTCACATCAAAGGGAAGATCTCGCGTTTCTCCTCGATAGACGATTCAGTGCATGGGCGGAGCGCCGGCCAGTTAACGATTCCAGCCGGAGAAAACTTTTTTGATATTCAAGGGTATGCTCCGGTTTCCGTACAAATGATGCTGGTTCGTTACTGGCGGGCTCACGGAAGCCCCAGATCATTGAAGACGCTGCCGCGTGGTGAGGTGCAGATCCAGGATCTGGGAGCGGAAACGTTTACTATCGGCGGCCGCCAGGTTCAGCTGCACAAACTTTTTGTGCGGGGATTGATCTGGGGCACGGAATCGGTGTGGATGGATTCGCAGGACCATTTGATTGCGCTGGTAAGCATTGATGCCGAGTTGGACCACTTTGAGGCCGTAGCAGAAGGATACGAGGATGGACTGGCGGCCTTTGTGACCAGCGCTGCGCGCGATGGCATGGCGAATCTGGCGAAAGTGGCTGCAGGTTTCAGCTCGCAGATACCTTCTGTGACGGCAATTGTGGGCGGCAGACTGATTGATAGCACAGGAAAGCCCGCAGTTGAGAACGCCGTGGTTGTTTTGAAAGACGGAAAAATTGCCGCCGCAGGGCCGGCCTCCAGTACGCCGGTGCCGCAAGGCGCTCAGGTTGTGGACGCGCACGGCAAGAGCGTGTTGCCGGGTCTTTGGGAGATGCACGCTCATTTTGAGCAGGTAGAGTGGGGGCCAATTTATCTTGCAACCGGCGTTACTACGGCCCGCGATGTTGGCAATGAACGGGAATTTATCGTCGCCGCACGTGATGCGATTGCCGCAGGCCGCGGCATTGGACCAAGACTGGTGATGGCCGGGGTTGTAGATGGAACCGGACCGCTCTCCCTCGGTGTCATTCGGGTGGATACGCCGGAGCAGGCACGCGAGCAAGTGCAAAAGTACAAAGCTGAGGGTTTTCAGCAGATCAAGATTTATAGCTCAGTGAAGCCGGAAATTCTGAAGGTTGTTACCGCGGAGGCCCATCGCCTGGGCATGACCGTTACGGGGCACATCCCAGTAGGGATGAATGCGATTCAAGGAATTGAAGACGGCATGGACCAGATCAACCATGTCTACTATCTGACGCAGGTCATGACAGATGCGAAAACCGGCACTGTTTCAGCCGATTCGCCACAAGCGAAAAAAGTAATCAAGCTGTTGCTGGAACACCACACGGTTGTGGATCCAACGCTGGCGCTGCTGGAGATCATCACGCATTCTACTGACGAGCCGATTTCCACCTTTGAGCCGGGCATATTGAAAGTGGCGCCGGAGCTGAGGGAGGCACTGGAGACCATGGGCACTCCACCGCAAAATAGTGAGAAGTCAGCCGCCAACTTCAGGCTGCTGGTGGAGACAGTACGCCTGCTGCATCAAGCAGGTGTGCCAATTGTTGCCGGAACAGACCAGTCTGTGCCTGGTTTTAGTGTCGATCGTGAAATTGAACTTTACGTGCAAGCAGGGTTCACGCCGATGGAAGCGATCCAGGCCGCTACGCTTGTACCGGCAAAAGCTATGGGCTTGGAAAAAGAATCCGGGACAATTGAAACTGGGAAGCGCGCTGATGTGATTCTTGTGGACGGAAACCCGCTGGAGAACATCAGCGACATTCGCAAAGTCAGTACAGTGTTTGCCGGTGGAAGAATGTACCAGCCGGCAGCGCTGTGGACTTCAGTGGGATTCAAGCCTTAAAGATTTTGCTACTCGGCCATTACAGATTCTTCTTGTCTTGCTTTGATCTGTATCAGCTCTTGTGCGGCGTGGCGGGAGTCAGTGTGGGAGGCCAGGGTCTGCGGGGCGCGCCAGAAGTCAACCAGAGACGTCTGATGCACGCAGGAGATGGTGCAGTTGGGCGCGCATGATTTCTGGGTAAGGAATTCGCGCCGGACGTCAGTCACTGTGTATTCAGCCAGCGGAGTGCCAGGATAACCACGTTGCTGGGAGCAGTAATGCACCAGACCGTTCTCGCAGATATAGAGGTAACGCGAACCGGCGCGGCAGCGCCAATCATTGGGCTTGCCCAGCGCGATATTGTTCTGGAACTGATTGAAGCGGGCATAACTGTGTTTGCCCAGCTTTTTCATCTCGGCAAAAACGCTCTGCGCTTCCTGATTCAGCGGACGTAGCTGGCCGGTGCCGTCATGAATAATGCCGACGGTGGAGGTAAAGCCCAGTTCCACGGCGCGCTTACCGATCGCAACCGCGTCCCACTGATTTTTTACGCCTGCGCCAACCACGGAGTTGATGTTTACGTGAAATTCCGCGTGCTCCCGCAGCCAGCGCAGTTTCAGGTCCAGCACCTGCAGAGATTTCTTTGAGACCTCGTCAGGCTTCACGTTGTCGATGGAGATCTGAAGGTGGTCGAGCCCGGCGGCATTTAATTCCTTGATGCGCTTTTCAGTCAGCAACAGGCCGTTGGTGATCAGGCCGGCAATGATTCCGTGCGAGCGTATGCGGCGGATAATGTCATCCAGTTGCGGATGCAGAAGCGTCTCACCGCCGCTGATGGTGATGAGCGTGGTGCCGAGCGCCGCCAGCTTGTCGACGCGGCGGTACATCTCTTCCAGAGGCACTGGGTCAGAGAAGTCGTCGTATTCATTGCAGTAGCCGCAGGCGAGATTGCAGCGCCGCATGGGAATGATATGGACCTGGATCGGATGGTCCGTAGAAAGCAGTCCTTTGGCGATCATTTTCAGCTCGCGCAAAGTTCGGTGCGCAGCCTTGAGCTTGCGCTTTATACGGACTGTGGAATCTGCCATGTGTGAACTATTTATTAGATCATACACAGCCTGACTCTTCGGCGAAAGTAACAGTAAACTGCTGAATTTCAATCGTTAACGGGCAATCAAAGAAGCCAAAATACTTAGAACGTTAAGAACATTAGAACATCGATTTCCAGGCAGCTCCGCATAAAGCCACTATCAGGAAAGCGACAAAGACCGTTGTGATTCCCGTGCTGACAGTCGGTTTCCGGTTTGAAGACGCAGTGGCAAATCCCAGTCCGAGCAACACGACAAACCAGATCGTAAAAATATCCAGGCTGCCGAGGATGCTGTAAATAAACTTATTTCCCTGGGGATCCAGGAAAAATGCGAGATTTGTGGGCATAGGACTGCCCGCGATGTCGATTGTGCTGGGATCAGAACTGGCAAACAGACTTACTGTCAGCAGAATGGATTTGAGAATTCCGGGAACACCGGCATAAAAAGTAACCGCGAGCGCGCGGGAAAAGGAAACCTCTGCTCCCAGCATGAAATTGAAAATCGCCATAACAATGGCCGCTATGATCAGCCCGCCAATCAAGCTAAACAGCGGAAAAATGTAAAAAATCACCTTTGTAATTGTTGCCTGGAGCGCTATTCCCTGAGCACGCTGCTCGGGGGTGAGGCGCTCCATTCGCTGCTGGGCTGAAGGAGACTTATCGATCTGCTGCTGGACGAAGCGCGTCATATCAATTTTTTGCATTGCCACAATGCCAAAGGCCAGTCCAAATATTGCTGAGATCAGCCATGGCACCCACCAACTCGCATTGCGGCGGATGTCTTCAAAGGTCTTGCTCGGCGCGATGAACGTATTGACAAGGCGCTGGGGCTCGGTGAGACCGGGGCCACTTGGCTCAGCGACGGCAGGTTCAGGCGATGAGTACATCTGCGGTGGCGGCGGAGTCTGACTTGTTGGAAAGTTCATAAACCATCCTACGTAGAAGTTTGAAGAAAGTTACCCGAGATCTTTCTGTTCCCCACGCAGCACAATCAACGCGACCTTTTGAAATGCTCCCACCCGCGTTGTGCCAGCGGCTTGCTTTTCCCATTCTCCCCCAAAATCTGTATTGCTGACGAGTAATCTGAGAGGTTCCATATCATTATTTGGCCGATTTCCGTGATCTTTATGCCGGCAATCTGGTTGGGAATTTTTGCGCGCTTGGGCGCTGTGAAAAGCAGTTCATAGTCCTCTCCGCCATGGAGAGCCAATTGAAGGTCGGCGCCTTTGCCGACTGGGATATGGGCCGCCGTAATCATTGCGGAAACCCGGCTTTCTGCGCAAATATGGGCCAAATCTACTGAAAGGCCGTCACTTAGGTCGATCATGGCTGAGGCGAGCCGATGTTTTCTCAGCCAGGTTCCGACTTCAATCCGGGGCGTGGGATAAAAGTGGGTGTTGGACCGCGTTGGCTTGACTGCTTTTCCTGCGTAGAGCTGTTTTAGGGTAGCGGCCGAAGCACCTAACGATCCAGTGACGTAAATGCGGTCTCCGGGACGAGCGCCTGAGCGGAGGATTGCCTTACCTGCGGGAACCTGCCCGGTTACGACAATATCTGCTGTGATCTGGCGGGCAGTTGAAATATCGCCGCCAGCCAGTTGGACGTTGAAGCGCTTAGCCAGACTTAACAGGCCTTTGAGAAAGCCATTAACCCATGCTTGCGATAAGTCTTTCGGCAGCCCCAGAGAAAGGAAGCAAGCCAGAGGCTCTCCGCCCATGGCAGCAATGTCGCTCAGGCCGCGGGTGAGGCAGCGATGGCCTACGGTCGCAGGAGAGTGCCAAGCCCGGCGGAAATGTACGTTTTCGATACAGAGGTCAGTGGTGACCAGCAATTCAGAGCCAGGCGCAGGACGCAGAATGGCGCAGTCGTCCCCAATGCCCTGCACCACTGCCTTGGCAGTTGAGGTGCGGGCCAGACGACGAATATGCGCGATCAAATCTCGTTCTTTAAACACCCTTGCTTTTAGCACCGCAATGACCCTGGCTCATTCTATATCTATATGGAAATAAAGGCTTATCTTAATTAATCCTGCGCCAATGGGGCTGGGTGTGGGTGCTGGCCCATTCCCGAATTGAACCATATTCCTGCCGTAAAAAGTAAATGTATGCCCTGTAAATGCCCGGAAGGCCATGACCGAACTGGCATGGTCCTGGCGCCTGGCAATCAACCTTCGTTACTCCGGGCAAGTGTGCAAGGCGTTGACAGTGTGAACTGCTGTTGTTAAGGTTATCCAACATTCCATATCCCTATTGGCTGCCAGGTTTCATGATCCGGTCGGCGGCCCAAAAGGGTACAGCCGACTAGGGCCTCAGCAGTAAAAGCCTTGAGTAGAAGCGTATCGGGACCGAAAACGCTTTAGGCATTTGTATCGGAAAAATCACTAACCTGGAGTAGTTCATTTTGCGGAAACGCTTTTACATCATGTTGGTGGCACGAAACGCGGAAGGGGAGCTCTTAAAGATCCCCGTACCGATGCACTATTTGTATGTTTTTGTAGCAGGCGCATTGATTGGAATGCTTACGATTACCGGCATGCTGGGTTCCTATACCCGCATGGTGGTGAAGACGCAGAAATTCAACCAGCTCCGTGACGAACAAAAAGCCCTGCAATCACAGTACTCTCAGCTTGAGCAGATAGCCCAGGAAAACGAGCTGCAAGCACAGTCCCTCAGCTCCCTGGCCGGCGAAGTTTCTTCGCTCTACGGTCTCAAGCCCGATCCGGCATTTGAAGATGACGATCCAGCTTCCGCATCGTTGCAACAGTTTTACGCGCTGCGGAATTCGGCGATGACCGGCGCAGCATCGGTCGGCATTGGCATGGGTGATGTGCGCGATACCAGCACGCGTGATTGGATGCGGCTGGCGGCAGCGCCCACTCTCTGGCCCGTCCAGGGCAGGCTAACCGGAACATTTGGCGAGCGCATTGACCCGTTCAGCGGCGAGGGAGCGTTCCATCGCGGCGTGGACATTTCCAGTGAAATCGGCACTCGCATTATTGCTCCGGCAGACGGCATTGTTCGTTTTGCTGATTTCATGAACGGCTACGGCCGGGCAGTGATGATCGACCATGGCAACGGAGTCAGCACACTGTATGGCCATCTTTCAGGCTTTGCGGTGACCCCGGGGCAGTTGATCCGCAGAGGCGATTCGGTGGGTTATGTGGGACAGAGCGGACGCAGCACAGGCCCGCATCTGCATTATGAAGTCCGCATTTTTAATACCCCGGTAAATCCGAATAAGTATCTGCGCTTCAGCATGAGCGAGCAGGTGGCTTCAGGGTCCATGTAAGTCGCGAGAATATAAATCAGTGCCGGCCTGCTTGCGGCGCGGGATTTGTGGTTTCCGACTGAGCTTCTGACCAAATCTTTTTGAGAATAGTTTGTGGGATTGTGGCGGTGAAAACCGCCACATTTTCTTTTTGCGCCACCTGAATACTTTCAAAGGCGGCCCTTACATCTTTATCCGGACCTCTATTTCCCATGATCTGACCAATGCCGCGCACCAGCGCCAGATGGTTGTTGGCGGAGTCGACTACCTGTTTGGCCTGGGCCTCACTTTGCGCGAAGACATCGGCACGAAACAGCAGAGATCCGGTATAGCGCAGAGAGGCTACGGCCACGGTGTCTCCGGGAAGAGTCAAAGAAAATCCGCCAGGCAGCTGGATGTTGTCGGGCTTGTTGGGAATGCGATCAATCAACCATCCCAGGCTTCCCAATGGAACATCGTTATAGTGCTCTTTTAACAGCGCAGAGCCTGCCGAGGATTTATATGTGCGATCAATGATGCCGTGCATGGGTTCAGGAGAAATCATGTTGGTGGCAGCGATTTTGCCGGCAAGCAATGCAACGCGCACGATATGGCCTTCATGTGAGATGGAATAGACCGTGACATTGCGATACTGTTCGCTGCCGGAAGCAAGTTTCAGGAAATAGCTTTTGAGGCGCTCCTGATCGAAGCGGCCGACAAAAATTTCCGATGATTCAACATCGCGGCCATCCGGCGTATCGCGGCGAGACATGGCGACTTCATCCAGATCGCGCTCAAATTGAATTCCGGTTTGCGCGACGAAGTCTTTGTATTCACCTTCCATCCGTATCGAACCCGGATTACCCAGATCGAACACGTGGACCGGTTTTAAGTTTGCGTAAATCAGCAAATCGCCTTCCGGCAGAAGCGTAGCGGCTTCAGGCATCTGCGTGGTGTGGCGATAGAGAATAAATCCGACCGCCAGTGCGGCAAACAGTAAGATGGCTGAAATCAGCAGTTTGCGATGCTTTAACATGAAGCACCAGTATAGATTAAGTAACTTTTCTGCGTGAAGTGGTGGCCGCGGGAAGCCGAGAATTGTTACAATATGTGAGGAGCCGTGCCATACAGGTTACGCTTCCCCTATAAAAGCCAAAGGTCAAGATGTTGCACGCGGATTGCCGCTGTGCTAACTTATTAACTTTGTGCCCGGTTACGGGAAGTTTTTGTGCTGGCGTAGCTCAGCTGGTAGAGCATCTGATTTGTAATCAGAGGGTCGGGGGTTCAAGTCCCTTCGCCAGCTCCAGATGGATAACGGGATTTTTTTTCCGAAGCGCGTAGCTGGACGCGTTTTCGGGACACAGCAGGCACTGCGCACATAGTATTTCTACCGGAACGCAAACCCACGAAGACTTCCCAAAACGTCTGGTTTGACGTCTGATGCGGAAGTATGTTCGCGCGTCCCTTTGAATCGCTTTTGTCCTTTGGAGAAGAGCGCCCGTTTGTGAGCCAGCAAGGGCGAAGTTGCGGAGCCCTGAAGTAAAAGAGCCGCGCGAGTGAGTTCGGCGCACGCGAAGCAGGCTCGGTTCAATGCACAGGTGACCGAGTGGTTAATGGTAGCAGACTGTAAATCTGCCGCTCTTCGGAGCTACGGAGGTTCGAATCCTCCCCTGTGCACCAGATTGTTTTTGAGCTGATGTAGCTCAGTTGGTAGAGCACTCCCTTGGTAAGGGAGAGGTCACCGGTTCAATCCCGGTCATCAGCTCCAGAGATTCAAGATGGACCAGAGAAGACGATTTTTTGTAGCTTTGGCGTTGTATGCGGTGCTTGCGCTTCTGGCCTGGCTGGTAATGGATGGCAGCTCTGTTTCGATTGGTATAGGAAATGGGCAGATCAGCATACGCGGTTTGACTTTTGCGTTGCTGGCATTTTTTGCGGCCAGAACCATCCTGCACTGGAACGCTGAACGGATCAGGGCTCAGAAAGAATCGCAGTAAGTAAGCAGCGGGAATTGGCGGTAAAGCAAGGGCGGGAGTAACTCAGTGGTAGAGTCACAGCCTTCCAAGCTGTTGGTCGCGGGTTCGATTCCCGTCTCCCGCTCCAGATTTTGAGTTGAAAAGGGACTGGCAAAGATGGCATACCAGCAGGCACAGATTGCAGTCACAAAGACCGCGGAGTTTGAGCAGTTGAAGGCTGCTTTCGATCGCGTGTTTAGTTCGTCTGCGCTGGAAAAGTTTTACGGCAAGCTGCAGAGCCGCACGATACCGGTGCGTGAGTTTGAAAAGATTCTTGCCCTGGCGATTCCGGAAGCTGTGGATGGCACGCTGGCAAAGTCGGGAACGACAGCCAGAAAGTTGTATGAGTCGCTCACGGTTTCCGACCAGGCATTGATGCGCGAGTTTTATCTCGAGCGGATTGAAAAAGTGGACAGGAAAGTCCGCGAGAAGTATCAGAAGATTTATCAGTATTACTGAGCTTTATTGAACGCGACTGGAGTTCGGCAACTCTGTGTTGGCGTGGAGGAGGGGTGAATGGCAAAGGAAAAATTTGACCGCAGCAAGCCGCACGTAAACGTAGGAACGATCGGGCATATCGATCATGGAAAGACCACGTTGACGGCGGCGATCACGAAGGTGCTGTCGAAGCACAATCCGAAGATCAAGTTCCGGGATTTTGCATCGATTGACAACGCGCCGGAAGAGCGCGAGCGCGGTATTACGATCGCGACGGCGCACGTGGAATACGAGACGCCGAACCGGCACTATGCGCACGTGGATTGTCCGGGTCACGCCGATTACATCAAGAACATGATTACGGGCGCGGCGCAGATGGATGGCGCGATCCTGGTGGTTGCGGCCACCGACGGTCCGATGCCGCAGACGCGTGAACACGTGCTTTTGGCCCGCCAGGTAGGCGTGCCGTGCATCGTGGTGGCGTTGAACAAGTGCGACGCCGTCGATGACGCTGAGCTGCTGGACCTGGTGGAACTGGAAGTTCGCGAGCTGCTGAAGAGCTACAAGTTCCCCGGCGACGATGTCCCGGTGGTCCGCCTATCGGCCTTGAATGCGTTGAACGGCGATGCCAAGTGGGAAAAGCAGATTGACGAGCTGATGGCTGCGGTGGACAAGTACGTACCGCTGCCGGCACGCGATATCGATAAGCCGTTCCTGATGCCGATTGAAGATATCTTCTCGATCTCGGGCCGCGGCACGGTGGTAACGGGCCGTATTGAGCGTGGCAAGGTGAAGGTGGGCGAGGAAGTGGAGATTGTGGGCTTCCGCGACACGCGCAAGACGGTCGTCACGGGCGTGGAAATGTTCAAGAAGCAGCTGGACGAAGGCATGGCGGGCGATAACGCCGGGCTGCTGCTGCGCGGTATCGGTAAAGACGATGTGGAGCGCGGCATGGTTTTGGCCAAGGGCGGATCGATTACGCCGCACACCAAGTTCAAGGCTGAGATTTACGTGTTGAACAAAGAAGAAGGCGGACGTCACACACCGTTCTTCAAGGGCTATCGGCCACAGTTTTACTTCCGTACAACGGACGTAACGGGCGTGGCAGAGCTGCCGGCGGGAACCGAGATGGTGATGCCGGGCGACAACGTATCGCTGACGATCGAGCTGATTACGCCGGTGGCCATGGAAAAGGGCTTGCGGTTCGCTATCCGCGAAGGTGGACGGACGGTAGGCGCGGGCACGATCTCAGAAATTATTCAGTAAGGGATGAGGGGTCGCAGGCGAGGGCGCCTGCGGTCCACTCCTTCTCGGGATGAAAAAGAAAAGGGTTGATTTATGAGAGAAATCGTAACGTTACAATGCGCCGACTGCAAAAACAGAAACTACTCAACGACCAAGAATAAGAAGACCACGACAGGCCGTCTTGAGTTCAGCAAGTTTTGCAAGGTGTGCCGCAAGCACACTGGGCACAAAGAAGTTAAGTAAGTAGCTAGTGCTTAGTTTTTAGTATTTAGCAAGCTCCTGAAGCTTTAGCCTTGAGGCTGATGCAACGAGATAGAGCTAATTGCCAATGGCTAATTACTAAGTGCTGCTTACAGGGGCGTAAGCTCAACGGCTAAACTGTCGGTCTCCAAAACCGAACTTGGGGGTTCGAATCCCTCCGCCCCTGCCAGATTTTTGGAGCCGGCTTGAGCGGGCGGTAATGGCAGTAAAAGGAAGGAACCAAATGTCGAAAGCAGTAACGATAGCGCGCGAAGATCAGGGAAATAAGCTGATGCAATTTCCTACGCGCGCGAAGGATTTTCTGACTGACGTCCGCAATGAGATGCGGAAAGTGACGTTTCCCAGCAGGAGAGAGGTCCAGGCAACAACGACGGTGGTGATTATCACGGTCATTCTCTTCGGCGTGTATTTTTTCGTCATCGACCAGGTGATTGCGTCGGGAATTAATTGGGTGTTGCATCACAGGTAGCACACCGGAAAGCCAAGTTGGCAAAGCATGACAGAGCAAAACATCAACTCGACTCCGCCAGAGGGTGAACAGGCCCCTCCGCCGGAGAACCCGAACATGAAGTGGTACATCATCCACAGCTATTCGGGCTTTGAGCGCAAGGTAAAGGAATCGCTGGAAACGCGTATCCAGGCATTTGGCCTGGAGGGGAAAATCGGCAAAGTGGTCATTCCTACTGAACCGGTTACAGAGATTCGCAATGGCAAGAAGTACACCGTGGAGAGAATGTTTTATCCCGGTTATGTGCTGGTACAGATGGACCTGACAGGTTTCCGCACCGGCGGTGAAGGCGACCATGTCTGGCATGTGGTGAAGTCGACTCCTCGCGTTACCGGCTTTGTGGGCACGGCAAACGATCCCACGCCGTTGACGGAAGACGAAGTCAACCAGATTATCTATCGCGTGAATGTGGGCAAGGACAAGCCTAAGATTCGCGTGAAGTTTGAAAAGAACGAAACTGTCCGCATCACCGATGGGCCGTTTGCCAATTTCAACGGCACAGTGGATGAAGTGAACGAAGACCGTGAGACTTTGAAAGTGATGGTCACGATTTTTGGCCGCGCCACGCCGGTTGAGCTGGAGTTTGGACAGGTAGAGAAAGTCGCAGCATAAAAGATTTGAGCACGGGCAGGAGTGCCTGTGCCACATAAGAAGACAGGATCAGGTAGATACCGATGGCACCGAAAAAAGTACAGACATCCGTTAAGTTGCAGATTGAAGCCGGCAAAGCGACGCCGGCTCCTCCGGTCGGTCCGGCCCTGGGCCAGGCGCAGATCAACATCATGGAGTTCTGCAAACAGTTCAACGCCCGCACCTCTAACAAAGAGATGGCTGGGTTGATTATCCCGGTGGTGATCACGGTCTATACCGACCGCTCTTTCACCTTTATTACTAAAACGCCGCCAGCTTCGATTCTGTTGAAGCGGGCCGCGGGCATCGCCAAAGGTTCAGGCGCGCCCAATAAAGACAAGGTCGGCAAGGTAACGGAAAAGCAAGTCTCCGATATCGCCAAGCAGAAGATGCCAGACCTGAACGCCGCCTCGCTGGAAACGGCGATTAAGAGCGTGAAGGGCACGGCGCGCAGCATGGGGATTGAAGTCGTAGGATAAGTTTTTTGAAGTGAATCGCATGTACCACGGCCCACAGATGTTTTGTGAAGCGGTGGGAGATAAGGAAAAGCCAAATGAGCCGTAAAACAGGAAAGAACATCAGCAAGTCGCGCGAAGCGGTGGAGAATCGCCAGTATCTTTTGACTGACGCGGTGCCATTGCTGCAAAAAGTGAAGTTCGCCAAGTTCGACGAGACAGTCGAGGTCACTCTCCGCCTGGGCGTCGATCCAAAGCACGCAGACCAGATGGTGCGCGGAACCGTGGTTCTGCCGCACGGCCTGGGTAAGTCCAAGAAGGTTTTGGTCATCGCCACAGGCGAAAAGCAACGCGAAGCCGAAGCGGCCGGAGCCGACATTGTGGGCGGCGAGGAGATGGTGGAAAAAATCCAGAAAGAGAGCTGGACGGATTTTGACGCCGTGATCTCCACCCCGGACATGATGCGATCGGTCGGCAAGCTGGGTAAGGTGCTCGGTCCCAAGGGCCTGATGCCAAACCCGAAAACCGGCACGGTCACAATGGATATTGCGAATGCAGTGAAAGAAATTAAGGCCGGCAAGGTGGAATTCCGCACGGACAAGACCGCGCTGGTGCACGTGCCGGTAGGCAAGATTTCATTCACCCCGGACAAGCTGGTGGAAAACGCCACTGCCGTGATTGCAAGCGTGGTGCGGGCCAAGCCCTCTGCCGCGAAAGGTAAATACATCAAGGGCGCATATATTTCGTCCACGATGGGGCCTGGCATCGCCGTTGATACGTCATCGGTGGAAACTGCGGCTAAGGCATAAGTCCTGCGGTATTGCGATGCGGGACCAAAGAGTCCCGACTAAAGAAAAGGATCTCTAGACATGGCTGTCACAAAAGCAAGAAAAGCTGAACAGATTGAAAAGCTCAATCAGGACCTGCAGAAAGCCAGCAGTATGATTGTGGGCACATTTTCCAAGCTCACGGTGTCCAAGGATTTTGAGCTGCGCAAGACGGTGCGCTCCGCCGGCGGCAAGTATCAGGTAGTCAAGAACACGCTGGCCAAACGGGCGTCAGAAGGCACACAGGTGAACGAGGCGCTGAAAGGGTTGAAAGGCGTCTCTTCCATCGCTTATACCAGCGGAGACCCCGTGGCCCTGGCCAAGGCGCTGAGCAAGTATGTAGACGATAACCCGGAATTTTCCTTTAAGTCCGGCGTGCTGGAAGGCCGCGTGATCTCGGCAAAAGAGATCAAAGCGCTGGCTACCATGCCTTCCAAGGAAGAGATTTACTCCAAGCTGCTGTTCCTGATGAACGCTCCGGCACAGCGCCTGGTTACGGTAATGAACGCCGTGGGCAGAGACCTGGCTGTGGTTGTAAGCCAGGGCGTGGAGAAGAAGAAGTTTAAGGACGAAGGCGGCGCAGCTGCAGAAGCGGCCCCGGCGGAAGCCAGCAGTTAGTTGCAGAAAGTTTTTTCTGAGGGACGTTTTTCTGAAGGACCGGGTGCAGCCTTCAGATATGGGTTTTATCGCTGTCAGAACCTTACGTGGCGCTAGTCTGGGCGCATTGGAACACGCTAAGAGGACGAGGGCGAACAAGCACAAAGTACTGATAAAAATATTTCGATTAAAGAGTGGAGAGACACATGGCAGATTTACAGCAATTAGAAGAATCAATCGTAGGGTTGAGCCTGCTTGACGCAGCCCAGCTCGTGAAGAAGCTTGAAGAGCGCCTCGGCGTTTCAGCAGCGGCAGCAGCTCCTGTGATGATGGCAGGCGGCGGAGCGGCAGCAGGTGCGGCACCGGCAGAAGAGAAGACCGAATTTACCGTGGTTCTGACCGGAGCCGGCGCCAATAAGATCAATGTAATCAAAGCGGTACGTGAAGTTACCAGCCTGGGCCTGAAAGAAGCCAAGGACCTGGTGGATGGCGCCCCGAAGAACGTGAAAGAGGGCGTTTCCAAGGAAGAAGCAGAGACCATCAAGAAGAAATTCGTTGATGCCGGAGCAACCGTCGAGATTAAGTAACGGCTATTTTGGCCGTTATCCTGGGCGCGAATGGCGCCAGGACTTGTGGAAAAGGATTTTGGGGCATGTCAGCCCATGCCCCAAATTTTTCCTTTGCCAGAGTTGAATCTTGGGGACTACTTCTGTTATCAAATAGATACGGAGTTTTCTTCCAGCAGGTGTTTTCAAATTTTTTGACGCAGGACAGGCGTGGTGCTCCCGCAATATTCGCCTTGCGAGGGGTCGTAGCCAGACCTGCCAGTTGTTTGTTCTTTTGAAAAGGCTCGCCGTTGGGCGAGCAAAGAACGGTCTACTCAGACGGGCGCGTATAAAGACATTTCAGACATCGTAATTCGCTGTCACGGCGTCAACGGGGATCCTTGTCTCCTGTTGGCGCGGTTCGTTTTTTCCGCCGTCCTGCAGTCTGGCCGCTACTAACGCCTGTAAAAGCGCGTTAGTTCACAAAGGTTTGCGAAGTGAAACCCTGCTTCAAAGCAAACCGTTACGTTCGCCGCAACCGGCGGACCGAAGCACAAAGTCTTAGGAGTCACTCATGCCGAACAAAAATGGCCAAGCCCGTTATCGCCTTGATTTTTCCAAAATTCCAGTGGCCCTGCAGATCCCCAACCTGATCGAGGTCCAGAAGCGTTCTTATGATCGCTTTCTGCAGATGGACAAACTACCAAGCGAACGTGACGACAGCGGCCTGCAGTCAGTATTTCAATCCGTTTTCCCCATCACCGATTTTCGCAACGTATCCGAACTGGCGTTTGTAGATTTCGCCATTGGCAACTGGGAGTGCAAGTGCGGACACCTGAAAGGTCTGCATCACCTGCGCACCACCTGCCGCAATTGCGGTAACACGGTCATTACCGATCCGTTCCACCCTGGCGATGTGCTTTGCCAGAAGTGCGGAACGTACAACGCCAACACTCCTGACTTTTGCAACAAGTGCGGCGACCCGGTAGGCCTGCAGCTGAAATATGACGTGGCTGAGTGCGAAGAGCGCGGCATGACATATTCCGCTCCGCTCAAGGTCACTATCCGCCTGACGATTTACGACAAAGACCCGGAGACCGGCAACAAGAGCATCCGCGACATCAAAGAGCAGGAAGTTTTCTTTGGCGATATTCCGCTGATGACGCAGAACGGCACGTTCATCATCAACGGCACTGAGCGCGTGATCGTCAGCCAGTTGCACCGTTCACCCGGCGTCTTCTTTGAGACCGCAAATAACCGCACGTATTTCCTGGGCAAGATCATTCCTTACCGTGGCTCATGGGTGGAATTTGAGTATGACCAGAAAAACGTGCTGTATGTGCGTATCGACCGCAAGCGTAAATTCCTGGGCACCATCTTTTTGCGCGCCCTCGGTCTCCGCTCTGACGAAGACATTTTGCGCACGTTCTATACGGTCGACCGCATCAGCCTGAAAGAGAAGAAGCTGCGCTGGACGCTGGAAAACGGCATTGAGCGTCCAACGAACCTGCTTGGACTCAAGCTGGCCCACAGCATTAAAGACAAGAGCGGGCATGAGATCGCCCACTCTGGCCGCAAAATTACGCCAGCCATCCTGAAGGAAATTCAGAAGGCCAAGATCACTGAGATCGATATTGATACCACGGACCTTGAAGGCGCATTCACCGCGGCTGACATTGTGGATACGGCGAGCGGCGAAGTATTGCTCGAAGCCAACAGTGAAATTACGGCGGATAAGCTTTCCAAAATTATGGATGCCGGCGTGGAAGATATTCACGTCTTCTTCCCGGAGCGCGACGATGTGGGCAATGTAATCAGCGCCACGCTGCGCCGCGACTCAGTGAAGCAGCCGCAGGAAGCGTTGATTGAAATCTACCGCAAACTGCGTCCGGGCGATCCGCCAACCCTGGACACCGCCACGGCGTTGTTCCATGGCATGTTCTTCGATCCCCGGAAGTATGACTTCAGCCGCGTAGGTCGCTTGAAGTTCAATATCAAGCTGTATGACAAGAACGAAGCGACTGGCCTGGACAAGCGTACGCTTGAGCCGGAAGATTTTTACGCGACCATCCGCTACCTGCTGAAACTGCGCAAGAGCATTGGCTCGGTGGACGATATCGATCACCTGGGCAATCGCCGCGTACGTGCGGTAGGCGAGTTGATGGAGAACCAGTTCCGCATCGGCCTGGTCCGCATGGAACGCGCGATTAAAGAAAAGATGTCCGTGTATCAGGAAATGTCCACGGCCATGCCACATGACCTGGTCAATGCCAAGCCGGTGATGGCGGCGATCCGCGAGTTCTTTCGGATCATCGCAGCTCTCGCAGTTCATGGACCAGACCAATCCGCTGTCAGAGATTACGCACAAGCGCCGTCTCTCAGCCCTTGGGCCGGGTGGTTTGTCACGTGAGCGCGCCGGATTTGAAGTCCGCGACGTTCACCCTACGCACTATGGCCGCATCTGCCCGATTGAAACGCCGGAAGGTCCGAACATCGGTCTGATCAGCTCGTTGAGCTGCTATGCCCGGATTAACGACTACGGCTTCATTGAGTCGCCTTATCGCCGCGTGAAAGATTCGCGTGTGATTGACTTTGTGACGATCGTGAACGCCGGTGACAGCGATCATCGCGTGGGCGACCACATTGAATTGAAGGAAGCGGAGAAGCTTACCGCTGACCTCAAAGAGCGGCGCAAGAAACCGCTGGAGGTTGAGCCGTTTTCGTTCTACCTCTCGGCATGGGAAGAAGATAAGCACGTAATTGCGCAGGCCAACATTGAGCTGGATGACAAAGGCAGGATCATCGGCGAAATTGTTGATGCCCGCAAAAACGGCAACTTTGTGCTGGTGCCGCGCGACGAAGTAGATTACGTCGACGTGAGCCCCAAGCAGCTTGTTTCCGTGGCTGCGTCACTGGTTCCGTTCCTGGAGCATGACGACGCGAACCGCGCTCTGATGGGCGCCAACATGCAACGCCAGTCCGTGCCGCTGCTTCGCGCAGCCGCGCCTCTGGTGGGAACCGGCATGGAAGGCGTTACGGCGCGCGACTCTGGCGCTGTGGTTCTGGCCCGCCGCAACGGCATTATTGATTCGGTGGATTCTGAACGAATCATCGTGCGCGTGGAAGGCGAGCACCATCCGACACAGCTTTCGCGTGAAGTGGGCAGCGACATTTATCAGCTCACGAAGTTCAAGCGCTCCAACCAGAACACCTGCATCAACCAAAAACCGGTGGTCAAGAAGGGCGATCGCGTTATTAAAGGCCAGGTCATCGCTGACGGGCCTTGCACGGACAAGGGCGAACTGGCCCTGGGACGCAACGTGCTCGTAGCCTTCATGCCATGGCGCGGTTACAACTTTGAGGACGCGATCCTGGTTTCAGAGAAGATGGTGAAAGAGGACTACTACACCTCGATCCACATCGAAGAATTTGAAATCGAAGCTCGCGACACCAAGCTTGGGCCTGAGGAAATTACCCGCGATATTCCGAACGTGAGCGAATCTGCGCTGCGCGATCTGGATGAGAGCGGCGTGATCCGCATTGGCGCCACCATCAAGCAGGGCGACATCATCGTGGGCAAGGTAACGCCAAAGGGCGAGACCCAACTCACGCCGGAAGAGAAGCTGCTGCGCGCCATCTTCGGTGAAAAGGCCGGCGATGTGCGTGACGCTTCCCTCACCTGCCCTCCGGGAATTGAAGGCACGGTAGTTGACGTGAAAATCTTCTCCCGCAAGGGCCAGGAAAAAGATGAACGCGCCAAAGCCATTGAAGCGGCGCAGATTGAGCGGCTGGAAAAGAACCTGGCTGACGAAATCCGAATCCTGACCGACGAGCGTTTGAAGCGTCTTGAGGCCATCCTGGGTAACAAAGAAGTCCAGGCTGACCTGCATGACGAGCGCACCAACAAGCGTCTTCTCACCAAGGGCGGAATTCTCGATCGCGAAACCATTGAGCGTATTTCCACGCGCAACCTGAAGCGTATTAAATACGCTGACAAGGACCCGCGCGTAAACGAGCAGATTGATGAAATCGAAGAGATGACCTCGCGCCAGATTGACGTATTGCGCAAGATCACCAACGAGAAAATCAGCAAGCTGCAAAAGGGCGACGAGCTGCCTCCTGGCGTAATCAAGCTGGTGAAGTGCTATATCGCCATGAAGCGCAAACTCAGCGTGGGTGACAAGATGGCAGGCCGTCACGGCAACAAAGGCGTGATTGCCCGCATTCTGCCGGAAGAAGATATGCCTTATCTTTCGGACGGAACCCCGGTAGAGATCGTGCTGAACCCGCTCGGCGTACCTAGCCGTATGAACGTCGGACAGATCCTGGAAACACACCTGGGCTGGGCCGGCCATCAGCTGGGCGAGCGCATTGCTGAATTTCTAAAAGAGAACTCGCGTGAAGAGGTTGTTCGTCGCGAACTGAAGAGCATCTTCAAGGACACTCCATTTGGAGAGAAGATCACTGCCCTGGAAGATGACGAACTCATGCACGTGGCCAAGACGCTGACGAAGGGCGTGTTCTTCGCCTCGCCGGTGTTTGACGGCTCGCGTGAAGTTGAAATCAAGTCAATGCTGCGTGAAGCCAATCTGCCTGAATCAGGCAAGACGGACCTTTACGACGGCATGACGGGAGACAAGTTCGAACAGCCGGTAACGGTGGGCTACATCTATATGCTGAAGCTCTCCCACCTGGTTGACGACAAGATTCACGCTCGCTCCATTGGACCGTACTCGCTTATTACCCAGCAGCCGCTGGGCGGAAAGGCGCAGTTCGGCGGACAGCGCTTTGGAGAAATGGAAGTCTGGGCGCTTGAAGCATACGGCGCGGCTTACATTCTGCAAGAGCTGCTTACCGCGAAATCAGACGACGTATTTGGCCGCACCAAGATTTATGAGGCCATTGTGAAAGGCGAAGCCGCCATTGAACCGGGCGTGCCAGAGTCATTCAACGTGCTGATTCGCGAATTGCAATCGCTCTGTCTGGACGTGGAGCTGATCAAGACCATTGAAGGCGGCAAGAAGCAGATTGCCGCGGCGGCTGACTAACTGAGGCGCGGGCTTCGGCCCGCTTCTCCCTAAACCAGACGCGTCTCAACTCCGGAATCGCTTCCGACTGGAGTTGAGACCAGAGAAAGATAAGCAGCAATCGGAAGCCGCAACGCGGTGGCGTAAGTGCCGCACGGAGGACACCTTGTACCGTTCAAGTCCATTTGATCTCGGCAACACCATTACTGATTTCGATTCCATCCGAATCAGCCTGGCCTCACCGGAAAAAATCCGCAGCTGGTCCCACGGCGAAGTGACCAAGCCGGAGACCATCAATTACCGCACTTTTAAACCGGAGCGCGATGGTCTGTTCTGCGCCCGCATCTTTGGTCCGGTCACGGACTGGGAGTGCCTGTGCGGCAAATACAAACGAATGAAACATCGCGGCGTAATCTGCGACAAGTGCGGCGTTGAAGTCACACTGTCCAAAGTGCGCCGTGAACGGCTGGGCCACATTGAGCTGGCTTCGCCCTGCTCACACGTGTGGTTCTTTAAAGGCCTGCCTTCACGCATTGGCCACCTGCTGGATATCTCCCTGCGCGATCTCGAATCAGTGCTGTACTTCGAGTCTTACGTGGTGGTGGATGCCGGCGAGGCTCCGGTAAAAGAGCGCGAAGTAATTAAAGAAGAGCAGCGCTTCCGCGAGCTGGACCAGCAGTACCGCGCTACCGGCTTTAAGGCCATGATGGGCGCTGAGGCCATCAAGGAAATCCTGAAGCGCGTGGAAGTGGAAGAGCTTTCCGTTGAACTGCGCGAGAAGATGAAGCATGAGACCTCTTTGCAGAAGCGGCTGAAATATGCCAAGCGGCTGAAAGTGGTTGAGGCTTTCCGCAAGAGCGGCAACAAACCGCAATGGATGATTCTGGACGTGATCCCGGTCATTCCGCCGGAGCTGCGTCCCCTGGTTCCATTGGATGGCGGCCGCTTTGCCACGTCTGACTTGAACGATCTGTATCGTCGCGTGATTAACCGCAACAACCGCTTGAAAAAGCTGATGGACCTGCACGCGCCGGAAGTGATCGTACGCAACGAAAAGCGCATGTTGCAGGAATCAGTGGACGCGCTGTTTGACAACGGACGCCGTGGCCGCGTGCTGCGTGGCGCCAACAATCGCCCGCTCAAGTCGCTTTCAGATACGCTGAAAGGCAAGCAGGGACGCTTCCGCCAGAACCTGCTCGGTAAGCGCGTGGATTACTCAGGCCGTTCCGTGATTGTGGTTGGTCCGGAACTCAAGCTGCATCAGTGCGGTTTGCCTAAGAAGATGGCGCTGGAGTTGTTCAAGCCATTCATCTATCACCGTCTGGAGCAGACCGGACACTGCACCACCATCAAGCAGGCAAAAGAAATGGTGGAACAGCAGGAACCGATTGTCTGGGACATCCTTGAAGAAGTCATTAAAGACCATCCGGTACTCTTGAACCGCGCCCCAACGCTTCACCGCCTTGGCATACAGGCTTTTGAGCCGGTGCTGGTGGAAGGCAAGGCCATCAAGATCCATCCGCTGGTCTGCACGGCGTTTAACGCTGACTTTGACGGCGACCAGATGGCGGTCCACATTCCGCTTTCGCCGGAAGCCCAGGTTGAAGCCAGCGTGTTGATGTTGTCCTCGCACAACATTCTCTCGCCGGCATCAGGCCAGCCGATCACCGTGCCCACACAGGACATGGTGCTTGGTCTTTATTACCTGACCAAAGGCAAGCCAGGCGCGAAAGGCGAAGGCCGCGCGTTTGCGAATACTGAAGACGTGCTGCTGGCGCTGGAAGCGGGCGAAGTGGAAACACTTACTCCAATCCGTCTGCGCTACAGCGGTGAAGTCATTGACCTGACTTCAGCCTATGACAATCAGGACATCGTCCACACGGAGCCGGTGAACTTTGAACGCCAGTTCATCAACACCACCGTGGGCCGCACGATTCTCAACGACCATCTGCCTGAGGGCATGCCGTTCATCAACGGCCTGCTCAAGAAAAAAGGCATTGGCCAGTTGGTGAATTACACCTACTTGCGCTTTGGTTTGGAAACCACGGTCAAGATGCTGGATGAAGTGAAGGAAACCGGCTTCCGCTATGCAACACGCTCGGGTCTTTCCATCGGCATTGATGACATGGTCATTCCCGAGCACAAAAAGGGCCTGGTGAAGGACGCAGAAA
Source organism: Terriglobia bacterium (assembly GCA_963724105.1). Classification (GTDB taxonomy): domain Bacteria; phylum Acidobacteriota; class Terriglobia; order Terriglobales; family Acidobacteriaceae; genus Angelobacter. The sequence continues at coordinate 568,863 of CAVRTD010000001.1, read as the reverse complement.
AGCAGGTCATTGCCGTGCAACAGCAATACCTGGATGGCGCCATCACCAACGGTGAACGCTACAACAAGGTGATTGAAATCTGGTCAAACGTGACAGAAAAAGTCGCCGATGAAATGTTCAACAACATGCAGGAGCTGGACAAGATCGGCCAGTTGAATCCGATTTACGTCATGGCTGACTCCGGCGCTCGCGGATCGAAACAGCAGATTCGCCAGCTCTCCGGCATGCGCGGACTGATGGCAAAACCATCAGGTGAAATTATTGAAACGCCTATCACGGCGAACTTCCGTGAAGGGTTGACCGTGTTGCAGTACTTCATCTCCACGCACGGTGCGCGTAAAGGACTGGCTGACACGGCGCTCAAGACCGCCGATTCAGGCTACCTGACCCGCCGCCTGGTAGACGTGGCGCAGGACGTAATCATCAGCGAGCAGGATTGCGGAACGGTAGACGGCATCTACGTGGGATCGATTGTAGAAGCCGGCGACATCATCGAGCCGTTGCGTGATCGCATTGTGGGCCGCGTATCGCTTGAGAAAATCAAGGACTACGAAGGCAACGTGATCGTAGACGTGAACCAGGACATCACGGAAGAGCTGGCCAGCGCAATTCAGTCTGCCGGCATTGAGCGGGTAAAGATCCGCTCCGTGTTGACCTGCGAATCCAAGCGCGGCGTCTGCATTGCTTGCTACGGACGCAACCTGGCTTCAGGCCGCATGGTTGAGCTGGGCGAAGCAACCGGCGTAATCGCGGCGCAGTCCATCGGCGAACCGGGCACGCAGTTGACGATGCGTACGTTCCACATCGGTGGTACGGCATCACGCGTGTCTGAACAATCTCGCCTGGAAGCCCGCACCGCTGGCAGCGTGCGCTTCATTAATCCTCAGACCGTCAAAGCAAAATCTGGCGATTTGGTGGTAATGAACCGTGCCATGTCCATTGCGGTTGTGAATGATAAGGGCCACGAAAAAGAGCGCTACTCAGTGGTTTACGGCGCTCGACTCAAGGTCCAGGACGGACAGCAGGTTGCCGTGGGACAGGTGATGGGCGAGTGGGATCCATACACCTTTGCCATCCTGACCGAAGTTGGCGGCACCGTGCAGTTCAAAGACTTGCAGGAAGGCGTTACGCTCCACGAAGAAGTGGACGAAGTTACGGGTCTCTCCCGCCACGTTGTGGGCGAGTCACCGGACGAAAAGCGCCAGCCGGCAATTATGATCAAGGCCAAATCAGGCCGGCGTTACCTCATGCCTTCACGCGCCCACTTGATGGTGCAGGATGGCGATGAGGTTCACCCTGGCGATGTGCTGGCAAAGATCCCGCGTGAAACCACCAAGACCAAAGACATTACCGGTGGTCTGCCGCGCGTGGTTGAATTGTTTGAAGCGCGCAAGCCGCGTGAAACCGCGATCATCAGCGAAATCGATGGTGTGGTGAAATTCGGCGAGGTTTCCAAAGGCCAGCGCAAAATCTACGTGGTGGCTGACAACGGCACAGAGAAAGAGTACTCGGTGCCGAAGGGCGTCCACATTAACGTGCAGGAAAGCGAGCATGTCCGCGCGGGTGAACCGCTGATGGACGGGCCGCTGAACCCGCATGACATTCTGGCAGTTCTGGGTGAAAAGGAACTTCAGTCTTACCTGGTAAATGAAATCCAGGAAGTCTATCGTCTGCAGGGCGTAACCATCAGCGACAAGCACATTGAAGTGATTGTCCGCCAGATGATGCGCTGGGTGAAGGTAGAGGACGTGGGTGATACCACATTCCTGCTGGAACAGCAGATTGATAAGTTCCGCTTTCACTGAAGAGAACCAGCGTGTGATCTCCAACGGTGGGCGTCCGGCAACGGGCCGTCCGCTGCTGCTGGGAATCACCAAAGCGTCACTCTCAACGGAATCGTTCATCTCCGCGGCGTCATTCCAGGAGACCACCAGGGTACTCACAGAAGCCTCAATCCAGGGCGCTGTGGACCACCTGCGCGGACTCAAGGAAAACGTTATCGTGGGTCGTTTGATTCCGGCCGGCACGGGCATGGACCACTATCGCAACGTGAAGCTGGCTCCGGAACTCGAGCAGGCTGCCGCCAAGGTGCAGGAAGAAGTCTCGCAGGCATACGCCGAAGCAGAGCGTGCGCTGGAGCTTCTGCGCCAGGAAGGCGAAGCCGAAGAGATGGCTGCCGAGTAAACAATTATTTACTGATTTACAAACTAGAGCGGGCTGGAGAAATCCAGCCCGTTTTTATTGCAAAGCGGCTTTACTATTTTTAGCCGTCCGCCTCGGTTTCAATTCGAGGAGATAATTTAAAAATAAATAGACTTAGTCCACGACTTAGTCCATACTGGAAAACATGGAAGTCAACATCCACGAGGCAAAAACCAATTTTTCCAAGCTTCTGCAACGCGTTGCTTTGGGCGAGGAAGTCATTATCGCTAAGGCGGGAGTGCCCGTGGCAAAACTCGTGCCAGTATACCCAGAGCAGGGTAAGCGCCCCCTCGGATTTCTGAAGGGCGAAATCTGGATGGCAGATGATTTTGATGGCCCTTTACCGCCTGACATCCTTGCTGGCTTCCTTGGTGAAGACGAACCGGAAAAACGAGTGGTGAAAAAGGCCCACCAACCGCGAAGCAAAAGCAAGCGGGCATGAAATACCTTCTGGATACGGCTGTTTTGCTGTGGAGCGTGGACGACCTGCAGAAACTGAACACCCGCACAAGGCAAATCCTGGAGAATCGCCGTGAAGAACTTTTTCTCTCGCCCGTGGTTTCCTGGGAGATCGTAATTAAGGTTACCCGCGGTAAACTCACGTTGGCCCGGACTGCCAGTGAAACGCTCAACCTGGCTTTTGTGAAGTTTGGGATGCAGTCGTTGCCTATTACTCACGCCCACAGCCTTACTCTTGGTGAACTGCCCTCTGTGCACAATGACCCCTTTGATCGCATGCTGGTGGCCCAGGCCAAGAATGAAGGCATGATCCTGGTGACGGCGGACGCAATTCTTGAAAAATATCCAGTCGAGATTCTGTGGTGCGGAAAATAGCTTTGAATGTAGGTCGTTCGCGATAACTTGCTAACTTGCAGAGCTACCTTTACCCTAAACTCTTCATGCACTTTACGCGGCTTCGTCGGGCCTTTTGGCAGGCCTTCCAACACGGTCAATTTTCGGCGGCGAAAGGCGCGGCGTATTCGTCCATTCTTACGCTGTTCCCGGCATTTCTAGTTGTCACGTCCATACTAGAGGCCTCGCACAACACTGAAGGCTTTCTGCAGCAGATATCAGGGGCCGTGGGCTGGGTGCTACCGCCGGGTTCGCGCGCTGTAGCGCTTTCGTTCTTCCAGACCAAGCAGCATCATGCCACGCGCATTATCTATTCGGCGTCCATCGTTACATTGCTGGCCGCGACCGGCGTGATGATCTCCTGGATGGACGGCTTCCGCAAAGCCTATGGCATGGCGAATACATGGGGCTTCTGGCAGGAGCGCGCGATCGCACTTTACCTGGTGTTACTGGCGCTCATCCCGTTGGGGTTCGCCACGATTCTGGTGGCTTTTGGCAATGAAGTAGAAAATTGGGTGCAAAACGAGACCATGCACCTTTTCAAGCCGCTCATCCTGCTGGTTTGGGACGGCGTGCGCTGGGGCATTGCATTGGTTACTGCGATTGCACTAATGGCGCTCATGTATCACCACGGATTGCCAAAAACACAATCCTGGCGCCGTGTGCTGCCCGGAGCGATTTTTGCTGCTGTTCTATGGTTTCCGGCCACCATGCTCTTTGGATGGTACGTGAGAGTCTATGCTACTTATACGGTTGTGTACGGGTCGCTGAGCGCGGCCATTGCGCTGCTGGTGTGGTTGTACATCGTTTCTGTGATCGTCCTGTTCGGAGCGGAGATGAACGCACAGGTGTATCCAAAGTTCCCTGAAAGCGATGCTACGGAAAAGAAGGTATAGCAAGTGACGAGTGGAACGAAAAGCCCGGAGATAAGCGCGGCAACCAGTACGCGCAAAGCAAAGATTGTGTGCACCATTGGCCCGGCCAGCGGCTCTGAATCGGTGCTCCGCGACCTGATGCGCGCGGGCATGGATGTGGCACGCCTGAATTTCTCGCACGGCACGCATGAAGAGCATGCTCGAATGATTGAGCGCCTGCGGAAGGTCGCGGCAAAAGAAAGCCGCACAATCTGTATTCTTCAAGACCTGCAAGGTCCCAAGATTCGCACCGGGAGACTCAAGTACCGGACGCCGATCGCGATCAAGACTGGCGCGCACCTGGCAATCACGCCGCGTGACATTGCCGGCACGGCTGCGCTGCTCTCCACCACATTCAAGACGCTGGCCAAAGAAGTTGAACCGGGCTCTCGCATTCTGCTGTCAGACGGGTTGATTGAGTTGCGGGTGGTTGCTGTCCGGGGCGATGACGTGGAGTGCGAGGTCATCAACGGCGGCCTGTTGGGCGAGCATAAAGGCATTAACCTGCCCGGGACCGTGGTGAGCGTGCCTTCTTTGACGGAGAAAGACGAGAAGGACCTGGAATTCGGCCTGAAGCATGGTGTGGATATGGTTGCTGTCTCTTTCATTCGCACGGCGGACGATGTCCGGCTGGTGAAAAGACTGGTGCGGCTGCATAACTCCGATGCATGGGTCATCGCCAAGCTGGAAAAACCGCAGGCCATTGATCCGGAGAATCTTGAGGAAATCTTAGACGTAGCGGATGGAGTGATGGTGGCGCGCGGCGATCTTGGTGTGGAGATGCCGCCGGAAAAAGTCCCGATCATTCAGAAGCATGTGATTCGTCGCGCGGCAGACTGGCGCAAGCCGGTGATTACGGCCACGCAGATGCTTGAATCGATGATTGAAAATCCGCGCCCCACGCGCGCCGAAGCCAGTGACGTGGCAAACGCGATTCTTGATGGCACAGACGCCGTGATGCTCTCGGCGGAGACGGCAAGCGGCAAGTATCCGCGTGAAGCCGTGGCAATCATGGCGAAGATTGTGCTTGAGGCGGAATCAGCAAAGGAAGAGCCAATGCAGCGCCGCCGCCAACGCCGTCACCTTTCCATTTCAGAAACAATTTGTGAATCGGTAGCGCACGCGGCACAAGATCTGGAGATGAAAGCCATTGCGGTCTATACGGAAACCGGGACCACAGCGCGTCTGATCTCAAAATATCGGCCCAAGGCGCCGATCTATGCTTTCTCGGCGGGACCGGCTGTCTGTGCGCGGCTCAATTTGATGTGGGGCGTCTCCCCGCTCTCTTGTGAGATGACCTCCAACGCGGAAGACATGGTGACCAGGGCCGAGACGCTTTTGCTGCAAATGCATGCGGTGCAACCAGGCGACGTAATTGGCGTGGTAGCGGGAACGCGGAGCAGCAGCGGCTCAACCAACTTTCTTCGTTTGCATGTGGTGGGTACCGGCGAGCATTCTGCGCCTGGTCGCGACGAACGCCGCAAAACGTTACGAGAAAAGCCAGTAGCGAGGGAGAGAAGGAAGCGTTAGGGTTTTCTGAAGCCTCGAGCGCAGCGAGAGGACCCTTTAGTCACGAGCATTTTTCAGGAAAAAATATCTTAGACCCTAATCATACGTCGTGTTATAGGGATCCCTCCCCTTCGAGAAGCTCAGGGTCGGGATATAGAAACAAATTTCAATTGACCCACCCGCCCGTACTGCCGCCATTTTTCTTGTCTTTGTCATCCGGCGGACGGAAGTTGCCGTGTTCATCAAAATAATCTGAAGAGTCCTGGTTATGCTTGCGCATATAAACCTGGAACTTCTTGCCGGCACGGCGCCGCTTCCAGCGGTAATAATTGTTCTTGAAAGAAACCATCTGATTGCCAAAGAACCCAAAAACATTCATCCGGCGCCACAGGAAACGATACCAAACATAACCCCACCCCATGCCCAGAAGCAGGACCGTCATCATCATGGAAAAACGGGAAAGCAGCAGGTAAGCAACTTCAACGGCTGCCGTAAAAATTACGATGTACTTGATTGGGATCGGAATGGGAATGAACATCGGCATGACGCGAGCATCACGATACAGCAGGTAAAACACCATGAGCAGTGCGTTGGCGGCAGGCCCAGACCCCATTGCGCCGCCATGGGCAAAAACCCCAGTCAGTGAAAGCAAAAAACCAATTATCCCCGCGCCGACCAGGGATACGAGATAGAGTTCTATAAAGCGCCGGGGGCCAGTCTGGGCCTCCACGGCGCTGCCGATGAAATAAATCCCCAACATCGACAACAGAAAATTAAAGGGATCACCATGGAGAAATCCGTAGGTAAGAAACTGCCAGATCCAGCCATGCCTGATGGCATCAGGCGAGAGTGCCCCCAGATCCACAACCAACTGCGCTTGATCCTTGGCAAAGGCTGACAGCAGAAGCAAAACAATAAAAACTGCTGTGTTGACCAGGATCAGATTGCGCACGGCTCCATGGAACCGGGGAAATCCCAACGTAGCTGAAGTGTTTCTCGCCATGACTTATCTTTCTGGTTCAGGAATTACGATCAGGCTCCTGTGGCCCTTCGCATCTATTGATCGTACTCCGAAAATCACATTGTCCTTGGAGTCCTTAAGGTCGATCTTGGGTTCTGTGGTTCGGGTCACATTCTCTTCCGGGAAGTCTGCATCCGTTGTCTTGCGCCAAAGGACCTCGTAGGCAGTTGCTCCAGGCGCTGGCTTCCACTCAATCTTGGAGTCATTCTCCAGCCCTTTGGTCAAGATGTGAACCTCGGCAGGCGGTGCTGGAGCTGACGCTAAAGAAGCCAGAGTCGCTGCATTCAAACGGGCTACATTGGCGACATAACCAAAGTCCACATACTTTGGCAGGTCTCCATATTCGATGCCATTTTCCGTTCTAAGGGTCTGGTGCTGATGGTTGAAATCTTCACGATATTCAGTGAAGCGGACGGCGGCAAAGCCCTGTTCATTGAAGGCGCTGTGGTCGCCGCCACGCAAATAGCGGTCACGGCGGAAGATCAGCTTGGGGGTGAACTGCCCAAAGTCATATTCGTCGCCTACCGCAGCCACGTAGCGGGCCAGCTCGCGTGAAGCGGAATCATTTTCACCGCCTACGGAACGGATGCGGCGCAAATCAGCCTCACTGGCGGCTGCGGGAATGCCTTCAGAAAAAACGCGCACCCAATTATTGTTCTGTTCGGTATCTCCCGGTGTGCGATTACCGCCGACAATGTCATTGTTCAGCGCGCCCTCAAGCTGCCAGCCTTGCTCTTTCGCCATCTTGGCAAAGTGAGTGCTTCCGTTCAGGCCCTGCTCTTCACCGGCAACGGTAAGAAAAATAATCGTCGCAGGGAAACGGTGTTTGCTGAGCACACGCGCGCACTCAAGAGAAACCGTCGTGCCGCTGCCATCGTCATTGGCGCCAGGAGCAGGAGCCGTGGTATTGAGTACGTCCGTGTTGCGCGAATCGTAATGTCCGGTAACCAGGTAAATGCGTTTGGCCTGTGCAGGATCCGTGCCTTTTAAAATAGCGTAGACATTTTGAATCTCAGTCGGCTGGGTGATGCGATCTTTGGGTCCCTTGGATTGTTCCACAAACGTGTCCGTCTTGACTTCCAGGCACCCGTTGCATTCTGATGAGATACGCTCAAATTCAGACTTGATCCAGTTTCTGGCGGCTACAATACCTTGAGAGGACGTGGCCGCGCCAGGGTTGTTAACGGAGAGCGTGCTGCGCGTACCGAAGCTGACCAGCTTTTCAATAGTCTGCTGGACCCGCTGGGGTGAGACGTCTTTAATCGCTTGAGTGATTGCCGGATCGCGTTCTTTCTTGATTTTGGCTGAATTTTTTTGAGCGGCTGAGTTGCTGGTTTTGGGCGGATGCTTCTGGGCAACGGCGCACGGCGCGGCGAGCATCAGAAGCGCAATCAACAGATTCACAGTTATTTTAGAGCGGCAGCACAGGAGTAACATTCGGTCCCTCATTGAGAACTTGACGACAATCCCCAGAGATTCTAAATATAATTACGTGGCGCTTGCCACCTTTGTGAATCCGATAGGAGAAAAGAAATGCCGATTTGCCCGGAATGCGATACCGACCTCGATTTGGACGAGGAAGAAATTGATGAAGGCGACATCATTTCATGTAAGGAGTGCGGCACGGATTTTGAAGTCGTCACGAAACATCCGCTGGAGCTGAACCCAGTGGACGAGCTCGATGAAGACGACGAGGAAGAAGACGACGACGAAGAAGAAGAGGACAGTGATTACTAAGCGCTGGAAGCGAAGCGCCGCCGTGTGTCTTGCTCTCTTTGCCTTGTCGACGCTCGCCCAGCCGGCGGCAGATGACAAAAAACAAAAAGAAAAGCCGTACGCCCTCATTTTTGGCACGGCTTACGGCCCAGATGACCGGCCTTTCTATGGCGCAAAGATCACGATCCATCCAGTTACCAAGAAGCGACCGAGCTGGGACCTGATCTCTGATCATCGGGGAGAATTTGCCCAGCGAATTCCGCCTGGTCCGGGTGACTATCTTGTTCACGGGGAGGCGGAATATGTTCCTGCCGGCCCGGATGGCAAGCCACAAAAGACTAAAGCTAAAAGACTTAAGGGTGAAGCCAAAGTTCACGTGGATAATGAGGAGCGGGTGGACATCAGCCTTCATCTAACAGAGTAGCTCAAAATAATATTTTAAGAGGGGTAGGAGGCGGGTGTGATGAAAAGGCTCATGGCCACGGTTGCAATCGTTCTGGTTTCTGGCGGTTTCCTGGCCATTTCCACGGCCAGGGCCATGGAAACTGAGCAGCGAGGCTCACAAACCGAATTCCGTACGCTGACAGGCCATGTAGTGGGCGCCCAGAATGAGCCGCTGCAAAAAGCAGTGGTCTACCTCAAGAACACAAAAACTCTCGCGATAAAGACGTACATCAGCGAGGCGGACGGCAGCTATCGCTTTTCAGGACTGGCTCCCAACGTGGACTATGAGGTGTATGCCGAGCACGAAGGCGCGCACAGTGATACCAAGACCCTGAGCGGGTTTGATAATCGTAAACAGGCCAGCATTACTTTGAAAGTGCACAGCAAATAGGTTTTGCGGGAAAAACAAAGGCCGTCCTGGTTGAGGACGGCCTGATTTATTTGCCTGGAACTGCCGGGCTATTCCTGATCGTTCCCTGCACGTTTCCAGTTGATGATGTCGCCCAGAGTCGTGGTGCCGCTGGTGCTGGACGCAGGATGCTTATAGGCTTCCACGTCAGCCCGGCTGGCTTCTTCGCCAACCGCGCGCAGGCTCAGGCCCACTTTCTTTTCCTCGGCGTTCATCTTGATGATCTTGAAGTCATGCTCCTGACCGGCTTCAAGCTTTACGCCCGAGCCCACGGAGTCAGTGGCTTCAGAGTTGTGGCACAGACCTTCAACGCCTTCTGCAATTTCAACAAAGGCGCCGAACTGGGCCAGCCGCAGGACTTTTCCGTGGACAACGTCGCCAATGCGATGCGTCTCAAAGAAAGTCTCCCAGGCATCCGGCTGCAGCTGCTTCACACCCAGTGACAAGCGGCGTTGCTCCGGCTCAATGCCCAGCACAATGGCTTTTACCTTCTCGCCTTTTTTCAGGACTTCAGAAGGATGTTTCACGCGCTTGGTCCAGCTCAAATTGCTCACGTGAACCAGGCCGTCAATGCCATCTTCAATTTCGATAAAAGCGCCAAAATCAGTCAGGTTGCGGACGCGGCCTTCCACGGTCGAGCCAATGGGATATTTCTCATGCAGACGTTCCCACGGATTCGATTCAAGCTGCTTAAGGCCAAGAGAAATGCGGCGTTCGTTGGAGTTCACGTTCAACACAACGCATTCAATCTCATCGCCAATATTTACCAGCTTGGAAGGATGCTTCATGCGCTTGGACCATGACATTTCGCTCACATGGACCAGGCCTTCAATACCCTGTTCCAACTCGACGAAAGCGCCGTAGTCGGTCACGCTGAGAATGCGGCCCTTTACGCGGGCGCCAATCGGATAGCGCTCAGCAGCGTCAAGCCATGGATCAGGCGTGAGCTGCTTGAAGCCGAGCGAAACGCGCAGCTTGTCATTATCAAATTTCAGGACTTTTACCTGGATTTGATCGCCCACATGGACCAGGTCGCGCGGATGCGTCAGGCGGCCCCAGGACATGTCAGTGATGTGGAGCAGGCCGTCAATGCCGCCCAGATCCACGAAAGCTCCGTAATCGGTCAGGTTCTTCACCGTGCCGGTCATGATGGCGCCTTCTTCCAGATGCTCCAGGGTCTTGCCGCGCTTGGAAGCAACTTCTTCGTCAAGGATCGCTTTGCGCGAAACCACGATGTTGCCGCGTTTCTTGTTCAGCTTAATGACTCGAACTTCAATCTCCTGGCCTTTGAGCGTCTCCAGATTGCGCACCGGGTGTATATCCACCTGTGAGCCTGGCATAAACGCTTTTACGCCGATATCCACGGAGACGCCGCCTTTAACGCGCTCCACCACTGTGCCTTTTACGGCCTCTTTGGAGTGGTACGCCTTCTCGATGTTCTCCCAGACCCGCACCCGCTCAGCCCGTTCGTGCGACAGCAGAACGGAGCCTTCTTCGTTCTCGCCGCGCTGGACCATCACTTCAATTTCCTGGCCCGGCTGGAACTTAATGTTGCCGTGGGCATCGGTCACTTCAGCAATCGGAACCAGTCCTTCCGATTTGAAGCCGATATCCACCACAACATGGGTAGCGGTGATCTTGATCACAGTGCCTTTGAAGACGTTGTCTTCGCTTGGCGCCGGTTCAGTCTCCAGAGTGTACGATTCGAGAGCGGCGGCAAAATCGTCCGCGTGGGATTCTTCTTTATGAGTCAGACCCGCAGTGGGCTGCTCAGCAGATTGAGTTTGAGATTGAGATTCATTCTCGGACATATTGGTTGAATTTTCGTAGGACTGTGCGGAATCGGCTGAGCTGTTGGATTCAGCTTCTTGCGAAGGGTTATCGCTACGGGCTGTGTGCTCGGCCAACATAATTCCTATTAGTACCATCGGACCCAAAACACGGCTGGAACTCACTGAAGAGGCAGTAGTGCTGAAGGCGGACTCGGGGGTCCCCGAATCCCACTGGCAAAGATTACTTCCGCTATTTATTCGGAAGACTCGGAAACCAGCGGCCGGATCTTACGGCAGTCCTGAAAGGGCCATAAGACTCCTTCGACTATAACAACCGTACTGGAGCACTGTCAAACGTCCCAGGACGGTAAAATTGCTCAAAATCGTGGTCCGTCTGATATCTTTTGAAGGCCCATGGACACCCTTTTTACCCCCTGGCGTTTCGCCTACGTAACCACGGCAAATAACCCCGGCGATTGCGTATTTTGCGCCCTTATACAGGCAAAAAACGACGAACAGGCGCTGATCGTCCATCGCGCCAAATACTGTTTTGTGGTCCTGAACGCCTTTCCTTACACCTCCGGACACACCATGGTGGTGCCCTATGAGCATGTGGACCAGTTGCAAAAACTTTCGTCATCCGCCGCGGAAGAAATGATGGCCCTCACACAACGCCTGGAAGGCGTTTTGCGTGAAATTTATCGGCCGGACGGCCTTAATCTGGGAATGAATCTGGGCAAAGCCGCCGGAGCCGGCGTGGCCAGCCATATCCACATGCATATTCTTCCGCGATGGTTCGCAGACGTGAATTTTATGACCTCCGTGGGAGAAACGCGCGTACTCCCGGAAGACCTGCCGACCACGTATAAGCGAATTCGCGAAAAGTTTTAAAATTCTAAGTCCGGGCAATGCAGCCATCAGACAATCAGATAATGGCCGAACCTTCCGCTGATTTTTAAATTGGCCAATTACCAATTTTGACAATTCTGGCAGTTCGTCTCCCACCCCGTCATTCTTTCATGCCCTGTTGCAAACCATAGACTTCGGCAAATCGTCCCAAGGTCTCCCTTGCATGACCCAGGCGTGACGCATGGGTGGCCCTTGGGCGACCCTTGGGTCACCCAAGCCCAATCCCTTGGGTCATGCAATCCCAAGCAGATCGGCAGTGGGTCGCAACTTCGTTCATCCGACCTGTTTTTCAAAGATCCAATTTTCAAGATCACTGCTTTCCCCTGGGGCGCAGAAAAATAGTAGCTGAATTATTGTTGCGAATCAAATACGAAATAGTACATTGGCCCTGTCTCGAGCCAGCCCCATGTTTGCCGGTCACGCCACGATTTGTTTGCTGTGTTCCTGATACGATTTTCCTCTTCTGTACCTAATCAGTGTAGTCAGAGCAAATCAGTGGTAAGTCTTCGCTTTTCCAATTATCAATTTTGGCAATTCCGGCGATTTTGGCAATCTTTCAGTTTAGTCTCCGGCAGTTTGGTCTCCGGTTCCAGCAGCTCCCGATTTTCAAGCCTCACCGCGTTCCTTCATCGCATCTTAAATAAATAAGGAAATTGGTTGGGACAAGGAGCAGCTATGCCTCACTACGGCATCCTTCGTGAATACAGGTTTGAAGATATTAACGACGTGCGCGGCTCGGAAGTCTATGGCGTGAATGATGAGAAGCTGGGAACCATCGAGGACGTGATTTTTGATCACACCACGGGCGATATTCGTTACATCGTGCTGAAGACCGGAAACCTCGTTTCCAGAAAACGGATCATTGTGCCCGCCGGCCGCATTGAAGCTTACGGAAATCATGAAGACAAGTTTTATGCAGAACTTGATAAAGAGCGGCTGGAAATGCTGCCAGAGTTTGAAGCCGGTGTTCTCAGCTCAGAGCAGGATTGGTCGATCTATGAGAGGGAATATGTAAGCCGCCTGAATGAAGGCGCCGTCATGTACCACAAAGACACCGGACGCATTGTTACTCCGCCAACGGAAGAGGTTGAAGCAACGCGCAGCAGACTGTCGCGCAAAGAAGACAGGCAGCGCCTTCAGGGCGACTTTATTGAGAACACCACAGCGCGTCCGCAAAAAGCCTCCATGGGCAAGGCGGATGTGGATCCCACCGCAAAGCCAGCACCACGGAAAGTAATGAGCCCCGTGGGGTCAGAAATTGAGATCCCGGAAGAAGGTACGAACGCGCCGCCCAGCAACCTCCGCGAGCCCGGTACTTATCGAGTTGAAGCTGACATAGGTTCCAGGCAGCCGCCCCGGGAAGTAATGAGTCCAATTGGTTCGGAAATTGAAATTCCGCCAAACGCTGCGCCACGCAAAGAAAACATCAAAGAAACCATGCGTGAGCCTGGCATTTACAAAGTGGAACAGGACCCTGAATTAGTTGCGGAAGCTAACCGGGGAAGCCGCTGGTCGGGTTTCCAGGAGCAGCTGCGCTCCCGCCGCGGTAAGATCGTGGTCGATTGTCCGCACTGCGGGTCACAACATAAGGTCGCGTAAAGTTTCATCAAAAATTAACACCGTGCATTCCATAACAGAGGCCACCGCAAGGTGGCCTTTCTGTCTTGAAAGATTGCCAAAATCGCCGGAATTGCCAAAATTGATAATTGAAAAAGCAAACGATTTACCACTGATTACACTGACAACACTGATCGGAAGATTCTGGTCTTCCCGATTACCCGATCACGCGCGGTCACCCGCTCTTTGGCACTCCTATCAGTGTCATCAGTGAAAATCAGTGGTAAGTTTTTCCTCCGTGTTCCTTCGTGTCCTTTGTGGTTAAAGGTTTTGATCTATTTCAATTCAGGAAAATCCTCTTCCCTGAATTCCCCCTGTGCCCGCGAGCCCGGCGCTCGCTCGGCTTCAGCCGTACGCAACTGCACACGGCGAATCTTGCCGGAAATAGTTTTTGGCAGATCAACAAACTCCAATCGCCGCACGCGCTTATACGGAGCCAGCACCGCGCGGCTATGCTGAAAGACGGAAAGAGCAGTCTCGCGTGAAGGCTGGCAGCCCGCCCGCAATGTGACGAATGCTTTGACCAGCGCATGCCGCAAAGGATCGGGCGAGGGCACCACGGCGCACTCAACTACATCCACGTGTTCAATCAATGCGCTCTCCACTTCAAAAGGGCTGATGCGATAGTCAGAGGCTTTAAAGACATCGTCAGCGCGGCCTACAAATGTCAGATAGCCTTCGCTGTCTCGTTGCACCACGTCACCCGTGCGATAGACCGGGCCTTCCAAGGGAACAAGATTGCCATCGTCACCCTGGTAGCCGGGCATCAGCGCCGCAGGCGGCGGATTCAGCGGCAGACACAGCTCGCCTTCATCTCGCATCTTTATCTTCGGCGTTGAGCAGCCGAACGTGATAGCCCGGCAGCGGACGGCCCATCGCGCCCACTTTCAGCTTTTGTCCCGGAGGATTGCCGACCTGCGCTGTTGTCTCCGTCTGGCCATAGCCATCGCGTATGGTCAGCCCCCATGCGTCGCGGACCTGCTCGATGACCTCAGGGTTGAGTGGCTCTCCGGCGCTGGCCAGTTCGCGCAGCTTCACTTTCCAGTCACTCAGCTTTTCCGTGATCAACATGCGCCACACCGTGGGAGGCGCGCAGAATGTAGTCACGCCGCATTCGGTCAGGGCATCCAGCAGCCCGCGCGCGCTGAAGCGCGACTGGTTAATCACAAAGACCGTGGCTTCGGCATTCCACGGAGCAAAGAAGCAGCTCCACGCATGCTTGGCCCAGCCCGGAGAAGAAAGATTGCAATGGATATCACCGGGCTGTATGCCGATCCAATACATGGTGGAGAGATGTCCCACCGGATAGCTGATGTGCGAGTGCATCACCAGCTTGGGCTTGGCCGTGGTGCCCGAGGTGAAGTAAAGCTGCAAAGGATCGCTGGCGTGCGTTTCGCCTTCGGGTTCGAATTTAGCGGAAGCAGCATATCCCTGCTCGTACTCATGCCAGCCCGGCACTTTGCCGCCGATCGGGGTCCCCGGACCGCGCCGGTTTTGCGCGGGCTGGGGTAGGATGGCGATGCGAGTACACGCTCCGCAAGCCTGTTCGATCTTCGGCGCCAGCTCTGCGGCGCAGACAATATGGCGTACATGCCCACGGGCGATTCGATCCGCAACGTCATTGGCCGTGAGCAGCGTGGTCGCCGGAATAATTACCGCGCCAAGCTTCATCATGGCCAGCATGGTTTCCCACAGCGGCGGAATGTTGCCCAGCATCAACAGCACGCGATCGCCACGTCTAACCCCAAGACTCTGGTAGTAGTTAGCAAAGCGATTGGACCGCTCTGAGAGCTCCGCGAAGGTCAGCTTGTCATGCCGGCCGTCTTCATAGGCCACCCATAGAGCAGTCTGGTTGCGACGATCACCGGCGGCAATCTGGTCAAACCAATCCAGCGCCCAGTTAAAACGGTCAAGCCTGGGCCACTGAAAGCCAGCGTAAGCAGCGGCATAGTCATCGCGATGGGTGAGGAGGAAGTCGCGGGCTTCGCGGAAGGGTTGTGTTTTGTTTATCCCGAGCATAGCCTTTTCTGAAATCCCGAGCGGAGCGAGGGATCCCTATCGTTAGAATGACTTTTCGGTACAGATTGCCAGTGCGAAATAAGTATTTGCGCAAAGGGTATGTTTGGCAATACTGATCTGTTGCGCGGAATAGAAAATCAAAACCTCACAGATTCGCCATCCCGACGGCCGTTCATGAGCACGCGCGTTCACCACGGGCCCCATTTGCGCCCGCTGTTGGCGCAAATGGGTAGATCAGCGTGCGAATAGGCTAGAGGGACCTTGTGTTTCTTTAGCTCGTAAGCGCAAGGTCCCTCACCCCTACTTCGGGCGCTGAAGCAAACGCGCCCTCGCTTAACGGGGTTCGGGATGACGGCTCTTGCTAGCCACTAATTATTTCCTGGCAATAGGGCTCCCTCGCTACGCTCGGGATTGAAGAGAAGCCAACTCCACCATCTTCTCCTCATCAATCACCTTCACGCCCAGCTCCCGCGCTTTGTCCAGCTTTGATCCCGCATCATCGCCGGCTACAACGAAGTCTGTCTTCTTGCTGACCGAACCCGACACTTTTCCTCCGGCATCTTCAATCATCTTCTTTGCCGCATCGCGAGAATAGTTGGGCAGCGTGCCGGTGAGGACGAACGTCTTGCCGGTTAGGGCGGTGCCGCGCACTTTCTTAACGCCTTTGAATGTCAGCCCATATTTTTCCAGGCGCTTTACCAATTCCACGTTGCTCGGCTCGTCAAAAAATTCGCGGATACTGGCCGAAACGCTCGGACCAACGTCATTCACCTCCTGCAATTGCTCGGCGGATGCGGCCATCAGGTCATCCAACGATCCAAAGTGCTCAGCCAGCAACTCTGCCGTGCGTGTTCCTACCTGCCCGATTCCCAACCCCAGAATCACGCGCTCCAGCGGCAGTTTGCGTGACTTCTCAATCTCTTCCAACAGATTGTCGACAGACTTTTCGCCCACGCGTTCCAGCGCCAGTATCTCCGGCCGCTTGTCTTTGAGCGTGTAGATGTCGGCAATGTTCTTGATCAGCCCAGCCTGGTGCAGTTGGTTCACCAGCGAATCGCCCAGCCCTTCAATGTTCATCACAGAGCGCGAAGCAAAATGCAGAATGCTGCCCTGCAGACGCGCCGGACAGTTGATGTTTATGCACCAGTAATCCACCTCGCCTTCCGTGTGGCGGATCTTGGTGTGGCAGACCGGACAGAGCTCCGGCATGTGAAAGTTTTTGTGGCCGCGCGGCTTGTCTTCGTCAACCTTTACGACCTTGGGAATCACGTCGCCACCGCGCTCTACCAGCACTGAGTCGCCAATTTTTACGTCGAGACGGTTGATCTCGTCCATGTTGTGCAGCGTGGCGCGGCTTACCGTTGTGCCGCCGATGAATACCGGCTTCAGCCAGGCCACGGGCGTGAGTCTGCCGGTGCGCCCCACTTGCGGCACAATGTCTTCCACCTGGGTCACGCCGCTGCGCGCCGTGAACTTATAGGCAATGGCCCAGCGCGGCGCTTTTCCGGTAAAGCCCAGCCGGTCTTGCGTGCGCATGGAATTCACCTTGATCACGATGCCGTCAATCTCATAGCCCAGCGTTTCCCGCTTCTTCTCGCTTGCGGCGATGAACTTGAGCACATCTTCGATGGTGTTGGCGATCAGGTGATTTGGGTTTACCTTAAAGCCGAGCGCCTCCAGGGCCTTCAGTGCCTCAGAATGTTTTTCCGGAAAATATTTTCCCTTCACCAGAAGAAAGTAAGAATAAAAATCCAGCCGGCGCTGGGCGACGATGTTGGGCTCCAGCACGCGAATCGTCCCTGCCGCGGCGTTGCGCGGGTTGGCAAACGTGGCCAGGTTCTGCGCCGCGCGATCGTCATTCATGCGCTTGAACGCCGCCAGCGGCATGATGACCTCGCCACGGACCTCAAAATCAGCCGGCACATCGGCCTTCTTCAGCTTGGCCGCGGAAATCGAAAGCGGTATGGAGCGCATGGTGCGCACGTTGGAAGTTACGTCTTCACCTATAGAGCCATTGCCTCGCGTGACGCCGCGCAAAAGATGGCCATTCTCATAGGTGAGCGCCATCGACATGCCGTCCAGCTTCATCTCGCAGACGTATTCAATCTTGTCTGAGCCGGCCAGTTCGCGGGCACGGCGGTCCCAGTCGCGCAGCTCCTGCTCGTTATAAGCGTTGTCCAGCGAGAGCATGGGCCGCGAATGCGTGACTTTGATAAAACCTTCGCGCGGCTTGCCGCCCACGCGCTGCGTTGGTGAGTCTGGTGTGATCAGCTCCGGGTGCGCGGCTTCCAGCCGCTTGAGCTCTTGCATGAGCTGGTCGAATTCGGCATCGGGCAGTTCGGGAGCATCCAGGACGTAATACAGGTGCTCGTTATGGCGGATTTCCTCGCGGAGCTTTTCGATCTTGCTTGCAACGCTTTTGTCTTTGTCCTTGGCGACAGGCGGCATGCAGAGATTATATTTCGATTTCCGAAGAGCTATAAATGGCTCTTGAATGATTTTAGTCTGTATGGCAAACTAGATTGCGTAATCTGATTTAGTTTTTTAAAAGCGGGAGGCGTAATGTCTGTTTCAGGTATTTCCGTGTTCCAGGCCAAAGCCCACTTATGGCGGTACTGGAACTCGGATGGTCTGCCAAACATCATCACAGGCTTTGCGATGATCTTGCAGGGTCTGGCTTATTTCTGGCTGGGCCACCATTCCCGCTCCCTGCTGCCCGGTGTTTTGCTGTTGAGTTCAGCCATGATTCTGCTAGACCAGATAACGTTGCGGAAGATTGCAGGATGGCTCAAGACGCGTATCACGTATCCACGTACCGGATATGCGGCGCCGCCTCCGCGCACATTGCATACCGATCCGGCACTTCTCTCTGCCAGTGAACTAAAACAACAACAAAAGACAAAGTGGGTTTGGATATCCCTGCCATTTCTTCTGCCGTTGAGCTTTTATGCCGCTTCCATCCATGAGAGGTGGTACTTGGCTTTCGCCTTTATGCTTCTGGCAGGATTGATGTGCTTTCAATCTGCCAAAGGCAGATTCGCCTGGTACGTCCCCTTGCCTCTGATCCTCTTTGGTCTCTTATTGATTCTGCTCCCAACAAACTGGACAGGTGCGATGGCACTCGGCATGGTCGGATTTGGCACCCAGTTTCTTTTCATGGGCGCACTTTCACTTACGCGATACCTGCGCGAGCATCCGGTCCCACAAGCATGAGCGCCGCGCTACAGGAATTAGCGTCTCTCGATCGGATGATCCATGAACCGGCGCGACTGATGATTCTCACGGTCTTGTATGCCGTCCCTGAAGCAGACTTTCTCTATTTGCAGAATGAATGCGGACTCACACAGGGCAATCTTTCCAGTCATCTCGCCAAGCTGGAGCAGGGTCGTTACGTTTCAGTGGAAAAGACCTTCAAAGGGAAGTACCCGTTAACCATCTGCCGGCTTACGCCTCGGGGGCGCAAAGCCTTTGAGGGATATGCGCGTATTATGCAAGCTGCCACAGAAGCCGTGGGCCGCAAGAAACACTGAAAGTGCTTGCGCTATATTGAAGACTCTTTTTTGAGCCAGCTGTGCAAAAAACCTTTCTCATCTACAACCCGGCCTCCGGACGCCGACGCGCCAAGCGGGCGCTGCATATATCGCACATTGTGGATGTCTTGCGGAAAGCGGGAGTCCAGGTTGAGGCGTGCGCCACCATGCATGCCGGAAGCGCCACGCAGCAGGCGCATGAAGCCGTGGTTGCGGGCTTTGATACCGTTGTGGCCTGCGGGGGAGACGGCACAGCCAATGAGGTACTCAACGGCCTGATGCAGACTTCGGCGGACGTGGCTCTGGGCCTGTTGCCGCTGGGCAGCGGAAATCTGCTGGCTTCAGACCTGGGACTGCCTGCCGATCCGGTTGCCGCCGCGCGCAAGCTACTTCACTATCAGCCGCGCGCGTTTCGTCCCGGAGTGGTGTCTTCGCAGGGCAAAGACGGTCCGCAGAAGCGTTATTTTCTGGTTGCGGCAGGCGTGGGCTCTGACGCCAAGCTGATGTATCGCACCAACGTGGAAGCTAAAGAGCGCTGGGGACGAAACGCTTACTTTCTGGAGATGGCGCGGATGGCCCTGCACGGCCGATATCCCATGTTTCAGGTGGAATGGGAAGATGAGCAGGGAAACCGCAACCGAGGCCAGGCCACGCTGGCGATGGCGGTGCGCGCGGAAAAGTTCCCCGGCCTGTTGAGCCTGGTCAACCTGGGATCAGGGCTCATGCGCAATGATTTTTGCCTGCTGCTTTTCCGTACCGATAAAGTGCGGCGCTTTCTCTCATACTTTGCGTCCGTGGCTACCGGACGCAACTGGAAAGTTCCGGACGTCGAAGCGATTCACACAAAATGGTTTCGCTGCACGCCGCTCCCGGGCGTGGAGACAATCTATTCCCAGGCCGATGGCGAACTGCTGGGCTCGCTGCCTGCGGAGCTGAGCATTGAAAACAGATCAGTGAAACTGCTGATGGAGTGATGGCTTTTGTTTGCAAGCAGGTTAGGCTGGCGTTATGGGCATGTTTAGAATGCTAGGTTAATCCGAGGTCAACTTTTGGATCCTGTCACACACATGCTCACCGGCGCTTGCCTGAGCCGCGCCGGGCTCAATCGCAAGACCGCCCTGGCCACCCTGACCATGGTTCTGGCCACTGAGGCCCCAGATATTGATTCGATCACGTATTTCGCCGGGCCGGTAGCGGGACTGGAGCATCACCGCGGAATCACCCACAGTTTTCTGGGCGCGCCGTTTGTGGCCGGATTGGTGGTGGCGGGCATCTACGGAATCTGGCGTCTTACAGAAGCCCGCAAGAAATCGCATGGCGCGGGTTCAGCGAATGTGCAATCTCCCGACGCGCAACCCAAACTGCCGCCCAATTGGAAGTTGCTGTACGCCTATGCCTTGTTGGGAACCATGGTCCATCTTTTTCAGGACTTCACCAACAATTACGGGGTTCGTCCTTTTGCGCCGTTCAATCCCAAATGGTACTCATGGGACATCGTCTTCATCATTGATCCCATTATGCTGCTGGCGCTCTTTCTGGCCCTGGTGCTCCCCTGGCTGATGGCCCTGGTGAGCGACGAGATTGGCTCGCGCAAGCCGCAGTTTCGCGGACGCGGAGCTGCCATCTGTGCGCTGCTCTGCGTGGCCGCCGTGATCTTTGTGCGCGACTTTGAACATCGCCGGGCCGTCAACGCATTGAATTCACGCACTTATCGCGACGAAGCGCCGCTGCGCGCCTCGGCTTTCCCGGAGATGATCAATCCGTTTGCCTGGAATGGCGTAGTGGAAACAAAAAGCTTCTTTCACATGTTTCCGGTAAATTCCGGCTCCGGTGAAATCGATCCTCTAAGCCAGGGTGTTGTGCGGTTCAAGCCGGAAGAGACGCCGGTAACGCTGGCGGCAAAAAAGTCTCGCCTGGGACGCGTGTATCTGGATTGGGCGGCGTATCCATTCGTGACTGTAGAGGAGCTGGAAGGCGGACGGCATCAGGTCCAGTTTGAAGATATGCGGTTTGAAACTGCCGCAGGCGTAGCCGAACATCGCCGGCCTGCCCTGACCGGCACTGTCATACTCGACCCGCAATTGCACGTTGAGCAGATGTTCACCGGCCGCCTGCCCCAGAACGCGCCAAACCCGTAAGCCGCTGCGCGGTTTAAACGAATCTTTAATCGACGGCTGAAAATCGGTTAGCTATAATCCGCGCATGCAAGGAATACGCTGGAGTACAATTGCGCTCGGATCACTGTTGCTCATCTCGGCCTTCTCAAAAGGAGGACAGGAAATGCAATCTCAGCAACCTGAAAAGTCGAAGACGCCTATCAAAACGGAGCAGCGCGGGCGCATCCTTGGAATCGGCGGTGTCTTCTTCAAATCCGCTAATCGTGATCAGATGCGCGAATGGTATTCGAAGCATCTTGGACTCGTTGACAAAGGCCACGGCGTGATGCTTCCGTGGCGCGAACACGACGACCCGCAAAAGGAACACGTTACAGTTTGGACTATTTTTCCCTCCTCCACGAACTATATCGATCCCAGCCAACCGTTGATGATCAACTACATTGTGGACGATATGGATGCTTTGCTCGACCGCTTAAAACAAGAGGGAGTAAAGATTGACCCCAAACGGATGGATGAATCCTACGGTCGCTTTGCCTGGATCTATGATTCGGATGGGAACAAGATTGAGCTCTGGCAGCCGGTGTCCGCAAAGCCCTAAGGGCCTTCCACTGCACCATTCAATCGGGTGCACCACTCAATCGGGCAGAGTTCCTTGACGTACCAGTTTCAACCCGTCACAATAATGGTTCTGAGGTGCTCATGCTCGCTTATTTGTTTGTGGTTCTTGCGGTGTTGTTACGGGTTACGGCCGGTACCGGCGCGTTTGCCACGTATGGCTTTAGCCTGGTTGGAGCTTCACTGCTGTTCTTTGGATCACGCATGCCGGGCAAGCAATTCTGGATTCCCGCCTCGCTCCTCATCGGCTCGGATATCTATCTGAATCTCCGCGTTTACCACATTCCGCTGGCATTGGACCAGATCGTAATGTGGAGCTGGTATATCGTGCCTTGTCTTCTGGGCCTTTTGCTCCGCAATCGAGTTAAGCCGTTGAATGTTCTTGGCGCAGGCCTGGGTACAGGCGTTGGTTTCTTCCTGACCAGCAATTTCGCCGTGTGGGCGTTTGGCAACATCGCATACGCAAAAACCTTTGCCGGACTGATGGAGTGCTATACCAAGGCGATTCCGTTCTTCCGCAACGGCATCATCTCAGATGTATTGTTCTCCGCGGTGTTCTTCGGTATCGGCGCGCTGGTGGCTCAGACGCAGCCGGATGCGGTTGAAAGCAAGAGCGCAACGGCGTAAAGAGTTCTGAGGCTATCTCTGTGGGCGATGAACATCGGTATCAGGAGATTTTCTCTCCTGATTGTGGATCACTCCTTGATATCCGTGTGTTTGATGTTACTGCCGATGATTGGCAATCGCTCCTGGATTTTCTTTCTGCAAATTATTTCCTGGCCTACTTAGAAGACGGAACAATTCAAGAGCTTCCGCGGTTTTCGATCATCTGGCAAACCCAGAAGGAGAAAGCCCTTGCATTGCAGATCTTGCTGCCGGGCTTTACCGTCAACATGCACTTTTTTGTCGATGACGAAATAGAAATGGACGTTCTGCCTGAAGACGTAAATTCATTGGAAAAAGCAGAGGCCGTTTTCGCACTCATTAAGAGTGTGGCCCATTTGCTGAAAAAAGAAGTTTTGCTTGTAGGGGAAACGTCAATTAGCGATCCCGAAGAACTGAAACGAATGGCTGTGTGCTTGTGTGATCCATCCGATCTTGAGATTCGATATCTTCGCTCAATCAGATTAGACTAGCCTGCGGTACCTTGACAGCAGCGGAGCAGATCCCTCACCTTCGCCATAGTTGCATGAATGCTGCAGGCTGAGTTCGCAGGGCTCGGTTCGGGATGGCACTTTTCTGGACTGGAAGCTGACATTGTCCCGACTGCATTTGTACAATGGAAATTTCGATCAGGATTGACGCTTGGCAGCAGGCGCAGATCACTTGCCCGCTACTGACAACCTTCTATGTAAGCCCGCTGGCGGATTCTGTCCCTGGGTATTTCGATTTCGTAAAAGCATAACCGCTTCCCATAACTGCTGCGCGAGTGCATTTGCGCCACATGTAATCATTTGTGCTTGATTTCGTCTTCGTGCTTGATCTCTTCTGCAATCTCTTTTGCCGGCTGGCGCAGCAGTCGATACACCAGATAACCAGCCAGAATCACACCGACCGCAATCAACACCAGAAAAGAAGGATGCGACCTGACCAGAGCCTTGGTCTGAGCTACGATCTGTGGACCAAAGACCACGGTAAGAACTGAGAGCACGCCGAAGCGCACCATGCGTCCAGTGAATATGGCCACCAGAAACGGAACGGTCTTCATTTCAAACACGCCGGCAGAGAAGACAAACAGCTTAAAGGGCGTGGGCGGAGGAAGCATGGCTGGGACCATCAGGGCCAGAAATTCCTGGCGTTCAAACCGGTCGCGGATGCGCTGCAGCTTGGCTGCGTCAATGCGTTTGAGCAGGAACAACTCACCACCGGCGCGTCCCAACCCATAGGGGACAAGGCTTCCCAGGGCTGAACCCAGCGCTCCGGCCAGACAATAGAGCCATGCTTTAGGCGGATCGGAGTAAACGTATCCCGCCACCAGAGGGTCCATGGGCACGCCGAACGCGGCTGAATCCATGATGGAGATAATGAACACGCCCCACGCCCCAAGCGTCTTGAGGGCGGCGAGCCATGCAGTGTATTTGAGAAGAAATCTAGGGGCGGACAAGCATGTATTGTAAAACGAGCCCACCAGCTCTGGAAGGACGTGCAAACAGTTAGAATAGCTCTGAGAGGATTTCCTTCCCAATGGCAGTAGAGCAGGTACCAGCCGCGCAGCCCAATCCGATGCAGATCTTCAACACGGTTCAGGGATTTCAGCGTGCTTTTGCGCTGAAGGCAGCGGTTGATCTTGACCTGTTTACGGCAATTGCCAAGGGCAGCAAAACGGCAATCGAAATCAGCAAGGCTTGTGGCGCAGCTGAACGCGGCGTGCGCATACTCTGTGACGTGCTGGTGGTAATGGAATTTCTAACCAAGGCTGGAAACCAATATGCCTTGACCCCAGACAGTGCTTTTTTCCTGGATAGCAGGTCACCTGCCTACATGGGACGGGCTTTTAAGTTTCTGATGCATCCCACACAGTTATCCAGGTTTGAACAACTGGGCAACGCAGTGCGCCAGGGCGGCTCGCAGGATGATGGCAGTCTTGCCCCCAATGATGCCATCTGGGTGGATTTTGCCAACGGCATGGCGCCCATGATGGTTCCAGCAGCCCAGGCCATGGCCGGTATACTCTTTAGTGAGTTAAACTCACGTCCTTCCGCCAAGATTCTGGATATTGCTGCCAGCCATGGTTTATTCGGTATTACCGTGGCGCAGCGGCTGCCAAAAGCGCACATCTATGCGCTGGACTGGGCCAACGTGCTGCAAGTGGCCCAGGAGAGTGCAGTCAGGCAAGGGCTGAGTGATCGCTATCACTTGTTGCCGGGGAGCGCTTTTGATGTGGACTATGGCACCGGCTATGACGCCATTTTGATTACTAATCTGCTGCATCACTTTGACCCCGCCGCCAATGAAAAGATGCTGAAAAAGGTGCATGCTGCCCTCAATCCGGGCGGACAAGTGATAATCTTAGAGTTTGTGCCGAACGATGATCGCGTATCACCACCGGGAGCTGCCATGTTTAGCTTGACGATGCTTGGCAACACACCACAGGGCGATGCCTACACTTTGGCCGAATATACAGCCATGTGTCGCAACGCCGGACTGGAAACACCCAGGCAGATAGCTTTGCTCCCGACGCCGCAATCGCTGGTGGTGGCCCGAAAAGCTTTTTGAGGCTGCCCTTTACATGGCATTTTTCCAGCAATTACACTAAACAGTTTGACATGGTTGCAGGAGCTTTGTGATGCCCGGAGTCGAGGAGAAGGTAAAGCAGATCATTGTGGACCAGCTTGGAGTTGATTCCACCGATGTAACGGCTACGTCTTCTTTTGTCGACGATCTTGGGGCAGATTCTCTTGACCGCGTGGAACTGATTATGGCGCTGGAAGAGACTTTTGGGATCGAGATCGCGGACGAAGCCGCGGAAAAGCTTGTGACCGTGCAGGATGCGGTTGATTACATTCAGAAGAATGCAAAATCAGTAAAACAGTAAAATCGAATGCAGCAATAATCTTGAAGGAGACAACAGCCTATGGCAGCAGCCGTTGAAGACAAAGTAAAACAAATCATTGTTGAACAGCTTGGAGTGGATGAGGGTGAAGTCACGCCCAACGCATCGTTTGTGGATGATCTTGGTGCGGATTCACTCGACACCGTGGAACTGGTGATGGCGTTTGAGGAAGCGTTCGACATTGAGATTCCGGACGAGGATGCGGAAAAGATCCGCACCGTGAAAGACGCCACGGATTACATTGAAAAGCATTCGAAAGGCGGCAAGTGATTGACCAGGCGGGTGGTGGTAACGGGCATTGGGCTGATCTGTGGCGTGGGCCATACCAGCACTGAGGTCTGGCAGAACATTATTGCGGGTAAGAGTGGTGTGGCGAAGATTACAAGATTTGACGCTGCACAGTATGCCTGCCAGATTGCGGCTGAGGTCAAGGATTTTGACCCTCTGAATTTCATCGAGAAAAAAGAGGTCAAAAAAATGGGCCGCTTCATTCACTTCGCCATGGCGGGGGCGGATGAAGCCATGAAGATGTCAGGCCTCCAGGTCACTCCGGAAATTGCAACGCGTGTCGGCGTGCATATCGGATCTGGCGTGGGTGGTTTTGACGTTATTGAGCGCGAGCACGAACAGCTGCTTAAAGGCGGGCCGCGCAAGATCTCTCCTTTCTTCATTCCCGCTGCCATCGTGAACCTTGCCGCCGGGCATGTGAGCATCCGCTATGGCGCCAAGGGGCCCAATGAAGCCACAGCCACGGCCTGCACCACCAGCGCACATGCGATTGGCGATGCCTACAAAATCATTCAGCGCTGTGATGCTGACGTGATGATTGCCGGCGGATCTGAAGCGGCCATTACGCCGATGGGTGTGGGAGGCTTTGCCGCCATGCGCGCCCTTTCCCTGCGCAATGACGAACCAGAAAAAGCCAGCCGGCCGTGGGACACCGAGCGCGATGGTTTTGTGATCGGTGAAGGCGCCGGCATTCTTGTGCTGGAAGACCTGGAGTTCGCGCGGCGGCGCGGCGCCAAGATTCTTTCAGAGATTATTGGCTATGGCATGAGCGCCGATGCTTATCACATCACACAGCCTGCGGAAGATGGTGAAGGCGGCTGGCGCGTGATGACGAACGCAATTAACGATGCAAAACTTACTCCCGCCGATATCGACTACGTGAATGCTCATGGTACCTCCACGCCGATTGGCGACGTGCTGGAAACCAAGGCCATCAAGCGGACGTTTGGCGACAATACGAAAATTGCTGTCAGCTCTACCAAATCCATGACAGGACATCTCCTGGGCGGAGCCGGTGGACTGGAAGCCGGCATTACTATTCTGGCTTTACGTGATCAGATTCTTCCTCCGACGATCAATCTTCAGGCGCCTGACCCCGAATGCGATCTGGATTACGTGCCGAACGTGGCGCGCAAAGCGCCATTGAACATAGCGCTTTCCAATTCATTTGGCTTTGGCGGCACCAACGGATCATTGATCTTCAAAAGGTGGATGGAGTAAATCGCCCACAACTGATGACGCGGACAAGGCATAGACGCTGCAGCAACGCTGAAAAAGACGCCATACCCCATCCATAAAATGCCTCGTTCCCGTCAGCTGTTCGCAATCACGTGGTCTCTTTTTGTTGCCTTGGCGCTTCATCAAGGCGCCTTAGCCAGCAGTCCATGGAATGCCCAATGGGAGCCCGTTAAGCCGGTGAATGGTTCTCCCGTGCTCTTCCGCATTACCGCTCCCAAACAACTTACTGAGATGACAGGCAATTTTCTGGGGCAGGAGTTGTCTTTCCGCTTCAGCGACGCATGCCATTGCTGGTACGCGATTGCAGGCGTGAGTCTGGCGACCAAGCCGGGGACATACACGTTGCACGTTGAGGGCAAAGGACGAGGGCAAGAGGCGTCCGCGATGAGCTATACCATTGCCGTCACCACAGCTCCTTATCCTGCGACAACTCTGAAAGTGCCGCCAGAATTTGTGGAGCCGCCCAAAGAGACGCTGGCGCGTATTGAAGAAGATCAGGTGATCAAGAAACGCGTATTTGCGACTACATTGCCGGAGCCACGCTGGTCAGGGCGCTTTGAGGCCCCTGCGAAAGCTGAAGTGTCGGGCATTTTTGGATCGGCACGGGTCTTCAATGGCGTGAAGAAGAGCCAGCATACAGGGCTTGATTTCCGCGTGACAACGGGTACGCCTGTTGCTGCCGCAAACAGTGGTACGGTTATCCTGGCCCGCAGCATGTACTTTGAAGGCAATTGCGTGATCATTGATCATGGCCAGGGGCTGCTCACGCTCTATCTGCATCTATCAGAGTTCAAGGTCAAAGAAGGTGATGCGGTGGAGAAGGGCCAGATCATCGGACTGAGCGGTGGAACTGGCAGGGCCACAGCCCCGCATCTGCATTTTGCCGTGCGCTGGCGTGGCGAATACCTGGACCCACGAACGCTGCTGGAACTGCGTCCGCCGGAAAACTGATGGCTTGAAAAAATATTTGTCTGAAATCTTGATGCAGCGAACTGCAGTTTCAGTTCTCACAAAAAAAGCGTGACCAGAGGCCACGCTCAAAATGGGAACATGCAGATAAAAGAAATTAGATTGGATTAGGACAAGTCTTTAATTCCTGCAAGAGCTTTTCTGTTTCTGGTGTTATCTCAAACTGCCGCTCTATCTCCGGAAGATTTACGTTGTCGTTCAGCGTGGCCAAATTGTCTGAAAGAGATACCATTCCTTCATCTTCGTTCAAATTCTCCAGCAGGTTTTCATCGTTTCCCAGAAAGGCTAGACCTTCTGTATCAACACCAGGGGTGTCTGAATCAAGCATGGAGGAGTCGCGCGATCCTCGGTCCGGCAGCGTGACCATAATCGTCTGCTCATGTTTGTCTCGCATCAGCACCAGCGTCATTTTTCCGCCGGTGTGATGGTTGCGCAGAATGTGGCCCAGATCGCTGCGGTCGGTAAGCTTTTCATTGTCGGCGCGGATAATCACGTCACCGGCTTTGAGGCCAGACTTTTCTCCGGCGCTTCCCTTTTCCACCGAGCGAATCAGAACGCCTTCACCATTTTTCACGCCAAAATACTCTCCCAGCTGGCGCGTAAGATTTTCCGTCTGGATTCCCAGGGTTGAAAAGTACGTCTGAACCTCAAAAGGCAGGTCCATTCCGTTGCGGGGAAAATCAGGCATGGCGGGCATGATGATGCGGGGGGCAGTCTGCGCTGCAACCGTGCTATGGTCGGCAAGCTGCACGCTGATCTTCATGGGATTGCCATCACGGCTGATGCCCAGCGCCACCGTTCGTCCGGGCGCCACTTCACGGATCAGCCGCCGGAGCTGCTCTTCGCTTTCAACAGCCGTGCCATTAAATTCGAGAATTACATCATGCTCGCGGAGGCCCGCTTTCGCTGCGGGGGCATCTCCATCCACCATTGTGATCTCCACTCCGCGTTCTTCTTTAAGCTTAAGTGCGCTCACACGGTCCGGTGTCACATCACGAATATCCACGCCAAGGTAGGAGCGTCCGGCCGCGTAATAGTAACCAGTTGCCTGACGAGGAAGCGTGTTTGGTTGTTCGGCCGCGACTGCCGGTATTGCCAGGCCAGCCAGCAACAGAGCCGTGGTTAATGTATGTGTCATAGAAAGCGCTCCAAATTTTCTTTTTACGGCCTTGCCTGCCGTTTGATTTCAATATTTCCCGCCGTGGTATGGACGTGCAGCACAGGTCCGCCGCCGTTCAGGCTGCCTTCTGCATAGAACTCACGCGGGCCCAGGCTTCCCGATGGGCTGCTGATTTTCAGTTCCCCAAACTCACTGCGGATGCCATAACTCCGCGCGGCTTCCACCGCAGCTCGCACGTTGACTCCCAGGCCTTCCGGGACGTACACCACAATATCTCCCATATGGGTTTCCAGCTTGGAATCAGTAAAAGGCACGCCGCCTGAAGCCAGTTTGGCCATGATGGCGCCTGCGCCGGTTTCCGCGCGTACACCGCCCTGGACCGGCCCAATATGTATGCTGCCGCCGCCAGTTTCAATTTCTGCGGTATCGGCAATGTCATTCAGCTCAATATTGCCGCCGGCAGTCTCGGCTTTGATCTTGCCATCGCACTTGGCTACGTGAATGGATCCAGCACCGGTCTGCAACGTCATGACTTTGGCCCAGCCGATATTCAAATTCCCGCCGCCAGATTTCGCGGTCACGTGCCCTGCCGCTGACGCCAGCCGGATGCTTCCGCCTCCCGTAGAAGCCTGCACATCACTGCCAACCCTGCCAATCTCAATGTTGCCGCCGCCACTGGAGACCACGATCATGCCGGAAATCCGGTCAAGCTGGATTCCGCCTGCACCTGTCTTTGCTTCGACCCTGCCAGAGAGATCGTTAGCGGAGACCGTGCCGCCGTCCGTCTCCAGCCGCACGAGCGATGTCTGCGCCGGCACCTTGATGTCAAAATCAATCGAGCCCTGGGCCGACCCTTCACAGTCAGCCTGCAAAATCACCGTGTCACCTGAGCTGAAAGTCGTGAACTTCATGCGGCTCAGTTCGCGGCGCGCCCGGTCTTCCGTCACTGCCCAGACATGCTCGCGAATCGTGTAAGTAATGTTGTTCTGCTGGGCGCCTTGTATGCGGATGGCCCCATTGCTGGACTTGACCTTCACCATCTTTCCGGCGGAGAACGTTCCGGAAACTTCCTGTATCCACTGGTTCCCTGAGCGGTAAAAATGTGGGCTCGGGCTTTGCGCGACTGCGGCTGGGCTTATTGAAAGGAAGCTTATCGAAAGAAAGCCTGCCGCCAGAATCACCGCCGCGCGTTGTAAGTGTTTCTTCATCGTTGCATTTTTCCCGGTTATTAATCTAAAGCCACTAATCTAAAGCCATCAATCAAGATGTGGCATGCTCGCCAGATACCGCTTTGATTCATCACGGATAAACTTGTTCGGATCGCGCTCAGCCAGCACTGACAAGGCTGCGCGCACGCTGCTGTCCGCCTTTACCGCATCCAGCAGTCCGATAGCTTCCTGGCGCACGCCGGCATTATTATCGTGCAGCAGCGCTTCCACCACAGCGTCCCGCACCTGGACATCGTCTTTCACATAGCTCTTCAGCGCGTCCAATGATTTCAGCCGCACTCCCGGGTTTTTGTCATAGCGCAACGCGTAGACCAGCACCTCGCGCACCGCGTTGTCTTCCGGACGCCGCATCAGCACATCCAGAGAATCCAGCACCAGGCCGGAATTGCGATTGTTGCGCGCCGCCAGCAATAGCAGCTGCCGTATGCGCGGATCATCCGTGGAACCGTTCACGGTCTGCGGCTGCAGCGTGTTGTATTTGATGGAAACCTGGTTGGAGTTTGCGTCGGGAGTGATGGATTCGATTTGGGCGATGTTGGCCTCAGTAACCGGCACAGGCTTCTCGACTGCCGGCTGCGGACGCTTTGCGTCCATCATTTGGTAAGTCGTTCCCACACCGCCGGCAAAGCCGATCATCAGCATGGCAGCGGTCAGCGCCGGGGCCAGCTTGATCTGGTGGAACCATCCCGTGGCGTCAAAGATGAATGAACTGAAAATATTGCGCGACTGTTCTGCCTGCTCCAAAGATTCCTGCAGCTGCATACGATTGGCCGTGAGAAAGCTGGGTGAGATCTCCTTCATCGGCAGCGCGGCCATGTTGTCTTTGAATTCCAGCGCCGTATCCAGTTCGCGCCGGCAGCCCAGGCACAGGCGTATATGCTGCTCCAGCTCGAACTTGGCGTCATCGGCCAGCTCGTCATACATGTACAGAACAATGTTTTCTTTGGTCCAGTCGCAGTTCATAAATTTTTTCCAGTACTTAGTATTTGGTTCTTAGCTCTTAGTACTCAGTATTTAGTGCTTAGCTCAAATCCCCTCGGCCGTTTCGCCGATCGTTATTCTTTAGCGATATTCGGTCTCTGCACCTGTCATGACACCCTACTGTCGTTACACTTCACTACTGTTGCGCTTCGGCTTCAGTCTCTGCACCTGTCATGACACCTTACTGCCGTTGCACTTCGGCTTCAGCCTCTGCACCTGCATGCACCTTACTGCCGTTGCGCTTCGGCTTCAGTCTCTTCACCTGTCATGACACCCTACTGCTGTTACACCTTACTGCCGTTACACTTCACTGCTGTTGCACTTCGGCTTCAGCCGCTGCAGGTATCAGGGCACGACTTTAGTCGTGCCGTAAAGCTTAAAAAATCCCGGGCTTTAGCCCCTGCAAAAACTAACTCCTCATCCCGGCCAGGGCGCTCCGCAGTTTCTGCGTGGCGCGGAAGAGCGTATTCTTGGCCGTCTCTTCCGTGGTGTTCAGCATCTCGCCAATCGTTCTCAGTCTCAGCCCCTGATAGTGTTTCAATTCAAAAACCATGCGCTCCCGCGGTGTCAGCTTGGTCAGCGCCTGGTTGATCTTTGCGCCCAGCTCGCGCCGCATCAGGTCGCGCTCCGGGTTCGCTCCTGAACGGTCGTCAGAAACGCGCTCCAGCACGTCCACCGGCTGTCCGCTCGAATCCATCACCGTCTGCGGATCTTCTTTGCGCGTCTGCCGTTTACGTAGATGGTCCAGACAGAGATTGGTGACAATCCGGTAAATCCACGTATAAAACGAGCATTCAAACCGGAAATTTCCAATATGCCGGTAGGCTTTGAGAAAGGCTTCCTGATAGATATCGTGCGCGTCAGCGTCAGAGCCGGTCAGATGCATGGCCAGACGCAGAACGGCCTGGTCATACTGGCGCACCAGTGTCTCGAAAGCAGCACGATCGCCGCGCTGGGCGGCGCGTATCAGCTCACTGTCGTTAATTCGACTTAGGGCTTGACTCACCATCTCTCCGGAAGAATGGGAGCTCTTCGAACCACCGCTCGCGCCTGCCGTAATTCCGATAAATGCTGACTCGGCCGGCATCTATTCGTCCTCAGTAATCCTCTCTCCTTGCAATTACTTGGACGGCTCCAACCGCGATACGTAAGCTGAGACTATCCCATTTTCGGACACTTGGGAAACCAGGGACAAGGTGCTTTCTTCTTGATTCTAAATGCCTAACACCTTTGGTCCGTTCTCCTTTTTTGGGACGAGGAGTCGCCTCCCCCATCCGAGTCCATTTTAGGTCCATAAAAACAAATGCCTTCTGTCATCCTGACCGAGCCCGGGCGACGAAAGGAGTCAGGGCGAGTGGAAGGATCCCGACACTGCCATTTGCCGGCATACCGCATCAGGGAGTTCTACCCAAACTCTTTCACTTTTCATGTCTTTCCGATCACCCGATGTCCCGATCACGGCGATCCCCCGATCTTTTTGGCTGACTGCTGATTACTGAAGGCTGAATGCTCTCTTCAGCTCCACCACCTCCAGCGGACTCTCTGCCCAGTTATGTTCCCAGCACACAATCAAATCGCACTCCTCAGGATTATGAAAATGGTGCAGGAAATTACGGCTTGCGAATTCAAATTCAATCCGCACCCGCTGCCATCTTCCCGGCTCAACTTCTCTTATGGCTTCGCAGTCCGGATACGCCGTTCCCATCCACGTCACCATAAAACCAAGCTGTTTGGCCATCATTCCAAACAGGTACACCACGCCCATCTCATTCACCGGAGCAAACGCCAGCGCCGTGTTCATCAGCGGCGGACCATATAAAGGTCTGTCCCGCAGGACTGGAGGTGAGATCGATCCCGCTGGCTCTGGCGTTGACCTCCACCCCCCGGTCTGGCCCCGTCTTCGCTGCCGCTTTGCGATCTCCAGGACATCTTTCCACTGCTCTTCCATGCCGTGCGTCTCGGCGTATTGCACCATTCCCAATGGCACATTCCACCATGTGCGGAAGCGCTTCCTCAGAGGAGTCACGCTGTGCCTGGAATGCACCATGTATTCTGAAAGGCTGGGTATCTCTCCCAGAAGCCGCACAATTCTTGCCCACTCGTGGAACAGCTCATTCAGGCTCAGCATAAATCCTGAGCCTCTGCCTTCCAGTCCGCAGGCCTCCAGCGTCTTGGTATAGTTGCCAAATCGCCGCATAAAGACCTTCTCATGCAGGCCGATCTCTTGTTTCAGCTCCGCCTGGCTCGGGACATGTCCCAGCCTCGCCGCACACGCCTGAATTGCCGCAATAATCTCTTCCTTGCTCGATTTCGTCGTCACCGTTGCACCATTCACAGTTTCGCTGTTCAACCTTCACCTCGTAGGAAGAAAAATGTGGAACCCTAGAGCACCACAGCGGGAAAAAATTTGGAGCAGCCACAATGCTCCACAGCCAGAAATCGTCATCCCGAGTTCTGTCAATGAGGACGCGCTGTCTTCAGCGTCCGAATAGGAACGAGGGACCTTGCGTTTCGCTGGAGAATGATGGTCATTCATGCCTGCGTTCCAGTTAACTTTTTACCACTGTCATTCTGAGCGACACTCCGCGACTGCAGGAGCGGAGTAAAGTCGAAGAACCCCGACAAGGTTTCCTGCGCCATGCCGCTTCAGGGAGTTCGAACGAGGAACCGATTTCGCTTTAGGCCTTGCAGGCTTCAGCTCCTCTTCCCAATCGTTTTATCTGCGATCATCCGCGTAAATCTGCGGCAAAAAGTTTTGATTCGTGTTTATTCGCGTCAATTCGCGGCTAGGTTCCCCTACCTCGCGCTCACAAAAGCCTTCCCTATACCCCCCAGCCCATCCACCTCTTTGATCTCCCCTGCGTCTTTCAGCCTGTTTAACGTGTTGTGAATCGGAGGCATCACATGCTTATACTTCTCCAGGTCGTACCCCATTTGAGCCAGTTCGTGCCTGACCTGCACGGGCGTTAAAGGTACAAGGTGCCCCTGCCTGAAAACCCACCGTATCGACTCCGTCAACCCCATATCTTGCCCTGCGATTTCCGTGTTTGAAGCCGTATTAGCTCGTTTTACCAGCTCTGGATCGACTTTTTCGCCGCATAAACCAGCCAGTTGCTCCACAACGGGTATCCAGCCGGAAATCTGCTCTTTGATCTCCGTTTCCTTCCGCAAGAGCTCCGTCAGCCTTTCACGCGCCGATTCATACATTTTGGTGGCAGTTTCATCCCATAAACATGTTATTCAAAAATGTTCACATTTTGTCAATATATAATTAAAGTAGTGTTTCACTCTAATTCGGCCTGTCTTGGGCATTCCTCTTTGTTACCCCTGCTCATCCCGTGCCGAAGCGTTGATCGGCCCTGCAGGCTTGCGAAGCGTGGAAGTAAGGCCGAAGCCAAAGCTGGACGGGACAAGAACCCGCACGGCTATTCGCCAAGAATCCAAGATAGATCAGGGTGACCTAAGCCGCTTAGCAAAATCTCTGCGTGAAAAAGAATTGATAACAGCCGATGAGCAACCAAAGCTCGTTATCGCTCTTCCCGCTAATTTTTTCGAGAGTACGGAGGAATAAGAGAAATAATGGTGGATACCTCTACTGAGTTATTGAGCGCCATTCAAGAAATTCGTGACCTTATTCGTATTTATGGCGGAACCCGCCGTTGCCGAGCGTGACAAAAAAGCTCGAGTTGAATTGCGACGGCTAGTGGGTAGCAGTAGTAAAAAAGCGAAAGCAGTATATCTCATGGATGGGAGCCGAATACAATCGGTCATTCAGAAAGAGAGCGGTATCAATCAAGGTGATTTAAGCACTCTTGTAAAGCAGTTAAAAGGTAGCAAGCTACTCTCGGACGATGGGAAACAGCCGAAGCTAGCTATCTCGATTCCAAAAAATTTCTTTGAAGATGGAGTCGATTGATGGGAGATAATTCTTTAGAAGTCTTGAAAGAAATCCTAAACTGGACTCGCGCTGCATCATTTCAGTCAGTCAAATCACTTCTTCAAGAGGCCCTTCCTGATCTTAAATCCCGCATAGCATTCCAGATGCTTGACGGGACAAAATCAATGGATCAAGTCCGAATTGCGTGCAAGATGAGCCCGAATGGGCTTGGGGCACTTACACAAAGATGCGTCGCCATGGGATTGATGGAAGTAAAAGAGGATAAAAAACGAGTACGGCTTTTTGATTTAGATGATTTTGGCTTAATCGCATCGGAAATGCAAAGCGATGGGGCCAAACGATGAAAAGTAAAACCGATCATTTGGAGGTCAGTTCAGATCAACTGACTGCGGAGTTGATAGAAATAAAAGAACGCATTGGGTCACTAGAGACAATTACTAGCCTTGCAAATAGAAAAGTTGTAGAAGACCAAGCGCGAAGCCATCTAACAACTCCGCAACGCCGAGCGATTATGAAAAAGTGTGAAGAGCCTCACACACGCGAAGAGTTAAGAACGGCGTTAAAGTTTGAGAATGTTCAAGCCCTTGATTTTCATCTTCGGCCGCTTAGAGAAGCTGATTTAATCCACCAGCGCACCAACAGTGCGGGGAAACCTACTTTCGAGTGGAGTAAACTCTTCAAGTCTCTTTCTAAAGCAACGAAGAAGGCGATTGTGGATGGTGCTAAATGACGACTGGTTTGCCCAAACGTGCCAAAAAACAGAACCCACCAGTTGAACGTAAACGAATTCCCACCAACATCAAGACGCAAATTCTTACCGAAGCTGGTTATCGTTGTGCAGTACCAACCTGCCGCGACCTTCTGCTTTTGGATTTGCACCACATTTACCAGGTCTCTGAAGATGGAAAAGACGAAGCAGCAAATTTGCTTGCGCTATGCCCGACGTGCCATGCGCGCTACCATAGGGGACATATTCCCCGAGAGGCGATCTTTGCTTACAAATCTACATTGGTGGCAATCAATCGAGCGTTTGATCTTGAAGCGATTGACCGTCTCATGTTCTTAGAGTCTCTAAGCAAGGATTTCCTCATCGTAAGTGGCGATGGAGTGCTTCACTTCGATCGGCTGATCGGCGCCGGCCTCGCCTCTTTTTCCTCCAAGAGCAATAACAATGGACTTTTGGTTACTTATGCAGTAAACCTCAGCCCGAAGGGCAAGATGCTAATCGAGGCTTGGAAATCGGGTGACCATCTCAAGATCAAACAATTCGTCACCAGCACTGTTCCGGGTGGGGCTTCGGGCAAAAAATCGCTACGAACTATACGGTAAGGTCTAAAGGCATTCAGCGAGGTGAAAATGGAAAATAGAGCAAAGCAAAAGGAAGCTTTTGCCCAGATTCTTGAAATGGTGAATGTTCCAGTAGCAGACCGCCCTCAAATCATGCGGGGAGCTGATTTGTTCTTTGATCGTGGATGGCCGAGCAACCATTTCACGGCAGGGATGGCTGCGCGGGCTGGGGCGGGCCTTATTCCTCCTGTATACGAAGGATTTAGCAGCCAGGCTAAGTACATAGCTCTTATGGACTCTGATGACGCTAAAAAATAGATCTTCAAGCCATTTTCGACTGTCGCCGCTCCCGAAAACTAACCGCGAACCATCATAAACTGACGCCCGCTTTTTCCATCATGCCCTTTGATCTTGCAAAACCCCAGTCCCGCGCTTCGCGGGACGGCCGATAATAGCCCGGTACGTTTCCGAAGCACGCAACGCGCGCTGAGGAATAAGTGCCGGGTAGGCTAACGAAAAAATCCTTCCTCACGCCGTAGGCCGCGCGCAGCATCGCGAAGCGCATAAATGAAATTAGAACCGCGGACATCCTCCGATCACCAGATCACCCGATCACGCGCGATCACCCGATCCTGCCCCTTTGCCTTTTCCGATGCCCGGATGCATCATAGTCAGCCATGCCCGCTGTCTCTGTACCCGCTGTCCCTGTAAATGACCAGTCCGGTCTTCGCAAAGAGCTTGCGCTGCGCGATCTTGTGATGGCGCAGGTGCTCTGCGTTGTGGGTTCCACATGGGTCGGGATTGCGGCCAAGCTGGGTCGACAGCATGTCGCGTTCTGGCTTGGCGCCATGCTGCTGTTTTACGTTCCGCTGGCGATTGTCGTCATCTACCTGAATCGCATGATGCCTCTGGAAGGCGGCCTGTATCAATGGGCCAAATCCGGCTTCGGCGAGATGGCTGGCTTTCTCATCGCGTGGAACCTCTGGGTTTATGCGGTCATCGTGACGGGCTCCATCATCTTTGTTGTCCCCACAGACGCGGCCTATATCCTTGGCTCAGCCGGGGCATGGATCCCTGCGAGCAAGCTTGCCACCATGCTTCTTACCGGCAGCGTGATGGCGGCAATTACTCTTGTCGCTATTCGCGGCCTGGATATCGGGAAGTGGCTGCATAACATTGGCAGCGTTGGAATCATGCTCGCCTATGTGATCCTGCTGGCGCTCCCGATCTGGGCATTGCTGCGCCATTCCATAGCGCACTATGAGCCCATTCCATGGCAGGCTCCGCATCTTTCATGGTTTAGCCTGGCCGTCTTCGGACAGATGACCGTAGGCGCGTTGAGCGGCTTTGAATACATTGCCATTCTCGCCGGGGAGTGCCGCAATCCGGCGCGCACTATCGGCCAATCGGTTGCCATCTCAGCTCCCATCATCGCGCTGATGTTTATTCTGGGCACCAGCTCTGTGCTCACCTTTGTCGGCGATCGCCCCATCAACGTGATTGGCCCCATTCCGCAAACCATGCGCCTTGCTTTTGGCGACGCAGGATGGGTCGCACCGCTCGCGATTTCTCTGCTCATGATGCGGGCCGTGGCCAGCGCCAGTTTGATCTTTACCGGCATCACGCGTCTCCCCATGACTGCCGGATGGGACAACCTGGTGCCAGACCTGGTTCGCCCGGCTGCATCCGCGCCGGCAGACGCCGGTCAACTCAATTCTCTTTGTTGCTGTGCTGGTGATGGCGCTCATCCTGCTCAGCATGATGGGCGTACGCGAACAGGAGGCCAGCCAGCTTCTTGGCGCTGCATCCATTGTTCATTACGCAATCGCTTATGTTGCTCTGTTTGCACTGCCGCTGTTCGGACGAAGCGCATTGCGCAGCGCACTGCCGCAGTGGGTGAGGCTGGCAGCACTGGCAGGATTGCTCTCCAGCGTAATTGCGCTGGTGATTACCGTTTATCCCATCATTGACGTGACCAGCAGCCGCCTCTACGCCGCGAAAATCTGCGCTGTGGTCGTGGCAAGCAACATCGCAGGCGTGCTGATCTTTCGATCTGGCAAGAACAAGCGGACAGGCAGCCGTGGTTCAGCGAAGCGCCAATAAAATATGCGCCTGCAAATTCCTATCAGCGTTCATCTGCGCAAATCTGCGGCCAACTTTCATCAGCTCCCACACTTCTTCCGCATCGCCGCAACAGATTTGACGATCAATGTCTCCAGCACTGTCTTGTCCACCTCTGCCAGCTTCTTGATATAGAGACAGCCCTTGTCGTCTGAGCCGAGTTTGGCGCGCAGGGCATCCGAGCCGCTGAATCCGCCCATGTTGTACAAGGCTATGGCCGTCTTGCGTGGCGAAAAACTGATCAGAGGCATATCGCCTTCCCGTCCGCTCTCGTATTGATAGTGGTAGCTGCCGAACCCGATAATGGATGGCCCCCACATCTTCGGTTTTTCACCCGTTGCGCTCTGCATCAGCTTCACCAGCGCCTGGGCATCGGCTCGCCTCGCTGGATCTGCCACTTTTGCGATAAATTCCGCCACACTGAACTGAGTGGCCTTGGTCTTGTTTTCTGCCATCTCTCCTGCCTCCCGCAATGCCGAAAAGCCTAACATCAGAGTGAAAATCAGGGTAAAAATCCCTCTTGACACATATAGTGTTATAGTTAACTATAACAGTGTACAGCGGCCCATCCAGCCGCTTGAAGGAGAACTAACATGAAATCGCTTCGTACTCTGCTTTCGATTGCTCTGCTGTCCGTATCCGCAATGGCTTTTGCCCAATCGGATGCGCACAACCATGCTGCCCAATCTGACGCACAAAAGCCAGACGCAGCAAAGCCCGACGCACAAAAGTCTGACGCGCAAAAATCGTTTGATCAACTTAAAGCCCTCGCTGGCGCCTGGCACGCCACGGTCACCGTGGACCCGCCGATGAAAGAGATGGGAGACGGCAAAACGGTAGACGTTTCGCTGCGCGTGACCTCCCGCGGCAACGCGCTGGTGCATGAGATGGGCGAGACCGGGAAAGACGATCCCACGAAGTACGACCATCCGGTTACCATGTTCTATCTGGATGGTGACCACCTGCTCCTGACGCACTATTGTGACGCCGGCAACAGGCCTCGCATGGCGGCCAGGGTGTCACCGGACGGAAAGACCGTGGAATTCGATTTTCTCGACGTCGCCGGCAACACGCAATATGGCAACATGTACCACGCAGTTTTTACCTTTATCGACGCGAACCATCACACCGAAGATTGGACGTTCAAGATGAAGGGTGACAAGCTCATGCACGCGCACATGGATTTACAGCGCACAAATCCACAAGTGGCAGCCGCACATTAGAGGCGTTAGAGGAACCTGGAAAACCTGATGGACCGTGAGTGGAATGACAGTCAGCCGATATACCGCCAGCTTCGCGACCGGGTCGTCGCGATGATTCTCGACGGCGTCCTCAAGGAGGGCGATCCGCTGCCCTCGGTGCGCACCGTGGCGGCCGAATATCGTGTCAATCCGCTCACTGTCCTCAAGGGCTACCAGCAACTGGTGGATGATGGGCTGGTGGAAACCCGGCGCGGCCTGGGAATGTTCATCAACGCCGGCGCGCGCGACCTGTTGCTGCAGGGCGAACGCCAGAAATTTCTTGCTGAAGAGTGGCCCCGCGTACATGCAACGATTCAGCGGCTCGGCTTGAAGGCAGAAGAACTCCTGAACGGCGACGCAGCTGCTAGGCCTTCGGATGCAACACCCTCGCAACCCACTGAGCCGAAACCCCGCGGTTCAAAACCCGGGTCTAAACTTCCCGGTTCACAATCTGAAGAGGAGCGCTGAAGCTATGGCCTGCATAGATGCACGCGGTCTCCGCAAATCGTTTGGAAATAACATCGCGCTCGACGGCATTAATTTGCGCGTGGAAGAGGGCCGTATTCTGGGGCTCATCGGCCCCAACGGCGCCGGTAAGACCACCGCCCTGAACGCGATTCTCGGCCTCACGCACTATCAGGGAGAACTGCGGGTGCTTGGACGCGACCCGTGGACTGAGCGCGATCAGCTCATGCGTGATGTCTGCTTCATCGCCGATGTCGCTGTTCTGCCGCGCTGGATACGGGTATCGCAGGCGCTCGACTACGTTGCCGGCGTGCATCCGCGTTTCGATCGCGCCAAGGCCGAAAGCTTTCTGGCCCGGACTACCATCCGCCGCGAAAGCAAAGTCAAGGAACTGTCAAAAGGCATGGTCGCCCAGCTGCATCTGGCACTGGTGATGGCGATAGACGCGAAATTGCTGGTGCTCGACGAGCCCACGCTTGGCCTCGACCTGCTTTATCGCAAGCAGTTCTATGATTCTCTGCTGAACGACTATTTTGATCGCAATCGCACCATCGTCGTAACCACGCACCAGGTGGAAGAACTCCAGCATGTACTCACCGATCTGATGTTCATTGACCGCGGGCGGATTGTGCTCGATTGCAGCATGGAGGAGATAGAGTCGCGCTATGTGGAATTGTCAGTGCATCCAGAGCAGGCCGCGGCAGCACGGGCACTCAATCCGATCCAGGCACGTGAGGTGCTCGGGCGTAGCATCCTGTTGTTTGATCTCGGGTCCACGCGCGTTGATCGCCAGCAACTCGCCGCGCTGGGAGATGTCCGCACGCCTAGCATTGCTGACCTGTTCGTTGCCATTGTGGGCAACCAGCCAGGCGAGAGAATAGGAGCCGCTGTATGAATACTCCATCGCATGCCATGCAAGAGTCTCCGGTTGGCGCGCAAGGCCTCGTGCCGGTGGCTTTGTCCGCCCTTCGGCCCTTCTACTGG
Organism: Terriglobia bacterium; assembly: GCA_963724105.1. Lineage (GTDB taxonomy): Bacteria > Acidobacteriota > Terriglobia > Terriglobales > Acidobacteriaceae > Angelobacter. The sequence goes on along the minus strand of CAVRTD010000001.1, from coordinate 527,842 downwards.
TCAGTGCGGCGCGAATTGTGGGAGAACCGCTCGATCTATATTGCGCCACTGGCAGTGGCTGCCCTCGCTCTAGTCGCCCACCTGATCGGCATCATTGTTATCCCGCAGCACCGCATGAGCACTGTCTTGGCGCTCAACCCCGCGAAGCAGCGCGCCGGAATCGAAGTGCCGTACCAGATTGCGGAGGGCTTGATCATGGCAACCGCCTTTTTTGTAGGGTTGTTTTACTGTCTTGAGGCGCTGCATGGCGAGCGACGCGATCGCAGCATCCTCTTCTGGAAGTCGCTGCCGGTTTCCGATCTCACAACAGTCCTCTCAAAGGCGGCCATTCCGATCATTCTGCTGTTGCTCTCCTTCGTGCTTACAATAGCCACGCAGTTGATCATGCTGCTGCTAAGCACCGCGGCAGCGTGGGGGAGCAATCTAAGCGCCGCGCCACTTTGGACGCAGGTGTCTTTGTTCCCGCGGGCGCTGATGTTGCTCTATCACCTTCTGACCGTGCATGCGCTCTGGTATGCGCCCATCTATGGCTATCTGCTGCTGATTTCAGCCTGGGCACGGCGCGCGCCATTTCTATGGGCGGTCTTGCCGCCGCTCGCGATCTACGCCGTCGAGAAGATCGTGTTCAACACTTCCCATTTTCTCGCCATGTTGGAGTACCGCTTTGGAGGCCCGGAGGCTTACGCCCTCTCATCGGGCGGTCACATGTCTATGAATGGAATGGCATCACTCGATCCAGAAAAGTTCTTCAGCGCGCCGGGTTTGTGGATAGGATTGGTAATCGCTGCGGCATTCCTCGTTGCAACGGTCAGGATTCGCCGCAACCGCGGCCCGATCTGATTTTGCGCGGCGGCTTCTGGGTATATATTTGTTTTCTTGAAACCCTCAACAATTTTCGCCGCCGACGAGTCACAACGCAAAGCCGCGAGAGTCGCGGGATTGATGTACTTGGTCACCATGGTTACCGCGAACTTTGCGGAGTTCTATGTACGCCGTCAACTGATCGTACCCGGCGACGCCACGCTGACCGCCCAAAATATCGCCGCATCCGCACAGCTCTTTCGCCTTGGCATTATCAGCGATCTGGCTACCCTGGTCTGTGACGTCACATTAGTAGCGGCTCTTTACGTTGTGCTCAAGCCCATCAATAGGAATCTGGCTTTGCTTGCGGCGTTCTGGCGGCTGGTGGAATGCTCCATCGCTGCGGCCAGCATTGTGAATGAACTTGCAGCTTTAAGGCTGCTGGGTGGCGCCAGCTCCTTGCAAACGTTGAACACGGAGCAGCTGCAAGTACTGGTGCGATTGTTTATCAGCGTGGACACAGCCGGAAGTCGAGTTGGGGCTCTGCTCTTCGGACTGGGGTCGACCATGTTCTGCTACCTGTGGTTCAAGTCGCGTTATATTCCCCGAGCGTTGGCTGCCTGGGGAATCTTTTCCTCTCTGGTGCCCACAGTCATCCCTCTAACCACCATCGTGTTCGCCGGGTTGGCCGATATACCGCTTCGAAGAGCTCGAACAGGAATACCAATTGTTATTTTTGAAATCATCGTAGGTCTTTGGCTGCTGGTTAAACAGGCACGCCCTGCAAGCGATGTAACCTAAAGAAATCAATGTTGGTGCAGTTTTTATTCGGCGGGGAAGGCCAATGTTAAAGCTACAAAACAAAAACCGCGAACCTTCGCGAATTCGCGCCTGATCTGTGTGAATCCATCTTGTTCGCGGTAAATTTAGTCCTTATTCGCTATGTCCGTTGCACTGCAACACACCCATATATGCGCTCCAAGGACCGACTGCGGCACGATATTGATGGGCCATTACACGAGACAGTTGATGTAAATGAGTAAGATCATGAACAGCCCACGCCGCCAGAAGCTCCGATAGAGTCACCACACCTAGCGCCGGATGCCTTCCCCGTCGGCCCAAGTCTTCAGGCTGCAGATTCAGCGCGCGCAATGCAGACAGGCTCTCCTTGCGCAGACGGGCAAAATCATCCAGCAACTTTTCCAGCGGTTCGTTCTTGTTCCCTTTAATCTGTGCAAAGCGGTCAAACGGCTCAAATGGGCATGCTTCGCCCTGCTCCAGAATCATGCGCGCGCGGGGAATCCAGTCGGTTTTCTCTCCGAAGATCAGGTGTCCCAAAATGTCGTATGGGCTCCAGGTATCTTTGCCTTCATTGCCGCATACCCAGAGATTGGGAAGGCCGCGCAACAGCGCGTCCACAGACGCGGGAATGCGCTCAAGCAGCGCAATGATTTCGTTCAAGTGAAATTCCGCTGAGGTTGCCATGCCTGCATAGATGCATGGACAGCGTTTTAGATTCAAGGCGATGGATCGAATGATAGATGACAGATAAAAACAAACCGCGAACCCCACGGCTCACGCTCTGTCAGCGTGAATCCGCTTGGGTTCGCGGTAGTTGATCCGCGGTTTTGATTTTTTCAATCGCCAATCTTTGGCAATTTCGGCGATTATGGCAATTCGCCTACGCTTCGGCTTCCTTCTCCACCGTGACTTTGATCTTGCTGATCACGTCACGATGCAGGCGGACCGGCACTTCAAATTCGCCCAGGCTCTTGATCGGATCATCCAGCTGCAGCTTGCGCCGATCAATGTTAAAGCCCTTGCGTTCCAGTGCTTCCGCAATGTCGGACGTGGTGACCGAACCAAACAGGTGGTCCTTCTCGCCGACTTTGCGCGTGAAGCTGAGCGCGGTGCCGTCCAGCTGTTGGGCCAGTGCATCGGCAGCGGTCTTTTCGACTGCTGACTTGCGCACGGCAGACTGTTTCATCTGGTCGATCACGGCGCGATTGGCCGTGGTGGCTTCAATAGCCAGCTTGTGCGGCAACAGGTAATTGCGGCCGTAGCCCTCGGCGACTTTCACTACTTCGCCGCGGTGGCCCAGCTTGGGAACATCTTCTTTGAGAATGACTTCCATTTCAGATCTCCAATAAAAATCTCGCGATACTTTTGCGCTTTATGAGGCCGTGAGAAATATCGGACTCATGGTCCAATTCTGCTTTCTCCGTGCCTCTGTGTCTCCGTGGTAGGTTTTTTCTACCGCGCGGCAAATGGCAGCAGAGCAATGTTGCGTGCCCGCTTGATGGCCGCGGTCAGGCGGCGCTGGTGCGGCGTGCATACTCCGGTCAGTCGGCGTGGGACAATCTTGCCCCGCTCCGCCACGAACTGGCCCAGCAGTCGCACGTCTTTGTAATTGATGTCGTCAATCTTCTCGACGCAGAATTTGCAGACCTTTTTGCGCCGGAAAAACTTGCGTCCGCCATCGCGGCCGCCGGGACCACGATCTGGGCGCGGACCATCGGGTCTTCCGCCGCCATGTGGCCGTGGCGCTGGTGTTGATACTTCTTGATTTTCGTCAGCCATGTTGCTCCTTCAAGCAGCGCGCTCTAAAGCGCGCAATCTATCTATATAAATTCGTTAAATTATGTTGAGGCAGTAGCCAAAAGCTAATGGCCAAAGGCCAAAAGCTGCTCTCTACGCATTCACCGCGGGCGTTTCCGTTTCCGCTGCTGGCGCCTGCTGCGATCCTGCCGGCGGACGTTTCACCTTGGCTTCACGCAGCTTGCGGACTTTATCCAGCCGCTGCTTTTCTTCGTCCGTGCGCACGGTGATGAATTTGATCACCGCGTCGGCGACGCGCATGCGGCGTTCCAACTCGTGGATTGCCTTGCCGTCAGCTTCCAGAACGAACAGCACATACTGGCCGTCAGAAAATTTCTTCACGTCATAAGCCAGACGGCGCTTGCCCATCTTTTCCGTATTCAGTACGGTTGCTCCCGCGGTGGTGGCATGGCCCTGCAGCGTGGCGATCAGCTTGTCCATGTCTTCTTCCAACAGGTCAGGCCGTACGATAAACATCACTTCATAAGCTCGTTGTTGCATATGTCCTTATCTCCAACTTCAGGCACCTGTAATGAGCGCCTTTAGCAATTCCGATTTCACTCCAAGCCAGCTAAACACTAATGTCTAAGTACTGGCTCCTGCTGAATCTTCCGGTTTGTTCTTCCGGTTGAATCTATTCATGGCCGGTGCAATACCTTCATTCACCATCACATTCACGGCCTGCGCAGTCAGGTCCAGCGCTTCATCCGCTGCCACCAGCTGTGACTTCCTGAAAGGCGCGAGTATGTATTTCGCTCCACCTTTTCGCGGATCATCCGGCGCTACTCCAATCCGTATCCGCGCAATCTCTTCAGTCTGCAGCGCGTCAATAATCGACTGCATTCCGTTGTGCCCGGCCGACGAACCTCGCGCCCTGATCCGAATCATTCCCAGCGCCAGGTCAAGTTCGTCATAAATCACGATCAAGTCCTGCTGCGGGTTAACTTCATACTTCCTGACCAGCTCCAGTACCGACATGCCGCTCAGGTTCATGTAGGTTTCCGGTTTGGCCAGCAGGACCTCGTCGTTGCCGATTCTGGTCCTGCCGGTAAGAGCTTTGCAGTGCCGGTTATCCACGATCACGCCACACTGCTCGGCGATCCGGTCAACTGCAAGAAAGCCGATATTGTGGGGCGTGAACTGGTATTCGATACCGGGGTTCCCCAGCCCAACGATCAGCTTCACCGGCCTTACTTCTTCGCCGGAGGAGCTGCTTCGCCCTCTTCAGCATCCTGCTTGCCCTTCTTAATAACCTCAGGCTCAGCCGGGGCCGCTGCCGCATCCGCCGCTGCTGCATCAGGCGTGGCCGCAACTTCTTCCTTCACTGCCGTTACGTGAGCCACTGCCTGCTCTTCATCGGTAATGAATTTCAGCTTGCCGCCATGGGGCAGATCTTTTACGCGCAGCACCACGCCGAATTCCAGCTCGGTGACGTCGGCATCAATGTGCTCAGGAATGTCCGCAGGCAGGCACTCCACTTCCACTTCGCGCAGCACCAGGTCCATAATGCCGCCCTGCTGCTTCACGCCAATGGCTTCGCCGACCAGATGGATCGGGACCATCACGCGCATCTTCACGTCCATGGCGATGCGCTTCAGATCGATGTGCAAAATGCTGCCGCGAATCGGCTCAAATTGCCAATCCACGATCATGGCCTTGGTCTTTTCGGTGCTGCCAACCTGAAGGTCAAAAATCGTGTTATGGCCGGATTTAGAAGCTAATATGCGCGAGATCACTTTAGGATCCACGCTTACCGCCACGGTGTTTTTCTTGGCGCCGTAAACCACTGCCGGCACGCGACCGCTCACGCGCAAACGCCGCGCTTCGTTTTTGCCGCGCGAACTGTCCGGCCTGGGTTGGGCTTCAACAACTTCTACCTGTGCACTCATTGTCTCTTCCTTCTTCTCCGCTTCCGCCAGCGCTATGCAAATAGCGAGCTGACAGAAGTCTCTTCGTGTATGTTTTGAATCGTCCGGCCCAGCAGGCCGGCGATCGACAGAACTTTGATCTTCGGTTCGGCCTGGGCCGCAGCCGTGAGTGGAATCGTGTTGGTGACCACCACTTCTTCCAGCTTCGACTTTGAAATCCGCTCAATGGCCGGTCCGCTCAGCACTGGATGCGAGGCGCAGGCAAAAACCTTGGTTGCGCCCGCATTGATCAGAGCTTCTGCGGTCTTTACCAGCGTTCCTGCAGTGTCGATGATGTCATCGATAATCAAACAGGTCCGCCCTTTCACATCGCCGATTACGTGCATTACTTCGGCAACGTTCATGTCCGTGCGCCGCTTGTCCACAATGGCCAGAGCAGCGTCAATTTTCTTGGCGAAGAAGCGCGCGCGCTCCACGCCGCCTGCGTCCGGTGACACCACGGTCAGATTCGGCAACTGCATCTTCTTGAAATGGTCCACCAGCACCGGTGAAGCAAAAATATGGTCCACCGGAATATTGAAGAACCCTGCAATCTGCGGCGCGTGCAGGTCTACAACCAGCGCACGATGCGCCCCCGCCGTGGTCAACAGATCAGCAATCAACTTTGACGACACCGGAACACGCGGCTTATCTTTGCGGTCCTGGCGCGCATAACCGTAATACGGAATCACCGTGGTGATTCTGCGGGCCGATGCGCGCTTCAGCGCATCTACCAGCAAAAGCAACTCGAGCAAGTGTTCATCGACTGGAAAACATGTGGGCTGCACCACAAAAACATCTGCGCCGCGCACGTTTTCCATGATCTGGATATAAACCTCACCGTCAGAGAAGCGTGTAACCGTGGCTTTGCCGCGGTCCATGCCGAGGAAAGCACAGATTTCGTCGGTCAGGGCCTCATTTGCCGTGCCGCAGAAGATCTTGAACTTATCGTCTGCACGCGACCGCTGAGGTTTTTGCTCCTTCGGCTGCATCTCCTGTTTCTTCTCCGGTTTTTCCGTTGCTGTCGCTATCGTCGCCATGTCTTTTTCACTCCGTATGAGCTGGTTTGCTACATCGGATTGTGGTTTTACCAACACAGGCTTTCTTTGTCTCTGTGAAGGCCGTGACTTTCGCGTAAACCTTGCAACTTCAAAACAACACGCACTCAAACTGCAACTGCTTAAAAACTAACCGTTCTTTCCGATCACCCGCGATGTCGCGCGATGACGGCGATAAATCTGGCTGGGCCGCTAGGATTCGAACCTAGACAAAGTGCTCCAAAGGCACTTGACCTACCATTAGTCGACGGCCCAAAAAAGTCTTTCATTCAAGGGCTCCGCCGCAAGCGGCTTGCCCCTCAGAACTCGTCATCCCGACGGCCGTTTAAATGAGCACGCGCAATTTTCAGCGTGCGAATAGGCCGGAGGGACCTTGTGTTTAATTTTCTAAGAGCTTCCCGATCAACCGATCACTGTGATCAACAGATCATCCGATAAACTCACGCCGCGTTCACCCTGCCTGGAAACAATTCTTTCCAATACTCTTCTCTGGGCAATGTCACGGTGGCTTGCGCCGGTACGTCACTTTCAGTCAGCTTATGCGCTGCTTCGGCTGCGGATTCTTGGTCCGCAAACAAGCCATAGACAGTGGAACCCGATCCCGAAAGCGACACATACTTCGCCCCAGAGTGTTCGAGCGCACGTTTGACCTCACGTATTGCGGGATATTTAGGAAAAACGACACTTTCAAAATCGTTTTCAATCCCGGTACGGACAAGGTCGAGAAGCAGTGCCTCGGCCCGGTCCCAGCCTTTGCTTGGGACACCGGTTGGGGTATAACTCCCGTTCAGCCACTCATAAACTGTGCGACTGAACATGCTTATTCTATCTGAGCTGCCTGGGCCAGTCAATTTAAGGTCAGTCAATTTTGGGTCAGTCGATTTAGCCGGTTGAGCCGGCCACTTTTTGTCCCAATCGGCAAAGGCCGCCGGCGTGGAGACGCCGACTTTCGGCGTGGCAATCACACAATGGAAGCTCGGCAGATCTTCCAGGGGATAAACCTGCTCGCCGTGGCCCGTGCCCAGAACCGTGCCGCCCAACAGAAACAGCGGCAAATCCGATCCAACTTCAGACGCAATGCGCAGCCGCTCTTCCGGCGGCAACTGCTGTTTCAGCTCTTTTTCCAGCGCCATCATGGTAGCTACGGCGTTTGAAGAAGCCGCGCCCACGCCGCCCTGCACCGGCAGCCGTTTCTCAATGGCAATGCGAATCTTCCCTCGCGTCTTCAGCGACCGCAAAATGCGGTCCGCCACGCGCCAGCAGGTATTGCTCTCATCGCAGGGGACGCGATTGTCTTTGCAGACAATCTCAATGCCCACTCCTTTGCTCACGTCCACGCGGACGGTATCACTCAGAGCGATGGTCTGATAAATGGTGCGGAGCTCATGAAAGCCGTCTTCCCGCAACGGGCCAATTTTTAAACCGAGATTAATTTTGCCGAAGGATCGAACCGAAGTGGCCATTGATAGAAATATAAATGACAGATCCTGCTGGAATAAGCACTTGCTTAGCAGCAGCTCTCGATTTCTGTAAATCCTGAGTAGCTGGCTTCGTTGTTGACTTCTTCGCATTTTGCGAATATTTTAAGGATAACTTCGCAAATTGCGAAGTAGCACATAAATGCATGTTATTAGCAAAAGCGCATGGAAGGATGCAGCTGCAAAGGATCACACCCTGGAAGGGCCGATATCAGAGTGGCATAAGGTAGCGAGCCTCGCAACTTGGCGCAACATCAATGAAGTGAAAGCTACCTATCCGCACGCTGATTTTGTTGATCCCTACACGATATTCAATATTCGCGGAGGGAACTACCGGCTCATAGTGAAAATTGAGTATCGCTGGCAAATGATCTTCGTAAAGCATCTATTGGCCCATGCAGAGTACACAAAAGGTGGATGGAAACAATGAACACACATGCCATTGATTATGGAGCTTTACTCAACGAAACCAGGCCAGAGGTAATTCACTCTGAGCAGCAGAATGCTGCTTTTATCGCGGTCCTGGAAAAGCTCACAAGTCTGCCGGCGGTGAGTACAGCCCAGGAAAAATTGATTGAGTTGCTGACTGTTTTGGTTGAGAAATACGAATCAACAAATTACCCGGTTCCCGATGCCGGGCCTCTCGACATCATCCGGCACTTGATGGAAGAGCATGAATTACGGCAGAAGGATTTAGTGGATGTTTTTGGGACTGAAAGCATTGTCTCGGATGTATTGAACGGAAAACGGGAGCTCTCAAAAGATCATATCGCTCGCCTCAGTGCACGTTTTCATGTTTCTCCGGCCGTCTTTTTCTAGCACCGCACCAGTTCTTCCCTCATCCTGGGACAGCTTCAATCTGCGCTTGATCAGAATCGTCATCCCGATGTCCGTTAATGAGCACCCCCAGCTATCAGCGTGCGAATAGGGCAGAGGGCTGGAACGGATCGTTCGACAAGCTTGGTACTTCGCTGAAGGCGTAACCGCTTCATTTCATCTTTCAATTTCCTTGGTAGTGCAGTCCGCTGGTTGACGGTGCTGCACTACCGGAATTTTTTTACGCCTGTACGGTTGAAAGAAAAATATCGGGCCATACGCTAAGCCGACTTTCTGATGATGGCAGGAAAGTCGATGATCTTGCCGCGCAACTCTGCCGGCGTCCAACGCGATTTCGGCGGTTGAAAAGATGCCGGAATGTAGAATTCAATCAATTTCGCCATAACAACCTCCTTTGCCGGAAACCACAAGCGTTCTCTGGGAGCCAGCGTAAAACTTAAGTGCTACCAGAAAGAACACGGAAGCAAAAAGAGAGTTTCGCTCCGCCCCAGTCCGGTTGAGCCAACTCGCTAAAACGGAAGCGCTTTTACGTCCTAAAAAAGTTTGATCGCAGAAAATTGGCGGTGATAGACTCACCCGCATATCGAATCGGGAACTAAGATCAAATACGGTGCGTTGGAGGAATGAATGTCAAAGGGACCAAGGATTGCGCTGTGGATTGTAAGCGCTTTGCTGGCGGTGATGTTTTTGTTTTCCGGCGGGATGAAGTTGATGCACCCCGAGCAGGTAAAGCCCATGTTTGTGAAATATGGCTACGCGGCATGGTTCGCCACGTTCATCGGCGCATGTGAAACGCTGGGCGGACTGGCATTGCTGATCCCGCAACTTGCAGCCCTTGCCGCCGGAGGGCTGGTCATCATTATGGCTGGCGCGGTTTACACGCACCTCAGCCATCAGGAAAATACGCATGCCCTTATCCCGTTGGTTTTGCTGATCATGCTGGCTGGTGTCTGCTGGGCGCGTGTGAAAGAAAGAAAAGGCTAGAACAAATCCGGCTGCCGCCCGAACTTTATGCCGAAGTGGTCATAGGCCAGTCGCGTGGCGACGCGGCCGCGCGGCGTGCGGTCAAGAAATCCAATTTGAATGAGAAATGGTTCGTAGATCTCTTCCAGCGCGTCCTGGTCTTCTGCCAGTGCCGCGGCCAGCGTGCTGAGTCCAACCGGGCCGCCGTTATATTTCTGGATAATCGTCAGCAACAGGCGGCGGTCAATCTCATCAAAGCCGTGTTTATCTACTTCCAGCATCTCCAGCGCGCTTTGCGCGGTAGCCTTATCAACGCGGCCATGTCCGCGCACCTGGGCAAAGTCACGCACCCGGCGCAGCAGCCGGTTGGCGATGCGAGGTGTGCCGCGGGCGCGGCGCGCAAGCTCGTCGGCGCCGTCATCATCAATCGAAACGCCCAGAATTTCCGCTGAGCGCTCCACAATGTATTTGAGTTCTTCCGTTGTATAAAACTCCAGCCGCAGCAGAATGCCAAAGCGTGAGCGCAGCGGCGCGGAAAGCAGGCCGGCGCGGGTGGTCGCCGCCACAAAAGTAAACGGACTTACATCAATGGTGTGCGTCCGGGCCGAAGGTCCCTGGCCGATGATGATGTCCAGCTTGTAATCTTCGAGTGCCGAATAAAGAATTTCTTCCAGCGCCGGCTGCAGCCGATGAACTTCATCCAAAAACAAGAACCTGGCGGTCATGCAGATTCGTGAGGATCGCCGTTAGGTCGCCCTTAATCTGTATGGCCGGACCGGCGCTCTGCTGATAAGCCACTCCCATTTCATTGGCGATGATCGTGGCCAGCGTTGTCTTGCCCAGGCCTGGCGGACCGTAAAGCAGAACGTGGTCCAGGGCTTCACCGCGCGACTTGGCGGCTTCCACGGCAACCGCCAGGTTTTCTTTTACCTTCTTCTGGCCGATGAACTCGCGCAGGTAGCGTGGCCGCAGCTTCAATTCAAAAGAAGCATCGTCTTCCGCCTGCACGGCGGAAACAAGCCGGTCGCTACTCATGCGGTCATTATCCAAGCGGTCATTATTCACGCGATCTTTATTCAAGCGATCTTTGTCAATCGGTTTGTTCTCAGCGGCGGACACTATTGGCGATGGTAAAGCGAACTGCAAAAAAATGCCAGAACCAGTACGCATTCGTCCGATGCCAAACGCGAACAGCGTCCGTCCAATAGGGATGCCGAGCTTGAAAAAACTATTGCCGTGCCTGGTGGTGCTTTTCACCCTGATTTCTTCTTCCAGCGCCATTGACCGTGCTCACTATCTCGAACTCGCGCATAAGCTTGACCAATTGGCGAAACAGAAAGACTGGCAGGCCGCTCGCGCGGTGCTGACGGAAATTGGCCGCGAGCTGCCGGCGCCTACGCCGCGTTATTTGCTGACGGTAGCGTCCATCGAGGCACATCTTGGTCACAAGGCAGAAGCGCTTCAATGGATGGAGAAATATGCGGCCACCGGACTGAGCTATGACATCGCCAAAGACGACGATTCAAAACCGCTGCTGGCAGACGAAGCTGGACAAAAGCTTGCTGCACAGATGAAGGAGAACAATCGGTCGATCGCCAGAGCAGAGTTCGTCTGTGCCCTGCCCCAGGCCGACACGATGCCGGAGGACATCACGTATCTCAAGGCAGTGGAATCTAAAACCACGGGAAGTTTCATTGTGTCCAGCATTCAGCACCGGACGGCGTACCGCGTATCTTTACCCAAGGCAGGAAGCAAGGAATGCGCAATGCAGGAGCTGCCGCTCTCCGAAGACGCCAAGCACTGGCCCACGCTGGCTGTCTCAGTGGATCCCAAAAGAAAAGTTCTTTGGATGACCAGTTCGGCCATGCCGGGATTCAGCGGCTTCCCGAAAGAAGATGAAGGCAAGGCGTTGCTTCTTGAAGTGGACACGACCAGCGGAAAAGTCCTGCATCGATTTGACCCGAACACTACCGGCCCGGCGGTGCTGGGCGATATGTCGGTTACGGATGACGGAACCGTTTATGTGACGGACAGCATTGGCGGCGGAGTTTACCGCTTGCGCGGAAATCCAGATACAGCCAAGCTGGAAAAAATTGCCGATGGATTGTTCTCTCCGCAAACTCCCGTGCTTGCGCGTGATGGCAAGCGGCTTTTTGTGGCCGATTACACCCTGGGAATTGCCGTGATCGATCTGGCTGCCCCCGGCAAAGTAAGCTACCTGCCGCATCCGGAGAATGTTGCGGTCGTCGGACTGGACGGTCTCTATCGCAGCGGTGATTCGCTGATCGGCATACAAAATGGAACCGAACCAAACAGAATTCTGCGACTGCGGCTGAACCAGGAGCAAACGGAGATCATTGGCTCTGAGGTCATTGAACAGGCGACGGAGCGCTTGGGCGATCCCACACATGCGGTGGCCGTGGACGGCTGGTTTTACGTGTCCGCCAATGTTGGCTGGAGCAAAGTGGATGACAACACCGGCAAGCTCAAGCCGGGGGAGAAGTTTACATCGCCCGGGTTGCTGCGCTTCCCCGCTCCGACGGAAAAGTGACTATCAGCGGCTAATTGCGTTTAGCGGAAACGCTTAATTCTTCATAGCGCTTGGCTTCGTTCTTAAGAGCATCCGCATCCGGCGAGTTGGGCACTACGGCAAGGTATTCGTGGACTAGCTGGGCCGCGCCCGCATAATCTTCCTTCCGCAAAGAGATATTGCTCAACAAAAGACAGATTTCAGGATGGCTGTGCTGCGAATCCAGGGCTTTGAATTTTTTAGCGCTTTCTTCGGCAGCGTCATATTTTTGGGCGTTGTAATTGGCTGCGGCATTAAAGAAATATGTCAGCGGAAAAGCGAGAGGATCCAGTTTTATCAGCTGGGTAGTCATCTGGATTGCGTCATCCCACTTCTTTTTCTGGGTAGCAATCACGGCCATGCCATAGAGAGGATTTAAAAACTGGGGATCGGCTGCGACTGCGCGCGTGTAGGCAGTCCATGCCGCGTCAAACTCATTACGCTGCCGATGAATATCGCCCATCAGGTTCCAGGCAGCGGCAAATTGGGGGTAGATCTGGACCGCCTTGTTGAGGTCTTTCTCCGCCTCCTCCGGCTTTTCCTCCATGACCTTCTCGGCTTTTTCATAGGCGCGCATGGCGTCTTTGGGCGCTGCCATGCTGGTCACGCTAACCGTGTTGCCTTTAGCATTACCCAGCCGTTTGAGAAAAATCGTGCCAATATCGAATTGCCACGTCTCTCCGTCGGCCCGCAGCGTGGCAACGGTGGATTGATAACCGGCCAGCACAGCGCGGAATTCACAGCTGGTCAAGCTTGCTCTGGAAGGACTGGGGGTGCTTCCTGAACGCGCACCAAGGCGTCCGCCACCCTCGCTTGCGTCCTGGAATTCACTATTTACGCCAAGCTGAAATGAGAACTGGCCTTTGGAGTCAGAGTAGCCTTCGCGGCGAAGCACTCCATTACAGGAACGCTCAATGGCCACAGGCTCAGGTAGAAGTCCGCCGCCCGAAAGCAGCACCTTACCGGAGACGAACATCGGCCGGCTTGAGCTGTCTGGCCCATTCGAAGGAGGCGTCCGCGAGGGGATATTGGATCTGGATGAACTGGAGGACCCGGTCGATCCGCCGCCGCGTTGGGCCACGGCAGCCTGTGAAAATACAGCAATTCCAATCAATGCACAGATCTTGAATCGAAAGGAGCGATCCATATGTATCCTCCATTGAGTAAGCTTGGCGCTTGCTAGAACCAAGCGCGGAACTCTGGACTTACTGGCAGACACTTGGAATCTTACGCTTTTGGCGGGCGATTGGAACAAAAAATCGAGCTACTTGGGATCAAGAGAAAATTTTTCTGGAACCATTCGCGTCTGGAGATAGTAATAGCTGTTATCCGCTAACTCCGGCGTAGTGACGCCAGTCCAAGGGAGAGCGAATCTGAGGAATTTCCAATGCAAACGCTGCTCAATGATCTCCGGTATGGCCTGCGAATTCTTGTCCGCAACCCCGGCTTTGCCGTTGCCGCAGTGATCTGTCTGGGGCTGGGAATCGGCGCAACCACAGCGATCTTTAGCGTGGTGAATGCAGTTTTGCTGCGGCCCCTGCCTTACGTGCAGCCGCAACGCCTGGTCAAGATCTATTCGGAGTTTGGCAGCTTCCCCGGCGGCGGACTGAGAAGGTTCTGGGTTTCACCACCTGAATATCTTGACCTGAAGCGCGAAACCAAATCATGGGAATCATTGGATGGCTGGGTCAACGGCGGAGCAAATCTAACGGGACAGTCACAGCCTGTACGCGCAACCGCGTCATTCATCACCGGCGGGCTGTTGAAGTCATTGGGAGTGCCGGCGACCCTGGGCAGGACCATCACACCCGAGGATGACGATCCCAAGGCCAACGCGGTGGCGGATATCTCTTACGGATTGTGGCAGCGCGTGTTTGGAGGCAGGCGTGACATTGTGGGCAAGGAAGTTCAGCTGAATGGACAAAGCACGGTCATCATCGGCGTAATGCCGAAAGACTTTGCTTTTCCGCCCGGAGAGGTTGATCCGCCAGAAGTGTGGACTGCCTTGCAGCTTGATCCCGCGAAACCCGGTGGCAGAGGCTCACATTATTTATATCTTCTTGGGCGATTGAAACCGAATGTGAGCGCACAGCAGGCGCAGGCGGAGATGGAATCTCTGGTGAAGTACTGGGGGACAACCGGCTCAGCCAAACAGCACCATTTCAGCCCGGAAAACCACACCATTGTGAGCTATCCGTTTCAGGCAGAAGTGGTGGGGAATGTGCGCCCCGCGCTGCTGATGCTGATGGGAGCCGTCTGCTTTGTGCTGTTGATTGCCTGCGTGAATGTGGCGAACCTGCTCCTGGCGCGCGCTGAAGCCAGGCAGCGTGAGATTGCCGTGCGCACCGCGATTGGCGCATCCTCATGGCGGCTGTTGCGGCAGTTCATTGCCGAGGGCATTCTGCTTTCGCTCATGGGCGCCGTACTCGGACTGGGCCTGGCCTTCGCGGGACTCTACACCATCAAACTGACGAACGCCGGTAGCATTCCGCGCGCATCTGAGATCGGCATTGATTCCACCGTGCTTCTGGTGGCGTTGCTGGTTTCTATTTTTACCGGAGTCATCTTTGGTCTGGCGCCGCTGCTTCATCTGGCGGTGAAGAATGTTCATGGGCTGCTCAAAGACGCAGCAGGATCCGCATCAGGTTCCGCGGCAGCGCAGAGCTTCCGGCGCGGGCTGGTGGCTTTTGAGATCTTTGGCGCTATGGTGCTGCTGATCTGCTGCGGGCTGATGGTGCGCGCTTTCTGGAAGCTGCAGGAAGTGGATATCGGCGTGAATCCGCACGGCATCGCCACCATGCGAGTAACGTTGCCGAGCGCTGTCTATAGCGACAATCAGAAAATTGAAAGCCTGTGGTCACGGCTCTATGAGCGCGTGAACCGGTTGCCAGGCGTGCAGTCCGCGGCGCTGGTCTCCGGGCTGGCTCCGGCGCGACGCGTGAATGCCAATGACACGGATATTGAAGGTTTTGTGCCGCGCAAAGACGGCCCCATGCAGAACGTGGACTTTTATCAATCGGTAAGCAACGGCTATTTTGAAACCATGGGAATCCGGCTGATTGAAGGGCGGTTCTTCAATGCGTCTGACGCCAAGGGAGCGCCTGATGTAATCATTGTTAACCAGACAATGGCGCGTATGTTCTGGGGGAACGCGAGCCCGCTCGGTCGTCGCGTTCGTCCGGGAAGTACGGATCCATGGTGCACGGTTGTAGGCGTGGTGGCCGACGTAAAAAATGCCGGGATCGATAAGCCAACCGGAACCGAACTTTACGTGCCCTTTACCCAGCCACAGGGCGCAGGAAATCCAGGCATGTATGTGGTGCTACGCGGCAAGAGCGATTCGCTGGACCTGGCCGCTGGCGTTCGCCGCGAATTGAGTGGTCTTGATCCGAGCGTGCCGGTTTCCAATGTGCGCAGCATGGACGATGTGCTCACAACGGCGCAATCGCGCCCACGGTTTCTCACTCTGCTGCTGACAGTTTTTTCGAGCGTTGCACTGGTTCTTGCACTGGTGGGCATATATGGCGTGCTTTCTTACCTGGTTGCGCGCAGAAGCAGAGAATTCGGATTGCGCATGGCCCTGGGCGCTCCCAGGGAGCATGTGCTGGGCCTGGTGCTGAAGCAGGGAGCGGGATTGGCGCTGGCCGGAGTATTTTTTGGATGGCTGGCGGCTCTGGGGCTAACACGGTTGATGTCGAGCGTGCTCTACGGAGTGCGCGCTACAGATCCTGTGACTTTTATCGTGATGCCACTGGCTCTGGCGAGTGTTGCCATGCTGGCCAGCTATGTGCCGGCGCGCCGCGCAACCAAGGTTGACCCGATGGTAGCGCTACGCTACGAGTAAATTGGTTGATAATTGTGGTGCCGTGCGCGTTCATCTCTATGGCCTTTGCCATGGAGTTATGGCATGCTGTGAGCTATGGGAAACAAAAACGCTCCAAAACGCGAAGTCAGAAAGCCTAAAAAGAAGAAGACGTAATTCAAGCCGTCGCGCTTGATGGCGCGGCAAGCCGCACTTCTTTTAGGTTTGTCGGTGGTATCCAACAAGGGCGCGTCAGATCAGACGCGCCAAACTTCTGAATCGCTAAAGTCCAGATCACAAAGACAGGGGACTATTCTTTGCGAGTGTTCCCCAACTCCGCGATGATCTCCTGCCCCAGCATCTTGCTGCCGTCATACAGGACCTCAATCAGGCGGGTGCGGGTGCCGCGGCCATTGGCTACGACCGTAGCTAATTCGGTGGTGGGAAAAATACCGACTATCTCCCACTTGTTTTCTGAGGTTTGTACCCAGAGCTCGTATTGCTTCCACTTGGCCATTGTGTCTCTGTTAGTGTCTCACATCGCGGGCGCGTTCCGTGTGGGCAATGCAGAGATGAACCAGTCATGAAAACGGGCGGGTCATTTACCCGCCCATTTCCAAGTGTTTACCGATCAGGTCGCTTCAGGCCTACCTGCTCATGTGTCGAGGCGCTGTTTCAGGAGTGTCCATGCCCTGCCAGCCGGCTTTCTCGCCCTGGTTCTGTTCATCGAGCCACTTCTTCAAGGGCGCGAAGTAATCAAGAATGGCAGTGGCGTCCATCTGGCGTTGTCCGCTGATGGCTTCCAACGCATCTGGCCATGGCTTGCTCTTGCCCATGGTAAGCATTTTGTTCAGCCTCTCACCGGCCGCCTTGTTCTGATAAATGGAGCAGCGATGCAGCGGCCCCTGGACGCCGGCTGCCTGGCAGAGTGCCCGGTGAAACTGGAATTGCAGAATGCGCGCCATAAAGTAACGCACGTAAGGCGTATTGGAAGCGATGTGATATTTTGCGCCGGGATCGAAATCAGCTTCACTGCGGTCCACTGGCGGCGCCACACCCTGATATTTAGCTTTTAAATCCCACCAGGCTTTGTTGTATTGCTCCGGCGTGATCTGGCCTGTGAAAACTTCCCAGCGCCATTTATCGATGAGCAAGCCGAATGGGAGGAAGGCAATTTTATCCATGGCCTGCTTGAGCAGGTATCCAATGTCAGCGCTCTCCGGCGGGACGTTACTCAGCAGACCCACTTTCTTCAAATATTCCGGGGTGACAGAGAGCGCAATGGTATCGCCCACGGCTTCATGAAAACCGTCATTCGCGCTGTCTTGAAAGAGTGGCGGCTGTTCTTTGTAAGCACGCTGGTAAAAGTTGTGGCCCAGCTCGTGATGTATGGTCACGAAATCTTCGTCCTTGACCTCAATACACATTTTCAAACGAAGATCGTCCTGCTGATCGATGTCCCAGGCGCTGGCATGGCAGACCACGTCGCGGTCCTGCGGCTTCACGAAGAGCGAGCGCTCCCAGAAAGTTTTGGGCAATTCGGCAAAGCCCAGCGACTTGAAGAAATTTTCGCCATAGTGGACCATGCCCAGCTCGTCGACTTTTTTATCTTTGAGCAGTTGCGTCAGGTCGTAGCCCTGGCCGCCATCGGCGGGCGCAACCAGCGGATAGATGTTGCCCCACTCCTGCGCCCACATATTGCCCAGCAAATGCGCGGGAATCAGGCCATCCGGACGCTCCGCAGCTTTGCCATATTTCTTGATGAGCTGCTTGCGAACGTATGTGTGGAGCGAAACATAAAACGGTTCCACCTGACGCCACAGGCGCTCAACCTCGGCGCTGAATTGCTCCGGCGACATGTCATAGTTGCTGCGCCACATGGAGCCGGTATCCTGAAAGCCCAGCTCCTTCGCGCCCTTGTTGGAGAGCTGCACAAAGCGCGCGTATTTATCTTTCATGGGGACGGAAATTTTGTGCCAGCCTACCCAGGCGTCCAGCAGTTCGTCAGGATTGGTGCTGGTAGCCATGATGCGGCTGAGATCGTTGAGCGACAGACATTTTTCTTTGCCATCCACTTGCTTGCAGTACTTGCCTTTGCCATACATGCCGTCCAGTTTGCTGGCGAGCTCGGTGAGCTCTTTGCGCTCGGCGTCATTATTCGGGGCGGGAGCGGTGAGCGACAATTTCAACAGCAGAAATTTTCTGGCCAGTTCGGGAGGCAGCTTGAGGCGATCAAAGCGGCGGGCCTCCAGCGCAAGCTGCGTCACAACGGCCGTGAGCTTTTCATTGGCCTGCGCGGACATGGCCTCCGTGTCATCGGTAATGAAGTTTTCCTGCACCCATGCAGCGCGGCTGGCGCGAACGGCGAGGTCGGCAAGCTGGGCTTCGGCGTTTTTCATGAACGCCTGCGCTTGGGCGACTGTGGCTGGTCCTTTGGCAGAGTGTGGCATAGACGTTTGTGATGTCATTTTTTTAGGTGCTGTTTGCCCCAGCGCTGTACAGGCCAGCAGCAGGACTACTGCACAGATTTTATTTGAAAACATTGCTCCTCCCGAGAAACGAAACTGCTAAGGGTAGCTGTTAGGAGAGGGTGGACGCAAATCAGCTCCATTAGCGGTAGGAGTCATTTCAGATTTCAGCAGCTTTCTTGAACCGCTTCCATTGCTTGAGTGACGCGCAACGTGGGACAACTCGCATGGGAATGAGCTGGACAGCTCACAAGGTTATTTGCTTTACTTAGGCCCAAATTTCACAAGTGTGGCAGAGAGGAAAGTATGTCACGAATCTTGCTTGGAGTGGTTTGCGGATTGGTATTTGGCGCGATTGACATCGGGATCATGCTGCCCATGAGCTTCCCGGACAAACGGGCGGCAATCACAGCGGCATTCATTGCGCGCTTTGGAATCGGTTTCGCAATCGGCGCCGCACGTCTTCCGTGGCCCGGATGGTGTGTTGGCCTAGTGTTCGGATTGTTGCTGAGTATCCCTGACGCCATCATCACAAAGGCGTACGGCCCAATCATCGGCATGGGCGCAATTGGTGGAACAGTTATAGGTTTTCTAGTATCGAGATTCGGGCAGTAGCTTCTTCCCTGCGGAAATTCAAAAAGACCCATTACCCCAATCGGCATGTCACACAGACAAGCCCTTCAATCGGCCGGGCCGGCAAAGAGAATACGATTTCCGTCGGGATCTAGGACGATGAAGGTTCTGGCGCCCCAGGGCTCCTTCTTTAGTGTTTGCTGAAAGGGCACTCCAGCCGCCTGGTAACTCAAGAAGAGTTGTTTGATCTCATCGGCGGTCGCGACGGTGAGGGAAGCGGAGAGCAGTTGCTCGCGCTCCCGAATATCGCCATTAAACACGGGTTCGCACACTACCCGCAAAGCAAGCCGCGCATGGTCGCGAGAGACCTGTCCGTAGTACGGCGGATCGCCATAGATAAAGTCGACTGTGAAGCCGAGCTTATGGGTATAGAAATCACAGGATGCCCCTGGAGAGTCGGCAATGTACAACTTCTTGCTTTTCAAACGGAGACACCACCCAGCGTAAGGGCACCTATGGCCTTCCATATACTTTTGCGATCTGAGCTGGTTGTTTCTTGCCACAGGTCTTGCACGAATATGTAAAGGCCACCACAAAATAATTAGTGGTCGTAATTGGCCCACCAGGCTTCATCAGAAATGAGATTTTTTGCATCGCCACTCCGGGATTTAGTGCATGCACTATCAGATGCCGCACTTGCTCAGTTAGGCCCGTTGGTCTATCAAATCCAGCAGGTTCCGTTACAAATGAACAACTGGTACAGAGTTCCAGCCAAATGTCGATATCTTCCGCTGTTACATTTGAAGTATTGATGAAAGTAAATTCGACAGGAAAATTCCCATCCTTGTCAGGATCAAGTGAAGTTGTGGAGAAAGGTGGCACGCGCTCGAATGGAGAAAAGAAACTAAATTCCAATTTAGCTAATTCCGATGGCACTGGCTTATTCATTTCTTCGATGCTCTTGCTAATATCGATTCCAGATTTGCTTAAAGCATTTCTTATATCGTGCGTTGTGCTGACCAGATTTCCCTTCACCTCCCGTACATCCCCTTTTACGCTCTTAACGTCGTCCCTGACATTCCCTATCTGCTGATCGGAATGCTGGTTGGATTCAAATACCGCTTTTGTAACGATTCGTTCCTGATCTTCTTTAGCTGCCTTATCTGCTACGACTTGCTGATGCCACAATAACGCGCTCCAAATAAATCCAGCACCAATAACTCCACAGCGCCAGATTATCTTTTTGGATTTTGTCATTTCGTGCTCCGGGACAAATGCAAGAAGAATTGAGAGCACAAAGGGAATCCAAGCCGCGAAAAAATTAACCACCAAAACGTCGTTCCAATATGGGTAAATTTTTTGACGAAATAAAATGCACGTACACACAGCAACAACAATTCCAGTCCCAGCTAGCGCCGTCCGGAATCTCCACTTTTTGGTGATTGCATTAGCTTTATTCTGATCGTCAATAGATGGAGGCGTAGGAGACTCGCCCATAATGAAACACCTCGCTTTCAGGATGTTCGCGGATAACAAAGTTTGTCATTTCCCACCACCTTGCGTAAAGGCCCAAACACTTCTGTTGCATGTGGACAAGGTGGATTGGGAGAATCGCATATGCGGCAGAGGCAAGAGTGCCCATTCGCAGGCTCAGGGCAGGCTCTGTGCCACACCTGTGCGCTTTTGGCATCCGGCTGTTCGGTATCGAACACTTTAAGCCTGGAACCTGGGACGACTGCCATTCGTATATCTGCTTGGCATTCAGTTGGTTGGACTAGCTTTGCCACGAAGGGCATTGAATTGCCATTCTGATTGTTTCGCAGGAGTCTTTTCTCAGGAATTTGGGGCAGGCCTAAAAGCCCAGTTGATAAATTTTAGTAGCACCAGCCGGAGGTATTTTGTGGGGACATTGATTCAGGACATCCGTTACGGAATCCGCATGTTGTTGAAGAACCCTGCGATGACTCTGGTGGCGACGCTGACGCTGGCGCTGGGCATTGGCGCGAATACCACGATCTTTAGCGCCGTCAACGGACTCATGCTTCGTCCCTTGCCGGTTGCCAATGCTGACCGTCTGGTGGTGCTGGCAGCGCAGCCGCAGGCGGGAAATATCGTTACTCAATTTTCTTATCCCGATTTCCAGGACATTCGCAGCCAGGCCGATGGCTTTTCAGACGTTATTGGTTACGTCCTGAACCTGGCAGGAATGGACGCTGACGGCAAAGTAGAGCCCGTTCTGTTCAGCTATGTGAGTGGGAACTACTTTACGGCCCTGGGGCTCAAGCCTGCGGCTGGCCGTTTGATCTACGGCGCGGAGACGGAGAAGAACGGGGCCGAACCTGTCGCCGTGCTGGGATACAGCTACTGGAAAAAGCGCTTTAACGGTGATCCGGCGATCGTTGGCCGGCAGGTAAAGATGAACAGCCACTCCGTAACCGTTGTGGGCGTGGCGCCGGAAGGCTTCCATGGAACCTATTCTCTGGTGGACATGCAGGCTTATCTGCCGCTGGGTATGAGGATGCTGTGGAACCAGAAGGCGACAGATCCAAACGGCTATTGGACCACGCGCGAGTCCGGGGACATCAAGATTTTAGGAGTGCTTAAACCGGGAATATCGCGCCAGCAGGCGCAAGTGTCAGCGAATGTGGTGGCGCAGCGATTGAATCAGGAGTTTCCCGAGACGCACAAAGGCGTGAGTTACCACCTTTATATGGAGAGACTGGCGCGTCCTGACCCTGATCCTACGAATGGGTTGGTGATTGTTGGCGTGCTCTTTATGGTGCTGGCTGGTCTGGTGCTGTTGCTGGCGTGCTCCAACGTCGCGAATATTGTGCTGGTGCGAGCAACGTCACGTGAACGTGAAATGGCTGTCCGAACGGCGCTGGGGGCAGCGCGTACGCGGATTGTCCGGCAGCTGCTGACGGAAAGCAGTTTGCTGGCATTGATGGGTGGCGTTCTGGGTGTGATTGTTGGCATATGGACTACGCGGCTGATTAGCTCTATCCGGCTGGAAGTTGCTGACATTCCTATCCGGTTTGATTTTGGTTTTGACTGGCATGTGTTTAGTTTTGCTCTTGCCATTGCTTTGATTACAGGATTAGTGGTTGGTCTGGCGCCGGCATGGCGTGCCGCGCGGGCTGATTTCAATCAGGTATTGCATGAAGGCAGCCGCGGCATTCTGGGCTCAGGAAAATCGCGGTTGCGCAGTGCGCTGGTAGTGGCGCAGGTTGCGGTGTCACTCATGCTGCTGGTGGTTGCCGGATTATTTGTGCGGAGCGCGCAGAACGCTGAACATGGCTATCTGGGGTTCGATCCGCATAATGTGCTCAATCTCACCATGGAGACACGCACCATTGGTTTTGATATGCCGCGCTCGCAGCAGTTTTTTCATGAGATGGAAGAGCGTGCACGCACGCTGCCTGGAGTGCAGTCAGTAAGCGTTGCGTCTTCTATTCCCATGGGCTACTCCAATGACAGCGCGCTGATCTACGCTGAAGGGCAATCGCTATCAGATAAAGATACTCCGCCGCTGGCGCTCTATAACGCTGTTGATCCTGCCTATTTTGCGACCATGCGAATACCTTTGTTGCGTGGACGCCAGTTGACCGAACAAGACAATGAGAAAGCGCCCAAGGTGGCTGTGATCAATGAAGCCATGGCAAAAAAGTTGTGGCCCAACCAGGATCCTCTGGGAAAGCGTTTCCGTATCCAGAAGGAACCAGGCTCACTGATAGAGGTAGTGGGCGTGACGAAGCAGGGTAAATATAACGACCCTGTAGACGACACAGTTTTGTTCTACTATCAGCCGCTGGCGCAGAATCCAAGTACATTTGTGACCTTGCAGCTGCGTACGGCAGGCGCTCCGGAACTGTTGATTCCAGAAGTGGAGCAGCAGATACACAGTCTTGCGCCGGGGCTTCCGCTCACCGACGTGCAAACCATGGAGCAGTCATTGGGCGGCGTGAATGGGTTCTTTCTTTACCGCATGGCGTCTCGTTTTACCGTGACGCTTGGCTTGCTCGGGCTGGTGCTGGCGCTGGTCGGCGTGTACAGCGTGATCTCATATGCCGCTGCGCAAAAAACGCATGAGATTGGCGTCCGCATGGCGCTGGGCGCCGGCCGTGGCGACATATTAAAGATGGTGCTGCGCCAGGGATTTGTTCTGGTCGGCGCCGGCCTGCTTGCCGGACTGGCACTGACATTCCTTGCCGGCCGCGGCCTGGGATCGCTGCTGGTTGGCGTAAGTCCTTCTGACCCTGTGACGCTCGTTGTGGTTGCGCTGCTGCTGGCTGCTGTCGGGTTGGTGGCATCGTTTATTCCTGCGCGACGCGCGATGAAGATTGAACCGCTAAGGGCGTTGAAGTACGAATAAGCTTTTATCTGAAACCTCGAGCGTAGCGAGAGGCCGCTATCGCAACAAGAGTTTGGCGGATTAGAGAAAATCATATTTGTGTTGTCCATTGTTCCTGTGAAGTTTTCAGATGCCATAGGGCTCCCTCGCTGCGCTTCGGGATTTCAGACGCATGCGGAAAAGCTGTGCAACGCCTCTGGAAAACGCGGCTTAAACCGCGGTAAATCCGCGTTGACGCGAGCGGCTGCAATCGCTGACAATCGCCTGTCATCATGTTTTTCTACCTTGCAGGCTCCATCGAGTACTCTCCTGACCTGGGCAAAGGCTGGCGCGCCGCGATCAAGCCTGGCCTGAAAGCCCTGGGACACGACGTTTACGATCCTGCCGAAGACGAGCTGAAAAATCTTACTGAGACCGAAGCGCGCGAATTTCGCACATGGAAAGCGACAGACCTTAAGCGCTTTCGCCAGACGATCCAAAAAATTATTGCCTACGATCTTGATCTGATCGAGCACCGTTGTGACGCCGTGATCTGCTACTGGGACCAGTACGCCGGACGCGGCGCCGGCACCCAGGGCGAGCTGACGTTTGCGCACCGCATGGGAATTCCTGTCTATTTGATCTGCGCCGTGCCGGTGGAGCAGATGAGCGGCTGGCTGCTGGGCTGTGCGACGGAAGTGTTTACCGGCTTTGACGAATTTCATGCGTTTATGAACCATAGGTCTGCAGACAATACTCAAGTGGCGGCTGCAACAGTAGTCGGCAGCGGCAGTTAATATAAAAACGCCAGGCAATAAAAGCGTTTTGATCGAAAGACTAAAATCAATAGCAGCACCGTCCACTAACAAAATCCGTGCACTAACCAAGTCTGAAGCAACACCAGCGGTCATCAGGTACAAAGGGGAGTAGTAAAATGAATGCGATGCGTGGCAATCTGGGATGGATCGAAGTCGTCTGCGGGCCGATGTTCAGCGGCAAGAGTGAAGAGCTGATCCGGCGGCTGCGTCGCGCGGAAATCGCGCGCCAGCGCGTGCAGATCTTCAAGCCCGCCATCGACGAGCGCTACTCCAGCAACCAGATCGTCTCGCATGACGATGGCCGCATCCACGCTGAAGTCGTCAGCAACGCCATGGAGGTCCAGGCCAAGCTTGAGCCGCGGACCGAGGTCATCGGCATTGACGAAGCGCAGTTTCTGGGTGAAGCCATGGTCGATTTCGTCGTCCGCCTGGCCGATATGGGCAAGCGCGTGATCATCGCCGGCCTGGATACTGACTATCTCGGACGCCCATTCCATCCCATGCCAGAGCTGCTGGCCGTGGCCGACGAGATCACCAAAACTCTTGCCATCTGCATGCAGTGCGGTAACCCGGCCAAACATACCCAGCGGCTGATCGCCAGTGAAGAGCTGGTGGTGGTGGGCGCCGCCGGCATGTATGAAGCGCGCTGCCGACGCTGCTTTGAACCCAACCTCTCCGCCGTGGAAGCCCAGAAGAAGAAACAGATGGAGTTGATAGCTCAGCCGTTAGTAGTTAGTCGTTAGCTTTTGAGCTAAGGGCAAAGCAACAGCAACAGCAACAGCGGAACCAAACCCAAAAACAAAAACTTACCGCGGATGAACACGGATTGGCGCGGATTTGAGCCATTTATGCCAATTTTTGGGATTGAACTGAGTGCGACTTTCGCTTAAAATTCGCTATTGAGTTGGTGATGCGGAAGGCTTTGATGGCGAAGGAAGAGAGCGGTAAAGAGAAGATTCTGGCGGCGATTCGGCGGGCGGCGGGAGAGTTGGGACGGGCGCCGTCGCGGGGTGAGTTGCGTCGGATTACGGGACTGAGCCACTACAAAGTGCTGGCGGAGTTTCCGACGTTGCGGGAGGCCGTCCGGGCGGCGGGGCTGGAGCCGAATCCGAAGGGCGAGCGCATTGAGACAGATGCGTTGATGGAAGATTGGAAGAGAGTGGGGGAGAAGCTGGGAAGAAGGCCGTCGCGGGCGGAGTATGTGCGCGAAGGCCGGTATAGCGCGGGAGCGTTTGTGGCGCGGTTTGGAAGCTGGGGAAAGATCGAAGAGAAAACTCCACCACGGAGGCACGGAGACACGGAGAAAAGCAAAAGAAGTTAGCCACGATGCTTCGTTTCAAAAAACCAGACGAAAAACGCGAATCAGAGGAAAAGGCCAACATGGTGTCGCCGAGAGTAAGAGCGATAAGGCAATTGCATTTAGCTGGGGAGCGCAGCTTGCGCAGGTGCCGGGGCCGGTGGCGGGAAAGCGTCGGGTGACGGAAGCGGTGGCGGCGCTGGTGGTGAGTACGTTGCTGGGAGCAAATAGCAACTGGCAAATGGCAATTAGCCAAAACCGTTTCACCACAGAGGACACTGAGGAGCACGGAGGCGGGCGAAACGGAAGAGGGAGCGATCTGCTAGCGCCGCGCGGCATTAATAAAGAGCGGGCGGTGATGGGAGCTCCGTTTGACGGGTCGCGGATGACGAATGCGCCGATGAATGAGCTGGGCGTGGTGTTTCTTTTTGGGATGGTGGCGGCGGAGCTGGGGTTCCAGGTGGAGTCGCTGCAGGGGAAGTTTCCGGACTGCGAGGCCAAGCGCGAGGTGGTGAAGGGGAAGTGGCAGCGGTCGCGGATTGAGTTTGAGTATGAGAGCAAGAACTTTCACTTGCATGGACACGATCCGAAGGGCTGCGACGTGATTGTGTGCTGGCGGCATAACTGGAAGGATTGTCCGGAGGAGTTGGAAGTGATTGAGTTGTGCAGGATTGTGGGAAGAAGCTAGTTTTGACTGGATCTTTTGCCTAAAATCGGGTACGCTAGAACACATTCTTATGCCTCAGAGCAGACAGCTCGAAATCGTTCCGCAGCCCAAGAATAGCGCAGTCTTGGTAACCGATGATGCCAACCTATTTGCAAAAAAGAGGCCTGAATATGGCCTTTTTCATGGGCGTTGCGAAAAACTTCTTGCTGCTTTGCCCGAGAAGCCCTTGTTCGATCTTGTTGTTAGCTCGCCGCCTTACAATATAGGGAAACCTTACGAGCAGGTCGTGGAGCTTGAGCAGTACAAAGCAACGCAAAAATTAGTGATCGCGGAATTAGTGAAGCGGTTGAAACCGACTGGCAGTTTGTGTTGGCAAGTTGGCAATTACATTGTAAGTAGTAAGAATAACCGCGGCAGCATTTACCCGCTCGATTTGCTCTTTCACCCCATTTTTGAGGCGCTGGGTCTCGTACTGCGTAACAGAATTGTCTGGCGATTCGGGCATGGATTGCACTGTAAACATCGGTTTAGTGGAAGATATGAAGTAATTCTTTGGTATACGAAACCAAATGAGTACCATTTCGATCTCGATGCAGTGAGGGTAAAGCCTAAATATCCTGGAAAACGGCATTATAAGGGTCCAAACTTGGGCAAATTATCCAGCAACCCGAATGGCAAGAATCCGGAAGACGTTTGGGAAGAAAATTGCAAAAACATGGATCCCGAATGGGAGAACCTTTGGGATGGGTTCTGGGATATTCCCAATGTTAAGAGTAATCACGTCGAAAAGCGATCTCACCCGTGTCAGTTTCCAGTTGGCCTTGTGGAACGACTAGTGAAGGCATTAACACCTTCTGGAGGATTGGTGTTCGATCCCTACGCAGGCGCTGCGTCAGCCGGGGTAGCGGCCGCCGCAAATAAACGAAAATTCTGGGGTATCCGAGATGGTCGCGGAATATATCCATATCGGACAAGAATGGCTGACGGATGCGATCAACAGCAAAGCGAAATATCGTCCTCACGATCAACCAATTTATGATCACAACCAGTCTTCTTTGTCGAAGATACCTAAGGAAGAGACATCTTATTTCAAGTTTGAGCAAGACTGAGCATTTTTTCTTAACAAAATGACCACACTGAGCTACTCTGAGCATGAATGCAAACAGGTCAGACTCACTCACATCGTCGTGCAGAAGAAGAGTTGGCAGATAAGAGCTTACTAGATGAACTTCTCGCCTTCGCAAATGCGCCTATGGTAGGTGTCGCGCCCGGATACGCTCCACAAATCAAATTATATTTTGAATCAGCGTGGCTGCAGCAAGGCTGGGCTAATGAGCCTGCTGTCGATCCCGAGCACAACCTCACAATTAATGCAATGAAACAACGAGTGGGGTTGACGGTCCAGACTGGAAACATAACAAGAGCATTTTATGATCTTCTGAAGTTTCAAGCTATGTATTTTCGCGACAGGATTGACGCTGCAGTACTGATTCTTCCTACAGCAGCTGCGGCATCAACCCTCGGGAGTAACATCGCTAATTTTGGCCGCGTGACTGCTGAGTTGACTTTATTTTTTCACATTATCACTGTGCCCGTATTTATTATTAGCTTCGAATAGGAGTGCCATGGAATTTCAGATCAAAGTAGATGATCAGAAGGATCGTATCGCACGCGTCGCTGAGGAAGTTAAATCTCCGATTTCGCGCGAAGTGGTGATCTTTCGAGATCGGGAAGAGTATCTTCCCGTCGTACGCCTCCCTATTGAGCTTTTGTTATATCGAATGGAGAACGGAAGAACTAGCAAAAGGCAGAATGAATACATCCGTCGCAATGAACTGGATGCGAATTACTTCGTTTCGGGCGAAGAAAATGATGAGGTCCAAAAAGCTCAACATGGAATTCTGATTGACTTGTCAAAGGATTCTAGGGCAGATGTTTATAGTGAGCTCAAATATAGAGCTGTGCAAACGGAAAACCTTCTCATTACACATTCAGGCGTGATAGTAAACGGAAATCGGCGGTTGGCCGCGATGCGTGAGTTGTTTGACAACCCAGCTTTTAAGACCTTTGGCTATATCAATGCTACTGTGCTACCAGGAACTGCGACTCCAGGGGACATCGAAGAAATCGAGTCAGAGTTGCAGGAAATTCCAGAGACGAAACTCGAGTATGACTGGATTTCGAGACGGCTGAAGATGCGCCGGAGGCGGGATCAACTGGGTATCTCGGTAGAGAAGCTTAAGAAGATGTACCGAGTCAAAAGTCAGAAGGATATTAACCGTGAAATCGAGCAACTCGAATTGGCAGAGGATTATCTGCAGCGTTATTTAAAGCGCCCGATGGACTATGAAGCGGTGGACAGTAGCGAACAGATTTTCAAACAACTTCAGGCTGCCCTTGAGAACAAGTCCGGTGAGATGGAAGAGCTGAGCCGCTGCCTCGCGTTTCCCCTAATCAAGGAAGCCCGCGGACTGCAAGATCGGGTCTATCAGTTCCGGTTTGCTTTTGGCGTTGATGCGGAAGAAGTGCTTCGTCGGGTTGCTGAAGAACAGAATATTCCGATCTTAGAAAAAACAGAATCGTCGCCAGAGCCGTTGACCGAAACTGATTCTGAAGATCCGCTCAGCGATGTTGGCGAAGAGCTCGTCCCGCAATATGCAATATTAAAGCCGGTTTTGCTTGATGAGGCTAAAAGCAAAGAACGCGCCCAGCAAATCGCTCGTGTAACCGCTGCGATACAGCAGGAGAAGCAAGAAGGTGGTAGGAAAATGGTTGCTCTCCGTAATGCGCAAGCGGCCAATCGAGTGCTCCATGAACTTGAGTTAAATGGAGCTGATCCCAGTACATTTCCCGCCATTCGGGCTCAGTTAAGTAGCTGTATCGTTCGAGCCAATGAGATTATCTCCAAAATTCCCACTGCCAAATAGGCTGAAACAGACGAAAAATGAAGGTTATTCTTGAATACCTTTCCCGGGAGCAACGCGGCCGAATCAGCAGCGCCACGCCGAAATTCCCGAAGGCGTGTGGGTGAGGATAACGAGCCTAGCTTCACGTGCCCAACCAAACACGACAATAGCCGGGCGCATGCTTGAGCTTGACTGGATTAGTCTCTTGTCCATCGCTGCCAGGCTTTCCGATCTTCGAAGACGTTTTGGATTTCAAATCGATTATTCACCCGAAGCGAGGCAGCAACTACTCCGATTTCGTGAAGAGTATGGCGCACTCCGTGCACTACCATCGGCGTTCGTTGTAACCGAAGAAACCGTTCAACAGAAGCTCGGTGAGCTTGGATTCGTGCGGGAACTCAAAGATCCCCAACGTAGGGACATTGTCAGCATGGGGGCTAAGCGTAACGGAGCGAACTTTTCTGTCCCTGGGGCGGGCAAAACCACGGTAGCTTTCGCGGTACACCTTCTTACTAAAACACTCGATACTAATCTTCTTATTGTTGCGCCGAAAAATGCGTTCTCAGCCTGGGACGATGTGCTGACGGAAACCTTGCTGGAAGGACATCCTAGAGCAGATTTTAGCCCGTTCGTTCGACTCGAAGGGGGAGCGGAAGCAATTCGCGCCGCTCTGCGGGAGCAGCCGCGCCGTGCAATCATTTCTTATGACCAGATTATCCGCGTGACCGATGTCATTACGGATTTCATGCGAACGCATCGGGTGCATTTGATAGTGGATGAAAGCCATCGGATGAAGGCAGGTGAATCGTCACAGCGAGGGTCCGCCCTTCTTGCCCTCGCGCACCTTCCCTCACGACGTGACACTCCGAGCGGTACTCCAATTCCAAATACTTTGGAAGACATCCGACCGCAAATGGATTTCCTCTGGCCAGGGCAGGGAATTGGAAGGCGAATAGTGCAATCAGGTGAGCCAGCGACGATCCTTAGGCCGCTCTATGTTCGCACTACTAAACAAGAACTTGATCTTCCACCTGTGATCCGCCGCTATCGCTCTGTGCAAATGTCTGAGGCTCAGCTTGCTTTGTATGGTCTGGTGCGAAATGCGTTGCTGCAGCGCATGAGTGGAGTGTCATCCGTAGCAAATATCGACTTGGGCAAAGCGCGGACCGCTGTTGTGAGGCTTTTGCAGATATCATCCAATCCCATACTGGCAGTCCGGGCAATGACCTCGGAGTTGATGGATGATTATTTGCACAACGATGAGGCTTTGGAACAGATATTTACTCGAATCATTGAGGAACGCGACTCGACAAAACTCATTGAGGCCCAGCGTCTTGCACGTGAGGTTCTCACAGCCGATAAAAATGCAAGGGTCGTGATCTGGAGCGCTTTTCGTGAGAATGTTGAAAGGCTAGCAGAATTACTTGCTGAATTCGGTGCAACTTATATTCATGGGGACGTGCCGAAGGTTCCGGAGACGATTCTGATACCCGCGAAGGACGCCTTCGCCGCTTCCATGCCGCTGATTTGCGCTGCCGAGTCTTGGTGGCAAATCCTGCGGCGTGTTCCGAGGGAATAAGCCTTCACCGAGTCTGCCATCATGCTATCTACGTGGATCGAACCTATAACGCCGCCCATTATCTCCAGTCTGTTGATCGGATACACCGATTAGGCTTGGACTCAAACACCGAAACGTACGTGTATTTGATTGAGTCGGTAGCGCCTGGAGTCATCGGAGCAATAGACTTTTCAGTCCGCAGAAGAATGATCGCGAAACTGAATATGATGGCGTCGGCTCTAGAGGACATGGACTTGCGGCAGTTGGCGCTCGATGAGGAAGAGGGTGATCAGCCCGTGAATTACGACATAACACTGGAGGATGTCGTGGATCTGATTCGCGAACTCTCTGGAAGTGCCGCCGCTCCGGAAGAGGAGTAGGCGTTGCGACCTGATCTCTTTTTGATAAGCGTCATTGATGCGGGTCTTCAACTTAAAAACCATCTGCAAACGTACCCAGGTATCACGTTGAACGACGCTGTGCGGCAGCTGCGAAAAGGGGTTGTTTCACGCAGCGCACTTGACTATGAATCTGCAGTTGGTTTGTGTAACAGCCATGGGATTGAATTATTCCAGACGTCCGCTGATCGGATACAGGAGCTTCGTGGAACCATTTTTGAAATGGCGCTGCTTCTAAAACCCCTATGGGCGAAGGTGTCCCCTATGGGACGGGATCGTGTTCGAGCCATTCTGTCCGCCGATCAAGCGCAAGTGTTTAGATACGCCGGCTTACTTGAATCGGAAGATCAGCTTGTATGGGGCTGGTGGGACGAGCTTGCTGTTCATTTCCGTAGTGAGGAATCTAAAAAACTTCTTGAGATTGGTCGTCGTGGCGAACTCCTGTCACTCGACTTGGAAAAGAGCTTGTTGAAGAATTTAGGAATAGAGCAGGTCCCCCGATGGATCGCAATTGAGGACAATTTAGCGGGTTACGATATTGAGTCCTATCGACTAATTGGGAGCGATGTGGCGAAAGTGCTGATTGAAGTTAAGGCGACGACACAGACTGAGCTAATCTTCTTCCTCAGCAGGCGCGAATGGGAGACGGCGATCAAAGCGGAAGAAAGATTTCTGTTTCACTTCTGGTATTTACCTGAAGAGCTTGTCTGGGTCGCCACGGTAAATGACATTGCACCGAAAGTTCCTTTGGATCAAGGCACCGGAAGATGGGACAATGTGCGCCTGGATCTCAAAGGGCACGCTTTTCAAGTTTTGAAGGCCTTCTAGATTCTTCGTAAGGAAACCCGATCCCCCGAAAAGGCGCGCTCCGCGCTTTTGCGCTGTGCTCCGGCCCATTCGACTTCGCTCAGGGCAGGCTCTTCGGCAGAGTGGATGAACGCAACCAGCTAAAGACTAAGGGCTAATTGCTAAGGGCTGCTTGCCAATTGCTAGCTGCTAAGCTCCCAAAAAGCAGCAACTCTGGTGCACGGGAAGAAATTGCCAAAATCGCCGAAATTGCCAAAGAATGCCAAAATTTAACGACGAATCAACGTGCGAAAAAGCGGTATCGCCAGGGCATGAACCAAAATTGCAATAAAAAATCTGTGTTGCCCTTGCGCGAATCGGATTGGCTTGGTACATTACTTGAAGACGTAAGAGATGTGGCAGCCGCTGCGTTGCAGCGAGGGGCCGGGAAAAGAAGTTGAATCGAACGAAATCCCAGGCCATCTAAAGCTTAAGCCGCCAAAATCGCCTCCAAGGCAAAACCTGCGAGGCTACATTCGGGAACTTGATATTCCTGAAGGGTTCTAAAAAGACCTAAAATTGATCTTTAGCTAATTGAATAGCAGCCCGCGCTTGCGCGTGTGTTTTCCGCGAAAAAGTGCAGGGTTGCGAGTGTGTCTGCGAGAGAAGCAGGTCGCAGAATCGTCTTGACCCGCAAGAAGTTGAGGGGTTAGAGAGTTGATTCGCCCTGAGGCTTTGAGTGATTTCCCTTGATTTTCACAGGAAATCCACATTGACAAGAAGCAGCCACTCGCGGTAATTTTGAAAGGTTCGTCTCTAGAGGCTTCGGCCGACAGTGACACACAAGTTTCGAGGAGCTCTGGGATTTCCCAGGGTACCTGAAAAGCGCCGCTCAGGCGGAGTGCTAATCGGGTCTTTGACAAAATGGTTGAACGTGCCAGTCGTGAGATAAAACGAGGGTTATGGCCCGAGTGATCTCACAAGTATCAGGGCCATCCGGTGAATTCCGGACGTCTTCGGACGTCTTTTTAGCCGCGATGGCAACTCCCCGTAATTGTCGGGATATCTACAGGCGCTCAGTTGAAAGATTGAGTGTCGGTTAGGTTAGCCGACGACCCGTCGGGGAGTGAACTAGGTTTCAAACGAGAGTTTGATCCTGGCTCAGAATCAACGCTGGCGGCGTGCCTAACACATGCAAGTCGAACGAGAAAGTGGAGCAATCCATGAGTAAAGTGGCGACCGGGTGAGTAACACGTGACTAACCTACCCTAGAGTGGGGAATAACCTCGGGAAACCGGGGCTAATACCGCATAACATCGCGAGGTGTAAATTCCTTGTGATCAAAGGAGCAATTCGCTTGAGGAGGGGGTCGCGGCTGATTAGCTAGTTGGTGAGGTAACGGCCCACCAAGGCAAAGATCAGTATCCGGCCTGAGAGGGCGCACGGACACACTGGAACTGAAACACGGTCCAGACTCCTACGGGAGGCAGCAGTGGGGAATTTTGCGCAATGGGGGAAACCCTGACGCAGCAACGCCGCGTGGAGGATGAAGTCCCTTGGGATGTAAACTCCTTTCGATCGGGACGATTATGACGGTACCGGAAGAAGAAGCACCGGCTAACTCTGTGCCAGCAGCCGCGGTAATACAGAGGGTGCAAGCGTTGTTCGGAATTATTGGGCGTAAAGGGTGCGTAGGCGGTGCGGTAAGTCTGTGGTGAAATCTCTGGGCTCAACTCAGAGTCTGCCATAGAAACTGCCGTGCTGGAGTGTGGGAGAGGTGAGTGGAATTCCCGGTGTAGCGGTGAAATGCGTAGATATCGGGAGGAACACCTGTGGCGAAAGCGGCTCACTGGACCACAACTGACGCTGATGCACGAAAGCTAGGGGAGCAAACAGGATTAGATACCCTGGTAGTCCTAGCCCTAAACGATGATTGCTTGGTGTGTCGGGTACCCAATCCCGCCGTGCCGAAGCTAACGCGATAAGCAATCCGCCTGGGGAGTACGGTCGCAAGACTGAAACTCAAAGGAATTGACGGGGGCCCGCACAAGCGGTGGAGCATGTGGTTCAATTCGACGCAACGCGAAGAACCTTACCTGGGCTCGAAATGTAGTGGACCGGGGTGGAAACATCCCTTCCCGCAAGGGCTCGCTATATAGGTGCTGCATGGCTGTCGTCAGCTCGTGTCGTGAGATGTTGGGTTAAGTCCCGCAACGAGCGCAACCCTTATTGTCAGTTGCCATCATTCAGTTGGGCACTCTGGCGAAACCGCCTCGGATAACGGGGAGGAAGGTGGGGATGACGTCAAGTCCTCATGGCCTTTATGTCCAGGGCTACACACGTGCTACAATGGTCGGTACAAACCGTCGCAAACCCGCGAGGGGGAGCTAATCGGAAAAAGCCGACCTCAGTTCGGATTGGAGTCTGCAACTCGACTCCATGAAGCTGGAATCGCTAGTAATCGCGGATCAGAACGCCGCGGTGAATACGTTCCCGGGCCTTGTACACACCGCCCGTCACATCACGAAAGTGGGCTGTACTAGAAGCAGGTGGGCTAACCGCAAGGAGGCAGCCGTCCAAGGTATAACTCATGATTGGGGTGAAGTCGTAACAAGGTAGCCGTAGGAGAACCTGCGGCTGGATCACCTCCTTTCTAAGAGAGAACGTCATGGCACTCGCACTTACGCTTCAGTAGAAGCGGCCACAGAATACTCGCAAGGCATTCCATGGTTTGTGTGGGATGTTGCCATGTACCCCTTAAGTCTCATTTACCTGGTCGAGACTCAAAGGAGCCTCACTCGGACCTCTCTTTTCCTTCGTTTTACAGCGATGGTCAGCATCGGTTTAACCGATGCGCACGTTCAACCCGTCCTCGAAAAAAATTCCAGCTACTAGCTTTCTAGCTGCTAGCTACTAGCTCAGTAGGGTGAGCCGTAGCAAGCGCCGATCAGCGCGAGCATACGGCGAGGGCAAAGCAGCTATGCTGCGGAGCCCTTAATGAACGGGCCTGTAGCTCAGTTGGCTAGAGCGCACCCCTGATAAGGGTGAGGTCGTTAGTTCGATTCTAACCAGGCCCACCAATCAAAGGCGGTACTTAGTATTTGGCTCATTGAGTGATTGATGGCTTAGCATGAGCTGTCGCGAAAGCGACTCTCAAGCCAATTACTAATTACTAAATACTAATTACTGATTGAATGGGGCTGTAGCTCAATTGGGAGAGCGCCTGCTTTGCAAGCAGGAGGTCACCGGTTCGATCCCGGTCAGCTCCACCAGATCACAGGAATTTGGATCGAAAACAGGCACGATCAGAAACCACTGCCCAATGCTGGGCGTCAACCACGACACCGTCATTATTTAATTTAACGGTTAACTCGCAAGTCGTTTTTGGCGCCGAACATTGGACAGGTCAGGCGAGCAATGGTTGTTCAACTCCATCTTACGTTGAGCATAAGTTGCAAGGGTAAAACCGGAAGCCATGGCAGTCCATAGCCGCTCAGGCGGCGCAGGCCCATCGGGCCGTAGGACGATATTTGACAACTGAATAGATTGATATAACTACAAAGGCGAAGAGTTAAAATTTTTATGAGTATCCTTAGACGTCTGTTGGGGTGGGAGCCGAAATGCAAACGGCAGGCCCGCGATGAGCAGACGCATAGGTCATAGAATTTCTCTGGCAATTGATGGTTAACAATCGCATACCAGGCGCAAGCCTGATAGCGAAAGTTAAGCATCCGTCCGCTTGCCGCGGACGTGCTTTGAGTAAATTTTATGGTCAAGTTACTAAGGGCGCATGGTGGATGCCTTGGCAGAAGATGGCGATGAAGGACGTGGCAAGCTGCGATAAGCCTCGACGAGCCGCAAGCAGGCTTTGACTCGGGGATGTCCGAATGGGGAAACCCACTACGGTAAAACCGTAGTACGGCCCAATGAATACATAGTTGGGTACGAGCAAACTCAGGGAAGTGAACCATCTCAGTACCTGAAGGAAAAGAAAGAAACCTCGATTGCGATAGTAGTGGCGAGCGAAATCGCAACAGCCCAAACCCAATGGATCTCGGTCCAGTGGGGGTTGTAGGGCCGGCAATAGTAGAGTTACCAATCCAGTCGTTAGTTGAAGCCCGTTGGGAAACGGCGCCATAGAGCGTGATAGCCGCGTAAACGAAAACGATCTGGACTCGAAGCCGGTACCTGAGTACCGCGGGGCACGTGAAACCCTGCGGGAATCTACGGAGACCATTCCGTAAGGCTAAATACAAGCTTCTGACCGATAGTGAACCAGTACCGTGAGGGAAAGGTGAAAAGAACCCCGGCAAGGGGAGTGAAATAGTACCTGAAACCGTGTGCCTACAAGCAGTGGGAGGGCTATGCCGCGCAAGTGGAATGCCTGACCGCGTGCCTATTGCATAATGAGCCGGCTAGTTATTCTTGTCAGCAAGGTTAAGCGAAAGCGAGCCGTAGCGAAAGCGAGTCTGAAAATGGCGATTCAGTTGGCAGGAATAGACGCGAAGCGGGATGATCTACCCTTGGCCAGGTTGAAAGTGGGGTAACACCCACTGGAGGACCGAACCGGTGTTTGTTGAAAAAAGCTCGGATGAGCTGAGGGTAGGGGTGAAAGGCTAATCAAATTCCGTGATAGCTCGTTCTCTCCGAAATAGCTTTAGGGCTAGCCTCGAGTGATTTGCAGTGGTGGTAGAGATCTGATTGGACTAGGGGGCTTTCCAGCTTACTGAATCCAACCAAACTTCGAATGCCACGGACAACCAGCTCGGGAGTCAGACAGTGGGGGCTAAGCTTCATTGTCGAGAGGAAAACAGTCCAGATCGCCTGCTAAGGTCCCAAAATCACAGCTAAGTGGGAAAGGAAGTCGGAACGCCCAGACAGCCAGGAGGTTGGCTTAGAAGCAGCCATCCTTTAAAGAAAGCGTAATAGCTCACTGGTCAAGCGGTCCGGTGCCGACAATTCAACGGGGCTAAAGCTGAGTACCGAAGCAGCGAATGCACGGCGTTAAGTCGTGCGTGGTAGGAGAGCATTCTCAACACAGTAGTGAGATCGAAAGAACTCATCGTAGGTTGAGAAGAGACCCTGCCGGCATAAGTAGCGATAACGGAGGTGAGAACCCTCCGCACCGAAAGTCTAAGGTTTCCTGAGGAAGGTTAATCCGCTCAGGGTTAGTCGGTCCCTAAGGCGAGGCCGAGAGGCGTAGCCGATGGACATCCGGTTAATATTCCGGAACTCCCAGCCATTCGTTATCACGATGGGGTGACGCAGAAGGATAAGCAGGGCCTCCTATGACTATGGGGCTCGATGCGTGTAAGGCGGTTTTCATAGGTAAATCCGTGAGAGCATTAACGCTGAGACGCAAAGCAATAAGCCGTATGGCTGAAAGCTGCTGATTCCACGCTGCCAAGAAAAACCTCTAAGGAGAATGGAAGGGAACCGTACCTCAAACCGACACAGGTAGACGAGGGCATAATGCCCAAAGGTGCTCGAGAGAACGCTCGTTCAGGAACTCGGCAAATTAGACCCGTAACTTCGGGAGAAGGGTCGCCACGATAGAGTTTAGAGCTCGAAGTGGCCGCAGTGAAACGCGTACGGCGACTGTTTAACAAAAACACAGGTCTCTGCAAAGTCGAAAACGACGTATAGGGGCTGACGCCTGCCCGGTGCTGGAAGGTTAAAGGGAGAGGTTAGCCGCAAGGCGAAGCTTTGAACTGAAGCCCCAGTGAACGGCGGCCGTAACTATAACGGTCCTAAGGTAGCGAAATTCCTTGTCGGGTAAGTTCCGACCTGCACGAATGGCGTAACGATCGTACGACTGTCTTAACGAGCGACTCGGCGAATTTGTAGTACCGGTGAAGATGCCGGTTTCCCGCATCTAGACGGAAAGACCCCGTGCACCTTTACTATACCTTTACTATGAACTATGGCATTTGCTGCGCAGGATAGGTGGGAGGCTTTGATTCCAGGCTCTCGGGCTTGGAGGAGCCAACGGTGAGATACCACCCTGCGAATTCTGTGGTTCTAACCTATCTCCCTTATCGGGAGAAGGGACATAGTAAGGCGGGTAGTTTGACTGGGGCGGTCGCCTCCTAAATTGTAACGGAGGCGTGCGAAGCTACGCTCAGGCTGTTTGGAAATCAGCCGTCGAGTGCAAAAGCATAAGCGTGGTTGACTGTGAGTCATACAAGACGAGCAGGTACGAAAGTAGGTTTTAGTGATCCGGTGGTTCTGCATGGAAGGGCCATCGCTCAACGGATAAAAGGTACGCCGGGGATAACAGGCTGATCGGAGCCAAGAGTTCATATCGACGCTCCGGTTTGGCACCTCGATGTCGGTTCATCGCATCCTGGAGCTGTAGAAGGTTCCAAGGGTTAGGCTGTTCGCCTATTAAAGCGGTACGTGAACTGGGTTCAGAACGTCGCGAGACAGTTCGGTCCCTATCTGGTGTGGGCGTAGGAGATTTGAGAGGGCCTGTCCTTAGT
This sequence comes from Terriglobia bacterium, assembly GCA_963724105.1. GTDB lineage: Bacteria > Acidobacteriota > Terriglobia > Terriglobales > Acidobacteriaceae > Angelobacter. The sequence goes on along the minus strand of CAVRTD010000001.1, from coordinate 489,546 downwards.
ACGAGAGGACCGGGATGGACGAACCTCTTGTGTTCCAGCTGTCGTGTCAACGGCACGGCTGGGTAGCGAAGTTCGGTTGTAATAAACGCTGAATGCATATAAGCGTGAAGTACTCCTCAAGATTAGATCTCCCAACCCTCAAGGGTAATGAAGGGCACAGAAAGACCATCTGTTTGATAGGCACGGAGTGTAAGGCCAGTAATGGCTTCAGCTTACGTGTACTAATCGCCCGTTCGGCTTGACCATAAAATTTACTCAGGGCATGGGTGGAAACACCACTGCACTTTGTCAAAAGCTGGCAAGCGCCAATGTAGTTAGAAACACAAAATCAATCTATTCAGTTGTGAGGCATTGTCCTCATGATCTTTTACAATCTTTGGTTCTTCCTTCATTGTGAAGACCCTTTGCGCGGAATTAACACGTGTGTAGAACCTGACCTCGCGCCGCGCACTGATCAAAATCAAAGCAGTTAGTATTTGGCAATTAGTACTTGGCAAAAGCCGTGAGTCCAACCGGTTTGCCTAACTACTAAATACTAATAACTAACGGCTATTCTTGCGGTGATCTTACCGCGGGGGTTCCACCCGTTCCCATCCCGAACACGGAAGTTAAGCCCCGCAGGGCCGATTGTACTGTACGCGAAAGTGTGTGGGAGAGTAGGTCGTCGCCGCATTAAATCTAAAAGGCTCCATTCAGAAATGAATGGAGCCTTTTGTGTTTTATGGGGCGAAACCGTCTAGTCTATTGGAAAACAGAATCTGCGATTGCGTCGCCTGGTTTTATCTTGCTCACCTCAAAAACCACGTCTCCTTCAGCACGCGGAATCGCGATTACCAGGGGAAGTTTGACGCCGCCCTGCGTTTGATAGTCCCGGAAATAGCTCTCAACTTTATACATTTTGTCGGGGCCATTCCTGCTTATCCGGAAGCGCTGAATCTGGTCTATCCGCACCAGGAGGAACGTTTCACGATCATAGAAGCAAACAAAAGGATCCCCGTTTTTTGGGGTGAAGCGCAGTGCAAAGGCTGGTCTCTTGTCAACATCTCCTATGCCTATCAGTTCAATGTGGCTGTAATCACAACAAAAATCCCACTGCATGAGAGTTCGCCAATCATGCTCCACTATCTCTGTTGAAACACCATTGATCATGCCAGGGCCCTCGCCCGCTACCCGCCTGATGGCCCTATCTCCACGGTGACCTGCCCAGGTTGTGCCGTGGCTGATCATTGTGATCTGCAGCATGTCATTGCTGGGTGCTTTGTAGGAGAACTGGTAATCGCCCATGTTATGTGTGAAGCCAAGATGGAAATCGCCGCTTGCAACCAGGCTCTCAAGTGCTTTGTGTGCCTCCAGCCCTCCGGTCGCGATAAGGTTTTTCCGCAGGATTTCACTTGCGCTGATCTGGCCTTGTGGCAGTTCGGCTTGTTGCCCCATCGACGAATGACAAACACCCGCAATGATCAGAATGTAAACCAGCACTGTAATTCGCATAAGAGGGTAAAGTATGCCACGTCCTCTTGGTGATATGCTCCGCGTAATTCGCGTCAACTCCCTTAATTCATGCGAAACTTAGCCTTAAGCCGGACCGCAGCCGTCGAATAAGAGACAACAAAAGGCGAGCCCATGCGGCCCGCCTCGATTCAAAGATTCTAGAGACGTGTCTACTTCTTCTCCGCCGTTCCCGTTTTCGCGACTTTGCTGCCGCTGCCATCCATAAAAGTCGTCCAGCTTGTCCCGTCTGGTGACACTTCAAACTTGAACGTATAAGAAGTGGGAGAAACTTCCGTAAGGATGAAATGGCTCTTCATCGGTTTTCCGCCGCCCACGGCTATATCACTGCTCCAGGTCCACACCTTTCCGTCGAAAGTGCCTGTAGCGTGCACCGCCTCGCCCACGTTGTTGAACGCGTCATAGGTATAAACTTTTTTTCCCCGATCATATCCATAGATAGCCAGTCCGGTTTCTTTGCCCATGGCGCTGGATCCCTGCGTGTGTGACACCAGAAAATAGCCGCCCGGCATCCATTCAGTATGTTCAACGCCTGTGTACTTGCCACCCGGACCCATGGGGCCTGGCTTCACGTCGCCTGTCACATTCCAATTGCCGGCCATGAACCCGAGGTTCTTCTGTTCCGGTCCCGGCTTGGGCATTTCCGGCGCTTGCGCCGCCGCGAACAGACTAGAGAGCAAAACAGCCACAACAATAGTTGAAACCCGTTTCATCATTTCATCTCCTTCTTCTTTTGAGGGTTGGAAGAGCGGGCCCGCGCCCAATGTACTCTCGCCGAAGATGGCAGTCAATCAACCCTCATCCCCGTTGGCCTGTTCATGTCTCTGTGGCAGCGCTGCCACAGTGTCCTCAACCACCCACGCCAGCCATAGCGCTCCGCCCCTCTATCTACAGCAATATCAATAAGTTAGCGCATGGAAGGCCTGTTGCTCTTTACACGGCTGCAATCCCCAACCGGAGGTCATCACCATGGCGCACACCAACTCAGCTCCTCAGAACTCAATCCAGAAAAGCATCGCTCCTTTGGTTCTCACCTGGACTCGCTGCATCAGCTGGACCATCCTGCTCTCCGCGCTGCTCGCTGTGCTCTTTGCACTGGTTCTCGATGGCTGCTCCAAGCTCCGCTAACAATTCATCAGCAAGTTTTTCGACGAAATAGCTAAGAGGCAAAGCTTCTTAGCTTTTCTTTTTGATCAGCGTTCATCTGCGCAAATCTGCGGCGAATTCTTTTGTCCGGCATTTCGTACACTTCGCACCAAATAAAAAAGGCCAGGCTCTTTGAGAACCTGGCCTGCGTGCCACCGCTATTTTTCACTGTGCTCTCCCTTACTGTTGCGGGTTGCTGACTGGAGCAGCTTCCGTAACCGGCTCACTGCTGGCCGCCACTTCCGGCACTGGTTCAGACTTGATCTTGACCGTGGTCATGATCCGTTCCAGCTTGTCGAAGACCTGCAAGTGGTCGACCGGCTTGATGGTTCCTGGAGCGTCTGCTATGCCGAGCGCGAACTCATAGCACGCGCCGTTTTCGAAGTGATGATAGTAGCGTGCTTCACTCTGCTCGGTAACGTTCTCGGCCTTGGCAAACTCTACGCCCAGAACGTTGCTCTTAACTGGAACAATCGAGTCGTCCGTCGCGTCCACCGGTGGATTGGTCGATACCTCGCTCTGTTCGGGCGTGGTAGCGAACTTGCCGCACTGCTCCGCGTTCACGCCTTTAATCACGCTCGCCTTAAAGTAGGACGAAGCGCGCGTACCGGGCAGGACCAGCGTAGTCAGCGTCTCGCCGCCGGGCTCAGTGAAATTCATTGCTACCGGATCAGGCCATGCAGATTCTTTGCTGTCTTTTTCCGGCGTCAGCATCGTGTAGGTCTTCGGATAGCGGAATGAAACGCCATACGTGCTGTTGGTGTAAGTCGCAGTGGAAGCCCGTTTGATCGTCTTTTTCTTTGCGATCACGGCTTCAACTTTGCTTTCCAGCGAAACTGGCGGCTGGCTGGACGCGACAGCGTCCGGGTTAACTGTGCTCTGGCTAACGCTATTCGGGATGGAAGAACTCGTCTGCGCGTTCTTGTTTTTATTGCTCGAACAGCCGTTGAAATCGAGTATGACCATCAGCGCCATCACTGCGGTTGCTGCCGCTGTTGCCGCGCCGCCGATCATCCGTGCCCGCTTCGTCGGACCGTTCACGATTGGACTGGGGTTGAAAGACTTTGACTCAGAAGACTTGGGATCGAAAGATTTCATGTTTGTTTCACCTCCGCTGCCTTAGCAGCACCCATCTATATGGCACGGAGGAAACCAAACGTGAAAACACTGATTCTGCGCGGGTTAGAGCGATAGCAAGGGAATGCCTGGCGTGGCCTCTAAAACACAAGTGTGTGCCGTCGGACACAGTCCTGGTCTTTTTAGAAGGCGAGCGTAGACGCCCAGCGAGCTTTCTACTTCACCTTCTTCCACACAATATCTTCATTATTTCTGCGGTCGATCACCGACACCACTTTGCCCTCGCCGCCGTAGCCAAACAGCCAGCGGCCTTCCACGCCTTTGCGGAAGAATATGTCTGAGCCTTCCGGAATTAACTCCACCTTGGCGGCGCTGCCGCGCTGCTCATACAGATGGTCGCCTTCAAACGTGACTTCAGTCTTTCTCTCGCCAAGTTCGTATGTCCCTGCGTAGCCGGAAAATTTGCTCACGTCAGCTTTTCCGGGTGCGGGATCTTCGTAATAGCGCATCGCTTGTGAAGCCACAATCTGCCACTTGCCTGCGCGTCTCAGCCAGGTATCGGTTTGGTGGTAGCGCGCGCTCAACTGCTGCCCGAATACAACCTCGGTCTCATCCATGTCATAGTTCAAGATGGCAACGTTATTTTCAATACGGCTCGTAGGCCGCACAACCTTAATCACCCCTGAATATCCTTGCGGCAGAGGCTGTATATCTTTTACCAGCGCGGCCTTGTCCATGCTTCTACCCTTTTCATCCGAGTAGATTGCATCTTCGGCATAATATTTTTTGAAAGGCTCCTGGTTGCCGAGGGCAGTTGCGTCCATAATTTCCTGGGTTCTGCGCACCAGCTCAACCTGCGCAATGGTGGGTTCATCGGTTGCGCCGCGCAACGCCGCAGCAATTGCCGCAGTCAATAGGATTGCAAATAAGAATCTGGCTTTCACGCATCCCTCCAGAAAGGTAGGATCTTCAGAGAAGAATGTAACATTCTGGGACGAAATGCCCTTGGGATGAAACACACACGTGCTTACAAGGGGAAAGTCCACACCGCGTGTTGCAGCGCTAAGTAAGATGGAGCTTATTGCGCTGCCGGCGGTCCGTCCGGGCAAACTGTATGATTTCCGCGATCATGTCCGCATATGAGCGCCCGGACTTTTTTGCCGCCATAAAAAATTCTGAGTTACTGGAGAGCCAGGGGTTCGGATTGGCTTCTATCAAATACACTTCGCCTTTGTCCGTCAGCCGCATATCAATGCGGCCATAATCGCGCAGCTTGAGAATGCGATAAGCATTGAGCGCGGTCGAGCACAGCAGATCATGCGTTTCTTCTTTCAAATCTTCCACCGGAGCTGACTTGGTGAGCTTGTACGCGTCGCTGTCTTTCTCCCACTTTACTTCCATACCGGCAACTTTGGGCATGCCTTCCGGCAGACGTGAGAGATCAAGCTCCACCAGCGGCAGTACCTCAGGATTCTGGTTTCCCAGAACACCTGCATAGATTTCGCGGCCTTCAATATATTCTTCAATCAGCGCCGGCGAATTGAATTCTTCCTGCACATAATGGATGCGCTCCATCAGCTCTTTCACGCTTCCCACAACTGCGCCGCTATCGATGCCAAGCGAACCATCTTCTGAGACCGGCTTGATAATCAGCGGAAAAGAAATATCCTGGGAGTGATCAAGCTTTCCCTGGTAGCAGGTGGCAAAGTAAGGCGTGCGGATACCGTAAAACTGAAACAATTGCTTAGCTACGCCTTTGTCCTGCGCCAGGTAGAGTCCCTGCGGGCCTGCGCCGGTGTAAGGGCGGCCCAGCAAATCCAGATAAGCGGCAACGTGCATCTCCATGGTGTCGTCGCCTGCATAGGATTCAACCAGATTGAAAAATAAATCAGTCTCATGGCGGGCCAGTGACAGCAACGTTTTGTCTCCGCCGTCCAATACAAGATAGCTGGGCTCGTGCCCGAGCTTTTCCAGGGCCTCAAAAATCTCTTCGCGATCGTGCTTCTCTCTTTTCTTCAGGCGCTTCTTTTTCCCGCGCTTTTTCTTTTCTGGTTCAGGAGCAGCTTCTTCTTCCTCCTCTTCAAACCAGTTTTCGTAAAGCACCGTAATTTTCAATTTGTTATTGTCCATATCGGTCCTATACCATCTTTTTCAGCCATTTCTTTGCAAAAAGAATTGGATGCGTTACGTCTGAACAAACTTTCCGCGCGTCACATAATTCATCGCCAACGCTGTAACGTACACAGTGATCTCCGTCAGATAGTCCTTTTCCAATTTTACGTCGGCGAGCAGGTTCATTTCGCCAACGCGGGTCTCAATGGATTGCAAAAGTTTTCTGATCAGGGGCCGCGGCACTCCACTCCAGTAGGTAAGTTTATCGAGCATGGATTTATGGTTCTCGCGCAGCAGCTCCACCGCGGGCCGCACGCCGACTTTCCGCTTGCGTCCGACTTTAAAAATATCCTGCAGATCGGCATCCAGCGGCAGCTCGCCCGGAGAAGGTTCCTCGCTCATCGCAGCTTCATAGAACTCTCCCACCGTTGAGTCCATTTCTTCCACGGTAATGTCAGTCCGTCCGCGGGGACGCACCGGGTCCGTCTTGCCAAATTTTCTGAAGGTCCGGTCCACATAGCGGAGTTTTTCCAGCGCACCCCACCCTTTATATTTCTGGCGCCAGCGTGAGCCCGGCGTCAGCCACACAGCAAAGGTTTCGGCAAAATCCTCATCAGGATGCTTCTGCGCGTACCAGCCTTCCATGTGCCGGACAAAGCTCCGCGAAAACGGAATGGGCCGGTAAGCGTCACGATAAGGCTTGCGATACGGCCCAAACATCTGCTTCCACTCCGGAGTTTTATGCAGCGCGTATGCGTAATTGATGGCGTGGCCTGCCTCATGCCGCAGATACATCATGATCTGGCGCGAATCTTCCAAATCGTTCATTTCTTTTTCCAGGCGCGCCAGCTTGGGATCGGCCAGGTAGAAAGGAATGCCGATGATCGGCTCGCCTGACGGGCATCCCCACTCGTCCGTGAGGTAGCAGGCCGGACGGAACTTCTTCAGTCCTTTGCGGTCAAGTTCGCGATAAAGCTGAAGCACAAAGCGCTCCAGCGGAGAGCCTTCCAGCTTCAGACCCAGGTCGCGAATGGGTTTTCCCAGTATTTCCTGGACTTCCGGCGGTGCTTTTTCAAAGGCTGTGCGCAAGCAGACTCCGCGAAAAGAGTAGCACAGCCCCCTTTCCCAGAGCAGTGTCTCCCGGCATACCCCAGGCGGTGTGGTTGTTCCTTAAGGAGTGGTACTAGAGGTGTCGTAAAAGTGGATTGCTTCTGGATGGCCCTTTTGGAGACAATGACCCAAATGCCAAAATTCCATTTTGCTCTTTATTCAATTTTATTGGTCGCCGCTTGTTCTTCAGCGCTTTCTCAAACCACAATCCAGGATCCCAGAGCCAGGCAGGCATGCGCCGCAGTCGACCAGGTTGAGCCGCCCGCTGCGGACCGTCCCACGGCCGCTGAGGAAAAAGCCCTCACAAGTTGTGCATCGATTGACGCGTACTATGGGCTCGGCGAGCCTGCTGATCCCGTGAAAGCGCGTAAATGCGCTTTTGCCGAGATGGACCGCGGAACAAAAAATGCGCTCAGCGGAAAAGCCATTTTGTCCATGATCTATGCCAGCGGCAAAGGCGTGGAGCGCAATTATGATTTTGCCATCAAGATGGCTTGCACAATTGGCGACACTCCGGGAGACGGCGCCGGCCGCGTGTATCAGCTGCTGCGTTTGAAGAAAGAGAATCCCGCCGGTGAAATCCGCTATTCCGTTTGCGATCACAGCAGCGGCCGCGACCTCTATGAGCAGTGCGCCATTTTGCAGGCGCGGTTTGATAAGGTTGAACGCGACGAGAAGCTGGAGAAGTTCACTGCCGCCTGGAGCGCGCGTGATAAAAAAGCGTTTCACGTGTTCTGGAGCGAAGAAGAAAAGTTCGCCAGAATTCAGGCCACGAACGCCGTGGACCTGGAAGGCACGTTTGAAATTCAGGAAGAGGTCTTCATCATCAATAATATGGTGGAAGCCCTGGAAAAGTTTGAGCAAGGTGAACTACCTAAGCATTCCGCCGAGGAAACGCACAGCGCTCAGGCCGCCGAGGCCGCTGAATTCGCGAAAACACAAACCGGCAGCGTGGCAAAGTGGGATACGATCACCCGTGAAGGCGTGACGACAAGCGAAGAGGAGTGGCGCCATTACCGCAGCGCCTGGCTCGCTTTTGCCAAACTAAAATATCCTGCGGTGACCGCGGACAGCTGGTCAACGTGGCTCGACCAGGAACGCACCAGGATGCTGGAGAAATTCGCGCACTAAATTTGCATCGCGTCACGTTATCTGAGCATGCCGTGTCTGGACATGAAGGAGCATCATGGCAACTACAACATCGCTTTCAACGAACGAATCCAGCCGGCAACTTCTGCGGCATACTGTCGCCACATTGGCCTACCGCGCGGGCAAGACCGTGCGTGATGCTCCTGATAGTTTTGCCTCCTTCAGCACAGGAGAAAAAGGCAGAACGCCGGCGCACATCCTGGCCCACATGGGAGATCTTTTTGATTGGGCGCTTTCTATCGCGAAAGGCAAGCAGGCGTGGCATAACTCCACGCCATTGCCGTGGGCACAGGAAGCAGAGCGATTTTTCAAGACATTGCAGGCTTTCGATGATTACCTGGCTTCGGGCGCACCGCTCGCAGTCTCCGCTGAAAAACTTTTTCAAGGCCCCATAGCGGACGCTCTGACCCACACTGGGCAGATCGCAATACTGCGTCGCATGGCCGGCTGTCCCATGAGCGGAGAAAATTACTTCGTTGCAGAAATCGTCACCGGCCGCGTTGGCCAGGAGCAAGCCGCGCCGGTCCGCGAATTCTAGTTTCGGGGCGTTATTTGCTCGCCTCACGTAACTTCTGCACTCGCCCTGCGTATCATTACCGTCTGGGCCGCCCATGATGGACTTCCACAGCCTCTACCAAAGCTATGCGCCGCAGGTGCATCGCTTTGTGCTGTTCCTTTGCGGGGACGCAACGCTGGCGGATGACGTTACGTCAGAGACATTTGTGCGCGCCTGGACTTCGCGCGGAAAAATCAGGGAAGCCACGGTTAAAGCCTACCTGTTCACCATCGCGCGCAACCTGTACCGCGATCACCTGCGCCGCAACAACCGCCTCTCTGAGCTGGAAGAGTCCATTCCTGATCCTGCAGCAGGCCTGGCGACGCGGACCGAACACAAAGCCGAACTGAATGCGGTGATAGCTGGCGCTGCGCCTGCTCTCTGAGGTCGATCGCGCGGCTCTGCTGATGCGTGTACAGGAAGAGATGCCGTATGAAGAAATTGCGCAAACCCTGAACCTGCCCGTGACCACGGTAAAAGTCAAGGTGCATCGTGCGCGTTTGAAATTAATGCAAGCCAGAGAAAAATTCCAAGAGGTGCGTCCATGAAACTGGATCGCGACGTGATTGTCGATCTGCTGCCGGCATACTTTTCCGGCGAAGCCAGTGCTTCAACGCGAGCGTTGGTGGAAGAACATTTTCGCGAGAATCCGGAGTTTGAAAAGTTTGCCCGTAGCGCCGGTGGCCCGCTGGAAGTTCTTCGAGTGCCCGCCGCAGCCGTTGATCCCGCGAAAGAAAAGCTTGCTCTTGAACGAGCTCGCCTGGTAACGGAGACCCGGAGCTCATTCTTTGGGCTGGCGCTGATCTCCACACTGATGCTTTTTCTTTTCCGGATACAGAACGGCAAGCTTATTTGGATTATGTGGAGCGAGCCCACCCGGGGTCTGCTATTTGGTGCCATGGCACTTTTTTTCTGGATATTCTTTCTCTATGTGCGCCGCCGCACTGACCCTTTACCCACCCATACCAAGTTCTTGTGGATAGCGACTTTTTATAGTCTCTTGCCGTTCTTGTTTAAGATCAAGAATCACCAGATCGTATCAGTCTTTTTCAACGACGATCCCAGTGCGGGCTTTATCCTTGGTCTTCTTTGCTATCGCTCTATGGGGAATTTACTTCTTCCACCGCTGGAAAGCCAAGCCACGATAAATTTCCATTGCGTTATGGGTTCGTCGTGATCTCGCCGATGTTTGCCACCGTATCCCCCTTTTTCATCGAGGGCACGCCACAGATGTATAGGACCACGCCGGCTACAGGAGCGTGGGCTTCAAAGATCGTTTTGCCGAAGTAGTCGGTCACATAGCCGATCTTCATTCCCGCCTCAACATAGGTTCCGCGTTGTACCACGGGATAGAAAATTCCCGGCTGATCGCTGCTGACCGTATCCACTTTTCCCAGCCACACCGGATGCTCCACCACGGTTGGCGCGCCAGGCAACATCTTCAAATAGCGCATCAGGCTCAACGTGCCATTTGCCAGCAATGCAACATCCTCTGGCTGGACAGTTCCTGAATATCCGGCTTCCACCGCGATGGCAGGTTTGCCGCGCGTATTCGCCGTGTTATCCAGATAGCGCGAAGCCGCAGGGTCTTTAGGTCGGTCGCTCCAGACAATAATGTGGTCGAGCCCAAAAGCCAGCACCATCTCACGGGTAATGGCATCATGCTTTGCGTCGCCAGACTTCGGCCAGTAAGCGTACGGACGCAGGTTCTCATCCAGATCGCCGCCGTGGTAGTCCACGAGATAATCGCAGCGCTCCACTATCTGTTTGGTAATCACGTAAGAGACGCGCTCCGTCTGCGTGCCATCCTGCTTGCCCGGATAAAACCGGTTCATGCTCTTGCCGTCCAACGGGTTCACGTGCGGAACCTTCTGCTCAAAGGATGCAATATTGAGCAGCGGCACTACAATCACCGTGCCTGAAATCTGCGCAGGATCAAGCGTCTGAATCACCTTCTCCAGCGCGATGATCGACGCATATTCGGTGCCGTGTGCGCCGGAAACCAGCGCCAGCACCGGTCCGGGTTTGGCGCCGCGGAATACAACCACTGGAATAGAAGCTGCCGCGTCAACTCCGGCAGGCACTTCCAGCGTACCGGTAGCCTTCTGTCCGGGGCCGGCCGTTGCCGTGCCAAGGGTAAAAGTGTTTTGCGCCATCATGCCGGCGGAGCAGAAGACGCTCATCAACAACAAGCAGAAAGTGCGGCTCTGTTTCATAGCGGAGCAGTATATGCCACCAGCAAAGAAACTTGTGGGAATCCTTGGGCAAACCCTTGTACGAACCCTTGTGCTAGGATAGGCGCGCTTTACTCATTCTGGTGTCAGGAGGGCATGCGCATGAAGGGATCCATGATGGATTACCCGCTTACGCTGCAGGCAATCCTGGAGCGCATTCCAAAAACTTACCCGGCCGTGGAAATCGTCTCCCGTCTGCCCGATGGCAGCATACACCGTTATACCTACCTGGATTTTTATCGCCGTGCCAAGGCGCTGGCCGAAGCACTGCATCGCGCCGGCTTGCAGCCGGGAGATCGCGTAGCGACTCTCTGCTGGAACCATTACGCGCATCTGGAAGCCTACTTCGCTGTGCCTGCCGCCGGAGGCGTCGTGCATACGCTCAATCTGCGTCTGCACGCGCAGGAGCTTGCGTTCATCGTCAATCATGCGCAGGACCGCTTTCTGATCGTGGATGACGTGCTGCTGCCGCTGTTTGAACAGTTTCGTGACAAGGTAAAGCCAGAGCGCGTCTTTGTGGTGCGTTGCCAGAATAATGAATTGCCGCCGGGCGCCGAGGACTATGAAGAACTGTTGCGGACCGCCCGCGGTGGCTATGAGTTTCCCCGCTCGGACGAAAACGATGCCGCCGCCATGTGCTTTACCTCCGGCACCACCGGCAACTCCAAGGGTGTCCTGTATTCGCATCGCGCGCTGGTCCTGCACGCGTTGGCTTTTTCCCTACCGGACTCATTCTGTGTTTCGCAGCACGACGTGGCCATGGCCCTGGCGCCTATGTTCCATGCCAACGCGCATGGGCTGCCGCATGTGGCCGTGATGCTCGGCTGCAAACTGGTGCTGCCGGGCCGCCAGCTTGATCCGCAGTCGATATTGGAACTTTTCAGCTCTGAGCAGGTCACACTGGCTACGGCCGTGCCCACGGTATGGGCGGGAATTCTGGAGGGTCTGGAAAAAGATCCGGGGCGATGGAAGCTGGCTCCGGCATTTCGCGGCTTTGTTGGCGGCACGGCGGTGCCGGAAGCTCTGGTGCGTAAGCTGGACCAGCGCGGTCTTCGCTTGATACAGGTCTGGGGCATGACGGAAACTACGCCTGTAGCAGTCTGCTCCACGCTGAAATCGCACATGCGCGCATGGCCGGAAGATGAACAGTATCGAGTGCGTGTCCGCCAGGGACGCGCCCTGCCATTTATGGAGGTACGCGTAGTCAATGACCAGGGAGAAGCGCCATGGGACGGCACGACCATGGGCGAACTCCACGTTCGCGGTCCCTGGGCGGCCTCCAGTTACTTCAACGCGCCCGGCACAGAAGACCGCTGGACCGCCGATGGCTGGCTGCGTACTGGCGATATTGCCACCATTGATGATGAAGGTTATGTGCAGATTGCTGACCGCACTAAAGATTTGATCAAGTCAGGGGGCGAGTGGATCAGCTCAGTCAATCTGGAAAACGCTTTGGTCGCGCATCCGGCTGTGCGTGAAGCAGGCGTAATTGCGGTGCCACACCCCAAATGGGACGAGCGTCCTGTTGCCGTTGTGGTGCTGCGCCCAGGTGCCGCTGCGACGGCAGAAGAACTGCGTGAGTTTCTTTCTTCCCAGTTTGCCAAATGGCAATTGCCGGATGCGTTCGTCTTCCTTGACGAACTGCCGCATACGTCGACGGGAAAATTATCCAAGCTGGAGCTGCGTAAGCAATTTAGCGACTGGAAGTGGGAGAAACCGGAAACAAGCTGACGGCCTGCCTAAACTTTTTCCAGTAGCACCGGTACTCCCGGCTTAGGTTGTAGCGTCACGGATGGATCAGGTCGCACATTGGCGGGATCAATCGCCAATTTCAGACGAAACCTCTGCAAGATCATTGTGAGTACGACCATGATTTCCGTCATCGCAAAATTCAAGCCGATACATGTGCGCGGGCCGGCGCCAAATGGCAGATACGCATAGCGGGGCCGCTCGGACGAATTTTCCGGCGCAAAGCGCTCCGGGCGAAAAGCGTCCGGGTCTTGCCACCACTTGGGATGTCTTTGCGTGATGTAAGGAAAGATCAGAATCTCTGACCCTGCGGCAATGCGGTGGCCGCCAATCTCGTCTTCATTCACAGCGGTGCGCCCCATTGTCCATACCGGCGGATAGAGACGCATACTTTCTTCCACCACCATGCGCGAGTAGCGCAGCTTCATCAGGTCTTCATACTCTGGGCTTCGTCCGTTGAGGAATGCCGCTTCTGCCGTCATGCGCTCAACTACATCAGGCCGCGTGGAAATCAGAAAGCACGTCCAGGAGAGAACCAGTGTTGTGGTCTCATGTCCTGCGGTCAGCAGGGTGATAATTTCGTCACGAAGCTGCTTGTCAGACATGGGATCGCCGTTCTCGTCGCGCGCTTCCATCAGCATGGTGAGCAAATCAGAGATGGGCGCGGACGATTGGCGCCGGCCTGCAATAATGCGGTCCATAATTCCATGGATGTTGGCCAGTGCTCCGCGATATTCGCGATTGCGCCGTGTGGGCACACTCAGCGGAAGCGGAAAAATAGACCACGCACGTTCCACGGAATAGTCGCGGCCAATGTCGAGCGTGCGGCGGATTGACTCTGTGTCGGCTTCCAGATTCGTAGTGAAAAGTACCTGGGCGGCAATGTTAAGCGTGAGACGCATGAAATCAGGGACCACGTCAAAGACGGTGTGCTCACCGGCATTGCTCCCCCAGCGGCGCAGCATCGACTCTGTGTTTTCCGCCATCGTCCCAACAAACGAGGCTACCTGCTGCCCCTGGAATGAGGGCTGCGTCATCTTGCGCTGCCGCTGCCACAGAGCGCCTTCGCTCGTGAGCAGCCCTTCACCAAGAGAGAGTTTAAGAATCTTGTAGCTGCGGCCTTTGCGATAGTTGGCAAAGTTTCCTTGCAGCACATGCTGAATATGGTCAGGGTGGCTCAGTTGGTGTGTAACCCACAGGCCGCGGTAACGGACAATATCGCCATAGGTAAGCGCGGCACGAAAGAAGCCGCCAAGAGGATCTTTACGAAATTTCGGCAGGTCCAGAACAAACTGCAGCGTTGCGGGGCCGGGAGCTTTCTTTGGCTGGCGAGAAGGAGTCACCACTCATGATTCTATCTGAGGTTGAGTCAGGAAAAATGGATACGCAGCTATCCTTATGTCACCTGATAGTTAGACGAACTGGCGGGTAAAGCGACAGCACAAACGTCCAATAAATATCCAATTAAATAGATGGTGCAGATGGTGTCCATTCCTGAACAGTGTATGGCGAAAGCGAACACCCGCGGCTTCCCGATATGAAGCTCATCCCACCTCATTTTTATTGGATTCAATGGCTTACATAGCCAAAGGCGTTTGGCATGGCAGATGCCATTACTTATGGCAGGAATCGCCAGCGCAATTCAGGGATTTCAAAAATTTGAGTATTGGTAGCCAGGAGTCTTATATGTTTGAGGGCAAAAATAATCGCATTCTTGATAGTTTTACTTTTCGGTTGGCGCTCACCGTGGCGATCCTTATCGCATGGTCCGGTGCCGGCTACTTGCTGCTTTCGGTGTAGAAATTGGCTTTAAGAGTCTAAGCGTTGAGTGCGCCGGTGCGACGTTAAGAAGTTTAGGGGCGGGACTGTCGCGCAGTTTCCCGCCCACCAAACTTTCACGCAAATGTTGTACTGGCGCTCACAACAGAAAACTTGCCACCTTTCCTGATTGCAGCCTAACTAAGAATAGAAAATGTTGGTGTTACGCCACCTGAGCGCGGGCAAATCCATGCCATGGAACGCCAGTAGGCTGAGGCGCGGCGGCGGCTTCGGGTAGCACTTGTTCCGGTACTTTCTGCAGAGCCGCTGATTTCGCTGCAATTACGTCTTGCACCGGGCAGGCCAGCAGTGTTGAGCACTCGCGCAGTGAATAGCCTTCCAGAACTGCCATCACAAACACAAAACGCTCAAACGGGGCCCAGGTTGCCACATTGGCAGTATCGTCCGGGTTTCCATTCTGCTGGATGCCGTTGGATGTCCCTTCAGCTTCTTGCCGCACCGGGACCGGCGCAATAATCTTGATTGCATTTTGAATGATGGCCCGCTTGCTCCATGCCCGCGCCCATTGGCGGAACACAGGGTTGCCATGGATGCTTTCATCCAGTCCGGCTACAAAGCATTGCTCTGCTTTGGTTTGATCGGCCGTCAGGAGAAACGCAAGCTGATGCAGTCCCACCATATCTTCTGTGAAGATCTGCTGAAAATCCTTGCAGGTTGCATATTCTGTGGCACGTTTCTGGGCATGTTGTTTGCTTTTACGGCGAAACATCCAAATCTCCCCTACTTTTCAATGTACGTAAAACGCGGGCAAACGGTTTCTTCTGTTTCGGAATTGATGTATATGACGGTTAGACGACGACGAGGGTAAACAGGGTGCAAAATTTATTTCAACAGAAGCTCAGTTGTACACGGCTGGGCGGCAGCAAAGCGCAACCTCTCAAAGACACCATGCGCAGCTCGCAGGTTCCTGAAAAATCGCCAAATAAATACTGCGCCGCATCACAGAAAATCCAGTAATATCGAGCTAGAGCTATTCAAAAATACTACATAGGTTTTTTAGCGGCACATGGAATCAGCGGTAAAAATTTCCCACACCACGGCGCTCATTCTGCAGACCATACGGTCAGGGTACGTCTATGGATTTGACCTCATGGATGTTACGGGACTGCCCAGTGGAACCATCTATCCAGCATTGCGCCGGTTGGAAAAGGATTCTCTCGTGCTCGGAGAATGGGAAGACAGCAAGGCCGCATTTCGTCAGGACAGACCGCCCCGGCGCTATTACAAACTTACCCACCTGGGAAAGGAAACGCTCGCGTCAGCGGTAGAGCGCTTTCCTCTGCTGGCCCGGCTGGCTCCGGAAGAGAAGGCACACAAGAGATAGAGAACCCGGCGATAGTGAGAACCCGGCAATAGTGAGAAATGTTTTGTGCAGGCTGATCCTCAAATTCGCGTTCTGATCTGGCAATGTAAGTTTCTGTTGCGTACCGCCAGCTGGTTAGTCCCCAAGGCGCGGCGTGCGGAGTGGTATCAGGAATGGTATGGAGAGGTCTGGCACTGGCTGCACTTTCTGGCGGAATCGGGGCGGCTCAATTCTCAAACTTCAATCGAACTGGCGCGGCACTGCTGGGGCGCATTTCCTGACGCGGCCTGGCATCGCTTCAATCAAAAGAAAGTTGTGCGCGCTCTCGACCTGGTGCCTCGCACAGCGCGCTTCTGCCTCGGCGCGATTCTTGGCGCTCTGGTATTGGTTGTGCTCGTCACCGGGTTTGCGCCTACGATCCGTTCCGGATTCAAGCCGTTGCCCTTCCGCCAGCCAGATCGCCTGGCCTACCTTTCCCTGAACGGCAGCTTTACCAAGTATGACGAGGCCAATCTATTTCGCGTCACCGAGCAATGGGCGCAGCGCAGTAAAACCGCAGAGATGGTGGCCGCCTATTCCTGGCATCCTGTGGATCTGTTCTTCCCCCACAAGGTGCAGGCTGTCAGCGCACGGGTTTCGCCCAACTTTTTTGAATTGCTGGGCAACAAGGCTGCCATGGGAAGGCTCTTTTCGTCAGACGACGCATTGGGCTGCCCCGGATGCGTGGTGATCACCCACCGTTTGTGGACCACGCAATTTCATTCCGACCCCAAAACTGTGGGCATGGCCATCTCAGTAGACGGCAGGCAGGGGACCGTGATCGGCGTACTGCCGGAAAATTTTGTTTTCACCTTTCCTGAAGCGTCTGTCTGGTTGCTGCCGGGTTGGGGAACAATCACGAACAATTTTGCCGAACGTACGGGCGCGGTGCTTCGTCTGCAGCCACGCGTCTCCATGGAGCAGGCGGCGCAAGAGATCGAAAGCATAGCCCACGCGGATGGATACAAGCAGCTGCAAATGGAATCGTTTGTTTCGCGCGCACATCGTGGCGCAAGGATCTACCTGTTTTTCGCGACGCTTTCCCTGCTGGCAGGCATCGCTCTGGGCAGCAAGCGGCTGGGCAGCGCCAAGACGCACAAGATCAAACTGAGCTTCCGCAATACGCTGCGCTGGTGGGGATTTTTTATCCTGAAAACTTTGCTGCTTCTGGCCGTCTGCTTTGTGGGCTCCCTGGAGCTTATGGGCAAGATTTCCATCATGCTTACGGGCTCGGTGCATCATTTAGTGGGGCCATTCTCCACATGGCTGTTTCTGGTTACGGCCATGGTTGCGCTTACATGGTCATTGCATGACCAGAGCAGGCGTTGCCGCTTTTGCCTGGGACGCCTGAGCAATGAGGCGTCTGTGGGAACACCCGGTTACCTGCTGCTGGATTGGTGGGGCACAGAGCTGGTTTGCGCCGACGGACACGGTATGCTTCACGTGCCGGAGATGAAATCCAGTTGGCTGGAATTTGACCAGTGGGTTTCACTCGACGAATCCTGGAAGCCGCTCTTCGAACAGGAAGAGCCTGTGCATACTCCGTGACCCGCTGGTCTTAGAAGCTGCCGCCGCGGCCGGAGCCGTCTTCGTCATCGCTGGTCATGCCGGCAAAAGGATCGTCATCTTCAGCCGCTGCGCTTCCAGTGGTCTTGCCTGCGGCGGAACTCTGGTCGCCAGCAGGCTTATCTGTTCCTTGCTCTTTCTTGTGCTGCTCGCGCAGTTGTTTAAGCTGATCTTTTTGTTCCGGCGTCAGTACGCCGAACATCTGTTGGTGTGCCTGTTTGCGCAGCGCCAGAAACTTTTCTTTCTTCTGGTCTTCCGTCAGAGAGCTGTCCTGCCGGATGGCCATCCCTTGTTTTCGCATGTCTCGGTTAATCTGCTGGAATTGCTCTTTTTGTGCGTCCGTGAGGTTGAGCTTTTGGGCGATCATCCCCATATGCTGGCCTCCGGCCATACGCCCGCGACGCTGCCCGCTGCTGGGTTGGGCCTGGCTCTGGTCACTACTTTGACCCTGCTGCTGGGCCTGGACCGCCAGCGGCAAAAACAGGACGGAGGTAAGTGCAACAGGCAGAATACGATGCAAGAATTTTGGCATGATCTCTCCTTCGCCTGATACTAACCCGGCTGGGTTAAGGAAGTTCTTCTCTTCATCCCAAAGGTAACTTTTGTGTTTCTTTCGGGTTTGCTACCTTGGGTGAGTAGCGGGAGAATAAACCGATGAAGACATTTTTTGTGGCTGCGGCGCTCAGTCTGATGGCTGTATTCCTTTTCGGGCAGGAACCTAACCATGATCACGCGCAGTCATCCGGCGGCCAGAGCGAGTTGAGCGCCACCACGGAAGCCATGAGCCACGGACACGGCCATGAAGACCATGTGCACATGGCAGGTCATATGCACATGAGTGAGTTGCGCAAGCCCCAGCCCGGGGACGCAGCCAAAGCGCAGGGAATTGTGGAGGAAGCCCGCCCGGCCTTGGAGAAATATCGCGATTACAAAGTCGCGCTGGCTGAGGGCTTCAAGATTTTTCTGCCAAACGTCCCGCAGAAGATGTATCACTTCACCAATTATGAAAATGCCATCGGCGAAGCTTTCCGCTTTGACGCCACCAAGCCCACGTCTCTTCTTTATGAAAAACATGGAGACGATTTCAAGCTGATCGGCGCAATGTATACCGCGCCCGTGCGCTTCAGCGAGCAACAGCTCAATGAGCGCGTCCCGCTCAGCATGGCGCAATGGCACCAGCACGTGAACATGTGCAAGGCGCCAAAGGGGCAGGAGCGAGACATGCTTAGCAAGACATCCAGGTTCGGATCTGAACGGCTCCATCACCACTCAGGAAGCATGCGATGCTGCCGGCGGCACATTTATGCCGCATGTCTTCGGTTGGATGGTCCACATGTATCCGTGGGAGAAAACGCCGGATGAGATATGGTCCGTGGAGCGCCAACTCACGCCCGGTTCAGAGCATGCTCACCACGATCACGGCGATATGGCGGGGATGGAGAAGCACTAGCTTCTTTTCTGTAATCCCGAAGCGGAGCGAGGGATCTCTATCGTCACGGCGATCTGAAGGACCAAGAAAGTCTAATCTGCTATGTGCCGTGAAGGTTTGATTCGTGTTCTTTCGCGTTGATTCGCGGCCAAAGGTCTTTTGTGGCTATAGGGATCCCTCGCTCCGCTTCGGGATTACAGAAAAACTTCACCCATTTACCAAATTACCCAATTACAAAATCTTAATTCCAATTTCCCGCCCTGATTCGCTCTTCACCGCCGGATGCCTCAACGCTGCCACTTTGAATTCTGATCCTGATTCAATCAGTGACGGTTCCAGCTTGTAGCCCCGGGCTTCCACCGTGAGGCGCGCTTTCAGTCCGAAGTACTGCGGAAACTCAGCGTTGTCACGGGCGCCTGAGCAGACGTAGAGAGATAGCAGATCACAGAATTGCAAAACGTCAGTCAGTTGCTCCAGGTCTGCGGCGCCAAGATTTTGTTTGGCCGCCAACTGCTTCTGTCTTGCTGCTTCATGCTCCACAAAGCGCGCTACTTTTTGGCGGTCCGTTTCAGCCGGATGCGCAGAGCCGTGTTCGGCGATGCGAGCAAAATGGCGGCTCACAATATATCCACCGGCTGGCCCGGAAGATTCAGCTATCTCAATCGACTTTTCCCATGCAGCCAAAATTTCGCCAACGCTGCAATCAATAAACGATTTCGGGCAGCCCTGGCTTACTGACCGGCTCTGCATAATGGCCTGCGCGTCAGGAATGCCCCAGCCAGCGTCGTGCAAGGCAATCGCCCGGATCAATGCAGCATCCAGTTGCGGAATCTGTGGGCCGGTCATCTTTGCGGCAAACTCTCCGGCCAGCGCGGCATGAGACGGCTGGGTAATCATCCAGCAGGTATCGTGGGGCTGGCGTTGGGCCCGTTCCACTATGTTCCAGGCAGGCAGAAATTCAGCGCTGGCAGGCGGTGACGGTTCTAACGAACGCAAAATCATTAGCTGGGACGCCGTTTGGCGATGCGTCGCGGAACAGACACGGCGCGGGCTGGACCGCTGCTGGTAGGCGGCTTCTTCATTCCTTCCAGCAATTCTTTCAGCGCCGCGGCGTTGTTGCGCTCTTCATCTTTTGAGGCATAGATCAAAGTCACGCGATCATGCTCATTCAGGAGCCCGTATAGGGCTTGCAGGTCGGCGGAGGCTTCCGGCGTGCTCAGCTCTTTGAAGTAGCGCTTTTTAAAGATGATCCAGTTGGCGCTGGAGTGGAACCATTGGCGCAGACCGTCAGACGGGGCAAGGTTCTTCAGCCAATGGTCAATGCGGGCATTTTCTTTCTTGATCCCCCGCGGCCATAGGCGGTCAACCAGCACACGCTGGCCGTCAGAGAGTGAGGGCTTATCATAGGCGCGTTTGATTTCAATTGGCATGGAATTAAAAACGGCAGTAAGCCCCCTGGGGTTTTCAAAACGCTACGCTACAGACATAATAGTCACTTGAGGCGAATAGCGTCCATTCTTCTGATGATGATTGCGGCCGGGTTGCTGTCCGGCTGCGGCAAAGATCCAGCTCAGATGAGCGATACCGAATTGGGGCTGAACAACCAGCAGTCGCGAGGGCGAAAAGTATTCAATATTTACTGTATGAACTGCCATCCTGCCTATTCCTCAAAGGGGAACAAAGGTCCGGGTCTGAAAAGAGTTCTTCAGAAGCAATATTTGCCCAGCGGGATGACCGCCACGGACGAGCATGCGATGCAGAGCATTATGCGCGGACGCGGCATGATGCCACGATTTGGCGACCAGCTGGACGACGAAGAATTGCAGGAGCTGATGTCGTATCTGCATACGCTTTGAGAGCTGCTACGCTAACGCTGTGAGTGGTCCCAGGAAGAGCCTGGCAGGCGCATCTTCTTCAATCTTTCTATTTCATCCAGTTCGTTCCGGTTCTCCTGGAGTAGCTCTACATACTCATCACTCTGGTAGCTCCAAAGGCGCACATTTCGCCATGCTGTCAGGCAGGCAATGAGCAAGACTGCAGGGATTGCGATCACGCTGGCCCATGCCAAGTGAAAGGCCAGAGTATAGATGAGCCCGTGCAGAGCGCAACAAATCAGGATTGTATAAACGACTCCCAGCGCTCCTGCCAGTAGAACCTGCAACGGCGTTATCGGAACTGCCTGCGAATGGCGCAGAGGATTGCAAGGCCCTCTATCAGGTTCCAGTAGAGCACGGCCCACATCGGCTGCCAGGAATACAAACAGAATAAGAGCTGCTGCGGTGGTCGCCACGCGGAGAATGTTCCATTGAATAAAGCTGGCGCCAAATGCCAGGGCCGTCGAAAGCAGTGGAAGCCAGGGCCGGAGCGGGCTGAAGGCGTAAAAAAGTTGTTGCCGCTGATCTCGCCATTCGGGCTGCCAACCGTCCCGCCATTTTTGGATATCAGCCAACTGTGAGCATTCCTATTCGTGAAAATTCCGCGCGGAACGGTCTTTTTCTACGTTTCCCGTTCGCCTTATGGTAGCCAGAGCATGGCGCCTTTGTCAGCGTTACTTGAGTGCCCTATAGATCGCATTACCGGCTCGCGCATCGTACAATAGAGATTCACATCTAATATTTTTGATGGCCAGCTCCCTAGAACTCGGCGACCTCGTCCAGATTGACCTCACGCCCCGGCGTCCGCAGCGGAAGCCTGAATGGCTGAAGGCCCGCGCGCCCATGGGCGACAATTACCATGCGCTCAAGAAGCTGGCACGCACGCTGGACCTGCATACGGTTTGCGAGTCCGCGCAGTGCCCCAACATTGGCGAATGCTGGAACCACAAGACCGCCACGTTCATGCTGCTGGGAAATTTATGTACCCGGCGTTGCGGATTTTGCGCCGTGCCCAAAGGCAAGCCGGAGCCGCTGGATTTGGACGAGCCGCGTCGCGTGGCGGAAGCCGTGGCCACGCTGGGTTTGAAGCATGCCGTGGTGACCAGCGTGAATCGCGATGACGACAATATGGGCGGAGCCAAAATTTTTGCTGAGACCATCCGCCAGGTCCGCGCGCAGGCTCCCGGCTGCCAGATTGAAGTGTTGATCCCGGATTTTCAGGGACGTGAAGATTGCCTGCAGCGTTGTGATTGAGGCCAGGCCGGAAGTGTTGAACCACAACACTGAGACGGTTCCCGCGGTTGTATCGCGCCGTGCGATCCGGAGCGCGCTATGAGCGCACGCTCGATCTCCTCAGCAACGTAAAGCGCTTTGCTCCCGGGATGGTTTCCAAGACCGGCGTTATGGTCGGCATTGGCGAGACGACTGACGAACTCCTGGAAGTATTTCGCGATCTGGCCGCGCGCAAAGTGGATATTCTTACGGTCGGGCAATATCTGCGCCCATCCAAAGACCATCTGCCCATGACGCGTTATTACACGCCGGAAGAGTTTGCTTTCCTGAAGACTGAAGCCTTGAAGATGGGATTCAAGCACGTGGAGTCAGGGCCGCTGGTGCGGTCGTCCTATCACGCGCATGAGCAGGCGGAGAGCACCGGGCTGATCAGCCTCGGCTCTTCTGCTGCCCAATAAGCGGCACACAATAAAAAAGCCCGGCTTGCACCGGGCTTTAGTGAATCAACTTCAAGCTCTACCTACCTAACATTTATTACCAACGTTTGTTACCAGACCTTTATTACCAGACATGGCAGGCATTTGCCTTGACCATGGGCTGTCCGGCTTTGCAGCCCCAGGCCTTCTGGAATTCAGGCATGTTCTGTACCACGCCATTCGCGCGATAGTTGCCGGGTGAGTGCTCATTGTTCTGGGCCAGCAGACGTGCGACCTGGTCTGTCTGATTCTGGCACCAGATCTGTCCCCAACCGATAAAGAAGCGCTGCTCAGGCGTAAAGCCGTCAATCTTTTCCGGCTGCTTGCCTGAATCAGCGATGGATTTCATCAGGGCCATATAGGCAATGCGCAGGCCGCCATTGTCCGCCGTGTTTTCACCCAGTGTAAGCTTGCCGCGCACGTGGACATCGTCAATGGCAACAAACTGGTCATATTCATCCACAATGCATTGCGTGCGGTCTTTGAACGCCTTTGTGTCTTCCGCGGTCCACCAATTCTTGAGATTGCCTTCCGGATCAAAGAGAGCTCCCTGATCGTCAAATCCGTGCGTGAGTTCGTGGCCAATCACGGCGCCCATGCCGCCAAAGTTCAGAGCGTCATCCGCTTTGAAGTCATAAAACGGCGGCTGCAGAATGCCGGCGGGAAAGTTGATGTCATTTTCCGTGGGATCGTAATAAGCGTTCACCGTTGGAGGCGTCATCTGCCATTCCTGCTTGTCCAGAGGCTTGCCGATCTTGGCCAGCTCGCGATGGGTCTCAAACGCATTTGCCCGGAGCGAATTGCCCAGAGCGTCGCCTTTGTCGATTTTTAATGTGCTGTAATCGCGCCACTTGCTGGGATACCCAATCTTATTTTTGATGGCATCCAGCTTTATCAGGGCTTGTTTTTTGGTGGTCTCAGACATCCAGGGAAGATCGCTGATGTCCTGGTGCAGCGCAGCTTCCAGCTGGTTCACCATTTTCAGCGTGCGTTCCTTTGCTTCCGGCGGATAATATTTCTCTACAAACACCTGTCCCAGCGCTTCGCCAAGGTCTCCATCCGTGGCGGCAACGCAACGCTTCCAGCGTGGCTGTATTTCCTTGGTCCCCTGCAGCGTCTTGCCGTAGAAATTGAAGTTTTCATCAACGAACGCTTTTGGCAGCGACTGAGTTTGCGAACGGACCAGATGCCAGCGCAGATATGTCTTGAGGTCATCCACGCTGACGCTCTTCAATTCAGCCTCGAGCGCCTTATAGAAATCTGGAGTAGCCACATTGATGCCGGTAAATGTGGGCGTGCCCAGGTCAGTCAGATATTTTGTATACGAAAAAGATGGCGTCAGGGCCTGCCATTCCTGCTGTGAGAGTTTGTGATATACGTTTTCGGGTTCGCGCCGTTCCACGCGATCCATTGAGCCCTTGGCTAGCGCGGTCTCAATCTCCATGACTGCTTTGGCTTCTGCTGCGGCTTTTTCCGGAGAGTCACCCAGGAGCTTGAACGTGTTGGTGACGTGCTCCACATAGGCCTTGCGCAGCCCTACGGAAGTGGGATCGTCTTTGATGTAATAGTCACGGTCCGGCAGCGAAAGACCGCCCTGGTCCGCCTGAGCAATGACCTCTTTTGCATTCTTGAAATCGGCGCCGGAGGAGAAGCTGAACACGCCATCAATGCCTTGGCTATGCAAATGGGCCAGCAGCGCGGGAAGCTCGGCTTTATCTTTCAATCCGTCAATGCGAGCGAATTCCGGCTTGAGCACGGCAATGCCTTTTTTGTTGATCGCATCTTCATCAATACAGGTAGCGTAGTAGTCGCCAATTTTCTGTTCGTTAGGGCTGCGGTTGGTGGCTTTGGCGGCATTTTCCAGAATGCCGCGCAGCACCAGCCGGTTGCGGTTCGCCAGCTCGCCAAAACGGCTCCAGATTGCCTGATCGGAAGGAATGGGATTGTTTTTCTTCCATGAGCCGCAAGCAAACTGGTAGAAGTCCACGCAGGGATCGGCAGTCTTATCCAGAGCGGAGAGAACAGGATTGGCGGGCGCTTTGCTCTCCTGCGCAATGGCGCCAGTGGCCATCAGGCAAGATGCCAGTAAGAGGGCTGTGACCAGAAATCTAGATAAACGCATGTTTTTTCCTCCGGAAGATTTTACAAAAGAGTTTTACCCGTGGTGAAGCGCCGCCAGAGCGGGACATCCATGCCAAATCGCAAGTCTGTCAGGATGAATGTGATGCAGCAAGTTTTCAAAATACCCGGAAGTGGATAGTGAGATATTTCTTGGGGTTCTCACGGATTGCTTTGACCAGGTTCCGCGTTTCAATCAGCATTTGATCGGCGTTGTTGTAAACGGAAGGATCCGTTAGCAATTTGCCGGCGCTTCCTTGACCTGAGTCGATCTTATCGGCAATGGCGGAGAGCTTCGCCAGAGTGTTGCGCAGCTTGTGCGCGAACTCTTCATCTTTCAGCAGTGTGCCTGCAGCACCACGGCCCGCGTTGAGATCGTCCATCAGCTTATTGGCCTTGGCGACCGTTTGATTCAGGTTATTGAAAAGAGTCTCATCCTTTGCCAGCTTACCCAGATTGCCTTTGCCTGCATTGATATCATCCAGCAGGCTGTCGGTTTTATCCACGGCGTCATTGAGCTTGCGGTAAAGAGAGTCGTCAGAAAATAACTTTCCAATGGTGCCTTTGCCGCTGTTCACGTCATTCATCAAGGCCTGGACCTGATTCAGGATCGCATTGATCTTATTGATCAGCACTGGATCGAAGATCGCCTGATGCAGCGAACCTTTGCCGTTCTGAATTTCTTCAAAGATCGCGTCGGCCCGTTTTACCAGGATGTCAATATTTTGCAGGGAGGTCTGGCTGCTGCGTATCACGTCTGGAATACCCGGAGCGTTGCCAGGAGGCAATTCAGAATTATCCTGGGCCATCGGCCCCTTTGCGTCCTTGCTATCAATGTCAACAAAGGATTCGCCAAGAACGCCGGCAGTCTGAATTGTGGCTTTGGAATCCTGGTGGAGGAACTGCTGATATTTCGCGTTCACGCGCATGACAACCTGCACTGGATCAAGCTGGCGTCCACCCACCACGCGAACACTCTGCACATTGCCTATGGCCACGCCCTGCAGATCCACGGGCTGCCCGGCCCGAATGCCTTCAGCATTGTCAAAATAAGTGGTCAGGGTAATTTTCCTGGTAAAAATGCCACTGGTCCCGCTTATTAAGAAAACGAGAACAGCCAGGGTTAGGGAACCGACGATTACGGTTATCCCGACCTTTAATTCAGACCACCTAAGCTGCTTTTGACTTGGCAATGGTTTATCGTACTTACGCGAAAATCATAGCAGATGCGCTCGTAAGTCCCTAGAACTAGACAGTTTTTGGTAAGGATCAAGGGCCTAGCGGCTGACTGCGTTGGCTGAATATCCTGGGCCCTAGGCCGCAGCCAGGCCCTTCCACGTCCTGGAGCAAAGGGCCGCAAGCAGATAGGCCACGGCTGCGCAAACCAGCGTTACGGTCAGGCCGAAATGGATGGCAATAATCATGGCCATCACAGATCCCATCACACTTGCCGCCGCATTCAGCGCCCAGGCCCACTCCACGGTTTTTACCAGCCGCAAGCCTGTCGGGAAAGGCATGCCCATCAGGAAGCCAAGAGGCGCAAGCACCAGCGCGCTGAGCAGAAGTTTTACGGCGAAGGGCAATCCCACGGCGAGGGAGAGCAACCACGGCAGCACCATCACATTGACCAGGATCAATCCTGCAATCAGGCCGAGCAACGGCAGGATTCTATTGCTGTTGGATATCCATTGGCGCGCCGCCACGCTACCGGCGCCACTCGAAAGCAGCAGAAGAAAAACTACCACGGTAAGCGCATACGTTGGATGACCGAGGAAAAGAACAAAGCGCTGGATCAGCGAAATTTCTACCAGAATGTAACCAAAGCCCACGGCAATGAAAAACAGCAGAGCCAGAATGCCAGTCTTGCGCGCTTCGCCCTTATGCCGATGCAGTGCCAATGGCAGGATCAAAAACGCCAGCACCGCCAGAATAGAAATAATCAGCAGCATTCCCAAAACCACCACGCCCAGATTGATGCGCCAGTCCATGCCGTGGCCTGTCCCGGCCAGAATGTTCTGCAACACGTATTTTGTTTTTAGCGTAAAGAAAAAGAACGGAGCGCTATCGCTTACCGGTGAGACGTTATAGGCATAATCATTGGCAAACCGCTGGGGATCGTTGGATTGGATTAGCTCCTGGAAAGCTTGAGCTGCAGGCGGCAACGGCTGCATGCCGGCAAATTCGGCGGTCGGGTTGAGCCAGACAAGATTTGGATTCTCGCGCACATGCGCCGCAACAGCAGCATATTCCGCGGCGGTAAACGGAGTCTTCTTGGCCAACGTGAGCACCGGGCGCCCATCTTCGTCGAGCCCGCCATCGGCAATCAGAACAAAATGCTGGCGTGGATCGGCAATGCCAATCTGGTGCAGAGATTCAATTGCCTGTGACACCACGCGCAATGCTTCATGCGGACGCTTGAACTCCCAGCGCGTGATCGCGATCATTCCATCCGGATTCAGATGATCAAAGTATTCGCGGAAGGCTTCCGTGGTGTAGAGATTATTCTCGCTCAGCGCAAAAGCGCCGGCCGCGGTAGAGGCCCATGTGTCCACCAGCGTCATCTGTACAACGTCATATTTATCGCGCGAGCTGCGGATATAGGAGCGTCCATCCTGAACGTGTATGTGGACCTGCGGCAGATCATAAAGATGGAATGAGTAGTCCGCATATTTGCCGCGCATCACGCTGTTCACGATGGTCGGATTAATTTCGATTCCCGTCACGCTGGGACTGCCGTTGGCTACGGCCCGCAATACGTCCACTCCGCCGCCCGGACCAATAATGGCGAACGCGCCTTTGGGGCGCAGAACATTCGCAATGGAGGGCGCGGCAGACATCAGGCTTTTTTCCCAGTTGAACCCCGGAGTTTCAGGGAGGCCGGTATGCATTGGCGTGGCAGTGCTGTCCTGGTCCCAGTGCGCCGGATCCACGTTCATGATTGCCGTGGTGGCATCTGCGTCAATGACCACATAGCGTCCGCCCAGCAGCGTGTTGACCTCAATGCGGGAGATGGCATTCCAGCGCGTGAACTCAATCCATTTAGGATCGCGATAGGCGCCCTTGGCGTAAATCACATCCACCAGGCGGCCGGAATAATTGGCTGCTATCAGCAGTACAAAGACAGCCGCCAGCGCATAGCCTGCTCCGCGCAGTTTGCTTTTACCTGCCCATAAAACCGCTGCCAGCGCCATCAACGCTGAAGCCAGCAGAAGAGCGTTAGGAGCGCCAATCCAGTTGAGCAGTGGAACCACCAGCAGGCATGCCGAAGCGCCGCCAGCCAGGTCAGCTCCGTAAAGATGGGAAATTTGCTCTGACGAACGGGCAAAGAGCACAGAAAAAAGCAGTCCGGTAAGAAAGAACGGGACGGCGGCCGCCAGGTAGATGATCGTCAGCTTGGCGAAATTCGAGCCATTCACTTCCAGCGATACCGGCGTGTGCAGCACCACTTCCACGGAAGCCAGAATGAAAATTGAGTTCATCAGGCAGAGCCATGCGCCCAGGGAGCGCATATCAAAACGGGCCAGCCATTCCTGGCGGATATGGGCAAATACTCCGCCTGATCCCAGCCCCAGCAGCGCAACCGAGATGGCAAAAAAAGCAAAGTGATAGAAGAGCACCACGCTGAAGAGCCGCGTCAGGGCGAGTTCCAGCAGCAGGCTGGAAAGACTGACCAGCGCCACGGCCAGCATTGTGGCCTTCAGTGGCATTGGGCTGAGAGATGTGTGTGGCTTAACTATGTTTGCGGGGGCAGCGGTTTGGCTCATTGGGTTTTTAAAGGGTCTCACAGGCAGAGTAATTTGCAAAGGAAGGCCACATCGCCTTCGTTTAATCGGCTTCGTTTATTCGCTTTCGAGGATTACATGAGCAATGGCCTGATCGGCAGTGTGGGAGAGCGAAAGATGCGTCCGCTTACAGCCCATCCTGGCTGCGATCTCAGCCGCTTTGCCGCTAAATGCCAAAGTAGGGCGCTGCCCGGGAAATCGAACCACCTCCACGCTTTGCCAGGTAACGCCGTGGCTCAGGCCGGTTCCAATGGCCTTCATTCCGGCCTCCTTGGCGGCAAAACGGGCAGCCAGCCTCTCAGCGGCATTGGCTTTGCTCAGGCAATAACTGACCTCATCCGGGGTGAAGACGCGCTTTAAAAAACGGTCTCCGTGGCGCTCCACGGCAGCCCGGATGCGGCCCACTTCGGCGATGTCAACTCCTGTGCCTACAATCATTTACGCTCTATTCCAAAGTACCATAATTTACCGCCATGGCAATCTAAGCTTAGTCTTATTTTCTAGAGACAACTCAGGATTTCCAAGGTTATAATGCTGCAGCGTTGTTTCGAAAGCGTTGTACAGCAGCAAATGCACCCCCTGCAACCTGCCTGCACTAACCTCAAGAAAGGCGCAAATTTCAAGAAACAAGGAATGCGTGTGCCAACATGGAACAAGGAACAGTGAAGTGGTTTAATGACGCGAAGGGTTATGGCTTTCTCTCCAGGGAAAACGGTGAAGATGTTTTTGTACACTTCTCCGCCATTCAGTCCAATGGTTTCCGTAGCTTGAAAGAGGGTCAGGCGGTTTCATTCAACGTCGTCAAAGGTCCCAAAGGGTGGCAGGCAGAAAACGTCCAAGTGCTGTAAAAGCATCAGCGCAAACTTTTGAAAAAGACGGCCATCGCAGGCCGTCTTTTTTTCTGTGCTAAAAATGTCCGATCCGGGTTACCCATATAATTTAGATAGTGCTCGTCTCAGACTTTGATTTTTACCTCCCGGAAGAGCTGATCGCACAGGAGGCGCTGGCGGACAGGAGCAGCTCACGCCTGCTGCATCTCTCACGATCAAGCGGCGACTTTAAAGACCGTAAGTTCGCCGACTTCGCCGGGCTGCTGCGTCCCCGTGACCTGCTGGTGCTGAACAACAGCCGGGTCTTCCCCGCACGCCTTTACGGACGCCGTGCCGGCTTGCACGCGCAGCCCGTGAGCCCCAACAATCCTGCTGCGCGCGACTTCCTTCAGGGCCGTGTCGAGGTCATGCTTACCCGGCAGCTCGGGGCATCGGAGGGCAGCGCATCGGAAGGCAGACATCTGGAATGGCAGGCGCTGGTTCGTCCGGGAAGAAAGATTGGGGTGGGAGAGAAGATATTTTTTGGGCCGGCGGATTCCCCTGCCGATTCCAAAGCTGGGCCTTCAACGGAAGGGCAAGCTGCCGTTGAGCATGGCGCCGAACTGGTGGCAGAGGTCATAGGCCGCGGAGAGTTTGGCGAACGCACTTTGCGTTTTAATCCTGTACCTGATTTCTTTGCCGTCGTGGAAAAGCTGGGGCACGTGCCTTTGCCGCCGTATATCGCCCGCGAAGACCGGCAGGAAGATCGCAGCCGCTATCAGACGGTCTATGCGCGTCCTGAAGCCACGGGTAGCGTAGCTGCGCCCACGGCCGGCCTGCACTTTACCCCGCAGGTGCTTTCGCTGATACGCGAGCGCGGGATTGAGATTGCCGAGCTGACTCTCCACGTTGGTTTGGGGACGTTTCAGCCTGTGCACGTAACAAATGTGGAAGAGCATAGGCTGCATCGCGAGAATTTTTCAATTTCTGACGCTGCCGCCGCGCAAATCAACCAGGCTTTGGAAGAAAAGCGACGGATCGTTGCGGTGGGAACCACCACGGTGCGAACTCTGGAGTACGCCGCTCACCAGAGTGAACTGCGCCCGAACGGAATCGCGCGCATACAACCAGGCGCGGGCGAAGCGGAAATATTTATCTATCCCGGCTTTGAGTTCCGCGCGGTGGGCGCTTTGCTCACCAATTTCCATCTGCCCAAATCGACGCTGCTGATGCTGGTCTCCGCGTTTGCCGGGAAAGAAAATATCCTGCGAGCGTATGCCCATGCCGTGGTTGAGAAGTATAGATTTTTCTCCTATGGCGACTGCATGTTTATCGAGTGAGCCGTTTATAGAGTGAACCGGTGGCATGGCGCACGAAAAGTAGAAATACGTTCTGAATCGATTCAAGTCACCCGCGCATCTATCGCCATAGGTTCTCAGGTCTAACCCTTGTAAACTCGATTTGCAGCAGCTTTTTTATCCAAAGGACTCATCAGGTTGCGATCCCGTCTTTTCGTCTTTATCAGCATCATTCAGGCCATCCTCTTTCTGGGGCACTGGTTCTTGTACATCACAGTTGCCCATTTCTGGGGAGGGTTTGCCACCTCATGGATTGTGAAGCTGGCCTTCGGCATTTTGTCCATCAGCTTTGTTGTGGCCTCATTACGGGGATGGTATTCGTACCACCCGTTGGTTCGGTTTTTCTATGTTGCTGCAGCAGTGTGGCTGGGATTTTCCAGTTATTTTCTCCTCGCGTCGGTCGCCTGCTGGCTTGTATACGCGCTGAGCGCAGTCGCTGGCCTGGGATGGCATCCCGCGTGGATTGCCAACATACTCTTCGCCGCCGGCGCTGTGACCGCTCTCTACGGGATACTCAACGCAGCCAATCCTCGAGTGACGCGCATTCACGTGGCTCTGCCTAACTTGCCCGCACAGTGGCGCGGCAGGACGGCAGCTTTAGTCAGCGATCTTCATCTGGGGCACGTGCGCAATATTGGTTTCGCGCAACGTGTGGTTGAAAAAATCAAAGCCCTGCAGCCGGACATTGCCTTTGTGGCAGGCGATCTCTATGACGGAGTAGCCGCAGACTTTGAAAAGCTGGCCCAGCCCTGGAAAGATCTGATTTCCTCTGCCCAGACGGCGTCACTGGGCGTTTTCTATATCGCCGGCAACCACGAAGAGTTTTACCGCAATGCTGAATACCTGCCGCCGCTGCTGCGGGCCGGGATCAAGGTTTTGGAAAACGAAAAAATTGAGGTGGATGGACTGCAGCTTGCCGGCGTGCATTACCGGGACGCTGCCAACCCTGAGCGGTATCGCTCCATCCTTCGCAACATGCAACTGGACCGCAATCGCGCCAGCATATTGCTGCTGCATGCGCCGGTGCAGACGCCCATCAGTGACGAAGCAGGCATATCGCTGCAATTTTCCGGACACACGCACGGCGGCCAGTTTTTCCCCTGGACGCTCATCGCAAAGCGCGTCTGGGGGCAGCTCAATCACGGTCTGGCACGCTTCGGAAATCTGCAGGTCTATACCGCTTACGGCACAGGGACTTGGGGTCCGCCTTTGCGGGTGGGAAGCTGGCCTGAGATTGTGCTCATCAAGTTCGAATAGGGCCGCAGCTGACTCCAGACTGCTGCGTGCTCTATACTGATTCAGCATGCTTGCCTTCAAACGCATTCTTCTTAAGCTTTCCGGTGAAGCGCTGGCCGGAGCCAAAGGCTTCGGGGTTGAAACCAGCCTTATCCATTCCATTGCCGGCGAGATCAAAGAGGTCCACGAGCTCGGCGTGGAGATTGCATTGGTGGTGGGTGGCGGAAATTTTTTCCGCGGCGTGGCGGAGCAGGCGCGCGATATGGACCGCGTCTCTGCCGATCACATGGGCATGCTGGCCACGGTGATCAACTCGCTGGCTTTACAGGACGCCCTGGAAAAACAAAACGTTCACACCCGCGTGATGTCGGCTCTCGAGATGAACCAGGTGGCTGAGCCGTTTATCCGCCGCCGCGCTCTGCGGCACATGGAAAAAAAGCGTGTCGTGATTTTTGCCGGTGGTACGGGCAATCCGTATTTCTCCACGGACACTGCGGCTTCTCTGCGCGCCATGGAGATCAAGGCTGATGTAATCATGAAAGCGACCAAGGTCGATGGCATCTATGACGCTGACCCAAAGCTGGTCAGCACCGCTACCATGATTGAATCCATCAGCTATCTTGACGTGCTCAAGCGCGGACTGCGCGTGATGGACGCTACCGCAATCTCACTCTGCCAGGAAAATAATCTACCGATTGTGATCTTCAATTTGAACGTGCATGGGAATATCAGGCGCGTGGTGACCGGCGAGAAGATCGGATCGCTGGTTTCAGCCTAGGCACTCTTCCCATATCGATTTACAACACCTTTGGAACACAGAGGAAGGGAGTAAGCGGAGGATTTAGTTTCCAGAATTCCGTTGGGCCTGCCGAATTATTTTCAGTTCTTTAGAAATAGTAGAAATACCGCACCAAAAGAATATCCTCGCTCCGCTCCGAATGAAGGACTTTTCCTCCGCTTACTCCGTTCCTCTGTGTTCAGTTTTTTCGGTTAGCGCTAGAGAACCCGGGAAACAATCTTCAGGAAGAAGGCAAGCAATAGCAGCAGGAAGCCGCCGACAAAGAGGCGTCCCATCCACGATCTACCTTTACCTTTTTTAGCCGTAAGGGAAAGAAAAAACGCGATAAACCACAATAATAGGGCAAGTTTCAGGATCACTGCTGCGGATTATACAACGGTTTTATGCCCAGCAAAAGCCCATTACGGAACAGCGGCTACGGTACAACAGTGCGAGGAGAAGATCTTATTCGCTGCCGAGGGCCCAGGTTTTGCCGCCGTCTGTGCTTAACCAGAGCTGATTGTCAGAGGTCTTTACATGCACATTGAAAGCGCCGGCAAGGATGCTCACAATTCTTCCAGTGGCGGCATTTCCCAGTTTCACCACTTCCCAGGTGAGGCCAGCGTCATGCGTATGGATGAGCATGGCATCGCTGCCTCCAGCCCAGACATCTTTGCCGCGAGCGTTTACGGCGGAAAACTCAATACCCGCTGCGGGATAAGCATCTTCCCATTGGGATTGGCCGCTGGATTTAATCAGCTTGCCGCCAGCAACCTTCCATACGGCCGGCTCGGAATCTGTTGAAGATTTAAAGTTCGATATGCCAAGCGCGCCGTGGCTGAGCGCGTCAGAATTGGCCAGGCTTCCACCCTCATTCTTTTCCGGGGCTGCCACAACTTCAGAAGGCTGGCTCTTCTCCAGAGTGTTGCTGAACATGCCCGGCCCTCCCAGGGCACTGTAACCCAGGGTGCTGGCATGGAGCGCAGGAGTTACCGTGTGCAGACGCAACGAATGTGCCGTGGCTTGCGCAACCTTGCAGAGTGCGCAGCCAAAACGCTCAGGCGGCGGTGCCGGGGTCATCAGCTGCAAGTTTGGTTTGCCGGCAGCGCCTGCAGGTATGTCAGAAAAACTGGAGATTCTATCAGCGTAGGCAAAAGAGCGGTTTGCGGCAGCAGTTTTTGCCTGTGGGGCCGCTGGACCGGCATTGCTGCTTTGCCCTGCGTTGCTTGATTCTCCAAGGACCACCGCGTCGTCGCTGTTGGCGAAGAAATTTGTATTGACGTAATCCTTTTTCGGCAAACCAGCAGTAAGAGCAGGTGCTTTCGCTGGCGGAGCGGGAGCAGGTGCAGTGAGGATATTGGCACTCGTCACGCTGACGGTTTCTTCACGCCTATCAAGTGCCTGGATCGCTTTCGGGCTCCGGCTGCGATCGAACACGTCCGCTGATTCTGGCTTCGTGTTGGCTGCCTGGCTTGGTGCGGTCTGGTTTGCTGCGGTGTAGCCGTCTGCGGTTTGGGCTGGTATTGAATTTCCGTTTTCTATCGGAGCTGTTTGATTTGCCGGGACAGTAACTTTTGCTTGTTGTTCCTGCGCAGCTTGTTGGGCTGCCTTATGCGGAAGCTGAAGCACCAGTACCGCAACCAGGGCCATGACTGCAACGGAAGCCGCCAGGGCAAATCCGGGAGCAAAGAGCCGCCGCCATGCGAAAGTTGGAGCCGGCTTAATCACTGTCTGAGGAGCTGACAGGACGGCAAACTCAGGCTGACTGAGTGCCACTACCTCACGGCAGGGTTCGCATACCGCAAGGTGAGCCAGCACTGTCTGGCGCTCGGCTGTGGGCAGGGACTGTTCCACGTAGGCCGTAATCGTATCGGCGTCAGGGTGCGCCGGGGCAGTATTTTCTGCCTGGGCGAGCCGCTGGCGTAGCAAGTTGGGTAATTCAGGCATTGCTAATCAGATCCCTTATCCTGTTGGAACGCAGCAGGACGATTTTCTTGCAGTTTTCTGCTCACATCTACTTGTAAATAACGCACATCTGCTTCCAGAGTCTCTTCCGCTTGCGCCCGGTTCATGCCTCTGGCCACCAAGCCGGCTATCACCTGTTTTCTCAAGCCTTTAAGCAGCTTTTCCAGCCGCCGGCTGATAGTGGACTCATGGACTCCCACCATCCGCCCAATCTCGGTTAAGGTACGGTCATCCAGGTAATAGGAGGCCAAAACCAGCCGATCTTCACCGTCCAGTTGGCCCAGGGCTTCATCCAGGGCGGCACCCAGCCGGCTATCCAGAGGGCTTGTGGGACCAGCAGGCGACGCAGAGAACTGTACCCCTTCCTCAGCCTGTTCTTCAAGACTCACTAGACGCTTGGTCTTACGGTAACGATTCACAAATTCCTGGGCCAGTACCGTGCGTAACCAGCCCTCCAGAGATCCTCGTCCCATATAAAAATTCAGGCGCGAGACGCGGCGGCCGTCCCGTTCAGAGGTGCCATAGAGATCGGCATAGAGGGAGTCAGCCAGATCGCGTCCGCTGGAATCTTCCTTGGTGATGCCGCGGGCAATGTCGTATAGCTTTTCGCGAAAGCGGATAAGAAAGGCCTGCCATGCGGCGTCATGGCCTGCGGCGCAGGCGCGTGCCAGAGCCAGTTCTTCAAGTTTTAAATCACGCCAGAATTCAAGCTTCTGCTGTGCAGTAGCTGCAGGAACATACTTGCGTGCTACCTGTTCCAGGACAGCTTCAAAAGATTGCAAGGTCAGGCCATAGCGCTCACCTCCACTCTTCTCAAAGAGAACAGCGAGAGATGCAACGGATCCTTCCGCCGGCCTGGGTCCAGCACTCATGGTTTGGATAGTATCAATTTTATCCGCAAGAATAGTGTCATTTTACATTCTTTGAGATGAAAACAAGGCCTGGTTGCGAAAGGAAGCTCTTATATGAAGCAGGCTTTTCTGCCCATTGTGGCAGCCTTTTTGTGTGCAGCTATATTGATGGCTTCGGCCAGTGTGGGAGATTCCGGCGGTTCGCCAGCCTTCCCGAATGATTACAAGATCTTAGCGCCCATTTCCCATGGGAATTTGACTATCTTTCCCGTGGTCTCAGCCAAAGCCCACGATACCAGCGATTTTATTACCCTGGACGAGGGGATTCGCTCTGGCGAGGTAGTTGTAACGGAAGTAGGGAACATCCACTCTGGTTTGCAGCGCCGTCAGCCGTATATTCAGCGGCCTGGCGGGGCTGAGGTGAATCGGCTGGTGCTGGTCAATAATTCCAAGCATCCGCTGCTTTTGCTAGCTGGCGAAGTGGTGACCGGAGGCAAGCAGGACCGCGTTGTCGGGAAAGATCGCATTGTTCCTGCGGAAAGCGATCCGGTGGATCTTTCCGTTTTCTGTGTTGAGCACGGACGCTGGACGGAAACATCAGCAAAATTCGATACCCATGCATCCGTAATGCTGCAGCCAAGCGTACGTAGGAAAGCGATGTTTGATCAGGACCAGCAGAAGGTCTGGGATGCAGTGGGCAGCAGCAGGTCAGAGATGGTGACTGTGGTTGCAGCAGCCCCCACGATTTCCACCGTGCCAGAGTCCGGCGGCGGCTCCGGCGGGAGCATTGGAACAGGCGTTGCAGGCGGCTCGGATCGCTTTGCGTCCTCAGTCCAGGAGTTGAACAACACAACTTCTTACGCCAAGGCGCGCGAAACCAACGCGGTGAAGCAGCAAGTGGACGCCATCACGGAACCGATGCAGAAATCATATGAGAGCGTGATCAAACAACTGCGGAACCAGAACGCGATTGGCGTCGTAGTAGCAGTGAAAGGGCATATTGTTTGGGCGGACATGTTTGCCAGCGGTGCGTTGTTGACAAAATATTGGCCCAAGCTATTAGATTCGTACGCTACGGAGGCGCTTACAACCACGGGCGTGCGAACGGAAATCAACGTCAGAGAGGCGCAGGCCTTTCTGGAAAACTGGCAAGCCAGACATGAAGAAGTGGACAGCGAACCTGGTTTGTATCGCCAGCGGGAGTTGGTGGGTGACAAATTCAGGGCATATCAATTAACGTCATTGCTTGCAAAAGAGGCATTTGACATTCACGTGAGTAAAATGGCGGATTAAGGTTTATCAAGGTTAATGGAAAGTTGTGTCAGGAAAGGTCAAGAATGGCTGTATTTTCGGGCCTGCAAGCGTGCCGGGCCTGAATTACTTTCGTCCTGTTACCTATGATTAAGGACAAATAAATTTTCCTGCAACAAAGCCAGTGTAATCCGTGTCTAATAAAGCAAGAAGATATAAGGGTCGGAGGTGACCTATGGGAGAGAAATTCTCAGTTGCTGAAGTAGCGGCGCTTCGGAATGAGCTCCTGCAGGGGGGGCTTGATTCATTCCAGACAGCGGAACTTTTAAAAATGTTTTTAGCCGGGCGCGGTTATGGTGTGTCGCCGGAATCGGCTTTGGACGCAGCGGGCCGAATTGAAAGTGCAAATTGTAATGTTGAATCCCTGCACAAAGAGCTAGAGAGTTTGGCATTAGTGATGTAACCGCATCATGAAGCTAAGAAGAGCCGGGCAAACCAGCCCGGCTTTTTTTGTCTTTTGTCCCGAGCGCAGCGAGGGAACGCTATAGCACCGAAGTAGTTCGGTTACGAATACAATCTGAAAATCTTTATTGATCGATTCGTACGCATTCGCGAAATTCGCGACTAGCTTTTAGTTATCGGGCTTTTGGTAGCGGTAGGGCTCCCTCGCTACGCTTCGGGATTAAAAAAACTATTCGTAATGCAG
This sequence comes from Terriglobia bacterium, assembly GCA_963724105.1. Lineage (GTDB taxonomy): Bacteria > Acidobacteriota > Terriglobia > Terriglobales > Acidobacteriaceae > Angelobacter. The sequence goes on along the minus strand of CAVRTD010000001.1, from coordinate 452,291 downwards.
CGCTTCCACGGGATCCAATTGCGCGGCGCGGGTTGCCGGCAACGTTCCAAAAATCACGCCTACCAGCACCGCAACCACAATCGCAATGATGGCCGAGAGGCCAGAGATGGGGATCCGGTATTCAGTGAGAAAGCGGACAGAGAAGGGAAGCGCCAGTCCAAGGATTGTGCCCACGATTCCTCCGGCCAGCGAGATGAGAATTGCTTCGGTCAGAAACTGCAGACGGATTTCGCGGCTGGTCGCGCCGATAGCTTTGCGTATGCCAATTTCGCGAATGCGTGTGCGCACATTCGCCAGCATAATATTCATGATGCCCACGCCGCTCACAATCAGCACCAGCAAGGAAATTCCCAGGAGCATGAGCGTCAATCCATTGGCCGCTCTGGCCGCAACCTGCAGAAGCTGTGAAAGGTTCTCCACGCGATAGACAGATGCGGGGCGGTGCCGCGACTGCAGCACTTGCTGAATCATTTCCGTGGCGCGGGGCACGTCACCGGCATCGGAGACAGAAAAGAAAACCTGCTTCACGGCGTCAGTGCCGATGAAGTAACGGCTTACGCTGTACGGAATCAAAATGGTGTCGCCGGCGATTTCAGACTGCCCAAACGTTTCCACGCGCTCGCGGAACGTGCCGATAATCACAAACGGCAGGCCGTTGATCTTGATGTCTTTGTCTTTCGCTGCGTCCTGTCCACCGTAGACTCTTTGCGCAAACTGTTGCGTCACCATGGCTACATGGGCGCGGGCCATGGCGTCTTGATCGTCAAAAAAACGGCCGGCAAGAATCTCCAGATTGCGTACGGTGGAGTACTGCGGAGAAACGCCCAGCACCAGAATGTCGCGCTCTTTGCCGCCGCCCACGCTGATGCGGTCATGCAATTCGGTCATCGGCGACGCCGCCTGAATTCCCGGCACTTCCTGCTGGACCGCCCGCATGTCCTCGACCGTCAGATCGTCTCTGGCGCTGGTGCTGATGGAAGCATTGCTGCCGCCTTCATAGTAGGCCCAGATCAGGTTGGCGCCGATGCCCTGGATCTGGTTCATCACATATTGCTTGCCGGTCAGTCCGATCGTGACCACCACAATCAATGAGGCTGTGCCAATCACCATCCCCAGCGCGGTCAGGGCAAACCGCCATTTGCTGGTGCGGAACGAGTCAAGCGCAAGCGTAACGATCTCACTGAAGAGCATCGTGTTGCGCGCGGTCTCCACCAGCGGACGTCCGACCATAGGATTATTGTACGACTTCAGAACGCCACCCCGGGTAAAGCTCCACTAAAAGCGCAAAGGCGACCATCTTTCGATGATCGCCCGATGCGTGAAGTTGAAATTTTATTACTCCGCTTTTGCGTCCTGCTGCGGTTTGGTGATGGCAATGGTCTCGCCTACATCGCCGACCTTGAAACGGGCAAAGCGCCGGACGGAAATGTTTTCACCCAGCTTGCCAATCTTGCTGGCGACCAGCTGATGAATGGTGATGCCGGGCTCTTTTACGAAAGGCTGATCGAGCAGGCAGACTTCTTCGTAAAACTTTGACATTTTTCCTTCCACAATCTTTTCCACCACGTTGGCCGGCTTGCCGGTTGCCGCAGCCTGTGCGCGATAGATCTCTTTTTCTTTCTCAAAGGCCTCAGGCGTGACATCTTCCTTGCGGACAAACTTCGGGTCCGCCGCGGCAATATGCATTGCAATGTCCTTGATCAGGTCTTTGAAATCGTCAGTGCGCGCAACGAAATCGCTTTCGCAGTTGATCTCAACCAGCACGCCGATCTTTCCGCCGGCATGGATGTAGCTGGCGACCGATCCTTCACTCGTCATGCGGGCAGCTTTTTTTGCCGCCGTGGCAATGCCTTTTTTGCGCAGCCAGATCAGCGCCTCTTCCACGTCGCCCTTTGAATTGGAGAGAGCATTTTTGCAATCCATCATGGGCGCGCCGCTACGGTCGCGCAATTCTTTTACCTGTGCTGCTGTAATGTTTGTCGTCTCTGTACTCATGTGTCCGTTTCCTTGAATAAAACTTCTCTATAAACCTTGACCCGCGTGGCTCTTCGCCTGACGCGGGCCATGAATTTCGATCACAAGATCGCCGCTGATGCGATTCTTAGTTTTGTGGCACAGCCGCCTTCGGCTGTGCGCTGGTGAATTGGATACTAGGTGGCTTTTGCCACGTCCAGGGCTGGCGTCTCGGCCGGAGTTTCTGACTCAGGGGCCTTCCGCACTTTTCCACCCAGAACTTCTTCCATGTTCAGCTCGTCTTCTTCAGCCAGATCGGCGGAAGTAGGGGCGGCCTTGGTTTCGGTAACTTCTGCCGTGCTGGCAGAGACAGCGCTTGCCACGTCTGCGCCTTGCTTGTCGGTGGCGAACTGTACGCCTTCAGCAATTGAATCGGCAACTTTGGAAGCAAACAAGCGGATCGCGCGCAGTGCATCGTCATTGCCCGGGATGACCCAGTCAACTTCCGTGGGATCGCAGTTCGTGTCGACAACGGCAACCACCGGAATGCCCAGCTTGCGGGCTTCTTTCACCGCAATGGCTTCCTTGTTGGAGTCAATCACGAAGACGACATCGGGCAGGCGAGTCATTGACTTGATGCCGGCCAGGTTCGCCTGCAGGTGCTTGCGCTCGCGTTCCAGCTTGATGACTTCTTTTTTCGGAAGCAGCTCGTAGCGGCCATCAGTGGCCATTTCGTCGAGCTCTTTGAGCCGCTTCACAGATTTTTGTACGGTGACCCAGTTGGTCAGCAATCCGCCCAGCCAGCGGTTGTTCACATAGAACATGCCGCAGCGTCCGGCTTCTTCGGCGATTGCGTCCTGGGCTTGCCGTTTGGTGCCTACAAAAAGGACAGTTCTGCCGTCCGCGGCAGCATCCTGTACAAACTTGCTCGCGTCTTTAAACATCTTGAGCGTTTTTTGCAGGTCGATGATGTAAATGCCGTTGCGTTCCCCAAAGATGTACTCTTTCATCTTCGGGTTCCAGCGCTTGGTCTGGTGGCCAAAGTGGACACCCGCCTCAAGCAGCTCCTTCATGGTGATGTTAGCCAAAATACCTCCTTATTGAATTGCATCCTCTGCGGCCATCCTGCCCGCTCGGGATTTATTCCCTGCTCCGCTCCCGTGGATGCGGGAGGGAAGATTTTGGTCCCGGTGATCAACCGCTCAACTCCGTCTTCGGGACCCCAGACGGCAGAGCAAAAAATCAAACTTGTCCAAGAAAAACAGAGGACGGCACAAGGCCGTCCTGCTGGGAAATTTAGCGCTTGGAGAACTGGAACCGTTTGCGAGCGCCTTTTTGTCCATACTTTTTGCGCTCTTTGCCGCGAGCATCGCGGGAAAGGAAGCCTTCAGCCTTCAGCTTCTTGCGCAATTCAATATTGAACTCAAGTAGCGCGCGGGCAATGCCCATCTTTAAAGCGCCGGCCTGGCCGTTGATTCCGCCTCCGGAAACATTGGCGGTGATATCAAAAGTGGAGCTGGTCTCGCTGGTGACGAGAGGCTGCTTCACTTCAACCCGTTGTGCGCCGGTCAGAAAATATTGATCAAACTCGCGTCCGTTGACTACAAACTTGCCGCCGCCGGGACGCAGGAAAACCCGGGCCACACTCGACTTGCGGCGCCCGGTACCGTAATACTGAACTTGTTCAGCCATTTCTTCTCAATCGCTCCAAATATTCTGTGGACCGCAGGCGCCCTCGCCTGCGATTTCCAAACCTTAGGCCCTTTTGCGGCCAGCCAGCTCCAGAGCCTGCGGCTTCTGTGCCTGATGCTCATGCTTGTCGCCGGCGTAAACTTTCAGCTTTTTCGCCATGGCCTTGCCCAGCTTGTTCTTGGGCAACATACCGGTAATCGCCTGTTGGACAATGCGGTCCGGCCGCCGGTCAAACAGCTTGCGGAACTGCTCTTCACGCAATCCGCCGGGAAAGCCGGTGTAATGGCGATACATCTTCTGTTCGGTTTTCATGCCGGTTACGCGGATCTTGTCTGCGTTGATCACGATTACGTGATCGCCAGCGTCGATGAACGGTGTGTAAAGGGGGCTCTCTTTACCAGCTAAAATGCTGGCTACACGCGAGGCTAGGCGTCCTAGTGTCTGCCCTTGAGCATCCACCAAAAACCATTTACGCGCGATTTCCTGCCCGCCTGGAAAACGGGTTACCATTTCCAAACTCCTGAGAATAAAAGCACTAAGAAAGACCGCTCGATGACGCCACTTACCTATTCCTGAAGGGAAGACACAAGGAGAGGCTTACTGCAGAGCAGTGAAGGTTTAAGAATACCGAATTTGGCGCAAAAATGTCAACGCCGCCAGAATTTCTTTCTGTGCTGCGCACCAAACCGGTAAAAACCAGAGTACGCACCCCCGGTTTCACTGTCAATCAGCTTTTTAGAGGAAAAAACCCCTTAACACTGATCAACACCTGATTGAGATCGGGTGATCGGGAAATCGGATCATCGCCGACATCGCGCGGTGATCGAAAAACAAAACCTTTTACCACAGAGGACACAAAGGGTCACGGAGGAGAGGCAAGAGCCAATCTTACCGCGGATGACACGGATGAACGCGGATTGGGAAAGACACCCAGTGTGGAAACACAGAGACCTTGAGAAGAGCAAAGAGCTGAAGCGATTCACGTGGTTCGCCAGGCATGGTTTTGTCAAGATGTACTAATTCGTGCTTGGTTCGCTTAAGGCGCCTCTCTATACTCTGGCAGCGCCTCAGGGTGTGGATGATCAAAAGATCTTTGAAAATGCAGCAACCAGCAGCTGGTAATTAGCAATTGGCCAGAACGAGTTCAAAAAGCGGCTGAAAAAGGGCTTCGACCGCTCGGTCACCGCTCGGTCAAATTGGGGTTTGAGTTGTATTTTCAACAAAACGTGTATAGGGGGTGGGGGTCTGGCTGAAGGACACAGGCAGAGGGCCGCAAAAATTGGTAATTGGGTAATTTGGTAAATGTGTAATTTGAACCCCAACCCTGCGCCAATTAATGCTTAATCGCTGAAGTCCACGCCAATCTGGGATGAACTGGGATGATGGCCGCTGAACCCCACGCCAACTTGGGATGGGAAGGGGGAGGGGGGTGTTTCTTACATCCAAGGGCAGCCTTAAGCAGCGGTACGCTTGGTGGCCTCGGCAATGCATTCAGCAGGACTTCAGGTTCATTTCAACGGCGATGCAGGTTTGTGGGCCGATTGGTAAGGTACGTCCGGGGTTGTGCTGTGCAATTCTGCACAGCCCGCAATACTTAATTGAGTTAGAGTCGTAATCGTTACAAGACCCAAACTTCTTCCCTGATGCCCAAAAAACCGAAAGTCATTCTTGCAGAAATGTGGATCAATCCACGCTCCAATATGAAGCACCTGAGTCATCACGTCTGGGACCGGCGAGATACGGATGCAGCCAATGCCCGCTATCTGGAATTGGCGGACGTAGCTCTAAAAATGAAAAGCGCGCTTGTGGACCAGTTTGTCGTCCCGGAAGTGATTGACGAAGGGTAGCCTTTATCACAGGTTTGTCTTTATCGCAGATATACAAGGAGACGCGCTGCCTGCCCTATCAGTTGCAACCCGTCTGTTGGTTCGGAAGACCGTTCATAATGAAAATAAACTGGGCACTCATGGACTTTTTCCATAACGTCAAGCGTCTTGCGCTTAGGGCTTGCCGCAATCAACAATCCGCAACCTTTGCAATAGGACGCAACCAGTCCATCGGCTGATCGGTTGATATTACGTCTTGAGGCGTGAAGGTTAATCAAAATGAGACTCCCCTTTCGATATGACTGGAGAGATATTGGAATTAGAACCCAGAAGAGGCTGCGGTGTCTGTGCAATCGGAGACAGTTTGAATCTTTTATGTCCGATATCAGACGGTGTGCTCTAAACGATGAAACGGCACTGATGGAACCAGGAAATTATCCTCTCGTTCCGAAACCCGTGTGGAACAGCCGGCCTCGGCTGTGCGTTTCTCAACAATATCGCCATCCTGTCATTCCCAACCCTCAAACCCTGTCATTCCGACCGAGGACGAGCGACGCAGGAGTGAGTCCGAGTGGAGGAACCCCTACGAAACTTTTTCCCACCCATGCAGCATCAGGGAATTTTCTCGATACCACCGTTGCGCAATTGTGAATCCGTGCGATCCGTGTTCATCCGTGGTAAGGTTCTGACTTTTCTCAGCAATGCCGCGGCGCTTGTCCTGTTGAGCGCAGACAGCACGACCGCAGGGAGATGCCAGTCGAAATATCCCGACAATTTTTTCCTTTGCCATGCAATCACTAGTAACACGCTATATCCGGAGCGTGACCAGTTTCTGCACCATCAGAGACACACTGGCGGCAACGGCATTTATTCCATAAAGCACATTTCGGTTGTGACCTTGTTGTTCTAAAAGAAGAAGTGGTAGGTCGGGCCTGGCCATTCTGATTGACTGTGCAGCAGAACATCCCATTTCCGTGAGTGATTCTGTGCCTAGAACCACTGCTGCCACATCGATGCCGACGCAACATGCCCAAGCCCGTTCTGGCGATGACGCTGGGACGACCTCATAGCCCAGAGAAGAAACAGCAGAGCATATTTCTTTGAGTTGAAAAAGGGATTCAGAAATACAAAGAATTCGTGGTCTTTCCTGATTCATGGCCCGATAAACTCCCTTCGGGCTTCAGCAGCAAGTGGTCTGTGGACCCTATAAGTCGATCAGGTAAACCAGCAGCAGAAGTTACATCAATTCTAGCATTGCTATGTCCGATATCGGACATAAGCAAATATGCGGGCTGAACGCTAAATTGGGCCATCACGTACTAAAGAGAGACTCTGCCCTCTTCTCTTGCCCTTTCCTCTCTCCTATGTAAGCATTCTCCACTCACCTTTGGAGGCACATGCGCAAGACCTACCTGTTGTCCGTTCTGTTCGTGATTTCGTTTTCCTTTGCTGCGGCCCAGCCGCCTAACGCGCCGCAGAAATTCAAGCTTCCGGCCACGCCCAAGACCGTTGCCTGGGGATACTACGATTCAGCCGCCACACCGGTGCTGCGCATACACTCCGGTGACACCGTTGTGTTCGATACGCTCATCACCAACAGCCCCACCGGACTGGAAAAGGCTGGAGTGGCGCCGGACCAGGTAGAGCAGAGCCTGCGCGATATCTATAAGGAAGTAACGAACAAGGGTCCCGGCGGCCACATCCTGAATGGCCCTGTTTTTGTGGAGGAAGCTGAGCCCGGAGACACCCTGGAAATCCGCATACAAAAGATTGATCTGGCCATTCCCTACGCTTACAACGCGTTTGGTCCCACGCGCGGCTTTCTGCCGGAAGATTTTCCCTATCGCAAAATGAAAATCATTCCGCTCGATAAAGACCGCATGGTCGCTAAATTCGCTCCCGGGATTGAAGTCCCTCTGCATCCATTTTTCGGCAGCATGGGCGTGGCCCCGCCTGAAGCCTTTGGACGCATTGATAGCGCACCGCCCAGCCTTCACGCCGGCAACATGGACAACAAAGAACTCGTCGCCGGTACTACGCTGTTTCTGCCCGTGCATGCCAAGGGTGCGCTGTTTGAAGTTGGCGATGGGCATGCCGGCCAGGGCAATGGCGAAGTAGACATCACGGCGCTGGAAACTTCGCTGGTAGGCACGCTGGAGTTCGTCGTTCACAAGGGGACGGGCCAGAAATATCCGCGCGCGGAAACGCCCACGCATTACATCAGCATGGGCTTCCATCCGGAGCTGCATGAAGCTACCCGCATTGCCGTGCGCGAGATGATTGATTTTCTGGTAAACACCAAACACCTGAGTAAGGACGATGCTTATATGCTAATCAGCGTGGCCGGCGATGTGGACATTACGGAATTAGTGGACGGCAATAAGGGCGTACATGTAATGCTGCCGAAAGCCGTCTTTGTGAAATAGTTTTTGTAATAATGAGGTAAGGCAGAACATCGCCGGAAAGGCGAACTGGAATGCGATTGCTGGTACGCTTGCTTATCAATACCGTTTCGTTGCTGATTGTGGCGCACTTTGTTTCTGGGTTTGAGCTGCATGGCTTTGTGCCCGCCCTGATAGCCGCTGTGATTTTCGGCGTTGTGAATTCCACGCTGGGATTGGTCTTAAAAATCCTCACCTTCCCTTTGACAATTCTGACCTTTGGCCTGTTCTTGATTGTGATCAACGCCATCATGCTCAAGTTTGCGTCTCTTTTCACGCCCGGCTTTGTGGTTCGTGACTGGAGCGCAGCCTTCATCGGAGCATTTCTGCTGACTGTGATCACAACCTTCCTGCACTGGCTGATCAAAGACGATCGCCCGAAGGTGCGCCACAATTACAACTAACCGGAGTAAGACGAAGAAGACCTAAGCGCTCTCACGCAGCCGTTTCACGATTGCGTGAACATCATTTTGTTGGAACAGGCGGATGGCGGCGATCCCGGCAGCCCCTGCCTCCACGCACTGCCGCGCATTCTCAAGCGTAACGCCTCCAAGAGCCAGAACTGGCATGGGAGGCTGCGCCGTCTCTGTGCGATGGCAAACCTGCCGCAGCAACTCCAGTCCTGAATGATTCGCAGTGCCACTCTTCTCAAAGACCGGAGCAAGTGCGGCAAAGTCGGCGCCGTGAGCCTCCGCGCTGGCCACCTCGGCCACGGAATGAGCTGATACGCCGATCACGGGCAAACCCGCGCCGGCCATCGCTGCTCGCGCCATCAGCGCCCGAACCTCGCTGGCCGGAATGTCATTCGCCGGCAGATGCACGCCATGCGCGCCGCAGGCCAGGGCAATATCTGTCCGCGAATTGATCAGCAATCGCGTACGCGAGTCGCCAATCGCCGTCATGGCTTTATGGGCCAGCTCTTCCAGCGCGCGTGTGCTCAGATCTTTTTCCCGCAGCTGGACCAAATCCACCCCGGCGGACGCGCATTCGGCAATCTTTGCCAGCAGTTGGCGCTCCTGCTCCGGGCCATTGCCGGGGAAGAGATGGCGGTCAGTAATGTAATAAAGCAGCAGGGCCATGCGTGTGTATTGTAAATTCCCGCGTCTTTACCGGCAGGCAAGGCAACTTGGGCCGCGGAAAGCCCCTCTCTTAAAGAGTGTCTCTCACTGTGCAACTGATATGGCTGTTCGTACTGGCCATCCCCGTCGCCAGCATTGCCTGGACGGTCACCCACGAAGAAATTTTTCGCGAGCCGCGCGAATACTGCGCTCGCCAGAGTGAGGACCATCGTTTCTACGTCTGCCGTAAATTCTATTTTCTTTTCACCTGCGAGTTCTGCTTCAGCCATTACGTAACCATTCTTTTCCTGTTCATCACCCACTACAAGCTCTTATTCACTGACTGGCGCGGCTACCTGATCGCTGGCTTCGCGCTGGTCTGGATCTCCAACCAATACATGAGCATATACGCCAGCTTGCGCCTCGATATCCGCAAAGACCGCATTGAGATTAAGCACGTAGAAAAGAAAGTGGAGCAGATTGAAGAACAGATGGAAGAGGGCAAAGCGGCTTAGTTTTTTACATCCCGAGCGGAGCGAGGGATCCCTACCGCGGATAGAAAACTTGGCCGCGAATTCACACGAATAACATGAATCTGCAATTCCAATTCGTGTTCATTGGTTTGATTCGCGGCTAGATGTCTTTTGCTACGGGAGCGTCTTCGCGATCTCCGGGCCCTCTTCCGTCGTCTGTTTCGCGGGTTGTGGCTGGAGATGGAATTTCGTAAGCCCTTCTTTCAAAACTTCCAGAGCTTCCTCCGGCGTATCCACCATGGTGAAGCCGTTCACGTCTTCTGGAGAAATGGTTCCTGAATCCACCAGCGCTTCCAGGTTGAGCACGCGGCTCCAGTATTCCTTGCCGTAAACAATCACCAGAATTTTCTTGGCCAGCTTGTGGGTCTGGGCCAGGGTAAGGATTTCAAAAAACTCGTCGAGCGTGCCAAAGCCTCCGGGGAAAACGACCAGCGCTTTTGCCAGATAGGCAAACCAGTACTTACGCATGAAGAAGTAATGGAACTCAAAATTAAGTTCCGGCGTGATGTATTGATTTGGATACTGCTCAAACGGCAGCCGGATATTCAGGCCGATCGTCTTTCCGCCGGCTTCACGTGCGCCGCGATTGGCCGCCTCCATAATGCCGGGGCCGCCGCCGGACGTCACCACAAAGCGCTTGCGCTTGCCGGGCAGAGTCATGGTCCACTCGGTAAGCATGTGCGCCAGTCTGCGAGCGTCTTCGTAATAGCGAGCCATCTCCACGCCGGCATGGGCGCGTTTCAGAGCTGCTTGCAGTGTGTCCGCGTCCTTGCCGCCAGGCTGCGCTTCCAGCGGAGCCGGTTTGGCGGAGCCTGGTTTTTCCAGGATGGTGAGCGCGTTCTGCGCGTCCGGCAGGCTGGCAAAGCGGGCAGAGCCAAAAAAGACGACTGTGTCCTGGATCTTTTCGCGCCGGAAACGGGAAAGCGGCTCCGCGTACTCAGAAAGAATGCGCAGAATCCGTCCGTCAGGGCTGTTGAGAAAATCAGGATTCAGGTAAGCCAGTGGGGCAGGGAGAAGATCTGGTTCATCCGGATCAAGGTTGTTATCGCTTTTATTGCCGTTTGTCATACTAAGTCTGTCAGATAAATTTTATAGATACGGGATTACAAATGCGTTAACGCCGGTCACGATAGCGAACTGCCTCCACAATGCCCAGCCAGATATCAAGCAGGCCAAGTCCGGAAACAGCGCCGCGAACAAATCCCAGTTGCAGCAGGTTCTGGAGCGTGGGCCACTGTGCCAGCAAGCCATCGCTAAACCAGTATCGCGTCCAGGGCAGCGTGATCAGCACCAACCCTAATTCGATGCAAAATAGAACGTACACCACGACGAAAACTCGCTGCAGCCACACCGGCATTTCGGCGGAATTGTCCGTGGCCGGATCAGGCGACGGCGGAGTATTCTCGAGATTCGTGGAGGTCAGCGTCAAAGGATTTGGGTTAATTGTAATTATTGGCGTCCAGATGATCTTACGATTTTAACGCCTTAATGCGGCTGGCCACATCGCGAAAATCGATATTCGATCCATATACTTCCATGAAATTGGCCAGCGCGGACTTCTTGTCGCCGAACGCCTCAAAGGCCGTTGCCAGATCATAATAAATGGCGCAGCGGCTTCCATCATCCAAACCTGGTAGATGCAGAGCTTTTTGATACCACCGCACAGCTGCCTCAGGCGCGCCTTTATCCACCAGACATTGCGCCAGCCACGTAAAGGCCTGTATGGGCTGAGAGAACTCTGCGCCGCGGTCCACGGCGTGGCAAACTTTTTGCAATTCTCCAATCGCTTCGTCGAGCAGTCCCATTTCCTTGAACGCGATGCCAAGATTGTAATGCGTTTCAGGATCTTCCTGGGGCTCGGCAATTTCTTCCGTCTCATCGCGCAGCTCAGAGAGAATGTCGCTCAACACGTTGGCAGACTCGGCGTCCTGCATATCGCCATTGGCGCGGCGATTCATTACGACGCGCGAAGCGACAGGTGGCGCCGCCGGGGGCGCTGGCACTTTTTCCGGCTGCTTGGGAGCAAAATCGGCCAGCTCTGTCTGCTCCAGGTCCAGCACGAAATCACTGAGAATATCTTCTGTAGATTGTGCTTTGGCGGATGCCGCTGGCTGCGGTGAACCTGCCTTGGCCGGCTTCGCTTTCGGCGGTTCAGGAATGTCGAGAACGTCCTCCAGCTCCATGGCCGGAGCAGATGCTGCTACAGGAGGCTTTTTCTCAACCACTGGCCGCGGTGGTGGAGGTGGCGGGGGTTCGTTGATAGTTGGTTCACTGATAGTTGGTTCGCTGAAAGCAGGTTCGTTGAAAATCAGCTCACTGACGACCGGCTCTTCTACGATCTCAATTGGAGAGCTCGCAGCGGACGAATCTTCTATCATCACCGGCGTGCTTTCGGCCGAGTCCACCGTGGGCAACTTGGATTTCGCCTGTCCCGCGGAAACCTGGGCGATGAGCTCTGTAACCTCAGGGGCATCGGGCGCAAGCTCAGTCAGGTCAAGGATTGCCGCTTTAGCCGGCTCCCACATTTCCTGCGCAACATAAAACTGGATTTCCTGAATCTTCTCCGCGATTTTTGAAGCCGCAACTACTTCCGGAGCCTTGGCAGCAGCACGTTCTGCCTTGATATCTTGCCGTGTGGGCTCATATTCAATTTCATGGAAGGACTGGACCTCAAGCGTGGGAGCGGCAGGCTTTGCCGGCTCAACCTCAATCATGTCTTCCCATTCATTGGAAATATCAATTTCCTGCGCGGGAGAAGCGGTCTCCAGCGTTGGCTCTGGCTCAATCGAAACCCGCTCAGGCTCAAACTCAATCTCAAGCTCAGGTTCAATCGCAATCGGCGCAAGAGCAGGTTCTACTGGAGCCGTTACGGTAGGTTCGGGTTCGGTTGTAAGCTCAGGCGTATCGAATGAGAATTCCCGCACGGAAGGCTCAGGTTCAATCTCAATCTCTATGGGCGCCGCAACAATTGGTTCCGCAATACTGGATTTATCGGTTCAGTGAAGACCGGCTCCGGTTGCACCGCTGCTTTCGGAGGCGTCGGCGGCCACGTTGGTCTTGTGGATGGCGGCGGCGGCGGCGGCTGAACTACGGGCATCGCGGCAGAGGCCGGCGCGCGCAGCTCATATTTCTTGGCTGCTTCAAGATATTTTGCCGCTTCCGCGGGATGACCCAGTTCAGAATAAATTTTGCTGAGGTTGTGATACATGCGCGCTGCGTCCGCGTAACGCTCTGCTCGCGCATACAGGCTGGCCAGCCGCTGATTCAGGTTCACATCCTGCGGGGCCAGAGGCAAAGCGGCTTCCAGCGGCGGAATGGCTTTTGCCGGAACGTTATAGGAAACGTACAACTCAGCATCTGTCAGCGCGGATTCAATGGCTCTTTCCGTCGGCGGATCGTAGCTCTGGTGGACGGACGTCGCCGTGTCATCCAGCTCTTCCACCATGAACGCCTGCTGGGCTTCCTCAGGCGTCAGGATTCGCACAGCAGAATCTTCGCCCAGCTTGGCCAGCATTTGTTTGTAATTCTGGGTATGGAGTGCGTTTTCCGGCTCCATCGCCATGAGTTTCTGGTAAAAATCACGGGCCTCGGCAAAGTTGCCTTTTTGGGCTGCTGCATTGGCTTGCAGCTCAATCATCTCCGCGTTCTGTGCGTGGTCTCCGGCCTGGCTGGTTAATCGGTTTAGGATGGCCAGCGCTGCGGGATTGCCCTGCACGCGGCTGGTCAGCGGATTGAGTGTTTCTTGTAGTGCCGCTGGATTACCGGCAAACAGCCTCTGCGCATGCCTTTCATAGAGCCGTAGCGCGGCTTCCATTTGATTGTTGGTCACATACCACTGCGCCAGCGTGGTGATACCGGTCGCATCATTGTGGTTGGTCAGCAATCTCTCGGCGACCGCATCCACTCCCTGAGCATTGCCGGTATGCAGCTTGGCGCGCATCAGCGCGCGTAATCCATCCGGTCGGGAATCGAGGTCCGTGACCTGTTCCAGATATTGCACAGCAACCTGGGGGTCTCCGGAATCAACCGCGATCATGCCGCGCAACATCAGTGCGCCGGTATTCGTGGGATCAAGAGAAAGGACTTTGCCCAGCGATTCTTCCGCGGCGCTATAGGAGCCGCGCGCATAGAGCGATTCGGCAGCGGTGAAAAAGATATTCCGCGCTTCATCTTTCTTACCCAGCTTCTGGTAGAGATCTGCCAGCTTGGCTTGCGTGTGGGCGTTTTCCGGATCAAGCTCCAGAATTTTCTGGAAGACCCGCGCCGCCTGATTGTTGTCGCCGGACCTCAGCAGATGGTCGGCCACCATCATGTAATGCACGCGAGCGTCATTGAAAAGTCCCTGCTGGCCATAAAGCTCAGCAAGCTTGGTGGTATGTTCAGCGTTGTAAGGGCCGATCTTGCTCAGCTTTTTGTAAATCGCAATGGCTTTAACAGCAAAGCCGTTTTGCGCGTACATGTCGCCAACTTTTTTGAAATAGTAAGTTGCTTCATCGTTGTTGCCCACGCGCGCATAGAGGTCCCCAATGGTGTTCAGGACCGTCAGGTCCTTGGGATCTTCCTTGACGATTTTTTCGTATTCGGCAATCGCGTTGGGCAGCTTTCCCTGCTGGACAAACTTCTCCGCCTGCGCGAGGACCTTTACTTTGTTGAATCCAAACCCGAGTGCCATAAAAAATCGTAAATTACAGGGCAGCCTTTCAAGTGCCGTGGGAAACTGCGAACGAGTGCAATTGGGGCTAAAGTACCACAGAAAAACGGCGAAACCCAAGCCGTATGGGGTAATCGTTAGTGCATGTCGGTTATTTACCTTAAAGGTTCAGCCAGTTCCGCGCAATAACGTCAGAGGTCCCTGGTCATTGCACCTTTGTGGATCATCGGAGTCCTTCTGTTTCTCTATTCTAGCGGTACTGCGCCCTGCTTCTGAACTCCTTGATGATTAATTCCAGAAAATTCTCATTATCCGCCGGACGCGATTCCACCGGAATATTCAGCCGGGTGCTGATCATATCGGCAATGCGCTGCCCGCTCAGACTTCTGACCTCAGGCGGAAGCTCCAGCCGCCGCGCCAGAAAAGTCTCAATCAGCTCGGCTTCCTGCAAGGTCAGGCCAGAGGCCTGGTGCAGGGCGAACTCGGTCTTGGTGGGAGTATTGAAAAAGATATTCGATTCACGGTCAGAACTCTCATGCACCACCAGTGTTCCGGCAACGTAATCTCCCAGGCGGCGATTTTTATTGTTCAGGAGCATGGTAAGAACGCCCACACCGTAAAATAACGGGAGAAAATCCACGACTCTCACCAGATTGCGGGCAATCGCCTCAAATGCATTGATGGGGCGGCCTGAGTCTTTAATTACGCGGATCCCCGCCCACCTCTTGCCTGGCGTCTGGCCTTTCCACAGGGCCTCAAAGATGGCGTAGTAGCCCCAGTTGATACAAAATCCCACCAGACTGACTATCGCCTCCCACCAGATGGAGCGGCTCCCGTTAAACTGACCCGTGGTAAACCACAACAGGCTGAGGAGAAATAGAATGAGGTAGACAAGCGCCTCGATCACGATATCGAGAAAAGCCGCCATAAAGCGGCTGCCAATCCCGGCCAGGACGAATTCCAGATGCACCTGCTCCGGAGTATCAATGGTAAGCTTGTCAGTCGCCACGATGATCTCCACGTATTGGCTGGAAAAACGTCAAAGTCATTGGAAACGCCTGGAACAGCTGCTGGACCAGGTGCAGAAAGATGGCTTGCGGTCATTGACCCGGCTGGAATTGCAGGAACTGGGATTGCTCTATCGCCAGGCGGCTGCCGATCTTTCCGCCTTGCGCGAAGACCCTACCGGAAAATCCTATGCTCGCTCCTTAAATCTTCTTCTCTCCCGCGCTCACAATACCATCTATGCCGGGGAAAAATCGAGTGCTCGTGGCATTGTGCATTTTTATCGTCACACCTATCCGCAGATTTTCCGCGATAATCTGAAGCTCATCAACATTGCTTTTCTGGTTTTCCTGGTTGGTAGCGTGGCCGGTATGCTGCTGGCGCTTACGCGTCCGGATTACATGCGGCTGTTCATCTCTCCGCGCATGATGGAAACCATTGAGCAGCATAAAATGTGGACGGACTCCGTGGTCAGCATTGCGCCGGCCGCTTCCAGCCGCATCATGACCAACAACATCAGCGTTTCTTTTGCTGCTTTTGCGTGGGGAATTACCGCAGGCGCGGGCACCGTGCTCGCAATGTTTTTTAATGGTTTGCTGATTGGCGTGATTGGCGTGGCCTGCTGGCTCAACGATATGAGCCTTTCCCTGTGGAGCTTTGTGGCGCCTCACGGCGTGCTGGAACTGCCGGCCATCTTTATTGCCGGAGGCGCGGGATTGCGTATCGCCCAGGGCATGCTCTTTCCCGGATTACTCTCCCGGCAGGATTCGCTGGCCAAAGCCGGCGGCGAGGCTGTCCGCCTGCTCATGGGAACGGTCCCGATTCTTATCGTCGCCGGTTCGATTGAAGGCTTCATCTCGCCTTCATCGCTTCCGTGGCAGTGGAAGTTTTCTCTGGCTGCAGCAGTAGCGGTGATCTTCTTTAGTTATCTGTTCTTTTGTGCCAGAGGCGGAGATGCACAACTCCGAGAGAATAGTGAGATGGCTCAGGAGAACATTCCGATTAAGGCTGCCATCCAGCGCTAGCCCAGCAAATTTTTCTATCACTTCATAGAAATGCGAAACCCCGGTTTTTTAGGCCGGGGTTGATCGCTACTGTCTGGTTTAGCAGAATCTTACGGAGTTGGTGCCGGGGTCGGTGTAGGCGTTGGAGTTGGCGCTCCAACCGGGCCCGGAGCCGATGCCAAATTAGCATTGCAAGGCAGGCTATTGGGCTGGCTTGGTAGCGACCCTGGAGTCAAGTTGGGTGAATTCACGAAATCAAAGAACTCATCCATGCTCGGCTGGGCCGCATCGCGCGCATTTAAATTGGGCAAGCCAAAGCGCTCTTCCACGAACTTGAGTATCGCCGTGTAGTCCATGGGCGTATGGGACACATAATGCACCTTGGCAAACGGTGACACGATAATTAAGGGCACACGGAACCCTGTGCGAACAAAGTTATCCGCCGGATCGGGCGGCAGCAAATCGCGAGGCAAAATACCGTCAGGGTTCGGCACATGCATGATCGCCGCGTCCGTTGGATAGACGCCTGGTGCAATGACTTGACCGGTCGGGCCTGCGGTCAACTCCAGAATAGGCCGTCCATCAATCATCGGGCTGACATGATCAAACAACCCTCCCCCCTCATCAAAGGTCTGGAAAAAGATGGTGTCTTTCCACGACGGACTAGCGATGAGCGCACTGAAAATACTCGCCATGAACGCGGTGCCGGACTGCATGTTATCGAAGGCGCCCGGATGCTCATCGCGTCCGGAGGCGAATGCCGGCTCGATATATGAAAACTGAGGCAGCGTGTTGTTCTGCATGTCTGTAAAGAGCTGGGCAATGGGAACGATGTGGTCTTCCTTGGTAAGACCATAAGGCTGGAAGGTCCGCAAGGTCGTAATCAGTTTCCCATCAGGCTGCTTATCAACCGAATAAATTTTCCAGGTAATACCGGCCTTATCCAGAAGCTGAAAGATGGTTGTTGCCGTTAGCGCCGTATTAGTGTCCTGGGGAGGATGTACCAGTCCCTGAGAAGTGGCAGCCATCGCGTAAAGCCGTTGGTCCTCTGTCTGTACCGGAGCCGGAGCATAAAAACGATCTGAGGTTGCAAATTGCGTTGCCAGCGCGTAAGGCGAAGGCAGGTCGCTCCCTGTGTAAAAACCCATGGCACGAATTCCCAGAGTGTCAGCATCGTTATTCGTGTGCGCCGCGCCGGCGGCCGTGTGGACAAAGCCATCGAGCAACAGAGGGGCCGTGTCACTGAGATCAAAACGATTGGCGTCACCGTGCGACTCAAGCCACGCTGCCGTTGTATTAAAGATGCAGCTGGTGGTGAGGTGAAAATTGCTTATCAGGGTTTTATCGTCAGCCGGGTTGGTAAAGTTCGTTTCCAGATCGTCAGTATCCCGACCCAGGCCAAGGTTGGCCCTGAAATCGTTCATTTTGGCGAAATAAACGTCGAAGGAGCGGTTCTCCTGCATCATGAAGATAATGTGGTTCACGCTCTGGATTCCAGTGCCAGGTGCTGGCGTCGGCGTTGGTGAAGCGCCGTCCCCGCCTAGACCCGCGCAACCGGTAAGCATGGAAAGGCCAAGTAATGCTGAGAGACATGCGAGTGAGACTTTTTTTATGTGAGTCATAGCCCTGTCTGCGGAAGCTGGATTGTTATTGGCACTAGAATGCTTCGGAAAGCAGCAACTCTACTCCTTGCTCTGATGTTGTCTGCGCCTCCAATGTTGGCTGCTGGATTTACTTAGGCCTGACATCCTGAGCTGGTGTTCTGACATCGAAGATTTTTAGTTGTTCTCGAATTCTTAACATTACTGAGCGGGAACACCATCTTTGGATTTTGGGGTCCTTAATGAGAATTGCTGTGGTGGGATCAGGGTATGTTGGTCTTGTGGCAGGCGCTTGTTTCGCGGAACTAGGCCATGATGTTCTTTTAGTCGATAACGATGAACGGAAGCTTGCCGAGCTGCAGCGCGGTGAATGCCCAATTCATGAAAAGTTCCTTCCCGAACTGCTGCAGCGTCACCGCGGCAAACGTCTGGATTTCACCGGCGACCTGGCCGAAGCGGTACGCCGCAGCGAAGTAATCTTCATCGCGGTTGGCACTCCACCTAAAGATGATGGCGACGCTGATCTTTCCTATGTGGAATCCGTCGCTCAGGGAATTGCCTGCGCGATCGACAGTTACAAGGTCGTGGTGGAGAAAAGCACGGTTCCCGTCTATACCAATAGCTGGGTGCGCAAAATTATGCTTCTCAATGGCGCACCGGCTGAATTGTTTGATGTCGCTTCAAACCCTGAGTTCCTGCGTGAGGGAACCGCGGTGGCGGACTTCCTTTACCCTGACCGCATTGTGGTGGGCGCGGACTCGGACCGCTGTGCCGAAGTGGTCGCCCGGGCCTACAAGCCTCTGACGGATGGCAGCTATTACAAGCACGCCGACGCAATTCCAGGTCCGGTGAGTGGTCCATTTGAAGCGAACCTGATTCCCACCAGCGCCAAAAGCGCTGAACTGATTAAGCATGCCTCCAATGCTTTCCTGGCAATGAAGATCTCCTTTATTAATGCAGTGGCAAGCGTCTGTGAGGCTGTGGGTGCGGACGTGGAGCAAGTCCGTGAGGGAATCGGATCGGACTCACGCATCGGACGTCGCTTCCTTTCTCCCGGCGTCGGCTACGGCGGCTCCTGTTTTCCGAAAGACTTGCTGGCATTCCGCTCCGTGGCGCGGGAAAACGGCTGCCATTTCGGGTTGCTGGATGAAACCGTCAGAGTGAATGAAGAGCAGCGTAACCGTTTCATGCGTAAGGTCCGCAAAGCTCTCTGGACTCTCAAAGGCAAAAAGCTGGCTGTCCTTGGGTTGGCTTTTAAGAACGGAACGGATGACCTGCGCGAGTCTCCGGCTGTATCCATTATTAATGCCCTTCTAAAGGAAGGCTGCTGCATTACTGCCTATGATCCCGCAGCCATGGACCGGGCCGCCGAAGAATTTGGCCCCAACAGCCCAGTGAAATTCGCGACCAGCTCGTATGAAGCGCTGGATGGAGCTGATGCCTGCCTGGTACTCACAGAATGGGAAGACTTTGCTGCTCTGGATCTCAACCGGATAAAGAAGCTTTTGCGGTATCCAATCGTGGTGGATGGCCGGAACCTGTTTAAGCCGGCCCACATGGAAGCTGCCGGTCTCAACTATTACAGCGTGGGACGTCCGGATGTTGTGAGCGAACGCTCGGCAACGATCAAGGCATCTCTTAAAGATACGGCCGATCAAAACGAAGCAGCCTAGTATTAGGTCCGTTTTCTGGGAGTCAGGTCATGCTTTCCGTCGTAGTGCCAATTTATAACGAAGAAGAGAATATCGTCGCGTTCCACACTGCGGTGCAGACCGTTTTAAGCACTCTGGAAGGGCCCTGGGAAATCATTTATGTAAATGATGGCAGCCGGGACCGGTCGCTTTCTCTGCTGGTGGAGATTCAACGGCGCGATCCGCACGTAAGCGTGGTCGAATTCTCTCGCAATTTTGGCCATCAGGCGGCATTGACCGCAGGTCTCCAGGTTGCAAAAGGCGATGCCATCATGCTGATGGATGGAGATTTCCAGGACCCGCCGGAAGTCCTGCCGCGAATGGTGCAGGCCTGGAAAGGTGGCGCGAAAGTTGTAATTGCAGAGCGTTCCAGCCGCGCTGAGAAGGGGCTCCGAGGCCATCTTTTTCCTCTGTTTTACAAAGTCATGGGCTTGATCTCAGATTTCCCGATTCCTCTCAACGCAGGAATATTTGGCTTGCTGGATCGCCAGGCGGCGGATGCCATCATCAATCTTCAGGAAGGAAACCGCTACCTTCCCGGACTGAGAGCATGGGTGGGCTTTCCCACGGCAGTTGTGTATTACGAGCGGGCCGGGCGGGCCGCTGGTGAGCCAAAGCAAACGCTCGTGAAGCTCTTCAAGTACGCCATGGATGCTATTTTCAGCTTCAGCTATAAACCACTTCGCCTGGGCATGGCCCTGGGGGGATTGGTGATGGCATTTGCTCTGTTCCTTTCATGTGTAGCCGTGGGAAACACGGTGTTCCATCTCAAGTTTTTCGGCATAATTCCCGGATCAGGGCATATCGGTACGCTTCTAGCGCTTCTCTTTCTGGGAGGCATTCAGCTGATTTGCACGGGATTGCTTGGCGAATACATCGGAAGAATTTATGACGAGGTGCGCCGCCGTCCGCTTTACCTGATTCATAAGTTGCACAGGGCAGATTCCGATGGCGTGATTCGTTATAAATCCGAGAAAGTATTGTCTGCTGTCGAAGACTCTGTTGCGTAAAGAAATATTGATCTGGTTTTTCACAAGGCCCCTCATCCTAGGGGCTTTTTTGCAGGTATTCTGCTTAATCCCTTCGTTCTCAACTCACGCTTAAGCTGATTGTTTGCGGCTCGCCTTCACTCTGCCGCTGTAGTACCAGCCTAAGGCTCGAATCCTAGCCAATTAAGGAGTCTCCTGATACATCCAGAGTAGATGCCACCGTAATCTCTGCTCCTCAAGTAAATGACCCTAGCTCTTAAGGAGTACCGCGCAGTGAAAAACGCTATTCGGTTATTGATTACGACCTTGGCTCTGGCCACCGCATCCTTTGCGGGAGTCACGGTTAGTTCCCCCGCAACCGGATCCACCTCGGGATCCCCAGTCCACTTCGTCGCCTCTGCAACATCTACTCATCCGGTTACTGCAATGAGAATCTATGTGGACAGTGTTAGCGTTTACCTGGTTTCTGCAAGTAAGCTTGATGCCTCACTGGCCGTGACGGCGGGCAAGCATAGCGTAGTGATTCAAGCATGGGATTCAACCGGCGCGGTCTTCAAGTCAGCGCTCAGTCTCAATGTAACTAGTACCACCTCGGCTCCTCCGCCACCCCCGCCTCCGGCTCTGCCTGCTCCCCCTGCAACCGCGGTGACAAAAAGCAATATTGATCAGATGACAGGCTGGGCAAGCTGCACCGTCTGTGCCGGCGCCGGCGCCAATGGACCAGTGGCAATTTTCTCCATGATTGAGGGCCAGGCCTCTCCTTCCGTGGATGGAAATGCCGCGAAGTTCAGCATCAGCGGAACCAAGCCTTACTCTGACGCTCTGTGGTGGAAGCAGCTTGGTGCAGCAAACACTGCCACCAATCTCAAATATGACGTGTCCTTTTACATTACCAACCCGGGTGTGGCGCAGGCCCTGGAGTTCGACAACAACCAGTCCAATGGAGCCCATAAATTTATCTTTGGCACGCAGTGCAATATCAAAGCGGGACATTGGGACGTATGGGGGAACGCAGCCGGCAACTGGATTTCTACCGGTATTGCCTGCTCCGCTCCAACCGCGTTTACATGGCACCACCTCACGTGGGAATTCAAGCGTACGGCCACCAATGTCGTCTACGTTGGCTTCACTTATGACGGCGTGACCCACTATGTAAACCGGAGCTATCCTGCCGGACCGTCCTCCGTTCATGAGCTGAATGTGGCTTTCCAGATGGATGGCGACTCCTCCATGCACGCTTATTCGACCTGGTTGGACAAAGTTAGCCTCACATACTGGTAGTGCTAAGGCTCGGTTTTATCAGATCGAAATAGCGATTGCGGCCAAGACCGGCGCGATACTGAAAACAGCGAAGAGCAGCCAATTTGGCTGCTCTTTTTGCTTTTTAGAACTAAGTTTGGGCCGTAATCACCTAGTAGTTCGCGATTCTGGCTTTCTCGGCGAGCAGGTCGAAAAGGGTTGAAGCAGAGTAGATGCGCCGATAATCTCCAACTTCGTCGCGGGAAAGATCGCGGCCAACAAAAAAACAATTCCCCTGGAGCATTTGTAGTAATGACAAAAATCACGACCAAGACCTTCATCGTTCTCTTGACCGCACTGTTCGTTCTTTCGTTCGCGTCCGTCCGTTCGTCCGCCCAGACTGTAAAGTCCGGTATCCAGAGAATGTCTGGCTGGCAAAGCTGCACCACTTGTGCCGGAGCCAATGGAGCCGGCCCCAGAGCGACCATCAGCACCAGTGCAGGCGTTGCCAACCCGTCAAAGAGCGGCAACGCGCGAGTGTTCTATATGGCCAGCAGCGCGCCCTATGCAAGCGCCCTGTGGTGGAAACAGCTTGGCGCGGCAAATGGTGCCACCAATCTGAAATATGACCTGGATTTCTACATAAAGGCGCCCCAGGACGCTCAGGCGCTGGAATTTGACAACAATCAAGCGAATGGCAAGATGAGATGGATTTTTGGTACTCAGTGCAATATCGCTGCAAAAGTTTGGGACGTTTGGGGTAATGCCCAGGGCAACTGGATCCACACTGGGATCCCATGCGCCATGCCCGCGGCCTATAAATGGCATCACCTGACTTGGGAATTCAAGCGTACCGCCACGACTTTGACCTATGTCGCCCTTACCCTGGACGGCGTGAAGCACTACGTGAATCGCACCTACACAGGCAGGAAATCCGGCGTGAACGAGCTGAACGTGGCTTTCCAGATGGATAACAAGGCCAATCACCTGGCGTACAACACCTGGCTTGATAACGTGAAGCTCACATATTGGTAAATAGTTTTCTTGTTGGCCCTCCACTCCCGGGTCCAAGGCCCGGGAGTTCTTTTTTCCCCAAGAAAATAAAATTCCCCTTTTGTTCGCCATATGATAGAAATATATATTGCTGAGGCGTCAGCAGGGAATTCCAGCGGCGCCAAAGCCAGGGCAGAAGTCTTTTTACAAAACGGACATGCCGCATGGAGAGAAGAAATGGTTGATGAAAGACAGGAAAAAAACAGGGCAATTGATCTTGCGCTCTCGCAGATAGAAAAACAGTTCGGCAAGGGTTCCATCATGCGCCTTGGAAGTAAAGAGGCGATTATTCCCATTGCCGTGATCTCCACCGGCTCCATTTCTTTTGACGCGGCGCTGGGCATAGGCGGCTTCCCCCGCGGACGCGTAATTGAAATCTTTGGCCCTGAATCCAGCGGTAAGACCACGATAGCGCTCCAGGTGATCGCTGAGGCGCAGAAGATGGGCGGAATGGCGGCCTTTATCGATGCCGAGCACGCTCTTGATCCTCTCTATGCCAAAAAGCTGGGCGTGGACGTGGATAATCTGCTTGTATCCCAGCCGGATTACGGCGAACAAGCCATTGAAATTGCTGAGGCGCTGGTGCACTCCAATGCCATTGATGTTTTGGTGGTGGATTCGGTTGCGGCACTGGTTCCCAAGGCGGAACTGGATGGCGAGATGGGCGATAGCCATATGGGCCTGCAGGCCCGGCTCATGTCTAAGGCCATGCGCAAGCTGACCGGTATTGTCTCCAAATCGCGTACCAGCCTGATCTTTATCAACCAGATTCGCGAAAAAATTGGCGTGATGTTTGGTAATCCAGAAACCACCACTGGTGGCCGCGCTCTTAAGTTTTATTCCTCCGTGCGCGTCGATATCCGCCGCATCGGAGCGCTGAAAGATGGTGACGTGGTCATCGGCAATCGGACCAAGGTCAAGATCGTTAAAAACAAGACCGCCGCTCCTTTCCGTGAAGCTGAGTTTGACATCATCTATGGCGAAGGTATCTCTCGCGAGGGCGATTTGCTGGATCTGGGCGTGGATAAGGAAATCATTGAAAAGTCCGGAGCCTGGTTCAGCTACAAAGGCGAACGCATTGGCCAGGGTCGTGAAAATGTGAGGACCTTCCTGAGGGAAAACAAAGACATGACCGCTAAAATTGAGGCTGAGCTGCGGAGAGCGCTGGGCTTGAAGACCTTGGCCCTGGAGCCTCCGGCGCCCTCGCCTGAGCAGAAGCAAGCTGCCGTAGCGCAGGCAAAGATGCCGGTGGGGAAAAGATAAAGAGCAAACACGCCGTGGAAAAGATCCGGGAGTCCCACAGATTAAGCGTTGGGAACTGCCTTTAAGGTCGGCTATGATCTTTGGGTGAAGAAGCTTTTTACCCGCATGCTGCTGGTTATTGCCGCACTTTACATTGGATTCGCGCTGTTTGCCTATTTCCTTGCGGATGGCATGATTTTTCTGCCGCATGCGTCTTCCTATAGGGATTCTCCAGAAGTCCTGAAGATAACCACTGCCAGCGGAAAGAAGATTTCCGCTGTCTACCTTCCTAATCCCGCGGCCCGATTCACTCTGCTGGTGAGTCATGGCAATGCGGAAGACCTGGGTGATGATCGCTACTGGCTGGAAAACCTGCGGCACGCCGGTTTTAGCGTGTTTGCCTATGACTATGAAGGATATGGAACAAGTGAAGGCCAGCCTGGCGAGAAAGCCGCGTATGAGGATGAAGCCGCCGCTTATGACTATCTGGCGGTAAATCTGAAGACGGCTCCAGATAGCATCATCATTTTTGGGCGGTCCATAGGCACGGGCCCGGCAACCTACATCGCAGCGAGGAGACCTTCCGCCGGGTTGGTCCTGCAAAGTCCTTTTGTATCGGCGTTCCGCGTATTAACCCGCATTCCGCTCTTACCCTTCGACAAATTTCCCAATGGCAGGTACATCCGGCATGTTCATTGCCCGGTACTCATAATGCACAGCCACGCGGATTCGGTGATTGCTTTTTGGCACGGGCAAAAGATGTTCGATTTGGCCAATCAGCCGAAACAGGCTTTCTGGGCGCAAAACGTAGACCACAATGAAATGGACGTGGCAAAAGGCTATGACGAAGCAATCCAGGCCTTTGCCGCGACCCTGGAAAAGCTCCCGCCACAGGAACCACCTGCAATGCCGACGCCCAAAATGCCTGGACTTAGGTAAGTTAGTCAACTCAACTGCGATGGAAAATTCCCAGCGCACTGGCGGCAAAACCTTTTGCAACAGAAACGATATCGACCTGGCATTCGCACTAAAAACCGGGGCCATAGCGGCCCCGGTTTTGTTAAAACAACAGCTCAATCGTTATTGGACGTTTAGTGCAACGTCGTCAATCACAAATGAGGTTTGCAGGCTCGTGTCTTCCCTGCCCGTGAACTTGATCTGAACCGTCTGACCTTTTATAGAGGTGAGGCTGATGGGTAGTGAACGCTGTATGTAACCAGCAGCCTTGTTCAGGTTAGAGAATGTTCCCAGCGTCTGCAGCACAGTGCCTGAGGTGTTGAGCACCTGCACCGTCAGCGTATCAAACGCCGTGGTGGTGGTGGTCTCAGCCGTATCAATGTGCAGGAAGAACGTGAGGGTTGCGGTGCTGGCCGTGGACGGAATCGTCACGGTCTGGGTAGCGGTATCGGTGTGTGTTGTACCGTAGCCATCAAGCCATGCGTCTTTGGTTCCGCTGTGCGGTGGCTCAGAAGCTGAGGTATTGAGCACGCCAGCCGTCAGAGTCCACGGAGGAGCGGTGGTGCTGCCGGTTTCAAATCCACCGTTCACGATCAGGTTCGTCGCAGCGCTTGACGTTACGGTCAGAGCGATGGTGGTCGAGTGGCTCAGTGTTCCCGAGGTTCCGGTGACCGTTACTGTGGCTGCGCCTGTGGTTGCCGTAGCGCTGGCAGTAAGAGTCAGAACGCTGGTTGAAGTTGCCGGGTTGGTGCCGAAGCTGGCAGTTACGCCGGCTGGCAGACCAGAAGCAGCAAGAGTCACGCTACCGGTGAAGCCACCAGAAGGCGTTACAGTGATGGTGCTGTTTCCAGCAGTACCCTGCGTTACGGTCAAGCTGGCAGGCGAAGCCGAGAGTGAGAAGTTCGGCGCGGCTGCCGCGGTTACCGTCAGGCTAACGGTTGTTGTGTGAGTAAGCGTTCCAGAAGTTCCCGTGATGGTCACTGTGGCTGCACCAGTTGTTGCCGTGGTGCTGGCAGTGAGCGTGAGAACGCTGGTGGAAGTCGCCGGATTGGTTCCGAACGTTGCCGTTACGCCTGAAGGCAATCCAGAGGCAGATAGCGTGACGCTGCCAGTGAAGCCACCGATGTCCGTAACAGAGATAGTGCTCGTTCCACTCGATCCCTGTGCAACCGAGAGACTGGTCGGAGATGCGCCAAGGCTAAAGTCCGGAGTACCTGCTCCAGCCAAAGCGTTAATCATACTCTGGCCGATGGGGCTTCCCCATCCAGTTACAAGGTCATAACCGGTCACGGCGTTGAAAGTTTTTCCCTGAGCATTTCTGTTATTACCGCTGGTGATGTCATGGAAGTCGCTGGTGAAGCTGGTGCTCTTTCCAATTGCGTAGATAGCAGGGTTGATGAAACCAACCGTGCCATGGCCATTGGCCACCGACTGTTGATTCACCAGTGCGATGAAGCCTGCCCAGCGTGGCGCTGCATAGCTCGTGCCGCCCGTCTGGCCATTGCATGAACCGTTGCTGCAGGCGATGTTGTCGAAATTGCCTTCGGCAGCTACGTCTGGAATGTTGCGGATCGTGGTTGAACCGCCATTGGCTGTGCTGGCAACACCTGATTGATAGCTGGGAAGAGCAAACCTATCGTCCGCGGGGCCGCCGCCGCTGTCTGGCCATGCGGTTTCAGAAGCCCATGAGCCGCCAGCTCCGTTGGTTGTCAGATCAGTTGCGCCCACAGCAATCGCGAAAACATCTTCCGCGGGGAAGCTGGAGTCTGTGGTGTTCGATCCGGTATAGGCTCCCGAGTCTCCGGAGGCCACGAAGAACGACTGGCCCTGTGCCTGATATTCCTGAAAGATCGGATCGTTCTGCGCGATGTCATCAGGGCTCCATCCCCATGAGCAGCTGATGGACTTGGAAATATTATCAGTGGCGATTCTGTTGAACATGTCAACGTCACCCACACCGATAGAGCTGGTGATAGGCGCAATATAAACGCGAACTGATGCCAGGCCCGGCGCCATGCCGATTGCCTGCGCCACGTCCAGAGCCTGCTCGCCATCATCGCCGTCTGAGCCGGCAGATGCGCCGTCAATCAGCACGTTCGTAACAGGCACGTTAATCGGTGTTCCGCTCATATCGCTCACAACATCTGCCATGTTGTAGCCGTCAAATTCCACCATTGCCACAGACTGGCCGCTGCCCGTAAGGGTGGTGTTTCCGGCATAAGCTGCGCGCATGTCAGAAGGACGGAAAGCGCCGCCAGTGCCTGAACCCAGATTCGGGTGGACGGCCTGCGCCTGCGCCGCATCCGGCAATCTCTTTATGTGGGACTTCGGTCTGGCAAAATCATTCAAGCCACCAATGTGGTGAATCGGAACGCTTAGGGCCAGTGAAGGCTCACGGTCCGTTGAGAAGAACGTGCGATTTTCCGTGGGATGCTGGAATGTGCGCATCGAAACATGGAAAGCCTTCTCAACTTGCGTGACGGAACCTTCAATATCGATGACCAAACGGTTCGAATGCGTGCCGGTCACGGTCAGGCCATTGGCTGCTGCGAAATCGAGCACAGCCTGGTGATCTGCTGCTGTGGGACCGAACTGTTCAGTAAACTGCGCTACGCTGAGAAAATTGTGAAAATCAGGGCTGGATGGATCATAGAGCCGGTTGAGCAAATCATTCAGTGCAGGCTGATTGCGAAGCGGCAGCATGACGGTGAGCTTCATGCGTTGCGTGGATGGCAATACTCCCATCGGCACGGCTTGCCCGCTGGAAACAACAGGACGCACATGGTTATGCAAAACCTGGAGTTGTTGTCCTCCGCTTACTGGATTAATGGGTTGGGAAACCTGTGCTTGAGCGCCAATGAAAAGCGCTAAAGCAAACGACGTCATCAGCAGATAACGCAGGGAACGAACCATAGATTCTCCTTCAGCTTGTATACGGTTGAAATTATTTGGGGCTTCAAAGACCGTTGGCGTCTGAGGTTAGCTGGTAGACACCAGGCTTGCTAAAGTGAACAGGGAATCTTGAGACCGGAAACTCAAGCGGGGAGGCCGTATAAGGATCGTCGACGTCCCTACAATGTGCTTCAAGAACCCACCAGAGGTACGGAAGCGTGGCTTAGTATGCTTGGGCGAATGCCCTACGACCATAGATAGTATTTGGTTCCGAAATGGGACTGGCAGGCAGGTTGGTTTTTGGGTCAAGCTTGAAGATGGAGCAGATTGTGCTTATTCCGCCGATTCCAGCACATGGGCAAGCTCTTCCCATTCGTTCATCGCGCGCTCCAGATCGGCTTTTGAGCGATTGAGTAAATCCGTCTGGCGCTGCGTCTCTTCCACGCTCACAAAGTTTTGCAGCGCTGTTTCGGCCATGGCAATCGCGCTCTCAAACCGCGCAATCTCTTCTTCCGCTTCCTGCAAACGCTCTTTCATCTGCTTGAGTTTGATGGGATTGAGCCGTTTTTGCTTTGCATCCGGCTCGGCGGACTTAGGAGCGTCACTGTTTGCGGAGGGTGCGGGAGCAACCGAAACAGGCCGCGTGACGGAAGCAAGTGCAAGTGAAAGACTGGAAGAGTCGGCCGCTTTGCCTTCTTTGCGAAGCAGATAGTCTTCATAGTTTCCGGGAAAAACCTCAACCCGGCCATCACCAATTTCAAAAACGCGCGTCGCCAGCTTGTCAATGAAGTACCGATCGTGGGAGACGAACACAACTGTGCCGGTGAATTTTTGCAGTGAATCCAGCAGAACGTCTTTGGCGCGCAGGTCGAGATGGTTGGTGGGCTCATCGAGCAGCAGAAAGTTGGATGGATGCAGCAGCATGCGGGCCAGAGCGTAGCGGTTGCGCTCGCCGCCGGAGAGCACGCCGATGGTTTTAAATACATCGTCCTCGGAAAAAAGGAAGCAGCCGAGCAGCGTGCGCAGCTCCGTCTGCGTGGAGCGGGGCGCTGCTTGAAAAAGATCGTCCAGCATGCGCGCCTGTGTGTCCAGCGCTTTGTATTGGTCCTGGGCGAAATAGTCGACGTCAGCGTTATGCCCCAGTCGCAGCTCGCCGGCCGTAGGCGCTTCTGATCCGGCAAGAAGCTTGATCAGCGTAGATTTTCCGGCGCCGTTCACGCCGACCAGGGCGATGCGGTCGCCGCGCTCAATCACGAAGCTGGCTTTGGAAAAAACGTGTTTGGCGCCGTAGCTTTTGCCCAGATCTTTGGCTTCAACCACAATGCGTCCGCTGGGCTGAGGCTGCGGAAAAGAAAAATGTATGGCTTTCTCTTCCGGCGGGACCTCAATCTTTTCCATCCGTTCCAGCTCTTTGATCCGGCTCTGTACCTGTTTGGCTTTTGTCGCCTGGGCGCGAAAGCGATTGATAAACGCCTCCAGCTGGTCAGTCTTTTCTTTCTGGTTGCGATAGGCGGCCTCAAGCTGCGCTCGGCGCTCGGCTTTTTGCGCCAGATACTTTTCGTAATTGCCGGTGTAAAAGAAGACCTGCTTGTTCCAGATTTCAGCCGTCTTCTTTACCGTAACGTCCAGAAAATAGCGGTCATGCGAAATCAACACATACGCGTGCGGATAACCAGCTAAATACTGTTCCAGCCAGTTGCGTGTTTCCAGATCAAGATGGTTGGTAGGTTCATCCAGCAGGAGAAGATTGGGTTTTTGCAGCAGCAGCTTGGCCAGTGCAAGGCGCATCTGCCAGCCGCCGGAAAATTCTTCTGTACGCCGCTCCCAGTCTTCCTTCTTAAAGCCCAGGCCATTCAGCACCGTGCCGACCTCAGCTTCAATGGTGTAGCCGTCGCGGGCCTGTATTTCAGCCTGTATGCGGTGAAAGCGCTCGGCGACCTGCGCGTACTCCGGGCTGGCATGGTCCACTTCCGCAATGCGACGCGCCAGTTCTTCCTGCTCGCGCTGCATCTGGTGAATGCGGTCAAAAACTGAGAGACATTCGGCAAAAACCGTGCGCCCGGAGAGCGAGAGCCCATCCTGGGGCAGGTATCCGCACTCAATGCCGCGCTGCTGTGTCATGGTCCCGTAGTCGAGAGACTCCATGCCAGAGAGGACTTTGAGCAGCGTGGTTTTGCCCGTGCCATTGGCCCCAACCAGTCCCACGCGGTCGTGGGGCGTGATCAACCAGTCGAGTTCCTGGAAAAGAATTTTTGGCCCAAAACGCTTGCCGGCTGCGGTAAGCTGAATCATTACATCTATCTAAACACAGAGAGCACGGAAGAGCACAGAGGTAGATTTGTCCAGATCGCTTAACATGGGGCAATTCTTCGGCAACATTGCCGAACGATGGGCCGTTGATTCAATGGCAGTCAACCGGCTGATGCACAATCAGCCCCGCGTACTTCCCAGCCATGCGCATCAGGCAGGATTTGTTTCCCTGATGCTGCAGGGCGAATATCGCGAGACCGCCGGCTTCCTGCAGATCAGCTATCAGCCTTTTTCCTGCGTGTATCACCCGCCGGGCATGGAACACCATGACGTAGTAGGACGCGCGGGCGTCACACTGCTTACGCTGGAATTCAGGCCTGAATTGTTTGACGCGGTGGATTTTGGTGCGGTCAATCTGCGGCCCATCATCGATCTCTCAGGAACGCGCGCGTCCTGGGAGCTGATGGATTTGTATCGCCGGATTGCTGCGCGCCAGACAAATCAACTGGATATCGAATCCCGTGCGGCTGCTCTGGCTTTTTCCATTGTGCGTTCGTCAGCACATGCCCCGCGTGATTTACGATCACTGAGTCTGGCGTGTGAATACCTGCACGCACATTATGGCAGGAACCTGACCCTGGCGCAGGTGGCGCATGCTGCCGGAGTGCATCCTGTTTATTTAGGGCAAATCTTCCGCCAGGAGTTTGGCGAAACATTAGGCGAGTATCTGAATCGTATTCGTGTGCGCGCCGCAACAGAGCGCCTGGCCAACTCTGCTCTCCCGCTTGGAGCCATTGCGCTGGACCTTGGCTTTTATGATCAAAGCCATTTTACTAAGGTCTTCCGGCAATTCACGGGCGTAACACCGGGTGCGTTCCGTGCTGAATACACATCACAGAAATGCACGGTCTCAGTCTTGCACTAGCGCGGTGCGGCACAGCTTTGCAATCTCAGGCGGTTTTTCTTGCTCTCTCGGCCACTTCTATGCGGCCTTCAATTTGCCGCAACGTAAAGTGTTTTGAGCAGGCGCTGCAGAGCCAAAAGTTTTCAATGAGCCTGTCTTTACCGGGAAAGCCAAAAAATCTGCCGCCATCCAGGCGCATCAGGGTCTTGGAGCATTGCGGATTGGCGCATTTTGAAATCATGACTCAGTAACAATGGCTGCCATTGTAGTTTGACGTAAATTCGCGGCGAAATGTCGCCTGTAATCGGGAGCACCTGAACTTCATTAGCAGTACGTCTCCTGAAGTGCGGTA
The DNA here is from genome assembly GCA_963724105.1 of Terriglobia bacterium. Classification (GTDB taxonomy): domain Bacteria; phylum Acidobacteriota; class Terriglobia; order Terriglobales; family Acidobacteriaceae; genus Angelobacter. The sequence continues at coordinate 420,958 of CAVRTD010000001.1, read as the reverse complement.
AACTGCTCCTATCAACACCATTTTTGTGGGATTACGAAAGCAACATGGCTGAAACCGTATTGCAGACACGGGCCTTGCGCCGGACGTTTGGTCCGCTGGTTGCTGTGGAAAATCTTGACCTCAAAGTAGAGAAGCAGCAGTTCTATGGCTTTCTTGGCCCGAACGGGGCAGGCAAATCCACCACGATCAAAATGCTGACTGGCTTGTTGCGCCCTACCACCGGCGAGGTGCAGATTCTTGGCCGCCGTCTGCCACAAGATAGCGTGGAGATCAAACGGCGCATCGGTGTGGTGCCGGAAGGGCTGGCGCTGTTTGAACGGCTTACCGGCCCGCAGCTCCTGAATTTTGTCGGACGTATGTACGGGCTTGATCGCGCAAAAGCCGCCGAGCGCAGCGCCGAGCTGCTCAACTTTATGGACCTGAATGACTCAGCCGATAAGCTGGTCGCCGATTACTCGCATGGTATGAAGAAAAAAACGGCGCTTGCCGCGGCAGTGATCCATGGCCCGGAAATACTATTTCTCGATGAGCCTTTTGAAGGCGTGGACGCCGTTGCCGCCACCACGCTCAAGCGTCTTTTGCAGCGCTTCATTTCCCACGGTGGCACCGTGTTTCTCACCTCGCATGTGCTGGAGGTGGTGGAGCGCCTATGCACACACATCGGCATCATTCAACATGGGCGGCTTGTCGCTTCCGGGTCGCTGGAAGAGTTGCGCAGCGGAGTACAGGTCGCCGGGCATGACCATTCGCCTCTCACGCTGGAAGAAATATTCCTTCAGGTAGTAGGCGGGGCCAAGCAGGATGCGGACGTGCTCTCATGGCTCTAGCCGATTCCAATAGCCATTTCATTCTGCTGCTTCAGTTGCGGTGGCGGCTTTTTGTAAACGCTATGCGCCGTCCCAGCCGGCGCGTTGAACTGGGATTGCAAGTGTTCTGGTACATCTTTACCGCGGGCTTTATTTTTCTTACCACCGGCGCCTTCTCTGCCGGAACTTATGGTCTGCTCAAGGTGGGACGCCCTGAATTCATTGACTTGCTGCTGCTCGCGGTATTTCTCATCTGGCAGCTTGCCCCCATTCTCTTTGAGGGGTTCTCGCCGGGCCTGAATTTTCGTGAAGTAGCGCGTTATCCCATTTCTTTCCGGCTCTATTTTCTTCTGAATCTTCTCTACGGTCTCTCTGATCCTGCCGCCATCACGTGCCTGCTTTGGTTATTCGGCATGTGGCTGGCAGTGCTCATCGCGCGGCCTGATCTGGCGCTGATGGCAGCATTTGCTTTTCTGCTGTTTGCTCTTTTCAATTTGCTGTGCAATCGGATTGTGGTTGGCCTGTTTGAACGTTTTCAAAGCACCCGCAAAGGCCGGGAGCGAATGGTATTTATCACGCTCATTCTGCTTTTGCTGCCGCAATTTTTGCAATTTTCCACCGGTGCGTGGTTCAGTGATCACAAGCACAAGCTGCCGCCCTCGCTTCTGCCCACGCTTGCCCGGGTGCGCGAACTGCTTCCTTCCGGAATCACGGCACATATATTTCTTTCTGAAGGCGCAGTTGCATTGCAAGCTGTTGCGGTATTGTTTCTCTGCGGAAGCCTTCTCTTCTTGTTGCTGTCTCGTCAGCTGCAGGCTGTTTACCAGGGTGAAATTTATAGTGAAGGCCATATCGTGCGCCGTGCCATGAAGGTACGCCAGGGCTGGCAAATGCCGGCAGTGGATGAAATGACCTCAGCCATCATGGAAAAAGAGCTGCGTTATCTCCGGCAAAATTCCCGGCTGATATTGCAATTGATTTATCCGCCCGTCATTTTTCTTCTTTTGATTTTCAACGGGCCGGCGCGCAAAATTTCTTTTGCCACAAAGCCGGCAGGAATGCTGGCTGGCCTTGCTGGATTTTTGCTTCTCTCGCTGCCCAACCTGGCCTACAACACATTTGGCATGGACAAGGAAGGCTTCGGTCGCTGGCTGCTCTCGCCTCTTCCACTGCGCAAGGTTCTGATAGCCAAGAACCTTACCCATGGAGGCATTCTTACAATCCTCTACCTGGTGGTGGCGGCTATCCTTATTGTTGTTGCCCACGTTGATCTTTTGAATGTCGCAACCGTGACGGTCGGGTTTCTTGCAGCGCTCATTGTTCAGCTTGGCGCCGGAAATCTTATATCGGTCTACTGGCCGAAGCGCGTTGAGCTAACGCAAATGAATTCAAAGATGGCCTCAAATGCCGCGGGCTTCGCTTCACTTCTGGTTATCCTTCCGCTGACTGCCATTGCCGGAGTGATTGCCTTTGCAGTTTGGTATTGGCAACTTTCCTGGTTGCCTCTGGTGCTTGGCCTCGCCATTCTTGCTGGCGTATACAAGCTTTATTCCTATCTTCTGGATCGATCTGTTGCTTACATTTACGACCATATTGAGGAGATCACAGGCAACCTCGGCGCCTGATGTCGAAACGACTCATTCTGTGGGGAAAAAATACGAGTCTCTGCTTTTCGCTAACCCTGCTACCCATTTGTTTTCAATTAGATATGTTGGCCTCTCACTTGCCTTAATCTTCAGCGTGAGAACGTATTCGTGGATGAGAGGAGGGCAGACCGTGTCACAGGAAATTTTTTCGAAAGAACCGGACGAGATTGCTCTTCTGAGCGGAGACATTGTCCCGGCTTCCGGCATATGGCGGCCGAACCACGACAATTGTGGAAATGTCGCCGAGCTATGGCTGCGCAAAGACGCCTACTTTCCTCATTGTCCGTGCTGCGGCCTGGCAGCCAGCTTTATGCTGGTGGAAGAGATCTCACACATCTCAGAAGATCCAGACTTCCAATAGCCGCTTCTTGTCGCTATTTCGAATCAAAAAATTTCTTTATCCGCTTCCAATATTTCTGGACGATATATTCCGTCCCCACATGGCCGCCGCGCTGCAGTGTGTTAAGCGTTGCTCCGGTGCGGGCGGCAAACTCTTTGACTGTCTTGTAAGGAACGTACGGATCATCTTTGGCGTGGAACATCATGATTTTTGCCGGCTGGATTTCCTGGACATGGCGGACGGGATTATAAAACTTGCCGCCGCGGAGCTTGCGCCAATTTTTATCCGATAGACGGTAGCCGTTCCCAAACGCCTCGCGAATATACGCAGCATAATTTGGGTTCGATGTCTCTGCTTTCTCTTCTTTGTCTAGGATGGACCAGTCCACAACCGGACAGTTGGCGATCACTTTCTTCACGCGTAGATCTAAAGACGTAAGAATGGCCGCCGCTCCGCCGAAGCTTCCGCCGATCACAAAGATCTCATCTGGAGAGAGCTTAAACCGTTGTCCGAAGGCAAGCTCCTGAACTCCTTTGGGAAGCTCGCCGATGACATCGAGAATATCCTTGTGGGGCGACTCCTGTAGAAATTCTCCGCCGCTCTCCCAGGCGCCGCGGTATCGCGGATAAAAGACCCAGTATCCTTTGCCGGAAAGAAATGTCATCAGTGGTTGCTTATGGGGCATGGAGGGCATGCCGTCGCACAGGACGATTACTTTCTGCTTCTTCCCCTGGCGGGCCGGAGGCATAAATTCCGCGACTATTTCTTTTTTGAATCTAGCTCTGAAAGCCCAGCCCATTTCCCCTCAATCATTGGTTTGCTGAAATTTAGGTTTGCTGGAATTTACTCCGTGCGGCTCTTCGCCGGCTCCGATTCCTGAATGGAAACTGACTTCACGTTTACGAATTCATGGATACCGTGGTGGCTCAGCTCGCGTCCATAGCCAGAATGCTTGACGCCACCAAACGGGATTCGCGGATCGGAAGCCACCATGCCATTGATAAATGCCTGGCCCGATTCAATTTCATTGATGAACAGATCGCGCTCCGCCGGATCGTTGGTCCACGCAGATGCGCCCAGTCCAAAAATAGAGTTATTGGCGATTTCAATGGCGTGGGCCATGTCTTTTGCGCGATAGAGAGAGGCCACCGGGCCAAAAAGTTCATCGTTATGCGCCGGCGATCCTTTTGGAATGTCCGCGAGTACGGTTGGCGCAAAGAAATTGCCTTTGCGGTCGATCCGTTTTCCGCCCAGCAAAACGCGGGCGCCCATGGCAACTGTTTTCTTGACTTGCTCGTCCAGGCCTTGCAAAACGTCGACGGTCGCTAGTGGTCCCACGTCAGTGTCTTTATCCATGGGATCACCAACTTTAAGAGACGCCATGCGGGACACAAACTTTTTCTCAAACGCCTCCGCGATCTGCTCATGAACAATAAAGCGCTTCGCCGCGATGCACGACTGGCCGTTGTTGATCACCCTGGCCTGCACAGCTGTCTCTACCGCGCGATCAAAGTCAGCGCTCGGCATTACGATGAACGGATCGCTGCCGCCCAGTTCCAGAACGCTCTTCTTGAGCTCCTTGCCGGCAGCCGTTGCCACACTGCGGCCAGCGCCAACGCTACCAGTGAGCGTGACGGCGGCAATACGGCGGTCTGCAATCACTTTATTCACGCGATCAGAACCGATCAGCAGAGTCTGAAACACGCCCTCGGCAAAACCGGCGCGGCGAAAAATATCTTCAATGGCCAATGCGCACTGCGGCACATTGGAGGCATGCTTGAGCAGCCCGACGTTGCCGGCCATCAGCGCGGGCGCGGCAAAGCGAAAGACCTGCCAGAAAGGGAAGTTCCATGGCATAACGGCCAGCACAGGCCCAATCGGCTGGTATCGGACAAAGCTGCGCGCAGCATTTGTCTTTGCTTCTTCATCGGCCAGGAATCTCTCCGCGTTCTCAGCATAATAACGGCAGCCGGACGCACTCTTCTCCGCCTCCTGCACCGCGGACTTCAGCGTCTTTCCCATTTCCTGGGTCATCATGCGGCCGAATTTATCTTTTTCTTTTTCCAGGATGTCAGCAGCGCGCAGCATCGTGGCGGCGCGCTTGGCAAATGAGACTTTGCGATGCTCGCGAAATGCGGCGGCAGCCAGGGCCAATTTGCCTTCAACTGCTTCGTCTGAATCCTGCTCAAACTCACGCAGCAGTTCGCCGGTCAGCGGGCTCACGCTGGAAACAGTTCGCCGCGGTAGCTCAACTATTTTTTGTGTTCCCATCACACATCTCCTCTTGTTGCCCCACTTTCAACTTGGATGCCGGCCAGATGTTTTGTGATCCTGCAGCAAAGAAATGAACCAATTAGTGCGGAGTCCACTGCGGATGGCTGGTGAAAAGACCACCGGCAAATCCGATTTGATAGACAAGAAGCATTCCAAAAGCCAGACTTAAAAGCCCGGAGACAAGCGCGAGGCGTTGCGAGAAACTTTTGCGGCCCTTTCCCAGAAACGTGAAAGCGGAAGCGATGCTCATGGTAATCAACATCATGCCGCCTACAGTCCCCAGGCCAAACACCAGCAGATATGCAATGGCCCAGCGCGGATTGGGAATAGTGGTAAGGACCAGCAAAGCCACCGCTGCTGAGCCGGCAAGCCCGTGAACTACGCCCACAAGAAATGGCCGTATCGGACGGTATAAAGCCAGCTTGCCAAAGAGGCGATCGAGCAGCGCGAGCGGCGTGCGGCTATAACTGTGAGAATGCGCGCCTAAGGAATGTGACCCCGAAGAATGCGAACCTAAAGAATGTGAACCCAGAGAATGCTGGTGCGCATGGCTGTGAACGTAATCGCCATGTGCGTGCGTGTGTGAATGCACGACGGCTGAATCGGTTTCTGCCTGGGGCGAAACGGATGGCGTAGCCCGCACAAAGGCCACAATGTTTATCGCGCCGAGGAAGATGAGCATCAAGGCGACGGAAAACTCCATGCTCAGGCCGATCCGCGTGGGAATTACGACATTGAAAAGAATAATAAGTGCGCCCACCACAAGAATGGTTAGCGTGTGGCCAATGCCCCAGAAAGCTCCAGTGAGTGCCGCCCGGGAGAGCTGCCGCTGGCGCGTAACAATGGTAGTGACGGCGACGACGTGGTCGGGATCCGTGGCATGGCGCATCCCAAGAAAAAAACCAACGGCGAGGATGGAAAGAAAGCTGACCATGACCTTTCATCTTACCGCGTAGGCAGGTTGCGGGAAAAGGAAGGCCGATTGGGCGCCGCGGCTGAGTCGCAGTTAGTCATTTTGTTGGATTATGTATTTGAATTTTGCCGATTGACGGAACAGACAGTAAGGCGGGAACCATCGTACAATGATGTAGGAAAACTGCGCTCATGCGGAGAGGTGTGTGAGCGGTTGAAACAGGCAGTCTTGAAAACTGCTGTACCTTAACGGGTACCGGGGGTTCGAATCCCTCCCTCTCCGCCATACAAGTCCGCAGCTCAGCGAAAATTTCTTGTGAATCCCCCGCTTTTCATTCCACATAGCCGACCTCCATGCCTGTCCGATGCAGGGTATCCATGTTTTAAGCCCCCCTTACGCGCTGGCTGCCTTCGCATTCAGCTTGGCTGGCGCTACATCGGTTGTGTTCTCTGACTGTTGTCTCTCATTCGCCACTTTGTTTGAGATGGCAGGTTTCAGGTTGGATAGTTGGCGTAACGCATTAAACCAGAACGGCGCGCCCAGACTCAGCAGCAGCAACGTAACGAATTCACCACCAAATTCGGCGAGGCTGCGCGGTGCGAGATTGAATTCATTTATCACGTTCAAATCTGCGGCCGCGAGCTGGGAATTGATGTTGGCCAATGCCGGGCTAAGGTATGTGAGTTGTTTGGTCTCCGCGGCAGCACAAGCCTTGTCGAATTCACTGAGCACCGTGCCATCGTTTTTGACGTCGCTTTGGCTCAACCATTCTTTTCCCTGCGCGCAATTGATCAGACCGGTGTGCGCCGGGGCTTTTGCCAGCGCCGCCTTTACAGCCGCACTCTGTTGTTTGAGGTTGGAATCGTCGGGCAGTTTATCGAGCTCTGTAGTTCCCAGCGGAGTCAGGGTCTTCTGGGCCTGTTGGACGATCGTGTCGGCATTCGCAACCAGCTTGGAGCGAACGGTTGGATCTTTGGCGATATTGCGGTAAATTTCGATTGAATTTACCTGGAACCCGAACGCCAGCACAGCGGCGCCGGCGATCGTCCAGAATCGAGTATTTCTGACAAAACGGTCTGAGGCGCGATCCATGACCGTGTGAAACCACTTATCCACTCCCGCGGCAATCTGCGTAGTCTTACCGGCAATATCGTTCAATGCGTCCAATAACATCGTGCTGTGCATGGGGAAGCGCTTTGAGAACTCAGCAGCCAGCTTCTGCATGTCGTCAGTGTTGTCAACGGTTCCTGGCAAATCGTTGGTGAGGAGTGATTCGAGAAGGGATTTAGCGGCTGTGCTTAACCCATTTGCGGCCTGCTCGGTATTCAGTTTTTGCAACACCATAATTAATTCATCGGGACGGATGGCTTTTGCCTTATAAACTCCGCCCTTGGGGGTCGAGGTAATCGCTGAATGTGTGGTTACGGCCTTGGCCAGCTCTTGCGCGGCGTTATTCGTGCCAAACAGCCCTCTGCCCTTTCCCGGCTCGTTGGCCTTCTGGCTAATCTGTTGAAACAAATTTGCCAGGCCCCAGACCAGGTTTTGACCGCGCAGATCCAGCAGCGCGGAAATGGCCTGTACAACGACGGTAATGATCATGCTGAGCAACAACATTACGGAAACGAATCCGATAGCGGTATTCAGTTGATCCAACATCGCGCGTCTCTCCTTAAGCGTTGGTAATGGGTTGGTCAAGCAGCATGTCTTTACGTGCCGGCCGCTGGCCCGTAAGGAAAGAAGGAAGGTCGAACGCGACTCCTTCTTTCAGAACGATCAGCTCAAAGAGCGCAGCAGGCTGAACCGATGTTCCCAGGAATTGTTGCGCGGCGATGAGATAAACTGCGCTTCCCAGCGGACGCAACGCCTGGCCGCCATAGACCGACGTGATTTTATTATTGAAAGTGTTCGCCAGTGTGGCCCCAAAATTGGATAGCGCGCGCGTGGCTGCTTTGATGTCAGTGTTTGATGCGCTGACAAAATCGGCCATGCTCTGTCCCGCAGACAGGCAGCCTTGCACAATTTCAGCCTCTGTCTGCAACAAACCCAAAAGGATCTGCTGTCCGGACGAGCTGTTGGCTGACGCCAGAATGCTTCGGACCGTGTCGTCGCCCGGCTTGTAAAACTTTGCGGTGTCATTGAGACCGCTGTCCTGCAGCCGGACGTAGATAGGTTGGAGCATGGCCCGCAGCTTCGCTTCGGTAAGTTCGTTGTTCAACATTGCATGGCGCAGGTCCGTGTCCATCCAGTCCCAATAGACCTTCTTGTTCGTCATGATATGAAGCGAGCCGTCGCTATCGAGATCAGCGGATGTCGAAGGTGGCATGGCGGCATACGCCAGTAACGTGTAAGCGGAGGCCAGGTCTTTGTACTTTCCCGGATCGGAGAAGTAATAAAAGGGAATGATCTTCTTCATTCCGAGTTGTTGGACGTTTTGTGACATCTGCATGTACGGGAACCAGGTCTCTGACTTTTGCGCCTTGAGCCATCCCGCCATGATCGTGGATGGGAAGGAGAGATCAAGCGAGACGAGAGTTGTGCCCAGCGAGTTGGTTGGGCTGTTCACCATGGCATTGTCGAGTTCACTGAGCCATGTCTTCCATCCCATGTCACTGAAAGCATCACCGAGGTATTCGTCAACGTAAGGGCGAAGCTGGTGCTCAAGCTGGGCGGTGTTCATCCGTGCTGCCGCCTGGCGGAACGAGTATGAGTAAGTGATATCCGGCTCATCAGCTCCCGTGTAGTTGCGTGTCTGGTTGCCGCGATCCGGAGGAATCTGGCCGGCAATTGCCAGAGCGCTTTGTGAAGCCATGTGGGAGGTGAATTCGCTCACCACATCCGTGGCTTTCAGGTCGTACACACTCAGTGCACCGTTGTTTCCACTGATGCCGTTACCGGCGCTGATCTGGGCAATCGAGTCATTGATGTGATCGATGGTGGCGCTATAGAACGGCAGTTTAAGGTCGATGTGCGTGTGCCGCTTTTGTTCATGGCTTAAGGTGGCAGAATTCACGGTGACTCCGGGAGCGTTCTTGAGAAAGAGATCGCCGAAGTTGCCTTTCATTACGCTTTGCAGTTCCTGCGAAGGGTTAAGGCCGCCGGTAAAATCAAATTCCACGTCACAGAGCGCCCGGTCTGTGGTGTTTTGTTCATACAGCGCGGAAAGTGAGAACGTGTACTTGTCATTGAGTGCTTTCACCACTTCGTCATAGAAGGTCTGGGCTTTACTGGACAGCAGTTTGATGGTCCGCTGGATTTTCTGCACCTGCGGCAGCGTGCTGACGGTTTCATCCAGAAACTTGCTGAGTTTGGCTTTGAGCCATTCATCAAGATTGTCAACGCTGGCTTGATCGACAACCCCTGTGATTTTGTCGAGTCGAATGAGCGGATCGATGAAGCCATGCAGGGCTTTGAGTATGGAGCCTTCGGACGATGTTGCATCGAGCAGCTTGGCTACAAGTGACGCTGCATCCTTAACCTTCGCCAGCGCCGCTGAGTCCAGCGCAGGTTGAAGAATGGAGCCCAGCGCCAGTTGTTCCAGCAATTTGCCGGCGTCAGAGTTTAGGAAGTCATTCTTCACCAGGCTGTTAAGGATAGCGGCGTAATCATCAATCGTTGAGGCGCCGCCAATTTTTTGCGTAAGAGACTTGATCTGATCGAGCACGGCGCTGTCTTCGCTTAAATAAGACCACAGCAGAGAAGAGACCTTGCTGTCCAGAGTGCCCCATGACGATAGGAATCCGAGCAATTTCTGACGCGCCTGTTCGTAGAGCGCCACTGCGTTAACGCCGGTGATCTTAGTGAGCAGGTTGTTGACATAGTCTGGACTAAGCCCACTCAGCAGGCCGGAAAGAGGGGTTTGTCCTCCCGCCCAGCTTTCAATGGCGCCCAGGTCTTTCACCAGCTGCTGGCCGTGTATGCCGAGTACGCCGGAGATGAATTCCTCAAACGTTCCCGGCAGGAAGGATCCCGTGGAAGGTTGGACGGTGGCGCCGGCATCCAGCGCGAATGACAGTCCCTGGTTGCGCTGCTTGAACAAACGGAGCCGTAGCTTGGGCGCGCTGCTTTCGCGGCTAACGATAATGGCGTAGGAGCCGGAAAGTGAAAAGCCGAGCGTGGCCTTTACACCCAGTTCAATTTTCAGTCCGATGTCGCCACTGAGCCCGGCTAACTTGGCTTCACGCACCCAACTGAAGTTGTACCCGTAAGTAATACCGATGTTTGCCGCGATCTGGCCATCCACCTCCGAGATGAGGCAGGTGCCGGGCTCAAGGTCACTGATAGAGCCAACTCTTGAAGGTAGTGTCCAGGAGTCAATGAGCCTGCCAATGGCCTGAAAAGCGGGAGTTCCTGCAGGTACCAGGCTGAGAACAGCAAACTTGCCATGGCTGGATCCGCTGGCGCCAAACTGGACGGACGCTGCTTGCAAAGCAATAGAACCTTTCGCTGCCGCTTCCGCGTCATAGCCCCAGCGCAGGATGAGCCAACGCTGGCCGGCTGCGGCGGGAAGAGAAAAGCTGGCGCTGATATCGTCTGCCAACTGCATCGCCTTCACGGCGTCAGACGGGTTGCGATAAAGCCCCAGATTGCCCCACGCGCCACCATCGGCAGAGAAGTTTACGGTACCCTGGCCGGAATCGAACGCGATGTCGGATCCCGTGCTTGCCGTCACCTTGGCGTCCAGTAATTGAATGTCACCGGGCGGAAACTCCTGGCGGTCCAGGATTGCCTGGACGACTTGAGGGTCGTTCACCGCGCTGAGCTGGATACCTGCTGAGCCCGAACGGAAAGGAATATTTTTGCTGAAATTAACTGTGGTGCTGGTGGGACCTAGTGCGGTACTGGCCATGGAAGCCTCCTGGATGCTAAGTGCGGGTGAGTCTTGAACAAAGAGAACTTGCAACCGCAACCAAGAAAACGGAATTGGGTCCGGAAAACCTTTTGCTGCGGAGCGTCGACTCTCCCCCAAGTATCTAGTGCAACCTTGGAACAGAACGTTACAACAATGTCAGGAATAATTCAGAGAAAAGTCGTTACGGACAATGTGGTGGGTGAGCCATGACGGAGCGCATTGAAAGTTCGGCGCTTGGATTCGATCGTTAGGAGAGCAGAGTCGCTACGAAGGAAGCAGAAAAAGGCGCCGCAGGAGCGACGCCTTTTTTGATTCATGGCTTGACCAGTTCTACTGCTACCTGGCGTTTACTTCAGCTCCGTGATGATGGCGCGCTGTTTGCCGCGGATGAGCGTTTCCGTGTGTGTGCGACCGCCAAGGTTATACCGGACTGTGCCAGGCTTGTACTCGTTTACAGTCGCTTGCCCTTCTGCCGTGGTGGATTTCAGGTCGCCATCCTCAAGGAACATCACCACAACATCTTTATCGTGGAAGTGCATCGGTGTGGCTACGTCAGGCACCCATGTGTAGTCCCATACGATGACGCGATCATTCTCCAGGATCTTTTTGGAGCCGGGACGCGGAAACGCCAACTGATACGTGGTGGTGTTTTTGTAGGAGGGTGGCTGATGGTCCTTCAGGTCAATCACAATGGACTGTCCCTCGACCTTCGGCGTTGTGCCTTTAGGCAAGAATGTTGCATTTCCTGACCTGGACACAACAATGGCATCTAACTGCTGCACTGGCGCGGCGCCCGTGACTTCCCAGACCGCAACGCGATCATTGTCGATTGTTGGCTTGGAGGCAGTTGGCGAACCAGCCTGGAACAGCATCATGCAGAGCATCAGGATACGGACCATGGCAAACACCTCTTGAGTAAAGTTAAGGTCAAGTGAAAATATCGACATAAATATACCGGAATCTCATGTTTCGGTCGATCCAGCATTGGAGCGCCTGCGCAAGTCTGGAATTTTTCGGTATGATTCTTATGGCAAAACTTTTTGGCGAAAGACGTTCGCTCAAAACTGTGTTGCGCGTTCGTCTGCATCTTACAAATCTCTGGTTTAAGAGAAATGATTTCCGACCGTGGGCCAACTTTTCAGCAATCTTCTGCGTAGTTTACGCGGTCCCAGCGGGACAGACATGCTCCTGCTTTGCCGCCAGCTTCTGTCTGAACGCGGCGAGGCGTCGCAAACCGCGCTGGCGCACAAAATCATCGTCCAATACAAAGCGCTGGATTCGGCCCGCCAGTTGGAGTTTTTTGAGATGCTGGCTCGCGAATTTGGGCCCGATCAAAAGGCCATTCAACAGGCAATCGAAGAATATCAGCGCTCGGCATCGCCGGCCGCTGCGTCTGCGCTTGGAGATGCTGCGGAACCGCCAAGGCAAGAGCTCTTTCGTCGCATTAATACCGCCACTGGAGCAACGGAGATCCTGGTGGCGATGCGCCGCGATCTGCTGAAAAATCTTGCCAGCCATCCGCAGTTGGCTCCTGTGGACACCGATCTCAAACATCTGTTCCGCTCCTGGTTCAACCGGGGCTTTCTGCGCCTGGAGCGCATCAACTGGCAAACATCAGCGTTGACTCTGGAAAAGCTGATTCAATATGAGTCCGTCCATGAGATCAGCGGATGGTCTGACCTGCGCCGCCGGCTGGAGGCTGACCGGCGCTGTTTTGCGTTTTTTCAACCTGCACTTCCCGCCGAGCCCGTGATTTTTGTGGAAGTGGCCCTCACCCGCGGCCTGGCGCGCGATCTTGAATTGCTTTTGGATATCACGGCGCCCGTGCTGCCGGTAAAGCAGGCCGATACGGCAATCTTTTATTCAATCAATAATTGTCTTGAAGGTCTGCGCGGCGTCCCGTTTGGCAATTTTCTTATCAAGCAGGTGGTGGACGAACTCAGCGTAGAGCTGCCGGCCATCAGGAATTACAGCACTCTTTCTCCGCTGCCACGTTTTTCACGCGCGCTCAATTCCGCCGCCACCGCCGCGCGGGAAACCGCAAGCGATACAACGAATGGTCGCGAATCTGGCTTCACGCGTGAGCGCCTGTCACGTTTGCTCGGCGACTTTGCGCCAGATCTTATCCGCGAAAGCGGGGCCTCTGATCCTGTGGACGCCTTATTTGAACTGCTCAAGGACCCAGCAAAGCATAAGAAAGCGCTGACCGCGCCTCTGCGGCGTCTGTCACTCGCTTATCTCACTCAGTTTCGGGGCAAGCTTCTTGATCCTGTGGCCGCATTCCATTTTTCCAATGGGGCGCGCCTGGAATCAATTGATCCGTTTGCCAATCTGCGGCCTTATGGCCTGCGCGACTCCTTCGGCGTGATGGTCAATTACCGGTATATCCCTGAGGACCTGGAAGAGAACCACGAATTGTTTGTAACCAGCGGCGAAATATCCGTGGCTTCCTCTCTCTTTCAGGAGCGAAGAATAAGCGCCGGACTTTGGCAGAGCGAAAAAGGGAAGAGCGAAAGAGAGAAGGGCGAAAAAGGGAAAGAAGAAAAGGAAAAGGCGAAGGGAAAGTAAGAGCGAACATGGCGCAGTGTGCAGCGAATTGCGCACAGGATCCCTGCACAGAAATTATGGCTCTTGCCACGAGTTGCCTGATAAGCAAATTATCGCCAATGTATTTTCCCGGGATCCGTTTATTTTCATATTCTTGATTAGCTGTACGGCTCTGCTTCGACTCTGGGCATCTTAATACTACGATCTGCCAACGCTAACCGGCGATGGACGCGAACTCAACGTAGTGGGGCCCCCTCAATGAGAACAAAGCTGTTGTTCCTTATCCTCTGTGCGGCAACAACTTTAATATTCTTCACCGGATGTGGCAGCGTAAGCTCTTCGAGCAGTGTTCAGCCAACACCCACCCCTCCTCCTTCAGGTCCAACCCCGTCGCCATCACCAACTCCAGCCGCCAATACCCCCAGCGGCTTCATTTACGGCATTGAAGCGTTTGAGTCCGACATCGGCTATGCTGGAGGACAGATCAATAGCTCAACCGGCCAGATAACTTCCGTTGGAGTGCCCTTTGACGATTCAGGACTAGGGCAGAATATTGTCACGCAGCTGATCAGCGACCCCCAGGGGCGATTTTTGTATTCATTGAATCTGGGAGCGAGCGCGGTGGGGATGCAAATTGGCCAGCCCGGCATCGCAGAGCTGCAGATCAATCAACAGACTGGGGCGCTCACGCGCGTGGCCGGCAGCCCGCTTGTGTTTACCTCACAACTGCTGGGCATGATGGCGATCGATGCAACAGGCCATTTTCTTTATCAGCCAGATGCGGGCTCCTTTGATATCTATTCCATTGATCAAAATACCGGGCTTCTCATCAGGTCGACCAGCATAACTCCCGCCGCATCCGTTGGAAATTTCACCACGGTGAGCCCTGATGGCCGCTTTCTGTTTAATGCATCTGATAGCACGGTTGAGACGCTCTCGATCGGTGCGAACGGCAGTCTGGCTATCGTCCAGCCGCCTATACTCACCGGCGGTGCGGCGCTCGGAATCATCGGGCAGCTTACTGTCAGCGCGGATAATCGTTTCTTATTTGTCATGAATCAGGGAAGTATTTCAATATTTGGCATCAGCGCGGCAGGAATGCTTACCCCGGTTGTGGGTTCTCCATTTGCAACCGACCAGAGTGGAAGCGGCATGGCGCTCACCCCTGATGGGACCCATGTTTACATTGCTTTTCAGCCGACCGGTTCAAATGTCGTGAAAGGGTTCACCTTTGACTCCGTGGCAAGTACCTTCACTCCCATAGCCGGCGCGGTCATCAGCGATGATGCGAGGACCGTTACTGTGGATGGTTCAGGAAAGTTTGCTTATGTCAGTGAGTCGTTTCTGCTTTCGACCTTTAGCATTGATCCTGCAACGGGAAACTTGACCAGAGTTTCACAGACCGCACAACCGATCAGCGAAAACACACAAAGCATGGTTGTAGTGCATTAGGCTCAAAGCAGGATCGTTCATAGCTTGTTAGTTAGCCTTGCTGGCTGGTTCCGTTATCCATGCAGACAAAAACCTCTCCAGGTCCGCCGCATCCTGGTCAGGCTGGGCCAACGCTATGTGGCCATCCGGCCGCACCAGATAAGCGGCGTTGCGGGTGAAGCCGGCTGACTGGGCCTGCTTGTCCCAGGGGAAGGCATGGATAGGCAGATTCCAGCGCGTTGCTAAGGTGCGTAAAGCATCGGTGGGGGCGCCATAGACATGGATTTGCCAGTCGAGTGAACTGAGTGGCTGGAAATTATTCTGGCTCTCGATCCACGGCAGGCGATCGCCGCCATGAATATCACCGGCTGTCCCACGGCTCAGGGTACTGCTGTCACGGTAGTGAATGCGTGTCTGGGAAACCAGGCGGAACTGTGCTTTTCGCGCTGCGCGAAAGCGCAACGCCACGGGCGCAATATAGCGCAGAACAACTCCGCGAATCATCCGCGATCGTAAATCGCTATTCACCGCGAGCTGAAAAAGACGGTCCGTTGTAGCCACCAGCGTGCGAGCATATGCAATCCGCTCCGATTCGTAAGTATCCAGAACTGCCGGATTCGTCCGGCCACGAATGACTGTTGCCAGCTTCCACGCCAGATTCACGGCGTCGCCAATGCCAGTGTTCATCCCCTGTCCGCCCGCTGGACTGTGGATGTGACCAGCGTCACCGGCAATAAAAACACGCCCCCGGCGGAAATGGTCGGCGACGCGATGGTGTACACGATACGTGGAGAACCAGTTCACTCGATGCACATCCACATCCATTTGCTTTCTTACATATGGACGTATTTCCTCAAATGTCAGGCCTTCGTGGCTGGCTAACTCCGGCGGTACGATGCCGATCAGCCGCAACATTCCACTGCTGCGCACCGGGAAGGCAAGCATAAAGGACTCCCGGTTAAAGCATGCATTCACGGCCTCATCAAACACCCGTCCTTCGGGCTGAACATCGGCAACGTAAAACAATTGCTCATACGTCCCGCCGGGAAAATCCAACCCAAGGCTTTGACGGACCGTACTGTGAGCGCCGTCACACCCGCAGACATAAGCAAATTCGCAGCGCTCTTCCGCATCTCCTTGGCGTAGAGTTACGTTTACCTGCTGCCCTTCTTCTTTCGATTCGACAAGCTGCGTGCTCCATTCCACGCGAACTCCGGCAGCTTCAAGGCACTTCACCAGCAGGTGCTCATGATCGTCTTGCGGAAAACTGAGAACGAAAGGAAATGGGCTGATATCGGAACCAATATCATCGAAGGGAAAATCAGCAATCACGCGGCTTCCTTCGCGCAGATGGCCTCCCTGCACCTGGATGCCGCTCGCGATCACTTGCTCGGCGATTCCGAGCTGCCGGTAAAACTCAAGCGTTCGTGCCTGCACAGCCATCGCGCGCGAGGCCTGCCCTGGTCCGTCATTTTTGTCAATGATGCGGAGTGACACTCCAGACCTGGCAAGCCACAAGGCCAGCACCAGGCCGGTGGGTCCGGCGCCCACGATAAGGATTTGATTCCTCATTGCCGCGAATGTATCACGATGCGTACTCCCATCGTCAAACCTCGGGGCAGCAGGAGGTCTGCTACTGAGGCGAGGCGTGTTCAGAAGGAGGTGGAAGCACTTCAGTCGGTGTGAGCAGAGAATGATCACAATATCCATAGCCTGTGGAACAGGCTGTGGCATTGCGCCGATTCTCCGTGCGAGCCAATTCCTGGGTTTCCAGTGAAGTTAGTTTTGAATAGTCGCACATCTCGCGGCGGCCCTTGCAGTCAGACAAGTTGCGCTGATGCTCAGCCACGGCAACACGATCCGCTTCCGCCGCTGAAAGCGCGGCCCGGTCGCATCGGCCGAATCCTTCCATGCAATTTCTGGCATTTCTTTCACGTATTGAAGTAGCTACCGCTGCGGCTTCTTGCGCGGTTAGCAAAGACAGATTGCAGGATTGCAATCCGTCCATGCAATCCCCTAAATTTTGCCGGCGCACGGCCAAAGCCACAACTTTAGCTTCGGACTCTGTCAATTGGGAGCGATCGCAGGGTGACCAGCCATGGGAACAATTGGCGACGTTCCGCTCGCGAACTGCCGCGGCGACTTTATTTGCTTCACCCTGAGTCAAACTGGAATAGTCGCAAGGCTCCCAGCCTTCCATGCAAGCGGAAACATTATGCTGGTGCCGGACTACCGCGAGCGCTTTGTCTTCGGCTGGACTCAATTTAGAGCGGTCACAGGCGGTCGCACTTCTTCTGCAATCCGCGACATTGCTCTGGTGTTCCACGGCCGCCACCTGAGCTACCTCTGATTTCGATAAAATGGAATGGTCGCAAACCCCCAACTGATTCATGCAAATTGAAAGATTTTGCCCAGGATCAGCTGACTGTGCATGCGCAGCCAACTGCGCGATGCCCAGGCACGCGATTGCAACCCATAAGTATCTGAAAGTCAAAAGCTTCATATTGTTGTCCTTTGCAATGCCAGAATGTTGGATGCAAATTGCGGGGCAATTACGAACGCGGTCCGGAACTTCGATAATCACCATCATTTTGGCGCGATACGGCGTTCACGAACTTCAATCCAGACAGCTATCGCTAAAAGAGCGGCGCCTATTACAACAGCAGTCACAAGGGCATTCATATTTACCTCATTAAGAAAATCTAGATAGCAGGGCCGAACCTACGAGTTGCGTTAACGTGCGTGGCGGATCGCCTGCAAAAGGTCGTCTTGAAAAGAATCGCTTCGGAAATGCAGCATGGTGAGCAGTTCATGCGCGCCGTGGCGGATGATTCCAAACCAGCCGGCTTGCACATCCCCATCCTTAAAGAACGGATCGCAGATGATGTAAAAGGTTTTTTCTTCCGCGCCAAAATAAATTCTGCCCCGCTCTCCAGTGGGCGATCCCTCATAGCGTGGGTTCAAAATTGCCAGCAACTCCGGCTCTAATGCGGCAGTAAGACTTCGCACCATGGATGCTTCAGCGCTTTTCTTATTTGCTTCTTCCATTCCTGGCAGGTCTTGGTGAGCCTTGAGATTCTGCTTCTTCAGGATGCGCTCATCAGACGCGGCGATAAAGCGATCAAGTTCCCTGAGCACAGGTTTTGTTAGAGAAATACCTGAGGGACGAGCGTCTCGTGGCAATTGCATTGGCGTCACCTTCTTTTTATCTCTTAGGAGCCGCGGTGCTTTAAATGGCGATAGAAGAGCCCGGTGAGCATTGGTGTGGCTGAGACACGGGAGAAGGGCGGGTATCAGAAACTCACGCCGTAAGTATCGCACAGATACCAGAAACAAGACTGTGCACAACTGAACACCCCATGCCGCCAAAAAGAGCGAAAAATCTGCTTCTAAAAAATCAGGGCGACCATTACGATCGCCCTGTCGTTAAGCAGAGATTAAATTTCACTACTGCAGCAGAATGATCCGATGAGCGTACATCGTAGGATTGCCGCTGACTGGATCTTTCAGCATCAAGCCATAGGTTGCCAGGCTCATGTTTCCGCCGCTTTGAATGGCAGCTAAGCCACTCAGGTTAGTGAATTTTGTGGTGTTCGCCGTTTGCACAGAAAGCGGCGCGCCCATCACATAGCCCAGCATTCTGTTGTTCTGTATCTGCAGCGATCCGGCATTGTTGTTGTTGATGACCACGCTGTTTAACACCAGATCACCCACCACGCCTTGCCGGCGCAACGCAATGTGTGACGGTACAAAGGCACCCGTGGCATCGATCGAGCCACCCATCGCGATTCGCTGGCCGGGAACCAGTGTAGTGTTGTTAAACACAAAGCTGGTAAACCAGTTATCAAGCAGGCGAATGCTGTAATTCGTTACCCCGCTCACGTCCAATGTGGTGACAGTCCCCACAGGCACGCCAGTTATATCCGGCAGCTCTTCACCTACAAGCAGCGTTACGGTCTGCGCCGGACCGGTGACGGGATTTACCGCCACAATCCGCCCGGAGACGAATGCTTTTTCCGTGGTGACAACTTCCACGGAATCCGCCATGATGCTGCCGTCCGCCTGAGGCTCACCGTCAACTTCAATCACTGACGGATTGGGCAGAGTGGCCAGAGTGAAATTGCCGCTGAAGTTTGTGCTGGCATTTACATCAATCGTGATCTGGTGCCCGCCAATGCGCTGCAGGATGAATGAATTTCCGGCGGTGTTGACTGAGACCAGCCCACCGCGCAGATCGTTGACTTCAGCGTCAGGATCGCTCTGCGCTACCGGTTTCACTTTGATTACAGGATTGATTACGCCCGTGATCTGCCCAGTGGCATCCACGGCAATCGAGTTACGCAAATTGAAATCAAAATGGAGCCCTGCCAGCCCGCTGCTGGCGACTGTCATCGGCTTGGTCAAGGCAACAGTAATTGTGGTGCTGGGTACGTTGTTGCCGCTGGAGTCCTTGAAAGTTCCGGTCAGGTTTGAGGCCGAGGCAGGGGTAGTAGTGAGGTCAAGAAATGAGATGCTGGGGTCTGACATGGAAATGGTCAGGCTGCTGTAGGTGCCCGCCGGGACTGTGTTGAATCCCAGCAAGGTGCGCAGACCCAGAAGCCGCGCAAAATCTACCGTCGTAGGTGTTGTCAGCAGCTCAGTCGTGCCGTCCAGTTTCATACTGGTAAGCGTAACGTTGAAAGCCAGTACGGAAGGCAGAGGTGCGTCCCCTCCGGTGACAAAAACGCCGGCCGATTGGGCCTGGTTCACATTGTTGTTGGAGCCTCCTCCGCAACCAGTGAGCGCAGAGGCAAGGATAACCGCAATTGTGGCTAAGAAAAGCAAACGTCGCATTTGTAACTCCCAGAGGTGGAGATTTATGGGAAAGATGAGTTATTTGTTCCGCCCTACTTAACCCGGGTCATTTGGAAGAGTTGCGCTGCTGGATGACGAATATTCAGTTTTTTCAAACCTTCATATATTGAAATTTTCTTATATAAGGCGGGTCGTCTATAAGCCGGACCGTCCGGTCCTGGTGGCCAAGGACTGCGGTAACTCACGGGATTATCAGGATCACGCCTACAATCAGCGGGTCAAAACCTACGATTCAGGGTCCATGCCTGAAACAACCAAGTCCCATGGAAGCCTGGAGGATAAACATGAAGACCATTCGATATTTTGCTGCAATCGTATTTTTTCTAACTGCCTGCGTCGCATTATCTTTCGGGGATCAGCCAGGAAGGCATCCGGCCTATCTGCATTCGCTATCTGACCTGCGCGACGCCCGCGCCCATCTGGATCGCCTGACTCCATCTGACAAACTCGATCGCGAAGAAGAGCATGCCATCCGGGAAATCGATGCAGCCATCAGCGAGATCAAGCGCGCGGCCATTGATGACGGAAAACATTTGCAAGACCACCCGGCCATTGATGCGCACATGGGCCATCAGGGACGCTACCATAAGACGCTCGAACTGCTGGATCGCGCACACAACGATATCGCGGAAAAAGAAGATGACCGTTTTGCCCACGGGCTGCGGCGTCGCGCATTGGAACATATTGATGAGGCGCGCCGGATTGTCGAGCGGCTTGTTGTCCAGGCTGCAAACTAAGCAAATTTGTTGAGATTGAAAGGCCGGCAACTCGCCGGCCTTTTGTATTTCTGCCAAGCCATTCCATGTTGGTTCTCGCCCAGCCTAAGAGTTATCTTCCTTCGGCCCTTGTGTAGGCGGAAGCACTTTTGGTTGCTCGGTGCTGCCATCGCGCCAGTAAACGTGGACGCATTGCTGGTTGTTCGGCGGCTGCCAGGTGGTTCCGTCTTCATATTCAATTCTTGCAATATAGATGGCCCATCCCAGAATGGCCGCAGGATCGTGCATTTGGATGGGAAATTTGAATGAGTTTGTGGCGCCTGGGGCCTGAGTGACATTTGATTCCCAAATAAGGTAGGTGGCAGTCAGATAATTGGGTTTTACAAAAACGTTGGCATTGAAGCTGATGTGCTTGATGGCCTTGCCAGATGAATTCACGATAGAAAATTCCACGTTGCGTGGATCTTTCCAAAACTCTCCCGGGCCATAGCCCACAGGGCAGGCAGGAAGAGGAACCAGAATATTGAAAAATGCCATCATGCCGCCTTCCATGTGGTCGGCCACATGGCAATGAAACATCCAGCTTCCTGGATTGTCAGCGTTCATGTCGACAGTTTTCGTAGTTGCCGGCAAAAGCGTTACCACGTCTTCGTGTTCCAGCGGAGTGAACACAGTTTTGCCGTGCCAATGCGCGGTGTGTATATCGCGCTCATTGCCCATACCCAACAGCTGCCAGCGGACCTTGGTCCCCACATTTACATTCAATCCGGGCAGATTGCCGAAAATGTAGCCGTTGATTGAATGCATCATTCCTGGCTCTTTGCCCATGTCCTGATCAAACATCATGAACAGAGCAACAAATTCCTGGTCTATGTCACGCGGAGAACCATCAGGGCGGGCCTTGCCTTTGGCGGTCACGATAATTGGCCCAATCAGCCCGTCATTCACCTCTCGTGTTTCTTCTATATGGCTGTGATACGGCCAGACGATGGAGCTGGGCTGGCCAGGGCCGGGGCCGCTGCCCGCATCGGCAAACCATGTGTACGTGACTTCCTGACCGCGCTTCACGCCCTGCGCCGGCAATCCCGTGGCAACGGAATAAACCGCGCCTTCATTTTCCTTGGTGTAATTCAATCCGTGAGGGTGCATTGAGAGCAGCCGATTCGTACTGTTCTTGAAATGAACAATCACGGTGTCGCCAACTTCGGCGCGGATAATAGGACCAAGAATTCCCAGCCACTCTGGCTGCGGCTTCTTCACCGAAAAAGTGCCGTCGGTGTATTCGATATAGCGCATTTTGGGAAATGACGTATTGGTATACGGCTGAGGGATTGGCCGGTTATACATCAGGTCGCGACCGCTGGGAGCAAAGTTCCAAACCACTTCCTCGGCGGCGATGAAAGTACTCGCGTACCTTGCCGGCGGAAGCGGGGGCTGGTTTTTTTGCGTCTGAAGCTGCAATGGCGCCCGAGACAAGAAAAACAATACAGCCAGCTTGAACACGCTGGATGCCAGATGAGCTGATTGAAATATCCTATGAATCGGTTTAATCCCGGGCCTCCGCAGTTTCTGTGGCACTCAAACGTTTGCTTGCGACCAATCTTAGCCAGTCTTATGGCGCAGAGTAAAGGAGCCGGGTCTTTCATCACATTTTCATGTTCTTTAGGCATGTTCTTGGGGCAGTATAATTTCACAACTTATTTCCATGAAAAATATAAAGTCATCCTCCGCTCGCCTTGTTGCTCTGCGCATCTGCCGTCTCAGCCTGGTCAGCCTGTTGTGGCTCCTGGTTTGTACTGGCGCGCTGAACGCGCAAAGCCGCAGCGTCCTGCTTATTTCCGTGGATGGCATGAGGCCGGACTACGTTACCCAGGCTGACCAGCATGGGCTGAAAGTCCCGAACATGCGGAAGATGATGCAGGAGGGGGCATACGCGGAAGGCGTGAACGGCGTGGTGCCGACCGTGACTTATCCCAGCCACACCACGTTGATCACCGGAGTGTGGCCGGAAAAGCATGGCATTTATGCCAACACCACTTTTGATCCTGAGCGCAAGAATTTGATCGGATGGTATTGGTACACCGAAGACATCAAAGTCCCCACTTTGTGGGACGCAGCCAAATCTGCCGGACTGACAACAGCCAGCGTGAACTGGCCCGTAAGCGTGGGCGCGCCTGTGAATTATCTGCTGCCGGAGGTTTGGCGCGCGGGCACGCCAGACGACCAGAAACTGATACGCGCGCTATCCACTCCGGGACTGTCTGGCAACGCTTGAGAGCACCACAGGAGCGTATCCCGAGCCAATCAACTCGTCGCCGGAAGACGATCGCATGCGGGCAAAGTTTGCTGAGGCGATTCTCAAGCAATACAAGCCGGGATTCATGACGGTTCATCTGGCTGCTCTTGATCATACTGAGCATGAAACGGGACCGTTTAGCGCTGAATCGAACGCCGTGATGGAGCAAATAGACGAGATGGTTGGGCAGTTACGTGATGCTGCTTTGGCCGCAAATCCGCAGGCGGTGATATGCGTGGTTTCCGATCATGGCTTTCTGCCCACAAGTCATCGCTTGAATCTCAGTGCGGCATTTGTGAAGGAAGGCCTGATGGAGCCCGGCACGGAGACCACTTCATCAGGTGCTACGCCATTGAAGTCCTGGCAGGCCACGCCGTGGGTAAACGGCGGTCTGGCGGCAATCATGTTGAAAGATCCGAAGGATGAAGCCGTGCGCAATAAAGTGAGCGCGTTACTCAAGAAACTTGCCGCTGATCCCAGGAGCGGCATCAACCGCATTGTGGAACGCGACGAGTTGAAAAGCCTGGGCGGCTTCCCCAATGCAAGTTTTCTGGTTGACCTTAAGTCGGGCTATCAGTTTGACACGAGCCTAAGCGGTGACGTGTTTCGCGATACAAAAGCAGGCGGCACGCACGGATATCTGCCGGAACATCCGGAGCTGCGTTCCTCTTTCTTTATTACCGGAGCTGGCATTGCGAAAGCCCATGCGCTGGGCGTGATCGATATGCGGCAGATTGCTCCTACGCTCGCCATTCTGTTTGGTGGAAGTCTGCCGACAGCAGACGCCAAGGCGTTACCAATCGCCGGTCAGGAAACTTCTGCGGCTGGAAGATAGGACGCAGAAATTGGGTCAGCACAATCAGTGTTGCTGAAGTTAGAGCAATGTGTAAATATTGGCTTACGTTCGCCATGTCCTTATGTAATTCCAGGGTTACATAATTTTCAAAATGACTGGGTCACAACCCGGTTTTCACTCTCTTAAGAGGTAACAAGTTGGGCTGCTTTCGTGATCTTCGTCCGCGCCGTGTGCGCGTGGCAATCGCTATTGCCCTGCTTGCGATGTCCACATCAGGGATTTTGTGGGCCCAGGCTGTCCAGACTGCGAAAGACACTGGCACCGACCGAAAGTTCCATAAGTTCCAGCCTGCAGTGCGGCCAGAAGCTGCAATCGTAACGGGGACAACGCAGGCCGAATCCAGGGCAGTGACAACCCAGCAGATTGCGGCGCTTGAGCAGGAAAAAGCATCGCGCACGCCAGTCCAGCAGAAAATTGATTCCAACATTCTTTATACCGTCCGGATGCTTGCCGGAAAAGAGGCCGCGCCGGGCATTCTCTCACTGAACACCGGCGTTGACGTGGATGACAGCAACAATCTGATGGTAGACATTACGGCCAATGTCACCAACTGCATTACTTCAGCAACTGAATGCCGCCGGAGCGCAGGTGTGGTATTCCAATGCGCGTTTTCGCAGTATTCGCGCAGTGGTTCCTTTCACGCAGATCGAAAGCATTGCAGCTTTGCCGGACGTGATTTTCATCTCGCCCAAAGTTGAATCAATCACCGCGAGCGCACGTTGGTTCCAGCCGGCCCCATTGCAGCTACCACGCAGAGACTTTGCGCTGCGCGCGGAGAGAATCCGCAAGCAGCTGTCTGCTGCCATGCTCGCAGGAGTTGGAGCAGTTACCAGTGGAACCGGACAGGGCTCTGTGACCACGCAGGGCGATGCGACGCATCGTGCCGTGGATGCGCGCGGAACTTTTAGCATTGACGGCGCTGGACTGAAGATTGGGGTTTTGTCTGACAGCGCCAACGCCACCGGCGCACTGGTTGCAGCCCAGGCCACGGGTGATATGCCGCCTACGTGCCCGGCCGGCCCGCCGTGTTTCACCATGCTTCAGGACAACGCCAACGGAGCCGATGAAGGCCTTGCCATGATGGAGATCATCTATGACATGGCTCCGGGCGCCAGCCTGTTTTTTGCGACAGCAGACCAGAGCGAAGCCAGCTTTGCCCAGAACATCCTGAATCTGCGCGCGGCTGGTTGCGACATTATTGTTGACGACGTTTTTTATCTGGACGAGCCGGTATTTGAGGATGGAATCGTAGCCCAGGCGGTAAATTCAGTTACAGCGGGTGGCGCACTGTATTTCTCTTCCGCAGGAAACGAGGGCAATGTGGATTCAGGCACAGCCGGCTACTTTGAAGGTGACTTCAATGACGCAGGCTCGGCGGCTTTCACTTTTCCTGGTGGCAGCAAGACCGGCACCATTCACAATTTTGGCACGGTTGCCAGTCCTGTAAACGGCGACATTATTCTTGCCGAGGGCAGTATTTACACGCTGAATTGGGCGGACCCGCAAGGCGCTTCCCGCAACGATTATGATTTGTTTTTGGTGAGTTCCACGGGCGCGGTAAAAGCTTCGTCCACCAACCTGCAGATCGGCGGACAGAATCCTTTTGAACAGATAAACCCACCCGGGCTTGCAGCGGGCGATCGCCTGGTTGTGTTCAAGACCGCAACCGCCGCCAATCGCTTCTTCGCCATCAATACTATTCGCGGCGCGCTGGCCGTAAACACTGCCGGCCAGACTCATGGACATTCCGCGGCTGCGGGAGTCGGCGTTTATTCAGTGGCGGCGACGCCTGCCGCTGCGCCGTTTGCGCCAAATTTTCCAGTGGGACCTTTTCCTAATCCTTTCAACGCTACGGACAACATTGAATTGTTTTCCTCGGATGGACCGCGTCGAGTTTTTTTCAACGCAGATGGATCCGCAATTACGCCGGGGGATTTTTCATCCAATGGCGGCGCAGTGCGCAGTAAGCCGGACATTACCGCCGCGGACGGAGTGACCACCACGCTCCCGAGCACGTCAGGCTTGAATCCGTTTTATGGCACTTCCGCTGCTGCGCCCTCGGCAGCGTCGGTGGCAGCGCTGGTCAAGTCCGCCAATCCGGCTTTGACGCAGACTGAGGTCCGGAACGCGCTGACCAACACGGCAATTGACATCATGGCTTCGGGAAATGATCGCGATTCCGGCGCCGGCATTGTGATGGCCTTTGAAGCTGTTGATTCCCTGGGCTTGGTCGGGGCTGCCAATCCGATTGTTGGGACTGTTACGGCGGCTGAGAATCCGGGCAATGGAAATGGTGTGATTGAAGCTGGCGAAGGCGGCAGACTTGCGATCCAGTTAAAGAATGTCGGAGTTCTTGCCGCCAAGGGAATCACTACCGCGCTCACCACATCAACTCCCGGAGTAGCGGTCACGTTGCCCGGCACCAGTGCTTATCCTGATCTTGCGGCGAATGGCGGCTCGGCGACCAACGCAACACCGTTTGCCTTCACCGTCCAGAGTGATGCAGAATGCGCACTGGTCATCAACTTCACGCTTACCGTGAATTATGCGGGCGGGCAGCGGGTGCTGAATTTCAGCGTGCCCACCGGGATGGTAACCTTCACGAATAATCTTGGCACACTGACAGCTGGCTCGCTGGGTGTGACAACCACAACTGGTCAGCAGACGAATCGAGTATCGCGCAGTGGCGGTGCGAGTGCCTGCAGTGTTCAGAAAGATAATCCCGGCGTAACGACAACCGCCGGCACCAGAACCTATGATTCTTACAGTTTTACTGCATGCAAATCTGCATGCGTTACGCCGGTGCTTACTTCTCCGAGCGGCACAAGCTTGTTTGAGGTTGCATACACGGGCGTTTTTGATCCGGCCAATGTTTCCGCTAACTATGCCGCGGATTCCGGGGCCAGCAGCAGTCCGCAAAGCTTTGGCTTGAGCACCACGGCCGGCTCAGCCTATACGGTTGTGGTAAGTGACATTTTTGGAACCGCCGCAGGAAGCAACTACAGCTTCCAGCTTCCTGCTTGCGCGCTGAACTGCAACATTAATCATGTGCCGGTTGCCGTGGCGCAAAATGTGACGGTAGTCGCCGCCACGGTAGGCGGAAGCGCCAGTGCCAGCATTAACAATGGCTCATCGGATGCAGACGGAGATGCGCTGACCATCACGCAAACTCCTGCAGGGCCTTATCCGCACGGCAATACCAGCGTGACGCTGACGGTGACAGATACAAAAGGCGCAGCAGCACAGGCCAATGCCGTGGTCACAGTGGTGGATCCGAATTCTGACAGCTTTACGTTTACTCCTACGCTGCCATCCGTTACCGTGCAAGCAGGCCAGTCTGCAACAGAGCACTTTACGTTTACGCCCAGCCCATCCACGGCAACCGCTACGACTTTTACCTGTTCTGGTCTGCCGGCGCAGGCTAGTTGCACCTTTACGCCCGTGAGCGTGCCAGCCGGGAATGCTCCCGTGGATATTGCTCTTACCATTACGACGGCCAGCGCCACTGCTGCCCTCGCGCATCCACGTACTTTTTATGCGATGTGGTTGCCGTTCAGCGGCATGGCAATAGCTGGTCTGGTGCTGATTGGAACGCGCAACAAAAACCGGACGCGGCTTGCGACTTTCGCCGTCATGTCACTAACCATATTGCTGCTTTTGTTGAGCGGCTGCGGTGGTGGTTCCCAGCAAGTCAAGCGCCAAGCACGCCGACGCTGGCACCCGACGCCGACTCCACTCCAGCGACAAGCCCGACTCCAACTCCACCCCGATGCGCGACGCCGACTCCGATCCCAGCCCGACGCCAACTCCATCACCGACGCCGGTTACAGTTCCTGGAACGCCAACGGGTACATTTGTGGTGACAGCCACCGCAACTTCAGCCTGGGCGTAAGCCAGTCAGCAAACTTCAATCTGGTTGTGCAGTAACGTTGAGTTGTCCTGTTCATGACGTAAAGGAAACCCAGCATGGGCAATCATGCTGAGTTTTTTCTTAAAACAGCGCCGGAGTGAACTAATAGGCCGCGCCAAATCAACCGGCAGCAAATGCTTTTTGCGTGGAAGCACGGGCCAGAGCAATCGCCGTTGCGTCATTGCGGACCGGTGACTTGCCTATAAACTCCTGAACTTTAGCGAGTATGGTTGCGGAGATTTCCTGTGCCGCTTGCGTGTGGACACCCTGAAGGTAGTCTTTCACCCGATTCAATCCGAACTCTTCGGATTTGGACTTACGCCTGGCCTCAACCATTCCTCGTGAAACAACCAGGAGGGCTGCACCACGCTGAAGCGCAGCAATCGAAGCATCAGGCGTGATATGTGAGAAGAGCCCCAGTGGTAAGCCCGTGGCTCCAAGTTCAGTCACGCCGCTATCGTCCCCCAGGAGCCCGGGCGTGTGACCGGCATTGAAGTAGCAGACCGTTCCCAGGCTTTCGTTGTAGCAACCGGCAAACGCCGGAGAGGAGCAAACGCGTCCGGCAGCTTTCAGAATGGCGCGATTCAAGTCACCGCAGAGTTCAATCATTGCATCTGTTTCGTTGATGTCTTCCTTGGCCAGCAGTTCCGCTCCGCGGGAATGAAAGGTGTTCCTGGCCGCGGCCACGATTGGGTGGTTTTCCTGGAGCCGTCCGGCAACGTCCAGCAGACCGAACAGGACCCTGGTTGGGCTGACCCGCACAAAATCATAAAAGTCGCCGCCCGTGGGCAGGCCATAAGAGGCCGCTGCCAACTGCGCTTCCCGAAGTTCGGGACCCTGCATTGTTTCGCGCGGGAGTGGAGCTGCTTTTTTAGATTTAAAAAGGGCACACATCAGGAGTTGGCGGAAAAGTTAACACACAATCTTGCAATGCGCCAGTTTTGAGTGCAACCCAATTGTGTGCCAACCCAAATTGCGTGCAATCCAATTGTGTGCAACCCAGGCGCCCGGGGAAGGACCAATCAATATAAATAGCGCTCGGTGCCCAGCAGACGCTCAGCAATATTGTGGCGCAGCGCAATCGCGTTAACCGGTTCGTAGTTTGCATAGGATCTCAGCGTGGACATATTACGGGTGAGATCGCTGCCTTCAGAGCATGCTCCCATCACGTTCTGTGACGCTGCCTGCATTCTGGACATGGCGTCGCGGAGGAAGACCGCGCAGATATCGTCTGCGGAGCTCTTGCCTGTTGCTGACATTTTTCTTGAGCGCAGCAGCACGGATTCCATGGCAAAAGTTTCCATGAAGAGATCGGAAAGGCTCATCACCACTTCCTGGTGTTTCTCCAGCGCAGCTCCATATTTCTGGTGGGCAACTCCGAGCGTGAGCAAAGAAATATGTTTGGCGTTGCGCACCAGGCGCGCTTCCGGATCATTGCCGCCTGAAGTTTCATTCGTATGGCTTTTGCTCAACTCTTTTTGTGCAGCTTCAAATATTGGCAGGAGTCCACGTGCCGCCCGCTTCAACGGCATGCCGGAGATGACGAGACGGTTGATCTCGCTGGTGCCTTCAAATAGTCGATTGATGCGGGCATCGCGATAAATGCGTTCGACGGCGTAGTCCTGATGGAAGCCATAGCCGCCGTGAATCTGGACGCCTTCATCGGCAACGTAATCCAGCATCTCCGCGGCAAAAACTTTTACCATGGAGCACTCAGCGGCGTATTCCTCCACGGCTTTTAATTCGGCTTTCACCGAATCTGAAGAGTCATGGCCGGCGCTGCTGAGTTGTGTTTCAATCAGGCCAACCACGCGCCACGCCATGGATTCCGTGGCAAAAATCCTGATCGCCATTTCCGCCAGTTTGTGTTGAATGGCGCCAAAGCTCGCAATGGAGACGCCAAAGGCTTTGCGCTGTTTGGCATATTTGATGCTGATGCTGAGAGCGTTTTTTGCCGCGCCCATCACGGCGGGACCAAGCTTGAGCCGGCCGATATTCAGAATATTGAACGCGATGACATGCCCGCGGCCGATTTCACCAAGCACGTTTTCCACCGGCACTTTTACATTGTCGAAGTAAAGCGCCGTGGTGGAGCTGCCCTGTATGCCCATCTTGTGCTCTTCCGCGCCGCTGGTCAGGCCGCCGAAAGCGCGCTCAACGATGAACGCAGTAAATTTTTCGCCGCCAACTTTGGCAAACACGATGAACAGATCAGCCGCGCCGCCGTTGGTGATCCACATCTTCTGGCCGTTCAGGACATAGTGCTTGCCGTCAGGGCTGAGATCCGCGCGGGTGCGTGCCGCCAGCGCGTCAGAGCCAGCGAGAGGTTCGGTAAGCGCATAAGCAGCCAGCAGCTCACCGCTAACAAGCCTGGGAAGATATTTTTGTTTTTGCTGCTCGGTGCCGAAAAATAAAATTGGCAGCGAGCCGATTCCAGTATGCGCGGAGTGCCAGCCGGCGTACGACGCGTCGCGTCCCATCACTTCGGCAACCACCATCACGGAAGGCAAGTCCATCTCCATGCCGCCAAATTTTTCCGGCACGGAGATTCCGAGCAGTCCCAGCTTCGCGGATTTTTTCAGGACCTCAAGGGCAACGCCGGGCTTTTTCTGGCGGATGGCCGGCAGGTTCGGCTCAACTTCATTGGACCAGAACTCGTCCACCATTCGTCCAATGGCAATATGTTCTTCGCTCAGGTCTTCGCGCGTAAAAACCTCTTCCGCCGCTACATCTTCCAGCAGAAATGCCGCGCCGCTTCTGGCAGTATGGGGGGTAGTAGTGGTCGCCATAAAATCTCCTTCGCCTAACTAGCTCTTTCAAAGAGCCCAGCCGCTCCCTGGCCGCCGCCCACGCACATGGTCACGACGCCATAGCGTTGTTTGCGCCGCTCCATTTCGTTGGCCATGGTGCCAACCATGCGCGAACCGGTCATGCCAAATGGATGTCCGATAGCTATGGAGCCTCCGTTCACATTTAGTTTTGCTGGATCAATACCGAGTTGGTCGCGGCAATAGATAACCTGCACGGCGAAAGCTTCATTGAGCTCCCAGACATCAATGTCACTTGTTTTAAGCCCCGCACGTTTAAGCAGCTTGGGCACGGCGTAAATTGGGCCGATGCCCATTTCGTCGGCATTGCAGCCGGCGATCTGGAAGCCGCGAAAGATCAGTTGATAGGGAATACCGAGCTGGTCCGCGCGCTGGCGGGACATGAGCAGCGTGGCTGAAGCGCCGTCAGAGAGTTGAGAAGAATTGCCGGCCGTGACTGAGCCCTGGCCGCTATGCGGATCGAAATGGGGCTTGAGTCCCAGCAGGCCTTCCAGAGTTGTGTCCGGACGGTTGCACTCATCTTTGTCGGCAACCACTTCTTCCTTGCTCACAACTTCATTGGTCTTTTTATCCAGGATGGCCTTGGTTACTTTGATGGGCGCGATCTCTTTTTTGAAAAAGCCTTCCTGCTGCGCGCGGGCGGTGCGCTGCTGGCTCAGCAATGAGTATTCGTCCTGGGCCTGGCGGCTGACGTTATAGCGCTTGGCCACCACTTCCGCCGTATCGCCCATCACCATGTAGATGCCCGGCATTGTTTCCTGCAAGCGCGGATTCGGACTGCCGTCACGGACTGCCATGCTGATGCTTTCCACTCCGCCGCCAATCGCCGCGTCCACACCTTCATTGATAATCTGGTGCGCCACCATGGCGATGGCTTGCAGACCGGAAGAGCAAAACCTGTTGACGGTGGTCCCCGCGACGGAAGGAGGAAGCCCGGCAACCATGGCGGCAATGCGTGCCACGTTGTGTCCTTGTGGGCCATGCGGCTGTCCGCAGCCGAGCACCACATCTTCTATTTCTTTGGGATCGAGCTTGGGCGTCTTGCTCAATAAATCCTGGATGCAATGCGCCGCCAGATCGTCGGGGCGCGTGATATTAAAAGAGCCGCGGAATGATTTGGCCAATGCCGTGCGTGAACTTGTAACAACAACTGCTTCTCTCATCGAGTCCCTCAAGAAAAAGTTTCTAGTTCAAATATAAATCAGCATGAATGGCGGCGACTGACCTGGTGACATCTACATGGTGAGAACGATGCGTCCGGAAACTTTGCCGGAGCGTATCTCTTCCATGATGGCGTTTACGTCAGATAAAGGACGCGTCGCCACCTGGCAATGCAGTTTTCCTTCAGCGGCCAGCGCCAGCACCTGCTCCAGGTCTTGTCTTGTGCCGACTGCTGAGGCTTTGATAGTGACTTCTTTGGCGGACATCATGATGGCGGGAAAAGAAATCTCATCAGCGGGCAAGCCAACGGCAAGCAGCGTGCCTGTGGGACGCACGCAATAGAATGCGGTGTCATACGCGGCTTTAGATGCGGATGTAACCAGGGCGATGTGGGCGCTGCCGCGCTTGCGCATTTCTTTGACTACGTTGGTCGTGGTCGAGTTGGCAGTGTGGACCGCACCCAGCGACTTGGCTAGTGCCAGCTTCTCGTCATCGACATCCACAGCCGAGACTTCCAGCCCAAGATGTACCGCAATCTGAATGGCCAGATGCCCAAGCCCGCCGATACCAAAAACAGCCAGCCGCTGTCCGCGCTGTGGTTTGGCCTGCATTATTGCGCGATACACGGTTACGCCGGCGCAAAAAAGCGGCGCTGCCTGCACCGACGAAACCGCATCAGGGATTTTTGTCGCGTGAGTGGCCGGCGCTTTCAAGAATTCCGCATAGCCGCCATCCACGGTCACGCCGGTGATTTTTTGCTTTGCGCAGAGATTCTCATAGCCTGCGCGGCAAAACTCACACTCGCCACAGGTCCAGTAAATCCAGGGCACGCCCACGCGATCACCGGGCTTCAAATCCTGGACTTCGGAGCCAGTCTGCACGACCCGCCCTGCGACTTCATGTCCAAGGATGAGCGGCACCTTTGTGATGCCGGCAAATTGCTTCCAGTCGCCATCGGCAACGTGCAGATCAGAATGGCAGACGCCGCAGGCTTCTACCTGGATCAGGACATCATTGTCGCCGGGCCTGGGGCGCTCAACTTCCTCAACCACCAACCGTTGCTTGAGTTCGTGCAATACCGCGGCTTTCATTTACTTCTCCTCTTTTATTACTTTCTCCTCAAGGGGCGCGCATTCGTTCGACTTTTGGCAGGAATGCCGGCCTTGCGTTTCAATTCAGGCTCATCCGCGCTGGAAAGGGAATCATTCACCACTTTCTTGATCTGCTCACGCAACCAGCGGTTGGGCGGGTCGTTATCCGCGCTCTCATGCCAGTACATGTGGATTTCAAGCTGCTGCAGGCTCTTCAGCGGAAACGCGTGCAGACGATGATTAAATCTGGTATTGAGCATCTGCGCGTAGCGTTCCGGAATAGTCAGCAACATATCAGTTTCGCCCACAACGCGGCACGCGGCAAAATAGTGCTGGCAGCGAAGAGCAATTCTGCGCTTCCGTCCCTTACGATTCAACTCTGCATCCACCAGGCTCGGTCCCAGACGGCGGGAAGAAACCAGGACGTGGTCCTGGCGAAGATAGGTGTCCAGATCAAGTTCACTGCCCATCACGGGATGACCTTCCCGGGCCATCACCACCACGCGTTCGGAAAACAAAGGCTGGTGCTTGATGCTGTCACTCATGGTGATGGGGATATCCAGCGCAAGGTCGAGAGTGCCGCTGGCCAGCTCCGCTTCAATCTCACGCCGCTTCACTCGCAGCGTGGTGATGGAAATTTCCGGAGCGGCTTTGGCCATGATTTTGACCAGCGAAGGAAGAATGGTGGACTCCATCAGCTCCCAGAAGCCGATCTGAAAATCACGCCGCGTATGTGCCGGATCAAAATTCCGGTTCTCATAAAGATTCACTTCCAGGATTTGCAAGGCCTGGCGCACTTCATTGATCATGTTACGGCTGAACGGCGTGGGCACCATGTTGGCGGCTTCGCGGACAAAGAGCGGATCTTTCAGGAGCTCGCGCAGGCGTTTGAGTGCATGACTCATGGCGGGTTGCGTCAGCTTAAGCTGGCGTCCCGCGCGCGTAAGATTGCCTTCGCGGTAGATGGCTTCAAAGACCACGAACAGGTTGAGGTCGACCTGACTGAGATGCACGGGACAAATTTTACACTATTCACATGATGCATTTGATGAATTGAGGACAATCGACTAGGCTAATAGAGCTCTGGGCAGTCCTGAGGGACCAAACTATGAATTTCGATTACAGCGAGAAAGTCAAAGGCTTACTGAAGCGTCTGAGCGCGTTCATGGATGAACATATTTATCCCAGCGAAAAGCGCTTCCATGAGGAAATTGAGAAAAACCGCTGGGTCCCCGGCAAAGTGATTGAGGAACTCAAGCCCAAGGCGCGCGCAGCAGGCTTGTGGAACCTTTTTCTGCCGGACAATGAACATGGCGCCGGGCTGAGCAATCTGGAGTACGCACCGCTGTGCGAGATGATGGGCCGCAGCTTTATGGCGCCGGAGGTCTTTAACTGCTCCGCACCGGACACCGGCAACATGGAAGTGCTGGCACGCTACGGCACTCCGGAACAGAAAGAGCGGTGGCTCAAGCCGCTCCTGGCGGGCGAGATACGGTCGTGCTTCGCCATGACGGAGCCGGCTGTAGCTTCATCGGACGCAACCAATATTCAATCCAGCATTCGCCGCGAAGGAAATGAATATGTGATCAATGGGCGCAAGTGGTGGTCCTCAGGCGCGGGCGATCCGCGCTGCAAGATCGCTATCTTTATGGGCAAGACAGACGCCACGGCGAAGCGCCACCAGCAGCAATCCATGGTGCTGGTGCCCATGGATGCGCCTGGAGTGAAGATCGAGCGACTGCTCACGGTTTTTGGCTATGACCACGCGCCGCACGGGCATGGTGAAGTGAGTTATGAGAATGTGCGTATCCCCGTGACAAATATGCTTCTGGGTGAAGGCCGCGGATTTGAAATTGCGCAAGGCCGCCTGGGGCCGGGGCGCATACACCATTGCATGCGCTGCATTGGCGTGGCTGAGCGCGCGCTGGAGATGATGTGCCAGCGGGTGAAATCGCGCGTGGCTTTCGGCAAATCGCTGGCGGAGCAGGGGACGATCCGCGCGGATATTGCACTTTCACGGATGGAGATTGAGCAAGTACGCCTGCTTACGCTGAAAACCGCCTATATGATGGACACGGTGGGAAATAAAGAGGCACGCGCGGAAATTGCAATGATCAAGGTAGTGGCGCCGAATGTGACGCTGCGCGTTCTTGACCGCGCGATACAGGCCCACGGCGGCGCAGGAGTTTCCCAGGACACATTTCTTGCAGGCGCCTGGGCGAATGTGCGAACGCTGCGCCTGGCCGACGGCCCGGATGAGGTCCACACGGAAGCAATCGCGCGGCAAGAACTGGAGAAAGATGTGACGCCGGCGCGAAAAACCCAGATGGCACTTGCCAGCGACTAGATTGATTTCCTGAAAGCTTTTTTTTAGAAAACTTCTTAGAAAAAGTTCTGGAAGGCCTGGACGATCTTCAGCGGAAGATCGTCTTGTGCCTTTTTTCCCAGAAGATCATGCCCCGCGCCTTCCACTTCAAACAGCAATTTTTTCGCCGGTATCAATGCCATTGCCGATCTTAGTTCGTCATGTGAACCAAAAGGATCGCGCGAGCCATGCACGAACAAAGCAGGCGTGTTGAGTTGGGGAAAGTGCGCGGTGCGCAACTCCGTGGGTTTACGCGGAGGATGCAATGGGTATGACAGCAAGAGCAGGCCAGCGGCGAGTTGAGGTTGCTCTGCCGCAAGAATGCTGGCCTGGCGGCCGCCATAGGAATGACCAGCAAGAAAGATTCGCCCGGGAGTTTTCAACCGCAGAATCTCCACAGCCCGGCGCAGGCCTTCACGATCGCGTGCCGCCAGAGCGGGGAAAGGGGGACCGTTGGGGCGCGACTGGCGAAAGGGCAGATCACAGCGCAGGACCCAATAGCCGGTATCCGCAAAGGCATTGGCTAGTGCGGTCAGCAATTTGCTTTGGCAATTTGCGCCCGCACCGTGGGTAAGTACCAGAGCATCGCCATTCGGCTGAGCGGGCTCGTGGAGAAAGCCACGGACCGCCGGTTCGGAGGATACCTCAGAGAATTCTTGTACCGTATTCATCTTCAATTCCTGCATCCTGCCACTTCCATGTGATCCATGGTCGAGTCCAACCAAATGCTGAAAGTCTACTCCCTTGTAAAAAAGCCCATATTAAGACGCTCTTGGCATGGTGGAGCAGCAGGGAGACAACGCTAGCGCCACTGGATAGAATAAGAGCAAACAGCTAGACTAATTTGCAGCTTGCCAGGATCATATCTGACCAAAAGCAGGGTTGCGCGCATCAGACCGGGTCCGTATTTTTTTTCAAAGACTGAGGAAGCACTGAATGAAAGCACTCATCACGATCACGTCATTATTTATTGTTGTTCTTCTAAGCGGATGTCTGGGATCGAATAACAGTTCTGTTGCGCCAACATTGGCTTTTGCCTACGTAGTGGGTCAGGGCGACAATGGAATCCGCGCCTTCACAGAGACCTCCATCGGCGATTTGCAACCGCTTTCAACCTCGTCATTCCCCACAAGCCCGCGTCCGGTTTCCATGGCAGTGCATCCCTCCCACAATTTTCTTTATGTGCCGAATCTGACTTCCAATACTGTTTCCGGTTTCAATATTGATCACACCAACGGCGTACTCAGTCCGATTGGGACCGCGCAGCCACCCACGCCCGTACAGTCACAGCCAGTGGCAGTAGGCATTAATTCTGGCGGCACGTTTCTGTATGTACTCAACCAGGGTTCTGCTTCGATATCGGCATTTAGCATTGACCCCACGCATGGGCTCCTCACCCAAATTGCCGGGTCGCCTTTTCCGACTGCCGCCAATCCGCAATCGATGGCAGTGTCCCCGACTGCCGGTTTTTTGTATGTGGGAAACGGTGCACTGGGAACGATTTCAGGGTTTGCCATAGCGAGCAACGGCACTCTTGCTCCGGTTGCTGGTTCCCCATTTTCAGCAGGAACCAGTGTGACGCTGGCCGGAATTACGATCGATCCAAAAGGCCAATTCCTTTACGCTGCCGATTCAGTAAACAATAAGATTGTGGGCTTTAGTATTAGCGCCAGCGGCGCTTTGGCGCCAGTCACTGGATCTCCATTTGCGGCCGGCACAACGCCGCTTTCAATTGCGGTGGACGCAACGTCTTCATTTCTCTATTCCGCGAACCAGGGCTCAGATAACGTTTCTGCTTTCACTATAAGCGGCGGTGCTTTGACTGAGATTGCCGGCTCACCCTTTGGTGTGGTCCCGGCAGGTACGATTGAAAGCACGCAGCCCACATTTGTGACCGTCGATGTAAGCAATACGTTCCTCTACGTGGGTAACATTGGAACCTCAAGCGTCACGGGATTTGGCATTAACTCAACAACTGGAGCGCTGGGTCTTTTGACGGACTCTCCATTTCCGCAGAGCATTGAGCCGCTGTGGATTGTTACGACAAAGTAAAGAAGCTTGTTTGAGGAGAGTTTGGGGCAGGCTCGTTCGCGGCGCGAATGTGCCTATTCAAGTCCTTGTGGATGAAATGAGGTAGGCGTGATTTTGAATCACGCCGCCTGGTTATTGCGTTCACGCGGACGTTGGGCCAGCCGGCGCACTTGCTTATCGGCATAGCCGGCAAGGCGGAATAAAGAAACTCCGGCAAACAGGATGGCCAGCCATCCAAAACCAAGAATGATCCACATAAGCATCCAGCTATATAGATTCATTCCGGCAATGCTGGGTTGGTTTCCTGAGTTAGTTTCAATGAGCGGCAGACTTGTGGACTTCGCCGCCTTTCATTACAAAATCAATCTTCTGTAAAAGGCCAATATCGGCAATGGGATCGCCTTTCACGGCGACCAGGTCAGCATACTTTCCCTGCGTGATAGTGCCAACGTCATTTTGCATGCCCAGCAGTTCCGCGGCGCTGCTGGTGGCCGAGCGAATGGCTTGCATCGGCGTCATACCGTATTTCACCATGAACGGGAATTCAATTGCGGGATCGATACCCCAGTCAAAGCCGCCCACGTCGGTACCGAAAGCGATTTTTACTCCGGCGTTCAGGGCGCGGCGAAAAGTGTCTTCATGGATTTTGATCATCTCCAGCCAGACCTTGGCTCCGGCAGCAGCCCTTCCCTGCGCCACGTACTCGCCAACATAAATGGTGGGCACATAGAAGATACCTTTTTGCGCCATGGTTTTCAGGTCAGCTTCAGTGATGTAATTGCCGTGCTCAATGGAATCAACACCAGCCTCCACCGAATTATGTACGCCATTCAATGCCATGGCGTGGGACGCTACCTTATGGTGCTGCCGATGCGCTTCATCCACAATGGCGCGCAATTCATCCATGGTAAAAGTCGGTATGTCATCCAGCACGCCGTCCGGGCGAACGAAATAGCTGCGATCGGCATATACCTTGATCCAATCAGCGCCAAAGCTGATTTGTTCACGGACAGCCTTGCGCGCGTCATCGGGGCCGTCAACAATCTGTACGCCGTGAGGAACCTGGATTTCAGGCGAATAGCCGGAAAGCGGATAAGCGCCGGTCACATCCATAGCGCGGGTAGCGACTTTCATGCGCGGCCCGGGAATCACTCCGGCGTTAATGGCCTTTTTCAAATCAACGTCAGCATAGCCAGCGCCTTCCGTCTCCAGGTCGCGAATCGTAGTGAAACCGTAGTCAAGCGCTCGACGCACAGACCGCGTTCCCAGGATGGCCCGGTAAGCAGTGGATTGCTTCAAGAGTTGTTCATCGTAGTCGGCAGCCGTAATGTCACCCTGCAGCAAAACGTGCGTGTGCGTATCAATCAAGCCAGGGAGGCAGGTGTGGTCAGAAAGATCAATCACCTCGCCGTTTGCCGGAGCGGAAGCATTTTCCTGGACTTCATGAATGCGCTCACCCTGAATGGTAATCAGCACGTTGTGCTGGATTTTGCCGGTGTCAGGTTGCACTAGCGTCCCGCAGCGCACATAGCGGTTCAAGATGGGGACTTTCAGGTTCTGTTTTTGGTCTTGTCCTGCGGCGAGCGAAGCCAGAATCAAGCTGGCAGTGAAGATCGCAAATTTTCTCATTAGTGCACCTCTTCTCATCGGTGGGGAAGCTGGTAATCGTAACAGAAGGTGAATCAGGAGAAAAATCTTTGGCCAGTCATTGCTTCAGCGCCCCTTTCCGGAGTAATTTCAGGCTGAAATTTTACGCCTGTTTTATTTACCTCGACCCAGTCTTGGCCCGCTATCATAAATATGGATGTTCTATGCTACTATCAGCCCACCCCCAACGGAGAAGCAGTATTTATGGACCTAGCTTTGCGCCCGATGAGCACTTCGCAGGTGCTGGACCGGACATTTCATCTATACCGGAATAATTTCGTCTTGTTTGCTGGAATTGGCTCATTGCTTCCGGCCATGCTCCTGGTTGTGCAGCTAGGCTTTATACCTCTGGGCTTTCCCGCACGCCCTGGCAGTGCCAGCCAGTTACAGTCACCTGAAAATCTGGCCGTGGTTTTGCTGGCCTATTTTTTCTGCTTCGGTGTAATTTATCTACTCGGTGGTGCCCTGACAGGCAGCGCCACGGTGGTTGGGGTATCCAAGCTTCATCTCGGTCAAAGCATTACCATAGGACAGGCATACAAGCAGATACTTCCAAGGTTCTGGAGAGTTCTTGGCATTATTGTGCTGCTGGGCATGATTGTATTTGGATCAATTGTAGTAGGAGAAATCATTGCCATCATCATTTTCGGATTCACCTCCGGCACTTTTCTGGGAATAAGTAGAGGAGGCGGGCCTGGAATAAGAATGATTTTTGCCATTCTATGGGCCGCGGTTGTTTTTTTAAGCGCAATTTTTGCCGCGCTCTTTTTGTATAGCAAACTTTCTCTCTCCATACCTGCCTGTATCCTGGAGCAGTTGCCTGTTGGAGCTTCACTGCGGAGAAGCTGGTATCTCACCGATGGCTCAGTATGGCGGTTGATGATGGTCCACCTTCTAACGTGGTTCCTCAGCTTTATTCTAGCGCTTGCACTCGGCGCACCCGGACAGATCTCCTCATTCATGCTGCATGGCAAAGCAGCTGTTTTCGGGCTGGTTCTGCAGCACATAGGGGGATTTTTTGCGGGTGTCATAGCAAATCCTATTGCTACGATTGCTATCGCACTTATCTACTACGACCAGCGTGTTCGCAAAGAAGCCTTTGATATCCAGCTTATGATGGAAGCCGTGGGACAACAGACTCAAATGCAAGCGGCCGCCGCTGCAGCAGCACCTCCAACTTTCGGATGAAACGACCTGGCATTGCCGCTAGCGTTGTGTTTCTGGCATTGACTCTGCTTTGCTGGTCTTCGCAAGCCAAAGCGGAAAGCACCTCCGTTTCTGAATACCGCCAACAACTGCAAAATATCGCCGCCAAGGTGGACGCCTTGCAGTCACATCCGGAAACCGCGGGCGAACTTGTGGCGTCGATTCCTGACCAGGTTGCCGTCACCACCAGTTCAGGCGAAATCATCGTTAAATACAAAAGCCTGAAAGACAATCTCGCTGCCTTTGCCCGAGCGAAGGAACAAGAACGAGCTGGTCTCTTGCAAGGCATCCAAACCTACACCCAGGCATTAACCAGCGCAGCCGAGGGCTATGAGAAACACGACGCGGACTTCACTGCGCAACATAGCCAGCTTGCCCAGATCCTTGCGCGGCGCGAATTCAAAAAAGTCCAGGGACCAAACGCAAAAGACGCCCTGCTGTCACGAATCTACGGCTGGCTCTCACGGCTATTGAGCAAGCTGGCGTTCCGCGGCGCGGCGAATTTCGACTTGATGCGCCTGATCATCTATTTGTTTGTCGGAGCAGCCGTAACGCTCTTGCTGGTGTGGACCGTCCGCCGGTTGCGTCAACCGCCGCCGGAACTCTTGCCGCGAGAGATCATTCCTTTTTCTCCTTCCGCGCGTGGATGGCGAACATGGCTGGCAGAGGCGCGTGCTTTGGCGCAGCAACAGGATTGGCGCAACGCCATCCACCTGGCTTACTGGGCCGGTATTTCTTATTTGGAAGAGCATGGCGCGTGGAAGCCAAATCGTGCGCGCACGCCGCGCGAATATTTGCGGCTGATTGGTACTCGGGCGGCGCAGTATCCAGTGCTGTCCGCTCTGACCCGCAAATTGGAAACCGTTTGGTACGGCTACGGAGCGGCCAGTGAAGCGGACTATCAGGAAGCGCTGAGCCAGCTTGAGAAACTGGGGTGCCGATGAAGGTTGATCCCAGCGATCGTCGGTTATTGATTTGGGCTGGCGTATTCATGCTTCTGGTCATAGTTGCTCTGGCCTTTCTCTCGCAGGACGAAAAAGAGTCTGGAATTCCCAGCACATATTCCGCGCAGAACCACGGCGCAAAGGCGGCCTACCTGCTGCTGCAGGAAGCCGGCTACAACGTGGAACGCTGGGAGCAGTCACCCACGGCGCTGCCACGGGATCCTGCACACACGGTGCTGGTATTGGCTTCTCCTTTTCGAGTGCCCACGCGCGACGAAAAGAATGCGCTGCAGGTTTATCTGAGCCGTGGCGGAAAAATTCTGGCCACCGGCGCCAATGTGTCCTCGTATCTGCCCGACGCTGAAACTGATTCTGAAACACTGCAGGCCCCCAGCCCCAAAAACTACGAACCGCAATTGCTTACACCGCTCACGCGCGGCGGCACAATTCAAATGTCGCCCGCCGCTTATTGGAAAGGGTCGTCCACCGGCTCGCTTGCGCATTACGCCGATGAAGGCCGGCCGATTGTTGTTTCTTACCAGGTCGGCAATGGCGAGGTGATCTGGTGGGGCGCCAGCACGCCGCTTACGAATGCCGCGATCGCTAAGTCCGGCAACATGGCGCTGCTGTTGAATTCTCTGGGGCCACACAACGCAGTCCATATTTTGTGGGACGAATATTTTCACAGCGAAGGCAGTTCGCTTAGCGATTATCTTTTTGACCCTCCGCTCAAATACGGATTTCTGCAATTTGCGCTGGTCTTTATTGCTCTCATCTTTACCTTCTCGCGACGCAACGGGCCTATCCATCCGCTGCCGGAGCCTTCGCGGCTTTCGCCGCTGGAATTCGTGCATACCCTGGGCAAACTCTATCGCCGGGCCAACGCTGTACATTCGGCGCTGGAGATTCCCTATGCCAGGTTCCGCATGCTGGCCACGCGGCGGCTGGGACTCAACGCCGATATCCCTGCGGCAGAACTGGCGCACTCTGTTCAACAACGGCTGAACTATAAAGACGATTCTTTTGCGGAGCTGTTGCAGCAAATTGAAGCGGCCTTGCATAATCCAGAGTTGGCGGAAGCCGACGCGCTGGCGCTGGTACAGCAGTTGAACCGGCATACACAGAATCTGAAATTGATTTCCGCAGAAAGACAGGAGACCACCCTTCATGCAGACCGTGTCCCAGGTGCTCACGCACGGACGAACTGAGCTAGCCAAAGTCATCGTGGGCCAGGAAGAGCTGATCAACCAGTGCCTGCTCACAGTGTTGTGCGGAGGCCATGCGCTGCTGGAAGGCGTGCCTGGAATCGCCAAGACATTGGTGATCAAAAGTTTTGGCCGGCTCTTCAATCTGGAATTCCGCCGCGTGCAATGCACCTCTGACCTGATGCCGGCGGACATCATCGGCAGCAACGTGCTCAATCTTTCCAATAGCACGTTTGCGCTGCACAAAGGGCCGCTCTTTACCGATCTGCTGCTGGCGGACGAAGTGAACCGCATGCCTCCGCGCACGCAGGCCGCAGTGCTGGAAGCCATGGAAGAGCGCCAGATCACCATTGATGGCGTCACGCATCCGCTGTCACAATTTTTTACCGTCTTCGCCACGCAAAATCCTATCGAGTTTGAAGGCACATATCCTCTGCCGGAAGCGCAGCTGGACCGCTTCCTGCTCAAGATCAAAGTCGGCTATCCGGCGGCGGAGCAGGAGATCACCATCCTGCAGCACCACCATGAAGGTTTTGACGCGCACAATCTTGGCGCTGCCAACATCGTTGCTCTTTCTTCTGGCGCGCTGGCCCAGGCGCGCGCGGAAATCAGAGGCGTCAAAGTAGAAGCAGCGTTGTTCCGCTACATCGTGGAAATCATCCGCCGTACACGTACCTGGCCGGCGCTTGCACTTGGCGCCAGTCCTCGGGCGGCCATCAGCCTCATGATGGTAGCCAAAGCCAACGCCGCGCTGGAAGACCGCGACTACATGATTCCCGATGACGTAAAGTCCGCCGCTCTGCCGGTGTTGCGCCACC
This sequence comes from Terriglobia bacterium, assembly GCA_963724105.1. Lineage (GTDB taxonomy): Bacteria > Acidobacteriota > Terriglobia > Terriglobales > Acidobacteriaceae > Angelobacter. Next base: position 378,224 of record CAVRTD010000001.1, on the reverse strand, counting down.
GCGTGATGATGAAGCCGGAAGCCGAACTGGAAGGCCTGGACAGCGACCGAGTGCTGACTGAAATTCTCGGCTCGGTTGAGGTCCCCAAATAATGCAGACGCAGCTTGCGCCGGAGCCGGTGAGCGTTCGCGCCCAGCGCGGCAAACGTCTCAACTTTGGCTTTGGACGGCGCTTCTTTCTGCTTACGCTGCTCGGCGCTCTCTGGGCCATACCTGCCTTTTGGGACACGCGTTTTCTCCTCGTCATGGCTGCCTGGGACGCCTGTGCGTTCATCGCCTGGGCCGTTGATCTGGCGCGGCTGCCGCGTCCGGAATTTCTTACCATTGAGCGATCCTGGGCCGGCGCAGTATCACTCAGCAACAACACCCAGGTGACTCTGGAAGTCCGCAACGAAAGCGGAACTTACGTTGCCTGCCAGGTGATTGACGATGTTCCGCGATCCATGATCCCCGAGCCGCCAGCATTGCAAATCAACGTCGGAGCAAAAGATTCCAGCTCTGCTACCTATACTGTCCGGCCGCTTGAGCGTGGTGACGTCACGCTGGGCGCGGTCTATCTGCGCTACCAGAGCGGATCGCACTTTGCCGAGCGCTGGGCCCGCGCCGAGCTGAAACAGACCGTCCGCGTTTTCCCCGATCTCGAAGACGCCAAGCGGCAGAACATTTATCTTTCACGCGCGCGGCAGATCGAACTGGAGCGTCGCTTGATCCGCCAGCGCGGCGTAGGCCGCGAATTTGAAAGCCTGCGCGAATACCAGCCGGGCGACGAGTTTCGCAACATCTGCTGGACCGCCACTGCCCGCCGGGGCAAGCACGTAACCAAGCTCTTTCAAGTCGAGCGCAGCCAGGCCGTCTGGATCGTCATGGACGCCGGCCGCCTCCTTCGCGCCCGCGTGGGTGAGCTGAGCAAGCTTGATCTTTCCGTCAACGCCGCGCTCTCGCTGGCCCAGATCGCGCTTTATTCCGGAGACCGCACCGGCCTGCTCGTCTATGGCCGCAATATCCAGCAGCGCGTTGGCCTCGGACGCGGCCTCAGCCACATGCGCACCATCATGGAAAGCCTGGCGTCCGTCCGTGAAGAAGTTGCGGAAGCCGACCATCTTCGCGCCGCCTCCGTGCTGCTGCAGCTGCAGAAACAGCGCGCCCTCATCATATGGATCACCGACCTGGCCGATACCTCCATGACGCCGGAGGTGATTGAGAGCGCTTCGCGTATTCTCTCCAAGCATCTGCTGCTGTTTACCGTGATTGCCCAGAACGACCTGAACGAACTGGCCGCCCGCACCCCGGAGAACGCGGAAGAAATGTACGAAATTGCCGCCGCACAGGAGATGGTCCATCGGCGGGAAACGCTGATCGGCAAAGTCCGCAACAAAGGCGCGATGGCCCTGGAAATCGCGCCAAGCCGGCTGACCGCAACGCTGGTGAATCAGTATCTGGAAGTGAAAGAGCGGAATCTGATTTAACCCCCTCCCCCTCCATAGGTCATCCCAGATTGGCGTGCTTTTCAAGGCCATCATCCCAATCCATCCCAGATTGGCGTGGACTTCAGCGATCATGCCTCAATTGGCGTAGGGTTTTGCATTTCGATTACCCGATGACGGCTATGACGTGCGATTTCGGCGATGTCTAGGCGTTCTGGCCAGTTGCTAATTGCCAGCTGCTAGTTTTCAAAGATCTTTTTATCGCTCCCGCCCTAAGACGCTGCCGGACTATAAAGAGGTGCTATCAACAAATCAAGTACGAATTGGTACATCTTGGCAAGGCAGCCCTGGGAACTAGTCGTTTTCGCGACCGTTCGGCTCCAGTTGAGCGCGATCATAGCCACAAATGTTTTATAGTGATGGAAACTTCAGCTCTGTAAATGAAACAGTTTCAGTTTGATTCATCTACTACCTTGGCTAAATTGAATATGGACGAATCGCGCAACAGGTTATGTGAATGCGGGAGTGGTAAGAGGTTCCGTTGGTGCTGTGGGACTAGAAGAAGAAAAAGAGCAAATTAACCAGACCATGGCAAAAGCGAAGACGGCAAACGAGATTCCGATCCTCAATTTTCGTGGAGAGAATGGGCGTATTACCATGGTGCCCATCTTTCAAGATGGCGACCCTCGAAATACGTGCAATCCAAAGGGGCTTCCTGGCAAGTACACGGTTACATTTCTATTGAGCCGTCCAAGGCATATTGCAATGCCGGAAATGGAACACAAGTGGAGTGATTTATTAAGAGGCGATTCTCATCTCGCTATAACACGCCCGGCAATTTCGCCTACGAACGCGCCTGATGCAACTGCGATAAAAATTAGAGGGGTTGATTCGAATGGCCTCAATCTCGAATTTACTGGCGTACCAAATGATAAAGGGTATTTAGGCCAACTTCGTTCGGAACCATTTGACGCTGAAGATTTTTACGACGCTGAGCAAAAAGCTCATCCTCCATTGCTTAAGATTCTCAGCAATTGGTCTGCCCACTTAGATATCCCTATTTACGTAGTTCAAACCGAAGCCGTAGAAATACGAACAGGAGCTCACAGCGGCAGGGTCTTTATCGCACCGGCTGAGGCACGATTTGCAGTGAACAGCGAACTGGTGATAAAGCCAGGTTCTGAATTTCTTCACTATGCCAGTCTTTACCGGGAAGCATTAAACAGCAGCAGTGCGGCGTATCGGTTCCTTTGTCTCTTCAAGATTATCGAGGGCATAATTGCGAGGCGTACTCGCCTTGTAGCAGATGCTGTCAAAAAGGGGCAAAAGCCTCATTTTCCTGTTGAACGTATTCCCAGCATTAACGAAGCTTTCCAAAAGTGGCTGGACGCTGTTTATCACATACGCGATTGGTCTGAATTATCGCTGAATCAGGTCCTTCCAACTGATATCAGGGGCAAGAAATTCAACTCTATAATAGATTCGGAACTGAGGCCCTTGCGCAATGAAGTTGCCCACGCAATCATGGATTCAGGTGAGTTGGGAATGTCAGCTGATGATTTATTGAAAACACAAAAATTGGATCGTTGGTTGCCCGTAACGAGAACAATAGTGCGGCGAATGTTGAAGAATGATTTCAAGGATGAGTTCTTATCTTATTTGCCAGATCCAGAAATTTAGAACTAGCCATCAGTATCAGCGAAGTGGAGCGCCGCTCCTGCTAAAATTTACTAAATGGAAACACACGATTCAGTCAGCGCCATGGTGGATTCTTACGCCCATAAAGCCGTGGTCATTGCGCGGGAATTCAACGCCACCTTTGACTACAGCGAGAACTCCCTGATGGAGCTGGAAGGCATTCTGTCTCAGCTCGCGCTTGATCTGCCTCCCGGCGGCCCCAGCAGCAACGACCTTACCGAGATGTGCAAGATGTGGGGCTGTTATTTCGGAGAAGTTGTGCGCCGGCGCTTTGGCGGCGACTGGGACATTCAAACCTATCCTGGAAAGCAGTTCGCCACCCTTACCTTGAGCGTGGCGGGCAACAAGCTGTTTCCGTCGATGAAGATTCATCGCCGCCTGACCGAGGGCGAAGGCGACAATGTGTGGTCGTTCTACAAGATGGTCAAAGCCAGGCTGGAGACCGTCACGAGCGGAAAAATAAATTAATTCCCATCCCGAGCGTAGCGAGGGAACCCTACAAACCGTGATGCGTTGTAAGGGAACGTTGCTGGCCAATGCATTCGCAAAACACCAGCCTTTCAGATTCGCAAGTATTCGCGTCCATTCGCGGCCAAAAAATATCACCCCAGCCCGGCTCTACCATTCGCCCGTTTTTTGCGTCTAAATACCAACGCTCCAGATACAAGAAGAAGATAGAATTCACCAACCTTTATGAACAGCTTCTTTCAGGATCTCCGTTACGCTCTGCGCCGGCTCCGTGCGACCCCCGGATTCACCATCATTGCCGTGCTTACGCTGGCGCTGGGCATCGGCGCGAACACAGCCATCTTTACCGTGATTGACGCAGTCTTGCTGCGCCCGCTGCCGTATCAGGATCCCGCTCGGCTGGTGCTGCTTTCCGAGCACACGCCGCGTTTCCCGATTCTTTCCGTCTCTTACCAGAATCTTGTTGACTGGCGCGACCAGAGTCACTCTTTCACCGCCGTGGGCGCGGTACGCAACTTGGGCGTGACGCTGACGGGCGCCGGCGAACCTGAACGCCTGACGGCGCAGATGCTCAATGCCAACATCTTTGATCTGCTGGGACTGCAGGCGGTCCGTGGGCGGACGTTTCTGCCTGAAGAAGATAAACAGGGCGCGCCCGGTGTGGCGCTTATCAGCTATGGACTGTGGCAGCGGCGCTTTGGAGGAACAGAGCAGATCCTGGGGCAGTCACTCACGCTGGATAACAAGCCTTACAGCGTTGTGGGCGTTCTGCCCACAGGCTTTCAGGTGCTGCAGCAGTCGCCGGACATTGTGTTGCCGTTTGAGCCCTGGGGCAAAACTCTGCCAGACGATCGCTCATGGCATCCCGGTATTCTGCCTATCGCCCGGCTCAAACCAGGCGTAACGCTGGAGCAGGCGCGCTCAGAGATGAGCACCATCGGCAAGCGGCTGGAACAGCAGTATCCAGAGTTCGACACCGGCACCTCGATCATCGTGAACCCGATGCAGGCGCAGCTGGTGGAAAATGTGCGTCCCGCGCTGCTGATGATTCTTGGCGCCGTGGGCTTTGTATTGCTGATTGCCTGCACCAACGTGGCGAATCTGCTTCTGGCCCGCGCTACCGCCAGAAAAAGAGAGATCGCCGTGCGTACCGCCATTGGCGCAAGCAGCTGGCGCGTGGTCCGGCTGGTATTGACGGAGAGCGTTTTGCTGGCGTTGATCGGCTCGTCACTTGGATTGCTGCTGGCAAATGCAGCGGTGCCTCCGCTGCTGCATCTGGGCGCGGCGAGTCTCCCAGCCAACAGCAACGTGGGCATTAATGGCAGCGTGCTTTTGTTTACCACTCTGCTGGCCGTTGTCTGCGGATTGCTTTTTGGTCTGGCTCCGGCGCTGCACATGGCTGGACTTGATCTGCGCTCCGCGTTGAATGAGACGGACCGCGGCGCAGTGGGCTCCGGCATTATGAAGCTGCGCGGCGCGCTGGTGGTGAGTGAAGTTGCGCTGGCCATGCTGCTGCTGGTTGTCGCCGGATTGCTGATCCGCAGCTTTGATCGCCTCTCCAGCGTTGCGCCGGGATTCAGTGTGGACCACATTCTGATTGCCGATCTTCTGGTTTCGCCCACGGCCCATCCTGACCAGAACGAGCGCATGGCATTTTTTGATCGCGTGATTGAGCGTGCTGCGGCGCTGCCCGGTGTTCGGTCTGCGGGAGCGGCATCGTTTTTGCCGGTTAGTGGCGCGGGATCGATTATCCATTTCAATATTGAAGGCCGTCCGCCCAAGAGCCCGCATGAATATGTGATGGCGAACTATCGCGTGGCAAGTCCGGACTATCTAAAGACGCTGGGCATTCCTCTGCTCAACGGACGATTGATGACCGAGGCAGACCGCGAAGGCACGCCGCCTGTGGTGGTGATCAACACCACCATGGCAAAAACTTTCTTTCCCAATGAGTCGCCTCTGGGCAAGCATCTGCAATTAGGCGCCACGCCAGATAAAGACCAGCCCTGGATGGAAGTTGTTGGCGTGGTGGGTGACGTAAAGCAATCACTGGCCAGTGAAGCGCCTACCGAAATGTATGTTCCTTATCGCCAGACGATCAAGGAGCTGCCGGTCTTCAGCCTCTCCCTGGTCCTGCGGACATCGGCGGACCCGCGCACGCTTGCCGCTTCTTTGACCAGCGCCGTCCATGAGATTGACCACAACCAGCCTCTGGTGAAGATACGCACCATGGAAGAAAATCTTTCCGCGTCGGTGGCGCAGCCGCGCTTCCGCACGGTTTTGCTGGCGATACTGGCCGGGCTGGCGCTGCTGATTGCCGCCGTCGGCATTTACGGCGTAATGTCGTTTTCAGTGGGCCAGCGCACGCATGAGATCGGCACACGCATGGCGCTTGGCTCAACACCAGGGCAGATCTTTAAGCTGGTGATTGGTGACGGGCTGCGCCTTACCCTGATCGGCGTGGTGATTGGTCTGGTGGCTGGCGTGGGATTTGCGCGCGTGATCTCCAGCTTCCTTTTCCAGATTGGCCTGATCGAGCCGGTTACCATGATTGTGGTCTCGGCCATTTTGATTGCCGTGGCTCTGACCGCCTGTTACATTCCTGCACGCCGCGCAACCCGCGTTGATCCCACGGTGGCTCTGCGGTATGAATGAAAGCTTTTTCAAATAAGCAGGACTGTGGAGTCAAGTTCAGCTTAGTTCGGCTGCTTACTCTGTTTGCTAGTGCATGGAGCATGAAGCAAGCAGGAAACGCCGCCCCCGGACCATCCGCAACTTAACTCCCAACGTAAAGATGGTGGACGTCACATTTCAGTCGGCTGCGCTCCAGCGTGTGATGCCATATCGGGTGATCATGCCGGTGAATATCGCGGCGCACAAAGCTCCCTGTAGTTTATCTGCTGCACGGCGGCGGAGGCGGCTTTCGCGATTGGTCGAACTACTCTGATGTTGCTCGCTACGCTGAGCACAGTCTCATTCTGGTAATGCCAGAAGGAAATTCTTCTTATTACACAAACTCCGCGGATCACTCGCAAGATCGCTACGAAGATTACATCGTGCATGATCTGATCGCCGATGTTGAGCACCGGTTTCCTGCGCTGAGTGGCCGTACGAATCGCGCGATTGCCGGCGTCTCCATGGGTGGATTTGGCGCAGTAGTGCTTGCGCTTAAACATCCTGATCTGTTCATTTTTGCCGGCGGACTCAGTCCCGCGCTTGATGTTCCCAGCCGTCCGTTTTCCATTAAGCGGGTAGGTCAGTGGCAGCAGCATAGTTCAATCTTTGGGCCATGGGGAAGCCAGAGCCGGAGAGACAGCGATCCATATGTTCTTGTCCGCTCGGCTGACCCGGCAAAGCTTCCATATCTCTTTCTTACTTGTGGCGAACAGGAAGGCCTTTTGCCGGCAAACAAAAAGTTTGCCGGGATGCTACAGGCGCGCCACTTCCAATATGAATTTCATACGGCTCCCGGCGGGCATGACTGGAACCAGTGGGACCGCCACGTGCCGGCGCTGATGACGAGCGTCATCCAGCACTTAGGCAAAAGCTCGTTAAGCGCTGGTGGGCTTTAAGAAGGGTACGGGGCTTTGCATTTCGTCCCTTGATTTCGCATTTCTTGATTTCTGGTTTGCTTGATTTAAAGACACCGTCAGGTGTCCAATAGTGTTGTTATAAAAGCCCAGAGCCAGGAGGAGACGGTCATGAATCGCAGACAATTCCTCAAAGATGCTTCAATCACCATGGGAGCCGCGCTGTTTGCGCCTTCATTTACGAACGCGCTCGCCTTTGACGCTGCGCCTTCCGTTTCTCACGTGGCATTTGTTAAAACCACTGACCGCGCCACCGGCGTGAAGCGCGCCATTGATTTGCTGGGCCTGGAAAAATTTCGCGGCAAAGATCTATTCATCAAACCGAATTTCAATAGCTCTGATCCAACTCCCGGCTCCACGCATGAAGACACTCTGGTGGCGCTGATGCGCCAGCTCAAAGCCATGGGCGCAGGGCCGCTGACCGTTGGCGACCGCAGCGGCATGGGCAACACACGCGAGGTCATGGGCAAGAAGAGCGCATTCCAGATGGGCAAAGAGCTGGATGCCAAGGTGGTGGTGCTGGACGAACTTGGCCCTGACGATTGGGAGTTGATCAAGCTGCAGGATAGCCACTGGGAACAGGGCTTTGCGCTGCCGCGCGTGGTCCGCAAGTCCGCGGGCGTGGTGCAGACCTGCTGCCTTAAGACGCATCGCTATGGCGGACACTTCACTCTGTCTCTGAAGAATTCCGTGGGCTTCGCAGCCAAGTATGTTCCCGGAAATTCTTACAACTTCATGCGTGAGCTGCACTCATCGCCGCACCAGCGGCATATGATCGCCGAGATCAATACCGCGTACAAACCAGATCTGATTGTGCTGGATGGCGTGCAGGCATTTACCAACGGCGGCCCGGACCAGGGCAAGATGGTGCAGTCGAACGTGATTCTTGCCGGGACCGATCGCGTGGCCATTGATGCCGTTGGCGTCGCGCTGCTGCGGCATTTTGGCACTACGCCGGAAGTGAGCCAGGGCGCGATCTTTGAGCAGGAACAGATTGCTCGCGCCGTTGAGTTAAAAATCGGCGTGACCAGCCCAAAGCAGATTGAACTGGTTACCGGCGATCAAGAGAGCGCGGAGTACGCAAAGCAAATCCGCGCGGTATTGGATGGCGGCAAAGCTTAGTTGTCCGCGACCTTCAGCACCAGCTTGCCAAAATTTTCACCGTGGAAGAGCTTGCACAGCGTCTCCGGGAAAGTTTGCAGACCGGACACAATATCTTCACGCGACCTCAATTTTCCGGCAGCGTACCAGCCGGCCATCTCGCGTAGGGCTTCTCCATAGCGCGCGGCATAGTTGAAGACCACAAAGCCTTCCATGCGTGCGCTGTTTACCAGCAGTGAGAGATAGTTGTCCGGGCCCTTTCACGCCGCTGGTGGAACAGTATTGTGAGATCGCGCCGGAAATTACCACACGCGCGCCGCGAGCAAGCTGGGCCAGCGCTGCGTCCAGAATCTCGCCGCCAACATTGTCAAAATATACATTGATGCCATTCGGGCAGTGCTGCCGCAGCCCAACTCTCACATCGGTATTCTTGTAGTCGACGCAGGCATCAAAGCCCAGCTCTTTTACCACGTAATCGCATTTCTGCGGACCGCCGGCAATGCCCACCGCGCGCGCGCCTTTGATCTTTGCGATCTGGCCAACCGCCATTCCAACTGCGCCTGCGGCTCCGGAAACCACCACTGTGTCGCCAGCTTTGAGCGCGCCAACTTCCAGCAGGCCAAAGTAGGCCGTCAGTCCGGGCATGCCCAGCGTGCCCAGATACACCGGCAACGGCGCCAGTCTGGGATCGACCTTGGTGAGGCCTTTGCCGTCAGAGAGCGCATACTCCTGCGCTCCAAACATGCCCACCACATGATCGCCTTCGGCAAATCCGGGATTCTGTGAGGCAATCACCTTGCCGATAGCGCCAGCGCGCATCACGTCGCCAATTACCACAGGTGGGATATACGATTTGCCTTCATTCATCCAGCCGCGCATGGCCGGGTCCAGTGACATATACAGAATTTTGACCAGAATCTGGCCGGCGCCGGGATCGCGCACCGGCTCTTCTGTGTATTGGAAATCGCTGCGTTTAGGCAGGCCCACGGGACGGGCAGCAAGACGGAACTGATGGTTCGTAAGAGACATGATTGGATGATTGTAAATTCAAAATTTCAAATTGGATAATTTTCCGAACTTGAGAATCCATGTCCTTCGCGCGTCTCAACCTGAGGTTGCCTGACCGGAGAAAAAGTAATCTCGCTCTGTGGATTCACCGCGCACCAACTTGATGCCGCCTGAATTGCATCCCACTTACAAGCTGAGTTGCTTCGCCGCGCAGGCAGTGACGGATATCCGAGCTGCAAGATGCAGCTGGAAAAAATTTATGCGCTGGCGGAGTTGCAGGAAGGGACACCACCGAGAAGCATGGAACTCAAGGATATAAACAACCCAATTTATGATCAGACAGATTGCGCGCTGATTCCAGGAGAGCTAGTCGAGTACTCCGGAATCTACGAGATCTGCCATCACGACGAGCCGCGCTCCACCGTGCTCCTCACCCGTAACACTGTTTTTCCGTATTGCCGCCGATGCGGTGAGCAGGTGCGCTACAAAATTCTGGAACTGGTGCCGCACATCTCTGAAGATCCAGACTTCCAGGAAGACATAGAAGAGCCGGACAACCCGCCCTACACGATGAGGACTCCAACTTCTACGTTCCCCATGCAACTCAATAGAGCGCATGGCTTCCGATTCCAGCACGAGAGTTTACAAACCGGGCCAGACGGTCCCTCGCTCAGGGATCTATAAGGTTCTGCACGCCGAGCATCGCTTGCCGCACCGGGCCAGCTTCAAGGCGGAGGAGAAATTCCCGCAGTGTGGCCAATGTGCTGCTCACGTGCGCTTTGAATTGGTGCTTGCCGCAAAAGAGGAAGAAGAGAACAGCGGCAGCACCGAATAGCTGAAAGCCGGAACCTGATACTTCAGGTCCGGCTCTCAATCGCACTACAAAATTTGATTTTTCTTAAGCGGTTTTGCTCTGCGCGGCTTTCCGGGCTTCCGCGGAGTCGTAGCTCTCACCATAGATCGCCGGGACCTTTCCACCCATGGGCCGCAAATAGACTGAGAGCTGTCCGCGATGGTGTACGGAATGATTGATGGCGATCTGGAAGAACATCACTGCGGGCATCTGGATCGCCCCACGGAAATCAACGATCTTACTCAGTTGCTCAGGCGTCATCTTCTGCAGCCGCGCCAAAACGGAGTCAAACATTTCGCCGTACCACTGTGCGATATCGGCTGATGTCTTGATTGAATCCGGCCTGTTGATGGGAGAAAAGTCGAAAGCTCCATCGGCAATGCCATTGAAAAAGCGCTTCTCTGCCGCAACAATGTGCCAGGCAAGCTCCAGCGCAGTCTTCGCATTCGGGTCAGGACGGTAATCGCCCTTATCGAGTGGAATGGCCTGGATGACCTGCCGCGTCGTCGCGTGTTCACGTTGCAGCGCGGGCAGAAAAACGGTGTTCAGAAGAAAGCTGGCGTTATCGTGCGAAAAAGTCTGGCTCATAAGCAATCAGTATAAATCAGTTATAGATCCGCAAATTCTTGCTTCATGATTCGCGTTCTTTCGCGTTGATTCGCGGCCCAAAAAATTCCATTGGGCCGCGAGAATCTTTACCAGGTTTCGGGGTTTCAAGACGCATCTTCCAGCTCCACCAACTCACCGCGCTCCGCCCTGGCATGCGCGACAATCTTTTCCTGCTGCGCTGCCGGCACAAAATCATAATGTGACATTTCCATGTGGAAGCTGCCACGGCCTTGCGTCATCGACGTCAGGTCAGCGCCGTAGGTGAGCATCTCCGCCATCGGGCATTCGGCCTTCACAATGGTTTTGCCGCCTTTGTTGTCCATGCCCTGAATGCGCCCCCGGCGCGAATTGAGGTCGCCCATAATGCTTCCGGCAAACTCGTCAGGAATATTGATCTCCACCTTCATCAATGGCTCAAGCAGCGTGGGCTTGGCCAGTTCCATGGCTTTCTTGAAAGCGATGCGGCCTGCGTTCTTGAAGGAAAGTTCGTTTGAGTCCACGTCGTGATAGCTGCCGTCATAAAGAATGATGCGGAAATCCACCACTGGATAGCCGGCCAGGTAGCCGCGCTGTGCCGCTTCCACAATTCCTTTTTCCACCGCGGGAATGTAGTTCTTGGGAATGGCGCCGCCAAAAATATCATTCACAAATTCAAACTGCTTGCCGCGCTCCAGCGGCTCCATTTTGATTTTGCAGTCGCCATACTGGCCGTGGCCGCCGCTCTGCTTTTTGTGGCGTCCCTGCACGTCTGCCTTGCCGCGAATCGTTTCTCGATACGGAACTTTGGGCGCCTTCAAGACGACTTCCGTGTGATAGCGCCGTTTGAGCTTTGAGACCATTACCTCAATGTGCTGCTGGCCGGTTCCTGCGATAAGAAATTCTTTTGTCTGCTCGTCGCGGAAGAAACGCACCATGGGATCTTCTTCCATGAGCTTGTGCAGGCCGTTGGAAAGCTTATCTTCATCGTTGCGGCTCTTGGGCTCGATAGCAAAGGTAATCGCCGGTTCCGGCAGCGTGACTGCGGCGAAACGGATCGGATTGGTTTTATCGCCCATGGTGTCGCCGGTGAGAGTGTCACGCAGCTTGGCTACAGCGCCCACGTCCCCGGCGTGCAGTTCCGGCACGGCGACAAGATTTTTACCCTGAGGAATCGAGAGATGAGCCAGCTTCTCTGAAGTGCCGCGAATAAAATTCTGCAGCGTGGCGTCATTCTTTACCACGCCGGAGAAAACTTTGAAGAACGTAATGCGGCCGGCAAAAGGATCGTTCGCGGTCTTGAAGACATAGATGGAAGTCGGCGACGCATCACTCACCTGCAGGTCAACTCCGTGTCCATTGCCGGCGCTTGCGGGCTCAGCATGTACGGCAGCGTGCTCGGCGGCAGTGGGAAAATAGTCAACCACAAAGTCCATCAGGTGATCGGTTCCAATATTTCCCAGGCCAGAGGCAAAAAGGACCGGGAAAATTTTGTCGTCTTTAATGGCCTCATGCAGCGCCGGAATCAGGTGCTCTTCCGCGATGGTCCCTTTCTCAAAAAACTCTTCCATCAATTCGTCTTTGCCTTCAGCAACAATCTCCACCAACCGTTCATGGGCCTCCTTGGCGGCGGCTTCAAGATCGGCGGGGATGGGGCCTTCTTTACCTTTGCCATTGCCGCCCATTTCATAGGTATAGGCCTTCATGGTGACCAGATCGACCACGCCCTTCAAACTCTTTTCGCTGCCGATAGGAATCTGCACCGGCACAACCTGCCGTCCGAAGGCGCTCACCAGGCTGGCCATGGCCGATTCATAATTCGCGCGTTCGCGGTCCATGCGGCTCACGCAGATCACGCGAGGCAGATTGATCTCTTCCGCGTATTGCCAGACTTTTTCCGTTACCACCTCAACGCCGGAAACGCCGTCGACAACCACCAGCGCTGCTTCCGCGGCGGACATGGCGATGCGCGCTTCATGCGCGAACATGGTGAAGCCAGGCGAATCAAACAAATTGATCTTGGTGTTGTGCCATTCCAGGGAGGCGATGGCGGTAGAGATCGTCATCTGCCGGGAGATTTCTTCTTCGTCGTGGTCGGTAACGGTTGAGCCGTCATCCACGCGGCCCAGCTTGGGTGTGGCGCCGCCGGTGTACAACATGGAAGAAACCAGGGATGTCTTGCCTGAATGGGAGTGACCAATAACGACGAGATTGCGGATGTCCTTACCTTCGTAAACTTTCAAGAGCGCCTCCTTCAACAAGAGGCCCGGCCAGTCAGCAGTCGACTGTATCGGAAAGTTCTATCTAGGCTGCTAACTGTTGGTCAAGAGGGATCCGGGGCTCCAGCGGACAATAGAGTTAAGTACCTAATGACCGCTATTATCACGCTGACCAGGGGTTTTGGGAAGGGGCGAGAAGTCAGAAAAAGCGCATATTGATTGGTCAGGAACTCTGAAATCCATGGGAGAGTTGCACAAGTTTTGGGGCAATCCCCCTCTACTTGCCTGGCTTCCATAGAAGGAAAAGCAAGCGTGCTGAAACTTCCGCATCGTTTTCTCGTACTGTCATTAAGAACCATGCGGGAATATGCGTCTGGTGATAATGAATAAGACCATTATTACTGGACAGCAATGCTGTTCTGCATGGACAATTCTGGTGACACTTTCGGGGCACGCGGTTCCATTCACCGCTAACGTACGGCTCTCACTGAGAGAGATGAAGAAAGGATTTTCCTTCCATGAATAAATTATTCAAGAGCATGTTGTGCCTGACCCTGCTCGCTGCCACATTGGTCGCACAGGACAAGAAAACACCCGCCGCGAGCGGCTTGCCGCCGATCATCGATCGCGAGATTATCTTCGGCAACCCGGAGATTGCAGGCGCACAAATTTCTCCAGACGGTAAGTACCTCTCGTTCCTGAAGCCGTGGAAAGACACGCGCAACGTTTACGTGAAAGGCGTGGATGAGCCATTCAGCTCCGCCCGCCTGATGACCACCGAAGCCAAGCGGCCGGTGGCCGGCTCTTTCTGGAGCCGCGACAGCAAATACATTCTCTATGTAAAAGATAATGACGGCGACGAAAACTTTAACGTCTACGCGGTCGATCCCACGGCCAAGCCGGCTGCCGGCGCTGACGCGCCACCTTCACGCGATATGACCGGCGTAAAGGGCGCACGCGTGGAGATAATCAACGTTCCCAAGACCGATCCAGACATTATTTTTATCGGCCTGAATGATCGCGACAAAGCGTGGCATGATCTCTACAAGCTGAAGCTTTCCACGGGCGAAAAAACGCTGGTGCGGAAGAACACGGAAAAGATTTCCGGCTGGACCTTTGATCTGAAGGGAAACCTTCGGCTGGTTGGCCGCGTTGCCGACAACGGTGACAATGAACTCCTTCGCGTCGATCCGGATAAATTCACCAAAATCTATTCCTGCTCGGTAATGGAAAGCTGCGGGACGATTGAGTTCACAAAAGACGGCAAGCATGTCTACATGGAAACCAATAAAGGGGACAACGTAGACCTGGTTGGCCTGGCCTTGCTCGATCCGGAGACCGGAACAACCGAGATGGTGGAATCCGATCCCCTGAAGCGCGTGGATTTTGGCGGCGCGCTGTTCTCTGATGTCACCGACGAGTTGATATTGACGACCTATCTTGATGACAAACAGCGAATCTATTTCAAAGACAAGGGCTTTGAGAAAGACTACAAGTGGCTGAAAAGCCAGCTGCCGGGAATGGAGCTGGCGCTGGGATCGCACACGCTGGATGAACAGACATGGGTTGTCGTTGCTAACAGCGATACCGAACCGGGCATCACTTATATTTTTGACCGCAAGAACCACAAGCTGATCAAGCAATTTACCGTGCGGGAAAAATTGCCTCGTGAATCGCTGGCCAAGATGGAGCCCGTGCATTACAAATCGTCAGACGGGCTGGAGATTCCGGCCTATCTGACATTGCCCAAGGGTGTCCCGGCCAAGAACCTGCCTACCGTGATCTTCCCGCACGGCGGACCCTGGGGTCGCGACGTATGGGGGTATAACTCCTATGCGCAGTTCTTCGCCAACCGTGGCTATGCGGTGCTCAGCCCGAATTTCCGCGCTTCCACCGGCTATGGCAAGAAATTCCTGAATGCCGGCAACCTGCAATGGGGCAAGACCATGCAGGATGACATTACCTGGGGCGTGAAATACCTGGTGGATAAAGGCATCAGCGATCCCAAGCGCGTGGGAATTTTCGGCGGCTCATATGGCGGTTACGCAACGCTGGCTGGTGTGGCCTTTACGCCGGATGTTTATGCGGCCGCAGTCGATCTCTTTGGCCCTTCCAACCTGATCACGCTGCTGGATTCAATTCCGCCGTACTGGGAGTCGATACGCAAGACGTTTAATGTCCGCATGGGCGACCCCAACACACCGGCAGGTAAAGCCTTGCTGAAAGAGCGTTCCCCGCTGACCTCGGCAGACAAGATCAAGACGCCGCTGTTGATCGCGCAGGGATCGAATGATCCGCGCGTAAACCATGCGGAGTCTGAGCAGATTGTGATCGCGCTGCGGGACCGCGGCTTCCCCGTGGAGTACATCCTGATTCCGGATGAAGGCCATGGCTTTGCGCGGCCGGTCAACAATATGGCCAGTGTGATGGCTTCAGAAAAGTTTCTGGCTAAATATCTGGGCGGACGGTTTCAGGAAGGCGGAACGCCAGAGGTTGTGGCGCGCCTGAAAGAAGTTACTGTCGATCCCAAGACCGTGGTACTGGCAAAGAAAGTGGACGCCGGAGCTGTGGGATTGCCCAAGGCCGCATTCGACCTGCAGCCGGGAGTCTTTAAATACAAGGCCATGATCCAGGTCAGCGGCCAGCAGGTTGCCCTGAGTGTCTCCACAACCATTGCAGAAGAAGGCGGTGGCTGGACTGCCACCGACGTGATTGAAACTCCCAACGGCCCAATGACCCAGACTTCCTCCATGGACAAAGGGACCCTGATTGCACGCAAGCTCGGTCTGAAACAGGGGCCGGTATCCATTGATCTCAACTTTGCCGGAGACAAAGCGGCCGGCAATATGAACATGAGCGGGAAGGACACCCCAATCTCAGTGGATCTGGGTGGACCGCTGTTCGCCCAGGGCGCGGGAGCCAAACAGGCGCTGGCATCTCTGCCTCTTGCCGAAGGCTACAGCACAACCTACCGGAACTTTGACGTGCAAAAGCAAAAAGTCCAGCTGATGCAGTTAAAGGTTTCCGGCGTGGAAAAAGTGACGGTGCCTGCCGGTACGTTTGACGCCTATAAGTTGGAGATCAGCTCGGATGATGGCGCTGATAAGGAAACGCTGTGGGTGTCAAAGGATTCCCACAAACCAGTGAAGGAATCCGCTGTAATCGGCTCCATGGGTGGCGCTGTGTTCACTCAGGAGCTGATGCCGTAGTTCGCTTGCAGTAACCAGACATCCGCCAAAAATGCAAAACAAAGGCCTGCCGCAAGGGCGGGCCTTTTTATGTTTGAATTGTTGTGTTCATGAAAAAAGGGAATGGAAGCATTGTGGCGGGCATGGCCATCTGCTGGCTGCTCAACATTGCGCAGCTCGGTATCGGCTGGCTCCTGCTGGTTGCCGATGTGCGCCTGATATCGTCCTTTTACGTTATGGTGGCCGCCATTGGCCTGACGCAGGTAGGCTACGTGGTCCCGATCTGGCGTCTCCTGGTGCGGAAAGGGAGGCCACGGGCTGCCCAGGGAATACTGATTGCGGCAGGGATTACCGCAATCCTCAATACAGTGATTGTCGCCTTATTCGCTAATTTCAAGATGAATCGATAGCCGCTAACAAAAATCATCTCGCCGGCCATGTCATGGAAAATGCCGATGTTTGGCACAAATGAAGAGCGATTTGGGATGCAATTAGAGCATTTCCCTTATACTGTAGTGCTTTGTATGTCGACGTCTGAGCTTCCAGAAACAGCCAAAAAAACTCGATTCCGGTTGCTCCCCACGCTCAAGCGTGGCGAGATGTGGCGGTATTTTGGTCCGGCGTTTGTGGCCAGCGTGGCCTATATCGACCCCGGCAACTTCGCCAGTAACTTTGAAGGCGGCGCCAGGTTTGGATACACGCTGCTGTGGGTCCTGTTGTGGTCGAACGCCATGGCCATCCTGATTCAGTATCTGTCGGCCAAACTGGGAATCGCCACCGGAAAGACGCTGCCCCAAAACTGCCGCGCTCATTTCCCGCCCAGAGTCAACTTTGGACTATGGGTGGCGGCGGAGCTTGCGGCGCTGGCTACGGATCTGGCGGAATTTCTGGGCGCTGCCCTGGGATTCTATCTTCTGCTGGGCATTCCCTTGTTTCCCGCCGCGCTGCTCACAGCCGTGGTTGTGTTTCTGATGCTGGCGGTTGAGTTATACGGATTCCGTCGGCTGGAACAGCTTGTGATGGTGTTCGTTTTCGGTGTGGCTGCCTGCTACGCATTTGAGATGTTCATTGTGCGTCCGGATTGGGGAGCCGTTGCCAAGGGCGTTCTTATTCCCAGGATCAATTCATCGAGCATTTACGTTGCGGTGAGCATGCTTGGCGCAACCGTAATGCCGCACGTGATCTATCTGCACTCGGCATTGGTGCAACATCGCGTGAGAGAAGACGCTGCAAGCGACCATCCAGAAAAATGGCTGCTCACCATGAGCCACCTGCGCTATGAGCTGTGGGACGTGCTGGCAGCCATGAACGGCGCGTGGCTGATTAACTCCGCCATGATCGTGATGGCAGCCGCCGTGTTCTATAGACATCAAGTGCCCTTCAGCTTTGACGAA
Source organism: Terriglobia bacterium (assembly GCA_963724105.1). Taxonomy (GTDB): domain Bacteria; phylum Acidobacteriota; class Terriglobia; order Terriglobales; family Acidobacteriaceae; genus Angelobacter. Next base: position 360,697 of record CAVRTD010000001.1, on the reverse strand, counting down.
GCCCATCTGACGCTGCAACCGCTTCTTCCCGCCGTCTCCGGGACCGCATTTGCCCTGGCGCTTTTGTTTTCCGGGCTGTCATCCTCCACGGTAGGCACCATGGCCGGACAGGTGATTATTGAAGGATTCTTAGATATCAAGTTCAGCGTCTTCCTGCGGCGCTTAATCACAATTATTCCGGCGTTGGTCGTGATATCCCTGAAACTTGATCCTCTTAAGATTTTGTTACTATCACAGGTTGTGCTGAGCTTTGCGATCCCGTTTGCGCTTGTGCCTCTGGTACTGCTGACGCGCTCCAGGGCCGTGATGGCTGACCTGGTGAACAACCGCAGTACAAACTACATGGCGTATGCGGTTACGGTCGTGATTATTGGCTTGAATCTTCTCCTGCTCTACAATCAATTTGGCGGCAGTTTCTGATCCCCAGCGCCCCCGCGAGTTTGTGGAACGTCTGCCTGCTCAGGTGAATCCAATAGGAAGGTGAATCTCATGAATAGCTTCGGCAGCCGCTCACGGTTGCGCGTCGGCAATCAGGAATATGAAATCTATCGTCTGGACGCGCTGGAAAAATACGAGTGCTCTCCTCATCGCCTTCCTTTTTCGTTGAAGATCCTGCTGGAAAATTTATTGCGTACAGAGAACGGCCGCAGTGTGACAGCGGATGATATCCGCTTTCTTGCCAACTGGATGCCGCAGGCCGTACCGGAAAAAGAAATTGCGTTTACCCCGGCACGTGTGCTGATGCAGGATTTTACCGGCGTACCTGCCGTGGTGGACCTGGGCGCCATGCGTGACGCCATGAAGAAGATGGGCGGCGATCCCAAGCTGATCAATCCCCTGCAGCCGGCTGAGCTGGTGATTGATCACTCAGTGCAGGTGGATGAGTTCGCAACTCTGGGAGCGTTTGCCGTGAACGCGCAGCTTGAATTTGCGCGGAACAAAGAGCGGTATGCTTTTCTGCGCTGGGGGCAGTCCGCCTTCAGAAATTTCAAGGTAGTTCCGCCCGACATGGGGATTGTTCATCAGGTAAATCTGGAATATCTGGCGCGCGTTGTCTTCTCAGAAAGGCCTGATGGCGTAACCGTGGCTTATCCAGACACGCTGGTAGGAACCGACTCGCACACCACCATGATCAATGGCCTGGGCGTACTGGGATGGGGCGTGGGCGGTATTGAAGCCGAAGCCGCCATGCTGGGGCAGCCTGTATCCATGCTGGTGCCGCAGGTTGTCGGATTCAAACTCATCGGGCAGCTGCGTGAAGGCTCCACGGCCACGGATCTTGTACTCACGGTAACGGAGATCCTGCGCAAGGTCGGAGTGGTAGGAAAGTTTGTCGAGTTCTTTGGGCCGGGGCTGGCATCGCTGCCGCTGGCCGATCGCGCCACCATCGCGAATATGGCTCCGGAATATGGCGCGACATGCGGCATCTTCCCCGTGGATGAAACAACGCTGAATTATTTGCGTACTACCGGCCGCGAGCCGCATGAGATCGCGCTGGTAGAAACCTACTGCAAAGAGCAAGGGCTGTTCCATACCGCGCAGACCCAGGATGCGGAATACTCGCAGGTTGTGGAATTGGATTTGAGTACCGTGGAGCCGAGCGTGGCAGGACCAAGGCGTCCACAGGACCGCGTGCCACTTTCCCAGGCAAAGGAATCATTCGAGCGGGCACTGCCTACGTTGATTGGGCCGCGTCCATCGCAGCCAGCCAGAAAAGTCGCTCCGCAGCAGGTAGAACGGTTCGAAGGTGAAGGCGGTACGCCGATTGGAATCGCGGATGATCCCACGCTGCCTGCAGGCACCAAAGAGCTGGGCGCAGATGTTTTTGAATACCTTCACGACGGCGCGGTGGTGATTGCGGCAATCACAAGCTGCACCAACACTTCCAATCCATCTGTGATGATGGCCGCCGGTCTGCTTGCCAAAAAAGCCGTGGAAAAAGGCTTGAAACGCAGGCCCTGGGTGAAGACCTCGCTGGCTCCTGGCTCGCGCGTGGTGACTGAGTATTATCACAACGCCGGTCTGGCTACATACCTGGACCAGCTCGGCTTCCATACTGTGGGCTACGGATGCACAACGTGCATCGGCAATTCGGGGCCGCTGCCGCAGGATGTCTCGCACGCGATTGCGGAAAAGCAGTTGGTAGTGGCATCGGTGCTCTCCGGCAATCGAAATTTTGAAGGGCGCATCAACTCCGAAGTGCGGGCAAATTATTTGATGTCGCCGCCGCTGGTGGTGGCTTACGCGCTGGCCGGCCGCATTGATCTGGATATCACGCAAGATCCTTTAGGAAAAGGCAAAGACGGTAAGCCAGTCTATCTACGCGATATCTGGCCGACGCAAAAAGAAGTGCAGGATACGGTGAGCATGGCGATCAACTCCAGCATGTTCACCAAAAACTATGCCACCATTTTCGATGGCGACCATGAATGGAAGCAGCTGTCCGTTCCTGAAGGCGAGACTTATCTCTGGGAAGCGGACTCCACGTATATCAAGCGCGCTCCGTATTTTGACGATATGCCGGTACGTCCGGCGGCAATCAAGGAAATCAAGGGAGCACGCGTGCTGGCCAAGCTTGGCCACAGCGTGACGACAGACCACATTTCGCCTGCAGGCTCCATCAAAGCCAGCAGTCCAGCCGGAAGATATCTGCAGAAACATGGCGTGGAGCCGAATGACTTCAATTCGTATGGTTCGCGCCGTGGCAATCATGAGGTAATGGTGCGCGGCACATTTGCCAACGTCCGCCTGCGCAACCAACTGGCGCCGGGCTCGGAAGGCGGCGTCACCCGGCATTTCCCTGATGGCGAAACCATGTCAATCTTTGACGCTTCCGTAAAGTACATTGCCGATGGCGTGCCGCTGATTGTGCTGGCGGGCAAGGAGTATGGTTCTGGCTCGTCGCGCGACTGGGCTGCCAAGGGGCCGCTGCTACTGGGCATACGCGCGGTGATTGCCGAGAGCTATGAGCGCATACACCGGTCCAACCTGGTAGGGATGGGAATTCTGCCGCTGCAGTTCCTGGCGGAAGAGAACGCGGAGTCGCTGAACCTGCAAGGCGATGAAGTTTATGAGATTGTGGGACTGCCTGCGCTGCTGGCCAGTAAATTTGCCAACGGGAAACAGGTGCATGTTCGCGCCACCGGCGCTGACGGTACGGTAAACGAATTCAGCGCGCTGGTGCGCATCGACACGCCGCAAGAGATTCTCTACTACGAACATGGCGGCATCCTGCAATATGTGTTGCGGCAGCTGCTGGCGAGCAAACCTAAGCCTGAGGCGGTGACGGTATAGGCATTGCGTTGCCGGGAAATTGCCGGGTAGCCTAAAAGGCTGACGAACAAGCACCATATGCTATATCCTCACAGGTCTGGCTTTTCGCATCTAGTTTTTAAGCACCAAGCTTTTGAGCACCACCGTTTCGGCATCACAAAGAACGCACTTATCTTATGAAAATCCTGGTCATTGGCGGAGGCGGCAGGGAGCACGCGCTGGTATGGAAGCTGCGCCAGTCGTCGCGCGTGTCCCAGGTCTATTGCCTGCCCGGAAATGGTGGTATCTGCGAAGAAGCCAGCTGCCTGGCTGGCGATCCCAAGAGTCTGGCCAGCATGCTTACGGCAGCCCACCAGATTCAGCCGGACCTGACCGTGGTTGGCCCTGAGATACCGCTTTCCCTGGGCGTGGTGGATGAGTTCACGCGCCGTGGCCTGAGGATCTTTGGCCCTACGCAGCGGGCCGCGCAGCTGGAAACGAGCAAGAGCTTCGCCAAAGAGTTCATGCAGCGGCACCAGATTCCCACGGCGCATTATGCTGTCTGCACGTCAGAAGAAGAGCTGCGTAAATCCCTCGGACTTTTTTCAACGCCGGTGGTCGTTAAGGCCGACGGTCTGGCTGCAGGCAAAGGCGTGGTGATTGCTCCCACCAAAGAAGAAGCCGCCATTGCCGGGATTGACATGTTGAACGGCAAGCTGCTGGGAACGCCAGTGTCCCACGTTGTACTGGAAGAGTTTCTTGAAGGCGAAGAAGTCTCCTTCCTGGTTCTGAGCGATGGCGAGCGCGTGGCCGCGCTGGTTCCGGCGCAGGACCACAAGCGCATTGGCGATCGCGACCAGGGAGCCAACACCGGAGGCATGGGAGCGTTTTCCATTGACTCGCTGCTGGATGCGGGCATGTCTGATTGGCTGCTGAACCATGTTGCGCGCCCTGTGATTGCCGGCATGAAATCGGAAGGCGCGGAATATCGCGGCATTTTGTATTGCGGACTGATGATGACCGCGCGCGGGCCCATGGTACTGGAGTTCAACTGCCGCTTTGGCGATCCGGAAACGCAGGCGGTGCTCATGCGACTGGATAGCGACTTGCTGGATGCGCTGGAAGCCTCCGTGGAAGGCCGCGTGAGCGACGGCGTATTCAAATGGTCGCGCGACGTTTCCTGTTGCGTAGTGGTGGCGTCCGGCGGATATCCGGGAAGCTTTGTGAGCGGAAAACAGATTTCAGGATTGGACCGCGCCAGCAGCCTGAGCAATGTAAAAGTGTTTCACTCAGGCACCAGCAAGCGCGATGGCCTGGTTTATACCAATGGCGGCCGCGTGCTGAGCGTGACGGGCCGCGGGCCGGAATTACGTGACGCAATTAACCGCGCCTATGAAGGGGTGCGGCTGATCAGTTTTGAAGACATGTATTACCGCACGGACATCGGGGCACGCGCCCTGAGAGCACTGAAATAAATTCCTAAGGAAAAAACTTCCATGGCAGAGAGCCCAATGGTTTCGATTGTGATGGGGTCGGATTCCGACCTTGAGATTATGAATGAAGCAGCCAAGGTGATGGACGATTTTGGCATCGCTTATGAGATTGACGTAACGTCGGCGCATCGTTCGCCGGCCCGCACCTCAGAATATGCGCGCAACGCGGCCGGCCGCGGCATTCGTGTGATTATTGCCGGCGCAGGCGGAGCCGCGCATCTGGCGGGAGTGATTGCCGCCGAGACGACAATCCCTGTGATCGGCGTGCCGATTCCTTCCACGCCGCTCAATGGCATGGATTCACTGCTTGCCATCGTGCAGATGCCGGCCGGTATTCCCGTGGCCACAACGGCGATCGGCAAGGCGGGCGCGACCAATGCCGGAATTCTGGCGGCACAGATTATCGGGCTGAGCAACGCCACGGTAGCCGGCAAGCTGAAAGAGATGAAGGGCAAGCTGGTGAAGAGCGTAGAAGAGAAATCGCAGAAGCTGCAGCAGATGAGAAAGCGATAACGAGATTCAATCGCTTATGACATCAAATTTCTCTGCTATTGCTATTATCCCTGCGCGGCTGGCTTCCACACGGCTGCCGCGCAAAGTCCTGCGTGAGATTGCCGGGCAGCCGATGATTGCCCGCGTCTATGAGGCGGCAAAAAAATCTCCGCTGCTGCGCGACGTGATCATCGCCACGGATTCAGAAGAGGTCATGCAATTTGCGCAGGCCCGGGGATGGAAGGCGCAGATGACCTCCGCCGAGCACCGCAGCGGCACGGACCGCGTTTACGAAGTTGCGCAACGCATGGCCGCCGATGTGTATGTAAATATTCAAGGCGATGAGCCTTTGGCGCGCCCCGAACACCTGGACGCCTTGCTGCAGCCCATGCAGGACGCCAAGGTGATGGTTTCAACCATCAAGACGCCGTGCCCGCCGCAGGACGTGGACAATCCCAATGCAGTGAAAGTCGTGACCGACCTGAACGGGCGCGCGCTTTATTTTTCCCGCTCCACCATTCCTTTTGATCGCGATAAGGCCGGCGGCATCAACTACTTCAAGCATCTGGGTTTTTATGCCTACCGCCGCGCCGCGCTGGACCGCTTCTGCAATCTGCCTGAGTCAAAGCTGGAAGCAGCGGAACGGCTGGAGCAGCTACGCTTTCTGGATAACGGCATCGACATTTATGTGGCAGAGACGCCCTTCAACACTGTTGGTGTGGACACGGAAGATGATCTGCGCAGAGTGGAAGAAATGGTGCGGGCGGAAAAAATTTGAGACACGGCCATCCAATGGCCTTGCTTGCTAAACCCAACTGGCAACTGATGGGTATCCTTTAACGTGATGCAATTCAACTTGCCCGAAGATGCCGTTGTGAGGCCGCTTTCATACAAAGAGAGCTGCCTTCTTCAGGGTATTGTCTCGCGCAAGCGGAAACAGTTGCAGAAAGCTGCCCAGCGGCTGCTTCAAGTATCCATATTGCTCATAGTTCCGCTCTGGCTCCTGACTCTGCTCGCTTCACATTACTCCAGCCAAAAAACATCGTGGTATTTCATTACGCTATTTTGGCTGGTCGCTGGCGGAGGTATCGCGTTATGGAGCTATATACCGGAGCGTCGCAAGATGGTTGCCGGTCTGGCTAAATTTGAAAAAGCAGTCGCCAGCAGCCATGCAGTCGTCGTGCAAGTCCAGTCCAAGCGGGTGGTTGTGTTCGAAGAAAAGGAGGACGAAGGGGCCTGCTATGCATTTCAGCTAAGGAATGGACGAATCCGATTCGTGACCGGGCAGGACTACTACGACTCCGGGAGTTTTCCCTGCAGCAGGTTCTATCTGGTCCATTTCGTGAGCGGCGATGGAGAGCTTTTGTACTGCCAACTCCTTGTGCAAGAGAAAAAGCTGAATACAATACGTACGATTCCGGCCAGCGTGAAACTTAAGCTGAATATCCCAGACCATCTTGCGATCATCCACGGCGATGTTGACGAGCTGGAACGCCTGCTGAGTTAACCTGCGTGCCGCCGAGAAAATCTAGGTCGCCAGACTTGGCCGATGACTCTTGGCCCATGCCTCTGCTGCTGCAATGCGCTTGGAGATGGGCGGATGGGAATGGAACAGCAGCTCTACTAACCGCGAAGGATGGCTCTCACTCAGGTTCTGCTTGCCCAGTTTTTCCATGGCCGTGATGTATGGAGCGACGTCGGTTACGGACTTCCAGCAGTAAAGATCGGCCTGGCGTTCGGTGAAGCGTGAGTAGGCATTGAGCGCCGGCATCAGCAGCAGTGAAATTCCGCTGGCCACCAGCGCCAGCAAAGGCAGGTTGGCAAAGTCTGCAAGGTGCTGGAACATTCTCCGCTCGTCAATGGCGTAGCGCAGTACTTCATTGGCCGCCCAGAATCCAGCCAGAGTTACCAGGGCATGGACCACAATCATCTTCACCATATGCCCATGCACGTGGTGTCCGAGCTCGTGGGCCAGCACGGCTTCAATTTCGTCATTGCTATAGTTTTCAAGAAGCGTGTCCGCCAGGATGATGCGGCGCGTGTTGCCCAGCCCGGTAAGGGCGGCGTTGGCTTTCTTGCTCTTTTCAGAGAGCTTCCATTCGTAAACGCCGCGGACGCGCGTACCGGCACGCTCACCCAGCCGCACCAGGCGGGATTTAAGCTCGTCATTTTGCAGAGGAGCGAACTTGTAAAACAGAGGGAACAGGACCACTGGCGCAATCTGCGCGAAAAAGATAAACAAGCCGATAAAGATCAGCCACGCGATAATCCACCAGTACTGCGGCGAGGTCCGGATCAGCGCGTACACCATCTCGGCCAGAAAGGTCGCCATAATCAGGCCGAGCACCCAGCCTTTGATCTCGTCTTTGAGCCACGAGCCCAGCCGCTGGTTCGACAGATTGAAGCGGTGTTCCAGACGGAAGCTGTAAAAATCCAGGCTGAAGCCAAGGGCCTTGCTGATTAAGCTGAGGAACGCGACGTAAATAAACAGGTCCAGAATATAGTGGTCGCGGCCCAGGCGCGTGGCCAGAGAGCTAAGAACGTTGGTCCAGCCGGTGGCCAGCAGGGCAATGAGAAAGCCAAAACTGATGGCCAGGTCCCCAATCTCCAGCCAGCGCTTGGCGCGGTTATACTCGCGCGCTCCCGGATTTTCCGCCTGCAGATTGGTCTCTGTAATGGTCATGGCTTGAACTCAAGTGTAACGAATTTGGCCGGTTTCTGGCTTTTATTCACCAGCGTATACGCAGGACCAGCGGGCATCCAAAGCAGGCCTCCCGATTGGCGCTGGATGTTATTGCTGGCGGCGCCTGCCTGGCTGGTCAGGTCAAGATCAGAAACAGCAATCACCAGATGCGGGTTGCCGTGCATATCTCTTGCCAGTTGCGATGACGGAGGCAGCGTCACCAGCGAAGCCAGCCATTGATCGGAAGAAATGTTGTAAACCACCTTGGAGCAGTTGGCCTTATTACCATTGCCGCAATGCAGCGTTGTGCAAAGCTCGGTGCAGTTCGCCACCTTGGTAGAAGGCTTCAGCAACTCAATGGTAGTGTTGTGAAACGGCTGGTCCCTATTATTGATGGCGGCGTGGGCAAAGTTACCCGGCGCATAACGAACTTCCCCGTCTTTGAGTATGAGCGAAATCGGCTTTTCGCCGACACGAGCACTGACAACGTCAGAATCACCCAGGGTCACAAAAAGATAATCATGGTTGTGGCGGTGGACCAGCGTTGAGGTCTTGGGCGCTACCGTGACATCGAATACGCGCACGTATTCGTTTTGCAGAACCAGATGATGGCTGGGTTCAGAAGTGATCTCCACGGGCTGCTGCTGCTGCGCCAGCGTGGCAGTGGCCAGCAATAGCAGTCCCGCGACACGGGACGTTCGCATATATAGATTGTAAGAATAACCTGCGGAGCCTGCAAGGCGGGAAACGCCTGAAACGCCGCATGCTGAAGGTCAATGAACTTGCGGGTGATAAAGGAAGCATGGCCCGGATGAGCGAAATCAGCGCGTCATTTCGGGCCATGCACTCTGAAGATTACTTAAATTCCAGCACTGCGACCTTGCTCGGGGTCTTGCCGATATTGGTGATGGTGTGGGTTTCCGGCTCATGCCACATGATGTCACCAGTCTTGGAATGAATATCTCGTGCCCTGCTTGCGCTCTTCATGGTGATGTCTGAATCCGAAAGGGCCACGGTAAGAACACCGCCGGTGTGGGTGTGCGAGGGATACTTTCCGCCCACAGGAATGGTGACCATAGTGACCGTCCATTGATCCGCGGTGAAAGCCTTAACCACGGTAGCGCAAGTGGCTTTGTCTGCAGCCTCGCAAGGTACGGGAACAGCGCATGATTCCGTACAAGCTTTCTGGTTGGTGGTAGGTTGCAGCAATTCGATGGTTGCGTTGCGAGTAGGAGTGGTGCCGGTATCAGTCACGGCGTGCACGAGTCCGCCGGCGGCGAACCTGACATCGCCATCTTTGAACGTGGCTGGAGCCGGCTGAGCGCCTTCCTTGGCATTCATGATCTGCGTGTCACCCACGAAAATAGAGATGTAGTCATGGCCATGGCGGTGCATTAAGGTTGTCTGCCCTGGGTCCACGGAAAACGCAAACGCGCGGACAAATTTGTTCTCCACCACCAGATGGTGATGGGGTTCGGCGGTGATTTCCACGGGCGCTTGCGCCTGCTGCGTCCAAGCGGTCAAGGCAAGAATGAAAAACAGCGACACGACTGAGAGTTTTCGCATAGGGAAGACATTCTAGACGCGGCTGGCAGGAATGCAAATGGAAAGATTATCGCCGGCCGGGGGAACGAACGGCGGACGCGGGCAGGGAAATCGTCAGGAAATGCGGGGAAGACCGCGCCGCAGGTCCCTTCCGATGCGCCGCTGGTGCCAGAGCCTGAGCGGTCTGGAGTAGTTGATGATGCCAAAAGCTGCGATGGCCGCCATTAGAAGTATGCTGCTCATGATCAGAAAAACGCGCGCAGCCCCGGTTTGCGCCACCTGCAGGATGACCAGCGCATTGCGCGGCGTCAATAGCATGGAAGCCGCCAGGGCCAGCATGCCGATACCAGCCAGCAGACCGGTCATATTCTTGGCCCAGCGTCCGGTGGCGTGATAGTCCGCGAAAAGCTTGAATCCATAACGGATCAGCCCGGCTATGACAATGAAATTGGCGATAATCGCGACCCAGGATTTTGCGTCCATCAAGTTGTTGGACGCATTGAGAGCAGCCCGGGTTGTGGAGCTCGGTTGAACTCAAATAGAACTAAGACAAAATTAAGGCGCCGGGATACGAGAAGTGTGTGAAACAGTCCAGCGGCTAGAAAATCAGCAGCTTTTTCTTTTTCTTAGCTGGCTTTGCCGGATTACTGCCATTTGCATTGGCCGCGACCATCACAGGTTTATTGCCTTGATTGGGGCTTGCGCCTGTGTCAGCAAATCCAGGCTTAATGTCAATGTAAGCTTCTTCGCGCAGCTTGGTGAGGAACGTGCGGGCCGCAGGCTCCAAACGCTCTGTGTAAATGGCTTCGCGAATACGCTCAGAGACATCCTTAAGCGGCGGGATGCCTGCCTGGCGATGTCCCGTGACCTTCAGGATAATGAATCCCTGTTTGGTGCGAATTACGCCAGTGGTTTCGCCTGCCTTTAGCGTAAATGTTTTTTCTTCCAGGTCCTTCGCCAGTTCGCCACGTTTAAAGCTGCCGAGTGCCCCCCCCGAGCTGGCGGTTGGGCCGTCAGAATTTTTCTTGGCCAGTTCGTCGAACTTAGCGCCTTTATGCAGTTGATCAAGAACTTGATTGGCTTTGGTCTCAGCTTCAGTCACTTTGGCTGGGTCTTCAGGAAGCGGCGCGGCTGCGGCCGGTTTATCTTTGTCTCCTGTGCTTGGCGCCGGTGGCTGGGTGGCAATCATGATCTCGCTCAGGGCTACTTCTTCCTGCCCCTCAAGCTCTTTTGCGTGCTTGTTATACCACTCTTGAATGTCGTCATTGGTGATGTGGATCTTGGCTCCGACTTCCTGGCCTATGACCTGTTGCGTGACTGCTCCAACACGTATCTGCTCTTTGAAATCTTCATAAGAAACGCCTTGTTTCTGCGCTTCTTTTTCCAGATCATCGATGCTTGCCAGCCCCATCTGCTGCCGCAATTGATTGAGCCGCTTGACCACGTCGGTTTCGCCGGTGATGCCCAGGTCTTTGCCGCGTTCCAGGAGAAGTTGCTGATCAATCAGGTCGCGCAGAATATCTTTCTGCGCCGCGTTCCATTTTGCTTCCCAGTCAGAAGGAAACCGCTGCTTCAACTCGTCCTGGTTCGTCTGCTTGGCCTTTTCCATATCTGAGCGAGTGATGATCTGGTCGTTCACCCGGGCAATAATTTCATCCACGATGTTATCGGCGCGGACAGCCACGGCCATCAATAGAAGAGCAGACGCAAGCAGGTACAACTTTTTGAGCATGTTTTGAAAAACCCTTTACCAGGAGCTACGGATATGAGCTTATTTTATCAGCGGACAGACCAATGCAGCCACCCAATAGAATGTTGGCAGCCGCTATTATTGCGTTTTTTTCTTATTGAGCAGGCCGCCCAGCACGCCCTTTACATCAGGTTTTTGCTGGCCTTGCGCGCCACTCTTGCCCTGTACAGCCTGCAACAGGCTGTTTTGCAGGGTGCCCTTGGAGACGCCAGCCATTGAGGGGCGGAACTCAGGGCTTGAGGTCTTGCCCTCAATCAGAAAGGGCAGTCCGCTGCTCTGTGCCCCGGCTGACATCCCGGTCAAACTTCCCAGAAGGTTATTCGCGCCGCCGGAGAGCTTGAGCAGCATCTTGAAGTCGAGGGAGTTATCGTTGGTAATCACTCCATTTCCGGTGACCGTTCCCATCGATGGCACGTCCAGGACTATGTTGTCAGCTTTTATTCCCTCAGGCGCAACGCGCAAGGCAGAGCTGAAAGTCTGTATAAGCGTGTCCATGCTGCCCTTGTTGCCGGTAAACGCCGCGATGGGCCCGAGTTTTGAGCCAAGGTTATAGCCAGTCAGGTGTGTTCCTGTAATACTGAGCGGACCGGTAACTACCAAGCGACCCAGCGGGCCTGCCGCTGCCATGTCCATATTGATGTTGCCGCCCTGCAGGGACGCCCCTGAAGGCAAAATCACGCCAAACGCCGGCAGCAACCCTTCAACATCATTCACCGCCATGTTCTTTCCTTCAATCTTCAGGTTGGCGAGTATGTCCTCACCTTTGGCGTTGAGCGTGCCGCTGGCATTGGTCAGGCTGTTCCCTGTATGCAGGTTTGCGTTAACGGTGCCGGTTTGCGAATCCAGTGCGTAGTCAGACTTGTAATCGAGAGCAACGGGCTGCTTTGCCGGCTGGCCGCCCTTAATCAAGCGTAAGTTGGTGGCATTGGCCTTGCCTTCTGAATGCAGGCGGTGGCCGTCAGATTTTACCTGGCCGTCAAAGTCCACAAGGCCGCCCACTCCGGAGCTGGTATCAATAAAGCCGAGCGCCCCCAGGTCAACATGTTTGAGTGTGAGCTTGGCATCCAGCGGACTATTGGTTGAGTCAGTGGCATTGAGCGGGCCTGCCTGGCCTTCCATTGCCAGAGAGCCGCCGCCGGGCACGGAAACAGAGAGAGTAAAAGGCATGGCCGTTTGCGTGGAAATGTTGTGCGCCACCAGATTTACCTTCTGGTAGACACTTTCTTTCCCTGCAGAATGGCCGGTGCTGTGGCCCACGCGGACAGTTCCATCCACGATTTCAAATTTACCAACTGATATGTCCGACCCGGTGCTGGCTGCTGGCGCTGGCGCGGTCGTTTGCGCGGCTTCTGGCGCAGTCTTTGGCGCGGAGCTGCCAATGGTGGAGTAATTCCATTTGCCCTGGGCATTGCTGAGCAGAGCGATATCCGGTTTCTCCACGGTCACAGACGTGACCTTGAGCTGCTTGGAGAAGATCAGGGGCATTAACTCCACGCCAACCTTCACGGAAGACGCGCGCAAGAACGGGCCTTTGTTAAAGGCCGGATCGTCGGCAATGGAGATATCGCTGGCCGTTGCACCGCCGCTAAAAATGGAGGCGCTAAGCTTGCCGATAGTGACGGTACGGTTAAGTGCCACGGAGAGCTTCTTCTCCAACTCCGGGCGGAAACTATCCACGTTAATGAACAGTGGCACCAGAGCGACAACGAGAAGAAGGACGCCAATTACGACCCCGGAGATAATGAGCAGACGCTTCATGGAAGAAATGCTAACAGAAAGCTAATTAATTAAAAGGCACTTAAATTGATGTGTTGACAAGCGAGAAGGTTTGCTGCAGCATACGGCTTCTTATGACAATCAGACGATTTCTGGCCCTGGCGCTGCTAGTGGTTTTGGCGGGGCTGGCGGTGGCGCAAACTGACCCACCGGCGAAGCCGACGCGATTACGCATATCCACCCGTGTCGCGGAAGGGCTCAAGATTCATGACGTGCAGGCAAAATACCCACGAGAAGCCCGCGAAAGAGGCATTGAAGGCGACGTGCTTCTTCAAGCTACGATCGATACCCAAGGGAACATGATCAATCTCAAGGTTGTACAGGGTGATCCCATTCTGGTTGGGGCTTCAATGGATGCAGTTAAAAAATGGAGATACCGGCCTTATATATACGAGGGTAAGCCAGTGGAAGTTGAAACTTCGATCAGGATCCAATTTCACCTGAGATGACTCGACCTGGGGCTTAAAGATGAAGAACCTTTTCAAGATCGTTATGATCGCCGGATTACTCACCCTTGGTAGCATTGCCAGACCGCTCCCAATTCCGCAAGCCAACAATTTCAGCAGTTCGCCGGCGCCCAGCATTGAGACTGGCGCAATGCTGTACTTAGAATTATCCAAGGCCCTGGATGCCAAGAAAGTTAAAACGGGCGACGCCGTAACTGCACAGCTCGTGGCTGATGTGCTCTCCCATGGAAAGATTGTGATCCGGCGCGATTCAAAGTTGATTGGACACATTACTGAAGCGCAACCCTCCACCAAGGAGAGGCCGGAATCGAGACTCGGCATTGTTTTCGAAAAAGTGATCCTGAAAGGAGGCGAGGAAATCCCATTCTCCTCTGTTCTCGTGTCTTTGCGGCCTGCGCCGGAAACTCCGCCTTCGATGGATCTTACGGGTGAAACCTCAGCCGCCCCCGGAAGAGGCTATTCCATGCCGCTTGCCATGGCGCAAAGGCACAGGATGCACTCCGTCAACGAAGACAACGAAGCCAAGGCCGTGGCGAGGGCAAACTCAAGGCCCAGTAATATGGATGGATTAAGGTTGACGCCTCCAGCCGTGGGCCAAACGCCAATCGTCGTCTCTTTAAAACATACGGTAAAGCTGGAAAGTGGAGTGATTATCGAATTGCGGGTTACGGGCTCGCCGGGCCAGTAACAAACGGACCGGCGCTAACTCCCATAATTTTTGCGGAGATAATCTGTAATCTCCGCTTCCAATTCGGCGTAGCCAGCGTGGATGGTACTGCGCATAGCCGATTCCAGGCTCTGGCCTTCTCCCAATCTTTGCAGAAGCCGCGCCACATCACTCAGCCCATAAGTATTGTGGATATATTCCACCGCAGCCAGGCTTTCCGCATACGCAACGGAAGCTTCCGCGGTGCTATAGCCCTGGAATTCTCCCTCTAACTGATTGAGAGGCACCTGCCGGCCGGAGGCGTATAAAGCAGCCAGCCGAGGCCCGATCGCTCCGGTGGTCCTGCCCTCTTCGAGTTCGGCAATGCCTTCATTGAGCCAGGCCGGTGCGTGGTTATGGGTAATCTGGGCAACAAAAGAGTGCGTCAACTCATGGCGCAAGACCTGGGCGATTTCCGGCGTAATGGACTGGGCGCCGGAAATGGGAATGCGGATTTTGCCGTCATTCAGCGCCGCGGTCCACGCCGCTGCATGAGTCACGTCAAAAAATGCCTGATCGGTATAGAGTGAAACGAATATGTTCCTGGGCGTTGCTCCCAGATCATTGCTGAGGTCGCGGTAGTCAGCTTCCAGGGTTTGCAGCATCTGTGCTCGCAGCGAATCAGCAGCCTGCGATCCTTCATAACGCAGGGTAAAGTGGCTGCTTTCCTGCTGGCGGAAGTCAGCTTCAGTCCTGGATTCGCGCTCCACCTTGCCTAATAATTGCTGGATCCGCTCGTCCTGATGAAGCTGCAATGATTTTTTTAACGCGGCGATGGCTTCCCGATTGTGGTCATTCTTATAGTAGGCATAGCCCAGCAGAGCAAAGGCGTCCGCGGATTGCGGGCTGAGGCGTGCCGCTTGTTGCGCGCGCACCAGCGCTTCCTCTGCGTTGCCCAACTGCAGTAAAACGGCGGCATAATTTTCCAGCAGGACTCCATGCTCGGGCAGGAAGAGCAAGGCCGCCCGCAGATAGCGCTCCGCGGCGGCATAATTGCGCCGCTTCTCCTCGAAGTTGGCTGCAATCGAGTTGGCTTCTGCGGATTGTACGGGATCGCTTTCGCTTTCAACTGCTTTCAAGGCGGCCGAATCCACGGCGCCGTTGCGGATAATACGGGCCACAAGATCACCTGAACCCGCCATTTCCGCATGCATCGGCGGCTCCAGGGCGCCCACGGACTGGCCAGGAGAAGGCAGCACGACCGGCCCTTTATCAATGCGCGACACGATCGATTTAGGGATGGTCAGGGTGTTATCGCCGATGGTGTATTCCACGCGCCCGTTGCGTTCCTGCGCGGAATCGGCCTGGATACGATCGCCATTTTTCAAGACAATTGTGTCCGCGCATGCTGCAGCGCAATATGCGGCGAGGGCACAAAATGTAATAATCGATCTCAAGTCAGCAAAGTCTAAGCAATTATGGCATGTCTATGAAGCGTGTCTTCACTTTGAAAGTAACGAAGGTACTATTGCTGGTCTGCGCCCTGGGCAGCATGAATGCCGCGGCGCAGTCTGTCCAGCCCACTCCACCGGCTACCGGCGGGGTTGCTTTATTTCGCGATATTGTCGATTCCGCATTTGACGTACGAGACGTTTATCAAGTGCGTGAAATCTCCATCCTGCTGGAAGACCTGCATATTTCGATTAGTGACGGAACCATGGCCTTTATGCGCGCGGTCAATGGGCACATTACCGGCGCAGTCTTTGAAGGCGCGGGCGAGGTACTTCTGGTTCCACCCAACCGCGCTGAGCGCACGTCACTTGCTTTGTTCACCGGCTCTGCCGTGCTGGAGCAGCGTTTTGAGACAGCCTATCTCCGCTTTTCTGATGACAAGATAGTTAAGGAGCTGCGCGCCGGAACCAGGGGCCGTGCTGAAGATGCGGAGGAGTTCATTAAGCGATGGCAGGAGCCTGCGAAATTTCTGGCCCGCCGAGATGCGCTTCCGATTCTCCAGTCCATGACCAGCAGTGACGAATCCGCGTCACGCTATTTACATCTGCGCATAGCGGGCACTGGAGCCGGCGTGGTGGATGTATTTTTTGATCCCAACAGTTCTGAGCAGATCAGCGTGGCCCAGGCCACCGTGGTCAACAATACGTCCTTTTATGATATCTGGACATCATTCCCGATGCGCTCCATTCGCGAGGCGGCTGGTGAAGAAGATCCGGCGACGCGGGCCAACTTCGGGGTGTCAAACTATGTGGTGCGCGCGAAGGTGCAGCCGCCAACCGATCTGACCGCGGAAGCTGAGTTCACCCTCACTCCTCACAACTCCGGACAGCGGACCGTTGTCCTGGAACTTTCACGCTATCTCAAGCTTGCCGAGGTGCGTGTGAATGGCACTCCGGCCGAGTTCATCCAGAATGAAGCCATCAGCGGCAGCGATCTGGCGCGCCGCGGTGACGACTTGATCGGCATCGTACTGCCGGAGCCGCTTGAGAAAGACCATCCGGTCAAATTGTCTTTTAAGTATTCCGGTCCGGTAATGTTCAGCGCCGGAGGAGATTTGATCTACGTGGGAGAGCGCGGAACGTGGTATCCGAATCTGGGCTCTAATTTTTCCGCCTTTGATCTCACGTTTGAATATCCCAGTGACCTGTCAGTAGTGGCGACTGGTAAGCAAGTTTCAAGTACAGTTGCTGGCGGTAAAAGAACAACACGTTTTGTCACGGAAAAGCCTATTGGCATGGCCGGCTTCAATCTGGGCAAGTTCGTTGCCGCGTCCTCTGTATCAGGTCCAGTGGAAATCCATGCCTATGGCGCCAGGAATGTGGAGCAATCGTTAGCTGGGGTTGAGGCGCGCATGGGCAAGACGCCTGATCCGACGCGCGAGACGCAGCAGATTGCGGACCAGGCAGCCAACACGGTGCAATTTCTTTCCACCGAACTCTATCCCTTCCCTTATTCCAATCTGGAAATCAGCCAGTTGCCCGGCTTGGAGAGCCAGTCATGGCCAGGGTTAATCTATTTATCCAGTACCGCTTTTCTCTCGCCCGATGAACGCAGTGCTTTGGGTGTACGCGACCCCTTTCTGGAGCTTTTGCTCAGCCGGCTCATGTTGTCGCATGAAACCGCGCACCAGTGGTGGGGCGATGCGGTGGACTGGGCCAGTTATCGCGATCAATGGATTGTTGAGGCCCTGGCCAATTACAGCGCGCTTGTCATGCTGGAAAAGCAGCATCCCGGCGACATGAAAACCACGTTGAACCATTATCGTGGCGAACTTCTGCGCGAGACCAGGAACGGAATCGTCGCCGATTCCGGCCCGGTCACTTTAGGACGCCGCCTGAGCTCATCAAAATTTCCTGACGCCTATAACATCGTGCTCTATGGCCGGGGAACATGGCTGATGCACATGCTTCGCACGATGTTGCGCGAAGCTGATGGAGGCAGCAATGACGCTCTTTTCTTTGCCGCGCTGAAATCTCTGCTGGCGGGAGCGCCGAACCATAAGATCTCCACCCTGGATGTGCAGCACGCCTTTGAGAAAGTGCTGCCGCCTTCATTGCGTTATGAAGGCAAGAAATCGCTGGATTGGTTCTTTGATAGCTGGGTCAACGGCAATTCCATTCCGCAATTCTCGCTGAGTGCTGTCCGTATGACGCCGGCGGGAGGGAAGTTGAAGGTGACGGGAACAATCCTGCAAGATCGCGCCGCGCAGGACATGGTTACCGCTATTCCTTTGTACTCCGTGGATGGAGCGGGTAAATCCCGCTTTTTGGCGTTTGTCTTTGCCGATGACGCCAAAACCGAATTTACCCTGACCGCGCCCGCTGACACAAAACAGATTTTGCTGGATCCCGAAGAGACATTGCTAAGACGATAAGACGGCAAAATAAAATTATTCAAAATCTGTAGTTCCAGCATCCACTCTGTTTAAACTATTCTTCACATGCCGCGTAAAGCATATTTTGTTTTCGTGTGTTTCCTCCTGACGCAGATTGCTACGGCGCACGCCGATAGCCTGCAAGATTCGCTGAACCAAAAATACAAAGACCACGTGATGGCCCTCCGTTCTCCCTTCACGCACGGCAACCAGAAGTTTGATTTCGAGTGGCAAGTCATTGAATCCGCCGCCCGCAGGGCCGTGGCTAACGTATGGCGGAATCTATGTGAAGACCCTCAAGCTTTCATCCAACACTTTGCGTCTTGAAGGCATGAGAGTGGGGTTTGGCGCCAATAAAAAAGGGGAGCAAACACAGATTGCGCTGGGCGATAGCATGAAGGTGGAGATCCATCTGGACCGGCCTCTCAAGTCTGTGGATGAAGCGCAGGCAGTATTGGGCCGGGTTTTCCTGGAAGGCGCCAGCGTTGAACAGGCTAAGCCTGAGATCCGGCGTGCAAACGACAGCACTGCCGGTGAAACCCTTTACGAAGTTAAGAACGGCGTCTTGCCTCCCCGAGCCACCTATACTCCTGAGCCCGAGTTCTCGGCCGCAGCGCGCAAAGCAAGATTTCAGGGCACGGTGATAGTACAGATTGTTATCGACAAACGGGGTAACGTTACCAGGATCAAGCTGGAGAGAGGCGCTGGGTATGGGCTGGATGAAAACGCCATGGAGGCGGTTAAGGTCTGGCGCTTTACACCGGCAACCAAAGATGGCCAACCAGTACCTATTAAAATGAAGATTGAAGTAAGCTTCAACCTCTATTGATCCTCTTTAAGAAGGCGGATGCCTTTTAAGCGCTTAGTTGAATAGTTCTATGCTTTTTTCTTCGTTGCCTTGGGCTTTAAAGTCTTGGCGTAGTCATAACTTATCGCTAGATATTGCTGCAGTTCTTTCGTCTTGTTGAGCAACGTGTCAGGCACTGCCACGTATTCTTTCATCACCGCGCCATAGGCTTCAAACAAGGTGGTTTTATATTTCTTCAGGAATTTAGCTCTTTCCTCTTCCGGCAGCCGGATGGCCAGCGAACGTGACTGAGACAGAAGCGTGAACATATTTCCATTCACTGAAGTGTAAGGATTAGCCGCACCTTTACGCTCGATCCTGGAATCGGTTGCGATGAGCTTGTCATACAAAGCGACTGCATCTGAGGCATCATTCTTTTTCTTTACGGCCATGTTTCCTCCGACTAAGCGTATTGAGCATGCGCCTTTTAAGTATGGTATGGATAGAGCCTACGATGGTTCTTATCCAAACTCAACGATCTACTACTTATAGTGGTATATGGTTTTATAGCTAACCTAAGGTAAACTGTTTCTCCTACCAGTGCCGATAGACTCGCGGGTCCAGGTAATTTCTGGCAAATCTGACCGCAACGAAATCGTGCCTCCAAAATAGCGTCTCTGTTTTACTGCAACAGTGGTGACACTGCACTGTTCGCTTTCGCGCAGCCAATGCACGTTTGCGGACACCCTGCCTGGAATTCCAAACCATCGGCATATGATCTGGGCATTCTTTATCAATCACTTAGCCCGGTTATCAATTGGGCTTCGAAAGTGCCATAAGAACTGGCGGCGTCCCGCGTGGAAATACCCCCCAGGGCCTTTGGCCGAGATAAAACTTCCAGCAAGCTTGCATTAGTACAAGACGCGGGACCAGGGCTACCGATTCAATAGGAACGTGGGCAAACTCCACGCATTGGAGAAAAATCCATGATATCTATTCAGGACCTACGGTACGGCTTTCGCATGCTGCGCAAGAACCCCGGTTTTACCGTGGTGGCATTGCTGGCTCTGGCGCTGGGCATCGGCGCAAACACGGCGCTCTTCAGCGTTGTCTATGGAGTACTGCTGAAGCCTCTGCCGTATGCACAGGGCAAAGAGCTGGTGGTGCTGCAGCAGGATTTCCCTAAAGCCAATGCAACGAATGTGGGCTTCTCTGTGAAGGAGTTGCAGGATTATCGCGAGCAAGCGAAATCTTTGGCGCAGATAGAGGAGTATCACCAGATGTCGTTCATCCTGCTGGACGGGCAGGAGCCGGATGAAGTTCGCACCGGCGTGGTTTCGGCGCACTTTTTTGATCTACTGGGTATCAAACCATATCTTGGCCGTTTCTTTACTTCGGCTGACGACACTTCCGGCGCCGATGCGGTGCTGGTGCTGAGCTACGACTTCTGGAAGACGCGTTATGGCGGCGACGCAGGGATCATCGGCCGCCATTTCCGCATGAATGACAAAGTACACACGGTGATTGGCGTATTGCCTCCAGTACCGCAGTATCCGCGCGAAAATGATGTGTACATGCCGTCGGTTGCTTGTCCTTTCCGCTCAGCGCCCGATACGATTGCCAGCCGCAGTGCGCGCTTGATGCGGGCGTTTGGACGGCTGAAGCCGGGAGCGAATGTGCAGTCCGGCAACGTCGATGTAAGCGTGGTGGCTACGCGCCTCCGGCAAGAATACCCAGATGACTATCCGGCGACGCGCGGCCTGACGGCCACGATGGACGGCCTGCAAAACCAGCTCACACAGCAGGTGCGTCCCATGCTGCTGGTTTTGCTGGGAACGGCAGGACTGGTGCTGCTGATTGCCTGCGCCAACGTGGCTAACCTGGCGCTGGCGCGCATGATGCGTCGGGAACAGGAGATGGCTGTACGCGCGGCGCTGGGCGCAAGTCGCGGCCGGCTGATTCGCCAACTACTGACAGAGAGCACGTTGCTCAGCCTTGGCGGTGGAGTGCTGGGACTTTTGCTTGCATCCGCATGCTTGAAAGTTTTGGTGAAGTTTATTGGACGCTTCACCACACGGGCGGCAGAAGTCGGCATCAGCGCGGAAGTTCTTTTATTTACGCTGGGTATTTCGATTCTTACGGGCCTGGTCTTCGGGTCCATTCCTGCGCTCTCACAACGGCTGAGTCTGGTGGACTCGCTCAAGGAAGGTAGTAGCGCTTCCACCATGAAGAGCCGCGGGTTGAGCTTGCGCAACCTGCTGGTGGCCGGACAGGTTGCTATGAGTTTTATGCTGCTCATCGGCGCGGGACTGATGATCCGCAGCTTTGTTAAGCTGCAGCAGGTCAACGCCGGATACGATCCGGAAAATATTCTTACCGCAAACATTCCACTCAATTTCAGCAAGTACAACAATAACGCGGCCACACTCGGTTTCTTCGATCGCCTGACGCGGAAGCTGGAGGGAGTGCCGGGCATAATAGCAGTAGGCGTAAACAGCGGAGCGCCGCTGGCGCCGGGCAGGCCGTCTAACCAGACATTCATTGTGGAAGGACGTGCGCAGGGCGACCATGATGCGCTGCCCACGGCAGACGTTAACTTCGCTTCTCCTGATACCTTCAAGCTGCTGGGCATCCCGCTCATCAGCGGCAGATATTTCACCCCGCATGACAATGCTGACTCGACCGAGGTTGTGATCATCAGCCGGTCACTGGCACACCACTACTTCCCCAATGAAGACCCCATCGAAAAGCGACTGTCCGCCGACAACGGAAAAACCTGGGTAAAGATCGTGGGCGTGGTGGGCGACGTGAAATATTACGGTCTGGACCGCCCGGCGCTCGATACCGTGTATGCGTCATTCGCGCAAACTCCGATGGGCGGCAGCCTGCTGATAAAGACCACGGGCAATCCCATGAACTACGCGCAACAGGTGCGCGCAGCAGTCTATTCGATCGACCCGGAGACGCCGGTCAACCGCATTCAGACGCTCAATGAACTGCGCGGCGATACGCTGGTGCAGACGCGTCTTACCGCTTTTCTGCTGGCATTGTTTTCTGCTCTGGCGCTGGCGATTGCCGCCACAGGCCTGAGCGGCGTGACTGCTTTAATGGTGAGCCAGCGCACGCGCGAGATTGGTATCCGCATGGCGCTGGGCGCGCAGAGCACAGAGGTGATGCGCATGGTGCTGATGCAAGGCATGCGTGTGATCGCCATTGGACTGGCCGCGGGAATTGCCGGCGCGCTGATTTTTTCCCGCGTGATGCATTCGCTGTTGTTTGAAACACCGGTGAACGATCCGATAACCTTTGCCGGAGTGGCGCTGATGTTCCTGGCCATTGGCTTTGTGGCAAGTTACATACCTGCGCGACGCGTGACCAAAGTAGACCCACTCATCGCGTTGCGAAGCGAGTAAGAATTCTTATGCGTGTAGCGCCGTGGCGTCTCCGGGGCCATCGTAATTGTATTTGCTGAAGATGCCTTGAGCTTCGCTGCCTTTGAGCCATTCCATGAAAGCGGCCGCGCCTTTGGCATTCGGAGCGTCTTTCAAAACGGACGCAAAATAGATGAGCGGCTCCGGGGTATACGTTTTGCCGCCAACGGCGAGGCTCACGTCAGGATGATCGGTGTGAACATTTTGCCCGCTCAGGTTGATCTCTTTGGGCAGCGGGACGTAAGGCAGGTTAAGCGGCGCAGGCTGTATCTTATACGCCGACGAGGCATCAAGCTCGCCGCTTTGCAGGCGCGCCATCACCGTGGGCTCGGTGAAGATCTGCTTCTCATTGATCGTCGGCCCCAGAACTTTCTCTACCAGATCAGCCTGCTTTGATGCCTTGGCGGCCAGCATCACGGTAAAGATAATGTTGCGGCCCTGGGGATCGGTGACGGGATCACTGCGTCCGAAGCGCAGGCTGGGCTCCAGCAGGATCTTCCATAAATCTTCTTTGCCTTTGGCGGCGGCTTCAAAGCGCGAAGCAAACTTGCTCTTGGGGCTGTAAGCAATCACCATTTCTGTCCTGGCGATGGGCTGCGCGGAGTCCGCTTTGCCCGCCTTCAGAACGGTAAGCGCCGGACCCGGCGTGACGGGAATAAAAACATCTGAGTGGATGGTGCCGGAGACGATCATCTGCGCCAGAGCGCTGGCACCCAGCGCGCGCCCGTGGAAGTCAAGCTTCAGGGTTTTCGCCGCGGCAGCCTTGATGGGGCCTTCCATCATTGAGCCCATGGATCCGGCATAAGAGACGTCGAGTGCGGCCAGGTCTTCCCCCAGTTCTCCGCCCAGGTGTTCGGCCAGCAGATGGGTGGGAAGTCCGGCAAAGGCCGCTCCCAGGGTAAGCCATCCGCTGCGCACCAGAAGCTCTCGTCTGGTCAGTCCTTTTGTGTCTTTCATGGGCGTCGCCCCTCCATCGCCGGCCGCGTGCAAGTTCATTCATGTTTCAGCAATACGCTTTTTGGCTAAATACGATTTGATACGAGGTAAATCGTTATTGTCAAATCGATTTATGTAGATACAACGCCGAAAATGATAATTGCCAAAGTGCCTCCCTGCGGGCGACGTCAGGTGAGCAAGATGACGCTTGCAAATCTGCTAGACTGCTTTTCATCATGCCCGAAATTACACAACGCCGAAGTAATTTAGCGCCGTGGGGCGGTTTGCTTCTCGCCCTGGCTGCGCTGTTTCTGAATGTCGCATTTTTTCTGGGAGTTTCATGGCAGAAAATCATTCCCGTACTCAGTCCGGCGCTGGCGATTGCCGCGTTGTTCTTCGCAACGGTGGGCGTGGTGCGGGCGTTCCGGGAATCGCAGGTGTACGGCGGCAAAATTTCCAGCTCGGTCCTGGGCGTGGTGTCATTGTTGCTGTTCGCGCTGGTCATTTTTAGTTCCGTGTCCGCGCGCAAGCTGCCGGGATCAGCGGGAGCGCCGCAGCCCGGACAGAAAGCTCCGGACTTCACGCTGACCGATACCAGCGGCAACAAAGTTTCACTCGGGCAGTTGCTCAGCAGTTCGGCTGCACCGGCAACAACTGCTTCAGCAAGTGCAACCGTTGCTGGCGGAAATGCCGGCGGCGGGACGCCGAAGGCCGTGCTGCTGATTTTCTATCGTGGCTACTGGTGACCATTCTGCAACCTCGAGTTACGAGGCATTGAGAAAAACCTGAACGAATTTGCCGCGGCAGGCGTGCGGCCGGTGGCCATCAGCGTGGACGCGCCGGAAGTCTCGCGCAACCTGGCAAGCAAGGCCGGTTATACATTCCCTATCCTGTCCGATCCCAACGCGGAGACGATTCGCCGCTACCATCTGCTGCACAAAGGCGGCGGGCCTGAAGGCAGTGACATTTCCCGGCCTGCGGAGTTTCTGGTGGATTCGTCCGGGGTGGTGCGCTGGGTGAATTTCACAGAGGACATACGGGTGCGCGCCCGGGCGGATGAGATGCTGGCCGCAGCCAAGGGCCTGAAGTAGGCCAATAGGAAAAGCGATACGGGAGGAGCTGTACTATGTGTTATAGTACGGCGCGATGATTCCTTTTCGGATCCATTTCCGTCCGGGCGTTTCGCTCTATGAGCAGGTAGTTTATGCCGCCAAAAAAGCAATCATCTCTGGTCAACTACACCCCCAGGACCCTTTCCCTTCAGTGCGTGTCCTAAGCAAAGAACTTAAGATCAACCCAAATACCGCACATAAGGTGGTAACTCATCTGGTGGCCTCGGGATTGCTGCAAACTCTACCGGGCATAGGCACCGTGGTGGCTGAACTGCCAGAGGCAAGCAAAGCAGAGCGCACACAGTTGCTGGGCTCTGAGATTGAACAACTGGTGGTGGAAGCAAAGAAACTCGGGATCGACCTCAAGGACATGGTGGAATCGATTGCAACTCACTGGAAAAGATTAGGTGGAGAGGACGGCGCGTCTGCGCAGCCAGACCGAGGAGGACGCAGCAAGAGATGAGCAGCGCTATTCAAACCGAAAATCTTGTCAAAAACTTTCGGCGCGTAGAGGCGCTGAAGGGATTGAACCTGCAAGTGCCGCAAGGCGCGATCTATGCCCTGGTGGGGCCGAACGGCGCGGGCAAGAGCACAGCTATCAAGATGCTGATGAATATCCTGGAGCCTACCAGTGGTCGCGCACTGATACTTGGGGCCGACTCCACGCAACTTGAGGGGCGCGCTTTCACTGAAATCGGCTACGTATCAGAAAATCAGGAGCTGCCTTTATGGATGGGCGTGGATAGTTTCCTGGCCTATCTGCGTCCCTTTTATCCCACATGGGACAGGGAGCTGGAAAGCGAGCTGGTGAAAAAATTTGAATTGCCGCTCGACCGCAAGCTGCGGCATCTCTCGCGCGGCATGAAGATGAAGGCCGCGCTGGCCAGCGTGCTGGCCTATCATCCCAAACTCATTGTGCTGGACGAACCTTTCAGCGGGCTTGATCCGCTCGTGCGCGACGAGTTGATTGAAAGCATGCTGGAGCGTGCGGAAGAAACGACGATGCTTGTGTCGTCGCACGATCTGGGCGAGATAGAAAGTTTCGCCAGCCATGTTGGATATCTTGAAGAAGGAACTTTACTGTTTTCTGACGAGATGGCGGTGCTGGCTGACCGCTTTCGCGAAGTTGAGCTAACGCTGGGCGCAACCGCCAACGTGCCGCCAAACCTGCCGGAAAGCTGGATGCAGGCCAGTTCTGCCGCGTCAGTGATCCAGTTTATTGACAGCAACTTCAATGAGGAGCGCACGACCGCGGAGATTAGAAGAGTGTTTGGAGAGCACCGAAATCTGACATTCACTCCCATGTCATTGCGGTCTATTTTTCTAGCCACCGCCAAAGGGCGTCGCGGAGCGAAGGAGAAAGCTGGCGCATGAACCAGGTCATACATATTTTCAAGAAGGACGCACGGCACCTCTGGATTGAGATTCTTCTTTGTCAGGCAGCACTTGTGACGTTCGCTTGGCATGAGATTTATGAATGGCACCATCATGAACTGGATTTAGGATTTAGCCGTTACTGGCCGATCGCCATTTATGTGCTGCTGCCAGTGAGCTGGTGGATCACGATTGTGCGAGTTATACAGAGCGAGTCCCCCGTGGGTGACCGCCAATTCTGGATCACGCGTCCTTATGAATGGAAGAAGCTGCTGGCGGCGAAGGCGCTGTTCATCCTGGTTTTCCTGAACTTACCGCTTTTCTGTGCCCAGATATTTTTGCTGACGAAAGCAGGTTTTGGTCCTCTGCCTTATGTGCCCGGCGTTCTGTATATGCAACTGATGCTCACGGTGATTCCATTTGTGCCTATGGTGGCCTTGGCCTCCGTAGCAAGAAACATTGGCCAGGCATTGCTGGCTGTATTGGCGGTGGTCTTATTCCTGGCTGCAATGCTGGCCTTAAGCACCGTGATACACGACTCACCGCTCTCATCAGACGCGAGCGACTGGTTGCAATTTTCAGTGCTGATGATTACTTGTATTGCAACAATTGGACTGCAATTCAAGCGGCGCAAGACGGCGCGCGCGCGTATGTTTCTGGCTTCGGGGCCAGTGATTATCTTCATCATTATTTTCGCAACTCCATATCTTGTGCAGGGTGACAGCGAGTATGCATCGTTTTCCGCCGGAAGCAACCCTCCTTTCCAGGCAAGGCTTTACGAGAAGCCGTCATCTCCTAAACTGCCGCCTGATGAAGGCCGGGATGTGGAGATAACGATTCCTATTGTTACTCCAGGCCCCAATCACGGATACCTGGCTTACGTGCGAGCGGCGAAGTTAAATCTTGAAACCGCCGATGGTTTTCAATGGGATTCAAAATGGCAAGGAGTTTATACTTTTTTACTTCCGGGCCAGTCCAGTTGGAGGCAAAGTTTTGCGGTGAGCTATAAGGCTTTTGAGCAGATGAAATCTCTCAAGTTCAAAGCCAAAATTTCATTGGCGGTTGAGATTCTTCAGGACCACGATGCAAGACAGATCAAGGCAGGCAAGGGAGAATTTGAGATACCGCAAGCAGGAAAGTGCCTGGTTGAGCCTGGATATTTGAGCTCCATTGAATGCCGCATTCCGCTGCTCAAGCCAGAGACGTTGCTTATACAAACCGAGTCCGCGGATTCGACCTGTCCCTTGCCAGAGGAGAAGGAAGAAAGGGACGAAGATCCAGACACATCCGCTCCGGCAAACTTAACCGCATTTGCCTGGGAGTCGAACAAAAATAATGAACCGGCCGAATATGGATTGAATCCAGTGCAATCATTCTCACTGTATATGTGGGGACGTGATAGCAGGCGCACGAGTGCGCGCATCTGCCCAGGAACACCTCTTACTCTGAGTTATCCTCTGTTGGTTCAACGCGCACGTGCTGAATTTGAGATTAATCAATTCAACCTGGATGACTACCGACAGGAACCACTGCGGTTCGGTTTTGGCGGGCTTGCGATTGGGAGAAAAAAGAATCCAAAGTAGTTAGATTTTCAATTGTATTCAGGCAGAGGGTCGCAGATTTTTTGTTGTTGTGAAGAGAAGTAATGCTAGGATAAGATTCGTATTTTGTTTGCGCAGTCGAGGGCCATTCGGCAAGCTCAGGGCAGGCTCTGTACCATATTAGCTTTCGCAGCCGAGGGCGGCTGCGGTCCAAGAGGAAGTCACAGGCAGGAGTGCCTGTGCCACATAAATGATTTTAGACCCGGGCGATGAACGTCTGCCTAAAGGCCGCGATCCGCAAAGCGAATCGCTAGACGCTGATACTCGGTAGTGGGCCAGTTTGTAACTGACCCGCTACCGGGTTTCTGCATTTTGGGGTTGTGACCCTCTGCCTGATTGGGTGACCCAAGCGATTGGGATTGGGTGTCCCAAGGGTGACGCAAGCGTCTCCCAAGGGTCATGCAAGCGTCACGCAAGGGAGGCCCAAGGGTCGATTTGCGGAAGCGCCTTTGTTTGCAATGAAAGTTGAAAAATGACGGGGTGGGTCGAGGAAAACCAACCCTTTACCACAAAGGACACGAAGGAACACGGAGGAAAGCCAAGGAAGACAAAGGCAAATCTCACCGCGGAGGCTCGGAGACGCGGAGAAGAGCCGGGACGCTGCAAAAAGAGTAAAATAGAGAGTTTGCTGACATCATCCCGCGCTCATCTTCTTTCACGTCTGACGTTAAGAGACTGAGCGCAAAAGGAATTCATTTATGGCGACTGTACTTGAGACCTCAAAGCCCACACTGCGCATCCCGCTGACTCCGTTTAAAAACGAGCCGCTTACCGACTTCACCAATGCCGAGAATGCCCGCAAGATGAAAGAGGCGATCAGCAAGGTCCGCGCGGAGCTGGGTCGCGAATATGACATGGTGATCGGCGACAAGCTGATCAAGACCACGGAGAAGATCAAGAGCGTGAATCCGGCGCGCCCGAGCGAGGTAGTGGGCGTGTTCCAGAGTGCGGGACGCGAGCACGTGGAGCCGGCGATTCAGGCGGCGCTCACGGCGTTTGAAAGCTGGAAGCGCACCACGGTGGAGCAGCGCGCGGCGCTGGTACACACCGTGGCCAGCATACTGCGCGAGCGCAAATTTGAATTTGCCGCGTGGATGGTTTTTGAAGTGGGCAAGAACTGGGCGGAGGCCGATGCCGATATCGCCGAGACCATTGATTTTGCCGAGCTCTATGCGCGCGAGGCGCTGCGGCTGGCCGAGGCGAAGACGGCCGTGCAGATGCCGGGCGAAGCTGACCGGCTGATGTATGTCCCGCTGGGCGTGGCGGCGGTGATTCCGCCGTGGAATTTTCCCTGCGCGATCATGGCCGGCATGACGATGGCCGCAATTGTTACCGGCAACACGGTGGTGTTGAAGCCTTCGCATGATTCTCCGGCGATTGCCGCGAAGTTTTTTGAAGTGCTGCAGGAAGCGGGCATGCCGGATGGCGTGGTGAATTTCTGCCCGGGCTCCGGATCGAGTTTTGGCGCGGGGCTGGTGGAGCATCCGAAGACGCGGTTCATTGCGTTCACCGGGATCAAAAGAAGTTGGGCTGGACATTAACCTGCGCGCAGCCAAGCCGCAGGCAGGGCAGAAGTGGATCAAGCGCACGATCCTGGAGATGGGCGGCAAGGATTCCATCATTGTGGATGCGGACGCCAATCTGGACGCGGCGGTGGAAGGCGTGGCCCAGGCGGCCTTCGGCTTCCAGGGACAGAAGTGCTCGGCGTGCTCACGCGCGATTGTGGACGAAAAAGTCTATGACGTATTTCTGGAGCGGCTGAAAGATCGCGTGTCAAAGATCGTCGTCGGCGAGCCCACGGAGAACAAAACGATGGGCCCGGTGGTGAGCGAGAAAGCGATGAAGAGCATTCTGAACTACATTGAGGTCGGCAAGAAAGAAGGCCGAGTGATTCACGGCGGCGGTCCGGCGAAGGAAGCGGGCGAAGGTTATTTCATACAGCCCACGGTGATTGCCGATATCGCTCCGACGGCGCGCATTGCCCAGGAAGAAATTTTTGGGCCGGTGCTGGCGGTGATCAAGTCGCGCAATTTTGAAGACGCACTGGAGATTGCCAACAACACTGAGTTTGGACTGACGGGCGCGGTGTATAGCACGTCTCGCGAAAAGCTGGAGCGGGCGCGCGCGGACTTC
Organism: Terriglobia bacterium; assembly: GCA_963724105.1. Classification (GTDB taxonomy): domain Bacteria; phylum Acidobacteriota; class Terriglobia; order Terriglobales; family Acidobacteriaceae; genus Angelobacter. The sequence goes on along the minus strand of CAVRTD010000001.1, from coordinate 331,333 downwards.
CATGTGGGCAATTTGTATTTCAATCGCAAATGCACGGGAGCGATGGTGGGCGCGCATCCGTTTGGCGGGTTTAATATGTCCGGCACGGATTCAAAGGCCGGCGGTCCGGATTATCTGCTGCTGTTCACGCAGGCAAAGTCAGTGGCGGAAAAGCTGGGCGACGCGCCAGAGAAATAGTCCGCGACAAAAAATATGTTGGAGAGGGCCGTGGAAATTTTCACGGCTCTTTTCTATTGCAGCAGTTTATAGACGGGGTGAGGATGAAAATTTTGTCGATGTAAAAAAACTGTAAAGCTCGTCAGTGTTAAGAATGCTCAAGTTGCGAGTGGATTATCCGGCAGAAGGGTTATAGCTGGCATCAGAAATCAACATCGATCCAAATAAAACCCAAGGAGATTCTTACGCGATGAGCAGAAGCTCTGTCTTATCCGCTGTTGCATTTATTTTTCTATTTATTACATCTGGAATAGCGCAAGACTCAAGGTCGGAATTTAGTATGCAAGGCAACGCAAACATTCCGAAAGAATCAGACAACATCGATATCCCGCATCAGGCAACCGATAGCGGCGGCTTTATGCTGGGATATCGCTACAGATTGAAACGGTGGTTTGCCGTGCAGGGCGACTACGGCTATACGCGCGACACGCAAAGTTATTTCGATCCAATTTTTGGAGAGACGGACATTCAAACCAATCTGCATCAACTCACGGGCGAGGCTGTGATCACCGCGCCTGCACACAACAGAGTACGGCCGTATGGGCTGGCTGGTATTGGCGGACTCTTTTTCCGTCCGGCGAACACGTTGAACAATTCGTTCTTCGGCATTAGCAACAACACGGGCAACAATCAGACCAAGGCGGCGTTCGTCTATGGAGGCGGCGTGGACTTTGACATCACTCGATCTCTTGCGTTCCGCGCGGAGTATCGCGGGTATCTTTATAAGATCCCGGATTTTCAGATTCCCGGATTGGCCAGCGATAACTTCACGCATCTGGCGCAACCTTCCGTGGGACTGGTTTGGAGGTTCTAAGGTTGGTGAGAGCGTGGTCTCCGGCCAGAGTTCCTGATTTTGGGAGGATGGCCGGAGGTAAATTCCCCGATTTGTGAAGAGAACCTGAGCTGTAGGCGCAAGAAGTGATGAGTCTGAGGGAAAAGCAGCGATTATTTGACTTCCCGCGGTGGCTGCTTGAGAATAAGGCAGTTTTATTTAGCTGCTTTTTATAGGGGCAGCTAACATTCCCCTCAGACGACGCGCCGACGTAGAGCGCGCCAGCATTAAAAAGGACGCGCAATATGGCCAGGATCCTTTGCGTCGACGATGAACCGCATGTAGTTACGTTGAAATGCGCCATCCTTGAATCGGCAGGACACACGGTAACAGCCTCCACATCGGCACGCGATGCGATGGAAAAACTTCAGAGCAACACCTATGACGCCGTTGTAACAGACTGGCGGCTGGGTGATGCCAATGGCCGCGCCGTGGTGCAGGCCGCAAAAAATAACAGCAGCATGCCCGTGGTGGTTGTCTCAGGCTATGTTGCGGAAGCGTTTCAGGCAGCCGAGCCGCTGGCGGATTTGTATCTGGAGAAACCAGTCAATCCGGAAGAGCTGGTGACCATTGTGAATGAGCTGCTGAAAAGCAGTGAGCGCCCAACGTCACATTGATTCATGTCGCTTCGCTCCGAACCGCTTGTGGGCAGGCAGCTCGGCGTGCAGGTCAGCCCTAGCTGCTCTTCAATCAGAAAGTTTCTTAGCGGGCGTTTTTTAAGCGATCAGTTTTTTAACGATCAGTTTTGTAGGCGAGCAGAAGCGCGTCAACTTCCGCATAGCCTGACGGAAACTCGACGTTGCTGGCAGATGCGCCTGCGCGCAAGAGAGCTTCCACGGATTCGGGCGATCGGCGATTCATCCAGTAAGAATCCACGCATGCTTTAACTGCAAGCGCCAGCGGAGTTCGGCCTTTAGCGTCCTGCGCATTGATTGGCGCGCCGCGCTCAATGAGCAACTTCACTACTTTTGGCCACGCTTTCCACGCGGCAACGTGCAGCGCAGTGCTGTCTTTGGCGATGTCAAAATATGCATCACCATCTTTAAATAGAGCATCCACTTTTACGCCGAGATCAAGAAGATGGCGAACGCCTTCTGTATTTGCGGTGCCGGCAAACTCGGCCAGCAGTTTGCCGCCTTCAGCTTGGAGTTCGGCTATCAGTTGTGGTTCGCTTGCGATGATGGATTGGATTGCAGCTCCGTCATTCATCGCGCAGGCTGCAATCAGCCGTTCCACGCCGCTGAGTTCGATTGAGATTCCGCGTTGTGCGAACAGCGTAAGCGCGTCACCTCTTCCTCGGCGCGCGGCGATGGCAATTCCTGATCGGCCTTCCAGATCGCTATGCAGCGTTGGGTCGGCTCCGTGTTTCAGCATCACTTCTATGTTCTTAATGTCATTATCGCGGCGCAGCGCCTGATGCATTGCGGTTACACGCCATCGCGTTGCTCGATTCGGATCAGCGCCATGTTCCAGCAGATACTTTATGCCTTCGTAATCGTGGACGTCGGCTTTGCGCAGAAGCATGGTTGTGAGACTGTCTGGAGTCAGCTTACCGCTCTCTACCAGCGCATGCAATGCGGCGTTGTCATAGCTTTCTGGTGAGTGATATGGAGTTTCAGTGTCGTTTGGGTCGCCGCCGCGCTGCAGCAGCAAACGTGTCAGCTCAGCGTGATCCGCAACTGCAGCAGCACCATAGAGAGCGGTTTCAAAGTCAGGGTAATCGCCTGTCGACATGAAACCTGTGTTCGGATTGGCGCCAGCATCAAGAAGTGCTGTGGCTGCTCGCAGAAAGCCAGCAGATCGGGACTTGTAGCGCTGAAGGTATTTTGAGAGACACAGATAGACCAGAGCATCGCCATCGAACGGCGCAGCTTTCAGTGTGGCGTTCGCGGGATCGAGAGCGATAAAGCGCCGCACGGTGGCATCATCTGCCAAGAATCGCCGCCACATGAATGCTGTTCTGCGCGATTTGCGGGTACGAAGCTAGTATCTGCTCAGCACGTTCCAGTGTTCCATGCCAGATGGCCGCTCCAATGAATTCAGCCACAGGATTTTCCAGAGACATCGCCGTGCTCGCGCGCTCCAATTCATGAATTCGTTTTGCGAACTTCGGCCAGCTCTCAAAGCCATGTTCGCGCGCTATTACCAGTTGAGCATCAGCCAGAGCAAACTTGGTGATTTGGAATCCAGGTTCAGAAAGCTTCTCAAAGCGCGGATGATTTCTTTTGACGCGGCGTATCGTTTCCACGTCTGCTGACCGGTAGGCTTTTAGCAGGTCTTTGGCTTGTTTCTTGTACTGCTCAAGGTTAGCGTGAGCGGGGAGCGGAGTAGCATCCATGAACGACCTTCCTTTCAAGGTAACGCCTGCGAGTCCGCACGAATCAGGCTGAAAGAAAGTTCGTGAATTGATTTCTTGCCAAGGTGGGCACGGCCCTTTCCGCGGACTGGATGCGCCCTTTCGCGCTGGAAACAGATTAATAGCGCTCAAGACTCAAAGTCAATTGGTTAACCGCAGCGTGTGGCGCCGTGATGAATTGATATACTGCGGCAAAAAGGGGGAAACCAAAATGGCAGGTCCAACCGTTCAACCTTTTCTCATGTTTGAAGGTAAAGCTGAAGAAGCGATGAACTTTTACATTTCTTTGTTCCCCGGCGCATCGTTGCATAGCATGAAGCGTTACGGGGCCAATCAGCCGGGTGCTGAAGGATCGGTAATGAAAGCCAGCTTCTCCTTGGGCGGCCAGACGATCCACTGTATTGACAGCCCGGTAAAACATGCCTTCACTTTTACTCCGGCATTTTCTCTGTTCGTTGAGTGCAGCAGTGAAGAGGAGATCAGCCGGCTGTATGCCGCGCTCAAAGCAGGAGGATCAGATCTCATGCCGCTGGGCGAGTACGGATTTAGCAGAAAATTTGCCTGGATCAACGATCGCTATGGTGTTTCCTGGCAGCTGAATCTGGCCTAGGGTTTTCAGAAGCAGTGAACAACTTCTTTGAAGATCACAGCAGATAAAATAAAAACACGGTAGCTGATGAAATCAGCACCGTGTTCTTTAGAAAGAAACTGTGTGATTAACTATCGCGCCGGTGTTGCAGCGGCCACTGAAGTTGCTGCTGCTTCGGCCAGTATGCGGTGATGGATGGTAAACAGCGCCAGTTCCAGCCGGTCAGATACGCCAATCTTGTCATAGACGTTGCGCAGATAATTCTTGATCACCTGTTCTGTCGTGCCTAGCTGTGTGGCAATTTCCTTGTTCTTGTATCCCTGCACGATCAGCGCAACAATCTTTAATTCTTTGGCGGTCAGGCGGTCGCGCACGCGCGCGCCCACCAGGTCATTCTCCGCAGTCTCTTTGCTTTCCTGCGTGTCCTGTACCCAGGTTTCGCCTTTGCTGACTTTGCGGACGCACTGCACCAGTGATTCGCCGCTCACGTTGCGATAGATCACGCCGTGTACGCCGTTGGTCAGATAGTGGCGGGAATCCTGTCCGGTCTCGGCAATCGCCACCAGCTTGGTCTTGAACTTTCTTGCCGTCTCCACCACCGTGGGCAGGCTGGGATGGGTTTCAACGCCGAAGATCATGACCGTCGCATGGAATTTTTCCAGCGCCATCATCATTTTTTCAGTGTTCTCGGCTTGCGCCACAATGCGCAGATCGTCTTCCACGGCCAGGACCTTGGCCGCGCCCGTGCGGAAGATTGCCTGGTTGTCAGCCAAAATGATCTTCAGCATTACTTGGCCCCTTTGCTCTTGCGGATAAATTTATATTGATCGATTACGCAAGCCACGCCACTCTTGCTCGCTTTCTTGCGCTTGCTGGTGGAATTGGAGTTTGCGCCCGCGGCGGCTGCTGCGGTGGCGTCTTTTCGCACCACGCGTCCAGTGCAATGGACTTCCACATCTCCCGGCGTCCCCAGCACATTGGCCGGCAACGTTATATCGAACTCAATGTTAGAGCCGATGGCCAGATCCAGATCGGCCATAATATAAACCCCGGCGGCGCTCATGTTGCCGGTAGTGGCGCTGTCATCACCGCCCTTACCGTGGATTTTGATCGGCAGCTCCAGCGGAAATCGTTTCCCTGTCCTAGCCTCTTCTGACATTCACTACTCCTCAAAATTTCGCCCCAACCCGGGAAAGGGCCATTTTTAAACGGTGGAAAGAAGATGAATCAGGTTTATACCACGAAAACGCTGAGCAGAGTAGATGGTTCATCTACTTAAGCAACAGTAAATTCTCGGGGAAGTCACAAATATAATGGCTGTACGCATGGTACGCCAGCAGCCAAACGCCTTAAAAGATGAGGTAAGGCTCTTTTTAGCCTGAGGTGAAAGCACCAGTCAGGCGTAAACCCAGGGCCAGCCCGACAACGGCCAGCATGCACGCTAGAGGGCGCAAGTGGTTCCTTACGTTACGTTTAACGCCTCGCCGCTGGTGGGCAGTTTCTGCACCGTACCCCCCAAATGGAAGCGAACCGTTGGTGCCTTAAGCGACTTCAGTCTGGACCGAACTGTCATGGCCCAGGAAACCTGGAATAAAAGCGAGCGGCTTATTGTGTTTTACATGATCGATCATCCAGGTGCGGCTATCATCCGGGAGGCTGGTGATCTCAATCCCCGCTTTAGCTTCTTTCGGTGCAGTCCAGCGGACTACTCCCTGGCCGGAGAGGACAAGGCGGTCGTCTTCGAATTTCATTCTGAATTCCACCGGACCTTCGCGTAAACCAGCTGCTGTATGAATGCAGAAGCCTCGGCGGCCAAACCCGATCTGCTTTTCCTGCAACGCGGCTGTCAGGCTCCTGAAAGTCATTTCCAGCTTCCTTTCCAGCGTAGCGCGAGGCGGATTCCGCCACAACTCCTCCGCTTCTGTCAGAGCGCGCTTTGCTATATCCAGCAGCTCTTCCCGGCAGATGGGCTTCTCAAGCACGGCTTCCGCGCCGATGTCATAGGCTTCCCGCAGCGGAACGTCGCTGAATCCGGTAAGAAAAATCACCACTGGCGTGTGCGCGCGGTTCTCTTTGATCTTTTTGAGCAACGCTATGCCATCCATGACCGGCATGCGGATATCTGAAAGGATCAGGTCGATATTGTTCGTCGCCAAAATCTCAAGAGCTTGTACCCCATTGTCCGCACCAAGCACCCGTCCCGCTACCCGCGCCAGCCATCCTTCCATGATCTCGCGCAGGAAGGGTTCGTCATCCACAACAAGAATTGAAGATTGCTTTAGTTCCATACCTGCACCGCCTCTCGTACCAGGGGAAGGACCAGGGAAAAGCGCGTTCTTCCGTCATCTTCTCCGTATTCAAGCCTGCCGCCATGTTCCTCCGCTATGTTTTTTGACAGGCTCAGTCCCAGGCCTGTGCCCTTGCCAACTGGCTTCGTGGTAAAGAAGGGCTCCATGATCCGCGGCCGCAGCTCGGGCGGAATGCCCGGTCCGCTGTCCGTCACTGAGATCACAACCGAACCGTCATGGGCTGTTACGTCCAGCCGCACCCACCGTTCGCCTTTATGTTCCACAACGGCATCAAACGCGTTCTGCAGCAGGTTAAGCAGAATTTGCCCGATCTGTACTTCGCGGCAGTAAACGGTCAGTTCGGGAATGTGTTTGGGTAGTAGCAATTTCACCGCGTTCGCTTTGAACCACGCACGGCAGACCTCCAGCGTTTCTTCCAGGATCTTGCCGATAGGCGCCGGCTGAAGCTTGTCGTTTGAGCCTTCGCGGGAGATCTGGCGCAGGCTTTTTATGATTCTGGCAATTCGGTCGGCAGTCTCGCGGATGCGGGTGCTGTTGCGTGAAACCATTGCAGGCGGCGCCATTCCCTCTTCCTTCACCAGGTCAATAAGATCACTGGCCAGCGCGTGAATAATGCCAAGAGGATTGTTGATTTCATGGGCTATGCCGCCAGCCATCATGCCCAGGGCCGAAAGCCGCGCGGAAGTTACCAGTTGTTCTTTATTGGCCTCGATCTGCGCCTCCATCTCCTTGCGCTCGGTGATGTCCACCGCGGTTCCCACCACACGAACCACGTTCCCAGCCTCGTCCAGCACGGCCCCTTCCGCAGAAGAAACATGCCGCACAGAACTGTCCGGCCGGATGATTCGGAATTCCACGGAATCCTGCGTCTTCCCCGTGATGGCCCTGGCCAATGAAGCTTCTACCTCGGGCAGATCCGCGGGGTGGACCACTTGGACAAAATTTTCATAGGCCATCGGAACTATTTTTCGAATGCCGAAAATCTTAAACATGGCGTCGTCCCACACAGTCATATTGGAACGCAGGTCCCAGTCCCAAACGCCGATGGACGCAGTGCTTGTCGCCATCCGCAGCCGCTCGCTCAAGGTATGCAGTTCTTCTTGGGCACGCTTTTTGAAACTGATATCGCGATTGATCTCCAGGAGCGAAGCGGGCCCTCCATGTTCATCCCGGCGCAGTGACCAGCGGCTGGCTTCGGTGATTGTCCTTCCATCCCGCGTCGTATGTTCAAGTTCTCCATCCCAGCGTCCCTGCGCCAGCACCGCAGCCTCGATTTCGTGAAGCGGAACAGGAAATCGGGATTGCAGAAGTTCGTGGGTCACGCGCCCTATCGCTTCCTCGGCGGACCATCCATAGGTGTCCCTGGCCCCGCGGTTCCAAGATATGATTCTGCCCTCCAGGTCACGCACGATGATGGCGTCGTGAGCAAGATTGAGCAAGGCTGCCTGCTCCGCCAGTTTTTCCGCAGCGAGCCGGCGTTCACTGATGTCTTCGATCATTCCCAGTCCGTGCACCGGCCTGCCAAGATGGTCACGAATTACGGAGGCGGTCAGGCTCACCCACATAACCTCTCCATTCTTTTTCACATAGCGCTTTTCCATGGTGCAGACCGGAATCTCGCCTTTATCCAGGCGCTCAAGCAGAGGCATACAAGATTTGCGATCATCCGGGTACGTCATGTCGAGCGGCGTCATGTTCGCTAGCTCCGCTTCTGAATAGCCCAGCATGCGGCAGAATGCCGGATTGGCTTTGGTGATCCGGTGGTCCGTTCCAAGCAGGGCCACGCCCATGGGGCCTTGTTCAAACAGGCCGCGGAAGCGTTCCTCGCTTTCGCGTAATACCTCTTGTGACTGCTTGAGTTCCGTAATGTCCTGGTGAATTGAAATTCCCACGTCGCCAAACTGGGGATGATGAAAAATGGAAACCGTCACGCCACACCAGAAGGGTGTTTGATTCTTGTGGTGGTGAAGAACTTCTCCGCGCCACACGCCGTTCCGCCTTATCTCGGCCCGGATCTCCTCCTTAACTTCTTCTGCATGCTTCGGGGCGTTGACGTTGGAGTTGATCCCCGCAACATCTGTTCCCGTAAGTTCATTGGGATCGTAGCCGAACATTTTTTCGAACTTCGGATTGGCGTGAACAATAACGCCGTCCTCAAGCCGGACCAGGCATACTCCCTCTTCCATGTTGGCGAAGATCTGATTGCCCAGCCGCAGCTCTCCTTCCACTCGCTTGCGCTCGGTAATGTCTTCAATCAGGCCCACACTGTACAGCGGTCTGTCTGTCTGGTCGCGAATCACCGAGGCTGTCAGTTTTCCCCACATGACTTCGTGGTTCTTCCTCACATACCGCTTCTCGACCGTGCCAACGGGAAAGTCACTCTGGAAGAGGCGCTCCATCAGGTCCACGCTCAAGGCCCGATCGTCGGGATGCGTGATCTCGAGCGGTGACATCCTGGTTAACTCTTCTTTCGAGTACCCCAGCATCCGGCAAAATGCTGAGTTGACCGAGATCATCCGGCGATCCAGTCCCATCAGGCTTACACCGATGGGGCCTTGCTCGAATACGCTGCGGAAACGCTCTTCGCTCTGGCGCAGGATTTCCTCCCCTCGTTTCCGTTCGCTGATGTCGCGTATCACGGCGAGGACCTGCATTTCGTTTTCCGACTGCACTGGGCTCAGCGCGACCTCCACGGGAAATTCGCTGCCATCCTTTCGCTGATAACTCAGTTCAAGCCCAGCGCCCATGGATCGCGCGCCAGAAGTGCCATGGTAGTCTTCCCAGTAGTGACTGTGCAGATCGTGGAATTTCTCCGGAACAAGTTCTTCGATCGATTGGTCGATCAGTTCGTCATGTGCATAGCCAAACATCCTTTCCGCTTGTTGATTCGCCCGGATGATTCTGCCTCGGCGGTTCGCCATGAGCAGGCCATCCGGTGACGCGTCAAAAATTTGCTGGAGCAACACATTGCTTCCTAGCAACTCCCGGCTGCGTTTCCTTGCCTGTTGCGCCTGAGCGACTGTAATAGCCACCAGCAAGGCTCCCAGAAGGCCCAATGCCAGGATGATGCCCGAAATCAAGGGGAGCTCGCCCGGTTGATGCGCGATGAGCGCTCGCCATACACCTAGAGCGGCGCCGCCCAGGCCCACTCCCAGGGTTAGCGGCAGCCAGGCAGGCGTGCTATTCCTTGCCCTGCGGCTTTCCCGCCACGCCCAGGCCATGAGTCCCGCCTCCTAGCACGGCAAATGCGGCCGAAGTTTGCAGCGACATGTATGTAAGGTTGTTCCATCCGTATGCTTCCCGGTGCAGCACGATCGCCCAGTAGGTTTACAGTTCCCACCGCCATGAGCATTGAGGCCAGAATCGCGACGATAGCCGAAGTGGATTGGGCCAGCCCCCGGCTTGATGTCACCAACAAAGCCACACTGGCGCCAATGAAACTCAGAGCCGTCAGGGGTGACATGCGTCCGGGACTCGAAGTGTGCACGTTTATATAGTCGGGTCCCAGAAGTTCGTCTATACCGAAGTCGGCGCCCAGCGCATATTCGAGACAAACGGCTGCTGACAGAACGAGCACAGCCAGAGCGAAAATTCTGGTGATCCATTGGCGGCGCGTTCCCGCAAAAATGAGAGCGCCGCCGCTGAGCAGAAAACCCAGCGCGGTCATGCGATGCATGGGGGTTTGAGTGGGGAAGATCTCGATGAGAGGCAGGAAGCGAATGTACCAGCTGATCAGTACCGCCACGCTGAGCCCGACCACGATCAGACCTGCAATCTGCTTTACGCCTTTTGTCCAGTAAGTCGGCAATTCAAACATACGGCCATTTCCGGTCCGTCAACGGCGTCTTCGGCATCTCAAAAGCTATGGGAATTTAGAGATGCTGAAGGGCCCTTGAACCGGCTGCCAAACTTTACGGCACTCCCGATAATCATCTTCCGCTGTCTGGCGGAAAGTGGAAGCTGTTAGAAGTCTCAGTCGGACGTGAAGATACCGCCTAGCGCGTACCCCAAAACCAGTCCGGTGACCGCAAGAATGCCCGTGACCATTCCCAAATGGTTCCTTACGTTACGTTTAACGTCGAGTCGCTCATGCACCCGGTAGCGCAATTCCTGTACGCTCTCGTGCAATTGGCGGCGTTCATCGGCGGCGCGCCTCTCCCATGCATCCAGTGGAATTCCCTGCGTCATGCGGTCCTCGCTTCATTCTTGATCCAGATTTGGTCTTGCTTGAGCACCGTCAGGGTACGGGTCGGGGTCAAGTTGGTAGCCTTGATTTTCTTCACCGCCGACTGGCCAAGCACAATACCAACCACTACATAAAGGCCGCCCACAATCAATCCGGCCCAGAACCAGGCAAAAGCACCCGGTTGGAACAAACCCTGGAGCAGAGCGATCAGAGCAAAAGTAAGTGCCATCAAGCCCGCAACCAGCAATGCCACAGCCACCACAAGCATTGGGATCACAGACTTCAGCGCGCGGACCTTCTCGTCAACTTCGGCTTTCAGTATGTTGACCCGCGTCACAACGAATTTTCTGATCTCTTCCTTGGTTTCAGCCAGGATTGTGGCCAGCGATTTTTCAGTATGCACGTTTTGCCCTCCTGACTCTCAATGCCATGCCAATCAGAAGCCCCACAACTCCCGCAGCCACCGCCACATGGATCGGATATTTACGCGCTGTCCGTTTGGCGTTGTGGTTTGCCTGGTGGTAGCCAGTCTTGGCCCGGCGCGCCAGTTCCGCGCTTTTCTCACTGGCCAGTCGAGCAAATTCGGCGCTCTTCTCGCTGGCCTGGCGGCGAAACTCTGCCGCCTTTACCTGCGCGGTTTGACTTAGCTCCTGTGCTCGCGTTCCCGCCAGCCGGCTCAGATGTCCGGCGCGGGCCTTGGTGTTTTCAGCCAACTCGGTCACACGATCGTAAATCGCATGTTGTGACAGGTTCTCCAGGTTCTCTTTGGTCTGGCGCATCATGACCACAACCTTGCCTGCCATTGCACCCAGCTCCGCCGCGTGTTGCTCAAGGGACCGTCGTTCGGATGATCTTTCAACACCAATGGGGCCCTCAGGTGGAGAAGACGGGTAAGTATCAAAATTCGGGTCGTCTGAACTGCGGTGCAAGCCCTCGGCCATAGTCATGTTCCTCTCTTTATGTGTAGATATGTAGGATGTCGAATTCGGCTGGCATGTTTGAAGTTCGGAAGAGGAATCCAGAGTTGCCGGGGAACTCTGGCCAGGCCTGGGTGGGAAATCTCCGGCCAGATCGCTCTCGAATAATGGACTTAGCCCATTCTTAAAACGTTCTTAGCAGTGTTGCGAAGAGGTGAGTGTTCTAAAATGCTCCGCCACCACCGCCGCCAAAGCCGCCACCTGAATAGCCACCGCCAGAGAAGCCGCCGCCGCTCCATCCTGAGCCGCTGGAACTTGCCCGCGGTGCAGAAACAAAGGTTGTGCTTGCTGTCTGGGTCATATAACTGAGGCTGTTTACAAAATAAAAGGTGCTGAACATATGTCCATCGGTGGATTGATACCACGTGGGCTGGTTTTGCACGATACCTTCAAATGCCTTGGCCCAGCGATGTTCCACGCCCAGTGCCATCGCATACGGCAGAAATTTTTCAAAGGTATCCGGAGGCATGCGCTTGAGCCGGTCGGCATCCACGCGATTCATGAATTCCTGGAAGCCGCGAATCTGTACCTGCGTACGCGCGCCTTTCAAACTGGTGGCTGAGAGCTGCCTTCCGATAATAATGACGATCGCCAACGCGATCAGGCCGCAGCCAATGGTAAGCGGCAGGGAGCTCAGAAAATCCGCTGCGCCCAGAACGTGCAATGCCACGTAAGGCAGCGCCACCATGAGCACACCCAATCCCATGTAGCCGTTGGCTGATTCCGGGTCCAGCGTGTACATGCCTTTGGATTTCAATGCGCCCATGATTTCACTCTTGATCATGGGCAGCGCGGTATAAAAATGATTCCGCAAATTGGAGAGCAGTGTTACTGATCCGCCGGCAAAAACCTGGCTCATCATCGCGCGCTCGTAATCGGTGAGGTCGCTCCACTGGCTGCTGTCCTTTAGCAAATGGAATTCGTAGTCTTTGCTGCTGCTGAGAAACCCTTTGTGTTCTGTCTCGACAATTTTTACGTAGCCGCGCACGGCCATATCCACCAGGACGCTGGTGATGTCGCGCGAATTCACGCCGCCATCAATCAACGTCCCCACCTCTGCCGGGCCCATCTTTTCTGGCGGTTCATACATAGGGGCCACGGACATGCCTGGATTGGGATCGCGTCCTTTGACCCACCACATGCAAAACATCACCGCAAAGGCCCAGAACGGAAGTGAGACGATCGGATTGCTGCGGACGAAGCGAAAGAACCGTGCCAGCGCACTGGGTTGGTGCAGCACTCCTTTATCAAGGTAGACATCGGCGGTCAAACCGCCGCGCAGGGCCAGTGGCCTCACATTGCTAAAACTTGCGACTGAGCCATCTACGGAAGCCATTCCGTGGTCAGAAGCACCGTAGATGCCCTCAAAAGCCTGGGCTTTCATCTTGTCCCTGGCGTCAGCCGGGAAATAAATATCTGCCGAAACGTGGCCGATGGGAACAGGCCAGTCATTGCCGGTTACGTTCCAATAGAACTCGTCATGGTCATCAAAAAACCGGGTGGCATTGGGGGACGAATATTCAATGTTGACGGTTCTTTCGGCATCGACTGCGCCAGGAACATAAACCTTCAGCTTAAGAGCGCCATTGGATGTGCTCTTCTCATACTTGAGACTGTTGCCGTTTTCGTCAGTAACCTGCTCAACCTTGATGAACAGTGTGTAGTTGGAGCCGGCCGTCCCGGGATAGTCCACTGGAATCGTGCGGTAAATCCCCTGGTAGGAACCAGAAAAAGCGAAGGTGATTTGTTCATGGATGCGGGCAGAGCCATCTTCCTCCACGTGAATTGTGCTTTCGAACTTGGTTACGCGATAGCTGCGTGCCAGCGCGGGCAAGCTGAAGATGAGCAGCAATAAAAGCGCCAGCACCCTGCGGCATGGAAAGACCCGGTCTCGGGCTGAGTAAAAAGTGTTCACTTGAACTAAAACTTTACAGCCACGTTTTCGCGGTCGGATGGGCTGTCCATTTCAAAAAACTGCCGCGTGTGAAAGCCAAACATGCCGGCGAGAATATTCGTGGGAAAGGATTGCACGCGCGTATTGAAGTCGCGAACCACGGCGTTGTAATAACGCCGTGCATTCTGAATGTTGTCCTCAATGGAGTTGAGTGAACTCTGCAATCCCGTGAACTGTTCTGAAGCCTTCAACTCCGGATAATTTTCCGCCACGGCAAACAGGCTTTTCAGTGCGCCGCTGAGCTGTCCTTCCGCCTGTGCTTTATCGGCGGGTGTGGTGGCCTGCATGGCCTGGGACCGGAACTTGGCTATGTTCTCAAACGTTCCTTTTTCATGCGCGGCATATCCCTTGACCGTCTCTACCAAATTTGGAATCAGGTCATGGCGGCGCTTGAGCTGGATATCGATATCGGACCACGCCGAGTCAGCCCGCACCCGCAGCTGCACCAGGCTGTTGTACATACCGGCAAGAATGAAGATCGCGCCAACGATTAATATCCCAATCACAATTAGGCCCGTCATGTTTCCTCCCAGTAAAAACTGTTAAGAAGGGTTAAAGCCTTCGCGTCGAAAGTTATCACAGTAAATCGTAATGGAGCAAATTAGCAAAATGTAATGTTCGCAAATCCCCGCATCATCAATTCAGAACTGCTCCTTTCAAAAATCCACAGGCAGCAACTCACAGGTCTACAGAAACCGGGATGCAGAGTGCATCTCGTAACAGTCAAATTTCCAAAACGTTTTGTTTCCATCAGCTTCCCGTGCCAATGAATATGGCACCCCTATTGCAACGATGGATCGACGTTAGATCATGCAAAAGAAGTATGTCGGATCATGAGCTTTCTAAGGTTTGTTAAGTAACGTGAAATTCATACAGGAGAAAGACAATGAGAAGGTTTCGATTTTTGCATATAGCTGTCTTCCTAGCTAGTTTCATAGTCTCTGCAATTCCAGCTGTCTCCCAGTCCACTACCGCGGGAGATATAAACGGCGTAGTAACTGATCAAAGCGGTGCGGTCATCGTAGGCGCTCAAGTCACGGCAAAGAGCGATAAGACCGGCATCTCGCGTACAACCACCACAAACAAAGAAGGTTTTTATCGTTTTGCATTGCTTCCTCCGGACTCTTATACGGTGACCGCGTCTGCTCCTAACCTCCAGGCCGACCCTCGCAAACTTCAGGTTGGCATTGGCCAGGGGAGCACCGCAAATTTTTCCATGGCGGTCGCAGGCGCCACAACCACAATAGAAGTAACGGGTGAGGGGCTCCAGGTTGAAAACGGTGACAATTCAACCCGTTTTAGTGGCGTGGAAATTGCGAATGTTCCCAATCCGGGCAACGATCTTAGCGCGATTGCACAGACCTCGCCCGGGGCGGTGATGAACACGCAAGGCGGCTTTGGAAACTTCGCTTCTAACGGTATATCTGCCACCTCTAATCTTTTCACCTTGAACGGCCAGAATTCCAATGATCCATTTTTGAACCTGAATAACTCAGGCGCCACCAACCTGCTTCTGGGAACGAATGAAGTAGGAGAGGCAACGGTAGTCACGAATGGATATTCTGGCCAGTACGGCCAGCTGGCCGGCGCGCAAATAAACTACGTAACCAAATCCGGCGGCAATCAATTCCATGGCAATGCTATTTATTACTGGAATGGCAGTTCGTTTAACGCCAATAATTTCTTTAACAATCAAACGACTCCATCGACTCCGAAGCCGTTTAGTAATGCCAACCAGTGGGCCGCTTCAGTCGGCGGGCCTATCTTTAAGGATAAGACTTTCTTCTTCGCTGACTATGAAGGTCTGCGCGTTGTGCTGCCTACAAGCGCGCCCGCGTTCATTCCCAGTCAGCAATTCCAGGCTGCTACGCTTGCTAACATAGCGGCAACGTCGCCCGGGCAACTGCCTTTTTATCAGAACATGTTTAACCTCTACAATGCAGCGCCTGGGGCAGCAAACGCTTCGACTTCTTCGACCTGCGGAGACGTTGGTGTTACCAGCCTGCTGGCCTCGGCTCCATGTGTTTCTCAATTTCAGTCCACGGCAGGTAACTTTACGCATGAATATCTGGCAGCGGTCCGCATAGATCACAAATTCAGCGACAATAATTCGATCTTCGCGCGCGTGCAAACCGACCACGGACTCCAGGCCACAATCACTGATCCAATCAGCTCGCTTTTTAACGTCCAGAGCGACCAGCCACAGTATCAAGGGCAATTGGGGTGGACTCGTATATTCGGGGCCAACATGGTGAATGAGTTTAAGATGTCCGGCCAATGGTATAGCGCCATCTTTACCAACCCTGATCGGGCAGCTACCCTGGCGGCATTTCCCACCACGCTGGCATTAGCCGATGCTTCACTCACGACTTTGGGTGGAGTCATTGGAAATGTTTTCCCCCAGGGCCGCAATGTAACCGGTTATCAATTCGTGGATGATTTATCGTGGACCAAAGGGAATCACACCTTGAAGGTCGGCGTAAATTATCATCGCAATGATGTGACTGATTTCACCCCGCAAATAAATCAGGCTGGGCTTGTAACGGTAAATTCTATGCAGGACCTTTTCAATGGCGGTACTACGAATGATACTCTCACGCAAAACTTTCCCACCCGCCTCAGCGAGCCAGTTGCGCTTTATGGTATCGCCTTCTATGGCCAGGATGAGTGGCGGGTAACCCCGCATCTTCGGGTGACCGTTGCGTTGCGTCTGGATCACAATTCCAACCCGGTGTGCCAGACCGATTGCTTCTCACGTTTGGCGGCGCCATTTAACAGCATTGATCATAATGTGAATGTGCCGTATAACCAGATTATTCAGAGCGGCCTGCATCAGGCTTATCCTTCAACTGACACCATCGTTTGGCAGCCGCGTCTGGGATTTGCCTGGAGTCCTTTTGCAAAAGACAAAACTGTCATCCGTGGTGGCATTGGAATCTTTGGTGATTCCTTCCCCGCTACCATCGCGGATAGTTTCCTGGCGAATTCGCCAAACATAAATGTGTTCACTGCTTCCAACCTGCCTATTTCCCCTAACGCGCCGGGCAATTTGTTTGGCGCCGCCGCTGCAGCCAACGCCTCATTCGCAGGCGCTTTTGCGAACGGCGGTACACTCGGATCAATCACGGCGGCAAACCCTCTGTTTGTTGCTCCCAACTTTACTTCCGCAGATGGCGAGATTCGCCAGCCGCGTTACCAGGAGTGGAACCTTGAGGTTCAACAGGACATCGGCTGGAGCACCTTCCTGAGCCTCAATTATGTTGGCAATCATGGAATCTTCGAGCCTGTACAGAATCCGGGAGTCAATGCTTTCTGGCCAGTAGGCTTAGCTCCTTTTGCAACTGGGGTTGCGGGATTGCCGACCGTACAGCCAGACCCACGTTTTGGCACGGTCACACAAGTCGGAACCGGCGCGGTTTCCAATTACAACGGCCTGACCACCAGCGTGCGCCATAATTTCACGCACGGCGTAAGATTCCAGGCGAATTACACCTGGAGCCACGCCCTGGATGAGATCTCAAACGGTGGGATACTGCCATTTAATGCGGGAACCAATGCGAGTCTCATATTCCCGGTGAATCCCAATAACCTCCGCGCGAGCTATGGCAACGCGGATTACGATATCCGTCACTATTTCAGCATGAATTACGTCTGGGATGACATGTTCCGCCATTTGTTCCATGGGGGACCTAACGCCATCTTTGGCGGATGGACACTCTCTGGAACCATCTTCAACCGCTCCGGGTTGCCCTTCACGGTTATTGATGGAGCCACGAGTGGTACTCTCGCCAGCAACGGCTATGGAGCCACAGTGTTTGCTAATATTGTCGGCCCAACAACGAATGGAAGCTGCGGAAAGTCAAGCACCGGCGATTCAGCCGTGCCGTGTTTGAATGCTTCTGGCTTTGCTTCGCCAACAGCCAGCGTGATTGTGAACCAGGCACGGAATCAGTTCCGTGGTCCTGGCTTCTTTGACACTGACATGTCTATCATGAAGTACACAAAATTGGCGGAACACGCCAATCTTGGTATTGGTTTCCAGTTCTTTAATTTATTCAACCACCCCAGCTTCGATCAGCCCGTGGGTGATGTTTCCGCTTCAACATTTGGAACTGTTACCCGCACCGTGAATGTACCCACCAGCATTCTAGGTTCGGCCCTCGGCGGTGATGCTTCTCCGCGTTTGATCCAGCTCAAAGCTGAATTCAAATTCTGAGTAAGCAGCTTTGCTCGCAGCGGCCCCTTTTTGGGGCCGCCTTTTTTATGCGCGTAACTGCTGTGGCCAGGCCGGTGTTCTTGTACATACCAGCGAGAATGAAAGATCGCGCCAGCGATCTATATCCCGATCACAATTAGGCCGTCATATTTCCTCTCAGTAAACCATTAAAAGAGTTAAAGCTTCGCGAGAGTTACCACACTAACTTCATAGCGAAACCAATTAGTAGTTTGTAACAACTCTAGCAAGAAACAAATTCATACCTAGATTCAGAACTGCTGCTTCCCGGAATTCACAGTCAGCAACTCACAGTCTATGGAAAACAGGTATTCCGAAGTGCATTTTTGAACGGCGAAATTTTCAAAACATTTTGTTTTCAGCGGCTTCCTTTGCCGAATGAATTTGGAACCCCCGGTGCAGTGATGAACAGCAGGTGTTTTTTAGGGAATTAACTGAGTTAGCTTTTGTTGGGTTTTCCTAAGCAGAAGTTACGCGGAGAACAGGGATAAAGCTGGTAGCAAGACTTGAAAAATGAATAAGACCTCATGCTTTGCAAGCCGAAGCGAATTTTTCGAGCGACCATAACTCATTATTTTCCATGACTAACTTTAATGGGGGAACAACAGCTTAATGCAGGTCCAAATAGGGAGGAATGAATATGAGGCTGTTCAAGTTATTGCTATTCACATTAGTTTCGGTTTTTGCTTTTTCGCAATCAACCACTTCGGGCGACATTACAGGGACCGTTACTGATCCAAGCGGAGCTGTTGTTCCTAATGCCAAGGTCACTGCTACCAACGATGCGACCGCCCTAGTGCACACTGCCACCAGCAACGGCCAGGGCGCGTTTCGTTTCTCGTTTCTTAAACCGGGCAGCTACACGATTGCGGTCACTGCAACGGGACTTCAAGCTCCCGCGCGCAAGGTCCAGGTTGGTCTTGGCCAGGTCGCAACAGCAAACATTGCCATGGCATTAACCACGGCGACCACAACGATTGAGGTTACTGCAACTGGCTTGCAGGTAGACAATGCGGATCTAGCCACTACTTTCAGCAGAGAAGCGATAGCTCAGCTACCCAATCCTGGAAATGATTTGAGCGCCATTGCGCAGACCGCCCCCGGTGCAGTCATGAATACCCAGGCGGGCTTTGGAAACTTTTCTACCTATGGTCTCCCGGCAACGTCGAATCTTTTTACGTTGAACGGCCAGAACTCCAACGATCCATTCCTGAATCTGAACGCCTCCGGCCCCACGAACCTGCTGTTGGGGACAAATGATGTACAGGAAGCAACGGTCGTCAACAACGGTTACTCGGGCCAATATGGCCAGCTTGCCGGGTCGCAGGTGAACTACATAAGTAAATCCGGAGAGAACGCGTTCCACGGAAACGCCATCTATTTCTGGAATGGCTCCTCCTTCAACGCGAATGATTATATTAATAATCTCTCTTCCACGCCCCAGCCGTTTAGTAACGTGAACCAGTGGGCTGCTTCTGTTGGCGGTCCCATTATCAAGGACAAGACCTTCTTCTTCTTCAACTATGAAGGCTTACGCGTAATTCTCCCGACCACTGCGCAGGTCAGAATTCCGACCGCGGAATTCCAGGCAAGGACACTGGCCAATATCGCAGGATCAGATCCGGCAGCCTTGCCGTTCTACCAAAATATGTTCAGCCTGTACAACGCGGTTCAGGGGTCCCCGAGTGGCACCGGTACTTGCAGCACGCTCAGCGTTTTTACTCTGGCTGGCCCGTGTTTCAATACACTGCAAACCACCAATAACAACTTTACCCATGAGTGGCAGACGTCTTTACGCATTGACCATAAGTTCAGCGATACAGACAGCATCTTTGCCCGCGTCCAGACGGACCAGGGTGTCCAGGCGACGTTTACTGATCCCATCAATCCTGCTTTTAACCTGCAGAGCGACCAGCCGGAATATCAGGGCCAGCTGAGTCACACGCATGTTTTCAACGCGAACGCCGTGAATGAATTCAAAGTGTCAGGCCAGTGGTATTCAGCCATTTTCGATAATCCTGACCGCCAGGCTGCGCTCGCGCTATTTCCTACAACCCTTCAGTTCGCCGGTGGCTTCAGCCGTCTTGGCGGTATTGACTTTAATGCCCCGCAAGGACGGAATGTTACCCAATACCAGATAGTCGATGATTTCTCATTGACCAAAGGAAGGCACACGTTGAAGTTTGGCGTGAACTACCACCGCAATGACGTCACGGACTTTGATTACGGCACTTTCACCAGCGGGCTGGCAACTGCATCCGTTGATTCTTTTGTGGCTGGACAAACGGATGTGTTCCAGCAAAATTTTCCCAGCCGGCTGAGCCAGCCGATCGCGCTCTATGGTCTTGGCTTTTATGTCCAGGATGAATGGCGGGCCACTAAGAAGCTGAAGGTCACTGTAGCGCTCCGCTTAGACCACAATTCCAACCCTGTGTGCCAGACCAACTGCTTTGCACAGCTTTCAGCGCCATTCACGTCGGTGGCTCCTGATCCCAACACCCCGTATAACCAGTTGATCCAGACAGGAGTGCATCAGGCTTACCCATCTACGGATGTCATCGTGTGGCAGCCGCGTCTTGGTTTCACCTACAGCCCATTTGCCAAAGACAAGACTGTCATACGCGGTGGAATCGGCATTTTTGGCGATTCATTCCCCGCTGTTCTGGTGGACAATTTCTCGTCTAACCCGCCAGTCTTGAATTCGTTTTTTGTGGCCGGGGCACTCTCGCCCGCGAGCGCAGGAAATATGTTCTCGACGGCCGCAAATGCCAATAACTCGTTCCTTTCAGCATTTGGAGGCGGTCAGTCATTCAATCAAATTTTTGGCGCAGACCCAACATTCATTGCTCCAGGAATCTCCACCTCGGATCCTAAAATCCGCCAGCCGCGTTACCAGGAGTGGAACCTGCAGATCCAGCAGGACGTGGGATGGAATACCGTGATCAGCGTCAACTACGTTGGCAACCACGGTATTTTTGAACCAGTTCTGAACAACGGCTTGAACGCTTTTAATGATCCTGCCGTATCGGGAATAACGGTCACAGGGTTGCCACTGGCCGCGCCCGCTCCGGGCTTCGGTACGGTAACTCAGGTGCAGAGCGCCGCTGTTTCCAATTACAACGGCTTGGTTGCCACAGCCAAACACAACTTCAACCATGGCTTCTTGTTCCAGGTGAACTATACCTGGAGCCACGCCCTGGATGAGATTTCCAACGGCGGTATTCTGCCGTTCAATTTCAATACCAATACAAGTCTTCTCAATCCGGTGAATCCGTTTAACCTTCGCCAGAATTATGGCAATGCGGATTATGACGTTCGCAACTATTTCAGCGCCAATTACGTCTGGAGTGACGCTTTCCGTTCTATCTTTAAAGGAGGGCCAAATCTGCTATTCGGCGGATGGATGTTCTCTGGAACAATTTTTGCCCGCAGTGGTTTGCCGTTTAGCGTGATTGATACGGACACGACTGCAACCCTCAACGGGCAAAACTATGGCGGCACCATATTGGCCTCTGCCACGGGACCTGGTACTGCGGGCTCATGCGGCAGGCCAAATGCTACTCCTGATGCAAATGGCAATATACCTGCCTGCTTGAACTTTAATGGGTTTGCGTCTCCAACATCCATTGTCGCTACCCAGGGCCGTAATCAGTTCCGCGGACCTAATTTCTTCAACACCGACCTTAGCGTGATGAAATACACCAAGCTCGCTGAAAGAGCAAACCTGGGAATCGGCTTCCAGTTCTTTAATCTATTCAATCACCCCAATTTCGATCAGCCTCTTAACGATATTGCCGCTGGCGATGCGGCCACCGGCGGTCAGTTTGGAACGATCCTTGCCACAGTGAACACTCCAACCAGCATTCTTGGGTCTTTCCTCGGCGGCAATGCTTCACCGCGGCTGATCCAATTGAAGGCTGAATTTAAATTCTGAGTAGTCGTTTCTGCTCGCAGCGGCCCCTTTTCGGGGCCGCTTTTTTTGCCCCATAAAGCGCATTACAATGGATCAAATGCGGAACGCACCTTCATTGGCCCTCATTATTATTCTGGTACTGCTCTGTTCTTCCTGCATGTTTTCCCAGCAAAGCTCCAGCCAGACGACGCGCTCCCCGAATCCTGCCGTCAGTCCCACGCCTGCGCCACAATCACACCCGCGCCGCTCGGTTCCTGAAGTAGAAGACGCCATGAACAAAGGCGAAGACCTTCTCTTCAAAAAACACGATGCCCAGGCTGCTCTGGAAGAATTTAAACGCGCTTCCAAACTCGATCCCTGGTACGGGCAGGCTTACATGCTGCAAGGGCTGACGCACATGCAACTCCAGCAGTGGAGCGAGGCGCAGTGGGCGTTTGAAGAAGCAGCAAAGGTAGAGCCGGGAAACGCTAAAGCATATTTGGGCGCCGGCTCCGCGCTGAATGAGCAGAAGAATTACGCGGCCGCGCAAAAGCCCCTGGAGCGCAGCCTGGAGATTCGTCCAGACCTGGCGGAAGCCCATTATGAGATTGCACGCAGCCTCTGGGGGCTGGGCAAGTGGCAAGCCGCTGAGCCGCATGTACGCCAGGCCATCGAACTGAACCCGGATTACGCCGGGCCACATGCTTTGATGGGAAATATTTATATCCAGCGTAACGATCCTGAAGCTGCATTAGCGGAATTTCAGAAGTGCCTGGCACTCGATCCCGATGGCAGCCTCGCGCCGTCTGTCAAAGAAATTATTGCTCAGCTCAAACAGGCCTTGGGTAAATAATGAAGCGGTAAACAGTAAAACGGTAAACAATAAGACGGCAAAAAATTAATCATGCGGTAACAATGTAAAGCTGCTTATTTAAAGGCGCTTATTAAAGATGCTTGCGCGCGGCTAGGGCTTTTATCTGAAGCCAGCCCCGCGCACACCCTAAACGCCCGCTTCTTGCCACGTACTGTCGTCATCAGCCTGTTCCCGGGCAGGCCTATTTGGTAATATCTCTCCCAATACTCACAATATGCGGGGCTATTATCTACCGGGCTCCGTCTAAACCAACGCGAATGGGCTCTGCTGTCTTTCCAAAGCGACGCGAAATGCTGGGCATGCGTGCCCTGCCCATTGTTGCGTATTTTGCAGACGATCCCGTGCCCGCCAAATATTTCGTGAGCGTGCAGCGTTTCCGGCGCATGCTTTTTGAAGAAATTTCCGCCGAGCACAATGAGGTAGAGCGAATCATCCTGGTTTCAAAAGAAGAGCTGGTGGAGAAGCATTACAATCAGCTTCGCGTGCCCAATACGCGTGTCCTGGCGCTGACCAACTCCCAGTTCAAGGACCCTCGCAACGACGGCGCGGTCTATGCCTATCTGCCGTTTGACGTTCCTGAATCGTTGCTGGAGCGCATGGCGGACAACGCGCTTGATCACATTCATCTGGTCCACACCCGGCATGAGGTAAATCAGCGTCTGGCCGGAGCAAGCCAGGAGATCCATGAACTGAACCAGATCGGCATGGCGCTTTCCGCTGAGCATGATCCGGGCAAGCTTCTGGAACTGATTCTGACCAAGTCGCGCGAATTCACCAGCAGTGACGCCGGCTCCGTTTATCTGGTGGAGAGCACTGGACAGCGCCAGTCGCTTCTGTTCGCGCCCGGCACGCCGGGTGCGCCCATGCAAGACCCCCAGCCGCATGAGCAATTGCGCTTTAAGCTGGCGCAGAACCATACCGTTGAGGTGCTGTTTCGCGAAGCTGCCATTGATATCAATGAGCAGTCCATTGCGGGCTATGTGGCTCTGACCGGGGAGATCGTCAATATAGAAGACGCTTACCATCTTCCAGCGGACGTTCCCTATGCCATCAATCGCAAATTTGATGAGGATTCAGGCTATCGCACCAAATCGATTCTGGCCGTGCCTATCCGCAACCAGAAGGAAAAAATTATAGCGGTCCTGCAGCTCATCAATGCCAAGCGCGATTTCTCTGCCTCGCTCGATTCGCCAGAAGCCATCGAGCAGCAGGTGCTTCGCTATACACCCCGGCAGCAGGAGATCGTTCAGTCACTTGCAGGACAAGCCGCTGTGGCGCTGGAGAACAGCCAGTTGTACGACTCGATCCAGCGTTTGTTTGAAGGCTTTGTGCGCGCCTCTGTAACCGCCATTGAAACGCGCGATCCTGCAACCTCCGGACACTCGTTCCGTGTGGCCAATCTGACAGTGGCCCTGGCGGAAGCCGTTGATCGCGTGGATAGCGGTCCGTATACAAGTGTTCGCTTTTCGCGCGACCAGGTGCGCGAAATACGCTATGCCAGCCTGCTGCATGACTTCGGTAAAGTAGGCGTTCGCGAAGAAGTACTGGTGAAAGCCAAAAAGCTTTATCCAGCTCAGCTTGAGGTAATCAAGCAACGCTTCGGATTGGTAAAGCGTACGCTGGAAAATGAAAACTTGAAATCCAAGCTCGACTATCTGTTAAAGAACGGGCCTGAGTCGTATCCCGCGGCGCAAAAGAAATTTGATTCACGGCTGGCGGAACAATTGGGCCAGGTGGATGAGCATTCCGAAGCCATCCTGTGGGCCAACGAGCCTACGGTGCTGCCGGAAGGCAATTTTGATCGTTTGTTGCAGATCGCCAATCTTCACTATGAAGATCTGGAAGGAAAGAAGCGTCCCATTCTGAGCCCGGAAGAGGTGCAGATGCTTTCCATCCGCAAGGGTTCGCTTGACGAAGAAGAGCGGCTTCAGATCGAATCCCATGTGCTTCATACGGTGAGCTTCCTGCAGCAGATTCCCTGGACCAACGAGCTGCGCAACATTCCTGAGATCGCGCGCGGGCACCATGAAAAATTGAATGGCACTGGCTACCCTTACAGGCTCTCGGCTTCGGAAATCCCTCTGCAGACGCGCATGATGACCATCTCCGATATCTTTGACGCGCTTGCTGCTGCTGACCGTCCTTACAAAAAAGCTGTCTCCGTTGAAAAGGCGTTGGAAATTCTGGAGCAGTCCGTTGATGACGGAGAACTCGACCGCGACCTGTTTGAAATCTTCCTTTCGGCCCGGATATTTGACCGCTGGAAAGTGGAGCCGCGCGCTTACTGACTTTTCCTCCCCCTGATAGAAAATTGCAGTAAACTCACAGATAACCATGAAAGAGTTTTATATAACTGACGCTGTTCGTTTTGAAAACCAGGTGATCACCACCTCGTTTCTGGTAGTGTCCAAACAGGCCAAGCCCAAGAAGAGCGGCGAACTTTATCTGGCCCTGACGCTGGCCGATCGTACCGGCCATCTGGACGCCAAGATGTGGGACAACGTGGCTGACCACATCAACTGCTTTGAGCAGGATGATTTCGTCAAGGTGCGCGGCCTGCTTAACAAATTCAACGGGCGCTTTCAGCTGACTCTTCATAAAGTGCGCTCCATGGACGAATCAGAGGTCCAGTTTGAAGACTACCTGCCGCGCACTACCAAAGATATTGGCGGGTTGTGGCAGACGGTGCGTGAGTATGTGGAGGGTATCCTCGATCCGCATTTGCAGGCGCTGCTGCGCGCTTTCATGGCCGATCCGCAGATTGAGCATGCTTATAAAAACGCGCCTGCGGCCAAGACGCTGCATCATGCTTTTATCGGCGGGCTGCTGGACCACGTAGTCTCGCTGTTTCGCTTATGCGATCTGGCCTGCAGCAACTATCCGGAAACCATCAATCGTGACCTGCTGCTTACCGGCGCTTTTCTGCATGACATCGGCAAAATCCATGAGCTGACCTTTGCGCGCTCTTTTACTTACACCACGCGTGGGCAGCTTCTGGGGCACATGATCATCGAACTGGAAATGCTGCACCAGAAAATCGCGCAGGTGCCGGGCTTCCCGGATGGATACAAAACTTTGATTGAGCACCTCATCATCAGCCATCACGGCAAGTATGAGTTCGGCAGTCCCAAGATGCCCATGTTTCCTGAGGCCCTCATGCTGCACTACCTGGACGATCTTGATTCCAAAATGGAAAGCATGCGTGCTCACTTCCTGCGCGAGCCGGAGTCTGAGTGGACGACATATAACAGCAGCCTGGCGCGGCCGTTGCTCAATTCAAAAAGGTTTATTGAAAAAATGAAATCCGGGGCCACCGCTGACCAGGCGGATGCAGCGCCTGAGCCAAACTCTCAAGCGGCCACCAACGGAGAGAAGTAATCTTTCTCGCTGCTGGTAGCTATAATCCTCACAAAGTATCAATGAAGGGGGTACGAATGAAAGCTTTACGTAGGGTATATGTTGCAGCGCTACTTGCGCTGTGTTTTACGGTCGGATGTTCCAGTAACTCAGGCACTCCGACGACGTCTGCAACTCCGGATCCAAATGCTCCGAACAGCGCTGCAAACGGAAGCGCGGGCAGTGGCGCAGCTGCTGCGGGGAGCAACGGGTCTGCAAATGGAACAACCGCAAACGCCACGCCAGAGGCGCCGGTCAGGCAGCCAGTTACGATTCATGCGGGAACGCAGATTACCGTTCGTCTGGGTGAAACTCTTAGCTCAAAGACCAGCACGGCAGGGCAGGGCTTCTCCGCGACCGTCGCTCAGCCGGTAGTTGTGGACGGCCGCACTGTGATTGCCCGTGGAGCCACGGCCCGCGGAACTGTTGTGGACGCCAAGGCCATGGGACACTTCAAAGGCGGAGCGCTGCTGGAAGTGAGGCTTGACTCCGTGACCATCGAAGGCCGAGAGAGGCCCATTGAAACCAGCATGGTAGCGCGTTCTCTGGAAGGCAAAGGCAAGCGTTCCGCTGGATTCATCGGCGGTGGTGCTGGCGCAGGAGCGCTGATTGGCGCACTGGCTGGCGGCGGCAAAGGCGCTGCTATTGGCGCACTTGCCGGCGCTGGCGCGGGTACAGCTGGCACGGCATATACAGGCAACAAAGAGATTGAGATGGGCTCAGAAACTGCTCTGAGTTTTAAACTCAAACAGTCAATCGAAGTTCGCTAGAAAGAAATCTGCAAATGAAATGGGGACGCCGAGTGGCGTCCCCATTCTTATTTGGTTCTTTCATCGAATTGTTATTTCATTTGCTAAGCGATACTGATTTCACCTCCGTGATCTTCGCCAGCTCTCCGAGTTTGGCGCGTGGAATTGTTCCACTCAATTCTTTTGTGCCTGCTCCACTGGTCAATTGGAAGCCCAGGGCTCTCAGCGTCTGTTCAAGGTTCACTTTGGTCTCGGTTAGATCAATCTTCACCTTGATTCGCGCAGGTGTTGCGCTGCACTTGTTCGCTGTTGTGCTAACGCCCCGAGAAGCTGAGCATTGGTAGATCGCCAGCAGCTCAGGGCTCAACTTTGTTTGTGCCTGCTTGAGCTGATCTTTTTCCTTTCGCTTATCCACGGCAAGTTGAGAAGTGCTTGTCTCAATCAACGGCGCTTGGGCGGAAACTTCAACTGTCTGGTTCGAGGCATATCCCGGCGGCGGAGGAGCGACCGATGGTGAGGTAGCCCGAAACGTATATGCCCCACCGTCAACTCCGGAAGCTTTCCCAAGTGCAGCGTAAGTTTCTAGTCTGTCGAACCCGCTCGGCACCGCCAGCGGCGATACGCCTTGCGGCAATTCAACGGGTACTTCCACGCGAACCGGCTTGCCGTCCGATACTACGGTGCGTTCTTCCACCGCGACGAATGACGTGTACTGCGTGGCCAGGCTGTGCTCCAGACCAACCCGGATAATCTCTGCCTTGTGAGCAGAGTTGCCAGACTGTATGCCGCTCCAGTCCTGTGCCATCAGGTCATCCACCTTGTTTCGAGCCCAGATTTTTTCCAGCGCTGCGTTGTGAGCGTCAGCAGATGAAAAATCTACTGGAACCACGCGGGTGAAATCGCCTGTGCCCTGATATCCCTTGATGGTGATTTTGCCAGACGGATTGCCACTAAAACGTCCGGTAATAATGATCGGCTTAGCGGAGAAAAGGTCGCGCACTTCTCTGGGATAGACGTCCGTTACCGGCAGTCCGTTCCAGTCGATGGAGATATTGGTCAACACCGGTGAATGCACGCGTTCATAGAAGCGATCTGCGGCGGCCTGTGTTTCACCGGGAGCGGTAACGAACTCCACGTCACCATGGCCTTCTTCCGCCATTTTGCTCAGCAGGAAACGATTCACGGCCTTACCGATGCCAAAGGAAAACACGCGCGCGTCAGAATGCTTTTTTATCTCCGCGATAATTTCCGCGTCATTGCCTACGTAGCCATCGGTCATGAAGCAGACCACGCGAATCGGATCGGCTTCCATGGGTTTGTCTTTGCCTGCATCGTCGCCCAGCGCGGCGCGGATCGCGCCCATCATCTCCGTGCCGCCGCCACCATAAGCGCCGGCCAGTACTGTCTTCGCCTGCGCCACATTTTCCGGCGTGGCCGGTACCGGTTCGGGGAAGAGAATGCGCGTATCGCCCGAGAAAGTGATGAGGTTAAAGGTTTCATCTTTGCGCAGATTGTCGAGCGCGCGCTGGATGGTCTTCTTGGCCATGTCGAGGGGGTATCCCCACATGGAGCCGGAAGTATCGAGCACAAAAATAAGCTGGCGCGGCACCAGAGATTTTTCCGGCGGGCGGTTCGGTGGTTGCAGAATAAGTGTGAAATATCCACCAGACTTGTCAGAGTGTGCCAGCACCGCGTCATCAATACCCGCGCCGGCTACTTTGTATTTGAGGATGAAATCCTTGTTCGGCAGAACCGCATCCTTGGCCAGCTTGATGTGATAGGAATCCGGGCCGGTGCGGTCAGCAAAGATTTTGTGTGACGTTGATTCCACGTCGCCCACCGGAACGCCCGCCGCCAGATTTATCTCCATCGATACGTTATGACCGGCGTGGGCTTCATCTGTTTTTACTCCGGCCACAGGCGGGCTGATCCGCGAGGCGTCAGGCACCTGGTCAGTATTGGGCATGGTGCCATGGTCGCCGGTTGAAGTTGGATTGCCAGGAATATAACGTGGGCCAACCACCAGCGGGAACGCAAACTCATAAACGCCCGCTTCATATTTGAGCAGCTCAATCACAGACAGCTTGATTTCAACTTTGCCGCTGGGCGGAATGTTGGTGACTGACTGCGTAAAAATGTTTGGGCGTTCCTGGTCAAGCAGGGCGGCCGTGTGACCTGTGTTGCGCGCCTGCTCAAAAATCTTGCGCGCCTCATCGCGTTCTTTAATTACGGCCCGAATTTCGCGCTGGCCTACTGTCATGGTCATGCCGTCTACGGCACTCTCATGCGGTAGTGGGAATACGTAAACGGCCTCTACCGCGTCCGGCAGGACGTTTTCAAATTCCTGTGTGACTTCAATGCGCGCGACGAAACCGCTGATCTCAGTCTTAATGCTGGTGTGTTTGAGTGGGACAAAGCCTGTGACTTTGCCGCCTTTGCCGATAATTTGTAGTTGGCTGTTGCTTTCCGCCTGGCCGGCGGCAGCATTCTCTGGATTGGCAACTATAAGAACATAGAGACAAACTACGGCCATACTAGCGGCCGCTGACAGACGAGCTTTCATGTTGATGCTCCTGCTACTAGCAGGATGAACGGAGGAATCCAGAGTTCTTGCAGGGAATTTTTGCGCGGATTACTTGTCTATTACGGCTTTTTACTTCCTATCCGCAGGATGGCCCTGCGCAGCCGGGTGTGCCTTATCAATAGACGCTGATAGCGTTGCTCGGTCTTTGCCGCCTTTGCGGCAATAATCGCGCGCAAGCCCGCTTTTTCGCCGGACGGCCATCGCGCAAGATCGGGCACAAGACTCATCACCATAGCAAAGTCAGCAAACGCGGTCCGCTCATGCGCTCTAAGCTTATGAAGATCCAAGCTCAGCTGGCGCGCTAGCTGAGCGGTAGTGGCGTGGCCCATGGCTTCTGCGTCGCCGCCAAAATCCCGGGCCATACGCCGCTGCACAGCCAGGCCGACATTGCGTATGGAAAACTGGTCCCATGCTCCGCGCTCTGCATCCGGCAGCTCATAGACAACATTGGCTTTGCTGAGCTTACGCAGCGTTGGTGCGGACGTGCGATATTTTGGATTTGCCTGAACTTTCTTTTCTTCGGACTGCGCCAGCTTTTCCAGTTCAGGATCCATGGAACGGAAGCCCAGCTTGCGGTAGAACCAGAAAGCGCCGGAGCTGATGGCTTCTTCGTTCTCATCGCCAATTTGATATGGATACACAGAGATGGCGTTGGTGCCGTGTAGTTGCCGCAACAGCCGCAGTGTCTGTGCATAGACCCAGGCTGTTTCACCGTCGCGATACGCAGGGAAGGTATTAAAGCCAATCTCAGTCCAGTCAAAAAGGGAACTGCACTCAAAGTAATTAATAGGCACGCCATTCTTCACGGTGAAGCCGGCAAGGTAGGCGCGTAGAGGCAGACGCTTTTCCGCCGGCAGTCCACACAGATAAATCTTCCACGCCGCGGCCAACATCTGCCTGCACCACCCATACGGGATCATGCATTGCTGGTGCCGTAGAGCTCGCGATAGCGAACGCCGAGCGTTTCTTTCATCAGGTCCAGTGTTTTCACGGCTTGCTGCCCGGCCAGGACTTTTACCGGCAAAGGCGGTTTGGCCAGTTCGTCTTTGAAAGAAACCTGGCGGCGCTGAATCAGTGGTTCTCGATGAAAATAAAATTGTTTTACCGGTTTGCGCGAGAGCGTGCGCGAAGCCCGAGAGCCGCTCATGTCCCAGCGGACCATAATTTCCAGCGAGTCATAGAGCGCGGACTTTTCTTTTTCGCCAAGCGGCATCCGCTGAAATTGCTGGACCAACCATGGGAGTTCATCCTGCCGGCCACGCGCAGCCTTGAGCCACGCCAGGTACGGCACGTTTGCCTCAATCAAAGAATCTTCTTCCATCAGCGGAAAGAAGCGCGGCCAGATCAATCCCCGCTGCGGATCTCGCTCATAGTCATCCCACTGGATGGCAATTGCCTTTGGGATGGTGTTCAACCAGCCAGCAGACCATGGGATAGCTAAACGTGGCTTCAACCACTGTCCCAGCAATGCCGGCCACTTCTTCTGGCGCGAAGTCATCAGGATCAGCGCCCGCCGCAAGAACACCTTTTACTTTAGTTTCAATTTTGCCCAGCAGCGTATCCGCCAGCCGCAAGACTGCAAGGCCGGGCGGAAAGGCACGCAAGAACAAGAGCAGATCATGGAAGCGAATGAGCGCCTCGGCATCTTTACCCACCGCGGCCCGGTCTGCTGCCGAGAGAAGCCGCACAATTTCCTGCTTCAGTTTCTTTTCAGGGACGACCCCGATCTGCGTGCGTGCCTGCTCAAGCTGTGAGACTATCGTGGCAAGCTTTGGTTGGCTTTTTGTCTGCGGCATGGTTTATGCCCGATCAGGGCGGGTCAATCATATCGTTTGTTTCGGATGGCGCAAGTGCCTCTGTTAGAGCAGGTAGTCTCCCCGATAAACCAACCGCCCATCGATCACGCGGGCCTCCTGGGTGAGAGCGTGGGTTTTAGGCGGTTTCTCATCCTGTATGTGCAGGACTGTGTGTCCCCGGCTTACCAGATAATCAGAGACCAGCATGCGATGGCAGCGAAAATAAAGCAGCTCGGCGCACATGATGGCAGTATTGGAATTCTCGGCGCGGGCTTTTTCTGCGCGTTCCAGCAGACGATCAATGGCCTGGCGAAATTTGTCGGAAAGCATATAGTCGGCGTAGTTGCGAAACGATGGATTGCGCAATGCGATGTTGGGTGACTGGTCTGGCGGCATCTGCCGTCCTCTGCGTCCGCCAAGGTCTTTTTCCCAGATGTAGTCGCACCCAATCTCTGGCAGCCACAGCTCCAGGTGCTCGCGATTGAAATGGGGATGGCGTCGCGACATGGGGAAAGCCCGAATATCTTCCAGCAGGCGAATGTCATGCTCTTGCAGCACCCGGGAGAAGTCCGCAAGGTCGCGCGTGGAATGCCCGATGGTGAAGACCGTAGCCACAGATTGATTTTATTTCACCTTGATTCACCACAGATGCGGAGCGCAGAGAACGGCTGGCAGTCAGCGATTCACGCAGTTATTTACAATTGTAGATAATGCATCCACTGCTGCTTGAAACCGCGCACCGTCCCATCCCCATGCCGAGCGCTCCATGGGCCATCAAACAGAAATGGCATGATCTGCTTTTTGCCCACTGGCCGCTTGCGCCGGAGAAACTCCGGCATCTGGTTCCACCAGAGCTGGAACTGGATCTGCGCGACGGAATGGCTTACGTTGCCGTGGCGCCGTTCTGGATGAGTGGCATCCGTGGGCGATTGGCGCCGCCGCTGCCTTTTTTCTATAAATTTTGCGAGCTGAATGTGCGGACGTATGTCCGCTATAAAGGCGTGCCGGGCGTTTATTTTTTCAGTCTGGATGCGGGCAGCCTGCCCGCTGTGGCTGGCGCCCGCGCGGTGTATAAGCTGCCTTATCTGCACGCCGCCATGTTGATCCGGTCTTCTGGAGAATCATTTGAATACACCAGCCGCCGCCTGCAAATGCCCAGGCCGGCAATATTCCACGCTCGTTATTGGCCGGTTGCCGCGCCGCAGGTGCGGGAAAAAGAGTCGCTTGAATATTTTCTTACCGAACGCTATTGCCTTTATACGGTCGACCGTGGCCAGGTACGTCGTGCTTACATCCACCATATGCCGTGGCAATTGCAAGATGCAGACGCAGAGTTTGAGGTAAATACCGTGGCGCAGGCAGCGGGAATTGAATTGCCCGGCACGAAACCTCTGCTCCATTTTTCACGTAATCTTGAAGTTCTGGTGTGGTGGCCGGAGAAAGTGTGACTAGGTTCTTAGTTAATCATTAACGATTGAACTATCCAGAACTATGAGTTTGCTATAGACGTGCTTATTTTGGGGATTGAAAATACTATTCATTGGTAAAAGGTTTGTGGCATAATGCAGCCCAATTTCTACCTGGGAGATGAAACCAATGAGTACTCTAGGATTGTCCTCTGCCCCTGACCCATTGCCAACGGCCCGCGCAGCCGCACAAGCGGAAACAACGGGAGCGCTGCATAGGGGAGCGAATTGGCTATTCCTGATCGCCGGCCTCTCCGTGGTGAATACTGTAAGCATGGTAAGCGGCAGTCAATGGATATTCCTGGGCGGGCTGGGTGTTACGCAGCTTGCAGCTGCCGTGGCCATGCATCATGGGTCGGGCGCACAACTCGCTGCTTTGTTTATAAATCTATGGGCGATGGGCTTTTTTGTGTGCCTTGGAATCTTTGCCCGTAAGGGGCAGAAATGGGCCTTCATTACCGGCATGAGCCTTTACGCTGTTGACGCCGTGGTGGTGCTGTTGCTTCAGTCCTGGATCATGCTGCTCTTTCACGGCTTTGTTTTCTTTCGTCTTTACCAGGGCTATTCCAGCTGCAAAGAACTCCATGCGTTTGATAAGCGCAACGCCGATGGAAGTCTGCCGCTCCCTTCCTAACGGTGGGGTGCCAGGCCAAATCACGGCGACTGGCGCGGGGCAATCGCGAATGCACGCCATGGGCAAACGCGTTCGCGAGCTTCTAATTACGCCGGACGCCGGACAAAACTCTCTAGATGGTTGCGTTCGGCTTGGCCATACCAAGCAGAATCTGGAACAGCAGGAGCCAGCGCTTCAGGTTCACGGTGATCAGGAAGTTTTCCTTGGCGTGTTCCTTGCCGTTCTTGCCCAGGCGCTCAGCAAATTCCGGATGCGTGAGCAGATAGCGTATCTGGTATGCGCAGCCTTCAACCGAGTGCACCAGCACACCAGTCAGCTTGTGAATGATCTGCGTGGGGATGCCGCCTACGGCGCCTGCCACTACCGGCTTTTCCTTCCACAGGCCTTCGGTCACAGTAAGACCAAAGCCTTCCTTCAGTGATTTCTGCACGATCACCGTGGAAGCGCGCTGCAACGCATTGATTTCCAGCGCCGACCATGGCGGCAGATTCAGAATGATTACGTCAGGATCGTCGCCCGCTGCGTCCATTACTTCCTGGAGCACCACGGCGCCCTCAGGATCGTCGGTGGCGCCGCCGCCCGCCAAAACCAACTGGCAATCGACGTATTTCTTCACCAGCTTATAAGCTTCAATCACGCCCACCGGATCTTTGAGCCGGTCAAAGCGGGAGATCTGCGTGATGATGGGGCGCGAGCGGTCCACGCCAAAATCGTCACAAACTTTATTGATGTACTCTTCCGGAAGGTCCCTGTTCTTCTCTGATAGCGGATCGATTGAGGGATAGAACAGATATTGCGGGCTGGCAAGCTGGCGCGTGAATTCCGGCGCGGAAAAAATGGTGGCGTCATACTGCTCGATCATTGGCTTCAGGAATTCCCACACGCCCGGATGCGGATTTGAGAGATCGATATGACAGCGCCAGATCCAGCGTCCGCGCTTCTGTGATTTAGAACGGATGAGCCCGGCAGGCTGCGGATCGTGGATCACAAACAAATCATCGGCAAAATCCATGCGCTGGCGGTTCTGTTCGTTATAGGACATAAAAATGTCCTTGATCTGCTGTGTCAGGTTGTACTCGCCGCCATGCAGCGCATTGTGGAAGCCTTTTGTTACTTCATAAAAATCATTGCCGCCGGTAATCACGTCCCAGCGTGTGGGAATTTCCAGCTCATTCATCAAGGGAATAAGCCGGTTCAGGATTTCGGCAACGCCTCCGCCCACGGCGGTGGAGTTGACCATTTTTACTGTTTTGCCGCGGAGGTGGCGAGCGAGAAAACGGATTTCATCCAGCTCCGGATGGCCAATGATTGCCGCGTAGTCGTCAATGCGCGGAGGGGCCGGCGGCGGCGGCTGTTCCGTGCTGATGCGCGGGTTCTTGCGCCGTTCAATGAAGTGTGCCGGAAGATCGGTCTGGCGGAACCGGCGCTCTTTCAGGCCTGATGAGGCGGGTGGTTCCTGCTTCATCACCGTGGTGGCGACAATCGGTTCTTCCTGTTGCTCCGGCTTAGGTTCGCGAGGTCTTGCATTCTTCTCTTCTACGGCCGTCGTCTTACGCTCCGGATTTTTATCTTTCATTGAGCCTCTCTCCAACCATCTGCTTTCCGGTCACTGTCAGGCGTACAGGCCTGATCAGGCACGGCTGATCTCAGCTTCAATCGTTTTCAAAATGCCGCGCCGTACGCCTTCCAGCGTGGAGGTGTAAATATCAATGCGATTCAGCCGGTCAGCAGCCTGCGCCAGATCCAGCTCTTGCTCCAGCCATACGGAAAAATCATTGTTGTTCAGCTTCAGGCGGAGCCGGGCATCGATAAAGTGGTAATAGATGGCATGGATGCTCACTTTGCGCAGCCCGTCGGCAAACTCTTCAAGATTGCGCGCCACATACGGTGTGGGCACAACCACCAAATCGGAGGCCATCAAGTAGAAAGGCTCCATCGCGGTCCGTGTGGCAGCACGTGGATTTTTTTGCAGATATTCTTCAATGATGCGAACGATCCGTTCCCGCAACGTCACGATGGAAGTGAATTCACGTACATCGATGGAGGCCAGCCGCTCCGCCAGCTCTACTTCATTGCAGGCGGCAAATGCCCAATGAGAAAAATCATTGGAGAAACCTTCCTTGATGAAATGGTGTTCAGCCAGAGTCTGGAAGGTGTGCTGAAAGATGGAAGAGTCAGAACAGGTGCGCAGCGCTTCCAGCAATTCCTGCAGATTGGTGGCTTTTTCCCGTCCGATTCGCAGAAGATGGGAGGCGGAGTTGAAATAAAAAGGCGAGCGCGCCCAGCGTGGATGAATTGTGGGCGACTGCGGTGCTGTAGCCATGAATACTCCTCCTGCCATCGGGTTGAAGACCCGATTTCATTGTGCTGATCATGGATAGGATGCCGGGCTTATAGGCCCTGTTGCCGTGGTCCGCCAGCTTTCGTGGTGTTGAATTTAGTGGCGCCGCAGCCCGGAACTTGGTGGCGCGAACAAGAAGGAAAAGCCAATACCGATCAGCAGCATCCAGCCCAGGTTGGAACGCGCTGAATCATTCGTCACGCTGAGACTTCCCGTTGGGCCGAATAAGAACGTGGCGAAAAACAAAGCCGCCAGGACGGTGCCGAGAATCCCAGCTCGAGCCCCGAAAAACAGAGCAGTCGCCAATAAAACGACGGTGAAAATCAGCGGCGCCAGGTTCTTCCACGGGTGTCCTTCGGCCGCGGCGATCATGCCTACGGAAGCCAGGCTGCAAAGGGCTCCGCCCATTGCAACGTCCACCATTGGCGTGTGCCACAGCTTCTCCGCCGTTGTTTTCAGCTTTTTGTTGATCCCAGTTTTGTTGATTCCTGTTTTATCGATACCGGCTTTATCGATCTCAAGCTGGTCGATCCGAAGCTGGTCGATCCCAGGTTTGTCGACCCCAGGTTTGTCGACCCCAAATTTATTGACCCAACGAGATAACTGCATGTGATTGTCCCAGAGCCCAAAAGTCGTTTTGCGTGATTTTTTTGCCCGAATTATTTTTTTGTCCGAACTTAGGATGACAAAAGTCAGGGTAGCTGTGGGAAAAATCGAGAGCTGACCCGCATTTTTTGCAGCTGCTCTGGAATCACGAATCGGAAGTGAGGAATTCCGACACGGTAGTGAGCAATTCCGATACGCAACGAATTGCAATCTTTACTATGAATTTTAGAATCCAGCATCTACTCAGGATTTGGATGGTAATTCCGCATCTTATGGGTTTAAGGTTTTGCCAGGCCCTGCAACAATTTAACGTTCCATGCATACTGCTGATCCATTTCTCTTTCAGCTGTTCTTCATCTTCGTGTGGGCCAAACTCTTTGGCGAAGCCTTTGAGCGGATGCACCTACCGGCGGTATTGGGCGAGATATTGGCTGGTGTGCTGCTGGGGCCGTACGGCGCCCGCCTGGTCGTCCCCACAGATGCCATCTACGCCATTGCAGGAATCGGCGCCATCTTCCTCTTGTTTACGGTCGGCCTGGAAACCCAGCCGAAAGACCTGATCAGCGTTGGGTCGCACATCACTTTCCGTCGCCGTGGCGGGAATTGCGGTGCCGTTTGTGTTCGGCATCTCTTACATGCTGCTGCGTCACCATCCGCCGCATGAGGCAGTGTTTGTTGCCGCAGCCATGGTGGCTACCAGCGTGGGCATTACGGCCCGGGTGCTGGGAGACATGAATGTGTTGAAGACGATTTCTGCCCGCATCATTCTGGGTGCGGCGGTCTTTGACGATGTGCTGGGCATGATTGTGCTTGCCGTGGTGGTGGGGCTGGTTTCGTCCACCGGGCTGGCGTGGGCGCAGCTGCTGATTACAGCCATTGAAGCGATTGGCTTTGCTTTGATCATGATGTTTTATGCGCCTCGCGTGGTGAAGCGCATGGAGCCGGGCATGGAACGCATGTCAACGCAGGATGCGCCATTGATTATCGCTCTGGCGCTCTGTCTGGGGCTTTCCTACGCCGCGGTCAAGATCGGCATGGCAGCGATCATCGGCGCGTTCTTTGCCGGGCTGGCGTTTGCCGAATACTCACCACGATGGAACCTGCGTTCTCGGGTGTTCTCCATCAACGAATTCCTCACGCCTTTTTTCTTCTTCAGTATGGGCGCGCGCATGAATATGGGGATCTTTGACCGCAAGCTGATCGTTTCAGCCATAGGCATTTCACTGCTGGCGATCGTTTCCAAGCTGGTGGGCTGCGGTTTGCCGGTGCTGCGTTCGGGGTGGAGAACGGCGCTCAAGGTCGGTATTGGCATGGTCCCGCGCGGCGAAGTTGGATTGATTGTGGCGCTGGTTGGGCTGCAGATGAATATCGTTTCCGAATCGGCCTATGCCCTGGTCATTTTCATGACAGGCATTACCACGCTGGTAGCGCCGCCAATCATGAAGCTCGCTTTCCGTGATGAGGTCCCAGTAGAGCCCGCCCTGATAGAGCGGAGAAGCACAGCCATGTAAGTGCCGCGGGCCTGCATCTGCTTTGAGTATAATTCGCAGTTAACTTGTCTATAGTTTTGCATTTTGTATAAGGGAGACAAACACAATGCCGGGAGTTACAGGGCGTGTTGCTCTGGTTACAGGGGCGTCCCAGGGAATTGGCCGCGCGTGTGCATTGGCGCTGGCGGAAGGCGGCGCGCTGATTGCGCTGGCTGCGCGCAATGAAGAAAAGCTGGCCGCTGTGGCAAAAGAGATTGAAAGCAAAGGCGGGCAGGCGGCAACGTTCCGCATGGACGTGAGCAAGGAAGATGAAGTCAAGAGCGCCGTGAAAGCCGTGATTGAGCGCTTTGGGAAAATAGAAATCCTGATCAACAATGCCGGCGTCACCAAAGACACGCTGCTGATGCGCATGAAACGGGAAGACTGGGATGCGGTGCTCCAGACGAACCTGAGCGGAGCGTTTTTTACGAC
The DNA here is from genome assembly GCA_963724105.1 of Terriglobia bacterium. GTDB lineage: Bacteria > Acidobacteriota > Terriglobia > Terriglobales > Acidobacteriaceae > Angelobacter. The sequence continues at coordinate 293,381 of CAVRTD010000001.1, read as the reverse complement.
ACAAGCGGTCATTGGATCCATGCTGAAACCGCGCTGGGGCAGAATCGTTAACATCACCAGCGTTTTTGGGCAGACTGGCCAGGCAGGTCAGGCGAACTATTCCGCTTCCAAGGCAGGATTGATTGGCTTCACCATGGCGATGGCGCGGGAGGTAGCATCACGCAACATTACGGTGAATGCGGTCGCTCCCGGATATATTGCCACAGCCATGACAGAGGCGCTGCCGGAAGAGATGAAATCCAAAGTAAATGAGATGATCCCGCTGGGTCGCGCCGGCACGGACGCAGAGATAGCGCACGCCGTACGGTTCCTGGCTTCAGAAGAAGCAAGCTATATCACCGGGCATGTGCTCAAGGTGAATGGCGGAATGTTGATGGGATAGCGCAGCCAAATGCGTGAGCAGAAGCCTAATGCTGAACATTTTCCAGGCTGAAACGGCTGAGCATATCAGCACGGCACGGGAGCTGATGCTGGAATATGCGACCTCGCTTGAATTCAATCTTTGTTTCCAGGGATTCGATGAAGAAATGCGTTCGTTGCCGGGGAAATATTCGCCGCCCTCTGGGCGGCTGTTGCTTGCCCTGTGGGATGACCGGCCCGCAGGCGTAATCGCGTTGCGAGCACTGTCCGAAGCCGGCTTGTGCGAGATGAAGCGGCTTTATGTGCGGCCGGAGTTTCGCGGCCATGGCATTGGGCGGGTCCTGGCAGAGCGCGTGATTGGTGACGCAGCGGAGATCGGCTATGCGAGGATGCGACTGGATACTGTTCCTGGCAATATGGACCGCGCCATTGCGATGTATCGCGAATTGGGATTTCGGGAAACCGTTCCTTATTACAATTCTCCGGTTGGCCACACTTTGTTTATGGAGCTGGATTTATGAGATTGAATCAGCTCTTAGAAAATCATAAACAACCCCGTTTTACTTATTTATCTGTCGACCAACCTCATATCTAAGTGGTAAATATTCGGTTTTTGGTAGAGTGGCTCTGGTCTGAATGTCGAATGGGCAGGATGAGCTGTAAAACAGGCGATTTATAGGCTGTAAGCCGGCAAAAAATGTACTTGCAGAAAGTTAGTTCTCTGTTTACTATCCAAGCAACTCCCCGGGAATCCTGAAATCGAAGCTGCTAACTGCATGAATGAAGCTGCTAACCGCATGAATATTGGCGAGACAATCAGAACGTATCGGCTGCAAAAGGGCATGTCACAGGGTGACATTGAGAAGCGCACCGGGCTTTTGCGCTGCTACCTTTCCCGCGTGGAAAACGGACACACCATCCCATCCTTGGATACGCTTTCCAAAATTGCCGGCGCCATGGAATTGCCGCTGGGCCAGTTTTTTGCCGATCACTTTTCCAACGGAAATACCAAGAACCTCCCCCCTCTCACCGAAGATGAAGTGCGCTTTCTTACCCAGATTCGCCGCTATTCCATGAGCTTGAATGACAGTGATCGCAAGCTGGTCCTGGCCATGGTGAAGAAGATGGCAGCCGGGGCGGGAAAATAGTTCTCAATCCCGAGCATGGCGAGGGATCCCTACAAATCAAAAGTGTATCGACCCGATAAGTACGTCAAGGTTATAGGGTTCCCTCACCCGCGCCTTTTAATTCTCAGCAAACACGCATGATTATGGCGCGGGATTCGGGATTTTCAGAAAAAACAACAACTCATAGGCTGAACGCTGACGACTGATTGCTGAGTGCTTCTGTTACGCTGCCTTGCTGGCTTCACTGAGCGCTAGAACTGCAAGTTCCAGGCGGTCGCGTGCGCCAGTCTTGGTGAAGATGCTCTGTAAGTGGCGTTTTACGGTGTTTTCGCTGATAGAGAGCGCTTCGCCGATATCTTTATTTTTCATGCCGCGGGCCACATGGTAGGCGATCTGGCGTTCACGGGTGGAGAGCCTGGCCATGGTGTTCGCATTATCTTTCGATTCGGCGGTCATCGTGGTAAGCACCTGCTGGGCGAGTTCGTCAGAAAATGCCAGTTCGCCGTTGGCTACGGTGCGGATGGCAGCGAAGAGCTTCTCCGGGCCATCACTCTTAAGCACCAGACCACGCGCGCCCAACTTAACCACCTGAGCATAATCGAGTTCATTGTCAGAGCCGGTAAGAACCACGGCAGCAACACGGCTTCCGGCACGGTCCAGAGTTCGCAGTACCTCAAAGCCATCGCCTTCCGGCATAAAAAGATCCAGCAGCAACACGTCCGGCGGATGCTCCTGAACCAACGCTACCGCTTCCTGTCCATTGGACGCGCGGCCTTCGACCACGAAATCCTGTTGTGTAGCGAGTAATGCCGCCAGGGACTCGCGCAAAACGGTGTGATCGTCGGCTATGACAATCCGGGTGCGATTTGGAGAAACAATTGTAGGAACCATACTCACCCTTAGATGCAATTCAGTGGTGGATGAAACGCCTGAGTTTCGGGTTGGCCGTAAGGACAATGAAAAATAAGGAATACGGGCGGAAAGTGGCGGGAAACCCGTGCAGGCCGCCCCGGACAAAGCACGGCAGGGCGAGTATCTTGTTGTACCTTGAGCACGTAGGAGTAGGCGCCGGGTCTATGGTATATTCCGCGTGATTGCTCCTATTTTTTGAGCGACCAGTTTTTTAAAGCGGCCAGACCTTTTAAAAACGACGGAAACGGAGCCATTTTTTTGGCTATTGATGAAGAACTTTCGGTATTGGAAGACCAGCTTCGCCGGCTGAAGATCGAGTATGACATGTATTTTGGCGGAGGCTCCAAGAAACCGCCTGCAGATGTCGAATGGAAAGTCAAAAGCCTTCTTAAAAAATATTCTGACGGACACCGCATGAATTATGCGCAGCGCTTCCGTTATACGACCATCCAGCAGCGCTATGCGCTCTATAACGCGCTGTGGCAGCAAAAACTTGTCATTAAAGAAGAAGGATACCGCCGGCCGCAGGACGCGGTGCTGGGCATACAGGGCCTGCGCTCAGACGAGGAGCATGAAGCGGCAAAGGCGCTGAAGCACCATCACGGCCCGGTCACGGCAGACCGCCCATTCAGTACTTCTTTTTCTGACGCCGATTCTGACCAGAAACAAGTGGAATCTCTGTTCCAGGCACTGACAGAGGCGCGCAAAAAGTCCGGAGAAAACAGCGCCGCCAACCTGGATTCATTCAAGAAATTCGTGAAACAGAAAACCACACAACTGCAAAAAGAATATGGCTGCAAGGCCGTGGAATATACGGTTGAGTTGCAGAATGGTCAGGCAAAGCTGAAGGCCAAACCCAAGGCGTAATTTTTTTAGATTCCCGAACAGACATGAAACAAGCAAAAATCCGGTCCCTGATTTTCATAACTCTAGTTTTATTGAGTGGTTGTAAAAGCTCCACGTCAGCGCCTGCTCCAGGCTTAAATGCGAGCCTACTGACCGAAGACGTCCCCAAATCTATTGCTGAAGTGACTCCGGCCAGGACATTGCAGCTGAAACTGCCGGCATTGATTTCGAGCGATCAAATTCCTGCCAATGCTGTTTCAGAGTTTATTGTGCAAGGAAAAGCGGGGCAATTCCTGAACGTTACAGTTGATAATAAAGATGAAAAGCGCAATCTTCCCGCTTCATCGCTATTTGCCAAGACAAAAGATGGCAAAAAATTAGATTCATTGGTTGAAGATTTTTGTACGGAAGAACAGATGTATGTGTTGCCTGAAGACGGAGCCTTCAGCGTATTGTTTGACCCGCTAGGCCATAAAGCAACCCTGCACTTTTCTTTGGTAGACGAGAATGACCCTCTTGTAACCGTGGGTCTTAAACCAGAACAGATAGCAATCAACTTCGGAGGATTTGGGCAGGAGAATCCAATCAAGGTCGTTTCTTATGACCACACGTGCGAGATAGGTGAATCCTGGCCTGCCAGTTTGTCCCTGCAAAATAAGATTAGCTTCCGCATCGCCCAAACCAAAGGGTATGAGGAAGCCTTCCCAAAAGATAAGAGCATGCAGCTTTTGCAGTCACAATTGCACGTGCCGGGAAAGCCTATCGACGCCAAAAACCTGCCCTATGCGAACTGGGGGAATGACGACGCTACTGTGATGACTGCTCGTCCGACGCTCATCACAGGTAAAGACTGGAAAGCATGGCGATGGATAGAGGGCTCATCCCAGGATGGCGATTATCCCGCTGGGCTAAGTTATGTGGTTGAAGGCATTACAGATGACGGGCGCTTCTTTTTTAGGATGACCGGTGCGATTTCGCATCCGGCGCAGAGGCGCTTATCGACGGACAACATCGTAGGCGTGGATGAGCCAGCAAGAGATAGAGCCGATACGCACAACCGGCTGCTTTTGGAAAAAGCGCTGGCCAGCGCCGATCCTTCTTCCTTCACGCCGAACCTGAATGATCTTGACGCGGTGATTCGGTCTCTAAAATTGAAGCCGTAGTTTTCTTGAGCGCTTAGCTTTTGTGCGCGCCAGCCAAATCCAACGAGGAAACTATTTTCTTTCCGCATTGTTTCGGCACGACTACGCAGGCAAGGCTATTTCTTTCCTGTGTATGTCACTCTCCAGATTATTTTGGAGCCGTCGTCGCTGACGAAGAGCGAGCCGTCATTGCCCACGGCAACGCCGACGGGGCGGCCCCAGACTTTGCCGTCCGCGGTCACGAAGCCGGTGAGAAAGTCTTCGTAACTGCCAAGCGCTTTGCCGTTCTTCAACGGCACTCGGATTACCTCATAGCCGGCGCGGCGGCTGCGGTTCCATGAGCCGTGCTCGGAGGCAAAAATATCGCCGTGGTATTCCTGAGGAAACTGCTTTCCTTCATAGAAAGTCATTTCCAGGGAGGCGAAATGCGGCTGGACAAGGACGTCCGGCACAATGACTTTATCTTTTAATTCGGGATGTTTGCCTTGATGTTTGGGGTCCCAATGCGGACCGATGTAATACCACGGCCAGCCGTAGAATCCGCCATCTTCTACGTGAGTGATGTAGTCCGGGGGAAGCGCGTCGCCCAACTCATCGCGTTCATTCACTGACGCCCAAAGCACGCCGGTTTCCGGAGAGACAGCGATGCCGACGGCGTTGCGAATACCATAGGCGTAGATGCGCATGCCGCTGCCGTCAGGATTGAACTCCAAAATGTCGGCACGGTTCTTCTCTTCCGGATGAGTGTCAGTATCGTCATTGTTGGAGTGCGATCCCACGGAGACGTACATCTTTTTGCCGTCTTTGGAAAATGCGATGTCGCGCGTCCAGTGGCCGCCGCCACGGAGGCGTCCGCCGCCGGAAAGGTCGGCGATTTTCTGTGACGCACCGCGCGCTTTCATGTCGCCGGAATGGTAGGGAAAGCGCACAACGGAGTCTGTATTGCCGATGTATACCCATTCCGGATTTGGTCCAGGTGGATAGAATGCAATGCCAAAAGGCTGCGAGAGTCCGCTGGCAAAAACTTCTGTCTGCGCTGCCTTGCCGTCTTTGCCGATACCGCGAAAGACTTTGATCTCGCCCTTTTTGCTTTCTGCCAGAAAGATGTCGCCGTTCGGCGCTGTACGAATCTCACGCGGATAATCCAGGCCATCCGCATAAAGCTCTACTTTGAATCCAGCAGGCGCCTGCGGCAGGGCTCCTTCTGGCCGCGGAGCCATATCGGGGCCGTTATCGACGGAGGTAGTGGCATGAGGCTGCGGCAGGTCGGCGACGGTAATTTTGCGGAAGGTGCCGGGCTTTTGTTGCGTCCAGTCAGCGTAAGCCGCCGTGCCGGTGATGGGATTTTCTTTGGTGCCGGTTTGTGCGAAAGAGGCGATGGAGAAAAGCAGTATCGCGCAAAGAACTTTGGAGCAGACGTGCATGCGGCGTCCTCTATCTGGGAGAGTCAGTAATCATTCTCGATAGTATATGGCTTGTAAAGCCGTGAAATTACGGTTGCGTCGCAGAATGGTCAGGCAAAGCTGAAATGAGAATTCCCCCATCCAGCCTCTGATTCTTTTATCTTTTGTTTCCATGTAACCCCCCTTTGTTCTATCGCATCACACGAGACAGCCCAGACAGAGGCAGGAGGGAAGAAAAATGAAAAGAACAGCAGGATTATTCGTAGTGTTTCTGCTCTGTTCCATGATCGCGTTGCATGGGCAGGAGAAGAGCCAGGACCAGAGCCAGGACCAGAGCAAGGGAACAGAGATGACGGGTATACTTTGCAACGCCGCGAACGTGGTAGAGACGGCTGGTAAAGCGGTATGCGATCCATCGAAAGGCGGTGGGAGCGAGGACATGGTGTTTATTGACGATCAGGGTAAAGCCACCACGATTGCCAACCCGGAGAAAATGAAAGGTATGTCAGGTCAAAAGGTGAAGGTCAATGGCGAAATGAAGAAAATCAAAGACCAAGAGAAGGTCTGGATCTACAACCTACAGCATATCCCCTCGGGAGCATAAGAGCAGGGTGCTTCAGGAATTTGGAAGGGCTTTGATCTGCTTTCTTTGCAGGCGGCGAAGCCCTTTTTAATTTCGCGTTGTTTACTGTTTATCACTCGGTTGCGCCCATTCCTTTCGCGCTGATACCTTATTTCTTAGCCTTCTGCGACTTCCGAGGAACTACTGTGAAAATTCAGCGCGCCATCCTAAGCGTTACCGACAAAACCGGTCTGATAGATTTTGCCCGACAACTTACAGCCTTGAAAGTGGAGCTGGTTTCCACGGGCGGCACGGCCAAAATGCTGCGTGAGGCGGGTATTGCCGTGAAAGACATCTCTGATCTCACCGGATTTCCCGAGATGATGGATGGGAGGGTCAAGACGCTTCACCCCAAAGTGCATGGCGGGATCCTGCACATTCGCGGAAACGAGGGGCATGTGGCGTCAGCGCAGGAGCACGGCATACAGCCGATCGACATGGTGGTGGTGAATCTGTATGCGTTTGAGAAAACCGCGTCCAAGCCGGGCGTGCATTTTGATGAGGTGATTGAGAACATCGATATTGGCGGGCCTTCCATGGTGCGGTCGGCGGCCAAGAATTTCCGCGATGTGGCGATTGTGACGTCCGTGGAAGACTATGCGGCAATCGCGCAGGAGATGGCTGCTTCCGGCGGAGAACTGGGACTGGCCACTCGCTGGCGGCTGGCGCAAAGAGCTTTTGCCACAACGGCAGCCTATGACAGCGCGATTGCAGAGACTCTGGCCAACACTGCTTTGAGTGACACTGCAAAGGAATTTCACCTCCCTGTGGCTCCAAGTGATTTTCCTGCGGTGCTGAAATTTGGGCTGAATAAGGCGATGGACCTGCGTTACGGTGAGAATCCGCACCAGAGAGCCGCGATGTACTCTGACGGATCAGGCCTGGGAGTGGCCAATGGCAAGCAGCTCCAGGGCAAGGAGCTCTCCTTCAACAATATTGTTGATCTGCAGGCGGCATGGGACCTGGCGCAGGAATTCGATGAAACGGCCTGCGCCATCATCAAGCATACAAATCCATCGGGTTGTTCCACGGGTAAGACTCTGCTGGAAGCGTATATGCGCGCCAAGGAGACGGACCCTGTTTCTGCATTTGGCGGCGTGATTGGTGTGAATCGCACGATTGACGGAGCCGCAGCGGAAGAAATTGCCAAGCTGTTTGTGGAGGCCATCGCCGCGCCAGGTTATTCGCCCGAGGCAAAGGAGAAGTTTGCGGCCAAGAAGAACCTGCGGCTGGTGGAAGTGAAGGCGAGTCCGCAAAAGTTTGCCATGAAGCAGGTTTCAGGCGGGATGCTGGTGCAAGATGCTGATGTCCGGCCGCTAGACCCGGCGAACCTTAAGGTGGTGAGTAGCCGGCAACCATCGGCAGAAGAGATGCGTGCTCTGCTCTTTGCCTGGAAGGTCTGTAAACATGTGAAATCAAATGCCATTGTTTATGCCCGCGAGGGGCAGACCGTGGGCGTGGGCGCAGGACAGATGTCCCGGGTGGATTCCTGCAAGATCGGTGCGATGAAAGCAATCTTACCTTTGCAGGGCACAGTAGCTGCTTCAGACGCTTTTTTCCCATTTCCAGACGGAGTGGAAGAGATTGCCAAGGCGGGCGCCACAGCCATTATTCAGCCTGGTGGCTCAATGCGCGACCAGGAAGTGATTGATACAGCAAACCGGCTGGGGCTGGCAATGGTGCTCACAGGTATGCGCCACTTCCGTCACTAGTCAAGAATTGTAATGTGCTGCAAAAAGTAGGGATCTAAGGTCTAGAATTAGAAACAGCGAATAGCTGGTACCGGGAATGGCGCCTGTGCATCCAATAAAAGGGTAATTTCGGTTCGTTCTATGACTTTTATAAAAATACGCACTTTTTTAGCAGGGCTGCTCCTGCTCTCAACCGTCACCGTCCTTGCGCAATCGGGCGCTACCCAGAAGGCTCCTGCTCCTTCCCCTGCTCCACAAAAAGGAGCTGCTGCAAAGGATGCGCCTAAGGACACAAGTGCCGATCAGGCCAAGGCGGATAAAAAACCTGACCAGGCTGCCGCTTACTACCATTTCGCTTTGGCGCACATGTATGAAGAGATGATGGCGATGTATGGCCGGTCTGAATATGCCACCAAGGCGATTGAAGAGTATCGCCTGGCCATTGAGAACGATCCTTCTTCTGAATATTTAAATGCGTCGCTGGCGGAACTCTATGCCAAGACCGGACGCATCCGCGATGCCGTGCTGGAAGCCCAGGAGATCATCAAGCGCGATCCGAATAACCTGGAAGCGCACAAGCTGCTTGGGCGGATTTACCTGCGGTCGCTGGGCGACCTGCAGCCGGGAACGCAATCCCGCGAAGTGCTTACCCTGGCCATTGAACAGTATGAAGCCATGGTGAAGATTGAGCCGAATAATCCTGACAACCACCTGTTGCTGGGACGGCTGTATTTCCTGAATAAAGACCTGATCAAAGCGGAGAGCGAATTCAAGACCGCGATGAAGCTGGACCCGAATTCCGAAGAAGCCATTACGAATCTGGCTTTTCTTTATAACGATGAAGGCGATAGCAAGAAAGCCACAGATCTGTTGAATTCGGTGCCTGAAGGGCAGCGCACTGCAAAACTCTACGCTGCGCTGGGAACCACCTACGAACAGCAGAAAGAATACAAGAAAGCGATTGCGGCTTTCCGGCAGGCCGTGGCGATAGACAAAGAAAACCTGGACGCGATGCGCGGCCTGGCCCAGAACCTTGCCAATGACAATCAGATTGAAGCTGCGCTGGAGCAATACCGGACCATTCAGGATGCCGATCCTCAGGATGCTACCGCCGCTCTGCGTCTGGCTGAAATTTACCGTGGCCTGGGCAAGTTTGATCTTGCCATGGACAACCTGAAGAAGGCTTCCGCGCTGGCGCCGGATTTGCTTGAGATTCCATACAACCAGGCGCTGATTCTGGAAGCGCAAGGCAAGTATGAAGAGGCAGCGGCAATCCTGCAGAAGCTGGTAAGCCATGCGCCGGCCACGGATGCGCGCGCCGGTGAGAAAAGTAATCAGGCACTCTTTCTGGAACGGCTGGGCAATATCTACCGTGAAGCAGGCCGGCCCATGCTGGCGCTGGAAACATTCCGCAAGATCATTGATCTGGGTGGGGACGAAGTATCGCGCGGTTATCAGGATGTGATTGAGGAATACCGCGACCAGAAGCAGTGGGCTGAAGCCACCAAGACCGCACAAGAGGCCGTAAAGAAGCTGCCCAATGACAAAAGTCTTAAATTAGCGCTGGCCCAGCAACTGGCGGATACGGGCAAGGTGGATGAAAGCATTCAGCTCGCCAAGTCGGTCCTGAAAGGCGGCCCGGACGACCGCGATTCCTACATCATGATCTCGCAGATTTACCTGCGGTTAAAGCACTGGAAAGATGCAGAAGACGCGATTGCCCAGGCGGAGAAATATGCTGTTCGTCCGGAAGAGAAAGAATATATCCGCTTCCTGCAGGGATCGATTTACGAGCGGCAGAAGAAATACGATCAGGCGGAGCAGGCATTTCGCGATGTGCTGCAGCAGAATCCGACCAACAGCATGGCGCTGAATTATCTGGGCTACATGCTGGCTGACCGCAATAGCCATCTGGAAGAAGCGCTTACGCTGGTCAAGAAGGCGCTGGATTTTGATCCGCAGAATTACAACTACATTGATTCTCTCGGCTGGGTCTACTTCAAGCTGGGCAACTACGATCAGGCAGAAGAAAACCTGCGCCGCGCCGCCGATAAGAGCCCGAATGATGCGACGATCCAGGACCATCTGGGCGAACTCTATGCCCGCACCAACAGGTTCAAGCTCGCGGCCGCGCACTGGGAGCACGCCCTGTATGAGTGGAACAAGTCCACGCCAGGCGATGTGGACCAGCAAGACGTGGCGCGTGTAACCAAAAAACTGGAAAGCACCAAAGTAAAGCTGGCGCAGCAGACACAGAAAGAATAGCGCTCAGCAATCAGTAGTCAGCATTCAGCCCCTGAGCTTTTTCGATCAAAGAAAGGTTCAGGGGCTGAGTTCTGTTTGGCGGTTATCATCTGACGAGCCAGAGATCCAATGCGGCAGCAATATATTTTGTGACCATGCTGCGCTAAACTCATCACATGCTAGCTCCTTATGCGTTGCGCGCGGAAGAGAGCCGCGGACGGCGTTATCCTGAGGCGGAACACGCTTACCGCAACGACTTCCAGCGTGATCGCGACCGCGTGGTGTATTCGCGGGCATTTCGCCGGCTGGAAAATAAAACGCAAGTCTTTACGCGCCGGCTCTCTGATCATTTCCGCAACCGGCTCACACATACCATTGAGGTCGCACAGATTTCGCGGACAATTGCCGCGGAACTGCAGCTGAATGAAGACCTGGTGGAGGCTCTGGCGCTGGTGCATGACGTGGGCCATCCGCCGTTTGGCCATGCGGGAGAGCGCACACTGAATGCCGCGATGCAGGAGCATGGCGATCTCTTTGATCACAATCTGCATGCTCTGCGCACGGTGGAGCAGTTTGAACAACGCTACGCAGACTTCCCAGGCCTGAACCTGACGTTTGAAGTGCGCGAGGGGATTGTGAAGCACTCGCGCGACTACGATGCCAAGGAGTTTCCGCAGCTTGCGGAATACCTGCTGGACCAGCGTCCGCCGCTGGAAGCGCAGTTGATCGACTTTACCGATGAGATCGCGTACTCAACGGCCGATCTGGATGACGGAGTGGAAGCGAAGATCCTGACGCGGGAGCAAGTCCGCAGAGATGTGCCGGTTTTTGCGCGGCTGCATGCCGAGGTTGAACGCCTGTATCCGATGGCCTCAGAAAAGCTCAAGTTCAATGAGACGCTCAAGCGCGTGCTGGACCATCTGGTGAGCGACCTGATTACGCATACGCGAAAAAAAATCAGTGAGGCGGGCGTGCAGAGTGTGGAGGATGTGCGCAAGTTTCCGCAGCGGCTGTGTAGCTTCAGCCCGGAAGTGGAAGCGGAGCGCCGGCAGTTAAAAGACTTTCTTTATCAGAATGTCTACTTCAGCCCCTCGCTGCAACGGGATAAAAAACAGGCTGAGCAGGTGATCTCAGAGATGTTTGCGTTTTTTATGAAGTCGCCGCAAGAGCTTCCGGCCAGCTATCAGGAGAAGACACGCCATGAACCGCTGCATCGTATTGTTTGCGATTATTTGAGCGGAATGACCGATCCGTACATCCTGGAGCAGCATCGGAGATTCTGTCCGCCGAAGAAGCGGGTTGGTGTGTAGGCGCGCTTCACAACAACTGCCGCTCCGTTATCGGAGAATGTCAATGATCATCAAGATTAAGTACATAACTGTACCTGCGGCGAAAAACGCGGCAAAGCACCAGCCCACGACTCTACAAAATCCGACGAAGAACCGTTGTTCGGGCTGCATGCCAAAAGTGAAGAACCGAAACGCTCGCACAGGGTTGTGGGCCATAAACCAGCCAATCACCGCGAAACTCGCTGCAAGCGACGATAGAATCAGATGTTGTATTGCGGGGTGCAAGTAGGTCATTCTACACGGCTCAGTTTGGCGAAACATCGCCATTACGCCAACAATCGCTGAGAAATGCCGAATTTGCCTCCTTTGAAAATCACTATTGACCAATCCCATATTCTGCTTTCGCTGGAACTTCTCAAAGCTATATCGCGTAACATCTGGCACGCACAGCTGTGCTCTGGAGACAATATGAAATCTTCCATCATTCAAGTAGCGGTCATTAGAAGAGCAGCGGTGATTCTGGCTTTGTTTCAGGCTGCCATCTGCATGCAAGGCCAGGCTTCCGGCAGTCCCGTGGAGAAGGACTTTGTTTCCGGCGGCAAGGTTGAGATGACGCTGGAATCTGGAGCGTATGACGTCCGACCGAGTTCTGACAATCGCATCCATGTCCGATGGAATGAGGCCAACAAGAGCGTGGCAGTCAAGCTCACCACCAACGGTAAGTCCGCCAATCTGCGCGTGGAGAACACGCCGCACGATAATTTCCATGCCACCATTGAGCTTCCGGCAGAAACCAGCGTGCGCATCCGCATGACAGCCGGCAATATGACGGTGAGCGGAATCAAGGGCGATAAAGATATTGAGCTCAATGCCGGGAATTTGAAGATTTCCGTCGGTGATTCTAAAGACTGGGGCAGCGTGGATGCATCCGTGACAGCGGGAAACGTCGACGCCTCACCCTTTGCAGCCAACAAGAGTGGATTGTTTCGCTCTTTCAACTGGAACGGCCCCGGGCGCTATCGGCTTCATGCCCACCTTATGGCCGGAAACATAGATTTAATTAGATAGTTAATATTCTCCAGCTGCCGGGGTTAGAAAATGTCATTCTGAAATCGGCTGATGGCTCGTTTTCAGGGCCATTTTCAGGCACTACGCCATTTTTGCTTACTGAATCTTTCTCTACCATGCATTTTGGCCAGCTCTGGCCGAGCAATATTTACGCAGTCCGCCCTACTCAGGAACTACCACGGCCTAAGGTATTAACCGTAAAGCACTGAAAATAAAGGGCGCGTTTTCGTCCTTTTGATTCAGGAGTTTGGCAATCGCAATGCATTAGAGAAAGCGTAGCGTTATGCGCATCCGGGCGTTTGCTGGAACCCTGTCACCAAGCGTGGCACCCGATGCTCGAACGACCCCGGTTCGGAGGATTTTTTCAATGAAGAATTATCTATTGTCGTTATCGCTTGTCGCCGCCATGGCAATTCCCGCGGTTGCACAGCAGAGCCAAAGCACTCCATCAGACCAACCGCAAGCGCAGCAGGCGCAGACCAACGATCAAACCGCCACCGGAAAAGATCCGTTGACCTATGAGCGCAAAGAAGGCTTTTGGGGCCATTTGAATCCGTTTGCCCGCAAAAAGTATGTCAACCGGCAGCTTGACCCTGTCCGCGGCCGCGTGAATGAGCTGGACGAGCTCACCGCGAAGAATGCAAAAATGATTGCTGACGTGGATGCTCGTGCAACCGAAGGTATCCGCAATGCCATGAGCAAGGCCAATGAAGCCGATACGCACGCGCTGGACGCGGGCAATCGCGCTAACCAGGCCCAGCAGACGGCGCAGCAGGCACATGCCCGCATCGCCACCGTGGAAGATACGGTCAGCAAGATTGACCAGTATCAGCCGATTACCCAGGCTGAAATTCGCTTCCGCGCCGGCCAGAACGCCCTGAGCAAGAACGCAAAAGACGCGCTTGACCAGATGGCTACCTCACTTAAAAACCAGAAGGGTTACATCGTGGAAGTGCAGGGCTTCTCGCCCGGCAACGGCACCACGGCCATTGAGAATTCGCGTGAAATGGCGCAGATGGTCGTCCGTTACCTGGTCCTGAATCATGAGATTCCGGTCTATCGCATCTACACGGTCGGTATGGGCAACGCTCCTATCGAGGCGGAAGATGGAAAGGTCCATCGCCAGAAGGGCGGCAAAGTTGAGATCAGCCTGTTGAAGAACGGCCTGGGCGATCTGAACGCCAACAACTCAGCTCCGGCTCCCACCAGCGGCGTAACTGCAACTCCGGCCCGGCTCAGCAGCTCCGGCAACGCAGCCGTGCTGATCAGCCGAAACAGTAAGCTTTAGTACAGTCTTTACCAAACGCCCCTTCTGCCTACCCCCAGTGGCAGAAGGGTTTTTTCTTGTGTGGTGTATGAGGGCTGTCGAATGGGTGCCTGGTAGTTATTTCTTTAGCGACCGCAGGCGGTGCTCTAAGCAATAGGCCTTCTTACTTCTGTTCGGCGATCAACTCCTGGCAGGTGATGCAGTACCGGCTCCATGGAACGGCCGAGAGACGCTTGGCGCTGATCTCCTGGCCGCAGTTCAGGCAATCGCCAAATGTGCCGTGGTTGATTCGTCCTAGCGCGGCTTCCACCAGCATCAGCAGTCCCCGATACTGCGCCTTCTGCTGAAACGTCATCTCCCTTGAGATGGAGGCAGTAGCGCGGTCGCCTTCGTCGCGGCCAAAATCCGTGTCCTGCCGTTCTTCTTTCGTGCCGCTCAGGTTGCGGTTTAGCTCGTCGCGCTTTTTTGTGAGGATGTCGCCAAATTTCGCGATTGTTGCTTTGTCCATAGGGATGCCGATCTTATCTGGCTATGTATTTTAAATGGAAGTGGTCAGTCTGTGCCTCGGCTGCTCTCCATGCGGGACGCAACCCAGCCGTTTGCTCAGCACTTCCAGCGTCGAAGAGCCTAACATAAAAAATCGACGAGCGTGAAAAATGAACCTGGTTGCAGAGCCCCTGAGCCTGCCCTGAGCGAACTCGGAAGCGCCGGCCATATTCGAAATTCTAAAGTAACAATCTTTGTGATGATTGCCAGCTGGCCTGCTCATTCTCTGTGATATCCATAGACTGAGATGCGTCTTCCCGAGATTGTATGGCCAGAGATTGAATGGCAGCCCGTCCCGCGAGCCCAATGGGTCGGCTGGACGGTCTTTTACGTCCTGCTGCTTTTGTATCTTGCCGCCAACTGGGGCGAGCTCACACTGCTCGATAACGTTCATCTTCCTATCCATGAAGGCGGCCATCTTCTCTTTGGCTGGCTGGGACAAACGCTCGGCCTCTGGGGAGGAACGCTGCTGCAGTTGATTGTTCCCGCCGCGCTGGCAGTGAGCTTTGCCGCTCGTCGCGAGCTGCCCGGCACAGTGTTCTGCGCATTTGCTTTCTTCCACAGCCTTACCGGCGTCGCAACGTACATGGCGGACGCCCTGCGCCTTGAGCTTCCTTTGGTGACCGTCGGCGCCGCAGCCGACGAAGCGCAGCATGACTGGGTACGCATCTTCTCCAGCCTCGGTGTGCTGCCGCATGCCATTCAGATCGGCAATTTCACCCGGCTCATTGCCTGGGCAGGCATGATAGGGACGGTGGCCTGGTTTGCGTGGCGGCAATCGCAGCAAAATGAGAGCGCGATTTCCGATTGATCGAACCATCTACTGATCGAACCATTTACATCGCAATCGTTTCCACCAGCTCCAGCGCCGTCTTGCGTACCGGCTTCATCATCGGCAATCCGGAAAGTTTCAGTAGAGTCACCAGCAGGCCCAGGCTTTTATCCATCAGCATCTGCGTGCGCTGCTGTTTTTCTGAGCGGTCATAGAGCCAGAACAGGATCAGTCCCATCTGGTAGAGCCAGAGCAGGTAAGGGAAGCTGCGGCTTCAGATCGGCTGGGATCTTTACGTCGCCGCCTTCCACGGCAATACGCAGATGCTCAATCGACCGTTCGCGGATCGGGCGCGTCTCTTCACTGAAAGGCGAGAGCGGGTCCTGGCTGTCTGGAGCGTGTCGAAAAAGCGCGTCACAGAATTTGCGGTTCGGCGCCAGCAGCGCAAAGCGTTTTTCCAGCACGCAGCGCAGACGGTCTTTCAGCTTTTTCTCGGCGGCAATGGCTTTGAGGATCGCCTCATGACTGTCCTCCTGCATCTCGCGATAGAAGGCCAGCACAATCGCCTCCTTCGACGAGAAGTAATAATAAGCTCCACCCAGCGCCACTCCGGCCTTGGCCGCAATGTCACGCATGGTGGTCTGCTCAAAGCCTTTTTCGCGGAAGAGCATCATTGCCGATTCATAGATCCGCCGGCGCGTATCTTCGGCGCGCGGCGTAGGACGTGTTTTCATTGGTAGGTTCATCGCAGGTTAATCCAGTCGCGTGCTGCTAAGACTTATTTTGAACACGTTCATTAATTTACCATTTCTTTCGATGGGCTGGTCTCCAAAAAAGTTCTAACCGTCCCTTTACACGGGTTTTACCTGTTCTTTACGCGCGATTCCCCGGTATGTGTTCCTATCTATAATGGATCAATCATTCAGCAGGTCCCGCTCCGCGCGCCTTGTGCTCAATGGGACTAAAAGGAAATCAATGTCTGGGAAACCCGTTCTCTTTGTCACGATCTGCTTATTCATCATCAGCGGCTTTTTAATCGCTCAGCAGCCGACGCCCACTCCTGCGCCACCCGCCACACAGTCGGCAAGTGCTCCGGACACCAAGCAGCCATCGACCCAGCCATCGACAATGAGCGTCACGGTAAAAGTGGTGAACGTGCCAGCGACCGTGCGTGACAAGCATGGAAAGATCATCAGCAATCTGGGAAAAGATGATTTTGTGCTGGAAGAAGACGGCCGTCCGCAGACCATCCGTTACTTCGCCCATGACACGGACCTGCCTCTCACGCTGGGACTGCTGGTAGATACCAGCTTGAGCCAGCGGCGCGTGCTGGAAGAAGAGCGCCATGCCAGCTACAGCTTTCTCGACCAGATGCTGCACCAGGCAAAGGATGTTGCGTTCGTGATCCACTTTGACCACGAAGTGGAACTGCTGCAGGACCTCACGGCGAATCGCGAAAAACTTGATTCGGCGCTTCAGACCATGCAGACGTCGCTCTAATTCTGCCAGCCAGCAACAAACTGGAAGCCAGGGCGGAAATGGCGGCGGTTCAAATGGAGGAAGCTCAAATGGCAACGGCTATCCTGGTGGCCGCGGCAGCGGACGCCATGGAGGCCGAGGCTTTGGCGGTGGTGGCACTCTTCTCTATGACGCAGCTTACCTTGCCTCAGATGAGCTGATGAAAAAACAGCAGGGACGCAAGGCCCTGATCATCCTTTCTGACGGCGTGGACCACGGCAGTAAGGTTGGCCTGGAAACCGCGATAGCGACCGCGCAAAAGTCTGACACGGTGGTTTACGCAATCCTATTTAAAGACGACGAATCAAATGGCCGCGGATTCGGCGGCATGGGCGGTGGAGGCATGGGTGGCGGTGGCTACCCTGGCGGCATGGGTCGTCATGGTGGTGGTCAAAGATATCCGCAGGAATCGCGGCCTGACGGCAAGAAAATTCTGGAGCGGATTGCCAAAGAAACCGGTGGCCAGCTCTTTGAAGTTTCCAAAAAACAACCCATCGACAAGATTTATGCGTCCATTGCGGAGGACCTTCGCAACCAGTACAACCTTGGTTACACGCCAGACCGGCCAGCCTCTGATGGCGGTTATCACAAAATTAGTTTGAAGACGAAAGAGAAAGACGTGACAGTGCAGGCGCGTGATGGCTACTACGCAAGCCATCCGTCAGAATAGCCTTACAACAGCGATTCAGATTTGCCATCACTGAAGCTGGCGATTACCCACGCAGATATTTGCCGGTAACGGAAGAGATCAGTCCCAGGCCGACAATCGCAATGGGCCCGTGGTTCTCCTGTAAGGCAGCGATTGCGTTACCCGATGACGTGCCCAGGTAAACGCCCCAGCCAATTCCGCCGACAATAGCTAACGCACCCATGATGCGCAGCAGTGGGCTGCCTGGGTCTTTTTCGGGTGGACGCAGCTGCCGGAATGCGCCACGATCCTCATAACCTTCCCGGGCTCCGCCGCCCCAGTCATCATCCTTATAGCTTTTTGGTACCATGCCGCAAATTTGACTCAAATGAGATAAAAATACAACTGGCAAAATTTCTTAGATCGATAATTTCTGAGATACCTGCTCCTGGGATGAAACAATTTGCATAGCCTCGGCGATGAGCCCTCCTGCCATTACAATAATTATTCTTACTATGGCTCATCTCTTCGATCCCCTCAAACTTCGCGGCGTGGAATTGGCGCATCGCATTGTGGTTTCGCCCATGTGCCAGTATTCCTGCGTCGACGGCTTTGCCACGGACTGGCACTTCGTCCACCTGGGAAGCCGGGCGGTTGGCCGCGCTGCCGCTGTGATTACAGAAGCGGCGGCAGTCACTGCCGATGGCCGCATCAGCCCCCACGATCTTGGTATCTGGAAAGACGAGCACGTGGAACCGCTGCGTCGCGCGTTTGCCTTTATTTCCGAACAGGGCTCAGTGCCGGGAATGCAGTTGGCCCATGCTGGACGGAAGGCAAGCACCAGCGAGCCATGGAACGGCGGCAAGCCAATCACTCCGGCGCAGGGTGGATGGATACCCATTGCCGGCCCAAGTCCGCTGCCTTTTGGCGAAGGATATCAGGTCCCGCATGCTCTGAGCGTGGCTGAGATAGCGGCTATCGTTGAAGCTTTTGTCGCCGCCGCACAGCGCGCGCAGGCCGCGGGCGCAAAGTTGATTGAATTGCACGGCGCCCATGGATACCTGTTGCACTCTTTCCTCTCGCCTTTGAGTAATCAACGCACTGATCAGTACGGCGGATCATTCGCGAACCGCATTCGGATGCTGTGTGAGGTTGTAACCGCGGTAAGAAAGGTCTGGCCAGACCAGTATCCGGTCTGGGTGCGAATCTCCGCCAGTGACTGGACGGCGGGCGGCTGGAATATCGATGAGTCAGTGGAGTTGGCGCGGCTACTCAAGCCCATGGGAGTCGATCTGATCGATTGTTCTTCTGGCGGCAATATACAGAAAGCCACAATTCCTTTGGGCCCCGGCTATCAGGTGGCTTTTGCCGAACAGGTCCGTCGCCAGGCTGGTCTGCCCACCGGCGCCGTTGGCATGATTACTGATCCCGCCCAGGCCGACCAGATTATCCGTACTGGGCAGGCGGATTTGGTGGTAATAGCGCGTCAATTCCTGCGCGAGCCTTATTGGCCGTTGCTCGCGGCCCAGGCGTTAGGACAAGAAATCAAATGGCCTTTGCAGTATGAAAGAGCCAAACTGAAGTGATTTTGGCGAGACAGGGTTATCTTGAACGCTCGCGCCACACTTAGGCGGCGGACTTACTTCCTCTGCGCGGCCTGGGCCGTTTGCGATGCATGCTGCTGCGACTCTTCCATGCGGTTAATTGCCCGTTTTTCCACAGGCGACGATAAAACGATGGAGGTCGAGGTTGTGCCAAAGGGCGTCAATCGGTCAATGAGCCCTTCCAGATGCTCCACGGAGCGCACATGCACCTTCATAATGAAGGAGTCGGCGCCCGTTCCGCGGTGGCACTCCACCACTTCCGGCGAGTTCTTGACCACGGCTGTAATCCGGGTAAAAACGTCTCCTACTACTGACATGCGGATAAATGCCGTAATGGGCATGCCCACTTTCATGGGGTCAATATCGGCGTGATACCCAACGATAATCCCGGCCTCTTCCATGCGTTTTACACGCTCCACCACGGCCGGCGTCGTCAGGCCCACACGGCGGCCCAGTTCAGCATAGGAAAGCCGTCCGTTGATCTGCAGCTCCTGAAGGAGCTTCCAGCCGATTTGATCGAGTAATTTGTCGGTTCTTAAATTTGTTTCCATATTTACCTGATATTATAAGACAGATTTCCCCTTTACCTAAGGCCCACACCAAAGTAAGTTCCAAAAACGTGAATTAAGCAAAAATTAGTAAATACTAATCTTTCTGCAGGGCCATATATTTAACATCAAAATAGGGGTTTTGGCTACAGAAAATATAGGGATTTTTTGCCTGGCCCGGGCGTTCGCAACATCCAAAACCATTTTTTAGTGGCCCGTTAAGTCCTGCTGCTTGGCCGTGTTCCTTGGATACAGCCTTGAACAGGTGCGGCTGGGCCTTGTTGAAATCTGAAGGCGAATCTGAATCTATGGGCAAGTAGATGGCTACTTAAGGCATTCCGCTGAATGGTTCCCAGAGCATGTGGGGTTACACTAATGCCCAAGCTTCAATAGTTTTACTTGCTTTGGGCTTATAACCAATATAGAAATAAAAAATCTGACTAATTCAAAGAGACTTGCCGCATTAACGCCCCCAGGTGTGAGCTAGCTATTTTTCATGGATCCTATAGTTATTACTACTCAAGAAGTAGCGCAGGCGCAGGTTCCCCTACAGGGTGCTCAGGAAATACGCCCTAAGGCCCCCAATCCAGTCCCTATGTGGGCGAGGCTATTATTCGCCCCATTAGTTCTGGTATTGCCTCTGCTTTCTCTGGCAGCGCTGATCTTACGCATTGCCATCCGTGGCCAGGCCCCGCGTGTCAGGCAAACCTGGTCGTCTTACTTGCTGACGTTATTAATCATCAGCGGTATTTTCTCGACCATCTTGACGGTCTTTGCTCTTTCCCTGGACTTTGCTCCAGCGCCTGACGTTATCAGCTCCTCGCTTTCTGATCTGGACGAACGCGGCAATTTTCCCGTGCTTCCTGCCGGCAAAGTGATGTCGAGCGTAGAACTGAGCTCAACTTTGAAGCCGCTGGTGCTGCTGGCATCGCCTGCAGCCAAGCGCTGGTTCCAGCCAACGGCCGGCGTTTCCGGACTTTTGGGTGCTGCTCTGATTCTTCATTCTGACTCGCGCGGATACTTGCTGGCTACCGCGCGCCATGTGGCGGACGGAGAAGACTGGCATTCACGCCATGGTTCCCAGAAAGTAATGGTTTCAGTTGGCATGGACGGCTGGGCATCGGCGCAGGTAGTGGGCCGCCACAAGCATCTGGATGTTGCCTTGCTCTGGCTGGAGCGCCATTCTGGCGACGCTGAATTTACCCAGCCCGTGGCTACCTATAGCAGCATCCAGATGGGCGAGAAGATCTTTGTAATTGGCCACCCTGAAGGTTTGAATTTTTCTGTCAGCAATGGCATTGTTTCGCGGACGCCCGGTAGTGATGTGTTGCAGGTTTCAGCGCCCATCAGTCCGGGAAATAGCGGCGGGCCTGTCTATGATGAATTCGGCAATCTGATTGG
Source organism: Terriglobia bacterium (assembly GCA_963724105.1). Classification (GTDB taxonomy): domain Bacteria; phylum Acidobacteriota; class Terriglobia; order Terriglobales; family Acidobacteriaceae; genus Angelobacter. Next base: position 272,393 of record CAVRTD010000001.1, on the reverse strand, counting down.
TATTGTGACTTCGAAGGTGTCGCGGTCCATGGAACCTGAAGCTGAGAACCTGAATTTTGCCATCAGCACAGACGCGCTCCTGCATGAAGCGGACTGGGAGATGGTCAGCGGCGGTAGCGTGCCCAAAAATCTTTTGGCGGATTTCATTCATCAAGCCAAAGTACGCCGGGCGCCGGGTGAAACTACGGCCGCAAAATAGGAAATCTTGAAAACATGGCTAACATAACTGTTACGGTTTACGACTCAACTGAAAACAAGCGTGTCCCGGTGGAACTGCCGGACGATGCGCCGGCCAATCGCATTATTGCCGTGCTGGTGGATAAGCTGCAATTGCCGCAAAACGGTCCGGACGGCGCGCCGCTCAGCTACAAGTTTCATCACAAAAACTCAGGCCGCCAGATTCAGGATTCACAAACGCTCGCGGATGCAGCCGTGAAAGAGGGCGATATTCTTCGTCTTCAGCCGGAAATTACTGCAGGAGCACGATGAACAACTCCGTGGCGTCGCGCGCCGGTACTGAGTCCGTCAGTAGTCCTGCTTCTGCCAATAAGGAAGACCGGTTCAGCCGCTTTCGGCTGATCGGCTGGTGGGACCAGGAGAAGCTGCGTTCGGCGCGCGTGCTGGTGATTGGCGCGGGAGCATTGGGCAATGAGATCCTGAAAAATCTGGCTCTGCTCGGGTTTGCCAACGTCGTTGTAGTTGATCTTGATTCCATTGAGGCTTCCAATCTCTCACGCAGCATTCTCTATCGCGCCAGTGATGTTGGGCGGCGCAAAGCCGATGTTGCCGCGGATGCATACCGGAATATTTTTCCTGAAGCCCATGTTCATTCCATCACCGCGAACGTGGTTCACGGTTTAGGACTGGGGCTCTTTGCCTGGGCAGATGTTGTTCTGGCCGGCCTCGATAATCGCGAAGCGCGGCTGTGGATCAATCGCGCATGCTGGAAGATGAACAAGCCATGGATTGATGGTGCGATTGAAGGCATTAATGGCGTGGCCCGTCTTTTTATACCGGGGCAGCCGCCATGCTATGAATGCACGCTCGGCGAAACCGATTGGGCCATCCTGAATAAGCGTATGTCCTGCAATCTGCTTGCGCTGGAGAGTGACACAGAAGGGAAAGTCGCGACCACGCCCACAATCTCTTCCATCATTGGCGGACTGCAGGTGCAGGAAGCGGTGAAGTTGCTGCATGGCCTTCCTGTGCTGGCAGGGAAGGGCTTCATCTTTGAAGGCCTGAACCATACTTCTTACAAAGTTGAATATACGGAAAACGCCGAGTGCATGAGCCATTACACCTTTAGCGAGGTCATGCGTCTGAATGAAGCATCGCGCGATCTAACGCTGGCGCAGTTGCTCGCGCGCGCGCATGGTGAACTAGGTTCGCAGGAAGTAGCTCTGGAATTCAGCCGTGATGTGATTCACAAACTGGTGTGTCCGGGCTGTGGTGCGGAAGAAGAGCTGTTTGCTGCCGTCGGCACGGTACCTTATGCGCGGGGCAAGTGTTCCAGGGATGGACAGATGCGGGCGGTCGTCACGGCCCATGGCTATTCAGGAACAGAAACGTTTGGTGACCGGACTTTGGACCAGTTGGGGCTGCCGCTCTTTGATGTATTTACCGCGCGCTCCGCGGAACGCGAGATCGCATATTTAATCGCCGGAGATGAAAAGCAGGTCATGGGCCAGATGGCATCGGGGGCTGCTCGCTGATGGCAAAACCAGCCAAAGTAAAAATCACAGTATCAAAGCAGCCAGTGGTGGTGATGGAAGCCGAGGTGTTGCGTAAAATCCGCCAGCACGCGCGCACGTCAATGAAGGCGGAGGTCTGCGGCGTACTGATTGGCAACACCGAACAGGAGCGCATGACCGTAGAAGCCTGTATTGCCGGCATCAATGCCGCGCAGGGCGGCGCTCACGTCACTTTTACGCAAGATACCTGGGAGCACATCTACAAGATCAAGGACAAGGATTTTCCCGAGCACAAGATTGTCGGCTGGTACCATTCGCATCCTGGCTTCGGCGTGTTCCTTTCCGAGCACGATCTTTTTATCCAGCAGAATTTTTTCTCCAATCCTCAGCAGGTCGCGTGGGTCTTTGATCCGCACACAGATGAGGATGGCTGCTTTGGCTGGATTGGTGGCAAAATCGAAAAGCTCTCTGATATTCGGGTAGGTTACACGCAGTCTGTGGAGATCACGGAATCTGTTGCCAGCGACTACGAAGATGACGCTGAAGATATGGCCGTGGATTCCATGGCCCGCTCTTCCCAAAATCAACTCTCCCGCAATAAGCAAAGACAAGAGCCAGAATGGCTGAAATGGGCAAGCCGCGCTGTTGGATATACGGCTGCCCTCATGGTTGGATTCGTGCTGTGCTATCTGTTCTTGAATTGGCAACTGGCGCCAGTGTTCGATCGAGCGGAAAGATATGACCAATTGGCCGCAAGGTATGAAGAGCTAGTAAAAGCGCTCCAGCAATTTGATCTGCAGCACCCTGGTGTTTTGGGTCTTGATAATACTGCACGTCCAGATGTGCTGAGTCAGCCCGGCGGAGTGGGAAGCCAGCAGCAAACTAATTCATCACCAGGCCCGCAGCAACCTGTGCAGCAGAAAGCACCAGCACAAAAAGTGGACGACAAAGGAAGCGATAAAGGAAACAATGGCAAGCACTGACGACAAGCCCACGCTCAAGATCACTCTGGACGATCTGGCCAGTGTTGAATTGCCTGCGCAAGCTCCCAGAGGAGCCATGGTTGCCACTGCGACGGGCGCAAAGCAATACGGCAATATCGCCACGCCCGCTGACGGGCCTGCTGTCGCCGTGGAGGAAAAAGGAAGTATCTTCCTGAAAGGCTGGTTTTACCTTGGTGTAGCTGGAACAGTGGGTGCTCTTGCCGGTTGGGGAATCGGTGAACCCTTTTTCAAAGAGGGTGCCGCAAGCCGCACGTTCATCGGACTCCTTGGGGTAATCCTGATTGTTCCGCTGGTTCTCACTTTTATGTGTCTCAGCTTCAGTATTGCTGAGAGCATCGTGGAACGTTCGGTGAGAAAAGCGATGCAGCGAGCCGCGCTGAGCATTCCTCTTGGATTGGTTTTTTCATTCATGTTCATGATAGCTGGCGGACTTGTTTACAGCATTGGTCTTCAATTCTGTGCCGCCATGGGCGTTGATATTCGAAGTATGGCGGGCTACAAGAACCCGGCTACATGGATCGCGAGAAGCATTGCCTGGATGGTGTTTGCGTCAGCAGCCGGCATTGTCTACGGGTTTGTAGACCGTTCCGTTCAAAAAGGGCGCTATGGCGTCATAGGCGCCGTCATTGGAGGCGGAATTGGCGGCCTGGCTTTTAACCCCATCAGCGCTGCTGCGGGCAGCGGGGCGCCAAGTCGCGCGATTGGATTTGCCTTAATTGGGCTTGCCACCGGTGTGGCGATCGGGATTGTGGAAAGCGCGCTCAAAGACCGCTGGCTTTATGTTGCCGCAGGCCCCCTGGCGGGCAAGCAGTTCATTCTTTATAAGCCGCTTACTACCATTGGTAGTAGCCAGGGTTGCGACATTTACTTGTTCAAAGATCCTTCGATTCTTCCTCACCACGGTGTGATTGAGATGCGTGGAGCGCAGACATTCCTGCGTGCAGAAGGCCCCATTTTTGTTTCCGGAGCTCCGGCTCGCGTGCGCGCGTTACAGAGTGGCGATCTCGTACAGATTGGACGCTATGCATTTCACTTCCGCGAAAGGCAGAGAAGCTGATGAGCGATCCAGTCTGTCCATATTGCCGCATGCCTTTTGATGAGGCTTCGCCGCCGAAGATTTTTTGCACGGCTTGCGGCATGCCGCATCATGAAGATTGCTATCAGGAAAATGGCGGGTGCACTGTCTTTGGTTGTAAGTGCGCTCCCGCGGACGATCCTAAATTGCAGGTCTCGCAAAGTGATTTGAGCGCAGTAACCGTTCCTGTTCAGCGGTACGCCCCTTTGCCGCAACAGAATGCTTCAGCGCAGCCATATCCCCAGTCGCGCTACGGAGGGCCGCTAGGCCTGGCACAAGCAGTTGCTCCCGCTCGCGCGCAAATCGCTGCGCCTGCATCTCTGGCGCTACCTGCAAACGCTTATGGAGTGCGCAAAAGCAGAACAACGTACATTGTTCTTGGTATTTTTCTTGGCGCTTTTGGAATTCACAATTTTTATAGCGGATATGTTGGACGCGCAGTGGGCCAGCTATGCCTTACTGTCCTGACTGTGGGTTATCTCGGCATCATTTCCTGGGTATGGGCCATTATTGAAGTTTGTATCGTGGAGAAAGACAGCACTGGTCTAAATTTCAGCTAAATTACACAGGTGAGAAATGAAATATTTCATTCAACGCGAACTCAACGAATATGGCCCCTATACCCTGGCGGATCTGCAACGTTACGTTGCCCAGGGAAGCATCCTGCTTACTGACATGACCCGCAGCGAAGGCATGACGGAATGGGTGCCGGTCTCGCAAGTGATCGGCAATATTCCCGCGCCCGCTGCGATTCCGGCTGCTCAGCCTGCTGGCCCTGCTGTTGCCGCTGGCGGAGGAACGGTTTATGGCGGAACTGGCACCGTCTATGACGGCTCAACCTCAGGCTACGGAGTGCAGGCCGCCGCCATGCCAACGCACTGGCCCCGTACCTACGGACTTGCACTGGGCGTTGGTGCTTTTGATCGGCGTGTTCACCTGCGGCCTCTTTAGCTGGGCGTGGCTCTTTGTTGAAGCTGCCTATGTCAAAAAAATCAGACCGAGCAGCAATGGCCTTTTATTTTGCATTCTCGGCTGCGCCAGCGCATTTTGTGGCGGGATCATCAATGCATACATGAAGGTGACAACCGGAATAACGAATCCGGCGAATGGGCTGTTCTCGCTGGCCGCAATTGCTTTGGTTGTCGTCGGCTTGTTTCAGATGAAATCCGATCTGGAGAATTATTACAATACCGAGGAGCCGATTCATCTCGGACTTAGTGGCGTGATGACTTTCTTTTTCGGCATATTCTATTTCCAGCACCATCTTTCCCGGATTGCGCAATGGAAGAAGACGGGCGTTCTGCAACCGCAGGGCTAATGAAATTGCGATTCATTACCGGGGCTTCGGCTGTAGCGTGTTTGTGCGCTCTGGCCGTGGTGTATGCATTTTCCCCAACCGAATACACGTTCTATCCCCGGTGCTTGATCTATGCGACCACGCACTGGCTCTGTCCGGGCTGCGGCTCCACGCGCGCATTGCATGCGCTCCTGCATCTTGATGTGCGGAGCGCGCTGCATTACAACGCTCTATTTACGCTGCTTGCGCCAGTTGTATTCGGATGGCTTGTTTTCTGCTGTTATCGCGTGATGCGTTATGATCGATTGCCGCAGCTGACAATTCCGCGCGAACTGACGGCTTGCATGGTTGTTGTGGTCTTGTTATTTACCATCGCAAGAAACACTTTGTTTTCTTTTTGAGTCTCTTATGTTGTCACCCAGAATTCGCCGCCTGAAACTCGACCATGATTCGCTGTTCAAACGCTTCAATGACTGGCCTTTAGTCCGCATTGTGGGCACGGCGGGAATGCCACCTGAGCTGTATCGCTTTCAATACTTGATTCGGGGACTCTATGTGGCGCCAGATGGCGCGATCCTGGAGCGCAATGAGCATTTGCTGGAAGTGAATCTTTCGCTGGGATATCCGCGCCGCGCACCGCAGTGCCGCATGCTCACGCCGGTTTTCCATCCCAACTTCGATGACAGCTCGGTCTGCATCGGCGATTTCTGGGCCGCTTCAGAGTCGCTGGACGATCTGATTATCCGCATCGGCCGCATGATCTCTTATCAGGAATACAACACCAAGAGCCCGCTCAATGGCCTGGCAGCCAAGTGGGCAGCGCAAAACAGTCACCTTCTGCCGGTTGATTCGCGCGCCATCGCTCCACCACTTGACGGGCAGAAGACAGAGCCCGCACCGCTTCCGCCACCACTCGAGCAAGTGGCGTCTGCTGTAGTTGGAACTATTTCTCAATCACAGCCTGCCGCGGATTCCCATGCAGACAACAATCCATGGGATCAAAAAATCGTCATCCCTTAGTTTTTTCACCTTAAATATCGCGGCGTGATTAAGTGTTTCGCCAGAAAATCATTACCTATTAGCGGAAAATATTTACGTTTGCCCTGTGCCAATGTATCTCGCAGGAAAAATCATTTATCAGATTAGATTTTTCTTTGTTACACATTCGGAACATTTTGATATTTCCTTTGATGCAACTCTCACGACGAGGGTACAATTCCGCAACATTGTGAGTGCTTTCCGGTCCGTGTACGAATCTCATCAAGCGAATAAAGAACGGTTGAAATAGGCCGGAGAGATTTGATCATCGACAAAATCATACATTTATCTCGGCTTCTTCTGTTCCTCTGTTTCGACAGATGCGGCACAAATCGCACCAACAGTGAGGTTATGGAAATGCAACTTCCTCAAGGCAAGATCCGGTTCGCGTCAGTTTTTATCTTTTTGCTCTTGGCTGTAAGCTTCATGGCAGGCCAAGCCATTAACCGTGGTCAAGGCTCCGGCAATGCCGCCGGTGATCTCGTGCCCGACGATATTACGCATACACATAAGGGCAATCCCAACCAAACCTTGCCTGCCATCGCAGGTCCTATCGGACAAACTGTGGTGACTGGCAATGGCATCAACTACCATAACGGCCCGGTGATGAAAGCTAATCCAGTGCACATTTACCTTATCTGGTATGGAAACTGGGCAGGAACCGGCTCCAACACCGCAGCCACGGTGAGCACGGTTGAACATTTTGTGAGCACGCTGGGCAACACGCCGTACGAACTAATTAACACCACCTATGGCGATACCACGGGGAATGTTAGCGGCAACCTTACGTTTTCCGGTCATACTTTTGTCAATACAACAACCAATCTGACGGATGCCCGTCTGAAAACCACTGTTGGCAATGCCATCAGCAGCGGTGCGCTCCCGAACGATGTCAATGGCGTATACATGGTGCTCTCTTCCTCGAATATCAATGAGACTTCGGGATTCTGCACCCAGTATTGCGGTTTCCATACTCACGCTACCCTGAGCGGCACTGACATTAAGTATGCATTTGTCGGTAACCCAGATCGCTGCCCCAGCGGCTGCGAAGCCCAGACCACGGGTCCCAATAGCCCGGCAACCGGTGTTGGCGGCGCGGACGGCATGATCAATATCATGACCCACGAAAGCGAAGAAGCCATTACAGATCCTGACCTGAACGCCTGGTTTGACGCCAGCGGTGAAGAAGATGCCGATAAGTGCAATTTCAATTTCGGCACCACCTCCACTTGCACGTCTACGGGAGTTTGCTCCGCTGCTGGCAAAGCAGCTGGCGCTAAATTCAACCAGACCTTTGGCGGCAACAGCTACCTGATGCAGGAAGAGTGGAGAAACTCTGGTGGCGGCGCTTGCGTGCAGCATCTCTAATCCTTAAACTAAAACCGAGGCCGCTTGCTTTCAGGCGGCCTTCTTTTTGCCCGGAAGACAACCGTATTCCCAATGGCCCGCGCAACCCAGCCAGGAGCACAGATGAAAAGCGCCGTTCGCATATTTTGCCTGTCCATGTTGATTCTTGCAGTGCCATGCGTGCTGATTGCACAAGCCAAGCCATCGGGTAAACCTGCGCCGCCAGCCACTCCAGACAAAGTTGATTCATTGCAGGGGTCGCCCAAGATCGTTACCGCGACCAGAGGCGTGGAACAATTTTGGACGATCGAAAACGCATTGGCTCAGGCGCTGAAAAAGAAGGACCAATCGTCCCTGGGCAAAATGTTGAATGACGATTTCAAAGTCTGGATGCCCAACCAGACCGGGAGTGCGGTAGGACGCGAAGACTGGCTGAACTCAGGAAGAGAAAATCCTTCACCTGTGCGCATGGCACAGATGGCAGTCCAGTTCTATCAAGACGTTGTGGTCGTCAAGTTTCTTGGTAATGGCGATTCACCGGCCGATGGCAAGGGGAGCGCCCGCCAGTATTTTGTAGTCGACTTGTGGGAAAAAAACGACCAGGGATGGGAGTTGACGAATCGCTATATGACGGCAATTGCCCCGGTCGCGATGCCAAAGCGGCCGACCGGTAAAGAATAGTTCTTTACCGCCGGTTGGCTTCTTCCAATAAGGACCGCAGCCGCTCGGTGTGTTCTTTAGCAGCATCCGTGACCACATAAAACTAGAAGCCCATTTTGCTGCCAGCTGTTCACAACAAAATTCTGGCCACCAGCGGATGGTTCACCGTGAACATCACGCGCTTGAAAGACGAAGATTGAAATCTTGTGCTGGTGTACCTGATAAACCACTTCTGCCCCGGCCGCGTGTTCCACATACACCACTTTGCCGCCAATCAAAGTGAAAGGCGAATCCTTAGCCAGTTCTGGAAGCTCGAAACTGAACGGCAACTTTCCCTGATACCAGGGCTTTACGTTGTGCGTATCGTTTGAGATCACGTCTACCGGGTTCGTGCTGGCTAGCATAGTTACATGCTGATCGATTAGTTGTGCCACCGTCGCGCTTGCAGCCCGGGGACGTGAATACAACGTAAGAGCCAAAGCGGCTAACAATACCAGGGATGCAGCAAGGGTGCTCCATTGCCATAATCGGCCAGTGCTTGCTTTTGGCGCAGCCTGCTTGCGCACGCTGGAATAAAGTTCCGGCGGCGCAGTAAAGCGCTTGCCGGCCACGCGCACAGATTTCTTGAGTTCCTGCAGTTCCAGCATCGCGGCAGAGCAGCCGGCGCAGCTTTGCAGATGAGCGGCCACGGCCTGTTCCGCTGCTGGCTCAAGTTCGCCATCCACGTACAAGCCAATCTTTTCCCGCCATTCGCAATTGTTCACTTTGCACCCACAATTCTTTTTTCACCCAGCGCCACCACAATGTGCTCGCGTACCTGCTTTCTTGCTCGCGCCAGCCGCGACATCACCGTGCCGATCGGTATATCCAAAGTCTCCGCAACCTCCTGGTATTTCATCTCTTCCACGTCCGCAAGCAGAATGACCTCTTGAAACGTGGGCGCCAGCCGGGCAATCGCTGATTGCACCAACTCAGTATTTGCGCGGCGGATCAGCGCGACCTCCGGCGTTTCCTGCGTAACGACGGTTTCGTCAAAGCCGAGTTCATCTTCCTGCTGCGTATTGCGCCGTTCCAGGCCTGTCCGGCTGGTGAGGAACGTGTTGCGCAGAATTCTGAACATCCATGCGCGAAAATTTGTGCCTTCGCGAAATGACGAGAACCCCTTGAGCGACTTAACGAACGTTTCCTGCACCAGGTCGCGTGCCTCGTCCGTATCACCGCTCAGCCAGCAGGCAAAGTTATATAGCCCATCCAGCAGGGGGACAGCTAGCTTCTCAAAATCTTTATTCTCCACGCCGCTCACATTTCCTCGCGCAATAACAGTGGCGGCCATAATTCTATTCCCTTTCGCCGAGGAGGTCTTGCCGAAGTCGATTTCAAGTCAGTCGTTCGTCCTTTGCCTGTCTCTGCCGCACCCGTTTTACTTAACCTTCTCACTTAACAACGATCTTCGCCGTCATCTTTGGATGTATTGAACAAAAGTAAAGATAGGTACCCGGCTTGGTGAATGTGTAGCTGAAGCTGTCGTCCGTATCCAGCGCTTTTGACTTAAAGCTGGTCTTGTCGTCGCTCACCACTGTATGCGGGATATCGTCGTGGTTCGTCCAGCGTACCGTGCTTCCCACAGGCACAGTTACTGTGACAGGAGAAAAAGTGAAGTTATCGATCTTAACCGCCGTTTCTGCGGCCGGCTTCTCTTCAGCAACTGCTGATGAGCTAGAGTTTCTAGACCGGCCCGCTGCCGCGGCAATCAAAATGGCGATAGCCACTATACCCAGTATCCAGGATGTTCTTTTCATAAGTCTCCTCTGCAAGCTCTTCTTGGTCAGTGCGTTCTAAAAGTTATTCCAGGCTCGAATCCACTACGGCCAGCGCGTGTTTGCCCTGAACGTAGTTCACATCGCGAATGCCAAGAACACTGCGCAACTGCTCCGCGGGGACCTTCATTGGTCCGGGAGAAGGTGCAGCTCCAGGCTTGGGTTGAGGAAAGGCCGTGGAGGCCGCGGTGTGGAACGTGATATTGCCTTCCACTTTTTGCATGGTCTGATGGATGTGTCCATTCAGTACCGTGACTGAGCCAAAGCGCTTGAGGTAAGAAAGCGCCTGTGCGCTGTCGTCTGTTCCCCAGCCCCATTCCGGATAGACGCTCCACAACGGAATGTGAGCAAACACAACGATGGGCGTGCTCTTGGAAAGATGCTTCACATCTTTTTCCATCCACTCCAGCTGTTCAGCGCCCAGGTTTCCCAGGCCGCCGGCTTTCAAATTCATCACATTCACCAGCCCGATAAAATGCACGCCTTTTTGATCGAAGCTATACCAGCCTGATCCTTTGGTATTTTTGCCATAACGTTCCAGAAACTGTTTGCCATCGTCGCCGATTACATCGTGTTCGCCCGGGACATAGAACACGTCCTTGGCGCTGGCGCTTTTCAGCAATTGATCGACGCCATCAAATTCTTCCGGCTTGGAAAGATGCGTGATGTCGCCAGTGTGCAGAATGAACGCTGGGGTGGTTGGCAGCGCGTTGATTTTGTCGATGGCAGCTTTCAGGGTGCCTGCGACATCTGTGTTTGCCGGTTTATTGAAGCCCATATGGCTGTCGCTGATCTGCACAAAGCTCAGCTCGCCATGGGTCTGCTTTTCCGTGAGTCCGGCCAGCGCGCTCAGGCTATAGGACTTGAGCACGCCGCCCTGCATTACACAAAATGCTCCGGTTCCTGCCCAGGCCATACATTTCAGAAAGCCGCGGCGATCAATGCCGTCATGGTTATGGTCATGCACGATTTCATCTTTTGGTTTGTCAGACATTTTGTTTCTCCCAAGCAGCGCGTTCTCAAAAGGGGAGCGCGTTTTCAGAGTTGCGCTACGCTGCTATCTGACTTATTAACTGATTGGCAGAAGAAATATTCCCGAGAGTAAATAAACATTTCTTAACACTGAGTTTGAATAAACTTCAGAGAGACAGTCTATTCTTGCGAATAGCAGGCCAGAGTGAGGAAGGGCGCATCCAACCTGTTAATATGCTGCGGCAGCAGCCGCTTGGGAGAGAAATATTGCGAGCCAGCACCCACAACAGGATTATTTACACTGTGGCGCTCACACTGATTTCATTGACATTACAGAATTTGGCCGTTGCGCAGGGAGCGGTCCAGCCCAGCATCTCTCCGCAGACGCAAAGCATGGACGCACTGCTCGACCAGAGCTACAGCGCCATGTACAACCTTCGGTTCGACGATGCGCTCAGGCTGGCTGAATCCGCCAAAGGCCTGGCGACCTCCGATCCAGTCCCATGGCTGACGCAGGCATGCGCTGTGCTGTTTCGTGAGTTCGATCGCCTGCGCATTCTCCGCAGCGAGTTGTTTGGTTCGGATGACAAGTTTATTGATGGTCCAGCCATGGTCTGGGATACAGAGTCGCGGAAGCAGTTTGAGAGCGTGTTGAGTACCGGGGAAAAGCTGGCACAGGAACGTCTGAAACAAAGAAAAGATGATCCCCGGGCGCTTTTTACCCTCTCTTTGGCAAATGGTTTACGCGCTGACGATGCTGCTTTGATTGCCAAAAAGAAATTCACCGCCCTTACTTACATCAAAGCTGCGAATGGATACGCAGAGCGGCTTCTGGCCGGGTCTCCTGATTATTACGACGCCTATATTTCTACCGGAATGGGCAAGTACATCATCGGCGGCAAGGCCGCACCAGTGCGCTGGATGCTACGCCTCGGTGGATTCAAAGGAGACCAGGAACAGGGTGTAAAAGAGCTGACGCTGGTCGCGGACCATGGCCGATATCTCATGCCGTTTGCCCGCATCCTGCTGGCGTTTGACGACCTCCGCCATAACAACTTTCCTGAAGCCCGCAAAAAGCTGGAATGGCTGCGCGCGCATTTCCCCAACAATCCGCTGTTTTCACAGGAAATTGCCAAATTGGACCATCCACTGGCAGAAAAGGTTCCATACTAGCCAACCGATACCGCTAAGTTTCTAACTTATAATTATTAATGAGTCTTTGGAGTATTAAGCGTAATCCACTACGTATGTGATGTTTGTGACCCGCGAGAGTCACGTCTTTAGTGCAATTGCTGGGGACATACCCTTTCGTTCATCGGCAAATTTAACCAGAGCTGTTAGCATTCAGACACACTGAATATTTGGAGAAACCCGTTTGGAACTTGGAAGCCGTAAGACTGTCATCTTGCTGATTCTGGCCATGCTGGCGCTGATTTTCCGCGCACACGCGGAGACCCCTAAGCCAGCTTCTAAACCTCAGACTGTAGAGGACAAGTTGGCCCAGTCTTATCACGCCATGTATGACCTCAAGTTCCAGGAGGCTTTTAAGGCTGCCGAGGAGGCCAAAGTGATGGCCCCGGATGATCCATTGCCATATCTGGCGGAGGCCTGGGTATCATTCTTCCGCGAACTGGATAGGTTGCACATTCTCCGCAGTGACCTGTTTGCTACTGACGAAAGCTATAACGGACGCGACGCCTACGTCTGGGATGACGCCAACAAGAAAGTTTTTGATAACTCACTGGATCAGGCGGAAAAATTAGCGCAGATTCGGCTAAGCCACAACCAGAATGATTCCCGTGCCCTGCTGGCGCTTGCGTTTATCAACGGTCTTCACGGCGACGATCTGGGTATCTTTACCAAGAAAGATCTCAAGGCCATCTCTTACATCAAATCGGCAACAACCTACGCGGAAAAACTTCTGGTAGTTGCACCGGATTCCTATGATGCGTACGTGGCAACCGGCATGGGCAAAGTGATTGTGGCCCGCAAATCAGCCCCGGTGCGATGGGTACTGCGTCTAGGCGGATTGAAGGGCGACGAAGGGGAAGGCTTAAAAGAGCTGACGCTTGCGGCTGACCATGCACATTACCTGGCGCCGTTTGCGCGTTTGCTGGTTGTGTTTGAAGATGTGCGTTTCAACAATACTGATGATGCCCGCAAGAGGCTGGAAGATTTGCATCAGCAATTTCCCAACAACCCTCTTTTCCAACAGGAATTGGTTAAGCTGGGCCACACTTCAGCGCAACTGGCCCACTAAAGCAACTGGTACTAACGCAATTGAAGCCGCCCCCTGGATCTTTCCACTGGATCCTTCCTGTACAAATACCACGGCGTGTAAATCTTCGCGCTTCCAATCTTTTTCTATCTTGAGCGGCACACTCGCCTGAAAATTGCCATTGCGCAGCTGGCCAACTTGGCGCAGCTCGCGTACCACCGCCGCATGGTGGAGTGTCCTGCCGCCATTCTCGCCGGAGCCAACGTTGGTTGTCAGATTGTCTTCTGTAATCGCCAGCATTACGTTGGCAGTATTGGCTGTGCCCGCGGCTTTCACCTGGACTGCCAGTTTGTCTTGATTCACAGCGGAAATCTCTACCGTTGCAATCTCTGGCTGGCTCGCAGCCTGGCTGATCGTACGCTGTGCCTGTGCGGCGCTGTTGCCAACAAATTCAGACGTTCCGTCCACTACCATCTGCGGTGTGTACGGCCCATCTACTTTCAAGCTTTTTGCATACTCTTCTTGCCGCTGGCTAAAGCTGGCTGAAGAAAACCGGTCTTTCCATCCCAGCGAATTCCAGTAGTCCACATGAAACCCCAGTGGAATGACCTGTATGTTTTTTGCGGAGAGGTCCTGGCGTAAATGTCCCAGCAACTCGTCAGCGGGTGGACAGCTGGAACAGCCTTCTGAGGTAAACAGCTCCACCACCACGGTCCTGTGAGCGTCAAATGCTGCAGGAGTTTTTGCGACTACCATTTTTGTGAGCACAATCGATACGTAAAAAGCCAGAGTCAGGAGAATTGCCAGTGTTGAAAATCGTCCCATGCGCTTAATATGCATAGCTCACCATTTTGTTACAAACGTCTACGACGTCTCCGGTCTAATGATCGGCTATTTGCCGGCCGCCGCATAAACGTCAAATTCCAATTCCAGTTCATCTTTTACTTTGATTGAGCCGCCGCCCAGCGAGATGGGCTTGATGCCGAACTCAGACTGTTTCAATTTTGTTGCCCCATGGTAATGCTCTGGCCCGCCGGTAACTTCCAGCGTGACCTCATGCTTTGTTCCGTGCAAGTCAAGCATTCCTATCACATGGTAGTGCTGCGGGCTGGTTTGTTCAATGCGAGAAGACTTGAAGCGGATCTCCGGATATTTTTCCTGATCAAGCACCTTGGGACCGAGCATTGTGCTTTGGATTTCTGCGCGGTCTTTCTCTGAGACCTCTGTGTCGGTTACCTTCATCTCTTTGGTGGCGACGCTGATTTCCGCCGTCAGTGCCGCCGGATCAACGCTGGCCTGGGAGATTGGCGCGACCACCACGTGATTGTGAGCAAAACCGGAAAACAATCCTGATTTGAAAACATGGATCGTGATGACTGAGGCGTTCGCCGCCGGCGTAGCATCGTTGGGCGACTGCGCGGCCACGAGCGCGCTGAGAACGAATATCCAGCAAAATCTAACTGCGAGCACAATCCCCTCGTCTTCCGCCAATCAAGGCTGGCTTGTTTCTATTCTTTCACCGCGATCCCCAGGGTCTTCATCTTGCGATACAGATGACTGCGCTCCAGCCCCAGTACCTCCGCGGCACGGGTCACGTTGCCGTGGTTTTCATCCAGCTTTTTCAGGATGTAATCCCGCTCGTATGCGGCGCGCGCCTGATGCAGCGTGGAGAATCCAGCAGCGGCATTGCGCCCGCCCTCGCGATGGATCAGCGGCGGCAGGTGCTTGCGCTCAATTTTGTGCGCAGTCGGGTTCATGATGACCAGGCGTTCGATTACGTTGCGCAGCTCGCGCACGTTGCCCGGCCAGGAATAGCGCGTCAGAGTGTCGACGGCTTCATCAGTAATTTCGCGCGAGCGGCGGCTGTACGCGGCTGAAAATTCTTTCAGGAAATGCCGCGAGAGCAGAGGAATATCTTCTTTGCGTTCACGCAGCGGAGAAACGTAAAACGGAATCACGTTCAGGCGGTAAAACAGGTCTTCTCGAAAATTGCCTTTGGAAATTTCCTCTTCCAGGTTCTTGTTGGTCGCGGCAATCACGCGCACGTCAACCTTTACGGATTCATCGTCACCGACGGGAGTAAATTTTTGTTCATCCAGCGTACGCAGCACCTTGGACTGGGTTTTCAAGCTCATGTCGCCCACTTCATCCAGGAACAGCGTGCCTTCGTTCGCTTTTTCGAATTTACCTTCTTTATCGCCGGCGGCGCCCGGAAGCGCGCCTTTACGATGGCCAAACAGCTCGCTTTCAATCCAGTCTTCCGGAATGGCGGCACAGTTTACTTCCACGAAAAGTTTTTCTTTTCGCAGGCTGTGAGCGTGGATCGCATGCGCTACAAGTTCTTTGCCAGTTCCCGATTCGCCATAAATCAGGACGCGTCCGTTGGTTGGCGCCATCACGGAAATCTCATGCCGCAGGGCTTTCATGGGGATGCTCTCACCCACGATCACGCTCTTTGCCTGAAACTGCTTCCTTAGTTCCGCATTCTCCTGCCGGAGCCGGTGCGCTTCCAGCGCATTTTTCAATACGATGAGCGTCTTATCCAGCGAGAGCGGTTTTTCCAGAAAATCAAATGCGCCAAGCTTGGTGGCACGGACCGCTGTTTCAATGGTGCCATGGCCGGAAATGATCACAACTTCCGGAGGATCTTCCATTTGCCGTATGCGTTCCAGTGTCTCCAGGCCGTCCATGCCAGGCAGCCATATATCCAGCAGCACCACTTCGCATGGGCGTTTCTTCAACTGCTCCAGGCATGCTTCACCGCTTTCGGCAAGCAGGACTTTATAGTCCTCATCTTCCAGGACGCCGCGCAGCGACTCGCGGATATCGCGTTCGTCATCTACTACCAGGACACTATGCACCCTGCGACTCCGTTGCGGCCATCTCGCCCGCCAGTGGCAGCTCTACCAGAAATTTTGCGCCTGCCGGTTTGTTTTCTTCCACGCGAATCGATCCATGATGATCTTCAATAATGCGCCGCACAATCGCCAGCCCCAGACCAGTGCCGCGCTTCTTGGTGGAAAAATATGGCAGAAAAAGTTTTTCCTTTACCTCGCGATTGATGCCGTGGCCGGTATCGGCAATGATGATTTCCAATCCATCGCGACCACCCAGCAAAGATGTTTCAATGTATATCTCTCGCACATGGGAGCCCTGCATGGCTTCCGCGGCATTGTCGATGAGATTGGCCAGCGCGCGCTTAATTGCCTCTGGATCGGCCATGGCCAGCGGCAGATTGCCATCCAGCTGCTTCGTTACATGGATTCCGTCCAGGCGGCCATTGAACATAGCCAGCGTGTTCTCAATGATTTCATTGATGTCTGCCGGCCGCGGCTGTGCGGCCGGGAACCGCGCCAGAGAGGAAAATTCATCTACCAGCGAGCGTACTGTCTGCACTGCTCCGGAAATTGTTTCTGAGCAGTCATGGATTATGGCGAGCGAAGTCTCGTCTGGCGTGATGCCGCGCTCCAGGTGTTTCCGGATGCGTTCCGCTGAAAGCGCGATAGGCGTCAGCGGATTTTTAATTTCATGGGCCACGCGGCGCGCCACTTCACGCCAGGCCGCTTCCCGCTGCGCTTTTAGCAGTTCGCTGAAGTCCTCAAACACAATTACATAGCCCAACCGCTGTTTTCCGTGTTGGACTGCGGAGATGGTAACGCTCACGTTGAGCTTGTCTTTCTCCACCGGGATTTCAAATTGCGCCGCTGTCAAAGACATACGGTCAGCGCGGCGCAGCAGATGCTCAAGATCAGCCGCGGTTTCTTCGCTGAAGACCTCTTGCACGGTTGACCCGATCACTGGCGAGCCGCCGTTGGGCCAGAACATTCGTCCAAAAGCCACGTTGCTGTGCGTCACGCGTCGCTCCGGATCCAGAGAAAGCACGCCGGTGGGAATGTTTTCCAGAATGGTCTCAATGTGCCGGCGACGTTGCTCCAACTCTGTATTGCTCTCGGTCAAGGCACGAGCCGACTGATCGATTTTTTTGCGGCTCGATTCCAGTTCCGCCGCCATGGTATTGAAGGACGAAACCAGTTCGCCCAGTTCATCTGCCGCGGAAACTTCAACGCGATATCCCAGGTGCCCCAGGGAAATTTCCCTGGTGGCCTCAGCCAGCGCTTCTACAGGCCGTCGTTACCAGCTTGGCCACGAACAATGACGACCACGTGGCTACAAAAAGCACCAGCACAGTCAGCATCGTAAGCAGCAACATATACAGGCCGCGGATGCGTTTGGCTTCATGGCTCAGAGTTTCATAGTCATGCTGGTTCTGGTTGATCTGGTCCAAGGTCGGAGAGAAATCTTTCGGCAGGGGCAAGCCGATCAGGATTGTGCCAGAAGGCTCCGTGGGCGCAATGGCCATCAGATATTCCGCGCCCTGGTAGACCCATTTTTGTGGCGACTGCGAAAGCTTTTTCAAATCAGGCAGGCTCTGCTTCAAGATCAGCCACGGACGCGGTAAATTCCAGCTGGCCACGGCATCGTCCTCGCGGAGCGCCACGGCAAATCCGCCTTGCAGAGTGCGCTCGTGGCGGCGGAATTCACGCAGCACGCCTGCGTAGGTTGCCGTCTCAAACGCGTGCTGAACTTCAGGAGACTCGGCAATATCCAGCGCCGTCTGGCGGGCATTTTTGCCGGCATACGATGAAAGCAGCGCAGCTACGCGGCCGGAATCCTGATGCAGGGCCGTTACCGGACTGGAAAACCATTTGTCGATGGAGCGGTTCATCAGTCCGTAAGAAAACATAAACATAACCAGCACCGGCGCGAAGGAGAGCACGAGGGCGCCAATGACCATGCGGGTACGGAAACGGGAGCCCAGCACGCCGAGCCGTCGCTCAGCATAGAGTTTGAGCAGGTTGCGAAACAGGACAAAGGTGAGCACCACCAGCAGCAGAAAAACCAGCGCGGAAAGCGCTACCAGCCCCAGGGTTTGCCCGGCGGAATCAGGCCGCAGCTGGGTCAGGTTGAATGCCTGCTGGGAAAAGACCACGCCAAAAAGTAAAACAATGCCCAGCGCAAGCGGGATCAGCAGGGCGCGCCGCTGCGTCAGGGGAAGCGAACGATTGCTCTTATCCGGTTTCTTTTCGGACACAAGTACATCTCGCGCGTTCTTTTTAGAAAGCAGTCGAGTTCCTGGCGACTATTATAAGCTCGCGCAAGAGCATTAAAGAACTGGAGCCAGAAAGCATGTCAGCTTGCTGGCTCCAGGGTCCTGTTATTCAGTATCGATCCCTTATTCCGTATCGATCTGGGCGCGCTGCAGCCGGTCAGAGAAATCGATATAGATCGACTTCCACTGCGTGTAAAAATCAATAGCGCCCAGGCCGCCTTCGCGGTGTCCATTACCGGTAGACTTGGTTCCGCCAAAGGGCAAGTGGACTTCCGCCCCGATGGTCGGTGCGTTCACATAAGTAATACCGGCGTAAATGTCCCGCATGGCGCGGAATGCTTTGTTCACGTCCCGCGTATAGACTGAAGAAGACAGGCCGTAGGTGACGCCGTTGGCAATCTCAATGGCCTTATCGAAAGAATCCACCGGGATCAGGCTCAGTACCGGACCAAAAATTTCTTCCTGGGCCACGCGCATTTTCTCGTGAACATCAGTGAAAATGGTGGGCTCAAAGAACCATCCATAAGCATGGTCGGGCGTATTCAGAGCTTTGCCGCCGGCTTCCAGCTTCGCGCCTTCATTCTTGCCAATATTTACATATTTTTCCGTGGTGGCGACCTGCTGTTCGTTGATCTGCGGGCCCATTTCCACGCTTTCATCCTGGCCATTGCCAACCTTAAGCCGTTGTGCGCGATAGATCAACCGGTCCGCAAACTGCCGGTAAACGCCCTTCTGTACGATCACGCGGCTGGCAGCAGTGCAACGCTGTCCGGTGGTTCCAAACGCGCCCCACAGAACGCCGTCAAGCGCGAGGTCAAGATTTGCGTCATCAAGAATAATGATGGCGTTCTTGCCACCCATTTCCAGCGAACACGGCTTGAAACTGCGTGCCGCCGTTTCACCCACAATGCGGCCCACTTCGCTTGATCCAGTAAAGGAAATGGCCTGCACATTGGCATGCTCGGCTATCGGCGCGCCAACTTCAGGGCCAAAGCCGGTAACCACATTGACCACGCCTTTGGGCAAGCCTGCGTCCGTGAGCGCCTTGAGCAGGTTCATTGTGGAAAGCGGCGTGTCTTCCGCCGGCTTGATCACGCATGTGTTGCCGCAGACCAGCGCAGGTAAAAGCTTCCATGAGGGAATCGCCATGGGGAAATTCCATGGAGCAATCATGCCGCACACGCCGATGGGCATACGCACGGCCATGGCAAACTTATTGGGCAATTCTGAAGGCACGGTTGCGCCAAACTGCCGGCGGCCTTCTCCCGCCATGTAATAAGCGGTGTCCACGGCTTCCTGCACATCGCCGCGCGTTTCTCTCAGCACCTTACCCATTTCGCGCGTCATCAGGCGCGCATATTCTTCCTTGCGCTCCAGCAGAATCTCTCCTGCGCGGAAGATGATTTCAGCGCGTCTGGGCGCGGGCACCAGCCGCCAGCGTTCATATGCCTGGCGGGCGGCGGAGACGGCATCGTCCACATCGCGCTTGTCAGAGCGCTGAAATACGCCGACCACATCGCGCGTATCAGCAGGGTTCAGGTTTTCGTATGTCTGTCCGGTGCGGGATTCAACCCACTCTCCGCCGATGAAATTCTTGAAAGCTTTTGCCATGAGTAAACAGAGGCTGCCTTTCTCAGTATCAAACTCTCTATCGTACCAAGATTTCGAGCGTCGTGTGCCATTCGCCCCAGACGCTTCCACTTCCCCCTGGCCTCAAAATGGGCGATGTGTTCAAGAGGCATCCACTTTTGGTGAATCCTCATGTGTTTGCGTATATACGCAAAAAGTTTCATCTCAAAGCGGGACGAGTTGCTTTATAAAATTATGCTAATGTCGGTTATTGAGCGATTTTATGTTCTAGACTTTACCGTGCCTTAACTGATCGTTTCTTTTTTGCTGAAAATTGGTTAAGTCTGAAAGAAAATAAAACTTAAAGATGTTCTTCTAAACGTGACAACAATTGGAAGAGGGAAGGTAGATTGCAATGTCCATACTCCTCGCGGATGACGATCTTCACCTGGCCACATTTTTATCCAAGTCACTTGAATCAGAAGGCTACTCCGTCCACACGGCTCTCAATGAAGACAGTGTTATTTCTGAGCTGCAGCGCCAGAACTACAAACTCATCATTCTGGATTTGAACTTCGGCCAGACCGATGGATTGAAGCTTCTGGAAAAGCTGCGCGCGGAAGGCCTGGAAACTCCGGTGATGGTGCTGAGCGCGCGGAACCGCATTTCAGACCGTATTCAGTCGTTGAACCTTGGCGCTGACGATTACATCACCAAGCCTTTTTCATTTCAGGAACTGGCAGCGCGAGCGAATGCTTTGCTGCGCCGCAAAGCCGATCCTTTACTCAGCGTGTTGCGCGTGGAAAACCTGGAACTGGATCCTGGGTCGCGCAAAGTCCACCGTGATAAGCGCGAGATCAAACTCAGTCCCAAGGAATTTGATCTGCTCTTCCTATTAATGCGCCACGCCGGAGAAACGGTGAGCCGCCATGACCTGCTGCGCGAATCCTGGGGCTTGCAGCCGGAGACAGACAGCAATCTGGTGGATGTCTACGTGAATTATCTGCGCAAGAAGGTCGATTTTCCCGACGAAACCAAATTGATTTATACCGTCCGCGGCTCTGGTTACAGGATCGGCCGGGTAGCCCCATCGTCCGGCGAAGCCCTGCCGGGCCCCATCCATTCAGATCTGGCGGATACGGAACTGCCCCCTCACCCATCCAGCACTCTTGCCGGCATGGGTGGTGAAGCTATCACCGTGCCGCAGACGCCGCTAAAAGCGTTGCTTCACTCTGTGGCGCACGATCTTGCTCAGCCCTTGACCAGCATACGTTGCTTCCTGGAAGTTTTAGGGATGCATCCTGGAACCGCGCCTTCCAACGCCGATCTCAGGACGATTGAGCAACAAACGGACCGGGCGATAACACTCACAAAGGGTATATCGGCGCTGGTGCGGGAAGTGCCCATCCCCAGCGGGCCGTGGGTTTTGCTCGATGCGCTCCTCAACGACCTCTTCAATGACTTCAACGTGTTGCATCATTCTGGGTTGCTTACGCTGGAGCGCCAGTGGGATCCTTCCATACAGGTGACCAGCAGTCCGGTGCTGCGCCAGATATTTGTCCTGTTCCTCAGCAAATTGATTGGGCGAAATACCCGGCCGCTTGTTCTCACAATCTCGGCGCAGACTGAAGGAGGGCGTTGTCTTCTGAGCTTCCACTGGAAAGCCAATGATGATTCTCCAACGCCGGTACAGGGGGCGAAGAATATTATCGCCAAGGAATTTGTAGACCTTCAGGAGTTGGTGTATTCCATTGGCGGCGAATTCTCACTCACTGAAAATCATCCGGAGATTCAACTGAAGCTGCCGGCCGGACCGCAGAACAGCGGGAATGATCTGGTGCACTGACATCGATCGAATGAGTTTCTCTAGCGGGGACATCGAGACCGGCGCGGGCATATTGCGCCGGTTTTGATTTTCAGCGCTTACTCTCCCATTACAGCCACCACAACGCGTTTGGAACGCTGGCCGTCAAACTCTGCGTAAAATACCCGCTGCCAGGTTCCCAGCAGCAATTTGCCATTCGTTACTGGCAGAATGACCTGGTGATGAATCAGCAGCGCCTTCAGATGCGAGTCTCCGTTGTCTTCGCCCGTTTCGTGGTGCAGATAGGCTTCATTGAACGGCGCAAGCTGCTCCAGCCATTTGTCGATGTCCTGGATCAGGCCTCGTTCGTCGTCGTTGACATAAACTCCCGCCGTGATATGCATGGCGGAAACCAGCACCATGCCGCTGGTTACTCCGCTGGCCTGTAGAATTTTCTCCACCTGCGGCGTGATGTGAATATATTCGCGGTGCTTCTTTGTATTGAAAGTGAGATATTCAGTATGGAATTTCATTCTGCGCCCCGTTCCGTGGAATCTTTTTGCCGAGGGCAGTTTAAATGAGGAGGGACGTACCAAGAGCAAAGGCGCCGAATTGCTGATTTGAAGAAAGTTGCAATGGCGATTCGGCAACCGAAAGCGGCGTGAGCTATTGCTGGCTGATCTGCATGGTCTGATCAATGCTCAGGCTGGCCGGCATGCCCGAATTTTCAGGGCCGGAGTAAGTTGCCACGATGCGGAATCCAGAATCGCTGGTTTCGGCGGAATAGTTGTATGGCCCGCGGTTGTTGCGCTGCATGGTCAGGTCGCCGCCTGAACGCAACGCGTCAATAGAAACATAGGAACCTTGCAGCGCGGCATGGGATCGCTCCGCCTGGGCAATCGCCAACAGGTCATTTCTCACGCCAATTAAATCCACGGTCGCCGTTGGACTGCTGGTTCCAGCGGTCATCACGCTCTGTGTCTGCCGCATGTAGATATACGCTCCGGCAGCCACAACCACGATCAAAGTGAGAAATCCAAAAGCCCGTCCCATACGATATTTCTCCTGAAGCGCCATGATAGCCTTTGCGGCTTTGCCCCGGCTCTGAGAAAATCAATGTTTGACTAACGAAAGTCCAATTCGGGTGGCAGTCGTTGGTGTGGGTTCATTTGGCAGGAACCACGCCCGTGTTTATCACGAACTGCAGAAGCAGGGCCACGGCGTGGAGCTGGTGGCCGTGGTGGATAATGACGCCGCGCAGGCACAGGCCGTGGCTGCTCAGTTTGGCTGTCTAGCATTCACCACCGTAGAAGAGTTGTTTGGCCGCGTGGAAGCTGCTTCAGTCGCGGTACCAACCGTCCATCACCGTTCCGTGGCTGCCGCGTTGATGGCCGCAGGTCTTGACGTGCTTATTGAAAAGCCACTGGCTTCAACGCTGGATGAAGCGGACGAACTCATCAGTCTGGCGAATGCGAATCAGCGTGTTGTGCAGGTAGGCCACCTGGAGCGATTCAATCCGGCCGTGCGGGCCGCGCTCCCGCTGATTACCAAGCCCATGTTTTTTGAGGTGCATCGCCTCAGTGTATTCAGCCCGCGCAGCCTGGATGTAGACGTAGTGCTGGACTTGATGATCCACGATATTGACGTGGTGCTCTCATTCGTAAAGTCTCCGCTGAAAGAGCTGCGTGCCGTGGGGCTTCCGGTAGTCACGGACAAAGTGGACATCGCCAACGTGCGCCTGGAGTTTGAATCTGGCTGCGTAGCCAATCTGACAGCCAGCCGCATCAGCACAGAACGCGTCCGCAAGCTGCGTTTCTTTCAGCCGAAGGAATATGTTTCCATCGACTACGGCCGTCAGGATGTCTTCCAGATTCGCGTTACCCAGGAAGAAAAATTCTCTCTGAATAACCTGATGGCGTTTGCGGAAGCGCCTTCCACGTTGCCCATTCCTGGCGTGACGCTGAACAAGCCAAAAGTGGAAGCCGAGGAACCGTTGCGGGCGGAGTTGAAGTCGTTTCTGCATGCAGTTCGTCACCGCAGCAGGCCAGTGATTTCTTTGGAGGACGGCCGCCGCGCGCTGGCGGCAGCTTTAGGCATTCTTTCTGCCATAGACGACCACTCACAGCGGGCCAAGCTGAGCTCGTTGTAAATTCCTTGTAAACATATATTAAAGGAGGTAAAGCTACTCCCTTAGTAATGAGTAATTACTACTAGAATTTGCCATTTTTTTTAATTCTCCAGCCGCAAGAGCAGCTCACAAGCACCGTTCTAATGAGAGAATAGTTACTAAGAACACAATAGCGCCTGTGTAAGGCTGGTGGTGGTTTATCCCGGTAATGGAAGAAAAAGAGCGTCCGGCAGAGAGCCAGCGTCGAGTGGTAGAAGCTCCGGTGAAGATCACCGAAGCCGACCTGCATCTGTTGATTGCCGATCTGCAAGATGATGTCACTGCGTATCGTCAGCGTGAAGCTGCCTGGCTATCGCTGATTACCCACGGCGTTGTGATTGCGCTGCTTTTGTTCCTGCCAAAGTGGATTGGCACGCGGCCCACTGTTGTTCCCATTAATCAGAAACAACAAACTACATTTCTCTCGCTGCCGGATGACCAGCTCAAAGTTAAGCCGCCCAAGACGGATGTGCTTTCCGATAAGAACCGCATTGCGCAAACCAAAACTCCGAACAAAGAGACCCTGCGCAAGCTGATAGATCAGCGCAAGCCGGGTCCGCCAAAGGCGCCGGCGCCACCTCAGCAAGCACAACAGGCACCGCAGCAGACGCCGCAAACCGCGCAAGCCACGCCGCCAGCTCAGGCGGCTCCCCCGCCACCGCAGACAACGTCACAGGTGGAAACGCCCGTTCCGGCAGCTCCTAAAAAATCTCCGTTTGCTATTTCCTCGGCAGGCGCTGCCAGGGACCAGGCAATTCAGTCATTGGCCAACGGACACGCCAGCCCGCCAGTTGAATTCGGCGGCGGTGGAGAGTACGGCAGCGCTGCGCACCCTAAAACGGACAACCGCGGTGGACTGGAAATACTCAGCGACACCATGGGCGTGGACTTTGGTCCTTATATGAAGCGCTTGCGCTATACGGTCCAAAATCACTGGGACCCGTTGATTCCGGAATCCGCCATGCCGCCGGTGATGAAAAAAGGCGTGGTGGTAATTGAGTTTGCCATCACAAAAGAAGGCAAGGTCCTGGGCATGAAGTTGATCTCAGGCTCGGGCGATGTTGCGCTGGACCGCGCCGCCTGGGGCGCCATTACCGATGCGATCCCTCTGCCCAATCTGCCTACGCAGTTTGCCGGCGACTATCTGCAGATTCGTGCCCGCTTTTATTACAACCCCGATAAGAACGATATGGAATAGCCCGGGCTATTCTTTTCCACGTTGCATCATCTGCATCAGTGTGTGTTGCGCAAATGGCATATAGATGAGCGCCGCGCACGCGCCAAGGGCAAAGCCCAGCCCGATCCGGTCAGCAATCAGCAGCGGCGAGAGGGCCCATACCATATCCAGCACAAAAAGCGCCGGTGTAAGCATGCGGTACTTATTGCCTAACAGGTGATAGTCCATTGCCGTGGCGGAGATCAGATATAAACGCACGGCCACGCCAATCATGGCAGTTGTCAGATAAACCGCGAAGGTCGCGGTTCCGGCACGGTGCCAGGCCATAAAAGACGCCCGATACGTGTTATCCAAACTGAAGAGAGCCGAAAGATAAAAGATCAGGTACATCACCTGCGTCAGCACAAACAGCAGGCGGGCAGTATTCCGGCTGGCGCGGGGAAGCGCTGAGTCCGGTCCAGGTTGAATGTGTACAGGTTCAGCAAGCGTGGCTATCGGTTGGGGAACGTCAGAAGTCGCTGGCGCATTCACCGGCGCGATGGGTTGGTCCTGTATTTGTATGTGCTCCGCATTTCCCAGAAAGCGGTAGCCGCGCTTGGCAATGGTCTCAACATATTTTGGATTGCTGGCGGAGTCGCCCAGCACGTCCCGCAGCTTGACCATGGCAGTGTTCAGGCCGTGATCAAAATCCACAAAGGTGTCTTCCGGCCACAAGCGCTGCCGTAACTCTTCGCGTGTGACGACTTCCTTCGGACGTTCCAGTAGAGCCACCAAGACCTGGAAGGGCTGCAATTGCAGCTTCAGCCGCGTGCCGTTCTTGCGCAGCTCCGCAGAGCGAAGGTCGGCTTCAAAATCATCGAATTTATATTTGGAAACCGTAGCCATAAGGACAAATGAACGGCGCCAATCGCACCGATCCGCGCTTGAGTTTAGCATTTCTGAAATCCCAACTTTGAGAGGCGAAGTCCTTTTCGGTTGCGTTCGATACATAGATACAATGTCAGCGATGGACTCTCAACGACAGCAGGTGCTGGGCCTGACATTATTAGTCCTGCTCATTCTTCTCTTTGTGCTGCTGCGGAGGATCTGGGGTGGCGCATGAGCGATCTACGCATGAGTGATCCGCGCATGACTTTACCCTTGCTCGTGGTGGTGCTTGGTCCCACAGCCAGCGGAAAAACTTCGCTCTCGCTGCATCTGGCTGAACGCCTGCAAGGCGAGATCGTAAGCTGTGATTCGGTTGCGGTCTATCGCGAGTTTGAGATTGGGACCGCCAAGCCATCGCGCGCAGACCGCCTGCGCGTGCCGCATCACCTCATCGACGTTGCTGGCCCTTCAGAGCTTGTAACCGCAGGAGACTATTCGCGCTTGGCGCGGGAGGCGCTCAGCGGCATTGCATCCCGCGGCCGGCTGCCGATTGTGGTTGGCGGATCGGGGCTTTATCTGCGTGCGCTGCTGGAAGGATTATTCGCTGGGCCGCCGCGATCCGAAGAGTTGCGTACCCGTTTGCGTGAACGGGCGGCTGAACGCGGAGCGGAATATCTGCATAGGCTGTTGCGTCGCGTGGATCCTGCGGCGGCAAAAACCATCCATGCCAATGACGTTCCCAAGGTGGTCCGCGCATTGGAAGTCAGCATCAGTGCGCGCGCGCCGATGACAGGCCTTTGGCAGCAGGGCCGCGATGCTTTGCAGGGCTTTAATATTCTCCGCATTGGATTGAACCCAGACCGCAAAATACTGTATGAGCGCATTAATCACAGGGGGCGAGAGATGTTTACCGAAGGTCTGATAGAAGAGACGGAAAGACTTGCTGCAGAGTATCCTTCCGCGTGGCCGCTCAGTTCGCTGGGATATAAACAGGCAGCACAGCATATGCGCGGAGAAATCTCATTGGAACAGGCGATTGAGGCAGCGCAGCAGGGCCACAGAAATTATGCCAAGCGGCAGTTGACCTGGTTCCGGCGTGAACCGAACGTTCACTGGATTGCAGGTTTTGGCTCGGACCAGGCGGTGCAGAAGGAAGCAGAAGGTTTGATTGCCGCGCAAGCGCAACGCTAGAAATGAGCGAGTGAAGAGTTTCGTCGATTGTCAAAGCAAGCGGTTCTTACAGCAGCATTCCCATGCGGTTCCAGCGCGTGTGTGAGAAGAAATTCCCGGCAATGGAAGCATAAAAAGAAATTTTGTGTTCCAGGTTTTCATCGAGCCAGCGCGAGGTAGGCGCGTCATACGACCAGTAAACAAACAGGGGCGAGCCAATGACATTACTGATGGGAACAAAGCCCCAGTCACGGCTGTCACTGGAATTATCACGATTGTCACCCATCACAAACAGGCTGCCTTCAGGCACAACCGTTGGTCCCCAGCTTTCCAGCGGATTGTGCAGTGACGCGCGGTGTACGGCATACGGCTCCTGCACCGGGAGCGAGTTCACGTAAAGCATGCCATTGCGAATTTCCAGCTGGTCGCCTCCCACGGCCGTGACACGCTTAAGAAAAGTCTCTGACACGTCCTTGGGATAGCGGAAGACGATGATGTCGCCCCGGTGAATTGTTTTGAGCATGGGCAACCGCCAACCGACGAGAGGAATTTCAGGTCCATAGAGCAGCTTGTCCATAAAGAGGTGGTCGCCCACCAGGATGGTGCCTTCCATAGATGCGGTGGGAACAACGGAAGCTTCGCCCACAAAAATTCGCATCCCCAGAACAATGCAAGCCAGAACGATCAAGCGGCGTGATGAAGGCCGCCAGCGGCTCCGCGCGCGAACAACGGGCGCCTTGACCGTGACAACAGGCTCAACAACAGCAGGCTTGACCGCAGGATTGAGTACAGCAGGTTCGGCGATTGTCGCCGTCTCTGCCAGGGCAGGTTGTTCACATTGCTCAAGTAAGGGCATATAGACGAAGAGGGGAGCCACCATTCTTTGCTAATGTCCCTTAAGCCACAATCAGGTGAATACCTGCTCTGGATGAACCATGGGCCATGACCAAGTGGTGGCCCACGTAGTTCCTTGAAAAGGATGTAGCCGAGGTTGCAAAACGACAATTGTTATCGGCCGCTGTTTATCGGCTGAAAGCGATCTTTTGATCTAGTGATGTGATCTGGAATGCGCTGCTGCAGCGCGCGGATCCAGGATTTTTTCAAGGCTAGCTCTGCTATAATCAACTTCTATTGTTGCCACCCGTCTGGGTGGTTTTGTGTCGGGGAGTGGCTCAGCCTGGTAGAGCACCTGGTTCGGGACCAGGGGGTCGGAGGTTCAAATCCTCTCTCCCCGACCAATTAGTTTTCAACGATATAAATTTCCGCAGCTCGTCAAGAATTGAGCTGGGGTGCGCAAAAATGAAAAGGAACGACCGGAGCAACGTAATCTGGTCGCCTAACTTCCTCGTCGCCGAAGCTACCACAAAAGAAATCGCGTTTTGTTGCCACCTACCTTGACAAAAAAAGGGCAGCCACTCCTAGCGGGCCCAGGGGCTATGAAAAATTCCAGACCACGTTTGCTTGCCAGTCAACCGAGCGAGCGATAGCCGTCAGAGTTGCACATCCAGATCCTCACAATCAACATCTTTGGCTGTCAGCGTCTCCTTGGCGCGTTTTCAGATGGGGGTTGGCGGCAGATAAGATTTTCTTACTCCGCAACCATCGACCTTCAATTCCGATGAGGAGGTTCCTATGTCCCGCATCAACAAACTTCACTTTGGTTGTTTTCCTGTGATCTTGTTCCTGGCTTTGACCGGCTTGAGTTTGTCCCGGTGGGCGGTGGCGCAACAAAGACCGCCAGCTCAGCGAAGCCAATGGCAGGCCATGCAAACTAATGTTCAGGACCCTGGCGCCGTCAGGGAACTCGCCGCCGATGATCCAAGCCAACCCTGGATTAAGGCACGCTACGGGAGCTTGCCAATAAGTTTTGAACCGAATCGTGGACAAACCGATTCTCAGGTGAAATTTCTTTCGCGTGTAGGCAATCGCACTCTGTGGCTCACAGGCAATGAAGCAGTGCTGGCCGTGGTGCACCGATCCGCCGTGTCCAAATCAAAATCCAAAGAAAAGCGTGGAGCCGCGCCCCACCAACGCCAGGTTTCTGCGGCGGTGCTGCGCATGAGGTTTCTGGAAGCCAACCGCGATCCCAGGATTGAAGGCGAGGCTCCGCAGCCGGGGACAGTCAACTATTTTTTCGGCAGGCCCAGCCAATGGCGAACACATATTCCCACGTATGCTCGCGTGCGTTATCGCCAGTTATACCCGGGCATTGATCTCGTCTTTTACGGCAACAACCGGCAGCTGGAATATGACGTGGTGGTTTCGCCGGGAGCTGATCCGGAGCGGATCAGGTTTGCGGTAGAGGGAGCAGAGGCAATCCGTATGGATGCGGATGGCAATCTGATTCTGAAGACGTCTCAGGGCGAAGTGATGCAGCAGAAGCCAAAGATTTATCAGCGCGAAGGAGCCCGGCTGGCCAAAGTCGAGGGCGATTATGTGATTACCGGAAAAAACGAGATTGGATTCCGCCTCGGAAGCTATGACCGGCGAGCAGCAGTCGTGATCGATCCGGTGTTGCGTTACTCAACGTTCCTGGGCGGCAACAACGTGGATGAAGCAAGGGGAATCGGTGTGGATTCGTCGAAACGGGCGGTAGTGGGCGGTCTCACGTGCTCGCTCAACTTCCCACGGACCGTGGGTCCCACGACGTTTGAGGGCTGCTCGATATTTATCACCAAGTTTGACTTCACCGGATCGCACCTGGTGTTCTCCACTTTCATCGGGCAGTCTGCGTTTGATGTGTTTGACGTTGGCGGAATGGCCCTGGATTCAAGTGGGAATTCCTACGCGACCGGAGAAGTTGAGTTTCTTGGTTTTCCCACCACGCCGGGGGCCTTCCAGACCACGCATCCTGGCGGCTTCAAACCGTTTGTGGTCAAGCTGAATCCTGACGGCACGCACCTGGTCTACTCCACGTTTCTTGGCGGGAATGATGGGCCGGTGGATTCCGGCCGCGGCATCGCTGCGGATTCCGAGGGCCACGCTTATATTGTCGGCACTGCCAGCTCCACCGATTTTCCAACCACGGCCGGAGTCTTCCAGCCGAGTTGCAAGAAGGTTGATGTCAATTGCGACAACGCATTCATCTCCAAGCTCAGCGCTGACGGATCACATCTTATCTTCTCCACGTATCTGGGCGGGACCAGCACCGGCGGCGAGGGGATTGCCCTCGATAAGCTGGACAATGTGTTCGTCACCGGATCCACAAACACATCCGATTTTCCCACCACAGCGGGCAGCGCCCAGCCGGTTTTTCCTGGGGGCAACACAGCTGCATTCGCAACGGAACTCAGCTCTTCCGGATCGCACCTGGTTTTCTCTACTTTTCTGGGAGGAGCAGTCGTTGACGTGGGCAGAGCCATTGCCGTGGATTCAGCCGGTAATGCCTTTGTAACCGGAGAAACGCAGTCCAAGAATTTTCCGGTTAAAAACGCGTTCCAGCCCCAGTGCGCCACCGGCTCCGGCGGCTGCTTCAATGCGTTTGTGACCAAGCTCAACACCAGCGGACAGCTGGTCTACTCGACCTTTCTGGGAGGCCCGCTTGGGCCTTCGGGCATACAAGGCAGAGGTACGGGAATCGCGGTTACGCCCGACGGACTGGCCTACATCACTGGTGTAACCAGCTCAACCAGCTTTCCTACTACGCAAACCGCTTTTCAACGAGTGATTGGCGGAGCCATAAACGTATTTTTGACCAAGTTGGATCCCGGCGGACAACTCATCTATTCGAGTTATCTGGGAGGTCCCAGCACCGGGGCCGCCAGCGGAATCATCACCAACGGTCCAGTCGTGGCTCTTGACCAGGACACAAACGCGTACGTCGCCGGCGCGACCCAGGCTGGTTTTCCTGTTAACCCGGACGCGTTTCAGAAAAAGTTTGCTGGAGGAGATGACGATGCTTATGTCGCCAAAGTAGCGTCGTTGTGCGCGCTCAATTCCGGCAATCGCACGGTGACGATCTGCTCTCGCGGCAATGGCAGCAGCCTGGGGTCGCCCGTGAACATCGTGGCCGGCACCACAGACGCTACGCCGGTAAAACTCACGCAGGTCTATCTTGACGGCAATAAGATCTTTGAGATCAAACTTTCGGCGATCAACGTGAACCTGCCTATTGCTGCCGGCACGCATCGGCTGACAGTACAGGCCCTGGACACAGCAAATGTGTTCTTCAAAACGACGGTCAACATAACTGTACATTGATCCGGCAAAGGAGCAGCACTGGCAAGAGGTTGTGGGTTACGAGGCGATTACTGCCGCTCCCTCAATCGAGTCATTTTTTACAGCGCTTAAGGCATCGCTTGCCTGATCGAGCGCGAACGCTGCTGGTTCAGGACCAGGGGGCGGAGGTTCAAAATCCTCTCTCCCCGACCATTTAATTTTCAACGAGATCTTCAACTCGTCAAGAACTGAAGCTGGGTCTCCTACCACGCCCCTCCGGTGCGTGGTGGCCGAGAGCCAGCTTCGTGGTTGCCGGTTCTTGCAACCTCGGCAGGAGGGCCATCATCAGTTCAGGCAGGCAAGTACGTCTCGATGCCCGGGGATTGAAGCCATGGGACAGGTCAACATTGATAGCTTCTTTGGGCTGCCTGAATGGCTCCTGACTTTCTTGTTTCTGATCGCGATGGCAGCGACGTGCGAGATCGGATTCAGACTGGGGCGGAGAGCAAGAGTTGAGGAAAAGACAAAAGCCCTTGTGCCCATGCTCGCCGGCTCGATTCTGGCCATCATGGGACTCCTGTTGGGCTTCACCATGTCGATGTCAGTCTCCCGCTTCGACACGCGACGCCGCCTTGTGCTGGAAGAAGCGAGTGCGATCAAGACAGTCTATCTGCGAATGCAGGCCCTACCGGCTCCGGAGAGCTCCGAATTACAGGACTTGTTGCGTCAGTACGCTGCAAGCAGGCTGAGTGTTTCCCAGAATGCGTTGGATATTCGACTCCTCGAGCAGGGAAGAAGGGAAGATACCCGGCTGCAAGGTGAAATGTGGTCGCGTACTGTAGCTCTGGCGCAGAAGGACCCTCACTCTATGCCTGTCGCGCTTCTGATGGAATCGCTGAACAACGCCTTTGACGTGGCAGGCTCGCGATGGATCAGCTTTGTGGCCCACGTCCCGGAAAGCGTGGTCTATGTGAACGCCTTGATGGGATTAATAGCCACGCTGCTGGTGACATATGACTTCGGAATGAGTGGATATCGCCACCCTCTTTCCACTGCCATCATGGTTTGCTCGATCACCATGGTGATGTCGCTAATTGTCGGCCTGGACCGCCCGCACAGCGGGGTAATTCGCGTCAGCCAGCAGCCGCTGATCGATCTACTGCACGAGTTGGGACCGCCGGGGCACTAAGCGAATGGTACGGTCCAGCGAGAAGCGCTTCGCCATATCCTTTCCAATGATCTTCTTAACGACGGTTAGCAGTTGGAGTTGAGGTCCTTCGGCTTCGCTCAGGATTTCGGCTACAGGCTCCCGCTTCGCTCACGCCTGCAAAACGCCTCAAGTTCAAATCCTCTTTCCTCGACCAATCCTTTCTTCATCCTATCCTGCAGTTCTCGGCGCCGCAAAAAACCATCGGCAAAAACAACACGACGCAGAAATCGCTTAGGTGAAGAGCGATCCCTGCGCCGTCAAAACATCATTTCGTAAATTTGTCTTCTGCTTATTAATCGTTGTCGTCGCGATCGTTGTCCCTGTTGTCCTGGCGAATCACGCCTTTGTCGAACAGATCAGAAAGGTCCGCGGCGTTGGCAGCGTCGCCAAGGAAGGGACCCGAGGTGCGGAAAATTTCCTGCATCGTGCGCAAGTCAGAAGAATGCGACAGATTAACTGCGCTCGCGAACGGCACGCCATTCACGTTCTTATGTGCCTTTTTGGAAATTACGATCTCAGCAACGGTGTGATTGAAGTCGTCAGGATTATCGCCAGTGGCGTCCCCTTCGGATTCGTCAAACCAGATGATGATCACGCCATTTTCCTTGTAAGCCTTGGAGGCCATAATTACCGGAATGATCTGGCTCAGGAAGTTATCTCCCTGGCGAATGTTGGCCGCGTCGCCGGTCAGCCCCTGGAAGCCGCCCGTGAGCGCAGTGTGCATATCATTGAACTGGTTCGGAGTGATGAAGTTATAGTCGGCCACTGTGTTGTTGGCCAGGTCATCAAAGAGTTGCTGCAGCGGCGCATACTGCAGGCGCAGCGGATTTGCCGTGGTTGTATCGTTGCCGCCATTGCTGTCAGTGAAGAACAGCTGAGGATTATGCTTGGCTGCATAGTTGAACTGGGCGGAGCCATTGAACTGATTTACGCCCGCCGCAAATTTTCCGGAAATGCTCTTGAGTGGAACGGTCCACTGGTCGCGTGGCAATACCACATTCGTCAGCTGTCCGTTCACGGTTGTGAGGTCGGTATCTTCCTGATAGGACTTCCAGGTGTGTCCTGCGTTGGTCAGGAAAGTCACCAGATGTTGAGTGGTGTTCTGGTTGGTTGGGCCGTTGGCGGCAAAAGGATCGTTATCATTCGCCACGCCAAAGTTGGTGCCGGCTTCCGCCCAGAGATAGTTCGGTTCGGATGGGTGAATGTGCGGATTGTTGCCGCTTGGAGTCGCCAGTACATTGTGGTAGCTGGTGGCGAATGAAACCTGCTCGCTGATGCGGACATTATGGCCATCGACCGTTGTGGCAGCGGTTCCGTCTACCAGGCTATTGATGAACGGCGCATTGGGGTTGTGGAAAATCTGCTGGATTGGACCGGTGAACTGGTTCGCCGGCTGCGTCCAGTTATGGTTTTCCATGGCGATAACGAAAACGGTTTTAAGTTCTTCCGCGCTGGCGATGGTCTGGCCCAGCGTGATCAACAAAGCAAAGGCGGACAGCATGAGGAGACGTCTTACGTGCGACATTCGAAGCTCCGTATAGAAGATGTGAGGCGCACGCTGGAATCTGGTTCAGTCCAACTGATGCGGCACTGACGACCACTGCGCCCCCGCTATACGGATAACAGCTATATGTAGTTGAACGGTGAATGCCATGTTATTTTTCGATGAATGCGGCTTTACGTTCGCATTCACCGGATCTTGATTGAGGAAGTCTGAACACTTTGTAGCGGGATGGCGGAAGATTCGGACTCTGCTCAATGCTTCGGGCAGTTCAAACCGGTTCCTTAATGCTAACTATGGACAAATTGGCTACCGAATCGCTCGTGAACCATATCGCCTTGAACCATCGAAAACCCAGCCTGATGCTTTACCGCGGTTTGGTGGGTGTGGGCAAGCGAAGTCGGTTCCCGCAAAACTGCCCGACCGACGGCCTATTCCCTTTGCTTTGCTCGGGCACGTAGGTCGCCGGTCGCGCTTCAGAGATGAAGCCGTTTATTCCCACTAGCGAATACTTGCGGTCAGAGCCCCAATCCCGGATGGGTATTGGTGTTGATCTTGATTTGGTTTTTGATCTTTCTGCCTCCGGCATGGTCAGTGGCAATCTTTTCGGCCTGGTCCTTGGCCGAAGACGATTGCACGGTTCCAGTCAACATGATTTCCGTGTCGGTAACATGCACAGCGACGCTCGAATAAGCCATGTGCTCATCTTTACCAAAATCGGCCTTAATGGATTGCTCCAAGGCGCGATCATCAGGATTGGGTTCTGGATCCACATGCGGAGGCGCCTCGGCTGGCTGCTGCGCCTGGGGCTGACTTGGGGCCGGATACTGCGACTGGGGCTGCCGAGCGAATGCATAAACAGCCGCAAACATGAATATTGACAGCAGTGCGAGTTTGAGGGAAAAGAGCTTCATCTTGGTTCCTCCAACTCTAGGGTATGAATTCGAATCATCTGGGCGCAAGGTTTGCAGTCGGCCAGCTTGCATTGATTTGAATAGGGGAAGAGAAAAGGCGGGACAGTTTCGTGTGAGTCAAATGGATTAGGTGATCCCGGTTCCAGAAAGCATTGTCAGGTAGATGGCATTGATTTGATGATTTGACCCCTCGTTAAAAGTCAGCAAGATTTCTGACTGCCGACTCAAGTGTTCTGAGACTCAACCGCTGCATTGATTGCGATCCAGTAATCCCGTTGCATACGATTAAATTCGCAGGCACACATTGAACTTGGCCAGTGCCAAATCCCTCCAAAAGGACAATCAAATGGCTACACACGTTATTCCCAAAGAGCCGCTAAAACCAAAAGTGGTTGAAACTCCCAAGGAAGCCGACTGGACCAAACCCCAGGCGGTGGCGATCCCCAAAGAGGGTTACTTCAATGTGGAACAGGGCCGATACGGCCCGCTCTTCCCCAGGACGCCGGCATGCCACGGTTTCACGATTATCGCCAAGGTCAAGTCGGGGATGGAAGAAGAAGTCCGGCAATACGGAAAGAAGCTCGAGAATGCACTGGCAGGAGATCCCCACGTGCTCGCCCCACTGCAGCTTCATTATCTGCGGTGGGTGCTGTTCGATATTGGCCCGGATAAATACTTCATGTATCAGGGAATCTTCGACACCGATTTTGATAAATACACTGAGGACGCGGTTGCGCTGTTCACTCAGACAGGGATCAATACCATTTTCGAGAAGCTTGAAGGATTTCCCGTTGACTGGAAGACGAATGTGCCGGCATTCATCAAGTTCCTGCGCGACCACCAGTGTCCGAGTTTCCTGGAGTACGGCGAGTATCCATACGTTACGGCCGTTGAAATCAAGAAGGCTTTGAAACTGAAGGATGCTTTCTCGAACATGCTCGATCAGATGCAATAAGACCGGCTCTCAACTAGAAACTAACCAGAAGTTGGAGAGGTTGCCAATGCTGGAAGTTGACGATATTCAGCATTTTCTGCTGACGCGCACGCCTGCGCTTGCGGCGCGATACGAATTCCTTACGTTCCGCACGCCGACCGCCGGTCGCGCATGGCTGACGGGCATGGTCGGCAAGGTGGGCACAGGGAAGTCAGTGGGATCTGCTTCGCCAGATTCCCGATGGGTGACCGTGGCCTTTACGTTTAATGGTCTGCGCGCGCTGGGCGTGGACGAAGCATCGCTTGCGACGTTTCCTGAAGAGTTCCGCCAGGGCATGGCTGCGCGAGCAGAGATCGTCGGCGCAACTGGCGCCAATCATCCGGACGAATGGGTAGGTGGCTTGAGCAATCCGGCATTGCATGCCATCGCCGTGCTTTTTGCCCGCGATGTGGAAGAGCGGGAACGATGCAAGAAGGAGCATGATCGCTATCTCTCCGGGATCGACGGCGCAGAAGTGCTTTCAGGATTGGATTTGGAGGCGGCTCATCCGGGCGAACCGCGCGAACATTTCGGCTACCTGGATCGACTGTCGCAGCCGGTGATCGAGGGAACAGGCGACGTGCCGGCCCCTGGCTCGGGTCCGGCCATCAAGGCCGGCGAATTCATCCTTGGCTATCTGGATGAGAGCGGAACGAAACCGGCAATGCCGCAGCCGGAATCGCTGTCGCGTAATGGCAGTTACCTGGCCTATATAAGGATGCAGGAACACGTGGGCGCCTTTCGCGACTTTCTCCGGCAGCAGGGCAAGACGCGTGATGAGCAAGAGCTGGTGGCAGCCAAACTTATGGGACGGTGGCGCAGCGGTGCTCCATTGGTATTAGCGCCGCAGAAAGATGACCCGGCCCTGGGACGGGACATGCAGCGCACCAATGATTTCGCTTACGCAAAGATGGACCCTTATGGCTACAGTTGTCCCGTGGGTTCACACATCCGCCGCATGAACCCGCGTGACACCGCGGAGAACATGCAGCGGCGCAAAATGATCCGGCGTGGAGGCACCTACGGCCCGCGGTTGCCGGAAGGCGCGCCCGAAGATGGCGTGGAACGAGGGATTGCCGCGTTCATCGGATGCGCGAGCCTGATCCGCCAGTTTGAATTTGCCATGAACGTCTGGGCAAACGATGCAAAGTTCAAAGATCTTGGCAATGAGCGCGATCCAATCATCGGCACCCAGGACGGCACGCTCGACATGACGATTCCCAAGCGGCCGATTCGGAAACAAATCAAAGGCCTGCCGGCCTTCACCACAATCAGAGGCGGCGCTTATTTCTTCCTGCCTGGCATCAAGGCGTTGCAGTTCCTTGCCTCTGGTGATGCGGCGGCTAAACCAAAACTCAGGAAAGTGTCTTAAGGAGTTCAGCCATGGCACAGTTAAAAAGCCGTCCCAGAACCTACAACCAGGTCCAGGTACCGCGCAAATATACGGCAGGAAAACCGCGCTTCAGCATTTATTGGACATGGAGCTATCCCTGGGAAGCCAATCGCAACGTGGCTGAACTCGACAATCGTTTTTCCACTATCACGGAAGTCCGCCGCGTTGCCTGGCCCAGCTATGAGACGGAGCAGTATTCGGAACAAATGTTTCTGCAGGGCATTGCCGGGACCCTGGAGCTGTTTCATCTCTCGCTCCTGAGGTTCCAGTCTCTGGTAGGCGAGGTTACAGAGCATCCGGTTGCGGTCTATCAGAGGATCGATCAGGCAGGGCAGAAGCAGCCGATCGATGAGCGCATGCTGGAAGACACGGACACGCTGATGGTGTTCGGTCTGGATCACATGGTTACCGAGCAGGAAGCGGCTCCGGAAGAGATCGAGGCGATTCGAAAGTTTCTTACGCGCGAAGGGACCTGTGTGGTTTTAGGGCCGCACCATGACGTTGGCGTTTCGCCCGATTTCAAAGAGCGCAACATGGAGTACTTCCACCACGGTGATCCCCTGGTCCCGCGGCAGCAGCGCTTCGGCAAGTACACGCGTTCTTTGATGAAAGGATTGGGTACTCCGGTCGAAAATCGCTACGGCCTGCGCCCTGCCGTAGTCAAAGAAACCAATCAAATTGCACCGTTGACCGCGATGAGAGACCTGGACGAACGAGGTTGGCTGGATAACGTAACGACCTTCAACTTCCATCCGCATTTGCCTCACTATGCAGTGACGCCTGAAAACAGCAAGGCCATTCACGTTCTTGCGAGACAACCGATTGATCTATCGCGGCCGCATCCATTCACTGAAGCAGGAAACCGCGAGTTCAATATGTTCTTGTGGATGCCGCCGGAGGGCAGCCGCGCCGGCGACATTGTGTTTGCCGACTCCACGATTTTCACCACGCTGTTTGGCGGTACGGAATCACTGGAGAACTTCTGGAGGAACCTTGCCAGACCACCGCGGGCCAAGAGCGCTCGAACGCGAGTTGCTTGAGCAGCGATGACGGCCTGCACGGCACGTTGGCTTCGCATTGGCATCCTCATGGCAAGCTTCGCCCCGCTCGCCGGCGCGCAGAGCAGGGGTGTCTATCCTCTGGGCATGAGCGCAACGAACTCCGGTGTCACACCAGAACCTGGATTCACTTACTCCAACCAATTGCTTTTCTATTCACGCGATGAAGTGAAAGATGAGAATGGCGCCACTTTGCCAATTACCGGAAGCAACTCCGTCTTGATGGATATGAACTCGCTTATATGGGTCAGCGAAAAGAAAATCCTGGGCGGTGCGCGATACTCGGCGATTGCAACTCTCCCATTCGCGAAAAACGATCTCACATCAGATATTCATGGCAACATCAGCGGCGGCGGCGGATTTGCCGACTCCTACTACGTACCGTTTATTCTGGGCTGGAATAAGGAGCGCGTGGGGCTCCGCATTCTCTACGGATTCCTGGCCCCAACCGGCCGTTTTGCAGCAGGAGCCAGCAACAATGTTGGTTCGGGTTATTGGACGAACGCTTTCTCGTCTGGCCAGACGTTTTATCTGACCAACGGCAAGTCGCTGGCACTTTCAACCTATGAAATGTATGAAGTCCACACCGCGCAGGAAGGTACGGGAACCCATCCCGGGGAAACTTTCGATCTCGATTATTCGTTGATGAAAACCTTTGCTTTTGTCAAAGGTACCTCGCTACAAATCGGAGTCGCCGGCTACGAACAGCGCCAAACCACGGCCACTCGAGGGCCGGCAGTCACTCCTGAAGAGGAGGCAACGCGCTACGCCGTCAACGCGTTCGGAGTGGCATCCAATGTGGTGTTCCCGAAGCGCAAACTAAATCTGGGCCTGAAATTCTTCGAGGAATTCGCGAATCGATCGACTTTCCAGGGGTACTCCCTGCAGGCCTCTGGTTCGATCAGTTTCTAGCGCGCATCTCATCGTCCCTTCGCCAATTCTTGCAACTTTAACCAGAGTGATGTGACAGGCGAATATTATTGAATACCGCGCAAGCAAGCTTGCCGGCAACTGATCGCGCCAACTTGATGGAAACTATTGAAATCACTTAAGATCCGAATTT
Source organism: Terriglobia bacterium (assembly GCA_963724105.1). Taxonomy (GTDB): domain Bacteria; phylum Acidobacteriota; class Terriglobia; order Terriglobales; family Acidobacteriaceae; genus Angelobacter. The sequence goes on along the minus strand of CAVRTD010000001.1, from coordinate 233,140 downwards.
TTGCGACCAATACGATTGGTTCTGCGCCCGCACAAAAACACCCGGCCATGCATCTAATCTGGCAGCACCGGCAGTCGCCGGTTTGCCAATGCAGGAGACGCCATGACGCGGCGAGACTATCGCAACCTGTCGCATGCCGAAGCCGTGAGTTGGTGTCTTTTTTGTGTCTGCGTGCTCAGTGGATTGATGCTGCTCGTGAGTGGGTGCGCATCTGGCACCACCAGAAGAACTTCATCGGTTAAGTCCGCCAAAAACGTTGAATCTTCCGCGCTGGAGTTGAACTCGCGGAACCGATCCTTGCTGGCTGTTTATTCGGCGGAGATCGAAACGGCTGCCGATCAGATTATTCTTCAATCACCCTCTGCCGGCGCTCGAAGACAAGCGCTTGAGTGGAAAGCCGACGCAATTCCTGTGTTGCAAACGTCGCTGCTGAACGATGATCCAGTTTCCGCCACTGTTGATGCCTGGGTATTCGTTTTCCAAATGATGGCGTATATGCAGCAGCCTGGCGTGCAACAGAGCTTTGCCGGCTCATATCCAGTGGTTGAGGCAACGCTCAAACGGATGGATGACCAGATGCAGGAGCTTATCCGGGTAGCTGCGCCGGGGGCCAACATCGGTGCTCTTCGTCAACGTTTTGTTTCCTGGGCTCAAGCGCATCCCGTGCAGGGCAGTCTGGCAGGCCGGCAATCGTTCGATCCGGAACGGATTCGCGAGCTGGGAGCATCTGAACTGGGAGCCATGGCATCAATCAAGGCGCTACGCGAGGGCCTGGGCGATCTTACCGCGCGCCTGGATTCGTACAACGCCTATCTTCCCAAGCAAGCCCGCTGGCAGGCCGAACTCTTGCTCAGCGACATCACGCGCGGCCCTGATTTTGGCCGCGCGATGACGAATGCTGCAGTCCTTTCCGATGCGCTGGCAAAAACCTCAAGCAGCATGGATCAGCTGCCCGAACTGGTGGGACAGACACGGGCGGGCGTGAACGCCGATGTTGAAGCCCAGCGCTTAGCCGCCCAGGAATTCATTCGCGAGGAGCGTGTGCAGGCGTTCAATACTTTGAGGCAAGAGCGAATCGCCTTAACTGCAGACATATCCCGCGAGCGGCAAGCTGCCATTGCCGGCACAGGGGCGGAGGCCAAGAAAGTGCTGGATACCCTCCACGATGAGCGCATGGCGGCCACGAGTGACATACGCAGTGCCGGCGAAAAGACACTCCAGGATTTCGACAGCCGGGCCCGCAGTCTGACCAACCGTCTTTTTCTCTTTGCTCTTGGACTCATGCTGCTCACGATGGTCTTGTCTTCCATTGTGGCGTGGCTGCTGCTGCGGCGCTTTGCTGGGGCGCGCCCGGCACAAGACCAGATGCTGCATGACCGCGCTGCCTGAGGCCTGGAAGCGGCAATTTGCAAAATCGATAACAGGCCGAGGAGAAGATGCCGCGCAGCCTTACGATTTAAGACTTCTCACTAAATTCCTGTGTCTTTAACCAGAGTGATGCGGCAGGTGAACGTTATTGAGTGCTGCGCAAGTGAGCTTGCATTTGGCTATGCAGTACACTGCCTGCCCTTGTCAAAGACAGCTAAATTCTTTATTGGAAACCGTGTTGACCCAACAAGGATTGAGTAATGGGGCCAGAAATTGTTCCAGCCAACCCGCAGGCCAGCAGTCCACGTGACGAGCCCGATTTTTCTCTGGTCCTTGGCGGTCCTTTGTATCAATTTTACCTTCGCACCAGGCTGGCGCGGCCTCCGCTTGAGCTGCTCACACGGCGCGTGGTGGATATCTCGCTGATCTGCTGGCTGCCTTTGCTGCTGCTGGCTGCGGTGGGTGGGCGGTTTGCCAGCGGTGTATCCATTCCATTCCTGCAGGACGTTGAAGTACACGTCAAATTCCTGTTTGTGCTTCCATTGCTGATTGTGGCAGAAGTGATGGTGAACCTGCGGATAAGCAGGATCGTTGCGCAATTCAACGAGCGCGGCATCATTGCACGGGAGGACCATGCTCGCTTTGATGAAATAATCGCGTCAGCGATGCGCCTGCGCAATTCCGCGTTGATAGAAATTTTTCTGATCGCGGCGGTTGTAGCCTTCGGATTCTGGATGTGGCGAGGGAGCCTCACGCTCACTTTGTCCGCCATCACCACGTCAAGCTGGTATGCCGTCGATGACGGCGCCGGGTTGCACTTGACCGCGGCCGGCAGTTATTACGCGCTTGTCAGCCTGTCGATTCTCAGGTTTATCCAACTGCGCTGGTATTTCCGCCTGTTCATTTGGTACCGGTTCCTGTGGCAGGTAAGGAAATTGCCGCTCAAGCTCAATCTCTATCACCCGGATCGCGCCGGCGGCCTGGGTTTTCTTTCCGCCAGCCTCATCGCCTTTTCTCCGATATTTGTAGCGCAAAGCGCCTCCCTGGCAGCGGTCATCTTTACTCGTATCCGTTATGCGGGAGATAAATTGCAGGGCTTCACGATGGAAATCGCCGGCGTGTTGCTATTTTTTGTCATCGCGGGTGTTCTGCCGCTGACATTCTTTACTGTCCAGTTGGAACGCGCCGCACGACTGGCAAAGATTGAGTTCGGCGTCTTGTCCAGCCGCTATGTCAACGCCTTCCGCAGCAAGTGGGTACTGGGTGGCTTTCACCCGGGACTACTCGGAACGCGCGACATCCAGTCGCTGGCAGATCTGGCAAACTCGTACAACGTGGTTAGCGCTATCAGCCTATTGCCTGTCACCCAGAGAGCTTTGGTGCGTCTGACTCTCTTGATCGCTTCCCCGCTCCTGCCGCTCTTGCTGACGGTGATTCCCTTGTCCGAAATCATCAAGAGATTGCTCAAGATGATGTTCTGACTGCATCATTTGTTCCCCACGCATTTGTTCCACAATTAAAAGAGACCACATCCTGATCAGCTACCGGTTGCAGCCGCTCCGGGACCATTCCCGAATCCAGCAGCTCACATCTTGTTCAATCGTCCCGGAATTCAGCTTGGATCAGAGTCTTGCATCCAGAGTAAAAAGATCGATTGTAAGCTTCACCTTCATTCAAACGAGTCAATCCCAAATCTTTCAACGGCAAATCTTCCGGTGAAGTTCGCCTCATCATACCCGTACATGGAGGAAGTAGAATGCGCACTACACTTGCTTTGCTAGTTTTAGCCTGTGGCTTCGGCGCCTCCGGTTTTGCTCAAACATCAGACGTGCAGCTGTTGCAGGACACGGTCAAGCAATCGGAACAATTCACGGACGAACTCAATGCGCGCCCGGCCGCGATCGATGAGGGGCAGCCTGCATCGCCTCAAGTCGCAAACGCCAGCATTGCCCGGCCTGCAGCAGCAGACAATCCTCCACAGCCCGCAGTCTCGGACAGTCCGGAAGCAACGAAACCCAAGCCGGTTGAGGTCTCCAGCAAGCCGGCAAAGACTCCCGCAGAGGATGACAAAGCCAAAGTTCGCCTGGATATGTATGGTTTTGCCCAGCTCGATATGGGCTACGACGTGGACCAGAACGATCCTCTCTGGTTTGACGTGATGCGTCCCACTAAGCTGCCCGCCTTTGCTAATGAATTCGGCCAAAACGGAAATTTTTATTCCGGCGTTCGTCAGACGCGTTTTGGCGTGAAGGGCTATTTTCAAACTCCACTGGGAGAACTGAAGACCATCTTTGAGTGGGAGCTATTTGGCGTAGGCGTGGATGCTGGCCAAACCACATTTCGTTTGCGGCATGCGTGGGGTGAGTTGGGGCCAATCGGCGCCGGCCAGAGCTGGAGCCCATTCATGGACCCTGATGTATTTCCTAACTCGCTTGAGTACTGGGGACCGAACGGAATGGTGTTCTTCCGCAATGTCCAGGTGCGCTGGATGCCGATCAACAAGGGCAACCATCAACTTTGGTTCGCGTTGGAGCGTCCCGGCGCGAGCGGTGATCTGGGCGTAGCCGCAACCAGAATCGAACTGCAAAACATCCAGGGACGTTTCCCCGCGCCCGATATTTCTGGGCGTTTCCGCTGGGGCGGTCAGCGCGGTCACGTTCAGATTGCAGGAATCGTCCGCTACATCGCCTGGGACGACAACAAGCCGGTTGCCCCCTTCAATTTTTCCGGCAATGCCTGGGGCTGGGGAGTCAATTTAAGTTCCGTTGTGCCTGTTGCGAAAAAAGATGCTCTGAAACTGCAGGTCACCTATGGCGAAGGCGATGAAAACTACATGAACGATGCGCCGGTTGACGTGGCGCCGATTGCGACACCCAATAACGTGATCCGTCCGATCAACGGCGAAGCTTTGCCGGTCTTTGGCGTGTTGGCATTCTATGACCGCTATTGGAGCGAAAAGTGGAGCACCAGCGTTGGGTATTCCATGCTGAAGATAGACAACTCTCAGCTGGAACTCCCATCAGATTTTCGCCGCGGCCAGTATGCCCTGATCAACCTGCTGAGCTATCCCGCCAAGAACGTAATGATTGGCGGCGAATTCCAGTGGGGTAAGAGAAACAACTTCGCCGATGGCTTTGAAGTCAGCGATCGTCGCATTCAATTCGGGGTTCGCTACAACTTTGACTTCAAGTTCGACATTGCCAAATGAAAAACTGCATAACGCGTTGGAGTCGCTTGCTGTCACTGATATCCCGATGTTTCAACCTCAACGTCAGCTTCAGCTCTGAAGCGTCTTAATCAAGTTGGTCAATTTCAAGTTTGGGGGTTAGCAAATGAACTCTTCGCCGTTTGTAGAGATGATGAAACGAAAGACCGCAATAACCGTCGCATTTGTATTGATGTGTATGTTTGCCGCTGCTCCAGCGGCGTTTCCGCAGGCCGCGGCCAAAGCTGCGCCCCAAACCGCGGGCCATCAAAGCCCGGTGGCGCCTACCAAGGAGCAGGTGCAGGACGCCGTCAATGAAGCCTTCAAAAAATTTAAAAGCAACACTGAAGGAAAGAACGCCGACTATATTCCAGAACTCGATAAAGTCGATCCCGCACTTTACGGCATCGCAGTTATCACCGCCGATGGACAAGTCGTTACTGCCGGTGATGTAGACAAGGCGTTTTCCATCCAGTCGATCTCCAAAGTTTTCAGCCTGGCCCTGGCCATGGAAGAGCTGGGTCCAGAAAAAGTGTTCGACAAGATCGGCATGGAGCCCACGGGCCGTCCGTTTAATTCTGTGGAAGCAGTAGTCGATATGCCGACGCATACCGGCAACCCGCTGGTGAATGCCGGCGCGATCGCCACAGTGAGCCTGATCGCAGCGCCCAGCGCAGACGCAAAGTACAACAAAATCCTTGACTTCTACAGCAGGGCAGCGGGAGCCAAGCTTACCATTCTGAATGATGTCTACAAATCCGAAGCTGCCACCAACACGGGGAACAAAGCGCTGGCCGCTCTGCTGCTCAAGTATGAACGCATCTATGCCGATACCCTGGAGTCCGTGGACGTCTACACCAAGCAATGTTCCATCGGCGTGACCGCCAAGCAACTGGCCATGATGGGCGCCACGCTGGCGAATTTCGGCGCCAATCCCGTAAGCGGCGAGCAGGTGATCAAGCGCGAAAACGTTCCTGAAATTTTAGCCACGATGACGATGGCCGGTCTGTATGACGGTTCCGGCGGCTGGGCCTGGCATGTTGGGTTGCCGGCAAAGAGCGGCGTAGGCGGCGGCATTGTCGCCGTGGTTCCGGGCAAAGGCGCGATTGCAGTATTTGCGCCGCCACTCGATAAAGCCGGCAACAGCGTGAAAGCCCAGTTGGCAATTACCTACGTCGCGGAGAAGCTCGGAATCAATCTGTATTCGCCCCGCTCCGTGGGAGTGAAGTGATTGTGAACGACTGAACCGCCTGTCTCAGACTTGAAGCCGGCAGAGTGACGAGCATGAATATGGTCCGAATTCTCTACCGAAGTTTGAAAAGCCTGGCGAGCATCGTCTTGCTCGCCTCCGTTGGCCTTGGCCAGGCGAACTCCCCAACGCCTGCACCTTCCTCGGCTAACTCTGGACTCGGCGAGCAGGAAAAATCTGAGCTCGTCAACAAACTTGACCAACTGCTGGAGCAGAACCAGAAACTTGAAGACCAGGCGCGACAAGTGGAAGAGCAGAACCGCCGCCTGTTGGATGCGATTCGAGAAATCCGGGAGAAGCTTGCAGGCCAGCCTGTTGCGGGCAGTCAAGCACCGGAGCAAAACCCGACTGAAAAACCCGCTCCTGATCCGGCGAATACAACAGGGTACGTCAAGACGGCTTCCATTGCCGGGCCGGCTCAGCCCAGCAAAGTGTCGGTTGACGCTGGAGATGTTTCCGTCACGCAGGAGCAGCAACCGGAGGAGAAGAAAAAATGGGGCACGTACACTCCTAATCTGGGTTTCAAGTTGGCCGAGACCAAGTATGGCGATCTCAATCTCAGCATCTACACATATACCCGTTACTTGAATCAGCGATTACTCAATGCCACGTACACGAATGCATTCGGGGTTACCACAACCATCCAGCAGCGCCAGGACTTTCAGCTTCAGAAGCTTCAGTTCAAGTTCCTGGGCTGGATGCTGAACCCGAAATTTCGGTATTTTCTCTACGCCTGGACTTCTAACCCGACCCAGGGCCAGGGCGCTCAGGTGGTGCTCGCCGGAAATCTGGGTTACACATTCAACAAGCACTTCACCCTTTCTGGTGGGATCACCTCGTTGCCGGGCACGCGGAGTGTGGAAGGCAACTTTCCCTTCTGGCTGGGCGTAGATACGCGTCTGATCGCCGACGAGTTCTTTCGGCCGTCGTACACCTCGGGCTTTTGGGCCAAAGGCGACATCACGGACAAACTCCGCTACCATGCCATGATAGGCAACAACCTGAGCACCTTGGGTGTGAGCGCCCTCCAACTCGACAATAACTTCAGCACTTTTTCCAGCGCGCTGATATGGGAACCACTGGGCGAGTTTGGCCAGGGCTTTGGCGACTTCGAAAGCCATGAAAAACTGGCCGCCCGCATAGGGGCGCATTTCACCCGAAGCCACGAAACTGCGGAAGAGCAGCCTAACAGCGAATCCTTTGAGAATACCCAAATACGGCTGGCCGACGGGACCATCATCTTCACCCCGAACCTCTTCGGCCCCGGCATCACGGTGAATACGGTGAATACCAAGATGGCCGACTTCGACAGCGGTCTCAAATATCGCGGCTTCTCACTCGACGGCGAGTATTTCATGCGCTGGCTCAATAACTTCACCGGTTCTGGCGCCGCCGCCGCTCTTCCAAGCCTCTTTGATCAAGGGTTCCAGATGCAAGCCTCGGCGATGCTGATACCCAAAAGTCTCCAGTTTTACGCCGGAGGATCCACAGTGTTCGGCAAGTTCGGTAATCCATATGACACTCGGGTCGGATTGAATTGGTTTCCGCGAAAGAACAAAGTCGTCCGCGTGAACAACGAGTTCCTTTATCTCTACAATTCTCCCGTCGGCTACACGTCCGTTCCCTTTGTGGTTGGAGGCAAAGGCCTTGTTTTTCATTCAAACGTGGAACTGGCTTTTTGAGGAAGGATACGCATGAGCAGCGCGCGGAGTTATGAGACTCACAAATTGGCTCGATTTGCCTTTGTAGTCCTCATTTGCTTGTTCGGTTGGTGCGATTCAACAAGAGCACAGCAGAGTCCTTCTCGTGTCGAGCCCGAGGTCAACGATTCTCACTTCCATCTGACCAATTACATCCAGGAAGGCACGGACATCCACAAGTTTCTGGAAATCATGGGTACGAAGGTGGGCCGCGTCGCGCTGTTCGGTATCCCTTTGCAGCAGCAGTGGTCGTTCCGCAATTCCGGCGAGCGCGCGCCAACTTATTATCTCGAGTCCGACGCGCCGCTCTATTACTACTCATTTACTGACGCGTTTATCGCCATGGCTTATAAGTCGCTCACGAAGGAAGAGCAGGCCCGTTTCGATCCTATGATCACCGGCTTCAACCCCTCCGACATGTATGCCACGGACCACATCAAGCGTGTCCTCAAGACATTTCCAGGAGTGTTTACCGGGATCGGCGAGTTCAGCATTCACAAAGAGTTCGTATCAGCCAAGATTGCCGGCGAGATCGCCAGCCTGGACGATCCCGCTCTCGACCGGATTCTGGATTTCTGTGCAGAGAGCGGCTTGCTGGTGATCCTTCACAATGACATGGATACTCCGTTTCCCAAAGAGGGCAAGCCGCCGGCCTATCTTGAGCAAATGAAGAACCTGATCAAGCGCCATCCCAAAACCACGATCATCTGGGCCCATACCGGAATGGGGCGCATCGTCAGACCGGTGGCGGGTCACGCTGCTGTGCTGGAAACCATGTTGAAAGATCCGGCCTTCAGCCATCTCTATTTCGATATCTCATGGACTGAGGTAGCGAAATACATCACCGCAACCCCTGAAGCCACCAAGATCACGGCCGACCTTCTTAACCGCTACCCTGACCGCTTTCTCTTTGGCACAGATGAGGTTGCGCCCACGAACCAGGAGTCATACCTAAAGATCTATTCTCTTTACGATCCACTGTGGAAGCTCCTCACTCCGGAAACATCAGCGAAGGTGCGGAAGGGAAATTACGAGCGCCTGTTCGACGAAGCTCGGCGCAAAGTTAGAGCCTGGGAACGCGCGAACCTGAAGGCACAAGAACCGCCGGGGACTGCCCCTCATCAGGATATTCCAGTCTCCCGCCCCACAGATCCTGGCCCGAATGACCCGTAGGAACCAAGAGCAGTTACTAGATCGTTTTCAGCAGACGGTAACGGTCCAGAGTGATTTCAGCACGGATGGCGGTGACCGGGAGGCGAGGTCAATGGCGAACCCGGCCTAGGTCCTCCTTGAGCATCGGCGGCCCTATTTCTCCGATTTCTTTCCCTTGTAATCGACAAAGTACTCAGGGAATTGCTGCTTCAAGGCTTCGATCTTGGGGCGGTCACACACCTGAATGTAGGGATTCTCTGGATGATAGAGCGCATAGTCCTGGTGATAATCTTCAGCGCGATAGAAGCCTTTGAGCGGAGTCACTTCAGTCACAATCGGTTTGGGGAAAACTTTGGCCTGGTTCAACTGCTCAATGTAAGCAGAGGCTATCTTCTTCTGTTCTTCATTTACATAAAAGATGGCAGAACGATACGACGTGCCAACATCTGGCCCTTGCCGGTTGAGTTCTGTAGGATCATGCGCAACGGAAAAGAAGATTCTCAGCAGCTGTCCGTAAGTAATCTTTGACGGATCATAAGTCACCTCAACCGACTCCGCGTGTCCCGTGGTCTCGGTTGTGACCTGATCATACGTGGCCGTGGCCGCAGAGCCGCCGGAGTAACCTGCCGTGGTCTCAGTTACGCCTTTTACTCTTTCAAAAACTGTTTGAGTTCCCCAAAAACAGCCGCCGGCGAATACTGCCTTCGCCTTCCCGGCATGGCCGGCCAATGAGACGTCCATTTTGGCAGGAGGGATGACCGGCTTTGTGGCTGCCGTGCAAGAAACCGTGACTGCCACAACAGAAAGAAGCAGGGTACGACGGAAGAAATGAGTGCGCATAAATACAATCATAATTCGCCGGACTGCGGTTGCGCTATGAGCAGCGAAAGGACTGCCCCGGGTGGTCGGATCAGCGTAGCGTTCTAAGAAAGATGGCGGCAAATGCTTCTCTGAGCTAGCCATTTTCGACACGCGCTTTTATATGGGTATCGGCATCTTTACAAGGTGTACCAGTCTACCTGCTTGACTACGAATTGTTGGCTGTTGCCCACGGCCGATCTGCCGATCGTGAGAATGCACGCGTCGCGCGGAGCATGAGCAAACTCAATGATGACAGCATAATCATCCGACTTTACGTAGCGGGAAATATGGAAGGACATCTCCGGGCCGCGAAGGGATCGGATCTGGACTTGCGGTTCATGCCTGAGGATGTCGAGTTGCGCGCTTGCACGGACTATTTTTTCAGTTCCGGAAACACGTCCTAAGCCATGGCCCAGTTGATTTACGAATCCATGATCTCGTACCAGCCAAGTGAGGTAGAAAAGTTGAGTGAATGCGGCTGGGTCGGTATCCCTAAGTGCTGGGTCATCCTGAGTCAGGAATCTTTCGGTGACTTGGCGCACGTCGGTGAAACGGAGCAGATCTTCAGTGTCGTGTTTAATGAGCCATAGGGTCAGCAGATTTTCGACGAAGACCTCAATGTCCCGTGGCAAGAAATATTCTTGAGCTGCAGGAATCTGCCGCGGCAACGGCATTGTTGGTTCCAGGCCAACAAGTGCCACCTTCTTTTTATCGTCATCGGGCAGGTTGATGTCGTCAAGGAACTTACTATCAGCGTAACTCTGAAAAGGAACATTTTTTTGCGCTTGAAACCAGACACGTTTGTCGCTCTTGCTGGAAGCGCGTGCAAAGTTCTTGACCTCTGGTTCCAGCGAACTCCATGTTGGAGGTATGAGCTTCGAGTCACGTTTCATCGCAGGATGATTCTTGAGGAAGGCGACGAGTATCTCGTAAACACGGGCAGCGGTGGCAAGTGTATCTTGAGGATGAAGATAGGTAAGATCCGCGTCGTGCCTCCGCCAGCCGTTGCGCGCCTCTGGATGTCCCCAGGAAAGGTCCTTGGAACACGTCCAGGGAATATCTGGCGTACCCTGATGTGACCAGGAGTCTTCCAGAGGATGCAAGGCCATGCCAAGCGAGCGTAAGGTTCGCTCTCGCGGCTGGCTCGGCAGCTGCGACTGGATTTCTTTCTCCGCTAAGTCTGTCGCCGCATTGTTGCGGACACCAGGATCGACGGCGCGTTTGTCGGACTGCCCCGGCACGGGCCCATAACCAGGAAAATGATATTGCTGGACTAAGCGCGCCAGGTCTTCATCGCGGTTGCCGAGGCACGCTGAATGAAATACAGCGCCCGGTGCCGGAAATAACTTACCCTCGTCCGGGGCTTCAGTACCCTGGGCGACGATCTCAGCGTCTTCTAAGCTGAAGCCAGCCTTGAACGAAAGCCACTTGGTAAGACCGTAGTGAACGTCTTTTTCCCACGCACTGGCCTCAATCACAACGAAGGCAAGGAAGAGACAGAAGCAGAGGACCGACTTTCTCATTAGTTCCTCCATTTGGTTCTGTTAGGTAGGCGACACCTTACTCTCTTTCCGCCTTAGCCCGCAAGTGCCGCGGAACGAAGCCCTGCCCAAGGGATTTCTCTGAGCTAGCCGTCTTCGACACGCGCCTTTATATCCGAGTACGCCGCATCAATGAGCCTGCTTAGCGCTACGGCGTTCGTGGCCATCCCTGGTCTCAGCTTCACATGGCGCATGAACTTGCCGGCGCCTTGCAACAAGCGGGCCGGATCCGGCAGCGCTGCGCCGTGAAAGAACCCCACGTTTACGTGCGAAGTGAATACATTGACATAGCCGAAGGGCGCATCTCCCAAACATGCCACCGGACAGCCATCATGCAAGAGTTCCCGGACTTCGTCTCCGCATTTTCGCATCACCTCAAACCACTGATGCGCGATTGCTCCCAATTCACCTGCATGTTCTTTCATCCACGCATCGATGGCGGGATCCCGCTCGACGACCCCGTTGAATCGCAGCAAATCCGTTCTCATCGCTCCACTTTCTGTCTTCAAGATTGGTGGTTACGTAGCACCCCTACTATACTTCCAGCAAAATCCACTCTCAAAGAGTTGGGTTAATCAATGCGGGGCAGATGTTCTTCGTTTTGCTTTCGCCTGAAAGCCCAGGTTATACTCGCTGAATGTCCTCAATCGCCGAAGCAATAGCGGCATTGCGTCGCTATTGGGGTTACGATTCTTTTCGTCCTCTGCAGGAAAGAATTGTTGCCAGCCTGCTTGGCGGCCATGACGCCTGCGTGGTTATGCCCACCGGCGGCGGAAAGTCACTCTGCTATCAATTGCCGGCCGCATTGCAGCCGGGCCGGACCGTGATCGTGGTTTCACCTCTCATCGCCCTGATGCATGACCAGATGACGCAACTTGGGCAGATGGGCATTTCAGCGGGCGGATTGAACAGCTCTCTTACCGGCAATGAGCAATTCAAGATCACGCGCCAGGCGGAGGAAGGCCGCTATCGGCTACTGTATCTTTCACCTGAGCGTCTGGCGCGGCCGGATACGATTCCATGGCTCAAGCGCGTGCCTGTTTCCCTGTTTGCGATTGATGAAGCGCATTGCATTTCAGAATGGGGGCATGAGTTCCGGCCTGACTACCGTCAGCTCAGCTCCTTGCGCGTCCATTTTCCAGACCTTCCTATCGCCGCGTTTACCGCCAGCGCCACGCGCCGGGTCCGGCATGACATTATCGACCAGCTCCGCCTGCGCGATCCGCATAAATACATTGCCAGCTTTCACCGCTCCAATCTGCGCTACGTAATACGAGAGTGCGATGCGCGAACGCAACCCGCTCTTCTGGTCAACGCTCTGCACCACTATGCCGGCCATGTGATTGTTTATGCGCCTACCATTAATAAAGTGGAGCAGACGGTTGATTTTCTGGAAGAACAGGGAATTTCCGCGGTCCCTTATCACGGACAAATGGAAAGCAGTCTACGCACACGCAACCAGGAGCGCTGGATGTCCGATGAGGTGCCGGTGCTGGTGGGCACGCTGGCCTTTGGACTTGGCATCAACAAAGCTTCTGTGCGCGCGGTGATTCATCTATCGCTGCCGAAATCGGTGGAGCAGTACTATCAGGAGGCCGGACGCGCAGGACGCGATGGACAACCATCAGACTGTGTTCTGATCTGGCAGAAACGCGATGTTGGCCTGCTAGCTTATTTCATTGATCAGATCACTGATTCGGCAGAGAAGCAGCGGGCCTGGCAGCGCTATCGCGAAATCTGCGAGTACGCTCAGTCGGGAACTTGCCGGCATCGCCAGATTTGCCTGCATTTTGGTGAAACACCTAAGTGGAGCTCATGCGGAGCTTGTGATGTATGCGCGTCCGTGCCGGATTGGCTTTCACAAACCGGCACGATTGCGCGGCAGCCTGTGACCGGACGCATGCGCGAGCCGCGACCGGCGGCGCAATCGCAAGAAGGCAACAGCGAATTGCGCGAGTATCTCCGCATGTGGCGCCGCGACGTGGCAAAGAAACAGGACATTCCCGCTTTTACCGTGATGCATGACACGTCCCTGGAAGAGCTGTGCCGTGTAATGCCGGAATCGCTGGCCGCCATTCGCGGCATTCACGGCTTCGGCGAGCGCAAGACCGAGTCCTACGGGCGCGAGATACTGGCAGCGATCCGCCAGTTCCGGCAAGGTGTCCGCATTAAACAGGCAGCGGAGAAGAAGCTGCCGGCCCGCCAGGAGACCCTCAAACTCGCGCTGGAAGGCAAGACGCTGGAAGAGATTGCCCGGTTACGCGGACGCCAGATCGGCAGCGTGGTTGAACTGATTACCTCCATGGTGGAAAGTGGGGAACTGGCTTTCCAGTCTGGCTGGGTCGAAGCCGAGAAATACGTCGAGATCGAACAAGCCTGTGTCCAGCACGGCATGGAACGCATTAAACCACTCAAAGATTCCTTGCGGCCTGAGATAACGTTTGAACAGATCAGACTTGTGGTGGCGCAATTACGCTATGAGCAAGCAAAGCAGGCAAACGCTGCTGCGCTTTAGCCTGCTTTGCACTAGCCTGCTTAATGCTCAATACGCTCCAAGTGATCAGTTGCTAGAACGACTCTCCTACCAGTTCTTCACTCTTCTTCCACAACGCTTCAGCATTCTTTGGATCAAGCGCGTAACCGCGGACTCCTTCGCTGATAGCGCTGATGGTTGCGTCGTCCGGCACGATGCGGCCAACGTGGCAGTTCTCGCAATATTTGCTGCCGATCTCGTCAGCGGGTGCCACGACACCGGCCCACACGGAAGTCGCAGCTCCTTGAGGAATTGTCTTAAACTTGAATGGCCCCTTACCCTCGGCAGTGAGTTGTTGGTTCATCTGCTCGACAAGTTTCTGCATTTGGCTGGGATCCATGTGGCGACCCAGTTCAGTCTGAATGCCTCCCGGATGTACAGCCGCAGCTCGCACGCCACGACCGCGATGGCGCTTGTCGAAGGCGACGGCGAAGAGAATGTTCGCCGTCTTGGAACGGCCATAGGCGACGAAGGGCTCATAGGTGGTGCGTTCAAAGTTGGGGTCTTCAAGGTTGACATTGGAGAAGCGATGCCCCGAAGAAGACAGGTTGATCAGCCGCCCGCCGTCGCGAATAAGAGATGCAATGTGGTTGACCAGGACGAAGTGGCCCAAATGATTGGTCCCGAACTGCGTTTCAAAGCCATCAGCGGTGTGGCCAAATGGCGTGGCCATCACTCCGGCATTGGCAATCACGACATCAAACGGTTCGCCTTTGGCCAGTAGTCGATCGGCGCAGGCTCGGACGCTTTTGAGATTCGCAAGATCCAGCTCAATGAGCTCTAATCCGCCTCCGTTGGCTGCGGCATCTTTGCGGACCTGGGCCGTCGCGGTTTCAGCCTTCGATAAATCTCGTGCCGCGCCCACAACATATGCGCCGTGTGCCGCGAGCGTGCGCGCAGTTTCAATTCCGAGTCCGGCCGAAACACCGGTAACAAGAATCCGTTTGCCGCGCAGATTGATGCCGGAGAGAACCTCATCTGTGGTTGAGGTTGCGCCGAATTCTCTGATTGAAGTTGTTCCTGAATTATTCGCCATGATCTTTACTCCTTGCTGTTTTTCACGTGCTCGTCAATGGTTGGTATAAAACGGAGATTATCTCTATCTATAAGGAGATAATCGTGAAACGTCTCCGGGTACATTATTTTTTATCGTAGGCGCTTAAAGCGTCCCACGTTGCCGGCGGCATCAAGCCGCTGAACCTTCTTTAGCGACTTCGAAATAGCTCCCCCCATCGAGGTCAGTGATGAGCGAAGAATGTGTGGGTTTCCATCCCAGTTGTTTCTGCGTTTGCACGCTTGAGGCAGGACTATCGATAGCAAAGAAGTGCCCGATCCAGCCAAAATGCCCGGGTGCTTCCTCTTTGGACTTGGCAACCACCGGCAAGGTCAGGCGCCGGCCGATAACCTTAGCAATGTCGCGAACCGGCACGCCCTCGTCGGCGATGGCGTGATAGCGGGCTCCCGCGGAGCCTTTTTCAAGAGCAAGCCTGTAGAGACGCGCAGCATCAAGCCGATGCACAGCCGGCCAACGATTCAGACCGTCACCTATGTATGCAGAGACGCCTTTCTGACGTGCGACGTTGATCAGAGCCGGAACGAAGCCATGATCGCCGTCTCCATGTACTGAGGGAGGAAGGCGCACTATCATGCTGTGAACTCCTTGAGGCACCACCGCCAGTCCGTCTTCTGACTTGCGGGGAAAATCAGGATTGACTTTGTCGTCTTCCATTACGAGCGGACCGCGACGTTGTAGAAGCAACGTTCCGGAAGTGACGATAAACGGCCTGTCAGAGCCAGCAAGCTCAGCCCCGAGCACCTCAATGGCGCGCCGGTCTGCCTCGGCGGCAGGACCGTAGTTATTGAAATCATGGATAAAAGCCGTGTGAATCACGCCGTCCGCAGCAGCCGCTCCGCTACGAAGGCTTTCCAGATCTTCAAGCGAACCGCGATGCACCTGAGCCCCAGCGGCGATAAGAGATTTAGCTCCCGCATCCGAGCGCGCAAGGCCGAGTACCTGATGGCCCGCGTCGATCAGTTCACGGGTAATGGCGGACCCGATGAAACCTGTAGCGCCTGTAAGGAAAACACGCATTTCTTACCTCCCATGATTAGATGATTGCAGTACTTATGAACAGATAGATGCCAGCGTCTGGCATGGGTGTTGGGTTATGGATAAAGCGTTCACACGATCGGCGAGCCGCGTGGAAGCTTTGAGAGTGATTCCTCGCCATTCACGAGTTGACGAAGGCAATGCTTCGGTTGTCATCAATTCGTTGAGCCAGTCGTCAGCTGAGAGCTCCGCCAGTTCTGGCCCGAACAAATTCATCACTGCCCTGAAGAATGCGGTAAGTTCCTGCTCCGCCGTGGTCGTCACGTCGACACAATCAGCGGTGTGATTGTTTGGCGGTTGATTGATCGCAAGTTGATTCATGTTCCCACCTCTTTTAAGGTCAAAGGAAAACGGTTGTTGACAGGCTGCCGCGTTCCAGATAAAACGGAGAGTGTCTCCGTATAGGAATATGATAAGCGGAGACAGTCTCCGGTTGCAAATATTTTCGAGAATGGCTGCTAAGAGTCCAACCCGAAAGCCGCGCACTGACGCCCAACAGAATCGCGAGCGGATTCTGGAGGTCGCGCAGAAGGTGTTCACCCGGTCTGGCGCAAACGCCAGCCTGGATGACATTGCCCGGGAAGCAGGTGTTGGGGCAGGAACCCTTTATCGCCACTTTCCTACGCGAGATGCACTGATCGAAGCGGTCTATCGGACTGAGGTAGAAAAGCTGGCCGGAGCAGAGAAGAAATTCTCTGCGACCATGGGCCCGATTGAAGCGTTGCGAGCGTGGATGTTGTTGTTCGTTGACTACATAGCGGCGAAGCACATCATCGCCCCTGCGCTGAACACGCTGGTTGGAGGTCCTTCGAAGCTATATGAAGGTTCTCGCGGCCAGATCCAGGGAGCCATTGATGCCCTGGTGAAGCGCGCCATCAAAAGCGGCGACATACGCAAAGACCTTGACCCATTCGATCTGCTGCGGGCGCTTATCGGCGTCTCCAACGTCGCGTCCAGCCCGGACTGGCAGCAAAGCGCCAGGAGACTGGTGGATATTCTCATCACCGGTTCGCGGCCAATGAAATAAAAAGATCTAGCCCCGAAATTGTCTGCAAGCCGTTACCGGTTCGCATCCCAATCCATGGTTGATCACAGATTGAGATGCTTGCAAAAGTCGGTTGCGGGCGCCTACGGTGTGTGGACTCCGAGAACCATTGTTCCGGTCGACAGCGGTGGTTCAATCACATCGATCGGCAGATAGAGCTTTCTCAGCCGCAAAAGCGGCATCGGCTTGGCGGTAAGGTTGGACATGATTGAGATGTCAAACCAAAGGACTCCGTCCTCGCCATTGGGAAGATGAGTAGTGAACCAGAGCTCGATGGCTTGACTCCAGTCTGTAATCATCTGCTCTAATGCAACGCCTTTGGCGCTGGATAAGACAACCTCAAGGGGCGCCTGCATCAGCACCGGCAGTGAGACTGACTGCACGCTGGAATTGATTGAGTATTCGTAGCTGACCTCCACTTGAATAACAACGGTTGGTGTGGTCGTATCGGCAAACAGCCGCTGGAACAATATCTCAAGAGCCTGCTGCAGTGAGCGCGTGGCTTGTGAAGTACCAAGTTCTGGCAGAGAAATTGGGATGTCCGAATCAATAACTGGATGCAGGGCATTGGCAAATTGCACATTGGGAGTCTGGTAGATGAACGGCTCAGCTGAGCGTCTTGTCGGAACCAGTTCCTCATTGCGTTTGATAAGGACCGTGGACCACGCATCCTGGCGCTGAAGGATGTCCATGTCCTGCAGAACAACATTACGTTCCGGAATTCGCTGCCCATCGGTGTCATTCAGGTAGCGCCCCGTGGTTTTGTTTTGATAGACAAAACAGAAGCGGTCAGGCTTGTCACAATCAGCATCTGGCTTAAGAAATGGAATGCAGTTGTAATGATCAGGGTCAATCAGCACCACCGGAACGCCGATACCGGCAGGCGGCTGGCCAATCAAGTTGACACGTAGAGCGCGTTGGTCGTCAATCACCGCGAATCCCTCTTCGATACGGAAAGCGTAGGTCAGATCCAGAGTGCCGGCGAGCCGTTTGCGCGGGCCGTGCATGACCAGCCCCATCCCCTCAGCATCAGCACGAGTGCCTCCGGCCGCCGTGATGATCCAATCAACCATGTCACAGAACGAGAGCAGAGCAACCGCGGCATCTTCCAGCCGGTCCTGCTTTGCGGCATCGATTTCCGCCAGAATGGTTTGCAAGTCCTCATCTACCGCGGGAAAAACGGTAATGAACTGGGCCAGTTGCGGGAAGGCGTCTTTCAGTTCATCCGGCTTGGCCAACAGGTCTTTTACATTGAATTCCACCGCGCAATACACAACATCGTGCGGGTAATGGAACGGCAGCGAGTACGTGAAAGCGTAATTCCAGCGCGTCACGCGGGAAAGGTCTTTGTCATCGGAATAAGTGCGGTCGCCCCGCTGCGCAGTAACAGAGGGACTGGCAGGAAAGGCGCGCAGAAACATTGGCACCGGAAATTCGCCCAGCGGCTGCTGAAGCGGCCAGTCTTTATCACGAATCACAAAGTTGAGCCAGGTTGAGGCATGGTAGTCATGGATGCCGGGGACCGGACTGATCTGATGTTCGATGCTGGTTCCGTTGTAAGTCAAGTCGAGACGAATTGCCGGGACAACGGAGCCGGTGTCTGACCGCACGGTGTCCGGTGCGCTGAGCAAGAATGCAAATGGCTGATTGGCTTTTGTTTCGAGCGCCAGTTTGGGAGAGGTGAACGCTACTCGGCTCTCACCTTCTTCTCCTGTGCCGGACTGTGCACCTGACCGTTCTGATGTCATCTTGTTCAAAATGATGTTGCCGTACAGCTGCGGCGGGTATCCTGGTATGTATGGAACGTCGGCTTTCACGTCGGCGGTGAACTGCATCGCCGCCCGCGTGGAGTAAGCGTTGGAGAGGCGTGAGAGCATCTGCTGATAGAAGGCTTCCTGCGCGGCAGTGGCGTCGGCGGACTCTCCGGCAAACGCGGGAATCATCAATCTCTTGGCGATCGCCGCCAGCGTTTTCTTTTGTTTTAGAATTCTGCCGATGTAGTCTCTGTTCTTTTTCTTGCCCACAATCTGCATGGGCGCCGTATATTGCGGGGCCAGCAGGCCATCGACGCTACCGAAGAACTGCTGCATCCAGACGTCAACATCGATGTCCACAAAATCGATAGTGCGAGTTGCACTCGGGGCGATGCCCTTCCCGGTGCTGTAGTCGCGGATAGCTACTGTGTCGTTCTTTAGTTGATTTGAAACCGGCCTCGGCGCAAAAATCTGCGGATTGCCGGCAGTCTCAGGAGTGATCTTGTAGCCAATTGGTTTGCCCGGCCAGCCTGTTCTAACTGCCCAGAGAGTGCTGCTGTCAGAACCGTTGCCTGCACGGTAACGATCAACTCCAGTAGCAATCTTCATGCGATAGCTGTTTTCGATCGATAGCGCATTCTGGAAATTCTGCGCGAACTGCGTGATGCCCACGGCATTGCCCGTGGCCGCAACTTTTTCCACACGAGCCGCCATATTGGCCGAAGATTGGTGTATGCCGCTGGTGGTTTGCAGGTCGCCAGCTACCATGCCGCTGGTGCGTGCAATAGTGAAGGTGAGTGAGAGTTTAAAGACCTGCGCCGAGTTCACCTGGGCCGGGCTAATCCCGTTTCTGATGATGTGTTCACCCGGCGGTAGTGCAACATCGCTCTTGAACTGCGAGCGCTCCTGAAGGAAAGCGAAGATTGAAGTGGCTGTGCCGCTGCCGTAGAAGAGCCAATTCCGGAGATCACTCACCTGAGCGCTCGTTAGAGCCAAGCTCCCCTGTGGATTCTGCGCTGTCTCAAATAGCGTGCTCTCGATACTGCACGCGATCCCATTCGGATCGGTGAACTGGAAAAAAACCTGCGTGTACGCGCGCAGGTCCTGCAGCGCTTTTCCCTGAACCGTTGAAGAATACGAATCAGGATTGTCCGGGAAGTCAAAGCTGGCTTCACCGCTAAAGGTGGTAGCGGCGTCCCTGGTCTTGATTCCCTGGATGGTCAGCGCATATCGCGCATTGCCTAGTTGAGTCGTCGTCAGCGTGACACTTTGGCCATCCACGCTCAGGGTGGCAAGTAAGACGCTGGCGCCATTATCGAGCTTGTAATTGCTTACGTCACACGCGGTTTTCGGATCCAATGGCAAAGTGAATTTTGCCAGGACCTGTGTGCCGCCAGCGAGAGCGGATGCCTGCAACATTCCCTGATACTTACTGCTGTCGAAGCTGATCCGTATTTCCAGCTGCGGATCAGAGCCCGCGAGCGGAACCACCTGCCAATTCGCGGATACTGCCGGCCACTGGTTCACGTTGATGATTGCATCGGTGTAGCCGGTGAGCATAGGGGCCTGGTTGCGTGGGCCCGCGTCTCCGTTCTGAGGATCAGAAAGCGTTGTGACCAGGGTATTGCCATAGTTGTCCTGCCATTCATAATCAACTTGCAGCAGACAGGCCAGTGCACGATAGGGATTCTCATCCGGCTGAGGCAGGCCTCTGACCGCAGACGTCTTGGTGCGGATGAATTTCGGATAAGGCAGAGACTGCTTGTAGTACCAGACGTCGTCTGCGGTGAGCGTGCGAGCTCGGCGGACCTTGCTGGTATTGGCAGGGTCGGCAGGTTTGGTGGTTGGGCCCGCTGGCAATCCCAGGCTGCTGTGTCTGAAGTAATCATTGTCGGCGATCCGATAGCTGAGCAGCGTGTAAAGATTCAGCAGTGAATACTTGCCGTAATTAGGATCATCGAACTTCTCCGGCACTGGAGGCGGCACGGGACGCACGGCTTCAACAGAAATTACACCGGGCGGCACCGAGGCATGGCGCGTGCGCGGGCCACCGGGGATAGTCACGGGCTGTAGCACAGTGGCGGCAAAAAGCCCTTGCACGTCCTGGTTCTTCGCGGCAAGAGCCGTGAGATTTTCCCCGAAGAATTCCGAAATTTGTCCGAGGGTTGCGGAATACGCGTCTGTTCCCGAAGTTACTGTGACCGGGGGCAGGTTGATTGCAGCGGGGAAGAAGAGCGGATCAGGCAACGGGCCACGCGGGTTCGCCTTGAGCAGATCATTCACGGTTAACGGAGTAGCCTTTGTGCTGAATTGCTGGGCTATCGTCGCCAGGGACATTCCCATTACCGGGGCCTGAAAGACTCCTTGATTGGCATTGATCTGGCAGCCGGCGGTAAGAGGCAGGCTCGAATTCAGCTGCGCCAGATCGCCGATATCAGAAAAATACGCATACGCCATTGTCGCCAGCGTAGCATTGGCATCCGGCACAATCGTGGTAGCCGGTGGGTTGGCCTGGGCAAAGAGCACGGAATTGGCGGAGTCGATGCTGTCGCCGGCGGCCACGGCATTCATAAAACTGGCCACGGCATCCTGCTCTGCCGGCGCCGGCGGTTTTGCATAGAGCACAATAAGGCTCAGCGTGGCTTCATTCTTATCATTGAAGATTCTGTCTGGCAGGCCGACGCCATCGGCGGCATTGTAATAATAAAGATAGAAACCTCCGGAACGGGTGATGCTGGCTTCCCATAGCAGCGTAATGAATTCAGGCACGGAGTTAAGAAGCGCGGTCTTCGTGCTCATCAAGGCCAGCGACGTTGAAGCAGGCCGCGTGTCAGTCGATAGATCAACCTGCGCAATGCCCATGGTCACGCTTGCCGGTGGATCTGTCTGTACTCCCGAAGCTCCATCCCCATTTTGTTCAGGAGCATATCCGAGAACCAGTTGATCGAAATACGCTTTGTTGTTTCCGATCTCGGCAATCATCCGTTCCAGGAGAACGATATCGTTTCCGCCGGCGCCGGCCACTTCATAGGTCGTTGCGCTTGCCGGACTCGAAGACACGGCGGGGATTTTCTTAATCGTGAATTCAATTATGGTAGCCCAGCCGTAATTTTCGGCATCTGTCTTCTGCGTGCTTCCGGTAGCCTCGTCGTAACGTGCCACCTGCAGCTTGAATCGGGGGTCGACTGCGCGCGTAAGAGACTTGCCATTGGAACCATCGGCGGAACTAGCGGACAGGCCGAGCATAGCGTCTGGAATTCTCCACAGTTTCAGCGAGGGCACGCCGCTTTGCGATGGGCTGTAAGGCAACACCACGGGTGCCGCGCTCTGCCAGATCAGGGAAGAGGGAAATGGATAGCTGGCCAGTTCGCTTTCAGCAATCGTGCCTGGACCGAGCTGGTTGACTTTGACCTCAAGGCGGTTCTTTCGGGCGTAATCAGTCAAGGCGCTGATGCGCTTTGCATCGTCAGAGCTCGGAGTTATCAGGATCTGCAATTGGCTCGTTTTCTTCTTCTGGCTGTCATTGAACTGTAGCCATGCCGGCCCGGCAGAGTTGTCAAAGGTGATGGCAAAGTCCTTGCTTTGAATCTCAGGCAGCGCGAACTGTTGACCGGTCAATGCGTAGAGTCCGGCATATTCAGGCAGGGCCAGCTTGCCGCCGGAGTCTTTCACCCACATGCCCTTCTGCAATGGCTGGATGTGTTCGGTGGGCAAGCGCAAGCCGTGCAGGTAATAGCGCGAGGTCATCGAGGAAAGATGTTGCAAGGCCAGACTGCGCTGGCACTCGGCAATCAATTCTCCAACTCTGAACTGCGCCAGGTGCGGAACATCCAGGTAAGGATCGGGCTTCTGGCTGGCATCCACCAGGGCGAAAAGGTCCGCGACGTCGCCGTTGGCAGGCTGATCAGCAATTACGCTAACGGTGGTAGCGTAGCGCGCCGCGAGAGTTTGCAAGGTATCGCTTGCCTGGGCGGTGCAGGCAAATGTTGGCGTAAATAGCACGGCAACGCCGATGAGCAAATCAGTCTGTGCCAGCACAGAGGTGTGGGAGAACAGATCGGCAAGTGAGATTCCAAAATAATTGGCCACGTCACCAAGGCAATCCCTTGGTTGGACAACATATGGACTCTGGCCTGCCCCGGCACCTGCATATTCGATCTTTGCGCCAGTACGCAGAATACTGAATCCGGCATTCTGTCCGGCGAATGCCGCTGCCGTGAAAGCGCCGGCATACACCGCCTGGCTGGCGATGCTCTGGAAGCTGTCCGAGGCCTGGCTTTGGCAGCGCACCAGAGGAATGAACAAAGTGGACTGTGGCGCCAGCAATCCGATTTGCGAAAGCAGGCCGGCATTGATCACCAGCTCTCCAACCTGGCAATTGAATACCTTTGCTATCGTGATGAGAGTGTCGGCTGCCTGTACTGTATAGCTGGCCTTGCCAGGAATTGAGATGACCGCGCCGGCGCGCAGAATCTGACTGTTAGCGGCGTTGGCAAGCGCTAGATCGCTTGGCGCAAATGCGCATCCGTACAGGCTTTTAGCAATCACGGTAAACGTTTCTGAATTTGCCTGGACCTCTCGGCCGCCGGGAAGCGCCAGTTTAATATCCGGCAGGAGCAAGCCAGACTGCGCCAGGACCGAGGTATTGAGCAGAAGGTCGGTGAGTTGAACGCCAAGAGTCTGTGCAATCCCGCTCAGGCTGTTGCCTGCCTTTACCACGTAAGGGGTCTTGCCGGGATAGTTGATCACCTGTTCGGCGCGGAGAATATCTGTCTTGCTGGCATTGGCTTGAGCAAGCTCCAGCGCGCCAGTTGCACCATTCAGGATTTTGGTGGCAATTACATTGAAGCTTTCAGTATCAATCGCGTATGTTACGCCAATCGCCAGCTTTGATCCGGCATTCACCAGATGCGTCTGGTTGGCGGCGAAGAGATCGCTTACGGTATAAGCATCGCCATCGGCAAGCTGACCGGTGTTATTGATCCAGGTCACAACCTGGCTCGTGGTTTGGCCCGTGGTGATTGGGTATTTGAAATCGCGCAGGGCTTCGCTCGCGGCTTGTACCATCTGACGCGCCAGCAGCAGGAAGTAGTCCGTGTAGATCCAGTCCGACATGGAAAATGCGACGCCTGGAGGCAAGGCGTTGGGCGCTGGCTGGTTCTGCATCTCATTGCTGACTTGCACCGCAAGATCGTCAAAGTAATGGCGCAATGCGGTGAGGCCGGTTGAATCAATCGAGTTGTACGCGCCAAAGGAATAGTTGCAGCCTGCGTAGTCAGCGCTGTATGCGGGAATCACAAGCTTGACCAGAGGCGCCATCGGGAAGTAAGTGGCATTCACGTTCTGCCTGGTATTTGCCGGCGGAACCTGCACAGCGAACAAGAACTGGTTCGTCAGGAACGAGTCGATGGCAGATTCCGGAATCGGCGTTGGAGCGCTGTCTGTGCTGACCAGCGACTCATTGAGCAGATCAAGGGTTCCCGCGCTGATCAGCAGATTATCCACGTCGCTCGCGCTCAACGGAGACGGCTGCAGTGACGCGACCATCCAGCGCAGAACTGTCTTGCAGAGAGTTTCGAAGGAGGTATCCACCGCCTGTCCAGCTGCCTTCAGCGCGCTGGTGTGGCTATCTTGATTCGTGGGTGCCACGGAGTCAATGAAGATGCTCGCAACATAGCAAGGCACCTGCATGCTTGGATCGGCTTGCGCGGCCCATTCGTCGCGCGCCACAGTAAGCGCCGGAGCGAGATAGCCAGAAAGCGGCGCCGGGCCTGCGTCAGGCTTTTTCAGGTTGTTCCAGTTCAATGTTGTTGCCTGAGCCAGCATCGGCAAGCGGGCTGTAGCCTTACGCACCGCGTGCAGACGGCGATTGGCTGAACCCTGAAGAGCGCTGATATTTCCGCTCCCGATCTGCCATGGCGCCTGGCCGCTGTTCAACATTGTGAACGTCTCTTTCAGGCGCAGTGAGAAGCTGAAATGCAGAGTGATGGAGAAGATGCCGAGGTTAATCTCAAGCGACGCGGAGACGTCTACTGACGCGATCACGGTTACGGAAACAGAGACATAGGATTCGTATGTGAGCTGTATCAGCAGCTTCAACTCAACATTTACCGAGGCCTTAATGATGGCGAAATCAACGCTGCCATAAAGTTTGCCGATGATCCCTACGGTCCCCTGGAGCCAGAAATAGTATGCGCCCTGGATCTGTGAATCGCCGCCACTGCCGCCTTCGGTAAGCTGATAAGGATTCCACTTTCCAATTACACCTTCCAGAATCCCAACTACCGTAAGACTGAAGCCGGCTTTGAGCACGCCATATTCAATCGATTTGCCGAACCCTATCTGGAGGCCAAAGCCAAATACGATCACCGGATTGAATGTTCCCAGGGTTGTCTGCGGAACCTTATTGGTGCTGGCGCTGGAAAGCTTGCCGAAATAAAAGCCGGCGGAGCCGAGCACGGGAATTCCAGGATAGATAATGCCCTCAATGCTGAACGAGCGGGCGAAGTTCGAGTTCCACGGAAAGCCGATGTCCACCTGGAAGTCGCCGTTGGTGTAAATCCAAATTCCAAAGACCGGTAGAGTGATGGAATATACGCCGATGCCAAGATGCCGCATCGCGTCGGGAAGGGTAATCTCTGTCTGGTAGACGCCAACCGTTTCGCTGACCTGGCGATAGAGAATCTGAAAATCCAGGCCTTTCAGAATTTTGGCCGGCTCGCCGTCCAACGCGATCCGCAGAGCGTAAAAACTGGGATCGTTAAAGATGATCTGCAGGGTCATGAAATAGCCCAGCCCTGCTTTGGGCGCTTTCATTTGGAGGAGCTTGCCATCGTGTTCAATGATTGTCGGCGCCATGTTGCGCATAAGGCTTGCCCCGTTGCCGCGGACGTTTCCCTTGCTCGCCTCCTTCTTATCGTCAAGGCGGAGAACGCCAAAATCTGTACCGAACAGCCATGCGCTCTGTGGATCAAAC
The DNA here is from genome assembly GCA_963724105.1 of Terriglobia bacterium. Classification (GTDB taxonomy): domain Bacteria; phylum Acidobacteriota; class Terriglobia; order Terriglobales; family Acidobacteriaceae; genus Angelobacter. The sequence goes on along the minus strand of CAVRTD010000001.1, from coordinate 207,646 downwards.
ACTACAGGCGGAATTTTTCCGGGCTCCGGATCAGGCATGTCCTCCATCAAGGCGATTGCTTCCTGCACGGTCTTGGACTGCTCCAGACCCGTTACGTGCACATGCTGCCCCATCGCCAGCATTCGCAGATCCAGATACTTATTGCCGTTGCCCGGAGGCGCGGGTGCAGTCCCCGGCTGGCTCGCGTCCCATGGACCCAGTGTAGACGCGTCTCCCTCTGCATCCTGGCCCACGTTCCATGGGAACGAACCGGTAAGCGACACAAGCACGCCGCGCTTGTTCTCGTCCTTCGGGTTCGGCCCATAGCTGACCCGAATGCTGTCAATCCGGGCAAAGCCCAGGTCGATAGGCCCGATATCGATTCCGAAAGCAACTGTGTTCTTCGTGAAGTTGTAAATCAATGAAAGATTGCTGAGCTTTATACTGTCCAGGAAATTCCAGGGCGCTTCCAGACCAAACTTTGATCCCGTGATCCAGGACACCATGTCTTCGATCATGCTGCCCAGCGTTACGTTGTCTGCGAACTTCAGCGTGCCGATCCATTCCAGCTTGTCATTCTTCTCGACCAATCCCGTGAGTTGTTTCCATGTGAATCCCCAGCTGGGTGATCCTTTACTGAATTTGATCCACGAAGTAATTTCGATTCCAAACCAGACAATGTCAGCCTCAAGTTCGGCAAAAGTGCTGAGCGTATCATCCGTCCGCGCAAGCAACGCCACCGTAGAATTGCGCAGCGCCGGATGATTGAAGATTGCTCCCGTGGTGCTCTTCTGGCCGGCTTTGACGGAAGCCCGCTTGATCGTCAGGTCCAGAAATTCGATTTTCCAATCACTGAAAGTGCCTTCAAATGTCCAGGAGTTGTCCCCCGTGGCGACGATGAGGGAAAGGCTGTCAATGTTGTAGCCCGCCTGCGATCCGGCGTCGAAGTGAAAAGGAGCGCTCTTCAGCAGATTGCCGACGCTGATGGGCTCGGTGGTTCTGCCTTCAAAAGTCCAGCCGGCTTCAGGGCCATCATAAGAAGCACTGACGCTCAGGTTGATATTGGCTGAGTCCGGCAGGATGATCGTGGAACCGTTGAAGTTGCCGGTCACGTTCCCTGATGCGCCTTGCACGGAAAACCCAAGCCCAGTGATGGTGAAGAGCGTGGCGCCGGCGATGGTGATTGGCCAATCTGTCTCAACCGCACAGCTCACGGCCCAGGTGGATGCAGCACGGTTGTAGTTGAAAGAAAACTGGTTAATGTTGCCATTAATGGAAATTGTCTGCCCTGAAGGCAGAAAGAGTGATGCGACATCTCCAAGCTCCACGTGCTTGAGTGGGTCCTCAGGCGGCACAAGTCTTCCGCTGAAGACCAGCCCCGGCACCGAAACGCTGACTGCTACCGAACCTGGGCCAAGTGGAAAACTGGCGTTGATGTCGAATTTGGTAGTCCGATTTTTCAAGTCACCCGGCGCGCTCACCAGAGCCTGAATCGTCAGGCTGCCCAGAACAATGTTTCCAAACAAAGGCCATGACTGGCTGGTTCCCACCTGGACCGAGAAATAGCCGACCGCACCGGAGGTACGGTCATACATCAGTTCAAACTGCTGCACTTTCAAATCAGCAACTACGTTGATAGGTGGCGGCAAAATCTGCGCCAGGTTGATGCCGCCAACAAGCTGAAACAAGTCAGAAATTCCGGGTTGTTTGCCGGAGAAGGCTGCCTGGAAAATCCATTTGTTCTGGATTACAGGGATCCCCAATTTCACGTCCATGACCGTGCTGCCGATGGCGATGGAGCTTCCCACGGCGCCGCTGGTTGGAGCTTCATTGTTTGTCTGCGTGATATCGAAGAAGGGGCTGCGCAAGCTGAACCACGGCACATTTTCCAGGTTCCAGGAGAGATCGTTACGCAGCACATGCAGCGTGCTGGTCAACCCCAGGTCACCGTTGGTGAAAACAAGGTTGTTCACATCCAGTCCGGGAATGCCAAGCAGTGAATTGGTCTTGCCAGAGACCGCCACCTCTCCTGCCGCGGGAGGATCGATCTGAGCTGAGGTGATGACGAATGTTTTGTCCTCACAGAGGCTCTGAAACAAATCCGCGATCGGCCCCTCGGGAAATGCGCCGGGAACTAAGTTCAGGGTTCCATCAGAGAGGTTGGCGATCAGATCGTCATAGACTTTATCAAGGACTGGATCATCGCCGGCTTTGGCAATAGCAGCCGGTACCTCGGCCTTGCCTTTTCTTGCCAATCGCTTAACGCGATCTCCAACCAGCATGTGCTGCGTCAGGTCCGAAAAGCTCTCGCCGAACTGTTTGCACGAAAATACCAGCGAGAGGGCCCGAAACAGCTTGTCATTGTTTGCATTTGCCTTCAGATAGTTGGCGAACTGGATAAAGTATTGGGCAATCTTCGACTGGCTGTCCCAGGTTTCAAGGATATACTTCGCTATCAGAATCGGCGGTATGAAGTCTTCATTCCACGTCTGTGTCATCGTCACCATTAACTTCATCATCTCTGCGGCATACAGACTCTCTGGCGATGGTTGCGAACAAAGGGGTAAGACCGGATATGCTACTGGAGCAAATCTGCAGTAAGGAATGCCGAGGTTCATCACCAGGCTTGCCGTGCCCGCACCCTCTAGAATTGCCGGTAAACTAGCCATCCGGTAGTAGAGGTCGAAAACATCCTGCGGGAGACCCTGAAGATTGAGAATAAGCACCTGATCTTCGCCCAAGGTTTGGATAGCTTTGTATATTTCTTGAGCGTTGGATAGATCATTGCGCAACAGCACTTTCTCAACGCCGGATGGACAGAGATACTTCTTGGCAAATTCCATCGCTTGCTTATCCAGGTTTTTGCCAGCGACCCAGTCGCCCAGCATTTTCCAGGACTGTGCCTTAAACTCTGTCAGAACCAGAATAACCATGCGTTTTGCTCGGCCTTGCTCCTGCAAGAGTCGAACCGCTGAGCACAAATTAAAGAGGACTGCGCCGGGTGGCGGCGCCATAAGAGGCGTTTTCGTCCCCACATTGCTGATTCCATATGCGGGGCAAAATAGGGCCTTCGTCTCGTTCACGCCATTCACGACTGCTTGGGCGGCGGCTATGAGCTCTTTCTTGTCCGGTAGTGCAGCAAGCTGCATCCATTCCTCTTCGGAAACAGCCGGAACGGGGCGAAAATACAGCATGTCGTTGAACTCTACGATTGCTTCGGCCAATTTGATTTCCGTGCTGGCTTTGCGAAAATAGACCAGATCGTAGGCTTGTGTGTCTTGTAACTCCCATGTATACGGCTGCAGAACCAACATGACATCTACGTTGAGTATTCTGACCTTTTCTACTACTTTGCCATGGTGGTCCCAGCCGCCAGTAATAGCAAACTTCTCTTCCAGCGGCAATGGATTGTCTGGTTGTAGCGTGAGCTTGACCGTCGCTTCTCTGCCCTGACTTTTAACTTTGATTGGAATAGGCTGCTTGAAATCGATCTGGGGCAGCAGAGTCGTCAGTTTTTGCAGCACTACCAGATTCTCATAGACAATTTCACCTTGGGTGATGAAGCCCATGGCGATGAACCGCTTCAGGATTGCAATGGTCGAAGACAGATGCCCAAATGCCGGACTGTCAGGGCAATAAAACCGTGGGCTGGTGCCTATGAAGAACTGAATCATGGTTGCCGTGATTTTCTCGACAGCCTGAACCTCTCGTTCATCAACTGCTTCAACCAGCGTGATGATAGCTTTGGTGCTCATTGGATCAACCTTTCTTTTTCTGGCGCAGACATGAGCGTGGTGGAATCCTCTGTTTTTTTCTTGTCCTGCCGGTACATTGCATACCAGCCCAGCCCGGAGGGCTTACCTTCTGATTTGGGATTGCCGAACAGGTAAAACAGAGTGGAGCCGCTGGGAGGAATCTTGAGCACCCCCAGAAACTTCAGCGCGATCTCAGTCAGCATGAGCAGGAATGGTTTAACAGGCTCAAGTGGATTGCTGCGATCGAGCGTCAGCCGCATCTGTCCAATAGAGAGACGCAACACGTTCTGCAGGCTGATCAGTTTGGCACCGCCGCCGGTGCCCGGTAGTTGCAGTCCGACCAGCGCCTTATAACTGCCTTCTCCACTGCTGTCGGGCGCCCAGCCGGTCAACAAATAAGAATTGAGCCCCAGATTGCCGGCAAGATTTCCAGGCGTTCCCATATTCAACTGGTAACGCATACCCCACCAATCCCCGCCATCAACCCCGGTCAGCCTCGCGTCAGTAATTACAGTTGCATAACCAGCGCGCGAAGGTGGTGAATCACCATTCCCCTGCTGAAGGCCTTGTATCTGCAAAGAGAATCCGGAAAACAGGCTGCCCACACGCGGCGTGCTGGTAGCAAGATCAAAGCCCATCTCCTCGGCAGAAAAAGTGAATTGCCGTTGCGTCGGATCGCTTACCGGAAAACTCATCTTTAATCCAAGATTGGAAAAGCTGAGCCCCTGGCGCAGGAGGTCCTGATTTGCGTCATTACCAAAAGAGAAGATATCGAAAGCCTCGTTCTGTTAGATCGCCGAGTCGCCGTTCGCCGTTGTTGCCGCTTTGTGCATTCTGAACAATCTTGAAATCGATGAAGCCGGTAAAGCCGATCCAGGTGATCACCGTGGGATCTTTTGCCTGGTTGCCGGGATTGCGCGTGCTCATGACAGCGCTAGTGAGTTCCAATTTTTGGATAACATTGTTATCGAAATAGAAGGTGTTGTCGGCTGTAGTGCCCAGTGTGTAAACCGGCTTGCCATTATTGTTCTGATAGCTTCCGCGCAGAACAATGGTGTTATAAGCATTCCCGCCGGCCCCCATGTGATCAACCTGCATTCCGAACAGGTTGTTCAGGGTGATCTGGGCATAGCTCTGGAAAGACTTGACCGCTGTGTTTTCAAACAGCACGCTCAGCCTCAGCAGGCGAAAGTCATAGTCAACGCCTACGGGAGGCGCCACCGGTTGCGGCGGCTGCTCAGGCGCGGGCGAGACGAAAGCGGGATCGACATAGTAGATCAATCCGAACATCGAGCTGCTCTTATTGAGTTCGATTGGCTTGCCAGGCTGGTTCAAGACCTGGCCAATCTCAATTCCAAAATGATGTGCATTGAAAGCGTCCAGATCGGTGATGCCGGCAGTGATTCCCGCGAGATCGCTGGGCAGGCCCTGGATGGTCATTTTCAGGATCAGGAAGCCGGTCCAGTTTTCATCGCGCGCGATCTCGTCCAGCTTCTGGAAGTATGGCCTCTGCTGTGGATCTGCGGCTCGAACACGGACGTCATGAAAGTAATCCTGCAGCCATTGCGACAGAATGATCTGCTGGCTGTCATCCGGTGGTTGAAGCTGTGTCTCATCGTTTCCCGCCTGGGTGGTGGGAGAAGAAAAGTCACCGCGCTGCGTCCATTTGAACGGATTTGCCACCAGGCTGATGGAATCGTCTCCAGGATCACCATTGTTCGACGCAGGCGGATCATAAAGTTTGCCCTTCCGTCCTTTGAAAATCACCACATCGCGATAGCTTCCATATTGGCTGTTCTCGCCAACCTCCGCGGCAAGCTTCCAGCCTCCAATCTCAACCTGGTTCTTGAATGTTCCCTGGCTTACGCCGGCGGGACAGTCCGGCACCTGTCCTCCGCTGGCAAGCGCGCCCAGATGACATGAGTTGGCAGCCACGAGAAAGAGCTGGCTCGTCTGGAAAGCCTGGACCAGTTGCGGATCAGGATTATCAAAGCTGACCTGCTGTAGCAGGCCGTCGTCAATTTGACCAAGCAGAATTTTGGTCCATGCACCGGAGGCAGTTGCTGCGGCAACCGTGGCAATCACACCGGAGGGGGTGGTAATGTTTTCGTCGGCGCCGGCAAAAGCTCCCGCGGACCGGACGGCCGCCGACGAAACCATCGCTGGCTTTGCATCGCCAATCAGGTTGCGACGTGTGGGACCAATGACCTGAAGCTCAAAGCTCTCAAGTTGCTCCCGGGTGAATGTTGTTCCGTCATTCTTCACTACCACCGCGGCATACGGAACCAGGGGGAAGCTGAACGGCGCATGATTTGACAAAACGTAGGCTGGGTCCCGATGTCCGAATAAAGTGGGGTACTGGTTGCTGATTAGGCTGTCGCGCCCAAACAGTGCGGACCCTTTGGGCTGCGCCATGTAGGCTGGTTCAATATTACTGGTCTCCGCCTTGACCACGGTGGCCCATGATGTTGCGAGTTGAGAGGTCATCAGTGGCGCTTTTGGGTCAATCGGCGGACCTACTGGCGATGCCAGCGGAAACGGAAATGCAGGAGCATAGGCGTTGTTACTCGCAGCGAATTGCAGGATGTCGCCGGCGGTGAAGCTGATGGACTCAGTGCCGTTCAATCCGCACAGCAGTTGGCCCTGTGGTGCAGCGTCGGCCAGCGTTATGGCGAAATTTCCTGATGGCGTCAGATAACGGTTCTGGCCCTGGCGGGGATTTGTCTGAAAGAGCATCAACGCGCTTCCCGCTCCGGGAAGCTGAGAGTAATCCCCTAGTTGCGCCTGCGGAGTGAGGTTGATCGAATGGCCAAACACGGTGTTATAGGCCGAAGGAAGAAGGGTGGTGACGCTATCTTTATTCTTCCCCGTGAAAGCAAAAAATGTCCGCAGAGCGCCGCCCTGGTTTTGAATGTTGGTCAGGTCGATCCAGGCTCTGAAGCCTACACGCGCGTTTTGCGTAGGCTCATCGGGCCGCAGGAGCGGATACCTCTGCAAAACCGGGCTTTGCGTCGGCCCGGGAATGAAATATTTCAAGCCGAAATCAAAAATATCGAAGTCTGTCCCCTCCCGAATAAAGAGATCAAAGATTGCGCAACCGCGGCCCGCCCCGGAGAGGAAGATCTGTATGCGGTTTGGATTGATCTCAGTGCTCGCAATTCCATCGATCGTGTTAAACGTGATGGGGCCTGCGGAAGCTGTATCTCCATCGATGTGAATCACTGCCGAGGCCGGATCGAAGCTGACGTCGCAGTTGTTCGGCACCTGGAGCACCAGCGTGTCAGAGACCGGCCCCGTCAGCGCGTTGGTGACAGTAAAGACTTTGCTGTTGGGTCCAGTTCTGGTGGGCGTGAGGGAAAACCCTAGCGCGTTGATCTGAAGATCAGATGTTCCCGGCGTTTGGTTGATCCAGACGATGGCGCGATTGGGTGAGATCTTTTGCGCCATGTACTCCCATATGGCCGCTACCAGCGCGTCACCAGATACAGTTACGCTTGAGAATGAGAATAGATAAGCCCCGGGAAGATCATTGAATGCCGGAGCCGGATCGATCTCCGAACCGGCGCTTGAACCTTCAGGAAGCACATAAGCGCACCATCCAGTGTCGCCGGGCATTTCCTGGGCAAGATAGAGGTAAGAATTCCCACTGTTTAATTTTGAAAAGAATGCCATCGAAATTTCCTTTCATGTTCGTTGGCGAAACATGCGGAGCAAAGAGCGCAGCAGCTGCCGGAGGAACGGCTGGGTCTTGAATGTCAACCAGGCCGCCAGGTCCTGGTCCCTGGGGCCGCAGGCATAACCGAGCGTGTAGACCGTGTCGAAGGTAAGCGACAGATCGTTCATACTCTGGCTTCCGGTCGCAACATTTCCATCAATGTTTACTTTGGCAATGCGATTGATGCCGTTATAGGTAATGCCCTGCCCCTGCCAGAGCCCAATCCAGTTTCCATACGCACGTGGACAGTTTTGTGGCGGCGTAATGAACCCGGCAAGCAGCGAATCCGTGCCAACCCAGGGAAGGCTAATCTGCGTGGTAATTGGATCTGGCGGTGGATCGGAAGGCACGATCTGCGCGGCGCAGTACGCTGTACCGCTGTTGCTGGTGCCATACGCCACCACGTAGGGCGGGCTCGGCGGCTGGCTGCCGAGAGGGACGACCATGTCTCCATCAGGCGTTGTGCCGGGGACCGGCACTGTCACAATCGGATTCGGCTTGTTGCTCCAGCCGATCTCGCTTCCGCTCCATACGGAGACCACATTGCCGAAATTTTTAGGCTGGTTTCCCATCAGCGTTCCGTACGACACAGCGATGTGTGTGGGATCCAACAACTGCGCGGAAATTTTGGTAGTCCCTGAAGCGATAACAATGTCACTCGACGAAATTGGCTTCAGGTTGTTATTCACCACGATGACTCGGTTGATGTTGGCGCGTGCAGTGCCGCGAGAAACGTGCCTTGCCTCATGGCAAGGCACGATATGGCCCGCGTTCCGCTTGCTAAGCGCGCTACTTTAGAACGGCTGTGTCACAAACGTAACCCATGCCGCCAGATCGCTGGCTTTGGGGCCCACGGCATAAACAAGGGAATATGTTGTGTTCATCACCAGGGTGAGACCGCTCATGGATTGCGAACCTTCGGCGGTCGATGCTGTCACGTTTACTTTTTTGATCATGTTGGCGCCATCAAACGTGGGTTGTGGGCCCTGCCAAAGGCCGACCCAGTTGCCGTTTGCACTGGGATTGTTTCCCAGCGGCGTCTTGAAAGTAGCGAGCAAGGAGTCCGCTCCTGTGGCCATAACGTCGATTACCGTGACAAAGGGTACGCCCGCCATCCCTCCTCCGGGAGTGAACTGAACGGTCCCGACCCAGGCCGAAGCCGTGTCGCTGGTGCCGTAACCAATCACGTAAGGTTTGCGCTGAATGGGAAATTCAAAAATCTGATCGCCCGTGGGCTGGTTCTTGGTGATGGCTTGCTTCTGCATCGGCTGCTGGCCGTAAGGAATGCCTGCGTTCTGCCAGATTGCCACCAGGTTGCCGTTAGTAGCGGGAAGGTTTCCCGGTACGGTATCAAACATGCAGCCGATGTGCGTGGGATCAAGAATTTCGCCGCTCAGGCCCATTGTTCTGGGTGTTTTGTTGGCGGGATTCCAGGGCCCTCCGGCCGAATAAAAATGCGTTGCCTGTTCTGTTTTGGTTTGCTGCATCGTCGATTCTCCTAACATGCGAAAGTTGGACCGTGATAGAAGCAGACAACGACAGCCGGTCGTGTTCTCATTTGCGATTCTGTTTTTTTTCACAAGAAAGTTTTCCGTAGCCCTGCTAAGTGTTCAGCGCAAAAGGAAAAAATGCAGCGATGTCGTTGTTGGCTGGAACGCCAAAAAAATCGCGGGCGTTACATGGTCATTTGTTTTGCCAAAACAAGAACCAGGATTGACAAGAGGATCAGCAAAAGAAAGAGAGGTCTATGAAACGGATACACAGATATCATCCGGCTGCGTTGGCGTTTCTCGCCGTGCTGCTCGGATCAACAGGTTACGCCCAGACGGAAAGTCCTTCTGCCGGCGGCACCAAAGCCGCGCCTCAGGAGGCCAAGCCTTCTGCAACACCCGCAGTCCAAGGCGGGGACAAGTGGCAGGAGGGGACGGCGTGCGTCAGCAACAATGCCCCAAAGTGTCCCGCGCAATTCCGGGGCGCCTGCCGTACTGGACGAGCAGACGGGTGCAGCCATGATTCCTGCACGGCAGCAAAGGAAGCCGCACGCGCCAGTCTGCGCAATGTGGTTCCGGAGGAATGTTATCCATACATTCAGTCCACCGCTCCATGCAAGAACGGCCCGGGGTGCAAGAGTAAAGCCAAAGCGAACAGCAACGACAAATAACTCTGCCGGTTCCCATCACCTTACCGACGCGAATGATTCCAACCCGATAACTCGCGCCAGTAATTGTTTTTCTTTATCCAAACAAATTCTAGAGCCAGCCCTTGTAACCCCTTAACGTTTGCGCCGGCGATATGCTTCGCCTCCGTGCAGCATCATTACGGGAACCTGGCAATCGCCGCCCGGGCCAACCATGACTCTGTTCTGGTGCTGGGACGATTTTTGCGTCGTGCCGCAAAGCTTGGGATCAAAGGCACAGATGGACGTGTCAAAGTCAGGACAAAAGTCAATCCCGCTAATTTCCGCCTGCATCCACGGATACATCGAGAGCATTCGTCCCCAGACTTCTTTCGCGTGGCCGTGGTCTGGATCCGGGTGGCGGTCCAATGGTGTCAGGTGAATTCCCAGATTGGCCTCGTGAAGGCTTTCGTCGTTGGTGAAGCAAGGCTTAAAGAAATTCGAACCGGCCGTGGTAATGCGTACACCATCCAGGTCAATGTCGTGATAAAGGAATGACAGTCCGCTGGCAAGAACAGTGAATTGTGTGCAGGTTGGGTCCGGCACGCCGGAGGCGCACACCATTTTTGTGACCGTGGGATGCACGCCAATGATCGCGTTGGGAACGGGCGCCATCAGATTAAACAGCGGCGTGGCCCCGTTACCGGCGCCCTGTTCATAGATGAACGCCGGTGTTCCGGTTTGTTGCGGCGACGGAGGAGGCGTGTATCCCTCCATCGTGAGCGAAAGAGCGGTTCCGCGGGGAACATCGATGACGGTCTCGTTCGTGGTGGTTCCGATCCACGGCTGATGTGGAACTTTTTCATAATTCCGGCCCACGGGCGGCGCCATCACCTTGATGTTTCCAGCGTCCTGCCAAAAACAAAACGGTCCAGCAAAAGTAACCACAAGATTCTTTTTCTGGCCTGATGTTGCCGCCTGAGCGTTGTTGGGATTTAGAAACGCTGTTGCTCCCACCAGGGGAGCGCCCAGAACCAAGCCAGCACCTTTCAATAGATCACGTCTTTTCATTTGAGCCTCGCAGTCTTTTGATGAATGTTTTCAGTGTGGTTACCGTTCTATCTGTGGAAGTTGCGCCAAAATAAGCGAGCAATCGAGGGAACCTGTTTATGGAAATCGGGAGATATTTCATGCCCGGCCAAAAGCCGAAAATGCCGCCCAGTAGTACGGGTGCGCGCGTTCGGGCGTCTTGCGAAAAACAGAAGCGGCCGTTTGCATTGCACCAGCAACACTGCTGCCCGACAGGACAGCCTGGTAAAAAAGATCGACAAAGTCCGCGGTAGCCATGGAATCGACATTCCAGCGGCTGGCCACAACATTCTGGGCGCCAGCCTTCAGAAATTCGCTCACCAGGCTGTCTGCGTCAGACATTTCGCTGGGCTTTGCAGTGCCGCACGCGGAGAACATGGCCAGCTTTAATTTGCTCAAAGTGTGCGCGCCAAAGGCATGGGCCTGATCGACGCCCAGAATTCCGTCCGCCATGAGCATATTGGCGCCGCTCGAACTCAAGCCTGCATGGCCGGCAAAGTGAAAGACTTCGCTCCGCCTGAGCTCAAACCCAACGTGGGAGACCTTTACATCATTGCCGGCAAACACAATTGGATGAATGAAACGCTCCGCAACACGACGCGCTTCTCGCATGGCCCCCACCGGAGGCGCCAGAGCTCCGCCGGTGCCCGTGAGCCCGGCGGCTATCAGCATGCGATCAGAGTTTTGGATCCTGGGGACGGCGGTCGGAGCTTCTGTCGCTTTCACAGAGGACGCAATCGTAATAACGTATCGCGCTCCCAGATAGGTTCCTGTCTTGTCCATCAGGACTTCCAGCGGAACCACACCAAGAATTCCATCGGGCTCAACGATCATGTGGCCGACGGGAGGCAGCCACTGGCTGACCGGTTCCACCAGCCATTTGTACAAATATTGCGCGTCGGCGCGGAGATTGGACATACCTGAATCCGGCCGCGAGCATTCGCCAATCAGGTTTTCTGCCGCACGGCGCAGGTGTTGGGGCGGCACCACCGAATACACCGAATGGATTTCTCCCAGGTGGCGGACCCAGATCATCAATCCGTCATGGCCGAACGCATATGTGATTATTCTGGTTTCTGGAGCAGATTGGATGGCCGCTGGCGGTAAAGCTATGTTCTCGGCACTAAGATTGGCATGCTTGAACAGACCGCTCTCCGATAGCGGGGTGTCATCCGGCGCACGAAAATGTTCCCAGATATTCAACGCGGACTCCGGACTGCCTGAGCGAAAGAGCAGCTCCGTCATCCTTATATATGGACTCCGGTTCTGGTCCAGCCAGGCCAGTTTTTCCTGCCACGTTGGAAGGGAACGCAGGCCATCCTCGGTAACCCGAATAGCTTCCGCAAGGAAATGCTCACCCGCTTCGGAATCGCCAGACTGCATCTTCAGCTCGGCCAGCGTGTCATAGTACTGGAACTCAACGTAGCGGTTGGACAATCTCTCAACTTCCGGCAGCGAACCAAGTAAAGATAACGTAACCGGAGCTGGATCTTTGATGCGTACCGCCTGCACGCGGGCCAGGCTGATGCGCGCTTCAAGTTCACGCCAGCGGACTGACTCTGTTTGCGGCGCAGCGGAAAAGACCTGTTGTGCCTGCTGTGCCTGCACCTCCGCGACCTGCAACTCGCCCAGCCGAAGCGCTGCCTCCGCCAGCCGCATTCTCTCTGAGGCTTCCACCATGGAGCTGGGATTAGGAAATTGAAGCGCCTCAAAAACTGCCGCAAACTGGACATTGCGATGGTCGAGTTGCTCCGCCATTCTTTCCATGGCGACATAAAGCGAATAGGCGCGCAACGCCGGTAGTTCTGACTGCCAATAGAGAGCAAGCCCCCTGTGAATCGCCGACCATGCACTGGACTCGTTTCCCGCTTCCGCTTCCAGAGTCGCCAGCACCGTGAGTCCTCGCAGATAAAAGCTCTGGTAGTCGTGCTCCGTGGCCATGGCAAGGGCCTGGCTGGTAAACTGCTTTGCCGGACCGATTTCGCGGTTCATGTTGGAGCAAATTGCCTGCTCCAGCAGTAGCTGGATTTCCAGGGAGGCGTAACCTTTCTGGTTTGCCCTGGCCAACATTTTGCCAGCCAACACCCGGCATGAATTTGCTTTGGACTGAAATTGCAACGCGTAGGTTTGTTCAAACCCTGCAGCAAGCTCTCCGGCAGCATTCCGTGACTTCCTGAACAATGCCGCCGCTTGCGTAGCCGCGGCGTAAGCCTCGTCAGCCCGCCCCTGGCGATTGGCCTCTGAACTCACGGCCAGGAATCTTGCGGCGCGCGGAAAGTCCGGGTAATGCGCGTACAGCAACAAATCACTCAGGAACAGGTCGCGGTGCGCGGACTTGAGCTCGTCCGCCAGCACTTTTGCCGCGCCATGGTTCCGATTGTCATCCGCAAGCGGAGAAACTCCCGGCAGTATCTGGCGCTCCATAACGCCTATATATTCTTCAACGCCGGCAAGTCTCTTCGCCGTCACATCATCCTTGAACGTGGCAAGATTCAAACGCTCCGGAGAATCCCGTCTGCTGTGCTGGCGTTCACGCAAGCGAAGCTCCTGCAGGCGCTGCTCCGCCTCCTTCTTCCAGTCCGCGTCCTTTTCTAACTTCAAAAATTGTTCCCAATCGGCAATGGCGCTGCCAAAAAGATAAAGGCGTTCGTAGGTAATCGCGCGATTGAACAAGGCTGTGGGACTGCCTGGTTCGAGACGAATCGCCTCATTCAGGTAGTTCAGGCATGCCTCATAATCCCCGGGACTGCCGGTGGCCTCCGCCCGCTCAAAGTGCGCGGTCGCGAGGTCAAGAGTGATGGCAAATGATTTGGGACGAAGGCGCAGTGCGTGGCCCAATGTCTCAATCGCCGGCTGATAATCGCCGTTCAGAATATCGACCTCGGCTTTTTGCCGCAGGAAATCCGGGGCCTCAGGGTCCCGCTCCAGTCCTTTCTTGATCTCGACCTCCGCGCTCAACAGCGGACCAGGGCTGGTGAGCTGCGATCTGACCTGATCACGCTGCACGCGTATGGGGCCATATGGCGCTCCGTCAATCCGCAACTCAATAGGGCGTTGCTGTGCATAAGCCTGGGCCAGGAGATTTTGGGGTGAGGGCTGGCGAAGTAGAAAATATCCAGCAAGGGCGAATATGAGTACGGCGGCAGCGGCACCCGCCCAAATATTGAAGCTGCCAAAGTGCCGCGGTTTCACGGAGGCCTGACTCGATCCGCCGCTGCGCAACTCCATCTCTCGCGCTAGATTTCCTTGCCATCGCCCGCCGGAACTCTTAAGGTTGCGAGCAAGGTCCGCCGGCGGAGGCTCACTGGAGCCAAGTATTTCCAGCATTTCTTTCAACCGCGCGGAACATGCCCTGCATTCAGCGGCATGAGCAAGAGCATTGGCTGATTCCGCCTGCAGCAGCAATCCAGCTGCGAGTTCCGACCATGTCTCCGCAGGTGGGCAATCTGTTCGCGGGAGAGAACTACCGTTCCCGTATTCGTCGAATTTTGCCATTACCCCCCGGTACTCCCCGGCAATATCTCCGCACTCCCGGCAATGTGCCAGATGCTCCTGAATCCGATCAGACGCAGCATCACGCTGGCTCACGCTCGTTGAGAGAAGCGCTGTTAGGATCTCTTCGAGGCTTAAGTGCCTATCTCCTTCGCTCACAGTAAGCTCCCAAACAATATTGACGATTGCGGCTTCTTTCCTTTGCCCTGCTTGTCATTTTTTGGCCAAATAATCGCGTAATTGCACGGTAAGACGATGCACACAGCTTTCCACTCCTTTGGCCGTAAGCTCTATTCCCGGAATATCAGCAATAGCCGTGGTGGTAAATCCCTGGCGATAGTACAGGAGGAAAACGGTCTTATCCCGTTTGTTCCCGGCGATCCGATCAATGAGTTCGTCTATTTCCCGCATCAGCACGTGATCTTCAGCGCTGCTCATCTGTCCCCTGGTCTCAAGAGCGACCTCCGGATCAGAATCCGTTAATAAAGCGGCCCCCCGTTTGGCGGCAGTCTGGGCCTTGAAGTAATCCATGGTCACGTTGTAGGCGACCATCTTCAGATATCCATAGATAGCGTCGTCATGGCGGCTCCGAAATGCACGCAGGCGGCGGGACTCATCTGCGCAAAGTCTTAGGTAGGTATCCTGGATGAGGTCGTCTACAAGGGAGGCGGAGATCATCGTCCATCGCATGGCCGTGCGCGCGACAGTTCCGGCGATCAGCGGCTGAAAGCGTCGAATGAACTCCCGCCATGCTGCCGAATCCTTACTTGTCACACACTGTTGGATCAAGTCCTGCGAACTGAGACTTCTATAATCCATGAAATGGCGCGATGGAGATTTTACTCGAAAATGATCATGTCAGGTTCATGCGTCTCACATTATTAGACTTTACCAATAAAAAGTTGGCGATTCGTGCGGAGAGATTCTGTTCTGCCAGTCAAGACAGCGTTCTATTTTGGGAACGAGCCCTTCGGGGATAGGGGGCGGAGGTTCAAATCCTCTCTCCGATCGTATATCTTCGATCCCTTAACTTGCATCGGACGGGTCACAGTCCCTGGGGCGGGACATGCCGGAAAGATAGGAGTTACGATGGAGCTTGGCCCCCGCCGTTTGGGCTGCTGTTATCTGGAGAGTGAGAGAGGTCGGGATGGACAACATTCTGCAACGTTTAGGTGAGATGCAAGAAGCCATTGGTGATTGCCTGACTAGAAGGCAGCACTTTGCTACCCTGATCTTGATCTATGCCGCCATCGATATCGTTGCCTCCATTGAATCGAAAACCGGAAGCAACAAGCCCTCATTCATCCGTTGGGCAGACTCATATCTCATTCCTGCGATGCCTATCGACTGCACAGCCCTGGAGCTCTATGCGGCACGGTGTGGAATTCTTCACACGATGACTGCCGAATCAGATTTGTCCCGCAGCGGGCAGGCTCGCGCGATCTACTACGGCTGGGGAGACGCAAATTCAGATGACCTGAATTCAGCCATTGCTGCGAGCGGACATAAAGACAAAGTTGTCATATTGAATGTGGAACAGTTGAGGGAAGCCTTTCTGGTAGCCGTTGTGACCTGGGCCGATGAGGTCAGACGAGATTCAGCGCGTCTAAAACTGGTAAATGCTCAAAGTGCCAAGTGGTTCACCAATATTGATCCAAACTTGCTGCGAGAATTCACCGTCAGAAAGCCGCAACAGTGAATTTCGCGGGAGAATCGGCGAGCGCAAGTCGCCGCCAAAGATCATATATCCGCGGCTTCTCACATGCTCATGGTGAGCTTGTGTATCCCATCGCGAATCTGCCGCGCGTCCGTGCCTCCATAGCCAAGAATCAAGCCGCCCCGCAAAGGCGGTTTCGCATAGCACGAGGACAAAGGCATAGCAGATATGCCCATCTCAGCAGCTCTCTTCGAAATCGCCACATCACTCACGCCCTGCGGCAACAGCGCCACCAGATGCATCCCTGCTTCGGCGCCGATCACCTCAAGCTGGTGGCCCAGTTCCTTGCGAATAGCTTCCACCAGCGCTGTACGCCGCTCAATATAGAGCACGCGCATTCTGCGAATGTGACGCGCGAAATGTCCTTCGCGGATAAAGTCCGCCATCACCGCCTGATACAAAGTAGATGAGAATTGGTCGGTCGCGTCTCGCACAGTGGAAAATTCAGCCACTAAATCTTTGGGAACAACCATATAGCCGAGGCGCAGTGCCGGAAACATTACCTTGCTGAATGTGCCAACGTAAATCACGCGCGCGTCCGTGTCTAAACCTTGCAGCGCGGCGATCGGGCGGCCTCCCAGCCGGTATTCGCTGTCGTAATCATCCTCAATAATCCATGCTCCGTTGCGCATGGCCCACTGCAGCAGCAGCATGCGTCGCGTGGCGGTCATGGTCACACCCAGCGGATATTGATGCGACGGTGTGATGTAGGCAGCACGCGCGTTGCGAGCACGGCGGATTCCTTCAGCCACATTCAGCCCTTCATGATCCACCGGCACGGGGACAAGCTTTGCTCCAGCCATGATCAGGGACTGGCGTGCTCCCGGATAGCCAGGCTCTTCCACCCATACTTGCTCATTTGCGTCCAACAGAACCTGCGCGGAGAGTTGCAGGCCCTGCTGCGATCCAGTTGTTACCAGAATCTGCGACGGCTCGCATCGCAGCGCACGAGCTGCGCCCAGATATTCGGCGATGGCTTCACGGAGCGGCGCATATCCCTTCGCATCCCCATAAGCCATCAACTGTCGCGTAGATTTTCGCGAACAACGATTGAGCAGCTGGTTCCAGACTCTGATGGGAAATTTCTCTAGCGCCGGAAGGCTCACTCGGAATGGAACCAATTTGTTGGACCAGGTCTGTGGCGGTTGGCGCATCAATCCCACGCGACGCGAAACTTTTCGCAGAGCCTTGCTGTTAGGCGCCAGCCGCGATGCACCCAGCATTCTTCCCGTCATTTTTCCCGTCGTGGGTTTTGATGCTTCGTCCGGGATCGACCTTGCCACACACGTGCCGGCCCCAACAAATGTCTCGAAGTAGCCCTCGGCGTGCAATTGTTCGAACGCGCTTGAAACTGGTATGCGCGACACTTTTAATTCCGCCGCCAATGCCCTGGTTGAAGGTACGCGCTGTCCCGGCCGCAATTGGCCGGAAAGAATGGCCTGCCGAAACCAGTCGTACAACTGGCGGTACATCGGGATCTTTCCGCTGGAATCGAGGGCAATCGGCGGCAGAAAGCTTGCGGAGACTCGTTTCATTGGTCGCCTCAATTAAAGACATGACCCTAAATAAAGTGGCTATATCGTATCAAACAAAAGTGGCTATTTTAATAAGCCATGCTGAAAGCTAGCCTTCTTATGTGCCCAGAGGCACAGAGGTACTCATGAACTGGCGGAAGCGCACTTTGACTTGTGTCCTCGCGGGCAGCCTGATTGTCATGGTGCAGCCCATTCATGCGTTCGCACAGCAGAATTCGGAGGTGGCGAAGACTAGTGTTCAACAAGCCCAACGGGATGGGCAACATGATTTCGACTTCGAGATTGGGACCTGGAAAACTCATCTCCGGCGTCTGGTGCATCCGCTGAGCCGGTTCGACTACGTGGATTGAATATGACGGCACAAGCATCGTCAGCAAGATTTGGAACGGCCGCGCCAATCTGGTTGAACTGGAGGCCGATGGCCCGGGCGGCCACTTCGAGGGGTTGAATCTGCGCTTATACGATCCCGAGTCCCATCAGTGGAGCCTCAATTTTGCCGGTGGCAGTGGTGGTGGCCTGGGCCAACCCACGATCGGCGAATTCAAGAACGGACGCGGCGAATTCTTCGACCAGGAAACGCTGAACGGCCGGGCCATCCTGGTTCGATTTGTTATATCGGACATCACCGCAGATTCGTGCCGCTTTGAGCAGGCGTTTTCAAAAGATGGCGGCAAGACCTGGGAAGTCAACTGGATCGCGACAGACACACGAGTGAAAGACGAATCTGAGGAAGCGCATTGAGTACTTTGGAGGGCGGTATGAATAGTGTGATCACTGAAACCACGAACGCGGAGGCAGCGCGGTTTGATTTTCTTGAAGGCGAGTGGGACGCCATCTGCCGCTTTCCTCTGCCCGATGGATCCTGGGGCGAAGGCCCTGGCTCGATGACAGCAAGCAGAGTTCTGGATGGTTGCGTCTCCCTGGAATTCTTCGAAGGCCCCTATCAAGGAACCATGATCAAGGGGCTCGGTCTCCGCGCCTTCAATCCGCAAACCTCTCAGTGGGAGCACACGTGGACGGACACGTCAGCGCCGGGTGGCTTTCTGGTGTGGCGCGGGCGATTTGCAGGCAATGCCATCGATCTTCACGGCCAGTGGGAAGATCAGGCTGGACGCCGCGTTCTCTCGCGGCTCACCTGGTCTCGAATAACAGATAGGTCTGCTCACTGGGAGAGTCATCGCTCCATGGATGGCGGTAAGACCTGGAACAAACACTGGGAGATTGATTTCACGAGGAAGACTGCGAGCTGATCTTGTGCGTCCGCCGAAAGAACAAGATAGACAAAAGTTAGTTGGAGGCAGTGATGAACATCAAACACATTCGGACTTTTATCATGGCGTGCGGCATGGTTGCCTTGCAGGCCCATCAGGGAGTTGCGCAGAATTCAGACGCAGCGAAAGCCAGCGTTCAACACCCTGCAGCGGAGCATGATGGGCAACACGATTTTGATTTCGAAATCGGTACCTGGAAAATCCATTTGAAGCGCCTCGATCATCGCTTAGTAGGCTCCACAAACTGGGTCGAATTTGACGGCACCTCGGTTACGCGCAAAGTTTGGGATGGCCGCTCCAACCTGGAGGAGTTCGAAGTTGACAGCCCGACAGGCCACATTGAAGGCATGACGCTACGTCTATACGATCCGCAAACTCACCAGTGGAGCCTCTATTGGGCCACGAGCAAGAGCGGAGCCATGGGGCAGCCGACGATCGGCGAATTCAAGAATGGTCGCGGCGAGTTTTTTGATACCGAACCATCCGGCCCGAATGGCCGATCTATCCTGGTTCGCTTCGTCTGGTCGGAGATTACTCCGAATTCGGCCCACTTTGAGCAGTCATTCTCAGATGATGGGGGCAAGACCTGGGAGGTCAACTGGATCACGGACCAGACCCGGGTGAAAGATGAACCTGTCAAAGGGCATTGAGCAGCGCGGCATCCTCGATAGGGGATCTCGCGACCGGAATTCTGCTCAGGTTCCTCTTGTTTAGCCTGCGTGGGAAGAGCCGGGGCTCCCATTTATCTCACGGAAAAGCCGTAAAGGAACTTGCGTGGTTCGGCAGATTTCGGGAGATAATAACAGACATGGCTGCGCCCGCCACCACTCCGTCTAAACAAGCGTCTATCTTGATTGACATTGCCGGGCAACAGCGCCGGATTGAAATCTCCAGGTCGCCTTTCACCATCGGCCGCTCGGAAGAAGCTGACGCAACGATCTCCGATTTCCGCGTCTCCCGTTTGCATGCCAAGATCGTTTTTGAAGGGGACACATACTCCGTTCAGGACTCTGGCAGCCGCCATGGCACGTTCGTGAATGGCATGCGCTGTGAGCGCGCCGGTCTCAAGAACCTGGATGAGATAACTTTCGGCGTACCCGGCCTGCGCGTTATTTTTCAAGAAGGCCCACAACGCGATAGCGCAGCCAGCATGCTGTTGTCCCGCTTTGCTTCTGACTCTGACGTCTCTGAACTGGAAAAACTTCGGCTCTTTCTGGAAGCTGCGCGCAGCCTGGGCGGCGGCCTTGTGGTGCATGACGTTCTGCGCAATATGCTCGACTACGCTCTGCGCCTCACCAAAGCCGAAAGAGGATTCGTTTACCTGCGGGAAAAGCAGAGAATCGCCATGGCTTGCGGGGTAGACAACAAGGGCAACCAGTTGGCGCGGGACGTGAACGTTTCAAATTCGGTGATCCAGGAAGCAATGTCTTCCGCGGCTGAGTTCATTGCCGGTGACACCTCGAAGCAGATCGAACTGGCTGACCGGCAAAGCATTGTATTAAATGAACTGCGGACCATTGTGGCCATTCCCTTGCGTACGGAAGGCCTCTCTGGGCCAGTCCAGTCAGAAGTGCAAGGCGTGCTTTATCTCGATAGCCATCTGGCAACACGAAACCTTTCCGGCGTGAGCCCGGACGTGTTGCGCGCCCTGGCGGCTGAATGTGCCGCTGTGCTGGAAAGCGCACGGCTGATGGAATCCGAGCAAGTGGCCCGGCAATATCGCCAGGAACTGGAAATTGCCGCGGCGATCCAGCGCAGCCTGAGTTCCGAGGCTTCTGTCAGCTGTGAGTTTGCCGAGGTTACAGGAAAGACCATCCCCTGCAAGGAGGTGGGCGGCGACTTCTTTGATACCCACATCTCGCCCGACGCGATCACCGTGATTGTGGGAGATGTATCCGGCAAAGGAATTTCAGCGGCGCTGCTGGCCTCCGTGATCCATGGCATGTTTTACGCTCAGATTTCCGGCGGATCGGGGATGGTGAACGCCATGCTCGCCATCAATCATTTCCTCTGTTCCCGGGTTGCTGGACAGAAATACGCAACGCTGATGGCTGCGCGACTCCAGCGCGACGGCAATTTGGAGATCGTAAATTGCGGCCACGTTCCAGCGATTGTTGCCAGCGACGGCTCCGTTTCCCAGATCGAGGATGGAGATCTGCCAGTTGGATTGATTGCCGGCGCTCACTTTCATGCTGTGAGCACAAAGCTCCCACTTGGTGCGCGGCTGGCAATCCTGACTGACGGTATAAGTGAAACCGAAGACCCCGAAGGCGCGGAGTTCGGGTTGCGCAAGGTTGAGGAACTATTGGGCGGGAATGAGCCGGTGGCCTCTATTTTTGCCGCGGTCGAAGAGTTCGGGGGCGATGCCGAGGCTCAGGACGACCGCACTCTGATAGTGCTGGAGCGGCTGCAATAAGAAGTCTCCGCTTGGAACTTCTAAAACTCACGGGTTCTGCGGCTTATTTGGCGCCTTGGGAACCATGAGCGTCCAACTGGCTCCAAAGACAACTGTGCGCCCCAACGGGTGAGACCGGGCTGCGTATTCCCAGTAATATTTGAAAGTGAAGCTCAAGTTCGTTGCGGGAAGAATGAAGTTGGATTGAACACCTGCGGCATGGACTGAGTAAGCAGGCACCAGTGCGGCGGGTAGCGGAGGTCCTCCCAACGGATCTGGCACGGTGCCGCTGTCAGCCGACACTCGCCATTGGTCATAGCCAACGCCGCCGAATTGGAACTGCTTGCTCGCGGCTTTCTTCAGCGGAAGTATTTGTCCAACACCCCACTCGGTGGTGAAAGTCTGGCCCGGCGTGACCCGGGTGTTGCCCGCGCCTTCTTTCGATCCGTGGAACTCCCAGTCAGTAAACAGGTTCACGCTGGTTGCTTTGTTCCTGGTCAAGTACAACGTCGCGGCCGCGAGCCAATGGTTGCCCCAATATCCGGAGCCGACGTTGTTGGTTGCTCCGGGAGTGTATCGGCCAGTGGGCGCGAGAAAGGCATATGCCGTATTCACGTCAGCGCGTTTGAAGTGCCAGCCTAAAGTGAATGGCTGGACGAACGTATCCATCCATCCGAATCCACCGCCATCGATGCCGAACTGCGGTACGGTAAGAGAACCGTTGGCGACGCTAGGCTGGTCGATCACGAACTCAAGGTTTCCTCCAAGAATTTTAAACCTGGGCACGTAACCAATCTCATTCTGCACAACCCATACGCTATCGCTCCCGGTAACGGGGATGGCATTGCCATTCGGGCCATTCAACGTATGCGCAGAGTAACCCAGGTCAAGGTTGGCAAGCGTCCATCCGGGAGCGGGCAGAGTCCCGGAATTGAGACCCTCCTGCCCCGGCATCCATTGGCCCTTTTGTTGTGCTGGAAGTGAAAACGAGTAACCAAGAAAAATCAAAACCCATACGGCGAGCCCGGAGCGATTGCTTAATTTATTTCTTGTGCTTGCAGCATTTGCCATCTCTGGAAAACCTCTAGTTTTCCTGGTTTGCAGCATGATTTCGCAAGGACCGCGCACAGTTAGGCAGCTAACTTTGTTGGGCCATGTCCGGCATCTTCAGCATGTGCGCGTACACGCCGCTGCCAGGAAACATAGGGGATAGCCAGGAGCATGTTGAGCAATAGATAAAGGAGAATGGCGCCGACCACACGTTTTTGGTCCGGGAAGTTTGCCGCCGCGATTGCAAGCGCCAGCGCCGGATGACGACATGCAGTTAAGAGCGCGAGCGTTACCCGCTCGTCGGGATTCGGCCCACCGAGAAGATGGCCAACGATTAACCCGGCGACAATGAACGCCACGATGCCGATAATGGTTCCGTCGCCGATGAGCGACCAGGCTACCGGGAAAACTTTGACCAGAACGGGCAGCACGCTCAACAGTAAGCAGATGATGGCAAATTTGCTGACAGGCTTCACAATGCGGGTAGCGACTTGAGGCGCAACCTTCCGTAAGAGCATTCCCGCTGCAACCGGCAGAAGCACTGACATGCCGATCAGGCTCGCTACGTCACCGGGAGTCATGGCAAAGGGTTTCTCTTCGAAACGTCCAAGGATGCGCAGGGCCAGAGGAATGAACACAATCGATAGCACGGCTGCTGTCACCATCATTCCGAGTCCGAACGGCGTCCTGCCGCCGGATTGGGTCACTCTTCTTGGCAAGAGTGGTGGGACCGGCGAGATGGCAAGTGCGACAAGTGCAATGTCGACGGCCTGCTGATATCCGAATTGGGAGACCAGAAAGACTGCGAGCAGCGGCATGATCACAAACATCGCCACCAGCGAGCGGGCGAGTAAGCCAGGCCTCCGCCAGACGTAAAGCAAATCCTCACGAGTGGCCAGTAGCCCGAAACCGAACACCGTAAGAAAGATGCTTGCCTTAAGAGCGATGATAACGAAGGCTTGAGCATTCATACGTTCACTCCTGCACATAATGTCGGGGACTGCAGGACTTCGGAAAGGACTACCAGGGCGGCTGTGTTTTCTTTGGGGGTGCTGCCGGTCTTCTTTTTCGCCATCGCCGCTTCTCTTTTCTGGTCATTTCGCAATGAATTTTAAAAAAACGAGGTTGCAGCGGAACGCAAAGACAACTCATGCTCCGCCATCAGATTTTCTTTGACGATTGACGCTGGCTAATTACTGGAACTCCGCACAGCATTTTTTCATTAGAGTTGAGACCGGAAAGGCTGTCACCGCGAATAACTTCGGGGAAGACTCACAGTAAGAATACGGGTCGACAAACATTTGGCTTCTTCTGACAATTGAGCGAGCGTGACTTTAGTTGGAGTCACGTAAGAAAACTACGTTTAGGAATGCCATGAAACGACTAGGTTACTTTGCATTGTTTGCGGTAATGGCGCTCACGGGAGTGCGCGTATTTTCACAATCAGTACAACCTGTGCAGCCCGCAACGGCGATGATCCAGGCTGCCACCACGCCGGGGTCAGACGATATTGATCCAGCTGCCATTGCAACGTTAAACAAAATGGGCGAATATCTGCGTTCGCTGAAGTCATTTCAGGTGGTAGCTGAAATCACCAGGGATGAGGTGCTGGATAACGGCCAGCAAGTCCAGTTTGACAGTCATATTGATCTGCTTGCGCGCACCCCGGACCGTTTACGCGTTGAAGTGAATAACGCGAACCAGCATCGCCTCTATTTGTATGACGGAAAGAATTTTACCGTCTGGGCTGATCGCGTGAACTTCTATGCCACAGTTGCCGCTCCGCCCACGATCGGGAAGCTCACAGCCGCGCTCGACGATAAATATGATCTTCGCCTTCCTCTGGAAGACCTCTTCTACTGGGGAACGCCGCAATCGAAGGTTGGCGATATTAAGACCGCAATCGACATAGGCCCCAGCGAAATCGGTGGCGTTACCTGCGAGCATTACGTCTTTCATCAGGAAGGCCTTGACTGGCAGGTTTGGATTCAGCAGGGCGACTACCCACTACCGCGAAAGCTTGTGATAACGACATTGACGGACGACGCGCGACCCCAGTACAACGCAGTCCTGACGTGGAACCTGGCCCCCTCGTTCAATGAGGCTGCTTTCGAATTCACCCCGCCTGCGGGTGCGCAAAAGATCGTTTTGGCGGCACAACAGCCCGCGTCCAACGACGAGAAGTAACCCGGTAAACAAAAAAGGACATTGCCATGAAAAAAATCATCCGAATTGTACTTCCAGGTTTCCTTGTGATGTTGCTGCCATTCGCAATGAACGCCGCGCCTCAACGGGGTGGCGGCGGTCATGCGGCTCGTGGCGGGGCGCAAACCAGCGTCAACCGGAGCAACGCTAATGTTAATCGGGGCGACAATGCTAATGTCAATCGGGCCGACAATGCTAATGTCAATCGAAACAACACTGCCAACGTGAATCGAAACACAAATGTGAATGCAAATCGAAACGCAAATGTGAACGTAAATCGCAATGTCGACGTAGATGTTAATAATGGCTACCGCGGCGGCTACTATGGCGGAGGAGGCTGTTGCTATCACCCCGTGGCAACAGCGGCTGCTGTAACTGCGACGGCAGCAGTCACGGCGGCGGTGGTTGGATCAATGGTTAACACGCTTCCGCCCGCCTGTTCGGCCGTTGTCGTGAATGGCCTGACATATCAGCAGTGTGGGAGCACATGGTATCAGCCGCAGTTTGTGGGCGGCAGCTCCAGCTATGTGGTTGTAAATCCGCCGCGATAACGCTACAGAATATTTTGCTGGCTGCCATCTGTGAGATGGCAGCTTTCGGCCTACACAATGGCGCGAAAGGCGACAGTGTGCATGTTTCCCACTGGGCACCAGTTTTGTATGTCTTAGGACGGAGAGCACTGGCTATCAGATCCTGAACGGACAATTATGTTCCACGTTGTGAACTACCCGCGGCTCATTTTGGTCATTTCCTTCATCGTGCTCTGGTCCGCGGTTCATGTGGGCCATTACATGCAGAAAAAGCACCCACTCAATGATCACCATAGAGATGATTTTAATGTTGTACAGGGTGCGGCCATGACACTGCTGGCCCTGCTCATT
Source organism: Terriglobia bacterium (assembly GCA_963724105.1). Lineage (GTDB taxonomy): Bacteria > Acidobacteriota > Terriglobia > Terriglobales > Acidobacteriaceae > Angelobacter. The sequence goes on along the minus strand of CAVRTD010000001.1, from coordinate 182,446 downwards.
GGGTTCACGTTTTCCATGGCCATCACCCGGTACGATCAGCGGAAATACTATGAAGAGGCGGAGGCAAACGCAATCGGCACTGAGTACGTGCGCGCCGGTCTGCTGCCTGCAGCAGATGCCGCAAAAGTACAAGGGTTATTGCGGCAGTATCTGAATCAGCGCGTGGCGTTCTATATCACTCGCAATGAGGAACAGCGGCGGCAGAACAGTGATGACACCTATCACCTCCAGGATGATCTATGGTCTGTGGTTCAGGCTCGCGGTGTGGCACAGCCTGATCCTGTGGTCGCCCTCGCTGTTTCTGGCATGAATGATGTGTTGAACTCACGGGGATACACTGAGGCCGCCTGGTTGAATCGGATTCCCATTTCGGCATGGATGCTTCTGACGATCATCGCCATAGGCTGCAATCTGTTGATCGGCTATGGGTCGCGTGCAAAGAACACCATGCTGTTTATGGTTTTTCCTCTTGCTGTGTCTGTCTCGCTCTTTCTGGTCTCGGACATTGATAGCCCTCGCCGAGGCATAATTCGCGTGCGCCCGGAAAACCTGATCAGCCTGTCTGAGAGCTTGCATCCCCACTAGAACTTACTATCTAAGAACTTGCTTAAGCTGCAGTGTGCAACCCCCAACTTACAACAATTTTGGATAACCAGGGATGCGGCTCGGGCATCGTACCCAGAGAAGTACGCCTTGGAGGAAAAAATGAAAAAGACGATTCTATGGGCTGCCGCGTCACTTAGCACAATCGCTCTCTTCTCAATGTTGCCGGACATTAAACGCTACATTAAGATTTCTACCATGTAATTCGCGCCTTTGCGGGCAAACACCACAAGCCTCAGGCCACAGGCGTTACGGCATGAGTGTGGGTCTTTTCTTTTCCTGATTTCTGCGCAGGGCCGGATAAATGGGCTAGAATACGCGCCAGCGTTATTCCATTCCCGTTTGTATTGCAGCCGGGGAAAATGAAAAATCGTTGAGAAGGCGAGCTGATGTGCGATGGGTAGCAATCTTCCGGCCCCCAAAGCAATTCCAGCATCCATTGTTGAGATCGATGTGTTGTGGGCTACTGTCGGTCTCGGGTGTGACGGTGACACCGTCTCGATAACTGCGGCCACGCAGCCAAGTATTGAAGATACCGTTACCGGCGCTCTGCGCTTGACCCCAAAGGCTAACTTTCTAAATCCTTTTCTCGCCACGGAAAATGGCGATGCGTTCAGGGAGAAGTTTCATCTTGCGGCTGAAGATCGTCTCAGGCGTCAGTTCAGGGCAAAGAACATTCTTGTACAGCTTTCTGAAGTGGACAGTCGTGGAACTATGATGATAAAAGATGACGGCGCCGGGGATGGTTGAGCCACCCGACAACTATGCCGGCATGGGACTGCAGATCATGAAATACAGAGCTGACATGATTGGTGGCGTTGTAGAAATACGCGGCGAAAAAACACAGGGAACAACCGTAAGTTGCCGGTTCCCAATCCATGGCCAACAACAGTGAAAGACAAAAGGAGGTGCCGCCCATGAATTCACATCCGGTGAGTCCTTCTCCCGTGCGCAAGAGCAGGATCTTCGTGGTAGATGATCACCCCATCGTGCGTCAGGGGCTTGCCCTAATGATCAACGCGGAAAATGATTTGGTTGTATGTGGTGAAGCCGAAGAAGCGCAGTCCGCGCTGCAAGCCATCGTCGAATGCAAGCCTGATATTTTGATCGTTGATATTTCGCTGAACGGGCCGGATGGTCTGGAACTGGTGAAGCATGTACGCGCTCTCTTTCCCGACCTTCCTGTCCTTATTCTTTCCATGCACGATGAAACCACGTATGCGGAGAGAGCGCTCCGGGCAAAAGCAAACGGCTACATTATGAAGCAGGAGGCCACCGATAAAGTGTTGGTCGCCGTGCGCCGCATTCTGAATGGCGAGATCTACCTCAGTGAACGCATGGCCAATAAAATCCTGCAGCAATATATGGCTGGAACGGCAGCGGTGGGCCAGTCTCGAATCACTGAACTTTCTGACCGGGAGCTTGAGGTCTTTCGTCTTATTGGTGACGGGCACAGCACGCGCCGGATTGCCGAAGAGCTTCATCTCAGCGTTAAGACCGTAGAGACCTATCAGGCGCATATCAAAGAGAAACTACTGCTCCGCACCGGACGCGAACTGGTTCAACAGGCCATTTTCTGGAAAATTTCACAGGAATAGCTGGTTCAATTTTCGTTATCGTGAGTATTCTCTCATTTTGCTGGTTTCACTTTGTTTAGTCCCATTTTTATTAGTCCCATTCTGGTCCATTTTCACGCCTGACCTTAATCCCTCTATCAGGAAAGACCCGATGCATCTCATCGTAGTTCCCATGATTTCAGAATAAGGTGTTTCCCGCTTGTTGGCCTCTGTTGCATTTGTTGTTATTGCAATGGGTGTACACAGTAGTTTTTGGGGCCTGGTTTCATCAGGCGAGTATTCCCGCATTTCTTTATTCAAGGTTTTGATAGCGGCTTCTTGGGCTTGCACATTTCGATCGGCGCAATGTTTTTTTGCACTGATTGGTGGTGAAAGCTCCGAAGGGAGGTTCTGCTATGGCAGAAGCACTTTATGGTAGGAAAACACAGAAAGCTCCAGCGGTAGCGGAAGTTCATATCGTCTGGATCACGGCTGGTCTGGGTTGTGATGGCGATTCGGTTTCCATTACCGCAGCAATGCAGCCGAGCATAGAAGATGTGCTGCTGGGCGCGATCCCTGGCCTTCCCAAAGTTTATCTTCACAATCCCGTTCTGGCTTATGAAAACGGCGGCGAGTTCATTAGCTTTTACCAGAAGGCCGCTCAAGGACAACTGGATCCGTTCGTTCTGGTAGTGGAGGGTTCCGTTCCCAACGAGAAGATCAAAAAAGAAGGTTACTGGGCCGCGGTAGGAACGGATGACAAGACCGGCCAACCGATCACGACCACTACCTGGATTGACCGTCTGGCTCCTAAAGCATTGGCGGTGGTCGCCATTGGCACCTGTGCAACGTATGGCGGAATCCATGCCATGGAGGGAAATCCAACCGGATGCATGGGCCTGGCCGATTACCTGGGCAAGGGCTGGAAATCGAAAGCGGGATTGCCGATCGTCAACGTGCCCGGGTGCCCGGTGCAACCTGACAACTTCATGGAAACCGTCCTCTATCTTCTATATCAGGTAGCCGGACTGGCTCCCATGATTCCGTTGGATGAGCAGTTGCGTCCGAAATGGCTCTTTGGTTCCACCGTGCATGATGGCTGTGACCGCGCCGGCTATTACGAGCAGGCAGATTTCGCTGAAGAGTATGGCTCGCCGAAATGCATTGTGAAACTCGGCTGCTGGGGGCCGGTTGTAAATTGCAATGTTCCCAAGCGCGGCTGGATGGCCGGCCTCGGCGGCTGCCCCAATGTAGGCGGCATTTGCATTGGCTGCACCATGCCGGGCTTCCCGGATAAGTTCATGCCATTCATGGACGCCCCGCCTGGATCGAAAGTGTCCGGCACTGCGATTGCGCCGTACGGAAAAACGATCCGCATGCTGCGCTCCCTTACGAATTCAACAGTCAATAAAGAACCAAAATGGCGGCATTCGCGCGCTGAACTCACCACCGGCTATAAACCCAGAACGTATTAACTGGTAAAGGAGCATCGCGATGGGAACTCTTATTTCTAGCGAACGGGACACTTCCATAAAGCCAAGGCAACTCGTGGAGATGAACTGGGATCCGATCACGCGCATCGTTGGCAGCCTGGGCATCTTTACCAAAATTGATTTCGCGAATCGCCAGGTCGCGGAATGCCATAGCACTTCTTCTATCTTTCGCGGCTACAGCATTTTTATGAAGGGCAAGGACCCGCGCGATGCGCACTTTATTACCAGCCGCATCTGCGGAATCTGTGGCGACAATCACGCCACATGCGCTACCTATGCACAGAACATGGCGTTTGGGATTCGGCCGCCGGCGATCGCTGAATGGATCGTCAATCTGGGCGAAGCCGCTGAGTACATGTTTGACCACAACATTTTTCAGGACAATCTGGTCGGCGTGGATTTCTGCGAGCAGATGGTGAAAGAGACAAACCCTGCGGTTTTTACGCAAGCAGAGCGGACGCCCGCGTCAGGCTTCAAGCTGCATGGTTACAAAACCATTGCGGACATCATGCGCGCCCTGAATCCGTTTACCGGCGCTTTCTATCGCGAGGCTCTGCAGATGAGCCGGCTAACGCGTGAAATGTTCTGCCTCATGGAAGGCCGCCACGTCCATCCTTCCACTCTTTATCCCGGCGGAGTTGGAACCGTGCCTACCGTCCAGCTTTTCACCGACTACCTGGTTCGTCTCATGAAATATGTGGAGTTCATGAAGAAGGTGGTGCCTCTCCATGACGATCTGTTTAACTTCTTCTATGAAGCGCTTCCTGGTTATGAAAAAGTTGGACAGCGCCGCATTCTGCTCGGCTGCTGGGGATCTTTCAATGATCCCCAACACTGCGACTACACCTACAAGAACATGACTGACTGGGGCCGTAAAATGTTTGTTACCCCCGGCGTGATAGTGGACGGCAAGCTGGTGACTACGGATTTGGTGGACATCAATCTCAATATCCGAATTTTGCTCGGCAGTTCTTATTATGACGATTGGCAGAATCAGGAAACTTTCGTTGCAAAGGACCCGCTCGGGAATCCAGTGGACCAGAACCATCCCTGGAACCAGACCACGATTCCCCGTCCGCAAAAGCGCGACTTTAACAAAAAGTACACCTGGGTGATGTCGCCGCGATGGCTTGACAAGCGCACCAATGACCATCTGGCCCTGGATACAGGTGGCGGCCCGATTGCCCGTCTGTGGTCGACGGCCCTTGCTGGTCTGGTGGATATCGGTTACATCAAAGCCACGGGCAGCAGCGTAAAGATGTATCTCCCCAAAACGACTTCGCTGCCGGAAGTTGAGTTCGAGTGGAAGATTCCCAAGTGGAGCAATGCCATTGAGCGCGATCGTGCGCGCACTTACTTCCAGGTTTATGCCGCATGCTGTGCGCTGCATTTTGTGGAGAAGGCGCTTGGCGAATTACACGCCGGTCGCACTCGCACCTGGACTGATTTCAAGGTTCCGGAAGAAGCCATTGGCTGCGGATTCCATGAAGCGGTTCGCGGCGTGCTCTCACATCACGTGGTCATTCGTAAAGGAAAAATCGCTAACTATCATCCGTATCCTCCCACGCCGTGGAATGCCAACCCGCGCGACATATACGGCACGCCCGGCCCGTATGAGGATGCAGTGCAAAACACGCCGATTTTCGAAGAGAACGGTCCCGACAAATTTAAGGGGATCGACATCATGCGCGCGGTGCGAAGCTTTGACCCCTGTCTGCCTTGCGGCGTGCACATGTATCTGGGAAACGGAAAAACGCTGGAGACGCACCACTCTCCGATGTTTGGCGCGCAACACGGAACGTAATTGCTGAAACCCGGTTTGAGCTTTCAGAAGGTGATGCGTGGTGGATGAAAAAGAGTTTCGCGAGCGGCTCCAGGGTATCGGACAGTTGATCTCTGGCCTGGAGGAAATAACAGACAGTAAGGCCCAGAGCTCAGCGCGCGAACTTACCCAACTGATCATGGAGCTGCACTGTGCCGGCCTGGAAAAGATGATGGAAATTATCTTCGCTCAGGGCGCCGCCGGGGTGGAGATCATCGACCAGTTGGGCCGTGACCGCGTGGTCAGCAGTTTGCTTGTGCTTCACGGGTTACACCCGGATGATGTCGCGACACGGGTTTCGCGGGCAGTTGAACTCATCGCTGCAAAGCTACGCAAACAAGAAGTCGAAGTCCAATTGCTCAGCGTCGATGAGCAAACGGTGCGCGTGAGCGCGCAGACGAACGCCCATGCCTGTGGCTCCACGGCGGCCACAGTGCGCGCGGAAATAGAAGATGCTATTTACGAAGCAGCCCCGGAGGTCGAGTCTCTGGTGATTGAAGGGCTTGAGCCTAAGAGCGCCAGTGGTTTCGTCAACATTGATCAATTGGTAGGCACGGCCTCTGCGAATCAGCTGCAAAGCAAAGCCGGAGACTGAAACATGGACGGGAAGCCATCGTCACCCAACCCGACGCTGCAGGAAGCAGCTGCGACCCCGGCGGGGAACGCGTTTGGAATTTTGCGGCAGTTTGCCCGCAAACGGCGTCCGGAAGAGCGCTGTGAACTTTGCAGCGCTGCCCTGGGACATGAGCATCCTCATTTGATCGAGCTCTCTGCACGTAAGCTGCTCTGCGCCTGTGGCGCCTGCGCTTTGCTGTTTGATGGCGGGGCCAACGGCAAATACAAACGCGTGCCGCATGATGTCCGGCTGCTGGAACCCTTCCACTTGACAGACTCGCAGTGGGAAGGTCTGATGATCCCCATCAACATGGCATTTTTCTATTCTTCGAGCATTGAGAACCGAATCGTCACGCTCTATCCCAGCCCTGCGGGCGCAGTGGAATCTCTGCTCTCACTGGACCTGTGGAATGACATCGTGCAGGAAAATTCCGCGCTGCGCAGCATGAAGGCTGATGTCGAAGCCCTGCTGGTGAACCGCGTTGGCTACGCGCGTGACGCCGCAAAGGCCGAATATTTTATTGCGCCCATGGATGAATGCTACCGGCTGGTGGGCCTGATACGTTCGCAATGGCGCGGGCTTTCCGGCGGGACCGAGGTTTGGCTTGAGATTGGAAATTTTTTCACCGCGTTGCGCCAGCGCGCAGAAGTGGTGAGCGAGGAGTCGCATGCCTGAGCTTGGTTTCCAGGTTGAAGAGGCCATGGCCGTTCCATTCGCGGCTGCGCCATCACTGGCGTTCAAACTCCGCATCACAAATCAGCCGGCCAGCGAAAGCATTCACACCATAGCTCTGCGCTGCCAGATCCAGTTAGATGTGACTCGCCGCCGTTATAGCCCGGAAGAACAAAAGCGCATGCTCGATCTTTTCGGAGAGCCTGAGCGCTGGAGCCAAACGCTCCGCAATTTGCTCTGGACACACGTTAACGTGGTGGTGCCCGGATTTAAAGAGAGCACGGTGGTGGAGCTGCCCGTCCCGTGTAGTTTTGATTTCAACGTGGCGACGACCAAATATTTTGCGGGTCTTCGGGAAGGCGACATACCGCTCCTGCTGCAGTTCAGTGGAACGGTGTTTTATGCTGAGCCCGATGGCTCACTGCAAGTATCGCCTATTTCATGGCAGCACGAGGCAAAGTTCAGGTTGCCGGTAAAAATCTGGCGCGAGATGATGGACACGTACTATCCCAACACTGCCTGGCTTTGCTTGCGCCGCGACGTGTTTGACCGTCTGAACCAGTACAAGATGCAGCACGGAATTCCTACATGGGAGGCATTGATTGAGATGGTGGTCCCGGCCGAAGAGGCGGTAAGTAAATGAACCTTGGCATAGTAGAGCAAATCACGAAAGCGGTTCTCTATGAAGGGTACATGCTCTACCCTTATCGGCTATCCTCGGTCAAAAATAAGCAGCGCTGGAATTTTGGCGTGCTTTATCCGCCTTCTTACGCGGAAGCACAAAGCGGCGCCGATGCCTGCATGTCGCAAACAGAGTGTCTGATTGCAGGCGCGGTAATCCCGGCATTGGAAGTGCGGGTCAGGTTCCTGCAATTGGTAGAGCGGTTCATTGGAAAGTTTGAAACGCCGGTGACTGAGCCGCCTCAGGATGTTGATCGTGGATTCAAGTTAGTGGATCGCCTGGAAGTAAATGGCAAGGCTCTTCTGCCATGGCAGGAAGCGGTGGAACGTGAAGTCTCACTGCAACTCATTTATGGCGATTCGCTGAATGTTAAGCCGTCACTGCATCAGTTCAGTTTCCCTGCCGGCAGACGGGTTGAAATAATTCGTGATTCGGACGGGGACACTCCTGGTGTGATCGTGCGGGAACACAAAAATCTGACGGTTGGGGTTGAAGTGGCAGTGCATCCGCACGGCGAGAATCTGTTTCGGGTTACCGTCCGCACAAAAAATCTGACTCCTTTTGCCATGTCTGTTGATACAGACCGCGATCATGCTCTGGAATCTTCTCTTCTGTCAGCGCACGTAGTTTTAGGCGCAAAAAGCGGAAGGTTTATTTCGCTGCTGGAACCGCCGGACGATTTTACGGAGCAGGCTTCCTCGTGCAATAACATCGGTACCTGGCCGGTGCTGGTGGGCAAAGCAGGTGAAAACGATACGCTGCTCTCATCGCCCATCATCCTGTATGACTATCCCCAGATTGCCCCGGAAAGCGCGGGTGATCTGTTTGATGGAACAGAAATTGATGAAATCCTTTCACTGCGCATTATGACCCTTACCAACGATGAGAAGCGCGAGATGCGTGAATCAGATGACAAGACCCGCGAGATCCTGGAACGGACCGAGGCGCTTCCTCCTGAACAACTCATGAAGCTGCACGGAGTCGTGAGGTCACTGCGTCCGATGAAGGAGGAAGCTTCATGAACGAATGGGAATGGCAGCTTCTTGAGGACAAGAATCTTGTGGACCATGTAGAAGTTGCCGGCGTGGTGGTGAGGGCCGGCGACAGGGTTCGGCTCTGCCCCCGTGAACGCGGGGACATTATGGACATTGCTCTGCGCGGCCAGTCAGCAACGGTCGAGGCCATCGAACAGGATTATGAAGGCAAGATGCACGTTTGCGTTGTGCTGGACGATGATCCTGGACGCGACCTGGGACTCCTTCGCCAGCCCGGTCATCGTTTCTTCTTTGACTCCACTGAAATCGAGCCATTGCCTGACGTTGCCGGAGAGAAAAAACGCTCAGCGCAAAAGCCGGTGATTTTAATAGCAGGCATTGGCAATATTTTTATGGGCGATGATGCCTTCGGAGTGGAAGTGGTGAAGCGTCTGCTGGCCAGGCAATTGCCGGAGCAAGTGCGCATCGTCGATTTCGGTATACGAGGGCTCGACCTTGTCTATGCTCTGCAGGATGGCTATGACACCACAATTCTTGTCGATGCTTGTCAGCAGGGGCGGCCGGCAGGAACGGTTTACGTGATTGAACCCGATCTCAGCGATGGCGGCCCAGCAGCTTCACAAAGCATGGTGGATGCTCACGGCATGGATCCCATGATTGTGATCCGCATGGCCCAAGCCATGAATGCGCCACTGAAACGGCTTCTGGTGATTGGTTGTGAGCCGGAGACATTGGGCGGCGAGCAAGGGCAGATGGGATTGAGCAGTCCAGTTGAGGCCGCTTTGGATGAAGCCGTTGCCGTGGTTGAGGACGTTGTAAATCGGATCCTCAACGGCACATGGCAAGACTCGAAAGAGCTAGAAGCTTCCAAAAACTTACAGCAAGGAAGCTAGGTTGAAGCAAGTGTGCGTTTGAAGCGCGACATTTTGTAAGCGGAGCAAGCCTATGTGCCTGGCAATACCGGGAAAAATAATTGATGTGGTTCACGGTACTCCAACGCTAGGAACCGTTGAAGTGGTTGGCGTCCGCCGCAAAGTTGACCTTGGCCTCTTGCAGGATGACATGCCGATACCCGGCGACTGGGTTCTCATCCACGTTGGGTTTGCCATGTCCAAGATCAGCGAAGAGGACGCACTTGACCAGATGCGCATGCTTGCCGTACTTGGCGAAGCGGAGCAGGCCATGCAGGAAGTTGAAGGTTATGGATTCGAGGATCCAGGTGGCGGCGAAACTGAACTGAATAAGAGAACGCGTAATGTCCGGAGGCAGTAAATGCGGTTTGTAGATGAGTTTCGCGATCCGGAAATTATTACCAGAACAGCGGAAGAAATTTGCCGTCTGGTTGAACCGGGCAGACACTATCGCTTTATGGAAGTGTGCGGCGGCCATACGCACGCTATCTATCGCTTCGGATTGAAAGACGTGCTCCCGTCGAACATTGAATTGATACATGGTCCCGGCTGTCCAGTTTGTGTACTGCCCATGGGGCGGATTGACGACGGTCTCGCCATTGCTCAGGAACAGAATGTAATATTCGCCGCGTTCGGCGACATGATGCGCGTTCCGGGAACAAAGGGCAGTCCGCTGGAACACAAGGCGCGCGGTGTTGACGTTCGCATTGTGTATTCGCCGTCAGACGCGTTGAAGCTGGCCCGAAATAATCCTGATAAGCATGTTATGTTTTTTGCCATTGGCTTTGAGACCACAGCGCCTTCCACCGCTCTCACGCTCATGCGCGCCAAAGCTGAAGGCGTCAAGAATTTCTCCGTCTTTTGCAATCACGTAACAATTATTCCTGCTATCCGCGCGATTCTGGATTCACCGGACATGCGGCTGGATGCATTCATCGGGCCAGGACACGTTTCCACCGTGATCGGCTGCCGTCCGTATGAATGGATCGCCGTGAATGAAGGCAAGCCGATTGTTGTTTCCGGCTTTGAGCCGCTGGATATCCTGCAGTCCATTGTGATGATCCTCCGCCAGATGCGGGCTAGAGAATCGAAGGTCGAAAATCAATACAAGCGAGTGGTGCCATGGGAAGGGAACCGCGCGGCATTGCGTGCCATGGCAGAAGTATTTCAGCTGCGTCCTTATTTTGAATGGCGCGGGCTTGGATTTATATCTCAGTCGGCACTGCGCATTCGCGATGAATACGCGCAGTGGGACACAGAACAGCGTTTCCATGTGCCCGGCATACGGGTGACCGATCCCCGGGCAGCCCAGTGTGGGGAAGTTTTGAAAGGAGTGCTGAAGCCGGCGCAGTGTAAATTGTTTGGCCGCGAGTGCACTCCAGAACATCCGATTGGCGCGTTAATGGTTTCAACCGAGGGCTCATGCGCAGCGTATCACAGCTACGAACATCGCAAGAACCTACTGACCAGCATTCAAACGGTGGCCTGAACGGTCAAAAGCCTGGCGTTAAGAATGCGCCGCCTGCGGTGCGCTTTCGCGACGCGCAGATTGAAATGGCGCACGGCGCAGGTGGCAAGGCCAGCCGCAAACTTGTCGAAGGTCTGTTTGTTCCCCTTCTCTCCGGCGCTCTGCCGCAGTCTCTGACGGATGCTGCACAAGTGCAGATCAACGGCGCTCCGCTGGCCATTACCACAGACAGTTTTGTTGTGAAGCCGCTGCGGTTTCCTGGGGGCTCCATTGGAGAGCTTGCCGTAAACGGCACCATGAATGACCTGGCAGTTTCGGGTGCAGTTGGAAAAGCCCTGGTTACCACTTTTGTGCTGGAAGAAGGTTTGCCCACCGCCGTACTTGAAGCTGAGGTAAGAGCGATGGCCGAAGCAGCGCGGCGGGCAGGCGTCTCCATTGTGGGTGGTGATACTAAAGTTGTGGAGCACGGCAAGGCTGACAAAATGTACATCAGCACTACAGGAGTCGGAGAGCTTTTAGCGGGCGTGCGAGTTGATGCGGCTTCAGTTCGCCCGGGCGACAAAGTGATTCTTTCCGGACCGATCGGCGATCACGGTATTACCATCCTGCTGGCCCGGGGCGAGCTCGATTTCGAAGCGGACCTGCGCTCTGACACGCGCTGCATTTTGCCTCTGGTGCAGGCACTGGCGAAAGAAACGGCGCCGGGGATCCGCTGGATGCGCGATCCCACCCGCGGCGGCGTTGCCACGTCACTGAACGAACTGGCGCGCGACTGCGGCCTGGGCATCACGATTTTTGAAGAGCAGATTCCAGTGCGCGACGAAGTGCGCGGAGCCTGCGAACTGCTGGGGCTGGATCCACTGCATATTGCCAATGAAGGCCAGTTTCTTGCCGTGGTTGCTGCCGAGTACGCAGATGCGGCGATGAACGCGCTGGTTCTGGCAGAAGGTGGCGACGGAGCAAAAATTATCGGCGAAGTGCGTGAGCAGCCGGCTTCCGCGGTCCTGGTGACCACGCGCTATGGCGGCAGCCGAATTATTGACATGCTGGTGGGTGATCCATTGCCCCGCATCTGTTAGTGAGATTATTCCCATGCTGACTACTGCCAAACCTGAAACAGCGACGCCAATTGCCGCGCAGATAGAAGAGCGGTTGCTCGCGCGCAACCCGATCATCGAAGAATATTTTTCACGCAATGCGCTGCGGCTGGCAGAGGCCTGCCGGGAAATGTCTGAACGCTTTCTCAAAGGCGGACGGTTGCTTGCCTTTGGCCGCGGGCCATATGCAACGGACGCGCAGCACGTGTCGGTGGAGTTTGTGCATCCGGTGATTGTGGGCAAGCGAGCGCTTCCGGCGCTTGATCTCTCACTCAGTTTTCGTCCGTGGATGGAGGCGATTCTACAGCCGGAAGATATGGTCATGGGTTTTGGGCCTCCGCAGGGCGATCATCAGGTTTGGGCGGCGCTGGCGTCAGCCCATATGCGCAAGGCCATGACGTTTGCCTTGCCCGGCAGCCAGGGATCATTTGCGCTGGAACCGCCTACACAGGATCCGTTTATCCATCAGGAGCTGATTGAGATTCTTTATCACACGCTGTGGGAGACAGTGCACGTCTTCTTTGAGCATCGCGAACTGGGGCATGACGTGGGCGAATCGGCGTTTCTCTATCCTTATTTAGGGCAGCAGAAACAAGAGACCAAAGATGTTGTTGCCCAGGTTGCCGAGTCTATCCAGATGAAGGTGCGCGACGATTCCGCATTGCGGGAGCGCGTGGCCCAGGAAGAGTCCGAGCAGATAGGTAACGCAGTGCAGGCAATCCATGAACGTCTGAAGCTTGGCGGCAAGCTCATTATTTTTGGCAATGGCGGCTCGGCGACTGACGCCAATGATTTTGCCCTGGACTGCGTAGAACCTCCCGCCGGCTACCAGCCTATACCGGCGATATCACTGGCGATGGAGCCGGCCAATATAACCGCCGTCGCCAATGACATTGGGACGGAAGTAATTTTCCTTCGCCAACTGATTGCGCAAGCCCGTCCGGAAGACGTTGCGATTGGCATTTCCACCAGCGGCGGCTCCCGCAATATCACCATGGCACTGGAAGAAGCGCGCAAGAGAAATATGCTCACGGTGGCCTTGCTCGGCTATGACGGCGGAGAAGTTTTGCGCCGCGGGCTGGCCGATCTGCCTATTGTGTTGCATTGCGATTACATCCCGCGCATACAGGAGATACAGGCCTCGGTGTATCACGTGATGCGGGAAATGCTTGAGGTGCTTACGCATGGCTAATCTGGAACTTTATGGCACGGCGCGATGCCCTTACACGCAAGACATGCGCGACTGGCTTGAGTTCAGCCGCAAGGATTTTATTGAATACGACGTGGAAGCCGATCCTGAAGCGCGCCAGCGCATGCGCGATCTGGACAGCAGTTTGCGGAAAGTCCCGGTGCTGGTTGAAAACGGCAAGGTGCTGCAAGTGGGCTGGCAAGGGCACGGATGTCCGGTGGAATAACGATGCTCAATGCCTGCTCCATTCGCGTGCGCGGAGTTGTACAGGGGGTAGGTTTTCGTCCGTTTGTTTATCGGCTGGCCCAGGCAAATACGCTTGCGGGCTGGGTGCTGAATGGCGAGCAGGGCGTTGAAATTCACCTTGAGGGTAGTGAGGAGCGCCTGCATGATTTCATCAGTGAACTGAAGAGCAGTCCTCCGCAGGCCGCGCAGATCGCCGCGATTGAAGTTGAAGATGCGCAGCTGGAAGGGCTGGACAAGTTTACGATCCGCGAGAGCATTCAAAGGGATCATCCTACAACAGGCATATCTCCTGATCTGCCAATCTGCGACGCCTGTCTGGCAGAGCTGTTTGATTCGAGCGATCCTCGTTATCTCTATCCTTATATAAACTGCACTAACTGCGGGCCGCGCTACACCGTGATTCTGGGACTGCCTTATGACCGGCCAAACACCACCATGAAAGACTGGCCGCTGATTGAAGATGAGCATTGCAGCCGCCAGTATCACGATCCTGCAAACCGGCGCTTTCACGCTCAACCGGTAGCGTGCAGTAAATGCGGACCAGAATTTCATCTGCGCGACGGGCAGCCGGAAACCGCACGCGGCGAGAAGGCGATTGCCGCCACGGCACAGCTTTTCCGCGATGGGAAAATTGTTGCCATCAAGGGGCTGGGCGGCTATCACCTGGCTTGCGATGCACTGAATACGGAAGCAGTGATGGCGATGCGCGAGCGGAAGTATCGCAAAGAGAAGCCGTTTGCGTTGATGGTACGGACGCTTGCAGATGCGCGTTTGCTGGTAGAGCTTTCTCAAGAAGCTGAAGGGCTGCTTACGTCTGTTGCAAGGCCGATTGTGCTGGCGCCGGCCAAGCGGGAGATTGCCGGTGTGGCGCCGGACAATAACGAACTTGGCGTGATGCTGCCTTACACTCCGTTGCACCATCTGCTTTTTGCCGCGGGTGCGCCGGATATTCTGGTGATGACCAGCGCAAACCGTTCGAGCGAGCCAATCGCTTATGAAGACGCTGATGCCATGGAACGGCTAGGTGGAATCGCCGACGCTTTTCTTGTCGGCGAAAGACCCATTGCGCGGCGCGTGGATGATTCGGTTGTGAGAGCTGGCGGATTCGGGCCTGCGATACTCCGTCGTGCTCGCGGCTATGCGCCGGGCGCTGTGGCAAAGCTGCCGGTTGAAATGCCTATCCTGGCCATTGGCGCTGACCTGAAAAATACGGTCACACTCGTGGTCGATGGGCAGGCTTTTGTGAGTCAGCATATTGGAGACCTGGAGCACTATCAGGCGCATCGCGCATTTGCTGAAGTGATCGAAGATTTGATTTCGATGTACAGCGTGAACCGGAACGATCTTTTAATTGTGCATGATACTCATCCGCAATATCTCTCGACGGCCCATGCTTTGACATTGCCTGCACGCAATACGATCAGCGTGCAACATCATCGCGCTCACATTGCTTCAGTGTTGGCCGAACACGGCGCATGGGAGAAGCAGGTGCTGGGCGTGAGCTTTGATGGAACCGGTTATGGCGACGATGGAACCATCTGGGGCGGCGAAATTTTCTCCGGCAATGTGAAAGCCGGTTTTACGCGCATCGCTCATCTTCGCCCGGCGGCTCTTCCTGGGGGCGATGCCGCAGCGCGCTATCCGGTGCAGGCAGCGGCGGGATTCCTGGCGCAACTTGACGAACTGCCGGACATGCTCTCCGCACCGTTTAATTTTGACAGTCGCTATACGATTGCGCAGCAGCTTGTTGATAAAGGTGTGCGTAGCTTTGCCACCACTTCCATGGGAAGACTGTTTGACACGGCGGCGGCCCTTCTTGGGTTCACGCGCGAATCTACATTTGAAGGACAGGCGGCCATGTGGCTGGAACAGACTGCGAGAAACGTCCGAGACCGATGACGCTTATCCCTTTCCCGCTGATAGGCGACGAACTGGATTTCCGTCCGCTGCTTGACGCAGTGGTTCGTGACCGGCTTCGCGGCAGGCAGCCGCAGAAAATTGCGCGTGCGTTTCAGCGCGGGATCGCTCAGGGACTTGGCGACGCCTTGAAGCAACTCGCGCGCGAGGCCAAGATCGACACAATCGTGCTCTCTGGTGGCGTCTTCCAAAACGAATTGCTGCTGGAAGATTTGAAAGCGCTGCTGGCAGCGGAGCCGCTCGCGATCTGGACCAACCACGCCGTCCCAGCCAATGACGGAGGCATCAGCCTGGGCCAGGCTGCGCTGGCGGCATTCATGCACAAGGAGCAACAGAATGCATGAGCTTTCCATCGCGATGAGTATTGTCGAGATGGCTGAAGAAGAAGCCCAACTTCGCAATGTGAAGGTAAGCGCAGTCCATCTAAAGCTAGGGAAGTTATCCGGCGTCGTTAAAGATGCGTTGCTATCTTCTTATGGCATGGCTTGTGATGGCACGGCTGCTGGAAGGCTCGCGTCTGGTGATTGAAGAAGTGCCGGTAGAAGTTTTTTGCGCGGCATGCAATGTGAATCGCAAGCTGCAATCCATGCAGTGGTTTATCTGCCCGGAGTGCGGAGCCACAACTCCCACGGTGGTCCATGGCAAGGAGCTGGAAGTTACAGCGCTGGAGATCCAATGAGCAATCTAAATAGCAATCCAAATATCGATCTAAAGATCGAAACAAAAAGCAGACCGGAGCCGCGTTTGCTGGAAGTGCGAAAGAACGTACTCAAACAGAATGATGTTGTTGCTCACGCCTTGCGTGAAGAATTTCGCGCGCGCGATATGTTTGTGGTGAGCCTGGTTTCAAGTCCGGGTACGGGCAAGACCGCATTTCTTGAAAGCACGCTGCGTCTTCTTCGCCCGCAATTCCGGGTGGCGGCCCTGGTGGGAGATCTGGCCACGGATAACGATGCCGCCCGGCTTGCCCGCAGCCAGGCTCCAGTGAAACAGATCACTACCGGCACACTTTGTCACCTGGAAGCAGCCATGGTCCAAAATGCGCTGGAAGGCTGGGACACAGGCGATCTGGATTTTCTCTTTATTGAGAACGTGGGCAATCTGGTGTGCCCGTCATCGTATGATCTTGGAGAAGACTTGCGGCTGGTACTGCTCTCGGTTACGGAAGGGGAAGACAAGCCGCTGAAGTATCCGACTATCTTTAATAGTGCTGACGTGGCTGTAATTACCAAGATGGACCTTGCGGCAGCGGTGGAGTTTGACGAGTCTGCCGCAATCGCTAATATTCAGGCAGTGCGGCCCGGGATGCAGATACTTAAAGTGTCTGCTAAAACGGGGGCCGGCATGGACCAATATCTGCAGTTCCTCGCTAAGCGGCGCTCAGAGCGAATGCCGTTGGTCAAAACTTAAAACCTAAAATACATCGATTACAAAGCCATTCAGCTGATAAAAGACCTTAAAAAATAGAGCCAACCTTCCTTGCAAGTTTTCTCTGCACGGCATGCAGAGAATCTTGCCTTTGCTTCCGTCTGCCTATATTGTTATCCACCGGAGAAAATCCCTAGGAGACTTTTTGTGATGTCCAAGTCCACTCGCCTCTTTGTTTTCGTCGTTTTCATCATGGGGGCTGCGCTCATGGTTGCGCAAGCCCAGACCGCCACCGATCCTGACATAAATAAGAAGATACGCGCGGAAGAGAACGAACATTCCCAGATCATGCACACCATGCACTTCCTGGCTGACATTTATGGCCCGCGCCTGACTGGCTCACCCAATCACAAGGCCGCGGCCGATTGGGCCATCAAGCAGATGAAAGATTGGGGACTGGTGAATGCGCACCTGGAGCCGTGGGACTTTGGCCATCCGGGATGGGTGAATGAGAGAGCGAGCGGCTATATTGTTGCGCCGATTAAAGACCAGCTCACTTTCAAAGTGCTGGCCTGGACTCCGGGAACCAATGGGACTGTAACCGCGCCGGTCTTCCAGTTGATACCGCCGGAGAAGCCGAAGCAGGAAGACCTGACGGCGTATCTTGAGTCAATCAAGGGCCAGGTCAAAGGCAAGATTGTGATGGTGGGCAAGGCGGAAGTGGTTCCGGTGGTGATCGATGTTCCGGCGCGCCGGATGGAAGATAAGGCAGCGGCCGAGCGTTTTGATCCCAAAAATCCGAACGCAGGGCAGTTTGGTCCGCGGAATGGGCAGCAGCCACCGCAAGATCCTCCGGGCACGCTGACAGGACTGCAAATCAACCAGCAGATTGACGAATTTCTGCTGGCGAACGGCGCGCTGATGCGGGCCAATGACGCGCGCATGGGCAATGGACGCATACGCGCCTTCCAGAACCGCACGTATGACATCGCTAAAGTTGTGCCGACGGTGGTTCTCCGCAATGAAGATTACGGACGCATTGCGCGCATCCTGGCCGATGGGGCCAAAGTTGAGCTGGAATTCAACATTCAGAACAAGACTTATCCCGAAGGCAAGACTTCCTATAACACCATTGCGGAAATTCCGGGCGCGGACCGCAAAGATGAAGTGGTGATGCTGGGCGGGCATCTTGATTCCTGGCATTCAGCCACGGGCGCCACGGACAATGCGATTGGTTGCGCCATCATGATGGAAGCCGCGCGAATTTTGAAGTCATTGGGCGTGCAGCCGCGGCGCACCATTCGCGTGGCCCTGTGGAGCGGTGAGGAAGAAGGCTTGTTGGGCTCGCAAGCATACGTCAAAGAACATTTTGGAAGCTTTGAAGAGCCAAAGCCGGAATTCAACAAGCTGGTGGGTTATTTCAACGTTGATTCAGGCACAGGCCGCATTCGCGGCGCCAGTATCTTTGGGCCGCCGCAGGATGCTGATGTTCTGCGCGAAATTCTTCTGCCGTTCGCTGACCTTGGCATTGCCGGTGCAATTTCCAGCAAAAACCGTCGCGCTGGCGGAACTGACTCAAGCTCCTTTGCGCAGGCCGGTCTGCCGGGCATTGGATTGGGGCAGGACCCAATCGAATATTTCACTGACACATGGCATACGAACATTGATACGTATGAGCGGATTATTGAAGAGGACGTGAAGAAAGACGCGATCGTGGTGGCCGCGTCAGTTTATCAACTGGCTATGCGTGATGATATGTTGCCGCGCTTCTCCGCGGCAGATATGCCGCCGAAGCCGGAGCCTCAGGGAACGCAGCCTGCTACTACACCAGCCGGAAGCAGGCCGTCAGGGAGTACCCCAGCAGGAACAGCTGCTCAACCTGCATCAGGGAACGGCGGAGCATCGCAAGGAGGCGCTCCGGCTGCGGCTCCAAAGAGGTAACGCAGCGGCTGATCTGCGTAGATATGATTTCTCTCGCATTCTTACATGCGACTTACATAGCACCCAAGGAGACT
Source organism: Terriglobia bacterium (assembly GCA_963724105.1). Lineage (GTDB taxonomy): Bacteria > Acidobacteriota > Terriglobia > Terriglobales > Acidobacteriaceae > Angelobacter. Next base: position 163,796 of record CAVRTD010000001.1, on the reverse strand, counting down.
TAAGAAATTATGAGGAGCGCTCTCGTCATCGTAACAACCATCCTGGCGGCTGCTGGAGCAGCCATCGCCCAGGCCAATCCGGCGACCAATCCGCCGCAGGTGAACCCACAGCAACCAAGTACGCAGCAGCCCAATCGCACAGAGCGTCAGCCATCGCCGCCAGTGGAGATGACCGTGCCGCAGGCCCAGCAGCCTCCGCAGCAACAGCGGGAGCGCACGCGCACTCCGGAGCAGCCGCAAAGTGAAGGACAAAAACGCACGCCACCGCCGCCGGAGGAAAAAACATCGGTCACGCATCACAGCGCCAGAATCGGCGGCCAGCAGATAAGCTATACCGCAACGGCCGCAACCTACGTGATCCGTGCTGATGATGGATCGCCCAAGGCAACAATGTTCTATGTGGCCTATACAAAAGATGGCGTGCAGGATGCTTCCAAGCGTCCGCTATCTTTTGTCTATAACGGCGGCCCCGGCTCAGCTTCACTTTTCACCCACATGGGCATGGGCCCCAAACGCGTAACGTTAACCGCTGACGGTCACGGCATGGCGGCTCCTTATTCCGTGGTGGACAATGAAGACTCATTTCTTGATGCCACAGACCTGATTTTCATCGACGCCATTTCAACCGGCTACAGCAGACCAGCGCCAGGTGAGAATCCCACGCAGTTCCATGGCATTGTGCAGGATGCAAACTGGTTCGCTGATTTTATTTACCAGTACATCAACCGCAATGAACGGTGGCTGTCACCCAAATTTTTGATTGGTGAAAGCTATGGCACCACACGGTCCGCCGAACTGTCTGGTGTTTTGCAGGAACGCCATCAGATCTATCTGAACGGCATTGTGCTGCTTTCCACGGTGGCATTTTCCAACTGGGGTGCAGATGATCGCTCAGAATTTTTTCTGCCAACCTATACCACCACTGCCTGGTATCACCACATGCTGCAGCCTGATCTGCAGAACCTGACCGTGGAGCAGGTAGCGCAGAAAGCCCGTGAATTCGCGCACGGAGAATATGCCGCGGCGCTGGAAAAAGGCGACGCGATGACTCCGGAAGAGCATAAGAAAATCGTGGAGGATATTGCGCATTTCACGGCGCTCTCGCCAAAGTATGTTGATGAAGCCAATCTACGTGTGAGTCCATTCCGCTGGTTCCGCGAGCTGCAACGCGATAAGCGGCTGACAACTGGGCGACTGGATTCACGTTTTACCGGCATGGAAGTGGATGCCGCCGGAGAACGCCCGGATTACGATCCTAGCGAAGCGTCGTATGAAGGCGCTTATGTGGCGACGTTCCACGACTATGTTCGCCGCGACTTGAAATGGGAAAGCGATATGTATTACACGGTGAGCGCCAATGTGCGTCCGTGGGACCAGAACGGAAACACTGAGGTGGCTGAGGTGTTGCGCGCCGCCATGACACAGCAGACTTATTTGAAGGTGCTGGTGGTTGCTGGATATTACGATGTGGCTACACCGTTCAATGGCATTGAGCAAACCGTATCGCATATGCATCTGGAGCCGTCAGTGCGCAAGAACATAAGCTTTGCCTATTACGACGCTGGGCACATGATGTACATTGACGAAAAAGAGCACCACAAGCTGCATAAAGACGTGGACGAGTTCATCAATTCCAGTTACAAGCGGTAAGCATTCAATAAGAAAATCTACGCCGTTCCCGAACATGGCAGCCCCACTCGCCGGTTGCTCAACTTGGGGACGGCGTTGGCTTTTGAGCTACCCTCAACTGCGCTGAGATACAATTTTGATACGCGCAAATATCAGCGAACACTTTATGTCTGGCCCTTCTATCGGCGACTCTCCAACGCAATACACTCGCCTTCCGGAATATATATATAAGATTGTGGCGGAGTCGCCTGACTCGGTGCTTCTGGAGACCTCGCGTTTTGATTCGTCGAATCAGCGCAGTTATCTTTTCTTAAAGCCTGTTCGGGTTATCACTGCAAACCAGCTGAGCGAAATTCCCGCGCTTTTTGCTCAGATTGAAACGGCCCTTGCGAATGGTCTGTATGCCGCAGGTTATTTTTCCTACGAGTGCGGTTATCACTTCGAAAAATTTAGTGGCGCGCTGCCAATGCCGGATGGGATTCCGCTTGCCTGGATCGGAATCTATTCAAGCCCCGTCATTTTTGATCATGCGAAGGGGCGTTTTACAGGTTCCGATATTGTGCCTGCATCTTCGCAAAACCCTGAGCAGACTCCCAGGCGCTGTTGTTGATCACGTAGCTCTGGAAATCGGCAAAGATGAATATTGCACCAGGATTCTGGAGATCAAAGAGCGGATTGCCTCCGGCGAGACTTACCAGGTCAATTTCACAGACAGAGTGTTGTTTGATCTGCCATCATCGCCGGGAGCCATTTTCGCGGCTTTGGCAAAGCAGCAGCCAGTAGCTTATAGCGCCTTTTTAAATGTTGCTGACCAGCACATTCTTTCTTTTTCTCCAGAGCTTTTTCTCCGTATCGATCGCGGAAGAATCGTGACGCGGCCCATGAAGGGAACCATGGCGCGCGGGTTGGACTCTGGCGAAGATATGCAGGCGGCCGTGCGGCTCCAGAACGATGAAAAGAATCGCAGTGAGCACGTGATGATCGTAGATTTACTGCGCAACGATCTGGGCCGCATCTGCACTACCGGAAGCATTCAAGTGGATGGTCTCTTCTCAATCGAGAAATATGAAACCCTGCTGCAGATGACCTCCACGGTTTCAGGAGCACTTCGTCCACAGATCGGCTACTACGATATTTTTCGCAGCCTGTTCCCAAGCGGGTCAGTAACCGGCGCACCTAAAATTCACACCATGGAGATCATCCGGGAGCTAGAACGCAAGCCGCGAGGCGCTTATACGGGAGCAATCGGATTTATCTCGCCTCATGGCGCATCGGTTTTTAATGTGGCCATAAGAACGCTGGCCCTTAAGGATGGCCGAGCCCAAATGGGAGTTGGCGGAGGGATTGTTGCCGATTCTGATCCAGCCGATGAATATCGCGAATGCCTGCTGAAGGCGGCTTTTCTCACGCGGGCGCGCCACGATTTTCAGCTCATTGAAACAATGCTATGGGAGAAAGACTTTTTTCTTCTTTCCATGCATCTGGAGCGGCTGGAATCCTCGGCTGCTTATTTCAATTTCACTTGTGATCGTGCGGCTATTCTGCTGCGACTGCACGAGCTCTCAAAGTCATTTACTGCAGGGAAATCCTATCGAGTTCGACTGCTGCTGAGTTCGAATGGCAGTTTCACCGTAGAAGATTCCGAGCTTCACGCAGAGCAATACGGCGGCTGTGTGCGGCTTTCGCCTGAGCGTACGTCTTCCACGGACGTATTCATGCGGCACAAAACCACGCAACGGGAAATCTATGACCGCCGGTACACAGAGGCGCGCGCTGATGGTCTGGATGAAGTGATCTTTCAGAATGAGAAAGGCGAGATTGCCGAGGGAGCGATCAGCAACATCTTTATAAGAAAATCCGGCAAGATGATTACCCCACCACTCAATTGCGGAGTTCTGCCGGGAGTCTTTCGCCGATATCTGCTGGAAACGGATGCAAATGCTGAAGAAGGAATAGTAACGATAGAAGACCTGAAGGCCGCCGAGGCTGTGTTTCTCTGCAACTCTGTACGCGGCCTTCGAGAGGTGAAAACAGTCTTGACTGATGTCTTAACCATCACCTACTCGAAGGCGCATACCTAAATGCTACTGCTCATTTGTTCATTGCGTGCTGGCTACCTGTTTTGATTTTTGCTCAGCGATCCATTTGTCCGTACGGGCGTCAAGCAAATCAAGCGGAAGCGTTCCGCCGTTGAGCATCTCATCGTGGAAACTCTTGATGTCAAACCTGGGTCCCAACGCCTTCTGAGCACGCTCGCGAAGTTCGCGGAACTTAAGCTGTCCAAGTTTGTAACTGAGCGCCTGCGCAGGCCATGCAATATAGCGGTCTGTCTCAGACTGAATGGTCGGTTCGTCTACAGCACCAGACTTGCGGAAGAAATCCACGACTTGATCGCGCGTCCAACCCTTTGAGTGAATGCCAGTGTCAACGACCAGGCGCACCGCACGGAAGAGCTCCGAAGAGAGGCGTCCATAGTCTGAAACGGGGTCCTGATAGAAGCCGACCTCTTTGCCGAGCTGCTCAGCATAAAGAGCCCAGCCCTCAGTGTATGCATTAAACCCAAGGCCGTGGAGCCGGAATTTGGGCAAGCCTGTGAGCTGCTGCTGAACGGAGAGTTGCATGTGATGTCCGGGAACGCCTTCATGGTAGGCGATGGCTTCATCGTCGATCAGCGAGCGATCGGCAAAATTGGACGTTGCAACAACGACGCGGCCTGGGCGCTTTCCGTCTGGTGTTCCGGTAACGTAATGGGTTGCCGAAGCGGACTGGAACGCAGGGATGGCTTCAACGGTGACCGGCGATTTAGGAAGCAGGGTGAAAAGTCCGGGAAGTTTTGGCTCCATCTCTGCAATGTAGTGGCGGAAATCCTCAAGAATCTGATCTGAGGATTTTGGCTGGTATTTGGCATTTGTCTTGAGAGAAGCCCGGAAAGATGCCAGATCGGCGAAGCCTTCCTTCTTGGCGATCACCGTCATCTCAGCCTGGATACGGTCAATCTCGCGAAGACCGAGTTGGTGTATCTCGTCCGCGGTCATCCGCGTGGTGGTGCGGCCATAGATGTCATTTTGATAGCGCTTCTCGCCATCTGGCAGAGAGGTGATTGCCAGAGCCGTACGGCCTTGAGGCGCGTATTCCTTGCTGACAAAAGCGGCGAATGTCTTATAGGCCGGAATCACATCAGTATTGATGGCGTCAGTAATTTGCTGCGTCAAGCGCTTCTGGTCTTCAGCGGAGATGCTCGCGGGATATTTCTTTGTGGGCAGCAGAAACGGATCGGCCTCAATGATGCCCTGGCACTGGACTGGAATCTTCTCCAGAAGAAACTGGACGGGCATGAGTTTATCTTTCATGCCTGCGCGCATGGCTTCCGTGGTCTGGCCCAGGACGCGCGGAATCTGATGAAGGCGCGCAATGTAGTCCTCATAATGCTTGACGGAATCAAACGGAACCGAGAGCGGCAGATCGGCTAGGCCGGTATGGATACCATTCATCTGGTTCACCGGCATCTCGTACTCTTTAAGGTCAAAATCGGCGATGCGCTGCTCGAGGACGCGGGCCATCAGGTCATGGGAGAGCTGGTCCTGGTCAGAGAAGCCAGTTGTTGGGATGGCTTGAAGCCGCTTCAGGAATTCCAGATCAGTCTTGTGGCGCTCTGCAATGGCACTGAGCGAATGGTCAGAAAGCTTGTCATTGTAGCGATAGTCGCCAAAAGCGGTGGCGCGTTCAGGCGAGTTGCGGAGATCGGACTCATACTGCTCGTCGAAAAGAGCGTTCTGAGCCGCCAAACGATCAGCAACTGGTTTGGGGTTTTGGGCGAAGACGGAAACGGTGGCGACGAGTAGAAAAAGTAAGCTTTTATTGAGGCTCATAGGCGTATGTAGGGTACCAGAGAGAGGGAGTTTCGCGCGCAATGAATCCGGCAAGATAAGGTTTTTTTAATCATTCGATAGGGCGTGCGAACCTGAGGGTTGGCGTTTTGGGTCATTTATTACGCTATTAAGAGGGTTGCGGTATTTAACCCCACATCCGGCCATTGTCCTTAGGTGATGGCGACGTTTTTGGGGCTTTTTGGAATCCTTAAGCGTTGTCGGGCCGTTAAAAGCCTGGGCGCACGCTCATTCACCTGTCCTTCAACAATTTGATTAGAATTGCACAAACTTTCGCGAACCATCTCATCCGCACGGATTAGAATTTCGATGCACGGCAGATAGGCAGAATGCAACAGGAAGAAATCCGAATCCGGGACGTATTGAATCTGTGCTTAGGCTCAGAAAATCAGGAGCAATGGCGAGAATTTGTGCGCAGGACCCAGCCACTGATCGCCAGCGTAATCATCAATACGATTCGGCGGTGGCAACAGCCAACCCCCAGCCTGGTGGATGATCTGATCCAGGACACGTTTCTGAAGCTTTTTGCCAATGACCGCAAAGCCCTGCGGGGTATCCGGAATGAACATGAGAACACCATTTTTGGATACTTGAGGGTCGTGGCTTCCAACGTGGTGATAGACCACTTTCGCCAGCTTAAAAATCAGGTGGACCAGGTTGAACTGGCTGACACTGTCCTGCCGCCACCCCCTGACGGAATGGATCGGATTGAGTTTGAACGAATGAAGGAGCAGATTCAGGCCCGCCTGGAAAAGCTTGCCTCTTCCCCGACCTATGAGAGAGACGTGGCGATTTTCTGGTTTTATTACGAGCAGGGTTATACCGCAAAAGAGATCTCTCTGCTTCCGAATGTGGGGTTGACCGTGAAAGGGGTTGAAGCTGTATTGCAACGGCTCACGGTTTTTCTCCGGGGCGATGGATCCGCGTCGGCGGGAGAATGACGCCGCAAAAAAAATGAATGGGCAATGTTTTCAATAGCTTGAGCGGTGGAAAAGGTTTCGTACGTGGTTTTACGTCTTTGGCTTTGAACAGGCGAGTAAAGATGAATCGGACAGGACACAAGATCAGGAATGACCGGCGCGGAAGTGGAATTATTTTCCGAAGGCCGAGGTCTGCTCGAATCTTCCTGCTGAAAGGTTATTGATGAACGTGCCGCCACATCAAAATTGTCCGGATGAAGAGGTGCTGCAGGAGCTGGCCGCCGGGATCGGGTCACCGGAGCTGGCCCATCAGACGATGCAGCACGTCGCGCGATGCAGCACATGCAGTGCCGCACTCCGCAGATATGCAAGAGAGTTTTCCGACGAACAATCCCCTGAGAATGTGGCAATTCTCAATCAGCTGCAGAGCTCCAAGCCAGAATGGCAAAAACGGCTGGTAGGCAAACTGAAAGGCCGCAGAAGATGGTCCCCCTGGCTGAACCTGGTGCCTGCCGCGGCAGTCTTGGCGATGGTGATCTTTGCGATAGTGCAAGGGCCCGCGCTGCTGGCTACCTTCAAAGTGGCAGGGGCGAAAAAGCAAGTGGCTGCCGCCTTTGCAGATCGTCGCACAACTCTGATGCGTCTCCCTTCTGTTGACTATTCACGCTATAACCCGTTCCCAATTGAATTGGGCGCGGAAAATGGCCGAGGGCTGGACGAAGTTCCAACATCACTGCACGATGCCAGTGGCGCCGCCAACCAAAACTTGCTCGCCGGCAAACCTGATCCACGCTGGCTGCAGGTCCAGGGGCTGGCTTTGTTGTGGGAGTCGACCCCCAGCAGTCTGGAAAAAGCGGAAAAAGATTTTGAAAAGGCGCGTTCGGCAGGACTTGCCACTCCGAGCCTGGAGATCGACCTGGCAGCGAGTTATTTTGAGCGCGACAGCAGAGCGGAACATCCCAACCTGCAACGCACGCTTAACCTGCTGAGTGAAGTGCTGAGCAAGCCAAATCTCAGTAAAGACGATCAGGCAAGCGCTCTCTTTAATCTGGCTATCGCATATGAGAAGACGCAGGCATGGGACATGGCCGTCTCAACGTGGGAAAAATATCTTCAGGTTGATAGCTCCAGTGATTGGGCCAGTGAAGCCCAGCAGCATTTGAAAGATGCGAAGGCAAAGATCTCTACCGGGTCGCAGCAGAGCTATTCAGACCCCTCTTTTTTTTTGCAACAAAAAGCCGAGGGCAATTTAAGGCCTGAAGATCCTGAGCAGTATCAGCAAAAAGCCTTGAGCATGTGGCTTCCGATGGCTGTGGCGGACAGGGGAAGTGACGCTTATCGCGCGGTGAATGGACTGGCAGAAATATTTGCGGAGCATCAGGACTTCTGGTGGAAGGATTTTCTCAAGGAAATTAAACCCAGTGATTTTGAGGCAGTGCGAGAGTTAAGTAATGCGGTCCAAGCTAATGGCGAAGGCCGCTATGGCATCGCAGAAAAGTCGTCACGGCATGCAGCCGTTCTTTTTGATCAAGAGCGCAACCATCCAGGTGAGCTAAGAGCGAATTTCGAAGAGGTTTATGCACATCGGAGAATCCTCAACGGTGCAGACTGTATTGCTCGCGCCGATCCCCTGGCAAAAAGGCTCTCCGAAACCAGCTACGGTTGGTTGGCAGCGCGCGTTTCTCTGGAACAAGCAGAGTGCAGAAATATATCCGGTAACTTCGCAGAATCTGATGAAAATTTGGAATCTAGCCGCCGGACCGCAAATGACTTCCATTATCCAGTGTTAATGCTTCAAGATATTGCGATTTCTGCCGGAATGAAGCATCTGCGGGGGAACTGCGATGAGAGCTGGAAGGAAGCCGTAGCAGGCCTGGAGCTATATTGGCAAACAGTCCGTGCACGCGGCCAAAGGCTCTTTGAGTTCTATGCTGTAATGCTGCAGTGCTCCCTGGAAACGGATGCGCTGGATGTGGCCGGGGCCTTCATTCGACATGAAATTAAGATGCGCGAGGATCCGTCGGCGGGTATCCAGCGGGATGCGACCATTGACGGTCTACTCCATCTGCACTTGGCGAACATCCTTCTTGCTCAACGCTACAAGGATCTAGCGACAAAAGAGCGCACTTCTGCCCTGGCTCTACTGGACCAGCCGGATGAGCCGTCAGCCAACAAATACAAACTTGTCAGTGAGGTTGAACCTGCGGAATTCCAGCTGCGGAGAGGAGATTCCTCATTAGCTCTCGCTACTCTTGACCCGGTTATTCAGCTGCTTCCTAAAAGCCAAGACAAATTTTTTTCGCTGCGATGCCGAAAGTTGCTAGGGGATATTTATCTCGGGCTAGGTGAACACGCTCGTGCCATTACGCAATACCAGAAGGCGATCGATCTGGCTGAGGCTTCGCTTGATGGCATCACCAATGGGGCTGATCGCCTCGCTTGGTTGCGGGCAACCGATGAGAGTTATCGCGGGATTGTTCGCGTTCTTCTAATACAGAAAAAAGATCGCGATGCGCTGGAACAATGGGAGTGGTATCAGAGCCGCCCTATGCTTCAAGGCTTACTTGTGGATAAGCTGGGAAAGCCGCTACCAGCGCACACGCAACACTTCAGGAGCTTTGCAAATAATCAATTTAGAAGCTCGTCTGGAATTCGGGTTGTGTATGCCGATCTTAAAGATGGTTTGCAAATCTGGGTTTCCAGAAGCGGCTCTATTCAGAGCAAATGGGTTGCAATCGAGCAGCAGGGTTTTGAGCAATTGACGCATGATTTTGCGAAGAAATGCGCAACGGAGGCGTCGGATCTCGCTGACCTTCAGCGCCAGGGGATGGTGTTATATTCGCTTATCGTCCAGCCAATCTTGAGTGACGTTACGGCTTTTCCAGTGATTACTGTTGAGTTGGATAGACGAATATCCAATCTGCCGATCGAAGCTCTGCGCAGTCCGGATGGATGGTATTTCGGAGAAAAACATGCAGTTGTGTATTCTCTCGGAATGGCAGCCGACAGTTCTTTGCATCAGGCTCTGCCGATGACCGGCCAGGAACCTCTGCTGTTGCTGGATGCCACGCATTCCCCGCAATCAGGATATTTGCCGGGGATGGGCGATGAGAGGAAGACAATTCAGCTTGCATTCCCCCGCACGACGGTGATTGATACAGCCAGTACCAACTGGGAAAATACCCGGCGGTCTCTAGCGCGTAGCGAGATCTTTCACTATATGGGCCATGGCCTGCCAGACGGGACCGGAACGAGCCTTTTATTCAATGAAGGGCATGCATTGCATGCCCAGGATTTTACTCCTGAACTATTTAGGCGCTCGCAATTGGTTGTGCTCGCGGCCTGTTCCAGTGCCAAAGGGAAAGAGGGATTGCTGGATACAGACAACCTTGTGCATGCTTTGCTCAATGCTGGCGTTCCGCGAGTTGTCGCGAGCCAGTGGAATGTGGATGCCGAGAGCACGTCACATTTTATGCAGACGTTTTATCGCAATCTCATCAAGGATGGGACCGTTGCTCAAGCGATGATTGATGCCCGGAACGAGATGGTGAAGCAAATGCCGCACCCTTATTATTGGGCGAGCTTTAGTTTGGCTGGCGTCGACAACTAATCATTGCAGGGAGCCAGAGACTCATTGAGCTTTGGTATGCTTGTGCAACACAATGGGTACATTCTGTATGGTTCAGAGGAGATAGATTATGAACAGACGTAAGTTGCTGCAAGCACTAGCCGCACTTCCGGTAGTAACTGTTATGAACTCCTGTAAGCGCCAGGATGATAGCGATAGACCCCGGCAAGGCTCTGCGCCACATCAACTGCAGGTCCTCCTTGATGGTGCTTTTGCTGTTGTTGTACAGCACGATAAATCAGATTCGATTCTTGCGTTTTCTCCGAAAGATAAGACTGAACCACATCAGTTCTATTTCAATGATCCCTCACATGCACAGACGGTTGGGCAAAACTATAATTTTGAGTTGAAACCGGACGGCCTCAGAGAGAATAAGCACACTGAGATAGCCTCAGGTCTGAGCGACTTCCGCGCCAGGGTGAAAGACTGGAAGCAAACGGAGAATTTTGTTGCAATTAAACTGCCTGCGCCCCAGAAAATTACTTTTGCAGGCCACAGAGAACGGGTGATCTTCTCTTCAAAAAAGACCGGCTGGATGCCAACTAACCACATTCTGGAATATGAAGTGAACGATCCTGATCAAGTAAAGGTAATATGCAATGAGTTGGGGAAAGTTTGCACTCCATCGGAAGATTCACCTAGTGGATTAACGCGTTTTTTCTTTGAAGTCGGCCCCCCTCGGGGAACTCCGCGCAGCCATGCCGTCAAGTTCTTCAATGATTTGCTGTCCGCTGCATTTCCTGAACTAGTTGCCGACTATAGTCTGTCAGATATTATCGACAACCGGGATGAGCAAACATCAAAAACGGCTCGATTGATGTCAACCGTCTTAACCGAGGACACGGCGCAAGCCCACTTGCAGAACGCTTCTTACACGCTGGATTGTAAGGTTGGCGGCATTCTTATAGAGACTTTTTCTTCTCCACGGTAGTTAGGCGTTAAATTCTTTGCCCGGTTCGCTTGTCAAAGATACAATCCTCACGTCTGGAACTAAGAAAGGAAATACCATGAAACGACGTGAGCTATTGAAAGCTATGGTCACAATGCCGATAGTCTCGGCATTAGGGTGTTCTACATTCTCTAACAAGCCGACTAGCGCATCCACTTCAATCACAACAATGAATCTGGTATTTGAAGGCCCGTTCATTTTCTTTATGGACAATCCACAGGTTCGCGTATTTGCGCCAAAGGTGGATGGCCATCGCTACCTGATTAACAACGCCGATGCCGCGGAGTCGACTTACATGCTGAGCGGAGTCGCCGGCTCGAGCAACGTACAAAAAACCCAGTATGAGTTGCCGAAGGGCGCGGATGCGTTTCGGCTTTCGGCTAGCCAGCTTCATCTTGAGCTAAACAATCAGAAATCGCCATTCTTTACATTTGTACTGCCGGCGCCGAACCGGGTAGTGGCTTTGAGCGCGAGAGAAGCAGAGATTATTGATGCGTTCGGCAATCGGCGGTCTGCGGTAATGCCGACAAGCTATGCCTTCGTTTATCATGTGGCGGATTCTGCGGCCCTGGCACTGACGCCCGAGACGGGCTGGAAGCCCCAGAACGGGACAGTGTCTTCCCGGTTTGCGAACCTTGTTGTAGCGGCGGGTCTGCCTCTGAACGCCCAGGATCCCACGGGACAGCATACACATGCCGCATTCGCTGAGTTGAAAAGCTATCTCCCGGCCCTTTCCATGGAGCTTTTAAGCACGGGACAAGAAGTGCAGGCCGGCACTGTGGAAGGACTATCCCAAGGACTGCAGTCTGGAAATGTATTACATCATCAAAACAATGAGAAGGCCCGGATCATGCCGGCTGTTCTTTCGTCTGCTACACGCAGCCCACGGCTATTGAGAGCGTCAGCCGTACTGGATTGCCAAGCTGGCGGTGTAATTGTTACTCATCCCTAAGGTATCGGGAACCTTCCAAGATTTAAATTAGGGCTGGCTTTAGGATACCAGCCCATTTTTCTGTCGATCTTGATCTGATTCTTTTGTCGCCAGACGAAGGACGCCTCCCGGGACTTCAAGGCAACAGAAAAGACTCAAAAATAACCCGTCAAATCCCAAAGGGAAATCCCACTCCTGTCCGTCTTATGAGACAAGCGACGGTAAGCAATCACATAGATGACGTGCCGGCGGACGGCGGGAGGAGAAACCCGTGGTCTGCATGAAAGCCGCCTGCAGAGCAGTGCCAATCGAGCGAAGAGGGCGCTGTAAGGAGTAGGGAATGGGAACCGCACAATGCCTGGATTTTCATCAGTTTACTGAAAACTATCTTCATGGGCTCAGGACACAGGATGTTACCACCGAGGCCCATTTTGTCTCGTATTTCAGCAGGATATTGCAGAACAAACTACGCCGCCGGCTGTCTTGTCCGGAACATATTAAGGACGTTCAGCAGGAAACCTTATTACGGGCATGGGCCGCGATTCGCGCCGAAGGGGGCATTCGCCAGCCTGAACGCTTTGGCGCCTTTGTGAGTTCGGTCTGCAATAACATACTGCGGGAAACATATCGCTCGCGCGCACGCATCAGCGCGCTCGACGATTTGCAGGCTGATCCAGCCGATCAAACTCCGGCCCCGGATGGAGTGCTTCTGACGGCGGAGACCAGAAACCAGGTGCAGCGGGTGATGGCCAAGTTGCCAGCCAAAGATCGCAAGCTGCTGAGCGCAGTTTTCTTTGAGCAACGAGATAAAGACGAAGTTTGCAGCGAACTTGGCGTAACCAGGGAGTATCTCCGGGTACTTCTGCATCGGGCCAAACAGCAGTTTCTGGCGGAGTACAAATTAGATGCGCTGCCAAAAAGCAAGCAGGTGAAATTTGCCAGGGAGAATCGCAAGGCTGCCGGGCAAGCGCAGCATTTACGGCCAGCGGTTTCTGAGACTTTGCCGCAGTAAAACTGATCAAGGATGAGCCCAGCCCAACAGAAAAGCCGGCGTTTGCAACGCCGGCTTTGCGCATTATGAAGTCAGGATCGAGTGTATAGCTCAAGAGCAGCCCAATAGTACGGAACGGCATGGATACCGCCGGCGTGGAGCATCGCAAGCTTGGCATGACGCAGCGCATCGGCCGCGCTTTTGCCTTTTTCAATCTCACCGTAAAAATCATCCATCAACCCGGGTGTAATTGTGTCATCGACATCCCAAAGGGCGGCGACAACATGATGTGCGCCTGCCCGCATGAATGCCCATTCCAATCCAATGAGTCCTTCCAATGACTGGACTTGCGTTCCTGCCCCTTCGCAAGCGGAGATAGTCACAAGATCCGCATTCAGGTGGACTTTGTCATTGATGATGTCTTGAGCCAGGAGCTTGTAAGTGCCGCCATTGCCGGCGTACAGAATGATTGCCGATTGGAGAGGGTCGATGGCATTTGGAGTGCCGTGCGTGGCAAGATGGATGAACTTATAGGATCCGGGAAAGCTGTTCATGTATGAGTCAGGAGTGGCATCGCGCCCGGAAAAACTTGTTACGTCTGCCGGTAGAAAGTGTTTGCGCACACTTTCCATCTCCTCGCGGGCATGAGGTAGAGGGACGTAATGTAAATCGGCTTGTGCAGGGTCGCCTATCAGCAGCAACCCTTTGGTGGGCGAGCGTCTTGGGTGTCCAGCGACAAGTAAATTGATAGAGTTGGTGTTCTCAATATCTACATCTTCGATCCAATAGTGATCGGCACCCTGGGAAGAAATCAAAGTCTCAAAGTTGACGCTGTAGATTTTGCTGTCAGCAACAATGATGACATGGGACCCTTTTGGCGTGAGATCGCTCGCGGGCTGGACCAACACCTGAAATAGCTTCCTGGCCGCACGGCTCTCATTGAGAGTTGAGTGCTGTTGAATCTCCTGCTTGTAAGTGTCAATCAGATTGTCGAGATCAGGCCCGGATATTCCGAGAGGGGATAGCCGCAATTGATTCGCCGTGATGGTCCACAAGAAGCACTCCTTGTCGGTGGAAAAATATGAGAGGAGCACCGAGTTATTTTGACGCAAATAGCGCTGGATTTCAGCAACCCAGGCTTTAGCGCTTTTCTGACGAGGTGAGTTTGTTAGGCTCTCTGTAAGGGTTTTTGCACGGCCTAGCTGAGCAGCTTGCAGCGCGTTCTCCGGCTGTTTTTGTGCGACTAGAAACGACACATACCCATCAAAGACCGGCACATTATCCCGAATTGCGGTTGCCAATTCTTCGCGTTTCATTTTTTTGGCGGTTTCTTCTGCGGTGGAGATACTACGTTGAAACCACATGTCGGCGTTGGCAGCATCACCTTGAGTCGCATAGTTACGAGCCAATTCTTTCTGGACGATCCATTTCATCCAGTAGGATCCCTTTTCTCCTTTCCGGTCCTCATCCTCAACCTGCTGAAGCAGTTCGAGGAGTTCATTTTTTGCCTTTGAGTAGTCAGCCTGACCTGTAGAGAGAGCCGCCTGATCTAACTGCCAAAACTTCAGGTTTTCACCTTTCAGGACAAGTTCTGCACCTGCGCGATGATATTGTTCCGCCAACTGCATCTGGCCCTGGCTCAGTTTAATTGTTGTCAGGTCGTGTAAACACTTTGCAGCAACATCGGTGTCCTTAATCTGATTAGCAATAGCAAGAGCATGGTTGAATGATTCCTCCGCGGCCCCAGATTGACCGCGATTCTGCTGAACAACTCCTATATCGATAAGCCACTTTTGTTCGTCAGAAAGAATCTTCCATTGTGACGCTATTCTTTCCGCTTCCTCGGAGTTTTTTATTGCATTAGCAAAGTCCCGTAACTCGGCATAAAGAAAGCCTAAATTCCCCAGCGCCTGCTGTTCAAGAAAAGGAGCGTGCAAAGCCCGAAGGGTCTGAAGACATTGACCGTACCAATCAATGGCTTCTTCATATCGCAAATCCTGCCGAGCGGACCAGCCCAGGTTTGCCAAAACATATGCCTTGAGAAAAGGATCCGAGATTGCGCCTGATTCCAACGCGGAGCGAAGAAAAAGCTCCGCATTGGCCCACTTATGCCTGGACATCTCACATCGTCCACGAATGTATGCCAGCTCGGCACCTTGATTGGCATCATGCCCAAGAGTTACGGCCTGACCGAGGCGCTCTTCAGCTTGCTTATAGTCATTTAACAGACAGAGAGAGAAGGCCTGGATCAATCTTCTGCGCCAAAATATTTCCGTCGGTGTACCCGGAGGTGGGTCGGGCTGAAGAAGCTCAAGCGACTGGGCAAAGTTTCTTTTCCGGAGGCGAGCTTCCGCCGTAAGGACCCGGAATTTCCAGTTCAGATCCGGATAACCTACGGAATCTGCAAAGCCTGTCTCCGCCAGTTGGAGCGGTTCGTCGGTGAAACCTTGCTGAAATTGAAGACGGGCCTCGGCATACCTTTTATTCAAAGAGGCCCGTCTATTTCCTTCGCATCCGGTAATGCAGAAAAAAAAGGCCACTAAAGCGACGACAGAGGCTAGAGTGGCGGAGCAGAGCCTCCACTGCCTCCAGTTGTAGTTCCACCGTCCGAACCTCCATGACCTGAGGAGCACATTTGGACTCGAAACATTCTCAAGGTGCGGGAATGCCGTTGGACAATCATTTCGCCGAGACGGATCACTCCGAATTTGGGAATACAAATGATGGAGCCAAAGCCCAGAATTTCTGATGAACCGATCTGCGCTTTCAAGTCGAGATGGTTGGCCGCAGAAAACCAATAGCTTCCCCGATCTGCTGGTCTCTTTTGTTTGTCTTTGCATTCCTTGACCACATTGGCCATACCCTGCAGGGCATGATAGGTGTCTTCCAGTTCTTCTATTTCCCCATTTTTCAGGTGGCTAAGCTTGCTTCCCACCAGCCAATCATCCGTCTTGGCACCCTGGTGGGCTTTGGCCACTTTTGAATAGGTGTCATGATCGTGGAAAATGTGGGTGGCCAATTTTACATCGATTGGGTGGCCGGCAATCCGCAGATTTTCAAAATAGCTGCCTGTGATGTCATAACTGGCTTCGCTTTTGCCATCGGCGGCATGATAAATGGCCATGCGCGACACCACACGGTCTGCTGTCAGCATGTCCGCAACATTCACGCCTTCAATCACAGACCATGCATGGGTTGTATAGATATCGTGGCAGTCATCGTAACTGCCGCCTACTTCAGAGTAGGCTTCCTCAAATGAAATGAGACCGTCAACTTTGTAGCCAGGAATACGCTGGGAACCGTGTCCTCCGTGCCCGGCAAGAACAACGGACGCTTGTGGACTCAGGCTATGTTTTTTGGGTCTTTCGAATTCGGCCGCGAGCGAGTAGGCCGATGCGTGATACTGATACTGGGAATGGTGGTGCGAACATTTCATCGTTTGTCTCCATAGAAATCAACCTGGGTGAAATTGCTTCCTGGGGGCGGGCATGGTTAAGCAATCAAGAACCAACAATGTCTTGCTAAACAGAGTAGCTCGATTGTACTACGGGCATAGTAGCGACAGAGCATGTCGAAGGAAGGGAAGCGCAGGGACAGTCTGTAAACCGAAAATAGCTTTATATCTTTTGAACTAGTTTGCTGTGAACAGCAGCTCAAATGAATTGCGTCCTACCTCCTGCAGAGTCCCATCACTCCTGCGACCGAGAACTACCATGGAATATCGACCAGCCTGCAGGGCCTCCGCAGGCATATCGATCGAGGCCATGGTGCCAACCTGGTTTTCGGGCAGAGCGACCGAGTGTATGATTTTGCCCGAACCAGAGAGAATCTCTACCTGGTAAGAGGTGAACTCTCCTTTCCGCTCATATTCAACACTTAAACTAAGCTCGGATCTTTTAGAAGCCCGAATCAAATTAGCTTCGCTCGATCCATGCGCAACGCCCACCAATATATAACGCGATTCAGGACGAGGTTCCTTCAGCCGGGAAATGACCGAATTCTGGTGAATTGCTAAGCCCCCGGTGACCAAGAAAAGCCCTAAAGCCGCAGCTGTGGCCGGCTGGCTGACGTTTCTTATTAGTCTAGACATGAAGCCTGGGACTGGATTCGCGGCTTCCGGGCCAAGCTGGCGGATTTGGCTCACAAGTTCGGTGCCAACCCTGATCTGCTCAAAGCATGTTTCACAGGAAAACAGGTGCTCTTCGTAAGAGTCGCGCTCGTCTTCAGTCAATTCGCCCAGCAGATACCGCTCCGCCATAAGATTCCTGGTAGCTTCTTCATGGCCTATTGCTCTTACGTTCATAAACTTACCTCTTCGATCTGATTAAAACGGCGTTACTTTTCGGACTCGTTAATTGGCCCTTTTTTTGTAAAGCTCACCAAACTTTTGAATGGCCCGATGAAACAAGACGCGAAGATAGTCGCGGTCTACTCCAAAATCCGCGCAAACTTCGCCATTGTCGCGATCTTCAAAAAATCGCGCCTGCAGGAGATGCCGGTCGCGTTCAGGAAGCTCGGAAAGCAGGGCACGCACCAGCCTGCTGTTTTCCTTGCGCTGCATTAAATCTTCAAGACCCAATTGCTCATCTGCCACGTCAAACGAGTCAAGAGGATCATGCAGCCTAGGGTGGCCATCCCGCCGGCTTTCCGAAAGGACGTTTCTGCACACGGAATACACGTAAGAACCAAAACCGAGAGGATTGTTAACGTGGCCCGCCAGAACAGCCACCCATACGCGGCAAAAGGTTTCCTGGCGGATATCTTCAATCGTGTGCGAGTCCACGCCGCGCGCGCGCAGAGTGATCTTTAGCCTTTCACTGAAATAGGCGACAAAGTGGGCTTCGGTGGCGGGATCATGGGCCCCGAGGCGGCGTAGATATTCTTCATCGAAGGTGTAGAAGTCCACTGGTATTCTTAGCAACCAGTATACGTCAGCTTTTGTGGGCTTTTTTTGTTGTTTTATCGCGTAAAGAGGCGCGCCTGACAAATAAAACAAGGGAATGCCTGGCTGTTCAATGCGCGAATGTAAAAATATGTTATTCACAATACAAATTCCAAAATAGACAATCTTCAGTCAAGCCTGAATCAAAGCCTGCGAAAAGGCAGGTCTGAACCAAAATACAAACCGGGCTGCAAATCACCCACCGCCAGTGCGGACAGCGCTGTGGCTGTAGCAAGAACCCTTTGTTCATCAAAATGAGGCCCTGATTGGTTTGCAGGAACACGAGCCAGTGATACCAACAAAGCAGAGCCGGGCCATGAGCCATCCATTTGTTGCATACGACGAAGGTTGGCCATCAGCGCCCATGAAGCCTGCATGCGCAAGCGCATCATGCAACGCAGCAACAAGGCTTGTTCCCACGCGCCTTCGCCGGGATATTCGCAGGCCAGCTGCCTTACAGCGTTGACGACGAACCAGGGCGCCATGCCGGGTTCCCAATCCAGCAATGTGGACGAAACAAAAAATCGCGATCCCAGCCGGCAAGGCGTTCCCAGCAAATCCGTACGTAGATTGGAAGCGAGGAATTCCGACGAAGCGGTGTCGATAGATGCCAGAGCCCTGACTGCGATGGCGGTCACGTCCGGAGCGCTGGCGGATAAAAGGCCGCTGCTGCTCGCCGTTTCGGGATCAAAGGCAAACCCTCCGTCACTGCAACGGCAGCTCCGGATCAGTTCCAAGGCTTCATTCGGCACCGGCCGGCCATGCTGGCGTAATGCCGTCACGGCCCAAGCGGTTGAATCAGCGTCGTCAGGGGAGCCAATGGGACCAAAGCCCCAGCCACCCACCGGAGTCCGGGATTCCATCAGCCAATCCAATGACTCACTCATCTGCTGGCGCTGAGAATAGCTAAAGCGTTCTGCGGGGATTTCACCCAGCCGGACCAGAACATACGCTGTAACCCAGGCTGCTGATTCGCCGTTAGAGGGCGCACACAGACTCCAATGTTTATCCTGGCGGCTGGCGAAGAGAAATTCCAGCCCGGATGTGATCGCATCCGCACTGGCGCCACGGCCAGAAGTGGCTGCGGTCCCCCGATTTGGCGCAAGGAGATTGGCAGAGCTATGTGTTTGGCGATCCAATTCAGACTGATCAGTCACGCTCACTCCAGTGAATCTGTGGGCATTCCAACGGGGAAGTATTGAAATGCCATTCAATAACTAGTGATAAACACCAGGCGAGCGTTTCACCCCGGGCGGAAGAAAGATCAGCGAAACAAGCTGATTGCTGCACTTAAGTCTTTTGGTTTGTGTTTCTTATAAGTAAGCCGCGGCAGGATTTATACCCTGAAAAACTTTTGATTTAAGAAGAAGTAGGTCTCCCGCACCTCCTTCCCGGGATTTGTGACCAAATTATTAGAGTTTTTTAGAATCTGTTTCCAAGAGCTCCAATTGAGGCGCGAATGGAATGGGCACTAGAACGATGAGAATCTATATATCGCCTGACGATTCAACCCAGGCAGCTTTCGATCAATAAACACAATGGTTTTTTTAACTTACAAATGGAAAGCGAGGAAAAGAAATCTGCAAGAGGGTCGCAGAGATTACAGAACCCGAAAAGATTAATTCTTCTAATTTAATAGCAAGGCTATATTTTCTCCGCTAGCTTGGACTCACACATCGGCCCCCTTCCGGGAACTCAACGGGGCTGACGTTTTGGACCTCAAGTTAAATCGTCCGGCAGAACTGCGCGGCGCAGTCCCATGCTTCACGCCTTCGCACCCGTCTGCCTGAATCAAGGCTTGAGGCCAGTTCAACAGGAGACAAGAACGTGAAAAGCAGTCGACGGATATTCCCTCTATTCCTCGCCGGGCTGATCATCTGCGTATTTGCGCCGATGACCGCCATGGCCCAATCTGCAGTTGCGCCTGTAGCGAACCCCTGTCCGCGTTTAGCGGCGGGTAGCGTGGTGCATAACCCTCCCAGTCTGTTCAGCAAAAACGGAGTGCTTATCGTCAACTTTTCCTACCAGACAAGAACCGACTCCGATGGCCGGTCCCTGTTTTGCTTTATGACGCCGGACGGCAAGGAAAATCCAACCTTGCACGTGCGTCCGGGCGACCACCTGATTGTGAACGTGACAAATAACGTTCCGGCTTCTGGTGGAATGACCATGGCCATGTCACCCAACGATCAATGCGGCGATTCGATCATGACCGCTACATCGATGAACATCCATTATCACGGGACCAACACATCGCCAGTCTGCCACCAGGACGAGGTGATTCACACGGTCATCAATTCCGGCCAGAGCTTTCAATACAATCTGGCGTTTCCCACCGACGAACCGCCGGGACTCTACTGGTATCACCCGCACATTCACGGAATTGCTGAAGCTGCGGTACAGGGCGGAGCTTCCGGAGCGATCGTGGTTGAAGGCCTTGAAAACCTGCAACGCGCGGTAGCCGGATTGCGCCAGCGCATTCTTGTTCTGCGCGACCAGACAGTAGCCGGCAATCCTGATCCGGGCGGCGATATTCCTGCCTGGGACCTCACGCTCAACAACATTCCCATCGCTTATCCCGCTCTCACGCCAGCCGTTATCCGCATGCAGAGCGGCGAAAAGCAGCTTTGGCGTGTGACCAACTCCTCCGCGGACAGCCTTGTCGATTTGCAAGTACTGTTCGATGGCGCTCCACAAACCCTGCAAATTGCCGCCATTGACGGCGTGCCCACCGGCTCGCAAGACGGATCGCGCCAGGGAACGCTGGTTCCCGCGAACCACATTCTGATTCCCACGGCCGGCCGCGCCGAGTTCATTGTGCCTGCACCCGCTGCGTGGGTGAAGAAAGCTGTCTTCATCACGCGCAGCATTGATACCGGTCCCGCAGGCGACAACGATACGCAACGCACGCTGGCTGTGATCCGGGCCGTCGGTCCAGATGACAACAATGACGCTGATGGCTTTGCGCCTGCTGTCAACGCAGCGCCTGGTGTCCAGCGCTTTGAAGGACTTGCAACTGCGGCAGTTAATGCCAGGCGGAAGTTGTATTTCTCAGAAGTGATTTCCGACCCCAGCGACCCCAGCAGCCCCACGAACTTCTTCATCACCGTGCAGGGCGCTACGCCGGTAATGTTTGATCCTTCGAATCCTCCGGCCATTGTCACCACGCAGGGTTCGGTGGAGGAATGGACCATTGAAAACCGGGCGACTGAGAACCATGAATTCCATCTGCATCAAGTCCACTTCCTGGTGATGTCGCAAGACAACTTCCAGGTGAATGGCAGCCAGCCGCAAGTCAGCATGAACGGCCAGTTTGCTGACATGGTGCAGGTCCCTTACTGGGACGGAAACCCCAAACATCCGTATCCAAGCGTGAAAGTGCGCGTGGATTTCCGCGGGCCAGACATCGGCGATTTCGTTTATCACTGCCACATTCTTGGACACGAAGACAATGGCATGATGGCGATCGTCCGCGTACTGCCCGCAACCAATTCAAAACAAACTATCGCAGCGCCCAAGACAACGGCTGCCAACCAGCCGGCCGATTCCAATAAAGCCGCTTTAGTAAAGACGGCCGCCGTTGGAACCGCCGATACCACCACCATGGCCGATTGGGCAGAAATGGAGATGCTGCAGTAGACAAAACCTAAAATTGAGCCCTGTTCTTCTCCGCGGCTTCAAGATGTTCTTGAAGCCGCATTTTTTGGTAGCGATCAGCCGTCAGCACCCAGCAATCAGAGTAAAAAGAGTGTGCGAAAACGAACAGTTTTACCGGGCGGTCTTGTCAATTGTCCTATTTCGCAATTGATTCGCCGAAGAAGAACCCCTATACTCTGACAACGCCTCAGGGTGTGAACGTAAAAGGTCTTTGAAAATTAGCATTCAGCGATCAGCAGTCAGCCGATTTGGGTTAGGCTTCGCCTGATTTAGATCGTGCGACTCCCGGTTACACCGGTCGCTCACGATGACAAGTTGATAGGCGGCGATTTTTACGCCGCCTGGCTTCAGAAAAATAGTCTTCGACAGTCTTGTGACTGGCTTATGACAGCCTTGTCATAGGCTTGTGCTTGCCTTATTGAGTGGAATAAGCCGTGTGTTTGCAGCACGGGTGCAAAAATAGGGGGGTGGGGTAGCTGGCTGAGAGGATCGGCAGAAGGCCACAAAGGCCAAACCCTACCACTGATTGGCACGGATAACACTGATGAAAATGGCCTAGAAAGGGCTTCGACCGCTCGGTCACCGCTCGGTCGAAATGCACTTTGACTTTTGTTTGCAACAAAACGTCTATGGGGGGTGGGGGTCTGGCTGAAGGACGCAGGCAGAGGGCCACAAGAGATTGCCAAAATCGCCGGAATTGCCAAAAAATGGCAATTGAAAACGCATCGGGAGATCGCGGATATCGCGCGTGATCGGAAGAGCAAATTATTCGTCACAAAGGACATCCGTTCGACTCCCCTTTGGGTCGCTCAGGACAGGCTACGAAACATAGAAGAAGGCCTTTCGATACCCGCCTTCCGCAATACAGTAAAATGCTTTCGAACGCCCACGCAATCCCCACAAATCTCTGTAACCTTGGAAAACTATGCGTAGCTTTGAGAGCCTTACCGAACAGGAAATACTTGCCCTGGCCATTGCGCTGGAAGAAGAAGACGAACGCGTCTATGGCGACTTTGCCGAAAATTTTCGTAAAGACTTTCCCGCCACGGCAGAGATGTTTCAGGAGATGCGAGAGGAAGAATCGACCCATCGGCGCAGGTTGATTGAGCTATATCGCACCAAATTCGGCGAGCATATCCCGCTGATCCGGCGGGGAGACGTGAAAGGCCTGGTCAGCCGCAAGGCCATCTGGCTCACGCAGCGGCTGCGTCCGGAAATCGCGCGCAAACAGGCCTCAACACTGGAAGTGGAGACGCGCCTGTTTTATGAAAAGGCAGCTTCACGCACGCAGGACGCCAGCATCCGGCAGCTGCTCAATGATCTGGCGCAGGAAGAGCGGACGCATGAGCTCCGGGCGGAAGAGTTAGGCCGCGACAAACTGGATGCGGCCACGCGCGGCGCAGAAGATGAGGCCAGCCGCCGGCTTTTTGTTCTGCAGATTGTGCAGCCGGGGCTTGCCGGCCTGATGGATGGTTCGGTGTCAACGCTGGCTCCGGTTTTTGCCGCGGCCTTTGCCCGGCATGAATCCCATTTTGCGTTTCTGGTGGGACTCGCGGCTTCTCTCGGTGCAGGTATCAGCATGGGCTTTGCGGAAGCACTCTCTGACGATGGCAGCCTGACCGGCCGTGGACATCCCTGGGTTCGCGGGCTGATTTGCGGATTGATGACCACGATAGGCGGGATCGGCCATACCCTGCCTTTTCTAATACCGTCTTTCCGGATTGCCACCATTACTGCCGTGGTTGTGGTGATCGCCGAACTGGGCGTGATCGCGTGGGTACGCCATCGCTATATGGATACACCGTGGGTTTCCGCCACGTTGCAGGTTGTGCTGGGTGGAACGCTGGTGTTTGTGGCGGGCGTGCTGATCGGAAGTTCGTGAATCAAGGCTTCGAATGAAAATCGCATTTATGTTATGGCATGTGCATCCTCCAGATACTGAGGAGCATGAGAATTTGGTTGGTATTTATTCAACGCAAGCGGATGCCGAAGCGGCAGCTGATCGGCTGAAAAGCACGCCTGCTTTTGCAAACTGTAAAGATGGATTTCAGGTTCATCAATTAGAGCTGAACAAAGACCACTGGACCGAAGGTTACATCGTTGATTGAGATTGGGCAATCGGGTGACGGTTGGAGGTTTCTCTGGATACGGTTTATCTGTTGCAGCACCACTTGCTCGAAGCGACCGGATAGAAAAGATCCTTATCGGTGTTTACGGCACTGAAGCCGAGGCAAGAGCGGCGCAACTTCGAATGCGGGATAAGCCTGGCTTTATTGACTGTCCTGAAGGATTTCGACTCGAGCCATATGTGCTGAACAAAGAATATTGGGTAGAAGGCTGCTTGGATAAGTAATCGTCGGATCGAACTGAAGCGGTTACTCTCGCATCTCCACGCCCCAGCCGTCTTTTTTCATCTCCGCGTGCAGCCAGCGTTGCAGGCTGGTGCGGAGAGCAGTGGGAAGATCGCCAAACTGGATTCCGTACTGGCCGCCTTTGTTGGTCCAGGTTACGCGTCCGGGAAGCTCTGTTGCTTCTTCACTGTTGCTGCCGGGAACGGTAAAAACCAAAGCAACGGGAGAGCCGGATTTTAGCGGCCGATCAGTTTTGGTGCCTGCTCCACCGGCGCTGATATTCAGGAGGACAGCGTCAAACTCTTCGCCGGCGTATTTCATCCGGATAGGCAGCTCAAGCTGTGCGCGATAGTAGCGCTGCTGGCTCAGGCTTAGAGTTCCAGACGAATCTTCCAGGCCTGCCTCGCGATAGATCTTGAGCTTGCGAATCAATGTACGGCGGGAAATACCAAGCGCTTCCGCGGCACGGCCCTGATTGTTACCGTTTTTTTCCAGGGCCTGCAGGATCGCTCTTTTTTCTATCTGATCAAGGTCTGAAGAAGCAGGAGCACGGCGGCTGGCGCTGACAGAGTCTGGAAAACGCAAGTCGGAAGCGATGATTTCAAAGTGGGCATTCTGCGCCTGCAATACCGCGCCGAACACTACATTTTTCAGTTCGCGCACATTGCCAGGCCAGGAGTAATAAAGCAGAGCGTCAACGGCGTCCTGGCTGAAGTGAGATTCAGGGTAATGCTGGTGCAAGACCTGCTCGGCGATTCCCAGCACATCTTCCGGGCGTTCGCGCAACGGCGGAACTTCAAGCTGAAACTGCGCCAGGCGATGATAGAGGTCGCTGCGGAAGCGTCCGGCGCGCACCAGGTCTTGCAGATTATGGTTAGTTGCGGCCACTACTCTCACGTCGACGGTGACTTTTTTGCTGCCGCCCAGTCGATAGTAAGGTACGCCATCAAGAACGCGCAGCAGTTTGACCTGTACTTTTAAATCCAGGTCGCCAATTTCATCCAGGAAGAGTGTTCCCTTGTGGGCCATTTCAAAAAAGCCGGGCTTCATGGCGTCAGCGCCGCTGAAAGCGCCTTTCTCATATCCAAAGAGTTCGCTTTCCACAAGATGCTCAGGGATGGCGGCGCAATTTACGTCCACCCAGGGATTATGGCAGCGCAAAGAATGGTTGTGGATGGAGCGCGCGATCATCTCTTTGCCTGTGCCGGTCTCGCCCACAATCAGAACGGCCGCCGGATGGCGCGCCACCTTCTCGCCAAGCTTCATCACCCGCTGCAAAGACGCGCTGCGGACGATCAGATCAAGCTGGTCGCCCTTGGCCGTAGCTCTGCCGGGTTCCTCGTCTTCAGACACGTGTGCTGAAGGGGCGATTTTAGGTGGATAAAGCATTGTTGTTTGAGGTTAATAGTGCAGCAAGTGGGTTTCTTAGGCAATAGGGAAATCCCGTAATACTTAGGGTTAAGCAGGGAAAACAAGGCATCTGCACGTGTCCGGGCCATGTTTGGAGGCTAATAAGCGCTGTCTATCTTTTCTGTACAGGGTGGGCAAATGGGCATACACTTTCCAGTTTTAGGAAATTTCATATAAACCGAGGGGAAACTATGTTTTGGAAAAAAGCTCTACCATGTATCGTCCTGGGGGTGGTAACCGCCGTTGCGCAAACCGGCAGCGCTCCCGGGAAGTCTGCGCAAGGAACTGCTGCGCCTGTGGTCAAGAAGGCTGCGGCAACACCGGCTTCTAATGAAAAGGTCGTTCTGCGGCCAAAATCGTATGACCTGGGCGCCATGGACAAGAGCGTGGACCCATGCCAGGACTTCTATCAGTATTCCTGCGGAACGTGGCGCAAGAACAACCCTATTCCTTCCGACCAGTCGCGCTGGGGACGATTCAACGAACTGGCCGATTACAATCGCCAATTCCTGCATACCATTCTGGAAAAGGAGTCTGCCAACGATCCCAAGCGTTCGCCTGTAATGCAGAAAGTCGGTGACATGTACCAGTCCTGCATGGATGAAACCAAAGTCAATGCAGAAGGCAAGGCTCCCTTGAAGCCTGAGTTGGACCGTATTGCTGCTATTACAAACAAAGAGCAACTCATGACGACCATTGCTTATTTGCACGGCGTTGGCGTGCCAGCCCTGTTTGGCTTTGGCGCCGGCCCGGACCTGCACAATGCGAGCGTGGAGATTGCCAACATCAGCCAGGGTGGATTGGGCCTGCCGGACCGTGATTATTACTCTGAGACTGACCCCAAGTCCGTGGAGACGCGGCAAAAATACCAGGAACACATGGCCAACATGTTTGTTCTGCTGGGCGATGATGAAGCCACTGCCAAGAAAGAAGCCCAGACGGTCATGGATATTGAGACCAAGCTGGCTGACGCTGCTTTTAAGCGCGTGATGATGCGCGATCCTAAAAACCGCGATCATAAGATGAAGGTCACAGAGTTGGAGGCGTTGGCTCCCAATTTCCACTTCGATCGCTTTTTTGTTTCCACGGGTTCACCTGCCTTTACTGAAGTCAATGTAGTTCCGCCGGACTTCTTCCAGAAGGTCAATGGAGTGGTGGAAACGGTGTCACTGGATGATTGGAAGACTTATCTGCGCTGGCATGTGGTAAGAAGCGCTGCTCCTGCGCTCGCCGATCCATTTGTGAAAGAGAATTTCAGCTTTTACGGCAACTATCTGAATGGACAGAAAGAAATTCAGCCGCGCTGGAAACGTTGCGTCCAGACGACCGATGGCTTGTTGGGCGAAGCGCTGGGCAAGCCATACGTGGATGAAACTTTTGGCGCGGCTGGCAAAGCGCGCATGCTCATGATGGTAAACGCGCTGGAAGCCGCTCTGGGTCAGGACATTGAAGGGCTGGATTGGATGACGCCTGAAACCAAGAAACAGGCCATCGTGAAACTGCACGCGATTACCAACAAGATCGGCTACCCGGACACGTGGCGCGACTACGGCACGGTGAAAGTTGTGCGCGGTGACTTTCTTGGCAACACACAGAGAGCGCGGGCCTTTGAGATCAAGCGCAATCTCAACAAGATTGGCAAGCCTCTGGACAAAAAAGAATGGAACATGACGCCGCCGACCGTAAACGCTTATTACAGCGCCGCCAACAATGACATCAATTTCCCGGCGGGAATCCTGCAGCCGCCCTTCTTTGATAAGGACGCAGATGACGCGGTGAATTTTGGCGGCATTGGCGTGGTTATCGGCCATGAGTTGACGCACGGCTTTGACGACCAGGGCAGTAAGTTTGATGCTCAAGGCAATCTGACCAACTGGTGGACGGATGCCGATCTCCAAGAGTTCAAGAAGCGTACTTCCTGCATTTCGGATGAGTATAGTTCGTTTATTGCAGTAGACGAGGTTCATCTTAAAGGGGACCTCACGCTGGGCGAGAACACCGCGGACAATGGCGGATTGCGCATCGCACTTGCGGCCTTGCATGAAGCCATGGCCAAGGGCGCAAAAGTGGCTCCGGAGAAAGATGGCTTCACGCCGGACCAGCGCTTCTTCCTGGGCTTTGCTCAGGTGTGGTGCCAGAACTCCACGCCGGAAAGTTCAAGGCTGCTGGCCAAAACCGATCCGCATTCGCCCGGTGAATACCGCGTGAACGGCACGTTGCAGAACAGCGCGGATTTTGCGAAAGCGTTTGGCTGCAAAGCTGGCCAGAAAATGGTCAGCGCCAACGCCTGCCACGTCTGGTAAACATTTAATTCCTAAAACACGGCTGCCGCATCTTTATTGGTGCGGCAGTTTTTTGTGTAAAAAACCTCAAAACATGCCGTGTTTATAAGACTTTCAAGGCAATTGGACGGGCATATAACCGTTACCTGCAAGTCAACACCTTACTTTCGTAATGTACCTGCCTATATCAAATGGCGATATAACCTCCACATTGGAAGACGCCTTCGTCGGAAAAGGCAGGGACTTTGCCCAAGGTCCTTGAGTTGTGCAGGGTATGGACGATAAAAAGCATGTCAAGGCGCAGGGACTCCGCTTTGCGCGGTCACTGCAGACGCTCGTGAAAATGGTCAACATGTTTTCGGCTGACCACAAAAGCGCGACGGGAATGTTGCAGCGAAGCTATGATTTGTTGAACCCGCTGGTAAAGCAATCGCGTCATCTTACGCTTGGGTTTGTGGACCAGCGAATTCTGCTCAATAACATTCTTACCGCGGAAGACGGTCTGAAACCGCTCGAAAACGAGTTCCTGAAGCGGGGCATCGGGGCCGTAACGTTTGAAGCGGGTATCACGTTGACAGCTTACAGAAATGCCGTCTCCACCATTTCAGCCAATGCCAAATTGATCGAAGAGAGTGGCGGCTTGCTGCCGTTTCTGGAACAAAGGCAGCTTGAGTTTGTGCGGATTTTTCCGGCCACGAAAACTGAAACCCGCAATGAAGATGGCGATACAGTGCTCGATATGGGATCAGAAGAATATCTGATTTCCAAAGCGCTCAGCAGTATGAATTCCGGTCTGCCGCAGGGTATTGAGGCGCTGTTAACGCAGATGGAAGGTCCCGGAAGAGCCGCAGCTTACGGCGCTGGCCAGAACGATAGCGGATCTGGCGACGCTACGGGCAATAACACAAACGGAATCGGTGGCGCAGGGAACAGCAGGAGCAATGGCGGCGTGATGGTATACGCCGGAGCAGGCAGCGGCGGACAAGGTCCCGGCGGCTACCTGACGGAAATGCAACGCATGGTTGAGCAGAAGTTTGATGCGTCGCTCCAGAACCCGGAAGAAGATCCGCACAAGGCTTATGTCGAGCTGGCCAAAATGTTGCGCAATGTGCGTCCGGATTTTGCCCTTTCCAGCCTTATGGCCGGTAAGGCAGGTGCAACGGAATCGAATCCGGAAGAGGTAACTGCCGAAGTATTTGAGGATACCGCGCTGCGATGGGCGCTTCGCCGGCTGGCTGCCACGCCCACCGATAAAGAAGCCGTGATCGTGGAAGAGCAGGTGTTTCGCGTGCTCATGCGCAGTCTTCAGGCTACACATTCTGCGGCCCGTCTGGCACAAAAGCTGGCGCAATTTGCCCAGGAATACGCGCTGCCTAAACAGACCTACGAGCGGATTCAGGAAGAAATACGCTGGATCACTCTTACGCCGAAGCAAAAGCTGCGTGAACTGCTGGCCATGGGCCATTTCACCGCGGCCCAGTTTCGCCGGTGCCTGGAGCTGATCAAAGAGCTGGTCCGTCTGGGCAAGCCAGAGGACGCTGCTGCTCTGGGTGTCCAGTATTTTTCCATCTTCGATGATTACGCTTCGCTGGAAATCGCCGAAGTGGGCCGCATTCCTGAGCTGCTCCGGGCCCTGGCCGGCACGCAGGGCGACTTCTGGGAGATGGCTGCAACCAATCTTATTCAGGCGCTTGCTTCACCCAAATTGAACCAGTTGGTCCATGTACAGATAGTGAATGCATTGGTTGCGCTGGCCAAGATCGCCGCTACCTATGAAGACTTCTTGTTGGTCCAGACTGTGGGTGCCGCGCTGGAGGAGAGCGGCGCGCACAATCAGGCCTTACATACTATCTGCTGCAATTCCAGCATTTCCAATTTGCTGCCGCCTTCCGCTGTGGACCGCATTGCAGAAATTTTTCTTGAGAAGAAGAATGAGCCGGCATGGATTCGCACCGTTGCCGGCATCTTACGCTGGGCTGGCGGGGGCGCCATTGAGCGCCTATTCGCCGTACTGGACAGGGAATCGACGGCCGCAAACCGGCTTGCGCTGATGCGTTTACTGGCGCGGATTGGCCCGGCAGGTCTGCCGCCGGCGCGCCAGCGGCTCAAACATCAGGAGTGGTACGTTGTGCGGAACGCATGCAAATTGCTGGGTGAACTGAAAGACCCGGAGCTTCTGGAGCACATCGCTCCCGTGTTTGAACATCAGGATGAACGCGTGCAGAAAGCCGCCTTACAGGCAGTGAAGGATAGCAAATTGCCCAGGCGGGCTGCCGTGATCGCGAATGCTCTTCCCCTGCTCTCACCGCATCTGGTGGAAGATGCTCTCTGCGAACTGATGCATCAGGCCGATCCGGAAGGCCTTCCCGGGCTGGAGAAATACTTTAGCTCGCCGGCGGCAAAAAACAGCAACATGCTGCGGCTTGTGATCAATGTAATTGCCGCGGTTCCGCAGGAAAAAGCCATTCCTTTACTTTCCAAAATTTCCTATGACGAAAGCATTGACGCAAGTCTGCGCAAGGCGGCCCAGGAAGCGCTTGCAACCATCGCGGCCCGGAAGGCCGTTAAGTTCTCGGAACCGGATGCAGACATTGACGTGGCCCAGCATTGGGCAGCAGCCGGCCGCACTTCCTGATCACGACTGAATGATCACGCTGAATTGCGCCTTCGTGAGCGCTAAGCTATTTACATCGCCCTTAACGCAGCCGCCACTGGACGCCGCGCCGCGCGCAATGCCGGAAAGAATCCACCTAGAACTCCCATCAAGAGAGCAAAGATTATTCCCAGGCCCAGGAGAGCAGGCGTTATGCGGAATGCGAATGCCAAATGCGAAAACGTCTGCCAGTTCATTGCGCCCGTGGTGAGCCCGTTTAATGGAAGGACCGCAATTGCTCCTATCAGTCCGCCAACCAGAGAGATGAGCAGCGCTTCCACCATGAAAGAGAACACCACACTGCCTGCGCCAAAACCCAAAGCGCGTAGAGTAGCGATTTCGCGTGAACGTTCAGCCACGGCGGAATACATGGTATTCAGCGCGCCAAACACGGCGCCGATGCCCATCACAAACGCAACAATGCCGCCCAGAACTACGATGAGCGTTGTCAACGTCCGCGATTGCTTGGCGTAGTATTCAATTTCCGGAGTTACATCCACGGTGAGCCGTGGATCGGCCGTGGCTGCATCTTTGAACTGCTGCAGCGAGCCAGGAGAATCAAGATGCACGGTGAGCGATTGGTAGATGTTTTCCGGCCGATGATAAATCTGGTTGAGTACGTGCGCATCGCACCATACTTCTGAATCAAAGGCGGAGCCGCCGGCGTCAAACACGCCCACAACGCGCCAGGTACCGCCGCCAAACTTTACGGATTCGCCAATGCCAAGGCCTTTGTAAGTCTTATCGACATTGCGGCCAACCACCAGCTCCGCAAGGCCGGGCTGAAAGAATCGGCCTTCCACCATCTTTATTTTGCCGCGTACGTCCAACGCGCGAGGTGAGACGCCGCGCACCTGCACATTGGCGTCCGTGCCCGTGGAGATCAAAGGAAAGGGAGCAATCACCACCACTTCCGGCGTGACCAGCGGGCCTGTGCTTGCGTGGGCCACGCCTGGAAATTCTTCCATAATCTTGATCTGATCCAGAGAGATGCTGCTATCCATCTCTGAGGTCGATCCTGCGCGGCGGACCATGGCATTGTCATTTGATCCGGAGGAGACCAGCGTCGCTTTGAAGCCGAAGGCAAGCGATAGCATGGCGATGAATACACCAACCGTGCCGGCGATGCCGAGCACCGCCACCACAGCAGAAGTCCAGCGCTCTTTTACGCTGCGCAAGTTGTATACAACAGGAATCGCCATAATCAAACTCTCCGCAGTGCGTCGACAACACGCAATCGCATGGCGCCGATGGCAGGAATTAAACCGCTGATGGCGCCCACCACAACTGTAAGCGCCAACCCGGCAAGAATCGCCTGTCCGGGCAAGAAGAAGAAGGGCAGAATTCCACGTGTGGGATCGCCGCCAAGGGTAAAGAGCTTGGCCAGTCCCAGCCCCAGAGTGCCGCCAATCAGCGCGATCAGCAGCGACTCAACCATGACGAAGAGCAAAACAAACCGGTCAGAATAGCCCACGGCTTTTAGTACAGCCAGTTCGCCCGTCCGTTCGCGTACTGCGATTGCCATGGTGTTGCCGGTGACCAGCAGCAGCGTGAAAAATACCACGCCGCCAATCGCCATGATAAGGAACTGGATATTGCCGAACTGCTTGACCCATCCGGCAGCAAAAGCTTTTTCTGTGTCTGTGTGCGTCTCAAAGGGTGAGTTGGCAAACTCCGTATCGATCGCCTTGGAGATGCGCAATGAGTCATCGGGGTTATCAACTTTTACCGTGTACCAGCCAACCTGCCCTTTAAGGCGTTCGGGCGCTTGCTCTTCCAGGCGTTTCCACTGAAACCAGAATTGCGTTTCATCGTCGGCTTGCCGTGTACCGTGATAGATACCGTCAAGATTGAACTCCCAAACCCCGCCCAGAAAAGTCCCTTTGATGGGAATGCGATCACCCACCTTCCAGCCAAACCGTTTTGCGGTGGCCGCGCCTGCAATAGCTCCCTGGCGGTCTTTCACGAAGTTCTGCCACTGATCTTCGGGAATATCAAATTCCGGATACACTCTGCGCTGGTTATCAACATCAATGGCGAACTGAGGAAAGAATTTGCTCTCGTCCTGATAGACGCCGCCGAACCAATTCGCGTGGGTGAGCTCTTTCACGCCGGGCATGCGTCTGATTTTGTCAGCATATGCGAGCGGAAGCGGCTGAATGATTGACGTGCGATTAATCACCACCAGGCGATCAGCGCCGGCAATATCAACGTTACCCGCAAAAGAGCTTCTTACCACTGCGAGCACGCCAAACAGAAACAACGCGACCGCAAATGAGCCAATGGTAAGGACAAACCGGATCTTCTTGCGAAAAAGATTGGCGCGAAGCAGCGTAAAGAATTTCATCGTGTACCTCCGCTGGTGACGGTTTGCAGACGGTTAGCTTCCACCAGTACGCCTTTTTCCAGATGAAGCGTTACGTCGGCGCGTGCTGCCACAACGGGATCGTGCGTCACCATTAAAACTGTTTTCTTGAATTCTTTTACCAGGCGCAGAATCAGCTCCATGATTTCGTCGGCGCTCTTGCGGTCAAGATCGCCCGTGGGCTCGTCGCACAGCAGAAAGGTTGGATCAGAGACGATGGCGCGCGCGATGGTCACGCGCTGCTCCTGTCCACCGGAAAGCTGGCGTGGAAAATGGTGTATGCGGTCACTCAGTCCGACAACTCCAAGCGCCGTTTCCACGTGCTGCTTCCGCTGCGCTTTGGAAAGTTTGGTCAAGAGCAATGGCAGTTCTACGTTTTGAAATGCCGTGAGCACAGGAATGAGGTTGTACATCTGGAAGATAAAGCCGACGTGGCGCGCTCGCCACTCCGTGAGCTTGCTGCGCGACATGCTGGTAATCTCATCGCCAGCCACGGTGATGCTGCCGGCAGAAGGCACATCCAGCCCACCCAGCAGATTCAGCAGTGTGGTTTTGCCTGAGCCGCTGGGGCCCATGAAAGCCACAAATTCGCCCTGCTCAACATCAAGATTCAACGCTTGCAGCACATGAATCTGTTCTCCGCCGCGAGAGTATGTCTTGCCCAAACCACGAGCCTTTATCAGGCCACTCGAACCGTTTCCATCGACACGCACCATCGGTAATGCCCTCCTGCTGCTCTTGCTTCTTACTGCTCGGCTTCTTACTGCATGGCTGGTTATTGCTTGGCGTTTACTGTTTAACTTCCACTGCCTGGCCTTCGTGCAATTTTTCTGCGTCGCTCACAACTAGTTTGTCGCCCGGAACCACACCAGCCATGATTTCTATATCGCTTCCGCGCTCCGCACCCACGCTCACGGCGCGTCGCTCCAGTTTCTGGTTCAGCACCAGATAGACGATTTGTTTTCCGCCGTCGCTGTGGACCGCTGACTTGGGTACAAGCGCCTTGGCCTCAGCGCCCAAATTTTTTCCTGGCGTAGGCGTGGCGCCGAGAAAGGCCACCTTCACGCCCATGTCAGGAAGAATCGTGTTATCCAGTTGGTCAAAAGAGATACGCACCTTGACGGTTGCTTTCTGGCGGTCCGCCGTGGGAATTACTGTGCGGACTTTCGCGGGAAGCTCGCGGTCAGGATAGGCGTCCATCGTTGCGGTCACCCGCTGCCCTTGTTGCACGCGCGCGATATACGACTCGTTGACGTCGACTTCAATCTCAAGCGAGTTCATGTCCACCAGTGTGGCAATTCCCGTTCGCGTGAATCCGCCGCCGGCTGAGATCGGGGAGACCATCTCGCCACGCTGCGCATCTTTTGAAACCACAATTCCATCAAATGGCGCCCGCACGGTGCAGTTGTCCACGTCCTGTTGTGCCACGTCAATACGGGAGACAGAGGCGCGGGTCTGCTCTTTGGTTAGCGCAATCTTGGAATGAAGGCTTTCGGCCGTAGTTCTGGCCGCGTCGAGCGCTTGCGGGCTAATCACGCCAGCGGTGTTTAGTCCTTGTGCGCGCTGGGCTTCACGGTCTGCATTCGCGGATTGCACTTCAAAGTCGGCCAGAGCAGCCGCCGTGGCGTCACGGTCCGTTTTGGCTGAAGTCAGCGCAGCATTCGGCTGCGAACAATCGAGCGTCGCCAGGACCTGCCCGGTCTTTACATGCAGACCTTCCTCAGCGTAAATCTGCTCCACGCGTCCTGTGACTTTGGCGGCAACCGTGGCGCGACGGCGTGGCGTGACGTAACCGCTGGCGTT
This sequence comes from Terriglobia bacterium, assembly GCA_963724105.1. Lineage (GTDB taxonomy): Bacteria > Acidobacteriota > Terriglobia > Terriglobales > Acidobacteriaceae > Angelobacter. Next base: position 129,398 of record CAVRTD010000001.1, on the reverse strand, counting down.
GAGCAGCGCCTCGGCTTTGGCTCCGCTCGCCGGTCGGGCCGTGGCGACCTCTACGGTTGGTGACTGGCGCCGGAACGCAAGCAGCAGGCTGCCCAGCAGCACCACAGCGCCCAAGGCGGCAGCAAACAATCCCAGACGCTTGCCGGTTTTAGAAGCCCGGCGGGAGCCGTCATCAATCCGTAGTGAACTTAAATCATGCCGGGGCGGCGGTGCGGTGCTCATAGGGGACGTTACAAATCCTTCTTCTGCCGCTCTTGCAAGCGGTACTTGCGCTTTTACCGAATGGCCGTTTCGATGACTGGAATCATAGCTTTACTTTTCTTAATGATATCGTATCAACCCGGCGCGTGGCTTACGCATTCCTGCTTTTTCTTCAGTGCGCCGGGACCGCCTGGCTCGGGTCTGCTCGTGCGCTTGAGCCAGCGCGGACACGCTTCCGACCACTCGGAATCACGGCTAAAGAGAATGGGATTGCATAGAAGACTTGTCATTCCGAACGCAGTGAGGAATCTGCTTCTAAGGCAGAGCAGATCGCTCACCTTCCTACTTGCTGGCAGGAGCGCTCTTGCCCAGACTGTCATTGAGCAGCTTGGCCAGGCGCAATCCGGCAAGCGCAAGCTTTTCATTTACCAGGTCAATGTTGGCCCGGTAATACGCCTCGTCCACTGCGGTGGGTGTTGGCGTAAGAATGTGCCTTGCCTGAAGATGCGATTCATTGGCCCAATCCACGGGAGTTCCGCCGGCCTGCTGGCCAAGATGTTTTTGTTCGATCAGTCCGTTCAGATGCTGCACATATTCTTCTTCTGTCAGGCCCGTGTGATGGATCAGCAAATCGTCCCACGTCCAGTGAAGGTTGCAGTCGTAATCGCCACACTTGGGCGATCCGAAGACCGGCAGCTTAATATCATTGCCGCCGCGGGCTTCATCAATCGCGTGCAGCGGCTGGTGCAGGTCGCCGACAAAATGCACAACCCACTTGAGCGCCTCCAGCCGGTCAGCTTTTGAGGCGTTTTCGTCAGCCAGTACCTTTTGGAAGATTTCAATGCGGTCCACGGCGCAATTGTGATGGTCTGTCAGCGCGTCTTTGTGTTTGTCTTGCGGGCGGAAGCAATCGCGCTCATCAGAAAATCCCGGCGCATCTTTCGGGATATCGACAAAGTGCCAGTCGTAGCTTTCGTCATGGTCTTTTCTCACCTGGTCTGCCCAGCTTGCAATCGAAGCCAGCGTGTCATCGCCGAGCAAAAAGTGCAGGTTCTGTTTGGTTACGGGTGTGAGGCGGGAGAAAGCCAGGTCGGCCACGATCGCGTGTCCCGTAGGGCCCCAGGCCGAAAGCTGCGTGGAAGTGAAGATTGCCAAAAGTAAGAGAGCGATGATTTTTTTCACAAAACCTCAGAATAAGAAAACTGAAAGTCTCACGCGGATCGCGCTACGCGGATGAGAAAATTTTTCCCGATGATTGTAGCCACACGCTACAGGTCGCGCAATCGGATGAAAATATTAACGAACTGGAATAAAAAACGCGGCAGCCGAAGCTGCCGCGCAATTGTGATTGATACGAATCAGGGTCGGGTTTTAGAACTTGACCCGAACTCCGACTTCAAGCTGTCTCTGTGAATACACAAAGTTGCTGTTTTCGTTTGTGATTGAGCCGAAGTTCGGGTTAAAGATCAGGCAAGGCGCGCCTGCTGGGCAGGGTACGCCGTTTGCCGTTCCGCCGGCAGCCGTAATGTTGTAGCCCAGCGTGTTAACGCCGGTGACATTCGGCTTATTGATGATGTTGAACGCATTGGCTAACAGCTCCAGCGTGTAGTTTTCTTTGATTACGATGTTCTTGGACAGGCGCACATCAGGCACCAGCGTGCTTGGCTGACGGAACGTATTACGTCCGATAGCATCGATGCGGAACGCGCCATTGGAGCCGTTAACTCCTCCGGAGAGACCGCCCGGCGCAGAACCGGAAGTCGCAAGCGAGTAGGGGAGACCACTCTGGGCCTGGATAACCGGCGAGAGCTGCCAGTTATTTGCCAGATAGCCCATCCAGCCATTGACCTTCCATGGAGAATCCATCACCGCGCTGACAACCAGACGGTGGCGAATGTCATAAATGGAGTTGCCATATTCCAGAGACAGATTGGTTGGATCCAGCAGATCATTCGTGTCATTGAACGTGGTGCCGTTGACTCCGTAGTCAAGTGCGTGGGCCCAGGTATAGTTCACGCCAAACTGCATGTGATGGCTGAAGCGATGGTTCACCTGAACCGCCAGCGCCTGATAGTTGCTGTTGATGCCGCTGAAAATATCCGTGACGGCGCCAAAGTTGTTGTTGGGCCGTCTGATCGTCGAGGTCTGCGGCGCAAACAGTTTGGTGGTGTAGGTTGGACCGGCGAGGGGGCCGCCATTCAACACGTTGTAAGTAATTGTCGATGTGGACGGGAAGAGATTCGTGTCCACAAAGCCCGGGAGTTCCCGGCCGTAACTGCCGAGATAGCTGACAGAAAGTGCAGTGCCCCATCCCAGATCGCGTTCGACGCTCAGATCCACCTGGTGAATCTGCGGATTCTGGAAGTTTTTATTGAAGAAGACCACTGCCGGCGGAGTTACCGGACTTCCGGTGAGGGCCGTGGGGATTACTGAGGGGAATGTTGGAGCGCCCACGTCTGTTGGTTTGAACGAGAAGGTCAACTGGCTTCCCGGAATGCCTGTAGCCGACAGCGCGCTATAGATGGTGGAGTTGATAATGCGTCCGTAGAAGATGCCGTATCCGCCACGCACCACTGTTTTGCCATTCCCTGAAACGTCATAGGCAAAGCCAAGCCGGGGGCCGAAATTGTTTTTGTCGCTCGGCATCTGGCCTGTCTGCGGAAAGGCTGGATTGACCAGATTGGAGAACGCATTCGGAAGTTGCTGATATTCATAGCGCAATCCGAGTGAGAGGCTCAGGCGCGGCATGATCTTCCAGTCATCGGCAACGAAAAAGGAATAATCATTGGTGCTGAACTCAAAACCCAATGGGCCAAACGCCTGCTGAAAAGAGTTGTAGCAGGGCTTTCCGGCGCAGCTGGTCGGGTTGTTGAGGTCAGAGAAATAATCCAGCAGAGAGTTGTAGCTGAAGCTGCCGAACTGGGTACGCAGGTTCTGTGAAAGATCATGCACATGGCTGAAATCCATGCCGAATTTCACGTTGTGCTTGCCATGGGTCCAGTTCACAGTGTCAGCAATCTGGGTTCTGTTTTCATCGGGAAACTTTGGCCGCTCCAGGAAGGTAGGGGTACCAAAGCTGAAGAAGTTGCTGATGGAGACGTTGGGCGGAATCGAGTTGCCTGGGAACACGCTCTGCTCATAGGCCGTTGGAGTCTGATTGTTTTCAAACTCAAAGTCACGCCCGTACTGAAAACGGACTTCATTGCTTATCGTGGACGTGAAAATCGAATTCAGCTTCGCCACTCCCCAAGTGTCTTTCACGAAGTCATTTCCGAAGCTGGCGCTTCCCAGATTGTTGCTGGCCTGGGTCTGAATGCCCGCCGGAGAAGACCAGCGCATACGGTTAAGTTCGAACGAAGCATGATGTTTCTGGTTGATCTGCCAATCAATCTTGGGCAGGAAAATGTTCTGTGCGCCGTCGCGCGGCGTCGTACCAAGCATGCCGTTCACCATGGCGCTCAGATCGTTCCTATAGAGAGTCAGAGCGGCCGCCGGGGTGATTCCCAATCTCGTTGCCAAAGTATTCTGTGTGGTGGCATTGGGATCGGCGAAGTTGGTCTGGGGGTTGGTGAAAACCGCCGTGCCCGGGAAATTGCGGTGATACCAGTCGTAAGTAACAAACCAAAACAGTTTGTCTTTAATAATCGCTCCGCCAGTGCCAAAGCCGGCTATCTTGCGCCAGTCAGTCGGCTTATAAGGTGCGGTAGTGAAGCCGGTAGTTGTGTTGCCGGTTGTCAACGTTGTGAATGGATTGATCGCGCCCCAGTCATTATCGCGATCATAAAAGTAACCTTCACCGTGAATGCTGTTGGTTCCGCTTTTTGTAACGGTGTTGACCACGCCGCCGGCCGAACGTCCGTATTCGGCAGAGTAATTTGAGGTGTTGACCTGAAACTCTTCAATGGCAACTTTAGGCGTGGAATAACCAGCGCGTGTGCGGCCACGCTCTTCAGAAAAGAAAGCCTGGTTGTTGTCTGCGCCGTCAACCGTGTTGTTGTTGAGCAGGGTGCTGATTCCACGGAAGCTCAAGAGACCAAAACCACTGGCATCACTCACAACTCCCGGCGTGAGCGAGGCAAAATTGGACCAGCGTCCGCCGTTAATGGGCAAGTTTGAAATTGCGGTCTGGTTCAGTGTGGGAGCAAAGTCAGCTGATGTGGTATTGATCTGCGGCGCTTCCGCGGATACATCCACGGTTTCGGTGCTGCCGCCGATTGCCAGATGCGGCGAAAGGTCGGTCACGCTTCCCACTTGGACGATCACCTTTTCCGCCTTATACGGCGCGAAGCCCTGTTCGCTCACGGTTACTGTATATGTGCCGGGCTGTAGTTTGCCGGCGCGGAAGTAACCCGATCCGTCTGTTGTCATCGTGGCTTCCGCATTCGTGCCGTTGTTTCGCACAACGATTTTTGCGTTTGCAACCACTGCGCCGTTAGTGTCATAAATAGTCCCGCCGATGGCGCCATCGGTTGTGGACTGTGCATAGAGCATCGCGCCGCAGCATGCGATGAAGAACGCAACCGCGACCAGCCGTTGAATTGAACTCCAAAAGCGTAACGTCATTACTTTCTCTCCTGTGAGGACTTTCATTTTCTGGCGGGATAACCGGAAACGTTGAGGGCACCTGTAACAATCATCAAGGCAGGAAACAACAACCTGGAATAGGTTGCCCTTCATGTTTCCCGCCAATCCTAAACAACAAATGTTGCATTCTTATGAAACAACAAGAAAAAATGTGTGGAACTCCTGTGGATAGCTGTGCAAAAGAAGGCAGTTTTTAAAAAAGGATATGGAATTCAGTAATTCTGGCTGGTCATCCGAAGCAAAAATGATGGAAAATGGCGAGTTGCGCAGTTACCATTCTCTAAGCTACCTTCATGAAGAAAGTTCATTTGAATGACGGGGTGTCTCCATTGACCTGGTCAGAAACTTTTAACTGCGATATCTGCGGCAAGCAAAAAGGCAGCACGGACCATTGGTGGCTCGCCTGGAGCGAACTCTTCAGTCCGCATCCTGACGCGCCTGAACGCCACATGTTCAAAATCTATCCCTGGGAAAACATGCTGGCGCATGACACTTCAGCAAAACATCTTTGCGGCCATGCCTGTCTGCAAAAACTTGTGGACCGCTGGCTCAATGTGGAAATGGCCCCGGCGCATGCCGCAGTTCCACACGCTGCGAAATAGAGCATTTCAATTTTCGAAAAAGTTTTTAGATTTTGAATTCGCGGTTCTTTGAATTCACGTTCAATGAATTCATCCTGCAGACTTGCGCGATAAGTGCTTTCTGGACGAGTCCTGGCAGTCATTCAGGCAAAATAAGAAAAAATTTTATCCAGCGGATTTTGGTGCAGCGGATCCGGACTGGCACCGTTCCGTGCATTGCTTGTTTTTGCAGCAGACAAGCAGGGCGGAAACGGAATGCTTGAACACAAGATGTTCCTGGGTGTTCGTCTCCAGCACGATGGAGTATTTATCGAACGAGCGCACGTTGCCGGAAATCTTTGCGCCATTCAGCAAATGGACAGTGAGGTGCTTGCCGCCCGCAAGCGCGCCGCTCAAAAACGATTCCTGAACATTGATCGCAGACATGATTCTGATTGGCCAAGTTTTTTGCCCGAGCGCCAGCGCCCCTTGCCGGTGCAGCGGAAAGGTATATAGATCGAACACAAAAATAGTGCCGAATCATCCATATGTCCAATATATAATTGGACTGTGTTTGATAGGAACTGACTATGGAAGTGCATCAGCTACGATATTTTTGCGCGGTCTCAGAGACGGGGAGTTTTACCCGGGCTGCTGAAAGAGAGCAGGTGGCGCAGCCTTCTTTATCGCAGCAAATCATGAAATTAGAAGAAGAGCTTGGCGTCCGGTTGTTTGACCGCCTGGGGCGCACCGTGCGCCTTACCGGCTTTGGACAGGTTTTTCTTCCCCGCGCCCGTGCCATTTTGGGAGAACTGAAAGCCGCCAAGGACGAAGTGGCGGAACGGCAACTGGCCGTCTCCGGGCCGGTAAGCATCGGTGTAATTCCTACTATTGCTCCGTATTTTCTTCCTTTGCCCGTGGCGTTGTTTTCCCGCAAATACCCGCAAGCCTCCATCAGCGTTGCGGAAGACGTAACGGCGCGGCTGATGGACAGGCTGCGCGCCGGCCAGATTGATCTGGCGATCATGGCGATGCCCATGCGCGGCCATGACGTGGAAACGTTTAATCTGCGCACGGAAAGGCTTTTTGCCATCATGCCGCGCGCGCATCGTCTGGCTAAAAAACGCAAGATCATGCTCAAAGAGTTGCGCGACCAGCCATTTCTCCTGCTGCGGGAAGACCATTGTTTTCGCGATACCGCAATTGAAGTCTGTAAGCGGGCGCGCGTCACGCCTCACGTTGTGTTTGAGAGCGGCCAGTTCAGCAGCATTTCGGCAATGGTGGGCGCCGGGCTGGGGATTTCTCTTGTGCCGGAGATGGCGGTGGAGCAGCGTCGCGACTGCGCGTTTGTTGCCGTGGGTGATGACCGGGCTTCGCGCACGATTGGCGTAGTCACCCTGAAAGGGCGCTATCTGAGCCGGGTGCAACACGCCTTTCTGGCGCACCTGCATACGTTCGCGCAAAAAGACGCCACTTAACTTCTTCGGCTTTCCATTCTGTATTTGATGCCGCCGCAGTAGCGCTGCGCCGCAGGTTGCGGGTAGCATTTCAATGTGCGTAATTTCCAGACCCTATTTGACGATGCAGAGCCCTCCCCGTTTGACCACGCTGGTTATGCGCCGTATGGAAAGATGGGTTTTCCTGCAGCACACAGTGAGCGTCCCTGGACCATTGCTAATTTTGTTCAATCCATTGACGGCATAGCTTCGTTCAAAGGTGCTCACGCAGCGGGTTCGGATATCTCGCAGTCCGCGGAAGATCGCTGGCTCATGGACCTGCTGCGCGCCCATGCGGATGCCATCATTATGGGTGTCAATACGCTGGTGGAGGAAACACTCAGCGCGCCGGACTTGAATGGTGGCCGCGGGCCCGTGTATCGGATTGAAAACGAGTCTCTGCGTGACCTGCGAACCAGGCTCGGACGCAAGCGCGAAAAGGTGGTCTTTGTTACTGGCTCAGGCCGCGTTGATCCGGGCGCATATCGCGTATTCGATGGCGATCAGATGGATGCGCTTGTTCTTACGACTGCTGCCGGCGCGGCGCTCCTGCAAGCTAAAAGCCCTGGCGTTCAACTGATTATTGCTGGCCAGGACAAGACGATTGACTTGCCATTGGCCGTGCGCATTCTGCGCCAGGAGATGGGGATCGAGCATCTGCTGTGTGAAGGCGGGCCAACTTTTTATGGAAGCATGTCACGCGCGGGCTTGATCGACGAGAAGTTCGTCACGGTGTCACCGCTTGAAATCGGACTGTTGGCCCCGCTGGAGCAGGAAACCTCCCCGGCAGGGCATGGTAATCCGGTGAATTTGCGCCCAACCACCTTTACGTATCCCGGCTTTACCAAAGAGAATGCTCCGTGGTGGCGGTGGATGAGCTGCCATCGCGTTGGAGACCATCAGTTCAATCGTTACCGCCGGAAATAGATTTCCATCTTTTGCGTTTCGCATTTGAATCAGGCGCAAAATCGTTGCATCCGTGGTGATTTTGATGCATCCAATAAACGAATTATTGAAGCGCGGCAGCGTGTCCTGGCTGAATGCTTCTAAACTGGTGGCCTGATGGAAAAAGTACGGGACAATTCGCGTTGGGGCGTAGTAGTTTTCGTCGCGGTCTTTGTTGGATCAATCCTGTTGTTGCTGACCGATAATGCCGTAGCCCGCTAGGCCGGCTACTTTCTGCTTGCCGCTTCCACGTTTTTGGTGGGATCGGCGCCTTTCCAGGTAACGTCCGCAGTCGGCCCGTAGGTTGAGGGCACAGGCTTTCCTAACAACCGCAAATACACGCTCAGTTGTGTCCGGTGATGCGTGGTGTGCAGCACCCGCCGCCAGAAAACCCATATACGCTGCCGCTCCACATCAAAAAATGGAACAACTTCCAGCCACCATTTTTCGTCCCGGTTAACCAGGCGTTCAAGCCGAGGACGGCACAGCTCTTCATTGCGTGAGCAAAAGCCCGCGGGTGTGAGCTCTTGCGGTAGCACCGCAGCCGCTTCTGGTTCGCCGCCCAGGCCGATAAATTCGGCAAAGAAACGTCGCTCGGAAAGAAGCTGGTGCTTCATGATGTCCAGCACGCTGGTGGAGCGCTCTGCCGGCTTAAAAGCCATATCGCCTGGACTGAATAGCCGCCACAAACTTACGACTTTGTTTGTCTCGCTGGCGTAAGTGTCGAGCAGGTGCTGGAAGATGGGATTTGCGGCGCGCGGCACCTGTGCTTCAGGGATGGCGGTGTATTCGTATTGCATTGGCATGGATGGCCTTCTTTGCTCAACGGCAAGAATTCTACGCCTTATCTCTATTGAGAGTGCGGATTTCAGAGGGAGTTACAGGCTATCCGAGGATTTTGTGCCGCGGCCAGGTATGCGGAAATTTAGAAGCAATCGCCTGAAACCTGTAGTCTAATGAGCAGTATCTCGATTGGAGAAGTCCCTTTGCCCCCTGAAATTGATCCGAAAAAGAAGAAGTCCGCCGCGCAGCAATTAAAGTCCGTATGGCCAATGATCTGGGAGCTGGTGCGGCCACGCCGGGCCCTTCTGGCGTACAGCTTTGGTTTGCTGCTGGTCGGTCGCGTTTGTGGTCTGGTGTTGCCGGCTGCCCCCAAGTTCCTGATTGATGACGTCATTGGCAAGCGTCGGCCAGATCTACTCTTGCTTCTGGTTGGCGCGGTGGCGGGCGCAACACTGGTGCAGGGAATTACGTCGTACTCACTGACGCAGCTGCTTTCTAAAGAGGCCCAGCGCCTGATCACTGAGCTGCGTCGCAGAGTGCAAACGCATATCGGGCGGCTCTCTTTGAATTATTACGACTCCAATAAAACCGGAGCGCTGGTATCGCGCATTATGAGTGACGTGGAAGGCGTCCGTAACCTGATTGGCACAGGCCTGGTGGATTTCTGCGGCGGCGTGCTTACGGCCATACTCGCGCTGGGATTTTTGCTGAAGTTCAATGCGCAGATGACCGGAATCGCCATCGGTTTTCTTGTGGTGCTCATGGTGGCCCTGGGGCGGGCTTTTAAGACCATCCGGCCAATATTTCGCGAACGCGCAAAGATCAACGCTGAGGTTACGGGACGGCTTACCGAATCGCTGGGCGGCGTCCGCGTGGTGAAGGGCTATCACGCAGAGGACCGCGAGTCTTCTGTTTTCGCCACCGGCGTGCAGCGCCTGCTCGACAATGTGCTGAAAACGCTCACCGCCACTTCACTGATGGGATTGACTTCAACGGTGATGCTGGGAGCGGTCAGTTCCATCATCATGTATATGGGAGCACGCCAGATTCTTGCCGGGCACATGACCGTGGGACAGCTTTTCAGTTACACCATGTTTCTTGGTTTCCTGATTGCGCCAGTCGCGCAGATTGCCAGCATTGGCACGCAGATCACTGAAGCCCTGGCCGGTCTGGACCGTACACGTGAAGTGCTGGAAGAAGGCCGTGAAGATCAGGATCCGGAGCGCACGATTGTGCTGGGCGAGATCGACGGACAAATTGCTTTTGAGCACGTGGACTTTGAATATGAGAAGGGCAAGCCGGTGCTCGACGATGTAAGTTTTGGCGCGCAGCCTGGCAGCGTGACTGCGCTGGTAGGATCATCGGGCTCCGGAAAATCTACGATCATCGGCCTGGCTGCTGCGTTTTATAAGCCAACTTCAGGCCGCGTGACGGTTGACGGCGTGGACCTCAGCAAAGTCCGCCTTAGCTCGTACCGCAGCGCTCTGGGCGTGGTATTGCAGGATTCGTTTTTGTTTGACGGCTCCATCCGCGAGAACATTGCCTTCTCGCGTCCGGAAGCGACGGAGCAGGAAATTCTTGAGGCCTGCCGCATCGCCCACGTGGACGAGTTCACTGAGCGCTTTGCCGAAAAATACGACACCATCATCGGCGAACGCGGCGTAAAGCTTTCCGGCGGCCAGCGCCAGCGCGTTTCGATTGCTCGCGCCGTGCTGGCCAATCCCAGGATACTGATTCTGGACGAAGCCACGTCAAGCCTGGACTCCGAGTCCGAGGCTTACATCCAACAGGGTTTGAAATACTTGATGCAGGGGCGCACCACATTTGTGATTGCACACCGCCTGTCGACCATCCGCCAGGCCGACCAGATTCTGGTGGTGGAAGCAGGCAAGATTGTGGAGCGCGGCAAGCACGCTGAACTTCTGGTATTGCAGGGCCGCTACCACGATCTCTATACGCGCCAGCATGGGCTCGAAGAGAACCTGTTTCTTGCGCCCGGAGAAGGCGACAAGATTGAAGAAAAGAATGGCGGCGCGGGTGGACGAGGCGCAGCCGTGCCTGATCCTGTGAGCATTATTCGGGGGCAGAGCTTCTAAAAGGGTGCTAATGCCAACAAAAGTTGACCGCAAGCATCGAACGCAAAAAGCGATTCGCAACAAAATTTTCGAAAGAACACTCAAGGCAACCCGATACACGCAGGTCATCTTCGCGCTGGCGATGGTGGGCTTTATCTGCCTGCTTGTGAACTTGCTGGTCCGATATCCAAGCCAAAAGCAATTGCTGAATTTATACAACTCAGCCCCAGAGTGCGCGGCTATGGCTGGTCCCCAGGTGGCCGCTTCTTCTGGCGTATGCATTGTCAAAACAGAACGAATCGTGAGGCTGTATTACGAAGAGGGACGTCGAGGCAGCAGAAGATATTACGCAGTCCTGCGGGAAGAATCAGGCCAGACTACAAGGGTAATACTTGAACCGGGACAAGCATTTTATGAAAACACCAGCATAGGAGATATGGTCGAGGTCCAATGGTTCGAGGGAAAGATTGCGCAACTGCGGAATGGCTCATTCAGCACAGTTACCAGAGAGCATCCGCAATGGCAGGTAAAAAACACCCAAACCGGTTTTTGGGTATGCAGTCTTCTCATGTTTTGTTCGGGATATCTTGTGTGGATGTTGCGCCCCAAATTGCCGCCGGAGCTGCGATACGATTAGAGTTCTGCAGCGTTGCTGAAGATAGACTGTTTAGCGCAATGCTGGATTTTTCCACTCGCCCATTTTCATTCGGCCGATCCCTTTTGTTTTCCTGAATTCAAGCCATTAAAAGCTCTTGGGCACCTCCGCCGATGTGCTCCTGCAATGCCTTGAAAGGCGCCAAGGTAGTAGAATGCCTGCCTTGGTGAATCTTCCTCTCCTGGTGAAAATAATGAGACTCGGTCCCGTGAAAGCCGCACTTGCTTTTTGCGTTCTCCTGTTCGTTCTACCTGTCTTTGCTCAAACTCCGGCTGCTCCCAAACCGATTGATCAGCTCAAGCAAAAGCTGGAGCAGATTTCATCCGGCGTAAGCGCTGACTGGGGTATTTACATCGAGTCGCTCGATAGCGGGGAAGAGATCGCGATCAACGCCGACAAAACCATGGACACAATGTCTACCATCAAGATTCCGCTCATGGTGGATGTCTATCGCCAGGTAGACGCAGGCAAAATCAACACGGCTGACCGCTTTGTGATGAAGACCGCGGACAAGCGTTTTGGCACCGGCGTGCTGCAGAATCTTGATCCCGGGTTGAGCCTGACTTTCCGCGATGCGCTGGAGTTGATGATTATTCAGAGTGACAACTCCGGCACGGACATGGCCTTTGCCCGCGCCGGTGGGCCGGCGCACGTTACGCAGACCATGCGCGAACTGGGGCTGAATTCGATTACGGCGACTGGAACCTCTTTTGACTGGTTTCTCGCGCTGGCCGCGGCGGGTGATCCCGCATATGCAAAGTTCGGTCCGGAAGAGCTTTTCACCAAAGGCTTTCCTGACAAGCTGACCGATGCCGATGTGGAGCGCTTTCATTTTGAAGGCAAGCATCCCTATGGGCTTTCGAACGCACGTGATATGGGCAAGCTGCTGGAGATGATCGCAACGAATAAGGCCGCGAGCGAAAAATCCTGCAAGGAAATGTTGCGCTTGATGGGCCGCCAGCAGATGCGCACGCGCATCCCGCGTTTCCTCTCCGATGATGTGGATACGCCGCACAAGACCGGCGATTTTCCGCCGTATATCGCCAACGATATTGGCTTTATTGAGACTCCGAATGCTCGCGTGGTGGTGGTGTTCTTCTCGGCGCACCATCGCGGCTATTACAGCGAACTGGAAGACGCCATTGGACGTATGAGCGAGCAGGTGTGGGCGTATTTCAATTATCGGGAGAAGACGAAGTAGTTCTAACTGAACTCACGGAGTGAAAATGAACGGTTGGTATTCAGCGTTGGTCTTCATAGCTGCAGCTGCGGGAGTGGCAGGACTATTGGTTCTCATTGATCGATCTAATCGCCAAAGTATTACCCAGAACATCGAAGCCAACGGGGGGAAGGTCATAGAAATTCTCAGGTTATGGGGCGAGGGGAGCCGCAGTGAACAAGCCTATGAAGTGAGCTACCTCACGGTCCACGGTGAGAGGCGTAAGGAAACCTGTAAGACCGGTACTATGGGTGGTGACGTTTCCTGGGTAAGCCGCAGGCCTCCTGGAAGCGATATTTAACTGTAAATTCCAGCAACTGCAGTCAACCTATGCTGTTTTCCGCGTTTCCGGTAGAAACGCCCCATAGTAATATCCGCGGCAAAATGCGCAAACGCCATGGGTCACGTCCTCTCGCACGGTGAGAACGTAGGCCGGGACCCAGTCCCAAGTCTCCGGATCATCGATGCGGCGTGATCGGCGGCAATTGGCGCACATGGAGATAAGGCCATTTTTGTCACGGTACCTGGCATCGTCAGGTTCATGGGCTTCTCGCGTGTGCTCGCTTTCCACCCGCAGTGAATTGATCACCAGGAAGCCTATTCCCTTCTGCAAGGGATAAATCTGCATGCGGTAGATGCGAAATTGATGTGCCGAGGAGCATTCGTAGTCCTGCGATTGCATCCGCCCGGTGGCGCGCGCCCGCTGGAAAAGCCCGGCATAGTGCGCCTGCAACTGCTCAGGAACAAACTCCAGGAAAGATTTGTGCAGCACGCCTTGGGAAAGGACAATCGGTAAGCCTTCATTTTCAGAGGCAAACCGGTCCCAGGCTGGATTGCAATAGCAGATATCAAGCGACTCGGTAACGGCGAAAGATACGTGCGGGCTGCTTTCCACTGCCGCTGGGATCTCGCCCGGCAATGGAGACGGAGTGACGCCGGTGTACATACTTTCTATTCTATCGCTGAACCGGGAGGTTCATCTCTGACCGGTGTTACAGTTCCTGAGCAGAGAAGCGCCACCAGCGCCTTTGGGGCTAATCTTAAATTCATTCATGCTCTCTGACTGGTCCTCTCCCGTACCAACTCCATTGCCTCTTCCTTTGTTCTGATGGATCCATCCAGCTGCGCATCTTCGACTGCAGTCAGCAGATCTTTGAATTGCGGTCCGGGCGGGTAGCCGGCGGCAATCAGGTCGGCGCCGGTGATGAGCGGCGTGGGGCGTATCTGCTCGGCGGGCAGAGCGTGAAACTTTTCCCGCGCAAAGTCATACAAGCTCAAATCGCGATGACTGCTTGAGCAATCAAGCCGATGCAGTTCGAGCTGCTCTTCAAATTTGGGCAGGCGAAAGAAGCGCTTGAGCGTGGATTCTTTCATTTTCATCACGTCTCCAAAACGCATGTGGTTGGCGACGAGCGAAAGTACCTGCTCCGTGTCTTCATTGGAGAGACGGAAGCGGCGGCAGATTTCCTCCGCCATTCTGGTGCCGATCTCGGCGTGGCCGTCAAAGCGAATGCGGTCCGGCGCAATGCGAAACGTTGGAGGCTTGCCAACATCGTGCAGCAATGCGCCTAAAGCAAGGGTCTCAGAACAACCGGCAGGCAAGCCTTCCAGAAGCATGAGCGTATGAATCCAGACATCGCCTTCGGGATGATATTGCGGCGGCTGCTCCACGCCCTGCATTTTTTTTATTTCAGGCAGCACCTGCTCCAGTAGCTCTGTTTCGTCGAGCAATTCAAAGGCACGGCGGGCGCGGCCCTCAGTCAACATTTTCAGGATTTCATCGCGGACGCGCTCCCGGCTGACCTGATGAATCTGCGTGGCAAGGTCGCGGATAGCGGCGAAGGTCTGGGCGTCAATGGCGTAGCCGAAACGGGCAGCAAAGCGCACCGCGCGCAGCATGCGCAGCTTGTCTTCAGTAAAGCGCTGGTGCGGTTCGCCAATAGTGCGGATTGCGCCACGCTGCAGGTCCTCGCGACCGCCAACGTAGTCAAGAATTTCAGTGGAGTCGGGATCGAGCAGCATGCCGTTGATGGTGAAGTCGCGGCGCTGCACATCCATGCGCGCGTCCTTTGAAAATTTCACTTCGTCCGGATGGCGGCCGTCAGAATAAGCGCCGTCGCTGCGGAAAGTTGCGACCTCAATGGCGTAGTTGTCAGGTTCGCCGTCTGCCGTGTCCTGACGGACAGGCACCAGCACAACACCAAATTGGGCCCCCACCGCATAGGTTTGCGGAAAGATACGCATGACTCCCTCTGGTGTGGCAGAGGTCGTGACGTCATAGTCCGCGGGTTCGCGACCGAGAAGCAGATCGCGCACGCAGCCGCCAACGAGGTAGGCGGAGTGTCCCTGCTCACGCAGGGTGCGTGCGATGCGAATGGCTTCAATCGCTTTGGGAGATGTGAGGTTCATAGTTTCGGGGGCTAAAGCCCCATTTTAAATTTGCCTAAACGCGGCCCTAAAGTGCCGCTCTTCCACCTCCAAATCCAATAATATAGATGTATGCCTGAGCGTTGCATCCTGGGGATTGAGACCTCCTGTGACGAAACCGCCGCAGCGGTCGTTGGTGACGGCGAACGCCTGCTGGCAAACGTGGTGTCTTCACAGATTGCCACGCACCAGCCTTATGGCGGCGTGGTGCCTGAGTTGGCGTCGCGTGAGCATCTGCGTGCCATTGTGCCGGTGGTGAGGCAGGCGCTGGCAGAGGCCGGCAAGACCTATGAGTCGATTGACGCCATTGCGGTAACGCAGGGGCCGGGGCTGGCTGGAGCGTTGCTGGTGGGCATCAGCTATGCCAAGGCGCTGGCGTTTGCCCTGGAGAAGCCGCTGATTACGGTGAACCATCTGGAAGGGCACATCCATGCGGTGCTGCTGGAAGAGAAGCAGAAAGGGAATTTCCAGATCGATTTTCCTCTGCTGGCTCTGGTGGTTTCCGGCGGACATACGCATCTTTTTCTAGCCGAGCAAAAAGAGCGGGTTTTGTCAGAGCAGCGTGACCGCATGTGGACTTATGCCAATATCGGGCGCACGCGCGATGACGCAGCGGGCGAGGCTTATGACAAAGTAGCCAAGCTGCTTGGGCTTGGGTATCCAGGTGGGCCGATCATTGATGCGCTCGCAAAGCACGGCAATCCGCGGGCGGTAAAATTCGCTCTGTCACAGATCAAGCACGATAATCGCGGTACGCCGAAAGACAAGCAGACGCCCTACGATTTCTCTTTCAGCGGAATCAAGACAGCTGTCCTGCGCTATGTGGAACTTGAGGGGATGCGCGAATCCATCACTGCTCGCCAGCAGGCTATGGCTGGAGTCGGCAGGCCGACGGGTGAGATTGTGCTGGAGCATTGCGACAAGAAGACACTGGATCTGGCAGCTTCGTTTCAGCGGGCCGTGGTGGATGACCTGGTGAGAAAGACGCTGCAGGCCGCGCAAGAGCGCGAAGCCCGAACGCTATTTGTGACCGGAGGCGTGGCAGCAAACAGCGAACTGCGGGAACGATTTACGCTGGAAGCAGCGAAGGCGGGATTGCCGGTGTACTTCCCTTCGCGAAAGCTCTCGACCGATAATGCGGCCATGATCGCGACCGCGGCTTTTCCCAAGCTCTGGGCGGGAGATTTTGCCGGTGCAGACTTCTCGGCAGAGGCGTCACTGGCTCTGACCTAAAACTTAGGTCGTTGCGCCTGCGGGGAAAAGATTTTCCAGCGCCTTCTTCAGTTGCTCTTCAATATGCAGGTCTTTGTAGATTACGGCGTGGGCGCGCGTTTCCTGTATTTCTCCGGATAAGGGCTTTGTGGCCACCACCACAATGGGAATGCTGGCGGTTTCCGTGTTCGCGTGAAGGGCGCTAATCAATTCAGTGCCACTCAGCCTGGGCATCAGCAGATCAGTAAAGATTACGTCTGGCTGGATCGTCTTTAAGGCTTCCAGGGCGGCGACGCCGTCGCTTACGGTTTCCACCTGGAATCCACGTTTTTCCAGCACGCGGCATACGGTGTGCCGAATGAGCATGGAATCATCAACAATGAGCGCAACAAGAGACATAGGGTATGTAAATAGTGTAATGGCTGCAGGGTTTTCCGGCCATCTGGAAGGCGCAGGTTAAGTGGCGTGAAGCAGGCAGAGGATTGCCTGCACCAGATACAGCTTCATTGATCCGCCAGTGAAAACTCAGGCCTCTTCAGGGCCCAGGTTTTCTTCGATAGCCATGTCTTTGAACTCACTTGAGTCAAACACATCGCCACACTCCTGGCATTCAACGAATTCAGCGTCTTCTTCACGCGCTACAACGCGCACGCGTGGATGCCTACAAGGTTTCGCCATGGGTATTGGTTCGGAAGGCTGCTTCGAGATAGGTAAATTCTGGCTCGAGTTCATATTCGGATCAAGGCGCGTTTCTGCCGTTGCCTGTTCACGAATCGGAGTTATTTTAAGCCTGTCACGCCGGTTGTCAAGAGGTACTGATCGATGCTGGAATGCCATATAGAACTCAATGGATGAGGAAAGCGCAAACGAGGTTGCTGAAAAATCAAGGCATAGGGTAAATGCCGGCAGAGCGTGCCTTTTCCACCATCACCTGGGTGATTGTCGAAGGCGGATGGCTGGCCATACCCCTTTCGGCGGAAGACACGGCACTATCGAACGTGCTTCGTCCGGTAAGCGCTACGTCGATTAGAAGAAATTTAGAAGAACCTTCAGCAACCCTTACGCCGGCATATGCATGACCGGGCACGAGTACGATGCTGGCATCCATTCCCAGATTTTCAAAAAGGGAAGCGTACATCACGACTGCGTCAATACAGTTGGCGCTGCTTTCGGTAAGGCTCACGCGAGGCATACGAACACGCTCGCTCACGCCCTGGTGGTCCCCCAGCGTCGCTGAGCTTTTCACATAAGAAAGTCCCATGCGCTGCAGTGCATTGAAAATCGCCCTGGCTTCGTGGTAGGTCTCAGTCTCCTGCTGGGCCGCTGTTTTCCAGCTTTCATATCCCGGCAGCCGATGGTCCGGCGTAAGCAGCCGGGCCTGCGCCAGTGCAGCTTCCACCTGATGATCATGCGGCGTTACCCAGGAAGCGATAAATAAAGCGTATTTGAAGCCATTGCCCCAGAACATGTCTTCAGCCGAGCGAAGCCGGACGGGAACGGTAGTTTCATACGTGTCATTGGGGGCTGAGCCGCTGATGGTTACGCGCGCTGTTGCGGCGGTAATTTCATGGTTCTGATAGAGGCGCGGCAAGAACGCTGGAGCAAAAGCGACAGTGCGGGTGGTTCCCGGAGCAAGCTCGACGGTTTGGATTTCATCGTCACTCCAGCCCGGAATAAGGACGCTGACACGTTTAAAGGCGACTGTGTCCGTTGTGTTGGAGAGGGTAACGGAGACTACGCCAAAAGTGCGGTCGTTTTGACGCTGCAAAGAAGCGTAATTTGCCAGAACGGGAAATATCTCGCCATCAATGCCGGCCTGAATTTTATAAGGAGTTACAGGCTGCCGGACTGCGGTTGGCGGACGGACGTCACTGCGGTCAGTGCTGGCATCACCTGCGAAAGACCGGGATACCAAAATGGAACTGACTAAAAAGGCCGCTAATGCAAAATATTTCATCCGGGAAGGCATGCTCTTGTTGAGGATAAAAGCATGGTTCGAAAAGACAATCCAGCTTACGCCTTATAAAGCAAGCTAAGGAGGTTAAGTTTCTCTTTCAGAATGTTAGCGATAGCCTTAATCCTAAATTTGGAATGAGGGGCTTTGGATATATATGTAATTAAGTATGTAGTCCGGGGGTTAAGAATTGTAAATTTATGATAACAAAGGTACGAAAGTTGTGGAACTCTGGTTGCCCTTACACCGGACATAGACAGCAGTGGGGGCACTGGTCGGGTATGGGGTAGTGTGTAAGCGTTGTGTCCTTCCTGTTGTCATTTTCACCAACCAAATGGAGAGAAAATAAATGACAAGGAACTTTCTGCGCTTGGACGTCTACAAGGCTGCAGTATTGTTCATTCTGATGGCATTTACCGGGCTGGCGATAGCACAAACAAGCCTGGGTACAATTGCTGGAGTAGTGACTGATTCTCAGGGTGCAGTCATTCAGAATGCAACAGTGACCGCGGTTTCCAATACAACCGGCGAAAAGCATACAACCACAACAAATTCACTCGGTGCGTATCGCATCGAGGCTGTAGGACTCGGTGCATATACGGTCAGCGTAAAAGCGCCCAAGTTCTCTGATTTAAAGATTGAAGGTTCGGTGGTCAACGCTTCCGTTACCACGACTGTAAATGCAACTTTGAAGGTGGGCGTAACGGAAACTGTGGTGACAGTTGAAACCGCGGGTGAGCAGCTGCATACGGAGGATGGTGCGATTACTCATACCATTTCCAACGTGGAAATTGCATCGATCCCGATCGGTAATCTTAACCCGATTTCGCTGGTATTGACTGAGCCGGGCGTAGTCCAGCCGAGCGGCCGTGAGAGTTTTACGAACGGTGTTGGATTCTCTGTGAACGGAACCCGTCCACGCGCCAACAACTTCCTGATTGAAGGCTTTGACAACAATGACAACGCCATTCAGGGGCAGGCACTTCAGGTAGACAATCTTGAAGCCACCAAAGAAGTTTCCATCCTGACGAACTCCTACACTGCTGAGTTCGGCCATGGCGGAGGCTCCGTAACGAACCTGGTATACAAGAGCGGCTCGAACACCTGGCACGGATCGGCGTTTGATCTGATTCAGAATTCCACGCTGGACGCAAATGACGCTTCAGTGAAGATCAATGGCAATCCAAAAGCCAAAGAGCGCGAGAACACCTATGGTTTCACCATTGGCGGCCCAATCAAGCATGACAAGATTTTTGTCTTTGGATCCATCCAGTGGGACAAACAAAGACAGGGCGCTACGGGAGCAACCCTGACGGTTCCTACGGCCGCAGGTTTTGCTGCGCTGCAAAGCATTGCCGCCGGTAATCCTCGCGTCACTAATTATCTTGCTGCTTTGGGCAGTCTGCGTGCCAGCTCGGCCGTGGGCACACCTGGGCTAACAACGATTGCGACTTCCGGGCCCAAGTGTAGAAGTGGCACGTGTGCAGCGCACCGGAATCGGCGAACCCTCCAATGACGCGCAGTACGTTGCCAAGGGCGATTACCAGATTACTCCGAATGACACGATCACACTCCGGTACACCTATGATAAGAGCGACCTGATTCCGGATTTCTTCAATTTCAACAATCTGCTTCCCTGCTGCGATACGCAGCAAGGCGGCTCTGCCCATAACGGTGGACTTTCCTTCATCCACTCATTCACCCCCAAGGTCATCAACGAATTCCGGGCTTCCTACGGCCGGATAGGTTTCACCTTCGGCCAAACATCAGCAACTGCGGCAAACCCGGTCGCGAATGGCCCAACCGTGTCAATCTCTGGTGTTACTGGATTTGGCACTCCTTCCAATATTCCCCAGGGACGCTTTCACAATACCTTCCAGTACCAGGATTCAGTCAGCTGGCTGGTAGGGAACCACAGCTTCAAGTTTGGAACAGACATCGCGCGCATTCTCGTTACCGACGCCATTCCCTTTAACTCGCGCGGAACGCTTGCTTATGCCAACGGTGGACAGCACCGGGCTCGCCAATTTTATCGATGATTTTGGCGGCAACGGTGGCTCGGCAGCCCTGACCTTTGGCAGCCCCATCATCCGGCCCAAGTATTTCTTCCAGAACTATTTTGTGCAAGACACCTGGAAGCTCCGTTCCAATCTAACGCTGAGTCTCGGTGTGCGGTATGAGAATGCCGGCACGCCGGAAAATAGCATGCCATTTCCGCGGCAATTGACCCGGTTTCAGGGGCGCTTGATCCGACCTTCTTTACCACGGGCCACCCGCAAAAAGGTGACAACAACAACTTTGCTCCTCGCGTTGGATTTGCCTATACACCTCACTTGTTCTGACCAGCCTGTTCGGTCATGAAAAGACCGTAATTCGCGGTGGATTCGGCGAATTACTACGACAACATCTTCACCAATATCGTTGACAACTCTGCTGGTTCATCGCCGAACGCGGTCAGCAAGGCGATTGCAAGCGTTCCGAACACGGCTAACCCGCGCGGAGCAACTGGTCTCTCCAGCCAATTCAGCGCTTTGAATTCCACACCAAACGAAAATGTGGCCGTAACGTCCATTGTCGACAACATAATTGCTCCTGAGACCTACCAGTGGAACTTTGATATTGAACGCGAATTGGGAGCGAAGTTTGTGCTGACTACTTCTTACGTCGGCACGCGCGGCGTCCATTTGCTTGAGAACGATCAGTTCAACCCAATTGTTAACCCGGTAACACTCGCGCGTCTCAATCCGCGCGCGGAATTCATGGACAGTCCGCGACAATAGCGGAGATTCCATCTATCATGCGCTTGATCTGAAACTGGATCGCCGCTTCTCAAGTGGCTTCTCCTGCGCGCGTCATACACGTTTTCCAAGTTGATTGATACCGGTTCAGAAGTATTCACCACTACCGGTAACAGCAGCTTCCCGGAAAACCTGTCTAATCGTGCTCTGGATCGCGGTCTTTCCGCTTTCGATCGCCGGCACCGTCTGGTGCTGACATACGTTTATGACATCCCCAAGTTCCGGAACGACAGCAATCTTGCCGCGAAGACTCTTGGTTATGTTGTGAACGGCTGGCAGATGGCGGGCACGGCTGCATTCCAGAGCGGCGCACCGTACACGGTCAGCGACGGCTTCGATCAAAACGCTGACGGAACTGCCTCTGATCGTCCCAGCATCAACAATACTGCGGCACCGTTTTACAATTGGGGCTTCACAACCCCGACGGGGCACGTGGTAGACGGGCCGAGCACGCTGAACGAGGGAACCCTGGCGTTAAGCACGGCAAATCTCGCTCAAATCAAGGCGTTTTTCCCTGAGGGCATACCGTTCCTGAACGGTACGTTGAACCGCCATATCGCTGACGGGACGAATCCAACCAATAACCCTGCTCTGTGGACTGGAACACTAGTCAGCTCGTCTTCATTCCATTGGCTGGTTCCACCCGCCGGCACCGGCTTCGGGACCCTGGGACGGAACACGTTCACCGTTCCTGGCAGACAAGACTGGACCCTGGGTGTGCAGCGCACGATCAATCTGCACAGTGAGCGGCACCAGCTTGTTTTCCGGAGCGAGTTCCTGAATCCCTTCAACCATCCCAATACGGGCAATCCGCTATCCACCAACTTGAGCGGAGTAAGCCTCTTTCAGCAAACCGATGCTACCGTACCGGCACTCAACTTCTTGAATACCGCCGGTACCATCACCGGTCAACGTGACATCCGTTTCTGGCTGAAGTACCAGTTCTAATCAGCCGGAGCTTAACCAAAGGGGAGCAGCATATTGCTCCCCTTTTTTGCTGCATGCGGGTGTAATATTCATGGGTCATTCATTTCATTTTGCTTTGTAGACCCGCACTTGTTCATCACTATTCGAGGTGATTCTTATGTTTGTGAGTGTACCCAGGGTCTTTAGCTTAAGTTGCCTATTCGCGGTGTTGCCCGCGTTTGCACAGGTAAGAACTGGCGGCGGAAATTCAACACCTTCTACGTCCCGTACTCCCTCTACCTCTTCAACAGCCAATATTCCTCAAACACAGACCATTGTTATTCGCGGCAAGGTTGCCCTGGAAGGCGGGATCACGATTAGTGAGCCGATTGCCATTGAGCGCGTTTGTAACGGGGCCGTGCGACGAGAGGGATATACAGATTTCAAAGGGAACTTTGAGTTTGATTTGGGTCAGGGCGACGTAGGCCGCGACGCCACTGAGAGCGGCCGGGACGTTTTTCAAAATTCCGGCAACAGAGGCCCGACTATGGGCCCAGGCGCTGAGTATGGCATGAGCACGCCTTCGGCCGGCGCCGCTACCACTGGGCGGCCGGAACTGCTGGGCTGCGAGTTAAGGGCCTCGCTACCAGGCTTCAGGACCAGCACGGTCATTCTCCGTCCTGATGGAAGCTCGTGGTCCTTGAATGTGGGCACTATTGTTCTTGCCAGAATGGAAGGCGTCACAGGATCAACCATCAGCCTGACCACCATGAATGCACCGGCCAGCGCCAGGCAGGCCTACGAAAAAGGTGAAAAGGCTATTGACCACAATAAGTTCCCTGAAGCGGAAAAAGAGTTGAAGAAAGCTCTGGCGGAATATCCGGATTTTGCCGCAGCCTGGTCCATGCTGGGTGAAGTTCATCGCCATAACTCGGACTTTACTTCCGCGAAAGCAGATTACCTGCATGCCATCTCCCTGGATGCCAAATTTGTGAATCCGTACTACGGTATGGCGATCATCAGCGTGCATGAGAAGAACTGGGCTGACGCATTAAAGTATTCCGACGAAGTAATGAAATTGAACCCTGTAGCCTATCCGCTTACCGGCATGTACAGTGCGGCGGCCAATTATTACCTGGGAAATCTCACCGCCGCGGAAGACAACGTTCGCTCTTTTGAGAAGACCGATACAAGCCATCAGCATCCTGATTCTTCACTCTTGCTTTCGAATATCCTGCTGGCAAAGCACGACTATAGCGGGGCGGCCAAAGCGCTGGAAGAGTTCTTGAAAGTAGTTCCCACAGCAGCGAATGCAGCGGACATCAAAAAGCAGATAAAAGATCTAAACGATATGAGCCAGGCCAAAGAACACTAAAATGGCTTGCTTATAACGTACAACTCATTGTGTGGAATGCTTTCTTGCGAATGCGCCGCCGGCCAGCGCCAGTAAAATGGGAAAGCATTCCAGCACATAGCGAGGTTCGGGATTTTCCAGGCTGCTGAGAAATATTGACCGAAGCACCACAAAGCCAATCAAAAAGATCCCTGCAACTCCCAGCCGCCACTGCAGCCATCCTCGAAACGCCAGAAGAATGTAGAGCAGATTCAGTCCGGCCCAGAACAGGGCGAACAGGCTTTCTTTCTTATGCGATTCGAAATCCCACCAGCGCGTATCGACATTCAACATCTCCGTACGCGGGCGCAGCCACATGTCGGCCGTGCGCAAAAAGGGCAGCCAGATCATATAGCGGAGCGGGTTGTATTCCACGCGAGCGTTGGCAATTTGATCAAATTCCGCGTCCATCTCCGGATCAAGATAGACCTCCTCGTTATAGCGTGAGATCAAATCCAGCGTCTTTTGATATTCAGGCAGCCCATCAAAGGCGCGTTCGGGCAGATCTTCAGGGTTGACCCGTTCTCCCGATACGTGCCAATACACGTCTTCCACTGACACGTAGTCCACCATCCAGGTTTTTACCCAATGGTCAAAGCCATGGGGAACAAACTCCCCTGGATCGTTCGCATACCGGGAAGCCAGCGGCTGCCACAGATGAAACACGCGCCAGTTGCGGGCAGCCCATGGAGCCAGTGGACCCAGGCTGGTTACGGCCAGCAGTAGGCCGGCCAGTACCACTTGTTTCTTGTTGGGCCCGCGGAAAAGCACGATGAGCATTGCCAGCCCAAGGGCCGCCAGGACCAATCCGTTATCCGGGCGCATGAAGATGGCCGCAGCGCTCCACAAGCCTGCCAGGAGCCAAAGCCGCGGCTCTGGCGTCCCCTGCTCGAGCGATCTCAAACCGCGGACGCCATAATAAAAGGCATGGGCAAGGCAGCAGAGAGACAAGGTTTCAGAAAGGGGAGCGGCAACATAATTCGCCGTAAATGGACAGAGAGCAGCCAGCAGATACGCAGCTTTTGCCGCTCGTTCATTCATTAGCTCCAGGGCCAGGGCGGCGATTACCAGGCAGGTATTGGTATCAATCAGCGCCTGAATCACCATCACGGCGGTGTAATGCTCATGGCCGAAAACGGTAAAGACCGCCGCTAGAAATGCGGGATACCCCGGCAAACGGATAAGCGTAGGGCGTACCATGCCATTGTCCGTCAGGCCAAAAACGCCGTGGTCCAGCCAGTTCTTGGCGATGTCGCCATAGACCAGGGTGTCGCCGGCGATATGCGGAAAATGGAAAACAAAAATGAGACGCAAAGCCAGCCCGGCGATTGTCGCCAGCAAAAAGAAGAGCCAGTTGCGCCGTACCAGTGCGATGATTGTCGTCATGAAATAGGAAGGCCAGTGTAAAGGCACGTTCTCAGGTGTACAACTGTAATGGTTCCCGGGGTACTCGCCGATTGACCTGCCGGGCCCTGCCGCATACGATGGTTTGTAACATATCCCGCAATGGCAAAATCAATCTTTTATGATCCGGAACGGAAGCGCTGGGGCCGCTTGCGTATCCTGTTTAGCGTACTGGGCGCGATAATCAGCGCTCTGGTGCTCTTTTTCATTGTTACCGTTTTTGTGCAGGCAGACCCCCTGCCGCACGTTCTTATGAAGGAGCAGAAGCGCAGTCTGCGTGCGATCAAGGAAATTGAGCATCGGCGCAGGACTAAGGCGAAAAATACCCATCGCAAAACCAAGGCGCTGCCCTCTGATGTGGTGCTGAACACGGACGAGGGAATTCGCGCAGCGTATTACGTCACCTGGGACGCCGCCAGCTTTGTTTCTTTAAAAGAATACTATCCTCAGATTGATCTGCTCTTTCCTGAATGGCTCCACGTGCTTACCTCGGATGGGCATCTCCAGGGATTCGACTATCTCAATCACCCGTTTACGGTGGTCGAAAATGGGACAGTACATCCTACGGACGACCGGGTCATGCCTTTTCTGCGGGCTGAGAAGGCTGAAGTGGAAGTATTTCCGCTGATCAACAATTTTGACTCGGTGCGCAAAACATGGGATGCAAGCATTGCAGAGTTTCTCGATGATCCTGCTGCACGGCAGACTTTCCGTTCGCAGCTGCTGCTTTTTCTGAAAAGCGATAACTTCAAGGGCGCTGCCCTGGACTTTGAAGAAATCCCGCTGAAATCGCAGCCGAATTTCCTGGCCCTGGTTCAGGAGCTGGGACAGGACCTGCATTCACGCGGCCTCAGGCTTTATGTAAACGTTCCTGTTTCAGATAAGGACTATGACTATCCGCGCCTGGCCGCCGCCTCTGACGGACTGGTGCTCATGAACTATGACCAGCATCAGGTCACCAGCCGGCCCGGGCCTGTAGCGTCGCAAGACTGGTTTACCGCCAATCTCAAAGACGCGGTGAAAGACATTCCCAAGACCAAGATCATTTGCGCCATTGGCAGCTATGGCTATGACTGGGCAGTTTCCTCCAAGACCAAACGCATTGTGAACGTGGATACGAATAACGTGCAGGAAGCGTGGCTGCACGCGAGTGAATCCAGCGCGGAGATTGCTTTTGATCCTGATTCGCTCAATCCTCATTTTGGTTATGAGGAGGATAATCATGTGAAGCATCAGGTGTGGTATCTGGATGCCGTGACTGCGTTAAACCAGATGCGTGCCGCGCGTGATGTGGGCATCCGCACCTTCGCGCTCTGGCGGCTTGGCTCAGAAGACCGCTCTTTGTGGAAGATATGGGACAATCCCACCGAACCGAATGCCGAGCAGAAAATCAAGGTTGTTCCTTCCGGTGAAGATGTGGACCGTGAAGGCAGTGGCGAAATCCTGGTCATACAGCGCCAGCCAAGCGCCGGCGAGCGCGAAATAACTCTGGATCCTGACACCAACCTGATCGTTTCACAAAAGATGACGGTGCTGCCACAGCCTTATCAAATCAGGGAATATGGGTGGCAGGAAAAGAAAGTCGCCCTTACTTTTGACGATGGCCCCGATCCTACCTACACGCCGAAGATTCTCGACATACTGAAGGAAAAGAACGCTACAGCCACTTTTTTCCTGATCGGGATACAGATGCAGAAGTTTCCCGGGCTGGCGGAGCGCATCTATCGGGAAGGCAATGCCATTGGCAATCACACCTTCACGCATCCTGACATCAGCGATGTTTCCCAGTGGTACATGAAGCGCGTGGAGCTACAGCTGACGGAAAAGCTATTTGCCAGCAAGCTGGGAGTGAAGCCGTTGTATTTCCGTCCACCCTATTCCATTGACCAGGAGCCGGACATCGCGGACCAGGTACGCCCATTGGAATTTGTGCAGAATGAAGGCTATATCACGGTCGGCTCAAAGATTGATCCCAATGACTGGAAGAGAGGGCAGAGTACCGAGG
The DNA here is from genome assembly GCA_963724105.1 of Terriglobia bacterium. Classification (GTDB taxonomy): domain Bacteria; phylum Acidobacteriota; class Terriglobia; order Terriglobales; family Acidobacteriaceae; genus Angelobacter. The sequence goes on along the minus strand of CAVRTD010000001.1, from coordinate 102,781 downwards.
CCATTGTGTCTGAAGTTTTGGAGCAGGCCCAGAGCGAGGCAAACAAGGGTTGTGAGAGCCGCGCTCCGCTCTATTGCGGCAATATTATTTTGCTGCACGATGGCGGCGGTGATCGAGCCGCCACGGTGAGGGCGCTTCCCCAGATTATTGATGGACTGCGGGAACGTGGCTTCAAAATTGTGAGCGTGGAAGATCTGCTCGGCAAAACGCGGGATGAAGTGATGCCCCATCTGCCGCCGAATGAAGTGATGAGCGCGCGTTTAGACGACTACGTTTTCATTCTGGGGCAGTGGCTGGCGCAGTTTATTGTGCTTGTATTTTTTATTGGCGACCTGCTCATGAGCGGGCGGCTTCTCAGTATTGGCGCTTTAGCCACATTTGATCGCCTGCGTCCTCCTCCTGTGGTGGGCGGCCCGGACTTTAAGCCTAAAGTGACCGTGATTGTTCCGGCATTCAATGAAGAAAAAGTAATCGAAAACACGGTGCGGTCCGTGCTGGCATCAGATTATCCGAACTTACGGACGATTGTGGTGGATGACGGCTCAAAAGATGCCACGTCTGCCGTAGTGCGAGAAAAGTTTGCTGCCGAGATAGCGGACGGCCGCGTTCTGCTTCTGACCAAAGCCAACGCGGGAAAAGCGGAAGCGCTCAACTACGCGCTCAAATATACCAAGGACGAAATCTATGTTGGCATAGATGCCGATACGGTCATTGCTCCCACAGCCATTTCTATTCTGGTCCCGCATTTTGCAAATGCCAACGTGGCCGCTGTTGCCGGCAATGCCAAGGTAGGGAACCGCGTAAATCTCTGGACACGCTGGCAGGCGCTGGAGTACATCACCAGCCAGAACTTTGAGCGTCGTGCGTTGAATGTGTTTGGGGCTGTGAGTGTTGTGCCCGGAGCGATTGGCGCATGGCGCGTATCCGCTGTTCGCCAGGCGGGAGGCTACCACACGGATACGGTGGCCGAGGATGCTGATCTGACCATGTCACTGCTTGAGAAAGGGTGGCGCGTGGTCAATGAAGATCGTGCACTGGCGTTTACTGAAGCGCCGACAAATGCGCGCGGCCTGATGCGCCAGCGTTTCCGCTGGTCCTTTGGCATTCTTCAAGCCGTGTGGAAACACGGCGCGGCCATCCGCCAGCGCAGCCGGCTGGGCTGGATCGCATTGCCCAATATCATCATTTTTCAGATCCTGCTGCCGCTGGTCTCGCCGTTTATTGACATTATGTTTCTGTTTGGCCTGCTGGAATATGCCGCGGCCCGGTATTTCCATCCGGAAAGCACAGACCCCAGCAGTATTGAGCGGCTGGCATTTTACTTCGCGATTTTCCTGGCGATTGATTTTGTCACGTCTGCCCTGGCCTTTCTTCTGGAGCGCCGTGTGGAAGGCACAGGGGAAGACGCGCATCTGCTGCTCCATCTCTGGCTACAGCGGTTTTCTTACCGCCAGCTATTTTCCGCCGTGCTGGCCAAGACAGTGAAGCGCGCCATCGACGGCAAGCCTTTTGCCTGGGACAAACTTGAGCGCACCGCTGCCGTCACCAAGAGCCGCGTGCCCGGCCACGTGTAGCGGTTTCCTGCGAGGAGTTAGAAGCAAACACAAGGTCCCTCCTCCCGCTTAACGGGCGGAGGGATGACGAATTTATGGATGGGAATTTTGAGTCGAATGACGGCGAATCTTTCGCCTGGGACAAACTTGAACGCACCACTGCGGTTGAGTGTGTCGCCCCTACGGGGCTTGATCAATCTCCGGCCTACCCACCCTTACGGCTTCGCATGCGCTCGCCTCAGGGTGGGCTAACTCATGTCGCGCCTACGGCGCTGAATCGAGGTTGTGCGCATATTTTGCGTTTCCATAAGTTTCAAGCGGAGCAAGTACCCGGCCATGTGTAGCGAGTTTCCTCTGATGCGTTAGAAGCAAACACAAGGTCCCTCCGCCCTACGCGCGCTCTGCCCATTTACGCGCAAAAACGGCGCGCAAATGGGGACCCGAAAACGTGCGCTCGCTTAACGGTCGTCGGGATGACGGGATTGTTGGATGGGGATTGCAGTGAGACATAAAAATAGAGACGTAGCGGTCTACGTCTCTATGGTAAGTTCCACTTGTTCCCTCAGTTCTGAACCAGCGGCTTAATAATTTCATCCAGTATGTTCGGCTGCCCATCTTCACGTACCAGATGCGGATAGCGATCGCCTTCGTGGTAATTCACTTCGTACGTGTTGTAGTAATCGCCGTTTTCCGCCAGGAGCTTCAGTGGCTGTTGGCTCTGGACCCCTGCACGCAACGCCGCTCGAACCACGTCTTTTGACCACTTGCGCCCATTCACTGCGATGAGCTTCATTCCCGGCCCAAGTCCTGCCGCGTAAGCCGGTGAACCAGGAATCACGTCACGTACCTCGCCGTCTTTGCCGGCAATCAGTCCCAGAGAGAAGCTCAGATCAAGATTGCCGCCCTTTTCCCGTGCATCCATGGTCGTGTTCTTCTGTTCGGTATAGACCAGCTTCCATCCGCCATTGGTAATGCCGCCCATGGGAGCATGAGCCGACTTTTCGTCCAGACGCTCACGCAGCAGTTTGGCCCAGTCGCTGGGCACGATTTTGTTGAGACCATCGACGACATCTTCAAACTTGTATGGCACAACCACGGGCGCACCGCTCTGGCCGCCATGAAAAAGACGGCAGAAATCGTTGAGCGATTTTTGTCCATTTGTCTTCTGCCGGATCAGTGAGTCAACCTCAAGCCAGATCAGGTAGCCTTCAGGATAATAATCGGCAGTGCGTCGCCAGTTGGTCCACTCAGGAGGCGCGGCAAACAGGCTCTGTACGCTGGTGGCTGTGTCCTGCAGCGGACGCCACGTCCGCCCTGCGCGATGGTCCAGCATGGCTGCGGTGTAAGCCAGGTTCTCACGGAATTGGTCAGGCGAGCGCAGGCCCGTTCGCGCCGCCAGTATGTTGCCGTAATAATCCGTGAGCCCTTCGTAAACCCACAGCAGATCGCCGTGCATCGGATCCTGATAGTTGGGCGTGGCCAGACCTGCGGGGCGGCGATATTTTCCATTCCAGGAGTGGAAAAACTCATGCGGCAGCAGGTCGGCTTCCAGGTCATGTGAGCCGGGATTGCTGAACATATCTTCAGCCGCGCCATTGTCGCTGGATTCATGGTGTTCCAGTCCGTGGTGCGCCGTCTGGTCGCTCAGAGTAAGAAGGAAGTGATATTTGGCATAGTGTCTTGCGCCAAAAACCTTGCCTGTTTCGGCAACCAACTGCTTCAGGCTGGCAATATCTTTATCCTTAATCTGGATGGATTCTTCACTCTCACCTACCATGTCAATCACGTGGGCCAGCGGTTCACCGGGAGGATTGATGTTTACCTGCCGATAAAACAAGCCCGCGATCAGAGGAGAATCCACCAGCCTGGTGAGCGAGACCGTTTGGAACTCGACGGAGCTGCCGTTTTGTTGCGTGGGTGTGAGTGCCGTCCCAAACTTCCAGCCTTCCGGCAGATGCACGGAAGCCGCTACCTGCACAGCGTCTGACGTCGCGCCTTTTGGATAGAGCACTACCTGGTTCCACAAAAGGTCCAGAACTTTGCTGGAGGATAGAGAGTTTTTTCCGTTGTAGGTGATCGTGTCATACGATGCCTGCAATTCGCTTATTCCCGCAGGAACCTGAAGGTGGAAAGAATACATGTCTTCAAGGTCGCGCTGCCATTCCAGTTCCTTGCCGCCGGCCTTGAAGTGGAGCCCGGTAAAATTCTGGATCGGCCCGGTGGGACGGTGGTTTCCGGGAATCCACTTGGGATAAACGATTGTGACCGCGCCCGGCGTAACAGGAATGGTGATGGTGGCGTGCAGAATATTGCGCGGAGCGTCCGTGGCGTCCACGTTGAGGTGCTCTAGCACATTCGTTTGCGCGGCCGCGATGAAGCTGCAAAAAAGAAACGCTACTGCCAATGTATAGCGATGCCTGATCATCCATGACTCCTGTGAAAATAGAAAGGCGATTAGAATGCTGGAACAGAAAACCCGTTATGGTACCTTTTTGCAGACGTGCTTGGCGAGGTAATTTCCAAGCCAATTCAATGAGGCCAACATGAGGAAGGAACGCTTTTCCCGCATCGTCTTTCTGGTTGCGGGCATTTATGGGATTATCGTGCTTGCGCCAGGATTCTTCAGCGAAAAAATGCTGGCGGAAAAGATGCCGCCGGCAGTCACACATCCTGAGTTTTACTATGGATTCTTTGGCGTCGGGCTGGCATGGCAAGTGGCATTCCTGATTATCGCGCTCGACCCGCAGCGCTTTCGCCCGATCATCCCAGCGGCCATCCTGGAGAAGCTGACGTATGTGGTGGCGTGCGCGGTGCTCCTGCTGCTCGGCCGTATTCCACCGATTGTCGCACTCGGTGGCGTGGGCGATTTTATTCTTGGCGTTCTTTTTACGGTTTCATATTTCCGGCTGAAACATATTTCCGGCTAAAGCAAGGAGAGCATTTTGCCCACTCACATTGAACAACCTACGCGCATTCAGGCAGCGGGCAATATGCCCAAGCTTATTGACGAATATATTGGCCATGTAAATTCACCGGCCAATAAGATTGCGAGCAAGAAAGAGCCGCGGGTGAGCGTTGCCCATATGCGCAGTCCCGCGGGATGGCAGGAGCCGGGACAAACGCCGGAGTTTGAGGAATACACCCTGGTTCTTCGCGGACGGCTAAGGGTCAATCACAAAGGCGGAGCATTCGATGTCGCCGCGGGACAGGCAGTGATTGCTCATCCGGGTGAGTGGATTCAGTATTCCACTCCCGACGAAGCCACGGAGTACATCGCCATTTGCCTGCCTGCATTTTCTCCGCAGACAGTCCATCGGGACGATACTCTATAAATGCCCATAAAAAAAATAAGGCGACCCTTTGTGAGGGCCGCCCTGTGATTGTTAATTCGCTCTGTTTAGAGTTTCGGAGCGCTTGAGTCGGTCTTAGGAGCGGTATCAGAGCTGGCGCCAGCAACCTTCAGGTGGTTCTTTACTTTCAGTCCGCCTGAGTTTTCTTTCGCAATGCGCTCAGCTGAATCTTTTGCGTCTTTGGTCGGGACGGTTCCCGTCAAGTCAACGGACTTGCCGGCGGTCACGTTTACGGTCACGTTAGCACTAGCCAGGCTCGGATCCTTCTGGATCGCGGATTGAATGTTGCCCTGTACGTCGCCGGTGGCGGCGGCAGGAGCAGCATCGCTCTGTGGCAGCTTCGAGCTATCGCTCTTTGGCTGGTCCGTGTTCGGCATCGGTTTGCTCTGGTCTGGCGAAGTCGCCGGCTGTTGGTCCGTGCTGGATGGTGACTGGGTTGAAGGCGATGTGCCCTGCGGTGATGTTGCTGGTGTGCTTTGTGCTACGGCAAAGCAGCTACCTAGAACCACGATCATTGCAAGCTTCCCAAAATGTTGTTTCACTATAGTCCTCCGTTGTGTGTTCCAAATATTTTGTTCGTTGATTCAGGCCCCTCGGCAACTGATACGCGCGTACCAAGGTTGAGTCCGACGAAGCTCGCGTAGTCGGGGCCGCTATTGGCGCATAGGGGATTAGATGCCCTTCACAATGGCAGGTTGGCTTAACTGAGGTGAAATCGAGAGCTGCTCAATCACCCTAAAATGGCATGTTCAGCAACCCTGGATACTCAGAAAGTCAGGCACTCTCGTTGCACCATGGGACAAAGTGAAAACACGGGCCCTAGTGAAGGACCCGCGTGAAAGAACCAAAGTGAAACAGCTACCCTGAATGATTTGAATTTACTAATTTATTTGGGAGCCATGCGGATGGCGCCATCAATGCGGATCGTCTCGCCATTCAACATATTATTTTCGATGATGTGCTGTACCAGCGCCGCGAATTCTGGCGGCTGGCCCAAGCGTTTGGGGAAGGGAACCTGTTCCGCCAGGGAGGCCTGCGCGGCCTCAGGCAGTCCGGCGAGCAGCGGAGTATGAAAGATTCCCGGCGCGATGGTGCAGACACGGATGCCCGAGCGCGCAAGTTCACGCGCGAGAGGCAACGTCATGCCGACGATGCCGCCTTTCGAAGCTGAATACGCTACCTGGCCGATCTGGCCTTCATAGGCCGCGACCGAAGCAGTAGTGATGATGACACCACGACCACCATCTTCGTCTGGCTGGTTGGCGCTCATGGCGTTGGCCGCGTGACGGATGGCATCGAATGTGCCGATGAGATTGATCTGAATGGTGCGGAGAAATTTGCCGAGATCATGTATACCTTCTTTGCCCAGCAGCTTTTCCGCGATGCCGATGCCGGCAGTGGTGACGAGAAAGTGCAGCCCGCCGTGCTGCTTCACGGCTGTCTCCATCGCGGCAGCAACCTGGGCGGCATCTGTTACGTCCGTCTTGATGAACGTAACGCTGGCGCCAAGCTCACTGGCCAACGCCGTGCCGGTCTTTTCATTGATATCGACGATCGCAACCTTTGCGCCCTGTGCCGCCAGCATGCGGACCGTCGCCGCGCCCAGACCTGATGCGCCACCTGTAACCACCGCGCTTGCACCTTTAATCTTCATAGTTTCCTGTCCTATTTGGCGAATGGAAATTAAGCAATGAAAGTTTAGCCGCGAATTAACGCGAAATAACGCGAATTAGTTTCCTAGTTTTATTCGCGTTCATTCGTGTGTATTCGCGGCCAAAACTAATTCAACCGTTCGATGATCGTCGCGTTCGCCATGCCGCCACCTTCGCACATGGTCTGCAATCCGTAGCGACCACCCGTGCGCGCAAGCTCATGGACCAGTGTAGCCATCAGCCGCGCGCCGCTCGCGCCCAGAGGATGTCCCAGGGCAATCGCGCCGCCATTGACATTTACTTGCGCGAGGTCAGCCTTGGTCTCGCGCTGCCAGGCCAGCACCACGCTGGCAAAAGCTTCATTGATTTCAATGCGATCCATGTTTTCAAGCTTCAGGCCGGAGCGCTCAAAAATTTTGCGGGTGGCCGGAATCGGCGCGCCCAGCATTAGCACGGGATCTTCCGCAGCCAGAGCAAACTCAACAAACCGCGCCATTGGCTTGTAGCCCAGCTTTTCCGCCACACCGCGTTCCATAATGAGCACGGCAGCAGCGCCGTCAGTAATTTGTGACGAATTAGCTGCCGTTACTACGCCATCCGCTTTGAAAACGGTTTTGAGCGTCGCCAGTTTTTCCAGCGTTGAACCCGCGCGGATGCCTTCATCGCGCGCAACGGTCGTTTTCCCTTGCTCCGTCTCTATCGGCAGCGGCAAAATTTCGCGCGCGAACCAGCCCTGCTCCGTGGCATGCGCCGCCCGGCGATGGCTCTCCAGACTGTATTGGTCCAGGCATTCGCGCGTGAGCTTGTATTTCTCCGCCAGCATCTCCGCGCTGATGCCCTGATTGAAGTGGACATTGTTGATAGCGCCGCATCATCTCCGGCCCAAACGGTTTGCCCGGGCCGTTCGCGGCGGAAGCGCCCATGGGAACGCGCGTCATGCTCTCAACACCGCAGCCGATGGCAATGTCATAGCTGCCGGCAATCACGCCTTGCGCGGCAAAGTGAATTGCCTGCTGGCTTGAGCCGCACTGGCGATCAACTGTTGTCCCCGGCACGGATTCAGGAAAGCCCGCCGCCAGCACCGCATTGCGTCCGACGTTTGCCGTCTGCTCGCCCACCTGCATTACGCAGCCGGCGATGACATCATCGATCAACGCCGGATCGAGCTTGTTGCGCTCGACGAGACCCTTGAGCGTGAAGCCCAGCAGGTCCACAGGGTGCCAGCTTTTCAGCATGCCATCACGACGGCCTAGAGGGGTGCGTACTGCATCGATGATTACGGCTTCGCTTGTCATTTTTTGTCGCTTCGCTCCAAACCGCTTTTGCATTTTTGTGCGGTTTTGAATTTTTCAGCCTTGCGGCAGTGACCGGTTAGAAAGCGTAGAGCGCAGGCGAGGGCGCCTGCGGTCCACCAGTTAGAAAAAGATTGACGGTCATGCAAACCCACGGCCGCAGAAATCTGAAACAGCTTTCTGCAATCTTCTTACGCTGCTGCGCTGGCTTCTTTATCAAAGTCAGCGAAACCTTTGCCTTCTTCCGCCAGCCGCTTGAGCAGTGGCGCCGGCGCCCAGATTTCTCCGTGCTCTTTGTGGAATTCCTGAATGCGGTCGTAAACCTTCTTCAAGCCCACCGTATCTGCATACCACATCGGGCCGCCGCGATGAGCCGGGAAGCCATAGCCGGTGAGATAGATAATGTCGATGTCTACCGCGCGCAGCGCGTAACCTTCTTCCAGAATGCGCGCGCCTTCATTGACCAGCGCATAGAGCAGGCGATCGACAATCTCTTCTTTTGAAATGGCGTGTTGCTTGACGCCCGCTTCGGCCGCCCATTTGCGGACGTTTGCTTCCACCTCAGGATCGACAATGGCGCGGCGATTTTCGTCATACTTGTACCAGCCTGCGCCGGTCTTCTGGCCGTAGCGTCCCATTTCGCACAGCTTGTCTTCTGAGAGAGGCTGTCTCTCACCTGGTTTTTCCAGGTGCTTAAATTCCTTGCGGATGCGCCAGCCTACGTCCAGCCCGGCGAGATCGCCGACAGCGAGAGGCCCCATAGCGATGCCCAAAATCGATACATCGCTTTATCGATCGCCTCTACCGTGGATCCTTCTTCCATCATGAATTGCGCTTCACGCCGGTAAGGGCCAAACATACGATTACCCACAAAGCCGCGGCAATTGCCCACCAGCACTCCTACTTTGCCCAGCTTTTTAGAGAGTTGCATGCAGGTGGCGATCACCGATTTGCTCGTGGCTTTGCCGCGCACAATCTCCAGCAGGCGCATCACGTTGGCCGGACTGAAAAAGTGCGTACCAATCACAGCCTCAGGCCGTGACGTGGCGGAAGCAATCTCATCAATGCTCAACGTGGACGTATTGCTGGCCAGGATCGCGCCTTTCTTGCAAATCTTATCCAGATCGCCAAAGATCTGTTTCTTCAAGGCCATGCCTTCAAACACTGCTTCAATCACCATGTCCACGGATTCAAATCCGTCATAGGTGAGCGTAGGTTTGATCAGGCTCATGCGTTCATCCATCTGCTGCTGGGTGAAGCGGCCCTTCTTCACAGAGTTGTCATAATTTTTGCGGATCGTATTGATGCCCCGGTCCAGCGCAGCCTGCTCCGTCTCTTTCAGCAGCACAGGGATACCGGCATTGGCAAAGTTCATGGCGATCCCGCCGCCCATGGTGCCCGCGCCAATCACTGCAGCCGTATTTACGGGAATGGTCGGCGTGTTCTTCGGGACATCTGGGATCTTCGCCACTTCGCGCTCGCCAAAGAAGACATGAATCAGCGCCTTGGACTGGTCAGAGAACAGGCAATCGGTAAAAAGTTTGCGTTCGGCTTCCACGCCCTGGTCGAAAGGAAGTTTCGTCGCGGCTTCAATGGCGTCAATGGCCGCCAGAGGAGCCATCAGTCCGCGGGCTTTTTTGCGGGCCGCGTCACGCGCAGCAGCAAAGATCGGAGCATTTTGTTCGGACGTACCAAGCTTCTCATTGCGATCGCGTGTTTTGCGCGCTGGCTTGCCGGCAACTTCGCGGGCAAAGGCCACAGCGCCAGTGAGCAGGTCACCTTCAATCAGTTTGTCTACAATTCCCGCAGCAAGCGCGTCTTTGGCTTTGACTGGCTTACCGTCAGTACACATCTCCAGGGCTTTCACCACGCCGGCCAGCCTGGGCAGACGCTGCGTGCCGGCTGCTCCGGGAATCAGCCCAAGATTTACCTCCGGCTGCCCGACAACCGCTGTGGGCGCGGCCACACGATAGTGCCCAGCCATGGCCGTTTCCAGTCCGCCGCCAAAAGCCTGGCCGTGAATGGCCACCACCACCGGCTTGGTGCAATCTTCCATGCGCTGCAGAACCGGAACCAGCCCCACGCCGCCCTGCCTCTGCCCAGAGGTGATCTTGCCGAACTCCTTGATGTCCGCGCCGGCAATAAACGTTGTGCCGCCGCCAATCAGCACCGCCGCCTTTACGCCGGGGTCTTTATCAATCTGCTCAATGGCTTCGGCAATTCCTTCCGGAACTCCCGGGCTCAGCGCGTTCACCGGCGGATTGTTGACCGTAATGATGGCAATGTCATTGTCTTTTGTCAGTTGGACCAGATCACTCATGAGGGTTCTCTCTTCTTAAAGGCTTCGGATTCAGGATCTTAAATTCAGGCTGCTCCGCCGCAGTTCTTGTGCGGCGACGGCGCAGATGATGGCCGGGTAAAGTCTATTGAATGGCCATTCAGTCCGTCAAACCACTGCCTGGGCGACCCGAGGTTGATTCGTGCCGTTTATTGTCGGTAACTCGCCGTGTTGATGGTTGAGTTCCCGGTTTTGTGACACCGGCTCTTGCCGGTGGATGTTTTTTGATTCTCTCCGTGCCTCTGTGTCTCCGTGGTAGATTTGGTTTTCCCATCAGTGTTATCAGTGCAAATCAGTGGTCTACCTCCGCTGCCTCCGTTCCTCTGTGTTTCAAGGTGTTAGGTTCTCTTGCTTTTCAATTTCCACTTTTGGCACTCCCGGCGATTCTGGCAATCTCTCTCTTCAGCTCCACCACCTCCAGCGGACACCCTTCCCAGTTATGGCTCCAGCACACAATCATGTCGCATCCCTTCGGGTCGTGTCCGTGTTGTACAAAATTGCGGCTTTCGTATTCAAACTCAATTCGCACCCGCTGCCATCTGTCCTGCTTCACCTGCCGTAGTGCCTCGCAATCAGGAAACTCCGCTTGCAGCAGCGTCACCACATAGCCCAGCTCTCGCGCCATCGCTCCAAACAGGTACACCACGCCCAGCTCGTTCGTCGGCGCATGCGCCAGCGGCCCCTATACATCGGCGTCCCATACACCGGACGGTTCGTAAAAACGTCCCACCTCGCCGCCTCAAATCCCGGCCACAAACTTTCCCTGGCCGGCCAGCTCAGCTCTTTTTCCGCCCTGGCCATGGCCACCACATCCGGCCACGTCTTTTCCAGGGCCTTGTCGCGTGCATACTCCAGCATCATGTGTGGCACCCGCTTCCAGCTTCCGCAGCGTGCCAGTACTGCCTTCGCGCTATGCCTGCCGTTCTCTTCATACGCCATTGAACTGGGCAGTTTTTTAAGCTGCCGTGCCACCCTTGCCCAGTCTTCAAACAGCGCCGCCATTTCAATACGATGCTTCCTGTTGGCTGCCATGCCGCAGGCAATCAGCGCGTTCGTGTAGGTTGTAAACTCATTCCGGACCGCCCGTCGCCCCACGGCAGTCATCGTCTTCAGCTCAGCCAGGCTTGGGACTCGTCCCAGCTTCTCCGCCAGCCCCCGGATCGTCGTCACTATCTCTTCTCTGGTCATGCTTTTCTCCGTAAATAGAAAAAGCCACCCGCTGGGTGGCTCATGTTCTTAGTTTTTTGGTCTCAGGTTTATCGGCACTAACCACAGGCTCTAAAAAGCTTGTGCGGGCATCCAAATGCCATCTTTTGGTAGTAGCTCAGTTTGAAATGGACGGGCTTTTGCGCTACTTGCTTTTATCGGAAAGGGCTTTCTGCGGTGGTAGCACCTCTTGAGTAGAAGGTGGCCACGGTGCCTGTCTTGGTCGCGCGATTGTAAAATTTCTCGGCTTGCAAAGTATTTCATTTATGGAAAGTCCTTCCGAGGTAAGGAACTTGTTCGACATGCAGGCTGTTATTACTGCTGCACAATCTCCACTCATTGCAATTACACGCTCTCCGGGCACTATCTCGCCTGCGTCACAAGCCCTTAGTACGGCTTGAATGCAATTGGTGAATCCCCCGCCGAATATGGTGATTGTGTCTTTTATCATCTTCGTTTCATGGTTGTGGCTGTCCATACCGCTAATCGGATCGAGGGGCAATGAAGCCGGAGGTATGACCGAAATTCCAACTCCCACAAAGAACTTCATCACCTGCTCAGGGATGCGAGGGAAATAGCGTTCCTCGCTGTCAGGTGACTTAATCGAAAAATCCAACGGGAAGGTTACCGCAAGTATTTTTGGAGAAAAATCCATCAACTCCTTGAAGGCCAACATCGGCCCCTCTCCCCTTGCCGTAAAAATAACGAGTTTTAGAGAGCGCAGCTCATCGCGCTTTTTGAAAAACTTCTTAATGACACGTATTACCTGTTGAAGATTGCCGTCGCGACCTTCGGTCTCGAAATAGGCGATTTGTGAGGGATATTTGTTCACGGTTGTTGCCAGATAAATGGTTTGCCGTCCAAGTGCTGGAGAACCCAGCCAAAAATTGTTAAAAAATCGATTCCGACAAGAGATTGTCCTTTGAGTCGTGGGTCTCCATGTTCGACTCTGACTTCCTGTTCTCCATCATGCAGATGGCACGGCTCATTGAACGGAATTGATGTCTGATGGGTATCTACTCTGAAAATGCAGCTACCGTCCTGCTCCATGAAATGGTACTTAGCTTTCCGATAGTGCACGATTTTCACTTTCTTCTCGTGAATCTCTACAACGTCTAAAAAATGCCCGGAGGAGAAGGTTATTCCTGCTCTCCACACGATAAGCTGCCAATCTAACCAGTGTGGTTGAACTTTAACGGGATCGCCCGTTAATTCCGTATAGTCCTGGCATGTAGCCATAACTCGACCCACAGTATCAAAGTAATGCTCTGCATCGAACACTTAGACTCCAAAAAGAAAAAACCCGAGTCCGACTCGGGTTTTTGGGGTGCATATCCTTTAGCGCCCGGAGGACCAGTATCGTCTCCTGATTGAATTAAATCCTCCATGAAATGTTCACACAGAAACGCCCATTCATCGAAATCAGAGTTGTCGCGATCCACTTGACCATTGGAGTAAGCAGAGAGGAATTCTCCCCATCCGTTGTACTTATTTTTGTACTTAATCTCAAACTGTTGGATTCGCTCCAAGAAGTAGCTCGCCTGAACAAAAGTTACAGAGAGTGCACTTTTCGTATCCGTTTGATTGATGTTGCTCATCTTTCCTTCCCCGTCACGTCTGTTGACGTTTTTGTCCACCGTGCCCGATTAGCCTTTTTTGCAATCTCGACCCGGCGTTCTCTGCTAATTGATTTAGCACGTGAAGGGCCACCTATAAGGCCACCCTTCTTAGATGCTTCCTTTTTAGCGTTGGACGAAGAATCTCCGTTGAGGGCTGCTTGAACCACCCGGAACGCCCTAACATTTACGTCCATATCGTGTCCTTGTATTTATGAAGCACTTTACCGACCACAAGTTTGATCTGTCAATTATATAAGACACGGATTCGGGGATAATTACTCAGCCTCTGGTCGAGGCTGAGTAAACTTAGCATGTTTATCCCAAGAACACTAGGCAAATTGAGCAAAATGCTTGACTATTTTTATTTGCTCAAGCATAATGATCAATATGAACGTCCTGACACAAAGCGAGCGGGTGATGGTGGTAGCGGCCTTGGTCGAGGGGAACAGCATCCGTTACACCTCCCGCATGACCGGCATTGCCCGCAATACGGTCGCTAAGCTTCTGGTTGACCTTGGGACGGCGTGTATGAAGTTTCACGATATGAAGGTTAGAAATGTGCACGTCCGTCGCCTCCAATGTAACGAAATTTGGTCTTATGTTGGTGCAAAGGCAAAAAATGTCAGCGCAGCAAAGAAGGAAATCGGATGGGGTGACGTTTGGACTTGGGTCGGAATCGATGCCGACACTAAGCTTGTGGTCAGCTACCTTGTTGGTGGTCGCGGCGCTGATTGGGCAATGGATTTCATGCAAGACGCAGCGAGCCGCATTAAAGGCCGCGTCCAGATCACCACAGATGGACACAAGGCATATCTGGAAGCAGTTGAGGGTGCTTCTGGCATGGATTGCGACTATGCCCAATTGCATAAGATTTACGGTGCCTCGCTGGAAAATGAAGTGCGGTATTCTCCAGCTGTATGTATCGGATGTGAAATGAAAACAGTAAGAGGGAATCCTGACCCAAAGCATCTGAGCACGTCTTATGTTGAGCGCGAGAATCTCACTATGAGAATGGGCATGAGACGCTTCACGCGACTGACGAACGGCTTTTCCAAGAAGATTGAGAATCATGCTCACGTTGTCGCCCTTCATTTTATATATTGCAATTTCGTTCGCATCCAGCAGACGCTTCGGGTAACGCCAGCGATGGAAGCAGGATTGAGCGACCACGCTTGGGCGCTTGACGAACTTGTGGCCATGATTTCAAACTGAGCCACTACACATCTGTTGGTGCTTTCCTCCAATTCCTGCACTTCCGGCGATCCCCCAGACACACTTCTGGTATCCAAGGCCATTTGACGGGATCAAATGGGCGAAAGCCGGCCCAGGAACTGATAGCCGCTTTCGGGTTGCAGGCCTTTTTGGAGTCTTGCAGCCCCCTTTGGCTCAACATCGCCAATCGCTAGCCGCTTTCCCCGCCGACGCCGCTCTCGGTCGTACATTTGCATTGTGCCATAAAATAAACGACACTGTCAATAGACATTGTGTCTAAATTAAATGGCCTGAAGGGCAGGCGCGGAGCAATTGGCAGGCACCCACCACCTTCGTTTTTGATCCGCGATTATCTGCGTAAATCCGCGGTAAGTTTTTTGTTTTTCTCCCTGGTTTGACACAAAAAATGCCCGACTTTACAATCAAATCTGCTGCCGACGAGTGGTCGCGCAGCTTCTTTTTTGCCCGGTCCCCCTCACCTTTTTGGCGGCGTAGCTCAGGTGGCTAGAGCGACGGTCTCATAATCCGTAGGTCGTAGGTTCGAGTCCTACCGCCGCCACCAAAAAATCTCTGGCATAATCCCGAGTGGAAATGCTGGTAATGGGCCACTCTGCAGTCCGGATTGGGGCAAACGGCGGTAAAATTCCGTCGTCCTTGAAGGATTTGGTAGTGGGTCATTTTCGGAGAAATGATCCACTATCAGTATCAGCGTCTAGCGATTCGATTTCGAATCGCGGGCCCAGCCCAGGACTTTAGTCCTGGGTGAGCGGCGCGAATAGCAGACGTTCATCGCGTCAGCGATGAATCAAAACGAAACTGCACCACTACCAGGGATTTTGGTGTCCTGGTGTCGTCCTGATTGGTTTAACTGATTGGTTTAACTAATTATGCTGCGTTACTTTACTGCCGGAGAATCGCACGGAGAGACCCTTGTGGCCTTCCTCTCTGGACTGCCCGCTGGTCTGGCAGTCGACCAGTCTTTTCTTGACCGCGAACTCTGGCGACGCCAGCAGGGCTTTGGCCGCGGCGGACGCATGAAGATCGAGACCGACAAAGCCCACATCGTCTCCGGCGTGCGCCATGGCAAGACCATCGGCTCGCCCATCGCGATTCTGCTGGAAAATAAAGACTGGAAGAACTGGCAGGAATCGCTGCCCGTTGAGCCCGGCGATCCTGAGAAGCACAAGCGCGTGGCCTCTCCGCGCCCCGGCCATGCCGATCTTGCCGGTGCCCTGAAGTACAACTTTCCTGAAGCCCGATACATACTCGAACGCGCCTCCGCCCGCGAATCCGCCGCGCGTGTCGCCGTTGGCGCCCTGGCCAAGCTTTTCCTGCGCGAGCTTGGCATTGAAGTGCTCAGCCACGTGATTGCCGTAGGCAAAGCCACGCTGGGCAACGCAGAAGTTAGCTGGGCTCAGCTTCTTGAGCTTCACGCCAAACAGGAAGTCCTGCTCAACTGTGCCGACCCCGAATCCGAGCAGCGCATGAAGGCCGAAGTGGACCACGCTCTGCGCACCGGCGACTCGATCGGCGGCGTCTTTGAAGTCGTTGCTCACAACGTTCCGCCCGGCCTCGGCACCTTCGCCCAATGGGACGAACGCCTCGACGGTCTGCTGGCGCAAGCCGTGATGTCTCTGCAAGCCGTAAAAGGCGTGGAGATTGGCACCGCCGTGGAATCCGCGCTCTCGCTCGGCTCAGCCGTGCACGATGAAATTGGCTATACGACCGAATCCAAAGAAAAACTGGCAAAAAACGGCGCTTCCACTTTCACCGGCTTCACCCGTGCCTCCAACCACGCTGGCGGAATTGAAGGCGGCATCTCCAACGGGCAGGATATTCTGGTGCGCGGCTACTTAAAGCCCATCTCCACGCTGCGTCGTCCGCTGGGTTCGGTGGACTTCGCCACGCGCGAGCCGGTCAAGGCCGCCTATGAGCGCTCTGACGTTTGCGTGGTTCCGGCCGCCGGAGTTGCGGCGGAAGCCATGGTCGCGCTTACGCTGGCCCGGTGTGCGCTGGAAAAATTTGGCGGCGATTCCATCGCGGAGACGCGGCGCAACTTTGCCGGCTATCAACAACAATTGCGGGAGTTCTAGCAGAGAAATGATTTATCCAATCGTAGTCTATGGTGATCCGGTACTGGAGAAGACTGCCGAGCCAGTCACCGAATTCAATGACGATCTGAAAAAGCTGGTCGACGATATGTTTGAATCCATGTACGCGGCCCACGGCGTTGGGCTGGCTGCGCCGCAGATCGGCATCTCCAAGCGCGTTGCCGTGATCGACGTAACTTTCAAAGACGATCCCAACGCCAAGCTGGTGCTGGTGAATCCGGAAATTATTGCCCGTGAAGGCAAGCAGACCGGACAGGAAGGCTGCCTCAGTCTGCCGGACTTTCGCGAAAACGTTACCCGCGCCAACGTTGTGACCGTGCGCGCGCAGGACGCGGAAGGGAACTGGTTTGAAAAAACCGGCGACGATCTGCTGGCCCGCGCCTTTCTCCATGAGATTGACCACCTGAACGGCCGCCTCTTTATCAGCCACGTGAGCGCCTTGAAGCGCGATCTGATCAAGCGCAAAATCAAAAAGCTTGTGCGCGCCGGCGAGTGGGAATGAAGCTGGTTTTCTGCGGCACGCCGCTCTTTGCCGTGCCTACGCTGGAGCGCCTGGCCGCCGCCGGACATGAACTGCAGCTCGTCGTGACCCAGCCAGATCGTCCTCAAGGCCGAGGCATGGAGCTTACCGCGCCGCCCGTAAAACAATCCGCGCTGAAATTAGGACTGCCAGTCATCCAGCCGGAAAAAATCAAGAAGAACGAAGACTTTCAATCGCAGCTCACAGCCCTCCAGCCCGACGCTATCATCGTCGTTGGCTATGGCCGCATCATTCCGCCGTGGATGCTCACGCTTCCGCGCTACGGCAACATCAATGTGCATGCGTCATTGCTGCCGAAATATCGCGGCGCTGCTCCCGTGCAGTGGGCCATCGCCCAGGGTGAAACCGTCACCGGCGTGACCACCATGCTGCTGAATGAAGGCCTGGACACCGGCGATATCCTGCTGCAAAAAGAGATGGCGCTCCAGCCCGATGACACCGCTGTAACCTTTGCTCCGCGATTGTCCGAACTCGGCGCAGATCTGCTGATCGAAACCCTGCGCGGCCTGGAAGACAAAACAATCACTCCCGATTCCGCAAGACCATTCCCAGGCCACGCTGGCTCCCATCCTCAAAAAAGAAGACGGGCTCGTCGACTTCAGCCGCACCGCCTCTGACATCCACAATCGCCTGCGCGGCTTTCAGCCCTGGCCCGGCGCGCATACGCAATTCCGCGGCAAGAACCTGAAATTCATCAGCGCCAGACCAGACGATACGCCGTCAAACCTCAATCCCGGCGAACTGCGCGTTGGCGACGAAAAACTCTTTGTCGGCTGCGGCGCTCGCACCGTGCTGCAACTGCTCCAGGTCCAGCCTGAAGGAAAGAAGAGCATGACCGCCCGCGAATTCATCAACGGATACCACCCGGCCGCCGCCGAACGGCTGGGCTGACCGTGGCCATCTCCCCCGCCCGTCTCGCTGCCTTCAACATCCTGCTGCGTGTTGAGCGTGAATCGTCTTACGCCATGGAGCTTCTGCACTCGCCCATCCTGGATGACCTTTCTCCGCTCGACCGCAATCTAGCCACAGAGATTGTGATGGGCGTGCTGCGCTGGCGCTCCGTGCTCGACGATACCATCGCCCATTTCAGCTTCACACCGTTCCGCAAACTCGATCTCGAAGTTCTTACGGCCCTGAGAATGGGCGTTTACCAGAAGCAATTCCTGAGCAAGATACCCGCGCATGCCTCCGTGAATGAAACCGTAGAGCTCGTGAAGCAGGCAAAAAAAGTTTCCGCCACCGGACTGGTCAATGCCGTAATGCGCAAAGTAAAATCCGCCGCTTACGATCCCCATGCTTCCGGGCTAACTGGCATGGCTTATCTCTCTTCTGCTTTGGCCCATCCAAAATGGCTGGTGGAACGCTGGGTTAAAAACCTCGGCGACGCCAACACAAAACTGATCTGCGAATACGATCAGCGCGTTCCTGCCACCGTTTTGCGTCTGAGCAGCACAGAAGACGAAGCCTTGCTGTCTCAACAAGGCGTTCAACTTGCACCCGGTGCGCTGATGAAAAACGCACGCGTGCTGACCGGTGGCGAACTGAGCGCAACAATTCTTAGCGACAACAAAATCGCCATTCAAGATGAAGGCTCTCAACTCGTCGCTGCGTTGGTAGGAGACGGCAAACGCATTCTTGATTGCTGTGCCGCTCCCGGCGGTAAGACTGCCGCAATGGCCACGCGGCTGCCCTCGGCTGAAATCATCGCCACCGAGCTGCATCCGCATCGCGCAACTTTGTTGCGTAAGCTCGCGCCGCAATCCAACGTCCAGGTCATCACCGCAGACGCGCTCACCTTGCCCTACGGCCCAGAGTTCGACCGCGTGCTCGCCGACGTCCCCTGCTCCGGTACTGGAACGCTGGCGCGCAATCCAGAAATCAAATGGAAGCTCAAGCCAGAAGATCTCACAGATCTGCAAGCGCGCCAGATCGCCATTCTGCGCGCGGCCATGGGCCATGTGGCTCCAGGCGGCAGGCTGGTTTATTCCACTTGCTCACTGGAACCGGAAGAGAACGAACAGGTGGTCGATGCTTGCTTACAAAGCGCGCCCGGCTTCCGGCTCATTCCGATAAAAGAAGAATTATCTCGTCTGCAAAAATCGGGTGACCTGGTCTGGCCAGATGCCGACTCACTCGTCTCTGGCAATTTTCTGCGGACGATACCGGGCATTCATCCATGCGATGGATTTTTCGCCGCGATACTGGAAGCGCGCTAACCCAAAAGCATTTACCACAAAGGGCACGAAGGAGCACAAAGTAAAATCATTGCAGATTTTGCATGGATATTGGCTTTTGAAAGTATGTGGGACCAAAAAATGAATGACAGTTAGTTCTTCGTGTTCCTTCGTGCCCTTTGTGGTTAAGTATTATTTCCTCATATCAAAGCTTATCGTCGCGCCGGCCATCACGCGTTGTCCTGCCGGAGGATATTGCCGCAGAATCACGCCAGCATCTGGTGTCCCGGAAGAACTGTTTGCCTCGTCGCTACTGACCGTATGAATTTTCCCCAACGTAAAGCCCGCTTTCTCCACCGCAGCACTGGCTTCGGTTACGGAACGTCCTACAAAGCTGGGCATCACATACTGCTGTCCATTGTCAGCGGCAGAAAAAATCAATCCTACTTTGGGTGAGGTCACTTCCGTAGCGTCCGGCGGCGGACTTTGTGCCACCACGGTTCCGGCAGCCGCGCCAGGCAGATGGATGGCGCCCATGGTTCCAACCTCCAGGCTGCGCCGGCTGATGTTGATTCCCGCCGCGTGCTCGCTTTGCCCAATCAGATTTGGCACGGCCGCGCGTTGCGGACCCAGGCTCTCAGCCACGCGAATCTTCCAGCCTCGACGCACAGTGGAATTCTGCTCTGGCGATTGGGAGACGATTCTTCCTTCCGGCACGGTTGCGTTATAAAAGCGGCTCTCCACCGAGAGCGCCAGGCCATTCGAGTTCGCAATACGCTCTGCCTCTCCCGGTGTAATTCCCGTCAGGCGTGGCACGCGAACCTCGCGCCCCTGAATGGCAAACCTCATGGCCAGCAGGGCAGAAGAGAGAAAGACCAGAATCAGCACCAGGCTGAGAAAGAAATATTGGATGATTTTGCGCAGCACCTAATGCGCCTCCGAATCATCCGAGCGGCGGGGCGGCACAATAGCCGCGCGCTTGATCGTCGTCAGCTTCTTCTTTCCGTCGATCGATGCCGGAAAGGTTTCATCTTTTCGCGCGGGATCTGCAATCACAGTCCGCATGAAATCAATCCAGATAGGCAGCGCCGCGTGGCCGCCGGTCTCGTTTGGTCCTAGGTTCTTTTTCTCGTCAAAGCCTACCCACACGCCGCAGGTCACGCTGGGTGTAAAGCCAATGAACCATGCGTCCGTGTAATCATTTGTGGTGCCGGTCTTACCCGCCACAGGATGGTTCAGTTTGCGTGCGCTGATTCCGGTGCCATGCGTCACCACGCCTTCCAGCAATGAAACCATGGTGCGTGCCGTGCGCTGGCTCACCACATCTTTGGCATCAGGAAAATCTTCTTCCAGCACATGGCCTTCGTAGTCGGTAACTTTGCGTATGTAGCGCGGCTCAATGCGCAGGCCGTCATTCGGAAAGACCGTGTAAGCAGAGGTCTGCTCGAAGAGCGTCAGGTCGGCGGCGCCCAGGGCCACCGGCAAAAATGGCACAATCTGCGACGTGATGCCAAAGCGGCGGGCATATTCGGTAACGGTGGGCATGCCAACTTTCTGCGCCAGTTTGACGGCCGGAACATTGCGCGACTCAGCCAGCGCATGCCGCAAAGTAATGTTGCCTTCAAATTTGTGATCAAAGTTATGCGGCGTATAAGGGACGCCGGCGCTATTGAATGTTGTGGGCGCGTCCAGAATGAGGTCGTCCGGGTCAGCTCCCTGATCAATGGCGGCAGTGTATACAAATGGTTTGAATGACGATCCTACCTGGCGCTGCGCCTGCGTCGCACGATTGAACTTAGACTGATCGTAATCGCGGCCGCCGACCATCGCTTTGATGTCGCCGGTGGCGTTGTCCACTGCCAGCAATGCTCCCTGCGCTCCTGAATCCTGTTCCAGAGAAATCTTGGCTGAGCCATCCGTATTGAACGAAAGAACTTTTACGTAAACAATATCTCCCACGGCCAGCATGTTCTTGGGCAGTTTGTGGCCGGTCCATGCAAGCTCTGCTGGTCCCAGGATTGCGGTGCGTTTCCCAAGCTTGATCTTGCAGAATTGCAGCCCAACATCTACCACCAACGCATGCGTATAGTCGCCCACTGCGGCCGGCTTCTGCCAGTCAGGGTCCTGATATTTGCTGACGGACTCGCCATTTTGGACCACATTTTTCAACTGGCCTTTCCATCCATGGCGACGTTCATAGGCCGCCAGGCCGTCCAGCATTGCCTTGTGGCGCTTTTTTCCAGATCTAAATCAAGAGACGTATAAACGCGCAACCCGCCTTCATGCACCTGGTCTGTGCCGTATTTTTTTTCCAGATAGCGGCGCACTTCCTCTACAAAATAGGGCGCCGGGGAAAGATCAGGCTGAATGTTCAAGTGCATGGCGCTGGTCTTGGCCCGTCCGGCTTCTTCAGCGGTGATCTTGCCATCTTCCAGCAGATTGTTGATGACCAGGTTCCGTCGCCTGAGCGCGCGGTCAGGAAAATTGATGGGCGAGTAAGAAACCGGTGCTTTCGGCAATCCTGCCAGCAGCGCTGCTTCTTCCAGCTTCAAATCTTTGGCCGGTTTGTTGAAATAGTATTGCGCTCCGGCTTCAAAGCCATACACTCCATGTCCAAGAAAGATCTGATTGCAGTACATGGTGAAAATCTGCTGCTTGGTAAAGCGCCGCTCAATCTGCAGCGCCAGAATCGCCTCCTGCACCTTGCGGCTAAAGTGCCTCTCAGGAGAGAGAAATAGATTGCGCGAGAGCTGCATCGTCAACGTGGAAGCGCCCTGCGCGCGCGAGCCCGATGTTATGTCGCGATAGGTGGCGCCAAAGACGCGCCAGAAATTGATGCCCCAATGCGTCTCAAATGTTTTGTCTTCCGTGGAGAGAATCGCGTCACGCAGCACCTTGGGAAAATCATTATAAGAACCCAGAACGCGCCGCTGCAGGGCAAAAGACCCAATCTGTTTCCCCTGGTCGTCATAGAGCTCGGTGATGGTACTGGGCCGGTAGCGCTCTAAATCATTGATCTGGGGAAGGTCAGTGGAGTAAACGATCAGCAATCCGGCCATGGTTCCCAGAAATGCCGATGTCAGCACCAGAATGATGAAGACAAGGCGTCCTACCAGCGGTTTCCCAGCTACTTTTGGTTCCGGAAGTTCTGTAGGAGACATCATGGGAGGAGGTTGGAGCAAGGCCAGAATAGCACGGTTTACCAGCTCCGTAGCCATGCCAACGGGGCACAGAATTTAGTAACCGCGTGGGTTCCTTAAACCATGGGTTCCTGAAGCAAAGAGTTTCTAAAAACAAAAAGCGCGCCGTACTGGCGCGCCTTTTGTGGATGAAAATTATGACCTAGCTTTTTTGTGCCGCCTTTGCTTTCAGGACTTCAATAGCGCGGCGGAGCTGTTCATCTTCCTTGGGTTGAACTTTCTGTGGTTCTTCTGGTGTAGTCGTGCTGCTGCCGTCATCGTCATCGGAAACCACAACCGCATCTTCACTGGATGCCACCAGAACGTTTGGTGTGATGCCCGTATCCTGTATGACTTTTCCGTTCGAAGTGAAGTATTTGGCCACAGAGAGAATCAGAGCGGATCCGTCTGGCACTTCAATCAGTTTTTGTACGGAGCCTTCGCCAAAAGTTTTGTCGCCCACCACGTCGCCCCGTTTGTTATCCAGAATGGCGGAAGCCACCAGTTCAGCGGCGCCGGCCGTTCCACGGTTCACCACAACAACCACGGGCAAGTCAGTAATCTTCTTCTGTGGGTCAGCCGTGAAAGTGACCTTGTCATATTTCTGGCCCTGTAACGTTCCAATCGTCCCTTTGCCAAGGAAAAGATTGGCTACAGCAACGCCCTCTTCTTCCTCACCCTCAGAGTTATAGCGCAGGTCCAACACCAGCTTCTTGGCGCCTTTCTTCTGCAGGGATTTAATGCTTTCTGCAATTTCCGCGGCTTTGCCCTTGGTAAAGACCTGGGCTTTGATAATGCCTACGTTGTCCGCCGCCAACTGCTCCGTAACTGCGGGAAGAGCTACGATGTCGCGAACAATCGTGGTTTTTTGCGGCTCAATCTTGCGTGTGCGGATGATCGTGAGTTCCAGGCGTGAACCCGGCTCGCCCACCAGATGGTTCTTCACGGCGGCCAGGGAAAGATCGTGTGTGCTCAGGCCTTCCACGGTCTCAATAATGTCGCCTGCGCCTAAACCGGCCTTGTCGGCTGGACCGCCCGGGATCACCGAGACAATGGCGGCATAACCAAATCGCTTGGAAACGGTCGCACCAATGCTCGCCTTGCCCTCAGTTTTTTTCTGCTGGAAAACTTTGTATTCGTTCGGTGAGAGATAGCTGGAATCGGCATCCAGCGATTCCAGAAGACCGTGCAGAGCGCCATTGGTCACTGAGTTCATGTTGGGCTCTTCCACGTATTCTGCCCGAACGCGATAGAGCACTTCACTGTAAACGCCAATGTGCTTCAGGGTAACGTCACCGCCACTGCTGGTTCCAGAGGCATGTACGCCAAGGGTGCCAATCAGGACAAAAGCAACGATCAACATGGAACTGGTCAGAACAAGAACCTGGATCTTTTTTGACATCACAAACCGACCTTATATTCCTTATAAAGACGAAAGAACGCCTGTAAAGGTGAGCTAGGTACCTATTATAGTCACTTTTTTTGGATGCAATTCAGCTTTCCTGGGAGCCGGAAAATCTTAAGTTACTGCCCACTTGGCCAGTCTGAACCTGCAACTCGCACCACTCGGGGCGGTTTTAATGGCGGGAATTAAGGATTCCCAGTACTTCTCTTAGTCCCTGGCGGACCTGCTTCAACTCTCCTTTGCCGGTGGCTGGGACAGCAAAGGGCAGCGGGGACTGCTTGCGCTTTACTTCCGCCCGCAACTGCTGGCGCGCTCCGGCGATCGTAAAGCCTTGATCGTAAAGGAGCTTCTTGACCCGGAGCACATTTTCCACGTCAATCTTCCGGTACATGCGCTGGCCGGTGCCGCTCTTGGTGGGTTTTAGCTGGCTGAACTCTGTTTCCCAGAAACGGAGAACATAACTGGGCAGCCCGCAAAGACGGCTGACCTCGCCAATGCGGAAATAGAGCTTATCGGGAATCAGAACTTCGCCGGAAACGGATTTCCGTGTCGTACTTTTTGCAAGTTTATGCATGGGGTCCACGGGACGAAGGCGGCTAAGCGGATATTAAGTCCGATAACCGCACACCGTCAACCGAAATAAATGTATTTGCCTCTTCTCGTGCCGTTTTTTTCAACTGCTGCTGCAGCAGAGCTGGCTATTTCGGGGCCGTCTTGTCTTCCACTTTTTCAGAGCCCTTGCGCGTCGCGTCGGCACTCTTGTGGACTGCCTTCTTGGTTCCTTTTTTTACTTTGTGCCCGGTTTTTTTTGCCGCATCGCCCGTAGAGTGCGCTGCGTCTTTTGTGTCTTGTTTGATTCCGCTATCGCTTTGAGCAAAAGCTCCCAGCGAGAGCACGGAGGTCATCAACATCGGTAGCAAAAATCTCATGAATTTCATTTTCAAGTTCTCCTCGGTTAACGCATCGGATTCTTGCTGCAATTCTTGAGTTGCCTCGTGAGTGCCACCGGAGTTACCTCGCGTTGTCGCGCGATGCTTTCAGAATTTGAAACAACAGGATTTGAAACAAAACTTTGCGGCAAAGAAAAAAATTGAAAACAACTTGAGCAGCTCTCAGCAGCAACTCTGCTTGTAAGGCCCATTTTTATTGGTTAAAAACAGCACCATACAACTTGCCGTCGCTGCGTTACGTCTTATTGAACAACCGGGGCGGTATTCACTTCGAAACACCTAGCGGTTCTTCCGAACTCTTACATGAAGAAAAAGTGGAGGGCATAAGAGCCTTCCTCTTAAAGGCCTTGCACGGAGTTCTCCGTCGTAACCGCACCCCCGACTCAGCAGGAGGGACAAAAATGAAATCAGTACTAGCAGTCGCTTTAGCAGCCCCGCTCATGTTCGCATTGGGCGGATGTTCGCAACACCATGTGTCTACCACGGCATCGGGTAAAACCGTTTATGGGGAACAGGCGCAGATCATGGAACGGCTGCGCAATGCCGGAGACAATCTGAAACAGCTGATGGACGCCCCGGACAAAGCTATTCCTCAGGACGTGCTGGCCGATGCAAAGTGCATCGCCGTTGTTCCTGACATGGTCAAGGGCGGATTCGTCTTTGGCGCCAATCATGGACGCGGTGTAGCTACGTGCCGCACGGGACATGGCTGGAGCCAGCCGGCTTTCTTTGCCGTGACAGGTGGGACCTGGGGAGCGCAGATTGGCCTGGAATCCGTGGACGTGGTGATGGTTTTCCTGGGCGATGCCGGGATGAAGCAACTGCTTTCTTCACAATTTAAGCTTGGCGCCGAAGCTGGCGTGGCCGGCGGCCCGGTTGGCCGCGAAGCGCAGGCCAGTACTGATTGGAAGATGAAAGACAAAATCCTGGTCTATTCGCGCACCAAAGGGCTCTTTGCTGGAATCGATCTGAGCGGAGCAGCGGTCAAGACAGACGATGATTCCACTCGCGCATACTATGGCAAGCCTGTTGGATTCGATGAAGTGCTAAATGGCACCGGACCGCAGAATGAAAATTCCAACCTGTTTCTGACAGACGTGAGAGAGGCATTCCACGAATCGAAAGCCCGGGAAGCTGCTTCCAAATAAGCCAGCACCTGATTGGTAGAAAAACGATCGGTAGAAAAATAAAAGATCGGTAGAAAAATAATAGACCGGTATATCGGCGCGCTCTGCGGAGCGAACGACCTAATTGTTTATCGCGCATTCGAGATTCTTGCAGGTTCATCTCCAGCGGAGAGCCTTTGCCGCGTTTACGGTTCCTTCAATGTCGATAGCTGCTGCCGATGGCTGCGGCTCAGCGTTACCTGCTGCCCTGAAACCAGGGTCACAAGGTATTTACCGCTGAATGACCGGCGCAACTCATGAACATGGTTGCGGTTCACGATCACGGAACGGTGTATCCGTACAAAGTCGCGTTCCGGCAGGCGTGCGGCAAATGCGCTCAGCTTCTCGCGCACGCGATAATGTGCGGTTCCGGCATGCACGCGCACATAGTTTCCCGATGCTTCAAAATAGTCGACCTCATCCAGCGGTACAAACACCGTCCGGCCGCTGTCTTTGATGGGCAATCTTCCGCTTGTAACAACGTTTTCTACTGCGCTCATACAATGCACCCTGGCTCGTGATCTTTTCACCCATTTAGACGAGCTGAGAAATGAATTGTCACACCTTTTTTGCGAAGGTAAATCTTCGGGTGAAGACCACCAGGGTTCATCCCGGGAAAGATTGTTCACGGAATTCAAATCCTTGCGGATTTATAACTTGGAAGTCTGCTTGCCACGCCTGTTGAGCGCTCCTTCTGTGTCACTCGGCATCATTATTCTACGGTTGGTCACAAGGGGGATTGGGCCTGACTTTGCGCTACGAATAATGAATAAACAGGGGGAGGCGCTGTGCCCATATGGCGCAGCACCATTGCGATTACGTTTTAGCCTCAAGCTGGGGTATGCTTTGCCTGTCGCATGCTTCCAAACCTTAACAAAGTACGCAGTACCGCGGCCATGGCAGAGTTGGATGGTTTGCGCCAGGATTTCCGCGCGCAGATAGCGTCGTCGGGAAAGCCGCCGGTTCTTGCTTCGCGTGTCGGAGTCGTACTTTCCGGCGGTGGCGCGCGCGGCGCTTATGAAGCTGGCGTGCTCATGGCGTTTCAGGACGCCGAAGTCCCTACGCACGTAATTGCGGCAACGTCCGTTGGCAGCATCAATGCCGCCTCGTATGCAGCGCATTCAGAGGGGTTGATCGGCAGGGCCGAACCGCTGATCAATGCGTGGATGGAGCTTACGCCGGCCACGCTGGGCATTGACTGGTCGCGCTACATCTTTCTTCTCGCCGGACTGGTGGCGGCTTCTGCCGGGATCGGAAACTTTATCTGGCAATGGATGCAGGAGCACGGCATCTTTCTGCATGCCCACCACCCCAAGCTCACATGGCTGGCGCTGGGCGTTGCCGGAATCTCCATTCTCATGTTCGCCGACAAGCTCTCTTACGTCGGCTACGTGATCATGAAATTCGTTCGCGGCCGCCTCTGGGAGCCGGACTGGCGCAAGACGTGGGTATCGATCGGCGCCAACGTGCTGGTTTGGGGCTTTCTGGTTCTCTTCCTCGGCTTTACCTACATTCACTTGCCGCTAGAAGGAAGGGCCGCTTTTGAGCTGAGCACCCATGTGCCTATGCTGGCGGCGCTTATTGTCCTGCTGGGCCTGTATAAGCTGCTGCAAGATCCTCTCAGTAAACTCAGCCATCGTTTTTTGCGCATGCCGTTGCGCACCGGCCTGTTCCCAAATTTTGATCGCATCAAATTTCTGCGCGCCCGCATCCCTGAGGAAAAGCTGCGTAACTCCCCCATTCGCGTGATCATGACCGCAACGGATATTCAACGCGGAGCCGCCCGGTTCTTTTCGAACGCTTCGGTTGACGTCCTGCTGAATGATCCTGGCGTGCATCAGGAATTTGTGAGCAGGGAAGTAGAACAGCCGCAGGATCTGGTGCTGGCCGCCGTGGCTTCTTCGTCTTACACATTTGCTTATGAAGCCGTGGATATGGAGGGCCGCCTGTGGACCGATGGTGGCATCATGACCAACCAGCCTGTGTTGCCGGCATTGCGCCTGGGCGCCGACGTGCTTTTTCTGGTGCTGATTGCGCCGCTGGAAGGGGAAGGCCAGACCGATAAGATCAAGACGTTTCTCGATGTGGGCGTTCACGCCGTGGATATTCTGGTTTCAAAAAACTTCAAATCGGATATTGCGCTTCTCAGCAGCATCAACCGTCTGTGTTCGATTTATGCCGGCGAGATGGGAGTAAAACCGGAGCAGTTGGAATTGGAGGTCGGCAAGCAGCGCTACCGCTTTGTGAAGTTCTTCAATATTGCGCCGGAAAAGCCGCTGGAGGCCGCCGCCCTGGATTTTGACAGCGAGATTGTCAGCCCGATCATTGTTCAGGGATATCGTGATGCGCAAAAAGTCATCCATGAATTCCTGGAGTATGAGGCTACCTGTCCGCCGCGCGAATCAAGGCGCGTGGTGCGCCTGGCGGCTGAACGTCCGGAAGGAAACTATCACGTGACGCTGCGCTAAGCCGTATGCTGTTTTGAGCTCTTCCGAACTTTACGCAGATGATCGAGCACGATCACTGTTCCCACCCAAACCGTTGCCGCCAGATATCCAGCTATCACATCACTTGGATAATGCACGCCCAGATAAATGCGTGAGAGTCCAATGGCGATGACAAGAATCGCAGCCATAGTCCAGATCATGATTCGCCAGGAGAGTGCCTTGGTACGCCTGCTGAGAAGCCCAGCCAGGACGCCATAAAAGCAGAAAGAGCACAGCGCGTGGCCGCTGGGAAAACTATAAGAGTGCGGTGCAACGCCAAAAAAAGCGCTGGGTCGAGTGCGATGGTAGGCAAACTTGAGGGCCGTATCTAGCGCCAGAGCTCCGGCCATGGCCACGGCCAGCCAAGACAACGGCACGTCGCCAGCGCAGCCACGCAAACACGGCAAACGCAATCAACATTTCCAGGATAAGAATGTTGTATCCCAGAAGAGAGATCGCGGTCATTGTGCGGGTCATGCCGGCAGAAGCGTATTGATGCACCCAGTTCCTGACGGCTTGATCAAAGTGGTGCGTGTCGCCTTCCATGACTTCATTGCCAAGCCACGCAAAAAGAAACAATGCCAGCACAGCCACCGCCAGGCTGATCACAATGGCTGCCTCAAACAGCACCGTTGGCTTGGGCGCCTCCTCCGGGCCTGCGAGTTGCTGGTCAGTCCCGGCCATTGCGCGCCTTTGCCGTGAGAGAGCCAATCAGTTCATCCAGCTTTGAGAAAAGTGCGCTGTTGCCGGTACGTTGATAGCCTTCCAGGTTCTCAGCGTATACATCCAGGTTGAAAAGGAAGGACTCGATCTTTTCTTTGCCTAGCTCTTCCCACCACGCGCCATAACCCAGCTTGTCGACGTAGTAAGCGTTGAACGTCTGCTCAAACTGGTTCTTGACCGGTATGGCCAGATACGGCTTCCTGAGATGAAGGGCCTCGCTGACCAATGAGAAACCGGCGTTTGCCATCACTGCTTTGGCGCCAGTAAGGTCGCGCAGAAAACCATCCATGCTTGGCTTTTTGAAGAGCACGTTGCCATCCTGGCCTTCCATGCCAAAGCCGTACGCAATAAATTTGCACCGAACCTGCTTCAGCAGCGCTGCCAGCTCTCTGGCCGGCGAGGTTACGTAGACCAGAACGTGGTCGCCCGTCTGCGGCTTGGCGGAAAGAATTTCCTGGCGGAGAATCGGCGGAAAAAGAAATGTGTTTCGCCGTTTTACCTCGGCGGGAAAAAACGAGAGCACCAGGTAAGCGTCGGCATGCGGCGTCATCATCCGCGTCACCATTTTTACCGCCGCTACGTCGCGTTTGAAGCCATGCGGCAGAGAAACACGGGTATTGGTGATCGCGTGCTGGTTATCGATGGCAATTACCGGCAGCCCCTTGCGATGGCCAACATGGCATGTCAGCGGCTCAAAATCCGTGATCACCAGCTCAATATTGTTTTCTTCCACCAGACGGGAGAGCTCTTTTAAACTGCGCGCGGCCTTGGGCGCTTTCACCAGATTGCTGGCCACAGTGCGCTTGTAGCGCACGCGATTATTGATATACGTGAGCTGAAAGCCGAAGATCTCTGTGACTGGAAAGCTCTCACGCAGGTTACGCAGTCCACGGTCAAAGGAAACCAAATGGAGCTTGTGTCCCTGGCTTTGCAGATGCGTGATTACTTCTTTAGCGCGGGTGGAGTGACCAGACCCTTCGCCGTTGACACCATAGAGAATGTTGGCCATGTGACGAAGAAAAGTATACCGGTTGTTTAAATATTCAATTGCTTAAAGAGGGAACGGCTAAGGAATCAGGCTGGGGTCTGTGCGCCACGGGCGCGCATCTTGGCGAGTGAACCCAGGCCGCGCAACACCAGGTTGAAGTGTTCTCCGTTACGGGTAACAAATTTCAGGCGGTTGCCGCGGGCCAGGTAGGATTCCGGACTGAGCTGCTCAATCTCCTGCCAGAACCAGCGCTGCATGCGTTTTAAGTCAAAGGCGTTTCCGTTGCGCGTGTATAAGGTCTGGGCCGGACCCAGTGTGAACCAGTCATGCTTCACAAAAATTTTGTAGTCCTTCTCGGGTGCGTCGCCGGAAAAGATATACCATTCGTCAAAGACCTCAAACGGGATAGCGGAAATATTGTCGCCCAGTGGGATATGCACGGAGCGTCCGGAGACGCGCCATCCCCGCTGCATTTCTTCCGACGTAGGCTGGAGAGGCTCGGAGTCAAAAGAAGTGATGACGATGTTCTTGTTTGCTGCGACCGCCGGACACAGCTGTAACACGTCATAGATCTCATGGGCTGAGGTTTCCAGCCATCGATACTCGCCCTGGGCGCCGTGAAACATTTCACCTCTCCGTGGTAATTCAGGCCGTCATGCTCTTGGAAGAGTCGATATCGGCCTCCCAAACGCCTTCAAAGTCTACAAAAATTCCCCGCACTTGAATGCCTGGGATATTTGTTCCCAGGAAATCCATGGCGCGGTGCAACTCCAGCCGAAGAGCTTCCGCTTCCTTGGCGGCGTCATTCTCGAAAGCCGCCAGGCCGCCGTAAGCGCCGCAGTCAGAGTGCAGCATCAGAAATACGGTATCGGTTCCATGCAGACGAATCGATTTTTGTATCTGCTCCAGCACAAACTGGCGGTCGGTCTCGCGGTCTTGCCCGGTCAGGCACTTGGCTCCTCCCGCGATACGTATGCGGTCAGGGTGGAGCAAGCCGGTGCGCTTGATCAGCTTATTCAGTGCGAGTTCAAAGCGATTGTCAAAACACCAGACAATGGCCGCGTCACATTTGTATCTTTCGCGCGGCAGATCTTGATGAAATATTTTACGAATGGGGCACCTCGCACCGTCGATTATTATAGAGGCAAGCTCACAAAACCGTCCCTCAAAAAAGTCGTGGCGTCTGTACTGCCCTTAAATAGATGCAATTTCCGGTGCAATCAGAGAATCTCGCCGAATGTTCCCGCTCACCGTATACTTTCTTTCAGTTTCCGGAGAAACCATGACTCTTGCACAACGTTGGACCAGGTCCTTGCTTGCCGGCCTTATTCTCAGCATGGCCTTTTCGGCCTCTGCTGCTGCATCCAGTATCACTTTTAAAGTTACGTTGCCTGCCACACAACAGCAGCCAATCATGGGAAGGCTTTTTGTGATCATCGCCCGGGCAGATGATCCTGAGCCACGATTGCAAGTCGGCGGCTGGCGGTCCAAAACGGAGATGCTTGCCGTTGATGTAGACGGTTTACAGCCGGGCGGAACGGCAACGGTCGACGCTCTGGCGCTGGGCTTTCCGCTTAAATCCGTGCGTGAGCTGCCTGCGGGGGATTATTACGTCCAGGCGCTGTTCAATGTGTATACACGTTTTCAGCGGGCGGACGGTCATACCATCTTTGCCCACATGGACCAATGGGAAGGCCAGCAATTCAATAAATCTCCCGGAAACCTCTATAGCGATGCCGGCCATTTTCACCTTGATCCGCTTACGGGATATGAAATCCGGCTCAATCTAAACCGCAAGATTCCCACACCGCTTCCGCCCGGCGATACGCAATACGAAAAGCACATCAAGATTCAAAGCAAGCTGCTCACACAATTCTGGGGACAGCCCATCTATCTGGGCGCCACGGTCCTGCTGCCGGAAGGTTATGAAGCTCACCCCAACGCGCATTATCCGGTGCTCTATGAGCAGGGACATTTCAGCCTGCGCGCGCCGCTTGGCTTCTCTACGGAAGAATCGCGTGCGGACACTCCGCGCGAGGGCCGCATCTCCGGCCCGGAGTTGTACAAGCGCTGGGCGGGCGCCAACTTCCCGCGCATGATCGCCGTCACGTTCCAGCATCCCACAGTCTATTTTGATGATTCTTACGCCGTAAACTCAGACAACAACGGCCCTTACGGCGACGCGATCATGAACGAGCTGATTCCGTATATCGAGGAACACTTCCGCATTATTCGTCAGCCGTATGCCCGCGTTTTGTCCGGCGGATCAACCGGGGGATGGGAGTCGCTGGCGCTGCAAGTTCTCCATCCTGATTTCTTCGGTGGAACGTGGACTTTCTATCCTGATCCTGTGGACTTCTCTCGTTACCAGATGGTGGATATTTATAACGACGTGAGCGCCTTCCTTGCGCCGAACTATGATCCACCGATTCCTGAGCGCCCAATGGAGCGCACCAGCGAGGGACAGGTGGATGTAACGATGCGGCAGATGAGCCAACTGGAAGATGTTCTTGGCTCGCACGGGCGCTCCGGACAGCAATTTGAAGCCTGGGAAGCCGTGTATGGTCCCGTTGGCGTGGATGGCTATCCTAAGCCGCTCTGGGACAAAGCCACCGGCAAGATCGATCCCTCTGTTGCCACTTATATGCGCGACCACGGATACGATTTGCGCTATTACCTGGAGCAGAATTGGCCAACCATCGGTCCAAAGCTTGTGGGCAAGCTGCATATCTATTGCGGTGATATGGATAATTTTTATCTGAATCTGGCGGTGTACAGGCTGGAAGATTTTCTACGCCGCACCAGCAACCCGGCCTATGGTGGATCCGTTGAATATGGCCGTCCCATGAAAGGCCATGGCTGGACGCCTTTGAACCAGGCGGAGTTATTACGCGTGATGGCCAACCACATCACTCTGAATGCGCCGGCGGGAGCGGATAAAAGTTGGAAATATTGAGAAATATAAGTAGTACAGATTAGCCGATGAGATTGTGGACTGTTACACGCCGATGTCTTCATTCCACAGCGTTGGATTTTTCCGGATGAATTCTTCCATCATCTGGATGCACTCGTCGCTCTGGACCACCTGAATGGACACGCCGCGTGCGCGCAGAAGCTCCTCTTCGCCCATGAACGTGTGGTTCTCGCCGATCACGATGCGGGGGATCCCATAAAGAAGAATCGCGCCGGAGCACATGGAGCACGGCGAGAGAGTGGTATAGAGAACGCTTTCGCGGTAGACGGCGGCGGACTGGCGTCCGGCATTTTCCAGCGCATCCATTTCGCCATGCAGGATGGCGCTGCCTTTCTGTACCCGCCGGTTGTGGCCGCGACCAATAATCTTCTCGCGGTGCACAATCACTGAGCCGATGGGAATACCGCCCTCCGCAATCCCCTTGCGGGCTTCCTCGATCGCGGCCTGAAGAAACGGGTCTGTGGCAGGCATCGACAAAACCTTACCATGAATAACGCGGAAGAGTTCGAAGCAAGTCCACAATCGCGAAACTGAAAGGAGATCGCAGCAAAATAAAAAAGCCTGGATAAGGTTTCATCCAGGCTGAATCAAACAGAAGAGAAATTTAAAAAGAAATTACAGATGTGCAAAATCAAATTTGAGGACCACGGCAGATTCCTCCGCGGCGGGCTCGTATTTAAATTTCATGACGGCTGTGACTACTGCCTCTACCAGCACCGGATTACCGCCCAGCACTTTTACGTCTTTGACTCTGCCGTCAGTCGTTATCAGCGCTTCAACGCGAACGCTACCGCTGATGTTATTTCTTTTAGCCAGATCGGGATACACCGGCTCGACCCGGGTTTTAAGTTTACGCACAGTGGTTTGTGCACTCGCCGGAAGGTAAACAAACAACCCAATAATTGCCAGCACGCTCCCGTATACCAACGGGCGTGCATAGCACCGCAGGGAACTCCAAGTCACTGCTTCTCCTAATTGCCTACGGCGCGGCGTGCCATGCTTTCCCGCGACGTAGTCGGCAACATTGAGTGCATCCTACTGAAAACATGGGAGGTGGGAAAAGTCACCAAAGTAACCTGTGTTGAATTGGTTACTAAGCGCGGAATGAATTGCGCCGGTTCACGATTGTGAACTTGCCGCAGTGGATTGAGAATCAGGATCAGCAATTGCCGTGGACGTGGCACTCTCGGTGGAACGGCCGCGCATCATGAGATATCCGGCGGCGGAAATCGCAGCGAGTAGGCCGGCGCAGGCAATAAACAACAGCCGGATGCCGAGCTTCTGTGCAAGATAGCCGGAAAGTAAAAGTCCGAAGACCTGGGAAAACGAAATCAACGACATAAAAGTGCTGCTTACGCGGCCCACCATGGCGGGTGGCGTTTCCTGCTGCGACATGGTTTGTGCGGGCACCAAAATAAACGCTATGGCAAAGCCCATGGTGAACGTGCTGAGCGCTCCCATGGGAATGCTGCGAAAAGCTCCCAGCAAGAGAGCCCCAACCCCGAGCGCGAAAAGCCCACAAAGCACAACATGCGCTTTGGAGCGGCTGCGCACCAAACGGGTGACAAGCAGTGTGCCCAGAATCATGCCCACGCCTACCATGGCGCTGATCACGCCAAACATGACTGAGCCGGCATGGAGCGAATCGCGGATGTAGATCGAGATCAGCGGGCTGAATGAACTCATGATAAACATGGCCACAGCCATCGCAATAAACACAAAGGCCAGTCCTGCATGAGTGAAGATGAATTTGTTCCCGGCAACAAAATCCTGCGTCAGCGACTTCACATTCTTCTCTCCCTGTGCGCGCGCCGGACGGAGAATTGCCAGACCTGAAATCATGGTGGCGGAAAAAATAAAGCTGATAACGTCCAGGTAGAAGCAGGCTTTTTCGGTCAGCCACGCAACCAGTAGTCCTGCGACAACGGGTGACAAAAGGCGCACCACATAAAAAGCCTGTGCCATAAGCGCGTTGGCGGCCAGCAAGCCTTCAGGCGGAACAATGGTACGCATGGTCACCGATTGTGCCGGAGCAAAAAAGCTGGAGACAATGCTGATGGCGAAAAGGATCGTTGCGATCTGGGTAACGTCATGCGCAAAGACCAGCAGCAGGATGAGCCCTGCACGGATAAGGTCGCTGGCGACCATGAGCCGTTTCACGTTCCAGTGGTCAACAAAGACTCCGGCAATCGGCCCAATCACAGCCAGCGGCAATATATAAGCGATAGTTACAGTTGTGACCTGAACGGCTGTCCCGTGCCAGCGGAACGTGATCAGGCTGATCACGCCAAACAGGGCCAGGAAATCGCCGAAGATGCTGACAAATTGCGCCATCCAAAGAGTGCGGAAGGGCTTGAACTTGAAGATCGTCTTCAGTGTGTACGGCGTCGGTGATGTTGGGGCTGCGGTAGTGGATGACATGGATTGACCAGCTTATCGCAATGAAACTTGCTTGTGTCGGCACTCTCAGAAAAAAAAATTCTGAGACGATTCTAATGTCCGGATTGACCTGCGTGGCCGAGATTCAATGAGTTGATGGTTTTATTGGAGCTTTTAATTTTGAAATATATTGTGCCACTCTAAACGGTTGAAAATAAAAGTCTAACCGGATAGCCTCTGTTCCAAATTGAAAATCCGATTTAGAGTATGGGAAGTAATTTTGTTGGCAGAAAGCACCCCCAGAATGCATCAACATCCTCTCCCTGCTACGTTGCTTTTGATCGTGGCAACTGAACCTGCGCTGCGCCTGCGCTTGGATTGGCTTGAACGCGCGGGATATCACGTAAGAACTGCCTGTAGCCTGAAAGAAGTAGATCAGGCTTGCACCAATCAACCCTTTGACGTTGTGCTGATTGCGGACAGCGTGGAGCCACGCATGAAGAAAGCCATCGGCCTTATGGTGCGCCATTACCTGCCCGAAGCACCGATTCTCCAGATGGGACGGATCAGGCCGGATATCGATGGCAATAGTTTTGTTACGGGCGATTCGCGCGAGGGAGTATTGGAGTCAGTATCCAAGATACTCAGCCGGCGTGATGACATCCGGCCGGCAGCGATCTAGCAAAGTTTTAGAGAGACAATTCAATAGACAAACAAAAAAGAGGGACCCTGATGGGGGCCCTCTTTTTGTCGTGACTTATCGTTGATCGTTGGCCTTGCCGTGTAATTCTATTTTGTCGCCGGTACGCTGGCGTTAGCCGTCTTCATACCGATGGCATCGCCGGAGAGGACCAGTTCAACCCGGCGGTTCTGCTGGCGTCCGTCAGGCGTGTCATTGCTCGCCACGGGCTGCGTCTTGCCCAGACCGCGGAAAACGATGCTATTGTCCGCAATACCTTGTTGCACCAGATAGTCGCGGACGGCCTGCGCGCGATTTTCAGAAAGCTTCTGGTTATAGTCATCTCCGCCCACGCTGTCCGTATGGCCTTCCACTTCCAGGTGCAAACCTGGATGCGCAATGACAATGCCGCTTACCTTGGCCAGCCGTTCACGCGCTCCTGGAAGCAATTCATAACTTCCGGTTTTGAAAAGAACGTCCGACATGTTGGCGATCAGACCGCGCGCCGTATCGCGCGTAGCCAGAATTGTGTTGAGCTGCTGTAGCAGTTGCGCTCGCAGATCAGCCTTTTCCTGCTCCGCCTGCTGGCGCAGACGATCGGATTCCTGAGCAGCTTTGCGGGCTTTGTCCGCTTCCACGGCCAAAGCATCTTTTTGCTGTTCCGCGGCGGCGCGGGCGGCGTCAGCATCCTTGCGTGCACTCTCGGCTTCTTGCCGAGCCTGTATAGCTTCCGCCTTCATGCGCTCAGCATCTGCCTGAGCAGCCAGAGCCTGTGCCCGGGCCTGCTCTGCCTGTAGCCGTGCGTCCTCAGCGGCCTGGCGGCGTTGTCCTTCAAGAATGGCATCCTGGCGTGCTTTGGCCTCGCGGTCTTCGGCGGCTTTTTTGTCTGCTGCTGCCTTGGCCTGGGCCTCTTCCTCTGCTTTTTGCTTAACGGCCATCACGCGGGCTTCCTCTGCCGTGCTCACCGTTTCACGCGCCAGAGTCTCCACAGTGGTCTTATCGCGCTTCTGGACGTATGCTTCTTCCGCTTGTCTCAGTTGCTGCGTGGCTTTGGTGATGATGGTTGGGGCGTACTTGTCTGCGGCGCTGACATTGGCGATTCGCACCGCATTCCGGGCTTCAAAGAGCACGCGCGGCGTCTTACGATCAATGCCGAAAATGGCGTCCTGGATCTTCGTATTGGTGGCTGAATACGTGCCGCGTCCCAGCAGCTCATACTTTGCGTCGATATTTTCCTGGCGTCCGACCGTTGCGGCGTTGAAAGTATTTTCCAGCACTACCATGTTGCCCGGCTGGTTGACGGCAAAATATGGTTCGGCGGTCACGATCATGCCAAATGTCTGCATATCTGTGATGGCCTTCACCCGGCTGCCGTTGTGGTCCACCACCAGTTCACCCAGGTTGACCGCGCGCCCTTCCGGGGAAATGGCCCACAGAACCAGCGAAAGGTATTCCAGGCCGAATTTCGTGGGATCATCCAGACCATCAAATTTTGCGTCGATTTCGACACTGCTCTTTTTGCCCGTGACCTTGGCTTCACCGGAGGCATTTTGCATGAGCTCCGTGCCGTGGAAGTCGACTTTTATGGCATCGCCACGCAGCCGGTAGTTCACAGCTTTTGTGGTGCGATGCACCGGCGCCGATTGTGGCGTGGCTGACTGTGCCAGCGCAACGACATTGAATACGGCCAACCAGACGAACAGGAAAAACGCCAGACACTTTTTCATGGCATGCCTCTCGCTCAAGTTTCTTTACTATCTTCTTGTTTTCTATCTATGGAAATTGTTCGATATAACTTTATGTGACATTGAGTATTATGAAAAGACGCACCAAGTACAACGGGCGCATTGGCCTTTGGTGACTCTCCGGGCCTGCCGAACAACGGTTTTTTCCGGAAAACGGTTCCGGCTTGCCAGTCCCGATATGCCACATGCCGGGCGCCGGGGCGATCATAAATTGGTTTCAATTGAAAGGAAACTCAAAATGCAGCGAATACGTTTAACAATTGGAGTCTCATGCCTATTGCTGATCGCGGTGATCGCGAATGCGCAGCAGACACCTGACAAGAGCAAGCGTCCCAGCCCGCCAGCCACAGCGCAGGTTGAGCTCAATGGAAAAAAAGTCACTATTGATTACAGCCGTCCGTCGCTCAAGGGTAGGAAAGTGGGAACAGAGCTTGCGCCTTATGGCAAAGTATGGCGTACCGGTGCCAATGAGGCCACAGCTTTAACCACGGAAGTTGATCTGAATATTGGTGGAGTAAAAGTACCAGCGGGCAAATACACGCTGTACACTTTGCCGGCAGAAGGCACCTGGAAGCTCATTATCAATAAGCAGACCGGCCAGTGGGGAACGCAGTATGACGAGGGCCAGGACCTGGCGCGCGTCGATATGAAGAAAAGCGCGCTGCCGCAGCCGGTAGAGCAGTTCACAATCTCTTTCGATAAAAAGAGCGGGAACACGGCAGAGCTGAATTTGGATTGGGAAAACACGCGCGTTTCAGTGTCAGTGAAGGCTGAGTAAAGCCAAAACGGGAGCAGCAGTTGAAGGATGATCTAGCTGTATTCTGTGGCTAGAGGTCGCAGCCGCCGCCGCCGCCCACGGATAATTTTCCGGTGGTGGCAGGTGCGCCTGGGATGAAGAGGTGGACTTCTCCGCTTTCGCTGGAAGATACGCCACAGCGTCCGCTGAGGCTGGATTCCGGCGACGCACTGACCGTATATCCGGTCGTAGGTTTGTTACCGTCACCCACGACTTCAAACATATAGCCGTTCTTGAGTCCATTGGTTAAAGCTTCATCCATAATAATGCAGGCGTTTGTGCTCGTTGGTTTTTCACAAGAGCTGCCATTGCTACCCAGATTTGCCAGGTTAGAGGAGTAACCTACGTCCGGATAGCTATTCAGGAATAAAGTTTCAGCCATGTCGATGTTTTTGACAGAGGCAACAGCCGCAGCTTCGTTTGCGCGCATCTTGCTTTGAACCAGATTTGGGATCGCGATCGCGGCGATGATCAGAATCACCATTACCACCACCAGGATCTCAACCAGCGAGAATCCACGGGAGTTCACCCCGGTGCGTTTGATAGCGGCTTGTCCTCTTACTGATGACATTGTACGAAGGTAACTACCTTAGACGAGTACTAGGATACCTTAAAAAATCTGCTTTGCTGATTATTAAATCTTCTAATGTCGGCGGGATTTACACCCTGGGTTTAAGTGCTTTCAATTCAATGAAACGTTACGTTACTTCCGTTTATCTTGTAGTTACTATGCTATGCAATTAAATTCACATTCTGTTTTGTTGAGCTTCCAAAATCATTTCCAGCAGCGCCGGGCAAATAGCCTAAGAAACACAGTGATAAGCCCAATGGAGCCGGCAAAATCTATGCTGCGGACTGATTACTTTTTGAGGCAGCAGTATTTTTCGTCAGCATATCCCCGACCGGCTGATCCATGGTGGCCGATAACGGATCTTCTGAGTTGACTTCAACGGTGGCAAAAGGAAGAAAGACAACACAGCACGTGCCGTGATGATCTTCATTGGTGCTGCTGCGCAACCGCAGCTTGCCCTGGTGCTTCTGCACAATTCCCTGGCTTACCCACAAGCCCAGGCCAGTGCCCTTGGAATCTTTTGTAGAGAAAAAAGGCTCAAAGATGTGCGACATGTTTTCTGCCGGGATACCGCAACCGGTGTCTGCCACCGTGACCCGAATGCCTGCACGGCCACGGCCATCCTCCACCTGCTTTACGCGAATAAAAATATGGCTGCCTTCTCCGGAAGTGGCCTCAATCGAATTCAATACCAGATTGGAAAACACCTGGCGCAATTCGCTGGGGAAAGCCGCCAGAGGACCCACGTCATTGAAATTCTTGTGGACCACAATCTGGCTTTGTTCGATTCTTGCGTCGTAGGCTGCCAGCACCTCTTCAAACAACTGGGGCACGGAGCTCATGACGGGCGAAGAAATTTCACGGTAGAAACCAAGTGTCTGCTTGGTGATATGGACCACCCGCGCCAACTCTTCTTCCGCGGTTTTTACATAAAGCAGCGCAGACTCCGGCATCTTGGAGTTGGTGCGCAGGATGTATAGCGCATTCATCACGGAGGCCAGAGGGTTGTTGATCTCATGCGCGATGCTTGCCGCCAGACGACCCGTGGCTGCTATTTTTTCTGACTGCCGCAGCGTCTGCTCTGCCGCCTTGCGTGAGGTCACGTCCATGGCGACGCCGAGTATGCGTACCGGAACATCTCCCATCACAATGGTGCGTCCGCGCGCCTCCAGCCAATGCAGGCTTTTATCGGCAAAGACCACCCGATACTGCACTTCATACTCGCCCTTGCTGGCCAATGCATTGGTAATCGACTGGTGTACATGCTGGCGGTCTTCCGAAACAATGCTCTCCATCCAGCTTTCGTAACGGCCGTCGAATTTTTCCACTTCGATTCCATGCAGGCGGCGGATCTCGTCTGACCATGCCAGCTCGCCGGTTTGCAGGTCCCATTCCCAAATACCGATTCCCACATACTGCTGGGCCAACTGCATGCTCTCTTTGCCACGCTCCAGCATTTCCTGGGCGCGTCTGGTTTCGGCGATCTTCTCCTGGGCCTCACGGTAAAGGTGCACATTGTCAATGGCCACGGAAGCCATGTGCGTCAGCTGGACCAGTATGGCTTCATCATCGGGAGAGAACTCTCCATTCAGCTTATGGGAGAGCTGGATCAAACCAAGATTTCTTCCGTCGCGTGTGAGCAGCGGAGCCGCCAGCCAGCCGTGGATCGTAGCGTCGGTTGCGCGACGCACCGGCCCCCATGCATAAGCGCGCGATCCGGCGCTGATCCTGACGGGCTTATTCAGGTTGCATGCCAGCATGAACATCTCCGAGCTTTCCGGAGCAAACTCAAGCGCGGACTGGCCCTCCGCCACGGAAACACAGGCGATGCTGCGGTTGCGCTCGCCCTTGGGCAGCAGGGTTGTTAATGCCTGGCGCGCGCCCACAATGTTTCTTGCCTGGTCTGTGATGGTTTGCAGCAGAGAATCCAAAGCAAGAGCAGAATTAATCTTGACGGATGCCTCAGCCAATGACCGCAGTACGGCGGTGCGCTGTTGCTCGGCTGCCAGCGTTTGCAGCGACTCATAATAGAGACGGGCATTATCCAGTGCGTTGGATGCCTGTCGCGCATAAAGCTCGACCAGTCGCGATTGACGGTCGCTAGGGGAGTGCGGTTTGCGGAAGAAAGTTACCACCACGCCCAGTGCATCGCCACGGGCATTGATGATTGGCGTGCTAAAGACCGAGCGGAACCCAACCTGGGTGGCCGCATCGACAAAAGGAAAATATGTCCCGGCCTTATCAATGTCTTCAATCAGCACGCGGCGGTCAGGCGCAAAGAAAGATGCCGGCAGTTCCCCAAAAAGCTTGATCTGGTCCGCGGTAAAACCGGTAAATGTGGCAACCTGCAACGTTTTGCTGGCCCGCTCCGGCAGCAGAAGAAGCATGGCGAGATCGGTTTTTTGCAACGCGGCCACGGATGTAAGCACATCATTCAACAGGCGCTGCAATTCCAGGTTGCTGGAAAGACGTACGCTGAGATCGTGGAAGCGCTTGAGGTCGCTGCGCTGAGATTCAAGCTCGTCACGCAGCCGGGCAAGATCACTGCTGAGCCTGCCGGCGACCATTTCTGCCGCCGACCACTTCTGTCGCGACAAGCCGACGACCAACGCAACAGCAATCAGCAGCGCTGACCAGAGCTCACTGCTGGTGGCAATACCAGCAGGCCAATAGAGATAGGCAAAGCCATTGAGCGCAATCGTATTCAGGAGCCCTCCCACCAGGGCGCCGGGCAAGCCGTCAAGGACGGCAGAGATGCAAGCAGCAGCAATGAAAAATACTCCCACACCAGGGTGGAAATATGGCACGCTGAGTCTGGCAAGACCCCATGCAGCGACAGGAAGCAAAAATGTGACGACCCACGAGATAGCACGCAGGCGAGTTGTAGGGGAGGGATACATCTTTCTCGTGTACTCCTGCTCGAAAAATGAGTTGCGTAGTAGACGAGTGGCAGGTTTGAGAATAACACGTATTATCCTCTCTAGAGTCAGAGATTGAGGACGTCATGAGTACAGTATTTCTACTGTACTGATCCAGAGCGGAATGCGAATCTGGCCCTTTATTTATGGGCCTAAAACCAATCGCGCCTGCGCCATAAACTTCCCGATTCGGGACGTGTTTAGAGGGTCGATCGCGCTACTCTAATTAGAATTGATTAAGAATATTATTTTGAAAGCAAGCTTTGGATAGTCTGCATTTTCCGCAGCCCATAGAGTTGGTTTGCGGAGAAAACTAATATGCAACTACAGATGACATCAGGTAACGCAAATCAGAAATGGTCCATGGTGCTGGCGCGTGACGCCAAAGCAGATGGCCGGTTTGTTTACGCAGTAAAATCCACCGGCGTTTTTTGCCGTCCTACATGCCCCAGCCGCCGGCCGCGGCGCGAGAACGTTGAGTTCTTTGACTTGCCAAACCAGGCACAGCAGGCGGGATACCGCGCATGTCTTCGCTGTACACCTCTGGAACGCAATCCGCAGACACAAAAAGTGGAAGCGGCTTGCCGTTATATCGATGAAAACCTGGACATCACTCTGAGCCTGACAGCTATTTCTCGTCATGTGGCCATCAGCCCGTTTCATTTTCAGAGGATGTTCAAACGCATTCTGGGAATCAGTCCGCGCGAGTATCAGCAGGCACGCCGGGCTGGAAAATTCCGTCAGGCGCTCCTCAGCGACGGCAGCGTGACGGAAGCAATCTACGAAGCCGGGTTCAGCTCGAGCAGCCGCGCTTATGAAAGCATTCCGGCGCAACTGGGGATGACTCCTTCAGCATTCCGCAGCGGAGGCGAGGGTGTTGAGATTCGCTGCACTGTGGTTACAACGGAGTTGGGCAAACTGCTGGTTGCCACTACCGGCCGCGGCGTCTGCTCCGTACGCTTCGGTGAAAGCGAAGCTGCGTTGCTGAGCGAACTGAAGCGTGACTTCAAAGCAGCGAAGATCCATCGCGACGATAGCCGCCTGGAGCCAGTGGCAAATCAGATAAAGCAGTTGCTCAGTGGATCGACAACCGCGCTGAATATCCCGCTTGATCTGCGCGGGACCGCGTTCCAGCAAATGGTATGGAAAGAGTTGCGGCGCATTCCGGCAGGCCAGACGCGAAGCTATGCCGAGGTGGCAAAAACCATCGGAAGGCCCCGGGCCGTGCGGGCCGTAGCCAATGCCTGCGGCTCGAATCCGGTTGCGCTGGTGGTTCCGTGCCATCGCGTGGTGCAGAAGAATGGCAGCCTGGCGGGATATCGCTGGGGCGTAAAGCGTAAAGCTGCGCTGCTGGAGAAAGAGGCAAGTAGCAAATAGCAGATGGCTCTTGGCCCTTGGCCATTAGCTTTTGGTTAAGGCTGGATCTCGGCAGCTTAAAAGCCAAGAGCCAAAGGCTCTACTACTTTTTTTGAAGTAAAAACGAAAATCCCTGAAACTTGTATTCCACCCAATGCTCGCCTTTGACTGGTTTGATCTTCCCGCTGCGGGCCTGCTTCATGGCAGCCAGCACGCGCGGAAGATCAGCCGGATCGGCCACAGGAAGGTTATGCGCGGGTAAAAGCAGCTTCGCGTGCAACGCGATCATTTTCGCAATGGAAGCTTCATAGGCGTCCAGGTCAGTTTCCGGACGAAACAGAAAAATCGGTCCGGGATAGTACATATCGCCGGTAAATAGCAGAGCGTTCTTTGCGTCCCACAGTGCGATGGAATCAGGCGTATGCCCCGGCACCGGGATTACTTCCAGCACGCGTCCGCCAAGATCAATCTTCTCGCCGCCATGAATCCAATCGGTGATATGGAATGGCTTCACCGCATATGATTTGGCATCGAATCCGGCTGGCAATTCGCCGCAAATTGATCCCGGAGCAATCTCTTCCTGCGCGGCGGCCACGGTGCCTTTGGCATGTTCGCGGGTAAAAGCTGTGTCCATGCCGTAGATCCGGTTGAACCGCCAGTTATCGCTCACGTGATCATTGTGAGTATGCGAATTGATCACGCTCACCGGCAGCTGCGTGAGCCCTTCCACCACTTTCTTTATGTTGCTGATGCCCATGCCTGTATCAAAGAGCAATGCCTGTTTTGTCCCCACAATCAGATAGGAGATGACTTCTTCCTGCTGGTGGGGCTCGTAGATGGCGAAAATGCCGGGACGGATGCGATAAACCTCAAACCATTTGTCCGGGGCGTTCACGTGCTCCAGCTTGCTGTAAGCCGGACGCGGCAGGTCACGGCACCACTCCGGTTTTTGGCCGGACTGCAAAGCGAGTACAGCAATGAGAATGCTGGCGGCAAAGTGCATCTGTCTTCCTGCGGTAAAGATTAAGATATTTTCAGCCAAGCATACTCGTTTGCGACCGATGTGAGTAGCTGCGAGAGACAGGAAAAGGCGAGGGCGCCCTTATAAGGCGCCTCTTCTTGAATGTTTGCGGCCTGTTTTATTACTTTTGCTTATTGTTTTGGCGGCGGCTGGGCAGACTGCGGCTGGGCAGACTGCTGCTCGTGCTGGCGCTGGTCCATTTCCTGAATCATCAGGTCAAATTTCTTCTTCTGATCGTCATTCAGCGCCGTACGGACCTTGTTAATCGTGGTTTCACGCAGCCCACGGATCTTCGAAATTTTGTCTTCGCGAGGCATGGCATTGTCCTGAACAATGCTCATGGCCTGCGTATGTTGCTCTTCCAGAGCCGTTTTTACTTTGGCCTGTTGATCGGGCGAAAGGTTCAGCTGCTCTGAGAGTGACCGCACCTGATCATCGATTGTGGGAGCACCGGACGATGAGGGCGCACTCTGGGACGGCTGCTGGCCGGGCTGCGCGGCGTTTGGATCCTGCGGAGGCTGCCCTGGTTGTTGGTTTGGTGAAGGTTGGGACGGCTGCATGCCGCCATGCGGT
The DNA here is from genome assembly GCA_963724105.1 of Terriglobia bacterium. Taxonomy (GTDB): domain Bacteria; phylum Acidobacteriota; class Terriglobia; order Terriglobales; family Acidobacteriaceae; genus Angelobacter. The sequence goes on along the minus strand of CAVRTD010000001.1, from coordinate 57,824 downwards.
GCCTGCGGCTGGCTACCGGATGGATACTGCCATGCGAATGCCCCCACTGCAAACAAGAATGTGCAGGAAAAGATTGCGGTCCTGATGAGCTTCATTTGGTGGTGATCTCCTTATAGGTGGTGCGGCCAGACATTGTGGGATGCTCTTTTTCAGTCAGGGGAGGGCAGGCCAGCCTGCGCCGGTAAAAAAGATTTCATGAGCAGAAAATCTGAGCGTTTACTTTGGATACAGAGACAACCTGTGCAACGGGGGAAGGTGAGACCAGGAGCAAAAGGCGGCGAAAAAAGTGGGCGCTTCTGTAGTCCAGCAGCGCCCATACGGACCTATTTCGGGGAGCGTCTCCGCCCTGCTGCCGCTGATAGTTGAAGTTGCTGTGATTGATGCTCCGGACTGTTAGGCAGGAAGCAGCAGCCGGTATTTGGCTATGAAAACACAAATACCAGAGGCGTGTTGTAAGAACTTGTGCGGCAGGAAGGTAAAAGTTTTGTAATTCGCGAATGGTGAGCCCTGCAGCGGTGCGGGCTGGCGTTTGCTCGGCAGGGAGTCGCAGCAACCAGAAGCTAAATCTTAGTCGCCAAAGCCCTGCTTCCGCATGTATTGCAGCGTGGCGTTCAGCCGGTCATAGTCCTGATCGCTGAGCGCGATAAAACGAAATGGATATGTGCTGGAACCAACTTGCGGCGGAAGAAACTCGACCAGTCCGCTTACCGGACCAGAGAGCGTGTTTACCTTGGCTTCAGCAATGGTCGCACTGCCGATGCTTTTAGGAAACTCCGCCAGGCCGCCGGTCAGTGAGATCTTCTGCAGCACCGCGGAAACCTGATGGCCGCCCAGGTTAAAACGTATCGACTCGTTGTTCGGAACTCGAACTCGCGGAGACCGCATCTTTGTCTGTGTTTGGGGAAAATGTGGCATGCAGACATCATCCGCTTACTTTGCCGTCGGCAAAAGATTACTGAAGCTGTTGCCCAAAACCGCGCCTGGGTATTGGACGCCGGCAATTCACGAAGAACCAAAGTTTCATTGAAAATTATTTTTCAGGATGAAAGTTTCGTGGACACGACTTTGCAGTTTAGTACTTCAACTCACAATAAAAAAGGGAAGGGCGGTTGTTACAACCGCCGCCCCATTTAAAAATGGTCCTTAAAGATGTCGTGATTAAAAAAACATGAAAAGTATCAGTACTTTTCTTGCTGCAGGAGACGAACTCTAGCATTGATGGTTTTGTTAATCGAGTTACGTGGGTACATGCGCGCTGGAGAAGCCGCTACAATGTACGCGCAGTGAAGCTACCCATCGACACACTTTTTTCTCTCATCGACTTTCTCGGCGTCTTTATGGGCGCGCTGGGCGGAGCACTGGCCGCCGTGCGCGATACGCGCTACAAATACGATCTGGTTGGCGTGACCGGGCTGGCCGTGGCGTCAGCTCTGGGCGGCGGTATTACCAGAGATTTGATCCTGCAAAAAGGACCGCCCCTGGCCTTTGTGGATGCGCGGTATCTGATGGCTGCGCTGGCGGGCGCCGCGATCGGAATGATCTTTGCTCAGAAGATTGGCAAAAATACCGAACGCGCCATCATCTTTATGGACGCTGCAGCGCTGGGCTTGTTCTCTGTTTCCGGCAGCACGCGCGCCATCAACGCCGGCATGAGCCGCTTGCCCGCGCTCCTGCTGGGTGCGACCACGGCAGTAGGTGGTGGCTGTATTCGCGATGTGCTCAGCGGACGCACCCCCAAAGTTTTTGAGCGCGGCGAACTTTATGCCATCGCGGCAGCGTTTGGCGCGGCAACTTTTATCGTCTGTGACGCGCTGCATTTGTCGCGTGAAATCTCAACCACCATGGGAAGCCTGTGCGGCTTCGGACTGAGGCTGCTGGCGCTCCGGTACCACTGGGCGACCAAACCCATCAGGGTGGAATCATCTGAGTAGCGCCGGCATGCTCTGCTTTTTCATCTGAATGATTTTTGTATAAACGATTTTTGCATCGAAGATGCCAGGACGCACATCTATTAGGTTTTGTGGATTTGTCTTCAGCCGCGAGTGCGCCGCCAGACGCATGCGGCATTGATAAAAGGATTTTCATCGTACCAACTTCAGGAGGGAATACTGCTGCATGGCTCAATCGCTGGATTTATTTTCGTCTTATCAACTTGGCAGTCTCCAACTTCCCAGCCGTATCGTGATGGCGCCCATGACGCGAAATCGCGCGGGCCAGGGAAACGTTCCCACGGAATTGATGGCGACATATTATGAGCAGCGCGCCTCCGCAGGTTTGAGCATTACGGAAGCCACACAGGTCTCGCCGCAGGGTGTGGGCTATCCGGCGACACCCGGTATTCACAGCGATGAGCAGGTTGCAGGATGGAAGCGCGTGACCGACACGGTGCACAAGAACGGTGGACGGATCTTTCTGCAGCTTTGGCATGTAGGCCGCATTTCCCATCCATCATTGCAGCCGAACGGCGTGCTGCCGGTTGCACCATCCGCTGTTGCTCCCGCAGGCGAAGCGTTCACTTACACAGGGCTCCAGAAATTTGTTACGCCGCGCGCGCTGGAAATTGGCGAGATTCCCGGAATCGTGCGTGACTTTGCCGAAGGCGCCAAACGCGCCAAGGCCGCCGGCTTTGACGGCGTAGAGGTTCACGGCGCTAACGGCTATCTGATTGACCAGTTCCTGCGCGACGGCGCAAACAAAAGGACTGACGCGTATGGCGGTCCGGTAGAAAATCGCGCACGCTTTCTGCGTGAAGTCACGGAAGCAGTGGTGGGCGTCTGGGGAGCCGATCGCGTGGGAGTCAGGCTGTCACCTACCAGCGCCTTCAATGACATGAGCGATTCTGATCCGCATAAGACTTTTGGCCATGCTGCAACGGTGCTCAACAATCTCAAGGTCGCTTATATCCATGTGGTAGAGCCAGTGGTGCAGAAGCCCGGGCCCGGTGGACGCGTGAGCCTGACCATCCGCACAAATTACCGCGGGACGCTGATCGCGAATGGCGGTTACGATCTGCAGTCCGGCAATGCAGCGATTGCCTCCGGAGAGACCGATCTGGTTTCCTTTGGCGTTTTGTATCTGGCGAACCCGGATTTGCCGACACGATTCCAGCGCGGTGGTACGCAACTCAACACACCACAGCAGGCCACGTTCTATGGCGGCGATAGCAAGGGATATACGGACTATCCGACGCTTTGAGGCGATTAATTTTTACTGTGTGAAGCTGGCTCCCTTGCAGCACTCTCGTCCATACACTTTTTGGGCATGGAGCGCAGGCAAGGGAGCCCGTGCAATTTCTCGCGCCGTCAGCGTGTTTCCGCTACTATAGTTCCGCGCTTTGTGACATTTTTCCTCAACTCAGGTCAAACACAAATATGAAAAAGCTCTTCCTTGCATGCATCGCTTTGCTTGTATTAGTTTCAATGGCTTCTACGCAGCAAAAACCTGCTGCTGTGCCGGTAACGGATTCTGCGGCCGGCCCGGCGTTGCCGTATTCGCCCAGCCTGGACGTGAGTTCCATGGACAAGTCAGTGGATCCATGCGTGGATTTTTACCAGTATTCCTGCTCCGGATGGCAGAAGAAAAATCCCATCCCGCCGGACCAGACTTCATGGGGCGTCTACGGCAAGCTCTATCAGGACAATCTGCTTTTTCTGCGGGGCATTCTGGAGCAGGCCGCGGCCACGAAGGGTAAGCGCGACCAGGCGACGCAGGAGATCGGCGACTTTTACTCTGCCTGCATGGACGAGCAAGCGGTGGAGAAGCTGGGTGCGGGGGCGTTGAAGACAGAGTTTGTGGCGATAGATCAGTTGAGGTCGGCGCGCGAAATGGCCCCGCTGGTGGCAAGAATGCATCTTGATTTTGGCGGCGTGCTGTTTGGCAGCGGTGCGCGGCAGGACCCTGACAACTCTGAGCAGCAGATTGCCGGCGTGGACCAGGGCGGCATCGGATTGCCGGACCGCGACTACTACACCAAAGATGATGCCAAGTCGCAAGAGACGCGCGAGCGCTATGTTCAGCACGTGCAGAGAGTTTTTCAGCTGCTGGGCGACTCCTCCGATGTGGCGAAACAGAATGCCGATACGGTGATGCGGATTGAAACTGCGCTGGCTACAGCGTCCATGACGCGGGTAGAACGGCGCGATCCGTATAAGCGCAAGAACAAGATCAAGCTGGCTGAGCTGGAGCAGATGGTCCCAAGCTTTGACTGGGCGGTGTATTTCACTACGCTGAAGACCCCACAATTTGAGATTCTCAACGTGGCTCCGCCGGCCTTTTTTCAAAAGCTGGAGACGCTGCTGAAGGATGAGCCAATTGGCAATCTGCGCAACTATCTGCGCTTTCATCTGGCGAATGGTTATGCAGCCTATCTCTCGTCGGCGTTCGTACAGGAGAATTTTGATTTTTATCTGAAATATCTGCGCGGCGCCAAGGAGATGCAGCCACGCTGGAAACGCTGCGTGCAATACACAGACCGCGATCTGGGTGAAGCACTGGGGCAGGCTTACGTGCGCAAGGTCTTTTCGCCGGGACTGAAGGCAAGCACGGTAGACATGGTAAAGCGCATTGAGGACGCCATGGCACTGCGCATCCAGCAACTGGACTGGATGAGTCCGGAGACAAAAGAGCAGGCCCTGGTCAAGCTACATGGCATTCGCAACAAGATTGGCTATCCGGACAAGTGGCGCGACTACAGCTCAGTGAAGATTGCCAGTAATGATTTTCTGGGCAACGTGCAGCGGACAACCGAGTTTGAGCGGCATCGCAACTTCAACAAGATTGGCCAGCCCGTGGACCATGGAGAGTGGGGCATGACGCCTCCAACCGTAAATGCGTATTACAACGGTCAGATGAATGACATTAATTTTCCTGCGGGCGTGCTGCAACCTCCGCTATTTGACGCCAAGATGGATGACGCGCCGAACTACGGCAATACGGGCGGCACCATTGGGCACGAGCTAACGCACGGCTTTGACGATCAGGGCGCGAAGTTTGACGCCAAAGGCAATCTACGCGACTGGTGGACGAAAGAGGACAAAACGAAATTCGAAGAGCGCACCAAATGCGTTGCCGACCAATACGCGCAGTACGTGGTGGTGGACGATATCCATATCAACAGCCGCCTGACGCTGGGTGAAGATGTGGCCGATCTGGGCGGAGAAATTCTGGCTTACATCGCATGGCAGGGCGCGACCAAAGACAAGAACCTGAATCCTGTGGATGGGCTGACGCCGGAGCAGCGTTTCTTTATCGGCTTTGCGCAGTGGGATTGCTCGAACAGCCGTCCGGAAGAGCTGCGGCTGCGCGCGGCAACGGATCCACATTCGCCCTCCAAGTACCGCATCAACGGCGTGGTGGTGAATATGCCGGAGTTCGCCAAAGCATTCTCCTGCAAAGCCGGACAGCCGATGGTGAATCCGCCAGAGAAGGTGTGCAAGGTCTGGTAAAGAATCGCGAGACATGGAAGAGCAAATCCACCACAGAGACACAGAGGCACGGAGAAACCGAATCGAATAAAACCCAGCGCCTTCAGTCTTTTCGAATTCTTGAGCGTACGGCAGTCCTAATTATGGGCTGCCCACGCTTTCGGATTACATGAGCAAAGCGCAAAGAAGAAATCTTTGTTTTGTGTTATGAAATCCAGCGCGCGTTATCGCGCTGCGATACTGACCTTGTTTTCTCCGTGCCTCTGTGTCTCCGTGGTGGATTTAGTTTTGTTTTACAATATGCGCTTTTGCATCTGACGATCATGACACCCCTACTTCCTATTATTCAGGCCGGAGAGCCGGTTTTGCGCAGACGGGCGCGGCCGTTGCGTCCAAATGAAATCCGCAGCCGTGAGATCCGCGAGCTGATCCAGCAGATGAAGGAGACCATGCATGATGCTCCTGGTGTCGGCCTGGCTGCGCCGCAGATCGGGCAGAGTATTCAACTGGCGGTGATTGAAGATCGCCCGGAATACATCAAGGACTGGACGCCGGAACAGCTGGCGGAGCGCGAGCGCCAGTCGGTGCCGTTCCATGTGATCATCAACCCCAGGATTACGCTTCTCGGCGAAGAGCGGGTTGAAGCTTTTGAAGGCTGCCTGAGTCTGGAGAATCTGATGGCTCTAACACCGCGGGCCAGAAAGGTGCGCGTGGAGTGCGTGGATGAAAAGAACGAAGCCAAAGTGATTGAGGCCAGCGGCTGGTATGCGCGCATTCTGCAGCATGAGATCGATCACCTGGGCGGAAAGATGTACGTTGACCACATGTATCCGCGGACGCTGATGACCGTGGATAATTTCACCCGGCACTGGAAAGAGAAAAGATTGTCAGAGCTGAAGGAAAGTTTGCTGGGCGCGGATTTCTGCTAGCCAGATAACGCGGACCAGGAGTTTGCTTCCGCCACGAAGCAGCTGATCAAGCTGCGCCACCCTCCGCATCAGCCACTCCCAACCATTCACGAGCATGACGAGTTGAGAAGATCGTTCCGATTCCATCCCGGATCGTTTACACTTCTGGTTCGAAATCTACCCAAGGAATACTGCATGAATAGAGCTTTTAGCAAATTTTTGTCTGCCGCGCTGGTTGTTTTCTGTGGTTTGGCGCTGGGAGTTTCCCAGGAGCATGCACAGACCCTGGCCACGCCGCCTGCCGGAGACGCGCCTAAGACAGCGGAACAGGCATTCAAGAATATCCAGGTATTGAAAGGCACGCCGGCAGACGAGTTGCAGCCAGCCATGCAGTTCATCACCAATTCGCTGGGCGTAGAGTGTTCGTTCTGCCACGTTCCGGGCGCATACGATAAAGACGATAAAAAGACCAAGCTGACCGCGCGGAAAATGATCGAGATGCAGATGGCGATAAATAAAGACCACTTCAATGGCGATCGTGAAATTACCTGCAACTCATGCCATCACGGATCAGAGCAGCCGGCTGGGGTTCCTGTCATTCCCGATGAAGAAGCCAGGAAAGACGATATTCCGATTGCGGACGAATCCGCGCTTTCGGCCGATCAGATCATCGATAAATACATACAGGCTGTGGGCGGGGCCGCCGGTATTCAAAAAATTACCAGCCGCGTGCAAAAAGGGACGATTACTGTTGGCCAGAGCACGTTCCCCGCGGAAGTGCTATCCAAGGCGCCAAACAAACGAATCTCCACGGTGACGACGCCAAACGGTGACAATACCACGGCCTATGACGGTCACACTGGATGGATGAGTGCTCCCGGCGGGCGGCCTCCACGCGAGATGACGCAGCAGGAAGATGAAGCCATCAGCTTTGATGCCACGTTCTATCTGCCACTGGAAATCAAAAAAATGTTTAACCAGTTGCGCGTGCGTCCGGCGGACAAGATCGGCAGAGTCGCCGTATACCAGGTCATCGGAACGAACCCGGGTCAGCCGCCCGTGCGCATGTTCTTCGATAAGGTTTCAGGCCTGCTGGTGCGCACCATTCGTTATGCCGAGACGCCGCTGGGACGCAATCCAACGCAGGTGGACTATGCCGAATACCACGAAGAGGGTGGCGTAAGAATACCGTTCCAATGGACGATTGCGCGGCCTCTTGGCAGGTTCACAATTGCTGTGACGGAAATTCACGATAACGTGCCGATTGATGATTCCAGGTTTGCGAAGCCAGGGTCAGCGCCGGCTCAGGCAGCACCGGCAGAACAAAAGCCGTCGGCAAAGTAGCTCAGAAGAAATTGTTGCCGCAGATTACGCAGATGGTCGCTGATGAATAACCTGTCAGCTTCAATCTGCGCTCTCTGCGGCAATTGTTTTGGCCTTTGCAGCAGGTTTGTATGCAACCTATTCGCAGCAAAAATGGTGCCTGATATCCGGTCCAACCTATTGGAAGCAAAGCACCTATTACCTCAGTAATCTTATTCTTCCCCGGTTTCCAGCATAGACTGCAGAGTCATGAGGCATGGAAGCCGTTTTATCGTCTTGCTGTTGCTGGTTGCCGGCTTTGCAGCTTCGGCTGAAGCCAAGCAACTGGCAGTGATTGTCGACAAGACGAACAATCTCGCAGGCCTGTCTTCCAGCGAGCTGTCCAAGGTTTTCAAGTTTGACAGCCATAAATGGCCGGACGGGCGTTCGGTAATTCTTATTCTCCGCGATCCTTCCACTCCGGAAATGCAGACCGCGATCCAGAAGGTCTACCACATGCAGCCTGAAGAATTTAAGGCACTGCTGGCTGCACACCAGAGCGGCGTGATCATTGTTCGTTCGGAAGAAGAGCTTTTGAAATCCGTGGAATCCATTCCCGGTGCAGTGGGTCTGGTCGACGTTTATTCCATCAATGGCCGCGTCAACGTATTGAAAGTTGACGGCAAGCTCCCTCTGGAGCAGGGATATTTTCTTAAAGGCAACTAGCAGGCGCTGCCCTTCGCGGCTGAAATCGCTGGTCGCAAAGGCAGCAAATATCAAGGAGTAGTTGATGAGATCGATCAAGTTTTCCATGTTGGTGGTAGCAGTATTGAGCCTTGGACTGAGCGCCGTTGCGCATGAAACGCCTAATGGCATGCACATTTCCACTAAGTCGCCACAGGCGCATGCCTTCTTTGAAACCGGCTTGCAGAAAATGGAGATGCTCCACATCCAGGACGGGCTGGAAAATTTCCGCAACGCCGTAAAGGCCGATCCACAATTTGCCCTGGGACACATCTTTCTTACCTTCTTCTCGCAAGATCCGACCGAGCAGGTTGCCGAACGCGACAAAGCGCTGGCCACTCGTGAGTCTGCTAACGCTGAAGAAAAGCTGATCATTGACTGGCTGGCCGCGTCCAAACAGTCACGCCTGCTTCCCGCCATCCAGAACATGAATGAAGTTCTGCAAAAGAACCCGCAGGATAAGCACCTGCGCTGGCTCGCCGGCTGGTGGCTGCTGGTGGACCATAACCAGTCCCAGCGCGCCGCTGAAATGTTCGAGCAGGTTATCCAACTCGATCCCAAATTTCCCGATGCCTGGAACGAGGCCGCGTATTGCTATGCCAGAATGGGCAACTTCGAGAAAGCCTTTGCCGACATCAAGCGCTATACCGAACTCGTACCGAATGAGCCCAATCCGCAAGATACTTATGCCGAAATATCCCGCATGGCCGGACGCTTTGAAGATGCTCTGCAGCACTATCACGCATCTCTGAAGATCGATCCGTCATTTCATGAGTCGCAACTCGGGCTGGGTGATACTTACGCCCTCATGGGTGATCAGGCCAAAGCCCGCGAAGAATATGCGCGCGCCATTGAAGTAGCTTCGCCGGTACAGAAAGTTTCGTGGTCACTGCAGTTGGCCGCAACTTACGTGCGTGAAGGCGATCTGGCCGCCGCAGACAAAGCTTTCAACGCCATTGCCGAACAGGCCCACGCCAAAGACTTTGCCAATATGGAGGCTGAAGCTTATCGCAGCATGTCCATGTATCAGCTGGATAGTGCCGCGGCGCTGCGTTTGCTGGCCAAGGCGGAAGCCGTTTTGGGTGAAGACCATAAAGTTCCGCAATCACTTCTGAATCAGGAACTGGCCGCTGTGTTGCGTACCCGCGTGGAACGCGCAATTGCCAGCAGCAATAAAGACCTGGCTGCAGCCACGCTCAAACAACTGCAGGCCTTGTCTGATGCCAATGCCGCTGACGGCCTGATTGAAACTGCAATGCATGGCGCAAGCGGCGCCATTGCGCTGTCCCAGACCAATTATGCTGACGCCGTAAATCATTTTGAGGAAGACACGGACAACGCCATCTCCATGCGCAGCCTGATTATTGCTTATGAGAAAAACGGGCAGGAAGGCAATGCACGACGCCTGGCAGCCAAGCTGGCGGCATTGAACGTTCCGGTGATTGAGCAGGCCGTGGTTGTTCCGGAATTCCGCAAGCAGCGTGCGGCTCTTTCCGCAAAAACCAATCCTGCGCTCGATCCGCGCGCCAAATATTTCAAGTAGTCCTGAATTTCGGTTGTTTTTAACTTCAGCCAAGCCTGTTCAATCTGAATAGGTTTGGCTTTTTTCTTTTGTACTTGGATTTGACAATCGCTGGAGGTGCATTTGACATAATGACATCATGATGTCATTATGTGTACATGGCGGTTGATCATGACAGCGCAATTCCCCTCTACGCTCAGGTAGAAGCTGTGCTTGTAGCCAGCATCTCCGATGGCACGTTTCCGCCGGGCAGTCGCTTGCCCAATGAGAGCGATTTGATTGAGCGCTTTTCCGTTAGCCGCACCACGATTCGCCAGACCATTCAGAACCTGATTCGGCGAGGGCTGATCGAGATCCGTCGCGGCAAGGGCACCTTTGTCACGCAGCCAAAAATTACGCAGGAGCTGACTGAATTAAGCGGCTTTGTGGAAGATATGCATGCTCTGGGCCGCCATCCGAGCGCCCGTTTGCTGGATAAACAAATCGTTCCCGCCAGTGAATCCGTCGCTCACCAGCTTGCCTTGACCACCGGGACCCTGGTGATGCGAATTCAACGCGTGCGTCTGGCGGATGGCATGCCTCTCTCGTTCGACGAAACGTATCTACCCAGAGACATCGGCGAGAAGGTCGTTGAAAACGATCTTGAAACCGAACCCATCTTTTCGTTGCTTGAGCAAAAATACAACCTGCCGCTGGTAGGGGCTGAATATCAATTGGAGGCCGTTTCCGCTGACGCTGCCGTTGCGCAGGCGCTCGGCATCAGTAAGGGCAATCCCATTTTTCTGATTGAGCGGACCACTTACACCGCCGGGTACCAGCCGATTGATTATGAAAAACTTTATTACCGCGGCGATCAGATCAGGTTCGTTACTCATTTGGCGCGACGTACCACGCCGCAGGTCCAAAAAAAAGAAGACGCCGCAGCCGGCCGCAAAAAAGAAGGTGCTGTAAATGGATAGTGGATTCGCACTCTGGCTCTTTGCCGTATCACTGGGCGCCAGCGCCCTGGGCGGAATGCTCGGAATGGCCAGCGGGATTTTCATCGTGCCCATCCTGACAGTGTTCGGCCATGTCGACATTCATACGGCGATTGGGGCTAGCATCGTTTCCGTGATCGCCTGTTCTTGCGGCGGCGCGGCGCCGTATCTCCGAGGCCGCCTGACCAATGTCCGCCTGGCAATCGTGCTGGAGGTGGCTACCACGCTGGGCGCTTTCATCGGTGTGCTTCTGGCGGGATATATACCGGTACCGTTTCTATATTTGCTTTTTGCGGTGATCTTATTTCTATCTGCCCGGCAGATGCTGGCGAAGCGTGGCGATCCATCTGGCGCTTTCGCCATAGCTGCATGCCGGCGGCTGGGCAGGCAGGCTGCGCCTGGATTCGAGCTATCCTGACCGCGCGCTTGGACAAGACATTGCCTATCAGGTGCAACGCATTCCCATGGGAATGTCGCTGATGTTTGGCGCCGGTCTTATCTCGGCATTGCTCGGCATCGGCAGCGGCGTCCTCAAGATTCCCGCCATGGATACGGCCTTGCGTCTGCCTATCAAAGTTTCTTCCGCTACTTCCAATTTCATGATCGGCGTGACCGCGGCTGCCAGCGCCGGCGCATATTTTATGCGCGGAAATATTGTTGCTGCCATTGCTGGCCCGGTTGCGCTTGGTTCGGTTGTAGGCGCGGTGCTGGGCGCGCGCATTCTCATGCGCACCTCCAATGACAGATTACGCGTGCTGTTTGTTGTGGTCCTGGTCGCTCTGGGCATTCAGATGTTTCTGGAAGCCCTGGGCATTCACTTACTGAAGAGCTCGTTATGACAAACACAGAATCTAAATCTTCTCCGATGGAGTCGCTCCTGGCGGGCGTGTTGCTCTATGGCAGCTGGGTAGCGTCTGCCACAGTTGGGTTAGGATTGTCGCTGGCATGGATTGACTCACGGTTTGGTACGCATAATCTGGCGATTCTCCCCAGTGTTTCCATCGTCACCGTGGGGATTGCCCTGTTTATTCTTCTGCCCGTTCTTCGTGTTGCTCTGATGCTGGCGGTTTTTCTGCGTGAACGCGATTATCGCTTCGGCATAATCGCGGCACTCGTACTGACCATCATTTTTCTTGGCTGTGCCGTTGGTGCACATACAACATCGCTGGTCGCACACTAGCGTTACCGGACGTCCCACACGCCCCGCAAGAGCCGCCGATCCTGACCGTTCTACCCTCAGAAGATAGCTCTAAGATGCAGCTACCTGCCTTATTCATGTATCCTTGTTTTTCTTTCAATTGCAGCGAGGAGAATCAATGCGGGCAAGGATCATTTCGGCCTTATGCGGTTTCATAGCTATTTTTGCGGTTTGTGTTGCCGGTTTTCTTACCGGCTGTGCCAGCGGGCACAAGCAGTTTGCCTATGTAGTGGGAATTGGTACCAATGAGGTCTTTGAATTCCGCGTTCAGACCGATGGGGTCCTCACTCCGCTGGGGACGCCCAATTTTGCCGTCGGCTCCAATCCTACTGGTGTTGCACCGCATACCTCCGGCGCTTTCCTTTATATATCTGATTTCTCCGGAAGCGACGTAACGCTTCTGGACGTCAACAAAGATAGCGGCAACCTTTCTGTGCCGGTGAGTAATAGCGTGGTAGTCCCCATCAACCCGCCCAATGTTTTCACCACCGGTGCTGGGCCGGTTGCGGTGGCCATGTCTCCCACGGCGCCATTTCTTTATACGGCCAACCTCACGGATGGGAACGTTTCCGGCTTCACGGTTGATCCTGGCGCCGGTGGCCTGACATTCCTGGGGAGCTTTGCGCTTACTCCGCCGGCTGTACCGCCTGCGCCACCAGCGCCGGCTCCGCATCCAAGCGCGCTGGCCATTTCTCCCAAAGGTGATTTTCTGTTTGTAGCCAACGCCGCGGAAGGCACGGTGGCCGTACTTGCTATCGGAAGCGATGGAAAACTGACCTTGGAGGGCTCTCCGGTTTCCATGGGTGCTCGGCTCCGCGCCGAACGCCGTGGCAGTGGAACACACAGGGCGCTTCCTTTACGTGGCGGACACAGCCAACAACGATGTGCTGGGTTTTTCCATTGGAACCAACGGAGCGCTGACAGCGATTTCCGGTTCACCCTTTGCCGCGGGAACACAGCCGAAAGGGCTGGCTACTGATCCTCAGGGAACGTTCCTGTATGCCGCGAACTTTGGATCCAATAATGTTTCCGCCTATTTGATTGACTCCAATTCGGGCGCGCTCGGCGCGATTGCCGGATCTCCATTTGCTACAGGCGGCACCGGCCCTTCGGCGGTGGCTGTGAATGCCAACTCGTCGATTGTGTATGTAACCGACCAGACCAGCCATGACATTGCCGCATTCGGAATATTCTCCCAGGGTGTGCTCAAGCCGGTGGTGGGCTCGCCTTTTGGTGTGGCAACATCTGCTTCCGCAATCGGGCTGGTGCTTCGCTAAAACTAGCCATCGCGAGCAAAGTCAGCCTGAGCAAGCTTTTAAGCGTTCATGCTGGTTTCACCCTCCGAAAACCGCGAGTGCACTTGTGCCTATGCACTCCTGGTGCTTGTGCCTGGTTTTTGCCCGTGTTAAATAAGACCGTACGATGGAATCGGTGTACCAGGACGAAGAGGTTCTGAGCGAGGCGCAACTAACGCCCCAGGACCAGCTCCGCATGCAATGGAGACAGCAATCTGGCCCCATTCCATTTCTCCGGCAGAAAAACGTAATTGACCAGAATGCCGAACTGCTGCCATACGCAGCCACCGCAGGACTCCAAGGCTGGCTTACTCCTGGACTCTTTGCTCTGCAGGGCCTGGTGCTGGTTGCCGCAATCCTCTCCGCCATGAACTGGCAGTTCACGCGCCACTCCGGCAAGATGGAAGATGAAATTATCGCGCTGCAGGCAAGCGCGCAGACTGAGATCACGCGCCAGGAAGAAATCATTGCCGCCACTGAAGCGGAGATCAGAAGAATTTCCAGTTCGTCAAAGCCCAGCTTCAAATTGCATCTGTCTCCCACGCTGCTCACGCGCGAACAGGCGCTGGCCGCGCTGAACAGCTCGCTTGCGGAATCGCATGCGTCAGAAGATCAATACAAGGAGAAGACTGCGGAGCGGGAGAAAAATCTTCGTGCCCGGCAGAGTGCGCTGGCCATTGCAAATTCCGGCAGTCCGCTGATCTTCTCACTGGCTCTGCTGATGGCGGCGGGAATATTTAGCCAGGGCGCGCAGAAGACATTTTCCCGTAGTCGCCATGCCCGTCGGCTGGCCGACTATTATCTCTACTTTGCCACCACGGAAGGCCTCTGGCCTAACCTGGTCTTGCTGGTGTTTCTGCATATAGCTTTGAGCCGCAACGCGTATGGTCTCAATGAGTTATTTACCAGCGTTGGACCGCTCTTCTGGGTGGTCTTCTCGATAGGCTTCTATTTTCTGCTGCTGCGCTATTTTGTGATGGTCGCGCGCGATCTTTATCGCGCCATGCAGGTCAGGGGCCCTGCCAACGAATGGGGATTCAACAACCGGATCCTTTTCCGTATCCACAATAGCGTCGTGGTTGTCTTTGTGGGGCTGGAAGCCATGTTTCTGGCGCTGTGCTATGCGTTTTACATCACGCAGAATCATTTAACGTAAAACGCACCTTTACCTGAATTTGCTTGAAGCGATTAATCCACTTAACCTTTGTGTTCCTTCGTGTCCTTTGTGGTTAGATTTGGTTCGCTGCCTGCACCAGCAAGTCCCACGCTTCCTGTACATCCTTCCATGTGGTTTCCAGATTTCCGATTGCCAGCCGCAACGTCAGCTTTCCATTCAGCACCGTACTGGCAATGAACACCCTGCCGGATGCATTCACTTTTTCCATGATCGCCCTGTTCCCGTCGTCTGTACCTTTGTAACGGAAGCAGACCACAGAGAATGGAACTGGCGCGACGCGCTCAAATTTGGGATGCGCGTCCACCAGTGCCGCAAAATCCTGGGCCCATTGGATATGCGACCGGATCATGGCTTCAACGCGCTCGCGGCCAAAGTAGCGCATCACAAACCACAACTTCAATGCGCGGAAACGATGGCCGAGCGGAACGCCATAATCCATCAGGTTGTGTGCGCGTGGATCGTCCTGCGTCTTCAAATAATCTGGCGTGAGCGAGAACGCGCGGCGTAGAATGTCTGGCCGCCGCGTATAGAACGCGCTCAGGTCGATTGGAGTGAGCAGCCATTTGTGCGCGTTGAACACCAGCGAATGCGCGCGCTCCACGCCCGCCATAATGTGTTTCTGCTCGGGCAAAATTGCGGCAGCGCCGGCATACGCGCAATCTACATGCAGCCACATGCCGTGTTTCTCCGCGATTCCGGCAATCTGCGGCACCGGATCAATGCTGGTGGAAGAAGTTGTGCCTACGGTTGCCACCACGCAAAACGGACGCTTACCTGCGCGCTTGTCTTCTTCAATCATTTCTGCCAGAGCGTCCGCGCGCATGCGGAACCCGGAATCAGACGGCACTTTGCGTACGTTGCGTTGTCCCACGCCCACGGCAATCGCGCCTTTCTCAATCGACATGTGCGACTGGTCTGACGTATAGAGCACCAGATCATTGCGGCTTCCGGTCGTGCGCGCCTCAGGATCAACCAGCTCTCGTGCACAGACAATCGCATGCATGCTGCTGGTGGAGGCCGTGTCATAGACAATGCCAAACCATTCTTCCGGGAGTCCAATCCATTGCCGCATCCAGTCCAGCGCGCGTTGCTCCAGCTCCGCTACCGCCGGAGAAGTCTTCCAGTGCAAGCCGTTAGTATTGAGCGCCGCGGCCAGCATCTCACCAAGGATTGCCGGCGTTGATCCGGTGCAGGCAAAGTAGGCAAAGAATCGCGGATGGTTCCATTGCGTCACCGCCGGCATGATCAGCCGGTCAAAATCGCGCAGGATCGCGTCAAAGGGCTCGCCCTGTTCCGGCGCCGATTTCGGCAACGCATCCAGCAGATCGCCAGGCTTGGTCTGCGCCAGCACCGGCATCTCAGAAACAGAGCTCAGGTATTTGGCGATCCAGTCAACGGTCTCATGTCCGGCGCGCCGGAAGTCTTCAACATAGGCCTGCCATGCTGCTGTCTGTTTTACGGCGGCTGCATCTTTAGAATCAGTCATTTTGCTCCATGCGTTCTTCCATTCCTATTTTAATGGCGTATTAAATTGATTAACTTTCTTGACAACACCGGAAAAGCTAGACTACTATCCGCTAAGCATGCACGCCAGCCGATTTACTTTCGCGTTTACTTACCGCTACTACTTTACGGGTAGCGGCTACGCGGATGGTGTGCTGACAACGCAATAATAAAGTTAGACATCATAAATTACCGCAAGCCGCGATCCCCACAGGGTCGCGGCTTTTGCTTTCTGGGAGCTTTTGCAAGATGAGCCAACAAAACGTTACCAACGGACAGACGCCAGGAAAGTCGCTGGACGCGTGGCGCCAGCAGATCGACCAGATTGATACGGAGTTGGTTCGCCTGCTCAATCAGCGCGCCGCTATCGCCTGTGAAATCGCCCTCGTCAAGGTTGCCTCTGGAATGCCTGCCTATGACGGCAAGCGTGAAGACCAGGTCCTGGCCCGCGTTGCAGAGAAAAATGCCGGTCCGCTCGATCAGCAGAGTGTCACGGCAATCTTCCACAGCATTATTCAGGAGACTCGCCGTCTGGGCACGCAGCGCATGCAGGAGGAGCAAGCGGCTGGCAAATAGCACCTGGCAATTGGCTTTTTCTGAAATCTCGAGCGAAGCGAGAGATCACTTTCGCGACGAAGCATTTCAGAGATGGTCGAAGCGATAAGTGAGGTATTGCAGCAAAAGCTTCGGGCTCACTTGAAATTTTCAGAGAAGGGCCAATGCTAAGCGTGACGATCTCCATCAGCTTAGAGCGGGTAGTGATCCCTCACCCGCGCTCAAACTTAGAAGAGGGTTCAACGGAATATGAGTCGCGGGATTCGGGATTGCAGAAAAAGCTAATACTTTCAGGAGTCATTTTATGGTGATCAATATGGCAGCAGGTGCGACAGAAGAACAACTTCAACATGTAATAGACCGTATTGTTGAATGCGGTTTTCAGCCGCATGTCACGCGCGGATCAGAGCGGGCGATTGTGGCCGCGGTCGGCTCAGGCGGATCGCGTGTGGCTTTGGAGGCGTTGCAGGCTGCGCCCGGCGTGGATTCCGTGGTGCCCATTGCGCATCCGTTTAAGCTGGTCAGCAAGCAAACCAAGGCCGGACGCACGCAGGTTGACGTGGGCGGTGTAATGATCGGCGGTGAGGCAGCCGTGGTGATTGCCGGCCCATGCTCGGTGGAATCGCGCGAGCAGCTTTTCTCCACGGCTCACGCCGTGAAAGCCGCTGGAGCCACACTGCTGCGCGGCGGCGCCTACAAGCCGCGTACCTCGCCGTATGATTTCCAGGGACTGGGCATTGAAGCACTGCGATTGCTGCGTGAAGTCCGCGAGCAAGTTGGGCTGCCCGTGGTCACGGAGGTGATGAGCACCAACGATATTCAGCTCATCAGTGACTATGCCGACATGCTGCAGGTAGGTGCCCGCAATATGCAGAACTATGATCTGCTCCGGCAGCTTGCCAAGACCAGCAAGCCCATTCTGCTGAAACGCGGACCGTCAGCCAGCGTAAAGGAGTGGCTTCTGGCAGCGGAATATCTTTTAGCGGGCGGCAATAAAAACGTAGTGCTGTGCGAACGCGGCATCAAGACCTTTGAAAGCGAGATGACGCGCAACACGCTCGACCTGGCCGCTGTGGCGCTGGTGCGTGAACTTTCTCATCTGCCCGTAGTCGCCGACCCATCGCACGGAACAGGGAAGCGTGAACTGATTGCTCCGGCCAGCCGCGCGCGCTCTGGCCATCGGCGCCGATGGATTGATCATTGAAGTGCATCCATGCCCGGAGCGTGCGTTGTCGGATGGCGCGCAGTCACTCAATCTGGATGAATTCGCCAACCTGATGAAAGGCCTGTCTGCGCCGATACGGCCGATAGCCTTGCCTGCGCCGACGGCAGCGATGAAGGGATAACGCAAAAATATCGCGGATGGCGGTGGAAAATTTGTTGGACGTTTTTCACCGCTCTCGACCATATCAACAGGAATTTCATCTACCGTTAACCTAACCTTGACAAATCGACGCTGCTGCCGATGTAGCTTTCTTTCTCACTCCAAATAGCGGTTGGACCATGTAGTCAAACCGCAATCTCACGGAGTAGGCAGGTAAGCATGTTAAAGCTAAGACAGTGGTGGCGCTGCGCAACTCCGCGCGCGCTGGTCGCGTTAGTAATGTCATTTACGCTAATGGCCCCCAGCCAGATGATGGCTGCCAGCGATAACGATCAGGGAAAGAACCGAAACGAAACCGAAACGCCGATCAAGCACGTTATCGTTTTGATTGGCGAAAACCGTACCTTCGACCACATCTTCGCGACGTATGTCCCGAAGAGTAAAGACTCGATATCAAACCTGCTATCCAAGGGAATCATTCAAGCCGATGGAACGCCCGGCCCTAATTTCACAAAATCCGCGCAATTCCAGGCAACAGTGCCGTTTCAGACAAAATTCTTTGCCAGCTTGAATAGCAGTGAAAAAGAACCATATAAGGTTCTTCCGGAACCAACTCTGAATTTTGCTCCCGTTAAAACGATCCTGCCTCCCGGAACGCCGCAAGCCATTTTGGCGGCGGTTGAGCCGTCCCTAGAACTGGGCGATCTCAATCTGCTGACCACCGGTGCAGCTACCGGATTTACACAGACATTTGTTCTCCCAGACCCAGACACGCGCGTCACCAATTTCAACACGCTGCCAAACGGTCCGTTCCAACTCACGGGAGCAACCCTTGCTTACGACACTTTTACCGGAGACACAACGCACCGGCTCTTTGAGATGTGGCAGCAATCGGATTGCAATGTTAAGAACGCCACCCGGGAAAATCCTTCCGGCTGCCTGAGCGATCTTTATCCCTTTGTGATCACCAATTACACCAACCAGCCTGACCCTGCCAACGGCGGTGCGATTGACGACAACGGCGGCGGAAACTCCATGGCGTTTTACAACGTTCAAAAGGGAGACGCCCCGCTCCTGAAGAGCCTGGCAGATCAATACACCATGAGCGACAATTTTCATCAGTCCGTCATGGGCGGCACCGGCGCGAACCACGTGATGCTTGGGCTTGGCGATGCCATTTTCTGGAGTGATGGCCAGGGCAATGCGACGAAGCCACCATCCCATATTGCCAATCCTGATCCGTTGCCCGGCACCGACGATGTTTATACGGTCGACTTGAACTTTGACGGCAATTTCACCGAGTGCGCTGATCCGGCTCAGCCCGGCATTCAGCCAATACGGGATTATCTGGCGTCACTCCCTTATCGTGCCAATCCCAATTGCGAGCCGCAACACTTCTACATGGTCAACAATAACAACCCCGGTTTTCTTCCCGATGGCACCATCGATACGGCGGGTATAGCAGGCGGTGGCTCTGTTCCTCCGACCAATGTTCGCACTATCGGTGAAGCACTCAATGAAAAGGGTGTCTCCTGGGCCTATTACGGCGGGGCTTACAACGCCGCAGTGGCACTGCAGCACAATCCAACTTCAACCAATCCGGCGGTACTGGTCGGCGCGGCTTATTGCAATATCTGCAACTTTGAATCCTATGCCACTGCCATCATGGGCGACTCAGCGCAACGGGCCGCACATATCAAGGACACAACCGATTTCTTCGCCGCAGTTGCCAGCGGTGATTTACCGGCAGTCTCCTTCGTCAAACCTGACGGTCTGCTCGATGGTCATCCGGCATCTTCGAAACTTGATCTTCTGGAAGGAATGATCAGGAAAATCGTGGATAGCTTGAACGCCAATCCTGCACTCATGGCCGAGACTGCATTTATTATCACCATGGACGAAGGCGGCGGTTACTACGATTCCGGTTACATACAGCCGGTCGACTTCTTCGGTGATGGCCCGCGCATCCCGCTGATCATTGTCTCGCCCTTTACCAAGGGCGGTCACATCAATCACACCTATACCGACCACGTCTCAATTCTGAAATTCATCGAGCGGAATTGGCACCTGAATCCATTGACCAAACGCAGCCGCGACAACTTCCCCAATCCCAGAGTCAGAGAAGACAATCCCTATGTGCCGGTCAACAGCCCGGCCATCGGCGATCTTTTCGACATGTTCCAGTTTAATCAGGACAAAGACCAGGGCAAAGGAAACGATGGCGACGGCGGACGCCACTAATCATTGGTGCTGACGCTTCGGGGCCAGTGCTTCAACAGCCCCTGGGTGAGTCAAAACTCAATGTTTAGAACCAGAACCGACCGGGGCTATGCTCGGTCGGTTTTGGTTTTTATGGATAAACCTTTCTGCGACTTCCGCCGATTTTGAGCGGATATGCCGCCCCATTCGTCGCCCGCAACATCCACGATCGATTGTCACTCACGCCTGGGTCTGCAAAATGAATGGTCTACAAAATGAATGACCATTCAGTGTATTCTGTAGATACATTTTTCCAGTCCAGAATTTGCTGAGAGGCGCGATGAGCACCATATCTTCTTCGGCTTATATCGATACAACAGCGGTTCAATCCAGGGTTGAGAGCATTCCCTGGCTGGTCTGGGCCAACGTGGTTGCCTCAGTGTGTATTGCTTCTGGTCTTTACTGGGACATCTCCTGGCATGAGACGATTGGTCGCGACAGCTTCTGGACCCCGGCGCATCTGGTGATTCAATTTGGCGCGCTTCTCGGCGCGTTTGGCTCGGCCTGGGTGATTATGAGCACCACGTTCGGCGGAGACAAGGCCGCGCGCGATGGCTCTGTGAATGTGCTGGGCTTTCGTGGCCCGCTCGGCGCTTTCATCGCTGCCTGGGGCGGCGGCGCCATGCTGACTTCTGCGCCATTTGATAACTGGTGGCATGAGGCCTACGGGCTCGACGTAAAAATCATCAGTCCGCCGCACATGTTGCTGGCGCTGGGTATTGCGGGGATCATGTGGGGCGGCGTGATTCTGACCGTCTCTTACTTTAACCGCGCCACAGGCGAGCAACGCACCGCTCTGCAACGGATGCTGCTGTTTGTTGGCGGCTTCGTGGTGATTCAAGGGATGGTCTTGAAGCTGGAATATACCAATCGGGTGCTTCTGCATAGCGGCATCTCGTATCTGGTGATCAGCATTGGGTGTTTGCTGATACTGGAAGGCGCGGCGCGCGCCGCTGGCCATCGCTGGGCGCGGACGATTATGACCGGCGTTTATTCACTTTTCGTCCTGATCATGATGTGGGTGCTACCACTCTTTCCCGCACAGCCCAAACTCGGACCGGTCTATCAGGACATCACGCATATGGTGCCGCTGCCCTTTCCTCTTCTGCTTGTGGTCCCTGCGTTTTTTCTGGATTTGATGTGGCCGCTTTTTAAAAACGCACCCAGGTGGCAGCAGGCACTCTTTGGTGGTGTGGCTTTCCTGACGATTCTCATCGCGGTTGAATGGCCGTTTGCCACATTCCTGATGACGCCTGCGGCACGCAACTGGTTCTTCGCCACCGTCGACTTCCCATACTTCGCTCTGCCCACATCGCCTACCGTCAATCACGTTTTTGTCCACTGGGAACAATCCGCGGCAGCATTCTGGCGCAACATGGGTCTGGCATTTTTATTTTCCGTGATCAGCATGTGGGTTGGTATTTACTGGGGCGAGTGGCTGAAAAAGGTGAAACGGTAACTTATGGCTGCATCGACGCGTACCGCTCTTCTCATTTTGCTTGTTGCCTTGTTTCCCATGGCCTCCACAGCCCACGTCAACAGCCCGGACGTCTACTATGACGGTTATGCAGGCCCTTATCACCTGCTGGTCACTTTGCGTCCGCCCCCGGTTGTGCCCGGAGTGGCGCAGGTAGTAGTGCGAACATTTGGCAGCGATGTTCAGCAGATTAAGGTCCTTCCGTTACGTATCGTCGGCGTCGGCGCCACAAAGGCGCCCCTGCCGGATACAGCCAAGCGCTCGGCTGGCGATCCGCAGCTTTTTACCGGCAGCCTGTGGATCATGGTGCGCGGTTCCTGGAAAGTGCAGATTCAAGTTGCAGGACAAAAGGGTAATGCTCAGCTCGACGTGCCGCTACCTGCAGTTTCCACTAACTCACCGCCAATGCAGATCGGGCTGGGAATCCTGCTGGCAATTCTGGGATTGGCCCTGGCTGCGGGTTTGATCGGCATTATTTTTGCGGCTACGCGTGACGCTGGATTAAATCCCGGAGAAGCGCCTGCGCCGGCAAACGCCAGACGTGGACGAATTGGCCTGAGCATCGCCGCCGTGCTCGTGTTTGTTGCCATCTTTGCCGGCAATCATTGGTGGGGCACTGAAGCCAGCGCCAACGCGCGGTTGAATTACAAGCTTCCCCAAATGGATCCGACGCTCAGCGGCAGTTTGCTCAGGCTGCAACTTGGCAATCCCAATGAAGCCGAGCCCACGCGCTTCCGCACCGAGCAGCCTGACCGCATTCGCATGGATGACCTGATCCCTGACCATGGCCATCTCATGCACCTTTTTGTGGTGCGCATGCCGGACATGAAAGCATTCTGGCATCTGCATCCAACGCAGACCCAGCCTGGCGAGTTCGTACAGAACCTGCCTATTCTGCCTGAAGGCCAGTACAAACTTTTTGGGGACATCGTGCACCACACGGGCTTTCCTGAAACTGAAGTTGCTACCGTGAATATGCCTTCCATCACGGGCGAAGCTTTGCAAGGCGACGACGCAGGCGGACTGGATTTTGTTGCGGCCGATAAAATGGCCCAGCTTTCTGATGGATATCGCATGGTATGGCAGCGTGATGACAAGCCATTCAAAGCCAATCAGCCTTACTGGTTCCGCTTCCGCGTGGAAGACAAAGACGGCAAACCCGCCACGGATATGGAGCCATATATGGGCATGGCCGGACATGCCGTTTTCTTGAGTACAGACGGCAATATCTTCGCGCATGTGCATCCGGCAGGTTCTGTCTCCATGGCGGCAGTAAGTCTGGCAGAAGGCCAAAGCTCCATGGCCGACATGAAGAGCATGAACCACGATGCTCCCGCGGGCGAAGTCTCTTTTCCTTATGGCTTTCCCAAGGCCGGTGAATACCGCATCTTCGTACAGGTAAAACGTGCAGGAAAAGTAGAGACAGCTGCGTTTGTGGCGAAGGCGGAATAAATCTTGAAACACAGAGGAACGGAGTAACCGGAGGAGGTAAATCGGTCTGACTGATTCCCATCCTCGGACTTTAAATGTGCCGAAAGTTTTTATACACAATTGATCCACGTTCCTCCGCTTCCTCCAGTCCTCCGTGTTTCAAGGTTTTTGCATTCGCCCAATCTCAGGAGTAGAATTTCCTCGCCATGTTCCGCTTCTTCCACGGCTTCACTTGACGGTAGTCCGCCAAAAACCTCCGGGCCGGACGTTAACGCTGTCAATTTCAAATCAAGCCAAAAAGGAAGAGTCCCATGTTTTCTATGCTGCGCAGATTTTCTGCTGTCTTTGTTCTGTTGTTCAGTCTGTGCGCGTTTGCGCAGAGCAAGTCGCGCCATTTTGAACTCAATTACTCCTTCTCGGTCCGCATCACGGACCCGGGCAAGCCGCTGGACGTCTGGTTCCCCATGGCCCAGTCTGATGAGTTCCAGCAGGTAAAGATCATTTCCAAGACCGGCGACCTTCCGCTCAAAGAAACCACCGAACCTGAATATGGCAACAAGATGTTTTATGCCCATGCCGATAAAGCGGACCAGGCCGAATACCATTTCACCGTGAAATATGATGTGGTGCGGCTGGAGCATCTGGCGCCGGTTTCTTTGAAAAAGCCTGCGTCGCAAAAAGAGCTGCAGCGCTTTCTGCAGGCAGATAAATTAGTGCCCATCACTGGCAAGCCCGCTGAACTGGCTACGGAACAAGCAAAGCCAGGCATGTCGGACCTGGATAAGGGGCATGCTTTTTACAATTATGTTTTCTCTACCATGAAGTATGACAAGACCGGCACCGGCTGGGGTCGTGGCGATACGCTGTGGGCTTGTGATGCTAAGCATGGAAACTGCACGGACTTCCATTCGGTTTTTATCTCCATGGCGCGTTCGCAGAAAATTCCCGCGCGCTTTGAAATGGGATTATCAGTTCCGGAAGATCAGCATTCAGGACAGATCGCGGGTTATCACTGCTGGGCTGAGTTTTATACGCGTGAACGCGGTTGGTTCCCCGTGGATATTTCTGAGGCATGGAAGCACCAGGAGAAAAAAGACTATTTCTTCGGCGCACATGACGTGAATCGAGTCCAGTTTACCGTGGGACGGGATGTGGAATTGAGTCCCAGACAGCACGGTGATCGCGTCAACTACCTGATTTTCCCCTATGTAGAACTGGATGGGCAGTCTTATCCCAATGTGGCAAATGCCATTTCGTTTAGCGATGTTGGCGGAGCGGATGCCACCCGGGCATCGCGGTAAACCAGTAAATATTGGGGTTTTAGCGGTCTGGAATATTTTTCCCTATTCCGGACCGCCATTTTCTGCTACATTTCTCCGCCTATTAAATTCCAGATGTCTTGTTCTTGATTTATTCCAAAATTGGAAGCTGTTAAAAAAAGATGAAGAGTTGCACATAGATGCACATAACTATGTACAAGCGCTTAATATTGGTGTGAAATTATCACCGCGTTTAGCAAAATCACAAAGACCCTTTGAGCGGCAGAAATTCAGGGTCTGGAATTATCACCTTTTTGATGGGCCGTAAAACGACGAACAAGCAGAGGAGAATAAGCTCAATGAGATTGTTAGAGAAGATGTGTTTTGTAGTGCTGGCCTCTGGGCTGGCGCTGGGCCAGGCAACCGCACCCAATAGCGGCTCTGCCCAGTCCGGGTCAGTTTCAGATGATCTGAAGGCTTTGCGTGAGGCCATCAGCCAGCAACAACAACAGATTGCCCAACAACAACAACAGCTCCAGGCTTTGCAGCAGAAGTTGGATGAAAAGAATTCGACCAAGCAGGACGATTCTTCGAGTTCCGCAGCCGGGACAAGTTCTTCGAACGCGACACGTATGGCCGCTGGCACACCGCACGTTGCGAATGCGTCATTGAACACCACGCCAGTATCAGCAACAGCCACCATGGCCCAGGAAACAGAGAAGAAAGAATCTCCGCTCTCATTCCGCATCGGCGGAACGGAGTTCACACCTGGTGGATTCATTGATTTTGAAAACGTTTTCCGCACCACCAACACGGGCGGCAACATCACCACCCCCTTTGGCACAATTCCGTTCAACAACGTCGCCACTGGCGCGGGACAGCTTACTGAATTCCGCTCCACCGGCCAGTATTCACGCTATAACCTGAAGGTTACAGGCAAGTATGGCGAGAATAAAATCATTGGCTATCTGGAAGGCGACTTTAACGGCAACGATGCGAACAACGTATTTTTCACTTCCAATCCGCACACCAGCCGTTTGCGCCTCTACTGGGGAGACTTTAGACGCGGCAACTGGGAAATTCTGGCTGGCCAGACCTGGGGAATGCAGACGCCTAACCGCGTTGGACTCTCACCTCTGCCGGCAGATGTCTTCGTGCCAATCGGAGAAGACGCCCAGACGCACGTAGGCCTGCCTTACACCCGCGCCGGGGAACTCCGCGTTGTCTATCATTTCTCTGACCACTTCCAATGGGGCGTAGCCATGCAGAACCCTGATCAGTTCCAGGGTGCTGGCTTCATCACTACTCCACCTGCGTTCGCCACAGTTTTGACGCAGCAGCTTGATTCTGGAGTTGCAACCAATGTGCCCAGCCTGTTCCCGGATATTCATACCAAGATGGCATGGGACAGCGACCGGAACGGTAGACACATGCACCTTGAAGCGGGTGGTTTGATCACCTCGGTGAAGCTCGCAGCCCAGCAGTTAACTGTTGGCGCGACTACACCGCTGT
Source organism: Terriglobia bacterium (assembly GCA_963724105.1). Taxonomy (GTDB): domain Bacteria; phylum Acidobacteriota; class Terriglobia; order Terriglobales; family Acidobacteriaceae; genus Angelobacter. Next base: position 31,958 of record CAVRTD010000001.1, on the reverse strand, counting down.
CTGGCCCATTCCTTAAGAGCTCCGATATCGGTTTCGGGTTCCATGGCGCGGTCAACCTGGAACTATTCAAGGGTTTCCGCTTTGTGGCCAATGGAATCTGGGGTGATGGAATCGGTCGTTACCTTATCGCACTTTCTCCACAGGCCGTCATTGTTCCGATTCAGACAGGTCCCACTACCTTCATCATTAACCCCAATCTGGTTCATGCAGGGGCTGGCATCATCGGTTTCGAAGCCACGGCACGCAAGAGCCAGTTCGGCGCTTACTGGGGCGGAAATTATGCCCAGCGTAACGCATTCGCTGATATAACGGTGGCTAACACCACCACGGCAATCTCTTGCGGCCCAGGTCAGCCTCTTCTTCTAAAGCCTTGCATTGGCTTTGGTGGAACCAACTCAGCCAACTCAGCCAACCGCGCCATCCAGGAAGGGTCGTTCGATTGGACCCAGACTTTCTGGAGAAACCCGCAATACGGCGCCGTACAGCTGGTCACGCAGACTTCATACGTGACGCGTTCACCGTGGTTTGTTGCAACGACTCCGGTACCCGCGCCCAAGAATGCCCACCTGATGATGGTCTTTGTCAGCTTGAAGTACGTGCTGCCGTAGGCTAATAATCAATCTGTATTTAGAGCGCCGGATTCTTCCGGCGCTCTTTTTTTATGTCGCTTCGCTCCAAACCGCTTCAGTACTTCGCTTCGTGGTGAGAGATGTTTTGCTCCTGTAACTTGCGGCTTGGCGCGCAAGCCGGCCTCGCCGCCATGGGCGCTGGTTGGAAGTGCGGCGTAAAATAACTTTTGTGGCGACAACCACTTCTATCCGTTTTGCTGCATGTATTCTTGTTCTGCTCTCGCTGGGAGTAACGGCGGAAGCCCAGCAAGCTACCGGGCATGCTCACGTAGAACTGCTCTCGCGGCAGGATTCCGTTGTTCCTGGCTCCGCCTTACAACTGGGCGTGCATTTTGTTTTGGAATCCGGCTGGCACATTTACTGGATCAATCCTGGCGACTCCGGCCAGCCACCAGTTTTTAAATGGCAATTGCCCAAAGGCTTCAGCGCCGGGGAAATCCTGTGGCCACGCCCGGAGCGCATGCAGCCAGTCAAGGAATTGGCCGATTACGGATATCGTGACGACGTGCTCTTCATCGTTCCAATTCATGTTCCGCAATCGCTGATTATTTCAGGACCATTGACTATGCCATTTGTGGTTGAGGTTAAATGGCTCATCTGTCGCGAGGTTTGCTTGCCGGAGCATGCGCAACTCCGGGTTGAACTGCCGCGGGCATCACGAGCGGGAGAAAACCCGTCTTCAGCAAAGCTCTTTGCCGATGCCGAAAAGCGGCTACCCAAACGATTGCCGCATAGCTGGAAGGCCAGCGTTACATCCACAAAAGATGATTTCGTACTGTCGATCACGGCCGGCGCCAGAATTACGGAGGCTGAGTTTTTCCCGTTGGATCCGGGCCAAATCGATAATCCCGCTCCGCAAAAGACTCAACCATCGGTCACGGGGATAAAGGTTAGGCTGAAGAAATCTGATTTGCTGGTGAAGCCAATCACTGTCCTGCGCGGTGTTCTGGTTATTCCTGGAAAACCGGCCTATCGGATTGAAGCGCCGGTGCGCCAGCCGATACAATGATGGCGAGATAATGAAGATGACAAAGGAGGCGCAATGAACAACCGGCGTAGTTTTATGTTACGCGCGTGTGCAGTGCTGACGCTGATGGCGTCGGCATTTGCGGTCAGGACCGGAGCGCCTGCGCCCGGCTTTACGGCGGTGGATAGCAACGGCAAGCAGCAGCGCCTGTCTGATTACAAAGGCAAGTACGTTGTTCTGGAGTGGCACAACCAGGGATGCCCTTACACCAAAAAACACTATGAGAGCGGCAACATGCAGCGCCTGCAGAAAGAATGGACAGGCAAAGGCGTCATCTGGCTCACGGTGATTTCTTCGGCGCCCGGAACGCAGGGCTTTGTCACGCCATCACAGGAAAATGAATATCTTAAGACCATGAATGCGGCTCCCACTGCCGCATTGTTGGATATGGGAGGCTCACTGGGGCATCTCTACGAGGCAAAGACGACGCCGCACATGTTTATCATCGACCCCAACGGGACGTTGATTTACAACGGTGCGATTGATGATCACTCATCCTCTGATAAGAGTGATATTCCGAACTCCAAGAACTATGTTTCTGCCGCGCTGCAGGAAGCCATGGCAGGCAAGCCGGTCACTGAGGCGGCCACGCGTCCTTATGGCTGTTCAGTAAAGTATAAGGATTGAGGTCTCGCCACCACGATGCGCCTGCCCACCTGGTTGCTGGACGCGATCCAGCAGGAGACTGACAGGATTGACCGGCGCAAGCTGGTTCTCGCAGCGGCACAACTTTCAGAAACCTATAAAACCGCGGACTTCTCCAGTCCGGCAATTACCACTGAAGCGCACCGAGCGGCTTACTTATCGGTGCGCTTGCCCGCTACCTATGCAGCGATTCAGCGCGCCCTTTCAGAAATTCAGCTGCGCGCGCCGCAAGCGGAAATCAACACCCTGCTTGATATTGGCGCCGGGCCCGGCACAGCGTTACTCGCTGCGAGCGAAGAATTTCCATTGCAACAGGCCACGCTGCTTGAAGTAGACGCTGAGTGGCTTGCCTTGGGAAAGCGTTTAGGGGCGCAGAGCCAGTCACCGGTTGTCCGGGAAGCACAATGGCTCAAGCAGGATTTGCGCTCCGGATTTTCCTGCCCGGCGCATGACCTGGTAGTGATTTCTTATACGTTGGGTGAATTGCCGCAGGCCGCCGCGGAAGCTGTGCTGCGCAAAGCGTGGAGCTGTGCCAGCAAATTTCTGGTGGTCATTGAGCCGGGAACGCCACGTGGATTCGCGGTGGTAAATGCTGCGCGCTCTGCTCTCATAGCAACTGCCGCCCGGATCATCGCGCCGTGTCCGCATCAGGACGCATGCCCCATGGCCGCAGCCGGTGATTGGTGCCACTTTTCTCAGCGTGTGGAGCGCACATCGCAACATCGGCAATTGAAAGGAGGCACGCTGGGCTATGAAGACGAGAAATTTTCTTATCTAATTGCTGCCAAACCCATTGCCGATAAAACCGATGCAGCGTCAATTGCGTCACGGATTGTCCGCCACCCCGGAAAACATAGCGGACATGTACAGCTTTCGTTGTGCACTCCTCAAGGCCAGATTGAAAGCCGGACAGTGGCGCGCTCCAACAAAGCCGCCTATAAATTAGCCCGCAAAGCTGATTGGGGCGACACGTGGATAGAGTAGCTATTTCCGGACTTGGTAAGTAACGGCCCGGTTCCATTCATGTCCTCTGCCCCCCCAATGCCATCGCAGATCAAGTTAGCGAGGTGATGATTCGTCATCGATGGAGCAATCAGAAAAAAAAGACCGGGCCGCTAGGCCCGGCTCGCCAGAGGCGATTCAGGAAGGCAAAAATTTAGGAATTCTTGTGTTCAGTTTTTCAGTCGTCCCTCCTTTTCGTGGCCAAGTCCCGTGTACGTGGCCCACATTGAAATTGCTCATCCGCATTAATTGGCGGAATACAGGATCCAGTTCCGTGCACCGGTTCTGGTGTTCCCGGGGCAGCACTGTCTTTTGGACAGTACTCTCCTGGAAACGCCGGGGGCTCAAACCCATAACCTTCAGACCTGGCATAAAAGCCCTGCCTTTGGCTACGTGAATTAGTCGCGTGACTTGATTCGCTGCAAACCTGAATTCAATAGCTAGTTTGTTAAGTGATCGTCGGGACCAGAAGGAGACTGCCGTTGGACTCTGCAGGAACTTGATCACGCCATCGCAATAACTTCACTGCGGCATGTCAAGTGGTTTGGCCAAAGCAGGGCAAACCGTTCCTGAAAAAATCCTTTGATCGCGACGATTGAGAGAAGCGCGGAGATCAGCGCCGAAGAGGCAAATCCTGTTGCAGTAAGCTGGTGTTCAGATAAGGCAGAGCGCGAACTGAGAGCGAGGCCACCAGAGTTTCTGATGACGCTTGCAAATCTTTCTGCCGGATCGTCTCAGCCTGAACATTCTTATTTGGAAGATGAGTATTCTTCCTGGGTGTAACAAGATTCATTTCCACCGTGATCGGAGGCGTGTCTTCGTCGTTATCCGTGTCATAGGAAACGCATACCAGGTTTGCAGCTCCTGCCAGCAGGAGCATCAACCCCAGTACCGCACCGCGAAAACACTTATAAAGAATCTTGGACATATACGTTTTCAGAGTCCGGCCCGGTATTCGGGTGCAAACTCTTACCGCGTCAGCATGGCCCTTTTGGGTTAACGAATCATTAATTCCACATTAGATTTTCTAATCTTTACACAGCGCGAAGTTTTGCCATGCACGTGCTCATTTGCGCGGGATTTGATAGTTGGATCCTAATAATGTTTGCCTGTTCACTCCATATTAGAGGCTTCAGAACGGTGATTCAGGTGCCGCGTGCCGCTCCAGACTTTCCGCTTTTTGCTCGTAAGTGATTGATGCTGCCGCCACTTATCCTTAGATTGAAAAATCTAATCATCGGTTAATGTCGCTCTAATCTGGGAATGTGATTCTCGCCTTGCACAGAATCGCAGAGCTCCTGGAGCGGCGATCCGTGGCGTCTCAAAAGGCAAAAAATGGTTTCACTGAAACAAAAATCGGTTCTGAGTGTCGTCCTGGGCCTCGCGCTCCTTGTACTTGGAGGAGTGAACCTGTTTTCCATTTCAGTGGACAACGACGATGATGATGACACTCCGCCGATCACGGTGGAATTCAGCTTCATCGGATCCGCCAAGAAGGCGATCCAGACCGAGAAAAGCGAATCGATCCAAAGCAAAACTGATTCTGCACGGAGCGAGCAGTTACAGCATCATGCAGCATCAAGGGATGGCCAGGCTATCTCCGGGTTTCTCAAAACCTCTCCTCAACTTGTTGTACCTCTAAGAACCTAGCACTCCACGTTACCCCTGGGCCGTCGTGGCTCTATTTTGACCCGTGCATACGTTTGTCTTGTGTCTTTGCTCGAGGCCAAATAGCGCAGCGATCCACGCTCAGCCGCACTCCTTTTCACCGCAAAACCGCTGGTAGTTATCACTTCATGTGATTCGAACCAGGCCTTATTGCGAGTGCACTGCTTGTGCGGAGCCGGTCAACCAAACAGTCGACAAAAATTAAAAACAGAACATTGAACCCACTCACTCCCAAAGTGGCTGGAAGGAGTTCGATCAAAATGACGCGGTATGAGCATGCATCTACAACTTCCGTAACAGGCGGTACTCTCCGGGGCCGTCTTCGAAAGCTCGCAAGAAATCAGCGTGCGAAGCGCGCAAAATCCGTGCCGCCGAGTATCGCGCGCATCACGGCTTGCGTGGTCGCAATCGTTTTCGCTCTTGGCTATTACAGCTATGTGCGAGCGCAGGAGGGGAACCATCCGGGAACGATCGTGCTTCCCTTGCGCCCGCTCGCTTCGCTTTCGAGCGTGCCTGTTCCACCGATTTTTGGGGTGGAAGGCATTGTGGCCGACCAGAACGCGGCCGTTCAACTGGGCAAAGCATTGTTCTGGGACATGCAGGCGGGCAGCGATGACACGCAGGCATGCGCCACTTGCCATTTCAACGCCGGCGCGGACAGCCGTCCGGCAAACATTGTTAATCCGGGACAAGCCGGCGGTGACAACACATTTCAAATGGGACCGCAGATGAATGGCGCAGCGGGCCCCAATTACATTGCCCGGCCGGGTAGCCCGCATGCAGGTTTCGGCGGATACCACGATGGCGATTTTCCTTTTCACAAACTTGCTGACGCCGACAATCGAATGAGCGTCGTTTCTGACCTCAATGATGTGTCCGGATCAGCCGGTGTCTTCTCTACCGCCATGAACAAGGTGTCTGTGGGGGAGATCAGTGGAGATGATATTTCTGCTGCCAGCAACGACACAGATCTTCCGCGCGACCTTCACGGCATGCTCCGCCTCCCGAACTCAGTCAGGAACACTTCAATAATTCGTAATCCCGGCGTCTCCAATTCCGTGGTTGGGACTGCAGCGGGCAACATCACCAGCGTTGAGAGCACGATCTCAATGAGCGACCCGGTGTTCTCTTATCCGGATCCGGCTGCTCCAGGAAGAGCGATCAACACGCGCCAGGTAACGGGACGCAACACACCCAGCGTTGTGAACGCCGTATTCAACTTCCGCAACTTCTGGGACGGCCGCGCGCAGAACATATGCAACGGCAGCAACCCTTTCGGCACACGCGATAAAGACACCCATCTTCTCGTGGTGAGCGATGACGGCAAACTTTCAAGCGCCTTTGTCGCGATGAAGAATTCAGCGCTCTGTTCGCAAGCTCTGGGCCCAATCCTGAGCTCGGTGGAAATGTCAGCGCAGAACCGCGATTTTCATCAAGTGGGCAAAAAGCTGCTGGCGCGCAAGCCGCTGGCCGGCCAGCAGGTTGATGCCGGCGATAGCGTACTCGGTGTACTCTCCAATGCTCCCAACCCCGGGCTGAGTACCACCTACTCCGCGATGATCAAGAAAGCGTTTGTGCCTGAGTGGTGGCAATTTGCCCAGCACATTTGCGTCGGAGCTGATGGCAGCACCGTCAAGACGGTGAATCCCGCGTCGGCGGTCTGCCCGTTAAACACGGCCGAGTATTCGCAGATGGAGTACAACTTCTCGCTGTTCTGGGGCGTGGCGATCCAGATGTATGAAAGCACGCTGATCGCTGACCGCACTCCACTTGATCTCTATCTCGAACAGCAGCAGACGTTCTCTCTGATTGGTGATAGCCAGCAACAGCAGTTCACCATTCAACTTAAGCCCAACATCGATCCATTTACTGTTTCGGTCATCGAGCTCAATCCGCATAACGATTTCAGTGATGCAGATGTGTACGCCTTCGATGACGGGTACGGTGGAGTGATCGGAGAAGGCCTCACACAAGCCACCATTAACTACGCAACCGGAAGACTGAGTATTTACTTTGACATCCCGCCCAAGGCGATGTTCCCAATCAAGATCAGCTACTCCGTTGGGCCAACGCCAATGACTCCGGGCCAACTGCGCGGCTTCCTGCTTTTCCAGACCAAAGGAGGTTGTGTTGTCTGCCATGGCGGTCCGGAACTTTCCAACGCCGCGGTGGATACGGTCACACCAAATCCAGTCGAGCGCATGGTGATGGGCGATCTGGGTGTTCGCGTTTATGACACCGGCTATTACCACATTGGCGTTCGTCCAGGAGCGGATGATGCGGGCCTGGCAGGGAACGATCCTGTGGGCAAGATGCCTCTTTCGCAAGCCGAGGTCATGCGCCAGCGCGTTTGCAGCGAACCGGGTTTGAACTTTATGGTTCCAGGACGTCCTGGTGATGGCATAGCGCAGGCCCCACTCTCCTGCAGCGATGACATTGCTCGGACGGGCTTCCTGAAAGCCCCGCAGCTGCGCAACGTTGCCTTGACCGCTCCGTACTTTCACAACGGCGGCCAGCTCACGCTGGAGCAGGTTGTGGAGTTCTACAACCGCGGCGGCGACTTCAACCAGGGCACTGAACTCTCCATCATGGACCCGGACATCGTTCGGCTGGGTCTGACTCTGCAAGAGAAACAGGACCTGGTGGATTTCCTTCGCTACGGTCTTACGGATCCACGCACAGTGGCACAGTCAGCTCCATTCGATCATCCCGAGTTGACATTACCCAACGGACATACCGCGGCAGCCAATGGCTACCCGGTGCAGAACGATCCGAACCACTCCGGCCAGGCGCTCGACAACATGATGCATCTTCCGGCCACCGGAGCCAGAGGAGGCAAGCCGACGCCGACTTATCTGGAAAACCTGTTGGGGGTGAAAAATGTCCGCCCCAACTAGTTATCCAGTGAATCGCTTTCAACTGCCGCACGCGGTGCAATCGACCGCCATCGGCACGCAAACAGCAAGATCTGAGCAGTACAAAACCCGGGTAAGAAACAGTCAGACGGAAGGAGTTTTCAAAATGAGAGGAAACAAAAACATCTTTAGGACAGCGGGCATTGTACTGCTTCTGGTGGTGGCATGCGCCACTGCATCATGGGCGCAGTTCGTCGCACCGGCGGTTCCTCCCACGCCAGCGACAGTGCCTGCGTACCAAACCATACCGGCTGGATTCGAGATGACTGGATTTATCCAGTACGCATCGGTTGACCAGCTCTGCATTCCCAACTCAAACCCGCCCAAGCCAGATGGCTGCAAAACTTCAGGCGGCTGGATACAGGTAGACGGCATAACGATTCAAGTGCCGGCCAACACGGTTGTGGAATTTCCCGCCAACACCATTACGTGGGAAGAAGTTTTTGAATTCAACCCCACGGGCGTTGCCGGCGAAACCGGCATGGCCCTGGCCGACACAACGCGTCTTCCGGGAACCTATGAAGCCACAATTCAGGGAAACATTGTCAATGGACATTACATCTCCGGACTGATCTTCCTTTCGCAGCAATCGCTGATGGGATTCCAGGGATTCATTGAAGGCTTTGACTATGCAAACGGAATCGCATTCGTAAACGGCTACCGTGTTCAGATCGACGATCCTGCCGGTAAGTTCAGCACCGGCTTTGCGGGCTGGAGCAATGCAGTAACTCCCACAAATCCCACGGGCGCATCGTTCCCGCAGGACCAGCGTTTCTCCGTCGACGAGAACAACCCGACCATCAAGAGTGAAACTGCCTATCCGAACTGTATTCCCCGAGTCGATCCGCTGATCGCGGATGATCCGCTTTGCCCGCGTGCCAATCGCCCGAACGACGGGGTGGGCGGCAAGCTGCGCATCTTCACGCTGGATCCACTCATTGACCCGGCAACCGGGCTTCCGCCAACAGGTTTCAATGGCGATCCCTTGCAGCCGCCAACCAATCCATCAGTTTTCGTTCCGCTCGCTGTAGGCGACTGGGTGGATATCGGTGGCGAAATTCTTCTCGATAGCAACGGCGCACCGTACATTCTTGCGCACACCATCACTTCTAACCTCGGCCTCTTCACTTTCCCTGGCACCGATCCGGCGTATGTCGCCATTGACGTGCTCTTGCAGGGAACTGGTGGTGTGGCGAACCCTGCCTTCCCTGCGGAAGCTGGAATTCGCACCCGCGTTGAAGGTTTCACCACGGACGATAGCCGCAACGTGGATGTTTACGCGATTGATATTGATTGCAACGGTAAACAGACGCCGCGTATTCCGTTCTGGGTGTCGAGTTTCCCGGTCGATCCTGGCCCGCCGGTGGGTGCAGTGAGAGGCCGCTGGCGCTGGCGCCCGAACGGTGGCAATTTCCTGCCGCCGGCCATGGTGATTGGTGCGAGTGTCTCAGGTGGAGCGCTGGCAGTCGCCAACCCAACTCTGAACATACTTACGGAGCAATATCAGGCCCCAAACTTCGAATTCATCTTCGCGGAAAATCTCGGCATCGGTAATGCGCCGGTCACCTTCAACTTCAGCGACATTCCTTTTCTTGTAAACGGAATCGGCCCGTGGCCTCCGGCGGACAACATCCTGCAAGGCGCGGTTACAAATCCCAACGGTTTCTCCAATCAGGTGATTGGCCAGTTGAATCCTTTCCCGGACGCGGTTCAGCCCGCTACCAGTTGCGTTACGGGCGGTGTAACCGCCGCTGCAACTGCTGTAGGCAGTTTCTCTCCCGCTCCAGGTCCGGTTTCCACTGGAACTGTAGTCACGCTCAGCTCTACTGGCAGCAATCCGGTCAATGGTCCGTTCTTGTGGCAGCAGGTTGTCAATCCTGGAGATCCGCTTGTTACTATCACGAACGCAAACAGCGCGACGGCGACGTTTGTTGCTCCCGTTGTTGCTTCACCCACAACACTCACATTCCAACTCACGGTTGGCGGCAACAACACTACGCTGCCAGCAACCGCAAACGTCCTGGTTCCGGTTGCCACGGCTCCTCCGGGAACTGCTCCGGCGGTGACGGCAACTTCTGCTCCAGCGAACCCTGTCGCCAGCGGTGCACCTGTAACACTCACTGCTTCATCCATCGATCCTGCAGGCGGTCCGGTAACGTACACATGGATTGCTCCTGCCGGCATCGTGCTTGTTCCGGGCGCTGCTGATGGTTCTATCCAAACCTTCACAGCTCCGGTAGTTCCACAGCTTGCTGGTCCACAGGCGTTCGTCTTCACAGTGAACGCAACCAGCGCAGCATCCGGTTTGACTGGCACGTCGACTGTGACAGTCATCGTGAATCCTGCGACTGACACCGTAACCATTACATCGGTCGTTTATCGCCAGGCGAAAGCGCGCTTGATTATCACCGTAACCGATGTCACTCCCAACATCCTGCTTACCACCACTCTGGACATAATCAACCAGGGCACAGGCCAGCCGTGGACTGGCGTAATGGGTCCGGCGATTCCTGCCGCACCCGGCACCTACTCCATCACCTTCTCGAACGTCACTGCGCCGAACCTGGTGACTGTGACTTCGAGCGGCGGCGGCTCAGCCTCTTCGGGCATCACGCTCTTGCGGCAATAACTCAACTGGCTGCCGGATTTTTTTATCCGGCAGCCGTTTCTCTCCACTTCTGCTAGTTCGCGGAAATGGACCAGCACCATGGAAGAAAGGAACTCTCACATGAACTGTGCACCTTCGCGGTCCCCCAGCAAGAGTATGGTTCCACCGATTGCCGGAGTTACCGCTCGCAAATTCGGCACAAGGACGGAGATCATCTTTGTTATTGTGGCCGCTTTTCTCCTCATCGGCAGCGCGTACGCTTCTCCAGGTACGCTTGTCGCAAACGGCCTTAACCAGCCCCAGGGCGCCATTCGCTGGAATGGAAGTGTCTGGGTTTCTGATATTGCGAATGGCTTCTGTCGAATTGATGCCGGCGTAATCAACCTTGCCACCTGTTTCCTTTCGGGCAATGGTCAACCTGAACTGGTGGGCAATAACGTTTACATCGGCGACCAGACCGGAGCGACCGGCGTTTGGCGATTGACGATGAATGCCGTCACGTCGACCATTGATTCCACGGTTCTGCTCGCACCGAATGCAGGCCTGGCCGCAAACCAGCCGATTGGCGCCGCTATGGGCCCTGACGGCAAACTGTATATCTCATTCATCCGCGTAGGCGATATCCGCCGCATCACGAACCCTGCTGCTGACCCTGCCACACAGGCTGTTGAATCTGTGGGCAAGGTTGCAAGCGGTCGTGGTCCGGGCGGTGGTATGGCCTTCGTGAACAACGATCTCTTTGTTGCCGATACCGGCTCCATTGGACTGGAGCGCTTTGCCAATGCCGCAGCGTGTCGCGGTAATTGCAACGGAACAGCCATGTTCGGTATTCTCGGCATCTCCAACGGGCTCGCTTCCGATCATGTGCGTTACCTGTACATGGAAAATGGAACGCGGGTCCTTCGCTATGACGCCACTACCACCAACTCTGTAGTCATCTATTCACAGAATGGCACCCAGGGTGGAGTCACCTTTGGCTATGGTTCGATTTTCGGCGTAAGTTATGACGCGCCGACTGGCGATGTTTTCGTTGGTGGCGACCCCACTCCTCCCGGCGGCGCCACCACGAACATCGGCTCACTGTATGTTGTTACGGCGCCTAATACCACTGAGGGCATCGTCAACACGCAGTTCGGACCGCCTGCTCCCGTACCTTCACCAACTCCCATACCCGGCGCTGCCAAAACTGGATCGCTCTTTGCCGCCGGCATCACCAATCCTCACGGCATGCTCTGGCTCGCCACGCATGCGTGGGTATCTGACACGGCAAGCGGTTTCTGTCGAATTGACTCCAGTAGTCCTGGTGTTGCCGCGCTCAGCAACTGCTTCAAACCAACGGCAACCTTTGTTCCCGGGCAAGCTTCCTTTGATCCGGCCACCAGCAACATCTATATTCCGGATGCAGCTACGGCCAGCTCTGGAATCTACAGAGTTCCATTTGTTACTGTCACGGAAACGCTGGGCGCCGCAACCAATCTTGGCAATGGCAATCTGCAACCAACCGCTGTTGCCTTTGGTCCCGATGGCTCGCTCTATATTGGTTCGCGACCCAATGGAAACATCAACAAAATAACCACACCGGCAACCACGCCGGCAGCTCCGTTGCGAATCGCAACCACATCGGATGGCCTTGGCGTAAGGGGAATGCTCTTTGTCGCGAACGATCTCTATCTTGCAGAGACCGTGAACGTCACAGTCATCATCCGCGCTTCGCCCAGCCTCACCAAAGGTAAAGGCGTCATCGTGGGTCCCTCCATCTCCAGGGGAATACCTCCTGTGCTGAACGTAACCAATCCGCTGTCACTGACCGTTGACCTTTCCGTTCCCGGATTCCCGGTGCTCTTCATCGGGAGCGATCCAAACGGGCTGGGCACGCTCGGTCAAGTGGATAGCTGGAACATTGTGTTGCAAAAGGACACTCTGTGGGCTGACTCCGGCAACATCGGGGCAGTGCTTACTCCATTCAGCAATCCATCGGGGCTGGCAATGGCTCCCGGCGGACTGCTCTATGTGGCAGATGATCCCAGCGTAACCGCTGCCGGCACAACTGCATCTCCAGGACAGGGTCACGTGTACCAGGTCGGACCGTAAATGGAGTGCCCCAGTCACCGCGCAATGGCTGGGGCGTTTCAGGAGGCTGATGATATCGGCCCATCAGCCTCCTTATTTTTAAGTCTCAGCCGTTGAAGTTGTGACGATAAAGAACGAACGAGTCAGGTGATCCACTGATTGCCGTGTTCTTGCCGATGCTTAATAGTTGGCGGTATAAACTCCGGGCCGCTGTAGACCGCAACCCTTGTCCCCCGCTTAACCGACATTTTCAGGAAGGTTATATTCAACATGAGCCGAACTTCGCAGATCCTTGTTTTAGCCACGCTGGCTTTCTCCGTGACCACCTTGCAAGCGCAGAAACGCGGCACGCCGCCCAGCGCTATCTCGCCCGGCCGCAGCAGCCTGCATAGCTCCGCGCCAATCAGTCGCGTGACCGCTCCCACTGCTTCCTCAAGCACCGCAACAGCGAATGGTGTGCCGGCGAATACGGCTGGCGCAAACGCCGCGATGCCCGCAGCTACAGTCACTGCGTCGCCTGCCACTGTGCCGCCTCGGCCGGTAACGGATGTCCCCGAGAACGCAACTGTCATCACCCTGCACGGTCTCTGTGCCAGTGACGCCGCTAACTCTGGTGGTGAAAAAGCCACCGTTCCTGAAAAAGCTAACGATACCAAGACCTGCGCCATGACTATTTCTCGCGACCAATTTGAAGACGTGCTTTCGGCTGTCAGCCTTGGGGGCCAGGTTTTTACCGCCGGCTCGATTCGCAACGTTGCCGATACATATATCCAAAATCTGGTTCTTGCCGATGCCGCCGTTAAGTCCGGTGTTGATAAGGACCCTCGCGTGCAAAAACTCCTTGAGCTTGTGCGTACGCGCACCCTTGCGGAAGCTTATCGTCACGCCGCCGAAGAGAAATATCGCAACCCACCGCCGGATGAAATCGAGAAGTACTATCGCGCCAACCTCTCCCGCTACCAGGCGGTGAAAACCGAGCGCATTCTCATTCCCAAATTCAATCCCAAAGCACCAAAAGACGAAGCATTCCTCAAGAAGGCGGAGACGCTCTCCCGGGAGCTGCGCGATCGCGCCGCTCAAGGCGAGCCGGCCGACAAGCTGCAGAATGAAGCTTTCATCAAGCTCGGCATTCCTGCTCCCGCATTTCTCCCGGAAAACGGTCTGCGCCGCCGCGCCAGTTTCCCGGTTCCTGATATTGAGCATGACGTGTTTGCCCTGAAACCCGGCGAAGTCACCAAAGTGGAAAATGAAGCCAGCGGCTTTACCATCTATCGGCTCATCACCAAAGACACATGGACGGTTGAGCAGGTGCGCGGAGAAATTGTCCGCGACATTTTCCGCCAGAAAATGGAAGCAGACGTTAAAGGCGCGTTGCAGGCCGTGCAGCCTGATCTGAACCAGCAATACTTTGCGCCGGCTGCCATGGCTCAACCGCCTGCGCTGCTCCCGACCGCCGCTCCCGGCAAAAGCTCTGCTACCCCTGGTACACGCGTTCAGTCCACGCACAGCGTGAAGCTTCCGCCGGCAACTCCCAGCTCCACGCAGCCCGCAACCTCCACGCCTAAATAGATCTGCTCCATCCCGGCGGACGTATCGCTCATCGCGGCGGACGTACCTTAAGGTGCGTCCGCCGTTTTCTTTCGCGTGTTTATCTAGGGTGCGTTTGGCGACAACGGAAAAGTGTTTGATGCAGAAATATTCTTGGTGGGTCCGGTAGGATTCGAACCTACAACCAACAGATTATGAGTCTGCTGCTCTAACCGTTGAGCTACAGGCCCCTCAACACAATTTGAATACCAGCTAACACATTATACCGATGCACCTGGCGCCGAGTGAATGAAGTGTGGAAGGCACAACAAAACAGCTGGCCGAAGCCAGTGTTTTTGGAGTTGAGTTGCGCCAACATGGCAAACAAGCTTAATTGCTCGGCCGGGTTGAGCCCGTTAGCCTATTTACCGGTTAACCTGCGAACACATTAATTCGAACCTACAACCAACAGATTATGAGTCTGCTGCTCTAACCGTTGAGCTACAGGCCCCCTTCAGCACCATTTGAATACCAGCTAACACATTATACCGATGCACCTGGCGCCGAGTGAATGAACTGCGGAAGGCACAAAAAAACAGCTGGCCGAAGCCAGCTGCTTTTGGAGTGGAGTCGCGTCAACATATGGCAGGCAAGCTTAATTGCCCGGCCGGGTTGAGCCCGTTAACCCACGAACACATTAATCGCCAGGCGAACACCGGGATATCTTGGATCATTCAGGTAATATCCACCATCGTAAAATTCGATGTATACGTCATCCGTGTCATACCAGTTATTGGACCAGTACTCTGGCCATGGATCAACCAGGGCAAACCAGAAACCATTGATTTGGAAGCGTGGAAAGCCCTCTACCACAGTCACGGGAAAGCTATCAATGCGGAACCGGTGGGATTCTCCAAACGAGGCGCGGAAACGATCGTCAGGAATGCGGTAGCCATGATATCCGCCGCGCTGCTGCCAATCGCGGTGCTCGGATTTCCAGTTGCTGGCGCGATGCTCCTGCCAAGTACTCTGTTGTACTCCAGCGTTTCCATGCTGGGGTTGCGGTGAGGGCCGGTTAGCCTGCTGCGCGGGCTGCTGGCCGTTCACGCGCTGATCGTCTCGCTTTTGGTCCTTGTTATTCTGCTGGTCGTGCTGCGCGGCTTTTTGCGGTTGCTCAGCCTGCTTCTGCTGGTCTTTTTGTTGCTTCTCTGTTTGCTTCTGTTGATCTTTAGCGGCCTTCTCCTGGTCTTTCTGCTGATCTTTGGTGGCCTTTTCCGCGTTCTTGCCCTGCTGGTCTTGCTGGTGTTCATCCTGCTTGGCCGCCTTGTCATCGTCGTGGCGCGGTTCCTGCGGCTTGGCATCTTGCTTCTCCGACTTAGGCTGTTCCTGCGGTTTGGCATCCTGCTTTTCCGGCTTAGGCGCCTTATCGTCCTGATGTTCCGCCGGCTTTGCTTCTTCATGCTTTTCCGGCGCAGCGTCTTTATCGTGCTGGTCCTGTGCCTGCATCCTGACGGCGAATCCGAACATCGCAAACAGAATTGTTGTTCCCAAAATTCCTATACGCTTCATTGTGTGGCCTCCTCAATAATATGACTGTGAACGGGCACAAGTCTTTTTGCAGACTTTTGCTGGCAAACTGTTGGGCAATAGCGTGGGATTTGCTGAAAGGAAGAAATATACGGACTATTCAATAGTTCGGCACTGAACTCCGCAGTGTCAACAATAGTTCAACGCACACCCCGTGCTGGCCCGCCCACTGCTATGTACAGTGTGACGCCATTCGCAGCTGCGCGGTTGTACTCTGCTCTTACTAGTTGATGATAGATATGCGAAGTTATTGCTCTTTGGAGGGCAACCTCTTACTTTCGCAGTTCCTTCAGCTCGATTCCTAGCTGCTGGCACTTTTTATAAAGATGGCTGCGTTCCAGTCCCAGCGCTTTCGCGGTGTTGGTGATGTTTTGATTGTGGCGCTTGATCTCTTCCAGGATCATCTGCCGCTCCACCTGCTCCACGCGTTCAGCCAGCGTGCCGGTACTGGAAAATGCTGCGCCGGTATCGCCCACCGATTGCATTGGCAGCGCGGCCTGCACGGTTGCCGGCGTCACCATCTCGCCTTCAGCAAAGAGCAGCAAGCGCTCCACCACGTTGCGCAACTCGCGGATATTTCCCGGCCACGGATGTGCCTGCAATGCCTGCAAAGCTTCCGGGCTGAACGTAATATCTTTCCAGTGATTCTGTTTCACGATCTGCGCGGCAAAATGCGCGGCCAGCGCGGGAATATCTTCCGGACGCTCACGCAGCGGCGGCAGCACGATGGGAAAAACGAAAATGCGATGAAACAGGTCCTGGCGAAAATTGCCCTGCTTGACCTGTTCTTCCAGCTTGCGATGCGTGGCCACCACCACGCGTACGCTCACCTTGATTGGCTTGTCTCCGCCAATGCGCTCCACCTCGCCCTGCTCCAGGACGCGCAGCAGCTTGGCTTGCATTGCCAGTGGCATGTCACCGATTTCATCGAGAAACAGCGTGCCATCCGTGGCCTGCTCAAATTTGCCGATGTGCCGCGACGCCGCCCCGGTGAACGAACCCTTCTCGTGTCCAAAGAGTTCGGACTCGATCAGCTCCGCCGGCACCGCCGCGCAGTTCAGCGTGATGTAAGGTCCGGCGTGGCGCTGGCTTTTCTCATGGATCGTCCGCGCTATCAGCTCTTTGCCCGTACCGGTTTCACCCAGGATGCAAACACGCGTCTCACTGGCGGCCACGCGCTCTACCTGTGCCAGCAACTTGCGCATCTTCTCGCCGGTAAAAACGATACTGCCTGCACCACTGAGTTGTTTCCGCAGGTCTTTGTTTTCTTGTTTGAGCCGCTCCAGTTGCAGCGCGTTCTGTACCGTGAGCAGCAGCTTGTCCGTGGAGATTGGTTTTTCCAGAAAGTCGAGCGCGCCGAGCCGCGTGGCCTTTACCGCCATCTCAATGTGGGCCTGGCCAGACATCATCACGACTGGGCGTTGCCACGCCTGCTGCTTTGATCTGCTCCAGCAATGAAAGCCCATCCATCACTGGCATGACCACGTCAGAGAAGATGACGTCAAATTTCTCCGCCTTGATCATCTCCAGCGCTTTGACTGGACTGTCACAGACCGTGGCTTCATGCCCCGCCAGACGGAAGGCGCGAGAAAGCGACGCCAGTGTGTTGGCGTCATCGTCGACGATAAGGAGTTGTGCTTTCATTCTTTTCGCTTTTTGATTCTACAGTGCCGATTCCGCAAACACCGGTAACTCTACATGAAATGTTGTCCCCTGGCCTTTTCTGCTGCTTACGCTGATCTTTCCCTGATGATCGCTGACCACCGATTGCGCAATGGCCAGCCCCAATCCGGTGCCGTGCTGCTTGGTTGTGTAATAAGGAGTGAACAGGCGAGCGCATTCTTCGGGAGTCAGGCCAGCGCCGGTGTCTGAAAGCTCAAAAATGGCGAACCTGTCCGCGCTTGCGGTGCGGAAAGTCAGCGTGCCTCCTTTAGGCATGGCGTCAATCGCGTTGAGCACCAGGTTTTCAATGACTCTCCGCAACAAAACAGGATCGGCGCTTATTGGCGGCACGTCGCCCAGTTCCAGTTCTGGTTTGATGCGTCCTGGATCGCGATTGAGCTGCCCTTGGAAAAGCTGGGTCACGCTACGCACCATTTCATTCAGGTCCACTGCCTGAAGCTGCGGCGCAGGCATCTTGGAAAAATCACTGAAGCGCCCAATGATAGTTTTCAGGTTGGCGATCTCGGCCAGCAGCGTGCTTGTGCTCTCCTGAAAAACTTCGTCAAATTCCTGCGGCGAATTCTGTCGCGCGCGCAGCAGATTCTCCACCGTGATCTGCAAAGGGAACAGCGGATTTTTTAGTTCGTGGGCCAGGCGTCGCGCTAACTCACGCCATGCGGCTACGCGTTCACTCTGCACCAGCCGCTCGCGCTGTCCCATCAACTCAGATGTCATTTGATTAAACGCCAGAGCAAGCTTGCCAATCTCATCTTTGCCGGAAGTCTCCACGCGGACATCCCAATTCCCATGGCCAATTTCTGTTGCTGCCTCTGCCAGCGTTTTGATCGGTCGCGTGAACCGGGCGGCAACAATTCCGCTTACCACTACGCCAATAAAGACGCCCAGTCCGGCAATCACCAGGCTGATATTGCGAATGCGCTGTTCGAGTAAAAGCTCCTGCTCCAAAGAGTTGGCGACGAGCAGCACGGCGGGAACGCGGTCCGTGTAGCCGGGCAGTGGAATGGCATGCACAATCTCTTCCTCACCCAGTGCAGGATTTAAATCCACTGTGGTTGCCGCCTCTTTGCGCTGCTCAAGAACTTTCTTAATCAGATCAGCGGCTTTGCTGGCGTTGAAGCTCTCTTTTGCCGGGCCCATCAGCTCGCCCGATCCCTGTTCTGGCGCGCTGAAAATGGAGGCACGCAATCCTTCCGGCGCGGAAAGCGATTGCAAAATAGCGTCAAGCTTGCGGCCGCCGATCAGATAGAAACTCAGGCCATGAACACGAACGGGGCGAAAACAAATCATGGCCAGCACGCTACCCTGCGGCGTTTCAATGTGTTTTAGAAAAGCTTTCTGCGGCAGAGGAGTGGGAAGATCCAGGAACCAGCGCTCCTTGTATCCGAAGCGCGCGGGCCAGTGGGCGGAAGAAATAATGGCGCCGTCAGGGGCGATCAGGTCAAGAAAATCAAGCTGCTGCGACGCAGCATTGGCGGCAGCCGCGTTCACATAGTTGGCATATTCCGCGCCATTGGCCAGCTCCGTGACGGTCCGCTGAACTTCATCCGAGCCGGCGATGGCGTCCACCGCGCGCGTGATCTCTTCACCTTCATGCTCAAACTCGCGCCGGAACTGGTTCACCAGGGTTGTGGTGCGTTCCTGCTCTACCTGGCGAAAAGCTTCATGCGCGCGCTCTTCAATCAGCCACGCCACCGCGCCCACGCTGGCGGTAATGCTCACGGTCACCAGGAGCAGCAGCTTGGTCTTGAGTGACACGCTAACGCGCTCCTTCCACCCAGAGCTGATCAAGCTGCCAGGTTCCGTTAACCAGTTGCTGCCAGTTATGCGCGTTGTTATTGAGCCAGAGTACTTGAGGGATGTGCGCGATGGGCAACACGCGAAATCCGCCCAGCATCTTGCGCTCAATCTCAACCAGATCTTCAGGACGCGTCGCGCCCAAAACTGCCGGAAGGTTTTCGGGGAAAAGCCCAAGGTCATCCACACGGGCCGCCAGCGCCACAGCAGGATCAAGTGATTGCAGCGGGACACGCAGCAGTACCGCGTCTGCGTTGAGGGAAGATCGCGCCGCTTTGCTGTTGATATGCGACTCAGCATACGGCTGCACGACGATGCCGGCTTCGCGGGCGTCCACGGCGATCCGTTCCGCTACCAGCTTGGCCAGCGGGTCAGAAAAATCATAAGCAAGAGAGATCGGGTTGATGACCACAAACGCAGCCGCATCAGCCCGCAGCTCCCGGGCGCGATTAAGATTTGTATCGCCGCCAAACATGAATTCATATCCGGTCAGCCATTGCGGCAGCAGGCCGGAAGCGGCAATGCCTCGTTTTTGAAACAGGACGTTGCTAATGGCTGCGCGGTTGATGGCGAGTCCCAGCGCTTCACGCACGCGCGGATCCACGGGCTTTCGCACTCCAGCGTAAAACCAGAAATGGCTCCAGGGCAGCCCGCCCGTGATCAAGCGGGCCCACCAAGGAACTGCCCCGCCGACCCGCCCGCCATGCCGAACATCTGCGTGGCGCCGATGAACGACGCGGCCAGCGAGGCGGGGAAGTTTTTGGTGATCAGATAGACGGCTCCGACCAGTGCGAATACGCCGCCAGCGCCCTGCAGGAATCGTCCCGACGTTGGCCGCAGCCACGTTGCCGGTGCCGAACATCAATGCGCCGAAACCGACCAGCGCCGCCCCAATCGGGACGATCCGTCTCGCACCAAAGCGAGTCGATGGCCGCGCCGGCCACAAGGCTGAATGGCGAGTAGCCGTAGTAAAACATGCCCACGATCACAGACACGCCCAGCGTGTCGACGCCGAAGGCCTCGGTCAATTGCGGTCATCATGACGCTGGGCGCGGAGCGCAGTGCATATTGATAGAGGTAGAACACCGCCACCAGCAGCCACGCGCCGACGGCCGCAATCAGAAGGTTTGGATTCATGAATGTCTCAAACGACCTTTAGCCCGACCGCGCGGAACCGGGCGATGACGTCCTCGACCTTATCTTGCGACGGCGGATCCGCATCCTGCAGTTGATACTTCGCCCCAGCCGTTCCCATTTGTAGCGGCCGAGTTGATGGAACGGCAGCACATCCACGCGTGCAACGTTGCCCAACCCCGCGGCGAAATCGGCCATGCGGCCGACTTCGTCCAGGTCGTCTGTCCAGCCGGGCACGATCACGAAACGGACCCACACGGGGCGTTGCCGAGCGGCGAGGCGACGCGCAAAACTCGTGCACCGGCCCGTTGTCCCTGCCAGTGAGCCGCTGGTGAAGGTCGGGAGTGATCGCCTTGAGGCCGAGCATGACGAGGTCGATGCTGGAAAGGTCTTCGTCATCGAGCCGGTCGCCCAGAAAGCCGTTCGTGTCGAGGGCGGTGTGGACGCCGAGTTCTTGCGCCGCCGCAAACAGCTTCAACACGAAGCGGTGTTGCATCAATGGCTCGCCGCCGCTGATGGTCAGGCCGCCCTTCATCGTGCGCAGGCCGTGACGATACTGATTCACGACGTCGACCGCTCGCGTCAAGTTCACCGGCATTCCGTTGGTCAGCTTCCAGGTGTCCGGATTATGGCAAAACGCACACTGGAACTGGCAACCGCTGAGCCAGGCCACGATGCGCATCCCCGGTCCGTCGACGCCCGAACCGGTCTGGAATGAGTGAACGAAGCCCCAATCGCCGCTTTCGAGCGCCGCACGAGTGCCTGTCTCGCCAACCTTCTCGCCGAGCGCAACGCGCAAGTCGTAAGGGCTGGCGATGACCCCGTGGTCGTCACCGGCTCGAACGGCAGCTCCACCCCCGTCGTCACCGTGCGGGTGCCGCCGCGCAGCTGGCGCAGCGAGCTGCGGGCGATCAAGGTCGTCTGGCGCCGGGAGCTGATTCGCTTCCGCAACGAACGGGTGCGGATCGTCACCGCGCTGGCTCAGCCGCTGCTCTTCCTCTTCGTCCTCGGCTCGGGCCTGCAGCAGCTCTCGGCGGCGAGCACCCACGGGGTCAACCTGAAGACCTTCATCTACCCGGGCGTGCTCTGCATCTCGGTGATGTTCACGGCGATGTTCTCGGCCGCCTCGATCGTCTGGGATCGCGAGTTCGGCTTCCTGCGAGAGATGATGGTCGCGCCGGTGCGGCGCAGCTCGATCGTGATCGGCAAGTGCTGCGGCGGCGCCACCGTCGCCTCGCTGCAGGGCGTGATCCTGATCTGCCTCGCCGGCACCGTTGGCGTCCCCTACAGCCTGACCCTGATCGTCGGCATCTTCCTCCTGCAGCTGCTGTTGGCCTTCAGCATCACCGCCTTCGGCGTCATGGCGGCGGCGCGGATCAAGCAGATGCAGTCGTTCATGGGCCTGATGCAGCTGGTGGTGATGCCGATGTTCTTCATCTCCGGCGCCCTCTTCCCGGTCACCGAACTGCCCGGCTGGCTCGCCTTCCTCAACCGCATCGATCCGCTCACCTACGCGGTCTCGCCGATGCGCAGCCTCGTCTTCGCCCATCTCGACCTCAGCCGCTTCGGCGGAAGAAACGCTCAACCCGGGCATCACCTGGTTCGGCTGGCACGTCCCCGTCGCGCTGGAGATCTTCACCGTCTTCGCCCTCGGGATGCTGATGCTGGGGATCGCGATCTGGGAGTTCAACTCGGGGGAGTAGCTTCGGGTTGCACAGAGGCCGAGCCCGACCCGAAGGAGGGGCGCCGTGGATGTCTGCTTGATGATCGACGGCCAGGAGGACGTGAGCTGGGACGACTGGCTGGCGCTGGCCTCGGCGTGCGAAACCCACGGGGTCGGGACGCTCTTCCGCTCCGACCACTACCTGTCGGTCGACGACCGCCGCGAGCGCGGCTCGCTCGATGCCTGGGGGACGATCACGGCGCTGAGCGCGACCACCGTGAAGCTGCGCCTGGGGACGATGGTCTCACCGGCGACCTTCCGCCACCCGGCGGTGCTGGCGAAGGCGGCGGTGACCGCCGACCACGTCTCCGGCGGCCGGGTCGAGGTCGGGATCGGCGCCGGCTGGTGGAGACCGAGCACGAGCTCTACGGCTTCGACCTGCCCGAGGTCGGCCCGCGGATGGAGGCGCTCGAGGAGCAGATGCAGGTGATCCTCGGCCACTGGGGCAAGGGCCCGTTCACCTTCGAGGGTGAGCACTTCAGCGCCAGGGACCTCGACGCTCTGCCGAAGCCGATCCAGAAGCCGCACCCGCCGCTGATCGTCGGCGGCCGGGGAGGACCGCGCAGCCTCCGCCTCGCCGCCCGCTTCGCCGACGAGTACAACACCGTGATGTCGACCGCGGCGGAGATCGCCGCGATGCGCCAGCGGCTCGACCGGGCCTGCGAAGCCGAGGGCCGGGACCCGGCGAACCTGCCGCTCTCGATGATGACCGGCTGGTTGATCGGCGCCGACCGCGAGGACCTGGTCGACCGCGCCGCCGCCCTCTCGCGCTGGAAAGGCAAGGACGGCGACGGTGGGGCATTCCTGGCCGGGCTGCCGGAGAGCACGATCACCGGAGCCGTTCCCGAGGCCCTCGACCAGCTGCGCGAGCTGGAGCAGGCCGGCCTGGCCAGGATCATGGGCCAGCATCTCCTCCACCGCGACCTCGACGCGGTCGCCCTGATCGGCCGCCAGGTGATCCCCGCGATGAAAGGAAGCTGAAATGCGGAGGACGCCATCGCTGGCCACGTTTAACCCGCCCGCCCGCTAGATTTAGCCGGGCGTGGTGGCTGTAGCTCAGTTGGTAGAGCTCCTGGTTGTGGTCCAGGCGGTCGCCGGTTCGAGCCCGGTCAGCCACCCTTCTGAAAGCGGCCTAGCAAGCCAAATATGCGTTATCCCGCCGGGTCAAGCGCTCGGCGTGGATACCGCATATGGACCTCTCCGATCTTGTGCTACGACCTTCGACGGGTCCGGTGCGCTCAGCCTGGCGCCCGAGCACTTCGAATAGAGAGACCCACTGAAGACCAACAGGATCACTCTCGACCGAGCCAAGTCCATCGCCGACGCGGCGGTTGCCGCTGACATGGCCTCCTGGGGTGCTGAGGCTGACCCTCTGACCATCGAGCCGGTACTCAAGGCCAAGCTGGCCGATATGGGTGTCGACAAGTTCGGCGAACTGAGCTTCGACCAGGCCGACGCAGTCGAGGAATTCATCAGCGCCTGAGCGAGTCGAAGCCCCCGAACGACAAAAGCCCCGAGCCTCAGCGTTGAGGATTCGGGACATTTTCTTTAACGACAGGCGGTTGCCTCATCCTCGCGGTGAAGCCAGTTCCCAGTACGCAGGGAGGGACCAAGTTGACACCGATGAGTCAGGCAGCCCTGGAAAGCTCCGCGCGCACCTGGGAGGCGATCCTCGCCGAGCTACACCCCGGCCACCGCTTCGTGGTAGAGTTCCGCCAGCGGCGTCCGCCGACGGAGACCTCAGTGCTCCGTCCGCCGATCAGCCGATAACAGCTCCCGAGACCAGAAGCGCCAACGGCCGACCGTGAAGCGGCGGTTGATCGGCGACGACGGGCGTCGAGGCAGCTAGATAGACCAGCGCCAGCGGCTCCACGCAAACGCAGTCACGCCACCGATCACGGCGGCAGAACGGTCGCCACAGAGTCCACCAGCCATCATCGCGCCGAACGCCGTGATGCCCGCGTCAAACGCGACTTGGTCCCGAGCAGACGGTCGGTCAACCGTCTTGGTCTCTGGCTCCGTCGTTTCGGCTTCGACTTCCCGAGCGGAGCCGCCTCTTTCGCCCATTCCGCCCAGTCATCGACCCCCCAGGAGACAAAGCGATCGTCTTCACCGCGATATAGACGAGGGTCGAGCAGCGCGTCTTGCGAGTTCACCTGCCATTCGGTCGTCGGCGACAGATAGAGGGGCGACTTGATCTCCATGAGGTTGACTTCGCCGGGGCGAGTCAGGACAAAGTCGGGCATGGGCTCAAGGATAGGGACCTGCTGCACCCAAGCCGCTGAATCCGCTCAAGGACTTTTCAAGTCGCTGCCGAGCAGTCCGGCAGGGTCCCGTCTCGCCCGTCGCGAGCGCGATGCCATGGCTCGTCGGGCACGTCAGCCATCTGCTTGACCTCCCTCGCGCCCTGACACTGGGTGCAGTTCTCAGGCGTGATGACCACCGGCTCGACCGGCCCGATCAGATCCCTCTGCGTGACGAGCGAAACGAGGGAAGTCAACGGTTCGCGGACCTCGGCCCAGTGCCTGTCGATCAGGCGCAGCAGCCGGACCTTCTTTCGGGGTATCGAGGCGCAGACGGGGCCAGGCAACTTCGTAGGTGACTCCGATCTCCAGCATCGAACCGCGAGGCTACGCTCCGTCCCGGCTCGTGCTGGGTTTCTTCTTCGGCTCGGGGGCCACCACCGGCTCGATCGAGTCTTGCTTCGACCACGTAGACCCCACCGTCGTACTCGACCAGTGCCTGGCGGATTGTTTCCGGACCCGCACCGGGCAAGCCGCCGGATCACGGTGGGTGGCGCCGCCCTGGATCGATCGCCTCAACCTTGTCGGGGTCGAGATACGGCGGTGGCGCCATGCAGGGATCACCAGGGTTCATCGGTCACTCCTCCCTCATTGATTGCCGGTCGGTCGGTGCTCGGTGCCGGCACGTCACGGCGCCGGCACGACCGTCTGCGAACATGCGTTCGTGTTGAGAACACAGTACAGCCGTCGCCGGCTGCTCTCGACTCTGGATCGAGCGATCAAGAACCGCAATGCCGACTTGGCCTAGCCGACGGCGCACAACCTTCCCTCGCCTCAACTTTCGCAACTGGGTCTACGCTTTCGGCGTGACCGACGAGAGTGCCAGACAGAAGCTCGCCAGGAAGATGGCCGAGAGGGCGATGGAGAAGAAGAACGCCGACCCCCACGGCTTCAACGAGATGGACGAGTGGCAACTGACGGAGTGGCTGGGCGGAGGCAACGCCATTGAGGGGTCGATCACCTACAACCGCGCAAAGCTCGTGCTGGAGCAGAAGCGGCACGAGCGGTTGATCGAGGAGATGCGCCCCGGCCCGGAGGTGATCGTCATCGATCCCGGCGACGACGCCGACCCCGAGCCGCCGAGATTGACCGAGATCCACGTCGAGATCGCGGCCATTCTCGTCGCGATCTTCGTCGCTATCGGTGTGGCGCGACCCCTTCGCCGGGAGTCAGGTGGGCGGCGGCCCTGCTCACCCTCGCCGTTCTCGTCGTCCTGCTCGTTCGCCACCGCTGAGGACTCCGGTCCTGCGGTGGGTGGATCGAGCGCTCGGCTAGTCACTTCCCGTTCGGCTCGGCCATGGAGGCAGGGGGCCGTCACCGTCGCGCGCGTTATGCCCGTCGGATTCCAGCGGCGTGCGTCGCGAGAGGACCCGTTCGACCGTGACCATCGCCGGCTCGATCTCTGCGGTGCAGTGTTTACAGCGGCGAGCGGCACGCGGGATGGAAGACAGGCAATAGGGACAGTCGCGGATGAGCTCCCCCGCCGCAGGTCGACGTATATCGCCACCGCCCACACAGCTAGAGCGACGAGGCCCACCAGTCCCAATATCTGCATGTACCCAAACGAACTCAGCCTGGCCGCCGTCCATTCGCCTTCGGGTTTAAAGATGACCGTGTAGATCCCCATCAGCGGATACCCGATCATGAACGCGATAGCAACGGCGTTCACAAGACGGCCAGTGAGCACGACATGGGCATGTACCGACTAGCGAGCATCCTGCGGCGCGCCACCAGGATTCCCACGGGCATGCCCACGTACATGGCGAGTCCGCCAAAGACAGCAAGCGCGGCTGGCGTTGCCCCCCAAGCAGCAGCGACTTTCAGGAACAGGACAACAGCGGCGAGGCTGGCGGCGGCACTCAGAACCTTCATCTCGCCATGGATGAAATCAAACGGAGTGGCGGAAACCGATTGGTAAAGGTCGACTAGCGCCCCGCTGCCGGGTACCCTTTAACGACCGTGACTCCGCGTCAATTCCGCATCGGGCGGGGTCGTCATCGGCCTGGCCTTTGCAGCCCTCGGCGTCTGGTCGCTCGCTGACGCCGACTACGCCAAAGGCGCGTCCTGGCTAGTTATCGCCGCCGCGTGGCTGCTGACGGCCGCCTTCGAGTGGCCGCGGCCACGCGATCTGAAGTCGCGGGAGGACACGTACGATTTTCCGTCATCCGGACTACGCTTCCAGCGTGATCGAGTGGAGGAAAGTGCCTTGGACGCTGTGGTTCTACGCCGTGCTTACCGTCGCGGGCGTGATCCTGATCGAGGTTGATGTTCACGGGCAAGTCGCGACGAAGGTGCTCTTCCCGTTTTTCACGTTCGCATACCTCTACTTTCTCTTCAAAGGTTTGCGATGGCTCTGGATCGCGACCTTGGTCGTCTTGATCCTCGGCGTGGCAGCCGATCTGATTTCCGGCCTCGAATGGCAGATCATCCCCAAGGACCTGGTCGGCCCCGTGCTCCTTCTGCTTCCCGTCACCCGCCGCTACTTCGCGAGCGAGCCGAAGGTGGCAACCACCAGATTTTCCGAGTCATAGATTTCCCAGGGCGTGCAGTCAATGGCGACTAGCATCGCTGGGTCGAGCCGCTCTATCTCCATAACGACACCGCCCACGCCCTGGTCTCGATCACGATCGGCGCCTGGGGGCTGGGCGAACTCTGGCTTCGCTTGCGAAACCGGGGTGGGGTGGATCGCTTCGAGTGGAGCCTGGTCGCGGTCGCCGGCTTCGTCGCCCTCGGTGCCGGGCTTGCCTTCCTTGCCGTCTTGCGGCACGCGGCCAGCTTCGGCGGGGGCTGGGCTACCTTCGCCCTCGGTGAGTTGGTCTTCATCGCCGGCCTGGCCCTGCGCTTCTGGGCGATTCTCACCCTCGGCCGCTTCTTCAAGATCACCGTCTCGATCCAGGAGGGGCACAGGGTGGTTCGCTCCGGGCCCTACCGCCTGCTGCGCCACCCGAGCTACACCGGGCTCCTGCTCGCCCTGTTGGGCCTCGGGCTCGCGCTGCAGACCTGGCTGGGTCTGCTGGCACTGATCGTGCTGCCGTTGATCGGGGTGCTGCTCCGAATCCGGGTCGAGGAGTCCGTTCTCACCGAGGCGCTCGGTCAGGACTACGTCTCCTACGCTGCCGAGACCCAGAGGTTGATCCCAGGCCTCTGGTAGCGAGATACGTGGTATTCCTACAATCCGTGGCCGACGTGGTTGGAAAAGAACCGGAGCACCCTGCTCCTGAGTCTCCCGACACTGAGCGGAAGCAGCGCTACGGGGCGACCCCCGAACGCGACGCCGAGTTCTCGACCATCTCCGGCCAGGAGATCGAGCCGCTCTACAGCGCCGAGGACCTCGATCCCGAGCTGGAGCAGCGGGTCGGGCAGCCGGGCTCCTACCCCTTCACCCGCGGCCCCTACCCCTCGATGTATCGCGGGCGGCTGTGGACGATGCGCCAGTTCGCCGGCTTCGGCACCGTCGAGGAGACCAACGAGCGCTTTCACTACCTGCTGGGCCAGGGCCAGACCGGGCTCTCGACCGCCTTCGACATGCCGACCCTGATGGGCTACGACTCCGACCACCACCGCAGCCTCGGCGAGGTCGGCCGCGAGGGCGTCGCCCTCGACACCCTCGCCGACATGGAGCGCCTGTTCGAGGGCATCCCCCTCGGCGGCGTCACCACCTCGATGACGATCAACGCCCCGGCGGCGATCCTGCTCGCCTTCTACGTCCTCGTCGGCGAGAGCCAGGGGGTGGCGCCCGAGCGCCTCGGCGGCACGATCCAGACCGACATCCTCAAGGAGTACATCGCCCAGAAGGAGTGGTGCTTCCCGATCGACCCGGCGCTGCGCCTGGTCACCGACATGATCGAATGGTGCACCCAGAACATGCCCCGCTGGCACCCGGTCTCGATCTCCGGCTACCACATCCGCGAGGCCGGCTCGACCGCCCAGCAGGAGCTCGCCTTCACCCTGAAGGACGGCTTCACCTACGTCGAGGAAGCCCTCGCCCGCGGCCTCGACGTCGACGACTTCGCCCCTCGCCTCTCCTTCTTCTTCAACTCCCACATCGACTTCTTCGAGGAGATCGCCAAGTACCGGGCGGCGCGCCGGATCTGGGCGCGGGAGATGCGCGACACCTACGGGGCGAAGAAGGAGGAGTCGATGCGGCTGCGCTTCCACACCCAGACCGCCGGCGTCTCGCTGACCGCCCAGCAGCCGCTCAACAACATCGTCCGCACCTCGCTGGAGGCGCTGGCGGCGGTGATGGGCGGGACCCAGTCGCTGCACACCAACTCCTACGACGAGGCCCTCGCCCTGCCGACCGAGGAGGCGGTCACGGTCGCCCTGCGCACCCAGCAGATCATCGCCACCGAGTCCGGCGTCACCGCCACCGCCGACCCGCTCGGCGGCTCCTGGTTCGTCGAGAAGCTGACCGACGAGATGGAGCAGGCCGCCTACCGCTACTTCGCCCGGATCGACGAGCTCGGCGGCATGGTCGAGGCGATCCGCCGCAACTTCCCCCAGCGCGAGATCGCCGACGCCTCCTTCACCTACCAGCAGGAGCTGAACGAGCGCAAGCGGATCGTCGTCGGCGTCAACGACTTCACCCACGAGGACGAAGAGGAAATGCCGATCCTGAAGATCGACCCGGCGCTGGAAGGCAAGCAGGTCGATCGCCTGCGGGCGACCAAGGCCGCCCGCGACTCCGCCGCGGTCGAGAGCGCCCTGGCCGAGCTCAAGCGCGCCGCCGCCGGCGAGGGCAACCTGATGGAGCCGATCATCGCCGCCGCCCGGGTGCAGACCACCGAGGGCGAGATGATCGCGGCGATGCAAGAGGTCTTCGGCACCTATACCGAGTCACCGGTTTTCTGAGCCGCCGTCGCTCTTCATCTCGCGTTTAGGCGCCGTTCCTACCGTTCCGACCTCCTCAACGTCCTCGGCGTTTCGCCAGCCGACCATCTGTCCGCACTTCGATCCATCCGCCGCCGCGGATGCGCCCAGGAGGAGCCAGCGATGAATCCCAATTCCGAACAGAAGAGCCTGCTCGCCAAGGTGCCGGAAATCATCGCCTTCTTCTGGGTCGTCAAGGTGGCGACCACCGGGATGGGCGAGGCGGCGTCCGACTCCCTGAACGGAATCCTCGGCCCGGCGATCGCGGTGCCGCTGATGCTGATCGGCCTCTGGGTGGCGCTGAGGCTGCAGTTCCGCCGCGACCGCTACGTGGCCTGGAACTACTGGCTGGTCGTGGTCATGGTCGCCGTCTTCGGCACCTCGGCCGCCGACGCCCTGCACGTCGGGCTCGGCATCCCCTACCTGATCTCGACGGCGTTCTACCTGGTGGTCCTGGGGATCGTTTTCGCGGCCTGGTACGCCAGCGAGGGGACCCTCTCGATCCACAGCATCTACACCACCCGGCGCGAGGTCTTCTACTGGGCGACGGTGCTCGCCACCTTCGCCCTCGGCACCGCCGCCGGCGACATGACCGCGACGACCCTGCACCTCGGCTTCTCCGCTTCGGCCGTCCTCTTCGCCGCCCTGATCGCGATTCCGGCGATCGGCTACCGCTACTTCGGCATGAACGAGATCCTCGCCTTCTGGCTCGCCTACATCCTCACCCGGCCGCTGGGGGCGTCGATCGCCGACTGGATGGCGGTGGAACCGGGCCGCGGAGGACTCGGTTTCGGCGCCGGCGGGGTGGCGCTGGGCCTGACCTTCGTCGTCATCGGCCTGGTCCGCTACCTGTCGGTCAGCCGGATCGACGTCAGGGGCGACGAAGTGCATCCAGATCCCGCGCAGCACACCCTGGTCCCGGTGCCGCCGGCCGCGAATGCCTCCGCTCAGCCGGACACGGGCTTCTCGCAGGCCTGAGCGATTCGGAGGCGGGACGCGCCGACCCGTCCGGAGCTTTAGAAAGGCTATGAGTAGAAGGCCAATAAAGGCAAGAGTCCCCACTACTTCAAGGAGAAGAGATGTCGATCACGACCAAGGATGAGCTGGCGAAACAGGTTGCTGAGCGGACCGGGCTCCAGGCGTCCCAGGCAAAGGCCGCGGTAGAGGCGACGATCGCCGAGATCACCGCCCAGCTGGCGGCGGGCAACGAGGTCAAATTCACCGGCTTCGGGAAATTCTCGACCGTCGCCCGGCCCGCCCGTGAAGGCCGCAACCCGCAGACCGGCGAGTCGATGCAGATCGCGGCCAAAACCGCGGCCAAGTTCAGCCCGGGCGCGGAGCTGAAGAAGGCCGTCAACGGCTAGAGGCGGGAAGCAGCAGCAGAGCGGCTCGCCGCAGCTTCCGCTTCGGCGAGCCGCTTCGCGCGCTTGATCGACGCGGTCAGCGTCGCGATGTCGTAGACGCCCTGGTGGCGGCGGCCGTTGACGAAGAAGGTCGGCGTGCCGGAGACGC
Organism: Terriglobia bacterium; assembly: GCA_963724105.1. Classification (GTDB taxonomy): domain Bacteria; phylum Acidobacteriota; class Terriglobia; order Terriglobales; family Acidobacteriaceae; genus Angelobacter. The sequence goes on along the minus strand of CAVRTD010000001.1, from coordinate 1,262 downwards.
CGCTGGTGTCGGCGCTGGCGACGTCCTCGGCGATGCGGCCGCGGTAGCGGCGGCGGCGAACCTCGTCCTCGAGCCGTTCCGCGTCGAGCCCGAGTTCCTCCGCGTAGCGGCCCACGTCGCCAAGGGTCAGCTCCCCCTGGTGATCCATCAGGGTGTCGTGCATCTCCCAGAAGGCGCCCTGGGCGTGGGCCGCCTCCGATGCCTCGGCGGCGAGCTGAGCGTGGGGGTGGACGTCGCTGAGCGGCAGATGGCGGAAGACGTAGCGCAGGCCGTCGCCCCTGTGCTGCGCCAGCAGCTCGCGGATCGTCGGCTCGGCGCGGCCGCAGTAGGGGCACTCGAAGTCGGCGTACTCGACCAGGGTCACCGGCCCGTCGGCGTCGCCGCGGATGTGGTCGCGCTCGGGATCGACGTCGTCGGAGAGGTCGATGATCGCGTCGGCGGTGCGGCGCAGCTGCTCGAGGCGGCGGCTGGCGGGGATCAACCTGGCGGCCCCGCGGAACACCGCCAGCGCCAGCAGCGGCGAGATCAGGGCGGCGACGAGGACGCCGATCTTCGCCTCTTCCAGCTCGGTGCCGGTGAAGGCGAGGTTGGCGATCAGGAAGGAGACGGTGAAGCCGACGCCGGCGGCGGCGCCGGTGCCGAGCAGGCCGGGCCAGGTGATCGTCAGCTTGCCGCCGCCGAAGATCCGCCGGGTCGCGATCCAGGGCGCGGCGAAGATGCCGAACGGCTTGCCGACCACGTAGGCGACGACGATGCCGATCGTGATCGGCGATCCGACCGCGTCGGAGAGCAGGCCGCCGGTCAGGTGGATGCCGGCGTTGGCGAGCGCGAACAGCGGCACGATCACGTAGCTGGTCCAGGGGTGCAGCGAGTACTGGAGCCGCTCGTTCGGCGAGATCGCCTCGGCCAGGCTGCGCCGGGCCGAGGAGGCCAGGCCCGGCGTCGGCTGCTCGCGGAACTCGCGGGTCAGGTCGGTCGCCCGCTCCAGCTCATGGCGCGAGGGCGGATAGGCGCTGGTGACGAGGCCGATCGCGAGCCCGGCGATGACCGGGTCGATCCCCGACTCGTACATCGCGACCCAGATCGCGATGCCGACGACGACCGCGATCGGGCCCCGCTTGCTGGGCAGGAAGCGCAGCAGGGCGAGCACCGCGAAGAGGGCGATCGCGATCGCCAGCGCCATCCCGTCGATCGAGTCCGTGTAGGCGAGGACGATGATCGCCAGGGCGACGAGATCGTCGACCACGACCAGGGTCAGGAGG